>NZ_KB911581.1:4124495-8955726 GCF_000383595.1 Streptomyces bottropensis ATCC 25435 | reverse complement strand
CCGTAACCAGGTCGAGTTGTCGATGGCTGCTGCCGCCTGCCTCCGATGGGCACAGATCGCGTCAGGTGATCGGACAGCGGTGCACTCGGGCGTTTATACGAGCTACTCGTGGGCGCACGGTGACAGCCAGGACGGCACCCGCCAACACCGATTTCTTTCTGGAGCCCCCGAGTGAGCAAGCGCACCTTCCAGCCGAACAACCGTCGTCGCGCCAAGACCCACGGCTTCCGCCTGCGGATGCGTACCCGTGCCGGTCGCGCGATTCTCGCGAACCGTCGCAGCAAGGGTCGCGCCAGCCTGTCCGCCTGATCCCGATCAGGTCATGACGTCGTGCTGCCTACCGAGCATCGGCTGAGGCGGCGCGAGGACTTCGCGACCGCGGTACGACGAGGACGCCGGGCCGGCCGCCCGCTCCTCGTCGTTCACCTACGTAGCGGTGCCACGGACCCGCACGCGCCTGGGGAGAGCGCTCCCCCGACGCGTGCGGGTTTCGTCGTGAGCAAAGCCGTCGGTGGCTCGGTCGTCCGTAACAAGGTGAAGCGCAGACTTCGCCATCTGATGCGCGATCGAGTCGCCCTGTTGCCCCCCGGTAGCCTGGTAGTAGTACGAGCGCTGCCCGGAGCGGGTGACGCCGACCACGTACAACTGGCCCAAGACCTGGATGCCGCCCTGGGGCGGCTGCTGGGAGGGGGCGCGCGATGAAGTACCCGCTGCTGGCGCTGATCAAGCTGTACCAGTGGACGATCAGTCCACTGCTCGGGCCGGTGTGCAAGTACTACCCGTCGTGCTCCCACTACGGCTACACGGCCATCGACCGGCACGGTGCGATCAAGGGAACGGCACTCACCGCCTGGCGCATCCTGCGGTGCAATCCGTGGTCGCTCGGCGGTGTGGACCACGTCCCGCCGCGCAAGCGTCCGCGGTGGCACGAGATGGTGCGTGGCACGTGGCGCGCACGCAAGGGCGGGTCCTCCGCCGCCGAACCGGCCACCGAAGGGCACGTCCCTTCGAGCCCGGCCGCCGAGAGCCCGTCCCATGCCCAAGGAGCATGATTAGTGGACACGATTGCCAGTCTCTTCAGCTTCATCACGACACCTGTCTCCTGGGTCATCGTCCAGTTCCACAAGGTGTACGGCGCCCTCTTCGGCGACGACACCGGGTGGGCCTGGGGCCTGTCCATCGTGTCCCTGGTGATCCTGATCCGTATCTGCCTGATCCCGCTCTTCGTGAAGCAGATCAAGGCGACCCGGGCGATGCAGACGCTGCAGCCCGAGATGAAGAAGATCCAGGAGCGTTACAAGAACGACAAGCAGCGTCAGTCCGAAGAGATGATGAAGCTGTACAAGGAGACGGGCACCAACCCACTCTCCTCGTGCCTTCCCATCCTGGCGCAGTCCCCGTTCTTCTTCGCGCTGTACCACGTGCTCAACAGCATCGCGAACAACGACACCATCGGTTCGATCAACCAGAACCTGCTGGACAGCGCGCAGAAGGCGCACATCTTCGGTGCCCCGCTGGCCGCGAAGTTCACCGACAGCTCCGCGGACGTCGCCGCACTCGACGCTTCGCTGGTCACGGTCCGCATCGTGACCGCGGTCATGATCGTTCTGATGTCGGGATCGCAGTTCTACACGCAGCGCCAGTTGATGACGAAGAACGTCGACACCACGGTGAAGACGCCGTTCATGCAGCAGCAGAAGATGCTGATGTACGTCTTCCCGGTCATGTTCGCCGTCTTCGGCATCAACTTCCCGGTTGGTGTCCTCGTCTACTGGCTGACCACCAACGTGTGGACCATGGGCCAGCAGATGTACGTCATCCATAACAACCCGACCCCGGGTTCCAAGGCGCAGGCCGCCTACCTGGAGCGCCTCTTCAAGCACGTCACGCGGCACGGCAAGACGCGCAACCGCCGCGAGCGCGCCATCGTCAAGGCCATCGTCGCCAAGGGCCGCGATCGCAACGAGCACGAGCGGAAGTTCATCACCGGCCTCGGCAAGGAGGGCCTCGCGGCCCAGACCGACGGCACCGTGGTCAAGAGTGAGGTCTCCGCCGTGGCCACGGCCGAGGACGGTACGCCCACGCCTGGCACGCCCAAGCGCCAGCAGCCCAAGCGTCAGAGCAAGGCCCAGCGTCAGTCCGGCGGTGCGAAGAGCATCGACGACGACGAGCAGACCGAGCCCACCTCGCTGAGCAAGTCCGACCAGCCGGAGGACGCCAAGCCGGCTGCTGCTGCCAAGAAGGCCGCGCCCAAGCCCGGCACCGGTGGTCGCAGCAAGGCCCAGTCCGGTCAGCGCAAGGGCCAGCAGCGCCCCAAGTCCCCGTCCAAGAAGTAAGAAGGAGTTCCTCCCGTGACGGAAGGCACCACCTCCACCGCCTCCGAGGGTGGCGACACCCTGACCCGCCTGGAGCAAGAGGGCGAGATCGCGGCGGACTACCTGGAAGGTCTGCTGGACATCGCAGACCTCGACGGCGACATCGACATGGACGTCGAGGCCGACCGTGCCTCTGTCTCGATCATCAGCGACTCCGGCGGCCGCGACCTGAACAAGCTCGTCGGCCGGGAGGGCGAGGTGCTCGAGGCGCTTCAGGAGCTCACGCGCCTGGCCGTGCACCGCGAGACCGGTGACCGTAGCCGTCTGATGCTGGACATCGCGGGCTACCGCGCCCAGAAGCGCGCCGAGCTCTCCGAGCTGGGCGCCAAGGCGGCGGCCGAGGCCAGGAGCACCGGCGAGCCCGTCAAGCTGAAGCCGATGACCCCGTTCGAGCGCAAGGTCGTCCACGACGCGGTCAAGTCGGCGGGCCTGCGCAGCGAGTCCGAGGGCGAGGAGCCGCAGCGCTTCGTCGTCGTGCTGCCCGCCTGATTCGGTACGTACGTTTTCGGCCCCGTCTGCCCGCAGGCGGGGCCGAACTTTGTCAGCCTGTTGTTCTGATGTCAGCGCCCAGTGCGCTCTTGCGGTACGGAAGGACGGTCCCCGTGACGGAGTCAGCGGAGCTCCCCCCTGCGCCCGAGCAGGCACGCGACGTATTCGGTGATCGCTACGCGGACGCGGTCCGGTACGCCGAGCTCCTGGCCGAGGCGGGCGTGCAGCGAGGGCTCATCGGCCCGCGCGAGGTGCCCCGCCTGTGGGAGAGGCATCTACTGAACTGCGCGGTGCTCTCCGAGGTCGTGCCCGAGGGGGTCACGGTGTGCGATGTCGGGTCCGGTGCCGGACTGCCCGGCATTCCGCTGGCCCTCGTCCGGGAGGACCTGAAGATCACGCTGCTGGAGCCACTGCTGCGGCGCACGAACTTTCTGACCGAGGTTGTCGAGCTCTTGGGCCTCGACCATGTGACCGTCGTCCGCGGCCGAGCCGAAGAGGTCCTCGGGACCTTGCAGCCGGTCCATGTGGTGACTGCCCGGGCCGTGGCCCCATTGGACCGATTGGCCGCCTGGGGCATTCCGCTGCTGCGTCCGTACGGAGAGATGCTCGCCCTCAAGGGCGATACCGCGGAGGAGGAGCTCAAGAGCGCTGCCTCGGCCCTGAGCAAGCTCGGCGCGGCGGAGACCTCGGTCCTCCACGTGGGCGAGGGCGTGGTCGATCCTCTGTCCACGGTGGTCCGGGTGAAGGTCGGGGAGAGCCCGGGGGGCGTGCGCTTCGCCGCGAAGAGGGCCAAGGCGGCCCGGACAGGGCGTGCCCGCCGACGCCGCTAGCTGCGGGTCCAGGACGTTCGCTGATCCGTCCTGACGACGCTCGTACTCCACACAAGCTGCCAAACCTACGCGTCTCGGAGTGTCGCGCGAGCGCGGCCTGTGCTGCTGGGCATCGTGTTTCACGTGAAACGTCGCTCACTGCTGCACGGCATCATCAGTCGGGGCCGCGCTGCGGCCGAACCGCGCGACCGGAAGCCTCTCGGGTCACTCGGAGGGGTAACGGAGTTTTCCACAGAGGTGGAAATCTCCACAGAAGACCAGGCCTCACTGGTTCACGACCCCGAAGGCATGGGAGGCTCTGTTCATTGCGAGCCTGAAGTCGAGGAGAGTGAATCCTTGCGGTCCGACGCCAACATCGCGGGACCGATGACCGATCCGGTCCCCGGTCCCCGTACCGAGTCGATGGGGGAAGATGTTTCACGTGAAACACCGCCCCCGATGGACGACACTCCCATCGGTCGTGCCGCCCAGCTGGCGGTAGAGGCTCTGGGCCGGGCCGGCGAAGGCCTGCCTCGGCCCGAGCAGACCAGAGTCATGGTCGTCGCCAACCAGAAGGGTGGCGTCGGCAAGACCACGACGACCGTCAACCTTGCCGCTTCACTGGCTCTGCACGGGGCCCGCGTTCTGGTGATCGACCTCGACCCCCAGGGCAACGCGTCGACCGCGCTGGGGATCGACCATCACGCCGAGGTGCCCTCCATCTACGACGTGCTGATCGACAGCAAGCCTCTGGCAGAAGTCGTCCAGCCCGTTCCCGACGTAGAGGGCCTCTTCTGCGCTCCCGCCACGATCGATCTCGCCGGTGCTGAGATCGAGCTGGTCTCCCTCGTAGCACGGGAAAGTCGACTGCAACGAGCGATTCAGGCGTACGAGCAGCCGCTGGACTACATCCTCATCGACTGCCCTCCCTCGCTCGGCCTCCTGACGGTGAACGCGATGGTCGCCGGCCAGGAGGTGCTCATCCCGATCCAGTGCGAGTACTACGCGCTGGAGGGCCTTGGTCAGCTGCTCCGCAATGTCGACCTGGTACGGGGGCACCTCAACCCCATCCTTCATGTGTCGACCATCCTGCTCACCATGTACGACGGCCGGACGCGTCTGGCCTCCCAGGTCGCCGACGAGGTGCGCACTCACTTCGGTGAGGAGGTGCTGCGGACGAGCATTCCCCGCTCGGTCCGTATCTCCGAGGCGCCGAGCTATGGGCAGACGGTGCTGACCTACGATCCAGGATCGAGTGGTGCCCTCTCCTATCTTGAGGCGGCACGAGAAATCGCACTGAGGGGCGTGGGCGTGGGGTACGACCCGACGCACGCTCATATCGGTGCTCAGAACAATCCGAATGTGGTGGAGGGCGTCCAGTGAGTGATCGACGGAGGGGGTTGGGCCGTGGCCTCGCCGCACTGATCCCAGCGGCTGCGACAGGAGAGAAGGAAGCTCCAGCAGCGGGAGCGTCCCCATCCACGCCATCGGCGGTGCCATCCGTCTTCAGCCCGGAGCGTGGGGTGGGAGCCTCGAAGGTGGCAACACTCCCGCCTGTTTCACGTGAAACAGAGGAACTGTCGCCGATCGGCACGGCGGAACTGCCTGCCGCACCCGTCGGCGCCTACTTCGCCGAGCTGCCTCTCGACTCCATCACTCCGAACCCGCGTCAGCCGCGCGAGGTCTTCGACGAGGATCTTCTCCAGGAACTCGTCACCTCCATCAAGGAGGTCGGTCTTCTCCAGCCCATTGTCGTTCGGCAGGTGGGCCCGGCCCGCTACGAGCTGATCATGGGTGAGCGGCGCTGGCGAGCCTGCCATGAGGCCGATCTGGAAGCGATCCCGGCGATCGTGCGGGCGACGGACGACGAGAAGCTGCTTCTGGACGCGCTTCTGGAGAACCTTCACCGTGCCCAGCTGAACCCGCTGGAAGAGGCATTCGCCTACGACCAGTTGCTCAAGGATTTCAACTGCACGCACGACCAGCTGGCGGACCGTATCGGTCGGTCCCGCCCTCAGGTCTCCAACACACTGCGTCTGCTGAAGCTCTCGCCGGCGGTCCAGCGTCGGGTGGCCGCCGGTGTTCTCTCCGCGGGGCACGCTCGGGCGCTGCTGTCCGTCGAGGACTCGGAGGAGCAGGACAAGCTGGCTCACCGGATCGTGGCCGAGGGACTCTCGGTCCGAGCGGTGGAAGAGATCGTCACCCTGATGGGGTTGCATCCGAAGGCCTCGACGCGGTCCAAGGGCCCTCGTGCCGGCTCCGTGCCCTCTCCGGCGCTGGGCGAGCTCGCCACCCGGCTTTCCGATCGGTTCGAGACCCGGGTGAAGATCGATCTGGGCCAGAAGAAGGGCAAGATCACTGTCGAGTTCGCGTCCACGGAAGACCTCGAGCGCATTCTGAGCACGCTGGCCCCGGGCGAGAAGCTCGCACTCCAGAAGAGCCTGCTGGACGACGACTCGGAGGAGACGGAGGCCTGAGCCTTCTGAGGAATGGGCTGACTTCCGGCCCGTCGACCGCCTGAGCGGGCTGTGTCCGATGTATACCGGACACAGCCCGCTCTTTGCTTTGAGGCGGTATCAAGGCAATCGCATCGTGGATACGATGCGATTCGGTAGAGCGCATCGACCTGGCGGGTCTTCTTGGGAGAGGCGGGGCCATGCGAACCGTGAGCCGTTCCGGACTGGTGACGGCAGGCCTGGGACTGGGGGCCGTCGGCGGATTCATCGGCAGTCTCCTCAGGGAGCGGAGCGCTCTGACAGCCGCCCGCGAGGCTGCGGGCGAAGGAAGCGAGGAACAGCCTTCATGGGGCGTCGGCTCGTACCGCTCACGTTGGACAACCTTCAGGACATTCCCAAGCGCTGTCGTTCGTGTGTCTTCTGGGAGCTCGACCCAGTCAGTGGCGAGGCCGCGGTAAGAGCGGGTACGCCCGCTCTGGAGAAAGAGGCGTGGATCTCCGCCGTCCTGCTGGACTGGGGGTCCTGCGGCCGGGTCGTCTACGTGGACGAGATCCCGGTGGGGTACGTGCTGTACGCGCCTCCTGCTTATGTGCCCCGAGCCCTGGCGTTCCCTACAAGTCCGGTGTCCCCCGACGCGGTTCAGTTGATGACCGCCTTCATCACCCAGGGCTATCAGCGCCAAGGGCTGGGCCGTGTGATGGTTCAGACGGTGGCCAAGGACCTTCTGCGGCGGGGCTTCAAAGCCATAGAGGCTTTTGGGGACGCCCGTTGGAAGGAGCCGGCGTGTGTCCTCCCCGCCGACCATCTGACGGCTGTGGGCTTCAAGACCGTGCGCCCCCATCCCACGTACCCGAGGCTGCGGTTGGAGCTGCGGACGACGCTCTCCTGGAAGGAAGACGTCGAGCTGGCACTGGACCGTCTTCTGGGGGCCGTGCAGAAGGAGCCCGCGCTGCGACCGCTCTAAAGCGAAGAGGCCAACCCGAGCGGGTTGGCCTCTTCATGTTTCACGTGAAACATCACTCGGCGATGAAGTCCTCAAGGTCACGCACGATCGCGGCCTTCGGCTTGGCACCGACGATGGTCTTGGCGACCTCGCCGGCCTGGTAGACGTTCAGCGTCGGGATCGACATGACGCCGTACTTGGCAGCCGTGGCCGGGTTCTCGTCGATGTTGAGCTTGACGATCTCGATCTTGTCGCCGTACTCCTGGGCGATCGCTTCGAGAGACGGCGCGATCTGGCGGCACGGACCGCACCAGGCGGCCCAGAAGTCCACCAGGACGGGCTTGTCGTTCTTGAGGACGTCCTGCTCGAAGGAGTCGTCGGTCACGTTCTTCAGAGTGCCGGCCACTGAGGGCTCCTAACTGGTTGGTGCGGTGGGGCGGACGGGGGTCAGACGGTGGTCTTCTCGGGCTCCGCGGCCTGGTCCCCGTCGGCCAGGGCGGCGAGATACCGCTCGGCGTCGAGGGCGGCGGAGCAGCCGGTGCCGGCTGCGGTGATCGCCTGCCGGTACGTGTGGTCGACGACATCACCGGCGCCGAAGACACCGGTCAGGTTCGTCCGGGTCGACGGAGCGGCCACCTTCAGATAACCCTCGTCGTCCAGGTCGAGCTGACCCTTGAAGAGTTCCGTGCGCGGGTCGTGGCCGATCGCGATGAACAGGCCCGTGGCCGGCAGCTCCGAGGTCTCGCCCGTCTTGAGATTGCGCAGCTTCAGCCCGGCGAGCTTCTGGTCGCCCTGGATCTCGGCGACCTCGCTGTCCCACACAAAGGAGATCTTCGGGTCGGCGAACGCGCGATCCTGCATCGCCTTGGAGGCGCGCAGCGTGTCCCGACGGTGGACGATGGTCACGGACTTGGCGAAGCGCGAGAGGAAGGTCGCCTCCTCCATCGCCGTGTCTCCGCCGCCGATCACAGCGATGTCCTGGTCCTTGAAGAAGAACCCGTCACAGGTGGCACACCAGGAGACACCGCGGCCGGAGAGCGCGTCCTCGTTGGGCAGCCCGAGCTTGCGGTGCTGGGAGCCCGTGGTGACGATGACGGCCTTGGCGCGGTGCACTGTGCCTGCCGTGTCCGTGACGGTCTTGATCTCGCCGCTCAGGTCCACGGCGACGATGTCGTCCGGAATGAGCTCGGCACCGAATCGCTCGGCCTGGCCACGCATGTTGTCCATGAGGTCGGGACCCATGATGCCGTCCCGGAAGCCGGGGAAGTTCTCCACCTCGGTGGTGTTCATCAGCGCGCCGCCCGCGGTGACGGCGCCTTCGAACACCAGCGGCTTCAGCGACGCGCGCGCGGTGTAGAGCGCCGCCGTGTAGCCGGCGGGCCCGGAGCCGATGATGATCACGTTACGGACGTCGCTCACGGCTTGATTCCTCGTCTCTGGAGACTGCTGGGTAATGCCGGCGGGAGCTGCTCTCGAAACTCTCACCCCACCCAACGGATCCTAAGGGGCGCGCATTCCCGGTGTGTCCGGGCACACGGAGACGGCACACAGCCGCAGAGGGATGCAAGGCATACCACAGCGCGAGAGACAGTCCTCAGGAGCGAGCGTAGGACTGCTTCAGGAGAACGTCCCCGGCGGGATCCGAAGCCCTGTCCAAGCAGGAGGCGTCGACGACATAAGCGGTGACGTGCGAGTCGTCGGAGCGGTCGGGCAGCAGCACGAGGTAGGCGTCGGCTCCCCGGTAGGTACCGGGCTCGGAAGCGATCGCCCCCGTGACATCGCCGATGCCCTTCGCGATACAGACCGGGACCTCGGCCTTGAAGACGGTGTTTCTGCTCTTGTCCGGCGTCGTCGCGGTGCCGAAGGCCTCCTGGCCGGGCGAGTTCTCGGTCTTGGTCTCGCCCAAGAGCTCTTGGACACGCTTCTCCAGCTTGACGCCGGAGAAGTTCGAGGGAGCCGCGGTCGCAGCTTGGCGCGTAGGACCATCACTCTCGCCGCCCGACTGGACGAGGACCGTGCCGAAGCCCAGAGCCGCGATCGCGAAGACAGCACCGATGACCGTCGTACGACGCTTGGGGCGCCGCTTGCTCATACGGCCTGGGCCGGTGGACGCGCGTGGACGACCGACAGGGCGATCCACCGTCGGCGATGTTTCACGTGAAACATGCGTGGTGGCCTCCTCCCCCCGGGCGGTGTGCGAGATGTCGGCTGCGGCGGGCTCCGCGCTGGTCTCCCGCTCAGGCGCCGCGGCGTTCAGAAGAGCCTCGGCTGCCAGGGCCGCATCGATCCGCCCTGCCACGTCGTCGGGCATGCGGGGTGGTCCTGGCAGGGTGCCGAGCAGACTGCGGATCTCTTCCAGGGAGGCATACACATCGGCGCAGAGCGGGCACTCGCCCAGATGCTGCCGGACATGCGTGGTGCGGGACGGAGAGAGAAGACCTTCGCTGAGGTCGGAGATCTCCTCGACGTCGGGGTGTCCGGCCGTGTCCGTCGTGGATGTCACGCTCGCCCACCTCCGCCCTTCACAGCAGCTGAATCGCTTGGCCCTGCATCATGTGGTCCCGCTGCGGGTGGGACGGATGTCCCCTGCGCCCGGTTCCTTCCACGCCCCGACTTTTTGCCGCTGCTCTCACCATCCGTACGCAGATGGGTCAGCAGCGGCAGGAGTCTGGCTCTGCCACGGGCACAACGGCTCTTCACGGTGCCGGTCGGTACGTCGAGAATTCGCGCGGCCTCGGCCACCGGATAGCCCTGCATGTCGACCAGGACGAGCGCCGCCCGCTGATCCTGCGGCAGGGTGCCGAGGGCCTCCAGCAGCTGGCGGTGCAGATCGTTGCGCTCGGCGGGAGCGGAAGCCGACTCGTGCGGCTCCAGCAGCTGCTCCAGCCGCTCGGTGTCGTCGACGGGCGACGTTTTGCGAGAGGCCGTCTTGCGGGCGCGGTCCAGGCAGGCATTCACCGTGATGCGGTGCAGCCAGGTCGTGACGGCAGCCTGGCCACGGAAGGTGTGGGCGGCCCGGTAGGCGGACACCAGCGCGTCCTGGACGGCGTCGGCGGCCTCCTCACGATCTCCGAGCGTCCGCAGGGCCACCGCCCACAGCCGGTCCCGGTGTCGCCGTACAAGCTCACTGAAGGCGTCGGGGTCGCCCCCCACGTGCCGAGCCAGGAGATCCTGATCGCTTACCTCGCTGTGATCAGCGCTGGGCGCCATCGGACCCCCTCTCTCGGTGAGCTCTCAGCCCGTGAACTTCACGTCGGTGATCGCCTGCTTGTAGCCGGCGCCACTGAACTGGTCACGGTTCGCGTAGGGCACATCCGTGAGCCACACGAGAACGTACCGGGTCTTCACCGGCTTCTTGGCGGAGATCTTCAGGTCGGTGCCACTCGTCCTGTTCGTGGCGATCTTCGTCATGGAGCTGAGGGGCGCGGACGACGACAGGGAGTCGGCCCCGTACAGCGTGGCCGTGGTGTGGTCGCCCGTGTAGTACAGCCCTATTGAGGCAGCCGACACCTCCGTGGCCGAGCCCAGGTCGTAGACGATGCCGACGCCCTGCTTGAACGGCGCCAATGTGGGGCCGTCGGTGTAGGAGTACGTCCGCCAGTACGTCGACGAGCTGTTGTCGTACGTCAGCCTCGCGTCGTTGGCGTGCTGCGGCTTGCCGTCCGGGTAGTACTCCGCGGCGTCCTTGATGCCGAGTGCCGTGACGGGCTTGGCCTTGTCCGTGCCCTTGTCGTTGCCGTCGGCCGACTGGCTGGTGTCCGGCTCGCTGGACTGGCCCCTGCTGTTCATGAGCGCGTCGGCGAGCTGCCAGCTGCCGAGACCGAGCGCGGCGATCAGCAGCGCCGAGACAGCCCACTTGAGGGCTTTGCCGGTTCGGCTCTGCAGCGGCGGCGGCGGGGTCTGGACCGGCTGGGTGAGACCCGGATGCGGTGCCTGACGGCCGTACGTCCCCTGCTGGTACGTGGTGTGCTGGTAGTCGGGCGGCGCGGTGAACGCGGGCTCCGGCGGGCGGATGCGCGGCATCTCCCCGACAGCCTTCACCAGCTCCTCCGGCGTCGTGCATGGAGTCTCATGGCGGGAAGCGGTGGCGCCGTCGTTGACGAGCGCGCGCATGGAAAGCTCCGACAGGCCCCTGTGGACGCCCGCACGGACCTGGTCGGGTGCGATGAGCCCGACGCCCTTGGGGAGCCCTGAGAGGCCGTGTGCGTCGTTCTCGTACGGCCAGCGCTGAGTGAGGGCCGCGTAGAGCAGCGCGCCGATCGCCTCCGTGTCCGCCCTCTGGGGGGTCTCCGAACCGATTCCGCGCAACGCCGCGTTCACCGCGAGACCGCGGATGCGCCACTGCCCGGAGGCGGAACGCAGCACGGCGCTCGGGTTCAGCCGTAGATGCGCGAGGCCCTCACGGTGCGCGGCGGCCATGGCGTGGGAGACCTGCGTGACCATCTGGTATGCGTCGTGCGGCTCCAGGGGGCCGGAGGCCAACAGCGCCGTCAGCTCCGTGGCGTCGGGCAGCCATTCGTGCACCACGTACACGAGGTCGTTCTCCTCGACGGCGTCGAGTACCTGGACGAAGCGGGGGTCCCCCAGCAACGCCGAGGACCGGGCCGCCGCCAGCACGGAACGAGCGCGCGCGTGGTCGGCGGGCAGGACATGCACTCCGACCGCGCGACGCAGTTTCTCATCCACGGCACGCCAACTGCTGAAACCGTCCAGACGGGTGACGCACTCTTCGAGGCGGTAGCGCCTGGCGAGTTTGTGGCCGCTGTGCAGTTCGGGCGGTGTCGTCTGCGAAGGGCTCTCGGTATCGCCGCTCCCCTGTGCCTCTTCGCTCGCCGAGCTCTCCGTGTCCCGCTCCCGGTTCTGGGCCTCCCCGTCGGCCGTGGACTGGTCCGCTTGCGCGGTCAGCGGCTTGTCGCCGCTGTTGTCTGCCACGTCGACGGCAGCCGTGCTCCGTTCCGCCACCGTCGTTCCTGCCTCCCCATCCGTTGAGCGCTCTGACACGCCGAAGCCAATTGTGCCCACAGTCCGCCGCTATGAGCGACACGCGGCGGCGGACGATGGTTGTGCGCGTACCCCCGCGTCAGCGCCCCAGCCGTCCGCGTACCATGCCGACCATCGAGTTGAGCTCTTCGATGCGCATGCGTCGCGCGGCTACGTAGAAGACACCGAGCAGCACGATTCCTCCCCCTACGAGTGCGAGCATCGAGCCACCGACACCCTGCCCCAGTGTCCGGCTGATGCCGTAGCAGGCGGCGCCACTGAGCAGCGCCGCGGGCAGAGAGGCGATGGACAGCCGCGCATACGTCCGCATGACCCTGGATCCGTCCAGGTCGCCGCCCAGCCGCTTCTTGAGCCGGCGCCAGGCGATGCCGACACCGATCATGTACGCCAGGCCGTACGAGGCCGCCATGCCGACCACGGCCCAGCGGGCCGGGATCACGAAGAAGCAGACCGCGGAGGCGCTCGCGTTGACGGCGGCCACGATGACCGTGTTGTAGAACGGGGTCCGGGTGTCCTCGTACGCGTAGAAGGCGCGGAGCACGACGTACTGCACGGAGTACGGGATCAGACCGAGGCCGAAGGCCATCAGCATGAAGCCCATGTTGGTGGCCGCACCGGTGCCGGAGGAACCGAAGATCAGCGTGCACATCGGGATGCCGAGCGCGACGAAGCCGAAGGCGATCGGCACGATGGCGACCGCCGTGGTGCGCAGGCCCTGTGAGATGTCGTCACGCACGGCGCCGGTGTCGTCCTCGGCGGCCGAGCGGGAGATACGTGGCAGGAGGGCGGCCATGAGCGAGACGGTGATGATGGCCTGGGGCAGGCCCCAGATGAGCTGGGCGTTGGCGTAGGAGGCGAATCCGGTTCCCTTGGAAGGGGAGTCGATGCCTGCGGCGGTGGCCAGCTGGGTGACCACGAGCGCGCCTGCCTGGTTGGCCAGGACGAACAGGATGGTCCACTTGGCGAGCATCGCGGCCTTGCCGAGGCCGTGCCCCTTCCAGTCGAAGCGGAGCCGCAGACGGAATCCGGTCTCCCGCAGGTACGGAATCATCGCGAGAGCCTGGACCACGAGGCCGAGCAGAATGCCGACGCCGAGGAGTCGCACCCCCTCCGGCGGAATGTTGTTCACGTTCATGTGGGAGTCGGCGGCGCTGCCGTAGACCCAGAGGAAGGCGCCCAGGGTGACGATGATGACCACGTTGTTGAGGACCGGGGTCCACATCATGGCGCCGAACCGGCCGCGGGCGTTGAGAATCTGCCCCATCACCACATGGACACCCATGAAGAAGATGGAGGGCAGGAAGTAGCGGGTGAAGGTGACCGCGGTGTCGTTGGCCGCCGCGTCGTCGGCGACTCCCACCGACAGCGCCCGGACCAGGAGCGGAGCGGCGAACATCGCGAGCGCCGTGAGAAGGCCGAGGACCACCATGACGAGGGTCAGCAGGCGGTTGGCATAGGCCTCACCGCCATCGTCGTCGTCCTTCATGGCACGCACGAGCTGCGGCACGAAGACGGAGTTGAGGCCGCCACCGACGGTCAGGATGTAGATCATCGTCGGCAGCTGGTAGGCCACCTGGAAGGCGTCACCCAGCAGGGCGAGGCCCAGCGCCGAGACGATCATCGCCGACCGGATGAAGCCGGTCAGGCGCGACACCATCGTGCCCGCCGCCATCACGGCGCTCGACTTGAGCAGGCCCGAAGCCCGCCCGCCCTTCTTCGGCACGGGTGTGGTGGTGGGGGCGGGCGGGGGTGTCGGAGCGGGCGCGGGCTCCTGGTAGGCCAGGCGGGCGGGGCCGGACGACGGGGCAGGGGTCGGTCCGGGAACGGAGGGCTGGCCCATGGGGGCGGGGCCGCTCTGCTGCTGGTCGCGGAAGAGATGTGCGAACGCGTCCGGCTCGTGGCGTTCCTCGCCGGCCTGGGTCACCAGGTCGTCCACGCCGACGAACTGGGTCGTGCGCGCGTCGTCGCCGTACGGCAGATGCCGGGTCGGCCCCTCGGGCTCGGGGGCCGGCGTCTGGGCCCACACACGCGGGTCGGGCGCGTACTGCGGCGACGACGGCTGCGCGTAGAGGGGCTGCTGCGGCTGGTAGGTGCCCGGAGCGGGCGGGGGGTGCGCGGCACGGTCGTAGAGAGCCTCGGCCACCGGGTCCTGTGCGGCGAGATCGCGAGCGCGGTAGGGGTCCTGGTCGTAGGCGTCCTGGAGGTACATGTCCGCGGGATGCTGCGGCGGCACCTGGCCCGGCCCGGGCAGCTGGCCGTCGTCGGGATACCCCGAGTCGGCCGCGCCCTGGCCGCGGTCACCGTCGTACGGCGCGTTCATGCCTACCCCACCTCATCGTCCCCGGGCCAACCGGCCACGACAATCGCTCAACGGTCCACTCTCTCACCCGTGCCGGACGGGTCGGCGCTTTCCGGAGCGGTGTCCGGTGCCGGGTCACTCGGGTGCTCCGGCTCGTCCGTCCCCGTCTTCGCCGGGGTCTCCTCCTCGACAGTGTGTACGACTGAGAGCGCTTCGGTGTTCGCGGTCTCGTCCGTCGGGACACTTTCCGAGGAGTCGTCGTCCGCCGACTCTCCCTCCGCCTCCAGCCGGGCGGCCGCGCGCTTGCGCTGTGTGTACATCCGGAAGCCGGCGAGCACGAGGAGCAGGACGCCACCTGCGATGACCAGCATGACCGTAGGCGTGATCTCGGTGACGTTCACCGTGAACTCGACCTCGTCACCATACTTCTCGCCGTCCGCGGTGTAGAGCTGGGCGACGACGTCGACCTTTCCGTTGGCCGCGGCGTTGGTGGTGAACTTCACCGACTCGCTGTGTCCACCCGAGATGTCGACGGACTGCTCAGCGAAGGCCTTGTCGCCGATCAACAGGCGCTTGGGGGCCTTTGACCTGAGGCGCAGCGTCAGATTGTCGACGCCCTGTACGAGGTTGTTCTGAACGGTCACGGGGATCGTCGCGCTGCGGCCCGAGAGCTTCGTCTCGGACTTCCTGATCAGCCGGACCTGGCCGGTGAGCGAGTTGAGGTACGACTGCACATTGTTGCGGTAGACCGCTCCCTCCATGGAGCGGCCCCGCCAGGACGTGGACATCTCCCGGTCCATGGTCCTGCCGAACGGCGTGACCACGCGGGACTGGTCCGAGAGGATCACCTTGAAGCGGTCGAGGTCGGCCTGAGTGGCGTGGATCTCCTCGAACGCCGACTTGGGCAGCGCCTGCTTCCGCAGCGACTTGGGGTAGGCCGAGGCGGACGGAATCGTCGTGCTGGCGCGCGGGTCGGGCTTCGCGGCGGCGGCCTCGGACAGCTCCTGGGGCTGCGACCAGTTGCCCCCTTGGAGTGCCGTCAGTGCCTGCGCCATCGTCTGCGCCTGGCTCGCCGACGGCATGCGCTGCGGGGCGATCACGACGCTGCGCTGCTTGTTGTTCTGGAGGTCGGTCACCAGGCTCTGGGCGAGGAACCTCTGTACGGCCAGCGTCGAACTCTCGGCCTTCGTCATGTCGCCCCGGAAGGCGGTCGACAACCGGGCGTCCGCGACCACCGCCGTGGTGCCGCCCCCGATCGGCCGGGCCGCGTTGGGCGTGTAGGACAGGCTGCTGCTTTCCTGCAGGCTGTCACTGCGGGCGATCACCTTGTCGGCGCCCGCGGAGATGGCGACCTTGACGATCGAGGGGTCGACGGCGCCGTTGACGGGCCAGGCGAAGTCCGTCTTCGGTACCACCCGGAGGATGTTCTCGACGGTGTCCGAGGCCACATCGGTGGCGCCCTTCAGCCGGCTCAGGGAGCCCGTGATCGTCTTGCCGTTGTGGGCCAGCGCAGCGAGGTCAGGATCGGCGAAGGGGAGAGCGATGACCTCCTCGCCCTGAACCGCGGTCTCCAGCTCCGCCAGCCACGCCTTGGCGACGGCCTGGTTCCTGCCGGCGACGGTGGTGTCCCCGCTCCGGACCCGGTAGCTCTCCGTCATCGCGACAACCGACGCCAGGAGATCCGGATCAATCACCCAGGTGATGTCCAGGTTTTTGCCCAGCGTCAGCATCTGTTCCAGGCGGCCGCCCGCAGAGATCTCCTTGGCGAGGTCGTCGTTACGGAAGACGGGCGTCTGCTGCTCACCGGGACCGGTCTCGGCCGTCAGATGGGTGGTGGAGATCAGCGGCCAGAGGTAGGTCGTCTTCGTCCTGGTGCCCGCCTCGTCGGGCTGCCACGGCAGGAAGGTGCGCTGAATTCCGAGAACCTGGTCGTACTGGGCGGACGCGGTCCTGCCCGTAAGCGAGACACCCAGCTGGTAGACGCCGTCCTCGTCGAGGTCCAGTTCCTTGACGGGTACCGAGATGGTGAAGGGCTGAGCCACACCGGAGGCGAGCGCGGAGAACTTCTCGACGTACTTCCCGCCGACCTCCGTCCCGTCGGTGAACTGGTCGAAGCCACTGCGCCTGGCCGCGTCGTCGATGGCCGAGCGACCGGTCACGGCCGCCGATGCCACCCGAAGGCCCACGTGGGCGTCCGTGACCGTCTGCTTGCCCTTGTTCGTGACCGTGCCGGAGACGGTGACGGTGTCGCCGTCGGTGGGGACGCTGGGACTGAGCGAGTCCAGGGAGACCTCGACGGTTTTCGACCCCGTGGCCTCGGTCGGCGAGGTCCGCGCCGTCGCCTGTGCGGACGAGGCCGCGGGCACCTGGAACAGACCGGTCAGCAGGGGGGCCCCGGCGAGCAGCGCCCCGGTGCGCAGCAGCCACCGGCGGGCAGGTGAGGGAGTCGTCCCCTGGAAGTCTGCCGCCTCGGCCACGCGCTCGCCCGTCCCTCGTCGTCAGTGGTCGTCGAAATGTGCGTCCACGCATGGTAACGATGTGCGCTGAGGGGAAGTGCCGCGGTCCGCTCCACAAGATCGGCGGCGAGGTCGGCCTGTCCCTGTATGTGCACGTATCGCTACGGTCCGTCAGGGATACTCCTGCACGAAGCCCATGCACGTTCAATGAAGGCGACTGGGGCCACCGGTGCCCCGTACCCTTTTCTGTTGTGCCGAACGCCAACGAAGACAACAGTGCCCTGAGCCAGGTGCAGCGCCGCGCGGTGAGTGAACTGCTGCGGGTGTCCCCTGTCGCCGACGACCTCGCACGCCGTTTCCAGGAGGCAGGGTTCTCGCTCGCCCTGGTCGGTGGCTCGGTCAGGGACGCGCTGCTCGGCCGCCTCGGGAACGACCTGGACTTCACGACGGACGCTCGCCCCGATGACGTAGTGAAGATCGTCCGCCCCTGGGCGGACGCCCTCTGGGAGGTCGGGATCGCCTTCGGCACGGTGGGGGCGCAGAAGGACGGCTACCAGATCGAGGTCACCACCTACCGCTCCGAGGCGTACGACCGGACCTCGCGGAAGCCAGAGGTGTCGTACGGCGACTCGATCGAGGATGACCTCGTACGCCGGGACTTCACCGTGAACGCGATGGCGGTGGCCCTTCCCGAGAAGGAGTTCATCGACCCTCATGGCGGGCTCGAAGACCTCTCGGCGCGCGTGCTGCGTACCCCCGGTACCCCTGAGGATTCCTTCTCCGACGACCCACTGCGCATGATGCGGGCCGCGCGTTTCGCTGCTCAGCTGGACTTCGAGGTGGCCCCCGAGGTCGTTTCGGCGATGACCGACATGGCCGGCCGTATCGATATCGTCTCGGCGGAGCGGGTACGGGACGAGCTGAACAAGCTGCTCCTGTCCGCTCACCCCCGCGAGGGCCTGAGCCTGCTGGTCGAGACCGGCCTCGCCGAGCATGTCCTGCCCGAGCTTCCGGCGCTGCGACTGGAGCGCGACGAGCATCACCGGCACAAGGATGTCTACGACCACACGCTGATCGTCCTTGAGCAGGCGATCGCGCTGGAGGACACCGGACCGGACCTCACCCTGAGGCTTGCCGCTCTGCTGCACGACATCGGCAAGCCCCGCACTCGTCGGTTCGAGAAGGACGGCAGGGTCTCCTTCCACCATCATGAGGTGGTGGGCGCCAAGATGACCAAGAAGCGCATGGCTGCCCTCAAGTACTCGAACGAACTCGTCAGGGATGTCTCGCGCCTGGTCGAACTGCACCTGCGCTTCCACGGCTACGGCATGGGCGAATGGACGGACTCCGCCGTCCGCCGCTACGTGCGTGACGCCGGCCCGCTTCTGGACCGGCTCCACAAGCTGACGCGCTCCGACTGCACGACACGGAACAAGCGCAAGGCGAACGCCCTGTCGCGCGCGTACGACGGCCTGGAGGACCGCATCGCCCAGCTTCAGGAGCAGGAGGAGCTGGATGCCATCCGTCCGGACCTGGACGGTAACCAGATCATGGAGATTTTGGGCGTCGGACCCGGACCGGCGATCGGGCAGGCCTACAAGTTCCTGCTGGAGCTGCGTCTGGAGAACGGGCCGCTGCCGCACGATGACGCCGTGGCTGCGCTCAAGGAGTGGTGGGCCCAGTCGCCACGGGTTTCCTGACGACAGACAGTTCGCCTCCTGTGGCGGACGACGCGGTGCGATGTTTCACGTGAAACATCGCACCGCGTCGCTACGTCTCCGCATCGACAGGGCTGCAGTCACTGAGGGAGCGATGTTTCACGTGAAACATCGGCGCTGCCGCCCCGGCGCTGTCCTGCCATCCCGAAGCGGGCCATGACGACAGCGATGGCTCCGTAGGTCACGGCCACGGTGCTCACCAGGGCGGCCGAGCGGCCGTCCGGAGCGAGCATGAGGGCGGCCACTGCGGCGGCGCCGACAAAGGCAACATTGAACAGGACGTCGTAGACGGAGAAGATGCGGCCTCGGTAGCCGTCGTCGACGGAGGACTGGATGATCGTGTCCGTGGAGATCTTCGCCCCCTGGGTGACCAGACCCAGGACGAACGCCGCGGCCAACATGGGCGCTTCCGTGAAGGGCAGACTCAGCGGCGGGCCCAAAAGGGCGGCCGTAGCGGCGCAGACGACGATCCAGCGGTCCGGACCCCACCGCCCGGCCGCCCAAGGAGTGATCACCGCTGCGGTGAAGAAACCTGCTCCTGAGATCCCCACGGCGAGACCCAGAAGGGCCAGGCCTTCCTCGGAGCCGTAGGCCCCGGAACTGTTCGAGGGCCAGGCATACCGGCACAGCATGAGCACCATGACTGTCAGGGCTCCGTAGCAGAACCGCATCAGCGTCATCGACGCCAACGCCCAGGCAGCAGACCGTCGCCCCGGCTCGGCAAGATGTCGCACGCCTGCTGTCAGACCCCGCGCGGTCCCGACGAGCGCCGCACCCAGTCGGGGGGGAAGAAACTCCGGATCCGGGCCGAGCAGGTCGCGGGCGATCCTCAGTGAAGCGAGGGCCGCGCACAGGTACATGATCGAGCCGAGAAGCACCACCGCAGCGTCCGAGTCGAAGCCCACCAGTCGAACGACGAAGGCGAGTCCGCCGCCGGCGGTCGCGGCCAGCGTTCCGGCCGTCGGGGAGAGCGAGTTGGCGACCACCAGGCGGTCGGCGTCCACCACCCGGGGCAATGCGGCGGACAGCCCCGCCAGCACGAAACGGTTGACCGCGGTGACGCACAGAGCGGAGACGTAGAAGAGCCGGTCGGGTACGTGACTCAGGATCAGGACGGCTGTCACGGACGCCAGCAGGGCACGCAGCAGGTTTCCGTACAGCAACACTTGACGTCGTCGCCAGCGATCCAGCAGGACGCCCGCGAAGGGGCCGACGAGGGAGTACGGAAGGAGCAGGACCGCCATGGCGGAGGCGATGGCCGCCGCTGACGTCTGCTTCTCGGGGGAGAACACGACGTACGTGGCGAGCGCGACCTGGAAGACACCGTCGGCGCCCTGGGACAGCAGACGTACGGCCAGCAGACGCCGGAAGTCCCGAAGACGGAGCAGGACGCGCAGGTCGCGCACGACGGACATGGGCCCAGCCTCACATATGGGGAGGGTCCCCGGGTGCATGACCCGGAGACCCTCAACAGCCCATTACGAACGCCTGGTCAGCGTTCGACCTCGCCCTTGATGAACTTCTCGACGTTCTCACGGGCCTCGTCGTCGAAGTACTGCACCGGCGGGGACTTCATGAAGTACGAGGACGCCGACAGGATCGGGCCGCCGATGCCGCGGTCCTTGGCGATCTTCGCGGCCCGCAGCGCGTCGATGATGACGCCGGCGGAGTTCGGGGAGTCCCAGACCTCGAGCTTGTACTCCAGGTTCAGCGGGACGTCACCGAACGCGCGGCCCTCCAGGCGGACGTACGCCCACTTGCGGTCGTCGAGCCAGGCCACGTAGTCGGACGGACCGATGTGGACGTTCTTCTCGCCGAGATCCCGGTCGGGGATCTGCGAGGTGACGGCCTGGGTCTTGCTGATCTTCTTGGACTCCAGACGCTCACGCTCGAGCATGTTCTTGAAGTCCATGTTGCCGCCGACGTTCAGCTGCATCGTGCGGTCCAGGACGACACCCCGGTCCTCGAACAGCTTCGCCATGACGCGGTGTGTGATGGTGGCACCCACCTGCGACTTGATGTCGTCACCGACGATCGGGACGCCCGCCTCGACGAACTTGTCCGCCCACTCCTTGGTACCGGCGATGAAGACCGGAAGGGCGTTGACGAAGGCGACCTTGGCGTCGAGGGCGCACTGGGCGTAGAACTTCGCCGCAGCCTCGGACCCGACGGGCAGGTAGCAGACGAGAACGTCGACCTGCTTGTCCTTGAGCACCTGGACCACGTCGACCGGGGCCTCGGCGGACTCCTCGATGGTCTCGCGGTAGTACTTGCCGAGACCGTCGAGGGTGTGGCCGCGCTGCACGGTCACACCGGTGGCGGGCACGTCACAGATCTTGATGGTGTTGTTCTCGGAGGCACCGATGGCGTCCGCGAGGTCGAGACCGACCTTTTTGGCGTCGACATCGAAGGCGGCGACGAACTCCACGTCGCGGACGTGGTAGTCGCCGAACTGGACGTGCATGAGGCCCGGGACCCTCGACGCCGGGTCGGCGTCCTTGTAGTACTCGACTCCCTGCACCAGCGACGCGGCGCAGTTGCCCACACCTACGACGGCTACGCGAACCGAACCCATTCCGGCTGCTCCCTGTGTGTACGAGTGAGGTCCTGGCAGGGACCTCACGTGGTGGTGTCGCCGGGCGCATCCGGCCCGGGGAGATCCCCGGGCCGGGGCAGGGCGCCCGACGCTCCCTCTGTGGTGTCGCGAGCGGGCTCTGCGTGGCCGGGACCTTTCAGGTCCCGGCCTGCCCGCTCGCTCTCGATGAGCTCGTTCAGCCAGCGCACTTCGCGCTCCACGGACTCCATCCCGTGGCGCTGGAGCTCGAGCGTGTAGTCGTCGAGGCGCTCTCGAGTGCGCGCCAGTGAGGCCCGCATCTTCTCCAGCCGTTCCTCCAAACGGCTGCGACGGCCCTCCAGGACGCGCATACGCACATCACGGGAGGTCTGGCCGAAGAACGCGAACCGAGCAGCGAAGTGCTCGTCCTCGTAGGCATCGGGACCCGTCTGCGAGAGCAGCTCCTCGAAGTGCTCCTTACCTTCCGCCGTCAACCGGTAGACGATCTTGGCGCGGCGGCCCGTGAGCGGGACGGCGGCAGGATCCTCCGGAGTACCACCCGGCTCCTCGATCAACCAGCCGCTCGCGACCAGCGTCTTGAGGCAGGGGTAGAGCGTCCCGTAGCTGAACGCACGGAACACACCCAACGACGTGTTGAGTCGTTTGCGCAGCTCGTAACCGTGCATCGGGGCCTCGCGGAGCAGGCCGAGGACGGCGAACTCGAGTATCCCGGAGCGCCGGCTCATCGTCGCCTCCCCTCTCTCGATGACCCCGTCGACACGTCTTATGCCGAGCTGATGTATCGACTCGATACATCCAGACGATAGAACGCCCCTACGGATGCGACAAGTGAGGATCCGGTGAACGGGGTCACATCACCGATGGGCAGGAAGCAAGTTGCCTGATTTGGGGTGAAGTTCGGTGCTCAATGGGTTTTGGTGGTGCGTAGTCTGTGCGGCATGCACACCACTGGGAGCCGAGTGACGTTTGAGCACGTCGCCGTCCTGAGTGCGGTACGGATGAATGCCAGCACGACCGCATCCGTACTTCGGGGGGACCGGAAACCAGTCGCCGTTTCCAGGCGCGCACGGGTGCGCCTGCCCGAGGAGTAGTCGTTCGATGAGCGAGCACCGTCGCAAACCGCCGCAGCCGCAGGGCGGCGGACGTGCCGCGGCCCGACGCGGCCAGTCGGCGTCCTCCGGCCGCCGCGCGGCACCGCGGGGCGCCACCGGGTCACTATCCGAGACCTATGGCTCGGGAGGTGAGGAGACCTCGTACGAGGGCCGTGCCGCCACGCGTCGGGGGTCGGTGAGAAACGCCGACACCGGCGTCGGCGGAAGCCGTCGCAGAGCCCCCGAGCCTCCGAGCCGCGGCCGTGGGCGCGCGGCTCCGCCCGGGAAGAAGCGCTTCATCGACTACCCGCGTGCCGGCAGGTACGGGGCGATGCGCTGGGTGCCGTCGTGGCGCCAGGCGACGGGGCTGTTCATCGGCTTCGTCGGGAGCCTGGTGGCGGCGGCCGGCATCGGATACGCGGTCGTGGCCGTGCCCAACCCGGCCGAGGCCGCGACGGCGCAGAACAACGTCTACTACTGGTCGGATGGCTCGCAGATGGTCGCGACGGGTGGCGAGGTCAACCGCCAGATCATCGCGTACGAGAAGATCCCCAAGGCCATGCGCTACGCCGTCATCTCTGCCGAGAACAAGACGTTCGAGAACGACAGCGGCGTCGACCCCATGGGTATCGCGCGAGCCGTCGTCAACATGGCCAAGGGTGGCCAGACGCAGGGTGGCTCGACCATCACCCAGCAGTACGTGAAGAACGCCATGCTCGACGACCAGTCGCAGACCCTGTCGCGGAAGGTCAAGGAACTCTTCATCTCGGTCAAGGTGGGAACCTCGGTCGAGAAGGAAGAGATCATGTCGGGGTATCTGAACACCGCGTACTACGGCCGCGGTGCGTACGGCATCCAGGCGGCCGCCCGCACGTACTTCGGCAAGGACGCCGCGAAGCTCGACCCGAGCCAGTGCGCCTTCCTGGCCGCTGTCCTCAAGGGTGCGACGTACTACGACCCGGCCGGCGCGCCGTCGATCGACCCGGAGGCCTCACCGGAGAACAACCGCAAGCGGGCCACAGACCGCTGGCGCTGGATCCTCACCGAAATGGTCAAGGACAAGCACCTGCCCGCGGCCGAGCTGGCCAAGTACCCCGACTTCCCCAAGATTCAGAGTCCTCGGTCCAACGCGCAGCTGGGCGGTCAGATCGGCTACCTCGTCGACACCGCCAAGGGATACATCCTCAACAACACGGACATCACCCAGAAGCAGCTGGAGCAGGGCGGCTACGAGATCCACACGACTTTCGACAAGAAGAAGGTCAAGGAACTCGAGAAGGCCGTGGTGAAGGTCCGCAAGGAGAACATCAAGCCCGGCCAGCGCCCGAAGACCGACACCCATGTGCAGTTCGGCGGCGCGTCCGTGAATCCGAAGTCGGGTGCTATCGAGGCGATCTACGGTGGTGAGGACGCCACCAAGCACTTCACCAACAACGCCGACGTCACCGGTGCGCAGGTCGGTTCGACGTTCAAGACGTACGTGCTCGCGGCAGCCATGACCTGGGGCAAGCGCGATCCCGACCTCGACGGGGACCAGGCGCAGGACGAGCGCACCGTCGTCTCGCCGAAGAGCCTGTACAGCGGCAAGAACAACCTCAAGATCAAGGACTACGACGGTCAGGTCTGGACCAACGAGAAGGGTGAGGAGTGGCTGCAGGCCAACGACGATGACGCGTCGTATGGCAGTGCGCCGAAGTACCAGATCGACCTCCGTGAGGCGATGAGGGTCTCCGCGAACTCGGCCTTCGTGCAACTGGGCATGGATGTCGGTCTGGATCGGGTGAAGGAGGCCGCCGTTGCGGCAGGCCTCAAGGAGGGCAGCCTCACCGGCACCAGCTTCCCGTCCTTCTCGATCGGCATCTCCGATCCCAGTGCGATCCGTATGGCGGGCTCCTACGCGACCTTCGCCGCCAGCGGCAAGCAGAACGACCCGTTCTCCGTGAAGACCGTGGAGCACAAGGGTCTGACCATGTTCGACCACGACGACATCGCCGAGCCCAAGCGGGCCTTCACGGCGGATGTCGCCGACAACGTCACCGACGTCCTCAAGACCGTCGTCGACGAGGGAACCGGTACGTCGGCCCAGCTGGCCGGCCGTGAGGTGGCGGGCAAGACCGGTACCACGGACGGCAACAAGTCGGCCTGGTTCGTCGGGTACACCCCGCAGCTGTCGACTGCGATCAGCATGTACCGCATGGACGACGACGAGTCCAACAAGAACCGGACGTTCCTGGAGATGTACGGCACGGGTGGTCAGGAGACGATCCACGGTGCCTCGTTCCCGGCCGAGATCTGGCACGACTACATGGAGGACGCCCTCAAGGGCGAGCCGGTCGAGAACTTCCCGGAGCCCCAGCCGATCGGTGTGATCGTGAACGACGACCCGGACCCGGACCCGACCCCGACCCCGACCCCGACCGAGTCGGAGGAGGAGATCCCCGAGCCGAGCCCGACGCCGACCGAGAGCGAGATCGAGCCGTCACCGACGCCCAGCGAAAGCTGCACCAACCCGTTCAACCCCACCTGTGATGACACGGGCGGCACGGACACGGGCGGTACGGCTGTCGGTGGTGCCGACGGCGGAGTGACGCCGACACCGACCGAGTCGGAGGACGATACGAGAGGCAACCAGAACGGGGGCGGACTCTTCGGAGGCTCCAACGGGTAGCTCCGCGCCCCGCAGGATGTGTTTCACGTGAAACAAGGGCCACCGCACCGATCAGGCGCGGTGGCCCTTGCTGTGGTGCTGGGAAAGCCTGCAGGGTGGGGCCGTGTTTCACGTGAAACACGGGCGCTCGCCCCGCGACCGGACCCGGCGGCCCTGGACGTATTCCCAGGCGCGTACGGCAGGATGTGCGGCATGCCCAGTGCAGAGACGACGCGAGTGAGCGTGGACGAGCCGGAGCCCGTACGGCCGACCAAGGAGGATGAGGTCGCTGCGACCGGCAGCGAGCTGATCGGCGGCCCGATCGGGCGGCGGGCGCTGCTCGGCACGTCCTGGTGGACGCCTGTACGGGTCGTCGCGCTCGTGGCGATCGGAATGTTCGCGCTGGGCATGGTGCAGAAGCTGCCCTGCTACGACGGCGGCTGGTTCTTCGGGGCCAGCTCCCAGTACACGCATGCCTGCTACTCGGACATCCCGCACCTCTACCAGGGGCGTGGCTTCGCCGACGGGCTCGTGCCGTACTTCGACAAGATCCCCGGTGACATGGAGTACCTCGAGTACCCGGTGCTGACGGGCGTCTTCATGGAGGTCGCCGCCTGGCTCACCCCGGGCAGCGGCACCATTCAGCACCAGGAGCAGTGGTACTGGATGGTCAACGCCGGGATGCTGATGGCCTGTGCGGCCGTCATCGCCGTCTGTTGCGCGCGCATCCATCGCCGGCGCCCCTGGGACGGCCTTCTGATGGCACTGGCGCCCGCTTTCGCGCTGACGGCCACCATCAACTGGGACCTGCTCGCCGTGGCCCTGCTGGCCGTCGCCATGCTGATGTGGTCTCGTGAGCGTCCGCTTGCCTTCGGTGTGTTGATCGGGCTCGCCACAGCCGCCAAGTTCTATCCGTTCCTGGTGCTCGGCCCGCTCTTCGTGCTGTGTTGGCGGGCCGGCAAGTGGCGCGCGTTCGCGACCGCGCTGCTCGGTGCCGTCGCCGCCTGGCTCGCGGTGAACCTCCCAGTGATGCTCCTGGCACCCGACGGATGGGCGAAGTTCTACCGCTTCAGTCAGGAACGCGGCGTCGACTTCGGCTCTTTCTTCCTCGTCATCTCGCAGCGGATGAACATCCAGATCACGGGTGAGACGGCGAACGCGTACGCGATGGTCTCGATGCTGCTCGTCTGCGCGGGTATCGCCGCGCTCGCGCTGACCGCACCGCGCCGCCCGCGCTTCGCCCAGCTCGCCTTCCTGATCGTCGCGGCCTTCATCCTCACCAACAAGGTCTACTCACCGCAGTACGTTCTCTGGCTGGTCCCCCTCGCCGCGCTGGCCCGGCCCCGGTGGCGGGACTTCCTCATCTGGCAGGCGTGCGAGGTGGCGTACTTCCTGGGGATCTGGATGTACCTCGCCTACACGACCAGTGGGGACGCCCACAAGGGGCTGCCTGCCGAGGGCTACCAACTCGCCATCATGGCTCACCTGCTGGGGACGCTGTACCTGTGCGTCGTGGTCGTGCGGGACATCTTCAGGCCCGATCGGGACACGGTGCGCCGGGCAGGTGACGACGATCCCTCCGGCGGAGTGCTCGACGGCGCGGAGGACGTACACGTCTACGGCGCGGCGGCCCGCCCTCCGCGGCATGCCGTGCACGTCGACGGACCGCAGGTGGACTGGGGCAGCCGCGGACCGGAGAGAAGTTCGCTTTGAGCGAACAAGGTGCGGACAGGTGACGCGGAAGGCCGTACACGACGTTCTCGTGTACGGCCTTCCGCGTGGTGCTGGGAGTGACCACTCGGGTGATTCGTCCGCCAAACCCTTGGGGATGCGAGCCCTCAGCGGTCGACGGCCCGGTCGAACTGCGTGGTCGTGTGCCGCAAATGGGCCACGAGTTCCTCGCCGACCTTCGGCTCCGGGGCATCCGAGGGGACGAAGAGGATCGACACCTGCATGTGCGGCGGCTCGGCGAACCAGCGCTGCTTGCCGGCCCAGACGAAGGGAGAAAGGTTCCGGTTGACCGTGGCGAGGCCCGCCCGGGCGACACCCTTGGCGCGCGGCATGACGCCGTGCAGCGCCTTCGGCGCCTCCAGACCCACGCCGTGCGACGTACCGCCCGCCACGACCACCAGGAAGCCGTCGGAAGCGGCCTTCTGCTGGCGGTAACCGAAGCGGTCGCCCTTGGCGACGCGGGTGACGTCCAGCACCGCTCCGCGGTACTCGGTCGCCTCGTGGTCGCCCAGCCACAGCCGCGTGCCGATCCGGGCCCGGAAACGGGTCTGTGGGAACTGCTGCTGCAGGCGGATGAGGTCCTCGGACTTGAGGTGGCTCACGAACATGGTGTGCAGCGGCAGGCGGGCCGCGCGCAGCCGGTCCATCCAGCCGATGACCTCCTCGACGGCGTCCGAGCCGTCGGTGCGGTCCAGCGGCAGGTGGATGGCGAAGCCCTCCAGGCGCACGTTCTCGATGGCCGCGTGGAGCTGGGGCAGTTCCTGCTCACTCACTCCGTGCCGCTTCATCGAGGACATGACCTCGATGACGACACGGGCGCCCACGAGGCCGTACACGCCGTCGACCGACGACACGGAGCGGATGACGCGGTCGGGCAGGGGGACGGGCTCCTCAGCGCGTCGGTAGGGGGTCAGCACCAGCAGGTCGCCGCTGAACCAGTCCTTGATCCGGGCGGCCTCGTACGTGGTGCCGACGGCGAGGATGTCCGACCCGAGGCGCGTGGCCTCTTCCGCCAGCTTCTCGTGCCCGAAGCCGTAGCCGTTGCCCTTGCAGACGGGCACGAGTCCCGGGAACTGCTCCTGAACATGCTTGTGGTGTGCCCGCCAGCGCGCGGTGTCGACGTACAGCGTGAGCGCCATGGACGGTCCCGGAACCTTTCTGGTGGCTGCGGTGTATCAGAGGTATGGAAACAAAAACGGGGGCGTCAGCGGCGCGACATGTAGATGTCGAGCGCCTTGTGAAGCAGCTTGTTCAGCGGGAAGTCCCACTCGCCGAGGTATTCGGCGGCCTGTCCGCCCGTGCCCACCTTGAACTGGATCAGGCCGAAGAGGTGATCCGTCTCGTCCAGCGAGTCGGAGATGCCGCGCAGGTCGTAGACCGTCGCACCAAGAGCGTAGGCGTCGCGCAGCATGCGCCACTGCATCGCGTTCGAGGGCCGGACCTCACGGCCGATGTTGTCCGAGGCGCCGTAGGAGTACCAGACGTGCCCGCCGACGACCAGCATGGTGGCGGCGGACAGGTTCACGCCGTTGTGCCGGGCGAAGTAGAGCCGCATGCGGTTGGGGTCCTCGGTGTTGAGGGCCGTCCACATGCGCTGGAAGTACGACAGCGGGCGCGGCCGGAAGCGGTCGCGCACGGCCGTGATCTCGTACAGCCGCTGCCACTCCTCCAGGTCTTGGTAACCGCCCTGGACGACCTCGACGCCGGCCTTCTCGGCCTTCTTGATGTTGCGGCGCCACAGCTGGTTGAAGTTTCTGTGGACCTCTTCCAGGGAGCGGTTGGCCAGCGGCACCTGGTAGACGTAGCGGGGCTGCACGTCACCGAAGCCGGCACCACCGTCCTCGCCCTGCTGCCAGCCCATGCGGCGCAGTTTGTCGGCGACCTCGAAGGCCCGTGGTTCGATGAAGTCGGCCTCGATGTCGCGCAGGCGCTTCACGTCCGGGTTCTGGATGCCCGCCTTGATGGAGGTGGCCTCCCAGCGTCGGATGATCACCGGCGGGCCCATCTTCACCGAGAAGGCGCCCTGTTGCTTCAGATGGGCCAGCATCGGCTCCAGCCAGTCGGTGAGGTTCGGAGCGAACCAGTTGATGACCGGGCCCTCGGGCAGATAGGCGAGATAGCGCTTGATCTTGGGCAGCTGGCGGTACAGCACCAGGCCGGCGCCGACCATCTCACCGGTCCTGTCGTCGAACCACCCGAGGCTCTCGGAGCGCCACTCGGCCTTGACGTCGGCCCAGGCCGGGACCTGCATGTGGCTAGCCGAGGGCAGGCTCTGGATGTATGCCAGGTGCTGCTCACGGCTGATCGTCCTCAGGGTCAGGCTCATTCAGGGCGCTCCTCGGGCTGGTGTGTCCCCATGGGTACAGGGGCTCCGGCTCTCGCGCCGAAGCCTACTGCGCCCTGCGGGCGCCTCGAATGGCCGTATGGAACCTGGGGCCCGGCCGGTACGCAGCCAGGACGTCAGGCGGTGTTATTGGGCCGCTTGGTCCGATGTGAGGCGGCGGACAGCCTGGAGCGCGGTCCGCCGCCGACGCGGCCGAGGGTGCGAAGTCAGCCGATGACCCCGCCGAAGAGACCTCCATGGGCCATGCCGAGGAAGAAACCGACTGCCGAGGCACCGAGACCCACGATCAGACCGAAGCGCTCACGGGTCGTCTCCGAGATGAACTGCCCGTACGCGCCGGTCAGAATCCCCACCAGCCCCGTCCAGGAACTGAGCAGGTGCAGATGGTGGAACATCGCCGTGATGAAGGAGACCGCCCCGAGTACGAGCGTCACGGCCAGCAGGGTGTCCTGCACGGGGTGGGGCTTGTCGTCGGTGGCGAACAGGGAGCCGGCGATGTTGGGTCGCAATGTCTGTGCCATAGGGCACCTCCTGCGGAAGGCGGCGCATCGTAGCGCCATACACACCCGATGTGTACAGATTGACGGTCCCCGGCCCCCAATTTCAACCGGAAGCGGGGGTGCAGGTAGTCTGTACCGTCTGCACCGTTGTCTGCCCAAGCCATGACAGGGGCCCCCTCGCGGGGAACCCGATTGTCAGTGGTGGCCGATACCGTTGCGTACGCATCACAACCCTCCTGCCACGGAACGACCGTGGCCGCTGAGTCCGAAGGAGGTGGGTTCCACATGCGTCACTACGAGGTGATGGTCATCCTCGACCCCGATCTGGAGGAGCGCGCTGTCGCCCCCCTGATCGAGAACTTCCTTTCCGTCGTCCGTGAGGGCAACGGAAAGGTCGAGAAGGTCGACACCTGGGGCCGTCGTCGTCTCTCGTACGAGATCAAGAAGAAGCCTGAGGGCATCTACTCGGTCATCGACCTGCAGGCCGAGCCTGCGGTCGTCAAGGAGCTCGACCGCCAGATGAACCTGAACGAGTCGGTCCTCCGGACCAAGGTCCTCCGCCCCGAGACCCACTGAGCTTCCGCTCAGCTGGTCCCGGGATTCGAGTAGCAGCACAAGCAGCCAGCAGCAAACCCGCCGAGAGGTACCCCCATGGCAGGCGAGACCGTCATCACGGTCGTCGGCAATCTTGTCGACGACCCCGAGCTGCGCTTCACCCCCTCCGGTGCGGCGGTCGCGAAGTTCCGTGTCGCGTCCACCCCCCGCACCTTCGACCGTCAGACCAACGAGTGGAAGGACGGCGAGAGCCTGTTCCTGACCTGCTCGGTCTGGCGTCAGGCGGCGGAGAACGTCGCTGAGTCGCTCCAGCGAGGCATGCGCGTGATCGTGCAGGGCCGGCTGAAGCAGCGGTCCTACGAGGACCGTGAGGGCGTCAAGCGCACGGTCTACGAGCTGGACGTCGAGGAAGTCGGCGCCAGCCTGCGCAGTGCCACGGCCAAGGTCACCAAGACCGCCGGCGGTGGCCGCGGTGGCCAGGGTGGTTACGGCGGTGGCGGCGGCGGTAACGGCGGCGGCCAGGGTGGCGGCGGCTGGGGCGGAAGCCCCGGCGGCGGCCAGCAGGGCGGCGGCGCCCCCGCCGACGACCCGTGGGCCAGCGGCGCACCCGCCGCTGGCAACCAGGGCGCCGGCAGTGGCGGCGGCTGGGGCGGAAGCTCCGGCGGCGGTGGCGGCTACTCGGACGAGCCCCCCTTCTAAGTCTTTCCGGGCCGGATCACCGGTTCGAAAGGACGAGGGCGGGGCCGTAACCCCAAACTTCTTGATCACACAGGAGAAACACCATGGCGAAGCCGCCTGTGCGCAAGCCTAAGAAGAAGGTCTGCGCATTCTGCAAGGACAAGGTCACGTACGTGGACTACAAGGACACGAACATGCTGCGGAAGTTCATTTCCGACCGCGGCAAGATCCGTGCCCGCCGCGTGACCGGCAACTGCACGCAGCACCAGCGTGACGTCGCCACGGCCGTCAAGAACAGCCGTGAGATGGCACTGCTGCCCTACACGTCCACCGCGCGCTAAGGAAAGGGTGACCGACCAATGAAGATCATCCTTACCCACGAGGTCTCCGGCCTCGGCGCTGCCGGCGACGTCGTCGACGTCAAGGACGGCTACGCTCGCAACTACCTGATCCCGCGGAAGTTCGCGATCCGCTGGACCAAGGGTGGCGAGAAGGATGTCGAGCAGATCCGTCGTGCTCGCAAGATCCACGAGATCCAGACCATCGAGCAGGCCAACCAGGTCAAGGGTCAGCTCGAAGCCGTCAAGGTTCGTCTGGCTGTCCGCTCCGGCGACGCCGGTCGGCTCTTCGGTTCCGTCACTCCGGCCGACATCGCTTCCGCGATCAAGGCTTCCGGTGGCCCCGAGGTCGACAAGCGCCGCATCGAGCTGACCTCTCCGATCAAGACGCTGGGCGCCCACGAGACGTCCGTGCGTCTGCACCCCGAGGTTGCCGCCAAGGTCAACATCGAGGTCATCGCGGCCTAAGGGTCGCTCACGCTCAAGCGGTGTATGGGGTCGCACTCTGTAAGGGGTGCGGCCCCACATGCTTGCCCGCATGCCGTGCTGACTGAGGTCAATCCACTGATGATGCCGAAGCCGACGGAGCCTCTGTTTCACGTGAAACAGAGGGAACCAAGCGATGTTTCACGTGAAACGACGTGGAATTCAGGTCCCGCTCTCAGCGGGTTGCTCCGGTCACGATCCAGAGGCCGGAACGGGATCGCAGCCACAGCGTCAGCATGCGCGTCGCCATCATCAACGTCATGGCGCCCCAGAGCGCGGTCAGGCCACCCCCGAGGGCGGGGACGAGCAGGGCGGCCGGAACGAACACGGCCAAGGTCAGCACCATGGCCCGGGCGAGGTAGGGGCCGTCTCCCGCGCCCATGAGTACGCCGTCCAGCACGAAGACGATTCCGGAGATCGGCTGGGCGAGCGCCACCACGAGCAGAGCGGGGAGTGCGGCTTCCTGCACCGTCGGGTCGTCCGTGAAGAGCGGAATGAACATGGGACGAGCGAGGATCACCAGCAGTCCGAGGACCGTGCCGGTGGCGATCCCCCACTGCACCATCCGGCGGCAGGCTTCACGGGCTCCTTGAGCGTCGCCCGCGCCGAGGTAGCGACCGATGATGGCCTGTCCGGCGATGGCGATCGCGTCCAGGGCGAAGGCGAGCAGGCTCCAGAGCGAGAGGATGATCTGGTGCGCGGCGATGTTCTCGTCCCCGAGCCGGGCAGCGACCGCGGTCGCGATCATGAGGACAGCACGTAGGGAGAGCGTGCGGACCAGCAACGGCACCCCCGTCTGGGCCGCGGTACGTATCCCGAGGGCGTCGGGCCGCAAAGAGGCGCCATGTCTGCGGGCACCGCGGATCACGACCCAGAGATAGGCGACCGCCATGCCGAGTTGGGCCATGACTGTTCCCCAGGCCGATCCTGCGATGCCCAGACCGGCGCCGTAGACAAGGCCTGCGTTCAGGGCGCCGTTGGCGACGAAGCCCGCCACGGCGACGTACAGAGGTGTCTTCGTGTCCTGGAGACCGCGCAGCACACCGGTGGCGGCGAGCACGACGAGCATGGCCGGGATGCCCAGTGCCGAGATCCGGAGATAGGTCGTGGCATAGGGGGCTGCGGTGTCCGAGGAACCGAAGAGGGCGACGAGCGTGGGCGCGGTGGGCAGGACGACGGCGACGACTGCAGCGCCCAGTAGCAAAGCGAGCCAGATGCCGTCCACGCCCTGCCGGATGGCGGCCCGCAGATCCCCGGCTCCGACGCGTCGGGCGACAGCGGCTGTGGTGGCGTAGGCCAGAAAGACGAAGACGCTCACGGCAGTGATGAGAAGGGCCGAAGCGACACCGAGGCCGGCCAGTTGTGCGGTGCCGAGGTGGCCGACGACAGCGGTGTCGACCATCAGGAAGAGCGGCTCGGCGACGAGCGCACCGAAGGCCGGAACGGCCAGCGTGATGATCTCACGATCGTGCCGACGCCCGGTGGCCTTGGGGGGTGCGGAAGCCTGTGTCATGACCACCAATCTAATCTTCCACAGGTAAGAGATGCAACGTGCCTATGACTATTACACGGCGCTCGGTCGAGGGCGTTCTCGCGCGCAGATCGCGATGATCTTGACCGGGTCGGGAAAGTTTTTCTTCTGCACAGCCGGTGGACGGTAAAAGTGCAGCTCAGGGCGCTTTCGGTGAGAGGGGAGAGGTCTTGTTCACAGGCCTGTCCACCGAGTCGTGCACAGGTTTTGCGGGGTTCTCCACAGCATCTGGGCCGTCGTCCACATGGCCTGTGGATAACCAGATTGGCTGACGGTGCCGACGGGCCTACGGTGGTGCGGCGCCCGCTCCTCGGCAGATCACGGAAACCTCGCAAAACCGACGCGCCAGAACCGGAGTTGGGCCGTCTCATTTGTCAGTGTCGTGCCGTAGAAAGAGAAGCACGGCGAGGTCCGCTCGGCGGACGGGAGGAGGTCGCTCGGTGAGCATTTCCGAGCCCTTGGACGACCCGTGGGCCGACAGCGGGCCCGGTGATCGTCTGCCTGCTTCCCGACGGCGTCAGGACGACGGCGGCCGAGGCCGGGAGGAGCGGCACGACCGCGGCAGGGACAACGGGCAATGGGACGGCGGGGGTTCGGCCTTCGAGCGGGTTCCACCGCAGGACCTCGACGCCGAGCAGTCCGTCCTCGGCGGCATGTTGCTGTCCAAGGACGCCATTGCCGACGTGGTCGAGATCCTCAAGGGTCCCGATTTCTACAAGCCGGCCCACGAGACCATCTACCAGGCGATCCTCGACATCTACGCCAAGGGTGAGCCGGCCGACCCCATCACCATCGCCGCCGAGCTCACCAAGCGCGGCGAGATCACCAAGGTCGGCGGCGCCTCCTATCTGCACACCCTTGTCCAGACGGTGCCGACGGCGGCGAACGCCGAGTACTACGCGGAGATCGTCCATGAGCGTGCAGTCCTGCGCCGCCTGGTCGAAGCCGGCACCCGCATCACGCAGATGGGATACGCGGCCGACGACGACGTCGACGAGATCGTCAACAGGGCGCAGGCCGAGATCTTCGCGGTCACCGAGCAGCGCACCACCGAGGACTATCTGCCGCTCGGCGACATCATGGAGGGCGCGCTCGACGAGATCGAGGCGATCGGTTCGCGGTCGGGCGAGATGACTGGTGTGCCGACAGGTTTCACCGATCTCGACCAGCTCACCAACGGTCTCCATCCGGGTCAGATGATCATCATTGCGGCCCGGCCCGCCATGGGTAAGTCGACCCTCGCTCTGGACTTCGCGCGCGCCTGTTCGATCAAGCACAACATGCCGAGCGTGATCTTCTCGCTCGAAATGGGGCGCAACGAGATCGCGATGCGTCTGCTGTCGGCCGAGGCGCGTGTGGCCCTGCACCACATGCGGTCCGGCACGATGACGGACGAGGACTGGACACGCCTGGCCCGCCGGATGCCGGACGTCTCGGCCGCTCCGCTCTATATCGACGACTCCCCGAACCTGTCGATGATGGAGATCCGCGCCAAGTGCCGGCGCCTGAAGCAGCGCAATGACCTGAAGCTGGTCATCATCGACTATCTGCAGCTCATGCAGTCCGGCGGCAAGCGGTCCGAGAGCCGCCAGCAGGAAGTCTCTGACATGTCGCGAAACCTGAAGCTGCTGGCCAAGGAGCTGGAGCTGCCGGTGATCGCGCTGTCGCAGCTCAACCGTGGTCCTGAGCAGCGTACGGACAAGAAGCCCATGGTGTCCGACCTGCGTGAGTCGGGATCGATCGAGCAGGACGCGGACATGGTGATCCTGCTGCACCGTGAGGACGCGTACGAGAAGGAGTCGCCGCGCGCAGGCGAGGCCGACATCATCGTGGGCAAGCACCGTAACGGTCCGACGGCCACGATCACGGTCGCCTTCCAGGGTCACTACTCGCGGTTCGTGGACATGGCACAGACCTGACCCGGGGAAATGCGCTCGACGCGCGGTGTCCGGGCCGATGGAGTGGGCGTATGACAACACCTCAGGAAGAGCTCCTTCCCGCCACGCGTCGGGCTCTGCTGCACCGCATCGCCGTCGCCCAGGCCGAGGGACGCACTCCGTCACTGGTCGCGGCGCTGGTCAGGGGCGGGGAGACGGTGTGGAACGGAGCACGGACCTCGGTCGAGGGGCACGCGCCGGACGAGAACGTGCAGTACCGGATCGGCTCGATCACCAAGACCTTCACCGCTGTCCTGGTGCTGCGGCTACGCGACGAGGGTGCCCTGGACCTCGGCGATCCGCTGGAGAAGCACCTGCCGGGTACCGGCGTGGGGGAGGCGACCATCGCCGAACTGCTGGCCCACACGGGCGGACTGGCGGCCGAGTCGCCGTCGCCCTGGTGGGAGCGCACCCCGGGATCCCTGCGTCCGGAACTCGCAGATGTGCTCGGTGAGCAGCCTCACCGTCATCCCGTCGGCCGCCGCTTCCATTACTCCAACCCCGGCTTCACCCTCCTCGGTGCGCTCGTCGAAAAGCTGCGGGGCGCCGCCTGGGAGGACGTCCTACGACGCGAGGTGCTCGAACCACTCGGCCTGCGCCGCACGACGTGGCACCCGGTGGCGCCGCACGCCGGCGGCTGGGCCGTGCATCCCTGGGCGGATGTGATGCTGCCGGAGAAGGTCGAGGACCTGGGCAGGATGGGTCCTGCGGGGCAGCTCTGGTCGACCGCAGCCGATCTGGCGCGCTTCGCGGTCTTCCTGGCCAGGGGGCACGACCGGGTGTTGGGTGCGGAATCCGTCCGGGAGATGCGGGCGCCCGCCGCACCGGGGGAGGCCGCCGACGTGTCGGCCGGTTCGGCGTACGGGCTCGGCATGCAGCTTCAGCACCGGGACGGCCGGTTCCTGGTCGGTCACAGCGGTTCGGTGCCCGGCTTCCTCGCCCAGCTCACCATCAGCGTCGAGGACGACGTGGCGGCCGTCGTGCTGACCAACTGCACCTCGGGGCCAGTGGTGTCGGAGGTGGCCGCGGACCTCGTACGCATCGTGGCGGAGGCCGAGCCGCGGATCCCCGACCCGTGGCGACCGCTGCCCGAGGTGGACCCTTCGGTTCTGGAGCTGGCTGGGCCTTGGTACTGGGGGACGCACTGCTTCGCGTTGCGTCTAGTCGCCGACGGCGGGCTCTCACTGGACCCGATCTCCGCGACTCTGCGCGGTGCTCGCTTCCGGGACAACGACGACGGCAGCTGGACCGGGCTCAACGGCTACTTCTCCGGAGAGGTCCTGCGGGCCGTACGAAGGCCCGACGGGACCGTGAGCCACCTGGACCTCGGATCGTTCGTGTTCACGCGTCAGCCGTACGAGGAGGGGGCTCCCGTGCCTGGCGGAGTGGATCCCGAGGGGTGGCGCGGCGTCTCGTAGCCACGACTTCGGGGGCAGTGGGGCCCGCTTGTGATGTTTCACGTGAAACGGGACCCCACAGTCGCGCCAAAAGCTGGAACAGGAACAGGAACAGAGGCGAGATTCAGAGCGGCATCTTGAAGCCCACGTGGGTGGCCTCGAAACCGAGCCGTTCGTAGAAGCGGTGGGCGTCGGCGCGCGTGACGTCGGACGTCAGCTGCACCAACTGGCAGCCCTGGCGCCGCGACGAGTCGACTGCCCACTCGATGAGTCGCGTACCGAGACCGCTGCCGCGCTCGTCGCCATGGACCCGCACCCCTTCGATGATCGAGCGGGTGGCACCGCGCCGGGACAGGCCGGGGATGATCGTCAGCTGGAGTGTCCCGACCACGCGGTGCTCGCGGACTGCGACCACCACATGCTGATGGGGGTCGCCGTTGAGGCGCTTCAGTGCGGCGATGTACGGGGTGAGGTCGTCGGGCGATTCGCGCCGGGCGCCCAAAGGGTCGTCGGCCAGCATCGCGACGATCTCCGGTATGTCGTCCTCGGTCGCCGGGCGGATGTCGAGATCTCCCATGGGACCACCCTAGGCGGACACGTTCGGTGACTCCACGACGCGGACCAGAGGGGCCAGTTCAGGGTTCTCGGCCGCCTCGTCCAGGGCCTCGCGCAGGGCGGCGTCATTGGTGGGACGTGCCTCGGCGAGGAGCCGCAAGCCCGCCTCGGAGACGTCCGTGTAGATGCCCCGGCGGTCGGTCGGACACAGATAGCGCGCGAGCAGACCACGGTCCTCGAGCCGGGTGACCAGCCGGGTCGTGGCGCTCTGGCTGAGCACGACCGCGTCGGCGACCTGCTTCATCTGCAGGTGCCCGCCCTCGCCGTCGTGCTGGCGGCTCAACACGTCGAGCAGGGAGTACTCCCGCACGCTCAGGCCGTGCCCGGACTGCAGTGCGCGCTCGATGCGGGCCTCGATCCGCCCGTGCAACAGGGAGAGAGCGCACCAGCCCTGAGCGAGGGCGGTGAGTGCGGGATCCGTCGCCGTCATCGGTGTTCCTCCGTCCTGAAGCTGCTCGCCCCCAGGGTAGGCCACTCACGCAATTGCCCGCACCTGCCGATAGTGCGCGTATGCAAGTATTGTGTACGCTCGATAAGCGCCCCTGCAATCTTCTGGAAGGTGTATGTCCTCATGCCCCTCGCGCTTCTGGCACTGGCGATCGGCGCCTTCGGCATCGGCACGACGGAGTTTGTGATCATGGGAGTGCTGCCCGAGATCGCGGGCGACTTCGGGGTCTCCATCCCCACCGCCGGCCTCCTCGTGACCGGCTACGCACTCGGCGTCGTGTTCGGAGCGCCGGTCATGACCGCTCTGGGGACGAGGGTGTCCCGCAAGCGGATGCTCATGCTGTTGATGGGGTTGTTCATCGCGGGCAACCTGCTCTCCGCGCTCGCTCCCGCCTTCTCTGTCATGCTGCTTGGCCGCGTGATCGCCTCACTGGCGCACGGTGCCTTCTTCGGCATCGGCTCGGTGGTCGCGGCCGAACTCGTCGCCCCGGACCGGAAGGCCGGTGCCCTCGCGATGATGTTCAGCGGGTTGACCGTCGCGAACGTGGTCGGAGTGCCGCTGGGCACCCTCATCGGGCAGTCCGTCGGTTGGCGGGTCACTTTCGCCGGGGTCGCCGCGCTGGGAGTCGTCGGCCTGCTGGGCGTCGCCCGGCTGGTCCCCGACCTTCCCAAGCCGCAGGACGTCCGCCTCCGCGACGAACTGGCCGCCTTCAGGAACGTCCAGGTACTGCTGGCCATGGCGATGACGGTGCTGGGCTTCGGCGGCGTCTTCGCGGCCATCACCTACATCGCCCCGATGATGACGCACGTCGCCGGCTTCGCCGACTCCTCCGTCACCTGGCTTCTCGTCCTCTTCGGTCTGGGCATGGTCGGCGGCAACCTCGTGGGCGGCAAGTACGCCGACCGCGCGCTGATGCCCATGCTTTACGTCTCACTGGGCGCTCTCGCGGTCGTTCTCGCACTGTTCTCCGTCACCGCCCACGACAAGATCGCCGCTGCGGTGACCATCACGCTGGTCGGTGCTCTGGGTTTCGCGACCGTGCCGCCGCTCCAGAAGCGGGTTCTCGACCAGGCGCATGGCGCCCCCACGCTGGCCTCGGCCGTGAACATCGGCGCCTTCAACCTCGGCAACGCGCTCTCCGCCTGGCTTGGCGGACTCGTCATCGACGCCGGTCTCGGCTACACGGCGCCCAGCTGGGTCGGTGCCGTCCTCGCCGGGAGTGCTCTCGTGCTCGCGCTCATCGCATCGTTGCTGGAGCGTGGGGGCGCGGCCGCCGACACCGTCGTCGAGGGCTCTGGAGCGGCCGCACGGCGGACACCCGTGCATCACTGACCGCTGACGAGCCCGCTGGGTTCGGTGGCTCAGCCCGCTGCCACGGTCAGCGGGGCGTAGCGCCGGGTCCAGTCACCCGGCAGCTCGGAGAGCCCGTACGTCATCACCGAGTTGAAGGCGATCGATGCCAGGCCCCGTTCCTTCGCCCACGCCAGCAGTTCGTCGTGACGTACGTCGATGTCGGTGCGCAAAGGTCGCTCGGTGTGGGCGGCCAGGGACGTGATGAGCGCCTTTGCCGTCCGAGTGTCACGGGCGATCAACGGGCCGACGACATGATCGTCCATGTTGGGCCAGGCAGCCGCGTATCCGATGATCCTGTCGTTCTCCACGGCCACACGCAGCTGATCGGCGAACGCGGGAAGCCGGGTCAGGATGTGCGTGCGGTCTGTGCCGAAGACTTCTGCGTCGAGCCTGAGGATCGTGGTCAGGTCCTCGGCCGTGGCCGGGCGCGTACGGACCGAGACGTCGGGCGCCCCAGGTGTGAAGTGTCCGCGGATCATCTCGGCCTGCCCGGTGACCTTGAAGCCCAGCTCCTCGTAGAGCGGACGTCCGTACGGGGTCGCGTGCAGGGTCAGCGGAGTGGTGCCCATCTCTGTGACCACATGACGCATCAGACAGCGGCCGATGCCCTGGCGGGCATACCGTTCGGCGACCAGAACCATGCCGATCGCACTCAGTTCAGGGCTGCCGACGGGGCCGTACTCGGTCACCACGCAGGCGGTGACAAGCCCGCCGTCGGGAGCATCGACGCCGTAGCCGGTGCCGGCCGCAAGGAGGAGCCCCCACTTGTGCTCCTCCCGGGGCCAACCCCGGTCCTCGGACAGGTCGGAGCAGGCGGTGCGGTCGCGAGGCGTCAGGCGGCGGATGGGCAGAGCTGCGGGGGAAAGTGTCGACACGCGGGTCAGGCTGTCCGACATGAGCCCTTGGCGTCCACCGGTTTGCGGTCAGACACACACCTGTTTGGCCATTTCGCGCCCAACCACACAGTGGGCGGACCGATGTTTCACGTGAAACACCGGTCTCCGGGCCTGGGAGGACCGGCTCGCCGCGGCTGCGAAACATTTGGGACATGAGAACCGGGACTGAGGCCGGACACCCACTCGTGCGCGAGTCGGATCTGTGGGATATCTATGAATTGATGTGCCCTGGCCCAGCAATTGAAGGAATCACTGATTCGCCCCCATGGAATTCGCGGTACGGGATGGGGGGACTTGTGTGTGGCGGCCCTGCCGGTAGGGTCGAGTCCGGTTCGTGTCCGAAGTGAGATGCAGCCGTCTCATGACAGGGGTGCGAACGCAGCTCAATGCAGCCTAACCGGACAGGGGATCGGAGACCCGCGTTTGCCGTTACGAGGTGGGGGCGTTCGTGCGCCGTGGAACGCTGCGGTGAGAGCTGCGGCTCACGTCACACTCTCGCCTACTTGACCGTACGGATCGGGAATCCGGACTGACTGTGGCCGCATTGGCCGACGGGGAACGAACGGGGAAAGCAAGGCCGTCCGCGGGGGAAAGCGTGCGACTTCCGAGTGGGGGCGTACTAGATCGACCGAAAGATGTTCGAGGCGAGGCAGACCATGGACGCTCCGACCACCACGTCGGCCGGCAACGGCACTTCGGGGGGCAGTGACGGAGGCGGCTGGTTCACACCACGTACGTCTCCGCCGTCCCCCGGCGAAGACCTGGAGCCCGAGGGTTACCGCCTCGCCGGCCTGCGGCCCGTGGGTCGTTCCCTGGAGCCGCCGAGCAGTGTGGAGCAGGCCCGGGAAGGCGTGGCACGGGAGCGAATACAGAGCTCCGCCGACCTTCCGCCAGGCGTCCCGCCGTATTCCCCGCCTGCCCGGGCCGCGCAGCCCGCAGAGGAGCACGGTTCCGAGCACTCCGTCGCCCACGTGCCCAACCAGTCAGGCGGCCCCACGGCCTCCCCCGACGCCGTTCTCATCCAGCGGACCATGGCCGAGGTCGGACCCGTCGCCGACAAGGTCACCTCGTACTTCTACGCGCTGCTCTTCGTCCAGCACCCTGAGCTGCGCTCGATGTTCCCTCCGGCGATGGACGCCCAGCGCGACCGCCTGCTCAAGGCTCTCCTGACCGCTGCCGAACACATCGACAACACCCCGGTCCTCGTCGACTACCTGCAGAATCTCGGTCGCGGTCATCGCAAGTACGGCACGCAGGCCGATCATTACCCGGCCGTCGGCGAGTGCCTGATCGGCGCTCTGAGCCGGTATGCCAAGGCGAGCTGGAACGACGAGACCGAGGCAGCCTGGGTTCGGGTGTACACGACCATCTCCCAGGTGATGATCGACGCGGCGGCGGCGGACGAACTGCGGTCGCCGCCCTGGTGGCTGGCTGAGGTCGTCTCGCACGATCCGAGGACCGCGGACATCGCGGTCCTCACGGTCCGTCCGAACCAGCCATATCCCTTCCTCGCCGGGCAGTACACGAGCCTGGAGACTCCCTGGTGGCCGCGGATCTGGCGGCACTACTCGTTCGCCTCGGCGCCCCGCTCGGACGGGCTGTTGACGTTCCATGTGAAGGCGATCTCCGCGGGCTGGGTCTCCAACGCGCTCGTGCATCGCGCCCGGCCGGGCGACGTTCTGCGGCTGGGGCCGCCGGCCGGCACGATGACGGTCGACCACACCACCGACAGCGGGCTGCTCTGCCTGGGCGGCGGCACCGGTATCGCACCTATCAAAGCCATGGTGGAGGACGTCGCCGAGCACGGACGGAACCGCCCGGTGGAGGTCTTCTACGGCGCCCGCACCGGTCAGGACCTCTACGATCTCGACACCCTGCTGCGGCTGCAGCAGACCAACTCTTGGCTCGAGGTGCGCCCGGTCGTGGACCGGCACGGACTGCTTCAACTGCCGGACGCGATACGGGACCACGGGCCCTGGAACGGATATGACGCCTATCTCTCCGGCCCGCCCGGCATGATCCGCAGCGGTGTCGACGCGTTGAAGGACGCCGGCATCCCCGCGGACCGCATACGGCACGACTCGGTCGAGGAACTGGTGGCGGCCGGAGACTGACCGGCGGGGGCCCCAGGCCGAGCGCTCCGGCGGCCGGCGACGTCAGCCCAGGTCCGGCGCGTGCATCGCCCGCACGCCCTCGATGTTCCCGTCCAGATAGTGCCGCAGGGACAGCGGGACGAGGTGCACGGAAGCGATGCCGACCCGAGTGAAGGGGATGCGTACGATCTCGTACTCGCCCAGCGGCTCGTCCATCTCGGGACCGTGCCGCTTGGAGGGGTCCATGGACTCCAGGCGGCAGACGAAGAAGTGCTGGACCTTCACACCGGTGGCGCCGCCGTCCTCCCCGATGTGTTCGACGGTGTCCACGAAACAGGGCACCACATCGGTGATCTTCGCGCCGAGTTCCTCGTGCACTTCGCGGTGGAGCGCGTCGACGACGGTGGTGTCCTCCGGCTCGACACCGCCGCCCGGCGTGAGCCAGTAGGGGTCCATGCCCGGTTTGGTCCGCTTGATCAGGATCAGGTCGTCGCCGTCGAGCAGAACGGCACGGGCAGTGCGCTTGACCACGGGTCGTACGGTCATGGGAGAAATGTGGCCCTCCATGTTCCACGTGAAACATCGCTGTAGGTGAAGAGTGGCTTCCTGGCGGCGCAGGGCGGGCTCGCTGCCCGCGCTCGCATCCGTCGAGTGGCTGCAACGCGGCCTCAGGACCAGCTCGCGGCGGCCCTCATCAGCCATTCATGCGCCCGCGCGATGTGCGGCAAGGCCAGCGTTCCGGTCCGGACCACGAGGAAGTAGGTCCGTAGCGGCGGCACCGCGGGCTCCAGGAGCGTGACCACGTCACCGCGGTCCAGAGCGGTGGCGCACAGATAGCGCGGCAGCACGGCAAGTCCGGCGCCGGAGACGGCACAGGCCAGGACCGCCCGCAGGTCCGGGACGACGACGGTGCCGGAAGCCGTGGGCCGGGCGTCGAAGACCGACGCCCAGTATCGGGTGACGAAGGGCATTGACTCGTGTACCTCGACGACGGGAAGCCCCTCCAGCAGGTGTGCTCCCTTGCGGCACGGCCTCTCGGGCCCGATCTCGTCCGCCCAGCGCGGGGCGGCGATCAGAACGTGCTCCTCGTCGCAGAGAGGGGTCGCGCTGAGCAGGGGGCCGCGGGCCTGGGCGGTGGTGATGGCCAGGTCGTGGTGGCCGGCGGCGAGACCCTCCAGCGTCTTGTCGGAGTTGCCGAAGGAGACCCGCAGCGCGAAGCCCTGGCCGTCGTCCCCGGTCAGCTCGGTGAGGGCAGGCAGAGCCCGCTCGGCGGTGAACTCCAGTGGGCCGGCGAGATGGAGGGTTCGTAAGGAGGAGTCGTCGTCGAGGCCGGTCTCGGCGATCTCCACCAGCGCGTCGAGATGCGGGGCCGCCTTGTGGGCCAGCTCGTCGCCAATGGTCGTCGGCGTCACTCCGCGTGCCTGGCGAAGGAAGAGGGGGCGGCCCAGCTGACGCTCCAGGGTGCGTATCTGCGAGGTTACGGCCGGCTGCGAGAGGCCGAGCAGGGCGGCGGCACGGGTGAAGGAGCCGGCCCGGTGCACGGTCACGAAGGTCCGCAGTAAGGCCAGATCCATGGTCGTTCCTCCCCTCGCTGCCCGGAGCGCCCAACCATAAATAAGTCGATAGGCCCCTGTCGCTACTGTGATTGGACACTGACGCAGAGTCAATTAGCCTTGTTCGCGCGGTTCGCGCGCGGAACCGGGGGCGGTCCGAGCCACGAGGGGGGAGGCTCGGACCGCCCGTTGTGCGTGCGGAGTACTAGCCGGTCGCAACCGACAGCGCACGCAGCACGTCCGCCACGAGATCGGCCGTGTCCTCCGCACCGGCCGAGAAGCGGATGAAACCCTCCGGCACAGCGTCGCCGCCCCAACGGCCGCGCCGCTCCGCGGTGGAACGGACTCCTCCGAAACTCGTGGCGTCGTCCACCAGACTAAGCGCGTCGAGAAAACGGTCGGCACGCGCGCGCGTGGGCAAGGTGAACGACACCACGCACCCGTAGCGCCTCATCTGCCGCGAGGCGATCTTGTGCGCGGGGTCGTCGGGCAGCCCCGGGTAACGCAACCCGGTCACCTCGGGCCGCCCCTTGAGGGCCTCGGCCACGGCGAGGGCGTTGGCGCTCTGCCGGTCGGCGCGCAGCTGGAGCGTGGCGAGCGAGCGATGCGCCAGCCAGGCCTCCATCGGGCCCGGGATCGCGCCGACGATCTTGCGCCAGCGCCGCACCGAGGCCATCAGTGCGGCGTCCCGCCCGACGACGTACCCGAGAAGGACGTCCCCGTGTCCGGTCAGCTGCTTGGTACCGCTGGCCACAGCGAAGTCGGCGCCCAGTTCGAGGGGCCGCTGCCCGAGCGGGGTAGCCAGGGTGTTGTCGACGGCCACGAGACAGCCACGCGCGTGCGCCGCCTCGGTGAGCCGCCGCACGTCGCACACGTCCAGCCCCGGGTTCGACGGGGTCTCGATCCACAGCAGCCTGGCGCCGTCGAGGACGTCGAGCTGGGCGTCGCCGCCCGTCGGCGCGCTGCGCACCTCGATGCCGTACGACCGCAGCTGCTCACCTGCCAGCGGCAGCACGTTGTAACCGTCGTCCGGCAGGACCAGGACGTCACCGGAACGCAGCTGGGAGAAGAGGACGGCCGAGATGGCGGCCATGCCGGAGGCGAACGTGAGCGTCTCGGCGTCGTCCTGTCCCGGTGCCTCCAGTTCGCCGATGGCGCGTTCCAGGAGGGTCCAGGTGGGATTCTGGTCGCGCCCGTAGGCGTACGGGCCGGTGGGCTCGCCCGGCAGGTGGTAGTGGGCGGCGAAGACCGGCCCGGGGAGGGTCGGCTCGTGCTTGACGGGCTCGGGCAGCCCGGCCCGTACCGCGCGGGTGCCGTCCCCGGGTTCCACGGCGGGGTTCTGCGTGCTCATGCGGCCCGTCCCTCCACCTTCTCGCGTACGGCGGCCAGCAGGCCGGGGCTCGCCGCCTCCACCAGTTCGAGGCACTCCTCGAAACCGTCCAGGCCTCCGTAGTAGGGGTCCGGGACGTCGAGATCATCTCCGTCGGCGGCGGGGTCGTAGGAACGCAGCAGCCGGATCTTGTCCGCGTCCGCCGCGGTCGGCGCGAGGCGGCGCAGTGCCTTGAGGTGGCTCTCGTCGAGGGCGATGACGAGGTCGAGGCGGGAGAACCAGGAGACCTGGAACTGGCGGGCGGTGTGGACGCCGGAGTATCCGTTCGCCTTCAGGACGGAGACGGTGCGCGGATCGGCGCCGTCGCCCTCGTGCCAACCGCCGGTGCCCGCGCTGTCGGCCTCGACCAGGTTCTCCAGCGCGGCCTCCTCCAGCCGGGCACGGAAGACGGACTCGGCCATCGGGGAGCGGCAGATGTTGCCGGTACAGACGAAGCAGACTCGATAGGTCATGCCGGACCTCAGTCCCCGTCGGGCAGGACGAGGGAGAGCGCCCACGAGACGATCGAGATGATCAGGCCGCCGAGGACGGCGGTCCAGAAGCCCTCCACATGGAAGCTCAGGTCGACGACGTCGGCCAGCCACGAGGTGAGCATGAGCATCAGGGCGTTCACGACCAGCGTGAACAGGCCGAGCGTGAGTATGAACAGCGGGAGGGTCAACAGCTTCACGAGCGGCTTGACCACGGCGTTCACCAGGCCGAACACGAGCGCGACCAGCAGCAGGGTGCCGACCTCCTTGCCCGTGCTGTCACCGGTCAGCGTGATCTTGTCGAGCAGCCAGACGGCGACCGCCAGGGCGCCCGCGTTGGCGATCGTCTTGACTAGGAAATTCATCATGTGTCTGATCGTGGCAGAAGCGATCGGTACGAGCACCGGGCAGGGGCGACTAAGTCGATGAAGGCATTCCGGTTGGACGAGCTGGAGGCGGAGCGCGCCGCCAATGACGGTGCCTATCTGCAGTTCCTGCGCGAACGGAACATGTCGGTCGGCCTATACGCGCTCGATGCCGGCGAGCTCGATCCGCAGAAGCCGCACGGTCAGGACGAGGTGTATCTCGTGGTGAGCGGCCGGGCATCGATCACGGTCGGCTTGGAGACCACCCAGGTCGCGCGCGGCAGTGTCGTGTACGTGCCTGCCGGGGTCGCCCACAAGTTCCACCACATCACCGAGGACTTGAGGGTCGTGGTGGTGTTCTCTCCGCCGGAGGGCTGACATCCGCTTCGGTGTTCCCTAGGGGGACGATCAGGGATGGACAAGGGGTACGAGGCCCCCGGACGGCCCCCGCGTGGCCCTAGCATCGACGGCAGGACAGCAAAAGGCCCGGAATGAGTGCCCCGGTGGCGGGGCGACGGGTGGAGACACGAGGAGCAAGGGCGATGCGGGAGATCTTCGCGGGGATGCCGTGGTGGGTGAAGTGGGTCGCGGTGCCGGTCATCGCCCTGTTGGTGTTCGGAGGGCTGATAGTCAGCGTCGTCCAGGTAGTGGTGGGCCTGCTCTTCAAGGTGCTGGTCTTCGTGGCGCTGGTCGGTGGACTGGTCTACGTCGTCAAGAAGTTCACGGCGGGATCCTCCTCGCGCGGCGACTGGTGAGGCGTCAGCGTCGCGTCACAGGTGAGGCGTGAGTGGGTGAACCCCGGTCAGGGCGCGGCGGTAACAGGAACGTGAGGTTCCCTCGCCAGGGGGAAGTTTCCCGGCGGGGCCGTCTACAGGCGGTGACGGGCGGCTAGAGTCCGGGAACTCGTCGCGGGCTCGACCCCCGCGGGCGGCGCATCTCCCTCCCGTGTCCCTCGCACGGGCGGCCCTCCTCGCGCTTCGGGAGTGACCCCTTGGCCACGGCTGACACCGCACCCGCAGAACCCCTCGCCTCTTCCGGCCGACCGCTCTCCCGGTCGGCACAGAGCGCGGTTCCGCCCACACAGCCGGGCCCTCGATCGACACCGGTGGCCGCCGCCGAGCACGCGCGCGTCCGGGAGGCGGAGGCTCATGTCCCGCAGTCCCCGCCGCGTACGACGCCGTCGACGACCCCGGCTCCCCCCGTTCAGCCACGCACCTCGCCGGGCGAGGAGAAGGTGCGCTGCCCCGAACCTCCGCTGGCGCAGGCACAGGAACGGACGAGGCCGCGGACGCAGCCACCCGCGCCGACGGCCCGCACGCAGGCGCAGCCCCCTCCGCCGTCGCCCCGCGCGCAGGCACAGCCACTGGCGCCACCGACCAAGCCCCGGCCGCAGACGGGGCCCGTACGCCCAGGGTCCCCGCTCGGACACGGTCCGGGACGGGGGGCGCGTATCCCGTCCCCTGCGTCGCCCACCGCGAGCGAGGCGAACTCCGGGACCCTGATCGGCTCGGTGCAGCGGGCGATGCGACTGCTGGAAGCCGTCGCCGAGCGAGAACACGGAGCGCCCGCGAAGCAGTTGGCGCGGGATGCCGGGCTAGCGCTGCCCACGGCCTACCACCTGCTGCGCACCCTGGTCCATGAGGGCTATCTCCGCCGGGAGAAGGGGCTGTTCTTCCTGGGTGAGGCGGCCGAGCGGCTGAGCAGCAGCGGAGCGCAGCAGAAACGTCGCAGCACGGTGGGTGAGGCCCTGGCGCACTGGCGGGACACCCTCGGCGTGCCGGTGTACTTCGCGATCTACCGGGACGGCGAGATCGAGGTCAAGTGCGTCGCGGACAGCCCCAACACCCCGGCGGTCGAGGAGTGGGCCGACTTCCGGGAGACCGGTCACGCGCACGCCATCGGGCAGTGTCTGCTGTCCCAGCTGAGCGACGAGGACCGCCGCGACCACCTGGAGCGCTATCCGGTGCAGTCGCTGACCCCCTACACGGTCCGTGACGACGAGACGCTGCTAAGGCGCCTCGGGCGGATGGGGAGGATGGAACCGGTCGTGGAGCGGCAGGAGTACGCCCTGGGGACGGTCTGCGCCGCTCTTCCCATCACGGCGGGGTCGACCGCCGGCACTCTCGCCATCTCGCTGCCCTCGCACCAGGCGGACCGACTGCTGCCCCTCGCCCGTCAGTTGCAGACCGAGATCGGGAAGCTGCTAGGGACACTCGCGATCTCTATCAGCATCTGAAAAATCACTCCTTGTGATCTCTCGTGTACTTTCAGCAAACTTCCAGAGGTGTCAGGCGGATGATTCCTGGCCAATCGACGAACACGGCGGGGTAGGCGATGCGCGAGTCGGTACAGGCAGAGGTCATGATGAGCTTTCTCGTCTCGGAGGAGCTCTCCTTCCGCATCCCGGTGGAGCTCCGTTATGAGACCTGCGATCCCTATGCCGTGCGGCTGACCTTCCACCTGCCCGGCGATGCCCCGGTGACCTGGGCCTTCGGACGGGAGCTGCTCATCGACGGCGTCGGGCGGCCGTGCGGCGACGGGGACGTGCACATCGCCCCCGCCGATCCGGAGACGTTCGGGGAGGTCCTGATCCGGCTTCAGGTGGGCACCGACCAGGCGATGTTCCGGGTCGGCACGGCGCCGCTGGTGGCCTTCCTCGACCGTACGGACAAGCTTGTGCCGCTGGGGCAGGAGCGCTCCCTCGCCGACTTCGACACGCTGCTCGACGAGGCTCTGGACCGCATCCTGGCGGAGGAGCAGAGCGCGGGATGAACCGTTACGGCCCCGAGGTGCCGTAACGCTTCAGCGCTTGCGGCGGCGGCCTCGTCCCCCGCGCGCCGGCGCGGGCACGGCGGCCGCTTCGGGGGCACCCGGGCGGTCGGCCGAGACGACCAGGGCGGCCAGCATGGTGGTCACCGGTACCGAGGCCACCAGGCCGATCGACCCGACCAGCGTGCGCACGATCTCCTCGGCGACGAGTTCGCTGTTGGCGACCGTGCCGACACTGCTCTGCGCGATCGAGAAGAGCAGCAGCAGGGGCAGCGCGGCACCGGCGTAGGCGAGGACGAGGGTGTTGACGACCGACGCGATGTGGTCCCTGCCGATGCGGATGCCCGCCCGGTACAACCCTCGCCAGCCCATTGCCGGATTGGCCTCGTGCAGTTCCCAGACCGCCGACGTCTGGGTCACCGTCACGTCGTCGAGCACACCGAGCGAGCCGATGATGACCCCCGCGAGCAGCAGACCGCTCATGTCGATCGTCGGGTACAGCCCGTGGATCAGCCCCGTGTTGTCGTCGGTGTTGCCGGTCAGATAGGCCCAGCCGATGAAACCCGAACCCAGCAGGCCGATCAGCAGCAGTGAGATCAGGGTGCCGATCACCGCCACGGATGTCCGGGCCGAGAGCCCGTGGCACATGTAGAGGGCGATCAGCATGATGGCGCTGGCGCCGATGACCGCCACGACCAGCGGGTTCGAGCCCTGCAGGATGGCCGGCAGAATGAAGAGGGTCAGCACCATGAAGCTGATGGCCAGCGCCACCAGGGCCATGACCCCGCGCATCCGGCCCACCACCACGACGGCGAGTGCGAAGATCCCGGCGAGCAGGGCCATCGGGAGCTTCCGGTTCACATCGGTGACCGAGTACTGCAGGTCCTTGGGCGCGGCGGGCTCGTACGCGACCACGACCTCCTGGCCCTGCTCCAACTGCCGTGACTGGTCCGGCTGAACGATCTCCGTGAACGTACGGCCCTTGTCGTCGCCCGTGTCGACGCGGACTGTGGCCTTCTTGCAGGTGCCGTTGGCCTGCTGCTGGGCGGACGATCCCTCGGCGGTGGAGGTGTCACCGGTCGGGGTGTCGCCCGAGGCGTTCACCGACGAGCAGTCGACCTCCTCGACCCTGGTGACGGTGGCCTGCTGTGTCTGCCGGTCGAAGCCCACGCCGGTGCGCTCGTGCGAGGGGGCGCCGCCCGGCCAGAGCACGACGAGGCCCACGACGACCGCGGTCGCGAAGGGGATCAGCACCGCCGCGATGACCTTGCGCAGATGCTGCGAGACGGGAGCGGCGGGACCGTGGCTGTGGGAGTGTCCGTGGCCGCCGCCGCCGCCGGAGGACGGGCCGTGGCCATGTCCGTCACCGGGACCGTGGCCGCCGCCGGAGCTGTGGCCGCCCCCGGAGCCGTAGCCGTGGCCGCCGTCGGATCCATGCCCATGACCGTTTCCGGGGCCATGGCCGTGGGGCGGCTCGGGGGGCGGAGGCGGGGGCTGCTGCGTCGTGGTCACCGACCGATCATCGCAAGAACGAGCGAGGCCCACTGTTCACCGCGCCACATCTGCCGCTAGCGTGGAGGCACCTTTGCACACGCGGGAGCTCGGAGCACCGGGCTGAGAGGGCGCTGACCTCCGCAGACGCGATGTTTCACGTGGAACATCGTCGGGCGGAAATCGCTGCGTCGACCGCTGAACCTGTTACCGGGTAATGCCGGCGTAGGGAGTAGGTCTCATGACCATCGAGGACACACGCACGCCTGCCTCCAGCCAGCCGGACGGGGCATCCGTCTCGTCCGAGGGCGGACACAACGAGGGTGAACAGCCACTGGAGTCCGGGAAGTCCATCGGCTGGCACAAGGCGTACATCGAGGGCTCGCGCCCCGATCTGCGGGTGCCGGTCCGCCAGGTGCACCTGACCAACGGACAATCCGTCACCCTGTACGACACCTCCGGCCCGTACACCGATCCGACAGCGGAGACCGACGTCCGGCGAGGACTGCTTCCCCTTCGCGAGAACTGGATCATCGGCCGAGGAGACACCGAGGAGTACGCGGGCCGGCCCGTGCGCCCCGAGGACGACGGGATCAAGCACACCTCGCCGCGTGGCGGACTGCGCAACCTCGACGCGGTGTTCCCGGGGCGGCCACGCCAGCCGCGCCGTAGCCGTGACGGCCGGGCGGTGACCCAGCTCGCGTACGCGCGGCGCGGCGAGATCACCCCCGAGATGGAGTACGTGGCCATACGGGAGAACGTCTCGCCCGAGGTCGTACGTGAGGAGATCGCCGCAGGCAGGGCCGTACTGCCAGCGAACATCAATCACCCCGAGATCGAGCCGATGATCATCGGCAAGCGATTCCTGGTGAAGGTCAACGCCAACATCGGCAACTCCGCGGTCACCTCCTCCATCGAGGAGGAGGTCGAGAAGATGACCTGGGCGACCCGCTGGGGAGCCGACACGGTCATGGACCTGTCCACGGGCCGGAACATCCACACCACCCGCGAGTGGGTGCTGCGCAACTCCCCCGTTCCCATCGGTACCGTGCCGCTCTACCAGGCGCTGGAGAAGGTCGACGGCCGAGCCGAGGAGCTGACCTGGGACATCTACAAGGACACGGTCATCGAGCAGGCTGAACAGGGCGTGGACTACATGACCGTCCACGCGGGCGTGCGACTGGCGTACGTACCGCTCACCGCGAACCGCAAGACCGGCATCGTCTCCCGCGGCGGCTCGATCATGGCGGCCTGGTGCCTGGCGCACCACAAGGAGTCGTTCCTCTACGAGAACTTCCCGGAGCTGTGCGAGATCCTCGCCGCCTACGACGTCACGTACTCCCTCGGTGATGGCCTTCGCCCGGGATCCATCGCGGATGCCAACGACGAGGCCCAGTTCGCGGAGTTGCGCACGCTGGGGGAACTGAACTCCATCGCCAAGAGTTTTCACGTACAGACGATGATCGAGGGCCCGGGACATGTCCCGATGCACAAGATCAAGGAGAACATCGACCTGCAGCAGGAGATCTGCGATGAGGCTCCGTTCTATACGCTCGGCCCGCTGACCACGGACGTCGCCCCTGCGTACGACCACATCACCTCGGGCATCGGTGCCGCGATGATCGCGTGGTGGGGCACCGCGATGCTCTGCTACGTGACACCCAAGGAGCACCTGGGTCTGCCCAACCGCGACGACGTGAAGACCGGCGTCATCACCTACAAGATCGCGGCTCATGCGGCGGACCTGGCCAAGGGGCACCCGGGTGCACAGGCGTGGGACGACGCGTTGTCGGACGCCCGCTTCGAGTTCCGCTGGGAGGACCAGTTCAACCTGGCCCTCGATCCCGACACGGCTCGTGAGTTCCACGACGAGACGCTGCCGGCGGAGCCGGCCAAGACGGCCCACTTCTGCTCCATGTGCGGGCCGAAGTTCTGCTCGATGAAGATCAGTCACAGCATCACCGAGCGGTTCGGCGGTGCGGCGGCAGAGGGGGCGTCCCAGAAGGAGATCGCCGAGGGGATGCTGCAGAAGTCGAAGGAGTTCGCGCAGAGCGGGAACCGGGTGTATCTGCCGCTGGCGGAGTGAGACCCGGGGTGCGATGCCCCGGCGCGGCGGGGCATCGCACGCCTCGCGGACCGCAGAAGGTCTGCCCTCCCGCGCTCTCGGCGGGCAGACTTCCCCCATGACAGCGAGAGCACTGAGCAAGGGTGCCAACCTTCCCGTCGACGCCCCTTCGGTACGCGTCGAACTGACGTGGCCCGAAGGGCCCGGCGTACCCGATGTCGATGCCTCGGCGTTGCTGCTCACCGGTGTGGGACGCGTTCGGGACGACGGTGACTTCGTCTTCTACAACCAGCCTCGGCACGCGTCGAGCGCTGTGGCACACCGGGGTAAACAGAGCGCCGGCGGTGTCCTGACCGACACGGTCGAGGTGGACCTGCAAGCGCTCGAACCCGCTGTCGAACGAGTTCTGCTGTGCGCCTCGGCCGACGGCGGAACGTTCGGACAGGTGCCCGGACTGACCTTGCGGCTGTGGGACGCCGGGAGACGGACCGAGATCGCACGGTTTCCCATGGAGGCGGCGACGGAGACCGCGTTCATCGGTGGCGAGCTGTATCTACGGGCGGGGCAGTGGAAGTTCCGCGCGGTCGGTCAGGGATACGCCTCCGGCCTCGCCGGGCTGGCCTCCGATTTCGGCATCACCGTCGACGACGCGCCCTCGGACCCGCCCGTGTCCTCGCCGCCTCCCGCGCCACCTGTCCCCGCCGCGGCACCAGCTGTTGCGTCCCCCGCGCCACCTGCCCCGGCCACGGCACCACACGTCCCGGCCGCGGCACCGGTGGGCCCGAGTCTCAGCAAGGACGAGGAACGGTTGCCCGTCGACATGCGCAAGCGACTGTCGCTGCGTAAGGAGCAAGTGGCCGTCAGCCTCAGGAAGCATGGTGCGGCGGGAGTCACCGCCCGCGTCATCCTGGTTCTGGACGCCTCCGGATCCATGTCGTTCCTCTACTCCAAGGGCGTCGTCGCCGATGTCGTCGAGCGCATGGCTGCGGTTGCCGCGCAGCTGGACGACGACGGTGAGATGCAGGCCTGGACCTTCGCTTCGAACGCGGCGCGGCTGCCTGACCTGCGCATCGGGGAACTCCCCGCATGGCTGCGACTGCATGTGCGCGTCGGACAGATGAGCCTCTTCCGACGTGGCAAGAAGCCGGCCAGAGGACTGCAGACAGGCCAGATCGACATGCGGACGATCGGCATCCAGAACGAGGAACAGAAGGCGATCGCCCAGGTACGCACCTACGTCCGGGAGAATCCCGCCGGTGCCCCCACCTTGGTGCTGTTCTTCTCCGACGGGGGTGTCTACCGGGACGCTTTGATCGAGCGCGAGCTGCGGGATGCTGTCGAGGAGCCGATCTTCTGGCAGTTCGTGGGGCTGGGACGGGCCGACTACGGAGTGCTGGAGCGCTTCGACGCGCTGCCCGGCCGTCGCGTCGACAATGTCGGATTCTTCGCCGTGGACGACATCGGTACCGTCCCCGACCAGGAGCTGTACGACCGGCTCCTGTCCGAATTCCCGACCTGGGTGACCGATGCCGGCCGGGCGGGCATCATCTGAGCGTTCGGTGTCGAGCCATGGGCACCGGCGCCGGCCGGTGTCCGGGACGGCGGCCGGGCGGTCCTACTCGGGCTGGTGTTCCGGCCCGCCGAAGTCCGGGCTGGAGAAGTCCGGGCTGCTGTAGCTGGGGCGGGAGCGTGAGCTGCCGCTGTCCGGGCTGCTGCTGAAGCTCGGGCGGTTGTAGCCGAGGTGCGGCATGCGGCTGGGCGGGGCCGGTCGGTCCGGCTCGTTCAGCAGTGCCGGGCTCGGGTTGGCGAGGGCGTCGCGGAGAAACGGCAGGATGCCGCGCTCCAGCAGCGTCTCGCGCCAGGCTTCCCGGGCCCGGGTCACCTCCTCGTTCAACTCGCTGCGGGCCCCGCCGTCCAGGAGGGCGGTGGCGTTGTTGCGCAGGGCGGTGAGCAGGAGGCCGACGGCGGCCACCAGGATCGCCGCCGCGGTGACCGCGCCGAAGACCCACCCCGTGGTGAGCAGGGTCTCGGCGATCGCCCGTTCGGGGTCGAGCGCCTTCATGACGTATCCCACGAGCAGGAAGAGCACCGCGGCGGTTCCGGCGAGGACGGGGGCGAGCACCGCGGCGATGGCACCGGCGCCCGCGCCGACGGCCTCGGTGACCTCGCCCACGGTGGCCGCGAGGCCTACGGCGGTGCCGTCCGGTTCGCCGGTGCCGGACGCCGTCCCCTCATGGGCGGGCGTCGCCACCGACGGGCTGCGGAATTCGTCGCGGACCTTCACGTAGTACTGGTATTCGGTCGCCGCGGCGGCCGTGATGATGGCCGTGGCGTTGAGCGCCATCGTGCGCAGCTGTTCGGTGTTGAGCCGCTGGAGGCCGGCGGCGAATTCCGGGCGGTGTGGTGCGGAGCGCAGCACCTCGCCGAGGATCCGCTCGAACTCCTGGCGGTCCTCACTGAGCAGGTGCTGCGGAACGCTGTTCATGTGCATCCCCCGATGCTCCGTAGGGCTTGTGGCTCGGCATGCTGACGAGCCGTCGGGCAGAAACGGAGGGGAGCCTGCTACGGATAAGCCGATGGTAGAGCGGTGACGGCGGGCGGTGACAGGGGGTTTGAAGAAATTGGCCCCCGGCCGGCGAAGTCCGCTGCCGTCCCACGCCTGCCCGCCGACGGCTCAGGTACGCAAGGGGAGTTCCTGGACCAGCAGCTTTCCGGCCATGGTCACGCCACCGTCCATGGCGACGGCCAGACCGCCCGCATAGGTGTACGGTCCGTCGACCGAGGGGCCCGTGCCGTCCTCGCCGTCCTCCGAGCCGACCTCGCCCAGGAGGTACGGAATGGGACTGTGTCCGTGCACGATGCGGGTGCCGCCGTAGGTCTCCAGGAGCGAGCGCACGGCCTCGGCGCCGCCCTCGTCACGGAAGGAGAAGCGCCGGGTGAACTTGCGGAAGAGGTCCCAGACCTCATCCGGGTCGTTGCGCGTGATCGTCTCGCGGACGGTGTCGTTGACGGCCTCGATGGAGTCGCCGTAGTCGCGGTAGGCGGTGGTGTCGGAGTGCACCAGGAGGTGGCCGTCGACCTCCTCCATGGCGTCCAGGCGGGCCATCCACTGGAGGTGGTGATCCTGGAGGCGGTCCATGTCGGTCTTCTGGCCGCCGTTGAGAAGCCAGGCGGCCTGGAAGGTGGCGGTGCCCGCGCCGGAGTTGACGGGGGTGTCGCCGAACCGCTTGGCGCCGAGCAGCAGCAGCTCGTGGTTGCCCATGAGGGCCTTGCAGTAGCCGCCGGCGGCGGCCGCCTCGGCGGACAGGCGCATCACGAGGTCGATGACGCCGATGCCGTCCGGGCCCCGGTCGGTGAAGTCACCGAGGAACCAGAGCCGGGCGGTGCCCGCCGACCAGTTGCCCGCGTCGTCGACGAGCCCCTTCTCGTGGAGCGCCGCTAGGAGCTCGTCGAGATAGCCGTGGACGTCTCCGACGACGAAGAGGGGGCCCGGCCGGGCGGAGGGCTGCTCCGCCACCGCGTCCTCCGGGTCGATCACGACCTGCAGCGTGTCACCCCGGTTGATCACCGGCAGGTCGCGCTGGGTCGGGGTGTACCCCTCCGGGTAGCCCTCGGGTTCCTCGGCGGGCCTGGAGGCCTCACCGGCTTCTGTGGTCTGTCCGTACGGACCGGCCTCGTGGACGTACGCGGGCACACGGAAATCGCGCACCGTCGGCGTCCGCACCTCGGGTCCCTGACCGGCCCCCTGCGTCATCGACCCCTCCACCACCATCGCCCGCATCTGCACCGCATCGGACTGCCTGGTCGCAGCGGCCCGCCGGTGTGTGCGCCCATCATAGGAATGCGGATCGCGCCATGTGATGACCCAGGGGTGGTGAAATGGCGCAGGGCCCCAGTTCACCGCGGTTTTCTCCCGAATTGGGCGGGGCTCTCCCCGCCCAATTCCCGTTCGGATCCTCAGTTCGGGCGTCAACCCTCTTCGGGTGACCGCGGCGGACTGACCGTCGTACGCGGCGGACGCCGCTCGGAGGAGGTCCGAACGATCAGTTCCGTCGGTATCACCTGCTCGACCGGTTGGTCGGATTCGACCCCTTCGATGGCGTCGATGAGGAGCTGGACCACGGCGGTGCCGATCCTGCGCGGCCTGAGCGAGAGCGTGGTGATCGGGGGCTCGGTTGTCGCGTACACGGTGGACTCGCTGCAGCAGACGAGCAGCAGGTCCTCGGGGACGCGCAGACCGTACCGCCGGGCGGCGGCCAGCAGATCGGTGCCGTTCGGGTCGAAGAGGCCGTAGACCGCGTCCGGGCGGTCCGGGCGGGCCAGCAGCCGATCGGCGGCGACGGCCCCCGCGCACGGATCGTGCGCCGGATAGGCCTCGTACACCGGATCCTGGCCCACACGCTCGCACCAGCGCAGGTATGCGGTGGTGGAGAGATGGGTGTACGTGTCCGTCGTCGTGCCGGTGAGGAGTCCGATCCGGCGGGCACCCGAGTCGGCCAGGTGGTCGAGGATGCCGAGGACGGCGGCCTCGTGGTCGTTGTCGACCCAGGCGGTCACCGGCAGGGTGCCGGCCGGACGGCCGTCGGAGACGACCGGTAAGCCCTGGCGGACCAGTTCGCTGACCACCGGGTCGTGGTCGGAGGGGTCGATGACCACCGTGCCGTCCAGGGCGACGTTCGACCACACGTCGTGCCGCGAGGTCGCGGGGAGGATGACCAGGGCGTAGCCCCGGGCCAGCGCGGCCGATGTGGCGGCCCGCGCCATTTCCGCGAAGTACGCGAACTCGGTGAAGGTGAAAGGTTCATCCCCGTACGTGGTCACCGTCAGGCCGATGAGGCCGGACTTGCCGGTTCTGAGGGTTCGGGCCGCCGCCGAGGGGCGGTAGCCAAGTCGGTCGGCGACCTCGCGTACATGGCGTCGGGTGGCGTCCGGGAGCCGGCCCTTGCCGTTGAGGGCGTCGGAAACGGTCGTGATGGAGACTCCGGCGGCGGCGGCCACGTCCCGGATGCCCGCCCGGCCTGACCGGCTGCCTCGGCGGGGAGTTTCCGCGCGGCTCACCTGGTGCTTCCCTGCTGCTGTCATGGCGAGCCGATAGTAGGGCTCTTGCGGTGGGGTAGTGCGGACGCATATGCACTCGTTGACAGGCACGTTTCTGCATGGTCATAGGGGGTCAAATTCCTTGCATTGCAAGGGAGTTGCACGTTCAGACGCCAGTACGTGACTTGTCGGCGCGCATGGGCCTGCCAAGTAGCTGATGTTTCGAAGAGGTCTCAACTCACCTGCACGGGTGATGCGCGCTACGGCGTGAGCCACCGGCGCGTGCGCTCGGAAGCAGTGCGCCCCCTAGTTCGTACACCTTCGTGCGCTGATGCCCGTGGGGCGGATGGGGCGTCCGAGGTGGGGACACAGGACGGACGCGGTTGCCCACAGGCCATTCGCAGGGGCACCGAATCCTCATAAGGTGAGAAGCATTACGTCGACGAGGAGGACTGCGGTGAGCGAGACGAGCCCCAAGCTGCGAGCCGAGCTGGAGGGTATCCCCACCTACAAGCCCGGCAAGCCGGCCGCGGCGGGCGGCCCGGTGGCGTACAAGCTGTCCTCCAACGAGAACCCCTATCCGCCGCTGCCCGGCGTGCTGGAGACCGTGACGGGCTCGGCAGCGTCCTTCAACCGGTACCCGGACATGGCGTGCACGGGGCTCGTGAACGAGCTCGCGGACCGCTTCGGCGTGCCGGTCACGGATCTGGCGACGGGCACCGGCTCGGTCGGTGTCGCCCAGCAGCTGCTGCAGGCGACCTCGGGGCCCGGGGACGAGGTGATCTACGCCTGGCGGTCGTTCGAGGCGTACCCGATCATCACGCAGATCAGTGGGGCCACGTCCGTGCAGGTGCCGTTGACGCCGGGCGATGTTCACGACCTGGACGCGATGGCGGGCGCGATCACCGACCGGACCCGGCTGATTTTCGTCTGCAACCCGAACAACCCGACGGGGACGGCGGTACGCAGGGCCGAGCTGGAGCGGTTCCTCGACCAGGTTCCCAGTGATGTGCTGGTGGTGCTGGACGAGGCGTACCGAGAGTTCGTACGGGATGTCGAGGTGCCGGACGGTGTCGAGTTCTACCGGGAGCGGCCGAACGTCTGTGTGCTGCGCACCTTCTCCAAGGCGTACGGCCTCGCGGGTCTCCGGGTGGGATTCGCGATCGCTCATGAGCCGGTGGCGGCCGCCCTGCGCAAGACGGCCGTGCCGTTCGGTGTGAGCCAACTCGCACAGGACGCCGCGGTCGCCTCGCTGCGTGCCGAGGACGCGCTGCTCGGCCGGGTCGGTTCGCTGGTCTGTGAGCGCAACCGGGTCGTCGAGGCGCTGCGTGGCCAGGGGTGGACGGTGCCGGACACTCAGGCCAACTTCGTGTGGCTGCGGCTGGGGGAGCGCACGGTCGAGTTCGCCGGTGCGTGCGAGCAGGCCGGTGTCGTCGTGCGGCCCTTCCCCGGGGAGGGCGTACGGGTGACGATCGGCGAGACCGAGGCGAACGACATCCTCCTGAAGGTGACGGAGACGTTCACCAAGGAGCTCTAGGGGTCGTCAGAGGCTTCTGACCAGGGGGTTCGGAGATCTTTTCTCCGGACCCCCTGCTTATGGGCACCCCCCACTCCCTTCTCGAACGGGCATGCGTCATACTTGCTTGTGAATGTGAATGCATTCACAAGCTCGTCCCGGTTGTCCTGAGATGTACGTGACAGGCGGGGCGAACTGCCGCAGTGCCACGGCATGGAAGGAGAAGACGTGGACCTCGCTCTGGCGCCGGAGACCCTGGCGCGCTGGCAGTTCGGTATCACGACCGTCTATCACTTCCTCTTCGTCCCGCTCACGATCTCGCTCGCCGCGCTCACCGCCGGCCTGCAGACCGCGTGGGTGCGCTCGGGGAACGAGAAGTACCTCAAGGCCACCAAGTTCTGGGGCAAGCTATTTCTGATCAACATCGCGATGGGCGTCGTCACCGGCATCGTGCAGGAATTCCAGTTCGGCATGAACTGGTCCGACTACTCCCGCTTCGTCGGTGATGTCTTCGGTGCCCCGCTCGCCTTCGAGGCGCTGATCGCCTTCTTCTTCGAGTCCACCTTCATCGGGCTGTGGATCTTCGGCTGGGACAAGCTTCCGCAGAAGATCCATCTGGCCTGCATCTGGATGGTTTCCATCGGCACGATCCTGTCGGCGTACTTCATCCTCGCGGCCAACTCATGGATGCAGCACCCCGTGGGCTATCGGATCAACGAGGCCAAGGGCCGGGCCGAGCTGACCGACTTCTGGCTCGTCCTGACCCAGAACACCACGCTCACCCAGGTCTTCCACACCCTCTCGGCGGCATTCCTCGCCGGCGGGGCCTTCATGGTCGGCATCGCCGCCTTCCACCTGGCCCGCAAGAAGCACATCCCGGTGATGAAGACCTCGCTACGACTCGGCCTGGTCACCGTGGTGATCGCCGGCATGCTCACCGCGATCAGCGGCGACCTGCTCGGAAAGGTCATGTTCAAGCAGCAGCCGATGAAGATGGCCGCCGCCGAGGCCCTGTGGGACGGCGAGGCGCCCGCGCCCTTCTCCGTCTTCGCCTACGGCGACGTCGACGAGGGACACAACAAGGTCGCCATCGAGATCCCCGGCCTGTTGTCCTTCCTCGCCAACGACGACTTCGACTCGTACGTCCCCGGCATCAACGACGTCAACAAGGCCGAGCAGGAGAAGTACGGACCCGGCGACTACCGCCCCAACATTCCCGTCGCCTACTGGGGCTTCCGCTGGATGATCGGCTTCGGAATGGCCTCCGTCGCGAACGGCGCGGTCGGACTCTGGCTCACCCGCCGGAAGTTCCTGTTGCCGCAGCACCTGCGGGTCGGCGACGACGAGGTGCCCCATCTCGTGCTGCTGCCGAAGAAGGCCCTGAGCCCGACTCTCACCAAGTGGTACTGGCGCATCGCCGTCCTGACCCTGGGCTTTCCGCTGATCGCCAGCTCCTGGGGCTGGATCTTCACCGAGATGGGCCGCCAGCCCTGGGTCGTCTACGGCGTGCTGCGCACCGAGGACGCGGTCTCCCCCGGTGTCTCCCAGGGCGAGATCATCACCTCGATGCTCGTCTTCACCGCCCTGTACGCCATCCTCGCCGTCGTCGAGGTGAAGCTGCTCGTGAAGTACGTCAAGGCAGGGCCGCCGGAGCTGACGGAGGCCGACCTCAACCCGCCCACGAAGATCGGCGGCGACTCCCGCGACGCCGACAAGCCGATGGCCTTCTCGTACTAGACCGCACCGGGCCAAGGGAGCACAGTCATGGAACTTCACGACGTCTGGTTCGTCCTCATCGCCGTTCTCTGGATCGGCTACTTCTTCCTCGAAGGCTTCGACTTCGGGGTCGGTGTCCTCACCAAACTGCTGGCCCGCAATCGTCCGGAGAAGCGGGTCCTCATCAACACCATCGGTCCCGTCTGGGACGGCAACGAGGTGTGGTTGCTGTCGGCGGGCGGCGCGACCTTCGCCGCCTTCCCCGAGTGGTACGCCACGCTCTTCTCCGGCTTCTATCTGCCGCTGCTGCTCATCCTGGTCTGCCTGATCGTCCGTGGCGTCGCCTTCGAGTACCGGGTGAAGCGGCCCGAGGAGAACTGGCAGCGCAACTGGGAGACGGCGATCTTCTGGACCTCGCTGCTCCCCGCGTTCCTGTGGGGCGTGGCCTTCGCCAACATCGTGCGCGGAGTGAAGATCGACCGTGACTTCGAGTACGTGGGCGGTCTCGCCGACCTGCTGAACCCCTACGCCTTGCTGGGCGGTCTGGTCACGCTGACGCTGTTCACCTTCCACGGCACGGTGTTCGTCGGCCTCAAGACCGTGGGGGACATCCGGGAGCGGGCACGAAAGCTGGCGCTGCGCGTCGGTGCCGTGACGGCCGGGCTCGCGCTGCTCTTTCTGCTCTGGACCCAGATCGAGAAGGGTGACGGCGTCTCCCTGGTCGCGGCGGCCGTGGCGGTCACCGCACTCCTGACCGCGCTGGCGGCGGTGCGAGCGGGGCGTGAAGGCTGGGCCTTCGCCCTGTCGGGGGTCACCATCGTGGCTGCCGTCGCGATGCTCTTCCTGACGCTCTTCCCGAACGTCATGCCGTCCTCGCTGAACGAGGACTGGAGCCTTACGGTCTCCAACGCCTCGTCCAGCCCGTACACCCTGAAAATCATGACGTGGTGTGCGGCCATCGCCACACCGGTCGTGATGCTCTACCAGGGTTGGACGTACTGGGTGTTCCGTAAGCGGATCGGCACGCAGCACCTTGCCGAGTCGGCGCACTGAGTCCCGGTGGAGGTGTGGTCGGCGATGTTTCACGTGAAACACACCTCCTTCGGGCTGAAGGGGCATGTTTCACGTGAAACATGCCCGCTGAGAAGGGGATGTTTCACGTGAAACCGATCGACCCGCGACTGTTGCGGTACGCGCGCGCCACCCGCTTCTTCCTGGTGATGGTCGTCTGCCTGGGAGTGGCCGGGGCGATGCTGGTCATCGCACAGGCCATGCTCATCGCGGAAGCGGTGGTCGGCGCCTTCCAGTACGGGATGCCGGTCAGTGAACTCCGTACTCCCCTGCTGCTCCTGGTGGCGGTCGCGCTGGGACGGTACCTGGTCTCCTGGCTCACCGAGCTGGCGGCTCACCGTGCGAGCGCGGCGGTGAAGTCGGAGCTACGGGGGCGGCTGCTTGAGCGGTCCACCGAGTTGGGACCCGGCTGGCTGAGTGGGCAGCGCACCGGCTCGCTGGTCGCCCTCGCCACCCGGGGGGTCGACGCCCTCGACGACTACTTCTCTCGCTACCTGCCCCAGCTGGGCCTCGCCGTCGTCGTGCCCGTCGCGGTGCTCGCACGGATCGTCACCGAGGACTGGGTGTCTGCGGCGATCATCGTCGGCACACTCCCGCTGATTCCGGTCTTCATGGTGCTCATCGGCTGGGCCACCCGCGCGCAGATGGACCGCCAGTGGAGGCTGCTGTCCCAGTTGTCGGGGCACTTCCTGGACGTCGTCGCCGGGCTTCCTACGCTCAAGGTGTTCGGCCGGGCCAAGGCCCAGGCCGAGTCGATCAAGCGGATCACCGGTGAGTACCGGCAGGCGACCATGCGCACGCTGCGGATCGCCTTTCTGTCGTCCTTCGCGCTGGAGCTGCTTGCGACCATCTCGGTCGCCCTGGTCGCGGTCACCATCGGCATGCGGCTCGTGCACGGCGAGATGGACCTGTACACCGGACTGGTCGTCCTCGTGCTGGCCCCCGAGGCGTACCTGCCGGTCCGGCAGGTAGGCGCCCAGTTCCACGCGGCGGCCGAGGGGCTCTCGGCCGCCGAGGAGATCTTCGAGGTCCTGGAGACCCCGGTGCCGGTGTCCGGGACGGGGGCGGTGCCGTCCGTCGGCGGCATCCACTTCGACGGGGTGAGCGTCCGCTACCCCGAGCGCTCGTACGACGCCGTCTCGGACGTGTCCTTCACCGTGGGCTCCGGAGAGACGGTGGCTCTCGTCGGGCCGAGCGGCGCGGGTAAGTCGACGCTGCTGAATGTCCTTCTGGGCTTCACCGAGGTGACTACGGGCGGGATTCGGGTCGGGGGAGCCGATTTCGCCTCGCTCGACCTGGACGCATGGCGCTCGCGTGTCGCCTGGGTGCCGCAGCGGCCCCACCTGTACGCCGGCTCCATCGCCGAGAACGTCAGGCTGGCCCGGCCGGACGCGGACGACACGGCCGTGCGGCGGGCGCTCGGCGACGCGGGCGCACTGGGGTTCGTGGACGCGTTGTCCGATGGGGCCGAGACGGTCCTCGGTGAGGACGGCGCCGGACTTTCCGCCGGACAGCGGCAACGGCTCGCCCTCGCCCGTGCCTTCCTCGCCGACCGGCCCGTGCTGCTCCTCGACGAACCGACGGCCTCGCTGGACGGCGAGACCGAGGCGGAGGTCGTGGAGGCGGTACGGCGGCTGTCGGTGGGACGGACCGTCCTGTTGGTGGTCCACCGGCCGGCGCTGCTGGGGGTGGCGGACCGCGTGGTGCGGCTGGAGGGACGGGCGGCCGAGGGGCTGCAGGAAACCGGCGTTCCCGAAACGGCGGGTGGGCGGGCCGCCGGTGCGGGGACGGACGAGAAGACCGCCGTCCTGGGTGGCCCCCCGGAATCGGCAGGAGGAGGGCCGGGTGCCGGATTCGGGGCCAGGGCGGGAGTCGGGGCAGGGAGCATGGTGGCTCGCCCGGACACGACGCCCGACGCCCCCGGGCGACGTCTGCTCGGCCGCGTCCGCGCCATGGCAGGGCCGCGCCGGGGCCGGCTCGCTCTCGCCCTGTTGCTGGGCAGCCTCGCGCTGGGCAGTGCCGTCGGTCTGATGGCGACGTCCGGGTGGTTGATCTCGCGGGCGTCTCAGCAGCCACCGGTGCTGTACCTGATGGTCGCGGTGACGGCGACGAGGGCGTTCGGGATCGGGCGGGCGGTGTTCCGGTACGCGGAGCGGCTGGTGTCGCACGACACCGTGCTGCGGATGCTGGCCGACACCAGGGTGGCCGTCTACCGCCGACTGGAGCGGCTGGCGCCCGCCGGGCTGCGGACGACCCGGCGGGGCGATCTGCTCTCGCGACTGGTTGCCGATGTGGACGCCCTGCAGGACTACTGGGTGCGCTGGCTGCTTCCCGCGGGGGCCGCGACGGCGGTCTCCGCAGCCTCCGTCGGGTTCACCGCCTGGCTGCTGCCCGAGGCCGGAGCCGCGCTCGCCGTGGGGCTCCTCGCCGCCGGAGCCGGGGTGCCCCTCGTCACCGGGGCCGTCGCCCGGCGGGCGGAACACCGGCTGGCGCCGGCCCGCGGGGTCCTCGCCACCCGCGTGGCCGATCTGCTCACGGGCACCGCCGAGTTGACGGTCGCGGGCGCCCTGCCGACGCGCACCGCCGAGGCACGGCAGGCCGACCGGGTGCTCACCCGGATCACCTCCCGCGCCGCCACCGCGACCGCCCTCGGTGACGGACTCACCGCGCTCGTCTCCGGGCTCACCGTCGCCGCCACCGCGTTCCTCGGCGTGCAGGCAGTGGTCACCGGACGGCTGAGCGGTGTGGCCATGGCCGTCGTCGTGCTCACCCCGCTGGCGGCCTTCGAGGCGGTGCTGGGGATGCCGTCGGCCGTCCAGTTCCGCCAGCGGGTGCACAGGAGCGCGGAGCGCGTGTACGAGGTGCTGGACGCCCCCGAACCCGTACGCGAACCGCGGGAGCCGGCCGAGGCGCCGGTGTCACCGTTCCCGCTGCGGCTCGAAGGGCTCGGCGCGCGGTACGCCGGACAGGACCGGGACGCGCTCGCCGGGCTGGATCTCACCCTCGAACAGGGGCAGAGGGTCGCCGTGGTCGGTGTCTCGGGGGCAGGCAAGACCACGCTGGCACAGGTGTTGCTGCGCTTCCTGGACCCGCGGGCGGGGACATACACGTTGGGGGGCGTGGACGCGTGCGCGCTCGAAGGAGATGCCGTAAGGCGGTACGTGGGGCTCTGTGCCCAGGACGCGCACCTCTTCGACAGCTCGGTGCGGGAGAACCTGCTGCTCGCTCGGAAGGACGCGGGCGAGGCGGAGCTGCGGGACGCGCTCGCGCGGGCGCGGCTGCTCGACTGGGCCGACGAACTGCCCGCCGGGCTGGACACCTTGATCGGTGAACACGGGGCGCGGCTGTCCGGCGGCCAGCGTCAGCGGCTTGCCCTCGCCCGCGCGCTGTTGGCCGACTTCCCCGTCCTCGTGCTCGACGAGCCCGCGGAACACCTGGACCTGCCGACCGCCGACGCGCTCACCGCGGACCTGCTGTCCGCGACCGAGGGCCGTACGACTGTGCTGATCACCCATCGGCTGGCCGGTCTGGAAGCCGTGGACGAGGTCGTCGTGCTGGCGGAGGGACGCGTGGTGCAGCGTGGGATCTACGCGGAACTGGTCGCTGCGGACGGGCCCTTGCGGGCGATGGTCGAGCGGGAGGCAGCGGGAGAGGTGCCGGCCGGGGTCTGAGCGCGTCGTCGGGGTCGGGAAACGGGTGGCGCGGCGGGCTTTTCGCCGAGAGCCGTAGCCTGCGCATCACCTGTCGCCGTGGAGACGAGTCGCGGTCGGGCGGCCGACCGCGACGACGCCGACGACCGGCCACGCCCGCACGTCTCCCCGCCGAACACGCCGCAGGAGTAACCCTGTTCGGCCCAGCCTCTTGGCCCGTCCGGGGCATCGTGTCCCCCAGACGTACGACTCGGACAGGACGGCGGCGCCGGGGCGGGCCACGATCGCTGACATGCGCTTCTCTCGCCGGAACCCGCTGTTCGTCGTCGTGCTGCTGTGCGCGGCGGCGGTTTTCCATGCCCCGCCGACGGTGGCCGACAGCGACGGCGGTCAGGCCGCGGGTGCGCTCGGCGAGGCAGGGCTCAGCGCCCGGGTGGTGCGGCTGTTCGACGAAGCGGCGGTGGCGACACAGCGGTACGAGGCGGGGCGGCGGGCGGCCGCAGCGCTGAAGAAGAAGGCGCGGCGGCTGGAGAAGCTGCTCGCGCGGGAGCGGAAGCAGATCGCGGTGCTGAACGCCGACCTCGGCCGGATCGCGCGCGCCCAGTACCGGGAGGGAGGTGGCGTGCCGTACACCGCGCAGATGCTGATGGCGGAGAATCCGGAGGAGGTGATGCGTGGTCAGCGGGCCGTCTGGCAGGCCGATCTGGCGGTCAACAACGCCGTGAGCAGGAATCGTCGCGCGGAGGCGAGACTCGCCGAGGACGAGGCGAAGGTCGCCGCGGCGTGGCGGGCGCTGGAGGAGCGGAAGACCGGACTCGCGGGGATCAAGCGCGCGATCCAGCTGAAGCTCGAGGAGGCACAGTGGACGCTCCAGGGAGAGGCCGACGCGACGGTCGCGGCCGGTGCCTGCCGGGGAGCCGTCCGGCTGGATCAGCCGGAAGGTGTGCCTTCGAGCGCGTGGGTCGCGCCCGTGGGCACGTACGAACTCTCCGCCGGATACGGCAGCGGCGGTGAGCGCTGGGTCAGTCAGCACACCGGGCAGGATTTCGCGGTGCCGATCGGTACGCCCGTGCGGGCGGTCGGGGCGGGGCGTGTGGTGAAGGTCTCGTGCGGGGGTGCCTTCGGCATCCAGATCGTCGTGGAGCACGCGGACGGCTATTACACGCAGTACGCGCACCTCGCCGCCGTCACCGTCGACCAGGGCCAGCGGGTGACGGCAGGACAGTGGATCGGCCAGTCGGGCACCACCGGGAACTCCACCGGGCCGCACCTGCATTTCGAGGTGCGGGTCACCCCGGAGCTGGGGTCCGGCGTGGACCCCGCGCCGTGGCTGCGGGACCACGGCGTGGAGCTGTAGCCGGCTGCTGAGAGCGGCGGATGTCGGTCGGCCGCGGGCGACGGGGCGCTCATGGACGGCGCGGCGGAGCGGCGGCACGGCCCCATGGCGATACGGCGGTCCGAGCGGACGGCGGTGGGCACCGGCGGTCGTGGACGGCTAGGTGCTGGTGGGCTCGGCCATCGAGCGGCTACAGGCGTTCCGCCAGCAGCCGCTCGATGACGACCGCCACCCCGTCCTCGTTGTTGGCCACGGTCCGGCCCGAGGCCGCCGCGAGGACGTCCGGATGCGCGTTGCCCATGGCGTACGACCGACCGGCCCAGGTGAGCATCTCGACGTCGTTCGGCATGTCACCGAAGGCGACGACCTCCTCGTGGGAGATGCCGCGCTCGGCGCAGCACAGGGCGAGGGTGCTGGCCTTGGAGACTCCGGGTCCGCTGATCTCCAGCAGTGCGCTGGGACTGGAGCGGGTGATGGTGGCACGGTCGCCGACGGCGATACGCGCGGTGGCGAGGAAGTCGTCGGGGTCGATCGACGGGTGGTACGCGAGGATCTTCAGCACCGGCTCGTCGTCGGCCACACCACCTGGGGCCAGCAGTTTCTCGGCGGGGGCGAGGATGTCGGGGATCTCCATGTGGAGTTTCGGATACTCGGGCTCCTGGTTGAAGCCGAACGTCTGCTCGACCGCGTAGACCGTGCCCGGCGCGGCCTCGCGCAGCAGCCGTACGGCGTCGAGCGCGTTCTCCCGTACCAGTTCGCGGACCTTGACGAAACGATGGGCGCCGGGGCCGCCGTGCAGGTCGACCACCGCGGCGCCGTTTCCGCAGATCGCGAGACCGTGACCGTGCACGTGTTCGCTGACGACGTCCATCCAGCGGGCCGGCCGGCCGGTCACGAAGAAGACCTCGACGCCGGCTTCCTCCGCGGCCGCGAGGGCGGCGACGGTACGGGAGGAGACCGACTTGTCGTCATGGAGCAGGGTGCCGTCGAGATCCGTGGCTATCAGCCGGAGCGGGACGGTCGGGGCCGGGGTCTCGGGCTGTCTCGTCGCTGAGGTCACGGGCCCCATTGTCGCGCATACGCGCGCACGGTCGTGCGGGTGGTCGCACAGGTGAGTGATCACCGCCCCGGCCCGTCGGCTGCCCACACGGTGGCGGCCGCCGTCCATGAGCTTCTGCGAGCGGGTCGCGCACACCTGGCCGTGACCGCTGCGTGGCGGTCTCAGGCCAGCTGGGCCGGTGCCTCCATGGCGATGCGCTCGAAGACCTTCTCGTCCGCGGCGAAGTCCGAGTCCGGGATCGGCCAGTGGATCACGAGGTCGGTGACGCCCAGCTCCGCGTGGCGGCCCGCGAAGTCCACGAACGCGTCCAGCGACTCCAGCGGTCGGCCGCGGTCCGGGGTGAAGCCCGTGAGGAGGATCTTGTCGAGTCCGGACGCGTCACGCCCGAGCGAGGCGGCCGTGTCGGCCAGCTTCTCGACCTGGCCGCGAATGGCCTGAACCGACTGTTCGGGGGTGCCCGACTCGAACAGTTTGGGGTCCCCTGTGGTCACCCACGCCTGTCCGTAGCGTGCGGCCAGCCGCATCCCGCGCGGCCCGTTGGCGGCCACCGCGAAGGGCAGCCGGGGGCGCTGGACGCAGCCGGGGATGTTGCGGGCCTCGTGGGCGGAGTAGTGGTCGCCCTCGTAGGAGACGGAGTCCTCGGTGAGCAGCCGGTCGAGCAGGGGGACGAACTCGGCGAGGCGGTCGGCGCGCTCACGCGGCGTCCATGGCTCCTGGCCGAGCGCGGTGGCGTCGAAGCCGGTGCCGCCCGCGCCGACGCCGAGGGTGACCCGGCCGCCCGAGATGTCGTCGAGGGAGATGAGTTCCTTGGCGAGGGTCACCGGGTGCCGGAAGTTCGGGGAGGTCACGAGCGTGCCGAGGCGCATACGTTCGGTGACGGCAGCTGCCGCGGTCAGCGTCGGCACAGCGCCGAACCACGGCCCGTCCCGGAAGGTGCGCCACGACAGGTGGTCGTACGTGAACGCTGTGTGGAACCCGAGCTGCTCGGCCCGCTGCCAGCTGTCGCGGCCGCCCTCGTGCCAACGGAGGTACGGCAGGATCACGGTGCTCAGACGCAGACTCATGCGTCGAGCCTAAGGGGTCCTTTCAGAATGCTGGGTGCTTGCGGGCGAGGGTCATGCAGTGGGCGAGCTGGAGGAATGTCGTCTCGGGCTTCCCAGCGGGTCCGTAAGCGGCGGGGGCCGTGGAGCCAGGCGATGGCGGACTCGGCAACCCATCGCACCCGGCCCAGGCCCGAGCCGTGTGGCTGACCGCGCCGGGCGATCTTCGGAACGATGCCGCGCTCGCGCAGACGGCGGCGGTAGATGTCGTGGTCGTAGCCGCGGTCGGCATACAACGCCCCAGGCTTGCGCCGGGGCCGGCCCCGCTTGCCCCGCACCGGTGGCAGCCCGTCGACCAGCGGCAGGAGCTGGGTGACGTCGTTGCGGTGGCCGCCGGTCAGGGAGACCCGCAGCGGGGTGCCGTGCGCGTCGGTCAGCACGTGGTGCTTCGAGCCCGGCCGTGCACGGTCAACCGGGCTCGGACCGACTTTTGGGCTGCTTCGCCCCCGCTTGGCCTGCACGTGCGAGGCGTCAACGGTGACGCGGGAGAAGTCCAGGCGGTCCGCCGCCCGCAGCCGGTCCAGCAGCACGCGCTGGAGTTCTTCCCACACCCCGGCGCGCTGCCATTCGGCCAGCCGCCGCCAGCACGTAGGACCCGAACCGAACCCCAACTCCTGCGGCAGGTACTCCCATTGGATTCCGGTGTAGAGGACGAACAGCACACCCTGCAGCGTCTTGCGGTCATCGATCCGCTTGCGCCCCGGGTGCCGGAACCGCCGTTCATGCTTCGGCAGCAGCGGCTCGACCACCGCCCACAGCTCGTCACCGACCTCCCACGGCTTCCGCCGCGCCATGGTCACACCCCACAAATGACGGGATCACATACATCTCCACCGTGCCACAAAAGGATCATTCTGCAAGGATCCCTAAGGGCAGTCGTCGGGTGGTTCCGCTCAGCGCGCCTCGGGGAACCGCAGGTACTCGGGCGGTACCGCCTCGGTCAGCCAGACCCCGTTGGCGCTGACACGGAAGACGTGGCCGTCGCGGTGCATGGCACCCGCGTCCACCGAGAGCACGACGGGACGGCCGCGACGGGCGCCGACGCGCGTGGCGGTCTCGCGATCGGACGAGAGGTGCACGTCGTGGCGGTTCATGGCGCGCAGGCCTTCGGCACGGATCGCACCGAGGAAGGCCGGTACGGTCCCGTGGTAGAGGTACGGCGGCGGGGTCGCCGGGGGCAAGCCGAGGTCGACGTCGACGGTGTGCCCCTGGCTGGCACGGATCCGGTCGCCCTCGACGGCGAAGCGCTGCTTGTCGTTGGCTACGACCACATGGTCGAGTTCCGCCCGGGTGAAGTGGAAGCCGTGGGTGGCGGCCGCCTCGATGAGGGTGTCGATCCTGACCCAGCCGCTCTCGTCGAGCGTGAGCCCGATCCGCTCCGGTTGGTGGCGGAGGTGTTTGGAGAGGTACTTGGACACTCTCACGGTGCGTCGTTCGTCCATCCCGCCAGCGTGCCTGGCGAGACCCGCGTCACGCACGTGATTTTGATCCGGATGTTTGATCCACAGCCAAGTGAGGTTATCCACAGGGGAATTGACAATTCTGTGGACAACTATCCGTCGAATATAGGGTAATTAGGCTAGTTCATTACTTTCAGGCTTATTTGACGCCAGAGCGTCCAAGGTGCGTGACTGTACCTCCCGTTCGGCTGCCGCGGAGATGAAAGCGGAGGCGTGCGCGGGCCCAACCAGCCTCTCGACGGCCCGCATCGTGGATGCCGTTATCCGGACCGAACGCGACGCGTCGGCCGGTTCGACGGCGGCTTCCGGATCGAGGTGCCGACGCAGGTGTCGGGTCGCGAACAGCCGCATCGCGCGCGCGAGTTCGACGTCGACGGCCTGCTGGGCGAGGGGGCGTAGCCGTCGGACCAGCGTCGCCGCCTCGACCGTGTCCGCCTCGGTCGGCGGCTGGTGCGAGCCGATGTAGCGAGCGAATACATGCTCGGTGGTGAACTCCAGGAAACGGGCGGCGATGTGCTCGACCTGATCCCTCAACTCCCGCAGATGACCGGCGATCGCGGACAGGGGCACCCCGGCTCCATGCAACTCGGCCGCCACGGCCAGCTCTTGGGGGCTCGGTACGAGGAAGGTGTCCTCGTCGCCGGGTACCTGCTCCAGCACCCCCAGCCGGATGGCGTCCGCCACCGCCGCCTCGTCCGGAGCACCGCCGAATCGCTCGGCCAACTCGGCCCGTGAGATCCGTACGGCCTTCTCGTCGGTCCACGGTCCGTCGACCTCCGCGGCCAGGCCCAGCACCCCGCCGAGGCCGCGGCCCGTGTCCCAGGCATCCAGAAGCTCCTTGATGGAGGCCAGCGTGTAGCCGCGGTCGAGGAGGTCGGCGATCTGGCGCAATCTGGTCAGATGGGTGTCCGCATACACGTTGGCCCGGCCGCGCCGCTCAGGACGGGGGAGCAGACCCCGGTCCTGGTAGGCGCGGATCGTCCTGACCGTGGCGCCGCTGCGGTTCGCCAGGTCCTCGATGCGATACGCGGTCCCGGCGGATTCGTCGTTCACCATCCTCGTGCCTTTCTCCTGTGCGTGCCCGGCCGCCACCGGTGACTACGCCGATCCCGCCTGTGTGCTCACACCCGACACGGCCCTGCTCTTCCCAACCGAAGGTGCGCCGGGCGCCCCCATGAAGCTCGTTCCGTGCCGCCGTCCCAAAGGCTCACAGTGGTGGCTCCAGTCGGGCGAGTGCGCGCAGCGCCCGCGGGGCGAACCTGGACAGGAAGCGGCCGCCGTGGGCTTCCGGGGTGACGGGGACGACCGCCTGATTGCGGACGACCGCGCGCAGAACGGCTTCCGCGACCTTCTCCGGCGGGTAGTTCCGCAGCCCGTACAGCTTCGCGGTCTTCCGCTGCCGGCGCTTCTCCTCCTCGGAGTCGACGCCGACGAAACGCGCGGTCGAGGTGATGTTGGTGTTGACGATGCCGGGGCAGATCGCCGACACTCCGATGCCCTGACCGGCCAGCTCCGCGCGCAGGCACTCGCTCAGCATGAGGACGGCCGCCTTGGAGGTGCTGTACGCGGGCAGTGATCTGGAGGGCAGATACGCGGCGGCCGAGGCGGTGTTGACGATATGGCCGCCTTGACCGCGCTCGGCCATCTGTCTGCCGAACAGCCGACAGCCGTGGATCACGCCCCACAGGTTCACGTCGAGGACCTTCCGCCAGTCCTCCGAAGTGGTGTCGAGGAAGGATCCCGACAGCCCGACTCCCGCGTTGTTCACCAACACGTCGACCACGCCGTACTCGGTGGCGACCTTCTCGGCGAGTTTCTCCATGGCTCGCTCGTCCGAGACGTCGACCACCTCGGCCCAGGCCTCGGGCGCGCCGATCAACCGGGACAACTCCGCGGTGCGAGACGCTCCTTCCGCGTCGAGATCGACGGCGACGACGCGTGCTCCGGCCTCGGCGAACGCGAAGGCGGTGGCGCGCCCGATACCGCCGGCCGCCCCCGTGACCAGCACCAACTGCCCACCGAACCGGTCCGTGTACGCCCCGGTGGCCACCGGGGCGGGGCGCCCGCCCTCGGTCGCGGTGACGAACTCGGCGATCCAGGAGGTCAGTTGCTCCGGGCGTGTACGCGGGATCCAGTGCTTGGCGGGCAGAGTGCGGCGGATGAGTTGCGGAGCCCACGATTCCAGGTCGTCGTTGAGCTGCTCGGAGAGGAACTGGTCGCCCAGGGGCGTGATGAGCTGCACGGGCGCGTGGGCGTACGCGTCGTCACGGGGGTGGGCCAGCCGGGTGCGCATGTTGTCCCGGTACAGCCATGCCCCGTGCGCGGCGTCCGTGGGCAGCGACGGACGGGGGTATCCGCCCCCGGTCAGCTTCTCGGCCCGCCGGACCATGCCGGGCCAGTGCTTTCCGAGGGGACCGCGCCAGGCGAGCTCGGGCAGTACAGGCGTGTGGAGTACGTAGATGTACCAGGACTTGGCGCTCTGACCGAGGAGTTGACCGATCCGGCGCGGGGTCGGGCGCTTCAGCCGCCGTTTGATCCAGTGCCCCATGTGGTCGAGGGAAGGACCGGACATCGAGGTGAAGGACGCGATGCGCCCCTCGGTGCGCTCGACGGTCACGAATTCCCACCCCTGCACGGAGCCCCAGTCGTGCCCCACCAGGTGGACGGGGCGGTCGGGACTGACCGCGTCCGCGACCGCCAGGAAGTCGTCCGTCAGCTTCTCCAGGGTGAAGCCGCCGCGCAACGGCTCGGGTGCCGTCGAAAGGCCGTGCCCGCGCACGTCGTACAGCACCACGTGGAAGTGCTCCGCCAGCCGTACGGCGACCTCGGACCAGACTTCCTTGGTGTCGGGATAACCGTGCACGAGCAGCACGGTCGGCTGCCCGGGGTCGCCCAGCTCGGCGACGCACAGCTCGACCCCGTCCGCGCGCACCCGACGCTCCCGCGCGCCGTCGCATGTCACCACGCCCGTCATGTCTCCCCCTTCGGTCATCGGCACTTCTCCTCCGCCCACCGCCGGACGTGCGGTAGATCGTCGTCCAGCCAGAACGCGCTCTCCTCGGCCTCTGCCGAATCGGTGACGACGAGGAGCTCCTCGAACTTCGCGCCCATGCCCCGGAAGCCGAGGTGGGGCTCGACCGCCCACAGCCCCGGCCGGGGCGGGTGATCGGAGAACCGGTACGGCGACCACAGGGGCGACCAGCCGTCCCGGTGCCCGCGCAGCGCGTCGGCCGCCAGCCCCTTCAGCGCCCGCGCGCCGAACCCGAACACATGGGGTGACCAGCGATGTTCCGTGACCCGGTCCACCTTGTGCGCGATGACACCGAAGGGGTAGGCGCGATGCCGGTTGGCATATCCCTGGCGGACCATGAGCCGGTCCACGTCCTCATAGATCTCGCGCAACGACCGGCGCTCGCGCACCTCGCGCAGGATCAGCTCGCGGTGTGCTCGAAGGTCCGTCATCAGCTTGTCGTGCAGAGGGCTGGGGCCGAGGCAGCCCGAATAGCCGATGTCCGCCGTATGGCCCTTGTATATGGGGGCCATGTCGAGAATGAAGGGCATTCCCGCTTCGAGGCGGCGGTCGGTGGGGAAGAACTGCAGCGGTATGCGGAAGTTCACGAACGCCGTGCGGTCGCCGAACCACGCGAACGGCAGGTGGAACCAGTCCCGTACCCCGCGCTCGCGCAGCCAGCGGCGCTGCATCCGGGCCGCTTCGCGCTCGGTCACGCCCGGCTTCAGCTGGGCCGCGACCGCTTCGGCGCACTCGTACGCGAGCGTCTGGACCTGCCGGAACCCTCGCAGCTCTGCGGTGAGTCCGCCTTTTGGTGCCGAGGTCATGTCCCTGCCTCACTTGTCCTCATCGGCTACGGTCCGTGTTGGCATCGTGACACCAACGAATGTGACAGTGATTCGTGGCTGAGTCAATGGGGTGGGTCGGGACTGTGGAGAACCGACGAGTACGAGACGAGCAGGCCCGAGAGGGGCGGGCACAGGTCGGATGCGCACGGGACGGATGTGCACGGACAGGCTGGAACACGGGCGCGAAGACGCACGGGGAAGGCGGGCACGAAACGGCGACGCCGGTCGTTCCACGCATGACGGCCACCGGCTCGTGGCGCGCGGCCTCGCCGGGTCGTTCGACCTCAGGGCGACCCCTAGGGGACCTGGCGATGGAGACCCCCTACGGGCACGTACGACTAGAGGGTGACGCGTAGACAGCTCTGCGGGGTGACGACGGCGGCGGTCCGTGGTCCTAATGTCTAGATCGTGACTGTGATCGCGACCGAAAGCCTGAGCAAGCGGTTCCCGAGGGTGACCGCTCTTGACCGGCTCTCCATGGACATCGGACCCGGTGTGACGGGACTCGTCGGTGCCAATGGCGCCGGCAAGTCCACACTGATCAAAATCCTGCTGGGTCTGTCCCCCGCTTCGGAGGGCCGTGCCGAGGTGCTCGGCCTGGACGTCGCCACCAAGGGTGGCGCCATCCGCGAGCGCGTGGGGTACATGCCGGAGCACGACTGCCTGCCGCCCGACGTCTCGGCCACCGAGTTCGTCGTGCACATGGCCCGCATGTCCGGACTGCCACCGACCGCCGCGCGCGAGCGCACCGCGGACACCCTGCGCCACGTCGGCCTGTACGAGGAGCGGTACCGCCCCATAGGCGGCTACTCCACGGGCATGAAACAGCGGGTGAAACTCGCGCAGGCCCTGGTGCACGACCCGCAGCTGGTCTTCCTGGACGAGCCGACCAACGGCCTGGACCCGGTCGGCCGGGACGAGATGCTCGGCCTGATCCGCCGCATCCACACCGACTTCGGCATCTCGGTGCTCGTCACCTCGCATCTGCTCGGCGAGTTGGAACGGACCTGCGACCACGTCGTCGTGGTCGACGGTGGCAAGCTCCTGCGGTCCAGTTCCACCAGGGACTTCACCCAGAGCACGGCGATCCTCGCGATCGAGGTCACCGACAGCGACGAACACCCCGACGGCACCGATGCTCTGCGCAAGGCACTGCACGCGCGCGGAGTGACCGTCTCCGAAGGAGGCGGGCTCCCGGGAGCCGGGCACATCCTGCTGCTCACCGCCCAGGGGGACGAGACCTACGACCTGGTCCGCGACGTCGTCGCCGACCTGGGTCTCGGCCTCGTCCGCATGGAGCAGCGCAGGCACCAGATCGCCGAGGTCTTCCAGGACAACGACGAACAGACGGGCACCCGCAGCGCCCAGGACGCAGGGAAGGAGGCGGTCGGCCATGGCGGTTGAGCAGCACGATGCACCAGCATCGGCCCTCGCCGGACAGCCCGCTCGCACGGGCGAGCAGAGCCGTATCCACAACATCGGATACCGCTCCTACGACGGCCCCCGCCTCGGCCGCGCCTATGCCCGCCGCGCGCTGTACTCGCAGTCCCTGCGGGGCGCCTACGGACTGGGCCGCTCGGCCAAGTCCAAGGTGCTGCCGATGCTGCTGTTCGCGGTGATGTGCGTGCCGGCGGCCATCATGGTGGCCGTCGCGGTCGCCACGCAGGCCAACGACCTTCCCATCAAGTACACCGACTACGCGGTCATCATGCAGGCCGTCATCGGCCTCTATGTCGCCTCCCAGGCACCACAGTCCGTCTCGCGCGACCTGCGCTTCAAGACGGTCCCGCTGTACTTCTCACGCCCGATCGAGACCGCCGACTACGTCCGCGCGAAGTTCGCGGCGCTGACCTCGGCACTGTTCATCCTCACCGCGGTGCCCCTGCTCGTGCTCTACATCGGCGCGCTGCTGGCCAAGCTCGACTTCACCGACCAGACCAAGGGATTGGCACAGGGGCTGGTGTCCGTGGCGTTGCTGTCGCTCCTCTTCGCCGGCATCGGCCTGGTGATCTCGGCGGTCACCCCGCGGCGGGGCTTCGGTATCGCGGCCGTCATCGCCGTCCTGACCATCTCCTACGGGGCGGTGTCCGTGGTCCAGGCCATCGCCAATGAGCAGAGCAGCTCGGACGCGGTGCCCTGGCTCGGGTTCTTCTCGCCCATCACGCTGATAGACGGCGTACAGACCGCCTTCCTGGGCGCCACCTCCGCCTTCCCCGGCGGGCACGGCCCCTCCGACGGGCAGGGAGCCCTGTACGTCCTCGTCGTCCTGGGTCTCATCGCCGGCTCCTACGGCCTGCTGATGCGCCGCTACCGAAAGGTCGGGCTGTGACCACGCTCAACATCGACCACGTCTCACGCTGGTTCGGCAACGTGGTGGCGGTCAACGACGTCACGATGACGATCGGCCCCGGTGTCACCGGCCTGCTCGGCCCGAACGGCGCCGGGAAGTCCACCCTCATCAACATGATGGGCGGCTTCCTCGCCCCCTCCACGGGCTCCGTCACGCTCGACGGCACGCCGGTGTGGCGCAACGAGCAGATCTACAAGCACATCGGCATCGTTCCCGAGCGCGAGGCGATGTACGACTTCCTCACAGGTCGCGAATTCGTCGTCGCCAACGCCGAGTTGCACGGCCTCGGGGCCAAGGCCGCCCAGCGGGCGCTGGCCACGGTGGAGATGGAGTACGCGCAGGACCGCAAGATCTCCACGTACTCCAAGGGCATGCGCCAGCGCGTGAAGATGGCGTCCGCGCTGGTGCACGAACCGTCCCTGCTTCTGCTGGACGAGCCGTTCAACGGCATGGACCCGCGCCAGCGCATGCAGCTCATGGACCTGCTGCGGCGCATGGGCGACGAGGGCCGCACGGTGCTGTTCTCGTCCCACATCCTCGAAGAGGTCGAGCAGTTGGCGGCCCACATCGAGGTGATCGTCGCCGGACGGCATGCGGCGAGCGGTGACTTCCGGCGCATCCGCCGCCTGATGACCGACCGCCCGCACCGCTATCTGGTGCGCTCCAGCGACGACCGTGCCCTGGCCGCCGCACTGATCGCCGACCCGTCGACCGCCGGGATCGAAGTGGACCTGGCCGAGGGTGCCCTGCGTATCCAGGCCGTCGACTTCGGCAGGTTCACGACCCTGTTGCCGAGGGTGGCCCGGGACCACGGCATCCGTCTGCTCACGGTCTCGCCGTCGGACGAGTCGCTCGAGTCCGTCTTCTCGTATCTCGTCGCGGCGTAGGAGGCCCAAGATGTACGACCCCACAGTCGCCCGGCTCACCTACCGGGCTCTGCTCGGCCGCCGTCGGGCCCTCATTCTCAGTGCGCTTCCTGCCCTGTTGATCCTGCTCTCGGTGGCCGTCCGCGCCCTGAGCGGCGCCGACGACCAGGTTGCCTCGGACCTCCTCGGCGGGTTCGCTCTCGCCACGATGGTGCCGATCATCGGCGTCATCGCCGGGACGGGCGCGATCGGGCCGGAGATCGACGACGGCTCGGTGGTGTATCTGCTGGCCAAGCCGGTGAAGCGGCCGACGATCATCTTCACCAAGCTGATCGTGGCCATCGCCGTGACCATGGCGTTCTCGGCCGTCCCGACGCTGATCGCGGGCCTGATCCTGAACGGCAACGGACAGCAGATCGCGGTCGCCTACACGGTGGCGGCGCTGGTCGCCTCGATTGCGTACGCGGCCATGTTCCTGCTCCTCGGTACGGTTACCCGGCACGCGGTCGTCTTCGGACTCGTGTACGCGCTCGTCTGGGAGACGCTCTTCGGCTCTCTGGTGGACGGGGCACGCACGCTCAGCGTGCAGCAGTGGGCGCTCGCCGTGGCCCAGAAAGTCACCGATGGCGGTCTCGTGACGTCCGACGTGGGTCTGCCGACCGCGGTGGTCCTGCTGATCGTGGTCACCGCGGGCGCGACCTGGTACGCGGGGCAGAAACTGCGGACGTTGAAGCTGGCCGGCGAAGAGTGACGGAACCCTCCGGGGCGTTCAGCCCCGGAGGCCGATCCGTTCTCGATCTTGACCAGGGCTTCACGCGTGTCCAGGCAGAGTGGGCCGCGGAAAACGAGCGGAGACAGGCGGCCAGAAGGGGCGACCAGGAGGCAGGAGGCACGGGGATGGCAACGGAGGTGTCGCCCGAGGGCGGCGAGGTGCCGGGGGCGGTGACCGACGGCACGGTCAGAGACGGATCGGGCTCCTCGACCGGACAGGGTGCCGAGGGTGGTGCCACAGGGGGAGCGAGTGTCGGGGCCGGTCACAAGGATTCGGGTTCCGACGGTGCACCGGGCGTCAGGGATGGATCCGGGAGCCGATCGGAACGGGGCGCCGAAAGCCTCGCCGATGCCGGTTCGGCCGTAGGGCCCGCGGCTTGGGACGACATCGCTCTGGACGAGGACTTCATACGGGACGCCGAGGCGGCGGAACCGTCGGCCCGGGCCCGGATGCTCGCGGCGCGTTGGCGGCGGGAGGCCCCTGAACCTCAGCCTTGGCGCTCGGACGAGCCGCCCGCCGGGTGGTTCTTCAGCAAGGCGCGGCGGCACAGATGGCGCCGACGGTGACTGCCCTTGTGGGGGCGGCGCCTCGTGCGGGGGAATTCGGTGGCGAGCAACTCGGCGGCGGGGCAGAGTGGTTGATGTCCAGGCCGCCGGATCGAGTCGGCGCCACGTACTGGGAGAGGAGCCCGGCGATGCTGTCCGTCAGGCGCAGTATGTCGAGTTCCCGGCAGGGCAGCCCACGGCGGGCTCCGGAGTAGTTACCCCTCCGTAGAGTCCGTCCCCCAGCGGGGGGCTGCCCGGGGCGGCCGCTTCGAGCGCGCGATTCTTCGCGTGGGCCGCCCACCCGGAGGATTGGCCGAGTGGTAAGGCACCGGCTTGCTAAGCCGTGGTCGGGTTTTGCCCGCGCACGTTCGATTCGTGCATCCTCCGCCGTTTTGCTGTCGCTGTGACTCGGCCGAGCTGTTGGGCTGGGGGTAAGTGGAGGGGGCGCCCGGGTTCTGTTGCGGCAGGGGCGTTCTTGAGGGGCGCGAGGGTTGGTGCTGGGCGGGGGTGGGTTTCTTTCGCTCTGTTCGTCGGCCGACGAGAGGTGCTGGCGTCACCTGAGGGCGCGCGGTTGGCGGAGAGGCGCCCCTGCCGCAAGGTGCCCCTGCCGCCAGGTGTGCGTGGGCGGCCCGGGTGGGTGAGCGCAGCACTCCCGATGGGCGCCGGTCGGCTTCACTGCCTTGCGTCCCCAACCGCTACCGCGCCGCGAGTTCACCGCTGTCTGTTCCACCCTGCTGCCGCACGACCTCATCGCGACCCGGCCCCCGCCACCGCGCAGCCCCCGCAGTCCGCTGTGGGGGCGACCGCGTGGCTCACCCAGTGGCGTCGGCTTCGTCCGGCCCGCTACGCGTGGGGCCAGCGGTCCCCCGTGGCGTCGGGCGGCGCCCTCGGTGTGTTTTGCGCTGGTCGTAGGGCGTGCGTTCAGGGCTAGGCGAGCAGGCGTTCCAGTACCGCGGCGATGCCGTCGTCGTCGTTGGAGGTGGTCACCTCGTTGGCGATGGCCTTGAGGTCGGCGTGGGCGTTGGCCATGGCTACGCCGTGGGTGGACCAGTTGAACATGGGGATGTCGTTGGGCATGTCGCCGAAGGCGATGGTGTCGGCGCGCTTCGCGCCGAGGCGGCGGGCGGCGAGGGAGAGGCCGGTGGCCTTGCTGAGACCGAGGGGAAGAAGTTCGACGATGCCCTCGCCGGCCATGGCGACGGAGACGAAGCCGCCGGCGGCCTGGCGGGAGGCCTCGGCGAGTTCGTCGGTGGTCAGCGTGGGGTGCTGTATGTAGATCTTGTTCAGCGGGGCGGCCCAGAGGTCGGACACGTCCGTGAGCGCAGTGGTGGGGAGGGAACCTTGCAGGGCGTAGCCGGGGCCGACGAGGACCTCGCCCTCCAGGCCCGCCCGGCTGGCCGCCAGATGCAGAGGGCCGACCGCCGCCTCGATCTTGGCCAAAGCCACGGCCGCGAGCCGGCGGTCCAGGGTGACGGCCGTGAGCAGGCGGTGCTCTCCGGCGTCGTAGACCTGCGCGCCCTGGCCGCAGACGGCCAGGCCCGAATAGCCGAGGTCGTCGAGGATGTGGCGGGTCCAGGGGACGGCCCGGCCGGTGACGACGATGTGGGCGGCGCCCGCCGCGGTGGCCGCGGCGAGCGCTTCACGAGTACGTCGGGAGACGGAGCCGTCGGAGCGCAGGAGCGTTCCGTCGAGGTCGGTCGCGACCAGCTTGTACGGGAAGCCCGAGGGCCGCACGGAAGGTTCGCGCATCCCGGGCGCCGCGGGCACCTCGGACGTCGCGGTCCCCCCGGAGCCCATGGAGCCTGCGGAACCCCCGGTGACAGCCGCGTCGCTCACTTGGCCACCGGCTCCAGCACCTCGCGGCCGCCGAGGTACGGGCGCAGCACCTCGGGGACGCGGACGGAGCCGTCGGCCTGCTGGTGGTTCTCCAGGATCGCCACGATCGTGCGCGGGACGGCGCAGAGCGTGCCGTTGAGCGTGGCCAGTGGCTTGACCTGCTTGCCGTCACGGACGCGGATCTGCAGACGGCGCGACTGGAACTCGGTGCAGTCGGAGGTCGAGGTCAGCTCGCGGTACTTGCCCTGGGTCGGGATCCACGCCTCGCAGTCGAACTTGCGCGAGGCCGAGGAGCCGAGGTCGGCGGAGGCGACGTCGATGACGCGGAAGGGCAGTTCCAGCGACGTCAGCCACTGCTTCTCCCAGTCCAGCAGGCGCTGGTGCTCGGCCTGGGAGTCCTCCGGCGCGACGTACGAGAACATCTCGACCTTGTCGAACTGGTGGACGCGGAAGATGCCCCGGGTGTCCTTGCCGTGCGAACCGGCCTCGCGGCGGAAGCAGGGAGAGAAGCCGGCGTAACGCAGGGGAAGGCGGTCGGCGTCGATGATCTCGTCCATGTGGTACGCCGCCAGCGCGACCTCGGAGGTGCCGACCAGGTAGAGGTCGTCCTTGTCGAGGTGGTAGACGTCCTGGGCGGCCTGGCCGAGGAAGCCGGTACCGGCCATCGACTGCGGGCGGACCAGCGCCGGGGTCAGCATCGGGGTGAAGCCGGCGGCGGTGGCCTGGGCGATCGCCGCGTTGACCAGGGCGAGTTCGAGGAGGGCCCCGACGCCCGTCAGGAAGTAGAAGCGTGAGCCGGAGACCTTGGCGCCACGCTCGGTGTCGATGGCGCCGAGGATGGTGCCGAGCTCCAGGTGGTCCTTCGGTTCGAAGCCCTCGACCGTGAAGTCGCGGATCTCGCCGTGCGTCTCCAGGGTGACGAAGTCCTCCTCGCCGCCGACGGGGACGTCGGGGTGGACGAGGTTGCCGAGTTGCAGGAGGAGTTCGTGGGTCTCGGTGGCGGCCGCGTCGCGCTCGGCGTCGGCGGCCTTGACGTCGGCCTTGAGCTGTTCGGCGCGCTTGAGCAGCTCGGCCTTCTCCTCGGCGGAGGCCTTGGGGATCAGCTTGCCGAGCGACTTCTGCTCGGCGCGGAGCTCGTCGAAGCGGACGCCGGAGGACCTGCGCCGCTCGTCGGCGGACAGGAGGGAGTCGACGAGCGCGACGTCCTCTCCACGGGCGCGCTGGGACGCGCGCACACGGTCGGGGTCCTCACGGAGCAGGCGAAGGTCAATCACGCCCCAAGGTTACCGGTGCGTGGTTCCGGCCCACGACTCGAATACGCCCCATGACCCTTCTGTAGGTGATTGCACCGAATGCCGCTGGCGCTGGAGGGGGCTCGGGCGTCGCGGGGCGGTGTACCGGGGTGGCGAAAGTCAATGAAGCGGCGTTCGGCCCCCTGAAAGTGGGGGCGGCTGTGGCGCCTGGTTGACTCGACTCCCTTGTGTTTCAGGGGACTTGGGGATCGGCTGTCCACAGCGGTCCGCATTGTCACAGAGTTATCCACAGGCTGTGTGAAAGATCTGTGGACTACGGGGAAGATCGCGGGGGATGTCGGGGGCCGACTTGAGGATTCCCGACTCAAACCACCTTCACGCCCACTTTCGTGTGGATTCGTGGGTGAATGGGTCGCTCTAAAGGATTGACCAGAGGAAACGCGTGGACGAAGGGTGACCTACGAGGTTGTGGACGGAGTGGGGTCCACGAAGAGGATTTGTCGACTGCATGGCGATACGTTGTCGACTTGTCCCCAGGTCGAGAAGCGACCCTGTGGATAACTTCTGTGGACAAAGAAAATAGGCAGGTAGGACCGGCGGTGGACGCGCAAGCGCGAAGCCCAGGGACAGGCAGGCGGTGCTGGAACCGACCGTGCTGGTAGCTGCCGTGTTCGAACCCGCCGTGCTTGAACCTGCCGTGCTAGAGCCGACCGCCCCAGAAGTGACCGACCAAGAACCGGCCGACCAAGAACCGGCCGACCAAGAACCGGCCGACCAAGAACCGGCCGACCAAGAACCTGCCGACCTAGAACCTGCCGTCCTGGCAGCGGGCCACCCAGTCCGCCGCGGCCACGAACTCCACGTCGGAGGTCCCCGCCGACGTGGGCCGGATCTTCGCCGTGGCGGCGTCCGCACGCGGGTACGAACCGAGGAAGCGGACCTGGAGGCAGATCCGCTTGAGGCCCATCAGCGCCTCGGCCACGCGGCGGTCGGAGATATGACCCTCGGCGTCGATGGCGAAGCAGTAGTTGCCGATGCCCTCGCCGGTCGGGCGGGACTGCAGCAGCATGAGGTTGACGCCGCGGACGGCGAATTCGCCGAGGAGGTCGCGCAGTCCGCCGGGGTGGTCGTCGCGCTGCCAGATGACGACGGACGTCTTGTCGCAGCCCGTCGGGGCGGCGGGCCGGGCGGGGCGGCCGACGAGTACGAACCGGGTCTGGGCGTTCTCCGCGTCGTGGATCTCGGTCTGCAGCGCCTCCAGGCCGTACCGCGCGGCCGCGAACTCCCCGGCGAAGGCGGCGTCGTAACGGCCCTCCTGGACGAGTCGCGCGCCGTCGGCGTTCGAGGCGGCGGACTCCCAGACGACGTCCGGGGAGAGATTGGCCTTCATCCAGTTGCGGACCTGCGGCTGGGCGGCCGGATGCGCGGTGACCGTCTTGATCTCCGACAGCTTGGTGCCCGGCCGGACCAGCAGCGCGAAGGTGATCGAGAGGAGCACCTCGCGGTAGATCATCAGCGGGGCGCCGGCGACCAGCTCGTCGAGGGTGGTCGTGATCCCGCCCTCGACGGAGTTCTCGATCGGGACGAACGCTGCCTCGGCCTCGCCGTTGCGGACGGCGTCCAGTGCGGCGGGCACGGACACCATCGGGAGGAGCTCGCGGGTCGCGGACTCCGGCAGCGTGCGCAGGGCGACCTCGGTGAAGGTGCCCTCGGGGCCGAGGTACACGTAGCTGGCTGGCATGGACTCACCCTAATGGGCCTCGCGGGACCCCGGCGCACGCATGGCGCCCCACCACCCCTGAGGGCGACGCCAGCGTCTCGCCCGACACGTATGACCCCAAGAGCGACGTACGGCCCTGGGAGACGCCGCACACCGCCTCGGTCAGCCCTCCAGCAACCTCTGCCCCACGTACTCCCCCTCGGCCGCGCCCCCCGGCACCGCGAAGAGGCCGCTCGACTCGTGGCGGATGAACTTGGAGAGGGCGTCGCCGCGGTCGAGTTTGCGCTGGACGGTGACGAAGCCGCGGAGGGGGTCGGCCTGCCAGCAGACGAAGAGAAGGCCCGCGTCGGGGACCCCCTTCGCGTCGATGCCGTCATGGAAGGAGAACGGGCGGCGGAGCATGGCCGCGCCGCCGTTCTGATCGGGGCGGGTGATGCGGGCGTGCGCGTTGATCGGCACGAGGAGGTTGCCCTGGGTGTCGGTCTTCTCCAGGTCCATCGCGGTCGTCTCGGTCGCCTTCTCGCCCCCGCTCAGCGGCGCCCCGTCGGACTTGCGCCGTCCGATCACGTCCTCCTGGGCCTTGACCGAGAGCTGCTCCCAGTCGTCCAGGAGCATGCGGATGCGACGTACGACGGCGTAGGAGCCGTTGGACATCCACGCCGGGTCGCCGGAGGTGGTCGGCGAGGCGGACGCGGGCACGAAGATCCGCTCGTCGAAGTCGGGCTCGGCCGGCTTGGGGTTGCGGGTGCCGTCGATCTGGCCCATCAGGTTGCGGGCCGTCATGGGGTGGGCCGTGGCGCCCGGCGAACGGTTGAAGCCGTTCATCTGCCATCGCACCCGGGCCGCGCTGCCCGCGTCCTTCTGGATCGCGCGCAGGGCGTGGAAGGCTACGAGCGCGTCGTCGGCCCCGATCTGCACCCACAGATCGCCATTGCTGCGCGCCCGGTCGAGTTGGTCCGAGGAGAAGTCGGGCAGGGGATCCAGGGCCTCCGGACGCTGCTTCTCCAGACCGGTACGGGCGAAGAAGCTGTGTCCGAATCCGAAGGTGACCGTCAGCGACGACGGGCCCGCGTCACGGGCGATATCGGTGTCGTCCTGTGCCGTGGGCTCGCCCGCCATCAGCCGCCGAGCCGTGTCCGACCAGCGGCGCAGCAGAGCGGCCGCCTCCTTGCGCCCCGCCCCGGCGGCCAAGTCGAACGCGACGAGGTGACCGCGGGCCTGGAGAGGCGTGGTGATCCCCGGCTGATGTTTCACGTGAAACATCTCCTCCCCCGCGCCGAGGGAGGAGAGCGGTGTGACCTCCTCGTTCGAAGAGGACGAGGAGGAAGAGGATCCGGCCGCATAACCGGCGGCGGCACCTGCCGCACCCAGGACGAGCCCGGTCGCGCCGGCGGTGCCCAGCAGCAGACGACGCGAGATCGCTCCGTCGGCGGCCGGGCTGTCGCCGTCGCGTTCCGATCCCGAAGGGACGGACGGGGGACGTGACGCGTCCTCGGCCGCTCGCGCCCGTGCCGCGCCGGACGCATGCCCGGCGCCTTTCCGCGCCCCTCGCGGGCCCCGCGCGCCTTCCGGGGTGGTGGGGTCGTTCTCGACCAGGTCTTGGTCAGCCATGGTGGTTTCAGCCGATCTTCGCGTTCTTGCTGACGGTCACCTGGTCGATCTCAGATGTCCGTACGGTGATCTCGATGTTCCAGTCGCCCGCCATGGGGATCTGCACGCCGTTCGCCGTCCAGTGGCCGGTGGTGACGCGGTCGGGGACGACGGGCAGGGGACCGATCTTCTTGGCCTCCAGGGTGAAGGCGACCTTCACCTCGGGGACGTCGAAGGGTTTGCCGTCGGGGCCCTGGACGTAGACGTGCATCTCGTTGGCACCCACGCGCGCGGGGTCGATCTGCAGCCGGGCCACACCCTTGCCGTTCTTGCCCCCCGTGTCGAAGGACATGTCCAGGGCCAAGGCGCCGGCCGTCTCGTTCTCCTGCCGCACGGCGGCGTTGGCAGCCTTGGCATCCTCCACCGTGCGTCCGGGCTCGGCAGCGGTCAGTGCCGTCGTGACGGCGAGCAGGACGACGGCGACGCCCGCCTCCGCCAGCACCGACCGGCGAAGCCCCGTACGGCCGGGATCGGCGTTCCGCATGCGCTTCTCGCGTGTGCTCGCCACCGCCGCCTGCTGCCGGGCGAGCTGAGCGGCCCGCTCGGAACCCTTCTCGGCGCCCTTTCCGGCGTCGTCGCCCACGCTCCCCGCTGACCCGCCGGTGGCACGTGCGACCGCCGGCTCCTTCTCCGCGGCTCCCTCGTCCTCCGCGGCATCCGTCGTTGCCTCCGCGAGCCGCGCGGTCCACCGGCGGGAGATCCACGCGATCCCGACCAGTACGGCGACCAGGCCGATCTTCACGAGGAGTAGCTGCCCGTACGAAGTGCCGGTCAGCGCCGACCAGGTGCCGACCTGGCGCCACGACTGGTAGATCCCGGTCGCGGTCAGGACGAGCACGCTGCCGAACGCGACCCGCGAGAATCGCCGTACGGCCTCGGTCTCGATCTGCGCGTCCACCGGTGCCCGGAACAGTGCCACGAGCAGTGTCGCGAGGCCGCCGAGCCAGGCGGCGACCGCCAGCAGGTGCAGGATGTCGACGGGCATCGAGATGCCCGTCTGGATGCCGGTCGAGGCGTGTTCGGCCATCGCCCAGCTCGCGGCGAGACCGGCGGAGACCACGCCTCCGCCGATGGCCAGCCCGAAGGTGAGGTCCCGCCGGAGGGAGTCGTCGTTCCCGCCCTCGTCCTCGTCGCCGTCCCCGTCCTTGCTCTTGTCAGCGTCGTCAGCGTCGTCAGCGTCGTCTGCGCCCTCGGAGGCGTCACCGTACTCGGCGGTCCGGCCTCCGACGGCTCCCTCCTCGCTGCCCTCGCTGCCCTCGCTCTCCTCGCTGCTTTCGCTCTCCTCGATCTCCTCGTCCCGGCGCGCATACGCGCCGAACAGCACCGCGATGAACAGTGCCGCCGCGGCGAGCAGCAGCAGCCGGGAGACGAGGGCGGCGCCCGTCTTCGTCTGGAGGACCTGGCCCAGGAGGTCGAGGTCGAAGACGTCGCCGAGCTTGCCGGAGCCGGTGTAGGAGCCGCGCAGCAGCAGCATCGCGAGGGTGGCGGTGGTCAGCGTGAGCCAGCCGCCGACCACCAGCCGCTGCACGGGCCGTACGCCGGCACCGCGCTGCCAGCAGGCCAGCACGAAGGCCGCGCCGCCGACCAGCAGGATGAAACCGGCGTACGACAGGTAGCGCGCGAACCCGTAGAGACCGCCGACGACCCCGCCGCCGACCTGCTGCTCGGGTACCGCGACCGTCGTCTTGGAGGGCGCCCCCACGGAGAAGGTGAAGGCACCGGAGACGGGGTGGCTGTCCGCCGAGACGACCTGGTAGGTGACGGTGAAGGTGCCGTCGGGCAGGCCCGAGTGCAGGCCGACCGAGTAGCTGTTGCCGCCCAGTTCGGTGACCTTGCCGGTGTCGGCCTCCTTGCCCTTGGGGTCGTACACGCGCACCGCGCCGTCGGACACCGCGACGTTCTCGGAGAAGGTGAGCGACACCTGGTCCGGCGCGTCCTGGACCACCGACCCCTGCTGAGGGTCGCTGCCGGTCAGCGCGGCGTGCGCGGAGACGGGCACGGCACCGGCGAGCAGCACTCCGACGGCGGCGAACAACAGCAACAGCAACGGCCTCAACCGGCTCACGGTGCTCCCTCCCTCAGCGCCCGCTGGTCGGCTGGTACGTCGCCGACTTCACGGGCATCTCGACCGTGATGGCCTTGGACTTGGTGAAGTGCAACCGAAGGGACACCGTCTCGCCTTCCTTCGGTTTGCGCTTCAGGTTCTCGAACATCAGGTGGTTTCCGCCGCTCTTGAGCACGAGCTCGCCGTCGGCGGGAACCTTCAGGCCCTTGATCTCCTGCATCGACTGCCCGTCCGTCTCGTGCACGGTGACGTCCTGGGCGATGTCGCTGGTGACGGAGGTCAGCTCGTCCGCCTTGCCGCCGTCGTTCTGGATGACGAGGAAACCGGCGGCCAGGGAGTCCGTGACGGGCTGTGGCATGTACGCGGACTTCACGGACAGCTTCGCGGCGGAGGCGGCGGACGAGGAGTCACCGGAACCGCACCCGGCGAGGACGAGCGCGGCCGTGGTGACCAGGACGGGGCCGACGAGCCGGGGCCGTACGGCGTCGGTGGGTCGAGGCCTCACGGGTTCTCGCCCTTGAGCAGCTTCGGCAGGTCCCTCTCGTAGTCCTGCACGGTGGCTTCCTCGTCGTACAGCACATAGCCCCCGTCGGTCTTCGGCGAGAACGCGATGACCTGGGTGCCGTGCTCGGAGACGACCTTGCCGTTCTTGTTCTTGGTAGGCGGGTTGATGGAGATGCCGAGCTTGAGGGCGCCCTTCTGGATGTCGTCGAAGTCGCCGGTCAGGCCGACGATCTCGGGGTCGATGCCCTTGAGCCACTTGCCGAGTTCCGTCGGGGTGTCCCGCTCGGGGTCGGTGGTGACGAAGACCAGCCGGAGGTTCGCCAGCTCCGACTTCGGCACCTTCTTCGCCACCTCCTTCTTCGCGACCGCCAGGTTGTTCATGGTCAGCGGGCAGACGTCGGGGCAGTTGGTGTAGCCGAAGTAGATCAGCGTCGGCCTGCCCTCGGTCTCCTCGCGGAGGTCGTACGGCTTGCCGCTGGTGTCGGTGAGGACCAGATCCGGCTTGGTGAACGGCTGGTCGAGGACCGTGTAGGGCTTCTGGGGGCCGGTGTCGGAGACCTCGGCGACCGACGTCGTGGAGCTGTCGCCCGTGCCGCAGGCCGAGAGGCCGAGGACGGCCGCGACCAGCAGGGCTCCGGCCGCGAACGTCTTCTTCGTGTTCGTGCGCATAGGAATATGTCCAGTTGGTTCGAGCCCCGGCGCGCACGGGGGCTGCACGTGCGCGCCGAGGGGGAAGGGCCGGGAAGCCGGAGGCTCAGGCGGTCGTGCGCCGGCGGCCGGCCAGCACGCCGTAGGCGACACCCGCGGCGCCGACGACGATGCCGACGATGCCGAGGACGCGGGCGGTGGTGTCGCTCGTGTCGGCGGGCGCGGCGGCGGCGGTCTCCTTCGACGCGGCCTTGGCGTCGTCGGCGTCCTCGGACTCGTCGGAGGCGGTGGAGGCGCCGGAGCCGTGGTGGTCCCCGGAGGCGGCCGAGAGCGCGAGCACGGGGGCCGGGTTGTCGGGCTCCTCCTCGCCGTCCTTGGGCACCTCGATCCAGCGGACGACCTCCTTGTTGGAGTACGTCTGGATCGCCTTGAAGACCAGTTCGTCGGTGTTCTCGGGGAGCTGGCCGACGGAGACCGGGAACTTCTGGAAGAAGCCCGCCTTGATGCCGGCGCCGTCGGCGGTCCAGGTGATCTTGGAGACGACCTCGTCGATCTGCTCGCCGTGCAGCTCGACCGGCTTGGCGAGCTTGGCCTTGGTGACCTTGATGTCCCAGCCCGGGATGGCCTCCGGCTGGGCCGAGGCGAGCGGGTGGTCGGTCGGGAAGTTCACCTCGAGCTTGGTGGTCGTGGCGTCGTCGCGCTCGTTGGGGACCTTGAAGTTGACGGTCGCGTACCCGCCCTTGGCCGCGGTGCCTTCCGCCGCGACGCTGACGTGCGCGAACGCGGGGCCGGAGAGGAGGAGGACGGCCGAACCGGCGAGGGCGCCGACGGCGGCGACACGAGAAGCCTTCATGACTGGTGACACTCCACAGTGAGGAGGAAGAAGAGAGGACGAGGGGTGCGCGCGCCGCGCGCGGCAGCCGGGGCCGGGGCCGAGCCCGAAGCCCGAAGCCCGAAGCGAGAAGCCGGGGGCCGGGAGCTGAGGCGGATGCGGCGCGAGTCTCGACGCCGTCGACGACTCCCCTCCCAGGTGCGGAGTGAGCGGGCGTCGTGTCAGGCGGCGAGGGCGAAGACGGATGCGGCGGCCGGTGGTCCGCGCCGGACGAGCGTGTGCTGCAGGGCGGTCGTCCGCAGGGTCGCGGGCGCCGCGTACCCGGCGCACGGGGCGCAGGGAACGGCCTCCGGCGCGCTCGGGAGCCCGGAGCGCAGGGCCAGCGCCAGCGCGAGCGCGCCGCGCAGGGACCGTACGAGCGGCTCATGGCCCGACAGGTGGGCCAGGCGGAGCAGTGCGAGGTCGCCGTGGCGGAGCAGCCAGCCGGCGGCCACGGCCGCGAGCACATGGCCGAGCATCATGGGCAGCGACGGCAGGAGGGTGGCGGGGGAGCCCGCCACGGTCGTCACGGTGTCCGCCGGGGCGTGCGCGGCGTGTGTGCCGCCCACCCCGGCCTCGACGAGGATCCGCTGGGCCTGCGCGGGGCTCAGGGCCGCCGCGGTCGTGCCGCACACGAAGCGGGCGGCGCGCTCCACGAGCGCCGCGTCCATGGCCTCCGCGGTCCGTGACGCGGCCGTCGGTCCGTGCTGGCCCAGTCCGAACAGAGCGTGCAGCAGGGTCTGGCCCACCGCCAGGGTCGCCGCGATGCCCGGCAGGGAGCGTTCCCGTCCGGCCAGAACGGCAGCTACGGCGAAGACGCCGACGAAGCCGACACCCAGGGTCCACAGCGGGATCGCCGCGCACGAGGCGAGCGCGTGTCCGGCCCCGGCCAGCGCGACACAGACCGCGGCGAACACCGCGGCTCGTGGAAACCGGAGTTCACCTCCGGCGCGCACGGGGCGCGGGGTGGTCGGCCGGCGGGGGCGGGGGGCAGTCATGGCGGGCCCATCATCGCACCGGGGCGCTCCGCTGGGTTCGGCGGGTGCATGGCGGGGGGTACGGCGGCGAGGGCGGCGGTGTTCAGGTGGTGGCGTGGGCGCGACGGGGTGGGGGTGGCGTGGTGGAGCCCTCAAAGCCGTGGCCTTGTGTGCACGGAGTGACAGGTGATTCGGAAGGGTTCGGTCCGCATACACCGAATGTGCGGGGGCCGCATCCGCCGTATGGGCGGACAGACAGCGTCCGGGCGATTGCGCGGTGCTCTCCGTGGCAATACGTAACGGTATGTCGAGCCGCGGCCTGGAGGCTGGAGCATGAGCATCTGGTGGTCACTCCATTTGCGGCGTGAGGCTGCGAGCGTGCCGCTCGCCCGGCGGCTGCTGATCGGCACGATGGAGACGGCGGGCGTCGACCCGGACGTCTCCTACGACCTCTCCGTCGCCCTCAGCGAGGCCTGCGCCAACGCTGTCGAGCACGGCGGCGGGCTCTCGGCCGGCGCCACCACCGAGGCGTACCGGGTCACCGCCTACCTCGACGGAGAGAAGTGCCGTATCGAGGTCGCGGACTCCGGCCCCGGCTTCCCGCACCGTCACCCCGTCCGTCCGGCCCAGGCCCACACGGACGCCGAGAACGGCCGCGGCCTCTGTCTCATCCGCGAACTGGCCGACCACGTCCACATCGGCAACGAACCGGGCCACGGCGGCGCGGTCGTCAGCTTCGACAAGATCCTCAAGTGGCGCGAGGACGCCCCGCTGATGGCCGTGTAGCCCACAGCGCGCCGCACGCGGACGCACCCCCGCAGCCCACGGGAGCGCACCCCGCAGCCCACGGGACGCGCCCACGCAGCCCACGCGGACACGCCCTCGTGCCCCACCCGGGACGCACCCCCGTACCCCACGGGGACGCGTCCCCGCAGTCGCACGCCCCCCACGGACGCACGCGCCCCGCGTCAGATCTGATGCGGCTCCAGATCCCGTCCGACGCGCTGCCAGGAGCGGACCAGCGTGGTGACCGGGTGGGTTCTGCCCAGCAGATGGGTCAGCCGGTGCACCGCCTTCTCCTGGAGCTGCACGGCCTCCTCCCGGCCGGTGCCCCGCAGGGTGACCGCCAGATTGCCCATGCCGACCAGCACATCGGGGTGGTCGGGGCCGAACCGCCGGCGCAGTCCGTCCACGGCCCGGCGCTCCCAGTGCTCGGCCCTCTCGTGCAGCCCCCGGTCCCCGTAGGTGTTGGCCAGGTTGAGGCCGGCGGACAGGACGGACGGGTGGTCGTCCCCGAGGGTGGCGGCCAGACAGTCGCGGGCGTGACGGCTCAGCTCCTCGGCCGTCTCCGTGTTGCCGAGGGCCCGGTGGTACATGGCGAGGTTGTTGAAGCAGTACATGGTGAACGGGTGTTCGGCGCCGAACGAGTCCCGGTACCCGTCGAGCACCTCCTCGACCTGGCGGACCGCCCGCGCGGGACCGTCCTCGGCGTCCGTGGCGTAGTAGTCCGCGGCGAGGTTGAGCCCGCAGGCGAGAACCTCGGGGATCGTGCTGCCGTAGCGGTCGTGGTAGCGGGCGTACGTCTTCCAGGTCTCCTCCGTGATCCGCAGCGCCTCGGCGGTACGGCCGGCCTTGCGCAGGGAGACCGCGAGGCTCTTGTCGGCCTGGAGGACCTCGGGCACCCCCGGGTTGAACACCTGCTCGAACCCTTCGCGCACCTCGCGCAGGAACTCGGCGGAGGTCCGGTAGTCGCCGAGATCCCGCAGGTCGCGCGCGTGGAGCCCCTTGGTGGCGAGGGTGTACGGATGCGTCGGGCCCAGCAGCGCGGTACGGCGGCGGACCGTGTCCTCGTCGAGCCGGCGCGCGGCCTCGCTGTCACCGGCCAGCCGGAAGTCGATGGCGAGGTTGTTGGCGGCGGACAGTGTTCGCGGATGGTCCTCGCCGAAGACGGCCGCGAAGCCCTGGTGGATGCGTGTGTCCAGCTCCAGGGCCTCCTTGAAGCGGCCCAGCGCCCGGTAGTCGGCGGCGACGCTGCCGGAGGCGATGAGAACGGTCGGATGGGCCTCGCCGAACAGCCGCCGCCGGCCGTCCCGGGTGCTCTCGTCCATGGCGACGGCGGCCTGGTAGTCGCCCTGGGCCCGCAGCACGTTCGCCAGCTGGAAGCGCAGGTTGAGGATCTGCTCGTCGTCGCGGTCCCCGAACGCGTCCGTCCACAGCTCGTGCAGCTGGGTGGCCAGGGTGCGCGAGGCCTGCAGCTCGCCGCGCCTGCACAGATAGCGGACGCGGTCCACCATCAGCTGGCGCGGCTCGTCCTTGGTGCACGAGCGGATGTTCGAAGGGGTCAGGTGGGGCCAGATCACCTCCAGACCGGGCCACTGCGCGGGATCGTCCACGGCGCCCTCGCTGGGCCGCGCGGCGGCGAGGATGCGGTGCACCTCGTGCATGGTCTGCACATGCTGCTCGTCGTCCAGGCTGTCCCGCACCGCCGCCTGCACCAGCCGGTGCACCTGGATGGAGTTGTCGGCGGAGTCGACCTTGGCGAGTGCGAGGCGGTTCAGGGCCTGGGTGACGCGGCCGAGCATGTAGCGGGCCCGCAGATCCCTGTCGTACGGCAGGAGCGCGTCGATCATCGCGTCGCTGCTGATCAGGGACATCGAGATGGGCTCGGCGGCGAAGAAGGCGCACAGTTCCAGGAGCCGGGCGGCGGCCGGTGACTCCTCGCGCAGCCGGGCGATGGAGATGTTCCAGGTGGCGCCCACGGAGGACGGGTACTCGACCGCGTCCACGGCCTCCTGCACGGACAGCACCCGTGTGGACTGCTCCCTCAGCTGCTCGATGTACTCCTGCACCGGGGTGGCCGTCGTCTCCAGCCAGGCCGCCGCGACCTCCACGGCGAGCGGCAGGTCGCCCAGCGCGTCGGCGACCCGGTCCGCGTCGTCCTCGCGCAGTCCCGGCACCCGGCGGCACAGGTGCTCCACGCTCTCCTCGCGGGTGAAGACCTCCATCTCCAGCGACTGGACCGCGGTCGAGGCGGGCCGGGCCCGGGTGGTGGCCAGGACATGGCCGTAGACGTGGTCGGGCAGGGGCCCGGAACGCTCCGGGAAGAGGTGCAGCGCCTTGTCCAGGTCGGGGACGTTGTCGAAGATCAGCAGCCACCGCTCGCAGGGGTCCCCCTGCCGGAGCGCGGCCATGGCCGCCTCGGCCGCCTCCGCCACGTCGTCGCCGACGGGCAGGTCCAGCTCCTGGGCGAGCGCGGCCACCTTCGGCAGGACCAGGTCCGGCTGTTCGGCGTCGATCCACCACACCAGGTCGTAGTCCGCCTTGAAGCGGTGCGCGTACTCGCGGGCCAGCTGGGACTTGCCCACCCCGCCCAGGCCGTGCAGCACCTGCGGCAGCCGCTGGCCGGAGCGGCCGCTGACCAGGCGCTCACGCAGCCGGTCCAGGATCGGTGAGCGACCGGTGAACCACGGGTAGCGGGGCTGGACGTTGGAGATGCGCGTGCCGGTGTTGGGGAAGCGCGCGGCGCCGCCGGGGGGCGCCGGCAGGATGTCCGGGTGGTCGAGGCCGGTCATCAGCGTGGTGTACGCCCGCTCCTCGTCCAGCCGGGTCAGGTCGATGGCGCCCCGGCCGGAGTGCGGCAGGCTGAGCCGGACGTCGTCGACCCGCACCGCCACCGGCCGGTTCCGGGGCTTGCGCCCCCCGGCGCGTACCGCGTCGTCCCACGCCCGGCGGGCCCGCCGGGAGTTGAGGAAGGCGGGGGAGACCACGGCGAGCAGCCGCTCCGAGTCGTCGTCCGGGTCCGGGTGCGCGGCGGCTCCGGGGAGCCCGTCGGCGTCCTGCGGCAGCTCGCGGACGTCCATGGGCACCACCTCGAAGCCCGCGTCCCGCAGCACCGACTCCAGCCAGTCCACCCACATCCGGTCCTCGGAGACGTAGTACAGCACCAGCCGGGAGACGGGCAGCGGCCGCCGCCGGGTGTAGGCGGCCTTGTACCGCGCCCGCTTCTCCTCGCCGATCGGGGGCAGCCGGGTGACCCGGCCCTCGGTGATGACGGAGGTGACCCGTTCGCAGGCGCTCAGCATGGAGTTGGCCGTCTTCGGCGGGTCGCCGAAGGCCGCGAGGATCTCCTCGTAGGCGTAGTACGGCTGGTAGAGGACCTCCATCGACGACCAGTAGTCGGTGAGCCGTTCGCCGTCCAGGCCGGCCGGGAGCCCGGCGAAGCGGTCGCGGGCCAGGGCGCGTCCCGCGTCGAGCTTGTCCTTCTCCCCGAGATCGATGCGCATGGCGAGGGGCAGGATGCGGATGCCCTTGTGGCCGAACCGCTCCCGGACGCTCTGCGCGACGGCGGCGGCGCCCTCGATGCTCTGGCCGCTGAGGGTGTAGCAGACGACGAGGGTGTTGGGCATCTGCACGGTGCAGACGTCGGCGAGGTCGCTGAGGCCGGTACGGCTGTCGATCAGGGTGTAGTCGTAGTGGCGCCGCATGTCCGCGCGCATCGCCTCGAAGAACCGGCCGCCGCCGTAACTGGCGTAGAACAGCTCCCAGTCCATGTTGCCGATCATCGGATAGTCGTCGTGCCGGCGGCCGGCGGACAGGAAGTCCAGGCTGCCGCCCTCGGGGAACGACCAGTCCAGCGTCAGGGCGTGCGGCCGGACCCGGGCGTAGCGGCGGTGCCAGTCCGGGGCGCGGTCGGGCAGGTCGCGCAGTGCCTCGCGGCGGTAGTCGCCGATGAGGTTGCTCAGCCCGGGGGTCGCCCGGAGCATCGCGGGGTTCAGGAAGGGGTGGAAGAACTTGTGCAGGCCGGGGGCCTCCAGGTCCCAGTCGACGGCCAGGACGCGGTGTCCGCCCGCGGCCAGGATCCACGCCACGTTCGCGAGCGTCATCGTTCGCCCGGTGCCGCCCTTGTACGAGTAGAACGTGATCACCGTGCCGTTGCGGTTCTCCGTCATGGCCTGCCGTCCTCCGCCCTGTCCGACCCGCCCCGCCCTTGCCGTGCTCCCGTGCTCCCGTCCATCCCGGTGGCCCCGGGCGCTAGCAGCCCAGGTCCGCCGGGCCCCGCAGGCGCGGGGGCGCGATACGGGGTCCCGCCGGCGGATAGGTCCGCGCGTGTGCCTCGTAGGAGGCGACGGCCTGCTTCACGGCCGTCTGCAGTTCGTTGCCGAAGGCGTCCAGGGTGCGGATGCCGCCGTTGAGGGTGCGGTGCCCGCTGCCCTCCGTCATGCGCGCGGCCAGTGCCTTCTCGGTGAGCGCCGTCAGCCTCTTCTCCCGGGCCGGACCGGCGTCGTCCTCGCACCTGGGGATCATCACGCTGATCCACGGCCGCTGTTCCTCGCACAGCCGGTCCAGCAGCTCCCGGCCCCTGGCGGAGCCCAGCGCCCACCGGTCGAGCAGCAGCAGTCCGGGCGCCCGGGGCGGACCGGGCCCGAGCAGCCGGTCGGCGTCCTTCTCGAAGTCCCCGATGTTCACCTTGTAGTCCATGGTGCGCACCAGGTCGGCCGCGTGTTCGCCGAGCGGCCGGGCCGACGCCGGGTGGTACGGGTTCCAGTCGCGCGGCAGCGGGCCGTAGCAGTCGGGTTCACTGCCCGGGGGCAGGTCGGAGCGGGTGCACGCGAGGACCGTGATGTCGAACTCCGGGGGGTGCCCCGAGGCGCCGAACGCGCTGGGCAGCGACTCGTACTCGTCGTACGTCTGCCCCTCGTCCAGTTCGGTGACCTTGGCCACGTGCACGATCTGCTTGGCCAGCCGGTACAGGGCCCGCTCGTACTCGTCGCGCAGGTACCGGAGTTTGGTCAGCCCGTAGAACCCCTCCTCCGCGTAGTCCTGGCCGAAGGACACATGGTTGAACTGCAGGTCCTTCGCCGCGTGAGGCAGTTGTACGGGTTCCACGGGCACCCATAACGCGGGGATGATCGCGTGTTCCCGGGCGGCCCCGCCGCGTGCCCGGTGGCTGATCTGCCGCTGGGAGAAGGCCCACCACTCCCGGCCGCACTGCTCGCTGATGAAGTAGCGCGGCGAGTACAGCGGCACGAACACCTTGCAGCGCGCGAGGTTCTCCGACAGTTCGTCCGTCCAGCGGGTGCCGACCGCCATGCCCTGGTCCAGGAACCCGGCGCGTGCGCCGCGCGGCAGATCGGTCATCTGCATGATGTGGGCGCACAGCCCGTCGTACAGCTTCTTGACCCAGATGTTCGGATCGGTGTCACCGGCGTCGTTGCGCGGGGTGTGCGCATAACTCAGGAAGAAATAAGGGCTCCCGCCCCCGTTGGCCGCATCTCCTCGCACCCGTGCCCCCCGATGCCCGGTGACTTTCCTCAGTGTAGGAAGGGGGCAGGGGCACGTGGAATATGACGAACGGGCCCAATGTCCCCGCTCCGGCCGAGGAATGCGCGACCCTCGAACACGTAAGCGGAAGCAGGAGACACTCCACTCCCCCTACGGCAGAACGGTCCGCCGGTGCTCGTCCGCCACCCGCCGGGCCGCCCGCCGGGCGTCCGCGCTCACCTCGTCCGCCGGCAGCGCCCGCCGGAGCCCCGCCACGAACCGTCCCCCGGCCTGCGTCAGCGCTCCCGACCCCGCCAGGGTCTCCACCGCCTCCGCCGTCTGGTCCCGCCACCGGGAGAACCGGGTCTCGGCCCCCTGCCCGCCCCCGCTCCGCCACCGGGCCAGCCAGAAGTCGACCACCGCGAGATGGGCGTACGTCCCCTGCAGCAGCCCCTCCAGCGGGCGCGGGTCGGGGCGCCAGGGCGCGTAGAACAGCGTGTCGCACGCCGGGTCGTACAGGTCCGCCAGGTCCAGGACCGCGCCCAGCTTCACGTGCTGGAACTCGTGGACGAGGAGCAGCGCCAGCGTCTCCGGTGCGGCGGGGCGGGCGATGGCCACGGCGCCGAAGGCGTCGCGGGCCGCCGAACTGATGTCGGCGCCCTCGGGGGAGGGCAGGAGCGGGGTGATCACCCGGAGCCCCGCGGCGATCCCCGGTGCGTAGCGGGGCAGTTCGCGGCGGATCCAGGCCCAGGCCCGGGTGAGGTCGGCCCGCCACGCCTCGGCCTCCCCCTCGGTGAGCCGGGGGTGCGCCGGATGCCCGTGGCAGGCCCGCCAGGGGTCGGTGTCCTCCAGGGTCACGGACCAGCCGTCCAGCTCGAACCGTCGGCTCCCCTGCCAGGCGGGGTCCGCGGGCTCGTTGCGGGCCACCGTGTACGTCCGGTCGTCCGCGTGGACCGTGAAACCGTCGGCGCCCGCGCGCACCACGGCGCGCCCGGCGCCCGCCCCCACCGCCAGCGTGCCGAGCGAGGGCAGCCGCAGCAGTCCGTCGCGGACCGGGACGACGACCGCCGCCGGGCGCCCGGCGCGCACCGCGGCGGCGGCGGCGATCTCCGCGATCCCGCGGGTCGCCGTCGCGGCCGTCTCGCTGCCGCCCCCGGCCGGTTCCGCCGGTGCCGTCCCTCCCGCGTCTCCGGCCTTCCCCGCCGCCGGTCGCGTCGGCGGACGGACCCCGAGGGAGCTGAGCGCCCAGGGCCGTACATAGGGGTGGGCCAGGACCGTGTCCACGGCCTCGGGGGCCGCGCTGTCGAGGGCGGTCAGCGTCTGCCACGCCTCCTGCGCGTCCTCGGCGTCCCCGCCCGCCGGGGTGCGCGTCGTCGTGTGCCGCACATGGCCCAGCAGCTCGCGGACCAGGGCGAGTTGGTGGCGGCCCAGCAGGTCCACGGTCGTGTCCGAGCCGCATCCCGTGGCCAGCTCGTCCAAGTGCGCCTCGGCGAGCGCGGGTTGTACGCACTGGTCGGTCATGTGACGGTCCCGGAGATCGGTGATGAGGGACAGCAGGTCGGAGCAGTACACGGAGGGGTTGGCGAACCCGCTGCCGCCGGACCGGTAGCGATGGGCGTACAGGCCCCCGCCGCAGGAGCGCACCACCGGACAGGAACGGCACTGCGCGGCCAGCCCGTCGAGACCCTGCTGCCGGGCCACGATCCCGGGATGCGCGGCGACCTCGTCCAGGGAGTGGGCGAACACGTCCAGGCCGGTGGCGGGGGCCCCGGCGTGGGCGGTCTTCAGGGAGTCGGCCTGTTCGAAGGTCCCGTCGGTCTCGATCACGGCGAGGTCGGCCGGGTCCAGCCCCAGCGACTCGGTCAGGCTGCTCTCGCCACGCAGGGTCCGCAGGACCGAGTCGAACACCCGGACCTCCATGGGCCGTCCGGTCTCGGTCCAGCGGTCGTGGACGGCCAGCAGCCAGCGCGCGTACGCGGTGCCGTCGACATCGTCCTCGGGGCGCGCCGGGGGCTCGTCCCAGGTGGCGTGCGGGAGGAGGAAGTCGACGCGGGGCGGGGCGAGGCCGGCGAGCGCGTCGTGGACGGCGACCGGGTCGTTGCGCAGGTCGATGGTGCACAGCAGACCCGCGAAGAGGTGGCGGTAGCGGGGCCGGCCGAGCAGGGCGACGGCCCCGAGGACCCGGTCGTGGCTGCTGCGCCCGTCGGCGTAGCGCCGGTGCAGGTCGTTCGCGGCGCGGTCGCCGTCCAGCGAGACGCCGACCTTGATGCCGAACTCGTCGAACAGGTCCAGGAACCGCTCGTCGAGCGTGACGGCGTTGGTGTGGATCCGCAGATCCAGTTCGCACACGCCGTCGAGGGCGGCGCGCAGTTCCACGGCGGCCGCGCGCAGCCGGGCGCGGCCCGCGAGAAGGGGCTCGCCGCCGTGCAGCACCACGTGCACGGCGGCGAGCCCATGGGTCTTCGCGTGCTCGGCGACGCGTTCCGCCGTGGCGCGCAGGACGAGGTCCGACATCACCCGGGGCCGGCCGCGCCAGCTCTGGTCGGCGTGCTCGTACACATAGCAGTGGTCGCACGCGAGATCGCAGCGACTGTGCATCTTCAGCACGAACTGGCGTAGGGGCAGGAGCGGTCGGCCCATGACGGTCACGGGGATCGGCCGGATACGGGCGGTGTCAGACGGAGGACTGGAAGGCCGCGACCGCGACCCGTCCCGGACCGGACCGTTCGACGCCGTTCGACACGGCACGGGTCAGAGCGGGCGACAGCGCGCCTCCGCTCCGTGCCGCCAACTGCACCAAGGACACCCGCTCCGGACCGACGGCGGCCGTGGACCCTGACTCTGCGGCCGTGGGGTCGAGGGATGCGTTCATGGGGACCTCATCAATCTGTGCGTGGAAACCGACGGAGTTGCGGTCTTGCGGCTCGATGAAGCGGTTGCCGACAGAAATTTCTCACTCAAGGGTCGGCCGCAGAAGAAGTTAGCGGCCGACCGGGCCGACGGCGCCGAATATTCGGTCAGCTGCTGGTCGCGACCAGAACATAGCCGACACCGGGGAGTGCTTCGAACGGCAACACAAGCCTCGTCCGTATACGGGACGGCAAACGTGAGAACCGTCTCATCCACCGGCTTCCGGCTTCCGGCTCCCGGCGTCGTGGTGGGGCGGAGGACAGACCCCGTTCCGGCGCCGGAGGCGGACCGCCGCGCACTCCCAGCCACCGCACAGCCGGACCTCAGCCCCCTGACGGAGTGCGCCCCTAACGTCACGGCCATGACGGGAAACCACACGGCGGGACACCACACGGCGGGACACCGCACGAGCAGAACGATCACGAGGCGCCGTGCTCTCGCGGTGACCGGAGGGACGATCGCCGCCGGCGGGCTGGTGGCCACCGGGTACCAGTCGGCGTTCGCGGACGGGAACACCAGTAGCGCCGAGGCGACCGTCACGGCTTTCGGGACGAGCGCCGGCAGCGCGTGCATGACGCTGATGTCGAGCGTCACCGAGGGGCCCTACCATCTGGACGGCGCCCTCGTCCGCAAGGACATCACCGAAGGCAAGAGCGGTGTTCCCTTGACGCTGCGCCTCACCGTGGTGGACGCCACCGACGGCTGCACCCCGGTCCCCGGCGCGGCCGTGGAGATCTGGCACTGCGACGCCTGGGGCTACTACTCCGGCTACACCACCGCGAATCCCGGCGGCTGGGCACCCGCCGAGAGCGAGGACGGTTCGACCGCCGACGACGCCACGTACCTTCGCGGATATCAGATCGCCAACGCGAACGGGGTCGTCGAGTTCAGGACCGTCTTCCCCGGTTGGTACACCCCGCGCACCTGTCACATCCATGTGAAGGTGCACACCGGCGGCGGGAAGGAGGACGGCACCTACGAGGGCGGCAAGGTCAACTTCACCGGCCAGTTCTTCTTCGACGACGAGATCGCCCAGGCGGTCTTCACGCTGGAGCCGTACTCCCGGCACAGCGGCAGCTACACCACCCTCGACGACGACATGGTCTACGACGGCGGAGGCGCCTCCACGGGCCTGCTCACCCTCAAGGCCGTCAAGAAGGCGAACCCGGCCCGCGGTTACCGGGGCTCCCTCATCCTCGGCATCGACCCCGACGCCGAGAACACCGGCGGTGGCGGAGAGGGCGGTACGCCCCCGTCGGGCGAGCCCCCGGCCGACGCCCCGACCGACGGCGCCACCGGCTCCGCGTCGGCCTCGTAGGGGTGCGCCCATGAGCAGTCGCGAGGACGAGACGCTGGCGCGGGCCGCGGTGGCCGCGCTCACCCGGCAGCTGGAACTGACCCCCAAGCCCGGCCTGCCCGACCCGCGCGACCTCGGCGCCCGCGCGACCCGGCAGGACCACCGTGCCCTGCGCTGGTCGGCGAAGGCACTGCTGCCCGGCTTCGCGGCGATGGCGGCCTGCGCCCGGCGCAACGGTGCCCCGACCCCCGGACTCCGGGCCGAACTCGGTGCGATCGGGCGCTGCACCGAGCACTCGACGCAACGCGCCGGCGGCGGGCATCGCGGCGCCACCTGGGTGCTGGGTCTGCTGGTCGCCGCGGCCGCCATGGAGCCCGGCGCCCGGGGGCGCGAACTGGCCGCCATCGCCAAGAAGATCGCCGCCCACCCCGACCGCCGGGCACCCAGGCGCCCCTCACGGGGGTCGTCGGTCTCCGCCAAGTACGGGGCCGCCGGCGCCCGGGGCGAGGCCCGGGCTGGCTTTCCCCATGTACGGCGGGCGTTGGACGTCCTGGCCGGGGCGCGCGTCGCGGGGACGCGGGAGGGGGAGGCCCGGCTCGACGCGCTTCTCACGGTGATGTCCACGCTGCAGGACACCGAGTTGCTGTACACCGCCGGGCCGCAGGGGCTGCGGCATGTGCAGGCCGGGGCCCGGGCGGTGATCGAGGCGGGGGGTGTGGCGACCGATGCGGGGCGGCGGGGTCTGGTCGCGTTCGACGCGGATCTTCAGGAGCGGGGGTGGAGTCCGCGGGGGAGTGGGTCGTTGCTGGCCGGGGCGTTGTTCGTGGACGCCCTGCCCGGCCTCTCGCCGGTGCCCGCGTGAGGGGTTCGCCCCCGCCGCCCCTACCGCGCCCCACCAGGGGCGCAGTTCCCCGCGCCGCTGAAGAGCACAGGGCACGAAACCGCGGGCGCGCGGGGAACTGTGCGACCAGCCCCCGCGCGCCCGCGGCCGGACGGCGGTCCCCTCAGTCGCGCGAGCCCTTCAGCGAGGCCATCCACCGCTCGACCTCGGCGGAACCGCGCGGCAGCCCCGCGGACAGGTTGCGGTTGCCGTCCTCCGTCACCAGGATGTCGTCCTCGATGCGGACGCCGATGCCCCGGTACTCCTCGGGGACGGTGAGGTCGTCCGCCTGGAAGTACAGGCCGGGCTCGACCGTCAGCACCATCCCCGGCTCCAACGTCCCGTCGACGTAGGACTCGACGCGCGCGGCGGCGCAGTCGTGGACGTCCATGCCGAGCATGTGACCCGTGCCGTGCAGGGTCCAGCGGCGCTGGAGGCCCAGCTCCAGGACCCGCTCGACGGGCCCCTCGACGAGCCCCCACTCGACCAGCCGTTCGGCGAGAACGTGCTGCGCGGCGTCATGGAAGTCGCGGTACTTGCCGCCGGGCCGCACGGCGGCGATACCGGCCTCCTGCGCGTCGAAGACGGCGTCGTAGATCTTCCTCTGGATCGCGCTGAAGGTGCCGTTGACCGGCAGGGTGCGCGTGACGTCGGCCGTGTAGTACGTGTGCGTCTCGACGCCGGCGTCCAGCAGGAGCAGGTCGCCGGAGCGGACCGGACCGTCGTTGCGGACCCAGTGCAGCGTCGTGGCGTGCGGACCGGAGGCGCAGATGGAGCCGTAGCCGACATCGTTGCCCTCGACCCGGGCGCGCAGGAAGAAGGTTCCCTCGATGTAGCGCTCCGAGGTCGCCTCGGCCCTGTCCAGCACGCGTACGACGTCCTCGAAGCCGCGCACCGTCGAGTCGACGGCCTTCTGCAGCTCGCCGATCTCGAACGCGTCCTTGACCAGCCGTGCCTCGGAGAGGAAGACCCGCAGCTCGTCGTCACGCTCGGCGGTGACCTTGTCGTGCAGCGCCGCCTCGATACCGGCGTCGTACCCGCGTACGACCCGCACCGGCCCGGTGGCCTCGCGCAGCTTGTCGGCGAGTTCGCGGACGTCGGCGGCGGGGATGCCGTACAGCTCCGCCGACTCGCTCAGCGAGTGCCGTCGGCCGACCCACAGCTCGCCCTGGCCGGAGAGCCAGAACTCGCCGTTCTCCCGGTCGGAGCGGGGCAGGAGGTAGATCGTCGCCTCGTGCCCCTCGGCGCCCGTCGGCTCCAGGACCAGGACGCCGTCCGTGCTGTCATCGGGCCGGCCACCAGTGAGGTACGCGTACTCGACCGACGCCCGGAAGGGGTACTCGGTGTCGTTCGAGCGGGTCTTGAGGTTGCCCGAGGGGATCACCAGGCGGTCGCCGGGGAAGCGCGCGGAGAGCGCGGCGCGGCGGGCGGCGGTCTCCGCGGCCTGGGCGATCGGCTTCAGGCCGTGCAGCTCGGTGTCGGCCCAGCCCGACTTCATGTTCTCGGCCAGCTCGTCGGACACGCCCGGGTACAGGCCGTTCTTGCGCTGCTTGATGGGCTCCTCGGCTTCGGTCGCCTCGGTCTCCGGGGTCACCGGTTCGAGCTCGTCCGCCACGGTCATCCTCCTAGGTACGGCACTGGACCGCGTCCATCGTACGGTCGTGCCGCCGGGGAGCCCGGGGCGGCCGGAACGCCTCTCACGTGGGGTCACCGATCCCTCACGGCAAGCAGCCGCGAGGGATCGCCGTCCCGCACCCGGGGAAGGCGCGGCAGGCCTACTCGAACCGCGCCGCCAGCAGCACCACGTCCTCCGTGCCGTCGGCCGCGTCGAGCCTCTCCGGCAGAACGGTGCGCAGGACGTGGTCGGCGATGGCGCCGGGGTCGGTGCGCAGGGCCCGGGGGACGCAGGCCGCGGCCGCGTGGAGGCGGGCGAAGGCCCGGTCGACGGGTTCGCCGGTGCGCTGGAGGAGGCCGTCGGTATAGAGCAGGACGGTTTCTCCTGAATGGGCGGTCAGCTCCACGCTCGGCGCCTCCCAGCAGGCGAGCATGCCGAGCGGCGCCGACAGGGAGGTCTCGACGAACTCGGTGCGCCGTTCGCCGATCACCAGCGGCGGACTGTGCCCCGCCCCGGCCAGGGTGATCTTGCGCAGGGCGGGTTCCACGTAGGCGAAGAGCGCGGTGGCGGAGCGGGCGGGTTCCGTCAGGCGCAGCAACAGCTCCAGATCGGAGAGGACGGCGACGGGGTCCTCTCCCTCCATCACCGCGTACGCCCGCAGGGAGGCACGCAGCCGTCCCATCGCGGCGATCGCGCTGGGCCCCGACCCCGTGACCGAGCCGACCGCGAGCCCGAGCGCGGCGTCCGGCAGCGGCAGCGCGTCGTACCAGTCGCCGCCGCCGCGCGGTCCGGTGCGGTGCCGGGCGGCGAGCTGCACGCCGGCGACCCGGGGCAGCCGGGAGGGCAGCAGTTCCTCGGCGATGGTCGCCATGCACGCGCGGGTGCGCTCGACCTCGACGAGCCGGGCCAGATGCTCGGCGGCGAAGCGCGTGTACAGCCCGACGAGGTGGCGCTGCCGCTCGACCGGCTCCGCGGGCTCGTCGTAGAGCCAGACGGCGGCGCCGAGCCGGCCGGCGCTCTCGGTGGACAGGGGGAGCGCGTAGCTCGCCGCGTATCCGAGCCGGGCGGCGACCTCGCGGTGGCGGGGGTCGAGTCCGTCCTCGGCGAACAGGTCGGGCTGGGCGATCTCGCCGTCCCCGCCCGGCAGTCCGTCGAGGATGCGGCCGTACGGCAGGGAACTGCGCGGCACGGTCTCGATGTGCCCGAGGTCGGCGCGGCCGAGCCCGAGGCCGACGGTGGTGTCCGGACCGATTCCGCCGGCCGGTTCCAGGACGAGGAGACCGCGGCGGGCGCCCACCAGGGCGGCGCCGGCGCGCAGGGCCTCGTCCAGCGCGCTGTCGAGCGAGTCCGTGCGGGTCAGGCGTTCGGTGAGTTCGTGCAGCGTCGTGAGGTCCGAGACCCAGCCCGCGAGTCTGTCCTGCAGAACAGCCCCGGGAGCGGTGCCCGGTCCTGTGGCGGGAGGGGCCGATGGGGAACCGGGGGCGACGGGCGCGGGCGCGACAGTGTGTGCGGGGGAGGGAACCGTTGAATCGATTCCAGCCACTTTCGGAGGGTGAGGGGCGTTCATGGTGTCCGGCTTTCCGACCGGTGCGTATTGCTCAAAAGCATCGCAAACCCCCATGTCATTCTGCACCGCTAGCAGTCTCTCCACATGTACACGCACTCGTGAGGGGATGTCCAGCATTGTCCTGCTGGGATATCTGGTGTCCGTGAGGCGTTGTTGGACGCCCGTCAACCTCTTGTCCAGACCTTCGGGAAAAGGAAAGTTGGCCTAAAAGTGTTGTGGTGAACGGTGTATTGAGGTCGACTGGCCTTGTTCAACAGAGCGTCACAGCGGTCGTGATGGGTACGTACTCGGTGAAGGCCAGGGGTGGCGGAGGTCGCCCGGAACCTGGCGGCTGACCCGGGCGTCCTATCCACCGACGACCGAGCCCCATCCTCCCGTGGCGGAGGCGGCGAGCACATGCGAGACGGCAAAACGCCAGGCGCCGCCACCCCTACGCCATGCCCATGCTTTTGACAGACGCAAGTCGACGCAAGCGATGGACGCGGACGTAAACGAGCCCGGCCCGCAGGGGTTCCCCTTGTCCGCGACAGGGGTGTGATGCGCCAGCAGGTACGCACAGTGCAGTGAACGACACATGTTGTGATGTGACCCACGGTGTTGCCATGCGTGCAACGGAAAGGACGAGCGCTCATGCGCGAGATCCCCGGAAAGCGACGCAGGCTCCTGTCCAGGCGCAACGGCGGGAGGCCCGAGCTACTTGAGCAGGCCCTGACGTTCGCGACGGAATGGCAGTGGCCCGTACTCCCGGGGGTGGCGCCGGACCCGCAGGGCCGTGCCCGCTGCGGCTGCCCGGACCCGGAGTGCGTGGTGCCCGGCGCTCACCCCTTCGACCCCGGCCTGCTGGCCGCCACCACCGACGAGCGCATGGTGCGCTGGTGGTGGGGCAACCGGCCGACGGCACCGATCGTGCTGGCCACCGGCGGCGCCGCCCCCTGCGCGGTGAGCCTGCCGGCCCTGGCCGCCTCCCGCGCCCTCGCCGCGCTCGACCGCACCGGCATGCGCCTCGGCCCCGTGGTCGCGGCCCCGCACCGCTGGGCGATCCTCGTCGCGCCGTACTCCATGGAGCAGTTGGGCGAACTGCTCTACGCCAAGGACTTCGTGCCCGGCTCGCTCCGCTTCCACAGCGAGGGCGGCTATCTGGCACTGCCCCCCTCCGAGACCGGCCACGGAGTGATCCGCTGGGAGCGGGCCCCGCTGCCCGGTTCGGCCGCGCCCTGGGTGCCCGACGTCGAGGCGGTCGTGGACGCGGTCGTCGACGCCCTCACTCGTACGGGTGTGAGCGCGCCCGAGTTCTGAGCGCGCCCGGCGCGCGCGGGGCCGGGCGCCCCCGGTCGGTCGTTATCTTCCGCACATGCAGCGTCTTCCCGGGGGCCGCGGGGCCCCTCCGCGCGGTCGTCACAGCGCTCCCCCGCCCCGGAGCCGTAGAGCACCCGAGCCGGTGCGCGGCGGGCCCGATCCGCACCGGCTCCGCCTGGCGGGACTGACCGCCGCGGTCGCGGTCGCGCTGGGCCTGCCCCTCGCCGCCGCCGCGGGCCCCCTCGGCGACGTACGTACGTCCGACCGCGCTCTCACGCCCGCACGGTCTCCCTCCTCGCACCCGGGCCCTGCCGTCGACGGGTCGGCAGGAGCCGCCGAGAAGTCCTCCGGACGCGTCGATCAGAAGGCGGGCGGGCCGGGTGAGCCGAACGGAACGGCGGCGAGCCGCGGCGTCGGTGATGCCGGCGACGTCGCCGACGTCGGCGGCAAGGACGACACCGCGCGCTCCTCGCGGCCGCTGCTCGGCATCGGACTCGCCACGGCCGCCCGCTGCGGCCCCGAACTCACCTCCCCCGACGGCATCGAGGCGCAGACGTGCGTCCTCACGCAGGGCGAGCAGACCTGGGCCCGCACGTACTACCGCAACGCCACCGGGCGTGAGCTGCGTTCGGTCCTCAGCATGATGGCGCCCGGCGGTCACACCGTACGGATGTACTGCGCCGTGGGCGCGCACGACGAGCCCGGGGCGTGCGAGACGCCCAGGGAGCGCACGCGGGGCGCCATGGGGGCGTACACGGCCGTGGCGGAGTTCGCGGCACCGGACGGCGACGGACCGCTGCTGCTGCGCTCAGGGAGCAACTCAGGCCGTTCATAAGGGCGTTGGGGCCGAGCGGGGTCGGTGTGGCGGTGGCGCCCAGGACCCCGGGCAGGACCCGGGAGAGACCCGGGCATGAGAAGACCCGGTTGCTGGCGACGGGGGATGCACCAGCAACCGGGCTAATGAAACCGTAACAAGAGATCGGCGCTTCGCAAATTCCGTCTTGGCTATTCGGACACGAATTTGCTTGTCACGTAGGGGAGTTGTGACAGGAGTCACCACATCCCGAGCGCACTCGGTCGGCCGCCCGTACGGCCGGGCCGACGCGCAGGGTCAACTCAGCGTGACCTGCCGGTTGGTGAGCCCGCCGCGCGCCCGGCGCTCGTCCGGGGTGAGCGGGGACTCGTCGGCCAGGGCGGTGGCGAGCCGCTCGGCGAACTCGGCCGCCGGCTTCTCCACGTCGTCCGCGCCGACCCCGGTGGGCAGGTCCCAGACCGGCACGGTGAGGCCGTGAGCACGGAAGGAACCGACCAGACGGGTGCCCTCGCCGAGGCTGGAGCGCCCCGCCGCGTGGAGCCGGGCGAGGGCGTCCAGAAGCCGCTCCTCGGCGTGCGGCATGACCCATCGCAAATGGTTCTTGTCGGGAGTCTCGCACCAGTACGCCGCGTCGACGCCCGCGAGCTTCACAGTCGGGATCGCCGCGGAGTTGGCGCGCTCCAGGGAGGCGGTCACCTCCGGGGTCGTGTTCTCCGTGTCCGGGACCCAGAACTCGAAGCCCGTGTGCACAACTGGCTCGAACTCCCCTTCGGGGTCCAGCAGGTCCTGCAGGCGCGGTCCGTCGGCCGGGGCGCGCCGGCCCTGGACCGGTGTGCCCGGGTCGGCGACGAGGGCCCGCTGGAGGGTGTCGGCGAGGTCGCGGCTGATGTCGCCGGACGACGTGTCGTTCTGCAGGCCGAGCAGCACCGAGCCGTCGTCGCGGCGCAGCGCGGGCCACGCCATGGGCAGGACGGTGGCGAGCGTCACCGAGGGAACGCCCTGCGGGAGCGCGTCCTTCAGCTTCAGCTCGACGGTGGCGGCGGGCACCAGCTCGCGCAGCGCGATCCAGTCGCCCTCGCCCGGCAGGCCCTCGAAGGGGCGCTGCACCAGCTCGGTCACCGCCTGGGCGGCGGCCCGGCCGTGGCAGGCCTTGTAGCGGCGGCCGCTGCCGCAGGGGCATTGCTCGCGCGCGCCGACAACCGGAACCTGCCCATCGGCGCCTGCGGCGCCGACTCCGCCGGTGCCCTGCGGGCGCTTGGCCTTCGTGTGGGGTCGCTTCTTGGCCATCGTGGGTGTCTCCCGATCACGGCTCGTCTCGTACTGGCGCGAGCCTAGCCGCTCGTACGACGCCCGACGGGACCCTGTGGACAACGCACCGAGTCGTCCCGGAACCGGTGGTTCGGGCCGGGATGTGCACGCCTGCCGCCGGCCGTCGGGTCAGTCCAGGTCGTCGAAGGCGTCCACGAAGTCCAGGTCGGGAACGGTGGAGACCGTGGGGGCGGCGACGCGGGTGGCGAAGTCGTCCCGGCGGTGGGCGCGGTAGATGTCGTCCTGGACGACGACCCACACCGTGACCTCGCCGTGGGCATCGTTGCGTACGCCCCAGTCGTCGGCCAGCGCCGTGACGATGTTCAGCCCGCGGCCGCCGTGTGCGGTGACCGAGGGCGTGGACGGGACCGGGCGGGTCGGACCACCGCCGTCCGTCACCTCGACCGTGAGCCGTCCGGTGGGATCCATGCGCCAGGCGCAACGCACGTCGCCGTCGCCGGCCAGTGCGTCGCCCAGTGGTCTGCCGTGTTTGCAGGCATTGCTGAGCAGTTCGGAAAGGATCAGTAGGGCGTCGTCGATGACCGAATCCGCCACACCACCGTCGCGCAACTGATCGCGCATCCGGTGCCTCGCTTTCCCCACGCCCGCAGGGCCATGGGGTACGGCCATGCTCGACGACGTGGGCACCTCCTGTGCCACCACCAACGCCACCCCCGAGACCTCCTTCACCCCACGCCACGGTGTGAATGCCCCATTGGACTGGACTGGAAACCGGCCGGAACACGTGCTCTGGCGCACTCGCGACGTTCGAACACGTACCGAACGCGCCGGTGCACTCCCCGTAGCCGAGTGGCTGAATTTCGTCCCTGATATGCCGACTTGTCCCTGGTCATCGGTCCGGCCGCCTTGGCGGAATTCTTACCTCCGTCAAGCGCCGTGCGAGGGTGGCGACGACGGTCGGCGAGGTGGTCGCAGGTGTGAACAGCGGCGTGTTCGGAGCGGTCGTGAGCGCGGTGTTGGAAGCTGTCGGAATCGGTGTGTTCGAACTTGTGGGAGGCCGTGCGCTCGGTGGGGCGGCGGAGGGTGGGTCCGGGGGGCGCGGTCAGCGGCTCAGCTGGTGAAGCACCGCGCGGGGGCGGTTGGTGATGATGGCGTCGACGCCCAGCTCGACGCAGAGGTCGACGTCCTGGGGCTCGTTCACGGTCCACACGTGCACCTGGTGACCGGCGTTCTTCAGGCGCTCGATGTAGGCGGGGTGGTTGCGCACGATCCGGATCGAGGGGCCCGCGATCCGGACGCCGTCCGGCAGCCGTCCGTCGCGCAGGCGGGGGGAGACGAACTGCATCAGATAGACGGTCGGCAGCGTGGGGGACGCGGTGCGCACGCGCTGCAGCGAGCGTGCCGAGAAGCTCATGATCCGTACCGGCGACTCGGTGGCCGTCTCCGGGGCGTCCAGCCCGAACCGCTTCAGCAGGACCAGCAGCCGCTCCTCGACCTGGCCCGCCCAGCGCGTGGGGTGCTTGGTCTCGATGGCCAGCTCCACCCGGCGCCCCGCGTCGGCCACGAGTTCGAGCAGGCGTTCGAGAGTGAGGACGGAGGTGTCGGCCCGGTCCTCGGGGGTGACCTCCCAGTCGGGGGCCTCGTCGCCGTTCTTCCAGGAACCGAAGTCCAGGGCCGCGAGGTCGGCGAGCTCCAGCGCGGAGACCGCGCCCCGGCCGTTCGACGTACGGTTGACGCGCCGGTCGTGGACACAGACGAGGTGGCCGTCCGCCGTCAGCCGCACATCGCATTCGAGGGCGTCCGCACCGTCCTCGATCGCCTTCTTGTACGCGGCAAGGGTGTGTTCGGGGGCCGCCTCGGAGGCCCCCCGGTGGGCGACGACCTGAATCGGGAGCTGTCGTACGTGGGTCACGGCGTCATGGTGCCACCGTGACGGGGTACGCGTGGGGGTGGTGACCGTGGACGACCGGGTTCGTACGCACAGTATGCTCCATTAGTCCAATTGATCCTACATAAAGGATGGTCCCGGACCCACAGGCACCGCTTATGGTGCCCTGACGGCTCGTGGGAAAAGCTGACCCCATACAACTTGCGCACGGTCCGACGTGTGACCAAGAACAGTCGACCGCCGACGTCGACCACCGACCAGCCGAAGCCGTGGATCGAGGAGAAAAGCTGTGAGCACCGAGAACGAGGGCACCCCGGTACCCCCGGCCCCGTCCGCACCTCCCGTGCCGGTGGAAACTCCCGCTGCCTCCGCGCCGGCCCCTGCGCACGAGCCGAGCGCGGCCCCGGCGGAGCCCCCCGCTCCGGCGCCGGCCGCCGACAACGCGCCGACGACCCAGCTCCCGCCGGTCCCGCCGACGGCCCCGGAGCCGGGAGCCACCGCGGTGCAGCCGGGGATGCCGCAGCATCCGACGGCGGAGCAGCCGGTGGCCCACCAGTCGACGGCGCAGTACCCGACCGCGCAGCAGTCGGCGGCTCATCAGCCGCAGCCCGAACTGGTGTCCGCCGGGGCGCCCGGCTACGCGGCGGCCCCGGGCCCGGGGTACGGCGGAGGTTACGGACAGGCTCCCGGCGGGGCCGGGTCCTCCGCGCCCGACGCCGCCTGGCCCCCTCCGGCGCCGCCGGCCGTCCCGTCGTACGCGGACCACGGCGGTGGCGCGTACGCGGACACGGGCGCGGCCTCCGGAGCCGGTGGCGCCGGTGGTCCCGGTGACGGCGGCTGGGGCTCCTCGTGGCAGCAGACGCAGCAGCCCGCCCCCAAGCCGGCGGGTACGAAGCGGGGCGGCCTGATCGCCGCGGTCCTCGTGGCCGCGCTGGTCGCGGGCGGTGTCGGCGGTGGCATCGGCTACACGCTGGCCGACCGCAACGACAACTCCACCGGTTCCACGACCGTCTCGGCCTCCCAGAACGGCGGAGACGTCAAACGCGCCGCCGGTACGGTCGCCGCCGTGGCCTCCTCCGCACTGCCGAGCACGGTGACCATCGAGGCGTCCAACAGCGACGGCGACGGCGGCACGGGCACCGGCTTCGTCTTCGACAAGGAAGGCCACATCGTCACCAACAACCACGTGGTGGCGGAGGCCGTCGACGGCGGCAAGGTGTCGGCCACCTTCCCGGACGGCAAGAAGTACGCCGCGGAGGTCGTCGGCCACGCGCAGGGCTACGACGTGGCGGTCATCAAGCTGAAGAACGCCCCCTCGAACCTCCAGCCGCTGACGCTCGGAGACTCGGACAAGGTCGCGGTGGGCGACTCGACGATCGCGATCGGCGCGCCCTTCGGCCTCTCCAACACGGTCACGACGGGCATCATCAGCGCCAAGAACCGCCCCGTGGCCTCCAGCGACGGCTCCTCCGGCAGCAAGGCCTCCTACATGAGCGCCCTGCAGACCGACGCGTCGATCAACCCGGGCAACTCCGGCGGCCCCCTCCTCGACGCCCGCGGCAACGTCATCGGCATCAACTCGGCCATCCAGTCCGCCAGCAACGGCAGCTTCGGCTCCGGCCAGGCGGGCTCCATCGGCCTTGGCTTCGCCATCCCGATCAACCAGGCCAAGAACGTGGCCCAGCAGCTGATCAGGACGGGCAAGCCGGTGTATCCGGTGATCGGCGCCTCGGTCTCCCTGGAGGAGGGCACGGGCGGAGCGAAGATCACGAACTCCGGTGAGGGCGGCTTGGACCCCATCACCGCGAACGGCCCCGCCGCCAAGGCCGGCCTCAAGCCCGGTGACGTCATCACCAAGCTCGACGACCACGTCATCGACAGCGGCCCCACCCTCATCGGCGAGATCTGGACCCACCTCCCCGGCGACAAGGTCACCCTCACGTACACCCGCGACGGCAAGACCCGCACGGCGGAGGTCACTTTGGGTGAACGCGAGGGCGACAGCTGACCCACCCCGGCCGACGGCCGACCCACCCGCCACCCCCGATCCGGCCCACCCCCGCCCCCGCTGACCGGCTACTCTTGTCCCCGCGCGACCACCACCGTGATCGCGCGGGGTGGGTTGCCCGAGCGGCCTAAGGGAACGGTCTTGAAAACCGTCGTGGCGCGAGTCACCGTGGGTTCAAATCCCACACCCACCGCCAGGTGAAACGGCCCCTGACCAGGAGATTGGTCAGGGGTCGTTGCCGTGCTCGGTGCCCGTTCGGCGCCGTGGTTCCCCGTGGTTTCCCGCTGGATCGGGCACGGTTGGGGCACGGCTTCTGCTGGGCCGTAGCTCTGCAAGGAGTCGAGCAACGGTAGTCCCGCGACCGAGAGTCAGTTCCCAGAGGCTCCGCAGCTGCGTGTATCGGCGCGCCGGACGACTGTCGTGGGCTGGCCCACAACGGAAGCGCCGGCTGGGGGATCGTTGAAGACTCGATGTTTCACCGGGATGTGCTCGATCGCCTCCGTCAGATCCTCATCGATCTGCCAAAGAACCAGCTCGTAGCGCTGCCCTGCTTCTGTTTCGGCGGAACCGACCTGGACCTTGCTGACCGACCATTCCTCTTCTCCTTGCCGGGTTTGCACTTGCCGAACCGGGTAGTAGCCGACATTGGCCAGGCCATGGACTACCAGCCACAGTGATCCCTTCTGAGGTGCCTCGCCCCGACCTCTGATCACTGGCACACACAATCCGACGGACTCGGCTTCGCCAGGCGTCACGATGGAGTAATGAGGAGTCGTCGCCTTCGCAGTTTGACCGGACATTTGGTAGTAGGTGCTCACGCCCGCAAAGATCAGCGCAAGTGTTCCACTGCCGATCGTCCAGGCACTCATTCCCACCCACGACGGTAGCCAAGAAGGCCGATGAACCATGTCTTACCCCCTGCTGATGGCTCGTGTGCAGATCGTAGCCAGGCGGGAAGCCGGTTGATGCTGTTTCAGATACTTGGTACCAGTACCTTCGAAGCGGAGGAGGGGGTGGTGACTCAAGGGGTTAGGCAAGATATGTCTTCTTGCCCTGGGTCTTGCCGGGGATGTTGGTGAGCTGGGTTTTCGCTGGTCGGGGACGATGGGATCGCGCTCCTGGTGGTCGTTGTTGGTCGTCATTGGTCACTGTTGAGCGGCCTCGGACGGCCCAGGGACGGCCCAGTCGTGAGTCACATGAACGGCGTCAGCCAGCGGACGTGGCTCGCCATTGCGCGGTGATGCACCCCTCTTCCATGTCCCACCACTCCTTGGCCACACCGTGCTTGAGGAGCCGTTGTACCTTGGCGAGATCGGCGGTGGGTGGGACGTACAGGGCGACCATGCGGAACCGTTCTATGCCCTCGCCGCAGACGCCGAGTTCGTGAAATGCGTTGAGCACGCTCTGCCGTGCGGCTCCCGAGCCGCTGTCACGGAGCACGATGAGGCGGATGGTGCAGTTCTCCGAACGCCGAACCACTTCGCCGGCCCATTGAACGCCTTCTTCGTCGGGCTCGGTAGCCACGATGTCCCCGCACGCGATGCCTCGAACGAACCACGGGATGTTGTCGAGCCGGACGGTTCCGTCGCCCTGGTCGACGGCCCACAGGCTCTCCACCGATGCCGGGGGCCAGTCGTCCTCGATCTCAAGCCGGAAGTGCACCTTCACGTACTGGCCTTCGGGGTTCGTCATGGTGCCCAGGATGCATAGTCCTGTTACTCCGGCCGCAGGTGGGTGACCTATGACGTCTGTTCAGAATTCGGTAACAGGTTGTCCTGTGCGTCAGCCGACGACAGCCAGCCACGATGGCGGGTGCGCCGACCGATCAGGCGCGCGTGTGTCTCGCTGCACCCTCACCGGCCTCAGCCACGCTGCCGGTGTCGTCGACCAGAGAAAGCTGCGCCGGCCGGGGTGTACGGAGAACTCGGTGCCCGCCTCTTCCAGGCCCTCAGCTTGGGAAGCTGTGAGCATTCGAGGCGGGTTCGGGTGCTGACCTGGGCGAAGGGCCGAGCTGTGGCCTCGTAGGGCTCGGCTGCTTCACCGTGGTTCCCCGCTGTTCCCCGCCTGATCTGGTGCGCTAGTGGTGCACCTCGTCTCCACCTTGCCCGGTCCGCTTATGGCCGCTGTGCCGGGCTTACAGGTCCAGGCGAGACTCGCCGTCGCCTCGCCTGAGAACGACGTGCGCTGGCCGGAACGGTAGACCGCGCAGAGTCGACTCCATGACCTTGAAAAGAGCATCGGCATCCGGTCCGTAGGCGTACACGACTGCTTCGCCCCCACCGAACTCGTTGCCGTCGACCTCCCCAACGTCAGCTGCCTCGACCGCGGCCGCCATCGCCTGCTCGGCTTCGTAGACCAGCTCCCGCTGGTCAGCCTCGCCGAAACCGCCACTGGCGAGCCGGAAGTGTGCGATGACGGCGTGCTCCTCATCCCCGCTCTCAGGGGCAATGGGTGTCTCCATGGCCGACACACTCTCATCGGCGTCTGACATCGGCACGAACCAGCTTCTTCGCCGACGTCACTACCCTCGTGCCTTGGTCGAGAACCGCCGTCCTGAACCTCGGCCGATGACAGTCAGCCACAGCAGCGAGGTTTTCCCGTTCCGGTCACCTCCGTGGGAAGGCGGTAGCACCAGGCACCTCAGGTGCGGAACACCGCAAGACTGCGGCCACCGCACGATCTTCGTTTGGCCACACCAGCAATCGATGATCACGCGGTGCCGTACACGTTCCAGACCCGGTGCGGCCGCACGATCGCGAACCACACTGAAGTGATTGGAGGCAGGGAACTGAGGGGCCACGAGAAGAGTCCATACTTACGGTAGCTGCACAACTACCCTGGGGGGGCGGGAAGTGGAACCTTGGCTCTTCGGAGCGGTCGTCTGCGTCGGCCTGATCGCGACAAGCTTCGCCATGTGGCTCGTCGTGCGCCGGATGCGTCCGACGAGCGTTGTCGTTGATCGAATCATCATCATCGGAGGGAACGCACTGGCGATTCTGACCGGTCTGATCTGTGCGGTCTTCCTACCTGGAGGGGACGGCGATTCGGCGGACCGCAAGCCCCCGGAGCCATCCAGGTCGCAGCTGGCACCCGAGCAGCCGACCGCTGAGGTGACCAGCTCGCCCTCCGCTTCCGAGTTGAACGCCGATGCAGTCCGACATGTCGACTTCGACAAGTTCGTCACGGGCGCCGACGAGATCACCATCGGAGACGGCAACAAGTTCGACCTCGACAGCGGCCGGCTGAACCAGGCAGACACCGACAATGATGTATGGCTGAGCTTTGCTTCTCTGCAGTACGGGAGGCAGCATCGAATGGACGATACAGTTCGCGTGGGATGGATCAATAACGATGATCTGCCCGACTGTGCCGGAAGGGCGGACTTCGGAGAAAAGCTGGGGCAGCGAATCTCCCTACACGACGAAGACTACGACTGGAAAACGCACAGCGTCTGCGTACGCACCACCTCCGGCCGGTGGATGCTGCTTCGTGTTCTGGAGGGCAACAAGGGAGCCGTGGGCCACCGCTTCCGCTATGGCCTGCTCCAGTGACTACCCACAGACTCGTTACTCAGTAGGTGCTGGGCCGCAGCATTCTCGGGGGAGAGCCCTGAGCTTGGGAAGCTCGAGTTTCTTGCCGGTGGCTTCCGGGCTGACCTGCGGTGGAGCGATGTTGGAGCCCTGGCCGTAGCTAGGGCCAGTCCTCGCTGTTCCCCGCAAGGTCTGGCACACGACTGGCACGGCCTCTTCGCCTCGTACGCCCCTTTGCAGAGCCGGGCCCCGAAGTGCCTGAGCCTCAGCCGACGAAAGCCAGCCACGACGGCGGGTGCGTCGACCGATCACGCGTGTGTCTCGATGTACCCCCACTGGCCTCAGCCACGTTGCTTCTTTTTTGGGGGCTGGTTGATTGCTGAATGCCGCTCGCTCAGTACAGCCACAACTGATCGTCGGCGGCCGTGACCTGCGGCTGTCTAATCGATCAACGTCCTGACCTGCTGCTGAGCTGTCGGTAGCTGTCGACGTTGGTCATCGTTGAGCGCCCTTCCACGGCCCGAGGACGGCCCGGGGGCGCTCCATGCCGGTCTGCTGATCACCGGTCTAGCTGACCAGTGAGACTGAAGAGGCCCACGGCTCTGACCAGTTCAGATGCGTGGGCCTTTGTCGTTGTTGGTCGGCGTCGGGGTGGCCTGGACGGCCCAGCGACGGGCCGGACTGAGCCTACGGATGTCGCCGGTTTTCCCAAATCGTTTGCACCGTCAGCGCCGTAGGCAGGGAGCGTAACTTAGCCGCCTCCGACCTCGTTGCCGCCGACCTTCCCGGCGTCGGCCTGTCGGTCGCCGTTGGTCGACGCCCTTGCCCGGCCTGGAGGCGACCCAGGAAGGTTGCTCAGCTCGTTCAGTGATTTACTGAAAGACTCTCCTGCGGAGTCGAAGAGCGTCATCATGTATGTCGTGAGCGAAGCGCTGATTGCAGCTATTGCGGCGTTGGTCGGGGGATTGGGTGGATCTCTAATCGGAGCACGGGCTGCGGTGCTGGCTGCACGTGCAGCGCGTGAGGCAGCTCGTGAAACGTCGGAGAATGCACGCTCGCTGGCTCAGGAGGAATGGTTTCGCGGTAAGCGCTATGAGATATATACGGAGGCTCTCGATGCCGCGCAGAAACTGTTGCAGGATATCTCTGGGGTCCGCTTAAATTCCCTTTCTGAGCAAGACGTTGAAAACGTTATGAGTCGTAACCAGTCTCTGATGATGGCGCTGGGCAAGATCGTCCTTGTTGGCCCGCCGCAAGTGATCTTGCTGGGCAAGCATCTGGCTGAATCAGCCACGTCGGCTGTGCAGGGACTGATGATGTTGAGGCCAGATGCTGCCGATCCGGCACGCACGGGACTGAGGGTTATAGAGCAGTATCAGCGCACGGAGCGGTTGGTCGTTGCGCGCACTCTGTTTGAGGAATGCGCGGGAGAGGTTATCAGGCGAACAAGGGAATTCCCTTTCTCTGCTGAAGAAAGTCGAGATTGATGCCTCGGCATGCCGCTTGTCGCCTTGGTTAGTTAGTGTCTAATCTTTGGGTTCCTCGGGGCACTCTGACTGCCCGATCGATCTACTTCCGAGGTCGGTGGAGCGGCTTTGGGCTGGAGCTGCTTTGGGGCGAGTGATCATGGCCCCGTAAGCTCATGGCGAGTCGGGCAGTCAGTGGACCTGCCCGTAAAGCACGACGTTGGGGCCATGATCTTATTGATCAGAAACTCAAAAGGTTCTCTTCGAGGGTGTAGCGGACGTGGGGGCCACCGAAGTAGCCGCGGACGATGTGGGGCTGGCGCTGGCGGCGGTGGAAGAACCTGCGGGTCTCGGCTGCGAGTTGGGCCTGGTTGCGGGCCTTGCTGCTCATGGGCAGGCTTCGTTTGAGGTCGGCGTTGACGAGTTCGTCGGGGTTCAGTTCGGGCGAGTACGAGGGCAGGAAGTGCAGCTCGATCCTGTCGGCGTGGTCGGTCAGCCATGTGCGGACCACGTGAGAGCGGTGTGCGGAGTGACCATCCACCACGAGGTGGATCTTGCGGTCGAAGTGGCCGATGAGCCGGTCGAGGAAGCGGCACATGACCTTCGCGTCGAAGGTCTCGGTGAACACCATGAAGTGCATCCGGCCCTTCGTACTGATCGCGGACATCGCATTCACGGAGAACCGGTTGCCGGTGCGGCGCACGACGGGGGTACGGCCCTTCTCGCCCCAGGTGCGGCCGGTGACCTGATCGGAACGGATGCCGACCTGGTCGGCGAACAGCACCTCACCTCCCGGCCCTCGCCGTCGCCCGGATCGCCGGCCATGTCACCTCCAGCCAGGTTCGCACCGCCTCCGGGTTCTGCTCGACCGCGCGCTTGTCGGGCCGCTGGAACGACAGTCCCCAGCGCCGCAGGTACTTGCCCACCCCGGGCTCGGTCATCCGCACCCGATACAGCTTCGCGATCAGCTCACCCACCTGACCACGCGTCCACAACTGGCCACGAAGACCCAGGTCACACGGCAGGTGATCCAAAATTGCCTGCCGCACCGCCGCCTGCTCGACCTCGGACAGCACCTGATGCTCACCCACGCGCCGCCCACGCGGACGCGCGGTCAGCGCCTCACGCCCACCGGCCTGCCACTTCGCCCACCAGCCGTCCACCGCCTTGAGCGAGACCTTGAACATCGCCGCGACATCCTCGCGGTCCCGCCCCTCCACCAGCGCGGCCACCGCCCGCAGTCGCAACGCTTCCTGCGCCGACGGCGACAACTGCCGTGCGTCCCCGACCAGTTCACTCACGCAGCATTCAACGACCCAGAACGCTTACCGTTTCGGATCAATAGGTCAGAATTGATGATTTGGAACTTGGGATGTCGTGCCGCTGATCAGGCAGGTCTGATGGTCGGTCCGGTCTCGGTGAGGAAGGCGTTTATTAGGTTGGCTACGGCACCGCGTGAGCCGCAGACCGCATCAGCAACCGCCCGCGCGTAGCCTCCCTCTAGAGGGATTTCGACGGGTGACCGCCGGGACCAATGCCTCGCCACGACTTGTGCGCCGCATCACCCTCCGTGGCCATCCTCTGGCCAGATTTCCTCCACCTTGTGGCACTGATCTTTGGGCGGTCTTGAAAACCGTCGTGGCGCGAGTCACCGTGGGTTCAAATCCCACACCCACCGCGTAGGTGAACGGCCCCTGACCAGGTCAATCGGTCGGGGGCCGTTCTCTTGCGCGTACTTCGTCAAACCACGGTGATTCCCCGTCAGTTGCCGGGGACCGAGCACGGCAGGGGCAGGGGCAGGGGCAGGGGCAGGGGCAGGGGCAGGGGCAGGGGCAGGGACACGGGCACAGGCACAGGCACGTTCTGATTCGTACCGCCGTGTGGCGTCGCTACGGCGAGGCATCCGGGCGTCGGCGCCCGGAGAGTCGGCGCCAGGCCACCAGGGTGTTGATCACGAGCAGGGCCGCTCCCAGCAGGGGCCAGCCCACGGATCCACCACCACGGTAGGTCGCAATGCCCGCCATCAGGGCTACGACGCCGATCACCGGGCCCATGAGGTCCATGACGGCGTCCAGGCGATCCGGGATCTTCGACAGGTTGGCCATGGCTTGATCGTGGCAGGCCAAGGCGGTAGCTGCCCAGAGTTGATAGGGATCTGTCTTCGTCGAGACAGCTCCTGGGAGCGCTCGCGGCGAAACATCGGGGTCAGGAGTCTGACGGTCGTCCCTCGGCCAGTCTGTCCTCGTCGGCCGTCCCGGTCGGCCGTCCCGTTCGTGCCGGGCCGAGCGGGCCAGGCGGCCGAGCGGGCTGACACGACGGATCGGCTGCTCCCCGAAGCTCGTGAGTCGTGGCGGGGCCACGAGATGCGGGGGCAGGGCGTGGCGCTGATTCTGGTGGGGACCGTGTGAATCGCGGAAGGAGTCGCCATGTCTGTGATGGACAAGCTCAAGCAGATGCTGAAGGGGCACGAGGAGCAGGCCGGGAAGGGTGTCGACAAGGGTGGTGACTACGTCGACGGCCGGACGCAGGGGAAGTACAGCGGGCAGGTCGACTCCGCGCAGGAGAGGCTCAGGCAGCAGCTGGGTTCGGAGCAGACAGGGCGGGGCGATGCCGGACGAGAGGAACCGCCCCGGTAGGGGGCCTGGAGCGTAGCCCCCGCGCGACCGAGGGCTACGCGCCCCGCCCCGACATCCGCGCCGCCGAAGCCACCGTCGAGCGGGCCTCCCGTTCCGTGAGGCCCGTGCGTACGGCTGCCTCGACCAGGGCGTTCGTGAGGTCGGGGCCCAGATTGTTCTCGTAGGCGCGGCAGGCGGCCCAGAAGAGGCGGGTGTTGCGCTGGCCCTCCTGGGCGGTCAGGACGAAGTGGACCAGACCGTGGCCGTGGTCGGTGGCCGTGCCGGCGGGGCCTGTGCGCGGCGGGGGCAGCAGGAGGCGGAGCAGGGCCGGCGGGCAGGAGGCCGGGGGGAGGTGTGAGGTGCCGGGGGCCGTGCCGTAGACGCCGTGGTCGGTGCGGGAGCCGGGGCCCACGAGGTAGCCGCCGGCGCCGCGGATGTCGATGCCGGGGGCCAGCCGGCTCGCGGAGTTGGGGACCACGACGTCGGGCGGGCCGGTGAGCCAGATGTGGCGTCCGCCGCTGGGGGTCAGCACGACGACCGTCTCGGGGATCGTGAAGAGGTGGCGCAGGGCCAGTTCACGCAGGGCCGCCGAGGAGTCCGTACCGGACTTCGTGTCGAGGTCGACGCCGATCAGATGGTGGGGGTGGAGGCCGCAGGCGATGCCGTAACCGGTGGCCCAGGGGGCGGCGGAGAAGAGTTCGCGGACGCGGCGGGGATCGGTGGAGGCGTCGTGCACGCCATGGCCGAAACGGCCGCACTCGCCGTGGCAGGGGCGGGGCCGGGGGTCGTCCCGGTGTGGGGAGCGCAGGGCAGGGAGTTTCGAACGGGAGAGGGGGATCACCGCCAGTCCGCGTTCGGCGGCGGAGAGGGCGTGTGCCAGGGCCAGGGTGCCGGCCTGCCGGTCTATGGTGGCCATGCCTCTATGTTCGTACGCATGTTCGATAAAGGGAAGAGTGGTTCGGGGTGTCCTTTCGGCCGTCGAGGGTGCGTTCGCGGGGCGGCCGGAAATGTGCCGGAACGCTTCGCCCCTTGCCCCGCCCGATCTTGCCGCCGCTCGGCGGGCTCGATATCGCTGAGCTGGGAGTTCCTTGATCCAAGCGGCCGACAACGGCTCGTTCGCGGACAGTGGAGCGAACGCCGGCGTGGCGGACATCGTCGGCAGCGGTGTCGGCCGCGACAACGACGGCAACTCGTCGACCTCGCAGCAGCAGGCGAACGGCTCGGGAGCCTCGAACCAGAACAACGTCGCCCAGGTCAACGGCTCCGGCCCTCACGGCCGTCGAGCAGAAGAACGCCGTCGTCGGCTTCACCGACCCCTGGTGAGCCGGTCGAGGGCGGGCCGGGGCCCGAGGGTGGGCGGATGTGGTCGCCCCGGCCCCTGAGGCTCCCGGTCCGACCCTCGGGTGCGGGATGTGGGACATGCGGGACATGTAGGGCATGGGCGACGTGTTCGTGGGGTGTGAGATGCCTGTGCGGCGGTGCTTCGGCGTCGCCGCACAGGCGTTTTCCGGTGGTTCCTCGGGCCGTTCGCGGCCGGATGTCGGTGCGCGGGGCGGGCTACGGCGACCTTGACAGGTGCGGCACCAGTTCCTTCAATCTGACGGGTAGTCAGAATTCTTCGGAGGGGGTGGTGGGACGGTGGCGGTGACCGAGGACCTGTCCGTACGGCTCAAGGCTTACGAGGGGCGCGCGGCCGTCCTCGGCGGCCGTGGCAAGGATCCCGTCAACTCGCCCATGATCCGGCACTGGTGCGAGGCGCTGGGGGACTCCAACCCCGCGTACACCGGGCCCGACGCCATCGCCCCGCCCACCATGCTGCAGGTGTGGACGATGGGGGGGCTGAGCGGGCACGAGGCCCGCTCGGCGGCGTACGACGAACTCCTGGCGCTGCTCGACGACGCCGGGTACACCTCCGTCGTCGCCACCGACTGCGAGCAGGAGTATCTGCGGGCGCTGCGGCCGGGGGACGAGATCACCTTCGACTCGGTCGTCGAGTCCGTCTCCGAGAGGAAGACCACCCGGCTCGGCACGGGGTACTTCGTCACGACCCGCATGGACGTGCGGGCCGGTGAGGAGGGCGACGAACTCGTCGGCACCCATCGCTTCCGGATCCTCAAGTACGCGCCGGCCAGGACACCCGCCGAGCGGGCCCCGGCCGACGCTCAGGGTGAGCAGGAGCGGCAGCACGAGCGGCAGCCCGAGCCCCGGCCCCGGGCCGGGGACGAGCGGCCCCGTGAACAACGGCCCCGGCGCCCCCGACCCGTCGTCAACCGGGACAACGCCGGGTTCTGGGAGGGCGTCGCGCGCCACCGCCTCCTCATCCAGCGCTGCGCCGACTGCGCCACGCTCCGCCTCCCGTGGCTGCCGGGCTGCAACGCGTGCGGTTCGCCCGAGTGGGACACCGTCGAGGCGAGCGGCGACGGCACGGTGTTCTCGTACGTCGTCATGCACCACCCGCCCTTCCCGGCCTTCGACCCGCCCTACGCCGTCGGACTGATCGAGCTGGCGGAAGGGGTGCGGATGGTCAGCAACGTCATCGGAGTGCCCTACGACAAGGTGCGGATCGGGATGTCCGTACGCCTCGAATTCGCTCGCTACGACGAGGAGTTGGAGTTGCCCGTGTTCCGCGCGGAAGAGACGGCTGAGACGGAGGAGGCGGCAGGCACGGAGGAGAGGGAGGAGAAGGAGGAGAAGGAGGAGACGGCTGAAGGGGTGGTGCGGGTATGAGGGCCCGGGTCGGGGACGGGCTGCCGTCGCTGGAGATCGAGATCACGCGCACGCTCGTCGTCGCGGGGGCGATCGCCTCGCGCGACTACCAGGACGTGCACCACGACCCCGAGTTGGCGCGGCGGCGCGGGTCGCCGGACGTGTTCATGAACATCCTGACGACGAACGGGCTGGTGGGCCGGTACGTCACCGATCACTTCGGTGCGACCGCCGTCCTCCGCAAGGTCGCCATCCGGCTCGGGGCACCCAACTACCCGGGGGACACGATGGTGTTGACCGGCACGGTCGAGGCGACGGACGGCCGTACCGCCACAGTCAGGATCATCGGCGAGAACGGCATCGGCCGACACGTCACCGGAACGGTCACGGTCACGCTCCCCGAAGCCCCCACGACAGGGGAAGTCGCATGAGCGTACGAACCAAGGACCGGCTCGGTGGTCGTGCCGCGATCGTCGGGATCGGCGCGACCGACTTCTCCAAGGACTCGGGCCGCAGTGAGCTGCGGCTGGCCGTGGAGGCGGTGCGGGCGGCGCTCGACGACGCGGGGCTGGCGCCGGCGGACGTGGACGGGATGGTGACGTTCACGATGGACACGAGTCCGGAGATCACGGTCGCGCAGGCGGCTGGCATCGGTGAGCTGTCCTTCTTCTCACGCGTCCACTACGGGGGCGGCGCCGCGTGCGCGACCGTCCAGCAGGCGGCGCTCGCGGTCGCGACGGGCGTGGCGGAGGTCGTGGTCTGCTACCGGGCGTTCAACGAGCGTTCGGGACGGCGGTTCGGGTCGGGCGTACGGCACCGGGAGCCGTCGGCGGAGGGCGTGGCGCTCGGCTGGACGCTCCCGTTCGGGCTGCTCACGCCCGCCTCCTGGGTCGCGATGGCGGCGCAGCGCTACCTGTACGCGTACGGGCTGACCCCCGAGGCGTTCGGACATGTGGCCGTCGTCGACCGGAAGTACGCGGCGACGAACCCGGCGGCGTACTTCCACGGCCGCCCCATCACCCTCGACGAGCACGCGGCCTCGCGCTGGATCGCCGAGCCGCTGCGGCTGCTGGACTGCTGCCAGGAGACGGACGGCGGCCAGGCGCTCATCGTGACCTCGGTGGAGCGCGCGCGGGATCTGCCGAAGCCGCCCGCCGTGGTCGTGGCGGCGGCGCAGGGGGCGGGCCGGGCGCAGCAGCAGATGACCGGCTTCTACGACGGCGATCTCACCGGGCTGCCGGAGATGGGCGTCGTCGCCCGCCAGCTCCGGCGGACCTCGGGGCTGGGCCCGGACGACATCGACGTGGGCATCCTGTACGACCACTTCACGCCGTTCGTGCTGATGCAGCTGGAGGAGTTCGGGTTCTGCGGGCCGGGGGAGGCCGCGGACTTCGTCGCCGAGGAACGGCTGCCGATCAACACCCATGGCGGGCAGCTCGGCGAGGCGTATCTGCACGGGATGAACGGCATCGCGGAGGCGGTACGGCAGTTGCGGGGCACCTCCGTGAACCAGGTTCCCGGCGCCGAGCGGGCGCTCGTCACCGCGGGCACCGGGGTGCCGACCTCGGGGTTGGTCCTGGGGAGGGACGGGTGAGGGGGCGGGATGTGACGGCTGAGGGGGTTTTCGGGCACCTCGGGGTCCGGTGCCGTACACCCTGGGCAGGTGATTCTCAGGGGTACACCCTCAGTACCTGGGGGCCGTTCATCCACCTTCAGTAGGTGGGGTCCGCCCCACTCCTACAACCTGAGGGGGATTCGCCTTCGGGACCTGCGGCCGATCCGCCGGGCGCGGCCCGCTCCTAGCGTGGAGCCATGACCACACCCGTCTGCACCAGCGCTTCGAAGGCCGCTGCACCAGTGTCGCGGACCCTGCCGACCCCGGCCCGGTCGACCCCGGCCCGGTCGACCCCGGCCCGGTCGACCGCGAGCCGGTCGACCGGGACCCGATCGACCTCGGTCCGTTCGGCCGCGGCCCGGGCGACCTCGGCTCTGTCGGGTCTGACGAACCTGTCGCTTCCGTCGTCGCACCCGACATCGCACCCGTCGTCGCACCCCTCGTCGCACGCGTCCTACCCGTCGTTCTCGGCGTACGTGAAGGCCCGCCAGCCGGTGCTGCTGCGGACCGCCCGCTCGCTCACCGCGAACCCGTGCGACGCCGAGGACCTGCTGCAGACCGCGCTGGCCAAGACGTACGTCGCCTGGGAGCGCATCGAGGACCACCGGGCCCTCGACGGGTATGTGCGCCGGGCGCTGCTGAACACCCGCACGTCCCAGTGGCGCAAGCGCAAGGTGGACGAGTTCGCGTGCGACGAGATGCCGGAGCCGGAGGGGGCCCAGGCCGCCGACCCGGCCGAGCAGCAGGCGCTGCACGACGCGATGTGGCGGGCGATCATGAAGCTGCCGGCGCGGCAGCGGGCCATGGTAGTCCTCAGGTACTACGAGGACCTGAGCGAGGTACAGACGGCGGAGGTCCTCGGGGTCTCGGTCGGCACCGTGAAGTCGGCGGTCTCGCGGGCGCTGGGCAAGCTGCGTGAGGATCCCGAGCTGGAACCCGTGCGCTGAGTCGTTCGTTGGCCGGTCAGGAACCCGGCCCGAGGACGGACGCGCGCGGCCCGACCCGGAGGGATCGAACGCGAACTCTGCTCGAACTCGGGCTCGACCGGTCACTCTGTCTGATCGATCATCTCGCCCCCTAGTGACATACCGCTCGGTATGTGAGCAGAATCAGCGCAACCGTTACCACCGCGTAGGCAGAGCCGCCCCGGGAGGACGCCGTGCTGAGCACCATGCAGGACGTACCGCTGTTGATCTCCAGGATCCTGACCCACGGACAGGTCATCCACGGGACGTCGCAGGTGATCACCTGGACCGGCGAGGGGGAGCCCGAACGCCGCTCCTACGCCGAGATCGGCGCCCGCACCGCGCAGCTGGCCCACGCCCTGCGCGAGGACCTCGGAGTCGACGGCGACGAGCGCGTCGCGACACTCATGTGGAACAACGCGGAACACGTGGAGGCGTACTTCGCGATCCCCTCCATGGGCGCCGTCCTCCACACCCTCAACCTGCGGCTGCCCCCCGAGCAGCTCGCCTGGATCGTCAACCACGCCGCCGACCGCGTGATCATCGCCAACGGTTCGCTGCTGCCCCTCCTCGCGCCGCTCCTTCCGCACCTCAAGCCGGTGGAGCACGTCGTCGTCGCCGGACCCGGCGACCGGTCGCTGCTCGCCGGAGCGAGCGTGCAGGTGCACGAGTACGAGGACCTGATCGCCGGCAAGCCGACCACGTACGACTGGCCCGAGCTGGACGAGCGTTCCGCCGCGGCCATGTGTTACACCTCCGGCACGACCGGCGACCCCAAGGGCGTCGTCTACTCCCACCGCTCGATCTACCTGCACTCCATGCAGGTCAACATGGCCCAGTCCATGGGCCTGACGGACGCGGACCTCTCACTCGTCGTCGTCCCGCAGTTCCATGTCAACGCCTGGGGCCTGCCGCACGCGACGTTCATGACCGGCGTCAACCTGCTGATGCCGGACCGTTTCCTGCAGCCCGGCCCGCTCGCCGAGATGATCGAGACGCTGAAGCCGTCGCACGCCGCCGCCGTCCCCACCATCTGGCAGGGCCTGCTCGCGGAGCTGACCGCCCGCCCGCGCGAGGTCTCCTCGCTCAACCAGGTCACCATCGGCGGCTCGGCCTGCCCGCCCGCCCTCATGGAGGCCTTCGACAAGCTGGGCATGCGCGTCTGCCACGCCTGGGGCATGACGGAGACCTCGCCGCTCGGCACGATCGCCCGGCCGCCGGCCCATGTCGAGGCCGACTCGGAGGAGGAGCTCGCGTACCGCCTCACCCAGGGCCGCTTCCCCGCCTCCGTCGAGGCCCGCCTCACCGGCCCCGGTGGCGAACGCCTGCCCTGGGACGGTGAGTCCGCCGGTGAGCTGGAGGTCCGCGGCCCCTGGATCGCGGGCGCGTACTACGGAGGGTCGGGTGCCGAACCCGTACGCCCCGACGACAAGTTCAGCGAGGACGGCTGGCTGAAGACGGGTGACGTCGGCACGATCAGCCCTGACGGCTTCCTCACCCTCACCGACCGTGCCAAGGACGTCATCAAGTCCGGTGGTGAGTGGATCTCCTCCGTCGAGCTGGAGAACGCCCTCATGGCCCACCCGGACGTCGCCGAGGCCGCCGTCGTCGCCGTACCGGACGACAAGTGGGGCGAACGCCCCCTCGCGACGGTCGTGTTGAAGGAGGGCTCCACCACCGACTTCGCCGCCCTCCGCTCCTTCCTCGCCGATGAGGGCCACATCGCCAAGTGGCAGCTGCCCGAGCGCTGGACGATCATCGAGTCGGTGCCGAAGACGAGCGTGGGCAAGTTCGACAAGAAGGTGCTCCGGAGGCAGTACGCGGAGGGCTCGCTGGACGTGACGCAGATCTAGAACGTGCTGAGGATCCAGCACCCGTACGTACGGCAGGTGGGGCGGTGTTTCACGTGAAACACCGCCCCACCTGCCGTATATGGGCTCAGTTCGTGCCGACTCGTGCCAGCAGGTCCACGATCCTGGTCTGCACCTCGGTGCTCGTCGAGCGCTCCGCCAGGAAGAGGACCGTCTCCCCCGAGGCCAGGCGCGGGAGTTCGGACTGGTCGACGGCGGCGGTGTAGACGACGAGCGGGGTCCGGTTCAACTGGCCGTTCGTCCGCAGCCAGTCGATGATCCCGGCCTGGCGGCGGTGCACCTGCAACAGGTCCATCACCACCAGGTTGGGTCGCATCTGTGCGGCCAGCGTGACGGCGTCCGCGTCGGACGCGGCCCGCGCGACCTGCATGCCACGCCGCTCCAGCGTCGTGGTGAGGGCGAGCGCGATCTCCGCGTGCTCCTCGATGAGCAGGACACGCGGCGGGTGCTGCTCGGAGTCGCGCGGCGCCAGCGCCTTCAGCAGGATGGCCGGGTCGGCACCGTAGGCCGCCTCACGCGTCGCCTGGCCGAGCCCGGCCGTCACGAGGACGGGGACCTCGGCGGCCACGGCGGCCTGGCGCAGCGACTGCAGTGCCGTACGGGTGATGGGCCCGGTCAGCGGATCGACGAACAGGGCGGCCGGGTAGGCGGCGATCTGCGCGTCCACGTCCTCGCGGGAGTTCACGATCACGGGCCGGTAGCCGCGGTCGCTGAGGGCCTGGTGGGTCGCGGCGTCCGGTGCGGGCCACACCAGCAGCCGTCGCGGGTTGTCCAGCGGCTCCGGCGGCAACTCGTCGTCCATCGGCTGCGGATGCGGCCGGTCGGGAATCTCCACCGCACCGCCGGGTCCGTCGAGCGGCTCGGGACCTTCGTCCGCGTTCTCGTCGGGCGCCCCTATGGCGTACGACCGCCCGGCGCCCTCCGTACGGCCCGTCAGCCGGGACTGCCCGGCCAGGGACGGCTGCGGCGGGAGGGGGACCTGCCCGGCGAGCGAGGGCTGCGCGGGCAGCGGGGCCTGCCCGGCGATCGACGGCTGCGACACCTGCGCGGCGGCCTGCTGCGGCGGGGCCGTCCGGGCCGGGGGCGGGGTCTGGCCGGTGCCGACGCGGAAGCCGGTGCCGTTCGTCGGGGTGGACTGCGGGTGGGGGCGCGCGGCGGTCTCGGGGCGGTCGCCGGTCGGCTGCGGCGGTGTCCCGAGCTTGCGGCGCCGGCCCGATCCACCGGGCTGGTTCGGGGCGGGCGTGGCTCCGGTCCCTGGCTGCGCACCGGCCTGCGCCTGTGCCTGAGGGCCGGCCTGGCGGGAGAAGGGGACGCCTTGGCCGAGCGTCCGCACGCTGATCGCCCGCCCGTGGGTGGAGTTGGGGTCGAGAGGAGCGGCGGCGGGTGCCGGGGCCTGGGCCGCCGGTGCGGGCCGGGCCTGGGGCGGAGCCATGGCTTCGGCGGGCAACGGCTGCGCGGCGCGCGGCTGTTGGACGGCGACCTCCGGCGGCAGCGGGGTACCCGAGGAGGGAGTGGACTGCGGGGGCAGCGGCGCCTGCGGAGCGGCTACGGGGATGCCCGCGCCGGAGGTCTCGTGGCGGGCGTCGGGCCAGGACTGGGGCTGGCGCGCGCCCTGAGCGGGGGCAGCCTGCTGGGCGCCGGGGGCCTGAACGGGCTGGACGCCCTGAACCGGCTGCGCACCCGGTACGCCCTGCACGGCCTGGACCCCTTGGACGCCCTGGACCCCGGACACGAGGACGGACTGCCCGAGGACGGCCTGGCCGAGGGCTCCGGCCTGTGCGGGCGCCTGCTGCGGGACCCCGGGGGCCCCTTGCGGCGGGACGGCGCCCTGTGCGGCGACGGGCTGCCCGACAGCGGGTTGCCCGGGGGTGACCTGTCCGGCGCCGGCCTGGACGGCGAGGTCCTGGCCGGTGGCCGCCTGCCCGGTGAGAGCCTGTCCCACGGCCGCCTGGGCCGCGCCCTGAGCGACCCCCGGCGGAGCGACGGGCTGCCCGGCCGCGACCGCGGCGGGGGCGAGCTGACCGGGAGCAGCGGCGACGGCCTGGCCGGGCACCTGTTGCGGAACGGCCTGCACGCCCTGGACGGGGACGGGCTGCGGGCCGCCCGGGACGTTCTGGGCGGTGACGGGCTGGGCGGCGGCGGCCACCGCCGCACCCTGTGCGGGCGCCTGCCGGCCCGGGCCTCCCTGCGGGGGAATCCCCTGTGCCGGGGCGCCGCCCTGTACCGGCACCCCTTGCGCGGTCGCCGTCATGGCCACGCCGTCGCCCTGCTGGGGAGCGGACTGCCGTACCGCCCGGCGGCGGCCCGTGGGCATCGGGTGTGGCTGCGGAGGTGTGTGGTCGTCGGCTGCGGAGTGGGGCGCGGTGTCATGCCGGCCGTCGTCCACGCCACCGGCCGGCATGCCCGCGTGCTGACCCGCGGCGGGGACCTGTCCCGCGCCGGGGGCTTGTCCCGTACCGGGTGCCTGCGCGGCACCCGGGCCCTGCGCGGCACCCGGGCCCTGGCCGGCGACAACGCCCTGACCGGCACCGGGGGCCTGGCCCGCAACGGCCTGGGGGAGCTGCTGTCCGACCCCGGCGGCAGGCACCGGCCCTACGGCGAGGGCGGGCCCACCAGCGGGCACAACTCCCCCGGCCTGCGAGAGTCCCCCGGCGGGAACCGGCCCCCCAGCGGGGACCGCCCCTCCACCAGCGACCGGCCGGCCTCCAGCGGCCGGGACCTGCCCCCCGCCCGAGCCGGTCGCCCCCTGGCCACCCTGCACGGGCACGGAGGGCACGGCGGGGACGGCAGGCGTGGCGGACGAGGCCGGCGCGGCCGTTCCAGCGGGCAGAGGCATGGGCATGGGCATGGGCATCGGCGTGCCGGGCGCGCCCGGCCCCGCGGGCGGGGGCACCGGACCGAGCCCGACCGCCTGCGCGTACTCGGGTCCCCGGTCGGCCTCGGCCGGCGGCAGCGCGAAGACGGCTCGCGGCCCCGGCTCGGGCGCGGCGGCGCGCTCCTCCGCGCTGGCGAGAGCCCGACGACGGCGTCCGGTGGGCTGTTGAGCGCCGCCCTCCGCACCGGAATCGGCTTCGGCGGCGCTCGCCTCACCGCCGGGGCTCGTGCCCGGGGGCAGCGCCGCCGGCAAGGCGTTCTGCGCGGCGGCGGGCTCCCGGCGCGCGCGTCGCCCGCCGGGCGCGGGCACGCCCTGGGGCGGCACCGTTCCCCCCAGTCCGTTGGCGGTGGCCGCGGCACCCGCCGCGTGCTCGGCCGCCGTGACGACAGCGCCCTCGGCGGCCACGGACTCGCCGGCGGCTTCGATGGCGATACCCCGTCCGCGCCGCCGCCCGCTGCCCCCGGCGTCCTCGGCCTGGGCACCCGGCGCGGGCACGAGCCCCTCGGCACCACCGTCAGCCGCACCAGCCGCACCAGCCGCGACCGCCGCCTCCTCCGCCCGGCGCCTGCGCCGACCGGTGGGGGCGACCGCGGCCTCGGGCTCCTGGCCCTCGGGAGCGTCCTCACTCTCCAGGAACGCGTCCACCGACGACCGCCGCGCCCGCCTGCGCCCGCCACCGGCGGCCTGCTCGGGCAGAGCGACCTCGGCACCGGTGGCGAGGGGAGCGGAGTCGGCCTCGGCGCCCACCACCGCGGGCATCGGGGCGGCGGGCACGGCCCCGGCACCGCCACCGAGCGGCACCTCCAGCACATAGGCGCTGCCGCTCATCCCCGGCACCTCGACCGTCTGGAGCACACCGCCGTGCGCCCGCACGATCCCCTGGACGATCGGCTGGTGCACCGGGTCTCCCCCGGCGTACGGCCCGCGCACCTCGATGCGTACGACCTCGCCGCGCTGCGCGGCCGCCACCACGACGGTGTTGTCCATGTAACCGCCGGCGGACATGGGCGCGTTGCCCGTCGCGTCGACACCGGCGACATCAGCGACGAGGTGCGCGAGCGCGGTCGCGAGCCGCACCTGGTCCACCTCGGCCTCGATGGGCGGCGCGTGCACGGCGAACTGCACCCGGCCCGGCCCGATCAGCTCCACGGCCCCGTCGACACCGGCCGCGACGACCGCGTCCAGCATGACGGCCGTGCGGACGAGGCCGTCCTCGCCCGCGTCGATCCGCTGGTAGCCGAGGACGTTGTCGATGAGGGTCGTGATCCGCGAGTACCCGGCGGTCAGGTGGTGCAGCACCTGGTTGGCCTCGGGCCACAGCTGCCCGGCGTCGTCGGCGGCGAGAGTGCCCAGCTCACTGCGGAGTTGGTCGAGCGGGCCGCGCAGGGACGTACCCAGCACGGCGAGCAGCTGCTCGTGCCGCGCCGCCAGCGCCTCGTACCGGTCCTTCTCGCGCTCCCCGAGCGCCGCGTACCGCTCGTCGCCGGCGGCGAGCTCCTCGGCGTGCTGCTCGCTCAGCTCGGCCAGCTCGGCGGCGTGCTCCTCCCGGACGCCCGCCAGTTCCTCGGCGTGCTCCTTGGCGAGCCGCTCCAGCTCCTCCGCGTGCGTCTCGGCCTCGGAGTCCTTCTCCTCGGCGAGCTTGTCGTACGGCCGTCGGTCGGTGAACGTCATCACGGCACCGACGAGCTGGTCCCCGTCACGCACCGGCGCGGTCGTCAGGTCGACCGACACCTTCTCGCCGTTCTTCGACCACAGCACCTGCCCGCGCACCCGGTGCTTGCGCCCGGACCGCAGGGTGTCCGCGAGCGGCGACTCGCCGTACGGGAAGGGGGCGCCGTCCTCGCGCGAGTGCAGCACGAGCGTGTGCAGCTCGCGTCCGCCGAGGTCACTGGCCCGATAACCCAGTATCTGGGCGGCCGCCGGGTTGACGAGGACGATCCGGCCGTCCGTGTCGGTGCCGACCACGCCCTCGGACGCGGCCCGCAGGATCATCTCGGTCTGCCGTTGCGAACGCGCGAGTTCGGCCTCGGTGTCGACGGTGCCCGAAAGATCCCGTACGACCAGCATGAGCAGCTCGTCATTGGCGGAGCCGTAACCGTCGTACGCCTGCTGGCCGTTCTCCAGATTCGCGGAAGTGACCTCGACCGGGAACTCGCTGCCGTCGGTCCGGCGGGCGGTCATCCGGGTCGGCTTGGTCCGTCCGGTCGGGTCCATGGTGTCGGGCCGCCGCATGGAACCCGGGATGAGCCGGGAGTCGAACTCGGGGAGGAGGTCCAGCAACCCGCGTCCGACCAACGCGGTCCCGGGGGTCTCGAAGGCCTCCAGCGCGATCGTGTTGGCGTTGACGACGGTCCCATTGGCGTTGACCAGCACCAACGCATCGGGCAGCGCGTCCAGTATGGCTGCGAGGCGAGCAGCGCCTCGGGATGGCCTGCTGCTCACGAGACGCTTCCTCCCTGTTACCGCACCTTGCCGACCGCCGGGCCCGTGGCCATCTTGCCAACCGGCCCGCGACGTGTCACGCGAGGGAGTCTACGGGCAGAGGTTGCGCTCGCGACGCCGGATGAGAGGGAGGTCGCACACCGAACATCTGGAGATGCGGTGACTGCGCGGACGGGGATGCCGTGACCGTGTGTTTTGCCGGAGGGCCTTGTCGGCGGCACATATGTACGGGCTGTGCGCGCGTGTCGAGCGGGCCGCCCGGCGGGTGGCCGATTCCCGTCCCCGCCCTGCTCTCCGCTTTTCCTGTCCTGCCGCCTCCCCTACGCGCGGAGGTCCGGCAGGACGGGCACCAGTGCGTCCCAGCGGGCGATCTCGCAGCCGTTCCTCCGGTCGTAGCGCGCGTCGACGCGCCGCCCGGCCCAGGTCCCGGTGACGTGGGCGGTGGCCGGCCCGCCGTACTGCATCGTGCACATGGTCCCGGACCCGACCGGCGCGAACGGATCCGTCCCCCACGTCGTGCGCCGGTCGAGGCGCCCGCACGCCTCGCGCGCCTCCGGGTGGCTGCCCCCCTCGGGATGGCATCGCAGCTCGAACGTCCCGTCCGCCGTGGCGCCGGTATTCCGCACGGTGACGGTCAACCGGTCCTCGGAGCCGACGGCGAGGGTGGGCACGCGCAGCGACGCCCGCGACACCGCCTCGGCGGCGTACGCGTCCGGCGCCACCGGCGCGAGCGTGCCGGCGGCCGCCGTGGCGAGCGAGGCGGCGGCGCCCAGGAGCAGCCGACCCAGGGCGGCGGGGCGGCCGAGGGACCTGGGGAGAGGGAGTGGGCGCGCGGCGGAGGCGGACCCGGAGGTGGGGCCGGAGCCGGGGGCGGACCCGGAGGTGGGGCCGGAGCCGGGGCGCTCGGCGGACGGGGTGGCGGGCTTCGGGCGGGGGGTGGGGGGACTCTGCGACATGACCTGACTAACGCCACGCCCGTCCCACGGTTGCGGCGCCGCCGCGCCCCGTCCCCACCCCTCCCCCGCGGCCCGTCGCACCGCTCCCGACGTGCCATACGGCTTTGCCCTGCGGCCTCTCCGCCTAGTACCGTGGGGGGCGATTGGTGACAGCCCACCAGGCTGTGTCATCATCTGCACGCACCGTTCGCGCTCGCGCGGGTGGTTGTGCTGGAGGCGTCGCCTAGTCCGGTCTATGGCGCCGCACTGCTAATGCGGTTTGGGACTTCAATCCCATCGAGGGTTCAAATCCCTCCGCCTCCGCGCTTGATCACCGAAGCCCCGGTCCACCCGACCGGGGCTTCGTCGTTCCCGCCCTCGCGCCAAGACCGTCCCAGAAGCCGTTTTCGCAGGTCACAATGGGTATGGGAAACGGATTTCACATGGCGACGGCAGTCATGTAATGTTCTTCCTGTCGCCGCGAGCGGGCCGAAAGGGCCGGGAGCGGCGGAAAACAGAACAAGCACTCGTAGCTTAACGGATAGAGCATCTGACTACGGATCAGAAGGTTGCAGGTTCGAATCCTGCCGAGTGCACATTCACCGAAGGCCCCGGAGAGATCCGGGGCCTTCGGCGTTGGCGTTGACCTTGGCCGTCGCCCTGGGAGAAGCGGGCGCGGGGGTGTGCGGAGGGGTCCCGGGAGGGGTTGGGGGCGGAAGGGGGCGGACTGGCGGATACGTCTGGGCGCATACTGGTCGAGATGACAAAGCCAGGTGCACCGAAGCGCTATTTGCCCACCAGTCCCTTCAAGGCCCCGGTCGCCCCGCCGCCCAAGCACTTCGCGGTGGGCGACCAGGTCACCCACGACATGTACGGCCTCGGCCGGGTGATCGGCATCGAGGACGGGATCGCCGCACTCGTCGATTTCGGATCGGCGCGACAGCGGATCCTGAGCCCGTACACCAAGATGAGCAAGCTGTAGGACCGCAAACAGACACAGACACAGACACAACGAGGGCCGGGCCCGGGTCGGGGCCAGGTCCGCAACAGTGACGGCCGGTTGCGCTCCGCCGGGGGCGCGTCCCGCCGCCATGTCGCTGTGCCACCTCACCCCGCCTACACCCGCGCCCGCACCGTGCACCCCGCACGGCCGGCGCGGCACGCCGCCTCCGACGACGTAGCTCGTTCAGGCCCCGGACAGCCGGGCGGAGGCGTTGTCAGTGGTGCCCTCTAATGTCGTGGGGGATGGCACGCGTGTGGAGATGTACGGGGCTGCGGTGGGGCGCGGACGGACCGCTGCTGGGGTGGGCCGGCGGACGTGGAAGTGCCTTGCCGCCGGGGAAGGCGGTGGCTTTCGGGGTCGTGGCCGAGGGGCGGCGCACATGCGTCGGGGCCCGGGGGAACCCGTGTGCGCTGCGGGCGGGGGTGTCGGGGCGGAGCACCGGCGCACGGTGCGAGGAGTGCGCGCGGCTCGACCGGGCGCATTCCGTGGCCGCTGACACGATCGCCGACGATCCGCGGCCGTATCACGTGTACCTCGCGTGGTTCGGGCCCGGCATGGTGAAGGTCGGGATCACCGCGGTGGAGCGTGGCTCGGCTCGGCTGTTGGAGCAGGGCGCGGTCACCTTCGGGTGGCTCGGGCGGGGGCCGCTGATGGCCGCGCGGCGGGCGGAGGAGGTGCTGCGGGCCGCGCTCGGGGTGCCGGACCGGATCCCGTACGCCGAGAAGAGGGCCGTGCGGGCCGACCTCCCGGCCGCCGAGGAGCGTGCCGCCGAGCTGGCGGTGCTGCACGGGCGCGCCCAGGGGCTCGCGGGGTGGCCCGAGTCGTTGCAGCCGGTGCCGTTCCAGGCGGTCGATCACTTCGGGGTGTTCGGGCTCGGCGGGTTGCCGGCCGCGGACGGTGTGGTGAGTGAGCTGGTCGCGGGCGGGGCCGTGGGCGGTGAGGTGCTCGCCGTCGCCGGGCCCGATCTGCATCTGGCCACCGGACGAGGAGTCGTCGTCCTCGATACGCGGCTCATGACGGGGTGGGAGCTGACCGCACCCGTCGCCGTCGGCCAGGGAGCCCGGGATGTCCTCACCGTGCCCGTGCGGGACTTGCCGAGCCGAGGGAGCGGGAGCGTTCAGGACGGGCTGTTCTGAGGGGCTCGGGCTGTTCTGAGCAGGAGGGGCTGCTCTGACGAGGGCGGGCGGTGGGGCGCGTGGTCCGCGGCGAGTACGGAGGGCGTGGCAGGGGCGGGCCGGTGCGGCGGACAGGTGCGGCGGGCGTAAAGAGTGTGATCCCTTTTGGATCCCGTTCGGAAAGTCTGTGGACGCCGTCCGCGGCCCGACCCGACAGTGATGCCATGGATGATCAGCGGACAGCACCTGGCCACGCTCCCGGCAGCGCACCCGACGACGCACTGCGCGACACGTCGGTCGTCGCGCCCGTTCCCGCCCATGAACCCCCGTACTACGCCGTCGTCTTCACCTCGACGCGCACCCAGGACCAGAGCGGGTACGCGGAGACCGCCGAGCGGATGGAGGAACTCGTGAAGGGGGTTCCTGGGTTCCTCGGGATGGACCAGGCCTGGCGGCCCGGAGGGCCGGCCATCACCGTGGGGTACTTCCGGGACGCCGCGGCCATCGAGGCGTGGCGGACCGATGTCGAGCACCTGGCGGCGCAGGAGCGGGGGCGGGCCGAGTGGTACGAGAACTACACCCTGCACATCGCCAAGGTCGAGCGGAGTCACAGCTATGTGAGAGAGGACGGCTCGGGCGTGGGCGAAGCATGACGGCGCTTGCGTAAAGCGGGGTCAGGGCAGGCGGGCGGAGGCGCGTCCCGGTGGCCGTGGAGCTGTGGGCCGGCGGTGCGGCGGCCGGGAGAATGCCGTGGGAGCGATCGGAAAGCCGCTGGTCGGTAGGGGTGGCGTCCCGAGATGCCGGGGATCTTCCCAGGGGTTGGCTGAGAGGTACCTGTGCGTTTCTCAGAAAAATCACAGGTTCCGGAAAGGGTGTTCTCAGGGGGCCCCGACAAGGTGTCCAGCATGACCACGACCTCGCCCCAGGGGCGCACCGAACTGCTGAGGCCGGACGGGAGCCCCGTCCGCGTGCTTGTGGTGGACGACGAGCTGTCGATCACCGAACTGCTGTCCATGGCCCTGCGCTACGAGGGCTGGCAGATCCGGAGCGCCGGGGACGGCACGGGTGCCCTCCAGACCGCCCGGGACTTCCGGCCCGACGCCGTCGTCCTCGACATGATGCTGCCCGACATGGACGGGCTGACCGTCCTCGGGCGGCTGCGGCGCGAGCTGCCCGAGGTGCCGGTGCTCTTCCTGACCGCGAAGGACGCGGTCGAGGACCGTATCGCCGGGCTCACCGCCGGCGGGGACGACTACGTCACCAAGCCGTTCAGCCTCGAAGAGGTGGTCGCCCGGCTGCGCGGGCTCATCCGCCGCTCCGGCGCCGCCGACCGCCGCTCCGACTCCGTGCTCGTCGTCGGCGACCTCATGCTCGACGAGGACAGCCACGAGGTGTCGCGCGGCGGGGCGAACATCCACCTCACGGCCACCGAGTTCGAACTGCTGCGGTTCCTCATGCGCAACCCCCGGCGGGTGCTCAGCAAGGCGCAGATCCTCGACCGTGTGTGGTCGTACGACTTCGGTGGTCAGGCCAACGTGGTCGAGCTGTACATCTCCTATCTGCGGCGGAAGATCGACGCCGGGCGCGAGCCGATGATCCACACCAGGCGTGGGGCCGGTTATCTGATCAAGCCCGCGGCGTCATGAGCGGGCGACGGCGGACGCGTACGCAGAGGCAGCCGAGGCTGTGGCGAGGGCGAGGGCGAGGACGACAGCCGCGCACGCTGCGTACGCGGCTCGTCGTCTCCGCGGTGGCGTTGATCGCGGTGGTGTGCGCGGTCATCGGGACGGTGACGACGATCGCGCTGAGCGAGCACCTCAACACCCAGTTGAACACGCAGGTCGAGGAGGTCGCCGAGCGCGCCGCCGGCCCGCCGGAGGACAAGGGCCCCAGGGGTGGTGGCAGCATTCCGCCCGGCGGTCCCTTCGGGTTCGTCACCAGGGGCGGTACCGAGGCATACACCGTCGTCGCCGAGGTGGGGACCGACGGCGCAGTCACCGAGGCCGTGATGGCCAAGGAGCAGACTTCCGACAGCGACGTGTTCGAGGGCATGATCACCGACTCCCTCAGCGACGAGCAGGAGGCGGCACTCGGCTCCGTGTCGAAGACCGGTATCCACACCGTGGACATCCCCGGCCTCGGTGAATACCGGGTCACCTATGTCGAGGGCAGTAAGGGCAACTTCTACGTCGCCCTCCCCACCAAGTACGTCACCAGTACTCTGAGCACTCTCATCGCCGTGGAACTGAGCGTCACCGCCGCCGGGCTCATCGCCGCCGGTATCGCCGGGTCCGTGGTCGTCGGTGTCGCGCTGCGCCCGCTGCGCAAGGTCGCCTCCACCGCGACCCGGGTGTCCGAGCTGCCGCTGCACACCGGCGAGGTCACCCTCAACGAACGCGTCCCGGTGTCCGAGACCGACCCCCACACCGAGGTCGGACAGGTCGGCGCCGCGCTCAACCGCATGCTCGACCACATCCACGGCGCCCTGCACTCACGGCAGGAGAGCGAGACGCGCGTACGGCAGTTCGTCGCGGACGCCAGTCATGAGCTGCGGACCCCCCTCGCGTCGATCCGTGGGTACGCCGAGCTGACCAGGCGCGGCCGGGAGGAGATCGGGCCCGACACCCGGCACGCGCTCGGGCGGATCGAGTCCGAGTCCGGGCGGATGACCATGCTGGTCGAGGATCTGCTGCTGCTCGCGCGGCTCGACGCCGGGCGGCCGCTGCAGTTCGAGCAGACCGACCTCATCCCCCTCGTCGTGGACACCGTCAGCGACGCGCGGGTCGCCGGGCGGAGCCACAGCTGGCGGCTCGACCTGCCGGACATGCCCGCACTCGTGTCGGCCGACGCGGCGCGGTTGCAGCAGGTGCTCGTCAACCTGCTGGCCAACGCCCGTACGCACACGCCCCCCGGCACGACCGTCACCGCGCGCGTCCAGCGGCGCGGGCCGTGGATGTGCGTCGACGTCGAGGACGACGGGCAGGGCATCCCGGAGGAGTTGCTGCCGCACGTGTTCGAGCGGTTCGCGCGCGGCGACTCGTCGCGGTCCAGGGCGTCCGGGTCGAGCGGGCTCGGCCTCGCCATCGTGCAGGCCGTGGCCGACGCGCACGGCGGCGCGGTGACCGTCGACAGCGTGCCCGGCAGGACCGTGTTCACGGTGCATCTGCCGGCCCTCGGGCGGAACGTCCCGCTGCTCGACGACGCGGCGAACTGGCAGCTCGACGACGCGCGGTGCGACGGCGAGTTCGACGCGGCCGACCTCGTGGGCGACGCGACGAGCCGGCGGGCGGACTCACAGGCGCACCACAGTGTGAGCACACGGGCATAACAGAGCGGCTCACGAATGTGGTGGGCATGCGAACCGACTCTTCTCCCGGCACCCTGCCGGCGCGGGAGCACCTCCCGGCCGGAAACGCCGGTACGCCTGTCCTGGACGTAGTGATCCCCGTCTACAACGAGGAGAAGGACCTCCGGCCGTGCGTGCTCAGACTGCGCGAGCACCTCGCGCGCACCTTCCCGTACGCCTTCCGCATCACGATCGCGGACAACGCGTCCACGGACACCACCGCGCGGGTGGCGCGGCGGCTGGAGGCGGAGCTGGCGGAGGTCAGGTCCTTCCGGCTGGAGCAGAAGGGGCGCGGGCGGGCCCTGCGGACCGTCTGGTCCGCGTCCGACGCCCCGGTCCTCGCCTACATGGACGTGGACCTGTCCACCGACCTGAACGCCCTGCTGCCGCTGGTGGCCCCGCTGATCTCCGGTCACTCGGACCTGGCGATCGGGTCCCGGCTCGCCCGCTCCTCACGGGTGGTGCGCGGTACCAAGCGCGAGTTCATCAGCCGGGTCTACAACCTGATCCTGCGCGGCTCGCTCCAGGCCCGCTTCTCGGACGCGCAGTGCGGGTTCAAGGCGATACGCCGGGACGTGGCCCAGGTGCTGCTGCCCCTGGTGGAGGACACCGGGTGGTTCTTCGACACCGAGATGCTGGTGCTGGCCGAGCGCGCCGGGCTCAGGATCCATGAGGTGCCGGTGGACTGGGTCGACGACCCGAACTCGACCGTGCACATCGTCAGGACCGCCACCGACGACCTGAAGGGTGTCTGGCGGGTGGGGAAGGCGCTGGCCACCGGGTCCCTCGCGCTGGACCGGCTCGCCCGGCCCTTCGGGGACGACCCCCGCGACCGTGAGATCCAGGACGTGCCGCGCGGTCTCGCCCGTCAGCTCCTCGGCTTCTGCGTCGTCGGCGGCCTCTCCACCCTGTTCTACCTGCTCCTCTACAGCGGCTTCCGGACCCTGTCGGGGTCGCAGACCGCCAACGCGCTGGCCCTGCTGGTCTCGGCGGTCGCCAACACGGCGGCCAACCGGCGTCTGACCTTCGGCGTCCGCGGCCGGACCGGTGCCGTCAAGCACCAGGCGCAGGGCCTGGTGGTGTTCGGCATCGGTCTGGCCCTCACCAGCGGCTCGCTGGCCGCGCTGAACGCCGCCACCTCCGATCCCGCGCACTCCACGGAGTTGGCGGTCCTGGTGGCCGCGAACCTCGCGGCGACGGTGCTGCGGTTCCTGCTCTTCCGGGCATGGGTGTTCCCGGGGGGTGGTGACGGATCGTCCGACTCCGGCTCACCGACGTCTCCTTCGGGCTCGACCGTCGTCGCCGCGCACCAGCCCGCCGGCCCGGCCTCGCACCGGTACGCGGCGGGAACCGGGGTACGCCCCGGGCAGCCGGGCCCCTACGCCCACCAGGACCGGTTCCACCCGTCGGCGGAGCGTCCGCCGGCGACCCGGAACGACCGTGCCGAGCACCCGCCGTACGAGCACACGACGCCGTACGAGAACACGCCGTACGAGCACATGCCGTACGAGAACACCCCGTACACCACGCCCCAGTTCCGCGCCGGTGCGGCCGCGGACCGCACCTGGGGGGACCCGACCATGCAGATGCGGCCGGTGCGCCCGCACGATCAGGATTCGAGGAACGCACGATGACCACGCAGTTCGAGACGACGAGCCCGCCGGGAGATCCCGAGCCCGGCCCCGGCCCCGGCGGGAATTCGTCCGCGACGGCCCACCAGGAACCCGTGGTGCCGCAGGCCCCCGCCGAGCCCCCGGCCCCCGGGTCCGGTGAGCCCGAGCAGCCCTTCGGCAAGCGGCTGTGGAGGGGCCGGCCGGAGGACAACCGGTGGATACGCCCCGGTTTCCTGCTGACGCTGCTGCTGATCGGCGGCCTCTACACCTGGAACCTCACGGCCTCCGGCTACGCCAACTCCTTCTACTCGGCGGCCGTGCAGGCGGGCAGCCAGTCCTGGAAGGCGTTCTTCTTCGGCTCCCTGGACTCCGGCAACGCCATCACCGTCGACAAGCCCCCGGCCTCGCTCTGGCCGATGGCGCTGTCGGTACGGCTGTTCGGCCTCAACTCCTTCGCGATCCTGTTCCCGCAGGTCCTGATGGCCGTCGCGACCGCCGGGGTGCTGTGGGCGGCCGTACGCCGTCGCTTCGGCGCCACGGCCGGCTTCCTCACCATGGCGGTGTTCGCGCTGACGCCCGTCGCCGCGCTGATGTTCCGCTTCAACAACCCGGACGCGGGCCTCGCCCTGCTGATGGCCGCCGCGGTCTACTGCACCCAGCGCGCCATGGAGAAGGCGCGGACGAAGTGGCTGGTGTGGGCGGGCGTGGCCATCGGCCTCGCCTTCCTGGTCAAGACCTTGCAGGCCTTCCTGATCCTGCCGCCCCTGGCGATCGTGTACGCCGTCCTCGCGCCTGCCCCGCTGAAGAAGCGGGTCGGCCAGGTGCTGCTCGCCGGGCTCGCGATGGTCGTCGCCGGCGGCTGGTGGGTCGCGATCGTCGAGCTGTGGCCCGCGTCCTCCCGCCCGTACATCGGCGGCTCGCAGAACAACTCCTTCCTCGAACTGACCTTTGGCTACAACGGTCTCGGCCGGATCAACGGCGAGGAGACCGGCAGCGTCGGCGGTGGCGGGGGAGGCGGTGGCGGCAACTGGGGCGAGACCGGCTGGGACCGGATGTTCAGTTCCTCCGTCGGCGGCCAGATCTCGTGGCTGATCCCGGCCGCGCTGATCCTGTTCGGCGCCGCGCTCTGGGCCACCAGGAAGCTGCGGCGCACCGACAGCACCCGCGCGGCCTTCCTCCTGTGGGGCGGCGCGCTGCTGATCACCATGGTGGTCTTCAGCTTCATGCAGGGCATCTTCCACGAGTACTACACCGTGGCCCTCGCCCCCTACATCGCGCCGCTGACCGGCATGGGCGCGGCTCTGCTCTGGGAACGGCGGACCGAGCTCTGGGCGTCGCTCACGATGGCGGCGGCCATGACGGCCACCGCGGCCTGGGGCTACGTCCTGCTCAACCGCTCCTCCGACCACCTGCCCTGGCTCAAGTGGGTCGTGCTCGTCGGCGGTCTGGTCGCCGCGCTCGGCCTGGCCTTCGCGGCCAGGCTCGGCCGGCGGCTGGCGCCGGCGGTCGTGGTGCTGAGCCTCGTCACCGCGGTCGCGGGGCCGACGGCGTACACGCTCACCACGCTGGGCGAGGGCCACACCGGCTCGATCGTCACGGCCGGGCCGGCCGTGCAGGGCGGCAGGGGCGGTGGCCCCGGCGGCGGCATGGACGGCGGCCCCGGTGGCGGCGGCGGTATGCCGGGCCAGAACCAGCAGGGCAACGGCCAGAACCAGCAGGGCGGCCAGAACGGCAACGGTCCGACGGGCAACGGCCAGACGGGCAACGGCCAGATGGGGCAGCCCCCGACCGGCGGCTTCGGCGGCGGTCGGAACAACCAGCAGCAGGGCCAGGGCAACGGCCAGATGCAGAACGGTGACGGTGGCCGCGCGGGTGGCGGCGGTGGCGGTATGGGCGGGCTGCTCAACGGTGCCTCCGTCAGCGACGAGGCCAAGGAACTGCTGGTGAAGAACGTGGGGGACTACACCTGGGCCGCCGCCGCCATCGGCGCCCAGAACGCGGCGAGTTACCAGCTCTCCACCGGCGAACCGGTCATGGCGATCGGCGGCTTCAACGGCACCGACCCGTCCCCGACCCTCGCGGAGTTCAAGAAGTACGTGGAGGACGGCAGGATCCACTACTTCATCTCCGGTGGCTCCGGCGGTGGCAGGGGCGGCGGCAGCGACGGCACCTCCGCGCAGATCAGCTCCTGGGTCCAGGAGAACTTCGAGACGGTGACGGTCGACGGCACGACGTTCTACGACCTGACGCAGGCGAAGTGACGCGAGCCGTGAAGTGACGCGAGCCGCGAGGTGAGCGGGGGCGGTGGCCCGGGGTGCGGACGCCCCCGGGCCACCGCCCCCTTTCGTACGAGATCGAACGCGGTCGTACGAGATCGAACGCGCGTTGTACACCGTAAGGGGACTGTTCTACGGTGTACGGCATGTCGACCCCCACCGCCTCCGGCACCCGGGGCCACCCCCAGCGCTGGCTGATCCTCGGCGTCATCTGCCTCGCCCAGCTCACCGTGCTGCTGGACAACACCGTGCTGAACGTGGCGATCCCCTCCCTCACCGAGGAGCTGGACGCGGCCACGTCGGACATCCAGTGGATGATCAACGCGTACTCCCTGGTGCAGTCGGGGCTGCTGCTCACCGCGGGCAGCGCGGCCGACCGCTACGGCCGCAAGAAGATGCTGATCACGGGACTGGTGCTGTTCGGCATCGGTTCGCTGGTGGCCGGACTCGCCCAGTCCACCGGGCAGTTGGTCGCCGCGCGGGCGGGCATGGGTGTCGGCGGCGCGCTGCTGCTCACCACGACCCTCGCCGTCGCCATGCAGATCTTCGCCCCGGAGGAGCAGCCCAGGGCGATCGGCATCTGGGCCGCGGTCAACGCGCTCGGCTTCGCGGCCGGGCCCCTCCTCGGCGGCTTCGTGCTCGCCCACTTCTGGTGGGGCGCCATCTTCCTGATCAACCTGCCGGTCGCCGCGCTGGGCGTGGTCGCCGTGATCGCCCTGGTCCCGGAGTCGAAGAACCCGCAGGGGGACCGGCCGGACCTGGTGGGCGCGGTGCTGTCGACCTTCGGTATGGCCGCCCTCGTCTACGCGATCATCTCGGGCCCGGAGCACGGCTGGACGTCGGGCCTCGTGCTCGCCACGGCCGCCGTCGCCGTGCTCGTGCTCACGGCCTTCGCGTACTGGGAGAGCCGCGTCCCCTTCCCCATGCTCGACCTGAGCTTCTTCCGCGACCGGCGCTTCACGGGCGCGGTCGCCGGCGCCGTACTGATCACCTTCGGCATGGGCGGCGCGCTCTTCCTCCTCACCCAGCATCTGCAGTTCGTGCTCGGCTACGACGCGTGGGAGGCGGGACTGCGGACCGCGCCCCTCGCCCTGGTCGTCGTCGTGCTCAACTTCTCCGGGCTGTCGGCGAAGTGGACGGCGAGGCTCGGTATGCCGGTGTCGATCGCGCTCGGCATGGTGGTGATGTCCGGCGGCCTGGTCTCCATCGCGACGATGGCCTCCGGCGGTTACGCCGGAACACTGCTCGGGCTGGTGCTGATCGGGGTGGGCTGCGCCGTCGCCAACCCCGCGATGGCGCACGCGATCATGAGCGCGATCCCGCCGGCCAGGGCGGGGGTGGGGGCCGGGATCAACGGCACGCTCGCGGAGTTCGGGACGGGCCTGGGGGTGGCGGTGCTGGGGGCGGTGCTCAACTCCCGGTTCGCGGCGCTGATCCCGGTGTCGGCGGTGTCGTTGCCGGCCGCGCTGGGGGCGGCGGACACGGCCGCGGAGCGGGACCGGGTGCTGTCCGCGTACTCCTCCGGGCTGGAGACGAGTCTGCTGGTGGGAGCGGTGGCCGTGCTGCTCGGCGGGCTGGTGGCGGCGGGGTTGCTGCGCAGGGCGGAGAGGGAGGACGCGGAGTTGGTGGGCGCCTCATAGCCCGGGGGCTCTGTCCTCGGGCGGCTGCGGGTCCTTCGTGGTCGTTCGCGCGGTTTCTCGCGCCCCTTCGGGCGCGCTGCCCGCCTAGCATCGTCACCAGTGGAGGAACGTCTCGGAAGGTGCGTCATGGTGAAGGGAGCCGGTCGGTCCGAAGGGTCCGTGCGGGCCAGTGTCTGGCTGGAGGGGAAGGCGCGGGCCGGGCGGGGCGGACAGCCGTCGGGGCTGGACCGCGAGCGGATCACCGCGGCGGCCGTCCGGCTGCTGGACGCGGAGGGGCTGGCCAAGTTCTCGATGCGCCGGCTGGCCGCCGAGCTGAACGTGACGGCGATGTCGGTCTACTGGTACGTGGACACCAAGGACGACCTGCTGGAACTGGCGCTGGACCAGGCGTTCGGCGAGATGCGCCTGCCGCCGGAGGACGCGGGCGAGGACTGGCGGGGCCAACTGCGCACGCTGGCCGGGGAGTACCGGGCGGTACTGGTCCGCCACCCCTGGGTATCGCCCCTCGCCGGCACCTTCCTCAACATCGGCCCGCGCTCGCTCGACTTCTCGCTCGCCGTGCAGCGCGTGGTCCACCGCACCGGGCTGCCCCCGCGCGGCCAGGCCGGCGCCATCGCGGCGGTCTTCCAGTTCGTCTACGGGTTCGGCACCATCGAGGGCCACTTCGTGCAGCGCTGCGCCGCCGCCGGGGTGACCCAGGAGGAGTACTTCCGCCAGGCCATGAGCGCGGTCTCCGGCTCCCTCTCGCCCCACGAGGTCATCCGGCACTCCGCGGACCTCATGGAGGCCCGCGGCGGCGACACCGTGGAGGAGATGCGCGAACGGGACTTCGCCTACGCCCTGGAGACCCTGGTCGCCGGCATCGAGGTGATGGCCGAGCGGGGCTGACCGCTCCCCGGACGTCCGCTCTCCCCGGCCACCGGCTAGGACTCCCCGGCCACCAGCCGCGCGGGGAACCCTCCGGTCGCCACCGGCCCCCACCGCACCGGCGTGACCCGGATGATCGACTTGCCCTGCTTGACCATCGCCTCCCGGTACTCGTCCCAGTCCGGGTGCTCGCCCGAGATGTTCCGGAAGTACTCCACCAGGGGCTCGACCGAGTCCGGTGAGTCGAGGACCTCCGCCGTACCGTCGATCTGGACCCAGGGGCCGTCCCAGTCGTCGCTCAGCACGACGACGCTCACGCGCTCGTCCCGCTTGGCGTTGCGCGTCTTGGCGCGCTCGGGGTAGGTGGAGACGACGATCCGGCCCGAGTCGTCGACGCCGCAGGTCAGCGGAGAGGCCTGGGGGCTGCCGTCGGCCCGCCGGGTGAGCAGGAGGGCCCGGTGGCGGGGCCGTACGAAGTCGAGCAGGTCTTCGAGGGAGACCGAGGTGTTGGTCGCGATGTTCCGTGCCATGGCGCCCAGCGTAGGGCCAGGGGCGCCCATCGGCTCGGGGGGTTCCGCGGTTCGGCGGCGGGTGTGTCGTGGTGGTTCGCGCGGTTCCCCGCGCCCCTCGCGGGAGCGCTACGCGCTCGGCCCCCGCACGGCCTGCACGTCCAGCTCGACCCTCAGCGTCGTCCCGATCGCCGCGATCCCCGCCTGCACGACCTGGTTGTAGTTCATGGCGAAGTCCGCACGGTGGAGTTCGGCGGTGGCCCGGAACGCGGCGCGCGTGCCGCCCCACGGGTCCGCGCCGGTTCCCAGGTACGCCAGGTCCAGGTCCACCGGCCGTACGACCCCGCGCATGCCCAGCTCGCCGTGGACCGTCCAGCGGTCCGGGCCGGCCGGGGTCAGGCCCGTCGAGACGTAGGTGATCTCGGGGTGCCGTTCGGCGTCCAGGAAGTCCGGCGACCGCAGATGCCGGTCCCGGGTCGCATTCCCGGTGTCGATCGAGGCGGCCCGGATCACCGCCTCCCCCCGGGACCTGGTGCCCTCGTCCGGGGCCGGGGCGATCTCGATCGAGGCCGAGAAGTCGGTGAAGCGGCCGTGGACGCTGGAGATGCCGAGGTGCTGGGCCAGCGCGGCGACGGAGGAGTGGGCGGGGTCGACCGTCCAGCGGCCGGGCGGCGGCAGTTCCGTGCCGCCGAACCGGGAGAGGGTGACCGTGCCGACCTCCGCCCGGCCGCTCGCGGTCACCAGCGCGCCGGCGGCGAACGGCGCGTGGCCGACCGCCGTGACGATCACCGTGTAGGCGCCGGGCGCGAGTGCCGTCGGGTCGTGCACGCCCCCTTCGGCGTCCGCCCCGGCCCGCAGCACCTGCGTACCGGTCATGTCGGTCACCGTGACGACCGCGTGCGACACGGCCCATCCGTCCCGGGTGCGGATCCTCGCGGTCAGTCCCATGGTCCGTCCAACTCCTCAGCAGGCGACCGGCCGGTGGAGCGGGGGGTGGCTCCACCGGCCGGTGGTTCGACTACTCGCCGGGGTGGGCGAGTTCGATGTCGTGGCCGTCGACGCCGGGTCCGGCGACGGTCAGGGCCGTGGCCACGGGCGGGTAGCCGGTCGCGATGACCGTGTACTCGCCGCCGTCCAGGTCGGTGAAGGCGTACGCCCCGTCCGCGCCGGTGGTGGCCGAGCCGACCACGTTGCCCGCCGCGTCGACGAGGGTCACGCGGGCGTCGGCCAGCACTCCGCCCGGCGCCCGGACGACGCCCTGGAGCCGGGCCCCCGTCTCCATGTCGATCTCGATCCGGGTGACCCCGGTGCCGCCGACCTCGACGGGCAGGGCACGCGGCCGGAACCCGGCGGCGTTCACCGCGACGGTCACCGCGCCGGGCACCAGCTCGCCGAAGGCGAACTCGCCCTGCTCACCGGTGAGTCCGCCGGCCAGCACGTCCCCGCGCACATCGGTCACCACGACCATGGCGTCCCGCACGGCGCGCCCGGTGCCGTCGGCCCGCACCACACCGCTCAGCCCGCTCGTGCCGCTGAGCAGGATGTCGTACGCGACCGGCTCGCCGTTCACGACCACCGTGGACGCCTGGGGCTGGAACCCGTCGGCGGCCGCGATCAGGACGTACGACCCGGCGCTGGGCGCGTCCACCGCGTAGGCGCCGTCGGCCCCCGCGACCGAACGGCCGAGCTGCCGCCCGCCGAGCGAGATCAGGGTGACGGCGGCCCGCGGCACGGGCACGCCCTCGGCCCCGCGGACCTGACCGCGTACGGGAGTTCCGTCACCGCTGTCCGACACCGGCGGGGTGACCGCGGCCGTGTCGGCGGCCGAAGCCGTGCCGGAGTCCGCGGCCACCGGGGCCGGGACCGGGGCGGGCGTCGCGGACGCGTCCGGCGTGTCCGTCTCCCCGTCGGTCTCCGTGGCCGCCGCCTTCGTCCGGGCCGCCTGGGCGAGCGCCCCGGTGGTCCGCAGCGGGACCTCCTTGATGAAGAGGGAGAAGACCAGGGCGAGGACGGCGAAGGGTGCGGCGTAGAGGAAGACGTCTCCGATGCCGTGGCCGTAGGCGCTCTCGATGACCGTGCGGATCGGCGAGGGCAGGGCGTCCAGGTCGGGGATCTCGCCGTGGCCCGTGGCGGAACCGGACACACCCAGCTGGGCGAGGCCCTGCTCGGCGTAGTGCGAGATCCGGTGGCTCAGCACCGCGCCCAGCGCCGAGACGCCGATCGCGCCGCCGAGGGAGCGGAAGAAGGTGACGACCGAGCTGGCGGCGCCGAGGTCGCTCGGGGCGACCTGGTTCTGGGTGCACAGGACCAGGTTCTGCATCATCATGCCGACGCCGAGACCCAGCAGCGCCATGAAGATCGCCACGTGCCAGTACGCGGTGTCGTACCGGAGCGAACCCAGCAGCGCGAGCCCCGAGGTCACCAGCACACCGCCGGCGAGCAGCCAGGCCTTCCAGCGGCCGGTGCGGGTGATGACCTGGCCGGAGACGGTCGAGGAGACGAACAGACCGGCGATCATCGGGATCGTCATGACGCCGGACATGGTCGGCGACTTGTCGCGGGCGAGCTGGAAGTACTGGCTGAAGAAGATGGTGCCCGCGAACATCGCGACACCGACGAAGAGGGAGGCCAGCGACGCCAGCGCGATCGTCCGGTTGCGGAACAGCCGCAACGGCATGATCGGCTCGGTCGCCTTCGACTCGACCAGCAGGAACAGCGCGAGGAGCGCGACCGTGCCACCGACCATCGCGTACGTCTGCCACGACACCCAGTCGTACTTGTCACCGGCGAAGGTCACCCAGATCAGCAGCAGGCAGACCGCGGCGGTGATGAGGAACGCGCCGGCCCAGTCGACCTTCACCTTGCGCTTGACGACCGGCAGGTGCAGGGTCCGCTGGAGCACGACCAGGGCGATGACCGCGAAGGGCACGCCGACGTAGAAGCACCAGCGCCAGCCGAGCCAGCTGGTGTCGGTGATGACACCGCCGACCAGCGGGCCGCCGACCATGGCGGTCGCGAAGGTGGCGCCGAGGTAGCCGTTGTACCGGCCGCGTTCGCGCGGGGAGATCATCGCCGCGAGGATGATCTGGGCCAGCGAGGAGAGACCGCCCATGCCGACACCCTGGACCGCGCGGAACGTGATGAGCGTCCCGGCGTTCTGGGACAGGCCGGCGGCGGCCGACCCGAGCACGAAGATCACGAGTGCGAGCTGGATCAGCAGCTTCTTGGAGAACAGGTCGGCGAGCTTGCCCCACAGCGGGGTGGACGCGGTCATCGCGAGCAGCGACGCGGTCACGACCCATGTGTAGGCGCTCTGTCCGCCGCCCAGGTCCTTGATGATGTCCGGCAGCGCGTTCGACACGATCGTCGACGACAGGATCGCCACGAACATGCCGAGCAGCAGTCCGGTCAGCGCTTCCATGATCTGCCGGTGCGTCATCGGGGCATGGTCGCCACCGCTGTGGGGAGCACCCTTGGCGGTGCCTCCTCCGTGCTTGGCGTGAGCCCGCACACCGGCTGGTGTGGTCGTTGCCATGGGGCTTCCTTTTCCTACGGGTCTTTGCGGGTGTACGGGTCGGGGTGGCCGCCGCTGTGGGGGCGTACGGAACGTCGGGCCGGCCGCTGTGGGGCCTGGGCGTCGTCGCGTCGGCTCTAGGCGGGTGTGCGGGTCGGGGTGGCGTCGAAGCTCTCGCGGAGCCGGCCCAGGAGCCGGGCGAGCTGGGCGACCTCGTCGTCGGACCAGTCGCTGAGCCGGTCGGCCATCAGCCGGCCGCTGCGGCGGTCCAGCTCCGCGACCACGGCCCGGCCCTCGGGGGTCAGGCGCAGGATGCGTGAGCGTTTGTCCGCCGGGTCGGGGAGGCGTTCGATCCAGCCCCGCTCGGCCACGTGGGCGACATGACGGCTGGTCACCGACATGTCCACCGCGAGCAGCTCGGCGAGCCTGCTCATCCGCATCTCGCCGTGCCGGCCGAGCAGGGTCAGGACTCCCGCCGAGCCGCCGGGGCACTCGTGCGGCAGCATCCTGGTGAGCTCCCGCTTCACGGCCCCGACGGCACTGAGCTGACGGACCAGCTCCTCGTAGTGCGCCTGCCCGGCCATGGACTGCCTCCCGATGTTGTTGCTTAGGGCAACCATAGAGTGGATGGTTGCTGCAGGCAAATGAAATCGGGCGGGTGCGGCCCAAGTCTTGGCAAAGGAGAACGTTGCGGGGTCGTGGGCGGGCAACCCCGCTTGGGTGCGTCGTGCGCGATTCGCTAAGGTCTCGGGCCATGGCCGACAACCAGAACCCCCAGGGCAATTACGACCCCGCGGGGAGCACGCAGATGTTCCGCGCCTTCGTCGACGAGACGCCTTCGGGGGGCCGACAGGCCGCCTCGGGTGCGGCGGGGGGTTCCGGGCCGCGGGTCGGTGTGATCGTCGGTGTTCTCGCGGCGGTGGCTGTGGTGGCCGCGGTGGTGTGGCTGGCGCTGGCGTAGGTCCCTGCGGGGCGGGCGCCTGTGCGGCTGCCGGGGCTTGTGCGGGGTGCTTGTGCGGGACGCCCGCGTGTCTGCCGGGGTCTGCGCGGGTGGTGCCTGTGCGTCTGCCGGGGGCCGTGATCGTGCGGGTGCGGGTGCGGGTGCGTCGTGGTTGCTCGCGCAGTTCCCCGCGCCCCTGAAAAGCAGGGGCTGCGCCCCGTGCTCTTCGGGCCCGCAGGGCCTGGCTTTCAGGGGCGCGGGGAACTGCGCGAGAAGCCCCACCGGGCCCGCGCCTGGATCACGCACCCTGGGGCCGCCCACGTACCCACGCAGACGACCATCGCCGGGGGTGCCGTCAGGGTCGCCCCTACCGGGCCCGCGCCTGAATCACGCACCCGGGGTCGCTCACCTACCCACGCACACGACCACCGCCGGGGGTGGCGTCAAGCCGCCCCCGGCGGGTCACGTGTCAACGCGTGGCCGGTGCCGCCTCAGTCGGAGATCAGGCCCTCGCGGAGCTGGGCCAGGGTCCGGGTGAGGAGGCGGGAGACGTGCATCTGGGAGATGCCGACCTCTTCGCCGATCTGGGACTGCGTCATGTTCGCGAAGAACCGGAGCATGATGATCCGGCGCTCACGGGGCGGCAGCTTGGCCAGCAGCGGCTTGAGGGACTCGCGGTACTCCACGCCCTCCAGCGCCGTGTCCTCGTAGCCGAGACGGTCCGCGAGGGAGCCCTCTCCGCCGTCGTCCTCGGGGGCCGGCGAGTCCAGTGACGACGCGGTGTAGGCGTTGCCGACCGCGAGGCCGTCGACGACGTCCTCCTCCGACACGCCCAGGACGGCGGCGAGTTCGGTGACCGTCGGGGAGCGGTCGAGCTTCTGCGACAGCTCGTCGCTGGCCTTGGTGAGCGCCAGACGCAGCTCCTGCAGCCGGCGCGGAACCCGGACCGACCACGAGGTGTCGCGGAAGAACCGCTTGATCTCGCCCACGACCGTCGGCATCGCGAACGTCGGGAACTCCACGCCCCGTTCGCAGTCGAAGCGGTCGATCGCCTTGATCAGGCCGATCGTGCCGACCTGGACGATGTCCTCCATCGGCTCGTTGCGCGACCGGAAACGGGCGGCGGCGTAACGCACCAGCGGGAGGTTGAGCTCGATGAGGGTGTCCCGGACGTAGGCACGCTCGGGGCTGTTCTCGTCCAGTGCGGCCAGCCGCAGGAACAGGGAGCGGGACAGGGTGCGGGTGTCGATGTTCGCCGAGGCCGACACGGCCGGAAGGTCAGTCACCGGCGGAGCCTGGGGACCGGGAAGGTCCTCAAGCGCCTGAAGGTCCTGAGGGGCCTGGATAGCGTCGGGCGCGGTCGCGCTCTTCTCGAGCGTGAGCACCTTCGAGCTGCCCTGGTCTGCGGACATGCCACCCCCTTTGGGTCGCGGACGGTCGCGGCGGACGCTCCGTCGTAAGGAACGCAGCCTCCACCTGAATACCGGCGGCGAGGCCACGGCAAACGCGCTGGGGAGAGAATGTCACACGTCGGCAACGCGATGTAGTGACATGTCGACATGGAGAGGGTGGATAGGCCCTGGAAAAGGGCAGTCTGATGGGATTTCAGCGCAGTTCTGCCGGAAAGGCCCTCAAAAAGCGATTCGCTCTTGACGGTGACACTTCGACAGCGCATTCGGACAGGCCCATGGCCTGCGCACGCGCACCGCTGGCCGATTCTGTGCGCCCCGCCTGCCATCGTGCGCCCCGCGTGCCCCATGGTCCATCCGGGAAGGCGCGGGGGGTGTGTGGTTACCGAAGGTCACCCGGAAACCGGCCGATGGGCAGGAGGCCCCCGGCACCCTCGCGGAGCGCTACGCCTCGATCCGGTTGGCCGAGCGCAGCCGCGCGAAGCTGCGGGCCAGCAGCCGGGACACGTGCATCTGGGAGACCCCCAGCTCGGCGCTGATCTGTGACTGCGTGAGGTTGCTGTAGTAGCGCAGCAGCAGGATCCGCTGCTCGCGCTCGGGCAGCTGGACGAGGAGGTGCCGTACGAGGTCGCGGTGTTCGACGCCGTCCAGCTCCGGGTCCTCGTAGCCGAGCCGGTCGAGCAGCCCCGGCATTCCGTCACCCTCCTGGGCGGCCTCCAGCGAGGTCGCGTGGTACGACCGGCCCGCCTCGATGCAGGACAGGACCTCCTCCTCGGTGATGCGCAGCCGTTCGGCGATCTCGGCGGTGGAGGGGGTGCGCCCGAAGGCGGTGGTGAGGTCCTCGGTCGCGCTGTTCACCTGGACCCACAGCTCGTGCAGCCGGCGCGGGACGTGGACCGTGCGCACGTTGTCGCGGAAGTACCGCTTGATCTCGCCGATGACGGTCGGCATCGCGAAGGTCGGGAACTGCACGCCCCGGTCCGGGTCGAACCGGTCGATGGCGTTGATCAGCCCGATCGTCCCGACCTGGACCACGTCCTCCATGGGCTCGTTGCGGGAGCGGAAACGGGCGGCCGCGTAGCGCACGAGCGGGAGGTTCGCCTCGATGAGCGCCCCGCGCACGCGGTTGTGCTCCGGAGTGCCCGGCGCCAGATGCTTCAGCTCACCGAACAGCACCTGGGTGAGGGCCCGGGTGTCGGCGCCGCGACGTTTCTCCGGGGCGGGTGCGGTGGCCTGGGCGGCGACCTGGGCCGACGCGGGCTCGGGAGCCGGGACTTCTTCCTGGGGAGGCGCAGTACTGGCCGACACGGTCAACGCCACCTCTTCATCCATCAACTCAACCGTCAAAAGCGGTCATAGCATCACAAGACATGTGCACTGTGATCAAGCACCGCATATGCCCGTGTTGAACATGAGTGAGGAGCGTGAGGGGCAATCGGGTGCAAAAAACCCCGCACTGTTCGAGTGCGGGGCAGAGTGGGACGAGGCGGGCGGGGCGGAACGAGCGGCGCGTGCGCGGGGACGAAAGGCGCTACGGCTCAGAACTCGTAGTCGGCGACGACCCACGTGGCGAACTCGCGCCACAGCGCCACGCCCGCCTGGTGGTCCGGGTGCTCGGCGTAGGCACGCAGGCCGTCCACGTCGTCGAACGCGGAGTTGATCGCGAAGTCGTAGGCGATGGGGCGGTCGCTGAGGTTCCAGCCCAGTTCCCAGGAGCGGATCTCCGCGATCGTGCCGTCCAGTGCGCGGAAGGCACCCTCACCCTGCACGACCCGCGGGTCGTCGCGCTCGACGCCCTCGTTGAGCTTGAAGAGGACCAGGTGGCGGATCATGGGTGCTCCGGGAAGGTCGTACGGGGTGCGGGGCGGGGCTACTCGGCCCCGTCGGCGAGCCAGGTGAAGAAGTCGCCGACGGACTGGGCGGCGTTGGAGACGCCCTCGAACCCTATCTGGACGTAGTCGGCGGCCTTGGCCGGGTCCGTGATGATCACGTAGAGCACGAAGACCACGAGCACATACAGCGCGATCTTCTTCCCCTGCACCGCCACCGCGGCCTCCCCCGCCTCTTGTGCCCCATGGGCCCTGTCGGTCCCTCTTTGTCGGCGGCGAGTGTAACCCGATCATGCGTTCGCAGGAGAGACGCCGGACCTCGGGCTTCGAGGGGCCTGTTCGCACTGTCGGCGGTACGACACCGCGCCCCGGCATCCACGGATGCCGGGGCGCGGAGGTGGGCCCGTCGGTTCGGCTACCACCAGTCCGTGCACTGCACCGCCTGGCCGCCCCCGCCTCCGCAGGCACGGAACCGGTAGTTCGGACTGTTGTCCGTCACCTTCGCGGCGCTGGTCAGCGGCTGGCCGTCCCGGGTCGCCCGGAAGGGACCGCACTGGACGTGGACATCCCTGCCGTTGAGCGTCCAGTCCATCCAGATCTCGTCTCCCACACGCGGGGCCGAGAGCGCGGCGAATCCGTGGACCCGACCGTCGATGGTGGTCGCCCGCAGGCTGATGCGCCCGGACAGCCCCTGCGGGTCGGAGCGCAGGGTCTTGTCCGGCGGGCCGGCAGGGACACCGACCAGACTGTCGGAGATGTCGCGGAAGCCGTTGGCCCCACGCTCGCAATCGGACCGGGCCGCCAGTGCCGTACCCGGCGCGGCGACGACGACTCCGCCTGCCAGCAGCAGGCCGGCGGCGGCGGTGCAGGCTGCTCTGGCCAGTGGACGACTGATCATGACAAGGACTTCCCCTCCGGCGACGGACAGCTTCTACGGCTCAGCCGTGGGCACCGCGTACCGAACCCGGCGGCGCCGCCCCAAGACAAGCACGGGAAACGGAGATCACTGTTCCGGCGATTCCCGGGTTGTGCCGACGCGCCGGGTGTGCATGCCCAGGTGCTCAGGAGCGCGTCGCCCACCTCGAAGTGCCGCCCCGCACGCCCGCACGCCCCCACGTCTCAACGCCTCAAACGCGAAGGGCCCGGTCCAATGGACCGGGCCCTTCTTCTGCGGTAGCGGAGGGATTTGAACCCTCGGTGACTTGCGCCACACTCGCTTTCGAGGCGAGCTCCTTCGGCCGCTCGGACACGCTACCGAGGGAGACCTTACAGCAAGGTGGGGCGTGCTTTGAAATCGGTATGGAGGGGTCTCAGCGGGTGCGGAAGAACTCGGTGAGGAGCCGGGCGCAGTCGTCGGCGAGGACGCCTTCGACGACCTCGGGGCGGTGGTTGAGGCGCCGGTCGCGTACGACGTCCCAGACGGAGCCGGTGGCCCCGGCCTTCTCGTCGCGGGCGCCGTAGACGACCCGGTCGATCCGGGACTGCACGAGCGCGCCCGCGCACATCGTGCAGGGTTCGAGGGTGACGACCAGGGTGCAGCCGGTCAGCCGCCACTCGCCCGGTCGTCCTGCCTTGCCGGCACCGCTCTCGCCGACACCGTCCTTGCCGTTCTCGTCGCCTCCGCCGTCTTCACCGGAGGTGGTCCGCGTCGTGGGAGCCCGCAGGGCGGCGGCCGCCCGGCGCAGGGCCAGTACCTCGGCGTGGGCGGTCGGGTCCCCGGTCGCCTCGCGTTCGTTGTGCCCGGTGGCCAGGACGGTCGTGCCGTCCGGGGCCAGGACGACCGCGCCGACCGGGACGTCGCCGCCCTCGGCGGCCCGCCCGGCCTCGGCCAGGGCGAGCCGCATCGCGGACCGCCAGGGGTCACGGACGGGATCGGGTCCGCCCGGTGCCACCGCGCCGGTCACCGGGGGAACACAGCCGACGGACTCGGCGGACTCACCGCACTCAGCGGACCGTCTCCAGGACCTCCGACGCCCCGAGAACCTCGGCGATCGAGCCGAGGGCGTCGTCGGCGTCGAGAGCGCGCAGCTCCTTCTCGCCCACCCCCAGGTCGTTCAGGATCTCGGTGTCGCCGACGGGGCTGTGCGGCACGGCCTCGGCGGACGTGTCGTCGTCCTCGTCGTCGGACTCGCCGTCCTCGGTGCCGTCGAGATCGAGCGACTCCAGGTCGGGGGTGTCGTCGCCGGGCTCCCTTCCGAGCAGTTCGTCGGTGAGCAGGATCTCGCCGTAGCTGCTGCGGGCAGCGGCGGCGGCGTCCGACACGTAGATACGAGGGTCGTCCTCGCCATCGATGCGGACGACGCCGAACCAGGCGTCCTCCTGCTCGATGAGCACCAGCACCGTGTCGTCGCCGGGCGAGGCTTCACGGGCCAGGTCGGCCAGATCCGACAGGGTTTCCACATCGTCGAGCTCTGTGTCGCTCGCTTCCCACCCGTCTTCGGTGCGCGCGAGCAGTGCGGCGAAGTACACCGTGACTCTCCCACTGGTCATAGGTGTGCCGGTCGGGGGTCCCCCCGGCGGATGTTGTGGATGGGGAGGCTTGCGGTCCGAGCCCCACCCACTCGGAATCGTGGCAGAAACGGAGCGCTCAGGGGACGTCTTCGGCTCCCTGTGTCCGGCTCTTTTGATCGCCGGTGGGGCCGCCGTTCACCTGGGCACCTGTTGCCGCCACCAGCGGATCGTACGCGCAGATCCCGGCCGCATATGCACGACCACCCCGTGAACGCCCCACTCGGGCCCCAGGAACACGTCGCACGGCTCCCGTGGGAGGGGAGGGTGCGGGGGAGGAGCCGAGAGTGCGGGGCGGCCGGGTCACCAGCGGAAGGTGCGCATGCGCATGGCGTGGCGGAGCCGGGCGGCCTTGGCGCGGCGCGGCTGGACCCGGTCGCGCAGCTCCCGCGCCTCCGTCAGTTCCCGCAGGAACTGTGCCCGTCGGCGCCGACGGGCCGCCTCGTTCTCCCGCCCGCCGCCCTGCGCCCCATCAGCCATGTCCGCCACCTCTTCGGCCCCTCGCACCGCCACCCGCGCCTTTCCCGCCGCTTCCCGAGGCGCGTTTCCGGTTCCCCGCGCCGTCCTGTCCGCCGGGGACGTGGCGCGCCCGGTCGTCCGCGCCGTCTCGTCCGCCGGGGGCGCCGTCCGTCCCGTGGTCCGCGCCGGTCCCTCGCCCGTGCGCGCTGCCCGGTCGCCCGCCCGCGCCGGCGGACCGGCGCCCCGCGCCGTCCCGGTGGGGGTTCGCGCCGTACCGCCGGGCGGCCGCGTCGTGCGGCCGGCCGTCCCGGCGGAGGCCTGCGGCTTCGCTCGGCCGCCTGGTCGTTCCGCTCCCTCGGCCGTACGCGTCGTACCGCCCGCTGTCCGCGCGGACCTTCCGGTCCGCCGGTCGGGCGCGTTGCGCCGCTCGGCCTGGTCGGGCCCCGTGCGGGTGCCCCGGGGACGTGGGGAAGCGTTGTTCGGGTCTGGCATGGGCTCACCACCGTCAGGCGCCGGTCGTTCCGTCGCCGCTCCGTTCATCCCACTTTCCCTCCGATGGCGGGTTTGATGCCATCGGGAAGGCGCGGCGGGTGGGGGAGGGTGAGGGGGCGCCCGGGCCTGTTGCCCCAGCTACTGTTGTGGACATGCGTCTCCACGTCGTCGACCACCCTCTGGTCGCCCACAAGCTCACCACGCTGCGCGACCGGCGCACCGACTCCCCGACCTTCCGTCGCCTCGCCGACGAACTGGTCACCCTGCTCGCCTACGAGGCCACGCGGGACGTGCGCACCGAGCTGGTCGACATCACGACGCCGGTGGCGTCGACCACGGGCGTCAAGCTCTCCCACCCGCGCCCGCTCGTGGTGCCCATCCTCCGGGCCGGCCTCGGCATGCTCGACGGCATGGTCCGGCTGCTGCCGACCGCCGAGGTGGGCTTCCTCGGCATGATCCGCAACGAGGAGACGCTGGAGGCCTCCACGTACGCCACCCGCATGCCGGAGGATCTCTCCGGGCGTCAGGTGTACGTCCTCGACCCCATGCTCGCCACCGGCGGCACCCTGGTCGCCGCGATCCGCGAGCTGATCGCCCGCGGTGCCGACGACGTGACCGCCGTGGTGCTCCTGGCCGCACCCGAGGGCGTCGAGATCATGGAGCGGGAGCTGGCCGGCTCACCGGTGACGGTCGTGACCGCCGCCGTCGACGAGCGCCTCAACGAGCACGGCTACATCGTGCCGGGCCTGGGAGACGCGGGCGACCGGCTCTACGGTGCCGCGGAGTAGACCCGTGCGTGTGTAGGGCCCTCGGGGTCAGCAGGTTCCGGTGGTGCTGGGCGTCGGCTCGGGCCTGGTCAGTTCGGCCAGGGCCCGGTCGGCGTCCTTCTGCTTGCTGAGGGCCTTGAAGCCGGTGCCGATGACGAGGTCCACCTCGGTGGCCTTCGTACGACCGTCGGTCTTCAGCCGCGCCCCGGCGAGCTGGGTGTTGAGGACGGGCAGCGCCGCGTCGGCGGCGGCCTTCGCGCCGAGCAGTATCCCGGCGCCCTTGACCTTCTTGTCGTACTCCTTGGTCGCGTTGCCCACGTTCCCGATGCGGAAGCCACGCTTCTTCAGCTCGGCGGCGGTCTCCTTGGCGAGACCGGCCCGGGGGGTGGCGTTGAGGACGTTGACGGTGATCCTGCCCGGTGCGGGGTAGCCCTTCGCGGACACCCCGGACTTCCCGGCCGGTCCGCTCGCTTTCGGGGACGGGCTCACGCGGGACGCGCAGTCCGCCTTGGGGCCGGCCGCGGCGGCCTGGTCCCCGTCACCGGTGAAGACGTCGATGAGCTGCAGGGTTCCCCAGCCCACGAGGCCCAGCGACGTCACGGACGCGAGGACGGCGAGGACGAGCCTGCGCCGCCTCCTGGGCCGACGCAGCTTCGGGTACTTGTCCCCCGTGATCCGGTACTGGCCGCCCATGCCGGGAGGGGTCAGCATGCTCATGGGCGCAGCGTAGTGCCGTTGGACGGTGATGCCTACTAGATGATCATTCACCGCGCTGTGGTCCAACCCGAAAGGGCCAACCGGCTTCCGTGCGGGCTAGTCCAGTTCCAGGACGCGGGCGTGGAGCACCTGGCGTTGCTGGAGGGCCGCGCGGACCGCGCGGTGGAGGCCGTCCTCCAGGTACAGATCGCCCTGCCACTTCACCACGTGCGCGAAGAGGTCGCCGTAGAACGTGGAGTCCTCGGCGAGGAGGGTCTCCAGGTCCAGCTGCCCCTTGGTCGTCACGAGCTGATCGAGGCGGACCGGGCGCGGCGCGACGTCCGCCCACTGCCGGGTGCTTTCCCGGCCGTGGTCGGGGTACGGCCGGCCGTTTCCGATGCGCTTGAAGATCACACGGAAAGCCTACCGGTCAAGACGTTCCGGGCGCAGCCATGGCGGCGGAGTGCGGGCGCGGAAAAGGTGGAGCGAAGTAGGGCATACCGGTGATTCTGTGAGGGTCCGGTGGCGGTGGTGGGTGCCCGCCGGGGTTCTTTCGGGGGTGCGGCGCGTCCGCCGCGCGGCGCGGGTCGGGGATTCTCCCGGGGTTTCGCCCCGGACGCGCCGGGGTTCCTCGTCGCGTCGTCCGGACTTCTCCGCAGGGGTGCCTCGATGTCGCCGGGAAGTCTTCGGAGCCGCGCCACGGCTGCTCCCGGTGGCGTGGGTGGAGCGCGTGCCGGGATGCGGCCGTCGGCTCCGTCTTCGCGGTTACGTGCCGGAGGCCTTCGCCGCCTTGGCCGCCGCCTTCATCTCCTGCTTGTGGGCCCGGACCCTGGCCAGCGAGTCGGGGCCCTTGATGTCGGCCACGGAGCGAAAGGAGTCGGGGTCGCCGTAGGACCCGGCGGCTTCGCGCCAGCCGGTGGGGCGGACGCCGAGTTGTTTGCCGAGGAGGGCCAGGAAGATCTGGGCCTTCTGGCGGCCGAAGCCGGGGAGGGATTCGAGGCGGGAGAGCAGTTCCCCGCCGGTCGCCGCGTCCTGCCAGACCGCGCTCGCGTCGCCGTCGTAGTGGTCGACGAGGTACTGGCACAGCTGCTGGATCCGCTTCGCCATGGAACCGGGGTAGCGGTGCACCGCCGGTTTGGCCGACAGCAGCGCGACGAACGACTCCGGATCGGCCGCCGCGATCTCGTGGGCGTCCAGGTCGTCCGCGCCGAGCCGGTGCGCGATGGTCCACGGGCCCTTGAACGCCCACTCCATCGGCACCTGCTGGTCCAGCAGCATGCCGACCAGCGCGGCGAGCGGACTGCGCCCGAGGAGCTCGTCCGCCTCGGGGTCCTGGGCGAGGTGAAGGGTGACGTTCATGCCCCGATGATCGCCCGCCGGGCGGCCCCCCGCAGCCCGGCCCCGGGGGAGGGTGCCGGCCGCCTCACGGGCGCCAGTAGCCCAGCGCGTGCGTCCGCTGCTTCGGCAGGCCCAGTTCCTTGCGGAAGTACGTCGTCAGGGAGCGGGTCGTCGTGGTGTCGCAGGCGATCCAGACGTAGGGGGCGGGGGTGTTCGCCAGGAGGGCGGGTGCGTCGGCTCTCACCCGGGTGAGGAGGCGGGCGCCGGCGTCCTGGCGGGGGACCGGGCGGAGGTCGTGGCGGGTGGGGTCGAGGCGGAGGGGGAGCCCGCCCGCCTCGGGGGTGGGGGCCCCGGTGTCCGTCGGCGTCTCGAACCAGATCGTCGCCGGGGCCGACGGGAGTGCGCCCAGGAGGGAGTTGAGGGCCGGGAGGGAGGCCGGGTCGCCGATGGCGAGGATGTGGGACGGGGTGGGGTCGGGCTCGGTGAAGGCGGTGCCCTGGACCGTGGCCTCGATGGTGTCGCCGGACTTCGCGGTGCGGGCCCAGTCGCTGGCGTGGCCGTCGTGGAGGGCGAACTCCAGGCTGAAGGTGCCGGCGGCCGGGTCGGGATCGACCAGGGTGTAGGCCCGCTGGTGCGGTTTGCCGGCGGCGTCGAACCAGAGGCGTACCCACATCGTCGGGTGGACGCCGGTCGTCGCGAGCATGCCGCCGTCGGTGAGGTGGACCCGGCGGTAGTGCTCGGTGACCTGTTCCGCACCGGTCACCGTGAGGACGAAGTCCTTGCCGCGGAGCAGTCTGAGGACCGCTCCCTCCCAACCGTGCCCCTGCCCCATGGCTTCTGCACCCTTCCCGTACGCTTTGATCACTGATTGCTTAGGTGAGGCTAACCTAAATCGTGAGTGGAGTGGGGACGGGAATGCGGGACATCGGCGGGCGGGAGCAGGTCCGAGGGGGCATGTCGAGCCATGGACCGCGGGAATCGCAGGGGGCGCGAGGGTCACAGGGACCACAGGCGTACGGGACGTACCGCGACGCCTGGGGCATCCCCCACCTCCGCGCCGCCGACGTCCGCGCTCTCGCCCACGCCCAGGGCCGGGTCACCGCCCTCGACCGCGCCTGGCAACTGGAGGTCGAACGCCACCGGGTCCAGGGCACCACCGCCGCCTTCCTGGGCGTGGGCTCCCTCGGCTGGGACCGGTTCGCGCGGCGGGCCCGCCTGGAGGACACGGCGCGAAGATGCTTCGACCGGCTGGAGAGAACGGACCCGGAGACCGCCGACTGGGTCCGCGCGTACGTCGAGGGCGTGAACGACGGGCTGGCCGAGGGCGGGCGGCGCGCGCCCGAGTTCGAGCGCGCCGGGCTCGTGACCGGGCGCTGGGAGGTCTGGCATCCGCTCGGTGTGTGGCTCGCCACGCACATCCTGTTCGCCGGGTTCCCCGCCAAGCTCTGGCGGGAGGAGGCCGTACGGCAGCTCGGTGCCGACGCGGTCGGGCTGTTCGCCACGGACGGGCCCGCCACCGCCGGCAGCAACGGGTGGCTCGTCGACGGCTCGCGTACGGCCACCGGGCAGGCCGTCGTCGCCGGTGATCCACACCGGTTCATCGAGGCACCTGGTGTCTACCAGCAGATCCACCTCTCCTGCCCCGAGTTCGACGTCGTCGGCCTCGCCGTCCCCGGTATGCCGGGCATCGCGCACTTCGCTCACACCGGCGACGTGGCCTGGGCCATCACCAACGCCATGGCCGACTACCAGGACCTGTACCGGGAGCGGCTGCGGCCCACGGACGGCGGTGTGGAGGCACTCGATCCCGACGGGGTGTGGCGGGCCGCGCACCGGCATGTGGAGGTCATCGAGGTCGCGGGCGGGGAGCCGGTGGAGGTGGAGGTGATCGAGACCGCGCGGGGGCCGGTCGTCGTCGGAGGGCCGGACACGGGTGAACCCGGTCCGGTCGGTCCCCTCAGCCTCCGCTGTCCGCCCCGCGTCACCGGGGACCTCGGGCTGAGCGCGCTGCTCCCCCTCCTCCGGGCGCGGGAGGTCGCCGAGGTGGACAGGGCGTTCGACGCGTGGGCCGAGCCGGTGAACGTCGTGCTGGCGGCGGACACCCGGGGCGGGGTGCTGCACCGGGTGGCGGGGCGGGTGCCGGTGCGCGGCCGGGACAACCGGACCCGCGTCGTCGCGGCCTGGGAGCCGGGACACGAGTGGCAGGGGTGGCACGAGATGCCGTACGGCGGGTTCGAGGACGGCGTCGCGGTGATGGCCAACCAGCGTGGCCCGGCGGCGCCGTTGGGCGTGGAGTTCGCGCCGCCGCACCGGGCCGAACGCATCCGCGCGCTGCTGGACGAGCGGCGGGTGTGGTCCGCGGCGGAGATGCCCGCCCTGCACATGGACACCCATCTCTCCTCCGCCGGGCCCCTGTTGGACCACCTGGCCGCCCTCGCCGAGACCACCCCCGGCACGCCGGGTACCGAGGGCGGGTCCGGGGGCGGATGCGAGCGCGGGTCCGGGCCGGCCGCGGGGATCAGCCCGGCCGCGGCCGCGCTCCGCGACCGCCTTCTGCGCTGGGACCGGCGGATGGAGGCCGACAGCGTCGACGCGGCGGCGTACGCGGCGCTGCGCGGGGCGGTCGTACGGCGGCTCGCGGCGGAGCCCGCGTTCGCGGCGCTGGCGGTGCCGCCGGCGTACCCCGAGGTCTTCCGGCCGTGGCTCTCGCTCACCGTGCGGATCGGGTTCGCGCTCGAACATCTGCTCAGGGCGCAGGAGTTGTACGGGATCGACCGGGCCGCGCTGGTGCGCGAGGCGCTGGAGGAGGCGGCCGGCGCCGCGATCGGGCCCTGGGGCGACAGCCACCGGCTCGTGCCGTGGCGCGCGCTCCCGGACGACGGCGAGGACGCGCCCGACGGGCCGGGGCTCGCCGGGGACCACGACTGCGTCCTGTGCACCTCCGCCGTCCCCGGCGTCACCGATCTCAGCGCGCGCGGCCCGGCCGCCCGTTACGTCTGGGACCTGGCCCGGCGCGAGGACAGCCTCTGGGTGGTGCCGTTCGGGGCGTCCGGCGTGAGCGGCTCGGCCCATCACCGCGATCAGCTCCCCCGGTGGCTCGGGGGAGACCTCGTCCCGGTCGTCACCGACTGGGACCGCCTCACCCGCGAGGACGGGGACGACCCCGCACCGGGTGGGGCGGGGAACGGCGACGAACAGCGAACAGGACAGCGAGGAGAAGCACGATGAGCGTCGGGTCGTACGGCGACCGGGTGGCCGTTCACGAGCAGGTGGTCGACGGGTTCGGGACCGTGCGGATCCTGCCGTTGGACGCGCGGGCCGATGCCGGGGTGGTCCATGGCTGGGTGAGCGAGCCGAGGGCCGGGTTCTGGGGCATGAACGGGCTCACCGAGGAGCAGGTCCGGGAGGTCTACGAGGGCCTGGCGGCCTACGACACCCACCACGCCTACCTCGCGGTGCACGACGGCGAGCCGGTCGGACTGCTGCAGACCTACGAGCCGGAGGCGGACCGGGTCGGCGAGGCCTACGAGGTCGAGCCGGGGGACATCGGCGTCCATGTGCTGTTGGCGCCCGCCGGGGAGGGCGGAGGGCGACCGGGGTGGTCGTCCTCGTTGCTGGCGGTCTTCGCCTCGTACGTGCTGGTCGGGCTGGACCGGCCACGGGTCGTCGTCGATCCGGACGAGCGGAACGAGCGGGCCATCGCGCGGTTCGCCCGCCAGGGGTTCGAGCGCGGGCCGGTCGTCGTCCTGCCGGAGGTCGATCTGCCGGAGGTGTATCTGCCCGCGAAGCGGGCCCGGCTGGCGTTCCTGCGGAGGGAGAGCCTGCTTGGCCGGTAGGTCCGAGCGGTGCCGTCGCCGGTCGGCCGGTGGGCCGGGTGACGGGCGCGGTGACGGACGCGGTGGTGACAGACGCGGTGGTGGCGGGCGTAGGGGTGACGGACGCGGTGGTGGCGGGCGTAGCCTCGGGCGGATGACTCCCGAAGACCTCATCGCGCACTACGCGTTGGAGCCCATCCCGCGTGAGGGCGGCCGTTTCCGGCAGACGTGGGCGGGGCCCGAGCGGGACGACGGGCGGCCGGAGGGGACCGCGATCGTCGCCCTGCTCACCACCGAGCCCGGCGACCGCTCCGCGCTGCACCGGCTGCCCGGCGACGAGATCTGGCACTACCACCTCGGCGACCCGCTCCGGATGCTGCTGCTCGCCCCGGACGGGTCCTCGCGGGTCGTCGTCCTCGGACCGCAGGTGCTCGACGGGCAGCACGTGCAGTACGTCGTGCCCGCGGGGACCTGGATGGGGGCGAGGGTCCCGGGCACCGGAGACGGCCGCGGCTGGACGCTGTTCGGGTGCACGATGGCGCCGGGGTTCACCTTCGGGGGATACGAGCACGGGGACGCGGCGGAACTGGCGCTGCTCTACCCGGACCGGGCCGCCGAGATCGGGGAGCTGGGGCGGGCGTAGGTTCGGGGGTGCCCGGAGGCGGGGCGGACCCGGTGCGGATCGCGTTGAACGCGGCGTTCGCGGCGTCCGTACGTGTTCCAGGAGTCCGAGAGCCGGCGACCGTGGATCCGGAGCACTACGTGGACCGACGCAGGTACAGCGACCCAGTCGAGGACAGGGGCGGCGACAGCCGCCCCGTCGAGGGCGGGGTCGGCGACAGCGGCAGCGATGGGGGCCGGGGCGCGAGGCGGCCGGGCGGAACCGGCGGCCTCGGTGGACACCGGGGCCGGGCCGGGGACCGGAGCGGCGGCCGGGGCCGTGGGATCCGGCGCCTGGTGCTGCTGGGCACCGCGCTGATCCTGTTCCTCCTCGCGGGAGCGGGTACCGCCTCCGCGCACGCCGCTCTCAAGGGCAGCGACCCCGTCGACGGCAGCGTCCTCGACGCCGCCCCCAAGGACATCACCCTCCGCTTCACCGAGTCGGTGAGCCTCCTGGAGGACTCCATCCGCGTCGTCGACCCGGAGAACCGGGCGGTCGACACGGGCAGGCCGGGGCGCGCGGGCGGCCGGTCCGACACGGCCAGTGTCACCCTGCCCGGCGGCCTCGCCGACGGCACCTACACGATCGCCTGGCGGGTCGTCTCGGCCGACAGCCACCCCATCTCGGGTGCCCTGCTCTTCTCGATCGGCGAACCCTCCGCGACCGCCGCGGTCCTCCCCGCCGACCTCACCGAGGACCCGCTCACCTCCTCCCTCTACGACATCACCCGCTACTTCGCGTACGGCGCCCTCGCCCTGCTCATCGGCGTGGCCTTCTTCATGGCGGTCGTGCTCGGGGGCCCGGCCGAGTCGCTGCGCAAGCTGCTCCTGGCCGGCTGGCCGGCACTGCTGCTCGCCTCGGCCGTCCTGCTGCTGCTCCGCGGGCCGTACGAGCGGGGCACCGGCATCGGGTCCGCCCTCGACCTCTCCGTGCTGCGCGAGACGCTGGTGAGCCGGCCGGGACTCGCGCTGCTGGCCCGGCTGGCGCTGCTCGCGGTGGCGGCCCTCGTCCTCGTACGGGTACGCCGGCGGGGCGACGCGTGGGGGAAGGGCGCTCTTGTCGGCGGTGCGCTGCTCTCGGTGGGTCTCGCCGGGACCTGGGCGGCCGCCGAGCACGCCTCCGCCGGTATCCAGGTGCCGGTCGCGATGACCTCCTCGGTGCTGCATCTGCTGGCCATGGCCGTCTGGCTGGGCGGGCTGACCGCGCTGCTCACCATGCTGTACCGGGCGCCGGAGACCCTGTCGGCCGCTGTGGTCAACCGTTTCTCCCGGCTGGCCTTCGTCTCGGTGACCGTCCTCGTCGTCACCGGCGTCTACCAGTCCTGGCGCGGCCTCGGCTCCTGGTCCGCCTTCACGTCCACGGCGTACGGGGAGGTCCTGGTCGCCAAGCTGGTCGCCGTGGTGCTCCTGCTGGTGGCGGCGGCGTTCTCACGGCGTTGGACGGGGCGGCTGGGGGAGGCCGGGCAGTCTCCGGCGGAGGCTCCGGCGGCGGAGGCTGTCGCGTCCGGGCAGGAGGCCGAGTCGGACGAGGCCGCCGCCGGGCCGGTGACGGCCGTCGCTCGCGAGCGGGCCGAGGTCACCGAGCGGGCGGCCGTGGCGGTGGCGGCGCGGGTGTCCGGGCGGGTGGGCGAGGGGGCGTCCGCCCCGGCCCCCGCCGCCGTGTCGTCCGCCGACGCGCCCTCTCCTGACCAGGGAGCCGGCGACGACCGGCGCGAGGGTGGCCGGGGCGACGCGGGCCGGGGCGACCGCGAAGGCTCGCCGGCCGAGGACCCCTCGGCGGCCGATCCGCCGCGCCGACGCCTTCGGCGGTCGGTGCTCGCGGAGTTCACCGTCGCGGTCGTCGTCCTGGTGATCACCACCGTGCTGACGGGCACGCTCCCGGGCCGGGCGGCGGCGGAGATCGCCGAGGAGAGCGCGAGCGAGGCGGCGGGCGGGGTCACGGCGTCCTCGACGACGATCCCCTTCGACGTCGGCACCCCGAACGGGCACGGCAAGGTCCAGATCGACCTCGGTCCCGGGCGCGTCGGCAAGAACTCCGTGCAGGCCGTGGTCTTCGGCCCCGACGGCGGCATCGCCACCGTTCCCGAACTGCGGCTCACCTTCACCCTCAAGGCCCAGAAGATCGGCCCGATCGACGCCAAGCTCACCGACCGCGGCGGCTACTGGGTCACCGACGAGCTGCGGCTCCCCCTGCCCGGCAAGTGGACGATGAGGCTCACGGTCCGTACGACGGAGATCGACCAGGTCACCGTGGAGAAGCCGGTACGGGTGAGCTAGCAAGGCCGGACCGAGGCCGGACCGGGGCCGGACCGGGGCCGGCCGGCGGGCTCACCGTTCGTCGAGGATCCGCCGCGTCGTCTCCGCCGCCCGTACGGCCGCGTCGGCGCAGCAGTTGTTGAAGAGGACGTGCAGCTCGTCCACCTGTTCGGCGGCCGACCGCAGCCGGGGTGCCCATGCGGCGAGTTCGGACGGGGAGTAGGCGTACCGGAAGCGGTCCTCCTTGCTTCCGGTGCCCCAGTCGGGGCTGCGGCCGTGGAACCGTACGACGGCCAGCTCGGGCGAGGTGACGGGGACGAGCGGCGGCAGGGAGGTCTCCAGGTCCTGGGCCATGTCGACGCCGACGGCGACCAGGCCGAGCCGCGACAGCGACGCCGCGGTGCGGTCGGCCTGTTCGCCCCGCCACCACGCGGGGTGCCGGAACTCGACCGAGACGGGCCAGCCCGCCGTACGCCCCGCGCACTCCTCCAGCGTCTGCCGCGCCCGCTCCCCCGGCGCGAACCACGGCGGGAACTGGAACAGCACCGCGCCCAGCCGCCCGGTCTCCCGCAACGGCTCGACGGCGTCGGCGAACCGCTCCCACACCCGGTCCAGTACGGCGGGGGTCGTCCTGCGGCGCGGCTCCCGCCCGAGTAACTCCCGGAGGTCCTCGGGGAGGGCCGCCGGGCGGGTCGGGTGGCCGGTGAGGAGGGAGAACGCCTTGACGTCGAAGCGGAATCCGGGGGGTGTCCGCTCGGCCCAGAGGAGGCTGTTGCGGCGGCTGGGCAGGGCGTAGTAGCTGGAGTCCACCTCGACGACCGGGAACCGCTCGGCGTAGTAGCGGAGTCGGGGCCCGGCGTCGCGATGCCCGCGCGGGTACCAGCCGCTGGCCAGCAGCGCCCGGTCCGTCCACGAGCAGGTCCCGACGAGTACGTCACCCATGGGACGCCGGGTACCCGCGATCGTCGTCCCGGCCACCCGCCTTGCGCGGCGCGCCACCCGCCACCCGCCTTGCGTGGCGCGCCGGTTGTGCCGCTGCCCGCCCCGCGCCGGTGCCGCTAGGCGTTCCGCTGTTCGTTCCGTTCGTGCAGCGGTGCGCCGCAGAGCGACTTCGACGGGGTGCCGTCGACGCCGACGGGCCGGTCACCGGCGATCATCACGCGGTGCATGATGCGCGGGAAGTCCAGGTGGGCGGCGTCGCTCGGGGCGAGGTGGACGGTGGCCCGGTTGTCCCAGAGGGCCACGGAACCCGGCTCCCAGCGGAAGCGGACCGTGTACTCGGGGCGCGTGATCTGCTCGACGAACATCTCCAGCAGGAGCCGGCTCTCGGCCCGGGTGACGTCGACGATGTTCTCGACGTAGTACGGGTTGACGTACAGGACCCATTCGCCGGTCTCGGGGTGCACGCGGACGACCGGGTGGACGGACGCGACCTGGTGGTCCTGGAGATGGCGGAGGTAGGGGTCGGGGCCCGAGCGGGCGAGATAGCCGACGCCCAGCCGGTGTTCGGCGCGCAGCCCGTCGGCGAACCGGCGCACCGGCTCCGACAGGCCCGCGTAGGCGGTGGCGAGGTTGGCCCAGGTGGTGTCCCCGCCGTACGGGGGGACGCGTTCGGCGCGGAGCAGGGTCAGGGCGGGCGGGTCGATGCGCGCGGTGTGGTCGGCGTGCCAGCCGCGGAGGGTGGAGTGGCGGCGGCGCTCCAGCCATTCGGCCTGGTCCATGCCGTGCTTGCGGCCCAGCTCCTGACGGTCGGCCGTCGTCTCGATCTCGGGGTGCGCGGCCGGGGAGACCGAGCCCCTGGCACGCAGGCGGACCGGCTCCCCGAAGCGGCGCGCGAACGCGATCTGGCCGGCGTGGTCCAGCCGCTGGCCCCGGAAGAACACCACCTTCCAGCGCAGCAGCGCCGCCCGGACACCGGCGACGGTCGTGTCGTCGAGCGGGCCGGCGAGGTCCACGCCGTGGATGTCGGCGCCGATGTGCCCGGAGGCGGGGCGCACGTCGAGGCCGCCCTCCGGTGCCCCTGAGGACGTGTTCGTGTCGGTGCTCATCGCTGGCTCGCCCTTCGACGCCGGTCGTAGGCCCGGTCTTCCCCGGGCGCCGCGCGCGCATGCGGACCGGCGGATAAGTGTCCTGATCGGACGAGGACCGCGCCGGGCGGCGGCCCGGCGAGAGGGTCCGTTCGCCCGGTGTCGTACCGCCCTCCGGCCCGTCCCGGACTGCGACACTGCAACGCACTGTACGCGGCAGGAAGTTGACGTCATGACCGACAAGCTCACCGTAAGCGTCCTGGGTACCGGCATCATGGGCGCCGCGATGGCCCGCAACCTCGTCCGCGCCGGCCACGCCGTACGGGCCTGGAACCGCACCCGGGAGAAGGCCGAGCCGCTCGCCGCCGACGGGGCGCAAATCGCCGACAGCCCGGCCGAGGCCGTGCGCGGGGCGGACGTGGTGCTCACGATCCTGTACGACGGGGCCGCGGCCCGGGACGTGATGCGCGAGGCGGCGCCCGCGCTGAGCCCCGGCACGGCCTGGGTCCAGTCCACCACCGCCGGCGTGGAGGGCGTCGCCGAACTGGCCGCGCTGGCCGGTGAGCACGGGCTGGTCTTCTACGACGCCCCGGTGCTCGGCACCCGGCAGCCCGCGGAGGCGGGGCAGTTGACGGTGCTGGCCGCGGGCCCGGTCGAGGGGCGGGGGACGGTGACCCCCGTCTTCGACGCCGTCGGCGCCCGTACCGTCTGGACCGGCGAGGACGGCGCGGCGGGCACCGCGACCCGGCTCAAGCTGGTGGCCAACAGCTGGGTGCTCGCCGCGACCAACGCGGCCGGTGAGGTGCTGGCCCTGTCCCAGGCGCTCGGTGTCGACCCGCGGTCCTTCTTCGAGATCATCGAGGGCGGCCCGCTCGACATGGGCTATCTGCACGCCAAGTCCGCGCTCATCCTCGAAGACCGCCTCTCCCCGGCCTCCTTCGCCGTCTCGACCGCCGCGAAGGACGCCCGTCTGATCGTCGAGGCCGGCCGGCGGCACGGCCTACGCCTCGACATCGCCGCCGCCGGCGCGGCCCGCCTCACCCGCGCCGCCGCCCAGGGCCACGCCGACGAGGACATGGCGGCCGCGTACTTCGCCAGTTTCGACGCGGAGGAGGGGGCGGGGGACAAGGGCTAGGAGAGGAGGGCCAGGAGAGGAGGAGGGCCAGGGGCGGAGAGCGAGGGGGTGGCTGGCGTGCCCTTGGCCCTCAGGTCCGGTCGACGGTGTCCCGTTCGTCGTCCAACGCCTCGTGCGCTTCAGCCGAAGCCGGAGCCGACAGGGGCGTACCGTCCGCTTCCCCTGCGCCGACCCCCACGCCGGTAGCCGGGGCCCCACGCAGGCGGCCGGTGAGCCACATGGCCATCGGCTCGGTCCAGCGCGCGGCCAGCGGGCCGACGATGACCAGGATGAGGACGTAGGCGGTGGCCAGGGGGCCGAGGGAGGGTTCGATGCCGGCGGTGACGGCGAGGCCGGCGATGACGATGGAGAACTCGCCGCGCGCGACGAGCGTGCCGCCCGCCCGCCAGCGGCCCTTGGCGGAGACACCGGCCCGCCGCGCGGCCCAGTATCCGGTGGCGATCTTCGTCAGGGCGGTGACGGCGGCCAGGACGAGCGCGGGCAGGAGGACCGGCGGGATGCTGGCGGGGTCGGTGTGCAGGCCGAAGAAGACGAAGAACACGGCCGCGAACAGGTCCCGCAGCGGCGCCAGCAGACTGTGCGCGCCCTCGGCCACCTCGCCCGACAGCGCGATGCCCACCAGGAACGCGCCCACCGCCGCCGACACCTGCAGCTGCTGAGCCAGCCCGGCGACGACGAGCGTCACCCCGAGCACGACGAGCAGCAGCTTCTCGGGGTCGTCGCTGGAGACGAACCGCGAGATGTGCCGTCCGTACCGCACCGCCACCAGCAGCACGAGCCCGGCCGTCCCGAGCGCGATCGCGAGGGTCGCGCTGCCCGCCGCCAGACCGACCCCGGCCAGCAGGGCGGTGACGATCGGGAGGTAGACGGCCATGGAGAGGTCTTCCAGGACCAGGATGCTGAGGATGACGGGGGTTTCGCGGTTGCCGAGGCGTCCGAGGTCGCCGAGGACCTTGGCGATGACGCCGGAGGAGGAGATCCAGGTGACGCCGGCGAGGACGACGGCGGCGACGGGGCCCCAGCCGAGGAGGAGGGCCATGGCCGCGCCGGGCAGGGCGTTGAGGCAGGCGTCGACGAGTCCGGCGGGGTACTGGGTCTTGAGGTTGGAGACGAGGTCGCTGGCGGTGTATTCCAGGCCGAGCATGAGCAGCAGCAGGATCACGCCGATCTCGGCGCCGATCGCGACGAACTCCTCGCTGGCGCCCAGCGGCAGCAGGCCGCCCTCGCCGAAGGCCAGCCCGGCCAGCAGATACAGCGGGATGGGCGACAGCCGGAACCGCGCCGCGAACCGTCCCAGCAGCCCCAGGCCGAGGATGATCGCGCCGAACTCGACCAGGAAGACGGCGGAGGAGTGCGCGGTGGACTCGGACTGTGCGGCGAGGTGCGCGAAGGGGTGAGCGGGGAGGGCGGGGACGGCGAGGGCGGGGAGGTGTGCGGCGAGGTGCATGGCCGGCTCACTCCCGCCCGAGTATCGCGGCGGCCGTCTCCACACCCTCGCGGGTGCCGATCACGATGAGCGTGTCCCCGCCGGCCAGCCGGAAGTCCGGTGCGGGCGAGGGAATCGCCTCGGCCCGGCGCAGTACGGCCACGATGGACGCGCCCGTCTCGGTCCGCATCCGGGTGTCGCCCAGCACGCGCCCGTTCCAGTGGGACGTCGACGCCAGCTCGATCCGCTCCGCCACCAGCCCCAGCTCCGTGGTGGACAGCAGGTTCGGGCTGTGGTGGTCGGGCATCAGCGCGTCGACGAGGGCGGTCGCCTCCCCCGACGACAGCCGCACCGACAGCGCGCACGCGTCCGGATCGTCCTGCCGGTACGCGCTCAGCGTCCGGGCGCCGTCCCGGTGCGCGACCACCGAGATCCGCCGCTGCTCCCTGGTCGTGAGGTCGTAGCGGACCCCGATCCCCGGCAACGGCGTACTGCTGAGTCGTGGAGCACCCACGGCCGGCCCCCTGTCTGATTCGGATATGTCATCGGACAACCGTCGGTGCCACCCTAACGAGACCCCGAAAATCGCGACGAGACCCCGAAACCCGGCCGCCGGCTCCGGGACCGGTCTCCCGGTGGAACAATCCCCCTTCACCCCCGGGCGCCCCCCGTATCGGCACCGGGGCTGACCGAAAGGACCCCCCGCCATGATCCTCACGGCTGCCCCCACAGCCCATGCGGCGGTCCCCCGCCCGCCCCGTGCACCGGGCATCCCGTCGGCCGGCGGGCCGATGGCCGCGACGTCGTGGAGAGGTCGCGCGGGTGGTACCGAGGTGATACCCGTCCCCTGCGGACGCCGGCCCGCGACGCCCGCGGGACCCACGCCCCCCGGAGCGCACGCCCTCAGGACTCCGGGAGCGCACGCCCCCAGGACTCCGGGAGCGTGCCCGTGATCCAGTGGGTGTCCCTGGGGACCGGTCCCCGTCCCGTCCCCCAGCCCGTGGCGACCCCGTTGGTGTGGGCCACGGCCTTCGCGGGCGCGATGGCCTTGGTGGCCGTGCACAACGCGCTGGTCGGCACGGACCGCCCCGGCCCGGCCCTGCTCGCCCTGTCGGTGCTCTCCGCGCTCCTCGGCGGATACGCCCGCTTCACCGCGGCCCCGGGCACGGCCGCCCTGTGCTGGCTGTTCCTCAACGGGTTCGCCATCCCGCCCGCGGGTGTCCTGACCTGGACCAACCCGCGCGACACCTTCTGGCTGGTCTGCCTCCTCACCGCGGCCCTCGCCGGCACCGCCCTCGCCCGCCTCCTCCAGGCCCGCGCCGCCTACCGCCGCCTCGGCACGGCCCAGCCGCCTCCGTCCCCGCCCGACCCCTGGGACCGGCCCCCGGCCCACTGAACGTGCGGTGGCATGAAGTTGAGCGAGCGTGTGCAGCAAGCTGACACGAATCGCCGTCCCGCCTGCGGTTTTCCGTTGGCAGAGTGGGGGTCACCGCGGGGGCACGACCGGCCCGGAACGCGCGGGGGACAACAAACGGGGGTACGTCGTGGGGTTCAAGGGATTCGCCGGGTTCGTGGGGGCCTCCGGTTTCGCCGGCTGCAAGAAGGCGGCCGTGGTGGCGGGTGCGGCGCTCGCGCTCGCGGTGGTGGGGGGACAGGGACCGGCTCAGGCGCAGGATCGGGCTCAGGCCCAGATGGTGGCGGGCAAGCCGGCGGTGACCGCTCCGGCGACAGCCGCGGTGACCGCTCCGGTGATCGTCGGGGGTTCCTTCGTCGCTCCCGTCGTCGACCCGATCGTCGAGCGGGTCTGCGCGACCCCGCTGCCCATCAGGCTGCCGCTCTGCGGCGAGCAGGGCGGCGGCGCCTCCAAGCCCGTCAACGGGTGGCAGATCGAGACTCCGAAGCCGAAGCGGTAGCCGTACGGCCGGCAGCGATCCGGCATACGGCAGCACAAGCAGCGAGCAGCACAGCAGTACGAGCAGCACGAGCGGCGCAAGAAGTACAGGGGTGCCCCGGCGATCAGTCGCCGGGGCACCCCTTCGTCGTGGCGTCACCGCCACCGGTGGCCGCCCCCCGGTCACCGCCGCCACCGCGCCCAGGGTCCCCCCGGGTCCCCCCGGGCCTCACACCCAGCCGCGCTCCCGCGCGAGGAGCGCCGCGTGCGCCCTGCTGCTCGCGCCCAGGATGCGCAGGACGTCGGCGACATGACGGCGGTACGTCCGCACCGACACCCCCAGCGAGCGCGCCCCCGACTCGTCCTTGCCCACGTGGCACATCGCTTCCAGGACCTGCTGCTCCATCTCCGAGAGCCCCCCGCCCTCCGCCCCCGCCCGCTCGTCGATGAGCACGGTGAGATCGGTGGCCTGGTCCCAGATCTTCTCGAACAGCGCCAGGATGTTCGCGACCAGACCCGCCTCCCGGGCGAGCAGCGCGCCGCGCCGGGTGTCGGCCGGGTCGACGGGGACGAGCGCTGTGCGGCGGTCGTAGACGAGGAGCCGTTCCGCGATGGTGTCCGCGACCCGGATCTGCGCGCCGAGGGAGGTGAGGTCGCGCAGATAGCCGACGGTCGGCGCGTGGTCCAGGGCCTCGCGCAGGACGACGTTGCGGATCCGTACCCCCCGCCGCAGACAGCGGGTGTCGAGCGGCCGGGCGTGCGCGATGTTCGCCGGGGTCAGCTCGGTGTACGGCTCGACCGAGAGGATCTCCTCGCGGGCGAAGAACGCCAGGTCGTCGATCCGGCCCCGGATCTGCCCGAGATCCTCCAGGCGCTCGATCGGTCCGGAGTCGGGTTGTTCCTTCACGCTCTGCTCGGCGCGCAGGCCGGCTATCAGGTGCCGGGACTGGGTGACCTGCTGGAGCTGCTGGTGGAGTTCGCGCAGCCGCAGGTCCGTGAGCCGGTCCACGGCGGTCTCGGGATCGGCGGCGGAGATCACCTCGGGCCCGCCGTCCGCTCCGGGGCCGGCCCCTTCCGTTCCGTGCAGCAGGCCGAGTTCGGTCAGGCGCTCCAGCGCGCTCCCGATGTCGTCCAGCGGCACGTGCAGCAGCAACTGGATGTCCTCGGCGGTCGTGCCGGGGTTCCGTAGAAAGTGCCGGTAGATGCCCTCTTCCGTATCGGTGAGTCCGAGTACGGACAATTCCCCCATGGTGCCTCCGTCTGATCACCTGTGAGAGTACCTGCAACAAGCTGCACGGTCACTGGCAGCAAGTAGCGCCCCGGAACCGCCCGATGGGCTGCTCCCGTTTGGCATTGTTCTCTGTGTCGGAACGAACGAACGCCGACAGAGGAAAGCGAAGAAGAGAACGCAGGGCAGGAAATGCCGAGCGGTATCCACGCGTCACGTCGAGAAATGGGGGACAGGCCATGACTTCTTATTCCGTGCTCCTGCCCTTCCTTCCGCGCCGCCCGGAGCAGATCCTTCCGTACGCCGGACTGGTGCACTGGAGCAACGCGAGCCGCCTCTGGCAGGGGCAGTCCGTGATGATCGAGCCGCACCAGGGATTCGTGGCGGCGGCGGGGGCGGGATTCCGCGTGCCGACCGGACTCGGCGTCACGCTCATGCCGCTCCGCCACCCCTACGAAGCCGCTCTGCAGGCCCGCTCGCTGGCGATGGCCACCGGACAGCCGGTGATCGCCGGATTCGGGCCCGGGGGCCGGCCGTTGCAGCGGTCGCTGCTCGGCGAGGCGTACCGCAGTCCGCTCACGGCGGCACGCGAGTACCTCTCGATCGTGCGCGGACTGCTGGCGGGCGAGAGCGTCGACATCCGGGGCGAGTACTTCAGCTGCCGGGCCGAGATGCCCCGCTACCCGGTGCCGGGTGTGGAGATCGGGCTCGGTGTGCTGCGGCCCGGTATGGCGCGGCTCGCGGGTGAGGTCGCCGATGTGGCCGTGACCTGGCTGACTCCGGCGCACTACCTGCGGGACACCGTGCTCCCGGCGATGCGTGAGGGCGCGGCGAACGCGTCGGACGGCAAGGGAGGCGCGGGGCGCACGCCCCCCAGACTCACCGCCATCGTGCCGCTCGCCCTGGCCCGGCCCGACCGCGAACCCGCCGAACTGGCGCTCGCGAGCAACGCCGCGCATCTCCAGGGCGCCCACTACATCGACATGCTGCGCCGGTCCGGCACGGATGTCGCCGGCGACGACCCGGCGGCTAACGCCAAGGCGCTCGTCGACGGCGGGGCGTTCCTCAGCGGCGACCCGGACGAACTCGTCGCGAAACTGCGCGCGTTCGGCGCGGCGGGGGTGGACGAGGTCGTCCTGAACCTGACCGGCGTCTGCAATCTGTACGGCCCACAAGCGGCCCTGGACGAAACGAAGCGCATTCTGGCCGCCCTGGCCGCCTGACCGTGGGGGAGGACGAGAAAATGGCTGATCTGAAAGAGCGGCTCATTCGCTGGGGGACCGGTACATCCAGTGCCGGCGCCGGAACAGAAACCGGAACCGGAACCGGAGCAGAAACCGGAGCAGAAACCGGAACCGGTAGCGGAACAGAATTCGGAACCGGCACCGCAAAAGAAACCGGAACGCGAATCGGTGAATTGTCGTACGCCGGCGTGGAAACCGTCGTACTGGAAAACCGCGAGCACCTGACGGCGATCCTGCATTCCGGTGTCGTCGGAGCGGACACGCTGGTCCTCGTGCCCGTCGGGTCCGGTGGGTCCGTCGGGTCCGGTGGGTCCGGTGGGTCCGGTGCGCCCGAAGGACCCGGTGGGGAGAGCGGGGCCGACGGCCACCGCGTCGTCGGGTACGAGGGGTCGCTGGCCGGGGCCGGCGGGGAGTTCTCCCCGGGCGCGGGCTTCTACCTCCAGATCCAGGGTTACGGCATCAGCGAGTACATGTCCGTCGCCGGGCCGACCCTCGTCCGGATCGCCGACGACACGGACTTCGACGTCTTCCTCGCCGACGCCGACCGGGCCCTGCTCGACGGCACCTTCCCCGACTTCCTCACCCACCCCGCCATCCAGCTCGCCGACCTCCCGGGCCTCGGCGCCGGCCGCACACCGGCCGCCGGACCCCGGCACCGGCTGTACGTCGGCGCGGACGGAGCCGTCTCCACCGCACCGGGCGGTACCCGCCTCGGAACGGCGGGCGACGGACCCGACCTGCTCGACGCGCGGTGGCGGCGGCTCAACAGCGGCGCCGAGAAGACGTGCGTGGTGTGCCTGGGGGCGGTCGTGGACCACGACCTGCGGCGTACCGCGCTGACCGCCCGGCCCTGGCTCGGGCGCTACCTGGCCGCCCTCGGCGCGATCCGCTCCCTGCGGGCCCGCGGAGTGGACGGCACCATCCGGGTCTCCGGCTTCGGCGGACGGATCACCGAGGCGCTGGCCACCGACGCCGACGCCGATCTGCGGGACGCGGACGCGCCGCTCCTGCTGTGGACCGACCAGGACGTGTACGTGCACGCCCCTGCCCCCAGCCGCACCTTCAGCGTGGAACGGTCGGCGGCCACGCCGGTCGAGGCGCTGCTGGCCTGCGGTTCGGCCGAGGCGGCGGCGCGGTACGCCGATCCCGACCACACCGTACGCATCGAGCGGTTCCTCACCCGGGCCGGAGTGTGACACCACGATGACCACCACGCTGACGACCACCCCCCTGACGACCACCCCCCTGACGACCACGACCGCTCCGACGTCACCGACCACTCCCACGACCATCCCGGGACGGGCCGGGGAGCTGCTCGCCCGGCTCGGCTCCCGTGCCGTCACCGGCGACCTCTACGCCGAAGCGGGCGCGCAGGTCTACCACGACGTGGCCGGCCGCAGCACCCACGAGGTGCGGGAACTGACCGGCCTCGTGCGGACCTTGCCCGGTGACGTCCTCGACCTGGCGGCCGGCTCCGGGCGGCTGACCATGCCGCTGCTCGCGCTGGGCCGCCGGGTCACCGCCCTCGACCTCTCCCCGTACATGCTGCGGCTGCTGGAGGACCGGCTGGCCGCCGCGCCCGCCGCCCTGCGCGAGCGCTGCACGGTCGTCGAGGCCGACATGAGCGCCTTCGCGCTCGGCCGCGCCTTCCCGGTGATCGTCCTCGGCACCACCTCCGTCTCGCTCCTCGACGAGCGCGGCCGGACCGGTCTCTACCGGGCCGTACGCCGACACCTGGCGCCCGGCGGCCGGTTCCTCCTGTCGACCGTCGGCATGGACACCGACTCCGGTCAGCCCGCCGAAGCCGAACTGGTGGTGGAGGCCGAAGCCGGCCGCGCCTACCGGATGTTCGAACACTGGGCGGTCGGCGACAGCGCCCGCACGGTCACCGTCTTCCCTGCGCGGATCCCGGACGACGACAGCCCCGTCCAGGTCACCACGACCAGCGTCGGCGTCCTGCCGGCCACCCTCCTCGAAGCCGAACTGGCCGCCGCCGGACTCACCGTCCGTGCCCGGCACCCCCTGCCGGCCGTCGGCTCCCGCCACCACGACGTACTGCTCGAAACGGAGGTCACGCCATGAGTCCCGTACACACGAGGACGAAGAACACGAAGAACGCGCTGTGGCCGTCCCTCCTGGCCCCCGCCCTGCACGGCTCGGACGCGCTCTGCGCGGTCTCCGCGCACGGAGTACGGGTCCGGTACGCCGACGGCAGCGAACTCCTCGACGCCTCCAGCGGGTTGTGGAACACCAACATCGGCTACGGCAACGAGGCCATCGCCCGGGCCGCCGCCGACGCGCTCCGCGACGCCTCGTACCTGAGCGTCTTCCGCTACGAGAACAGCTACGCCCGTGCCGCGGCCGCCGCCCTCGTCGAGCTGTGCGGCGCCGACACCTACGGCCGGGTCCTCTTCTCCACCTCCGGGGGCGCCGCCAACGACCTCGTCATGAAGCTCGCCCGCCACTACCACGCCCTGCGCGGCGAGGACCGCCGCAAACTCGTGGTCGGGCTGCGCGGCAGCTACCACGGTCTGACGTACGGCAGTTTCGCGCTGACCGGCGAGGACCTCGGGCAGCAGGTGTACGGCGTCGACCAGCGCCTCATCCGCCACGTCGACCCCAACGACCCGACCGGCATCCGCACCTTGATGGAACGTCAGGGACAGATGGTCGCGGCCGTCGTCGTCGAGCCGGTGCTCGGCTCGGGGGCGGTGCCGCTCACCGAGGAGTACGTCGACGAACTGCTGCGGCTGCGCGACGAGTACGGCTTCCTGCTGGTCGCCGACGAGGTGGCCACCGGCTTCGGCCGTACCGGCGACTTCTTCGCCTCCCAGCGCTGGTCCGCCCGGCCCGACCTCCTGGTGACCTCCAAGGGGCTCACCAACGGCACCGGCGCCGCCGCCGCCGTCATCGCCTCGCACACGGTCGCGGACGCCTTCGACACGGCGGGCGCCATGCTGACCCACGGCGAGACCCAGGCCGGCACCCCCGTCACCTGCGCCGTCATCCTGGCCACCATCGCCGAGATGCGCCGCCTGGACGCGGTCGCCCTCGGCCGGGCCCTGGCGCTCCGGCTGGACGCGGAGCTGACCCGGCTGGTCGACGAGCACCCCTGGGTCACGGGCACCACCGGTGTGGGCTGTTTCCGGTCACTGCGGCTGACCACCCCGGACGGGGAACCGCTGCCGCAGGCCCGCGTCCCGGAGCTGGTCGCCGCGATCCGTACGGCGGGCGCCATCGTGCACCCCGGCGTCCACGGCATCCAGCTCTTCCCCGCGCTGACCTACACCGACGCGGAACTGACCGAACTGATGGACCGCATCCGCGCCGGACTGGCCCTGTTCACCCGCGGGCCGATACCGGCCGCGGTACCGACGGAGGTACCGGCATGAGCCACGGCCGGGGCGGACCGACCCGGGCGCTGATCGGTCCCGACGCCCTCACGGCATGGCTTCCCGACGGAGGAGGCCGCACGGCCGCCCTCCTCGTGGACACCGCTGTCGCGACGGCGGGGATCACGGCCCTGGTCCAGGACCGCCTCGGCCGGGCCCGCTGGCGGACGGCCCGGACACCACTGGCCGCCGGCCCCGGTGATCTCGGCGCGGCCGCCGCGCTCGCCGAGAGCCTGGCGGACGAAGGGGCCGATGTCGGCCTGGTGGTCGCCATCGGCGGCGGATCGGTGCTCGACCTGGCGAAGATCGCGGCCCTGCTGCGGGCCAACCCGGTCGCGTACACCCGCCTCACCGTGCCCCAGCGCGGCGGCCTGATGGGCCTGCCGGGCGAGGTCACCCGTACCGTCCCGCTGCTCGCCGTACCGACGACCCTCGGCACCGGCAGCGAGATGAGCGCGGTCGCCTGCCTCGCGTACCCGCAGGGCAAGCGGCTGATCCTCGGCGGCGTACTGCGGCCGGAGGCGGCACTGCTCGATCCGTCGGCCACCGCGACACTGCCCCGGGAACTGGTCGTGGAGGGCGTCCTGGAGGCGCTGTTCCGGGCGGTCAGCCCGTACGCCGGTGATCATCGGGACGACCGTCGCACCGAGGACCGGCTGACGGAGACGGTCGCCCGGCGGCTCGTCCAGCTCGGCTACGAGGCGGTACGGGAGGAGGAGCCCGGCGACGCGCTCCGCCTGGACATCGCCAAGCTCAGCGGGCTCACACACGGCGAGTGGCTGCACCAGGGCCGCGACCCGTACGCGGTCAAGGGCTGGCTCATCGCCAACGAGATGTCGTCGGCCCTCGGCGTACGGAAGATGACCGCCGTCGCCGCGCTGCTGCCGCACCTGTGGCGGGCCGTGCTCGACGGGGAGCCCAGGCTGGGCTCCGCGCCACGGCTGCGACGGATGTGGGCCGGGCTGCGCGAGGCCGCGCCGGCGGACCGGGGGCGGGCCCTGCCCGAGGACCCGGCCGACGGGATCGCCGCCCTGATGGACGACTGGCGGGTGGGCCGCCGGCTCACCGCCGAGGGCCCGGGGCGGATCGAGGCCCTGGCCGAGCGGACCGTACGGGCCTGGGGCGCCGGCCTGCCGATGCTCGGCGGGCTGCGGGCGGAGGACGTACGCCGCCTCCTGGACGCGGCGCTCGGCACGACCGCGACACGGACCGCGCACGCCGCGCACGCCGTGCCGACCGCGCTCACCGCGCACATCTGAGACTTCCGCTCCCGGTCCCGGGAGCGGGCGGAAAGAGAGCAACGGCTCTCGACACCATGAGAAAAGGGGGAGTTCCCATGCAGGAGAACTTCGAGAACGACAACTTCAGCTCCGCCCTGGAGCTGGGCATGCAGGAGCTTGAGGCCATGGAGGCCCCGGGCTGGTGGACCGCCGGTGGCGTCGTCGTCGGTGCGACGGTCGTGTCGGCCGTCGGTGTCTCGACGGGCGTCGCCGTCTCGATCATCACCTGATTCACTCAAGACTCGTTCGACTCGATCCAGTCTCAACTCAACGGGAGGGCAACCGACATGAAGGACAACGTCACACAGGAGCCGACCGGCTTCGACGCGTCGCTGGAGCTGGGCATGCAGGAGCTGGAGGCCATGGAGGCCCCGGGCTTCTGGAGCGGCTTCAAGACCGGCGTCGTGATCAGCACCGTCGCCAGCGCGGTCATCGCCACCTGATCCTGATCCGGTAGATCTGTCCCCTCCGGCAGGTCTGTCCGATCCGGCGGTCTGTCCGAATCGGCGGTCTGTCCGAATCGGGGGTCTGCCTGATCCGGCGGTCTGCCTGACCCGGCCGATCAGCCGACAGCGGTGGCCGAACCGCATACGGATTTCCGCGGCGGCGTCCCGGGCCCGCAGAGGGCCCCGGGCCGCCACCGCGGAATCCGCGCTTCGTTCTCCGCCCCCTCCCCCCACCCAAGTCCCACCAGTCCGACCAAGGAGTCCAGCATGGCCAACAGCCGAGACAAGGCAGCGGCCGAGAACAAGAACCTCGCCTTCGCCTGCGCTCTCATCCCGCTCGGCATGGCCGTCGCCACCTCGCAGCTGTCGGGCGGCGTCGAGATCTTCGTCATGGCCGGCCTGGGTGCCGTCATGCTGAGCTGCCTGGTCAAGATCGGCGCCAACCTCCGGAAGGCACGCCGTTGAGCACCGCGAACGCGTCGAGCACCGCCGGCGCCCCCGTCGTCGCCCTGCGCGGCCTGACCAAGCGCTTCGGCGAGGTCACGGCGGTCGACGACCTGACGTACGAGGTCCGGCCCGGCCGGATCGTCGGCCTCCTCGGCCGCAACGGAGCCGGCAAGACCACCTCGCTGCGGATGCTGCTCGGCCTGTGCCGGCCGACCTCCGGCGAGGCGGCCGTCTTCGGCCGCCCCTACGCCGAACTGCCCCACGCCGCCCGCCGGGTGGGCGTCAGCATGGACGCCGTGGGGCCGCTGCCCGGCGCCAGTGCCCGACGCGAACTCACCATCTGGGCCCGGACCCTGGGCCTGCCCCGGCAGCGCGTCGAGGAGGTTCTCGACCTGGTGGGCCTGGCCGACGGCAACGCGGCCTCCCGCCCCGTCAAGGGCTACTCGACCGGCATGAAGCAGCGCCTCGCGCTCGCCACCGCGCTGCTCCCCGACCCCGAACTCCTCGTCCTTGACGAGCCCGCCAACGGCCTCGACCCGGACGGCATCCGCTGGCTGCGCGGCCTGCTGCGCGGCCTGGCCGACGAGGGCAGGACCGTCCTCGTCTCCAGCCACCTGCTCTCCGAGGTGGAGCAGACCGTGGACGACGTGGTGATCATCCAGAGCTCGCTGCGGTACGCCGGTCCGCTCGAAGGTCTCGTTGGCACGGGCGAGGGGGAACGCCTCGAAGACCGGTTCTTCTCCCTGGTCGGCTCGCCGACGACGGCTTCGGCCGCCTCGGCTGCTTCAGCCGCATCGACCGCCTCATCCGCTGTCGGAGGACAGAACCATGCGTAACCTGCTCGCCGGTGAATGGGCCAAGGCCTGGACGGGCCGCGGCTGGCTGATCCTGGCCGGGTGCGGTGTCCTGATGTCCCTGCTCGGTGCCCTCGGTTACGCCTCCCAGGGGGTGACGGCCATCGAGGAGGGCACCATGGGCCGGGCCGCCGTCACCGACGACATCGTCCGCTCCTGGTTCATGATGTCCCTCTTCACCTCCCTCTTCGGTGCGGTCTTCGTCTCCCGCGAGTACACCTCGGGCGCCATCGGCCGCTCGGTCCTGATGAGCGGCGGCCGTACCCGCCTGCTCGCCGCCAAGGTGCTGACCGCCACCGCCGTGGGCGCCCTCGCCGCGTTGCTCACCGCCGCGCTGTCCCTCGCCTCCGCGTGGGGCACCCTCGCGGCCAACGGGACGAAGCCCGCGTGGCACGGCGAGACCTGGCTGATCCTGCTGGGCGTCTTCGCCGTCAACACGCTCGCCGCACCCTGGGGCGCGCTGGTCGGCTGGATCGTCCGGCACCAGGTGGGGGCCGTGGTGACCGTCGTCGCGCTGACCCTGGTCGTCGACCCGGCGGTGCAGGTGCTGGTGCCGGAGGCCGGCAAGTACCTGATGACGATCGCCCAGAGTTCCGTCTACCGGGACCAGAAGCCCGACCTGCTCTCCACGCCGCTCGCGCTGCTGGTGATCGTGGGCTGGCTGACGGCCGCCGCGCTGCTCGCCCGGAAGCTGTTCACCGCGCGCGACGTCGTCTGACGACAGCGCCGGCCGTCGCCGGACGGGCCCCACCGCACCCGGCCCCACCACACTCGGCCCCACCGCACCCCACGTCACCTCACCCGCCGTCCGACGTCGCAACCGACACCACCCGCGACGTCGCCCGGCGGCATGCCCCGACACCGGCTGTCGCGGAGCCACCGGATCCACCCCCGCCCACCCCGCCGTTCCGTCATCTCGCCGTCCCGCCGTCCCGCCACCCCGCCGTCCCGAGGAGAGAACCAGGCATGTCCAGCACACCCGCCGGTGCCGTACTACTGGCCCCCGAGCGGCTGGCCCGTCCCCGCCTCGCCCCCGACGTGGTGGTCCACGAGCCGGCCGAGCCGGGCGCGCCCTGGGTGGTGCAGCGCGGCAGCCACCAGTACTTCCGCCTTCAGGAGGACCTGGCCCGCCTCGTCCGGGCCGTCGACGGCGTACGCGACCACGACGACCTGGCCGACGCCCTCGGCGCACCCTGGACCCAGGCCGACGTCGGCTCGGCGGTGCGGACGCTCGCCGGGGCGAAGGTGCTGGACGACGGAGTGCCGAAGAAGGACCGCAGTTCCTGGTTCCGCTTCGTCCCGCCGCTCACCCTGCAGTTCACCCTTCTCAAGCCGGACCGGCTGCTGACCCGCCTCGCCCCGCTCGTGGCGGCCGTCGCGCACCGCGGGGCCGCCGTCGCCGCATCGGCCGTCACGATCGGCGGACTGCTCGCCCTGGCCTTCCAAGGGGCCGATCTCCAGGGCGCGTTGGGGCGCCCCTTCGCACCCCTGCTCTACCTCTGCGTGATCGGCGCGGTGCTCGCCACCACCGCCGTGCACGAGATCGGCCACGGCGCGGTCCTCACGTACTACGGCGGACGGCCGACCCGGATGGGCATGATGCTCTTCTACATGTCGCCGGCCTTCTTCTGCGACGTGTCCGACGGCTGGCGGCTGCCGCGCAAGGAGCAGCGGGTACGGGTCGCCCTCGCCGGCATCGCCACCCAGACCGTCATCGCCGGGGCCGCCGCCCTCGCCACCCTGTTCATGGGCGCCTCGGCGGCACGCGACGGGGTCCTCGTGTACGCCGTCGTCACCTACCTCTCCGGCGTGCTCAACCTCCTGCCGTTCGTGAAACTGGACGGCTACATCGCGCTGATGAGCCACCTGGACATCCCGCATCTGCGCGACCGGGCGATGACCGACGCCCGCAGATGGCTGGCCCGGCTGCTGGCCGGCGGCACCGGCTACCGCCGCGACCTGCCCGGTGTGCGCTGGGCGGTCCCCTTCGGCCTGCTCTGCATGACTTTCCCGCTCTACATCGTGGCGGGCGCGATCACCCTCTGGTCGGACAGCCTCCAGCGCCTCGGCGCCCTGGGCGCGCTCCTCGTCCTGTGCGGCATCGGCTACTTCCTCCACCACCTGGCGCGAGGGGTACGCCGCTTCGCCCGCGAGGCCCGGACGGCGGGCGGCCGCCCCTGGCGCCTCGGCGCGGTGCTCGCCCTGGCCGCGGCCGCCCTCGCCGTACTCGGGCAGCTGGTCCAGGTCCCGTACACCGTCAACGGCGGCTACACGACGGCCGAGGACGGCCGCGTCACGCTGCTCCTGCCCCGGTCCACCGACCGCGCGCTGATCACCGCCGGCGCCCCGGTACGCCTCTACCGCGCCGGCATCGCGACCCGCACCCGGACCGGCGCCGCGACGGTCGCCGTCGACGGGGCGGACGGCAAGGACGCCATGGCCCCGCTGTCGGCGCTGATCCCGGTCCGCAGCGACGCCCTGCCCACCCCGGCCCTCGGCCTTCCGCTGGACCTGCGCGGCGGCCGTGACCGTGCCCCCGCCGACCCCTCGGGCGCGGCCCAGCTGGACGCGGGCAGCCGCCCGGGCTGGGAGTGGCTCTACACCAAGTACGTCGCACCGGCCTGGCGCTGGTAGCCCAGAGCCCTCACAGGAAGAACGACCATGGATCTCCGGTACGTGACCTACTGCCAGGCGGGCAACGCGTTCTACGAGGACCCGGCGACCGCCACCGCCCCCACCGAGCCCGCCGACGCGGTGGCACAAGCCCCCGCCGGCTGGACCCGCTCCGTCAACGGCGACTGGGTGGTGCTGACCCCGCCGCACACCCAACTCCCCGGCCAGGGCTGGAAGATCCACGTCTCGGCGACCCGGGACAACGCCGACCGCGTCCTCGACGCCGTACGCGCCTACTGCGTACGCGAGCGCCTCACCTTCAAGTACATCCGCAGCGCCGAGGTCCTGAACCGGCGCAACAGCAAGTACGGCGATCGCGGCGCGAGCGGCAAGTTCATCACCCTCTACCCGCTGGACGAGCCCCAGCTGGAGCGGGTGCTCGTCGACCTGGACGCGGAGGTCGGCGGCGAGCCGGGCCCGTACATCCTCAGCGACCTGCGCTGGCGCTCCGGCCCGCTCTACGTCCGCTACGGCGGCTTCGTCGCCCGCCTCGGCCGGGACGCGAAGGGCGACCCGGTGCACTGCATCGAGGACCCGGACGGCCGCCTCGTGCCCGACGTACGCGGCCCCGGCTTCCGGCCGCCCGCGTGGGTGACGCTGCCGGACTGCCTCGCCGAGTCGCTGGCGGCCCGTAACGCGAGCACGATGGGCGACTTCCCGTTCCGCGCGGTCAGGGCGCTGCACTTCTCCAACGGCGGCGGCGTCTACGAGGCCCAGGACCTGCGTCAGGGCTCCGGTACCGAAGCCACCGTGCTCCTCAAGGAGGCCCGCCCGCTGGCCGGCCTCGACGAGGAGGGCGAGGACGCGGTGACCCGGCTGGAGCGCGAGCGCTGGGCGCTGGAGCGGCTGGCGGGACTGGACTGCGTGCCGCCGCTGATCGACTACCGCAAGGGGCGCGAACACTACTTCCTGGCACGGGAGTTCGTGCCGGGCGCCTCGCTCCACACACGTATCCACGAGTCCAACCCGCTGCTGAACCCGGATGCCGACGCCTCCCCCGAGTCGTTCACGGCGTACACCTCCTGGGCCCTGTCCCTCCTCGACCAGATCGACGCGGGCGTGCGGGCCATGCACGACCGGGGCGTGGTCTTCGGCGATCTGCACCCCAACAACGTCCTGGTCCGGCCGGACGACTCGATCGCCTTCATCGACCTGGAGACGGCGACCCCGGTCGACGCCATGGCCTCCCAGTCGATCGGCGCACCCGGCTTCCGCGCCCCGGCCGGCTGCACGGGCCCGGCGGTCGACCGCTACGCCCTCGGCTGCCTCCGCCTCGCGGTGTTCCTGCCGCTGACGGTGGTGCTGAACTGGGGCCCGGAGAAGACAGCGCAACTGATCACCCTGGTGACGGAGAACTTCCCGGTGCCGCCGGACTTCGCGGAGCGGGTGGTGGCGGACCTGACGGCCGCCCATGACACCGCCGGGGCAGAGGGAACAGAGGCCGACGCGAACGCGGAGACGGTCGCGAGCCCGAAGACCGTCGCGAGCCCGGAGACCGCCGCGAGCGCCGCCGACCCGGCCCCCGTCTGGCCCGAGACCCTCACCCCCGCCGACTGGCCGTCCCTGCGCGCCTCACTCGCGGCGGGAATCCTGGCCACCGCGACCCCGGACCGCGAGGACCGCCTCTTCCCCGGCGACATCGCCCAGTTCACCACCCCGGGCGGCGGCCTCGCCCTCGCCCACGGAGCCGCCGGGGTCCTGTGGGCCCTGGGCGGCGCCGGTACGCAGATCCCGGCCGCGCACACCGACTGGCTGACCGAACGCGTCCGCCGCTGGACCGAACCCCGCCCCGGCTTCTACGACGGCCTGCACGGCATCGCCTACGCCCTCGACGCTCTCGGCCGTACGGCCGAGGCACACGAGGTCCTGGACCGCGCCCTCGCCCTGCCGCTGGACGACGTGGACGGCTCCCTCTTCGCCGGCCTCCCCGGCATCGGCCTCTCCCTGCTCCACTTCGGCCACCTCGACGCGGCCGAACGCCTGGCGGAACTGGTCGCGGACCGCACCCCGGGCGGCTACGCGGCCCGCCCCCGGCCGGGTCTGCTCCACGGCGCGACGGGCGCGGCGCTGTTCCTGCTGCGGCTGTACGAGAGGACGGGCGACCCGAAACTGCTGCACACGGCGGTGGAGGGACTGCGCCACGACCTCGCCGAACTGTCGAACGGGCCGGGCATCAGCCGGATGCCGTACCTGGCGGTGGGCGGCGCGGGAACGGCGATGGTCGTGAGTGACGTACTGCCGCACCTGCCCTCCCCGGACCCGGCCCTGCACGACGCCCTGCCCCTCCTCCACTCCTCGCTGGCCTCCCCCTACCAGGCCCAGGCGGGCCTGTTCCAGGGCCGGGCGGGAGCGACGCTCGCCCTGCGCCGACTGCACGACAGAACGCCGGGTCCGCAGACCGAGGCCGCGCTGCACCGCCACCTCACCGCCTTCGGCTGGCACGCCATCCCCTACGCGGGCCACCCCGCCTTCCTCGGCGACCAGACCCTGCGCCTGTCCACCGACCTCGCCACCGGCACGGCAGGCGTCCTGCTCGCCCTCGACGACGCACTCGGCTCGGGCGAAGGCCTGCCGTTCCTCTCATGACAGACCACCGCGTAGTCCTGATCGAACCCCGCCCCACCGCGACGGCCGGCGCCCCGGAACTGGCCGCCGTACGGTTCCTGGCCCTGCTCCCCGAGGACTGGCACTACGAACCGCACGTCAAGGGCACCCACTTCACCGTCCGCCTCGGCCGCCCCGCACGACCGACCCCGACCCCGGACCTGAACCACACCCTGAACCGCATCTTCACGGACCCGTCCCTCCAGGCCTGGCACTGGACGGACATCACCCACCTCGACTGAGACAACACGCTTTCCACATGTTCGTCTTGGGGTGCAGGGGTGTGCGGGAGCGTTCTGACCTGCGGTGCGGCTGTGGCAGGTGGTGCTCCTGAACGGTGCGGTACGGAGGTGAATGCAACACAGGAAGGTGAGCCCTTGCAGCTCGGCCGTCGCGGCGACGACGAGATCCACCGCACCCGCACTGCGATGCTTTCCCTGTTTGGTGAGAGCCTCTTGGACCTGCCAGGCGCGGTCGTAGGCGCGGTCTTCGACGGGAACCCAACCGAAGATCAGTCGTATGTCCTCGATGCCGCGCGCCCTGTCGGCGGCCGCCCGGGCGCTGTAGAAGAACTCAAGCTCGGTGATCGGGCAGGTGGCGATGAGCCCGGCTGCTGCTGCCTGGTCCCAGCCGTACTGCTCCGCGTCCTCGCACATGAACCGAGCGAGCGCGCTGGTGTCGATCAGGAACTGGGCCGCGTTCACCGACGGTAGTTCCCCTTGTTCTCGAATGTTCTCGAAGTGGCACACCCCGGCATCCGGGCACCCGGCCTGGCCGCCGAGTCCTACGCGGGCATCACGCCATGGATGCGGGAGAGAGTGAAGACACGTTCCGCTTCGCGCAGGTGGCACCAGGCGTCGAGGTAGGGCGGGTCGAGTTCCAGGTCGCTGAGGGTGCGTACGGTCCGGTTGCCCGAGGTGGCGATGTACTCGACCGTGATGGCCGCACGGGTGTCGATGGCATGAGCGAGCTGGCGGACATCGCTGTACGACAGGTGCTTCGCGTATCCGGAGACGATCTCCTCGGTGTCCGTCGCGAATGGCACCCCGCTGCCGAACGGGTCGGGGTCCGGTGCGATGGGCGGGGCCTTGAGCAGCCGGTCGGCCAGGACGTCCATCCCGGCGTCGGTGGGCATGTCCGAGGCGCCGGTTGTGGTCGTCCGGGGGCCGCGCGGCCCGACGTTCCTTCGCGGGGGCGGGACGGCAGCGGCGGCCCTCTGCGGCAGGCGCTTCTCGATGCGCACCGTTCCCTCGGCGGTCTCGGCGACCGGGGCGTAGCCCGCAGCACGGAGCGCGGCGAGAGCCGTCGCGGGTGGGCTGCCGCTGACCAGGACCGTCGGGGCGAGCTGCCGCAGGGCGAGCTTGGACAGTGCGCGGTGGGCGGCGAGTTCGGCCAGGAGCGCGGGTTCGTCGCCGTGGATGACACAGGCCGCGGGGGCGATGCGCACCCGACCGTGACCTCGTGCGGTGTCGGCGATGAGATAGGTCAGCGGCTGTGGCAGTGCCGTGGCGGAGCCGGCTGCCAGGTCGGCTGTGATGTCGTCCGGGGTGCGGCCGGCGTCCAGAGCCCGGCGGATACTGCCGGCACTGAAGCGCCATACTGACGCCGTGCCACTGGTCTCCCGGTCGGCCATCGAATCCAGCAGCGCCGCGAGTCGCGCGGACGGGGTGCCGGTGACGACGGCGGTGAGGTCGGCGCCGATCCGGGCCGTCGTGGTCGCGGGGGGCAGCAGCCGCCGGGCCGTGATGTCGAGCTCTTCGTCGGCGTGGGCCGCCAGGTGGGCACCGAGTGGGGACAGCGCACCCCGTGCCAGCACGCCCAGCAGTTCGCCTTCGCGGATCACGGTGCTGAACGGTGCCGTGTCCTGGGGCGAGGCGTCGTCCGCGAGCGGACGGTGCCAGGCGACGAGCGGCCCCAGCTCCGAGGCGAGCTTCACCCCCTGTCCTGACGGGAGCCCCGCTGCCGCGGTGAGCAGCCCGTGGCGGGCCTGCTGACAGCCGCCGCAGTCAGGCGCACCGGCAAGCGCGGGAAGCGCCTTGTTGTCTTCGTCGCGCGCCCGGGTGGGGGTGAGCGGCAGATCCCGCCATGCCCGGAGCAGTACGGCGAGTTGTTCTGCGGGCTCCTGCTCGGCCCAGGCGTCGTAAGCCTCGGTGGGAGCTACGCGATCGCCGTCGCGGGACAGCAGTCCGGCGGCGTACGCGGTCTCCAGGGCGATGCGTACGACGGCGTCGTCCGCTTGGGCGGCCTTGCCGAGCCGGGCCAGTTCACGGGCGCCGATCCCGCCCGACTTCAGCCGGGTCGGTGGAGCGGTCGCGCACGCCGAAAGGACGGAGGCGGCATGGGCCGCGAACGCGGTGGCGGCCACCGCGGCCTCCCGCTCCACCTCCGAGGAGGTGATGGGCACCAACTGTGTGACGGGAGGCAGAGGTTCGAACGGAGCGTGCCAATCGGGGCCCCGCAGGGCCAAGGCCACCTCGACCGGCATCCGGACGGGCCCGTACCCGTGACGGTCCTGGAGCAGAAGCCCGCGGTCGAGTGCCCATCGGGCGCCTGGTCGGAGGTCGTGGCCAGGAGCCCCGAACGCGACGAACAATGACTGACGCGGCGTGGCCCTGGCGCTCTGCTCAAGCAACTTCCGTGTGGCCGCCGGTGCTTGACCCACCAACGCGGCGACCCGTGCCGCGTCACTGTGATGCTCCACCAGAGCCCCGAGTCGCTGCTGCTTGGTACCGGGTGGCTTGATACCCAGGACCGCAAGCATGCCGCGCAGTTCCTCCGAGGTGGTGCCGGCCAGCAACTCTTCCAGCGGGGCGTCAAGTCCCAGGGGTGTGCTCCACGCCTGCCGCAAGGGCGTAGGCGTGCGGAGTGCCTCGTTGCCGTCAGGCCACACGAGCGCCCGATCCGACAGCGCCTCCAGGGTCGCGTCCAGCGCGTGTACCGCCGCAGGGGATGTCGAGCCGAGCAGCTCCGCGAGGCTGTCCCGGGTCGCTCGTGCTCCCAGGGCTGCCAGCGCCTCGGCGGCCTGCAAGCACGGCAGCGTGAGCTGGGGCAGGACGAGTGCCACGGACCCTGGTCGTTGGAGACGGTCCGCCAGTTCCCCCACCGAGCGTGGTTCCGGAGCGGAGGCCGCGTCCTTCCGCATCGCGAGTATGCGTGCCAGGCGGGAACCGTCGAGTTCGCTCAGCCAAGTCGCAAGCGTCGATCGGGACTTCATGAGGGTGCACCTCGACAGACAGGAAACGTCACAGGCGGGCCGAAGCCGCTTCGGCGCCAAGATCAAGGATGGCGCAGTTCCGCGATCCGCGGATGCCGTACGAAGACAGAGTCTGGGGCACCTCCCCACCGCGGGCCCAGCCCGACGAGACGAGCCGAAGGCAGGAGAAGTGGCGGCTGCGGAGGATACGAGATTCGAACTCGTGAGGGGTTGCCCCCCACACGCTTTCCGACTGTGGTGGTGGTCCTGAGCGACTCGGACGGGGCCGTTCACCTGCGTTCATGTGCGGCCGACCGTGGGAGCGGCCACCGCCCCCGGCCCCGTCTGAACGACCGTGAAGGGTCCTTCTACCGGCCCAGGCTCTGGCCGGCCGTCCCTCGGCGCTGTCCTGGCCCGTCGGCGGGGCGGTTGTCAGTCGACGGAGGCCATGAAGGTCAGCATCCGGCGGTTGATCTCCTCCGCGTGGTCGATCTGCGGCCCGTGGCCCGTGCTGGAGATGATCTCGGCTCGGGCATCGGGGATCAGACGCGGCACACGCTCCGCCTGCCGCTGCGGGTGCACGAGGAGGCTTCGCTTGCCCAGCACCAGATAGAGCGGAGTGCGGATGGTGGACAGCTCCTCCTCGGACAGGGGAAGCGGCGCTGGACGGCGTATGCGGTAGGCGCGAACCGCCGTTCTGATCATCGCGCGCAGTTCCGGCACGACGAGGACCGGCTGTTCGAGCCAGGCGGCCAGTCGCGGGCGGAGCACCTTGGGCGCGAAGGTTGCGAAGAGGCTGGCGAAGATCCAGACGAAGAAGCGCAACCCCACCTTCTCCAGGCCGCCGGGGTCGAGCAAGGTGACCGAGGCGAGGCGACCGGGCCTGCGGTGCGCCTGGTTCAGGGCAAGCCAGCCTCCGTAGGAGGAGCCGACGAGGTGGACGCGGTCGAGTCCGAGCCCGGCGAGCGTCTCATCCAGCCACCGCGCCGCATGTTCGGGCTGGTGGATGGGTTCGCGCTGCACGCTGCGGCCGGGATCGCCCAGGGTGTCGATCGCGTAGACCGGGCGGTCTGCGCTGAGAGCGGGGGTGTTCGGGTACCACATGGCGGAGCAGGAGCCCGCCCCGTGCACCAGGACGATGGGGGTGCGGGATTGGGCAGCCTCGTTCGCGGGGCCATAGCGGTGGACGTGAGTCGTACCGAAGGACGTCTCGACGTCCTCTTCCGCGAGCGCGGGCGCCCCCAGTGCGTAGACCGCATCGCAGGCCGTGAAGTAGCGATCCCGCCAGTCATCGCTCACATAACGGCCGACATCGGCCTGGGGTCGGGCAGCGGTCTCAGTCATGGCCACCTCCGGCGTCTCGGTTTTGTGATACGAACGTACCACGGAGTTGGTACAGCTGTATCATCAAGATGTGGGAGCCATGGCAGGAACGACGAGGGGAGAACCGGCCGATGCCCAAGCGCGTAGACCACGCAGAACGGCGCACCGAGATCGCCGAGGCCCTCGTCCGGGTCGCCGGCCGACGCGGGCTGCATGCCGTCGGGATGCGCGATGTGGCAGCGGAGGCGGGCGTATCACTGCGGCTGGTGCAGTACTACTTCCAGACCAAGGAAAAGTTGCTGTTCTTCGGGCTTGAGCTTCTGGCGGAGAGATTCGGGGAGCGGGTCTCCGCCCGTGTACGGGCCGCCGGGGACAGTCCTGGTCCGCGCGCGATGGTCAAGGCGCTGCTGATGGCGGCGCTGCCGACAGACGACGAGAGCCGCACCTTCCACCACCTCTACACCTCATACGCAGTTCTGGCCGTGAACGACCCGGCGCTCGCAGCCCAGCCCTTCATCAAGAACCCCGATGCCGCCGAAGATGCCCTGACCGAACTCCTCCGCCAGGCGCAAGAAGCGGCACTGCTTGAGCCCGGTGTGGACGCACGGTTGGAGGCAGCCGGCCTGCTTGCCATGTCTGCGGGACTCGGCACCAGCATCCTCGTCGGCCAGCGCAGCCCGGAGTCCGCGACCACAGTCCTGGACCACCACCTGAACCGAATCTTCCGTACCGGTGATGCGGTCTTGACATGAGTGACCGGAGCCCAGCAGCCGTCGAGCTGCAGACCGCCCGGCTGTTGCTGAGACGCCCGACCGCATCCGATGTCGAGGCGATCTTCGCCGTCCACCGCGATCCTGAGACCTGTGCCCACAACCCGTCCGATGCGCTCGCCCGGTTCGAGGAAGCAGAGGCGCTCTACCAGCGGTGGGACGACCAGTGGCGGCGGTACGGATACGGGTACTGGGTTGTCCGGCACCACGGCTCCGCTCAGCGGCTCGGATTCTGCGGAATCAAGCCCATGGAACTGCACGGGGCCCCGGTCCTGAACCTCTTCTACCGTTTCGCCACCTCAGCCTGGGGCCAGGGCTTCGCCGCCGAAGCCGCAGCCGCGGTTGCCACCTGGGCATCCCATCATCTGCCCGAACTCCCGCTGATCGCCCGCGTTCGACCAGCCAACCTTGCTTCTCAGCGCGTGGCGATACGCGCCGGGCTCAACCGCGCACAGCATCTGGACACCGAGGGATACGACGGCTTCGACTGGATCTACATTGCCCAACCGGCGAACGTGGCTACGAATCCAAACCTGACTGCCGGTGAAAACGGCTTGTGATAAGTGAACCTGGTTCCCAGCCTCCAAGGCGAGTCGGGCGGCATCCTCACCCATTCCGTCATCCGTCGGGCGTGGCGCAATGCCCATAAGGCCGTACCGCCCCACACGCCTTCGGCTCGCCCACCGGACGGCGCGCCTACGACAATCGGGACACGCGCCTGACGAAGTGGCTGAACGACGGGATCCCACCCACTCAGGTGGCGGAGTGGCCCGGAACAGCGTCGCCGCGCTCCTGGCGTCCTACGCCCGCTGCGTCGAGGGTCAGCTGCCCGACCTGAAGAGGCGGCTCGAAGCTGCCGGATATCTCCCCGAGCGGCCGTCCACCGGCCGACCCCCGGGGCCCCAAAAAAGCGGGAGCAGACCCGACGCGAGCACAAGTCCACCAAGTCGCGTGCCGGGCGGCGCACCATCGGCCTGCCTGATCCGCTGATCAAGATTCTCCGCCAGCACCAGGAGGCCCAGGAGCGGGAGCGGATCGCGGCCGGTGCCGACTGGGGGGCAAGGGTTACGTCTTCGCCTCGCCGATCGGCGGAGCGCTGAGTCCGAACATCGACTTCGACGTCTGGAAGCGGCTGCTTCGGGACGTGGGCGTACGGGACGGCCGCCTCCATGACGCTCGCCACACCGCCGCGACCGTCCTCCTGATCCTCGGCGTCCCTGACGTCGAGATCGACTCGATCATGGGCTGGGAGCCCGGGGGAGCGGCACGGATGCGCGCCCGGTACATGCACGTGACGGGGACCATGCTGCGCAAGGTCGCGCAGCAAGTCGGCGACGCTCGGTGGGGGCTCCCGAAAACGAACTGAGACGGAAACCGAGACGGACAACGACGAAGGGCCCCACCGCGAACGGTGGGGCCCTTCGACATCGTGCCCGGTGAGGCACTGGCGGAGGATACGAGATTCGAACTCGTGAGGGGTTGCCCCCAACACGCTTTCCAAGCGTGCGCCCTAGGCCTCTAGGCGAATCCTCCGCCGGGAACATTACATGACGTCGGAGGGTGGTTGCGAACTCGTTCGAGGGCGGGTGACCGGCCGGGTGATCGACGCGGGGGGAGGGGCCGGGAGGCGGGACGGCGGGCGTCGGGGATCGGGTAGGGTGGGGGCAGCCCCTCACGCGGCGCTATCTGACTGAACTCCCCCAGGGCCGGAAGGCAGCAAGGGTAGGTCGGCTCTGGCGGGTGCGTGAGGGGTCTTCTGCGTCCGGGGGCTGTCCGCCCGGGGCTCCCGACCCGGATTTCCGACCCTGGACTCCCGACCCGGGGCTCCGGTATCCGGCCCGACCGCCGCCGGCGATCTCCGTCCTCGCGGCCGATGACTCCCGCCCCTTCCGGCCCGGTCTCCTCCGGCGGTGTCCGTGTTGTCAGTGGGCGCCTATAACCTCGTAAGCGTGTCGTCTCTCGCGCTGTACCGCCGCTATCGCCCGGAGTCGTTCGCCGAGGTCATCGGGCAGGAGCATGTCACCGACCCGCTGCAGCAGGCGCTGCGGAACAACCGGGTCAATCACGCGTACCTGTTCAGCGGGCCGCGCGGTTGCGGGAAGACGACCAGTGCGCGGATCCTCGCCCGCTGTCTGAACTGCGAGCAGGGCCCCACGCCGACACCGTGCGGAGAGTGCCAGTCGTGCCAGGACCTGGCGCGGAACGGACCGGGTTCGATCGACGTCATCGAGATCGACGCGGCCTCTCACGGTGGTGTGGACGACGCCCGTGAGCTGCGCGAGAAGGCCTTCTTCGGCCCCGCGAGCAGCCGGTACAAGATCTACATCATCGACGAGGCCCACATGGTCACGTCGGCCGGTTTCAACGCGCTGCTGAAGGTCGTCGAGGAGCCGCCGGAGCACCTCAAGTTCATCTTCGCGACCACCGAGCCCGAGAAGGTCATCGGCACGATCCGCTCGCGTACGCACCACTATCCGTTCCGGCTGGTCCCCCCCGGCACGCTCCGGGAGTATCTCGGCGAGGTCTGCGGCAAGGAGAAGATCCCGGTCGACGAGGGTGTCCTCCCCCTCGTCGTGCGCGCCGGGGCCGGCTCCGTGCGTGACTCGATGTCCGTCATGGACCAGCTGCTGGCGGGCGCGACGGACGAGGGCGTGACCTACGCCATGGCCACCTCGCTGCTCGGATACACCGACGGCTCGTTGCTCGACTCGGTCGTCGAGGCCTTCGCCGCCGGGGACGGGGCCGCGGCCTTCGACGTCGTCGACCATGTCGTCGAGGCCGGCAACGACCCGCGGCGGTTCGTCGCCGACCTGCTGGAGCGCCTGCGCGACCTGGTGATCCTGGCCGCCGTGCCGGACGCCGTCGAGAAGGGCCTCATCGACGCCCCCGTCGAGGTGCTGGAGCGGATGCAGGCCCAGGCCGGCGTCTTCGGCGCCGCCGAGCTCAGCCGCGCCGCCGACCTGGTCAACGAAGGCCTCACCGAGATGCGCGGCGCCAACTCGCCTCGCCTCCAGCTCGAACTGATCTGCGCCCGCGTCCTCCTCCCCGCCACCTACGGCGACGAACGCTCCGTCATGGCCCGCCTGGACCGCCTGGAGCGCGGGATCAACTTCGCGGGCGGCGCCGCCGGTCCCGCTCTGGGGTACGTGCCCGGCCCCGAGGCGCACGGGGGAGCGGCCGCCCCGCCCATGGGCACGGGCGGGACCCCGCAGGCGGGACAGCCCGCCCACGCCCCGCAGGCCTCGCAGGTTCCGCCCGGTGGCGGGCCCGCCGCAGCTCGCGCCGCGGCGCGGGGGGCCGCGGGCACGACAGGTACACCGGGCCCGGACCCGTACGGGGCGCCGGCACCCGTCGCCGGGCAGCCGGCCCCGGCTCCGCCCGCCCCGCCGCTCGCCCCGGCCGCCCCGCCGCTCGCCCCGGCCGCCGCGCCGACCGCCCCGCCTCCCGCCGCCCCCGCGCCCCCCGACCCGGTCGCGAGCCCCACGCCCCCCGCCCACGCACCCGCCCCCGGCTCCTGGCCCACCCCCGCCTCCGCGGGCGGCGGGCGCCGTCCCGGCGGATGGCCGACGGCCGCGCCCGCCGGCGGTGGCCCCGGCCCCGCGCCCGGAGCCCCGGCCGTGCCTCCCGCCGCGGGCCCGCCCGCCGCGTACGCCCAGCCGAGCGCCCCTACGGCCCCCCCGGCTCTCGCCGCCCACAACCCGGTCCCCGGCGGACCCGACCCCCGCACGCTCTGGCCGAACATCCTGGAGACGGTGAAGAACCGCCGCCGCTTCACCTGGATCCTGCTCAGCCAGAACGCGCACGTCACCGGGTTCGACGGCACGACCCTGCAGATCGGCTTCGTCAACGCGGGCGCCCGCGACAACTTCGCGAGCAGCGGCAGCGAGGACGTCCTGCGGGCGGCACTGGCCGAGCAGTTCAACGTGCACTGGAAGATCGAGGCGGTCATCGACACCTCGGGCGGCTCCGCCGCACCGGTCGCCCCCGGCGGCTACGGGTCCCCGGCGCCGGCCGCCGGTGGCTACGGCGGTGGCGGCACGGGCGACGGCTACGGAGGTGGCGGCGCCGGCGGTGGGTACGGCGGCTCCCCGGCCCCCGCGCCCCGCCCCGCCTCTCCCCCGTCCTCGACGGCCGCCCGCCCGGCGTCCCCCGGTCCGGCCGCGCCCCATCGGTCGGCACCGGCCGCCCCTCCCGTCGCAGCCGCCCCGCCCTCGCCCCCCGAGCCCCCGCCCGTCTCCCCCGAGGACGACACCCCCGAGGACGACGACCCCGACCTCGACGAGTCCGCCCTCTCCGGCCACGAACTGATCGTGCGCGAACTGGGGGCGACCGTGGTGGAGGAGATCACGAACGAGTAGCGGGCGAGCCGCGGGCGCGGACCGTCGCCGTAGGGCCTCGGCCCTGTTCGCCGCTCCGATTCGTATGATCCGACGAACCCGCCCCGTCCCACTCTTCGGGCGCCCCCACAAAGCCCCCCGCCCCCTGCGGCTAGGCTGACCCCGTGAAGGTCCTCGTCATTGGCAGCGGTGCTCGTGAGCACGCGCTCTGCCGTTCGCTGTCCCTCGATCCCGATGTCACCGCACTCCACTGCGCACCCGGCAACGCGGGCACGGCGGAGGTCGCCGAGTCGCACCCGGTCGACGCGCTGGACGGCGCCGCCGTGACCGCGCTGGCCACGCGGCTGGAGGCCGACCTGGTGGTCGTCGGCCCGGAGGCCCCGCTGGTCGCGGGCGTCGCCGACGCCGTGCGCGCGGCGGGCATCCCGGTGTTCGGCCCGTCCGGCGAGGCCGCTCAGCTGGAGGGCTCCAAGGCCTTCGCCAAGGAGGTCATGGCCGGAGCCGGCGTGCCGACCGCGCGGTCGTACGTCTGCACCACCGCCGAGGAGATCGACGAGGCGCTGGACGCGTTCGGCGCGCCGTACGTCGTCAAGGACGACGGGCTCGCGGCCGGCAAGGGTGTCGTCGTGACGGCGGACCTCGCCCAGGCCCGCGAGCACGCGCTCGCGTGCGGCCGGGTCGTCATCGAGGAGTTCCTGGACGGCCCCGAGGTCTCCCTCTTCGCCATCACCGACGGCGTGAGCGTCGTCCCGCTCCAGCCCGCGCAGGACTTCAAGCGCGCGCTCGACGGCGACGACGGCCCCAACACCGGCGGCATGGGCGCGTACTCGCCGCTCCCGTGGGCCGACCCGAAGCTGGTCGACGAGGTCCTGCAGACCGTGCTGCAGCCGACGGTCGACGAGATGCGGCGCCGCGGCACCCCGTTCTCCGGCCTGCTCTACGCGGGTCTGGCGATCACCGGCCGAGGCGTACGGGTGATCGAGTTCAACGCCCGGTTCGGTGACCCGGAGACCCAGGTCGTCCTCGCCCGTCTCAAGACCCCGCTGGCCGGTGTCCTGCTGGCCGCCGCCAACGGCACCCTCGGCGACCTCGAACCCCTGCGCTGGAGCGCCGACGCGGCCGTCACCGTGGTCGTGGCCTCGCACAACTACCCCGGCTCGCCGCGCACCGGCGACCCCATCACCGGCCTCGACGAGATCGCCGCCGTGGACGCCCCGCACGCGTACGTCCTGCACGCCGGCACCCGGCGCGTGGGCGACGAGGTCGTCAGCGCCGGCGGCCGGGTCCTGTCCGTCACGGCCACCGGCAAGGACCTCACCATGGCCCGCGACCGTGCCTACACCGCCGTCGCCCGCATCGGCCTCGACGGCTCCCAGCACCGGTCGGACATCGCGGCGAAGGCGGCGGCGGAGGCGTGACCGACTGACGGGCGTGGACCGGCCCCGCCCCTCCACGCCCCGCGTCCTTCCTCGACGCGTCCCCGCACATCCGTCCCCTTCGCGACATCCGCATGCGAAGCGTCAGCAACGGGTACCAACCCCAGGCCCCGGAATCCCCCGGAGACACCCAGGAACCCCTGGGAAGCCGTCGGAATCCGGGGCCCGATCCTTGCCCGGCGTCCTTCACCTCTCCCCAGAGCCATTCCATCGAGTGAGCGGTGGCCCATCCGGCTGACGAGGGCCGGGGCCCCAACTAGGGTGCGGCGCAAGCGTTCCGGCACTTGGCCCACCGGCATTGCGATGTCGGTGGTCGGTGCCACAGTGGGGGAGTGAGCAACGTCAGGGCATGCGGCGGCGACCACTGCGACGAGCAGTCGTCGCGGGCGTCGCGGTGTGCGCCGCACGGGACAGCAGGGGGTGACGTCGGGTCGTGACCGGTATGGCAGGTGGTGAGGAGGCGGGCGCGCAGGCCGCGCGCGCCCGGGCCCTCGCCGTGTTGCGGGTCCGCAGCAGGGCGCTGGCCGTGGCGGTGCTGCCCGCGGCCGTCGCCGTCGTCCTGTTGGTCGGCGGGTCGACCGGCCGTCTGACCGGCCCCGGCTGGTCCATGGCGAGCCGGATCGTGTCCGGTCTCGCCCTCGTCGTGCTCCTCGCCGCCACGGGCATCGCGCTCGTCGTCGCCCGTGCCCGGCCCGCCGTGAGCCCCACGGTGACGGTCACCGAGAAGGCCGCGCCCGATCTCTACCGGCTGGTCCGGGACCTGGCCGACCGCCTCGACGTCCCGCCCCCGTCCGCGATAGCGCTCACCCCGGACTGCGACAGCTGGCTGGAGGACCGCACCCACCGCTCCCACCACCGGCCCGACGCGCCCCACCACTCCTCGACCGACGGGACCGACGGGGCCGACGGGACCGACGGGACCGACGGGAGCGAGGTGGTCGACGGCGGGGCCGCCACGGCCGGTGACCGCGGCACGGGGCGGGGCGACGAGATGACGGACACGCGCGGCTCGTCATCCGGCCTGCCCTCCCGTCTGCAGTCCCGTCTGGCATCCGGACCGGAGTCAGGGCTTGCCGCCCACCGTCGGCACCGCGCGCCCACCGCGCCGGTGCTCGTCATCGGCTCGCCGTTCCTGTGGTGGATGCGGGTCGGTGAGCTACGAGCGGTGCTGGCCCCGGTCGTCGCGGGTACGGGACCGTCGGCGCACCCGGACATAGCCGCGGCCCGCCGTTTCGTCCGGGGGCTGGACGCGGCAGTGGCCGTCAGCTCGGCCCCGTCGCACGGCGTGGCCGTCCGTACGGCGTTGGGCGGAGTCGGCTGGGTGACCCGGATGCTCCTGCGCGGCTGTCGGGGGCACGCGGCCGAGATGGAGCGCGGGGTCGCCGCCGCGGCGGCCGAGCGTGCACAGGCTGTGGACTACGGTCTGCGGATCGTCGCCCAGGAGCAGGTCGGCCTCGCCTACGCGGGCTGGGACCGCCTCCTCACCCGGGTCGCGCTGCCCGCGTGGCGGATGGGCCGGTGGCCGTCCCGTCTGGACGCGGGTGTCGTGGCCGCGCTCACGGAGCTGTCGCGCCGAGACCGCCTCGCCGAGGGCTTCGCCTCCCGGCTGGGCGAGCGCCCCGCCTGCGACCTGCTCGAAGAGCCCGGCACGGTCGACGAGGCCGCGTCCCTGCTCGCCGCCCGCCTCTTCCACGGCGGCCCCGCCGAATCCGGCCCCGACTGGTCGCCGGTCGACTGGCACGAGTACCCGGACGAGGTCGTCGACCGCAAATGGCGCGCCGACGCGGCCCGCCTCCACCGTGTCCTCGACGGGCTGGGCGTGCGCCACCCGGCGAGCGACCCGGCCACCGACCCCACCGGCCCGGCCCACGGCGGCCCCACCCTCTCCCGGGTCCTGACCCACCTGACCACCGCGGCCGCCGCCGCTGCGCATCCGTCGGCCACCGAGGCCGCCGTGGCCCCCGGGGCCGGTCCCGGTACGACGACGACCGCGCCGCACGGCCACCCGTCCCCCCACCCCGCCGCCGGACGCGCGACGGCCGCAGAGGCGGACCGCGAACACGAGCACAACCCCGACCACAACCCCGACCACAACCCCGACCTTGAACCGGACCCCCACCACATATCCCCGCACGACGCCGACGACACCACCGGCCCCGGCCCGGACCTCGATTCCGACCCCGACGACGAATCCGGCCCGGCCACCCCGCAGTCCGCCGCCCTCGCCGCCGCCCTGACCGCGGAACTGGCGCGCGAGGAGAGCGCGGTCCCGGCCGACGGCCACCCCGCGGCCGGCGGGGCCGAGGCGCAGGGCCCCGACCGGGCGCTGTGGGACGACGGACTGCTGCCGCTGTTCCCGATGCAGCCACCCCGCACGGGCCGCGATCTGCTGACGGAGCACGTCGCCGCGATGGTGTGCTGCGCGGCGATGGACACGGCGGGCGCCACCCCGGGCCTGGACTGGCTGGACGGCCCCTCCCTCCTCGTCGACGGCGTACGGGCGGCCGACCTCGCCCCCCGTGTCCTCACCCTCGTGGAGGACGGGGACCCGGTCCCCCTCCGCGACTGGCTCAGCCGCCTCGGCGTCCGCCCGGAGAAACCGGTCCGCCTGGTCTGAACGGCTGGTCCGAACGCCTGGTCCGCAGCCCGCCCGACGGTGGTCCCGAGGCCGATCCCGCAGAGGGGCCTGAGGGTGTTGTGGCTGGTCGGAAGGGGGTGTCCGACTCCCTATCCGGACCTCGCCGTTCCACTCCCACCGATTCACGACGAACGGTGACGGGGTGCGTGCTTAATGTGATGTGCTGGGACAGCTCGCGTACGGAGCACATGCTCACGACAGCTCACGGGGGCGAGGGAGGGGAGAACTCATGGGCTCGGAGCAGCACCACATCCGCCGCTGGGAATCGGGCGCCCTCGCCCACGCGGTGACGGACCCCTTCGGTCAGGGACCGGTCCCCTGGCTGCGTGGCAATGTGACGTACTTCGACGACACCGGCCAGGTGGTCCCCTGGTACGTGGACCCGGGCCCGCCCGAGCCCCCCGCGTCCGCCCGGGGCACCCGCGCCCGTGTCCCGGCCCCCCGCGTCCCGCCGGGCCCCCGCTCCGCCGACGACGTACGCCGGCAGATCAAGGGGTTCACGGCGACCGGCGCCGCCGCCCCCGGCCAGTCCATCGACTTCCACGTCACCGTGGACCCGCCCCAGGAATTCGGCGTCGACATCTACCGCATCGGCCACTACAGCGGCGACGGCGCGGCCAAGATCACCACCAGCCCCCGGCTGTCCGGCATCGTCCAGCCCCCGCCCCTGACCGCCGACCGCACGGTCTCCTGCCACCACTGGTGGCTCTCCTGGCGGCTGCAGATCCCCAGCTACTGGAACGTCGGCGCGTACGTGGCGGTCCTGACCACCGCCGACGGCTACCGCTCCCACGTCCCGTTCACCGTCCGCGACGACCGTCAGGCCGACCTGCTGCTCCTGCTCCCGGACATCACCTGGCAGGCGTACAACCTGTATCCGGAGGACGGCCGCACCGGCGCCAGTCTCTACCACGCCTGGGACGAGGACGGGCGGCTGCTCGGCGAGTCCGAGGCCGCGACGACCGTCTCCTTCGACCGCCCGTACGCCGGCGCCGGCCTCCCCCTCCATGTGGGCCACGCCTACGACTTCATCCGCTGGGCCGAGCGCTACGGCTACGACCTCGCCTACGCCGACGCCCGCGACCTGCACGCCGGCCGCGTCGACCCCAGCCGCTACCGGGGGCTGGTCTTCCCCGGCCACGACGAGTACTGGTCGCCGCAGATGCGCCGCACCACCGAACTCGCCCGGGACAGCGGCACCTCGCTGGTCTTCCTCTCCTCCAACACCATGTACTGGCAGGTGGAGCTGAGCCCCTCGCCGTCCGGAGCCCCCGACCGCCTCCTCACCTGCCGAAAACGCCGGGGCCCCGGCAAACCCGCCCTGTGGCGCGAAGTCGACCGGCCCGAGCAGCAGTTGATGGGCATCCAGTACGAGGGCCGGGTCCCCGAACCGCACCCCCTGGTCGTGCGCAACGCCGACCACTGGCTCTGGGACGCGACCGGCGCCCATGAGAACGACGAGCTGGAGGGCATGGTCGCCGGCGAGGCCGACCGCTACTTCCCGCGCACCCCGCTCCCCGAGCACCAGGGCCGTATGCTCCTCGCCCACTCCCCGTACCGGGACAAGGACGAGGTCGTCCGCCACCAGGAGACCTCGCTGTACCGAGCCCCCTCCGGCGCCTGGGTCTTCGCATCCGGAACGTTCGCGTGGTCCCCGGCCCTGGACCGTCCGGGCCACGTCGACACCCGGGTCCAGCGAGCCACGGCAAACCTCCTGGACCGCATCTGCAAACGCGACTGAGCGCACCGAACACAACCCCTGGCCAAGAACGGTCGCCCGCGTACGGGAGAATCGAGCCACTTGGACATCACCACGGGGAGGAACCGTGTCCGGATTCGTAGAAAAGCCCGAGCCGATCCAGGTTCCGGGCCTGGTGCACCTGCACACCGGCAAGGTGCGCGAGCTGTACCAGAACGAGGCGGGCGACCTCGTGATGGTCGCCAGCGACCGAACGTCCGCGTTCGACTGGGTGCTGCCCACGGAGATCCCCGACAAGGGGCGCGTCCTCACGCAGCTGTCCCTCTGGTGGTTCGACCAGCTCGCCGACCTGGTCCCGAACCACGTCCTGAGCACCGAACTCCCGCCGGGCGCCCCCGCCGACTGGGCGGGCCGCACGCTCGTCTGCAAGTCGCTGAAGATGGTCCCGGTGGAGGCGGTGGCCCGTGGCTACCTCACCGGCTCGGGCCTGCTGGAGTACAACGACTCCCGCACGGTCTGCGGTCTCGCCCTGCCCGAGGGCCTGGTCGACGGCTCGGAGCTGCCGGCGCCGATCTTCACCCCGGCCACCAAGGCCGCCGTCGGCGAGCACGACGAGAACGTGTCGTACGAGGAGGTCGCCCGCCAGGTCGGCGCGGAGACCGCCGCCCAGCTGCGCCAGACGACCCTGGCCGTGTACAGCCGCGCCCGGGACATCGCCCGGGACCGGGGCATCATCCTGGCCGACACCAAGTTCGAGTTCGGCTTCGAGGGCGACACCCTCGTCCTCGCCGACGAGGTCCTCACCCCTGACTCGTCCCGCTTCTGGCCGGCCGATCTGTGGGAGCCGGGTCACGCCCAGCCGTCCTTCGACAAGCAGTTCGTCCGCGACTGGCTGACCTCGGACGCCTCCGGCTGGGACCGCGGGAGCGAGCAGCCTCCGCCGCCGCTGCCCGAGGAGATCGTCGCCGCGACCCGCGCCAAGTACGTGGAGGCGTACGAGCGCCTGACGGGGATCGGCTGGAGCTAGCGGGACGAAGAAGGCCCCGGTCCAGTGGACCGGGGCCTTCTTCGATCTATCTCACGAGCGGACGACCAGGTTCGAACTGGCGACCTCAACCTTGGCAAGGTTGCGCTCTACCAACTGAGCTACGTCCGCGTTGCGCCGTGGCGCGAGGCCTACTATACCCAACCTCGCTCCCGTGCGAGACGCACTGCCGCGTGCCGGTTCTCGACCCCGAGCTTGGACACGGCCGACGACAGATAGTTCCGGACCGTCCCCTGGGACAGCGCGGCCCGCTCGGCGATCTCCACGACGGGCGCCCCGTCGGCCGCCAGTTCGAGCACCTCGGCCTCCCGCGCGGTCAGCGGGGAGTCGCCGGAGGAGATCGCGTCGGCCGCCAACTCCGGGTCCACATAACGGTTGCCCGCGTGCACGGTCCTGATGATCTCCGCGAGCTTCTGCGCGCTGACGGTCTTGGGGACGAACCCGCGCACACCCGCCGCAAGCGCCCGCTTCAGATGGCCCGGCCGACCGTGCCCGGTGACGATCAGCACGCGGCAGCCCGGCAGTTCGGCCCGCAGCGATGTGGCGACCCTCACACCGTCCGCCCCCGGCATCTGCAGGTCCAGCACGGCCACGTCCGGCTCGTGCGCCCGCGCCATCGCCAGCGCCTCCGGCCCGCTCGCCGCCTCCGCGACCACCACCAGGTCCTCCTCCAGCGACAGCAACGCCGCCAGTGCGCCCCGGATCAGATGCTCGTCGTCGGCCAGCAACAGCCGCACGGGCCGCCCCGCCCCCTCCGGCGCAGCAGGCTCACCGGGCGCACCGGTCACGTCGCTCACGTCGCGCCCCCCGGTACGACCGAGGCGGCCGAACCCCGAGCGGCCGAGCCGGACGCGGAAGCCGCCCGCGCCTCCGCCTCCGCCCCCGCTCCCGCTCCCGCTCCCGTGGCGATCCCCGGCCCCCCTGAGCCCAGCGGCACCCGCGCCACCACCCGGAACGCCTCCCCGCCCACCGGCCCCGCCTCCAGCGTCCCGTTCACCACCGCCAGCCGCTCCCGCAGCCCGGCGAGCCCCGACCCGCCGCCGGCCGAACGGCCGGTGTCGTCGGGAGCACCCGCCGCCCGTATCCCGTCGTTCTCCACGGTCAGCACCGCCTGCCCCTCCGTCACCTTCAGCACCACCGCACAGTGCGCGGCGTTCCCGTGCCGCAGCACGTTCGTCGTTCCTTCCCGCACCACCCAGGCGAGCGCGGACTGCACCTCGCCGGGCAACCCGGCGACCTCGGCCCCGTCGACCGAGCAGTCGATGCCGGCCGCCGCCAACACGCCCTGCGCACCGGCCAGTTCGACGCCGAGGTCGGCCTCCCGGTACCCCCGCACGACCTCCCGCACCTCGCGCTGCGACTCCTGCGCGATCCGCTGGACCTCGATCATCTGCTCGACGGCCTCGGGCCGCTCCCGGCGCGCCAGCTGGACCGCCAGCTCGCTCTTCAGGGCGATGACGGCGAGGTTCCGGCCGATCACGTCGTGCAGGTCCCGCCCGAAGCGGAGCCGTTCCTCGGCGACGGCGAGGCGGGCGCGGGTCTCGCGGGCGTCGGCGAGTTCGTAGACGGCGTCGAGGAGCCAGACGGAGAAGACGGCCGTGAAGGCGAGCGCTCCGCCGCTGATCAGCACGACCGCCGACGTGATCAGCGCGGCGGGCCCCGGTGAGCCCAGCAGGAGGGCCAGGAGCGCGGAGCCCACCGCGAAGCCGCCGACGATCGCCAGGACCTGCTTCCGGCCGCGGACACCGAGCGTCACGTTACCGACGCCGAAGATCGCCACGATGCCGAAGATGCCGGCGTTGTCGGCGACGTCCCCCGTCACCGCGTGATCGGCGATCACGAAGGTGAGGACGGCGACCACGGCGGTGACGGCGGTGAGCACCCACATCAGCCGTACGGGCTGGGCCCGCCGGCCGCGCGTCCAGTCGAGCGCCCGGGACGCCGTCACCGCACAGGTCGCGGCGTGCGCGCCCACCAGGAACAGCAGCAGCCAGCTGCCCGGCCGCCCCGGCCCCACCTCGGCGAAGGCGGGCAGTCCGGCCGCGAGGAGCTCGATCACCGCGAACATGTGGAACGACCACCGCGTGTACGTCTCCACCTTCGCCGGCGTGCTCTTCACCCGCCACCAGGTCCCCGGCCCCCGCATGCCCCAACTCCCCTCATCGGCGCGGTTCCCAGCGGAACCACCGCCGTACAGCAAACACCGCGATCACGGTCCAGGCCAGGGCGGTGGCGACGGCGCCCAGGGCGTCGTACGCGGACAGGTCGCCGGTCCAGCCGCCGCGCACCAGTGTGATCACGGGGGTGAGCGGCAGCAGTTCGAGGAAGGACGCCAGCCGGTCCGGCAGCACTTCCAGCGGCACGGTGATGCCCGACCCGAGCAGCGACACGAACATCAGCGGCAGGCTGGTGACCTGCGCGCTCTCGGCGGTACGGCTGTAGCTCGCGGTGACCGCCGCCAGCGCCGCGCACAGCACGACACCCAGCAGCACCCCCAGTACGGCCAGGTGCGGCGCGGGCGGCGCCCCCAGGTCCAGCAGGACCGTGCAGCCGATCGCGAGGAGCACGCACTGCGCGAGCGCGATGCCGGCCGCCGGCAGCGCGGCCCCGACCAGGATCTCCGGGTCGCGCAGCTCACCGGTCCGCAGCCGCTTCAGCACCAGTTCCTCGCGGCGCACGACGAAGATGTTGGTCAGCGCCGTGTAGACGGCGAACAGCAGCGAGAAGCCGACGGCGGCGGGGAGCATGACCGTCCCGACGTTCAGCCCCGCCTCGCCCAGGTCCATCTGGTCCGTCGCCGACCGCACGCTGAGCGGCAGCAGCAGCGGCACGAACAACGCCGTGAACAGCGTGGCCCGGCTCCGCCCCAGCAGCGTCAGCTCGGCGCGGGCGAGCGCGGTCATCCGCCCCCGGAGGGTCGTCGTCCCGTCGGCCGCGACGACCGGCGCCGCCCCCGCTCCCGTGCCCGCACCCGTCGTTCCCGTTCCCATATCCGTCCCCGTGGTCGTCCTCATACCGCCACCCCGCCCTTGCGCGAGCCCTCGCCCGTACGCGCTCCCGTGTCCGTGCGGGACTCCGTGCCCGCACGCGCCGCCTCCGCCGACTCCCGCGCGATCCGCAGGAACGCCTCCTCCAGCGAGGCCGACCGCACCTCCAGCCGGCGCAGTTCGATCCGTGCCCGCTCGGCCCACAGCAGCAGCCCGGTGGCCGCCCGCTGGAGTTCGTTCGTGCGCAGAACCACCACGCGGTCGTGCTCCTCGTGCCCTGTGACGCCCAGTTCGCCGAGCGGCGGCAGGTCGCCCAGGAAGTACCCGGCGGGCAGTTCGAAGGAGATGCGGGAGGGCTGGGAGGCGGTCACCTCGGCCGGGGTGCCGGTCACGGCGACGGTGCCCTCGTGGAGGATGGCGAGCCGGTCGGCCAGGTCCTCGGCCTCCTCCAGGTAGTGCGTGGTGAGCAGCACGGTCGTCCCTCCGTCCCGCAGCTCCCGCACCAGTTCCCAGGTGTCCTGACGGCCCTCCGCGTCGAGCCCGGTCGTCGGCTCGTCCAGGAAGAGGACCTCGGGGCGCCCGAGGAGCGCGAGCGCCAGGTCGAGGCGCCGCTTCTCACCCCCGGACAGCTGCTTGACCCGAACGCCGGCCCGCCGCCCGAGTCCGACGATCTCCAGCGCCTCCCCCACGGGCCGCGCCCCGCTGGTGCAGCCGGCCCACATCCGTACCGTCTCGGTGACGGTCAGCTCGGAGGGGAAGCCGCCTTCCTGGAGCATCACGCCGATGCGAGGGCGTACGGCCGCGCGCTCCCCGTAGGGGTCGTGCCCGAGGACCCGTACCCGGCCGCCGGACGGCTGCGCGAGACCCTCCAGTACCTCGACCGTCGATGTCTTGCCCGCGCCGTTGGTGCCCAGGAGCGCGAAGAGTTCTCCCCGGCCGACGGAGAAGGTGATTCCCCGTACGGCCTCGAAACCGCCCCCGTACACGCGGCGCAGGTCGGTGACCTCGACCACGTTCTCGTGATCGTGAGTGCTCACGTCGTCGTGCCCGTTCGTCTTCATGTCCTCAGCGTCCCGTGGGGGAGAGCCGCGGAGCAGTGCGCGGTGTCATCGCTCGGCATGACAAATGTCAGACGCGAGGGACGCCAAAGACGCCAAAGATGCCAAAGATGCCAAAGCCACCAAAGAGGTCCAGGACGTCAAAGGCGGAGTCGGGGGGAGACGCGCACGAGTTGGGGCGGTCGCGCACATGAAGAAGGCCCCGGTCCAGTGGACCGGGGCCTTCTTTCACGAGCGGACGACCAGGTTCGAACTGGCGACCTCAACCTTGGCAAGGTTGCGCTCTACCAACTGAGCTACGTCCGCATTGCCTCCGACCGGCTCCCACCGATCGGCGCGAGGACTACTTTACCTGATCCACAACAGTGGTCCGGTAAGTGATCCAGAGCGGGTGACAGGAATTGCACACTGCGCCTTCCCCCTGGAAGGGGGATGTTCTACTACTGAACTACACCCGCGTGACTCCGGTGAGCCGGGCCTTTCGGCCTTGCCCCTCGGCGTGCTCCAGACTCTAGCTGATCCGCCCGGGGGCAACGCAAGTCGGTTGCCGTCGGGGGCCAAGTCGGCCGCCCCCGGGGTCCGCTGACGAACCCTGAGGGCCGGCCGACCCGGGCGGCGGCTACTGCGCCTCGGCGAACGCCTCGTAGACCCGCTTGGGGATCCGGCCGCGCGCGGGGACCTCCAGCTTGTTGGCCTGGGCCCAGGCGCGGACGGCCGCGGGGTCCGGAGCGACCTGGGTCTGCTGATAGGCCTTGCCCGACCTCGACCGCTTGCGGCCGGCGTCCACGTAGGGCGCGAGCGCCCTGCGCAGCTCCTTGGCATTGGCTTCGTTCAGGTCGATCTCGTACGACTTGCCGTCGAGTCCGAAGGCGATCGTCTCCGCCGCTTCCGAGCCGTCGATGTCGTCGGAGAGAGTGACCACGACACGCTGCGCCACGAATATCGGTCCCTTCGTGCGACATCTCTCCGTTGACGTGCCCTGACGTCAGGAAGATGTCGGCTGTCCGGCTGTTATTTGGGCAAAGTATCGGCTATTGCCAATTCATTTGTACAGTGCCCGGCATTGCAATGTGCAGACAGACTTAATCCGCCCGCGTGTCCCTCGCGCAATAGGGATCCGGGATCTTTCCCAGAAGTTTTCGTGAGGGTGATCACCTGATACCGGATCGTGACCGCCGTCACCCGGAATCCCTGTAGTTTCCTACGAATCTACCCGCGTAGAAATTTTGTACGGGTAGTCTGAAGGAACCTGCTCAGCACCACACACCGGGAGTGCCAGTGGCACGCGTCGTAGTCGACGTCATGCTCAAGCCGGAGATCCTCGACCCCCAGGGCCAGGCGGTGCAGCGCGCGCTGCCGCGTCTCGGTTTCGAGGGCGTCTCCGACGTACGTCAGGGAAAGCGATTCGAACTGGAAGTTGACGGACCGGTGGACGACGCCGCGCTCGCCCGCATCCACGAACTGGCGGAATCCTTCCTCGCCAACACCGTGATCGAGGACTTCACCGTCAAGGTCGAGGAAGTCGCGGAGGCCGGAAAGTGACCGCTCGTATTGGCGTCGTCACCTTTCCCGGCAGTCTCGACGACCGGGACACCCAGCGTGCGATCAGGCTCGCCGGTGCCGAACCCGTCGCTCTCTGGCACAAGGACAAGGACCTCCACCAGGTCGACGCCGTGGTGCTGTGCGGCGGTTTTTCCTACGGCGACTATCTGCGCGCCGGAGCCATCGCGCGCTTCTCGCCGGTGATGGGCACGCTCATCGAGCAGGCGAAGGCCGGACTGCCGGTCCTCGGCATCTGCAACGGCTTCCAGATCCTCACCGAGGCCCACCTCCTGCCGGGCACGATGCTGCGCAACGACCACCTGCACTTCATCTGCCGTGACCAGAAGCTGCGGGTGGAGAACGCCGAGACCTCCTGGACCACCGACTACACGGCCGGCCAGGAGATCCACATCCCGCTGAAGAACAACGACGGGCAGTACGTCGCCGACGCGTACACGCTCGACAAGCTGGAGGCCGAGGGCCGTGTCGCCTTCCGGTACCTCGACTTCAACCCCAACGGCTCCCAGCGGGACATCGCCGGCGTCACCAACGAGGCCGGCAACGTCGTGGGCCTCATGCCGCACCCGGAGCACGCCGTGGAGCCGCTGATCGGCACCGGCCGTACCGACGGTCTCCCCTTCTTCACCTCGATCCTCAAGAAGCTGGTCAACGCATGAGCCGGACGCCTCTGGACACGGTCGAGCACGCGGCCGCGACCCCCGACGTCGAGCTGCCCTGGGCCGAACTGGGCCTGAAGAAGGACGAGTACGAGCGGGTCGTGGAGATCCTCGGCCGCCGCCCGACCGGCGCCGAGCTGGCCATGTACTCCGTCATGTGGTCCGAGCACTGCTCGTACAAGTCCTCGAAGGTCCACCTCCGCCAGTTCGGCGAGAAGGCCCCGCAGTCCGACGCCCTCCTCGTCGGCATCGGCGAGAACGCCGGCGTCGTGGACGTCGGTCAGGGCTACGCGGTCACCTTCAAGGTCGAGTCGCACAACCACCCCTCCTACGTCGAGCCCTACCAGGGCGCGGCCACGGGTGTCGGCGGCATCGTCCGCGACATCATCGCGATGGGCGCCCGCCCGGTCGCCGTCGTCGACCCGCTGCGCTTCGGCGCGGCCGACCACCCCGACACCAAGCGCGTCCTGCCGGGCGTCGTCGCCGGCATCGGCGGCTACGGCAACTGCCTGGGCCTGCCGAACATCGGCGGCGAGGTCGTCTTCGACGCCTGCTACCAGGGCAACCCGCTGGTCAACGCCGGTGCCATCGGTGTCATGCGGCACGAGGACATCCACCTCGCCAAGGCCTCCGGCTCGGGCAACAAGGTCATCCTCTACGGGGCCCGCACCGGTGGCGACGGCATCGGCGGCGCCTCCATCCTGGCCTCCGAGACCTTCGACGACGCCAAGCCCTCCAAGCGTCCGGCCGTGCAGGTCGGCGACCCCTTCCAGGAGAAGCTCCTCATCGAGTGCACCCTGGAGGCCTTCAAGGAGAAGCTGGTCGTCGGCATCCAGGACCTCGGCGCGGCCGGCCTGTCCTGTGCCACGTCCGAGCTGGCCTCGAACGGCTCCGGCGGCATGCGCGTGACGCTGGACGACGTCCCCCTGCGCGACTCGACCCTCTCGCCCGAGGAAATCCTCATGAGCGAGTCGCAGGAACGCATGTGCGCGGTCGTGGAGCCGGAGAAGGTCGACCGGTTCCTGGAGATCTGCGACAAGTGGGACGTCATCGCCACGGTGATCGGTGAGGTCACCGACGGCGACCGGCTGGAGATCTTCTGGCACGGCGGCAAGATCGTCGACGTCGACCCGCGCACGGTCGCGCACGACGGCCCGGTCTACGAGCGCCCCTACGCCCGCCCCGAGTGGCAGGACGCGCTCCAGGCGGACGACGCGAACAAGCTGCCCCGGCCGGCGACGAGCGAGGAACTGCGGGAGCAGGTCCTGCGGCTGGTCGCCTCCCCGAACCAGGCCTCCAAGTCCTGGATCACCAGCCAGTACGACCACTTCGTGCAGGGCAACACGGTGCTCGCCCAGCCCGAGGACTCCGGCATGATCCGCGTCGACGAGGAGAGCGGCCTGGGCGTCGCCATCGCGACCGACGGCAACGGCCGCTACGCCAAGCTGGACCCGTACCACGGCGCCCAGCTGGCCCTGGCGGAGGCGTACCGCAACGTCGCCACCACCGGCGCCAAGCCCCTCGCCGTCTCCGACTGCCTGAACTTCGGCTCTCCCGAGGACCCGGCGGTCATGTGGCAGTTCGCGGAGGCCGTGCGCGGTCTCGCGGACGGCTGCCTGCAGCTGGGCACCCCGGTGACCGGCGGCAACGTCTCCCTCTACAACCAGACGGGCGAGGTGGCCATCCACCCCACCCCGGTCGTCGCGGTCCTGGGCGTCATCGACGACGTGGCCCGGCGCACGCCGGTCGCCTTCCAGGAGGAGGGCCAGCTGCTCTACCTGCTCGGCGACACCCGCGAGGAGTTCGGCGGCTCGGCCTGGTCCCAGGTCGTCCACGACCACCTCGGCGGTCTGCCCCCGCAGGTCGACCTGGAGCGCGAGCGCCTGCTGGCCGAGATCCTGATCTCCGCCTCCCGCGACGGCATGATCGACTCCGCGCACGACCTCTCCGACGGCGGCCTGGTCCAGGCGGTCGTGGAGTCGGCCCTGCTCGGCGGCAAGGGCGCCCGCCTGGTCGTCCCGGACGGTCTGGACGCCTTCACCTTCCTCCTCTCGGAGTCGGCCGGCCGCGCCGTCGTGGCCGTCCCCCGCTCCGAGGAACTCCGCTTCAACGACATGTGCGGCGCCCGGGGGCTCCCGGTCACGCGCATCGGTGTCGTGGACGGCGACGTGGTCGAGGTCCAGGGCGAGTTCACCCTCACCCTGGAGGAGCTGCGCACGGCCCACGAGGGCACGATCCCGGCGCTGCTGGCGTAGTCCCCGGTACGACGGAGCCCCGCCCGCATCGCACGTCCGGGCGGGGCTTCCTCGCGTCCTCGGAGTCAGCGGACGTAGTTCTTGAGGATCTCGGTGTCCAGCTCCATACCGATCGGACCGGGGAGGGACACCTTCTCGCCGAACTTCGCGGTGTGCACGTCGTGGTAGCCGCCGACCAGCCGGTCCGGGGCGCTGTGCACGGTGACGGTGCACGAGTCCCGGTCGATCAGAAGGTACAGAGGGATCCCGGCCTGCCCGTACGCGGCCGGTTCCTCGTGCCGGTCCGCCGGTCGGTGTCGGAGTCGTACGAGGTGACCTCGACGACCATGAGGGCACCGTCAGGGTCGGCCCACTCGCCGTGCCCCGCGAAGTGGGCCTCGGGGGTCACCACCGCATCCGGTTTGGCTCTGCCCGCTCGGTAGGACTCGACCCTGAGCCCTCGTCCCTGGTAGAGGTCCAGGTCGGGCCTGGCCTGCATACAGCGTCGTGCAAGCCACGTCACGATCGTGTCGTGGTCTCCGTCTGCCGCCTTCTTGACTCCGATCCGTCCGTTGATGAACTCCAACGTGACGGTCTCGGGAGCGGCCGAGGCGATCGTTTCGAACTCCACCACCGACATCTGAGACGTGCGCTCGGCCAGGACCGTGATGTTGCCCCCCTTTCTGGGCGAAGGCCAGTGTCGCCAGTGGGCGTCGGAGCGGGACGCACTTCGCCGTCGACCACACTTTCGAGTGACCGGGCGTCCACGCGGGCACGGCCGCATACGCTCAGCCCATGCCGCCCGCCAGGAAACGCCCCCGCGCCTACGACCCCGCCAAGACCCGCAAGGCCGTCCTGGCCCAGTTCGGGCACGTACGGGAGGCGGTGGGCGTCCTCAGCGAGGAGGGGCTCGCCCTGCCCACCCGGCTCGGGGCGTGGACCGTACGAGACCTGGCCGCACACCTCACCATGGCCGTGGAGAGCGTCAGCCGGGCCCTGGAGCGGCCCGAGCCGCCGAAAGCCGAGCTGAGCCCCCTCGACTACGCCTCCGCGACCGCCGCCCACGCGTCCGCCATCGCCGAGGGCAGCCACGGCCTGGCCGAGGCCCACCCCGACCTCGTCGCCCTCTACGCGGAGGTGGAGCGGCGGATCACCGACGCGCTCGCCGCCGCCCCGCGGGGCCGGGTCATCGACACCCGCGCCGGCGGCATGCTCCTCGACGACTACCTGGTCACCCGCACGGTCGAGCTGGTCGTCCACACCGACGACCTGAACGCAGCCGTCCCCGGCCTCAACGTCCCGTACGACCGGCACGCCCTCGCCACCTGTGTCCGGGTGCTCGCCGACACCCTCGCCGCGCGGGTGCCGGGCGGCTCGACGGAAGTGCGGATTCCGCCGTACGCCGTCGTGCAGTGCGTGGAGGGGCCGAGGCACACCCGGGGTACGCCGCCGAACGTCGTCGAGACCGACCCGTTGACCTGGATCCGGCTCGCGACCGGCCGTGTGGAGTGGGCCGTCGCCCTGGACGAGGCGCAGGTCAGCGCGAGCGGCGAACGGGCCGACCTGGGCGCCTTGCTGCCCCTGATGCGCTGACCGGGCCACGAAACCCGGTGGAACCACCCACCGACCCCACTCGTCCCACCGCCATGGACAAGCGACTGCGACTCACCCTCACCGCCCTGGCCGTGCTTCCGCTGCCGCTGCTCGCGGCCTGTGGCTCCGAGTCGGCCGGCGATCCCGGCAGCGGCGCCGTCGACGCGAGCACCAAGAAGTCCTCGGTCACCGGCGTCCGCTGGAAGGTCGACAGCCTCACCGTGGGCGGGAAGACCGAACAGGCTCCCGACGGCGCCTATCTGAAGATCGCCGACAACGGCGAGGTCGACGGCAACTACGGCTGCAACACCTTCGGCTCGACCGCCGCGTTCAAGAAGAACGGCATCGACTTCGAGGCCGCGCGGTCCACCGAGATGGCCTGCGCCGACGCCCCGATGAAGTTCGAGAGGAGCTTCGCCCGCACCCTGGACGCGGGGACGTTCACGGCCGAGACCGCCGACGGCGGACTCACCCTCACCACGGGTGACGGCGACACCGTGAAGCTGACGAAGGAGAAGCCCGCCGAGCTGTACGGCACGAAGTGGCGGATCGACTCCCTGACGGACCGTGACGTCGCCACCTCCCTCCCCGAGGCGGCCAGGGGCAAGGCCTGGTTCACCCTCGACGAGAAGGCCGGGACCCTCAGCGGAAGCGTCGGCTGCAACGAGGTGTCGGCGAAGGCCACGGTGAGCGAGGACCGCATCACCCTCGGCAGTCCGCGGACCACCCGTAAGATGTGCTCCGACTCACTCATGGCCGCCGAGCGAAGCCTCCTGAAGATCTTCAAGGGCACGGTGGAGTATCGGATCGATCACCGCAGTATCACGCTGACCAGCGAAAACGACGCGGGCATCGGTGCCGTCGCCGACAAGTGACGTGCCGAGGGCCGCAGTCGGGAACCGGGGCGGGCGAGATCACCGGATTCGGACCGGTGCACGATCTCGCCTACACTCGGTGTCGTGCCACGTGGTGACGGACGACTCAACCACGACCTTCTCCCCGGCGAGAAAGGCCCCCAGGACGCGTGTGGCGTCTTCGGTGTCTGGGCGCCGGGCGAAGAGGTCGCGAAGCTCACTTACTTCGGGCTCTACGCCCTCCAGCATCGGGGCCAGGAATCCGCGGGTATCGCGGTCAGCAACGGCTCCCAGATCCTCGTCTTCAAGGACATGGGCCTCGTTTCCCAGGTCTTCGACGAGACCTCGCTCGGTTCCCTCCAGGGTCACATCGCGGTCGGTCACGCCCGCTACTCGACCACGGGTGCCTCCGTGTGGGAGAACGCCCAGCCGACGTTCCGTGCCACCGCGCACGGCTCCATCGCGCTCGGTCACAACGGCAACCTGGTCAACACGGCCCAGCTCGCGGAGATGGTCGCCGACCTGCCCAAGCAGGAGGGCCGTACGCCCCGCGTCGCGGCCACCAACGACACCGACCTGCTCACCGCGCTCCTCGCGGCCCAGGTCGACGACGACGGCAAGTCGCTGACCGTCGAGGAGGCCGCCCCGAAGGTCCTCCCGCAGGTCCGCGGTGCCTTCTCCCTGGTCTTCATGAACGAGCACACCCTGTACGCCGCCCGTGACCCGCAGGGGATCCGCCCGCTGGTCCTCGGCCGGCTGGAGCGCGGCTGGGTCGTCGCCTCCGAGGGCGCCGCCCTCGACATCTGCGGCGCGAGCTTCGTCCGCGAGATCGAGCCGGGCGAGTTCATCGCCATCGACGAGAACGGTCTGCGCAGCTCCCGATTCGCGGAAGCGAAGCCGAAGGGCTGTGTCTTCGAGTACGTCTACCTGGCCCGCCCGGACACCGACATCGCCGGCCGGAACGTGTACCTCTCCCGGGTGGAGATGGGCCGCAAGCTGGCCAAGGAAGCCCCGGTCGAGGCCGACCTCGTCATAGCGACCCCGGAGTCCGGCACCCCGGCCGCCATCGGCTACGCGGAGGCCTCGGGCATCCCGTTCGGTGCGGGTCTGGTGAAGAACGCGTACGTCGGACGTACGTTCATCCAGCCCTCCCAGACGATCCGCCAGCTCGGCATCCGCCTGAAGCTGAACCCGCTCAAGGAAGTCATCAAGGGCAAGCGCCTGGTGGTCGTCGACGACTCGATCGTCCGCGGCAACACCCAGCGCGCGCTGGTCCGGATGCTCCGTGAGGCGGGCGCCGCCGAGGTCCACATCCGGATCTCCTCGCCGCCCGTGAAGTGGCCCTGCTTCTTCGGCATCGACTTCGCGACCCGCGCCGAACTCATCGCCAACGGCATGACGATCGACGAGATCGGCACCTCGCTCGGCGCCGACTCCCTGGCGTACATCTCCCTCGACGGCATGATCGCGGCGACCACCATCGCCAAGCCCAACCTCTGCCGCGCCTGCTTCGACGGCGAGTACCCGATGGAGCTGCCGGACCCCGAGCTGCTCGGCAAGCAGCTCCTGGAGACCGAGCTGGCCGCCGGACCGGCAGCCACGGCCGCGGCCGACGCGATCCGTCGCCCGTAAGCCCGTCCTCCCTGCAGTACGACACGAAAGTTCTCACCGTCATGTCTGAGACAACTGGTGCCAGCTACGCAGCCGCGGGCGTCGACATCGAGGCGGGCGACCGCGCCGTCGAGCTGATGAAGGAGTGGGTGAAGAAGACGCAGCGCCCCGAGGTCCTCGGCGGCCTCGGCGGCTTCGCCGGTCTCTTCGACGCCTCCGCCCTCAAGGGCTACGAGCGCCCGCTGCTCGCCTCCGCCACGGACGGCGTCGGCACGAAGGTCGACATCGCCCGGCAGCTCGGCGTGTACGACACCATCGGCCACGACCTGGTCGCGATGGTGATGGACGACATCGTGGTCTGCGGCGCCGAACCGCTGTTCATGACCGACTACATCTGCGTCGGCAAGGTCCACCCGGAGCGGGTCGCCGCCATCGTCAAGGGCATCGCCGAGGGCTGTGTCCTCGCCGGCTGCGCCCTCGTCGGCGGCGAGACCGCCGAGCACCCCGGCCTCCTCGGCCCGGACGACTTCGACGTGGCCGGCGCCGGTACGGGCGTGGTCGAGGCGGAGCACCTGCTCGGCCCGGATCGTATCCGTACGGGTGACGCGGTGATCGCCATGGCGGCCTCCGGCCTTCACTCGAACGGGTACTCGCTCGTCCGGCATGTCCTGCTGAACCAGGCCGGTCTCTCCCTGGACGCCGAGATCGCCGAGCTGGGCCGCACCCTCGGCGCGGAGCTGCTTGAGCCCACCAAGATCTACTCGCTGGACTGTCTGGCCCTCACCCGCACCACCGAGGTCCACGCCTTCAGCCACGTCACCGGCGGCGGTCTCGCGGCCAACCTGGCCCGCGTGATCCCCGACACCCTCCACGCGACCGTGGACCGCTCCACCTGGACCCCGGCCCCGATCTTCGACCTGGTCGGCAGGACGGGCCAGGTCGAGCGCCTGGAGCTGGAGAAGACCCTGAACATGGGCGTGGGCATGATCGCCATCGTCGCCCAGGAGTCCGCGGACGTGGCCCTGAGGACCCTGGCGGACCGTGGAGTCGATGCCTGGGTGGCGGGCGAGATCACCGACCGCGCCGACCACACGACGGGCGCGGAACTGGTGGGCGACTACGCGCGCGCCTGAACAGCTCCAGCCCCCGGGGCAGGCCGAAGGCCGCCCCCGGGGCGCGGGGAACCGCGGGAGAAACGCACAACGCGCCCGCGGTCGCCAGATCGCAGGGCGACCCGAGCTATGAGGCGCCCCAGCCCGCAGCGGAGCGGGACCGCACAAAACCCGGTCCGGCGGTGGAAACCCACCCGGACCGGGTAAGCGCGGCGTTACGGCGTCAAGCCCCGCGGCGATGCGACGCCGGACCGGACTCGTCGTCCTCGTCCTCATCGTCGTCGTTGTAGAGATCCGCGTACTGGGAGTACGGGTCGTCGTCCTCTTCGTCATCCTCGAACGGCTCGCCATTCGGCGGCTGGCTCGAAGTCGAAGCGCCCAGCTCATTGGCCAGACGCGACAGATCAGTCCCGCCGCTGCTGTACTTCAGCTGGCGGGCGACCTTCGTCTGCTTGGCCTTTGCCCGGCCGCGCCCCATGGCTCGACCCCCTCGGATACGGGGCTCGGTGGCCCCAGAGTCTTGACACGCGTTCATGATCTGGAACGGACTCTCCATGGAGAGACCGGTCCGTAGGGCTTCCACGGTACCTGAGCCCACGCCCATACGGTACGTCGCCCGCAGGACGTGCCCGTGCCCAGAACCTGCGGGGAGCCCTTTCCCCGCTGGTCAAAGGTGATTTTAACCGTTTCTGGGCGAGCGACCCGCCGACGGAAGTGAGAGTTCTCTCTAATGCCGTCGGCGGGTACCGGCCGGCGCCGCACGGAGGCCGTGCGCCGCCGGCCGGCCGGACTCAGTGACCGCGGCGCAAGGCCGCCTCGTGCATCCGCTGCTCGGCGATCCGGTCGGCCGCGGCGGCTGGCGGAATACCATCCGTCTTCGCACGTGCGAAGATCGCCAGCGTGGTGTCGAAGATCTTCGCGGCCTTGGCCCTGCACCGCTCGAAGTCGAACCCGTGGAGCTCGTCGGCGACCTGGATGACCCCGCCGGCGTTCACCACGTAGTCCGGCGCGTAGAGGATCCCGCGGTCGGCGAGGTCCTTCTCGACGCCGGGGTGGGCGAGCTGGTTGTTGGCCGCGCCGCACACCACCTTGGCGGTGAGGACGGGCACGGAGTCGTCGTCGAGGGCCCCGCCGAGCGCGCAGGGGGCGTAGATGTCGAGCCCCTCGGTCCGGATGAGCGCGTCGGTGCCGGAGACCGCGGTGATCCCTTCCGGGTGCCGGTCGAGGATCCGCCGCACGGCGTCCTCGCGCACGTCCGTGATCACGATCTCGGCGCCCTCGGCCAGCAGGTGCGTCACGAGGTGGTGGCCGACCTTGCCGACGCCCGCGATGCCGACCCGGCGGCCGCGCAGCGACGGATCGCCCCAGACGTGCTGGGCGGAGGCGCGCATGCCCTGGTAGACGCCGAAGGCGGTGAGCACGGACGAGTCGCCCGCGCCGCCGTTCTCGGGGGAGCGGCCCGTCGTCCAGCGGCACTCGCGGGCCACGACGTCCATGTCGGCGACGTACGTGCCGACGTCGCACGCGGTGACGTAGCGGCCGCCCAGCGAGGCCACGAACCGCCCGTAGGCGAGCAGCAGCTCCTCGCTCCGGATCCGGTCGGGGTCGCCGATGATCACGGCCTTGCCGCCGCCGTGGTCGAGTCCGGCCATGGCGTTCTTGTACGACATCCCGCGGGCGAGGTTCAGCGCGTCGGCGACGGCCTCCGCCTCGGTCGCGTAGGGGTAGAAGCGCGTGCCGCCGAGAGCGGGGCCGAGCGCGGTGGAGTGGATGGCGATGACGGCCTTGAGGCCGCTGGCCCGGTCCTGGCAGAGCACGACTTGCTCGTGACCGCCCTGGTCCGACTGGAACAGGGTGTGCAGGACGCCGTCAGATACATCGGTCACTGTGGTGACTCCTGGGTAAGAAGCGGCGGTTGGGTACAGGCTCCCGTACGGGTGGCGGGGTCTGTGGGCATGAGATTAGAGCCTGCGTCCGCCGTACAGCGGCGCAGCCTCAGGATCACCCCACTCCCGGAGTACGGACGTGGTGGGATCCGCACAGTTTTCCGGCCCGCCGGTGTGCGGGTTCGGCAGGTTTCCCCGGTGACAGCCGGGGGAGGGAGCAGGCGTGCCCAAGGTGTCCTCGGTGATCGTCCCGTACGCGTCCTACCTTCGCGTGTACGAACCGCTGGCGGCCTTCCCCGAGCCGGAGCGCGGCCACTGGACCCGCTACGCCCGGCGCACCGACCGGCCCTCCTATCAGGACGAGCTGCGCCGCTCGCTGGCCGACCTGCTGCCGACCCCGCCCATGCCGGTGCCGGTGCACGAGAGCGGGGACGCCTTCGTGCTGGATGTCGACGGGGTGGTCTGCGTGTGCCCCTGGCGGACCCGGCTGCGCGGCTGGCAGGCGCTCGGCGACCTCGCCGAGGAACTGCCCGCCCCGGTCCTGGACGCGGTGCTGCCGCCTCTGGTGCGCCACCAGGCGAGCCAGGACTACGAGCGGTGGATGGCCGGCAACCCCGACGCCCGGCCGTGGATCCGCACGGCGACCTGGCAGGTGCCGCTGAACTGGTTCGTGCTCGTCTCGGACGAGGAGCGCACCTACGAGAAGGGATCCGGCGAGAATTCGCCGGTGCTTCGCTATCGCACTCCCATGGTGCAGGCCCGTCGGCGCGTGGCGCGTGGGCTGCGGACCCTGCGGGACACCGTCGACGAGGGGCCGCTCGTGGACGGTCTGATCGACGTGGGCCGCTGGCTGGAGGAGTTCCACCCGCGCTCGCTCGTCGAGCTGGACTACGGCGGCCTGGTGCACGTCCTGCCCGCCGCCGAGCTGGACGGCGACCACTCCGCCGCCGATGTCGCCGAGGGCATCAAGGCCCTCCGCGACGGGGACGGGGCGGCCGCGGGGGAGGCGTACGGGCGGCTGGTCGAGCGCTGGCGGGCGGTGCGGGACCGGCGCTCGGCGAACTGAGACCGGCTCTCGGCGATCAGGTTCGAACCCAAGGTGAGCAGAATCGGACTGATCCGGTTGAACCGACGCAACCCCGCAGCCGTACTTGTGACTTGTGGGGCCAGTGGGCAAAGGCTTTCCATGAAGGCCGAACCATGGTGAACTGTCCACCCTTGACCCAAGCTTGACACCGCGCAGTGACCTGCGGGGTGTCACAGGGGACGTAGGTCCCGATCCGGGCTTTTGCGTCAAGAAGCCGCCAAGCGTGACGGATTGCACTTACGCGGGCCTTGCCTCTTACGCACCTCCTCGTGTCAAAATAGGACAAGGAGCCCGGGGGATGCTCCTTCTGCCCGCGTTTGGGTGGAATCTCAGCATTGCACGCTATTGGGGGGGTCTCGTGACTCCTGCACGCCGCTGTGACTGATCGTCACAGTGGCGTGACTGTCCGCTATGGGGTGGTCCATCGGCATCCGTCGCTGATGAACACCTGGGAGGGCAATTCCATCGGTTTGGCCGACGTGGCTGGACGGATGGTGTAGTTGTAGTGCCGAGGACAAGCCGTTCGTCCTATAACCGACTCGACTCGCGTCCGCCATTTCGGGCAACGCGGGTCAAGGTGCAGAATTTAGAGGAAAGAACCGAGAAGGTTCGGTTCTCCCGAGGAGGCCGCTCATGACCGCTCGCACCCCTGATGCCGAGCCGCTGCTGACCCCGGCTGAGGTCGCCACCATGTTCCGTGTGGACCCGAAGACGGTCACGCGGTGGGCGAAGGCCGGCAAGCTCACGTCCATCCGTACGCTCGGCGGACACCGCCGCTACCGCGAGGCTGAGGTCCGCGCACTGCTCGCGGGTATTCCGCAGCAGCGCAGCGAGGCCTGAACCCTCGCTTGACAGGGCATTTCGGCCGGTACCCCCATCGGCCGGGAGCCTGGAAGCACCACCGCTCGAACAGCTTTGAACGACGCGGGTTCTGCCCCAACAGATCCCACGCCCGAGCCACACAGAACTTTCCGGGAGGCCCCAGGCCCCCTGGGCATCGTCAGGCAAGCACCAAGGGTGCGTCGTAGATCGCGCTGGACTCCGCCGGGTCCAGCGCGATCTTTTTTGTGCGCCGGACCGGGGGTATCCGGTCGGGAAGCGACAGGTTGTGCGCGGGCTTGTCGGACTCTGGGGAGGCCTGTCGGATCTCCTGTGGAGGGTCTCGGGGGCTGGTGCAATTGCACATATTAAATTGACTAGTTGTAGGAGACCGGTAAGAACCGGCATTCTGAAAACTCATACGGTGACACCCGTCACACGCCGGGGTCCTTGCTGCCCGAGCGGCATCTGCGGTAATGACAGCGGGAGTTGCTCGTGGCGCGCCCCCGCGGTTCCGCCTAGCCGAGTGTGTTCCCGCCGGGGCGCGTCTCACGCCTTGGAGGGAGTCTCGTCCGCCGCGAGCCCCTCCGCGCCGTCCTCGCCGCCCGCCCCGTGCTCCGTCGCCAGCCGCAGCAGGCGGTGGCAGATGGGGCAGTGGTGGGTGAGGTGGCGGTACGAGGAAGCGGCCGACAGGTGTGCGCGGAGCAATGCGCGGGTCTCGTGCCGAGCGGACGCCGCCATACGCCACCTCCGGGGTCTCGGGGCCCTGAATCTGAGGTACCGGCGGAATGTGACGCCGTCAACCCCCAGCGCGCCCGGGGAGGGAGCGTGGACGCCCTCCGGGGGCGCGGGAAGCGCACGAGGCGCCACGGGCGCCCCGCCCACGCCCAACGGCCCCAACCGTCCTGGACCTTGGACGGTGACGGTCGCTCCCCCGCGGCTTCGGCGCTCGACCGACGAGGACCGCCCCGACGTACCGGTGGCGTGGGCGCGGCGCCCGGTGGCCGCCAAGCCGCCCCCGCCTCGCCCGGTCGGCGCGCGAGCCCCGCGCCTCGAACGGGGGCGTCATGCCGGCCGACAGTCCTCACCGACGGCGATCGCGTCGTCCCGCTCCAGCCCGCGCGGGACCTGAGCGCGCTCGACGGTCATGAGGCCGCGACGCCGTTGCCAAAAGTGTGGAGGGCCGCGTGGTCGTCAGGGCCGCGCTTCCGTCTTCGGGGCGGCGGGCCCTGCGGGTTGAGGGGGGCCGGATCGGGGAGAAGCCGCCGCACACGGCGAGAGGCCCGCATTCTCTTCGAATGCGGGCCTCTCGGCGATCAAGCGGTCCTGACGGGATTTGAACCCGCGGCCTCCACCTTGACAGGGTGGCGAGCACTCCAAACTGCTCCACAGGACCAGGTTTCGCAGTCCGCGCCTTGTTGCCGCGCTGGCCTGCGAGAAGAGACTGTACAGGAGCGGGAGCCCGCCGCGCGAACTCACTTTCAGTGAAGGGGCCGTTACGGCACCGCCGCGTCGATCGCCTTCACGATCCGCTTGTCGGAGACGGGGTACGCCGTGCCCAGAGCGTGGGCGAAGTAGCTGACGCGCAGCTCCTCGATCATCCAGCGGATCTCCAGGACCGACGAGGGGACGGGCCGACCCTGGGGGAGCTGTTCCAGCAGCCAGGCGTACTCGTCACGCATCTCGTGGACCTTCTCCATGCGGGAGGTGTCCCGTTGGACGGCGGTCGGCATCTGCTGCAGCCGGCGGTCGGCCGCCACCAGGTAGCGCATCAGGTCCGGCAGCCGCCGCAGCCCCGCCTCCGTGACGAACCCGGGCTTCACCAGGGCGTCCAGCTGCCCTCGTACATCCGCGAGGTTGGCGAGGAGGGCCGGGCTGCGCGTGGACTTCAGCCGGCGCTCGCAGGCCTGCCAGGCGGCCAGCACCTGCTGCACCTGTCCGACCGTACGGACCGTCGTGTCGACGATCTCCGCGCGCACCTTGTCGTACAGCTTGCGGTACGACGACTCGTCCCAGGCGGGCCCGCCGAAGTCGGCGATCAGTTGGTCGGCCGCCGCCATCGCGCAGTCGTCGAACAGCGCCTGGATCGAACCGTGCGGATTCGCGGACAGCGCCAGCTTCTGAGCATTGGTGAGCTTTTCGCTCGCGAACTTCGCAGGGTTGACCGGAATGTTGCGGAGGATGAGTCTCCGGGTGCCCTTCCACATCGCTTCGGCCTGCTCCGCCTCGGTGTCGAAGAGGCGGACGGAGACGGTGTTCGACGTCGGCCCGTCGTCGACGAGTGCCGGGTACGCCTTCACCGGCTGCCCGGCCCTGCGGGTCTCGAAGACACGGGTGAGCGAGCCGATGGTCCAGTCGGTGAGGCCCTTTCGCTCCAGGGACTCGCCGCCCTCGCGCTCGGCGGTCGCGGCGGCGGCCTGGGAGAGGGCCTGACGGGCCTTCGGCTTCAGCCGCAGCCGCAGCGCCTCCAGGTCCTTGTCCTCGGCCACCTTCCGGCGCCGCTCGTCGACGATCCGGAAGGTGATCTTCAGATGGTCGGGGACCCGGGACCAGTCGAAGTCCTCGGGCGTCACCGGGACGCCCACCATGCGCTTCAGCTCGCGGGCCATCGTCACCGGCAGCGGCTCCTGGAGGGGGACCGCCTGGTCCAGGAAGCGCCGCGCGAAGTTGGGCGCCGGTACGTAGTTGCGGCGGATCGGCTTGGGGAGGGAACGGATCAGCTCCGTCACGACCTCCTCCCGCAGACCCGGGATCTGCCAGTCGAAGCCCTCGTCGGTGACCTGGTTGAGGACCTGGAGGGGGACGTGGACCGTCACCCCGTCCGCGTCGGCACCCGGCTCGAACTGGTACGTGACACGGAACTTGAGCTGTCCCTGGTGCCAGGAGTCCGGGTAGTCGGCCTTCGTGACCGCCTCCGCCGACTCCCGGATGAGCATCTCCCGCTCGAAGTCCAGGAAGTCCGGCTGCTCATGGCGCTTGTGCTTCCACCAGGAGTCGAAGTGGGCGCCGGAGACGACATGCGCGGGGACCCGCTGGTCGTAGAAGTCGAACAGGGTGTCGTCGTCGACCACGATGTCCCGGCGCCGGGCCCGGTGCTCCAGCTCCTCGACCTCGCTGAGGAGCCTGCGGTTGTCGGCGAAGAACTTGTGGTGCGTGCGCCAGTCGCCCTCGACGAGCGCGTTCCGGATGAACAGCTCGCGGCTGGCCTCCGCGTCGATCCGCCCGTAGTTGATCTTCCGTTGGACGACGATCGGCACGCCGTACAGCGTGACCTTCTCGTAGGCCATCACGGCCGCCTGGTCCTTCTCCCAGTGCGGCTCGCTGTACGTGCGCTTCAGCAGGTGTTCGGCGAGCGGCTCGACCCACTCGGGCTCGATCCTGGCGTTCACCCGGGCCCACAGGCGCGAGGTCTCCACCAGTTCGGCCGACATCACGAAGCGCGGGGGCTTCTTGAAGAGGGCCGAGCCGGGGAAGATCGCGAACTTGGCGTTCCGGGCGCCCAGGTACTCGTTCTTGCCCGTGTTCCGTCCGCCCTCGCCCCCGGTCTCCTTCACGTCCTTCATGCCGATGTGGGAGAGCAGACCGGCCAGGAGGGAGAGGTGAACGTGCTGCTCGGGGGCGTCGTCCTCGTTGAGACGGATGTCCATCTGCCGGGCGACCGTGCGCAGTTGGCTGTAGATGTCCTGCCACTCGCGGATCCGCAGGAAGTTCAGGTACTCCTGCTTGCACATCCGGCGGAAGGACGACGAGCCGCGTTCCTTCTGCTGCTCGCGGACGTACCGCCAGAGGTTGAGGTAGGCGAGGAAGTCGCTCGTCTCGTCCTTGAAGCGGGCGTGCTGCTGGTCCGCCTGGGCCTGTTTGTCGGCGGGGCGCTCGCGCGGGTCCTGGATGGAGAGCGCGGCGGCGATCACCATGACCTCGCGGGCACAGCCGTTCTTGTCGGCCTCGACGACCATGCGGGCCAGACGCGGGTCGACCGGCAGCTGCGAGAGCTTGCGGCCCATCGGGGTCAGCCGCTTGCGTGCGTCCTTCTGTGCCGGGTCGAGTGCGCCGAGCTCCTGGAGGAGCTGGACGCCGTCGCGGATGTTGCGGTGGTCCGGCGGGTCGATGAAGGGGAAGCGCTCGATGTCGCCGAGGCCGGCCGCGGTCATCTGCAGGATGACGGAGGCGAGGTTCGTCCGGAGGATCTCCGCGTCCGTGAACTCCGGACGCGCCTCGAAGTCGTCCTCGCTGTACAGGCGGATGCAGATACCGTCCGACGTACGGCCGCAGCGGCCCTTGCGCTGGTTGGCGCTGGCCTGGGAGATCGCCTCGATCGGGAGCCGCTGGACCTTGGTGCGGTGGCTGTAGCGGCTGATGCGGGCGAAGCCCGGGTCGATGACGTACTTGATGCCGGGGACCGTGAGCGAGGTCTCGGCGACGTTCGTGGCCAGGACGATCCGGCGGCCCGTGTGCGGCTGGAAGACCCGGTGCTGCTCGGCGTGCGAGAGCCGGGCGTACAGCGGGAGCACCTCCGTGAACCGGTAGTTCTTCTTGATCAGCGCGTCGGCGGTGTCGCGGATCTCCCGCTCCCCGGAGAGGAAGACGAGGATGTCGCCCTTCCCCTCGCCCTGAAGCTCCTCGACGGCGTCACAGATCGCGGTGATCTGGTCCCGGTCGGCGTCGTCGCCGTCCTCCTCCAGCAGGGGGCGGTAGCGCACCTCCACCGGATACGTACGCCCGCTGACCTCGACGATCGGCGCGTCGCCGAAGTGGCGGGAGAAGCGCTCGGGGTCGATGGTCGCGGAGGTGATGACGACCTTGAGATCGGGGCGCCGGGGCAGCAGCTGGGCGAGATAGCCCAGCAGGAAGTCGATGTTGAGGGACCGCTCGTGGGCCTCGTCGATGATGATCGTGTCGTAGGCGCGCAGCTCGCGGTCCGTCTGGATCTCGGCGAGCAGGATGCCGTCCGTCATCAGCTTGACGAAGGTGGCGTCCGGGTCGACCTGGTCGGTGAAGCGGACCTTCCAGCCCACCGCCTCGCCCAGCGGCGTCCGCAGTTCCTCGGCCACGCGTTCGGCGACCGTGCGGGCGGCGATACGACGGGGCTGTGTGTGCCCGATCATGCCGCGTACGCCACGCCCCAGCTCCATACAGATCTTGGGGATCTGGGTCGTCTTCCCGGAGCCGGTCTCACCGGCGACGATGACGACCTGGTGATCGCGGATGGCGGCCGCGATGTCGTCCTTCTTCTGGCTGACGGGCAGCTGCTCGGGGTACGAGACGGCCGGCAAGCGCGCGGCACGCGCGGCCATGCGGGACTCGCCCTGGGCGACCTCCGCCTCGATCTCGGCGAGCACGGCGGCCCGGGCCTCGGGCTTACGGATCTTGCGCGCGCCTTCGAGCCTGCGCCCGAGCCGGTGCGCGTCGCGCAGGGACAGCTCGGCCAGACGGGGGGCGAGGGCGCCGAAGGCGGGGGCAGGTGGCGTAGACATACGCGACCCAGGATCTCACCTCGACGAAACAAGGGGCGAACGCTTTTGCGTCCGCCCCTCGTCCGGTGCCTGTGATGCGCGTTACCGCGCGTCGACGTAGTCCTCGGCGCCGGCGCCCGCGAAGTGCTTGCTGTCGGGCTCCAGGTGGACGGGCACCCAGGTGCCGTCCATCGGTGCCTTGACGCCCTTGGCGAAGGAGCCGTTCGCCCGGGTCTTGACGGTGTCCATCAGGTACCAGGTCTTCTCGCCCCTGGGCCGGAACAGGATCTGGACCCGCTTGCCGCCGTACGCCTTCCAGCTCGTCCAGCCCGTCGTGCTCGCGGGCTTCGCCTCCTGGAGGACGCCCTTGACGGTGAGGGTGCGGCCCACGCGGACCGGCTCGGGGGAGGCGCCCGCGCCCTTGATCCGGGTGAGGGCCTTCACCTTGCGCATGGCCTTGCTGGTGGTGCCCTTGATGTCCCGCTCGGTGTCGCCGGCGTACCGCAGTCGCCAGTAGCCGTCCGGGTTGCCCTTGAGTCCCTCGACGATGAACTGCGAGCCGAAGCCGGTCGTGACCGTCTTCTTGGTCTTCCAGCCGGTCCTGCCGTCGGCGGAGTACTGGATGCCGACCTTGATCCGGCCGCTGTAGTAGTTGCCGGACAGATCCACGCTGCCGGTGATATCCAGCTGGGCGTGTTCGTTCTGCGCGGCCGTGAACTCGGTGAACCTGCTGGTCGAGGTGACCTCGGCCGTCACGTCGGCGGTCGCGGTCCGCTGGATCCAGGGGTTGTACGGGTAGGGCGGGAAGGTCACTTCGAACTTCGTGTCGCCGTAGACACGCCTGACGAAGGTGAAGCGTCCGGCGGCGTCCGTGGTCGCGTCGGTCGCGTCGGTGATGTGGCTGTCCTTGTAGTCCAGCTCCAGCGGGATGCCCGCGAGCGGCTTCCACTCGCTGCCGCTTCGGTACTCCAGCCGTCCGGTGACCTTCATCTCGGCGTTCGCCACGACATGGAAGCTGTTTTTGTCGAGGATCAGGCGGGTCGGGGCGGCCTTGGGCTTGATGTCGACCCAGGGGACCGTGGCGTAGCCCAGATCGCTGCGGTACTCGGCCCGGGCCCAGCCGCCCTGGCTCACCTCGCGGGCGAGGGAGAAGTGACCCTGGTCGTCCGTGGTGACGGTCTCCTCCACCGAACCGCCCAGGTCGATGTCGACGGAGGCGCCCGGCATGGGCGCGGTCGTCCGGGTGCCGGGGTCGCGCAGGAGGAGGTCACCGGTGGCCGTGACGAGCTTGTCGTCGATGGTCGGCTCGGTCGGTGTGACGGAGAAGTCCGCGATCACGGGCTGCTTCTCGTAGCGCAGCACACCCGCGTTCTGCTGGACGGTGCTCTCACCGCCGCTGGTCGTGGCCTCGACGTCGATCGTGTACTCGCCGAGGGCGTCCAGGTGGACGGGCGGGGACGACCAGACGCCCTCCCACGAACTGGCCCAGTACGTCTGGGTGAAGTCGGTGATCGTGGCCACCGGCGGGTCGGTCTCGGCGCTGCCGAGCGGACGCAGCTTCGCGGTGATCTGCTTGACGTCCTCGCCGACCGCGCTGCCGTGGTTGAGACGGACGTCGATGACCGACCAGTCCGCCGAGTCGCTGGTCGCTTCCTTGACCACCGGAGCGGCGGCCTGTGCCGTGCCGGGTATCGCGAGCAGGGAGGACAGGACGGCGCCGGCCGTCACGAGTCCCCTGGTGATGCCTCTCAAGAACCCCCCTCAGGTTTCCGTGAGCGACGAAGACCCCCTCCGGTCACCCGGAGGGGGTCTTCGTCACGATGTGGCTGGGGCCGGGGTCGAACCGGCGACCTATCGCTTTTCAGGCGATCGCTCGTACCAACTGAGCTACCCAGCCGCGATGTTTCACGTGAAACATCAGCGGTCCTGACGGGATTTGAACCCGCGGCCTCCACCTTGACAGGGTGGCGAGCACTCCAAACTGCTCCACAGGACCAAGCTTGTGCGGGACTAGTCTCGCACACGGTTTTGCGTGCCCCCAACGGGATTCGAACCCGTGCTACCGCCTTGAAAGGGCGGCGTCCTAGGCCGCTAGACGATGAGGGCTATCGGCCCGCCTGGGCGCTTCGTCAGCGCGTCGGGGACGTGAGAAGCATAGGTGATGGCGGGAGGTATCGCCAAAACGGTTTACGGGCCGCTGGGAGACCCATTCCTCGGCGTACTTCCCGAGGGCGATGGGGACCGTTCGGCGCCGCCCTCCTCCCCGGGTGCGGCCCCCGGCTGGTTCTCCTTGGGCAGATGGCGGCTGACCTCCGCCGTCGTCAGGCCCAGGCCGCCCAGCTTGATCTCGTCCCAGGCCTGCAGGCGACGGGTGTCGCGGTCGAGGTACAGGACCGAGGCCTCGATCGGGTCGGGGTGCTGCCCCTCCAGGGCGCGCAGACCGCTGCCGCCCGTCGAGCCCTCGATGCGCAGGCGGGTGCCCTCGCGGAGGACCTCCATCTCGGGATGGTGCAGATGCCCGGCGAGGACGAGCGGGACGTCGCCGTCCGTCTCCCGGGCGGCGTCCGGGTTGTGGGCGATCGCGATGTCCACGGGGGTGCCCGCGGCCCGCTGCGCGCGCAGGGCGTCCGCCAGCCGCCGCCCGGCCGCCTCCTCCGACGGCAGGCCCGACGCGCCGGCCGAGCGGTCCGGGGTGAACTGCGGGTCCCCCATCCCGGCGAAGCGCAGCCCGCCCACGGTCACCGCCTTCCCCTCGTCGAGGACGTGGGTGTGGTCGATGCCCTCCAGATAGCGCTGCGTCGCACGGGAGTCGTGGTTGCCGCGCACCCAGACGTACGGGGCCCCGAGGTCGGCGATCGGGTCGAGGAACCCGTTCTCGGCGGCGGTGCCGTGGTCCATGGTGTCGCCGGAGTCGACGATGACGTTGATCTCGTACTGCTCGACCAGCGAGGCGATGATCTTCCAGCTGGCGGGGTTCAGATGGATGTCGGAGACGTGCAGGACGCGGATCGTCGTCGGGTCCGGCTGGTACGCGGGCAGCGTGGACGTGACGTCGTACAGCTTGGTCACGTTCGTCACCAGGCGGGCCAACTCCTTCTGGTAGACGTCGAACTCGGTGACGATGCTGCGCGCGTTGCCCACCAGGGAGGGCGCGGAGGAGAGCAGGCCCGAGAACTTCGGCTCCAGGACGGAGTTGGGGTTCCAGGTGGCGGCGGCGGTGCCCCCGGCGCCGGCCAGGAGCACGAAGGCGAGACCGCCGGCGGCCAGGGCGCGGCGGGGGCGGCGGTACACGGCGAGGCCGAGCGCGGTGGCTCCCGAGACGACGGCGACGCCGGAGCGTACGGCCAGGTCGATGGTGCCGTGCCGCACGTCGGAGGCGATCTCCTCCTGCAGTCCGGAGATCCGCTCGGGGTGGTCGACCAGGGCCTGGGCGCGCTCCGGGTCGAGCTGGTCGACGTTGACGTCCAGGCGTACGGGGGCGTTGTGGCTGCGCAGCTCCAGGGCGCCCAGCGGGGAGACGTTGATCTTCGTGCCGCCGGTGAGGGACGGGCGCAGGGTCATCGTCGTGTTCATGGGGCCGACGGGGGTGCGGACGTTGCCCACGATCAGCAGGCCCAGCCAGGCGCCGAGCAGGACGACCGCGACCAGGCTGAGTGCCCGCCCCCAGGGGTGGGGGTGGTGGACCAGCTCGACGGTCGGGTGCGCGCGGCGGGACCGGTAGTGCCGGGCCAGGGCGCGGGGGGCGCGGAGCAGGGCGCGGCGGATGCGGCGCAGGGTCGAACGCGGAGGGTCGGGGGTGTCGGCGGAGGCCGGGTCGGCGGGGGCGCGTGCCATTGGTCGCGTATGCCCCGGGGCGGGGGCGGATATGCGGCGGGGGTGATGGGGGCGGGAGGGGTGCCCGCCGGGACGCCGTGCGGGTGGACGGTGCGTGGGTGTGCGTGGGTGTGCGTGGGTTCGGGGTTCGCGGGTGTCGCTGGTTCCGCGGTGCCTGGTGTGGCCCGCGTGCTTCCCGGGGCTCTCGTACCCGCGTGTCGTGCACGACAATGGCCTTGTGCTGGAGATGACGCGCGAGGAGTTCGAGGAACTGGTCGCCACGGCGTTGGACCGGATTCCGCCGGAGCTGACACGGCTGATGGACAACGTGGCGGTGTTCGTCGAGGACGAGCCGCCCGCCGACGACCCCGAGTTGCTCGGGCTGTACGAGGGGACTCCGCTCACGGATCGCGGGGAGTGGTACGCGGGGGTCCTGCCGGACCGGATCACGATCTACCGGGGGCCGACGCTGCGGATGTGCGAGTCGCGGGAGGACGTGGTCGCGGAGACCGAGGTGACCGTGGTGCACGAGATCGCGCATCACTTCGGGATCGACGACGCGCGGTTGCACGCGCTGGGGTACGGATAGGGGCCGGCGCGGGCGCCGGGCGGCGCGTGTCCTCTTGTGGGCGGCGGGAGTTGGGCAGGGGGACTCTCCTTCACGCCCCCCTCGGAGGTGGCCGCCGTGCGCGCCTTGAACGTACCTGTCCGTCTGGCCGCCACGGTCATGGCCGTAGCGGCGGCCGCCGGCTGTATGAGCGTGGGGGACGACGGGCCGAGGCCCGGGCCGTCCGCGGGGCAGCGGGGCGGCGAGAGGCCGGACGGGGGCTCCGCGTGGACGGGCGGCGGCGGTACGGGGTACCAGGCCGGGCGGGGGAAGCGGCACGGCTCCGCCTCGCCCGGCCCTTCCGCGTCCGGGTCCCCTTCCGCGTCCGCGTCGGCTTCCCGGACGGCCGAGCCGTCCGGGAGGGCGAAGCCGCCCGAGGGAGGCAAGGGCGAAGGGAAGGGCGAGGGGCCGCGGAAGCCCGAGCCGACGAAGGGCGAGCCGTCCCCGCCGCCGGTCGTGGAGCCCGAGCCCGAGCCGACCGAGCCGCCGGAGTCGCCCTCGCCCGTGCCCGAGCCCTCGGCCGAGCCGTCGTCGTCCGCGCACGAGCAGGGCGCGCAGCTCATGGAGCGGGAGCCGGCGCCGGAGGCGGGCGACGCGGCGTAGCGCCGCCCCGCGCATGCTGGGCGGGCAGCACAGCATGCTGTACGAGCCGCCCCACGCATGCTGTACGATGGGATTTCTGCCGCCGCTTGACGTCGGCCCTCACCTCCGCCCGAAAACGTCGGGCCCGGACCTGCGGATATCCGCTGGGTTTGCCTTGAGGGGTTGCGGGTGCGTATGGTGGCAGATCGTTTGATCCCATTGCCCCATTGCCCGGCGCCATCACAGAGCGCGCCGTGTGGCGCGTACTCTCCCTTGCCGTGGCTGACCGCATAGAGGCGGTCGTGTGCGAATCACGGAGTTGACGGGCGCGTGCCGACGAGACTCCGGAAGGTTTCGCATACGCATGTCCATTTCCAGTACTGATCACGTTGTCGTGCCCGAGAACGGCGCGGACGCAGAGGTCGTCGAGAACATCGAGAACGCCTCCGCCGAGGCCGCTCCCGAGGTCACCTTCGCGACTCTCGGTCTCCCTGAGGGCGTCGTGCGCAAGCTCGCGCAGAACGGCGTGACCACCCCCTTCCCGATCCAGGCCGCGACCATCCCGGACGCCCTGGCCGGCAAGGACATCCTCGGCCGCGGCCGCACCGGTTCCGGCAAGACGCTGTCGTTCGGTCTGCCGCTGCTCGCACAGCTGTCCGGCGGTCACACCGAGAAGAAGAAGCCCCGCGGCATCATCCTCACGCCGACCCGTGAGCTCGCGATGCAGGTCGCGGACGCCCTCCAGCCGTACGGCGACGTCCTCGGCATGAAGATGAAGGTCGTCTGCGGCGGTACGTCGATGGGCAACCAGATCTACGCCCTGGAGCGCGGCGTCGACGTCCTCGTCGCGACCCCGGGCCGGCTGCGCGACCTCATCAACCGTGGCGCCTGCTCCCTGGAGAACGTCCAGGTCGCCGTGCTCGACGAGGCCGACCAGATGTCCGACCTGGGCTTCCTGCCCGAGGTCACCGAGCTGCTCGACCAGATCCCGGGCGGCGGCCAGCGCATGCTGTTCTCGGCCACGATGGAGAACGAGATCTCCACGCTGGTCAAGCGCTACCTGAGCAACCCCGTCACGCACGAGGTCGACAGCGCCCAGGGCAACGTCACGACCATGTCGCACCACATCCTGATCGTGAAGCCCAAGGACAAGGCGCCGGTCACCGCCGCGATCGCCTCCCGCAAGGGCCGCACGATCATCTTCGTCCGCACCCAGCTGGGCGCCGACCGCATCGCCGAGCAGCTCTGCGACTCCGGTGTGAAGGCCGACGCGCTCCACGGCGGTATGACGCAGGGCGCGCGTACCCGTGTGCTCGAGGACTTCAAGAAGGGCTACGTCAACGCGCTCGTCGCGACCGACGTGGCCGCCCGCGGTATCCACGTCGACGGCATCGACCTGGTCCTCAACGTGGACCCGGCCGGTGACCACAAGGACTACCTGCACCGCTCCGGCCGTACGGCCCGCGCGGGCCGCAGCGGCACGGTCGTGTCCCTGTCCCTGCCGCACCAGCGCCGCCAGATCTTCCGCCTGATGGAGGACGCGGGCGTCGACGCCTCGCGCCACATCATCCAGGGCGGTACGGCCTTCGACACCGAGGTCGCCGACATCACCGGCGCCCGGTCGATGACCGAGGTCCAGGCCGAGTCCGCGGGCAACGCCGCGCAGCAGGCCGAGCGTGAGGTCTCGCAGCTCACCAAGGAGCTGGAGCGCGCCACACGTCGTGCCAACGAACTGCGCGAGGAGGCCGACCGGCTGACCGCGCGTGCCGCGCGCGAGCGGGGCGAGGACCCGGAGGCGGCCGTGGCCGCGGTGGCCGAGGCCGTTGCCGCAGTCGTCGTCGAGGAGGCCGCCGCCGAGGCGACGGCCGCCGCTGCGGCGCAGGCACGCGAGGAGCGTCCGCGCCGTGACGAGCGGGGCAACTACGAGCGCCGCGAGCGTCGGGACGAGCGTCCGTCCGGTGGGTTCAACCGTGACTACGACCGTGGTGGCCGCTCCTTCGAGCGTCGTGACGAGCGCCCCTCGGGCGGTGGCTTCCGCCGGGACGACCGTCGTGACGGTGGCGACCGTGGCGGCTTCCGCCGCGACGACCGCCCGTCCGGTGGGTTCAACCGTGACAACGACCGTGGTGGCCGCTCCTTCGAGCGTCGTGACGAGCGCCCCTCGGGCGGTGGCTTCCGCCGGGACGACCGTCGTGACGGTGGCGACCGTGGCGGCTTCCGCCGCGACGACCGCCCGTCCGGTGGGTTCAACCGTGACAACGACCGTGGTGGCCGCTCCTTCGAGCGTCGTGACGAGCGCCCCTCGGGCGGTGGCTTCCGCCGGGACGACCGTCGTGACGGTGGCGACCGTGGCGGCTTCCGCCGCGACGACCGCCCGTCCACCGGTCACCGGGGCAGCGACCGTCCCTTCAACCGTGACCGCCAGGGCGACCGCCCCACCGGCGGCGGTTTCCGCGCCGGCGGTCACGACCGCCCGCAGGGCCGTCGCGACGACCACCGCGGCACGGGCTCCGGCTCGGGTGCGTCCTTCGGCCGCCGCGACGACAAGCCGCGCTGGAAGCGCAACGGCTGATCGGTGGCTGATCCCACTCGCTGAGGCCGGTGGCTGACGCCGACTCACACCTCGAAGGGCCCGTACGACTCCGGTCGTACGGGCCCTTCGTGCGTGTTCGGTCAGGTTCGATCTCGCATCGATCGGTTCCCGCCGATTTTCGGCCACGGCGTGGCGCATGTCATGTCCCCGGAGAGGGAATTGCTGGGGGCATGACAGAAGACGACATAGCCCGTGGGGCAGCCGGGGCTTCGGCTCCGGAGTCTGTGTCGGTCTCGGTGTCCGACGAGGAACGTCTGGCCCAGCTGGGCTACACACAGGTCCTCGCCCGCCGTATGTCCGCGTTCTCCAACTACGCGGTCTCCTTCACGATCATCTCGGTCCTGTCCGGCTGTATGACGCTCTACCTCTTCGGCATGAACACCGGCGGGCCCGCGGTGATCACCTGGGGCTGGGTCGCGGTCGGCCTGATGACGCTCTTCGTGGGCCTCGCCATGGCCGAGATCTGCTCGGCCTATCCGACCTCCGCCGGGCTGTACTTCTGGGCCCATCGGCTGGCACCGGAGCGCAGCGCGGCAGCCTGGGCGTGGTTCACGGGCTGGTTCAACGTGCTCGGCCAGGTCGCCGTGACCGCCGGCATCGACTTCGGCGCGGCGTCCTTCCTGGCGGCTTATCTGAACCTGGAGTTCGGCTTCGAGGTGACCCCGGGCCGGACGATCCTCCTCTTCGCCGCGATCCTGTTGCTGCACGGCCTGCTGAACACCTTCGGCGTGGGCATCGTCGGGCTGCTGAACAGCATCAGCGTGTGGTGGCACGTCGTGGGCGTGGCCGTCATCGTCGGCGCGCTCGTCATCGTCCCCGACAGCCATCAGTCGGCGTCCTTCGTGTTCACGGAGTTCGTCAACCACACGGGCTGGGGAAGCGGGCTGTACGTGGTGCTGCTGGGCCTGCTGATGGCGCAGTACACCTTCACCGGGTACGACGCCTCCGCCCATATGACCGAGGAGACGCACGACGCGTCGACGGCCGGCCCCAAGGGCATCGTCCAGTCCATCTGGACGTCCTGGGTGGCAGGCTTCGTCCTCCTCCTCGGCTTCACCTTCGCCATCCAGTCCTACGACGGCGCCCGCGAGTCGGCGACCGGGGTGCCACCCGCGCAGATCCTGCTCGACGCGCTCGGCGCGACCGGCGGCAAGCTGCTCCTCCTCGTCATCATCGGCGCACAGCTGTTCTGCGGTATGGCGTCCGTCACCGCCAACAGCCGCATGATCTACGCCTTCTCCCGCGACGGCGCGCTCCCGTACTCGCACGTCTGGCACACCGTCAGCCCGCGCACCCGCACCCCCGTGGCGGCCGTCTGGCTGGCGGCGGGCGCCGCGCTGGTGCTCGGCCTCCCGTACCTGATCAATGTCACCGCCTACGCCGCCGTCACCTCGATCGCGGTGATCGGCCTCTACATCGCCTACGTCATTCCCACCTTGCTGCGGCTGCGCAAGGGCGACGCCTTCGAGCGCGGCCCCTGGCACCTGGGGCGCTGGTCCCGGGTGATCGGGATCATCGCCGTGGTGTGGGTCCTCGCGATCACCGTGCTGTTCATGCTTCCGCAGCTGTCCCCGGTCACCTGGGAGAACTTCAACTACGCGCCGGTCGCCGTCCTGGTGGTACTGGGCTTCGCCGCGATCTGGTGGGCCGCATCCGCCCGCCACTGGTTCCTCAACCCCGAGCACGAGCGCAGCGTGGCCCGGGAGGCGGCGCGGAAGGTGGCGCGGTGAGGACGAGGCCGCCCTGACCGAGGGGGCTCGGGCATCAGCCAACTCGCCCCGCTTCCGGCGATCTTCCGTCCGTTCTGTTCTGCGGCGGACCTTTTTGCGGACTTCCGACGCGGCCGGGGCACCGATACCCGATCGGACTCCCGGCCACGTCCGGCTATGCTCGGGGAGGCAACATCGCCTGGGCCCTTAGCTCAATTGGCAGAGCAGTGGACTTTTAATCCATTGGTTGTGGGTTCGAGTCCCACAGGGCCTACGGTTCGCGGGTGGGGGTTAGCCCCTCTGACCTGCGGTGCAGCGTCCGGGTCGGCTTCGGCTAGCTCGGGCGCTGCTTCGTTTTCCGGCTCGTGCGTGAGCGATGCGTGAGCGGATGTTCGATCAGGGCCGCACGTTTGGTGGTGCTGACACGATCCCTCGCGGGCTCGTCTGAGAGGCTTCGCAGCGACGAGGCGCCTCTCGCCCCCCCGTGCCGCGGTAGCCGACGGATCGGCCGCAGCCGAAGGGATTACTGCGTGCGGGGACAGCGTGATCCCACGCAGCTTTAGGCTGGGCACGCGAACAACGCGTAGGCACGAGAGGGCTCCTGCTGATGGCCAAAGAGATCACCGATGCTGTGACACGCTGGGATATCTCAGCGGCAGACCTGCCCGAGACGGTGCTGACTGCCCCCACGGGTGGCCGCGTGTTCCTGCTGCCGGACTCAAGCATCGACGGGATGGCCGTCTATCGGGACGACGTGGCGGGCTTGATCAAGACGCTGCGACACCGTGGCGTTGACATTGACTTCGCGTGCGCGCGAGAAGACCGCCGCTATCTCAGTGAGTACGGGGCCATTGAGGTGGTGGCCACCGTCGGTATCGCTGTGGCCACCACGCTCACCACCGATCTGGTCAAAAGCATCATCCTGACTGCCTGGCAGCGGGCACGCTCCTCACTGGGACCCAGCTGTCCTGATGAGGAGGTCGATGAGGCGCGTGTGACGGTCAAGATCGCTGAGATCGTACGGACCGAGAACGAAACAGTCATCCGGGGTCTGGAGATCACCAGCCGGCTGGCAGACATCGAGAACCTTATCCAAGCGGCCGTGTCCGACCCGGCCCGTGCCGAGCTTCCCCCAGCAGACCCGCACGATGCCACTCCGGAGGACACCACTGGATGAGAGTTTCCGGCCTCGTCATTCGCACCGGGGTACCTTTGCCCCCGGCATCAGGCCCTGTGCGCCTGGCCATGATGCACCAGGACGGCGTAACAGCTCTGCGAGAATCCATGCGCCTGTACGGGCAGTGCTGTCGCAGCATCTCCCTCGCCTGGGGCCTGTCCCTGGCCCGCCTTCCCTCCTGGACATCTACGACACAGGAGATCCACCGCCGCGGACTGTGGACGATGAGCGCACAACGGGACTTCCTGATCCACGTGTGGTCGCAAGCCCGGCGCCAACTGCGAGCCAACATCGCGGCGCGCGCCCTGTCCTCTCCATGGCCCATCGGTAAGCCCATCTCCGATGGGCGGGGCCACCGCCAGTACCTGGCGATGGCGCGTTCTCTGCACCTGCCGCGCGACACGTCCCAGCTCACCGACCCGTGGAGTGGCCTGGAAGCGGCGGCACGCACCTCGCTCGCCCGTGCAGTGGACGCCTACAACTTCCTTGAGGACAGCGAGCTTTCCGAACTCGCTCACCGACACGCTCACCACGTCGCAGCCCTCGTAGGCGGACTCTTCGGCTGCAACATCGAGTACTCCGACGATATTTACTGGGACGTATGCCGAGTCTCGCTCATGCACAGCAGATGGGGCATGTCTGCTGGCTTCACTGCGACTCGCAATTGTTCCTTGTGCGAGCAAGACATCGATTCCTGTCCGCACCTGCTCGATACCCGATACGACATAACCGTGCGGCGTGACGTTGAAGGTGCGTGCAACGTTTGCGGCAGGCTCAGCTGTCCACACACCGATGGTGAGACCGTCTCCGCCTTTCCGCGGCCCGTCATGTCCCAGTTGCAGCTCCATGAAGTGAGTTTGGTGTCCCGGCCCAGAGATCCCCTGGCCCGCTTCACCAAGATTGAGTTGAGCCGAGAGGTCCTCCGCCGCGGCTTGGGAGAAGACCCGACGGGGAGAGACGTTTCTTGCTACCGATGCCTACACCCCTGCAGCGGATTCAGTCAGCTGCCGAACCTGGACTAGGACCTGCCTTGCGTGGCGCCCACAGGACAGTTAGGCGCCACTCAGCGGCCGCCCTGGTGGCCGAAGCGCCCTCGTCGGTGCCTGCGGAGTGATGAAGATCCGTGTGTGTTTGAGGGCGCCCAGCGGCTCCACTCGGTTGCAGCTTCCTGGACGCGGCGGTCGACGTGTGTCCGTCCCACACTAGAACCGTGTAAGCCACCCATCGGCGCAGGTCGGGGAGATAGGACCCGCCAGCGCTACTGCGCAGGGCCCACAGGGGAGGGGGGCGCTTCCAGAAGCTCCTCGATGGCCGCTACAGCGTCGGTAAGCCGACGGTAGACCTGTGCCGAGCGTCCCATGCGCTTCAAGCCGCGCTGCAATGGGTCGCGCATATGCTTTTCGCAGACAACGAAGTCCGCGTACCCGGCTGCACAGGACAGGTAGACCATGTCCGTCAGATCATTCCGTCGCCACGTTGTGCCCTTGTTGAGGTGTCGGCTCTGCAGCATTTCCCGGAAGAGGCCGACGGCCGGAGCCCCTCCGATAGCGCGCACCCATCCCTTGACGCCCCACTCGCGGAACAACTCCTGCGGAACGTCTGCCGCAGCCGCCTCTTCGGCCAATTCCTGCTGCAGGTCCTTGACGAGATGGAGGTCGATGGCCCTGCGCTTCTGCTGTGAGTTCTGATCCAGTTCGTCTAGCCAGTCACTGAAGCGTTGGCTCGTCGCCATCCATCCGGTGTCCGGTCCCTCCTCGACCCGCTGGGTGTCGAGCATGGCATCAATGGAAACGGAGGCAGTGAGCAGCGCCTTGGTTTGGAAAGCCAAGCGATTCTGTGGCATTGGCGTTTGGGCAATACCAGCCCACCGGGTGGGGGCGTATAGGGCGTCCGGGGCGAGAGTGAAGACCGGGGCGGAGCGTACTCTGCCGGGCCGGTCCATTCGGTGGCAGAAGGCATCGTGAAGCTCGTTCCGCCGGACCTGCAACGGATCACGCATCTGCCAGCCGCGGCTGTACTGCAAGATCGTTAGTCCGAGGTCGTAGCGCTTGTCCGTGCTGAACCGCTTGCCGGTCTCGAAGTAGTGGCCGGCAGAGGCAGGTAGGACGATTCGGCGTTGGTCCACCCACTTCTTGAGCTTTCGGGCAGCGACCCGGTCCACCTCGCTGCTCTTCTCTGCGCCGCGATCGGCGTTGCTCAGCAGGCTCCACTGGTTCTGGTCGAGGTACACGACGAGCCGTCTTGCCAGCTGATCGTCGGCCCCTTCCAGCGGCATCTCAAAGAGGACCTGATCGCCGCTCAGAGTGGTGGCGAGGAGCGCTCCGTAAGCCGGGGTGAAGTCGAGCCGGGCTAGGACGCTCGTGTCATCGAACGGGGACGGGTCCAACGGAAGCCGGGCCTCCTTCCCGTCCGAACGGGTGAAGATGGTGCACGCCGCCGCGCGGTCCATCGTGATCAGGGTGATGGACAGGTTGCTCTGGTTTTCCATGACAGCAATGCTGCGCGGTTTTTCTCATGATGTGGCCTGATTTATTTCTGCGGCCTTGCCAGGGCGGGCGCGTGGCACTAGTCGGACGGCTGCTTCAGCTGCTGCCTGGTCGACCTCGGGGAGCAAGCTCGTGTACGTGTCCGAGGTCAGCGTGATCGTGGAGTGGCGAAGCATTTCCTTGATCGTGTGGAGGTCGCCGCCACCGCCATGGGTGAGGGTTGCCGACACATGACGTAGATCACGAAGGGTAATCGGCGGTAGGCCAGTGCGGGCCAGGATCTGTCGGAAGGTCTCCGACGCGGTCTCGGGGTGGAGCCAGGCGCCGTTCTCCCGGGTGAACACCTTGCCGGTGTCCTGCCAGGCGTCACCCCACTTCTCCCGCTCCTTCAGCTGGCGGGCGCGGTGCTCGCGCAGGGCTGCGATGTTCAAGCTGTCCAGGGCGATCGTGCTGGCGCTGCCGTCCGTCTTCGGCTCGGACTCGTACGTGTCCCAGCCGTCCACCACGATTTCCTTGGCGGGCGTGATGAGGCCGTTGTCGAGGTCGATCTCGTGCCAGTCCTGGCCGACTGCCTCGCCACGACGGAGGCCACGGGTGCCCATCAGGTGGAAGATCGCGTACAGGCGGTCGCCTTCGGCGGCGTCGAGGAAAGCGCCGAACTGCTGCGGGGTCCACACCATGACCGCGCTAGGGATCTCGCCCGTCTCGCGCCACCGCCGGACTCGCTCATCCGTCCATAGAAGGGGCTTCGGGCGCCTGCCTGACTCCAACTCGACGTGGGACGCCGGGTTGAAGGTGATCAGCTGCTGGGCGATCGCGGAGTTAAGGGCGGCGCGGAGAGTGCGGCGGATCGCCTGACGACTGGCCGCGCCGGTTGTCTTCCGGAACGGCTTCATCTCCGCCAGCTTCGCCCGTTCGGCCGCGAGCAGCTTCCGCTCGGCTCCGACGGGGCGACCGGGCTTGCTCGGCTTGCAGCGGGCGATCTGCTCCCGCCGGGCTTCGTTCTCGGCCGCGATCGCCTCGTTCTCGTCGGCGATCGCGTCGAACATCTCCACCAGGTGGCCGACGTTGAGGCGGTCGAGGCGTACCTGCCCGATGCGGGGCTTCAGGTGGACGCGGATGTGGGACGCGTAGCCGTTGAGCGTGGTCTTGCGGCGCTTCTTCGCGGCGAACCACTGGTCGAGCCACTCGCCGACGGTGAGGCTGCCACGGAGGGCGAGACCCGCCCTCAGGCGGCGTCGGGTCTCCTCGATGGCCGGCAGCGGGGCCTTCTCGACCGCGACCTCCTCCAGCATCGCGACGAGGCGCTGGAGGCTGTCCGGGTCGTCCTTGTCCGCCAGGGCGAGCAGGGAGCGGACGTGGTCGAGGTCCGCCTGAGCGGCCTTCAGAGACTCGTAGCCGGCTCGGCTGAAGGAGCGGCGGGTGCCGTCCTCGTGGGGCGGGAGTTCCTGGCGTATGGAGTACGAGCCGTGCTTACGGCTGGAGAGCTTCGGACAGTTCTTGCCGAGGGGTTTGCCCGTCTTGGGGTCTCGGCAGTAGCAGCGGCGGTGGGTTGAACCCTTCAAAGGCGATCCTCCGTGATGGTGTCGGCATCGGGTGCGGGCGGGTCGACGTCGCCCAGTGCATGTGGCAGCTCGGGTGGGGTGGCTCCCTCGTCGCGCATGTCGCGGCGGAGGTGGCGGAGGGTGTACTTCGCGGAGATGGCCTCGTCGCCGTACCTGGTCCGCTTCCTCTCGGCCTCTTCCTTCTGGGCGCGGGTGGTGGCCGTTCTGGCGGCGAACCCCGCCTGTTCCGCCTCGTCGAGAGCGGCCAGGGCGGTGCCCACGAGGCTGGTGTGGAGTTCGAAGCTGGGGACGAGGCCCGCGTCGTACTCAGGCACGTCCTGCTCGCCGGTGAAGCGGCGTAGCGCGTCCCAGGTGGGGACGAGGCCCTGGAATGGGAGTTCCTGGGTCTCCTCGACGTAGCCGACCGGGAAGATCAGGCAGACCGGGTACGTCTCCAGAGCGGCGGCCAGGACCATGACGTCCACTAGGGGAAGGTTGGCCCGGCGTCCGGATTCCATGTTGGCGATGACGTTGCGGGGGATGGGGTGCCCCAGTCGCTCGCACTGGTCCGCCAGTTCCTGTGCGCTCCATCCCATCTCCTTTCTTCTCCGTCGGACTTCGCCGGCCACGTTGGCCTTGATCCGATCCGCCCACTCCGGGACGTCGTCCTCATCAGCATCCAAACCGTGTTGTGTCATGCAGACACATTAGCTTCCCGATGATGGTTGGTAGCCGCTTCGAGTCGGACGTGATGGGCGCGTTCGCCGAGGGCTGTACCGAAAGGGGCGCACTGCATGCGTGAAGACGAGACGGTAGGACGGTCGACGGGGATGAGTCGGGAGGAGCTTCTCGCCCTCCCCGTGTCGGTTGACCTGGAAACAGGCAACCGTGCGCTGGGGCTCGGCCGGAGTAAGGGCTATGAGCTGGCGAAGCGGGGCGAGTACCCGTGCAAGGTGCTCCGGCTCGGCAACGCCTACCGGGTCGTGACCGCGGATCTGTTGGAGCTGTTGGGCCTGGCGGCGTGAAGGGGGCGGCAGAGTAGCAGACGGTTCTGCGCTGAGCTGACACAGAATCGCTGGACTGTGTCAGGGCGTGGACGTACTGTCCGTGTTCCCTCGGGGAACGAAGCGAGCTTCCGGCGCGGCAACGCCGGAGGCTTCAGCACCCCCGAACGGCCCTGGAAGAACCAGCCCGGCGGGAAGGGCGCGCGAGCCCGCCACCGCCAGACGAGGAGCTGCCCTGTGGAACATGAGGGAGCCGAGCCCTATTCCGACCTCGACAAGACTGCGTGGCCGCCGGTCGCCGACACCGACCAGCCGGTCGACGGGACTCCAGTCCCCGAACCGGAGGCGTCCGTAAGCCCGGTTGAGGAGACGGCCGTGGCGCTCGCCCCCGACGGCGTGCAGGTCCTCGCCGACCTGCGGGCACAGATCAAGCGGTATGTGGCGATGCCCAGCGAGGAGGCCGTCACTGCGGTGACGCTGTGGGTGGCTGCCACTCACCTGCAGCCCGCGTGGCAGCACGCACCGCGCCTGGCGATCGTGGCTCCGGAGAAGCGGTGCGGCAAGTCGCGACTGCTGGATGTGGTGACCGAGACCGTGAGCAGCCCTCTGATCACCGTCAACGCCAGCCCAGCCGCGATCTTCCGCTCGATCACCGAGGAGAACCCGCCGACCCTCCTGGTCGACGAGGCGGACACTCTCTTCGGCACCGCCAAGGCGGCGGAGAAAAACGAGGACCTGCGCGGCCTGCTCAACGCGGGGCACCAACGGAACCGGCCCACGCTCCGGGTCTCCGGGCCGGAGCACAAGCCGCAGGCGTTCCCCACCTTCGCCATGGCGGCGCTGGCCGGTATCAACGATCTGCCCGACACGATCATGGATCGGTCCGTGGTCATCCGGATGCGGCGCCGAGCGGCGGGCGAGAAGGTGGCGGCCTTCCGCACGAGTCGGGACACCCCCGCCCTGCACGCCGTACGCGACCGGCTCGCCGCCTGGTTGACGCCGCTGCACGTGCGGGCGATGGACATGGAGCCACCGATGCCGGTCGAGGACCGTGCGGCGGACACTTGGGAACCGTTGGTGATCATCGCCGACCTCGCCGGTGGCGAATGGTCCGCGCTCGCTCGCACCGCGTGCCGCGCCCTGACCGACTACGAAGTCGGGCAGGACGAGGAAGGCGGGCTGCGGACCCGGCTTCTGGTCGGTATCCGCCGGGCTTTCGCCGCCGAGAACGACCCGGCGGTACTGGGCACGAAGCGGCTGCTGGAGCACCTCAACGCGGACAAGGAAGCACCGTGGGCGGAGTACGGCGCCAACGGCCTGACCGCCCGTGGCCTGCAGGTACTGCTGAAGCCGTACGGCATCGGCTCGGCCAACCGCCGCTTCGGTGACGGCTCCCAGGCCAAGGGCTTCGCGCGCAACCAGTTCCTCGACACCTGGGCCCGCTACTGCCCCGAGCCGGGCCCTCAGGCTGGGCCCGCCGATCCGGTGGCCGAGCCGCTGCCCGGCACCGCCGCCTGACCCGACTCGACCCGTCGCACTCGTCCCCGCGCAGGTCAGCGCGGGGACGAGTCAGGGACCCGCAACGAGTCGTCCCGACATCAACGGTCCACTCGTATTTGCTGTGACCAGGCATGCAACGAGTGGGACGAGTCTCCGCGCCCTCACCGTGCCCCTCGCGTCACCCTGTGATCGCCGCCAACCACCTGGAGTGCCTGCGCTTGACTTCCCCCACCACCGCTTCGTCCGCTGTACCGGGCACGGCTTCGATCCGCGTCGGCATCGCGATGCTCGCCGCGTTCGCCTTCGCGCTCTCCTATGACGCCCTGCGGCAGATGGCCGTCGCCGTCCACATCCGTGGGCTGCTCACCTACGCCTTCCCGCTCGTGATCGACGGGTTCATCGCCATCGGCGTCGGCGCCCTGCTCATGCTCCGCACCGCGCCTTTGCGCTCCCGCGTCTACGTCTGGGCGCTCGTCGGGGCGGCCACCGTCACCAGCATCTGGGCCAACGCCCTGCACGCGGTCCGTCTCAACCAGCAGACCCGCCACATCGGCAGCCTGCGCCTCGACGACTACACGGTCGGCGCCCTGTCCGCCATCGCCCCGCTCGCCCTGGCTGGCGCCGTCCACTTCTACATCGTCATCTGCCGCCATCCCGCCATGCCTGAGCTGCCGGCGGACGCCATGTTGAGCCACAACGACGACACCGGTTCGCCGGAGCCACCTGCGCCCCAGCCCGACGCGGGTGGCGTCCCTGCTGATGTGGCTTCCGCTTCTGCCGATGTGGCGGGAGCCACCGCAGAGCCACGAGGGGATGACGCCAACCCCATCTCCGACGAGCTGCTCTCCATCGCCCGCACCGCACGGCTGGGGCGCGGTGACCGGGCCTCCCGCCGCCACATCGAAGACGCCATCCGCGCCAAGGACCTCACCATCGGCAGGGCGGAGGCGGACAAGATCAAGGCCATCCTGCAGGCCGAACTGGATGCTGCTGCCGCCCAGCGGCAGATCGAAGGGGAGAAGACATCGGTCGGCGTGCGGTGAGACCAGCCGCGCCGGCGTCCCCGGCCTCCTCGACTCGTATCTTCCGTCCCCGTGCGGGCTGGCACGGGGACGGAGCAAGTACTCGTGACGAGTCGACCCCACCTCGACACCTCACCCGTACCTGCCTTGACCAGGCATGCGACGGGTGCGACGACTCAGATCACCACACGGAGAACCCGCATGCACGACGTGTCCCACGAACCCTCCACCACTCAGGTGGAGATGACCGCCGCGCCAGCCACGACCGCGTCAGCAAGGTATGCCGTTGGACCGTCCAAGGACGGCCCCAACGGGGATGCCTCCGCCCCGGGGGTGGCGGAGGCACTCGGGCACCAGGGGGCACCCGAGGAGGAACAACCCGACAGCACCGACACCGCCGCCGTGCCGCTGCCACGAGCCGCCGACACTGCCGCGCTGCACCGTGTCGCCCGACGCCGCCAGCGTCAAGCAGTCCAGCGCAAGGAGCGTGTCGACGTCCGCTACAGCGTCGACGAGAAGGCCGACATCCTCGCCGAGGCCCGGTCGCTGAACATCGCAGCCGCCCACTACGTCGGCGCCGTCGTCATGGCCCACGTCCACGGTGACTTCGGCCTGCCCGGCCAGCGCACCGAGCTCGACGACTACATCGACGAGCTGACCGCCCTGCGCCGAGAGGTCGCCAAGATCGGCCACAACGTCAACCAGATCGCCAAGAAGGTCAACTCCGGCGGTCATCCACACTCTAGGGATACAGCCGTCCTGGCCCAGGCCGAGCAGACCGTGAGTGCGGTGGGCGCCGCCGTCCGCCACATCGCGTCCGCCGCCAACCAGGCCGTCACCGTGAAGGCGGCCTGATGATCCCGAAGATCAGCAGCGGCAAGAGCACCGCGGGCCTGATCCGGTACCTGTTCGACACGAAGAGGGCCAAGGACCACACCGATCCGCACCTGGTCGCCTCCTGGGACGGCTTCGCCCCCGACCCCGGCCGCGCCGACGACTTCGACGCCACCAAGAAACTCCTCGTGGCCGACCTCGACCTGCACGTCAAGCAAGCCCGGCGGCTCAACCGCGCCCCCGAGCAGCATGTGTGGCACTGCTCGATCCGGGCCGCCAAGTCCGACCGCCACCTCAGCGACGAGGAGTGGGCCGACATCGCCCGCCGCGTCGTGGCGGCCACGGGCATCGCGCCGGACGGTGACCCGGACGGCTGCCGGTGGGTGGCCGTCCGCCACGCCCCCGACCACATCCACATCGCCGCCACCAAGGTGCGCGGCGACCTGAGCACCGCACGCCACTGGAACGACTACATCAACGCCAACCGTGAACTCGCCGCCATCGAGAAGGAGTACGGCCTCTTCCGCGTCGCACGCGGAGACCGCACCGCCGCCAAACGGCCCACCCGTGCCGAACAGGAGAAGGCCCTCCGCGCCGGCCATGACAAGCCCGCCCGCGAACGACTGCGCGCCACGATCCGCACCGCCGTGGCCGCCGCCTCAAGCGTCGAGGAGTTCGTCCACCTGCTCAGCCACACCGACGGCGTCCTCGTCGAGATCGTGTACTTCCCCTCCGGCGACGTACGCGGCTACAAGGTCGCCAGCGAAGACACCACCACCGCCGACAAGCAGCCCGTCTGGTTCTCCGGCTACGACCTCGCCCCCGACCTGTCCCTCCCCAAGATCCGACAGCGCCTGGAGAACATCGACCCACAGCCCAACGACCGGCCAGGCCGACGCCGTCCCAACCCCTGGCACCAGGCCACCGCCGCCACCGAACGCATCCCCCACCACCTCGACCAGACCGACGACGAAGCCGCCCAAGCCCATATAGCCGCTTTCGGCGAAGCCCTGGATGCCCTACCTTTCGTCGCCCCCCAGGACCTGCGCCCCCAACTTCGAGAAGCGGCTACCGCCTTCGAGCGCGCCACACGATCCCGTGTTCAGGCCGAACACCACCACGCCCGAGCTCTGCGCGGCGCTGTACGAGCGATGCTCCGCGAGCCCGCCCCCAAAGACGGCACAGCCCTGGCGATGTTCCTCGACGTCGCGATCCTCACCGTCATCGCCGCCGCCCGCTGGCACCAGCTCCGCCACCACGACCAACAAGTCGCAGCCGCCCACCAGAGCCTGCTCCACCTCCAGGCTGCCTATGACCAAGCCGCAGCCGCGCCGCTGGCCGCCCTCGCCCAGCGCCGACTGCCCCAGCAGACCGTGGACCGGCACATCCGTCACCTTCGTCAGGTCGTACCCGAACACGTCGAGCAGGTCATCGCAGACACCGCCTTCGACGCCCTCACCGCCACGCTCACTGAGGCAGAAGCAGCGGGCCACGACGTGGAGAGGCTCCTCCAACAGGCAGTCGACCAGCGCGCCCTGGACGACGCCGACTACCCGGCACGGGTACTGACCTGGCGCATCGAACGCCTCAGCGGCAGGCCGGCGCCCGGCGCTCAAGCCCGAGCAGCACAGGGGCCGGGCGCCACACAGCTTCGCCATGTTCCAGTCCACCCAGCTGCCGTCGTCCCGGCTTCACAACCGTCGCAAGCACAGCGGCGCTGATCACAACCGCGCGGACAGTCTGTGGGCGAGCAGCTCCAGCACTTGTTCCCAGCGGTAGCGGTCGGCCCCGCCGCCGGCCTTCGGCCGGTGGGGTTCGTACGAGCCGATCAGGATGCCCATCTCGCGTAGCTGCTCCAGACTCCGGCGGTATGCGGGGTGGGCGGCCTGGGCCGAGTTCAGATACGGCAGTACGGCGATGGGGACGTCCATGGCGGGTGCTTCGCACAGGATGCCGAGGGCGAGGTTGTCGGAGATTCCGGCGGCCCATTTGTTGACGGTGTTGAAGCTGGCCGGGGCGACGGCGATCGCGTCGGCGGGCCGGGTCGGGCGCGGTTCGCCCGCCGAGCGCCAAGCGGAGCGGATGGGGCGCCCGATCTGGTTCTCCACCGCCTCCACGTCGAGGAAGCTGAGCCCTTGTGGTGTGGCGACGACGCCGACGTCCCACTGCCGTTCGTGTGCTGCGGTGATCAGTTTGCCGATGTCACCGGCGACTCCGGCCGCGCAGACCACGATCTGGAGGAACGGCTTGTCGGGCTGGTCACTCACGCGGGCACTCCCAGTTGGCGGCTGAAGTGGTGCAGTTCGGGCAGGGCCCGGCGGCGGTCGCGGGCTGCCATGTCGGCGACCAGTTCGCGTACGGCCGGGCGGCGGATGTCCTGTGCCGCGCAGCTTTCGGCGATGCGCAGGGCCTGGTAGCCGTCGGCGAGTCTGCCCTGCTGACTGTAGGCGCGGGCGGTCTCCACCCAGAGGGCGGCTCGGCGCTCGGGGACGGGAATGTGCCGGCGCATGAGGGGGCGTGCGGTCTGCAGGGCGATGCCGGCGTCGCCGAAGGAGACGGCCGCGCTGAGCTCGTGCAGGGCGACGTTGGTGGGGCTGAAGTTCGCCCAGGCGTCCGGTTGGTCGAAGGCGACGTAGCGGGCCACTTCCTTGGCCTCGGTGAGGAAGTCCTGGGTGGTGTCGCGGTCGCCGTTTCTGCTGGCGGCGGTCGCCCCGCGCAGCAGGAGCAGTCCGACCGCCGCCAGGTAGCGGGGGGAGCGCTGGTCGTAGGAGCCGGTGAGCTGGTCGGCGGTGTGGCGGACCATGTTCACGGCCTGGGCGGTGTGCTTGTCCCGTACGAGGACGTGGGCGTGCACGCGGACGCTGGCGGCTAGGACGACCGGGTCTCCGGATCGTTCCGCCTCGGCCATGGCCCGACCGGCCGCGAGCCAGGCGTTGCCCTGGTCGGCTCGTTTCAGCAGCAGGCTTACCGAGGTCTGGTACGCGGTCGCGAGCAGCCCGGACGCCTCCGCCGAGCAGGAGGAGCCACCGCCGGCGGCCTGGCGCAGGTCGGCGATCAGCCCCGGCAGGGTCTGCTCCAGTTCCACGTAGTCGCACACGTAGAACATCCGGCGTACTGCCCGCACCCGGGTCCGCAACTCGTCGATGCCCAAGGCTTGCCCGGTGGCGGCGGGGCTCGTGCCCGGCATCAGGACCCGGATCAGGTCGTGATGCGCGGTGGTCGACGACGATGACGGCGGTGGAGCCGCGAGCGCGGCCACGCTCGCGGCAAGGAAGGTACGGCGGTGCATGTCCTCTGCTCCGGGCTCAGCGGCGGGGCCGGTGTCAGATGCGGCGGCGAGGCCGAGACGGTGCGCTGGAATGTCCAGCGCCTGCGCGACCTCGCGCAGCGTGCGCACGTCCTCCGTGCCCCTGCCGCTCTCCAGACGGCTCACCTTCGACTGGTGATACCCCAGTGCGGCGGCCACATCTTTTTGCGAGCGCCGCTGTAACACGCGTGCCTGACGGATCACTTCGCCGATCCGTCTCGCCTCGCTCTGTTCTTCGGCCATCTGTGCCACGGCCCCTCCTGCCGTCGCCGATCCTGCCTGCTCAACCGAGCGTAACCGAGCGGCAATTCACCGCGATGCGGCTCCTGCATAAGTGATGCAGCCCCGGCACACGGCGTAGTCCCGCTCGCCTCCGGAGCGGTTGCGTGGAGCAGCCGCACCGATCCAGGAGGCAGCTCATGGAAGCGCACCAGATCCGATTCTCCGTTCACGGCACACCTGCCGCCGCCCGCTCCGCGCGGCGGCGGCTCGCGAACGGGATACGGCGCTGGGACGCCTCCCTCGACCAGGACCTGCTGAGCACGGCAGAGCTGGTCGCCGCCGAACTGCTGACGAACGCGGTGCGGCACGCGGGCGAGGGCCCGATCTCGGCCGGCGCCCGCCTCAACGGCGAGCGTCTGCTGATCGAGGTGACCGATGCCGACCGCAAGGTCCCACGAGCCGGACTGCCGGACATGGAGGCAGAGGGCGGTCGCGGCTTGTTCCTCGTCGCCGCCCTGGCTGATCGCCACGGAGTCGATCCGCTGCCGTCCGGCAAACGCTGCTGGGCCGAGTTCAAGGTCGGCGCCCCAGCCCAGCCCTCACGACACGTTCCTCTGCAAAGGAGTTGACGGTTGACAGCCGTACGGATCCCTCCAGGCGCCGCCGAAGTGGTGGCCATCCGACCCGGGAGCCCTCTCACCGGTTCCGTGACGGTCGACGGGTCCAAGAACGCAGCCCTGCCGCTTTTGGCCGTAGCTGCGGCCCTGCACTGTCCGGTGCACGTGGGCAACGTCCCGGCCAACGCCGACGTCGAGACGATGCTCACCTTGCTCCACCAGGCTGGCTGGCACACGGCCCGCCCCGTCAGCGACCCGCACACCGCGATGATCCTGCCGAGCGACAAGTCCCAAGCCGGGTCCGACCTTGACATCGCCGCCCGCATCCGGGCCTCGTACTACCTTGTCCCCGCTCTGCTGGGCTTGTACGGGCGGGCGCGGCTCCCCTGGCCGGGGGGCTGCCGGATCGGGGAACGCGGCATGGAGCAGCACTTCAAGGTCTACGAACGATTCGGGGACCGCACGACCGTCGACGACCACGGCTATGTCGTGGAAGCAGCCAGCACCCGGGCCGAAACGGTCTCGATCATGTTGCCCTTCCGCTCCCGAGGCGCGACCATCGCTGCTCTCCTGCGCGCGGTCGTGGCCGGACGGCCACTGCGGCTGGGGATGCCCAACCTCTCACCGGAAGTGCTGGCTGTTGTTGAGGCGGTGCGGACGGCTGGCTGGCAGTGCCGAGTCAGTGAGGCGCTTCTTGCTCTCGCGCCGCCTTTTGCCGCTCCCATGGAGACCATCGTCTGGCGGGTGCCCGGGGACAAGATCGAGGCCGGGACCTTGGCCTGCGCGGTCGCGGTCACAGGCGGCGACGCACGCATCTGTGGTGTACGCGGTGACGATGTCGTCCCCCTGGTCAGGGCCTTGCGGTGGCTCGGGGTTCCCGCCGACACCGAGGACGACGTGCTCACCGTCCGAGCACGAGCAACCCGTCCCACCAGCCGGTCTCTGCGGGCCATCGCTTCCCTCGCCCCCGGGGGCCTGGATGCCGATTTCGAGCCGTCCTTGATGGCCTTGGCCCTCACTCGCCCCGGTACGCACCTCTTCTCCGACACGATCAACCCCGGCCGCCACGGCAACCTGCTGCCACAGCTGACGCGTCTCGGTGCCGTGATCCACGAGCTGTCGCCGACCAAGTGCCGTCTCACCGGTCCGCAGCAGTTGACCGGAGCTGGCGTGGAGGCCACCGACATCCGCACGGGTTCCGCCCTGCTCATCGCCGGCCTGACAGCGCACGGCGTCACCACCCTGGGCGGCCTGGAGCAGCTCCGACGCGGCCACGCCGACCTTCCCACCAAGCTGTATGCCCTCGGCGCCGACATCTGCGAGGTCACGCCATGAACCGGCAGTTACGGCGGATCATCGCCACGACGGACGTCCACTCCGCCTTCGCCTCCCCCGCACCGATGCTCGCCCATCTCCACGCCGCGAGGGCCGAGAGCCTGATCGTGGACTGCGGCGACTTCTTCGAAGGCAGCGGCTTCTACCGCCTCGGCCAGGGCCAGATCGAGCGCGAGATCCTCACCAGCCTCTACGACCTGCTGGCCCCGGGGAATCACGGTTGGCGGCACCATTTCGAGCCGGGGCTGCACGAGATGACCGTGTGCGCCAACACGACCGACGACGACGGTAAGCCCCTCTTCGATCGCGTACGCATCGAGCGGATCGCCGGCCGACGCGTCGCCGTCACCGCAGTGATCGGCACCCAGGCGTTCAACGCGATCCCCGCCGGCGACCGCATCGGTCACCACGTCATCGACCCTGCTCAGGCCCTGCGCGAGGTGATGCTTGAACATCACCACCGCGCCGACGCCTGGATCGTGCTGTCCCACTCCGGCTTCGATGAGGACCTGAAGCTGGCCGCCGCCTGCCCCTTCGCGGACATCATCTTCTCCGGGCACTGCCACAGCGACACGTATGGACCCGTAGCTGTCGGCGACACCCTCGTGGTCAAGGGACGCGAACTCGGCATCGGGTACGCCACCGCAGAGCCCATCGGAACCGGCTGGGCCGCCCGCACAGGCACCTTCCCCAGCTCGCACGGGCTGCCCGAGGGCCTCGCCACGGTGCGAGACAAGATCGCGCTTGTCGGCCGGACGCTCGCGAGCCCGCTCGGCATCGTGAACGGGCCCTACCGCAATGGCCCGTTGGACCGGCGCCAGTTACTGGCAGATGTCGCCGGCCGACTGCACTCGGGTCTCGGCGCCGACGCGGTCGTCCTCAACGAGACTGCCCTGCGTTCCACGCCGCTCGGAGAAGTGCTCACCCTCGGCGACCTGCTGACCATCGAGCCCTTCGACAATCGGCTCGTCCACGCTCGCCTCCCCGACGATCATGCCCAGGACCACGAGCAGTTGCTCGGCCACGTCACGGACCGTGCCGGTCCTCTGGTCGTCGCTCCCACTCCTCTGCCCCCGGCGACGAGGAGCGTGTTGACGACTGACTACCTCGCCGACAGCCACCTCGGCGGACGAACCCATCAAGCCGGACTACGGCTCGGCCAAGCCGTACGAAGCGTCCTGGTCACACCCCTGGCTGGCGCTGACGACACTGCTACAGGAGGCGAGCAATGATCCTCACCGGGCCCGAGATCACCGCCGCTGCCCACGACGGACGCCTGACCATCGCGCCCTTCGAACCGGAACAGGTCAACCCCAACAGCTACAACGTCCGCCTCGGCCCCACCCTGCTGACCTACACCGACACCGTGATCGACGCCCGCCGCCCCAACCCCACCCGCGAGGTCACGATCGGGAAGAGCGGATACGTGCTCCAGCCCGGCGAGCTGTACCTCGGGCACACCGTCGAACAGGTTGGCTCCGACTCCTTCGTACCGCTGTTGTTCGGCCGCTCTTCCGTCGGCAGGCTCGGGCTGTTCGTCGAGATCACCGCGCCGATCGGCGACATCGGCTTCCACGGCCAGTGGACGCTGATGCTCTCCCCGATCCGCCCGCTACGGGTGTACGCGGGCATGCGGATCGGGCAGATCATGTTCTTCGTCTCCACCGGCGCCATCGCCCTTTACCAGGGCAAGTACCAGGCCGCCGTAGGCCCGCAGCCGTCCGCCTACTGGCGCGACGCGGCCCGGCTCAAAGCGGTCGCCTCGTGATCCTCACCGGCCCGGCGATCAACGCAGCCCTCCAGGCAGGCGAGATCACGATCGACCCGTACGACCCCGCCCGTCTCTCCCCGAACGCCTACGACTGGCGGCTCGGCGACACCATCCGGGTCTGCGACGGCGACCTGGACGCAGCCGTCCCGACCGAGTTCACCGAGCAGACCATCCCGGCTGCGGGCCTGGTGTTGAAGCCCGGCTCCCTCTACCTCGGCGTCACGCTGGAGAGGACCGGCTCCGAGACGTACGCGCAGATGCTCAACGGCGACCGAACCATCGGCGCGCTCGGTATCTGGGTCCACGTCTCCGCCCCCCTCGGCCACCAAGGTCACGCCATCCGCTGGACCCTGGAGATCCGTGCCGCCCGGCCGGTTCGCATCTACGCGGGCATGACCTTCGGCAAGCTTGTCTTCCTCAGCGCCTTCGGCACACCGGCCAGCTACCAGCAGCAGGACGCCAAGTACGCGGCGACGGACGGCATCGACATCTCCCGCCTCTACGAAGAGATCCCCGGAGGAGTCCGGTGACCCCGCAACCGACCACCGCGCCGCTGGCCGCCACCCTGCTGGACCTGCCCGCCGGAACCCCGGGAGGCAGCGTCGAACTCTTCCTCGACCTCTACACGGGCGAGCAACCACTCATCCCCGCACGGGCGTTCATGCTCGCCCCTACCGGCCCGCGACCTCACCTCCCGGCCGGCCTCGACCTCCTCCAAGTCCCCGGGAAGTGCCTGGAGGGCCAAGCCTTCAGCCAATACGTCGCCGCCCTTCGCTCGGCTCTGGCAGCCGCGATCGACCCGACCCGGATCGACGTTCTGCACCTGCAGCACCTCACCTTCGGCGCCACCCCCGCCCTGATCCGAGCCCTCCCCGCACACCCCCGCATCGCCCTGGTCCACGGCACCGACCTGCTCTTCGCCGAGGCCCACCGCGACCAGCTCCAGGTGCTGCGCGAGACGACAAAGGCCGCCGACGCCATCGTCGTCCCCACCAGCGCGATGGCCGACCAACTCCGCAAAATCGTCCCACTGGTCAACCGCCGCAAGATCACCCACATCCCCTGGGGCATCCCCGACCACCTGATCACCGACCCACCGGCCCAGCCTCCCCGCTCTCCGACGAGCCATCTGCGGCTGCTGTACGCGGGTCGACTCACGGCCGAGAAGGGCGTCGAGGCCCTGGTGAAGAGCCTGGCCTCGGTGCCGGGCGTCGAACTGAGCATGGCCGCACCCCAAGCCCAGTTCCACGTTCTGACCCCACTCCTGCAACGAGCCGGCGTACGAGCCCGCTACCTCGGCTGGCTCCGCCGTCCACAGCTGTGGAAGACCTTCACCGAGCACGACCTACTGGTCATGCCTTCCACCACCCTGGAGGCCATGGGCCTGGTCGCACTGGAGGCCCAAGCCTGCGGCGTCCCTGTCCTCTATCAACCCGTACCCGGCCTCAGCGAAGCCCTCGCCGCCTCCGGCGTGGCAACCGACTTCACCAATCCCGCCGCTCTCGCCCGCGACCTGGACCGGCTACGCACGACACCTGGCCTGATCCCGGCTCTGCGACAAGCGGGCTACGCGAACGCCGCCCGCTACCCGCTCTCCGCCACCGCCCAGGCCCTGACCGATCTGGGCCGCCGACTCACCTAGAACCACCCTGGCCAGCCGATGTCCGACACGCCATTGCCACACCCCACCCACCCCCGTCACTACGCTGACCGGCGGGATGCCCACGGCGAACAGGGAGACCATGACGAACCGCACCGACCGCATTGAAGCCCTGCTCGACGAAGGCGTCCGCGACAAGATCTACCCCGGCGCGGTCTGGGCAGTCGGCGACGCCTCCGGCATCCACACCCACGGCACCACCGGGGTCCTCGACCCCGACGAACCGCATGCTCCGATGCGCCCCGACACCGTCTTCGATGCCGCGAGCCTCACCAAGATCCTTGCCGTCTGGTCCTCCGTCGGAGCCCTGTGGGAGGAAGGCAAACTCGACCTCGACACTCCCCTCGGGGAGTTCTGGCCGGAGGTCGACGGCCACCCGCTCGCGGCCGTGACGGCCCGCCAACTCCTCACCCACACCGCAGGCGTCCCGCTACGGGCCCAACTGAAGAACCTGTACGGCACCGACCCCCAGGACATCCGCGACGGCGCACTGCACGAAGCCCTGCACCGCCCGCCGGGCGAGGCTGTCGAATACACCGACCGGGCCGCGCTCATCCTCGGCTACCTCACCGAACACATCTCCGGCCAGCCCCTCGACCAACTCGCCACGGAACGGACCTGGCAGCCCCTGGGCATGAACTCCACCCGCTTCGGCCCCCTACCCGCTGATACCGCCGCCCGATGCGCGCCCACCGAACTCGACCCCGACACCAACACCCACCTCAAGGGCACTGCCCACGACTTCTCCGCCCGCCTTCTCGGCGGCGTATGCGGCATCGCCGGCGCCTTCACTGTCCGCGAAGACCTTGCCCGCTTCCTGCGCTACATGCTGGATCAGAACAGCCTCCAGCCGCGGGCAGGATTCGGGTCCGCGTGGACGGCGGAGTCACTCACCATGCAGACAGGCTCCCTGACTCCCGCGCGCGGTCTCTTCTGGCACCCCGCACCCGGCACCGATGCTTCCGACGACATCTGGGTCCACTACGGCTTCACGGGCACCGGCATGTGGATCTCCCCCCGGCTCAAACGGTGGGCAGTCCTGCTGACCAATAAGCTCTACTACACCCGCGACCGACAAACCTTGACGGACATCCGCAACATCTTCCGCGCATCGGTCTTCGACTGAGCCTGTCGGCTGGATGGCACCTACCTAACCTGACCAGGCGGTTCACGACCCCGAAGCAGGCCTGAATCGACTTCCCTGTGGTTCTGGTGCTGCGGCGTTTCGGGCTCTGCGTGAGCGGATGTACGACGTCGCCCGCAACCTGCGCCTCCCCCGCCGCCGCCCTGGGGGCGCCGCTCGACGTACACTGCGGCGTTGTCGTCGCCCCGGTCGGTGGTGCGCAGCTCGACCAGCTCCCCGCTGCGCGCCGCGGTGTCCAGCTCGATGGCGAGCACGGCGGTCAGCCGGGTCTGCGCCGGGGACATGGCCCCGGCCAGGTACCGGTCGAGCTGGCGGGTCAGCGCGGAGAGGGGGGCCGCCTCCGGTGCGGGCTGCAGCAGGATCTCCCCGCCGCCCAAGCGCAGCGCGGGCATCCCCAGCGCCTCGCGCAACAGGTCGACACACTTGCGGCGGATCTCGTTGGTCGCCGCGGAGGTGGGCGGGAAGTCCCCGTCGACCCTGCGGTGCCGCAGTACCCCGGACTCCGCGAGCCGTACGTACGGGTCGAGCGCCTCTTCCTCCAGGAGCCGCCGCAGACTGCGCCGGGCACCGACCGGCAGCGCGCCCCGGTCCAGCGCCCGCTCCAACTCCCCGCGCACCATGTCCAGCTGACGCCGCCGTGCCGCGCCGGCGCCCAGGCCATCGAGGAGCTGGTCGAGCGCGCGGACCGAGAGGAACTTCGAAGCCTGCACGCGGCGATTGTCGCGCACGGCCGCCGACCTGACCGGGGAGACGGCCGAGTTTCTGGACTTTCTGGACCCCACCTTTATGCGCGCACGCGTACGCGCGCGAGGCCCCGGCCGGACGAGCCGTCAGTCCCGGCGCCGCAGCACGGCCACCCACCGCACCAGTCCGGTGCGGACGGCCGCCAGCACGAGCAGCCCGACGCCCATGTCCCAGGGCGAGGTGGGGTCGAAGTCGTCGCCGCCGCAGCGGACGAGGGTATCGAGGAGGAGCCCGGCCAGCAGCCAGGCGTACAGCTCCAGCCAGGGCCGGGCGGTGAGGTAAGAGCGGATCGAGCGGCGGGGCAGGTGGTCCGGTGTCCTGTTCATGGGCCGGACCGTCACACCGGAAGCGGACACCCCGGCCAGGCACCGACTCCGGTCCCGGCGTCCGGGGCGGTCACCTCGGTAGCAGGACACACGTGGCCCGCAGACCTAGTATGAAAACGCAGGTCACGAAGGGGGGCAGCCATGCCCCATCCCGTCATCTGGCACGGGCACATCGTGTTCGGAATGGTCACGGTGCCTGTCGGGCTGATTAGCGCGACCGAGCGCGGTACGACGCCGCTGCGCCTGGTCCACACGGCCGGCGGCTGTTATGGGCGGATCCGACACCGCAAGCGCTGCGATGTTGAGGACCGCGACGTCGCCGAGCACGAGATCGGCCGCGGTTACGAACTGCCCGGAGGCAAGGTCATCCCCGTCAGCGACGCTGACCTCGACCACATACCGCTGCCCACCGCGCACGCGATCGAGCTGCTCGGCACCGCCCCGGCCGGCTCCATCGACCCGCGGCAGATCGGCGCCGCCTCCTACTTCCTCGCGGCGGCCACCGAACCAACCGGCATACGCCCGTACGTCCTGCTCGTACGGGCGCTCGCCCACCGCTCGCAAGTCGCCATCGTCAAGTTCGCCGTCCGGGGGGACCGTGAACGGCTCGGCATGCTCCGCCCTCTGAACGGAGCCCTGGTTCTCAATGCCCTGCGCTGGAGCGACGAGATCCACTCCCCGGCCGGCGCCGCGCCCTCCCCCGCCGAGGTCGAGGAGGACGAACTGGCCGCCGCCGTCGATCTCATCGAAGCACGCACGGTCGACACCCTCGACGACCTCCCCGGCCTGACCGACCACTACGCCCAGGCCCTCGCCACCACTGTCGAGGCCAAGTTGAACGCCCGCGACCTCTCCGGGCCGTCCGAGCCTGTTCAGGGCCCGCAGCCGGTCGACTTCATGGATGTGCTCCGGCGATCCGTACACGACGCCCGCGTACGCCGGGCCGAGCCTGCGAAGCCGACCCGTCCGAAGGAGACGTAAGGCGCTGCCGGTTGCCCCGAACGAGACGCCCGTCGTGTTGACGAACAGCCCTTGGTCCAAGGGCCCATGGTTGAAGAACCCGCCCTCTGCGATACGGGCACTAGGGGTCCCTCTACGTACACTCCACACCCTTCTGGAGGGGTGAGGAAGCGCTTCCTGTACCCCCATGTGTGCACCCCATACCGAGTTTCAGAGGGATCGTTTTCCCAGGTCAGCAGGGATTTTGAGGCTTCGTCACCGAGGGAGTGAATCCTCGGGGTCCGCGCGCCCCTACTAGGCTTCTCTCCGACAGCAGCACCGGTCCCACGAATGAGGACATCCGGGCCGAGATCGACGCCCGGGTGCGGATGGTTGGGGCCGCACCGCGCCAACGGGCTGCTGTCACCCGCATAGTCCGATGACCCCGACTCCCGGGAGGCAGAAAGACAGCGGTCCCCTGCGCCAACAGGGGACCGCCCGCATAGTCCGACGACCCCGCCGTCCGATTTGCAACCTTCGCGAAGATTCAAACCGATTGGGTGGAACCATCAGTACCGTCGACGAGCCTAAGGCTCCAAGCGTGCCGCCGTCGAGTTGGGTAAATCACGACTCGCGGCATAAAAAGAACTATGTCCGGTTGCGTGAGGCGCCTGGAGGCCGCTACATTCCGCCGCTGCCTCAGGGGGAAGCTCTCTCCAGGGGGAGCCGATGACCTTGGCACTCGTGGTTGCCCTCGCCCTCGCCGGCGTCGGCGTCTTCATCGCCTACCGCGACCCCAAACTCGGTGGTGCCCTCGGTGTCGGCGTCGCGATCCTCGGGGTCCTGTACGTCGTGTGGGCGATGGACCCGTCCGTCTTTCCGAGGGACACCCCGGCCCCCTCCACCACCTGGACCCCGAACCAGGGGCCGCAGGACTCCCCGGCCGGCGGGCCGCCGACCGCACCGTCGAGTGCGACCGCCTCCCCGACAGCCCGCTGACCCCCGCCAGTGGAGGGCCGCCGCGAGGGTGCGGCCCTCCACCCGAGGGGCATAGCCCCCGGGTCTGCCGCAGGGCTCTGCCTACACCGGGACCGGCCCGGCGGGGAAGCCGCCGCACCCGCAGCGGCTTCCCCGCCCCCTCCGCCAAAGATTCTTGGGCGCCATGTCAAGAATCCGGCGGGCGGATGGCTCTCAGGGTGTGTACGGCCGCTGCTTCATGGTGAGGCGCTGACAGGCCGCAGACTGGAGGACCCGGTGGAGTTGACGGGTATCGGCGTCGTCGTGTTCCTGGTGCTGCTGTTCGCGCCGGGGCTGACCAAGGTTCTGCACAGCATCGCGTTCCGTGTCCGGGCCGCGGGGAAGGCAGAACTGATCCGCGCCGAGGGCGAGTTAAGCGGTCGGCAGGGCCGGGGGCGCGGCAGGGGGAAGCGAGGGCGGCGTGGCTGAGTTGGGCGCGGTAGAGCACGCCGGGGCGGTGCCGAACCTGTTTGCCGAGCGGTACGAACAGATGGTCGGCTACGCCCGCAAGCGGCTGCACCGCTACGGGGTCCCGCCGTCCGCGGCGGACCCCGAGGACGTCGTACAGACCGCCTTCGCGCTGGTACTGGCCCGCACCGACCCGATCGAGCACCTGCGGGCGTACGTCTTCACCGTCATCCGCAACGAGGTCAGCCAGGCGGCCAAGCGCTACGGCACCGGCCAGGCGTACGGCAGGCTGGACACGGACGTACGGCTGGAGACCGCCGGCACCGCCGTGGACCCGTGCGGCACGGCCGACCTGCGCATCGATCTGGAGGCCGCACTGGGCGAACTGCCTCTCCAGCAGCGCCGCGCGGTGCTCTGCCATAAGGCGTTTGGGCTCACCCAGGCGGAGACGGCTACGGTCATGCGGACCGCGCCGGGCACGGTGGCCACCCATGTCTCCCGGGCGGTCGTCACCCTGCGGGTGGCGCTCAGCGCCCTGGCCCTGGTGCTGATGACATGCGGCACGGTCTGGATGTGGGGCGGGGTGACCGGCGCCATTCCGGCGGCGGGCTACGAAATGCTGAAGGGCCCGTATGCCCTGCTGGTAGCCGCCGCTGTGTCGTTTGTGTCGTTGTTCGCCTCGGCCGGGGCGGCGTGGTCCAGCTACTGCCTCTACCGCAGCGTTCGCTCGGGTGAGGAGGTCCGCACTTCGTCGCGATGGCTGTCTGACCAGTTGCGGCGCTTCCTGGGGCAGCTGGTGGGTGGGAAGGCGTACGACCACCCGAGCAGCTCCGGCCCCGATGTCAGCGGATCCTTCAACCTGCCGGATTCCGGACCCGGGAATGACGGCAAGTGGGATGAGATGGGGCGGATCTAGGACGGAGCCACCGGGAGGGCCGGGCCATTGGGGCCCTCCTGACGACCTTCGGGTGTTCGGCGACACCTGTCGGCCGCGTAAATCCCGGATAACGCTCACATATGCGTGACCCAGATGCGACAAACAGCGCTACGAAAAAAGGTGCGTGACGGGACGTCATGGAGCAGACCGAGAAGAGTACGGATGTTCGGCACGTCGTGACCCCCTCGCTAGTGCTGCCGGCGTCGGCCGGACCAGCGGGCACCACCGCGGCGCCGGACACCGCGGCGTTCACCCCCGACGTGCTCGCCAAACTGCAGGAGCTGGAGGAGCGATCCGCCCAGCACGAGAAGAACCTCCGCCCGACGAACACCACCGACTCCTACGCCGCCGACTGGAAGCAGTGGGAGAAGTTCTGCGCGCTGCTCGAACTGCCCGTCACCGCCATCACGCCCGGGTCGCTGACCGCGTTCGTCGAGTGGCTGTGGGTCCAGCCCGGTTGGCGCACCGGCACCTTCACCGCGCCCTCGACCATCGACCGCCGTCTGTCCGGCGTGGTCGTCACCGGCCGCACCGACCACGGCCTGGTCCTCGACAAGACCGTGGCCGCCCGCGCCCGCCGGGTGCTCAAGGCCAAGGTGAAGGAGATGCAGAAGACCAAGGAGACCCGGGGCCGGGGCCCGGCGCCCGCGCTGCTCGCCGAGCACCTGCGCGCCACCGTGGTCGCCGCGCCCGACAACCGCCTCGGCATCCGTGACCGTTCCATCGGGCTGACCTGCTTCGCCATCGCCGGGCGCGAGCACGAGGTCGCCTTCCTGCGCCTCCGCGACTTCGTCGTCACCGAGCACGGCATGGAGGTCAACGTGCGCGTGTCGAAGATCAAGCCGAGGAAGGTGAAGGTGCCGTTCGGCTCCCGGCCGAGCAGCTGCCCGGTGCGCGCGTGGCGGGCCTGGAAGGCGGAGGCGGATCTGACCGACCCGGACGACTTCGCGTACAAGCCGCTGCACAACCGCTGGCACACCGTCATGGACGGCGGACTCGACCCCGAGACCATCGGCGACGTCATCACCCGGCTGGGCAAGTGGGCCGAGCTGGACTTCCGGCCCACCGGGCACTCCCCGCGCCGCGGGCTGGCCACCAGCTCCAAGCGCGCCGGCAACGACCGCAAGGTCATCGCCAAGCAGGGCGGATGGGTCGAGAACAGCGCAGCGATGGAGGGGTACTTCGAGGAAGGCGACGGCTGGGAAGAGAACGCCCTGGTCAAGGTGCTGTAGAACGGACGGAGCATGCTGGCAGGGCCCGGACGGGTTCCCCCCGTCCGGGCCCTGCCGTGTACTGGCTGCCGCCGTGTGCGGGAGCAGCGGTCAGACGTAGCGGTCGAGCGGCTCCGCGACGTAGGTTCCGTCACCCATCGGCTTGCTGGTCAGCTCGAAACGCTCTGGCCCGCGGCCGACGTCGCGCCGGATGACGGTGCCCGCTCGCCGCGTGGTGACGTGCAGGACCGGATTGCCGTCCGCGTCCACGCTGTTGAGCATGGTGTAGCGGCGCACCCCCTGCCGACGCTGGCGGATCATCCAGCTCACGACGGCCACGACGACGATCACGGCCAGCCCGCCGAGGAACTCGGCGAGGGACGCCTCGAAGAGCGGCGCCACGCTCTCCGGCTCCTCGACACCCAGCTGCGCGGTCAGGGACCGAGTCTCCAAGAGCAGGCTCATGACCGGCCTCCCCGGCCGGGGAGGGGCAGCCACTGTCCGCCGCTGGCCTCGTGCCGCTTCTGCTGCATGTCGGCGAGCCGGGCCACCTTGCGGCGGACCCGCTCGCCGAGCGCGACCGGGTCTGTGGCTCCAGCCGCGCTCGCTGCCTCGGTCCAGGTGATCCGGGACTCCTCCGCCCGGGCCAGCAGGACCGCCGCCTCGTCCTCCGTCAGCGCCTTCAGGAGGGACAGCAGGCGAGCGTCGCTGATCATGCCCCGGGTCGCCAGCTCGTGCAGGTCGTCCCGGCTGTCGAGCAGGTCATACAGGCACAGGCCGTCGCCGAGGGGCGCGTCGAGCGACAGCACACGACCCTTGCGGGTGCCGCGCCGCCACAGAGGGACCTCCTGCAGGTGGATGCGCTCGGCCTCCGTCTTCAAGGAGCCGATGACCTCCCGAGGCAGATGGCCCTCCGCCAGCGGGTTGACCCAGTCTCCGAGCAGCGCGGTGGAGACGGCGTGCCGCCACCGCGCGCCCCGCTTGTGCAGCAGGTTGCGGGAGAACTCGTCCACCCAGTAACCGTCGCCCCTCAGCGCCATGTCACGGGCGTTCAGCGCCTCAATCAGGTCGGGCAGGCGCTGCGCGCGCATCCGCGCCGCCTGATGACGCCCCTCGCTGCGCTTCTCGCCGCGCCATGGGATTTCGCGGCGCTGCTCGACCGCGGGGTGGACGGGCTGGTCGTGCCGGACCACGGGAGCGTGGTCGTCGGCGGACGGCCGGTGTGCCCGGGACAGGCTTCCGTCCGAGGTGTTGCGCAGATAGAGGTTCTCCACCGTCTGCGTTGCTCCCTCGATGCACACGGTGAGCCGTCGCACGCGCCAGAGCGTTGCTGGCTCCGCGGCCAACGAGGGGGGAGTGGGCGAGTGATCCGCAGCGCGGAGAGGAGAGGGGGTCACGGAAGCGCCTCCTGGTCGTGTCCATACCTTCACCTATCGGCGACGGCGTCGGCAGCGACCGGCAATGAATCTCCTGTGACCCGTGTCACGCGGCGGGCGCCCAGGAAGTGCGTGTTCCTCACGCCCGGACTCGAACTGGCCAACTCCTCTTCCATGGACCTGTTCTCGTATAGCTACGGCCAGGTGTCGTCTGCGGGTATCCAGCCTGGTCAGCGGCCGGAACGTCCGTCGCGGTAAACCGCGTATTTACTGCGACGGCGGACCACTCCACCAGGGACAATGGCCACGTTTCCGCAGGTGAGGTGCACGCATTTACTGCGGCAGGCCCTGATGGAGCGTCACTCTCCGCTACATGTCCGTCTGCCGTAGCAATACGAGAACCGGGCCTACAAGCCGCTGCACAACCGCTGGCACACCGTCATGGACGGCGGACTCGACCCCGAGACCATCGGCGACGTCATCACCCGGCTGGGCAAGTGGGCCGAGCTGGACTTCCGGCCCACCGGGCACTCCCCGCGCCGCGGGCTGGCCACCAGCTCCAAGCGCGCCGGCAACGACCGCAAGGTCATCGCCAAGCAGGGCGGATGGGTCGAGAACAGCGCAGCGATGGAGGGGTACTTCGAGGAAGGCGACGGCTGGGAAGAGAACGCCCTGGTCAAGGTGCTGTAGAACGGACGGAGCATGCTGGCAGGGCCCGGACGGGTTCCCCCCGTCCGGGCCCTGCCGTGTACTGGCTGCCGCCGTGTGCGGGAGCAGCGGTCAGACGTAGCGGTCGAGCGGCTCCGCGACGTAGGTTCCGTCACCCATCGGCTTGCTGGTCCGCTCGAAACGCTCTGGCCCGCGGCCGACGTCGCGCCGGATGACGGTGCCCGCTCGCCGCGTGGTGACGTGCAGGACCGGATTGCCGTCCGCGTCCACGCTGTTGAGCATGGTGTAGCGGCGCACCCCCTGCCGACGCTGGCGGATCATCCAGCTCACGACGGCCACGACGACGATCACGGCCAGCCCGCCGAGGAACTCGGCGAGGGACGCCTCGAAGAGCGGCGCCACGCTCTCCGGCTCCTCGACACCCAGCTGCGCGGTCAGGGACCGAGTCTCCAAGAGCAGGCTCATGACCGGCCTCCCCGGCCGGGGAGGGGCAGCCACTGTCCGCCGCTGGCCTCGTGCCGCTTCTGCTGCATGTCGGCGAGCCGGGCCACCTTGCGGCGGACCCGCTCGCCGAGCGCGACCGGGTCTGTGGCTCCAGCCGCGCTCGCTGCCTCGGTCCAGGTGATCCGGGACTCCTCCGCCCGGGCCAGCAGGACCGCCGCCTCGTCCTCCGTCAGCGCCTTCAGGAGGGACAGCAGGCGAGCGTCGCTGATCATGCCCCGGGTCGCCAGCTCGTGCAGGTCGTCCCGGCTGTCGAGCAGGTCATACAGGCACAGGCCGTCGCCGAGGGGCGCGTCGAGCGACAGCACACGACCCTTGCGGGTGCCGCGCCGCCACAGAGGGACCTCCTGCAGGTGGATGCGCTCGGCCTCCGTCTTCAAGGAGCCGATGACCTCCCGAGGCAGATGGCCCTCCGCCAGCGGGTTGACCCAGTCTCCGAGCAGCGCGGTGGAGACGGCGTGCCGCCACCGCGCGCCCCGCTTGTGCAGCAGGTTGCGGGAGAACTCGTCCACCCAGTAACCGTCGCCCCTCAGCGCCATGTCACGGGCGTTCAGCGCCTCAATCAGGTCGGGCAGGCGCTGCGCGCGCATCCGCGCCGCCTGATGACGCCCCTCGCTGCGCTTCTCGCCGCGCCATGGGATTTCGCGGCGCTGCTCGACCGCGGGGTGGACGGGCTGGTCGTGCCGGACCACGGGAGCGTGGTCGTCGGCGGACGGCCGGTGTGCCCGGGACAGGCTTCCGTCCGAGGTGTTGCGCAGATAGAGGTTCTCCACCGTCTGCGTTGCTCCCTCGATGCACACGGTGAGCCGTCGCACGCGCCAGAGCGTTGCTGGCTCCGCGGCCAACGAGGGGGGAGTGGGCGAGTGATCCGCAGCGCGGAGAGGAGAGGGGGTCACGGAAGCGCCTCCTGGTCGTGTCCATACCTTCACCTATCGGCGACGGCGTCGGCAGCGACCGGCAATGAATCTCCTGTGACCCGTGTCACGCGGCGGGCGCCCAGGAAGTGCGTGTTCCTCACGCCCGGACTCGAACTGGCCAACTCCTCTTCCATGGACCTGTTCTCGTATAGCTACGGCCAGGTGTCGTCTGCGGGTATCCAGCCTGGTCAGCGGCCGGAACGTCCGTCGCGGTAAACCGCGTATTTACTGCGACGGCGGACCACTCCACCAGGGACAATGGCCACGTTTCCGCAGGTGAGGTGCACGCATTTACTGCGGCAGGCCCTGATGGAGCGTCACTCTCCGCTACATGTCCGTCTGCCGTAGCAATACGAGAACCGGGCCTACAAGCCGCTGCACAACCGCTGGCACACCGTCATGGACGGCGGACTCGACCCCGAGACCATCGGCGACGTCATCACCCGGCTGGGCAAGTGGGCCGAGCTGGACTTCCGGCCCACCGGGCACTCCCCGCGCCGCGGGCTGGCCACCAGCTCCAAGCGCGCCGGCAACGACCGCAAGGTCATCGCCAAGCAGGGCGGATGGGTCGAGAACAGCGCAGCGATGGAGGGGTACTTCGAGGAAGGCGACGGCTGGGAGGAGAATGCCCTGGTCAAGGTGCTGTAGCCATCCGTGACGGGCGAGGGGAGACTGCCGGCGGCCGGGCCCAAGAGGGCAAGTGCATTTCGCCGCCCCCACGGGTGCCGGTACGCCGCCGAACGGCCGTCTCAACCGCCGGGCGGACACGGAGCACGCGCATGGTGAAGGGGTGACAGGCAAACCGAGGTGGTACCACCAGGGCAGAGCGTCGGGCGGATGGCACGCCCCGAGCCTGGTGCGGGTGTGGATCGTCGCCCCGATCACCGTCCTGGGCTCCGTCGGCGCGGGCTGGCTGATCTACCGCTTCGTCGTTGACCCGCTCGTCGCCAACACGGCGGACGCCATCAAGCTCACCCTCGCCATCCTCACCCTGACCGGCGCTGTGCTGGCCGGCGTGTACGCCTACCGCAAGCAGCGCCTCGCCGAGAGCGACGCCCATCGCGCCGACGCCAACCAGTTCGCCGACCGCTACACCACAGCAGCCGAACAGCTCGGGCACGATAAAGCCGCCGTGCGCCTCGCCGGCGCCTACGCTCTCGCCCGGCTTGCGGACGACTGGGAAGAACAGTGCCAAGTGTGCATCGACGTCCTGTGCGCTTACCTACGCATGCCGTATCAGACCAACCCGAATGCCACTAATAGCTACAAGGAGGGTGAACGCGAAGTACGACACACCGTCATCCGCCTGATCCGCGATCACCTCCGCCTGCCACCCGCGCATCCGAACTCCTGGCAGGGCCTCGACTTCGACTTCACCGCCGTCTTGTTCGACGGCGGAGATCTGTCCAGCGCGCAGTTCTCGGGCGGCAGGGTCAGTTTCACCGGCGCGCAGTTCTCGGGCGGCGCGGTCCGCTTCGACGACGCGACGTTCTCCGGCAGCAGGGTCCACTTCGACGACGCGATGTTCTCTGACGGCCTCGTCCACTTCGACGACGCGACGTTCTCGGGTGGCACGGTCCGCTTCGACGACGCGACGTTCTCGGGTAGCACGGTCCGCTTCGACGACGCGACGTTCTCCGGCGCGAGCGTGGATTTGAGATCCGTCGCCTCGTGGGCGACGCCGCCCCGCTTCAACGATTGGGTTTGGGGCAACCCGCCTGCAGGGCTACTTCTCCCTTCTCCATCCGTCGTACCACCGTGAAGATGCCGACTCGGGGGTCCGACGAAGACGGCGACGGGTGGGAGAAGAAGCCATGATCCGTGTGCTGTAGGAGGATCACCGACCGCGTGCCTCATACCAGCCGCAGCACTGGCCTGCTGTCTGGCATCCCCAGCAATTCCCTGACGCGCGCCAACGGCCAGGCCAGTTCCTGGGCCAGCTCTCGTACGCCCAGCCCTGTCTCCTGGACCGCCAGGTCGAACGCCTGGGTCAGCAGGACCGGTTGCTCGCCCGGGTAGCCGCTGACTGGCTCCGGGGCGAAGCCGGGCTGGCCGTCCAGGGCCCGGAGCCGCTGGTACGTGCGGCTCGCGGTGGCGTCGGAGATCAGGCCCAGTTCCCGGCAGCGGTACACAAGGGAGTGCACGGATACGCCCCAGGATCGGCGCAGGCCCGCCAGGTGCCCAAGGTCCATCCGGCGGGGCAGCAGGGGCAGAATGCTCGCCTGCGGGGTGAGGAACTCTGCGGCGAATGCGTCCGCCTCACGTTCCTGCCTGCTGTCACCGGTGGCTTCGCCGTGCAGCACCAGGTGGCCGAGTTCGTGGGCCGCCGTGAAGCGGTGGCGGTAGACGTCGTTGGCCCGGTTCCGGGTGAGGACCACCAGCGGGCGCACCGAGCGCGAGGAGAACGCGTCGACCGTAGCGGCGGCGGCGTCCGCCTCGGCCGGCAGGACCACCACGATGCCGTGCGCCTCCATACGCCGGACGAGATGGGTGACCGGGCCGTTGCCGAGGCCCCACTGGCGCCGCAGTTCCTGGGCGGCAGCGGTCGGCTCCGCAGGCAGGGCCACTCCGGGCTGCACCTCCCCTCCGGCAAAGCCGGGCAGATCCACAGGAGGCAGCTGCACCCGGCGCTCCATCGCGTAGGTCAGCTCCCACACCTGTTCGGCGAACGCCAGAGCCCGCTCGCGCTGAGCCTTCGGTGTGCTGCGCAGGGCGCGGAAGTGGGCCATCGAGGAGTCGAGGCGCTGACTCGGCCTTCCCGCGATGAAAAACTCCACCGGCACATCGAGGGCTTTCGCCAGTTGCGGTACTAGGTCCGGTCGCGGGCGGGAGACGCCCGTCTCGTACTGGCCCACCGCCGCCGGAGTGACGTCGAGATGGTCGGCCACCTCTTTCTTGGTCAGCCCGGCGAGACGCCGGGCCTGGGTGAGCCGCGCCGGGTCGAAGGCATCGGCCACAGCGCGGGGCGTTGCTGCACGGTCCTCCAAGCCTGGAAGGACTGGGTGATCAGTTCTCATCGTTCTCGCTTGCCAGAGGTTCGATGGGAGCGACTTCGCTCGCCGGAGGGATATTCAGCTTCCGCTCCGCGTCGGGGCGGGGCGCCAGCGCGACAAGGGGCTGCTCGCCCTCGTCGAAGCCTGGGTGGCCGGTCAGCTGCTGCGGGATCGTGAGCTTTGGCGTCGGAGTGTCCGGCAAGGGCAGAGGCTCCGGGTCGATGTTCCACTCCAGCGTGCCGCTTTCGTCGGCCAGCGCCGCAACGCCCCAGTAGGGCTTGAGCAGTCCGGCTGCGTTGCAGGCGAAGGGCACGAGGACCAGACGCGTGCCCTTCGGCAGGGCCGCCAGTCTCGGCCTGAGCGCTACCGCGCCCGGGTCGAATGCGTACCCCCCGAAGAGGTCTGCCTGCTCCGAGGGCGGGGCGAAGGCGAACAGCTCCCGGATCACCGACCACACGTTCTGGATCCGTGCGGTACGTACGTTGGCGTCCTTCTTGGAGAAGCAGAACGGGTAGAGCAGCCCGTTGCCGACCCGTACCAGGTCGAACTGGAAGCCGTTGGGCTTCACGAGCTGGGCCCCCGGCAGGTCTGCCAGCTGCTCGCTGACACGCTCGAACGCTCCGCGGTAGCGCGCTACGCCGTGGACCTGACTGGAGGACACCTCGGCCTCCTGCTGTGAGGCACGAGCATTGGCCTGCATGTCGACCAGCGCCTGGCCGATCCTGTCGCGTACGTCCCGAGCCCTCTGCTCGTCGTTGAACAGCTCGCTGGCCCAGGCGGAAACAGGAATCTCCATATGACTGACCCTTCCGATGCAGCGCTTCACATGGAAGCGTGCCGACATTGCTACCACTTTAGTTGATCTCAATCAACTTGCGTGTGCGCTTTGGTAGAAGAGCTGGAAGTGAGCTGAACACTCCTGGTGAGTACCGGAAGTCGACTCCCAGCCCTGGCGTGTGTCGACCTCGGCGCGACGCCGCCCGACAACCGATCGGTCAATGGACGCCCTCCCCCGACGGGCAGTCAGCTGCCATGCTGAGCAACTGAACTCCCACCCCCGCCCCCTTGGAGAGCAGCGTGGACCTGAGCGCTACCGGCGAACCTGCCGTCGTGCAGGAGGACACCCAGGTACACGTCGGCATCCACCTTCAGCCGGGCACTCTCACCCTCACCCGGAACGGCAAGGACTTCGCGGCCTACCACGCTCTGGTGCAGTTCGCCTCTGTCGGCGCGAATCCGTGGGCAGCCCAAGAGGTCAAGTTCTCGACCAAGGGGCCGGACGGCGAGACCGCGGGATTGACCGTGGATCTCCTCAACGATGCCTGGAGCGGCCCCCGGGATGGCCTTCCCGCCGCGATCTGGCAAGTCGTGGCACTCGCCGCGACCTCCGCCGGAGACGTCGGCATCACCTACGCGACTCCTGGCCGCTCCTGATTTAGGGATGCCATCAGCATCGGAGATCGATGATCAGACCGGGTGGTGCCGACCTCTGGAATGACCTTCGGCGCGTCGTGCAGTTGACGGGTCGAGCAGATTGGGCGGACACGGTCGCCTAGGACCCGCAAACTGCGACGAGGCGCTGCGCTCCTGCTGAGCGCTCCCCGGCACGGCACCAGGCGCGATGATGGTCCGGTGCACCGAGACGAGGAGCGACCCGTGGTGACCAAGCACCTCGCCCGGCTGCAGTTCCAGGCGGAGGGCCCGGTCGTCGAGGGCGAGTGGGCAATCCAGGACACCGCGCAGGACCGGTACAAGGAGTGGGTTGGGCTCTACGGCACCGGCCTGGCCGTAGTGATCCAGCTCATCGAGGAGACCGACGCCGCGAGCGCGTGCACAGGAAGTGGACCGCCCAGGGCGAGGTCGAGGGCCCGACGAGCTGACCGTCCGGGCGTACCCGCGAGGTGCGGGAGCATCTGACCCATGCCCAACACCCTGTGGACCCTGCTGGTGGCCGCCGTCACCGCCGTGGTGACCACCCTTGCGGTCGGTCTGTTCGTCACCCCTCGCATGGAGGCCCGCAAGAAACGACTGGGCGAGGTCCACACCGCCCGCGACACCTTCGGCGCGAGCATGCTGCGCGTCATCTCCGCCTGCTCCCTGCTGCAGAGGTTCGAGCTACCGTCGGCCGACGATCCCGACTGGACGCCCGTCATGCGCGAACGGCTGACGGCCGAGCGGAACCGCTGGTGGCAGCAGCTCGACGAGGCCACCGTGTGGCTGCTCGACAACGCCGCGACGTACGCCGGCAGCTACCCAAGCTCCCGCATCATCCGGCTCGCCATCGACTATGCCGGTCACGCGCGTGCGGTCGTGCTGTCCGAACGGGAGGAGGCCACCAAGGTGGAATTGCTGCTCGCGCTGACCGTGCCGGTCCAGCGGCACTTCTTCGGGTGGCCCTGGTCGCGTGCCCGGCACGCCGTCGCCGATCACCGCGCCTTCGCCGAGACCGTCGCCCGCATCAGCGGCGAGCCCAGCACTGCGTAGGCCAGACGAACAACAGGGCCCCGGGCGGAGAACCACCCGGGGCCCTGCACTGTCTGTACGTCAGCCCGCGCGTTCCTACCGGACGATGGAGTCGGCCACGTCCTGCTCCGGTCGCGGGGAACATCGGTACAGCCGTTGGCGCTGAGGAAGATCATGATCAGTCAGCACTCCAGGATGAGCTGGACTGCGGGGAAGGCCGCCGGATGATGAGGGTCAGCTGTTGCGCTGGTGCGCCTCCACCTGCGTGCCTGCGCCTACGGAGCAGGAGGGTTTTGCGTTGCCGTTGCTGCGATAGCGCGGGCTCCGTCGATCTGTGCCTGGAGGTGGACGCGCTCCGAACGTTCCCTCACAGCGCCAAGCCACATTTGGAAGCCGCCGCCCACAACCACGGCCACGAACCCGAAGGAGGTCACCCAGACGACAAAAGTGGCCAGCCAGGGGCGATCGTGATGATGAACCTCGGCCAGCCACTTCACCAGCATGGTCTCGGCTGCAATGTGAGTGCCAAATACGAGGTACCAGAACATGTAAGCGATGTTCGACACTGCCTTCTCGCTACGGCTGATCGCCGCAGGCTCAGGCTCACTTCGGCTTAGCGCCTCTGCCACCTGTCTGAGGTGGACCATCTTCCGGTCCCGGCCGGAGCGCGCCGCCGTACTGAACTCGATCGCCGCGATCAGCAACACGATGGGGATCACGGTGACCATGGCTGAGGCGAAGTCACTGCTCATCTTGAAGTCCACGGACGGTTCCCCTTGATCGGTCTGCGGAACCGGGAGTCTATTCCGGACGAGGGGCCCGAGTTGCCGTGCGCGAAGGACTCCAACTCGGTCTGGACGCCCAAGAAGCATTGCTGACAACCGGCCTGCTGTCGCTCTTGCACGACCTGGCATCCGGACCTTGATCGTTCTCAACGCCAACCGCTGTACCGTTGTTCCCCGACACCGTGCTCCTGGTGCTGTAGGCCGCCGCGCGCGACGCACCCGTCATCGCGGCGCTTCCAGCAGCGGGTGGAGGGCCACCGCCGCGCCGCACTCCTTGCAGGCGACCGCCCCGGCGCTCGACCGCATCACCTCAAGCGCCTCGAACAGGTCCACCTCCGGTGCGCCGGCGGGCGCGTCGGGGCAGTCCCAGATGTGCACGACCACCTCGCCGGGGCGACCGCCCTTCGGGCGAGTCCGCGCGATCTTCCACGTCCACCGGTCGGAGGGCGGCCCGCTGGCCTGGTCCTCCCGGGGCAGCGGGTAATTCGGGACCTGGTCGTAGTCGGCGCCCTCGACCGGATGGACCTGTTCCCCTGGCTTGAGCCACACCCGATACTCGCGTGGCTCGACTCCCTCAGTTGCCAACTGGTAGAGGGTCAGTATTCGGCAAGTGCGGAATTCGGCGGGTGATCAACCGCTGAGGGCAGCAGATGCCTCGCTCTGACGGGGGCTGCAGCGGATCGGCCGGAACACGCGCTAGCGCAACGGCCGCCACGGACCTCTGTGAGAAGCCGGCCCTTCTCGCCGAGCGAGAACCTGAAGGAATTATTGCGAAGTTTTCGCTTCACATCTACGGTGACGGCATGCGACCGAAGCACGAGCCTGAGCAGATCACCGAGCTGTCACGGTTGAGGGCGTTCATGAACCCGCTACGGATGCAGCTCTACCGGCTGCTGTACGCCGCGGGCACCGCGACGGCCTCTCAGCTCGCCGAGCATGTCGACGAGACGCCGTCGCTGGTCAGTTACCACCTGCGCAAGCTGGCCGAGCACGGCTTCGTGACCCAGGCGAGCGGCCAGGGGGCTGACGGCCGCGAGCGGTGGTGGAAGGTGGCGTCTGAGGAGGGCTGGGGCTTCCGCGACTCAGACTTTGCGGACACGCCCGAGGGGGCCGCTGCGGTCGGCGCAGTGACCCGCGGCATCTTCGAAACCCGCGTCGCCCAGTACCGCGCATATCTCGACCAGAAGGCCGCCTGGGGCAAGGCGTGGAGTGACGCGTCTTTCAGCTCCGAGTGGCTGCTCGACCTCACCCCGGCCGAACTCGCCGAGATGAGCGACGAACTCGAGGCGCTGGCCCGGCGCTGGCGGGAGCACGGCAAGGCCGCCAAGACAGCCGGTGACACCCAGGACCGCGAGCACGTATCCGTGCACCTCTACGGCTTCCCCTTCCGGCCCTGACCCGGCCGTTATCCCGACTTACCGGAGACCGCCATGACCACCGCAAAGCCAGCCCTGCCCGAATGCGCCACCACACCGGCCCACCGCGACGGAAACGTGCTGCGCTGGCTCACCGCGTACACCGTCTCCCTCATCGGCGACAGCGTGTACTTCGTCGCCCTCGCCTGGTCCGCCCAGAAGGCCGCCGGCCCCACCGAAGTCGGCCTCGTCATGGCTTCAGGGGCGTTACCACGAGCGTTACTCATGCTCGGCGGGGGCGTGGCGGCCGACCGGTTCGACCCTCGTCGAGTGATTCTCGGCAGTGACGCACTGCGCTGCCTCGTCATCCTGACGGTGGCCGCCGGCATCGCGCTGACGGCGCCGGCCTTGTGGATCCTGGTCGCGGTGGCGCTCATCTTCGGTGCCGTGGACGCGCTGTTCATACCCGCTGTCGGTGCCCTTCCGCCACGGATCACCACCCCCGACCAGCTGGCCCGGGTCACCGGCATGCGCTCACTGTCGATGCGCCTGAGCCAGATCGCGGGCCCGCCGATCGGCGGCCTGGCCATGGGACTCGGTGGTCCTACGGCCGCCTTCACTGTCGCAGGCCTGCTCATCGCACTGTCCCTGCCGCTCCTGCTCACGGTACGGGTACGGCCCCTCGGGGCGCGCGACGCCGAGCGGCCGGAGCCCGGCACCGCGCGGCAGGACCTACTCGACGGCCTGCGCTACATCCGCCGCCACCGGCTCATCGGCCCGCTCGTCGCCGTCGGCGCCATCTGTGAGCTCGGGCTCATCGGTACCCTGAACGTCGGCATGGTGCTCCTCAACGCCGAACGCGGCTGGGGCCCTTCCGGTTACGGCTGGATCGTCAGCAGCTTCAGTGCAGGAGCAGCAGCCAGCGCCACGCTGCTCGCCATCGCCGGTTGGCTGCCCCGTGCTGGCCTGATGCTGTCCGGGACACTGCTCATTACCTGCGCGGGCGCGGCCACCATCGCGCTCGTGCCTACCCTCTGGCTCGCGGTTGTGCTGGCCGCGGTCATCGGGTTGAACGTGGGCGTCGTCGGCAGCCTGGACAACGCCCTCATACAGACCGCGGCGGACCCGGCCTATCTCGGCCGGGTCACCTCCGTCGTCATGCTCACCATGGTCGGCCTCGCCCCCCCTCAGCTACCCGCTGGTCGGCGCCGCCATCGGAGCCTGGGGCGCCGCCCCCGTGTTCCTCGGCTGCGGCATCTTCGCCAGCCTGGGCGTGGTCATCGCCCTGACCTCCGACGCGGTGCGGCACGCCGAACTGCCCCGGCAGTCGCAGGTGACCACCTAGGCAGGCCAGCCGGGAAGTATGCAGCGCGCTCGGGGGCCGGGGCCCCCGTCGCGCTCAACTCATGAGGGCCGCAAGGTAGGCGCTCCAGTCCTCTTTGGCATAGTTCAGCGTCGCAGAGATCCTTGTTGCTCTCGCCTGCGGGGCATAGGACGCAGGTCGCTCAGTACTCGCCGAGGATCTGGACGGTGGGCGCCGCGCGGCCGTGATCGGTCTAGTTCTAAGGGGCACATCGTCAGCGGTCATCGATGTGCCCCCTGGGCCGAGAGGGCCCGCTGTGTAGGGGGATTGCAGCGGACGTCAGGCGGACCGCAGGACTGCGTAGTTGTAGCTCTTGGACCACTGCCCCTCATAGACCGGCTTCCGCCCCGTCATGTGGCCGTACTCCCGAGCGTAGGCGAAGCTGGCCCGAGGGGGCTTGAGCAGGCCGAAAATGCCCCGATTCTCGCTGGAGAGCAGGACGAGCAGCGTCCCAGGCTCATCCGAAGCCGTGAACAGCCTGCGCTGGGCGTCGAACCCGAAACCGGTTTTCATGACCACTGGATCGATGTCATGGACGGCGTCGTCTTCGTTCATGCCGACGAACTCACTTCCGCACTCGTCGCACCTGAAGTTCCATGATTCGACCGCATCCCCTTCATAGGGGAAGCCGGAGTCATAGGAGTCATGGCCGAACGTCCGGAACGGCGCCCCCAGCGTGGTCTTCGGGCCCTTTAGGCCAGCCCAACGACAGTTGCCTTCCTGGACTCGCGACGGCACGAAGCTCAGGTCGAGAGGAAACGGGCCATAGTCGTCGGCGTACCCACGGTCCGTTGCCCACCTGTGGCCCAGGCTGGCGCGGGCACTCCCCCAGGGGCCATCAAGTCCCCGAGGGGTCGCCCACAAAAGGGCGGCCCCATCGTAGGGAACCGGACCTTTCCGGGTGACTTCGAGCATTTTGAGTTCCATGATCCCCCGCAACCGATTACAGGCGGTTTGGGATGCGCCTGACGACCAGTCTGCCCGCCGATGTAAAGGTTCAACCGGCGGGCAGAACACGGATCTGATCGGCCGTGGGGCCCGCTTGCGATTGGTGACGATCTTGCTTGCTTATTCGGTCAGGCGGCGAAGGAGAGGTCGAGTCGGGCAAGGTGGCTGACGCGGGTGCGGTCGAGCGGGTGGCCGTTCCACCAGGCATCGAGGCGTATGAGGTTGAGCGCGACGGCGGAGAAGACGTGCTCCAGGTGGGTCTTCTGGAGACCGAGGTAGCGGGCACGTCTCATCCCGGTGACCGCGACGGCCTGGTGGATGGTTCCCTCGACGCCCGCGCGGGTTCCGTACTTGGCTCGCCACTGCTCGTCGCCCTGCTGGAGGCGGGCATGGTCGAGGACTTCTTGAACCTTGCGGGGTTGCAGGGAGAGAGTTCGGCCGCCGGTCTTCGAGCTGGTGCACTGATCGCGCACCGGGCAGGGGCGGCATGTCTCCTTGTCGAACTTGATGACGATGGCCTTGGTGCCGCGCAGGGTGGCGGGGCTCCACCAGGTGCTGGTGTCCCCGCGTGGGCAGGTGGCCTGCCGCTTGTCCCAGTCGATGGTGAACGCGGTGCGGTCGAACCCGGCGCCGGCACGCGCCTGGGGTGAGCTGTTCATCAGGACCGGGGTGACCAGGGTGACCCCGAAGTTCTTCTTCATGCCCACGATCAACTCGGCGGAGGCGTAACCGGAGTCGAGGAAGTGCTCGGCGGGCAGGAGATCGCGAGCGGCGAGCATGTGATGGACCGGTTCGGTCATTTCCGCGTCGGTCACCGTGGCGTCGGTGGTCGCGATGCCGGTGATCAAGCGCGGCGGCGGTCCGTCGGCTCCGGGGATCAGCGCCCGGCCGTCGGCAGCCGGGTCCTGGTCATCGGCATCGTCGCAGGACTCACTGATGTGGATCTTGTAGCCGGTCCACCAGGAGCCCTGTTTGCGGCCGTAGCGGGCATCGGTGTCGTACGGAGAGGCCAGCCTCAGTCTGGCGGGCGGGAGGTCTTTGCTCTCCCGCCGCTTCACCTCCGCTCCGGCCTCGGACACGGTGCGGTGGTAGTTCTGCACCCACATCGTGCGCAGGACCTGCACCGCCGGGAGTTCGCGCAGCCAGGCCGGAGCATCAGGGGCATGCACCGCCTCCAGCAGCGTGAACCCGTCCCGGCCGTAGACCAGAGCCATCTCCTCGCGCTTGCTCGTGGAAGCCGGCGGATGCCAGGAGTGAGTCCGTGGGCCGTAGCGTTCGGCCCATTCCCGAACGGGCACCGCCTGGGCCAGCCAGTCCGGGGCCGCGCAGGCCAGCGCCTCCAGCGTGGCCCGCAGTGTTCCCCGGCCAGCTCCAGCCTGTTCAGGTCGCGTACCGCCGCCAGCACGCGGGTGGAGTCGGTGCGCTGCCTGCCTCCGGCCTTCACCAGGCCCCGGTCCTTGAGCGCGGTCAGCAGCAGGTCGAGCACCTTCTCCTCCATCCCGTGCTCGACCAACCGCGTGCGGAACTCGGACAGCACCGAGGTGTCGAACCCGGGATCATCCAGCTCCAGGCCGAGCGCGTACTTCAGGTCCATGCCGTACCGCACCCGATGCGCCGCCGCCCGGTCGGTGAGGTTCTCGGCGAACTGCAACAGCGTCACCAGCGCCAGCTGGCCCGGTGACCAGCCCGGCCGCCCCCTGGTTCCGAACGCCTCGGCGAACTCGGCGTCCGCGAACAACTCGCCCAGCTCGTCACGGACCCGCATCGCCAACGGTACGGGCCCCGTGCCGCCACCGCCCGCGCCACCTGCGCGGTCAGCTCAGGCACCTTCGGCCACGCCCTCGGCCGCATCGACATTCCACACCCCACTCGCGACCGGAACGCCAAGACGGCCGCTGCTGCCCTGACCAACGAGCCGCCAGACCCTCCGGGCACGGAATAAGCCAGCAGGATCCATGACACGGCTCTTACCGGCACCCCGAGCACCTGCGCGCCACCACGGTGGCCGTGCCGGACAACCGGCTGGGTCGTCGGTCTTGTCGGCTGGAACGGCGGGGCGGCGCCCGCCCTTGCTGCCCTTGGCCTCTGCCGCGCGCAGTCCGTCGTAGGTCAGCTCGCGCCGGCGATAACGACATGCCGTCTCCTTGGGGATGTAGTGGGCGATCGTCAGAGATGGTCCAGCGGCTCGGCGGCGAAGGTGCCGTCGGCCAACTGGCCGTCGGTGAGGGTGTAGTGGCGTTGGTTGCCGTTGACCCAGGGCGTGATCGTGGTGCCGGTTGGCAGGGTGGTCTCGTACCGGACCGGCGAACCGTCGGAGTCCTCGGTGCGCAGGAGCGTGAACTGCCGTACGCGCGGCGGTACGGCGTCGACCGGGCGGCGGCTCCACAGCCACGCGATTACGGCGGCCGCGATCAGCAACACCACCAGCAGTCCCTGGCCCACAGCGGTGCCGAGCAGGTCCAGACTCTTGTCGAGGGCGAGGGAGACGAGGACGGGCATGACGGTTGACTCCTGCGAGATGACGGATGGGGTCCGCCGGGCTGACGGGCCGGGCCGACTCTCGGGGATCGGAGGGCTAGCCGCGCAACCCCCGTCTGATCTGCATCAACTGCCCTGCTCGAAATCGCTGTTGGGGCCCATGACGCGGGGGATGTCGTCCGCGGCCGCCCAGCCCGTCGGCGCGTCGAGGGCCGACGGCGCCTCACCGGACCAGGGCCGCGCCGAGGACAGGAGCAGGTTCCTCAGCGCTTCACGGAAGACGGGCACGTTCTCCGTGTCCATCTGGTACGCGATGTTCTGGTGCCAGCTCGGGTTGTCCGGGTCGGACACCGGGGTGATCGGCGCGCTCGTGCCCTCCGGCCACCACCCCTTCTTCACCCCGCGCGGGACGGCGCGGGACAGGGCGACCGTCGGCCCGTTCAACCGGCCGATGACGGACCGCAGTTGGTCGGCGTCGAGGTAGCCGTCACCCTCCACGACGACCATCTCGGCGAACCGGCGAGCGCCGACAGGGAGGGAGCGGAGGTAGCGTTCGGCGCGGTCGACGGTCCAGCCGGTCTGTACGGTGGCGACGGTCAGCTCCGCGCCCTGCTGCGCGGCGAGCGCGAGCACCTTCTCGGCGAACTCCTCGCTCGCCCCCTCAATGGTGATCTTCACTGGAACCTTCCGACGGATTCTTACCCAGTTCTCCCGGGTCTCCACCGGCAGTGTGCCCCTCCGGCCCCTCTCCGTTTAGACCGGGGAGAATCTGGCAAGAGATCTGCACTCGTTCGGGTGATGTAGTGGCACGGCGCGTCTCGCCTCGGATAATGTGCCGTATCCGAGCTGACAAAGGGCCTGAACTGCGGCGTTACCGCAGTTCAGGCCCTTTGAGTGTGCTGACTCCTTAGGCTGTGCCGTTTTCCAGGGTGCTGGCGAGGTCGGCCGCGAGGCCATAGCCGGGGCTGTCGTCGAGCAGTTCCTTGCGCCGGTTGTAGCGCTGCGTGGTCCGGGAGTCTTTGTGGTCGGCCCAGCGCTGAACCTTGTCCGGGCGCGCGTCGGGCTTGGCCAGGGCATGGGTGACCGCGTCGCCCTTGACTCCGTGAGGGCCGCGCAGGGGCAGCCCGGCGCGCTTGGCCAGGGACTGGAGCAGGCGCCAGACGGCCGGTTCGTCGAGCTGTCGGCCGCTGGCGGTGCAGAACAGCCACCCCTCTGCGCGGTCGCCGAGGTACTCCTGGAGGGCGTCCCAGGCGACCGGCGGGATCGGCTTCTTCCTCCGGCCACCGCCCTTGACCTTCTCCAGGTGCAGGACGTGGTGCCCGCGGTCGTAGCCCAGGTCCTCGACGCGGGCGTTGAGCAGGGAGTCGATGCGCAGGCAGCAGGTGTAGAGCACGAGCAGGAGGGCGTAGGCCCGCTTGCGGTGGTCGGCGGCGCGGTGGTGTTCGCGGGCAGTGCGGAGGAGGGTGGTCCACTCCTGTTCGGTGTAGCCGGGGGTGGGCGAGTAGTCGGGGTCGATCACGGGCCGCTGTACGGCGTCGAACGGGTTCTTCACGCCGTCGTCGCTGATCTTGTCCAGGTAGGTGAAGAAGCTGGAGGCCGCCGACAGGGCGTTTGCCCGTGACGCGTCCGAGTAGGGCTTGCCGGCGCGGGTCATCTCGCCAGGGCGGCCGCCCTTGACCCGCACCCAGGTCGGGGTCTGCTCCAGCCACATCCGGAACGCGTCCGCCAGGGCGAACTTCACCGCCATCGGGTGGGTGCCGTGTTCGCGGGCGAATTCCTCGAACACTTTGAAGCCGCGGGCGTACGCGCGCCGGGTGTTGTCCGAGCGCCGGTTGGCGATCCAGGACGCGGCCAGCGTGGGCAGCACGTCGTCCTCGCCGTAGATGCCGACCAGGTGGGCGTACAGCTTGCGGGCGTGCTCCGGCCACAGGTCGCGCGGGTCACGGTGCAGCGTCGACACGGTCGCCCGTGGCGCGCGCACCGGTTCGGCGGGCACCGCGCCCTCGGCGTACCCGGTCGGCGCGTCGATCGCGCTCATGCCTCGCGCCTCCGGCCCGATGCCTGCTCGCCCGCGTGGGTTTCCCGGCGCCAGGAGGGATCGTCAGGCAACTCGATCCACTCGCCCTCCGGGCCCATGACCTCGACCTCGCCCTCCGTGTTGAACCTGATCTCGCCCTCGCTGGGTCTGATCTCCGGCCGCTTGAAGTCGGCCGGGGCAAGGCGCTCCTCGACGAGGGCGGCCAGTGCCATCACCTGGACGCGGAACAGGGGGTCCGCCTCCACTTGCCCGTGCGCGATCAAGTTCCTGAACCGGCGGAGGCTGTCGGTGAACTCGCTGAACGCCCGCTCCGCATCCATGCGTTCGCCGGGGGAGGTCGCCCGGAACAGGGGCGGGGCCTCGGCGGGGGACGTCGGGTACTGGAAGGTGCTGTCGATCTTGGCGGTCCAGTCGTCGCGGCCCTCGGACATCAGCTGGGCGACGAGGCTGTCCGCCACATCCTTCGCTCCGGCCGTGGACTGTCCGGTCAGGGCCCGGTGGACCGTGGAGCGCGGCAGTCCCGTACGGTCCGCGATCTCACGTACGGACGGCGCGCCTGCCGCAGTGTGCAGGGAGACGAGCAGCTGCTTCTGGGCCTCTTCCCTCAGGGCGGCCACCAGGATCCTCCTGGGGCGGCGCGCCAGCTCCGCGAGGCTGACCTCCGCTGCGGCGTCGTCCTTCTCGGCACGGCGGGTGATGCCCGGCGAGTCGGAGCGGCTGGACTCGTTCGTCTCCCGCGTCGCCGTCGCCCGCACGGCTTGAGCCCGGAGTGTCTGGAGCTCGGCGCGTTCCTTGGGGCTCACGCCGAGGGCCTTCGCCAGGGCGTCCACCGTGCTCGCGGAGGGCACCGACTCGCCGGAGGTGGCACGGGACAGGGCCGAGGGGCTGACCGAGGCCAGTTGGCTCCACCGGCGGAGGGTGAGCTTCTCGGTGCCGGCGCGGGCGCGCAGCCCGCGCAGCTCCTCCGCCAGCCGCCGCACGGGCGGCGGGGCGTCCGCCGCGATGGGTTTCTCGGGGCGTCCCGACACGTTGACCTCCAGGTTTGGGCGAATTGTTGCGCTGTCCCTATTATTTAGGGACACCGGCGTTCCGTGGCCGACCGGACGGCCCAGCGGGTGTGTCCTCATCAAGGGGGAGACGTGACGGACATACAGGTCCTGTTCCTGGGATTCGGGTCGGTCGCCGCGGCGTTCCTCGCGGTCGTGGGTTCCCAGCTGGCCCCGGCCGAAGGCACCGGCGTCGTGACGCCGAAGAGCAGGTGGAACTGGGCGGGCAGGGCGGCGCTGGCCACCGTGGTCAACCTCGGCATGCTGTTCCATGCGCTGGAGCTGGGGGGCGGCACGCCGAGTGGCGCGCGCATCGGGGGCGTCGGCATCGGCGTGATGTGCGCGGCCTTCGTCGCGCTCCTCGCGTACATCCTGCACCGCGACGAGGCGCGCGGACCGCGGTGCCAGAAGACCGGCGCCGCCTTCACCGCCGCCATGCTCGTGCTCACCGTGGTGACGGGAGTCCTCGCCTGACGCACCCCCTTCCCGAAGACGCCCCCTGTGTCGGGCGGAGCCGACGCTCCGCCCGGCACGCGCATGTCCACGGCGAGACCGCCGGGCACGGGGCGGCCGTCGGCGCCGGCACCGAGACCGGCAAGTCTGGTGTTCCACCCGAAATGTGCACACTTTGACGGGGCGTTCTCATGGGCACAGGATAACCGTAATTATCCTGTGCGTTCTTTCTGACGGACGGGCGAGCGGACCGCGGCCGAGACGGCTCCCGCCCTCGTGCCGCTCGACGAAGCGATGCTGGCCCGAGCCCAGCCCCTGCGCCTGATCACCGCCGCCGCGCTGCGCGACATCGCCCAGGGCTACCCCGACAGCCGCGACGACTACGGCAGCGTGGTGTGCGATGCCCTGTTCCTGGCTTGCTTCGCAGCGTGCCGACGTCCTCGTCGGGGATGCCAGCGTCGGCGAGCACGGGCAGTCTCATCGAAGAGGGTGAGGCAGTCCTCCGACAGCCTGGCCCGCTCGGCAAGCGCGTCGCGCAGCTTGATCCGGATGCGTGTCTCCGAGCCCGACAGGGTCTGGTCGAACAGCTGCACCACGGAGTCGAGGACGTCGACGGCGGACTGCGCGAGCAGCGTGAGCAGGCTCGGGTGACGCCGGTTCGGCTCGTGCCGCACGAGGGCCTGCCCGGTCAGCCGTCGCCCGATCTCGGCCAGGTGGCGACACCGTTTGGCAGGCAGCCGCGCAGTGCGCAGTGGGGCCAGGGGGACGCCCCCTACTCGGTGCAGTCGACGGCGAAGCAGCCGCTGTCGTGGATGAGTTTGTTGGCCTCCATCAGCCAGTACGCCGGTCCCGGCATCCAGCTGGCGTCTCAGGACGTGCACCGTCGACGTCAGATCATGGCGGCCCTCAAGACGCTGGAGGGGATGGCTCTCGTACGGGCAGACCCCAAACCTGGACGGTTCACCGCCGGGCTGCAGCTCCTCTGCGAGAACGGGACGAGCACCATCAGCTCGGCCATCTCGTACACGATGTCCGACGATACCGAGATGTACGTGGAGACCCCGGTCGAGTTCTTCACCCGCGGCTGGGTGCACGTGCTCACGAACAGCGAGATCGCGGCCTTGCTCATGTGGTTTGACCGCCTCAAGTACAACGGGGTCGTGGTCGGTGCCGAGGAAGGCGACCCGGTCACGGTCACCTACGTCACGGGCGATGTGAGGCAAGGTCTCTACGGGTTGGGGCGGGAGGCGTACGAGACCCACCAGGCTCTTGACGCCTACCAGCTCCTCGACGTCATCCGGCCCGAGAAGCGCTACGACTCGGGCAAGTGGGAGGGGTACTCGAAGGACGACTCAGACCTGCTCTGCCACCGTGTCTCGCTCGCCCCGGCCGGCTTCGACCGGGACGCGGGAGCGATCGTGGAGGACGTACTGAAGCGGCGTGACACCGGCGGGTTCTGGCGGCGCCCTATGTTCAGCACCCCGAAACGGTTCGACCGTTTCCGAATGGTGTCTGGAGATGACTGAGGCGGGCGCTGCGCCTGGACCGCTGATCCGTCTGCTGCGCTTCCAGATTCCCATCCCGCAGTGGGTTGGCCTCGGCCACTGGGCGGCATGCACCGCGCAGCACAACGACCTCAGCCAGCTCTCCATCGCCCTGATCGCCGGCCTGCTCCTGGGCGGCCCTGTACTCATCGCCCGCGACGGTCTCGTGATCGTCCACGACAAGGCAGCCAACGCCTACGCGCCGTCGGGCCTGCCCGGCCGGGACGTCGTCCCACCGACATGCTCGCGGTCAGGGCGCGGCTTGGTGCGTCGTCCCTCGGAGTAAAATGGCTGCTCGGCGACCCACCACGCGTGAGCGATGCGTGAGCGGATGGTGTGACACAGGCGATCACGGCGTGGACTCGGCAGGCTGCACCACTCTGCCTGACCAGGTAATTCCGGACCCCGAAGTAGTGTCCGGAACCACCCAGCAGGATCCAACCAGGACTTTTAATCCATTGGTTGTGGGTTCGAGTCCCACAGGGCCTACGGTTCGCGGGTGGGGGTTACCCCCTCTGACCTGCGGTGCGGCGCCCGGTTCGGCTTCGGTCGGCTCGGGCGCCGCTTCGTTCTCGCCGGGCCGTCGTCCGGAGCCGTCCGGGGCCGCCTTCCGGGGTTGTCGTCCGAGACCGCCCTCCGGCCTGTCCGTCCGTCGCCGTGCCGTCCGAGGGTGCGCCCCTGACCCGCCGTCAGCGTGCGGCGGCCGGAGGGTGCCGAGGGTCAGGCGTACCTGGCCGATCAGGTGTGACGGTTCGAAGGTGCCGGTGGCGGTGAGCGCGAGGCGGCGCGGGCTGGGAGGCGGGGCGCTCCGGTCGCTTGTGTCGCTTCCGTCGGTCAGGGCGAGGGAGATCCCTCGCTCGCCCCGGAGCCGGCAGCGTTCGCGGTCGGACTCGATGCGGTCGCGGACGACCGTGGGCATGGTGCCCGGAGTCAGCAGGGGCTCATCGAGTCCCAGGAGATCCTCGGGCCGCTGTCGTGAGCGGCGGCGTCGGGTTCATGGCCGCCGTCGACCAGGTGCAGGTGCAGGTGCCGGTGCCGGTGCCGGTGCTGGTCCCGGGGTGGAGGGCGACGGCGAGGGTGACGGTGACGGCGGCGATGACCGCGACGATGCCGGCTCGGGCGGCGGCGTGAGCTTCGCCGTGGCGACGTACGAGACCACGACCGCGACGATCACCAGCGGCATGACGGTGACCCCTTGTGCCCCGATCAGCAGCGTGGCCAGCAGGACGGATACCAGCGGCAGCCCCAGCATCGCGGCGCTCATCGCTCCGATCCCCATCGCGAACCCGGCCATCAGGGTCAGCCCCGGGAGGTGGGAGAACAGGAGGCCGCCGGTCGCTCCCACGAACATCGCGGGAAAGATCGGCCCTCCCCGGAAAGCGCTGAGCGACACGCAGTAGGCGAGGCCCTTGCACAGCACCAGCAGTGCCAGCGCGCCCGCCGAGTACGCGGCACTGTGCCTCAGGAGCGGATCCATCGCCGTCTGCCCCGAGTACAGGACGTCGGTCGCCGGTTTGCCGGTGGCCTCCGCGAAAGCGGTCGCCAGGCCGGCCACGACCAGGCCCATGACCACCGTGAGCGGCACACGGCGCCGCTCGACGTGCCTCCTGAGCCGGACGGCGAGCCATCGGATGCCCACCCCCGCGAGCGCGGCCGACAGCCCGATGACCAGAGCCCAGCCGAACTCCGCCACCGTCGGGCGCACGGCCTCGGGCACGTCGTGCAGCGTCAGCGAGTAGGTGCCGAGCCCGGTCCAGGAACCCAGCCCGACGAAGACCAGCGCGCCGATGCCGGAGGCCAGCAGACCGGGCACCAGCACCATCGCCATCATCGGCCCGCCCAGCCCCGAGGCCTCCATCAGGAGAAACGCTCCCAGCAGGGGTGACCCCAGCAGCGAGCTGACGGCCGCGAAGCTGCCCGCCGCGCCCAGCACCGCGCTCATCTGCTCCGGGGGGTCACGTCTGACCATCCGTACGGCACCGGCGGCGAGCCCGCCGCCGAGCGCCAGGAGCGGCGCCTCGGGGCCGAGGACGGCGGCGAAGCTGAGTGTGGCCAGGGCGGCGAGGAAGATGCCGGGCAGTTCGACGGGGGTGGGCGCGGCGGCGGGCTTGAACCCGGCCGACGGTTCGTGGCCGCCGTTCCCCGGCAGGTACCTCACCGTCAGCGCCACGAGCAACCCGCCGACGGCGAGCAGGGGAAACGGCCACCACCACGGCGTTCCGTCGAACCCCAGCGACCTGGGCAGATCCGTGTAGATCAGCGGCTGGACCTCCCCGACCAGCGCGAGGAACCCGAACGCCGCCGCGGACACCGGTACGCCGATCAGGGCGGCCGTCAACAGCAGGACGAGGTAGGCGCGGCTCCGCAGCAGCGTCCTCGGGTCCACGGGCGAGGGGGCCTCGGACCCGTCCGTACCGACCGGCATGCGCACAGCCTCCTCGCGGGTGCGGGCTCGTTCCGCTCCCATGGACGGCCACCGCCGAACCGGAACGCACCGGAACGCCGCGCCGGCCGACACACCCGGCGCGCTCCCGAGCCTGGCACGCCGCCCCGGAGCCGGCTCGCGGAAGGGGGCTGAGCGTGTGACTCGGTGAGCGGGGCGGGCGGTCCGCCGTCACGCTCAGGTGTGAACAACGCCGACTGTCCGTGGCCGAAACCGGTCACTCGCCCTTCGGCCTGCGGACGTCTGTGACCGTGACGGCCTCCGCTTGATGGTTTCTTCACGGGGCGAGTGGCGGTCCAGGGGATATGGGCGCGTCGCTTTTCGGTCACTGTTCAGTATTTGCGCAACATATACAGTTCGCCGCCTGGTTGGGGCGACATGTCTGCATGTGCGCTCCGTGAACACGGGGAGGGGCGGATGATGAGGATCCTGCTGACGTCGGGGCTGGTCGGGATGCTGGTGGCGGGGGCCGCCGTGCCGACCGCGGCCGTCTCGGACGCCGGGTCGACGCCGTTGCCCGGTACGGGAGCCCAGGTCGAGGTCACCGCGTGGCAGTGCAACGCCTATGCCGACAAGTGCTCCTTCAAGACGTCGACGAAGACCACGAAGGGCGGTGCGAAGTACCCGGTAAGCAAGATCAGCAACACGGCGACGGTGAAGGCCAACGGCTGGCAGGCGACCCTCGCGCTGAGCCCGAGCGGTACGCCGGTGAGCGAGAGCACCCGGCAGGTCAGCTGGACCAACAAGAACACCTGGATCGCCGACATCAGCGGTATCGCCGACCCGGGAGGCTCGCTCAACACGAGCATCACCACCTGCTCCGACGGCGGTGCCTTCAAGTCCGGTGTCAAAGCGTTCGCTTCGGCCTGTGCCAACGACTGAGCGGTGAGGGAGCACGTGGACCGTCGTCGCCGGGCTCTGGTGTCCGTGGCCCTGGTGGCGGCCGCGGCCGCTCTCGGCGCCTCGGTGTTCGGCGGCGGGCCGGTGGACCGGCCCATGCCACCCGGCGCCGACCTGGCCGCGCAACTCGACGCCCTGCGCGGGGCGAACGACCTCGTGCGCGCCACCCGCGCCGATGTCGGGCGTGACCCCGCGCTGTACCCGACCGCGTACGGGCGTCTGGAGGCAGCCCTGGCCGCAGGGCGTCAGGCAGGCGGCGCGGCGGGCCTGCCCGAGGTCGAGGCCGCCCGGCTCGCCGAACTCGCCCGTAGCGACGTGCTGGACACCCCCGCATGGCGGGGTCACTATGTGTGCCTTGCCCTCGCGGGGAGCGGAACGGACGGGAGCCGCGGCGCCGCGACCGTTCTCGGACAGGCGGGGCTCCGCGAACGGGCCGAACGGGAGGCGCTCGGGTATCTGACCGCGCCCGACGACGAGGACGACGCCCTCACCTCGCTCGCCACGAGAGCGGCCTTCCTCCAGACCCTGACCTGCCTGGGGCGGGACGGTGAGGTGCCTCGGACCCTGTTGGCGACGCTCGCCGCCGACACCGCCCGCGCCGAGCAGGCCGTACCGGCGCTCTACGCGGTGGAGGCCCTGCGCGCGGTCGGCGTACGGGCCCACGCGACCCGTGCGGTTCGGGGCGCCGATGCGCGACCGGGCGCGGGGTGCACCGGCCTCGACCCGATCCAGCGGGCCGCCCTGACCCTGCTGCGGCAGCGGCTGACCCGGGCGACGCACGACTGCCTGGTGCCTGTGCTGTCGGACTCCGACCCACAGACACGCTGGCTGGTCCGGCGTGCCCTCATGGTCGGCGGCGACGGGACCGGCCCTGTCGCCGGCTCGCTCCCCGAACCGGTGGGGCACGTCCGCCCCGACGGCCTCGTCACGAAGACGCCGGCCCAACTGGGGACGCTGACCGCCACCTACGACGCCGCGCGGGCGCTGACGGCCGGCGCTCAGCAGGAGCACACGCCGTACTGGCTCAAGCGGCGGCTGACGCGGATGGGTGCGGACGCCGGTCTCGAACCGTCCGATCGACTGCTGCTCGCCATGACATGCCACCGGCTGGCCCTGACCTGTGGGCCGCAGGCCGCCAAGGGGGTGGCCGAGGCGGCTCGGCTGAAGGTGCCGACGCGGCTGACACCGGAGAACGAGCGCCGGTGGTACGGCGTCATGGCGGCACGCGCGGAGTTCGGGCTGGGCTGCGGGCGTACGACCGTCGACTCGCCGGACGGCGAAGGCGGCGCGGAGCTGTCCCCCCGTGCGCTGCGCATCGCGGTCGTGCTCGCGGACGCCGGGTGCGCGGCTCACGCGGCACGGCTCACGGAGGGCACCGACCTCACGGCGCAGGCCAGGCGGGCGTTGCGTGCGGGGGATCTGGTGACCGCCTCGGACGCGGTCCAGGCGGCGCTCGCCTCCGAACAGAGCATTCCGCAGCAGCTCTGGGACGACCTGCCCGGGCTTCTTCGGCGCTACAGCGACACGCGATTCCCCGACCTGTACGCCGCCTCGCCGGGCGGCACCGCTTCGGCGGACGCCACCAGAGCCGCGTACTACCTCCTGGCCTGACCTGTCCGACTCCCCCACCCCAGAAGAAGGACACCGCCCCATGAACACCGCCGCCCCACCCGCCGTCGTCACCGAAGGCCTGGCGTTCAGCTACGCGTCCGGCGCGGGTGTGACCCGTGCGGACCTCACCCTCGACGCGGGAACGACGGCCGCTGTCGAGGGACCGTCCGGTTCGGGCAAGAGCACGCTGCTCGCCCTTCTCGGGCTGATCCTGTCTCCGGCCGCGGGCTCGTTGCACATCACCGGCACGGACACCGGGGCGCTGTCCGTGGCAGAGCGGGATCTGCTGCGACGACGCTCGATCGGCATCGTTCTGCAGGATCTGGGGCTGCTGCCGTTCCTCAACGCCTGGGAGAACGTGGCCGCCGCCTTCGGCCCTCGGCTCGCCCGGCACCGTACGCAGGCTCGGGCGCTCCTCGGTGATCTGGGGATGGGTGACCTTGCCGGCTCCCGGGTCACCGAACTCTCCGGTGGGCAGCGGCAACGTATCGCCGTAGCGCGGGCGGCGGTGAAGCGGCCGGTGCTCATCCTGGCCGACGAGCCGACCTCGGGTCTCGATCCCAGGAACGCGAACTCGGTGATGCAGGCGCTGCGTTCGTGTGCGGAGCGAGGTGCGGCCGTCCTGCTCGTCACGCACGACCCGGCGGTCGCCGGGACCTGCGACCGGCGTCATGTGCTCGACGGGGGAGTGCTGTCGGCCGCCGGCCTGCGCTCCGCCCGTGAGGGGAGCCTCGGATGAGCCGCTGGAGTCTGTACACCTGGACGCGTGACCCTCGCTCGCTGCGCAGGGCGCTGCCGACGCTCACCGTTCTGGCCGCGCTGCTGACCACGTCCGCGGGTGTGGCCGCCGGCGCCGCGGGGGCCGTGGAGCGGGACGTGCTGGGGTCGGGTGGGCTCACCCAGATCGAACTGTCCTCGTTCGAGGGCGACACCTCGGTCCGGCCACTGACCACGTCGGCGCTCGGGGAGGCCGCGCGCGTACCGGGCGTACGGCGGGTCGTCGCCGACTATCCGTCCGTGCTGTACGCCGAGGAGGAGGGGACGTACGACCTGGCCGGTCACACCCTGACACCAGGGGACGACCTGCCCGTCGTGAACGGGAGGATCCCGGCGGGTTCCGCCGGACTCGGGCGGGACGAGGTCGTTCTGCCGGCCGTGGTGCAGGGGACCGACTTCGCGCCGCTCCTCGGCCGTACCGTCGCCTTCGGGTACACGAAGGCGACGGGCGCGGCGTCCGGCACCACTCAGGTCGCCGAACTGAAGGTCACCGCCCTCTACGACCCCGCCTGGCAGGCCGACGGTCCCGATGCCGCCTATCTCGCTGAGGACACCGCCGCGCTGCTGGCCGCGGCGCGCGCCGGACAGACGCCGGAGACGTTCCGTGCGAAGGAGGGTGCGCGGTCCGCCGTCGTGCTGGTGGGGCATCAGCGGCAGGTGGCCGCCGTCACCAGGTCGCTGCAGAGGGACGGGTTCTCGGCGTCACCCGTGTCCGACCGGGTGCGTGACCTGCCCGGTCTGTTCGGGGTGGCGGATCTCGCGATGCGGGTCGGTGTACTGGTCCTGGCGGTCGGCGCCGTCGCGCTCGGGTCGGTACGTGCGGCGGACAGTACGCGGGCCCGGGTCGGGCAGTTCGCCGTCCTGCGGATTCTCGGTTCCGGGCGCTCGGAACTGCGGCGGATCCTGCTCGGGGAGGCGGCCCTCTCGGGTGGGGCGGCCGGCGGGGTGGGCGTGCTCGTCGGTACGTGCGCTTCCGTGGCGCTGGCGGGCCCGCTCAGTGACCTCCTCGGTCTGCCCATCTCCCTCACGGCCGCCCTGCCCGGACCGGCCTGGGCCGCCGCCGCGCTGCTGCTGCCCGCAGTCGGCCTGGCAGCCGGCACCCTCCTCGGCAGTCGCGAAGTCCTCGGTCGCGACCCCTATCTCACGGCACGGGCGCACGGCTGAGAAAAGATCGCCTCGGCGCGGGTGGGACGCGCTCGACGACACCATCGCCCGCCACGGACCGCTGCCGAAACCTCGTGAGCCGCCCCCGTGTGGTGAGCGGGTGAGCGGGTGAGCGCGTGCCGGACGCACCGAAGGCCGGAATCCTGATCGGATTCCGGCCTTCGGCCTTCAGTAGCGGGGACAGGATTTGAACCTGCGACCTCTGGGTTATGAGCCCAGCGAGCTACCGAGCTGCTCCACCCCGCGTCGTTGAAACCAGTGTACGCCATCCGCGGGACCTCGATTACACGGGTTGTTCGGGGGCCGGGAGCGAGGCGTTCGGCGGTCCGCGTCGGGCCCCCGCCAGGCCTTTGCCGGCCCGGCCCCCCGCTCAGCCGACCAGATGCTCGTTGGGTGCCTGCGCCCGTCCCCCGTACTCGCCCAGCACCACGACCACGGCCCCCTCCGCCGCCAGCACCGCGTTCCCGACCGCCGCGTCCTCGACGAACGTGTCCGGCTCCCGCCAGGCCGTGACGACACGGCGGATGCCCGCGTCCAGGACGAGCCGGGCGCAGGGCGCGGGGCGGGAGGCGCGGCGGGCGCACGGTTCCAGGCTGCTGTAGACCGTGGCGGAGGCGAGGCGCGGATCGGTGGGGTCGATCTTGGCGAGGGCCGCCTCCTCGGCGTGGACCACGGGGTCGCCGCCCTCGCGGGAGTGACCGCGGGCCAGTTCCGTGCCGTCCTCGGCGACCACGACGGCCCCCACGCTGAACGCGGTCCGCGAGGGCGGGCACGCGGCGGCCAGTTCGCAGGCCAGAGCCAGCCAGTGGCGGTCGGCGGGGGAGACGGCCGGCCCGACGCCGGGGACGGAGGGGGCGTACCGGATGAGGACGATGTCGCCGACCGGCCGGGTCTCCAGCAGTCGGAGCCGGCTCCTCGGTCCCCCGGGATACGCGCCCGTCCCGAACAGCCGCGGCGCGTCCGTCTCGCCCACGAACACCGGTGCCACGGCCAGCTGCACCTCGTCCGCGAGGCCCTGCTGGAGCAGTTGGGTGTGGACGAGGCCGCCGCCCTCCACCATGAGGCGCCGGACACCGTGTACGACCGCGAGGTGGTCGAGGAGGGCGGGCCACTCCAGTTCGGGGCCGACGGGCACGACATCGACACCGTTCGGGCCGGTCGGCAGGCCCAGGTCGCGCAGCCGCCCCGCCCCCGTGTCCGTCGTGTACACGACCTTCGCGCCGCCCGTGTGCCAGAACTGGGCCGCCGGGTCGAGATCGCCGGACGCGCTGACCGTGACCTTCAGCGGGTACTCGGAGAGGCCGGCGGCGACACGGGCCGCGCGGCGCTCGGGGGAGTTGACCAGCAGGCGGGGGTTGTCGGTGCGCAGGGTGCCGGCGCCGATCAGGATGGCGTCGCTGGCCGCGCGCACCTCGTCGACCCGGTCGAAGTCGGCCGGGCCGGAGAGCAGCAGCCGCTCGGGCCCGGTGTCGTCCAGGAAGCCGTCGAGGGAGACAGCGGCGGACAACAGGACGTAGGGCTGGGGCATGGACGCGCTCCCTGGCGGTGACGGTGGTGAGGACGGGATCTACGGCGGTGGGGCTGGGACTTCGGGGGTGAGGATGGCACTACGGCGGTGAGGACGGGACTACGGCGGTGGGGCCGGTCGGCGTGGCTTTCCGGCCAGGCTTGGTTCAAGTTTTAAACAATAACTACACTGTACGTATGACGACCCGCTGGCTCACCCCCGACGAGCAGCGTGCCTGGCGTGCCTACGTGGCCGCCAGCTCGCTCCTGGAGGACGCGCTCGACCGGCAGCTCCAGCAGGAGGCCGGTCTGCCGCACCTCTACTACTCCGTGCTGGCCGCCCTCTCCGATGCGCCGGACCGGCGGATGCGGATGACCGATCTCGCCCAGCACCAGAAGATCACGCGCAGTCGGCTGACGTATGTCGTCACCCGGCTGGAGAAGGACGGCGTGGTGCGGCGCGAGGACTGCCAGTGGGACAAGCGGGGCAGTGTCGCCGTGCTCACCGACGAGGGCATGGGTCTGTTGGAGCGGGTGGCCCCGGGCCATGTCGAAACGGTCCGCAAGGCCGTCTTCGACCATCTCAGCCCCGAGCAGATCGGTCAGTTCGAGGAGATCTGCGCGTCCATCGCGACGGCGATCCAGGGCGGAGACCCGCAGGCGGCCCCCGGCTCCGACGATCTGCCGTGGCGCCGCCGCGCGTGTCCGTCGAGCCAGGCCGGTCAGTCCGGGGAGTAGGTCCCGCGTTTATTCCCGGGTCGCGGAAATGTGAGGCATCCCCAAAGAGGTTGCTTGAAATTTGAAGCAGGGGTTAGAGTTCTGCCGACGCCATGCTTCAAATCTGAAGCATGGCGACACCCGCACCAGGACCGGAGATCCCGCATGCCCGACATTCCCGCTGCCACCCCGCGTGCCCGCGTCCGGGTGCCGCTTCGTTTCCAGGACGGCTACGGCGTAGACGCCGAACTGGTCACCTTCCACGGCCTCGTCGACGGCCAGGAGCACCTGGCGCTCGTCCTCGGCGACCCCGCCCCCGGCACGGACCCGCTGGTCCGACTGCACTCCGAGTGCCTGACCGGCGACGTCTTCGGGTCGGCCCGCTGCGACTGCGGTCCGCAGCTGCGCGAGGCGGTGGAGCGGATCGCCGAACGCGGCGGCGTCCTCCTCTACCTCCGCCAGGAGGGACGGGGCATCGGTCTCTACAACAAGCTCGACGCGTACGCCCTCCAGGACCAGGGACTCGACACCTACGAGGCGAACGCGGCGCTCGGCCTGCCCGAGGACGCCCGTGACTACACGGCGGCGGCCCAGATGCTGGGTGCCCTCGGCATCGACCAGCTGGACCTCCTCTCGAACAACCCCGACAAGGCGCAGCAGCTCCGCGACCTGGGCGTGGGCGTCCGCCACCGCGTCCCCACCGGCGTCTTCACCACCGCCCACAACGTCCGCTACCTCCGCGCGAAGGTCCTCCAGACCCAGCACACGCTCCCCCTCCCGGAGCTGCCGGAACTGCCGGAACTGCCGCGACTCACAGGACTGACGGGACTGACCGTGGGCTGAATCCAAGGCCCACCCCACCCCACCCCACCCCTCCGCTCCCTGCCGCCGGCCCCTCCGCCCTCTCCTGCCGGCTCCCCCTCCCGCTAGCCCACTCGGCCCCGCCGACTAGCCCCGGGCTCCACCGCCGGAAATCCTGTATCCGTGGGCAGCGAGAGGGGGTGGCGGGGGTGAGGGAGCCGAATGGGTGGCGGCTCTCGTACGTCCGTACGCTCCTTCGCGTCAGCCCGGCCCTGCTGATCGCCACCGGCCTCTTCTACGACCATTTCACCCCGCGCGAGTTCACGGCCGTCCCCTTCTTCACCGCCTCGCCCCTGGTGGCGGCCCCGCTCTTCTCGCTGCTCGGCACGGTGATCGTCGGGATCGCCTCGGTCGCCGGGATCAGCGCCGTGCGCGGCTACTACGGCGACACGGGGCAGGTGGACGCGATCACCGAGATCGCCACGGTGGCCACTGTCGCCGTCCTGGCCGTACTGATCAACCGTCTCGTCCGCCGCAGCGACGCCCGGCTCGCCACCGCCCGCGAGATCGCCGAGGCGGCGCAGCGGGCCGTACTGCCGGTGCCGCAGGAGCGGATCGGCGGGCTGGAGATCGCCGCGCGGTACGAGGCCGCGCAGGCGGGGGCGTCGATCGGGGGCGATCTGTACGCGGTGCAGGACTCGCCCCACGGCGTACGGCTGATCGTGGGCGATGTGCGCGGCAAGGGGCTGGGGGCGGTGTCGGCGGTGGCGGTGCTGATCGGCGCGTTCCGGGAGGCGGCCGAGCAGGAGTCGACGCTCGAAGCGGTCGCCCAGCGGCTGGAGCGGGCGCTGGCCCGGGAGGCGATCAGGCGGGAGGCCGCGCTGCGGGACGCGGCGGTGGAGTACGAGGGGTTCGTGACGGCGGTTCTGGCGGAGTTCCCGCACGGGGCCGGGCGCGCCCGGATCGTCAACCGGGGGCATCCGCCGCCCTTGTTGCTGCTCGCCGACGGCACCCTGTGCAGCCTGGACGCCCGGCGGCCGGCCCTCCCGCTGGGGATGGAGGACCTGGGCGTCTGGCCCGACCGCGCGGAGGATGCCGGATTCCCGCCCGGCGCCACGCTGCTGTTCTACACGGACGGTCTCTCCGAGGCGCGGGACGCGTACGGTGCCTTCTACGACCCGGCCGAGCGCCTGTCCGGCAGGGTCTTCTCCGCCCCGCGCGCCCTCCTGACGACCCTGGCGGACGAGGTGCGCCGGCACACGGGCGACCGCACGACGGACGACATGGCCCTCCTGGCGGTCCGCCGCCCGTGACATCCGGCAGGTGCGGAGGCTGCCCCGGCCCTCCTCGTCACCGAACGTGTTTGTTCGACCGTCTTCCGTGGACCTGCTGATATGGCGTCAGAACTTTTGTTACTCGTGAGGCAAGTCAACTCGCCCGTTTTAAACCCCTCATGACCCGTAAAGTCCACCGCGAGCGCCGGAACGATCATGCAGAACAGCTTGGAATGGAGTACTCGCGTCTATTAACGTTCGATAACGCAGCGCGGTCGTCCCAGCCGTCACAAGAGATGGCTCCGTGCTCACGCGCCGAATCCCGCAAGGGAACCGGGGAACCACCACCCTGGGGTGAATCGCACGGAAACCGTCGTGGCAGTGCGCACGGCCGGTTTACGCGCGTAGGAGACCTTCCTGCTCCGAACCCGTCAGCTAACCCGGTAGGCGAGGAGGAAGGAAGGAGTACGCCCACGTGGCGTCGAACCGGTCCGCGACCGAAGCCCCGTTCGTGCCCGACCAACGTGACGGCGAGAGCCAGACGTTCGGCTACGGCAGCTACAACAGCGACAACGAGGGCCCCTGGCAGGAGTGGAATCCCAGTGAGGACTCCCTTCGCCCCGCTCGCGGTCGGCACCGCGTCGCCAAGAAGACCGGCGTACTCGCTCGTGGCGGTCTCGCCCGCAGCTCCACCGTTCTCGGCGTCGGTGTCATAGCCGCCGTCAGCGGCGCCGGCATGGCCAGCGCGCAGTCCGGCAAGGCCCCGGTGTCCATCTCGATGCCCGACATGCCGAATGTCGGCTCGGTCTTCGAGGACGAGGACGAGGCCGACGAGCCGGAGCCCGAGGCCTCCAGGACCCCGCTCAGCAGCGCCGGTCTGACCGCCGCCGAGACCGAGCAGGGCACCGCGGACGCCGGTGAGGCACTGCGCGCCCGCATCATGGCGCAGGCCGAGTCCCAGCAGGACGCCTTCGACAAGGCCGCCGCCGAGGCCGCCCAGACCGCCGCCGCGGACAAGGCCGCCGAGCTGGCCGCCAAGGAGAAGAAGGAAGCGGAGGCCAAGGAGGCCGCCGCAGAGAAGAAGGCGGCCGAGGAGGCCGCGGCGAAGAAGGAAGCGGAGCGTCTCGCCTCCCTCGCCAAGCAGTTCACGCTGCCGACCTCCTCGTACACCCTCACCTCCACCTTCGGTCAGGCCGGCCCCTACTGGTCCTCCGGGTACCACACCGGCCTCGACTTCGCCGCCCCCACCGGCACCCTGATCAAGGCCGTCCACAGCGGCACCATCACGCAGGCCGGCTACGAGGGCTCCTACGGCTACAAGACCGTCCTCACCCTCGATGACGGCACCGAGATCTGGTACGCCCACCAGTCCTCCATCGGCGTCAGCGTCGGCCAGAAGGTCGCCACCGGCGACGTCATCGGCCGCGTGGGCGCCACCGGCAACGTCACCGGCGCCCACCTCCACATGGAGGTCCACCCGGGCGGCTCGGCCAGCGGCATCGACCCGGCGGCGTGGCTGCGCAGCAAGGGTCTGACCCCGTAGAGCCGGTCGAAGAACGAAGCAGCGACGCCGCGTGAGTCCGTGAGGACCGCGCGGCGTTCGTCGTACGCGCGTGCCGGGGACCGCTTTTCGCCGCGGGCCCCGCCCCGTTGCCGCCCCACGGCTTCACATGGCGTTCACGCCGGCGCGGAATGCGGGCGTCCGCCGCGATGGTTGACGTAGGACATGACTTCTCTTCGCAAGCTGGGCACGTCCGACATCGAGGTCTTCCCGCTCTCCCTCGGCGGCAACGTCTTCGGGTGGACGGCGGACGAGGCCCAGTCCTTCGCCGTCCTCGACGCCTACGCGGCCGCCGGGGGCAACTTCGTCGACACCGCCGACTCCTACTCGGCCTGGGTGGAGGGCAACACGGGCGGTGAGTCCGAGAGGATCATCGGCAGGTGGGTCAGGTCCCGGGGCAACCGCGACGACGTGGTCATCGCGACCAAGGTGAGCCAGCACCCCGAGTACCAGGGCCTGACGGCGGCCAACATCAAGGCCGCGGCCGACGCCTCCCTCGCCCGCCTCGGCACGGACCACATCGACCTCTACTACACCCACTTCGACCAGCCCGAGGTGCCCGTCGAGGAGATCGTCACCGCCCTCGACGACCTGGTGAAGGCCGGCAAGGTCCGCGCGACAGCCGCGTCCAACATCACCCCCGAACGCCTGAAGGCCTCCCTGGACTTCTCGGACGCCGAGGGTCTGGCCCGCTACGTGGCACTCCAGCCCCACTACAACCTGGTCTCCCGGGACACCTACGAGGGGCCGCTCCAGTCCGTCGCCGCCCACGCGGGCCTGTCCGCCGTCCCGTACTTCGCCCTCGCCAAGGGCTTCCTCACGGGCAAGTACCGCCCCGGCACGACGGTCGACAGCCCCCGTGCGGCCGGCGCCGGCGCGTATCTCGAAACCCCGGCCGGCAGGCGGGTCCTCGCGGCCCTCGACGAGATCGCGGAGTCCCGCGGCGCCGCCCACGCCACCGTCGCCCTCGCCTGGCTCGCCGCCCAGCCGACCGTCGCCGCGCCGATCGCCTCCGCGCGCACCGTGGACCAGCTCCCCGACCTCCTGGCCGTCGCCGACCTCACCCTCACCGCCGAGGAACTGGGGCGCCTGACCGAGGCCTCGAAGTAGCCCACGCGCCCCGAGGAGCGTGGTGACCGCGTGAGCGGCCACCACGGGCACACCGCCCGCCCGTGGACCGCCGACAGGCCCTAGGACCGGTACGGGTTGTACGACGGGTACGCGGCCACCCCGTGGGCCACCGGCTGCGGGTGGGCGGGCCCGTACCCGCCGTACCCGTAGGCGTACCCGTGCCTGGGCCCGGCGTCCCGGCCCGCGTACCCCATGGCCGGGCGGGCCACCTCCCGCCGCCGCCACAGCTCGAACAGCAGTTCCCGCTCCCGCAGCGCGAAGTCACCGCCGGCCCACCCCCGCAGCCCCCGATGCCGCAGGAACGCCAACCGTGTGGCGTACGACTCGTACTCCGCGATCGTCCGGGCCCCGCCCTTCCCGAAGTGATGCGCCGCGTACTCCCGCGCCACCCGCCGCGCCCGCATCGACCCCAGCACGTACGGCTCGGCCGGGGTCAGCCACCCCGCGGCCGCGTACGCCGGCAACGCCTCCCGCACGGTCCGCAACTCCCGCTGCCGGGCCCAGATCACCCACCACGTCAGCAATCCGAACGCCGGCACCATGAACCCCGCGTACACCGCGAAGAACCCGTACTCCCCGAAGGTCGCCGACCCGTTCCACACCGAGTGCATCCCCATGGCGAGCAGCAGTCCGCTCAGCGGTACGAGGACGCGCCGCCCCCGCTGCCACTCGGCGGAGACCGCCGCGATCCCGAATCCGATCCCCGTCAGCACGGTGAACAGCGGGTGTGCGAAGGGCGACATGATCACCCGTACGAAGAAGGTGGCCGCGGTGACCGATGCCAGCCCGCTCCCGCCGCTGAGCTGGTCCGTCCCGAAGGCGGTGCCCAGGTACAGGATGTTCTCGGTGAACGCGAAGCCGGTCGCGGTGAACCCCGCGATCACCACCCCGTACACGATCCCGGTGAAATCCCGCCTCCTGAACAGGAAGACGAGCAGGACGGCCGCGGCCTTGGCGATCTCCTCGACCACGGGCGCTATGACGGTGGCGCCCAGGGTGTCCGCGTGCGAGGGATCGGCGGTGGCCGTCGCGATCCAGCGCGTCGCGAAGCTGTTCGCCACGATGGCTATCAGCGCCGCCGCACACGCCCCCCAGGCGAACGCGAACACCAGGTTCCGCCAGGGGCCCGGCTCCACCCGGTCCAGCCACCGGAACGCGGTCATGAGCAACGGCACCGGCAGCACGGCCAGCCCCAGCCCGACGAGGAAGCCCTCCGTGCCGGTCTGTTCGCGCACGAGCGCGAGGATGACGAGTCCGGAGACCGCGAGCAGCGCCGTCAGCGCGGTGTATCTGACGCTCTTCCGCTGCCACCAGCGCGTGGGCCTGAACGCGTGGCCGTCGGCGAAGCCGGGGGGACGCGTCGGGTAGGGGGGACTGGTGGCCATTGCATTGACCCTAACGAGGGAGGGGTGCCGCCCGCGACGGCGCGTGGTGCGGCCCGCCGGACCGCGCCCGCCGAACCGGCCGCCAAGTGCTGGGCGCCGGCCTTCAGACGCCTGTGGTGGGGGGTTGTTCGGGGTGTTCGGACTTCCGCGTCCGCTGTCGCTCCTGCTGCTCACGCTGCTGTACGCGACGGAAGAGCAGATCGTTCACCACATGACCCTTGTCCAGTCCCTGCCCCTCAAAACGAGTCAGCGGCCGGAAGTCGGGACGTGGCGCGAAGCCGCCGTCGGCCCGGGTGTTCTCGAAGTCGGGGTGCGCGGTCAGGACGTCCAGCATCTGCTCGGCGTACGGCTCCCAGTCCGTCGCGCAGTGCACGAGCGCCCCGGGCGCGAGCCGGGAGGCGGCCAGTGTGAGGAACTCCGGCTGGATCAGCCGGCGCTTGTGATGCCGCTTCTTCGGCCAGGGGTCGGGGAAGTACACCCGCAGTCCGGCCAGCGAGCCGGGCGTGAGCATCTCCCGCAGCAGGATGATCGCGTCGCCGTTGGCGACCCGGACATGGGAGAGGCCGTACTGGTCGGCGAGGTTCAGCAGGTTCCCCTGGCCCGGTGTGTGCACGTCCACCGCGAGCACGTTGGTCTCCGGATCGGCGGCGGCCATCAGCGCGGTCGCCTCGCCCATCCCGAACCCGATCTCCAGCACGACGGGCTTCTCGTCACCGAACAGCTCGACGAGATCCAGCGCCCGACCGTCGATGTCGAGCCCCCACTTGGGCCACAGCCGCTGCAGGGCGTCCGCCTGCCCGGCCGTCACCCGACTGCGCCGCGGCTGGAAACTCCTGATCCGCCGCTCGAAGTGCGACCCGGCGGGATCCGGCCTGGGGCCGTCGGGAAAGCGCGGCTCACCCTTGACCCGGGTGTGCCGGAGGGAGGCACCGGAGGTGCGGGGCTCGGGGGCATCGGCGGAGTCAGACACAGTGAGACGATTTTACGGCGCCCTGAAGCGCCCCGGCTTCCCCCACCCCCTGGGGCGGGCCCCCAGGGCGGCGGAACGCCACCACGGGGCCGGTCTCGGCGGGCAGCACCCCAAGCCCGGTCCAGGCAGACAGCACCCCAAGGGCCCGGTCCCGGGACCCCTCAGACCTCGGCCAGTGCCGCCAGGGCTCTCCTCCCGACCTCCCGACCGATCGGCAGGGACGCGGTCGCCGCGGGCGAGGGCGCGTTCAGCACGTGTACCGCCCGCGCTCCCTCCCGGATCATGAAGTCGTCCACGAGCGTCCCGTCCCGGAGCACGGCCTGGGCCCGCACCCCCGCGGCCGTGGGCACGAGGTCCCGCTCCGAGACCGCGGGCAACAACCGCCGCACCGCCCCGGTGAAGGCCCGCTTCGACACCGAGCGCCGAAGCTCCCCCGCCCCGTACCGCCAGTGCCGCCGGGCGATCCGCCAGGAGCCGGGCCACGCCAGCGTCGTCCCCAGCTCACGCATCCGTACCGTCCCCCACGCGTACCCCTCGCGGGCCAGCGCCAGCACCGCGTTGGGCCCGACGTGGACGCCTCCGTCGATCCCCCGGGTCAGATGCACCCCGAGGAACGGGAAGGCCGGATCGGGCACCGGATACACGAGTCCACGGACCAGCTCGGGCCGCGCCAGCTCGAAGTACTCGCCCCGGAACGGCACGATCCGCATCCCGGGGTCGTCCCCGGTCATCCGGGCCACCTCGTCGCAGTACAGCCCGGCGCAGTTCACCAGCACCCGGCCCCGTACGACGTCGCCGCCCCGGATCCGGACGGCGACCCCCAGCGAGGCCCGCCGGTCGATCCGCTCGACCTCGGCGCCGTACCGGATCTCGGCGCCGGACGCCCGCGCGAACTGCCGGGCGACCCCTACGTAGTCGCAGATCCCGGTGGTGCCGACGTGTATGGCCGCGAGGCCGCGCACCTCCGGCTCGTACTCGGCGATCTGGGCGGCGCCCAGCTCCCGCACCGGGATGCCGTTCTCCCGGCCGCGCTGTACGAGGGCGTGCAACCGGGGCAGCTCCGACTTCTCGGTGGCGACGATCAGCTTTCCGGTGACGGCGTGGTCGATGCCGTACTCGGCACAGAACTTGACCATCTCGGCGGCGCCCCTGACGGCGTACCGCGCCTTCAGCGAGTCGGGCCGGTAGTAGATCCCGCTGTGGATGACGCCGCTGTTCCGCCCGGTCTGATGCCGGGCCGGGCCCGGCTCCTTCTCCAGCACGGTGACCCGCGTGCCCGGCGCGGCCCGCGTGATCGCGTACGCCGTAGACAGCCCGACGATCCCGCCGCCGACCACGAGCACATCGCAGTCGTACGCGCCCTGCCTCCGCACGCGCCCCACCTCCCGACTCCGATAGTGCACTGCACCACTGACAATGCCCTCAAACCCGGAAGCCGTCTCCATGGCGCCGGTCACGTTCTCGACCCGGGCGCCCCAAGGCGGGCGGAGCGCTCACGCCGGTGTCATCAACAGGGGCCGCGCCCTCTCCCGCAGCTCGATCACCCGCGGCTCGTCCCCGTACGGCTCCAGCCGGTGGAGCAGATCCTTCACGTACTCGGTGGTGCGCGCCGAGGAGATGCGCCCCGCGACCTCCACCGCCCGTACCCCCTGCTCGCATGCCGCGTCCAGGTTGCCGGACTCCAGTTCGGCGACCGCCGACACGACGAGCCGCAGCCCGTGCGAGCGTACGAACTCCTCCGTCGGCCGCGACAGCGCCTGCTCCGTGAACCGGCGCACCTGACGCGGCGCCTTGAGGTCCCGGTAGCACTCGGCCGCGTCCGCGGCGAACCGGTCGTAGCTGTAGAAGCCCAGCCAGGTCGGGTCGTTGTCGCCGTCGCGGGCCCGCTCCAGCCAGCCCTCGGCGGCCTTGAGCGCCGCCCCGGCGGCCACCGCGTCGCCCGCGCGCGCGTGCGCCCTCGCCTCGACGAGCCGGAAGAAGCTCATCGTGCGCGCGGTGGCCAGCCCACGGTTGCGTTCGAGCGCGGCCTGCGCGAGGTCGACGCCCTCGTCGCCGAAGCCGCGGTAGGTCGCCTGCAGGGACATCGTGGCGAGCACGTACCCGCCGAGCGGCACGTCGGCGGCGGCCCGCGCGAGCCGCAGCGCCTGGATGTAGTACCGCTGCGCGGCCTCCTGCTGACCCGTGTCAAAGGCCATCCAGCCGGCGAGGCGGGTGAGTTCCGCGGACGCTCCGAACAGCGCGCGGCCCACCTCGTCGGAGTAGGAGCCGAGCAGCAGCGGCGCGGCCTCGACCCGCAGGCACTCCGGCACCATGGACGAACGCCAGTCGCCGCCCCCGTACTTGGAGTCCCAGCGCCTGGCGTCCTCGGCGGCCTCGCGCAGCTTCCGCACATCGCTGTGGCCGACTTTCAGCGGCGACCCGGAGCCCTCCGCGGAGCCCGCCTCGCGCGCCACCGAACTGTCGGCCGGGGTTATCAGCCAGCGTGAGGCGGGTGTGGCGTACGCGCTGACCGCGAACGACCCGGCGAGGGACTGCCAGATGCCACCGGTGCCCGCGCGGCGGCCGGCGAGGTCGAGGCGGTACAGCTCCGTGGCCGAGCGCACCGCCTGTCCGACGTCACGGGGGAAGGCGAGGCCCACCTCGGGAGCGGGATCCGCGTCCGCCAGGCCGATCTCGTGGAGCGGCACCGGACGGCCGAGCTTCTGCCCGATCGCGGCCGCGATGAGATGAGGCGCGGCACCCTGGGGGACCATGCCCTTGGAGACCCACCGCGCCACCGAGGTCTTGTCGTAGCGAAGTGTCAGCCCGCGTTGGGCGCCAAGGTCGTTGACGCGACGCGCGAGTCCTGCGTTGCTGATTCCCGCGAGGGCGAGAACGGCGCCGAGTTTTTCGTTCGGCCCGCGTTGCTCCCTGGACATTGCGCCACCCCTCGAACAGACGGCTGCCGCGGCGGCATAGGCACGCGGCATTCGTAAACCCAGCGTAGTTCGCCGCATCCCAAGCGTTAAGGGGCGTAAATCCGGATGGCGGGATTGTGGTCCGCACGAAAGTACGGGCGCAGCACGGAGTGTGGTGATGTGCTCCCGATGTGTGGCCGTGCGCCTGTCCATGCGCTCTACTCCGGCCACCGGGGGAGCGGTTCCATGGTGGTGCGTGGGTCGGCCCGCTGTACTGGATCCAGTGGGCTGGGGGACACCGCCGCCTACATCCCCGCGGGCGGCGGACCGGTCCGGGGGGCGAACTCCGCCTCCCGGACTGTGCGTTGACGCTGTGTCGTCATCGGGGGCGGTACGGCGGGTGCGCCGACTTCGCCCTGCGGGGACGATTTGGCCGAAAATCGACGGTGGTCGTCGAGGGTGAATACCGCTCCGACCACGTCTGTTGAGGGCGCGTTAGGTGTTTTGGGGGAGCGTACCGGGGGCGCATTCACGTCGTAGACCCGGGGTCCACCTTTGTCGACCACCCCTCGTCCGGGGCGACTTGAGGGGACGGCGGGGGAGCGTTCAGGGCTCCCCGGGGGCGCACTCACCGGTGCACAAGCAGGACCACACGCCCTCCGGTACGCCTCCTTCGTGGCAGCATGGGTGCCGTTCGTACGGTGCACCGGTTGTCCACAGCCTGTGGAGGCGTCGATGCGGTGGTTGGTGGGATGGAGCAGTACCGCCGCTGGCGCGCCCGCCTTCGGTACCGCCGGCGCGACCGGACTCGACGGCGAGAGCGTCCACCCGGTCGGCTCCCACCTCCTGTGGGGCGACCCCGACCCGCTGTGGGCCGTCGGCGACTGGCGCCCCGAGGAGGTGCGGGTCGTCCAGGCCGACGCCCGGACACGCATCGCCGTGCTCGGCATCTGCGGCGCCTCCGACGAGCAGCTGCGCGTGGGCCTGTTCGCGGCCCGGGGCGGCGCCCTGCGCCACCTCACCGCCTGGCCCGGCAGCTACACCGCCGTCGTCCAGGTCGGCCGCCGGGTGACCGTCTGCGGTGACCTCGCGGGCGCCCGTCCGGTCTTCCACACCCCGTGGGCGGGCGGCACGGCGTACGCGACCGCGGCCCTCCCCCTCGCCGACCTCGTCGAGGCCAACCTCGACTTCGGGCACCTGGCGGCCCTGCTGGCCGCCCCCGACGTACCGGACGCCCTCCAGGACTCCACTCCGTACGACGGCGTGCGCCGCATTCCTCCGGGGCACGCACTGATCCTGCGCGCCGGGGCGCGAGAGATCGCCGGCTACGAGCCGGTCGCCTCCCTCGCCGTCGCCGCGCCCACCGCCGACCCGGACAGCGCGGTGGACGCCGTCCGCGACGCGCTCGTGGAGTCCGTACGGGTCCGCCTCGCCGCCCCCCGGCACGTACCCGACGTCGATCCCGGCCCGGTCCCCGGCATGGGCCCCGCCGAGCGCCGCGCCGCCCGCGGCATGCCCGTCCCCGGCATCGGCGCCGACGTCTCCGGCGGCCCCGCCTCCGGCACCCTCGCCCTGCTCGCCGCCGGTCTGCCCGGCGCCCCCGGTACGGTCCTCGGCCACGGCACGGGCGCCGGCGAGCGCCTCCTCGCCGTCACCTTCAACGACCTGGTCACCCCCGGCCGCGAGACCGAGCTGGAACGCGCGGGCACCCTCGCCGCCAACCCCCGCCTCCACCACGTCATCGTCACCGGCGGCGAGGAGATGCTTCCCTACGCCGACCTCGAGGTCCCCCTGACCGACGAGCCCGGCCCCTCCCTGGTGACGGCCGCCCGCCACCGCGCCCGCCTCGCCTCCGGCAGCGCGGACCACTTCACCGGGTACGGCGCCCGCCAGGTCCTGGACGCCCACCCCGCCCGTCTCGCCGACCTCCTGATGGACCGCAAACGCCGCCATCTGGTCCGGCCGGTCGCCGCCCTCGCCAAGGCCGACGGCTCGGTGATGGTCCCCGCGCGCGTCTACAGCGCGGCGCGGAAGCTGGCCCGCACCCCGTACCGCGTCGGCGTCGAGGTCCTCGCCGACCGCCTCATGCAGCGCCGCTTCGAGGAGCCCGCGGGTGCGGTGGGCGCCTCCCTGGCCGCGCTCACCTGGGCCAGACCCGGCCCCGCCGCCCGCTGGCTCACGGGCGAGGCTCTGGCAGAAGTATCGATTCGCCTGGGTGCGACGACGGGCCGCTCCACCGTCGGCCCCGGCCAGCGCCCCGGCGACGTCCGCGCCGGCGCGGCCCTGGCCCGGCACGCGGCGGACGTCCGCATCCTCGAACAGGCGGCGGAGATCCGCTCGCAGCGCCTCCACACCCCCTTCCTCGACAACCAGGTCGTCCGCGCCTGCCGCACCCTCCCCGAGGCCCTGCGCGTCAAGCCGGGCGCCCGCGCCGCGATCCTCCGTACGGTCCTGGAGGGCGCCGGCGTCACCGACCTCCCGCCCGGCTGGGGCGCCCCCTCCCACGCCACCTCCCACGCCGCCGCCCGCACCGGCCTGCGCGTGGCCGCCGACACCCTGATCACCCTCTTCGACACGCCCCTGCTCGCCCAGGCGGGCCTCGTCGAGGCCCGAGTCGTCCGCAAGGCCCTCCGCGCCGCCGCCGAAGGCGAACCCCTCCCCCTCGACGGCCTGGCCGACCTGGTCGCCCTCGAACTCTGGCTGCGGCGCCTCCTCTCCCGCAGAGGCACCTGCTGGACAGGCACCCCCGCCAGACAACGCGCGGTACCGGCAGGCATCACCCCCCAAAGAGGCGCCCTGGGCACGGGGGCGACAGCGAGACAGGTATGACCCCTCAGGGGCACGGGGGCCTGCGCGACAGGCACGACGCTCCGGCACGTACGACTTTGGTTCGGCCCTCACCTCGGGGCGGGGCGGCAGCCCCTGGAGGTCCCCGACGGGCCCCCGCCCCTCACCCGCAGCTGAACCGCGACTCCGCCCAGTCCGCCGACACCGGCAGCTCGTACGGGCCGTGCGGTTCCACCACCAGCCGTACCGTCTCCCGCCCGCCGAGTTCCACATGCACCGGGACCGCCGGCCCCCCACCCCGCACCGGCCCGGACCGCCACAGCCGGACCCCGTCGCCGTAGACCGAGAAGCGGACCTCGCCGAGGCCGTGCGTCAGGTCGTCGACGCCGGCGAACGCGTCGTACGCGGCGCAGCGGCGGTTGAGATCGACGGTCACGGAGGAGCGGCCGTGCACGGTCACCCCGTCGCCGTACCGCTTCCCGGCGATCGACATCCCGTACCGCTGCCAGATCCAGCTGCTCTCCCCGAGCCGCATCTCCGGCTCGGTGCCGTCGCCGAGGATGCCGTACCGCAGCTCGTTCCACGGGTGGACGGCGGCGGGAGCGGGCGGAGCCGGGGGAGGGGGCGTCGGGGTCGGTGTGGGGGACGCCTTCGGGGGCGCGGGAGTCGGGGTCGGGTCCGGCGTGGGCGGGGGCGGCTGCCGCGTGGCCGGTGGCGGGGCCACGGCCCGCCGTGACGGCGAGGGCGACGGCTTCGGCGCCGGCAACGGCCTGGACATCGGCACCACCACCGTCGGCGCGCCCCGCGCGGGCCCACCCCGCGCGGGCCCACCCCGCGCGGGCCCACCCCGCGCGGGCCCACCCCGCGCGGGCCCGCCCCGCGGTGTCGACGGCTCCGGCTCCGGCTCCGGCTCCGGCGCGACCCCGACCGGCCGGGAGGCGGACGGCCGGGCCAACGGCTCCTCGGGCCGTACGTCGCCGCCCGTCAGCGCGAGCGCCACCGCCGCGGCGACCATCCCGGCCACACTCACCGCGATCCCGGCCTTCGCGGGCGCGCCGAGCCCCTCCACGGCGGCCCCACCACCCGCACCCGCCGCGCCGGCACCCCCGCCCGCCGCTGCCGCGCCGGCGACACCGGCCGCCCCGGCCCCCGTGCCCCCGGCGACGAGCGCGGCGACCTTCGCGTAGCCGGCGGCGCCGAACCAGCCGATGACCGCGACCGGTACGACCGCCGGGATCCCGCTCGCGACGTCCTTGATCTGCCCGGCGGCCAGCCGGCACGCCGCGCACTCCGCCAGATGCGCGCGCAGGCCCCGCTCGGCCCGCGTCCGCAGGCCGCCCCGGGCGTAGGCCCCGAGCCGGTCGGCGTAGCGCCCGCACTCGCCGGGGTCGCCGGAGAGCCTGGCGCTCACATGGGCCTGCAGATACGCCTGCTTGAGCCCCTCGCGGGCCCGGCTGGCCAGCACCCGGGTGCCGTTGGCGTCGAGGCCGAAGAGGGTGGCGACCTCGCTCGGCGACTCGTCCTCGACCTCGGTGTGCCACAGCACGGCCTGCCACCGCTCAGGCAGCGAACGGAACGCCCGCATCGCCATCGACTGCTCGGCCTCGTGCATCGTCCGCACGTCCGCGCCGAGGTCGAGCGTGTCCGTGTCCGACGCGCCGGCTCCCCGCGAGGCCTGCGCCGCGAACACCGCGAAGTCGTCGACCAGCTGCTCCCGCCTGGCGGAACTCGTCCAGGTCGCGGCGACCCGCCGCACGGACGTCAGCAGATAGGCCCGTACGGCGTGCTCCGGTCCGGAGCCGCCCCTGACCGCCTGCAGCATCCGGGCGAAGACCTCGGCCGTCAGATCGTCGGCGGTATGGGTGTCCCGGCAACAGGTACGCGCGTACCTGCGTACGGCCTCCGCATGGCGCCGGTACAGCTCCTCGTAAGCCGAGTCGTCCCCCGACCGCATCCAGTCGATCAGATCGGCGTCGGCGGGCACCCGTGGTGGCAGGACCCCGGAATCCAGCCGGTCCCACTGAGCCGGGACCCCGCGGCCCCCTTGCGCGGGCACCTGAGGCTCCGCCTCCGCCTCGGCCGCCGTCTGCGACTTCGGCTCGTCCCGCCCGTCAACGCCCATCGCGGAAGCCCCCGCCGCCGGCCGACCCAGTCCCCAACACCAGGGCAGAGTGCCATATTGGCTTTTGTTCAGTCCCTGGTACTACGGGCATACCACTCGTCCGAGGGGGCTTCCCAGGCCTCGGTACGACCATTCACCCATATGAGTAACCCGCGCCCCGAAACCTCTGCCCGGCGGGGCCGAAGGTGCAGCGCCCCCGGGCTGAGGGAAGAAGCAGGTGAGCGGGGCGGGCGGCGGAACAGGCAGGGGAACGGGCGCCGGAACAGGCAGGGGAACGGGCAGGGGCGGTGCGGGGTGAAGAAACCACCCCGCACCGCCCCTGAGGCGTAACGTCACCCGGCCACGATCACGACGGCCGGGACCGCAGCCCCTCCAGCAGAATGTCGAGCAGCCGAGCCGACGCGGCAGCCTGCTGCGCCGCGTCCGGCAGCGCCGGCGCACCCGTGGCGATCACCAACAGCACATCCGCCACGGTCACGTCCTCGCGCAGCTCACCGGCGCCCCGGGCCCGCTCCACCAACTGCCCCACGACCTCCAGCAGCGCCGCAGCCCCGGCATCGTCCGCGAGCCCACCGGAACCGGCGGCGCCCACGGCACCACCCGCACCCGGATCCGCCGGGACCAGCCGGAGCTCGGTCGTCGGCTGCACCCGCTGCTGCGGCACCCGCGCCTCGTCCGCGAGGATCCCGCCGATGTCGTCGGACCCGTCCTCGGCGACCCCGACCCGCAGCACCTGCGGCGGCAGCAGCCGCCCGGCGCCGGAGGCCACGGACGTCCGAAGGAACCGCGACAGCGCCTGCCACGGGTCCTCCTCCTGTCCGAGCGCCACCCTGGCCTGTTCGGTGAGCCGAGACGTCTCCTCCTCGGCTATCCGGCGGACCAGGACGTCCTTGCTCGGGAAGCGCCGGTACACCGTGCCGACACCGACCCGCGCGCGGCGGGCCACGTCCTCCATCGGCGCGCCGTACCCCAGCTCGCCGAACACCTCGCGCGCCGCGCGCAGCACGTGCTCGAGGTTGCGCTGTGCGTCCACGCGGAGCGGAGTGGACCTCACTCCGTCACCGCGTCCGTTGCCGCCCGCCGAGCCGATCGCACCACCGGGTGCGATGGTGGAGGCGGACGACCAATGGGACTCCTGAATATGCATACGTGTTCCCCCGGTAATGACGTCTCCCCCCGGAGACTCTCCCCGTCATCGGAAGCCGGAGCGGCGGAACGAGCGTCCAAGGTCCTCGGTGGTCACCGATTTCCTTCGTCGGCAACCCGGTCCCCGCGCAGGCCCGCCCGTCGCGGACCGCCCGGAAAGCGGACCCGAACCCGAGATCCACGACCTCGACCCCGGACCCGACCGAACCTCTTGAACGCATCCCCCCTACACCCCGTCGACACACGAACATAGTTGAGAGGGAGTCAATTCAGAAGGGGCACGTTCCGCACGGAGAGCCCCCCGATCAGCGTACGGGCCGTTTACGTCCGTTTTGAACCCCCTCCTGCCGCCCGTTTAACACCACCTGACCTGCGCATCTGCCGCACACATCGGCGAATCGGCCATCCCCGCGCGGTTGTGGAGACCGGTCACACAAATTGCCGGGCCTGTGGACAAACCAGCGAGCAAGGTGCGTCATGGGATGGTGAAGGAACCGATGCGCATTCTCATCGTCGGCGGCGGATACGTCGGGCTGTACACAGCGCTGCGTCTGCAGCGACAGCTGAAACCGGAACTCGGACGCGGTGACGTCGAGATCGTCGTCGTGTCCCCCGACCCTTATATGACGTATCAACCCTTCCTTCCCGAGGCGGCGGCGGGCTCCATCTCGCCCCGCCATGTCGTCGTGCCGCTGCGCCGCGTCCTGGACCGGTGCAAGGTCGTCATCGGCGAGGCCACCGCGATCAACCACGCCAAACGCATCGCGACCCTCGACACCCTCGCCACCGAGGAGGAGGGCACGGAGGCCGAGCAGCTGACGTACGACGAACTCGTCCTCGCCCCCGGCTCCGTCTCGCGCACCCTGCCCATTCCCGGGCTCGCGGACTACGCCATCGGCTTCAAGACCGTCGAAGAGGCCATCGGCCTGCGCAACCACGTCATCGAACAGATGGACATCGCCTCCTCCACCCGCGACCCCGCGATCCGCGACGCCGCCCTGACCTTCGTCTTCGTGGGCGGCGGCTACGCCGGCGTGGAGGCGCTCGGCGAGCTGGAGGACATGGCCCGCTACACCGCGCGGTACTACCACAACGTGAAGCCCGAGGACATGAAGTGGATCCTCGTGGAGGCCTCCGACCGCATCCTCCCGGAGGTCGGCGAGGAGATGGGCCGCTACACGGTCACCGAACTGCGCCGCCGCAACATCGACGTACGCCTGCACACCCGCCTGGAGTCGTGCGCCGACCGGGTCGCCGTCCTCAGCGACGGCGCCCGCTTCCCGACCCGTACGGTCGTCTGGACGGCCGGCGTGAAGCCGCACCCGGTCCTCGCCGCCACCGACCTCCCGCTGAACGAGCGGGGCCGGCTGAAGTGCACCGCCGAGCTGACCGTGGAGGGCGTCGCGCACGCCTGGGCCGCGGGTGACGCGGCCGCCGTCCCCGACGTCACCGCCGAACCCGGCAAGGAGACCGCCCCCAACGCCCAGCACGCCGTACGCCAGGCCCGCACCCTCGGCGACAACATCACCCGCTCGCTGCGCGGCCAGCCCCTGGAGAAGTACGCCCATAAGTACGTGGGCTCGGTCGCCTCCCTGGGCCTGCACAAGGGCGTCGCGCACGTCTACGGGCGGAAGCTCAAGGGCTACCCCGCCTGGTTCATGCACCGGGTGTACCACCTGAGCCGGGTGCCGACCTTCAACCGCAAGGCCCGCGTCCTCGCCGAATGGACCCTCGCCGGCCTCTTCAAACGGGAGATCGTCTCGCTCGGATCACTCGAACACCCCCGTGCGGAGTTCGAACTCGCGGCCGGTGGAAAGCCCCCGGAGGACCCGAAGGGGTCGTCCTGACCGGATCCAGGAACTCCGCCGACCGGGCCGACGTCTGACGGATGTCGGCCCGGTCGGTCAGACTGGTCCGCGACGTGATCCATGATCCCGGGCGGGGCATCCCCTCGCCCACACGTACCCACGACCAGGCGTCCCCCACCGCCGCACCCGGGGCAAACCCCGGGCCACGGCCGGATCCGGAGCCGGCCACAGACGACAACACGAGGCACGAGGCAAGGATTCGGTGAACTTCACGCGCTGGAGCGCCCGGCTCCCCGGTACGCAGCGCCGCGCCGCAGCGCGGACCGAACACACGCTCACCCCGGACCGGCGGGGGGACGGCTCCGTGCCCGCGGCCCGCGTCGAACGGCAGACCGACGCCCCCCCGGACGACCCGCCCGCCGTACCCGTCGTCGACGACCTCCCGACCCGCGAGATCCTCGACCGCATCCCGGCCCTCGTCGCCCTCGTCCACGGCCCGGACCACCGCACGGCCTACGTCAACGACGCCTATGCCGCGGCCTTCGGCTCCCGCCCGCTCGGCGAACCGGCCCGCGAGGCCCTGCCGGAGCTGGACGCCCTCGGCCTCCTCCCGCTCCTGGACCAGGTCCTGCGCAGCTCCAAGCCCCGCACGGTCAAGTCCCGCAAGGCCCCCGGCGGCCGCAGCTACACGATCACCTGCACCCCCGTCGCCGTCCCCGGCGCAGCCGGGCAGAGCGGCGGCGGCGTCCTGATCTTCGCCGCCGACGTCACCGACCACGCCGAGGCCGCCGAACGCCTCCGCGCCAGCGAACGCCGCCAGCGCGAGACCGCCGTCACCCTCCAGCGCTCCCTCCTCCCGCAGGAGCTGGAGGAGCCCGACGACCTGCGCATCGCCGCCGTCTACCACCCCGGCGGCACCGAGACCGCCGTCGGCGGCGACTGGTACGACGTCATCACCCTCGGCGGCGGTCGCACGGCCCTCGTCATCGGCGACGTCATGGGCCGGGGCGTGCGCGCGGCGGCCGTCATGGGCCAGCTCCGCACGGCCGTCCGCGCCTACGCCCGCCTCGACCTGCCCCCGCACGAGGTGCTCCAGCTGCTGGACGGTCTCGCGACCGAGATCGATCCCAACCAGATCGCCACCTGCGCCTACGCCGTCCACGACCCCAACGAGGGCCGCCTGGTCTACTCCTCCGCGGGCCACCTCCCCATCCTCGTCCGCGACGAGAGCGGCACGGTCCTGCGCGCCGACGAACCGACCGGCCCCCCGCTCGGCACCGGCGGCTGGACCCACACCTCCGGTTCGATCCCCCTCGGCCCCGGCTCCACCGCCGTCTTCTACACCGACGGACTCGTGGAGCGGCGCAACGAGGACCTGGACGAGGGCATCGCCGCCCTGGAGCGCGCCCTGTCCGGTGCCACGGGCACCCCGCAGGTCGTCTGCGACCGCCTGGTCCGCTCGACCGGAGTCACCGCCGACCACGACGACGACGTGGCCGTCCTCGTCCTCCAGCACCCCGCCCGTGTCGGCCCCGACGGCGAACTCTTCCGCAACGCCGCCCTGGAACTCCTCGGCGGTGTCGAAGCCGCCCCCCGTGCCCGCGCGTTCGCCTCCGGCGTCCTGACTAGCTGGCGCTTCTCCCCGGAACTCCACGACCTCGGCGTCCTGGCCGCCAGCGAACTCGTCGCCAACTCCCTCCAGCACGGCACCCCGCCGATGCGCCTGCGTCTGCGCCGCACCGACCGCCGCCTGATCGTCGAAGTCACCGACGGCGACGACCACCTCCCCCGCCGTCGCAGAGCCGACCCCGCCGACGAGTCCGGCCGGGGCCTCGCCATCATCGGATCCATCGCCTCCGACTGGGGCAGCCGCCGCACGCCCGGCGGCGGCAAGGCGGTGTGGTGCGAGTTCGCCCTGCCGCGCGCGACCTGAGCGGCGGCAGGGCTCCTCGGCCGTCCTGTCCCGGGGCCCGGACCCGGGCCCCGGGAGCGGTACCTCAGGACAGCGGGGTGCCGTACTGGAGTCCGCGGCCGTTGGTGCCGACGTAGACGCGGCCGAAGGTGTCGGGGTCACCGGTGATGACGCCGGTGCCGCCGATGCTGCCCCACTGGTGGGCGTCGTCGTTGACGCGGAGCCAGGTGGCGCCCTTGTCGGTGGAGCGGAAGACTCCGGTGACGTTCTTGACGGTCCCGATCAGATACAGCGCCTGGTAGCGGGCGCCGGGCGCGGCCTTGCCGAAGCCGAGGGCGGAGGCGGACCGCACGGATTTCAGCGTGGCGAAGCTGCGGCCACCGTCGGTGGAGTGCAGCAGTCCCTTGTCGCCGGCGGCGATCCACAGGTCTCCGGTGATGCCGGGGACGGCCATGAGCCGGCCGTCGGGCAGGCTGCCGGCCCGCGCACGGAAGGTCGCGCCGCCGTCGGTGCTGGCATGGAGCGTCCCGCCGGACAGCGAGTAGAAGGTCTTGGCCGAGGAACGGTCGGCGACCACCACGGCGCCGCTGCCCAGATCACCGACCCGTGACCAGCTCGCCCCCTTGTCCGTCGAGCGGTACGGGGCCTCACCGGCCTCGGTCCACACCATGGCGGAGCCGTCCGCGGCGAGCGCGATGTGGCCGCCGGCGGCGCCGCTCACAGGCTCCGCCCTGAAGCCGCGCCAGGTCCGGCCGCCGTCGGTGGAGTAACCGCCGTCCTGCTCACCGCCCTTGCCGACCCGGACCATCATCGACGGCTCGGCCTGGGCGAAGTCGATGTCGGAGCTGTGCAGGATCCCCGGGTTGGCCAGCCGCCCGGCGGGCACCTTGGTCAGGTCGCCGTGACGGAAACCGCCCTGGTCACCCATGGAGGTGATGACGGTGGCGCCGCCAGGCGGGGCGATCGCGTCCGCCAGTGCGGTCTCCTCGAGGCCGCGCGCCCCGATGGTCCAGTGGCTGGTACGGCCGCTGTCGGTGGCGGTGACGTCCTTGCTGCGCCAGATGCCGTTGCCGGTGCCGTACAGCACATGCCCGGAGTCGAAGGGGTCGATGGCCAGGGCGGTCATCCAGTGCCCGATACCGGTACCGACGTAGGGGGCGGCGGAGGCGTCCCGCTTCGACTTGTCGGCCAGCGCCTTCCAGGACGCACCGCCGTCGGTGGACCGGTACAGCTCGTCCTCCGGCCACCAGCGGTCGAGGGTGGTGACCATCACCGTGGACGGCTTGCGCGGGTCGACGGCCAGACCGGAGAAGCCGTAACCGCCCTGGGACGGGGAGACGTTCTTCCACGTCCCGCGAGCCGGTGCGTACTTCCACACCGAGCCCCCCGTCACCCCGTTGGGGCCGAGGGCGTCGGTGTACGTCACGTACAGCGAGCCGTCGCCGGAGATCACACCGTGCTGCGGCAGCTGGCCGGAGGGCTGACCCGGAACCGCCTGCCAGGTGCCGCCGCCGTCGGTGGAGCGGTACAGGGAGGTGGACTTGTCGCCGACACCGACGTAGATGGTCCTGCTGCCGGCCGGGCCGTACGTCACGAAGGAGATGCCGGCGCCGCTGCCCGCCCCGTCCTTGACCGGGAACGAGGAGACCTGCTTCCAGTTCGCGCCGTAGTCGGAGCTGCGCCACAGGCCGTTCCTGCGGGTGCCCAGCAGCAGGGTGCCGTGGTCCGACGGATCGACCACGAGCCGTTCGCCCGCCCCTCGGCCGTCCTCGTTGGCGCCCAGCTTGAAGGGGAGTTCGCTGCGCTTGAAGGTGCGGCCCCGGTCGGTGGAGCGCAGGATCGCGCCGTTGCCGGCCCAGCCGTTGGTGTAGGTGCCCGCGCCGAGGTAGAGCCGCTTGGGGTCGGAGGGGTCGGTGGCCAGGGAGTCGATGCCCAGGAGGTTCCAGTCCTTCTCGCCGACCCAGTCGGTCAACGGGATCCACTGCTCGGCCCCGGTGTCCCAGCGGTAGGCGCCACCCATGTCGGTGCGCGCGTACAGCAGGCCCTTCTCCTTCTGGTTGAACACCAGACCGGTGACGTAACCGCCGCCCACCACCTGGGCGTTCTTCCACGCGTACGGTCCGGCGGCGGGGCCGGCCTGGGTGCCGCCGCTCCCGGACGCCTTGCTGTCGGCGGTCTTCACCAGCTTCCACTGCTGGTGGGTGCCGCCCCGGCCGGGATACTGGACGACCGCCGCCCCCTGGGCCTTGGACCCACCGGAGACGTCCAGGACCAGGCCGCTCCTGCGGGAGGTGAGGGTGACGGCGTCGGAACCGCTCACGTGGCCGATCCGCCACTCCTGGGAGGTGGAGGAGTTGTCGGTCTGCTGCTCGGCGGCGGCCGATCCGGCGGTCGAGTCACCGGCTATGCCCAGCACTTTGCCGCTGTTGCGGTTCACCAGCTCGTAGTAGCCGCCCCCGGCGGGCTTGAGTTTCCACTGCTGGTTGGAGGTGTTCTGATCGGTCCACTGCTGGATACGGGTGCCGTCGGCCGTGGAGTACCCGTCGACGTCCAGCACCTTGCCGCTGCGCACCGACACCAGCCGGTAGTAGGCGTCGTGCTCGACCGTCGCCGCCTGCGAGTCCTCCTGCGCGAACAGCAGATACGGCACCAGGACGGCCGGTACACCGAGCACCAGACCGGTCGCGGTCCACCGCCGACGGTGCCGACCGCGCCGTCCGCCGTTCGTGGGGTTGTTCATAGGAAGGGTGCTCCTTGCAGCCATTGACCAGAGGTAGAGCGAATCCGGTCACCGCTGTGACCGAATCCGCTTCCTTGTGGTCACAGCTCCGCACAGGGTTGCCAAAAGATTCGAAACTTCTCCGCGTCGACATCTGCGGCGCCCTCCCGCCCGGCTGATCTCCGTGGTCGTCACCCGCACCGGGCACGGCGGAGCGCCGCCGGATGCGGGCCCGCCGTGCCCGCCGTCCTCAGCACGGCGGGCACACGCTCAGGACCGGCCCCTCAAGCCCGAGCCGCCACCGGCTCCGCGACGGCGCCACTCCCGGCGACCACCCGGCTGCCCGCGAGCGAGGGCTGATCCTGCACACCGGTCAGACGCCGCCCGAGCCGCAGTGCCAGCACGCTGATGCCCAGCGAGAACAGCAGGAACGTCACGATGTACGGGGCATGCAGCGAGGCCCCCATGGGCCCACCCACCGCCGGACCGACCGCCAGTGCGAGCTGTTTCACCAGCGCGAAGGCGGAGTTGTACTGCCCGGCCATCCCTGTCGGCGCCAGATCGGCCACCAGCGGCGCGACGGTCGGCGACAGCATGGCCTCCCCGAGACCGAACAGCGCGTAGGTCGAGACGAACGCGGCGGTCGCCATCGTCTCGCTCGTCTGCCCCAGCCCGGCGAACCCGGCCACGCCCCATGCGACGGCCCAGATCAGCCCCACGGCGGCGATCACCCGAGACCGCCGACGCCGCTCCACGAACCGCAGCACGGCGAACTGCGCGATCACGATCACGGCCGTGTTGGCGGCGAGCGCCGTGCCCAGCGCGGACGTCGATATCCCGGCCGCCTCGACCCCGTACGCACTCAGTCCCGACTCGAACTGCCCGTAGCAGGCGAAGAACAGCACGAAGCCCAGCACGCACAGCTGCACCATGGCCCGATTGCCGAGCAGCTGCTTCCAGCTCCCCTTGACCGCCGCGGCGGTCACCCCTTCGACCTGGGGGGTCCGGGGCGCCCGCACGGTCGCCATCACACCCACGAGCAGCAGGAACATCGCCGCCTGTATGGAGAACAGCAGAACGAACGACCCCGCGCGCGTGGCATCGACGAGATGCCCGCCTATCAGCCCGCCGACCCCGAGCCCGAGGTTCTGCAGGAAGAACTGCGTGGCGAACGCCCGGGACCGGTTCTCCGCATGCGAGAAGTCGACGATCATCGTCGCCAGCGCCGGCTGCGTCACGGCCTGGCCCGCGCCGAGCGCCGCCGCGGACAGCAGCACGGTCGTCGCACTGGCGGCGAGCCCCAGACTCAGCGATCCGACGGCAGCGGTGACCAGGGCGGTGAGCAGCACCGGAAGCGGACCGCGCCGGACTATGGCCCGCCCCGCGAAGGGCAGCACCACCAGCGCGGCCACGGCGAAGACCGCCAGCACCAGCCCCGCCGTCGTCGCCCCGAGATCCCGCACCTGCGCCACGTAGACGTACAGATACGGGACGGTGAAGCCGAGTCCGAATGCGCCGAGTGCGCTGCCCATGTGAATCCGGCGCATCGCTGCGCCCGTCCCCCTGGTCACGTTCACCTGCCTAGGTAAGGGAAGCCCTCGACTCAGACGTGAGCGTTGAAGACTTCGAAGCTAAAACTTAGAAGCTAAACAGTACACCTCGAAGGACTTCGATGCCAAGCGGTGACGTGCCATACTTCGCCCATGGGCGACACCCCCGGCACCTCCGGCAGCACCGAGCCGACACTCGAAGAACAGATCGCCGCGTACCAGCGCGAGTTCCAGGACCTGGACCCCCAGGTCGAGAAGATCGTCTCGGCGCTCTCCCGCCTCAACCGCCGTATGAACGTCGCCTACGGCCGCCAGACCTCGGCGCTCAACATCAGCAACGCCGACTGGGAGGTCCTCAAGGCCCTCGTCCTCTCCGGCGCCCCGTACCGCATGGGCCCGAGCGAACTCGCCAAGCGGCTCGGTCTCACCCCGGCCGCGATGACCCACCGCATCGACCGCATGGTCGCGGAGGGTCTGGTGACCAGGGAACGCGACGAGAACAACCGGGTACGCGTCATCGTCGAGCTCACCCCCGAGGGCCGCGAGAAGTGGCTGGAGGTCATGCGCCTCGCCTCGGTCTTCGAGGAGGACCTCCTCCAGGACCTGTCCCCTCTGGAGCGCAGTGTCCTGGGCGAGGTCCTGACCCGGCTCCTCCGCCGCGTCGAGCACGCCCAGCCGGACGCCGGCGGCCGCCTCACCGACCTCGACTGAGGAGTACGGTCGAGCGGTGGCCGAGGTTTGCCCGCGGCTCACCGGGGGGATGCTTGACAGTCCGCCCCGCGATCCGTAGAGTTCTTCGGGTTGCCACGGAGCCTTAACGGTTCTGCGACAGCGGCTCCGCCGCTTCGAGCGGCACACAAACCAACCAGTGCGATCTCCCAGTCGGGGTGAATTCGGCTTGCCCGAATGTAATTCGATTTGGGTTCGACAGACCCGATTGGGAACTGCCGAGCGGATCCGCTAAGGTTTGGAACGTCGGAACGGCCCAACAGCCGCGAGGACAACACCCGCTGACTGGGAATCAGGCCCGAAAGGATCTGGTAGAGTCGGAACCGCCGGAAAGGGAAACGCGAAAGCGAAAACCTGGAAAGCACCGAGGAAATCGGAACCGGAAACGGTCTGATAGAGTCGGAAACGCAAGACCGAAGGGAAACTGCCCGGAGGAAAGCCCGAGAGTAGCTTGGGTGAGTACAAAGGAAGCGTCCGTTCCTTGAGAACTCAACAGCGTGCCAAAAATCAACGCCAGATATGTTGATACCCCGTCCGCCGGGACAGTGTTCCGGTGGTCGAGGTTCCTTTGAAGTAAAACACAGCGAGGACGCTGTGAACGGTCGGGCTTATTCCGCCTGACTGTTCCGCTCTCGTGGTGTCAACCCGATTACGGGTAAACATTCACGGAGAGTTTGATCCTGGCTCAGGACGAACGCTGGCGGCGTGCTTAACACATGCAAGTCGAACGATGAACCACTTCGGTGGGGATTAGTGGCGAACGGGTGAGTAACACGTGGGCAATCTGCCCTTCACTCTGGGACAAGCCCTGGAAACGGGGTCTAATACCGGATACAACACTCTCGGGCATCCGATGAGTGTGGAAAGCTCCGGCGGTGAAGGATGAGCCCGCGGCCTATCAGCTTGTTGGTGAGGTAACGGCTCACCAAGGCGACGACGGGTAGCCGGCCTGAGAGGGCGACCGGCCACACTGGGACTGAGACACGGCCCAGACTCCTACGGGAGGCAGCAGTGGGGAATATTGCACAATGGGCGAAAGCCTGATGCAGCGACGCCGCGTGAGGGATGACGGCCTTCGGGTTGTAAACCTCTTTCAGCAGGGAAGAAGCGAAAGTGACGGTACCTGCAGAAGAAGCGCCGGCTAACTACGTGCCAGCAGCCGCGGTAATACGTAGGGCGCGAGCGTTGTCCGGAATTATTGGGCGTAAAGAGCTCGTAGGCGGTCTGTCGCGTCGGATGTGAAAGCCCGGGGCTTAACCCCGGGTCTGCATTCGATACGGGCAGACTAGAGTGTGGTAGGGGAGATCGGAATTCCTGGTGTAGCGGTGAAATGCGCAGATATCAGGAGGAACACCGGTGGCGAAGGCGGATCTCTGGGCCATTACTGACGCTGAGGAGCGAAAGCGTGGGGAGCGAACAGGATTAGATACCCTGGTAGTCCACGCCGTAAACGGTGGGAACTAGGTGTTGGCGACATTCCACGTCGTCGGTGCCGCAGCTAACGCATTAAGTTCCCCGCCTGGGGAGTACGGCCGCAAGGCTAAAACTCAAAGGAATTGACGGGGGCCCGCACAAGCAGCGGAGCATGTGGCTTAATTCGACGCAACGCGAAGAACCTTACCAAGGCTTGACATCGCCCGGAAAGCATCAGAGATGGTGCCCCCCTTGTGGTCGGGTGACAGGTGGTGCATGGCTGTCGTCAGCTCGTGTCGTGAGATGTTGGGTTAAGTCCCGCAACGAGCGCAACCCTTGTTCTGTGTTGCCAGCATGCCCTTCGGGGTGATGGGGACTCACAGGAGACTGCCGGGGTCAACTCGGAGGAAGGTGGGGACGACGTCAAGTCATCATGCCCCTTATGTCTTGGGCTGCACACGTGCTACAATGGCAGGTACAATGAGCTGCGAAGCCGTGAGGCGGAGCGAATCTCAAAAAGCCTGTCTCAGTTCGGATTGGGGTCTGCAACTCGACCCCATGAAGTCGGAGTTGCTAGTAATCGCAGATCAGCATTGCTGCGGTGAATACGTTCCCGGGCCTTGTACACACCGCCCGTCACGTCACGAAAGTCGGTAACACCCGAAGCCGGTGGCCCAACCCCTTGTGGGAGGGAGCTGTCGAAGGTGGGACTGGCGATTGGGACGAAGTCGTAACAAGGTAGCCGTACCGGAAGGTGCGGCTGGATCACCTCCTTTCTAAGGAGCACTTCTACCGATCCCTACGGGGTGAGGTCAGAGGCCAGATCATCAGCGAACGTCTGATGCTGGTTAGCTCATGGGTGGAACGTTGATTATTCGGCATCTTGAGTCATCTCAGGCTGTGAGTACTGTCCTTTCGGGGGCGTGGAAAGCTGATCTGAGTGGTGAGGGTGCCGGGCACGCTGTTGGGTGTCTGAGGGTATGGCCGTGCTTTACGGTTGCCTTCAGTGCCGGCCCCAGTGAACTCCGGTGGTTACCGGGGGTGATGGGTGGTTGGTCGTTGTTTGAGAACTGCACAGTGGACGCGAGCATCTGTGGCCAAGTTTTTAAGGGCGCACGGTGGATGCCTTGGCACCAGGAACCGATGAAGGACGTGGGAGGCCACGATAGTCCCCGGGGAGTCGTCAACCAGGCTTTGATCCGGGGGTTTCCGAATGGGGAAACCCGGCAGTCGTCATGGGCTGTCACCCTTGCCTGAACACATAGGGCAAGTGGAGGGAACGCGGGGAAGTGAAACATCTCAGTACCCGCAGGAAGAGAAAACAACCGTGATTCCGGGAGTAGTGGCGAGCGAAACCGGATGAGGCCAAACCGTATGCGTGTGAGACCCGGCAGGGGTTGCGTATACGGGGTTGTGGGATCTCTCTTTTACAGTCTGCCGGCTGTGAGACGAGTCAGAAACCGTTGATGTAGGCGAAGGACATGCGAAAGGTCCGGCGTAGAGGGTAAGACCCCCGTAGCTGAAACATTGACGGCTCGTTTGAGAGACACCCAAGTAGCACGGGGCCCGAGAAATCCCGTGTGAATCTGGCGGGACCACCCGCTAAGCCTAAATATTCCCTGGTGACCGATAGCGGATAGTACCGTGAGGGAATGGTGAAAAGTACCGCGGGAGCGGAGTGAAATAGTACCTGAAACCGTGTGCCTACAAGCCGTGGGAGCGTCGCGCATCGAGTTTACTCGGTGCGTCGTGACTGCGTGCCTTTTGAAGAATGAGCCTGCGAGTTTGCGGTGTGTTGCGAGGTTAACCCGAGTGGGGTAGCCGTAGCGAAAGCGAGTCCGAACAGGGCGATTTTAGTAGCACGCTCAAGACCCGAAGCGGAGTGATCTAGCCATGGGCAGGTTGAAGCGGAGGTAAGACTTCGTGGAGGACCGAACCCACCAGGGTTGAAAACCTGGGGGATGACCTGTGGTTAGGGGTGAAAGGCCAATCAAACTCCGTGATAGCTGGTTCTCCCCGAAATGCATTTAGGTGCAGCGTCGTGTGTTTCTTGCCGGAGGTAGAGCACTGGATAGGCGATGGGCCCTACCGGGTTACTGACCTTAGCCAAACTCCGAATGCCGGTAAGTGAGAGCACGGCAGTGAGACTGTGGGGGATAAGCTCCATGGTCGAGAGGGAAACAGCCCAGAGCATCGACTAAGGCCCCTAAGCGTACGCTAAGTGGGAAAGGATGTGGAGTCGCACAGACAACCAGGAGGTTGGCTTAGAAGCAGCCACCCTTGAAAGAGTGCGTAATAGCTCACTGGTCTAGTGATTCCGCGCCGACAATGTAGCGGGGCTCAAGCGTACCGCCGAAGTCGTGTCATTCCAGCATATAGGGCCAACGCCTGCTGGGATGGGTAGGGGAGCGTCGTGTGCCGGGTGAAGCAGCCGCGGAAGCGAGTTGTGGACGGTTCACGAGTGAGAATGCAGGCATGAGTAGCGATACACACGTGAGAAACGTGTGCGCCGATTGACCAAGGGTTCCTGGGTCAAGCTGATCTGCCCAGGGTAAGTCGGGACCTAAGGCGAGGCCGACAGGCGTAGTCGATGGATAACCGGTTGATATTCCGGTACCCGCTGTGAAGCGTCAAACACTGAACCAGGCGATGCTAAGTCCGTGAAGCCGTTCCGGACCCTTCGGGGAAAGGAAAGTGGTGGAGCCGACGGACCAGACTTGTAGTAGGTGAGTGATGGGGTGACGCAGGAAGGTAGTCCATCCCGGGCGGTGGTTGTCCCGGGGTAAGGGTGTAGGCCGTGCGATAGGTAAATCCGTCGTACTTGTGGCTGAGACCTGATGCCGAGCCGATTGTGGTGAAGTGGATGATCCTATGCTGTCGAGAAAAGCCTCTAGCGAGTTTCATGGCGGCCCGTACCCTAAACCGACTCAGGTGGTCAGGTAGAGAATACCGAGGCGTTCGGGTGAACTATGGTTAAGGAACTCGGCAAAATGCCCCCGTAACTTCGGGAGAAGGGGGGCCATCACCGGTGATAGCACTTGCTGCTTGAGCTGGGGGTGGCCGCAGAGACCAGCGAGAAGCGACTGTTTACTAAAAACACAGGTCCGTGCGAAGCCGTAAGGCGATGTATACGGACTGACGCCTGCCCGGTGCTGGAACGTTAAGGGGACCGGTTAGTCACATTTCGGTGTGGCGAAGCTGAGAACTTAAGCGCCAGTAAACGGCGGTGGTAACTATAACCATCCTAAGGTAGCGAAATTCCTTGTCGGGTAAGTTCCGACCTGCACGAATGGCGTAACGACTTCTCGACTGTCTCAACCATAGGCCCGGTGAAATTGCACTACGAGTAAAGATGCTCGTTTCGCGCAGCAGGACGGAAAGACCCCGGGACCTTTACTACAGTTTGATATTGGTGTTCGGTTCGGCTTGTGTAGGATAGCTGGGAGACTTTGAAGCTCGGACGCCAGTTCGGGTGGAGTCGTCGTTGAAATACCAGTCTGGTCGTGCTGGATGTCTAACCTGGGTCCGTGATCCGGATCAGGGACAGTGTCTGATGGGTAGTTTAACTGGGGCGGTTGCCTCCTAAAGAGTAACGGAGGCGCCCAAAGGTTCCCTCAGCCTGGTTGGCAATCAGGTGGTGAGTGTAAGTGCACAAGGGAGCTTGACTGTGAGACCGACGGGTCGAGCAGGGACGAAAGTCGGGACTAGTGATCCGGCGGTGGCTTGTGGAAGCGCCGTCGCTCAACGGATAAAAGGTACCCCGGGGATAACAGGCTGATCTTCCCCAAGAGTCCATATCGACGGGATGGTTTGGCACCTCGATGTCGGCTCGTCGCATCCTGGGGCTGGAGTCGGTCCCAAGGGTTGGGCTGTTCGCCCATTAAAGCGGTACGCGAGCTGGGTTTAGAACGTCGTGAGACAGTTCGGTCCCTATCCGCTGCGCGCGCAGGAATATTGAGAAGGGCTGTCCCTAGTACGAGAGGACCGGGACGGACGAACCTCTGGTGTGCCAGTTGTCCTGCCAAGGGCATGGCTGGTTGGCTACGTTCGGGAGGGATAACCGCTGAAAGCATCTAAGCGGGAAGCCTGCTTCGAGATGAGTATTCCCACCCACTTGATGGGGTAAGGCTCCCAGTAGACGACTGGGTTGATAGGCCAGATATGGAAGCCTGGTAACGGGTGGAGTTGACTGGTACTAATAGGCCGAGGGCTTGTCCTCAGTTGCTCGCGTCCACTGTGTTGGTTCTGAAACCACGAACAACCCCATGCCATGGTCACGGTGTGGTGCGGTTGAGTGTTTCATAGTGTTTCGGTGGTCATAGCGTGAGGGAAACGCCCGGTTACATTCCGAACCCGGAAGCTAAGCCTTACAGCGCCGATGGTACTGCAGGGGGGACCCTGTGGGAGAGTAGGACGCCGCCGAACAAATATTGCGAAAGGCCCACACCTTATGGTGTGGGCCTTTCTGCGTTTCCGGACCGTCACCGTTCGCCGTTCTCGGACAAGAAACCAGATGAGCCGTGCGGTGACCCGGTACTACCGTGGCCGGCATGAATCTGCTGGTGAGAGCCGTTCGGGCCGATGAGTGGCGGGCTGTGCGTGAGCTGCGGTTGGCGGCGCTGCGGGATCCGGTGGCGCATCTCGCGTTCCTGGAGACGTATGAGGAGGCCTCGGCGCGGCCGGACGCCTTCTGGAAGGAGCGGACCGAAAGCGCTGCTGAGGGGGCTCGGGAGCGGCAGCAGTTTGTCGTGGAGGGCGAGGACGGCGGATGGGTCGGGACGGTGATCGTGCTGCTGGAGGAGGCCGGCGCGCGGGACTTCTTCGGGGGGATCGTCGAGCGGCGGCAGGCGCATCTGGTGGGGGTGTTCGTGCGGGACGGGTTTCGCGGGAAGGGCGTGGGCGAGGCGATGTTCGCGGCCGCCGTGGACTGGGCCCGGGGGGCCGGGGTCGAGCGGGTGCGGTTGTTCGTGAACGAGGGGAACGGGCGGGCCGCGGCGTTCTATCGACGGGTCGGCTTCGTGGGCAGCGGGGTGACTGTCGAAGGGGATGAGGGGCTGGAGCTGGAGTACGTGCTGGCGTCCGCGTAGGAGGCGTCGGACGGGCTGGTGTTAGCGTTCGGCGGCATGGACGACAGCGTGTATGTGGGCAATGCGGGTAAGGACGCGGCGCTGGACCGCGGCTGGCTGCTCGGGCACTTCAAGGCGGAGGGGGATCCTCGCCGGAGTGAGGCGGTGGAGATCAAGTGGGGGGTCCACCCGCGGGGCGACACGCGTGCGCAGTGGGTTCGGGGTGAGGAACGAACCGCCCTCCAGGTACTGATCAGCGGCCGGTTCCGGGTCGACTTCCCCGGTCGTAGTGTCGTGCTGGAGCGCCAGGGCGACTACGTGGTGTGGGGGCGTGGGGTGGATCACTCCTGGGTCGCGGAGGAGGAGTCGGTCGTGCTGACCGTGCGGTGGCCGTCCGTCGCCGGGTACGCGGTGCCCTCGGGGGACGGGCAGCCCGTGGAGTGACAGAGCTTCGGGGTTCGGCTGCGTACAGCCGCTACGGCAGCGGGAGTTCGTGGTTCGGCCAGCGGGATCTGGCCTGTTCGCGGGAGCGGAGGAGGGCCAGCGTGGGGAGGCCATGGTCGGGGCCGGAGGTCAGCAGGGCGGGGAGCTGGGGGAGTGGGGCCACGGCTGCCACGTCGTCCAGGACCAGGGTGAGTGGTGGGTCGAGGCGGCCGGAGGATGACCGTTCGGCCATGCGCCGGCCGCGCTCGACCACGCTTGAGGCGAGGGCCGTCAGAAGAGGCATGGCGGAAGGGTTCGCCTTGGGGTCCTCGATGGGGTCGCCGACCACATAGAGCGTTCCCCCTTCGTGCACGAAGGAATCCAGGGCGAGGGAGTCGGCTCGGTTCGGCGTGCAGGATTCCCGGACGTTGACCGTGGAGAGGGCGGAGAGGGCGCGGGCCGTCAACTGCTGGGCGATGTCGCGGCGTTCGGGGTGCGAGGTGAGGGCCGACTCCAGTTCGCCCGCCGCCCCGGGGGCGGCCTTCTGGTTCGTGCGCAGGGTGCGTACCGCTTCCTGGACGTTGCTGCCCTGGGCCCAGCGGTGCAGGTGGCGGATGGTGCGGTTGTCTATCGCGGCGGCGTGGAGGTAGCTGCGCAGGAGGGTTTCCGCCGTGTCCGCCATCGCCTGGTCGATCTTGGCGGCGGGGCGGATGGCGGCGAGCAGGGCGGTCGCCCTGGCCGCCGCCGTCGGCTTGTCCTCGCAGCCGGTGACGGGGGACCAGTGGAGGCGGGCCGGGGTGTCGCAGCGGTGGCCGGGGTCGTAGAGGAGGACCGGGCCCAGCTTCGCGCGGGCGTCCTTCGTCTCCGACCAGAGCGTGGGGTCGGAGGTGACCACCAGGGCGGGGCCCTCGGCGTCCCGTACGGCGTGGACGGCGGCGGGCCGGCGGGAGTCGGCGGTGCCCAGGACGACCGGGGAGATCGTGTGCGTCCAACCGCCGGGGTGCGGGGCGCCCGTTGTCGAGGGCACGGGAGTGGGGGGAAGCGGGCTCGTCGGCACGTCGGCTTCGGCCGGTGAGGCCGGTGAGGCCGGTGATGCGGGTGGAGCGGGCGAGACGGGTGGAGCCGGCGTCGAGGGAGTGGTGGGGAAGGCGGTGTGGGCCGTCGGAGCCGTGTGGTGGTCCTGGCCGGCGCCGTGGGGCTGGGCCGGGGTCGTCTGTTCCACGGGGGCGTGCACGGGCGGTGTGACGTGACCGGGTGAGGCGGTGGGCGCCGCTGTCGGGGCGTCCGCCGGCCGGGGGTGCCGAGTTGCCTTCTCCCGGGCCCGGACGGCCCTCCAGCGGGCCAGGGTGCCCATCGTGAAGACGGTCAGGACGAGGAGGATCATGAGCTGGCCGATGACGAGGCCCCAGAAGAGGCCGTAGCCGGAGAGCTGGTCGGCGGGGGTGTCGGGCCAGGCGGCGGCGAGGTCCTGGGGGGCGGAGACCAGGCTGCGTACGGCCAACGGGGTGCGGCCGAAGGTGACGGCGTCGGGCCAGGCCCCGTGGGCGAAGAGGCCGGCCAGGCCGGTGGCCGACCAGACCAGCAGGGTCAGGCCCACCAGGAAGCCGAGGAGGGCGATCAGCAGCCCGTCGGGGATGCCGCCGCCCTGCTGGGGGCGTCCGTCGTCCGGTCTCATCGCATGCCGCCGTTCACGCTGTCACCCTGCCCTGGCCCGACTGTGTCCGTTTGCGCTGGTACCGGTGCCGCTCAGGCCACCGTCGACTCGGAGGAGCCGTAGCCGTCGAACTCGCTCAGCCGGTGTTCGACGAACGCGGCCGCCCGTTCCTCCGCCTCCAGTTCGGCGGCGCGCAGGGCGTCGTCCTCGTCCCGCAGGTGGTCGGCGGACGATTCGGTCATCGCGCGGTCGGTGAAGACCAGGGGGCGTTCGGTCTCGGTGATCAGGTGTTTGACCACCTGGACGTTGCCGTTGACGTCCCAGACGGCGATGCCCGGGGTGAGGGTGGGGATGATCTCCACCGCCCAGCGGGGCAGGCCCAGTACGCGGCCCGTCGCTCTCGCCTCGTCCGCCTTCTGGGCGTAGATCGTCCGTGTCGAGGCCATCTTGAGGATCGCGGACGCCTCCTTCGCCGCCGCGCCGTCGACGACGTCCGACAGGTGGTGGACGACCGCGACGAAGGACAGGCCGAGTCGGCGGCCGAACTTCAGCAGGCGCTGGAAGAGCTGGGCGACGAAGGGGCTGTTGATGATGTGCCAGGCCTCCTCGACCAGGAAGATGCGCTTCTTCCGGTCGGGGCGGATCCAGGTGTGCTCCAGCCAGACACCGACGATCGCCATGAGGATGGGCATGGCGATGGAGTTGCGGTCGATGTGGGACAGGTCGAAGACGATGAGGGGCGCGTCGAGGTCGATGCCCACGGTGGTGGGGCCGTCGAACATGCCGCGCAGGTCACCGTCGACCAGGCGGTCCAGGACCAGCGCCACGTCCAGGCCCCAGGCCCGTACGTCGTCTATGGCGACGTTCATCGCCTCCGCGGACTCCGGCTCGGGGTGGCGGAGCTGCTCGACGATGTCGGTGAGGACCGGCTGGCGTTCGACGATGGTCTCGTTGACGTAGGCGTGCGCGACCTTGAGGGCGAAGCCGGAGCGTTCGTCCAGGCCGTGGCCCATCGCGACCTCGATGATCGTGCGGAGCAGCGCGAGCTGGCCCGTCGTGGTGATCGAGGGGTCGAGGGGGTTGAGGCGGATGCCCATGTCGAGGGCGGCGGTCGGGTCCAGGCGGATGGGAGTTATGCCCAGCTCTTCCGCGATGAGGTTCCATTCGCCGACGCCGTCCTCGCCCTGGGCGTCGAGGACGACGACCTGGCGGTCGCGGAAGCGCAGCTGGCGCAGGACGTACGTCTTCTCCAGGGCCGATTTGCCGTTGCCGGACTCGCCGAGGACGAGCCAGTGGGGGGCGGGGAGCTGCTGGCCGTAGAGCTGGAAGGGGTCGTAGATGTAGCCCTTCCCGGAGTAGACCTCGCGGCCGATGATCACGCCGGAGTCGCCGAGGCCGGGGGCGGCGGTCGGGAGGTACACGGCCTGGGCCTGGCCCGTGGAGGTGCGCACGGGGAGGCGGGTCGTCTCGACCTTGCCGAAGAGGAAGGACGTGAAGGCGTCCGTGAGGGCGGACATGGGGTCTCGCATCAGCGCTTCACCTCCAGGTGCGGTTGGGTCGGGTGATCCCGCATCGCGGCAGCCCTACCTTCGGATTCCGGTGGCGAACGGGAGCGTGTTGACGAAGGCCCGGTGGTGTTCGCGGTCGCACCACTCCAGCTTGAGGTACGACTTGCCGGCCGAGGCCCTTATCGTCCGCTTGTCGCGTGCCAGGGCCTCCGGGGAGCGGGAGGAGACGGTGATCCAGCCGACGAGGTTGACGCCGGCCGCGCCGCTGGCGAGGTCTTCGCCGCGCTGGTCGAGGCGGGAGTGGGAGGCCACGTCACGGGGGTCGACGGTGCGGTTCATCTTGGCGGCGCGGGACGCCTCCGCCTCGTCGTTGGTCTTCTCCGTGAGCATGCGTTCGATGGCGACCTCGGTCGGCTCCAGGTCCATGGTGACGGCGACCGTGCGGATGACGTCCGGGGTGTGGACCAGGAGGGGCGCGAGGAAGTTGACGCCGACCGGGGTCATCGGCCATTCCTTCACCCAGGCCGTGGCGTGGCACCAGGGGGCGCGGGTGGAGGACTCGCGGGTCTTGGCCTGGAGGTAGTCCGGTTCCATCGCGTCGAGTTCGGCCGGCCAGGCGTTGCGCTTGGTCATGGCCTGGATGTGGTCGATGGGGTGGTCCGGGTCGTACATGGAGTGGATGAGGGAGGCGAGGCGGCCCTGGCCCAGCGGCTGCCGTACGCGGATGTCGGCCTCCTGGAGGCGCGAGCAGATGTCCGTCAGTTCGCGGGCCATGACGACGGCGAGGCCGGCGTCCTTGTCGAGCTTGCGGCCCTGCGGGCGGGCGGCGCGGGCCATGGCGTGGCCCTCGGCGGCGAGTTCGCGGGAGTAGTGCATGCAGGCGACGAGGTACGCGCGGTGCTGTTCGCTGCTCGTGGAGACCATGGACTGCAGCTGGTCGTACGACTGCTGGAGCCAGCCCGGGGCGCGGTCGTCGCCGCGCTGAGAGACGTCCTTGGCGTGGGCGTCCGGGTCGGCGGGCAGGGTGCGGGCGAGCATCTGCAGGCGGGTGACGAAGCCGTCGCCGTTGGCCACGTGCTTGAGGAGGGTGCCGAAGCGGTCGACGAGGGCTTCCTGGTCCTCGGAGTCGCGCAGGCCGACGCCGGGGCCCTCGATCTCGATGGCGGCGGTGACGGTCCGGCGGTCGGCGTGCAGGAGGACGGCGATCTCGTCGGGGCCGAAGGGCGCGGCCAGCCAGGTGATGCGGCCGATGCCCGGCGGGGGGCCGACCTCGACCTCACGGCCGTCGAGGCGGGTGCCGGCCTCCATGTTGGCGGAGCGGTACGTCGTGCCGCGGCGCAGGCTGCGCTTGTAACTGCGGTTGATCTCGAACCACTTGTAGAACGTCCGGCGCTTGTACGGCACGTAGACCGCGGCCAGCGCGAGCATCGGGAAGCCGGTGAGCAGGGCGATGCGGGGGACGAGCACGGGGACGAGGAGGCCGGACATCATGCCGAGGAACGCGCCCGCGATGATGAGCGCGATCTCGCCGGACTCGCGGTTCCGGCCGATGATCGCGTTCGGCCGGGCGCGCCCGATCAGATAGGTACGGCGGGGCGTGACCGGATGGGACATATGGGCCGCGTGGGAATCAGTCGTCAACGCCCTTCACCTCCCGTGCGGTTGCTGTTGCGGGTGTTGCCGGCGTGGGGGGTGTTGATCGGGCTCGTGCGGGGCGGGGGTGCGGCGGGGAGATTTCCGCCGCCTCCGTTCGCGGGGCGCGAGCTGTGGGCGGCCACGCCGCCGGATGCGGGGTTGGCGGGGCGGGGGGTGTTGTTCCCGCCGCCGCCGTTGTTGTCGGCCCGGGAGCTGTGGGTCTTGATGCCCTGGGCGACGAGGCTGGCCGGGGAGCTGATCACGGCGGCGGCCTTGTTCTCGGCGCCGCGCATGATGCGGTTGTTGCGGGAGCCCGCGATCTCGTCGCCGAAGCCGGGGACGAAGCGGTAGATCATCGCCGAGGCGAAGATGGCGAGGAGGATGATGGCGAGGCCGGAGACGACGGCGGAGAAGGCGTTGGGGCCGTCGTCCGCGGACAGTGCGCCGGCGAGGCCGAGGACGATCACGATCACCGGTTTGATGAGGATGACCGCGATCATGATGCCCGCCCAGCGGCGGACGTGGCCCCAGAGGTTCTTGTCGACGAGGCCGGCGTAGACGACCGTGCCGAGGAGTGCGCCGACGTAGAGCAGGGCGGCGCGGATGACCAGCTCCAGCCAGAGGACGCCGGCGGCGAGGATGGAGACGAGGGAGACGACGATCAGCATGATCGGGCCGCCGCCGATGTCCTCGCCCTTCTTCAGGGCGCCGGAGAAGGTGCCGAAGAAGGTGTCCGTCTGGTCGCCGGTGGCTTTGGCGAGGACGTCGGTGACGCCGTCGGTGGCCGACACGATGGTGTAGAGGATCAGGGGGGTGAAGGCGGAGGCGAGGACGGTCAGCCAGAGGAAGCCGACGGCCTCCGAGAGGGCCGTGGTGAGGGGGACGCCCCGCACGGCCCGCTTCGCGACCGCGAGCAGCCACAGGACGAGGGTGAGGATGGTCGACGCCGCGAACACGACGGCGTACTGCTGCAGGAACTTGGGGTTCGTGAAGTCGACGTTCGCGGTGTCGTTGACCGCGGCGGAGAGTTTGTCGATGGTCCAGGAGGCGGCGTCGGCGCAGCCTTGGGCTAGGGAGGAGAGGGGGTCGAGGGTGGTGGTGAGGTCGTTGGGAGTGGTCCCCGACCCTCCGCCACCGCCACCGTTGTCGCTCTCGCAGTACTCCCGGGCCGCGCCGGAGAGCAATGAGCAGGAATCACCGCTGGAAGAGGGGGATGGTGTAGGTGCGGCGACGGCACGTGTCGCGAGCAGGAGGAGCGCGGTCTGTACGGCTGTGAACGCTGCGGTGACCCTGAGTGCACGGCGTGATTTACCGGGCATAGGTGAACCCTCCGTACTCCTCGACAGCCTTCGAGATCTCGTCGGACGTCGAGACCTTGTTGTCGCCGTTGACCGGCGCGGGGCCTTCCTTTTGCGCGAAGCTGTCGACCTTCCAGTCGTCGTTCTCCCAGCGCAGTTGGAGGGTCATGGTGAACCAGTCGCTGGTGACCGGGTTGGTCGTGTTTTCGGATGCCATACCGAACACACCTGTGCACCAGACCTCGACGATCGCGGTGTTGTCCGAGTAGCTGGTGGTCGTGGTGCCGACCGGCATGGTGCGTGAGACGTACGTGCTGCCGTCCGGTGCGTTGCCGTTCTCATCCAGGCCGACCTTGGTCAGGAAGTTCTTGCTGTAGACGCGGTTCAGACTGTCTTCCAGATCGGCTGATTTGTCGGAGGCGAAGACCTGCTGCACGATCTCGCTCCGCCGGGCGGGCTTGAGGATGTCGGCCGAGACCAGCACCACGGAGTAGTTGGCCGCCGCCGATTCGGCGCCCTGTTGGTCGTGGGCGAAGCCGGAGGGGATGCCGCCGGTCTTCGTGGTGACCGGTCGCTCCCCCGAAGCCGCCGTAGGGGCCGTCTCCGTCTTGTCGTTGCCGGAGTCGTCGGTGGTGGTGCTGTCGCCGCCTCGGTTCGCGAAGGCGATCGCGGCGATGAGGAGGACGACGACGCCGACGATGGTGACGAGGCTTCTGGAGGAGGAGCGGGGGCGGCGCGGGGCACCGCCGTAGGGGTCGCCGCCGCCTTCGGGGAGGCGGGTTCGGGTCTGGCCGGTGCCGGCGTATCCCCCGTACGCGTCGTCACCGGAGCGTGAGGACTCGCCGTACCCCTGCTCGTCGCCGAGACTCATGCCGCAGTCGCCCCTTCAACTTCGACGTCGTACCGAAAGGCGTAGCAGTACGACGGTAGCCGCGCTGGTTCCCGCGCGGGCGCGGTGTGGAGACTCGACATCAGGGAAACGCAACCTCAGCCGGTGGGCACGACGGACGGGTGGGGTGGGCGGGGGAACTGGGCGCAGTCGGCGGCCCGGCCGGGACGAGGGCGGGCCGCCGCGCTACACGGCCATGCCGTACACGATGGTGAAGAGGGTGCCCAGGGAGCCGATGATGAAGACGCCGGTGAGGCCGGCGATGATGAGGCCCTTGCCCTGTTCGGCGCTGAAGGTGTCGCGCAGGGCGGTCGCGCCGATGCGCTGTTTGGCCGCGCCCCAGATCGCGATGCCGAGGCAGAGAAGGATGGCGATCGCCATCACGACCTCGATCATCACGCGCGCCTCGTTGCCCAGGCTGCCGAAAGGCCCCCAGTCCGGGGCGATTCCGCCGATGATGGTGGTGATGTCGCCCTTGTCGGCCGCAACGAACATGTAAGTCACCGCCCCTAATGGGTAGTTCTGTTGTCTTCGTGGCTGTACGGGGCGTGCGCCTCGGCGTCCGCTCCGCACGCCTCCGCGCGGGTGCGCAGAGGTCGGGCCCATTCTCGCCGACAATGGCGCTGACGTATGTCGACTTGGCGTCATTGATTGGCGGTTTTCGTACGGATCCCTTGCCGTCGGCCCGCGTGGGCCCCTGACGGGGGGCGCGGAACGGTGAGCGAAGGGTCGCATCGTCACTCTGTGTATCACGGCAGGTCACGTCGGGCAATGAGGATGAAACGGAACCTGTGGTGTGGTTCCGTCGTTATTCCCCTTTCGTCGCCTCTGGGGGCTTGCTCGGCCCCGCTTCTGACGGGGCGTCGGGCCTGTTCTGTCGATCCGGTGTTCTCCGGGGTTCGAGTGTGCCTGATGTGGACGTAAGGGTCGTGTGTGGGGCTCGATGTCCCGGTGGGGTCGAGCTTTGGCCAGAACTGCATGGGATCGCGATCGCAATCTTGGTACAAATGATCGACTGGGTGCCCCATGTGTCCGTGCGTCAGGTGAGCTGGCTGGGCCTCGAGTTGAGGGAACGTATCTGCGACGGCGTCCACGGGGGTAGGCGTGAGCGAGGAGAGGCCCGTTGTCTCGGCCGAGATACCGGAGTTCACGGGGAATCTGGAGCAGCTGGAGACGGACGCCGGGGACATCGCGTTCGACGGGACGGCGATCGGTGCCGCGGGTCTGCTGATCGACGCCAACTTCCATCTGCTGGAACCTTTCTACAAGGCCCCGGAGGCCGACCAGCTCTTCGCGACGACCGCGCCGGTCGCGGCGGCCGGCCACGACCTGCAGACCGAGCTGGGCACGGTCTCCAAGGCGCTGCTCGACTACGCGGCGGAGGTCCGGCCCCTGGTCGACAGGCTGAACTCGCTTCGCGAGGAGGCGGCGGCCTTCGAACGGCGCGTCGCGGACGACGACGACTGGGTCGCGGACGGTGACCTCATCGACGAGAACACGGCCCGCCGCAACGCGGTGAACGCAGCCTGGACCGCCTTTCAGGCCGCAGAGCGGGACTGCCACAACAAGATCGTCGCGCTGGTCGGCGGGGAGCCGCTCGCCGTCGGTGACGGGTCGGACAAAGAGAACACGTACGGCTACCGGGCCGAGGACCTGAACAACGCCGGCGGGCTGCCGTGGGGGGACGTCGTCGAGGAGTCCAACCCCTGGTACTACTTCCACGAGCACGCCTGGGACTTCACGGTCGGCTTCGTCGTGGACGGCGTGTGGGGCACGATCAAGGGCCTCGGCACCCTGGTCGGCTTCAACGGCTGGGACGCGGCGGGCCAGGCCTGGGTGGGCCTCGGCAAGCTCGCGACCGGCGTCCTGATCACGGGAACGCCGCTCGGTGCCGCGTACTGGCTTACCCCGGCCGACAAACTCCCCTCCTGGCTGCGCGACTCCCGTACGGCGGTCGTGGAGACCGGGAAGGCGCTGATCGCGTACGACGAGTGGGGGAAGAACCCGTCGCGGGCGGCGGGGGCGGTGACGTTCAACGTCCTGACGACCGTTTTCACGGGTGGGGCGGGAGGAGCGGTCGCGGCGACCGGTAAGGCCGGTGCGATCGCGAAGGCCATCTCCTTCGCGGGCAAGGCGGGGCGGATCGTCGACCCGATGACGTACATCGCGAAGAGCATCGGCGGGACCGCCGTGAAGATCAGCGATGTCATGGCCGGGCTGCGAGGGATCACGAACGGTACGCATGTCAGGCTCGGCGAGGGCACGTACCGGATAGCCGAACCGCCGAACATCGCCGACGACCTCCCGGCCGGGCTCACCCCCGAGAACTCCGTCCGCATGACGACCCCCGAGGGCGAGGTCGTCTACCTCGACACCAAGACGCTGGTGATGCACAACGCCGACGGGACGGTGCGGGAGTCGCTGGACAGCATCCGCCATGAGGGGACCGCGGAGCGGCGGGCGGGGGAGGCCGGGGCTCGGGGGGAGCGGACGTCGGGTGTGCGGGAGACCGCGGGTGCCGGGGTCGGTACGCGTGTGGGGGACGGCGCCGGGGTCGTCGGCCGAGGGGGTGACAGCGTCACTGCGGGCGGCGGCCGGGGCGGTGATGGTCTGCCGCCCCGGACAGGCGGCGCGGTCGGGCCGGGTGTGCTGGACGATCTGGGCCGGTCCGGTGACGACGCGGCCGGTGACGCGGGTGGGCTCGGTGACGAGTCGGCGGGTCCGGGCGGCCGGACGGGCGAAGGGGCCGGAGACGGAGGCGGGTCGGAGGCGGGGCGTTCCGGCCAGTCGGACGCGCGGGCCGTCATGCAACGACATGTGGATCTCGCCAACAGCGATCCGCGCTGGTTCAAGGACCATTACCGGTCGAACGGCTACCGCAGGTCGGCCTCGGCAGAGGTGTTCGGACAGCGTCTGCCCATTCTGGTGCGGGACCCGGCAGATCCCACCAAGTGGATATCCAAGAGCGACCTGCCGCCCGCCATCCAGGCGAAATACCTGGATCCGAACCCACATGGCACCGGGGTTCGGACGAACGTCGAAAGCGGTGTGCTGAAGCGACTCGACGAATGGGCGCTGACGCGTCGTGACGCCATCACGGCCGACAAGGCGGCGGAGAAGGCGCTGACCCGGGCCGAGAAGGAGTACATGACGAACCGGACGGCCGAGGCGGAGGCGGCGATGGACGCCGCCGAAGCCGCGCACTCCCCGCTGCACGGCGACATGCTCAAGCAGAGCGAGCTGTTCGGCGAGCGGGTCGCGGAGCACCATGCCATACCGGACCACTATGCGGGTGCGCGGCGCGTGGACGACGGGGTCTTCGGCAACAATCGGTTCGACCAGATCTATGAGAAGCCGGGTGGCGGGTACGTCGTCGTCGAGGCCAAGGGGTCTCCCAGAGCTCAGGTGGGCGAACGCACAAGCCACCTGGGAAACCGTGTGCAACAGGGCACCCGGGAATATTTCGAGACCATTGTCCAGAAAATGCAGGAAAGGGCAAAGAAGGCGGGAAATGCGGAAGAGATGACACTCGCGACGAAGCTTGAGGAAGCCCTCCTCAAGGACCAGGTGGACTACGTCCTGGTGAAGGCGGACGCCACCCCGGACGGCAAATATGCTGGTTATGAGATGGCGCAGTTCAACCTTGGCAAGGCCGGGAGCAACAAGTGACCACACGCGTGCCACGCGAGGATGAAGTTCCCGCCGGGGACCCGACGAGCTTCATCGAGATGTGTGACCGGAACCTCCTCAAGGACGTGGAGAGGCTCCCGGAGTTTCCCGAAGCGTTCGGCTTGACTTTCAGCAGCGCCCTGAGCACGGCGGAACTGCACTGTCTTCACGACCCCACCGCCGACAAGTCCGAGACCTGGGAAGCGTGGGTGGCGGCGCTGCAGATCGGCTCCGCCCTGTTCTCCGCGGCCAGCACGACCGAGGCCTCGGTGGAGTGCCGGATCGCCCATAAGATGCGTACCATCCCGGCCATCGGTGCTCAGCACTTCACCGACGCGGGAAACTGGATCACCGCGTTCTGGCTGTCGATCATCTGCCGTGACCAGGACCGGATGACAAAGCTCTGTGATGTGCCGATCGAGCTGCTGCGAGCGTCGGGAGCGGTGTACGACGAGTACATCTACGACTGGGCCGACGCGTTGCAGGCGTACTGGATGGAACGGCCGGGTCTCAGCGAGAAGTTCACCGCGGCATTCCAGGGTACCGACCCGGGCGGGCTCCGAATCGCCGACCGCGAGCTGATGCTGAAGATCCTCTATCCACCGCTCGATCTGTTCCTGCAGTTCCTCAAGCGGGACGAGACCCAGTTCAACACGGTGCTTCTCCAGGCGCTCCGTCTCCACAAGGAGTACTGGAACGCGGACGAGGACCGGCGGGAGTCCATCAGCGGAACCGTCGCCCTCGGCCCCCTCGCCGTAGCCTGCCTCGCCTACGACGTCGGTATGCCCATCGAGGTCGAGTCCGAGTATCTGCCCAAGAATCTGCTGGAGCGGTCCTGGGTAGGCGAGTTCGACACGTGACGGGGCGTACCTGAGGCGTTGGCGGGACGAGGAGCAGTTCAACGCCGCGCTCGTCGAAGCGTTCCAGCTCCACAAGGAGTACTGGAGGCGGCCAGGGAAGAGGCGGCGCGGCTGCGGGAGGCAGGCGCGGGCCGCAGGTCACACGGCGACGACGGAGACATTGCTGCCGGGGAGTGTCGCGGCGTATGCCTCGATGTCGTCGCGATCCGAGGTGAGAACACTGCCTCCGCCGTGGCCGGCGGCGATGAGTACGGCAAGGGCGTCGACCGGGTCAGGGCGCTTCTTCGGTGGCAGGGCGGCAGAGCCGATCATGTCGCCGAGTGTCTTCCAGCCTTCGATGTTCACTCCGCCCGCGCAGGGAAGACAGCGAGGGGGCAGGTCATCCGGGTATCGGGCCCTGTCGGCGGGATACACGAAAGCATCGGCAAGGAGCCGCTTCCAGGCGTAGGCCGTTTTCGGGCTTGTCCGCCATGCCTGTGACAGGGCGGGACCGGGGATGATCGGCTTGTGCCCCCCGGCCGCGACGAAGCCCTTGTGCAGGACGTGTGCCCGGCGGTCCTGACCGACCAGGGCCATCAACATCCCCGTGTCGTAGACGACCACGTTCACGCGGCGGCCTCGTTGCGCGGCGCGTGGCCGAGGATCGCGTCGATTTCCGCCTGCTCCGCCTTTGTCGGCTCGATGTCGTCACCTGCCCAGATTCCCGTACCGGCCTGCTCCTCGGCCTCCTCGCGGGCCTTCTCGAAGGGCTCGAAGATCTTCCTCACCCGGTCCTGCTGGTCCATCTGTGCCTGTGCGGCGATGGTCAAGAAGGTGGAGACGTCGAGTCCGGCGTCTGCGGCGTGCTCTTTGATTCGGTCGCGCACGGTGGCGGGCATGCTGATCGAGAAACGTACGGTTGCCATGCCACCACGGTAACACCGGGTGTTACCCGGCTGTGAGCTGCAGGACAATGGGGAGGGTGTCGCTCGGGCCAGAACCTAGGCCTCCGGCTGCCGCACCGTCGGCTCGAAGCCTTCGACCCCCTCCACGAAGTGGTCGAACTCGCCTGCCTGTACGCCCAGTACGAACGCGTCCCACTTGCGGCGGTTCGTGGTCACGACGTTGTCCGGGGCGCTCGTCTCGCGGATGTAGACGGGGGCTTCCGGGTCGTCCTCGCCGTTCCCCTCGCCGAAGGCGAGTTCGATCCAGGGGCCGGGGCCGGTGGCGTCGTCGGGGGCGGCGCGGATCCAGTCGAGGTCCTGGGGGATGTCAGACACGGGTGGGTTCCCTGTCGGGTTTGAGTACGTGGAGGAGGGCTCGGAAGGAGGAGGGGGTGGTGGTGAGGGTGGCTTGGGTGGGGTCGGCGGATTCGGTGAGGTGGATGGTGGCGGGTCCGGTGGCTATGTGGACGCAGGCCTCGCCTTCGCTGCAGTAGGAGGACTTCTGCCAGTACGGCGTCATGGGCGTTCCCTCACAGGTCTCGCATCACGTTGTGGATGAGGTCCCGGGTCTTGTCGGGGTTGAGCGCGATCGCCTCAATCCGGTCGAAGAGGGTCCGGTACTTGTGCAACTGGGCCTCGGCGTCGACGAATGTGGCGCCGTGGGACTGGTCCAGTTGGACGGTGTCCAGCTGCGGTACGGCGCCGTGCAAGTAGTAGATCGACTGTCCCGATCCCGGATAGGCGCCGACGTCGAAGGTGACGGCGCGCAGGGTGACGTGGTCCCGCTCGCTCATGTCGAGCAGGTGCTGCAGCTGCTGCCGGGCGACCGTGGGGCCGCCGACCTTCATGCGGAGCGCCGCCTCGTGGACGATCGCCGCGTACGGAGTGGGGTTCTCCCCGCGGAAGAGGACGGCCTGCCGCTTGATGCGGAACGAGAGCCGGTGCTCGATGTCGGGCGGCGAGAGCTCGACGACCGCCTGGCGGAAGATTTCGAGCGCGTACTCGCGGGTCTGGAGCAGTCCGGGGACGCGGGCCGTGGTCGTGCTGCGCAAGGAGTGGGCGTGGTGCTCCGCTTCGGCCAGGTCGAGCAGACCACTGGAGAGCAGCTCGCGGTACTCCTCCCACCAGCCCCGTTTGCGGTCGGGGGGCATGGCGGTGAGCGCGTCGACCAGGGCCTTGTCCGAGCAGTCGTAGTGGCAGGCGATGGTGCGCAGGCGCTCGGGGCTCACGCCGTGGCGGCCGGCCTCGATGTTGCTGACCTGGTTCTGCTTGATGCCGAGCAGTTGCGCGGCCTGGGTCGAGGTCAGGCCTGCTCGGTCGCGCATCTTGCGGAGTTCGGTACCCAGCCGGAGTTGACGCCCGGTGGGGCTGCCTCTCATGGCCAAGGTTGCTCTCCTTCGGCGGGCTGTGTCACCCACACGTATAAACACTGAAGAAGTTCGCGCTGCTAGGTCTAACAACTTAAACCTCGACACTACCTTGTCCCCCAGGAGTGGTATCCGACCAACTCCCCTCTGTGATCGGAGACTTCCGGGCCACGGTTCCCCGTCCTGGAACTACACCCTTCGTCTCCCCCGGGACCCCCGCTCTCCAGGCGTCGGCCACGCCACCCTCCGGGCCGTGCTCGATGCCCACGGGCTCTCCGAACTCACCCCCACCGCCGAACTGTTGGCTGCAGAGCTGCTCACCAATGCTCATCGGCACACCGCGCAGGAGTACGGCCTGCGGGTGCTGGCGATCGGTGGGAGGCTGCGTGTCGGGGTGGGGGACCGGGACCGGCGGGTGCCGGTGGGGTTCACCGAGGACGCCCGGCCTGTCGAGCTCGACGCCGAGGGTGGGCGGGGGCTGCGGCTCGTACGCGCCTGCTCCGAGGATCGGGGCGTGTCCGTGTTGCGCAACCTCGGTGTCTCGCAGGGTGGGAAGCTGCTGTGGGTCGACCGTGGGGCCGCCGAGTGATCATTCCGTCGGGACGGGGTCCGCTCTACACTTGCTGACGGCGGACTGGCGCGCGGTGAGGGGCGGTTGACGGTGCGTAAGGCATGGATCGTGGTGATCGCTGCCGGCAGCGTTGGGCTCAGCTTCGTGTTGTTGCTGGTCGTGGGTGTCTACATGGTCGCCGGGAACCTCGCGGGCGGCATCGGCGGGAAGTCCGTCGGGCTGGCCAAGGGCGCCGTGCCCGCCGCGTATCAGACGCTCGTGCAGAAGTGGGGCAATCTGTGCGACGCCATCAATCCGGCGTTGCTGGCCGCACAGCTGTACCAGGAGAGCGGGTTCAACCCGAAGGCGCAGAGCCCCGCCGCCGCGCAGGGCATCGCGCAGTTCATCCCGGGGACCTGGGCCACGCACGGGCTCGACGGGGACGGGGACGGGGATCGTGACGTCTGGGACCCGAATGACGCGATTCCGTCGGCCGCCTCGTACGACTGCTCGCTCGCGAAGTACGTGAAGGACGTACCCGGTGATCCGACGGCGAACATGCTCGCTTCCTACAACGCGGGGGCGTACGCCGTCATCAAGTACGGGGGAGTGCCGCCGTACAAGGAGACGCAGAACTACGTCAAGACGATCACCACGCTGTCGGAGAGCTTCGCCGCGCCCACGTCGCGGGTCGATCCGAGCGAGCAGGCGGCCGGGGCCATCGCGTACGCGCAGAAGAAGCTCGGGACGCTGTATCTGTGGGGTGGCACCGGCACCGCTGAGCAGGGCGGACGCTTCGACTGCTCGGGGCTGACGCAGGCGGCGTACAAGACCGTGGGGATCACGCTGCCGCGGGTCGCCAACGATCAGTACAACGCCGGCCCGCATCCCTCACGGGATGAGCTGCTGCCCGGGGATCTGGTGTTCTTCTCCGACGACCTCACCAACTCCCGCGCCATTCGGCACGTCGGAATTTATGTCGGGGGCGGATATATGATCGACGCTCCGCGCACGGGGGCCGTCATCCGTTTCGACCCGATTGACACCCCCGACTACTTCGGCGCCACCCGGGTCACCGAAGATGGCGCGAAAGCATTGCCCACAGCGGTCTGACGGCGCCGTAATTGCCTGTGAACCCCTGCCCTGAGCTGCAGAGATGTGTCTCTCTTCGATAACGTCTGCGTGATCATTCGGTGGAGGGTGGAACGCATTGAAGGGGAGTGTGCGTTCCTGATTGACGTAGCCCGTTGACGCTCACGCGGAAGCACTACGTAGACCACGGGGGTGGCAAGCGCGGCGCACGTAAGGGTGCGGTCGCGAGAACGATGACGAAAGGGCCGCAGCACGATGGCTGGACTCGCCGCGCATGCCGCAATTGCCGCTGATTCCGGATCGAATCCCGACGTCGAGCTGCTGTACGAGATCAACGGCCTCGCCAAGGACGCGCCGACCTGGCTCGACCGGGTGATGGAGTTCGTGGGTGAGTACGGGCTGCTCGTCGCGATGGTGCTGCTGATCGTGTGGTGCTGGTGGGGCGTGCGGAAGCGGGGCGGGGAGGATGCCGCCTCGTCCGTGGCCGCGTTGCTGTGGGCGCCGCTCGCCGCCGGGGTCGCCGTGCTGGTGAACGTGCCGATACGCGGCTTCGTGGAGCGGCCTCGGCCCTTTCTCGATCATGAGGGGCTGGAGGTGCTGGTCTCCGGCAAGACCGACTACTCGTTCGTGAGCGATCACGCGACGCTGATCATGGCCATGGCGGTGGGGTTGTTCGTCGCCAACCGGAGGTTCGGGATGGTCGGGCTGGTGATCGGGCTGCTGGGCGGGTTCATCCGGGTGTACATGGGGGTGCACTATCCGACCGACGTGATCGGTGGGTTCGCCTTGGGGACCGCTGTCGTGCTGTTGCTGTCGCCGCTTGCCATGGCTCTGCTCACGCCGTTGATGAAGGCGGTGGAGCGGTCGCCTCGGGTGGGGTGGGTTGTGCGGGCTCGGGGGCGGGACGGGGGGCGTGCGGTGATTCCGGGGGCTCGGGTGGGTGGGGCTTCCGCGGAGGAGCGGGATCTGGCTGCCTGAGGGGTCGGCTGCGCCGTGGCTTGCTGCCTGGCCCGGGTGCGCCTGGGACGGGTTCGCCCCCCGCCGCCCCTACCCGTCCCATCCCCAGGGGCTGTGCCCTTTCGACCCCCGGCCCTTTCGACCCCCGGCCCTATCGCCCCTCGGCCCTTTCGTTCCCCGGCCCTTTCGCCCCCTGAGCGCCCAGTAGCTCGGGGGGTCGCTTGTTCGGCGGGTGCGGGTTCGTGGGGGCTTGTCGCGCGGTTCCCCGCGCCCCTCACTGGGCCTACAGGGCCTGCGGGAACGTGAAGAAGCGGTTCGGGTCGTACTTCTTCTTCAGGGTGGTCAGGCGGGGGGCCGCGTCGCCGTAGTAGGCCTTCCGCCAGTCGGTGAGGGTGGGGTCGGTGTAGTTCTGGTAGGCGGCGCCCGAGGCGTGGCGGGTCATGGACCTGTGGGCCGTGGTGAGCCACGACTGGGCCGTCGTGCCCGAGGCGCCGCTCTTCCATGAGGCGAGGTACTGGGCCAGCATGCGGGAGCGGCGGTGGACGAAGGCCGTGGCCGTGGGGGAGACGCGGTTGACCTGGCCGCCGAGGGCGGTCAGGGCGATGCTGCCGGCTCCGCCCTTCACGCCCGTGATCTGGGTCAGCAGGGTCTGGATGCCCGCCGAGGAGATCGAGCGGTCGAAGAAGTCCGAGCGCGCCGCGTACGTCTCGCGGCCCAGCGCGCCCTGGGGAGAGCGGCCCGGGGTCGAGCCGGGCAGGTGGCACTTGGCGTCGGTGGAGAAGGAGCCGCAGCCCGCGTAGCCCTCCATGGCGTCCTCGTACGAGCGGCGCCTGAGGGAGACGCTGCGGGCCGGGGTGCCGACGCGGTCGGCGAGGCGGTCGAGGGCGTTCTCCAGGTCGCCGTAGGTACCGAGGGAGAAGGCGGCGACCGCGACGGACGGGCCGCCGCCGTTCTCCAGGTGGCAGGAGGACCAGATCTCGTCGGCCTGCGTCGGGCCCCACTCCTGCCAGGCCTTCACCACGGCGGCGGCCCTGGACCACGGCCAGGTGAGGTAGGCGGTGACGCCCTGGGGGGCGGTGTGGGTCTTGAAGCGGAGTTCGGTGACCACGCCGAAGTTGCCGTTGCCCGCGCCTCGTAGGGCCCAGAAGAGGTCCTTGTTGGTGGTGGCGTTCGCGGTCAGTTGCTTGCCGTCGGCCGTGATCAGCGTCGCCTGGGTGAGGCTGTCGCAGGTCAGGCCGTAGGCGCGGGAGGCCACGCCGTGGCCGCCGCCGAGGGTCAGGCCGGAGACGCCCACGGTCGGGCAGGAGCCGGCGGGGATGGTCACACCCTTCGCGGCCAGGGCGCGGTAGACGTCGATGAGCTTCGAGCCGGCTCCCACCACCGCCTCAGCGCCGGAGGTGCGGACCTTGTTCAGCTTCGACACGTCCACGACCAGGCGGCCGTTGCCGGAGGACCAGCCCGCGTAGGAGTGGCCGCCGTTGCGTATCGACACCTTGATGTCGTGGGCCCTGGCGTAGGCGAGGGTCGTTCGGATGTCGTCGGCGTGGGCGACGTAGGCGACGGCGGTGGGCTTCAGGGTGTCGAAGCGGGTGTTGTAGAGCTGCCGGGCCGTCGACCAGGCCTTGTCGCCGGGGCGGACGAGGGGGCCGTCGAGGTCGCGGGCCAGGGCGGCCCAGTTGGCGGCGGAGGCCCGGGACGCGATGCCCGTGCCGGTGGTCGTGGTCGTGCGCAGGGAGGTGTCCGTGGCGCGGCTGGCGGGGCCGGGGCCGGTGCCCGTGCAGGCCGAGGCCGTCAGGGTGGTGAGCGCGGCCGCGCCGCCGATGAACATGCGTCGTTCCATGTGCGTCTCCCGGTGCACCGCGTGGTGGGTCGTGGAACGAGACGGGGTTGGTGGGAGCGGGGTTCCCGGATTCTCCTCCCTCTCCCCTCCGTCTCCTCCGTCCGTCCCGGCCCCGGGGGCCGGCCCCTGCGACCCCCGATTCTGCGCGGCCCGCGGCCCTGGTGGCCGGGCGGGGGTGCTGGAGGGGCGTAGAGGGGGGCCGGTCTGGGGATTGTTCCTCTCTGTAGTTGAATGGGTGCAGTGTGTGATGCAACGTGAGGGCGGTGAGGGCGTGTGCCACGCTTGAGGTCCGTGAGATGCGCGGTCGGGGATCGCCGTATCGGAATCTCCACGTGCTCTTCCCGTGAGCGTTCCGTGACCTCACCGCACTTTCGGCAGGGGTTCACTCGCCGTTCACTTCTGGCCATTGGCGGCTTCACCTGATCTGCCTAATTTCGGCCTTACCCGGTGCGGGAGGTGGACCGAAATGCGGCCCCACAACCCGTGACGACAGCAGTTCGAGGGACTGGCGGCACCAGCCGGACAGGTCCCGAGGCTGTACGACGACTTCGCACGCCGCCATGTGGACGGCGGCTCCTGGAAGGAACTCCCGAAAGTGAAGCTTCAGCGCAAGAACCGGCTGCGCGCCCTTTCTCTCGGTGCTGTCGCCCTCACCGGCGTCCTGACCCTCTCGGCTTGCGGGTCCGACGACACCAGTGGCGGCGCGAGCGGCAGTGGCGACAGCTCGGCGCCCGCCGCCGGCAACATCGACTGCGGCGACGCCAAGGGTCAGCTGCTGGCCGACGGCTCCTCCGCGCAGAAGAACGCGATCGACGCCTGGGTGAAGCAGTACCAGAGCGCCTGCAAGGACGTCGTGATCAACTACAAGGGCAGCGGCTCGGGCGCGGGCATCACCGCGTTCACCCAGGGCCAGGTCGCCTTCGCGGGCTCCGACTCGGCGCTGAAGCCGGAAGAGGTCACGGCCTCCAAGAAGGTCTGCACCGACGGCCAGGGCATCGACCTGCCGATGGTCGGCGGTCCGATCGCCGTCGGTTACAACGTCCCGGGTGTCGAGAACCTGATCCTGGACGCCAAGACCCTCGCCCTGATCTTCGACAGCAAGATCACCAACTGGAACGACAAGGCCATCAAGGCGCTCAACCCCGACGCCGAGCTGCCCGACCTCAAGATCCAGGCCTTCCACCGCTCGGACGAGTCCGGCACCACGGACAACTTCACCAAGTACCTGATCGCCGCGGCCCCCGACAGCTGGAAGTACGAGGGCGGCAAGGCCTGGCAGGCCAAGGGCGGCCAGTCCGCGCAGGGCTCCTCCGGTGTCGCGCAGGGCGTGAAGGAGACCAAGGGCGCGATCTCCTACATGGAGCTCTCCTACGCCAAGGACGGCATCAGCACGGTCGACGTCAAGACCGAGGCCGCCGAGCCGGTCAAGGCGACCGTCGAGAACGCCACCAAGGCCATCTCCGAGGCCCAGGTCGTCGGCACGGGCAAGGACCTCGCGCTGAAGCTGAACTACAAGCCCACCGCCGAGGGCGCCTACCCGATCACCCTCGTCACCTACGAGATCGTCTGTGACAAGGGCAACAAGGCGGACACCCTGCCCGCCACGAAGTCCTTCCTCACCTACGTCGCGTCCGAGGACGGCCAGGCGCTGCTCTCCGAGGCCGGGTACGCCCCGATGCCCGAGGAGATCATCACCAAGGTCCGTACGACCATCTCGGAACTGAGCTGACCTGAGTGCGGCCCAGCCCCGACCGGGACTGGGCCGCACCGTCCGGTGCACCGCCGCCAGGAGTCTCCCGCCACCGCGGACGGCTCCGCCCCGAGCCGCCGCCCGTCCGGTGCCGGCTCCGCAGACCGGAGAACCTGATGGACATATCGACCAAAGACACTCCCGCTCCCCCCACCCCACCGCCTTCCGAGGCCCGCGAGGACAAGCGCGTCGCGCGCGGCGTGACCCGCCTCGGTGACCGGGTCTTCCTCGGCCTGTCCCGGGGATCCGGCATCTTCCTGCTGGTGCTCATGGCGGCCATCGCCGTGTTCCTCAGCTACCGTGCCGCGCTCGCGATCGGCAAGGACGAGGCCAACTTCTTCACCACCTTCGAGTGGAACCCCACCGCGGTCCCGCCGGTCTTCGGCATCGCGGTCCTGGCCTTCGGCACCATCGTCTCGTCGGTCATCGCGATGGCCATCGCGGTCCCGGTCGCGGTCGGCATCGCCCTCTTCATCACGCACTACGCCCCGCGCAAGCTCGGCGGGCCCATCGCGTACGTGGTCGACCTCCTCGCCGCCGTGCCGTCCATCGTGTACGGCCTCTGGGGCATCCTGGTCCTCGTACCGCAGCTCGACGGGCTCTACGGCTGGCTGAACGCCTACCTCGGCTGGACCGGCATCCTCGAATGGCAGGGCGGCGCCCCCCGTTCGATGCTCACCGTCGGCATCCTGCTCGCGATCATGATCCTGCCGATCATCACCAACGTGAGCCGTGAGGTCTTCCGTCAGGTCCCGCGGATGCACGAGGAGGCCGCCCTGGCCCTCGGCGCCACCCGCTGGGAGGTCATCCGCATGGCGGTGCTGCCCTTCGGGCGCTCCGGTGTCATCTCGGCCTCCATGCTCGGCCTCGGCCGCGCGCTCGGCGAGACCATGGCCGTGGCGATGGTCCTGTCGTCCAGCTTCGAGATCAACCTCAGCCTGCTCGACCCGGGCGGCGGCACCTTCGCCCAGAACATCGCCAGCAAGTTCAGTGAGGCCACCGAGATGGGCCGGGACGCCCTGATCGCCTCCGGTCTGGTCCTGTTCGTCATCACCCTGCTGGTCAACGGCGCGGCCCGGCTGATCATCGCCCGCCGCAAGGAGTTCTCGGGGGCCAACGCATGAGCAACGCAACTCTCACCCCGAAGGGCCCGAGCACGCTGCGTGCCGCCTCCCTGCCCAAGTGGTTCGCGTGGGCGGTCGCCGCCGGCTCGGTCGCCCTGGGCCTCGGCATCAGCGCCGTGGCCGGCCTCGAAAGCTCCATCCAGTGGGCCCTGATCGCCGGCGTCCTCTTCGTCCTCGGCTCGTACGGCATCGCCGCGCGCGTCGAGGGCAGGAGGCAGGCCAAGGACCGGGTCGCGACCAGCCTCGTCTGGGTCGCGTTCCTGCTCGCGGTGATCCCGCTGGTCTCCCTCATCTGGGAGACCGTCAGCCGCGGTGTGAAGGTCCTCGACGTCTACTTCCTCACCCACTCGATGGGCGTGGTCTCCACCACCGAGCCCGGCGGCGGTATCTACCACGCCATCCTCGGCACCCTGGAGCAGGTGGGCATCGCCGCCGTCATCTCCGTGCCGATCGGTGTGCTGACCGCGATCTACCTGGTCGAGTACGGCCGCGGCAGGCTCGCCAAGGCCGTCACCTTCTTCGTCGACGTCATGACGGGCATCCCGTCGATCGTCGCGGGTCTGTTCATCCTCAGTACCTGGATCCTGATCCTGGGCATGGGCCCCTCCGGATTCGCCGGCGCGATGGCGCTGACCATCCTGATGCTGCCGGTCGTCGTCCGCTCCACCGAGGAGATGCTCAAGCTCGTCCCGAACGAGCTGCGCGAGGCCTCGCTGGCGCTGGGCGTGCCGAAGTGGCGCACCATCCTCAAAATCGTGCTGCCGACCGCCATCGGTGGTATCACGACAGGTGTGATGCTCGCGGTCGCCCGTATCGCCGGTGAGACCGCTCCGGTCCTGCTGCTGGTGTGGGGTTCGAACTACATCAACGCGAACCCCTTCGCCGACCCGCAGGCCTCGCTGCCGATGTACATCTATCTGCAGTTCCAGCAGAGCGGCGGTTCCGGAGCGGCGTACGACCGTGCCTGGGCGGCGTCGCTGACGCTGATCGCCTTCATCATGATCCTGAACCTGGCGGCCCGCGGCATCGCCCGCTGGAAGGCCCCACGATGACAACATGCGGCTCCCCCGCGTGGCCGGTCGCTGACGCGGCCATACAGCGACCAGTTCCCCCGCGAAAGAAGCAGTGATCTCCATGGCCAAGCGAATCGACGTCAGCGGCCTCAACGCCTACTACAGCTCGTTCCGGGCCATCGAGGACATCTCGATGGCCATCGAGCCCCGCACGGTGACGGCCTTCATCGGCCCCTCCGGCTGCGGCAAGTCCACGTTCCTGCGCACCCTGAACCGCATGCACGAGGTCACGCCGGGCGGCCGGGTCGAGGGCAAGGTCATGCTCGACGACGAGAACCTGTACGGCACCGGGGTCGACCCGGTCTCCGTACGGCGTGAGGTCGGCATGGTCTTCCAGCGTCCGAACCCGTTCCCCACGATGTCGATCTACGACAACGTGGCGGCGGGCCTGAAGCTGGTCGGCGGCAAGAAGAAGTCCGAGCTGGACGAGATCGTCGAGAAGTCCCTCAAGGGCGCGAACCTCTGGAACGAGGTCAAGGACCGTCTGAACAAGCCGGGTTCCGGTCTGTCCGGTGGCCAGCAGCAGCGGCTGTGCATCGCCCGCGCGATCGCGGTCGAGCCGAAGGTGCTGCTCATGGACGAGCCGTGCTCCGCGCTCGACCCGATCTCGACGCTCGCCATCGAGGACCTCATCGGTGAGCTGAAGGAGCGCTTCACGATCGTCATCGTGACGCACAACATGCAGCAGGCGGCGCGTGTCTCGGACCGTACGGCGTTCTTCAACCTCGCGGCCGTCGGGCAGCCCGGCAAGCTGATCGAGATAGACGACACGGAGCGCATCTTCTCCAACCCGTCCGTGCAGGCCACGGAGGACTACATCTCCGGGCGCTTCGGCTAGGCCGCCCGCGAAGAACCCCTCGCGGTGCTGCATGGCGGTGCCGCCGCGAGGTAGGTGAAGGGCCCGCCCCCGGTCTCCCGGGGGCGGGCCCTCCGCCGTCGCTGGGTGCCTGCGGCCGCTACAGGACGGCCAGGTTCACGATCCAGAAGCTCGCGGCGGCGACCAGGGCCGCGGCCGGCATCGTGATGAACCAGCCGAGGATGATGTTCTTGGCCACGCCCCAGCGGACGGCGTTGACGCGCTTGGTGGCGCCGACGCCCATGATCGCCGAGGTGATGATGTGGGTCGTGGAGATGGGGGCCTTGAAGATGAAGGCCGTGATGAACATGATCGACGCGCCGGTCGTCTCGGCGGCGAAGCCCTGCGGCGGGTCGAGTTCGATGATCTTGCGGCCAAGGGTGCGCATGATGCGCCAGCCGCCCGCGTAGGTGCCGAGGGAGAGCATGACCGCGCAGACGATCTTGACCCAGATCGGGATGGGGTCGCCGTAGTCCTCGACGTCCGCGATGACCAGCGCCATCACGACGATGCCCATCGTCTTCTGGGCGTCCTGCAGACCGTGGCCGAGGGCCATGCCGGCCGCCGACACGGTCTGGGCTATACGGAAACCGCGCTTGGCCTTGTGCGGGTTGGCGCGGCGGAAGATCCACATGATCGCCGCCATCACCAGATAGCCGACGACCAGGCCGACCACCGGTGAGATGAACATCGGGATGACGACCTTCTCCAGCACCCCGGACCAGTAGACGGTCGTACCGCCCGCGAGCGCCGCGCCCACCATGCCGCCGAACAGGGCGTGGGAGGAGGACGACGGGAGCCCGAAGTACCAGGTGACGAGGTTCCAGGTGATCGCGCCGACCAGGGCCGCGAAGAGGATGCCCATCCCCTTGGATCCCTCGGGCGTGGAGATCAGGCCCTCGCTGACCGTCTTGGCGACGCCGCTGCCGAGGAACGCGCCGACGAGGTTCATCACCGCGGCCATGGCGAGGGCCGCGCGGGGCGTCAGCGCGCGGGTCGACACCGAGGTCGCGATCGCGTTCGCGGAGTCGTGGAAGCCGTTGGTGTACGTGAAGAAGAGCGCGACCCCGATGGTCACGACCAGAGCAAGGGTGTCCATGAAGGGTTCAGGACTCCTTGACGGCGATGGTCTCCACCGTGTTCGCCACGTGCTCGAACGCGTCCGCCGCCTCCTCCAGCACATCCACGATCTGCTTGAGTTTCAGCACTTCGATGGCTTCGTACTTGCCGTTGAAGAGCATGGCCAGCAGCTTGCGGTGGATCTGGTCGGCCTGGTTCTCCAGGCGGTTGACCTCGATCCAGTACTCGGTGAGGTTGGCCATGGTCCGCAGGTTCGGCATGGCCTCGGCGGTCAGCTCGGCCGCCCGCGCCAGTACCTCGATCTGCTGCTCGACGCCCTTGGGCAGATCCTCGACGTTGTAGAGGACGACCAGGTCGACGGCCTCCTCCATGAAGTCCATGATGTCGTCGAGGGAGGACGCGAGGTTGTAGATGTCCTCGCGGTCGAAGGGCGTGATGAACGAGGAGTTCAGCTGGTGGAAGATCGCGTGTGTGGCGTCGTCACCGGCGTGTTCGGCGGCCCGCATACGCTCGGCGATCTCGGCCCGGCCGGCGGTGTCCGCCCCGAGCAGTTCCATGAGGAGCTTCGAGCCCGTGACGATGTTGTCCGCGGATGCGGCGAACATGTCATAGAAGCTCGTCTCCCTGGGGGTCAGACGAAAGCGCACGTGGGGTCCTCGGTATGCATGGGTTTCGGTCAGGCTGATGCTAGGCGCATCATCCGGCCACGGCTAATGGGCCGTTCCCCAGTGTCGCCCATCAGGCCAATCGGCTCGCACGGGGGCCGCCCGCAGGGCGTATACCCGCCAAAGTTCGCTACCATATACCCGGTAGGGGTATATGTCTGGAGGCTGCGATGACGACCACAGGGGCCGGCGCGGGAGCGCCCTCCGCCGTAGACGGCGTGGAGCAGGGTGTCGTGACCGACCACGACCGTGGAATCCATGGGTACCACCATCAGAAAGACGAACACCTCAAGCGTCTGCGGCGCATCGAGGGGCAGATCCGTGGGCTCCAGCGGATGGTCGACGAGGACGTCTACTGCATCGACATACTGACCCAGGTCTCCGCCTCCACCAAGGCGTTGCAGTCCTTCGCGCTCCAGCTGCTGGAGGAACACCTTCGGCACTGCGTGGCCGACGCCGCTCTCAAGGGCGGTGCCGAGGTCGACGCGAAGGTGGAGGAGGCCACGAAGGCGATCGGGCGGCTGCTGCGGACCTGAGCGCCGGGGCCTCGCGCGCGGGGGGTGTTTTTCGGCCACCGGGTGCGGTGGCCGGGCGCCGAGCCGCCGGAGGGCGACGCGTGCGCGGCCGTCCGCTACCGGGGCGGTCCGTCCTCGTGGGCGCGCTCTTCCCAGACCCGCAGGACCTCGTCGATGCGATCGGGGCTGAGGCGGTCGCCGTCGGTGGTCGAGGCCGCGATGATGAGGTCGCCGCAGAGCTCGATCTCGGCGAGGGCCACGTGGTCCTGAACCGCCGTACCGCCTGCCGGAGCCACGCGCATCACCTCTTCTCAGCCGCCACCGACTCCTAGGGTAGGCAGCGGCACACAGCCCGCGCATGGCCCCAACGGACCATTTCCAGCCCCGTACTCTCTGCTACCGGCTCTCTCCCCTACTCCTCGGCGATCTTCCCGGCGTAGATGTCCTCGGGTTTCGGCAGCCGTACGGCGACGGGGACGCCGAAGTCGTACAGCAGGGTGGTGGAGGCCACGGCGATCGTGCCCTGCCGGGCGCCGTTGACGAAGCTGAAGCGGTGGCGGACCTTCCGGATACGGCCCTCGTCGTCGAGGTAGGCGTCGAAGGGCACCCGGGCGGTGGCGAAGCCCCGGGCGGCGGCGCGCAGCGGGGCACGGTTGCCCTCGGAGGCCACGCGGGAGGCGGTGGTGAGGTCGGCGGTGCCGCGGTAGTGCCGGACCCGGGTGCCGTCCACCTCGCTCTCGCCGACGAGCCTCGCCGTACGCGTCCCGCGCAGCACCTCGGCCGCGGCGAAGGGGTCGGTGGCGCCGCCGGTGACCAGATTGCCGTCGGAGAGGGTGCCCGTGTCGACGCGGACCCATTTGTCGGCGGGCACGCCCGCACCCCGGTTCTTCATGAACAAGGCGCCGGGGGAGAGGAGTTCGGTGATCGGGCGGTGCTCGCTGCGGCCGGCGGGGTCGTGCGGGAGCAGCACCTTCAGCCTGCCGAGCTGTCTGCCGAAGTCGTAGACACCGTCGCCGTGGATGGTCACGCGGGTGCCGCCGGTGGCCATCTCCATCTCCGTACGGACCTTGGAGCTGCCCGCGCGGACGAGGGCGGGGGCGGCGCGGCGCAGCAGTTCCACCGGGTCGGAGGGGAGAGCGTCGTCGTCGGGGCCGCCCTGGCAGCCCGTCACACCGGTCGCGCCGACGAGGAGTCCCGCCGCGACGAGTGCCGCGCCCGTTCTGTTGTGCCGCCGCGTCACCATCGCCTGCCAACCCCCTGGCCGGGTCCGAACCGGGTCTCCTGCTCGGTCGGATAACGACAGGTCGAGGCGGTCGTCACGCGGGAGGACGCGGGGCGAGGGGCGGGGGCGCCGGGCGGCTCGCGCCGGCCGGGGGCGGAAGGGATCGCGGTCCCTTGCCCTGGGTAGCGTTGTCGGTGTGGCGCATCAGGACGAGCCGATACCCCCGCAGCAGCACCGCACCCTCACCGTCGAACAGGGCCGGTTCTGTGTGGCGAGATGCAGTTGCGGCTGGCGCGGACCGGCCCGGCGGGCCCGGAGCATGGCCCGGACCGATGCGGAGGGGCACGCGGCGAGCGTGGTGTGAGGGTCCGGGCGTTGGCGCCCTGGGCGTGGCGCAGGGCCGTCAGGAACTCGTCGACGAGTTCCCGGTCGCGGGGCTGGGTGAGGCGGTCGCGGGCGGCGGCCGGGTCCAGCCAGAGGATCCGGTCCACCTCGTCGTTGGGCGTGAAGTGACCGTCGGTCACCTCGGCGGCCCAGTAACTCACCTGCTTGGACCGGCCGTTGACGACGTAGTGGACCGTGGGCAGCCGGGGGCCGGGCGCGCAGCGGTGGCCCGTCTCCTCCTCGACCTCGCGCAGCGCGCCGGTGAGGGCGTCCTCGTCAGGCTTCACCTTCCCCTTGGGATGCGACCAGTCGTCATGGCACCCGTTCTTCCAGCGGTGGAGTCGAGCCCGGAACGGCCCGTTCGAGCAGGTCGGCACTCCGTGATCCGGCTGGTGGCCCCGCCCTCCCCGAGAACGGGCCGATGGCCGGAATCAAGCACCGACACGACCGGCAGAGTGAACAACACACAACTTGCACCTCGTACGGCCTTATATGTGTATGTACTTTTTTGGGCTATTGCTAGCTTTTGACTGGTTGATCACGAATCATCCTCATCGGCAGGCTCCCGCCTCAGCGTCCCCTTCCTTCGGTCGGAGCCGCGGAACCCTGACAGGAGACGCGGCTTCCGGCCCGACCGGAACTCACCGCGGAGGCCGGGATGCCTTTGTGCCGGTGCGGCTGAGCTCAAATGACGACAAGAAAGGCCAGTCTCATGACAGTCGTAGACGCACCGCCTCCGCCGCGAGGCAGACCCCGTATACACCGCCGCCTCAAGGCGCGTCTCGCAGTGGTGCCCGGAGTGGTGCTGCTGGCCATGGCCACTCTGGCCTGGAACACCACCGCGCAGGCGGCAGAACCCCCTGTTCCGCTGGGGACCGCCGAGAGTTACGCGATCCTGGCCGGTTCGACGATCACCAACACCGGCGACTCCGACATCATCGGCGACGTGGGGCTCAGTCCGGGCACCTCCGTGACGGGCTTCCCGCCCGGCGAGATCTTCGGCACCCTGAACATCGCCAACGGGGCGGCTGGTACGGCGAAGTCGGATCTGACCACGGCCTACAACAACGCGGCCGGCCGAACCGGGACCTCCGTCGCGGTCGAACTCGGCGGACGGGTACTGGGGCCCGGCGTCTACTCGAACCCGACGTTGGGAATCACCGGAGAGCTCACGCTCAATGCCCAGGGTGACCCCAACGCCGTCTTCATCTTCCAGACCACAGAGACGCTGATCACCGCTTCGAACAGCAGCGTCAGACTCATCAACGGTGCGCAGGCCTGCAACGTGTTCTGGAAGGTGGGCAGTTCCGCCACTCTCGGGACAGATTCAGACTTCGTGGGCACCATCATGGCCCTGGCATCCATCACGCTGAACACGGGCGCCGACGTCCAGGGCCGAGTACTTGCGCAGAACGCCGCGGTGACGCTGGACAACAACGACATCACGAGGCCGTTCTGCGTGACCGGGCCCGCCGGCCCCAGCGGTCCTCCTGGACCCACGGGACCTGCCGGTCCGAGCGGACCTGCCGGTCCCACCGGGCCTGCCGGTCCCACCGGGCCTGAGGGCCCCGCGGGAGACACCGGTCCCACCGGGCCTCCCGGATCGGTCGGACCCACCGGGCCTGCCGGATCGGTCGGACCCACGGGACCTGCCGGACCGACCGGTCCTGTCGGGCCCACCGGGCCTGTCGGACCTGAGGGCCCCAAGGGAGACACCGGACCTCAAGGTCCTGAAGGCCCTCAAGGTCCTGAAGGACCGCAGGGTCCTGCGGGGCCCGGCGGTGGCCACGGCGACCACGGCGACCACGGGGACGACGGGGACCACGGCGGTCACAAGCAGCACTGCTCCAAGCACGAGGGTCCGCCGCCCTGGGAGGAGCACGGGAAGGACTGGCTGTGGAAGTCCAAGTCCAAGTCCGAGTCCAACGCCAAGTGTGAGGACTGAGCGGGACCACGGCCTCATCCTCTTGAGGAGGCCTGCGAAATGAGCGAGGGGCGCCCTCCCTTGGGGGCGCCCCTCGGCTTTGCGCACGGGCGGCTCACCCCGGCCATCCGAAGCCCGCCCTCTAACGGACTGTTCCTGTCTTGTGCAGCGCTTCGAGGAGCGAGGACACCATGGTTCGGTCCCTCTCGTGCGTGAGCCGATGTGTCGCGGCCTCAGGAGGCAGCCAGAGGAGGTCGGAGACTTCGCTGTTCGGGATGAATGTGCCGCGCGTTGCCTCGGCCGCCCAGTAGCGCACCTGCTTGGGGCGCCCCTGGTGGTCGGTGTAGTGGACGGTCGGGAGTTCCGGGCCGAGAGCGCAGTGCATGCCGGTTTCCTCGAGGACTTCGCGGAGGGCGCCGTCCCGGGCGTCTTCGCCGCGCTTGAGCTTCCCCTTCGGCAGAGACCAGTCCGACCACTTCGGCCGGTGGACCAAGGCCAGCTCGATGCCCCCGCCGGAGGACGACCGGCGCCACAGGGCGCAGCCCGCTGCACGTACCAGTGGTGTGACGTCCATCACTACCTCGATCTCGTCATGCCTCTGACCTGCGGATTCATTCGCCGTGATGAGCGATGCCACGACTCGTCGCACTGGGGCCGGTGGACCAGGCAGATCCGCAGGTCCCCGGCCTCGGGCGAGCGGCGCCACAGGACGCAGCCGGCCGCCCGGATGACGGCGTCACTGTTCTCTCGGTCACGACGTGTTCACCGCTTCCTTCTGCCAGGACTGCTGGAACGTGTACCGGGAGGCCTCCACCTCGTGGCGCTGGTCGGCGTGCAGGACGCCGAGGGCGTAGGCCGTGGCCGGGGCGATACGGGGGGTGCGGGCGGCGGCGGCCGCGGCCGAGGCCGCCTCGGAGGCGTCGCGGTGGCGGTTGAGGGCCTCGCCGGCCGCGAGGAGGCGTACGTCGACGGGGACGGCCTCGGGGTACAGGACCTCCAGGGCGTAGCGGTGGAGGCGGAGCAGGAGCCGTACCTGGTGCCAGGGGGCGTCCTGCGGGTGGGGCGCGGTGTCCGCGGAGAGGCCCTGGATGAGGGCCTCGGCGTTGTACGGGTGGCCGGCGGTGCGCAGGGGCAGGCCGGTGACCGCGTCGCGCAGGCGGTCGTGGGCGGCGGCGGCGAGGGGGCGCAGGTCCGCGGTCGGGGCGGCGGGGGTGAGGGGGACCTCGCTGGCGAGCACGGCGACGTTGTCGGCGACGGCGTGGAAGCGGCTGGAGCCGAGGGCCTGGAGGGCGGCGGAGTGGGCCCGGGTGCGGGCGAGGGTGAGCTGGCGGTCGAGGAGGGCGCCGGCCTTCGCCGCGCCGACGGTCAGGTTGCCGCGGTCCGGGTTCGCCGCGGGGCGGGTGCCGACGGCGGCGGCGGCGGCGGTGGTGGGGCGGGCCGCGGCGGCGGTGGCCGAGCGGCCGCCCGCGGGGCCGGTGGCGGGCAGGCCGCCCGCGGAGCGGCTGGGCATCGCCTGCTGGGCCGGGAACGGGCTCGCTCCCGAGAGGCGGTTGAGGGCGGCCACCAGGCGGTCCAGGCGAGCCGCGTAGGCGTGTTCGCGGCCCAGCGTGCCGGCCAGCCAGGCCAGCTCGGGGCGGAGCGACTCCGACCAGTCCGTGTCGAGGAGCGGGCGGAAGGTGTGCAGCGTGCCGCTGATGCGGCGGGCCGAGCGGCGCAGGGCGAGCGCCGCGTCGGTGGACTCCTCGGCACCCGCCGCCGCGCCCCCACCGGTCTCGCGGTGGGTGCGCAGCGCGCGGAGGAACTCCGTGGCCTGGGCCCGCAGATAGCCGGCGACGGCGTCCGCGGGCACGACCGTGGGTTCCTTGGTGGGGTCAAGGTGTTGCTGTGCCACGCCGGCGCCTCCGGGCGTCAATGAGCATCTCCTGGACGTTGCGCAGGGGCTGGCCGTCCGCGTCGTACGAGTGCCGGGTCCACTCGCCGTCGGGGCCGAGGTGCCAGGAGGAGGTCAGGTCGGACATGCCGGTCTCCAGCAGGCGGTTGAGGGCCGCCCGGTGGCCGGGGTCGGTGATCCGGATCAGAGCCTCGATCCGGCGGTCGAGGTTGCGGTGCATCATGTCGGCGCTGCCGAACCACACCTCGGGCTCGCCGCCGTTGCCGAAGCCGAAGACCCGGGAGTGTTCGAGGAAGCGGCCGAGGACGGAGCGCACCCGGACGTTCTCCGACAGGCCCGGGACGCCGGGCCGGATGGCACATATGCCGCGCACCCACACGTCGACCGGCACACCCGCCTGCGAGGCCCGGTACAGGGCGTCGATGAGGGCCTCGTCCACGATCGAGTTGACCTTGATGCGGACGTAGGCGGGACGTCCGGCACGGTGGTGCTGGACCTCCTTGTTGACGCGGGCGATGAGGCCGTCGCGCAGGGACTTGGGCGCGACGAGCAGACGGCGGTAGGTCTCGCGGCGCGAGTAGCCGGAGAGCCGGTTGAAGAGGTCGGAGAGGTCCGCGCCGACCTGCGGGTCGGACGTGAGCACGCCCAGGTCCTCGTAGAGCCGTGCCGTCTTCGGGTGGTAGTTGCCGGTGCCGACGTGGCTGTAGCGGCGGAGGGTGTCGCCCTCCTGACGGACCACCAGGGACAGCTTGCAGTGGGTCTTCAGACCGACCAGGCCGTAGACGACGTGGCAGCCGGCCTCCTCCAGCTTGCGGGCCCACTTGATGTTGGCGTGTTCGTCGAAGCGCGCCTTGATCTCCACCAGGACGAGGACCTGCTTGCCGGCCTCGGCGGCGTCGATGAGCGCGTTGACTATGGGGGAGTCGCCGGACGTCCGGTACAGGGTCTGCTTGATCGCGAGGACGTCCGGGTCCTCGGCCGCCTGCTCCAGGAACGCCTGCACCGACGTGGAGAAGGAGTCGTAGGGGTGGTGCAGCAGCACGTCCCGGCTGCGCAGGGCGGCGAAGATGTCCGGCGCGGACGCCGACTCGACCTCGGCCAGGTCGCGGTGGACGCCGGCGACGAACTTGCGGTACTTCAGCTCCGGCCGGTCCAGGGAGGCGATGCGGAAGAGGCCGGTGAGGTCCAGGGGCCCGGTCAGCGGGTAGACCTCGGACTCGTTGATCTTCAGCTCGCGCACCAGCAGGTCCAGGACCTCCTGGTTGATGTTCTCCTCGACCTCCAGGCGCACCGGCGGCCCGAAGCGGCGCCGCATCAGCTCCTTCTCCAGGGCCTGGAGGAGGTTCTCGGCGTCGTCCTCCTCGACCTCCAGGTCCTCGTTGCGGGTGACCCGGAAGGCGTGGTGCTCCAGCACCTCCATGCCCGGGAACAGTTCCTCCAGGTGAGCGCCGATCACGTCCTCCAGGGGGACGAACCGGCCCGGGGAGGCCTCCAGGAAGCGGGACAGCAGCGGCGGCACCTTGACCCGGGCGAAGTGCGAGGTGCCGGTCACCGGGTTCTGCACGCGTACGGCCAGGTTCAGGGAGAGGCCCGAGATGTACGGGAAGGGGTGCGCCGGGTCGACGGCCAGCGGCGTCAGGACCGGGAAGATCTGGTGGCGGAAGAGCGTGAAGAGACGGGCCTGCTCCTTCTCCGCCAGCTCGCTCCAGCGGACCAGGTGCACGCCCTCCTCGGCCAGCGCCGGGGCGACGTCCTCGTGGAAGCAGGCGGCGTGCCGGGCCATCAGCTCACGGGAGCGGGCCCAGATCATCTCCAGCACCTCGCGGGGCTGCAGGCCGGAGGCGGAGCGGGTGGCCACGCCGGTGGCGATACGGCGCTTCAGGCCGGCCACGCGGACCATGAAGAACTCGTCGAGGTTGCTGGCGAAGATCGCGAGGAAGTTCGCCCGCTCGAGGAGGGGGGTGTTCGGGTCCTCGGCCAGTTCCAGGACGCGCTCGTTGAAGGCGAGCCAGCTGCGCTCCCGGTCGAGGAAGCGGCCCTGCGGCAGCCTTGCGCCTTCGTGCTCCTCCTCCTCGTATCCGTCGAGGTCGGCGTCGATGTCGGGTTCGAGGTCGGAGACCACGGCCGACACCGTGTGCGGGCGGTGGCCCGTTATGGAGCCTACGGTCGGCTGTGCGTGCTGGACCTGGTCTGCCTGGGCGTTGGACTGGCTCATGGCACCATTCTTCCGCGCCGCGAGCATCACAGGCGCGTCGGACAGGGCCGGTGGGAGTGTGGCGAGGGGCGCGGAGGCGTTCACGGCGTCGTTCTCGGCGATATCGGCGTCGATACGGGCGACGACGTCGACGACACCGGTGGCGTGGTCCGGGGCGACGGGCGCGGTCGCACGGGGGCCGTTCCCCGCGCTCTTCCCGTTGCTTGGGCCGTTGCGTGGGGGAGGCGAGGGCTCGGGCACGACGGGGTTCATTGCGGAAGCGTCGCAAGACCGTCTTAATCGCCGGTTACGGAGACCTTACGTGCGGGATAGCGCGGGGAGGCCCCCCGGTTCCGCGCGGACGTGCGCCGGGCCCCGGCGCACGCCGTTCGGCCGACGCGCGCTGTTCATCTGTCGTACGCCGTCGGCACGCCCCTCCCCCCGTAGGAGGGGCGTGCCTGGTCGGAGTGCCGCCGGTGGCCGTCGCCTTCAGCGGGTGCGGCGGCGCAGCAGCCGGAAAGCGGCGGCGGTGGCGAGGACGGCCACGGTGAGGACGACGCCGGTCGTCATGAGGTGCAGGGGCCAGAAGTGCGAGGCCGGGTGCACCTCGGCGTACAGGTCGGTGAAGCCGTGCCCGCTCATGCACCGGGTGTAGTCGAGGTCGGAATCGGCATCGAAGCAGGTCAGGTCGTTGACGCGGGTGCCGGAGCCGGTGATCGCGCCCAGCTCCACTTGGTCCGCCGTCATCGGCAGCCGGCCGGCGGCGGTGCCGGTGAGGGTCGTGGTGGGCCACAGTTCGTCGTACCGCACGTCGAGCCACGCGCGGAACGCGACCATGAAACCGAAGGCCACGGCCAGCGCGGGCAGCGCCCGCCTGAGGGCGAGGCCCGCCAGGGCGCCGACGGCCAGTGCGCACAGGGCGTACGCCAGGACCGCGGGGCCGCGGTTGACGAAGGGGTCGGTGTAGTACCACTCGTCACCGGGCACGTCCCGGTTGGAGGACCAGGTCCAGCGGTAGATCAGCACCAGGACGGATGTGCCGGCGGTCAGCGCGACGGCGGGCAGCGCGAGCTTGACGGTGAGCCACCGGGCCGGGGTGACGGACTGGGTCCACGCCAGGTGTGCCGTGCCCCGCTCCAGCTCGCGGCCGACCAGCGAGGCTCCCGCCCAGGCGGCCACCGCGTAGGAGGCGTAGGCGATCAGGGTGCCGACCCAGCTCATGCCCTGGGCGTAGCCGAAGGCCGACTCGAAGTCGATGCACCCGTCCTCCAGCTGCCCGCAGGCGGCCCGCTCGGCGCGGATCTCCGCCCCTTTGACGTACCGCAGCCAGAGCATCCATCCGACCATGAGTGCCACGTACGCGCTCCACACCAGCAGTGCCGGGCGGTGCAGGCGCCACACGGTCCGGGTCAGGCCGCCGCGGGCGGTCGTGGTGCCCTCGGCGGGCGCGGTGACGGTTCCGGTGCTCATACGGCTTCTCCCGTGCTACGGCTCAGGAGTCGGAACGCGGCCCGGACCAGCAGGGCGGTGGCCGTGAGGACGATGCCGGTCTCGACGAGCTGGAGGGGCCAGAAGTGGGAGGAGGGGTGGAAGTCGGCGTAGAAGGCGACGGCGTCGGTCCGGTCGCAGGAGTCGCCGGTGCAGCTCAGGTCCGAGACGCGCTCGCCCGTGCCGCTGATGAAGCCGCGGTCGACCAGCTCGCCCGACCGGTCGTGCATCGAGGACGACTTGGAGACGAGGGTCTCGGCCGGCCACAGCCGGTGGCGGTTGGACTGGAGGACGCCCGCGAGGAGGCCCGTGCCCACCAGGCCGGCGCCGAGCGCGGGGAGCGAGCGGCGGAGCAGCAGGCCCGCGAGGACGCCGACCGCCAGCCCCAGCAGGGCGTACGCCGTGGCGAGGGTGCCGTGACCGACGAAGACGGTGGACGCGAACCAGTCCTCCGTGGCCCTCGCCTGCCGGAGCGGCTCCTCCCGCCACCACACCAGGCGGTTCAGCAGGGTCAGCAGGACCGTCCCCGAGACGATCAGGGCGGCCGGGACCGCCAGCTTGGCGGCGAGCCAGCGGGTCGGGGTGACGGACTGGGTCCAGGCCAGGTGTGCCGTGCCGCTCTCCAGCTCACGGGCGATCAGCGCCCCGCCGGCCCAGGCCCCGATCAGGACCGGGGTGACGGTGAGGATGGTGCGGCCCAGGCCGGTCACCAGGTCGTACATGCTGTACGCGGGGCCTTGCGCGCAGTAGTCGGCCGGCGCGCAGCCCCTCCTCACGTGCTCGGCCCAGGCCGCGTCGACGCCGGGGCCCGCGGCCCACAGCAGTCCGCCGCCGACGAGGACCATCAGCAGGCCCCAGAACCACAGCGCCGACCGGTGCACGCGGAGGGTGGCCCGGATCAGGCCGCGGGTGGGGGTGAGGGCAGGGGGCGAGGTCGGGACCGGGCTGTCCGGCTGCCCGGCGTGGGCGGTTCCCACGGTCTCGGTGGTCCTGGTGCTCATACCGCCGCCTCCCGCGCGTCGGCCCCGTCGGCCCCGTCGGTCTCGTCGGCGTGGTCACCGGCGCCCGGGTCGTCGAGCGTGAGGGGCGGCGCCCCGGGCGCCCTCAGGTGGGCGAGAACCAGCTCCTCCAGCGTGGGCTCGGCGCTCTGCAGGCCGGGGCCGATGGGGCCCTGCGGGCGGATGAGGGCGGTGAGCTGACGACCCGTCGTGCGCGACTCGACGACCGTGTGCGGGGCGAGATCGCCGGCCGGGCCGGTGACCAGGGTGTGCGCGGCGAGGATCTCCTCCAGCGGGCCCGCGAGCCGGACGCGCCCCGCGCCCACCAGGAACAAGTGGTCGCAGGAGCCCTCCAGTTCGGCCACCACGTGCGAGGACATGACAACCGTGGTGCCGTGCTCGGCGTTGTCCGCGAGCAGGGTGCCCATCAGCTGGTGCCGGGCGAGGGGGTCGAGGTCGGCCATCGGCTCGTCCATGAGCAGCAGTTCGGGGCGCTTGCCGAGGGCGAGGGCGAGGGCGACCCGGGTGCGCTGGCCGCCGGAGAGGGAGCGGATCTTGGCGACCCGGCTCAGCCCGCCCTCGTCCACCACCCGCCCGGCGACGGCCGCGTCCCAGCGCCGGGGGTTCAGCTCATGGCCCAGCCGCAGGGTCTCGCCGACGGTGAGCTGCGGATACAGGGGCTTGTGCTGGGCGACGTACGCGATGCGCTCGCGGGCCGCGGCCGGGGTCGTGCCCAGCACGCTGATGGCGCCCTCGGTGGGGCGGAGCAGCCCGGCCGCGTGGGCCAGGAGCGTCGACTTGCCCGCGCCGTTCGGTCCGACGAGCGCGCACACCCGTCCCCTCGGCAGCCGCAGCGTGCAGTCGCGCAGTGCCCAGCCCCCCTTCCGCCACCCGAACTTCTTGCCGAGCGCGGCCGCCTCCATCGCGGTCCCCGTCATACGTCGTCCCCCTGATCCTTCTGGTCTCGCCGGTCCTTGGTGAACTGTTCGTCCAGTACGGAGGTGAAGAGGGCCGCCACGTCGTCCCGTTCGAGCCCCGCCTCCCGGGCCCGTACCGCCCAGGTGCCCAGCTCGGCCCGCAGCGGGGAGTCGGCCGGGGCGCTGCCCAGGGACTTCCGTACGAACGTGCCGAGGCCGCGGCGGGCCTCGACCAGACCCTCGCGCTCCAGCTCGCGGTAGGCCTTCAACACCGTGTTCGGGTTGATGGCGGTGGCCTCCACGACCTCGCGGGCCGTGGGGAGCTTGTCGCCGGGCTCCAACAGCCCGAGCCTCAGGGCCTGTTTGGTCTGCTGGACGATCTGCACATAGGTGGCGACACCGCTGCGCCGGTCGATGCGGTACTCGACCACTCGTCAACCACCCTTTCACTAATTGAGTAGTGAAAGGGTGGTGCAAGAAAGGGGGCGGTGTCAACAGCACCGCCCCCAGCCTGTGGAAAACTCCGGATACGTCAGGTTTCGCCGCGATGCCTCAGGTCTCGCCGGATACCTCAGGTCTCGCTGCGGTACATCAGGTCCGTCTCGTACGTCACGAAGCCCAGCCGTTCGTACACGGTCACCGCCGCCTTGTTGTCGGCGTCGACGTAGAGCATCGCGGTGGGCAGGCCCTGGGCGGCGAGGTGGCGCAGGCCGATCGTGGTGAGGGCCTTGCCGAGGCCGCCGCCCTGGGCGCCGGGGCGGACGCCGACGACGTAGACCTCGCCGAGCTGTTCGGCGGCGTGCGCCTTGGTCCAGTGGAAGCCGACCAGTTCGGTGCCGCCCTCGCCGTGGCGCTCGGCGAGGAAGAAGCCCGCCGGGTCGAACCAGGGTTCGGCCTTGCGGTCGTCGAGGTCGCGCTGGGTGAGGGAGCCCTGTTCGGGGTGGTGCGCGAAGGCCTCCGCGTTGGCGGCGAGCCAGGCCGCGTCGTCCTCGCCGGGGACGAAGGTGCGGACGGTGACACCCTCGGGGAGGACCGGATCGGCGGGGTCGAAGTCGGTCAGGGAGCGGCGCATCTGGCGCAGTTCGCGGAAGAGGGTGAGGCCGAGGACCTGGGCGAGGTGGCGGGCGGCGGAGTGGCCGCCGTGCGCCCAGACGCGCAGGCGCTTGCCGGACTCGGCGAGCAGGGCGGAGCCGAGGGCCCGGCCGTGGCCGTGGCCCCGGTGGGAGGGGTGGACGACCAGCTCGGCCGCGGGGGCCTCGACCGGGTCGTTGTCCTCCAGCTGGGCGTAACCGACCAGGTCCTCGCCGACGCTGAGGAGGAGGTGGCGTACGCCCTCCCGGGGGCCGCCGCGGAGTTGGAGGCGGCCCTGCTCGGACACCGCCTGCTGGCCGTCCACCTCGGTGGCCTCGTCCAGCAGGGCGAGGACGGCGTCCTTCTGGGCGGCGGTCAGGTCCGGGCGGGTCTCGATGCTGCGGGCGGCTGAGCCGGTCCGGGCGATGTCGTCGCTGGTCATGGATTCGAGGTTAACCGCGGGGTGGGCCAGGGGGGCGCCCACGAGCGCCGTTGCTTCCCGTTGTCGCGTGGCAGCGGCGTGGCCGCGGCTTGGCCGAGGGGTGGCCGCGGCTTGAATGTGGCTGCCCGCGGCCCGCCACGAAGCCGCGGACGTGGGGATCCGGCGCCCCCATACGTGCCGTTTCGTTCGTACTCCTCCCTGACGGCAACCAGGTCGTAACCATGAACCCCCTGTCGCGCTACGCGCGTTGACCCTACGCTTCGGGCCGACGGGGCCTGTTCTCACGTTTTCCTTACTTCTCACGAATCCAGGGGGGCACATGTCAGCCACACCCCAAGCGCACCGCCGCAGAAGCCGCCGCAACCGGATCCTCGCCGCCGGGGCCGGCCTGGCGACCGTCGGGGCGCTGGCCGCCGCGATCCCGGCGAGCGCCGGTGAGGCGACGTCGCACAAGCCCGGCAAGAGCAAGTCGCGGTACCAGGACGTGCAGCTGCTGTCGTTCAACGACCTGCACGGCAACCTGGAGCCGCCGGCCGGTTCCTCGGGCCGGGTGACCGAGCGGCACGAGGACGGTACGACCACGACGATCAACGCCGGTGGTGTCGAGTACCTGGCCACACACCTGCGCGACGCCCGCAAGACCAACTCGAAGTTCTCGATCACGGCCGCCGCCGGTGACATGGTCGGCGCCTCGCCGCTGATCTCGGGCCTGTTCCACGACGAGCCCACCATCGAGGCGCTGAACGGGCTCGAACTCGATGTGACGAGCGTCGGCAACCACGAGTTCGACGAGGGCCCCAAGGAACTGCGCCGCCTGCAGAAGGGCGGCTGCCACAAGGTCGACGGCTGCTACGTCGACGGCAAGAAGTTCAAGGGCGCCGACTTCCCGTACCTCGCGGCGAACGTCATCGAGGAGAAGACCGGCAAGCCGCTCCTGAAGCCCTACTGGGTGTGGAAGAAGAACGGCGTCAAGATCGGCTTCATCGGTGTGACGCTGGAGGACACCCCCGGTGTCGTCTCCGCCGAGGGCGTCAAGGGCCTCAAGTTCAAGGACGAGGTCGAGACGATCAACAAGTACGCCAAGGAGCTGGAGGGCCAGGGCGTCAAGTCGGTCGTCGCGCTGATCCACGAGGGCGGTCTCCCCGCCTCCCAGTCGTACAACTACGACTGCGACTCGCCCGGCGCCGGCGACGGCATCTCCGGCCCGATCGTCGACATCGCCAAGAACATCACGCCGAAGGTCGACGCCGTCGTCACCGGCCACACGCACGCCGCGTACGCCTGCACGATCAACGACCCGGCGGGCCAGCCGCGCATGGTCACCTCGGCCGCGTCCTTCGGCCGCCTCTACACCGACACGACGCTGACGTACGACCGTCAGACCAACGACATCTCCCGTACGGCCGTGAAGTCCGCGAACCACGTGGTCACCCGGACCGTCGCGAAGGCCGCCGACATGACGGCCCTCATCAGCAGGTGGAACACCCTCGCGGCGCCCATCGGCAACCGCACCATCGGTTACATATCCGGTGATGTGCCCAACGTCGGCACGGAGACGCCGATGGGTGACCTCATCGCCGACGCGCAGTACTGGTACGGCAAGACGCTGGACCCCGAGGTCGACCTCGCGCTGATGAACCCCGGTGGTGTGCGCGCGCCGCTCACCTACGCGGCCAAGGGCACCGAGGGCGACGGCGTGGTCACCTACGCGGAGGGCTTCACCGTCCAGCCGTTCTCCAACACGGTGAACCTCCAGGACTTCACGGGTGCCCAGATCATCCAGGTCCTCAAGGAGCAGGTGAGCGGTTCGAACACCGCCGCGCCGAAGGTGCTGCTGCCGTCGTCCGGTCTGACGTACACGCTCGACCTCACCAAGACCGGCGCCGACCGCGTCGTCGTCGGCACCATCAAGCTCAACGGTGTCGCCATCGACCCGGCCGCCACGTATCGCGTCGCCACCAACAGCTTCCTCGCGGGCGGCGGTGACGGCTACCCGACGCTGGGGCAGGGCACGAACGACCTGGTCGGCGCGGACGACCTGGCCGCCCTGGAGCAGTACCTGCTGGCGAACTCCTCGGCGAGCGCGCCGATCGCCCCGCCGGCGGCCAACCGGATCACGATCATCAGCTAGCCACACCCGCCCCGCGGGCCGCTCGAAAAAAGGTTCCCCGCGCCCTCTTCGGGCGCGGGGAACCTTTTGCGTCACCGACGAGGCGGGCGGGTGGGCGGCAGCCTCACTTGGCGCAGGTCTTCGGGTCCAGCTTCTGCTCCCACTTGTCCTCGCGGCCGTCGGGCTGGCCGTTGGGCAGGAGCTTGTCGGAGATGCCGTCGATGTAGTAGCCGTGCGAGTAGATGGTGCGGTAGGAGCGGTTGCGCCAGGTGTGCACGGTCTTCTCGCCGTTGCCCTTGTTCCAGGAGTAGTCCTCGACGTAGAAGATCGGGTTCACGCGGACGACGCGCTGGTACGGCGACCAGGTGATGGCGATCTGAGTGCACGGCGGGATCGCCTTCTCGCTGCGGCGCTCGAAGCTCGACGACTTCTCCCAGCCCCACTCGTACGTGAAGCTGCCGCCCGCGCTGCCGGAGAAGATGCTCTTGGCGACGGAGAGGCTGATCTCCGCGCCGACGCTCTTCTTCGCGAACGTCTTGGTGCTGTAGCTGCTGACGAACGTCTCCTTGTCGCCCTGCGACCCCCGGTTGCCGATCCAGGGAGAGGTACGGACGGCGGCGCCCGTGATGGACCAGGTCGACGCCTGCGCGTTGCCGCACCAGCCGCGGAAGGTCTCCCAGTCACCGGCGGGCACGAACAGCCCGAAGACGTCCCGCAGGTACTCGTCCTGGGTCTTGAACTCGCCGGTCCGGACGTTGAGGGCGCCGTACACGCCCGTCAGGCTCGTCTTCTGGTTGCAGAGCCGCTCGATCATCGAGTCGGTGTTGCCGGGGTCCACGCCCCGGATGTTCGTGGCGCCGCCGGGCCCGGTGGCCGCCTGCGCGGAGCCGGTGCCGGCCAGGACGCCGGACACGGCCAGCGCGGTGGAGGCGGCGACGAGGGCGCCCCTCTTGAGAGATGCCTTGACCTTGAGTGCGGTTCGCATAGCTGTGCGCTCCTACTGCTGTACGCCGGCGTCGGCGGTCACCGGTTCTGTCGTCTGGGGAACGGAAGAACTCGAAGAACTCACCGGTAGCGAACACGACGGACCTCACAGCGGCGTCAGAGCATTCTCAGAGCCGACTCAGAAACCTGTCACGAACACGTCACGCAAGATCGGCACCGTGACGGGTCGCAGGGCCGTCCTCGCCGATCCGGCGCCCCCTGCTGACCGCGATCCGCAGCACGTCCTCCAACGACTCCGTCGCCCGCGTCAGCGCGAACCGCACCGCCCGTTCCCCGGCCGCCGCGTCCCCCAGTACGGCCCTGCTCCCGGCCAACACCGCCTCGGCCGACCCGAGTTGGGATGTCTCCACGCTGTCGGCGAGAAGGGAGAGCGTCCCTGGGTGCGCGGTGTCCGGGTCCAGATAGCAGGGCTTGCCGTCGGGGGTGGTCCACGGCAGCAGACGCAGTCCGTCCATCATGCGGGGACCTCGATGCGGTGATAGCCGAAGATGTCGTGGCCGTACAACTCCTCCGCGCTGAGCACGTAGGGCCGTACGAGGGTGTCGTAGCGCTCGAAGGGCCAGATGTCGACGGGCTTGTGGGGCGGGGGAGGAAGGGCGGGTTCCGACGGTTCCTCCGCCTCGGGCGGCGGTGGAGGGGGCGCGGCCCGGCGGAGCAGTGCCTCACAGAGCCGTACGACGAGTGCGCGCATGGCGGTGCCCTTCTTTCGTCTCAGGGTTATTTCAGGGCCGGACTGACGAGCGGTGATTACCGTTCGTGTTCCGATCGTCACGGGTGAGACGTACGCTGCGGAAGGGGGTCGGCGTTGTCTGGCGCCCCAGACAACGGTGAGGGGTGACATGAGCGAAGTCGTTGACGGGGAGCGAGAATCAGGGCGTGTCGCGCTCGGGCGGACACTGCTGTTCCTGCGCGAGAAGGCGGGCAAGACGTTGGCCCAGCTCGCGGCGGAGACGTCGTACGACAAGAGCTATCTCTATCGCCTGGAGAAGGGGGAGAGACTCTCCAAGCGAACGGTCATGGAGGACCTGGATACCTATGACGAGTGCGGTGATCTGCTGGTTCGCCTGTGGCGGGACGCGCGCAAGGAGGTCATCAAGGACAAGTACAAGGCGTTCATGGATCTGGAGGCGACGGCTCGGGTCATGTGGATGTTCCAGCTCGCGGTGCCGGGGCTGTTGCAGACGGAGGAGTACGCGCGCACGGTGTTGTCTGGGTTGTCCAGAGCCCAGACAACGGCAGGCAACGCGAGGAGATCGAGGAACAGGTGGCGGCGCGCATGGGACGGCAGGAGTTGCTGTACCGCGAACCGGCGCCCAGTATCCGCGTGATCCTGGATGAGGGGGCTGTGCGGCGTCCGGTTCCTGATGCGCAGGTGTGGGCGGATCAGCTGTCGCGACTGGTCGACGCCGCCGAACTGCCGTCAGTGGCCCTTCAGGTGTTGCCCTACGCGGCGGGTGTGCACGATGTCATGAACAGCCATCTCACGCTGTTGTGGCAGAGAGTGGGCGAGCCCGTTGCCTATGTCGAAGGCAACGGGATCGGAGAGCTGATCGACGATCCGGACAAGGTTCTGTCCTTCCGCTTGTCCTACGATCTCGTCCGGGACGCGGCGCTGACTCCGGAGCAGTCGACGGCGTTCATCAAGCGCCTTTTGGAGGAGTGCAGATCATGAACCGGACCCCCGACCTCACCGCCGTCGCATGGCGCAAGTCGTCCTACAGCGATGGGGGGCAGACGAACTGCCTCGAAGTCACCGACGAAGTACCCGGCATAGTCCCCGTCCGGGACAGCAAGGCCCCGGACCGCCGTCCGCTCCTGTTCTCCGCCGGTGCCTGGTCCGCGTTCGTCAGGGTCGTCGCGGTCGGCTGAGCACCGTCGGGTGAAGGGGGTCTCGGAAGCGGGACGCTCCCGCCGTGGTGTGGCTATGGTGGCTCCATGGCGGAAAGCACGACCATCCAGGTGTCCAAGCAGGCCCGCGATCACCTCGCCCAGGTCGCCAAGGAACGCGGCATGACCCTCGGCCAGCTCATCGAGCGGCTGGCCTCGGAGCAGCCGACGGCGGAGCAGATCGCGGAGCGGGTCGCGGCCACACGCAAGGTGCTCCGTGAGCGCATGGGGTGCACGCTCACGGACGAGGAGTTCGATAGCGGGCCGGACGTCCTGGCCAACATCTACGCGATGGCTGCGGAGAAGATGCACTCCGGCCGCGAGATGACGCGCTCGGACCGGGGGCGCGTCGCGTGATCGTGCTCGACACGGATGCGGCCCTCGCGCTCGCTCGCGGCCACGAGGCCCTGCACCGCGTCGCGGACAACGTCGCGCATACCCCAGGGGACTGGTTGCACATTCCCTCCCTGTGCCTCATGAGGGCAGAGGAGAAGGACGAGGGTGTGGGACGGACACTGCTCGCGCTGCCGGGCATCCAGGTGGACCCACTCGGGCAGACAGCCGCTGTGACGGTGGGCGGGATGGTGCGTGACGGCTGGGGCGGAGCCGATACCTGCCACGCTCTCTACGTCGCCACGCCGCATCTGGAGACGGGCGGCATGTCCATCATCCTGACAGGACGCGAGGACGACTACCCGCCAGGCGTACTGGCCATCGACATCGACTCCCCCGGAATGCTCGGCTTCCACTGACCCCGAGCACCCCGGCCCGCATCCCCGCTCAGGCCCCGACCGGTCCCTCCGGCGGCGGAGTAGCCGCCCCCGGCAGCCGTACCGTCGCCAGCGTGCCGCCGCCGTCCGCGGGGGACAGGGACACCTCGCCGCCCGCCTGCTCGACCGTGCGGGCCACGATGGACAGGCCCAGGCCCGAACCCGGCAGGGCCCGTGCGCTCGGGGAGCGCCAGAAGCGGTCGAAGACGTGAGGGAGTTCGTCGGCGGGGATGCCGGGGCCGTGGTCGCGGACCAGGAGGACACCCTCGTCCAGGGAGACCTCGATCGTGCCGCCCTCGGGGCTGAACTTCACCGCGTTGTCGAGGATGTTGACGATGGCCCGCTCCAGGGCGGACGGCTCGGAGCGGACGTACCAGGGCTGGAGGTCCGCAGTGATCGTCAGCTCGGGGCCGCGCAGACGGGCCCGGCGCAGGGCCGCCTCCACGGTCTCCTGGAAGTCGACCACCTGGAGGTGCCTGCCTCCCTGCTGGCCCGCCTCCGAGCGCGACAGCTCCTGCAGGTCGCCTATCAGTGCGGCCAGTTCGGTCATCTGGGCCGTCACCGAGGCGAGCAGGGCCTTGCGGTCGTCCGCCGGGATGGGGCGGCCCGTCTCCTCGCTGCGGGTGAGGAGTTCGATGTTCGTCCGCAGGGACGTGAGGGGCGTACGGAGTTCGTGGCCGGCGTCGGCGATCAGCTGTCGCTGCAGTTCGCGGGAGCTGGCGAGGGCGCTCGTCATGGAGTTGAAGGAGCGGGAGAGGCGGGCGATCTCGTCCTCGCTCCTGTCCTCCACGGGGATGCGGATGCCCAGGTCCTCGGTCCGCGCCACGTGCTCGACCGCCTCGGTGAGCTTGTCGACCGGGCGCAGACCCGCACGGGCCACGGCCAGACCGGCCGCTCCGGCGCCGACGACTCCGATGCCGGAGACGAGAAGGAGGATCAGGGCGAGGTCGTTGAGGGTGGACTGGGTGCCCTTGAGGGGGAGGGCGGCGAGCAACGCCACATTGGACGGTTTACCGGAGGCCGGGTCGGTATAGATCGCCGGGGCGACCTTGACCCGTACGTCGTTCCCCTCCGAGTCGGTGCTGTTGTGGTAGACCGCCTCGGTGCGGCCCGCAGCCGTGACAACGTCCTTGTCGGTCTCGGTGACCTTGACCGTACCGACGGAGAAACCCATGACACAGGGCGTTCCGTCCTCCATGACCACCTGGAAGTAGGTGTTCCGGCCGAAGGGGTTGTTCTCCTGCGGGGCCTGCGTGCAGTTCTGGATCGCGAATTTGGCCTGCTCTTCGAACGACGGCATGTTCATCGACTTGTCGAGGTCATCGTTCAGCTGCTCGTACAGCTTCCCCTGCACGATGAACCAGCACGTCACCGACACCGCCGCCACCGCGAACGCCACCGCCGCCGCGACCAGCATCGACAGCCGGGTCCGGATCGGCAGGGACCGGTAGCGGCTCAGGAGCTTCCTCACTCCGCGCCGCCCTGCCGCAGGACGTAGCCGACACCCCGCACGGTGTGGACGAGCCTCGGCTCGCCACCCGCCTCGGTCTTGCGTCGCAGGTACATGACGTACACGTCCAGGGAGTTGGAGGACGGCTCGAAGTCGAAGCCCCAGACCGCCTTGAGGATCTGCTCCCGCGTGAGGACCTGGCGCGGGTGCGCCATGAACATCTCCAGCAGCGTGAACTCCGTACGGGTCAGCTCCACCGGCCGCACGCCCCGCGTGACCTCGCGCGTCGACAGATCCATCCGCAGGTCCGCGAAGGTGAGCGCCTCGTCCACCTCGGCGGCGCCGGCCTGGGCGGCGGCGTACGTGCTGCGGCGCAGCAGCGCCCGGACCCGGGCGAAGAGTTCGTCCAGCTCGAACGGCTTGACCAGGTAGTCGTCCGCGCCGGCGTCGAGGCCGGTGACGCGGTCACCGACCGTGTCGCGGGCCGTGAGCATCAGGATCGGGGTCGTGTCACCGGCCCCGCGGATACGGCGTGCGGCGGTCAGCCCGTCCATCCGCGGCATCTGGATGTCGAGGATCACCAGGTCCGGCCGGTACGCGGTCGCCTTCTCCAGCGCGTCCGCGCCGTCGACGGCGACCTCGGTGCCGTAGCCCTCGAAGGCGAGGCTGCGCTTGAGAGCGTCGCGCACCGCCGGCTCGTCGTCGACGATGAGGATGCGCTGGGGTTCGGGGGCGCCTTCGGCGGGGCTCATGGTGGTGTCGTTCCTCGGGTGCGGTGGTGGACAGGGCCGGGGCGCCGTAGGGGTGCTCGTGCGGTGCCGGGTGGGTCGTGGCCGGTGGGCTCGGTGCCGCCCCAGCCTCGCACGTCCCCTGGTCGCGCAGTAGCCCGTGCGGATCAGCCGCGAACGGTACGGCGGTGCGGTCGGGCGACCGGGGTGCGGCGGGCGGTGCCTCGGGCGGCGGACGCCACCTCGGGGGCCCGCGTCACCGGCGCGTGCAGCTCGGCGGCCACCGCGAGGGCGAGGCCCAGCCCGGCCGGGTCGCCGGCGCTCTCCACGTCGTGCGAGATCTTCGTGATCATGTCGAGCTCCTTGGACTGCACGGGACTGCACGGGACTGCACGGGACTGGACGGGTCTTGGAGGGGACGCACGGAGCCGGGCGGGACCGCTCTGGACTGATCGGGAGCGCCGGACCTCAGTCCGAGCCGCCCGCCCGCAACGTGCTCAGGTCGGCCTTGACCGTGTTGACGGGGATCGCGAAGCCGAGGCCCACGCTGCCGGCGCTGGAGGAGGAGGCGTCCGCGGCGGAGTACATGGCGGAGTTGATGCCGATGATGTTGCCGTTCATGTCGATGAGGGCGCCACCGGAGTTGCCCGGGTTCAGCGACGCGTCCGTCTGGAGCGCCTTGTACGTCGTCGTCGACGAACCCGTGTCGCCGTTGAACTGCTGCCCGCCGAACTCGAACGGCCACTGCCCGCCGCCACCGCCCTGCTGTTGCTGCCGGCCCTGGCTCTCGTCCGTCGACACCGTCACGTCGCGGTTCAGGGCGGAGACGATGCCGCTGGTGACCGTGCCGGTCAGGCCCTCGGGGGAGCCGATCGCCACGACCTGGTCGCCGACCTTGACCCCGGCGGAGTCGCCGAGCGTGGCGGTCTTCAGCCCGGAGGCGTCGCGCAGTTTGATGAGGGCGAGGTCCTTCTTGCTGTCGGTGCCCACGACCTCGGCCGTGTAGGTCTTGCCGTCGCTCGTCGACACCTTGATCTGGGAGGCGCCGGCGATGACGTGGTTGTTGGTGACGATCTCGCCGTCACTGGTGATGATCACACCGGAACCGGTGGACTCACCCGCGTTCGAGCCCGCGTTGATCTCCACGATGCTCGGGCTGACCGCCTTGGCGACCCCGGAGACCGTGCCCTTCTGGCTGGTGGGCACCACGTTCGTGCTGGTGGAGCTGGAGGCCACGGTGCCCGTGCCGGTCAGCTCCTGGATGCCGTACGCCGTGCCGCCGCCGATCGCCGCCGCGACGAACGCCACGGCCGCCAGCAGCACGATCGGACCCCGGGCTCGCCTTCCCGACGCGGGCGCCGACCCGGGGGCGCCGGCGGAGGAGACCGGCTCGGTGAGAAGCGCGGTGGGAGCGCCGTACGCGGGTGCCGGTGCTGATGCCGGTGCCGAAGCCGACGCGGGGTCGTACGCCGGCGGAGGCGGCCACTCCGGGTTCACCGGGTTCCCCGGCGCGGAGGCGGGCTGCTGCTGGAGGTACGCGGGCTGCTGCTGGGTCTCGCCCGTGGCGTACCCGGAGTGCTGCTGCTGACCCTGGTAAGGGTTCTCGTACTCGCCGCTGCGGCGGAAGCTCTCGGTCATGACTCAGAGCGTGCCGCCCGACCATGAGACGTTCCTGAGTGCTCCCTGAGAACCCCACCAGAACCTCGTTCGCCCCATATAAAGGCGCCGGGGTCCCGCAGGCATGGAAGACAACGGGTGGCCGAACTGGGCACGGGCCACAACCAGGACAACGCGCTTTTCCAGGCCAAGCCCTACGGCGCCACACGCACGTCGAGCATCCGCACCCGGACCACCCGCGGCCGGACTACTCGCACCCGCACGACCGCCGAGCCACCAGCGTCGACGGAAACAGCTTCACCCGCTCGCGACGGGATCCGGCGACCCGGATTCCGTCGTCGAGCACCAGGTCCACCGCCGCCCGCGCCATCCCCGTACGGTCCGTCGCTATCGTCGTCAGCGGCGGGTCGGTCAGCGCCGCCTCCTTGACGTCGTCGAAACCGGCGACGGCCAGCTCGCTCGGTACCTCGATGCGCAGCTCGCGCGCGGCCCGCAGCACACCGATCGCCTGGTCGTCGGTGGAGCAGAAGATGGCCGGCGGCCGCCCCGGCTCCGCCAGCAGCTTCAGTGCGACCTGGTAGGCGTCGTACCGGTTGTAAGGGGCTTGGAAGAGCCGTCCCTCGGTGGGGATCCCGGCCTCGTCCATCGCACGCCGCCAGCCCTCGACGTGGTCGGAGACGGGGTCGCCGACGAGCGGGGTCTCGGCGATACCGCCCAGACAGGCCACGTACTCGTAGCCGTGCGAGAGGAGGTGCTCGACGGCGAGCTTCGCGCCGCCGATGTCGTCGGTCACCACGGCCACGTCGTCGATCGCCTCGGGCCGCTCGTGCAGCAGCACGACCCTGGCGTCCCACGCCTCTATCTCGGCGGCGGCGTTGTCGTTGAGGGCGTGGCTGACGAGGATCAGCCCCGAGACGCGCATCCCGAGGAACGCCCGCAGATAGTGGACCTCGCGCTCGGCGACGTAGTCGGAGTTCCCGACGAGGACCATCTTGCCGCGCTCGGCCGCCGCCTGTTCGACCGCGTGCGCCATCTCGCCGAAGAACGGCTGGCGCGCGTCCGGGACGATCAGGCCTATCAGCTCGGTGCGCCGCGAAGCCATCGCCTGCGCGACCCGGTCGGGCCGGTACGACAGTTCCTTGATAGCGGCGAGGACACGCTCGCGCGTGGCCGGGGCGACCGGCCGGGGTCCGTTGTTGATGACGTAGCTCACGACGGCGGTCGACGTACCCGCCAGTCTTGCCACGTCATCCCGAGTCACCTTGGCCACGCGCGGAGTCTACGCGGATGGATCGCCGCTGGGCAGGGCGTACGCCGGCGGACCCGGGGGTTACCAGTGCGTACGTCGCCCGGCGGGATCGCCATTACGCCTCGGCCGCGATCTCGACCGCGTCCAGGGGCGCCGTCTCGTCCGCATCCGCCGCCTTTGGGGAGGCCGCCCTGCCCTTGGCCTCGTCGGCGGCGCGCTCCACCTTCTCGGGCGTAACGAATCGATAACCGACGTTCCTGACCGTCCCGATCAGCGACTCGTGCTCGGGGCCGAGCTTGGCGCGCAGCCGCCGTACGTGGACGTCGACCGTCCGCGTACCGCCGAAGTAGTCGTAGCCCCAGACCTCCTGGAGCAGCTGGGCGCGGGTGAAGACGCGGCCCGGGTGCTGCGCGAGGTACTTCAGGAGCTCGAACTCCTTGAAGGTGAGGTCGAGGACGCGGCCCTTGAGCTTGGCGCTGTAGGTCGCCTCGTCCACGGAGAGATCGCCGTTGCGGATCTCCATGGGGGAGTCGTCGTTGACGATCTGCTGCCGGCCCATGGCCAGCCGCAGGCGGGCCTCCACCTCGGCGGGGCCGGCGGTGTCGAGCAGGACGTCGTCGATGCCCCAGTCGGCGGTGACGGCGGCGAGGCCGCCCTCGGTCACGACGAGGATGAGGGGGCAGCCCGGTCCGGTGGAGCGGAGCAGCTGACACAGGCTGCGGACCTGCGGGAGGTCACGGCGGCCGTCGATCAGGATGACGTCGGCGCCGGGGGTGTCGACGAGGGCGGGGCCTTCGGCCGGGGCGACGCGCACGTTGTGCAACAGCAGCCCGAGGGCCGGAAGCACCTCCGTGGAAGGCTGGAGGGCGTTGGTCAGGAGCAGCAGAGAACTCATACGTCTGGTTCCTCCTCGGTCCCTGCGAGGACGTGTGTGGCACTGCGCGTCACCGCGATCTTGCAATGCGGTGTCGCTCAGTGTTCTGCTCTGCGATCCCGGGGCCCGTACACCTGCGGTCATCTGGTGTTTCCCGCTCGTATACAACGCTTCCGAAAGCACAAAAGGACCCGGGGGCGACATTGCCCGAGTCCTCTGTCCAGCAGAATAGCCCACATGAGTCCTGGTCCGGCAGGTGATGTGACGCGATCTTTCGGCATTCCGAACTCTGAGACGGCCGGTCGAAGGACTTCGCGGCCGCCCCGAACCCCTTTGCGCAGGTTTCTGCGCACTGACGACGGGGTGAATATCGAGGCCGTATACGATCCGAAAGCCGTTGTATACAAAGGCTCGGACGACTCCTCGGACGACACCGGAACTCCATCCTCCGGCCATCTGGCCGTCGTCGTCGCCCACGGCTTCACGGGTGACGCCGACCGTCCGCATGTTCGGAGGGTGGTGGCGGCGCTCACGCGGTACGGGTCCGTCGTCACCTTCTCCTTCCGCGGCCACGGACGGTCCGGCGGCCACTCCACGGTCGGCGACCGCGAGGTGCTCGACCTCGCGGCGGCGGTCCGCTGGGCCCGCGACCTCGGGCACGAGCGCGTCGCCACGGTCGGTTTCTCCATGGGCGGCTCGGTCGTCCTGCGCCACGCCGCCCTGCCCGACGGCTCCGAGCGCCCCGGCCGCTCCGGCGGCCCCGACCGCCCCGATCGCCTCGGCGGCCCCGACGCGGTGGTGTCCGTCAGTGCCCCCGCCCGCTGGTACTACCGGGGCACGGCTCCCATGCGCCGCGTCCATTGGCTGATCACCCGCCCCGAGGGCCGCCTGGTCGGCCGCTACGGCTTCCGGACCCGTATCCATCACCGCGACTGGAACCCCGTCCCCCTCTCCCCGGTCCAATCCGTCCCGCTCATCGCCCCGGCCCCGCTCCTGATAGTCCACGGCGACAGCGACGGCTACTTTCCGACCGATCACCCCGAAATGCTGGCGGCAGCGGCGGGCGAGAACGGCGAGTTGTGGCTGGAACGGGGGATGGGACACGCGGAGAACGCGGCGAGCGGGGAATTGCTGGGGCGGATCGGGGAGTGGGTGGTGCACGCATGCCCCCGGTAGCGCGCCCGAGGGGCAGGGGAGGCCGTGCCGCCGAGCGCCCGCTCACCCGCGGTTTCCCCACCGCGCCGACCGCCCCGTAGCCTGATGCCCGTCACGACTAATACAGAGGAACGCAGATGCCAAAGGGCACCGTCCGCTACTGGGCCGCGGCCAAGTCCGCAGCCGGCCTCGCCGAGGAGCCCTACGACGCGGCCACCCTCGCGGACGCCCTGAACGCGGTCCGCGACCGACACCCCGGCGAACTCACCCGCGTCCTGCGGCGTTGCTCGTTCCTCGTCGACGGCGACCCCGTGGGCACCCGCGCCCATGAGACGGTACGTCTGGCCGAGGGCGGCACGGTCGAGGTGCTTCCGCCGTTCGCAGGAGGGTGACCCCCACATCATGAGCAACCAGCCGTACGGGTACGAGGGCCACCAGGGCTACGACGAGTACCAGCAGCCGCCGCAGCAGTACGGGGCCCAGGCGCCGCAGCCCGAGTGGCAGGGCTACGACGAGAGCCAGGCCGCCCACGCCCAGCAGTACACCCAGCAGTGGGAGGGCCAGACCTGGGAGACCCAGATCCAGCCCCAGACCCCGCCGGCCGCCCCCGCCCACCTCACGGAGACGGCGTACCTGCCGCAGACGGACGGCCCGAGCGGGCAGTACGGGCAGCAGGGGCAGCAAGGTCCCTATGACCCGCACGGGCAGCACGCTCCGCAGACATCCCCGCAGACATCCCCGCAGACGACTCAGCCTGCGCAGACCCCGGCGCAGCAGACGCCCGAGCCGGGTTACGGTCCGCCCACCCTCACGGGCAACACGCGGGTCACCGACGCCCAGCGGGCGCGGGCCGAGGGGCGGTCGCCGATCATCGAGCCCGGGATGCAGCCGGCGCTGATCACGGCCGTCCTGGGCCTGCTGCTGGCCGGTGCGGCGGCGATCGGCGAGTACGCCCTCGCCGTGCCGCTGGTGATCCTCCAGGCCGTGACCGCGGCGGGCTGGTTCCGGCTGAACGGCATGTGGCCGGCGCGGCAGGGCATCGTGCTGGCGTTCGCGGGCGCCCTCGCGGCGGACGCGGCGCTGTTCGTGGCCGGGCGGGAGCACGCGCCCGCGGCGATCCTCGGGACGCTCGGTGTCTGGGTGCTGCTCAGCATCGTGCTCGGGCTGCGCAGCCACGCGGATCCGGACGAGCGGATGTACGGGCTGATGGCGATGGTGGCCTCGGCCGCGCTGTCGATCATCGCGACCGGCTATCTGGCTGCCGTGGCGGACGCGGTGACCGTGGGCGGGGTCGCGGTGGCGGTGGCCGTGCTGGCCCGCGCGCTTCCGCTGCCCACGCCGGTCTCGGTGGTCGTGTCCCTGCTGGCGGCGGCCGGCGCGGGTATCGCCGTCGGCGGTGCGACGGATCTCGGTACGTCCGGTGCGTTGCTCGGTGCCGGGGCGGGGCTGTGTGCGCTCATCGGGCACCGGGTGGCCGCGTACGACTATCCCTCGCGTTTCGTCCACTTCACCGCGGGGGTGGCCCTGCCGCTGACGGCCGCGGCCCCGGCGGTGTACCTCCTCGGCCGCGCACTGGGCTGACCCCGCGTCTCGGCTGCGGGCCGGCGGGGGCAGGCCGCGCAGTTCCCCGCGCCCCTGAAAACACCGGGCCCCGCGCCCGCAAGATCCCAGCCCCCGCACCCGTAGAACCCCAGGCCCCGGCCCTGAAAAGCCTGGCTCCCCCAGTCCCCCGCCCGGAAAGCAAGGGGCGCAGCCCCTGTTTTCAGGGGCGCGGGGAACTGCGCGATCGGCCCCCACCGGGGCCGCACCCGACGACGAACCCCACCCCGCACTCCATCTCGCACCCACCCGCGCCCCCTGTCACAGCTGATCAACAACGCGGCCCGGCCCACCCCGCCCTCACACCCGCCCGATTACCCTCGCGTAGAACGGCCACTCAGGTCGTTGAAGCCGGACCGACCGATCGCCGGGCCGAACGCCGAGTGGACTACGTGGGGAACACCGAGCCATGCGCGCACTGCGAATACTTGTCATCGTCGCCGTGATCCTGGGCGGCCTCTTCGTGATCGCCGACCGCGTCGCCGTCGGCTTCGCCGAGGACGAGGCGGCCGAGCAGCTGAAGACCAGCGAGGGCCTCGCCAAGACCCCCGACGTCTCCATCAAGGGCTTCCCGTTCCTCACCCAGGTCGCGAGCGGCGAACTCGACGAGGTCGAGGTCGGCATCGAGGACTACGAGGCGACCACGGGCAAGGCCGACGAGAGCATCCGTATCGCCGACCTGAAGGCGAACATGCACGGCGTCGCCTTCTCCAGCGACTACAGCTCCGCCACCGCGGCCACCGCCACCGGCACGGCGACCATCACGTACGACGAACTCCTCAAGGCCGCCAAGTCCGCGCCGACACAGATCCTCCCCGGCGCGACCGCCCAGGTCGTCGGTCTCTCCGACGGCGGCAGCGGCAAGGTCAAGGTCGACATCAAGGTCACCTTCCTGGGCAAGTCGACGACGTACCCGGTGCTCAGCACGGTCACCGTCGACGGCGACACCGTGAAGGTGCACGCCGACAACCTGCCGAACCTGGTCGTCGAGGCCGCGGAGGGCCAGGTCCGGTCGATCACCGACTTCGAGCAGAAGATCGACGGCCTCCCCGGCGGCATCAAGCTCGACAAGGTCGAGGCCGCGTCGGACGGTGTGGACATCACCGTCCGGGGTTCGAACGTCAGGCTGGCCGGGTAGGACGGGGACGGGGATCCGGGGCGATACCCGCCGCGGACCTGGAGTGTCCGAAGGGCGAGACGGTCATGTCCGCAGGGCAGCTGTGACGATCGATACACCCCTCCGGAATCGGTGCCGCACCGGCGTGCGCACCCTTCTCATCCCACATTGCGGACGATCGCGTCTCAATATCCGACATGCCGGTGACACGTCCGCCTGTCCGTCCCTACGATCGACACTCATGAAGCGACAGGCGGATCTCACGAAGCGGCGGGCAGTAGACCTGTGCCGCGTCGCCGCCATGCTCTGTCGCACTTTCTGAGCGAGCGGCGGAGTCCTGCCGCCGCGTCCCCCGATGCCTGCCCTGTTCGAGCCAGGGCCCATCCTGCGCGCCCCGGCCGAACCGCCGGAGGCACCCGCACCCCGCCGTAACTGCCCCGGAGGAGAAAGAGCATGAGCCGCAGCGACGTCCTGGTAGACGCCGACTGGGTCGAGGCCAACCTCGACGACCCGAACATCGCCATCGTCGAGGTCGACGAGGACACGACGGCGTACGAGAAGAACCACATCAAGAACGCCGTCCGGATCGACTGGACGAAGGACCTCCAGGACCCGGTACGCCGTGACTTCGTCGACCAGGAGGGCTTCGAGAAGCTCCTGTCGGAGAAGGGCATCGGCAACGACACCCTCGTCGTCCTCTACGGCGGCAACAACAACTGGTTCGCCTCGTACGCCTACTGGTACTTCAAGCTGTACGGCCACGAGAACGTCAAGCTTCTCGACGGTGGCCGCAAGAAGTGGGAGCTGGACGCCCGCGAGCTGACCGACGAGGTGCCGGCGCGCCCCGCCACCGCGTACAAGGCCAAGCCGCAGAACACCGCGATCCGCGCCTTCCGTGACGACGTCGTCGCCGCGATCGGCTCGCAGAACCTGGTCGACGTGCGCTCGCCCGACGAGTTCTCCGGCAAGCTGCTCGCCCCGGCCCACCTGCCGCAGGAGCAGTCGCAGCGTCCGGGCCACGTGCCGAGCGCCCGCAACATCCCGTGGTCGAAGAACGCCAACGACGACGGCACCTTCAAGTCGGACGACCAGCTCAAGGAGCTGTACGCCGACGAGCAGGTGGACCTGGCGAAGGACACCATCGCCTACTGCCGCATCGGTGAGCGCTCCGCGCTGACCTGGTTCGTCCTGCACGAGCTGCTCGGCGTGGAGAACGTCAAGAACTACGACGGCTCCTGGACCGAGTACGGCAGCCTCGTCGGCGTCCCGATCGAGCTCGGCGCCAACAAGTAGGACCGGCAGCACCCAGCGGCACCCGTAGCAAGCGCACGTCCCGTTCATCCCGACCGGCCTTCCCTTCCGGTCAGACCTCTCTTGGAGAAAGACATGTGTGGAGCGAAGGCCGGCGGCCCGGACGCCTCGACGATCAAGCCCGGTGAGACCACGATCCAGGGCCAGGTGACCCGCGACGGCGAGCCGGTGGTCGGCTACGTCCGTCTGCTGGACTCGACCGGCGAGTTCACGGCGGAGGTCCCGACCTCCGCGACGGGCCAGTTCCGCTTCTACGCGGCCGAGGGCACCTGGACCGTCCGCGCGCTCGTCCCCGGCGGCACCGCCGACCGCACCGTCGTCGCCGAGCAGGGCGGCCTGGCGGAGGTCGCGATCGCCGTCTGAGACGGTGGTTCCTGACGGCGGAGGGCCGTACCCCGGGTGTCCGAACCGGGGTACGGCCCTCCGCCGTGCGCGGGCCTACGCTTAAGACATGTACGCCCGCCGGCGCCACGCCTACTTCGCCATGATGGGCACGTGCCTCGCCCTCTTCGTCCTGGCGTGGGGCGTCGTACGCCTCTGGTCGGTCCCGGTCGCGGTCGGCATGTGCGTGGTCGCCATGGTCATCCCGCCGCTCGCCGCCGTCGTCGCCAACCGGCGCGGCCCCGACGACCGCTGGTGGGACGACCCCTCCGGCGACCCGAAGTCCGACGAGTGGTGGGACGAGCTGGACGGCAGGAGACGGCCGAGGCCCTAGGCCCGGCCCGGCCGCTCAGTAGACGAGCGCCTGGGTGTCGTCCGCCAGTGACTCCTGTACGAACACCTGCGCGCCCGCGATCCGCACGCCCTCGATGACGTCCTTCTCGGTGATGTCCCGGCGGGCGGCGCACTGCGTGCACAGGGTGAGCCGGCCGCCCGCGAGGATCGAGTCGACGAGGTCGGGGAGCGGGGCGGCGTGTGGCAGTTCGAACTCCGCGGCCCGGCCCGGCAGCGCGAACCACGCGGACTCGCCGGTCAGCCACAGGGACACCTCCACCCCGCTGGCCACGGCCACGGCGGCCACCGTGAAGGCCTGGGAGCAGCGCTCGGGGGCGTCCGCCCCGGCCGTCACCTTGATCACGAGCTTCTTCGCCATGGCCGCATGGTAGTCCGCGCCGCGATCACCGACATGGCCACGGTGAACGCGATCGTCGTCGCGGCCGGGCGGCGAAGGCCCACCTCGCGGCGAACCCCCGGCCCCGGCCGCGTAAGCTGGGCCCCGGCCTTGTGCAGTACCGAACCCCCGGCTCATCCGAGGAGCACCCCGTGGAACTCTTCTTCGAAATCCTGCTGGTCCTGGTCGCCGTCGGCGTTCTCGCCTTCGCCGGTCTGACCGTGAAGAAGCTGTACCAGGGCCAGCGCTGACCCACGTCGAGGACATCCAGGAACGCCACTCATGATCGAGATCCCGTCCGACCTGCACAAGGACCTCGTCCCCCTCGCCTTTCTGCTCGGCGACTGGGCGGGCGCGGGCGTCCACGACTTCCCCGGTGCCGAGAAGTGCAACTTCGGCCAGGAGGTCACCTTCTCCCACGACGGCCGGGACTTCCTGGAGTACCACTCCCACACCTGGGTGCTGGACAAGGACGGCAACAAGGTCCGTCCGCTGGAGACCGAGTCCGGCTTCTGGCGCATCGACGCCGACCGCAAGGTCGAGATCGTCATGACCCGTGACGACGGCGTCGTCGAGGTCTGGTACGGCGAGCTGGCCAAGCAGAAGCCGCAGATCGACGTGGTCACGGACGCGGTCGCGCGTACGGCGGCCTCGGGGCCCTACAGCGGCGGCAAGCGGCTGTACGGCTATGTGCACAGCGACCTGATGTGGGTCGGCGAGAAGGCGACGCCCGACGTCGAGCTGCGGCCCTACATGTCCGCGCACCTGAAGAAGGTCGTCACCCCCGAGGACGTCGAACGCTGGGCGAAGGCCCTGCCGGACGACATGCCGGACGACGGCATCGCGTTCTTCAAGTAGTCCTAGACTCTGAGGTGTGGTGAGCACCGACTGGAAGAGTGACCTCAGGCAGCGCGGCTACCGGCTGACGCCGCAGCGGCAGCTCGTGCTCGAAGCCGTGGACACCCTGGAGCACGCGACCCCCGACGACATCCTCGTGGAGGTCCGCAGGACGGCGTCGGGGGTCAACATCTCGACGGTCTACCGGACCCTGGAGCTGCTGGAGGAGCTGGGGCTGGTCAGCCATGCCCATCTGGGGCACGGCGCGCCGACGTACCACCTGGCGGACCGGCACCATCACCTCCACCTCGTCTGCCGGGACTGCACGGACGTGATCGAGGCGGACGTGTCGGTGGCGGCCGACTTCACGGCCAAGCTGCGCGAGACGTTCGGCTTCGACACCGACATGAAGCACTTCGCGATCTTCGGCCGCTGCCAGGACTGCTCGCGCAAGGCCGCGCGCGCCAAGGGTTCGCCCTCCGAGGGTTCGACCCCCGGGGCACCGGTTTCCCAGGGATCGACGTCCAAGGGTTCAACTACCGAGTCGTAGGCTTGGCGTATGAAAAGCCCTCTGCTGTCCCTGCCCGGCGCCGTCTCCGCCGAGGGGGTGGACGAAGGTGTCGCCGCGCACTACGGCGACCTGTTCCGCGAACAGCGCGCACTCGCCGACGGCACCGGATTCGTCGACCTCTCCCACCGGGGTGTCCTGACCGTCACCGGCGAGGACCGGCTCAGCTGGCTGCACCTGCTCCTCACCCAGCACGTCAGCGAACTGCCCACGGGTGAGGCCACCGAGGCGCTGATCCTCTCCGCCAACGGCCACATCGAGCACGCGCTCTACCTGGTCGACGACGGCACCACCGTCTGGATCCATGTCGAACCCGGCACCCGGCAGGCGCTGCTCGCCTACCTGGAGTCGATGAAGTTCTTCAACCGGGTCGACGTGGCCGACCGGACGGACGACTTCGCGGTCGTCCACCTCCCGGCCGGTTCCATCACCGAGATCCCGCAGGGCACGGTCGTCCGCGAGACCCCGTACGGCCGCGATCTGTTCCTGCCGCGCGCCGACCTGGAGTCGTACGCGGACACGGCGGGCCCCGCGGTGGGTCTCCTCGCGTACGAGGCGCTGCGGGTCGAGCACCACCGCCCCCGCCTCGGCTTCGAGACCGACCACCGCACCATCCCGCACGAGCTGGGCTGGATCGGCACGGCGGTGCATCTACAGAAGGGCTGCTACCGGGGTCAGGAGACCGTCGCCCGCGTCCAGAACCTGGGCAAGCCCCCGCGTCGTCTGGTCTTCCTCCACCTCGACGGCAGCGAGGTCCACCTCCCGCCGCGCGGCGCGGAACTGCGCCTCGCCGACGACGGTCCCGACGGCCGCAAGCTCGGCTTCATCACGACGTCCGTACGCCACCACGAGCTGGGCCCGGTGGCCCTCGCGCTGATCAAGCGCAACGTGCCGGTCGACGCGCGGCTGATGGCGGACACGACGGCGGCGGCACAGGAGACGGTGGTCGAGCCGTAGGAGCCGTAGGAGCCGTAGGAGCCGTATCGGCCGCAGGGGCCGTATGGGCCGTACGGGTGGGGTTCTGGGCCGTGGTGCTCCGAAATGCTCCGTGGTGACGCGGGGGCGGCCGGGTGGATCCGGCGGCCTTCGCGCGCCGGGTTGCGCCCCCTGCCCCGCCCGTCCCGTGGCGGCCCCGCGTCCTACATCTCCAGCAGCACCGTGAAGGGCCCGTCGTTCGTCAGCCCGACCCGCATGCTCGCCCCGAACCGCCCCGTGGCCACGGTCGCCCCCAGGGCCCGCAACTGTGCGACGACCTCCTCCACCAGCGGCTCGGCGATGTCGCCGGGCGCCGCCGCGTTCCAGGTGGGCCGGCGGCCCTTGCGCGCGTCGCCGTACAGCGTGAACTGGCTGATCACCAGCAACGGCGCGTCCACATCGCTGCACGACCTCTCGTCGTGCAGCATCCGCACGGACCACAGCTTGCGGGCCAGCTGCGCCGCCTTCTCCTTGGTGTCGTCGTGCGTCACCCCGACGAGGACGCACAATCCCTCGCCCTGGATCTCGCCGACCGTCTCACCGTCGACGACCACACTCGCGCCGTCGACCCTCTGCACCACCGCACGCATGCCGACCATCATGCCGTCGGCGTCCATCAACCGTGTGCGAGGGGGTCCCTCTTACGGGGGGTTCGTGATCACCGGGGTTTGCGGAGCGCTTTGCCCGGTCTTTCTCATTGATCCATTACCGACCATCTGGGGTGGATCGCGGGGACTCGGTCACCTAGTGACCACAGAGAGTGGCACGATGCTCACACACACCGGTCGAGGGGACGGTTGAGGCGCATGAGCACATCGAGTTTTGGGCAGCCCCCGGGGACTGCGACGTCCACCCGTACGACCCCGGGGCCCGGCCCCGGTATCCGCCGGCCACCGGTCCAGCGCACGGACAGCGCACCGCTGCCGCCGCCGGACCAGGCCGGGCACGAACTGTCCCGGCTGCGGCTGCCCGAACTGCGCACCCTGCGCCGGGACGCCCAGCGGGACGAGGCCGACCTCAGCTATCTGCGGCGGCTGCTCCAGGGCCGTATCGACATCCTGCGCGCCGAACTGGCCCGCCGGGGCGGCGCGGCGGACCCGGCGGCGCTCGTGGACCGCCTCTCGGCGATCCTCACGGACGCCCCGGCCCGGCACCGTTCCTCGGCCCGGCACGTCACCGTGGGCACGCCGTACGGCGAGGAGCACCGCCGGCTCGCCGCCGAGATGCTGGACGAGGTCGAACTCTCCGACCTCCGGGCCCGCACCGACGACGAACTCACCGTCGGCCTCGCCCGTCTCGTCCACCACGAGCAGCAGATCTCCGGCCGCCGCCAGCGCCTCCAGCGCACCGCGGACGACTGCAGCGCCGAGATCGCCCGCCGCTACCGGGAGGGCGAGGCCCAGGTGGACGACCTGCTCATCTGACCGCCGGACCCCGCGCCCTTCCAGGGGCGCGGGGGAACTGCGTGAGAAGCCCCGTCTCCCCGCACCGGCGGGGCGGGAAAATCCCCGAGACACACCGCGGGCCGCCCCCTAGCGTGGCCCCATGAGCTCCTCCCACGACATAGCCGTACGCCCCGTCACCGAGGACGAGATCCCGGCCTGGCTGAACGCCCTGAACACCGGATTCCTCCGTCCCCCGGAATCCCTCTCCCCCCAGGAGCTCAAGGACCGCTCGTCCCACATCGAGCCGTCCCGCACCCTCGCCGCGCTGGACGCGTCCCGTGCGCACACCCCCCTCACCCCCACCGACACCACCCAGGTGGTCGCGACCTTCCGCTCGTTCCCCCAGGAACTGACGGTCGTCGGCGGCCGGACCGTCCCCGCCGACGCCATCTCGAACGTCACGGTCAGCCCCACCCACCGCCGCCGGGGCCTCCTCACCCGGATGATGGCCCACGACCTCACCGCCGCGAAGGAACGCGGCGACGTCGTCGCCACCCTGATCGCCGCCGAGTACCCGATCTACGGCCGCTACGGCTTCGGCCCCGCCACCTGGACCACAGAGTGGACCGTCGACGTCCCCCGCACCGGCCTGGACCCCCGCTGGTCCGGCCCGGCGGACGGCGGCCGGGTCGACCTCGTCGACGGCGCGGCCGTACGCGCCCTCGGCCCCGCCCTCCACGACCGCCTCCGCCACTCCCAGCCGGGCGCGGTGAGCCGCGACGAGCGTTGGTGGCGGGTCAACACGGGGGACCTGCGCACCAGTTCCTCCTGGACCGACCCGTTCTACGCGGTGTACCGCTCGGCGGCAGGTGAGGTCGAGGGGCTCGTCTCGTACGAGACGGACGACAGCTGGCAGATGAAGCAGCCGCAGAACACGGCCGACGTCAACTGGCTGATCGCGACGACCCCGGCCGCCGAGCGCGCCCTGTGGCACTACCTCTGCTCGATCGACTGGATCACCAAGGTCAAGTCCGGCTGGCGGGCCCCCGACGACCTCCTGCCGCACTTCTTCCCCGACCCGCGCGCCGTGAGCGTCACCACGCAGGCGGACTGGCTGTGGGTGCGGATCCTGGACGTCGTACGGGCGCTGGAGGCGCGTACGTACGCCGGGACCGGGACGCTGGTGCTGGAGGTCGTCGACGCGGGCGGCTTCGCGGACGGGCGCTACCGCCTGGACGCGGGCCCGGACGGCGTGAGCTGTGTGCCGACGAGCGAGGACGGGGACCTCGTGCTGGAGGCCTCGGACCTGGCGGCGCTGTGGCTGGGCGACGAGTCGGCGGTACGGCTCGGCGCGCTCGGCAGGGTCCGGGAACAGCGGAAGGGCGCCGCCTCCGTAGCCGACGCCCTGCTGCGGACGTCCAGGCGACCGTGGTGCCCGGACATCTTCTGAACCTTTCGTGGTGTGTGTGCGTGTGTGCGGAATCCGTAGCTGTTCAGTTGTGGCTGCGCATTCAGTTGTGGCTGATCCATTCAGTTGTGGCTGTGCGGACCGGTCGGACTCCCGGCTCCCCTCCGGAGGAGAGGTCGATCGGTCGGTCTCGGTGTCACCAACAGTCCCAAGGTTCGACCATGTTGTGGAAGTTGGCAACCAACTTCACCATACTTATGTCCTCTTGGAGTCGTCTCATAACCACCTTCCCACGAACTGCCTAAAGATGGCGAGAAGTTGTAGTGTTTGTTCGTGGAGCGGGAACGCACGGCCGTCGATGGGCGGAAGTCGTCACAGCGGCCCCAGAGGTCACACCACGAGGTGGCCGACGTGTTGCGCGGCCGGATCAGGTCCGGCGAGCTGCGACCGGGACAGCGCATGCCCACCCAGGCGAAGCTGGCCGACGAGTTCGGCGTGGAGCGCGGGGCCGTACGGCAGGCCCTGCGTGTCCTGCAGTCGGAGCACCTGCTCACCAACGTCTCCAAGGGCAGTCCGGCGACCGTCGCCGCGGGCCTGGGAACGGGGGCCGTCGGCGGGCCGGGAGCGGCCCCGCGGCCCACGATGGTGGAGCTCGGCCCGCGCGTGTCCGCCGCCTTCGCGGCCCCGCATGTGCGGATCGACGCCCTGTGTCTGACGTCCGTGTCCCTCACGCTCGCCGTGGGTGAGTCGTTGCGCGAGATTCACGCGGGGCGCATAGATCCGGCCAGGGTCGATGTCCGGGTGATGCTGCCCAGCCGGGACATCCCGCTGGCCTTCCCGACCCCGGTCGACGCCTCGGTCGACGGCCGGCTGCAGCGCCGCTGGCTCGCCCAGCGCAACGCGCAGGGGCAGGTCCTCAGGCACAACCTGCTGGCCCTGCGGTCCACGCACGGCATCGACGTCCGTGTCTCCTTCCGCGCGCTGCCCTTCACGCCGCCCGTGAAGCTGTATCTGCTCAACGGCCGCGAGGCGCTGTTCGCGTACTACACGGTCCAGCGGAAGGAGGCCGAGGTGGACAGTGAGCAGCTGGAGATGTACGACGCCGAGGGGACCCAGTCCACGCTGTTCGCGTTCGAACGGAATGCGGCCGCGGCCCCGCGGGACACGGCCTTCGTCGAGCAGTCCGGCCTGTGGTTCAACGCGCTGTGGGAGACCATCAGTTCGGACCTGCTGCTGACGACCTGAGGGTCGTGCCACCCGCTCACGGGTACGGGTGGCGGGCGTGCCACCCGCTCACGGTCAGCGGGCGTTCTCGCCTCACATCGCGGGTCCGGCGAACATCAGCGCGAGGATGACCGCGCCGATCGAGCTGCACGTGTGGTTGTTGGCCTTCAGCCCGATCGTGAGGAACAGCAGGCCGATGACTCCCATGGTGCCGTAGCGCCACTCGACGAAGCGCTGGAGGGCGACGACGACGAGGGCGGAGGCGAGGGCGAGGGCAGCGGGCATGGTGGTACCTCCTCCGAGGGGCTGGGTGACCAAGGGGCCGGTGAGAGTCGGTACCTCTGCCAACTCGCGAAAGTTGGCAACCAACTTCGTTTAAATGGTTCCCATTTGGTCTAGGTTTATAACCACCTTGCGCTGAACTCCCCAAAGATGGGTGAGAGTTGTACCGTTTGGTCGTGACTCAGGAGAACGTTGCAGTGAACGGCAGCAGAAAGCTCTCGTCCCAGGAGATCGCCGACACCCTGCGGGACCGTATCCGCGGCGGCGAGCTCAGGCCCGGCGAGCGCCTGCCCACCCAGGCCGAACTGGCGGAGGAGTTCGGCGTGGAGCGCGGCCCGGTCCGTCAGGCGCTGCGTGCCTTGCAGGAGGACGGGCTGCTGAGCAACGTGAGCAAGGGGAGTCCGCCCAGGGTCGCCGAGGCACTCAACCCCGCGAGGGACGCACCGCAGTCCACGATGGTGGGCCTCGGCCCCCGCCTCGCCGCGGCCTTCTCCGCACCGCACGTCCGCGTCGACGCGGCCTGTCTCACCGCCGAGACCCTGATGATGGCCCTCGGCGAACCGGTGCGCCGCATCCACGAGGGCACGATCCGTCCCGAGTCCATCGACGTACGCATCCTCCTGCCCTCCCGGAAGATCAACCTGGCGTTCCCGGTCCCGGTGGAGGGGCGGGGCACGGACGACGAGGACCCGGTCCACAAGCGCTGGCTCGACCAGCGCAACGCCCAGATCCGGGTCCTGCGCCACAACCTCCTGGCCCTGCGCACGTCCCACCAGCTCGACGTCCGCGTCACCTTCCGCGCCCTCCCCTTCACCCCGCCCGTCAAGCTGTACCTCCTCAACGGCCAGGAGGCCCTGATCGCCTACTACATGCTCATGCAGCGCGAGGAGCAGATGGAGGACGGCCCCCTGCAGATGTACGACGCCTTCGGCACCCAGTCGCTCCTGTTCTCCTTCGAGAAGGAGACGGGACCCCGCGACGCGGCCTTCGTCGATCAGTCCCAGCAATGGTTCAACGCCCTCTGGGAAACCATCACGACGGACCTGACACTCTCCTAGTGACTCCTGATACGGCGCAGACTGAACCGGTGACAGCACAGACAGAGTCCCTCAGAGAACTGATCACCCCCGTCCGCTACGTGCTCTGGGACCTGGACGGGCCGATCTGTCGACTGTTTTCCGGGCATCCCGCGCACCAAGTGGCTCGCGATCTGGTGGAGTTGATCGACCGGCGCGGGCTGGGCGGGCTGCTGACCGAGTGGGAGCGCGACACGGAGGACCCGCAGGTCGTCCTCCTGGGCCTCGGCCGGCGTCACCCCAGCAGCGACCTCATCGTCGACCTGGAGGAGTGGCTCACCCAGCAGGAGCTGACCGCCGCGCCGAAGGCGTACCCCACCAGTTGGGCCGACCCGCTCATCCGGACCTGGTCCCGTCGGGCCAGGTTCGCCATCACGACCAACAACTCGGCGCTCGCCGCGGCCCGTTACATCGACACCCGCGGCCTCGCCGAGTGCTTCCCCTACATGTACGGCCGCACCCGCGACCTCGACCTGATGAAGCCGCATCCCCACATCCTGCGCCAGGCCCTCAACGCGATGGGAGCGGATCCCGCGCGCGCCCTGATGGTCGGCGACGCGCCGACGGACTTCGAGGCGGCCCGCGACGCGGGGGTTCCCTTTCTGGGCTACGCGCACAACGAGCGCAAGCTCAAAGCGCTCCTGGACGCGGGTGTACCTCTCCCGCACACCGTGAACTCGCTCAAGCTCGTCCTGGACGTTCTGCGGGCGCCGCTCGCCGGGCAGTGACCCGGCGACCCGTGTGTCCTGCGGATACGGCGTCTTCGGACAGACGTGCGACGAGTGTCAGTACGGGTACCGACGCGTGAGTGTTCAACCCGTGGACCGCCGCCGGTGAATGCTTCGCTTCTGCCACGATGCTCGCCCACGGAGGAGTAACGTGCCTCCACTTCCTTGATTTCACCACTGGTGCGACCACGGCGAGAGAACGGGCAATGCCAGCTGAATCGGATTCCACGGGGTGGCGCCGCGCCGGTGAGATGAGCGCCGCCCCGGATGAGGTGGAGGGACCGCTCAGCGGCTACCACCACGAGACGTATGTCTTCCGGCTGCCGCCCGAGGCCAGGGTCGCCGAGGGGGGCGCCCGCTGGAAGTGCCGTGAGCCCCGCGCCGGTCTGCTCTGGTTCGACCGGCGTTGCTTCGACTCGGAGGAGCGTGTGCTCACCGAGCTGCAGGGGCGTATCGACAACATCCCGGACCTCATCGAGGTCGAGGGCACCGTCCTCCAGCGGTTCATCGAAGGAGAGACCCTCGGAGCGCTCCACGCCTCCGGCACGGCGGTCCCCGACGAGGTGTTCGAGCAGATCCTCACCCTGTTCCGCCAACTGGTCGCCGTACGGCCCCGGTCCCTGCTGGTGAAGCGGAGGTGCGAGTCGCGCGACCGGGCACCGGAGGGTGACAGCGCCGGATTCCTCGACCGCCTGATCTGCTTCACCGAGGAGCGCGTCTACGGAGCCAACCTTGCGGAGTACGGGGAACTGTTCGCCGGACTGAACCTGGATCACGACTCCTTCAAGCAGCTCAGAAAGCACGTGGCCGGCCTGCGGGAGCGACCGTTCTGTCTCCTGCACGCGGATCTGCACCGCGAGAACCTCATCGTCGACCCTGATCGCCGGCTCTGGGCCATCGACTGGGAACTCGCGATGTTCGGCGACCCGCTCTACGACCTGGCCACCCATCTGTATCTGATGCGCTACCCGCCGGAGCAGGAGCGGCGGATGACGCGGCGGTGGTGCGCACTCGTGGAGGGCGTCCGCCCGGGGAGTTCCCACGGCTGGCGGGAGGATCTCCCGAAGCTCCTCGACTACAAGCGGGCGCAGTCGGTGTTCACCGACGTGATGCGCACCTCGCAGTCCCTGTGTCTTGAGCCCCAGGTGGACGGGGACCTGCTGCGCCGTGCGAGTCGGTCGCTCCGGGAGGTGCTGAGCAGGGGCGCGTACCCCCTGGGCGTCGAGGAGGTGCCCGACGTGGGGGCGATCGAGGCGGCGCTCACCCGGTGGCTCCGGGCGGGCGCCGGCGCTGCGTAGGCTCGTCCGTATGAGTGAGACCGGCCTGCGCGAGCGCAAGAAGCAGCGGATGTACGAGCGGGTGTCCGGGATCGCGATCGGGCTGTTCCTGGAGAAGGGGTTCGACGCCGTGTCCGTGGCCGAGGTGGCCGCGGCGGCGGAGATCTCGAAGCCGACCCTCTTCCGGTACTTCCCGGCCAAGGAGGACCTCGTGCTCCACCGGATCGCCGATCACGAGGACGAGACGGCGCGGGTGGTGGCCGGGCGGGCCGAGGGGGAGTCGGTCGTGGGGGCCGTGCGGGCGCACTTCCTGGCGGGGCTGGCGCGGCGGGACCCGGTGACCGGGCTGAACGACCATCCGCAGGTGCTCGCGTTCCACCGGCTGCTCTACGGGACGCCGTCGCTGGTCGCGCGGGCGTACGGCCATCTGGAGCGGGCCGAGGCCGCGCTCGCCGAGGTGCTCGGGGGCGGGCTCGACGCGCGGGTCGCCGCCGGGCAGATCGTGGCCGTACGGCGGGTGCTCGCGGAGGAGAACCGGCGGCGGGTCGAGCGCGGGGAGCCGGTGGAGAAGGTCGAGCGGGACGCCGTCGCCGCCGCCGAGCGGGTCTTCGGACGGCTGGAGGGGGTGCTTCCGCTCGGAGGTGTGGGGGCCTGAGGAGGTCGCTCGGATCGGTCCGCTTCGCTCGGCTGTCGCTCGGATCGGTCCGCTGGCTCGGGTGTCGCTCGGCTGTCGCTCGGATGGTTCAGGCGGGCTCGCGATGCGTGAGGCTCGGTAAATAATGTAACTCAGTCACGTAATTTCGGTAGGCTCGGTGGAATGACCTCTCTCGAACCTGCCGTCGACCCCACACTCCGGCGCATGCTCGCCGACGAGCGCGCGTATCACGACACCTGCCGCGCCGCCCTCGCCGCCATGGTCGAAGGCGCGGGGGAACAGGTCGTGGTCGGGGAGGACGTCTCCGCGTCGGGGGCGGACGCCGAGGTGCTCGGGTACCGGCTGCGCAGCCGTGCCAAGGAGATGCGGGAGCTGCCCGAGGGGCCGCTGTTCTTCGGTCGGCTGGACTTCGACGCCCGCACGGACGCCGATCACGCCGGGCAGAGCTATCACGTCGGGCGGTTGCGGATCAGTGAGGCTCCCGCCATGCCACCCCTCGTCGTCGACTGGCGGGCGCCGGTGTCGCGGGCCTTCTACCAGGCGAGTTCCCGCGATCCACGGGGTGTCGCCGTCCGGCGTCGCTTCGGGTGGGCGCCGGGGAGCCGGGGTGACTCGGCCGACCTCACGGGGCTGGAGGACGAGCGCCTGGACCGCGGTGGCGCCTCCGGCGGCGCGGTCACCGCCCGCCCCGGCGGCCTTCTCGCCGCCGAGATCGAGCGGCCCCGCCTCGGCCCCATGCGGGACATCGCCGCCACCATCCAGCCGGAGCAGGACGACCTCGTGCGGGCGGACCTCGGCACCTCCGTCTGTGTCCAGGGTGCCCCCGGCACCGGCAAGACGGCCGTCGGGCTGCACCGCGCCGCGTACCTCCTCTACACCTACCCCCAGCGCATCCGCCGCGGCGGACTGCTGATCCTCGGCCCCAACCGCACCTTCCTCTCCTACATCGCGGAGGTGCTGCCGTCGCTGGGCGAGACGGGTGTACGCCAGTCGACGGTCACGGACGAGGTCGCCCGTCACCCGGTCACGGCGAAGGACGACGAGCGCGCGGCGGCCGTGAAGCACGACCCCCGGATGGCGGAGGTGCTCCGCCGGGCCCTGTACGCGCGGGTGGCCGACGGTGACCGACGATCCGGGCGGCGGCCGGAGCAGCCGGAGCGGCCGGAGCGGCCGGAGCAGCCGGGACAGTCGGGCCAGTCGGAGCGACCGGAGCAGCTCCATCGCTTCGACTCGCTCGTCATCGCGGAGGGTTCGTACCGCTGGCGGGTGTCCGGGGACGAGCTGCGACGGATCGTGGCGGACGTACGGGCGCAGGACCTGCCCTACGACGTCGGGCGGGAGCGCGTCCGGGCGCGGGTCGTGCGGCTGCTGCAGATGCAGGCGGAGCGTCGGGCGGGGCCCCGCCCGAACGCGTGGGTGCGGCGGATCTCGCGGTCGCGGCCGGTCGGCGCGTACGTCGAGGCGGTGTGGCCGAAGGTCCGGCCGGAGGAGGTCCTGGCCGGACTGCTCGGCGACCCGGACGCGCTCGCCGTCGCGGGGGAGGGGCTGCTCGACGCGGGCGAGCGGAAGGCCGTCGGCTGGGCGAGGCCGCCGCGCACATGGCGCTCGGCCCGCTGGTCGGCCGCCGATCTCGTCCTCCTCGACGAGGTCGCGGGGCTGCTCGCCCACCCGGAGGGCTACGGCCATGTCGTCGTCGACGAGGCCCAGGACCTCTCGCCGATGGAGTGCCGCGCGATCGCCCGCCGGGCGGCCTACGGCTCGGTGACCGTCCTCGGTGACCTGGCCCAGGGGACGACCCCGTGGGCCGCCCGTGACTGGCCCGGACTCCTCGCCCACCTGGGCAGGCCGGACGCCCACGTCGTCCCTCTGACCACCGGGTTCCGGGTGCCGCAGGCCATCGTCGGACTGGCGAACGGGCTGCTGGGGCGCCTGGGGGTGGACGTGCCCGCCGCCCGGTCCCTGCGGAGGGACGGGGAGCTGCGGATCAGAAGGGCGGGAGGTGCAGGCGGTACAGGCGGTAGAGGCGGTGCGGGTGGTGCCGACGGTACGGGTGGTGCCGACGGTACGGGCGGTACGGAGGCCGGGGGCGGGGAGGCCGGGGGTGCGGGAGGCGCCGACGCCGAGGCCGTCTTTACGACCGTCCCCGAGACCGTGTCCGGGACGACCGTCACCGCCGTGCGGGACGCGCTCGCCCGTGAGGGGTCCATCGGGGTCATCGCGGCCGACGGGCCGGACGTCCCGCGGCTGCGGGAGGCGCTCGGCGAGGCGGGCATCCCCACGGGCGGACCGGGCGAACTCAGCGCGCGCGTGGCGGTGTTGGGGGCCGGAGAGGCGAAGGGACTGGAGTACGACCATGTCGTGGTGGTCGAGCCGGCCGCGATCGTGGCGGCGGAGGAGCGGGGGCTGCACCGGCTCTACGTGGTGCTCACGCGCGCGGTGTCGCGCCTGGACGTGGTGCACGCGCGAGCGCTGCCGTGGTGAGCGACCGTCCTGGCGAGCGGCGCCGGCCCCGACCGGCGGCGCGTACGGCGGGTGTCTCCGGGTGTCGTCGTGTTACCGGAAGGCGGCGGAGTCATGACCGTACCGGCACCTTGGTGATCGGGGCCGTGGCTACGGTGAGCGGTGCCGGTGAGCGGCGCGCACGCGAGCCCGATCTCCCTCCCCCCCAGGGGGCTCGCGCGCTGCTCACCGGTTGTTCAGCAGGGCACGCGCACCTGCTGTCGCGCCCTTCCCCGCACCGCGCCGCTCAGGATGTCGACGGCACCGCCACGGCGTCCAGCACGGGGATCAACTGCTCCTCCTCGTAGGCGAGATGGGCTTCCAGTTCGTCGATGAGGCGCTCCACCTCGGGGAGTACGGCCGCGGGGGCGGCGCTCTCGGCCGTCACGACCCGGCGCAGCTCCTCGCAGAGGGCGGCGATCCGCTCGTGCTCCTCGTGGAGACGGGTGAGGGCCGGGACCAGCTCGGGGTGGCGGTCGGAGAGGAAGGGGAAGAGGCCGATGTCCTCGCCGGTGTGGTGGTTGTGGAGCCCCTGGCAGAAGGTGAGGCAGTTGACGCGGAGCTGGGCACCGAGCCCGGCCCGGCCGTTGCTCGCCGTCAACTCCTTCTTGATCAGCGCCAGTTCGCGGCGGAACGCGTCATGGACGACCTTGATGGCCTCGCCCATGGAACCGGCGTTGATGTTCGGGGGGCCGGCCACGGGGACCTCGCGCAGGGCGACGACCGGGATCGTACGGTCCGTCTTCGCCTGGTACTCGGCCCACCCCGGCTCGTCCTCGACGGCTCGCGCGAACGCCCGGTCCCGCTCCTCGCCCTCCAGTACGACGGCCTCGGCCTCGTAGGTGAACGCCCCGCTCTCCACGGTGACCCGGGGGTCGGCCGTGATGTTCCGGTACCAGTCGGGGTGCTTCGGCGAACCCCCGGCCGACGCGATGACCAGGATCGTGCCGTCGCCGTCGGGGAGGTAGCCGAGGGGGGTGGTGTGCCGGTTGCCGGTGCGCGCGCCGGTGGTGGTGAGGAGGATCAGCCGGGCGCCCTCGAAATATCCGCCGACCTCGCCGTGGCGGGCGCGGAACTCGTCGATGACTTGCTGGTTGAAAGGGTTGGGCATTCTCTGCTTTCCGTTGGTGGCCGCGCGACGGAGTTTGTCGCGGAATTCGGGCAGGGGTGATTGCCGCAGCGCGTGAGCCGGTGAATGGCCGACGGAATGGACGCGCCGGTGGAATGCGTGAGGGTGAGAGCCTCTACCGAGGAGGCGGTGCGGTGCGATCCGGCGCGGTGCGGTGCGGTGTGTCGCGATGCGAAGTGATGCGTTCGCTGCGGTGTGGTGGTGTGCGACTTCGGTGCGCGCGGACACGTGAGGGGCGCACCCGTGGTGCGTCGGGAACACCGTAGGAACCCGGGTAGGCACCCGATGAGCTCGTCAGATCTCGTCAGATCTCGTCAGATCTCGGCAGTGGGAGATCGGAGAAGAGAACGGTGTTCGGCGCGCGGAACTTCAGCAGGCGGGCTCCTGGCCCGCCCCGGCCTCACTCGGAGGCCGGGCAACCGATCCACTCACGGCGCGAGGCCGACCCGGCAGTCATGCGCCCACGATAAGGGGAGGGGCCGGGGCCGGGCAATGCGTATTCGGCCTGAATTCCGGCGCGTTCTGGAGGTGGGGTGACGGCGTCGAAGGAAATGGCCTGTTCGTCGGACCGGTTCACGCCTTTCGTTCGGCCTCCTCGGCCGCGAGTTCCAGGCGGCCGCGATACTCCTCCCACCATGCCGGGTCGCTCGACGGAATGCTCGTGTTGCCGTCGTTCATGCCGACCGCGCCGTCGAGGAGTTCCCGGAGGATGTCGGCGTGTCCGGCATGCCGGTGGGTGTCGGCGATCACGCGGGTCGCGGCGTGGTGCAACGTCACCTCGTCCTTCCCGTCGGGCCACCACGGCACCCTTCCGACCGTGTCCAGCGGGAGCGCGTCGAGGGTCGCGTCCGCGTGGGCCCAGGCCCGGCGGTAGAGCCCCACGACGTCCTCGCGGGACTCGTCGGCGGTGGCCCACATGTCCGCGTTGGGCTCGGCGTCGCCGTCGAGCCAGGGCAGGGGTTCGCCCGAGGGGCGCCCGAAGGTGTCGCCGAGGTAGCCCAGTTCGACCCCGGCCGCGTGCTTCAGCAGCCCCAGGAGGTTGGTGCCGGTCGGGGTCAGCGGGCGGCGGGCGTCGTACTCCGACAGCCCTTCGAGTTTCCACACCAGGGCGTCGCGGGCGGACTGCAGATAGAGGCGGAGGTCGGCCTTGGCGTTCGGAGGGGTGGCGGTCATGGAGCAAGTCTGCAGCCCGCACGGGGGGCAGGGGGGGAGGGGCCGGAGATCCGGGGCTGGGCACCCGTGCGTATCCGCCGTGGTCACCGATCCGTCGGCGCTCAGCCGGCCTTCGACGCGGTGGACGGGAACTCGTAGACCATGAAGTCGGTGAGCAGGACGTAGCCGAGTCGCCTGTAGAGGGCGTTGCTGGTGAGGTTGGCAGGGTCGGTGAACAGCACGACCTCCTTCGCGCCCGCGGCCAGCGCGGCGCGGCTCGCCGCCACCGTCACGGCGCCCGCGTAGCCGCGCCCCCGGAGGTTGGCCGGGGTGTAGACGGGGTCCACCCTGCTCATGGCGCCGACGACCGTGGTCCTGGCCGCCATCGACACGGGGGTGCCGTCGGGGGTCTCCCAGAACGTGAAGTGCCTGTCGGCGAAGCGCGAGTCGGCCCAGGAGCCGGCGTCGATCAGGTCGATGGAGGGCTGCTCGCCGACGTCGACGCAGAACTCGCGGCAGAAGCGGATGAGTTGCTCCCGGTCCTCCTCGCCCACGGCGCGCCCCCTGCCCTCGGGGAACGACTCCGGTGGGGTGAGCGTGCCGAGGCGGTGGAGATGGAGCCGCGTGCTGGGCACCGGCTCCGCGCCCGTCCGCCGCTGCCACGCCTCGGCGAACACGGCGGCCGAGTCATGGTCCCCGACCACACCGGGGACCGGGTGCTTCAGCTCGGCCAGACGGGCGGCGAGCGCGTCGGCCTGTTCGCGAGTGAGGGACGTGACGCTCAGGGAACCGCTCGGGGTGCGCTGGAAGAAGGCCGCGAGGACCTCGCCCCCGCACTCCAGTCGGCCGAAAACAGGACCCGCGGCGCCGTGCCGGGAGGCCACTCCCTCCGTTCGGTACTTCTCCGTCACCGTCAGCGCCATGGTGTGCAGAGCGGGGCGCGAGCGAAGGAAGTCCCCAGCTCGGGCGTGGAAGTCGTTGACGTCTGCGGTGAGATGCCAGTCGGTCGGACGCATGCCTCAAGCTTCCCCGTGCCACCGCGACGTCCAGAACATTCCAGCCAGCGGGGGTGGGGGGAAAAGCTGGACATCCCGGTGCTGGCCCTCGGCGGCACCGCCTTCATCGGCGACCGCAACGAGGCCCAGATGCGCCTGTTCGCCCACGACGTCACCGGTCACGTCTTCCACGCCGGCCACGACCTCGCCGAGGAGGTACCCGACGAAATGGCCGACGTCGTGCTGCCCTTCCTGGCCCTGCGGACGTAGCTGTCGGGCTTCAGGGCGTGCCCGCACACGCCCCGGCATCCGGCCCGCGAGTGGCCTAGCGCACTTTTGCAAGCGGGTGCTTGCAATAGTTAGCGGGGGTGGGGCATGGTGGAGGCATGGCATCGCTCAACGTCGGCAATCTCGGTGAGTACCTGCGTGAACAGCGGCGAAACGCGCAGCTGTCGCTCAGGCAGCTCGCCGACGCCGCCGGGGTGTCCAATCCGTATCTGAGCCAGATCGAGCGCGGGCTGCGCAAGCCGAGCGCGGAGGTGTTGCAGCAGGTCGCCAAGGCGCTGCGGATCTCCGCCGAGACGCTGTACGTGCGGGCCGGCATTCTCGACGCCGAGCGGGATCGTGTCGAGGTGGAGACGCGTGCCGTCATCCTCGCCGACCCCACGCTGAACGAGCGGCAGAAGCAGGTGCTGCTCCAGATCTACGAGTCCTTCCGCAAGGAGAACGGATTCGAGATCGACCTGGACCTCGGCGTGGTGACGGAGGCCGAAGCACCCTCGGCCCCCGGCCCGGGCTCCGGTACGGCCGGCGACGGCGGCGATGCCGGTTCGCGGCGGACGGCGAGTTGACGACCTCGATGATCAGAAGACTTCGCTGACTTCGCCCGCTTCGGCGCCAAAGTCTCGTACGCGGACCCGAACCACACAAACCCTCAGCTGACAGCAACCCGGAGGACCATCACCATGGCCATCACCGACGACATCCGCAAGGCCGTCACCGACCCGACGCCGTTCTACTTCGCCGCCGGCACCGCCGACCTCGCCCTGCAGCAGGCGAAGAAGGTCCCCGGCATCGTCGAGCAGCTGCGCGCCGAGGCGCCGGCCCGGATCGACGCCGTACGCCAGACGGACCCGAAGGCCGTCCAGGAGAAGGCGACCGCCCGGGTCAAGGAGACCCAGGAGAACCTGCAGACCAAGGTCACCGAGTTCATCGGCACCCTCGACACCGACCTGAAGAAGTTCGGTGAGACCGCGCAGGACCTCGCGCTGCGCAGCGTCGGCGTCGCCGCCGAGTACGCGGTGAAGGCCCGCGAGACGTACGAGAAGGTCGCCGAGCACGGTGAGCAGGCCGTGAAGACCTGGCGTGGCGAGGCCGCCGAGGAGATCGAGGAGCTGGCGATCGCCGTCGAGCCGAACTCCAAGCCGGTCGAGGTCAAGGACGAGCCGGCGGCCGCCAAGCCGGTTCCGGGCCAGGCCGCGCCCGCCCCCGCTCCCGCCGCCAAGAAGGCCGCGCCGAAGAAGCCGGCCCCGGTCCGCAAGGCGCCGACCGCGAAGAAGACCACCCCGCCCGCGAAGTAGGCGGCAGGACGCGCCGCCCGGTGGGCGACATAGCCGACGGAGAAGTCGGCGACAGAGCGAGAGGTACCCGCGCGGTATCTCGGAGGTACCCGCGCGGTACTTCGCGGTACGGAGACGGGCCGGGCACCTTTGGGGTGGCCGGCCCGTTCTACGGGTACGGTGGCCGCGTAGGAGTCGGCCTCGGCACCGGACAGCCGGTCGGCAGTCGGATGAGCGAACGGAACGGGTGGTGTGGGCGGCATGCTGATGACGGGCTTCGTGGGGTTCCTGGGACTTCTGAAGATCGTCCTGATGGCTCTCGCCGCGTTCGGGCTCTTCGACGCCGCGTTCCGGCGTGAGGACGCGTTCCGCGCGGCGGACAAGCAGACCAAGGTGTTCTGGCTGATCATCCTCGGGATCGCCCTCGTCGTGAGCTATCTGTTCTCGATCCTGTCGTTCCTGCCGATCATCGGCGTCATCGCGAGCATCGTGTACATCGTGGATGTGCGTCCCGCGGTCAAGCAGATCTCCGGCGGCGGGGGTGGCGGCGGCCGCCGAGGCTCCAGCAGCGACGGTCCGTACGGCCCGTACAACGGCGGTCGCTGACCCCGGAGCAGGGCAGGGCGAAGGGCAGGGGAAAGAGCCGGGGAGGAGCCTCGGCGGACCCGTCAGCCCTCTCGGTCCAGCAGGAGGACCGCCACGTCATCGGTCAGTTCGCCGCCGTTGAGGTCGCGGACCTCGTTCACCGCCGCGCGCAGCAGATCCTCGCCGCGCAGACCCTCGGCGAGCTGACGGCGGACCATCTCGACCATGCCGTCCTGCCCCAGCCGCTCCTTGCCCTGGCCGATCCGGCCTTCTATCAGGCCGTCCGTGTAGAGCATCAGACTCCAGGCGGCGCCCAGCTCGATCTGTGTACGCGGCCAGCGGGCGTTCGGCAGCAGGCCGAGGGCCGGGCCGCCGTTGTCGTGCGGCAGTAGGTCGGCCGGCTGGGTGGGCCGGATGCCGCGGCCGTGGCGCACGATCAGCGGGGCCGGGTGGCCGGCGAGGCAGAGGCCCGCGCGGCGGCCGTCGGGGGCGATGTCGACCGTGCAGAGCGTCGCGAAGATCTCGTCGCTCTCGCGTTCGTGTTCCAGGACGCGCTGCAGCGTGGACAGCAACTCGTCGCCGCACAGCCCCGCGAACGTCAGCGCCCGCCACGCGATCCGCAGCTCCACACCGAGTGCCGCCTCGTCGGGGCCGTGCCCGCAGACGTCACCGATCATGACGTGCACGGTGCCGTCGGGAGTGCGGACGGTGTCGTAGAAGTCGCCGCCGAGCAGGGCGCGGGAACGGCCCGGCCGGTAGCGGGCAGCGAACCGCAGGGACGAGCCCTCCAGCAGCGGCGTCGGCAGCAGGCCGCGCTCCAGGCGGGCGTTCTCCTGGGCGCGCAGCTTGGACTCCGTGAGCCGGCGCTCGGCGGTGTCCGAGCGCTTGCGCTCCACCGCGTAGCGGATCGCGCGGCTCAGCAGGCGGCCGTCCACCTCGTCCCGGAAGAGGTAGTCCTGTGCTCCGACCCGTACTGCCTCCGTGCCGCGTTCGACGTCGCCGGAGTCTGTGAGGGCCAGAACGGCGTGGCGGGGGGCCAGTCGCAGGACGTGTTTGAGGACGAAGAGTTCGTCCTCGGGGCAGTCGGCCGCCTCGGTGTCCGTGTCGGTCGGGCGGGCCGGGGCCGGGAGTGCCAGGTCCAGGAGGATGCAGTTGACGTCGTCGGTCAGCAGCCGCTGGGCCTCGGTGAGGTTGCGGGCGGTGCGGACGCGGATCGGCTTGCCCGTGGAGTCGAGCAGCTCGGGCACGTTGAGGGAACCCGCCGGGTCGTCCTCGATGAGGAGGACCGTGAGGTTGGTGGGTCCGCCGGGCTGTGCGGCGGGGCCGGGCAGGCCGGCCGGGCCCGTGGCGCGGTCGCCGGTGGGGCCGGGCGTCTTCGAATTGTCTGCAGGGGCCAGGGCCGAGGCGTTCATGGCCGCCCCCTCTCCGGACGGTCCGCTGGATGCGGACACGGCGTGCGCCTGACCACTCTCCACGGCCGGGATCGCTCTCTGCCGCGGTACGGGTACGGGCATCGTGTTTGGGTTCCTTCCCTCCCCCCGAGGGCACGGTGGGGCGAGGGACCTCGACCCACCGACGGGGACCATAGCGTCAGGCGCCGCCGCAACGGAATGCTCGGCGGGACGCCGGGCGGCAAACGGCCGGAGTCATATGCCGCATCATGTACCGCACTTGGACATGGCAGGGCTTTCTCCTGGGATGACGTATGTCACGCGGCGGAGGTTGAGCCGGGTCGGGAAAGGTGGTGCGAGTCACGTGGGCTGGGTCACGTGAACGGCGGGGGCGCGGTCGGCGCCCACTGGCCAGCCCCCGCGGGTCGTGCGCCGCCTGCCGCCTGCCGCCTGCCGCCTGCCGCCTGCCCGGTGGCCGTGCGGCCAACGGCTTGGTGCGCGTCGCCACGCAGCCGCCCGCCCCACCGGCCACCCGGTACGGGAATCACTCACGCGTCAGGCGCACCCGCCCGGCAGGGGCGACGTTTCACCTGCCGCTGCCGCTGCCGCTGCCGCTGCCGCTGCCGCTGCCGCTGCCGCTGCCGCTGCCGCTGCCGCTGCCGCTGCCGACCGGCACCCGCATCGCCGTCGGCACCGGCACCGGGATCGCCCCGCCGCAGGCGACCCGCTCACGCGTCCGGTCGTACGACTCCCAGGATCTGCATCGTCCCTGCCCCGGCGATCGACACCTTACGGTTCGGGCGGGGGGCGTGGACTATGGAGCCGTTGCCCAGGTACATGGCGACATGGCTGGCGTCGGCGTTATAGATGATGAGGTCGCCGGGGCGCATGTCCTGGATGTCGATGTGCTTGAGCAGACGCCACTGCTCCTGGGAGGTGCGGGGGATGGTCAGGCCGGCGGCGGCCCAGGCCTTGCTGGTGAGACCGGAGCAGTCGTAGGTGTCGGGGCCCTCGGCGCCCCACTCGTACCACTTGCCTATCTGGTCCGTCGCGAACTTCACGGCCTGCTTGCCCTGCGGCGACGCCTTGCCGTTGATCTCGTCCAGGATGCCGGAGTCCAGCCACGTGGCCTGTGACTTCTCCGCGGCGGCCTCCTCCAACTGCACCAGCCGCTCACGCTCGTCGTCCTCCAGCTGGCCTTCCAGCTCCTCGGCGGCGGCGATCTGCTTCTTGATCTTCTTCTTGGCCTTCTCCTTGGCCTTGCGGTTGGTCTCCAGCTTCTTCCAGCGCGCGGAGGCGTCCTTGGCGTACTGCTCCAAGTCCTCCTGGGTCCGGGTCATCTCCGCGAGCAGACCCTTGGTCGCGAGCTGGCCCTGGCGCAGACGGTCCGCACCCTCCAGGAAGTCCTGGGGGTTCTCCGTCAGCCACAGCTGCACCTCGGGCGGGAGGCCGCCGCCGCGGTACTGGGCGCGGGCCGCGGCGCCGATGAGATCCTGCAACTTGTCCAGCTTCGCGTGGCCCTTGTCGACCTCGTGGGCCAGATCGACGAGCTCCTCGGACTGCTTGTCGGCCTTCTCCTCGGCCGCGTTGTACGCGTCCGTGGCGACCGCCACGTCGTGGTAGAGACCTTCCAGCTTCGTGCGTACGGCCTCCAACTCCTCGTTCGTCACGGGAGTCGGGTACGTCTCCGGAGTGCCGGAACCGCCCGCGGTGTTCGACGGCGACGGGGCCGGACCCGGGGTCGGCTCGGTCGGTTTCGTCTGGCTCGCGTACGCGTTGACCGGTGCGCCCAGCACGGTCATCGCGCAGACCACGGCCACGGCCGCCATGGTCAGGCTGCGCCTGCCGGCTCCCATACCTCTTGCCCCCAACCCCACTTGGAAAAAGAACTGGTTAACCGTCAGTAACTTGCCGGTGCTCGGTGATCGTGTCACGGCGTCGCGTGATCCAACAGGGGTGAGCGACCACGAACTCTCCGTCCCTGGCTCCCCCTTGCTGCTCCGCGTCCGCCCCCTGCACGCCCTGCCCTGTCCGCCCTGCCTTCCCCGCCCCTCCTCTCTGTGCGCTCTTCCGCTCGCCCGCTTCCGCTCGCATCTGTGTGACTCACGAGTCGGGGAGAGCGTTGCTCCCGTCCGTGTGACGATCGGCCCGAGGCGATCGTTCCCGTCTGTCACGAAAAATCGCTCTGTGTAATCGGTGCGGATGGGGTCGGGATGCCCGCTCACACCCTCGGCGCCAACGCCTCCCACGCCACCGTGACTTCGCCCTGCCGCCATCGCCTCACCCCGTCCCGAACCGGCCAGTCCGCGCCGAGGGTGCGAGCGGTGCGGATCCAGCGCTGGCGGGCCCCGTACGAGGCGTAGGGGGCCGCGGCGGCCCAGGCGCGGTCGAAGTCGCGGAGGAAGGCGTGCACCGGTTCGCCGGGGACATTGCGGTGGATGAGGGCCTTGGGGAGGCGTTCGGCGAGGTCGGAGGGGCGGTCCAGGGAGCCGAGGCGGGTGGCGAAGGTGACCGTGCGGGGGCCCTCCGGGCCGAGCGCGACCCAGACGTGGCGGCGGCCGATCTCGTCGCAGGTGCCCTCGACGAGCAGGCCCCCCGATGACGAGGGCGTGGCCGGCGCGAGGCGGGCGCACAGGCGCTCCCAGACGGCCCTGACCTCCTCCTCGTCGTACTGGCGCAGGACGTTCGCCGCCCGGACGAGGGTCGGGCGGCCCGGTACGGGCACCTCGAAGCCGCCGTGCCGGAAGGTCAGGCCCTCGCACGCGTACGGCTTCGCCGCCGCGACCCTGGCCGGGTCGATCTCGACGCCGACCACCTCGGTGCGGGGCGCCGTCTCGCGCAGGCGGCGCAGAAGCTCGACGGCGGTCCAGGGGGCGGCGCCGTAGCCGAGGTCGACGGCGAGGGGCGCGGTGGCACGGCGGAGTTCGGCGCCGTGCGTCGCCGCGATCCAGCGGTCCATGCGGCGCAGGCGGTTGGGGTTGGTGGTGCCGCGCGTCACGGTGCCGACTGGTCTTGCCATGCAGTGAGCGTATTCCTCCGGCGCCTTCGGGTGATCGCGCGCTTCCCTGCCGAGGGGCACCCGTCCCTGGACGGCGTCACCGCCCCACCACTCACCATGCGATCGAACGGTTGAGCGAGATTCGGTAATATTTCTGCAAAACGGAAATGGAACGGCCTCCTCCGGCGTTCTGCCTGACCAGAGGGCCCCACACCCTCCGAACGGCATGCCCGGAGCGAGGAGGACGCCACGTGAGCCACTACGTCAGCAGGCTCGGACGGCGCTCCCCGGTCGGCGCCGGGCGGCTTCGGCTGCACCGGAAGCCCCGCCGGGTCGCGATGCTGTCGGTGCACACGTCGCCGCTGCACCAGCCCGGCACGGGTGACGCGGGCGGGATGAACGTCTACATCGTGGAGCTGGCGCAGCGGCTGGCCGCGCAGAACGTCGAGGTGGAGATCTTCACCCGGGCCACGACGGGCGCCCTGCCCCCGACGGTCGAGCTGGCCCCGGGCGTCCTCGTCCGGCACGTCGACGCGGGCCCGTACGAAGGGCTGGCGAAGGAGGAACTCCCGGCCCAGCTGTGCGCCTTCACGCACGGTGTGATGCAGGCGTGGGCGGGCCACCGGCCGGGCTACTACGACCTGGTCCACTCGCACTACTGGCTCTCCGGTCACGTCGGCTGGCTCGCCGCTGAACGCTGGGGCGTCCCCCTGGTGCACGCCATGCACACGATGGCCAAGGTCAAGAACGCCGCGCTCGCCGACGACGACACCCCCGAGCCCGCCGCCCGCGTCATCGGCGAGACCCAGATCGTCCGTGCCGCCGACCGCCTCATCGCCAACACGGCGGAGGAGGCCGACGAACTCGTACGCCACTACGAGGCCGACCCGGCCAAGGTCGCCGTCGTCCACCCGGGCGTGAACCTCGACCGCTTCCGGCCGGCCGACGGCCGCGCGGCGGCGAGGGCCCGTCTCGGCCTGCCCCAGGACGCCCTGATCCCCCTCTTCGCCGGCCGTATCCAGCCCCTGAAGGCCCCTGACGTCCTGCTGCGCGCCGTCGCCGTCCTCCTCGACGAGCGTCCCGAGCTGCGGTCGAGGATCGTGGTGCCGGTGGTCGGCGGGCCGAGCGGCAGTGGCCTCGCCAAGCCGGAAGGCCTGCAGAAGCTGGCCGCGCGGCTCGGGATAGCCGATGTCGTACGGTTCCGGCCGCCCGTCGGCCAGGAGCAGCTCGCGGACTGGTTCCGGGCGGCGTCCGTGCTGGTCATGCCGTCGTACAGCGAGTCCTTCGGGCTCGTCGCCATCGAGGCGCAGGCGGCCGGTACGCCGGTGCTGGCGGCCTCGGTGGGCGGCCTCCCGGTCGCCGTGCGGGACGGGCGGACCGGCTTCCTGGTGCAGGGCCACGATCCCGCCGCCTACGCGCGCGTACTCCGCGATTTCGCCGACAACCCGGAACTGCCCGCCCGCATGGGCGCGGCCGCCGCCGCCCACGCCGAGTCCTTCGGCTGGGACACCTCGGCCGCCGCCACCGCGGACGTCTACGCGGCGGCCGTGCAGGACCACCGAAGGCACCGGGTGCGGGGCCACTACGCGTGAGCGGCGGTGTGGCCCACCGCCCGCCCGACTGCCCGCCCGACCGAAAGGGCGGTGGCCACCCCCCATCCGCCACCCGCCGCCCACCCCTACCGACGGGTACGCTCGCCCCATGGCTGACGAAGCGTCGATCATCGAGCAGGTCCTCAACGAGGCCGAGCTGGAGTGGGAGAGCCCGGCACCCGGCACCTACGTCGTGAAGCTCCCCGGCACCCGCAAACTCTCGACGACCGTCTCCCTGATCGTCGGCCGGCACTCCCTCTCCCTCAACGCCTTCGTGATCCGCCACCCCGACGAGAACGAGGCGGGCGTCCACCGCTGGCTCCTGGAGCGCAACCTCAAGCTGTACGGCGTGAGTTACGCCGTCGACCCGCTCGGCGACGTCTACGTCACGGCCCGGCTGCCCCTCTCCGCCGTCACCCCCGACGGCATCGACGGCCTCCTCGGCCAGGTCCTGGAAGCGGCCGACGGCGCCTTCAACACCCTTCTCGAACTGGGATTCGCCTCCGCGATCCGCAAGGAGTACGCCTGGCGCGTGTCCCGAGGGGAGTCGACGCGCAACCTGGACGCGTTCAGCCACCTGACCCGTGCGAAGGCCGACCGCTCCGAAAGCGGCCAGGGGTGACACCCACCCACCGCCTGAAGTGCCGCGTCAGATGGGCCTGGTCGTAGAACCCGGCCACCGCCGCGGCCTCGCCCGGCCGCATCCCGTCCAGCAGCAACCGCCTGGCCCGCTCCACCCGCCGGGACATCAGGTACTGGTGCGGCGCGATCCCGAAGGCCGCTCCGAACGCCCGTACGAGATGTGCGGGGTGGGCGTGCACCGTGCCCGCGGCCTCCGCCAGGGTGACCCCGTCCGCGACCCGCTCGTCGAGGAGTTCGCGCAGCCGGTGGGCGACCGTGGGGCCGCCGGGCGGCTGTGCGGCCGCACGCGCCGGTGGCCTGCGCAGATGACCGCGCAGCCGCTCCCCGACGAGCGCCAGCCGGCTCTCCGCCTCCAGCTCGTCCCCCGGCCGCGCGAGGGCCGCGTGCAACTGCCCCACCCGCCGCCGCAGCAGCGGATCCCGCAGGTCGGGGCCGTCCACGGCCGCCCCGATCAGGCTCTCGTCCAGGGTGCTATCCAGGTCCAGGTACAACACCCGCTTGCGGAAACCCTCGTCCGTGACCGGCGCCCCGTTGTGCGGCACGTAGGGCGGCAGCAACGAGACCGTGTCGTTCGGTGTCCCGTGCTCATGCCGGTCCAACTCGTAGCGCACGGCCCCGTCGTCGACGATCAGCAGCGTCCAGACGTCGTGCACGTGCATCGGGTACGCGTACTCCGTGTAGTGCGCGTGGAACACCTCGACGATGCCGGGCACCCGCGGCCGCCAGGCGGTGACCTCGCGTTGGGGGGTCGGCCGAGCTGTCGGCCGGTCGGACTTCGGCCGCTGGGGGCACATGCAAAGAACGTACAAGACGGGGGCGTACGCCGGTCGGCAGTCTCGTCTCATGAGCAGCGAGACCTCCGCGAGCACGGCCCCCATCCGCTTCGACACCAAGATCGTCGTCCTCCTCCGCGACGACCTGGAGACCTGGCAACGCCTCAACGTCACGTCCTTCCTGGTCAGCGGTATCGGACCGATGATCCCGGAGGTGATCGGCGACCCGTACGAGGACGCCGACGGCACGGCGTACCTCCCGATGTTCCGCCAGCCCGTCCTCGTCTTCGAGGGGACGAAGGAGGTGCTCAGGACGGCGCACGCCCGTGCGCTGGCCCGGGCCCTGCCCCGCGCCGTGTTCACGTCCGACCTCTTCAGCACGGGCAACGACCGTGACAACCGCGCGGCCGTACGAGCAGTGGGGGCGGGGGAGCTGGACCTGGTGGGGCTGGCGGTGTACGGGCCGCGCAACGGGGTGGACAAGGTGGTGAAGGGGGCGCGGATGCACCCGTAGGCGGCCGGGCCGCTCAGGCCGAGCCGGTGCCGGCCGCGCGGCCTCGGGGGACGTACGGGTTCGTGCCGCCTACGGGTTCGTACGCACGTCCGCGTCCGGGCCCGGGCACGGACGCGGACGCGCAAGGGACGGCGTCTCCACAGTCGGCCCCCACGAGGCGGCCTTGGCCTCCGCTTCCACCTCGAACTCGACCTCCACCTCCGCCTCCGCCTGCGACCCCGGCATCCGGCTCATCAACACCCAGTACCCCACCCCGGCCACGGTCCCGATCACCGCGCACAGCCCCCACAGCCACTCGGCGCCCCAGCGGTCGATGACGACCCCGGACATCAGCGGTGCGACGAGCGCGGCGACGGACCACGACATCGTGTACATGCCCTGGTAGCGGCCGCGCCCCTGTACGGGCGAGAGGCGGACGACGACGCCGGTCTGGGTGGGCGCGTTGACGATCTCCGCGAGGGTCCAGACGCAGACGGTGAGGGCGAAGACGCCGATCGACCCGGCGAAGGCGGTGAGGCCGAAGCCGTATCCGGCGAGCACGGACGAGACGACGAGGAGCCGCCCGGGGTCGCGGTGTTCGATGACCCGGGTGACCGGTATCTGCAGGGCCACGATCAGCACCCCGTTGACGGCGATGGCGAGCCCGTAGTCGGCGGGCGTGAAACCGGCCTCTCCCATGGCGACCGGCAGTCCCACCGACCCCTGCTGGAAGATCAGCGCGACGAGGAAGGAGAGCCCGACGACGCCCATGAACCGCCCGTCGCGCACCACGGTCCCCAACCCGACGTCCTGCGTCCCGGCCTTTTCCACCGCCGTCGGTTCCGGCCGCGACTCCGGCAGCTTCAGGAAGACGACGATCGCGCAGACCAGCGTCATCCCCGCCTCGGCCAGGAAGCCGGCGCGGTAGCTGACCTCGGCGATGAACCCGGCGCCCATAGAGGAGACGGCGAAACCGAGGTTGATGGCCCAGTAGTTGAGGGAGAACGCGCGTACGCGGTCCTCCGGCCGGACGATGTCCGCCATCATCGCCTGAACGGCGGGGCGGGAGGCGTTGCTGGTCGCGCCGACGAGGAACGCGACGGCGGCGATGGCCACGGGATCCTGCACGAAGCCGAGGAGCGCGACCGATCCGGCCGTCGACGCCTGCGCGATGAGGAGGGTGGGCCGGCGCCCGAGGCGGTCGGCCATGACCCCGCCGCCGAGCGAGGAGACGACCCCGCCGAGGCCGTGCAGCGAGGCGACGAGACCGGCGTACGAGGCGGAGTACCCGCGGTCCAGCGTCAGATACAGCGCCATGAACGTGGCGACGAACGCACCCAGCCGGTTCACCAGCGTGCTGGTCCACAGCCACCAGAACTCCCTGGGCAGCCCGGAGACGGACTCCCGGACGGCACGTCTGGCAGCGACGAGTGGCATGCGGATCCCCCACGGACGTAAGTAGCCAAGTCGGCGGGCACACCTTACGAGCGGGGTCGGGGGCCGGACCACTCAATTAGCGACCCCGGCCCGTTGTCGTTGGTGGAAGGGGTGCGGCGGGCCGGGCCTGTCCGCCTGTCGGCCAGGTGGGCGACGATTCCCGGCCGTGGATTACGCTCGGAGCCATGGCCGACGCACCGTACAAGCTGATCCTCCTCCGCCACGGCGAGAGCGAGTGGAACGAGAAGAACCTGTTCACCGGCTGGGTGGACGTCAACCTCACGCCGAAGGGAGAGAAGGAGGCGACGCGCGGCGGTGAGCTGCTGAAGGACGCCGGCCTGCTCCCGGACGTGCTCCACACCTCCCTCCAGCGGCGCGCCATCCGCACCGCGCAGCTGGCCCTGGAGTCCGCCGACCGCCACTGGATTCCCGTGCACCGTTCGTGGCGCCTGAACGAGCGCCACTACGGCGCCCTCCAGGGCAAGGACAAGGCCCAGACCCTCGCCGAGTTCGGCGAGGAGCAGTTCATGCTGTGGCGCCGCTCGTACGACACCCCGCCGCCCCCGCTCGCGGACGACTCGGAGTACTCCCAGGCCTCGGACGCGCGCTACACGACCATCCCGCCGGAGCTGCGCCCCCGCACCGAGTGCCTCAAGGACGTCGTCGTCCGCATGCTCCCGTACTGGTACGACGGCATCGTCCCCGACCTCCTCGCCGGCCGCACGGTCCTCGTCGCCGCCCACGGCAACTCCCTCCGTGCCCTCGTCAAGCACCTCGACGGCGTCTCGGACGCCGACATCGCCGGCCTCAACATCCCCACGGGCATCCCCCTCTCCTACGAACTGGACGCCGACTTCAAGCCCCTCAACCCGGGCGGCACCTACCTCGACCCGGACGCGGCGGCGGCCGCGATCGAGGCGGTCAAGAACCAGGGCAAGAAGAAGTAAGCAGGGCAGAACAAGCCCCCTACCCGCGGCCTCTCCGCCGGTAGGGGGCTCGTTGCTGTGTTCAGCTCAGCTCAACCGCGGCTCGGGCGGGCGAGGCCGCGGCCGCCGCCGAGCAGGGCCTGCAGGGCTTCTCCGAGGGCGAATGACTGGACCAGCGTGCTGATGGCGACCCCGACGGCCAGGTAGCAGTAGGGCGCGTCCGCACCCCGGAGCGCCCCGATGGCACCTGTTGTCCCCACGTGGCGAAGGCCAGGCGAAACAGGGTGCGAGCGTTCATCGGATTCCCGCCGGGGACTTGGTACCACTCGGCTCGCAGCAAGCTCAGTTGACGGGTCCGCCATCCGACGCGCCGACCGCGCCGTGGGGAGGGGCCTGCCCCGGACGGGGGGTGGCCCTCGGCACGAAGAGGCTCAGTGAAGAAGGTCTCGAAAGCCTCCTGGGATTCCCAGACGTGGGCGACCTGGAGGCCCTGCTCGTCCAACCAGGCCACGTGCAGCCGGCCGCCGGCCGCCGGTACCGGCTCCCAGCCGACCGCGTATCGCACGGTGTCGTTGCCCGAGGGCCCCGCGCGCTCAGATCGCCAGGGGCACCGGGTGGATCTCGTCCGCCTTGTGGCCGGCGCGTTCGTGGATGCGCTGGACGGCGTCGGCGGAGGGGGCCTCGGAGAGGCAGTACACGGTGCCGGACTCGGGGTCGGCCCACGCGCTCTCGAAGTGGACCTTCTCGTCCTTCTCGATGGCCAGGTCGGCGTTGTGCGCCTCGCGCAGTTGGTCCGCCGTGATGCCCTTCATGTTGTGGTGGACGTCCATGAACTTGCCCATGGCCGCACCTCCCTCTTCTCTCAGCGTCCCGTCCTCTCCCTTCATGCTGCGCCCGCGCGGCCGTGCGTGCGACCCCTCGCGCATCGGACCGGTGTCGGACCACCGTGCGCTGGCGTCCCGGTCATGGGGTTCAGCAGGGCGGGGACGACGGCGACGGGCGCGGCAGGCAGGAGGAGCGGTTCGGGGTGACGCCCGCCGACCCGATGAGCCCGTGTTCGGTGGGGATAGCCGGGGCCGCCGTCGTGGGCACGGACGGTGTCAGGGAGGGTGTCCTCCGGCCCTCGGAGAGGCCGGCCACGGCTCGCTCGCGGTGGAGATCGCTGCCGCTGGCGACAGCTCCGAGGCCTGGTGCTGAACGCATGCGGCACGGGCGGGACGCGTGAGCGCGAGGAGGGGCCGTCCCGAGCGACGGCCCCTCCTCGCGGCTACGGACAGCAGCAGCCCGTGCCGGTCAGCCGCACTGGCACGGGTTGCCGGACTGGCATCCGCACGCACATCCGGAGCCGCAGCCACAGGCGCCGAACAGAGGCAGAGTCCTGATGTCCGCGGGCTGATGGGTGTCCCGTGGCTGTGTCGGGTCCGGAGTGCTGGGGCTGGCGGGGGATGCGGATTCGGCCATGGTCCCTCCTCGGAGGTAGCTGGGCGGCGGGGCAGTCGGTGGCAGCCGGGCAGCCAGGACCGCGAAGGGTCGGCGGCCTGTGCGCTGCCCGTCTCCTGCCCTTGCCCATGGGTTGCCCCATTGCAGGCCGGTTCAGCCGGGCGCATCAACGGCGCACGGAGGCGTCCGCACGCCCCGCCGGACCGTGAGGCGCCGGAGCCCCGCAAACGGGAGCCCCGCGCTCCTCACCTTCCCCCGCACCAGCGGGAGCCCTGCGCCCCCTCCACCCCCGCACCAGCGGGAGCCCTACGCCCCCTCCACCCCCGTGACGGGCTGGATGTCCGCCTGCAGCTCGTCCGCGTGCTCACCCGTCACCAGGTACACCACGCGCTTGGCGACGGAGACCGCGTGGTCGGCGAAGCGCTCGTAGTAGCGGCCGAGGAGGGTGACGTCGACGGCGGTCTCGATGCCGTGCTTCCAGCGGTCGTCCATGAGGTGCTGGAAGAGGGTGCGGTGCAGGAGGTCCATCGCGTCGTCGTCGCTCTCCAGCTGGAGCGCGAGGTCGACGTCCTTGGTGATGATGACCTCGGCGGCCTTCGCCATCAGGCGCTGCGCGAGCTGGCCCATCTCCAGGATCGTCGCGTGCAGGTCACGCGGGACGGTGTTCTCGGGGAAACGGAGCCGGGTCAGCTTGGCCACGTGCTGGGCGAGGTCGCCGGAGCGCTCCAGGTCCGCCGACATGCGCAGCGACGTCACGACGATCCGCAGATCCGTCGCCACCGGCTGCTGCCTGGCCAGCAGGGCTATCGCGCGGGCCTCCAGGTCGTGCTGAAGGTCGTCGACCTTCTTGTCCGCCTCGATCACGCTCTCGGCCAGCTTGAGGTCGGCGTCGAGCATCGCCGTCGTGGCGCGACCGATAGCCGACCCCACCAGTCGGGCCATCTCGACCAGGCCCTCACCGATCGAGTCAAGTTCCTCGTGGTACGCGTCCCGCATCAGGGTGTCCCTCTCTTACGTACGTCAGCTCGTGGGTAACCAGAAAAGCCGTTCCGGAGGCCGTTCCGCCAGGCCAGGAAGGCCGAACGACCGAATGAACGGCGACGGCGAAACGGTGACCGGGGGCCCGGACGAATCCCACGCTCCCACGTTCAGGCCCGTACGCGTCCGTTTCGGCCATCCCAAATGAACCAATACTGGCTCCAAGGTGAACTCTGGGCGACGAGTGTTCGAGGTCGCCCTCCGATCGCTGTGGGGATGTCCGACCTCGTGCCTAACCTGGAAGCATGGACGTGAACGCGGCGGTCGCCGCAGCGGCAGCGATCGCCGGAGTACTCACCGGCGTCATCGCCATGCTGGCGTTCCGTGTGAGCGAACGCGAGCAGAAGCGTCCCACCAGAACCTCCCTGCACACGGACCCGGTGCTTCCGCCCGGTGTCGACACGGTGCTGTCGGTGCTCCGCTCCTCCGCGGTCGTGCTCGACGAGGCCGACGCCGTCGTCAAGGCCAGCTCCGCCGCGTACGCCCTCGGGCTGGTCCGCGGCGGGAAGCTCTCCATCGAGCCGATGCTGAAGATGGCGCGCGACACCCGCCGGGACGGCGAGATACGCCAGGTCGAACTGGACCTGCCCCGGCGCGGCACGGGACGCGGGGAGGCGCTTGCCGTCTCCGCGCGCGTCGCGCCACTGGGCTCCCGGCTCGTGCTGCTCCTGGTCGAGGACCTCACCGAGGCCCGCCGGATCGAGGCCGTACGACGTGACTTCGTCGCCAACGTCAGCCACGAGCTGAAGACGCCGGTGGGCGCGCTGTCGCTGCTGAGCGAGGCTGTCATGGGCGCGTCGGACGACCCCGAGGCCGTGGAACGGTTCGCCGGGCGCATGCAGATCGAGGCCACCCGGCTCACCAACCTGGTGCAGGAGCTGATCGACCTCTCCCGGGTGCAGAACGACGACCCGCTGGAGGACGCCGAGCCGGTCCGGGTGGACGAGCTGGTCGCCGAGGCCGTCGACCGCTGCCGCCACCAGGCCGGCACCAAGCAGATCACGATGGCCGCCGGCGGCACGGCCGAGCTGCGCGTCTGGGGCAACCGGGGGCAGCTCGCCGCCGCCCTCGGCAACCTCGTCGAGAACGCCGTCAACTACTCCCCGGCCCGCACCCGCGTCGGCATAGCCGCACGCCAGGTGAGCGCGCCCGGCGGGGACCATATCGAGATCGCCGTGACCGACCAGGGCATCGGCATCTCGGACAAGGACAAGGAGCGCATCTTCGAGCGCTTCTATCGCGTGGACCCGGCCCGTTCCCGCCAGACCGGCGGTACGGGTCTCGGTCTCGCGATCGTCAAGCACGTGGCCGCCTCGCACGGCGGGGAGGTCACGGTGTGGAGCTCGGAGGGACAGGGCTCCACGTTCACCCTCAGGCTGCCGGAGGCGGGCACGGCCCGTGACCGTGCGGCACAGCACCCGGACCTCGACGCCGAGGACGGACAGCCTCACCCCGACCCATCCCCGTACGGATCGTACGACCCGCTTCCCGCCCCGGAGGTCCTTCCGTGACCCGAGTGCTCGTCGTCGAGGACGAGGAGTCCTTTTCCGACGCCCTGTCCTACATGCTCCGCAAAGAGGGCTTCGAGGTCGCCATCGCGGCCACCGGACCCGACGGTCTCGACGAGTTCGAGCGCAACGGAGCCGACCTCGTCCTGCTCGACCTGATGCTGCCCGGACTGCCGGGCACCGAGGTCTGCCGTCAGCTGCGCGGCCGTTCCAATGTCCCGGTGATCATGGTGACCGCCAAGGACAGCGAGATCGACAAGGTCGTGGGCCTGGAAATAGGAGCCGATGACTATGTCACCAAGCCCTTCTCCTCCCGCGAGCTCGTCGCCCGTATCCGGGCCGTACTGCGCCGCCGCGGCGAGCCCGAGGAGGTCACCCCCGCCGCGCTGGAGGCGGGTCCCGTCCGGATGGACGTCGACCGCCACGTCGTCACCGTCTCCGGCTCCAAGGTCGACCTCCCCCTCAAGGAGTTCGACCTGCTCGAAATGCTGCTGCGCAACGCGGGGCGTGTCCTGACCCGTATGCAGCTCATCGACCGCGTCTGGGGCGCCGACTACGTCGGCGACACCAAGACCCTCGACGTCCACGTCAAGCGCCTCCGCGCCAAGATCGAGCCCGACCCGGGCGCCCCGAGATACCTGGTGACGGTGCGGGGTCTGGGGTACAAGTTCGAGCCGTAGGCCGATCCGGTGGTTCTACGCCGAAGGGCGGCGCCCCTGAGAGGGGTGCCGCCCTTCGGCGTAGGTGCGCGGGGCTCAGTGGCCGGTGGCTTCCTCGGAGGACGAGGTGGACGGGGAGGCCGTGGAGCCGGCGGCGGTGCCCTCCTCGGCGGTCTCGTCGCCGGCGGGTGAGCCCGAGGCGGTCGCGGACGGGGAGCCGGAGGTCTCCTCGGACGGGGAGGCGCTGGTGGCGGGGGCCTCGGGGATGTCGCTCGGGCCCCACTTCTCGAAGTAGTGCTCGGCGGGGACCACGAAGGCGCGCAGGCCGACCTCGCCGGTCTCGCTGAAGTCGAAGGTGACCTTCTGGGCGTTGCCGTCCTGGACCGCGTCGGTGAGGTCCGTCAGGACCGCGGAGGCGTTGTTCTCGCCGCCCAGGGTGACGGAGCCGCCGGCCGGCACGACGATCTTGCCGCCCTTGCCCCCACCCTTGGCGGGGCTCAGCTCGGCGGTGCCGGCGCCCTCGACGGTGACGGAGTCCAGGGTCTGGTCGGTGTCGGCGCCGTTGAAGACGGTCGCGGAGACCACGGCGGGGCCCTTGGTGTCGGTACCGGGCTGGGTGACCACGATCGCATTCTGGATCTTGATGTCGCCGACGCTCGTGGCCGCGTTGTCCGGCTTGACCCCCAGCGTCTGGGCGTTGTTGCCGGCGGCGCACGCGGCGAGTGAGGCGATCGAGAACGCGATGGCGGCGGCGGCGAGGGCGCCGCGTCGAAGGCTGCTGCTCACGGCGGCGGCAACTCCTAGAACGTGGGCGGTACGTGGTCTGTGGCGGGCTCAGGTTACCGAGCCGTCCCGTCCCCGCCGCACCCGACCCTCCCCAAGTCCCCCGGCAAGTCGTCGGAGGCAATTGACGGTCGCCGCCGACACGCCTGTCCGGCATTCACATAACCCCCGCCGAACTCGCCGCCGCCGCGCCCTGGATTTCCCCCGGGGAATGCGCTCCGGTACGGAAAATCGATCAGCCGTCGGAACAGCAGCCGGACGCCCGTCGGAACACCGGCCGGAACTCGGGCCGGAACGTGGGCCGGAACAGGACCGAACACCGGGCAGAACGCGCGGGAACCGTCGCCGGAAGGCCGGCGGAACAGGCCCAGAACACGATCCGGTAACGGCGGAACAGCGCCCGTTGATCGAACTCCTTGATCAATTCCGGATTCGTCTCGTACCCGACTCCGCTCACCGAACGGAGTAGCGTAAGTCGCACACATGGGGGCGGACAAAGCAGGACGTTCGGGCGCTCGTGCGGCCCTCCGGATGCGTGTAACGTACGCGTTTCACTCCGCCCGGAGAGCCGCTCCGACCTGCGAATACCCTCCTCCGATCGGCCCTCGCAGCACGTTCCTGTCGCAGTTGTCAAGCCCCGAGATGCGCCCTGACCTGCGAAAACGCCATTCAGAACACGCCGTTTCCGTGTTACTCTGGATAGCCACGGAAGGGGTACCTGTCACATGACGTTCAAGGTTGGCGACACCGTGGTCTATCCCCATCACGGGGCCGCGCTGATTGAGGCCATCGAAACTCGCCAGATCAAAGGCGTGGACAAGACCTACTTGGTGCTCAAGGTCGCTCAGGGCGACCTGACAGTGCGTGTGCCGGCGGACAATGCGGAGTTCGTCGGCGTACGTGATGTGGTCGGTCAAGACGGCCTGGACCGGGTCTTCGAGGTGCTGCGCGCACCGTATGCCGAGGAGCCCACGAACTGGTCGCGTCGCTACAAGGCAAATCTGGAGAAGCTCGCCTCCGGCGATGTCATCAAGGTCGCGGAAGTCGTGCGTGACCTGTGGCGTCGCGAGCGGGAGCGCGGACTCTCCGCCGGTGAGAAGCGCATGCTCGCCAAGGCCCGCCAGATCCTGGTGAGCGAGCTCGCTCTCGCGGAGAACACGAACGAGGACAAGGCCGAGGCCCTGCTCGACGAGGTCCTCGCGTCCTGAACTGACTCCTGAGGCAGGCAGCCAGCCCGCTCAGCCGTTCGGCGCAGCACATCGAAATGCCGCGGTGCCCGATGACGTACGTAATGTCGCCGGGCGCTGCGGCATGTTCATGTCCGGATGCCGAACGCCTTAATGGGGACTCCGATACTCGGCGATACTTGGCGTGCCCCGGTGCTCATGTGTGTACGGAGTGCTCGTACCTGTCGTACGCGTACTGCCGCTCCTACTTGGCGTGCCGGGCCCGGGCAGCTGGCTCGACCAGATGTCACGGAAGGGTCCGGTCAAGGTGTCGCGCCCGGCACGCTGTGGCCATACCCACCTAGGCCGAGCACACAAACCTGACAGGAACCGATGTCTGACGATTCGCGTCCTTCGCCTTCCGCGACCGCTACGGCAACCCGTACGGCGGCCGTGATCCCGGCAGCCGGCCGGGGCGTACGCCTCGGCCCGGGCGCGCCCAAAGCGCTGCGCGCGCTGAACGGCACCCCGATGCTGATCCACGCGGTACGCGCCATGGCCGCCTCCCGTGCCGTCTCCCTGGTGATCGTCGTGGCTCCGCCCGACGGCGCCCCCGAGGTCAAGACCCTGCTCGACGCGCACGCCCTGCCCGAGCGGACGGACTTCCTCGTGGTCCCCGGCGGCGAATCGCGCCAGGAGTCGGTGAAACTCGGGCTCGACGCGCTGCCGCCCGGCTACGACATCGTCCTCGTCCACGACGCGGCCCGTCCGCTCGTGCCCGTCGACACCGTCGACGCGGTCATCGAGGCCGTACGGGACGGGGCGCCCGCCGTGGTGCCCGCGCTGCCGCTCGCCGACACGGTCAAGGAGGTCGAGCCCGCGGACGCGCCGGGCGCGCCGGAGCCGGTCGTCGCCACGCCCGAGCGCGCGCGGCTGCGAGCCGTGCAGACGCCCCAGGGGTTCGACCGGGAGACCCTGCTCCGGGCGCACGAGACGGTCACCGGGGAGGTGACCGACGACGCGAGCATGGTGGAGCGGCTCGGGCGCGGTGTCGTGGTCGTGCCCGGCCACGAGGAGGCGTTCAAGGTGACGCGGCCGCTGGATCTGGTGCTCGCGGAGGCGGTTCTGGCGCGCAGGAGGCTGAACGATGGGTTCTGAGAAGGCCATGGGTTCCGAGAAGGCCGAGGGTTCCGGGGTGCCGGCGGTCGGGTCCGTGTCCGGCGCGATGGTGTTGCCGCAGGTCGGGATCGGTACCGACATCCACGCTTTCGAGGAGGGGCGGGAGCTGTGGTGCGCCGGGCTGAAGTGGGAGGGCGAGGGGCCGGGGCTCGCCGGGCACTCCGACGCGGACGTCGTGGCGCACGCCGCCTGCAACGCGCTGTTCTCCGCCGCCGGGCTCGGTGATCTGGGTCAGCACTTCGGGACCGGGCGGCCGGAGTGGTCGGGGGCGTCCGGGGTGACGTTGCTGGCGGAGGCGGCGCGGATCGTGCGGGCCGGGGGGTTCGTCATCGGCAACGTGGCCGTGCAGGTGGTAGGGCCTCGGCCGAAGATCGGCAAGCGGCGGGACGAGGCGCAGAAGGTGCTGTCCGAGGTGGTGGGGGCGCCGGTCTCCGTGTCCGGGGCGACCACGGACGGGCTGGGCTTCCCCGGGCGGGGTGAAGGACTGATGGCGGTGGCCACGGCGCTCGTGGTGCGGGCGGGGTGACTTCTTGGCCTTTGCTCGCGCCGTTCCCCGCGCCCCTTTTTCGGGCCCTCGGGCCGTCCGAAGGGCGCGGTGGCCGTATGCCGGGCGGGCATACGTCACGAATCTGCCGTCCTTGGGGTGAAGGGCTCTGGGCACGGCTGGTGGGCCACTACGCTTGGGGGCGTGACTATTCGCCTGTACGACACCAGCGCCCGGCAGATTCGTGACTTCGCCCCGCTCACGCCGGGTTGTGTCTCGATCTACCTGTGTGGCGCCACGGTGCAGGCGGCCCCGCACATCGGGCACATCCGGTCGGGGCTCAACTTCGACATCATGCGCCGGTGGTTCGAGTACCGCGGGTACGACGTGACGTTCATCCGGAATGTCACGGACATCGACGACAAGATCATCGCGAAGTCGGCCGACCAGGGCCGCCCCTGGTGGTCCATCGGGTACGAGAACGAGCGCGCGTTCAACGACGGGTACGGCGTGCTCGGTTGCCTGCCGCCCACCTACGAGCCGCGGGCCACCGGGCATGTGACCGAGATGGTCGAGATGATGCGCGGGCTGATCGAGCGCGGACACGCGTACGAGGCCGACGGGAACGTCTACTTCGACGTGCGGTCCTTCCCCGAGTACCTGGCGCTGTCCAACCAGGAGCTGGACAACCTCCTCCAGCCCTCCGGCGAGGGCGAGACCGGTAAGCGCGATCCCCGTGACTTCGCTATGTGGAAGTCGGCGAAGCCGGGGGAGCCGACCTGGGAGACGCCCTGGGGGCGGGGGCGGCCGGGCTGGCACCTGGAGTGCTCGGCCATGGCGCACAAGTACCTGGGCACCGCCTTCGACATCCACGGCGGCGGCCTCGACCTGATCTTCCCGCACCACGAGAACGAGATCGCGCAGGCCAAGGCCTTCGGCGACGCGTTCGCGACGTACTGGGTGCACAACGCCTGGGTCACCATGAGCGGCGAGAAGATGTCGAAGTCGCTGGGCAACAGCGTCCTCGTCTCCGAGATGGTCAAGCACTGGCGGCCCATCGTGCTCCGGTACTACCTGGGCACCCCGCACTACCGCTCGATGATCGAGTACAGCGAGGACGCCCTGCGCGAGGCCGAGTCGGCGTTCGCCCGGATCGAGGGGTTCGTCCAGCGGGTCGTCGAGAAGGCCGGCGGGGTCGTGGAGCCCGCGGCCGAGGTGCCGCCGGCGTTCGCCGAGGCGATGGACGACGACTTGGGGGTGCCGCAGGCGCTGGCCGTCGTGCACACCACGGTCCGGCAGGGCAACAGCGCGCTGGCCGCCGACGACAAGGAAGAGGCCGTGGCGCGCCTCGCCGAGGTGCGGGCCATGCTCGGTGTCCTCGGCCTCGACCCGCTCGACCCGCACTGGGCCGGGTCCGCCGGCGACCGCGGCGAGGACCTCCACGGGGTCGTCGACACGCTCGTGGGACTGGTCCTCCAGCAGCGCGAGGCCGCCCGCGGCCGCAAGGACTGGGCCACCGCGGACGCCATTCGCGACCAGCTCAACCAGTCGGGTCTGGTCATCGAGGACAGCCCCGACGGCCCGCGCTGGACGCTCGGCCCGCGCTGAGCCGGAGCGTCCGGTCACCTTGATCGATTGTGCCGCCCGGGCCTCCGGGCGGCACACTGCATTACATACGCACGACGACATACGCACGACGACAAGCGCACGACGACATAGATCACGACGACGTACGCCCGACGCGTACGCACACACGCTTCTGAGAGACGGGTAGGTCATGGCCGCTAACAACCGCCGCATGTCCGGCAAGAAGGGCGCGCAGGTCGGCAGTGGCGGCCAGCGGCGCAAGGGTCTTGAGGGCAGGGGCCCGACCCCGCCCGCCGAGATGCGCAAGAAGCACAAGGCGAACCGCATCGCCAACGCCAAGGCGAAGCAGGCCGCACGCCGTCCCGCGCCGCGTGGCCGGGGCGGCAAGGGCACGTCCGAGATGGTGGTCGGACGCAACCCCGTCGTCGAGGCGCTGCGCGAGGGCGTGCCCGCCTCGACGCTGTACGTCCAGCAGTTCATCGACAACGACGAGCGGGTGCGCGAGGCGCTGCAGCTCGCGGCCGAGCGCGGCGGCATCAACCTCATGGAGGCGCCGCGCCCCGAGCTGGACCGCATGACCAACGGGCTCAACCACCAGGGTCTCGTCCTCCAGGTTCCGGCGTACGAGTACGCGCACCCCGAGGACCTGACGAACGCCGCGTACGACGAGGGCCAGGACCCGCTGATCGTCGCCCTCGACGGCGTGACCGACCCGCGCAACCTCGGTGCCGTCGTCCGGTCGGTCTCCGCGTTCGGCGGCCACGGCGTCGTCGTGCCCGAGCGGCGCGCGGCCGGCATGACCGCCGGCGCGTGGAAGACGTCCGCCGGCACGGCCGCGCGTACGCCCGTCGCCCGCTGCACCAACCTGACGCGCGCGCTGGAGGCCTACAAGAAGGCCGGTGTCGTGGTGGTCGGTCTCGCCGCCGACGGCGAGACCGAGATCGGTGACCTGGAGGCCCTCGGCGGCCCGGTCGTCATCGTCGTCGGCAGCGAGGGCAAGGGCCTGTCCCGCCTCGTGGGCGAGACGTGCGACCACCGGGTGCGGATCCCGATGCCGGGTGGGGCCGAGTCGCTGAACGCCGGTGTCGCGGCGGGAGTTGTGCTCTACGAGGCGGCTCGGCGCCGGGCGTAGTTCCGTCGGTGTGACGGGTGTGAAACCGGGCCCCAACTGGGGGTTCGGGGTGTTCCGGACGACCTTGACGGGGTCCGGACAGATCGGGGCGGTCAAAGCAGTGTCCTAACGACACGTCACTCGGTTAGATGAGTGTGGACACCAGAACACCCCGCACACCCACGGGGGACCGTTCGTCGGGATTCGACTCGGGATTCGACGACGCTCCCGCGCTGAGCATGGTGAAGGTGCCGAGCGATCCGGCGCAGGTCATCGTCAACCACGCGAGCTTTCGCGTGCAGTTGGGCGTCTCCACGCGGGCGTCCCCGCGCATCGCACGGCACTTGAGCGTCGGCGAGGACACCGCGCGCATCCCGGTCGCGGGCACGGCCGGGCGCTCCGGCGCGCCCGCCGCCGGGCGCCGGCGCGCGCCCGTCGTCTGGAGCGGGAAGTCCGCGCCCGACGACACCGGAGCCCACCGGCTCCTCCAGGCGGTACGCGGCGCGGGCGTCGGCCGAGGGGTCGCCGACCCGCTGGGCGACACCGGGTCGACGCAGGTCATCCCCCGTGTCGACGGTGTGGGCGGCAGCACCTACGACACCGGCGGCGGGCGTTACGGCGACGCGAGCGGGCGCTACGGCGCCGACCTGACCGTCGAGACCGTCGAGACGCCCCTCGTGGGCAGCCAGCGCACCCACGGCGACCACGCCGCCGACGGCACCCGGCTCCTGCCCGCCATGCGTACTGTCGGCAGCACGTACGACGAACTGGAGTACGGCCGGGACGCCTACGCCGACGGGGAGTTCGCGGAGCCGTACGACGACGGCGAGAGTGAGCGCGGCGGGCGGCGGACCGGCAACGAGCCCGTCCGGCACGCCTATTACCCCGGGCGCCGGATGAACCTCGGCGTGGTGCTGCTGCCGCTGCGCGTCTTCCTCGGCTTCATCTCCGCCTACGCCGGCATGGGCAAGCTCTGCGACCCGCACTACTTCGACGGCGGCAAGCGCGGCTCCATGGTGAAGTGGCTGAACACGCTGCATCCGTGGGAAGTCGCCGAGCCGCTGCGGCAGTTCGCCCTCGAACACCCGGTGGGCTCGGGGCTCGTCATCGCCTTCGCCCAGGTCATCGTGGGCGTGCTGACCGTCTTCGGACTGTGGCAGCGGGTCGCCGGCGGTGTCGGGGCGCTGCTGTCGGCCGCGCTGCTCGTCACCGTCAGCTGGAAGACCGTCCCCGTCTACGAGACGCCCGACATCATCTACCTCGCCGCCTGGTCTCCGCTGATCATCGCGGGCGCGCCGGTGTACTCCGTCGACGGGCGGCTCGCGGGCGGCGCCTGGCGCACGCTCGGGCCGCGCGCCGACATCTGGGAGCTGCGGCGGTACGTACTGCGCCGGGGCACGCTCGTCGCCGCGCTCGTCGTCGGGATGACGCTGCTCGTGGGGTCCGTGCTCGGCGGGGCCGTGCGCGACGCCGACCGGATCGTCGTCCCCGGGCCCGGGGAGGCGCCGCGCAACGAGCTGCCGGGGTCGCCGCTGCCGGGTGAGCCGAGCGCGCGGCGCGAGAACAGCCCGAGCGCGTCCAACTCGCCGTCGGCGGGCGCGACATCGGCGACGCCTTCGCAGGCGGCCACGACGCCGGGCGCCGCGCCGTCCACCGGGGCGGTCACCGGTGGGCAGCCGAGTCAGACGCAGGGGACGGCGGGGCAGGCGCCGCCGCAGCAGACCACGCCGGTCGAGCAGGTGCCGAGCACCACTGCCGGGCCCAGCTCCAGCGGAGGTGCTGCCTCCGGCGGTGCGACCGGAGGAGCTACCGGGTCCAACGGGGGCTCCAACGGGGGGAGTTCCTCGGGTGGGCAGCCTGGGCTGGTGGGCGGACTGCTCGGGTAGGTTCCGTCGGCTGTGCCGATGTGCTGGTGGGCCCCGCGTGTTCTCGGCGCGGGGCCCACTGCTGTGTTCGCTAGGGCGGGGAGGCGGCTGGAGAGCGTCTGCGTCGGGCGCCGTTCAGCGGCTCAGGGCCGCCAGTTCCTTGGCTGCTTCCGTGAGGTCCTTGGCCGTGTCGATGGCTCGCCAGTAGGCGCCCTGGGGGAGGGGGAAGCCGGCCAGACGGCGTTCGCGGGCCAGGCGGGGGAACGTGGTGCGTTCGTGGTCGCCGCGGGCCGGGAGGAGGTCGGTGAACTCCGGGGAGAAGACGTAGACGCCGGCGTTGATCTCGTACGTCGTCGGCGGGGCCTCGATGAAGTCCGTCACGCGGCCGAAGCCGTCCGTCTTCACCGCGCCCCAGGGGATGCGGGGGCGGGCGAGGGCGAGGGTGGCGAGGGCGTCGCGTTCGGCGTGGAAGTCCGCCATGTCGCGGAGCGAGAAGCGGGTCCAGATGTCGCCGTTGGTGGCGTACCAGGGGCGGTCGGGGTGGGGCAGGTGGGAGGCGGCGTACTTGAGGCCGCCGCCTCGGCCGAGGGGTTCCGTCTCGACGACCGTGGTGACGCGGACCGGCAGGTCGGCCGAGTCCAGCCACTTCTGCAGGACGTCGGCGAGGTGGCCGCAGGAGACGACCACGTCGGTCACGCCCTCCTCGGCGAGCCAGGTGAGTTGATGGCCGATGATCGGGGTGCCCGTACCGGGGATCTCGACCATGGGCTTGGGCCGGTCGTCGGTGTACGGACGCAGCCGTGAGCCCTGGCCACCGGCGAGGATCACGGCTTGAACGGGGCGCGACGCGGCGTTCGGATCGGTCATGCCCGAACTGTACGTGGCGCCCCGTTCGCGGGAGCACGGCCCTGGGATCGGTGTACGGGGATGCCGAGCGCCTGGAGCCCTCGGGGATCCTGCGTGGGGCCTGGTGGGCCTACTGGAAGCCTCTGGGGGCCCCTTGGAGCCGCTGGGAGCTCTCTACGGCACCCGCGGGGCCCTCAGCGGTGCGTCGCGCTGTCTCAGCCGAACTGGGCGGCCACTCCTGTCGCGAAGGACGTGTCACAGACCGGGCGGGCGAAGGACTGGGCGCGGGTGGGGCCGTAGGCGCGGACCGCGGCGCGGCCGAGGGCGCGGGCGATGGAGGTGCAGTGCTTGGCCAGCGCCGGGCGGCCGTTCACCGCCTGCTGGAGGTGGGTGAGGGCGACGCCCGGGTTCTCCTCCTGCAGCTCCACGAGGAGTTTGTCGCGCAGCACCTCGTGCGGGGCGCGGGTCTTGGCGCGCTGGGAGACCTCCGAGGCGGCGAGCATCGACTCCGCCGGGTCGGTGCCCGACCAGTTGACCCGGGTGACCGCGAGGGTGCCGGAGAGGACCATGACGACGGGCAGGACCAGGGCCAGGGAGCGGCCGATCCTGCGGGCGGGACCGCGGCCGTGGCGCGTCCGTTGCGTGTGGGTGTGGGTGTGCTTCACGCGAGTGAGGGTAGCGCGGGGTAGTGATATGGCGACATTAGGTCACCGATACGGGGGATGTCGAAGCTCTGTCTTCCGGGTGGCAGGTTGACGCACACTGGTCGAAAACAACCTATTTGCCGGGGTAGTTGAGGGCAACGGAAAAGGCCCCGCGAATGTTTGCGGGGCCTTCTTCGTCAACCTGGGTGATTTATCCCGGGCTGGAGGTTTCGCGCACGGTCACGGACGCGCCGTGTCCGGGTCAGTCGGAGAGGCGCTCGCCCGTCGAGGTCGAGAACACGTGGTTCTCGCCCGGACGCGGCACGACGTGCAGCGTCGCGCCCTTCTCGGGCACCTGGCGGCCGTTGACGCGGACCACGAGGTCCTTGGTCTCGCCGCCGACCTCGGCGGTGCCGTAGACGTAACCGTCGGCGCCGAGCTCCTCGACGACGTTGACGGTGACGGCGAGGCCGGCCGGGGCGTCGTCGGTGTCCTTCGACAGGGCGGAGGCGACGGTACCGTCGTGCTCGACGATGTCGAAGTGCTCGGGGCGGACACCGACGGTGACGGTGGTGTCACCCTTGTCGGAGGCGGCCTTGAGCGCGTCACGGTTGACCGGGACGACGCTGTTGCCGAACTTCACACCGCCGTCGGTGATCGGGACCTCGACCAGGTTCATGGCCGGGGAGCCGATGAAGCCGGCGACGAAGAGGTTGGCCGGGCGGTCGTACATGTTGCGCGGGGTGTCGACCTGCTGGAGCAGACCGTCCTTGAGGACCGCCACACGGTCGCCCATCGTCATGGCCTCGACCTGGTCGTGGGTGACGTAGACGGTGGTGATGCCGAGGCGGCGCTGCAGGGACGCGATCTGCGTACGGGTCGAGACACGGAGCTTGGCGTCGAGGTTCGACAGCGGCTCGTCCATGAGGAAGACCTGGGGCTCACGCACGATGGCGCGACCCATGGCGACACGCTGGCGCTGACCGCCGGAGAGGGCCTTCGGCTTGCGGTCCAGGTACTCGGTGAGGTCGAGGATCTTCGCGGCCTCCTCGACCTTCTGCCGGATCTCCGCCTTGTTGATGCCGGCGATCTTGAGGGCGAAGCCCATGTTGTCGGCGACGGTCATGTGCGGGTAGAGCGCGTAGTTCTGGAACACCATGGCGATGTCCCGGTCCTTCGGCGGCAGGTGCGTGACGTCGCGGTCACCGATGCGGATGGCGCCGCCGTTGACGTCCTCGAGCCCCGCGAGCATGCGGAGCGAGGTGGACTTGCCGCAACCGGACGGGCCGACCAGTACGAGGAACTCGCCGTCCTCGATCTCGATCTCGAGCGCGTCCACGGCGGGCTTGGTGGAACCCGGGTAGATGCGGGTCGCCTTGTCGAACGAAACTGTGGCCATGGGTCGTAGGCCCCCTTCACCGGCAGGAACGTGCCGGACGATCCGAGTAAAGGTGGTGATCCACCGCGGACGGTTCCTCGGTGGTGTAGTCCACGGGAGTGGATTGGGTCAGGACGGTACCTGTCGTTCACCTGGTCTGTCAGTAGCTGGACCCCTGTGAACTTCGCGGAAATTTTCGACGAGCACACCCTGTGACGTGGGTACACTGCACGGGCGCCCCCGCGAGGGGCCACGCCTCCTTAGCTCAGCTGGCCAGAGCAACGCACTTGTAATGCGTAGGTCGTCGGTTCGAATCCGACAGGGGGCTCCGAGGAACCCCAGGTCACATAGCCCGTGACCTGGGGTTTTCTGCTGCTCGGGGCATGGTGCGGCACACGGCCGGGGAGCCGTGGGATGGCTTGCGTGAGCGATGCGTGAGCGGAGCGGGCCGGCGCCCTACTTCTTGGGCTTCTTCCGCTTGCCCTTCCTCTTGGCCCTGGCCTCGGCCTTCGCCTTGTCCTTGGCCTTCTTGGCGGCCTTCGCCGCCTTGCGGGCGGCCTCCTCCGCCTCGGTCCTCCGCTGAAGCGGGACCAGCTTGGCGGTGGCCTCGGCGGCGCTCTTGCCGACCTGGGGCAGGACGCTCTGGTAGATGTCCCGCGTGATTCGGGTGTCGCTGTGCCCGAGCGTGTCCGACACGATCTTCACGTCGATGCCGGCGGCGAGCATGAGCGTGGCCGCGCCGTGGCGGAGGTCGTGCAGCCGGATCGGCGGGAGCCCGGAGGCGGCGACGAGGCGCTCGAAGAGGTCGGTCACCTTCCCGGGGTGCAACCAGGAGCCGTCTTCCTGGGTGAAGACGAGCCCGGTCTCGACCCAGGCTGTTCCCCACTCCTCGCGGTCCGCCACCTGCTGCTTGCGATGCCGCTCCAGCACGCCGACGGTGTCGTCGTCCAGGGCCACGACGCGGAACCCGCTGTCGGTCTTCGGTTCGGACGCCTCGACTTCCCATCCGTCCTGGATGAGTTGGCCGGTGACGGTGAGGGAATGCCGGTCGAGGTTGGTCTCCGACCATGGCTGGCCGCATGCCTCACCGCGACGCAGTCCGCGGAAGGCGATCAGATGCCACATGGCGTACAGCCGGTCCGTGGCCACGAAGTCGAGGAACGCACCGGTCTGTTCCGGCGTCCAGACCATGACGGGGGAGGGCTTCTCGCCGGTCTGTTGCCACCGGGCGACCCGCTCGTCCGTCCACACCAGGGCCTTCGGTTTGCGGACGGGGTCGATCTCGACGTGGGCCGCTGGGTTGAACGTGATGATCTGCTGGCCGATAGCGTCGTTCAGGGCAGCGCGGAGTGTCGCCTTGATGTGCTGGCGTGTGGACGGCCCGGTGACGCGGCGGAAGGGTGGCATCGCGTCGATCGCCGCCTTCATGGCTGTGCGGCGGGCCCGGTTCTCCACGCCCTTCCACGGAACGGTCGCCAACTCCTCGACCGCCGTGCGCCGCTGGGCGTTCTGCTCCAGGATCTCGGCGTTGGCGTCGGTGATGGCGGTGAACATCTCGCTGAGATGGCTCACGCGCAGCCGGTCGAGGCGCCGCTCGCCGATGTGGGGTTTGAGGTGCACGCGGACGTCGGTCTCGTAGCGGCTGACGCCAGACTTCCGTATGCGCTTGCCCGCGAGCCACCGGTCCAGCCACTCGCCCACAGTGAGGCTGCCCACGAGGTCCTGGCCGGCATTGAGGCGCCGCCTCGTTTCTTCGACGTCGGGGAGGGGCAGCTTGTCGCGGCTGACCTCGGCCAGCATCTCGGCGATCAGCTGGACACCCTCGGGGTCGTCCGGCTCGGCGAGCCCGAGGAGGGCGCGTACGTGGTCGAGTTCGGCCTGGGCGGCCTTGAGGCTGGCGTACCCGCCCCGGGCGAAGGACCGTCGGCTGCCGTCCTCGCGGGGCGGCAGCTCCTGGCGTATGGAGTAGGTGCAGTGGTTCCTGCTGCTGCGCTTGGGGCAGGAGGAGCCAAGTTCCTTGCCGGTCTTCGGGTCACGGCAGGAGCAGCGGCGGTAGGTGGAGCCTTTCAAAGGCGTTCCTCCGGGGTGGTGTTGGGTTCTTCTTCGGGTGAATCGACATCGCCCAGCGCGGGTGGCAGATGGGGTGGGGTGGCGCCTTCCTCGCGGAGCTCGCGGCGGAGGTGGCGGAGGCTGTACTTGGCGGAGATGGCCTGGTCGGCGTACTTGGCCCGCTTGCGCTCGGCTTCTTCCTGCAGGGCGCGGCTGGTGGTGGTCTTGGCCGCGAACCTCGCACGCTCTTCCTCTTCGAGCGCGGCGAGGGCGGTTTGTACGAGGCTGGCGTGGTGCTCGAAGTCGGGGACCAGGCCCGCGTCGTACATGGGCATTTCCTGCTCGCCGGTGAAGCGCCGCAGGGCGTCCCAGGTGGGGATGAGGTCCTGGAAGGGGAGTTCCTGGGTCCGCTCGACGTAGCCGACCGGGAAGATCAGGCAGACCGGGTACGTCTCCAGGGCCGCCGCCAGGACCATGACGTCCACCAGCGGCAGGCTGGCCCTGCGCCCGGACTCCATGTTGGCGATCACGTTGCGCGGGATGGGATGCCCCAGCCGCTCGCACTGATCCGCGAGGTCCTGTGCGCTCCATCCCATCTCCTTCCTTCTCCGCCGAACTTCGCCGGCCACGTTGGCCTTGATCCGATCCGCCCACTCCGGGAAGTCGTCCTCATCAGCATCCACACCGCGTTGTGTCATGAAGACACATTAGCTTGGTCATGATGGTTGGAACACGCCTGGAGCCGGACGTGGCGGGCATGTTCGCCGAGGGCTGTACCGAAAGGGGCGCACTACATGCGCGAAGACGCGACAACCGGACAGCCGAAGGGCTCGAAGGGGATGAGTAGGGAAGAGCTGCTCGCGCTTCCCGTGGCCATTGAACTGGATACAAGCAACCGGGCTCTGGGGCTCGGGCGGAGCAAGGGCTATGAGCTGGCGAAGCGGGGCGCCTATCCCTGCAAGGTGCTGCGGCTCGGCAACGCCTACCGGGTCGTGACCGCAGACCTGCTGGAGCTGCTCGGGCTGGCGGCGTGAAAGCGGGGCAGCGTAGCAAACGGTTCTGCGCTGAGCTGACACAGAAATGCTGGACTGTGTCGGGGCGTGGACGTACTGTCCGTGTTCCCTCGCCCCGGCCCAGGAAGCGAGAAAGCCCCCGGCGCGCCAACGCCGGAGGCTCCGCACACTCCACTGCCCGCATTCCAACGAACGACCTGCGTGAGTCGGGCCTGCATGCCCGACGTCACCGAATAAGGAGCTGCCCTGTGCAACCTACGACACCCGAGCCGCATTCCGCACCCGGCAAAGCGGCATGGCCGACGGTCGCGGTGCCCGGCCGGCCCGGCCACGCGCCCGAAGCCGGCCCGGAGGCCGATGAGCGGGCGCCGGGTACGGTTCCGGTGGATCAGCCCGCCGAGGAGGCGGTGCCAGACCCGGAGCCGACGTACGGCTCTGAGCTGCTGGACGAACTGCGTGCCCACATAGCCCAGTTCGTGATCCTGCCCTCCTCGCAGGCGCTGGACGCGGTCACGTTGTGGGTGGCGGCGACGCATCTGCAGCCCGCGTGGCAGCACGCCCCGCGCCTGGCGGTGGTGGGGCCGGCGAAGCGGTGCGGCAAGTCACGGCTGCTGGACGTGCTGACCGAGACGGTCCACGAGCCGATGCTCACCATCAACACCACCCCGGCGGCGATCTTCCGCTCCATCACCGATGAGCCGCCCACCCTGCTGGTGGACGAGGCGGACACCATCTTCGGCACGCCGAAGCAGGCAGAGAAGAACGAGGAGATGCGCGGCCTGCTCAACGCCGGCCACCAGCGCAACCGCTACGTCACCCGGGTAGTCGGCAACGACCACACCCCGCACCGGTTCGCCACCTTCGCCATGGCCGCCCTGGCGGGGATCGGCGACCTGCCCGACACGATCATGGACCGGTCGGTCGTGGTACGGATGCGTCGCCGGGCCGAGGGCGAGAGCGTCAAGCCGTTCCGCTCGCGCCGTGACATCCCAGGACTCCATGATCTGCGGGACCGTATCGCCGCCTGGTCCAGGCCACTGCTGGACGAGGCTGCGGATCTGGAGCCGGACATGCCGGTGGAGGACCGGGCTGCCGACACCTGGGAGCCCTTGATCACCGTCGCTGACCTGGCCGCCGGGTCCTGGCCCCGCCGGGCTCGGGCGGCGTGTGCGGGGATGGTGGCCGCGGAGGTCGAGGCGGAGGAGGACCAGCCCGGTGAGGCCCGGATCCTCGCCGACATCCGCAGGGTCTTCGTCGCCCAGCGCGAGGTCGACAGCCTCTCCACGGACGAACTGCTGCACCACCTGCGTCAGAACGCCGAGAGCCCGTGGGCGGAATGGGGGCGCAGCGGGCTGAGCGCCCGCGAACTGGCGGCGATGCTGCGCTGGTACGACATCAAGCCCGGCAACGTCCGCCTCGCCGACGGCACCCAGCGCAAGGGCTACATGCGCAACAAGTTCCTCGACGCGTGGCGGCGCTACTGCCCCACCGTTCACTCAGTGAACGCCGAGCCGACCGCCCCAGCCTCGGGCTGAGCCCCGCATCCCCCGGTGACCGTCCCTGCCGTCCCTGCCGTGATCCCGCAGGTCAAAAGGCGTGCGGCCGGGACGGAAACCGGGGGCAAGACGGCAACGCGATCACGAAGGCCGCGTTGCCACCAACCGGACGCTGCCCGGATCCGTCTTGTGCCGTCTCGGGCGTCCCCGCCGTATCACCGCAGGTCACGACGCTGTCGGCCGGGACGGCAAGACGGATGCGATTCGTCCGTGGCCACCGAACCGCAGCACCCGTCGCCCGTGTGTGCCCCCAGGACGCGCCGGCGCCGCCAGGACGGAACACCAGCCCTCCTGCCGTACCGGCCCTGACCTGCGCATGCAACGGCCAAGACGGCAAAGACGGACCACGCCATCACCCCCAGGAGAACCCCGCTTGACCACCCTCTCCACACCCACCCACCGGGACCATCGCCCCGATGGAGGGCGGCCGATGACGACCAAGCAGGCGGCCGAGCGGTACGCGCTCGTCGCGGCCGGAGTCGTCATCGTGGCACTCACCGCCGGCGGGTTCTGGCTGTCCTACGCGCACCTCGCCGAGGTCGCCGGACAGCACGGCCTCAAGAGCTCCCCGGTCCGCCAGTGGGCCTGGCCCGCGACCTTGGACGCGTTCATCGTCGCGGGCGAACTGCTCATGCTCCGCGCGGGCCTGCGCCGGGTGACCGACGGCTGGGCGATCGCCCTCACCGCCACCGGATCGGTCGGCTCCATCGCACTCAACGTGGCCGGGGTCAGCGGCACAGGCAACGCCAGCACTGTGCCCCTCCTCGACTACGTGGTCGCCGCGGTTCCCCCGACTGCCGCACTGCTGGCCTTCGGCGTCCTGATGCGGCAGATCCACCAAGTGGTCGACCAACCTGCCGACCACTGGGACGCCGCACCCTTCCAGTTGCCGGAACCACCGGTCACCGCGCCCGCCAGGCCCGCTGAGCCACCGGCCGAGCCGGTCCGGCCCGCTGAGCCTCAGGCTGCCGGTTCCGTCCGGCCGACGGAACCACCGCTCGAGGTTTCGGAGAGCAAGCCGAGCGGTGGTCGTCCGCCCAAGGCCACGCTCGCGGAGCTCGTGGAGATCGGCCGGATCGCCCTCGCTGAGCACGGCACACTCAGCCGCTCCCTTCTCCGGAATGCCGTCAAGGACAGGGACCTGACGATCGGCAGTCAGCGGCAGACCGAGGTGATGGAGATCCTCCGGCCCGAAATCGAGGCCGCCGCCAAGACTGGTCCGAGCGCGGGCTGACCGGAAACCCAGCGGGGTGACCGGAACCCCTTCCGGTCACCCCGGCCAGCCGACCACCACACCGCTCACCGCCCACTTATCCACACCTGTGGATGGCGTGCTGGCCACCAGCACTCCGCCAGTCCTTCCCCGTCGACCAGCCTGCCCCCGCCCCTTCCGGAGAACCGCCCGTGACGCACGACCCGCACCGCTCCGACCACACTCCCGACGAGCCGCTGCCGCTGACGAAGTCCCCCACGCTGATGGGGCGTTTGCGGCAGGCGTTCGGACGGGCTGCCCCTGGCGGAGCCAGTAGTACCCCGAGTCCGACTCAAGGCCGGACTTCGGGGGTCTCCGCCCCGGGGGTGGCGGAGACGGCCCAGCGCCAGGGGGCGCCGGACCAGGGGGTCGGAGCCGAGGGCGGCCCCGACCCGGATACGCTCCACTCCGTCCAGCAAGCCGTCCTGCGCCCCGCAGCCGTCGCCGCCGGCGAGCCTGCCGTGCAGAGCGTGCAGCCCACGATCCGCCGCTTCACCGGCACCAAGCGCAACGACCGTGTCGGCCCGCTGCGCTTCACCGGCGACCAGCGAGCCCGCCTCCAGCAGACCGCTGCCGAGCACGGCTACAAGGGCGACTCCGGCTTCGCCGCCGACATCGTCCTCGCCTTCCTCACCGGCCGGTTCACCGCCAACCTGCCCCTGTCCGAAGACCGCCGCCGCACCCACCACTTTCGCGCCCAGGTCCTGCGCCAGCTCAACCGGATCGGCGTCAACGTCAACCAGATCGCCCGCGCCCTCAACAGCGACCACACCCCACCCGACATACGCCAACGCCTCGCCGATCTCCACCACCTGCTGGAGCTGATCGCCGAAGCCCTGCGCCAGCCCGCCGATCTAGAGACGGAGGCATCCGCGTGATCGCCGCCATCAAACCGGCCGGGGCCAATACCCGCGGACTGCTCGCCTACCTCTACGGCCGCGGAACCCACGACGAGCACTTCGACCCGCACATCGTGGCCGGCTTCGCGATGCTCGGCATGCCCGACCCCGGCCGCGACGAGAACGCCACCCTCACCGAACTCGGCCACTACCTCGATGAGCCGGTCTCCTTGCGCAACAGCGAGTTCGGCAAGCCGGTCACCGACCACGTCTGGCACTGCCCGGTCCGCGCCGCCCCCGAGGACCGCTACCTCTCCGACGCCGAGTGGGGCGAGATCGCCCAGCGCATCGTCCAGGCCGCAGGCATCGCTCCGACCGGTGACGACCTGGCCTGCCGCTGGATCGCCGTACGCCACGCCGACGACCACATCCACATCCTCGCCACCACCGTCCGCGAAGACGGCCGCCGCCCCAAACTCCACGACAGCGGCATCCGCGTCGGCGACGCCTGCCGCGAGATCGAGAAGGACTACGGGCTGCGCCAGCTAAGGAAGGGCGACCGCACCGGCGCCCGCCGCCCCACCCAGGCCGAGATGCACAAGGCCGAACGCCTCGGCTGGGACCAGCCCAGCCCCGCCTGGCTCCAGGACCGCATCCGTGCCGCCATCCCCCACGTGACAGGCGCCGAGGAATTCATCGCCTATCTGCAAGCCACCGGCGTCGAGGTCCAGGTCCGGCGCGGCCCGTCAGGGGACCTCCTGGGGTATGCAGCTGGCCGTCCTGGTGACGTCAACGAGGCCGGCGAGCAGATCTACCACCCCGGAAGCAAGATCTCCCCCGACCTCTCCCTGCCCAAAATCACCGCCCGCCTCGAATCCAGCCGGCCCGAAGAACACCCCACCGCCCGCCGCAACCACCCCAGCACCCCCTGGCACCAAGCCACCGACGCCCTCGACACCCTCCACACCGGCCTCGCCGACGACACCCACGCCCAGGCCCACATCGCCGCCCTCGGCGAACTCCTGGAAGCCACCGCCCAGAAGGCACCCGCCCATCTGCGCGCCGAACTCCGGGCCGCCTCCAAGGCGTTCGCCCGAGCCCAGCGCTCCCAGGTCCGGGCGGAAGACCGTGCCGCCCACGCCCTGCGCAGCGCGGCACGCGACATCGTCCACACCGCCACCGGCCCCGACGGCAGCGCACTCGCCGCCCTGGTCGCAGCCCTCGTCTGGGCCACCATCGTCGCCGGGCGCTGGCACGACGCGAAGAACCACGCCCACCAGGCCGACGCCGCCCGCGAGGCCGTCCGGCACCTCCAGAGCGCTGCCGACCATGCCATCGCACCGGTGCTCGCCGGACTCACAGCCCGGCCGCCCAGGGAGCAGGCCCGCCGCACCCTGGCCAGCGACGTACGAGCAGCCGTCCCCGACCACGCCGAGCGAATCCTCGCCGACCCGGCCTGGCCCGCGCTCGCCACCGTCCTCGCCGACGCCGAAGCCCGCGGCCACCAACCCCACCAGCTCCTCAAGGACGCCGCTGCCCAGCGCGAGCTGACCACCGCACGACAGCCCGGCCGCGTCCTCATCACCCGCATCCAGCACACCGGCCGAAACCCAGCGCCGAACCGCCGTGCCGAAGCCGCCCGCCTGCAGTCGACCATGGCAGGCTCGGTCCCCGCTCAGCAGACCGGAAATGGTCGGATGCCGGCGGTGACTTCATCACCTACCGAACAGCAGCACCGACAGCGCCGGTAGGTACCAAGCGCAGTGTGCCCATCCGGCATGGCCAAATCAGATGGATGGCCTCGCCGCTCGCGGCGGCGAGGCCATCAGTTCCTACGGCTTGGCTCAGCCGCACAGCTTCGGCTTCGCTCGGAACGGCAGCGGGCGCGCCGGGCGGGTGGAAGACTTACGAACCTGCTCGCCTCAGAGAGCCGGCCGAACACCGTCAGCACTATCCCTGCTTGGCGTACTCCACGAATGCCGTCCAGGCCGTTCGCTGAACGGCCATGAGCCCCCGGTCGCGGGCCTTCGTGTCCCGAACCATCACGTGCTGCGCGTCGTTGTCGGCCACTTCAACGCAGTTCTCCGTCCCGGTGTAGGAGCTGGTACGCCAGTTCGGGGCCACGGGCTGCATGGTGCTCTCCTAGTCGCTCGGCATCTGATCGAAGTGGTGGATCGCCGTGAGGATGAGGTTTCGGACTGCTGTTCCGTAGACCGCTGACTGTTGCAAGAGGGCGAACGCCTTGGTGTACAGCTCGATTTCGCGGGGCTGGGTGACGGAGAACTCCGCCGAGTAGGTCTCGACGAGGACGAGCTTGTCGTCGAACATCGAGAAGGAGTTGCCGGGCCAGATGCCCAGGGGTGCGGATCGGGGGATGATGCCCAGGCTCAGCCGGGGGAGCCGCATGACCGCCAGCAGGCGGTCGAGCTGCCCCTTCATCACCTCGGGGCCGCCGAAGTTGGTGTAGAGGGCCTGTTCGCCGAGGACCACGTTGAAGATCCGGTTGCCCTGGTACAGGTACTGCTGCCGTTCGAGTCGCTTGGCGGTGGCGGCTTCCGCGTCGTCGGGGATCTCGTAGTAGTCGACGACCTGTCTGAACGTCTCGGCCGCGTAGTCCGCTGTCTGGATCGTTCCCCACACGAGCGTCGGGTGCCAGATGCGGAAGACCTTGGTCTTGGCGTAGACCGGCAGGGCCTTGCGTTGCCGTCGTTCCGCCCCTGTCTGCAGCTGCCGGCGCCACTCGAGCCACAGCTCGTCGATGTGGCGCACCGTGGCTATCAAGTCATCAACGATCTCATGCCTGTTGGTCTTGATGCACCAGACCCGGATGTCGTCCTCGCTGGGGTTCTGCTTGCCGTTCTCCAGCCGGGAGACCTTGGACTCGGCCCACCCCGTGGCCACGGCGAATGCCCGGCCGCTCGGGAATCCGGCGTCCTTCCGGAATCCGCGCAGCCGGGCACCCAGTGCCTCTCGTGCTTCTTGAGCTTGGTTATTCACTGATGGGTCAGGGCTTGTACTCGGCGTGTGGGATGGCGGCGGTCCAGAGCAGGTCACGCACGCGGACGCACTCGGCCACGGTGTCCGGGTCCTCGACGATTTCCGACCCCAGCACTCGGCCCTCGGGGTCGAAGTGGCCGACGGCGAGGAGACGGTCGTCGTACAGCCACCAGTCGTTGCCGCCTACCGGGAAGTCGATGCCTTCCGGCAGGCGGTGCCGCGGAAGCCATCGGATGTCCTCGCCGGCCTCCTGGTTGAGGTGGGTCAACGAGTGCTCCCACCCGACGTATCGGGAGTGCGGCTCGGTGATGACCCGGACGCGCCTGACGGTCTTCCCTTCGCCCGTGACGCGCTTCATGAGCGTCATCCAGGGGTCGAGCCACGCGTAGTCGTCCGGCTCACCCCTCTGCCACCGCGCGTAGGGCGTGTCCTCGACGGGAGACCCGTAGTCGTCCCTCAGCTCCAGGTGGAAGGCATCGCGTTCGAAGCTGCTGAACAGCTCGTCACGCTGGGCCGAGGTGATCAGGTCCACTGTTCTCCTCCAGCAGGGCCGTGATCGAGGACTTGGGGACCTCGATGCAGGTCTCATAGTCGGGCATCCGCATCTGACTCAACGCCTCGGGATCGGTCATCTCCGGGCCTTGCAGGATGCACGTGTCCTGTTCCGTGACGAGCATGATCGGGGAGGTGAAGCTCTTGATCTCGCCGGCTGCGTGTCCGTCCTTCGTCAGGTGCTCGAACAGCTCCGGCGGAACCTCGATCACCGTCTGACCTTCGGGCACGTCGAGCCGCATGAGCAAGTCGTTCGCGAACACCTTCCAGCCTTGAATGACGTAGCTGTCCTGGTCACTGGCGTACAGGGTGGGGCTGTCTCCGGGGGTGGAGTTCTTGCCAAGGAACCGTAGCTTCACGGCTGCTCTCCCGTCCGCTGCCTTGCGCTGGTTTGCGCGACACGACGATGGTCTGCGAGGCGATCTACCCCGTCAATCGACTTGCTGCAAACTCGCGCAATCTTCTTGGGGGTTGAGAGACAGTCGTCCTACGGTCGTCTCCAAACCCGAGCAACCAAGGGAAGTCGGCGGATGCACCTGAGGTGTGGCGCCGAGAGCAACTTTCCTGCCCGTGACGTGCGGAGGACAGCGATGGCTCTTGCCTTGCAGAGTGCAACCGCTCCCGAGGCGACGCGCGGGAGATTACGGAGCGCTTTCGGCGGCATAGCCAGTGCTGTTCCGCCGCAGGGAAGGGTTCCGCAGGTACACGGTCCGAGGAGAGACATGGACCAGCCAGTTCGCTTCGTCGTCTCCTCCACCCGCGCACCGCAGCGAGTAGGGCAACTGCGCCGGATCGGTGCCGCTCACCTCCGGCTGTGGGGGATCGGCTCCTGCATCGACACAGCCAACCTGCTCATCAGCGAGCTGGTCACCAACGCCGTCCGGTACGGCGAGACGGAGGACGTCAGCATCTCCGTCTCGTACTGGCGGGGCGAGGTCCGCATCGAGGTGGCTGACGGAACTCCGGGCCGGCCGCAGGTGAAGAGACCGGCCGCCGACGAGGAGAGCGGTCGCGGCATGCTGATCGTCGAAGCTCTCGCCGAGGACTGGGGGACCAGCGAGGACGGCACACTCACGTGGTGCACCATCGCCGTACCGGAACCGGTGATGCCCAAGTCGGGGTTTTGGTGCGAGTGGCGCAATGAGGACGGCCAGCAGCTCTCGCTCGCGGCCATGCCCACGCCGGACCGCGCGATCCGCTGGGCTCGCATCCAGATGCGCGTCATCGCCTCGGCCATCGACGCGTCGGTGGTCGGCTACGTCTGGGACTGGCTGTCCGACGGATGGCGCGAGCCTGCCGAAGCCCTGAAGAACGGCGAGGAGTTCACGCTCCCCCTCTCGGCCGGCCCGTACAAGTTCGTCTGGCATGCCCGTCCGGTGCGCTTTGTGCCCCTGGTCGGCGGAACCCCTCTGCCCCACCTCGCGGAGGAGGAGCCTGCGCGCGCCGGATGAGGAACGCCGGGGTGCCCAGGAGCACGGGATGGCGTCAGGTTGCGGCACCGGGTTGCGGTGGGGGCTGCGCTGGGTGTTGCGGTAGAAGTTGCGCGAGCCTTCGCAGCAGCGTCCTGGAGTTCGCCCAGGCCGTCCATGGGCGTACGGCGTGGTTGGACGCTGACATCCCCGTTGCGGCCCCTTCGCCCATGCCGCGGCTGGAGTTGATGGGGGGCGGGATGCGGCGTAGACGCTGCCGGGGATCGGGGCGGGCTCGCCGGTGGTGCGCGCCGGCGGGGCCTCCTCGCCGGCCGTTGTCAGGGTTCGCCGGACGTCGCCGAACTGACTCCCCTTCGTGCCCTGCCACGGGTCGAGGGCTGCCACCTCATGGGTGGCAGCCCTCGGTTTCAGTACAGGTAACTGGCCCGCATCGCAGCGCGGGTGTGTGCGGGGGTGAGGTCAGCTGGTGCGGCGTCCGGTGCCGGACAGCCGGCGAATGAGGATGAAGACGCACCAGACCAGCAGGACGTTGACCACTGCGCCGCCGGTCAGGTAGATCATCGGGCCGAAGGGGTTCGCGTCCTGTGGGACGGTCCCGCTGCCGCCCAGCGCCCAGTTCAACGGGATGACGACAAGAGCGCTCACCAGCAGAGAGCCGGGGAATGACAGGAAGTACAGCAGGGCGAGGTATCCGTCGCCTTCGGCTCCGGTGATTCCCCGGACCAGACCGGCCAGGGTGATCAGACCGATGTAGGAGGTCGCCACCATCGGGGCCCATTTGCGCGGATGTTTGCGTGCCTTTGCGGGGGCCGTTTTAGTCATGGTGGTCGTCTTTCGCAGTGAGGGGGGTTGCACGATGGGTCAGGTGGGACGGGGCCCGCGTCTCGTGGCCGCGGGCCCGGTAGAGCTCCATGACTGAACAGTTCTTGTCACGGAACCGCCAGCAGGAGCTCGGTGGATCAGAACTTCTTCTTCACGAGCTTTCTCAGGTTGCTCCCGAGCTTGTCCCAGTACGGTGCGGCCGCGGCCTCGGAGCAGCTACGTCCGCAGATAGCCGCGACACCGCCGAGGTGGCCTCGGACCTCCAGTTTCATGCGGCCCTTCTTCTTGTAGAGGTCGAAGCCGATCCAGCCGCCCGGCCAGTCGGGGTGCCCCTTTCGGGCACCGAGCTGCAGGTAGCTCTTGCCGATGCTGTTGACGTTCATCGGGAAGTACATGGAGATACCTTGAACCACGGGCCAGAGCGTAAAGTCCTGGCCCTCCTTCGTGATCTTGTCGGGACGGCCCGGGATCGGGAAGATCGCCTTGAAGTGGCTCTTCCAATACCTGAAGACCTTCGCGCTGGAAGCCTTCGTCTTGCCCAGGTCGTAGTAGCGGTAGTAGTCGGCGAGGCCGCTGAGGTCACGACAGCCCACCGGGTCCGCACTGCAGTAGGCGTAGGCGTTGGCGCCGCCCGCGTACTGCGGGTCCGTCTGCAGAAAACGGCCGGTGGAGGAGTCGTAGACCCGCACGCCTGTCAGCGTCAGGCCGCTGAGGGTCTCGCTGGAGATCTGCGAAGCGCCGAGCCAGCCGTAGCGGGTTGGGCCGGTGCCGTCCTGGGCGACGCCGTACTCGTCGTAGCGCTGCGCACTCGAGTTCGCCGGGGTGTCGAGGTCGAGGCGGACCGAGACATCCCCGTGCAGGTTGGACAACTGGAGTACCACGCCGCCCGAGGCCGAGGTGGTGGCTCCGAGCGCACCGGAGACGTCGTTGACGAACCGGGTCATGGTGCCGTCGCTGTGCTCGGCCCAGTCCGGGTTGCCAGAGCTGTCGCCATAGTGCTGTGTCAGGGTGCCCGTTGTGGTCCAGGTTCCGTCCGTGCCGCGGCTCTGTGTGGTGGCGACGGCCATGCGGCCGACGCCGTCGAGGGCCCAGGTGCGACGCTGGTCGTCCTTGGTCTCTGTGCGGAGCAGATCGCCGGTGTAGTAGTCGAGCGTGACCCCGTCCTTGCCGGTGGTGCGGCCGAACGCGTCATAGGAACGGCCGGAGCCGACCAGACGGTCCGCGCTGTCGTAGTTGTACGAGGTCTGCTCCGTGACCGCGTCCGACGTGGCAGTGTCGCAGTCGTCGCTGGTGACGGTCCGCGATGTGCGGTTGCGGTTGCCGTCGAAGGCGTAGGTGCGGGTGGTGCAGCCGGCCGCGGCGGTGTCGGCGGCCTTGGTGAGGCGTCCGACAGCGTCGTAGCGGTAGTCGGTGGACACGGTCGTGCCGTCGGTCTGGGTGTGGCCGACCTGTTGGCCGGTGATGGCGTACTCGGCGACGTCCGCGACGACGAGGGTGCCGTCCGCTGCGGTGTACTCCCGGGCGGCCGGCCTGCCCAGTGTGTCGGTAGTGATCCTGAGTTTGTAGCCGCCTGGCAGGCTCTGTGAGACGAGCGCCCCGTCCGCGTTGTAGTCGGCGGTGAAGGTGCCTGCGACCGAGTCCTTCACGGTCGCCAGCTCACCGCCGGTCGTGTAGCTGTAGTCGGTGCGGGCGCCCGTGGAGTTGGCCGACTTCACCGGACGGTCGAGATCGTCGTATTCGGTCGTCGTGGTGTTGCCGGAGCCGTCCTTGTAGGAGATCAGACGGCCCAGCGAGTCGTACCCGTAGGACACCGTCTTTCCGCCGCTGGACTGTGTGAGCGTCTTTCCTGTTTCGGTGTCGAAGGTGTAGGAGGTCGCCGGGACTTCGGTCCCTGTTCCCCCGGTGATGCTCGCCGACATACGGCGGCCGGCGTCGTCGTAGGTGACGGCACTGGTGCGCGTGACGCCGTTGGCGGTGACGGCGGTGGACGTGACACCGCCCCAACGGTTGTACTGGTAGGTGGTCGTGGCCAGCTGATCCGGGTTGCTGCCGCCGCCGGTGACGGCACCCGCGGGAGCCGTCTTGCACAGCAGACCGGCCCACTCGGGCCGGTCCGCGCAGACTCCGGTGCCGCCCTCGGTGTAGTACGTGTACAGCAGGGTTCCCGCGTCGCTGCCCGAGGAAGCGGGGAGGCTGGTGGACTCCAACCTGCCGTCCTCACGGTACGTGGAGCGGGTGGCCCCCAGCTGGTTGCCGCTGCCGTCCTTCGTGGCGATCTCCTCGCCTGTACTCCAGTCGTACGTGGTAGCCGTGGAACGGACGTCGGCGTCGTTGGCGTAGCCCTCGATCGCCGCGCCGGTGCTGGTGGAGGTGACCTGCCCGGAGACGGCGGCGCCGTCCGGACGCCCCTCGTCGTGGTGGTAGACCGTGTGCTCACGGGCCGCGACCAGTGAGCCCCCAGGCAGCGCCGGGCTTCCTCCGGAGGCTGTCACGTCGCCGGTCAGCGCCACCTGGTGCAGCGGCCCGTAGGTCTGGGTAACGCGTTCCCCGTCGGCCGAGTAGACGGTGCGGTGGGACAGGCGCTCGGCGCGTTCTCTGGTGGAGAGACCGGTGAGATTCAGTGTCGAGAGCTGTGCGTCGGCGGCCGGCCCCGTGCCGAGGGCGAGTTCCCGGTTGGCGGCGCTCAGCGTGCTCACGGTGTTGCCGTGGGCGTCGTACTCGGTGAGGGACAGGCCGCCGCCCGCGGCCGCGGTGTTGGTCGCCCGCCCGTTGGCGTCGATGTAGGTGATGTTCGCGCGGCTGTAGGCGGCGGCAGACAGGTCCGCGCCGGTGGAGGAGTTGGGAACGGAGTCGGCCGGGAAGACGGCCGTGGCGTCTGCCGGGACCTCGTCCTGCCCCCAGTCGTTCACCGTAGCGGCGCCCATCTGGTTCGGCGCCTTGGTGCCGGTGAGCGCTACGTCGTAGACGACTGTGCTGGTGGCCGTGGAGTCTGGGGTGTCGGCAGTGCCCTGCGCGAGGGTCGGACGGGTCACCTTGAGCAGCATCCCCTCACCTGCGGTGAGGGAGGATCCCGCCTTGCCGTAGTGGAAGTTCCAGGGTTTGTCTGAGCCTGGTCTCAGCGAGGAGATCCGGTCGGCCGAATCGTAGGAGTACTGGACCTGGGTGGCCTGTGAATCGTGCGGGTTCCACTGCTGGCGCAGTCGGCCGCCCTTGTCGTAGCGATAGACGGACAGTGCTTCGGAACGCGCCGTCGACGCGGCGGGGTCGGTGGCCCACAGCTTGATCTCCTTCACCTGGCCGGTGAAGTCTCCGAAGTCCCCGGCTGTCGTGTAGCCGGTCGCGGTAGTGGTGGCCGCGTAGACGAACTCGACCACACGGCAGCCGCGAGTGCTGGGCGTTGCCTGGCAGGTCGCTGAGGAAACCGCTTCGGTCGGGGAGATCAGGTACTTCGGTCGGGCGACCTTCCCGGTGCCCTCGGGGACCGTCTCGGCAACGACGGTGACCGTCGAGTCGTCCACGGCTGCGGCTGAGGAGGCGAGGGTCCACGTGGTGGTGCCGGGACCGGCCTTCGTGAATACGGTGGTGGTGGCGTCGGTGTCCTTCAGCGTGAAGGTGTCATCAGTCAGCGAGCCGGTCAGCTTGAGTGTGCCGGCGCCGGCCTCCGGGCTCCAGCCGCCGGCAGGGGTGGCGGTGAAGGCGGTGGACCCGCCGTCGGCATCGAGGATCTCGACGGAGGTCGACGAGGTCTTGCGGAGCTGGGTATAGCCGCTGCCGGCCGTCTCGGCGCTGACGGACGAAACCCAGCCGGGGCCGAAGATGTCGGCCTGGCCCTCGGAGTCGTCCGGGTTGGCTCGCGAGGACGCGGTTCGGTTGACCGAGACCTCGAAGGCGGAGACGTCCTTGGCTCCGAGCTTGTAGTCACCGGTGAGGAGGTTCACCGAGCCCGGGCCGACCTGCGCGGTCGGCGCCTCACCGGCGTTGCGGTCGATCACGACCGATGTCTCGGGGGAGGCGTCGGTGGTGGTGCCGTCGGTGAAGACGGCTCGGACATCGATGGGTCCGTCGTTGGGGAGGGTTTCGGTGACGTTCCACCAGAGCGAGGCGGGTTTGCCGTTGGTCACCGCGACGGGCCAGCCGGAGACCGCGGTGTTGTCCGAGCTGCGGCGGACGTCCGCGAGCGGCACGTCTTTCCACGTGTCGTCGGCCTCACCGTGACGGTACTGGTAGCGCACGCCGGTGTACTCCGTACGGCCCTGGGCTGCCAGGATGGCGCGGCGCGCCGGCCGGTCGCCCTCGGCCGGAGAGGTCAGGGCAGCGCCCTTGCCCGCCGCGAAGGAGTAACTCGCCTCTGTGGAGACGTTGGCCGCCGCATCCCGGGTGCGAGCGGTGACCGTGTGCTGGCCGGCCTTGAAGGTCAGTGTCCTGGTCACGGCCGCACCGGTGGTGGCGACGGTCGTCCATGCACCGCCGTCGAGCCTGTACTGGACATCCTTCACATCCGTGGCGGGCGGGGCGAAGGTGAAGGAGCCGGAAAAGTCTCCGTCGGAGTCAGGGGTGCCGGACCACTGAGCGGAGGGGAAGTCGGTGGAGGAGACCTCGGTCCCGGCGGGCTTGGTTGTGTCGACCGTGAAGGGCTGCCAGGCCGACCAGGTCCCGTTCCACGCACTGCCGTCGTAGACGTTGGCACGCCACTTGTAGCTGCCGGGGGCGAGCGCTGTGCCCGGGGTCCAGGGTGCGGCCACACCGGAGGCGGTGTAGGCGGACGTGCCGGTCTGGAGGGCGGACGTGCCGGTGGAGGTCCAGATCTCGTACGTGAGCCGGACGGTGTTTCCGTCGGCGTCCATGGCCTTGCCGGTCAGAGTCGGCGTGGTGTCGTTGATCGCCGCCCCGCTGAGGGGTGAGATCGGGACGGCGGCGCCGGGCTTGGTGTTGTAGACGACTGTCAGCGACGGCTCAAGGCTCGCGTTGTGGGCGCCGTCGGTCTGGTTGGCGGAGTGATAGCGCCGCCAGGTCAGCGGGTCGGTCTCGTCCACGGCGCCGATGCGCAGACCGTGATTGGGCTGGCCGTCGGCCCATGCCTGGACGATGGTGTCGATGTCCCAGGAGACATGCCCGGCGGGGCAGGAGGAGCTGTGGCCCTTGGCGGCGGTGGAGGTCACCGCTCCGGTCGTGGTGGTGGCGGGCTGGCTGGACCACGTGATCGCCGAGGGGTCCCAGTCGGCGGTGATACGGCGGACCTGGTTGCCGGAGTTGTCGGTGGAGCAGGTCGACGAGTAGTACGAGTACAGGCGCAGGTCCGTATCGAGGATCTGCTTGCCCTTGTACTTGTCGACGTTGAACTTCAGGAACGAACGGGCCTTCTCGCTGCCGTTGTACGTGCCTGCCTTCAGCTCGGCTGATCCGCGCTGGGAGGTGAGGTAGTCGTCGTACTGAACCCAGGTGTCAGTGACCGGTCCCATGAGCGAGTCGGTGGGGTCGATCGTGACCGGATAGGTCAACTCCGGGTTGTCGAGGAACGACTTGCCCGGCTTGAGAACGAGGACCTGCCCCTCGCCGTCTTCGCCTGCCTGGATGTCGACGTCGACCGGCGCGATGTGCCGGGAGTCGCCGGAGGCACGATCGAACGAGGAGTCCCACATGACCGGGGCGGGCGCGGTCGCCTTGGCCGCGCCTTTGGTGTCCTCCCAGCGCATGCCCTGGGAGGCGGTTTCGGTCAGCTTCAGTCCGGTTGCCTCCACAGGAATCCGGTACTCCACGGGGCCTTTGGGCCGTTCGTGGAGGATGACGGAGTGGGAGAAACCTTCCTTCAGCGCGGTGACCACGAGGTCGCCGCCCCCCGCGACGGCGTCCTTGTAGGTCGCGGTCGCACCCTTCAGCTCCGGCTTCGGCAGATCGCCGGTCCAGCCGATGCCCAGGGCGTGTTTGCCGCGCTCCACCTCGACAAGAGGTTCTGCGGAAGTGCCGTCCGACAACGACACGTCGGCGGCAGCCTGCTTGGGACGGATCTTGTCACCCGAGTCCACCAGTGTGGTGTCGATGTCCTGCCAGCGGCCCTTGGCGTCCTTGGCGCGAATGGGTCCGGTGAACGTCTGCACCGACGTCGTGCCGTCGGGCTGGGCGTAGGTCGTGGTGGACTCGGTGCGCTCGTCGAGAATCTCGATGCGGCGGCTCTGCAGCCGTGCCAACAGGTGCGCTGTGATTGCGTCCTGGGCCTCAGGGGCGCCGAGTGAAGGCTTGGCTGCGGGGGAGTTCGCGGGTCCCGGTGCCGCAATCGCCTGGCCAGTGGCCTGCGTGAAGAGCATGGCCTGTGTGGCAAGGGCGGCAGTCGCCGTGGCGGCTGTGACTCTCATCCACCAGGCAGGGCGGGTTCCACCGGTCGACGGAAGGCCGTCTTCCGGCTGGGATATTGGGGGTTGGTTCAGCAACGTGATCCTTGCGTGAGTGCAGAGACAAACGCCCAACCTTGACATTTTTCTTACAACATCAACAAGTGTCTTCCTTGTGTGCGTTACGAAAGTGCGATCGCTCGGCTTCGTGCCAGCAGTGGTGCGAGTCGGTGGTGACGTTCTGCGGTGGAGCACTACGGGGCTGATCAGCGGTAGTTCACGGGGGGCGGGTCGATGCCGTGAGATGAGAGATTGAGGGGCGGGACGACCACCGCGCGGACGTGCGCGTCTGCACGCATCCGGCTCTCCTCTGCGGCAGCGACACGGGCCCGGAACACGGCCGGCCCTGGTACCGCTTCATGGATGCTCACCAGCATCGCTCCGCACGTACCGACGCCTACGGCGGCATCGGCTTGCGCGGAGTGGGCCATGGTGATGTCAGAGCCTCAAGGACCAGCCGCCGATGGACCCCATAGCGACGGGAGAGCTCATGGATCGACAGCTTTTCCGTACGAGAGCCCCCGCGGATCGCCGCGAAAGGCCCGACCTTGGATCTCGGGCCGTCGATCCGGGCCCCCTGCCTATCGGAAGCACATCAATGCTCCCACCGCAAGACTGCCCCTGGGCGACTGCGGCGTGCAAGGAACCTCGATCACTTCAGAGCAGTGCGGCGGGGTGCGCAGTGTTCCCCGCCGCAGGGCCGATATCGGTGTGTGCGGCTACTTCGGCTGGGCCGCTTCCAGGAGCTGCTTCACCGCGGCTGCGTTCTTGCCGTGGGCTTCCTTCTCCAGGCCCTGAAGTTCACCGGCGGTTTCGCCGGTGCCGACCTTCCCGTTGTCGTAGGGCATCGCGTGCGAGGTGGCGCCCCACTTGCCGTCATCGCCCTTCACCAGCAGGGCGATGTACTTGTGGCCCTCCTCGTAGCGGGGCTCGCCCTGCCAGGCGAACTCCCGCTCGCTGCCGCCCTCCCACCACCAGCCCGGGAGCTCGACCGGGTAGGTCTGCGGCGCGGCCTCGGCACCGGGCTTGGACCACAGCACCTGATCGACCTTCATCGTCGCGGTGCGCGGGATGTGCCCCTCGCCGTTGTCCTTCTCGTCCTCCGGCACGGCACCCTTGCGTTCACTGCCGGGCACCATCTCGATCACGACGGCGTGGTCGCCGTGCGTGACCCAGTCGGACGCGGTCAGGGTCGGGAACCCCTCCATCATGTGGGCCGTGACTGCCAGCGGCCCCTCGTCACCGCCATTGGCGGTGGCAACACCGGCGAAAGTCCCACCCGCCACGGCAGCCACCGCGACAGCAAGAGCAGTCAAACGCCCGCGCCGGGTCGCGGGCAGCCACCGCCGGCCCGCAGCAGGCTGGTCACTCTTCACACGAAACACGAAACGGCTTCCCCTCATATGGTCTGGTACAGCCCGACGCCTCGACGGCCGCTCTCGTAGCTGCCGTCGTCGACAGCCCTCATCGCTCTTGGGCCCCATCCTGCGACGGCATGGGTTACAGAGGCCGAACGGGCGCTGTCATTTCACTGTTAGGCGCCGCCGCTTAGCCTGGTCACAGGGCCTTGGCCGGGACGTCCCTGGTTCAGACCGCAGGAAGGGAGCAGACATATGAAGTGGGGACCACCCCGACGGTTGGCGAGCTTGACCGCCAGGCTCGGCCTGCGCCGTGGCACCGCCCGTGCACGCTTCACCGCCTTGTACGTCACGCTGTTCCTGCTCTCCGGAACGGCACTGCTCGTCATCGCGGCCGTGGGCGGATCGCTCTCCAGCCCCGCTGCACCCGACGGCGGCACGATTTGGCCTGACAGGGCGTCAAGTGCCCAGGCCCGCATCGACGAGCTGGAGCAGCAACTGGCTCAGGCACATGACATCCAGACCAAGGAGATCCTGATCGGGTCCGCCATCGCGCTTGGCGTCATGACGGTGGTCTCGGTCGGTCTCGGCTGGTTCCTCGCAGGCCGGGTACTGCGCCCGCTGCGCGTGATGACAGCGGCCACTCGCCGGATCACCGCTGACAGCCTGCACGAACGCCTGGCGATCGGCGGCCCTGTCGACGAGGTGAAGGATCTCGCCGACACCATCGACGACCTCCTCGGCCGCCTGGAGCGCTCCTTCGAGGCACAGCGTCTCTTCGTCGCCAACGCGTCCCACGAACTGCGCACTCCGCTCACCACGATGCGGGCCTCCCTGGACGTGGCCCTTGCCAAGCCGGGCCCCGTGCCTGGGACCATGGCCACGCTGGCCGCCCGGATGCGTGCTGAACTCGACCAGGTGGACCTGCTGTTGGAGAGCCTCCTCGTCCTGGCGCGCGCCCAGCACGGCGAGTTCACCGACTCGGGGCGGCTCGCCCTCGGTCGGCTCACACAGGACGCCCTGGCCAGGCGAGCAGGGGACATCGCGGCCAAGGGCCTTGCCGTGCGCGAAACCCGAATCGACGGCTCCGCGTGGGTGTGGGGGAGCCGGACACTGCTGCGCCGCGCGGCCGACAACGTGATCGACAACGCGATCGCGCACAACGACTCAGGGGGCTGGATCGGAGCTGCGGTACGGGCCGAAGAAGGTGAAGAGGACGGCGGGAGCGCAGTGTCCCTCGTCGTCGAGTCCAGCGGTCCGGTCCTGGACCAGCAGCGGGTGGCGGACCTCGCGCAGCCCTTCCGCCGCCTCGGCGCAGACCGGACCAGCACCGGCCGGGGCAGCGGCCTCGGCCTGTCCATCGTCGCGGCCATCACCGCGGCCCATCACGGCACCCTGGACTTGCACGCCCGTCCCGACGGCGGCCTGCGCGTCACCGTCACCCTCCCCCGCACGGACGACAGGACGGCAAAGGCCCCCAACGCAGAAAGAGACGTGGCCCGTTGAGAGTCCTGGTGGTCGAGGACGCCCGCCCCCTCGCCGAGGTCATCGCCGAGGGACTGCGCGACCAGGGCATGGCCGTGGACGTGGCCTACGACGGGCTCGACGCCGCGGCCAAACTTGACACCAATGCATACGACGTCGTCGTGCTCGACCGCGACCTGCCCGGCATCCACGGCGACACTCTCTGCCAGATGATCATCGAGCGGGAAAGCCGCGTGATGGTGCTGATGCTGACCGCCGCCGACTCGCCCGGCGACCGCGTCAGCGGCTTGGCCCTGGGCGCCGACGACTACCTTGCCAAACCCTTCCACTTCCCCGAACTTGTCCTGCGCATCCGCGCCCTGGGCCGCCGTCGCCCCGCTGCCCGGTCCCGCACCCTGCGCACGGCGGGCATCGAACTCGACTTGCTGGGCCGTACGGCCGCACGCGACGGCTGCCACCTCGACCTCTCCGTGAAGGAGTTCGCGGTACTCGAAGCCCTCCTGAGCGCGAGCCCTGCCTTCCTCAGCGCGGAGGACCTCCTCGAACAGGTCTGGGACGAGCACGCCGACCCGTTCACCAACACCGTCACGGTGACCATCAGCCGCCTGCGCCGCAAACTCGGCGACCCGCCTGTCATCGCCACCACGCCCGGCGTGGGTTACCGGATCGTCGGCCCAGCTGCACCACCCGACTGAGCAGCCAGCAGGCGCAGGCGGCCCACCAGCTGCGGCTGGGGTCTCGCCGGAGCGGGACCCCAGCGGCCCCCATAGGTTCGCCAGAAGTACGCGGCCTGGACGGTAGTGCAGAGTGACCGCGACCGGGGTGAGGAGCCTGCTCGGGTGTCCTCAAGGGTGGTGCGGCGGGGTGCGCAGTGTTCCCCGCCGCAGGGCCGATATCGGTGTGTGCGGCTACTTCGCCGGCTGGGCCGCTTCCAGGAGCTGCTTCACCACGGCCGCGCTCTTGCCGTGGGCTTCCTCCTCCAGACCCTGAGGTTCATCGGCGCTGTGGACGGATCTGCTCATCGCGGCGGTTTCGCCGGTGGTGGTCTTCCCGTCGCTTTCGCCGGTGCCGACCTTCCCGTCGTCGTAGGGCATCGCGTGCAGGGTCGCGTTCCACTTGCCGTCATCGCCCTTCACCAGCAGGGCGATGTACTTGTGGCCCTCCTCGTAGCGGGGCTCGCCCTTCCAGGCGAACTCCCGCTCGCTGTCGCCCTCCCACCACCAGCCCGGGAGCTCGACCGGGTAGGTCTGCGGCGCGGCCTCGGCACCGGGCTTGGACCACAGCACCTGATCGACCTTCATCGTCGCGGTGCGCGGGATGTGCCCCTCGCCGTTGTCCTTCTTGTCCTCCGGCACGGCACCCTTGCGTTCACTGCCGGGTACCATCTCGATCACGACGGCGTGGTCGCCGTGCGTGACCCAGTCGGACGCGGTCAGGGTCGGGAACCCCTCCATCATGTGGGCCGTGACTGCCAGCGGCCCCTCGTCACCGCCATTGGCGGTGGCAACACCGGCGAAAGTCCCACCCGCCACGGCAGCCACCGCGACAGCAAGAGCAGTCAAACGCCCGCGCCGGGTCGCGGGCAGCCACCGCCGGCCCGCAGCAGGCTGGTCACTCTTCACACGAAACACGAAACGGCTTCCCTTCACGTGGTCTGGTACAGCCCGACGCCTCGACGGCCCGCCCGGCAGAATCGGCTCCCGCAGCAGGGCCGGTCACGGCTTGACGTAGACATCGTTGATCTGGCCGACGTTGTGCGACCCGAGATTCGTCCGGGAAATCAACTGCTCAACGGTGCCACCCGTGCGCATGCAGCCCAGGTCGCTGTCCCAATAGTCTTGCGCGGGTGAGGCCTCGCCCCCGTGGGTGAGGCCGACGGCATGCCCGGTTTCGTGGCAGACAACGGCCTTCCAGGGGTTCGCCGACCCGTCACCCATGTTGTCGAAGCTGATGTAGTGCTGGTCGCACTCGTACTCGCTCGCGGCGTCATTGCACCAGGTCTGGCCGTAGACACCGCCGGGAAGAGGCGGGTCGTTCCAGTCGAAGATGATGTCCGTCTCGGACGAGCCGTCGTACTGGATTTCACTGCCCGTGTGCTCGTGCCGTTCGAGATCGGTGGGCCCGTACTCGTCCCGTAGCACTTCGCGCACATCGTTGTCGCCGGCGGTGGTCATGCCCGCCTCGATGCCGAAAGTCAGGTAGCCGTTGTCGGTCCGACAGAAATAGCTGTCGTCCTCACAGTCCCACCACGTGTTGTCGGTCTTGTACATGTTGTCGAAGCTCGCCGCCTGGGCGGTCAGCACAGAGCCGACAAACAGGGCGCCAGCCATGATCATGACAGTGAAGATTTTTCTCGCGCTCCGCTGGAAAAGTACCTGCACGCGTCTACCCCTCCTCAGCTCCGGCCGATTCCACCCCCGGCCGGGTACATACGTTTGACTATATCTTTACAACATCATCTCTCGGCATGGAAGATCATGCTCCAGTTATGAATGACCGTCAGAAACATGATTTAGCAATGTTTGCCCCTTTTTAGTGGGCTGGTTGGCCGCTCTCACACACCACCGCCTCGCCGTTTATGTGAGCTACTACATGTGTCTCATCAACAGCGTCCGGTCCGTCGGCAGATCACCGGCGTGAGTGGTTCCTGAGAGGAGAGAAGGCGCCCGTGCCTCGGCTTCAGGATGGTGGACGGATTCGACGTCAACGAGGTGATCGAAGCGGGATGAGGGTGGTGCCGTGATCGCGGATCTGTGTACGACGAGCCAGGCCCGTTCGGAGAGCTGTCTGGGTCCTGCTGGCCCGGTGGCTGTGCTGGGCCGTGTAGGTGTCCGCGAGGGTCAGCCGTTCATTTTGGCAGGGGACGGGTCGTACGACCTGCAACTGAACCGCTTTCTGCGTGAGCTGCCGAGTTGGGGTGTGCGTGCCGAGAACAGCGTTCTGGGATACGCCCGGGACGTGATGCTTTGCGTCCGGTTCCTGGAGACCTCGCGGCACGGCAAGCCGATTTGGGTGTGCGACGGCGACGATCTGCGGGCTTATAAACGGGTGCGGTTGTGGTGTGGCGGGCCGGGTGCTGTCTCGGTGGGGACGTGGAACCGGTCGGTGGCGGCGCTGGACAAGTGGGTGGCGTGGTCACTGGATGCGGGGCTGCTGAAGCGCGCGCCATTCCGGTACGTCGACAAGGCGGTGATGACACCGGCCGGCCCCCGCCGGGTCCACGTGAACGCCGAGATGGAGCAGGATCCGGAGGACGAGCCGTTGCGGTTTGTGTCCTTCGAGGACTATGAACCGCCGGCGGAGTCGGTGCGGATCAGTGTCCGCCGTCCCCGCGCCGCAGGCGTTGGGCAGGTGATGCGTGAGCAATGCGTGAGCGGACGGCGCGGCAACATATGGATGCAGCGGTAGGCGCGGAGCTGCTTGCAAGCCGCTGATCAGGGAAAACGGGATTTGGTGCGATCAAGCGACACCCGCCATCACAACCCCACCAGCCCTTGTAATGCGTAGGTCGTCGGTTCGAATCCGACAGGGGGCTCTCTTGATGCCCCAGGTCGGATTTCGTCCTACCTGGGGTTTTTGTTGTGGTTCAGGTCGTGGGGGTCCAGCCGTTGTTCGCGTACCAGTACTGGGGCAGGCCCTCGATGCCGGTGGTGCGGAACGGGGTGCCGTGGTCGTCGATGCGTGCGGTGCCTGTGCGGCCCTCGGAGGACCAGTCGAGTTCCAGGTACCAGCGGCAGTCGCAGTCGACGGTGCGGGCGTCGATCATCAGGACCTCGGGAGCCTTCGCGGACACCTGGTAGGGCATGCGGGTGGCCGGGGTGCCCGCTCCGCCCTCGGGGCCCTGGGCCGGGCGGGCGACCGGGCGGTCCATGTCCAGGTCCACCGCGAACGAGCGGGGGTCCAGGTCGCCGCCGCAGCCCTGGCCCGTGAAGTAGACGGTGCCCTTCATCGGGGCCGCCCGGCCCACGACGCGGACGCGCAGGGCCTCCAGGACGACGGCGGTGTCCGTCCGCCCCTGCACGGCGATGTCCACGAGTGTCTGGCCGCCGTGCACCGCGCCCTGCGAACGCGCCCATGGGGCGGCGTCCTGCGGCAGCGGGGGCGGGGGCACCTGGCGGGGTGCCTTGTCGATGACGTAGTCGTGGTCGCAACCGGTCGCCCAGAGCTGTGAGTTCACGGTCCAGGTGAGGGGCGGGGCGGCGGAGACGGCCTTCTTGGCGGGGGAGTCCGCGGAGGGGCTCACGGGTGGGCTCGTGGACGGGGTCGGCGAGCGGTCGGCCGCGGTGGACGCCTTCGGTGCGGGGGTGTGGGACGGCAGGCCGCGTGCGGGGGAGGCGGGCGCGGACGGTGTGGGGGAGCCGTGCCGGGTGCCCGCCGTCTTCGCGGTCGTCGTGGCGGACGTCAGGGCGGACAGGCCGGCCAGGGCGGCTGTCAGCGCGGCCACGACAGCGGCGGCGAGCGCGATGCGGTGCCTGTACCAGGGCTGTCGCGGTACGCGGCCCGATGCCGTGGCTGCCACGGGCGGGGTGCCGGCGGTCGTCGTGGAGACGGGGGCCGGGGGTGCCCCGCCCCCGCCCCCGGACACGATCTCAACGACTTCGACTTCGACTTCGGCTTCGGCTTCGGCTTCGGCTTCGACTTCGGCTCGGGCTCCCGCTTCGGCTGGAGCCGCGGCGGGCTCGGCGGCGGCCGGTGCGGCCGGGGCGGGCGTCGTCCGGGACCGCTGTCGGGCCGCCACGGCCAGGACCCACCGCCGGTGCAGCTCGACCCGTTCGGCCCGGGTGGCCTCGCACAGCGCGGCGATACGTTCCACGGTCGCGAAGCCGTGCGGCACGGCCTCGCCCGAGCAGTACCGGTGCAGCGTCGAGGCGTTCATGTTCAGGTGGCGCGCGAGCGCCGCGTAGCTGCGGTCCGTACGGGCCTTCAGGCGCCGTAGCAGCGCCGCGAACTCCTCCACCTCGTCCTGGGACGACACCGGTTCCTCCTGCCTCGCATCCCAGGACGGCATCCCAGGCACTCTCCAAGAGGAGAGGTCAGCGGGCCTGGGACGGTTCCACCGTTGCGGGTGGGCCGCCGGCCGTTGTGGTGGGTCCGGCGGGCCGCCGAAGCTCTGGGTGTCGCCGGAGCCGCCCTCACCAGGGGTCGAGGGGCCGCCCCGTACACCGCGACGCACTTTCGATCCAACGCCACACGACATGGGGGAACTCGCTCATGAACAGCAACACCACCACCCGCAAGCACGTCCGCCGCACCGCTCTGATCGCCGGCCTCGTCGCCGCCGTCGTCCTCCCGCTGGGGCTCACCGCGTCGGCGGAGGCGACCACGGGAGGGACGACGGCGGGTGCCGTCGCGCAGCGGACCATCAGCGGCAAGTCGTCGGACAACGTGACCCGGGTCGCCGACTTCTACGGCGCCTACATCGACGCCCAGCTCGACGCGGACAACGGCAGGCTGACCACCGAACTCCGCGAGTTCTACGTCCGCCCCGACGCTCTCCGCAAGGTGGAGAAGTGGGAGGCCCGCAACAACGCGGACGGCATCCTGCACGCCCAGAACGTCCCGGCGAAGTGGACGGTCAAGAACGGCGCCACCGCAAACAAGGTCGCCGTCACCCTCAGCTGGGGTCGGGGAGGGACCGTCAAGCTCGTCGTCGACCTGGACCGCGACCACCGGATCACCCGCATCGGCGTCCCCGGCGGCAGCGGCAAGTGACGGCGGGTCCCGGGTCGCGTGGGCGGCCCGGGACCGCGTGTCGGGGGCGAGCCGGCCCGGGACGTCGCGCCCAGGGGGGTGGGTCAGCGCAGCCGGCGGGCCAGTTCCAGGTCGTCGGGGTCGAGGGGGCGCCCCTCCTCGATCTCCCAGAGGGCGTTCTGGAGGAGGCGGGCGAGGGTCCAGGCACGGGCGCGGTCACGGTCCAGGGAGAGGACGTCGGTCATCGCGTCGAAGCGCCAGGGGACGTCGTCCGGGTCGAAGCGGTTGTTCAGGGCCGGCCAGAGGTCGAAGGCGGGGTCGCCGGCGAGGGGCTTGGGGTCGATGGCGAGCCAGGGGGCGCGGTCGGCGCCCAGGACGTTGCCGAAGTGCAGGTCCCAGTGGAGAAGGCGGTCGCCGGGTTCGGCCCTGACCTCGCGGAGCGCCGCCGCGCAGTCCGCGAGCAGGCGGCGGTCAAAGGGGTCCGGGACGCGGGCCAGCACGGGGGGCGTGCGGTCCAGCATGTCCGCCGCGATGTCGGCCAGGCGGCGCAGGGCCGGCGGGGCGGGGGTGGCGGTCAGGTGGGCCAGGAGGCGGGCGATGACGAGGACGGCCGCGTGGGTGTCTGGTTCGTGGGACAGCATGCGGGCCGGGTCGAGGCGTTCGAGCAGCATGCTGCCCGTCTCCGGGTCGTGGTCCAGCAGCCGTACCGCCCCGTCGCCGTCCCAGACGCGCAGGGCGACCGGCTCTCCCGCGCTCTCGTCGTCGAGGATCTGGAGCTTGAGGACGGCCGGGGTCTCGTCGGCCGTGCGGACCACGGGCAGGACCAGGGCGCACATGCCGTGCATGGCCGGTCCGTCCGGGCGCAGGCCCCAGTGGTCGAGGAACCGGGCGGCCAGGCCCGGCAGGGCGGCGGCGAAGGCCCGCCCCTTCTCCTCGAAGAACATCGCCAGCGTGGCGGCCAGTTCCTCCGGTACCGGGATGGCATCGGTCATGCGGGCGACCCTACGGGCGCGCCTGCCCGAGGCGCCTTCGATTTCGGGCCCGGCGACGGTGCGCAGGCCACGAAATCCGTAGGAGACAGAGGCCCTCGGCAAGGGTTAGCGTCCCGCCATGAGCAGCTCGGACGCGATGGCCGGCACCGTCAACGGTGGGATCTCCTTCTGGTACGCGCAGACCGGCCTCCCTGTCCCGAGGGAGCCGCTGGCCGGGGACGCGTCCGCCGACGTGGTGATCGTCGGAGGCGGGTACACCGGGCTGTGGACGGCCTACTACCTGAAGAAGGCCGCACCCGATCTGCGGATCGTCGTCCTGGAGCAGAAGTTCTGCGGGTACGGGGCTTCGGGGCGCAACGGCGGCTGGCTCTACAACGGGGTCGCGGGGCGGGACCGGTACGCGCGGCTGCACGGGCGGGAGGCCGCCGTGCGGTTGCAGCGGGCCATGAACGAGACCGTCGACGAGGTCGTGCGGGTGGCGGGCGAGGAGGGTGTCGAGGCGGACATCCACCGGGGCGGGGTACTCGAAGTCGCCTGCACCCCGGCCCAGTTGAGCCGCCTGCGGGCCTTCCACGAGCACGAGAGGGCGTACGGGGAGGACGACCGCGAGCTGTACGGCGCGCGGGAGACGGCCGAGCGGATCAGGGTCGCGGACGCGGTGGGGTCGACGTGGACGCCGCACGGGGCGCGGCTGAACCCGGTGAAGCTGGTGACGGGGCTGGCGGCCGTCGTCGAGCGGCTGGGGGTGACCGTGCACGAGCTGACGCCGGTGACCGAGATCCGGCCGCGGCAGGCGGTCACGCCGTACGGCACGGTCCGGGCGCCCCATGTGCTGCGCTGTACGGAGGGTTTCACGGCGAACCTCAGGGGCCAGCGGCGTACCTGGCTGCCGATGAACTCCTCGATGATCGCCACCGCGCCGCTGACGGCCGGGCAGTGGGCCGCGATCGGCTGGGAGGGCCGCGAGACGCTCGGCGACATGGCGCACGCGTACATGTATGCGCAGCGCACCGCCGACGACCGGATCGCGCTCGGCGGCCGCGGGGTGCCGTACCGCTTCGGGTCGCGGACGGACAACGACGGGCGTACGCAGGCGGCCACGATCGAGGCGCTGTACGAGATCCTGGTGCGCTTCTTCCCCTCGCTGGCGGGGGTGCGGGTCGACCATGCCTGGTCGGGCGTGCTCGGGGTCCCGCGTGACTGGTGTGCCACGGTCACCCTCGACCGGTCGACGGGGCTCGGCTGGGCCGGCGGTTACGTCGGCTCGGGGGTGGCCACCACCAACCTCGCCGCTCGCACCCTGCGCGATCTCGTCCTGCGGGACTCCGGGCAGGTCGGGTCCACCGAGCTGACCTCGCTGCCGTGGGTGAACCACCGGGTCCGCAAGTGGGAACCGGAGCCGCTGCGGTGGGCGGGGGTGCGGGGCATGTACGCCACGTACCGTGCCGCCGACCGGCGCGAGGCGGCGTCGAACAAGGGGGAGCCGTCGCGGTTGGCGCGGGTGGCGGATCGGGTGGCGGGGCGGCACTGAGAGCGGTCTCAGGCTTGCTTCAGGTCGAGGGGGGCCTTCGACCTCCTGCCCAGCGCCAGGGAGACGGCCGCGAGGGCGCTGTTGAACGACACCTCCGAGAGGACACCCGGCGCCGCGACCTGGTCGCCGGCCAGGTAGACGTCGTCGCCCCGGTCCACGGCCGGGCGGTCCCGCCAGCTGGTGCCGGGCAGATCGACCGCGCCCGTACGGCCGTTCGAGGTGGCCTCGCGGCGCCAGGTGACCCGGTCCCGCCAGCCGGGGAAACCCAGGTCGAGCAGGTGCTCGGCGCGGGTGACGCCGTCGGCGCGCGACTCGTGCGGGCCGATCGGGAACTGCCCCTGGAGCAGTTGCTCGCCCGCCGGGGCCAGCGTGCGGTCCTGCGCGGTGAACCGCTCGATCCAGCCGGGCGCGTCCAGGTCGGAGACGGCGAAGGCGTCGCCCCGGCGGGTGCGTACGGCGAGGTCGACGAGGGCGGTACGGCCGCTCGGCCAGGTCAGCGAGTCGTCCCCGAGCAGGCGTCGGGCGGCGTCCAGGGAGGTGGCGACCACGATCGGGCCGGTGCCCCCGCCGCCTGCCCGGCCGCCGAGGGCGTCGAGGCTGTCGACGCGGCTGAGGGTCTCCATCCGGACGCCCAGGTTCCAGGCGCGGGCCGCCATCCGGTCGATGACGCTCGCCCAGCCGCCGCGCGGGTAGTGCGCCTCCGGGGGCAGCTTCGTGGCCCGGCGCAGCCGTTCCTGCACGAACGCGGCGGACAGGGAGCCCGGGGCGTGGTGGAACAGCGCCACCGCCGCGTAGTTGGCGGCGGCCCGCGCGGCCTCCTCGCCGGCCTGCGCGGTCGCCCAGGTGCGGAAGTCGACATCGACGGGTGCGGGCCGGCCCGCCCGGCGGGGGCGCAGGAGCTTGAGCATGGCGAACGGCGGTGTCCGGCGCAGGGCGCCCTTGTGGTGCAGGCGGAGCCGGGCGGTCTCCAGGGGCGGGAGCGGGGCGAGCGGTCCGATCAGGTCCCGCTGCCCGAGCCAGGTCCAGTGCGGGCCGCCGCTGTAGAGCGCGTGCGGTCCCTCGTTCGTCCGGTACGGCCCCTCCGCCGTCCGGGCCCGGCCGCCGAGCGTGTGGTGCGCCTCGTACACGGTGACCTTCGCGCCCGCCTCCGCGGCGGTGATCGCCGCGGTGAGCCCGGCGAAGCCGCCGCCGATGACGGTGAGGGGGGCGGGGGTTCGGCTGGTGCGCATGGCTGGGGCTCCCTCGGGTCGGTGCCGGCCGGGTCGGTGGCTGTTCACGTGTACGACGGGTCGAGGGGGCCGGAATGTGACATGGCCTGGTTTCGGCGGGGCGTTCGCGCAGGTCATGTGGATTGTCAGTGGTGGGGTGCACGATGGGGGCATGGTGCGGGCGAGGTCGGTGGTGAAGGCGGCGCGGCGGCCGGAGGTGCGGTTGCCGGTGCTGGAGGTGTTCGGGGGCGGAGAGCTGGAGCCCGACGGGGACTATGACGGGCTGGAGTTCCGGGAGCTGGACTTCGTCGGGCAGGACGGCGGGGGTGCGCGGTTCATGGACTGTGCGCTGACGGGGTGCGCGCTGGACGAGACGCGGTTGCAGCGGGCTCGGGTGCTCGATTCCGTCCTCACCGGGATACGGGGGGTGGGGACGAATCTGGCCGGGGCGACGCTGCGGGATGTGGAGCTGGTTGACGCGCGGCTCGGTGGGGTGCAGTTGCACGGCGGCGTGCTGGAGCGGGTGCTGGTGCGCGGGGGGAAGATCGACTACCTGAATCTGCGGGAGGCTCGGCTTCGGGACGTGGTGTTCGAGGACTGTGTGCTGGTCGAGCCGGATTTCGGGGGTGCGCGGTTGGAGCGGGTCTCGTTCGCGGGGTGTGCGTTGAAGGGGGTGGATCTGACCGGGGTGAGCTTCGTGGATGTGGATCTGCGGGGGGCCGCGTCGGTGGAGATCGTGCGGGGGGTGGAGCGGTTGTCCGGGGCCGTGATCAGTGCGGCGCAGTTGATGGATCTGGCGCCGGTGTTGGCGGGGGAGATGGGGATTCGGGTGGAGGGGTGACCTCTGGGGTGCCGGGGTGTGTCTCGCCCCCGCCGCCCCTACCCGTCCCGTCCTGAGGGGCTGCGCCCCTTCGACCCCCGTCCGCGGGTCCGGTGGGGGTTCTCGCGCAGTTCCCCGCGCCCCTGAAAAGCAGGGGCTGCGCCCACTGCCCTTCAGGCCCGCGGGGCCGTTGCCTTTCGGGCCCGCGGGGCCTTGGATTTCAGGCCCGCAAGGCCTGGGCTTTCAGGGGCGCGGGGCCATGGCCTTCAGGCCCGCAGGGCCCGTGTCTTTCAGGGGCGCGGGGAACTGCGCGATCAGCCCCCACCGGGCCCGCGGGCGAACGGGGCAGGCCCCCTACGGCATCCTCGGGAAGCGGGACTGGAGGGTCCAGATCGCCGGGTTCTCGGCCAGCGTTTCGTGGAGGTCGCAGAGGTCGGCGATCACGTCGTGCAGGAAGTCGCGGGCCTCGCGGCGGAGTTCGGAGTGGGAGAAGGTCAGCGGGGGGTCCTCGGCCCGCATCCAGTCCGCCTCGACGTCCACCCAGCCGAAGCGCCGCTCGAAGAGCATGCGGTCGGTGGACTCGGTGAAGTCGAGTTCCGCGCGCTGGGGCCGGGAGGCGCGGGACCCGGCCGGGTCCTGGTCGAGCCGCTCCACGATGTCGCACAGCGCCCACGCGAAGTCCAGCACCGGCACCCATCCCCAGGCTGTGGACAGCTCCCGGTCCGCCTTCGTGTCGGCGAGGTAGACGTCCCCGCAGAACAGGTCGTGCCGCAGCGCGTACACGTCGGCGCGGCGGTAGTCCGTCTGCGGCGGGTCGGGGAAGCGGTTGGAGAGGGCGTAGCCGATGTCGAGCACGTAGGCGATGGTGTCATGTCCTCATAGGATCGCCGACGTGTCCCGATCCGCCCCGGTTGTCCCGGCCGCCCTGCTCACCGTCGCGCTCGCGCTCACGCTCACGTCGTGCGCCGAGGGCGGTGGCGAGGCCGTGGCCGGCAAGGGAGCCGCGGGCCTGCGCGACCCGTACTTCCCGCAGCTCGGCAACGGCGGCTACGACGTCACGCACTACGCCCTCACCCTCGGGTACACAGCCCCGTCCGAGGCCGGGTCCGGCGGCCGCCTGCGCGGCACCGCCGTCATCACCGCCAGGGCGACCCGGGACCTCGGCTCGTTCAACCTCGACCTGTCGGGTATGGACGTCGAGTCGGTCGCCGTCGAGGGCGCGGCGGCACGCTGGAAGCGGGCGGGGCAGGAGCTGACGGTCACCCCCGGGGGCGGGCTCCGCGCGGGGGAGACGTTCCGTACGAGGGTGCGGTACTCGGGCACCCCGGAGACGATCACCGACCCGGACGGCTCCCGGGAGGGCTGGCTGCCGACCGCCGACGGCGTCCTCGCCCTCGGCGAACCGGCGGGCTCGATGACCTGGTTCCCCGGCAACCACCACCCCTCCGACAAGGCGGCCTACGACATCACGGTCACCGTGCCCGAGGGCCTGCGGGCCGTCTCCAACGGGGAGTTGACGAGCGAGTCCGGCGAGGGCGGCCGTACGACGTACACCTGGCGCGTCGCCGAGCCGATGGCGAGCTATCTGGCCACGATCGCGATCGGCCGGTTCGAGATCAGGCGCTCGACGGTCGAAGCGGGCGGGGGAGCGGACCGGGGCGCGGGCCGGCTTCCGGTGTACGTCGCCGTCGATCCCACCCAGGCCGAGGACAGCCGTGCGGTCCTGGACCGGATCCCCGAGGTCATCGACTGGGCGGAGGGGATCTTCGGCCCGTACCCCTTCTCCTCGACCGGTGCGATCGTCGACCGGCCGCAGGACGTGGCGTACGCGCTGGAGACCCAGAACCGCCCGGTCTTCCCCGGCGCGCCCGGCCTCCCGCTCCTCGTCCACGAGCTGGCCCACCAGTGGTACGGCGACTCCGTGACCCCGAGAAGCTGGCGGGACATGTGGCTCAACGAGGGCTTCGCCACCTACGCCGAGTGGCTGTGGGAGGAGGACCACGGCGGAGACACCGCCCAGGAGTCCTTCGACGCGCTGTACGAGGGCGAGTACTTCCAGGACGCCGACGAGAGCGAGGCGGTCTGGGACTTCCCGCCCGCGAAGCCGCCGAGCGCCGCCCGTATCTCCGACAGCCCGGTGTACGAGCGCGGGGCCATGGTGCTGCACAAGATCCGTAAGGCCGTCGGCGACGACGCCTTCTTCGCGCTCATCCGGGGCTGGGCGACCGCCCACCGCCACGGCAACGCGGACACGGCCGACTTCACGGCGTACGTGGAGAAGTACGCCGGAAAGGCGGCTCCGGACGCGGACCTGAGCCCGGTCTGGAAGGACTGGCTGTACGGGGAGGGCAGACCGCCCCGGGCCTGAGGGGAGTCAGTCCCCTCGTCGTGGCGGCCGCTCCGACTCCTCGAACTCCGTGAGCAGCCGGGGCAGTCGGGGCGGCCACACCGCCCCGCTCGCCTCGGTGAGTTCCTGGCGGGTCCACCAGCGCCAGCTCAGGATGCCCTCCTCGGCGCGCGCGCCGGCGAGGGGGCCGCCGACCGGCTCGCGGCGCGGGGCCCGTGCCACGTACAGGTGGTCGTGCTGGCGGACGGGGACGCCGGCGCGGGTGAAGTCATGGGTCCAGGTGTGGAGGAAGGCGTCCGGCTCCACGTCCGTCCAGCCCGTCTCCTCGCGCAGTTCCCGCAGGGCGCCCTCGCGCGGTGTCTCACCGGCCTCCAGACCGCCACCGGGCAGGGCCCAGTGCGAGCCCACCTCCTCGTTGTGGTACTCGAACAGGAAGACCGCACCGTCCGGGTCGAGTACGGCGACCCGCGCGGCCTGCCGTGCCGTACGCAGCGTCTTGCGCAACACGGCGCAGGGGCGCCCCAGTTGCCGGTCCGGGCGGTGCTCCACGACCTCGTAGCCGAGGGCCGTCCAGAACGCGAGGCCCCTGGGGTTGTTGTCGAGTACCGCCAACCGTACGGCGGTGCGCCCGGCCCGCCGGAACCGTTCCTCGACGAGGCTCGCCAACTGGCTGCCGTATCCCCGCCGTTGAGCGGTGGGGTCGACGAGCAGGAGCCCGATCCACGGGTCGGGGTCGGCCGGATCGGGATGACGGGCGAGGGTGATGGCGACCCCGACGAGCCGCCCCTCGCCGCTCCGCCCGGTCTCGCCGTCCTCTCCGGCGTCGCGCGCGAGCAGGATCTCCGCCTCCGGGTCGGCCAGCTCCACCGCCAGTGCCGCGGCCACCTGTTCGGGCCGGATGTCGTTCGCGTCCGGGAAGTCACCGCTCAGGGCGTAGAAGTCGCGGTGGGCGGCGTACAGGGCGGTGAGTTCGGTGAGGAGGGGGCCGGGGACGGTTCCGTCCTCGGCGGTGCGCAGGGGTGTGAGCAGCATGGCCCGCACGCTATCGACGGGGTCCGACAACGGCTCGGGACCGAGCGGTCCGACCGGACCTACAGTTCTCCCCGACGTGCGGAGGCCGTGAAGAGTGGAGAGGTGAGGGGGCGCGTGGAGCAGCGGGTGCGGGTGCACAGGGCCCGGCTGGGCGGCGACGAGTTCCGGGTGATCCGGCCGGTCCCGTCACCGGCACGGCTGGTGTTGCGCGACGACGGTCACTGGCTGTCGATGTACGCCGACCGGGCCGGCGCGGAACAGCTGGTCGCCCTGTGGGCGCTGGCCGCCCGGTCCGCCCGTTCGCTGGTCCATCTGCCGATCCGCGCCCAACCCGCTCCCGACGGCGTCACGGCCGGTGACGGTGAACCCGTCTCGCTGGACCTGGTTCTGCTCCACCACAGGCTGGGGTTTCCGACCGCCTCGTGGAAGCGGGTGCGCGCACGGCTCGACGCGGGCAGGCCGCAGACGACGGGCACGCCGGAGCGGGACGTCCCGGAGGAGGACGCCATCCGCCACGAACGGCGGCACTACCGCTCCTACCGCGACCATCTCGCCTTCGACCTGGCCGCGCACACGCTCTTCGTCGTGGGCAGCCCCACCGCCTCCCGCGAGCACGGCACCCTCCTGCGGGGGCTCGTCGACGAGGCCCCGTCGTTCCCGCACCGGCATCCGCCCGCCCAGCACTACTGCGTGGAACTGGGCGCGGGGCCCTGGTCGCGCCCGTGGAACCGACGGGGCGTGCCCGCCTCACTGCACATCCAGTACTCCGCCGACTGGCGGGTGTGAGCTGAGGGTGAGCGGGACTCGCGGCGGGGGGTCGCGCGCGCCCGGGACGGCCGAAGGCCCCGCTGCGACGCTGAGGGTCGCGGCGGGGCCTTCGGCAGTGCGTGCGGCGGGGCGGCGATGCCCCTTCCGGACGTCGGGCCGAGCCGTGAGGCCGTCGGTCCGAGCCCTGGGGCCGAGGCCACGGGGCCGAGCCGTCGGGCCGTCAGGAGACGTCAGACGTTGACGCCGAAGTCCTGGGCGATGCCGACGAGGCCCGAGGCGTAACCCTGACCGACGGCGCGGAACTTCCACTCGGCGCCGTTGCGGTACAGCTCGCCGAAGACCATCGCCGTCTCGGTGGCCGCGTCCTCGGAGAGGTCGTAGCGGGCGATCTCGGCGCCGCCGGCCTGGTTGACGATGCGGATGTAGGCGTTGCGGACCTGGCCGAAGTTCTGCGAGCGGTTCTCGGCGTCGTAGATGGAGACCGGGAAGACGATCTTGTCGACGTCGGCGGGGAGACCCGCCAGGTTGACGTTGATCGCCTCGTCGTCGCCCGCGCCCTCGCCCGTGCGGTTGTCGCCGGTGTGGACGATGGTCTGGTCCGGGGTCTGCTTGTTGTTGAAGAAGACGAAGTGACCGTCCGAATAGACCTTGCCCTGCGGGTTGACCGCGATCGCGGAGGCGTCGAGGTCGAAGTCCGTGCCGGTGGTGGTGCGGACGTCCCAGCCCAGGCCCACGGTGACGGCGGTCAGGCCCGGAGCCTCCTTGGTGAGCGAGACGTTGCCACCCTTGGACAGGCTTACAGCCATGGTTGGGAGTCCTTCCCTCGTTGCGTACGTGCCTTACGGGGCTTCGTGCCGGGGACGAAGCTACCTGTACCCCTATGAACGTCGGGAGGGGCGCCAGAGGTTCCTGCGGTTTTTACTTTCTTTACTCATGCTTCCCGGGCGTGGTGAAAAGGGCGTGACGTGGACCGGACATCCGCGCGACCATGGGGGCATGTCCGGTCCTCACGTCATCCGTGGCTCCGTCTCGCTTCCCGAGGCCGAGCTCCAGTGGCGTTTCTCCCGCTCCTCCGGTCCCGGCGGGCAGCACGTCAACACCAGTGACTCCCAGGTCGAGCTGCGGTTCGACCTGGCGAACACCGAGGCACTGCCCGAAGTGTGGAAGGCGCGGGCGCTGGAGCGGCTCGCGGGGCGGCTCGTCGACGGCGTCATCAGCGTCCGGGCCTCCGAGCACCGCTCCCAGTGGCGCAACCGCGAGACCGCCGCCGTCCGTCTGGCCGCGCTGCTCGCCGAGGCGACCGCGCCGCCGCCCAAGCCGCGCCGGGCGACCCGTATTCCGCGTGGCATCAACGAACGGCGGCTGCGAGAGAAGAAGCAGCGGTCCGACACCAAACGGGGGCGGCAGGGGCGGGACTGGGGCTGAGGCCCTCGCCCACGGTTCCCGCGCCCGGTTCCCGGGCCCGGTTCCCACGCGCGTGCCCTGCCGCGCCCCGCCGGTCCGCACGGCGCGTCCTACGGGGCCAGTTGCCGGTAGCGGCCCCGGAAGTAGCTGAGCGGGCCCGCGTTCGCGCCTGCCGCCGTCGAGGCGAGGACCCGGCCGATGACCAGGGTGTGGTCGCCGGCGGTCACCCGCTGCTCGGTGCGGCACTCCAGGGTGGCGAGGGCGCCGTCGATCAGGGGCGCGCCGGTGATTCCGCCCCTGGTGTGTGCGAGGTCCGCGAAGAGGAGGCGGTCGCTCACGCGGTTCTTCATGGCGAAGCGGGCCGCGGCGGTGCGCTGGTGCTCGGACAGGACGGAGACCGCCCACAGCGGCTGCTCGGCGAGGAGGTCGTCCATCCGGGAGCCCTCGCGGAGGCTGACCATGACGAGGGGCGGGTCCAGGGACACGGACATGAAGGAGGTGGCCGTCATCCCGACGTCCTCGCCGCGCGGTCCCTCCGGGTCCAGCGCCGCCTCGTGCGCGGTGACCAGGACCACACCGGCCGCCAGCCGGGACATCGCGGCACGGAATTCGTCTTCGCTCACCCCCTCAGCATGTACCGAGGGGGGAAAGCCGGGCGAAGCCGGGGGAGGGGCTGACAGCGAGTTCTTCGGCACGCCAGCACGCTAGCTCCCGGCCCACGCCCACCACATCGGGCCCCCGCCCGATCCGCCCCCGGACCTGCGACCTAGGGCCCCATAAGCCTTCCACAGGCCTTGCAGGGGCCACAGACCTTCCACGGGCCACAGGCCTTCCAAGGGCCTGTGCAAGGCCTCCGGGGCCCCGGCCGTCCACAAGTAAGGTCCTCGCCCTCGCGGACGTCCTCCATGTGGCTTCGCGTCCGGTCGGGATCGCTTTTGTCCCGCTCCGACTCGTCCGCCGTCAGGCGGCGGCGCTCCACGGTGTCACTGACGGGCTCATGCCAGGAGCCCTGGTGGGCCCGGCTGTCGGCCATCCGCGCCGGTCAGCCCCGCGCGCAGCGCCTACACAGAGTTCTGAATTCTGTTCAAAAAACGCACGAGAGAAACGCATAAACTCCACTCAATTGCTCATGTTCTGTTGTGACTTGAGTCACAGGAGCCATATTTTGTTGACCCTGTGTACCGAGTGGGCTTCGCGCTGTGATTCAGTGGCGGGGACGCTGCAAGCTGTAAGCGGGAACTGTAAGCGGTAGTAAGCCCGCGAGTTAAGCAGGTTACCTGGAGCCTGGAGCTGCCACGAGATCTCGGGGGGAGGGCGAATGGAAACCGATTCGGAGCCCTACGTCCGTCTGACGACGCTGCGGCAGTTGCACCAGGTGATGGCGGACATGAACACCGCGCGCAGCCTGGCCGACACGCTGCAGACCGTCGCCGACGGCGTGGTCAACGGCCTGGGCTACGAACTGGCCTGCGTGAACCTCGTCCGCCCCGACGGCGACCTGGTCGTCGCCGCCCTCGCCGGGAACAGCGCCGCCGAGGCCCTGATCACCGGCCGCGTCGGCTCCCGCGAATCCTGGGAGCGACGGCTGACCATGGGCGAGGCCTGGGGCGACCTGCGGTTCATACCCCACACCGAGGGCTGGGTGCTCGACGAGGACGACGTACCGCAGTGGTACACCGACGGCCCCGCCCCCCGGTTCGAGGACGAGTGGCATCCCTCGGACCGCCTCTTCGCCCCGATGTACACCCCGGGCGCCGGTGGCGCCTCCTGCGGCGAACTGCTCGGTGTCGTGTCCGTGGACCGGCCGCGCAACGGCCGGCGACCGGGCGCATGGGGACGCGAAGCGCTCCAGATGTACGCATTCCAGGCCGCCATCGCGATCAGCAACGCTCGCCTGCGCGCCAACATGCAGCGTGCGCTGGTCAGGCTCGAAAGGGAGCAGCAGGCGCTGCGCGCCAGCGAGGAGTCCTTCCGGCAGGCCTTCGAGTACGCCCCCTCCGGCATGGCCATCGCCGAGATGGGCGGCGACCAGCACGGCCGGATCCTGCGGACCAACGACGCGCTGTGCCGGCTGCTCGGGCGGCCCGCCTCCGCGATGCGGCGCTACTCCTTCTCCGACCTCGTCCACCCCGAGGACATAGGCACCCTCCTGCGGACCTCCGCCGAGGGCGGGCGCGCGGAGCTGCGGCTCGGGCGGCGCGACGGGACGTACGTCTGGGTGTCGCTGCGCAACAGCGTGGTCGCGGACGCCGCCGACGGGCCCCGTTTCCTGCTCACCCACGTCGAGGACATAGAGGAGCGCAAGCGGCGTGAGCTGCAGCTCGCGCACCGGGCCTCGCACGACGCCCTCACCGGCCTGCCGAACTCGGCCGAGCTGCGCTCGCGCCTGGCCGCGCGTCTCTGCCCGCGCCCCCAGTCGCTCCCGGCCGGCGCGGCGGCCGACTCGATGAACGCGGCCTTCGGGCCCTTCGGGGAGCAGGGAGAGGTCGGCGCCGGGCACGGCGAGTTCGGGGAGCACGGCGAGCACGCGGCGCGGCTGCCGCACCCGTCCTTCGACGACTACGAGGCCGCGGGGCACAGCGGGCACGCCTTCGGTTTCAACCGGACCGGTGAACCGTTCGACGCCTTCGACCACCATGTGCACACCGTCGCGCCCGAGGACGAGCGGGACGACGGGACCAAGGGGCTCGCGGTGCTCTTCTGCGACCTCGACGGGTTCAAGTCGATCAACGACCGGTTCGGGCACAACTCGGGCGACGCCGTCCTCATCGAGGTCGCCCGGCGGCTCAGCCGGGGTGTGCGCGACGGTGACACGGTGGCCCGGCTCGGCGGCGACGAGTTCGTCGTCCTCGCCGACGGCCTCGGTCGCGCGGACGCCCAGGACCTCGCCGTACGCCTGCGCAACGAGATCATTCAGCCGATTCGGGTCGACGGCCGCGCAATGCGCGTAGGCGCCAGTTTCGGTATCGGATGGGCCCATTGCGGAATGACGGCGGACGAGGTGTTGAAATCAGCTGACGAGCGGATGTACGTCGAGAAACGATCTCGTCCCAGGCAGCACAGGCGGGCCGGATAGCGTCCGGAGTGACGCTGGAAACATGGGACGATATCCGCAGGTCAGAGGCGTGCGGTGGCAGGAAGTCGGCGGGTGTCCGGTGGGTGGGCCGGGTGATGAGGTCCGAGTCACCCGTTTGGGTCACCACGAGCGGGTAGGCTCGCTCTCCTGCACCCCCGAGCAATAACCCGCCACCCGTACGTGTAAGTACCGCACCGCTGAGGAGACCTAGGGATGACGCCCGGCAACAACGGCGCGAGCACGCCCGAGGACGACGACCCGTTCGGCTACCTCTACGAGGACGGACAGGCCCGAGGAGCCCAGCCGCCCAGCGCGAGCTACGGCTACCCCAACGCGGTCAACCGGGCGCGGCCGGTCGGTGAACGCCAGTACGGGCAGCAGACCCAGCAGGCTCCGCAGGCCGCCACCGCGCAGTACGGGCAGGTCCCGCAGCAGGGGTACGGCCAGCAGCAGGCGGGCGCCGGCCGGCCGAACGCGCACTACCAGGCCCCCGAGAGCTTCTCCGGCGGCGCGCCGACGACCCGGCAGCAGAGCCACGGAGTCGGCGGCGGCGGCCGGGGCCGCGGCCCCAACACCAAGGGCCTCCTCATCGGCGCGATCGCCGTCGTGGCGGCGGTCGTGATCGGCATCGGCATCGCCATGCTCGGCGACGACGGCGAGGACGCGTCCAACAACGACGCCGGTGCCTCGACGACCCCGACCACCGGGGAGAGCGCCGACCCCAGCCCGTCGGCCAGCAAGTCGAAGAAGGCGGAAGCCCAGGAACTCCCCAAGGCCGAGGCCAAGACCCTCCTCCTCGGCGGCAACGCGGCCATCGCGTCCGACGTCCCCGGCGCCAAGTCGGACGGGGGCTTCTACGTCGGGAACTTCAACTCGGTGGGTTCGTCGGTGACGTGGAAGGCGGAGGACGTCCCGAAGGCCGATTCCTACCGGCTGTACGTCGTCTACGGCGTACCCGGCAAGGACGCCAACGCCACGCTCACGGTCAACGGCAAGGCCCAGAGCCGCCCGCTCAACCTCAAGAACTTCTCGAATGCCCCGGAGGGCGACTACGAGAAGGGCTGGACGTACAGCTGGTCGGCCGTCCAGCTCAACAAGGGCACCAACGAGATCAAGATCTCGTGCGAAGAGGGCAACTCCTGTGACGTCAACATCGACCAGCTGTACCTGACCGGCAAGGACGAGGACGGCGGAAACTGAGCGCCTCCGCTCACGCCGCCGTGACCTCCTCCGTCACCGTCACCTGCCCCACCAATTCCTCGTACGCCTGACGGTCGAACTCGCCCGCCACCGGGGTCAGTACGGTCGCCGCCGACAGGGCCACGGCTCGGGCCAGGCGGGCGGGCCAGGGGAGGCGGTCGGTCAGGCCGGAGAGCAGGCCCGCGACCGCCGAGTCGCCCGCGCCGGTCGGGTTGCCGCGGAAGCGGCGGGGCGGGGCGGCGCGCCAGGTGCCTTCGGGAGTGTGGGCGAGGACGCCCTCGGGGCCGAGGGAGGCCACGACCGCCTGGGCGCCTCGGCGGCGGGCGTCACGGGTCGCGCGGGACGGCTCGTGGGAGCCGGTCAGTTCGGCCAGTTCGTCGGCGTTCGGCTTCACCAGGTCGGGGCGGGCGGCCACCCCGCGCCGCAGCGGCTCGCCGCTGGTGTCCAGCAGCACCGGGACGGACAGCGTGCGGGCGGTACGCACCAGACCCGCGTACGCGCCCACCGGCACCCCCGGCGGCAGGCTGCCGCACAGGGCCACCGCCGAGGCGGAGCGCAGCAGATGGGCGTACGCCTCCTGGAAGGCGGACCATTCGGCGGGTGTGATGAGCGGGCCCGGTTCGTTGAGCTGGGTCGTGTCACCGCTCGCGTCGGCCACGGCGACCGTCCGGCGGGTCGCGCCCTCCGCCGGGAGCAGCGCGTCCACCACACCCGGTGTGTGCGTGAGCCGGTCCCGCAGGGCGCGGCCGGTCGCGCCGCCTGCGAAGCCGGTGACCGTCACCTCGTGGCCGAGTGCCGCGAGGACGCGGGCCACGTTCAGCCCCTTGCCGCCGGGGCGTTCGGTCACGTCCGTCACCCGGTGCGTGGCGTGGGGCCTGAGGTCCCGTACGCGATAGGTGATGTCGAGAGCGGTGTTCAGTGTGACCGTGAGGATCACCTGGGCTCACCCCCTTGAGCCTCGACTGCGCGGAGGCTCGATCATGCCAAATGAGCGGCGGTCGGCCCAGACCGCCCGGACGTCACGGTGTCCGGGTCAGTCGCCGAACGGGTTCACCACCCACTCGCCCTTGCGCAGGACGCCCTTGACGTCGAAGTCCGCGTCGAGGAGGACCAGGTCGGCGTCCTTGCCCGGGTCGAGGGAGCCGATGCGGTCGTGGAGGCCGAGGAGGCGGGCCGGGTTGGCGGAGAGGGCGGCGACGGCGTCCTCGATCGGGAGGCGGTCGACGGTGACGGCGCGTTTGAGGGCGCGGTCCTGGGTGAGGGTGGACCCCGCGATCGAGCCGCCCTCCACCAGACGGGCCACCCCGTCCGCGACCTCGACCTCCAGCGGGCCGAGCATGTAGCGGCCGTCGCCGAAGCCGGCGGCGTCCATGGCGTCGGTGATGAACGCGACCCGCCCGGCGCCCGCGTGACGGAACGCCAGTTGCAGGGAGGCGGGGTGCAGATGCGTACCGTCGTTGATCAGCTCGACGGTGATCCGTTCGTCCTCCAGGAGCGCGGCGATCGGGCCGGGCTCGCGGTGGCCGAGCGGGGGCATCGCGTTGAACAGGTGGGTCGCCACGGTCGCGCCCGCGTCGATGGCCTGGACCGTCTGCTCGTAGGTGGCGTCCGTGTGCCCGATCGCCGCGAGGACGCCGAGTTCGGCGAGGAGTCGTACGGAGTCGAGGCCGCCGGGGAGTTCGGTCGCCAGCGTGACCATGCTCGCCCGTCCGCGTGCCGCGTCGATCAGCTTGCGGACCTCGGCGGGGTCGGGGTCGCGCAGGAGGGCCTCCGCGTGGGCGCCCTTGCGGCACGGGGAGATGAACGGGCCCTCGAAGTGGATGCCGGCGATGTCGCCCTGCTCGGCGAGTTCGGAGAGGAGGCCGGCGCGGTGGGCGAGGCCGTCCATGTCACCGGTGACCGTGGAGGCGACGAGGGTGGTGGTGCCGTGGAGGCGGTGGGTGCGGATGCCCTGGAGGACCTCCTCGACGGCGCCGGAGGTGAAGGAGGCGCCGCCGCCGCCGTGGTTGTGGAGGTCGACGAAACCGGGGACCAGCCAGTGGTCGTGGACCAGGAGGGTGTGGGCGTTCTCCGGGGGGTTGTCGGAGATCTTGGTGCCGTCGATGGTGAGACGGCCGTTCTTCACCGTGCCGGTGGGGAGGACGATGTTGGCGCCTTCGAGGACGTAGGGCTGTGCTGTGTGCCGAGGCCGCGGGTTGCTCGTGGTCGCTCGCGCGGTTCCCCGCGCCCCTGAAGGAGCGCTGTCGGACCCGGTGTCGGAAAGTGCGGGGGCCATCAGGTGGTTACCTCCGAAGGGGCCTTGGGAGCCGTGGGGGTCGTGGGGGTGAGGAGGTCCCAGGCCATGAGGCCGGCGCCGAGGCAGCCCGCGGTGTCTCCCAGGGCGGCCGGGACGATGGCGGGCACCTTCTGGAAGGTGACCCGGTGTTCTACGGCGGTGCGCAGCGGGGCGAAGAGGGTGTCGCCGGCCTCCGCCAGGCCGCCGCCGACGATGAGGGTGCGGGGGTCGAGCAGGGTGAGGGCGGTGACGAGGCCGTCGGCGAGGGCGTCGACGGCGTGCTGCCAGACGGCGGCGGCGCGCGGATCGCCCGACTCGACGGCCTTGGCACAGTCCGCGGCGTCGGCGCCGGGGTCGCCGGCGGCCTCCGCCCAGGCCTCGCTGACGGCCGCCGCGGAGGCGAACCGTTCCAGACAGCCGCGCTGACCGCAGGGGCACGGGAGGCCCCCGGGCCGTACGACGATGTGGCCGATCTCGCCCGCGAAGCCGTGGGCGCCCGCCTCCACCCGGCCGTCGACGCCGATCGCGCCGGCGATGCCGGTGCCGAGCGCCACGAAGAGGAAGCGGTCCGCGCCCCGGCCCGCGCCCACGCGCCCCTCCGCGAGCCCGCCGGTGCGCACGTCGTGGCCGAGGGCGACCGGGACGCCGTCGAGGCGTTCGGCGAGGAGCGCGCGCAACGGGACGTCGCGCCAGCCGAGGTTGGCGGCGTAGACGGCGATGCCCCGGCCGGAGTCGACGATGCCGGGTACGGCGACCCCGGCGGCGGCCGGGGGCTCGCCGAAGTGCCGCTCGCCGTACGCGCGCAGTTCGGCGGCGAGGTCGAGGATCGAGGTGACGACCGCCTCCGCCCCGCGCTCGCGTCCGGTGGCGCGCCGGGTCTGGTGCAGCAGCACGGGGGGTGCGCCGGGTGCGGGGCCGGCCCCGACCAGTGCGGCCTTCATCCCGGTGCCGCCCACATCGAGGGCGATGACATGTCTCACGGGAACAGTGTGGCCCTTTGACCCGCGAGAGGTCTAGTCCACTTACGTGGTGTAGACCTTGTGGTGTAGACCTTATGGAAGGTTTGGGAAGTTGAGAGATCAACGGCCTTGAACGCGGGGCCTGTGATTCAGGCTGTTGTGCGCGGGGCTCGTGCGACAGGTTGGGGCAGTGGGAGTGCGACAGCGGCAGCGGCGGACGAACGCCGGGGTCAGGAACAGCGGCATAGCGGCGGCGTCCGCACTGGGACTGATGGCGACGCTCGCGGGCTGCGGCGCCTCGGAGGCCGAGGGCCCCGGCGTCACGCTGAGACTGGTCGCCGCCGACTACGGCGACTCCAAGGCGAACAGCTCCCAGAAGTACTGGGACGCGGTCGTGAAGGCGTACGAGAAGAAGACTCCGGGCGTCAGGATCGACGTCAGCGTCTACTCCTGGAACGACGTCGACCGCAAGATCAAGGAGATGGTCGCCGCCGACGAGGCCCCCGATCTCGCGCAGGCCGGCACCTACGCGGACTACGCCTCGGCCGGCCGGCTCTACGAGGTCGACGACCTGCTCTCCATCCCCGTCCAGGCCGGCTTCCTCCCCCAGCTCGCCGACGCGGGCAAGGTGAAGCGGGTCGCGTACGGGATGCCGTTCGCCGCGTCCACCCGCGTCCTCTTCTACAACAAGAAGCTCTTCGCCGAGGCGGGCATCGACCGCGCCCCGCGCAGCTGGAACGAGCTGGCCGCCGATGCCGAGGCGCTCAAGGGGGCCGGGGTCGGCACCCCGTACGCGCTGCCGCTCGGGTCCGAGGAGGCGCAGGCCGAGACCATGCAGTGGCTGCTCAGCGGCGGGGGCGGCTACACCGACAACGTCGGCACCTACCGGATCGACTCCGACGACAACGTCCGGACCTTCACCTGGCTCAAGGACGAGCTCGTCGACAAGGGCCTCACCGGGCCCGTCGCCCCCGCCGAACTCAACCGCGCCGACGCGTTCGCGGCGTTCGCGCGCGGAGAGGTCGGCATGCTCAACGGGCACCCCAGCCTGATGAAGATGGCCGCCGACGAGGGGGTCGAGTACGGGACGGCCGCCATGCCGGGGCGTGACGCGCGCAAGCACGCGACCATGGGGGTCGCCGACTGGATGATGGCCTTCAAGCAGAACGGGCACGAGGACGAGATCGGTGACTTCCTCGACTTCGTCTACAGCGACGAGAACGTGCTCGACTTCTCCCGGGAGTACGACCTGCTGCCGGTGACCGCGTCCGCGTCCGAGGAGATGGCGGGGGACAAGGGCGACGCGGATCTCAGGCCCTTCCTCGAAGCACTGCCCAGCGCGGAGCTGTATCCGGTCGGCAAGACGTCCTGGGCGGATGTCAGTGCGGCGCTGAAGGAGCAGATCGGGCGGGCGGTGCGGTCTGACGCGAAGCCGGCGACCGTGCTCGGTGAGCTGCAGCAGACGGCCACTGTCGCTGACCGGGAGGAGTAGGGCGGCCGGGGGGCGGGGGCGCGACATGGGGGGCGGGTGCGGGTGCGTCGGCGGGTGCGGTTCGGTGGGGCTTCTCGCGCAGTTCCCCGCGCCCCTGAGAGACACGGCCCCTGCGGGCCGAAAAGCACGGGCCGCAGGCCCTGCTTTTCAGGGGCGCGGGGAACTGCGCGACCAGCCCTCACTCACCCGCACCCGACCGCGCACCTCACCCGCACCCGAGCACGCACCTCGCCCCTCGCGCCGCCCCCACCACGTGACCACGTGCCCCCGCGTGATGTCACACCCGTCCGTTACCGTCGAGCCATGGACGAGCTGGGCACCCGGGAGCAGGCGATCCTCGCCGTGGAGCGGCAAGGGTGGGAGGGGCCGGGGGCCAAGGAGCGGGTCATCCGGGAGCGGCTCGGGCTGGCGCCGGTGCGGTACTACCAGCTGCTCAACGCCCTGCTCGACGACCCCCGCGCCCTCGCCCACGACCCGGTCACCGTCAACCGGCTGCGAAGGGTCCGGGAGGGACGCCGGGCCGAGCGATGACGGATAGGGTCGACGCCATGGGCAGCCACAAGGACACAGACAACCCCAAGGCCACCTTGCCGACACCCGTGACCCCGGCCGGGCGGGACGCGCTGGACGCGATCCTCGACCGCCCGGGCGGCACGGTGATCGCCCTCGACTTCGACGGCACGCTCGCCCCGATCGTCCCCGACCCCGAGCAGGCCCGCGCCCACCCCGACGCGGTCGCCGCCCTCGCCGCCCTCGCCCCCAAGGTCGCCTCCGTGGCCGTGGTGACCGGCCGCCCGGCGGCCGTCGCCGTCCGCCACGGCGGCTTCGCCGGTGTCCCCGGGCTGGAACGCCTCGTCGTCCTCGGCCACTACGGCGCCGAACGCTGGGACGCCGTCACCGGCACGGTCAGCGCCCCCGCCCCGCACCCCGGTGTCGCGGCGGTCCGCGCGGAGCTGCCCGGCTTCCTGGACGGCGTCGGCGCGTGGCAGGGGACCTGGATCGAGGAGAAGGGGCGGGCGGTCGCCGTCCACACCCGCCGCGCCGTCGACCCCCAGGCCGCCTTCGACGCGCTGCGCGCCCCGCTCACCGACCTCGCCGCCCGCCACGGCCTCATCGTCGAACCCGGCCGCATGGTCCTCGAACTGCGGCCCCCGGGCATGGACAAGGGCGTGGCCCTCCGCGACCACCTCACGCGGACCGGCGCCGGATCCGTCCTCTACGCCGGCGACGACCTGGGCGACCTCCCCGCCTTCGCCGCCGTCGAGAAACTCCGCACCGAGGGCACGCCCGGCCTCCTGGTCTGCAGCGGCAGCGCGGAGGTCACCGAACTGTCGGAGCGGGCCGACCTGGTGGTGAACGGCCCGGAGGGGGTCGTCCGCCTCCTGGCGGGCATCGCCGAGCACGTATAGCGAGGCGACGAGGAGAGGGCCCGGCCTCCCGTCGATGCCCCGCCACGCCTCCCGGCGCTACCGGGGGGCCTCCTCCAGCGCCCTCAGCTGGTCCAGGAACCACTGCGTGGGCGGCAGCGCGGTGGCCGCCGCGACCAGCCGCTTGCCCCGCTCCGCCCGCTCGGCCGCCGGCAGGTTCAACGCCTCGTCCAGCGCGGCCGCCGTACCCACCACGTCGTACGGGTTCACCACCACGGCGTCGTCCCCCAGCTCCTCGTACGCCCCGGCCTCCCGCGACAGCACCAGCACGCACCCCTCCTCGGAGATCACCGGCACCTCCTTGGCGACGAGGTTCATGCCGTCGCGGATGGGGTTCACCAGGGCCACGTCCGCGAGACGGTACGCGGCGAGGGAGCGTGCGAAGTCGTCCTTGAGGTGGAGGAGGACCGGGGTCCAGTCCGGTGTCCCGTACCGCTCGTTGATGTCGTCCGCGACCCGCTGGACCTCGGCCATGTAGTCCCGGTACACCGCGAGGTCCTGCCGCGACGGGTACGCGAAGGCGACGTGCACGACGCGCTCGCGCCAGGTCGGCCGGTCGTCGAGGAGCTGCCGGTAGGCGTGCAGGCCGCGCACGATGTTCTTCGACAGCTCGGTGCGGTCGACGCGGACGATCGTGCGGCGCGGGGTGCCGTCGGGGGCCGTGCCGATCTGCTCCCGCAGCGTGACGATGCGTTCGTCGACGTCCGCCTGGTGGGCACGGGTCCGCAGGAAGTCGGCGTCGGCGCCCAGGCCGTGCACGCCGATCCTCGTGCCGGACGCGGCGTCGGGGCCGAGGACGGCGTGACAGCACGCGGTGAACGCGTCCGCCCACCGCCGGGTGAGGAACGCGGCGCGGTCGGCGCCGAGGATGCCGTCGAGCACCTGCGCGGCGATGTCGTCGGGGAGCATCCGGAAGTAGTCGACGGGCGCCCACGGGGTGTGCGAGAAGTGGCCGATGCGCAGGTCGGGGCGGAGTTCGCGCAGCATGCGGGGGACCAGGACCAGGTGGTAGTCCTGCACCAGGACGGCCGCGCCCTCCGCCGCCTCGTCGGCGAGCGCCTCGGCGAAGGCGCGGTTGTACGTCTCGTACGCCGCCCACTGCCGCCGGAACTCCGCGTCGAAGGCCGGTTCCAGCGGGGTCTGGTAGAGCATGTGGTGCACGAACCACAGCGTGGAGTTGGCGACGCCGTTGTACGCGTCGTGGTGCACGTCGGCGGGGATGTCGAGCATGCGCACGCCCGGTTCGGCGATGCCGCGTCGTACGGCCTCGCGGTCGCCGTCGCCCAGGGCGGAGCACACCCAGACGGCGCCGGAGGACGGGTCGATCGCGGAGAGGCCCGAGACGAGACCGCCGCCGCCGCGCTTCGCGCCGAGCGTGTCGGTCCTCTCGTCCAGCGTGTAGGTGACGGGTCCCCGGTTGGACGCGACGAGTACGTGGGCCGGGCCGTGCGTTGATGCCATAAGGCTCAACCTAGCCCGGGGGTTCGGCGGTCAAACGTGCGGTTCGGCCGTATACAGGAGTGCCTCGGGGGGTGGGGGGTGCGGGTGCGTCGGCGGGTGCGGGTCCGGTGGGGCTTCTCGCGCAGTTCCCCGCGCCCCTAACAGCCCAGCCCCTGCTTTTCAGGGGCGCGGGGAACTGCGCGACCGGCCCCCGGCACCCGACACCCCCGGCCCCGAAAAAAATTACGCCGCCTTCCGCTCCGCGTACTCCGCGATCTCCACCATCGGCTGCCGTTCCTCCAGGTCCACCGAGTACGTCCGCGGCTCGAACCCCTCCCGTCCGCGCTCGAACTGCGTCAGGACGGGACGTATCAGGTGGCCGCGGGCCAGTCGGAGCTGGGCCGTGCGGTAGATCGCCGCGGACATGCGGCCCAGCGCCTGCCCGTCCTGGTGGCGGTGTTTGCGGACGCCCACGTCGACCTGGGACAGGGCGTCGAGGCCGACCAGGTGCAGCGCGTCGACCAGCATGCCCAGCTCCACGCCGTAGCCGACGGGGAACGGGAGCCGTTCCAGGAGGGAGCGGCGGGCCGCGTACTCGCCGCCGAGGGGCTGGACGAAGCCGGCCAGCTGGGGCCAGTGCATGTTGAGCAGGGGACGGGCCATGAGTTCCGTCACACGGCCGCCCTGGCCGGCGGCGGAGCCCAGGGGGCGGTCGTACATCGCCTTGACGAGGTCGACACCGGGGTCCGTCAGCAGCGGGCCGACGATCCCGGAGACGAAGTCGGACGAGAACTCCCTGAGGTCCGCGTCGATGAAGCAGACGATGTCACCGCTCGTGACGAGCAGGGAGCGCCACAGGACCTCGCCCTTGCCGGGCACGGTCGGGACGCGGGGCAGTATGTCGTCGCGGTGGACGACCCGCGCGCCGGCCGCCGCCGCGACCTGCGACGTCCGGTCGGTGGAGCCGGAGTCGACGACCACGATCTCGTCGACGAGCGGGACCTGCCGCATGAGGTCGTGGCGGATGATCGCGACGATGTCGCCGACGGTCTCCTCCTCGTTCAGCGCGGGCAGGACCACGCTGACCGACTGGCCGCAGGCGCGTTTGGCGGCCATGATCCTGTGGAGCGGGCGGTCGGCCATGGACCAGGAGCGGGTACTCAGCCAGCGCTCGACTTCCTTCAGCACAGTGCGCGGCTCCTCTGCGTTCATCTCGCGGTTCGGACGGCTCTCTCAACTGTCCTGGCCTTCGGTTACAGTCTTGGACAACGCTGGTGACCATCGCATGTCGGTGCCCGTCGGCGTATACAACCAAATACCGCTCATCCAGAGGGGCAGAGGGATACGGCCCGATGAAGCCCCGGCAACCCTCCAGCCGGTCTGACCACGTTGTCGTGGTGAGGCTCCCGGCTCGGGAAGGTGCCAAATCCGTCTCACGGCGAAGTGCGTCGTGAGGAAGATGAGGAGAAAGGGCCTCGCCTCCATGGCTGCGCAGACTGTTGCAAGCACCATCGATTCCACCTCCACAGTAGACCTCGGGCCCGCCGCCGCCCTGAGCTGTCGGGAATGCGGTCACCGGGTACCGCTCGGACCGGTCTTCGCCTGTGAGGAGTGTTTCGGGCCTCTGGAGATCGCGTACGACTACTCCGCGTACGACACGGAGGAGCTGCGGAAGACGATCGAGTCCGGCCCCGCGAACATCTGGCGGTACGCGCCCCTGCTGCCCGTCCCGGCCGACGTGGCGACCAAGCCGAACATCAACCCCGGCTGGACCCAGCTCGTCAAGGCAGACAACCTGGCCGCCGCGCTCGGCGTCGACGCCGGCAAGCTGTTCATCAAGGACGACTCCGGCAACCCGACGCACTCCTTCAAGGACCGTGTCGTCGCCCAGGCGCTGGAAGCCGCCCGTGCCTTCGGCTTCACCACCCTCTCCTGCTCCTCCACGGGCAACCTGGCCGGTGCCGTCGGCGCCGCCGCCGCCCGCGCCGGTTTCCGGTCCTGCGTGTTCATCCCGCACGACCTGGAGCAGGGCAAGGTCGTCATGGCCGCGGTCTACGGCGGCGAGCTGGTCGGCATCGAGGGCAACTACGACGACGTGAACCGCTTCTGCTCCGAGCTGATCGGCGACCCGGCCGGCGAGGGCTGGGGCTTCGTGAACGTCAACCTGCGGCCGTACTACGCGGAGGGCTCCAAGACCCTGGCGTACGAGATCTGCGAGCAGCTCGGCTGGAAGCTGCCGGACCAGCTGGTCGTGCCGATCGCCTCCGGATCGCAGCTCACGAAGATCGACAAGGGCCTCCAGGAGCTGATCAAGCTCGGCCTCGTCGAGGACAAGCCGTACAAGATCTACGGTGCGCAGGCCGAGGGGTGCTCGCCGGTGTCGGTGGCCTACAAGGCGGGCCACGACGTAGTGCGGCCGCAGAAGCCGAACACCATCGCCAAGTCGCTCGCGATCGGCAACCCGGCGGACGGTCCCTACGTGCTCGACATCGCGCGGCGGACCGGCGGGGCCGTGGAGGACGTGACGGACGAGCAGATCGTCGAGGCGATCAAGCTGCTGGCGCGGACCGAGGGGATCTTCGCGGAGACCGCCGGCGGGGTGACCGTCGGCGTCACGAAGAAGCTGATCGAGGACGGCGTCCTCGACCCGACGCTGACCACGGTCGTGCTCAACACCGGTGACGGTCTCAAGACGCTGGACGCGGTGGCCGGGACCGGCCTGACCGCGACCATCCGGCCCAGCCTCGATGCGTTCCGAGACGCCGGTCTCGCGTAAGGGCCGGTAGTCGTTCGTCCGCGGGTCCGTGGGGGCTGGTCGGGCCCACGCGGCGGCAGCCGCATAACCGGTACAGCCCCGCGCCCCCAACTCTTCTGCACCGACCGGAGGTCACAAGTCATGAGCGTCAACGTCCGCATCCCCACCATCCTTCGCACCTATACCGGTGGGCAGGCCGAGGTCCAGGCCGAGGGGGCCAACCTCGCCGAGGTGATCGCCGACCTGGAGAAGAACCACAACGGGATCGCCGCCCGGGTTCTCGATGATCAGGGCAAGCTGCGGCGGTTCGTGAATGTGTACGTGAATGACGACGATGTCCGGTTCGAGCAGGGGCTGGAGACGGCGACGCCGGACGGTGCGGGCGTGTCGATCATTCCCGCGGTCGCCGGTGGCTGACCGCCGGTCCGTACCCGCCGGTAGTAACCGTCGGTAACTTTGATTACCGAGAGTTCATCGAATTGCCCCCTCCGCGAGAGAAGCGGAGGGGGCAATTCTCTATGGTTGAGCACTGTAGAGTTGGGGAACCCGGTCCGATCACCGTAGTGATTCCTTGCCGGATGCATATGTGATTCCGCCGCACGCCCTATATGAAGTAGCCAAAGTGTGCAGGCCTTTTGTGTATTTCGCTCCTTTTGTGGGGCCCGACTTGCCCTGAATTCAGGCGAATTGTTCGTACATTCCCGACCGGTCGTGTCCAGAATTCTCGTCCGATTGACCTGTTGCAGAGGGCAGTTGGACAGATACATTCGGCCGCGGTCGACGCGTTCCGGCGCACACCCCCAACCGTTGGGGGGTGAGGTCTGACCCGGATCCGCGAAGTGTGGATCTGTGCAAGGGCCAGTAATAGGGGAGTTAGGCATGGCTCAGGGCACCGTCAAGTGGTTCAACGCGGAGAAGGGGTACGGCTTCATCGCGGTCGACGGTGGTGCGGATGTATTCGTCCACTACAGCGCGATTCAGATGGACGGCTACCGCACCCTGGAAGAGGGCCAGCGGGTCGAGTTCGAGATCTCGCAGGGTCAGAAGGGGCCGCAGGCGGACATGGTCCGACTCGCGGCCGGCTGAAGTAACGCGCCGGGTTCAACGCAGCGACGTTCTTCGTTCTTCGTAGGAGGGCTCGCACCCCGTTTTCGGGGTGCGAGCCCTCTTGTGTGCGCGGGCGCCGACGAGTCCGGGCGGGGCCGCGCCGAGGGGCGCGCGTCGGGGGGTCGTGCACGGGGGCGCGAGGGCGCGCTCACCTGCGGATCACCGAGAGACGCCCGCGCCCGCCCGTGACCCGACCACCACCCCTCGACGGGCCCGCTTCGAGGGCGCACCTTGCACTCGGGCATGCCGAGTGCTAATCATTGGCGTTAGCACTCTGAAGGTGAGAGTGACAACGAGGACCGGGTCGGCGAGGCCCGCAAGCCGGGTGGGGCAAGGAACCACGAGGCAGGCAGGCCGTCCGTCGCGGGCGCCAGCGCGGTCCGGAGCAATCCACCCCCTGTCCGGGAGGACCACTTCACATGGCCAAGATCATCGCGTTCGACGAGGAGGCACGGCGCGGCCTCGAGCGCGGCATGAACCAGCTCGCGGACGCCGTCAAGGTGACGCTCGGCCCCAAGGGCCGCAACGTCGTCCTCGAGAAGAAGTGGGGCGCCCCCACGATCACCAACGATGGTGTTTCCATCGCCAAGGAGATCGAGCTCGAGGACCCGTACGAGAAGATCGGCGCCGAGCTGGTCAAGGAAGTCGCGAAGAAGACGGACGACGTAGCCGGTGACGGCACGACGACCGCGACCGTCCTGGCCCAGGCCCTGGTGCGCGAGGGTCTGCGCAACGTGGCCGCCGGCGCCAACCCGATGGCCCTCAAGCGCGGCATCGAGAAGGCCGTCGAGGCCGTCTCCGGCGCCCTGCTGGAGCAGGCGAAGGATGTCGAGACCAAGGAGCAGATCGCTTCCACGGCCTCCATCTCCGCCGCCGACACCCAGATCGGCGAGCTCATCGCCGAGGCGATGGACAAGGTCGGCAAGGAAGGCGTCATCACCGTCGAGGAGTCCCAGACCTTCGGTCTGGAGCTGGAGCTCACCGAGGGTATGCGCTTCGACAAGGGCTACATCTCGGCGTACTTCGCCACCGACATGGAGCGTATGGAGGCCGTCCTCGACGACCCGTACATCCTGATCGCGAACTCCAAGATCGCGAACGTCAAGGACCTGCTCCCGCTCCTGGAGAAGGTCATGCAGTCGGGCAAGCCGCTGCTGATCATCGCCGAGGACGTCGAGGGCGAGGCCCTGTCGACCCTGGTCGTCAACAAGATCCGCGGCACCTTCAAGTCCGTCGCCGTCAAGGCCCCGGGCTTCGGTGACCGCCGCAAGGCGATGCTGAACGACATCGCCATCCTCACCGGTGGCGAGGTCATCTCCGAGGAGGTCGGTCTCAAGCTCGAGAACACCTCCATCGACCTCCTGGGCCGTGCCCGCAAGGTCGTCATCACCAAGGACGAGACCACCATCGTCGACGGGTCCGGCTCCTCGGAGCAGGTCCAGGGCCGGGTCAACCAGATCCGCGCCGAGATCGAGAACAGCGACTCGGACTACGACCGCGAGAAGCTCCAGGAGCGCCTGGCGAAGCTCGCGGGCGGCGTGGCCGTCATCAAGGCCGGTGCCGCGACCGAGGTCGAGCTCAAGGAGCGCAAGCACCGCATCGAGGACGCCGTTCGCAACGCGAAGGCGGCCGTCGAGGAGGGCATCGTCGCCGGTGGTGGCGTGGCCCTGCTCCAGGCCACCTCGGTCTTCGAGAAGCTGGACCTGGAGGGTGACGAGCTGACCGGCGCCAACGCCGTGAAGCTCGCCCTGGAGGCCCCGCTCAAGCAGATCGCCGTCAACGGCGGCCTTGAGGGCGGTGTCATCGTCGAGAAGGTGCGCAACCTGCCCGTCGGCCACGGCCTGAACGCCGCGACCGGTGAGTACGTCGACATGATCGCCGAGGGCATCATCGACCCGGCGAAGGTCACGCGCTCCGCGCTGCAGAACGCGGCCTCCATCGCCGCGCTGTTCCTCACCACCGAGGCCGTCATCGCCGACAAGCCGGAGAAGGCCGGTGCCGGCGCCGGCGCCGGTGGCGGCATGCCGGGCGGTGACATGGACTTCTGATCGACCCCGGTCGATCACCGTCCTGCGGTACCGAGGGCGGCACTCCCTGGAAACGGGGGGTGCCGCCCTCGGGCGTGTCCGGGGTCACATCGGACGGGGGTGCGGCGACGGAATGCGGTGGCGGGCGGGGCGGTTGTGCGGAGTGACTATATGCATGCGCATGTAGTGCAGTGTCCATGCCACCTTCGAATCACCCGCGCCACCCGCGCCACCCATGTCGTCCGAACGTCCCGAGGAGTCCCCACGTGACCACCGCCTCCACCTCCCGTGCCGCCGAGGTCCTGTCCCGGCCCGTCACGATCAACGGCCTGACCGTCCCGAACCGGATCGTCATGGCGCCCATGACGCGGACGTTCTCGCCCGGTGGTGTGCCGGGGGCGGACGTGGCCGCGTACTACGGGCGGCGGGCGACCGCGGGGGTCGGGCTGATCGTGACCGAGGGGACCTACGTCGGGCACGAGACGGCCGGGGACGTGGACAACGTGCCGAGGTTCGCCGGTGAGGAGCAGCTCGCGGGGTGGGCGAAGGTCGCGGAGGCGGTGCATGCCGGGGGCGGCACGATCGTCCCGCAGCTGTGGCACATCGGGGCCGTCCGGCAGCAGGGACAGCTCTTCCCCGAGGCGCCGGTCCTCGGCCCGTCCGGTCTGCGGGTCGACGGCACCGAGGCCGAGGGCGGCCGGGCCATGACGCAGGCCGACATCGACGAGGTCATCGAGGCCTTCGCCAGGTCCGCAGCCGAGGCCGAGCGCATCGGCATGGACGGCGTCGAGCTGCACGGCGCCCACGGCTACCTGATCGACCAGTTCCTCTGGGAGCGCACCAACCGTCGTACGGACGCCTACGGCGGTGACCTCGTCGCCCGGACGAAGTTCGCGGCGGCGGTCGTGGCGGCCGTGCGGGACTCCGTGTCCGCCGACTTCCCCGTCATCTTCCGCTACTCGCAGTGGAAGCAGGACGGGTACGACGCCCGCCTCGCCCAGACGCCCGAGGAGCTGGAGGCGCTGCTGAACCCGCTCGTCGCGGCCGGCGTCGACGCCTTCCACGCGTCCACGCGCCGTTACTGGCAGGCGGAGTTCGACGGTTCCGAGCTGAACCTCGCGGGCTGGACGAAGAAGCTCACCGGCAAGCCCACCATCACGGTCGGCTCGGTCGGCCTGGACGGCGAGTTCCTCACCGCGTTCGCCGGCGAGAGTGCGCCGTCGAAGGGTATCGACGACCTGCTGAACAGCCTGGAGGCCGACGAGTTCGATCTCGTCGCCGTGGGCCGGGCGCTGCTCCAGGACCCGGAGTGGGCCGCGAAGGTCCTCGACGGCCGCTTCGACGAACTGAAGGCGTTCCAGCCGTCGGCGCTGACGTCGCTCAGCTGAGGCGCGCCGGGGCCTTCGGCAGGCGTAGTCAGAGAGGCGCTCATACCGGGGTCCCTTCCTGACGCTCCTGTCGTCGCTGGTCCATCGCCGCGCGGATCTCCGCCGCGCGGGCCTGGACGGTTGATGAGGTCAGGAGTGCCTGGGGGTGGAGGGGCGGAGGGCGTTCGCCCCGGCATGTGGCGCAGACGCCGCCCGGGAGGGCTTCCGGGCGGCCCGGGGCGCGGCAGTGGGCGCATTCCAGCATGCGGAGAGGCGGCCGGGAGGGGTGTGGTTCCGGGGCCCGTTCCGGCTCCCATGGCGGCTGCGGCTCCGGCTCCGGCTCCGGTTCCGGCTCCGGTGGGAGTTTGTCGCGAAGGCGGGTGCGGATGAGGGCCGCCGGGCTGTGGACCGGGACGGGGAGGCCGGCGGTGAGGGCCCGGTGGATGTGCTCCTCGGTGGCGCCGCGCTCGAACCACGGTGCCAGCAGCGGGGCCAGGGCCACGCAGTCGGCCTGCGAGAGGGACAGGGCCGGAACCGTACGGCCGAGGGCGGCGAGCAGGATGTGGGCGCGGGAGCGGGTGGGACGGGCCCGTTCCGGCTCCTCCTCGGGTACGTCACCCCGGGTGAACCTCGCCCACCAGAGGTCGTCGCGCGCGGTACGCGAGAACCACGTTCGGGTGATCCAGTGCGCGGTGCCCGACGCGGCGGTCAGGTGTTCGCGACCCCGGCGCAGGTGGCCCGCGTTCTGCAGCCTGTTGAGGGCGGTCCGCAGGGCGCACTGGCCGTACGGCAGCTCCTTGGCCAGCGTCTTCACGCTGATGTCGGCGCCGTCGGGCAGGCGGTCGATGAACGCGGCGATCGCTGCTTCGCGGGGCGGGAGTCCGGCGAAGTCATGGGCCGAACGGGGGAGTTGGCCGGGGGCGGCGCGCTTGCCGTAGCCCGGGGCCGCCATCGGGTGGGGGTGCGGGGCGGGCGGGATCGCGTGCGCGGGCGGGGCGGCAGCACTAAAGTTGGCAACAGCCATGGGATCGAACTTTTCCTTCGATCTCGTAGGTCAAGCCCCCGCAGGTGCTGGTAACACCTGGCGGGGGCTGTTTCGTCTGCGGGCACCGTATCAGCATCGTCACCCTGCGTGGCAAGTCGAACGCGTGACGTCAACTTGCCGGGTGGGAGGGTGGGTTGAGGCCCACCTCCCCATCCGAAAAAAGAGGGCTCGCGGCTGACGGCTTGAGCTTCGGGGCCGGTCCGTCGAGGCGTCAGCCCATGCTCTTCGCGCCGTCCAGGGACTCCCGGATGATGTCCGCGTGACCGGCGTGCTGCGCGGTCTCGGCGATGATGTGCAGCAGCACCCTGCGGGCCGACCAGCTCGCCTCCTCTTCGAACCAGGGGGCCTTCGGGAGCGGGTGGGACGCGTTCAGGTCGGGCAGTGTGGCCACCAGTTCGTCGGTCCGGTCGGCCACCTCGGCGTACTCCGCCAGCGCACCGGCCAGCGTCTCGCCGGGCAGCATCCGGAACTCGTCGGCGCGCTTCGCCCAGTCCGCCTCGGTCATGGCGGTGAAGTCCGGCATCGTCGAGGGTCCGTCCACGATGAAGGCCGCCCAGTTCCGTTCCACCGACGTGACGTGCTTGATCAGGCCGCCCAGGCACAGTTCACTGGTCGTGGTGCGACGACCTGCCTCCTCGTCGGTGAGGTCGCGCGTGGTGAACCGCATGAAATGGCGCTGCTTGGAGAGGGCTTCCAGCAGTTCCGCGCGCTCGCCGGTTGCGGTGTTGGTCATGGTCTCGGCCTCCGTGGGTTCCGGTTCGGTTCCGTCGGTCGAGACCACGTTAGGAGTCGATTAGGTCAGATCCTGTCCGCTACTGCTTGAGGTCTTCGACGAACGCGGACCACGCCTCGGCCCGGAACACGAGTGCCGGGCCGAGGGGGGTCTTGGAGTCCCGCACGGGGATGTGGGTGGGGTGGCCTTCGGCGACCTCTAGGCAGTTGCCGCCGCTGCCCTCGCTGTAGCTGGACTTGTACCAGTGGGCCACTTCTAGGCAGTTGCCGCCGCTGCCGTCGCTGTACGTGGACTTGCGCCAGGTCACCGAGTGGAGGCCGTACTCAGGGCTGATCTTCATGGGCGTAATCCTCCGCCACCGATTCGATCAAGGCCAGAGATTCGTGGGGCGAGAGCGCGGTGGCTCCCAGTAAATCGTAGGCCAGTTCGTAGCGAGTGACGGTGGCCGGGTCGTCTTCCAGCCTGCCGGTTCCGGGGCCCTCGAAGTAGACGAGGGGCGGAGCGTCGTCGAAGCCCATCAGCTTGATCGCCCCGCCCATCAGTGTGTGTGCCCCCGCCCTGAACGGCAGCACCTGCGCGATGATCCGACGCCGGTGGACGAGGGCGGCGACGTGGCGAAGGGCCTCGACCATGACGGCAGGGCTGCCCGTCACGCGACGCAACGCCGCCTCGTCCAGTACGACCCTCAGCAGAGGCTTTGTTGGATCGTCGAGGAGCCCGGCTCGTTCCAGCCGTGCCGAGACGAGCTTGTCGATCGCCCCGTCAGGGGCGGTCGGCTGATGCGCGATGCAGACGGCCCGAGCGTAGGCGCCGTTCTGGAGCAGCCCCGGGATGAGCATGGGCGCGTACTCCCTGATCCTCGAAGCGACTGCCTCGGCCTCGGCTGCCTGCGCGAAGTGCTCCGGATACTTGGACTTGGCGGTGGCCTGGCAATTCCGCAGGAAAAAATCCCCCGTCTCCAGTGCCACATCGATCAGCCGTGCGATCTCCGGCTGCAACCGCCGTACCGCCGACTCCAGTTGCCCCACGAACGACCCGCTCACGAACAACCGCTGGCCCAGGTCCTCCTGGCTGAGCCCCGCCCTCTCCCGGGCGTGCCGCAACTCCGCCCCCAGCAGCGCCCGGGGTGACGACGACGGGTCCAGATCCTTCGGTCCTGGCATGGCCACAGCTCCCCTGTCCAGCAGAACCCCTGTTGGGGCGTCGTATCTGGCCAGGCTAAAGCCCCTTCGGACACGCTGTGTGGTGAATCGGCAACCCAGTGTGGAGGGCGTGGGCGTGGAGAACAGAGCGGCAGCGAAGAGGCGCAACCCGGTGCGGACGACCGAGGAGGCCGTGGAGCAGCTCGACCGGGCGCTGCGCGGCGTCGGGATCGTCCTGCCGTCGCTGCGGGTCGATCCGATCACCGGAGCCAGCGAACTGCCGTACCCGCTCGTCGAGTTGGGCTGCTGCAACCTCCAGGTCGCCGCCGACCTGGCCGCCGTCCTGCGTGAGGCGGCCGAGACGTGACGGCGTCGGCGCGGTCGTACGCCATCGACGCGCGGGACGGCCGGATCGGCGAGGTGATGGGCCGGGAGGGCGGTTACGTGCAGTTGCGGCCGGTCGGGGGTGGACGGGAGTGGGACTGCCCGCCGGGCGCGCTCCGCGAGGCGGCCCCGGGGGAGGTGCTGCGGGCCCGGGTGCGGCGGGTCAACGAGGAGGGAAGGCTGCCGTGTTGAGCGCTTGGTGACACTTGGAGGGAAGCTGTCCCCTTTGCGGGGTGACCGTGCCAGGCTGGACGGTCATGGATCGAGGGCGGGGGACGGCGATGCGCGGGACGCTCGGGCTGGTGGCGTGTCTGGTCGGGCTGGTGTGCGGGTGCGGTGGGCCGGGCGGTGATACGGGCGGCGGGTCCGGCGGCGACGCGAAGGCGGGGTCGGACAGGCCGCGCAGCACGGCCCCGGCCTCCCCCTCCGCCTCCGCCTCGAATTCCGGGGGCGGGGGCGGAGGCGGGGGCCGGGCGTACGTGACGTTCACGTCCGCCGAGCCGGTCGGCCCGGACACCCTGGAACGGGCCGCCGGGCTGATGCGGGACCGGGTGAAGGCGGCCGAGCTGACGGATGTCGAGGTGACGGTCGAGGAGAAGCGGCAGATCACGGTGGCCGGCCCGGCCGAGAGCGAGGAGTCGTTGAAGGCGCTGGGCGCGCCGGCCGAGCTGGCGTTCCGGCCGGTGCTCAGCCAGCTTCCGACGCAGGACGAGGGCACGTGCGGGGCGCAGGCGGACGCGTCCCCGTCGCAGCCCCTGAGGGCGTGCGGGGAGCAGCAGGGCGCCCTGTCCACGTACGAACTCGGCCCGGTCGCCGTGCCCGGCACGGATGTGTCCGACGCGGCGGCGGACGTCGACGCGGCGCGTGGCGGCGGCTGGTTCGTGACGCTGGAGTTCACCTCGGCGGGCGCGAAGAAGTTCGCCGACGTGACGGGCCGGCTGGCCCAGCAGACCCCGCCGCAGAACCAGTTCGCCATCGTCCTCGACGGCACGGTCGTCTCCGCTCCCTCCGTGAGTACCGCGATCACCGGTGGCACGGCCGAGATCTCCGGCGACTTCACCCCGCAGGAGGCCGAGGAGCTGGCGGCCAACCTGGACACGGGCGCCCTGCCCGTGCGCCTGAGGGTGTCCTCCGTGACGACGGTGCCGGCTTCTCAGGGCTGACCACGGTGAGCGGGCCGGGGCCGTTCGACGTGCTGGAGGATGCCGCCGACGCAGAAGCAGAGGGCGCCGGTGAGGGTGCCCCAGTTGGCGATGTCGGCGTTGATCAGGCTTCCGGTGGCCGGGCGGGTGTAGGCGGCGAACGCCGAGACCATGAAGAGGACGGAGCCGAGCTGGTTCACGGCGACGATCCACCAGCCGAGGTCGCGCGGCAGCAGGCGCGGCCGGCCGTGGCAGATCTCCACGAGGGCGAGGTGCCCGGAGATCAGGAAGAGCACGCAGCCGATCATGTCGGGCGCCCAGATCAGACGGTTGACCTGTTGCGCGGTCAGACCCTGCAGGAAGGAGTCGAGCAGGTTGACGGCGAAGACCAGGGTGCCGGCGAACAGGACGAACGTGCTCAGCCAGTCGGCCCGCCCCGGCTCGTAGCTCCACCATCGCCAGCGCCGACTGACCAGGACGCCTTCGCCCCCCGGCACATGGCGAGGCGCGTTGATCACCTGGAGCAGGGACACATAGCCGCCGATGTTGAAGCACAGGCCGCCGGCGAAGTAGACCGACGCGGAGGTGGTGGCGTCGCCCGAGCCGAACTGGGCGACGGCGGCACCCGCGGCGAAGAGCGCTCCGCCGAGGACGAAGACGGTGGCGGCGATCGCGTTGAGCCTGCGCAGCCGGGCGACGGTGGCGTCGTCGGCGCTGGCGTGATGGGCGGTGGCCGCTCCGGTCGGGTGGACGGTGATGAGTCCGCGGCGCCGGGCGAGCCGCGATTCCCAGACCGCGGTACCGCCGCCGGGCGGCTGCCAGGTGAGCCGTGTCGTGAACGGCCCGGCGCCCTCGGCGTGCTGTCCGGGCCGTGTCATCGAGGGCCGTCTGCCGCTTCGCTCATGGCGTCTCCCCAGGTCACCGAGGTCGGGCGCCGTCGACCACGGGCCCTGAACCGCCGTCGACTCTGCCAGACCTGGGGGGAGGCGGCCCGGTGTCGGAGCGCGGGTTGGTCCGATCAGCGGATGTCGGGCGTCAGCCGGGGGTCAGCCGGGTGTTCAGCGGGGCGTCAGCAGCTGCCGGGGGGCGTCAGGTGGTGCGGCGGCCTGCGGGGGACCCGCTCAGACGTTCCCCATCGGCTCGATGTCCATCCGGACCGGCTCGCCCCAGATACGCGTCACGTCGTAGTCCGTGAACTCCTGGACCAGGCGGTACGCGATGGCGGGACGGGGGCCCCGGCGCTGGGCGGCGAGAAACAGCTCGGCCTCGCGGCGGTCGCGGCGGGGGGTGCCGCAGAGCTGCCAGACCTGGCCGTTCCACGCCTCGGGGAGCCAGCGCTGCTGGGGCTGGGGGCGGTCGTCCCGTATGCCGTAGCGCGAGGGGGCCTGGGCGGCGGGGCCGGTGGGGCGGGGAGGGCCGTAGCTGTCGTTCAGCTGGGTGCGGCGGGCGGCGCGGCGGCGGGTCTCGCAGAGGAGACAGCGGTCCGGGGCCTCCTCGTCGACCGGGCCGTTCGGATGCTCGGCGCAGCGGGTGGTCGGCTTGGCCGCCGCGACCGTGTCGTCCAGCAGCTCCAGAGCACGCCTGATGTCCGCCTTCACCTCGTGCAGCCGGGCGTCCGGCGTCTCGGCGCTCAGCGTCTCGCCGTGCTCCCCGAGGAGACGCAGGGCACGGCCGAGGGCGGTGAGCTGGGCGTGGTTCACGGGCTCGGTCCTTCCCTGGAGACATCGACTCACCCCACGGTGCCACACGCCACTGACATCGATGCCCATGAGCGGTTCCGGCGCCCGTTTCCGTGCCGCCCTCGGTACCTGTGTCCATGGCACCTTCGGTGCCCCGTTCCGGCGGAACCGTGACCTACGGCCGTATTCCGTGCGGCGATCCCGGGCGGGACACTGCTGGCGGCACACCAGTGGTGTATCGGGGAGGCCGCACGGTGGAGATCGTCTTTTGGTCGTCGGCGCTGGTCGTGGCCCTCGCCGCCCTGGCGGGCCGGCAGGTGCTGCTCTACCCCGTCCGCTGGGGTGACCGGCGCCACGCCTATCACCCGGACCACGCCGACGCACGCCGGGAGCTGCGCGAGGCCCGGCTGCTGCGGCGGACCAGGGAGCGGCAGATCCGCCGCCGGATCGGGAAGGTCCGGAGCGCCGCCACCGGCGTCGCACGGGAGGGGGAGCGGCAGGTCCAGGCGCTGCGGGCGAAACGGGCGGAACTGCAGCGCGACACCCCGGGCGAGGAGCGGTACAGGCTCGGCGACCTGGTGCTGTACGAGCACGCCCTGCACTTCCTGGTCAGGGCGCCGCAGGAACAGCGGGCCCCTGAGCGCGTGCGCCGGGCCCTGCCCCTGGGCGGGGTCAAGGTCAGGGTCGTCGCGACCGGCGACGGCGTCTCCCTGAGCGTGACCTGGCCGCAGGGCAAGGACAGCGTCGCCTACCCGCGAGCGGACAGGAAGGACGTCGAGAGCTTGGCCAGACAGATCTCCGCCGCCGTACTGCGCGAGACCGAGTACCGCGCGCAGCGGCAGCGGCAGAGCGCGGACATCGGCGCCGAGGTGCGGAAGATCCGGAAGGAGACGGCCGAGCGCAAGGCGGAGAAGGAACGCGAGCGCGACCGGCTGATCGATTCCCTGCGCCCGGACCGGGCGAAGGCCAGGAAGGACTGGGAGGCCGCCTGCTCGGTGTGGGCGCGGCGGACGGGGTGTCGCCCGAGGTGGGTGTGGCGCTGGTGAGGGGCGGGCCGGCGGACCGGGTCGCGGGGGCGGCATCAGCTCCTGTGCCCCAGCGCGATCGAGGCGGGTGCCGCCGATCGAGGCCGAGCGGATGTCGCCGTACCGGGGCCGGTCAGTGGGGTGTCGTGGCGGTCAGGGCTGCCCGTAGGTGGCCCTCGTTCTCCGTCAGCAGGCGGGTCGCGGTGTCCGCGTCCACGCCGGTCAGGATGGTGAGGATGGCGTGCTTGACCTGGCCGTTCGTGGCCGTGAGGGCCGTTTCGATCTCGGTGTCGGTCGCGCCTGTGGCGAGGGCGACGATGCGGTGGGAGCGGGCGCGAAGCTTGTCGTTGGTGGCGCGGACGTCGACCATGAGGTTCCCGTAGGTCTTGCCGAGACGGATCATGGTGATCGTCGAGAGCATGTTGAGGACCAGCTTCTGGGCCGTGCCGGCCTTGAGGCGGGTCGAGCCGGTGACCAGCTCGGGTCCGGCGACGATCTCGATGCCGTGGTCGGCCGCCGCGGCGAGCGCGCTGGCCGCGTTGCAGGACAGACCGATGGTGAGCGCGCCGACCGCGCGCGCGTGCTCCACCGCGCCCACCGCGTACGGGGTGCGGCCGGAGGCGGAGATGCCGACCACGGTGTCGTCGGGCGTGAGTTTGAGCGCGTCGAGGTCGGTCCGGGCCAGCTCCGCCGAGTCCTCCGCCCCCTCGATCGAGGTGATCATGGCATCCCGGCCACCCGCGATCAGGCCCACGACCTGCGTGGGCGCGGTGTTGAACGTCGGCGGGCACTCGGACGCGTCCAGGACACCCAGCCGCCCGGCCGTACCCGCCCCCGCGTAGACGAGCCGGCCGCCCCGGGCCATCCGCTCCGCGATCGCGTCGACGGCCGCCGCGATGAGCGGCAACTGCGCGGAGACCGCCGTCGGCACGGTCGCGTCCTCGGCGTTCATCAGCTTCGCGATGTCCAGCGTCGGCAGCTGATCGATGTCGGCCAGCTCCGGCCGGAACGCCTCGGTCGTCAGCGCCTCCAACTCGGCGCGCACGGCCATGTGGTTGGCGAGGGCGGAGGTGTCGGGAGTGCCGGGGGTACCAGGGGTGGAGGGCATGGGGGCTCATTCCGTACGGGGCCGTGCGGTGGTACGGCGGTGCTGCGGGTGGGTCGGAGGCCTGCGCAATGGCGGGGCGCTCGTCACCGGGTGCTACCGGGACGGACCGCCGGCCCGGTGCCGGTGCGCCAACGCCTCGTACGACGCCGACAGCGCGGGCGCCGCCGACTCGTACGTCCGCTGCGCCACCCCGACGAACAGGCAGTCCACCACCAGCAGCTGACTCGTCCGGGACGACATCGCCGCCGGTCGCAGCTCGCTCTCCCGGGCCGTGGACGTCGTCAGGACGTGGTCGGCGTACTGGGAGACCGGTCCGTCCGGCCTTCCGGTGATCGCGATCGTGGTGGCCCCGTGGTCGAAGGCGACCCGCAGCGGCTCGATGACGTCGCCCGTCGAGCCGGAGTGGGTGATCGCCACGGCCACGTCCTTCGCGCGGAGCTGCACCGCGTTGGTGACGGCGAGGTGCGGGTCGCTGTGGGCGTGGGCTATCAGCCCTATGCGGAGCAGCTTCTGCGTGAGGTCCTGCGCGACCAGCCCGGACGCCCCGACGCCGTAGATGTCTATACGGCGGGGCCCGGCCAGCGCTCCGACCGCCGCGCCGAGCTGGGCCATGTCGAGTCCGGCCGCCGTGTCCGCGAGGGTCTGCTGCTCGTCGTAGGCGAGCTTGGCGACCACGTCGGGGAGCGGGTCGTCCACCGCGATGTCGGCCGTGACCGAGGGGGCGCGGCCCGACTGCTGGTGGGCGGCGAGTCCGGCGAGGGCGAGGCGCAGGTCGCGGTAGCCGGGGTAACCGAGGAGGCGGGCGGTGCGCACCACCGTCGCCTCGCTGGTGCCGGTCAGCCCGGCGAGGCCGGTGACCGTGAGGGCGGCGCAGGCCGCCGGGTCGTTCGCGACGGCCTCCGCGACGCGCTGCATCGAGCGGGTCATGGACGGGGCCAGCGTCCGCACCTTCGCCGCGAGGGCGGCGGGGGCGGGTGGTGCGGACGACGTGGTCGCGGAGCCGCTCCGGCCTTCGGCCGGGCGGCCGGCGGCCGCTCCGGCCGTGGCTGCGAAAGTTTCCTTCACGTCATCACTCACACAATGAAAGATATTTTCTTCCCGGCCGTATGGTCAAGGGCCGCACAATGGGTGCATGAGCCCCAGCAGTGACCCCGTGAGCCCCCTTGAGCAGGCGCTGCACGCGGCCCGCGCCCTCGTACTCGCCGATCTGGCGGCCGGGAGGGTCGCCGAGGCCGATGTCGTGTCCATGGTCGAGGAATCGGTCGTCCAACGCCGCTGGTGGGTCGAGCAGTGGCCGGACGGAGTGCCGTACGTCGCCGGGCTCGTCGCCCAGGACGTCCAGGACGCCCTGCTCGAACGGTACGGCCGCTGGCCCCTCTGCCCGGTCTGCGACGACGGCGACCCGCACGCGCTCGACGTGGAACCGGAGCTGGGACCCGACCCGCGGTGGGTGTGCCACAAGGCGGGGGTGCGGGTCGCGGCGGTGGGGGCGTTGAGGACGGCGATCGGAGAAGCGGCGGGAGAGGAGCCCGGAGGGGTGTTCGGAGAGGGGCCCGGAGGGGCGTTCGGAGAAGGGCGTTCCTCGTGAGCATCTACATCGATCCGCCCACCTGGCCGGGGCACGGCCGCATGTGGTCCCACCTCGTGAGCGACGCCTCCTTCGACGAACTGCACGCCTTCGCGCAGCGGTTGGGCATCCCCGAGCGCGCCTTCGAACGCGACCACTACGACATCCCGTCCCACCGTTACGAGGAGGTCGTGCGGGCGGGAGCCGCGCAGGTCGGCTCGAAGGAGCTGCTGCGCAGGCTGACGGAGGCGGGCCTGCGCAGACCGAAGCGGCGGGGTGCCACGACGGCCTGAGCGGTCCGGGCCGTGCGGTCCGGGCCGTGCGGACCGGGCTGAGGTCCCGGCCGTGCGGTCCCGGCCTGTGCGGTTCCGGTCTGTGCGGTTCCGGTCCGCGCGCGTCGGACCCGGTGGACGTCAGATGCCGAGGCGGAGTTCGTACGCGAACTGCGTCCCGTGCTCGCCGTCGCCCCAGTCGTCGCTGACCTTCTGGAAGCCGGCCCGGGTGACGACGCCCTGGGACGCCGTGTTGGTCTTGTCGACGACCGCGAAGAGTGACCGTACGTCGCCCTGTTCCCGGGCACGTTCCTCCGCCCAGCCGGCCAGTCCGCGCAGTGCCTCGGTCATGTAGCCGCGCCCGCGCGCCCCCTCGACCAGGTCGTAGCCGACCTCGACACGGCCCTCCTCGTCCGGGGCGCCGTGGTAGCCGAGCGCGCCGACGGCCATCCCGTCCTCCTCGCGTACGAGCACGAACATGCCCCACTCCGGCCGGTGCACCCCCGCCTCGTACGCCTGGAACACCAGCCCCGCCCCGACCCGCGTCCCGTCGATGGGCCCGCCCACGATCCAGTCGAAGCCCCCCGTGCCGCCCTCGGCGAGATGGGCCGCGGCGGCCGGGTGGACGCCCTGGAGGACGATCCGTCCGGCGTCGATGTGCAGCGGATTGCGCCACTGCCACTCCGTGACGGGCGCGCGCCCCGGCAGCTCGCCCCGGCCGGTGGCCCACAGCAGCGTCGCCCAGGGGTCGTCACCGGGCCTGACGTGCGGGAAGAGGCGCGCGAGCACGGTCTCGCACAGCCCGACGGGCGGCAGGTGCGCGGACGCGGGCAGCCCGAGGCCCTCCGCGATGTCGTACGTGTGCAGCAGCACCTCGGCGACCCCCATCGCCGCGAAGCCCTCACGGTCGGCCGCGCGGAACGGATACGGGTGGTAGCCCCGCACCGAGCGGGGAGTGGCCGTGACGGTGGCGGACAGCAGCGCACCGGTCGTCCGGATCACCTCCAGTACGTCGGCGTTCCCCTCGCACTCGGACATGTCGATCTCGAACGGCACCCAGCGCGTCGTCGGCCGCCCCGCCAGCTGCCCCGCGTACTCGATCAGGTCCGAGGCGATGTGGTCGGCCGTCCCCCGGCAACTCCACTCCAGCCGACCGGCCTTGACGCCCTCCCAGTCCTGGTCGACCACCGTCTCCAGCACCGCCAGACAGTGTTCGACGGCTTCCTGTACCTGATCCCCGCCCATTGGTCGCATGGCGGCGAGGATAGGCGGGGTCAGACGTCCGTACGTACCGGATTTACGGCGCTCTCACCGCTCCCGGCCACCAGCCGGGAGGCCCGCGCACGCCGGTGCAGGCGCAGCGACACGGCCGTGGTGCCGATCGCGGCGGCGGTGATGGCGGCGCCCGCCCAGGCGGTGGAGGCGAAGCCGAAGCCCGCGTCGATGACCACACCGCCGACCCAGGGGCCGCCGGTGTTGCCGAGGTTGAACGCGGCGGTGGTGGTGGCGCCGGCCAGGGTCGGGGCGGCGCCCGCGACGTTGAACAGCCGGGCGTTGAGCGCCGGGGCGGTGTAGAAGCAGGACACCCCGAGGAGGAAGGACAGCAGCACGGCGGCGACGGCGTACTGGGCGAGCAGCGCCAGGGCGACGAGGAAGACGGTGGAGGCGGTGATCCCGCTGAGCAGCACCCCGAAGAGGTGCGCGTCCGCGACCCGGCCCCCGATCGCCGTGCCGATCAGCGCGCCGATCCCGAACAGCGCGAGAACCGTCGGCACCCATCCGGCGTCCAGCCCCGCCACGTCCGTGAGCAACGGCGCGAGATAGCTGAACGCGCAGAAGACACCGCCGGCGGCGAGCGCCACGACGGTGATGGTCAGCCAGACCTGCCGGTCGCGGTAGATCCGGACCTCCTGCCCGAGCCGGGGCAGCTGCTCGGGCCGGGGAATGGCCGGAACCAGTGTCACGACCCCGACGAGCGCGACCGCCGAGGCCACCGCCACCGCCCAGAACGCCGACCGCCACCCGAAGTGCTCCCCGAGGAACGCCCCCGCCGGCACTCCGAGCACGTTCGCGATCGACAAACCGCCGATCATGATGGCCAGGGCGCGCGCCCGCGCGTTCACCGGCACCATCGCCACCGCCACGGCCGCCCCGACCGCCCAGAACCCCGCGCAGGCGAGCGCGCTCACGACCCGGGAGGCGAAGAGGATGCCGTAGTTCGGGGCGAGGGCACCCGCGACCTGCCCGAACCCGAAGATCGTGATCAGCGCGACGAGAGTCGTACGCCGGGGCAGGCGCAGCGTCGCCACCGCCAGCAGCGGCGCCCCGACCACCATCCCGATCGCGAACGCCGAGATCAGCAGCCCTGCCCGCGGAATGGACACGTGCATGTCCTCGGCGAGGGGCGGCAGCAGCCCGGAGAGCATGAACTCACTGGTGCCGAGCGCGAAGACGGCGAGGCCGAGGACGTAGACGGAGAGGGGTATGCGGAAGCGGGCGGGGTGGTCCTGGGCGGTGGCGGGAGAAGACATGTACAGGGGTAACCGGCGGCCGGAGGACCGCATTCCCCCGCGGCTCGATCGATGCGCTCGGTCAGCCCGTCAGCCCGTCAGCCCGTCAGCAGCGCCAGCTCGGTGCGAAGGTTCTCCCGCGCCCGGCCCTCCCACTCCCGCTCCCCGTACGGCGTCCTGAACAGCCGGGGCAGGTCGAGGAGCTGGCGCAGCACCGCCGCGCGGCCCTCCCGGAACGCCTCGTCCGGCACGAACCCGTACTCCTCCCGCACGGCGGCGGCGTAGGCGGCGTACGCGTCCGGCGGCGACGCGAGGATCGCGAGATCCGCGTCGCACAGCACCTGCCCGTTGGCGTCGTCGTCGGCCGGATCATGGGTGATCGTCAGCCGCACCAGCCGGGCGACCTCCGCCACCTTCGCCGCCGGCACCCCCGCCTCGGTCAGCGCCCGCTCGGCGAGCCGGGCCGACCGCTCCTCGTTCTCCGACCGGTCCGGCAGGTACACGGCGTCGTGGAACCAGGTCGCCAGCCGCACGAGATCCGGGTCCGCCGCGTACTCCTCCAGCACCTCGACACGGTCCAGCACCGCCGTGAGGTGATCGAGGGTGTGGTACTTCCGCTGCGGCTCGGACCACCGCTCGATCAGGTTCTCCGCGTACGGCCCCGGCGCGGGTTCGCAGGCTCCGTCCCGGGCGGAGAGCAGCGCGGGGAGCCAGCGGTGGCGGAGGGCCACGCGGCGGGCCTCCGAGACGCCGGGTGTCTCGGGTGTCTGAGGTGTCTCAGGGGCGGACATGTACGCATTGTGCCGTGGCCGGGCCATCGAGCGGATCACCCTCTACTGAGGGCGGTCACCCTTCACGGGCCGCCGCCACGAAGTGCGACCAGGCGGCGGCCCCGAAGACGAGAACACCGCCGGCCGGGTTCTTGCTGTCGCGGACGGGGACGAGGCCGGGGAAGCCGTCGGCGACTTCCACGCACTCGTCGCCGGCGCCGTCGCTGTAGCTGCTTCTACGCCAGGTCGCGGTCCTCGGATCGGGTGCGGTCCGCATCCTTGTACTCCTTGGCCGCCTGCTCGATCAGAGCGAGGGACGCGTCAGGCGACAACGCCGCGGCCCCCAGCAAATCGTAGGTGAGCGCAGAGCGGGCGAATACAGATGGATCGTCCAACAAGCGTCCAGATTCGGACCCTTGGCAATACACCATCGGCGGAGCGTCGTCGAAGGTCATCAGCTTGAAGATGCCTGCGTTCCCGGCGTGCACACCCGCACTGATGGGCAGCACCTGCACGATGATCCGGTTGCCCCGGATCATGCCGGCGACATGGAGCAGTTGCCCGGCCATCACCGCTGCGCTGCCCGCCTGCCGCCGTACGATGACCTCGTCGAGGATCGCCCAGTACAGGGGCGGTGCCGGGCTGTCGAAGATGCGGGCTCGGGCCTTTCGGAACGAGATACGCTCCTCGACGACGTCCTCCGGGACAAGCGGGTCGTAGGCGCGGATCACGGCTCGGTTGTACGACGGGGTCTGGAGGAGTCCGGGCATGGAGGACGGTGCCCAGTCCTTGATCGTGCAGGCCACGCCTTCCAGCTCCACCACATCCGCGAAGTGGGCGCGGTAGGGCGACTGCCGTGCTGCCGCCAGGTTCCGCACGAAGAATCCGTCCGTCTGCAGAATCTCGTCCACGGACTTCGCGTACTCCAGCTGCATCCGTCGGACGCCCGCCTCCAGCTGGCCCACGAAAGAGCCGCTGACGAACATTGCCGCTCCCAGTTCCTCCTGGGACAGCCCCGCGCGTTCCCGCCGGTGACGGAGTTCAGCGCCGTACATCGCGCGGGTGGACTCGGAGGGGTTGAGTGTCTTCGGCTTCGGCATCGGCAACTCCCTCTCGCGCAGCCGCTCTTGTTGAACGGCGCCCCGATCAGGGTAGATGCGGAGGGTGGTCGTCCAGGTGCGAACCGTGACGGCCGCGTCCAACAGGTCCACCTGTTGTAAATTGGACTAGACCTGTCCGTCGTCCATGCGAAGCCGAAGCCCGAGGGAAGGGGCCCCATGACCACGCGCGCGCTTCTGGAGGTGATCGCCCTCGGCGCCGAGGACGCCGTCGCCGCCCAGACCGGAGGTGCCGACCGGCTGGAGCTGGTCGCGGACATGGAGGCCGACGGACTCACCCCGGCGGTCGCCACGTTCGTGGAGGTGCGGGCCGCCGTCGACATCCCGGTACGGGTCATGCTGAGGCTCGCCGGCGGGTTCGCGGCGGGGCGCGTGGACGCGTTGGTGCGGGTGGCGTGCGATCTGCGGGCGGCCGGCGCGGAGGAGTTCGTGCTCGGGTTCCTCGGGGAGGACGGCGGGCCCGACCTGGACGCGGTGGAGCGGGTGGTCGCCGAGCTGGACGGGCGGTCGTGGACGTTCCACCGGGCGATCGACCGCGCCGCCGACCGGGAGGCCCTGCGCAAGCAGCTCGCGGACCTGCCGGGGCTGGACACGTACCTCACGGCGGGCTCGGGGTCCGGGGTCGACGCCGGGCTCCCGGTGCTGCTGGCCGAGGCCGCGCGACGCGGTGACCCCGGCTACACCCAGCGCCTGCTGATCGGCGGGGGCCTGCGTCTCGACCACGTCCCCCGGCTGCGCGCCGCCCGCGTGGACGCCTTCCACATCGGAGGAGCGGCGCGCCCGGGAGGCTGGTCCGCGCCGGTCGACGCGGACGCGGTACGCGCATGGCGCCGGGCCCTGGACGCGGGCCACGTCGCCTAGCCCGGACACGGGCCCGCGCGCGGCCCGCCTCGCCCGCTCGCCCGCTCGCCCGCTCGGCTGTGCGGCTCACAGGGCACTTGACCGCGCGGGCTGCCACCCGCGCGGTCAAGTGGTCCGGTCGACGCCGCCTCCACGGCGACCCCGACCCCGCCCCCGCCGAAGCCGCCCGCAGGGCTACGCGTTCGGGTCGAACGTGATGCCCGACGGCATCGCCTTGGTGAGGTTGGAGGCGAAACTGCCGTCCTTGAGGCCGAAGTTGGCGCTGCCGAAGTCGTACGCGACGAGGGTGTCGCGGACGCCGGACGGGTAGCCGTTCCAGCCGACGAGCGGCGGGTACTGCCAGGTGCCCTTGTGGTTCTCCGGCGGCTCGTCGTTGGAGCCCGCGAGACGGAAGCAGTGCGTCCGGATGCCGTCCTTGTGGTAGACGATCTTCGCGTGGGTGCCGTCCCAGCGCACCGACGACGCGGCGTGCACGGTGAAGCCGCCGTGGTTGGAGGTCGAGACGTACTGGGCCGTGCCGTTCTGCACCCAGACGACGACGTGCTCCCAGTCGTGCCGGTGACCGCCGATGCTGCTGCCCGCGACCGCCTGGTCCTTCTCGAAGTAGAGGTCGTACATGATCGCGCACCAGCCGTTGTTGCACTTGTAGCGCGAGTAGCCGTTGGTGTTGTCCAGGTCGGAGGCGTCCCGGCAGTCGCCGCTGAGCGAACCGGTCGGCTTGAGACCGCCGTTGACCGTGCCCGTGGCGCCGATCGCGGGGGTCGCGTAGCAGCCGTCCGTGTCGTAGTCGTACGCCGGCTGCCACGTCTTCTCCAGCGCCTCGGCGTTGGCGGGCAGCGCGGCGGGCGGAGCGGCGTACGCGCTGCCCGCGACACCGACGACCAGTGCGACGGTGGCTGCGAGAGTGACTGCGGATCTGCGGAATCGACGCGAAGTGCGCGTGCGTGAACCTGTCTTCACTGCGACCTCCTGATGGACCGCGGCGCGGGGGAGACGGCCGGGAGCCGGGGTGCGGGGGTGCCACGTGCTGCGAAGTGGCATGCGCAGGTCAGGTTCGCCGTACTCGCGGGTAGTGCGCAAGAGGCGCGGGGTGTCTGAGTGATGAAGAATCAATTGAGGTGCTGATCCTGTGCGTTACCCCGGTGGCCACGCCGGGCGCACCGGACGCCGTCGCGCGCTCGCACATCACGGGTAGATATCCGCCACGTAGTTGTTGTGTGCGAAGTCGCCGCGCGCACCTGCTCGGAGATCGTTCCGCCTCCCGCCCGCGTGCATAGTGGTCTCCGCCCCAGCTAAGCGGGGGCATGACAAGTTTCACCACACGGGGACGGGCTTCCATGCCATTCATACGCCGCCGCGGCCTCACGGCCGCGGCCGCCGTGATCGCCGCGATCATGGTCACGACCACTGCCTGCAGCAAGACCGACGAGAGCGGGGCCGAGGCCGGCGGCTCGACGACCGCGCAAGCGGACGCGGGCGACGGCGTCGACACCGGTCAGGACGAGAGCGGCGGTGACACGACCGTCGGCGGCTTCAAGCTCCCCAAGGGCGTGCCCACCGACCTCAGCGGTGACGCGCTGCGGAAGTGGAAGGACGGTGGCTGGCAGGACTTCGGCGGCGACTGGGCCTCCAGGGCCGAGGACTTCGCCAACCCGTACATCGAGGACTTCTGGACGCCCGAGCGCATCGCCGAGGCCGAGGAGAACCTCCCGGACCTGCCGGCGGTCGCCGAGGCGGGCAACACCGCCACCGGGTCGAGCGGGACCACCCAGGTCTGGCTGCCCGACGGCAAGGTCAAGAAGCAGCGGGCGGCCAAGGTCAAGGCGACCTACCACAAGAACGCCGCCCCGGTCGGCAAGCTGTTCTTCACCACGCCCCAGGGGTCGAGCGTCTGCTCCGCCGCGGTCGTGAAGGACCCGGCCCACCCGGGCAGGTCCAACCTCGTGTGGACCGCCGGGCACTGCGTGCACGCGGGCAAGGGCGGCGGCTGGTACCGCAACATCGCCTTCGTCCCGTCCTTCAACAACTCGGGCAAGCTGAACATCGACCAGGCCTCCCGGGACTACCGCGCCACCAACGTCTCCCCCTACGGCCTCGCCTGGGCCGACTGGGCCACCACCTCCGGCCCCTGGATCAAGGGCGGCGCCGCGAGCAAGGGCACCGTGGCCGCCGCGTACGACTACGCCGTCCTGCACATGAAGCCGGAGAAGGGCGCCAAGTCCCTGGAGGAGCGCGTCGGTTCGGCCCTGCCGGTGTGGTTCAACGCCCCCGCCGCCAACAAGGTCAAGAACATGAAGGTCCGCGGCTACCCGGCCGAGGCCCCGTACGACGGCTCGAAGATGTACCACTGCCAGGGCGCCACCAAGCGCTTCGTCCTCGGCTACAGCTACCCGAGCGACTACCCGGCCCAGTACATGGTCGGCTGCACCATGAACGGCGGCGCCTCCGGCGGCCCCTGGTTCACGACCTACAAGGGCCGCACCTACCTGGTCTCCAACAACTCCCTGAGCGACCGCGCCACGTTCATCACCGGCCCGCGCCTGGGGAAGAACGCCAAGCAGGTCTACCTGGCGACCAGCAACAAGTTCAAGTAGGCCACCCGCACACCACGGCCCCCGGCGACCTCGGTCGCCGGGGGCCGTCGCGCGTACCCGGACGGGTCGGCGCTAGCCGAGCTGTGGCGGCAGCGGGGCCGCGTGCGTCACGATCAGACCCGACACCGCTCGCGTGAGCGCCACGTACAGACGGCGCAGGCCCGTGCGTTCGTCCGGTTCGCCGTCGACGACCGCCCGGGGCTCGTCCAGGACGACGTAGTCGTACTCCAGGCCCTTGGCGAGCGAGGCCGGGACGAGGGTGAGGCGGGTCTCGTACGTCGTCTCCTCGCCCGGTGCCAGATAGCCGATCCCGGCCGCCGTGAGCGCCTCCGCGAGCGCGGGGATCCGGGCGTCGGCGGCGATGAGCCCGGTCGAGCCCTCGTTGCGCAGCAGCTCCTCGCAGGCGGCGACGACCTGGGAGTCGTCCGCGCTCGGCCGTACGTCGAAGAAGCCCGGGTTCTCACGGACCGACGCGACCGGCGTCAGACCGGGCGCGATGTGGGGCAGGAGCCGGGAGGCGTACGTGATCACGTCGGTCGGCACCCGGAAACCGGCCGTCAGCTCCTCCACATGGGCCTCCGCCTTGCCGAGGTGGGTCAGGGCCTCCTCCCAGCTCCGCGTCGCCCAGGGCGTCGTGCCCTGCGCGAGGTCGCCGAGGACGGTCGCGGAGCCGGTGGTGCAGCGGCGCCCGACCGCCCGGTACTGCATGGGGGAGAGGTCCTGCGCCTCGTCGAGCACGACATGCCCGAGCGAGTGCGTGCGCTGCACCAGGTCGGTGGTCTCGTCGATGAGCACGGCGTCGGCGGCGGACCAGCGGGCCGCCTTCACGCTCCGCGCCGGCTTCGCCCACAGGATCGTCTTCTGCTCGTCGCCCGTGAGGATCCCGTCCGCGTGCGCGGCGAGGAAGTCGGGATCGGAGAGGAGGCGCAGGACGAGCCTGGCGGGATCGACGGGCGGCCACACCGCCTTGACCGCCGCCTTCACGGCGGTGTTGCGGGCCACCGCGTCCTGCACCCGGTCGTCCGGCGCCTCCCCGGACCGCTCCATCTGCACCAGCACGGCATGCGCGATCCGCTGCGGCAGGGCCTCGCGGGCGGCCCCGTAGCGGATGTCCCGCTCCAGCAACTCCCGCACGATGTCCGCCAGTTCGTACGCCGGTACGCGCCAGCGACGCGAACCCCGGACGACCACGACGGGCTCGGTGGGCGGGGTGACGTGCGAGCGGACGGCCCGGCGGAGCACCTCGGCCATGCGGGCGTCGCCCTTGACGACGGCGGCCGGTGCCTCGTCCGCGCCCCGCACCTCGACGTGGGAGACGAGGTCGTCGACGGTCGCCTGCTTGACCTCCAGCTCGCCCAGCGCGGGGAGGACCTGCTCGATGTAGTGGAGGAAGGACCGGTTCGGCCCGATGACGAGAGTGCCGGTGCGGGCCAGGCGCTCGCGGTGGGCGTAGAGGAGGTAGGCGACGCGGTGCAGGCCGACGGCGGTCTTTCCGGTGCCGGGGCCGCCCTGGACGCAGAGGGAGCCGGCGAGGTCGGACCGGACGATCTCGTCCTGCTCCGGCTGGATCGTCGCCACGATGTCCCGCATCGGGCCGACGCGCGGCCGCTCGATCTCCCGCTGCAGAAGCTTGCTGGTGGTGGCCGCCTCGGCGGGGTCGGAGAGGTGCTCGTCCTCGTACGCGGTGAGGTCGCCGCCGGTGTAACCGAAGCGGCGCCGCAGTGCGACGTCCAGCGGGTCGGTCCTGGAGGCCCGGTAGAACGGCTGGGAGACGGGGGCGCGCCAGTCGATGACCATCGGGTCGCCGTCCGCGTCGTGCACATGGCGGCGGCCGATGTAGAACCGTTCCCCGTCCGCTCCCTCGGCGCGGTCGGCGCCGGGGGAGTGCAGATAGTCGAGGCGGCCGAAGAAGAGCGGGGTGTGGCTCAGGTCGGCGAGCGACTTGATCCGTTCCTCGATCTGGCGGGCCAGCACCTCCGCGTTCACCCAGTTCGCGGTGACGTCCTTGATGTCCAGCGCCTCCACGTCCTCCCGCATGGCGCGCAGGGCCGAACGGGAGGCGGAGAGGTGCGAACGCTCTCGGGAGAGCGGGTCGGCGGGATCGGCGGCGGGATCGGCGGCGGGATCGGCGGTGGAGTCGGCGGTGGAGTGCGCGGACAAGGGGGTGCCTCCGGGTGGCCTACGGGACCTAGGGGTGTGCCTGGGAGTGCCGCCTGACGGTGGCGTTCTGCCAGGGGCGGTGGCCGACCGGTTTCCGTCCGGGCGACGGCGCTCCACGGAAGGGAGGCGGGCAAGAGCGGAGAGTGTAGGTGAGGGGAGGGGGCGGAGGCCAACGAAAATTCCGCGCCGTACCCCTAGGGGGTGCGTACGTCGCCGGTATGAGAGGGCTGGGGGACCTGAGGGTGAGCCGGGGCCTGAGCGGGTTCACTCCCCAGACCGACGCCATTCAGAGGCGGACGTTCCACCATGGAGTCATGAGTGCAGCGACGTTCATCCCCGCATCGGCCTCCGGCCGACCCGGTCCGCCGCCCGGCGCCACCGGCCTCGACGACCACCACCGTCACCGCCTCGCCGACGCCCTCCGCGCCGTCAAGGTCTTCGCGAGCGCCGCCTTCGGCGTGATCGTGCTCGGTGAGTACGCGGAGGAAGCGGGCATACGCCGCCGGTGAGGCCCGGCCTCACCCCGCGTGCCCCCGCTCCCCGCGCGGAGTCCCGCGCCACGCGCGGGGCGGTCACCCCTGCGCCCGCCCGTCCGACGACCCGGCTCCCGCTGCCCGCACTCAAGGCGGCCTCGGTCCTCGGCGGCAGGGCGCGGCACGGCTGACCGTCCCGCCCGTGCCGCCCGTCCTGCCGGGCCGGCCCGGCCTCAGCCCTCCGTCAGCAGCTCGTCCGCGTCCATGATCCGGTAGGCGTACCCCTGTTCGGCGAGGAAGCGCTGGCGGTGGGCGGCGAAGTCCTGGTCGATGGTGTCGCGGGCCACGACCGAGTAGAAGTGGGCCTTGTGGCCGTCGGCCTTGGGGCGCAGGACGCGGCCGAGGCGCTGGGCCTCCTCCTGGCGGGAGCCGAAGGTGCCGGAGACCTGGATGGCGACCGTGGCCTCCGGGAGGTCGATGGAGAAGTTCGCGACCTTCGACACCACCAGGACGTTGATCTCGCCCCGCCGGAAGGCGTCGAAGAGCTTCTCGCGCTGCGCGTTGCTGGTCTCGCCCTTGATCACCGGCGCGTCCAGGTGGGCGCCCAGTTCGTCGAGCTGGTCGATGTACTGGCCGATGACGAGGATCTGCTGCCCCGCGAAGCGGCGGACGATCGCCTCGGCCACCTTCCGCTTGGTCGCGGTGGTGGAGCAGAAGCGGTACTTCTCCTCCTGCTCGGCGGTCGCGTAGGCGAGTCGCTCGGAGTCGGTCAGGTTCACCCGGACCTCGACGCAGTCGGCGGGCGCGATGTAGCCCTGCGCCTCGATCTCCTTCCAGGGGGCGTCGAACCGCTTGGGCCCGATGAGCGAGAACACGTCCGACTCCCGCCCGTCCTCACGGACGAGGGTCGCCGTCAGCCCCAGCCGCCGGCGCGCCTGCAGATCGGCGGTGAACTTGAAGACCGGAGCCGGAAGGAGATGCACCTCGTCGTAGACGATGAGCCCCCAGTCACGGGAGTCGAACAGCTCCAGGTGCGGGTAGACGCCCTTCCGGCGGGTCGTCAGCACCTGGTAGGTGGCGATGGTGACCGGCCGGATCTCCTTGCGCGTCCCGCTGTACTCGCCGATCTCCTCCTCGGTCAGCGACGTCCGCTTCACCAGCTCGTGCTTCCACTGACGAGCGGAGACGGTGTTCGTGACGAGGATGAGGGTGGTCGCCTTGGCCTGGGCCATGGACCCGGCCCCGACCAGCGTCTTTCCGGCGCCGCAGGGCAGCACGACGACTCCGCTGCCGCCGTGCCAGAAGTTCTCCACCGCCTGCTTCTGGTACGGGCGCAGCGCCCAGCCGTCCTCGGCGAGTTCGATCGGGTGGGCCTCGCCGTCCACGTAGCCGGCGAGGTCCTCGGCGGGCCAGCCCAGCTTCAGCAGCGTCTGCTTGATCTGCCCGCGCTCGGAGGGGTGCACGGCGACGGTGTCCGGGTCGATCCGGGCGCCGACGAGCGGAGTGATCCTCTTGGACCGCAGGATCTCCTCCAGCACCGGCCGGTCCGTGGTGGTCAGGACGAGGCCGTGCACCGGGTGCTTGGAGAGGGTGAGGCGGCCGTAGCGGTCCATCGTCTCGGCGACGTCCACGAGGAGCGCGTGCGGTACCGGGTAGCGGCTGTACTGCACCAGCGCGTCGACGACCTGCTCGGCGTCGTGCCCGGCGGCGCGCGCGTTCCACAGGCCGAGCGGGGTCACCCGGTAGGTGTGGATGTGCTCGGGCGCCCGTTCCAGCTCGGCGAACGGCGCGATGACCCGACGGCACTCGTCCGCCTGCTCGTGGTCGACCTCCAGGAGCAGCGTCTTGTCGGACTGGACGATGAGGGGACCATTCACGCGCGGCACCTTTCGATTCGGCCAAACGTCCAGTGTGCCTGATCAACAAGGCTTTCCGTGGCGCCCGCCCCTCCGGATCCCGGTCTTATTACATGTCTATTCATTCCGATGAGTGGCAGGAATTCAGATTTGCGGCAAAAGTTCCGAAGAATGCGGACCGTGCAGCCAACCACCCCGGCAGACCCGGTCACCCCGCCCGTCTCTCCGCAGGGCACCACGCTCGGCTACGCCCTCTTCGCCACCCGCTGGCTCCAGGCACCGCTGTACTTCGGTCTCGTCGCGGCCCAGGGGGTGTACGTCTACAAGTTCTTCAACGAGCTGTGGACGTTAATCGTCAGGTGCGTGAGCGGCAACGCCTCCGAGACGTACGTGATGCTCGCCGTGCTCAAGCTGGTCGACGTCGTCATGATCGCCAATCTGCTGATCATGACGATCGTCGGCGGCTACGAGACCTTCGTCTCCCGCATCGGCCTCCAGGGCCACCGCGACCAGCCGGAATGGCTCTCGCACGTCAACTCCAACGTGCTGAAGGTCAAGCTCGCCACCGCCATCGTGGGCATCTCCTCCGTCCATCTGCTCCAGATGTTCGTCGACGTCCACCACACCTCGCACCACGCGCTGCTGTGGGGCACGGTGATCCACATGGCCTTCATCGCCTCGGCGGTGCTCCTGGCGTACATGTCGGGACCGATGCTGCGCGAGGACAAGGGACACGGCTCCCACCACGGCACGCCCACCACCGCCCCGAAACAGCCGCCGGGCCCGCCCGTGCCGGTGGAGCCCACGGAACACCGGAGCCCCGGGGAGCCGTCGCAGCCGACGGAACCGGCCCGGCACAGGGGCTCCGTCGCCCCCGCTCCCCCCAACAGCCCGCTGCCGATCCCGGCCCAGGCCACCTCGTACGAGAACTACCTGACCCACGGCGGCCGGGGGTCCGCACACGAGCACGGGACCCGGTTCACGCGCGGCGGGGCCCGGATCGTGCCGTACGAGGCCCGGCGCATGCCGCCCCCGGCCGAGACCGGGGTCGAGGGGCGGGTGCGGGCGGCCGGCTTCCCGGCGCGCAAGCTGCTGGAGGACTTCGACACGAGCCACCCGCGCTCCTTCGACCGGCGGGTGCTGACCCGGCTCGGGACGCTGGACTTCATGGCCGCCGGGCGGAACGTGGTGTTCGTCGGCGCCCCCGGCACCGGCAAGACGCATCTGGCGATCGGGCTCGGCGTACGGGCCTGCCAGGCCGGGCACCGGGTGCTGTTCGCGACCGCCACCCAGTGGGCCGCCCGCCTTGCCGGGGCGCGCGCCGAGGGCAGGCTCGCGGAGGAACTGTCCGCGCTCGACGCCTGCCCCCTGCTGGTCGTCGACGAGGTCGGCTACCTCCCCTTCGACACGGACACCGCCAGGCTGGTCTTCCAGCTGATCGCGCACCGCTACGAGCGGGCCTCGCTGGTCGTGACCAGCGACCGGCCGCTCGGCCGCTGGGAGGAGATCTTCGACGGGGCCGCCCCCGCGATGGTCGACCGCCTCGCGCACCACGCCGAGATCGTCCGCCTCGAAGGGGACAGCTACCGGGCCGGCCGCGCCTCTACTTCAGCAGGCTGACGTTCTGGATCAAGGGCCCCTCCACGCCGACGCCCTCACCCACCAGCGTGCCGAGTTCGGGCAGGGGCAGGGGCGGGTTGGCCGCGGCCGGGGAGGCGAGCACACCCACCAGGGCGACGGCGGCGACGGCGAAGACGAGCGTGAGCAGGGGGCGCATGCGTACGGGTGGGCCTTTCGAGCGCGGGGGAGTCCATCTCGATCGGACACAGGGTGGCTGCCCCGTCGCCCACCCCACGATGCGCCCGCCCCCGCCCGACCGCTCATCGGAGGGAAATCACCCGATGTCCTGCATGAACTCCGGCGTACGCCCATACGGGTGAGGGACGGGAAGCGACTTGATCAACACGGCCGGGACCGGGGGCGGCCGACGCTCAGGTCGCCTCGTCGGCCAGTTCCGCGACACCCGTGATCCGGTGGAGCGGGAACGTCCGTACCTCGTCCGCCGTGTGGTCGTACGCCGTCACGAAACCGCCCTCGACCCGGACCGGGGCGATGACGCGCTGACTGGCGGAGCCCTCGGCGTTGACGTAGCCGATCCACAGGGCCTCGCCCGTGAGGACGGCCGCCTGCATCGTCGCCAGGGTCTCGGCGGAACCCGTGCGGGGCAGGGCGCCGGCCGGGGCCGGGTCCCCGGTCGTCCGCCGGGGCGCGGTGGAGGCGAGGTCACCGGCGCGGATGGCCCGGATCGCGGCGCCCAGCAGCGTGTCGTCCGGGGCCGGGGGCCCCTCCGGGACCGGCTCCGGGGCCGTGCGGGGCGGGGTGCGGTGGGCATGCGCCCGGGTGATCAGCACATCGCCCTCCGCCGACTCGGCGGCCGGCGCGTACCCCATCGCCCGCAGCCCGTCGAGCAGCGTCGCGGGATCCGTCTGGGCCGCGAGCACGGTCGGCGCCAGCCGCCGCAGCCCGAGCCCCTGCGACCGCTTGTCGGCGAGGATCTCGCTGAGCATCGCGTCGTCGTCGCACCGCACGTACGCCGACGCCGCGCCGATCCGCAGATGCCCATGGCGCCGGGCCACGTCGTCGATCAAATACGCGAGCGGCTGCGGAACCGGCGTACGGGAGTGGGCGGTCAGGAAGTCATGCAGGTCGGAGGCGCTTCGGCCCGCGTCCAGCGCCCGGCGCACCGACCCCGGCGTGAACCGGTACACCGTCGCGCCACCCTTCGACTCCACGTCCGCCAGGACGCCCAGCGCGTCCGCCAGCGGCCGCTTCAGCGGGCCCGGCGCGACGGCCGTCAGGTCCGCCTGCAGCAGCACGTGGTCGAGCGGTTCGGGCAGCAGCGGCGCGAGCAGCCGTGCGGCTCGGGAGGCGGCCGCGGCCCGCTCGGCGACCGGGTCGGGGGACGGCGCCGGAGCATGCGGCACAGGGACGTGATGGGCGGGGAGCTTGTCGCCGGGGGTCTCCGGCAGATCGGTGCCTGCCGCGGCCTCGTGCGGGAAGCCGAGGAGGGCGCGGCCGTGCGAGGACAGCGCGCCGCGCCCGGTGACCCCGAGCGACTCGGCCTCCGACAGGGTCCAGCGGGCGATCCGGGCCCGCAGATCCTCCCCCTGAGGGGCTTGCGAGGACTGCGGCTGCCGGCCGCCGCGGGTGGGGCGTTCCCAGTGCAGACGGGCCAGTACGGAGTCGGGGGTGGCCGAGGTGCCCTCGGGCAGCCCGGCCAGCAGCGCGAGGACCCGGTGGCGCACCTCCGGCGCGGCCGAACGGTCCAGACCCGGGCCCAGCGCCGACAACGTACGGTCCTTGGCGTCCCGTTCGCCGATCACCCCGGCCGTACGGGTCGCCGACAGCCAGGCCGTGGCCAGCCGCGCCCAGCGCTCGGCGGCGGGCAGCTCCAGCCACTCGTCGTACGCGGGGGTCGCGGCGTACCGTTCGTCGGCCTCGCCGTCGGACGCCAACAGCCCGGCGGCATAGGCGAGTTCGACCCAGAACGCCGCGACCTGCTCGGACAGGTCCAGGGCCACGGCGGTCCGCTTCAGATCCCGCACACTGAGCCCGCCCGCGCGCAGGACGCCCGGCCCGCCCTCGTCCCAGTCCTTCAGCAACTCCTCCACGGTCGCCAGCGCGGTGTACGCCTGACCGGCCGCCGTCGCGTCCACCACCTGGGGACGGTGCGCGGCCGACGCCTCCACGGGCGGCGGCACCGGCCGCACCTCACGGTGCGCCCGGCCCGCCCGCAGATGCAGGGCGACCTCGCGCGGCAGGACGACCGTGCCGGGCGCGGTCGGCAGCAGCAGCCCCCGGTCCAGCAGCCAGCGCAAGTGCGCCGCCGGGCTGGCCGTGACCTGCCCGTACGGCGGCCCCCACAACAGGCGGGTCAGGACGTCGAGGGACTCGGGGGGCGCGGCGGCGAGGAGCGCGGCCATGCGGCGACGGTCGGAGAAGAGGCCGCTGAGGGCGGTGACGGCCGACACCGAGTCATGGGTGCTCGGCAGGCCCGCCTCCGCCACGATCTCCTGCACCCGCCCCGGCGACATACCCGCCGTGGCCTCCGCGACGGTCGGGCCGAGACCGGTGGGGGAGGGGTGCTGCGGGGAGGGGGCGAGCAGCTCACGGGCCGTGCGGACGAGCCGCAGACGGTCCTCGGGGCCCCACACCAGGGCCTGGTCGCGCAGGGTGCCGAGCGCGTGGGGCAGTGCGGCGGTGACGGCGGGGTCGGCCTCGTCACCGGCCAGCAGGCCCGCGAGCTCGCCGTACGACGCCGGGTCGGACGCCACGGCCAGGGCCTGCGCCGTCTGCAGGGCGAACCGGTCCAGGCGCTCCAGGGCCCGGACGACCGAGGCGCGGGTCCCCGCCCGGGTCGCCAGCTGGGTCAGGTCGGTCGGCACGGGCGTGATGAGATCCGGCCGCGCCCGGAGCAGCACGGCGAGCGAACGGTCGTCCCGCCCGCGCAGCGCCTCCGCCAGCGAACGGGGGGCCCCACCGGCAGGCGCCGCCTCCGTGGGGGTGTGCTCCTCGGTGCTCATCCGGCCAACGTTAGCGCCTGGGCTCCGCCGGGCCGGGGCGCCTCATGGGTCGGGGCGCGGGTGCGTCGGCGGGTGGGGTCCGGTGCGGGGCCGGTGGGGGGTGCGGTCGCGTGGTTCCTGGCGGCTTCCGCGTGGTCGGAAGCGATACCGTCGGGAGGAAGTACGCGCGCCAACCCCGGAGGGGCTTCGTGGGGATTGAGAGCGACCAGGTCGTCTACGAGTATCTGAGCCGGGTCGGTGATCTGGCTCAGCAGCGGCAGTTGCCGTCGGCGACGCGGATGCGTCTGGTGGCGGGGCTGCGCGACGAGATCGACCGGCGGCGGGCGAAGGCGCCGGTGGACAGCCCGGCCGCCGTGCGGCGCATCATCGCCCGCCTCGGTACGCCCGGTGAGGTCGTCGAGGCGGCCGGCGTGCCCGGTGACGTACCGGAGCCCCGGGCCGCGGCGGTGCCCGTGCAGCGGGTGACCGGTGCGGCCGGGGACGGTGCGGCCGGGGACGGTGCGGCCGGGGCCGGGGAGCCGGCCAAGGGGCTGCGGCGGGTCGTACCGCGACCGCGTCCCGCCGACGCCGTGCCGCCTTCGGTGGGCGGCGGTGCGCCGCCGCATCTCGCCCCGCTGCACGAGCTGGGCGACGGGGATGTGCAGCCCGACTGGTGGCGGGTCGGTGGGGGCGGGGGGCCCGGGGGCGCCGATATCGGGTTCGGGCTCGGGGACTCCGTGCCCGGGTTCGTCGGGGGGGTGGAGATTCCCGAGCTGCTGAAGGCGCCGCCGCCGCCGGTGGACGTGGAGGAGACGGCGGGGAAGACCGCTACGGCTGAGGGTGCCGCTGCCGCGCCGGCCGCGGCCCCCGCACAGGAGGGTGGGGCGCGGCGGCGACGGTTGCCGTTGCCTCGGCTGCGGGCCTCGGGGGGCGGGGGGTGGAGCAATCCGCTGCTGTTGCTGGCCGCCGCGCTGCTGGTCGCGGGGGCGGTCATGGGGAGTCTGGTGCCGCTGGGGCTCGGGTGGCTGATCGCCTATCTGTCGCGGAAGTTGACGCCTTCCGAGTCGAAGTGGGCGGTCATGGGGATTCCGGGGGTGGTGGCCGCGGGCGGGGTCGTCTGGCTGTGGGGGCGTACGGACGGGCGTTGGGGTGAGCCGATCGCCAAGGGCCACATGGACGCGGCGCTCGCCGACGCGTGGCCCTGGATGCTGCGGATCGCGGCGGTGTCCTCCGCGCTGTACTTGCTCTGGCGCTCCCAACGCGCCCGGTGACCAGGGCGCGGGACAGCTCGGGCGGGCGGGTTCGTCGGCGGGTGCGGCCGGCCCCACCGGACCCGCACCCGTCCCTCCCCCGACCCCGCGCGACCCCCGCCCCACAATGGGCGGTATGACTTCTCGCGCACTCACCGTCGGGTTCGATCTCGACATGACGTTGATCGACTCGCGGCCGGGGATCCACGCCTGCTACGAGGCGCTGGCGGCGCGGACGGGGACGTACATAGACGCCGACCTGGCGATCACCCGCCTCGGTCCTCCGCTCGCGGACGAGCTGGCGTGCTGGTTCCCGGCGGCGGAGATCCCGGCGATGGCGGACCTCTACCGCGAGATGTACCCGGCGATCGCGATCGCCGCGACCCCCGCGATGCCGGGCGCGCCGGAGGCCATCGCGGCGGTCCGCGCGGCCGGTGGGCGGGCGATCGTGGTCACCGCCAAGTACGAGCCCAACGCCAAGCGGCACCTGGAGCACCTCGGCATCGAGCCCGACGTGGTCGTGGGCGACCTGTGGGCCGAGGGCAAGGCGTCGGCGCTGCGCGAGCACGGCGCGAGCGTCTACGTCGGCGACCACACCGGCGACGTACGCGGCGCCCGCACGGCACAGGCGTACGCGGTCGCGGTCGCCACCGGACCCTGCGACGAGCGGGAGCTGCGCGAGGCCGGCGCCGATGTCGTCCTCCCGGACCTGACCGCGTTCCCCGCGTGGCTCACGACCCACCACCGGTCCTGAGGCGTCGGGGAAGCGTCAGGGACGTACCTCGCGCGCCCTCCTGCGCCCCGCCGCGACGGACCGCAGGACTCCCGCGCCCGCGATGAGGAAGCCGACGCCCATGAGCATGCTCAGGACGAACATGTAGGTCGGGAAAGGACTCGTCCCGAGGAACAGCGGCGCCACGGTGACGAGAGTGGCCACGGCGCCGACGAAGAACACGATGGCACCGGCACGGATCAGCCGGTCACCGGGTTCGGCGGAATTCGGTTGGGTTTTGTCACGCACCCGACCAGGGTAGTTCCCAGCGCGAGGGAACAGTCGGCCGACGTCTTGTCACCCGCCCCCGGACCAATAGGCTGGGGACCGGCGGGTCCGACGACCCGCTGCAGTGCTGTCCAGAGCAGTTCGCGCCCACCGAGAACACCTTCAGAGCACTTTCCATACGCAGTTTCCGACGAGTACGAGGACGAGGACAGACGTGCCTACCGGCAAGGTCAAATGGTTCAATAGCGAGAAGGGCTTCGGCTTTCTCTCCCGTGACGACGGCGGTGACGTCTTCGTCCACTCCTCCGTACTGCCCGCCGGTGTCGACACCCTGAAGCCGGGCCAGAAGGTCGAGTTCGGGGTCGTCGCCGGTCAGCGCGGCGACCAGGCCCTCTCCGTGACGATCCTGGAGCCGGCCCCGTCGGTCGCCGCCGCCCAGCGCAAGAAGCCCGACGAGCTGGCCTCGATCGTGCAGGATCTGACCACGCTGCTGGAGAACATCACGCCCATGCTGGAGCGGGGCCGTTATCCCGATCGCGCCGCGGGCGGGAAGATCGCGGGTCTTCTCCGCGCCGTGGCCGACCAGTTGGACGTGTAGACCGACAACTTCCGAGGTGACTCAAGGGAATTCGAGCGCGTCCGGGCCGAGGGGCGGTACCAGTCCCTCGGCCGCCGCACGGGTGAGCAGCCCCCTGACCGCCGCGTAGCCGTCCTCGCCGAGGTCGGCCGTGAACTCGTTGACGTACAGGCCGATGTGCTGGTCGGCGACGGCCGGGTCCATCTCCTGGGCGTGTTCGAGGACGTAGGGGCGGGAGGCCTCGGGGTCGTCCCAGGCCGCGCGGACGGAGGCGCGGACCGTCTCCGCGAGCCCGGTCAGGGCCTCGGCGCCCAGCGAGCGCTTCGCGATGATCGCGCCCAGCGGGATCGGCAGCCCCGTCGTGTCCTCCCAGTGCTCGCCCATGTCGGCCAGCTTGTGGAGGCCGTAATTCCGGTACGTGAAGCGGGCCTCGTGGATGACGAGTCCGGCGTCGACCTTGCCGTCCCGCACCGCGGGCATGATCTCGTGGAACGGCAGCACCACGATCTCGCCGACCCCGCCGGGCAGGGTGTCCGCCGCCCAGAGGCGGAAGAGGAGATACGCCGTCGACCGCTCGCTCGGCACGGCCACCGTACGGCCGGTGAGGTCCGTGCCCGGCTCGCGCGTCAGCACCAACGGGCCACAGCCCCGCCCGAGCGCACCGCCGCAGGGCAGCAGCGCGTACTCGTCGAGGACGTACGGCAGCACGGCGTACGACACCTTCAGTACGTCGAGTTCACCGCGCTCGGCCATGCCGTTGGTGATGTCGATGTCGGCGAACGTCACGTCGAGCGCGGGCGCGCCGGGGATCCGGCCGTGCGCCCAGGCGTCGAAGACGAAGGTGTCGTTGGGGCAGGGCGAGTACGCCATCCGCACTCCGCCGGTCCCGGGGGGAGTGGTCGCGCGGTTCATGGGCGTCGCCTCAGTGCTCATGGGGCTCATCGGGTTCATGGGGCTGGTGGGGCTCATGTGACTCGTAGGGCTCATGGGGGTCCCAACTCTCCAGTACGGGCGTCAGCTTCCCGTAGGCCTCGGTGAGTGCGCTCAGCGCGTCGCCGATGCGCCAGGCGGCGCGGTCGCGCGGGCCCACGGGATTGGAGACGGCGCGCAGTTCGAGGACGGGCGTGGCGTGCGCGGCGGCGGCCTCGGCGACCCCGAAGCCCTCCATCGCCTCGGCCAGCGCGCGGGGGTGCCTGGCCCGCAGGGCGGACGCGCGCGCCGCGCTGCCGGTGACCGTGGAGACGGTGAGCACGGTGCCCGCGCGGGCACCGGTGGCGGTCGCGGCGGCGCGGACGAGGCCGCGCGGCGGCCGGTGGGTGACGGTGCCGAAGCCGAGGTCGGTGACCGGGGCGAAGCCGTCCGGGGTCTCGGCGCCCAGATCGGCCGCGGTGATCTCGTCGGCGAGGACGAGCGAGCCGAGGGGGGCCTCGGGCGGGAAGCCGCCCGCGATACCGGCGGACACGACCAGCCCGTACGGCCTGCCCGTGAGGACCGCCGCGGTCAGCGCGGCGGCGGTGGAGGCGGCGGCGAGGGCGGGGCCCACACCGGCGGCGAGGAGGTCGTGCTCGTGCGGGGACGTACGGAAGCGGTGGAGGGTCCCCGCCGGGAGGCGCACCTCGGTGGCGGGGCCCGGGAGCGCTCGTGCCACCGCGTCCCGTTCGGCGGGGACGGCGGTGGCTACGAGGATGCGCATGGGCGGCGGCAGGGGATCAGGCGTCCGGGTTCTTCAGCTTGAAGTTCCACACGCCCTTGATCGCCGAGCCCGAGGCGTTCTGCTCGACGATGCTGATCGTGAGCGACTTCTGGGCGGGCTGACCGGGCTGGGTGGCGAAGAGGCCCGGGTTCTCGAACGACCAGTACGTCTTGTCGAACGTGTCGCTGGTGGCCTGCTCCCCGTTGATCCACAGGGCCCAGCCGGTCTTCGCCACCTCCGGGTCGACGCCGATGCGCAGGGCCTTGCCCTCCGGCAGTTCGATCGACTTGGAGGGCTTCTCCTTCGCGCACTCCTTGGCCTGAGCGGCGTCGAGGGTCCGGTAGCACTCGGCCTCGGCGCTGATCGATTCGGTGCCGATCGTGACGGTGGCCATCGGCGTCGGCTCATCGCAGGCCGACAGGACGAGAAGTCCGGCGGAAACGGCGCCGAGAGTGGCTGCGGCGCGACGGGAACGCGGGAAGGTCATGGGCGAAGGCTATCTGGCCCGTCCAGGGGTGCCCCTACGTGGGGTACGGCGTGCCGGGCCGGTCGGGGATTCGGTCAGGCCACGCGGGCGCGGGGGGCGCCGCCGTGGCGGGCCGAGGAGAGCAGGCCCCGGACCGTGGTGAGCCAGCCCGCGGCGACGATGGCGGCGGCCACGGCCATCCCGAGGGTGCCGTTGAGGGGGAGGGCGATACCGATGGCGCCGCCGACCACCCAGGCCATCTGCAGCAGGGTCTCGGAGCGGGCGAAGGCGGAGGTCCGGACGAGTTCGGGGACGTCGCGCTGGATCAGGGCGTCCAGGCACAGCTTCGACAGGGCCTGCGAGAACCCGGCGACGGCGGCGAGGCAGGCGATGAAGAACGCGCTGAAGAACAGGGCCGCGGTGATCGCCACGCCGAGTTCGACGGCGACGACGGTCACGATGATCAGTTCCGGCGACCGTTGCTTCGCCCACGCCCCCACGGCCGTGCCCAGCGCGTTGCCGAGGCCGGCGGCCACGGCCACCATGCCCAGGGAGACGGCGGCGCTCTGCCCGTGGAGGGGGTGGATGCGCAGCAGGAAGGCCAGGAAGAAGATCAGGAAGCCGGAGAGGCCGCGCAGCGCGGCGTTGGCGGCGAGGGCGTGGGTGACCGCCGGGCCGACCGTCCGCAGGCCGGGCCGTTTCAGCGTCCCGCTGCGGTGCGGGCCGTGCAGATGCTCGGGGTCGGCCGCGAGCAGGGCCCTGTCCTCGCCCTTCGCGGAGTCGACCTTCGCGGGGAGGGTGAAGGAGAGGAACGTCCCCGCGACGAAGATCACGAAGGCTCCGTAGAGCGGCCAGCGCGGGCCGAGTGCCTGGAGTCCGGCGCCGATGGGCGCGGCGACGCCGGTGGCGAGCAGACCGCAGAGGGTGACCCGGGAGTTGGCCTTCACCAGGGAGAACCGGGGTGGGAGGAGGCGGGGTACGACGGCGCTGCGGACCACTCCGTACGCCTTCGACGCGACCAGGACGCCGAGGGCGGCGGGGTAGAGCTGGAGGCTGCCGGTCTCGACGGCGCCGACGAGGAGCAGGGCGAGGAGGGCGCGGGCCAGCATCGCGCCGGCCATCGCGGCGCGGCGGCCGTGCGGGAGGCGGTCGAGCAGGGGGCCGACGACGGGGGCGAGGAGGGCGAAGGGGGCGAGGGTGATGGCGAGGTAGAGGGCGACTCGGCCGCGGGCCTCGTCGGTGGGGACGGAGAAGAACACCGTGGAGGCGAGGGAGACGGTGATCATCACGTCGCCCGCGCCGTTCACTCCGTGCAGTTCGATGAGTTTGCCGAGGCCGGATTCGCCGGCGCCGTGGGCGTGGGTGGCTTTGCGGATGCCTCGGGCGGGGCCGGTGAACGGCAGGTGCAGGGCGCGGCCGACCGAGCGGACGACGCCGGTCACCCGACCCGATCCGCGCGCTCCGCTCTGCTCGGCGCCGGTCACCTCGTCATAGTGCCCCGAGAAGGGGGACCGTAGTGCGTTTACCGCTCGGATGGCCCCGGGGGGTGGGCGGGGGCTGGTTGTGCGTCCGCGGGTCGGTGGGGGTTCTCGCGCAGTTCCTCGCGCCCCTGGAGGGCTGGGCTGCGCTCCTGGTGCTTCGTGCGGTTCCTCGCGGCCCTGGAGAGCCGGGGCTGCGGGCCGGTGCTTTTTCAGGGATTCGGGGTCGTTGACTTTCGAGGCCTGCGTGGGCTGGGCTTTTCAGGGGCGCGGGGAACTGCGCGATCAGCCACGATGTGCCTGCGGACGGGCTGCGACCTCCGATGATGCGGGGCCCGGGGGCGGCAGCCCCGGTGGTTTTCTGCCAACCGGCGGGGGTGCCTGAGGGGCGCCCCACGCACCCCTCCCCGCCCAGGCCGAGCGCAGCGGAATCGCGGAACCGCTACGTCGGTGTGGGCGCAGAGCCTCGGAGAAGGTAGCGTGCATAGCGCGCCTGCGGCGGTTGTTCTCGGCCGCGCGCCTCTCGTTCATCCCGCAGAATGGATGACATAGGTGCGCCCGAGTGCGATCGGGCGCGGACGTCGACGCGGCCCCCTGGTCCGCTCCGTCCGCACCCCCCCGCCGAGGGAGGCGCACTCGTGAGACGGCGTAGGAGAGAAGCGATACCTGTGAGCGCAGCGACAACGCGAAGCCGCACCCCCGACCGTCTGTGTGCCGAGGCCGTCGGCCTCGCCCGCTCCGCGGCCGAGGAGGCCGCCGCACCAGGCGTGGTCGGCGAGCACGCGGGGCTCGTGTCCGAGGGCGACCGGGTCGTGACGCACTACTTCGAGTGCAAGGAGATGGGCTACCGCGGCTGGCGCTGGGCCGTCACGGTCGCCCGTGCCTCACGCGCGAAGTCCGTGACGCTGGACGAGGTCGTCCTGCTCCCGGGCCCCGACGCGCTGCTCGCGCCGGAGTGGGTGCCGTGGAGCGAGCGGCTCCGGCCGGGCGACATGGGACCCGGCGACCTGCTGCCCACGGACGCCGAGGACCTGCGGCTGGAGCCCGGGTACTCCGGCGAGGACGAGCCCTTGCCGAACTCGCCGGTCTCGCACGACATGGCCGAGCTGGTGGAGGCGGAGGACGCCGAGGTCACCGCCGGGGTCCCGGCGCACCTGCCGCTCGTACCGACGCGCGGGTCGATCGCCGCGGTCGCCGAGGAGCTGGGCATGCGGCGGGCCCGGGTGCTGTCCCGGTACGGGCTGCGCACGGCCGCGGACCGGTGGGAGGAAGGGTTCGGGGCGAAGACCGCGATGGCGCAGGCCGCGCCGGCGTCGTGCGTCAGCTGCGGGTTCCTCGTGGCGATCGGGGGGTCGCTCGGGCAGGCCTTCGGCGTGTGCGCGAACGAGTTCGCGCCGGCGGACGGGCGGATGGTGTCCCTGACGTACGGCTGTGGAGGGCACTCGGAGGCGGCGGTCATGCCCGCCCCGCCGCGCCCGGCTCCGCCGCGGCTGGACGAGACGCGGGTGGACCCCTTCCCGCTGCGGCCGTCGCCGGACTCGGGGTCGGTGCCGGTGGGTTCGGAAGAGGCCGAGTCCGAGGCGGATCTGGGGCATTCGTAGCTCCGGCACGGACACAGGCCCCGCGAGCCTGGTGGACGACGGCCCCGCGGGGCCCGGGAGGCGACGGCCCCGCGGGGCCCGGGAGGCGACGGCCCCGTGGGCCGGAGAAGCACGGGGCGCGGCCCCTGCTTCTCGGGGGCGCGTCGAACCGCGCGAGAAGCCGCGCGCGCCCGCACCCGCCGAAGTACAGCTACCCCCCACCCCCCTGGGCATCCAGCCTAGCCAGCGCGGCGACGCGGTACCTTCGTGCACCTGGCGACATGGAGGATGAACCGTGAGCAAGTTCGTGCGGCCGGCGGCCGAGGGTGCGGACCCGTTCGGGACGGCTCGGCTGCGGCGGGGCGTGCTCGACGCCTGGGCTACCAGTCCGGCCCGGTTCCGTGAGGATGCCAACTCCGAGGAGGACCTCGTCCTCGGCGGCTACCGGGACCGTCTCGTCGTGGAGTTGGCGCAGAACGCCGCCGACGCCGCCGCGCGCGCCAAGGTGCCGGGCCGGCTGCGGCTGACGCTGCGGGACGGCGTCCTCGTCGCCGCCAACACCGGCGCGCCCCTCGACGCGGGCGGCGTCGAGTCGCTGTCCACGCTCCGCGCGTCCGCGAAGCGGGACAGCCAGGACTCCCACGACGGTGCCGTCGGCCGTTTCGGTGTGGGTTTCGCCGCCGTGCTCGCGGTCACCGACGAGCCCGCCGTCATCGGGCGGCACGGCGGTATCCGCTGGTCGCTCGCCGAGGCGCGGCTGCTCGCCGCCGACACCGCCCGGCACAGCCCCGGCCTCGGGGACGAGATCCGCCGCCGGGACGGGCATGTGCCGTTGCTGCGGCTGCCGTTCGCGGCCGAGGGGACCGCCCCGGAGTCGTACGACACCGTGGTCATCCTGCCGCTGCGCGACACCGCCGCCGCCGATCTGGCCGAGCGGCTGCTGCACGCGGTCGACGACGCGCTGCTCCTCGCCCTGCCCGGTCTCGACGAGGTCGTCATCGAGATCGGCGCCGACGAGGTGCGGACGATGCGGCGGAGCGTGGAGGGGGCGCACGTCGTCGTCGAGGACTCACGGGACGGGGTCACGCGCTGGCGCACCGTCGCCGAGCACGGGGCGCTCGATGCCGTGCTGCTCGCCGACCGGCCCGTCGAGGAGCGGCTGCGTCCGCACTGGTCCGTCACCTGGGCCGTGCCGACCGGGCCCGACGGCGCACCGGTCCGCCCGCGCACCAGCGCCGTCGTGCACGCGCCCACCCCCAGCGACGAGGCCCTCGGCGTGCCCGCGCTGCTCATCGCCTCCTTCCCCCTGGACACGACCCGCCGGCGCGCGGCGCCCGGCCCGCTCACCGACTTCCTCGTGCAGCGTGCGGCGGACGCGTACGCCGCGCTGCTGGCCGCCTGGGAGCCGGTGGGCGAGGGGATCATCGACCTGGTGCCCGGCCCGCTGGGCAAGGGTGAGCTGGACGGGGCGCTGCGCCAGGCGATCCTGGAGCGGCTGCCGCGCACCGCGTTCCTGCCGCGTGCGGTGACGCCCGAGCCCGACGACGAGCTGGACGACCTGCCCGCCGCCCTGCGCCCCCGTGACGCCGAGGTCGTCGAGGGCGCCGGCGCCGAGACCGTGCGGGTGCTCGCCGACGTCCTGCCCAGCCTGCTGCCCGCCGGGCTCGAACGGCGCGCGGAGCTGCGCGCGCTGGGCGTCGCGCGCCTGCCGCTGGGGGACGTCATCGACCGGCTCGCGGGCCTGGAGAAGGCGCCCGACTGGTGGTGGCGGCTCTACGACAGCCTCGCCGGTGTCGACCCGGACCGGCTGTCCGGCCTGCCCGTCCCGCTCGCGGACGGGCGGACCACCATCGGGCCGCGGCAGATCCTCCTCCCCGCCCCCGACGGCCCGCAGGCGGCCCGCGCCGACACCCTCGCCCGCCTCGGCCTGAAGGTCGCCCACCCGGACGCCGCGCATCCGCTGCTGGAGAAGCTGGGCGCCCTGCCCGCGACCCCGCGCGCCGTGCTCACCACCCCGCAGGTCCGGGCCGCCGTCGCCGCGTCGCTGGACGACGAGGGCGGCGTCTGGGACGAGGAGGACGGCCGGCCGGACGCCGACGAACTCGCCGACCTCGTCCTCGCCCTGGTCCGTGACGCCGCGCTCGACCCCGGCGACGAACCCTGGCTCGGCGCCCTCGCCCTGCCCGACGAGGAGGGCGAACTGGCCCCCGCCGGTGAACTAGTCCTCCCCGGCAGCTCCTTCGCCCAGGTCATGCGCGAGGACGAACTCGCCCTCGTGGACGCCGAACTGGCCGACCGCTGGGGCGAACAGCCCCTGGCGGCCTGCGGGGTCCTCGCCACCTTCGCTCTCGTCCGGGCCACCGACGTCGTCCTCGACCCCGACGAACTGGAGCCGCGCGACGGGGACTTCGCCGAGCCGGACGACGCCGGGCTGCTCGACGCGGTGGACGTCTGGTCCGAGGACATCCTCGACCGGTTCCCGGACAGCCCCGTGCCGCCGGTCGCGACGGAGATCGTGGCCGTGCGCGACCTGGACCTCGTCGACGAGGACCGCTGGCCGGAGGCGCTCGCCCTGCTCGCCCGGCCCCCGCTGCGCGACGCTCTCGTCCAGCCGGTCCGCATCCTGCTCCCGGACGGCACGCACGAGGTCGTACGCCCCTACACCGCCTGGTGGCTGCGCGGACACCCGGTCCTCGACGGCCGCCGCCCCGCCGGCCTCCTCGCGGCCGGCGGCGACCCGCTGCTGCGCGGCCTGTACGACGAGGCCGACGCCACCGGCTTCGACGACGAGCAGGTCCTGCGGGCGCTGGGTGTGCGCACCTCGGTGGCCGCGCTGCTGGACGAGCCGGGCGGCGCCGCCGAACTGCTGGACCGGCTGGCCGACCCGGACCTCCCCGTCTCCGCCGCCCAACTCCACGGCCTGTACGGCGCCCTGGCCGACCTCGACCCGGAACAGGTGACCCTGCCCGACGAGTTGCGCGCGGTGGTGGACGGCGAGGTGGCCGTCGTGGACGCGGCCGACGCCGTCGTCGTCGACTCCCCCGACCTGCTGCCCTTCACCGCCGGTATGCCCCTGCTGCCCGTACGGCCTTCACGGGCCGGGGAGTTGGCCGAGCTGTTCCAGGTGCGGCGGCTCAGCGAGTCGGTCACCGGGGAGGTGGACTCCCAGGGCGCGGAGCACGACGTTCCGGAAGCGGTACGGATCCTGCTCGGCCCGGCCACCCCCGCGTCGTACGTGGAGCACGAGGAGCTGGTCGTCGACGGCGTCGAGCTGGACTGGCGCCGCACCCGCGACGGCGTCCTGCACGCCGCCACCCTGGAGGGCGTCGCCGCCGGGCTCGCCTGGGCGGCGGGCCAGTGGCCGCGCCGCTTCGAGGTGGCCGCCCTGCTCGAAGACCCGTCCAGGACGGCGGAGCTGGCACGGGACCGCTGGTTCGACTGAGCTGCACCCTTACGAGCCGCTATTTCCGCTCTCCACCAGGGTCGTGCTGGCACTTCATGACCGGGCCGCAAATATCGGCGGTCTTCACAGCATGCATATTCAGTCCTTTCCGGTTTGTTTTGCGCCAAGCTTTCCCCCTCGGGCGGCTTGTGGCGGAACTTCATTCAAGATGGAATTTCCGCTCGGCATCACAGGCGGTCCTGTGGCGCCATAGGAGCGAGGGAAAGAAGGGGTTCCGTCTATGGCATTCAATCGAAGGACGGCTTTCATTGGAGCGGCTGCGGCTGTGACAGTGGTTGCTGGAGCAACTGTTGTGCAGGCTGCGTACACGGACAACATGTACCCGACCGCGAATTACGGCCCACGCTGTGTGGATGGTGAATTGAACGACACGTTCTGTCAGACCGACAACAGGGCGCTCACCATATACAGCGAGAAGAGCCTCGACAGCGCAGAGAGACGTACCATCTCGAGAACAGTCAAGGATTTTTACGGACCTACGGACCTTGCCGTGCAGGTTTCGTCGTCCGGCGTCTATAAAGGCGACTCGGAGACCGACATCATCTACAAGTCCAAGCGGCTGTATAAGACGGTGGTAGGCGTCACGTGGTGTGATGACGCTGTTACGTCCAGGAAATGCGACCAGCACCACATCCTCATCAACTCGGATCACAGCGAGATGGGCAAGCTCAACAAGTGGCATGTGTGTCATGAGACAGGCCATGCCGTGGGTCTGACTCACGGCACTGAGGCGAACCCGCGCAAGCTCCTTCGCGACCCCGCTCTTGGATGCATGTCCTACGACCCCACGTACCGGCTCGGCGCGAACAACCGAGACAACATCAATTCGACTTACTGATGCGGATAAGGGGGAATCCCGTGCATATGACCAAGGGTGCGAAGATTGCAGGGGCTGGGTTGGGAGCGGCTCTCGTCGGTTCGGCTGTGCTCATTCCGTTCGCCTACGACAGCCAGGCTCGCGAGGCCCGTTCGGACGTCCTCCTGGCCGAGTCGCTGTATGCAGTGCCTGCCGAAAGCGCGACCGACTGGGTGTCATACGGAGATCAGACTGCCGTGGTGACAGTCGAGGCTGAACACGCGGGTACGGCCACCGCGGAAGAAACCGAGAGCGGAGAGGCGTATTTGTCGAGGACGGTCGACTTGCGGGTGAAGGAGCGCGTCTGGGCGCGGTCCGGCGCAGCGGCTCTGCCCGACACTCTTTCCATACCTGTCAACGGGTGGCAGCTCAAGGACGGTGTACGCCTTCGCGTGGGGTCGCACGACTCCTCACGACTTGAAGTGGGTCATGACTATGTCATCGTCTTCGCCCACTTCTCCGACGGTGATTGGTCACCTCTGGGAGCAGGAGGAATTCTTCCGTACGACGAGGGGCAGGTAGGACAGGGGGAATACCAGGGAGCACCTTTGTCCGTCGCGGCCTACCAAGCGGAAGTTGAGCAGCAGGTGGTCCCCGGTGCTGAGGAACCTGTGTCCTACCGGACGGCCGGGAAGTCGGCCACAAATGTCAAGAGCCTGTTGCAGAGCACCACTCCTGATCCGAAGGCAGCCCAGCACTTCGACCTTGACGCTACCGACCGATACCGCGAGGTCGCGGGAGTGGTACCCGAGCCGCCAGACACCTTCTGTTCCGTGGCTGCGCCGCTCGCAGTGTCCGAAGCCAGCAAGCACACAGTGGATGAACTCGGTGATGTCATTGAGGATCTCAGCACGCTCGGATCGTATGCGGCGTTGCACGTTTACGAGGCGCAACTGCGTCTGAGCGACGAGCCTGGCGGTCCCGACCTTACGAAGAGCGAAGCCCGACTGCAATCGATCACCAAGATCGAGGCGGACTGCGGCATCGAGGTAGGGGACCTCCTCCCGACCGATACGGAGAGCTGACTCCCACGACCTGGCTTAGTCGCATCGGGCTGCGGGGCTCGCACTTGTGTCCCGCAGCTCGGTGCGACCGCCGTGAGTACTATCTCCGGCGCGGCACTGCCGGACTCACGCGCTGCGAAGTGCGCCTCGGCAATGGCACTGTTGGTGCATGAGCCGGTCCGTCCCACGCTCTGCGAATCCTCAACCGGCATATATCGCACAGTGAATTTGCTCATGGACGTGCGATGAAGGTGATGCCGCTGACCAGCCAAGTGCCATGCTGCCGGGGCGGTGAAGTCACGGCTGAGGTCCGTCGCGGGCATGGCGTTCGCCGGACGAGCCGGCTCCGCCACCTGCGGCGCGTGACCTCTGGTGATGCCGCGTTCGCGAAACCGAGCCGATTCAGCTCGGCGCGGATGCGCGGCTCCCTACGTGGGCCGCGAGGTCATGAGCAACACAGTGACCTCGTGAGTGAGAGGGGTGTATCGGCGGTCTCTTGTCGGTGGTCTTCTCCGCCTCTGGCGAACGCACACACGTGCTCGCCCATCAGTCTCCTTCGTGAAAAACAGCCGCTTGTCACAGCGCCTCAATGGTCTCAGCCTGCTTGAAGTCCGGCCTGCGCTGCCGACGCAGCTCCTCCCACTCGGTCGTCCTCAGATCGTCGGCGCCCCTGGCCGCTGCCGGCCTTACTGTCCGACGCTGTTCTGTATCCCCTCGGCGCTGTCCCCTGAACAGGTTGGAGACCCGCCTGTCGGAGGAGCGAGCCAGGGCGACCGCGCCCCGCTTGTTCTCCTTAAGGCCCGTCTAAGACAAGTCCCGCAAGTCCCGTGAGGTCTTTCGACGGCTCCCCCAGGGGTGGTATAGGACCTCGCGGCTACTCTGTAGACCTTCGTGAGGATGGCGATCTTTGGGGGCCCGGTGGGACGCAGCAGGATGCCTGTGAAGAACTTGGGCGCCAGCGAACTGTGTCTCTTCATCGAACCGTACGGCGAGGACTACTGGCTGGAGCCTGGAGAGGCTTTTACTGTCGGGCCGGAGGCCGAAGGGATCGATGTCTGGTTCGGCACCTACGTCTCGACGGACTGCATCACCGTGTGGCTCTACGAGGACGGCGACCCCACCAAGGTCGTTCTGGACTACGTAGTCGTTGATGCCGACGGCGCCCGGCTGGATTGCGGACATCAGCGGCCTCTGCGGCGGGCTGTCCCTGATCCGGCCTGACCTGGGCCGTCTCTGCTTTGATCACCCGGTCAGCGCGAGGTTGTGTAGACGGGCGATGCCGAGCATGGCGTGGTGGACGCCGTCGCCGGCTATCCAGGACGGCTTCGACGCCGTGGTCACACCAGCCACACCAAGATCATCCCAGCCTCCCTGTCATCCGTTCCATAGAGATGAGCACCGGTGAGGGAGCCGATAGAGATGACCGCAGCACGCATGGCAGTCGCCGTGCTGGCCACATGGGCCACGCTGATCTTGCTGCTGCTCGCGCCGTCGCCCCTACCAGAGCATTGGCGCTACTACATCTACTCTCCGGCGAGCGTGGGCCTGTGGATGCTGACCATGCTCGTTGCGCCTGTCGTGGTCTGCATCGTGAAATGGCCATGGATCAAGTCGGGCGGCAGGTGAACCTCGACCTGCATACGAGCCCGCGGACTACCCCTTCACGCTGATCGGCAATTTATGGGGCGGCCCTTAGGCGAGAGGAGTTGGCCCGGCTTCGCTGGTGCGGCTGATCGGAGGCCGAGGAGCGCACAGGTTCGGTGTGACCCGGGCAACATCTTCACCGCAATCGCAGAACTCGTACAACCATTCCCCTGCCTCGTGGATCTGATCACCCGAGCCGACGGCTTTCTCAGGAGTCCCGGGAGTCACACGACTCCCGGAACCTGACCGGCTCGACAGACCTGAACCGGGTCTCGTGCCGACCTAGCGTCCGCGGGATCCCTTCCACGTGGGGAAAACATTGCGTAAGCGCGCCACTCTGGGCGTCGCCGTCACCGGCGCCCTGGCTCTGACCGCCCTCGTCGCTCCGGCCGCGCAGGCCGACGACCACATCGGCGACACCAGGATCAGCAATGTCTCCGTCAACGGAGGCAAGGCCGTCGTCGTCGGTGCCAAGGCCAGCAAGACGGTCACGCTCAAGTTCACCGTCACCGACAACTCGGGCCACCGGACGGCCAGCGCGTACCTGTACCGCGGCCAGACGGTTGAGACCTCCGAAAGCATCATCGCGTCCAACAAGGACCCGATCAGCTGCAAGAAGGTGACGTCGTCCAAGTACAACTGCTCGGCGACCTTCACCTTCAAGCCGGGCTACGACGTCATCAACTCCGTCGCTGGTACCTGGAAGACCACGGTGCTCGCCCAGGCCAAGGACTACGACTACTACATCAAGGACAACGCCAAGTCCTTCAAGGTCCTGCGCGCGAGCCAGCTCGCGCCTGCCAACGCCGCCCCGGAGCCCGTGGCCAAGGGCGCGACGATCACCATCACCAGCAAGCTGACCCGCGCCAACTGGAACACCAATGTGAACGGTGCTCTCAGCGGTCAGCCGGTGCAGCTCCAGTTCAAGAAGAGCGGCACGTCCACCTACAAGGCGGTCAAGACCGTCAACTCGGCCTCCACGGGCGATGTCTCCACCACGGTGAAGGCGAGCGCCGACGGCACATACCGCTACGTCTTCGCGGGCACCTCGACCACGGCGGCCGCGACCGCCACGGGCGACACCATCGACGTCAAGTAAGCAGCCACACCAAGGGGGCGTGCCGGTTCCGCCGGTGCGCCCCGACGCCGTAGAGCACGCGGGTCAACGGGCCCGCGATCACCGGGGCCCCATGTGACAACGCCGTCGGGCCCCACGTCTTCACTCTCCACCGGGGGAACACATGCGTATCCGCACCACCGCGATCGCCGTCTCCGGCGCCCTCGCACTCTCCGCCTTCGCCGTGCCCACCGTGTACGCCGCGGACGAGGCGAACGGCATCGCCACCTCCCCGCAGTGGGCGGCCGGAGCCGTCGACGGTGGGCCGTCGGCGTTCGGCGCGGCCACCGCCGCCGACGCGACCGCGGGGGACCTCGACGTCTCCTTCTCCGGCATGAAGGTGAACGGCGGCAAGCCGATCGTCGTCGGCGCGACCAAGCACCGCTCGGTGCCGGTCACCTACACGCTCACGCACGCCGCGGACGTCGACATCACCGCCGAGGACTTCGCCAACGGGCCGTTCCTGTACCTGAAGTCGATGCCCGGCTCGTTGCTCGACGAGTCCGACGTGCCGGTGCAGTTCGGCGAGGAGGAGGCGACCTGCACGGCCACCTCCTCGACCACCGCCGGCTGCAAGGCGTCCATCGAGCTCTACCCGGGCCAGACTCTCGTCAACTCGCAGGCCGCGACCTGGAAGGTCGGCGGCCTCGCGTTCCGGGGCGACCCGCTCACCGGAGACCTGCAAGAGACCTGGCAGGGCAAGCTCGGCACCGCCAAAGTCCAGCGCCAGACGAAGCTCACCGGCGCCAACGCCTCTCCCGAGCCCGTCAAGAAGGGCAAGACCATCACGGTCACGAGCAAGTTGACCCGTGCCAACTGGGACACCGAGAAGTTCCCGGCGTACGGCGGCCAGTCCGTGAAGCTGCAGTTCAAGAAGGCGGGCACGTCCACCTACACGGACGTCAAGACGGTCAAGACGTCCACCACGGGCGCCCTGAAGACCACCGTCAAGGCGTCCGCCGACGGTTCCTACCGTTACGTCTTCGCGGGCAGCTCGGGCACGGCGGCCGTGACCTCGGCGGCCGACGCCATCGACGTGAAGTAGGCGCGGCAATAGCAGGAGATGGGGCGTCGGCTCCGGGATTTCCCGGGCCGGCGCCCTTTTTTCGTAAGGAGTGACTCCGACTTCCGTAAGAGTCCGCAAGAGTCCGTAAGAGCGGGACCAAGCGTTCCGTATGCGTCTTTCAAGAGTCCGTATGGCCGGGCCAAATTCGCGTCGGGGGCGAATTCGGTCGAGGGAACGCGTGTTCAGATCGTCCGGGCCACAAGGCCCTGGATCACTCTTTCTCCACTTGGGGAACACATGCGCACAAGAGCCACTGTGGCCGCCGTCGGCGCCCTGGCCTTTTCCGCCCTCGGGATACCGGCCGCGCACGCGGCCGGCACGACGGCGACGAGCGGTCAGCCCTACACGCTGAACGTCAGCTTCTCGAACTTCAAGGTCGCCACGTCCCTCAAGGTCGGCATCGGCGGCACGGTCTCCACCGCGGTGTCGTTCACGCTGACACACGGTTCCGGCGTCGACATCACCGCGAAGGACTTCTTCGCGGAGCCCTTCCTCTACCGCGGCACCTTCGGCGACGAGGACACCCCGCAGCTGTTCGGCGACGACTTCGCCACCTGCAAGGTCGCCACCGCGACGACGGCGAGCTGTACGGGCACCATCGACATCCGTCCGGGCGACGGCGACCTGCGCAACTCGCAGGCCGGGACCTGGAAGGCGGGCGCCGACGCCATCGCGTTCAACGGCCAGGACCCGTCGAACGACGAGCTCGACTACAGCAAGATCGGCTACAAGGAGCAGGGCGGGCCGGCCTCCACCCTCGTGCGGCGGATCGCGAAGCTCACCGTCAACGCCGGGCCGGAGCCGGTCAAGAAGGGCAGGACGGTCACCGCGACGGGCAGGCTCACCCGCGCCGACTGGCAGAGCCACACCTACACGGCCTTCACCGAGCAGCCGGTCAAGCTCCAGTTCCGCAAGGCGGGCAGCAGCACGTACACCACGGTCAGAACGGTCTACTCGGACGCCTCCGGCAATGTGAAGGCCACCGGCACCGCCACGTACGACGGTTACTGGCGCTTCAGCTACGCCGGGGTGAGCACGACGGCGCCGGTCAGCGCGACGGGTGACTACGTCGACGTGACGTAGGGCCCCCGGGCGCTCCCTTCCCTGCGCCGCCTCCCGGTGCCGTTCGATGCCGCTCGATGCCGGTGACGCGACGGCGCGGCCTCCGCGAGGCCGGCCGCAGGCGAGGACGCCGGCCGGAGGCGAGGACGCCGGCCGCAGGCGTCCGGTTTCCGGAGCGGTACCGGACGGGTGCCCTACGCCGGGAAGCGGCGGTCCACCCATCTCCACAGGAACTCCAGTAGGGCCGAGGCCAGGGCGGCGACGGCGACCGCCATCCACGGCATGGTCGTCCCCACCAGCCGCAGGGCGAAGAAGTCCTGGAGCGACGGCACGACGAGGACCAGCAGGAAGCAGCCGCCCATCGCGGCCACCAGGCCCACGCGCCACCAGGTGTACGGGCGGGCGATGATGGCCAGCACCCACATGGAGATCAGGAAGAGCGTGAGGGTGGCCGCGCTGGTCTCCGCCTCCAACGCGCCCTCGCCCGCGTAGTGGTGGCGGGCGAGCAGATAGGTGACGAAGGTGGCGACGGCCGCCAGCACACCGCCCGGGATCGAGTACCGCATCACGCGCCGCACGAAGTGGGGTTGCGCGCGCTCTCTGTTGGGGGCCAGGGCGAGGAAGAACGCCGGGATGCCGATCGTCAGGGTCGAGAGCAGGGTCAGGTGGCGGGGGAGGAAGGGGTACTCCACCTGCCAGCAGACCACCAGGACGGCGAGGAGTACCGAGTACACCGTCTTGACGAGGAACAGGGTCGCCACCCGCGTGATGTTGCCGATGACCCGGCGGCCCTCCGCGACGACCGAGGGCAGCGTGGCGAAGCTGTTGTCGAGCAGCACGATCTGCGCGACGGCCCTGGTCGCCTCCGAGCCCGAGCCCATCGCCACACCGATGTCGGCGTCCTTGAGGGCCAGTACGTCGTTCACGCCGTCGCCGGTCATCGCGACCGTGTGGCCGTGGGACTGCAGGGCGCCGACCATGTCCCGCTTCTGCTGCGGGGTGACCCGGCCGAAGACCGTGCCGGAGTCGAGGGCGTCCGCCATGCCGTCGCGCTCGCCGGGCAGCCGGCGGGCGTCGACGACCTCGCCGGTCAGACCCAGCTTTCCGGCCACCGCGCCGACCGACACCGCGTTGTCGCCGGAGATGACCTTGGCCCGTACGTCCTGCTCCTCGAAGTAGCGCAGGGTGTCGGCGGCGTCGGGGCGCAGCCGCTGTTCGAGGACGACGAGGGCGGTGGGGCGGGCGTCCCGGGCGACCTCGGAGTCGTCGAGTGCGCGGGTGACCCGGGCGAGCAGCAGGACCCGTAGCCCCTGCTCGTTGAGCCGGCCGGTGTCGGTGAGGGCCGGGTCGTCGTCGGGGAGCAGGACGTCGGGCGCGCCGAGCAGCCAGGTGCTGGACTCGCCGTCGCTCTCGCCGAAGGACGCGCCGCTGTACTTGCGGGCCGAGGAGAAGGGCAGGGACTCGGTGCACCGCCAGCCGTCGCTGTCCGGGTAGGCGTCGATGACGGCCTGGAGGGAGGCGTTCGGGCGGGGGTCGGACTCACCGAGCGCGCCGAGGACCTTGCGTACGTACGCCTCGTCGGCGCCGCCCAGGGGGCGCAGTTCGGTGACGTCCATGCCGCCCTCGGTGAGGGTGCCGGTCTTGTCGAGGCAGACGGTGTCGACGCGGGCCAGGCCCTCGATGGCGGGCAGTTCCTGCACCAGGCACTGCTTGCGGCCGAGACGGATCACCCCGATCGCGAAGGCGACCGACGTCAGCAGCACCAGACCCTCGGGGACCATCGGGATGATGCCGCCGACCGTGCGGGCGACGGAGTCCTTGAAGTCGTTCTCCTTCACGATCAGCTGGCTGACGATCAGGCCGATCGCGGTCGGGACCATCATCCAGGTGACGTACTTGAGGATGGTGGAGATGCCGGAGCGCAGTTCGGAGTGGACCAGGGTGAAGCGGCTCGCCTCCTCCGCCAGCTGGGCCGCGTAGGCCTCCCGGCCCACCTTCGTCGCGGTGAAGGCGCCGCCGCCGGCGACCACGAAGCTGCCCGACATCACCTGGTCACCGGGGTGTTTGACGACCGGGTCGGCCTCGCCGGTGAGCAGCGACTCGTCGATCTCCAGGCCGTCGGTCTCGACGCACTCGCCGTCCACGACGATCTTGTCGCCGGGGCCGATCTCGATGAGGTCCCCGAGGACGATGTCGGAGGTGCCGACCTGGGCCGCGACCCCGTCCCGCCGGACCGTGGGTTTCGCCTCGCCGATCACCGCGAGGGAGTCGAGGGTCTTCTTCGCCCGCCACTCCTGGACGATGCCGATGCCCGTGTTGGCCAGGATCACGAAGCCGAACAGGCTGTCCTGGATGGGGGCGACGAACAGCATGACGACCCACAGGACGCCGATGATCGCGTTGAACCGGGTGAAGACGTTCGCGCGGACGATGTCCACCAGGGAGCGGCTGCTCCGCACGGGTACGTCGTTCACCTCGCCGCGGGCGACCCGGTCGGCCACCTCGGCGGCCGTCAGACCGGGCGCCCGCCCCGGGCGGGCCGGGACGGGCGTCGGGTGCACAGGATCGAGTTCGGTACCCGCGTCGATGTGCGTCATGCGTTCGACGGTACGTGCGGATCTGAGGGTTCACCCGCCGAGTGCGGCAAAGATCCGACCTGCGGAGGAGGGGCGGGCCGCGCCGTGATGCCGGGGTCGTACGCCGCCTGTGGTGCGGTGACGGCCGGGGCTGGAACCGCCGGACGGGCTCAGTTGCCGGCGGGCCGCGCGGTCACGTCGCCGGCTTCGGGTTCTTCGGTCGCCGCCCCTTCGGCTGCCGTCCCTGCGACAGCCGCCTCTTCGGTCCCTGCCTCTTCGGTCCCTGCCTCTTCGGTCCCTGCCTCTTCGGTCCTTGCCCCTTCGGTCCCTGCCCCTTCGGTCCCTGCTTTCGCGTGGTCGGCGGCCTTCGCCTCCGTGGCCGCCTTCTCCGCCGCGTCCCGCTTGATCGCCGCGTCACGTCGGCGGACGTAGTAGATGCCGATGAACCCCAGGCCGCCGCCGGCGAGGCAGGTCCAGATCCACCAGGTGTGTCCGTGGTCCGCGTACCAGCCGTAGAAGGGGAGCTGGACGACGAAGAGGACGAGCCACAGGATCGTGCCGCCGATGATGGTCGGCACGATGGGCCCCTCCAGGGGCTCCGGTGCCTCGTGCTTGGGGGATCCCGAGAAAAACGCGGCCATGGGGCACAGCTTACGAGGCGGATGGGTCTACGCGCGGAGATGGCGAGAGTTGAATTATATGTTCATACTGAAACGGTTTCTGCCTGACCGCTTCTGTTCGTAGAAAACTCCAACAGCGCCGTGCATGCCTGTTGGGGATGAGGTTCCGCATGTCCCCGCAGAGCAGCACCGTCGGCGTGCTCGACCGCCACTTCAGGATCACGGAACGCGGCAGCACGCTGTCGCGCGAGATCCGGGGCGGTTTCGCCACCTTCTTCGCGATGGCGTACATCATCGTGCTGAACCCGATCATCCTGAGCAGCGCGAAGGACATGTACGGGAACCAGCTGGACTACGGCCAGCTGGTCACCGCGACCGCGGTCACCGCCGCCTTCACCACGCTCCTCATGGGTGTCATCGGCAACGTGCCGATCGCGCTGGCGGCGGGGCTGGGCGTGAACACGGTCGTCGCGCTGCAGCTCGCGCCGCGCATGTCGTGGCCGGACGCGATGGGCATGGTCGTGCTGGCCGGGTTCGTCGTGATGCTGCTGGTGGCGACGGGGCTGCGTGAGCGGGTCATGAACGCCGTGCCGCTGAGTCTGCGCAAGGGCATCTCCATCGGTATCGGCCTGTTCATCATGCTGATCGGGCTGGTGGACTCCGGGTTCGTCACCCGAGTCCCGGACGCCGCCCACACGACCGTGCCGCTCCAGCTGGGCGCCACCGGGCATCTCGACGGCTGGCCGGTGCTCGTCTTCGTCCTGGGCGCGCTGCTGACGCTCGCGCTGATCGTGCGCGGGGTGCCGGGCGCGATCCTGATCTCGATCGTCGCGATGACGCTGCTCGCGGTCGTCGTCCAGGCCGCGGCGGACCTGCCCGCGGGTGCCTGGGGTCTGACCACGCCGAAATGGCCCGGCACCCCGGTCGCGACCCCCGACTTCGGGCTGATCGGACAGGTCAGCCTCTTCGGCGGGTTCGCGAAGGTCGGTGTGCTGACCGGTGTCCTCTTCGTCTTCACCGTGCTGCTGTCGTGCTTCTTCGACGCGATGGGCACGATCATGGGCGTCGGCGACGAGGCCAGGCTGACCGACGCGGACGGGCAGCTGCCGGGTATCAACAAGGTGCTCTTCGTCGACGGCATCGCCGTCGCGGCCGGTGGCGCCAGCTCCTCGTCCGCGACGACCTGCTTCGTGGAGTCGACGGCCGGCGTGGGGGAGGGGGCGCGCACCGGCTTCGCGAACGTGGTCACCGGCGCTCTGTTCGCCGTCGCGCTGTTCCTGACGCCGGTCGCCACGATGGTGCCCTCCCAGGCGGCGACCCCGGCGCTGCTGGCGGTCGGGTTCCTGATCCTCGCGAACTCGGTCCGCGAGATCGACTGGGCCGACTACACGATCGCGATCCCGGCGTTCGTGACGATGGTGATGATGCCGTTCACCTACTCGATCACCAACGGCATCGGCATGGGCTTCCTCACCTTCGTCGTCCTGCGTCTGGCCGCGGGTCGTGGACGCGAGGTTCCGGCGGCGATGTACGTGGTGGCGGCGGTCTTCGGCTTCTACTACCTGATGCCGGCCCTGGGGCTGACGTGAGCGGCACCCGGCCGCCTCACCGCACCCCGTAGAACTTCTCCGTCTCGTCGACCGCGGTCTGGAACCGCTCGTCGAAGTCGTCGCGAATGAGCGTCCCGATCACATAGTCCTGGACGCTCATTCCCCTTTTCGCCGCGTGGGTCCGGAGCCGGTCGAGCAGCTCCCCGTCTATCCGCAGGCTGAGCACAGTGGTCCCCATGTGTACAAGGGTCGGATGCGTGCGACCCTCCGTGTCACGTTCTGCTTACCAGTCACTCATATGAGTGATGTAAGGGTGGTGATCGGCATGAGTGGCGGGGCTCACGGGCACGGCTGTGGAGTTCCGATGGTCTTTAGCGAGGGTAATGAGTTACGCTAAAGAACATGCCTGACCTGAACCATGGCGACGACGAGGCCGCTGTGAACGCCCTCCGTTCCGCCGTGATGCGCCTGTCCCGTCGGCTCAAGCACCAGCGGGTCGACGAGTCGCTGAGCCCGACCGAGATGTCGGTGCTGGGCACCCTCGCCCGCTGCGGCACCGCCACCCCCGGTGAGCTGGCCCGCAAGGAGCATGTGCAGCCCCCGTCGATGACCCGGATCGTCGCCCTGCTGGAGAGCAAGGGCCTCGTGAAGCTGGAGCCGCACCCCGAGGACCGGCGGCAGAAGGTGGTCACCCAGACCGAGCGGGCCGAGGCGATGCTGGAGGAGAGCCGCCGCAAACGCAACGCGTTCCTCGCCTCCCTCGTCGAGGCTCTCGACGCGGACGAGTGGGAGAAGCTGCGCGCGGCCGCGCCCGTTCTGGAGAGGCTCGCCCACCTCTGACCCCGCGCCCGCCCGCCGGGCGCGTTCGGGCCACGTTCGCACGCCGGACCGGCCCCCGATACGCCCCGGCCGACGGCCCGCGCGCCCCCTGGGGACAGGCATGGGCCGACCCGGGAACCAGCAGACAGAAACAGACAGAAGCAGACAGAACGGGAGCCGTGAGGCTTACGCAACCGCACGACACGCACACGTTCCACCCAAGGAGGCGAACCCTTTTGAGTACGGGCCCCGGAGCAGCTTCCGTCCCCGCGCCACCGACCTCCCGCCCCACCCCGCAGGCGCACGAGGTGCCGGAAGCGCCGCCGGACACCACCGGCCCGCTGGACCGGCCCGCCACCGCCGAGGCACCGCCGGACACCGCCGGCCCCAAGGCGCCCGCGCCCACGGCGAGTACCCCCACCCCCGCGAGTACCCCGGCCCCCGCCCAGACCCCCGCCCCGCGTGAACGCGTGTCCATGTTCCGGTCGCTGCGGGTGCGGAACTACCGGCTGTTCTTCCTCGGGCAGGTCGTGTCGAACGTCGGCACGTGGATGCAGCGGATCGCCCAGGACTGGCTCGTGCTGAGCCTGGCCGGATCGTCCACGGCCGTCGGTGTGACGATGGCGCTGCAGTTCCTGCCGATGCTGCTGTTCGGGCTGTACGGCGGGGTGCTGGTCGACCGGTTCCCCAAGCGGCGCCTGCTGTTCCTGACCCAGACGTCCATGGCCGTCACGGGACTGGCGCTCGCCGCGCTCACGCTCTCCGGCCAGGTCCAGGTGTGGCACGTGTACGTGGCCGCCTTCGCCGTGGGCATGGCCACCGTGGTCGACAACCCGGCCCGTCAGTCGTTCGTGTCGGAGATGGTCGGCCCGGACCAGCTGCAGAACGCGGTCAGCCTCAACTCGGCGAACTTCCAGTCGGCCCGTCTGGTGGGCCCCGCCGTCGCCGGCGTGATGATCACCACCGTCGGCACGGGCTGGGCGTTCCTCTTCAACGGCCTGTCCTTCGTCGCCCCCATCGCCGGCCTGCTGCTGATGCGGACCCGCGACCTGCACCCCGTGCGCCGCGCGCCCCGCGCCAAGGGCCAGCTCCGTGAGGGCCTGCGTTACGTGGCCCGCCGCCCCGAACTGCTCTGGCCCATCGTCCTCGTCGGCTTCATCGGCACCTTCGGCTTCAACTTCCCCGTCTGGCTGTCGGCCTACGCGGACGACGTGTTCCACTCGGGCGCCGGCTCCTACAGCCTCTTCAACACGCTCATGGCGGTCGGCTCGGTCGCCGGTGCCCTGCTCGCCGCCCGTCGCGGCACCACCCGGCTGCGGGTGCTGATCGGGGGCGCGCTCGCCTTCGGCCTGCTGCAGATCGTGGCCGCGCTGGCACCGACGTACTGGCTGTTCGCCCTGCTCATGGTGCCGATAGGGATGTTCGGCCTGACGGTGAACGTCACCACCAACACCGCCATCCAGATGGGCACCGACCCCGCGATGCGCGGCCGTGTCATGGCCCTCTACATGATGGTCTTCCTCGGCGGCACCCCGCTGGGCGCGCCGATCGCCGGCTGGGCCACCGACGCGTACGGCGCCCGCGCGGGCTTCCTCGCCGGTGGGGTCGTCTCCACCGTCGCCGCGGTCACCGTGGGCCTGATCCTCGTCAGGGCCGGCGGTCTGCGGGTGTCGATGGGATGGAACCGGGGTCACCCGCGGGTGCGGTTCGTGCCCAGGGAACGGGCCGAGGGGCAGCACGGCGAGCGGACCGTTCCCGTGACGACCGTGGCCTAGTCCTGCGAAAGTGGCCGTCATGAGTGCCATGAGTACCGTGCGGCTGTTCGCCGCGGTGTTGCCGCCCGCCGACGTCGTCGACGAACTCGGCGTGGTGATCGGGGAGTTGAAGGGCCTGGCCGGTGCGGACCGGTTGCGCTGGACCGCACCGGCCGGCTGGCACTTCACCCTCGCCTTCTACGGCGAGGTCGAGGTGGACGTCGTACCGGAGCTGTCGCGGCGCCTGGAGCGGGCCGCGCGGCGCGGCGAGCCGTTCCCGCTGGCCGTGCGCGGCGGCGGACAGTTCGGGCACGGGCGGGCGTTGTGGGCGGGCGCCGAGGGTGACCTCGGCGCGCTCCGGCTGCTGGCCGACCGGGCGGAGGCGGCGGCGCGCAAGGCCGGGGTGCCGATGGGGGAGCACCGCCGGTACACGCCCCATCTGACGGTGGCCCGCAGCCGTGACGACATCGACGTACGGCCGTGCGTCGACGCGCTCGACGCCTTCGCCGGGCGTACGTGGACGGTGGCCGACCTCGCGCTGGTGCGCAGCAGTCTGCCGACGTCCGGGGTGCCGGGGGAGCAGCCGCGGTACGAGGCGCTGGGGCGCTGGCCGCTCGGGGCGGCCGGATGACCGTTCGGGCCGCCGGTTACGCTCGTGGGGTGGACCCGAAGACCCGTAACCGGATCATGGCCGGTGTGCTCGTGCTGATGTTCGCGGTGGTTGCTCTCGCGGCGGCGGTTGGCAGGTGACCGTCGGGGCTCCGTGACCATCGGGTGTCGGTGACCGTCGGCCACCGGTGACGGTCGGGGAACGGGGGACCGTGCCGATGGCCTCGGGGAACTGCGGACCGTGCCGGCCCGCCCGCCGACGGGGGCTTGTCGCGCAGTTCCCCGCGCCCCTTACGGGGCCCTCACCAGGCGAAGGCCTCCGGGGACGGGCCCGGGCCCGGGAAGATCTCGTCCAGCGAGGTCAGCAGCTCCTCGTTCAGCTCCAGCTCGCTCGCGCGGATCGCCGACCGGAGCTGTTCGGCCGTACGGGGGCCGACGATCGGGCCGGTCACGCCGGGACGGGTCAGGAGCCAGGCGAGGGCGGCCTCTCCCGGTTCGAGGCCGTGCTTGTCGAGGAGGTCCTCGTACGCCTGGACCTGGCCGCGTACGGCCGGGTCGGCGAGGGCGTCGGCGCTGCGGCCTGAGGCGCGGCGGCCCTGCGTGGCCTCCTTCTTGATGACCCCGCCGAGCAGTCCGCCGTGCAGCGGCGACCAGGGGATGACCCCGAGGCCGTACTCCTGCGCGGCCGGGATGACCTCCATCTCGGCGCGGCGCTCGGCGAGGTTGTAGAGGCACTGCTCGCTGACGAGGCCGATGGTGCCGCCCCGGCGGGCGGCGGTCTCGTTCGCCTGGGCGATCTTGTAGCCGGGGAAGTTGCTGGAGCCGGCGTAGAGGATCTTGCCCTGCTGGACCAGGACGTCGACGGCCTGCCAGATCTCCTCGAAGGGGGTGGCCCGGTCGATGTGGTGGAACTGGTAGACGTCGATGTAGTCCGTGCGCAGCCGCTTGAGGCTGGCGTCCACGGCCCGCCGGATGTTCAGGGCGGAGAGCTTGTCGTGGTTGGGCCAGGAGTCGGCCGACGCCGCCATGTTCCCGTACACCTTGGTCGCGAGGACGACCTTGTCGCGGCGCTCACCGCCCTTGGCGAACCAGTTGCCGATGATCTCCTCGGTCCGGCCCTTGTTCTCACCCCACCCATAGACGTTCGCCGTGTCGAAGAAGTTGATGCCCGCGTCCAGTGCGGCGTCCATGATGCCGTGGCTGGTTGATTCATCTGTCTGCGGACCGAAGTTCATCGTGCCGAGGACCAGCCGACTGACCTTGAGACCTGTGCGTCCGAGCTGTGTGTACTTCATGACTCCTTAGCCAAGGCGGTGGAGTGCGCTCTAGGCAAGGGGAGAGATCTTGACGCTAACTGAAGGTTAGTGCTTTCCTTTCGTAAGCATCACTGCTTGAACTTTCAAGCGGGAGCTGACCTGCCGAACCTCTCCGATGGGAGCCTCGTGACCCCCACCACGCCTGCCCGCCGCGCGCTCGTCGCCGTCCTCGCGGCCGTCGCGCTCACCTCCACCGCCGCCGTCGTACCGGCCGTCGCGGCCCCGTCCACCGCCGTCGCCGAGCGGGCCCCGCACGGGGACGCCGCTCGGCTCGCGTACCAGAAGGCCGTGGCGGTACGGGTGCTGAAGGGGGTGTTCGAGGACGGGAACACGGCGGTCGTGGACCGGTACGTGCGGCCGGACTACATCCAGCACAACCCGTTCGCGCCGGACGGGGCGGAGACGCTGAAGGGGCTCGCGGCGGCGGTGCGGCAGCAGTTCCCGGACGCCGCCTACGACATCAGGCGGGTCATCGCCCAGGGCGACCTCGTCCTCGTGCACTCCAACGTCGTGCTCACGCCAGGCACCCGGGGCTCCGCCGTGTTCGACATCTTCCGCTTCCAGGGCGGGCGGATCGCGGAGCACTGGGACGTGGGGCAGGAGGTGCCGGAGTCCTCGGCCAACGGCAACGACATGTTCTCCACCGTCAGCCGGCCGCGCACCGAGGTGCCGGGGCCGGCCCGGCTGACCGCGTACAACGAGAAGCTGGTGACCAAGGCCTTCGACCGACTGCTGGTGCGGAAGGACCTCTCGGCGCTCGACCGGTACTGGGGCCCCGAGTACCACCAGCACAACCCGAACATCCCCGACGGCGTGGCCGGGGCCAGGGCCGGTCTGGGCGGCTACTTCCAGCAGTTCCCCTCCCTCACCGTCACGCGCAAGCGCGTCATCGCCGAGGGCGACCTCGTCGCCGTCCACAGCCACTACGTCAACGCCCCGGGCGAGCGCGGCCAGGCCGTCGTCGACCTGTTCCGGGTGCGGAACGGCAAGATCGTCGAACACTGGGACGCACTCCAGGACGTGCCGGAGACGTCGGCGAACGACAACACGATGTTCTGACCGTCACGGCTTGGCCGGTCGTGCCGTTTCCCCTGGTGGGCCCCGTGCGACGTCCGGTGTCAGTTCTTCGGAAGGGGCTCCGGGTTCTGGTGGTCGTTCGGGGCGGGGGTGCGGGGCACCCCTCCTGACCGGTGGCGGTGGGTGAGGAGGAGCAGCGGGGTCGCCAGGAGGAGGAGGCCGGCCGTGGCGATCGCCGTTCGGGGGGTCGTCAGGGCGGCGAGGAGGCCCCAGAGGGCCGTCGTGGCGGCGGTGGCGAGTTTGCCGGTGACGGACCAGGCGGTGAGGACGCGGGCGACGCGGTCCGACGGGGTCCGGGTGAGGCGCTGGGTGGCCATCACGGGGTTGAAGACGCTGATGCAGGTGATCAGGCCCAGCTCGACGACCATGACGAGGACGAGGCCCGCCGGGCCGTGACCGATGAACGCCAGCCCCAGCGGCCAGCAGGCCCGCAGGGTTCCGGCGACCCGCAGGACCCGGTCGTCGCCGTGCCGGGCGACCAGGCGACGGGAGAGGCGGGAGCCGATCAGTCCACCGGCGCAGGGGACGGCGAAAGCGAGGCCGTACTGCCAGGGGGCGAAGCCGAGTTCACCGACCATGAGGATCAGCAGCAGCGGTGCGGGCGCCATGATCAGCGCGTTGACCACGATGGTGTTGAGGAAGAGGGGGCGCAGGGCCGGGTCGGCGAGCAGGAACCGCCAGCCGTCGAGGAGGTCGGTGGGGCGGAGACGGGGGGTGAGGGTCTTGGGCGCCGTGGGTGTCTTGTGCGTCGCGGGTGGGGCGGGCGTCGCGGGTACCGCGGCACCCACGGCGGTCTCCGAGGCCCCCGCCACCGCCACCTCTGCCGTATGCGTCGGCGGTGCCGTCCGTGCCGGGTGCGGCGGCTCGCGGTCGCCGATCGCCCGGATGCCCGCCGCCGAGACCAGGTAGCTGGTGGCGTCGATCAGCAGGGTGACGACCGGACCGAAGAGTCCCATCGCGGCGCCGCCGAGGGGCGGGCCGAGCATGGTGGTGGTCCAGGTCGTGGCCTCGAAGCGGCCGTTGGCGGCCACGAGGTGTTCCGGGGGGACCAGGGATTTCAGGAAGGCGCCGCTCGCCGCGGTGAAGGTGATGTCGGCCACGGTGACGACCATGGAGACCAGGAGGAGCTGGGGGAAGGTGAGCAGGTCGAGGGCGTAGGCGGCCGGGACCGTCAGCAGGGCCGCACAGCGGACCAGGTCCATCGTCATCATCACCGGACGCTTGCGGCGGAACTCCACCCAGGGGCCGAGCGGCAGGGCCACCACCGCGCCCACCGCCAGGCCGGTGGCCGCCAGCGCGGAGACCTGTGTCGGGCCGACGTGCAGGACCAGCACCGCGATCAGGGGGAACGCGTCGAACGACAGCCGCGTGCCGAACGCGCTGACCGCGTACGCCGTCCACAGCCACCGGAACTCCCGGCCCAGCCCACCGCCCCGCGCCATCCGTCCCGCCCCGCATCCGTCACCGCCGCGTCCGACCGGGACATCCAAGCGAGCGGGGGGCCACCGATCAAGTGCGGAGCGCCGGACCCGGGAGGCGGTGGGCGGATTCGTCAGCACGGAGTACGACGAAACTCCCTTGCGCGCCCGGCGCCCGAACCGTTTGGGTCGTCTCCCGTGACCACCACCGCGCGCGACGCCCTCCACCGCCCCGACCGTTACCCGCGCTCCTCCGCCTACGACCCCTCCTGGCTGCTCGGCCTCGACATGGGGCCGAACCCGCTGTGGCTGCTGGAGGACCTGGTGCGGGACCTCGAACTGCGGCCCGGGATGCGGGTGTTGGACCTGGGGTCGGGGAAGGGGGCGACCTCCGTGTTCCTGGCGCGGGAGTTCGGGGTGGAGGTGGTCGCCGCGGACTGGTGGATCGCGGCGGAGGAGGCGGCGGAGGTCTTCGACAAGGCCGGGGTGGGGGACCGGGTGACGGCGGTGCGGGCCGAGGCGCATGCCCTGCCGTTCGAGGAGGGCGGCTTCGACGCCGTCGTCAGCGTGGACGCGTTCGAGTACTTCGGGACGGCGGACAGCTATCTGCCGTACCTGGTGCGGTTCCTGCGGCCCGGCGGGCAGCTCGGCGTCGCCACACCCGCGCTGACCCGCGAGGTGCGCGACCTCGGGTCCGTGCCGCCGCACATCAAGGCCGTCGTCGGCTGGGAGGCCATCGCCTGGCACACCGCCGAGTGGTGGCGGTTCCAGTGGGCGGTCACCGAACTGGTCGACGTCACCTCGGCCCGGCTCCAGGAGGACGGCTGGCGGGACTGGCTGCTCTGGGCGCGGGCATGTGCGGAACGCGATCCGCAGGCAGGGGGAGCCGATCGGGCGGTCGTGGAGATGCTGGAGGCGGACCAGGGGGAGTATCTGACGTTCGCGCTGGTGACGGCGACGAGGACTGCCGAGGGCGCCGGGTCTGGGGCTTAGGGCCCTTCCTCGTACGGTCCCCCCAGGTCCCACGCCTCGTGCATCGCGTTCGCGAAGGTCGCCGCGATCTTGTGTTCGCCGGAGGCGTTGGGGTGGGTGCCGTCGTAGGTGTCCCGGTGGATGTCGTACGACGGGGGCGGGGAGGCCACGAGGAGCGGGGAGCGGGGTTCGTCGAGGTCGGCGGCCGTCTTGGCGAGGAGTTCGTTGAAGCGGGCGACCTGGGCGGCGAAGGGGGCGTCGGACTCGGCGCGGACGTTGGGGGTGACGGGGAGGAGGACCATGCGCACGTGCGGGTTCGCCTCGCGGGCGGCCTCGACGAAGCGGCGGGTGTTCTCGGCGGTCTGCTCGGCGTTGGTGTAGAAGCCGAGGTCGATGAGGCCGAGGGAGACGAGAAGGACGTTCGCCCGGTTGCCGCGGACCGCGTCGGCGATCAGCGGCGCCATGTGGAGCCAGCCCTCGCCCCAGCCGGCGAGATGGCCGCGGGGGAAGCGCGGGTCGGTGCCGGCGTACTCGTACGACGTCGGGGCGTCCGTCGCCTTGTCGTGCAGCGTCTCGCGCGGGCCGACGATCTTGAAGGGCCCGTCGTACGTCGTGCGCAGGTGCTGCCAGAGCCGGTAGCGCCATGTGTGTTCGCCGGCGCTCCCGATCGTCATGGAGTCGCCTACGGGCATGAACCTGAGCATTGGCACATCATGAACGATCGCTACCGACTGGTAGCGCCTCTCGCCCCGAACAGCCCTGTGAACCCCGCCACGTGGGCGGAGAAGCACGGGGCGCAGCCCCTGCTTTTCCGAGGGACGCGGGGAACTGCGCGAGAAGCCCCCCACCCGCACCCGACCGACCACCCCCACCCCGACGGCGCTCCCCCCACCCCACCCAGGGGAGCGAGATGGCAGGCTTGGGCCCATGCGCCGTCGCCCCCTCACCTCCCCGTGCCGGTTCCGCGCCGGCTTCGCCGGTCTCGCCGCCGTCCTGCTCGCCGCGCTCCCGGCCGCGCCCGCGGCCGCCGACGACGACGGGTTCACGATGAAGGACACGCGGATCACCGAGTCGAGCGGTCTCGCCGCGTCGCGTCAGCACCCGGGGGTCTACTGGACCCACAACGACAGCGACGACGGGGCCTTCCTCTACGCCGTCGACAGCAAGACGGGCGAGACGGTCGCCACGGTCACCATGACGGGCGTCGGCACTCCGCGCGACGTCGAGGCGATCTCCATGGGGCCCGGCGACAAGCTCTACGTCGGCGACATCGGCGACAACCTCGGCGGCACCTGGGCGTACGTCTGGATCTACGAACTCCCGGAGCCGAAGGAGCTGAAGGACCAGACGATCAAGGCCACGCAGTACGTGGTGAAGTACGAGGGCGGGGCGCGGGACGCGGAGGCGCTGATGGTGCATCCGAAGACCGGTCGGGTCTACATCGCCGACAAGAACGAGGAGGGCGGATCGCTGTACGAGGGTCCGGCCGACCTCTCGCCCTCCGGCACGAACGTGTTCAAGAAGGTCGCCTCCGTCCCGGACCTGGAAGTCACCGACGGCGCGTTCTCACCGGACGGCAAGCAGCTCGCCCTGCGCGCCTACTTCGGCGGCATCCTCTACGACTGGAACGGCGGCAGACTCAAGAAGGTCGAGCGGCTGAACGTGCCCCTGCAGCGGCAGGGGGAGTCGGTCACGTTCGACACCGACGGCTCGAAGATCATGTACGGCAGCGAGGGGTCGGGCAGCTCGGTCGTCGCGCGGGACGTGCCCGGCGGCGGCTCCGGGAGCGGCGGTTCCGGCTCGTCCTCCTCCGGCCAGAAGGATTCCGGCACCGAAGCGGCGGACGGCGACGGCACCAGCTCCACCTTCAAGGTCGGCGCCCTCGCCGTCGGCGGTGCGGTCGTCGTCGTATGGGGCTTCAGGCGGCTGCGCCGGCCCTCCTGAGCCACGAGGCACCCGCGCTCCCCGTCACCCCTCCCCGCCCCCGCCCCGCCGCGCGACGAACACCTCAAGCCCGTCCAGGAGGCGTTGCAGGCCGTGTGATCGACCAGGGGCGGGCCATCGCCGACGACACCCCCGACGGGCTGAAGAGCACGGTCGGCGGTGACCGCGTCGAGGTCGTCGTCGCCGAGCGCGCCGACATCCCGCGCGCGGTGAAGGTCGTCGCCCGGGTCTCGGACGGCGAACCGGAGTCGGACGACGCCGAGTCGCGGGTCCACGCGCCGGTGACCGACCGCGTCGCGGCGCTCACCGAGGTGGCCCGCACCCTCCAGGACGAGGGCGTGCGGGTCGTGGACATCGGCCTGCGCAGGCCGAGCCTGGACGACGTGTTCCTGCGCCTGACGGGCCGGAGCGCGCAGAAGCCGGGGGCCACCGGGACCGGGAGCGGGGCGGACCGTGACATCCGTGACACCGCGAAGGGGGCCGTCGCATGACCACCGTCGACCTGGGCGCGTCACGTGCGCGCGGCCGTACGTACTGGCTGTTCTGCGACGTCTGGAACATCGTCCGCCGCGGCCTCACCCACTACCGGCGCCAGCCGGTCAACATCGCCTGGCAGCTGGGCTTTCCCATCCTGTCCGTGCTGCTGTACGGCTATGTCTTCGGCAGTGCCATGAAGGTGCCCGGCGGCGGGGACTACCGGGACTTCCTGATGCCGGGCATGTTCGTGATGACGATGGCCTTCGGGTTCATCAACACGGCCACGCTGGTCGTCCACGACTCCACCAAGGGGGTCATCGACCGCTTCCGTTCCATGCCGATGGCGCCGTCCGCGGTGGTCGCCGGGCGTGGGCTGACCGATCTGCTCGTCGCCTGCGCGGAGTTGGCCATCATGATGCTGACGGCGGTCGCGATGGGCTGGCGCCCGGACGGCGGCCTCGGCTTCCTGGCCGCGTTCGGTCTGCTCCTGTGGCTGCGCTTCGCTCTGATCTGGATCGGTGTCTGGCTGGGCCTGCTGGTCCCCAACCCGGAGGCGGCGGGCGGGCTGTTCGCGGTCGCCTTCCCGCTGACCATGATCTCCAGCATCTACGTCGCCCCACAGCTGATGCCCGACTGGCTGGGCTGGATCGCCGCCTGGAACCCGGTCTCCTCCACGGCCGCGGCGGCCCGCGAGCTGTTCGGGACGCCGGTCGGCGGTGGCGACGCCTGGGTCGAGCGGAACGCGCTGCTGATGGCCGGGGTGTGGCCGCTGGTGCTGACGCTGGTCTTCCTGCCGCTCGCGGTACGCCGGTTCAGGAAGCTCAGCAGCTGAGGTGACGGGCGGCCGGGGGGACGCGTGAGGGCGTCCGGCGCATCAGGTGGCGCCGGATGCCTTGACGTGTTCATGCGATCTGTTTCCATGGGAAGTGCGGGTGGTGGGAGCGCTCCCATCGTTCCGGACCCGCGCCTCCCGAGGAGGAAGCAGCGACATGTTCCGCAGCTTACGGAGAACCCTGGGCGCCCTGTGCGCGGCCGCCGCCCTGTTCACGCTGCCCCTGGCCGGCGGCGTGCACCCGGCGGCGGCGGCCACCGCGCCGGAGGCCGCCGCGGCCGAGGCCGGGGCCGGTTACTGGCGCACCAGCGGCCGGCAGATCCTGGACGCGGGCGGCCAGTCGGTCCGGATCGCCGGCATCAACTGGTTCGGCTTCGAGACCGCCAACAACGTCCCCCACGGCCTCTGGTCCCGGGACTACAAGAGCATGATCGACCAGATGAAGTCGCTGGGCTACAACACCATCCGGATGCCCTACAGCGACGACATCCTCAAGCCCGGCACCATGCCCGACAGCCTCAACCACTCCGACGGCAAGAACGCCGACCTGCGGGGTCTGACGTCTCTCCAGGTCCTGGACAGGATCGTCGCGTACGCCGGGCAGAGCGGACTGAAGGTCATCCTCGACCGCCACCGCCCGGACGCGGCGGGCCAGTCGGCGCTCTGGTACACCTCGGCCGTCCCCGAGTCGACGTGGATCACCAACCTGAAGGCGCTGGCCGCCCGCTACAAGGGGAACGCGACGGTGGTCGGCATCGACCTCCACAACGAGCCCCACGATCCCGCCTGCTGGGGCTGCGGCGACACGGCCAGGGACTGGCGCCTGGCCGCCCAGCGCGCCGGTAACGCGGTCCTGTCGGTCAACCCCGACCTGCTGATCCTCGTCGAGGGCGTCCAGACGTTCAACGGCGTCTCGGGCTGGTGGGGCGGCAACCTGATGGGCGTGGCCCAGTACCCGGTGCAACTGGACGTGGCGAACCGGGTGGTGTACTCGGCCCACGACTACGCCACGAGCGTCGCCCAGCAGAGCTGGTTCAGCGACCCGTCCTTCCCCGCCAACATGCCCGGCGTCTGGGACAAGTACTGGGGATACATCTTCAAGCAGAACATCGCGCCGGTGTGGGTCGGCGAGTTCGGTACGACGCTCCAGTCCACCGTCGACCAGCGGTGGCTGGCGGCCCTGGTGACCTATCTGCGCTCGACCTCGGCCCACGGCTCGGACTCCTTCCACTGGACCTTCTGGTCCTGGAACCCCAACTCCGGTGACACCGGCGGCATCCTGAAGGACGACTGGCAGACCGTGGACACCGTCAAGGACGGCTACCTCGCGAGCATCAAGGCCCCCGGCTTCCCGCCCGGCGGCTCCGGCCCGGGAGACCCCGGTGACCCGGGTGATCCGGGCGACCCCGGTGGTGGCACGCCCGCCTGCACCGCCGCGTACACGGTCAGCAGCGACTGGGGCGGCGGCTTCAACGCCGAGGTGAAGGTCACCAACAGCGGTACCACCGCCCTCGCCTCCTGGAAGGTCACCTGGACCTGGCCCGGCTCCCAGCGGATCACGAACATGTGGAACGCGTCCTACACCCAGAGCGGGGCGACGGTCACCGCGGCCAACGCCGCGCACAACGGGGCGGTCGCCCCGGGAGCTTCGGCGAGCTTCGGTTTCGGGGGCGCGCCCGGGGGCGGGGGTGTGCCGAGCGTGAGCTGTACGGCCACCTGACGCGCGCGTGTGAGGGGGCGCCCGGGGCTCGCCGGGTGCCCTCGTCGGCGGTGAGCGGCCGTCCGGAACCAGGTGTCCGGATTGGCGCAACTGCCCCTTTCTGTGGGTCATTTGAGAGTAAGCAATGACTCAATTCGGTCAAGTCTTGGTCGAATAAGTTATTGCCGGGCGTGATCTTCGGGAACCATGCGGGCTGGACCGCGAACCTCGCGGACCTGAACCCCCCATCGTTCAGAGAGAACTTCATGAGAAGAAGCGCAGCCGTGCTGTGCGGCGCCGGCGTCGTTCTGGCCGGGACGCTCAGCGCCGTTCCCGCCAACGCCAGCGGGTCGCCCTCCGCGAACACCGTCCAGGCCGCCGCCGCGAAGGTCGCCTGGAAGAAGTGCGCCACCGACAACTCGCCGACGCTCCAGTGCGGCTCGGTGAAGGTGCCGCTCGACTACGCGAAGCCGAACGGGAAGAAGATCACGCTGGCGCTGTCCCGCGTGCCGCACACCTCGAAGACGTACCAGGGCCCGCTGCTGGTCAACCCGGGCGGCCCCGGTGGCAGCGGTACGGGTCTGGCCTCGTTCGTCGCGTCCTCGCTGCCGAAGAAGGTCGCCGCGCAGTACGACGTCATCGGCTTCGACCCGCGGGGAGTGGGCGCGAGCAAGCCCGCCCTGGACTGCAAGCCCGGTTACTTCGACCCGGTGCGCCCGGACTCCGTGCCCAGCACGTCCGCGATCGAGACGGCCAACGTGAAGCGCGCCCAGTCCTTCGCCAAGGCCTGCGGTACCAAGTACAAGGACGTCCTGCCGTACATCAACACGATCAGCGCCGTGAAGGACCTGGACTCGATCCGTAAGTCCCTCGGCGCGAAGAAGATCAACTACTTCGGTTACTCGTACGGCACCTACCTCGGCGCCGTCTACGCCAAGCTGTACCCGCAGCGGGTGCGGCGCCTGGTGCTGGACTCGATCGTGGACCCGACGGGTGTCTGGTACGAGGACAACCTCGACCAGGACTACGCCTTCGACAAGCGCCACAAGGCGTTCACGAAGTGGGTCGCGAAGTACAACTCCACGTACAAGCTCGGCACCGATCCGAAGAAGATCGAAGCCAAGTGGTACGCCATGCGGGACGCGCTCGCCAAGAAGCCGGCTGAGGGCAAGGTGGGCGCCTCCGAGCTGGAGGACACCTTCATCCCGGGCGGCTACTACAACGGCTACTGGCCCTTCCTGGCCGAGGCGTTCGCGGCGTACGTGAACGACAAGGACACCGCCCCGCTGGTGGACGCGTACGACAACTTCGCCGCCATCGACTCCTCCGGTGACAACGGCTACAGCGTCTACACCTCGGTGCAGTGCCGTGACGCGTCCTGGCCGCGCGACTGGAAGAAGTGGACCAAGGACAACTGGGCGGTCTACAAGAAGGCCCCGTTCATGGCCTGGAACAACGCCTGGTACAACGCGCCGTGCGCGTTCTGGCCGACCAAGTCGCTGAAGCCGGTGAACATCGCCAACTCCAAGCTCCCGCCGACGCTGCTGTTCCAGGCGACGGACGACGCGGCCACCCCGTACCAGGGTGGGGTCACCGTCCACAAGCTGCTCAAGAACTCCAGCCTGGTCGTCGAGCAGGGCGGCGGCAACCACGGCATCTCGCTGAGCGGCAACAGCTGCCTCGACAAGTACCTGGCGACGTACCTGACCAACGGCAAGGTGCCGCACGGCAAGGGCACGGCCGACGCCACGTGCAAGAAGCTGCCCGACCCGACGCCGGCGCCCGCCGAGCAGAAGTCGGCGCAGTCCACCCTGAGCACCGTCGGCGGGGCCGGCGCGACCAGCGGTGAGACCCTGCACGGCATACTCGGCTTCCGAGGCTGACCGCGCGGTGACGAACGAGAAGGGCGCCCGGCACTGGTTGCCGGGCGCCCTTCAGCGTCGTACGCCGGTGATCAGAGCTTCTCGATCACGTAGTCGACGCACTTGGTGAGCGCCTCGACGTCGTCCGGGGCGATCGCCGGGAACATGGCGATGCGCAGCTGGTTGCGGCCGAGCTTGCGGTAGGGCTCGGTGTCGACGATGCCGTTGGCGCGCAGGACCTTGGCGACGGCGGCGGCGTCGATCTCGTCCGAGAAGTCGATCGTGCCGATGACCTGGGAGCGCTTGGCCGCGTCCGTGACGAACGGGCTCGCGTACTTGCTCTCCTCCGCCCAGGTGTAGAGGCGGGTCGAGGAGTCCTTCGTCCGAGCCGTGGACCAGCTCAGACCGCCCTGGCCGTTGATCCACTTCAGCTGCTGGTCGAGCAGGAAGAGGGTCGCGAGCGCCGGGGTGTTGTAGGTCTGGTTCTTGCGGGAGTTGTCGATCGCCGTGGGGAGGCTGAAGAACTCCGGGACGTGGCGGCCGGAGGCGTGGATCCGCTCGGCGCGCTCGATGGCGGCCGGGGAGAAGACGCCGATCCAGAGGCCGCCGTCGGAGGCGAAGGACTTCTGCGGGGCGAAGTAGTAGACGTCGGTCTCGGCGATGTCGACGGGCAGGCCGCCCGCGCCGGACGTGGCGTCGACCAGGACGAGGGCGCCCTCGTCCGCGCCGGCCACGCGGTTCAGCGGGGCGGCGACACCGGTGGACGTCTCGTTGTGCGTGAAGGCGTAGACGTCGACGCCCGCCTCGGCGGCCGGCTCCGGGTGCGTGCCGGGGTCGCAGGAGACGACCGTCGGCTCGGCGAGCCAGGGGGCGAGCTTCGCGGCCTTGGCGAACTTCGAGCTGAACTCGCCGAAGGTCAGGTGCTGGCTCTTGTTCTCGATCAGGCCGTGGGTCGCGATGTCCCAGAAGGCCGTGGAGCCGCCGTTGCCGAGGACGACCTCGTAGCCCTCGGGCAGGGAGAACAGCTCGCTGATGCCCTCACGGACCTGGCCGACCAGGTTCTTCACCGGGGCCTGGCGGTGGGAGGTGCCGAGCAGAGAGGTGCCGGTCGCGGCCAGCGCGTCCAGCGCCTCCGTCCGAACCTTGGAGGGGCCCGCGCCGAAACGTCCGTCGGCGGGCTTGATGTCAGCGGGGATCTGGATATCAGCCACGGGCATGGAGCCTAGCCGCTCCGCGAAACCTGGGCGAAACGTCGTCCGTCGGGTGAGACGGGGCGGGGTGCCTGATGACTCGGGGGTGCGAGTGCGCCGGCGGACGCGGGGTCCGGTGGGGGTTGCTGCTTTTCAGGGGCGCAGCCCCTGGGGGATGGACCGGGTAGGGGCGGCGGGGGCGACACCCCGGCACGTCAGACCCCACGGACCGGCCCCGGCGCGAACCGCACAGGCAGCTCCACCAGCCCCCGTAGCCAAGGAGACACCCGCCGGGCCAGGGCCCCGGACGGGACCGCGAGGTCCATGTCCGGAAGCCGGTCCAGGACGACTTCGATACCCGTACGGGCGATGACCTCGGCCGTCTCCTGCGCCGGAAAGGGACACCGGTGCTCCCCGTGCCCGAAGGAGAAGTGCGCGTTGTTGCCACCGGTGAGCGCCCCCTGCGTACGCACCCGCGGATCGGAGTTGGCCCCCTGGAGCCCCAGCAGGACGAGGTCACCCGCACGGAGCACCCGCCCACCGAGCCGTGTGTCACGGGTGGCCCACCGCCCGGCCACGTTCTGGATCGGCGCGTCCTCCCACAGCACCTCGTTCATCGCCTCGGCCACACTGCTGCGCCCTCCGAACAACGACGCCGCGAACCGCTCGTCCGTCAGCATCAGATGCAGCGAGTTGCCGATCCAGTCGGCGGTCGGCTGATGCCCCACCGCCAGCATCACCATCACGTCGTGGGTGACCTCCTCGACCGTCACCTCGTACGCGCGCGCGTTCGCGAGGAGCCGCGAGACCACGTCGTCGCCGGGCTGCCGCAGCCGCTCCGACACCAGCCGGTCCATCGCCGTGCGCAGATACCCCTCCGCCGCCATCGCCCGGTCCTGGCCGTCGAGGATGTCGTTCAGCGCGACCACCAGCCCGGGACCGTGTTCCTCCCGGAAGCCGAAGAGGTACGCCAGCACCCGTACGGGCAGCAGCGCCGCGAACTGCCCCACCAGATCGGCCGCGCCCACCCCGCACACCACGTCGATCAACTCGTCCGCGAACCGCTCGACATGGCCGCGCAGTTCGAGCGGCTCGACCGCCTCCAGCGCCTCCTCGATCAGCGCGGCCCGCTGCCGGTGCCGCTCGCCGACCGTGCCGAGGACCGAGGGCTGATCGGGGCTGATGACGGGGAGCAGCGGCCAGTCGGCCGGGATGTTCGGCCACTGGTTCCACAGCCCCGAGTCCCGGCTGAACAGCTCCGGATCGCTGGTCACCTGGTGCAGCTCGCTGTAGCCGAGCACCAGCCACGCCGGTAGGCCCCCGTCGAGCAGCACGGGCACCACCTCGCCGTGCTCCCGCCGCAGATCCCCGTACCGGGCGGCGGGAGCACCCTGGACACGCGCACCGAGGAGGGGCACGGGGACGGACGCGGGGGACGAGAGCGGAGGCAGGGGGAACGGGTGGCCGTCGCCGTTGTCAGAGGTTGCGAAGTCCAACTAGCACCTGCTCCAGGATGTCCGGATCGATCAGCGTGGCCTGGTTCGGGTGCCGGGCGCTGACCCGGCCGGCCGCGAGGAGGTCGGAGAGCAGCACCTTCGTGATGCTCACCGGCAGCCGCAGCTCGGCGGCGATCTCCACGACCGCCGTCGGCCGCTCCGTCAGCCGCAGGATCGCCACGTGCTCCGACTGCATGCCGGGCACCGGCTGGCTCTCCGCCACCACCAGGGTCACCAGGTCGAACGGCGTTCCGGGCGCCGAACGGCTGCGCCCCCCGGTGAGCGTGTAGAGCCGGTCGGGCAGGTCGTCCCTGCCGGGCCGGCTCATGACGTACGGGGCGCCAGAGCCGTAGCCGCGGTCGTCGTCGTAGCGGTGATCACGGCGGCGGCACCGGTCGTGCCCGTCGCGCCCATCGGGCCGGTCGCGTTCCTCGCGGCCGTCGGGCCGGTCGCGGCCGATGGGGCGGCCGCGCTCGTCGGCTGGCGCGGCTTCGCGCTCAGGTGCTCGCCGAGTTGTTCGACCAGCTCGCTCATGTTGTGGCCGACGAGACCGGCGTCCGCCTCCTCGTCCGTCACCACGGCCAGATGCGCGCCCTCGCCCGCCTCCACGATGAACAGGACCCCGCCGTGGAACTCCGCCATCGCCGTCCGTACGCCTCCGCTGCCGTCGCCGAACTCCATGGACGCCCCCTGCGAGAGCGACTGGATGCCGGCGGCGATCGCGGAGAGCTGGTCCGCCCGGTCGACGGACAGCTCGGGGGTACGGCACAGGCGCAGACCGTCCCGGGAGAGGACGAGCGCGTGCCGGGCGCCCGGAGTGCGTTCCAGCAGTCCCTCCATGAGCCAGGTGAGCCTGTCGTCGGCGGTGGTGCCGATACCGGTACCGGTCATGGGGTGTGGTCGCCTTCCAGGTGGGGGTGCGTGCGCGGGTCCGGGGCGGGGAGCCGCTCTCCGGCCGGGTCGGGGTCCGGGTCGGGGTCCGGGTCGGGGTCCGGGTAGGACGGGGAGGGGTAGGACGCGGAGCCGGTGTCGTCGTCCGGGGCCGGGCGGGTGTCCCGTGCGGGTTCCCAGGCCAGTTCCCTTACGGGGTCCAGCTCCCACTTGGCCTCCCCCGCGGGGTCCGGCGCCCAGGGAAGCTCGGCGGCGGCCTCCGCCTGCCAGGCCGCCTCCTTCACCGCCTCCGGCTCCCACACGAGGCCCCGCGCGGGCTCGGGCGCCCATGCGCCGTCCTGCACGGGTGGCCCGGGTTCCCAGGCCGTCTCCCGTACGGGTTCGGGTCCGGGCTCCCACGCCGAGCCCGCCACCGCACCCCACTCGGACTCCCGCACCGGCTCCAACTCCGGCTGCCGTACGGCTTCGGCGGGCGCGGCGGCGTCCCGTACGGGTTCCAGGGCGGCGCCGGTCCCGGGCGGCACACCCGTGGCGCCCTCGTCGTCCGCGGCCGTCCCCTGGACGAACGCCTGGTCCAGCCCGCCGCCCGTGCCCCGCACCGCGCGGCGGAAACTGCTGAACCGCACGGCACCGCTGCTTGCGTCCTCGGCGGGCCGGGAGGTCCGCTCCGGCCGGGCCGCGGCGGCATCGGCCGCGGCCCGGGTACGGGCCTCCGCGTCGGCGAGGGACTGGCCGCGACGGCGCCGGGGCAGGGCGTCTGAGGGGGCGGCGGTCTCGTCGGCGGAACCGGACTCGTACTCCCCGGTGCCGAATTCCGAGCTGAACGACGAGCGGAACGACGAGCCGAAGGCGGAACCCGAAGTGCCTCTCGGGGACCCGTACGAAGGGTCGTGAGAGGAGTCGTAAGGGGAGTCGTAAGAGGAGTCCTGCGAGGAACCGGACGAATAGTCGGACGAGTAGCCGGACGAGTAGTCGGACGAACCGTCGTACGAGGAACCGAACGCCGGTGCGCCGGCCGGATTGTCCGGGGCCGGGGCCGGAGCCGGGGTCGGATCCGGCGCGGGGGTGGCGTTCCTGTAGCCGGACAAGGAGTCGATCAGGGCGTCCGCCACCGGGTCGGCGACAGGGGCGGCCGGGGCGTCCGTCGGGAACGAGTGGGTCGGCGTCGGCTCGGCGTCCAGATCGTGCGGGGCGCGCACGCCTCCGTAGGGCGACTGGGCCGGGGCGGACCCCGTGGGAGACGCCGTCGTGGGCATCGTGCTCGCCAGGACGTCCTGCGGGATGAGCATGAGGACGCCCGTGCCGCCGCGCGCGGACGGGCGGAAGGAGATCCGCAGGGCGTGCTTGCGGGCGAGGCGGCCGACGACGGCGAGGCCGAGACGCGTGCCGGAGAGGCTCGCCAGGTCGGTGGCCTCGCCCGACACGGCGCGTTCGGCGCGCCGGAGCTGGACATCGCCCATGACGAGCCCGGAGTCCTCGACCGAGATGATCGCGCCGGCCGGGACCTCCTCGACGTACACATGGACCTCGGCGGTCGGTGGCGAGAAGTTCGCCGCGTTGTCGAGGAGTTCGGCGAGCGCGTGCATGACGCCCTCGGCGGCGTGACCGGCGACGGCGGTCTCGCTGGAGGAGTGCAGCCGGACCCGGCGGTAGGCGCCGATGCGGCCCATCGCGCCGCGCAGGATCGACTCCATGGGGATCGGGCGGGCCCAGCGGCGGCCCGAGCGCGCGCCCGCGAGGACGGCGACGGAGTCGGCGAGACGGCCCGCCTGGGCGGTGCGGTGGTCGAGGTGGAGCAGGTCGGCGAGGACGTCCTCGTCGGCGTGACGTTCCTCCATGGCGCGGAGGTCGGCGAGGGTGGCGGTGGCGAGGGCCTGCATCCGGCCTGCCACGTTGGCGGTGACGGCGAGGACGGCGGAGCGTTCGGTCTCGGCCTGCTTGGCGCGTTCGGACAGCGCCACCCGCTCCTGGGTGATCTCCTCCGCCGCGCGGTCCCGCTCGTCGGACAGTCGTTCGCGTTCGCGCTCGGACTCCGTCGTCAGCCGCACCCGTTCCCGGGCGAACTCGGCCGCGATCCGCGCCCGCTCCTGGACGAACTCCTCCGTCAGCCGCCCCCGCTCCTGCGCGAACTCCTCGGCCCTCCGGGCCCGCTCCCGCAGCAGCAGACCGGTCTCCCGGGAGACGGCGTCGAGCCGCAGGCGCAGCAGTCGCACCGACACGCGCGCGTGCATGGCGACCGCGACGACCGCCGTGAGCAGCAGCGCGGCCGCCCCCGCCCCGGCGGCGAGGGGCGTCCGCACGGACTGCGGCGCCACCGCGACCGCGGCTCCGGTGGCGGTCGCGGTGAGCAGGGCGGTCACCAGGGGCAGGGGAAGGACTGAGCGCAGGGCGGGGCGTTCGCCTGGTGAGCGAGGTGAGCTGGGCGCGGTCATCGGCTGGTGTCCTCGGTCGGTTCTGAACTCGGTAACTCAGTCGGTTCCTGGATGGGTAACTCGGTCGGTCCCTGAACGAGAAGCGACGTCTGGTGCTCAATTGGGCGTCACTATATGGGAGTTCGTGACGGTGGTTGGCCGGTTTCCGGTTAGCTCTCCGGAATCAAGCCAACGTACCCGGTGAGCGGCGCGCCGCCTTTCCGCCCGGTCTCCCGTCGGCGTCCCGCCGCTGTGTCATCGCCGCTCTGTCGCTCCACGGTCACTGTCAGTGGTCGGGTGCATCCTGGGACGCATGACGGAACTCGGGGGCAGGACGGCCGATGGCGGCGCGAGCGCGCGGGGCGCCGCAGGTGACGCGGACGCGGCGGCGCTGCGGGCCGCGCTGCCTGCCGCGCTGCGGGCGGCCGGCGTGCGCGGCGAGGCCGCCTTCGACGTGACGGCACGCGCCCTGGTGACGATGGACGCCTCCAACTACCGGCGGGTGCCGCTCGGCGTGGTCGCCCCCCGGGACGCGGACGACGTGGCGGCCGTCCTGTCCGTGTGCCGGGAGCACGGCGTCCCGGTCGTCGCGCGCGGCGGCGGCACGTCGATCGCCGGGCAGGCCACGGGCACGGGCGTGGTGCTGGACCTCACCCGCCACATGAACCGGCTGGTCTCCCTCGACCCCGAGGCACGCACGGCGGTCGTCCAGCCCGGCCTGGTCCTGGACCGGCTCCAGGAGGCCGCCGCCCCGCACGGCCTGCGCTTCGGCCCCGACCCCTCCACCCACAGTCGCTGCACCCTCGGCGGCATGATCGGCAACAACTCCTGCGGCTCCCACTCGGTCGCCTGGGGCACGACGGCCGACAACGTACGCGCGCTGGCGGTGACCGGCGCCAGGGGCCAGGCGCTGCGGCTCGGCCAGGGCTGGTCGGGCGCGCCGGACGGTCTGAGGGCGCTGGTGGAGCGCGAGCCGGCCCTCCTGCGCACCGGCTTCCCCCACCTCCCCCGCCGTATCTCCGGCTACGCCCTCGACGCCCTCCTCCCGGAGAACGGCACGGATGTGGCCCGCTCCTTCTGCGGCTCCGAGGGCACGCTCGGGGTGCTCACGGAAGCGGTCGTACGTCTCGTCGAGGCCCCCCGCGCGCGTGCCCTCGCCGTGCTGGCGTACGCCGACGAGAGCGCGGCGGCCGAGGCCGCCCCCGGCCTGCTGCCGCACCGCCCGCTCACGGTGGAGGGCATGGCCGCGGACCTCGTCCCGCCGGGGGCGACCGGCCTTCCGCCGGGCGGGGCCTGGCTGTTCGTGGAGACGGGCGGCGCCACGCCCGCCGAGGCGCGGGCGCACGCCGACGCGATCGTCCGCGCGGCCGGGGCCGCCGACGCGCTCGTGGTGACGGACCCCGCCGCCCAGCGCGCGCTGTGGCGCATCCGTGAGGACGCGAGCGGTACGGCGACTCGTATGCCCGACGGCACGGAGGCCTGGCCCGGCTGGGAGGACTGCGCGGTGCCACCGGCCCGGCTCGGCGCGTACCTGCGGGACTTCCGCGGCCTGCTGCGCGCCCACGACCTGCGGGGCACGCCCTACGGCCACTTCGGCGACGGCTGCATCCACGTCCGTATCGACTTCGATCTGCTGACCCCGGCGGGCGTCGCCCGCTTCCGCCGCTTCTCCGAGGAAATGGCCGAACTGGTCACCTCCCACGGCGGCTCCCTCTCCGGCGAACACGGCGACGGCCAGGCCCGCGCCGAACTCCTGCCGACGATGTACGGCACCGAGATGGTCCGGCTGTTCGAGCGGGTGAAGGGCGTCTGGGACCCCGACGACCTCCTGAACCCCGGCATGCTCGTCCGCCCCGCCCCCCTCGACGCGAACCTGCGCTTCGCGGTGCTGCCGCGCACACCCGCGCCGGTGGAGTTCGCCTACCCCGACGACGGCGGCGACTTCTCGGCGGCGGTCCGGCGCTGCGTGGGCGTCGCCAAGTGCCGGACGACCGAGGTGAGTCCGGCGTCCGGAGCCGTCATGTGCCCCTCCTTCCGCGCGACGGGGGAGGAGGAGCACTCCACCCGGGGCCGGGCCCGCCTCCTGCACGAGATGCTGGCCGGCGAGGTGGTCACCGACGGCTGGCGCTCGCCCGAGGTACGGGACGCCCTCGACCTCTGCCTCTCCTGCAAGGGCTGCCGCTCCGACTGCCCGGTCGGCGTCGACATGGCCACGTACAAGGCCGAGTTCCTCCACCACCACTACGCCGGCCGCCGCCGCCCGGCCGCCCACCACACGATGGGCCGGCTGCCGCAGTGGCTCCGCCTGATCGCCCGCGCACGCGCGGCCGCCCTCGTCAACACCCTCGCCGCCGCACGCCCCTTGGCCGCGCTCGCGAAACGGCTGGGCGGCATCGCGGGGGAGCGGGAGCTGCCCCGGCTCGCGCGGGTGCCGTTCACGCGGTGGTACGAGAAAGAGTTCGGGGAGCGGGGCAGGCCGGAGGAGACGGACGAGGAGCGCGCGGCAGCGGCCGGAGCGACGACAGTCCTGCTGTGGACCGACACCTTCACGGAGTACCTCTCGCCGTCCGTGGGGCAGGCGGCGCTCAAGGTGCTGGAGGCGGCCGGTCTGCGGGTGATCGTGGCGCCTGCGCGGGAGGGCCGGGTCTGTTGCGGCCTGACCTACGTCTCGACGGGCCAGCTCGACCGGGCGCGCGCGGTGCTGCGCCGCACGCTGGACATGCTGGACGTGCTGGACGCGGCCACGACCCCCGCGCCGGGGCGGCGACCCCCGGACCAGGACCCCGCCCTCGCCCCGGCCCCTCTCCCCGTCGTCGTCCTCGAACCGAGCTGCGCCGCGACGCTCCGCACCGACCTGCCCGAACTGCTCCCCGGCGATCCCCGGGCGCACCGGCTCGCCGCCTCGGTCCTCACCTTCGCGGAGGCGCTCGAACGCCACGCCCCGCACTGGACCCCGCCCGTCGTCGGCCGCCCGGCCGTCGGCCAGACCCACTGCCACCAGCACGCGGTACTGGGCGACGCCCCCGACCGCCGCCTCCGCGCCGCCGCCGGCATCACCGGCGACCTCAGCGGAGGCTGCTGCGGCCTCGCCGGCAACTTCGGCTTCGAGAAGGGCCACTACGAGGTCTCGGTCGCCTGCGCGGAGGACCAGCTCCTCCCGGCGGTACGGGACGCGGCGGCCGACGCGCTGGTCCTGGCGGACGGCTACTCCTGCCGGACCCAGCTGGAGCAGCTGGCGGGGAGACGGGGGCTGCACCTGGCGGAGGTGCTGGCGGAGGGGCTGGACGAGGCGCGCGGGTGAAACGGCACCGAGCCCTCCGAGCCGACCCGAGCCACTGGTCGGGCGCCCGGTGATGGGCGACGCCCGCCCCGTTACTCCGCCCCGAGCCCCATCGCGCGCCCCTCCTCGTCCCACCGGATCTCCAGGACCCGCACCACGGCCTCGCGGTTCAGCGGCCCGAAGACATGGGGAAACAGAACGTCCGCCCCGACCCCCGGCGGCGGCGCGGGAGCGGCGGCCTCCAACTCCACCCGGGCATCCAGCCGTTCCTCGTCGAGAAGGAGCACGTGCAGCGGCTTGGGCGCGTCCCGGTAGAAGGCGTTGACGACGGCCAGCGTCGTCGCCTCATCGGGAGAACAGTGCACGAACCCGTCCTCCGCAAGCGACGCGGGCGCGTACGGCTGGTCGGGGCGGGCGTTCCAGGCGGCGAGGGAGACGACGTGGTAGATCACAGGCCCGGTTATACAACAGGGAGACAGGTCCGACGGCCGGGAGGTTCCGTGCACGAGAACAGGTGGGTCAGCACGTCGATGCCGTATCTGACTCCGAGGGAGAAGGGGCAGGGCGACGCCTGGGGCGCGGACGCGGCGGCGCAGGGGCGGCGGGGCACCCAGCGGATTCTGTACGCAGGTGAGGTGGCGGCCCCCGCCGAGGTGGCGCGGTTGCTCGGGTCGACGGAGGGGGAGCCGGTCGTCGTACGCCGCCGCCTGATCCTCCTCGACGACCGGCCGAACGAACTCACCGACACCTACTACCCGGCCGGCATCGCGCGCGGCACCGCTCTCGCCGGAACCGCCAGGATCCCCGGTGGAGCGGTCACCCTGCTCGCCCGGCTCGGCCACATCGGCGCCCTCGTCCGCGAGGACGTGACGGCCGACAACCCGGACGACGAGGAGCGGGCGACTCTGCGTACCGCGCCGGACGAACCGGTGCTCCGGCTGACGAGGGTCACCTTCGACCGCGACGACCGCCCGATCCAGGTCGACCGCATGGTGATGCCGGCCAGGAGCCAGCGACTGCGCTACGAGATCGCGGTCGAGGCGGGGCCGTAGCACCGGAGAGGGCCTTCCCCGCCCGTTCGCTCACCCCGCAACCCCCGCCTTCCCCCGCCCCACCTGCGTCCGCACCGCTCCCATGCTCGCCCCGATGACCAGGGCGATCGCGAGGGCCTCGGTGGCGGCGAGGGCCTGGTCGAGGATCAGGAAGCCGGCGGTCGCGGCGATCGCGGGCTCCAGGCTCATGAGGACCGCGAAGGTGGACGAGGGCATGCGGCGCAGGGCGAGGAGTTCCAGGGTGTAGGGGAGGACGGAGGACAGGACGGCGACGGCGGCGCCCAGGGCGAGCGTCGTCGGGTCGATCAGCCGCGTCCCCGACTCGACGATCCCTAGCGGCAGGAACAGCACCGCCGCGACGACCATGGCCAGCGCCAGCCCGTCGGCCTGCGGGAACCGCCTCCCCGTCCGCGCGCTGAAGACGATGTACAGGGCCCACATCAGCCCGGCGGCCAGGGCGAAGGCGACGCCGAGCGGGTCGAGGGCGCCGAAGTCCCCGCCACCGCCGAGCAGGAAGACACCGCAGAGGGCGAGCCCGGCCCACACCATGTTCACGGCGCGGCGGGACGCCAGGACGGAGAGCACCAGCGGGCCGAGCACCTCCAGGGTGACGGCGGGGCCGAGCGGGATGCGGGCGATGGACTGGTAGAAGAGGCCGTTCATCGCGGCCATGGTGGCGCCGAAGACGACCACCGTGCTCCAGTCGGTGCGCGAGTGCCCGCGCAGCCGGGGGCGGCAGACCACGAGCATCACCAGCGCGGCCACCGCGAGGCGCAGGGTCACCACCCCGAGCGCACCGGCACGCGGCATCAGCGTCACCGCCAAGGCCCCGCCGAACTGCACCGAGATCCCGCCGGCCAGCACCAGCCCCACGGGCCCGAGTGACCCGAGGCCCCGTGGAGCGCGCGAGGCGCGGGTGTCGCCGGAGGCGAGCCCGGTTCCGGCCGACGGCGCGGTCGCGGCTGCGGCTGCGGCGGGCGCGGACTGGTCAGCGCTGGGGAGTGTCACGGGGGCCGTCCAAGGAGAGCGGAGAGCGGGGTTCGCAGGGGCGGAGAGGGCGTTTCGTTCAGTATGGGGGACTCGGTAGTGCAAAGCAATGGACTAAGTCATGGCTGTAATCAGTTTTGCAACTTACACCTCCTCTCGCCTCCTCTCTCGCCTCCTCCCGCTTCCTCTCCCGCCTCCCGGCGTCTCCACCCCCGCCCTCCCGTGAGCGCGGCGGGCGGACCGGGCGGCTCGGCGACCAAAAATCCAAGCACGCTTGCTTGTTTCTGTCTCCGCTGCCATGCTCCCCCCATGGCCGACCCCACGCCCGTGATCGACGACCTTCATGCCGAGAGCGAGCAACTCGACCTGCTCGTCGCCGAGTTGAGCCCGGAGCAATGGGCGCTCGACACGCCCGCCCCCGGCTGGACCGTCGCCCACCAGATCGCCCACCTCGCCTGGACGGACCACTCCTCCGTGCTGGCCGTGACCGACCAGGCCGCCTTCGCCCGTGAGGTCGAGAGCGCGCTGACCGCGCCCGGCGACTTCGTGGACATCGGCGCGGAGGAAGGGGCCGCCAAGCCCCCCGAGCGACTGGTCGCGCACTGGCGGGCCGGGCGCGCGGCCCTGGAGGACGCCCTGCGCGCGGCGCCCGAGGGCGCGCGGTTCCCCTGGTACGGCCCGCCCATGTCCACCGCCTCCATGGCGACCGCCCGCCTGATGGAGACCTGGGCCCACGGCCTGGACGTCGCCGACGCCCTCGGAGTCCCCCGGATCGCCCCCGGCGACCGGCTCCGCCACATCGTCCGGCTCGGCATCCGCACCCGCGACTTCGCGTTCGGCGTGCACGGGCTCACCCCGCCGTTCGAGGAGTTCCGCGTGGAACTCACCAGTCCCGCCGGCGAGGTGTGGACGTACGGCCCCGAGGACGCGACCGACCGCGTCGGCGGCCCCGCCCTCGACTTCTGCCTCCTGGTCACCCAGCGCGCCCACCGCACCGACCTCGCCCTCCACCCCGAGGGCGCCGACGCCGACCGCTGGCTGGACATCGCCCAGGCCTTCGCCGGCCCCCCGGGAACGGGACGCGAGCCGAAGGAGACCACCCGGTGACGCCGGTGACGCCGGTGACGCCGGCCACGGCGGCGGCAGCCACGGCAGCGGCAGCGGCGCCGACGTCGACCACTCCCCTCCGCATCGGCAACGCCTCCGGCTTCTACGGCGACCGCTTCGACGCGATGCGCGAGATGCTCACCGGCGGTGAACTCGACGTCCTCACCGGCGACTACCTCGCCGAACTGACCATGCTCATCCTCGGCCGCGACCGCCTGAAGGACCCCACCGCCGGGTACGCCCGCACCTTCCTGCGCCAGCTGGAGGAGTGTCTGGGGCTGGCGCGGGAGCGGGGCGTACGGATCGTCGCCAACGCCGGCGGGCTCAACCCCGCCGGGCTCGCCGACGCCGTACGGAAACTGGCCGACCGGCTCGGCGTCCCCGTCCGCGTCGCGCACGTCGAGGGCGACGACCTCACCGCCCTGCACCCCGGCAGCCTCGCCGCCCACGCCTACCTCGGCGGATTCGGTATCGCGGCCTGTCTGCGCGAGGGAGCCGACATCGTGGTCACCGGCCGGGTCACGGACGCGGCCCTGGTCACCGGGCCCGCCGCCGCCCACTTCGGCTGGGGCCCGGGGGAGTACGACCGGCTCGCGGGCGCGGTCGTCGCCGGGCACGTACTGGAGTGCGGCACCCAGGCCACCGGCGGCAACTACGCCTTCTTCGGCGAGGTCGGCACCACCCGCCCGGGCTTCCCCCTCGCCGAACTCCACGCCGACGGCTCGGCCGTCATCACCAAGCACCCCGGCACCGGCGGCCTCGTCGACATCGGCACGGTCACCGCCCAGCTGCTCTACGAGACCGGCGGCGCCCGGTACGCGGGCCCGGACGTCACCGCCCGCCTCGACACGATCAGGCTCACCCAGGACGGCCCCGACCGCGTCCGCGTCGAGGGCGTACGCGGCGAGGCCCCGCCGCCCACCCTCAAGGTCGGCCTCAACCGGCTCGGCGGGTTCCGCAACGAGGTCACCTTCGTGCTGACCGGCCTGGACATCGAGCGCAAGGCCGCCCTCGTCCGCGACCAGCTGGAGACCGCGCTCGCCGCCGCCAAGTCCCGCCCCGCGCACGTCGACTGGGAGCTGGCCCGCACCGACCACGCGGACGCCCGTACCGAGGAGACCGCCAGCGCCCTCCTCCACCTCGTCGTCCGCGACACCGACGAGACCACCGTCGGCCGCGCCCTCAGCGGCGCCGCCGTGGAGCTGGCCCTCGCCAGCTATCCCGGCTTCCACGTCCTGGCCCCACCCGGAAGGGGCGCGCCCTACGGGGTCTTCGAGGCGGCCTACGTCGGCCAGGGCGCCGTCGCCCACACGGCGGTCCTGCACGACGGCCGCCGGGTCCCCGTGGCCCCGGCCCCCGGCGCCCTCGCCCTGGGGCCGGTCGACGAGCCGCCCCTACCGGAGCCGCTGCCCCCGGGCCCGGTGCGCCGCGCGCCCCTCGGCCTCGTCGCCGGTGCCCGCAGCGGCGACAAGGGCGGCAACGCCAACATCGGCGTCTGGGCCCGTACCGACGACGCCTGGCGGTGGCTGGCCCACACCCTCACCACCGACCTCCTGCGCGCACTCCTCCCGGAGACGGCCGGCCTGCCCGTCACCCGGCACACGCTCCCCCACCTGCGCGCCCTCAACTTCGAGATCGTCGGCATCCTCGGCGAGGGCGTCGCCTCGCAGGCCCGTTTCGACCCCCAGGCCAAGGCCCTCGGCGAATGGCTGCGCTCCCGTCACCTGGACATACCGCAGACGCTCCTGCCGGCGCCCGCCGCCGGCCGCCCGGATTCCGCGGAGGTACACCCGTGACCGTCCTCAGCTCCGCCCTCGACCCGGGCGCCCCCGACCACACCGCGAACCGCGAGGCCATGCTCGCGAGGCTCGCCGAACTCGACGCCGAGCACGCCAAGGCCCTCGCGGGCGGCGGCGAGAAGTACGTCGCCAGGCACCGGGGGCGCGGCAAGCTGCTCGCCCGCGAGCGTGTCGAACTGCTCCTCGACCCGGACACGCCCTTCCTGGAGCTGTCCCCGCTCGCCGCCTGGGGCAGCGAGTACGCGGTCGGCGCCTCCCTCGTCACCGGCATCGGGACCGTCGAGGGCGTCGAGTGCCTGATCACCGCGAACGACCCGACCGTGCGCGGCGGCGCGAGCAACCCGTGGAGCCTGAAGAAGGCGCTGCGGGCGAACGACATCGCGCTCGCCAACCGCCTGCCCTGCATCAGCCTGGTGGAGTCCGGCGGGGCCGACCTCCCCTCGCAGAAGGAGATCTTCATCCCCGGGGGAGCGATCTTCCGCGACCTCACCCGCCTGTCCGCCGCCGGCATCCCCACCATCGCCGTCGTCTTCGGCAACTCCACCGCCGGCGGGGCCTACGTCCCCGGGATGTCCGACCACGTGATCATGGTCAAGGAGCGGGCGAAGGTGTTCCTCGGCGGGCCGCCCCTGGTGAAGATGGCCACCGGCGAGGAGAGCGACGACGAGTCGCTGGGCGGCGCCGAGATGCACGCGCGCGTGTCGGGCCTCGCCGACCACTTCGCCGTCGACGAGCCCGACGCCCTCCGCCAGGCCCGCCGGGTCGTCGCCCGCCTCAACCACCGCAAGGCCCACGCGGACCCGGCCCCGGCCGCGCCCCCGAAGTACGACCCGGAGGAACTGCTGGGCCTCGTCCCCGGTGACCTCCGCACACCGTTCGACCCCCGCGAGGTGATCGCCCGGATCGTCGACGCCTCCGACTTCGACGAGTTCAAGCCCCTCTACGGCACCAGCCTCAGCACCGGCTGGGCCACGCTCCACGGCTATCCGGTCGGCGTCCTCGCCAACGCCCGCGGGGTCCTCTTCAGCGAGGAGTCCCAGAAGGCGGCCCAGTTCATCCAGCTCGCCAACCAGCGCGACATCCCGCTCCTCTTCCTCCACAACACCACCGGCTACATGGTCGGCAGGGAGTACGAGCAGGGCGGCATCATCAAGCACGGCGCGATGATGATCAACGCGGTGAGCAACAGCCGGGTGCCCCACCTGTCCGTCCTGATGGGCGCCTCGTACGGCGCCGGCCACTACGGCATGTGCGGGCGCGCCTTCGACCCCCGCTTCCTCTTCGCCTGGCCCGGCGCCAAGTCGGCGGTGATGGGCCCGCAGCAGCTCGCCGGCGTCCTGTCGATCGTGGCCCGCCAGTCGGCCGCGGCGAAGGGCCAGCCCTACGACGAGGACGCCGATGCCGCGCTGCGCGCGATGGTGGAGCGGCAGATCGAGTCCGAGTCCCTGCCGATGTTCCTGTCCGGGCGGCTGTACGACGACGGGGTCATCGACCCCCGTGACACCCGTACCGTCCTCGGCCTGTGCCTGTCCGCGATCCACACGGCGCCCTACGAGGGCGCACGCGGTGGCTTCGGCGTCTTCCGGATGTGAGGCTCGTGCGTACTTCCCTGATCACTTCCCTCCTGGTGGCCAACCGGGGCGAGATCGCCTGCCGGATCTTCCGCACCTGCCGTGAGCTGGGCATCCGGACGGTCGCCGTGCACTCCGACGCCGACGAGAGCGCCCTGCACACGCGGATGGCCGACGCGGCCGTGCGACTGCCGGGCGCGGCCCCCGCCGACACCTATCTGCGCGGTGACCGCATCGTGCGGGCCGCCCTCGCGGCCGGCGCCGACGCCGTCCACCCCGGCTACGGCTTCCTCTCCGAGAACCCCGGCTTCGCCCGCCAGGTCCTCGACGCGGGCCTCACCTGGATCGGCCCGGCCCCCGAGGCGATCGAAGCCATGGCGTCCAAGACCCGCGCCAAGGAACTCATGGGTCTGGCCCCCCTCCACAAGGTCACCGAGGACGACCTGCCGGTCCTGGTGAAGGCCGCGGCGGGCGGCGGCGGACGCGGTATGCGCGTGGTCCGTCACCTCGACGACCTGGACGCGGCCCTGGAGAGCGCCCGCGCCGAGGCCGCGAGCGCCTTCGGCGACGGCGAGGTCTTCGTCGAGCCGTACGTCGAGAACGGCCGCCACGTCGAGGTCCAGATCCTCGCCGACACCCACGGCACGATCTGGCCCCTGGGCACCCGCGACTGCTCCCTCCAGCGCCGCCATCAGAAGGTCGTCGAGGAGGCCCCGGCCCCCGCCCTGACCGGCGAACTCACCGAGGAACTCCACACCCTGGCCGTACGCGCCGCCCGGGCCGTCTCCTACGTCGGCGCGGGCACGGTCGAGTTCCTCGTCGCCGACGGCAGGGCCCACTTCCTGGAGATGAACACCCGCCTCCAGGTCGAACACCCGGTCACGGAGGCCGTCTTCGGCCTCGACCTGGTCGCCGAACAGATCCGCGTCGCCGAGGGCCACGCCCTCCCGGCCGACCCCCCGCCCGCACGCGGCCACGCGATCGAGGCCCGCCTGTACGCCGAGGACCCGGCCCACGACTGGGCCCCGCAGACGGGCACCCTGCACCGCCTGTCCGTGCCCGGGGTCCGCCTGGACACCGGCTACGAGGACGGCGACACCATCGGCGTCCACTACGACCCCATGCTCGCCAAGGCCGTCGTCCACGCCCCCACCCGCGCGGAGGCCGTCCGCAGGCTGGCGGGCGCCCTGGAGCGGGCCACGATCCACGGCCCGGCCACGAACAGGGCCCTGCTGGTGAACTCCCTGCGCCACGAGGAGTTCACGTCGGCCCGGATGGACACCGGCTTCTACGGCCGCCACCTCGCCGGCCTCACGGACCCCGCCCCCGATCCGCACGCCCCGCTGGCCGCCGCCCTGGCCGACGCCGCCTCCGGGGGCGACCCCCGCTTCGGAGGCTGGCGCAGTCTGCCGTCCCAGCCCCAGGTCAAGCGGTACGTGATGGCGGGGGAGGAGCACGAGGTCCGCTACCGGCACACCAGGACCGGCCCGGAGGCGGACGGCGTCCGGGTCGTCCACGCGGACGCCCGCCTCGTCGTGCTCGAAGTGGACGGTGTGCGGCGGACGTTCGAGGTCGCGCGGTACGGCGACCGGATCCACGTCGACACCACGACCCTCACCGCCCTGCCCCGCTTCCCCGACCCCACCACCGAGCACGCCCCCGGCTCCCTCCTGGCCCCCATGCCGGGCACGGTCGTCCGCCTGGCGCAGGACCTGAGTCCCGGGTCGGCCGTACAGGCGGGCCAGCCCCTCCTCTGGCTGGAGGCGATGAAGATGGAACACAGGATCACGGCCCCGGCGACAGGCACGCTGACCGCCCTGCACGCGGTACCTGGTCAGCAGGTGGAGATGGGCGCCCTCCTGGCCGTGGTCGAGGAGCAGCCCCGCTGAGGGGGCGCGGGGCTGTCTCGACAGGCGGCTTCGCCGCGCGAGCGCGACCAAGCCACGAACCACCCGCACCCCTCCGAACGGCAGACGCACCCTCCCCCTTAGGAGCCCCCGATGTCCCCCGTGCTGGAATCCGAAGAACACAAGGCCCTCCGAGCCGCGGTCTCCGCCCTCGGCAAACGCTACGGCCGCGACTACATCACCACGATCAACAAGGAGGGCCGCCACCCCGACGAACTCTGGTCCGAGGCGGCCGAACTCGGCTACCTGGGCGTCAACCTCCCCGAGGAGTACGACGGCGGAGGCGGCGGCATCGCCGAACTCTCCATCGTCCTGGAGGAACTCGGCGCCGCGGGCTGCCCCCTGCTGATGATGATCGTGTCGCCGGCCATCTGCGGCACGGTCATCGCCCGCTTCGGCACCGAGGCCCAGCGACGGGCCTGGCTGCCCGCGCTGGCGAACGGCACCCGCCTCATGGCCTTCGGCATCACCGAACCCGACGCCGGCTCCAACAGCCACCGCATCACCACCACGGCCCGCCGGGACGAGACCGGGGACTGGCTGCTCACCGGCCGCAAGGTCTTCATCTCCGGCGTCGACAGGGCCGACGCCGTCCTCATCGTGGGCCGCACCGAGGACGCCCGCACCGGCACCCTCAAGCCCTGCCTCTTCATCGTCCCCACCGACACCCCCGGCTTCGCGTACCGCCCGATCGACATGGAACTCCGGGCCGCCGAGAAGCAGTTCGAGCTGACCTTCGACGACATCCGGCTCCCCGCCGACGCCCTGGTCGGCGACGAGAACGCCGGTCTCCTCCAGCTGTTCGCCGGCCTCAACCCGGAACGGATCATGACCGCCGCCTTCGCGATCGGCATGGCCAGGTACGCCCTCGCCCGAGCCGTCGACTACGCCCGCGAACGCACCGTCTGGGGGCAGCCCATCGGCGCCCACCAGGCCATCGCCCACCCCCTCGCCCAGTCCCACATCGAACTCGAACTGGCCCGCCTGATGATGCAGAAGGCGGCGCACCTCTACGACGCCGGCGACGACGCGGCGGCCGGCGAGGCCGCCAACATGGCCAAGTACGCGGCGGGGGAGGCCTGTGTGAAGGCCGTCGACCAGGCCGTGCACACCCTCGGCGGCAACGGCCTCACGGCCGAGTTCGGCCTCGCCTCGCTCATCACGGCCGCGCGCGTGTCTCGTATCGCGCCGGTGAGCCGGGAGATGATTCTCAACTACGTCTCCCACCAGACCCTGGGCCTGCCGAAGTCGTACTGAGCCGCCGGGCGCCGCCCCACGTCGCCGGAGCGCGGCGTCACGAGCCGGAGCGCACGAGGAGGAACCATGTTCCGCAGCGAGTACGCAGACGTCCCACCCGTCGAACTCCCCATCCACGACGCCGTACTGGCCCGTGCCGCCGAGTTCGGCGACCTGCCCGCGCTGATCGACGGCGTCGACGGCACGACCCTCACCTACGAACAGGTGGACCGCTTCCACCGGCGCCTCGCCGCCGCGTTCGCCGAGGCGGGCGTGGGCAAGGGCGACGTCCTCGCCCTGCACAGCCCCAACACGATCGCCTACCCGACGGCGTTCTACGCGGCCACCCGCGCGGGCGCCACGGTCACCACCGCGCACCCGCTGGCCACCCCCGGAGAGCTGGCCACCCAGCTGCGGGACTCGGGGGCGAGCTGGATCGTCACCGTCTCCCCGCTGCTGCAGACCGCCCGCGCCGCCGCCGAACGCGTCGGCGGCATACGGGAGATCTTCGTCTGCGACAGCGCTCCCGGGCACCGCTCGCTGATCGACATGCTCGCCGGTGCGGCACCCGAACCGGCCGTCGACATCGACCCGGTCACGGACGTGGCGGTCCTGCCGTACTCCTCCGGCACCACCGGCGTCCCCAAGGGGGTCATGCTCACCCACCGGTCCATCGCCACCAACCTCGCCCAGCTCGAACCGGTCATGCCGGCGGGCCCCGGCGACCGCATCCTCGCCGTCCTGCCGTTCTTCCACATCTACGGTCTCACCGCCCTGATGAACGCCCCGCTGCGACTCGGCGCCACGGTCGTCGTCCTGCCCCGCTTCGACCTGGAGAGCTACCTCGCGGCGATCGTCCGGCACCGCATCACCCACCTCTACGTGGCCCCGCCGATCGTCCTCGCCCTCGCCAAGCATCCGGCGGCCGAGCGACACGACCTCTCCACGGTCCGGCACATCCTCTCCGCCGCCGCACCCCTCGACGCGAGGCTCGCCGCCGCCTGCTCCGCCCGCCTCGGCCTGCCACCCGTCGTCCAGGGCTACGGCATGACCGAACTGTCCCCCTGCTCCCACATCGTGCCCCTCGACCGGGCCGCCTCCGCGCCCCCCGGCACCGTGGGCAGGCTCATCGCCGGCACCGAGATGCGGATCGTCTCCCTCGACGACCCCGGCACGGACCTCGGCCCCGGCGAACCGGGCGAGATCGTCATCCGGGGCCCCCAGGTCATGAAGGGCTACCTGGGCCGCCCCCAGGCCACCGCCGACATGATCGACGCCGACGGCTGGCTCTCCACCGGCGACATCGGCCACACCGACGCCGACGGCTGGCTGTACGTCGTCGACCGCGTCAAGGAACTGATCAAGTACAAGGGGTTCCAGGTCGCCCCCGCCGAACTCGAAGCCCTCCTCGTCACCCACCCCGGCATCACCGACGCGGCCGTCATCGGCCACTACAACGACGACGGCAACGAGGTCCCGCACGCCTTCGTCGTCCGCCGCCCCACCGGCGGTGAACTCTCCGAGGGCGAGATCATGATGTACGTCGCCGAACGCGTCGCCCCCTACAAGCGCGTCCGCCACGTCACCTTCATCGACGCCGTGCCCCGCGCGGCCTCCGGGAAGATCCTCCGCCGCGAACTCAGGGAGCGCCTGTGACGGACACCGAACCCCTCGTAGGCACCGCACACCACCGGGGCATCACCACCCTCACCCTCGACTCCCCGGCCAACCGCAACGCCCTCTCGGCGGCCCTCGTCGCCGCACTCCGCGACGCCCTCGACCGGTGCGGCAAGGACGACGCCGTACGGGCCGTCGTCCTCACCCACACCGGCAACACCTTCTGCGCCGGCGCCGACCTGCGCGACCCGCCCGACCCGCAGGCCCTGGTCGACCTCTTCCGGCAGCTCCTGGAGCTGCCGAAGCCCGTCGTCGCGCGCGTCACCGGGCACGTCCGCGCTGGCGGCCTCGGCCTGCTCGGGGCCTGCGACATCGCCGCCGCCGGACCCGAGGCCACCTTCGCCCTCACCGAGGTCCGCATCGGTGTCGCGCCCGCCGTCATCTCCCTCACCCTGCGCCCCCGTACCGATCCGCGCGCCCTCGCGCGCTACTACCTCACCGGCGAACGGTTCGGCCCCGCCGAAGCCGCCCGCATCGGGCTGATCACCGACGCCGGCGCCGAGGTCGACGCCGTACTCGAACCCGTCCTCGACGGGCTGCGCCGGGCCTCACCGAGGGCCCTGGCGGAGGCGAAACAGCTGCTCACGACTAAGGTGCTGGAGAACTTCGACCGGGACGCGGGCGAACTGACCCGGCTCTCGTCCCGGCTGTTCGCCTCCGCCGACGCCCGCGAGGGCATGACGGCCTTCCTCGAAAGAAGGGAACCGGGATGGGTGCTGTGAGCGCGGTGGGCACATCGGACGAGACCGGAACCGAGACCGGAACCGAGACCGGCATCGGCTCCGGGACCGACACCGGGACGGACATCGGCGCCGAACCCGGCACGGTGGCGGACCGGGGCCCCAAGCAGGACCGCAGCCGGGTCACCCGCAAGCGGCTCCTGGAAGCCGCCGTGTCCTGCCTCGCCGAACACGGCTGGGCCGGCTCCACCGTCTCCGTCGTCGCCGAGCGCGCCGGCGTCTCCCGAGGCGCCGCCCAGCACCACTTCCGCACTCGCGAGGACCTCTTCACCGCCGCCGTCGAGTACGTCGCCGAGGAGCGCTCCCTCGCTCTGCGCGCCCTCTTCCCCGAGGGCCCCGCCGACCGTCGGGCCGTCGTCGCCGCCGTCGTCGACCTCTTCACCGGCCCCCTCTTCCGCGCCGCCCTCCACCTCTGGGTCGCCGCCTCCAACGAGGAGCAGCTGCGCCTGCGCGTCACCGAACTCGAAGCCCGCGTCGGCCGCGAGACCCACCGCATCGCCGTCGAACTCCTGCGCGCCGACGAGACCGTCCCCGGCGTCCGCGAGACCGTCCAGGGCCTGCTCGACATGGCCCGCGGCCTCGGCCTCGCCAACCTCCTCACCGACGACACCGGCCGCCGCGACAGCGTGGTGAACCAATGGGCGGCCCTGCTGGACGAGGCCCTGGGCTGACGTACGCAACCGACGAGGTACGGGCCCGACGAGGTACGGACCCGACGACGTACCGGACCGACGGTCACGGGACCCGAATCCCTACGGGCTGAGCCGCTCCACCCGCCACGACCCGTCCGGCTCCGCCGTGTACCGCAGCCGGTCGTGCAGCCGGTTCCCCCGCCCCTGCCAGAACTCCACCGCCTGCGGCGTCACCCGGAAACCGCCCCAGTCCGGTGGCACCGGCACCTGCTCACCCTCCGGATAGCGGGCGTGCAACTCCTCGTACGCGGCGTCCAGTTCGACCCGTGAGGAGATCACCGAGGACTGCGCGCTGGCCCACGCCCCCAGCTGTGAACCATGCGGTCGCGTCCGGAAGTACGCCGCCGTCTCGTCCCGCCCGGTCCGCCGTGCCGTCCCCGTCACGATCACCTGCCGGGCGATCCCGTGCCAGGGGAACAGCAGCGAGACGTGCGGGTTGTCCGCCAGGTCACGGGCCTTGCGGGAGCCGTAGTTCGTGTAGAAGACGAAGCCCCGCGCGTCGTACGCCTTCATCAGCACCGTACGGGAACTCGGCCGCCCCTCGGCGTCCGCCGTCGACACGACCATGGCGTTCGGCTCGAACACCGCGCCCTCCCGCGCGGCCTGCCCGAACCACCGCGCGAACTGCTCCATCGGGTCGTCGGCCAGCTCGCTCTCGTCGAGGCCGTCGGCGCGGTACTGCTTGCGCATGACGGCGGGGTCGTGATCGTTCACACGGTCATCCTGCCGTATCAACGGCCTCCGGTGGAGAAGTGGCACTGAGTGCCGCGAACTCTCCCCAAACCTGGCACTCAGGCGTATGGTTTTGGAACCCCTGTCGCCCGCATCAAGAGGAGCCGCCTGATGTCCGACTTCGTACCCGGGCTCGAAGGAGTCGTCGCGTTCGAGACGGAGATCGCCGAACCGGACAAGGAGGGCGGCGCGCTCCGGTACCGCGGCGTCGACATCGAGGACCTGGTCGGCCACGTCTCCTTCGGCAACGTCTGGGGCCTGCTCGTCGACGGCGCCTTCCGCCCCGGCCTGCCGCCCGCCGAGCCGTTCCCCATCCCCGTCCACTCGGGCGACATCCGCGTCGACGTCCAGTCCGCGCTGGCCATGCTCGCCCCGGTCTGGGGCCTCAAGCCCCTCCTGGACATCGACGAGCAGCAGGCCCGCGCCGACCTCGCCCGCGCCGCCGTCATGGCCCTGTCCTACGTCGCCCAGTCCGCGCGCGGCCAGGGCCACCCCATGGTCCCGCAGCGCGAGATCGACAAGGCCCAGTCCGTCGTCGAACGCTTCATGATCCGCTGGCGCGGCGAACCCGACCCCAAGCACGTCGCGGCGGTCGACGCCTACTGGACCTCGGCGGCCGAGCACGGCATGAACGCCTCCACCTTCACCGCGCGCGTCATCGCCTCGACCGGCGCGGACGTGGCGGCGGCCCTCTCCGGCGCCGTGGGCGCCATGTCCGGCCCCCTCCACGGAGGCGCTCCCTCCCGCGTCCTCGGCATGATCGAGGAGATCGAACGCACGGGCGACGCCGACGCCTACGTCAAGCAGGCCCTCGACAAGGGCGAACGCCTCATGGGCTTCGGCCACCGCGTCTACCGAGCCGAGGACCCCCGCGCCCGCGTCCTGCGCCGCACCGCCCGCGACCTCGGCGCCCCCCGCTTCGAGGTCGCCGAGGCCCTGGAGAAGGCGGCCCTGGCCGAACTCCACGCCCGCCGCCCCGACCGCGTCCTCGCCACGAACGTCGAGTTCTGGGCCGCGATCGTCCTCGACTTCGCCGAGGTCCCGGCCCACATGTTCACGTCGATGTTCACCTGCGCCCGCACGGCGGGCTGGTCCGCCCACATCCTCGAACAGAAGCGCACCGGCCGCCTCGTCCGCCCCTCCGCCCGCTACGTGGGCCCGGCCGCGCGCGGCCCGCGGGAGATCGCCGGGTACGACGACATCGCCGGCTAGCGGATCCGGCTCAGGTCACGCGGGGCTGAGCAGCCCCGCGTGATGCCGCTCCGCGACCAGCGGATGCGCCCGCAGCTTCCCCTTCAGCTCGTTGAACCCGTACTCGGCGAACAGCGGGTTCCCCGGATCGTCGGTCACCCCGGGCGCGACGGACGCGTACGGGAAGACGAGCGGCTCGACCCGCGCGTCGAGCCGGGGGTTGTAGAAGAACGGCACCGAGAACCGCTCGGTCGCCCCCGCCGGACTGACGACCCGGTGGTGGGTGGCGAGCAGATACCCGTTGGTCGCCACCTCCAGCAGCTCCCCGAGATTCACGACGAACGCCCCCGGGATCGGCGGCACGTCATGGAACAGCCCGTCCGCGCGCTCCACCTGCAGCCCACCGACCTGGTCCTGCAGCAGCAGCGTCAGGAACCCGTAGTCCTTGTGGGCCCCCACCCCCTGATCGGCGCCGTCCCCCGCGCTGCCGGGGTAGCGCACGAGCTTCAGATGCGGATGCGCCCGCTCCCCGAAGACCGGGTCGTAGAAATCGGCGGGAGCCCCGATGGAGACCAGCAGCTCACGCAGCAACCGCTGGGCCACGCCACTGAGCCGGTCGATCCACGCGAGGGCGGCGTCCCGCAGCCCCGGCAGGGAGCCGGGCCACTGGTTGGGCCCCTGCAGCCACCAGTAGGCGGGCTCACCGTCCCCCGGGACGCGCGCGGGCCGCTCGGCCCCGATGTCCAGCTGGTCCCGCCAGTCCCGGCTCCCGCCCGTCCGCTCGTCCCCGGTCCGCGTGTACCCCCGGAAGTGCGGCGAGTTGACGTTGTCGAGGGCCAGCCGCTCGGCCTCGGGCAGGGCGAAGAACTCCCGCACGGCGCCGGTGAGCCGCGCGATCTCGTCCTCACCCACTCCGTGCCCGACGAGCTGGAAGAACCCCACGTCGTGCGCGGCGCTGTGCAACTGCGCGTGCAACAGCGCCCGCGCCTCGGGCCCGCGGTCGGCGGCGGAGAGATCGATGATGGGCAACTGGAGGTACGACGAGACCGTCGCTGTGTTCGTCATGGGATGCGTCCGAGGAGGAGGAAGGGCTGGGGCGGGCGGCGAGGTCAGACGGAAGGCCGACAGCCCGTGCTCGTGACGCGCACGTAATCCACGTGTCGGCGTCGAACGAGTATCGGAAGCATGGTGAAAGCATACTGCGCCCTACGAAACGCAGACGACCCGCAGACTCTGGGTCCCTCCGCCCAAGGGCGAAGAAGCCGGCCGGACGTACCGGCGAGTCTGCGGGTCGGGTGACTGCTTGAGATTGGGCCGGCTGCGTGTACAGAGCACACGCGGGTCCGACACCGCACTGAGAATGGTGACGGGCGCTAGCCCGCAGCCACCTCGCGCGTCCGGGTTTCATACATGTACCCGATCACCTCCTTTCGGCGTGGGCACCACATTAGGAACCGTGGCGACGGTGCTCAAGTGATTTTCCGGGTGGATCGCCGAGCGATCACCGCAGCACGGCGAAGACCCCGCGCGCCCGGGTCTCGTCCGGCAGGGTCCAGTGGCCGGTGACCTGGCCCTTCGCGGCGGCCGGCAGGTCGAGGGAGCCGGGCCGCAGGACGCGGTTCAGGTGCAGGACGGTGGGGAGGGGAGCGAGCGGCACTTCGGTGGCCTCGGGGGTGTCCGTGGCGCGCGCGTCGGTCGTGGAGAGGGGGCCGTCACCCGCGTAGGAGTGGGTGATCTCGTGGTCCGGGGTGTCCGAGACGCTCTGGGCCTGGGGTTCGGCGCGGCCCTCGAACAGGGCCAGGAGCTGGGTGAGCAGCACGGCATCGTGGCAGCCGTCGTAGGCCCAGCGCTTGCCGAGGACGCCGTGTTCCAGGGTGCCGACGAGGGCGTGGTCGGCGCCCGGGAGCGGGGCGCTCCGGTAGGTGAGGGGGACCAGGTAGTGCACCGGGGCGGGGCCGGAGGTGTCGGCGGCGACCATGAACTCGATGCCGACCTCGCCCTCCGGGTCGTCCAGACGGAAGCCGCCGGCCTTGGCGAGCACCGGGGCGTCCGGGCCGCCCGCGTACCAGGGGCGGGTGGGCAGCCAGGAGGTCAGGAGTTCGAGCTTGGTGGGCTTGAGCCAGGTGCGGTGGATGACAGACATGGCGTGATTCTCCGCCGGTCCGCCGAACGGACGCGAGCCCTTTCCCGCCCTGCCGCGCCGCCCACCGCGCTACTCCGAGGACCGCTCCAGGGCCTCCAGGTCCAGGGCCGCGGCGATGTGGACGGCGACGTCCTCGGCGTAGACCGCGTCGCCGCGTTCGAAGGGGGTGCGGCCGGCGGTGCGCAGGAAGGTGACCACACCGAGGGTGCGGCCGCGGCTGCGCAGGACGGCGCAGAGGGCGTGCACGGTCTCCGGGGGCCACTGCCGCCCGGTGGCCCATTCGCGGGCCGCTTCCGGGGTGGCCGTACCGGCGCTGGCGCGCACCGAACCGGCCCGGTCGACGCACTGGAGGGCGGGGTGTCCCGGGCCGTAGCGGACCGGGATGCCGGCGTGGCCGGCGAGGTGGCTGGGGCCCGGCCGGCCGGTGGGCGTGGCGGCGGCGCGGACGAGGCGGGCGGGGCCTTCGCCGTCGGTGAGGGAGCCGCCGGAGACACGGTCGATGAGGGCGTGGTCGGCGAAGCCGGCGAGGGCGAAGTCGAGGTGGACGGTGGCGGCCTCGCCGGGGTCCTCGCACTCGGCGGCGGCGCGGGCGGCCCGGTGGAGCTGGTTGACGCGGAAGCGGAGCTGCGCGGCCTCCTGCTCGGTCTGCTTGGACTCGGTGACGTCCTGGAAGAGCCAGCCGACACCCAGCGGAACGGGTTCCTCGGCCAGCGGCGAGGCGAGGCGCAGGAAGCCGCTGAGCCAGCACCGGCGCTTCTCGCCGTCGGGGGTGCGCACGCCCACCCAGATCTCGGCGGGCGCGGGCGGGGCGCCCTCGGCGAGGACGTGGGTGAGGGCGCTCTCCAGCTCCTCGACGCCCTGGGCGAGCAGTTCGCCGAGGGGGCGCCCGAGGACGGCCGTGCGGCCGATGCCGAGGGAGCGGGCCGCGTGGGCGTTGACGACGGCGGGGCGCAGGTCGGCGTCGACGAGGACGACGCCCCAGGAGGCGTCCTCGAAGAGGGCCTCGCTGAGGGCGATGGACCGCTCCAGGTCGATCTGGGCGTGGACCTCGCTGAAGGCGCAGTACAGGCCGGCGGGCTTGCCGTCGGTCCCGCGTACGGCGGCGGACTGGGTGCGTACGAGGACGCGTCCGCCGTCCTTGGTGACCAGGGCGAATTCGTGGACCTGCCGGCCGGAGGCGTGCATGGCGGCCAGCAGCCGCCCCTCGACCTCCTCGGCGTCGGCGGTCCGTACGGCCCATCCGGCGAACCCGCGGCGGCCCACCGCCTCCTGGGCGCTCCAGCCGAGGATGCGTTCGGCCTCGCGGTTCCAGTGGGTGACGACGCCGTCGGCGTCGAAGGCGCAGAGGGCGGCGTCCATGCCGTCCAGCAGGGCGGCGAGGAGATCCGAGCCACCGGAGTCGGTGAATCCCCCGGTGCCTTCGGTTTCCTCGGTGTTCACCGTGCCCTCGATGTCGTCGGTGTCCTTGGTGTCGTTGGCGTCCTTCGTGTTCTCGTCCGTGGGACCGGTCCGCTCGGGCTCGTCGGGTCCGAGCGCGTCGGTGGTCCCACGACGCCGGGAAGCACTCACCTGAACCCCCTGTGCAGGCTGCGTTGCGTCCGCGTGTACGGCATGTACGGCGCGTCGGTTCGCTCACTGGCCATCATTCAACTCGAACGTGACCCAGCCCACATCCGGTTCACGCAAGATGTGGACGAAATCGTTGTACGCCGGATTTCCTCCTCACCCTTCTCAACGTTCCCACGAACCCGGGTGCTCAGTCAGCGCAGGTAGAAGATGCGATCGCCGTACTCCCGCATGATGCGGTCGTTCCAGTCGAGGCCGCCGTCGACGTTCCCGGAGCGGAGCAGAGGCGGTTCGACGCCCCGGTCCGCGAGGGAGGCGGCGGCGGTGGCCATGACCGACTGGAGGATCGCGGAGGTGACGACGGTGGAGGCCGGGGCGAAGGGGGCGGGGATGGTGTCGAGGGTGAGTTCGGCGTCGCCGACCGCGATCTTGGAGTCGAGGACGAGGTCGCAGTGGTCCTTGAGGAAGGTGCCGGAGGAGTGGCGTGAAGTCGTCGCCGTGGCGTAGGCGACGGAGGTGAGGCCGATGACCTTCACCCCGCGTTCCCTGGCGTGCGCGGCCATCTCCACGGGCAGGGCGTTGCGGCCCGACAGCGAGATCACGACGAGCAGGTCACCGGCGCGCAGCGGGCTGTGGTCGAGGACGGCGGTGGCCAGTCCGTCGACCCGCTCCAGCGCCGACCCGAGCGTGGCGGGCAGGACGTCGACGCCGAGCGTGCCGGGGACGGCCAGCAGGTTCATCAGGGCGAGGCCGCCGGCCCGGTAGACGAGGTCCTGGGCGGCGAGAGAGGAGTGTCCGGCCCCGAACGCGAAGAGGCGGCCACCCTCGACCACGGTGTCCGCGATCATCTCGCCGGCCGCGACGACCTGCTCCCCCTCCTCGTCCCGCACCCGCTCCAGCAGCCCGATCGCCGCGTCGAGGAACCGCCCACCCGCCGTGCCGCCGTCCAGCCCCATGCGTCGACCCCTTCACCTTCTGCGAGTCCCGAGTGTCGCGGATCACGTTAAAGGTCTGGACCAGTGGGGTGTCAATACGGCGGCGGGTGAGCCAGGGTCCCCGGCGACCGTCCGGAAAGGGGCGCGGGGTCACAAATCGGCCACCCGACGCGAGTCATACCGCCGTCGTTCCCCCGGCACCACCCGGTTGTCGGTCGGATGCGCAAGAATTGGGTCCAGGGCCAGCGCAGCAAGCCGCAGCACGCCGGTACGGCCGTCGAAGCCTCCGGCTGGATCTCATCGAGGGGCACGTATGTCCGGACTGATCGATACGACGGAGATGTATCTCCGCACCATCCTCGAGCTGGAGGAGGAAGGTGTGGTCCCCATGCGCGCCCGGATCGCGGAGCGGCTCGACCAGAGCGGCCCCACGGTGAGCCAGACGGTCGCGCGCATGGAGCGCGACGGCCTGGTGGCCGTCGCCGCGGACCGCCACCTGGAGCTGACCGAGGAGGGCCGCCGGCTGGCCACGCGCGTGATGCGCAAGCACCGCCTCGCGGAGTGTCTGCTCGTCGACGTGATCGGCCTGGAGTGGGAGCAGGTGCACGCGGAGGCGTGTCGCTGGGAGCACGTGATGAGCGAGGCGGTCGAGCGCCGCGTCCTGGAACTGCTGCGCCACCCCACCGAGTCGCCGTACGGCAACCCGATCCCGGGCCTGGAGGAGCTGGGCGAGAAGGACGGTGCGGACCCCTTCCTGGACGAGGGCATGGTGTCGCTCGCCGACCTCGACCCGGGCACGGAGGGCAAGACCGTGGTCGTACGCCGGATCGGCGAGCCCATCCAGACGGACGCCCAGCTGATGTACACGCTGCGCCGCGCGGGCGTGCAGCCCGGTTCCGTGGTGAGCGTGACGGAGGCGGCCGGCGGCGTCCTCGTGGGCAGCGGCGGCGAGGCGGCGGAGCTGGAGGCGGACGTCGCCTCCCACGTGTTCGTCGCCAAACGCTGAACGTCCCACCCGGCGACCCCGACCCCGCACCTCCCCGACCCTGACCCCCGCACCTCCCCGACCCCGACCCCGACGCCCGGTACCGGCCCGGCCCGGCCGCAGTGCCGGCGCCGCCACCCACCTACCGCGCCGCCGACGGACTCGGGCGCCGGGGAACCCCGCTCGCCCTCCCATGGGCCGCACCGGTTCGCCCACCCCGTCGCCGGCGGACGGCGCACCGGTGCCGCCGCTCCGCCGCCCGGTCCGGCCGTCGGTGTGTCCGCGTCGGTGACACCGCCTGCCCTGCCGCGCCCGCGAGCCAGGTCGCGCCGCCCGCCTCGCTCCCCGACGGGTGCCACACCCCGCGCCGCCCGGTCCGGCCGTCGACGGCGGTACCTGTCGGCTCGTGTCGGCTCGTGGCGGCCGCCGTTCGGTGAGTGTCGGCGGATGCCCGTATCGGCCGCTGACTCCGGTCGCCAACTCCCGGTGCGGAAGGGGAAGTTGTGGGGGGCCGGGGTTCGTGTCCGGGATCTTGCCCCGTCGCAGATTCAGTGCGCCGAATCGCAGCGCGCGAACCGTTCGCATGCGAGGCTTGCGCGTGAGGCATATGACCTGAGGGGCTCTTGGCCGCCCGAGACGGCGGATCTCCGGTGGTAGGGGAGGGGGCGGGGCGTGATGTGCCGTGGACGTGAGGAGGGCCCCGGCGCCGTGTGGCGCCGGGGCCTGTCCTCCCCTGTGCTGACCCGGAGCCCCGAGCTCCCAGGGTCAGCCCCCTCGGACCGTTTTCCCCGAGCGGTCCGCCTCCCGTTGAAGATCTCCCCTCGGCGGCGGCGGGCAATCCTTGAGGGAGGTCACTCGAACGAGGGGTGTTGTCGCCCAGGACGGCATCTTCGAATGTGCATTCGATAGCGTGGACGGCGTGGCGATGCGTGACACGTGGCCTGACCGACTCGCGCACCCCACACGTAACGTGTCAACCGATATGCACGCTGTAACACACGGGCGGGTCGTCCGAGCGGCGCGCACGGGGTGACGGCGGCTGGAGCGACGGCGGATGCGACGGGGAAGCGGTAGGAGCAGCAGCGGGACAGCGGTACGACAGCAGTTGGGACGAGTGGACCAACCGGCTCGAAGTGGGTACACGAGGCGGGAGCGAGTGGTCCGGGCGGGAGTCTGGGGGGTGCCAATGGTGCGGCGCATCGACGTGACGGGGGCGGACGGCGTGAGTCTCGCCGCCTGGGAGTTCGACGAACCGCCCAAGTCCGGTGAACACGAGCCCCGGCCGGGGGTGCTGTTACTGCACGGCCTCATGGGCCGCGCCTCCCACTGGGCCCCCACCGCCCGCTGGCTCTCCGAACGGCACCGCGCCGTCGCACTCGACCAGCGCGGTCACGGCCAGAGCGCGAAGTCCGAGCAGGCCGCGTACACCCGGGAGGCCTACGTCGAGGACGCCGAGGCAGCCGTCGAACAGCTGGGCCTCGGCCCGGTCGTCCTCATCGGCCACGCCATGGGTGCCCTGACCGCCTGGCAGCTGGCCGCCCGCCGCCCGGACCTGGTGCGCGGCCTGATCATCTGCGACATGCGGGCCTCGGCGCTGGGCGCCGCCTCGCAGCGCGAGTGGGAGAACTGGTTCAAGGCCTGGCCGCTGCCCTTCGCCACCCTCGCCGACGTCCGCAAGTGGTTCGGCGAGGACGACCCCTGGGTGGAGCGCCCCAGCCCGTCCCGCGGCGAGTTCTACGCCGAGGTCATGCACGAGGGCTCCGACGGCTGGCGGCCCGTCTTCGACCCCGAGCAGATGCTGAAGACCCGCGAGACGTGGGTGTACGACGCGCACTGGGAGGAGCTGACCCAGGTCCGCTGCCCCGCCCTCGTCGTCCGCGGCCTCGACGGCGAGCTGGGCCGCGCGGAGTCCCAGGAGATGGTCCGCGTGCTGCCCCACGGCCAGTACGCCGAGGTCGCCGACGCGGGCCACCTCGTCCACTACGACCAGCCGGACGCGTGGCGCGCGGCCATAGAGCCGTTCCTGGACACCTTCTCGGACTGATTCCCCCACGGCGGGAGGGCCCCGGATCGCTCCGGGACCCTCCCTCGCCCGTCATGCCGGACGGCCTTGCGTACATCGGGTGGGGCTCGACCGTGGCCGCCCCGATCACCGCCGCGTCCGGGTACCGCTCGCGCGGCGCCGCCGCCCGCTCCCACACCGGGCAGTCGTCCCCGATGTTCCTCAGCGCCGGATCGACGATTCCTCAGTCATGACGACACCCTGGGGAAACGGTCCCGCGAGGGCGGCGGGAGTCAGCGACGCCCGTCCCGCCCGCACGCGTAGGCGAGCGGTGAGATCAGTTCCTCGGCGTCCGGCAGCCAGCGGTTGGCCGGGGTGGGGCGCCGGGCCCACTGCACGGCCCCCCGCGACCCGTACCGCGTCGGCGGGGCCGCCACGTACTCGCCCTCGCCCAGCGCCCTGAGGTCGAGGGCCAGCGGCGACCAGCCCAACTTCCGTACGAGATCGGGGACCTTGACGGAGGCACCCGGCAGCACGAAGAAGTGCATCCGGCGGTCCGGCGTCCAGGTCACCGGGCCGAGGGTCAGCTCCATGCGTTCCATGCGGGCCAGCGCCAGCAGGCCGGCGGTCTCGGGAACGTCGATCGTGTCGAACGTATGGCCGGTCGGCAGAAGGATCGACGCGGTGGGCTGCTCCGACCACAGACGGCGTGCGGCGGTCGCACTGCCTGTCGCCTGGGTCGCCCAGTCCTCGCGCGCCGGGTGCGCGCCGGGGGCGGCGCACACCGCGCTGCCGCAGGAGCACTGCTGCACCCCGTCGACGGCTTCCAGCCATGTACCGGGGAACACGTCCCAGTGGCGATCTTCGGTGTAGCGAACGGCGGTGTCCAGCAGCGATTCGCCGCGCTGCTTCGGGATTTGGGCAGCTTCAGGGCCCGCGATGGTCTCTTCCACGATGAACACAACTCTAGCGGTCATCGGGGGTTACGGAAATCACATGCGCGGGGGAGAGCATCGCCGATCGGGCCGGGGCGCATGGGCGCACGGCCGGGGGCGCGCGGGCGGGATCACGGAGTGAGCCGGGTAGCCACGTGTGGGGTACAGCATCCGTGTTTACCCCGGCAATCCTGGTATGTCTCGCATCTTCGGTATGTCGGCGGGGCATTGATCTTCGAGGCCGGAACCTTTCGATATGTGGGTACACGTATGCGAGAGGAGTCGGCCGCTGAGGACACGTCAACTCGGTGCGTGGGCAAGGCACCACAGCCACAGGGGGTACGCCATGGCCGCAAGGCCGCTCGTCGCCAGGCAGCCGAACGAACGACTGCAGGCGCTCATCCAGGAAGCGGGCTGTTCCAACGCCGGCCTGGCCCGGCGGGTCAACATGTGCGGCGCGGAGCACGGCCTCGATCTCCGCTACGACAAGACGTCCGTGGCCCGCTGGTTGCGGGGACAGCAGCCGAGGGGCCGGGCGCCCGCGATCATCGCCGAGGCCCTCGGCCGCAAACTGGCCCGCACGGTCACGATCGACGAGATCGGCATGGCCAACGGCAAGAACCTCGCGTCCGGCGTCGGTCTGCAGTTCTCGCCGACGGTGCTGGGGGCGATCGAGCAGGTCTGCGAGCTGTGGCGCAGCGACGTGGGGCGGCGGGACTTCCTCTCCGGCTCGTCCGTCGCCGCCTCCGCCCTCGTCGAGCCCAGCCGGGACTGGCTGATCTCGTCGCCGGACTCCCAGGTCGCCCGCACGGCGGGACCCCGCGTGGGGTCGGCCGACGTGGACGCCGTGCGCGCGATGACCCAGGCGCTCGTCGACCTCGACCACCAGTACGGCAGCGGGCATGTGCGGCCGGTCGTCGTGCACTACCTGAACAGCGTCGTCTCGGGGCTGCTGGCCGGCTCCTACCGGGAGGCGGTGGGGCGGGAGTTGTTCGCCTCGGTCGCCCGACTGACCGAACTCGCCGGGTACATGGCCGTCGACACCGGGCAGCCGGGCCTCGCCCAGCGGTACTACATCCAGGCGCTCCGCCTCGCCCAGGCCGCGGGCGACCGCGCCTACGGCGGTTACGTCCTCGCCGCGTCCATGAGCCACCTCGCGGCGCAGCTCGGGAACCCGCGGGAGATCGCGCAGTTGGCGCGCGCGGCGCAGGAGGGGGCGCGCGGGCGGGCCACGCCGCGCGCGGAGTCGATGTTCCACGCGGCGGAGGCGCGCGGGCACGCGCTGATGGGCGACGCGCGCGCCGCGCAGGCGGCGGCGGGGCGTGCCGTGGAGGCGCTGGAGGGCGCGGATCCCTCGGCCGGGGACGACCCGGTCTGGATCAGGCACTTCGACGAGGCCTATCTCGCCGACGAGTTGGCGCACTGCCACCGGGACCTGGGGCAGGCGGAGGCGGCGGCCCGGCGGGCCGAGGAGTCCCTGGCCAGGCATCCGGAGTCACGGGCCCGCCGGCGGGCCATCGGATACGTCCTGCTCGCCACGGCGCAGGTGCAGCAGCGCGAGGTCGAACAGGCCTGTCACACGGGCATGAAGGCCGTGGAGCTGCTGGGATCGCTGCGGTCGAACCGCGGGGCCGAGTATCTGGACGACCTCCAGCAGCGGTTGGAGCCGTTCCGGGAGGAGGCGGTGGTCAGGGAGTTCGGGGCACGCATGGACTTGCAGGCGGCGTAGAGCGCCGTGGGTGGGGTACTGGGGTGGCTCACGTGGTTACCGCGCCCCTGAGGGTGGCTTCGCCCCCTCGTCGGGGCGCGGGTGGTGCGTGGGCCGTCATCCGGAACCGGTAGCGTGAGTCGACGATTCCGCAAGTCCCCCATTCGTAGGAGTCTCGGTGACGCAGAGTGGACAGGGCGAGGAGCCCTCGGCGCGGACCGCGCGCGAAGGCATCGTGCTGCCCTCGGACGGTGGGGCGCCGCTCCATCCGAGCGATCTGCCACCGGCGCCGCTGCCGCCTGCCCCGGCCCAGCCGTGGGACCAGCAGCGGCAGTGGGGTTCCGAGGAGGCCGCGGCGCCCGCCGGCCACTGGAACAGCGCGCCGTCCGCGCCGCCCGCTCCGGAGTGGGGCGGTCAGGGCGCGCACGGCCCCTACGACCCGTACGGGGCCCAGGCCGCGTACGGCAGCCAGGGCGGGACGCCGCTGCCGCCCGAGGGCTCCCCGGGGCCGGAGTACGGCCTCGGGGGATACGGCGGGACGGGCTCGGGTTCGCCGCTGCCGCCGGCCGCGGGTGAGGCGGCCCCGCCGCAGGCACCCGTGGACGAGGGGGCCACCCAGTACATCCCCTACGTACCGGCGACCGGGCCCATGCCCATGGACGAAGGCGCGACGCAGTACATACCGCCGGTGGCCGCGCAGGAGCCCGCCGCGGAGGCCCCCACGCAGTTCCTGCCGCCGGTCGGGCCGGGCGCGCTGCCGCCGGAGGCGTCGGCCGACGCGACGGCGTACCTCGGGCGGGTGCCGGACCACGGCGCCGGGCCCCTGCCGCCCGTCGGCCACCCCGGACAGCCCCCGCACACGGCGCCCGCCGGGAACCCGGACGCCCAGCCGACGCAGTTCATACCCCCGGTGGCCGCGCAGGCGCCGGCCCAGCCGCGGCCGTACGGTGCGCCGGGGCCGCGGCGGCCGAGCCCGCCCCAGCAGCAGCCGGACGTGTTCGACAGCCTCTTCCGCAGCGACGCGGCGGCGGAGGGTGCCGCCGGGGCCACGCAGCAGATGCCGAAGATCGACCACACGGCTGCCCCGCAGCCGCCGCGGGGCCCGGGCGGGCCCTCCGGTCATGGCGGTCACGGCGGTCACGGTGGTCACGCCGGGCGGGCCGGCGCGAGACGGGACGGCGGGGGCGGCGGGGGCGGCCGTACGAAGTCCCGGGTGCCGCTCATCGCGCTCGTCGGGGTGGGGATCGCCGTGCTCGGCATCGGGGCGGGTGCGCTGATGGCCGGGTCGGGGGACAAGGACTCGCCGAGCGACAACAAGCCCGTGGCGGCGACCGGGGCGCCCGAGGAGTCGGAGTCAGCGGCGGCCGATCCGGCGAAGGAGCAGGCGGTCGCGCTGGACAAGCTGCTGGCGGACAGCGGCAACAGCCGGAACAGCGTGATCAAGGCGGTCGGGAACATCAGGACCTGCACGAACCTGGGGCAGGCCGCCACCGATCTGCGGGACGCGGCGAAGCAGCGCAACGAGCTGGTGACCCGGCTCGGCGGACTGTCCGTCGACAAGCTGCCCGACCACGAGGCCCTGACCACCTCGCTCACCAAGGCGTGGCAGGCCTCCGCCTCCGCCGACAACCACTACGCCGCGTGGGCCGACCAGAGCGCCGGCAGGAAGGGCTGCAAGAAGGGCCAGGCGCGCCCCACCGGCCAGACCCGGGCCGGCGACGCGGCCAGCGGTACCGCCAGCGCGGAGAAGGCCAAGGCCGCCAAGCTCTGGAACACCATCGCCACGACCTACGGCCTGACCACGCGCCAGGCGGTCCAGCTCTAGCGAAGCGGCGCGGCCACGGCGCTGCGGCCGCAGTCGGAGCCGCAGTCGGACCCGGAGACGGAGACGGAGCGTGCCGGCCGGAGCCCTTCGGCCGGCGCTCCGTCCCGGCGCCGCCCGGTCCGCTCAGCTCTCCGCCTCCACCAGTGTCTTCTCCACGTTCACGAAGTCCCGGCGTGCGGCGACCAGCCGGCCCTTGCGGACCACCTGGAAGGTGACTTCCGGGTTGATGAGGCGGGGGAAGCCCGCGGAGGCGATGAGGTCTTCGAAGCGCCACCTCAGAGGTGGGGTGAGGCCGCCCGTGGTGACCGTCAGGCCGCCGTCGAGGACGCGGCGGATCGCCTGGGCGGTCACCTCGCTGTCGCCGATCTTCTGCAGGGCGGCCCGCAGGACGGTGTACGCGATCCACGTGGTCTGCACACCCGGGTCCGCCGGGTCGATCCGGTTGTCGTCGAACGCGTGCTCCCGGATCACCTGCTTCATCCGGTCCCACCGTTTGTCGGTCTCCACCGGGTACCAGCCGGTGACGTACGCCCCCTCGTACGGCCCCGACCTGCCGCCGGTCGTGTCGATCACCGTCTGGTCGACGCTGCCGAGGACGGTTCCGGTGCGGACGGACGGGTAGTCCCCGCGGTCCCGGCGGAAGGAGTCCATGAAGGTGAAGGTGCGGTCGCCGAGCGCCGGGACCACACAGCCCTCCGTGGCCGGATCGGAGGCGGCCCGCCGCAGGGCCTCCCGGGCGTGCCCGCCGTACTCGGTCGCGTCCTCGGCCGCCAGCTGGTCCTCGGATCCCCGATGGCCCCCGGACCGCAGTCCCGAGTCCAGCAGCAGCGGCAGCTGGTCGCCGGCGATCGAGTCGGGGCGTACGAGGGCGACCGGGCCGCACGTCTTGGCCAGCTGCTCACCGAGGCCGGCCATGAGGGAGGCCTGCCCGCCGTTGACCGGATAGGACAGCGCGCTGGCGAACTCGTCGTCGGTGACGCCGTAGCCGCCGATGTACGGGATGCCCGCGGACTCCAGCGGGGCGAGATAGGAACGGCCGTGCTGGCTGTAGGACCCGACGACCGCGACGACGTTCTCGTCGGCGGCGCGACGGGCGCACTTCGCGGCGGTCACGGTCTCGTTGTGGTCGTTGCAGGTCAGGATCTTGAGTTCGCGGCCGTTGATGCCACCGTTGGCGTTGATCCAGCGGGCGTACGCCTTCGCCATGGCGGGCATACCGGGCTTGTTGGTGGCGGACGTCTTCTCCGGGGCCCAGGTCATGACGGTGACGGTGTCGTCCCCGGTACCCCCCGTGGTACCGGGGACGACCCCGCACCCGGCGACGAGTGACGCACACGCCGCCAGTGTGGTGGCCCTGACCAGGCGTTTGGCGAGCCCTAGGGGGAGGTCGGTGAACGGAGGGGTCCGTCGTGCCCGGGAACCAGTCATGGCTCCGCACGATTCCGCCACACCGCCAACCCGGGTGTGACGGATGGTCGACGTGAGGTGACCGGGAGGTGAATTACGAAGAGCTACGATCGTATTTTCGCGTGGCTGCAGAGAGGAACGCACGATCGATGACCGTCCAAGGTCCGGAGACCCCTTCCCGTCGCGGGCGTCGCTCATCCACCATGGGCGACATGCCACTGAACGACATGCCGTGGTGGCGCTGGCGCAGCAATGTGCGCTCCGCGCTGCACATGCTCTCCGACCCCGCGTTCCAGCAGAATGTCTGGCTGGCCGGTGTCGACGGGTACGGGGACGTCACCGACGCCGTGTACCGCCTGGTCGAGGACACCTGGCTGGACAACTGGTCCGCCGAGAAGTACGTGGGCACGATCTTCCGTGACGCCCAGGAGGCCGCCCTCGTCGACACCGCCGTGCTGCGCGTGCTGCGGATCATGCACCAGGTCGGCCCGGACGCGCCCGTCTCCGCCTACGTCGACCACGAGGCCTGGCCCGAGGCCGTCCGCGCCGCTCGTGAGGCCCACGTACGCCTCTCGGCGAGCGATGGGGAGGACCCGGACACGCCGCCGCGCACCCTTGAGGTGCTGCGGATCATGACGCGGGCGGCGTAGGGGCCGGGAGGGCGGGCGGGGCGCGAGGGACGGGCGAGGGGCGGGCGGGTGGTCCGGTCCTCGGGACGGTTGCCGACCCGGGTACGCCATATGGGACCCTGTCGGGCATGAACGCGCAGTCCACCCGAGCCGCGGCGCCCGCCGACCAGTACGTCCTCACCCTCGCCTGCCCGGACAAGCCGGGCATCGTGCACGCCGTGTCGAGCTACCTCTTCATGACCGGCGGCAACATCGAGGACAGCCAGCAGTTCGGCGACCACGACACGGGACTGTTCTTCATGCGCGTCCACTTCTCGGCGGAGGCGCCGGTGAACGTGGAGAAGCTGCGGGCCAGCTTCGCGGCGATCGGTGACTCCTTCCAGATGGACTGGCAGATCAACCTGGCCGACGAGAAGATGCGCATCGTCCTGATGGTCAGCAGGTTCGGGCACTGTCTGAACGACCTGCTCTTCCGGGCCAGCATCGGGGCGCTGCCGGTGGAGATCGCGGCCGTCGTCTCCAACCACACCGACTTCGCCGAGCTGGTGGGGTCGTACGACATCCCCTTCCACCACATCCCGGTGACCAAGGACACCAAGGCGCAGGCCGAGGCGCGGGTGCTGGAGATCGTGCGCGAGGAGAAGGTCGAGCTGGTCGTTCTGGCCCGCTACATGCAGGTCCTCTCCGATGACCTCTGCAAGCAGCTGAGCGGTCGCATCATCAACATCCACCACTCCTTCCTGCCGAGCTTCAAGGGTGCGAAGCCGTACCACCAGGCGCATGCGCGGGGTGTGAAGCTGATCGGGGCGACGGCGCACTATGTGACCGCCGACCTCGACGAGGGGCCGATCATCGAGCAGGAGGTCGAGCGGGTGGGGCACGGGGTGACGCCCGAGGGGCTGGTCGCGGTCGGGCGGGACGTGGAGTGCCAGGCGTTGGCGCGGGCGGTCAAGTGGCATGCGGAGCGGCGGATTCTGATGAACGGGCGGCGGACGGTCGTCTTCGCGTAGGGGCTCCGCCGGGCGGGGGGGGGGCCTCAGGGTCGGGGGCGACTGCTGTGTTGGCGGGTGCGGGTCGTGGGTGGTTGCTCGCGCAGTTCCCCGCGCCCCTGAGCGGGCTGCGCCCGTTTCAGTCGCGCGGTTCCTCGCGCCCCTGAAGGGCTGCGGGACTGGAAGAACTGCGCTCTTCCCGGGCTCCTACATCCGGCTCAGGGATGCCGCCGCGAGCAGGACGTCTTTGATTGCCTCGCGGTCGCCGGCCTGGCCTGCCGCCGCTTCCTCCGGGGGGACGTGGCCGGCGGCCAGGCGGCAGAACTCGACGCCGTCCAGGGCGACGTGGGCCACCTCGTGGTCGGCGGAGCCGAGGGCCGCGGGGGAGTCCAGGGGGATGAGCCACTCGCCGCCGCCGGAGCCCTCGATCTCCAGGCGGAGGCTGCGGCCGGGGGTGCCGGCCGGTACGAGGTGGCGGCCGGGCGGGGGTGGGGACGCCAGGCCGGCCCGGCGGCGCTCGGCCAGGGACACCGGCAGCATGCGGACCGCCAGGTCGATCATGCCGTGCAGATCGCGGCCGGAGGGCGGCTCGTAGGGGTAGTCCACGGCCTCCGCGATGTCCTCCGCGTGGATCCAGCACTCGAACGCCCGGTCCAGCATCGCGTCGCGCAGGGGCAGCTCGAAGCCGCCGTACGAGACCGGCAGGCGCCCGGAGTTGTCGGAGCCGTCCGGACCGCCACCGCCCGTGAACGACGCCGTGCGGACGATGTCGTGGCTCTGTTGCCGCCAGGGTGCGCGCAGGGCACGGTTCGGCGGGAAGTGGGACGCCTTCCAGTAGGCCTCGGTGCGCGCCTCCGGCGTACCGCCGACGGGCTCGTCGCCTTCGCGATCCAGCCCGCCGAGCGGGTCGTCCAGGCCGAGCGCGGCCGCCACCATCCCGTCGACGGTGAGCAGATGGGCGATGACCCCGGCGACGGTCGTCCGCCGGCTCACCGGCCCCACGCCCTCGAACCAGCGCAGCCGTACGGGCGCGTGCCAGTCGGCGGTCCCGATGTCCTGCAGCAACGCGTCCAGCCGGGCCGTCTCCGCGTCGTACGGGGCGGCCCAGCCGGGCACGGGGATGCGCGGCGGGCGGCGGCGCAGACAGATGCCCAGCACCTGGGTGCGCAGCGACGGATCCAGGTCGAGGCTCTCCGGCGGGTGGAGCAGCCCCACGGCCTCCCGCAGCCGGCGCGCCTCGTCCGCGCACGCCCCGCACGACCCGAGGTGCTCCTCCACGGCCAGCGCCTCCTCGGCCGAGCACGCCGCCAGCGCCCAGGCCCCGAGCAGCGCCTTGAGCACATGGTGCTCCAGCACGAGGGACGCCGGGGGTGCCGTCGGCGGCGCGGGGTCGGGCAGTGGCAGCCCGGTGTCCTCCACGGAGGTACGCGGCAGCGGTATGCGCGGCGGCCCGGCCGGCGCGTCGCCGCCACCGTCACCATCACCGTCGCGGGGGCCGCCGGGCCCCTGCTCCTCCGGGTCGTCGCCGGGGGCCCCGAACGGGGTCGGTCCGCCGGTCACGCCGTGGCCCCGGGTTCGGGCGGGGTGCCGGAGGGACGGGTGTCGTGGGCGGTGGACAGGAGCTGCAGGCCGAGGCGCAGGCGGCGGCGGGCCTCGTCCTCGGTGACGCCGAGGTCGGTGGCGGTCTGGCGGTAGTCGCGGCGCTGGAAGTACGCCAGCTCCAGGGCGGCCCGCAGCGATGTGGGCATCGCCTGCACTATGTAGTCGGCGCGGGCCGCGACCGACGCGTGGCGCACCTTGCGCTCCAGGTCCTCCGCGGTGCCCTCGCCGCCCCGGGCGAGTGCGGCGGTCTCGGTGGCGCGCAGCCGCTGCACCGCCAGGCGGTGGGTCAGCGCCGCAACCCAGGAACGCAGGGGGCCGTGCTTGGGGTCGTACGCCTCGGGGTTCTCCCAGAGCTGGAGGAACACCTCGCGGGTGATGCCGTCGGCGCCCCGCTCGTCACCGAGGACGCGGTGGGCGAGCCCGTGCACGAGGGACGCGAACCGGTCGTACAGCTCACCGAGCGCCGCCGCCTCGCCTCGCGCCAGCCGCTGCTGCATCTTGCGGTCCCAGCGGGGCGGTGCGTCCTTCGTCGCCATACGGCCCCCTCACCCTGCTCGTACCTGCGCCGTTCCTGATGACCGTCGGACCGTGGACCCCGTGTCGACCCGTCACCGACCCCTCGTCGGTCCGGCGTCGCAGCGGCCCGGTCCGGGCACCGTTTCAAGCCTCCGTGCACTGCCGTCCCGAATGTAGTCGGCACCGCTGACCGCGCACGCCCCTTTATGGCAATGTGCGCCCCTCGTGGCGCCGGAGATGGTATGACCCCCGGCGCAAGCCGTTTCCATGCCGCCCACGTGGGCGTCCGCCCGCCTTTCGTATGCTTGTACGACCTCATATGTGGCCGGATCTGCATGGATCCGACCGCTCAGGACCGCTTCGCATCCATTCGCGATCAATAGTCGATCACATGTGACCGTACTCGATAGAAATCGCACCGAAAAGGCCCCTGAATTGGCTCGCTTACCCCGCTCTTTCGGCGGGCCGCGGGTGTTTCATGGAACGACGGCGGGGCAGCCGCGCAAGCAGGAAGCGGTGCAGTGGCTTCCGGTTCGGCGACTGAGAGGCATCGCGGTGACGTTCGAAGTGACCGACGGCGATCAGGACGGGCAGGACGGGCAGGGCCTACCGGGCGAGCGGGGCGAGTGGGTCGTGCTGCACGTGTCCGGTGAGATGGACCTGGTCACCTCGCCCCTGCTGCGGCAGCGGGTGCACGAGGCGGTGGCCGACGGCCGCCGAAGCCTCGTCCTGGACCTCTCCGACGTCGTCTTCTGCGACTCCAGCGGAGTGGGGGTCCTCATCGCCACCCGCCGCCTCCTGCGCTCCTGCCGGGGACGGCTCAAGCTGATCCTCCCCGCCGACGGCCACGCGGGCGGCGGACCGGCCCAGGGCGCGCATGTCAACCGCGTGCTCGCCGCCCTCGGCGTCCGCCGCCTCTTCGACGTCCACCCCGACGTCGCCTCGGCGGTCGTACCGGAGCCCGAGGAGGAGGTCGGCCCACTGTCGGCCTGACCTCGGCACCTCTCCCGATGAGCAGTACGTACGTGTGAGCTGAGCTGTCGCACGCGGTGGCGTCCCGGTGGCCACACAGTTGTCCCGGAATTCCCGCAGTCTTGGTACAAGCGACGCTTTCGCGCTCCCTCCGGGCCTCTGACGTCGTACGCTCCGTCCGAGAAGCACCCCACTTGACGTAAGGCGGGCCCCGAGAGACATGGTCAGCAGCGAGTACGAGCGCAGGATCGCCGCCCGGTTCGCCACCTTCGACCAGGACGGCAACGGCTGGATCGACCGCGAGGACTTCAGCGCGGCGAGCAAGGCGGTTCTCAACGAGTTCGGCACCACCGCACGTTCGGACAAGGGCCAGGCCCTCTACGGCGGCGCCGAGGCCTTCTGGCAGGGCATGGCCGGCATAGCGGACCGGGACGGCGACCAGCGCATCACCCGGGACGAGTTCGTGAACGGCGCGGTCAAGCGACTGCGCGACAACCCCGACCGATTCGCCGAGATCGCCCGCCCCTTCCTGCACGCCGCCCTGGCGGTCGCGGACGCCGACGGGGACGGAAAGGCCTCGGTCGAGGAGGCCGCCCGGGTCCTCAAGGCTCTCGGCGCGCCGGAGGAGGTCTGCGCGGCCGCCGCCGCCACGCTCGACACCGACGCCGACGGCAAGGTGGACGAGGTGGAGGTCGTGAACGCGTTCGCCCGCTACTTCACCGTGCCCGAATAACGCTCGCGCAGCTTGTACTTGAGGACCTTCCGCAGGGTCTCGTTGCGCGGAAGGGCGTCCACCACCTCCACCTGCTCCGGCAGCTTGTGGACCGACAGCCCTTCCGCGCGCAGGTACGACGTCACCGCCTCCAGGGTCAGCGCCTCGGTCGCCGGCGGCTGTTCCACGACCGCGCAGACCCGTTCCCCGCGTTCGGCGTCGGGGAGACCGATCACCGCCACGTCCCGCACCGCCGGGTGGCGGTGCAGCAGGTCCTCGATCTCCTTCGCCGAGATGTTCTCGCCCTTGCGGATGATGACGTCCTTGAGGCGCCCGGTCAGCACCAGATGGCCGCTGTCGGTCAGGTGCCCGAGGTCGCCCGTCACGAAGAACCCGTCCGCGTCGAACGCCGTCGCCGACTGCGCGGGGTCCAGATAGCCCCGGCAGACGGCCTCCCCCCGCAGCCGAACCTCGCCGTCCGCCGCGATCCGTATCTCCATCCCGGCCGGCGGCCGCCCCTCCGTCGTCGCCAGGTTCTCCACCGAGTCGTCCGGCGCCCCCATCGTGATCATCGGGACCTCCGTCATGCCGTACCCGTGGGTGAGCTGCACGCCCATCTCCCGGACGACGGCGTGGTAGACCTCGGGCGGTTTCGGGGCCCCGCCGCCCGCCAGCAGCCGCAGGGTGGGAACGACGGGAACACCGGGCTGTTTGCGCTGCTCGGCCAGGAACATGGAGTAGAACGCCGTCGACCCGCCCGCCACCGTCACCCCGTGCTTGCGGTAGCCCTCCAGTGCGGCCGGCAGCGCGAAGTGCTCGAACAGCACCGCCGGGAAGCCGTACAGCAGCAGCATCACCATGTAGTCGGGGCCGCCGATGTGCGCGTACGGGAAGGCGATCGAGCCGACGTCGTCCGAGGTGAGCCGTAGCGCGTGGGCGAGACAGGAGCCGCCCGCGATGAGCGAACGGTCGGTGTGGAGGACGCCCTTGGGGTCGGAGGTGGTGCCCGAGGTCCAGTAGATCCAGCGGACGGAGGTGCCGTCGTCCGGCGGGGCCGGGAGCGTCGAGGGATCGCCGTCCGGGAGCAGGTCGTACGCCTCGAAGACGCCGCGCGCCGCCAGCCGCCGGGCCATCTCCGTGTGGTCGAAGCCCCGCCACTGGCCCGGCACCGCGAAGAACTCCGCCTTCGACTCCCGCAGCGCGAAGCCGACCTCGCGGTCGCGGTAGAAGGGGATCACCGGGGACTGGACGGCGCCGAGGCGGGCCAGGGCGAAGGAGAGCAGGACCGTCTCGATCCGGGTGGGCAGCTGCCAGGCGACGACCGTGCCGGGGCGTACGCCCCTGTCGTACAGCCCGGCCGCCACCCGCTCGGCTCGGGCGCGCAGTTCGCCGAAGCTCAGGGTGCGGTCGTCCTGGAGGAGGACGGGCCGGTCGGGGGTGAGGCCGGCGCGGCGGTCGAGGAGTTCCCAGAGGGTGCGGGACGTGCCGAGTGCGTGGGCGGTGTCATTCACAGCGCGGGGCCCCTTCTTTTGAGGCTCGGTTCGCCTCCGGGGCGCTCCGGTCGGTGTCCGAGCCCGCGACCGTGCTCGACCCCGCGGGCCTCCGCGCGCTCGCGGGCTCGACACCGACGCGCCCCTTCGGCTCACTCGCCACTGGCTGACGGTATGTCAGATCGTGGCCAGAGCGTAGGCCGGGGCGCCTTGTCGGTCCAGGGGTGTGCCACTAACCTGCTCACGAGGATCTGACGGTCCATCAGATAACTGAGTGGGGGATCCATGACCGAACTGCCCCGCATCATCAGCGTCGACGACCATGTGATCGAGCCCGCGCACCTCTTCGACACCTGGCTGCCGGAGAAGTACCGCGACCGGGGCCCGAAGCCCCTCACCGCCGGGATCGGCGAGCTGGCGTACATCGCCGGCAAGTACCGGATCACGATGGACCCCGAGGGGCAGCCGACGGACTGGTGGATCTACGAGGACCTGAAGTTCCCGTACAAGCGGAACATCGCGGCCGTCGGCTTCGACCGGGACGAGATGACCCTGGAGGGGATCACCCGCGAGGAGATGCGGCGCGGCTGCTGGGACCCGAAGGCCCGGCTGGCGGACATGGACCTCAACCACGTCGAGGCCTCGCTGTGCTTCCCGACCTTCCCGCGCTTCTGCGGTCAGACCTTCGCCGAGGCGCACGACAAGGAGGTGGCCCTGGCCTGCGTGCGCGCCTACAACGACTGGATGGTCGAGGAGTGGTGCGGCGACAGCGGCGGCCGGCTCATCCCGCTCTGCCTGATCCCCCTGTGGGACATCGACCTCGCGGTCGCGGAGATCGAGCGGAACGCCGCCCGGGGCGTCCGGGCCGTCACCTTCTCCGAGATCCCCACCTACCTCGGACTGCCCTCCATCCACTCCGGCTACTGGGACCCCTTCTTCGCGGTCTGCCAGGAGACCGGGACGGTCGTCAACATGCACATCGGCTCCAGCTCCCAGATGCCGGCCGCCTCCCCCGACGCACCCCCCGCCGTCCAGGCCTCGCTCTCCTTCAACAACGCGATGGCCTCGATGATGGACTTCCTCTTCAGCGGGGTCCTGGTGAAGTTCCCCCGCCTCAAACTCGCCTACAGCGAGGGTCAGATGGGCTGGATCCCCTACGCCCTGGAACGCGCCGACGACGTCTGGGAGGAGCACCGCGCCTGGGGCGGCGTACGCGACCTGATCCCCGAGCCGCCCTCGACGTACTACTACCGGCAGATGTTCTGCTGCTTCTTCCGCGACAAGCACGGCATCGCCTCGCTGGACGTCGTCGGGCGGGACAACGCCACCTTCGAGACCGACTACCCGCACGTCGACTCGACCTTTCCGCACACCAAGGAGGTCGCCCTCGACCATGTGAAGGGCCTCGACGACGAGACGGTCTACAAGCTCATGCGCGGCAACGCGATCCGCATGCTCGGCCTGGACCTCGACCGCCACCTCGGCACGTAGGGCCCCGGGCGATGGACCTCGCGTACAGCCCGGCGCAGGAGGAGTTCCGGGCGCGGCTGCGGGAGTGGCTGGCGAAGACGCTCCCCTCGCTGCCGCCGAAACCGTCGCCCGGCGACTGGCCCGGACGACGCGCCTACGACCTCGGCTGGCAACGGACGCTGTACGACGCCGGGTACGCCGACGTCCACTGGGACGCCTCGCCGACCACGCGGCTGATCTTCCTGGAGGAGACCGAACGGGCGGGCGCCCCTTACGTGGGCGCCGGCTTCGTGGGGCTGCTGCACGCGGGGCCCACGATCGCCGCCGAGGGCACCCCCGGCCAGCGGGCCCGCTGGCTCCCGCCGATCCTGCGCGGCGAGGAGGTGTGGTGCCAGGGGTTCAGCGAACCGGACGCCGGTTCCGACCTCGCGTCGCTGCGCACCCGCGCGCGCCGGGACGGCGACGCGTACGTGGTGAGCGGGTCCAAGATCTGGACCTCGCACGCCGAAGTCGCCGACTGGTGCGAGCTGTTGGTGCGCACGGATCCGGACGCGCCGAAGCACCGGGGCATCACCTGGCTGGCGATGCCCATGGACGCGCCCGGCGTGACCGTACGGCCGCTGCGCACGCTCGCCGGCTCCACCGAGTTCGCCGAGGTCTTCCTCGACGAGGTGCGGGTGCCGGTGGCCAACCGGGTGGGCGAGGAGAACGACGGGTGGCGCGTGACGATGGTGACGCTGTCGTTCGAGCGCGGGACGGCGTTCGTGGGCGAAGTGGTCGCCTGTCGGCGGGTGTTGGGGGAGGTCGCGCGCCAGGCGCGGGCGAACGGACGCTGGGACGACTCCTCGGTGCGGCGGAGGCTGGGGCGGCTGAACGCGGAGTTCCGGGCCCTGTGGCGGCTCACGCAGTGGAACGTGAGCGCGGCGGAGGCGAGCGGTGGTGTGCCGGGAGTGGGGGGCTCGGTCTTCAAGCTGAGGTACTCGCGCGCGCGGCAGGAGCTGTTCGACGCGGCGGGGGAGGTGCTGGGGGCGGAGGCGGTCGATCTGGGGCGGCCGTGGGTTCTCGACCGGCTGGGTTCGCTGTCGTACACGATCGCGGCCGGGACGTCGGAGATCCAGCGGAACATCGTGGGTGAGCGGATTCTGGGGTTGCCCAAGGGGTGAGGGGGGCGACAGGGGCGGGGGTGTGGTGGTCCGCGGCCGCGTGGGGTCGCTCGTGCGGTTTCCCGCGCCCCTGTGGGGCGCGGTGTCGTACTCGGGGTTGAGGAGGGGCTCTCGGCTATGCGGTTTCGACTCACTGAGGATCAACAGGCGTTGCGGGACGGCGTACGGGAGTTCCTGGCACGGCGTTTCGGGCGGGAGGCGCTCCGGGCCGCCGTCGACCGGCCCCGGCTGGACCGGGAGCTGTGGCGGGATTTGGGGGCGGTCGGGTTCTTCGCGTTGCGGCTGCCGGAGGCGCGGGACGGGGTCGGGGCGGGGCTGCCGGAGGCCGTGTTGGTGTTCGAGGAGGCCGGGCGGGCCCTGTTGCCGGGGCCGCTCGTGGCCACGCATCTCGCGGCGGGGGTGGTGCCGGGGGCGGCGACCGGGGAGGCCGTCGTCACCGCTGTCGGGGGCGGGGGACTGGTGGAGTGGCTGACGGAGGCGGACGTGGTCGTGGGGGAGGCGGGGGAGGCCGTGGAGCTGCGGTCCGTCGACCCGTTGACGCCGCTGCACCGGGTCCCCGGGGCCGGTTCGGCCGCCCGCCCCGATGATCTGTTCGTCCTGCTCACCGCCGCCGAGCAGTTGGGGACGGCGGTGCGGGCCTGTGAGGCCGCGGTGCAACACGCCCGGACGCGCGAGCAGTTCGGGCGGCCGGTCGGGGCGTTCCAGGCGGTCAAGCATCTCTGTGCCGAACTGCTGGTGCGGGTGGAGGTGGCGCGGGCGGCGGTGTACGCGGCGGCCGTGACCGCCGATCCGGTGGACATCGCGGCGGCCCGCCTGCTGGCCGACGAGGCCGCGGTGCGCGGGGCGCGCGACTGTCTCCAGGTGCACGGCGGCATGGGGTTCACCTGGGAGGCCGACGTACACCTGTGTCTGAAGCGGGCGTGGGTGCGGGCGGAACGTGGCGGATCGATCACGGAGAGTGAGGAGTTGCTGGCGGGGGAACTGTTGGTCGAGGCGGGCTGACCGCGCTGACCAGGCGCGGAACGTAAAGGTGTGGCGGCGTAACACTCGAATGTCGCGGAACGTGGCATACCGGAATTACCGAGCGTTGATATCGGGTTGTGTCCTGAGTGTGACTTGTCACGGCCTGGAGTCGGAGTCCCGCTCCGGTACCTTCTGGTGGATGCGAGTGGTTCCGAGGTCGAGCCGAGTCGGTGTTGCCCCTGTGGCGGCCCCGGATCCGGCGGTGCGCGGCGCTCGTGAAGTGGGCCGAAGTCTCGCGGCCCCGGTCTGTTCGACTCGCCGCGATGAGCGTCGCACAGTATGCCGTACGCGTACTCCTTCGCGCTGGAATATGCCCGAAGCGCTTGTTGAGGTGACTGTACGTCAACCATGCTGTCCTGTAAGGGGATCACGTTCCGTGATCCCGGTGCCGACGGTGTCGTTGACGGTGGCGTCGGCCAGGCAGCAGATGACCACGATCGTGGCCCCTGAGGGGCGTGCGGCGATGTGTCCGCCGGTTCGGATGGTGTGAGCGGTGCAGGTGCTTCAAGTGCAGCTGGAGATCCGGCCCGACCCCGCAGAGGTGGGTCGCGCACGGAGATGGGCCCGTTCACGGCTCGCCGGGTCCGGGATAGGGGACGACGAGCCGCTCGCCGAGACGCTGATCCTCCTCGTCTCCGAGCTGGTCACCAACGCGGTGGTCCACACCGGCCGTCCGGCCGTGCTGCGGCTGCTGCTGTCCGCCCTGCGCGACGGTGCGGTCGGCAAGGTCCGCCTGGAGGTCGCCGACACCAGTGCGTGTCCGCCGACCCCGCGATGCGCCGACGGTGACGAGACGGGCGGGCGGGGCCTCGCCCTGGTCGAGGTCCTCGCGGACCGCTGGGGCTGGTCCTATGAGGGTGTCGGCAAGCGCATCTGGTGCGAGCTGGACCGGGTGGTGCCGGGGGTCGCCGGGGCGAGGGGCGCCTCGGGGGCGTCGGGTGGTGCGCCGGGAGCGGGCAGCGGCGTCGTGGCGCCGGCGGTCTATCCGGCGTGCAGCGCGGTGACGGGGGTCGCCGCGGTCGCCCGGGAGAGCCTGGTGTGCGAGGGGATGGCGTACGACGGAATGGCGTACGACGGAATGGCCTACGAGCCGGTCTAGCCGGGGCTGTCCTGTGCGGGGTGCGGGGTGCGGGGTGCGGGGTGCGGGGTGCGGCGTGCGGGGCGACGGGCGACGGCGTACCCCCTGCCCCTGCCGCCGCTCGGTGGGCCGGCCTCCCGTTGGGGCGTCAGGTGTGCGCGGTCGCCCGTAGGTGCGCCGCACGCGCCTGCGCGTGAGTGCGTGGCGCGGGGTGGTGGTCGGCGGTGGCCCGGCCGTGCGCCGGGACGTGCTTCCGTACGCACCGCCACGATGCCGGTTTCGTCTGCCTGCTCCCCGAACGGGTGTTGACGTGTCCTGTCCGTTTGATCACGCTTGTGTCCAGCGATTCACCGCGAGGGGACGACGAGGGCTTCGGTGACGGAAGTCCTCGACGAGCGTGGGTCGCGTTCGGCGTCGGCTCGCGCAGGCGGGGGCGGAGCGGGTCCGCCGAAGCCGGATGGCGGCGCGCGGTGCCGTGCTCGGGGCGGACAGCGCCGCGCCGCCAGCCGGCTCAGGGGCCCGATGGCCCGAAGTCCCATGGCTTGAAGGTCCCGTGATCCGAAGTCTCCGTGATGCGCAGTCCCCGTGTCGCGGCGTGTCTACAGGAGGGCGATCGGCGCCACCGGCGTGCCCGTGGCGCCGACGAACGGTTCGGGCATCGCCGAGAGCAGGAAGTCGTACCGCGTAAGTTGTCCACAGGCTGTGGACAACTCTTCCAGATTCCAGTTCTGCCCCTGCGGCATGCCCATCTCGACCAGGTGGAGCGCGTGCACCGGCAGCCACAGGTCCTCGATCTCCGGCGGGAAGATCTCGAACGTCAGGGTGTCGTTGGCGACGGCGGCGACATCGCGCGCGTGGAACCACTCCGGGGTGCGCACGGAGAGCCCCGGCGAGGGGAACGCGTACCCGTGCTTGTCGCCGGCCAGGTAGGTCCGGATCTGCCCCGTGCGAACCAGGACGATGTCCCCCGCGCGGACCCGCGTCCCCGCCAACTCCTCGGCCGCGTCCAGGTCTTCGGGGGTGACCGCGTGGTCGCCGGGCAGCCGGTCGTCGTCGCGGCCCAGGGCGCGCGGGATGTCCAGGAGTACACCGCGCGAGACGATGTGCCGGGCCTTGTCGATGCCGGCGAAGGCCGCGCCGCCGTGCGGGGTGATGGTGTCCGCCGGGCGGCCGTTGTAGATCCGGCCCGAGTGCGAGACATGGGTGAGCGCGTCCCAGTGCGTCGCCGCCTGCAGTCCCATGGTCACCGCGTCGTCGCTGCACGCCACCGTGCCCGGACCGAAGATCTCCTGGTTGATCTGCACCATCGCGTGCAGCGGGTTCACCCGGCCCGGCATCATCCCCGTCTGCACGCCGTCCTGCTGGAGGGGTAGTGCGAGCGGCACCCGGCGCCCGGTGCGGACCGATGCCGCGGCCTCCCGTACGACCTCGTCGGTGATCAGGTTGAGGGTGCCGATCTCGTCGTCGGCCCCCCAACGCCCCCAGTTGTTCACGCGCTTGGCGATGTCGTGGAACTCCACGGGTAATGACATCGGCCCTCCCCGGGGCTTGTGTGGGTATGTCGGACGGGCCGTAGAATCGCCGTACGAGCAGATCTGACGGTACGTCAGGTGATGGTCCGTCAGACAACGGTCCATCAGAAGTCCGGATGAGGGGAAGGGGCCGGGGTGGGAAACTTCTTGGCAGGCAAGGTCGTCGCCGTCACCGGAGCGGGTCGGGGGATCGGCCGGGCGGTCGCCGTCGGTGCCGCCGCCGAGGGCGCGCGCGTCGTCGTCAACGACTACGGCGTCTGCGTCGACGGCTCCGAACCCACCAGCTCCGTCGCCGAGACCGTCGTCAAGGAGATCGAGGCGGCCGGTGGCGAGGCCGTCGCCGTCGCCGACGACATCTCCACCATGGCCGGTGGGCAGCGGCTCGTGGACACGGCGGTCGAGGCGTACGGACGGATCGACGGGGTCGTCTGTGTCGCCGGGATCCTGCGCGAGCGGATGCTGTTCAACATGGCCGAGGACGAATGGGATCCGGTCATCGCCACGCATCTGAAGGGCACGTTCACCGTGTTCCGGGCCGCGTCCGCCGTCATGCGGAAGCAGCGGGCCGGGACCCTGATCGGGTTCACGAGCGGCAACCACCAGGGGTCCGTCTCGCAGGCCAACTACAGCGCGGCCAAGGGCGGGATCATCTCCCTGGTGCGCAGCGCGGCGCTGGGTCTGCACCGGTACGGGGTGACCGCGAACGCGGTGGCGCCGGTGGCGCGTACGCGGATGTCCGCGGGGGTGCCGATGGAGCTGACCGAGATCGGTGAGCCGGAGGACGTGGCCGCGTTCGTGGTGTACCTGCTGTCGGACCGGGCCCGGGAGGAACGGATCACCGGGCAGGTGTACACGGTCGCCGGGCCGAAGATCGCGGTGTGGGCTCAGCCGCGGGAGCTGCGCTCGGCGTATGCGGAAGGGGGCTGGACCCCGGAGAGGATCGCGGAGTTTCTGCCGGGGGCGGTGGGGGTGGATCCGATGCCGATGCTGGAGCGGGTGGAGGGGATGGCCCGGGCCGCGGCGGCCGGGGAGCGGCCGAACGCGTGAGGGGGCGGGGGCGGTGGTTCGTCGGCGGGTGCGGCTGCGGTGGGAACTGCGCGAGAAGCCCCACGCGCCTGCACCCGCCGACGAAGCAGGCACCCCGCTCCATCCGCGCGGCGTTCATCGGGAGGTGGCATGGACTTCGGGTTCAGTGACGAGGACGAGGCGTTCCGGGCGGAGGTGCGGGACTGGCTGGGGGCGCACGCCGGAGTGGGCGAGGACCGGCGGGACTGGGAGCGGACGCTCGGGGCCGCCGGGTGGATCGGGCTCGGATGGAGCGAGGGCGGGTACGGGAACCGGACGGCCACGCTGGTCCAGCAGGTGGTGTGGGCCGAGGAGTACGCACGGGCCGACGTACCCGCCCGCTCCGGGCACATCGGGGAGAAGCTGCTCGCGCCGACGCTGATCGCGTTCGGGAGCGAGGAGCAGAAGCGGCGGTTCCTGCCGCCGATCGCGCGCGGCGACGAACTCTGGTGCCAGGGGTACAGCGAGCCCGGCGCCGGGTCCGACCTCGCAGGGGTGCGGACCAGGGCGGAGCGGGCGGACGACGGGTCGTACCGGATCACCGGACAGAAGATCTGGACCTCGCTCGCCCATGAGGCCGACTGGTGCTTCGTGCTGGCCCGTACCGAGCCGGGCTCCGCGCGCCACCACGGGCTGTCGTTGGTGCTCGTGCCGATGGACCAGCCGGGCCGGATCGAGGTGCGGCCCATCCGGCAGATGACCGGGACGAGCGAGTTCAACGAGGTCTTCTTCGACGGGGCGCACGCCCGCGCGGAACACGTCGTCGGGGGCGAGGGGAACGGCTGGCGGGTCGCCATGGGGCTGCTCGGCTTCGAGCGGGGGGTGTCGACCCTCGCCCAGCAGATCGGCTTCGAGCGGGAGTTGGGGGACGTCGTACGGGCCGCCGTGGCGAGCGGGGCGGCGGACGATCCCGTCGTCCGCGACCGACTCGTGGGGCAGTGGGCCGAGTTGAAGGCGATGCGGTGGAACGCCCTGCGGACGCTCGGCGGGGCGCAGGGCGGGGCCGAGCCGGGTGCGCCGAGCGTGGCCAAGTTGCTGTGGGGGCGGTGGCACCGGCGGCTCGGCGAGCTGGCCATGGAGGTGCGGGGCGCGGGGGCGGTGCTGGGGCCGCGGCAGTGGTCGGCGCCGGAGCCGTACGCGCTGGACCCCTTCCAGTACCTGTTCCTGTTCAGCCGGGCCGACACCGTCTACGGCGGTTCCGACGAGGTGCAGCGCACGATCATCGCCGAGCGGGTGCTCGGTCTGCCGAGGGAGCCGAGAGGCTGAGCTGAGGGGTGAGGGCCATGCGCGGAGTGGTGTTCGACGGGAAGCGGGCCGAGGTCGTCGACGATCTGGTCGTGCGGGAGCCGGGTCCCGGTGAGGTGCTGGTGGCCGTCTCGGCCGCCGGGCTCTGCCACAGCGACCTGTCGGTGGTGGACGGGACGATTCCGTTCCCGGTGCCGGTGGTGCTGGGACACGAGGGGGCGGGCGTCGTCGAGGCGGTGGGGGCGGGGGTCCGGCACGTCCGGCCAGGGGATCACGTGGCCCTGTCCACCCTCGCCAACTGCGGCGCCTGCGCCGACTGCGACCGGGGGCGGCCGACCATGTGCCGCAGGGCGATCGGACGCCCCACGCGGCCGTTCTCGCGCGGCGGGCAGGAGGTGTTCCAGTTCGCCGCGAACTCCGCCTTCGCGGAGAGGACGGTGGTCAAGGCCGTCCAGGCGGTACGGATTCCGGACGACGTTCCGCTGACCTCCGCCGCGCTGATCGGGTGCGGGGTGCTGACCGGTGTCGGCGCGGTGCTCAACCGGGCACGCGTCGACCGCGGGGACACCGTCGTCGTGATCGGGGCCGGCGGGATCGGGCTCAACGTCGTACAGGGCGCGCGGATCGCGGGGGCGACGCGGATCGTCGCCGTGGACGCCAACCCGGACAAGGAGGCGGTGGCGCGGCTGTTCGGGGCCACGCACTTCCTGACGTCCGTGGCGGGAGTACGGGACATCCTCCCCACGGGCGCCGACCACGCCTTCGAGTGCGTCGGCCGCGTCGAACTCATCCGCCAGGCGATCGACCTGCTGGACCGGCACGGCCAGGCCGTCCTGCTCGGTGTGCCGGCCGCGACCGCCGAGGCGTCCTTCCTCGTCTCCTCCCTCTACCTGGACAAGTCGATCCTGGGCTGCCGGTACGGCTCGTCCCGCCCGCAACGGGACATCGCGCTCTACGCCGACCTCTACCGGGAGGGCCGCCTGCTCCTGGACGAGCTGGTCACGGCCACCTACCCGGTGGAGGACTTCGCGAAGGCGGCGCAGGACGCGGGGGAGGGGCGGGTGGCGCGGGCGGTGCTCACCTTCTAGGCCACCGGGCTGCTCTCCTGCCCGGTCCGCTCCGCACGGCCGGCCCCCGCCGTACGCGTGGCCGCCCCTTCCGCCTTGAACGTCCGCCGGTCCGCCGGTACGCCGTCGGGGTCACCCCCAGCGCGCCCTGCGGATGCTGGCGCATCGACTGGGCCGTGACACCTTCGGCTCCTACGACGTCGTCGGGTACGCCTCGGGCGCGCTGTGCGCGGCTGCGGCTCTGATGGCGTTGGTGATACGGAGGCGGCCAGTGGGGCGGGTGGGGTTGGCGGTCACCCGAGGCGGGGGCCCGCCGTCAGGTCGTGAGCCGGCCGAAGCGGCCCCTGTGGAACAGCAGCGGCATCGTGTCGTCGGCCGTGTCCAGTGCCCGCACCCGGCCCACCACGATCAGGTGGTCGCCGCCGGTGTGGACGGCGTGGACCGTGCAGTCGATCCAGGCGGCGGCGCCGGTGATGCGGGGGGAGCCCGTGGCGGGGGCCGGGGTGTGGGTGACGCCGGCGAACTTGTCCGCCCCGCTCACCGCGAAGCGCCGGCACAACTCGCCCTGGTCCGCGCCGAGTACGTTCACGCAGAAGACGCCCGCGCGGGCGATCCGGGGCCAGGTCGTCGACGTACGGCCGACCATGAACGCCACCAGCGGCGGATCGAGCGAGAGGGACGAGAACGACTGGCAGGCGAAGCCGGCGGGGGGTTCGGTGGGGGCCGAGGCGTCGGCTCCCGGTGGCGGTGGCGGTGGCGGTGGCGGTGGCGGTGCCGGGGCGGTGATCACCGTGACGCCCGTCGCGAAGGCGCCGAGGACGCGGCGGAACTCCGCCTGGTCGACCGGCGCGCGCTCGTTCTCGCCGACGCAGCGCAGCTCGGGGCGCGGCAGCGCTTCGAGGACCGGTTCCGGATGCGTCGCCCTGCCACTTCCGTCCGCCGGGCCCGCCCTCAGGTAGCGGACGGCGGCGGCTGCCATTCCCGCATGTCCCATCACCTCACCATTGAAACTGACGGTCCGTCAGAAGTGAAGTGTGGTCCCGTAAAGTCCCGTAACGGTTCCCCCGTGGCCCGTGGCCCGTGGCCCGTGGCCCCCGGCTTTGGGTGAGCCCCCTCAGCGGCCCTCGTAGCGTGGTGTCCGTCGTTCCACGAAGCTCGCCACGCCCTCCTGGGCGTCCGCCGTCGTCATGTTGATCTCCTGCGCGGCGGCCTCGGCGGCGAAGGCGGTGGCGCGGTCGGTGTCGAGGGAGGTGTTGACCAGGTGTTTGGTCGACGCCAGGGCGCGGGTCGGCCCGGCGGCGAGCCGTTCCGCCCACTCGCGGGCCGTCTTCCGCAGGTCCGGGGCGGCCACGACCCGGTTGACGAGGCCGAGGCGCTCAGCGTCGGCGGCGGACAGGGCGTCCCCGAAGAACATCAGCTCCTTCGCCCGCCGGGGCCCGACGAGGCGGGGCAGCAGATACGCGCCACCCCCGTCGGGGACGAGGCCGCGCCGTACGAACACCTCGATGAAACGGGCCTCCTCGGCCGCCAGTACGAGGTCGCAGGCGAGGGCGAGATGCGCGCCCAGGCCGGCCGCCGTGCCGTTCACCGCCGCGATCACCGGCTTCTCGCAGTCGAGGACGGCCGCGACGAGCCGCTGTGCGCCGAGGCGGATCAGGCGCGCCACGTCACCGGCCACGCGCCCCTCTTCGGCGCCCGCCGTGTCGCCGCCGGTCGAGGCGCTCCGCAGGTCCGCGCCCGCGCAGAATCCGCGACCCGTGGCAGTGATCACCACCGCGCGCACGGCGGGGTCGCAGGAGGCGTCGGAGAGGAGGCGGATGAGGTGTTCCCGCTGGTCGGGGGTGAGGGCGTTCATCGCCTCGGGGCGGTTGAGCGTGATCCACGAGACGGCGTTGTCAGTGGCGTGCAGTATCAATGAGTCACGGGATTTTTCGGGATGTTCATGAGGGGAAGCGGACATGTGGGTGCTCCAGTTGTCACGGGGAGTGGTTGACGTCCTCAGGGGGTGGCTGCGCTCAGCGGCACACCGCCAGCGCGTCCAGGGCCACGGCCCCCTGTCCCCTCGGCAGCACCATCAGCGGGTTGATGTCCAGCTCCGCTATCTCGTCCCCGAGTTCCAGCGCCATGCGCTGCACGCGGAGCACGACCTCCACGAGGGCGTCCACGTCGGCCGGGGGAGCCCCGCGCACCCCGTCCAGCAGGGCCCGCCCGCGCAGTTCGGCGAGCATGGCGTGCGCCTGGTCCTCGGCGAAGGGGGGCACGCGTACGGCGGAGTCGCGCAGGACCTCCACGAGGACCCCGCCGAGGCCGACCGTGACGGTGGGCCCGAAGAGGTCGTCGTGGGTGACGCCCACGACCATCTCCACCCCCCGCTCGACCATCTGGCACACCAGCACCCCGTCGAGGGAGACGTCCTCGTAGCGGGCGATGTCGGTCAGCTCGCGATAGGCGTCGCGGATCTGGCTCGCGGAGGTCAGCCCGACCTTCACCAGGCCGAGTTCGGTCTTGTGGGCGATGCGGGCACCGGACGCCTTCATCACCACCGGGTAGCCGACGAGGCTCGCCGCGCGCACGGCCGCCGCCGCGCTGGTCACCAACTGCTCGCGCGGCACGCGTATGCCGTACGCGCGCAGCAGCTGCTTCGCCGCGTGCTCGCTCAGCTGCTGCCCCGGCCGCATCAGCGCCTTCGCCTTGCGGAAGGAAGGGGAGGGGGAGCGCGGTGCCTCGTCGAAGGGGGAGCGGTAGGCGCTGGTGAAGCGGGTGTGGTCGAGGTGGGCGCGGACGGCCGTGATGCAGTTGGCGAAGGTGCGGAAGGTCGCCACCCGGGACGACCCGAGCAGCGTCTCGCGATAGGCGGCCTCGGTGCCCACCGGCGACCCCCACACCACGCACACCAGCTTGTCCGTCCGCTCCGCGGCGGCCACCAGGTCCTCGGCGAGCTTGTCGCTCATCGGCGGGAAGGGGCCCGTGATGGGACAGATCAGCACGCCCACCGAGGGGTCGTCGAGGATCGCGTCGAGGATGCGGGGGCCGCGCCAGTCACCCACGGGGTGGCCGCCGTTGTCGACGGGGTTGGCCACGCTCAGATAGTCCGGGATCCACTGGTGCAGCTCCGCCTGCTTGGCCTCGGAGAGGGTGGGGAGGGGGAGGCCGGCCTCGGTGGCCAGGTCGGCGAAGTGCGCGCCCGTGCCGCCCGAGATCGAATAGACGACGACGCCCTCGGGCCTCGGGCCGGCCGCCCCGGGGCTGCGCGGGCGCCGGGCCCGCGCCAGGAGCGTGGCGGTGTCCTGGAGTTCGTCGAGACCGTCGACGCGGATCACGCCGTACTGCCGCATCGCCGCGTCCACCACCGCGTCCGCGCCGGTCAGTTTGCCGGTGTGGGAGGCGGCGGTGCGGGCGCCGGTCTCGGTGCGGCCGACCTTGACGGCGACGACGGGCACACCGCGCCGGGCGGCCCGGTCGGCGGCGAGGAGGAAGGCGCGGCCGTCCTTGAGGCCCTCGACGTAGGCGGCGATGGCGCCGACCTCGGGGCGTTCGGCGAAGTAGGAGATGAAGTCGGCGGTCTCCAGGTCGGCCTCGTTGCCGGTGGGGGCCCAGTGCGAGAGGCGGATGCCGATCTCCTGGAGGGAGAAGACGGGGCGGCCCTGGTGGCCGGACTGGGTGATCAGCGCGATCGCCGGGCCGTCGAGGTCGTCGCGGAAGCGCTCGAAGGCGTTGAGGTTGGTGTTGGGGCCGAGCAGCCGCAGCCCGTCGGCACGGGCCACGGCGGCGGCCAGCCGCTCCTGCGCGGCGGCGCCCTCCGCGCCGGTCTCGGCGAATCCGGAGGCGAAGGCGACGGCGAACTTCACCTTGGCCGCGGCCAGTTCGTCGATCACGGTGAGGGGGTCGGAGAGGAGCAGGACGGCGAGGTCGACCTGTTCGGGCAGGTCGGCGACGGAAGGGAAGCACGGGATGCCGAAGACCGACTCCCGCGTGGGGTGCACGGGGTGCAGCCGGGCGCCGACGCGTTCGGACCAGGCGAGCAGCTGCCGGGTGATCCCGGTGTTCGGTCGCCCCTCGGTGTCCGAGGCGCCGATGACGGCCAGGGACTCCGGGCGGAATAGCCGGTCCAGATCGGGGACGTCGGCGTACAGCGGACGCCCGCTGACGTCCAGGTCGCCTGCCTCGGCGGGCCTGCCGTGCACGACCTGCGTGGGGTGCTCTCCGCACGCGATGGCCCGGGCCCGGCGGGAGTCGGTGGTGAGGGTGCCGTGGGTTGATCCAAGCATCGGTCCGCCCGCTCCTGTGTGACAGCCAATTCAGTGACGTGACGCATTCACGTTTCTGACGACACGTCAGATTTCAGGTTACTGAACTGACGCTGTGTCAGGAATGGGTGTGCGGGCAAAGCTACGCGGCAGTAAGGAGGTTGTACCCGTGTCGGGGGACGGTCAGACGTGTGGGAGGGGATCGGTCTGGGGCGGGGGTGGCTTGGTGGGGCCCTCGCGTCCGGTCGGGCGGTCGGGCGGTCGGGCGGTCGGGCGGTCGGGCGCCCGGCGTCCGCCTGCCCTCCCGCCCGTTCGCTCAGCGGGTGGTGCGGATCTGTACGGTGACCGCGTCGCGCGTGGTGACGCCGCCCGTCTTCACGATGGCCTTGGCGATCTTCTCCGCGTCGAGGGCGAGTTCGCGGAACATGCCGCTGATGGGGTTGGTGAAGCCGGTGAAGTACAGGCCGGGGGCGTTCTGGGGGAAGCGGGCCCCGTGCACGACCGGCTTCCCGCGTCCGTCGAGGACGTCGAGGTGTCCGACGAGGCCTTCCAGGGCGCGGCGGTAGCCGGTGGCGGCGATCACGGCGTCGGTCTCGATCCGGGTGCCGTCGCCGAGGGCGACCTTGCCGTCCTCGAACCCCTCGACCGACGCGACGATCTCGACCTTGCCCTTGCGTACGGCGTCGATGAGTCCGACGTCCTGCACGGGAACGGCCCCCTCGTGCACGCGGGAGTAGAGGCCGGTGTCGGGCCGGGCCAGGCCGTGCGCGGACAGGTCCGGCACGCTGAGCTTCGCCATCGGCTTGGCGAGCCGGTCAACAAGGGCGACCGGCAGCCGCCGTACGAGGACGCCCGTGTACTGGGCCGCCCACCCCGCGGTCGACCGGCGCACGATGTGCGGGGCCGTCCGCACCGAGAGCCGCACGCGCCGCGCCCCGCCCTCGACGAGGTCGACGGCGATCTCGGCGCCGGTGTTGCCGATGCCGACGACGAGGACGTCCCGGCCGGCGTAGGACTCGGGGTTGCGGTACTCGCGGGCGTGCACGAGATCGCCGGTGTACGAGTCGCGGCCGGGCCAGTCGGGGATGTGGGGGGTGTGGTTGTAGCCGGTGGCGACGACGACCGCGCCGCCGGTCAGCTCACGGCCGCCGGTGGCGTGCAGCAGCCAGCCGGTGCCGTCGGCGGTCCGCTCCACGCGGGAGACCTCGACGCCGGTCACGATCTCCAGCTGGTGCACCTCGGCGTACTTCTCCAGGTAGCGGACCACGTTGTCCCGCGACACCCACCGGCCGAACCGGCGCGGCATGGGCAGGCCGGGAAGCGCCGACAGGCGCCGGGTGGTGTGCAGATGCAGCCGGTCGTAGTGCCGCCGCCAGGACGCCCCGACCCCGTCCGACTTCTCCAGCACCACGGCCCGCACCCCCTGGGCCCGCAACGCGTACGCGACGGCCAGCCCGCCGGGTCCGCCACCGATCACATAGACGGGGCGGTCGGAAGAGGCGGGAGTGACGGAAGCTCTGGAGTCGGCCATGCGCCTGAGCGTATTCACGCCCTCATTTGTTGGGTCTCGGTCAAGCCCGGAATTGGTTGCGGATTGATCACGGGTGTAGGAGGCGTGGGTGGGGTCTGTGGCGTAGGTCTCTTGGAATGTGGGGGTGAGGTGGGGAGGCGTCCCACCTCACCTCACGCTCCCTGCGGTCGCGGCAGGGGGCCTTCACGCCCGGATCCGCCGGGTGGTCATCAGCCCTTGCGCATTCACCCCCGCTCCGCTGAACTGACGTACCGTCAGAAACCCCGCGTCCACGCGGAAGGGTGGCGATGTGCATGGAGTCGATCTGGCTCGGCGGTGCCGAATGGCTGGCTGTTCTTCGTATCGGGCTCGGGCTGTGGTGGCTGGAGAGCTGGCGGCACAAGGACAAGGGGGCGTGGTTCGAGGGGGCCGGGATCGAGTGGGCCGCGGGGGTGGCGGAGAAGCATCGGTGGGGGGCGGTGCGCAGCGGGTTCGACGTGGTCGTCAAGCCTCGGCCCAAGGCGATGGCGTACGTCGTCGTCTACGCCGAACTCGCCCTCGGGCTCGGGCTGATCCTCGGGGTGCTCACCCCGGTCGCGCTCGTGGGCGGGCTGCTGCTCAACCTCCTCTATCTCGTACTGATGATCCACGACTGGGCCGAGCAGGGGCAGAACTCGATGATGGCGCTGATCTCGGTGGTGGGGCTGTTCGGGATGTCCTGGCAGACCTGGTCCGTCGACAGCGCGTTGGGCTTGTTCTGAAGGGGGCGCGTGAGGAGCGATGGGAGGAGCGGCATGCGGTTCGATGTGCCCGAGGCCGATGAGTTCACCCGTACGTACTGGGACGCCGCCGCCGACGGGCGGCTGCTCCTGCGGCGCTGCGCGGCTGCCGGCTGCGGGCGCGCACACCACTATCCGCGCGAGTTCTGCCCGTACTGCTGGAGCGAGGACGTGCGGTGGGAGGAGGCCTCCGGGCGCGCCACCCTTTACACCTGGTCCGTCGTCCACCGCAACGACCTGCCGCCCTTCGGGGAACGGACGCCGTACGTCCCCGCGGTCGTCGATCTCGTCGAGGGGCCGCGGATGATGGCCGAGGTGGTGGAGTGCGCGGAGGGGCGACTGCGCATGGGGATGGGGTTGGAGGTCGGCTTCCGGGAGGGCGGGGGCGTGGTGGTGCCCGTATTTCGCGCGCGCTCGTGACGGGGCGCGCGTTTCAATGGGAGCGTGAGCCGTACTGATGAGCGATCCGCCGGTCCGTTCCCCGACCCTTCGCCAGGTGGGTCCTCCACCGAGCCGCACGGGTACGGGCTGCGGCTGTGCGCATGGGACGCGGACTCCGACGCCCATGTGGAGGCGTGGTTCCGGGGGCGTGCCGATCCGGACTTCCGGCGGTGGAACACGCCCATGACGCTGGACGGGAGTCTCGCGGGCGCCCGCGAGTCGCTCCGGTTGCGGGCCGAGTCCGACGAGGAGGGCAGGACCGTCTCCTTCCGGATCGCGGACGCGCGGACCGGTGTGACGCTCGGGCAGGTCGGGCTGAGCGGGATCGACGTGTCCATGCGCCGGGCCGTCGTCGGCTACTGGGTGCTGCCCGAGGCCCGGGGCCGCCGGGTCGCCACCCGCGCCCTCGACCTCGCCGCCCGCTGGACCCTCACCGACTTCGGCATCCACCGGCTGGAACTCGACCATGTCGTCGGCCACGCCGCGTCCTGCCGCGTCGCGGAGCTGTGCGGGTTCCGGTACGAGGGGATCATGCGCGGGGCGGCGTTCGACGAGGGGCGCCACGACGCCTTCCGGGACGCGCACCTGCACGCACGACTGGTCACCGACCCGGCACCGGAAGGCATCTGATGAGCGCGGACGACCGACTCGCGTACGAGAGCGTCGACGATCCCGACGGCTACTTCGGCGAAGCCGTCGCCGCGCACTATGACGACCCCGACTCCCCCATGTTCGGCGCGGAGGCCGTCGACCCGGCGGTGGACCTGCTCGCCGCTCTCGCGGGCGGACCCGGAGGGGACGCGCGGGCGCTGGAGTTCGGGATCGGCACCGGGCGCATCGCCCTGCCGCTCGCCCGGCGGGGCGTGCCGGTGCACGGCATCGACCTGTCCCGCGCCATGGTGGAGCGGCTGCGGGCCAAGCCGGGCGGTGCGGACGTCGGCGTCACCCTCGGGGACTTCGCCACGGCGCGGGTCGACGGCCCCGGCTTCACCGTCGCCTACCTCGTCTTCAACACGATCAACAACCTGACCACGCAGGACGCCCAGGTGGACTGCTTCCGCAACGCCGCCGCGCATCTCCTGCCCGGCGGCTGTTTCGTGATCGAGGTCGGGGTGCCGGATCTGCGGCGGCTGCCGCCGGGGCAGGACGCGGTGCCGTTCCATGTCGGGCCCACGCGGCTGGGGTTCGACACGTACGACGTGGCGACGCAGGGGATGCGGTCGCACCATCTGACGGTCGTCGAGGGACGGCCGGTGTACCGGTCGATCCCGTTCCGGTACGTCTGGCCGGCCGAGCTGGACCTGATGGCGCGGCTGGCCGGGATGCGACTGCGCGACCGCTGGGCGGGATGGAACGGCGAGCCGTTCACGAACGACAGCACCGGGCATGTGTCCGTGTGGGAGAAGCCCTGATCCGGGCCGAGTCGGGGGCCTGATCCGGGCCGATCGGGGGGCCTGATCCGGGTCTGATCCGGGCCTGATTCGAGGGAGACCGTCCGCCCCCGTCCGTCACGGCCAGAGCAGCTCCTTGACCCAACCGCCGTTCTCCCGCCGGTAGTCCAGCCGTACGTGCCGTCGCCGCGCGTCCCCCTGGAAGAACTCCACCTCGTCCGGTTCCACGACGTATGCCGTCCAGGAGGGCACGGCCACGTCCGGCTCCCGCCGGGCGCGTTCCCAGGCGGCCTCCGAGGCGCGTTCCAGCTCCGTGTACGAAGGCAGGGCTTCGCTCTGGTGGCCCACGAGGGCGGCGGCCAGCGCACCCGTCGAGCGAGCGTGCAGATCGGCGTGGGCGACCTCGGCGGGCTCGACGGTGACACGGCCCCGCACCCGGACCTGGCGGCCGAGGAGGGGCCAGTAGAAGCCGAGGGACGCGTACGGGCGGGCCGCGAGGTGGCGTCCCTTGCGGCTTCCGGCGTGCGAGGCGAAGTGCCAGCCCCGCGCGTCCACGTCGTGCAGCATCACCGTACGGACGTCCGGTCGGCCCTCCGCGTCGGCCGTGGCCAGTGACATCGTGTGCGGCTCCACCTCCCCGGCCGCCACGACCTCCCCGAACCAGGCGGCGAACAGCGGCACCGGCTCGGCGGGGGCCGCCGCCGGGTCGAACAGCGGCAGTGCGCTGACCTGCGGATCCCAGACCCGCAGCCCCCGCAGGATCTGGACGACATCGGACGACGGGGCGGACGGCTGGGCGGGGGCCGGCGCGGGGGCCTGGGAGGAGGACCGCGGCCCGTCAGGGGGTTCGATCATGGGTGGGACGGTCTCACACCGTGCCCAGATCGGACGAGACCCACCTCTCGGGGCGCATGCGGATGATGACCTGGTCGCCGTGGTTGCGGGAGGCGAAGTCGACGTAGCCGTCGACCTTTTCGGCCGGGAGGTAGCGGGCCGAGATCTCGCGGAGGTCGTCGAGGGTGGCGGGGGACGTCTCGGTGACGGGGCCTTCGACGGAGACGTAGCGGATCGTGGGTTCGAGGCGGTCGATCATCAGGGAGAAGCGGCCGGCCGCCTGGATCAGCCGGTTCTTGCGGGTGTCCGACCCGGTCATGATCCAGATGTCGCCGCCGGGTGCGTACTGGTACCAGATCGGCACCGTCAGCGGTGCCCTCCCCTCCCCGGCGTCCACCGCCAACGCGGCCACCTGAGCCTCGGCCAGAAACTCCTCGCGCTCCTTGCGGGACAGTGCCATGTCACTTCCTCCAGGGCCGAAACGGGGACGTCTTCGTCTGCCGAGTCGGTTCAGCGTCCTTGCCCCGGTGTCTATTCCAATATCTGTTCCGTCGCCTGTTCCGTTGCCTGTTCCGGTGCCCGCTCCGGCGTCGGACGAGGAGGGCGGCTCACTCCCGGCCCAGCACCACCGTCCCCGAGGAGCAGAACCAGCCGCCCGTGCCCGACGCGACGGCCAGACGGGGCGGGGCGCCGTCGGAGGTGGGGATCTGGTGGGCGCCCGCCTCGCCGCGCAGCTGGCGTACGGCCTCCACGAGGAGGAAGAGGCCGCGCATGCCCGGGTGCTGGGCGGAGAGGCCGCCGCCGTCGGTGTTGACCGGGAGGTCGCCGGTCAGGGTCAGGCGGCCCTTCTCCACGAAGGCCCCGCCCTCGCCCTTCGCGCAGAAGCCGAGGTCCTCCAGCGTCACGAGGGTCATGTAGGTGAAGGCGTCGTAGATCTCGGCGAAGTCGATCTCGGCGGGGCGCACGCCGGCTCGTTCGAAGGCGAGGCGGCCGCTGACCGCCGCCGGGGAGACCGTGAAGTCGGGCCACTCGGACATGGTCGTGTGGGAGGCGTACTCGCCGGTGCCGAGGACCCAGACGGGCGTCGCCGGCCGGCAGTCCCGTACGTACTCCTCCGCCGCCAGCAGGACCGCCGCGCCGCCGTCGGAACGTATGCAGCAGTGGAGCTTGGTGAACGGGTCGGCGATCGGCGTGGAGGAGAGGACGTCGTCGACGGTGATCGGCGTGCGGAACATCGCCTCGGGGTTGGCCGCCGCGTTCGTCCGGGCCTGTACGGCGACGGAGGCCAGCTGTTCCAGGGTCGTCCCGTACTCGTGCATGTGGCGGCGCGCGGCCATGGCGTACTTGGAGATCAGGGTGTGCCCGTACGGGACCTCGAACTGGAGGGGGCCGCGCGCCCCGAACGAGAGGTTGCCGGTGCGGCGGCCCGCCTTGATGTCCGCGCGGGCGGTGGAGCCGTAGACGAGGAGGACGACGTCCGCGTGCCCGGCGACGATCGCGTCCGCCGCGTGGGCCGCCATGACCTCCCAGGTCGAGCCGCCGACCGAGGTGGAATCCACCCAGGTGGGCCGCAGTCCCAGATACTCGGCCACCTCCACCGGCGCCAGTGTGCCGAGGCCCGCCGAGGCGAGGCCGTCGATGGCTGTGCGCTCCAGCCCCGCGTCGGCGAGGGCCCGGCGGGCGGCCTGCGCGTGGAGTGCGTACGGGGTCGCGTCGTCCACCCGGCCGCAGTCGGACAGCGCGGCCCCGACGATCGCCACCTTCCGGCCGCCGCTTCGACGCACCTGGGCTCGACGCGTCGCCTCCGCTTGCCTCGCCTCCGCACGCGTTGCCTCCGCATGCGTCGCCTCCGCACGTGCCGGGTCAGGACGTGGCGCGTCGGCCGGTGCCGCGTCACGGCCGGCCGCGTCGCGAGGGCCGGTGGGTCCGGGTGGGGCGGGCGCAGCGGTCATGAATCTGACGGTACATCAGATGAGCGGTCGGCAACCCTGTGCTTCGGTTGCCTTCCGGCCTAATATGACGATCCGTCAGATCGTGAGTTCAGGATGACGTAGGGGGAGTGGAAGGGGGACCGCCCATGGACGCCCGCCTCACCGCCGAGCAGGAGGAAATCCGGCGCACGGTAAGGGAGTTGCTGCTCAAGCGCTGTGGTCCGGAGGAGGCCCGTGCCGCCGTGCGGACCGGGGAGGGGTACGACGCCGGGCTCTGGTCCGCCCTCTCCGAGCAGCTCGGGCTGCCGGGGCTCGCCCTCCCCGAGGGTTACGGCGGTGTCGGCTGCTCGGTGACCGAACTCGCCCTGGCGGCGGAGGAGCTGGGGCGCGCCCTGGCCCCCTCGCCACTGCTGTCCACCTCGGTGCTCGTCGCGCCCTTGATCCTCGCCCTCGGTGCCGAGCGGCAGCGCGCCGCACTGCTGCCCCTCCTCACCTCCGGCCGGCTCACCGCGGCCCTTGTTGTACCGGGCACCGCCCTCGCCACCGCGCTGGCGCTGACCTGCGACAACGGTGGCGGATGGGCCGGCGGTGGCCGGGCCGGCGGCGTCCAGGCGCGACGCGTCGGGGATGGGTGGCGGCTCTACGGGGAGGCCGGGCAGGTCCTTGACGGGCACAGCGCGGGGCTGCTGCTCGTGGCCGCGCATGCCGGGGGGTACGCCCGGTCGCGAACCCTGCTGTTCCTGGTGCGGGTGCCGCACGGGGAAGCGGGGGGCGGTGGCGGCCTCGTGCGGGTGCGGCAGACCTCGATCGACGAGACGCGGCCGGTGGCCCGGCTCGAACTCCGGGATGTGGAAGCCGAGTTGCTGGGAGCGGAGGCCGGTGCCGCCGACGTCGGTGTGCCGTCGGTCCTGGCCGAGGTCGGGGACGCGGCCGCGGCCGTGCTCGCGGCGGAGGCCGTGGGGGCCGCCGACCGGGTGCTGGAGCGGACGGTGGCGTATGCGCGGCAGCGGGAGCAGTTCGGACGGCCGATCGGGTCGTTCCAGGCGGTGAAGCACCGGCTCGCGGATGTCTACGTGCGGGTGCGGGCGGCCCGGTCGGCGGCGTACTACGCCGCCTGGGCGGCGGCCGCCCCGCCCGGCGGCGAGTGGGTCGGTGGGCTGGCGCTCGCGCAGGCGCTGGACGCGTTGCGGATGGCGGCCGGGGAAGGGATCCAGCTGCACGGGGGGATCGGGTTCACCTGGGAACACGAGGCGCAGCTGTACTTCAAGCGGGCGGCGGGGGACGAGGCGCTCTTCGGGCCGGTGCACCGGCTGCGGGGGCGGGCGGCCGACATGGCGGGCGTCTTCACGGTCGACGGGCCTGGCGAGCAGAGGGCGGTGCGGGGCTGATGGCTTCGAAAAGGGCGGCGGAAAGGGCGGCGGGGATGTCCGAGGGCATGAAGGGCATGGGTGTGCGGCTGGTGCAGAAGGTGTCCTCGGCTCCGGTGTTCGCCCGGGTCGCGCCGCACGTCATACCGGCGCTGGACCGCGCCGTGCACCGGGCGACCCGGGGCCGGGTGCTGCTCAGCGCGCAGCTGCTGCCGGGTGTGGTGCTGACGGCGACCGGGGCGCGGAGCGGGGAGCCGCGTCGTACGCCGCTGGCGTGTATGCCCGAGGAGGGGCGGGACAGTTGGGTGCTCATCGGGTCGAACTTCGGCCGCCCCGGCCACCCGGCCTGGAGCGCCAACCTGCTGGCCCATCCTGACGCCGAGATCAACTGGAAGGGGCGTGACATCCCCGTGACCGCGCATCTGCTGGCGGGAGAGGAACGGGCCGCCGTATGGAAGGAGTTGCTGCGGTTCTGGCCGCCGTACTCGACGTATCAGGCGCGAGTGGACCGGGAGATACGGGTGTTCCGGATCGTGCGGCGGTGAGTGAGTCCGCCCTCTCGGGGTCGTTCTTCGCATGTTCGTGTGCGGCTGACTGTTCCACGCCCCCCACGTCCCCCTGAACGCGGCAGGCGGCACTCCTCGGTCGAGGGTGCCGTCTGCGTGACAGGAATCGCGTCCGGGGCCTGCCCGGGGTGCTCCTGGTTACTTCGTCGGTTTCTTGCCGGTGATGCCCAGGTGGACCAACAGGGCCAGATTGGGCCGCAGTTCGGCCTGCTTGACGCCCCAGGTCTGGAAGCCCTTCTGGTGCCCGGAGACCGAGGCGAGCATGGCGACGAGGGAACCGGCGAGGGCCGCCGGGTTCACGTCCTTGTCGACGCGGCCCTTTGCCTGGAGTTCGGAGACCGATTCCGACAGGGAGTTGGTGACCGAGTTCAGGATCTTCATGCGGATCTTGTAGAAGCGTTTGTCGCCCTCGGCGGCGCCCAGGTCGACGACGCGGAGGATCGCGTCGTTCTTGCGCCAGAAGTCCAGGAAGCCGTCGACGAGTTCCTGGGCGGTCTGCCAGCCGGCCTTGCCGACCCAGGAGCGGCCTTCGAGGAGGTGCGTCAACGTGGCGCCCTCGGTGGCCATTTGCTCGGCGATCTCCAGGACGGCGCCCTCGACGTCCGGGAAGTACTGGTAGAAGGTCGCGGGTGAAGTGCCCGCCTTCCGGGCGACATCAATGACTTTGACGTCCCGGTAGGGCGACGAGCTGAGCATCTCGCTGAGGCAGTCGAGCAGCTTCTGCCGGGTCGCCTGCCCTCGTCGGCCGGCCACGCGGCCGTCGACGGTACGCACTTGTCCTGTCATGCCGTCAGCTTACCGAGGGGTGATCGGAGCGCGATTCGGCCGACTGCAAATGGGGAGCAGGGGCGTCACCTAGGGGTTCGTGCGGTGATCACGGAGTGTGTTGGCGCGTTTCTTTCGGGTGAATGGGGGTTCTTGGGGCGGGGGTGGTCTTCGGCCGCGGGTGGGTGGGGGTTCTCGCGCAGTTCCCCGCGCCCCTTCGAGCGGGCGTGCGTGTGACTTCGGCCGCGGGTGGTTCGTGGTTGCTCGCGCAGTTCCCCGCGCCCCTGAAAGACCAGGCCCTGCGGCCAGAAGGACCAGGCCAGGCGGCCTGAAAAGCACGGGGCGCCGCCCCTGCTTTTCAGGGGCGCGGGGAACTGCGCGAGCGACCCCCACTCACCCGCACCCGCCCGCGCACCCCACGCACCCCGACCGCCTTCACCCGCCCACGCACCCCGACCGCCCTCACCCGGCCCCGCCCCCCGACCACCCGCACCCGCCCACGCACCACCCCCGATACGGACGCGCCCGACGCGCGCCCCGCGTGCGCCGCCCTTAGCTTGGGGCTATGGCCGATGAGACGGGTGCCGTCACCGGGGCGGGCAGCGTCCCGTTCCCCGAGGGCGTCCCCTGCTGGGTGGACGCCCAGTTGCCCGACGTGGAGGCGGGGAAGCGGTTCTACGGCGAACTCTTCGGATGGACCTTCAAGGTGGCCCCCGGAGACGGCGCGCACGAGGTGTGGGGCCATGTCGAGGGCGCCCCCGTCGCCGCCCTCGCCCCCAAGCCCGACGGCCGCCTCCCCACGGTGTGGACCGTGCACTTCGCCACCCCGGACGCGTACGCCCTCACCTCCCGGATCACCGCGGCCGGCGGTCAGGTGATCACCCCGCCGACCCCGGTCGGCACGCTCGGCACGGCCGCGCTGGCCACCGACCCCGAGAGCGCCGTCTTCGGCCTCTGGCAGGCCGGCGCGCACACCGGTTTCGGGCGGCGCCACGAGCCCGGCACGTTCGCGTGGGCCGAGCTGTACACGCGGGACACCAAGGCGGCCAACTCCTTCTACGCGCACCTCTTCCACGACGCCCTCTTCGGCCCGGACGCGGTCCCGGACTTCGGCCGGGCCACGCTCACGGACGTCTTCCCGGCGGAGATGCCGCCGCACTTCCTCGTCCACTTCGGTACGGACGACTCTGAGGCGGCGCTCGCGACCGTCACCCGGCTCGGGGGGCGCGTCCAGGTGCCGCCGTTCGACACCTCGTACGGAAATGTGGCGGTCGTCACGGACAATCAGGGCGCGTCGTTCGCGCTGCTGCGACGAAGGAACGGAAACGGCCGGCAGGAAGCACCACAGGCGGCGGACCAGGTCGAACAGCGCCCGGACGGACTGCGGCAGGAGGGGGACGACCGGCGGGAGGACGACACCCCACCGGAGGGCGCACGCGGCGCGAACGCCCCGGAGGGCGACGCTGACCAGCGAGAAGACGGCGGCCGGAAGGGCTGAGGCCGCGCGCCCGGCTCACGGCTCGCGCGGGCGCTCCGGGGGCGTGACGAGGCTGTCGCGCCGGCAGACGTACGGGGTTGTGCGCCGGTGGTACGCGGAACGCCACGGTGTCCCACCATCCGGGCTCCCGCTTCCCGAGAGGCGGACAACGTGCTTTTGTCCTGAGACACCCCTACTCGCCCCCGGGTTCGCAACCTGCCCCCGGTACAGGAAGAATCGGGGTGCGTGCCGCCAGGGCGGTGCGGTGGTGAGACGCTGCACGGGGTCGCGCGCACAACACGGGTGACGCGGTCCGTACGGGGAGGTGGCAGGGCAAGTGGTGGATCAGCTGACGCAGCACGATCCGCGGCGGATCGGGCCGTTCGAGGTGCTGGGACGGCTGGGTGCCGGCGGCATGGGGCTGGTCTATCTGGCGCGCTCGGCGTCGGGCCGGCGCGTGGCGATCAAGACGGTGCGGACGGAACTGGCCGAGGACCAGCTCTTCCGGGTCCGTTTCACGCGCGAGGTCGAGGCCGCCCGCGCGGTGTCCGGCTTCTACACGGCGGCGGTGGTCGACGCCGACCCCCGGGCCGCCGTGCCGTGGCTGGCGACCGCGTACGTCCCCGCGCCCTCGCTCGAGGAAATAGTGAACGACTGCGGTCCGATGCCGGTCCAGGCCGTCCGCTGGTTCGCCGCGGGTGTGGCCGAGGCCCTGCAGTCCATCCACGGCGCGGGGCTCGTCCACCGTGACCTGAAGCCCTCCAACGTGCTCGTCGTCGAGGACGGGCCGCGCGTGATCGACTTCGGCATCGCGTCCGGCGTATCGAACACGCGTTTGACGATGACCAATGTCGCCGTCGGGACGCCCGCGTACATGTCGCCCGAGCAGGCGAAGGACTCGCGCAGCGTGACCGGTGCGAGCGACGTCTTCTCGCTGGGCTCGATGCTCGTGTTCGCCGCCACCGGACACGCTCCGTTCCACGGCGCCAACCCCGTCGAGACCGTCTTCATGCTGCTGCGTGAGGGCCCCGACCTCTCCGGCCTCCCGGACGACCTGCGCCCGCTGATCGAGTCCTGTATGCAGATGGACCCGACCGCGCGCCCGGGCCCGGCCGATCTCCAGGCCCAGCTCGCGCCGCACCTCTTCGGTTCCGGCTCGGACGACAGCGGTACGGCGTCGGCGTGGCTGCCCGAGAAGGCGGTCGCCATGATCGAGACCCGCCGCGGCGGGCGCCCCGCGCCCAAGCCGCAGCCTTCCTCCGGCCGCAGCGGTGGCGGGGGCCGCCCCAACGCCCCCGTCCCCCCCGCCCCCGCCCCCGTACGACCCCGCGCCCGCCCCGGTCGGCGCCCCCGACACCGGACCCGTACGGCTCGCCGGCGGCCAGGTGCCCATCGGTCCCGGACCACGCGTCGCCGACGCCCGCGCGGCCGCCGTGAAGGCGCCCCCTCCCGAGGCGGGCCTCGCCGCGTCCTGGTCCCGCCCGCGCGCCGGCGTGAACGGCGCCGACCCCGCGCCCGCGGTGGCCCCGCCCGCCACCCCCGAGGCGGCGCCCTCCGGCTGGCGCCCCTGGCGTTTCCGCATGTCGAACGACGTGTGGGGCACCCCGTCCGTCGCCGACGACCTCGTCTACGTCACCTCCTTCGAGGTGCACGCCCTGGACGTGGCCACCGGCCGGCGCCGCTTCAAGACCCGTGACGTCGCCTGGTCGATGGCGGTCGCGGACGGCCGTATCCACGCCTCCGACGGACCGACCCTCTTCGCGCTCGACGCGCGCGAGGGCGGGGACCTGTGGCGGCTGTCGACGGACGCCTGGGTGTACTCCCTGAAGGCCGACCGGGGCACCGTGGTCACCGCCACCCGCGGCGGCGGCGTCCAGGGCTGGGAGGCGTCCAACGGGCAGAAGCTCTGGGAGCTGACCGGCGCCCAGACCGACTTCGAGTCCCCCGAGGCGGGACCGGTCGTCCAGGACGGCACGGTCTACATCTGGAAGGACGCCCGGCTGCGGGCGCTGGAGGCCCGTACGGGCGAGGAGCGCTGGTCGTACCCCATCGGGGACGCGGCCTCCTGCGGCGGCGTCCCGGTACGGCTGGCACCGGCCGCCGACGGCTACGTGTACGTCTCCGCCGGCAGCCGCGTCCTCGCCGTCGACATCGCGAGCGGCCACGTCCGCTGGCACTTCGAGGCACCGGCCGTCTTCCTCTCCGCGCCCACGTTCGCGCCGGGCCCGGCCGTCACGGGCGGCGGCGTGTACCTCGCCGACTACCTCGGCACGGTCTACGCCCTCGACGCGACCGACGGCCGCGACCGCTGGCGGATCGCGACGGAGTCGCGCTCCTCGCTGGAGCCGGTCCTGGTCGCCGCCGGACACGTCCATGTCGGCAGCGGCAAGGGGCTCTACACCCTCGACGCGGTCACGGGCACGCCGAAGTGGCGCTTCCAGGCGGGCGGCGAGATCGTCGGCGCGCCGTCGGTGGCGGAGGGGCGGATCCACTTCGGCTCGACGGATCACCTGCTGTACACGCTGAAGGCCGACGACGGCCGGCTGCGGTGGAAGCTCGCCACGGGTGGGGAGATCACCGGGTCGCCCGTCGTCAAGGACGGCGTCGTCTACGCGTGCAGCAAGGACCGGTGCGTGTACGCGCTGGACGCGGAGAAGGGGACGGGGACGGCCCGGACGTCGTAGGGCCGCGACGCCCCCTCCCCCTCCTCCCACCCGCGCGCACGCAAGCACGCACGCACCGGCGTGTGACGCGGGCCACGGTCCGTGAATCCCCGCTCCCCCTGTAAGAAGTCGGCCGCCCCGCGCATTGCTCGGTGAGACAGCCGATATGAGGGGACGGCGCGTGACGCATGCGCAACGCTTCAGGGACATCTACGAGGAGTGCTATCCGCGCGTCCTCGCCTACGCCACGAGCCTGGTGGGACGCCAGGTGGGGGAGGACATCACCAGCGAGACCTTCACCGTGGCCTGGCGGCGGGTGCGGGACATCCCGCGCCCCGCGCTGCCCTGGCTCCTGGGGGTCGCCCGCAACCTGGTGCGTGAACTGCGCCGCCGGGACGCCCATCAGTACGCACTCGCCGCCGCGGAGGCCCAGCACATCAGCAGCGGCGCCCGCCCCGGCGTCGGCGACGTCGCGGCGGACGTGACCGAGCGGGAAGCCGCGCTGCAGGCCCTGGCGAGCCTGTCCGACGCCGACCGGGAACTGCTCACCCTCATCGCCTGGCACGGGCTGAGCGCCAGACAGGCCGCCCGGGTCCTGGGCTGCACCACCGCGACGCTGACCGTCCGGCTGCACCGGGCCCGCCGCCGCCTGGAGAAGGCCCTGGAGCCGGCGCACCTCGCGGACACGACACCCGTACGGGACACGCCACCGGCCCCCGCGCGCAACGCGGACTCCGCACCCCGCGCACCCCGGGCATCCCCTATGCCCCAGGCGCCCCAAGCAACTCACACACCCCACACACCCCACACACCCCACGCCCCGCGCCGCACCGATCGCAGAGGAGCACTCACGTGAAGAACACCCACGGACGGTCCGGGCGGACCGACGTCATGCAGGTGCTCGCGGACGCGCGCCCCGAGGAACTGGACCCGGCGAGGCTCGCGGACTCCCCGCGGCAGCACGCGGACCTGGCCCGCATCCTCGCCCGGTCGACGGACGGCCGCGCGGCACGCTTCCGTGTCCCGGAGCGACTGCGGGGCGGCATCCGGCCGTTCGGGACCGTGGCCGCCCTCGCGGCCGTCGCGGCGTCCGCGGTGGTCGTGAGTTCCCTGGACCGGGATCCCCTGGGCGTCGGTCCGGGCGCGCCCCCGCACTCCTCCTCCGCCTCGGGGCCGGACGCGTCCGCGCCGGACGGCCGCCTCGAACTGCTCAGCGCGGCCAAGAAGGTCGGGGTGGCGGGCGGCGAGGGAACGTACTGGCAGACCACCACGCGCTCGCAGGACGTGAACGTCGTCGGCGCGGCGGGAGGCGAGGGCCCGCTCTTCGCCGTGCGCGACTCGGCGACCTCCGAGTGGTCGGTCGGGGTGCGCCCGGGGACCCGAAGCCTGATGGTCTCCGGTCTGGACGCCGAGATCGCCCCCCGGACCAAGGCGGACGCGGCACGCTGGCGGGCCGCCGGCTCACCCGGGACGATGCAGGCGGAGGTCACGGGCAACGAGGCGGGCGGCACGCTCGGGTACACGATGGGCACCCGGCCGCCGACGGTCATGCGCACGGACGCCGACGACAAGATCTACGCCCTCGGCCCGCGGAACGCCTCCTACCAGGATCTGCTCGAACTCCCCTCCGACCCCGCCGAGTTGCGGCGCGAGCTGGAGCGCCGACACCGGCAGGACAGCGGTGCCGAGATCAGCGACCGTACGGCCTACGTCCTGCGCCAGGCGGCCGACCTGATCACGATGCCGGTGAAGCCCGCCGTCCGGGCCGCCGCGTACCGGGTGATGGCCGGACAGCCCGGCGTCCGGGGGCTGGGGCAGGTGACCGATCCGCTGGGGCGCGAGGGCGTCGGCATCGCCTTCCCGGGCACGCACGCAACCCCGCTCGGGAGCGTGGAGCAGCGGGTGGTCGTGGACCCGGCCACCGGCGAACTGCTCGCCGAGCAGCTCGTACTGGTCGAACCGTCGGCCAGGGCCCGCGCGGCGGGTCTCGACGCGGGCACGACGGTGAACTACACGGCGACGACCCGGATGGGCTGGGGCGAGAACCAGATCAAGGTGCCGGCGAACGCCCGGCGCTGAGCCGGCCGGCGGTCCAGCGCACCCAGCACCCCCAGCACCCCCAGCACCACAGAACCCAGTGACAGCAGGAGCACAGACGAACGCCGTGCCGTTGCCGGTGTGCGCGCTGACGCATTATTGCGTCGAGGCGCCGGCCCGGAGACGGGGGCGGCGGTTGACCCGCCGAAACGTCCGGGAACGGCCTGTGCCCGGGTCGGCGCCGGAGCGAGTGGAGAGGGCGGCGGACGGGGAATCGCCTCCGGTCCTGACCCCGAAGGGTCATCGCGTCCGGAACCCGCCCTGCCGCCGCCCGGCGAACAACTCCCCCTGCCGGGCGCTCGGTTGGTTGCCCAGCGAGATCAGGTGCGGGGCGTACGCGAGCGCGTGCGCCCTTGCCGCCTCCCGGGACGACCAGCAGGCGCGGACCGTTCCCTGGACCGCCTCCGGCGGGTACCCGGCGATCACCCCGGCGCAGCGCAGAGCCGCGGTGACGCAGGCGCCCGGGTCCGTCACCTCCGACACGAGTCCCGTCTCGTAGGCCCGGTGCGCCGACATCCGCTCGGCGGTGCCCATCAGGGCCATGCGGGTGGCCTCCCCGTACGGCATGCGCTGGGACATGAGGACCGACTCGAAGGCGCTGACCATGCCGTAGGTGGTGTGGGGGTCGAAGAAGGTGGCCGAGGGGTCCGCGACGAGGAAGTCCGCCTCGCCGAGGAGGTAGAAGGCGCCGCCGCAGGCCATGCCGTTCACGGCCGCGATCACCGGCTTCCAGAGATCGTTGGATTTCGGGCCGATCCTGAGGAGGGGGTCCTCGATCGTGTAGGGGGAGTTCGGCTGGGGGACGGCCGTCGCGGCGTCCCGGTCGAGGCCCGTGCAGAAGGCGCGGTCGCCGGTGCCGGTCAGGACGACGGCCCGTACGGTGTCGTCGTAGCGCAACTCCCGCCACAGGGCAGTCAGTTGCTCGGCCGTCGGGAGGTCGATCGCGTTCAGTCTCTCCGGGCGGTCCAGGGTCGCGAGCATCACGCCCGTGTCCTTGTCCGTCGTCGTGCGCAGGGTCACGGTCGCTCCAGTACCCACTGGGGCAGGCCGGCGTCGGTGAAGACCACCTGGACCCGGGCGCCGATCCGCAGGCGGTCGACGGGGACGGAGTCGAGGCGGGCGCCGGGCGCGGTCACCAGGTTGCCGACGAGGCGGATGCGGGGGGCGTCGGTGAGTTCGACGAGGACGACGTTGTACGGGGCCTGCTCGGCGTAGTCGGGCAGGAGGGGCGGGTGGGGCAGAACGTACGACCAGATCCGGCCCCGGCCCGCGACCCGGCGCCACTCGGTCGCGAAGGAGCGGCAGTGCGGGCAGCAGGGGCGGGGCGGGAAGCGGAGTTCGCCGCAGTCGGCGCAGGCCTGGACGCGCAGTTCGCCCTGGGCGGCGTACTCCCAGAAGGGGGCGCCGTCGTCGTCCACGGCGGGGGTCAGCATGTCCCCAACTCCCTCAGCTCCTTCGACTCGCGCAACTCCCTCAACTCCTCAGTAGCAGGGCCGATGTCGGGACGCCCTCGCCCGCCGTGACCAGGCAGGTGGCCGCCCCCGGCACCTGGGCGGTGCTCGTGCCGCGCAGTTGCCGCACGCCCTCGGTGATCAGGTTGAACCCGTGGACGTACGCCTCGCTGAGGCCGCCCCCGGAGGTGTTGAGGGGCAGCCGGCCGCCGCTCTCCAGGGCGCCGCCCTCGGTGAACGGGCCGCCCTCGCCCCGGCCGCAGAAGCCGTAGCCCTCCAGGGAGAGGGGGATCAGCGCCGTGAACGCGTCGTAGATCTGGGCCACGTCGATGTCGTCCGGGGTGATGTCCGCGTGTTTCCACAGGTGCCGGGCGGCGGTCCAGGCGGGGCCGGTCAGGGGGTCGTCGTTCCAGTAGTTGACCATGCCGTGGTGCTGGGCGGGCAGGCCCTGCGCGGCGGAGTGGACGTACACCGGGGTCCGGCGGCAGTCGCGGGCGCGCTCGGCGGAGACCACGACGCACGCCAGCGCCCCGTCGGTCTCCAGGCAGTTGTCGAAGAGGCACAGGGGCTCGCTGATCCAGCGGGAGTTCATGTACATCTCGCGCGTCAGGGGGCGCTCGTACATGATCGCGGCCGGGTTCTGGTTCGCCCGGTTGCGGCAGGCCAGGGCGACGTTGAAGAGGTGGTCGCGGGTCGTGCCGTACTCGTGCATGTGGCGGCGGGCGAGCATGGCTATCTCGTCGGCGGGGCGGAGCAGGCCGTAGGGGCGGGTCCACTGGGCCGGGGTGGGGAGCTGGACCGTGGTGTTCTTCCACGGGCGGGGGCCCGAGCCGCGCTTGCGGGACCGCCAGGCGACGCCGACCGTGGCCTGCCCGGTCGCGATCGCGGCGGCCAGATGCGCGACCGTGGCGCACGAACCGCCGCCGCCGTAGCCGACCTTGCTGAAGAAGGTGAGGTCGCCGAGGCCGAGTGCCTTGGCGACCTCGACCTCGTCCGTCTCCTCCATGGTGTACGAGGCGAGCGCGTCGACCTCGTCCGGGGCGATCCCCGCGTCGTCGAGGGCGGCGAGGATCGCCCGGCACGCCAACGCCCGTTCGGTTTCGGGAAGTTGTTTGGCGAAGGGGGTCTGGCCGATGCCGACGATCGCTGTCGCGTCCTTGAGCACGGCCATGGGCGCACACCTCCGCACAGGGGCATGGTCAGGGGGTGGTCCAGCCCCGACCGGCTGCTGACAGTCCGTCAGGGTACAGCTAATCTGACGGGTAGTCAGCTCATGCTCGGGCAGCACGTGGACATCGGTTCTCGGTACGGAGGCCTGCGGTGATCGGTGACGTGGAGGGGCACGGAGACTCGGAGCGGGGGGCGTGGGAGACGGTCCCGGAGCTGGTCCGCTCGGCGGCCCGGCGGTTCGGCGGGGTCGAGGCCGTCGTCGACGGGCGTACGCGGGTGTCGTACGCGGAGCTGGGCGCGCGGGTGGAGCGCGCGGCGGCCGCGTGCGTCGCGAACGGGGTCCGGGCCGGCGACCGGGTCGCCCTCTGGGCGCCCAACTCCCTCGACTGGATCGTCTCCGCGCTCGGCGCGGTCTCGGCGGGCGCGGTGCTGGTCCCGCTGAACACCCGCTTCAAGGGCGGCGAGGCGGCGGACGTGCTGGCGCGCAGCCGGGCGAAGCTGCTGTTCATCACCGGGACGTTCCTCGGGACGTCGTACGTGGCCTCGCTGCGGCGGGCCGCGGGCGCGGACGGCGGGCGGTTGCGGGCGCGGGGCGCCGGGAGCGTGTGCGAGCGGCCGGGACCGCTGCCCGGACTGCCGCACCTGGAACAGGTGGTGGTGCTGTCGGACGACGCGCCCGCCGACTTCCGCACCTGGAAGGACTTCCTCGCGAGCGGTGACGCGGTGGGGGAGGGGGTGGTGCGGGCGAGGTCGGCCGGACTGAGCGGGGACTCGCCCTCGGACATCATCTTCACCTCGGGGACGACCGGCCGTCCGAAGGGCGCGGTGATCACGCACGCGCAGACCCTGCGGGGGTACGAGGTGTGGAGCGACCTGGCCGGTCTCCGGCGGGGCGACCGCTATCTCATCGTGAACCCGTTCTTCCACACCTTCGGCTACAAGGCCGGTGTGATCGCCTGCCTGATGCGGGGCGCGACGATGATCCCGCAGCCCGTGTTCAACGTGGAGACGGCGATGGCCAACGTGGCGGCGGAGCGGGTCTCCGTCCTCCCCGGCCCGCCCACCCTCCACCAGTCCCTCCTGGACCACCCCGCCCGCGGCGACTACGACCTCAGCGCCCTGCGCCTGGTGGTGACGGGCGCGGCGGTGGTGCCGCTGCGCCTGGTCGAACGGCTGCGGGCGGAGCTGCGGGTGGACACCGTCCTGACGGCGTACGGCCTGTCCGAGGCCTCCGGCATCGTCACGATGTGCCGGCGCGGCGACGAGCCGTCGGTGATCGCGTCGACGTCCGGGCGGGCGATACCGGGGACGGAGGTGCGGGTCGTCGACCCGCTGGGGTCCCCCCTGCCGCCCGGGTCCCCGGGAGAGGTCCTCGTCCGCGGCTTCAACGTCATGCGGGGCTACTTCGAGGACCCCGCCGAGACCGCCCGCGCGGTCACGGCCGACGGCTGGCTCCGCACCGGTGACGTCGGCGTCCTCGACGACGCCGGCAATCTGCGGATCACCGACCGCATCAAGGACATGTTCATCGTCGGCGGCTTCAACGCGTACCCGGCGGAGATCGAGCAACTCCTCGGCCTTCACCCGGACGTGGCCGACGTGGCGGTCATCGGCGTTCCGGACACCCGCCTGGGCGAGGTCGGCAGGGCCTACGTCGTACGCCGCCCCGGCTCCCACGTCACCGCCGACGACCTCATCGCCTGGTCCCGTCGCGAGATGGCCAACTACAAGGTGCCGAGGAGCGTGGAGTTCGTGGGGGAGCTGCCGCGGAACGCGAGCGGGAAGGTGGTGAAGGGGGAGTTGCGGGGGCGGTGAGGGCGGTGAGGGCGGGCGGGGAGTGCCGCCCGCCCGGCCTGCTGCCGCCCGGCGTGCTACCGGTCGGCCGCCACCGCTCGGCCTGCTACCGGTCGGCCGCCACCGCCCGGCGTGCTACCGGTCGGCCGCCACCCGCTCGAACGAATCCCGGGCAAGTGAATCCCGGGAAAGCGGACCCCGGTCGAGTGACTCCAGGGCCTCCGCGTGGAGGTCGCGGATCTCGTCCATCGCCTCGCGCCAGGCCGGGTCGTCGTGGCCGACGGTGCGGGCGGCGTGTTCGGCGGTGCGCAGCCGGGCGGCGGTGGCGGGGATCCTGGCGATCTCGACGGTCACGGCCCAGGTTTCGAGGAAGCGGGTGATCGGGCCGAGGCTGCCCGTGCGGGCCGCCAGGGTGATGGCCTCGTCCTTCTGCCGTTCCATCTCGCCGAGGCGGTGCGGCGCCACCCGCTCCAGGGCCGCACGCAGTGCGCCCGGCGTCCTCTCCGGCCGCGCGGCGACGCAGGCACCGGATCCGGCACGCTCTGCGATCATCCTGGTCCCTTCCTCGATCGGCCGGTCCGGCCCGGCACACCGCCGTCGGGCCGGACCGCCTCCGGACACACCTCGGCCGCGGTGGCTCCCCCTCCGCGCCACCGCGGCCGATCCCCGTCAGGAGTAGGTCTAGTTGCCGCCCAGGTCCAGGGCCGGCGGGGCCGGGGTGTGCTGGTCCATGGTGGTGATCTCCGGGTCCTCGCTCGGCGGGGCCGGAGTGTGCTGGTCCATCGTCGTGATCGTCCCGTCCTTGCTGGGCGGGGCGGGCGTGTGCTGGTCCAGCGTGGTGAACTTCGGGTCCTGCTTCTTCTTCTCGCTCATGACTGGAACTCCCCGTGAGTGAACGATGTTTCTCGGCGAAAGCGCCCGTTCGGCAACTCCCCCGGAGGTCGCCGAACGGGCGTTTCGAGCGGCCTCAGGTCAGTCATGAGGCCCCGCGGATCCGCCTGCCCCCCGACGCGACGGATCGATGCACTGAGACTGTCAGCCACTCATAAACGTTCGATGAACGTCCTGCCCCAGAGCTGTCACGCCGCCGCCAGCGGATGGAGCAGGCCGCGTACCTCCGCCGCCTCGGCCGAGCCGGACTGCTCGTACATCGAGAGCGCCTCACGCCAGCACGCGCGGGCCCGGTCCGACTGGCCGAGGGCCATCAGGGCCCTGCCCAGCAGGGTCAGGGCGTTGGCCCGCATCCAGTCGCCGCCGATGCAGCCGATCGCCAGCGCCTGTTCGGCGTGCCGGGCGGCCTGGGCGGGACGACGGGCCGCCAGGTGGGCCTGGGCCACCCGGAAATGGGTCGTGCCCTCCCAGAGCCGCTGACGGTTCTCGGCGAAGATCCGCAGCGCCGCGTCGAGCTGCTCCAGGGCCTCCGGGAGCCGGCCCGCCTGCGTGAGCACGGTTCCCGAGGCATAGCGGGCGTTGGCGAGGCGTACGGACAGACCCAGCTCGTCGTAGATCTCCACGCCCCGCTGCGCGAGCTCGACCGCCCTGGCGGTACGGCCCATCGAGGCGAGCGAGCGGGACAGATTGCACACCGCGCTGGCCTCGCCGGGCTTGTTGTCGTCCGCCTGGAACGCCTCGATGGCCCTGAGCAGGAAGACCTCGGCGTCCGGGAAGCGGGCGGTGCAGTTGGCGATGATGCCCAGCTGGTTGGGGGCGGTGCCGCTCGTCCAGGGGTCGTCGGCCGTCCCGTTGACGAGATCGGCGCGCCGCGCCTCCTGCTCCGCCTCCTCGAAACGCCCCGCCTGGCTGAGGACCTGGGCCAGCGTGATGCGTGCCCGGGTCTCGGCGCGCGCGTCCCCGAGGGCCGCGGCCGCGTCACGTGCGGCGAGCGCGGTCGTCTCGTAGCGGCGGGAACCGGCCCCGGACTCCGCCAGATCGATGGTGGCCAGCAGCAGGTCGACGGCCCGCCGCAAGGTGGACGCTCCGAGCGACTGCTGCACGCAGGCGAGCAGTGGCTCCGCCTCCGCGTGCAGCCAGTCCAGCGCGTCCGACGCGGAGGCGAACTCTCGGCCGGCGTACCGGCTTTGCTCCAGATGCGCGACCGTCCGGTCCCCCGGCCGCTCGATCGCGTACACCCGCGTCGCCGTCGCCAGATAGAAGTCCAGCAGCCGTGACATCGCCGCGCTCCGCTCGCTCGGCGGCTGTTCGTCGCGTTCGGCGCATGCACGCGCGTAGAGCCGGACGAGATCGTGGAAGCGGTAGCGTCCCGGCGCCGCGGACTCCAACAGGGACGTGTCGACCAGATTCTCCAGGAGGTCCTCGGTGTCCTCCGGCGGCAGGTCCAGTACGGCGGCCGCGGCGGCCAGGGAGATGTCCGGGCCGTCGGCGAGGCCGAGCAGGCGGAAGGCACGGGCCTGGGCGGGCTCCAGCTGGCCGTAGCCCAGCTCGAAGGTGGCCTTCACGGCCAGGTCCCCGGCCTGCAGCTCGTCCAGCCGGCGCCGCTCGTCGGCGAGTTTCGCGGCGAGGACGGACACCGTCCACGTCCTGCGTGCCGCCAGGCGGGACGCGGCGATGCGGATGGCGAGCGGCAGGAATCCGCAGGCCGCGACGACGTCGAGTGCGGCCTTGCGCTCCGCCGCGACGCGCTCCTCGCCGACGATCTTCGTGAAGAGTTGCAGGGCCTCGTCGGGCGACATCACGTCGAGGTCGACGAGGTGGGCGCCGGCCAGGTCCACCATCCGCACCCGGGCGGTGACCAGGGCCGCGCAGCCCGCCGTGCCGGGCAGCAGCGGCCGTACCTGGGCGGCGTCCCGCGCGTTGTCGAGCAGGACCAGGACCCGGCGGCCGTCCAGCACCGACCGGTACAGCGCGGCCCGCTCCTCCAGGGAGTCCGGGATCGCGGACTCGGCCGTGCCGAGCGCCCGCAGGAACGAGCCGAGGACCGCCTCCGGCTCGGCGGGACGGGAGCCGGCGCCCTGGAGGTCGACGTACAGCTGGCCGTCGGGGAAGGCGGGCCGGGCCTGGTGGGCCACGTGCACCGCGAGAGTGGTCTTGCCGACGCCGCCGATACCCGCCAGCGCGGACACCGACATCACCTGTCCCTCGGCGCCGGACGCCTCGGCCAGTACCTCGCTCAGGTCGTTCACGAAGGCGGCGCGTCCGGTGAAATCCGGGACGGTCGCGGGCAGTTGGGCGGGCCGGACCGGGGTCGCGGTGGTCTCCGGCGCGAGGGGGGCGGAGGGCTCCGCGAGGCCCGGGTCCGCCTGGAGGATGCGCTGCTGCAACTCCCGCAGACCCGGACGCGGGTCCACGCCCAGTTCGTCGGCGAGGAGGCGGCGGGTGTCGGCGTACACCGCGAGGGCCTCCGCCTGCCGGCCGCTGCGGTACAGCGCCAGCATCAGCAGTTCACGCAGTCGCTCCCGCAAAGGGTGCGCGGCGGTGAGGGCGGTCAGCTCGGAGACCGCCTCCGCGTGGCAGCCCTGCTCCAGGTCCATGTCGAGTCGGGTCTCGACGAGTTGGAGACGCCACTCCTCCAGGCGGGCCCGCTGGGTCTCCGCGTACGGACCCGGCACACTCGCCAGGACCTCCCCGTCCCACAGCCCCAGCGCCCTGTTCAGCAGCTCGCGGGCCTGGCACAGATCCCCGGCGGCCTTGGCCTTCTCGGCGTCGGCGGCCAGATCCTGGGCCACGGCCAGGTCCAGCGCGCCGCCGGACAGCGCGCGGACCGCGTAACCGCCGGACTCGCTGACCAGCACACCCGGCAGCACCTTGCGCAGGCGCGAGGCGTACGTCCGCACCGCGGCCAGCGCCTGCGAGGGCGGGTCGTCGCCCCACAGCGCGTCGATCAGCTCGTGCGCGGTGGCCGTGCGGCCCTCGCGCAGCAACAGCGCGGCCAGCAGAGCGCGTTGCTGGGGCGAACCGGTGGCGAGGGGTTCGGTGCCGCGCCAGGCGCGCACGGGTCCGAGCACGGCGAAGCGCAGCTCGTCCGACGGCTGGGGGACCGGTTCCGGAATCGAGGCGTCCATGGCAACCCTTTGCTCCGGCACGCGCGGCACACCGCTCTCCGGCACTCCCGGTTCACCACCCATCGACGTCGCCCAAGCCTCCCCGTACCCGTGCCAGTTTGCCTTGTCCATGGCGGATCCGTCAGCCGTGGGAGAGCTCGATCACAGGGAGCCACGGGGGATGTCACCAGGCCCACACACGCTCTCCTCGCCCACGCGCTCGTCCGGCGGCGGGCGCGGGGCGGAGGACGGGACGGCGGCGGGCCAGATTACTGACGGGTCGTCAGATCGGCGCTACCGTGACGGACATGGACACCTTGGAGACGAGCGCCACGGATCCCGCCACCGCCACCACCCCCTTCCCGAAGATCATCTCCGTCGACGACCACACGGTGGAGCCCCCGAACGTCTGGCAGGACAGGCTCCCGAAGAAGTACCTGGACACGGGCCCCCGGATCGTCCGCGCGCCGCTGAAGGAGATGACGTTCCTCGGCGGCCGTTTCAAGCCGGTGATGGGCGCCCCCGGCGACGACGGCCCGATCGGCGACTGGTGGGTCTACGAGGACCTGCACCGCCCGCTGACCCGTCTCGACACCGCCGTCGGCTACGCCAGGGACGAGATCAAACTGGAGATCATCACGTACGAGCAGATGCGCCCCGGCTCGTACGACGTCCCGCAGCGCCTCGCGGACATGGACGTCAACCACGTCCAGTCGGCCCTCTGCTTCCCGACCTTCCCGCGCTTTTGCGGCCAGACCTTCACCGAGGCGGCCGACCGCGAGCTGGGGCTGCTCGGTGTGCGGGCGTACAACGACTGGATGGTGGAGGAGTGGTGCGGCCCCGACGCCCGGGGCCGGCTGATCCCGCTCACCCTCGTCCCGCTCTGGGACGCGGAGCTGGCGGCGGCGGAGGTGCGCAGGAACGCGGCACGCGGGGTGCGTGCCGTGGCCTTCTCCGAGATACCCCCGCACCTCGGTCTGCCCTCCGTCCACACCGACGACTGGGACCCCTTCCTCGCCGCCTGCGACGAGACCGGCACGGTCGTGGCCATGCACATCGGCTCGTCGAGCCGGATGCCGTCGACCTCCGCCGACGCGCCGCCCGCCGTCGGCTCCACGATCACCTTCGCCAACTGCTGCTTCTCGATGGTCGACTGGCTGATGAGCGGCAAATTCGAACGCTTCCCGAACCTCAAGGTCATGTACGCCGAGGGCCAGATCGGCTGGATCCCGTACATCCTGGAGCGCGCGGACGTGGTGTGGGAGGAGAACCGGGGCTGGGGCGGGGTCGCCGACAAGGTCCACCGTCCGCCGTCGGAGCTGTTCGCGGACCACGTCTACGGCTGCTTCTTCGACGACGCGTTCGGGCTGAGGAACCTCGACGCGATCGGCGTGGGGAACGTGCTGTACGAGACCGACTACCCCCACTCCGACTCCACCTGGCCCGAGTCGCGGCAGGTCGGCGAGGCACAGATGGGCCACCTGGACCCGGACGTGGTGGACCGGATCGTGCGGCGGAACGCGATCGAGTTGCTCGGGTTGACGCGGGAGGGGCTGTGGGCGGGGCCGGGGAGCGCGAGTTGAGCGGGGCCGGGGAGCGGCAGCCGGGCGGGTCCGGCGTGGGGCTCGCATACGGGATGCAGCTGCCCGTGCAGTCCCAGAGCACCCTCTACGCCGAGCCCTGGGAGGCGGACGCCGGGCCGCAGGATCTGGCGGAGATCGCGCGGGCCGCCGACCGGGCGGGGTTCGCGTACGTCGCCGTCTGCGACCACGTGGCCGTCCCGCGCCGCCTCGCGCCCGCGATGAGCACGGTCTGGTACGACCCGGTCGCCACGCTCGCCTACCTGGCCGCCGTCACCGAACGGGTCCGGCTGCTCAGTCACGTCGCGGTCGTCGGCCTGCGCCACCCGCTCCTGACGGCCAAGCAGTACGCCACCCTCGACCACCTCTCCGGCGGCCGGCTGATCCTGGGCGTGGGCGCCGGGCACGTACGGGAGGAGTTCGAGGCGCTCGGGGTGGACTTCGAACGCCGGGGGGCGGTCCTGGACGAGTGCGTGGACGCCCTGCGCGCCGCCCTCGGTCCGGACGAGTTCCCCTCCCACCACGGCAAGCTGTACGACTTCGAGGACCTGGGCCAGCGCCCCCGCCCCGCCCAGGCCCGCATCCCCGTGTGGGTCGGCGGCTCGTCCCCCGCCGCCGTCCGCCGGGCTGCCGTACGCGGCGACGGCTGGCTCCCCCAGGGCGACCCGCGCGACCGGCTCCCGGCCCAGACCGCCCGGCTCCGGCGTCTGCGGGAGGAGGCCGGTGTCACGGCACCGCTCACCGTCGGCGCGATCACCGAGCCGCTGTACGTGGGCGAGCCGGGCTGGGAGGTCGGCCGCCGCGCCCTGACCGGCAGCCCGGAGGCGCTGGCGGAGTCCTTGCGGGAGTACGGGGCGATGGGGGTGGACCAGATCCAGGTGCGGTTCCGGAGCCGGGGGCGGAGTGAACTCGTGGACCAGATCGGGGCGTTCGGGACCGAGGTGGGGCCCTTGCTGTAGACGCCGGCTCGGGGCCGGCTACCGGGCTTCCGGCTCCCGCCCCGTCGGCGCTATCGCGGCCGCATGAGCCGCAGGTCCTTCCCCCACGCGTCCAGCACCGTGCCGTGACCGGCACGGCGGACCAGGGGCTCGACCTGGGCGAAGAGACGGCGCTGTGCGGGGACGTCACCCGTGGCCGTGATGTGCCGCACCGCGTCGAGGAGCGCGCCGGTGTCCCAGTCGGGGAGCGGGAAGCGGGTCAGCTCCCAGACCAGGTACTTGTTGTAGGGGCGGGGGCGCCGGTCCAGGGCGAAGAGGGTCTCCAGCAGGTAGCGGACGCTGTCGGCGGCGTCGAGGCGGGCCGCCAGTGCCTGGCCGTCGCGGTCGTTCTTGACCGAGCGGTACAGGGAGTTGGCGTAGGCGTCGAGCGAGGCCGCCGCTTCCCGGAAGGCTTCCTCCGCGCCGAGCCGTGCCTTGTCGGCCAGGATGCGGGCGATGCCTCCGTCGAGGCGGTCCAGCACGACCCGGGCACGGGCCAGGGCGTACCGCTCGAAGCCGGGCATGCCGGCGGCGCGGAACTCGTCGAGGGAGAGGAGGACGAGGTCGAGCTCCGGGGAGCGGTGGCCCGCGAAGCGGGTGAGGTTCGTGCTCGCGCCGTTGGTGAGGACCACGTACAGGTCGTGGTCGGAGTGCGCGGTCGTCATGCCCTCGTGGGCCCGGGAGCCCTTGAGGACGAGGCCGACGACGGCGGGGTCGTCGGCGGCGGTCTCCACGAACGCGTCGTAGGAGATGAGGGGTCGCTGTGCGGTCATGGCGTGATCTCCGGTGTGGCGGACGACGGGTAGGCCGAACCGGGCGGCCCCGGGACTCGCCAGGGTCGCCCGCACCCTCTGCGGCGGCACTCGGCCACCGCCCGGCAGATCAACGCACGTCCGGACCTTACCGCTCGCCGCAGGCGTCCCGCGCGGGCGTCGCATGAGCCCCGCGCTCGTCCCTCCGCGCACTCCCGCGTTCTTCCGGTCCTGAACTCCGTTGCTCCGCAATGGAGTTCAGGACCGGCGGGTTTCGGCCGTCGCCGTGGGTGGCGCGGCGAACCTGTCAGACAGCTTCGCTTTTTGTTCTTGAAACTTCGAACAACTGACGCCGGAGTCACGTATGTAGGGGAGTCATGGCTTCGGCGGAAGGACATGCGAAGTGCGATCGCCCCGGCACGTCCGAACTTCCCAGCACGTCGGCACCACCGTTCCAGCTGCTCAGGCACGGCCCTCCCGCGCGCCGGCACAGCCCTTCCGTGTCCCGGCACAGCCCCCCCACGGCCTGTCGGTCGCGCTGGCCTGTGCTGAAGAGGACTGGCCGCACGACGACTGGCCGGCCCCGGACGACCAGTACGTGGGCAGCGCGCTGCACATCCCGCCGCCCTATGGCGCCCTCCGGGAGACCGAGGCGGATGTCGTGGTCCTGCGCTGCGAGGACCCGTCGACATCCTTTCCGGGGTTACTGAAGGCGATGGGCGCGATGAGCACCCCGGTGATCGTCATCAGTCCGCGCCAGGACCCGGAGGTGGTCGTCGAGGTGTTCCGGGGCGGGGCCGGCTATCTCGTCGAGGGCGACTACTGCACCCGCATGCTCTCCTCGGCGGTCATGGCCGCCACGGTCGGTCACACCTACCTTTCGCCGATCGCCTGCGCCGCCGTCCGGGACGCGGTCCGACGCATACCGGGTGAGGAGGAGGCGAGGGAGCGGCTGCGGTCCCTGCTCTCGCCCCGCGAAGGGCAGATCATGGAGCTGCTCTCCACCGGCCTCGGCGCACAGGAGATCAGCCTGCGGTTGCGGCTGAGCGAGAAGACCGTCCGCAACAACCTCAGCAACATCTACGCCAAGCTCGACGCCCGGGGCAGCACGGACGCGGTGCTGCGGTGGCTCGGGGCCATCACGGCCGCGTCCGTGCTTCGCACCTGAGAACGCGTCACTTCACCTTCACGGTGCGGGAATTTCGGAGAGCGGGATTTCGACGTCGGTCACGGCGTCGCCGGCCTCGCCGAATCCGGGCTCCACTCGGATGCTGTTCCCCGAGTTGATGATTCCGTTCGCCTCGGGCGTTCCGCATTTCACGTTGCGCAGCCACAGTCGGCCGTCCGGCGTGCCGTTCTTCAGGATCTGCGGATAGAAGACATGGACCGACGTGCCGCCGTCGCTCGGTGCGAAGAACACTTTCTGGCCATCCTGCTCCTCCTTGTAGGTGGCCCGCAGGAACCCGCTCACGTCGGTGCGTTTGTGCGACCACATGAAGAAGCCGATGCTGTCCGGCTTGACGGTGTCGGAGCGGCTGAACGAGAGGCCGGTCGCCGTGTCGTCGCGCGTGACGGTGAACTGGGAGCTGTTCATTTTAAGACCGATCTCCAAGATGGATCCGCCCAGACTCGTTTCGGAGCTCGCGGTGAATCCCTCCTGCAGCTGAACTATCCTGGTGACAGTCGCATTGACAGTGAAGGTGTTGGTCGCCCCGGTCGTCGTCCCGCAGTTCTGGGTCACGGGTGAGACGCGCTCGTTGGGGCCGAGGCTGTCCCTCTTGACCTGGACGTCGACGAACTCGCATTTCTCGAGTTTGTCGGAGTCCGAGGAACAGTCGGAGGTCACTTCGGACGCGGTGGCGGCGCCCGCCTCGTTCATCAGTGGGATGATCACCGCGAGGGCCGCGACAGGTGCCAGGGCGAGGGTGATGCGCTTCTTCTTGCTGCGGTGCCTTCTGGGGTGCGGCGCGGGGGTGGTCATGGGTCCTCCTGGGGATGGCGTGTGAGTCAAAAACCGGGGTCTTCCTGCGATGTTGCCGGGATCAGCAGTCCTCCAGGACCGGCTTGGAGGTGCCGTCGGCGACCCCTGGCGCGCCCGCGGCGCCCGGCAGGACCACGGGCCCCTCCACGACCTCCGGCGCCACGAAGTTCTGCTCTTCCCTGGGGGGTTGGCCGACGCTGGCCTCATTGCCGTCGATCCGCGCCCGCCATTCGCCGGTCATGCGCTGCATCTTCGGCGTGAACTCCATGTGGAGAACCTTGCCGACCGGCACATCATGCGCTTCCGTGGCGCTGGCCGTGGCCGACTTCACGGTCATGTCCAGAGTGCTCTTGTGCACGAGCCAGGATCCGGTCAGGACTCCGAAGAGGCCGCCGCCACCGCCCTGGTTGGTCTCCGTGTACTTGCCCTTGCCCTGGGCGACGGTGGCCGTCCAGGTGACGGATATCTTCGCCGTCTCGGTGGCATCCGGCTCGCAGTTCGGGAAATCGATGGACGCCTTCTCGGTCGGGCCGTCGAAGGTTTCGAACTTCGTCTCCACGTAATCGCAGTTGTCGGACGAGAAACCGTCGAACACCTCTCCCGAAAAGTCCGATACCGACTGCCGTTTACCGTTGAGTACTTCGGCCTCCTTGCACATCGTAACGATCTGCTCGGGCGTCTTTTCATCGGCAGCGCTGGCTGACGGCAGGAGTACGGCCGCGACAGCCGTTCCGGTCACGAGCGAGGCACCGATCGCCAGGTACCTGACCTTCTTGTTTCTGAAGCGCCTCTTCGCCATGTTCGGCTCTCTCCTTGGGGGTGGCTTTACCTTCCGATGACGGATTATTGGGCTCTGATACGTGTGGTGGACAGGGTCAAATATCCCTACCCGCAGGTCACTTGGGATCGCGATCGCAAGCATCCGGCACACATCTGACGATCCGTCAGCAACGGAGGTACCCTGACCTCGGCCAACGCACCGCGAAGGGAGTCCACATGGGCAAGCTCGACGGACGTGTCGTCCTCGTCACAGGCGCCGCGCGCGGCCAGGGAGAGCAGGAGGCCCGGCTGTTCCGGGCCGAGGGTGCGCGGGTGGTCGTCGCCGACGTGCTCGACGACCAGGGGGAGGCCCTCGCCAAGGAGATCGGCGCGCTCTATGTCCACCTGGACGTGTCCAGCGAGACCGACTGGTCCACGGCGGTCGCCGCCGCCAAGGGTGCGTACGGCCGCGTCGACGGCCTCGTCAACAATGCCGGTGTCCTGCGCTTCAACTCCCTCGTCGACACCCCCCTCGACGAGTTCATGCAGGTCGTTCAGGTCAACCAGGTCGGTGTCTTCCTCGGCATCAAGACCCTGGCCCCCGAGATCGAGGCGGCCGGCGGCGGCACGATCGTCAACACCGCCTCGTACACGGGGCTGACGGGGATGGCGTACGTCGGCGCGTACGCCGCGACCAAGCACGCGATCGTCGGCCTCACCCGGGTCGCCGCGCTGGAGCTGGCCCGCAAGGGCGTCCGGGTCAACGCGGTCTGCCCCGGCTCCATCGACACCGCCATGACCGACCCGGGCGACGAGGTGACCGCCGAGGCCGTCGACAGGCTCTACCGCAAGCGCATCCCGCTCGGCCGGATCGGCCGCCCCGACGAGGTCGCCCGCCTCGCCCTCTTCCTCTCCTGCGAGGACTCCTCCTACATCACCGGGCAGCCGTTCGTCATCGACGGGGGCTGGCTGGCGGGGGTGAGCCTGTGACCGGGCGGCGCGGGCACGGGTCGCGTATCTGACGGCACGTCAGCTATTGACGCTCCACGGGGCCGGTGGAACAGTCGGCCGTACCGAGATCTGACGTTCAGTCAGATACTGTCGCCGGGTATCGCTGAGGACGGTGAACCTCCTTGGAATTCGGGCTCTTTGTACAGGGATACGTGGGCAAGCGGGCCTTGACGGACCCGCTAGCCGAGCACAAGGCGCTGATGGAGGAGACCGAGTACGTCATCCAGGCGGACAGGTCCGGTTTCAAGTACGCGTGGGCGTCCGAGCACCACTTCCTGGAGGAGTACTCGCACCTCTCCGCCAACGACGTCTTCCTCGGCTACCTCGCGCACGCCACCGACCGGATCCATCTCGGCTCCGGCATCTTCAACCCGCTCGCCCAGGTCAACCACCCCGTGAAGGTCGCCGAGAAGGTCACCATGCTCGACCATCTCACCGAGGGACGCTTCGAGTTCGGCAGCGGCCGCGGGGCCGGATCGCACGAGATCCTCGGGTTCATCCCCGGGGTGACCGACATGAACCACACCAAGGAGATCTGGGAAGAGACCATCGCCGAGTTCCCCAAGATGTGGCTCCAGGACGAGTACGTCGGCTTCCAGGGCAAGCACTGGTCCCTGCCGCCGCGCAAGATCCTTCCCAAGCCGTACGGGAAGTCGCACCCCGCGATGTGGTACGCCGCCGGGTCGCCGCCCTCGTACTCCATGGCCGCGCGCAAGGGGCTCGGCGTGCTCGGCTTCAGTGTGCAGAAGGTCTCCGACATGGAGTGGGTGCTGGAGAAGTACAAGACGGCGATCGTCGACGCCGAGCCCATCGGTGACTTCGTCAACGACAACGTCATGGTGACGACGACCGCGATCTGCGCGCCCACCCACGACGAGGCGGTCCGTATCGCGGTGAACGGCGGGCTGCACTACCTGCCGTCGCTCGTCTTCCGGTACCACGACACCTTCCCCCGGCCCGACGGCTTCCCCGTGTGGCCGGAGACGCTGCCCGAGTACAACGAGGAGTTCATCGAGCTGCTCATCGAGGAGGAGCTGTTGATCTGCGGGGACCCGGACGAGGTGTTCCGCCAGTGCAAGCGGTGGGAGCAGGCCGGGGCGGACCAGCTCAGCTTCGGGCTGCCGGTGGGGGTGCCGAAGGAGGCGACCCTGCAGACGATCCGGCTGGTCGGGGAGCACGTGATCCCGAAGATCGACACGGACCCGGTGCACCGGACGTCGCGGTTCCGCTCCGCGGCGAGCGCCGGCTGAGGTGCGTCCGGCGCCGGTGGGCCGCGGTTCGTCCGTCGGCGGCGGGCCGAGGTCTGTCCGTCGGCGGCGGGCCGGTTCGTCCGTCGGCCGCGGGCCCGTCGTGGTTGCTCGCGCAGTTCCCCGCGCCCCTTCGGGGCGCGGCAGCACAGCCTTCGTATCCGTGCTTGTCGCCTGTGTGGAAGGGGCTTAGCCGTGCTCGACCATGTGATCAGAGGCGCGACCGTCGTGGACGGAACGGGCGCCCCCGCGTACACCGCCGACGTCGGGATACGGGACGGCCGGATCGCCGTCGTCGGGGAGGTGACGCAGGAGGCGCGCACCACGGAGGACGCCCGCGGGCTCGTCCTCGCCCCCGGCTTCGTCGACCCGCACACCCACTACGACGCCCAGCTGTTCTGGGACCCGTACGCGACCCCCTCCCTCAACCACGGCGTGACGACGGTGGCGGGCGGCAACTGCGGGTTCACGCTGGCGCCCCTGAACCCCGAGCGCCCCGAGGACGCGGACTACACGCGCCGGATGATGTCCAAGGTCGAGGGGATGTCGCTGGTCGCGCTGGAGGAGGGGGCGCCCTGGAACTGGAACGGGTTCGGGGAGTACCTGGACGCCCTCGAAGGGCGCATCGCCGTCAACGCGGGCTTCATGGTGGGGCACTGCGCGCTGCGGCGGTACGTGATGGGGCCGGACGCGGTCGGCGGACAGCCGACCGACGAGCAACTGGACCAGATGCTGCGGCTGTTCCACGAGGCGATGGAGGCCGGTGCCTGGGGCCTGTCGACCACCCAGTCCTCGACGCACAGCGACGGTGACGGCCGGCCGGTCGCGTCCCGGCACGCGAAGCCCGCCGAACTGATCGCGCTGTCGCGGGCCGTGGGCGAACACGAGGGCACCCAGATCGAGGCGATCGTCGCCGGATGCCTGGACCAGTTCAGCGACGACGAGATCGATCTCTTCGTGGAGATGAGCGCGGTGGCCGGCCGGCCCCTCAACTGGAACGTCCTCACCATCGACGCGTCCGTCCCCGAGCGCGTGCCGAGGCAGCTGGAGGCGAGCGAGCGGGCCCGGAAGGCCGGCGGCCGGGTGGTGGCCCTGACCATGCCGATCCTCACGCCGATGAACATGTCGCTGGGCACGTTCTGCGCGCTCAACCTGATCCCGGGATGGGGGCCGATCCTGGGCCTGCCGGTGCCCGAGCGGATCGAGCGCCTGCGCGACCCCGAGGTCCGGGCGGAGATGCTGCGGCGCGCGGACTCCAAGGAGGCGGGCGTCTTCCGGCGGCTCGCCAACTTCGGGCGTTACGTCATCGGGGACACCTACAGCGAGGCGAACGAGGGCCTGACCGGGCGTGTCGTCAAGGACATCGCCGCCGAACGAGGCCAGGAACCGTTCGAGTGCCTGGTGGAGATCTGCGCCGCCGACGACCTCCGTACGGTGCTGTGGCCCATGCCCACCGACAACGACCCCGACTCCTGGGCCCTGCGCTCCGAGACCTGGCGGCACGAGGACGTCCTGCTCGGCGGCTCGGACGCGGGCGCCCATCTGGACCGCATGTGCGGCGCCCCGTACACCACCCGGTTCCTCGGGGACTGTCTGCGCGGCCGGAAGCTGGTCGGCCTCGAACAGGCGGTGAAGATGCTCACCGACGATCCGGCGCGCCTCTTCGGCCTGCGGGAACGGGGGCAGGTCCGGAAGGGCTGGCATGCGGACCTGGTCCTCTTCGACCCGGAGCGCGTCGACGCCGGCAAGGCCACCCTGGTGCACGACCTGCCGGGCGACAGTCCGCGCCTCGACTCCAGGGCGATCGGCGTACGGGCGGTCTGGGTCAACGGCGTCGAGGCGATCCGCGACGACGTCGTGACCGGGGCCGTGCCCGGGAAGGTGCTGCGCAGCGGGCGGGACACACGGACGGTGAGGACGAAGTGAGTCCCGCGGGGTCGTCGCAGCGGTTCCCGGAACGGCAGCGGCTGTTCGTCGGCGGCTCCTGGGTGGAACCCGACGGCGGGCACCACGAGATCGTCGACCCGGCGACGGAGGACGTCGTCGGGTGGGCACCGGAGGCCTCACGGGAGCAGGTGCACGCCGCGGCCGCCGCCGCCCGCGAGGCGTTCGGTCCGTGGTCGCGGGTGCCGGCCGCCGAGCGGGCCGCGATCCTCGCCCGTACGGCGGACCACATACGGCGCCACCTCGTCCCGTACGCCGAACTCGCCCAGGCCGAGAGCGGCGCGACGACCGGGACGGCACGGGGCATGCAGGTCGGGGTGGGGGCGGCCCGGTTCCAGCGGTACTCCCGCGTCGAGTCGGTGGAGGAGCCGATCGCCCCCCAGATCAACGAGGCGGGGCCCTTCGGCGCGGCGGCCGTGATGGGCGCCCTCGCCGTACGGCACCCCGTGGGCGTGGTCACCTGCGTCACCTCGTACAACAATCCCTGGGCCAACCCGGCCGGCAAGATCGCGCCCGCTCTCGCCATGGGCAACACGGTGGTCGTGAAACCGGCCCCGCAGGACCCGCTCTCCGTCTACCGCATGGCGGAGGCCCTGGAGGCCGCCGGTGTCCCGCCGGGGGTGGTGAACGTGGTGAGCGGGTCCGGCGCGGACGTCGGTGCGGCGGCCGTGGACTCCCGGGACGTCGACATGGTGAGCTTCACCGGGTCGACGGCGGTCGGGCAGCGGATCGCGGAGGTGTGCGGGCGCGGGATGAAGCGCCAGCTGATGGAGCTGGGCGGGAAGGGCGCGGCGGTCGTCTTCGACGACGCGGACCTGAAGTCGGCGGTGGCGGGCATCGCGACCACCTTCACCTTCTACAGCGGGCAGATCTGCACGGCACCGACACGGGTGATCGCGCAGCGCGGCGTCTACGACCGGCTGGTCGCCCAACTGGCCGCGTACGCGGATCGGTTGCCGGTGGGCGACCCGCGCGAGAAGGGCACGGTGGTCGGCCCGGTCATCTCGGCGGCGCACCGCGACCGCGTCGAGTCGTACGTCGAGCTGGGCCGCAAGGAGGGCGCGCGGGTGGTGGCGGGCGGCGAACGGCCGCCGTACGAGCGGGGTTTCTACGTCGCGCCCACGGTCCTCGCGGACTGCACCCCGGACATGCGCGTCGTCCGCGAGGAGATCTTCGGCCCGGTCGTGGTCGTCCTCCCCTTCGACGACGAGGACGAGGCAGTCATCCTCGCCAACGACAGCGACTACGGCCTCATCGACTACGTCTGGTCCGGTGATGTGGCCCGCGCCTTCCGTGTCGCCCGCCGTCTCCGAGCGGGAGGCGTGGGGGTGAACACCGTGGGCCGCAACATGGAGGCCCCGTTCGGAGGGTTCAAGAAGAGCGGGGTGGGACGCGACGTGGGCTCGTACGCGCTGCACGCGTACAGCGAGACGCAGGCCATCGTCTGGCCGGGGTGAGGGCTTCCCCTGAGATCCTTTTCGGGGCAATGATGTTCGAATGCAGCGTGAGCGGCGTGGCCGGCAGGGCCGGCGTGTGGCGAAGGCGTGGCGGTGGCCTCTGGGCGGCTTCGCGGCTGCGGTCGTGGGAGCCCTGTTCGTACCGGTCGGTGTGCTGCTCTGGGTGCATCTGGTGGTGACGCTGGGCGCGGTGATCACCCTGGTGCGCCTGGCGAACCGGGAGTTGCCGTTCCCACTGGCCGTGGCGCAGTGGCGGCTCGGGGGCGACGACCCCGACGTACTGCGCGCCCGCGCACTGTCGGCTGCGGCCTGCCTGCAGCAGGGACAGCCCGGCCTCGCGGTGTACCGGCTGAACGCCGTCCTGCCGGACATGACCCGTGCCCTGGGGCCGGATGCCCCCGACACGCTGTCCACCCGGCTGCTGTCCTTTCAACTGCGCGGCGAGACGGGGGACCTGCCCGACCGCCTCACCGCACTCGACGGACTGACGGCCGACCTCACCCGCGTCCTCGGTCCGGGCCACCCCGACACGCTCGCCGCCCTCTACTGCCGCGCGGAGTGGCTCGGCCAGGACGGCCGCACCGACGAGGCGGAGGCGGCCTACGCCGAGGTCGTCGCGATGGCCGGCGAGCAGCTGGGGGCCGACCACAACCTGACGCTGATCACGCGCAGTTCGCTGACGATCCTGCGCCACGACCGGGCGGGCCGCGCCGGCGACGGAGCCGCCACCGACGCCGCGGTCGAGGACATGGCCGACGTCGTCGCCGCGATGGAACGGGCCCTCGGCGCCGACAACCCGACGACGCTCTCCACCCGCGGCCTCCTCACCCGATGGCGGAACACCCGGACCCGAGAGAAGGACTGATGGCCCGCCCGCTCCTCTACCTGGACGTGGACGGGCCGCTGAACCCGTACGCCGCGAAGCCCGAGCGGCGGCCCGCCGGTTACACCACCCACCGGATGAAGCCGCACGGCTGGCTCGCCCAGCACCCGGGACAGCCCGCGGCCCACGTCAAGCCGCTGCGGGTGTGGCTCAACCCCGACCACGGCCGTCAACTGCTGGAGCTGGCCCCGCTGTTCGACGTGACCTGGGCGACGACCTGGGTCGACGAGGCGAACACGTACATCGCGCCCGTGCTCGGACTGCCGGAGCTGCCGGTGGTGGGCTGGCCCGAGCCGGGCGTGGCCGTGCCGCCCCGCACGTCCGGGACGGCCGCCGCGAACCCCGGGGTCTTCTGGAAGACACGGCGTCTCGTCGAGCACGCGGCCGGGCGCCCGTTCGCCTGGGTCGACGACGAGATCGGCCCCGCCGACCGGGACTTCGTCGCCGCCCACCACCACAACTCCGCCCTGCTGCACCGCGTGGACCCCCGCCTCGGCCTGCGCGAACCGGACTTCGCGGCGCTCGCGGCCTTCGCGCGCACCACCGGCTGAGTAGGTGTTTTTTTGATCCCTGGCCGTGAGGTGAGCGCGCCTGGATGATCTGAGGTGTGAGGGCTGGCGGGACGGCTCGGCGGTACTGCCGGGAGTGCGGTGATCCGCTGCCGCAGACGGTGGCGGCAGAGGCAGTGTTCTGTTCGGGTCGGTGCAGGTCACGGCGGTGGCGGAGGCTTCAGCGGACCCGGCAGCGGGTGGCTGCGATGCAGCGCGGAGAGCATGCGGAGTGTTCAGCTGGTCATGAGCCTCCGCACCACCTCGATCAGCGCCTCACGGTGCTCGGTGAGCCTCTGCGCCGACCAGATATCGTCCGTTGTCCCCGACTCGGTATCGCGTTGCGCAGCGAAGACGTGATGCCAGGCGCTGGCCAGACCGTACAGGATGACGGCGAGGTCGACCGGGTTGAAGGTGGTGTCGATCCGCCCTTCGTCCCGCGCGGCGGTGAGCGGGGCGAGGGCGTGTTCGTAGGAGCCGAGATTCTTGCCGCCGTGGCCAAGGGGGCGTTCAAGCTGCTTCCAGGCGGCCAACCGCATGAGGTCCGGGTGGGAGATGATGTAGTCGAAGAGGCGGCCTACGTAGCCCGGCAGATCGTCGGCGTCCAGCGGGACTGCCGCCATCACCTCGACGTGCCGTTGGTCCATCACCGCGTCGAACAGCCCCTCCTTGTCACCGAAATACGCGTAGATGCGCTCCTTGTTCAATTTGGCGCTGCTCGCGATGCGAGCGACCCTGGCACCGGCCAAGCCATGTGCGCTGAACTCGGAAGCGGCGGCGTCGAGTAGCCGGGCTCGACTCGCGCTGGAATCAGACGTCATGAGCTGCAGGGTAATAGAGACGTGACGCTGCCCTGGTCCCCATTGAACCGCCTTCAGGATTCACCCCAGTAAGCCCAGTCACAGATTCTGGGTGAAGAAATCTGCCAGTTTGTCGGCAGTCGGCTTGACGTACTGGTCCAGATCGTACAGGTCGAGGTGAGAGGCCCCGTCGATCAGGAAGAGCTCCTTGGGGTCCGCGGCGGCCGCGTACGTTGCTTCGTTGTGGGACCGGCTGGTGGATTCGGTGCCGACAATCAGCAGAAGGGGATGTGGCGCGATGAGACTGACCACATCCAATGCGGAAAAGGTCAGCTGCTTCTCCAGCGACCAGGCCAGCACCTTGTTCTCCCATCGGGGGTGAGCCCCACGCGTTGAGGCGTAGTAGTAGTCCGGAGCCTCCTTGAGGGGAGCGAACGCGTTCTCGACCTCCGGACCCGGGATGACGGGCCAGTACGTGGGTTCGTCCCCGCGTGAGAACGCCTGCCTGGCCGCACCGCACGCCTCCAGCATGGCGACCAGAACACCGTGGTCGGAACCTGTCTGCTCGTGAAACGCGCCACGCTGATCCCCCACTCCGCTCACAGTGGCGACGGCCTTGATCCGGCGATCGGTGGCTGCCGCGGCGGACGCATAGCCACCCCCGCCGCAAATGCCCATAGCGCCGATACGGTCGGGATCCGCCTCCGGGCGGTTACGGAGATAGCTCACTGCGTTCTTGATGTCTTCGATCTTCGCGAACGGGTCCTCGTCGTAGCGCGGAAAGCCTTCACTCTCGCCATACGACCGGTGATCGAAGGCCAGGGCAACGAAACCCCGGTCGCACAATTCACGGGCGTAGCGACCGGAAGTCTGCTCCTTGATCCCGCTACCCGGGGTCACTGTCACCACGGCGGCCCGCTTCTGACCCTCCTTGTAGTCCTCCGGAAGGTAGAGGTGGCCCGCGACAGTGATACCGCCGCTGCGAAAGTGAACGTCGATAGGCACGGTGTGCTCCCTGCTTGTTTCTGGGTTCCGGGGCCGAAGGGGCCCTCCGGCTCAACGCGATTGGTCACGCAAGCGGCTGAGCACCGAGGCAACCGATCAGATGATCCGACACTACAGAACCGTAACCAATAGGGCAACCAACCGGTTGGTTGCCCTAGGGTTTGTGCAACGCTCACAAAGAACCACTGGTTGAAAAACACCTACTGACGCCAGGGGGGCAGGCCCTAGCCGTCGAGGTCCTGTTCCGCCGGCTCGCCGCGGCCGATGGACAGGGACCAGCGCACTCCCGAGGGGGCGGTGACGGAGACGGTGCCGGCGCGGTCCGCCGCGTCTTGGGTCAACTGGTTGTATTCGCCGGTCACTTCACCCTCGCGGCATTCCATGGAGAAGGAGGTGTGCAGGGGACGCAGGGTGACCTCGATCCTGCCCTTGCCCTCGCACTCCACGCCGACCGACATCGTGTCGCCGTCGCCCTGTCTCGCCTTGCCGAACTCCATCGACGCGTTGCCCCGGGTGCCGTCCCGGCGCAGGATGACTCTGTCGGCCATCTGGAGGTCCGGGGCACGATCCACGGACACCTCGGGTACGTCCGCCTCGTCCGCCCCGTCGGAGCCCGTCGCCGGATCCGTCTCCGCCTGGCTGGGCTGGGCCGTCCGCACCGGGTGCTGCTTCGGCGGCCCGGTGCCACCGTCCGACGAACACGCGCCGGTGGAGAGCAGAGCCGCCGACATCAGCACCAGAGCGGTGAGTGTGCGGCGCGGCATACGTGCTGGGCGTGACATGAACGACCCCCGTCAGTCGGCCCGTTGATGCCGGGCGCGGCCGTGATCGTGACACCGGGCCGAGAACGGCGACAAGACGGAAACGTGAGTTCAGAGCAGGATCTGAGCTTGGCCGCGCCCGTCCGGACGAGCGAGCCCCCTCCGCGGGGGCTGCGGTGGACGCACCGTCAACCCGCGTTCCCGGAGGGCCGCACGCGGGCCACGGCGCCGGTCTCCAGGGCCGTCCACAGGGCGCCGTCCGGGCCGAGGGCGATGCCGTGGGGCTCCGAGGACGGGGTCGGCAGCTCGTGTTCGTGGATCTCGGGCGCTTCCGGGTGGCGGTCGTCGTAGGTGATCCGGCCGACGCGGTTCGCGCCCCACTCGGTGAACCAGCAGGCGCCGTCGGCGTCGGCGACGATGGCGTGCGGGCGGGACTCGCGGTCGGGCAGGGGGAATTCGTCGATTTTCCCGTCCGGCGTGATCCGCCCGATCTGCCCGGCTCCGATCTCGACGAACCACAGGGCGCCGTCACCACCGGCGGTGATCCCCACGGGCCCGGCGCCCGGCGTCGGCAGCGGGTGGACGGTCACCTCCCCGTCCGGCGCGATGGCACCGATCGCGTTCGCCTGGTTCATCGTGAACCACAGCCGACCGTCACGCCCGGCGGCGATGGCCGACACGAACGCCCCGGAGACCGGCAGCGGGAACTCGACGATCTCCCCCTCGGTCGTGATCCGGCCGATCCGGTCGGCCCCCGCCTCCGTGAACCACAGCGCGTCGTCGGGACCGACCGCGATCCCGAACGGCCCGGCGTCGGGCGTCGGCAGGGCGAACGACGTGGCCTCCCCGGCCGTGCTGATCCGCCCGATCCGATGCTCCCGGAACTCCGTGAACCACAGGGCCCCGTCCGGCCCGGGTGTGATGAGCGAAGGCCCGCCGGACGCCGAGGCGAGGGCGTACGACGTGGTCTCGCCGTCGGGCGTGAGCCTGCCGATGCGCCCTGCGTGAACCAGCGTGAACCACAGCGCGCCGTCCGGCCCGGCGGCGATTCCGTACGGCCCGGCCTCGGCGTCGGAGACGGGGAACTCCTGGATGGACACGGTCGGGCGGCGAGCAGACATGGATGCGAGACCCTCGGTCGGGAACGGCGGTCGACGCACAGCGTTCCAGAGGCCCTGGGCCGTGTCGCGTGAATTGCTCGCCGGGCAAAGGGTGTTGGGAGCGCCACTCAGGTCCCCTACCGTGGCCGCATGGCTGACGAGATCTTCCGTGACCGACGGCTGGCCGAGCTGTACGACCCCCTCGACCCCGATCGCGGCGATCTGGACGCCTACCTCCGGCTCGCGGAGGAGTCCGGCGCGAGGAGGGTGCTCGACATCGGCTGCGGAACGGGCGTCTTCGCGCTGCTGCTGGCGGAGCGTGGGGTGGAGGTCGTCGGGGTCGACCCGGCCGACGCCTGTCTCGATGTCGCGCGGGCCAGACCCGGGGCCGACCGGGTCCGGTGGATCCACGGTGACGCGACCGCCCTTCCCCCGCTCCGGGCCGACCTCGCCACGATGACGGCCAACGTGGCGCAGGCGATCGTGGAACCGGAGGCATGGCGGCGGACGCTCGTGGGGGCGTACGGGGCGCTGCGACCGGGCGGCAGGCTGGTCTTCGAGACCCGTGACCCGGCCGCGCGGGCCTGGGAGGCGTGGAATCGCGAGGACTCGTACCGGGTCACCGAGGTACGGGGCCTCGGCACGGTCGAGAGCTGGGTGGAGCTGACGCGGGTCACCGGCCCACTGGTGACCTTCCGCTGGCACTACGTCCTCGACAGCGGCAGGGGCGAGACGCCGCTCACCTCCGACTCGACCCTCAGATTCCGCGAACGGCACGAGGTCGAGGCGGATCTCGCCGCACACGGGTACGTGCTGGAGGACGTACGGGACGCCCCCGACCGTCCCGGCAGGGAGTTCGTGTTCGTGGCGTGTCGGCCACCGGCGGCCCGCCCGCCGACGGTCTGAGCTGTTCACCCCTTTTGCTCGTCTTCGCGGGGCGGACACAGTGGTCACCGTGGAGTGCGTGGTGCGGGTCGAGGGCGGCGAGGCGCTGGGGCGGCGGTCCCCTCGTGGTTCACGACGTACGGCCACGACACCCCGGCGCGCCGCCGGCCTTCGACCGCCGCCTCGGCGAACTCGACCTCCCCGCCGCCCTGCTCCTCGGCGAGAGGGGCAAGGCCGAGGTCGTCCGCTGCGGCGAGGGGATCGCCGCCCGCATCCCCGGCTGCCACCTCGTCCGCCTTCCGGTCGCCGACCACTTCCCGACGCTCCGCGACCCCGAGGCCGTACGGCGCTTCACCGAGGACCTGTACGACCGCCTGGACTGAGTCGGCCGGCCCGGAGCAACCCCTTCCGGGGGTGCGGCGGTCTTACCGGGCGACCGACAGGAACAGGAAGGGCGTACCCCATGGATCTCGACCCCGATCTCTGCCTGGCCGTTCCGGAGGGCTTCGACGACTCGGACGCCGAGTCCCAGGTCCATCCCATGGCGAGAAAGCTGTTCCCGGCCACGACCGCCGCGGAGGCGTTCCGGAAGGCCCACGCATGGGTGGGGGAGCACGATGTCTTCCTGGTGGACGTGTCCTGGGACTACGCGTACGACGAGGACGAGCCCTACACGCTGAGCATCTACTTCACCTTCGAGCTGGAACCCGAGGATGCCTGACGGGGACCGCTAAGGGGTGCGAGCCCTGCCCCGCAGATCCACCCGCACCGTCAGCAGCCCCGACCCCAGCACCCGCACCGCCGCGCTGTTCAGACGGGGCAGGGTGCGCAGGCGGGCCACCGGGTCGTCGTCCGGGAGGAGATGGGCGGTGCCGGTGTGCCAGCGGCCCCGGATGCGCACCCGCACCGACGGGTCGGCCTTGATGTTGCGGATGTACTGGGACCTCTCGCCGTACTCCGAGACCAGCCAGAACGTGTCGCCCACGCGACGGCCGCCGATCGGGGTACGGCGGGGGAGACCGGAGGTGCGGCCGGTGGTCTCCAGCACGGTCTGGAGCGGTACGCGGCGCAGGACCGGGTTGGCGACGTAACGCTGGAAGGCCGTGACGACGCGTTGCTTCGGACCCGGCTGTTCCGTGCCGTTCGCGTGGTCCGCGGGGCGGGACATGGGCGTGGTTCTCCTCAGGACGGGATCGGGCGGCCGTCCGCCGGCTCGCGGCGGACGGGGCGGACACCGGGGCCGGGTCCCGCCAGGACCCGGCCACTCGCGCCACCCTCGCGGGCTACGGCTTCCGGCCCAGCCCGCCGTGCTGGCCGATCGGCTTCGGCTCGCCCGCCGCCGTGTCGTCCGGGCGCCACAGCGGTACGGAGACGATGCCGGGGTCGATCAGGTCGAGGCCGTCGAAGTAGCCGGTGATCTGGTCGATGGGGCGCAGGAAGTACGGGACCGCGCCGGTCTCGTTGTAGGCGTCCTGCGCGCGCTCGTAGTCGGGGTCGGTGCCGCGCGAGCCCTCGTTGATGTTGAGGTAGCTGCCGGAGGGCAGGCCGGCGAGGAGGCGGCGGACGATGTCGCGGGCCTCCTCGTAGTCGGCGACGTGACCGAGGATGCCGCTGAGGATCAGGGCCGTGGGCCGGGACAGGTCCAGCGTCTCGGCGGCGGCCGCCAGGATGCGGTCCGTGTCGTAGAGGCTCGCGTCGATGTACGCGGTCGCCCCCTCGGGGGCGGAGTACAGCAGCGCGCGGGCGTGCGCGAGGACCATCGGGTCGTTGTCGACGTAGACGATCCGGGCCTCCGGCGCGCTGCGCTGGGCGACCTGGTGGGTGTTGTCCGCCGTGGGCAGCCCGGTGCCGACGTCCAGGAACTGCCGGACGCCCTCCACCTCCACCAGGTGCCGGATACTGCGCCGCAGATACGCGCGGCTGCTGCGGGCGATGGTCACGATGCCGGGGAACGCGCCGGCGTACGCGTCACCGGCCGCCTCGTCCACCGGGTAGTTGTCCTTGCCGCCCAGCCAGTAGTTCCAGATGCGGGCGGAGGCGGGCACCGAGGTGTCGACCTTCTCCTTCGCCGCCGGAGCCGCCGCCGGGTCGGGCGTGGTCGCGTGATCGGTCATGGGCGCCGTCTCCTCCGCCGTGCAGGTGCGTCCACGCGAACGGCGTAGCCGTACGGACGCACGTGATGTGTCGAGCCAAACCTAAGGCCCAACACACGTATTCCGTAGGCGGGTTCTCCCTATGATCGCCGGACCTTCCGGCCGGCCGCTACCGCCGCCCGAGGAAGATCGGGTTGGTGAAGGCCGCCAGCGGCCCGGGAAAGCCCGGCACGATCGGCGGCCGGCGGACCTCGGCGCGCACGTACGCCGCGTACGAGGCCGTCGTACGCCACTGGGCCGAGCCCGTGCCGGACTCCGGGAGCGCGGCCGAGGTGAACAGGACGCCCTGGTCGGTGACGAAGCGGATGCTGCAGCCCGCGGAGCCCGTGGCCTCCAGGCGGACGGTGACCGGGGTGTCGGGGTCCACCTTCAGCCGCTCGCCGATGCCCGCGTGCTCGCCGCGCGCGCCGGACGCCGTGAAGGACACGGACACCTCCTTGGACTCGGCGACGTACGAGCGGCCCGCCCGCAGTCCCTCCTGGATGGCCTCCCTGGTCAGGTCGTCGGCCAGGACGACCGTCTGGGGGCGGCCGACGGGATCGGGGTCGCGATGGGCGTCGCTGTTGCCCATGGCCGGAATCCAGTCGCGCCCCTCCTTCACGGACGCCACGAGCATGCCGTCCCAGTCGGCGAGCGCCACCTCGTCCTCCGGCGAGTACGCGCCGTTCCACACCTCCACCGCGTCCGCCTCGCCGAAGCCGAACTTCCAGTTGCAACCGATGCAGGTGGCGTGCGGATGAGCCGGGACGACCAGGCCTCCGGCGCGGCGGATCTGCCGGGCGTACCGGCCGAACCGGTTGTCCCGGGCCCGGTAGCGCCAGTCGACGAACGTCCCCGGGTCGATGCCGAGCGCCACGACATGACCGTTGCGGGTCGTGACCTCCTCGCCCAGCATGATGAGCAGGTCGTCACCCGCGTGCTCGGCCCAATGGGCGTGCGCGGACGGGGTGTTGTGCTCCGAGCTGTTGATGAAGTCCAGGCCCGCCGCCCGCGCCAGCGCCGCCAGCTCGCCGAGCGTACGGCGGCCGTCGGAGTACCAGGAGTGCAGATGACAGTCGCCCCGGTACCAGGCCCGGCCCCGCCCCTCGGCCCGCTCCGGCGGGTACACGGGCTTCGCCGCCGGGGCCGGCGTGCCGTACGTGAGGGTGATCGTGATCTCGTACGGCAGCCCGTCCGGTGCCACCGTGTACGGGCCCAGCGCGATGTGCCAGGTGCCGGGGCGGACCGGGCCGGGGAGGTAGCCCGGCGTCGCCTCGTCCGTCCGGATGAAGAACTCCGCGCGGGCACCGCCCGACCAGCCCCGGAAGCCCTTGCCGCCGAGGTCCGTGCCGCGCTCGTCGAAGACGCCGATGTCGAGCGCGTTGCCCATCGTGCCCGCCGGGACGGCCGGTCTCTCGTAGCTGTACGAGACCCTCAACTCCCGTACACCCGACGGTACTTGGACTGGCAGGTACACGAAGTCGGGGGAGCCGGCGGGGAGGGTTCCCCGGATGGTCCTCGTCTCCTGGTCGCCGTGCGCGGCCTCGGCGCCGCTCGTCCCAAAGGTCACGCTTCCCAACGTAAGCGCGGCCGCCGCCGACGTCACGAACAGAGCGCGCCTTCCGAGTCCGTTCCCGTCGCCGTTCTCGTCGCCGTTCCCGTTCGTGTCACCGTGGTCGTCGTCGCACATGCTGCCGCTCCCCAGGTCGGTCGTGAGTGACATGGCGTGGGTGGTGCAGGGGTGGTGCGTGCCACCTTCCTATGCGGTGGTGAACTGGGGGACAAGGGAAGGAAATCGCCGGTTTTCGTTTCGCCGCAGAAGGACATGCCGGAGACATGAGGCCCGACGTCCGACAGGAGGCACCGCACATGCGGACACCGACCTGCCTGCTGGGCGGCGCCGGCATCACCGACCGGGTGGCGCACGGTCACGACGCGGACCGGTTCGTGGAGATCGGCTCCCTGACCAAGGTGCTGACGGGGACCGTGCTGGCCCGGCTCGCGGCGGAAGGGACGGTCGGCTTCGACACCCCGCTGGAGGACTGCGTCGAGGAGGTGCCGGGCGGCACGGGCATCACCCTCCGCCACCTCGCCGAGCACACCTCCGGCCTGCCCCGCCTGCCCGCCGGGCCCCTCGGCCCTCCTGACGATCCGTACCTCGGCTTCACGGAGACGGCGCTGCGGGAGTCGCTGCGCGGCCTGCCCCGGCTGACGGCCGGACGGCTGGGGGAGCGGGAGTACTCCAACCTCGGCTACGCCGTGCTCGGGTACGCGCTCACGGCCGCCACGGGACGCTCGTACCAGTACCTGATCGACCGTCACGTCCTGTCGCCGCTCGGCCTGGAGGCGGGTGTGGTGACGGCGCACCCGCCGGAGAGCCTGCGCCTCGTCCCGCGCGACCTGTTCGGCCGGCCGCACCCGCTGTGGACGCTGACCGGCCCGATCCTGCCGGCGGGTGGCATGTGGTCCACCTGCCGGACGGTGGCGCACCTGCTGGTCGCCCTGCTCGTCGAACGCCGGCTCGGTGATCCGGCGCCCTCCTGGCAGCGGGGCCCCTCGATCTGGTGGCACAGCGGCGCCACCCGCGGCTCGTCGGTCGTGGCCGCCGCGTACGACGACGGGCGCTGGGTCCTGCTGCACCGTCTCGGCGACCCGGCCGGCACGGACCGTCTCGCGAAGGAGGCCCTGCTGGCGACGGCCCCTCCCGACGGCTCGTAGTGCCGACCGGTCGGTATGGACATCCCGGTTCCGAGCCGCTACAGATGAGCCATGCGCATCTCCGTGACGATCTTCCTCACCGACGAGACGATCACCCCGACCCGGCTCGCCCGTGAGCTGGAGCAACGCGGTTTCGCGGGGCTCTACCTCCCCGAGCACACGCACATCCCCGTCGAGCGGACGACCCCGTACCCGGCCGGCGGGGACCTGCCGCGCGAGTACGGCCGCACCCTCGACCCCTTCGTGGCGCTCGGCCAGGCCGCCGCCGTCACCGAGCGGCTGGGTCTCGGCACCGGCATCACGCTGGTCGCCCAGCACGACCCGATCGGCCTCGCGAAGCAGATCGCGACCGTCGACCACCTCTCCGGCGGCCGTCTCACCCTCGGCGTCGGCTACGGCTGGAACGTGGAGGAGGCCGCCGACCACGGGGTCGCCTGGCGTACCCGGCGGGAGCTGGTACGGGACCGGATGGCGCTGATGCGGGCGCTGTGGGCGGAGGAGCCGACGGCGTACGAGGGGGAGTTCGGGAGTGTCCGGGCGAGCTCCGCGTACCCCAAACCGGTGCGGAAGCCGCGGGGGCCGGTGGTCGGGCCGCGCACGCTGATCGGCGGCGCCGCCGGGCCGAAGCTGTTCGCGCACATCGCCGAGTACGCGGACGGGTGGCTGCCGATCGGGGGGCGGGGGCTGGGGGAGGCGCTGCCGGTCCTGCGGGCGGCGTGGACGGACGCCGGCCGCGACCCGGCGGGCCTTCAGGTGGTGCCGTACGCGGTCCAGCCGAGCGCGGGCAAACTGGCGTACTACGCCGAGCTGGGCATCGAGGAGGCCGTGGTGCAGTTGCCTCCGGCGGGGGAGGCGGAGGTGCTGGGGCTGCTGGACGAGTACGGCACGTTCCTGGGAGGCGGGGCGGCGTAGCGCCGCCCGGCTCACGGTTCGCCCGCGCCGTCCAACTCGGTGCTTGCCGTGCTCGGGCGGCCGCGGCCGCGTGGGGGCTTCTCGCGCAGTTCCCCGCGCCCCTGAAAAGCAGGGAGCAGCGCCCCAAGCTTTTCAGGCCCGCAGGGCCTGACGCTCCCAGGGGCGCGGGAACCACGCGAGAAGTTCCACCGGGCCGCACCCGCCATTCTCCAGGCACCTCCTGCCCCCTATGCGTGGTACCCGGAGGCGGAGCCAGGGGCGCTCTTGAGGGGCGCGGGAACTGCGCGAGAAGCCCCACCGGGCCGGCACCCGCCGCCTCTCAGGCATCCCCACTCCCCCAGGCGCCCCACTCCCCACCCCGAGCCACCCCGCAAGGCGGAGCCAAGTCGCTCGTATGCTCGACGGATGACGACTTCCGCGACCTCCGGGACCGGCCCGACCGAGAACTCCATGCGGCGGGCACTCAAACGCGCCCGCGACGGCGTGGCCCTCGACGTGACCGAGGCGGCGGTGCTGCTCCAGGCACGCGGCGCGGACCTGGAGGACCTCGCCGCCTCGGCGGCGCGCGTGCGGAACGCGGGCCTGGAGGCGGCCGGCCGCCCCGGCGTCATCACGTACTCGAAGAGCGTCTTCATCCCGCTCACCCGGCTCTGCCGGGACAAATGCCACTACTGCACCTTCGTCACCGTGCCGGGCAAGCTCCGCCGCGCCGGCCACGGCATGTTCATGTCGCCGGACGAGGTGCTGGACGTGGCCCGCAAGGGCGCCGCCCTCGGCTGCAAGGAAGCGCTGATCACCCTCGGCGACAAACCCGAGGACCGCTGGCCGGAAGCGCGCGAGTGGCTCGACGCGCACGGCTACGACGACACGATCGCCTACGTCCGCGCCATCTCCATCCGCATCCTGGAGGAGACGGGCCTCCTTCCGCACCTCAACCCCGGCGTCATGAGCTGGACGGACTTCCAGCGGCTCAAGCCCGTCGCCCCCTCCATGGGCATGATGCTGGAGACCACCGCGACCCGGCTGTGGTCCGAGCCCGGCGGCCCGCACCACGGCTCCCCCGACAAGGAGCCGGCGGTACGGCTGCGGGTCCTGGAGGACGCCGGCCGTTCCTCCGTCCCCTTCACCTCCGGCGTCCTCATCGGCATCGGCGAGACGTACGAGGAGCGCGCGGAGTCCCTCTTCGCGCTCCGCAAGATCTCCCGCGCCTACCACGGCATCCAGGAACTGATCATCCAGAACTTCCGCGCCAAGCCCGACACCGCGATGCGCGGCATGCCGGACGCGGAACTGGACGAGCTGGTCGCCACCGTGGCCGTCGCCCGCCACCTCATGGGCCCGGCGGGCTGCATCCAGGCCCCGCCGAACCTCGTCGACAGCGAGTACGAGCGGCTCATCGGCGCCGGGATCGACGACTGGGGCGGGGTGTCCCCCCTCACCATCGACCACGTGAACCCCGAGCGCCCCTGGCCGCAGATCGAGGAACTCACCGAACGCTCCCGCGCCGCCGGCTTCGAGCTGCGCGAACGCCTGTGCGTGTACCCGGAGTTCGTGACGCGCGGCGAGCCCTGGCTCGACCCGCGCCTCCTGCCGCACGTACGGGCCCTGGCCGACCCGGAGACCGGCCTCGCGCGCCCGGACGCCGTGGTGGAGGGCCACCCGTGGCAGGAGCCCGAGGAGGTCTTCGTCGCCGCCGGCCGCACGGACCTGCACACCGCCATCGACACCGAGGGCCGCACCGGCGACCGCCGGGAGGACTTCGACTCCGTCTACGGCGACTGGGGCGCCCTGCGCGAGGCGGCGGCGCCCGGCATGACCCCCGAGCGCATCGACACGGACGTACGCGCGGCCCTGAAGACGGCGGCCGACGACCCGACGAAGCTGACGGACGCCGAGGCCCTCGCCCTGCTCCACGCGGACGGCCCCGCGCTGGACGCCCTCACCCGGATCGCCGACGACGTCCGCAGGGCGGCGGTCGGCGACGACGTCACGTACATCGTCACCCGGAACATCAACTTCACGAACGTCTGCTACACCGGCTGCCGCTTCTGCGCCTTCGCGCAGCGCCGCACGGACGCCGACGCGTACACCCTCTCCCTCGACCAGGTCGCCGACCGGGCCGAGCAGGCGTGGGACCTCGGCGCGGTCGAGGTCTGCATGCAGGGCGGCATCCACCCCGACCTGCCGGGGACGGCGTACTTCGACATCGCGAAGGCCGTCAAGGCCCGCGTCCCCGGCATGCACGTCCACGCCTTCTCCCCGATGGAGGTGGTGAACGGCGCGACCCGCACCGGCATGTCGGTCCGCGAGTGGCTGACGGCCGCGAAGGAGGCGGGCCTCGACTCCATCCCCGGCACGGCGGCGGAGATCCTCGACGACGAGGTCCGCTGGGTCCTGACCAAGGGCAAGCTGCCGGCCGCCACCTGGATCGAGGTGGTGACCACCGCCCACGAGCTGGGCATCCGCTCCTCCTCGACGATGATGTACGGCCACGTCGACCAGCCCCGCCACTGGCTGGGCCACCTGCGCACCCTGGCCGGCATCCAGCAACGCACCGGCGGCTTCACGGAGTTCGTGACGCTCCCCTTCATCCACACCAACGCGCCGGTGTACCTGGCGGGCATCTCCCGCCCCGGCCCGACCATGCGCGACAACCGCGCCGTCATCGCGATGTCCCGCCTCCTCCTGCACCCCTGGATCCCCAACATCCAGACCAGCTGGGTCAAACTCGGCACGGAGGGCGCGGCGGAGATGCTCCGCTCCGGCGCGAACGACCTGGGCGGCACCCTGATGGAGGAGACCATCTCCCGCATGGCGGGCTCCTCCTACGGCTCCTACAAGTCGGTCAAGGACCTGATCGCGGTCGCCGACACCGCCGGCCGCCCCGCCCGGCCCCGCACCACCCTCTACGGCGAGGTCCCGGAGGAACGCCAGCGCGCGGCGGCGGCCTCGGACGGCCATCTGCCGGAGCTGCTGCCGGTGCTGGAGTGACGCACCTGGAGTGACGCACCTGCGGTGACGGCCTGCGGTGACGGGCCGGAAAACCCTTTCTGCGGTGTCCGTGGCCCCTGTTAGCCTCCACCGGCCCGTGCGACGCACGGGTGATGGGGAGCGCTCACCGGGGAGGAAACAGTTGGACGGGTTAAGGAGATCCGGCGGCCGTGCGCTGCTGGCGATGGGGTGCTCCGTGGCGGCCATGATGGCGTCCACGTCGGGAGTGGCGCACGCGGCCGGGAACCTGCCGCCGAAGCAGCCGCTCGTACGGGATCTGAAGGCGGGCGGCAAGGCCTGCGGGGCGGGTGACGGCAAGGCGTACATCGCCGATCCGCAGCCTCAGGTCGACGCGGTCCTGTACGACACCGACAGCGGCCCGCTCGGCGGGGAGTTCGAGTTCTGGTGGAAGGACGCCGAGGGCGCCGAGCAGCGCCGGACCCTCACGACCACGTCGAAGTGGTCGGGCACACGGTTCACCCTGAGGCTGCCGTGGGAGGACCTGCCCGCGAACACCGTCGTCTCCTGGCACGTCCGGGCCGACGACGGTACGTCGAAGTCGACCTGGAGTTCCGAAGGGGACGGCTCCGCCTGCCAGTTCGTCATCGACGACGTGAACCCGCAGAAGGCCGTGGTCAGTTCACCCGAGTACCCGCAGGACGTTCTCTGGGTGGACGGCGTCGGCGTGTACGGCCACTTCACCATGGACTCGCCCTCGGACGACGTCGTGGCCTACACGTACGGCTTCATCGGCGGCCCGTACGGCACCGTCCGGCCCGACCGACCCGGCGGGGCCGTGACCATCCCCTTCCTGCCGCTCGACTCCGGGCCCGACCAGCTCACGGTCCGCGCGATCGACCGGGCGGGGCGCAGCAGCGGCGAGACCTCGTACGACTTCTTCGTGAAGTCCGGCCGCGCCCCCGTCGCCCACTGGAAGCTCGACGACCCGGCCGGCGCGACCACCGCCGCGGCCGAGATCGGCACTGCCGCCGAGGCCGGCACCGGCGTGACCTTCGGCGGCCCGGCACCCGGCGGCACGTCCCTCGCCTCGACGGCGACCCTGGACGGCAGCAGCCACGGCTACCTCACCCCGGGTGCCCCGGCGGTGGCCGACCCCCGGAAGACGTTCGCGGTCAGCGGCTGGGCACGGCCCGCGCGGACCGACCGGGACATGACCGTCGCGGCGCAGGACGCGGGTGACTCCACGGCCTTCGCGCTCGGTGTCGACGCCCATGGCGAGGAGCCCGTCTGGTCGTTCACCGTCGGCGGGGCCCGGATGACGGGCGGCGTGCCCGAGGCCGGGGAGTGGGCCCATCTGCTGGGCGTGTACGACGCCGAGACCGGTGAGGGCCGGCTGTACGTCAACGGCCGGGCGGTCGGCACGAAGAAGGAGGCCGCGCCCGGCGCGGACGCCGGCGCCTTCCAGATCGGGCGCGCCCGGGACGGGCAGGGCTACCAGGACCGCTGGGACGGCGAACTCGGCGGCATCAGGGTCCACGACCGCGTCGTCGTCCCGGACGAGGCCGCCGAACTGGGGCACCGCAAGCCGCGCGCCCTCGCCCACTGGTCGCTGGAGAACGCGACGGAGGGGACCAGCCCCGACCAGGGCGACGGTGTGCCGCTGAAGCTGGGCACGGGCGCGACGATCCACCGCGGCCCGGACGGCTCCTGCATCCCGGACCTCGACCCCGACTGCGCCGCCGTGCCGTACGCGCTCGTCGGTGACGGCCATCTGAAGCTCGACGGCGAGAGCGGGTACGCGGCCACGGAGCGGCCCGTCGTCGACACCTCCGACAGCTTCTCGATCGGCGTGGTGGTACGCCTCGCGGACGCCGAGCCGTCCCGCCCGATGACCGTGCTGTCCCAGGGCGGTGAGCACACCGACGTGTTCCGGGTGCGGTACGAGCCCTCCACGTACGCCTGGCAGCTGATCATGCCGAACGCGGACGAGCCGGACGCCCCCGCGACCGTCGTGGCGCAGCTGGCGATGGCCGACGGCGGCGAGGGGGAGGGGCATCGGCTCGCGGTCGTCTACGACGACGCCACCGACACGGTCAAGCTCTTCCTGGACGGTCAACTCGCCACCGGGGCCACCGCCGACTTCGCGGACGGCCTGCCCAGCACCGGCCCGCTCCAGGTCGGCCGGGCCCAGGTCGGCGACGGCTGGGGCGAGTACCTCCACGGTGACGTCGACGAGGTGCACGCGTTCGCCGGCGCCCTGGAGGACGGCCAGATCAACGGACTGGGCTGGGGCACCGAACCCTGTCTGTGCTGAGTCTCGTCGCCCGGACTGCCGGCGGTCGACCGACCGCCGGCAGTCGTCCGTCGGCCGGCCTCAGTTCGCGGTGGTCTCGTTCGCCGGCAGGCACGTCACCACCAGCACCACCCCGCTCAGCAGGAACACCCGCAGGGCGGCGTCGAGGCCGTTCCAGTCGTCGGACTGCCACATGGCGAAGTACTCGCCGCCGATGGCCAGGAAGCCGGCGCCGAAGAGGAGGAGGACCATGAGCAGGCCGAGGGTGCTGCAGCGGCGGGCGGTGTGGAAGGCGCGGTGGCCGAGGCCGCGGGCCCAGAAGTAGGTGGCCGCGACGAGGACCAGGGCCGCGACACTCTCCCAGGCGATGATGAGGACGTAGGCCGCGTCCTGCACGCTCCTCGACTCGATGGCCCGCCACATCAGGTCCTCGTCCTCGAACGTGGTGTCCATGGCGAGGACATGGTGGACGAACTGCTGGTTCGTACCGAAGTCGGTGATGTTGCCGAACGCCACGAGCGCCATGTAGAGGGCGACCGTGCCGACGAGCAGGGTCGAGGCCAGGGGGAGAAGGGAACCGCGGGGGGTCTGGGTTTCAGCCATGGTCCAACTATGTGTGGGCGCATGGACCATCCCCAGGTGCTTTTCGGCGCGTTGGATCACAATGGGACCCGCCGGTGGCGGAAAACCGCGGGGCACTGGACAAGGGCCGGAGGGGTACGCATGGGGCGCGCGCAGCCACCGATTCCGACGATGCAGGAGCTGATCCGGCGCCGTACCCGCCAGGGCTTCGTCGGCCGGAACGCCGAACGGGCCGCCTTCCGCGCCACCTTCGATCTGCCCGTCGAGGACGAGCGGCGCCGCTTCCTCTTCCACGTGCACGGCAACGCGGGCATGGGGAAGACCTTCCTGGTCCGGGAGTTGGAGCAGATCGCCCGGGAGCACGGCGCCCTCACCGCGTACGTCGACGACGGCGTCGGCAGTGTGCCGGAGGCCATGGCCGTGATCGCGGACCGGTTCGCCCGGCAGGGACGGCGGTTCAAGGAGCTGGAACGGCTGCTCACCGCCCACCGCGAGCGCCGGTACGCGGCCGAACTCGCCGCCATGGCCGCGCCCGAGCAGGAGGGGCGGCCCGGGGAACCGGGTGAGGCGGGATGGCCGGGTCAGCCGGCTCGGTCGGGGCGCGCCGGCGCCGTCGCCGAGCCGTCGGCCGCAAGCATGGCCGCCGCCCGGGCGACCCTCGTCGCGCTCGGCCTCGTCCCCGTGGTCGGGCCCTTCGCCGGCGCCGTCGACCCCGCCCAGCTCGCCCGCCAGGCGGACAGGTTGCGCACCGGCCACGGCCCGCGCACCCGAGGCCAGGAGGACGCCGAACTGCTCCTGGCCCCCGAACTCGTCCTCACCCCCGCCCTGTTGGAGGAGCTGGCCCACGCCGCGGCCGAAGCGCCCTGGCTGGTCCTGCTCTTCGACACCTACGAGCGGACCGGCGTCTTCCTCGACCCGTGGCTGCACGACCTCGTCTCCGGCGACCGTCACGGCCCCCTCCCCGGCAACCTGGTCCTGGTGACGGCCGGACAGCGTCCCCTGGACGCCGCCCGCTGGGGCGGCCTCGGCGACTTCGTCCTCGACCTCCCGCTGCGGCCCTTCACGGAGGCCGAGTCCCGTGGCCTCCTCGCGGCCAGGGGGGTGCTCGCCCCGCCGGTGGTGGAGGAGGTCCTCCGGCTCACCGGTGGTCTGCCCGTCCTGGTCTCGACCCTCGCCGAGGCCCGCCCCGCCGACCTCGACGACCTCGCCGACGCGGGCGACGCGAGCGCCACCGCCGTGGAGCGCTTCCTGCGCTGGGAGAGTGACCCGGTACGCCGGGCCACCGCGCTGACCTGCGCGTTGCCCCGATGGCTGGACCTTGAGGTCTTCCGGGTGGCCGTGCAGGGTGCGGGTGGGGATGCGGATGCGGGTGCGGGTGGGGATGCGGATGCGGCTACCGGCGCGGGCGCCCGCGTGGGCGCCGCCGAGAACCCCGACGCGCTGTTCGCCTGGCTCCGCGCCCTCCCCTTCGTGACCGACCGCGGGGACCGTGTGGTCTTCCACGACGTCGTACGCGCCCCGATGGTGCGGCTGCAGCGGACGAGGTCGCCCCGGGACTTCGGCGCGCGGCACCGGCGGCTGGCGGCGGCGTTCGCCGGGTGGCGCGCGGAGGCCGAAGCCGGGCTGGAGGGGCGGGAGCCATGGGGTGAGGCGCGGTGGCGGGAGCTGCGGCTGGCCGAGGCGTACCACCGGCTGTGCGCGGGGGAGCGCGGGGCGCTCGCCGGGGCGCTGCGGGACGTCGTGGACGCGTGCGGCGAGGACACGGCCGTGGCCCGGCGCTGGGCCGAGGCCCTGGCGCAGGCGGGGCAGGACGCCGACGACGAGGACGCGACGCGCTGGGGGCGGGACCTGCTGGGCGCGCTGGAGCGGGGCGGTGTCCATGACGCGCTCGGCGTGCTGCTGCTCCGGGCCGCTCTCGACGCCGGGCGCCAGGCGCACGCGCGCGCTCTGCGGGGGCGGGCGCTGCACCGGGACGGGGCGCACGAACGGGCGGTGGCCGAGTACGACCAGGCCCTCGCCCTCGACCCCCGAGCGGCCACGGCGTGGCAGGGCCGGGCGGTCGCGCGGGCGCACGCCGGGGACTACGCGGGCGCCGTGGCCGACCTCGACCGCGCCGACGCGCTCGCCCCCGACGACACCACCACCCTCGTCCTGCGCGGCGACTACCACCGACTCCTCGGCGACCCCGACGCGGCGGTCGCCGACCTCGACCGCGCCGTCGCCCTCGATCCCGTACGCCGCTCGACCTGGGCCTCGCGGGGCGCCGCCCGGCTCGCGCAGGGCCGGCTCGACGAGGCCCTCGCCGACCTGGACCGCGCCCTGGAGCTGGACGGGGAGTACGTCTGGGCCCTGGTGCGCCGGGCGCGCGTACGGCGCTCCCGGGGTGAGCACGAGCGGCAGCTGGCCGACCTGCACCACGCCGTCGCGCTCGACCCGGACGCCCCCTGGGTCCACTGCGAACGCGGTGACGCCCTGCGCGTCGCCGACCGCGACGAGGAGGCCCTCGCCGACTACGACCGGGCCCTCGCCCTCGATCCCCTGTACGCCTCCGCGTACGCCGGCCGGGGCGTCACCCGCTTCCGGCTGGGCCGTCTCGACGACGCCCTCACCGACCTCGACGCGGCGGTCGCGCTGCGCCCGGAGTACGCCTGGGCGCTGCGCCACCGTGCCGCCGTCCACCTCGAACTGGGCGCCCCGGAGCGGGCGTTGGCCGACGCGGAGCGGGCGCGGGCGCTGCGCCCCGGCGACCCGTCGATCGCGGACGTGCACGACCGGGCCAGGGAAGCGGCGGCGGCCCGGCCGCCGCGTTCGCGGCACCCGGAGTGAATCGTCCGGAACGGACCGTCGACGGATGTTGCGCCGGCGCACGGTTTCTTCGAGAGTGGGACTCCGGCACAGCACCTGTTCGCCTCTGATTGTTCTGTGCCGCAGTGACCGAGGAGTCGCGCGTTCTGTGTTGTCCAGTGCTCGATGAGGGCCCTGAATCGATGGTTCCTGTTCGATTACAGTGCTGGACTGTCGAGCCGTACGGGCGTACGGATGTACAGATGTACTGACGTACGGGTCGGGGCAGGGGCCGTGAGGAGGCTGGGGTGGGTGCGACAGCCGGTGCCGTCTGGGGGCGTGTCGAGCAGCAGGACTTCCGCAGCCGGGTGCGCGGGACCCTGCTGGGCGCCGCCGTCGGCGACGCGCTGGGCGCGCCGGTCGACCACCTCACCCTGGCGCAGATCGGTGAGGCGTACGGCCCGGAGTGGCTGACCGATCTGGCCTCCGCGTACGGCAGGCGCGGTGCGATCACCGATCTCACCCAGCTCACCCTGTTCACCGTCGACGGACTGATCCGCGCCCAGGTCCGCCGCGACACCGGCGTGTGGCACCCGCCCACCGATCTGCACCGGGCGTATCTGCGCTGGGCCGCGACCCAGCGCGACTGGGGCCCCGACGAACGCCGCAAGGACGACGGCTGGCTCGCCCGCGAGGAGTGGCTCTACGCGCGCCGCGACCCCTCCCTCATCTGCCTCCTCGGCTTCGCCGACGGGACCATGGGCACGCTCGACGCCCCCAAGAACCCGGGCGCGTGCGGTGCCGAGGCCGCCGCCCGCTCCGCCCCGTTCGGCCTGCTCGTCGGCTGGGAGCCGCAGTTGGTCTTCCAACTGGCCGTCGAGTGCGCGGCCCAGACCCACGGCGACCCCACCGCCTATCTGTCCGCCGGCTCCTACGCCGTCATCGTCCACGCCCTGGCGCGCGGCGAGAGCCTCGACGCCGCCGTTCAGAAGACCCTGGTGCTGTTGGCCGCCCGCCCCGGCCACCAGCCCGTCGCCGACGCCCTCCAGCAGGCCGTCGCCGCCGTCCGCCAGGGTGCGCCGTCCCCCGCCCTGGTCGAACGCCTCGCCGGTGACGGCGCGGCGGCGGGACTGCTGGCCGTCGCCGTGTACTGCGCGCTCGTCGGCGAGGACATCCGCCACGGCCTGTGCCTCTCCGTCAACCACGGCGGCCCCTCGGGGGCGGCCGGCGCCCTGACGGGCGGTCTCCTCGGCGCCCTCCACGGCGAGACCGCCCTGCCTCCCGCCTGGCTCGCCGAACTGGAGGGCCGCCCCACGATCCTCGTCCTCGCCGACGACTTCGCCCTCGAAATGACCCAGGGCCCGGCCCTGCACGCCCCGGGCGGCGCGGTACCGGGCTGGCTGACCCGCTACCCACGCGCCTGAGGCGGCGCGGACACGGTGCCGGACATGGCCGACTTGAACATGCGCCCGGCCCTGTCGAGGGACGTCGGGCCCCTCGCCGAGCTGCGCGCCGTGGTCATGCGCCCGGACCTCGAACGCCTCGGCCGTTACGACCCCGGCCGCGTCCGCCGACGCTTCCGCGACTCCTTCGACCCGGCCCACACCTGGGTCATCGAGGCCGGCGGCGCCGTCGCCGGCTGCGTGGCCCTGCGCCCGGCCGCCGACGCCCACTGGCTGGAGCATTTCTACCTGGCCCCCCATCTCCAGGGCACCGGCATCGGCACGGCCGTGCTCCGCACCCTCCTCGCCCGCGCCGACCGCACCGGCCTCCCGGTCCGCCTGAACGTCCTGCGGGGCAGCCCCGCCCGCCGCCTCTACGAACGCCACGGCTTCCGCCTGGACGCCGAGGACCCGGTGGACGTGTTCCTTACGCGCCCGCCGGGCGCAGGCGCGCCCTCGAAGGAGCGGCCCGCCTGCCCGGAAACGGGTTTCACGCCCGGAGCGTGAGCGCCTACCGTGGCCCGATGACCACTCGGATGATCATCCTCAACGGCGGTTCCAGCGCGGGCAAGTCCGGCATCGTGCGGTGTCTGCAGGCCGAGCTGCCGGACCCGTGGCTGGCGTTCGGGGTCGACTCGCTCATCGAGGCCATGCCCGCGCGGATGCAGACGACGGACGGCGGCATCGCGATCTCACCCGACGGCGAGGTCGGCATCGGGGCGGACTTCCGCGCACTGGAGCAGGCCTGGGCCCGGGGCGTCGTGGCCATGGTGCGCGCGGGGGCCCGCGTCATCGTCGACGACGTCTTCCTCGGCGGCGCGGCCTCCCAGCAGCGCTGGCAGAGGCTTCTCGACGGCCCGCACGGCGTCGACGTGCTCTGGGCCGGCGTCCGCTGCGACAGCGCCGTCGCCGCGGCCCGCGAGATCGCCCGGGGCGACCGGGTGCCGGGAATGGCCAGGGCCCAGGCGGACCTCGTCCACGAGGGCGTGCGCTACGACGTGGAGGTCGACACCACCCACACCGAGTCCCTGACCTGCGCCCGCACGATCGCGGCCCGCCTGCGGCAGCCGTGAGGGCCGCGCCCGGAATCCCTCCCGGGCGCGGCCCTCGCAGTCTCACGGCCCCGCGGCTTCACAGCCTTGCGGGGCCCCACACGAACCCCCGTACGCGAGGCTCTCAGACCCCGCTGGGACTGGACGCGTCCTTCCCCTGAGCCGGTACCGCCGCCGCCGCGCCGGCCCCGCCCTTGCCGTCCCCGTCGCCGTCCGTGTTGATGATCTCGATGAGGGCGAGCCGCTCGGGGGTGTCCTCCGGCTTGATGAAGCCGATGACGATGTACAGCACGAGCGACACGGCCAGCGGGATGGACACCTGGTACTGCAGGGGCACGCCGCCGTCGATGTTCCAGTTGATCGGGTAGTTCACCAGCCAGAAGGCGAACAGGCCGCACGCCCAGCTCGTGAGCGCCGCCGTCGGCCCGGAGCGGCGGAAGGGCCGCAGCAGGCCGAGCATCATCGGGATGGCCATCGGGCCCATGAGCCCGGCGACCCACTTGATGACGACGGTGATGATGTCCTTGAAGGCGGGCGAGTTGACCTGCGTGGCCGCCGCCATCGACAGGCCGAGGAACACGACCGTCGTGATCCGGGCGACCCGCAGCCCCTGCCCCTCGCTCCACGTCCGCGCCCGGCGCCAGATCACCGGCGCGCAGTCCCGGGTGAAGACGGCCGCGATGGCGTTCGCGTCGGACGAGCACATGGCCATCGTGTGGGAGAAGAAACCGACGATGACGAGGCCCAGCAGGCCGTGCGGCAGCAGCTGCTCCGTCATCAGGGCGTAGGTGTCCGAGCCGTTGCCCGACTCCGACTTCACCAGCAGCGGCGACATCCACATCGGGAAGAACAGCACCAGCGGCCAGACCAGCCACAGCACCGCCGACAGCCGGGCGGAGCGCTCGGCCTCGTGCGGGGTCGCCGTGGCCATGTAGCGCTGGGCCTGGTTGAGCATGCCGCCGTTGTACTCGAAGAGCTTGATGAAGAGGAAGGCGAGCAGGAAGACCGTGCCGTACGGACCGACCAGCGGCTCGGCGTGCCCCTTCAGCTCCGGGCGGTCCCAGACCCCGAAGAACCCGCCGTAGTCCCCGAGTTTGGCGAACACCGCGATGAACATCGCGATACCGGCGAGCAGTTGGATGACGAACTGCCCCAGCTCCGTCAGCGCGTCGGCCCACAGACCGCCGATCGTGCAGTAGACGGCCGTGATCGAGCCCGTGATCAGGATTCCCTGGTTCAGGGAGACGCCGGTGAAGACGGACAGCAGGGTCGCGATCGCGGCCCACTTCGCGCCGACGTCCACGATCTTCAGCAGCATGCCGGACCACGCCAACGCCTGCTGGGTGCCCAGGTTGTAACGGTTCTTCAGGTATTCGAGCGGCGATGCCACGTGCAGCCGTGAGCGCAGCCGGTTGATGCGCGGCGCGAACAGCTTGGAGCCGATGGCGATGCCGAGGGCGATGGGGAACGACCAGGTCACGAACGACGTGACACCGTAGGTGTAGGCGATGCCGGCATAGCCGGTGAACATCACCGCGCTGTAGCCCGACATGTGGTGCGAGATGCCGGAGAGCCACCAGGGCATCTTGCCGCCGGCCGTGAAGAAGTCGCTGACGTTGTCCACACGCTTGTGCGACCAGACGCCGATCGCGACCATCACACCGAAGTAGCCGATGAGCACGGCCCAGTCGAGACTATTCATGGGCCCCCTTCCAGGGTCCGCCGCCAGGGTCAGGCATGTGAACTCTGGGTTCGGTGGCATGCTCACGGCAAGGAAGGGGTAGGCCAAGAGGAGGTAAAATAGTTCCGAGCGATGACCACAGTCCATGTATGTGAACATCGAGTGGCCGAAAAAGATCACCTTCCTTCCCTCGTGAGGGCCCGGCGCGAGCAGGTCAGCGCATCAGTTCCCCGGCGTTGACGAGCAGCGACTGGCCGGTGATCGCCCGCGCGCGGTCCGAGGCCAGGAAGACCGCCGCGTCCGCGACGTCCCCGTCCGTGGCCAGCTCCGGCAGCGCCATCCGCTCCGTGAGCCGCGCCAGCACCTCCGCCTCGGCCACCCCCTCGGTGTGCGCCGAGAACCGCACGTACGCCTCCACGGGCGGCCCCCACATCCAGCCCGGCAGCACGGTGTTGACCCGGATCCGGTGCGGCCCCAACTCCCGCGCCAGCGAGTACATCGCGCTCGTCAGCGCCCCCTTGGACGCCGCGTACGCAGCCTGCCGCACCTGCGAGGGCGCGGCCACCGCCGACTGGGTGCCGATGATGACCACCGACCCGCCGCCCGCCGCCTTCAGGCCCGGCAGACAGGCCCGGGTCATCCGCAGGGTGCCCAGCAGATTCACGTCGAGGACCGCCTGCCAGGTGGTGAAGTCGGCGTCCTCCAGGCCCCCGAAGTAGCTGTCCCAGGCCGCCACGTGCACCACCGCGTGCACAGCACCGAACCGCTCCCGCGCGAGCGCCGCGAGCGCCGCGCACTGGGCCTCGTCGGTGATGTCGGTCGCCCGGTACGCCGTGTGCGCGCCCCGCGGGTCCACCTCCGCCGCGGCCTTGGCGAGATTCGCCTCCGTACGCGCCCCCAGCACGGCGTTCCCGCCGTCCCGGACGACCGCCGCGGCGACCCGCTGGCCCAGTCCGGCCCCGACTCCCGAGACGACGACCGTCTTTCCGGTGAGCAGTGACATCGAAGACCTCCCGGCTCTGGCGCATTATCTGACGGAGCGTCAGAGTATGGGCGACCGCAGAGGGACGGAAGGGGAAGCACATGAGCGAGGCCGAGCACAGGAGCGAGGACACCCACAGCGCCACGTACGCCGAACTGGCCGCCGTCGGCCCCTACGGCGTCCGTCCCGGCCACGCCCTGATCACCATGGTCGAGCCGCACCCGGGCCACGAGTACGCGTACAACCGCTGGTACGAGGACGACCACTACTACGCGGGCGCGATGGCCATGCCCTGGATGTTCTCGGGCCGCCGTTGGGTGGCCACCCGCGACCTCCAACTCCTGCGTACGCCCGAGAAGTCGGCGATCGCCCAGCCGGTCACCGCCGGCTGCTACCTCTCCACCTACTGGATCACCGACGGCCGCTACGACGACCACATGAGGTGGACCGTCGCCATCAACAGGCGGCTGAATCGCGACGCACGCGTCTACCAGGACCGTACGCATGTCTTCACGGCCTTCCAGGACCACGAGGTGACCGTCTACCGCGACGGAGCCGCCGGACCCCGCGACTTCCACGCCCTCGACCACCCGTACGCGGGCCTCGTGCTCCAGGTGATCGACGCCGAAGGACCCGAGGGGCGGGAAGAGTTGCTGGAGTGGCTGCGGGCCCGGCACCTGCCCAAGCGGCTCGCCGGGTCGCCGGCCGCCATGGTCACCGTCTTCCGGCCCACCCCGCTGCCCCTGGACCGCATGTCGTACGTCAAGCAGGTCGAGGGCGTCGACACCCGCCTGACCCTTCTGTGGTTCCTGGAGGGCGATCCGCGCGACTGCTGGGAGGCGTACTTCGCCGGTCTGGGGGAGGCGGTCACGGAATCGGGGCTGGGGCGGCAGGAGTTGCTGGCCCCGTTCGTGCCCACGGTGCCGGGGACGGACCGGTACGTGGACCGCCTGCGGTGATCCCGGGGTGATCCCGGCGGCCCCGCGTGCCCGCGTGCCGGACCCGGCGGTGGGACGCGGGCAAGGCCGAGCCCCCTCGGCCAGGACGGCGGGCCGGTCGAGAGGGCTCTGTCAGTGGGTGTGTGTGAAGTTGGGATGAGGGGGATGGAGATGGTCGTGGTGAACCATGGTCACGCGAGGTCGAAGGCTCCCCGGCCGGCCTCGGCCACGAACGCGCTCCACGAGTCGGCGGGGAACGCCAGCGTCGGGCCGTCGGTGACCTTGGAGTCGCGCACGGACAGGGCCGAGACGACGGGGGACTTGACCTCGACGCACGCGCCGTTGCCCGTGGAGTAGGACGACTTGACCCACGAGTTCTGGGCGCCTTGCTGAATTGCCATTTCTGCTCCGCTTGCCGGTTGGTCGCTGAGTTGCTGTCGCCGAACCGTGGAAGGGTGCTGTCCGTTGCCGGAGCCCACGGTTCGGTTTGCGCCAAGGTCGTTGCTTTCCTTGGCGTGATCGACGCTACTCGCCAACATCGCCTGACGAAGCGACTATTCACTCGGGTGGGTGGCATATTCCATGGGGGTCTTCCCCCCGAGTGTGTCGAGGGTGTATCTTCCGGCCCCTTCAGTCCCACCAGGCCTGGAGGGGCCGTTCAGAAGCCCTGCGGAAGCGTTCAGGGGCCGTTCAGTGGGGACGGAGTTGCGCGTAGTCCTTCGCGATGTCGGCGATGAGCTGGCGGGATTGCTCCACGTTCAGGGCCTGGGCCCGCAGGTGCTCGTACATGACGCTGTACTTCTGGACGTCGGCCGGCTTCTCCAGGTACAGGTCGCTGGTGACACCCTCGATGTAGACCACGCTGGAATCCGACGCGTCCGGGAACTCCAGGATCGCGTACTGCCCGTTCAGACCGGGATGCGCGCCCATGTCGAAGGGGATCACCTGGACGGTGACGTGCGGGAGTTGGGACTGCTCGACCAGATGCTCCAGCTGCTCGCGCATGAGGGAGCGGTTGCCGACGACCCGGCGCAGCGCGGACTCGTCGAGGACCGTCCACAGTCGCAGGGGGCTCTCCGGCGCGGAGATACGTTCCTGTCGCCTCAGTCGTACCTGGACCCGCTTGTCGATGTCGGCGGGCGTCGTCTCGGGCAGCGCGCCCGCGATGAGCGCCTCGGCGTACGGCCGGGTCTGCAGCAGCCCGGGGACGACCTGGGGGTCGTACACGCGCAGGCTGGCCGCGTCGGTCTCCAGACCGATGTAGACGCTGTACGGAACGTCGCCGAAGGCGTGCCACCAGCCCTGCTGGCGGGAGTCCTTGGCCATCTGCATCAGGGAGTCGACGACCCGCTGGTCCTCGACCTCGTAGACTCCGCAGAGGTCGCGGACGTCACGCTGGCTGATACTGCGGCGGCCGTTCTCCAGGCGGCTGATCTTCGACTGGGAGACCAGCAGCCGCTCGGCGACCTCCTCGGCGGTCATGCCCTTGAGCTCGCGGAGCCTTCGCAGCTCCTGGCCCAACCGGCGTCGCCTGACGGTGGGATTGACATTGGACGCCACGGGACGTGCACCTCCGGCTGCGTGCCTCTACTTTGCGTATCTGCTGCTGAGCAGATTGCCACCAAGGTGCCGAGTACCGCTGGAAAACAGCGGATATGCGCTGCGTACGCGCCGTTCGCGCCGGTGTTTTTCCGCCGTGGAGGGATCTCCGCCGGATGGACGCGCGCAGGGCGCGGCCTGGACGTGACGCGCGGCCCGGCATGGCGGCGAGGTGGGCGCGGCCGGCTGTCCCCGACCGGCTGCGGTCCGGGCGTGGGCATGCGGTCGCGCGGGGCGTGTGGGGGCGTACTACGGCCCCACACGCCCCGCGCGAACCTGCGGCTCCCGAACCGGGTCCTGGGTCCCTGGGCGCACGTGACGCACGTGGTGCACGTGACACATGTGGTCCACGTGACGCATGTGGTGCGGTGGGGTCGGGACCCGCGGCTCCGGGGTCCTGCTCCCACACGCACCCCGGTGCCTCGGCGCCTGCGCCGAACTCCTCGCGCGCTTCAGGTGTTCTCGGTGCTCTTCGTGCTTGTGGTCCTGCGGTGTGCTGCGTGCGTCTCTCAGTGCGCCACTACGCGGGCCATCGAGCCGCGGCGTGGCTGCATCGGAACACCGCGCGCGGGTTCCGGTGCGGGTGGCCTGGCGCCGGGGGCGGCCTGACGGCCGGTCGGTGCCGGGCTGCGGCGCGGCTGTGCGGCCACGCCGTTCTGCACGTCCATGACGGCGTGGGCCACCAGGCCACCCATGGGGTCGTGCCGGATCAGGTCCCGCAGCCGGGAGCGGGACGAGCGTCCCTCGTTCCCCGGATACAGGTGCTTGCCGAGGCCGACCGCGTGCGCCAGCGCGGCGAGCGCCGCGGTCCGCGGGTCCGGCGGGACGCCGGTGCGGATCGCGGAGTCCAGCCGGGCTCGGATCTCCCGGCTGATCTCGGTCTGACTCGCCTGGTAGCGAGTGGTCGGCAGCACTCCGCACATCTGGCCCGCCACGGCATGCACCATGCCGCACCGCTCCAGATGCGAGAGATAGATCTGGCGGAGCCCGAGACGGGGCCCGCCGATCCAATGGACCGCCCGTACGGGAGCGCCACGCCTTCGCAGCAACTCCAACGCGCAGTCCAGAGTCGGATCTCCAGTCGGCCGTGGGGACACCACGGCGATACGATCCCCGTCTGGGGCTATCCGTCCGGCCAGCGCCAGCTCCACTAGCTGCGCTCCGGCCAGACCAAGGTCGAGCGACTGCGGCTGTGCGGTGGTACCCGTGGCCGGGTCCAACGCCAGCAGCAGAAGCTCCTCCGGAATCGTTCTGCGGCTCCTGCCCATCCATGCCTCCCCGCGTGGATGACAGACAGGGTGACCCCTCTCACATTGGTCTGTCGAGAGTGCGTGACCGGATTGTAGTGGAACCGATAGGTATGTCGTTCTCGTCTACCGCAGGGGTTAAGCCCGCACACAGGACACTGGTACATGGTTCGGACAGCGGCGAGGCGCGGTGATGCGCCGGTGACTAGTCTCCGGGCGGCGGGATTTCACGGAAGCACGGTTCGGTTGGGCGCGCGCTCCTAGGACGGGCGGCGCGCGGGAGGAGGCATCGGTGGCGGGCACGTCCCCCGACAGGTCGCAGCGGTACGAGTCGTCGACGGAGTCGACATCGGGGAACGAGCCACCGCTCCGGGACGCCCCCGGCCCCGCGAAGCCATCCCTGGACCCACGTCTCGCGATGTCCCGGGACCCCGCCCCGAAGCCCGACCAGGCGACAGCGGTGTTCTCCCGCCGGGCCCTGCTGGAGGCGGAGGACACCGACCTGGATGGTGCCGGTGTGGGTTCGGGTTCGGGTTCGGGTTCGGCGGAGTCTGCGGGGCGGGGAGCCGTCGGGGGTGCCGAATCGGAGACGGACGGGTCGGAGGCCGGTGGCGGCTCGGCCGTCGGCGCCGGCGCCGACGGCCCGGACGGGGCGGGTGCGGATGCCGGTTCGGGTGCGGGCGGTCCGGAGGTGGGCGACTCGGACGGCGATGCGTCCGACGACGGTTCGGACGCGGAACTTTCGGAAGCCGGTACGGATGACGCGGGGTCGGATGCCGACTCCGGCGACGGTGAGGACGCCGGTGACGCGGTGACGGGCCCGGACGGCCACGGCCGGAGCGCGGAGAGGGCCTCGGGCGGCAAGCCGGGGGCTGGGGCGGCGGACGCCGCCGAGGAGAGCCAGGGCGCCGCGCTGGACCAGCGCCAGGAGGAGACCCCCGGCAGCAAGCCTGTCACCGGGGCTGACGAAGGCGGCCGGGGCGCGGACAGGACCGAGTCCGCCGACACGGTCCCGGCAGCCGGGGACGACGACGCCGACCGCCGCGACAGCGATGCCGCTGCGCCCACCCCCACCACCTCGGCGGTACGACTGCCCGCGGCTCGGGCGGGCGAGGAGACCGACTCCGAGGCCGCCGCCGGTACGGACGCCGACGCCGACACCGGCAGCGAGGCCGGCACAGAGGCCAAGGCCGACGCCGACGCTGGCACCAAGACCTCCCGATCCGGCGACGACCCGAAGACCACCACGCTCCGGGTGGAATCGGACGGCGGGTCCGCGCCCGGGGCCGCCGCCGGAGCGAGGACGGGCTCGGCGACCGCGGACGCTGCCGTCTCTGCTGCCGACGTCCGGCCCGCACCGGACAGCGACAGGGCCCCCGGCTCGGTTGCCGATGCCCGCCCCACCACGGACACCCGCCCGGCCGCCGCCGGCAGCCCGAAGCCCGGCCCCGCCGACGCGTCCCGGGCCGCCGACGGTGCGAAGCACACTCCCGCCGACGGTGCGGGGCACCCCACGGACGCGCGCCCGGCCGCCGTCGCCGGCACGGAGTCCGACCCCGCCGACGCGCCCCCCGCCACCGACAGCACGGTTCACCTCTCCGCTGGCGGGCGCCCCGGCGCCGCGAGCGCGACCGCCCGCGCCGGCGAGGGTGCAGGCGCCAGCTCGGACTCGACCGAGGCCGAGGCCGTGGACGCCGACCAGCCGCACGCCCCCGCCGGCCCTGACGACCCCGCCGACGGCCGGGACGATCCCGCCAACGGCCCGGACGGCCCCGCCGGCGAATCGGGCCCCGACGACGAGCCGACCGCCGCCGACGGTGGAGGCGCCCCACAGGGGCCACCCGCGGACGACGACGAAAGCCGCGCGGGTGGTGCGGGTGGGACGTCGGAGGGCGATGGCGGAGCCGAGGCGGGGCGGGCTGTGGATCAGCCGACCGCCATCTTCCGGGCCCCCCGGCCGCCCGCGGTGGACCACCCCACCACCATGCTCAAACTGGGCGGCGCCGCCACCAAGGCCACCGAGCCCCTCGACGAGCCCGAGGACGCCGTCAGGTCCACGGACGCCGGCAGCGCCGAGGCCACCGACGGAGCCAAGGCCGACGCCAGGCCCGACGTCACCGACAAGGTCAAGACCGACGCCGAGCCCGACAGCGCCGACAGCGCGAAGGGCGACACCGAGCCCGCCCCCGCCGGCAGGGCGAAGGTCGATGCCGACGACGAGCCCGGCAGCACGACCCCGCCCCCATCCGAACGCACCAGCAAATTCGTCGCCCTGAAGCCGCTGGACGAGCACGCCCCGCCGAGGCCCCCGGCCGCGACCCCGGGCAGCCCCGCCATCGCCCCGGCGGAGGCGACGCGGACCATCCCCCAGGTGGGCCCGGAGCGGACGACGCAGCAGCCGCTGCCGCCGAAGCCGCCGCTCGACCTGCTGGCCGAACTGACGAACACCCCGCCGCCGCGCCAGACCCCCGTGCGGACGTTCATCCGCCGGGTCAAGATCTGGACCCCCCTGGCCATCCTGCTGGTGATCGTGTTCGCGGTCGCACAGTCCCTGCGCCCGCTCCCGGCCCCCACCCTCGCCCTGACCGCCGACGAGTCGTACGCGTTCAAGGGCGGCAAGATCTCCCTGCCGTGGCCCGACGAGGGCCAGGGCTGGATGGACGTCAACGGCATCGGCACGATGGACAGCTTCGGTGAGCAGAAGCCCGTGGCCATCGGCTCCGTCGCCAAGGCGATGACCGCCTACGTCATCCTCAAGGAACACCCGATGAAGGCCGGCGAGAAGGGCGCGAAGATCCCGGTCGACGCCAAGGCGGAGACCGAGGGCGGCTACGACAAGGACGGCGAGTCCACGCTCAACACCGTCAAGGAGGGCGACACGCTCTCCCAGTACGACGCGATCGCGGCCATCATGATTCCGTCCGCGAACAACATCGCGCGGCTGCTCGCCCGTTGGGACAGCAACGGTTCGGAGGAGGAGTTCGTCAAGAAGATGAACGCCGCCGCCAAGGACCTCGGGATGAAGAACACCAAGTACACCGACCCGTCCGGGCTGAAGGAGACGACCGTCTCCACCGCCGAGGACCAGGTCAAGCTCGGCAACGAGCTGGTGAAGATGAAGGCCCTCACGGACATCACCAGGCTGCCTTCCTGGAAGGACCCCTCGGGCCAGCCCTGGAGCAACTACAACCGGCTCGTCCCCTACGACAACGCCATCGGCATCAAGACCGGCTCCACCACGGCCGCCGGCGGCAACCTCCTCTTCGCGGCCACGCAGGAGGTCGGCGGTGAGACGGCGATCGTCGTCGGCGCGATCCTCGGCCAGCACACCCCGCCGATCATCGACACGGTCAACGCGGTCAGCAAGACCGCGATGCTCGCCGCCCAGGACGGGCTGACCTCCGACACGATCCTGAAGAAGGGCGACGTCGTCGGATACGTCGACGACGGGCTCGGCGGCCGGACCCCGGTCGTGGTCACGAAGAACGTCTCGGCGGTCGGCTGGGCCGGTAAGACCGTCAAGCTCGAACTCGACGCGAGCGCCACCATCCCGCACGAGGCGAAGCCGGGCACCGAGGTCGGCTCACTGATCGTCGGCAACGGCACCGGCGACGGCGTGGAGGTGCCTGTCGCCCTCCAGGAAACCCTCACCGAGCCCGGCTTCCTCACCAAGCTGACCCGAGTGAGCTGACGGGAGTGGCTTGACCCGAGTGGACTGACCCGCGCGGGCCGACCCCCGAGGCAGAAGGCACAAGGCAGAGGCACAAGGCAGAGGCACAAGGCACAAGGCAGAGGCACAAGGCGCCCCTTCCGACCATACGGACGGAAGGGGCGCTTCCGTGTGCGTCAAGCGCGTTCCGAGGCTTGCTTACCAAGGCGCTCGGCCGCCTCTTCCTCGCGATCGAGCGCCATGGACGGGACTCGGTACGCAATGCTTTGATCACCTGTGGGATCGCTGTGACCGCGTACGGTCACGGCAGTCACAGCCCGGACTGACCATCCGAGCCCGACCATCGCCACGGGGAGATCGTCTTGATCGAGACAGCGGGCCCGACCGGCCCTGCAGACCTGCACACCACCCTGCTCCCGCGAGCCGAGCGGCTGACCGCCTGGCGCCACCGACTCGCACAGGCCCTCGCACCCCTGGAGGTGCGCACACCGTACGCGGCCGACTTCCGGGCCAGCCTGCGCCTGGTGGACCTCGGGATCGTACGGGTCGCGACCACCACGTCACCACCGCTGGAGGCCCACCGCAGCACCCGCCCGCCCCGGCCGGCCGGCCCCGGTCCGCGACGCTACGCGCTGATGCTCAACCGGACGGGCCATGTCACCGTCGCCGCCGACGGTGGGCGGACCGTCGCGCTGGCCCCGGGGGACCTCACGTTCTGCGACACGGCCCGCCCGTTCACCGTACGCATGACCGCGCCCGAGCCGTCCCAGGGCGGCGGCGTCTGGGCCGGTTCCGGCCGGGTGTCGATGCTCACCGCCCTGGTGCCGGCGAAACTGATACCGGTGCGGGCCGAGGGCGCCGAACAGTGGCTCCTCACCCGCTTCGCCCGTGCCGAGGCCATGGTGTCGATGCTCTCCCGCCACCTCCACGACGTCGTACGGCAGGCCGGCAGCTGGAGTCCGGCCGACCGTTCGCGCGTCGCCACCGTCACGGTGGACCTCATGGGGGCGCTCCTTGCCAGGACGGACGGTCCGGCCCCCGGCGCGGGCGCCGGACCCGAGGCCGGACCCGAGGCCGGACCCGAGACCGGGCCGGAGGCCGATCGGGCCGTCGACCCGGAGCGGCTGGCCCTGCAGAACCGCATCCACACCTACGTCCTGCGCCACCTGGGCGATCCCGGACTCACTCCGCGCGAAGTGGCCGACGCGCACCGGATCTCCCTGCGCCATCTGCACCAGCTTTTCCACGAGCAGGGCCTGACGGTCGCCGCCTGGATACGCCACCGCCGACTGGAGGGCTGCCGCCACGACCTGGCCGACGCGGGGCAGCGGAGCACGCCGATCCAGACCATCGCGACCCGCTGGGGATTCGCGGACGCCGCGCACTTCAGCCGCCTCTTCCGCGCCGCGTACGACATCGCGCCGAGTGAATACCGGAAGGCCTGTACGGAGCCGTATCCGAGCCCCGTGCCCCCCGCGCACCACCCGACGCACGCGTATCCAACCGTTGCGCACGCATCGCCAACGACTTCCTGACCCCCGTTCGGAAGGATCGTCCTCGCACGGCAAACCGGTCGGCGACCGCCGACCGGTAAGCGGCAACGGAGGAATACAGAGATGCGCAAGATCGCCATCGCGGTCGCCACCCTCGGTCTCGGAGCCGGCCTGATCGCCGCCTCCCCCGCAGCCACCGCGGCCACGACCGCGGGTGCGGAGGCCCAGATCCGGGCCGGGGCCATCACCCTCTTCGAGCACGACGACTTCGGCGGACGCAAGGCCTCGTTCAGCGCCACGGACTGCAACCTCTCCAACAACAAGTGGGCCGGCACCAACGTCGGCATGGACAACGCCGCCAGCTCCATGTCCAACGGCCGTGACTCCTCCGTCTGGCTGTGGCAGGGCGCGGGCAAGACCGGCGAGCACTACCGTGCCGCCGCGAACAGCGCGGACGCGGACTTCAGCAACAACGACATCGGCGACAACAGCGTGAGCTGCGTCGAGTTCTGAGGCCGCCGGGTCTCCGACCCGCAAGCGCCACGAGGGGGCGCCGCGTCCGGACGCGGCGCCCTCTCGCCGTACCTACCAGCACGCCGGCCGCGTACGCGCCGGTCCCGTGCACGCCAGTCACGTACGCGCCGGTCCCGTACGCGCCAGTCACGTACACGCAGAGGAGCCCGTTCCATGTCCTTCCCCGTGTCCGCCGTTCGCCTCGCCCGCCGCCCGCTGCGAGGTGTCGCCGTCCTCGGCCTCGTGGCCGTCACGGCGGGCTGCGCGGCCGAGGACGGCGACACCCGCCGGCCGGTGGCCCGGACGCGTACCGCCGCCGAGGCCGCCCCGGCGCCGAGCGCGGAGGCACGGGAGCTGTTGCTGCCCTTCGACGCCTACAAGATGTCCAAGGCGGACGACTACCTCGTCGCGGCGGCGGAGGACGTGCTGATGCGGGACTGCCTCAAGGCGAAGGGGATGGACTGGACGCCCCGTCCGCCGGTGAAGGCCGCCGAGACGGATCCGCCGAACCGGCGCCGGTACGGGGTCATCGAGGACGCCGTGGCACTGCGGTTCGGGTTCCACGCGCCGCCGGACCCGGTCGCGGAGGTGCGCTTCACGTCCGCGCGGGAGCGACGCGCCGAGTCCCTCTCCGCCGGGGAACGGCGTGCCGCGTACGGGGACGACGGCACCGGTGGCTGCTGGCGGCAGGCGCACGACCGGCTGCTGCGGGGTGTGCCCGAGTCCGACTACGACGTCCTCAACCGCCACGCCATGCGGGCCTTCGAGGAGTCGCGGCGCGACCCCCGGGTGCGTGCGGTGTTCCGGAGGTGGAGCGCCTGCATGGCGAAGGACGGCTTCCGGTACGCCGATCCGCCGGCCGTCGTGAACGACCCGCGCTGGTCCGCCTCGGCGGCCCCCTCCGCCGGCGAGATCGAGACGGCCCGCGCCGACGTCCGCTGCAAGGAGGAGACCGATGTGGTCGCCGTCTGGCGCGCCGCCGAGACCCGCATCCAGCGGACCAAGATCACCGCGGACCCGACCGGCTTCGAGGCCCTGAAAGCCACCCGCCAGGCACACCTCGCCGCGGCCCGCCGAGCCCTGCACCCCGCACCCTGACCGCCCCACGCGCCCTCCCCCGCAAGCGCACGCCGGCCGAGCGCCCCCTCACTCCTCCCCGCCGACCCCCTTCTCGTCCGCTTCCTTCTCGCACTCCAGGGCCGTCTTGCGGGACGGTCCGCCGTACTGGGAGCTGATGCGCACGTTGCCGGGTTCGTGGACCGTGAGGCGGGTGAACTCGGTGAGCTCGCCGTCGGACTCGCGGTCGGCGGTGAGGCAGCCGTTGTCGGCCCAGAGCCAGGGGGAGTAGGCGACGCGGACGGTGACCTCGCCGGCCCTCGGCAGGTGGACGACGAGGTTGGCGCCGTCCGCGCTGACGACGGTGGCGGGGCGGTCGACCAGCGGGGTCGCGTTCTTCACCCGGTAGATCTTCCAGTTGGCGTCCTGCCAGACGGGCTGCAGATAGTCCGGCCCACTGGTCACCAGCGCGTGTTCCAGCTCGGCGGGACCGTCCGGCTCGCCGTTGACGAGGACCACGAACCCGACGGCCCACTGCGAGAGCCACGCCTTGTACGCGGCCGGGGTGAACGCCCCCTCGGGCACCTCGGTCCCGCCGTGACCCTCGTAGAACAGCCGGCCGCGCTCCACGTCGGCCTGCCGGTTCCAGCCGCGGGCCATGTTGATGTACGGGGCGAGGATGGCGGCCTCACGGTGGTCGCGGGCCGGCACCACCTCCACGCGGGTCTTCCAGGCGCCGAGCCGCTTCAGCTCCTTCACCACCCCGTCGGTCTTCACCGCCCACTCCGGCACCTTCGTGTTGGTGACGATGTCGGCGGTCGTCTTGCCGGTCAGCCAGGTCACGGACAGCACCAGGGCCACCGCGCCGGCCACCGTCCGCCGCTGCGGCGTGAACCAGGGCAGGGGGAGCCGGGAGCCGTCCGTGCGCGCCTCGCCCCGGTACAGGCAGATGGCCAGGGCGGCCGCCGGTCCCGCCAGCTCCAGGAGCCGCTCGACGTTCGTGCCGATGGGCGTGGGGATCAGGTAGCACAGGACCACGCCGAGCGCGTAGATCGCGGCGCTCAGGCGCAGCACCCGCCAGGCGCTCGGCGCGACCAGCACGACCACCGCGCACAGCACGACCGGCGGCCATATCCGGCTGAAGGCCATGGGCTGCTCACCCTCGAAGGGGAACAGCAGCGTGGTCACGGCCACGACGGTCACCGGCGGCAGGATCAGCGCCCCCGCCCGGCCCCACTCACGGCACAGCAGATACGCGGCGCCGATCACGAGGAGGAACAGCCCGGAGACGGGACTCCCCAGCGTGGACAGCGTCGCGCACACCGCCGCCGCCGCGAGCTGTCGCCCGCCGCGCCCGCTCAGCACCGCCAGCAGGGCCCCCATCGCGAAGGCCGTGCCCAGCATGAACGTGGAGCGCCCCGACACCACCTGGCACCACAGAGAGAACGTCGCCGCCAGCGCGACCGGCACCGGCGCGCGTACACCCATGCGAGTGACGACCGCACCGGCCAGCCAGGAGGCCGAGAGCCCCGACACCAGCGTCACGGGGACCACCCCGCACGCCGCCATCAGATATGGCGAGAGCACGCTGTAGTTCGCCGCGTGCAGACCGCCGTACCAGAACAGGTTGACCGCGGAGTCCGGGTACATCTTGGCGAACTCCGCCCACGCCACCTGGGCCGCGAGGTCGCCGCCTCCGGTCGCGAAGACCGCCCACCACACGAAGTACAGCGGCAGGGCGCACAGGGCGGCCGTGAGGGGCACTCGATGGCGTTCCCGCCACGGCTCGCGCGACGGTTTGTCGGCGCGCGAGACGGGTCGTCGTGGGGTCAGCTCGGCAAAGGCCACTGCGGCTCTTCCGTTCCGTTTCGGCTCGTGCGGGCGGGTGCGGTCTTCACCGACGTCGTCCCTGACGTTCTCCGTGTGTTGAGGTAGACGCTAACCACTCGCCGACAGTTGGCCGACAGGACGTATGCGATCCGCTACGGCCGTAGGGAAACCCCTACGACCGCACCGGTATCCGACCACGGCGGCACCGGTTTCCGGCCGCGACCGCACCGGTATCCGACCGCACCGGTATCCGGCCGCGGAGCCACCGACCACGGAGCCACCGGCCGCGGCGGCATCGGCATCGGCACCGACCACGGCCGCATCGCCGGAGTCAGGATGCGACCGGCACCGGCAGAGTCAGGATGCGACCGGGAACGCCACGTCGCACACCGGGTCCTCCGGGCCCGCCGCCTCCCAGTCGGCGAAGTAGATCTCACGGCAGGGACCGCTGATCTCCAGCCCCTGACCGGCGATCCACCGCTCGACCGCCTCGAACGCCGCCAGGATCTGCGGATGCGCCACCTGGGCCTTGCTGATCCGGGTGTACACGAGCCGTCCCGCCGGCTCCACCCGCACCTTCGTCTCCCAGGACCGCCCGTACTCGGCCGCCCACACCCGCGCGGCGCTCTCGTCCGCCACCGGAACGCACGCCTCGGCGGGCCCGTCGCTCTCCATCGACACCTCGGAGTGGTAGACGACGAACGGCGCACCCGTGCTCCCGCCGCACGCCGCCGCGCCCTCCTCCAGCCGCCCCAGCGACGCCCCGATCCACGCCGGCAACTCGTCCGCGAGCGTGTGGCGCGACTGGGTCAGCAGCACCTGGGGAGCGGTGTCGACCGTTTCGACCGTGAACTTCTCGTACATACCGGTATCCCTTCCCGACAGCCGTCCACGGAGGTAGGCGACCAGGGTCCGCTGTGCCGCGAACCGCTCCTCGGCGCCGGCCCAGTACGCGGCGAGCCGCTCGGCGGCCCGCGCGCCGTCCGGCTCGACGGCCTCGACGATCTCGGCGATCCGCGCCAGAGGCATGTCGAGCTGACGCAGCAGTGCCACCAGACGGGCACGTTCGACCTGGTCGGCCCGGTAGTACCGGTAGCCGTTCACCTCGTCGACGTACGCCGGCGGGAGCAGCCCCAGCCGGTCGTACAGCCGCAGCGCCTTCGCCGACAGCCGTGCGCGGGCGGCGAAGGCACCGATGGTGAGCAGGTCGTCCGGATCGTCGTCGTTCATGCGCACTGGGTCGCTCCTCCGTCGCCGGGCGCCTTCCGCCCGGCGAGAGGGACGCTGCCCCTTGCCCCAGGGGCAAGGTCAACGAAGGGTCCTGCGGCGGTCAGCCGATGGCCTTCTCCACGGCGGCGACCAGCTCCGCCGACTCCGGCTCGGTCTGCGGCGAGAAGCGGGCGACGACCGAGCCGTCGCGGCCGATCAGGAACTTCTCGAAGTTCCAGCGGATGTCGCCGGTGTGACCCTCGGCGTCCGCGTGGTCCACCAGGCGCTCGTACAGCGCGTGCCGGTTCTCACCGTTGACCTCGACCTTCTCGGTCAGCGGGAAGGTCACGCCGTACGTCGCCGAGCAGAACTCCGCGATCTCCTCCGCCGACCCCGGCTCCTGCCCGAGGAACTGGTTGCACGGCACACCGAGCACGGTGAAGCCCTGCGCGGCATAGCGCGCCTGCAGCGCCTCCAGGCCCGTGTACTGGGGGGTGAGACCGCACTTCGAGGCGACGTTCACGACGAGGACGGCCTGTCCGGCGTACTGCGCGAGGTCCGCGGAGCCGCCCTTCAGAGCGTCGATCCGCACGTCGAGGACGGAGGGGGTGGTGTTGTCTGTAGTCATAAACGGATGCTATCTCCGGAAGGGTGTTCGTCCCCGCGAGGGTGCGGCGCGCGCACCAGCACCTCTCCCTGCGCCGTACGCGCGTACAGCACCGACCGGCCCGCCCGTCCGCGCCGGATCAGCCCGGCGTCCAGCAGCACCCGCAGGTGACGGCCGACGGAGCCGAGGGTCTGCCCGGTCACCGCACACAGCTGGGTCGTGCTCATGGGGGAGTCGAGGAGGACGAGGACCCGGGCGCGGGCTCCGCCGAGAAGCGCCCCGAGCGCGGCGGGCACGACGGCCCCACCACCATTCCCATCCCCACACCCCCCACCATTTCCACCATTTCCGCCGCCTCCGCCGTCGGCGAGGACCCCCGAGCACGGGTACACCACGGCGTACCGCTCCCGCTCCTCCCACGCGACCCACCCCGTCCGCTGCGGCGTGACCGGTACGAAGACCAGCCGCGCCCCGGAGATCTCACGCGGCGGGTACTCGTGCAGATTGACCTGCAGCCGGTTCTCGCCGAGCCACCTCATCCCCGGCCGCAGCGCGTCCAGCACCGCCGTCCAGCCGCCCTGCCCCAGCAGCGCGGTCCGCGCGAGCACATCGGCCTCCAGCGCCCGTCGGCGCCGCTCCCAGTACGGCCGTACGGTCTCCTCCCACACGTACGTCAGCAGGCCGGCCGCACGCTCGGGCAGATCGTCCCGGTGCAGGGCGGACGGCAGGGGGCCGCGCAGGGAGAGGACGAGATGGGCGCGGGCGGCGGCGGGGTCGGCGCCCCGGACGCGGGCGATCTCGTCCGCGAAGGACTCGTTCTCGCGGGGCGTGGGCGTCAGGAAGTCGGCGATCCACTCCCTGCCGAGCCCCGAGCGGATCAGCAGGGCGGTGACGGGGTCGCGGTCCAACACACGGCGGTACGACGGCAGATGGGCCGCCAGCCAGGCCCGTTCCCCGGGGTGCGTGCCGGCCCCCGCGTGGAGCAACTTCAGACTCGCGAACGTCTCCGCGAGCGGCGAGACGACGAACCGGCTCCCGGCGAGGGTGTCGGCGTTGACCTGCCACCAGCCCACGCGGTCACCTCCGGAAGTGCGACGCGAGCCCGCCCGAGGGCTTCGGCGGAGCCCCGGCAGAGCTTTCGCGTGTACGCGAAACATTACGACGGGAGGATGGGGGCGACGAGGGTCGTGTCCCATGCGCAGCTATCAACACCTCTTCCGCACCGCGGAGTTCACCCCTCTCTTCGTCTCCTCCGCGCTCCAGGTCGCCGCCTCCACGATCGGCGGTCTCGCCCTGGCCACCTCCGTCTACGCGGCGACCGGCTCCCCGCTCCTGTCCGCCCTCAGCATGTTCGGCCCGTCCCTCGCCCAGGTGGTCGGCGCGACGACCCTGCTCTCGGCGGCGGACCGCCTGCCACCGCGCGCGACGACGGCGGGCCTCGCCGCCTTCCTCGCCGTGAGCACGGCGTCGCTGGCCCTGCCCGGCCTGCCCCTGTGGACGGTCTTCGCGGTCATCGCGGCCCAGGGCCTGTTCGCCTCCCTCGGCGGCGGAGTCCGCTGGGGTCTGCTGAACGAGATCCTCCCGAAGGACGGCTATCTCCTCGGCCGATCGGTGTTCAACATGCTGCACGGCATCACCCAGATCGCCGGTTACGCGACCGGCGGCGCCCTCGTGGCCCTGCTGTCCCCGGCGGTCACCCTGCTGGTGGCAGCGGCCCTGTACGCGGCGGCGGCCCTGTGCACCGCCCTCGGCCTGACCGGTCGCGCCCCACGCGCCTCCGGCCGCCCGTCCGTCGCCGAGACCTGGCGCACGAACGCCCTGCTCTGGTCGTCCGCCCCCCGCCGCCGCCTCTATCTGGGCCTGTGGATCCCCAACGGCCTGGTCGTCGGCTGCGAGTCCCTCTTCGTCGCCTACGCCCCCGGCCGGGCGGGTCTCCTCTTCGCCTGCGCGGCGCTCGGCATGCTGGCGGGCGACGTGACGGTGGGCCGCCTCCTCCCACCCCGGACCCGCGACCGCCTGGCCACCCCCCTCCTGCTGCTCCTGGCCACCCCCTACCTCCTCTTCGCCCTCCACCCCCCGACCCCCGCCGCGGCGGCCTGCGCGACCCTCGCCTCCGTCGGCTTCGGCGCCGGCCTGATCCAGCAACAACACCTCCTGACCCTCACCCCGCCCGAACTCGCCGGCCACGCCCTGGGCCTGCACTCGTCCGGGATGCTCACCCTCCAGGGACTGAGCGCGGCTCTGGCGGGCGGCCTGGCCCAACTGACCTCACCGGCGACGGCGATGACGATGACGGCGGGGGCTTCGGCGCTGGTGACGTCGGTGCTGTGGGTGGCGGGGCGGCCCGAGCGGGCGGGGCGGCGCGCCGCAACGATGTCTGCGCCGTGACACGACCTGCCGACAGCTCCGCTCAGGTCGGCCATCGGCCATCGGCCAGCTTCGGGGAGGTCAGCGGCCCGCCGGACCCTCGCGGACAAGGCCCCGGTGCTCCGGAAGACGGACAGCCGCCTCCTAGGACTGGTACCGCTGCTGCTGGGGCTGACCGTGGGACGGACCGCCCGAGCCGCCGTGACCGCCGCCCGAACTCTGCGTCTGGAGCTGCTCTGCCTGCTCGGCGGTCACCTTCTGCTCCGCGCCGCAGAACGTGCACTGCGTCTGGTACTTCGTCGAGATCGGGAACAGCGGCACGAAGAACAGCGTGAACTTCGTGACCCGCTTCCTGAGCGTGTGCGCGGACGGATTCCCGCACTGCCCGCACACCAGCGTCAGTATCGCGAGCTGGTACAGGTATCCCTTGGTGCCGAAGATGACGAACATGTGATCCTTCCCGGGGGTGCCGTGAGACGCACCGCGCGCACCGCACGCACCGCACGCTCTGCCTTCCAGTGTGCCTGTCCCTCACTTCTTCGGGTCGGCGTGCCGTGGACGGAGGACAGGGGGACGCGCCGCGTGACAGCACGGTGACATGCTGTTGCTGTTGCTGTTGCTGTTGCTGTTGCTGTTGCTGTGCGGGCAGGGCAGGGCAGGGCAGGGCAGGGCCTCCGGACGCCTCAGCGCCCTTCGCGCTCGTAACGCTCCACCCGGCGGGCCAGCTTGGCCCGGTACCGCTCGGGCGAGTGGTACGCCTGGGACCGCCGGACCATGTCCTCCGCTTTCAGGCTCTCCGCGAGGTCCCGGAGGCCGGGCAGCCGACCGAGCGCCGCGCGCTGCGCTTCGGCCTCCTCGACAGTCCTCAGCGGAGTGCTGTCGTTGCGCGCATGGTTGCAACCCCAGTGCGTGAGGCGCACGTTGTCCCGGGTGTCGGTGCCGCCGGACGAGATGGTGCGGACGTGGTCGATGCTCGGGGACCGAGGATCAGGATGCTCCCGGACCCGGTCCACCGGATCCAGACACAGCCCACAGACCCACCCGTCCCGCGCCCCGATCTCCTCGACGGTGTAACGCTCGACGCCCCCATTGGCCCGCATACGCTCCCGCCGCCGCCGATCCTGCACACGCTTGGCTTCAGCGCGCCGGGGCGCGGGCAGTTCGGCGTCACTCACCGGTGCCTTTTTCTCCACTTTCTCCACCGGATTCGACGTCAGGCGTCAGGCGTCAGGCGTCACGCCGCAGACAGACAAACTCGTGGGAGGGAATGACGGGCTCCCCGGGTGTGGGGTCGACGGCGCCGATCCTGACGGCGACTGTAGCCACCACGACCGGGGTGTTCGCCGCCCTCGGCCGCATCAGACGCCAACGGTGATGCGGAGCGACCTTCTTCGCCGGCAGCTCGAACGTGGCCAGCTCGACCCAACGGTCGTAGTTGGTCGGGTACCGCCGCACGAGCGCATCGCAACGCCGGCAGGTAGGCGGCTCCACCCATCCCACATCGTCCGGATCCCCCTCGGCCTCCGGCGCGGCTGTCGCCCCCTCACACACTGCAAGCTCGTTGGCGACCTCGTGCCAGCACTCGTCACAGAGTTCGGCCGACAGAGGAATGATTCGTCCACGCTCACGAACATCGGGCCCGTTGGAGGAACACAACAGACACTCCGGCCGACCGACACTGTCGAGAACCACCGCCATTCCCTGAGTGTGAGTGCCTCATACACCCTGCAAAAAGGGCGCGTTCAGGCCTTATTCAAGAAAGTCGCACCAAAACACCTTGATCAACTCCCACCCGCCACTGCTGTAACGCCTGCCGTTGGGGCCCGGGTAAGGACTGCCACTGCCGCATCCACCACGCGTGGCCTGTCGGTCGGCGCACCCGCAAGTGGATCAGTCGGCGACACTGTTGGCGTAGATGAAGCCGGTGTCGTTGTCGAATATGCTGACGTTCAGGTCCGACGGGTTAGTGCCGGAGTACTCACCCCACAGGCGGATCAAGCGTTCGGCTCCCTCTTCGTTGTCGTATGGCTCATTGACACGAATGGTCGCCGCGTCGGGTGCGGTACTGGATACTTTCGTTATCCCCTTCCACGGCTCGCCCTGTTCATCGAGCCACTTGCGGAACTCGATCGTCTTCGGAAGGGCCTTGAACGGCTCGGTATCCGCCGCGTACGGGTCCGTGGGCTCCCCCGAACATGCAGTACAGGCCAGGGCCACCAAAGTGGCGACCGCGAGAGATTGTCTACGCACCGCTAGCCCTTTCATGAGCCGACCGCCATCGCGTGCCCTTGCTGGTATGAGCCGCTGAACGTCATGCGTCGTTCACAGATCGCGGCGCGTGTTGTCAGAGCTGGCCGAGGTCGATCTCCACAGGAAAGTTCACGATCCGGTCGGTGGTCTCCGAGCCTGGCGACACCACCTCCGCAACCAGCAGCACGTGCTCAGGGCGGGCGGGGGTGACGTCGATGGTGTCCGCGCGGTACACGACGACGTCCGGGCGGCGATTGGTGAGCGGAACGTCTTGAAGCCGGACGTCGAAGCCGGTGTCGGCGTTCCACTCCTGGCCCGCAGCGGCATCCAGGGCGTTCGCCAGAATCCGGGTCAGCCGACCGTTCTGCTTTGACGCGCTCGGACCCACGACGACCATTCCGTCCACGATCTCGATGCCGGCGCACTGCGCCTCGGACCAGGACTCGTAGTCCTCCACCGTGATCTGTTCATGCATCCACGCCGGGGCGACCATCTCGGCCGACATGAAGCACCTCCCGGACACTGTGCTGCGGGCCCGATCCCGCTGCATGCAGCCTACTGTCTGCCATCCGTCCAGCACGCTGATCGCACTCCGGGCTCCGAGGGCGGGGGAGTTGTGGTGGCGCTGGACCAACCGCTCGAAATGAACCCCTCCAGGGGAGAAGCATGAGTGCGCCGCTCCATGATGCAGGGCTTGACGGCAGCCCTGTCGGGGGCCGGGCGGGAGAGCGATCTCGGAGAGGCGGGGCGTGTGGCGCCAGGAGTAGCTTGGGAGATGCGGGGCGGAGTCCCGTCGTCGCACCGGCCCTACCGACGGGTGGTCATCATGACCAGCTCGGACACACCACCTGTGCCACGGCGTCTGCCCAGCGGCGTCCACGAGGACCTACGGCCGGGTTGTGCGCTGCTCCGGCTGGAGACGACGGCGTCACGTGAAGGCATGCTCGACGGTGCGTGGTGGCCGCGCTCGCGGGACATGGCCGCCGAGCTGCCCGCGCTGCTGAGTGCCCTCGTCACACACCTCGGCCCCGTGACCCGTGTCGGGCTGGACGCCGCCGCCTGGGAGGGTCTCCCGACGCGTGTCGTCGTCGATGACCGCGTGGTGCACGTCGACTCCTTCCCGGTCGGTGACGACACGATCATGATCACCCGGGGTGACCAGGACATCTTCTCGCTGCTGGTCGTCCCGCCCGACGCGGCACCGGACGCCGCCCGGGCCGCGATGGCCCAGGCGGTCCGGGCCGACAACGTCAGCCACGCGGACCAGATCCTCATCGACACCGGGAGTGGCCACGGAACGCCGGGCTGACGGGGCGGCGCGGGGCGCGAGGCGGCGTACGGCTTGACCGGCGCACCAGCGCTCTCCGTCCGGCGGTCCGTTCCCCGGGGGCGCTTCTGTCGACGAGGTCAGGCCCGCTGAGGGCGCTGACGGGGTCGACCACACCGGCGAGGGTGACCAGGGCCCGCGCGCCCCGGTCGTGTCGGTAGACATTCAGCCGTGGAGGAGTGAGGACGCCTCGGTTCAGATGCTCGGATCCTCAGGTGCTCCAGAGCCTGCGTCCACGTCCCGGGCTCGCGTCGCCGCGGGCCGGGTGGGCGGTGGGGCGGGGCTGCCGGGCGGGTGGTCGGATGCCCGGATGCCGGCCCGTGGTGCTGGGTGCGGCTTTGGCGCGCCATGGCCACGGCGACCGGGCCGGGGGGTGCTGTACCGGTACGCCGCGATCCTGTCGGCGTGCTGGAGCCCGAGCCGGTGGATCACGTACGCCGCCACTGCGATGAGGACCAGGAAAGCGATGACTGTCAGGAAGGCGTTCATGGCGGCCACCTCACATACCGATGATCAGCCGGCTGGCCGGCCCTGGCGGACCGGTCTGTCCGGTGCCGGCCGCGGACACCGCCGAGGCGCCGCCCTCGTACTCCCATGCCTCGTCCGGGTCCAGTGCCTGGTCGGTGGGGGAGACGGCGCGCCGGGCCGCTTCCGCGGCGATGTGCGCGCTCGCGGTCAGGGGCGGGCCGTCGTGCTCGGATACGGCCGCCATCAGACGGGCCGCCCACTGCGCCTCGGTCTCGGGCGGAACGACGAGGAGATCCCAGCGGCTGGTGCCGTAGGAGAGCAGCAGCAGTTTGTGCGGGTCGATCTCCGACGTGAACCAGCCGACCTTGACGATGTGCCCGCTCACGGGGATCTTGCGCGGGATGACCGGCCAGTGCTCCGGGTTGACGGCGATACGGGTGATGCGGCCCCACAGGGGTTCCAACAGGTCGGTGAGCGCCGGCAGTTCATTCAGCAGGTCCCGGGACCGTGGCCACCAGGCTCCGTCCAGCAGCCCGCGGGAGGCGCCGTCGGTCTTCAGTGCGAGACGCGCGGCCGGGGCTGCGGCGGGCTCGCGGCGCGGCTGGATGGGGTACAAGGTCGCCGACATGGTGCGGACCCGTCTCCGGGCCACCTGCGCGGCGGCCCGGGTGTCATCCTTCGCCGGGGACGACCCGGCGTCGAAGCCGGTGTGCGAAATGCCCTCGGTACCGTCCACACTACTCCGCGTTCACCGGCGGCGAGGGGTGGCTTCCGCACATATGTGCGGTAGCGGCAGGTACCGCACGTCGTGCGGTACCTGCCGCCGTGCAAGGGTGGCGGACGGCGCGGACTGCGCGGACGAGAGGTCAGCCGCGCCACTCCGCCATGAAAGCAGCGTCGCGTCGTCGCTGGTCTGTCCGCCCCGCGCCTGCTTGAGCGTGTGGGACAGGGGGCGCGTCACCGCCCGGATGCCGCGGCCCGTCCTCTCCGGCTGTTCACACAGTCGATCAGCTGGTCCTCGCCGAACTGCTCCCCGCCGCTCCGGTGTTCCTCGATCACTCCGTCGGTGAAGCAGAGGACTCGGTCCCCGGCGCCAGCCCCAGTTCGCTCACCCGAGGCTCCGAACCGCCCAGGCCGACGGGAAGGGTCGTCGGGGCGACCAGACGCTGTGCGACGCGGTGCTCGCGGACGAGGATCGGCGGCGGGTGCCCGGCGTTGCCCCACTGCACCCGCCCGTCGTCGTGTCCAGCTGCAGCATCTGCGCGGTGACGAAGTGCTCGGGACCGAACGGATGACAACGGATCTGTCGGTGCCATCGCTCCATCATGCTTCGTGGATGCCCGGCCCGCCGGTCGGGCGGAGCCGGCCGGGCTGCGTACCCGGGTTCGGCTCCCTCTCCGACTGTCATGTGCCCTGTCCATCGGGGCGCGCTCGGCTTGGGCGTCCAATGGCCGACCATGCTGGGGGCACGGAAGGCTGATCTTCTCCCGTGGGCGCACCCGCGGGAGCAGCATCTCCCCGAGTCCCCTGCTACTAACACTAATGTTGCTAACTGTGCTGTTAGTTCGATCCCTGCCCGCTTCGGACGTCGTAGTCGACTGGTGCGACGGCCGGACAGGGGTGTCGGTGTACGCCCCCGTCCGGCGTCGTTGATGTCAGCTGTGGATGTCAGGACCTTCTGATCCGTAGCTCTACGGAGGTTGGTCATGGTGGTCATGCATGACGCTATGCGGCCTTCAACGACCACTCTGGACGTGGACAGTTGTTGTGGGTGCTGTACCTCGCTGCGGTCTCGATGCCTGAGCCAAGCAGCTGCCAGCCGTCTGGACCGCTACGCGCCGGGAGCCCGGTACTGGACTTGCCCGGCTCTGTGCAGGGCATCCATGGTTTCGTCGACGGTCAGGAGAACGGTCGTCTCGAACGAGCTGAGTGCACCGCCTCCGCTGATCGCCAGGGCGACCGCGGCCATGGAGATGTTGTCGGGGGCCTCCCACAGGTTGTAGCCGTCGCGGGTGCCGAACGCGTACCAGAAGCCGTGGAGCTTGCCGCCGACGGACTCGATGTACGTCTGAGCGGCCTTTGCGCGGTCCTCGGGGTGGCCGATGAGTCTCTGCCAGGTCTCCGGCGTGTAGCTGAACCTTGATAGATAGAGCGGCATCATGTCTCCCTTTCGTCCCAGCAAGGGATGCCCCCGCGGGGTGGATACGCCGCCGAGGCCGCGCGCGTATCCCCCGAACGGCCGGGATGATGACCGGCATGGCCACTGCCGGCGGGCGATTCAACCGGCCCGGAACTGCGGCATCGAAGCCCTCAGCTTGGGAAGCGACGGCGCTTGGGTGGCTGTACGACTGCTGACCTGTGTGGATTCGTCGTGTCGGCGCGCTTGCGCGGGCCCTGTCGCACTGTGGTTGACCGTGGCTGTCCGCTCATACGGGCACGCTGTGGGCACGGGTTCGAAGTACGACGGATCGAGCGTCTGTACGAACGAGTGCGGCGCTTGACGTTGCTGGTTCGTCCGTCCGGCTCGGGGAGCCTTCGCGAGTGCACTGGGCTCCGACGCATTACGCCCCTGCGTTCCAGGATCGACTGTCGCGCCTCCCTCGGAACTGCCCGCCCGGCCTTGGCGCCGTCGCCGTCGCCGTTGAGCAGCTGTGCGCCGGGGAACAGGGAGGCTCAGGCCGCGACGGGAAGCGGAGCGGAGGTGAATGGGTGGCGGAGTGTGGTCTATTTCAACAACCCCTGTCCCGGTAGCCTCACCTGTGGCCAGTAGCGCACCATCCCCCCACCCCCCAGGTATGCGTGCCGGCGTGGACGACACCCGCCTGTCCCTGCCCCATGGCAGCCGGGTGCTCTCCCCCGTTCGCCGCCTCTAGGAGGATCACGGTGAAAGTTCGCACCAGAAGCTCGGCGGTCGTCGGCGCCCTCTGCCTCGTCGCTTCCCTCGCTTTGACCACAGCGTCTGCCGACGAGCTCAGCACCCCACGTCAGGCAGCGAAGGTCGTGCTCAAGAACGTGGCCACGGCCCGGAATCCATCCGCCGGCGCCGCCGGTCCCGGTGGCACGGTCTGGATAGCCGAACGCGCAGGCAAGGTAAGGGTCCTGGACGATGAAGGGCTCGGCGACCCCGTCATCGACATATCCGGCGAGACCACCACCAACGGCGAACGCGGCCTGCTGGGCATCACGTTCGACAAGGAGTTCGCGCACTTCTACCTCTCGTTCACGAACCTCCAAGGCACCAGCATCGTGGACGAGTTCGCGGTGCGGGACGGCAAGATCCAGCCGGACACCCGGCGCACCGTCCTCACCCAGACACAGCCCTACGCGAACCACAACGGCGGCGACATCGCGTTCGGCCCCGACGGATACCTCTACATCGCGCTCGGCGACGGTGGCTCGGCCGGCGACCCACACGGCAACGGGCAGAACCTCAACACGCTGCTCGGCAAGCTGCTGCGGATCGACCCGAGCGGCGGCAAGCCGTACGCGATCCCGCCGGGCAACCCGTTCGTGGACGACCCGAACGCGAAGGACGAGATCTGGGCGTACGGGTTGCGCAATCCGTGGCGGTTCTCCTTCGACGCGGGCACGGGCGACCTGCTGATCGGAGACGTCGGCCAGAGCGCCTGGGAGGAGATCGACTGGGCGCCGGCAACCAGCAAGGGTGGCGAGAACTACGGCTGGTCCCAGATGGAGGGCAAGCATCCCTTCCGGGGCGGCACGGAGCCCGCGAACCATGTACCGCCGATCCACGAGTACGACCGCAGCGGGCCCGGCTGCTCGGTGACCGGCGGGTACGTCTACCGAGGCGAGGCGATCCCGGACCTCAAGGGTCAGTACGTGTTCAGCGACTACTGCGACGGCACCGTCCGCGCTCTGCAGATGGAGAACGGCGAGGTGACCGGCGTGCGCAACCTCGGAATCGACGGCGGCCGGGTCGTCTCGTTCGCCCAGGGAGGCAATGGCGAGCTGTACGTGCTCGACCTGCGTGGCAGCGTCTCCCGCATCGACCCGGCGTAACGACGACTGAATGAAGAGGCCACCGAGTAGCCAGTATCACCCAGGTTGGCTGGAACACCTTCGGGATCTCCGGCCCGCTTGAGGCAAGTCCGAGGGCTCGGCCCGAGAGCCTGACGTCCTTCGGGTGCAGGACCTGCAGCTCGGCCACCGCTCCGGACGACGCAGAGTCAGTGTTGCGCCTTCGGGGCCACATCCGGGTCGGGGCTCTCCGAGCCCGGCCCGGAACCGGCGGCATGCCCTTTCGCATCGCTCGTCGAACCGCTCCGCGTGAAGCAGCGGGACATCAGTCCATGGACTCTGGAAGAGACGCTGACGTTTCTGGAGGCCGCACGGCGAGACCCGCTGTACGCCGCATTCGTTCTGGCTGTCGCCATGGGCCTGCGGCGCGGTGAACTCGTCGGCCTCCGCTGGTCGGATGTGGACCTGGACAACCGGGTGCTGCACGTACGCCAGCAGACGCAGCGACGACGCGGCACGCTCTACGACGACGATCCCAAGAGCCGCCGGCGGCGCGTGATTCCGATGCCCGCACTGTGCATCGCGCCGCTCCGCTGGCACCGACTGCGGCAACGGGAAGCGTTCGCGCGCACCGGCGTCGCGTGGGACGAGAAGGGCTACGTCTTGCCACGAGGACGGCCGGCCGGTGGAGCCCCGGAACGTCTACCGGTCGTTCACGCGGGTGGCCGCTGACGCCGGTCTGCGGGTGGTCCGGTTGCACGATGCCAGGCACGGCTGCGCCACGCTGCTGACAGCGGCCGGCGTCGCGCCCCGAGTCATCATGGAGATCCTGGGGCACAGCCAGATCAGCATCACGATGGACGTGTACACGCACGTTGTGCACGACACCCAGCGGGAGGCGATCAGCCACATGGACCGGCTGCTCAAGCGCCGCTTGCCTACCACCTACTGAGGTTGAACTCGTGATGTCGTGCTGTTGGTCAGGCGGGTCTGATGGCCAGGCCGGTCTCTGCGAGGCAGCCGTCTATGAGATGGGTGCGGTACTGGATGTGCCGTAGGCCGCGTCGGATGCGCCGGACGAGGTGTTCGGGAGTACTGAAGGCAACGTTGGAGAGCCAGCCGCGCCGCAGAAGTGACCAGATCCCTTCGACGGGGTTGAGGTCGGGTGCGTAGGGCGGCAGGTAGTAGATGGTCAGCCAGTCCCGGGTTTCCGCCCATTCCCGCAGATCAGCGGCTTTGTGGACGTTGAGGTTGTCCCAGATGAGCACGATGGGGCCGCCGAGCTGCTGATGTGCGGCGATCAGCAGGTCGCGGTAGTCGCGCCAGGAGAAGCTCTTGCGGCCGTCGCGCCGGCCGTCGTCCCGGCGCGGCCGGTAGATCAGCCGGGACCGATGGCCGGACTTGTAGCAGGTCAGCGCGGCGATCGACACTCGCCTGCGGGAACGGCCCCGGACCCGCACCACGGGGGTCCGGCCGCGCTGCGACCAGGTCTTCGCCTGCGGCGGCGTCATGGAGAATCCGGCTTCGTCCTCGAAGACGATCCAGGCTCCACGGGCCGCCGCGAGTCTTCCGCGCACGGCCACACCTCCTTGACCCACCCCGCGACCGCGTCGTCGTCCCGTTCCATGGCCCGTCGGGCCGGGACCTGGCAGGACCACCCATTACGCACCAGGAGCTTGCGCACACCCTGAAGCGTGTAGGACAGGTGGAAGCGCCGGCCGATCAACGTCTTGACCCGCGCCAGCGTCCAACGCTGGTCTTCCCAGCCATGCGCGGCCGGCCCCTTGGCCAGCTCCGCCTCCAACTGTGTGAACTGCTTCTGGCTCAGCCTCGGAAGCGACGCCGGCCCCTGCGACCGCAGAGCCCGCGGACCGCCCTCGTCCCACATCTGACGCCACCGCTGTACCGACCGGACACTGACCCGCAGGTCCTTCGCGATCACCGAGCTCGCCTCACCCTGGGCGAACCTCTCGGCCGCCTTCAGCCGTAACTCCTCGCGGAACTGCTGCCGTTCGGCGGTCAGCCCGCCCCCTTGTGGATACCGCATGCCTTCGGTGATACCGCACGGGCAACGAGTCGTCAGCCCCTACGACTCCACGAGTTCAACCTCAGTAACCCAAGGCCGAGACGCACTCCCTGGTCGCCCCCTCGGACGGCCAGGAAGTGCGAGTTGCTGGGTCAATGCGTGGTGAACATGCGAACCACCCAGTCAGTGCCCGAGCGGAAGGTGCCGGAGACCGCTCCCCGAATAGCGGCCGCCACTAGTTGCACGGACGTCCTGGGCTGGGGCTCTGCGGACTGTACCCGTTTCTGCTTGCGCGTACGGTTGGGCATGGGTCTCCCCTTATCAGGTGCGGATCCGAAGCGGCTCGCCGGCGTGGTTGGACGCCGTCCGGCGGGCCGCTCCTATCGCAACACGGGGGAACGGCTGATCTCCGAAATATGCGACCACTAGGTATCACAAGGGAGTTGACGCGGGTATCACGGTACTTAGCGAGACTTCACTGAACACACAGGGGGCGGGGAATGCCGAACAGGCGCCGGGCTGTCGATCCGACTCACCCGTTGGGTGGATTCGCCCGACGGCTTCGCGATCTTCAGGCAGAGGCGATCGCCCGGGCCGGGAGTGGAGAAGCGGCCAGCGAAATCAGTATCGACGAGGTGGCTGTGAAGAAGAAGCCATGGCCCACGACTAGGTCGGCGATCTATGCCGCCCTCAACGGCAGTCGCTTGCCCTCTCCGTACACACTGTGCGCCATCGTCACAGCCTGGGACCCCCGCGGACAGGACGCGATTGCCGAGTGGCTCAAGCTTCGCGATCGCGTTGAGGAGCAGCTCATCAACCTGCGTCCTGCGGCCGCCACCGTAACGTCGAGCCGCCGTACCGGCGCTGCTCCGCCTCGTCGTGGGCATGCTCGCGAAGAGTACGACCAGGAGGCACTCCAGGCACTTGTGCAGCGTCTCAAAGCGGAGGCGGCGAAGAAGGACTTGCCGGTGCAGGCTATTGCGGTCCGGGCGCGGTTGGGACGCACCACGACTTCCGAGGTGCTCAATGGACGCAGCGTGCCGTCCGCGCGCACAGTCGCCGCGCTGGCGCACGCACTAGGGCTTCCTGCTGATGATCTTCTACGTATGCGAGCGGCGGCCCTTCGCGAGTAGCCCTCCCTGTCCGCCATGGTTCGTCAGTGTCCACTTGAACCATGGCGAACACCATCACGCGCGACATATGAGGTCGATCGACTGGCGGAAAGTCGCGCGGACAGCCCTCGGGTGCGGGGCGCGAGGGATACTCGAAGAGCTGAACAAGCAGGTTGCGGGCAATGAAGGGATTGCCGTCAATCTGTGCCGTCAAAGGCCCCGGACCATGATCGGTCCGGGGCCTTTTGGCTGGTGCCCCCGGCAGGATTCGAACCTGCGACACCCGCTTTAGGAGTTCGATCGAGCGGCTCTGATACGGCCCTCGCAGTCCCACCGGCATGACGTGTGCGACCGCTCAAGGCCGCCTACCTCCATGCTCGTTGATGTCAGCTGGTGATGTCAGGTTGGATGGCCCGATGGAGCACATTGAGGCCGAACTGTTCACAGACGGCGGCAACGACGCCGTGGTTCGCATGCCCGGCCGACGGTTCCCCGGGGTCCTTGTACAGGGCGACTCCCTTCACATCCTCCGCAGCGACGTTGCCGAGGTGGTGGAGGCGTGCGAGCGAGGCGACCTGGAGGAAGCTCGGGACTCCGCCGGCCTTCTTCTGGCGAACCTGGATGCTCTGCTGGCGCGGTACGAGGCAGTGTTGAGCGAGCACGAGATTTCGCGGCCGTACTGAGCTGTCGGGCCATCAGCTTGGGAAGCTAAGGGCATCTACGGCGTGTTTCCTGTCTGACCTGCGGCGGAGGAGCGCAGACGCTTGGTGGACGGTCGCCTGGCTCCCCGCTGTTCCCCGTGGTTCCCCGCAGGATCTTGCACGCGTTTGGCACGAATCATTCGTCGTCGCACCTCTCCAAGACCAGGCTTGCGGAGCCCCCTTCGAGTCCGTTGTTCTCCTCCAGGTGGAGATGGGTGCCGTCCGGGGTGCCGTCCTGGGCCAGTGTGAGGAGGTGGCCGGCCAGGGTCTTCAAGCCGGCGGCGTTGGCCTCAATGACGATCTCGCCGCCCAGGTTGCGGACCTCAATGCGTGCGTCTGCCTCCCACGTGAAGACCCTGGTGGTGCCGTCGGTCACCGCACTTACGTGAGTGGTCGGCGATGGAGCAGCGCTCGGTTCAGGGGCCATACCCAAGCTTCGCGCACTCAGGCACCCTCAGACACCGAGAGAGCACGCTTTCCAACTGTGGTGGTGGGGGTGTGGGGCTGCGTGCGGGGGCGTTCACCTGCGTTCATTGGCGGCTGGCTGCTGGAGCAGTCGCGGAGTTAGGTCCCCTATGAACGGCCGTGAACGGTAATGAATGCGACGGAATCTGAGACGGTGGCGTGGGGCTGACTGCTTCACTTCTCCCCAGGGGGGATGAGGTGATCGGCACTCTCGGCGTCGTCCAGGTGTCCGTGGGCATCGACGGTGATCGGGGTGTCTCGTCTCTTAGACGTGACCAGCCATGCGAGCACCTGCTCGGTCAGCGGCCCGTTGTCTGCTCCCTCGTCAGCAGGCCCGGGTTTGCATGCGGGTTCCCTGCCAGGCAGGTCTCACAGCTGGCGGAGCGGTCCGCGGGGGCGGCTGATCACTGAGGGGTACTGATCACGGTGACCGGCGAGGTCCGTAGTCAGGCTGCGGTTTCCGTGATGAGGACGGCGACGGTGGCCGGACCCGGGGTGTCAGTGGTGGCTGCCTCGGCTACCGCCTCCCGGACGGCGCGGGCGACCTTCAGTGGATGGTGTCCCGGGCCGACCGCGAGGTGAATCTCGATGTGCCGGCCGGGTGGATCATCATGGTCCTCCACCCTGACGGGGCGGCTGCCCAGCACGGTGGTGAGGCGGGCGACGCCCGGCACATCCGCTGCGACGTCCGCCAGCTCCCCGACGAGTCCCCGCATGGACCCTGTTCCGGTCACCGGGGGCGAACTCCGCGGGGCCGCAGCTTCCGGCGTGGGCCTCATGGCCGTCGCCGCAGTCCGAGAAGTCACGCCTGCCTCCGGGACCCCACGGAGATCCGTTACGCGCATGTCAGCCGTCATCGTGGCCAGTCCGAGGCGTTCGGTAGCCGCGCCCAGCAGTGTGCTCCTCAATTCGTCGGCGGTCTCCGGCAGCGGCCGCGCCAGGGATGCGGTGAAGGCGGCCTCGATGGTGAGCGGGCCAGGTGGTAGCGCGCTGGCCGGCGGACGGACGGCCGGCTCGGACACGGGTTGGAGCGGCGCCGACCCGATGCGCAGGGACTCCAGCCGGACACCGGGGACCTCGGCGGCAGTGCGCCCGAGGGCCTGGACGGCCGCTTGCTCGGTGATCCACGTCCCGTCGTGGGGCCCGCCGAGCGGGAGCAGCCGGCTCAGGTCAAGCTGGCGCCGTCCTGCCTGCGTCCACGCCTCGGTCACTGGCCTCTCACCCTTCTTCCTCCACGGCTCGGTTCTCTTCCCGCTGCGCTCTGCCTGGAGGGTCCGCGAGAGCTCGGGGAAGGGACTTCAGGCCACTCGTCGGACCGCTCCGCCTCCCGCTCTATATCCGGATAAAAGGTACTAAAAAGACTATAATCCGAGTAATGAGTGCTCGGCGGCCTCGCGAGGGAGGAATATCACGATGACTGAAAACACCGGCGTCAGGCTCAGTGCTGCGCCCGGTTCTCGCGGCCGGACCACCGTCGCCGATGTGGTGGTGGAGAAGATCGCCGGAATGGCGGCACGGGACGTACGAGGCGTCTACGCCCTGGGCAGCGGATTCGCCCGCTCGATGGGATCCATGCGAGAGCGGATGCCCGGCGGCGGCAGTGGCAAGTCCGCCACGCGCGGGGTCAGTGTCGAGGTTGGAGAGCTACAGGCGGCCATTGATCTGGAGATCGTCGTCGAGTACGGCGTCTCAATCACGGACGTGGCCGCAGCGGTGAGGGAGAACGTGATCTCCGCGGTGGAGCGGATGGCGGGTCGGGAAGTCGTGGAAGTCAACCTCATGGTCAGCGACGTGAAGTTGCCGGATGACGAGGAGGGCGAAGGGGAGGAGCGGCGGCGGATTCAGTAGCCGGGGCGGCAGCCCGCTTGAGCGAAGGAGCGCGTGATGAGCAGGGCCGTGGTGGGCTTGATGGCCGGAATGGCGCTGGGTTTCGCCGCGTATTTCGGTGACTTCTGGGCTTTCCTGCTGGTGCTGGGGCTGGGCCTCGTCGGTCTCGTCATCGGACGGTTCATGGAGGGTGATCTCGAACCGGGCGACTTCGTGCGCCGCCGGGACCGGCAGGATCGGATCCGCGACGACCGGCGACAGGCTCGGGGAGACTGGCGGCGGTGAGCGGGGAAGCCGATGAGCGTCCGGGCGTCCCCCGCGGGGAGCGCGGGGCGACCGCCGTGACCGACCGGGTCGTCGCGAAGATCGCGGCCCGGGTGGCGCGTGAGGCGCTGAGCCGGTTCGCCGAGTCGGTCGGCCACGTACCACCCGGCCGCCGGACGCCACACGTGAGCACATCCGTACGGCGTGCACCGGAACGGACCAACGCAGGACGGGACGCCGGGTCCGCCGGACGGCCGGCGGTGCTCGGCGAGGCACGGCTGCACATCACCGTCGAACTCGGCTATCCGTCCGACATCGGGGCGCAGTGCGCCGCGGTGCGCCGGGAAGTCACCGAACGGATCAGGGCATGGGCCGGCATGGAGGTGTCCGACCTCGCGGTATCGGTCCAGCAACTGCACTCGGCGCATACGCGGCACACGGACCGGCAGAGGGTGAGATGAGCGTGAACACCTCACGGCAGCCGACCGGTGCCAGTGACCTCTCCTCCGATCCGGGACAACAGGCGGCTCCGTCCGCCGACGGCACCCCGGGGGCGGCCGAGGGCCCTAGGAAGGCGATCGACGGATCAGGCCGGTCGGCGCACCGTTTCTGGTCGTCGCGGCGGATTCCCGCGGCCTTGGCAGCCCTGCTGTCCGCCGCGGCCGTCGGATTTCTCCTGTATGACGTGGTCGCGGTGCGGGCAGGCCGGAATGCGATGCGTTGGCGGCGGCGGCTCGCCGAGGAACTGGCCACACGGCCTCTGGACGACGTCTGGATGATCGTCGGGGCCGCGGTGGCGATGGCCCTCGGCTTGTGGCTTTTCCTGCTGGCGGTGACGCCGGGACTGCGCCGGCTGCTGCCCATGCGGCGGCCCACCGGTATCCCTGGGGCAGAGGACGTCCGAGCCGGGCTTGACCGCCGCGCGGCTGCCCTGGTTCTGCGCGACCGGGCCATGCAGGTGCCCGGTGTCCAGTCGGCACAGGTCGATGTCGGCCGCCGGAAGGTCAAAGCCCGGGCACGGGCCCATTTCCGCGACCTCGAGGAGGTCCGCGCGGACCTGCACGCCGAGCTGGGCGAAGCCGTGACGTCCTTGGGCCTGGCCCGGCAACCCACACTGGCCGTGCGCGTTCGGCGCCCCAAGAAGGGCTGAGGTGATCCGATGCTCAAAACGGCGAACCGGGTGCTGCTCGGACTGCTCGGCCTCGGACTGTTCGCCCTGGGCGGCGGCGTACTGCTGGGCGCATTGGACCTGCAACGCCACTGGGATTTCGACGTGCCGGACTGGTGGCCCTTCCGTGGGCCGGACGATGTGGTGCTGGGCACCGAGGGACGCACCCGGTGGCGGGACGAAGGCTGGTGGTGGCCGACCGTCATCGCGGTGCTCGCCGTGCTGCTGGCCCTGCTGCTGTGGTGGCTCCTCGCGCAACGCAGACACCGCCTGGACCGGGTCCTCGTCGACAGCGAAGACGGCGCGGCAGCCCGGCTCGACGGCCGCACACTGGAGAACGTCATCGAGGAAGAGGCGCAAGCCCTGGACGGGGTCTCACGGGCTCATGTACGGCTGACGGGCCGACGTACCGCTCCCACTGCACGCGTGCGGCTGCTGCTGGAACCCCACGCCGATCCAGCACGGGCTCTTGGGCAACTGAGCCGCGAAACACTCGCACACGCACGAGACTCGGCCGGCCTGGACCGCCTCCCCTCGAAGGTCCGGCTCCGGGAAGCCCGCCACCGCGCCAAACGCACCGCCTGAGATCCCCTGGGCCGAAGCCCCGTGGGCGTACCGGCTGCGAGGCGCCCAGGATTTCTGGAACCCGAGCGTTCTGGCATGCGGAGGATCAAACGAACAGCACGCTGCCTGGCGCACCCGCTTTGCTGACGGCGTGCTCGAGGACACCGGCCTTGGCCGTCGTCGGCACCACCTGAGAACCCTGGGGTCGGTGGGGCACGCCGTCGGCGGAGGCCGCCACCACCATGGTGGCGGCCTTGTGCGCCGGGGCCGTCACGTATCACCCCTCGGCCGACGCGACATCGAGCACAGGCACAGTGTGTCCTGCCGTACCGAGAGACCACGCAGATCTCGCACGGTTCTTCCCAGGAGGCATCCCCTCATGGTCCTCTTCCTGATCCTGTTCATCGCCGGAATCGCTCTGGTCGCCATCGGCGAGGCCGTCGACGGCATGCTCTACCTGATGTCCATCGGCGTACTGCTTCTCATCGTCGATCTGCTCTACCTGGTGGCCCGCTCCATCTGGCGCTCCACCCGGCGCCCGGCCCGCTGACCGGCTCCCGAAAGCCCTCGACCAGTCCCCGGCCCGACCCGATCCTCACGTCACTGGCGTACCTTCGAGCGGTTCGACGACCACGGAGTCCCCGCCCGGCCACGGCTACCGTCTGCCCGGCCACGGCTACCGATTCCTGGGCCTGACGGCCCGGGTCCGTCTCATTCGCCGCCACCACCCTTTCCGCACCCAGGGGATCGCCGCGCGTCTGTCCGCCTGACAGCGACCTTGGGTACGAAAATCCAGGTCAGCGGCAGGCTTCAACGAGGGAGCCGGTGCATCGTTGCGGGCTCAGTCGAGGGTGGCGAGGTGATCGGCGTCGCCGCCTCGCCACTCGATGAGGAGGATGGCCGCGTCGTCGGTCGTGGTGCTGCCGCGTTCCTGTTTCAGGGCGTGGGAGAGCGCTCGTACCACCGCCCGTACCTCGGTGCGGTCGTGGAGGATCCGGTTGGTCCACTCGATGGGCTGCTCCCTCCGAACTGTCTCCCGCCGGTGTGGTGCTCCTCGATCAGGCCGTCGGTGAAGCACAGCAACCGGTCCCCGGGCTGCAGCATCCGCTCGCTGACCACCGGCTCCTGGCCGCCGAAGCCGACCGGCAACGTGGTCGGGCCCTCCAGCCGGTCCAGTACGGCGCGGTCACGGATCAGGAGCGGGGCCGGATGGCCTGCGTTGACCCACTGCAGCCGACCTGTGGTGATGTCCAGGATCATCATCTGCGCATCCGGAAGGGGAGACAGGGCGGCGATCTGGTCCTCGAACTGCTCGCCGTCGGGGAAGCCGCGGTCCCTTGCCAGGCGTGCCAGGAGCGTGTCTGCCTCGGTGACGGCCTGCTGCGGTGATTCGACGAACTGCTCCTGGACAGTGGTTCATTGAGTCACGTAGTGCTCGCGGGCTTCGGGTGACAGGCTGCCCGGTGAGGGAGCCGTGCCGTTCCACGCGCTCGCCGAGTTCCTGCTCGGCTGCCCGGATATCGCAGTCGTGGCGGGCGAGAGCACGGGCCGGGCGTACTCGGGCCCGAAGCGCCGCTTCAGCCCGCACCCGCCACCGCTTCGCGCTCGCCTGCGTCCGAGGGAAAGGAGGCCGGCCAGGCCGATGACGATCACGACGGTGAACAGGGCTGCCTTCTCTGGCTCTCGGTTCGCTCGTTGGTCTGCTTCATTGCCGTCAATTCCCGTCGGCTCATTGAGCATCGAGGTCGGCCGGGTGGCGCCCACTCGACGTGGGCACCACCTGGGGCGCATGTGGTCAGCGCCTGAAAGCGTCCTTGGCCTTGTCGCTGGCCTGCTTCAGGCTTCCGAGGGCCCGGTCGGTCCTGCCTTCGCGCTGCAGTCGCCGATTGCGGGTGGTCCGGCCGATGCGTTCGGTGATCCGGCCCTTGAATTCCTGGGTCTTGTGCTTGATCGTCTGTGCGATGCTCATGGCTGTCCTCTGCATGTCCACTGGAGGGCTTCGCGCGTGATCTGCAGGCTGTTAATCCCGCGGGGTGAGATCGTGCGTGGAGTGGATTACCTGCGGCTGCGGCTGTACCGGCGCCTGCCACCTTGGCGCCCGCGCATGGCGAAGCCGACGATCCAGACGACCAGCAGGACGGCCCCGACCCACCACAGGATCTGCATCGTGAAGCCGAATCCGAAGACCACCAGGATCAGCAGAAGGAGAAGAATCCAGAACATTGCCGGGCCTCCAGATCGCGGGGATTTCCTGGTTCCGCGGGGTCCGGGCGAAGCGGGAAGGTGGAATGCGTCGCCCGAATGATCCGGAGTGGCATAGCCCTACGCCGTGCTGTCAGTCAACGCCCGGCCACGTCCCTTGTCAACGCGGTGTCGACACTGACGAGGCGTGGGGGCTGGGCTGGGGCCGCCGGGGTGAACGGGGCCTCGGTGAGGGGTTCGTCCGGCTCGGCCGGCGGCGTCGGCGGAATGTGGTCCTCCCACCAGGACAGGGCCATCACGACGGCGAGCAGGACGAAGGGGGTCGAAGCCGGAACGATCAGCGCGTACATACGTACCGCCTGTTGTGGGATGCGTGCGACGTGGCGGGCAGCAGATCGGTGCCCGCTCGGGGCGCATCAGCTGCGCCGGGATCGTGACGATGGGCGCGTGCGGGAACGGCCTCGCTCGTGACGCGGCGGGTTCCGGCACCGATGCACAGGGTGCGCTCTCTGGGGAGAGCGCTGGCAGTGCGACGCTGCCGGGGGCAGGGGCCATGTCGCACGCTAGTCCTCGCAGCAGTTCCCCGACAGGTGTCAAGCAGCCATCCATACCGAGCAGGACGCGCTGACGTCGCGCCGTATCCGCAGCCTCTGGGAGGGACTACGCTCTGGGGTGAGGCCCCAGTCCCCGGTATCGATGCTGTGTTCTGCTCCCGGGGAGGCCCACCATGTTCGTCCTGCTCCTCGTCCTCATCGTGGTCCTGTTCGGCTTCGGCTTCCTCAATCCCATCTGGTGGGTGGCCGCGGCGGTGCTGGTCTACGGCGCCACCCGCTACCGCCGCGATCGTGGCGGAGGCCTGAGCCGTGGCGGCAGTTCCGATCTCGGGGACTACCGGGACTACCAGGAGCGCCGGAATCGTCAGGAACGCTGGGACCGCCGCTACAGCCGTCAGCACCGGGCGCGCTGGCGGCGCGAGGACCGTCGGGACCACGAACATCGCAGGTGACCCGTGAAGCTGTTCGGCAGCCAGCGGTTCCCGGACGGCTTCAGCCGGGCCGGACACGTCGAGATCGTGAAGAGGTGCATGCCATGCAACGCACAACCATGATCCAACAGGAGTGGTGGGATCTGCGGGCCGAGGCCACGTGGGGGAACACGCCGGCGGGACAGGACGTCGTCGCACTGCGCGCTGAGAACGATCAGCTGCGGCGGGCGTTGGCCGGCCGTGCGGTCATCGACCAGGCCCGCGGCATGGTGATGGTCCTGACCCCCTGCCGCCGCGGGGCGGCCAGGAAGCTGCTGGTGGATGTCTCACGGAAGTGCGACGCCAGACTTCCGGAGGTGGCCGCGGCCCTGGTCGCCGCCTGGGAGGGCAAGCCGCTCCCGGCACACATGCAGCGGGCGCTACGTCGTACGCTGCGGCGATTTCACGCGGAAAACCAGGGGTGCGGCTCACGACAACCAGGCGGATCGTCCAGGTAGGGAGGGGCCGTGATTCACGCAGCCGACGTCCGAGAATGGCGCAACCGCGATGTCGTCGACACCGAGTCGCACAAGATCGGTGTCCTGGAGGCGGTCTATGTGGACACCACCACCGATGAGCCGGCCATGGCCACGGTACGGACCGGACTGCCCACCCGGCACCGGCTGGTCTTCGTGCCCCTTGAGGACGCGATCGCCGGGCCGGGCTATCTCAGGGTCGGCTATGTCAAAGCGCTGGTGAAGCAGGCCCCTTCGATCGGCACCGACGACGTGCTGCCCGCCGAGCAGGAGGAAGCGATCTTCAAGCACTACGGACTGGCCTACGAGCCCGGTGCGGCCGGCGAACGGCAACTGGCGCGCCGCTGACCGCCTACGGACAGGATGACTGCCCTGTGAGGTACGCACCATGCACCAGCTGACCACGCCCAGTGAAGAACAGCGACTGTTGAGAACTGCGCCTTCGGCGGGGGACGCGGCTTTGCTGTCCGAGGCGGTCGAACTACGTGCCAAGAACGAACAGTTGGAGCACGCGCTGGTGAGCCGTGCGGTGATCGACCAGGCGCGCGGCATGGTGATGGCCCTGGCGCCGTGTTCCAGCGAGAGGGCCTGGGACGTGCTGGTGGACCTGTCGCAGCACTGCAACATCAAGCTCCGGGACGTGGCTGCGGCTCTGGTCGCCACGACGAAGGACCGGACGCTTCCGGAGCCGATGCAGCGGGAGCTACGCCGAGCACTGCGGAGCCTCCATCTGGCGGACCGGAGATGACTGACGGTGTGCGTGCTCCAGAGGACGACACCGGGAGCTGTGAGCTCAACTCTCCGGTGTCTTCGTCCAGGACGGCCGTCGGACGCCCCTCCTGAGTAGCCCGGCCGGAGAATCTCAAACATCGACGGATGTCACAACGAGGCACTGCCGCGATCCTCCGTCGCTCCCGTTCCGGCGCCCCTCCACGCCTGCGTAGGCGCCGCGTCCGGCCTGGCGCGGGCGGCTACTTGGGCCGTTGGGTCCGGGCGTTGTGGGCGAGGCCGTTCGGATGCTCCGTCGTGCGCTCTCCCAGGGGCAGAAGCACTACGCACAGGACGGTCGGTGCGCGGAGGATCTGCCCCGCCTCCTGCCAGCCCCAGGTCTCAAAGGCGGCACGGGCCGGACGGTCGGACTGATCCACCAAGGTGACGCCGAGCGAAGCCTGATGGTCGGCGAGCAGACGCTCCTGCAGGCGGCGAGCGAGCCCGTGAGCGTGCTCATGCGGATGGACAACGGTTTCAGTGATGGCGAAGACATGGCCGGAAGCGGTCAGTTGCTCGAGGTTCTGCGGCAGAGGTCCCTCGAACTCCCGCCACCAGGAGCCGTCGCGCGGCACGGGGAATCCGAAGACACAGCCGGTCAGGGACTGCGCCTCGGCGACCAGCATGTCTAATCCGGGCTGTTGGACGTCGTGTCACACAGATGACGTACGCACGTGAGCAGAGCCCACGAAGCGCAGATCCCTACGATGACGCCCCGGACACCGCTGCCGCGTTCCGCCGTATCGCCGCTCTCCCGGACGGTCTGGAGAGGTCCGCGCTGCGGCAGGAAGTGGTGTGCGCCTGGGCGCCGATGGCCGTACGGCTCGCCCGGCGGTTCCGAAATCGCGGCGAGTCCTTCGAAGACCTCAAGCAGGTCGCCCAACTGGGGCTGGTCAAGGCGGTGACCCGCTTCGACCCGAACCTCGGCACCGCCTTCCCGAGCTTCGCCATACCGACGATCCTCGGCGAGGTGAAACGTCACCAAAGTGTTCAGGCCGGGCCCCTGCGGCCGTGCAGGCTGGTGGCCCTGCCGTGACGCCGGTCAGGCCCCCAGACCGGCGAGGGGTTCGGATCCGCTGATGAATGCGCGGGCCACGTCGGCCAGGCGCCGGTTGTGGGCGCGGGCGTAACCACGCAGCGCGGTGAACGCCTGCTCCATGTCGATGCCCTGGCGTTCGGCGAGTTTCCCCTTCGCCTGTTCGATCAGTACCCGGCTGTTCAACGCCGCCTGCAGCTGTTCGTTGAGCACCGTGCCGCGGTGGACGGTGCGTTGTTGCAGCAGGCTGATGGTGGCGACGTCGGCCAGCGCCTGGGCGATGAGTGTGGCGGGTGGGTCGAAGGGGCCGGGGGCGGCGCGGAAGAGGTTCAGGGCGCCCACGGTCTCGTCCCGCAGACGCATGGGCAGGGCCTGGACTGCCCCGAAGCCGCTGCGGTGGGCCGCAGTGACGAAGCGTGGCCAGCGGTCGATCTCCCGGGTCAGGTCGTGGATGATCACCGGTGCGCCGGTGCGGAAGCACTCGAGGCAGGGGCCTTCGTCGTTCTGGAGCTGGAAGAGCTCCAGCAGCCGCACCTGTTCGTCGGAGGCGGCCATGACGCGGAGTTTGCCGTCACGGTCGGCGAGCAGCACCCCGGCGGCGCTCGCGTCGAGCATGCCCACGCAGCGGTCGGTCAGCAGGCGCAGGAAGTCCATGAGGTCGAAGTCGGCGACCAGATTGTCGGCCAGCTCGACGAAGGTCTTGGCCAGAAGCTGTTGATCCATCGTGGGCACCCTCAATTGAGACTAGTCCCTGCCTGAAGGGGCGGGAAGTACGGCATGTTCGTCGGTCGGCACCCATGCGTCAGGTTTCCTCATCGGTCTGGTCCGGCTCCGCGGCTGGTGAGAAGCGAAGCCGACGGGCCACCACGTCCGCGGCCACGTCGGCGAGCCGGCGTCCCCGCGCATAGGCGTAGGCACGAAGCCGGACGAAGGCTTCTTCGATGCCGACGCCGAGCTGGACGGTCAGGATGCCGTTGGCCTGGTCGATCTCCGCCCGGTACGCGCCCAGGTCTTCGAAGCCCTGTTCCGGAATCGGTCCGCCGGTCGGCGCGCCTGTCTCGTCGATCCTTGTATCGAGCAGGATCAGCGTCGCCAGATCGGCGAATGCCAGTGCGTCGGCCAGTTCCTCCGCGTCCAGCGCGGTCGGCACGTTGGCGTACAGGTCCAGAACTCCCGGGCTGATCGCCCCCATCTGCAGGGGGAGCGCGAAGACCGCGCGGGCTCCGGCTTCCAGGGCCGCGTCGGCGAACACCGTCCAGCGGTCCTGCAGGTCACGGGTGAGCAGATCGGGTGTCAGGACGGCCGAGCCGTGCAGGAAGGCGTCCACGCAGGGTCCCTCGCCCAGGGTGAGCTGGAGCTCTTCCAGTTGCTCGCTGATGGCGTCGGTGCTGCACAACGGATGGCTCGGCGCGGACCGGGACATCGCCGACAGCCCGGCCCCGCCGACCGGCAGCGCGGCCACGGCCGCGGTGCACACGTCCACCACACCGACCCGGGCACCACGCCTGACCGCCTGCTCGGCCACCAGCATCCGAATGCGGACCGACCGCCTGTCAGGCCCCACCCGGGCCACCGCCTCCACGCGGTACGACAAGGCCGTCCACCTTCGCCCCGGTTCGTTCCCCGACGGGAAATACCAGCGCGCGGAACGTGGTGGGACCGGCCGGCCTGCGAAGCTCTCCGACGTCCGTCCACCCCCAGGAGCGGAGCGCGGCGAGAGTGGGGCGATCTGCCCGGTCCACCAGCGTGGCGCCGAGTGATGCCTGGTGGTCGGTCAGCAGCCGCTCCAGCAGACGACGGGCCAGAGCCCGGTCCTGCGGGTGCGGCCGGATCATGATGTCGCCGAACGCGAAGACACCGCCGGACACCGTGAGTTGATCGATGCGGCACGGCAATGCTTCCTCGAAGTCGAACCACCAGGAGTCGTCGCCGCGTACCGGGAATCCGAAGGCGCATCCGATCAGTCTGTCCATCTCGCCGATCATCATGGCGAATCCCGGCCGGCGCATGTCCGTGGTGAGACGGGCCAAGAAGTTCTGGCGGCCGGGACGGCGGTATGCGTCACCCGGCGCCGTGACGCGGGACTCCACGTACAGATCCGCCAGTTCTTCACGCAGGCCCTCCACCAGCCAACGGTTCAGCCGACGCAACCGCACCGGAGCCATGGCGGAGGGATCACCCTCCGCCGGCTTCCGTGACTGTCCCCGCCCGGGTTCCACCGTCATCGCACATCGCCCGAGAGAACAGGCGCAAGCGGGACAGGACTGTGCGGCGGGGCTGGAACGGGCGTGGCCGGGGTGTCCACGAGAGGAGGTGGCACGTGTTCGAACGGTAGGCCGAGGAGCAGGAACCCGCAGCCGACGAGGTGGAGAATCCGAGCCAGAGTCGGTGGCGGATGGTGCAGTCGCAGGGTCCCGCCGACCACGGTGGCCTGTTGCGCGGCGCGGAGGAATGCGTTGAGTCCGGTGCAGTCGCAGAAGGTGACGGAGATGAGGTCGACGTCGATGGCGCGGATACCGTCCCGCAGGCACCGCTCCAGGGACGTGCGCACCAAGGGCACGGATTCCAGGTCGATCTCACCGGACAGGGTGATCAGCGCCCGAATCTCTCGGTCCTGGCGGTACACGGTGAGCTGGGGAAGGGGCATGACGCCTCGGTTCAGAAGACCATCCGGCAGCGGGTGCGGTGGTGCCGGAGTCCCGGCATCCTGGGCGTGCTCCCGGCAGGGGCGTACGTTCGGCGGAGGCGGAGCAACGGCCGGTCCGACAGTCTGCGCAGCAGGACAGAGGACCCACCCAGTTCCCTCCAGGGATGCGCCGGGTGACAGACGAACAGTCCGCGCCCCGCAGCCATCTGTGTTCAGCAACAGCATGCCGCCGGGGTCTGGGACGTCTGTACGGCAGTGTAGTCCTCGCGTCCTGTGGTGGACGGTCCGAAGCCGCCCAATCCCAGGATCCGGACGGTGCAGAAACGCGGTGGCGCGCGCATATCCGAGGCATCGCACGATACGTGAAACACTCAAAAGCGACCGCCCGAGTACGGCACTTCGTGCGCAGGCCCAGGAGGTGGCTCGCATGACGGAGCCGAACAGTTCCCTCTCGCGGCAGCCCGATCCAGAGAAGCCCCGCACTCGCCCGGACCGACGGCGTTCGTGACGGGTCGGCACATGGCCCAGGCACGAGAGGGCGAGGGAAGCGGGATCCACCTGGACTTCGCGATCTTGGGAAGGCGCCCGACAACTCGCGATGGCTCCGCGTTCAGAGCCCGGACCAGATGAGGGAACGCGTCACCTTGCTCAACGGCGACGTCCATTTCCCCGGGCTCACCAGCTGACGAACAGCAACGGGGGCTTGGCGAGAACCTGACTCAGCCGCGAAGGTCGGTGACCATCACCGCGTACACCGGAGAGTTGGCGAAAGGCTGTTGCTCGCCGGCCTTGGCGTATCCCCACGACTCGTAGAGCTCCTGCACTTTGGAGTGGGTCACGTCGACCAGGAGTACCGCAAGGTCTTCCGTGCGCTCCTTCAGTAGCGCTTCATGCAGTTGTTTCGAGCCCGATGAGGACTCAGAGAAGGGGGCGCGGGCTGCTCTTGGTCGATGCTCTCAGTGGGCGGTGGGGCTGCGACCGGAAGCGCTGGGGCAAGGTCGTATGGGCCGAGTCGAAGGCGTCGGCCTCGTGTTGAGGCCGCGCGTTTCCTTACGGCTCATGCAGGCGGCGGAGCTGGTGAACGACCCCAGTCCCGAGGCATGCGTGGAACTCACCCTCGACCCCCTCGGCTCGATGAGCGACTCCCACTCCGCAATGTTCGCCGAGTCCTTGCGCATGACGCCTGTGGACCTCGTGCGGCTGCACTTGGATTCCGACCTGATGCTCGGCGCGATCCGAACCGAGGCCGTGCGGGCGGAGATCGCGTGGCAACGGAGCCTTCGTCGCTGGTACGAGGAGGGCCGGGTCGCGGCCGAGTCGAGGGAGCCGGAGGTAGCCCTTCTCATAGGTGTGCTCGAAGGGCTACGTCGGCAAGTTCGCGCGCCGCTCCGACTTCGTTCGAAGACGACCGGAGCTCCACAACTCCCGCTGGACAGCTTGGTGTCCGAGGTGTCGAGCGGGCAAGCACAGGCACTTTCCACAGCGAAAGGAAGACCGTGTTCAACCACATGGATCGCTTTCGCACCGGTAGCCCGCTGCCGCAGGGCCACTTCACCGTCGCTCCCTGGGGCCTGCGCCGCATCGCCCCGCACCACCCGTCCGTCGAGGGCCCCAACTACGTGAAGGTGGAGCTGGACCCGGTGACGCAGACCGCCCGGTACTTCAACCCCTACCCGGCCGGCCGCCAGGTCGAGCCGCGGAACGTCTACCGCTCCTTCACCCGCGTCGCCGAGTCCGCCGGCCTTCGCGTGATCCGGTTGCATGACGCCCGGCACGGCACGGCGACCCTCCTCACGGCTGCCGGAGTCGCGCCCCGCGTCGTGATGGAGATCCTCGGGCACAGTCAGATCAGCATCACCATGGACGTGTACACGCACGTCGTGCAGGACACGCAGCGCGAGGCGATCAGCCACATGGATCGGCTGCTTAAGCGGCGGCCGGTTGCGAGTGACCGCCCGCGTTGATGTCAAAAGTGGATGTCAAAGGCCCCGGACCATGATCGGTCCGGGGCCTTTTGCCTGGTGCCCCCGGCAGGATTCGAACCTGCGACACCCGCTTTAGGAGAGCGGTGCTCTATCCCCTGAGCTACGAAGGCAAAGATCTGTCGGTAACGTGCAGGAATATAGAGGCCAATGCCACTGATCCCGGACACATCGATCCACTGATCCGGCGGTGCGCCAGCGGACTGGCACGCCGCCGTCAGTGTAGCGGGTGGGGGTGAGCGGGCGTGGGGGTTACCCCGCCCGGCGTCGGCGAGGCAGCTGCCGACCGGCGGCTGGGCAGCGGCTACCTGCTTGGCTCACCTGCCGTGCCGAGAGTGATGTCGTCCCGATCCACCGAGCTGTCGGACGTCGCCGTTCCCCGTCGCTCCTTCCACCACGCCGCGAACGGGGCCAGAGCCGCGCCGACCACCGCGTACGCGCCCAGTACCCACCAGGCGGCCGTCGTGGCGTGGGCGTCGAAGTACACGGTGTTGCGGACCAGCGTGGTGCCCGCGCCCGGCGGCAGAGCCTGGCCGATCGCGCTCCAGAAGCCCGGCAGCAGGACCGACGGGTAGACACCGCCCGCGCTCGGGTTGCCCAGCACCACGAAGAGCAGGATGGTCAGGCCGGTGCCGGCCATGCCCAGCAGGGTCTGGAGCGCGAGCGACGTCGCGGCCGATGCGAACACCACCAGCGTGCCGATCCCCGCCAGCGCCCAGAAGTGACCGCTCAGCGCGTCGAACACCGGGCCCACGATCACCGCTCCGGCGACCCCGGACGCGATCGCGTACAGACCCAGCGCGCCCAACCGGATCACGATGCGGTGCCGGTTGGCCGGCTTCGAACCGCTCGACATGTTCAGGATCGTCGCCGTCAGATAGCCGCCGACCACCCAGCCGAGCACCAGGTAGAAGGAGGCCATGCCGCGTCCGTCGCCGGTGTTCGGGGCCTGGATGTCGATGACCACGACCTGCCGCTTCTGCGAGGTCTCTATCTTCTGGGCGAGTTGCGTGGCGGTCTGAGACACCGAGGGCCCGCCGGCGGAGGCGACCAGCAGCGTGTCCTTCGTGCCGGTCGTGTCGAACAGGAAGGCGGCGTCCACCGTCCGGTTCATGATCTGCTTCCGCGCGGCGGACTCGCTCGCGACGGCGGTCGCGTTCACCGGGTCGCCGTCCAGCCCGTCGAGCTGGTCGACGATCTGCGTGGCGGCCTCCGCCGGGGCCACCACCGCCACCGGCATCCGGTGCGGCGTGGGGGAGTGGAAGGCGCCCAGATAGGAGACGGTGAAGGCGAGTTGTATCAGCAGGCCGCCCAGGACGAGGCCGAAGGCCCGGAAGCTGATCGCGTCCCGTAGTTCGAGCAGAAAACTCCCTGTGGGGGAGCCGGGAGGGGTGGGGGAATCGGCGTTCATGGCGCGCATGATGTCAGGCGCCGATCTCCGCCGACGCGCTGGCCCGCGTACGTGCCGGTAACCCTTCGCCGCACCTCGGAGGGTGTGACGAGGGACAGGCAGGCGGGAGCGGGAGCAGGAGCGGGGGCGGGGGCGGGGGCGGGGGCGGGAGGACTTCGTGGCGGGTTGCCTGGGTGAACGAAGTCGGTGATCTCCGAGGGCGGCGGCCGCCTGCAAAAAAGTCGCTACCGCCCGCCGCCTCACCGGGCCTAGCATTGCCGCCGCGATTCCGGACGCCGTTCGGTGCATCGAACTGCCTATGAGATCGAACTGCCTATGAGTGGGACGGATGTGTGGCCGTTGTCTGCGGTGATCGAGGCGCGCGGGCTGTCCAAGGTGTTTCAGACGACCGTACGGCGGCCCGGCCTCGCGGGGGCGCTCAGATCGCTCGTCAGTCCGCAGCGCGTGGCCAAGGTCGCCGTGCAGGACGTCGAATTCAGTGTGGGCAAGGGGGAGTTGCTCGCGCTGCTCGGTCCCAACGGGGCCGGGAAGTCCACCACCATCAAGATGCTCACCGGCATCCTGACGCCCACCTCCGGCGAGGCGCTCGTCGCCGGGGTCGTCCCGCATCAGGACCGGGAGCGCAACGCCCATAACATCGGGGCCGTGTTCGGGCAGCGGACGCAGTTGTGGTGGGACCTGCCCGCCCGGGACTCGTTCGAGATCCTCCGGGACATCTACGGGGTTCCCGAGGGGCAGTTCCGGGACCGTATGGAGGAGTTCGACGGGCTGCTCGAACTCTCCGAGTTCTGGGACACCCGCGTCCGGCACCTGTCGCTGGGGCAGCGGGTCCGGTGCGATCTCGCCGCCTCCCTGCTGCACGACCCGCCCGTCGTCTTCCTCGACGAGCCCACCATCGGCATGGACGTGGTGGTGAAGGAGCAGGTACGGCGGTTCCTGCGGCACCAGGTCGAGCAGCGCGACCGTACCGTCCTGCTCACCACGCACGACATGACCGAGGTGGAACGGCTCGCCGAGCGCGTCGTGCTGATCAACCACGGGCGCATCGTCCTCGACGGCTCGCTCCAGGAGATCCGGCGCCGATTCGGCGGCACCTGGCAGGTCCGGGCCACGCTCGCCGACCCGGCCGACGTCGAGGCGGTCAAGCCGGTCGAGGGGGACGAGCACGGTGAGGCGGCCACAGTCACGGGAGTGCCGCTGCCCGGGTTCGCCGGGATAGGGGTGCTGCGCCGTGAAGGGCCGCGGGTCGTGTTCGGGCCGGTCGGGGAGGACGCGCCCAGCGTGCACGAGGCGCTCAAGGTGATCATCGGGCGGTTCCGGGTCGCGGACCTGGCGCTGGAGGAGAACGACCTGGAGGACGTCATGCGCGCCGCCTACCTCAGCGACCTGTCCCCGTCCGGTACACCGGTCGACGGCACCGGCCCACCCACCGCCGCAGCCTCCGCCACCACCCGGGCCCGCTGAGCCATGCAGCCCACCACCCTCTCCCGCGCCCGCCGCGTCTCCTGGATCACCCCCCGCGGCGAACTGCTCGCCCCGCCCCGGATGACCGCCACCGCCATCCGGCTCCTCGTCCAGGTCTGCCTGGTCGTCTACCTCTGGCGCGGGCTGTACGCGAACACCGACTCCAGCGCCGGGCTCGACGAGACCCAGGCCGTCGGCTACGCCGTACTCGCCGTGCTCGCGAACCGCATCCGCGGCCTCGACCGGCGCGCGGGCCGCGACACGGTGATCCAGCACCTGCACTTCGGGACGATCGTCTACTGGTACCTGCGGCCGATGAAACCCCAGCGCTACTACGCGCTGCGGGCCCTCGGCGACCAGCTGTACGGCTTCGGCTGGGTGCTCGCCGGATACGTGCTGTCCCTCGCCGTCGGGGTCGTCGCCCCGCCCGCCTCGGCCGCCGTCGCCGGGGTCTTCGCGGTCAGCATGCTGCTCGGCCAACTGGTCCTGTACTACGTGATGATGCTGGTCGACCTGCTGTGCTTCTGGACCCTGCGCAACGAGGCGGCCCTGCTCATCCTCGTCTTCGCGCAGAACCTGCTCTCCGGCGTGTACGCCCCGCTCTGGTACTTCCCGGACTGGTTCATCACGCTCAGCGCGTTCCTGCCGTTCCAGGCGACCCTCGGCGTACCGCTGTCCATCTACGTCGGGCGGATCGGCGTCGGCGACTCCCTCGGGCAGATGGCGGTGCAGGCCGTCTGGATCGTGCTGCTCGCGCTGCTCACCCGTCGGCTCTGGGAACGGGCCGGCCGACGCGTCGTGGCCCAGGGAGGATGACCATGACGAGGACCGGACACACACCCCACAGGACCCCTCCCCACGGACCGGCGCACGCCTGGCGGGTGGTGTGGCGGATCACCAGGCTCAACTTCAAGGCCCGGCTGGAGTACCGGGGCGAGTTCCTGATGAACGTCGCCGTCGGGGCGATCTGGCAGGTCTCCATCGTCGTCTTCGCCTCGGTGCTGCTCACGCGGTTCCCCGGACTCGGCGGCTGGTCCAGCTCCGACGTGCTGCTCATCGCCAGCATGCGCATGCTGGCCCATGGGCTGTACGTACTCTTCCTCGGCCGCGTCCAGTACATGCAGGTCCTCGTCCAGGAGGGGGTCGTCGACCCCTGCCTGATCCGCCCGATGCCGGTCTACCGGCAGGTTCAGCTGGCCTTCTTCCCGGTCAACGCGATCGGCGACCTGGTCGTCGCGGCCGGGCTGTTCGTCGCCACGCTGCAGCGCAGCTCCCTCGACTGGACGGCGGGCCGGGTCACGTACGTGCTGGCCGGTGTGCTCGGCGGCATGCTGGTCGAGGCCGCGCTCTTCACCGCCCTGGCCGCCGCCGCGCTGCACTTCCCGGCCACCGCCTACTGGAGCCAGTGGCTGGAGGAGCTGATGGGGACCTTCGGCAGCTACCCCCTCAGCATCCTCCCGAGGGCCGTGTCCGCCGCGTTCACCTTCGTCGTCCCGCTCGCCTTCATCGCGTACTTCCCCGCCGGCGTACTGACCGGGCACGGCGACGCGATGGGCGTACCGCAGGCACTGGCGGTGGCCTCCCCCTTCATCGGCCTCACCGCGTTCGTCCTGTCGAGGCTGCTGTGGAACTGGAGCCTGAGCAAGTACACGGGGGTCAACGGGTAGGTCAGACCTCCGGGACGCGGCGGAACATCCCCGCCACCGCCAGTTCCTCCTCGATCCGCCCGACCGCGTCCCGCAGTTGAGGCAGAACCTCCTCCACACACTCCTCGACCGAACGCCGACTGCTGTGCATGGCGACATTCACCGCGGCGACGACCCGCCCGCCCCGCTCCCGCACCGGCACCGCGACGGACCGCAGCCCCTCCTCCAACTCCCCGTCGACGAGGGCGTATCCGGCGGCCCGTACCCGCTTCAGGACGGTCAGCAGTTCCGGCCGGTCGGTGATCGTCTGCGGGGTCAGCGGGACCAGACGTTCCGGGGGCGGGAGTGGGGCCTTCGGGAGCAGGTCGGCGAGCATGACGCGGCCGAGCGAGGTCGCGTACGCGGGCAGCCGGGTGCCGAGGGTGATGTTGACGCTCATGATGCGGCTCGTGGCGACCCGCGCCGTGTACTGCACCTCGTCCCCACCCCCGGTGAGCACCGCGAGGGAGGCCGAGTCGTGGACCCGCGCGGAGAGTTCGGCCAGGTGCGGTGCGGCGATGCGGGGAAGGGGAAGCATCGACAGGGGCGGGAAGCCCAGGCCCAGTACGCGGGGCGTGAGCCGGAAGACGCGGTCGTACGACTCGACGTACCCGAGGTGTTCGAGAGTGATCAGCGCGCGCCGGGCCGTCGCGCGGGCGAGCCCGGTGGCCCTGGCGACCTCCGTGAGGGTCAGCTCCGCGCGCCCCTCGCCGAACGAGGTGATCACGGTCAGCCCCCGGGCGAGGGACTCGATGAACTCCCGGCCCAGTTCCTGCTTGGAGGTGCCGGTCCAGGCGGCGAGGCCGGAGGGGGCCGAGGTGTCGCCCCGCGCAGCGGTGACCGGCGGCGGGGGGTCCCGTAGCTCCCGCAGTTCCCGTTCCATCGCCGCCACGGCCACCCGCAGCCGTGGCAGCAGTGTCGACCGCAGGGACTCCGCCGTGTGCCGGCTCGTATGGCTGACGACGTTCGCCACACACACGATCCGTCGTGTACGGGGGTCCCGCACGGGTACGGACACCGCGACCAGCCCGGGTTCGATCAACTGGTCGTCCAGTGCCCAGCCCTGGGCGCCCGCCCGTGCCGTACGGTCCTCGAAGTCGTCGTACGCGCCGGCGCGCGGAGGCACGGCCGGGAAGCCGCGGCCCTCCGGGTCGGCCGTACGGCGGGCCCGCCACCGGGCCCAGTCGGACGGCTCCCACTCGGTGGCGAACAGCGGGCCGGGTGCGGTGCGTTCGGCGGGGAGGAGGTCGCCGATGCGGAAGCTGAGGGACATCGCGCGGCGGCGGGTCGCCTGGTGGATGAAGCGGACGCCGTCCCGGTCGCGGACCGCGAGGGACATCGACTCGTCCAGCTCGTCGGCGAGGGCGTCCGCGTGGGCGTCGAGGAGGCGGGGGAGGCGGAGGGCGGCCAGGTAGGCGTTGCCCAGCTCCATCAGGCGGGGGGCGAGGACGACGTCGCGGCCGTCCAGTCGTACGTAGCCCATGCGGGCCAGCGTCGCCGTGATCCGGTCGACCGTGGAGCGCGCGAGTCCGGTGGCCTTCTCCAGCGCGCTCGGGCTCAGCGTTCCGTCCGCGTCGGTGAGCCGGCGCAGCACGGTGATGCCCCGCATCAGGGGGGCGACGGCTTCGGCCGGCGCGGGCGCGGGGGCTGACGCCGGCGCGAGGGCGGGGGCCGGGGCCGGGCCTGGGACGTTCGGGAGCATGGGTTCACGGTAATGCGGCCCGCTCGCGCCGCCGCGCGGGGCGCCTCTTGGCTCGGGGGTACGGGTGCGTCGGCGGGTGCGGGCCCGGTGGGGCTTCTCGCGCAGTTCCCCGCGCCCCTGAAAAGCAGGGGCTGCACCCGGTGCTTTCCGGCGCCCGAAGGGCCGTCGCCGTTCAGGTACGCAGGGCTGCCTGGTGCCTCAGGGGCACGGGGGACCGAGCGACCGGCCCCCGGACTCGTACCTGACCCCAGGACCCGTACCAGCCCCCGGACCCGTCGTACTGACCCGGACCCGTACCTGACGCCGGACCCTCACCTGACCCCGGACCCAGCCGCCCCCCACACTCTCCTCACCCCCGCCGAACCACCACCCGATGGCTTCCCCCGGCACCCACCCCCGCCACGGCGATCTCCACCCTCGCCCGCCTGTCCTTGAACGTCTCACCGGAGACGAGCGGCGCGTCGGACAGCTCCGCGTGGACGTTGGGGCTGCGCGTGCACCCCCCGCTGTCCCGGCGGGAGTCGTGCACCCTGATGGGCCCGTTCCCGGTGTCGACCGTCGCGTCGACCCGGTACACGAGCACACCCGGTCGGCACACCACCGCGTCGTTGCCCGCCCGCGTCCGCAACTCGGCGACGTACGCCGTCCGGGAGCTGAGCGGGACGACGACCAGCTTCGCGCCCCCGGCGGTGGCGAGCGGGGTCAGCGCGTACTCGACAGCGCCGGCCGTCGCCGCGCAGCCGACCTGTGTCTCGTCGAGCCACCCGAGCTTCCACTTGTGCCAGCCCAGCAGATCGTTCTCGACGCCCCAGTCCTCGCTCATGATGTCCCAGTGCCCGACGGCGCCCCCGCCCTCGTGCGTGTAGAGGTCGGGCAGCCCGAAGACATGGCCGTTCTCGTGGGGGAGGACCCGGTACCCGGTGTCCGCGTACGAGCCCGAGCCGTCGTCCTGGCGGCTGTAGACGAACGACGCGTTGGCGACCGGCACGCCGTCCGCGATCGGCGCCTCCCGGTTGCCGGCGAAGGTCACCGACAGGACGGTGTCGAGGGCGGAGGGCCCCGCGTTCGGGGTGACGAGGACGTTGATGAGGTCGTACGCCCGGAAGTCCACGAGCGGATCGGCGGCCCGCACCATGTCCTGCACCAGCCGGCGGTAGCCGGGGTCGAAGGGGGCGCCGCGCTCTATGCCGTAGGAACGGAAGGACTTCGGCATCCGCAGCCACTCGGTGAGCGGGGCCTCGGGGCGGTAGTCGATACGGCCGTAACTACTGGTCCTGAACCACTTCTGGGTCTGCGGGGCGAACTCCGCGAAGCGGTCCATCGCGCTGCCCTCGCCGGGCGCGTCGGAGAAGTCGATCATCAGGTTGAGGGCGCGGACCGTGCCGGTGGAGCGGGCGTAGCCGGGCGGGGTCGGGATGCCCTCGGACATCTGGGTACCGAGCGGGCCGCGGATCATGCAGGGGTTGAGCGCCGTACCGCGGACCGGGGCCGTGGCCCCCGCGGCCGTCGTGGTGTCCTTCGCCACCAGGTGCCCGGTACCGGCGGAGGTGCTGACCGCGAGGGTGAGGGCGGTGACGGAGGCGAGCGCGACGACGCGGCGCGGACGTATCCGGCGCGGGGGTATCCCGTTTCGGCGGAACGGCTGCTGCATCCACGCGCCCTTCACTCCACGGCAGCCGTCCGTGACGAGGCTGTCCTCCTTCGATCACCCTGGTTCGAGGGGTGCGCGGGCGCGCGCTGGAAGGGCCGAACGTGGGCATCGGCGCCCGGACGCGCGGCGGCTCATCCGCCCGTGGTCGAGGCGTAGCCGAGGCGTGGTCGAGATGAGGTCCGGAGGGCGTGGTCGAGATGAGGTCCGGAGGCGATCCGGAGGCGTTTCGGACCATCATCCGCATGACATCCACGTGTGATCCAGGTCACAGGAAAAGTCTTCGGTGAGGGGAAATAACCGGGGATCGTTTCCCCGTTTAGCCATGTGTCCGAGCGAAACGGGGACTCCATCCCCGGATCGCCACCGGGCGCCCCCCACACCACCGGATCAGTCAGCAGAGGAGTACGCCGTGGAGACCGCCACCGCCGTACGTCGCAAGGTGTCCCGCCCCCGGGCCGACGCCCTGCGCAATCGGGAGCGGATCGTCGGTGCCGCCCGGGAGATGTTCGTGGAGTTCGGCCCCGATGTGCCGCTCGACGAGGTCGCCCGCCGGGCCGGCGTCGGCAACGCCACGCTGTACCGCAACTTCCCGGACCGCGAAGCGCTGGTCCGTGAGGTCGTCTGCTCGGTCATGGACCGTACGGCCCTCGCGGCCGAGGCCGCGCTCACCGAGACCGGTGACGCGTTCGAGGCGCTCTCGCGCTTCGTGCACACCTCGGCCGACGAGCGGATCAGTGCCCTCTGCCCGATGATCCAGAGCACGTTCGACACGCACCACCCCGACCTGGAGGCGGCGCGTGAGCGCCTGGAGGATCAGGTCGAGGGGATCATGCAGCGCGCCCGGGACGCCGGGCAGCTGCGCCCCGACGTGGGCGTCGGCGACCTGATGATCGCCGTCAGCCAGCTCAGCAGGCCCCCGGCCGGCACCCAGTGCGGGGGCGCCGACCGCTTCCTCCACCGCCATCTCCAACTGTTCCTGGACGGCCTGCGCGCCCCGGCTCCCTCCGAACTGCCCGGTGCCCCGGTGACCGTGGAGGACCTACGGAGGCCGTGCCCTTCCTGAACCACAGACTCACTGAACCGCTGAACCGCTGAACCGCTGAACCGCTGAACCGCTGACCCCGAGGCTGTCGACGACGACACGCCCTCCCTCGCGACGCCCTTGACCGCACCCGGTACCGATCGCCGCGTCATCCGATGACGATCGCTCGGGCACCACCTCATACCGATCACTTTCGTCACCTCATACCGATCTTTCCGTCACCCGATACCGATCTTTCCGTCACGAAGTCCCGAAGTGGGTACCTCCATGTCCGAAACAGTCCGCGGCGCCTCCGGAACACCCGGGTCGGCGGCCGATCAGCGAAACGACGCGCACGCCACCCGCTGGAAAGCGCTCGTCTTCATCGCCCTCGCCCAGCTGATGGTCGTGCTCGACGCGACCATCGTGAACATCGCCCTTCCCTCCGCCCAGCAGGATCTGGGGATATCGGACGGCAACCGCCAGTGGGTCATCACCGCGTACGCGCTGGCCTTCGGCGGTCTGCTCCTCTTCGGCGGCCGTATCTCCGACCTGTGGGGCCGCAAGCGCACCTTCGTCACCGGTCTGATCGGCTTCGCCGGTGCCTCCGCGCTGGGCGGCGCGGCCACCGGTGAGGCGATGATGCTGGGCGCCCGCGCGCTCCAGGGCGCCTTCGGCGCGCTGCTCGCGCCTGCCGCGCTCTCCCTTCTGGCCGTGATGTTCACCGACGCCAAAGAGCGCGCCAAGGCGTTCGGCATCTACGGTGCGATCGCCGGTGGCGGCGGTGCCGTGGGCCTGATCCTCGGCGGCTTCCTCACCGAGTACCTGGACTGGCGCTGGACGTTCTTCGTCAACATCCCGTTCGCGGTGATCGCGGCGGTCGGCGCGTACTTCGTCATCCGTGAGCCGGCGGGCGGCCGCAACCGTTCCCCGCTCGACATCCCCGGCGTCGTCCTGTCCACCCTGGGCCTGGTCTCCCTGGTCTACGGCTTCACGCGGGCCGAGTCCGAGGGCTGGGGGGACTCGATGACGATCACGCTGTTCGTCGCCTCGGCGGTGCTCCTCGCGACCTTCGTGCTCGTCGAGTCCAAGGTCAAGGCCCCGCTGCTGCCGCTGCGCGTCATCACCGAGCGCAACCGTGGCGGTGTCTACCTCTCCCTCGGCCTCGCGATCATCGCGATGTTCGGCCTGTTCCTCTTCCTGACCTACTACCTGCAGATCGTGAAGGGGTACTCGCCGGTCAAGACGGGCTTCGCCTTCCTGCCCATGATCGTGGGCATGATCACCGGCTCGACCCAGATCGGCACCCGCCTCATGACCCGGGTCCCGCCGCGCCTGCTGATGGCCCCGGGCTTCCTGGTCGCCGGTCTCGGCATGCTGCTGCTGACGCAGATGGAGGTCGACTCCTCGTACGCCGGTCTGCTGCTGCCGGCCCAGCTGCTGCTCGGCCTCGGTATGGGTACGGCGTTCATGCCGGCGATGTCCCTGGCGACGTACGGCGTCGAACCGCGTGACGCGGGTGTGGCCTCCGCCATGGTCAACACCTCGCAGCAGGTCGGCGGTGCCATCGGCACGGCGCTGCTGAACACGGTCGCCGCCTCCGCGACCACGTCCTACGTCGCGGACCACATCGGTTCGGCCACCTCGAAGCCGGCCGCCCAGCTGGTCCAGCTCCAGGGCATGGTCAACGGCTACACCACCGCCATCTGGTTCGCCGTGGGCATCCTGGTGGCCGCCGCCACCATCGCCTTCACCTTCGTCACGACGGGCAAGCCCGACATGACGGCGACGGCGGGATCGGACGCGGACGCGACGGATGAGCTCAAGGTCCCGGTGATCGCCCACTGACAGCGGACCCGGACTGACGGAAGGGGAGGGGTGGGGCAGGGACGGAGTCCCCTGCCCCACCCCTCCCGTCATCCCGCACGCGAACTCAGCACGACAAGCACATCAAGCACATCAAGCACGACCGGCCGACCGGGCCCGGAACGCTCGGAGGAACCGCGCCCACAGGCGGCCGAAGCCCGTCACCCGACGTCCGAATCACGACGTCCGGAGCCTGTCGCCTGTCGCCTGTCGCCTGTCGCCTGTCGCCTGTCGCCTGTCGCCTGTCGCCTGTCGCCTGTCGCCTGTCGCCTGTCGCCTGTCGCCTGTCGCCCGCGCCCGCGACGACGCCCCGCCCACCGCCCCGCATCGACCTCCGGCAGCCCTAGACACCCCCACGGACGCCGCGACCCCGACGACCCCACCCCGAACCCCGGCGGAGCGCTACCGCAGCCACGGCAGATCCGCCCCCGCCTCGCTCGGCTGCAGCCCCTCCGCGACGATCGCCATGATCTCGCCGAGGGCCTTCCGCTGCTCATCCGACAGCCGGTCGAACAGCGCCTGCCGCACCGCGCCCACATGCCCCGGCGCGCTCTCGGCGAGCATCTCCAGGCCCCCGTCCGTCAGCACTGTGAACTGGCCCCGCTTGTCCGACGGGCAGTCCTCGCGCCGTACCCACCCGTTCTTCTCCAGCCGGGCCACGGCGTGCGACAGCCGCGACCGCGTGATCTTCGTCTGCATCGCCAGCTCGGTCATCCGCAGTCGGCGTTGCGGTGCCTCGGACAGCACGACGAGCAGGTGGTAGTAGAGGTGGGGCATGCCCGCGTCGCGCTGCAACTGGCGGTCGAGATGGTCTTCGAGCAGGGTCGTGGCGTGCACGTAGGCGAGCCAGGTGCGCTGCTCCTCGGCGGTGAGCCAGCGGGGTTCTTCCTCAGTGGATGCGGTCTTCATGCTCCCACTGTACGAGGCCCCTTCTTGAAATTTGAACTATAGAGATGTAAGGTGAAACAAGAAATATTGAGACTTCAACTACTGGGGAGTTGGAAGGAGTCTCAAGCGCCTGGTGCGCCAGGCGAATCCAAGGAGACTGAAGCGACCACCGGGCCCGCCGAGGCGCGCGTGTCGTGGTGCGTCGCGCGTGTTGAGGGAGTCACCCCTATGTCCGCCGCAACCGCCGAGCGCATGCCCGCCCTGTACCTGAGCCACGGGGCCCCGCCGCTCGCCGACGACCCGATCTGGCCCGGCGAACTCGCCGCCTGGTCCGCGACCCTGCCCCGCCCCAAGGCCGTGCTCATGATCTCCGCCCACTGGGAGGAGGCCCCCCTCGCCCTCGGCGCGATCGAGACCCTCCCCCTGGTCTACGACTTCTGGGGCTTCCCCGAGCACTACTACAAGGTCCGGTACGCCGCCCCGGGCGCCCCCGAGCTGGCTGCCTCGGTCCGCAAGCTGCTCCAGGCCCCCGGCACCCCCGTCCAGGACATCCCCGACCGGGGCCTCGACCACGGCGCGTACGTCCCCCTGGTGGAGATGTTCCCGGACGCCGACATCCCGGTCCTGCAGATCTCCATGCCGACCCTCGACCCGCGCAAGCTGATGGACATCGGCCGCAAGCTCGCCCCTCTCCGTGACGAGGGCGTGTTGATCATCGGGTCCGGTTTCTTCACCCACAACCTCGCCGCCCTCCGTCAGGCCGGCACCCCCACCTGGTCCACGGAGTTCGACGACTGGGGCAACCGGGCCCTCGAATCCCGCGACTGGGACGCCCTCCTCGACTTCCTTCACAAGTCCCCGGCCGGGCAGCTGGCCCACCCCCGCACGGAGCACTTCGCCCCCCTCTTCGTCACGATGGGCGCGGCCGAGGCCTCTGGCGAACTGGACGCCCAGCGGTCGGTGATCGACGGCTTCTGGATGGGCCTGGCGAAGCGGTCGGTGCAGTTCGGGTAGTGGGTCCGGGCGACCTGGACGCGCAGGCCGGGGCTCCTTACCCCAGAGGTCATCGACCCCGGCCCCTACGCCTGGCAGTCTCGTCGGCGTCAAGGGCGGCGAGGCCGGCGTTCGAGCCCCCGCCCGCGTGAGCCCGGCCGACCGGAAGGACCCCACCCCATGCCCGCGTACGCCATAGCCCACCTCAGGGACGCCGCCCCGCACCCGGAGATCGCCGAGTACATCGAGCGCATCCCCGCCACCTTCGAGCCGTACGGCGGCCGCTTCCTCGTACACGTCGCCCAGCACGAGGTGAAGGAGGGGAGCTGGCCGGGGGCCGTCGTGGTGATCGGCTTCCCCGGGATCGCCGAGGCGCGGAGCTGGTGGGACTCGCCCGCGTACCAGGAGATCGCCCCTTTGCGCTCACGGCACATCACGGGCGACATCATCCTGGTCGAAGGGGTACCCGAGGGCTACGACCCCACCGCCACGGCCAAGGCGATGAGGGAGTCCTTGCCCACCGAGTCCTTGCCCACCGAGTCCCTGCCCACCGAACGCCCCTTGCCGACCGAATCCCTGCCCGCTGAGCCCAGGCCCGCCGAATAGCAACCCGGCCTTCAGCGCTTCGGACCCGTGCGCCCCAGATGTTCAGTCTCGTCGAGCCTCTTCTCGTACCAGGCCACATCCCAGAACCGCCCGAACTTCCGCCCGACCTCCCGATACGTGCCGACGTACCGGAACCCGAACCGCTCGTGCAGCCGTGTCGACGCCTCGTTCGGCTGGGCGATCCCCGCGTAGGCGCGGTGGACGTCCTCGTCGGCGAGTGCCTCGAAGAGGGCCCTGTACAGCAGCGTGCCCACGCCCCGGCCGCCCGCGTCCGGGGCGAGGTACACCGACACCTCCACCGAGGTGTCGTACGCCGGTTTCCCGCGAAACGCGCTGCTCGTGGCGTACCCCAGAATCCGCTGTGAGTCCTTCGCGGTGGCAACCATCAGGCGGTGCGGGCCGTCTTCAGGGTGGGAGAGCAGCCAAGGGCGGCGCTCTTCCGGAGTGAAGACAGCGGTATCAAATGTGATGGGCGTCTCACGGACATAGTGGTTGTAGAGGTCGGTGAGGGCGGCGAGGTCGGTCTCGACTCCTGGTCTGACCTGCACCTCTGCGGACTCTCCGGACATCTCGCCTCCTCCTGCGGCGGCACAGGGTACTGCAAGATCAGAAAAATAGTGGGACCGGTGGGGAATTCTGTCCTGATTCCAGTCGTTGTTTCCTTCGGAAGCAGGGCACTCGGGAGAGTGTCCGAGCGGCCGCATCGAGACACACGTAGGACCAGATACGACCCTGCCAGCCCACCATCGCAAGGGAGCACGCATGGCAACCCGTGCCGTCGCCGCTCGTCGTTCGTCCGCCTCCGGCCGGACCGACGCGGCTCGCAGCGTTCGCGCCTCTGGCGGCGAGATCGCCGACCGCGACCTGGTCGGCATGTACCTCGACGAGATCGCGCGTACACCGCTGCTCGACGCCGCCAAGGAAGTCGAGCTGTCCCAGGTCATCGAGGCGGGTGTGTTCGCCCAGCAGATCCTCGACGGCGATGAGGAGGCCAAGGCGGACGCGACCCGCGAAGAGCTCGAAGCCCTCGTCGCCGACAGCGAGCGGGCCAAGGACATCTTCATACGGTCCAACCTGCGCCTCGTCGTGGCCGTCGCCCGGCGCTATCCGCGCAGTGGACTGCCCCTGCTCGACCTCATCCAGGAGGGGAACGCGGGCCTGGTCCGCGCGGTGGAGAAGTTCGACTACCGCAAGGGCTTCAAGTTCTCGACGTACGCCACCTGGTGGATCCGTCAGGCCATCACCCGGTCGATCGCGGACCAGTCGCGCACCATCCGGCTGCCCGTCCACCTGGTCGAGGAGCTGGGCCGGATCCGCCGTGTGCAGCGCGAGTTCAACCGCGAGCACGGGCGCGACCCCGAGCCCGCCGAGATCGCCGCCGAGCTGGGTTCCAACCCGGAACGCGTCGTCGACGTCCTCGACTGGGCCCGCGACCCGGTCTCGCTGAACATGTCGGTGGACGACGACGGTGACACCCAGTTCGGCGACCTGCTGGAGGACACCTCCGCGGTCTCGCCCGAGCAGTCCGTGCTCACGCTGCTGCGCAGCGAGGAGCTCGACGACCTCATCGGGCGCCTCGACCAGCGCACCGCGTCCATCATCAAGATGCGGTACGGCATCGAGGACGGCCGCGAGCGCACCCTCACCGAGGTCGGCAAGGAACACGGGCTCACCCGTGAGCGGATCCGCCAGATCGAGAAGCACGCCCTGCTCGAACTGAAGAAGCTGGCCCGCGACACGGGTTTCGACGCGGTCGCCTGACCCCCGACCAACTCGTTCGAGGAGCAGAACGGCGACCGTCGCCGGGTACGGACCAAAGACCCCGTACGGCCCAACCCCTGGGGCCGCCACGGGGCTTGGCCCGGTGTACCGACGTAAGCCGGCCACGACTTGGCCGTTTCTGTGCCGCCAGTTGGCCGTACTACGCCGCTTGAACTCCCCGTTCCCGGGGCACAAGACTTCCGGGCCCACGACTTCCCCGGGCCCGGAGCCGCCAGGCCCGGGACCCGGAGTCCGAGGGAGTCGGGGGTACACCGCGCACCGAAGCGACACCTGAGCGAGCCCGCACCACCGTACGACGTAGGCCTTCACCACCCGCAGCGCCCTGCCGAGGCCCCGCCCCCGGGACTCCACCGCAGGACCCCCGACCGCACCGAGACCATCCGAAGCCAAGTCCCGACGCTCTCCCCCCAGCGCCGGGACTCTCCGAGAGCCGGGCTTCGGCGCCTCCCCCCCCTGGCGCCGAAGCCCGGCTTCTTTCCTGTGGCGGGCCGGGCTGGTGGCCGTGTCGCGGCCGGGCCGGGCAGACCGAAGGGCCACCCCGGACCTGAACCCCGGGGTGACCCGAACGGCAGTTTGTGCCACAGGGGTTCCTTCTGCCGAACCCGCAGGTCAGGGCGGCGCTCACGGAACCGCGGCACCGCTCACGGAACCGCGGCACCGCTCACGGAACCGGCACCGCTCACGGAACCGCGGCACCGCTCAAGGAATCGGCATCGCGGGCCTCACTCCTCGGCCCCGTCGGCTGCCCGGGTCAGCCGCGCGCCCAACTCCCGTACGTACCGGACCAGTTCCGGCGGCCCATACACGGTGAAAGCGCAGTCGACCACGGCCAGCCGCATGGCCAGCCACTCCACGGAGTCGCCGACCGAGGCCCTCAGCCGGCAGCTGTGCTCGTCGACGGGTTCGGGCGTACCCAGCCAGTGGGGCACCCGGGCCGCGATGACCTCGGCCGGCGCGGCGAAGGTGACGTCGACCGCGAATGTCTCCTGCCGCCGGTACATCGACTGCCGCAGAAACTCCTCCGCGCTCCCCGTCGGCAACTCGCGCGGCGCGAACCTGGCGCCCGTGGCGAAGGGCTCCTCGACCCGGTCGACCCGGAAGGTGCGCCAGTCGGTGCGGTCGAGGTCGTACGCGACGAGATACCAGCGGCGGCCGGTCGAGACGAGCCGGTACGGCTCGCAGTGGCGCCGCGAGTCGGTGCCGTCACCGGAGCGGTAGGCGAAGCGGAGCCGTTCCTGGCCCGCCACCGCCGAGGCCATCACGGTCAGCGTCTCGGGCGCGACCGTCGCCCCGTCGCCGCTGGTCAGGGGGGTGGTGGCGGCCTGCAGCGTGGAGACCCGGTGGCGCAACCGCGACGGCAGTACCTGTTCGAGCTTGGCGAGCGCCCGTACCGACGCCTCCTCCACGCCCTCCACCGCGTGCCCGGCCCCGGCCCGCAGCCCCACCGCGATGGCCACGGCCTCCTCGTCGTCCAGCACGAGCGGGGGCATCGCCTTGCCCGCCACCAGCCGGTACCCGCCCTCGGCCCCCATGGTCGCCTGCACCGGATAGCCCAGCTCGCGCAGCCGGTCGACGTCCCGGCGAACGGTCCGCCGTGAGACCCGGAGCCGGTCGGCGAGTTCACCGCCGGGCCACTCGCGGGGCGTCTGGAGGAGGGAGAGGAGCTGAAGGAGCCGCGCCGGGGTGTCCGTAGTCATGGAGCGAGGATGCCGCAGGAGTAGGACACGATCTGACCTACTCGACCTCTACCTTCAAGGCATGACCTCGACAACGAGCGCCCCGAAGGGGCACGGGGAACTGCGTGACCAGCCCCGATCCACCGCCAGTGACCCGACCACAGTCACCGAAACGGCGCTCCCCGCACCCCCCGACGCCGACCGACGGCGGTGGATCGCCCTCGCCATCGTCATGACGGCCGCCTTCATGGACCTCGTCGACGTCACCATCGTCAACATCGCGATCCCCTCCATCAGGCAGGGCGAGAACGCCTCGTTCAGCCAGATCCAGTGGATCACCGCGGGCTACGCCCTCGCCTTCGCCGCGGGTCTCGTCACCGGTGGCAGGCTCGGCGACATCCACGGCCGTCGGCGGATCTTCCTCCTCGGCATCGGCGGTTTCACGGTCGCCTCCGCGCTGTGCGGCCTCGCCGCGAACCCGGAGATGCTGGTGGCGGCGAGGATCGCGCAGGGCGCGACCGCCGCGCTGATGGTGCCGCAGGTGCTGTCGATCGTGCACGCGACCTTCCCGGCACACGAACGCGGCAAGGTCTTCGGGCTGTTCGGCGCGATCGTCGGCCTCGGCGCGGTCTCCGGCCCGCTGCTCGGCGCGCTGCTCATCGAGTGGAACCCGCTCGGCCTCGAATGGCGGGCGATCTTCCTGATCAACCTTCCGGTCGGCGTCGCGGGCCTGATCCTGGGCCGCCGTTTCATCACCGAGTCCAAGGCCCCGCACGCCCTGAAGCTGGACCTCGTGGGCGTCGCCCTGGTCACCGCCGCTCTGCTGATGCTGCTCTACCCGCTCACCCGGGGCCGGGAGCTGGGCTGGCCGCTGTGGGGGTATGTCTCGATGGCCGGCTCGCTCGCCGTGTTCGCGGCGCTGGTGGCGTACGAGCGGCGCAAGACCGTGCGCGACGGGTCCCCGCTCATCGAACTGTCGCTGTTCCGGGTGAAGAGCTTCGCGGCGGGCATCGCCGTGCAGACCGTCTTCGGCGTCGCCCTCGGTGTCTTCTTCCTCGTCTGGACGCTCTACCTCCAGACCGGTCTCGGCTGGAGTGTCCTGCGGGCCGGCCTCACCGGTGTGCCGTTCTCCCTCGCTGTGTCGGTGGCCGCCGGCGTCTCGGTCCAGAAACTCGTCCCGCGCTTCGGTCGCAAGGTCCTCCAGGCGGGCGCGCTGCTGATGGCGGCCGGAGTGCTGTTGTACCTGGCCGAGTCCGTACGGTACGGCCTCGCCATCACCCCCTGGCAGATGGCGTTCCCGCTGGTCGTGATGGGCGCGGGCATGGGTCTCATCGTCGCCCCGCTGACCGACGCGATCCTCTCCGGAGTGCCGCGTGAGCACGCCGGGTCCGCGTCCGGGCTGATCAGCACGGTCCAGCAGATGGGCAACGCGCTGGGACTCGGCCTCGTCGCCGTCGTCTTCTTCGGTGTCATGGACGACCACCTCGCGCCGACCGACATCGGTCCCGCCTTCGTCGACGCCTTCGAGTACGCGCTCGGCTGGGTGGCCGCGGTCCTGCTCGCGATCTTCCTGCTGATGTTCGCCCTGCCGGCACGGGCCGCGGCGGAGACGGGTGCGTCGGCGCCCGTAGGGGGCGATGAACCGGCGTCCTTGCGAGGCGGTGAGCCGGTGTCCGTGGAGGTCGGTGAGCCGGTGCGCTGACCGGTGGAGGGTCTGCTCGCCGAAGGCCGAAAGCCGAACGCCGAACGCCGAACGCCGAACGCCGAAAGCCGAACGGCGAGGGGCGAGCGGTGAAATCCGAACGGCGAACGGCGAACGGCGAACGGGAGCGGGGCCGGGCACCCTCTGGGGGCCGGGCCCCGCTCCCGTCGTGCGTCCCGGCCGTGCCCGATCGGGCCCACTCATGCCCATTCATGTCTGCTTGGCGAGCCCCGAACCGCCCCGAACCTGTTTACTTTCCGGACATCCAGGCGTAGCCTCCGAGCGAAACCACAGAATCGGGCACCAGTCGGAGGCGAACGGACATGTACGCACCCGAGCGGCAGCAGGAGATCCTCCGGCTCGCGCGTGACGGCGGCCGGGTGGACGTGGTGTCGCTGGCCGAGCAGTTCCAGGTCACGGCCGAGACGATCCGCCGGGATCTGAAGGCCCTCGACCGCGCCGGCCTCGTCCAGCGGGTGCACGGCGGCGCGATCCCCGCCGGCCGTCTGGACTTCGAGCCCGACCTCGCCGAACGCGAAGGCACCGCCGCCGACGAGAAGGACCGCATCGCCCAGGCCGCACTCGCCGAACTGCCGGGCGACGGCACGATCCTCCTCGATGCCGGTACGACGATCGCGCGCCTCGCCGCCGCCATCCCGCTGGAGGCCGCCCTCACTGCGGTCACCCACAGCCTGCCGATCGCGGCCCGCCTCGCCGACCACCCGGGCATCCAGCTCCATCTGGTCGGCGGCCGTGTCCGCACCCGCACCCGCGCCGCCGTGGACGCCTGGGCACTGCGGGCCTACGGCGAGATCCGCGCCGACGTCCTCTTCGTGGCCGCCAACGGCTTCTCCGTCGACCACGGTCTGACCACGCCCGACCTCGCCGAGGCCGCCGTCAAGCGCGCGGCGGTGGCCGCCGCCCGGCGCGTGGTGCTGCTCGCCGACTCCTCCAAGCACGGCCAGGAGCACTTCGCCCGCTTCGGCGACCTGAGCGACGTGGACCTGCTCATCACCGACAGCGGACTGCACCCCGAGGACGCCCTCACCATCGAGCGCAAGGGCACCGAGGTGCTGCGTGTCCCGGGCGCCGCCCCCGCCGGCGGCTCCACCGCGACCGCCGGCCGGAAAGACCGCTCATGATCCTCACCGTCACCCCGAACCCGTCCCTCGACCGCACCTACGAGGTCCCCTCCCTCGACCGCGGCGAGGTCATCCGGGCCACCGGCGAGCGCATGGACCCGGGCGGCAAGGGCGTCAACGTCTCCCGGGCGGTCGCCGCCGCGGGCCGGCGCACCGTGGCCGTACTGCCCCTCGGCGGAGCGCCGGGCGCGCTGGTCGCCGACCTGCTCGACGCGCAGGGCATCGAGGTCGCCCGAGTGCCGGTGGCCGGGGCCACCCGCTCCAACATCGCCCTCGCGGAGGCCGACGGCGTCCTGACGAAGATCAACGCGCCCGGCCCCGAACTGTCCGCCCCCGAGCGCGAGCTTCTCCTGGAGACCGTCCGCGCCCAGTCCGCCGACGCCTCCTGGATCGCCTGCTGCGGCAGCCTCCCGCGCGGCCTCGCCCCGTCCTGGTACGCCGAACTCGTCGCCCGCGCCCACGCGGCCGGCGCCCGCATCGCCCTGGACACCTCCGGCCCGGCCCTCCTCGCCGCACTCCGCGAACGCCCGGACGTCGTCAAGCCCAACGCCGAGGAACTCGCCGAAGCCGTGGGCCGTCCCCTCGCCACGATCGGCGACGCCGTCAAGGCCGCGGAGGAACTCCGCGAGATGGGCGCCGACGCGGTACTGGCCAGTCTCGGCGCCGACGGTCAGCTTCTCGTCGACGCCTCGGGCGCCTGGTTCGGCACCGCCCGCGTCGACGCCGTCCGCAGCAACGTCGGCGCCGGCGACTCCTCCCTCGCCGGCTTCCTCATCGCCGGCGGCCGCGGCCCCGAAGCCCTCGCCTCCGCCGTCGCCCACGGCGCCGCCGCCGTCCAGCTCCCGGGCAGCGTCATGCCGACCCCGCGCGACCTGGACACGGCGGCGGTGACGGTGACGGCCGAGGTACCGGCGGACCGGGTGCTGCGGGAGGGGGTGTCGTGATGGGTGGAGGATCGGGAACGAACGTTCTTTTTGCCCGCCGTCGCGTGAACCTGCCTGCGCCTTGCTTCGCCCTCCCCTGCGGCTCGCGAACGAACGCTCGTTTTGGCTGCTGCCGCGCGAACGGGCCTGCGCCCTGCCCCGCCGTCCTCCCCGGCGCCCCGCGAACGAACCTTCGTTTTGCGTTACCACCGCCACACACCGACACCACCCCCGGCCGTCCCTCCAGGCCCGGGCCCCCCACCCTTCCCTCCCCACCCCTCCCCAACCCTGCCCACCACGTCCCCCGGGCGATACGCGTGCGAAGGAGCCCGCGATGAGCGAGATGATCACCGCGGATCTGGTCGACCTCGACCTGTCCGCCGATACGAAGGAAGCGGCGGCGCGTGCCCTCGCCGAGCGCATGGTCGCGAAGGGCCGGGTCACCGACCTGGACGGTTTCCTCGCCGACGTGGCCGCCCGTGAGGCGCAGATGCCGACCGGCCTCGACGGCGGCATCGGCATCCCGCACTGCCGCAGCGCGCACGTCACCGAGCCGACCCTCGGCTTCGGCCGCAGCGCGGCCGGCGTCGACTTCGGGGCACCCGACGGCCCCGCCGACCTGATCTTCCTCATCGCCGCCCCGGCGGGCGCGGACGACGCCCACCTCACGATCCTCTCCTCCCTCGCCCGTCAACTGATGAACACCGAGTTCACGGACGCCCTGCGCGCCGTGGACGACGCGGGCCGCGCCGCCGCGCTCATCCGGGGCGACGACGCGACCGAGGGCACCGAAGACTCCGCGGCGGCGTCGGGCGGAACGGCCTCCCCCGACGCCGTCGCGGTCAGCACGACCCCGGCGCCGACTGCCGAGGAGGTCGCCCCCCAGGAGGTCGCCCCCCGGGAGGCGGCCCCTCAGGAGACCGCCGAGGCCCGCCCGTTCCGTATCGTCGCCGTCACCTCCTGCCCCACCGGCATCGCGCACACCTATATGGCCGCCGAGTCGCTGGAGAACGCGGGCCGGGACGCCGGTGACGTGGAGATCGTCGTCGAGACGCAGGGCTCGGCCGGCTTCTCCCGCCTCGACCCGGCCGTCATCGCCGCCGCCGACGGCGTGATCTTCGCCCACGACGTGCCCGTACGGGAGAGGGACCGGTTCGCCGGGAAGCCCACCGTCGACGTCGGCGTGAAGGCGGGCATCAGCCGCCCCGCCGCCCTGATCGCCGAGGTCCGCCAGAAGGCCGAGCGCGGCGAGGTCACGGCCGCCGCCCGGCCCGGCACCCCCGTCGACCGGGCGGGCGAGTCCGGCGACGGCTACGGCACCAAGCTGCGCAAGTGGCTGATGTCCGGCGTGAGTTACATGGTCCCGTTCGTCGCGGCGGGCGGTCTGCTGATCGCCCTGGGCTTCGCGATCGGCGGCTGGGAGATCAACAAGGCCAAGCCGGTCACCGAGCACTTCGTCTGGCTCCAGGCCGACAGCTGGGCGGCCCTGCTGTTCCAGATCGGCGCCGTCGCCTTCGGCTTCCTGATCCCGGTCCTCGCCGGATACATCGCGTACGGCATGGCGGACCGGCCGGGTCTGGTCCCCGGCTTCGTCGGCGGCATGATCGCCGCCAACATCAACGCAGGCTTCCTCGGCGGTCTGGTCGCCGGTCTGCTCGCGGGTGCGGTCGTCCTCGGTATCCAGCGGATCAAGATCCCACCGGTGATGCGCGGCATCATGCCGGTGGTCGTGATCCCGCTGGTCTCGTCGCTCGTCGTCGGCTTCCTCATGCTCGTGGTGATCGGCAAGCCCATCGCCGAGGCCCAGAAGGGCATGACGGACTGGCTGAGCGGCCTCTCCGGCAGCAACGCCGTCCTGCTCGGCGTCCTCCTCGGCCTGATGATGTGCTTCGACCTGGGCGGCCCGGTCAACAAGGTCGCGTACGCCTTCGCCACCGCCGGTATCGCCGTGCAGGACCCCAGCCCCGCCGCGATGAAGATCATGGCGGCCGTCATGGCGGCCGGTATGGTCCCGCCGCTGGGCATGGCGCTCGCCACCACGATCCGCAAGAAGCTGTTCACCACCGCCGAGCGCGAGAACGGCAAGGCGGCCTGGGTGCTCGGCGCCTCGTTCATCTCCGAGGGTGCGATCCCCTTCGCGGCGGCCGACCCGCTGCGCGTGATCCCGGCGTCCATGGCGGGCGGCGCGGTCACCGGGGCGCTGGCCATGGCCTTCGGCTCGACCCTGCGCGCCCCGCACGGCGGCATCTGGGTCACCCCGCTGATCGGGAAGCCGCTCCTCTACCTGCTGGCCATCGCGATCGGTACGGCGGTTACGGCCGGCCTGGTCATCCTCCTGAAGGGCATGCGCAGGGCCCCGGCGGACACGGCGCCCGAGTCCGCTCCCGCCGCAGTCGCGGCGGAGACGAAGGAACCGGTCGCGGCCTGAACCCGTGACCGTACGCAGGCTGCGACCCCGCTCGGCAGAGGGTCGCGGCCTGACGCGTCCTCGCACCGTGCGCCCGGTCCACCCCGTGCGCCCGGTCCACCCCCGTGCGCCCGGCCCGCCCCTTGAGCCCTGTCCGCGCCGTGCGCCCCTTTGGGTGTCTTTGCCGCCCGTGTGACGTGTGCGTCGTACCTGCGAGATACGTCACGGTCCGGGCCCAAAGTCCCATCCGGTGGTGTCTACTGGACGGCATGCCTGAGCACGTGTCGATCCTCCAGCCTCTGGGCCTGGCCGCCCTCGCCCTCGCGTCGGTCATCTGGGTCGCCGTGCTGGTCCGCGTACTGAGCCGGGACCACGAGGTCCACCGCGGCCGCTTCGCCGGCCTGACCGGCCGAGGTGGGCAGCGCCTGTGGGGCCTGCCGCACCAGCGCCGCAAGGGCCCCCACGTGGAGCACGTGGAGCTGACCCCGGCGGAGCAGGACGCCTTCGCGTTCCTGGCCCGCCAGTTCAGCGACGACCGCCTCGCCTGAGCCCGTCACCGCCAGGTCCGGCCGCGGCGTCCAGCCGGTCCGGCCGAGGCGTCCAGTCGCAACGCCCGGCCGAGATGCCTAGCCGAACGTCCCCGCCCGCCGCTCCATCGCGTCCCGGGCCGCGTCCTCCGTCGCGTACACCTCGCACATGTGGCGTCCGTCCGGTGTGGCCGTGTGCTCGACCTCCCACAGGGAGATCTCCTGCCCGTCCGTGAGCAGGAACGCGTGCTCGTAGAGCGAGAAACTCCAGCCGGGCCGACCGTGCCGCGCGGGACGGTGCGGGCGTCCGAAGGCCTGGGTGATCTCGTGCGCGAACGCGGTCCGCAGCAGCAGTGTGGCGAGCTCGTCCCCGGGAGGGTCCGGGTTCTCCGCGCGCCGCAGCAGCCGACGGGCGTGGTCCGCCGAGTCGTCCGGCACGTACTCGTGGCGCGGCTCGGGGAACGCCGCCAGCTCCACCACGGCGGGCAGCTCGAAGTCGGTGGCGTCCGGCGGCAGCGGCAGGCGCGCGGTGGCGGCCCGCAGCTCCTCGTCGTCCGTGTACACCTCGTGCTGGATCTCGCTGCCGAGCGCCGTGTTGTGCACCAGCTCCCACAGGGTGACGGCGGAACCGTCGGCCAGCAGCCACGTGTGCCGGTACGTCGCCCGGTGCAGCCCCGAACTGTAGTGCGCGGAGTGCAGTGAGCTGTCGTGCGCGAGGGCGCAGTCGAGGTGTCGAATCGTCTCGTCGGGCAGTTCGAAGGAGTTCAGGGCGCGGCCGAGCAGCCGCGCGAGGTGCTCCTCAGGAGACTCGGGCGACTCGGGTGGTTCGTACGCTGCCGTCTCGTACGGAACGCTCAAGGTTTCTCCCGGCGTTGCTGCATGTCACCTTGTGGGTGCATACCGTAGCCCCTCGGTCGGACATCGTGTCCGGGAACCGAGAAAACGTACGCCCGTAAAACGAGGGAGCCGCGCGGTCTGTTCCCGCGCGGCCCCACGAACTCGCAGAACAGGATGGTCAGATGCCGTCTCCGGCCGTCCACTCGCTCCACGGCATGTTCCAGCCGTTGAGGCCGTTGTCCGGCGCGACCGTCTTGTCGGGGGAGTTCTTGACGATCACCACGTCGCCGACGAGGGAGTTGTCGAAGAACCACTTGCCGAGCGTGTCGCCGTTCGCCCCCTGGGCGTCCGCGAGGCCGATGCAGCCGTGGCTCGTGCCCTCACGCCCGAACGGCGGGTTGCCCCGGTTGTACCAGTAGTTGCCGTGGACGAAGGTGCCCGACGTGGTCAGCCGCATCGCGTTCGGCACGTCCGCGATGTCGTACTCACCGCCGAAGCCCACCGTCGACCCGTTCATCCGCGTCTGCCGGAACTTCTCCGAGATCACCATCTGGCCGTTGTACGTCGGGTTCGCGGCGGCGCCCGCCGAGATCGGCACGGTCTTGAGCGTCTTCCCGTCCCGCTCGACCGTCATGGTCTGCGTGTTCACGTCGACCGTGGAGACCTGCGCGCGCCCGACCGTGAAGGTGACCGTCTTGTCCTGCACGCCGTAGAGGCCGTTCGCGCCCTCCACGCCGTCCAGGTCCAGCTTCATCGTGACCTTGGACCCGGCCTTCCAGTACTCCTCGGGCCGGAAGTCCAGACGCTGCGCCCCGAACCAGTGCCCGACCACCTGCTGCCCACTGCTCGACGTCACCTTGATGTGCGACTGCACGGCCTTCTTGTCCGTGATGGCCTTGTCGAAGGTGAACGACACCGGCATTCCGACCCCGACCGTGGTGCCGTTGTCCGGGGTGTACGTCCCGATGAAGCTGTTGGCCGTCGACACGGTCGTGAAGATGGAGTTCGCCGCCGCCGTCTTCCCGGCCGCGCTCTTCGCGGTCGCGGAGATCCGGTACTTCGTACCGCGCTCCAACTGCTCCTTCGGCTTCCAGGACCGCCCGTCCGCGGCTATCTCGCCCGCCACGGCCGTGCCGCCCTCGACGGCGGTCATCTTCACCTCGGTCAGCTTGCCGCCGCTGACCTTCACCCCGGTCGCGTTGATGGACGCGCCCGTCGATCCGTCCTTCGCCGAGATCGTGATCCGCGCCACCGCGTCCTCGGCCGAAGTCCCCTTGCCACCACTCTTGTTGTCGGCCTGGGCGTCTCCGCCACAGCCGGTGAGGGTCAGCGCACCGACCACCAGCACGGCACAGGTCCCCAGTGCCTGCCGTACAGCAATCTTCGGCCTTGTCACGATCTGCTCCAGCTTCTTGGCGTCCGCGTGATCCGCGTGATCTACGTGCTCCGCTCCGGTACGTGGAGAGAGAGCGAGCGGTGGCCGAGAGGGTTCCCCCTGACTCCCGCCTGACGGCATCACGTGACAGAACCGGGACAATCGCCCCCGGCGGCACCGCCGGAACGCTGGAACTACCGACCTCTCAGATCCCGTTGGCCCTCATGGCCCTCATGGCCCTCATGGCCCTCATGGCCCTCATGGCCCCCATGACCCCCCTCATGCCCCTCACCCTCACGTCTCTCCGTACAACTCCCCGTACGACGGCCACACACCACCCGGCCCGTCCACCGACTCGGCCGCCCGCACCGCCCGCACGATCGCCCGTGTCACCAGGTCCGCCCCCGCCGCGAGGAGTTCGTTCAGTGCGAGGGGGCCCGCCTGCGGCGGCAGCGGGCGGGTGCCCGTCGCCAGGGTGAACACCGTGTCCCCGTCGTTGAGCAGATGCACGGGACGCACGGCGCGGGCGATGCCGTCGTGCGCCGTCCCGGCCAGCTTCTGGGCCTGGGCGCGGGTCAGGCCGGCGTCGGTGGCGACCACGGCCAGCGTGGTGTTCATCGGGGGAGGGGGGCTCTCCGCGGCGGCCTCGGCGATCCGGCGCCGCGCTCTCTCGTGGACCTCCGGCGCCGGATACGCCCTACGCCCCTGGAAAAGCTCCCCGTAGAGCACCCCCGTCTCCGGATCCGTCACCGAGCCCGCCGCGTTGGCCACCACCAGCGCGGCCACCGTGATGCCCGACTCCAGCACGGTGCTGGCGGTGCCGATGCCGCCCTTGAGGAGTCCGACCGTCGCCCCCGCCCCGGCACCCACGCAGCCTTCCGCCACGGGGGCGCCGGGCCCGCTCGCGTCGGCCGCCTCGACCGCGGCCCGGCCGAGGGCGGCATCGGGTCTGGCCCTGAAGTCCCCGCCCCGGCCCAGATCGAAGACACAGGCCGCCGGCACCACCGGCACCACGTGCGCCGGGTCACGGCCGACCCGCACGCCCCGCCCCCGTTCCTCCAGCCAGGCCATCACACCCGACGCCGAGTCCAGCCCGTACGCGCTGCCGCCGGTCAGGACCACCGCCTCGACCTTCTGCACCAGGTTGCGGGGATCGAGCGCGTCCGTCTCCTTGGTGCCGGGCCCGCCCCCGCGCACGTCCACCGCCGCGACCGCGCCGCCCTCCGGGGCCAGCACGACCGTGGTCCCGGTGAGCCAGCCCCCGCCGACCCGGGTGGCGTGACCGACTCGTAGGCCGGCGACATCGGTGAGCGCGTCAACTGCCATGGGCGTCACGGGTGTCGTGGGCCGGGCTCGTCCCGAGGTCCCTGCGGGTCTCCCCGGCACGGTGGTCGCGGGCGCTGAGCGCGACCCCGGCCGCGACCGTCACGGCGGCCACGACGCCCGCGGTCAGGACCGCCCAGTGGCCCAGGAACGTGCACACGGCCACGGCCAGCGCGGAGAGCGGCAGTACGGCCTGCCGGGCCGCGCCCACCTTGTAGTGGCGGGCGTGCAGGGCCCACACGGAGAGGAGATACAGCGCCGTCGGCAGGGTCACCGCGGCGGACGCGGCCAGTGTGGAGATGTGCGCCTTGCCCACCGCCTGCTCCACCGCGACCTCCAGCCCGGCGCCGATCGCCGCCGCCGAGGCGAAGATCAGGTAGTGGCCGTAACCCCACAGGAAGCCTTCCTTGCTGGAGCGCAGATGGCCGTGGATGGGGACGGTGAAGTAGACCCACCACGCCGAGAACACGATCAGCAGCCCGCCCGACGCGATCGGCAACAGTTCGCCCAGCGCGTCCTCGTCGTCCACCGCGGACTTCACGGCGACCGTCGCCGCCAGGATCGTCTCGCCGAGCACGATGATGGTGAACAGGCCGTACCGCTCGGCGATGTGATGCGGATGCCAGGACGTCTGGAAGCCTCTCTCCGCGAACACCGGGACGGACAGTTCCGCGATCGCCATCACCAGGAACAGCCACGGTCGGGCCGGCTCCGGGAGGACCAGCAGCCCCAGCCAGCCGACCTGGCAGAGCGCCACACCAGCCGCGTACCGCAGTGCCGTGCCCCGCTCGGCGCCCGTCGCGGTCCGCGCGGCCCGCAGCCACTGCGCGGTCATCGCCAGCCGCATGATCACGTACCCGAGCACGACCAGCAGCCAGTCGTGGTCCTCGAAGGCCCGGGTGACGCCGGCGGCGAGCACCAGCACACCGGCGATCTGGACGAGGGTCATCAGTCGGTACGGCACGTCGTCGTTGTCGTACGCCGAGGCGAACCAGGTGAAGTTCATCCAGGCCCACCAGATCGCGAAGAAGACCATCGCGTAGTTCACGATGCCCTCGGCCGCGTGGGCCTCCGCGACCGCGTGCACGAGTTGGACGCCCGCCTGGGCCACGGCGACCACGAAGCAGAGGTCGAAGAAGAGTTCCAGCGGTGAGGCGACCCGGTGTTCCTCCCCTCGCCCCCGCGCGACCAGCCTGCGTACCGGGGCCCGGCCGCCGCCGGAGTGGGAGGCGGAGGCCGAGGAGGAGGACGCGGCCGAGGCCGTGCCGGAGTCCGGGGCCGGTTCCGGAGCCGAGGTGCCCGAGGGTGTGGAACTGGACGTCATGGGGCCTAGCACACCAGATAACCCGGGGGAATTCTCGCTCGGGTGCGCACAAGTGCCTGGCGGGGCCGGGGGAGTGCGCGGACGGGCCCGGCGAACGTGTGGGTGGGCAGGGGGAGAGGCCCCCGTCGGCCGCCGCCGGCCGGGCGCGGGGCCGTACCCTGGAGGCATGAGTACCGCTCCCGCCCCCGAACCGCGTGACCCCAAGGCCGCGCTGGTCTTCGACGACCCGCTCAGCCGGCCGTCGTCCGACGACACCGACCACGGGTGGGGCGAGCGGCCCGGCGACGGCGGCGACAGCGCGGCCGACCTGAAGCGCTTCCTCGACGAGAAGCCGCCCCACCACCTCTGACACCGTCGGCCGAGTGCCGCGAACGCCGCCGCTAGGTGCGGTCGTGACCGGAACCGCGCTGGGCCACCAGGGCGTCGCGGATCTCCTTCAGTACCTCCAGCTCGGACACCTCGATGACCTCTTGCGTGCCTTCCTTCGCCCTGCGGCGGGCCTCCTGGCGGGCCAGGTACTTGGCCATGGGAAGCACCATCAGGAAGTAGACGACGGCCGCGGTGATGAGGAACGTGAGCGTCGCGTTCAGCACCGTGCCCCAGAGGATCGCGACGCCGTCGGTGACCGTGCCGTCCGCCGCCACCTCGCAGGGGTCCTTCAGACACGAGCGGTACTGGTCGAGGTTCTTCGTGCCGAACGCTCCCACCAGCGGGCTGATGACGCCCTTCACCACCGAGTTGACGATGTTGGTGAAGGCCGCGCCGATGACCACGGCGACGGCCAGGTCCACCACGTTCCCCCGCATCAGGAAGGCCTTGAAGCCCTCCCAGACGCTCGGTTGCTTCTGCTTGCTCACCACGAGGCCCTTCCGCGCTGATTGTGGAACAAACGACTCCGCAACCTACGTCAGGGCCGGGCCCGGGTGTCCAGCCGGGTCCCACCATCGTGGGACTTGGCATCACCACAGCGTCACCGCCAACCGGGACGTGGCGCCCGCGCCGGCCAGCCGGGCCGCGGTGCGGCGGGGCACGGTCAGGACGACCAGGGCTCCGCTCTCGGTGGCGTCGGCGGCCGGCACCTTGGACACACGGGCACCGCGGGCGACGATCCGCGCGGCCCCGGTGTCCGTGGCGGACTCCTCGGCCGCGATCACGTCGACGCGGTCACCGGGGCGCAGCAGCCGTACCGTCGCGCCGTCGGCGATGCGGACCGGCGCGGCCACCGTCCCGGCGGCGGAGGGGCGCCCGGGGACCGGGTCGGCCACGGGGTGGCCCCTGACCCGTCCGGTCTCCCCCGGCCCCGCTCCCGTCACCAGCAGGGCGGCCGCGGTCACCGCCAGGCCCGCGGCCATGGCCCGTCGTCGGCAGCGGGCGAGACGGCGGAGCCGGTGCGCCCCGCCGCGCACCCGGAGCGGCGCGAAGTGCGGGACCTCGCAGGTGGGAGGGGCGTCGGTGCCGGGCGGGCCGGCGGCCCAGGAGGGAAGCCGTGCGGGCGCGGGCCGGGACGCGGAAGGGGGCCGGGACGTGGAGGTGGAAGGGGGCCGGGACGTGGACGTGGGTCGGGACATGGAAGAGGACATGGGGACCACCACCTGCTGTGTGAGATCGGCTTGCGGTCCCACGATGAGGCTTCGCGGCGGCTGCTGCTGCGGGCTGTGGACTGGCGACAGGTTGTGGATAACTCCACCGCCCGAACGAGGAACTCCGCCTGCCGTCAGCGCCCATCGCCCGCAGACAACTCCCGCCGCTCGCCCCCCGCCACTACCCCCGCAACTGCCCCCCGATCAGTCCGTGACGGAGCCCGTCGACACCGACTACGGCAGCTCGAACCCCGGATCCATCCCGCCCAGCGCCTTCGCGCACAGACAGTCGCGGCTGCCGTTCGGCGGCAGGGCGGCGACCGCGTCGAAGAGGACGCCCCGCAGCCGGTCGACGTTCGCGGCGAAGACCCGCAGAACCTCCTCGTGGGAGACGCCCTCCCCCGTTTCGGCGCCGGCGTCGAGGTCGGTGACGAGGGTCAGGGTGCTGTAGCAGAGCTCCAGTTCGCGGGCGAGGACGGCCTCGGGATGGCCGGTCATACCGACGACGGACCAGCCCTGGGCCTGGTGCCACAGGGACTCGGCGCGGGTGGAGAAACGGGGGCCCTCGATCACCACCAGGGTGCCGCCGTCCACCGGTTCCCAGTCCCGGCCGCGCGCCGCGTCGAGGGCCGCCTCGCGGCCCACGGGGCAGTAGGGGTCGGCGAGCGAGACATGGACGACGTTGGGGACGGCCCCGCCGGGCAGCGGGAGACCGTCGAAGTAGGTCTGGGTGCGGGACTTGGTGCGGTCCACCAGCTGGTCGGGGACGAGAAGCGTGCCCGGTCCGTACTCCGGCCGCAGACCGCCCACCGCACACGGGCCGAGTACCTGGCGCGCTCCGACGGAACGCAGCGCCCACAGGTTGGCCCGGTAGTTGATGCGGTGCGGCGGCAGATGGTGTCCACGCCCGTGGCGGGGCAGGAACGCGACCCGGCGTCCGGCGATCTCACCGAGGAAGAGGGAGTCGCTGGGCGGCCCGTAGGGGGTGTCGATCTGTATCTCGGTCACGTCGTCGAGGAAGGAGTAGAACCCCGACCCCCCGATGACCCCGATCTCCGCCAGGTCCGTCCCCGCCGAGCCCGTCCCCGCCGTGCCGCCCGCCGAGCCCGTCCCCGCCGTGCCGCCCGCCGTGCCCGTCCCGCCCACCGGTCCCGCTCCGTTCGCCACGTGTTCCGTGTTCGCCATGCCCGCACCCTAACCGGGCCGGGAAAACGCCGAAGACCCCGCCGTCGCGTACGACTCGCGTACGACGGCAGGGTCCCGGACGGGAGCGCTAGGCGGCCGAGGTGCTGCTCGTGGAAGAGGAGCCCGCGGACGACGACTTCGAGTCGGAGGACGACGAAGACGAGGACGACGAAGACGACGAGGACTTCGCGTCCGAGGACGACTTCGTCTCCGACGAGCCCTTCGACGTCGCCGGGCTGCTGCTCGACGAGGAGCCACGGCTGTCGTTCCGGTAGAAACCGGAGCCCTTGAAGACGATGCCGACCGCGGAGAACACCTTCTTGAGGCGGCCGTTGCAGGCGGGGCACTCGGTCAGGGCGTCGTCGGTGAACTTCTGCACCGCTTCGAGGCCCTCACCGCATTCGGTGCACTGGTACTGGTACGTCGGCACTGGCTCTTCCTCCTGGCACTCTCACTCGATGAGTGCTAACGACGGTCCATAGTGACCTATTCCCCCGGGATCAGTCCACTGTCACCGGCACTCGGTGACCGACGACACGCGCGACGGTACGGCTCCGGGGCCGGCCCACCAGCCGCGTACGCAGCGCGAACAGGGTGGCCAGGGCCAGTACCGTACCGGCCGCGGGGACCAGGAATCCGGCGCCGGTCCACAGCCGGTCCTCCAGCTGTCCGGCGGCCGTGACGGCGGCCGCCTGGCCGAGCGCGACCGCCCCGGTGAGCCAGGTGAAGGCCTCCGTGCGGGCGCCGGAGGGGACCAGCGAGTCGACCAGCGTGTAGCCGGTGATCAGGGCGGGGGCGATGCACATGCCGACCAGCAGGCCGAGCGCGGCGAGGACGAGCACCGAATCGGCGGTCCACAGGGCGGAGGCGACCACCGCGAGGGCCGTGTAGCCGACGATCAGGCGCCGCTGAGGCGCCCCCTTCCAGGCGATGGCGCCGCAGACGATGCCGGAGAGCATGTTGCCGGCGGCGAAGACGCCGTACAGGACGCCGTTCAGGCCGGGCTCGCCGATCGACTCGGAGAAGGCGGCGAGCGAGACCTGCATACCGCCGAAGACGGAGCCGATGCCCAGGAAGATGACGATCAGGACGCGCACCCCGGGGAGGGACAGGGCGGAGACGCGCTCCACGCGCGCGTGCGCCATGGAGACGACCTTGGGCTGGGTGGCGCGCTGCGCGGCGAACAGCAGGCCGCCGATCAGGGTGAGCCCGGCCTCGGTGAGCAGGCCGGCGGCCGGGTGCACGGCGGTGCAGAGCGCGGTCGCGAGCAGCGGGCCGAGCACGAAGGTCAGCTCGTCGGTGACGGACTCGAAGGCGGCGGCGGTGCCCATCAGGGGCGAGTCCTGGAGCTTGACGCCCCAGCGCGCCCGCACCATGGGGCCCACCTGCGGCACCGAGGCGCCCGTCGGCACGGCGGCGACGAACAGCGCCCACAGGGGGGCGTCCATCAGGGCCAGTGTCATCAGGGTGAGACCGGCGGCCCCGTGGACGAGGACGCCGGGGATCAGGACGGCCCGCTGCCCGTGCCGGTCGGCGAGGCGGCCGCTGTAGGGGGCGAACAGGGCCATGGAGACACCGGTGGCGGCGGCCACGGCGCCGGCCGCCCCGTACGAGCCGGTGGTGTGCTGGACCAGCAGCACGATGGAGATGGTCAGCATGGCGAACGGCTGGCGGGCCGCGAAGCCGGGGAGAAGGAACGTCCACGCGCGCGGGGTGCGCAGCAGCTGCCCGTATCCCGGGCGGGACGCCTTCGGAGTGTTCGAGGTGTTCGAGGTGACCGTGGATGCCACGGCCGTGCCTTTCCGCCGCCTGGTAGCGCGCCCGTGCGGGGGGCGCCGAGAGCTGTCCTCTTGCGCTACTGCGGTAGATGCCGGAGCCCACTGCGAGGGGTGTTCCGGCCGCCATACGGTCGCGCCAGCTCTGCGTCAGGCAGAGTTGGTCCGATCAAGTGCGCCTTCATCGTACAGGGGTGATCGGCCGGGTCGCCTGTGAAAACGAGCACCATGGGTGGTCGCGCCCATGATTCCAGAGGGTGTGAACAGGACGAAACCTGCTCTTAACGACCCGCCCCGCCGTTCTTCCCGTGCTTGTTCCCATTGCCGTGCCTGTTCCCGTGCCTGTTCCCGTTGCCCGTCCCCAGCCAGTCCGCCAGCTTGCCGCCCTGGCCGACGGCCCTGAGGCGGCGTTCAGCCTGGTCGCGGACCGGGTCCGTGGCGACGACGAGCAGTTCGTCACCGCGGCGCAGGACCGTGGTCGGCAGCGGCACGAAGGAGGTGCCGTCGCGGACGACGAGGGTGACGGCGGCGCCCGGGGGGAGCCGCAGTTCGTTGACCTCGACGCCGTGCATACGGGACTTCTCGGGGATGGCGACGGACAGCAGGTGGCCGCGCAGCCGCTCCAGCGGTGCCGACTCGATGCCGAGGTCGGCGGCCTCGTCGCCGGAGCCGCCGAGGCGCAGCTTGCGGGCCAGCCAGGGCAGTGTCGGCCCCTGGACGAGGGTGTAGACCACGACCAGCACGAAGACGATGTTGAAGATCCGGCGGCTGCCCTCGATCCCGCTCACCATGGGGATCGTCGCCAGGATGATGGGCACCGCGCCGCGCAGGCCGGCCCAGGACAGCAGTGTCTGCTCCCGCCACGGGACCCGGAACGGCGTCAGCGCCACGATGACGCTCAGCGGTCGCGCCACCATGGTCAGCACCAGGCCGATGACGAGCGCGGGCCAGATGTCGTCGCCCATCTCGTGCGGGGTGACGAGCAGGCCGAGCAGGACGAACATGCCGATCTGGGCGATCCAGCCGACGCCCTCCGCGAAGCCGCGCGTGGCCGGCCAGTGCGGCAGCTTGGCGTTGCCGAGGACCACGGAGGCCAGGTAGACGGCGAGGAAGCCGCTGCCGTGGGCCATGGCGCCGGCCGCGTAGGCGGTGACGGCGATGGCCATGACGGCGATCGGGTAGAGGCCGGAGGCGGGCAGCGCCACATGCCGCAGGCACCAGGAGCCCAGCCAGCCCACGGCGAGTCCGATGGCGGCGCCGATCGCCAGTTCCAGCGCTATCTCGCCGATGAGGACGTACCAGTGTTCGACCGGTCCGGCCATCGAGAGCGAGGCGACGAGGATCACGACCGGGGCGTCGTTGAAGCCGGACTCGGCCTCCAGAGTGCCCGTCACGCGCGCGGGGAGGGGGATCTTGCGCAGCACGGAGAAGACGGCCGCCGCGTCCGTGGAGGACACGACCGCGCCGATGATGAGTGACTGTCGCCACTCCAGCCCGATCAGATAGTGCGCGCTCGCGGCCGTGACGCCGACGCTCACCGCGACCCCGACCAGCGCCAGTGAGGCGGCGGCCGGCAGGGCCGGTTTGATCTCCTTCCACTTCGTGCCGAGGCCGCCCTCCGCGAGGATCACGACGAGGGCCGCGTAGCCGATGACCTGGGTCAGTTCGGCGTTGTCGAAGTGGATGTCGCCGATGCCGTCCTGGCCCATGGCGATGCCGATGCCCAGGTAGACGAGCAGGCTGGGGAGCCCGCTGCGCGACGAGATCCGGACCGCGGCGACCGCGACCAACAGGACGAGCGAGCAGACGAGCAGGAGCTGGTTGAGGTCGTGGACAGTCAGAGGGCCGTACCTTTCTCGCCGAACCGCACGTGGTTCCGGTTGGGATTGCCGAGCACTGGATGCGGGGCACACGCGCGTGGGGGCACGCCGAGCCGATCACGGAAACCGTGCGATTGCGGTTACGTCAGTGCAAGTACTTCGTTACCTTACCTAACTCTTGACGATTTCTTGACGCTTGCGGGGGCAAGATCGAACAGTCGTCCGCGCCAGTTCCCGACTCCGCGTCAAGTCGTGTCGGGCCCTGCGCCTATGGTTGCTCCAGCGTTCAGTACAAAGCACAGCCCGACCTGCCGCTCGTGTTAGGACAGCAAGGACAGCGATGCCCACCGACAATCCCGCCTCCTCCGGCCAGCAGTCCGGCAAGTCCGGCAGGAAGAAGGGACGCAAAGTCCGTCTTCTCCTGATCGTCCTGGTCCTGGCCATCATCGGTGGCGTCGGCTACGGGGCGTTCTGGTCCGTCTCCACCGTGCGCGCCTCCTTCCCGCAGACCAAGGGTTCGATAGCCCTGGAGGGTCTGTCGGGACCGGTCGACGTCAAGCGCGACGGCCACGGGATCCCGCAGATCTACGCCTCCTCCGACGAGGACCTGTTCATGGCGCAGGGCTACGTCCAGGCGCAGGACCGGTTCTACGAGATGGACGTGCGCCGCCACATGACGGCCGGCCGTCTCTCGGAGATGTTCGGCGAGAGCCAGGTCGACAACGACGAGTTCCTGCGCACCCTCGGCTGGCACCGCATCGCCGAGGAGGAGTACAAGAAGACGCTCTCGGCCGAGACGAGGAAGTACCTCGACGCGTACGCCAAGGGGGTCAACGCCTACCTCGCGGGCAAGGACGGGGACGAGATCTCGCTGGAGTACGCGGCCCTCGGCTTCGCCAACGACTACAGGCCCGAGGAGTGGACCCCGGTCGACTCGGTCGCCTGGCTGAAGGCGATGGCGTGGGACCTGCGCGGCAACATGCAGGACGAGATCGACCGCGCCCTGATGACCAGCCGCCTCGGCCCGAAGCAGATCGCCGACCTGTACCCGCAGTACCCGTACGACCGCAACGGGACGATCGTGCGGGAGGGCCAGTACGACGAGCTGACCAAGACCTGGTCGGACGGGTCCGGCCCGACGCAGAACGCCGACGGCTCCACGCAGGGCACCGGCCAGAGCGTCGACGGCTCCACACAGGGCACCGGCGGCACGGGGACGGGCACCGGCACCGCCGGGACCTCCACCGACTCCGGAGCCCTCCAGACCCAGCTGGACGGCCTCTACGGCGTCCTGGAGGACCTGCCCGAGGCCGTCGGCGTGAACGGCAACGGCATCGGTTCCAACTCCTGGGTCGTCTCCGGCGACCACACCATCACCGGCAAGCCGCTCCTCGCCAACGACCCGCACCTGTCGGCGGCGCTGCCCTCGGTCTGGTACCAGATGGGCCTGCACTGCAAGGCCGTCTCCGCCAAGTGCCAGTACGACGTCTCCGGCTACACCTTCTCGGGCATGCCCGGCGTGGTCATCGGCCACAACGCGGACATCGCCTGGGGCATGACCAACTCCGGCGTCGACGTCACCGACCTCTACCTGGAGAAGCTCACCGGCGACGGCTACCAGTACGGCAGCAAGGTCCTGCCCTTCGACACCCGCGAGGAGACCATCGAGGTCGCCGGCGGCACGTCCAAGAAGATCGTCGTCCGCACCACCAAGGACAACGCGCCCCTGCTGTCCGACCGCAGCAGCGAACTGGTCCAGGTCGGCAAGAAGGCCACGGTCGGCCAGGACGCCCCGGACCGCGGCGACGGCTACGGCATCGCCCTGCGCTGGACCGCGCTCGACCCCAGCACCACCATGGACGCCGTCTTCGCCATGAACAAGGCCAAGGGCTGGGACGACTTCCGTGCGGCCGCCGCCCTGTTCGACGTCCCCTCGCAGAACCTGATCTACGCCGACACCGAGGGTCACATCGGCTACCAGCTGCCCGGCAGGATCCCCACCCGGGGCAAGGGCGACGGCTCGATCCCGGCGCCCGGCTGGGACGCCAGGTACCGCTGGACCGGGTACATCGACCAGGACGAACTGCCCTACGAGTACGACCCGGAGCGCGGCTACATCGTCACCGCGAACCAGGCCGTCGTCGACAAGAAGTACCCGTACACGCTCACCGCGGACTGGGGCTACGGCACGCGCGCGCAGCGGATCACCAGTCTCATCGCGTCGAAGATCAAGGGTGGCGGCAAGATCTCCACCGACGACATGCGGCAGATGCAGATGGACAACAGCAGCGAGATCGCCAAGCTGCTGGTGCCGCTGTTGCTCAAGATCGACGTGAACGACCCGCACGTCCGCGAGGCGCAGAAGCTCCTGGAGGGCTGGGACTACACCCAGGACGCCGACTCGGCGGCCGCCGCGTACTTCAACTCGGTCTGGCGCAACATCCTCAAGCTCGCCTTCGGCGACAAGCTGCCCAAGGAACTGCGCGTCGAGGGCCAGTGCCTGTCGGTCGAGCCGGTCGACGCCACCGGCCCCGCCGACGAGGACCGGCGGGTGCGCGAGTGCGGCAGGCGTGACGCGGACCAGGCGCAGCCGGACGGCGGCGACCGCTGGTTCGAGGTGGTCCGCAAGATCATCGACGACCAGGACAACGACTGGTGGTCGACGCCGAAGACGCGCACCGAGAAGGCCGCCGACACCCGCGACGAGCTGTTCAAGCGGGCCATGCGGGACGCCCGCTGGGAGCTCACCGCCAAGCTCGGCAAGGACATCGACACCTGGAGCTGGGGCCGGCTGCACCGGCTGTTCCTGAAGAACCAGACCCTCGGCGCCGACGGTCCCGGCTTCCTCAAGTACATGCTCAACCGCGGCCCCTGGAAGCTCGGCGGCGGCGAGGCCACGGTCAACGCCACCGGCTGGAACGCGGCGGGCGGCTACGAGGTCGTGTGGGTGCCCTCGATGCGCATGGTGGTGAACCTCGGGGACCTCGACAAGTCCAAGTGGATCAACCTCACCGGCGCCTCCGGGCACGCGTACAACGCGCATTACACCGACCAGACCGACAAGTGGGCCAAGGGCGAGTTGCTGACGTGGTCGTTCTCGGACAAGGCGGTCGAGCGCGGTACGAGCGACACGCTGCTGCTGAAACCGTGACGCCCTCCTGAACGCCGGAAGCGGCCCTCCACGCACGCGTGGGGGGCCGCTTCCGTGTCCGGGTCACCGGAACCGTCGTACCCCCGCCGGGGTCACCACCGCGTGCACCGGGCGGTCGTGCGGCTCCTCGGGGACCCGGTCCACGACCTCCGTGTCGTACAGGAGCACCACCAGCGCCGGGTCGGCGCCCGCGCGTTCCAGGCGGGCCAGCACGCGGTCGTACGAGCCGCCGCCCCGCCCCAGCCGCATCCCGCGCGCGTCGACCGCCAGGCCCGGCAGCAGGACCGCGTCGGCGGTGGTCACGGCCTCCGGGCCGAGGCGCTCGCCGACGGGTTCGAGGAGCGCCATGCGCCCGCCCCCGTGCCGCACGCGCGCGAGGGAGGCCTCTCCCGCGTAGGCGCCCCAGTCGAGGTCGTTGTCGGGGAGCAGGACCGGGAGCAGGACGCGCACGCCCCGGGCGCGGAGCGCGTCGAGGAGCGCGAGCGTGCCCGGTTCACTCCCTACGGCGACATACGCCGCGACCGTCCGCGCGTGCGCCAGCTCGGGCAGACCGAGGGCGCGTTCCGCAAGGGCGCCCGTCGTGTTCCGGACGTCATCCGGTGTCAACCCGTTCCTCACCAGGAGGAGCTCTCGTCGCAACATTCGCTTGGAAAGCTCCGGTTCAGGTCCCATCCGGCTCACAGGCAGCTCCAGTTTCTTCGTAATCAGCTCATATGAGAACGAATTCATCGGAGCCACAGATTCCGCACAAAGGCACCGGATATGGTTCCGCCCATGAGTGAGGCGAACCCCAGGATCAGCAAGGCTGTCATCCCCGCCGCGGGTCTGGGAACCCGGTTCCTGCCGGCCACCAAGGCGACCCCCAAGGAGATGCTGCCGGTGGTCGACAAGCCGGCGATCCAGTACGTGGTGGAGGAGGCCGCGTCGGCGGGTCTCGACGACGTCCTGATGATCACCGGCCGGAACAAGCGCCCCCTTGAGGACCACTTCGACCGCAACTACGAGCTGGAGTCGGCCCTCCAGAAGAAGGGCGACGCCCACCGGCTCGCCAAGGTCCAGGAGTCCAGCGACCTCGCGACCATGCACTACGTCCGCCAGGGCGACCCCAAGGGCCTCGGCCACGCCGTCCTGTGCGCCGCCCCGCACGTGGGCGACGAACCCTTCGCCGTCCTCCTCGGCGACGACCTGATCGACCCCCGCGACCCCCTTCTGAAGCGCATGGTCGAGGTCCAGGAGGAGAACGGCGGCAGCGTCATCGCGCTCATGGAGGTCGCGCCGGAGCAGATCCACCTCTACGGATGCGCCGCCGTCGAGGCCACGCAGGACGGCGACGTCGTCAAGGTCACGGGCATGGTCGAGAAGCCGGAGGCGGCCGACGCCCCGTCGAACTACGCGATCATCGGCCGGTACGTCCTCGCCCCGCAGATCTTCGACGTGCTGCGCCGCACCGAGCCGGGCCGCGGCGGCGAGATCCAGCTCACCGACGCCCTCCAGCAGCTGGCAGCCGACGAGAAGGTCGGCGGCCCCGTGCACGGCGTCGTCTTCAAGGGCCGCCGCTATGACACCGGTGACCGTGGCGACTACTTGCGTGCCATTGTCAGACTCGCATGCGAACGTGAGGACCTGGGGCCGGAGTTCCGGACCTGGCTCCGCAGTTACGTAGCCGAGGAGATGTAGTCACATTGAGCACCGCCGCGACCCGCGCCACCGACCCGGACCACCTCTGGTCGGTGACCGAGCACCTGGAGGACATCCTCGCCACCGTCCGCCCCCTGGAACCCATCGAGCTGCAACTCCTCGACGCCCAGGGCTGTGTCCTGGTCGAGGACGTCACGGTGCCGGTGTCACTGCCGCCGTTCGACAACAGCTCGATGGACGGGTACGCGGTACGGGTCGCGGACGTCGCGGGCGCGAGCGAGGAGTTCCCGGCCGTGCTCACGGTGATCGGGGACGTCGCGGCGGGCCAGGCCGAGCCACCCCGGGTCGGCCCCGGCGAGGCCGCCCGCATCATGACCGGCGCCCCGCTGCCGCCCGGCGCGGAGGCGGTCGTCCCGGTGGAGTGGACCGACGGCGGCCTCGGCGAGGGACCCGTCCTGGGGATGCGCGCCCGCAGCGCGAACCCCGAGGGCGCCACCGGCCAGGTCGCCGTGCACCGCGCCGCCGAGGCACGCGCCCACGTACGCGCGCAGGGCAGCGACGTGAAGGCCGGTGAGCGCGCCCTGGCCGCGGGGACGATCCTCGGCCCGCCGCAGATCGGACTGCTGGCCGCCATCGGCCGCGCCTCGGTACGCGTCCACCCGCGCCCGCGCGTGGTGGTGCTCTCCACCGGCAGCGAACTGGTCCCGCCGGGCGAGACCCCGGCCACCGGCCAGATCTACGACTCCAACAGCTTCGCCCTCACCGCCGCCGCGCGGGACGCGGGCGCGATCGCCTACCGCGTCGGCGCCGTCGCCGACGACGCCGAGACCCTCCGCTCCACCATCGAGGACCAGCTCGTCCGCGCCGACCTGGTCGTCACCACCGGCGGGGTCAGCGTGGGTGCGTACGACGTCGTCAAGGAGGCCCTGGAGTCCGTCGGCGACGAGGACGAGGAGGGCGCCGGCATCGACTTCCGCAAGCTCGCCATGCAGCCCGGCAAACCCCAGGGCTTCGGCACCATCGGGCCCGACCACACCCCGCTGCTCGCCCTGCCCGGCAACCCGGTGTCGTCGTACGTCTCCTTCGAGATCTTCGTCCGGCCCGCCATCCGCGCCCTGATGGGCCTGCCCGACGTCCACCGCCGGACGACCACGGCGACCCTCCGCGCCCCCAAGGCGCTGACCTCGCCCGCGGGACGCCGCCAGTATCTGCGCGGGACGTACGCCGACGGCGAGGTCACGCCCGTCGGGGGCGCCGGATCGCACCTCGTCGCGGCCCTCGCGCACGCCGACGCGCTGATCGTGATCCCCGAGGACACCGCGTCGGTCGAGCCCGCCGCGGAGGTCGAGGTCGTCCTGCTCGGCTGAACCGTCGGGGGTGGCGTACCGTGTCGCGCACAACCGAGCGCGCGCCGCACCGCGACGGGCCCCGACCGGGAGCGTCACACCACCATGAGTACGCCGCAGGACCGACTGACCCACATCGACGAGGCGGGCGCCGCCCGCATGGTCGACGTCTCCGGGAAGGACGTGACAGCGCGCACCGCCCGCGCCAGCGGCCGGGTCCTGGTCTCGCCGAAAGTGGTCGAACTGCTGCGCGGCGAGGGGGTGCCCAAGGGCGACGCCCTCGCCACCGCGCGCATCGCCGGGATCATGGGCGCCAAACGTACGCCGGACCTGATCCCGCTCTGCCACCCGCTCGCGGTGTCGGGCGTCAAGGTCGACCTGTCGGTCGCGGACGACGCCGTGGAGATCCTCGCCACCGTGAAGACCACCGACCGTACGGGCGTCGAGATGGAGGCCCTCACCGCGGTCTCCGTCGCCGCCCTCACGGTGATCGACATGGTCAAGGCGGTCGACAAGGGCGCGGTCATCACGGACGTCCGCGTCGAGGAGAAGACGGGCGGCAAGTCGGGCGACTGGAGCCGGACATGACGCCGCCCACCGACGGCACCCGGTCCGCGCCGTACCGCGCGCTGGTCGTGACCGCCTCCAACCGCGCCTCCGCCGGCGTCTACGAGGACCGGGGCGGGCCCCTGATCGCCGAGGGGCTCACGCGCTTCGGCTTCACCGTCGACGGCCCTCAGGTCGTGCCGGACGGCGACCCCGTGGAGGCCGCGCTGCGGGCCGGTGTCGCCGCCGGGTACGACGTGATCGTGACGACCGGCGGGACCGGCGTCTCGCCCACCGACCGCACCCCCGAGGCCACCCGCGCGGTCCTCGACCACGAGGTGCCGGGCATCCCCGAGGCCATCAGGGCGTACGGCCGGGACAAGGTGCCGACGGCGGCGCTCTCCCGGGGCCTCGCGGGAGTCGCGGGCCGGACCCTGATCGTCAACCTGCCCGGCTCGACCGGCGGCGTCCGGGACGGCCTGGCCGTGCTGGAACCCCTGCTCACCCACGCCGTCGACCAGCTCCGCGGCGGGGACCACCCGAGAACCGGCCACGGGGGTGCGAGCTGAACACCCCATCCTGGCCCGTGGCGCTGGTGGACGGCGAGGTCGTTCTCCGGCCCATAAAGATGCGTGACCAGCGGGCCTGGCGCGAGGTGAACCGGCGCAACCGGGACTGGCTGCGGCCCTGGGAGGCGACCATCCCGCCGCCCACGCCCAGCGGGCCCGTCGCGCACCGGCCGACGTACCGTCAGATGGTCCGCCATCTGCGGGCGGAGGCCAACGCGGGCCGGATGCTGCCGTTCGTGATCGAGTACCAGGGGCGGCTGGTCGGGCAGTTGACGGTCGCCGGGATCACCTGGGGCTCCATGTGCTCCGGCCATGTCGGCTACTGGGTCGACGAGTCGGTGGCCGGTCGCGGGGTGATGCCGACGGCCGTCGCGCTCGTCGTGGACCACTGCTTCCGGACCGTCGGACTGCACCGCGTCGAGGTCTGCATTCGGCCCGAGAATCGGCCGAGCCGACGGGTGGTGGAGAAACTCGGATTCCGGGAGGAAGGTCTTCGTCCACGATATCTTCACATCGACGGAGCCTGGCGCGACCATCTCGTCTTCGCGCTCACCGCGGAGGAGGTCCCCGAGGGGCTGCTCGGCCGCTGGCAGCGGGAACGGACGCGGAACGCGCGGAACGCCGCTTCCGACGCCGGTAAGCCCGGAGCTCCTCAATAAATGAAATAAGTGTTCGAAGAAAATGCCCCGGCGGCGATCGGTCGACGATCGGCTTGAACGAGTCGGGACGTTCTCGGGACGTTCTCAGCACGTTAATTTCGTGCTCTCGGTGGCCCGCTGATCGGATCGGTCACAAAAAAAGCTCGAAATATCAGCCGGATCGTGCGACACACCGGCTCAATTGGCGGATGGCCTCACGCAAACCCCTCTACCGTGTGAGTCGTGAGCAGCAGCGGCCTCATCTACGCAGTCATCGTCGGGGCCTGGGCCGCCTACTTGGTGCCGATGTGGCTCCGTAGGCAGGACGAGCTGAACGAAGCCCGTCCGACGGAACGCTTCAGCACCGCCATCCGGCTGCTTTCCGGCCGGGCGGGGATGGAGCGCCGATACGCCAAGGACCTGCGGGCGCGCTCCACCGAAGAGGGGGAGCCCAGCGCCGAACCGGACGGCGTCACCGACTCGGTGGACGTCCGGGCCTTCGCCATGCCCCCGCACCGGGAGCACACGAAGGCCCGATTGCCGGCGGAGCGAGGTGAGTCGGCGCAGCAGGGACAGCAGCCCCAGCAGCCGGGGAAACCGGCGGCGCAGGCGCCCGCTCCGGCACAGTCGAAGCCGTTGCCCCAGCAGGGCGGGGCGCCGCAGGCCAAGCAGGGGGCGCCTCACCCGCCGGCTCCCGCGCGCGCGAAGCGTGCGGACCAGCAGCGTGCGGACCAGCAGCGGCCGGACAAGCAGTATGCGGACCAGCAGACGGCGGCCGCGCGCCGGGCCAACTCGGCGGAGGCCAAGGCGCGGGCCCAGCGCTCGAAGGTGCTCGCGCGCCGACGGCGTACGACGGTGCTGCTCTTCCTCGCCTTCTCGCTCGGCGCGATCGTCGCGGCGGTCGGCGGACTCGCCTTCCTGTGGGCGCCGGCCGTACCGGCGGTGCTGCTGAGCACGTACATCGCGCACCTGCGCCGCCATGAGCTGAAGCGGTTCGCGTACACGATGGACCGGCGCCAGGCCGAGGTGGCGGCGCAGCGACTGCGGGAGCGGCAGCCCCAGCGGCGGCGCCCCGCACCGGACCCGGTGGACACCGACGAGCCGGAGGACGGACCCGAGAACGAGGAGAGCAGGGCCGAGCTGACCGCCCTCGCGGCCGACCGCCGCGCACTCGTCGAGCAGACCGACCACGCCGAATGGGTCGACCAGCAGCGCGAGCGCCAGCGGCGGCCCGGCCAGGGCGACAGCTGGGACCCCGTCCCCGTGCCGCTCCCGACGTACGTCACCGCGCCGGTCGCACCCCGGGCCACCTCCGGCGTCGACCTCGGTGCCCCGGACGCGTGGAGCTCCGCGCGCTCCAGCGCGGCCGACCCGCACGGCTCCTCGGGCGCCCCGTCCCACTCCGCGCCCGCCCCCGGGCGTGAGCCGGAGGGGGAGCGTGACGGCGGGGAGGGGGCGCAGGACGCCGGCGCGGGCGAGGCGGGTGACGCCCCCGACGGTGGCCGCTCCGACGCCCGCCGGGCCGCGTCCGCGCGCCGCTCCCGCGAGCGGGGGCGCACGCCGCTCTTCGACCAGTACGAGGACGGCGACCGCCCCCGAGCGGCCAACGAGTGATCACGCGGCCCCGGATCTCCCACTCCGCTGACCAGCCAGGAGCCGGCCGCAGGCCGCCCGGCGGCCTCTCGGATACGGATTTCCGAGCACTGCGATCGGGATGCTAGAGTTTCACTCGTTGCAAGGGCCTGTGGCGCAGTCTGGTAGCGCACCTCGTTCGCATCGAGGGGGTCTGGGGTTCAAATCCCCACAGGTCCACCCAGGTAACGACGTCAGAACCCCGATCCCGAAACGGATCGGGGTTCTTCGTTTCCGCCGGTACGGGCCGGTGAGCCGTTGAGTTTCGGGTCTTTGGGCTGTACGGGGTCGGTAGTGGTGTCGGGCGCTCAGCGGGCCGTGCCAACTCCCCAATGCGGAGCGGTTCTTCGGGCGGTGGCGGCCGTGATCTGTTCGGGGTGAAGTCGGCCACCCGGCAGTACATGGGTTCTGGTGCCGTGAAAAGGCTGCCGTTCGCCCGTGCGAGACATGGGTCGGCTGCGGCGTTGGTGCCGCGCTGGATGACACTCACCCGGGCCCACGCGCCCGGGCCCCACTGGCGATTCGCGGGCGCATGGCGGACGGCGTTATTGCCGGCCGAGGCCCAGTGCGGTCGCCGTGGCGAGGCCACCCCAGCTGTCCGGGGTGCGCCACAGGACGTGGACGCCAAATACGTCGTGGACGGTGTCGGCCGACCACTCTTCTACAGGCGGTTCGCACAGGACCAGGTAGAGGCCGGCGGCCGGGTCGGGCAGCGTGTGGTTGATCTCGAGGAGGCGGGTCGCTCCGGAGCGAAGGTCCTCGTACGTGGAGCGGCCGGCTCCCAGGACCTCGTAGACGAACAGGCCCTCGCTGGTGGCGCAGCTGACGTCGACGACCGAGGAGTCGGCCGGCTGCAGGTCCGACCACAACAGGGCCGACTTCAGCGCGTGGCGCACAGCCTCGTGCTTCCTGCATGTACGGTCGGCAGCCGCCGACGTCTCCAGCGCGCGGAGGAAACCCTCCTTCGTTGTCGCTGTCTGTGTGGCGGGAACATCGTCGACGGCGGTCACGGGTTCGGTTTCCTTCTGCTCGGGTTGATGCGCAGCGGTGGCGGGGGTGTACTCGAAGTCCGGTTCGGCCGCAACGGCAAGGCGCGCCTTGAGCGTTTCCCGTGCTTCGGCCAGGGACTGTGCCCAGCCCGAACTCGCAAGGCTCTCCCGGAGCCGACTCACGTCCGGTGCCCCGTCCTTGAGCGCGCGGTTCGTGCTTGCCGCGAGGTCGCGCAGCACGCTCAGCCGGTCCCGGTCCGGGGAACCGAGCACGCGCCGTACGTCCACCCAGTCCGCCTGGTCGCGGCGGAGGACACGGTTGGCCATGCCCTGTAGCTCGGAGAGGCGGTTGCGGGCATCCTCCGGAACAGTGCCGCCGCCACTGTCGGTCAGTTCGTCGAGAACGCCGAGCGCCGCCACGTAGCGTTCCGCCATCCTGGGGGAGATGGGCTGGCGGCCCCGCTGGTCGGCTGTGAGCACGCTCTGGTTCGTCTCGTTGGCGAACACCCAGCAGTCCAGGACCTCGCCCGGACGCGGGGAGACCGAGCCGTGCCGGACGGTCAGGACCAGCGTGCGGTCGATGGCGGGAGACAGGGCCTTGACCTTGTATCGGCCGCCGGGCCCAGGGCCGGTGACCCGGACCCGGATGTCGGCCCCGATCTCGGGGACCTCACCCGGTGTTGAGCCGGCTTCGGCTTCGGCGGGTGGCGGTTCGCCGGTGTCGTCGGTGTTCGTGAGGCTCTCCGGGAGCGGGGCGGTGTGCAGCACGGTCAGGCTTTGCGTGCTGCGGGTGAGGGCGATGTAGAGCTGGCGCAGGCCCGCCGGGCCGCGATCGGCGATGGTGGTGGGTTCGACGACGAGGACATGGTCGTACTCCATGCCCTTGGCCTGGGCGGCGGCCAGTACGGACACCGCCTCGCGGCTCTGGCCGGTGATGTCGGCACTCTGATCCAGGTGGCGGCTGATCTCGTCTAGCCAGCCCGAGTCGTCGGGGACGATGACGGCCACCGAGCGCAGGGTGTGCCCGTCGCTCGTGCCCACCAGGCGGATGGCCTGGGCGACGGTGTCGCCGAGCAGCTTCCACGGCTCGGTCGGCACGGTTCGTACGGCGTCCTCGCCGGCTTCTCGAACGGCCTGCGGGTAGGGCAGTGCCGGTGCGACCGCACGGGCCAGGGGTGCGACGAACTCCATGATCTCGGCGGGCACGCGGTAGCTCGTGTTCAGCTGGGCGACGTGCCAGTCGCCGTGGTCGGAGAGGAGGGCGCCGAGGCGGTCCCAGTCCGCGTACGTGTGGGGCCCGGTGGCCTGGGCGAGGTCGCCGAGGATCGTCATGGAGCCGTTCACCGCGCAACGGCGGCGCAGCGAGCGGGCCTGCATGGGGGTGAGGTCCTGCGCCTCGTCGACGACGATGTGTCCGTAGCGCCGTGGGGTTTCCCCGGTGATGAGGTACCGGAGTTCTTCCAGGCAGACGCGGTCGTCGAGGGTCCAGGGGTCGTCGGCGGCGGTGGCCGCCCGGGGGCGGTGCAGGGCGGCCTGCTCCTCGTCGGCGAGGATGCCGTCGGCGCATGTGCGCAGCAGTTCCGGTGAGTCGTAGAGGCCCCGGAGCGCTTCCCTGGCGCCCGGTGACGGCCAGACGCGTTCGATGAGGCGTTCGACTCGGCGATTGCGTTCCAGGTCGCGGCGGATGGTGTCGTCGCTGCGGCGGCGCGGGGCGACGGCCATGAGTTCCCGCAGAAGGCGGTCGACGAGCAGGCTGCGGAAGCGGTCGCGCCGATCACGGTAGGCACCGTCGCCACCGCGGGCCTCGTCGAGGAGGGCGAGGAGCTCGGAACGCGGGATGCGCAGGGTCGTGCTTCCTGCGGTGACGGCGAACGCCGCTTCGTCGCCCTCGTAGGAGGCGGCGCTGGTGAGTGTGTCGAGGGCCTCGGGGCGGCACTCGTTCTCGACCCGCCGCCTCAGGACGGCCGCCATGCGCTCGTCGGACTTCACCAGCCGCGCCTGCGGGGTGTCGGCGCCGAGGATCTCGCCGTCCCACAGGCGGGTCAGCTGTACGGCGTTGACGTCGCGGGTGCCGAGGGTGGGCAGGACCTGACCGACGTAGTCGAGGAACCGCTGGTGAGGGCCGACGACGAGAATGTCCTGGGCCGTGAAGTGGTTGTTGTTGACCAGCCACGTCACGCGGTGCAGGCCGACCGCGGACTTGCCGGTGCCCGGACCGCCCTGCACGACGAGGATGTCGGAGGGTGAACCGGTGACCAGATCCATCTGGTCGCGGCGGATGGTCTCGACGATGTCCCGCATGCTGCCGCTGCGCGAGCGCTGGAGTTCACGCAGGAGGAAGTCGTCGGGCTGCAGCGGCTTCTGGCGCTGGATGCGGGCGATGTCGGAGGGGGTCGGGACGGGCGGACTTGGTGCTTCCCCCTTCTGCGTGACGGCGGCCGGCTCCGTGGGCCGGGCCTCCCGCTGGGCGTCCTCTGCCGCCGGCCGTGGCTGCGGGACGGGGGCGGCGGCAGTGATCTCGTCGAAGTAGTCCTCGACGACACGCTGTACACAGCGCAGTTGCCGCCGCAGGAGCACCTCGCCCGGGGCGTCGGGCAGCGCCTCGAACCACTTCCTGGCCAGCCGGCTGGTCCACAGTACGACGACGGTGTCGCGGGTACGGACGTCGGAAACGGCACGCCGGCCGACGTACCAGGTCTTGGGCCCCCTACCCGGCTCGTCCTCGTCAGGCGCGTCGACGCGGCTGATGACCAGCGACTCGCTGCCGAGCCCGTCGTATGCCGCGGCACGCTCCTCGGCCACGATCCGGTTGGCGACGCTGTCCTTGCCGCTGGCAGAGGCCATGGCGACCGAGCCCCCGGTCATTTCGGCCAGCCGCGCGGCATAGCAGTCGTAGGCGCGGTCCACCGCCTTCTGCTCGACGGCGATGATCTTGTCGCGCGTGGTGGTGTCGATGTACATACCCCTCCCCTTGCAGCGCCCCGGAGGGCGCTGCGACGGGCATACGCCCGGCCCGTCGAAATAACTATCAGAGACCTGCTGGTAACAACCAGTCAGATGGTCAACGTCCCGACCAGCTCGCCGACCTCCGCCCGCCAGGCGCGAACCTGGTCGTGCGTGGGGCCGATCTCGTACTGGTGGTAGTGGCATCCCAGGCAGAGGTGCGACCAGACGGCGTTGGTGCGGCGAGCGGTCTCCGCCGCGGTGTAGCAGTGGAGGCACAGCATCTTGGCCCGCATCGTGGTGTCGGCGAGCCCTGGCACCGCGGCGTCGAGCACGCGGTCGATGGAGAGCTCCAGGGCGGTCCGCAGAGCAAGGGAGGCTCCGCGGTGCCGGCCGGCGGCCGTGGCGCCCGTACGGGCGGCAAGCAGCTGATCTGCCGTCAGCAGGAGCTCCTCGACCGAGGTGGTGGGAGTGTTCATCACGCGGTCACCCCCGGCTTGCGCACCTTCTGCGCCATGGTCTCGATGTCGTCCACGAAGCGGTGGGGGTCGGTGATCTGCGCTCCCGTGGCGTGGGAGCCGTTCTGGCACTCCTTGAGGAGGTCCACCGCACGCGGTCCGCAAAGGGCGCGCAGTTCGCGGTAGACGTCGCCGGTCCGGCCGGCGTCGCCGAACAGGGCCAGTGCCGCGACCTTCATGAGCTTGTCGGCGCTGCCGACGGCGGCCTGCAGCTCGTCCTCGGGCGCGCCGGAGCGGTGATGCCGGATCCAGGCGGCTTCGAGGAAGGCGTTCTCCAGGGCGATACGGCACAGGCTGGGCAGCACGTGGGTCCGTGCCGCCGACGGCAGGTCACTGGTACTGGCGAGGGCCCGCGCGTCGTCGAGTGCCTGCCGTACCGGGTCTGTCACCGGCTTCACCTTCACCTTGGACGACTTGGCCCGCTCGACCTCGAACACCGTCACGGGCAGACCCTGACTGGTGAACGCCCGCTGGAGCCGGGTGTCGTGGGTGAAGACGACGACCTGCCGGTGTTCGCCGAGCTCGTGCAGGACCTGGGCGAGTCCGTTGACCTTGGCAGGGTCCATGGACTGCACGGGGTCGTCGATGACGATGAAGCCGAACGGGCTGTCGGCGGTGGCGGCCCGGGGCAGGAACAGGGACAGCGCGAGGGAGTGCTGCTCGCCCTGGCTCATGACGCCGAGAGCCGAGGCCTCATGGCCGTCGACGGTGACATCCATGACGAGCTTGCGGACAGTGGCCTTCTCGCTGCCCTTCAGGCTCACGGGCCTGAGATCGATGTTGCTCTCCTGGCGGAGCCGCTCCCAGATGCGCTGCGACTGGTCGGAGAAGCCTTCCATCCGCTGTTCCCGCAACTCGGCGGCCAGCGCCTTGATCCAGGTGCTCGCCTTCCTGATGTCCCGCAGCCGGGGCTTGTTCGCCTCCACGGCACGGGCCCTCTCCGCCCAGCCCGCCAGGCGGGTGACGAGCCCGCGCCAGCGTTCGTCCCGCTTCTCCAGTTCCCTGACGGCGTTCTCCTTGACCGCGGCGCAGGCATCGGCCAGGGGCGCGGCGGCCTCGTGGGCGCGCTGGGCGAGCTCGCCGGGATCACTGATCGTCCGGCAGGCGGTCCAGGCGCGCCACGGGTCGGCCAGGGCGGTGGGGATCTGTCGAGGCGTGTGGACGAGGTCCTGCACGGCCCGCGCGGCCGACCGGAGTTCGCTGCGCGCGCCCGCTGCTGCCTCCGCCTCCTGCCGCAGTGCGGCGATCTGGGCGATGGCGTCCGCGGCCCATGCCGCGTCCAGTATCCCGTCGGTCCCGCACACGGGGCAGGCGGCCGCGTCGGGGTGACGGTCGTGGTGCGCCACAGCCCGATCGAGGAGTTCCGCACGCCGCAGGGCGTCCTCGGTGCCGGTGCCGCGCAGGTCCTCGATATCGGCGAGGGCATTGCGCAGACGGTCCAGGGCCGCGTGGACCTGCGCCATCTCGGGTCCCTGCACCTCTGCCTCGGCGCGCAGTCCGGCAAGCAGGCCATCGTCCGTGTCGGTGGGCAGACCGGCGACCAGGGCTTCGACGGTCGCGAAGTCGGGCGTTCCCGCCGTGTCGACGGCGACGAGTGCCTGCACCGCGCGCTCGTCGTCCTCCAACCCGTACAGCGCCTCCTTGAGGCCCGGCAGCTCCGCCTTCGCCGCCTTGTCCGCGTCTTCGAGCGTCTTGGCCTCCTGGCGGAGCCGGCCGTCGGCGGCGCTGAGCTGCCCGAGGCCCAGGATGGTGGCGATGGCGTCGTACATCTCGGAGGGCTTGCCACTGATCATGCGGTCGAGGTCGACGTACGACAGGAAGGGCCGGAAATCCCGCAGGGCCTGCTTCCAGTCCGCCTGGTCGAGGGGGGCGCGGCCGTGCCCGGGGCGCCTGAGCTCGGCCTGGGAGGCGTCGAAGTCGTCGCCCTCCCAAGTGCGGGTGAGGGTGCTGCGGCCGGTGTCACCCTCGATGGCGAGCTTGACCTCGATCTCCGGCCTGCCGTCGGTGTCGTGGAGGTTGCGCCAGTTGCTGCTGCGCATCGCGTGCTGCCCCTGCCAGCGCATGTTCACGCCGGTGAAGGCTGTCTCGATGCCCTCGGCGATGCTGGACTTGCCGGAGCCGTTGCGACCCACGACCAGGTTCACACCGGGTCTGGGGCTGAGCTTCAGCCAGGCGCGCGGTCCGATGCCACGGAACCGGGCGACGGCGACGGAGTCGAGGTAGATCCGGCCGACAGGGGAGGTCCCCCGGGGCTCGCCGTCGCCCAGGGCCTCCTTCAAGAGCACCTTCACGGGCTCGCTGAGCGCATCCTCCGCCAGGCGGGCCCCCACCAGACCGGCCACGGGCACGGGCTGGTCGGACGGGGCCGGACGGGCGGGGTCGGTGGGGTGGTGTGCGTTCTGCCGGGGCTGTTCCGTCATGGTCATGCGGGTTCCTCCCGTGTGTGCGGTGGGTGGCGACTGCGGTGCGGAATGGACGCGGAGTGGACGGCCCCGAGGTATGGCGTCGCGGAGAAAAGGGACCGGGAGAGATCGGATGCGTGGCGCGGTACGGCGCCAGGACGCTTCACGGTGCGGTTGCGGAGTCACGGCGCATGCTTCCCATCGGAAGCGTGACCAGATAAGCATGTCTATGAAAGCACTGTCAAACAGCTTGACGAACTTGACGGCTGTTGTAACGTGTTAACCGTCCCTGTCCGACTGGCCCGAGAGGTGCGGAACTCCACGCCATGCCCCAGCAGCCACCAGCCCGACCGGCGCCCTCCGCACACGTGACAGCCGCCGAGATCTCCCGCATCGCAGGGGTCACACGCGCCACCGTCAGCAACTGGCGCCGCCGCCACGACGATTTCCCCGCGCCCAGCGCAGGCACGGAAGCCAGCCCGCTCTACGACCTGGCGGCCGTCCAGGCATGGCTGCGTGGCCGCGGTCACACCTCCGCCGCCTCCCCGACCGAGGAACTGCGGACGGCGCTACGGCTGCTGGGACCCGGCTCGGGGGTGGCCGCGCGACTCTTCCCGCTGGTGGCTGCCGCGTCCCGCCGCACGCGGGAGGAGCTGGCCGAACTCGCCGCCGTGCCCGACGACCAGCTGCTCGCCCGAGCGGAGAAGGCCGCGGGCGAGCTCCCGGCCACCGTGCCCGAAGCCGAGCCGGTCCACTACGGCCCGGACGACGCGGGCGCGGTCCGCGCGCTGCTGGGCTGCGTCCGTGAGGCGGGGGCCCAGGCCGCCCTCGACGTCCTCGCCGAACGCGAACTGGACGAGGGCGCCGCCAGCGGTGTCTACCAGACCCCGGAGGGCCTGGCCCGGCTCATGGCACGGCTCCTGCCCGCCGACGTGTCCCGCGTCCTCGACCCCGCCTGCGGCAGCGGCACGCTCCTGGCCGCCGCCGCACGCCAGGGCGCGCGGGAGCTGTTCGGGCAGGACTCGCTCCCCGTCCAGGGCCGGCGCACCGCGGTCCGGCTGCTGATCGCCGCACCCGAGGCCGAGACGGCGATCCGCGTCGGCGACAGCCTGCGCGCCGACGCCTTCCCCGACCTCACCGTGGACGCCGTCCTGTGCAACCCGCCGTTCGCCGACCGCGACTGGGGTCACGACGAGCTGGCCTACGACCCGAGATGGGCGTACGGACTCCCGCCTCGCCTCGAATCCGAACTGGCCTGGGTGCAGCACGCCCTCGCACACCTGGAGCCGGGCGGCCACGCCGTCATGCTGCTGCCTCCCGCGCTGGCCTTCCGCTCCTCCGGCCGCCGCGTCCGCGCGGAACTCGTCCGCGGCGGGGCCCTGCGCGCCGTCGTCTCCCTTCCGGCGCGTGCCGCGTATCCACTCCACATCGGCCTGCAGATCTGGGTGTTCCAACGCCCCGAGCCGGGCGGCACGGACCGTACGACGGTGCTGTTCGTCGACGGGGAGGGCGAGCAGCGGGACGGCGCCACGGGCACGCCGTCCGCCACCGACACGGCCGGCGCCGGTACCAGTGGCGGCTCACGCCCCCGCCGAGCAGGTTCCCCGGCTTCCGCCTCCTCCTCTGCTCCCGCCTCTGCCTCCTCCTTCGAGTGGGCGGGGCTGACCGACCGGGTTCTCGGCCAGTGGGCCGCGTTCACCACCGCCCCCGACACCTATGCCGACGAGCCCGGCGTCGCCCGCGCGGTGCCGATCGTCGACCTCCTCGACGACGTCGTCGACGTCACCCCGGCCCGCCATGTCCGGGCGACCGCGGGCGACATCGACCCGGGCGCCCTGACTCGGCGCGTCCACGAACTGCACGAGCAACTGGCAGAGCAGGTCGCCGCCTTGGCAGCCGCCTCCGTGTTCGGCGGGGGGCAGTCGTCCGGGGCCACGGCCCGCGAGTGGCGTACGGCGACTGTCTCCGACCTGGCGCGGGGCGGGGCCCTGACCGTGCTGCGGGCGGCGACACCCGGCACCCGAGGCTCCAAGGGCCCCGCCGCCCCCACCGTGGACCGGCCGGTCCTCACCGCCCGGGACATCTCTGCCGGAAACCCTCCGTCCGGCCGGGCTGTCGACCTCCACGCCGACGCGGCGCAACCCCTCGCCGCCGGGGACGTGCTCGTACGCGCCCTCGCGGGGGGCGGCGACGGATCCGCGATGACCCGGGTCGCGGACGACCGGGACGCCGGAGCCCTGCTCGGCCAGCACATCCACCTCCTGCGCCCCGACCCGGCCCGCCTCGACCCGTGGTTCCTGGCCGGGTTCCTCGGCGCCGAGGACAACATCGCCTCGGCCTCCACCGGCAGCAGCCTCGTGCACGTCACACCGGGCCGCCTGCGCGTCCCGCTGCTGCCCTTGGAGGAACAGCGGCGCTACGGGGAGGCCTTCCGACGCGTGTACGAGCTGCGCGCCGCCGTCCGTCGAACCGCTGACCTCGCCGCCGATACTGCGGCCACCCTCACCACCGGCCTCACCGCCGGCGTACTCCTGCCACCGGACACCCTGGGCAGCCTGGATACGTCGGGCACCCCGGACAGCCGTTCTGCCTGAAACGCCCCACGCGTCCCACCGCACACGACCACACTGGATACCTGCCGTCCCCCGCCCGGACGGCGCTCTTCGGAAGGAAGCCGGGACCTCTTGAACAGCAGTAAGCACACGGAGTTGGCGAACCACGCCTGGTCCGTCGCCGATCTCCTGCGCGGCGACTACAAGCAGTCCGACTACGGCAAGGTCATCCTGCCGTTCACCGTGCTGCGCCGCCTGGAGTGCGTCCTGGAGCCGACGCGCGAGAAGGTCGTCGAGACCGTCGCCAGGTTCGCGGGCCAGGACATCGACACCGACCACTTCCTGCGCAAGGCTTCCGGCAACTCCTTCTACAACAAGAGCGACCTCACGCTGCGGAAGATCGGGGCCGACCCGCAGAACGCGGCGAAGAACCTGCAGATCTACGTCGGCGCCTTCTCCGAGAACGCCCGTGAGGTCCTCGACAAGTACGAGTTCAACCAGCAGGTCAGGAAGCTCGACAGCGCGAACCTGCTCTACCAGGTCATCGGCAGGTTCACCGACCTGGACCTGCACCCCGACGTCGTGCCCAACCACAACATGGGTTACATCTTCGAGGAGTTGATCCGCCGCTTCGCCGAGCAGTCGAACGAGACCGCGGGTGAGCACTTCACCCCGCGCGAGGTCATCAAGCTGATGGTCAACCTGCTGGTGGCGCCCGACGCGGACGCCCTCACCGTGCCGGGTGTCGTCCGCACGGTCATGGACCCCGCGTGCGGCACGGGCGGCATGCTCAGCGCCGCCGACGACCGCATCAAGGCCCTCAACCCGGACGCGACGGTCGAGGTGTACGGGCAGGAGCTCAACCCCGAGTCCTGGGCGATCTGCCGGTCCGACCTCATGATCAAGGGCCAGGACCCGGAGAACATCCGCTTCGGCAACTCCTTCTCCGACGACGGCCACGCCCGCCGCAAGTTCGACTACCTCCTTGCCAACCCGCCGTTCGGCGTGGAGTGGAAGAAGGTCAAGGAGGAGGTCGAGTACGAGCACAAGTCGCTCGGCGACGCCGGCCGCTTCGGCGCGGGCCTGCCGCGCATCAACGACGGCTCGCTCCTCTTCCTCCAGCACATGATCTCGAAGATGAAGCCGGTGGACGTGAACGGCGGGGGCGGCTCCCGCATCGCCATCGTCTTCAACGGCTCCCCGCTGTTCACGGGCGCGGCCGAGTCCGGCGAGTCCAACATCCGCCGCTGGATCCTGGAGAACGACTGGCTGGAGGCGATCGTCGCCCTCCCGGACCAGCTCTTCTACAACACCGGCATCTCGACGTACTTCTGGATCCTGACGAACCGTAAGGACAAGGACCACAAGGGCAAGGTCGTCCTGCTCGACGCGCGCGACCAGTGGCAGAAGATGCGCAAGTCACTCGGCGACAAGCGCAAGGAACTGGGTGACGGGACGAACGGCCGCCCCGACCACATCGGGGACATCACCCGGCTGTACGCGGAGGCCGTCCAGGTCGCCAAGGACCCCGAACACCCGCTGCACGGCAAGGTCAAGGTCTTCGCGAACGAGGACTTCGGCTACCAGCGCATCACAGTGGAGCGGCCGTTGAAGCTCCGCTTCGAGGTGACGGAGGAGACGCTGGCGGCACTGGCGGAGGCCAAGCCGGTGGCGAGGCTGGAGCGGAGTGAGGAGTTCGTCGCGGCGGTGCGCACGCTGCTCGGCTCGTCCTGGGCGACCAAGTCCGACGCTTTCATCGCGCTCAAGGACGCGGTGGTCGCGGCCGGGCTGACATGGCCCTCGGGAGCGCCGTTCGCGAAGGCGGTACGGGAGGCGATCGGGGTCCGGGATCCGGAGGGCGAGGTCCAGAGGGTCAAGGGTGCGGCGGAGCCGGATTCGGACCTGCGGGACTACGAGAACGTGCCGCTGGGTGAGGACGTCGAGGAGTACCTGAAGCGCGAAGTGCTGCCGCACGTCCCGGACGCGTGGATCGACCATACGAAGACGAAGGTCGGCTACGAGATTCCGTTCACGCGGCACTTTTATGTTTACAAGCCGCCGAGGCCGTTGGCGGAGATCGATGCAGAGCTGAAGTCTCTGGAGGCGGAGATTCAGGCGCTGCTTGGTGAGGTGACCGAGTGACCGGGTTCGTTCCACTCAAGAGGGTGGCTCGAATCCGTTACGGATTGGGCCAGCCGCCCCCACTCTCGGAGGAGGGCATCCCGATCATTCGGGCAACCAACGTGTTCCGAGGAAAGATCAGCGCCGAAAACCTGCTGCGCGCTAATCTTCAGGACCTGCCTTTGGATCGAGCCCCTCTGCTGCACGAGGGAGAAATCCTGGTCGTCCGAAGCGGGGCGTACACCGGCGATTCGGCGCGTATCACCAGTGAGTGGGTTGGCAGCGCTCCAGGCTACGACCTGCGCGTGACGCCACATACGGTGGACTCACGCTTTGCAGCCTACGCGCTGCTGAGTACAGTCGCTCTCGATCAAATCAAGTTGGCAAGTACCAGGGCAGCCCAACCTCACCTGAACGCAGAAGAGCTGGGCGAGATTGGAATGTGGCTGCCATCGACGGAGGAGCAGCGCCGCATCGCCGACTTCCTCGACGCCGAAACCGCCCGCATCGACCGTTTGGACAAGGACGGCCAGAAGCTTCTTGGGCTGCTCAGCGAGCGTCGCCAGGCGGTCATTGATCACGAGGTCGACGCGTCGTCCAGATCGTTGACCAAGCTCTTCTGGAAGCTCTCAGTTTTGCGTGACGGTACGCACCAGCCACCTCCTCGGGTCGACTTGGGCGTCCCGCTGCTTACAGCACGCAACGTGTCCAGCGGTGAGCTTCGACTAACGGATCTGGATACTCACGTAAGCGAAGACGATGCCAAACTTCTGGAGAAGTCCCTTCGAATGATGGCTGGCGATGTCCTCCTTTCAGTCAAGGGTACAATCGGCGCGTGTGCTATAGCGCCAACAGGATTCCCGCGATCCGTGCTGGATCGGAATGTGGCACTTCTTCGTCCGCTTCCCGATTATTCCAGTGAATGGCTTGCTTTTGTCTTGCGTTCTACCGGGCTGCAAGATCAGATGCGGATCTCGGTCACCGCGGCCGCTCAACCGGGGCTCCCTCTTGGAGTGATTCGGGAACTTCGGGTACCTGATGTGTCTCTCCACGAGCAGGAAGACCGTGTCGACCGCATTTCAGCACGCCGCCAAGAGATTGACCAAGTCGTTGATCGAGTGAAGCGTAAGGGCTCGCTATTGAGTGAGCACCGCCAAGCCCTGATCACCGCCGCCGTAACCGGCCAGTTCGACGTATCCACCGCCAGCGGACGCAACGTAACGGACGGAGTGACCGCGTAGCCATGAGCCCCATCCACACGGAGTCCGCCTTCGGTGAAGCCATCGTCGCCGCCATGGTCGAGCGCGGCTGGCGCGAGGCGCGCCCGCAGGACTACCAAGCCGATCTCGGCCTGGACACCAACGAGTTGTTTACCTTCATCGGGGCGACCCAGCCCGACGAGTGGAGCGAGCTGCTCACCGTCTACGGCGGCGACCCGAACGAGGCGCAGCGCGGGTTCGCCACTCGCCTGGACCAGGCCATCGCCACCAACGGGCTCCTCGATGTCCTCCGCAACGGCGTCAAGGACCGAGGCGTCCTCCTCCGCGTCGCGTACTTCAAGCCGAACCTCGTCGCCCACGACTCCGTGCTGGACGGCTACCGAGCCAACCGTCTCACCGTCGTCCGCGAACTCGAGTACGCGACCAAGCAGGCCGACTATGGCAACCGGCTCGACCTCGCCCTCTTCCTCAACGGAATTCCCGTCGCCACGGCCGAGTTGAAGAACCCGCTCACCAAGCAGGGGGTGGAGCAGGCCAAGGAGCAGTACCGCACCGACCGCGACCCCACCGAGCTGATCTTCACGCGCCGGGTCGTCGCGAACTTCGCCGTCGACCCGGACCTGGTCTTCGTCGCCACCCAGCTCAAGGGCAAGAACACCCGCTTCCTCCCGTTCAACACCGGCTCCGACGGCCCCGGCCAGCCGGGCGGCGCAGGCAACCCGGCCCCGACCGCCTACGGCACGTACGCGACCTCGTACCTTTGGGAGCAGGTCTGGCAGCCGGACAACTGGCTGGACCTGCTCCAGAGGTTCGTGCACCTGCAGAAGACCAAGACGCCCGGCGGTGGCAGCACCAAGACGATGGTCTTCCCCCGTTTCCAGCAGTGGGACGCGGTCAAGAAGCTCACCGCGCACGCCGCCACCCATGGCGCGGGACACGACTACCTGGTCATGGCCTCGGCCGGCTCGGGCAAGTCGAACACCATCGGCTGGCTCGCGCACCGCCTCAGCGACCTGCACACCCCGACCGACCCGCGCGAACTCGACCCCGAGGCCCTCGCCAAGGGCCTCAAGCCGGGCGGGCCGGTCTTCGACAAGGTCATCGTCATCACCGACCGCCGCAACCTGGACGCCCAACTCCGGGAAACGGTCGGCAACTTCGAGCAGACCGCAGGCCTCGTCGTGAAGATCGACGAGAAGCACGGGGCGAAGGGCGAGCAGCTCGCCAAGGCTCTCTCCCGCGACACCGGGAAGATCGTCACCGTCACCCTGCACTCGTTCCCTGCGCTGATCTCGTACATCGAGCGCAACCCCACCGAGATCCGGGGCAGCAGCTTTGCGATCGTCGTGGACGAGGCCCACTCCTCCCAGTCCGGTGACGCCGCCACCGCCGTACGGGCCGCCCTGCGCGACCTCGGCCTGGACTCCGACTCGGACGACGCGGGCGCGACCACGGTCAAGGCCCCGGCAGCAGCAACCCTCGACGAGCAACTCAAGAAGAGGGCCGAGCAGCGTTCCCGCGCCGCGAACCTCTCCTACTTCGCGTTCACCGCCACGCCGAAGGCCAAGACCCTGGAACTCTTCGGCACGCTCCAGGACATCGATGGCAAGGCGACCTACCGGCCCTTCCACACGTACTCCATGCGGCAGGCGATCGAGGAGGGCTTCATCCTCGACCCCCTGCGCAACTACGTCACGTACAACACGTACTGGAAGCTGGTGAACCAGAACCCCGACGAGCGGGAGGTCGACCCGTCGAAGGCGAACGGCCTGCTCGCCCGGTACGCGCTGACCCACGACTCGACGGTCGCCCAGCACGCCCAGGTGATCGTGGAGCACTTCGTCTCGCACAGTCGGGGCCGCCTCGGTGGGCGGGCCAAGTCGATGGTGGTGACGGCCTCGCGGCAGTCCGCCGTGCAGATGGCGCGCGCGATCAAGAGCTACATCAAGGACCGGGACTACGACACCAAGTACCCCGACCTGGGTGTCCTCGTCGCCTTCTCCGGCTCGCTCACCGTCGACGGCGAGGAGACCACCGAGCCGAAGGAGAACGGCGGGCTGTCGGAGAGCGCGCTGCCGAAGGCGTTCGCGTACACGCGTGCCGACGACAAGGCCGCCCGAGCCGGCGGTCCGGGCCAGCGCGAGTACAAGATCCTTGTCGTGGCGGAGAAGTACCAGACCGGCTTCGACCAGCCGCTCCTCACCACGATGTACGTCAACAAGACACTGACCGGCATCTCCGCCGTTCAGACGCTGTCCCGGCTGAACCGGACCGCCGAGCGCAAGACCCAAGCCGACCTGGCGGTCCTGGACTTCGTCAACGACGCCGAGGACATACAGGAGTCCTTTCGCCCGTACTTCGAGGAGGCGCACACCCTCCCCTCCGACCCCAACCTGCTCTACACCGCGCAGAGCCGGGTCATGCAGGCGGCGATCCTGTCCGGGCAGGAGATGGACGAGTTCGCCGCCGCGTACTTCGCCGCCAAGGAGAAGGCTGCAGGCTCACAGTCCAAGTGGGAGAAGCTGCATGCCGAGTTGTACCGGCTGCTGTCCCCTGCGGTCGCCCGCTTCACGCCCCTGTTGGAGAGCGAGGACGAGGACGACCAGGAGACGGCGGAGGGCTTCCGCGCCGACCTCAACGACTACGTCAGGAAGTACGGCTTCCTCGCGCAGATCGTCCCCTACCAGGATGCCGAGCTGGAGCGGCTGCACCTCTACGGCCGCTACCTCCTCAACCGACTGCCGCGCCGGGCGGACGGCGGCGTGGACATAGGCGAGGTCGACCTCAGCCATATGCGGGTGGAGAAGACCGGCGAGTACGACGTCTCCCTCACCGCCGAGGGGCCGACGACGATGCAGGGCTTCGGCGACGGCTCGGGCGGAGCGAAGGAAGCGGAGAAGTCGCTGCTCTCGCAGTTGATCGACAAGTTTAACGAGCGCTTCGGCACCGAGTTCACCGAGCAGGACGTCATCCGGCCCTTCGAGGAGGCCAAGGCCGACCCGAAGGTGCGGGCGGCGGCCGTCGTCAACGACGAGGACAACTTCGGGCTCGTCTTCGACAACGTCTTCGCGGACAAGATGGCCGACCACATCGACACCATCGCGGGCATGGGCCGCCAGTACTTCGGCCCGGACAAGGGCTTCAAGTCCAGCCTGGACCGCAGCGCCCGCAAGGCCGCCTGGCGGATGATCCGCCGCGAGGAGGGCCTGGACGACGTCTGATGCGTACGCCCCGGCTGGATGTGCCGACCGGGGCGCCCTCCGGCCTCGATTCGTCTGCGGCCTGACGGCCGTAGGTACACGAGGTTCATGCCGATTTTTGTCGGACGTCAGCCATGGGCTGTTGTTGGAAATCAAGGGGAGACGATGAGTGACGACCGCAAGGGAATCGTTCCGGTGTGGACGCTGGCAACCGGTGACGTCCGGGTGCCAGGGTTGACCGCGGGCGAGTCGATGACGGCTGAGCGCCTGGCTGAACTGCGAGGAGTGCTGGCCGTCCTGGCCGACGAGCCGATCGTCACACTTGAGGCACATCCGCTGCCCGACAAGGTCGACCGTGGCCGTGGCATCCCGCTCGACGCCGGGAGTCCCCTGGCGCAGCACCTGTCCCAGTTCATCACGCAATCGACGCGAAGTTCCCTTACGGCGGCCAGAGCGACCGCTTCCGGCGAGAGTCTGTATCGCATGGTGGTCCCGGCGAAGGTCGCCGCCCAGCTCGGGCAGGGCATCATTCGCCCGATGACGGCGAAAGGCGTGGCCGGTGGCATCCGCGGTCCGCTCGTGGACACAGCGGGCAAAATTGCCGGTGGCGCGAGGTTCGTGCCGGTCGGTGGAGCGGCCACTGCGGGCGCAGCAGGTGGAGCCGGTGCAACAGCCGGCGTCGCGGTCGGCGGCAGTGCGGCGCTCACCGTCGCCGCGCCGCTTGTGCTCATGGCCGTGGCGGTGGGGGTGAGCGCGCACGCCGACCGCAAGCGCCAGCAGGCCATCGAACACATCACGGAACTGCTGGAGCAGCTTCAGGAGGAGAAGCTCGACGACGAGCGCAGCGAACTCGACGGCTGCCGCGACGCCATCGACAAAGCCACTTCCATTCTGCTCGACCAGGGCAAGCTCGGTCTCTCGCTGGGACTCGACTCGGCGGTGCATGCCATCAACACGGCGCTGGGCAAAGCCGACGGCCGCCTTGCCCGATGGCAGAGCTCGCTCGACAAGCTACCCGAGGGCGAGGCCGTCGAACTCGGCACGTTGACCAAGTCGTTCCCCGGCGTCGACGACCATGGCGGTATGTTCCGCACCCACCTCGAACTCGCTTCCCTGGCTATCGCGCTGAAGCGGCGGGTCGTCGTCCTCCAAGCCGTCGAGCACGCCCAGAGCGACCCCGGCAATCCGTTCGAGAACTTCACCCGCGCACTCAAACGCGATCAGCAGCGCCTCGACGAACTGGAGTCGAGCATCGCCGGTGTGCTGGTACGCCTGTCGGCACTGGAGCTGGCACGCCCGAACGGTTTGCGCCCCGTCTTCACGACCAATGAAGTCGAACGCCTGATGCGCGCGGCATACCGGATTCACAAGCTGGGCGACGGCATCACGGTCAACAGCCGTACGACAGACGTGGCGGTTGAGATTGCCCGCAACAAGGACGGCTCGGTGGTCGTGTTCCCCGCGCTGCCCGTGTAGGCACAGGCGCGCTCGCACAGCCCGCGTTCGCGTCGCGGGCGGTGGTGTGGCCCAGCCGCATGTAGAACTGGGCCACCAAGGGGCTTACGCATGTACGGCTCAGATGGTCTGGTCGGCGGCCAGCCGGACGAGCCCGGCCGATGTGGAAGCCAGGGGCGCGAAGTGCTGGCGGTCAGGGGGTCGAAGTCGTTTCCATGATGGTTTCTACCTTTTTCACTTGCTGGGCGACCAGACTCTCCGGCAGCACCGGCGTGAGAGCTGCCTTCTTCTGCTGCGGCAGAGTGCTGCCGAAAGTCTCGTTGAATTTGAACCAGGCGAGGACGTTCCCGATGCGTACGAGGCCGTACGCCGTGTGGTTGTCGATTCCCTTCATGGAGAAGCTCATGATCGCCCTGAGCGACTCGTCACCTGGCGCGAGTGGTTCTCCGAGAGAGAGTTTTGCGTGCACCGAGGTTCCCAGCATGGGTTTGTAGACCACAGAGGGACAGTCCTGGAGTGACTTCTCAACCGCGGCGAACACTCGCTTGGCCTCACCAGCGTGATAGCTCGTCAGTGCCACCGACCTGACCCCTACGGTGTTCGTCGAGTCGCTGAGGTTGAAGCGGGTATAGGCGGTCGCGCCTTTCGCCCAGCCATGCAGGAGCACCTTTATTGCGGGCAGGCAGGCCTCTGGCGTGGCGCTGGTCTCTCCCGGCTCCATGTCCGCTGGCGTTTCGCTGCCAAGACCTACGCCGTACCGTCCCGCTTCCCCTTCGGCCAGTCTCGCGGACTCCAGCTGCTTCTGGCTGAGCGGGCGCGCTTCGACCGTGGCCGTGGGGCTCGGGCTGGAAGCTTGCGACGCACACCCGCTCACTGCCGACATGGCAAGGATCAGCACCGAGGCCGACACGTGGCTTCTTCGCCAACCAAGCCCAACGGGCTCACGGCCCGTGCGTGCAATACGAAACATCCCAGCCCCTCCCCCGAACAATCCGGCCGAGAGCATAACTGGCCCTAGGCCGGGGTCTCAGGGGAGGGCGGCAGGGGGTCGGTGACGAACCACCCCCGCTGGGGCACGGCGTACACCCAGCCTTCGTCGGCCAGCAGGCCGAGCCCTCGCCGCACGGTCGTACGCGCGATCCCGTAACGCTGCACAAGCTGAGCCTCACTCGGCAGCATCCGCCCGGGCTGCCAGTCACCGCGCTGAATCTGCCCACGCAGGATCTCGGCCAGTTGCCGGTACGGGGTCAGCGGCGCGCCATGGTCGATCTCAGCATCAGGGTTCATGGACTTGACGCTAGGCAAGCCGACTGATGCACGCTCTTTGAGATACGTCTCGCGACGAATCGATACAAGGCGATACCATGGCCCAAAGAAACGCCCCGGCTGGAAGGGTGAGAGCTTCCATGCCGAGGCTGAGCCGACTGATTGGGAGTCGACCTATGCGCAGCCTACTGGCCGCGATTCTGGCCCTGTTCCTGCCCGCCCGGGGTGCCCATCGCGCCGCAGCGCCGCCGCCACCGCCCCCCATCTCCTGTCCGCCCGCTCCGGAGCCCCCGTCCGTGATCACGTGCCCGCACCCGGAGGACGTCATCACCGCCGACGGCATGCCCCTGGTCCGGCCGTACGTCGTCGAATGGGAACGCGAGCGGGACGAACATGACCGGCGCCGCCTTCAGCGCGAGCGGCGCCGGGCGGCGGTCCTGGCGACGCTGGGGCAGGACTACGTTCCGGTACCGTGGGAGGTCGCCGTATGAGCACGAGTACGCCGCGTCTACGCAGTCTCGGCCTCGACCCGGACACCGGCAAGGAGGCCCTGGCGGTCACGCGCCCCGGCGGCCGTCTTGAGGAGCTGGCCGACGCGCACGCCCTGAAGGCCGCCGCCGTCCTGGTGACGGTCGTCGGTGCCGTACTGGAGGTGGGCAAGGCGTCGGACGCCGAACTCGCCGCCTTCGTCACGCCGTTGCACGCCGCGCTCGAAGAATGCGTCGGCATCATGGCAGCCGACAGGGACAGGGAGTGACGGCGTAGGGCATTCCGTCGTGAGACCGGTGGATCAGCGGTGCCGGGGTTCGTCCCGGGCGCCGCTGACCCGCCTCCACCGCTGCTCCTTGACCTCAGGTCCGTATCCGGTCGTCACGCTTCTCGCACGCGTGGCGCTCGGCTGCCCGCCTCGCTCTCGGATGAGACCGCGATGCACCGCCCAGGGTCACGGTGCGACTGCTCGTACGAGGAGCGTTCCGATGTGCCCGGGATGCGGGGCATCGAGTATCCGGGCGTCGGCTGTGCGGAACCCAGCCCGAGAGAGCAGGCGCTCCCATACCGCCGGGCGGTAGCTGTAGCGGTAGGTGAACATCGCCTTTCCGGCGAAGCCCCCCTTGTACATGCCCTGCGGACCGTACGCGCCGGGGATGGCCGGAGGCTGGGAGAAGACAATGACGCCACCGGGCCTGAGCCTCTGTCGGACGAGCGGGAGGAGACGGCCCGGGTCGGTGAACCAGACGGCTCCGAAGATCGAGTAGATCGCGTCGTACACCTCCTCGTGCTCGCTCAGATACTCCAGGACCTCGGAGCACACGAACTCCGCGCCGGTCCCGGCCCACTTCGTAGTGGTCTTCCTGACCATGACGGGAGACAGGTCAACGCCCCGAGCGGTGATGCCGCGTTCAGCGAGGTAGGCGAGGGCGCGGCCGGTGCCGCAGCCGATCTCCAGGGCGGAACGCGGGTTACCCAGTAGCTCTGGTCCGGGGCCGTGACCGGCGTACTGGGTCCAGCAGAAGCTCGGCTCCGCGTCGTCCTTGAAGGCGGAAGCGGCGTAGGTGTCCCACAGCTCCGTCTCGGCGGCGATGTCGTGTTGTGCGGGCAAGGCGATTCCTCTTCGCAAGGGTCGGCCCCTGTCCTCCCGGGGGCCGAGGACAGGGGCCAGGGTAGGGGCCATTCAGTGGCTGTCGGGGACCTTGTTGTCGCACGGCGAGCAGTCCGTGCCGTCGATGGCCCACAGCTCCTCGTCGACGTCGAAGCCGATGGACTTCAGGAAGTCCGCAGTGCGCAGGCACAGGCCGTCGCTGCGGCGCTCGATGAAGGGGGCGTGGTGCTTGTAGTGGCCCTCGTTGTACGCGTCGCAGAGGGCCCACCACACGGGCGTGTCGAGGATGAGCTGGTGAACGCCGATGTCGACGAGCTTGCCGACGCCCAGGTGGACCTCGGGGTGCTCCATGCAGCCGATGGTGTACATGACGGCGTCGCCGAGGATGCGCTCGGCCATGTCGCGGACCATCGTGTGATCGCGCAGCAGCAGGGCGACCTCGCGGTCCCAGAGGGTCATGCCGCTGTCCAGCACGTTGATCGTCAGGTGTTTGACGTGAGGCTGGACGGCGTTGAGGAGTTTCTTCGGGTCCCGTGTGCGGGTGCTCGTGGGTCGGTCGAGCGTGACGGTCATGGACTACTCCTTCGGAGGCAGGTCGTGCCGTGCAGGTCCGAGCCCGTTCCGCCCGTCAGCCTGTTCGGGCTGGGAGCGCGGCGCGGGCGTCTTGCGGATCCCGTTCCAGCGAGGGCTACGGGTGACCGGGCTGGACCGGGCGTAGGTGTGCTCCAGCCATGAACGAGACGGTAGGGAACGGGCGTTGTCAGGTGCCACAGAAGTTGCGCGAAGTTGCTCGGCCGCGGGGCGAAGTTGCGTAAGGTTGCTGATTCAGGCCAACCAAAGCTCGGACACGAGGCGTTGGTCTCGTGGAGGCTTGGGAGATCAGTCCCCGAGGGAAGGACGTGATCATGCCACGTCGGCTGCGTTTCAACGGCACGGGCAGCGGAGTCAACGGATGCCCGTCCCTTCACGAAGATCTCGACACAGGCGAGGTCATCGTGCACGGCCCGGCGCTCACCGACCCCGACGACATCGCCCAGCTCCGGCACCTCAACGAGAGCGAGGTGCCCATCGTGGTGCCTCGCGAACTGTTGGTCGACTTCGGACCGAAGGAGGCCGTCCACGTGGCCACCGTGATCGGGCTGGACGAGTTCGACCGGCTCTTCACACAGTTCGAGCACACGGCGTGGCGCCTGGAGACGCGCCGCCGCTACGCGTCGGACGAGCTCACCAGCACCTACGCCCAGTTCATGCGGGGCGAGTCCGTCAACTGGGAGGGAGCCGACGCGGAATGGTGCGCGGAGCGCCGCGAGCAGGTGGCTCTCGGCAAGCGGTTCGAGCGTGTCCGTATCGTCGACAACCCGCCCACGGCCGGCCAGCTCTATCTGCTCGACAACGCACGCCGTAACAGTGCTGTCGGAGAGAGGATCCTCAATCTGTGGCGAGAAGATGCCGACCGCCTTGGCCTGCCCTCCGAGGATTTCTGGATTTTCGACTCCCGGCTGGTCGCGCTGCTCAAGTTCGATGACGCCGACAACCTGGTCGGCGTCGAGTTGATCACGCAGCCTGCTGCGGTGCTCCGGTACGCCATGGTGCGCGACGCTGCGCTGCATCATGCCCGCCCGTACGAGGAGTTCGCGGCACAGCTGACCGCGAAGGAGGACTGAGGCAGGTGCGTATCGGTGAGCACGGACTACCAGCAGGCACGGCAAGCACTCGGAGTACGGCTGCGTGAACTCCGACTTTCCGCCCCTGGAGGCCGGCTCACCGGTGCTGAGCTCGCCGAGCAGTACGGGTGGAACAAGTCCAAGGTCAGCAGGCTGGAGAACGGCAGGCAGACCCCGACGCCCGATGACCTGCGCAACTGGGCGGAGGCAACCGGTCAGCCGGAGGCGTACGACGAGCTGGTCGCACGCCTGAGGGGCTTCGAGTCCCACATCAGGTCATGGCGGCGTCAGCTGGCCTCGGGGCACAAGGCGGTCCAGGACACCCACCTGAGCGCTCATGCCGACGCCTCGGTGTTCCGCGGCTGGGAGTCCTCCATGATCTTCGGAATTCTCCAGACTCCGGACTACGCACGGTCGATCTTCACGAGATACGCGGAGCTACAACGATCGCCACGGGACACCGAGGAAGCAGTCCGGTCCCGCATGAAGCGGCAAGAAGCGCTGTACGACTCCTCGAAACACTTCCGCCTCCTCCTGTGGGAGGCCGCCCTTCACGCCTTGATCTGTCCACCGTCGGTGCTTGCGGCCCAGCTCGACCGTCTCTCAGGAGCCATCGGTCTGGACACGGTCGAACTGGGGATCATCCCGCTGTCCGCCTCGCTCAAGATTCCCCCGGCGACCGCATTCTGGATCTACGACGACCGTCAGGTGATCGTCGAGAACTGGCACGCGGAGTTGTGGATCGACGACGCAGCCAGCGTGGAAACGTACCTGCGGACCTGGAAGACGCTCCGGGAGTCCGCCGTGTACGGCGCTGACGCCCAGAACCTCGTCAGCGCGGCACGACGAACGTTGCGCTCACCCTGACGCCGACATTTGAGCGGCGCGCCCTGCCCCTGTCGCACCGCGACCGCTAGACGGCATCCTGACGCAGCGGTCACACTTGACCCCTGACCGTGACTGTTCATCACGCACACCGGGGGCAAGGTGCCGCAGGAGGCGATCTCCGACCGTTACGAACTCCTGGAGGAGCTGAGCCACGGCGGCATGGGCGACGTGTGGCGCGGCTACGACGCCGTGCTCGACCGGCCCGTCGCCGTGAAGCTCATCCGGCAGGCGTCGGTCACCTCCCCGGAGCTGGCCGAGGAGTTCGCCAAGCGGTTCCGTCGCGAGGCCCGCATCACCGCGCGTATCCAGCACCCCGGTGTGCCCCAGGTGTACGACGCGGTGCTCGACGCGTCGCACGAGCGGCTGTTCCTGGTGATGGAGCTCGTCGACGGCGTACCGCTGTCCGCCTACCTCGATCCCGGCCGGCCGCTGCCGGTCAGCTGGGCGGCCGCCGTCGCCGCGCAGGTCGCGACCGTGCTGTCGTACGCGCACGACGTGCCGGTGATCCACCGGGACCTCAAGCCGGGCAACATCCTCGTCGCCCGCGACGGCACCGTGAAGGTCCTCGACTTCGGTATCGCGGCGATCCTGCGCACCGACGTCACCAAGCTGACCGCCACCGGCAGCCCCATCGGCACCCACCAGTACATGTCGCCCGAGCAGGTCCGCGGCGGACGCATCACCCCGCAGACCGACCTGTATGCGCTCGGCTGTGTGCTGCACGAACTCCTCTGCGGGCGCCTCGTGTTCGAGGCGGAGAGCGAGTACTTGCTGATGTACCGGCACGTCAACGCCGCCCCCAGCCCGCTGCGACAGCTGCGGCCCGACGTCCCCGAGGCGCTGGAGGAGCTGGTCCTGCACCTGCTGCGCAAGGCGCCCGAGGCGCGGCCCGCCGACACACAGGAGGTGTACGCGCGGCTGCTGCCGTTCCTGCCGCCGCCGGGCCAGGAGCCCGGCACGGCCGATGCCGGGCCGGCCGGCGCGCCCGACCCGACGGGCGTGTTCCGTCGCCCCTTCGCGCCCCGCGCCCGCGCCCAGGCGCCCGCCCCCGGTGGTGTGCCGCCCACGGCCGTCCTCCCGGCGGCCCAGCCGTTGCCTGTCCCCGCCCGGCTGAGCGAGGCCATCAAGGAGGCGTACGCCCGCTCCGACGCCCTGCTGGAGGAGGAGCGGTTCGCGCAGGCCGCCGAGGTGCTCGGCGAGGTCATCGAACCCGCCGCCCTCGCCCTCGGCTCCGAGAGCAAGCAGGTTCTGGGACTGCGCCGCCAGCGGGCGGCGATTCGTCTCCTCGGCGGCGACTACCGGGCCGCCCTGCCGGAGTTCGACGCCCTCGCCGACGCGTACGCCCGCATCGCCGGGCCCACCGGCGAGCAGGCCCGCGCCTGCCGCGCGCAGGCGGCCCGGTGCCGCGCCGAACTCGGCCAGGTCACCGACGCGCTCGCCGCGCTCCAGGGCGTGCTGAACGTCGTGCGGGCCGTCGACAGCGACGTGAGCGAGGAAGCGGTGGAGCTGCGGCACAACATCGGGATGCTGCTGCTCGCCCAGGGCCGGGCCGTCGAAGCCCGGCGCATCCTCGAACCGCTCCATCAGGACATGTGCATGGTGTTCGGTCCCGACGACGAGATGACCGTCGAGATCGCCGAGGCGCTGGCCCTGATCCGCCTCGACCTCGACGGCGACGCCGCCGGGTGACCCGCTCGAACACCTCGCGGGCAGCCGCAGGCACTCGTGGCCACTCCCAGCCGCCCGGCATCGCACCGTGGCATGGCCGGAGTAGGGGGTGCCCGGCGCGACGCACCCACGCGTGATCGACCACAGCCCGAGCGCGACCGGCCGGGCACCACCGGCCGGGTGTCATCGTCGATAGATTGATGACCATGTCACGCAAGGTTCGGCGCATCACCGTCAGCGGCTACAAGTCGATCAGCAAGGTCGAGCTGGACCTGGGCCCGGTCACGGTACTAGTCGGTCCCAACGGCGCGGGCAAGAGCAACTTCATCGAGGCGGTGGAGTTGCTCGGCCGTATCTCCGACGAAGAACTGGCCATGGAGGTCGCTCTGCGGGGCGGCGCTGCCGCGATGATGCACGACGAGGCCAAGGGAACCGCCGGGATCGGACTGCGGGTGGAGGCGGACGACGGTGACCTGGTCAATGCCTACGAGGCGTACCTGGTCCCCTCACGGCGGGGAGAGCTTGTCTTCGCTCGTGAAGTGGTGGAGTTCCATGACACCCGTCGCTACCCGCAGCCGATGCGCCAGGAGATCGGGCCCGGCCACAGTGAGTCAAGGCTTGCCGAGGTAGCCGACACAGGGCCCGGTGGGGCGGGCGGTGTGGCACGGCACACCATGGACATACTGCGTGGCTGCCGTGTCTATCACTTCCACGACACGACCCCCGGCGCTCCGGTGAAGCAGCCGGGCTACGCGTCCGACTCGGAAGCCCTGCACCCGGACGCACGCAATCTCGCCGCCTGCCTGCTGCGTCTGCGGGAGGAGTCCCCTGCCGACTACCAGAAGATCGTGCGTACGGTTCGTTCCGTGGCGCCGTTCTTCCGGGATTTCGTCCTCACCGAGGACACGGCGAAACGGGTGCCGCTCCGGTGGACGCAGACCGGGTCCGAGACCGTCTTCCCCGCTGACGCGCTGTCCGACGGCACCCTGCGTTTCGTCTGTCTGGCCACGCTGTTGCTCCAGCCACGCCCACCGGCAATGCTCGTGCTGGACGAGCCTGAACTGGGCCTGCATCCGTTCGCCCTCACCGTTCTGGCGGAGTTGTTCCGCTCTGCATCCACCCGCAGCCAGGTTCTGGCCGCTACCCAGTCGGTCACCCTGCTCGACCAGTTCGAACTCGACGAACTCGTCGTCGTGGAGCGCGTGGACGGCTCGACCGTGCTTCAGCGGCCGGACCAGGAGGTGCTGACGGCGTGGCTCGACGACTACTCGCTCGGCGACCTGTGGCTGAAGAACCTGCTGGGCGGTCGTCCCCGGCCGGAACGGGAGCGGTGAGACACGGCTATGCGTCACGTGCATGTACTGGTGGAGGGCCAGACAGAGGAACGCATGGTGGAGCTGGTGTTCCAGCCCGAACTGGTCAAGCGGGACATCTGGATCACTCCCGTCATCCTCGCGACTCGGCGGGCTGCCGGACGGCCGCACGACAAGGGAGGGGTCGGCAAGTGGACCGCGATCGAGCGCGAGATCCGTCGGCTGCTGCAGAACACGGCTCTCGACATGGTGACCACCATGTTCGACCTGTACGGGTTGCCTGCGGACACCCCGGGCCTCGCCGATGCCCCGACCGGTGATCCGTACGCCAGGGTGTGCCACGTCGAGGACGCCATGGGGCGGGGCATCGATCACCGTCGGTTCCTGCCGTTTCTCGCCCTGCACGAGACGGAGGCATGGGTGCTCGCTGCGGCGGGCGAGCTGTCCGAGCTGGTCCAGTTGCCCGGCCTCGGTGATGTCCTGCGTGCCCAAGTGGCCACGGCCGGAGGTCCCGAGCGGGTCAACGACAGTCCCCGGACGGCTCCGTCGAAACGGATCCTGCGGGACTACCCCCGCTACAACAAGGTCGTGGACGGGCCCGACGCTGTGGATCTGCTCGGCCTCGACGCCCTGCGTGCCGTCTGCCCGCATCTCGACACCTGGCTGAACCAACTCGAAGGCGGAGCCGACGGAACCACGACACTCTGACCGGGACGGTTTCGACCCCGCGCACCGTCGTTCACACCCTCGCCTCCCGCACTTCGTCCACATTCCGATGCCGCCGCTTGCCCGAGCCGGCCGGACGAAGGGGACAGGTGTGGGGCGGGGCGAGGCGGCCGGTGGGCCCCTTGCCGACCCTGTGCGGTCCGCCACGCTCGGCGGTGCCTTGGAGCTCGGCCCCGCGCGGGCCGCTTTCCCCGCGTGTCAGAGGTCCTTCGCGAAGCACAGGCTCAGGTCGTGGAAGCGGTAGTAGCCGAACTTCGCGCAGGGCTCGTAGCCGCTGGAGGTGTAGAGGGAGACGGCCTCGGGCTGCTTGGTGCCGGTTTCGAGGACCATGCGGGTGCGGCCGGCGGCGCGGGCGTCGGACTCCAGCGCGGCGAGCATGCGGCGGGCCAGGCCCAGACCGCGTGCTTCGGGGGTGACGTACATCCGCTTGATCTCGGCGTCGCCGTCCAGGTTGCCCTCGTCGTTGGTGTCCTGGCTGCGCCAGCCGCCCGTGGCAAGGGGTCTGCCGTGCGGGTCGTAGGCGATCAGGTACAGGCCCCTCGGTGGCAGGAAGTGTGCCGGGTCCATGTGGGTGGCGTCGCCGTCGTCGCCGTAGCGGACGCTGTACTCGGCCTGTACCTCGTCGTTCAGCTTGACGGCGTCGGGGTGATCGAAGGGCATGGGGCGGATAATCATGCCCTGCATCGTACATCTATGCATGATTTCCTTCGGGACGGCAGGGACCGCGGGCGTCCGGAATCGCGGCGGCCGGGACCGCGGGCGTCCGGGGTGATCTGTGCCGAATCCGGACCCCGTCCACGGTACGGGTATCGTGCCCGGGTGCTGACTGTGACCTCTGTGAATGTGAACGGGCTGCGGGCCGCCGCGAAGAAGGGCTTCGTCGAGTGGCTCGCCGGGACCTCGGCGGACGTGGTGTGCCTGCAGGAGGTGCGGGCCGAGCCCGAGCAACTCCCCGAAGGGGTGCGGCAGCCCGAGGGGTGGCACGTCGTGCACGCCCCGGCCGCCGCCAAGGGGCGCGCGGGGGTCTCGCTCTACAGCCGGCGTGAGCCCGACCGGGTCCGGATCGGCTTCGGGTCGGCCGAGTTCGACGGCAGCGGTCGGTACGTCGAGGCCGACCTGCCCGGTGTGACCGTGGCCAGCCTCTACCTCCCCTCCGGCGAGGTCGGCACCGAGCGGCAGGACGAGAAGGTGCGGTTCATGGGGGAGTTCCTCCCCTATCTGAAGGAACTCCGGGAGCGGGCCGCCGCCGACGGTCGCGAGGTCGTGGTCTGCGGCGACTGGAACATCGCCCACCGCCAGGCCGACCTCAAGAACTGGCGGGCCAACCAGAAGAACTCCGGGTTCCTGCCGGAGGAGCGGGCCTGGCTCGGGCAGGTCCTCGACGCGGGGGACGGGGGGTACGTCGACGTCGTGCGTGACCTGCACCCCGAAGTCGAGGGGCCGTACACCTGGTGGTCGTACCGGGGGCGGGCGTTCGACAACGATTCGGGATGGCGCATCGACTATCAGGTGTCCACGGCCGGGCTCGCCGCCAAGGCGGTCAAGGGGTTCGTGGAGCGGGCCGCGACGCACGCGGAGCGATGGTCGGACCATGCGCCGGTGACGGTCGTCTACGACCTGTGAGGCGGCCCCGGCGAGCGACCCGGGTCCCGCGTTCCTGACGCTCCGCGCCGAGCACCCTCGGTTGTTCGATCGCTGTGCGGACATACTCCCTACCGGCGGACGGTGCATACCGGTCGGAGGGGGAGTCGTGCAGGGGCAGGGGCAGGGGCAGGGGCAGGGGCAGGCGCAGGAACGAGGGCAGGGGCCGGACAGTCACAACGAACTCGGCGGCGTCGTGCACGGGCCCAGCGTGCAGGCCGCCGTCGTGTACGGCGGAGTGCAGGTCCGGACCGTCGCTCCGGCCGCTCCGCGGCCGCCCGCGACGGTGCCGTGGCAGCTTCCTCCCGCGGTGCCCCTCACCGCCCGCACGGCCGAGATCGAGCGCCTGGAACACCACCGCGCCTCGTCTTCCCGCCGAGGGCATCCCGTCCTCGCCGCCGTGAGCGGCCTCGGAGGGGTGGGAAAGACCGCCCTCGCCCTGTCCTGGCTGCACGGGCTGCGTGCGGACTTCCCCGATGGTCAGCTGTATGCGGACCTGGGCGCCCAGTCGCCGTCGGGGCCGGCCGACCCCGCCGAGGTGCTGAGCGGATTTCTGCGGGGGCTGGGAGTGCCGCCGCGGCAGGTGCCCCACGGCCTTGAGGAACGGGCCGCGCTGTACCGGTCGTTGACCGCCGAGCGCGCGCTCGTGGTCCTGCTCGACGACGCGGACACGGCCGCCCAGGTACGGCCGCTGCTGCCGGGCGGACGGACCCTCACCCTGGTGACCGGTCGGCGGCGGATGTCGGGTCTGGCGCTCGAAGGGTGCTACCAGCTGCAGTTGGAACCCCTCGCTCCTCAGGCCGCGGTGGAACTGCTCGCGGCGACCCTCGCCGACGACCGCGTGGCCACCCAGTCCGACGACGCCCGGGCCCTGGTGGCTCTGTGCGCCGGGCTGCCGCTCGCCGTGCGCGTCGCGGGCGCACGGCTCGCCGCACGGCCGGGTCGGCGGATCGGCGCGATGGTGCGGGCCCTCGCCGCCGAGCGGGGGAGACTGGACGGGCTCGCGATCGAGGGCGACCGGGGCGTGCGGGCCGCGCTGGACCTGTCGTACCGGGGACTGCCCGAGACGGCGGCCCGGCTCTACCGGCTGCTCGGCGTGCACCCCGGCAGGGAGTTCGAGGACACCGTCGCGGCGGCGGTCCTGGCCGGCGTGCCCACCGCCGACCGGACGGAATCCGGGGCCGCCTCCGGGCCGCCCGGCGGCGGTAGCGCTGCCCGTCACTCCGGCGCGGAGCACGCGCTGGAGAACCTTTACGACGCCCATCTGTTGATCGACGCCGGCGAGGACCGCTACCGCTTCCACGACCTCGTCCGGCTGCACGCGGTGGAGAAGGCCGCGCAGGACGAGTCCGAGGCGGCACGGGCGGCCGCGTTCCGCCGGGTCGCGGACCACTATCTGGCCACCGCGACTCGGGCGGAGAGGGCCGTCGAGCCGTATCACCCACTGCGTGCGCGTTCCTACGGCCCCGGGCCGGTGGTCGAGGGGGACCCGGGCCCCGGACCACGGGCCGCACTGGACTGGCTGGAGCGTGAACTGCCCCAGCTCATGGCCGTGCTCCGGCGCGCCAGGGCGGCGGGCGCGCCGGAGACCTGCTGGCAGCTCGCCGATGCCCTGGGGCCCCTCTTCATCCGGCGCAAGCACTACGACGAGTGGCTCGCCGCGTACGAGGAGGGGCTGGCGGCGGCCCGCGAGGTGGGCGACACCGAGGCCGTGTGCCGCATGCTCACCTCCGGGGGCCAGGGCGAACTCGGGTGCGGCAGGCACGGGCGGGCGCTGGAGATGTTCGAGGAGGCGTCCCGGCTCTTCGCCTCCCTGGGCGACCCGCTCGGCCACGCCCGCACGCTCAACTACGCGGGTCTGGCCCACCAGCGCCTGGGGCAACTGGATGAAGCGGCCGCCCTGTTCGCCCGTGCGGCCGTCGAACTCCCCCGACACGGGGACGAACGCGCGGGCGGACTCGCCCGGCTCAACGCGGCCGACGTCGACCTCGCCCTCGGCCGTCCGCGGCAGGCCGCCGAAGGGGCTGCCGCGGCACGGGCCGTGCTGCTGGACGCGGACGACCCCTACAACGCCGCCCGCGCGGCCACGTTGCTCGGCCGGTCCGCCCTCTCACGAGGCGAACACGAGGAGGCGGAACGACTGCTCTCCGGAGCGCTCGCCGATCTCGGCGCCGTGGGAGCGGATTCCGAGACGGCCCGGGCGCTGCACGCGCTGGGCGCGGTGGCCGAGGGCCGGGGGCAGCGTGCTCTCGCCCGGGACCGCTACGAGCGGGCGCTCGCGCTGGCGGTCGCTGCGAACCAGCCGGGACAGGCCGACGAACTGCGCGAGCGACTGCGACTCGTGGCCGGGGCCTGAGGCCGGGAGCCGGGAGCTGAGGCCGGAAGCCCGAGGCCGGGAGCCGGGAGCCGGGAGCTGGGAGCTGGGAGCCGGGAGCCGGGAGCCGGGAGGTGGGAGCCGGAGGCCTGAGACCGGGAGCTGGGAGCCGGAGGCCTGAGGCCGGGAGCCGGGAGCTGAGGCCGGAAGCCCGAGGCCGGGAGCCGGGAGCCGGAAGCCTGAGGCCGCGAGCCGCGAGCCGCGAGCCGCGAGCCGCGAGCCGCGAGCCGGGAGCCGGAAGTCTGAGGCCTGAGGCCTGAGGCCTGAGGCTTGAGGCCTGAGGCCGGGGTGGTGCTGGATGGGGGGCGTGGGCGGGCGGTCGCACGTACGACCGCTCGTCGACGGCCGTGGCGACGCCGCCCGGTCCGGCACGAACGACACGAACGCCCCGGCCGGGCCGACGGCGCGCACGGCCCCACGTACCGGCTCCCCAGCCGCATGCACCTCCCGGCTCCACCTCCCGGCTCCACCTCCCGGCTCCACCTCCCGGCTCCACCTCCCGGCTCCACCTCCCGGCTCCACCTCCCGGCTCCACCTCCCGGCTCCACCTCCCGGCTCCACCTCCCGGCTCCACCTCCCGGCTCCACCTCCCGGCTCCACCTCCCGGCTCCACCTCCCGGCTCCACCTCCCGGCTCCACCTCCCGGCTCCATCTCCCGGCTTCACGACCCGGTCTCACGCCCCGGCGCCGTCGGGTGCCCCGTACCGGACCAGGACCGGCGGCGCCGCCGCCTCCGGGGCGAGGCGGGCGACCGGAGCGCGCAGGCGCAGCTTCCGGTAGAGGAGGGCGCGCATCCGCCGGGCGAACCGGCCCGGTTCGGAACTGATCCGGGCCGCGACGCGCGCGTACCGGTCCGGGCGGTAGGCGACGGAGCTCTGCCGCAGCTGGCGGAGCAGCGGCCGGTCCGTGTCGATCCACGGCGCCAGCGAGCGCAGCTCGGCCATCGGCGACGAGGGATCGAGGTCCGTGTCTGGAGAGCCGGACGTCAGCAGCCGGGCGCCCGTCATCGTCCCGTACAGCGACACGGAGCCGTGGTCTCCCACGATGTAGTCGGCCGCGACCACCGCACCGCTCCATTCCGCGTGCTGGCTGACCAGCCCGATGCCGCATCGGCTCAGCTCGGCGAAGGCGCTGCGGATGTGCCATTCGCTGTGGGCGTTCCAGACGTTGGAGTGGAGCATGACCACGACGCGGAACTCCTCCCGGGGCAGCTGGGCGGTCAACTGTTCGAGGAGGCCCCAGTGGCGTCCGAGCAGGGAGTCGGGTCCCCAGGTCGAGCAGACGAGGACGAGCTCCTGCCAGGGCGCCGCGCCGAGCGCGCGCCGGTACAGGTCCCGTGCGGGCAGGCTCGCGGCGACGCGGTCGTAGCAGGGGTCCCCGACCACCTCGACCACCGGCAGTGCCTCGGGGCACTCCCGGCCCAGACGGGTCCTGTCGTCCTCGTGGGCCAGGACGATCGCCGCGGGCACCACCACCCCGTCGCGGATCAGCCACTGCCGGCCCAGTCCGTACACCTCGCGCACGGCGGGCAGCCGGACGCGGCGGTCCTGGGGCAGGGAGACCCGTCTGTTGTACGAGGCGCCGTGCGGGAGCACGATCACCGGCACGTTCAGTTCGTGCAGACTTCCGTAGCTCGCGGCCAGCGCGAGGTCGAAGCGTGTGTGCACCGCCTGGCCCCAGGGCACGACGAGCGCCCGGGTGTCGTCCAGGAACTCGTCCACGCCGTGGTTGAAGACGTCACCGGCCACCGTGAACATGACCTGCACCCGCGGATCCCCCTCCAGCAGCCGGACCGCGTCGAGCAGCCGGCGGGCGGAGGTCACGGTGTGCACCACCGCGAGCACACGCTTGCGGATGCGGAAGGTCGCCCAGCGCTCGACATCCAGACGCAAGGGCACGGCAGGGCGCCGGTCGGCGTCCGGCATCAGCAGACTCATCTGAACTCCCCCGTGGATCAACCGAGTTGAGAGGTGGCCGCCTCCGGTTGGTGCGCGGCCACAGACCTGGGTATCCCCGGGAGGCTGGACGCCGGGCTTGCAGAAAACTTGCACCTTCCCGCGCGGATTTCCCCACACCGCCCTGTGCGCCCCTTCGCGCGACTGTGCGCCCTGCCTTGCACCTCTGTTCCTTCCGGCGGGGTGGCGACAGTGAGACACGAGGTGGACAGATGTGCGATCCACCGGCCGCCCGTGCGGAGACCGCCGGCGCGAGGAAAGCACGACCGCGGAAGACGCCTGGACGAAGCGAACCACCTGGGGGAAGTGGTGCACCTTCTTGCGCTCGGGCCGCTCGAACTGTGGCACGAGGGACGGCAGTACCCGCTCGGATCTCTGAAGGAGCGCCGGGTGCTCGCGGTCCTCCTCTACGCCCAGGGCGATCCCGTCGCCGTCGATACGCTCGTCGAACGGGTCTGGGACGACGACGAGGTACCGGTGACCGCCGTGGAGACGCTGCACACCTACCTCTCCCGGCTGCGCAACCGGCTGCGGCGCGCCGTCGGTGACCGGGCCCTGCTGGAGCGCCCGTCCCCGCGCCGCTACCGGCTGCGCGTCCAGCACGCGGACGACGTGGACTTCGTACGGCTGCAGCGGCTGCGCGGCGAGGCCCGCGCGGCGGCCGGGCGCGGGGACCGGGAGTACGCGGTCGGGCTGCTGCACAAAGCCGCCTCGCTGTGGCGGGGGGAGCCGTTCGCGGAGTTCACCGGCGACTGGGCCGCGTCCGCCCGCGCGCGGCTGACCGAGGACCACCGCCGGGTCCGGGAGGAGCGCATCCGACTGGAACTGGAGCTGGGCCGCCACGCCGATCTCCTGGGCGAACTCCACGAGCTGGTCTCCCTCGACCCGCTGGCCCAACAGGCCGTCACCGCCCTGATGCTGGCCCTGTACCGGTCCGGCCGGGACGGCGAGGCCCTGGCCCTGTACCGCACGACGCGCACCCGGCTGAACGAGGAACTCGGCATCGACCCCGGCACGGAGCTGCGGGAACTGCAGCTCCGCATCCTCGGACAGGACCCCACCCTGCGGGAACTGCCCCCCGCGGCCGACGGACTCGGGGCCGGCCGGGGCGGTGCCCGGGGGGCGACGGACCCGGCGGCCAGGCATCCGGGAAGCAGCCTGCCGCGTGACACCAGGGACTTCACCGGCCGCGCGAGTGAGATCGACATGCTGCTCGCCGACCGGGGGCCCGGCGACAGCGGCACCGCGCTGCCGGTCACCGTGGTGCACGGCATGCCCGGTGTCGGCAAGTCCGCGCTGATCGTGCACGCCGCGCACCGGATGCGCGGACGCTATCCGGACGGTCAGTTCTATGTGGACCTGCGTGCCTACAGCGACCAGCCGCCCTGCGACCCCGCGGACGCGCTGGCGTTCCTGCTGCACACCGTCGGGGTCCCCGATCCGCTGCCGGTCACCCTGGACGAGCGGACCGCGCGCTGGCGCGAGTGGACGGCCCGGCACCGGGTGCTGGTGGTGCTCGACAACGTCCGGGACGCCGAGCAGATCCGCCCGCTGCTGCCCGGCTCCCCGGACTGCCACGCGATCGTGGCCAGCCGCAACCGGCTCACCGAACTGGACGGCGCCACCTCGCTGTCGCTGGACGTGCTCCCGGTGTCCGAGGCCGCCGCGCTCTTCGCCCGGATCGCGGGGGCGGCCCGCGTCTGCGACACCGCCGCCCTGCGCCGCGTCGTGGAACTGTGCGGGCGGCACCCGCTCACCCTGCAACTGCACGCGAGCCGGTTCCGGCACCGGGACACCTGGGATCTGGAGTACGTCGCGGACCGGCTGGACGGCGCCACCGACCGGCTGGAGGAGTTCGACGAGCGGGTCGCCGCCGCCCTGGAGATGTCCTGCGCCGACCTGGACGCCTCGGCGCGCAGACTCTTCCGTGGGCTGGCCCTGCACCCGGGCCCCGACATCACCCTGGAGGCGGCGATGGCGCTCTCCGGCGATGTCGAACCGGGTGCGGTGCGCCGTGCCGCCGAGTCGCTGCTGGACCGTCACCTGCTGGACGAGCCGGTCCGGGACCGCTACCAACTGCACGACCTGGCACGCGCGTTCGGCGGCCGGCTCGGCCGCCGGGAGGATCCGCCGGCCGAGCGCCGTGCGGCCCTGCGGCGGCTGATGTCCTACTACCTCACGGCCGCCGACCGGGCGGACCGGCTCGCCCATCCGCGTCGCCGCAGACGCCACGTCCCGCCGGAACTGGTCGCGCCGATCGGCCCCGGCTTCACGACGGCCCCCCACGCCGAGTCCGCCGCCGACGAGGCGTCGGTGTGGCTGACGGTCGAGCGGGGCAACCTGCTGGCCGTGGCGCGCACGGCCGCGGCGGAGTTCCCCGAGTTCGCCGCCCTGTTCCCGCACGTCCTGGCCCACTCCCTGCAGCGCTGGGGGACGCACGACATCACCGCCGAACTGCAGGCCGCCGCCCTGACCGCGCTGCGCGCCGGCGAGGACCGGTCGGCCCTGGCCCGGACGCTGGTGGAGCGGGCGAGCGTGCTGGCCCGGGAGAACCACGGCGCGGCTCTCGCCGCCGCGACCGAGGCGCTGGCCCTGTTCGACAAGCTCGGCGACACCCGGGGGCGGGCCGACGCGTCGCTGGAGATCGGCCGTGCCCATCTGGGGGCGGGGCGCGGCGAGGCGTGCCTGCGGGAACTGGACCGGTGCCTGGTGCTCTACCGCACTGTGGGCGACCGGCACGGAATAGCCGCGACCCTCAATGTGCAGGGCACGGCCCGGGTGCACAGGGCGGAGTACACCGAGGCGACGCACTGCTTCCGGACGATGCTGGGCATCAACCGGGAGCTGCGCGACCGTCACGGTGAGGCCGTCGCATGGAACAACCTCGGGGACATTCGGCTCGCTCTGGGACTCCACGACGAGGCCCGCTACCACTACGAGCACGCCCTGGCCCTGATGCGCGAGATCGGCGGGAAGAAGGAGCTCGCGATTCTCGACACCAACCTCGGTGCCGTGTACGCCGCGACCGGTCAGTCGCAGTGGGCGCTCTCCTGTTTCCGCCGGGCTCTGGCGAGCCATCGGGCGGGCGGGGACGCCATCGGTGAGGTCAACACCCTGATCTCCCTGGGCGAGACGTGCGCGGGTGCCGGGCGCACGGCGGAAGCCCTGACGCACTTCGGTGCGGCGGAGGAGGTCGCCCGTCGTATTGACAATTCGTACGAGCGGCAGAGGGCTCTCCTCGGAATTGCCGACACGCATTACCGGGAGAGGCGGTGGGGCATCTCGCTGGAGACCTATCGGAACGCGCTGTCCATCGCGCACGAGCACGGGTATTCCCTGTGCTCGGCGCGCGCACTGGCCGGTATTTCCCGAGTGGGCCTGCGCATGCACGACATTCGGTCCGCCCGAGCCCACGCGGAACGCGCGCTGGCGGTGTACCGGAGGCTCGGGGCGGACGGGGAGGCGGCTGAGCTGCACCGCCTGTTCGACGACTGGGGTGCTACCGGCTCCTGAGGGCCGGCGGGCCTACCAAATGCACTCGGCGTGCGCCGAGGTCATGTTCATGACGAGAATAGCGGCGGTGGCGAAACAAACGGCGAGCGTGCGCACTTCTCTCCCGGTCGAAAAAGTATCAGAAAGTGGAACGTCAGATCGACGTTTGAGCTTACGTTAGCTCACTTGGCGATCAGTCGAATCGATTCTGCTCACTCGTTCGAGTGAATGTGACGCCCGCGGGGACTATTCGCCCCCTATTTATTTGTCGACTTCCTCAGTCGCCTGTCCAGCGCCAGCGACAGCTCCGCCTCCGTCACGCTCTTGGCCAACGGGCGGAGGCGGTGGAGGTCTTCGGGGGTGCGGCCGGGCTGGGTGAGGATGAGGTCGGTGAAGAGGGTGGCCAGGGCGTCGGTGTGTTCGCGTACGCGGCGGCCGACGGCGAGGACGTCGGCGAGGGGGACGCCCTCGCGGACCAGGGCCGCCGAGACGTCCAGGAGGCGGCGGCTGATGTGCACGATCTCGCCGCCGTCGGTGGCGAGATAGCCGAGGTCCAGGGCGGCGGCGAGGTTCTCCGGGGTCGACTGGTCGCCGAAGTGGTCGGCCAGTTCCTCGGGGGAGAGACGGACCGGGACCTCCTCGGTGGGGTCCCCGAGGCCCAGCAGGTCGCCCACGTCGCGGCCCTGGTCGAAGGCCTCGGCCAGCTCGGCGATCCCGCTGAGCGTGTGGCCGCGCTCCAGCAGCGCCGAGATCGTGCGCAGCCGGGCCAGGTGGGTGTCGTCGTACCAGGCGATACGGCCCTCGCGGCGGGGTGGCGGGATCAGTTTGCGCTCCCGGTAGAAGCGCAGGGTGCGTACGGTGATGCCGGCCTTCCCGGCCAGCTCCTCCATGCGGTACTCGTGTCGCTCGCCGTCTTCTGCCACGCGCGCAGCCTATGTCGTACCGCTGGTAACTCCAGAGTGCCTGACCCCTACCCATCGGTACGGTCCTGCCCTACGCTCCCCACTGCGCCAGTGATTACTGGCGCGGACGTGGGGTGCGAACGCGGTGTGCGCACGCGATGAGGCGTGGAGGTACCGGATGGCCGGGCAGGGGCAGGGCGGGCGGGAGCGGGTGCCGCATGTGCGGGTGGCGGTGGTCGGGTCCGGGTTCGGCGGGCTCGGCGCGGCCGTGCGGCTGCGGCGCGAGGGGATCACCGACTTCGTCGTCCTGGAACGGGCCGGTGCCGTCGGCGGCACCTGGCGCGACAACGACTACCCCGGGTGCGCCTGTGACGTACCGTCCCATCTGTACTCGTTCTCCTTCGCGCCCCACCACGCGTGGCCGCGCGCCTTCTCCGGGCAGGAGCACATCCGGGCCTATCTGGAGCATGTGACGGACGTCTTCGGACTGCGGCCGCACATCCGCTTCGACTCCGAGGTGCTGAGGATGGCCTGGGACGGGGAGCGGCTGTGCTGGGACATCGAGACCAGCGGCGGGCGGCTCTGCGCCGACCTGGTCGTCTCCGCGACCGGCCCGCTCTCCGATCCGCGGATCCCCACCGAGGCCGAGCTGCCGGGGCTCGGCACCTTCCCCGGCAAGGTCTTCCACTCCGCCCGCTGGGACCACGACTACGACCTGCGCGGCAAGCGGGTCGCGATGATCGGCACGGGGGCCTCCGCGGCCCAGATCGTGCCGGCGATCGCGCCCGAGGTCGGCCGGCTGACCCTCTTCCAGCGGACCCCGCCGTGGGTGATGCCGCGGGTGGACCGGGGCATCGGCGGCGTCGAGCAGTGGCTGCACCGGCAGCTGCCCTTCACCGCGCAGGCGCGGCGCGGCGTGCTGTGGGGCGTCCGGGAGCTTCAGGTGCAGGCCTTCACCAAGCGCCCCAAGGTGCTGGGCCTGGTGGAGCGGGTGGCGAAGCGGAACCTGGCCCGCGCGGTGCGCGACCCGGAGCTGCGCGCCCGGCTCACCCCCGACTACCGCATCGGCTGCAAGCGCATCCTGCTGTCCAACACCTACTATCCGGCGCTCACCCGGCCGAACGTCGACGTGATCGCGTCCGGGCTGGCCAAGGTCGACGGCTCCACGCTGGTCGCCGCCGACGGGTCCGCCGCCGAGGTCGACGCGATCGTCTTCGGCACCGGGTTCCATGTCACCGACATGCCCATCGCCGACCGGGTCGTGGGCGCGGACGGCCGGACCCTCGCCGAGGCGTGGGGGGACGGCGGGATGCAGGCGCTGCGCGGGGCGTCGGCCGCCGGGTTCCCGAACTGGATGACGATCATCGGGCCCAACACGGGCCTGGGGAACTCCAGCATGATCCTGATGATCGAGTCCCAGCTGAACTACATGGCGGACTTCGTACGGCAGTTGGACGTGCTGGGCGGCCGGGTCGCCCTGGACGCCCGGCCCGCCGCCGTGGCGGCCTGGAGCCAGCGGGTCCACAAGCGCATGGAGCGCACGGTCTGGAACACGGGCGGCTGCACCAGCTGGTACCTCGACGCCGACGGCCGCAACACGACCGTCTGGCCGGGCACGACGAGCGAGTTCCGGAGTGCGACCCGGCGTGTCGATCTGAGCGAGTACACGGTGCTGCGGGCGGCCCGGCCGGGTACGGAGAACGAGGAGACGCCCGGGACGGGCGACCTGGCGAAGGTGGAGGCCGGAGCGTGACCCGACTGACCCATGTGAAGCACGGGCCCTACGCGCCGCCCGTCGCCGTAAGGGAGTTGGCGGCCGTGTCCGCCGACGGGGCGCGGCTGCACGTCGAGGTGCACGGCCCGCAGGACGCGCCGGCGGTGGTGCTGGTGCACGGCTGGACGTGTTCGACGGCGTACTGGGCGGCGCAGGTGCGGGACCTCGCCGTCGACCACCGGGTCGTCGTCTACGACCAGCGCGGCCACGGCCGCAGCCCCGCCTCCGCCGTGTGCAGCGCGGACGCCCTCGCCGACGACCTGGAGGCGGTGCTCGCCGCGACGCTCGCGCCGGGTGAGAAGGCGGTGCTGGCCGGGCACTCCATGGGCGGGATGACGCTCATGGCGGCCGCCGGGCGGCCGGGCCTGCGGGAGCACGCGGCGGCCGTCCTGCTGTGCAGCACGGGCAGTTCGAAGCTGGCCGGCGAGTCGCTGGTCGTGCCGATGCGGCCCGGACGCGTACGCACCTGGCTCACGGAGAGGGTCCTCGGCGCGCGGGCGCCGCTCGGGCCGGTCACGCCGGTCGCCCGGCGCATCCTCAAGTACGCGACCATGGGCCCCGGCGCGTCGCCGGTGATGGTCGAGGCGTGCGCGCGGATCGTGCACGCGTGCCCGGCCCGGGTGCGGCACGCCTGGTCGCATGTCCTCGCCTCGCTCGATCTCGACCAGCGCGTCCGGGAGTTGACGGTGCCGACGGCCGTCGTCGTGGGCACGGCGGACCGGATGACCCCGCCCGTGCACGCGCGGGCGCTGGCCGCCGCGCTGCCCGACTGCGTGGGCGTGAGCGAGCTGACCGGCGTCGGACACATGGCTCCGGTGGAGGCGCCGGAAGCGGTCAGCGCCCGCATACGCGGGCTGGCCGCGCTGTATGTACGTGCCGGGCAGGACGAGTTGGAGGAGGCGGGCGCATGAGCGACGGCAGCACATTGCGGGGGCGGGTCGCGGTCGTCACCGGGGCCGCGCGGGGCGTCGGGGAACTCCTCGCGCGCAAGCTCTCGGTGCGGGGGGTGAAGGTCGCGCTCGTCGGCCTCGAACCGGACGAGCTGAAGCGGGTGTCGGAGCGGCTGTACGCAGACTGCGCGTACTGGCACGCCGACGTCACCGACCACGAGGCCATGGCCCGGGTCGCCGAGGAGGTCAAGGAGCGGTTCGGACGGGTCGACATCGTCGTCGCCAACGCGGGCGTCGCCAACAGCGGGCCCTTCGTCGACTCCGACCCGGAGTCCTGGCGGCGGGTCGTCGAGGTCAACCTCGTCGGATCGGCCGTCACCGGGCGGGCGTTCCTGCCGGCGCTGATCGAGAGCCGGGGCTATCTGCTGCAGATCGCCTCCCTCGCCGCGATCACCCCGGCGCCGATGATGACGGCGTACTGCGCGTCCAAGTCGGGCGTCGAGGCGTACGCGCACTGTCTGCGGGCCGAGGTCGCGCATCAGGGCGTGGGTGTCGGGGTCGGGTATCTGTCCTGGACGGACACGGACATGGTGCGGGGCGCCGACAAGGACGAGGCGCTGCGGGAGTTGCGGGAACGGCTGCCGTGGCCGGCCGGGAAGACGTATCCGCTGGGACCGGCGGTGGACCGGCTGGTCGCCGGGATCGAGCGGCGGTCGAGTCATGTGTACGGGCAGTGGTGGCTGCGGGGGATGCAGGGCGTACGCGGGTATCTCCCGGGGCTCATCGGGACGTTCGCGCCGCGCGAGGTGCGGCGCATGGAGCCTCGGCTCCGCGGGGTCGCCAAGGGGCTGGTGGGGGCCGGTGGGGCCGCGGACGAGCGGACGCGGGGGGCCGGGGCGCCGGACGCCTGATGACCGAGCGTGACTGATCGACATGCGGGGCGTGTTCGTGCGTGTTTGTCTGGTCGAGGCCCGATCCCCTCACCCACAACGGGAGTGAATCCACATGGGCATGAAGGACCAGTTCCAGGACAAGGCTGAGCAGCTGAAGCGGAAGGCCGGACAGTCGCCGGAGGAGCGGCAGCGGGCTCAGCGGCCTGGTGAGCGTGAGCGCGAGCAGCACGGGCGGGAGCCCGGTCGTGAGCCCGGTCGTGAGCCCGGTCGTGAGCACGGCCAGCCGCAGCGCGAGCGTCAGCCGCAGCGTGAGCACGGTCAGCCGCAGCGTGGTGCCCAGCGGCGGGACGAGGAGTCCGAGCGGCTGGTGCGGGACGACGAGGACCGGTTCCGGCAGGACGTGTAGTCGTCCGGACCAGGCTTCGGCGACGCCGAACGTGGGGCGCCCTCCTTTGGGAGGGCGCCCTGCGTCGTTGTCGGTGGCGATACGGCGGCTTCGGCAGTGGCCCCTTGCGTCGCCGTCAGTGGCGGTTCGGCAGCTTCGGGCGGGACCTGTCCGGGGTGTTCGTGTGGTCCGGGGGGTCCGCCGGGGGGTGGGTCTTGAGGAGGTCCAGGGCCAGGTTCACCGCCGCCTCCAGCTGGGTGTTGCGGCCCTCGGCCCAGTCCAGGGGGGTGCGCAGGGTCTCCAGGTCCGGGGTGACGCCTCGGTTCTCGATGGTCCAGCCGTACGCGTCGAACCAGGCGGCGTTCATGGGGACGGTGATGACCGTGCCGTCGCCGAGCTGGTGGCGGCCGGTCATGCCGACGACGCCGCCCCAGGTGCGCAGGCCGACCACGGGGCCGAGCGCGAGGAGTTTGAAGGCGGCGGTGATCATGTCGCCGTCGGACGAGGTCGCTTCGTCGGCCAGGGCCACCACCGGGCCGCGCGGGGCGCTGGACGCGTACGACACCGGCTGGGCGCCCCGGGTCAGGTCCCAGCCGAGGATCGTGCGGCTCAGCTTCTCCACCACCAGCTCGCTGATGTGGCCGCCCGCGTTGCCGCGCACGTCGACGATCAGGGCGGGCCGGGAGACCTCCATGCGCAGGTCGCGGTTGAACTGGGCCCAGCCGGAGCCGCCCATGTCCGGGATGTGTAGATAGCCGCAGTGGCCGCCGCTCAGCTCCCGGACCACTTCACGGCGTTTGGCCACCCAGTCCTGGTAGCGCAGGGGGCGTTCGTCGAGCAGGGGGACCACGGCCACGCGCCGGGCACGGCCCTCGCCCTCGGCCGGGGAGAAGGTCAGTTCGACGGTCGTGCCGCCCGCGCCCGCCAGCAGGGGGTACGGGCCGGTCGTCGGGTCCACCGGGCGGCCGTCGACGTGGGTCAGCGCGGCGCCCTCCCTGATGCCGGTGCCGGCCAGCGGGGAGCGGGCCTTGGAGTCGGAGGAGTCGCCGGGCAGGATGCGGCGGACCGTCCAGTCGTCGTCCCGGCGGACGAGGTTGGCACCGAGGAGCCCCTGGCGGCGCTGGTAGTGGGGCGGGCCCTCGTTGCGGCGTGCGGCGGTGACGTAGGCGTGGGAGGTGCCGAGTTCGCCGAGCACCTCCCGCAGCAGGTCCGCGAACTCGTCGGGGGAGGCGACCCGTTCGACCAGCGGGCGGTACTGGTCGAGGATCGCGTCCCAGTCGATGCCGCTCATCCCCGGGTCCCAGAAGTAGGCGCGGATCAGGCGCCCGGCCTCCGCGTACGACTGGCGCCACTCGGCGGCCGGGTCGACCTCGTGCAGGACGCGCCGGAGGTCGATCCAGACGGTCGAGTCGCTGTCGCCGGACTCGGTGGAGGGGACGGCACGCAGGTCGACCTCGTCCACCACGACCAGCCGTGAGCCGTCGCCGCTGACCGCGAACCAGTCCAGGTGCTGCACCAGTTCGGACCTCTTCGCCCTGCTGATGTCGAAGTGTTCGAGGGTCGGGCGGCCGGTCATGTCGTCCGGGTCGGCGAAGGTCTCGCCCAGGGCGCCCGAAATGGGCCAGCGCAGCCAGACGAGACCGCCGCCGGAGACCGGGTGCAGCGCCGAGTACTTGGAGGCGGTGACGGGGAAGGGGGTGACGCGGTTCTCCAGGCCCTCGGTCTCCACGGTGACCGTTCCGTCGGTGTCCTCGTCCTCGGTCGGGTCCATGCCTCCGGCGACCGGGCGGCCGTCGGGGTTCAGGGCGAAGGGGGAGGGGGTGGCGGAGGAGAGCGGGACCAGGTAGGGGCGGCAGCCGAGCGGGAAGGACAGGTCGCCGGTGTGCACGTCGTACACCGGGTCGAAGCCGCGCCAGGACAGGAAGGCGAGGTAGCGGCCGTCCCGCGTGAAGACCGGGTTCTCGTCCTCGAAGCGGCCGCTCGTCACGTCGAGGATGAGGCGGTCCTTGATCCGGGCCATCTTGATCTGGCGCAGGGTGCGGCCGATGCCGGGATGGGACCAGGTCAGCCAGGCGCCGTCGGGGGAGAAGGCGAGGTCGCGGACGGGGCCGTTGAGGGAGGCGATGAGTTCGGTGACCTCGCCGTTCGACTCCTCCGTCCCCGCGGCGGCAGCCGCTCGGTCGGGCACGGTCAGGAGGAGGACGCGGCCGTCGTGCGCGGCGACGGCGAGACGTTCGCCGCGCGGGTCCGCCACCAGTTCCAGGACGCGGCCGAGGCCCCCGGAGGCGAGGCGGCGGGGTGCACGGTCGCCGGTGGCCCGGGGGAGGTGGGTGATCTCGATCGCGTCCTCACCGTCCGCGTCGGTCACGTACGCGACCTGCCCGCCGGAGCCGAGCATCTCGGGCAGCCGGACGCGTACGCCGGGGGTGTCGGCGATGGTCCGGGCGGGGCCGTCGCGGTGGGTCAGCCAGTAGAGGCTGCCGCGCACGACGACCGCGCTCGCCCGGCCCGTCTCGTCGACCGAGAGGCCGTCGACGTGCTGGGCGGCCGGCACCTGGTACCGCCGCCGCCCGGTGCGAGCGCCGCCGAGGGTCACGTCCAGGCGGCGGGGGGTGGCGTCGGCGGCGAGGTCGTCGACGATCCACAGGTCGCCGGCGCACTGGTACACCACCCGGGTGCCGTCGCTCGCCGCGTGCCGGGCGTAGAAGGTGTCGTGGTCGGTGTGCCGGCGCAGGTCGGAGCCGTCGTACGCGCAGGAGTAGAGGTTGCCGACGCCCTCGTGGTCGGAGAGGAAGGCGATCCGGCCGCCGACGAACACGGGGGAGTGCAGGTGCCCGTCGAGGTCGGCCAGCAGCCGTTCGCCGTGCAGCCAGAGGCGGCCCGTGGCCCCGCCCCGGTAGCGCTTCCAGGAGGCCGGTTCGTGCGGGGGCGTTCCGGTGAGCAGCAGGGTGCGGCGCTCGCCGTCGATCTCGGCGGACTGGACGTCGGAGACCGGGCCCCAGGGCAGTTTGCGGCCGGGGTCGCCGTCGGTGCGGACCTTGTAGGCCCAGGTGAAGTACGAGAAGGGCTCGCCGTGGGAGGCGACGGCCAGGATGTCCGACCGGCCCTTCGTGCCGGCGGTCTGGGGCGTCCAGCCGCGTACCTCGGTGTCGGGACTGCCCCAGTGCGTGAGCCGGCGTGCGGGGGCCCCGCCGTCCACCGGGGTCAGATGGATCTCCGGGGTGATGCTCCGCCAGCTCGTGTACGCGATGTGCCGGCCGTCGGGCGAGAAACGCGGGCAGGCGACCTTCGTACGGTCGACGGTGAGCCGCCAGGCGCGGTCCGAGCCGTCGAGGGGGGCCAGCCACAGGTCGTCCTCGGCCACGAAGCAGAGGCGGTCGCCGCTGAGGTGGGGGAAGCGGAGGTAGCCGGCGTCCGGGGCCGCCGCTTGTCCATGGCCGCCCTCCTGCGCGCGGCCGACCCTCTGTTCGCGGCTTGCCCTTTGCACCGGCGTCCCTTGCTCCGGGCGCGGGTCCTGCTCCCGCCGCGTCCCTTGTTCCCCGTCCGTTCCTTGCTCCGGGTGCGTCGCTCGCTCCGGGTCCGACCGTTGCTCCTGGCGTGGGTCCTGCTTTCGGCGCGGCTCCTGCTCCGGGCTCATCCCTCGCTCCGGGCCCGCCCCTCGCCCCGGGCTCATCCCTCGCTCATAGGTGTCGCTCACCTACCCATGCTTTTCCGCCCGGGAGGCACCGGCAACTTCACCGCCGTGACCCAGGACACGTACGAAACGGTTTCGTTTTCTTAGCGGCCGGGGTATCTTCTTAAGCGTACGAAACCGTTTCGTTCGGAAACGGGGTCGTCGGCCCGTGCCCCAGGGGTGCGGCCGGTAGCCTTGTCGTTCCGAACGCGAAGCCGGAGCAAGGGGAGTGCGATGACTGAGACCGCGACGGTGCGCCGCAGTCGGATCACGCCCGAGCGCGAGGCCGAGCTGTACGCGGCCGTCCTCGAACTGCTCCGGGAGGTCGGCTACGACGCTCTCACCATGGACGCCGTGGCCGCCCGCACCCGGTCCAGCAAGGCCACCCTCTACCGCCAGTGGGGCGGCAAGGCCGAGCTGGTGGCGAAGGCGATGCGGGCCAACAAGCCCGGCCCCGACATCGCCTCCGTCGACACCGGGTCCCTGCGGGGTGACATGCACGCGATGATCGGCACCCAGGACGACTGCACCATGGAACAGAACTCCGCGCTCATGCGGGGCCTGGCCATGGCGATCCATGGAAATCCCGACCTCCTGAAGGCGTTCCGTGAGCTGATCATCGAGCCCGAGATGGAGGAGACCCGCCGCATGCTGCAGCGTGCCGTCGACCGGGGTGAGGTCCGTGAGGACAACCCGGCCATCGACTACGTGCTGCACATGTTCATCGGAGCCTTCGTCGCGCGCGGCATGATCGAGGATCTGCCGCCGACCCAGGGCTTCCTCGCTTCGTACATCGACGCCGTGGTCCTCCCCGCCCTCGGTGTGTCGACCACCCAGTAGTCCCGTAGCCGGCGAACACCCGTACCTGACGCCACCGCTCATGTCGTCGGGCTGATCAGCCCTGCCCCTCTCTCCTTCCCCGCCTTCGGCACGGGCTGACCCGTCCTGCCCTCCTGCACGTCCACGACCTGAACGGGAGTACCGCCCCCGTGGCCACTTTCCTCTACAAACTCGGTCGACTCGCCTTCCGGCGACGACATTTCGTAGCCCTGATCTGGGTGGCACTGCTGACGCTCGCGGGCGTCGGTGCCGCCTCCGCGCCCGCCGCCGGATCCTCCTCCTTCTCCATCCCCGGCACCGAGGCCCAGAAGGCCTTCGACCTGCTGGAGCAGCGCTACCCCGGCATGAGCGCCGACGGCGCCACCGCCCGGGTCGTCTTCAAGGCGCCCGAGGGCGAGAAGATGACCGACGCCGCCAACAAGGCGGCCGTCGAGAAGACGGTCGGGGAGCTGGGCGACGGCTCCGAAGTCGTCTCCGTCAGTGACCCGTTCACCACCCGCGCGGTCAGCCAGGACGGGACGGTCGCCTACGCCTCGGTGACGTACAAGGTCCCGGCCATGGAGCTGAAGGACTCCTCGAAGGAGGCCCTGGAGACCACCGCGCACAAGGCGCAGGCCGCCGGGCTCACGGTCGAGATGGGCGGTGACGCCCTGCAGGCCGAGCCGGAGACGGCGGTCACCGGCGAGATCATCGGTCTCGCCCTCGCCGCGGTCGTCCTCGTCGTCACCCTGGGCTCGCTGGTCGCGGCCGGGCTGCCGCTGCTGACGGCGATCATCGGCGTCGGCATCGGGGTCTCCACCATCACCGCGCTCGCCAGCGCGCTCGACCTCGGCGACACCACCTCCACCCTCGCCCTGATGCTCGGTCTCGCGGTCGGTATCGACTACGCGCTGTTCATCGTCTCCCGCTACCGGTCCGAACTGGCCGAAGGCAGGGAACGTGAGGAGGCGGTCGGCCGGGCCGTCGGCACCGCCGGCTCGGCGGTGGTCTTCGCGGGGCTCACGGTCGTGATCGCGCTGGCCGGTCTCGCGGTCGTCAACGTGCCCATGCTGACCAAGATGGGTCTCGCGGCGGCGGGCACGGTCGTCGTCGCGGTCCTCATCGCCCTCACCATGGTCCCGGCGCTGCTCGGCTACGCGGGCCGCAAGGTCCGGCCCGCCGGTGAGAAGGGCGGACTGCTCGGACGCGGCAGGGCGAAGAAGCCCACCGAGGGATCTGCCGAGGGATCTGCCGAGGTCTCCGCCGCGAAGGCCGGCGAGGAGACCGGTGAGGCGCCTGGCGCGGCGCCCGTCGCGGCCAAGCCCAGCCTGGGCACCCGCTGGGCGAGCTTCGTCGTCCGTCGTCCGGTGGCCGTGCTGCTGCTCGGCGTCGTCGGCCTAGGGGTGATCGCGCTCCCGGCCGGCCGGCTGGAGCTGGGCCTGCCCGACGACGGTTCGCAGTCGACGTCCACCACGCAGCGCCGGGCGTACGACCTGCTCTCGGAAGGGTTCGGACCCGGCTTCAACGGCCCCCTGATGGTCGTCGTCGATGCCAAGGGCAGCGCGTCCCCGCAGCGGGCCGCCACCGCGGTGACCGACGAGATCAAGGGTCTCGACGACGTCGTGACGGTGACGCCCGCGACCTTCAACAAGGCCGGCGACACCGCGATGATCACGGTGATCCCGAAGTCCAAGCCGTCCTCGACCCAGACCGAGGACCTGGTGCACTCCATCCGTGACGCGGGCGCCGGCGTGACGGCGGACACGGACGCGAAGGTGCTGGTCACCGGCGCCACCGCGATGAACATCGACTTCTCGCAGAAGCTCACCGACGCGCTGATCCCCTATCTCGCGCTGGTGGTGGGCCTGGCCTTCCTCCTGCTGATCGTGATCTTCCGGTCGATCCTGGTTCCGCTGAAGGCGGCCCTCGGCTTCCTGCTCAGCGTGCTGGCCGCGCTCGGCGCCGTGGTCGCGGTCTTCCAGTGGGGCTGGCTGGCGGGGCTCCTCGGGGTCGAGGAGACCGGCCCGATCATGTCGATGATGCCGATCTTCATGGTGGGCGTGGTCTTCGGCCTGGCCATGGACTACGAGGTGTTCCTCGTGACCCGGATGCGCGAGGCTTACGTGCACGGCGAGAACGCGCACCAGGCCGTGGTGACGGGCTTCAGGTACAGCGCACGGGTGGTCGCGGCCGCCGCGGCGATCATGATGGCCGTCTTCGCCGGCTTCATCGGCTCCGGCGAGTCGATGATCAAGATGATCGGCTTCGGCCTCGCCATCGCCGTCTTCTTCGACGCGTTCGTCGTCCGCATGGCCATCGTCCCGGCCGTCCTCGCCCTCCTGGGCGACAAGGCCTGGTGGCTGCCGAAGTGGCTCGACCGGGCACTGCCGAACGTCGACGTCGAGGGTGAGGGGCTGCGGGCGCACGACGCCACCGGGACCTCGGCCGAGGACGACGAGGACAGGGAGCTGATCCGCGCCTGACACGCGGGACGGACACGCAGGACAGCCGGTGAGGGCCCGTGAGGACGGGAGCCCTCACCGGCTTCCGCGTGAGGGGTGAAAATGACGGATGCCCGAAGAGACCGACGCGACCCATGCCCCCGGCGCCCCCGACGCGACCGACGCGACCGACGCGACCGACGCGACCGACGCGACCGACGAGATCGACGCGACCGACGAGACTCGTGACACCCGTGTGGGCCCGCCTCACCTCGGCACGGAACGCGCCACGCTCCGCGCCTTCCTCGACTACCACCGCGCGACCCTCGCCATGAAGTGCGCGGGCCTCACGGACGAGGAACTGCGCCGCCGGTCGATGCCCCCGTCGGCCCTCTCGCTGCTGGGCCTCGTACGGCACATGGCGGAGGTCGAACGCGCCTGGTTCCGCCGGGTGTTCGAGGACCACGACGCCCCCATGGTGTGGTCGAAGGAGATCGACTTCCAGGCGGCGTACGACGCGAGCGCCTCGACGCGGGCGGAGGCGTTCGGGGCGTGGGAGGCGGAGGTGGAGACCTCGCGCCGTATCGAACGGGAGGCGGAGTCACTGGACCTCGCCGGCCACCAGCCGCGCTGGAACGCGGAGGTCTCGCTCCGGATGGTCATGATCCACGTCCTGCTGGAGTACGCCCGCCACAACGGCCACGCGGACTTCCTGCGGGAGGGGGTGGACGGGACGGTCGGTGCGTGACCCGTGCCGGGACCCCTCAGAGGTGCTGTTTGGCCGTCATGATGAGGCGGGTGATGCCGTCCAGGGTCGCCAGCCTGTGCTCGTCGAACCGCGGCCGGTCCGCGATCTTCGACAGTGCCGTGATGTCCGAGAGGACCGTCGCCGCGCTCCGGCTCAGCGCCGCGTCGTCCGTGAGCATCTGCGCCCGGAACAGGGCCTCCTGGGCGTTCGACCGCATGTCGTACGCGCGAATCCGGACCGCGTCCGGGTCGTCGGGCGGCGGCTGTTCGTGCTCGCAGAACCACAGGTGGACGAGGCCCCGACGGTAGTTGATCAGCGCCCCGGCGTACACGGAGTACGCGTCGAGGCGCTCCTGGCGCAACTTCTCCCGACGCGCCAACTCGTGACTCCGGTCGGCGGCGCGCTGCTGGAGGGCGAGGGTCAGCCCAGAGCCGAGGAGCGTGCCGAGTACGGCTATGCCACTGGCGATGATGGTCTCCACACGCCAAGCTGATCACGCGGTGACGGCCGGGGTCACTCGCGACGGCATGCGCTCGATCTCAACCCCGGTCGGCAGGGCCGCGTTTGTCGAACGACAGCTGGGGAGACGGTGAGTCCTACGGAGCCTCCGCCCCGTGCGCTCCGGCTCGCACGGCAGATACGGCAGATACGGCAGATACGGCGGGCGGACAGGCGGGTCGCGGTCGGCGTCGGCGCGGGCAACGTGCTTCTGTGCTGCGTGCTTCTTCTCGTGGCCGTCGGCGTGCTGTTCGTGGAGCCGGTCACCCGGGCCGAGGAGACCGCGGCCTGGCAGCTCGCGGGGCGGATCTACGGCTGGTGGTTGCTGGGCGGGCTGGTGCTGTTCCCGGTGCTGGGGCTGACGCGGGCGCTGGTCGTCCACCTGGCGACGATGATCGCGACCCCTCCGGCGCTGTTCACGCTCGTGGTGCTGGGGGCCGTACGGTGACCGGATGCGGCGCCCGGCTGACAACGTGCTCATGGCAGGCGGCTGGGAAGCGCACAGGAAACGCTCATAGCATCACGTGCATTCCATGACGGGAACCTTCGGAAGGCGTGGTTCGGCATCATGAGCACAGCACCCAGGAACGGCAGCGGCGGCCATGGCCACGGGCACGACCACGAGGACGAGTTCGACAGAGGGCTCTCGTACGACCTCCCGGTGTTCGCCCGCCGCCGCATGATCAGACTGCTGGCCGGCGCGAGCATGGTCCCGCTGGTCGCGGCCTGTTCCACGGACGGCTCCGGCGGCGGCTCCGCGTCGGACGCGTCCTCCTCCGGTTCGTCCTCGTCCGGCACCTCCAGCACCTCCGGCGCCGACTGCGAGGTCATCCCCACCGAGACGGCCGGCCCCTACCCCGGTGACGGCTCGAACGGCCCGGACGTCCTCAAGGAGAGCGGTGTCGTCCGGCGGGACATCGCGAAGAGTTTCGGCTCGGCCGACGGCGTCGCCGAAGGCATCCCGCTGACGATCACGCTGACGGTCGTCGACCAGGCCTCCGGCTGCGACACCCCGAAGGAGGGCGCAGCGGTCTACCTGTGGCACTGCGACCGGGAGGGCCGTTACTCCCTCTACTCCGACGGCGTCACCGAGGAGAACTACCTGCGCGGCGTCCAGGAGGCCGACGACAAGGGCCAGGTCACCTTCACGTCGATCTTCCCCGGCTGCTACCCGGGCCGCTGGCCGCACGTCCACTTCGAGGTCTACGACAGCCTGGACGACGCCACCGCCGCCCAGAACATCGCCGCCACCTCCCAGCTCGCCTTCCCCAAGGACGTGTGCGACACCGTGTACGCGACGGACGGGTACGGCGCGAGCGTCGAGAACCTCGGCCGACTCTCCCTGGAGACCGACAACATCTTCAGCGACGGCTACGACCAGCAGCTCGCCACCATGAAGGGCGGCACCGACCAGGGATACACGGCCACCCTCACCGTCCCGGTGTGATCCCGCGAGCCCTTCGCTCAGCCCGGATCGAGGTGCGCCGTGTCCCCCCACCGCGTCAGCCGCAGCCGTCCCCCGTCGCTCTCCCACTGCGAGACCGAGGCGTTGGGGACGGGCGGCAGCCCGTCGGGACACGCCGCACCGAGGCCCGCGCACACGAGGCGGACGGCGACGGCGATCGCGTCGTGCGCGATCAGCAGCACCCGCCGGCCGGGGGCGACCCGGTCCAGCTCGCGGACGAAGTCCCGCACCCGCAGCACCACATCGGTCAGCGCCTCCCCGCCCGGCGGACGGTAGAACCAGTCGCCGACGAGGGCCCACCGTGCCGCCTCCTCGGGCGCGCGGGCCCGCCGCGCGTCCGGCGGGTGCATCTCGAAGATCCCCGTCTCCCGGTCGCGCAGCCGCTCGTCGACGAGGAGCGGAGGCGGGACCACACGCGGGTGCCCGGCCATCGCCTCCCAGGTCTGCCGGGCCCGTACGTACGGCGAACAGGCCACCAGATCCGGCCCCGGTCCGCCGCCGGCAGCCTCCTCGCCGCCCTTCCCGGTGATCCCCGCCAGCCATCCGCCCAGCGCCCCGGCCTGCGTACGGCCCAGCTCCGACAGCGGAACGTCCCTGCCCCGGCCCGGCAACGGCACGGTCGACCCGGTCCGCTCGGCCTCGGCGTACGCCACGTTCGCGGTGCTCTGCCCGTGCCGCACCACCCACAATGACGCGAGGGTGTACGGGGGCGGCAGTCCCTCACCGGGCGGGGGAGCCGGGCCGGCGCCGGACGCGCTCAGTGCGCCACCGGCACGGCCGTGTACGTCCGTCGCAGGAAGCGGATCAGGGCCTTCGTGTCGAACTGCAGCACCGCCACCCCCTGCGCGGAGTGGAACTCCATGACGGCCTGGACCCGGCCGCAGGGCCAGATGCTCACAGGACCGGAGGTGGTGGGGGCGCGCAGGCCGCGTTCGAGCAGGTCGCGGGGGAAGGTCCACTCGTCGGGACCGGGCAGGCGCACGCGGACGGCGGAGGCATCGGTGTCGGGGTCATAGCGCAGGATGACCGGCACGGTGTCCCGGTCATCGGGGGAGTCCGTGACGACATGGGCCCGGGCGTACTGCTCGACGGTGACAGACATCGGGCTGCTCCTCACGCTGAGTGACCCACGCAGAAGCGGTTAATCGGCTGTCCACCGCTTCCGCTGCCTCTCCAATGTCGCATATTTTCCGCCCGGCGCCCCCGGAGGCCCCGCGGCCGCGGCGAGCTGTTCGCTATTCAGTGCCAAGGCGCTCTTGCAAGAGGGTCGCAACAGGGCTCTATCATCGTAAGGTTCCAGCCACTCCGGCCCCCGTCGGAAGGCAGCCCTCAGCCAGCGCGTCCCCACCCGGTGGCCCGGCCCCGTACCAGGAGAGCGAGCCCGCGTATGCACGTCCCCGACGGATTCATCAACGCCCCCGTCTCGGCGGTCGCCGGAGTCGTCGCCGCAGGTGCGGTCGCCGTGAGCCTGCGCGGCGCCCGGCGTGAACTGGACGAGCGGACGGCGCCGCTCGCCGGTCTCGTCGCGGCGTTCATCTTCGCCGTGCAGATGCTGAACTTCCCGGTCGCGGCCGGGACCAGTGGACATCTGCTCGGCGGGGCCCTGGCCGCGATACTCGTGGGCCCCTACACAGGGATCCTGTGCGTGTCCGTGGTGCTCCTGATGCAGGGCATCCTCTTCGCCGACGGCGGCCTCACCGCGCTCGGCGTGAACATCAGCGTGATGGCGGTCGTCACGTCCGTCGTCGCCTACGCCGTCTTCCGCGGGCTGGCCAGGCTCCTGCCGAGGACGCGCCGCTCGATCACCGTCTCCGCCTTCGTCGCCGCGCTGATCTCCGTGCCCGCCGCGGCCGCCGCCTTCACATTCGTCTACGCGATCGGCGGCACCACGGACGTGCCGGTCGGCTCGGTGCTCACCGCCATGGTCGGCGTCCACGTCCTCATCGGCCTCGGCGAGGCCGCGATCACCGCCGCCACGGTCGGCGCCGTCATCGCCGTACGGCCCGACCTCGTCCACGGCGCCCGCGGTCTGACCGCCCCGCTGAAGCTGAGGATCGACGGCGAACTGGTCGACGCCCCCGCCGCCGCGCCGGCCGCCGCGCCCGCCCCCGTCGCCGCCCGCTCCCCGCGCACCCTCCTCCTCGCCGGCCTCGGCACCTCCCTCCTCCTCGCCGGTGTCGTCAGCTTCTACGCGTCGGCCGACCCCGACGGGCTGGAGAAGGTCGCCGCCGACAAGGGCATCGACGCCAAGGTCGAGGACCACGCCGCCGCCGGCTCCCCGCTCGCCGACTACGGCGTCGAGGGCCTCGACAACGCCCGGCTCGCGGGCGGTCTCGCGGGCGTGATCGGAGTCGGCGTCACCGTCGCCGCCGGTACCGGCATCTTCTGGGCCGTGCGCAGGCGGCGTACGAACGACACCTCCCCGGCCGCCGTCCCGGACCTCCGCGAGAACGCCTGACATGGGCTCCGGCCACGCCCACAAGCTGTACCGACACGCGCACTCGCCCGTGCACGCCCTGCCCCCGCACACCAAGCTCGCGGCCGTCTTCGCCTTCGTCGTCGTCGTGGTGTCGACGCCGAGGGAGGCGATGTGGGCGTTCGGGCTGTACGCCGTGCTGCTCGGCGTGGTCGCGCACCTGGCCCGCGTACCCGCCGGGTTCCTGCTCCGGCGGCTGCTGATCGAGATCCCGTTCGTCGCGTTCGCCGTGCTCATGCCGTTCGTGGCGCAGGGCGAGCGTGTCGAGGTCCTCGGGATGTCCCTGAGCGTCAGCGGGCTGTGGGGTGCCTGGAACGTCCTCGCCAAGGGCACGCTGGGCGTCGCCGCCTCCGTGCTCCTCGCGTCCACCACCGAACTCCGCGCACTCCTCCTCGGACTCCAGCGCCTGAAACTGCCGCCGCTGCTCGTCCAGATCGCGTCCTTCATGATCCGCTACGGGGATGTGATCACCGACGAGATGGGGCGGATGCGGATCGCGCGCGAGTCGCGCGGGTTCGAGGCGAGCGGCGTGCGGCACTGGGGGGTCCTCGCCAAGACGGCCGGGGCGCTGTTCATCCGCTCGTACGAGCGGGGCGAGCGGGTCCATCTGGCCATGATCAGCCGGGGGTACGCGGGGACCATGCCCGTGATCGACGAGGTGACCGCGTCCCGGGCGCAGTGGTCGTACGCGTTCGCCCTCCCGGTCGCCGCGCTCGTCGTCTGTCTGCTGGGATGGAGCCTGTGACCGCGCCCGAGAACCCCGTGACCCCCGTGACCCCTGTGAGCCCCGTGGACCCCGTGCCCCCGTCCCTCCAGGTCGCCGGGCTCGCCTTCGCCTACCCCGACGGCCATCAGGCCCTCTTCGGCGTCGACTTCACCGTCGGGCGGGGCGAGCGGGTGGCGCTGCTCGGGCCGAACGGGGCCGGGAAGACCACGCTCGTCCTGCACCTCAACGGCATCCTCACCGGGGGCGCGGGCACGGTGACCGTCGCCGGGATGCCCGTCGGCAAACGGCACATGGCGGAGATCCGGCGCAAGGTCGGCATCGTCTTCCAGGACCCGGACGACCAGTTGTTCATGCCGACCGTGCGGGAGGACGTGGCCTTCGGGCCCGCGGCGGCGGGGATGACGGGTCCCGAGCTGGAGGCCCGGGTGGACCGGGCCCTCGCGCAGGTCGGGATGGCGGAGTTCAAGGAACGGCCGCCGCACCATCTGTCGTTCGGGCAGCGGCGGCGGGTGGCCGTCGCCACGGTCCTCGCCATGGAGCCGGAGATTCTCGTCCTCGACGAGCCGTCCTCCAACCTCGACCCGGCCTCCCGGCGCGAACTGGCCGACATCCTGCGGGCGTTGGACGTCACCGTCCTCATGGTCACGCACGACCTGCCGTACGCGCTCGAACTGTGCCCGCGTTCCCTGATCCTCAGCGAGGGGGTCATCGCGGCGGACGGTCCGACGGGGGAACTCCTCACCGACGACACCCTGATGCGCGCCCACCGCCTGGAACTCCCCTTCGGCTTCGACCCCCGCTCGGTGCGAGCGGGCTAGTCGGCCGGGAACACTGTGGCCCGCGGGGCCGGTGCTTCCAGAGGCGCGGGGAACTGCGCGAGATCCCCCACCGGGCCCGCGGACGAAACCCCTCCCGCGCCGGTGCCCTTCAGGGGCGCGGGGAACCGCGCGAACAACCCCCACCCACCCGCACGCGACCACAACCCCCCGACACCACCCCCCACGCGTCCGTGACAATGGGCCCCGTGACGAATCAAGCGGATGCGCAACGCCACGGTTCGCTGCTCCTCGACGAGCAGCTCTGTTTCGCGCTGTACGCGGCCCAGCGCGCGGTGACCGCCGCCTACCGCCCGCTGCTCGACGAACTCGGCCTCACCTACCCGCAGTACCTGGTCATGCTCTCCCTCTGGGAGCGCGGCGAGACCACCGTCAAGGAACTCGCGGGCGCCCTGCGCCTCGACTACGGCACCGTCTCGCCCCTGCTCAAGCGCCTGGAGGCGGCCGGACTGCTGCGCCGCGAACGCTCGTTGCGGGACGAGCGCACGGTGCGCATCGCGCTCACCGGCCGTGGCGAACAGCTCCGCGACCGCGCGGCGGCCGTCCCCGCCACCCTCGCCGCCGCGACCGGCCTGCAGGGCCCCGAGGTCGCCCGGCTGCGCGAGGAACTGTGGCAGGTCACGGCGCGGGCGACCAAGGCGGCGGGCCGCTGAGCGGAGGTGAACCCAGCGGTCTTCGTGTTACCCGTGGTTACTACCCCCCGGTAACCGCTCTCCCCTACCGGCCGGTACCTTGTGCACGATGTATTCGTGCGCGCCTGTCCTGGGGAGGCCACGCGCTCGTCCTGGGGGAGGCCAAGGGCATGACTGACGACGCCGCGGTGGAGACCGGTGCGGACACCCGTCCGGACACGCGTCCGACGAAGATCATGTACGTCGCCGAGGCCACCGCGCACGGCGGCCGGAACGGCTACATCACCAGCCAGGACGGCCAGATCGACCTCAAGGTCGCGATGCCGCCGGCGATGGGCGGCGACGGCGAGGGCACCAACCCCGAGCAACTGTTCGCCGCCGGGTACAGCTCCTGCTTCCACAACGCGCTGGTCCTCGTCGGCCGCCGCGCGGGCTACGACCTGACCGGCTCCACCGTCGCCGCGAAGGTCGGCATCGGCCCCAACAAGCAGCGCGGCTACGGCCTGGCCGTCGCCCTCAGCGTCTCGCTCCCGATCATCGACCAGGACATCGCGGCCAAACTCGTCGACGCGGCCCACCAGGTCTGCCCGTACTCGAACGCCACCCGGGACAACATCGAGGTCTCGATCCTGCTGGGCTGAGTGCGGCGCGGCGGCGGAAGCGGCGGCGCGGCCCCGGGCGAGAGGAGTCCGGAACCCTGCCTGTACGTTGCATCCGTCGTCGCGGCGAACGGATCGCGGCGGACGGATCGCGTGGGCGGTCGCGGCGCGTGGTCGCGGTGAACGAACGGACAGGGAGCTCGGCGTGGACGTGAACGGTACGGTCGCCGAGGACTTCGAGCCGGTCAGGACCGCGTTCGTACGCAACTTCGAGGCGCTCGGCGAGCGAGGCGCGGCGGTCGTCGTGTACCGGCACGGGCGCAAGGTCGTCGACCTGTGGGCCGGCACCCGTGACATCGACGGCGACGAGCCCTGGCGGCGCGGCACCGCCCAGATCATGCGCTCGGCGACGAAGGGCGTGGCCGCCGCGGTGGCGCTGATGCTGGCCGAGCGCGGGGAGTTGGACCTCGACGCGCCGGTGGGCCGGTACTGGCCGGAATTCAAGGCGCACGGCAAGGACCGCGCGCTGGTGCGGCACGTGCTCGGCCACCGGACGGGGCTCCCCGTCCTGGACCGGCCCCTCACCCCCGCCCAGTCGCTGGACCCGCGCCGGGGACCGGCCGCCGTGGCCGCGCAGGCCCCTGCCTGGGAGCCCGGCACCGACCACGGCTACCACCCGCTGACGTACGGCTGGATGCTCGACGAACTGGTCCGGCGCGTGACCGGCCGGGGAACGGGCGAGTGGATAGCCTCCGACATCGCCGCCCCGCTGGGCCTGGACGACGACCTGTGGCTCGGCCTGCCGGACACGGTGGCGGCGGCGGGCCGGGTCGGCCGCGCGGGCCGTCTGGAGTCGGCCCCCGAGCCGACGGGCGGCCTGCGGGTACGCGCCAAGCGGTCGGTCACCGAGGCCTACGACGACCCCGGCTCCCTCACCCGCCGCGCCTTCGCCGCGATCACCCCGTTCCCGGACCAGAACGACCCGGCGTACCGCGCGTCCGCCCTCCCCGCGACCAACGGCATCGCCACGGCGGACGCCCTGGCCCGCTTCTACGCGGCGCTCCTCGGCGAGGTCGACGGCGTACGGCTGTTCGGTCCGGCGACCATGGAGGCGGCCCGTGCCGAGGAATCCGCCGGCCCCGACCGCGTCCTCGTCATCAACACCCGCTTCGGCCTCGGCTACATGCTCCACGGCACCGCCTCACCGCTGCTCGGCGCCGGCTCCTTCGGCCACCCCGGCCGGGGCGGCCCCCTCGGCTTCGCCGACCCGGAGACCGGCATCGCCTTCGGCTACGTCACGAACGGCTACCGCAAGACGGTGACGGCGGACCCCCGGGCGCAGGCCCTGGTGAGGGCGGTGCGGGAGGCGCTGGCGCGCTGAGCGTCGATCGGCTCCGCCCGCGCGATCGCCGCCGCGGAGGGGCCGTCACGGGTGAGCGGCCGGACCGGCCCAGGGCTCCCCCGCTGGTGTCCTGGCACGGTCCCGGTGTTTCCGGACGGCCGCACTCCGCGGCGGCGATCACCAGGATGCGCGGAAATCCGGCCAATGTCGTTGGCTGACGGTCCACTGTCACTTGGCAACGCGTCCACTCTTCGCGCGCCGACAGGGGCGAACGCCACCGCGCCCGCTCGTGCGCGGCCGCCTTCCGGCCATGCAGGGGTGGGCGCGATGGCGTCGTCCGGTCGTCCTCGCCGACCCGGAGCGTCAGAGCGCGATCGGGTGGGACGTCCGGCCCGATGCCTCGTCTATCTCGTCGTGGGCCTTGGTGAGCAGCTTCATGGCCAGCTCGTTCAAGGCCCGCGCGCCGGCTATCTCCTCACCGACCCGGGGCTGCCGGGAGTCGGAGCGGTGACGGCTGGCGTAGCCGTTCGCACGTACTTCCTGCCCGTCGGGGAGGCGTACGAGGGCCGCCGCCCGGGTGCGCTGGTCGTCCTCCTGGAACTCCAGCTCGATATGCCATCCGACTGTGGATTTCATCATGACGATCACCTCCGGAACCCCTCTTTCCAGAGTGCCCCTCCGTGCCCGGGGACGCACGGCCTGCCCGGCACGTGTTCCGTCTACCCGGCCCGCAGCATCAGCCCGATCCCCACCACCAGCAGGCCGGCCGCCACGAGCCGCGGCGCCCCGAACCGCTCCTTGAAGAACACCGCCCCGATGGCCGCCCCCACGAGGATCGACGACTCCCGCAGGGCCGCTATGGGGGCCAGTTCCGCCTTCGTCTGGGCCCACAGGACCAGGCCGTACGCCGCCACGGACAGCGCGGCGCCGAGCAGGCCCACGGCGGCGAACGGCCGGAGCAGGGCGACCGTTTCGCCGCGCCAACGCCAGACCGCGTAGGCGGGGATCGCCAGCCCCTCCAGGGCCATCAGCCAGGCGATGTAGCCCAGGGCGGACCCGGAGGCCCGTACGCCGAGGCCGTCCACGACCGTGTACGAGGCGATCGAGACGCCCGTGGCCAGCGCGGCACCGATCGCCGCCCAGTGGGGGCGGTCGCCCCGCAGGCCCCACAGCGCGACCCCGGTCAGCCCGGCGCAGCTCAGCAGGATGCCGGCCGCCGCCCAGCCGTCCGGCACCTCGTGCGCGAAGACGGCGGCGAGCACGGTGACGACGAGGGGCGCGGAGCCGCGGGCGATGGGGTAGGCCTGGCCGAAGTCGCCCAGGCGGAAGGACGTCATCAGCAGCACGTAGTACACGAGGTGTACGACCGTCGAGGCGATCAGATACGGCCACGCGCCGGCCTCCGGGAGCGGCACGAACGGCACCATCGCGAACCCGATCAGCGCCCCGCCGCCGGCTATCAGCGTGAACCCGACCAGCTTGTCCGTGATCTTGTGGGCGATCGCGTTCCAGCTGGCGTGGGTGACCGCGGCGAGCAGTACCGCCGCGGTGACGAGGGGCGTCACGCGCTGTGTTCGCGGACGTCCACCAGGGTGGCGCCCGCGTGGGCGATCAGCGTCCTGGGGTCCATGGGGAAGACGGTGTACGGGGTGCCGGCGGCCGCCCACACGGTCGCGTGGTCCAGCAGCGAGCGGTCCGCGAGGACGCGGGTCCTGGTGCGGTGCCCGAAGGGCGGGACGCCGCCGATCGCGTATCCGGTCGTCTCCCGTACGACGTCGGCGCGGGCCCGGGTGACCCTCGTGGCGCCGAGTTCGCGCCGGACCAGCTCCAGGTCGACCCTCGACGCGCCGTCCATGAGCACCAGCACGGGGACGCCGTCCGCGGCGAAGATCAGCGACTTGCAGATCTCGCTCAACTCGCAGCCGAGGGCTGCCGCCGCCTCCGCCGCGGTCCTCGTGGCCTCTGGGAACCTGCGGATCCGGGCGTGCAGTTCGGCCAGGCCCAGGGCGGTGAGTGCCTCGGCGAAACGGGGGTGGGCGGCGGAGCCCTCGGTGTCCTGCGCGGGGTTGGTCATGCGGGCACGCTAGCGGTGGGTGTACGGGCCATGCGAGGGGGTTGTCGGGGTGGTGCGGTGGGTGCGGGTGCGTGGGGCTTCTCGCGCAGTTCCCCGCGCCCCTGAGAACCGGGGCCGCGCCCCGCGCTTGTCGAGGCGGTTCGTCGGGTGCGGCCCGGTGGGGCTCCTCGCGCAGTTCCCCGCGCCCCTAAAAGCCCGCACCCGGCGATCCATCCAGCCACAGAGACGGCACTGGACCGGCAGGACCCGCTTCGCTGACGATCTGGGGATGACAGAGACCCCGCCCGCCGACGGCACCCGCGCCTTCCTGATCCTGCACGGGTGGCAGAACCACCGCCCGGCCGCCCACTGGCAGCACTGGCTGGCCGACCGCCTCACCGACCTCGGCCACGAGGTGGCGTACCCGCAGCTGCCGGAGCCGGACGACCCGGACCTGGAGCGGTGGCTGGCGGAACTGGACGCCCTGCTGGCGGAGTTGACGGGCCGGCGGATCACGGTGGTCTGCCACAGCCTGGCCTGTCTGCTGTGGCTGCACGCGGTCGCGCGGGACGACGTCCTGTCCGGCCCCGTCGACCGCGTCCTGCTCGTCGCCCCGCCCGCCCCCGACGTCGCCCTGGAGCACCCGGAGATAGCCGAGTTCGCCCCGCCGCGGCCGGACCCCGCACGACTGGCCGCGGCCGCCTCGTACACCCGGGTCGTCGGCGGCGACGACGACCCGTACTGCCCCGGCGGCGCGGCCACGCTCTACGCCGACCCCCTGGGCCTGCCCGTCGATGTCCTGCCGGGCCAGGCCCACCTGGACCTGGACGCGGGCTACGGTCCCTGGCCGTCGGTCTTCGACTGGTGCCTGGCCGAGTCGCCCGAGTCGTACGAGAAGACCCCCGTCCACGCCCGTACATGACCGCAGACGCCGGAACTCAGCCCCCGCTGCCCGCCTTCAGCAGTGCCGCCACGATCGGCCCCGCCGACTCGCTGCCGTGGCCGCCCTCCTGGACGACCCCGGCGGAGGCCAGGTCGCCCTTCCAGGCGGTGAACCACCCGTTGGGCTCCTTCTGGCCGTCCACCTCGGCGGAGCCGGTCTTGGCACCGTAGTCCGGGCCGAGGCCCGACATCGCCTCGGCCGCCGTACCGGCCGCGGCGGTGTACCGGAGGAGTTCGCGCAGCTGCGTACGGGCCGTGGCGGACAGGGGCCGGGAGGCGGTCGCGAGGGTGCGGCCGTCGAGGGAGGGGGCGACGAGGTAGGGCTGTTTGAAGACGCCCGTCTTGGCGGTCGACACCACCGACGCCATGTTCAGCGGGTTCATCCGCACACCGCCCTGGCCGATCAGCGAGGCCGCCATCGGGGCGGCGCTCTGCACCGGTACCGCGCCGTCGAAGCTGGACACGCCGATGGCCCAGTTGTTCAGGCCGAGCCCGAAGACCTGCTGGGCCTCCAGGGTCAGGGAGTTGTCGTCCAGCTTCTTGGCCTGGGAGATGAAGGCGGTGTTGCAGGAGCGCGCGAAGCTCCCCTTGAACGTGCCGTTCTTGATCTCGAACTTGTCGTCGTTCTGGAACTTCCAGCCGCCGTACGACGAGAACTTGGGGCACGGGTGGACCTTGTCCGCCGATGCCAGGCCCTTGTCGATGAGCAGCGCCGACGACACGATCTTCATCGTGGAACCGGGGGCCAGGGAGCCCTGGAACGCCACGTTGAAGGCGCTGGAGTTGGCCGCCGCGAGGATCTCGCCGGTCGAGGGGCGCATCACGACCACCGACGCGCGCTTCGTGGCCGCCACCTTCGACTCGGCGATGGCCTGCAGCCCCGGGCTGAGGGTCGTTCTCAGCTCCCCGGGCGTGCCTTTGCTCAGCTCCAGCAGCGTCTTGTCGGCGGCCTTCTCCTTCGTGGACTTCGTGGACTTCGTGGAGTTCGTGGATTTGGTGGAACCGGCGGACTTGCCGGAGGAGGTGCCGTCCGGCCCGGCCTTCTCCGGGTGCGCGCGGACGATCCGCAGCTCGACTCCCGCCTTGCCGCCCGCCTTCTTGCCGTACTTCTCCCGCAGACCGTCCAGCACCGAGCCCAGCGAGGGGTACTTCTTCGTCGTCAGCTCACCGCCGTCCCGGTCCAGGGCCTTCACCGGGGGCGTGCCCGCTTCACCGGTCACCAGGCGGTCGCCCTCGTCGAGGTCGGGGTGCACGACGGACGGCTGCCACTCGACGACGGGTTCGCCGTCCTTCTTCGCCCGTACGACGGTGAGGGCGGACTCGTAGGTGAGCGGCTTGGCCGTGCCCTTGTAGGAGACCGTGCCCTTCACCGTGAACGGCACCTTGTCGCCCGCGCGTTTGCCGCGGGTGAGGGTGACGTCCTTGACGTGGGCGTCCTTGGTGAAGCCGGTCAGCGCGGTCTTCGCGGCCGTCGAGTCGTCCGTGGCGGCGGCGGCCTTGGTCACGGTGCCCTTCTGCCAGGCCGTCAGGAACGCGGTCGCGGCGGAGCGGACCTCGACGGCGGACAGGGGGCCGCTCTTCACGGCCTTGGCGTCGGCCGAACGGTCGTCGGCCGACGCGCCGGCGCCGAACACCGTGTACACGGCGACCGCGCCACCACCGAGGGCCGCGACGGCCACTCCGCCGAGGACGAGGTGCCGCCGCGACCTCCCCGACTTCGCGGCCTTCCGCTCGTCGACACGCCTTCTCTTACCCACGCTCCGACCTTCCGCTGCCCCCGGCTGCCTCTCGTCCCTCAACGAGAACCACCACCCTAGAGTCCCGCGGGTCACTCCGTGGGTGGGGCCGCGTTTGTCCGCGGGCTGGTGGTAAGCGCGCGAGAAGCCCCACCGGACCCGCACCCCGCGACGAGCCGCATCCCCTACGGAGAGACTCGCAGCACATCCACCACGATCGGACCGGCCGCCTCGCCCCCGCGACCGCCACCCTCCGACATCGCCGCCGCGGCCACGTCCCCCCGGAACCCGGTGAACCAACTGTCCGCCACCGCCTGCCCGTCGATCTCCGCGGAACCGGTCTTGGCGCCGATGTCGCCGCTGAGCCCGGACATGACGGTCGCGGCCGTCCCCCGGGTCGCGGTCAGCCTCATCATCTGCTTCAACTGCGAGGACGTACCGGTCGACAGCCCCTTCGCGGTGGCCAGCTCCCGGTCGTCCAGCTTCGGTGACACCAGATACGGCTGCCGGAACGTCCCCGTGATCGCCGTGGACGTCACCGACGCCATGTTGAGCGGGTTCATCAGGACGTCACCCTGACCGATGGCGTTGGCGGCCCGGTTCGGCCCGCCGGAGGGCGGCACCTTGCCGTCCATGGAGACGATGCCCGTCTTCCAGTCGTCCCGGCCGATCCCGAAGCGTTCCTGCGCCTCCTCGGTCAACGACTCGTCGGACAGCGGCTTCTCGTCGATCAGCTTGATGAAGGCCGTGTTGCAGGACCGCTCGAAGCTGTTGGCGAGCGTCGCGTTCGGCGTCTCGTCCGGCTTCAGTCCGGGCAGGTTCTTGAAGGTCTGGCTCATCCAGGTGGCCGTGGCGGGGCAGGGTGCGGGGCCGTTCATGGAGGTCACGCCGTTGTCGATGAGCATCGCGGCGGTGACGATCTTCATCGTGGAGCCGGGCGGGAGTTCACCCTGGAAGGCCGCGTTGAAGCTGTCGTCGCGGTGGTTGGCGACGGCCAGCACCTGCCCGGTGCTGGGCTGCACGGCGACCACGGACGACTCGGGGTACTTGGTGACGGCCTGCTCGGCCGCCGCCTGCGTCCGGGCGCTGATCGTGGTCCGCAGCTTGCCCGCCCTGCCCTTGGTGAGGGTCAGCAGGGTGGTGTCGCCGGCCTCGGCGTCGGTGTGGTGGATGCCCAGCTCGATGCCGGGGGTGCCGCCCGCGTCGGCGCCGTAGCGCTCGCGCAGCGTGTCGAGGATCGGCCCCAGGGAGGGGTACTTCTCCTTGGTCAGCGCCTTGCCGTCGCGGTCCACGGCCTCGATGGGCGGCGCCGCCGCCTCCCCGGTGAACAGCGTGTCCCCCTTCTTCAGCTCGGGGTGCACGACGGAGGGCCGCCAGTCGACCAGGGCCCGCCCGGTCGTCTTCCCGCGCACGACGGTCAGCCGGCTCTTGTACGCGAGTTCCTTGCTCTTGCCCTGGTACGACACGGTCGCCCTGACGGAGAACGGGACGGTCCGGGCGCCGCTCCCGGTGGGCTTGCCCGGCTCGATCCTCACGTCGTCGATCCGCGCGACGCCCGTGAAGCTGCCGAAGACCTTCCCCGCGTCCACCGCGTCGTTCGTGTACGACGACGCCGTGGCCGAGTCGCCCTTCTCCCAGGCGGCGAAGAACTTCTCCGTCGTCTCCCGGACCTCGTCCCCGCCCGGCGGCCCGGTGCGTTTCTCGACGCCCCCGCCGTCCCCGTTCAGCGCGGTCACGAAGTTGTACCCGCCGTACCCGGCACCGCCCACCATCGCCGCGAACACTCCGCCGACTATGGCGACCTTGACCCCCTTGCGCATGACGCGATCCCTTCCCCGTTACCCCGTGGTGGCTTCCCGTCCGGCCCCGAACATCCTTTGAACGCGTTCAGAAACCGCTTGCCGAGGCTCACTGTAAACACGCCGGAGTAACGCGTGGGGAAAATGACTCCTGTGCGTGCCCTGATTGTTAGCCCGCCAGAGCCCGGCGAACGGGGTTCGGCCATCACACCCAGGTATCCAGCCACATCCGCGACCGCCAGCTGTCGATCGGGATGGGCTGGCCGGTGCAGAGGGGCCAGAAGTAGAGGAAGCCTGGGGGTGGGGCCGGCGATGATTCTTCCGAACTCCTCGGGCGGTAGGCCGTCGGCCGCGCTGTGTCTTCGTCGCGGGTTGTAGAACCCGGTGATCCATGTGGCGATCTTCAGGCGGGCCTCGGTCCGGGTCGCGAATTGTCAGCGGTGGATGTACTCGACCTTGATCAGCGAGTTGAAACACTCCGCGGCGGCATTGTCCGGCGCGGACCCCACCCGTCCCATGGACTGCACCACGCCCAGACGGTCACAGAGCTTGTTGTACGCCTTGGACGTGTACTGGGCGAGTTCAACCGGTCGCTGTGGAAGATCGTCGCGGCCGAGGCGCGGCAGCAGGGGTGGTTGTGACCCCTGCCGCCGCCCTGCCCGCATCGCTCACCTCACCCCGTGACCTCCGCCTTCTTGTAGTTCACTCCGTCCGGCCCCAGGCACACGAACCAGTCCTTCGGGGAGCCGTCCACCTCGCGGATCAGGTTCTTGAAGTCGCCGGCCCCCGCAGGGGCCCGTTCCACCAGGGTCTTCGTGCCGTCGTCCCAGGTGCAGGTGACCTCCTGGACGGTCCGGGCGACCTGGCCGATCACCAGGCGCTGCGGGGCGTCGACCTGGTCGTCGGTGTCCAACGGCCCCGGGTACGCCTCGAGATGCTTGATCGCGACCACGTCGTCCTTCTTGAACAGTCTCAGGATCACCGTCGACGGCTTGCCCCCCACGGTCAGGTGCATGAAGAACCAGCTCTCGCCCACCAGGTCCGAGGCCTTATCCACCTTGACCGGCTCCTCCCCGTACAGGGCCATCTCGGCGAGCTGGGCGCGTGCCTTCGCCGTGGTCTTCGGCGAGGTCCAGACGGCGGCGTCGACCTTCCACTTCGTGCCGTGGTCCGTGCCCCTGGCCAGAGTCGTCACCCGCCGGTCGGGACTCTGCTTCGCCGTCCCCGCCGAGGGCCGCGCGGCCACCTGCCCCGCCCCGTGCCCGTCGCCCATGCCTCCCGCCAGCGCCAGCGTCGTCCCCGCGATCACCGCCGCTGCCGCCGCGGCCACCGCCCAGCGGCGCGTCTTGCGGCGCCTCCCTCCCCGTAGCACCGCCTGATAGGGGGCCGCGCCGACCTCCACCTCGTCCGCCGCGTCCGCGAGCAGGAGGGCGATGTCCGTGTGCGCCTCGTCGTACGGCATGTCGTGGTTCCTCTCCCTGTCCCCGCTCATCACTTCCGCCCTCCGTTCGTGAGTGCCTCGGCCAGTCCCGGCAGGGCGCGGAGCTTCGCGATCCCCCGCGCCGTGTTGCTCTTCACCGTGCCGACGCTGCATCCCATGGCCTCCGCCGCCTGCGCCTCGCTCAGGTCCTCCCAGTACCGCAGGACCACCGCCTCCCGCTGGCGCGCGGGCAGTGCGGCGAGCACCGTCAGCAGCGCGCCGCGGTCGTCCGCCCGCGCGATGCGGTCGTCGGCGTCGGGCAGCTCGTGGGTGAGGCCCGAGTCGTCCTTCGGCGCCAGGAACTCCTTGAGGCGTCTGCGGTGCCTGCGGGCGTGCGCGTTGATCATCACGCACCGTACGTAGGCGTCGGGGTCGTCGGCCGCGCCGACCCTGCGCCAGGCCGCATAGACCCGTTCGAGCGTCGACTGGACCAGGTCCTCCGCGGCATGCTGCTCCCCCGTGAGCAGGAAGGCCGTGCGCAGCAACCGTGGCCAGCGGCTGACGACGAAGCTCTGGAACTCCGCGTCCCGAGCCTCTTTCCGATCCCTCATGGGCACCTCCTAGATAGTTGAAGGAGTCCATGAGGATCGGATTTCGTTGCACCGCCGCGCGGAGGATATTTTTCGAGCCTCGGGCCCGGAGATTGTGCGGCGGGCCCGCGCGGCCGTGGCCTCACGCCTGCCGCACCGGCACCTTCCGCGGCAGCCACAGCCTCAACGCTACGAGGGGAAGGTCACTCTTGGTGCCGCTAGCAGTCGCCTACGCCGTCCTGCCCGCACCTTGAAGTAGTCGATCGGCACGGTGTCGAGGTATGGCTCCTGGATTCCCCACGCCCCTCCATGAACACGCTTGAGGACCTTGTCTGTGGAGTGCGGCAGCAGGAAGACGTGAAGCCATACGTACTGACCCACTGAGTGGCGTTCTTCTTGTCCCCCGTGGCAGATTCCGGGTTATTGCCTGCCAAAAACCGCGCAGGTCAGGGTCATTGTGAGTAGCAGCCCGATGAAGCCTCGCTGCAGAAGCTTCGGATGCGACCCAGGGGTCAGCCAACGCCGGGCGGCGAGGCCGGCGCCCGCGCCTAAGGTGAGGATGGCTGTCGGTCTGACCCAGTCGGGCGTGCTGGCGAAGCGGTCTCCGATCAGGACATACTGCCTACATTTCTCGGAATGCTGGCGGCGAGGTTCCCGAAGTTGAGGTCGCGCTGGATCTGAGCGGCCATCTCCGCGAAGGTGGTGAGGCCAGCGGCCATGGATGCCGACCCGAGCCCACGCTGCGCTCGCGGAGTTGCTATGAGCGACGTTTCATCGCGCGAGGGCCTATCAAGTCCCGGCGGACTGATCTGGTCCGACTCACGGGACTCGGCCCGATCTTGTGCCCGGTTTGGGTCGCATCGTCATCCATGTGGCGAGATTACGGCTCACGCGTCTTGCTGGTTCCGATATCTGAACATCTTTCGCAGACCACGCCCTGCAGCTCGCGCCTCCCTGCGATCGGCTTGGGCGACGTCGACCGTCCCCGTCGGCGCCATCGTCGTAGGGCTGCGTCCACCTGCGCAGACGCTCCCCTGGCTGGGCCGTCGACGGGCCGTCCGAGGGGGACCGACGACGACCACTGACGACCAACAATGACCACGACGCCGGAGGGGCCGCTGTGGTCATCGCGGTCAGTCTGCGCAGCTAGACCCAGGTATCCAGCCACATCCGCGACCGCCAGCTGTCGATCGGGATCGGCTGGCCGGTGTAGAGGGGCCAGAAGTAGATGAAGTTCCAGGCGATCAGGAGGACCAGGACGCCGGCGCCCGCCGCGCCGGCCACGCGGCGGCGTTCCGGGGCGCCGGGGGGACCGAGGACGGCGCCGATCATCATCGTGACGGCGAGGCAGAGGAACGGCAGGAAGACGACGGCGTAGAAGAAGAAGATCGTGCGCTCCTGGTACAGGAACCAGGGGAGATAGCCGGCGGCGATGCCGCAGGCGATCGCGCCGGCGCGCCAGTCGCGGCGGAAGAACCAGCGCCACAGGACGTACAGGACCGCGAAGGCGGCCGCCCACCACAGCAGTGGCGTGCCGATGGCGAGGACCTCGCGGGCGCACTTGTCGGCGGTGTCGACCGCGCAGCCGTCGTTGCCGGGGGACGGGGACTCGTAGAAGTAGGAGACCGGGCGGCCCAGGACGATCCAGCTCCACGGGTTCGACTGGTACGTGTGCGGGGACGACAGCCCGATGTGGAACTCGTACACCGCGTGCTCGTAGTGCCACAGGCTGCGCAGCCAGTCCGGGAGCCAGGCGAACCAGCCGCCCTTGCCCTCGGTCGCGGCCCAGTTGCGGTAGTAGCCGCCGGTGCCGTCGTCCGGGGAGAGGATCCAGCCCGTCCAGGAGGCCAGATAGGTGACGATCATGACGGGGACCGTGGACAGGAACGCGAGGCCGAGGTCGCGCTGGAGCATCGCGATCAGCGGCTGACGGGCGCCGGCGACCTTGCGGGCCGCGTAGTCCCAGAGCACCGTCATGATCCCGAAGAACACCAGGAAGTACAGGGCGTTCCACTTGGTGCCGAGGGCCAGGCCCAGGCAGAGACCGGCCAGCCAGCGGTACGGGCGCCAGCCCAGGCGGGTCGTCTCGGCGATGAGGACGTCCGGGCGTACGACTCCGTCGCCGTCCCGGGGGAGGGCGGCGGCCAGGCGTTGCCGAACCTTGTCGCGGTCCACGACCAGGCAGCCGAACGCGGCCAGCACGAAGAACATCAGCACCTGGTCCAGCAGCGCGGTGCGGCTCATCACGAAGTGCAGGCCGTCCACCGCCATCAGCGCGCCCGCGAGGCAGCCGAGGAACGTGGAGCGGAAGATCCGGCGGCCGATCCGGCACAGCATCAGCACGGAGAGCGTGCCGAGCAGGGCCGTCATGAACCGCCAGCCGAACGGGTCGAACCCGAACATCAGCTCGCCCAGACCGATCACGTACTTGCCGACCGGGGGGTGGACCACATAGGCCGCCTCCGTCGGGATGGGCACGTTCCCGTTGTTCTGGAGGATCAGCTCGTTGGCGTTCTTCGCCCAGTTGACCTCGTACCCGCGATGGACGAGCGCCCACGCGTCCTTCGCGTAGTACGTCTCGTCGAATATCACCGCCCTGGGGCTGCCCAGGTCGTGGAACCGCAGCAGCCCCGCGAACAGCGTCACCAGCAGCGGACCGCCCCACGCCGACCACCGGACCAGACGCGCCGCGCCACTCTCGCGCAGCCCGAGCGCGGCCCACACCCGTGGACCCGGCCGGGTGTACGGGGGCACCAGCCGGGTGCGGACGTCGCCTCTCGGGGGCGCCGCGTAGCCGAATCGGCGCAGGCGGTGCTGCCACGACGGCCGCTGCGCTTCGGTGGCCTGGTCCTGCCGGGTGTCCGTGGAGGACGCGGTACTGGTCACCGCGCCATCGTAGGGAACACGGCTGTGGGAGTCCCGTGGGACGGGAATGTGGCCGGGGTGTCCGAGGCGGTCCCGCGCCCTGCCGACGGCGTTCCCCCTGGGAGGATGGGGGTGTGACAGGAATCCTTGTGTTGGCAGGTACCCCCATCGGTGATGTCGCGGACGCGCCGCCCCGGCTCGCCCAGGAGCTGGCCGGTGCGGACGTGGTCGCCGCCGAGGACACCCGGCGGCTGCGGCGGCTCACCCAGGCGCTCGGCGTGCAGCCGGGCGGGCGGATCGTCTCGTACTTCGAGGGCAACGAGGCCGCGCGTACGCCGGAACTCGTCGAGGCGCTGGTGGGCGGGGCGCGGGTGCTGCTGGTCACCGACGCGGGGATGCCGTCGGTCTCCGACCCCGGGTACCGGCTCGTCGCCGCGGCCGTGGAGAAGGACATCCGGGTCACCGCCGTACCGGGGCCGTCCGCCGTGCTCACCGCGCTCGCGCTGTCGGGGCTGCCCGTCGACCGGTTCTGCTTCGAGGGGTTCCTGCCGCGCAAGGCCGGGGAGCGGCTGGGGCGGCTGCGCGAGGTCGCCGAGGAGCGCCGCACGCTCGTGTACTTCGAGGCCCCCCACCGCCTGGACGCGACGCTCGCGGCGATGGCCGAGGCCTTCGGCGCGCAGCGGCGGGCCGCCGTGTGCCGCGAGCTGACCAAGACGTACGAGGAGGTCAAGCGGGGCCCTCTCGGGGAGCTGGCCGAGTGGGCGGCGGCCGGGGTGCGCGGCGAGATCACCGTCGTCGTCGAGGGGGCGCCGGAGAAGGGGCCGGAGGAGCTGGACGCGGCGGAGCTGGTGCGGCGGGTCCGGGTGCGTGAGGAGGCGGGGGAGAGCCGCAAGGAGGCGATCGCCGCGGTGGCGGTGGAGGCGGGGCTGCCCAAGCGGGAGGTCTTCGACGCGGTGGTCGCGGCGAAGAGGGCTGCGCCGTAGGGGGATGGGGGTTCGGTGCGCTTTCGGGTGCGGGTGAGTGAGGGCTGGTCGCGCAGTTCCCCGCGCCCCTGAAAAGCAGGGGCTGGGCTTTCAGGGGCGCGGGGAACTGCCGCGAGAAGCCCCACCGGACCCGCACCCGCCGACGCACCGCACTCCCCACCCCCCGAGGCGCCCGCAACTTACGAGCCCCCGCGCTCCGCGAAATAAGCCCCCGCGCCCCCCGAACGAGCCCTCGCGCCCCATGCCCCGGCAAAGCCGAGCAAAGCAATGCCCTCGCGGGGAGGGGCTTCCCACAAGGACGGGCCAAAACGGCTTCAACAGTCGGCAGGTGGGGTGCACTTCGGGTCCGCGGAGGAGTCCTATGGGTGGTGAGGACTTACCCGTCCTCAGCGTCCAGCGGACCAGAGGAGCTGGCAATGACCGAGATCGCAGAGCGGGCCGTCCTGCGGGACACCGCCACCGCCGTCGTTCACGAGTCGTATTCGTTCGCCTGCATGCGCTGCGGGCACGGCTGGGAGCAGTCGTACGAGATCGAGCACCACAACGACGCCCAGGGGCGCGACTTCGTGATGTACGTGGCCGACGGCAAGGTCGTGCCGTCCCCGCTCTCCCGGCCGGCGTGCCAGAACTGCGACGGTCATGTCGTACGGATCATGCGGGCGGGCCAGGTGTCGTCGGTCCGGGACGCCGAGCACCGGCGCCACGTGCCGAAGCCGCGCCCGGCGGCGGTCGACGCGGCGGAGGCGGCGGCGAGCGACGCGGCGGAGCCGGGGGAGCACCACCACTGGCACTTCTCCGACCTGCTGCACCCGTTCCACCGCAAGGCGAGCTGATCCTCCCCATCAGTGAGCCTGTGAGGCATGCCCCGATTCCGCGATTCGTAGGATCGGGGCATGCCTTCGAACGACTCCGGCAACGCGTCCGGCAAGAACGACAGGAACGCCGCGCCCCCGCTCCCCGCACCCCTCCGGGTGCCGGTCGCGGATTCGCACACGCATCTGGACATGCAGTCCGGCACGGTCGAGGAGGGCCTCGCGAAGGCCGCCTCCGTCGGGGTGACCACGGTCGTCCAGGTCGGCTGCGACCTCAAGGGCTCCCGCTGGGCCGCCGAGACGGCCGCGCGGTACGAGGCCGTGCACGCCACGGTCGCCCTGCACCCGAACGAGGCGCCGCGGATCGTGCACGGCGACCCCGACGGCTGGTCCCGGCAGGGCGCGCGGACCCCCGGCGGCGACACGGCACTCGACGACGCGCTCGCCGAGATCGACCGGCTCGCGGCTCTGCCGCAGGTCAAGGGGGTCGGGGAGACCGGGCTCGACTACTTCCGGACCGGGCCGGAGGGCAAGGCCGCCCAGGAACGGTCCTTCCGCGCGCACATCGAGATCGCCAAGCGGCACGGCAAGGCGCTGGTCATCCACGACCGCGACGCCCACGAGGACGTGTTGCGGGTCCTGAAGGAGGAGAGCGCGCCCGAGCGGACCGTCTTCCACTGCTACTCCGGCGACGCCGCCATGGCCGCCGAGTGCGCGGAGCACGGCTACTTCATGTCCTTCGCCGGGAACATGACCTTCAAGAACGCCCAGCCGTTGCGCGACGCGCTCGCCGTCGCCCCCCTCGAACTCGTCCTCGTCGAGACCGACGCGCCCTTCCTGACGCCGGCCCCGTACCGCGGACGGCCCAACGCGCCGTATCTCGTTCCGGTCACGGTCCGGGCGATGGCCGCGGTGCGGGGTATCGGCGAGGACGCGCTGGCGACGGCGATCGCGGCGAACACGGCGAGGGCGTTCGATTACTGACGGATCACGCCGACTAGGCCGTCCGGGGGGCCCGAAAAGATGATCAGTGGCCCGTGTCGCGACACTGCGTGACCACGTTGCTTTGGAGGGTGACCGAAGTCCGCTAGGTTCACGTCGCCCGACCCGGACCCGGATCCCCTCTGGAGCGTGTCGTCGTGAGCAACGTGCAGTCGTCGTACGAGACCTACGAGAGCCATGGCCCGGACGGTACGAGCCGGCCGCCCACGGTGCGTGACGCCGCGATGCCGGCGTACGGGGCCGGGACGCTGCCGTACGGGGCCGAGGTCCCGCCGCCGTACGGCGCCGCCGGGACGCCGCCGTACGAGGCCGAGACGCTGCCGTACGGGGTCTACGTGGACACCTATCGCCCCGCCTACGCGGACCGGAGCCGCCGTGACAAGCCCCGGGAGCCGGGCGGGCCGGTTCTGGGGGCCGGGGCCTCCGGCGAGGGCGGCCGGGGCGCCTCCCGGCGGGCGCCCCGGCGCAGACGGGCCGCCGACCGGCCCGGTTCGCTGCGCAGGCTGGTCCCGCAGGCGCTGGTGGTGGCGTTCCTGGCGGGCGGGACCTCCGCGTTCGTGGCGAAGGACAAGGCGATCGAGCTGACCGTCGACGGGCGGCCGCGCACGCTGCACACCTTCGCCGACGACGTCTCCGAACTGCTCGCCGACGAGGGGGTCCCCGTCGGCCCCCACGATGTCATCGCGCCCGCTCCCGGTACCGCCCTGAGCAGCGGCGACGAGGTGGCCGTGCACTACGGGCGGCCCGTCGCCCTCACCGTGGACGGCCATCGGCGCAAGGTCTGGACGACCGCACACACGGTGGACGGGGCGCTCCAGCAGCTCGGGGTGCGTGCGGAGGGGGCGTACGTCTCGACCTCGCGCTCCCAGCGCATCGGGCGGCAGGGGCTGGAGCTGGACGTCCGGACCGAGCGCACCGTCACGATCATGGCGGACGGGCGGACGCGGACGATCCGCACGAACGCGGCGACCGTGAGGGAGGCCGTGGAGCAGGCCGGGGTCACCCTGCGCGGGGAGGACACCACCTCGGTCGACCGGGCGAGCTTTCCCCGGGACGGGCAGACGGTGACCGTGCTGCGGGTGACGGCGTCCACGGAGGTGCGTGAGGTGCCGATCCCGTTCCGGGTGCGCCGCGCCGAGGACCCGTCCCTGTTCCGGGGCACGGAGGTCGTCGAGCGGGCGGGGTATCCGGGCACCCGCCGGGAAACGTACGCGGTCCGGTCGGTCAACGGGGTGCGGCAGCGGCCGCGGCTGCTCCGTACGGAGGTGGTGCGGGAGCCCGGGGACCAGATCGTGAAGGTGGGGACGAAGGCGGTGCCGGCGTCCGTGGCGGGGGCGGAGGGGTTGAACTGGCCGGGGCTGGCGGCGTGTGAGTCCGGGGGGCGGCCGAACGCGGTCGATCCTTCCGGGACGTACGGGGGGCTGTACCAGTTCGACACGCGGACCTGGCAGAGCCTCGGGGGCAGTGGCCGCCCCCAGGACGCGCCCGCGGGCGAACAGACCCTCCGCGCGAAGAAGCTGTACGTCCAGCGGGGGGCGAGCCCTTGGCCCCACTGCGGGGCGCGGCTGCGGGGGTGAGGGGACTGATCTTGGACGCCCAGGGGGTGGGTGGGTGAGGGGGTGGGTGGGCCCGGTGCGTCGGCGAGTACGGGTGCGTTGTGGCCGCTCGCGCAGTTCCCCGCGCCCCTGAAAAGCAGGCGCTACGCCCCACGCTTCCCAGAGCCGCTCGCCCGCCGCCTTCCACCCCCGCTCGCCCGCCGCCTTCCACCCCCGCGCCCCCGTCCTGCTCCAAGCCCGCAGGGGCCTGGGCTTTCAGGGGCGCGGGGAACTGCGCGATCAGCCCCCCCCGGCCCCCCCCCGCCGACGCACCGAACCCTCCACCCCCCAGGCGCCCAGGAACAACCCCCCACCCCCCGCCCCGTACCCTGGTGCCGTGAGCAGCCCCTCCAGCCTCCCCGACGCCCTCCTGGGCCCCGCCGACGTCCGCGAGCTCGCGGCAGCGCTCGGCGTGCGCCCCACCAAACAGCGCGGCCAGAACTTCGTGATCGACGCCAACACGGTCCGCCGGATCGTGCGGACCGCGGACGTCCGCCCGCAGGACACGGTCGTCGAGGTGGGCCCGGGTCTCGGCTCGCTCACCCTCGCCCTGCTGGAGGTGGCGGACCGGGTCACGGCCGTCGAGATCGACGACGTCCTCGCCGCCGCGCTGCCCGCCACCATCACCGCCCGCATGCCCACCCGCGCCGACCGCTTCGCCCTCGTGCACTCGGACGCGATGCAGGTGACCGAACTGCCCGGCCCCCCGCCCACCGCCCTCGTCGCGAACCTCCCGTACAACGTCGCCGTCCCCGTGCTGCTGCACATGCTGGACACCTTCCCCACCATCGAACGCACCCTCGTGATGGTCCAGGCGGAGGTCGCCGACCGCCTCGCCGCCGGACCGGGCTCGAAGGTGTACGGCGTGCCGTCGGTGAAGGCGAACTGGTACGCGGAGGTCAAGCGCGCCGGGTCGATCGGGCGGAACGTCTTCTGGCCGGCGCCGAACGTCGACAGCGGACTCGTCTCGCTCGTCCGCCGGACCGAGCCGGTCAAGACCACCGCCGCCAGGCGGGAGGTGTTCGCGGTCGTCGACGCGGCGTTCGCCCAGCGGCGCAAGACGCTGCGGGCCGCCCTCGCCGGGTGGGCCGGCAGCGCGCCCGCCGCCGAGGCCGCCCTCGTCGCCGCCGGCGTGTCCCCGCAGGCCCGCGGCGAGTCCCTGACCGTCGAGGAGTTCGCCGCCATCGCCGAGCACCGCGTCACCGATGCCGCCACCGGCACCAGGACCTACGACCGGAACCACACCGAGGAGCCCCGCCAGTCGTGAGCGTCACCGTTCGCGTCCCCGCCAAGGTCAACGTGCAGCTCGCGGTCGGCGGCCCCCGGCCCGACGGCTTCCACGACCTGGCCAACGTCTTCCTCGCCGTCGGGCTCTACGACGAGGTCACCGCGACCCCCGCCGACGAGCTGACCGTCACCTGCGAGGGCCCCGGCGCCGACCAGGTCCCCCTGGACCGTACGAACCTCGCCGCACGGGCCGCGCTCGCGCTGGCGGAACGCCACGGCGTCGAGCCGGCCGTCCATCTGCACATCGCCAAGGACATCCCGGTCGCCGGCGGTATGGCCGGCGGCAGCGCGGACGCGGCCGGCGCGCTCCTCGCCTGCGACACGCTGTGGGGGACCGACGCCTCGCGCGAGGAACTCCTCGACATCTGCGCGGAGTTGGGCAGCGATGTCCCGTTCAGCCTGGTGGGCGGGGCGGCACTCGGCACCGGGCGGGGCGAGCAGCTCCGGCCCCTCGACGTCGGCGGTACGTTCCACTGGGTGTTCGCCGTCGCCGACGGCGGGCTCTCCACGCCCGCCGTCTACCGCGAGTTCGACCGGCTCCACGCGCACGACGTCGTCCCCGAGCCCGTCGCCTCCCAAGTGCTGCTGGACGCCCTCGCCAAGGGGGACGCCGACGCGCTCGCGGCCTTCCTGCCCGGCTCCAACGGCCTCCAGCCCGCCGCACTCTCGCTCTTCCCGAAGCTGGCCGACACCCTCACCGAGGGCCGCACCGCGGGCGCGCTCGCCGCGCTCGTCTCCGGCTCGGGCCCGACCACGGCCTTCCTCGTCCGGGACGCCGACGCGGCCCGCACCGTCGCCGAGGGCCTGCTCGCGTCCGGCACGTGCCGGGCGGCGAGGGCGGCCGTCTCCCCCGCGCCGGGGGCGACCGTCGTCCCGGGAGCCCAGGCCTAGGTACTCAGACGGGAGTTGAGTACGGGAGCGCTGACGCCCGACCCGGCGCCGGCGCGACCGTACTCCCATGAGTGCAAGCGTGAGCGCAAGCGTGCGTGCCGGAACGAGTGCGAGCGAACTCGCCGCCGCCACCCCCTCCACCCGTGACCGGTACGTCGATCTCCTCCGCGTCGCCTCCCTTGGCACGGTCGTCCTCGGCCACTGGCTGATGGCGGCGGTCACCACCGGCGGCGGGGCGGACGGCGATGTCGAGGTGGGGAACCTCCTCGCCGTCGAGCCGGGGCTCCAGATCCTGACCTGGGCCCTGCAGATCATGCCGGTGTTCTTCTTCGTCGGCGGCTTCTCGCACGCCCTCTCCTACCGCTCGCTCAGCCGACGGCACCCGGACGGCGACTCCGTCCACCCCGCCTTCCTCCGCGCCCGGCTCCAGCGGCTCCTGCGGCCCACCATGGTGTTCATCGGGGTGTGGGGCGCCGCCGCCGTCCTGCTCCAACTCGCGGGCCAGGGCGGCGGACTGCTCGACGTGGCGCTGCGGCTGGTCGCGCAGCCACTGTGGTTCATCGGCATCTACCTCGCGATGGTCGCCTTCACCCCGCCGCTGCTGAGGATGCACGAGCGGTTCGGGTGGGGCGCGTTCGGGGCGCTGGTCGCGGCGGCGGGCACCGTCGACGTGCTGCGCTTCGCGTTCGACGTGCCGTTCGTCGAGTTCCTCAACTTCGCCTTCGTGTGGCTCGCGATCCACCAGCTCGGATTCCTGCGCGCCGACGGGCGGTTGACCCGGCCGTATCTGCTCGCCGGGGCCGGGCTCGCGGGGGCGGCGCTGCTGGTGGCGTACGGGCCGTATCCGCTGTCGATGGTCGGGATGCCGGGCGAGAAGGTGTCCAACATGGCGCCGCCGACCTTCGCGCTGCTGTGCCACGGCCTGTGGCTGGTCGGCGCGGTGGAGTGGCTGCGCGGGCCGGCCGGACGGTGGCTGGAGCGGCCGAAGGTGTGGCGGGCGGTCGTGGCGGCCAACGGCATGTCGATGACCGCGTTCCTGTGGCACCTGTCGGCCATGCTCGGGGTCTACGGCATGCTGCTCGCGCTGGATGTGCCGCTGCCCGCGCCCGCGACGGGTGCCTGGTGGGCCCAGCTGCCCCCGCGCATCGCCGCCGCCGCCGTTCTGACGGCGGTGCTGGTCGCGGCCTTCCGGAGCTTCGAGCGCCCCGCTGCCCGGTCCACCGTCCCGCGCCCGCGCGGCAGTTCGAGCGGGCCGACGGCGTACTCCGGACCGGCCGCCACCCTCGGTGCCGTGCTCTGTCTCTTCGGGGTGCTGGGGCTGTCCATGGTCGGCTTCGGCGGGCTGTTCGAGGGGCGTACGGCCCTGCTGATCGCCGTGCCGGTGAGTGCGCCGGCGGCGGTGGCGATGACCCTCGTGGGCTGGCTCCTGGTGGAGCGGGCGGGGCGTGGGGCCGCGCGGAGTGATCGGCACGCGTGAGCCGACGCGGAAGAATCGCGCCGGCCGGCCAACGCGGACGCCGTCCCGGCCGTCTTCATCGCCGAGACCTCGACCCGCGACGACATGACGCCCGGCCCGAGCACGTCGACGCCGCCCCGGGTCTCGCGCGAACGCCGTGCGCCCCGGGTGGAGACGCCCCGGGGCGCACGGCCTCCTCCTCACGCCGCCGCACCCTCCTCGTCGTCCACGTGGCCGCCTCCGCCGCCTGGCTCGGGCTCACGCCCGGGGACTGGCCCGCCACCACCGGGCCCAGGTGAAGTTCTGGCTGACCCCGGCCACCCTCACCACCACGGTCCTCGCCCTGCGCCCCGGCGTGAACCCGGCGGTCACCGCCGTCGCCGCGGGCGGGCCGCTGCCGGACGCGGGGGACGGCCGCTCCGGCCCGGCCGTCTCGCTGACCGCGTACGTCTTCATGACCGTGATCTCGGTCCCGAAGCCCTGGGGGCCCACCGGGCGAGGCCGCCGCCTGCGCGCCACCGCCCGCCGCGAAGGCGTCGTCGTCTCCCGCTGAGGCCCCCGCCCGGGCGCCCGTCACGCCCCCTCCACCCCGCCGACTATCCTGGAGGGTCGATCGTCCCCGTGGCAGGAGAGTAATGGCCGTCAATCTGGTCAATGTCGAGAACGTCAGCAAGGTGTACGGCACCCGTGCCCTGCTCGACGGGGTCTCGCTCGGCGTCTCCGAAGGGGACCGGATCGGCGTCGTGGGGCGGAACGGGGACGGCAAGACGACCCTGATCCGGATGCTCGCCAAGCTGGAGGAGGCCGACACGGGCCGGATCACCCACTCCGGTGGCCTGCACGCCGGCGTCCTCACCCAGCACGACTCCCTCGACCCGGCCGCCACCGTCCGGCACGAGGTCATCCGGGACATGGCCGACCACGAGTGGGCGGGCAACGCCAAGATCCGGGACGTCCTCACCGGGCTGTTCGGCGGGCTCGACCTGCCCGGCTTCCCGCAGGGCCTCGACACCGTCATCGGCCCCCTCTCCGGCGGCGAGCGGCGGCGCATCGCGCTCGCCAAGCTGCTCATCGAGGAGCAGGACCTGATCGTCCTCGACGAGCCCACCAACCACCTCGACGTGGAAGGCATCTCCTGGCTCGCGGGCCACCTGCGGGAGCGCCGGTCCGCACTCGTCTGCGTCACCCACGACCGGTGGTTCCTGGACCAGGTCTGCACCCGGATGTGGGACGTGCAGAAGGGCTCGGTCTACGAGTACGAGGGCGGCTACTCCGACTACGTCTTCGCCCGCGCCGAGCGCGAGCGGATCGCCGCCACCGAGGAGACCAAGCGGCAGAACCTGGTCCGCAAGGAGCTGGCGTGGCTGCGGCGAGGGGCTCCGGCCCGTACGTCGAAGCCCCGGTTCCGGGTCGAGGCGGCGAACGAGCTGATCGCGGACGTGCCGCCGCCGCGTGACACCAGCGAGCTGATGAAATTCGCCTCGTCCCGGCTCGGCAAGACCGTCTTCGACCTGGAGAACGTCACCGTGCAGGCCGGACCGAAGGTGCTGCTGAAGCATCTGACGTGGCAGCTCGGGCCGGGCGACCGCATCGGCCTCGTCGGCGTCAACGGCGCCGGCAAGACCTCCCTGCTGCGGGCCATGGCCGAGGCCGCGCGCAGCGAGGGGGAGAAGCAGCCGGCCGCCGGCCGGGTCGTCACCGGCAAGACGGTCAAGCTCGCCTACCTCTCCCAGGAGGTCGCCGAGCTGGACCCGAACCTGCGGGTGCTCCAGGCCGTGCAGCAGGTCCGCGACCGCGTCGACCTCGGCAAGGGGCGCGAGATGACCGCGGGGCAGCTCTGCGAGACCTTCGGCTTCAACAAGGAGAAGCAGTGGACGCCGGTGGGCGACCTCAGCGGTGGTGAGCGGCGGCGGCTGCAGATTCTGCGGCTGCTGATGGACGAGCCCAACGTCCTCTTCCTCGACGAGCCGACGAACGACCTCGACATCGAGACCCTGACGCAGCTGGAGGACCTGCTCGACGGGTGGCCCGGCTCGATGATCGTCATCTCCCACGACCGGTTCTTCGTCGAGCGCACGACCGACCGGGTGTTCGCGCTGCTCGGCGACGCGGCGCTGCGGATGCTGCCGCGCGGGATCGACGAGTACATCGAGCGGCGGCACGCGATGGAGGAGGCCGCCGCGGCCGCCGCCGGGATCGCCGCGAAGCCCGCCGCCGAAGCCGCGCAGCGCAACGCCGCCGACGCGCGCGCCGCGAAGAAGGAACTGCAGAAGATCGAGCGGCAGTTGGACAAGGTCTCCGAGAAGGAGGCGAAGTTGCACACGCGGATCGCCGAGAACGCGACCGACTTCGCGAAGGTGGGGGAGCTGGACGCCGAGTTGCGGGCGTTGGGCGCGGAGAAGGAGGAGCTGGAGATGCGGTGGCTTGAACTGGCGGACGACGCGTGAGCGCTCCGCTTCGTGCGGGGTGGCGCGAGCTGGGCTGATGTTCGATGCCGGGTGCGGGTCGTTCGTGGTTGCTCGCGCAGTTCCCCGCGCCCCTTCGGGGGCGCGGAAGGCTTGCGGCGTAGGGGGCGTGCGTCCGGTGAAGGGGGCGTGAAGGAGCGTAACGGAGGCATTACGGGCCGGTTCTCCCTTGGGAACAGGGGAGCGACCGGCCCCGTACGGGGGAGCGTCGCAGTGATAGAAAGAGCCGTCTGAGAAGAGTCTTGGCAGTCTGAGAAGCGACACCACGCGTGACCACGGGTGGCTCGAAAGCAGCGAACAGGGGGAAAGCGCTGATGGTTCAGCCACCCGATCAGCCGCCGCAGGGCGGCTACGGAGCACCACACGGTCAGCCGCAGCCGTCACAACCGCAACCGCCGCAACAGCCGTACGGCTACCCGCAGACGCCCCCGCCGCAGGGCCCGCCCGCCCCGGCCCCCGGCTACGGCTACCCCCAGCAGCAGCCGCCCGCGCAGCCCGGCCCGTACGCCCAGCCCGGCCCGTACGGACAGCCGCAGCAGCCCGGCCCTTACGCGCAGCCCGGCCCGTACAACCCGGCGCCGCAGGCCGGTTACGGCTACCCGCAGTCGCAGTACCCGGGCGCGCCCACCCCGCCCCCGGGCGGTGGCGGCGGTTCCAAGAGCCCCTTCAAGGGCAAGCCCGCGATGATCATCGGCGCCGCCGTGGCCGCGCTGCTCGTGGTCGGCGGCACGGTGTTCGCGGTGACGAGCCTCGGGGACGACGACGAGAAGAAACCGGTCGCCAAGGAGAGCACGAGCCCGAGCGAGGACGACAAGCCCTCGGACGCGCCCACCGCGCCGGTCAACGAGGGAGACGGCAGCGGCGACGGCGGCGAGGACCTCGACATCGCCGACCTCAACGCGGATGTCAAGGCCGGTGAGGCGAAGGTGCTCTGGTACAAGAGCGCCCCCGACGCCCCGGGTTCCGGCGCGAGCGCCCCCGGCCTGTGGGTCACCGACAAGGTCGCGGTGAAGCCCGCGTACAAGCAGCTCTTCGCCTACAACGTGTCCGACGGGAACCCCGCCTGGGACCCGATCGAGTTCCCCGGCAAGATCTGCGCGGTCACCCCGAGGGCGACCTCCGGCGACCGGGTCGTGGTCTCGTACCAGAAGAACACCTCGAAGAACGCCGAGTGCGACCAGCTTCAGCAGATCGACCTCAACACCGGTGACAAGGGCTGGTCGACGGAGGTGGAGGAGGGCGAGCTGTTCGACAGCACCATCAGCGTCGGGCTCTCCGTCACCGGGGACACGCTCATGGTGGGCCGCTCGCAGTCCGGGACGGCGTACGACGTCAACACCGGCAAGAAGCTGTTCGACAAGAAGAGTTACGGCCAGTCCTGCTACCCGGCCGGGTTCGCGGGCGGCGCGCGGCTGATCGCCGTCTCCTCCTGCGCGGTGACCACCGACAAGGAGCACGACGAGGTCCAGGAGCTGGACCCGAGGACCGGCAAGGCCAAGTGGACGCGGAAGATCCCCAAGGGCTGGAAGGTCGAACACGCCTACTCGGTGGACCCGGTCGTCCTCTACCTCACCAACGAGGAGGAGAACACCTGGAACATCTCCACCCTCAAGGCCGACGGCTCGACCCGCTCGCAGGTCGACTCCGACGCCTCGTTCGCGCCCGACTGCGACGGCGGCATCCTCACCCGCGACCTGGCGGGCTGCACGGGCGTCGCGGCCGACGCGAACACCCTCTACCTGCCGACCGAGGAGAAGGACGGCACGAACGAGGTCGTCGCCCTGAACCTCGCGACCGGCAAGGAGAGGTGGCGCCTGAAGTCGCCCTCCGCCGACGCGGAGATCGTCCCGATCAAGGTCGAGGGGGCGAAGCTCCTCGCGTACGTGGAGTCCACGCGCGACGCGGGCGGCCAGGTCGTGTCGATCCCGGCCACCGGCAGCGGCCCGAAGGCGACCAAGCTCATCCAGATGCCGGCGAGCGCCGCGGAGATCGAGAGCTCGTTCTATTCGAAGGCCATCGACTACGTGGACGGCCGCTTCTACATCTCCACCACCCTGCTGAACGGTGTCGACGACGCGAAGGAGAAGTTGATGCTGGCCTACGGCAAGTGACGCGCGCGACCGACGGCCCCGCCCGTGCCACCGGCCCCGTCCGGACCGTGCGACGGGCCCGGCCGGTCCCGCGGGCCCGGCCCGCGTCACCGGCGCGGGCCGTGGACACCGGCCGCCCGACGCCACCGCCGCCCGGCCCCGCCGTGACCCGGCCGGCCTCCCCTTCCGTCCTTCTTCCGTCCTCCGCTCTCCGCTTCGAGGTATTCACGTCATGACGCAGCCGCCGCCCCCGCCGAACCAGCCGCCGGGCCCGCCCCCGAACCAGCCGCCCGCCGAGCCCCCGTCGCTGGACAAGGGTCAGCCGCCCGCGCAGCCCCCGGCCCAGGGCCAGCCGCCCGCGCAGCCCCCGCAGGACACCCCGCCGCAGGGTGGTTTCGGCGCGCCCACGCCCCCGCCGCCCGGCGGTTTCGGCGCCCCGACACCCCCGCCGCAGGGCCCGCCCGCGCCCGGTCCGGGCTACGGCTACCCGCAGGCGCCCCCGGCCCAGCAGACCCCGCCGCCGGCCCAGGCCCCGCAGGGGCCCCCGCCCGCGCAGGGCCCCGGCTACGGCTACCCGCAGACGCCCCCGCCGCAGCCCGGTTACGGCTACCCGGGCCAGCCCGGCCAGCCGGGTCAGCCGGGTCCTTACGGCCAGCCGCAGCCCGGCCCGTACGGCCAGCAGCCGCAGCCCGGTCCCTACGGGCAGCAGCCGCCTCCCGGCCCCTACGGCTACCAGCCGCCGACCATGGCGATGCATCCGCAGATGGGGCAGGCCCCGGGCGGCAAGAAGAAGGTCAACTCCACGGCGATCATCATCACGGCGGCGGTCGCGGCCATCGCGCTGATCGTCGGCGGCGGTGTCTTCTACGCCTCCACCAGCGGGGACGACGACGGTGGCAAGAAGGACACCGCCAGTTCGCAGGGCACGACCGGCGGCAAGGACGACACCAAGGGTGACGACGGCGGTTCGTCCTCGTCCGGCGGTTCGTCGTCCGGTGGCGTGGAGGTGCCGACCGAGGCGCAGGAGAAGGCGCCCAGCAGCCCGAACGCGAAGATCCTCTTCCAGGTGCCCGCGCACGAGGTCAAGGAAAAGCTGACCATCGACAGCGTCAAGGGCTCCTGGCTGACGAAGACCACGTACGCCAAGTCGGCCCTGAACAAGATCGTCGGCTATGAGCCGGACAGCGGCAAGACCAAGTGGACGCTGGACCTGGCCGGTCAGACCTGCGCGGGCTCCCGTGAGATCACCACCGAGGGCATCGCCGTGGTGGTGACCGAGTCGGCCAAGCGCAAGAACAACGACGACCGTCAGCCCTGCACCGAGGTCACCGCGTTCAACGTCGAGACCGGCAAGGAGGTGTGGACCAAGAGCGCCGACACGAGCGGTGAGAAGGTGCCGTTCGGCGAGGTCACCATCTCCGGTACGACGGTCGCGGCGGCCGGCGGCTACGGCGGCGGCGCGGCGTTCGACGTCAACTCCGGCAAGGTGCTGTGGTCGCCCAAGGTCGGCGAGTGCACCGACGAGGGCTACGCGGGCGGCGCCCAGCTGATCGCGGTCCGCAAGTGCGGTGACTACGGCAGCGAGACCTTCCAGATCCAGCTGCTGGACCCGAAGTCGGGCAGCGTCAAGTGGACCTACAAGGTGCCCTCCGGCATCTCGCGCGCCAAGATCATCTCCACCAAGCCGGTGGTCTTCGGTGTCGTCACCGGCAGCGACGTCCCGCTGACCGGCACGAGCGACATCTTCTCGCTCGACGACAGCGGCAAGCTGCGCGCCAAGATCTCCATCCCGGACGACAAGTACGACTACGAGTGCCCCGTCCGCGGTGTCTGGGCCTGCCGGGGCATCTACGTCGGCAACGACAAGGTGTACATGCCGACCAAGAACCACGACGGCACCGGCTCCTACAGCTCCACCAACGAGATCGTGTCCTTCTCGCTGGCCACGGGGAAGTCCACCGGCGACCGGGTCGACGCGGGCGACGACTACGAGCTGTTCCCGATCCGGATGGACGGGCCGAACCTCATCGCCTTCAAGGACGGCCCGTACGACAAGGGGGCCCAGATCGTCTCCATCGACGGCAAGTCGCTGAAGCAGACCAAGCTCCTGGAGACCCCGTCCTCCGAGTCGGTGCTGCGTGCGATCAGCGGGATGACGCCGACGCTGAGCGAGATGCTCTACACCGACGGACGGTGGTTCATCGGCTCGGAACTCGTCAGCAAGCCGTATTCGAAGGACGAGAAGGAGTACACGGCGCTCGGCTTCGGGGTGAAGTAACCCCACGCGCCCCCTCGATCTTCCTCGCCGGCCCCGCCCCAGCTCAGGGGCGGGGCCGTGCACGTATCCCTCATCCCGCTCGAATCGGAGGGAATTTCGGTAATCCGGGCACTTCTCTCCGATAGGGGGAGCGCAACGTCGAACAAGCGTGTAGCTTCCGGGGGCATGAACAGCGGGGAGCCGACGGGGAAGTCGGGGGGCTTCTGTCCGTGAGGACCAGTGGGCAGCCATAGTTGGCAACCATCTGGGGGGACTGGGGGGTGGGGTGACTCTATGGGAGTCCGGCTCATGGTGGTCGACGATCACCGACTGCTGGCCGAGGCGCTGGCCTCGGCGTTGAAGCTGCGCGGGCACCGGGTGCTCGCGGCGGCGGCGCCGGCCGCGGGCGCGGCGGAACTGGTGATCACGAGGGCACCCGAGGTGTGTCTGCTCGGCACGGCGACACCCGCCGAGCCGGGAATCTTCGACCCGGTGGTCAAGATCAAGCGTGAGCGCCCGCAGGTGGCGGTGCTGGTCCTCGGCCCGGTGCCCAACCCGCGTGGCATCGCGGCCGCGTTCGCCGCGGGGGCCTCCGGCTACGTGCGGCACGACGAACGCATCGAGGGCGTCGAGCGGGCCATCATGAAGGCCCGCGCGGGTGAGGCGGCGGTGGCGCCGCAGCTGTTGCAGAGCGCGTTCGGTGAACTGCTGAACCCCGCCGCCCAGCCCGACGACGAGGGCCAGCGCCTGCTCCAGATGCTGACCCCGCGCGAGGTCGAGGTCCTGGTGCGGGTGGCGGACGGCGAGGACACCCGCCTCATCGCGGCGGGCATGGGCATCGCCCCGTCGACGGCCCGCACCCACGTGCAACGCGTCCTGATGAAGCTGGGGGTCGGCTCCCGCCTGGAGGCGGCGGCCCTGGCGGCCCGCACGGGCCTGCTGGACCGGGCGGGCCCGGTGCCGCACGGTCCGCCGGGGGTGGAGGCTTAGTGCTCCGGCCCGGCGGCTGCCTCCGGGTGGGTCTGGGCCGGAGGCCAGGCGCATCCCAGCCGAGTTCGCGCACGTCGCTGGAGCCATGCCGCTGGAGCCACGCCGCTGGAGCCGTATCGGGCCGTCGGCCCGATACGGCTCCCCGGGGACGCCGGACGCGGATCAGCTCACGCCCAAGGCGTTCAGGATCGCCGGGGTGACCTGATCGGCGGCGTTCTGGTGGCCCTGGGCGTTGGGGTGGACGAAGGCCACCTCGGTCGGGAAGGTCGTGAAGACGCCTTCCACCCACTTGCCCGAGTCGCAGACGCTGTGGTTCCGGGAGGAGTCGGAAAGGCCGACGAACGTGTCCCCGTGCGCACCGGCCGCCTTCTCGATGACCGTGTTGAGCGGTGCCAGCACGTCGTCGCGCAGCCAGTCCAGGTCTCCCGGGGTGATCGACGCGAACTGCTCCCAGTCGTTGTACCGGCACTTGGCCGTGTCCTCCGGGATGACCGTGGGGTAGCCGACGGTCAGGACCTTGGCGTGCGGGGCCCGCTCGTGGAGGACGGTGAGCATCTCCTCGTAGTCGCCGCTCACCTTGGTCAGCCGGCCGGGGATGTCGTCGGCCAGGTCGTCCCGGCACGGTGTGCCCACACCGCCGCTGCCGTCGCCCAGTTGCAGACAGGTGAAGAGGATCTGAGCGAACCCGAGGGTGTTGCCGCCCGCGCCGACGGTGATCACGTCGGTGCCGGGCCCGACCGCCTCGGACTGGGGAGGCACCGGCGGGAACGGGTAGTCCGGGTCCTCGGAGAGGGGCGGCAGGTGGCGGCCGATCGGCTCCTGGGCGTTGAAGGTGATGTCCTCGATGGTGGCGGCTCCGCAGCTGACATTGGTCAGTTCGATCAGTGAACCGAGATCCCGGTCGATGACCTGGGGGTAGGACCGGTCGGTGCGCTCGCAGCCGTCACGGGGGACTTCGAAGGTGTCGCCCGCGGCCGGGATGACCCCGGCGGTGTAGGAGTCGCCCAGGGCGACCCACTCGTAGGCCGCCGCGGCCGCCGGGGTGGCGCCGGCGAGTTGCGCGGGGACGAGCGCGCCTGCGGCGAGAGCCACGGCGGAGCCCAGCACGGCCAGACGAGTGCGCAAGTTTGCCACGAATCCTCCAGAGATACGGTTTTGGTGACGCAATGACCGTACGAGGAGTGTTACTTAACGCACTAGATCCAATACGGACAGTCACTTACCGTCGGGTCTCTGGTGGTCCCTCCGGGCAGGGCCGGCATGTTCTGAACGGGTGAGGTCGATGTAGGGACCATGTGTGCCCCTCTGTCGCCGAATCCGGTGTGGCGCTTGATCGCTGCGGAGCGATTATCCGGACGGCTCCCCGGCTTCCGTTCCACCGAACGAACCCCGCCCGTTGTCCTGTTCACGCCTGTACGGCAGTTGATCAACCGCGGGGCGGGGTCAGTCTGCCGGCGGTTATGGCGTGGAGGAGGTGGGCGAGGGGGGTGCGGGTGGTCGCGATGACTGTGGTGGGGGTGTCGGACTCGCGGAGGTGTATGTCGTCGGGGGAGGCGGCGACTTCGACGCAGGTGTCGCCTTCGCCGCCGTCGGAGAAGGTCGACTTCTGCCAGCGCGGGGTGTGGTCCATGGGGCGCCTCACAACTCCTTTGCCAAGCGGTGGATGAAGTCCCGCGACGCCACGGGTTCCAGCGCCGCCGACTCCACTCTACGAAGGAGTGTTCGGAGCCGGTGCAGCTGCGGTTCTGCATCGATGAACACGACGCCGGTCGGGGCGTCCCGGAAGACGGTGTCCAGCTTCGGCACCGGACCACCCGCGTACACCATCGAGGCTCCGGCACCGGCGAAGCCGTCCTGGTCGATGGGGATCACTCGGACAGTGACGTTGCCTTGTTCGATCCGGTCCAGAATCCACCGGAGCTGAGAGGCGGAGGTCTGACGGTCGGCCACTCGGACTCGCAAGGCGAACTCGTGGACGGTCGTCTGGTACGGGGTGGGGGCGTCGCCCTCGATGACCGAACGCCTCTTCAACCGGTACTCGACCCGGGGTGCGAGTTCGCTCTCGGGCAGTTCCGGGCGCATGTACCCGAAGACCGCTCGGGCGTAGTCCGGAGTCTGGAGGAGCCCGGGGACGCGGTTGATGACGACTTCGCGGAGGTACGTCGCATGGTGCTCCGCCTCCGCCACGTCCAGGTTCACCTGGGGCAGGGCATCCCGGTACTTGTTCCACCAGCCTCGTCTGCGATCACCCGCCATTGCCGCGAGGGCGTCGATCAACTCCTCGTCGGTGCAGGCGTAGTGGGCTGCCAGACGGCGGATGCGCTCCGCGCTGACGGCCGCGATGCCTGCCTCTACCTGACTCATCTGGGTCGAGGTCGAATCCAGGAACGCCGCGACCTCGCGGGCCTTCAGGCCGGCGGCCTCGCGCAACCTGCGTAGCTCCGTTCCCAGGCGCACTTGCCGTGCGGTGGGGTTGCTCCTCGCCGCCATGTACTCCCCAACGTTCCTGTCACCACACCACGTTCGGGTGTCAGATTACGGCAGCGGGTTGCAGGGGCCGAAATTAATGCCTTACCGTCAGTGAAGCGCCGCACACGCTGCGAAATATCGGGACTCCGGAAGCGCACCACTCCGTCCTGCCGCGACGGCTGAGGCAATGCCACCGCATGCCCCGAACAACTCCCCATCCCCCGAACGGAGTTCACCCATGCCCGAAAGCGCACTCGCACCCGAGCCCTGGGAGTACGTCCTCCACATCCCCCACGACCCCCGAGCCGTGACCGTCTCCCGCCGCACCCTCCGCCTGATCCTCACCGCGCACGGCTTGGCCGCCCTGCTGGACCCCGCCGAACTCCTGGCCACGGAGCTGATCGCCAACGCCGTACTCCACACCAAGGGCCCGGCAGCCCTGCGTGTCCGCTGGTCGGGCGACACCCTGTGGATCGGCGCCTGGGATGCCGACCCGCAACCCCCGGAGCCACCGGACAACGTGGCGAAGCCCGAGATGGAGACCGGTCGGGGCCTCGCCCTCGTCCGCGCCTGTACGGACATCTGGGGCTGGCAGCCGTCGTCCCGGTTCGGTCACTCGGGCAAATACGTGTGGTGCGAACTGACGGCCGCGTAGCTCGTTGAGCATCCCGACAGAAAGAAGATTTGTGCCGTTCCCGGGCCTCGCTCGATCTCCGTCGTCAACACGGACCTGACGGAGATCGCTCCGGTGGAGCGCCGGGTGGACAGCCTGGTGCGCGTGGACACCGACGAGGGCGCCTTCTTGCTGGTTCTGGAATCCCAGGGGAGGCAGGACGAGCGAAAGCGGGGCAGTTGGCCGTACTACCTCGCCTATCTCCACGAGAAGTACCGCGTGGAGCCGGTGCTGATCGTCATGACCCAGAATCGCTCCACCGCCAAGTGGGCTGCTCAGCCCATCCGGTTCGGTCTGCCGGACTGGGCCTCGCTGGTCGTACGGCCACTCGTCCTCGGGCCGGACAACGTGCCGGTGATCGCGAACGAGGCGGAGGTGGCGCGGGACGTCACCCTCGCGGTGTTTTCGGCGATCACGCATGGAAAATAAGGAACTCATGATGCCGGTGAACTACTTCTTCAAGAACCCGGTCGCGGTGAAGCTGCGAGAGGAGGGCCGGGTCGAGGAACGAATCGCGGAGCGGATCGCCGGCGTCCTGCGCACGCTCGACCGGCGTCACATCGACGTACCCGACTCCGTCCGGCAGAGGGTACGCAGCTGCACCGACCCCGACCGCCTCCAGATCTGGGTGGACCGGGCCTACGAGGTCACCGACGCCGCCGAACTGTTCGACGACGACCGAGCCTGACCCGGCTGGCGTCTTCGCGCACTGGTGCGTCCGGTCGTGGGCGCACCAACGGCAGTGAGAGACGCATAGGGTCGGCGCCGCCCGTGCCTCGGGCTGAGTGAGGTCTTCGGCGGATTCCGGTTCGCGAGGTGTCGTCAGAGACCCGTCGGTGACACCCACCAGGCATTTGGCCGCGGACGCGCATCGGTAGAGCGGTCCGTCGTCCCCCTTGTACCAGGACTTCAAGTAGAAGACATAGCGGCCTTTCGGCAGGTCGTCGACGACGTCGGACAGGTTTGATCCCGGGTTTCGCGTGAGTTCCACCACGGCCTCGGAGACATCGGGGGAGCTTGCCCGCTCCACCTTGATGGTGAGGTTCGACGTGTGGTTCGTGGACTTGCCCTCCTTGCCGTAGTCCTTGCCTCCCTCGGCGCCTTCGGGGTCATGGGAGCGGCCCCCGAACGCCCGCCGGGCCCTTCTGACGGTGCCTCCCGCGCGGACAACGCGCTTCCTCACCTCCTCGCCCGGCGCCCCGACCTGTGGGCTTTGACAGGTCCGCGATCGGTGCTCCATCATCATTTCACTAGTCGACTAGTGAAATGGTGGTGAAGGGGTTGGAGTTCCGCATCGACAGGCGGAGCGGGGTCGCCGCCTACCAGCAGATCGTTCAGCAGACCAAGCAGGCGCTACGGCTCGGCGTACTCGGGCCCGGCGACCAGTTGCCCACGGCCAAGGCGGTTGCGCAGACCTCCGCGGTCAACCCCAACACCACGCTCAAGGCGTACCGCGAGCTGGAGCGGGAGGGGCTGGTCGAAGCGCGGCCGGGACTGGGGACCTTCGTGCGTCAGTCGCTGGCTCGTCCGCAGGCGGCGGTGGATTCACCGTTGCGCGGCGAGCTGGAGAGCTGGATGGACCGGGCCCGCGAGGCGGGTCTCGAACAGGACGACGTGACCGCTCTGGTCACGTCGGTGATGGAGGAGCGGTACGCCGGGACCGGGCCAGACGCCGAGCACGCGGGACCGGCGGGACCGGCAGGACCGGCAGGAACCACGAAATCCACAAAAGCTGCAATAACCACAAAAGCCACAGGAACCACAGGAACGACGGGGACAAGGGGACACGCATGACGAGCTATGAGACGGGCTACGGGGGGCCGGCGGACACGTCCGCGATAGAAGCCCGCGGGGTGGGCCGGAAGTACCGCCGGGGCTGGGCGCTGCGGGACTGTTCCTTCCGGCTGCCGGCCGGGCGGATCTGCGGTCTGGTCGGTCCCAACGGGGCCGGCAAGACCACGCTGATGGCCATCGCCGCCAACCTGCTGGAGCCGACCACCGGCACCCTGCGCGTGTTCGGCGCGGCCCCCGAGTCCGCAGAGGCAACTCGGCGTACCGCGTTCCTCGCCCAGGAGAAGCCCCTGTTCCGGCGCTTCACCGTCGCCGAGACCCTGCGGATGGGGCGAGAGCTGAACCCCGGCTGGGACCAGCGGGCCGCCGAGGACATCGTCCGCGCGGGCAACGTGCCCTTCGACGCGAAGATCGGCACACTCTCGGGCGGCCAGCGCACCCGGGTGGCCTTCGCCGTCTCCTTCGGCAAGCGTCCCGACCTGCTGCTCCTCGACGAGCCGATGTCGGACCTCGACCCGCTGGTCCGCCACGAGCTGATGGGCACCCTGCTGGCCGAGGCCGCCGAGCGCGGCACCACCGTGCTGATGTCCACCCACATGCTCGCCGAGCTGGAGAACACCTGCGACTACCTGCTGGTCATCGCGGGCGGAGGGCTGCGCCTGGCCGGTGAGGTCGACGAACTCCGCACCTCGCACGCCGTGCTGACGGGCGTCCACTCCGACGGGCGGACGCCCCCGGAGCTGGCGTACCACACCGTGGTCGAGACCCGGACCAGCGGACGGCAGTTCACCTCGCTGGTACGCCCCGACGGGCCGGTCACCGGCGGCCCGTGGGAGGCGAGCACCCCGAACCTGGAGGAGCTCCTGCTCGCCTATCTCCGCACGCCCGAAGCCCCGCCCCTGATCAGCCCCAGTTCCTACGTCGCCCCGCAGGCGGTGGCGGCATGAGCACGATGACCAGCACCGGCGGTACCGGCGGTACCTTCTCCGACTCCGCCCGCAGCGAGACCGGCCGTGGCCGTGGCCTCCGGCTCAGCGGCATGAACTGGCTCGTCTGGCGTCAGCACCGCGCCGCCTACTGGACGCTGCTGGCCGCCACCGCGATCACCGTCGCGGTGCTCGTGTACCAGCGCCACCAGATGATCACGTACCTCGACGGATACGGCTATCCCCACCTCAAGTCCGGCTGGGAGGACAGGTTCGACCAGGGGCCGCTCAACATGGCCGCCCGACTGCTCGGGCTCCTGCCCGTCGTGGTCGGTGTCCTCCTCGGTGGGCCCCTCCTCGCCGGCGACCTGGAGAACGGCACCGCCAAGCTGGTCAACGCGCAGTCCGTCAGCCGCGTCCGCTGGCTCGCCACCAAGCTCGGTGTGACCGCGCTCGTGGTCGTGGTGTGCACCACGGCGCTCTCCGCCGCGTTCACCTGGTGGTGGTCGCCGGTCAGGTCGTCGTCATACGTCCTGACCTGGGCCGACCCCGCAGGATTCGACAACAGCGGACCCGTGCCCGTGGCGCTCACCCTGCTCACCGTCGTCGGTGGCGTGGCGATCGGCATGCTGGTGCGCCGGACCCTACTGTCCATGGTCGTCACCCTGGGCTTCGCCGTCGCGCTGCAGGTGGCCTGGTCGTACTTCCGGATGTCCCTCGGGAACGTCATCACGGTCACCAGCCACAACGGCGTGGGTGACAACTCCCAGCCGAACCGGCCCGACAGCGCCCACGTCCTGGACGAGTCCTACCTCACCGCCTCCGGCGACCTCATCGGCTGGGGCAGCTGCGCCGAGGGGACGGAGAAGGCCCGCGACGCCTGCCTGGACAAGGCACAGGTCGTCGGCTGGTCGGTCGACTACATCCCGATCTCCCAGATGTCCGCCATGCAGTGGTTCGGCGCCTCGATCCTGCTGGCCCTGACCGCCGCCATCGCGGCGTTCGTCATCCTCTGGGGTCGCAAGCGCCTCGTCTGACATCTGTCCGAGCGCCTCGTCCGACCGATCCCCCTCGCAGTTCCCTCTCCGTACGCGGCCGAGCGGCCCAGCGTCGCTCCGCCGCGCCCCGATGCTGCCCAGATTCGGCGAGCACATCGCCACGAACCATGTCGAAAGGCTTCCGTTGAAGTCGCACAAGCGCAGGAAACGAGCGGTCACCACCGTCCCGCTGGCGGCCGCACTGGCGGCGGCGCTCGGCGCCGGGCTGCTGGCGAGCACGCCCGACAGCGCCAACGCCGCGCCCTCCACCGGCACCGGCGCCCCCGCCAGGACCGTCACCCTCGTCACCGGCGACCGGGTGAGCCTCGACGCCGAGGGCAAGGTGACCGGCGTGACGGCCGCCGAGGGCCGCGAGGGGATGGCCTTCCGCGTCCAGCAGGCCGCGGGCCACGCGTATGTCCTGCCGCGCGATGCCGAACAGCTGATCGCGAACGGGACCGCCGACCGGCGGCTGTTCGACGTGACGCGACTGGTGAGTTCGCGCTACGACGACGCCCGCCGCTCCGACCTGCCGCTGATCGTCACCTACGACAAGGGCGCGTCCGTCTCGGCGAGCACGTTCCGCGGCTCGGGCGCGACCGTCCGGCGGGACCTGCCGAGCATCAACGGCGACGCCGTACGCGCCCGCAAGTCCGAGGGCGCGGACCTGTGGGAGACCCTCACCAGCGGCACCGGCTCCGCGAAGGTCAGGAAGATCTGGCTGGACGGAAAGGTGAAGGCGACCCTGGACAGGAGCGTGCCGCAGATCGGCGCGCCCGCGGCGCACACGGCGGGATACGACGGCAAGGGCGTCGAGGTCGCCGTCCTCGACACCGGCATCGACGCCACGCACCCGGACCTCAAGGACCGTATCGACGCGGTGAAGAACTTCTCCGCCGCCGCGGACACCGTCGACCGTGCGGGCCACGGCACGCACGTCGCCTCGACGATCGCGGGCTCCGGGGCCGCGTCCCCCACGGGCGCGAAGTACGCGGGCGTCGCGCCCGGCGCCCGGCTCCTGGTCGGCAAGGTGCTCGACGACTCCGGCGAGGGCGACGACTCCGGCGTCATCGCCGGTATGCAGTGGGCCGTCGCCCAGGGTGCCAAGGTCGTCAACATGAGCCTGGGCGGTACCGACAGCCCCGGCATCGACCCCGTCGAGCAGGCCGTCAACGACCTGTCGGCCAGTTCCGGCGCCCTGTTCGTCATAGCCGCCGGCAACGAGGGCCCGGGGGAGGGCACCATCGGCACCCCCGGCAGCGCGGCCTCCGCGCTCACCGTCGGCGCGGTCGACCGCCGGGACGCCATCGCCGAGTTCTCCAGCCGGGGCCCCACGGCCGACGGCTTCCTCAAGCCCGACGTCACCGCGCCGGGCGTGGACATCGTCGCCGCCAAGGCCGCCGAGGGCTTCATGGGCGACCCCGCCGCCGACGGCTACGTCTCCATGAGCGGTACGTCGATGGCGACCCCGCATGTGGCGGGCGCCGCGGCGATCCTGGCGCAGCGGCACCCGGACTGGACGGGCCGGCAGATCAAGGCCGCCCTCACCGCCTCGGCGAAGCCGACCGCCGCCACCTCCGCGTACATCCAGGGCACCGGCCGGGTGGATGTCGCCAGGGCGATCGGCCAGCGGCTCACCAGCAGTCCGACCGCGCTGGGCTTCGGGACGCAGGCGTACCCCCACACCGACGACCAGCCGGTGACCAAGGACGTCACCTACCGCAACGCGGGCACCGAGCCGGTCACCCTCGACCTGGCCACCGAGGCCTACGGCAACGACGCAAAGCCCGCCGCCGAGGGCCTGTTCACCGTCTCGCCGCAGCGGCTCACCGTCCCGGCGGGCGGTGAGGCGACCGCCACCGTGACCACCGACACCCGCGTGGGAACGGCCGAAGGCAGCTTCGGAGGCTCGCTGACCGCCACCACCGCCGACGGCACGACGACCGCGCGCACCTCCCTGGGCGTGGTCCGCGAGGTCGAGTCGTACGACCTGACCATCAAGCACCTCGACCTCAAGGGCAAGGCCCTCGGCGACGCCTCGACGAGTATCTACGGCCTGGACAACGACATCTGGACGGAGGCCTCCGACGAGAAGGACGGCCAGGTCACCATCCGTCTGCCGAAGGGGCGTTACGCCCTGGAAGGCGTGCTCCGCACCCTCGGCACCGGAGGGTCCGTGCTGCTGCACCCGAAGTTCGCGCTGACCAAGGACACGACCCTGGTCATGGACGCCCGGAAGACGAAGCCCGTCAAGATCACCGTGCCGGACGGCGCGGCCAAGCCCAATGGCGCGATGTTCTTCTTCCACGTCGACGTCAACGACAAGCCGTACACCTCTGTGTACGACGTCCCCTCTTTCGGCAGCATCCGCGTCGGACAGCTCGGTGCCCCGGCGCCGGCCGCCGAGGTGTCCGCGATGTACCACGGCATCTGGACCCACAAGGCCGTCAACTACCGGCTGGCCTGGAACCGCACGGGTGATCTGTCCGGCTTCACCAAGAACGTCAAGCGCGCCCAGCTCACCAAGGTCAAGGTCGTCGTCGGTACGCCCGTCAAGGGCAAGACCACGACCATCGCCGCCGCACCGCTGATGTACGGCGGCTTCTACAACCAGCACTCGACCGCGGGCCGTCTGCCGCTGACCGGCACCGACTACGTGCTGCCCAACGGAATCAAGTGGTTCTACCAGGCCAGCCAGTACGGCGCCCCCGACGCCGAGGGCGAGCCGACGTGGGAGAGCACGCAGGCCGCCGTCCCCAGGGCGTACGCGGCGGGCAAGGACCACATCCAGCGCTTCAACACCGGCGTCTTCGGCCCGACCCTCCCCTCGGGTCCCCTCGCGGCCGTCCTCGACCGGCCCGAAGCGGTACGCGTCGGCGACACCTTCACGGCGTACGTCCCGCTGTTCTCCGACGGCGTCGGCAACCTGGGCACTTCCGCCCACACCAAGGCCAGGAGCTCCCTGCACGCCGACGGCAAGAAGATCTTCGCCGTGAACGACGCGCTGAACGGCGACGCGTACACGGTTCCCGCGGGCAAGCGCACGTACAAGCTCGCTGTTGACGTCTCCCGCGCTCCGGCGCGGTACGCGGTCAGCACGCGGACGACCGCCACCTGGACCTTCACCTCGGCCCACGTCCCCGGTGACACCGCCGAGCGGCTCCCGCTGACCGTCGTCCGCTACACGCCCAAGCTGTCGACGGCCAGTACCACCAAGGCCGGTACGACCCTCACCGTGCCCTTCGGCCTCCAGGGCGCGGCCACCAAGGTCGGCACGCTGCGCAAGCTGGCCTTCACCGTCTCCTACGACGACGGAAGGACCTGGAAGAAGACCACCGCCGTGAACGGCAAGCTGCTCAAGCTGCGCAGCCCCGCCAAGCCCGGCCCCGTCTCCCTTCGTGTCACCCTCACCGACGCCGACGGCAACACCCTGACCCAGACCATCCACCGCGCCTACCGCACCACCAAGTAGGACGACGGACGACGCAGTCGGCCCCCGCCGGTCTCCCCGGCGGGGGCCGACTGCGTCGCGTGGAGGCCGACTGCGTCGCGCCAGGGCCGACGGTCGGTCGGCGGCGAAGCCAATAGTTCACATCTGGTGATCTTTGTTTGTTTGTGATGGTGACGAGCGTCGGAACTTGTGCTTTGATGTGTTTGGTTCTGTTTGATGGGTGGGATGGGGAGTCCGGCGTGAAGAAGACCTCGACCCGGCTGGCCGACGGTCGTGAGCTGATCTACTACGACCTGCGCGACGACACGGTGCGCGACGCGGTGGACAAGCGACCCCTGGAACGCACCGTCACCACTTCGGAGGTACGCCGGGACCCGCTGCTCGGCGACTCCGTCGCGATCGCCTCGCACCGGCAGGGCCGCATCTACCACCCCCCGGCGAACGAATGTCCGCTCTGCCCCTCCCAGGGCGACCGGCTCAGCGAGATCCCGGACTCGTCGTACGACGCCGTGGTCTTCGAGAACCGCTTCCCGTCGCTCGCCGGTGACTCCGGCCGCTGCGAGGTCGTCTGCTTCACCTCGGACCACAACGCCTCGTTCGCCGACCTGACCGACGAGCAGGCCCGCCTCGTCCTGGACGCGTGGACCGACCGCACGGCGGAGCTGTCGCACCTGCCCTCGGTCGAGCAGGTGTTCTGCTTCGAGAACCGGGGCGCCGAGATAGGCGTGACGCTGGGGCACCCGCACGGACAGATCTACGGGTATCCCTTCACCACCCCCCGCACCGCGCTGATGCTGCGCTCGCTCGCGGCCCACAAGGACGCCACCGGCGGCGAGAACCTCTTCGACACCGTCCTGCGCGGCGAACTTGCCGGCGAGCGGGTGGTCCTGGAGACCGAGCACTGGGCCGCCTTCGTGCCCTTCGCGGCGCACTGGCCCTACGAGGTCCACCTCTACCCCAAGCGCCGCGTGCCCGACCTGCTCGCGCTCGACGAGGACGCCCGCACAGAATTCCCCCAGGTCTATCTGGAACTCTTGAGGCGCTTCGACCGGATCTTCGGCGAGGGTGAGCCTCCGACGCCGTACATCGCGGCCTGGCACCAGGCCCCGTTCGGCACGCTGGAGGACTTCGAGGGTGTCCAGCGCGAGGACTTCGCGCTCCACCTCGAGCTTTTCACCATCCGACGCACCTCCGGCAAGCTGAAGTTCCTCGCGGGTTCCGAATCCGGCATGAACGTGTTCATCAACGACGTGCCGCCGGAGCGCGCGGCCGAGCGACTGCGAGAGGTAGCGAGTTCATGAGCGGCAAGTACCTGGTCACCGGTGGCGCGGGCTATGTCGGCAGCGTGGTCGCCCAGCATCTGCTGGAGGCGGGCCACGAGGTCGTCGTCCTCGACAACCTCTCCACGGGCTTCCGCGAGGGCGTGCCCGCCGGCGCGTCCTTCGTCGAGGGCGACATCCGCGACGCCGCCAAGTGGCTCGACGACTCCTTCGACGCCGTCCTGCACTTCGCCGCGTTCTCCCAGGTCGGCGAGTCCGTCGTGAAGCCGGAGAAGTACTGGGACAACAACGTCGGCGGCACCATGGCCCTGCTCGCCGCCATGCGCGAGACGGGCGTGCGCAAGCTGGTCTTCTCCTCCACGGCCGCCACCTACGGCGAGCCGGAGACCACCCCGATCGTCGAGTCCGCGCCCACGAAGCCGACCAACCCCTACGGCGCCTCCAAGCTCGCCGTCGACCACATGATCACCGGCGAGGCCGCGGCCCACGGCCTGGGCGCCGTCTCGCTGCGCTACTTCAACGTCGCCGGCGCCTACGGCACCTGCGGCGAGCGCCACGACCCCGAGTCGCACCTCATCCCGCTGGTGCTCCAGGTCGCACAGGGCCGCCGGGACGCGATCTCCGTCTTCGGCGACGACTACCCGACCGCCGACGGCACCTGCGTCCGCGACTACATCCACGTCGCCGACCTCGCCGACGCCCACCTGCTGGCGCTGGACGCCGCGCGCCCCGGCGAGCACCTCATCTGCAACCTCGGCAACGGCAACGGCTTCTCGGTGCGCGAAGTGATCGAGACCGTCCGCCGGGTCACCGGCCACCCGATCCCCGAGGTCGTCGCCCCGCGCCGCGCCGGCGACCCGGCGACCCTGGTCGCCTCCGCCGCCACGGCCCGCGAACGCCTCGGCTGGAACCCGTCCCGCGCGGACCTCGCGGAGATCGTCGCGGACGCGTGGCAGTTCGCGCGGGCGCACGCCGAGTAGGGCGGGCCCGCCCGCACGGGCGCCAAGTAGTGTGCCGGCGCGGCCGTTCGCACGGTCGAGCCAGGACGTCGGTCAAGTACGGAAAGGTCAGGGTCAGGGGATGAGCGAGGCTGTCGTCGTCGCCGAGCGGTTCGAGGAGCTGTACGGGGCGGAGCCGGAGGGAGTGTGGGCGGCGCCGGGCCGGGTGAACCTCATCGGCGAGCACACCGACTACAACGACGGCTTCGTCATGCCCTTCGCCCTCCCGCACACCACGATCGCGGCGGTGTCCCGGCGCACGGACGGGCTCCTGCGCCTGCACTCCGACGACATCGAGGGCGGCGTGGTCGAGCTGACCCTGGACGGGCTCACCCCCGAGGCCGACCGCGGCTGGACCGCGTACCCCTCCGGTGTCGTCTGGGCCCTGCGCGAGGCCGGCCACACGGCCGTCACCGGCGCCGACGTCCACCTCACCTCGACGGTCCCGACGGGCGCGGGCCTGTCCTCCTCCGCCGCCCTCGAAGTGGTCGTCGCCCTCGCCCTCAACGACCTCTACGACCTCGGCCTCAAGGGCTGGCAGCTGGCCCGCCTGTGCCAGCGCGCGGAGAACGTCTACGTCGGCGCCCCGACCGGGATCATGGACCAGACGGCCTCCGCCTGCTGCGAGAGCGGCCACGCCCTGTTCCTCGACACCCGCGACCTCTCCCAGCGGCAGATCCCCTTCGACCTGGCCGCCGAGGGCATGCAGCTCCTCGTCGTCGACACCCAGGTCAAGCACTCCCACAGCGAGGGCGAGTACGGCAAGCGCCGCGCCGGCTGCGAGAAGGGCGCGGCCCTGCTCGGCGTCGACGCGCTGCGGGACGTCGCCTACGACGAGCTGGACGCGGCCCTGGACCGCCTCGGCGACGAGGAGGAGGTCCGCCGCCTGGTCCGCCATGTGGTCACCGAGGACCAGCGCGTCGAACGCGTGGTCTCCCTGCTGGAGTCGGGTCGGACCCGGGCGATCGGCCCCGTCCTCGTCGAGGGCCACGCCTCGCTGCGCGACGACTTCCGCATCTCCTGCCCCGAACTGGACCTCGTCGTCGACACCGCCCTGTCCTCCGGCGCCCTCGGGGCCCGCATGACGGGCGGCGGCTTCGGCGGCTCCGCGATCGTCCTCGTCGACGAGACCGACGCGGCCGCGGTCACCAAGGCCGTCGAGGATGCCTTCGCCGCGGCCGGCTTCGCGGCCCCCCGGGTCTTCGTGGCGGTGCCTTCCGCGGGAGCGCGACGGGTCTGCTGACCCCGCGCACCCCGGCGGACCTCGGCCCCGGGCCCGCCCCGGCCGTCAGCCGATCCTCTTCGTCAGCGTGTACTCGGTGATCCCCGGCGGATAGTCGGGGATCACGCACACCACCTCGTAGCCGAGCCGCTTGTAGAACTCCGGCGCCTGGAAGTCCCAGGTCTCCAGGCGGGCGGAGCGGCAGGCACGGTCGCGGGAGGCCATGCGTTCGGCCGTCGCCATCAGACGCGAGCCGAGGCCCTCGCCCCGGTGGCGTTCGTCGACCCAGAGGTAGGTGACGTGCAGCCAGGTCGCCCAGGTGTGGCCGACCAGCCCGCCGGCGACCTCGCCCGAGTCGTCCAGGGCCCACACCTGCAGCGGGGACTCGCGCTCACCGGGGGTGCCGCGCAGGCCACGGAGGATCGGCGAGGCGGCGGTGTTACTGGCACGCAGCCGGGAAAGTAGTAATTGGCTTCGTTCCTTGTCGACTTCCGTCTCCATACGAAACATGTGGCACACCATAAACGTGCTGGACAAACAGTTCTGCAAATAACCTTCCGCTCCTGCCCCCCGGCCTTACCCTGATGAACAGCGCCGGTGGGGGCCGGTGCTGATCAGGGGGCGAGACAGTCGGGTACGACGCCCGGAGTGGGGGTAGCGGTTCAGCACGGCGGCGGCCGTGCGGCTGCGACGCCCCGTCCCAGGTGTACACCGGGGCACGCTTCGGGCGCCTACTCGCGCCGGTCGTCCCCCGACCAGTGGGGGTTTCAGTGGTTCGCATCCGAGTACTGGTCGTCGACGACCACCGTATCTTCGCCGAGTCGCTCGCCGCGGCCCTGGCCGCCGAGCCGGACGTCGACGTGTCCGCGGCGGGCAGCGGCCCCGCCGCGCTGCGCTGCCTGGACCGCGCGGCGGCGGAGGGGCGCAAGTTCGACGTGCTCCTGGTCGACGCCGATCTGGGGGCCCACGTCCACGTCGCCGGCGCGCGTCCGGCCGCCGTGCCCATCGCCGTATCGGACGGTGGCGAGGACGGGCTCGTGGACGGCATATCGCTCGTCGCGGGCGTGCGGTCGGGCCAGCCGAGCGTACGGACCGTCGTCCTCGCCGAGAAGGACGATCCGCGCCGCGCCGCACTGGCCCTCCAGGCGGGCGCGTCCGGGTGGGTCGCCAAGGACTGCTCGCTCTCCCGGCTGCTCACGGTCATCCGAGGCGTGCTGCGCGACGAGACGCATCTGCCGCCCGCGCTGCTCACGGGCGTCCTGCGGGAGTTGACGGCCGCCCGCAAGCACCGCACGGAGAGTGAGCGGCTCGTCGAGTCCCTCACCCCGCGTGAGCGCGAAGTGCTTCGGTGCATGGTGGCGGGGCTGGGGCGCAAGGCCGTCGCCGAGCGCCTGTTCCTCTCCCCGCACACCGTCCGCACCCACATGCAGAACGTCCTCGGCAAGCTGGGCGTCCACTCCACCCTCGCCGCCGTCGCGCTCGCGCGCCGGGCGGGTGTCGGACCGGCCGACCTAGCCGGGGATGTTGTCGAACGGGGCGGTCAACTGGCGTAGCAGGCCCGCCAGGTCGCCCCGCTGGGCGCGGGACAGCTCGGCCAGGATCGCCCGTTCCTGGTCGAGGAGTCCGGCGAGCGCCTGGTCCGCCCGGTCCCGGCCCTCGTCCGTCAGCCGGACGAGCACGCCCCGACGGTCACTGGGGTCGGGCAGCCGCTCGACCAGGCCCTTCTGCGTGAGCCGGTCGATACGGTTCGTCATCGTGCCCGAGGTCACCAGCGTCTGCGTCAGCAGCTGGCCGGGCGAGAGCTGATACGGGTTCCCCGCACGCCTCAGCGCGGTCAGCACGTCGAACTCCCACGGCTCCAGCTGGTGCTCGGCGAACGCCAGTCGGCGCGCACGATCCAGGTGCCGGGCGAGTCTGCTCACCCGGCTGAGTACTTCCAGCGGCTCCACGTCGAGGTCGGGGCGCTCCCGGCGCCACGCTGCGACCAGCCGATCGACCTCGTCCTCCATGACGATCAGTGTAGTGGTTGTGTCGACGTGAAGTCTCTTGAGATCAAGAAGGTTAGTGTCAAGTCTCTTGACTTCGAGATAACTGCCCAGGAGAGTGAAGACGCCCTGGATTCCCGAGGAGGTACCCCCATGTCCGCCACCAGCCCCACCTGGGACCCCCAGCAGTACCTGCGGCACGCCGGCCACCGCGCCCGTGCCTTCGTCGACCTGCTCGCCCATGTCCCCGACCCGCCCGCCGCGCACCCCCGTATCGCCGATCTCGGCTGCGGCCCCGGCAACGTCACCCGCCTTCTCGCCGACCGCTGGCCCACCGCGCGCATCACCGGGTACGACAACTCGCCCGAGATGCTCGACCGGGCCCGCGTCGACCACGAGGGGCCCACGCCGGGCGGCGGCCGCATCGGCTTCACCGCGGCGGACCTCCGCACCTGGGAGCCCCCGGAGTCGTACGACCTGATCGTCAGCAACGCCACCTTCCAGTGGGTGCCCGGCCACCTGGACCGCTTCCCCGCGTGGGTCGACGCCCTCGCCCCCGGCGGCACCTTCGCCTTCCAGGTCCCCGGCAACTTCGACTCGCCCAGCCATCGCCTCATGCGCGAACTCGCCCACTCCGCCCGCTGGAAGGACCGGCTCGGCGAGACCCTCCGGCACGACGACGCCGTCCGCACCCCGGCCGGCTACCTCGCCGCGCTCGCCGACCTCGGCTGCGAGGCCGACGCCTGGGAGACGACGTACGTCCATCTCCTCCAGGGCGAGGACCCGGTGCTCGACTGGGTGCGGGGGACGGGGCTGCGGCCGGTCCTCACCGAACTGGGCCCGGACGCCGGACCGTTCGTCGCCGAGTACCGGGCCGCCCTGCGCGAGGCCTACCCGCCCACCGCCCACGGCACCCCGTTCCCGTTCCGCCGCATCTTCGCCGTCGGCCGCAAGCCGGAGGCGGACCGGTTCCCCAAGGTGGCCTGAGGCGGCGGGACGTGAGGGGGGTGCGGGGGCGTCGCGGGGTGCCGATGCCCATGTCGATGTTGTGCAGATTATTGACGGCAGGAAGGTGCGCGCCTACCTTCGCGGTGTTCCCTCCCTCGTTCCCCCCATCGCTCCAGGGAGACCCGCATGCCCCCGTCCCCTCTCCCCACCCCCGCCGAACAGGCCGAACAGGCCGTGCGGACCAAGCAGTTGCGCCGCGTCGCACTCTCCGGGCTGCTCGGTACGGCCGTCGAGTTCTACGACTTCCTCGTCTACGGGACGGTCGCCGCGCTCGTCTTCGGCGAACTGTTCTTCCCGGGCGCCGACCCGGCCGTCGGCACCATCGCCGCGTTCGGCACGTTCGCCGCCGGCTATGTCGCCCGTCCCCTCGGCGGCATCGTCTTCGGGCACTTCGGCGACCGGCTCGGCCGCAAGTCCATGCTCCTGCTGACCATGGGCCTGATGGGTGGCGCCAGCTTCCTCATCGGCCTGCTGCCCACCTACGACACCATCGGCGTCTGGGCGCCCGTCCTCCTGATCACCCTGCGGGTGCTCCAGGGCATCGCCATCGGCGGTGAATGGGGCGGGGCCACGCTCATGGTCGTCGAGCACGCCGGTGCCAAGCGGCGCGGACTGTGGTCCAGTTTCACGCAGATGGGAGCCCCGCTCGGCTCCCTGCTCTCCTCGGTCGTCGTGACCTTCGTCGTCGCCATGCCCCGCGACGAGTTCGCCGCGTGGGGCTGGCGCGTGCCGTTCCTGCTCAGCGTCGTCCTGCTCGGTGTCGGCCTCTTCGTCCGGCTGAAGGTCGTCGAGAGCCCGCTCTTCGCCCAGGTGAAGAAGGACCGGACCGAGGCGCGGCTGCCGATCGTGGACGTGCTGCGCCGCCCGCGGGCGCTGGTACTGGCCGCGTGCGTCGGCATCGGCGCGTTCACGGCCCAGTCGCTGCTGACCAGCTACCTGATCGCGTACGCCACCGGAATCGGCTATCCCCGGCCGCAGGTGCTCACCGCGCTCACCGTCTCGGCGTCCGTCGCGCTGGTCGTCCTGCCGTGCGCCTCGGCCCTCTCCGACCGTGTCGGCCGCCGCCCGGTCGTCCTCGCCGGAGCGATCGCCTCCGTCGCACTCGCCTTCCCCGTGCTCGCGCTGGTGGACTCCAAGTCACCGGGCCTGCTGATCCTCGCGGTCGTCCTCGGCCACGGCTTCGCCCAGTCCGTGATGTACGGGCCGCTGGGGGCGCTGCTCACCGAGATGTTCGGGACCAAGGTGCGCTACACCGGGGCGTCCCTCGGATACCAGCTCGCCACCCTGATCGGTGCCGGGTTCTCGCCGATGATCGCGGGGAGCCTGGTGGCCGCCAACGGGGGGTCGAGCACGCCGATCTCACTGCTGATCTGCGGGGGCGCGGCGATCACCGCCGTCACGGTGTGGTTCGTCCGCGAGACCCACCGGGACTCTCTCGGCGACGTGTCCGTCCGGGAGGGTGCGGCCAAGGAGGGGGTCGCCTCGTAGGGAGCGGTCCTGCGCGGGGCCCGGTCGGGAGAGCCGATCGCACCGGGCCCGGCCCTCGACCGGGCACGAGCGGCACACACCTGACCAGGCCCGCGCGGCCCCCGTACCCTTGCCGCTGTGGAGGACGAGATCCTGGATGTCGATGTCGTCGGCGCGCAGTTGCGGCCGCAGTCGTTGGTGCTCTCCTTTTTCGGTAACCACGTGCTGGACCTGGGTGAAGGCGACCTCGGGGTGTACTCGGGGAGCATCATCGACGTGCTCGGGCGGGTCGGCACGGGCGAACAGGCCGTGCGGTCGACGCTGACGCGGATGGTGAACCGCGGCCTGCTGCGGCGCCAGCGCGAGGGCCGGCGGATGTTCTTCGGGCTCACCCCGCACGCCGGGGACATCCTGCGGGACGGCGGACAGCGCATCTGGCGCGACGGCGCGGTGAACGAGGACTGGGACGGCACCTGGACCCTCCTCGGCTTCTCCCTCCCCGAGTCCTGGCAGCGCCAACGGCACGATCTGCGCTCCCGGCTCACCTGGTCCGGCTTCGGCGCCCTCTACAGCGGACTGTGGATCGCGCCGGGCCGGGTGGACGTGCGGGCGACCGTCTCCGAACTGGGCCTGGACGCCCACGTGAAGGTGTTCCACGCGCAGGCCGACCCGTTCACCGACGTCGGGCTGATGATCCGCGAGAGCTGGGACCTGGAGACCCTGGCCGCGCGCTACGTCGCCTTCGACAAGCACTGGACCACCGCCGACCTCGCCGCCGCCGACCCGATCGCCACCCGGCTGCGGCTCGTCGCCGAATGGCTGCGCATCATCCGTACCGACCCGCGCCTGCCCGTGCGGCATCTGCCCGCCGAATGGCCCGCGCGACAGGCCCAGGACACGTTCCGGCGCATCGCCGCACAGACGGCGGGCCCGGCCGCACGCATGGCGGCGGACGTGCTGCAGACGACTCCGCTGCGGCCCGCTCCGATCGAAAGTCCGTCATAAGGACGGAGTCTGGAATTTCGCACTCGATGCCCCCGGTGCGAGAGCGGCCGAGCTTGTTCTTGGGTTTTTCATTCTGATGGATATATTCTCGGTTCACTTTTTTTGTTGCCTTCCGCGTGTTTGACCGGCACCGCGGGGGCTGGGGCCGCGACCAGGGGATCTGGGGCCAGTGAGGATCTGTTGAGCCATTCGGCGCGTTTGACGGGGTTCGTGGCGCGCGCCGCATAGGCTTTTCGCCGTCCGACGGGAACTTCATCGCGTGATGCGCTTCCGGGCCGTGTGCCCGCGTGCGCGTCCTTTCGCGAATTTCCCGATCGGTCGCTTTCCGCTGCGCCCATTCGTACATCTATTCACTGTTCAGCCGTTCATTTTCCCGTTCCTTCATTTCGTCATTCGATCTTTCGTTCATTCGTCGATCGCCGGCCATGTGACAGCCGTGCCCGCACGCACTTCCTGACCTGACCGCCAGGGGCGCGGGTTCCAGGGGAAACACCTATGAAGATCGCTTTTCTGATCAACAACGCCTTCGGTATCGGCGGCACCATCCGCTCGACGACCAACCTGTCGGCCGCGTTGGCCGACCGCCACGACGTCGAGGTGGTCAGCGTCCACCGCTCCCGCGCCGAACCGGCACTCCCGTTCGACCCGCGCGTCCGCCTGACCTCGCTGATCGACCTGCGGGAAGGAACCCCCGGCTTCGAGGGCGACCACCCGCTCACCGCCCGGCCCGGCACGATGTTCCCGTACAGCGGGGCCACCGGGAACCTGCCCTACACCGCGCTGCAGGACGAACGCGTCGGCGGCTTCCTCGCCCGCACCGACGCCGACGTGGTCATCGCCACCCGCCCGGACCTCAACGGCTACCTCGCCCGCGACGGCCGCCGCCGCTACCTCCGCGTCGGACAGGAGCATTTGAGCCTCGACCAGTACCACGAACCGCTGCGGACCGACCAGCTGAAAGCCATCACCGGACTCGACGCCTACGTCACCGTCTCCGAGGCCGACGCCGCCCAGTACCGCGCCGCCCTGCCTCACGTCGACACCACCGTCGTGTGCGTACCCAACGGCGTCCGGGCCTCCGCCGTCGCACGCTCCACCCTCGACTCCCAGGTCATCGTCGCCGCCGGCCGGCTCATCCCCATCAAGCGGTACGACCGGCTGGTGGACGCCTTCGCCAAGGTGGCCGCCCAACATCCCGGCTGGACCCTGCGGATCTACGGGCGAGGCCCGCAGAAGGAGAACCTGCGGGAGCAGATCGACCGGCTCGGGCTGCACGACCGGGCCTTCCTCATGGGCGCGGTCTCACCGATCGAGACCGAGTGGGCCAAGGGTGCCGTCGCCGCCGTCTCCTCCGACATGGAGTCCTTCGGCATGACCATCGTCGAGGCCATGCACTGCGGGGTGCCCGTCGTCGCCACCGACTGCCCGCACGGTCCCGGCGAGATCATCACCGACGGGGAGGACGGCCTCCTCGTCCCGCTCGACGGGGACGTCGACGCCTACGCCGACGCCCTGAACCGCGTCGTCACCGACGAGGCCCTGCGCGAACGGCTCGGCAAGAAGGCACTCGACAAGGCCGACGTGTACGCGCCGACCGCGATCGCCCGCCGCTACGAGAACCTCTTCGAGGAACTGGCCGGGGCCCGGCGCCGCCGCTGGGCCGGCGCGGCCCGGTGGGCGCGACGCGCCGCCCGGGCGGTCCGGTCGCGTCCCGCGCAGGCCGTCCCCGCCGCCGTGGCGGAGGAGAGCGCTCCCGCGCCCGTCGGGGCGCACGCCCGCGCCACCGCCGACGGCGGGTTCGTCGTCCGCCTCGACCCGGCCGAGCTGCCCGCCGGGCCCCTCGACTTCGTCGCCCGGCTGCGCCGCGACCCCGACAAGCGGCAGATCGCTGTGCCGGTCCTGCCGGTCCCGCCGAGTGCCGGCGCGACGGACACCGTGGTGCAGGCGGTCCTGCGCCCCACCGAGCACAGCCTCGCCGAGGGCCGCTGGGACTGCTATGTCGTGCCGCGCGGCACGGACAAGCGGGTGCGGCTGACCGCGCGGACGGTCGAGCAGGCCGCGCTCGTCGGGCGTCCTCCCCGTGTCGACCGGGACGGCGTGGGGGCGTGGATCCCGTACCCGACCGCCGACGGGTTCCTCGCGCTGCGGACGTGGCTGCGGCCGGCCCACGCGGAGATCGACACCGTGGAGGTGAGCGAGGAGTCGGTGACGGTGACCGCGACGCTGTACGGGGCCGCCGATCGGGTGCGGGTGCCGCAGGGGGCGGAGGTACGGGTCGTCTCCCGGACCGACACCGCGTACGACTTCGCCGTGGCCGCGCGGGCGGTGGGGGAGCGGGGGGTGCGGTTCACCGTTCCGTACGGCGAGATCATGACCCGGCGCGCGGTCGAGCACGATCTGTGGGATCTACGGGTGGAGGGTGTGCCGGTGGGGCGGATCGGCGGGGACGTGGTGGAGCGGCGGAAGACGGATCTGGTGCCCGGGCGGGTGTTCGAGCACGGTGAGCGGGGGCGGACTCGGGTGCGGCCGTATTTCACGGTAAACAACGAGCTGGCGCTCAGTGCGAAGGATGCGGGCGAGGACGGCTGAGGCGCCCCTTCGTCGTAAGGGCTCGGGGGTCGAGGGTCGGGGGTTGTTGTCGGCTGCGGGTGAGTGGGGGCTGGCCGCGCAGTTCCCCGCGCCCCTGAAAAGCAGGGGCTGCGCCCCGTGCTTTTCGGGCCCCCGGGGGCCGCCCGGTCTTTCAGGGGCGCGGGGAACGGCGCGAGAAGCCCCACCGGACGCGCGCCCGCCGGCGGACCCGGGCTCGCGGATCTGTGGGCGATGGGCGCAGCCCGAGTGCTCCAGGCCCGCGATGGCCCGGCCTTTCAGACTGGCGGAGGCCCGGTCTTTCAGGGGCGCGGGGAACGGCGCGAGAAGCCCCACCGGACGCGCGCCCGCCGGCGGACCCGGGCTCGCGGATCTGTGGGCGATGGGCGCAGCCCGTGTTTTCAGGGGCGCGGGGAACTGCGCGACCAGCCCCCGCTCACCCGCACCCGAGAACGCCCCCCGCCCCGCTCAACTCTTGCGGTGTCCGATCAGCCGCGGCTTCTGGTTGATGCCGTCCAGGCCGTGCCACGCGAGGTTCACCAGATGCGCGGCCACCTCCGCCTTCTTCGGGCGCCGGACGTCCAGCCACCACTGCCCGGTCAGGGCGACCATGCCGACCAGCGCCTGCGCGTACAGCGGCGCGAGCTTCGGGTCGAAACCGCGGCTCTTGAACTCGCGGCCGAGAATGTCCTCCACCTGCGTGGCGATGTCGGAGATCAGGGACGCGAAGGAACCCGTGGACTGGGGGATGGGCGAGTCACGGACCAGGATGCGGAAACCGTCCGTGTACTCCTCGATGAAGTCCAGAAGCGCGAACGCGGCCTGCTCCAGCAGCTCCCGGGGGTGACCCGCCGTCAGGGAGCTGGTCACCATGTCCAGCAGCCGGCTCATCTCACGGTCCACCACCACCGCGTACAGGCCCTCCTTGCCGCCGAAGTGCTCGTACACCACCGGCTTGGACACCCCGGCCTTCGCCGCGATCTCCTCCACCGACGTCGCCTCGAAGCCCTTCGCGGCGAACAGGGCCCGGCCGACCTCCAGCAACTGCGCCCGGCGCTCGGCGCCCGTCATCCGGGTGCGGCGCACACGCCGCGGCTTCTCGTTGCTCGGGGTGCTGCTGGAGTCGGTCGCCACGGCGTCAATCATGCCGCCTCGGCGGACGCCTTCCGGTGCTCGGAGCCGTCCTCACCCGTCTTGCGCCTGGAATCGATACGCGAGCGTGACGGCCAGCGGACGTCGTACGCCCAGCCGAACGCCTCGAACCAGCGGATCAGCCGCGCGGAGGAGTCCAGCTGCCCGCGCTCCACACCGTGCCGCGCGGAGGTGGGATCGGCGTGGTGGAGGTTGTGCCAGGACTCGCCGCACGAAAGGATCGCCAGCCACCACACGTTGCCCGAGCGGTCGCGGGACTTGAAGGGGCGCTTGCCGACCGCGTGGCAGATCGAGTTGATCGACCAGGTCACGTGGTGCAGCAGCGCCACCCGGACGAGCGAGCCCCAGAAGAACGCCGTGAACGCGCCCCACCAGGACATTGTCACCAGACCGCCGATCAGGGGCGGCAGGGCGAGGGAGAGCATCGCCCAGTAGATGAACTGGCGGGAGATCGCGCGGAGCGTCGGGTCCTTGATCAGATCGGGGGCGTACTTCTCCTGCGGCGTCTGCTCCTCGTCGAACATCCAGCCGATGTGGGCCCACCACAGGCCCTTCAGCAGCGCGGGCAGCGTCTCGCCGAAGCGCCACGGCGAGTGGGGGTCGCCCTCGGCGTCGGAGAACTTGTGATGCTTGCGGTGGTCGGCCACCCAGCGCACCAGCGGTCCCTCGACGGCCATCGAGCCGGCGATCGCCAGCGCGATCTTCAGCGGGCGTCTGGCCTTGAACGCACCGTGGGTGAAGTGCCGGTGGAAGCCGATCGTGATGCCGTGGCACCCCAGGTAGTAGAAGAACACCAGCAGGCCGAGGTCCAGCCAGCTCACGCCCCCGAAGTTCCAGGCCAGCGGCACCGCGGCGAGCACCGCGAGGAAGGGGACGATGATGAAGAGGAGCAGCGTGATCTGCTCGATCGAACGCTTCTGTTCGCCGCCCAGCGTGGCCGACGGCGCGGGCGATCCGGCCGCCGGGGAACCTGGCGAACCGTGGGCGTTCGGGGCGTCGTCGATCACATCGGACCTTGTGCTCATGGGCGTCCCCTGGGGGGTCGAGGGTGGAGAGAGGGGGGAAGTGCCTGCGGCGACAGCGTGCGAGGGCGACCTGACGGCTGTCCCTACGGTTCCGTAACCTACGGCATCGTAAGTATGGCAGCGCGGTGCCGGGCGGCAAGAGCGCACCTCTCTGCGCGTCCAGGTGTAACGGACGAGCTCACTGGACAGGTGGCACTCAGTGCCGCAAAAGTGGCACCTGTCGCCGGGGGCGCCCAGGTGGACGCCTATCCTGGACTCGGTCGGACAGCGCGGTCCGCTCCGATTCCCGCCCGGACGCCAGGCCCGCAAGCGCCGCCGGCCACCGGGCCCCGCCCGGGTTCCCCTCCGGACGAGCTTCAACACTGCAAGGAGCCGCACCTGTGAGCAGTGCCGACGACCATGGCCACACCGTCACGACGGTCAACGCCGAGCTGCGCGCCGACATCCGGCGTCTGGGCGATCTGCTGGGCGAGACCCTCGTACGGCAGGAGGGCCCCGAACTCCTGGAGCTGGTCGAGCGCGTCCGCCGCCTGACCCGCGAGGACGGGGAAGCCGCCGCCGACCTGCTGCGCGGCACCGAGCTGGAGACCGCCGCCAAGCTCGTCCGCGCCTTCTCCACCTACTTCCACCTGGCCAACGTCACCGAACAGGTGCACCGCGGCCGGGAACTGAGGGCACGCCGTGCCGCCGAGGGCGGACTGCTCGCCCGTACGGCCGATCGCCTGAAGGACGCCGACCCCGAACACCTGCGCGAGACGGTCGGGAACCTCAACGTCCGCCCCGTCTTCACCGCCCACCCCACCGAGGCCGCCCGCCGGTCCGTGCTCAACAAGCTCCGGCGCATCGCCGCGCTGCTGGAAACCCCCGTCATCGACTCCGACCGCCGCCGCCACGACACCCGACTGGCCGAGAACATCGACCTCGTCTGGCAGACGGACGAGCTGCGCGTCGTACGCCCCGAGCCCGCCGACGAGGCCCGCAACGCCATCTACTACCTGGACGAACTGCACGCGGGCGCCGTCGGCGACGTCCTGGAGGACCTCACGGCCGAGCTGGAGCGCGTCGGCGTGACCATCCCCGACGCCACCCGCCCCCTCACCTTCGGCACCTGGATCGGCGGCGACCGCGACGGCAACCCCAACGTCACCCCCCAGGTGACCTGGGACGTCCTCATCCTCCAGCACGAGCACGGCATCAACGACGCCCTCGAACTCATCGACGAACTGCGCGGCTTCCTCTCCAACTCCATCCGCTACACCGGCGCGACCGAGGAACTGCTGACCTCCCTCCGGGCCGACCTCGAAGCCCTCCCCGAGATCAGCCCCCGCTACAAGCGCCTCAACGCCGAGGAGCCCTACCGGCTCAAGGCCACCTGCATCCGGCAGAAGCTGGAGAACACCAAGCAGCGCCTCGCCCAGGGCATCCCGCACGAGGACGGCCGCGACTACCTCGGCACCGCCGAACTCCTGCGCGACCTCACCCTCATCCAGACCTCGCTGCGCGAACACCGCGGCGGCCTCTTCGCCGACGGCCGGATGAACCGCACCATCCGCACCCTCTCCGCCTTCGGCCTCCAGCTCGCCACCATGGACGTCCGCGAGCACGCCGACGCCCACCACCACGCCCTCGGCCAGCTCTTCGACCGGCTCGGCGAGGAGTCCTGGCGCTACGAGGACATGCCCCGCGAGTACCGCCACAAGCTCCTCGCCCGCGAACTCAGGTCGAGGCGGCCCCTGGCCCCCACCCCCGCACCGCTGGACGCCGCCGGCGTCAAGACCCTCGGCGTGTTCGAGACCGTCAAGAAGGCACTGGCCGTCTTCGGCTCCGAGGTCATCGAGTCGTACATCATCTCGATGTGCCAGGGCGCCGACGACGTCTTCGCCGCCACCGTCCTCGCCCGCGAGGCCGGCCTCATCGACCTCCACGCCGGCTGGGCCAGGATCGGCATCGTCCCGCTGCTGGAGACCACCGACGAACTCAAGGCCGCCGACACCATCCTCGAAGAGATGCTCGCCGACCCCTCCTACCGGCGGCTCGTCGCCCTGCGCGGAGACGTCCAGGAGGTCATGCTCGGCTACTCCGACTCCTCCAAGTTCGGCGGCATCACGACGTCGCAGTGGGAGATCCACCGCGCCCAGCGCCGCCTGCGCGACGTCGCCCACCGCTACGGCGTACGCCTGCGCCTCTTCCACGGCCGCGGCGGCACCGTCGGCCGCGGCGGCGGCCCCTCGCACGACGCGATCCTCGCCCAGCCCTGGGGCACCCTGGAGGGCGAGATCAAGGTGACCGAACAGGGCGAGGTCATCTCCGACAAGTACCTCGTCCCCTCCCTGGCCCGCGAGAACCTGGAACTGACGGTCGCCGCCACCCTCCAGGCCTCCGCCCTGCACACGGCCCCCCGCCAGTCCGAGGACGCCCTGGCCCGCTGGGACGCGGCCATGGACCTGGTCAGCGACGCCGCCCACGCCGCCTACCGCAAGCTCGTCGAAGACCCCGACCTGCCGACGTACTTCCTCGCCTCCACGCCGGTCGACCAGCTCGCCGACCTGCACCTGGGCTCGCGGCCCTCCCGCCGCCCCGGCTCGGGCGTCTCGCTCGACGGGCTGCGCGCCATCCCCTGGGTCTTCGGCTGGACCCAGTCACGGCAGATCGTGCCCGGCTGGTTCGGTGTCGGCTCCGGCCTGAAGGCACTGCGCGAAGCGGGCCTGGACACCGTCCTCGACGAGATGCACGAACAGTGGCACTTCTTCCGCAACTTCCTGTCCAACGTCGAGATGACGCTGGCCAAGACCGACCTGCGGATCGCCCAGCACTACGTCGACACCCTCGTCCCCGACCACCTCAAGCACGTCTTCGCGACCATCCGGACCGAACACGAACTGACCGTCCGCGAGGTGCTCCGCATCACCGGCGAGGACAAGCTGCTCGACGCCGACCCCGTCCTGCAGCAGACCTTCTCCATCCGCGACGCCTACCTCGACCCGATCTCCTACCTCCAGGTCGCCCTCCTCAAGCGCCAGCGGGAGGCTGCCGCCGCGGAGGAGGAGGCCGATCCGCTGCTCGCGCGGGCGTTGCTGCTCACGGTCAACGGGGTGGCGGCGGGGTTGCGCAACACGGGCTGACATCAGAGTTCGTTCGCGGCGGGCGGCCCGGTGAGGGTCGCTCGCCGCAAAGTCAGAGCGCCACCCACGCCGCCGTGATCAGCGCGAGGCCGAGCCCGCCCAGCACCCACGCCGACCGCACCATCCGCAACCCGCCCGCCACGACCACCGCCGCGAGCAACAGGGCCCCACCGAGCGGCGCCCAGGCATGCAGCAGGCCCGCCGACCCCGTCCGTACGACCTCGCTGCTGCCCGGCTTCACGACGACGGTGTACGTCTCACCCGTCTCCACCGCCACCGACCGCTCGATGTCGACCCGGTCCCGCGCCCGCGACCCCGACGACGCCGGCTCGTACGGCCCCCAGCAGGTCTCACCGGCGCACCGGGACACCGTCATCGTGCCCTGCTCGCGCCCCTTGCTCAGCATCACGTGCTGGGCGCAGCCCCAGGAACCCCACACCCCCGCGATCAGGAGCACCACCGCGACCGCGCCCATCGTCGCCAGCCGCCCGTACCGCAGCGCGACCGACGCACCACCGCCGCTCGGGCGCGGACGGCGCCGCGAGCGGTGAGCGGGGGCTTTGGTGGCAGGCATGGCGGGGATCATTGGCCATGTTCGTGCGGTCGGTCAACTCCCGCAGGCCGGTGCCCAGGACCGAACGAATCGGTACTTGTCCGGATCGGCTCAGGAGTTGTACGTCCCCTGCGCCCGCTCCAGCCCCTCGATCACCAGGCACTCCACCGCGTCCGCCGCCCGGTCCACGAAATAGTCCAACTCCTTGCGCTCAGTGGCGGAAAAGTCCTTCAGCACGAAGTCGGCGACCTGCATCCGGCCCGGCGGGCGGCCGATCCCGAACCGCACCCGGTGGTAGTCCGGGCCCATCGCCTTCGTCATCGACTTGAGACCGTTGTGACCGTTGTCACCGCCACCGAACTTCAGCCGCAGCGCGCCGTAGTCGATGTCCAACTCGTCATGGATCGCGACGATGTTCGCCACCGGCACCTTGTAGAAATCCCGCAGGGCCGTCACCGGACCGCCCGAGAGATTCATGAACGACATCGGCTTCGCCAGGATCACCCGACGGTTCGCCGGCCCCGGCGGACCGATCCGCCCCTCCACGACCTGCGCCTGCGCCTTCCCGGCCCGCTTGAACCTCCCCCCGATCCGCTCGGCCAGCAGATCGGCCACCATGAACCCCACGTTGTGCCGGTTCGCCGCGTACTCGGGCCCGGGATTACCGAGGCTCGCCACCAGCCAGGGCGCACTCGGATCGGTCGTCACGTGCATCTCTCCTTGATACGCGCCGGCCGCTGCCCCCCGAAGGGAACAGCGGCTGACGAACCGATGACAGAGCTGAGGATCAGGCCTCGGCGGCCTCGTCGCCCTCGGCGCCGCCCTCCGACGGCTCCTCCGCCTGCGCGGCCAGGACCTGAAGGACGACCGCGTCCTCGTCGATCGCCAGCGTGGTGCCCTTCGGCAGGGGGATGTCCTTGGCGAGGATGGAGGCACCGGCCTCCAGGCCCTCGATGGAGACGGTGACCGACTCGGGGATGTGCGTCGCCTCGGCCTCGACCGTCAGCGTGCTCAGCACGTGCTCGAGCAGGTAGGCGCCCGGCGCCAGGTCGCCCTCGGTGTGGACGTAGACCTCGACGTTGACCTTCTCGCCGCGCTTCACGAGGAGCAGGTCGACGTGGTCCAGGAAGCCCTTGATCGCGTCGCGCTGCACGGCCTTCGGGATCGCCAGGTGGGTCTTGCCGTCGATGTCCAGGCTGAGCAGGACGTTCGGGGTGCGCAGCGCGAGCTGGAGCGCGTGGCCCGGCAGCGTGATGTGCACGGGGTCCGCACCGTGGCCGTAGACCACGGCGGGAACCTTGCTGGCACGACGGATACGGCGGGCGGCGCCCTTGCCGAACTCGGTACGGGTCTCGGCTTCGAGCTTGACCTCGGCCATGTTCACTCCTCGTAGAACGGGGGAAAGGTGGTCACCCGGCCAAACAATCGGCCTGCTACGAAGAGCGCGTCGATAACGGACCGCCGTACACACGGGTACGGCCTCCCTCGCCGAGCAACTGCAACAGAGTACTCGGCGAGGGAGGCCGGAGAAAAATCGATCAAGCCGGAGGGCAGGCACTCGGCCCGGCCGGCAAGGGTTCAACCCGGACGGCGGCGACTCAGTGCTCGTCGAACAGGCTCGTCACCGAACCGTCCTCGAACACCTCGCGCACCGCACTCGCGATCGTGGGCGCGATCGACAGCACCGTGATCTTGTCCAGTTCCAGCTCACCCGGCGTCGGCAGCGAGTCGGTGAACACGAACTCGCTCACCTTCGAGTTCTTGAGCCGGTCCGCCGCCGGACCCGACAGCACACCGTGCGTCGCCGTCACGATGACGTCCTCCGCGCCATGCGCGAACAGCGCGTCCGCCGCGGCACAGATCGTCCCACCGGTGTCGATCATGTCGTCCACCAGGACACACACCCGGCCCTTGACCTCACCCACGACCTCGTGGACGGTCACCTGGTTCGCCACGTCCTTGTCGCGCCGCTTGTGCACGATCGCCAGCGGCGCGCCGAGACGGTCGCACCAGCGGTCCGCCACCCGCACCCGGCCCGCGTCCGGCGAGACCACCGTCAGCTTGTTCCGGTCCACCTTCGCGCCCACGTAGTCCGCCAGCAGCGGCAGCGCGAACAGGTGATCGACGGGCCCGTCGAAGAAGCCCTGGATCTGGTCCGTGTGCAGGTCGACCGCCAGAATCCGGTCCGCACCCGCCGTCTTCATCAGATCCGCGATCAGGCGCGCCGAGATCGGTTCACGCCCGCGGTGCTTCTTGTCCTGGCGCGCGTAACCGTAGAACGGCACGATCACGGTGATCGAACGGGCCGACGCACGCTTCAACGCGTCGATCATGATCAACTGCTCCATGACCCACTTGTTGATCGGAGCCGTGTGGCTCTGGATCAGGAAGCAGTCCGCACCACGCGCCGACTCCTCGTAGCGGACATAGATCTCGCCGTTCGCGAAGTCGAAGGCCTTCGTCGGGACGACGTCGACACCCAGCTGCTGGGCGATCTCCTCGGCAAGCTCGGGGTGGGCGCGGCCGGAGAAGAACATCATCTTCTTCTCGCCGGTCGTCTTGATCCCGGTCACAGCACTGTCTCCTCAGAGGTTCTCAGCCAGGCGCGCGGAAGCCGCTCACTCAGCTGGGGTGCGGGTGTGCACCTATCACGGTACGACGTCCTTGGCGCACCTGTTTCCGGTCAGCTCGCGCTGTCGTCCTCCCGGGCAGCGGCTTCGGCGGCCTTGGCCGCCGCGCTCCCCGGACGCTTACGGGCCACCCAACCCTCGATGTTCCGTTGCTGGCCACGGGCCACGGCCAGCGAACCGGGCGGCACATCCTTGGTGATCACGGACCCGGCGGCGGTGTACGCACCGTCCCCGACCGTGACAGGCGCCACAAACATGTTGTCCGAACCTGTCTTGCAGTGCGACCCGACGGTCGTGTGGTGCTTGCTCTCCCCGTCGTAGTTCACGAACACACTCGCCGCACCGATGTTCGAGTACTCGCCGATCGTGGCGTCGCCGACGTACGACAGGTGCGGGATCTTCGTGCCCTCACCGATGGTCGCGTTCTTGGTCTCGACGTATGTGCCGAGCTTGGACTTCAGCCCCAGGCGCGTACCGGGACGCATGTACGCGAACGGCCCGACACTCGCCTGCGGGCCGACCTCCGCGCCGTCCGCCACCGTGTTGTCGACCCGCGCGCCGGCCCCCACCCGCGTGTCCTTCAGCCGCGTGTTCGGCCCGACCTCCGCGCCCTCGGCCAGATGTGTGGCGCCCAGCAGCTGGGTGCCCGGGTGGATCAGCGCGTCCTGCTCGAACGTGACGGTGACGTCGACCCACGTGGTCGCGGGGTCGATCACGGTCACCCCGGCGAGCATCGCCTCCGTCAGCAGCCGGTCGTTCAGGATGCGCCGGGCCTCGGACAGCTGCACCCGGTTGTTGATCCCCGCGATCTCACGGTGGTCCCCCGCGACCGAGGCCCCCACCCGGTGGCCGGCCTCGCGCAGGATCCCGAGGACGTCCGTGAGGTACTCCTCGCCCTGGCTGTTGTCCGTCCTGACCTTCCCCAGCGCGTCCGCGAGGAGCTGGCCGTCGAACGCGAACACCCCGGAGTTGATCTCGCGGATCGCGCGCTGCGACTCGGTCGCGTCCTTGTGCTCCACGATGGCCGTCACCGCGCCGGAGGCGCCGTCGCGCACGATCCGGCCGTAGCCGGTGGCGTCCGGGACCTCGGCGGTCAGCACCGTCACGGCGTTGCCGTCGGCCGAGTGGGTGGCGGCCAGGGCCCGCAGGGTCGCGCCGGTCAGCAGCGGGGTGTCGCCGCAGACGACGACCACGGTCCCGTCCACGACCCCGCCCAGCTCCTCCAGCCCCATCCGCACGGCGTGCCCCGTGCCGTTCTGCTCCGCCTGGACCGCCGTCCGTACGCCCGGGTCGGCCTCGGCGAGGTGCGCGGTGACCTTCTCGCGGGCGTGCCCGACGACCACGACCAGGTGCTCCGGCTCCAACTCGCGCGCGGCGGCGAGGACGTGGCCGACCAGTGAGCGGCCACAGATGCTGTGCAGAACCTTCGGTGTGGCCGATTTCATACGGGTGCCCTCACCCGCTGCGAGTACGACGACGGCTGCCGGGCGGGTTGCGCTCACGGGGATGCCCTTCGGCTGTGGATGTGTGGGGTGTGGACATCCGCAGGATACCGGGGCGTTGTGAGGGGGAAATGTGCGTCGGGTCCTGACCCGTGTCGCTGGGTCAGGACCCGAACTGAGCTTGGCTCCCCCGCCAGGACTCGAACCCGGACATATGGCACCAAAAGCCACAGTGCTGCCAATTACACCACAGGGGATTATTTTCGACTGAACCGGACAATTGGCCAGGTCGTCGAGTGGCGCCTTCTACTATGCCGTACCAGGCGCCTTCCGTGCGCCGGTATAGGCGGCGCTCTGGCGACGTGGATGCCGAGGCGGCCCTGACGGGTCGCGCCCGTGCCGACTCACGGGACCTCGGTACGGCGGTGGGGCCCGTCCTTGGAGCCCTCGGCCCGGTAGGGACTTGCCGTTGGTGTGCGCCACGGGCATACCGCGGCCGGGCGGAATGAGCCGTTCCGGGATCGAACGGTAGGCGATCCAGCAGTTCGAGGGATACCGGGTGGTTTCGCTTCTGTTCGAATGTGTGGCGTGGTGTAGGCCAGTACGGGAAACTCGCCGGAAAAGCGGGGGCGCTCGAACGTAGGCTTGGGTCATGACCACGACGGGGGAAGACCACACCGCGGCCGGGTTGGGGGATGGAGCCGGGCCGTGGTGGTGGGAGCGGCGGCGGGGGATGCTGCTGGACGGTGGGCTGGCGCTGATGTCGGCGGTCGAGTGCGCGGTGGAGGGTGTCGCGTTCGCGCGGAACGCCGCGTTGCCGGAGGCCGTGGGGGTCGCGTTCGGGGCGCTCGCCGGGTCGGTGCTGTTGGTGCGGCGGATGTGGCCCGTCGCGGTCGTGCTGGTCTTCATCGCTGTCGCGCCCGCTCAGATGGGCTACCTGATGGGGCTCGTGGGGCTGTACACGTTGGCGGCGTCGGAGGCGCCGCGGCGGATCATCGGGGCGTTGTCGGGGATGGCGTTCGCCGGTGTGTTCATCGTGTGGTTCGTGCAGGCGACGCAGAGCGACCTGCAGGGGGACGGGGCGGTCGGTGGCGGGGACGCGTTCGCGCTGTTCCTGGCGTCGACGATGGCGATCGGGCTGACGGCGCCGCCGGTGCTGCTGGGGCTGTACGTCGGGGCGCGTCGGCGGTTGATGGAGAGTCTGCGGGAGCGGGCGGATTCGCTGGAGCGGGAGTTGCAGCTGCTCGCGGAGCGGGCGGAGGAGCGGGCGGAATGGGCTCGGGGGGAGGAGCGGACCCGGATCGCCCGGGAGATGCATGACGTGGTCGCGCACCGGGTGTCGTTGATGGTGGTGCACGCGGCGGCGTTGCAGGCCGTGGCGCGGAAGGATCCGGAGAAGGCCGTGCGGAACGCGGCGCTCGTGGGGGACATGGGGCGGCAGGCGTTGACCGAGTTGCGGGAGATGCTCGGGGTGCTGCGGTCGGGTGAGGGGTTCTCGTCGATGGCGCGGGTGGAGCCGGCGCCGGTGCCCGTGCCGCTGGCGGCGGTGGGGGCCGCTGCCGCGGCGGCGGCTTCGCGGGCCGAGGACGAGGCCGGTGAGGGGCCGTGTCTGGCCGAGCTGGAGGCGTTGGTGGGGCAGTCGGCGGCGGCGGGGATGGTGGTCGAGCTGTCGGTGGAGGGGGAGGTGCGGGTGTACGCGGCGGAGGTGGAGCAGACGGCGTACCGGGTGGTGCAGGAGGCGCTGACGAACGTGCACAAGCACGCGGCGGGGGCGAAGGCGCAGGTGCGGCTCGCGCATCGGGCGGCGGAGATAGCGATGCAGGTGGAGAACGGGGCGCCGCCGGTGCCGGGTGCGGCGGGCGCGGCACGGCTGCCGAGCGGGGGGAACGGGTTGCTCGGCATGAAGGAGCGGGTGGCCGAGCTGGGGGGAGTTTTCGTGTCCGGGCCCACGGACGCCGGGGGGTTCCGGGTGTCGGCGGTGATTCCGGCGTCGTAGGGCTTCCGCGCGGGGTGGCCGGTGGGGGCGTGTGGTGCGCGCGCCGGCGCTTGCGCGCTTGGGGGGTGCGGCCGGGCCCGGCCGCCTGTTCGCGGGCGTCGGGTGGGCGTGGGTCGTTCGGTTGAGTCCGTGCGTCCGTGCGTGCGTGTGTTCAGGTGGCGGTGAGGCGGGTGGGGTCGGTGCCGGTCAGGAGCGTGGTGAGCGCCGAGTCGATGGTGGGGCCGAGGTACCAGTCGCCGGTGTGGTCGAGGGCGTAGGTGCGGCCCTCGGCGTCGATGGCGATGAGGGCGCGGGTGGCGGTCTCGTGGCCGAGGGGGCAGACCTCGGTGTCGAGGGCGCGGCCGAGGTCGCCGAGGGTGCGGGCCATGTGGAGGCCGTGCAGCGGGTCGAGGTGGAGGTCGGCGGGGGCGAGCCGGCGACCGGGGCCCTGGGCGGTGAGGTGGAGGCCGCCGAATTCGGCCCAGGCCTCGACGGCGGCCGGGAAGACCGCGTGGCGGTGGCCGGCGGGGGAGGTGTGCTCGCGCAGGGTGTCGGCCCAGAACTCGGCCTGCTTTATGTCCCAGCGTCCCGGCTGCCATCCGGCGGCGCGCAGGGCGGCGTCGACGGGGACGGAGAAGCGGGTGGTGGAGGTGCGGTCGGTGTGCATCTGCCCTTTGTTCGTCGGGGGTTCGTCGGCGGCTCTGCGGGGGTTCGTCGGGGGTTCGGCGGTGGTTCGAACTCGGGTCGGGGAGCGGCCGGGGTCCTGGCGTGTCGGGGGGTTCCGGGGTTCCGGAGCGGTTCCTGTGTTCTGACGCGATCTCCGGGAGAGGGGTTCCTGGCGGGGACGGTTTCGCGATGGCCCGCCGGCTCCGTGGCCGGGCTCAGTTGTCCCGTGCCGGGTCCACGACGCGGACGCCGAAGTGGGCGCTGAGCGCCGCGCAGGAGCGGCAGGGGGTGGCGAAGGCGCCGTGGAGGGGGTCGCCGTCCTCACGGATGTGGCGGGTGGTGAGTTTGGCCTGCTTGAGGGCCTTGCGGGCCTCGCCGTTGGACATGGGTCTGCGGGCGGCGCGTCTGCTGCGGGCCGCGTCTGCGGTGGTGATGTGGCGGGAGATCAGGATGGCCTCGGCGCAGCGGCCGGTGAAGCGGGCGCGCTGTGCGGTGGCGAGGGAGTCGAGGAAATCCTGGACCAGCGGGTGCAGCGGCGGGGGGTGGTCACCCCGGGCGGCGGTGCCGGTGAGGGTCTCGCCGCGTACGGAGAGGGCCGCGGCCACGGTCGGCAGGATGCCGTCGCGGCGGTGAAGGAGGGCGGGGGCGTGCGGCTGTTCCGCGGTGCTCCAGCCGATGCGGGGGTCGCCCGAAGGTCCCGCCTGCGTCGCGCTCATGAACGTGATCCCCTCCTGTTACCTACCCCGCCAGGGGACACAGAGTGCCAAACTGCGTGGCCCGTGCGGAAGCTGGGGCAGTTCGACACGCCCGGGCTTCGGCGTTCCGTGAGGGTGGCGTGACGGCTGGTCACGGAAGCAGAGGCCCGGTGACCGGTGTCGCCGTACCGCATAGGCTGTCGACAACCGCGATCCATTCGGTCTTGCGATCGAGGGCGGGCGGAAGGGGCCGTATAGGGGTCTTTTCCGCTGTCGGGGAGCGGTACGACAGAGCGACATCGCAGCCAGAGCAGGTCACACAGAACGCCGCAGGGGGCTACCGCCATGACGACAGGTCGGCTCGGGCAGCAAGCCGCGCCGCCGAACGCGGCCTACGCCGGGCAGGTCGTGCAGTTTCCGGACCCCGTCCGGGCCGCGCGTCATCCGAGGGGTGTCCGTGTTGACGCGCACGGCTATCCGGACTTCTCGCCCTACGCGCGCGCCGCGGCGGAGATCGCCGATCCCCCGGAGGGTTTCGGGGTGGACGAGCTGCGGTTGACGGACTACGTGTCCGCGAACGCGGCGCTGGCGGCGACGGGGCACGAGCTGTGGGACACGATCCCGCCGGTGGCGACGCCGCACGGCTGGACGTGGCATCACGCGCCGGGTGGCCGGCGGCTGGAGCTGGTGCCGGTCGAGGTGAAGGCGTTGCTGCGGCATCACGGTGGTATCGCGACGGCGCGCGTGGACCAGCACAAGCGGGGCACGAGGCCGTTGCAGGAGACCCGGCCGGCGCACTTCGGGCTGCCGAAGTCGTCGGCGGTCGCGGTGACCGAGGCGCAGGTGCAGGGGGTCGAGGAGGATCTCGGGTACCGGCTGCCGGGTGCGTACCGGTCGTTCCTGAAGGCGGCGGGCGGTTGCGCCCCGGTCGGGGCGGCGCTGGACGCGGAGCTGGGGCTGCTGGTCGATCAGCCGTTCTTCACGGTGCGGGACGAGGCCGCGGTCAACGACCTGGTGTACGTCAACAAGTGCCTGCGGGACCATCTCACCAAGGACTACCTGGCGGTCGCGTTCGCGCAGGGCGGGATTCTCGCGGTGAAGGTGAAGGGCGACCGGATCGGGTCGGTCTGGTTCTGCGCGTACGACGACGCCCGTGACGTCGATCCGTCGTGGCCGCCGGCCGAGCGGGTGGAGCGGCTGCTGCTCCCCGCGGGTGCGGACTTCGACGCGTTCCTGTCCCGGCTGGCCGGCAATCCGCCGGAGTTGGAGACGGTGGCGAACCTGATGGTGGACGGTGGCTTCGCACATGCCGTGCCGGTCGCCGCGGGCGCTGCCGTGTCTTCGGTGGGGGAGTGAGTTTTCGATGGTGACGTTCGCTCAGGCGCAGGAGCGCGCCGAGGAGTGGATCAACGGGGATCTGCCGGCCTATCAGCACCGTGAGGTGCGGGTTCGGGAGTTCGAGCTCGGGTTCGTGGTGTGGGCGGAGGACCGGGCGGACGGTCCGCGTTCGGACGGTGGCGCGCAGCGGCTGGTGATCGCCCGGGACAGCGGGGACGCCACGCTGTGGCCGTCGCTGCCGGTGGGTGAGGTGATCCGCCGCTTCGAGGAGGAGTACGGCCGGGCGGACGAGGTTCCGGCCGCCGCGCCGGCACCCGCGGCCCGGGTGGACCTGAACCAGACGTCGTTCCTGCTGACTCCGCCGGAGTGGTTGCAGGACGCGGCGGACAGGCTGGGGATTCCGGATCACCGCGCGGGCGCGGGCGCGTCCGACGGCGCCGGGTCCCGTGCGGCGTCCGCCGCGGCCGACGGTACGGGCGGGGCCGTGGGCGCCAACGGGGCGTCCGGGGCCGGGTCCGGGGGCGGTGGTTCGCTGCCCGAGACGATGGCGGGGCCGGTGGGTCAGGCACCCTCGGCCGGCCGTGGGGTGCCTGCCGCGCCGGCCGACGCCACGCCGTGGCCGGCCGCCGCGTCGCCGGAGGACGAGGTGCGCGACGCGGTGCCGCCGCCGAGGGTGACCGAGCCGCACGACGCGGTGCCGGGGGTGCCCGACGGGGCGACCCCGTGGGCCGGTACGGACACCAACGCCGATGCCGAGGACGACCGTTCGGTGCCGCTGCCGGAGACGGTGTTCGCGCGGCAGCTGACCGAGGTGAGCGACGAGGACGACGCTCCGGCGCCCAACGCGCTGCCGGACGCGCAGACCGCGCTGATCTCCGGCGGCAGCCAGCTTCCCAGGACGGCCGTGTCGCCGGCCCTGGGCAGCCCCGGCTCCGCGCCGGGCGCCCCTTCGCAGCAACAGCAGCAGCAACCGCCGTCGGGGCCCGGGACGCCGCCGCCGGGTGCGCAGTCCTACGGGTATCCGCAGGGGCCGGCTGGCCCGCAGGGTCCCGGTACTCCGCCGCCGGGGCGTCCGCTGCCGCCGCATGCCGGTGACATCGCCGACGCCGCCACGAGCAAGGCGGCGCCGCCGCCGCGCCGGGGCGGTGGGGCCGGTGCGCCGCCGCCCCCGGCTCCGCCCGGTACCCCGGGGACTCCGGGTGCCCGTCCGGGAGGTACGCCTCCGCCGCCGTCCGGGCCCGGTGCGCCGGGCACCCCGGCGGGCGGGTACGTGCCGACCCAGATGGTCTCCGCGCTCGGCCCGAACGGGCCCGAGAGTCTTCCCGGTGCTCCGGGGCAGCCCGGTGGGCCGGGCGCCCCCGGGGTGCCGAATCCGCCCGGGGGTACGCCCGCCGGCGGTATGCACCACGCGGCGACGATGCTCGCCGGGCCCGCCGTGGGTGGTCCGGGCGCGCCGCAGCCGCCGGGTCCGCCCGGGGCTCCGGGCCAGCCGGGGGCTCCTGGCATGCCCGGCGCTCCCGGTCACCCCGGTGCTCCGGGTCAGCCGGGCGGGCCTGGTGCTCGCGGTCCGGTGCACCACGCCGAGACGATGCTGGCCGGGCCTGCGGTCGGCGGTCCGGGGGCGCCCGGGATGCCGCCGGGGGCCCATCCCGGGATGCCGGGGCAGCCCGGGCCGGTGCCCGGGCCGCCGATGGGCGCGCCGCCGGCGTACGGCTATCCGCAGCCGCCCGCCGGTCAGCCGACCGTCGGGCCCGGCTACCAGGCCGTGCTGCGGTTCCGGGCGCCGGACGGCTCCGAGCAGCAGGTGATCCGGCGTTCGGCGCCCGGAACGCCGCACCCGGAGTGGCAGATCTTCCATGAGCTGCGTGGCATGAACATCCCGCCGGAGGCGGTGCTGGAGCTGCACACGGAGCTGGAGTCCTGCGAGCTGCCGGGTGCGTACTGCGCGCGGATGATCCGTGAGCAGTGGCCGAACGCCCGCATCACGTCCATCGCCCCGTACGGCAAGGACCACGCGAGCCGGCAGCAGGGCATGGCCCAGCTCATCGCGCACCAGGGCGAGTTGCACCAGGTGGCGGACGGTCCGGCCCGGCACGCGCCGGTGCGGGCGCCCTTGCACCCGGTGCAGCCGGCGCCGCCGATCCCGCCGGAGGCGATCGGGCAGGAGCTGGCGGCGGTGTTCGGGCCGGGGGTGTTCCGGTTCGACCAGCAGGCGGTGTCGCGGCAGGGCGTCCCGCCGATCGTGGCGCACACGCTGGTCGTGGCCGGACTGCCGGTCGACATGGGCCCGTTCTTCTGGGCGCAGGCCCAGCCGGGCCGTCCGGTGCCGACGCTGGCGGAGCTGGCCCAGGAGCGAGGGGTGCAGCCGGCGGCCGACTCGGGCTCGTACCTGGTGATGGGCAGCGACTTCGGCAAGGCGCTGTGTGTCCAGTACGGCACGGCGAACATCGTGGCCGTGCCGGTGGAGGCGGGACCGGGCGGGGCGCCCGTACCGCCGCAGTTCGTGAACACCGGGCTGCCGGAGTTCGCGCGCTGCCTGGCCCTGCTCGGCCGTATGTGGCGGCTGCGGTTCGGGCTCAACCAGGAGCAGGCGGGCCGCTGGACCGTCGACTTCCAGGCGCAGCTCGCCGCCCTCGACCCGGCGGCGCTCGCCTCGCCGGAGAGCTGGTGGTCGGTGCTGCTGGAACAGATGTGGGACGGACTGCTGTGATCCGTCGCGGCTGACACGGCCGCGTCACGCGCACGCGAAGGGCCCGGCCCGGTCTCGTACGAGACCGGGCCGGGCCCTTCGCGTCCGCGCCTGCTGCCTGCGCCTGCCGCCCGCGCTTGTTGTCCGCCGCCCGCGTCCGCTGTCCGTGCCCGTCGGCTGCTCCTGTTCCCGCGACGGTTTCCCGTGCCCGTCGGGCTCTCCCGTGACCCCCGCACGGAGTGTCGCGTTATGAACACTTCTGCCCCATACATCAAGATGTGCGCGAAATCATCATTTCGTGTGCGTCCGGCGGAGAGGGCCCAGCATGAGCAGCGCACCGACGGCACCCCATGACTTCGAGTTCGACGTCGTACGGCGTGGCTACCGCACCGACCAGGTCGACGTCCACGCGGCGGCCCTCTCCCGGGACCGGGACGCCGCGTGGGAGCGGGCCGCCCGGCTGACCGTGCTGGCCCGGGAGATGGGCATGGAACTCGACCGGCTGCGCGAGACGGTCGCCGGGCTGACCCCGCAGACGTACGAGGCGCTCGGCGAGGGCGCGCGGCAGTTGTTCGCCCTCGGTGTCGAGGAGGCCGCGGCCGTGCGCGAGGGCGGCCGCGAGGGCGCCCGGCGGATCGTCGCCGAGGCGGAGGAGGCCGGGCTGCGGCTGCGGGAGGCCGCGCAGGCGTACGCCGACGAGGTGCGGGGCGAGGCCGAGGAATGGGCCCGGCAGGTGTTGCTGGCCGCCCGGACCGAGGCCGACGAACTGCGGATCGAGGCCCGGCGCGGGGTGAAGGAGAAGCGGGGCGAGGCGCTGGCCGCGCTGCGGGAGGTGCGGGAGCGGACCGAGGGGATGCTCGCCGAACTGGTCAAGGAGTACGACGAGCGGGTGGCCGGCATCGAGCGGGAGGAGGCCGAGCGGGAGGCCGCGTTCGATGCGGGGCAGGCCGAACGGCTCGCCCGCGCGGAGGCCGCCCTCGCCGAGGCCGAGCAGGATTTCGCGGACGCGGAGGCCGGGGCGACGCGGATGCAGGATGACGCGGAGGAGCGGGCCGCGGAGGCGCTGGCGGAGGCGCGGCGGCGGGAGGAGTGGGTGGCTCGGGAGACGGAGAGGGTGTTGCGGGAGCACGGGGAGAGGTGGGATCAGGTGCGGGCGCAGATGGACGGTATCCGGGACAGTCTGTCGGCGTTGACGGACTAGGGGGCGGCCGGGCCCCTAGGCGTTAGGGGCGCGTCTTCGGGTGAATTCTCGTGTGCGGGTGAGCGGGGGCTGGTCTTTCAGGGGCGCGGGGAACCGCGCGAGAAGCCCCACCGGACCCGGACCCGCCACCGGACCCGCCACCGGACCCGGCCACCGGACCCGCACCCGCCACCGGACCCGCACCCGCCACGCGCCCGCACTCCCGAGTCACTGGGCGCCTCCCCTCACCCCTGGTCCGCCCCCCTCGTCGCACCCGCCAGGATCCGGCCCTCCACCGCCTCGTACTGACGGCGCTGCTCCGCGGCCCGGGTTCGGCCGGAGGCGAGCGTGCCCAGCCAGCCCGCCAGGAAGCCCAGGGGGATGGAGACGAGGCCGGTGGTGGTGAAGGGGAACCAGTTGAAGTCCGCGCGGGGGAAGGCGGCGTAGGGGGAGCCGGAGACGAGGTTGGTGCCGGTCATGAGGATCAGGACGGAGAGGCTGCCGCCGATGAGGGTGCACATCAGGCCCGTACGGGTGTAGCGGCGCCAGAAGAGGCCGTAGACGAGGGCGGGGGCGATGGCGGAGGCGCCCAGGCAGAAGGAGAGGGTGACCAGGGGCTGGAGGTTGCGGTGCTGGACCATCGTGGCCAGGACGATCGCGGCGGTGCCGACCGCGCAGGCCGAGAGCCGGGCGATGGTCATCTCGCGGCGCTGGCTGAGGGGCTCGGCCGCGCGGGCCGCGAAGACGTCGTGGGCGAGGGAGTTGGCGCAGGCGAGGATCATGCCGGCCACGGAGGCGAGGAGGGTCAGGAAGACCGCCGTGGTGACCGTGGTGAAGAGCAGGGTCTCCGCCGTGGACACCTCGGCGCCGAAGGCCGCCATCGAGCCCAGCAGATAGGCCGTGTTGCCCTGCGGGTCGGCCGCCGCGATCACCTCGCGGCCGATCAGGGCCGTCGCGCCGAAGCCGATCACCGAGATGATCAGGACGAAGAGGGCGACGGACGGGACCGCCCAGGACAGCGAGCGGCGGACCTGACGGGCGCTGTTCGCCGTGTACATGCGCATGGTGACGTGGGGGAGGCAGGCGCCGCCGAGGACGACCGTCAACTGGGCGCTGATCATGTCGAGTTCGGGGTGCGGGCCGCTCGTGAACTGCAGCCCCGAGTGGAGGTAGCCGGTGCCGATGCCGCTGCGTTCGGCCGCCGTGCCGAGCAGCAGGCCGGGGTCCCAGTCGAACTTGTTCAGGATCAGTACGGCGACCAGCGCACCGGAGCCGAGCAGCATCACGATCTTGATGATCTGGATGAGGGCGGTGCCCTTCATGCCGCCGATCGCCGCGTAGCCGATCATCAGCGCGCCGACGATCACCACGACGCCGGTCTTGAGGCTCTCGCTGGAGAAGCCGAGGATGAAGGCCAGCAGGTCGCCGGTGCCGGCCAGCTGGACCAGCATCATCGGCATCAGCGCGGCGATGGTGACGACACAGGCGACGATGCGTACGGACCGGCCGGGCATCCGCCGGGCCAGCGCGTCGCCCATGGTGAACCGGCCCGCGTTGCGCAGGGGTTCGGCCAGCAGGAACATCAGCAGCATCAGGGACAGGGCCGTGCTGAGGGCGAGGACGACGCCGTCGTAGCCGAAGAGGGCGATGACTCCGCCGGTGCCCAGCACCGTCGCCGCCGAGATGTAGTCGCCCGCGATGGCGAGGCCGTTGCGCATGGGGGAGAGGGAGCTGTAGCCGGTGTAGAACTCGTCGAGGTCGTCCCGGTCCGGGCCCGTCATCACGCACAGCAGCAGGGTGATCGTGGCGACCGCCGTGAATCCGACGAGCGACATCGCCCGGGCCGACCCGCTGAACTCGGCGAGGCCGCCCGCGGCGGTGGTCAGGGGGGTGAGGGAGGTCATCGGGTGGCCCCCCGCCGCGCGTCCACATCCGCCAGGTCGCGGATGCGGTCGGCCAGGGGATCGACCCGGTGGCGCGCGGTGTGCTCGTACAGCCAGATGGCCAGGCAGGTCACCGGGACCTGGAGCAGGCCGAGCAGCAGCCCCGTGGACAGTCCGCCGCTGATCTCGCTGGTCATGAACGACGGGGCGAACGCCGACAGGACGAGGAACAGCACGAAGTAGCCCAGCGCGGCCAGCGTCGCCACCCGCCGCTGCCAGCGGTACGCGCTGCGCAGCACCCGCAGGTCGCTGTGGTGACCGAGGGAGGAGGGCGTGCGGGCGGACCGGGGGGCCGGGACCGTGACCGGTTCCTGGGGGGCCCAGGGATAGGTCTGGTAGGAGGGGGACGAGGTGTGCTGCGGGTACGGCGGTCGGTGAGGCGGTCGGTGCGGGGGCTGGTGCGGGGGTGACGAGAAAGCGTCGGTCATCCCTTTGTCTCCTTGCGCGGCTCGGGTCCGGTGCGGACCGCAGGGAGCGGGGGGCGGGCGTGAACGCTACTCGTGGGTGCGGCGGTGTGCGAGCTTTTCGACAAACTGATCGGTCGGTATGCGCTTACTAGACGTATCTCACGCTGACCTGGGGTGTTACCCGGATTAACTCAGATTTTTGAACGAGGGTCAGGACTGCTGGGGGCGAGTGCCGGGAACCTGCGCGGTGCCACGACCAGCAGCACCAGGAACGCCACCGTCGCCGCGCACGCCGCGCCGAGGTAGACGGCGTGGACCGCGTCCGCGACCGCGCGGCGGACCGGTTCCGCGGCCGTGCCGGCGTCGAGGGACCGGGTGACGCTGTCGAGGTCTCCCGCGCCGCCGAGCCGGGAGGCCAGCACCCCGTTCGCCACCGCGCCGAAGGCCGCCGCGCCCAGGGTCTGGCCGGTCTGGCGGCAGAAGAGGATCGACGCGGTGGCCGTGCCGCGCTCCTCCCAGGCCACCGTCGACTGGACGCCGATGATCAGGGGGAGCTGGAAGAGGCCCAGCGCGGCGCCCAGCAGCAGCATCAGCAGCATCGGCTGCCAGGCCTCGCCCGGGTAGGGGAGGAACGGGAAGGCGAAGAGGAGGGCCGCGGCCGCGGCGATACCGAGCATCGCGGTGTTCCGGAAGCCGATCCGGCGGTAGACGTGCTGGCTGAGGGCCGCGGAGACGGGCCAGCTCAGCGTCCAGACGGAGACCACGAACCCGGCGGCCACCGGTGCCAGGCCCAGCACCGACTGCGCGTAGGTCGCGAGGAACACCGTCGGCGCGACCATCAGCAGACCGAGCGCGCCCAGGGCCAGGTTCACCGCCGCGATCGTGCGGCGGCGCCACACCCAGCCGGGGATGATCGGTTCGGCCGCCCGGCGCTCGATCAGCACCAGCAGGGCGATCAGGGCGACTCCCGTGCCCAGCAGGGTGATCGAGGGCGGCGAGAGCCAGTCCCAGGCCACCCCGCCCTGCACCAGGGCCAGCAGCAGGGCCCCGCCGCCCGCGAAGACGGTCAGGGCTCCCGCCCAGTCCACCCGGGGCCGGCCCGTCGACTCCCGCCGGGGCTCGTGCAGATGACGGACGAGCAGCCACAACGCCACCGCGCCGAGCGGGAGGTTGATGAGGAAGATCCAGCGCCAGTCCGCGTACGCGGCCAGGACACCGCCCACTCCGGGACCCGCCACCGCCGACACCGCCCACACCGTGGACAGCTTGGCCTGGATCTTGGGCCGCTCCTCCAGGGGGTAGAGGTCGGCCGCCAGCGTCTGGACCGTGCCCTGAAGGGCCCCGCCGCCCAGACCCTGGACGATACGGAAGGCGATCAGGGAGCCCATGTTCCAGGCCAGCGCGCAGAGCAGGGAGCCCAGCAGGAACAAGGCCGCGCCCACGACGAGCATCGGTTTGCGGCCGAAGGTGTCGGAGAGCTTGCCGTAGACGGGAAGGGTGACGGTGACGGCGAGCAGATAGCCGGAGAACAGCCAGGAGAAGACGGAGAAGCCGCCGAGGTCGGCGACGATCTGCGGGACGGCGGTCGAGACGACCGTGGAGTCCAGCGCCGCCAGCCCCATGGCCAGCATCAGAGCGGCGGTCACGGCTGTTCGTCTGCCGGATCCGGTGTGCCGCCCGGACGGGTCGGGTATCGCGGGTCGAGCGGCGTCCGGTTCCGCGGCGTCCGGTCGAGGGGCGTCGAGTCGTACGGCGTCCGGTCGTACGGCGTCTGCTCGTATGGCGTCCGGTCGTCTGGCGTCTGTTCGTACGGCGTCCACGGGATCGCGGCCCGAGGGGTTGCCGGCCAAGGGAGCGCCGCCAGGGGGAACGTCGTCCGTCGGGTCGTCCCCCGCCGGATCGCCGTCCGTCGGGTGGTCCCCCGCCGGGCCGCCGTCCATCCGGTCGCCGCCCGCCGGCTTCCCGCCCACCCGACCGCCGCCCTGAACGTCGCCGCCCGCCGGATTCCCGCCCACCGGATTCTCGTCCACCAAATGCCTTCCCCTTGCACCTATCTGCCGCCGACCACCATGCCATTGACCCTCACGCCACGGCAGGGTGCAGCCTGGTCGCACCCCCGGGGAGGAGGCCGACCCCGAGGCCGTCTCCTCCCCGGGGGCGACATCCCTTAGGGGTATCTCCGCACTACGGCCGGGGGCGGGGTCGTACCGACGGAGGACGAGACGGGGGGCCTGCCGTATTTAACCTGGCTTTACGCCGCTGGGGGGCGGTGTACCGGACCGGCGGGGGTGGGGTTTTCCCCAGCACAAGACTGCGCTGGGCACCAGCGCGCCGGGCCCCCTCCGGGGACCAGACTCAGCAGCACAGCGCCACAGCACAGCAGCACCGCACCGCGTACGGCTGGGCACCTCGCTTCGTACGGCTCGTCCACTGAGCAACGGAACCATCCGCTGCCCGACTTAGGAGATATACCGTGACATCGGCTGTGACCATCACCAGGCACGGGGGTACTGGAGGGACTACGGCCGTTGCCGCGCGGGCGCGGCAGGTCGTGAAGGCGTACGGGTCCGGTGAGACCCGTGTCGTCGCCCTCGACCATGTGGACGTGGACATCGCGCGGGGACAGTACACCGCGATCATGGGCCCCTCGGGGTCCGGCAAGTCCACCCTCATGCACTGCCTCGCCGGACTCGACACCGTGACGTCGGGTCAGATCTACCTCGACGACACCGAGATCACCGGCCTCAAGGACAAGAAGCTCACGCAGCTGCGCCGGGACCGGATCGGATTCATCTTCCAGGCGTTCAACCTGCTGCCCACGCTGAACGCGATAGAGAACATCACGCTCCCGATGGACATCGCGGGGCGCAAGCCGAACAAGGAGTGGCTGGCGCGGGTCGTCGACACCGTCGGCCTGGGCGACCGGCTCAAGCACCGGCCCAGCCAGCTCTCCGGCGGCCAGCAGCAGCGCGTCGCCGTGGCCCGGGCGCTGGCCGCCCGGCCGGAGATCATCTTCGGTGACGAGCCGACCGGCAACCTGGACTCGCGGGCCGGTGCCGAGGTCCTCAGCTTCCTGCGCACGTCGGTCGACGAGCTGGGCCAGACCATCGTGATGGTCACCCACGACCCGGTGGCCGCCTCCTACGCGGACCGGGTGCTGTACCTGGCGGACGGCCGCATCGTCGACGAGATGTTCAAGCCGACCGCCGACACCGTGCTGGACCGCATGAAGGACTTCGACGCCCGGGGGCGTACGTCATGACTGTCATGAAGACCTCGATGCGCAACTTCTTCGCGCACAAGGGGCGGATGGCGCTCTCCGCCATCGCGGTCATGCTGTCGGTGGCGTTCGTGACGGGGACCCTGGTCTTCACCGACACGATGGGCACCACGTTCGACAAGCTGTTCGCCGCCACCTCCTCCGACGTCACGGTCAGCGCCAAGGGCGCCTCGGACAGCGGTGAGACACAGTCCGACACCGGCAAGCCGCCGGTCATGCCCGCCTCCGTCGTCGACAAGGTGGGTGGCGCGGACGGGGTGAAGTCGGCCGAGGGGACGGTGTTCTCGACCTCGGTGACGGTCGTCGACGCCGACAAGGACAGCCTCTCGCCCACCAGCGGCGCCCCGACCATCGTCGGCAACTGGAACGCCAACGACGCCCGCACCATGAAGATCTCCTCCGGCGGCGCGCCGCGCGGCCCCGACCAGATCGTGGTCGACGCGGACACCGCGGACAAGCACGACCTGAAGCTCGGCGACGAGATCGGCGTGATCAGCGCCGTCGGCACGCACCGGGCGAAGGTCTCCGGCATCGCCGAGTTCCAGGTCACCAACCCGGGCGCCGCGATCTTCTACCTCGACACCGCCACCGCCCAGAAGACCCTCGTCGGCGAGACGGGCGTGTACACCAACGTCAACGTCAACGCCGCCGGCGGCTTCACGGACGCCCAGGTGAAGAAGAACGTCTCCGCCGAACTGGGCGGCGCCTACAAGGTGCAGACCGCCAAGGAGATCGCGGACGCCAATGCCAAGGACGTCGGCGAGTTCATGGGCGTGATGAAGTACGCGATGCTCGGCTTCGCCGGGATCGCCTTCCTCGTCGGCATCTTCCTGATCATCAACACCTTCTCGATGCTGGTCGCCCAGCGGACCCGAGAGATCGGCCTGATGCGGGCCATCGGCTCCAGCCGCGGCCAGGTCAACCGGTCGGTCCTCGTCGAGGCGCTGCTCCTCGGCGTCTTCGGCTCGATCCTCGGTGTCGCCGGCGGGGTCGGCCTCGCCATCGGCCTGATGAAGCTGATGAGCGCCACCGGGATGAACCTGTCCACCGACGACCTCACCATCGCCTGGACGACCCCGGCGGTCGGTCTGCTCCTGGGCATCGTCGTCACCGTCCTCGCCGCCTACGTGCCCGCCCGGCGCGCCGGCAAGGTCTCCCCGATGGCCGCCCTGCGCGACGCCGGCGCCCCGCTGGACGCCAAGGCCGGCATCGTCCGGGCCGTGATCGGCCTCCTGCTGACCGGCGCCGGCGGCTACTGCCTGTACCTGGCGTCCGCCGCCGACAAGGCGAGCGAGGGGTCCATGTGGCTGGGCGGCGGGGTCGTCCTGTCCCTCATCGGCTTCGTGGTCATCGGCCCGCTGCTCGCCGGCGCCGTGGTGCGGGTGCTGGGCGCGGTCGTCCTGCGGGCCTTCGGCCCGGTCGGCCGGATGGCCGAGCGCAACGCACTGCGCAACCCCCGCCGCACGGGGGCCACCGGCGCCGCCCTGATGATCGGTCTGGCGCTGGTCGCCTGCCTGTCGGTCGTCGGCTCCTCCATGGTCGCCTCGGCCACGGAACAGCTCGACAAGACCGTCGGCACCGACTTCATCATCCAGTCCGACACCGGCCAGCTGATCACCCCGCAGGCCGTCGAGGCGGCGCGCTCCGCGAAGGGCATCGAGAGCCTCACCGAGTACAAGTGGACCCAGGCCGACTTCACCACCCCCGACGGCAAGACGCTCAAGGACACGGCGATCACCGCCGCCGACCCGAGCTACGCCACCGACCTCGCCACCGAGGTCGTCGCGGGCAAGCTGCCGGACGCCTACAAGCCCGACTCGATGTCCGTGCACGAGAAGTTCGCCGAGGACCACGACATCCGGCTCGGCTCGAAGATCGCCGTCGCCTTCAAGGACGGCCGCACGGCCGACCTGACCGTCCGCGCGATCACCAGCAGCGACGTCGTCATCGACGCCGGGGCCATGTACACCTCCATCGACACGATGGCGAAGTACGTCCCGGCCGACAGGATGCCCCTCGACCAGCTGCTCTTCGCCTCGGCGAAGGAGGGCCAGGACGCGGCCGCGTACACGTCCCTCAAGGCCGCGCTGCACGACTACCCGCAGTACGAGGTCCGCGACCAGACCGACTACAAGGAGGCCCTGAAGGGCCAGATCGACCAGCTCCTGAACATGATCTACGGCCTGCTCGCCCTGGCGATCATCGTCGCGATCCTGGGTGTCGTGAACACGCTGGCCCTGTCGGTGGTCGAGCGGACCCGTGAGATCGGCCTGATGCGGGCCATCGGCCTCTCCCGCCGTCAGCTGCGCCGCATGATCCGCCTGGAGTCGGTCGTCATCGCCCTCTTCGGCGCGCTCCTCGGCCTGGGGCTGGGCATGGGCTGGGGCGCCACCGCCCAGCAGCTCCTCGCCCTGGAGGGCCTGAAGGTCCTCGACATCCCGTGGCCGACGATCATCGGGGTCTTCATCGCCTCGGCCTTCGTGGGCCTGTTCGCCGCGCTGGTGCCGGCGTTCCGGGCGGGCCGCATGAACGTCCTGAACGCGATCGCCACCGAGTAGTCACCCGCCACGGGGGAGCGGGGGACGACGGGGGAACGGGGACACGGGGGAAACCGGGGGAGAGCCCGGCGCCCGGAGGCGGAGGCTTCCGGGCGCCGGGCTCCATGCGTTGGCGGGGGCGCCGTCAGGAGGACGCCCGCTCGGGGGACGTGCGTTTCAGCAGGACGTACCCCTGGATGACGCCCCGCAGCGCGTACGTGTCGCGCGGATGGAGCTGACGGGCGTACGCGGGGACGTCCTTCACCCAGTGCGAGTTGTTGTTGAAGGCGATGTAGTCGGGCGCGAGGCCCCCGGTCCGGCCGATCCAGAAGACGCGGCAGCGGGAGGTCAGCCGGCTGATGGGGCCGATGTTGGACTCGACGGTGGATCCGTCCGGGATGCTGCCCAGCAGCTTCTCCACGGCCCTGACCTCGGGCGGGACCCGATAGGCGGAGGCCTCGGTCAGGGTGCCCACGGGCAGCGAGGTCGTCAGCGCGACGGAGGCCGCGAGGACGGCGGCGGGCAGATGGAGCGTGTACGAGCGCAGCCACGGGCGCGGGCTCCGGCGGGCGCCGGGGAGCGCGTCGACGAGCGCGAGGAAGACCATCGGCATCAGGACGGCGCTGTAGTGCCAGGCCGTCCCCCAGTAGTTGTGGTCGGAGGAGACGAACCGCCAGCCGAGCGTGGGGAGGGCGGCGAGGACGACCGGGGAGCGCAGGGCGAGCAGCCCGCTGGTCGGGATCACCAGCCACAGGACGGTACGGATCTTGACGTCCAGGCCGTCGAGGGGGCCGTCGCCGCCGACCTTGGCCAGGTAGTCGGAGGCTCCGGCGGTGTTGAAGGCCGGGATGAGCACGGTGAAGGCGAGCAGCGTGGCGAGCGCGCCGAACGCCGAGACCGCGAGGGCGTAGGGCACCACGCGGGACGCGCTGTGCCGCCGGGCCCGCAGCGCGACGACGGCCGCGAGCACCGCCAGGGTCAGCCCCTGGTCCTCCTTGACCAGGACCAGCGGGAGTCCCCAGAGCAGCGCGGCACGCCATCGCCGCGCGAGCAGCGCCTCCAGGGAGAACGCGATCAGCGGAACCGCGAAACAGATCTCGTGGAAGTCGAAGTCCACGGCGTTCTGCAGCCCCCACGACAGCCCGTACGCCACTCCCAGGCCGAGCCCCGGCGCCCGCCCCAGCATCCGCGTGGCCGCGCGCGTCACCGGCACCGCCGACAGCGCGAACAGCGCCGCCTGCACCACCAGCAGCGTCATGGGCGAGGGGAACGCCCGGTAGAACGGCGCGAGCAGCATAGTGACCGGGCTGAAGTGATCCCCGAGGACGTTGTACCCCGGCCCCTTCAGCTCGACGATCGGTGCCTGGAGGTGCGCGTAGGCCCGCACGGTCTGTTCGTAGATGCCCAGGTCGTACGAGCGGGTCCCCAGCCGCCGGTACCGCCCCACCGACACCGTCGCGTACGCCACGAACAGCACGCCCGCGAGCAGGTACGGCTCCCGGCCCCGGAGGGAGAGACGCCGGTCACGCGGCGAGGGCGAAGCCGCGACCGGCCCGGGTATGAGCGACGGCGCCGACGGTGCCGTGGACGGGGCGCTCGATGCCATGGGGACTCACGTTCGACCGGGAACAGGTGTCTCAAGAGACTAGGGGAGGGACGGGTCGGGACGGGTAGGGGCGGCGGGGGCGGGAAAAGCCGTCCCCAGCCCCCACGTCGTACCCTGGACACCCCCGGCCCGTCACACGAGTCCGGGCGTTCGTGTTGCCCCACCCCCGACTCCACCCCCTTGCCCACCCGGACGGGAAACACCCCGAATGAGCCTCCACGGCCTGCTAGACGCCGTAGTCAAGGACGCCCCTCTCGCGGAAGCGATCAGGGCGGCATCAGACGGCCACCGCACCCACATCGACCTGGTGGGCCCCCCGGCGGCCCGCCCCTTCGCCGTGGCCGCCCTCGCCCGGGACGCCGGCCGCCCCGTACTCGTCGTGACGGCGACGGGCCGCGAGGCCGAGGACCTGGCGGCGGCTCTGCGCTCCCTGCTCCCTCCGGACGGCGTCGTGGAGTACCCGGCCTGGGAGACACTGCCGCACGAGCGCCTCAGCCCGCGCAGCGACACCGTCGGCCGCCGCCTCGCCGTGCTGCGCCGCCTGACGCATCCGCGCCCCGACGACCCGGAGACCGGCCCGGTCTCGGTCGTCGTCGCGCCCGTCCGCTCGGTCCTCCAGCCGCAGGTCAAGGGCCTGGGCGACCTGGAGCCGGTCGCCCTGCGCTCGGGCGGGACGGCCGACCTGAACCGTACGGTCGAGGCGCTCGCGGCAGCCGCGTACTCCCGCGTGGAGCTGGTCGAGAAGCGCGGCGAGTTCGCCGTACGCGGCGGCATCCTGGACGTCTTCCCGCCGACCGAGGAGCACCCCCTGCGGGTGGAGTTCTGGGGCGACGACGTCGAGGAGATCCGGTACTTCAAGGTCGCCGACCAGCGCTCCCTGGAGGTCGCCGAGCACGGTCTGTGGGCGCCGCCGTGCCGTGAGCTGCTGCTGACGGACGAGGTCCGGGAGCGGGCGCGGGTGCTGGCCGAGCGCCACCCGGAGCTGGGCGAACTCCTCAACAAGATCGCCGAGGGCATCGCGGTCGAGGGCATGGAATCCCTTGCTCCGGTCCTCGTCGACGACATGGAACTGCTGATCGACGTCCTGCCGAAGGGCTCGATGGCCATCGTGTGCGACCCGGAGCGGGTGCGGACGCGGGCGGCCGACCTGGTGGCCACCTCGCAGGAGTTCCTCCAGGCGTCCTGGGCGGCGACCGCCGGTGGCGGCGAGGCGCCGATCGACGTCGGCGCGGCCTCCCTGCGGTCCCTCGCGGACGTCCGCGACCGGGCCCGTGAGCTGGACATGATGTGGTGGTCGGTGTCGCCGTTCGCGGCCGACGAGGAGCTGGAGGCGGACACCCTCAAGCTCGGCATGCACGCCCCCGAGACCTACCGCGGCGACACCGCCAAGGCGCTCGCGGACACCAAGGGCTGGCTCGCCGACGGCTGGCGCACGGTGTTCGTGACCGAGGCCCACGGCCCGGCCGCCCGCACGGTCGAGGTGCTCGGCGGCGAGGGCATCCCGGCCCGGCTGGAGGCCGAGCTGGGCCGGATCGCCCCCTCGGTCGTGCATGTCGCCTGCGGCTCGATCGACTACGGCTTCATCGACCCCGTCCTCAAGCTCGCGGTCCTCACCGAGACCGACCTCACCGGCCAGAAGGCGGCCGGCAAGGACGGCGCCCGGATGCCCGCCCGCCGCCGCAAGACCATCGACCCGCTCACCCTGGAGGCGGGCGACTACATCGTCCACGAGCAGCACGGCGTCGGCCGCTACATCGAGATGGTCCAGCGGACCGTGCAGGGCGCGACCCGCGAGTACCTGGTCGTCGAGTACGCCCCCGCCAAGCGCGGCCAGCCCGGCGACCGCCTCTACATCCCCACCGACCAGCTCGAACAGATCACCAAGTACGTCGGTGGCGAGGCCCCGACCCTGCACCGCCTCGGCGGCGCAGACTGGACGAAGACGAAGGCGCGCGCGAAGAAGGCGGTCAAGGAGATCGCCGCCGACCTCATCAAGCTCTACAGCGCCCGGATGGCGGCGCCCGGCCACGCGTTCGGGGCGGACACCCCGTGGCAGCGTGAACTGGAGGACGCCTTCCCGTACGCGGAGACGCCCGACCAGCTGACGACGATCGCCGAGGTCAAGGAGGACATGGAGAAGACGGTCCCCATGGACCGCCTGATCTGCGGCGACGTCGGCTACGGCAAGACGGAGATCGCGGTCCGGGCCGCCTTCAAGGCCGTCCAGGACGGCAAGCAGGTCGCCGTGCTCGTGCCCACGACCCTCCTGGTGCAGCAGCACTTCGGCACGTTCAGCGAGCGGTACTCGCAGTTCCCGGTCAACGTGCGGGCCCTGTCCCGCTTCCAGACGGACACCGAGGCCAAGGGCACCCTGGAGGGGCTGCGCGAGGGCGCGGTCGACATCGTCATCGGCACCCACCGCCTCTTCTCCGCCGAGACCAAATTCAAGGACCTGGGTCTGGTCATCGTCGACGAGGAGCAGCGCTTCGGCGTCGAGCACAAGGAGCAGCTGAAGAAGCTGCGCGCGAACGTGGACGTGCTGACGATGTCGGCGACCCCGATCCCGCGCACCCTGGAGATGGCGGTCACCGGCATCCGCGAGATGTCGACGATCACCACACCGCCGGAGGAGCGCCACCCGGTGCTCACCTTCGTCGGCCCGTACGAGGAGAAGCAGATCGGCGCGGCCGTCCGACGCGAACTGCTGCGCGAGGGCCAGGTCTTCTACATCCACAACCGGGTGGAGTCCATCGACCGCGCGGCGGCCCGGCTGCGCGAGATCGTCCCCGAGGCGCGGATCGCGACGGCCCACGGACAGATGTCGGAACAGGCCCTGGAGCAGGTCGTCGTCGACTTCTGGGAGAAGAAGTTCGACGTCCTCGTCTCCACGACGATCGTGGAGTCGGGCATCGACATCTCCAACGCGAACACCCTGATCGTGGAGCGGGGGGACACCTTCGGCCTGTCGCAGCTGCACCAGCTCAGGGGCCGGGTCGGCCGAGGCCGGGAACGCGGCTACGCGTACTTCCTCTACCCGCCCGAGAAGCCGCTGACGGAGACCGCCCACGAGCGCCTCGCCACCATCGCCCAGCACACGGAGATGGGCGCGGGCATGTACGTGGCGATGAAGGACCTGGAGATCCGGGGCGCGGGCAACCTGCTGGGCGGCGAACAGTCCGGCCACATCGCGGGCGTCGGCTTCGACCTGTACGTGCGGATGGTCGGCGAGGCCGTCGCGGACTACCGGCGCCAGCTGGAGAGCGGCGGGATCGAGGAGGAGCCGCCGCTCGAGGTGAAGGTCGAGCTGCCGGTCGACGCGCACGTCCCGCACGACTACGCGCCGGGCGAGCGGCTGCGGCTGCAGGCGTACCGGGCGATCGCCTCGGTCAACACCGAGGCCGACATCGCGGCCGTGCGCGAGGAGCTCGTCGACCGCTACGGCAAGTTGCCGGAGCCGGTGGAGAACCTGCTGCTCGTCGCCGGGCTGCGCATGCTCGCCCGGGCCTGCGGGGTGGGCGAGATCGTGCTGCAGGGCACCAACATCCGCTTCGCGCCGGTGGAACTGCGGGAGTCCCAGGAGCTCCGCCTCAAGCGCCTGTACCCGGGCACGGTCATCAAGCCGGCCGCCCACCAGGTGCTGGTGCCCCGCCCGAAGACGGCGAAGGTCGGCGGGAAGCCGTTGGTCGGGCGGGATCTGCTGGGGTGGACCGGGGAGTTCCTGGCTTCGATCCTCGGGTCGTAGTGGCGTAGTGGCGTAGTGGCGTAGTGGCGTAGCGGCCCGGCGCGGCAGAGGGTGCCGCCGGGGCCGCTGTCGTCGTGTTCCCGGCGGCCGCTACGGTGTTGAGCAGGCAGGACGGGGAACCCCGAGCGGGACCGCCGAACGGCTGCAGACGAAGGAGAGGGGTGTCGCGTGGTGCGTCTGAGGGGTGGGGTCGCCGCCGTCGCTCTGGTGCTGGTCGCCGCGACCGGCTGTGAACTGGACAGCACGGGCGGCTCTGCCGGACCGCAGGAGAACCCGGCAGGCGGCGGGGGCGCGGCGTACGCCGCCGCGGAGGCGCTGACCGTCAAGGGGCGGGCGCCCAAGAACAACTACGACCGCGGCGAGTTCGGCAGCGCGTGGGCCGACACGGACTCCAACAGCTGCGACACCCGCGACGACATACTCAAGCGCGACCTGGACGACGTGAAGTTCCGGGACGGGGACTGCACGGTGGTCTCCGGTGTGCTCGACCCGGACCCGTACACGGGGAAGGACGTGCCGTACGTACGGGGCCGCAGCAAGATCGACGTGGACCACATGGTGGCCCTCTCCGACGCCTGGCAGAAGGGCGCCCAGCAGTGGGACGACAGCAAGCGCATAGCCCTGGCCAACGACCCGCTCAACCTGCTCGCGGTCGACTCCGGCACCAACCGCGGCAAGGGCGACGGTGACACGGCCACCTGGCTCCCGCCGAACAAGGCCTACCGCTGCACCTACGTGGCCGCCCAGGTCGCCGTGAAGACGAAGTACGGCCTCTGGGTCACCTCCGCCGAACAGGCCGCCATGAAGCGTGTCCTGACCACCTGTCCGGAACAGCAGCTCCCCACCGGCGGCAACCCGACGAAGGCCCCGGCCCGCTTCCACGCGGACTGAGGCCGTCGGGGTGCCGCCGGGCGGCGCGGCGCGTCAGCCGAAGTCCTTGTCCATGTCGATGACCTTGCCCTTGGGGGCCTTGGCCGGGACGGGCTTGTCGTAGTCGGTGAAGACCAGGTCGCCGGGCTCCTTGGCGGACTTGCTGACGACCCGCAGGAGGTACGGCTCACCCTCGGTGGCGACGTACAGGGTGTAGCGGTCCTTGCCGTCCTTCTCGTCGAGGACGATCGCGGGGGTGCCTTCGACCTCGGAGGTCTTGCCGCGCGTGGCGTTGGAGTCGACGTCCTCGAAGTCGGCGAGGACGGTGTCGAGGTCGCAGAAGCTCGCCATGTCCTTGGAGTCCTCGCCGGCCGCGGACGTCTTGGTCCACTTGTCGGCGAGCATGTCGACGACCATGTCGGCCTCCTCCTTGGAGGAGTCCTTCGACTGGGCGCGCAGGAAGGCCTCGTCGTACTTCATGTAGAGGGTGTCGCCGACCTTGATCAGTTCGGCCTGGCCCTCGCCGCCCATGCTCATGGTGCCGGCGCAGTCACCCTTCTTGTTCATCGCCATGTCCATCTGGACCGTGCCGCCGGCGGACTCGTCCTCGATCTCGCCCTTCATCCGGAGCGATTCGGCGCCGGAGGTGGCCTTCACGGCCTTGTCGGCGATCTCGCCGCCGGACAGCCCGGCGAAGGGGCCGTCGGCCTTGTCCTCGGACATGCAGCCGGTGAGCGAGAAGGTGGCCGCGGCGGCGATGCAGACAGCGGCGAGTGCGGTGCGACGCATGGGAGTTCCCCCCTGGGAATCGATGTGTGGTGCGTGGAACGAGCGGTGGTGTGGCGCCGGTCCGAGAGCGGTGTGGCGAGCGCTGGACGGTGGCGTCAGCGCGCGCGGGTGTCGAGTACGTCGCCCGCGGATTCGTCATCCGTGACGCGGCCTCGCTCGTCGGGCTTCCGGCCGGCGTGGGCCGGGGAGTCGAGGCGGGCGGGGCCGTCGCCGTCCACGGTGAGGTCACCGTCTTTGTCCATGGCGTGCTTCTCCCCCCGGTGTACGTGTACGACAGTTGCGGCCGACGTGTGACCACCCGGATCGGGTGGCCCGTCGTTCGATGGGTCAATCACAGCAGAGCTTGTGAACCGAGTCAACACGGTTCACGAGATTGTGCGTGTACACGGCGTGAAGGGGTAGATCTTGCGTGCGTCGGTATGCTCGACGTCACACAACCAGGTACGAGGGGAGCCGGGCGCGTGCAGGGGAACGGGACAGAGGTCACCGCCGCGGACATCGCGCGGCTCGCCGGCGTGGGTCGTGCCGCCGTCAGCAACTGGCGCCGACGGCATGCCGACTTCCCCAAACCGGTCGGCGGCACCGAGACCAGTCCGGCCTTCGCGCTCGGGGAGGTCGAGAGATGGCTGCGCCACCAGGGCAAGCTCGCCGAGGTCCCCCTGAAGGAGCGTGTCTGGCAGCAGGTCACCGGGCACCCGGAGGGCCCTGTCGCCGCGCTGGTGCACGTGGGCTGCGCCCTGCTGTACCTCCACGAACGGCCCCTGACCTGGCTGGAGTCGAGCGCCTGCCCCGACGACGCGCAGCTGGCCCGCGACCTGTCCGATCCGCTGTGGCAGGTCCTCGCCCCCCGCCTCGGTGCCGCCCGCGAGAGCGCCGTACTCCGGCCGACACCCGCCGGGTTGCTGCCCTCGATCCCGCTGCTGCGCGGCGCCACCGAACTGGCGGCCGATCTGGGGGCGCGGCAGACCTTCGAGTTCCTGCTCGCCCGGCACCTCGACGCCAACCCGCGCCAGTACACGCTCACTCCGGGCGACCTCGCCGAGCTGATGGCCGAACTCGCCGGGCCCGCCCGCTCGGTGCTCGACCCGGCCTGCGGCACCGGCGCGCTCCTGCACGCCGTCCCCGCCCGCCCCGGCCAGGAGCTGTACGGCCAGGACAGCTCCCGCGAACTGGCCGCCCTCACCGCGCTGCGCCTCGCCCTGAAGACCGGGAGCACGGTCCGTACCGCCCGGGGCGACAGCCTCCGCGCGGACGCCCACGAGCGGCTCAGGGCCGAGGCCGTCCTGTGCCACCCGCCGTTCAACGAGCGCAACTGGGGCCACGACGAACTGGCCTACGACCCCCGCTGGGAGTACGGCTTCCCGGCCCGTACGGAATCCGAACTCGCCTGGGTGCAGCACGCCCTGGCGCGCCTGGAGGACGGCGGCACCGCCGTGCTGCTGATGCCGCCGGCCGTCGCGAGCCGCCGCTCCGGGCGCCGTATCCGCGCCGACCTGTTGCGCCGGGGCGCCCTGCGCGCCGTCATCGCCCTGCCGGTCGGCGCGGCACCCCCGTACAACATCCCGCTGCACCTGTGGGTGCTGCGCAGGCCCGGCAGGGCGTCCGTGCCGCCCCAGTTGCTGCTCGTCGACACCGGGCGGCTCGTCCACGAGGGGCGGAGCGGATTCGACTGGGCGGGGGTCCGTGCCGCCGTGCTCGACGCCTGGCGGCCCTTCGACCGGACCGGCGAGGTGACGGAACGGCCGGGGCTCAGCCGCTCGCTGCCGGTCATCGAACTGCTCGACGACGACGTGGACCTGGCCCCCGCCCGGCATCTGCCGCCCCCGGCCGCGGGGGGCGGCGCCGAGCAGCTGACCGCCGTACGCGACCGCCTCGGCGAGACCCTCCGTCTGACCGCCGACCTCACGCCCCCGCCCGCCGGGCAGGCGGGGCCGGCGCGCTGGCCGCTCACCACGGTCGGTGAACTCGCGCGCGGGGGAGCCCTGGTGCTGCGTACCGGCGGAAGCGGCCCCCACGCGCGCGTGCTCACCGACCACGACGTCCTGGCCGGCACGGCACCCTCGGGCACCCTGCCCGAGTCGGGCGAGGACCCCGTGCTCGTGGAGCCCGGTGACATCGTCGTCCCCGTCCTCGGCGGCGGCGGGGTCGCGCGGGTGATCGACGAGGCGACCGCGGGCGCCGCCCTCGGCCGCAACCTCACCCTGCTGCGCCCCGACCGGGCCGCGCTCGACGCGTGGTTCGTCGCCGGTTTCCTGCGCGGCACCGCCAACAGCCGCCAGGCCAGCAGCTACGCCTCCACCGCGACCCGTCTCGACGTGCGCCGCCTCCAACTGCCCCGGCTCCCGCTGGACCAGCAGCGCCGCTACGGCGAACGCTTCCGCGCCCTCGCCGCCTTCGAGGACGCCCTCCGCCAGGCCGGCCGCCTCGGCGAACGCCTGGTCCGGGGCATGTACGACGGACTGACGGACGGCTCCGTCGCCCCGGACTGAACCCGCGCCGCGGGTCCGCGGACCCGCGGGCGCCCGGCCCGGCCCGGCCAACTCCCTCTACGATCAGCCTTACCGGACGGAACCGCTCCGCCCACGGCGGCGTGACCAGCACTGCGGTACTACAACGGTTGTCCACAACCCTGGACCTCTTGTCGTCAACGACCGATACCCTCGGGACGACATCGCACGTCAACTCTCGCCAGGCCCTCAGGAGCAGCCATGCAAGGCCACGGCTATGCGCCGACACCGCCCCCCGGCCCCGACCAGGGGGGCCAGGTCACACTCCGTGTGATCTTCGTGGTGGTCGCGGTCATGAGCTGTGGCCTGCTCGCCTGGGCGTGCCTGCTGCGGCTCGCCTCGGTGACCCGCAGGCCCCGCGACTGGTGGCTGTTCGCCCTGGCGCTCGTCCACATCATCGCGACGCTGTACATCATCGGCACCGACCCGGGCGAGGAGGAGTTCACCACCTGGCGCGGCGACGTCGGCATGGGCATGCTCTTCGGCGGTCTCGTGGCGATCGTCGCGTACTACCTGTACGCGGACATAACCCACTCCAACCGTGCTCGGACGGCCCTCTCGTCGCCGTACGCCCAGACCACGGCGTACTCGCAGCAGAGCGGGTACAGCTACCCGCCGGTCCAGGTCCCGCAGCCCTACATCCCCGCACCGCCGGTCGCGCAGCCGCCCGTCCAGCATCAGCCTCCGCAGCCCCCGCTCCGGCCCGAGCCGGAGCCGCAGCGGCCGGGCCCCGCCCGCATCGACCAGGTGCGCGCCGAGCTGGACGAGCTCAGTGACTATCTCCGCAATCACGAAGGAGACCGGTGACCTTGGGGAAGGGCACCGGCCGCCTGATCACCGGCCGCTACGAACTGTCCACGCTCATCGGCCAGGGCGGCATGGGCCAGGTGTGGACGGCGTACGACCAGCGCCTCGACCGGCGCGTGGCGGTCAAGCTGCTGCGCCCGGACAAGGTCGCGGGCCAGGAGGCCGACGAGCTGCGCCGCCGCTTCGTGCGCGAGTGCCGGGTGACGGCCCAGGTCGACCACCCCGGCCTGGTGACCGTGCACGACGCGGGCAGCGAGGACGAGGAGCTGTTCCTCGTCATGCAGTACGTCGACGGGGCCGACCTCGCCGACCATCTCGCGGAGCACGACCCCTACCCGTGGCAGTGGACCGTCTCGGTCGCCGCCCAGCTGTGCGCCGTGCTCTCCGCCGTGCACGCGGTGCCGATCATCCACCGTGACCTCAAGCCGCGGAACGTCATGGTCAAGCAGGACGGCACGGTCACCGTCCTCGACCTCGGCGTCGCCTCCGTGATGGACACCGACACCACCCGCCTGACCCACACCGGCTCGCCCATCGGCAGCCCCGCGTACATGGCCCCCGAACAGGCCATGGGCGGCGCGGTCGGCCCCTACACCGACCTGTACGCCCTCGGTGTGCTGATACACGAACTGCTCAGCGGGAACGTCCCGTTCACCGGCTCCACGGCCCTCGGTGTCCTGCACCGCCACCTCTACGAGCCGCCGGTACCCGTCCGCCGACTGCGCCCCGAGGTCCCCGAGTCCCTGGAGGCCCTGGTCCTGCGGCTGCTCTCCAAGGACCCGCAGCACCGCCCGTCCTCCGCGCAGGAGACGTACGAACAGCTCCTCCCGCTGCTCCCCGCGCGCGGTATGCCCACCGGCTCCCCGCTCGACCCCACGCGCCCCTTCCTGCGCCCGCACGCCCCCTGGCCGGACCGCGCCCGGATCCCCGCGACGCAGCCGTCCGCCGCGCCCGACCCCGCGCCCGCGGCCGACAAGCCCGACGTGGCGGGGGCCGTCGACGAGGTCAAGCGGCTGCTCGGCGAGGGCCGCATCACCCAGGCCGTCGACATCCTCGGCGCGATCCTCCCGGCCGCCGCCGCCCAGCACGGCGAGCACTCACCCGTCGTCCGCACCCTGCGCAAGCAGTACGCGGCCACCCTGATGGACGACGGGCAGTACCGCCGCGCCCTGCCCGAGCTGCGCCGCCTCGCCGACGAGCGGGCCACCGAGGCCGGCCAGGCCGACCCCCAGGCACTGCGCTGGCGCTACGACTCCGCCCAGTGCCTCGAACAGCTCGGCGAACCGGCCGCGGCCCTCGCCGAGTACCGCTCCCTGCTGCCGTACTACGAGAACCAGTACGTCGGCGGCGACCCCGAACTCGCCCTCGACGTCCGCCGCCGCATAGGCCACCTGCTCCTCGCCCTCGGTGACCGGGGCGCCGCCCACGAGACCCTGGGCCGCCTGCTGGTCGACGTCGAACGGCTGCGCGGGCCCGCCCATCCGCTCGCGGGCGAGGTCCGGCGCACGCTGCAATGGCTGGGACAGGTACGCGGCTGACGCGGAGCACGGCTCCTATGTTTGCGCCACCTTGGCCGAAGTTTGCCAGGCAACAGCAAGGAGAGCCGCGGCGGCCACACGATCACCGTGGACCGCAGCGCCTGGGACGCCCCGGTGGCGGCGCGGTCCGGGAGCGACGGTGCCCGAAGTCGGCGTGAATCGTTGGTCGAATGGCTGGCCGAGAGCAGGGCCACTGCCTACCATCGATCACCGCAAGACCTTGTGCGCCCGCCCGTCGCCCGACCGTCACCCCTCATCGAGGCGCTGCGCGCCACACCAGTCTTCACCATCTCCTCTGGAGGCTCACTTGCACCGCCGCCGTCGCTCCGCGCTCCTCCTCTCCGCAGCGATCGTCGCCGCGGCCCCGCTCCTCACCGCCTGCGGAAGCGACGCGCATCCCGGCGCGGCGGCCGTCGTCGGCCAGGACCGGATCACGGTCGCGCAACTGGAGAACCGGGTGAACCAGGTGCGCACCGCCCAGCGCGCCGTCAGCACGGACGAGAGCCAGTACCAGCAGGCCGTCGCCCAGAGCAGCGCCCTCACCCGCAACACCCTGAACGGCATGGTCCTGGAGAAGGTCCTCGACCAGGCCCTCAAGGACGCCGGTGTGATCGTCACCCGCAAGGAGGTCCAGAAGTACCGGACCGACCTGGAGGCGGAGGCCGGCGGCGCCGAGGCCCTGGAGGCGGCCTACCTGCAGCGCTACAGCGTCGCCCCGGAACAGCTGGAGGAAAGCCTCCGCAGCGACGTCGAGGTCCAGAAACTCGCCGCCTCCCTCGGCGCCGACCTCAACACCCAGGAGGGCGGCGCCGTCTTCTGGAAGGCCCTCTCCGCGGCCTCGAAGAAACTCGACGTGGACCTCAACCCCCGCTACGGCAGCTGGGGCGTCGACCCGGCTTCCGGCCGGGTCGGCCTGGTGGACGCCAAGACACCGTGGCTGAAGGAGGTCACCCGCGCGGCGACGCCGGAGCAGGCGCAGGGGTGAGCTTGCGGGCGGCGCGGCCGGGCCGTGTCCGTCGCGGCCGCCCCGGCCGCCTGCCTGTGGACAACTCCGGGGGCCGTCCGTGACGTGGGTTACGTTCGGGGGGTGAACGCACACCGCCCCGACGGCACCTCCGCCATCACGGTCCCCGAGAGCACGGCTCCCGAGGCCACGGCCCCCGAGACCGCGGCCTCCACCCCCGGCCCCGGCCGGGTCGTCCTGCTCACCACCAGCCACCGGGTCGCGCCCGGTCTGCTCTCCTGGCCGGCCTGGCAGGCACTGCACGGGGCGGACCGCGTCCTGTGCGCGGACGGAGCGCACCCCCAGCTCCCCTATCTCCGCGAGGCCGGCATCACGGTGGAGCGGGCGGCCCCGACGGCCGAGGAACTGGTGGACGACTGCGCCGGCGGCCGCACGGTGGTCGTGGTGGCCACCGCCGAGGGCGAACCTCGCCTCACCGACGGCCTGGCCCGCCTCGCCGGCTCCGGCCCCGTCCACATGCCGTTCCTGGAGCTGCTCCCCGCCTCCTACGACCTCCCCGGCGCCCGTCTCCTCGACCTCGTCCAGGTCATGGACCGGATCCGGGCGGAGTGTCCCTGGTCCTCCCGGCAGACGCACCAGGGCCTCGCCAAGTACGGCATCGAGGAGGCGTACGAACTCGTCGAGGCCATCGAGGAGGGTGAGCGCGACGAGCTCCGCGAGGAGCTGGGCGACGTCCTCCTCCAGGTCGTCTTCCACGCCCGCATCGCCGAGGACGACCCCGACACCCCCTTCTCCATCGACGACGTGGCCGCCGGCATCGTCACCAAGCTCATCCACCGCCACCCCCATGTCTTCGCAGACGCGACGGCCACGACCCCGGAGGAGGTCAAGGCGCACTGGCTGCGCACCAAGGCCGTCGAGAAGCAGCGCGAGTCGGTCACCGACGGCGTACCCCTCGGCCAGCCCGGTCTCGCCCTCGCCGCCAAGCTCTCCTCCCGCGCCCGCACCGCCGGCCTCGACGTCCCGATACCTCCCGGCGACGACCTCGGTCACGCGCTCCTCACCCTCGCCGCCGACGCCGAGTCCCGGGGCGTCGACCCCGAGGCGGCCCTCCGGGCGGCGGCTCGCGCGTACCGGGACGCGATCAGGGTCGCGGAGGGGCTGTCGGCGGGGCCGGGGAGGACGGCCGGCCGGGAGGAGTCCGAGGAGGAGGGCGACGAGGGCGCCGACGGGAGCTGACCCGACGGGCATCCGTACGCACGGGCCGGAGGCGACGGCCGGGCCGGATACCGTCGGCGGGTGACCAACCAGCCCGCATCCAGCTCCGCCATGCCCACGGGAACCGGCGCGCCCGACCTCTTCACCTGGGAGTTCGCCACCGACCCCTACCCGGCGTACGCCTGGCTCCGTGAGCACGCCCCCGTTCACCGCACGTGCCTGCCCAGCGGCGTGGAGGCCTGGCTGGTCACCCGCTACGGCGACGCCAAGCAGGCCCTCGCCGACGGGCGCCTGTCGAAGAACCCGGCGCATCACGCCGAGCCCGCGCACGCCAAGGGCAAGACGGGCATCCCCGGTGAGCGCAAGGCCGAGCTGATGACGCATCTGCTGAACATCGATCCGCCGGACCACACCAGGCTCCGCCGTCTGGTGTCGAAGGCGTTCACGCCCCGGCGGGTCGCCGAGTTCGCCCCCCGGGTCCAGGAGTTGACCGACCGGCTGATCGACGGGTTCGCGGAGAAGGGCGAGGCCGACCTCATCCACGAGTTCGCCTTCCCTCTCCCCATCTACGCGATCTGCGACCTGCTGGGCGTCCCCCGGGAGGACCAGGACGACTTCAGGGACTGGGCGGGCATGATGATCCGGCACGGCGGTGGTCCGCGGGGCGGCGTCGCGCGGTCGGTGAAGAAGATGCGCGGCTACCTCGCCGACCTCATCCACCGCAAGCGGGAAGCGCTCACCGAGCACCCCGCCCCGGGCGAGGACCTCATCTCCGCGCTCATCCGCGCCTCCGACCACGGGGAGCACCTCAGCGAGAACGAGGCCGCGGCGATGGCGTTCATCCTGCTGTTCGCCGGGTTCGAGACCACCGTCAACCTCATCGGGAACGGCACGTACGCCCTGCTCACCCACCCCGAGCAGCGGGCCCGCCTGCAGACCTCCCTCGCCGCCGGGGAGAGCGGGCTGCTCGAAACCGGTGTCGAGGAACTCCTGCGCTACGACGGCCCCGTCGAACTCGCCACCTGGCGCTTCGCGACCGAGCCCCTCACGCTCGGCGGGCAGGACATCGCCGTCGGCGACCCCGTCCTCGTCGTCCTCGCGGCGGCCGACCGCGACCCGGCCCGCTTCGACGACCCCGACACCCTGGACCTCTCCCGCCGTGACAACCAGCACCTCGGCTACGGCCACGGCATCCACTACTGCCTCGGCGCGCCGCTCGCCCGGCTCGAAGGCCAGACCGCGCTGGCGACGCTCCTCACCCGGCTCCCCGATCTGCGACTCGCAGGGGATTCGGCCGATTTGAGGTGGCGGGGAGGTCTCATCATGCGTGGATTGCGCACGCTTCCGGTGGAATTCACGCCACGAAAACGGCCGTGAGTGCGGGGTGATCGCGCCGTGAGCGGCCCGTAGTTGTACCCCGACGGGCCGTAGCACTACCCCATTCCGAGTCAGAAGTTGACGCTCCCTCAACTCTGTGATCTTCACGTGATCTGCGCTGCATTAACTTGTGACAACTGATCGACTGCCGATACGTTCACACGTCAGTGCGAAGGGGGCGCCACGCCCGTCGCACAGACCACCGCTGTCGTGTGAAAGGCAACCGCATGCTCTCCGGGAACGGTCGTCACCGTCGCCCCCGTCAGGCTCCGGCTCTCCTCGTCGCGGCGGGAGTCACCGGGTCGGCCATCGCGATCCCGCTCCTCGGCGCCACCGGCGCGAGCGCGGCGAGCGGAACCACCTGGGACCAGGTGGCGGAGTGCGAGAGCGGTGGCTTCTGGAGCGCGGACACCGGGAACGGGCGCTACGGCGGCCTCCAGCTGACCCAGGAGAACTGGGAGAAGTACGGCGGCCTCGACTACGCGACGACCGCGGACCAGGCCAGCCGTTCGCAGCAGATAGCCGTCGCCGAGAAGGTCCTCGCGGACCAGGGCGTCGGCGTCTGGTCCACCTGCGGACTGCTGCACGACCTCGGCGGAGACTCGGGTCCCGCCGACGTGGACACGGGCGTCGCGGGCGACTCGTCCGACTCCGGCAGCGCATCCGGTTCATCCGGTTCGTCGGATTCCTCCGACTCGACCGGGTCCAAGGGTTCGGCCGAGTCGGCCGACGACACCGACTCCACGCGCTCCGGCGGGTCGAAGGATTCGACCGACTCGACCGATTCCTCCGACTCGACCGAGTCGTCGGACGCGTCGGCGAAGGCCCTCGACGGCTCCCCGAAGGCGACCACCGAACCGGACGCGGACTCCGGCTCCGCGGACTCCACCGATTCCGGCGACAGCGGCACCGGCGCCGACGCCAAGGAATCCGGCAGCACGAACACGGACGGTTCCAGCCGGGCGGACGGCTCCGCGGCCGGCGACGACGCCGACGGCGGCACCGGCCGGCACCGCGGCGCCAGCGCCGACGAGGGCGCGGACACCGGCTCGGGCGCGGACCAGGCCGACGGCACCGCCTCCGGCCGCCACGCCTCGCGTGACAGCGGCGCGTCGAGCGAGGGCGCGGAGGGCGCCTACACCGTCCGCGTGGGCGACAGTCTGACCGGCATCGTGAACTCGCTCGGCCTGAACGGCGGGTGGCGGACGCTGTACTCCGAGAACGAGCGCACGGTCGGAACCGACCCGGACCTCATCCTTCCCGGTCAGACCCTCGAAGTCGGTGCCGAAACGGGCGAAAAGTAGCGGCAGTTCGCGTCACGGTTCGACCCTGAATGCCCGTTTTGATCATTGTGGGAGATGAATCACAGACCCCCTGATCGTCTTTGAAATTCAGGCAATCACCTGTTTACGGTCGTGACCGCTCGCCACAGCGGGCTCTTGCGGTCGGCACGCCGAATCCTGCCAGCGGCCGTGAGGAACAGTCGTCGCGTCAAGCGCCGTAGGCAGGAGCGGGGGACCCAAGGTAAGTGCCGGGTCCGGCGGTTGCGGCCCTTCGGGGGCGCACGACCGGAACCGGCTGGGGGTGAAGCCGCGCGACGTGAGCCGAGAGGCGAGCGTGCGCGGCCGGGCAACTCAACCGGCCCGAACCCGACAGCTCACCTCGCAGGCGTCGGTGAGGGGATCTCTCCATGCTGTTTTCCAGCAAGGGCAAGCACCGTCGTCCGACTGCCATTCATCGGTCTGCTCGCGCCATCGCCGTCGTCGGTGTCACCGGCGCCGCCGCGGTCGCCGCCCCGCTGATGGCCGCCGGCAGCGCCTCCGCCGCCACCGCCTCCGAGTGGGACACCGTCGCCCAGTGCGAGTCCGGCGGGAACTGGTCCATCAACACCGGCAACGGCTACTACGGCGGTCTGCAGTTCTCCGCCTCCACCTGGGCCGGCTACGGCGGTACGCAGTACGCCTCCACCGCCGACCAGGCGAGCAAGGCCCAGCAGATCGCGATCGCCGAGAAGGTCCTCGCGGGCCAGGGCAAGGGTGCCTGGCCGGTCTGCGGCACCGGCCTGTCCGGCGCCTCCTACGACGGCGCCGCCGCCTCCAGCGGCAACACGAACTCCTCCGGCTCCTCCTCGCAGAGCACGCAGGAGAGCACCAAGAAGACCGAGGACACCCGCTCCTCCCGCTCCTCCGAGCGCGCCACCGTCAAGACCCCGACCGGCAAGAAGGTCAAGAAGGGCGACGGCGAGTACAAGGTCGTCAGCGGTGACACCCTCAGTGCCATCGCCGCGAAGGAGAACGTCAAGGGTGGCTGGGAGAAGCTCTTCGAGCTGAACAAGGACATCATCGACGACGCCGACTTCATCTACCCGGGCCAGCAGCTCCACCTGAGCTGACCCACGGCGACCACGACGGCCGCCACGCGCCTGCCGACCCCACGGCCGCCCCCACGGCCGGGCAGGCGGGGCAGGTTCAGCCGGGCCGGAAAGCAGGCCGCTCTCCGGCTGAACCACAGCCCGCTCACATCCGTGTCCTCCATAGTGAAGACCTCGTGAGGGCCGTCCCCCCGTCCCCACGGGCTCCCCGCCCCGGTGCGCATTCCCCCGTGCGTACCGGGGCGGGGCTTTTTCGTGCCCGCCTCCTCCTTCTGTTCACTTTCTCGACCACCCCCCTTTGTTCCGAACAGGAACAATGGGTACGGTCTGTCTGTCCACGGGACGGTCGGTCGGCTGCCGACGGCCCGGGGACGGTTAGGCTCTAGTCGCCAGGCCTCAAGCGGCCCCGCACAACCAGCGTCACATCCCATGAAGGAGATGCTCGTGCCGTCCATCGACGTCGTCGTAGCCCGGGAAATCCTCGACTCGCGAGGCAACCCCACCGTCGAGGTCGAGGTCGGCCTCGACGACGGCAGCACGGGTCGTGCCGCCGTTCCGTCCGGCGCCTCCACCGGCGCCTTCGAAGCCATCGAGCTGCGTGACGGCGACCCCAACCGCTACCTCGGCAAGGGCGTCGAGAAGGCCGTCCTCGCCGTGATCGAGCAGATCGGCCCGGAGCTCGTCGGCTACGACGCCACCGAGCAGCGCCTGATCGACCAGGCGATGTTCGACCTGGACGCCACCGACAACAAGGGCTCCCTCGGCGCCAACGCCATCCTCGGCGTCTCCCTCGCCGTCGCCCACGCCGCCTCCGAGGCCAGCGACCTGCCCCTCTTCCGCTACCTGGGCGGCCCGAACGCGCACCTGCTGCCCGTTCCGATGATGAACATCCTGAACGGCGGCTCGCACGCCGACTCCAACGTGGACATCCAGGAGTTCATGATCGCCCCCATCGGCGCGGAGTCCTTCTCCGAGGCCCTGCGCTGGGGCGCCGAGGTCTACCACACCCTCAAGAAGGTGCTGAAGACCAAGGGCCTGTCCACCGGCCTCGGCGACGAGGGCGGCTTCGCCCCGAACCTGGAGTCCAACCGCGCCGCCCTGGACCTCATCCTGGAGGCCATCAAGGAGGCCGGCTACACCCCCGGCGAGCAGATCGCCCTCGCCCTGGACGTCGCCGCCTCCGAGTTCTACAAGGACGGCGTCTACACCTTCGAGGGCAAGGAGCGCTCCGCCGCCGAGATGACGGAGTACTACGCCGACCTCGTCGCGTCGTACCCGCTCGTCTCCATCGAGGACCCGCTGTTCGAGGACGACTGGGCCGGCTGGAACACCATCACCGAGAAGCTGGGCGACAAGGTCCAGATCGTCGGCGACGATCTCTTCGTCACCAACCCCGAGCGCCTCGCCCGCGGCATCGAGGAGGGCTCGGCCAACGCCCTGCTCGTCAAGGTCAACCAGATCGGCTCGCTGACCGAGACCCTGGACGCCGTCGAGATGGCCCAGCGCAACGGCTTCAAGTGCATGATGTCCCACCGCTCCGGCGAGACCGAGGACGTCACCATCGCCGACCTCGCCGTCGCCGTGAACTGCGGACAGATCAAGACCGGCGCCCCGGCCCGCTCGGACCGCGTCGCCAAGTACAACCAGCTGCTGCGCATCGAGGAGATCCTCGACGACGCCGCGGTCTACGCCGGCCGCAGCGCCTTCCCGCGCTTCAAGGGCTGAGCCGCCGGCTGACCCGTTGAGGGTCAAGCCCGCGCCAGTCGTACGTACGTCCCCGTACCGGTCCCGTACCGTGTGCGGGGACGTACGCGCGTGCGCGTGGGAGAAGGCGGAAGAAGGGGCGCGGGACATGGCCGTGAAGGACCGGGACCGGGACCGTTTCTCCACCGCGACCCGGCTGAAGGTGCTCGGCGAGCAGACGGCCGCCCGGGTCTACCGCTCGCAGACCAAACGCCAGGCCCGTCGCTCCCGGCTGACCGGCCGGGCCGCGCTGCTCGCCCTCGTCCTCTGCTCGATGATCGTGGCGCTCGCCTATCCCATAAGGCAGTACGTCTCCCAGCGCGCCGAGATCGCCGACACGCAGCGGCAGCGCCAGGAGGCGCGCGAGCGGGTCGAGGAGCTGCGCGACCTCAAGGCGCGCTGGCAGGACGACGCGTACGCCGAGCAGCGCATCCGGGAGCGGCTGCACTACGTGATGCCGGGCGAGACCGGCTACACCATGATCGACCCGGACGCGGCGAAGCAGTCCCGTACGACACAGGGGGCGGCCGACCGCCCCTGGTACACCAATGTCTGGGACGGGGTCGACAAGGCCGACGCCGCCGACAGCCGAGCGGCCACCTTCGTGACCGTGAACCGATGAGCCACACCGAGGACTTGAGTAGCAGGATATGCAGACCCCTCCGCCGACCACCCCGCGCACCGAGCCGACCGACGCCGACGTCGAGGCCTTCCAGCAGCAGCTCGGGCGCCCCCCGCGCGGCCTCCGCGCGATCGCGCACCGCTGTCCCTGCGGGCAGCCGGACGTCGTCGAGACGGCCCCGCGCCTGCCGGACGGCACGCCCTTCCCCACGACGTACTACCTGACGTGCCCGCGCGCGGCCTCCGCGATCGGCACGCTGGAGGCCAACGGCGTGATGAAGGAGATGACGCAGCGGCTGGCCACGGACCCCGAACTGGCCGCCGCCTACCGGGCCGCGCACGAGGACTACATCGCCCGGCGTGACGAGATCGAGGTCCTGGAGGGCTTCCCGAGCGCCGGCGGCATGCCGGACCGGGTGAAGTGCCTGCACGTCCTCGTGGGGCACTCGCTGGCCGCCGGCCCCGGCGTCAACCCGCTGGGCGACGAGGCGATCGCGATGCTGCCTCAGTGGTGGGCGAAGGGCCCGTGCGTGGTGCCCGCGCCGGCGACCTCCGAGGGGGACGACCAGTGACCCGGGTCGCCGCCGTCGACTGCGGCACGAACTCCATCCGCCTCCTCGTCGCGGACTGCGACCCGGCCACCGGTGAACTGGTGGAGCTGGACCGGCGGATGACCATCGTCCGGCTCGGCCAGGGCGTGGACCGCACCGGCCGGCTGGCGCCCGAGGCGCTGGAGCGGACCTTCGGGGCCTGCCGGGAGTACGCGGCGGTCATCAAGGAACTGGGCGCCGAGCGCGTCCGCTTCGTGGCCACCTCCGCCTCCCGGGACGCGGAGAACCGGGACGAGTTCGTGCGGGGGGTGTTCGACATCCTCGGCGTCGAGCCCGAGGTGATCTCCGGTGACCGGGAGGCCGAGTTCTCCTTCACCGGCGCGACCAAGGAGCTGACGGGGCTGACCGACCTGGCCCGGCCGTACCTGGTGGTGGACATCGGCGGCGGCTCCACCGAGTTCGTCGTCGGGGACGGGCGGGTGCGCGGCGCCCGTTCCGTGGACATCGGCTGTGTACGGCTGACCGAGCGGCACCTCGTCCGGGACGGCGCCGTCGTCGATCCTCCCGGGCCGGAGGAGATCGCCGCGATCCGCGCCGACATCGAGGCGGCCCTCGACCTCGCCGAGCGGGACGTCCCCCTGCGGGAGGCGCACACCCTCGTGGGGCTCGCCGGTTCGGTGACCACGATCTCCGCGATCGCCCAGGACCTGCCCGCGTACGACTCGGTGGCCATCCACCACTCCCGGGTCTCCCACGACCGCGTCCGCGAGATCACCGAGTGGCTGCTGCGGTCGACGCACGCCGAGCGGGCGGCGGTGCCCTCGATGCATCCCGGGCGGGTGGACGTGATCGCCGCGGGGGCCCTGGTCCTCCTCTCGATCATGGAGCGGATCGGCGCGCCGGAGGTCGTGGTGAGCGAACACGACATTCTGGACGGAATCGCCTGGTCCGTGGCGTAGGCCGGCACGGCTTTACTACTCGCCGGTAGCCTCGCTTGAGCTGTTCGGATAACGTATGAGCGCGTCCGAGGGGTGCCCCGGCGCCCCTCGTCGAGCAGGCGCCGAGAAACTTCGTGAAGTTCTTCACAAGAGAATCGCCCCTGTTGAGGGATGTTTTGAGGCTGGGCAGAGCCTTCAAGGGCTCCGAGGGGTCAACAGGGTGTTCCCGCAGGGGTTTCGCAGGGGTCTCGTCCGTGTGGAACCGAGGCGTGGTCCAGGGCCTCCGGGGAGCCGGAACGGCAGTTCACGCGGCATTGACAACGGGCAAACCCCCCGGCCGGTACCCCTGGCGGGCCATGGTTCGGGCCAAAGGGGTCGCGCAGTGTAGCAGAGGGTGCGAGGAAGCTTGTGAAGGGGCGCACGAGCGACCCCCGGATGGCGGGTACATACTCGATGGCATGAGCACCACGGAGCGTCCCAGGATCCTCGTAGTAGGCGGTGGGTACGTAGGCCTGTACGCAGCTCGGCGCATCCTCAAGAAGATGCGCTACGGCGAGGCGACCGTCACGGTCGTCGACCCCCGGTCGTACATGACCTACCAGCCCTTCCTCCCCGAAGCCGCCGCCGGCAGCATCTCCCCCCGGCACGTCGTCGTCCCGCTGCGACGCGTGCTGCCGAAGGCGGAGGTCCTCACCGGTCGGGTCACCACCATCGACCAGGACCGCAAGGTCGCCTCGATCGCCCCGCTGGTCGGCGAGGCGTACGAGCTGCCCTTCGACTACCTGGTGATCGCGCTCGGCGCGGTCTCCCGGACCTTCCCGATCCCCGGCCTCGCCGAGCAGGGCATCGGCATGAAGGGCATCGAGGAGGCCATCGGCCTGCGCAACCACGTGCTGGAGCAGCTGGACAAGGCCGACTCCACGACCGACGAGGACGTCCGCCGCAAGGCGTTGACCTTCGTCTTCGTGGGCGGCGGGTTCGCCGGTGCCGAGACCATCGGCGAGGTCGAGGACATGGCCCGCGACGCCGCGAAGTACTACAAGAGCGTGTCCCGCGAGGACATGCGCTTCGTGCTCGTCGACGCCGCCGACAAGATCCTCCCCGAGGTCGGCCCCAAGCTCGGTCTGTACGGCAAGGAGCACCTGGAGGGCCGTGGGGTCGAGGTCTACCTCAACACCTCCATGGACTCCTGCGTCGACGGCCACGTCGTGCTGAAGAACGGCCTGGAGGTCGACTCCAACACGATCGTCTGGACCGCCGGCGTCAAGCCGAACCCGGTCCTCTCGCGCTACGGCCTCCCCCTCGGCCCCCGCGGCCACGTGGACGCCCAGCCGACCCTCCAGGTCACCGGCACCGACTACATCTGGGCCGCGGGCGACAACGCCCAGGTGCCCGACGTCGCCGCCCGCAAGGCCGGCGTCGAGAACGCCTGGTGCCCGCCGAACGCGCAGCACGCGCTGCGTCAGGCGAAGGTCCTCGGCGACAACGTGGTCTCCGGCATGCGGGGCTTCCCGCAGAAGGAGTACGCGCACTCCAACAAGGGTGCGGTGGCGGGCCTCGGCCTCCACAAGGGTGTCGCGATGATCGTCATGGGCAAGATGAAGATCAAGCTCAAGGGCCGTCTCGCGTGGTACATGCACCGTGGCTACCACGGTCTCGCCATGCCGACGTGGAACCGGAAGATCCGGGTCTTCGCGGACTGGACCCTCGCGATGTTCCTCAAGCGTGAGGTCGTCTCCCTGGGCGCCATCGAGACTCCTCGCGAGGAGTTCTACGAGGCGGCCAAGCCGGCGCCGGTCGCCGCGGCCCCGGCCAAGACCGAGGAGAAGGCCAAGGCCTCCTGACCCTTCCGGTCACCGCGCTGTTCCTTGCTCGAAGGGCCTCCCGCCATCCGTGGTGCGGGAGGCCTTCGGCGTTTCGCGGGGGAGTTCGCGGGGGGGTGCGGTCGGTCTGCGGGCGCGGGTCCGGTGGGGGCTTCTCGCGCAGTTCCCCGCGCCCCTGAGAAGCAGGGGCTGCGCCCCGAGCCTTTCGGGCCCGAAGGGCCGTGTCTTTCGGTCCCGAAGGGCCGTGACCCACCCGCAACCGAAGAACACACCTCCGGCGGGAATACGGCACAGCCCCGCAGGTGATTACCGTGGCATTGGACATTCCGGGATCTCTTGTCACGGAGGTGTGCGCCATGCGGGACGCCGCGTCGCGGCTGAGGAACCTGTTCGAGCAGCTGGCGGGAGAACCGCTCCCGGTCCGGCTGCGGGCCTGGGACGGATCGACGGCGGGCCCACCGGACGCCCCCACCCTGGTGGTACGCAACCGCCGGGCCCTGCGCCGGATGCTGTGGAAGCCGGGCGAACTGGGCCTGGCCCGCGCCTGGGTCGCCGGCGACCTCGGCGTCGAAGGGGACTTCTACGCCCTGCTGGACCTCGTGGCCGAGCACGTCTGGGAGCGGGACGAGGGCACCCGGAGCCTGACCCGTACCCTGCGCGACCCGGAGTCCCGCGCGGCCGTCAAGGACCTGCTGAGGCTGGCCGGCCCGGCCGTCCTGCTGCCGCCCGAACCCCCCGGCGAGGAGGTCCGCGCCCGCCACCGGCACACCAGACGCACCGACAGACGGGCCGTCAGCCACCACTACGACGTGGGCAACGACTTCTACGAGATCGTCCTCGGCCCGTCGATGGTGTACTCCTGCGCCTACTGGGCGGCCCCCGACGACACCACCACCCTCGAAGCCGCCCAGCACGACAAGCTCGATCTCGTCTGCCGCAAACTCGCTCCGGCCCCGGGGACGCGGCTCCTCGACGTCGGCTGCGGCTGGGGCTCCATGGCCCTGCACGCGGCCCGCGAGTACGGCGCGCACGTCGTCGGCGTCACCCTCTCGCAGGAACAGGCGACGTACGCCCGTAAGCGCGTGGCCGACGCGGGCCTGACCGACCGCGTCGAGATCCGCGTCCAGGACTACCGGGACGTCGGCGACGGGCCCTACGACGCGATCTCCTCCATCGGCATGGCCGAACACGTCGGCGCCGAAAAGTACCTGGAGTACGCCGGGAACCTGTACCGGCTGCTCGCCCCCGGCGGACGGCTCCTCAACCACCAGATCTCACGGCGCCCGCAGCCCGACGAGAACACGTACTCCCTCGACGGCTTCATCGACGCGTACGTCTTCCCCGACGGCGAACTCGCCCCCCTCGGCACCACCGTCACCCTGCTCGAACGCGCCGGGTTCGAGGTCCGGGACGTGGAGTCCCTGCGCGAGCACTACGCCCTCACCCTGCGCGCGTGGGTCGGCCGCCTCGAAGCGGGGTGGGCCCGGGCGGTGGCCCTCGCCGGTCCCGGCCGCGCCCGCGTCTGGCGCCTCTACATGGCCGCCTGCGCCCTCGGCTTCGAACGCAACCGCCTCGGCGTCAACCAGGTACTGGCCGTACGGCCCCCGGAAGGGGGTGCGTCGGGGCTCCCGCTCAGGGCCCGGACCTGGGGCGCCTGACGATCCGTACGGAGGCGTGAACGGCCGTCCAGGGGTGCGCGCAGGGCCCCCGTTCCACACCGGAACGGGGGCCCCGCACGTCGGCACCACTTCTCCCGGGCGGCTACTCGGCCTTGATCGCCGAGAGCATGTTGAGCTTCGCCGCGCGGCGGGCCGGCCACAGCGCGGCCAGGATGCCGACCGTGGCGGCGAGCAGGAGGAAGATCGCCATCCGGGCCCAGGGGAGGACCAGTTCGTACGTCGGCATCCTGCTGGCGAGGAGTTCGCCGGCGGCCCAGCCGAAGAAGACGCCGAGGCCGATGCCGAGGACACCGCCGAAGAGGGAGATGACGAGCGACTCCAGACGGACCATCCGCTTGATGCCCCGCCGGTCGAGACCGATCGCGCGGAGCATGCCGATCTCCTGCGAACGCTCGAAGACCGACATGGCCAGGGTGTTGATGACACCGAGGACGGCGACGATCACGGCCATGGCCAGCAGGCCGTAGAGCATGTTCAGCATCAGCGTGAACATCTGCGCGATGTCGTCGGAGAGGTCCTGGCCGCTCTGGACCTTGATCGCCGGGTTCTCGCCGAGGGCCTTCTCCAGCCGGTCCTTGGTGGCGTCGGAGGCGCCCGCCGAGGTCTTGACCATGACCATCATGTCGGCCGGGTCGGCGGAGGCCGGCAGCCGTCCGGAGAGCGTGGCGTTGTCCAGGAGGATGCCCCGGATCACTTCGTTGCTCTCGTAGACCCCGGCGACCTTCAGCTTCTGCTTCTCGCCGCCCTCGAAGCCGGCGGTGAACTCCGAGCCGGCCTTCCAGCCGCGTCGGGCGGCGGTGTCCGCGTCGACGACGACGTCCGAGCCGCCGACCCTGAACGTCCCTTCGTCGACGGGCAGGTCGGTGACCTTGCCGATGGCCGCGCCGTTCACGCCCGTGAGGTACTCGGTCTCGTCCCCGATGCGGGACTCGGCGTTGCGCAGCGGGGAGACGGCGGTGACGCCCTCGGTGGCGGACAGCTTCTTCTCCACGTCCGGGGAGAGGTAGCTGCCGCTGGTCATCGAGACGACGTAGTCCGCCTTGATCGCGTCGGCGGCCATCCTGGCGATGGCCTGCTGCAGGCTGCCCGCCATCACCGTCATACCGGTGATCAGCGTCAGGCCGATCATCAGCGCCGAGGCGGTCGCGGCGGTGCGGCGCGGATTGCGCACGGAGTTCTGCCGGGCGAGCTTGCCGGAGATCCCGAAGACCCGCATGAGGGGTGCCGCGGCGGCGATCAGCGGGCGGGAGAGGAGGGGCGTGAGGACGAAGACACCGATGATCAGGAGGACCGCGCCGATGCCCATCGGCGCCTGGCCGTCCGAGCCGTCCATCGTGGTGGCGTACAGGACGGTGGCCACGCCCGCGCCCGCCAGCAGCGCGCCCAGCGTGTTCCGCACGACGAGCGACTTGGCCGTCGCCTTCGCGTGGACGCTGCTCATGGCGGCGACCGGCGGGATCCTCGCGGCGCGGCGGCCCGGCAGCCAGGCGGCCACCATGGTGATCAGTACGCCGACCAGCAGGGCGGTGACGACGGTGCCGGGGGAGACCACCAGCGGGCCGTCCGGGACCGTCTCGCCGAGGGTGCTGATCAGGGCCCGCATCCCGGCGCCGATGCCGACACCGGCGGCGAGACCGGTGACCGCGGCGACCGTGCCCACCACGAACGCCTCGATCAGCACGGACCGCGTCACCTGGCGGCGGGAGGCGCCGACCGCGCGCAGCAGCGCCAGCTCCTTGGTGCGCTGGGCGACGAGCATCGTGAAGGTGTTGGCGATGATGAACGTGCCCACGAACAGGGCGATCCCGGCGAAGACCAGCAGCGCGTTCTTCATGCCGCTCATCTGGGCGGCGATCTGCGTGGCCTGCTGGTCGGCGAGCTGCCGGCCGGTGATGGTGGACGCGGTGTCCTCGGGGAGCACCTGGTCGACGGCCTTGCGCAGCTGGGTCTGGCTGGTGCCGTCCGCCGCGGTCACGGTGATCTCGTCGTACTCGCCCTCGACGTGGAACAGCTTCTGCGCGGTCGCCGTGTCGAACAGGGCGAGGCTGCCGCCGGCCGCCACATTGCCGTCGTCGGTCGTGAAGATCCCGGCCACGGTGGGGGTGAGGACCGGACCGTCGACGGACATCCGGATGGTGTCGCCCACCTCGTAACCGGCCCGCTTCGCGGTCTCCGCGTCGATGGCGACCTCGTCCGCGCCCTTGGGTGCGGCGCCGTCCTCGATCGGATAGCGGGGGTCGTCCGTGCCCCAGAAGTTCCCGCCCTGCGACTGGAAGCCGCCGCCGATCAGCTTGCCGTCCTTGTCGGCGAGGGCGGCGAACCCGCTCACCACACCGATGGCCGACTCGGCGCCGGGCACCCCCTCGACCTTCTTCAGCAGCTCGGGCGTCAGCTTCGGCTGCTCGGCGACGGTGTCGCCCTCGTCCGGCCGGTACCCCGACTGGACCGCGACGTCCACGTGGTCGAAGCCCTTGGCCGAACTCTTCTGCAGCGCGTCCGAGATGGTGTTCGTGAAGACCAGCGTGCCCGACACGAAGGCGACGCCGAGCATCACCGCGAGCACGGTCATGAGAAGCCTGGCCTTGTGCGAGAGCACGTTGCGCAGGGCGGTACGGAACATGAGTGGATTCCCTGTCAGGGGTCAAAGGGGTGAGGACGGTGGGTGGTCGAGCGCTGTCCGCCGGGCGGACTCTCCGAACTCCCCTAGCTCGTACGGCCCTTGCTGTCGAACTTCTTCATGCGGTCCAGGACGGAGTCGGCCGTCGGCTCGTGGATCTCGTCCACGAGGCGTCCGTCGGCGAGGAAGACGACCCGGTCCGCGTACGCCGCGGCCACCGGGTCGTGCGTCACCATCACCACGGTCTGCCCCAACTGCCGTACGGAGTTGCGCAGGAAGCCCAGCACCTCGGCACCCGACCGCGAGTCGAGGTTTCCGGTCGGCTCGTCGCCGAAGATGATGTCCGGGCGGGAGGCGAGCGCCCGGGCGACGGCCACGCGCTGCTGCTGGCCGCCGGAGAGCTGGGCGGGCCGGTGGCTCAGCCGGTCGGCGAGGCCCACCATCCGGATCACGGTGTCCAGCCACTGCTTGTCCGGCTTGCGGCCCGCGATGTCCATCGGAAGGGTGATGTTCTCCATCGCCGTCAGCGTCGGCAGCAGGTTGTACGCCTGGAAGATGAAGCCGATCTTGTCCCGGCGCAACTTGGTGAGCTGCTTGTCCTTCAGCGAACCCAGCTCGGTGTCGCCGATGCGGACGGACCCGGCCGAGAAGGTGTCCAGGCCCGCCACGCAGTGCATCAGCGTGGACTTGCCGGAGCCCGAAGGGCCCATGATCGCGGTGAACTGGGCCTGCCGGAAGTCGATGGAGACCTGGTCCAGCGCGACCACCCGGGTCTCGCCCTGTCCGTAGACCTTCGACAGTTCCGTGGCGCGGGCGGCCACGACGGTGGCCCGGTCGGCGAGGGGAGTGGTGGTCACGGGTGGGAACTCCTTGCGGGGCGACGACGGTCGAGGAGGCGGAGAGACGGCCGGCGCGCGCCGGATCGTGCCGCGCGGCATGCCGGAAGCCGTTCGCTTCGTGATGCCTCCATCGTCCCGACGCGACGGCGCCGTGTAGTCAGCCGCTGTCCTTGTTCCGGGGGCAGACTTCTGACGGACGGGCGGGCGGCGCGTCATACCTGGGGATGACGGCCGGGTCCGACCGGGGAGCGGGCCGTCGGCCGTGACCACCGGCGCGCGCCGGGTCGCTGTGACCGGGCCGCCGGGCCGTTGTGGCCAAGCCCGCTGGGGGTTCGTGTCCGATTCGAGGGGCCGTCAGATCCCGTTCGCGGACCGTCATGACCGACCAGAGTCGTCGCGTCACCGCGCGTGTCCTCGGTGGGGCGCTCGTTCGGGCGGTGAAATTCCGTCATTCCGCATACGCCCGGTCGGGCCGTCCGGAAGGCTACTGGCAAGTGCGGATGGCGTGTTCCGTGGGCTGATGCACCCTCAGACGTCAATAAAATAAGACAACATCGGTCCGCCGGTCGACTGTTCGGGGGAAGCCTCCCGATAGGCTCGGAAGCTGAGCGCGGAGCCCATGGCCTGCCCGGATGGTGGAATGCAGACACGGCGAGCTTAAACCTCGCTGCCCCTCGCGGGCGTACCGGTTCAAGTCCGGTTCCGGGCACCTCCGACCAAAATCGCACATTTTCGCTCACATTCTCACAGGTCGCCCTCGGGTGAGCCGCGCCCGGGAGGCGCGTGACGGTGTGGGCGCGGCCGTGGTTGATCTCCGGACGGTTGCGGGCCCGTACCGGCTTGGTCATGGGTGAGGGCGGGCGGGCCGGGGAATCACCTGGACGCGTAGCGTGTTCGATGACAAGGGCAGGGAAAGATCCTCCCCAAGCAGTAGAGTCAATCCTTTGCCTACCTATTACTCTTGAGCCAAGGCCACGCAGGGTGGCCATGGAGGAGTGAAATGAGGAGCAGCAACCCGGTCTTCTCGCGACGGGGGTTCAGCCGCGACAACGGCCACGCGGGCTTCAACACCGCGCCGCAGGCCGGGGGAGCAGCTGTCGGCACCCAGGGCAACCCCTACGCCCAGCAGGGCGGCAACCCGTACGCGACCAACCCGTACGCCCAGCAGGACGTGCAGCACGGCGTCCCGCCGCAGGCTCCGGCCCGCACGGGCGCCATGACCATGGACGACGTGGTCATGCGCTCGGCCATGACGCTCGGCACGGTCGTCGTCGGCGCGGCCCTCGCCTGGGCCCTCCTGCCGGTGTCGCCCACGAGCTACGGCCTGGCCATCGGCGCCGCGCTCATCGCCTTCGTCCTGGCGATGGTGCAGTCCTTCAAGCGCAAGGCCTCGCCCGCGCTAATCCTGACGTACGCGGCCTTCGAGGGTGTCTTCCTCGGCGTGCTCAGCGAGATGTTCAACTCGCGGTGGAGCGGCGCGCCCTTCCAGGCGGTGCTCGGCACCATGGCCGTCTCCGGTGCCACCCTCCTGGTCTACAAGGCGGGCTGGATCCGGGTCACCGCGCGGTACGCCCGCATCGGTATGACCATCGCGATCGCCTTCATCCTGGTCATGGCGGTCAACCTGCTGCTCGTCGTCTTCGGGGTCGCCCCGGACGGCGGACTGCGCAGCATGGGCCCGCTCGGCGCGATCGTCGGCATCCTCGCGATCCTGCTCGGCGCCTTCTTCCTCACCCTCGACTTCAAGCAGATCGAGGACGGCATCGCCTACGGCGCCCCGCGCGAGGAGGCCTGGCTGGCCGCGTTCGGCCTGACCATGACCCTCGTGTGGATCTACGTCGAGATGCTCCGCCTGGTCGCCATCTTCAGCGGCGACGACTAGGAGTGACGCTCTGGGGCCGGGACTGATCCGCCCCCCGCGCGTGCGTCGAAGGGCCCCCGAACCAGCCGGTTCGGGGGCCCTTCACAGGTTCTCGGCGGCTTCAACGGAACTTCCGCGCGGCCCTCCTCAGGTCGTACTCGTGAACGATCGCTTTGGCGTGTCCGTACGCGAGGTCGTACTCGTGCCGGAGCCAGCTGACCTTCTCCTCGAAATTGGGGAGAGCGGGGCCTTCGTCGACTTTGCGGAGCCAGTCGGAGACTTCACGACCGGTGCAATGGGGGATGCGGGCGAGCAGGTTGCGATGGGTCTCCTCGGAGAAGACTTGGGACATCGGCGCCTCCGGACGAAAGGGAATGTAAGCCGGTCCTTCAGGTCACGTTGCCTGAGTGGCGGCCTGTTGGCAACAGTCCGGCGAGGGCGCGTACTCTCGCGGCGTGCTTGATACGACGCCGTTGACCCGTGCCGTGGACCATTTCGCCGACCGGTTGCGGGCCGCACCGCAGAGCCGGCTGCAGCGGGGAGCCGCCGCGGAGGCGCTGGCGCTGGCCCGGGAGATGGCGCTGCGGGCCCAGCGGCTGGAGGCGCCGGGCACGGACGCCCGCCAGATGCCCGACGTGGGGATGTTCGCGGCGGCCGATCAGGTCATGGTCGCCGGGAACGATCTCGCGCTGGTGCTCGGCGACGAGAACGCGGTGGCGGAGGCCGTGGCGCTGGTGGAGGAGGCTCAGCGGCGCGCCGGGGTGTGAGGCGCGGCCGCGGCGCCCTCTACAGCGACGCGATGACCCGGTCCGCCAGGATGTAGACCATGTCGTCGCCGCACTCGAACGTGAGGGTGTACGCGCCCGAGATGCCCGAGCCGCCCAGGAGGACCGGGGTGGCACCGCTCTGGAGGGCCGTGGCCAGGCGTTCGGCGGTCTCGCGGTGGCCGGGGGTCATGCAGAGCGTGGTGCCGTCGGCGAAGACATAGACGTCGAGGGTGCCGAGGGGACCGGGACGGACGTCGGCCAGCTCGGTGCGGGAGGCGGCGAGGTCCTCCAGGCAGGCGACCGTGCGCTCGTGGTCGTTGGTGACGGGTGACTGCACCGGCACGAAGTCGGGGTGCGAGGGGTGCCGGCGGCGGGCCGCGGCCAGCTCCGCCGAGTCCGGGGCGTACTCGTCGCCCTCCAGGCTCGGCTCGATCACCGGCTCCAGGTGCTCCAGACCCGCGAAGTCGGACTGCCGGGGCATGAACAGGTCGCTGTCGGGCAGTCCCAGCAGGGAGGGCGCGTCGGAGACGTCACGGGACTCCTGGGCGGCCCAGAAAGCCCTCGCCTCGGCCAGCTCACGCTCCCGCTCCTCGGCGAGTGCCTCGGCGACGGCGGCGCGTATCTCCTCCGTGTCGCCGGCCGACCGGGCGGCCGGCACCGGCGCGCGCACCCCGGCGGCCCGGCTCTCGGCCAGCTCGGTGCGCAGGGCGGCGACCTGTCGGCGCAACCCCGTGAGGGTGCGCAGGACGGCGACGCCCACGGCCGCGGTGGCGGCCGTGGTGAGCAGCAAGGCGATCGGCATAGCGCTCACTGACGTACTCCCGGTTCAAAGTCGACCCCCGACTTCCTACATCAGCTTGAAGGGCGGACTAACCAGCTGTCAGTGCGTAACGTCACGAATCGGGCAGGAATCTGGGCTCGATGTTTGGTGGTGAAACGACTCTGACCTGCGTAAATCCCTCCCCGAAGGGAGATAGGTCACATCCTGGGGGAGATTGGATCACAAAACGGCCCGGAGCCCTTGGGAAATCGGGACTCCGGGCCATGACATCGCGGTGCGCGTTCGAACAGTCACGGCTCCGCGTGCGGGCGGTGGGCCGGTCTCAGCTGAGGCGCTCGATGACCATCGCCATGCCCTGACCGCCGCCGACGCACATCGTCTCCAGGCCGAACTGCTTGTCGTGGAACTGGAGGGAGTTGATGAGCGTGCCGGTGATGCGGGCGCCGGTCATGCCGAAGGGGTGGCCGACGGCGATGGCGCCGCCGTTCACGTTCAGCTTGTCCAGGGGGATGTCCAGGTCGCGGTAGGAGGGGATCACCTGGGCGGCGAAGGCCTCGTTGATCTCGAACAGGTCGATGTCGCCGACGGTGAGACCCGCACGGGACAGGGCCTGCTTCGACGCCTCCACCGGGCCGTAGCCCATGATCTCGGGGGAGAGGCCGGAGACGCCGGTGGAGACGATCCGGGCGAGCGGGGTGAGTCCGAGGTCCCGCGCCTTGGTGTCGGACATGATGACCAGCGCGGCGGCGCCGTCGTTCAGCGGGCAGCAGTTGCCGGCGGTGACCAGGCCGTCCTCGCGGAAGACCGGCTTGAGGCCCTGCACGGCCTCCAGGGTGACACCCGCGCGCGGGCCGTCGTCCTTGCTCACGACCGTGCCGTCGGGCAGCGTCACCGGGGTGATCTCGCGCTCCCAGAAGCCCTTGCCGATGGCCTCCTCGGCGAGGTTCTGCGAGCGGACGCCGAACTCGTCCATGTCCTCGCGGGTCACGCCCCACTGGCGGGCCAGGTTCTCGGCGGTCTGCCCCATCGCGATGTACGGGTCGGGGAGCAGGCCGTCCTCGCGCGGGTCGTGCCAGGACGCGCCGACCGACTTGGAGACGGCCTCCGTGCGGGCCTCGGCCTCGCCGAAGAGGGGGTTGCGGGCCGTGGGGATGTCGCTCGTACCGCGCGCGGTGCTGCTGACGACCTCCACGCCCGCGGAGATGAAGACGTCGCCCTCGCCGGCCTTGATCGCGTGCAGGGCCATACGGGACGTCTGGAGCGAGGAGGAACAGTAACGGGTGACCGTGCAGCCCGGCAGGTGGTCCATGCCCAGCTGCACGGCGACGATACGGCCCAGGTTGTGGCCCTGCTCGCCGCCGGGGAGGCCGCAGCCGAGCATCAGGTCGTCGATGTCCCTCGGGTCCAGCTCCGGGACCTTCGCGAGGGCGGCGGCGACGATCGTGGCGGTCAGGTCGTCCGGGCGCAGATCCTTCAGCGAGCCCTTGAAAGCACGGCCGATGGGGGAGCGGGCGGCTGAGACGATCACGGCTTCGGGCATCACGGCTCCATTGGCATGCGACGGAAAGCAGGGCTGTGGGGGAAGTTACCCGTACGTATGGGCGGGGTCACGGGTAGTCGAGTGTGACTCCGACCGCACTTTTCTAAGCGCTTGCTTTTTGGCGGGGGCGCCTCATGGCTCGGGGCCCCGGGTTCGTCGGCGGGCGCGGGTCCGGTAGGGCTTCTCGCGCAGTTCCCCGCGCCCCTGAAAGGCAGGGGCTGCGCCCCTTGCTTTCCGGCCGACCGGGCCTGACGCTTTCAGGCCGGCAGGGGGCCTGGCCTTTCAGGGGCGTGGGGGCCTGGTCCTTCAGGGGCGCGGGGAACCGCGCGATCAGCCCCCACGCACCCGCAGTCGCCCGACCACCGCGCCGGCCCCGGCCCACTGGGCGCCCGGCTACGCCTCCGCCGTGGCGTCCGGCGCCGGGTCCGACACCGGCACCCGCCGCCGACGCCGCCGCTTGAGCAGGGCCCAGGGTCCACGCGGCCCCGTCGGCATCGCCGCCGTCACCTCGGTGCCGGGCTCGGACGCCGCCTCCGCGGCCGCGCGGGCCACCGGCAGGAAACCCTCGCGGCGGCTGACGTCCGGCCGCTCCTCGTCCGCCGGCCACAGGCCCAGCGCCGCGCAGACCGTCGGCAGGAGGGCCATCGCCGCGGTCGCGTAGCCCTCGGCGGACGGGTGGTAGTTGTCGGGGCCGAACAGCTCCCGGGGGTTCTGTTCGAACTCGGGGCCGAGCAGGTCCCCCAGCGACACGGTGCGGCCGCCCTGTTCGACCGTTCCGATCGTCTGGGCGGCCGCCAGTTGCCGCGAGGCCCGGCGGGCGAGCCAGCGCAACGGCTGCTGTACGAGCTCGATCGTGCCGAGGTCGGGACAGGTGCCGACCACCACCTCGGCCCCGGCGGTCCGCAGGCGCCGTACGGCCGCCGAGAGGTGACGGACGGACCGGGTCGGGGGCATCCGGTGGGTGACGTCGTTCGCCCCGATCATGATCACGCACACGTCGGGAACCCGGGCCGGATCCTCCAGCACCAGCGCGACCTGGCGGTCCAGGTCGTCCGACTGGGCACCCGGCAGGGCCACGTTCCGCAGCCGCACCGGCCGCTCGGCCACCGCCGCGAGCCCCGAGGCGATGAGGGCGCCCGGCGTCTGCCGGGAGCGGTGCACGCCCTGGCCGGCGGCCGTGGAATCGCCGAGCATGACGAGGCGGAGCGGGGGATCGTCAGGGGCGTCGTACGAACTGCCGTACGAGTCGTAGCCGTACGCGCGGCCGTACCGGCTGCCGTGCGTGTGGCCGTACACGCCCTCCGCGCTCGGCGGGTGCGGGCTGTGCCCGTTGCCCACGACCCGCTTGGCCATCCGTACCTCGGCCAGCAGCACACCCATGGCGGCGGCGCCCAGCAACCCGATGCCGCCCCCGCCGTACGCCGCGCCCGCCGCGATGCGGCGGGCCACCCGTGCTCTCGACATCCTCGTCATGCGTCGCCGCCACCTCCTCGTACCCGTACCCACTCATTGCCCCGTACCTGCCCTCGGCCAATCCCGACGGCGGGTGAACAGGGAGGAGAAGAGTGAGGGTGGGGCTTAGGCTGGCGGAACATTACGACCATCCCTTTTTGCGGCTCCGGAGACAACGGTGCAATTTCACGACTCGATGATCAGCCTCGTCGGCAACACCCCGCTGCTGAGGCTCAACAGCGTGACCGAGGGCATTCAGGCGACCGTCCTGGCCAAGGTCGAGTACTTCAACCCCGGCGGTTCCGTGAAGGACCGCATCGCGCTGCGCATGATCGAGGCGGCGGAGAAGAGCGGCGAGCTGCTGCCCGGCGGCACGATCGTCGAGCCCACCAGCGGAAACACTGGCGTGGGGCTCGCCATCGTGGCGCAGCAGAAGGGGTACAAGTGCATCTTCGTGTGCCCCGACAAGGTGAGCACCGACAAGATCAACGTGCTCCGGGCCTACGGGGCCGAGGTCGTCGTCTGCCCGACGGCCGTCGACCCCGAGCACCCCGACTCGTACTACAACGTCTCCGACCGGCTGGTCCGCGAGACGCCCGGCGCCTGGAAGCCGGACCAGTACTCCAACCCGAACAACCCGCTCTCCCACTACCACTCGACCGGCCCTGAGCTGTGGGAGCAGACGGAGGGCCGGATCACCCACTTCGTGGCGGGCGTGGGCACCGGCGGCACCATCTCCGGCACCGGCCGCTACCTGAAGGACGCCAGCGACGGCCGCGTCCAGGTCATCGGCGCCGACCCGGAGGGGTCCGTGTACTCCGGCGGCTCCGGACGGCCGTACCTCGTCGAGGGCGTCGGTGAGGACTTCTGGCCGACCGCCTACGACCGGACCGTCGCCGACGAGATCGTCGCCGTGTCCGACAAGGACTCCTTCCAGATGACCCGGCGCCTGGCCAAGGAGGAGGGCCTGCTCGTGGGCGGCTCCTGCGGCATGGCGGTCGTCGCCGCGCTGAGGGTCGCCGAGCGGCTCGGCCCGGACGACGTGGTCGTCGTCCTGCTGCCCGACAGTGGGCGCGGCTACCTCAGCAAGATCTTCAACGACGAGTGGATGGCCGACTACGGCTTCCTGGAGGACGAGGGGCCGAGCGCCCGCGTCGCCGACGTCCTGAACGACAAGGTGCACGGCGCCATCCCCTCCCTCGTCCACATGCACCCGGACGAGACGGTCGGCCAGGCCATCGAGGTGCTGCGCGAGTACGGCGTCTCGCAGATGCCGATCGTGAAGCCCGGCGCCGGGCACCCGGACGTCATGGCCGCCGAGGTGGTCGGGTCCGTCGTCGAACGGGAGCTGCTGGACGCCCTGTTCACCCAGCGCGCCTCGCTCGACGACCCGCTGGAGAAGCACATGTCGGCGCCGCTGCCGCAGGTCGGCTCCGGTGAGCCGGTGGGCGACCTGATGTCCGTGCTCGGCAGGGCGGATGCGGCGATCGTGCTGGTCGAGGGCAAGCCGACCGGTGTCGTCAGCCGGCAGGACCTGCTCGCGTTCCTCGCCAAGGGCGGGGTGTAGCGGCCGGAGTGCCGGCGGCGGCGTGCCGGGCGCCGGACGTGCCGAACGGGCGGGCGCCGGACGTGCCGGAGCCGGACGCCGGACGTGCCGAACCCTGCACGCGGAGGCGAAATGCCCGCAAAGGGCCCCCTGTGTCGAAAATTGTTGCGAGGTGGGGGTTTGACTTCGCAGAAGTGGTACGAGCGCGTCACGTCCGCGCAGCACTCGCTTAACACGGGTCCGGCACATTGGTGGGTGTCGGCAGGGCGGGAGCGGCTCCCCGCCCCGGCCGACAACCAAAACGGCGTCAAGGACCTCCGGAGCGGCTCCCGGACCTCCATGGACGCCATGGACGCGTAAGCCCGGTCCTGACCCGGCCCGCGTCCCCCGCGGGGACCGCCGTCGTCCCGCCCCCCGTCACACGGGGGTGCGGCGGTCCCCGCGCAGACCTCTTCCGGGCTCGTTCCGAAACCTTGTGCGGGTCACCCCTCCCAGTCCGGGTCGCCGCCCTTTCCCCCGCGCCGGCGCAGGGCCGACGAACCGCGCAGCGCCCAGGCCAGGTTCACGCCCACGATGCCCGCCCAGGTCACGAAGAGGCCGCGCAGGTCGGCCACGCCGCCGCCGATGCCCGACAGCGGGATGGCGACGACGAGCGAGACGACGCCGAAGCCGTAGCGCTCGCCCCAGCCGTCGGTCGACGTCGACTTGGGGGCGCCGCTGCCCCGGGCCACCACCATCTGCTGCTCGGCGACCTGACGCCGGACCCGGCGGTCCACCGCCCCGTCGATGCGCTGGTCGACCTTCTCCAGGAACGAGTCGACGAGCGCGGACTCGTAGTCCTCGCCCAGCTCCCGGCGGGCGTGCAGGGTGGCGGAGAGTTCCTTCTTCAGCTCGGTGTCCCCGAGCCGGGTGTCACGAGCATCCATACCGGTCATGCTCTTCACGGTAGGGAGCCGGGGGGCGCCTGGCACTGGGGTTAGCCCCCCTGTTGGCGCACCGGTCTCCCGCCGTGGCCAGGCCCCGCCCTCCCGGCGCGTCGTCGCTCCCGCCCGTGCCTGCCCGCCCGTTCCTGGGCGACCGCTCCTGTGCGCCCGTTCCTGTGCCGGGTTCGTGGTGTCCGGCATTCCCTGCCCGGCATCTCTTGCCCCGCCTGTATAGCCTCATGCAGAGTTCTCAGTGTCTGAATATCCGGTGTCTGAGCGCCCGGTGTCCGTACGGGGCTGGAGGCTGCGGTGAAGTCCTCTCCGATCGTGGGCGCGTCGGACGCCCCCGCCGTCGCCGTGGCGGCCGTTCCGGCCGGTCTCGTCGTCCTCGACGGGCATGCCGTCGGGGTCGCCGACATCGTCCGGCTCGCCGACGGGAGCGCGCGGCCCGTGCCCGGCAGTGAGGCGATGCGCCGGGTCGAGGAGTCCTGGGACGCCGCCCGGCAGATCGCGGCGACCGGACGGGTGTACGGCCGCTCCACCGGCGTCGGCGCCAACCGCAGCGAGGACGTGCCCACCGAGGCCGCCGCCGAACACGGTCTGCGGCTGCTGCGCAGCCACGCGGGGGCCATCGGGGAGGAACTGCCCGCCCGGCAGGTCCGGGCCATGCTCGCCGTCCGCGCCAACCAACTGCTCGCGGGCGGCGCCGGGCTGCGGCCGAGCGTGGTCACGGCGCTCTGCGAGGCGCTGGAGAGCGGGGCGTACCCCGTGGTGAACGAGTTCGGATCCGTGGGTACGGGAGACATCGCGGCGCTGGCCCAGATGGGGCTGGCACTGGCGGGGGAGCATCCGTGGCGTGGGCCGGGGGTGGGCGGGGCACGGGCGGGCGGGGCGGCCGGGGCGCGGTTCGAGGCCGGCTCCGGGGTGCCCGAGGCGCAGCCGCTCGACAACAACGACGCCCTCGCGCTGATCAGCAGCAACGCGCTCACCCTCGGACAGGCCGTGCTCGCGCTCCACGAGTTGCGGGGCCTGATCGCCGCCACGCAGGTCGTCGCCGCGCTGTCGCTGCTCGCCGTCGACGGCTCGCACGAGGCGTACGCGGCGCCCGTGCACCTCGCGCGCCCCCACCGGGGGTCAGGCGAGGTGGCTCGGCGCATGCGGGAGCTGATCGGGGCGTCCGACCGGCCCACGCCCCCGCTGGGCCGGATCCAGGACCCGTACGGCTTCCGGTGCCTGCCGCAGATCCACGGGCCCGCGCTGGACGCGGCGGACGCGCTGGAGGGCGTCCTGGAGATCGAGATCAACGCGGCGGCGGAGAACCCCCTGATCTGCCCCGAGGACATGGCCGCCTACCACCACGGCGGCTTCTACCAGGCCCAACTCGCCCTCGCCCTGGACCACTTCAGACTCGCCGTGACACAGGTGGCGCGGCTGTCGACCTCCCGGCTCTCCTCGCTCAACGAGCCCGCGTACACCCGGCTGCGCCCCTTCCTCGCCGATCACGAGCCGGCCTCCTCGGGCGTGATGATCCTGGAGTACGCCGCCGGAGCCGCCCTCGGTGATCTGCGGGCCTTCTCCGCACCCGCGTCGCTCGGGCACGCTGTACTCTCCCGGGGCGTCGAGGAACAGGCCAGCTTCGCCTCGCTCGCCGCCCGGCAGACGCTGCGGGCGTGCGGCGCGTACCGGCTGGTCGTCGGCTGCGAACTGGTCGCCGCGGTGCGGGCGTTGCGCCAACGGGACCTGCGGCCGGATCCCGCACTGCCCGTCGGACGGGCGCTGGAACTGGCCGAGACCGTGCTCGACGCGGACCCGGCCGACCGGCCGCTGACGGCCGACGTGAGCGCGGCGGCCGTACTGCTCGACCGGTTCACCGAGATCTGGACGGACGTCCAGGCGGATCCACCGAGGGGGAGCGCGTGATGAGCGCGGACAAGGGCACGGGCGTGACGGACAGTCCCGCCGCGCGGCTGCAGGCGCTCTTCGAGGGCCACCGGCTGACGCCCACACAGCGGCGCATCGCCCACAGCATGGTGCGGCGGGCGGCAGACGCGCCGTTCCTGTCCAGCGTCGAACTGGCGGAGCTGGCCGGGGTCAGCCAGCCGTCCGTGACCCGCTTCGCGGTGGCGCTGGGCTTCGACGGCTACCCGGCGCTGCGCCGGCACCTGCGGGACGTCGCGCCCGCCGAGCCCGCCCCGGACACCACCGCGTACAACGAGTACCAGCAGGCCGTCGAGGCCGAGATCGAGAACCTGCGGCATCTGGCCGAGGTGCTCGCCGACCCCGGGCCGGTCGCGCGGGCCGGGCGTCTGCTGGCCGCGTCCCGCCCGCTGCCGGTGCTCGGACTGCGGGCCGCGGCCTCCCAGGCGTACGGCTTCGGCTACTTCGCCGCCAAGGTCCACCCCGACGTACGGCTGCTGCACGAGGGCGGCAGCATGCTGCACGACCGTATCGACGCGGCCGTACGCGCGGGCGCGAGCGCCCTGCTCTGCTTCGCGCTGCCCCGGCACCCGCGCGAGGTCGTCGAGACCCTGGCGTACGCCAAGGAGGCGGGCCTCTTCGTCGTCACCGTCGCCGACTCCGCGTTCGCGCCCGTCGCCAAGGTCTCCGACCTGCTGCTGCCCGCCGCCGTCGGCACCGGGCTCGCCTTCGACACCGCCTGCGCCCCGATGCTGCTGGGCCGGGTGCTCCTGGAGGCCATGTGCGACGACCTGCCGGAGGCCCAGGCCCGACTGGAGGAGTTCGACGCGAGGGCGGCGAGCAGGGGCCTGTTCGTCGAGTAGCCCTCCCCGCCGCTCCTGGCCCCTCCCGGCCGCTCCTGGCCCCTCCCGGCCGCTCCCGGCCGGGGGATTCCGGCGATTCTCAGACGTGTTTCACGTTCGCCGGATAGCGTGCCGGCGATCGTCGTACGACGTCGGGTTCACGGGAGGCGGGGAAGCGTGGCGCGCGGAGGGCAGGGGCTTGCTCGGGTGGCCGTGGTGGTGCGGGCCGGGGCGGCGCCGCTGTGGTGGCTGGGAGTGGTCGCGGCGGGGGCCGGGGTGGTGCCGCCGGGGCTGACCGGCCGGCGGATCGGTGTGCTGGCCGGGGCGGCGCTGTTCCTCGTCGCCGCCGGCGCGGTGGCGTGGGCCCGGCGCGGCCGGTATCTCGCGCCGGAGCGCGCGGCCGTGCGCGCCGGCAAGCACGACGTCCTCCAGGACCGTGCCGTGACCCTGCGCAACTGGCGCCGGGGTCACCGCTGGTGGCTGCTGCTCGCCTTCGCGCTCGCCCTCGGCTCGTCCTTCGCGCTCCCCGCGGCGGGCGGCCTGCTCCTCGCCGGACTCGGCACCGGCCTGCGCCTCAAGGCGGCCTGGCTCGGCCGCCGTGAACTCGCCGCGGGCCGGCTCCACTGGGTGCCCGTGGACCGGCTGTCCGCACGGGGCGGCGGGCCCACGGGCACGCTGGTGGGCGGATACCGGGTCACCGGGCTCGGCGCGGGTGACGCGGCGCCCGGCGGCGGGCGGCGGTAGACCGCTCCCGCCGGGTGCCCACCCGGCCCGGGTCCGGGTGTCAGGACGTGCCGCGGCTCCGCCCGAAAACGGTCCGGGCGGCTCGTCAGCCGGTGCTCAGGGTCCGCCTGGCCAGCTCGTACGCCGGGAGCATCTCCTCGTGTTCCTCGGTGTCGAGGCCGCCGAGGTGGACGACGACGGGGCCCTTCGGGGTGACCGTGAGGAAGGCCCGCTCCTGCTTGGTCTCCTCCAGTGCCTCGCTGGTGTAGAGGTACTCGACCTCGGCGCCAAAGACGCCCGAGTCCGAGGAGAACGCGCGGTACCGGGCCTTGCTGGTGTCGCCCTCGGCCGCCACGAACTTCTTGAGCAGCGCCTCCGCGTCCCCGCCCTTCGCACCGGCCTCGCCGGTCCAGACGCGGATGAAGCCGATGTTCCCGGCGGGCTTGGCGTCGATCTCGCACGCGGCGGTGAACGGGCCCTGGCGCAGAAGGCCCTCGGCCAGCTCGGCCGCCGGCTCGTCCTCCTCGGAGCCGCTCCCACCGTCGGGCGCCCCGGTCTCGATCGCCTCCGGCCGCCACTTCTCGGCGGTCGCGAAGGTGACCGGCAGTTCGCAGGCGGAACCGGCCGCGCCGACGCTGCCACCGCTCTTGACGGCGTCCGCCGACGACTCCGCCCCTGCTTCGGACCCCGCGTCCGCCGACCTGCCGGCGCTCGCCGACGGCTTCTCGCCGCCGTCCCCCGCCGAGTCCGAGCACCCCGTCAGGACCCCGGCCAACAGCGCCAACTGCGCCAGCGCCGTCCCCCGTACCGCTCTGCCCACTGTCATCCTCTTCTCCTGGTCCGGGCGGACACGCTAACGGAGAGGGACGGGCGCCGTTCGCACGGGTGTGCGGGATGGGGGCGGGGCTGGGCCGCTGGGCCCGGGCGGTGGCGGCTCGCCGCCGCCGGGGAACGTGCTCGGCGGCGCTCCCCGGGTGGGGCGCGCCGCCAGAGCCCGATGTCGGCCGGGTCAGACCTCCAACTCCGCCTCGATCCGCTTCAGCTGGTGCCTGGCCATCGCCAGGTTGGCCCGCTTGGCGTCGAGGACCAGGTAGAGGAAGAGGCCGTTGCCGCCGCGGCCGGTGATCAGTCGGATCAGGTGGTACGCGTCGGACAGGGTGATCAGGATGTCCTCGATCTCGCCCTTGAGGCCGAGGTGTTCCATGGTGCGCAGCTTGGCGCGGACGACGTCGGTGTTCCCGGCGGCGGCGACGGTGAGGTCGAACCCCTTGCTGCCGCCGATCGTGCCCAGTGCCATGCCGCTGGTGTAGTCGACCAGGGCGGCGCCGGTCGCGCCCTCGATGGACGCGAGGGCCTCTTTCAGCGCGGTCTCGGTGTTGGCCATGGTGTGTGGTCCTTTCAACTCTCAGTGGTGGTAGGTGCGTTGGGAGTGGTTCGGGGGGTGGTGCGTGAGGGGGTGGCCCGGGGGGTGCGGCGGGGCATGGTCGACCTGACCGTGGCCTTGGCCGGTGTCGCGGACGAGGCGGCGGCCGTGGCCGCGCTCGTGCTCGTGGTCCGGGCCACCGCACGGGCCGGGTTCCTGGTGACCGGCCGGGCTTCGGCCGTGGCCGCCTCGTCGGGCCGGGGCGCGGCGTCCATCAGCTCACCGATCCGGCCGCCGGCCCGGCGGCCCTCCAGGTGCAGCCGGCCCACGTTGACCCGGTCCTGGGCCAGCAGGGTCAGCACCGCGGAGGAGCCCGCCGCGTACGTCGCCACATAGCCGTGGTCGCCGCGCAGCAGCAGTTCGCGCAGCTCGCCCCGGCCGGCGGTGTCCGTCATCCGCACGGCGACGCCGAGCGCGGCGGCGGTGAGCGCCGCCAGGCCCTCCGGCTCCACGCCGGGGGTGTCGTGGGCCAGGACCAGCCCGTCCACGCTGGCCGCGAGGGCGCCGGTCAGCTGGGGTACACGAGCCCTCAACCGGTGCAGTTCGTCGAGGACTTCGGCCTCCGCGGCCATGAGCAGTCTCCTCTCGGCGGGACGCTCCCGCTGCCGCTCAAAGGGCCTCCAGCGCATCCCTGAGCCTTTGCAGTAGAGCCACGTCGGGGTCTGTGGTGGTGAGGGGCCAAGGTGGGGCGACGGGTGGGATCTCGCCGACGGCCGCGGGTCCGGCGGCCGCGTGACGGCCGGAGTCGGTCGGTCGGGCGAGGTGGTCCGGGCCGGCCGGGTGGACCGGTGGGGCGAGGTGGTCCGGGCCGGGCCGCGCGGTGGTGTGGCCGGGGTGGGCGGTGGGGGAGTGCTCGGGGTGGCCGGTGCGGGTGTGGTGGTCCGGGTCGGCCGGAACCGGTGGGGTTCTCGCCGGGCTGTGCCGGGTCGCGGATATCAGCCCCGCGGCCGCCAGCCGCCGTACGTCCACGAGGGTGTGGAAGGCCGGGCGCCCCAGGGTGAGGGAGATCTCGGCGGCCGTGCGCAGGCCGTTCACCTGGCCGAGTACGGCTCCCTGGCGGGCCGGGACCGGGGGGACGTGCCGGTCGGCGGCCCTGGTCAGGGGGGCGTCGTCCGTCTCCGGGTCGGGCCAGATGCGGTGCAGCAGATCACGGCGGCGCCGGGCCTCACGCTCCACGGCGGTCACCGGCACCGGACGGATCGGCCCCAGCCAGTGCGCGGCTCCGTAGCGGAAGCTGGCCGGCGCGCTGCTCGGGCCCAGCACGAAGTACGCCGCGTCGAAGAGGGCCCCCATGTGGCACAGCTCCAGCGCGCCCCGCGCGACCCGGCCGCTGTCCACGAGGAAGCGCCCGACCCGCAGCCCGGCCCCGGCCGTGTCGACCGCCTCCCGCCAGCCGTCGCGGTCCAGGACGCCGCCGGTGGCGAGCAGCACGTCGAGGCCCGGGGAGCGGGGGCTCTCGGCGTGCACGACCTCCCCCTCGGACAGGTACAGCGAGCCGGTCTCGCGCAGCAGTACGCCGGTGGCCCGCTCGGCGGCGAGGCGGCTCAGCATCGGGGAGACGGCCTGCCGGAAGTGCTCGCCGCGCACGGGCAGCGGGGGCGCCGGTGTGGTGATCACGCTCATGCCAGCACCAGCCGTCCCGCCATCTCGCCGAGCCGGATCCGGGCCAGCGCGAGGTTGCCGTCCGAACGGGCCAGCCACAGGTGCAGGAACACACTGCTGTCGAAGGTCGTCCGCACGAACCGCAGCACGTGGTACGTGTCCCGGTTGCTGACGATCAGGTCCTCGACCGGCAGATCCGCCCCGGACCAGTCCGAACCCTCCTCCGGCGCGAACGCCCGGTGCTCCGCCGCGAGCCGCGCCAGCTCAGCCGCCTCGGCCGCGGTCGTCTCGTGGTCACCGCCGGGTGCCTCCCCGACCGTGCCCAGCGCCAGCCCGCTGGTCCAGTCGACCACCGCGGCGCCCAGGGCGCCGGGCAGCCTCATGGCCTCCAGCAGACACTCGTCGATTCCGGGCACCGTGGCTCCCCTCCTGCCTGCGGTTCGGCTGAGTGACGCAGACGCTACGCAACGTGTGCGCGAGGGGTGAGCGATCTGGCATTTTCCAGCGGAACATGCGGAGGGGCGACTAACGTAGGTCGACTTGCCTGCTTTTCACCGCTGTTGGGTGCCGGGCGGTACGCCGGTGCGCTGAGGTGCGCCTATGCGGCAGGCCCGCATGCGGGGCGCGGACGAGGCGCCGGGCATTCCTCATTCTGGGGGGTGTGAGGGGCGCACGAGCAGGTGCGCGACTCTCGGCCGGGCACCCCCAGGCATCCCCGGGCGGTCCAGGGGGCGTGGGGGACCGCGCGATCGGCCGCGACCGACCCGCGCGGTCGCCGCACCACGGTCGTCCGAGCCGGCGGGCGCCGGTCAGAGCCCCAGCAGCCCCGACCTCTCCGCTCCGCCCGCCTCGGCCACGATCTGTTCCACGGTCTGCGCCCGGCGCACCACAGCGAACCGCGTCCCCCCTTCCCCGGGCTCCCCGGGGGCGTACCCGTAGATCCCGGGCCGGGGCAGGGAGTTGTACGCGTAGTGGTGCGCGAAGTAGTACGCGCCGGTGTCCAGCGCGGCCGCGTAGTCGCCCGGCTCGAACAACGGCAGTGAGCGCCCCTCGGCCAGCAGGTCCCCCGCGAAACAGGCGGGCCCCGCCACGTCCTGTACCGCCACCGGCCCGGTCTTCACCCGGCCCTTGGTGTCGTACGCGGCGATCCGCAGCGGCCAGGAGCCGGGCACGTACACCGTCCGCGTCGCCACCTGCACCCCGGCGTGCGTGACCGCGATGGCGCGCCCGCCGGCGCGCTTGGTGTACTCGACACGGGCCACGATCGTCCCGTGCTTGGCGAGCAGTGACCTCCCGAACTCGGTCACCAGCCCGTACCGCCCGTCGAACAGCCCGGGCACCGCCTCCGCCAGCAGCCGTGCGTACTGCTCGTACGTCGGTGTCGCCGCCTCCGACGCGAAGTTCACCGGCAGCCCGCCGCCGATGTCGATCGTGTCGATCTGCCGCCGCCCGATCCGCCGGTTGATCTCCTCCGCCAGTTCGTACGTCTCGGTGATCCCCCGTGTCATCAGCGACAGCGGCATCCCCTGGGACCCGCTGTGCGCGTGCAGCCGGCTCAGCCAGGGCCGGTCCAGACACGCCTGGACGACCCACTCCCGGGCGCCCTCGTCCCGGAGCGCCACGCCGAACTTGGAGGTGGCCGTCGCCGTGGACAACGCGCCGATCGCGCCCGAGCCGACCTGCGGGTTCACCCGGATGCCGACGGGGGAGCGCGTGGGGGCCGACCGGACGAGCGCGTCGATCCGGTCCAGCTCCTGCGGATTGTCGGCGTTGACCGCGATGCCCAGCGCCAGCGCCTCCCGCAGCTCGGCCGGGGTCTTGGCGGGCGAGTCCAGCACGGTGTGCCGGGGCGACACCCCGGCCGCCCGCGCCAGGGCCAGTTCCCCGGCGCTCGCCACCTCCGCGCCGATGCCCGCCTCGCGCAGCAGCCGCAGCACGGGCACCAGCGGCGTCGCCTTCACCGCGAACGCGTGCAGCACGGGCGTCCCGGGCGCCGTCACCGCGTCGAACGCCCTGCGCAGGGCTCCCGCCGAGGCCCGGATCCCGGTGACGTCGAGGAGCGCGACGACCGGGGTGCCGGGGGAGAGCAGCCCCTGCTCCACGGCCGCCCGCACGGCCTCGTCCCGCCGGGCGGCCCGCTCGCCGTCGGTGTCGAACAGCCGCAGCGTGGGCTCGCCGTCCCCGTCCTGCCCGTCGATGCGCTCCTCCTGTGCCTCGCCCCGGTGCCGGGGGCGGCTTCCCGCCGCCCCCTCGTGCCGGGTGGTGGGCTTCTCCCCACCGGTCCCGTTCGTCACGTCTCCCATCCCGTCCCCCGCTGTCGTGTCGTCGTCCGAGCCCAGAGGGCCACTGTCTCCAGCCAAACACCCCTGGCGTGCCGTCGCTGGCCCTACGGCCGTATTGACTAGCTCTATTCAGCAAGTCAGGATGTGAATAGTTGCTGTATAGCGAGGAGGCAGACCGTGTCAGGACCCCGCCCCGTCCGAGCGCCGCGTGGTACGGAACTCAGCACCCTGGGCTGGCAGCAGGAAGCCGCCCTGCGCATGCTGCAGAACAACCTCGACCCCGAGGTCGCCGAGCACCCCGACAAGCTCGTCGTCTACGGCGGCACGGGCAAGGCCGCCCGTGACTGGCGCTCCTTCGACGCCATGGTCCGGACCCTGCGGACCCTCAAGCAGGACGAGACCATGCTCGTCCAGTCGGGCCGCCCCGTCGGTGTCATGCAGACCCACGAGTGGGCGCCCCGTGTCCTCATCGCCAACTCCAACCTCGTCGGCGACTGGGCCAACTGGGAGGAGTTCCGCCGGCTGGAGCAGCTCGGGCTGACCATGTACGGCCAGATGACCGCCGGTTCCTGGATCTACATCGGCACCCAGGGCATCCTCCAGGGCACCTACGAGACCTTCGCCGCCGTGGCCGCCAAGAAGTTCGGCGGCACCCTCGCCGGGACGATCACCCTCACCGCCGGCCTCGGCGGCATGGGCGGCGCCCAGCCCCTCGCCGTGACCATGAACGACGGCGTCGCGATCTGTGTCGACTGCGACCCGCGCGCCATCGACCGCCGCATCGAGCACCGCTACCTCGACGTGAAGGCCGACTCGCTCGACCACGCCCTCCAGCTGGCCGTCGAGGCCCGTGACGCCCGCCGCCCGCTGTCCATCGGCGTCCTCGGCAACGCGGCCGACCTCGTCCCCCAGCTCCTCGCGATGGGCGCCCCCATCGACATCGTCACCGACCAGACCTCCGCCCATGACCCGCTGTCCTACCTCCCCACAGGCCTGGACTTCGACGACATGGCGTCCTACGCGGCGAAGGACCCGGCCGGGTTCACCACCCGCGCGCGTGAGTCGATGGCCCGGCACGTCGAGGCCATGGTCGGCTTCCAGGACGCCGGCGCCGAGGTCTTCGACTACGGCAACTCCATCCGCGGCGAGGCCCGACTCGCGGGCTACGAGCGGGCGTTCGCCTTCCCCGGCTTCGTCCCCGCCTACATCCGGCCCCTCTTCTGCGAGGGCAAGGGCCCCTTCCGCTGGGCCGCCCTCTCCGGCGACCCCGCCGACATCGCCAAGACCGACCGGGCGCTCCTGGACCTGTTCCCGGAGAACGAGTCCCTCCACCGCTGGATCAGGATGGCCGGCGAGCGCGTCCACTTCCAGGGCCTGCCGGCCCGCATCTGCTGGCTCGGCTACGGCGAGCGGGACAAGGCCGGCGAGCGGTTCAACGACATGGTGGCGAGCGGCGAGCTGGCGGCCCCGCTGGTCATCGGCCGCGACCACCTCGACTCCGGTTCCGTCGCCTCCCCCTACCGCGAGACCGAGGCCATGCTCGACGGCTCCGACGCGATCGCCGACTGGCCCCTGCTGAACGCCATGGTCAACGTCGCCTCCGGCGCGTCCTGGGTGTCGATCCACCATGGCGGCGGCGTCGGCATGGGCCGCTCCCTCCACGCCGGGCAGGTCACGGTCGCCGACGGCACGAAGCTGGGCGGCGAGAAGCTCCGCCGGGTGCTCACCAACGACCCCGGGATGGGCGTGATCCGGCACGTCGACGCGGGCTACGACATCGCCGAGTCCGTCGCCGACGACCGGGGCGTCCGCGTGCCGATGCGCGAGGGTGAGGACGCGTGACCCAGCGCGCAGGGGGGCGCGGCGGCAGCACCCGGACGGGGACCGAGGCCGAGCGCTCCCCCCGGCCCGTCACCGGTGGCGCCTCCTTCCACGAGATGTGGCGCGACCTCGGGCCCATCGGCCGGCACCCCGGCTCCGGCGGCTACCGCCGCTTCGCCTGGACCGCCGCCGACGCCGACTGCCGGGCCTGGTTCGAGGAGCAGGCCCGGGACCGGGGACTCCACCACGAGGTCGACCGGAACGGCAACCAGTGGGCCTGGCTCGGCGACCCCGCTGCCGGGGACGCCGTGGTCACCGGATCGCACCTCGACTCCGTGCCCGACGGCGGGGCCTTCGACGGGCCCCTCGGCGTCGTGTCCTCCTTCGCCGCACTCGACGAACTCCGCGCCCGGGGCGCCCGGTTCGACAAACCGCTCGCCATCGTCAACTTCGGTGACGAGGAGGGCGCGCGCTTCGGGCTGGCCTGCGTCGGCTCACGGCTGGCCACCGGGCAGCTGACCGCCGAGCAGGCGGGACGGCTGACCGACGGGGACGGCGTCACCCTGCCCCGGGCGATGGAGGCCGCCGGCTACGACCCGGAGCGCATCGGGCCCGACCCCGAACGCCTCGCGCGGATCGGGGCCTTCGTCGAACTGCACGTCGAGCAGGGGCGGGCCCTGGACCTGTCCGGGGACGCCGTCGGGATCGCCAGCGCGATCTGGCCGCACGGGCGATGGCGGTTCGACTTCCGGGGCGAGGCGAACCACGCCGGGACCACCCGCCTCGTCGACCGCCGGGACCCCATGCTGTCGTACGCGGAGACCGTCCTCGCGGCCCGCCGCGAGGCCCGGCTGGCCGGCGCCGTCGCCACCTTCGGCAAGATCTCCGTCGAACCGAACGGCGTCAACGCCATCCCCTCCCTCGTGCGCGGCTGGCTCGACTCCCGCGCCGAGGACCAGGCGACGCTGGACACGGTCGTCGGCGCGATCGAGGAGGCGGCCCGCGACTACGCCCAGGAGCACGGGATCGAACTGGACGTCGTCCGGGAGTCCTTCACGCCCGTCGTCGAGTTCGAACACGCGCTGCGCGACGAGATCGCCCGCATCCTGGGCCGGGACACGGCCGATCTGAAGGTGCCGGTGCTCGGAACCGGAGCCGGACACGACGCCGGGATCCTCTCCGGGACCGTCCCGACCGCCATGCTGTTCGTGCGCAACCCCACAGGCGTCTCGCACTCCCCGGCCGAGCACGCCGCCGAGGACGACTGCCTGGCCGGGGTGACCGCGCTCGCCGACGTACTGGAAGGGCTGGCCCGCAGGTGACGGAGACGACCTACTGGCTCGAACACGCCTGGCTCGGCACCAACGTCGAGCCGGGCGTCACCCTCACGGTGACCACCGACGGCTCCGACGGCCGCATCACCGCCGTGCGCACCTCGACGCCCACCCCGCCCCCGGGCGCTGTCGACCTGCGCGGCCTCACCCTGCCCGGCCTCGCCAACGCCCACAGCCACGCCTTCCACCGGGCCCTGCGCGGCACCGTCCAGGTCGGCTCGGGCACCTTCTGGACCTGGCGCGAGGTCATGTACCGGGTGGCGGACCGGCTGACGCCGGACACCTACCTCGCCCTCGCGCGAGCCGTGTACGCGGAGATGGCGCTGGCCGGGATCACGGCGGTGGGCGAGTTCCACTACGTGCACCACGCCCCCGGCGGCACCCCGTACGCCGACCCGAACGCCATGGGCGAGGCCCTCGTCCAGGCGGCCGCCGAGGCGGGCATCCGGATCACCCTCCTCGACACCGCCTACCTCTCCGCCGGCTTCGGCAAGGCGCCCGACCACCACCAGCTCCGCTTCTCCGACGGCACGGCGGAGGCCTGGGCGGAACGCTGTTCAGTTCTCAAGGACCGGGATCACGCGCGGATCGGCGCTGCCGTGCACTCCGTACGGGCCGTGCCCGCCGGGCAGTTGGCGACCGTGGCGCGCTGGGCCGAGGAGCGGCGGGCCCCGCTGCACGTGCACCTGTCGGAGCAGACGGCGGAGAACGACGCCTGCCACGCCGCACACGGCCGCACCCCCGCCCAGCTCCTCGCCGACCACGGTGTGCTGGGCCCCCGTACGACGGGCGTCCACAACACCCACCTCACCGATCAGGACATCGCCCTCCTCGGCGACAGCGGCACCGGCACCTGTATGTGCCCCACGACCGAACGGGACCTCGCGGACGGCATCGGACCGGCCGTCGCCCTGCAACGCGCGGGCTCCCCGCTCTCCCTCGGCTCCGACAGCCACGCCGTCATCGACCTGCTCGAAGAGGCGCGCGCGATGGAGCTGAACGAGCGGCTGCGCACCCGTACCCGCGGTCACTGGACGGCGGCGGCCCTCCTGCGGGCGGCCTCGGCCGACGGCCACGCGGCGATCGGCTGGGACGACGCCGGCGCTCTGGAGACGGGCGCGCTCGCCGACTTCACCACCATCGCGCTCGACTCGGTCAGGACAGCGGGGCCGCTGCCACGGCTGGGCGCGGAGACGGCGGTATTCGCCGCGTCGGCAGCGGACGTGTCGCACACGGTGGTGGGAGGTCGGCACGTCGTACGGGACGGGGCGCACGCGCTCGTACCGGATGTGCCGAAGGCCCTCGCCGACGCCGTCGCGGCACTGCGCGGATGAAACCCGCCCGACCACCCGCGCCCCCGGCCCCCGGCCCGGACCCCGAACCCGAACCGACCGCCGACCAGGCAACCAAGGACGCCATGAGCAGCCCGACGACCGACAGCCCCGCCCACTCGGCGAGCACCGCCAGCACGCTCATCACCAACATCGCTGCCCTGGTCACCAACGACCCCTCCCTCGGCGACGGTTCCCCCCTCGGACTGATCCAGGACGCGGCCGTCGTCATCGACGGCGACCGCATCGCGTGGACCGGTGATCAGAGCAAAGCACCCGCCACTGACAATCGGGTCGACGCCGGTGGACGGGCGGTGATCCCGGGCTTCGTGGACTCCCACTCCCACCTCGTCTTCGCGGGCGACCGGACCGCCGAGTTCAACGCCCGCATGTCCGGCCGGGCCTACAGCGCGGGCGGCATCCGCACGACCGTCGCCGCCACCCGCGCCGCCACCGACGAGGAACTGGAGGCCAACCTCACCCGTTACCTCCGCGAGGCACTCCGTCAGGGCACGACCACCTTCGAGACCAAGTCGGGCTACGGCCTGACCGTCGAGGACGAGGCGCGGGCACTGCGCATCGCCGCCCGGCACACGGACGAGGTGACGTACCTCGGCGCCCACATCGTCTCCCCCGACCACGCCGAGGACCCCGCCGCCTACGTGGCCCTCGTCACCGGCGAGATGCTCGACGCCTGCGCGCCCCACGCCCGTTGGATCGACGTCTTCTGCGAGAAGGGCGCCTTCGACGGCGACCAGGCCCGCGCGATCCTCACGGCGGGCCGGGCCAGGGGCCTGCACCCGCGCATCCACGCCAACCAGCTGTCGTACGGCCCAGGCGTCCAACTCGCCGTGGAACTGGACGCGGCGAGCGCGGACCACTGCACCCACCTCACCGACGCCGACGTGGACGCCCTCGCGCACGGCCGGACGGTCGCCACCCTCCTCCCGGGCGCCGAGTTCTCCACCCGCGCCGAGTGGCCGGACGCGCGCCGGCTCCTCGACGCGGGCGTCACCGTCGCCCTCTCCACGGACTGCAATCCGGGGTCGTCCTTCACCTCGTCCGTCCCCTTCTGCGTCGCGCTCGCCGTACGGGACATGGGGATGACCCCGGACGAGGCGGTCTGGTCGGCCACGGCGGGGGGCGCGCGGGCGCTCCGCCGTGACGACGTCGGCCGGCTCACGCCGGGCGCGTACGCCGATCTTGCCCTGCTGGACGCGCCCAGCCACGTCCACCTCGCCTACCGGCCCGGCGTGCCGCTGGTCACGGGCGTGTGGCGCAGGGGCGTCCGCGTCGTCTGACCGGTACGGAGCGCAGGAGGCTCGGACCGGTCTCAGGTGGAGGCCGGGCCGGACCCGGCCCGCCACCGCTGCCCGTCGCGCCCCGACGCCACGGCGAAGCCGACGGAACCGAGCGCGTCCGGCGTCACGGCGAACCGCCCCGCGATCGCCGGGCGGATCACTCCCCGGGAGTCGACCTCGAACCTGAGGTTGTCGCCCTTGTCCCCGTCGAGCGAGTCGCACTCCCAGACGCCCACACCGTCGTCGATCGCCCCACGGCTGTCGAGGCACAGGTCGGGGTCGGCGAACGACTGCAGGGCGTCGCGCCCGGGGTCGACACGCCAGCGCTGGGTGGCGCGCGAGGAGCAGGTGGCCGTGACGACGTCGGTGCCCTTCGCCAACTCGCCCCGGATGTCCAGGCACAGCCCCGAGGAGATGTTCACCACCTGCGTGTAGGCACCGCTCAGCGGCGGCCCGTACGGCGACGACGGCGTCGGCGGGCCCGTGTCGGACGGACTCGGTCTCGGGCTCGGGCTCCGCGTCGGCTTCTCCTTCCGCGGGGGCTTCGAGGGGCTCGCGGTCTCCGAGGGGGTCGGGGACGGTGTCGGGCTCGGCGGGACCGTGGGGGTCACCGCCCCCGACGGCGGAGCCGCGGGCGTGCCGCCGGAACCGGCCGCGTCGTCGGAGGACGACGAGCCGACCGACCCCGAGAACACCAGGAAGGCCAGCAGCGGCGCCAGCGCCACCCCGAGAGCCACCGAGGTGAGCACGATCCGCCGGGACCGGGACCACTTGGCCCCCGCCACCCGGGTCCCACTGCCGCTCTCCGCCGCCCAGGTCCCAGTGGCGGGCCCGGCCCCGGCCCCGCTCGCGGTGAAGGGCTCCGTCTCGGGTCCCGCCGCCGCCCAGGACCCGGCGGCCGTTCCCGGCCCGCCCCTGTTCCCGGCCCAGGCTTCCCCGTCGGCCCCGGCTCCGTCCCCCGCCCATGCCTCCGCCCAGGCCGACGCACCGCCCGAAGACTCCGCAGCGGCCCCGTCCACGGAACGACCCCCGGCTCCGGCACCGGAGCCGAAACCGGCACCGCCACCGGGTCCGCCGCGGTCGGCGCCGGAACCTGACCCGACAGGGCCGGAGCCGGAGCCCGGGCCGGACCCCGTCCAGGCCCCCGCCGCGGCGGTCGTGGCGGAGGCTCCCGCCCACCCGCCCGTTCCGAAGCCCTCCCAAGTCCCGCCTGTCGTCCCGCCCGTGCGGTCCGCACCGCTCTCCGGCTCCGAGAAGTCCGCCGCCGCGCCGGCGCCCGCCCGCCCGCCGACTCCGCCCCGCGTGTACGCCGTACCGCCCCAGGGCAGCAACCCCTCCGCGAGCGTCGCGCGCGGGCTGTCGCGCAGGGCGCACAGCTCCTCGTACGCGCCGGAGCAGTAGGGGCAGTGCTCCATGTGAGCGCGCAGATCGGTGCTGTGGCGAGGGGAGTCCGGCCGTACGGACTCCTCGATCAGCCGCCGGAAGTCCTGGCAGCGCGGATCGTCGGAGGCGGCGAGACGCACGCGCAGACAGGCCTGGCGCAGGGTCTGGAGCGCGGACTCGCGCATGTACGTCACGTCGTCGGGGGTGAGGCCGAGCAGCACGGCCGTACGGTCCTCCGGTTCCTGCTCCACGACGCCGTACCAGATGAGCCCCTGGGGCCTGGTCGGCAGGGACCGGAACGCCGCGAGCAGGGGCGGGACGGGGCCGTCGGGGCCCGCCGTGGCCAGCACGGGGCGCAGGGCGGGCGCGAGACCGGTCGCGTGTTCGTCCGTGGTCCAGGTGGCGGCCACCCGGACGGTCAGCAGGAGCAGTTGATGGCGCCAGGGGACGGCCGCCTCGGAGCCGCGCGCCGTCTCCCGGGTGGCGATCGTGAACGCCTGCGTCGCCAGCTCCCGGGCCGAGGACTCGCTCGCCGCGCACAGCCGGGCGTAGGCGAGGACCGAGGGGTGGTGGCGCTCGCGCAGCTCGCGCAGGGCCGTGTACGCGATCGGCGAGTCGGTGCGCAACAGAGCGGTGAGCCGCGCGTCGGACGCGTTCGCGTGCCGGTGCTCGGACCCGTCGTCGGGGCGTGCGCCCGGCGCGCCGGTGCCCTGCCGGTTCTCATGACTGTCGTCGTCGGGGCGCTCGTCCCGAGCCCGAGTCATCCTCGTGCCTCCTCGCACCCCCGTGTCCGCCAGTCGGCTTCTGGGATACCGAACAGTCTGGCGCGTGACCATAGTGACGGAAGGTGAACCGAAGGGAAGGGGTTTCTTGCGGTAAGGGGGCGAGAGAGTGGGCAGGCCGGAAACGGTTCGGCCGGGTACGGGAGGAGTGTCGGAACTCCTGCCGCACCCGGCCGACTTCATCTCACTGCCACTGCCACTGCCACTGCCACTGTCACGGTCATCGTGCTCGTCGGCGGTGGCACCCGCTCGCGCTCACTCCTCCAGCGTCAGTCCCTTGCGCAGCCGTACCAGCGTGCGGGACAGCAGCCGGGAGACGTGCATCTGGGAGATGCCCAGCTCGTCCCCGATCTCGGACTGCGTCATGTTGGCCACGAAGCGGAGGGAGAGGATCTGCCGGTCGCGCGGCGGCAGTCCGGCGATCAGCGGCTTCAGGGACTCGACGTACTCGATGCCTTCGAGCCCGTGGTCCTCGTAGCCGATCCGGTCCGCCAGCGCGCCCTCGGAGTCGTCCTCCTCGGGCTGGGCGTCCAGCGACGAGGCGGTGTACGCGTTCGACGCGGCCATGCCCTCGACGACCTCGTCGTTCGTCAGTCCCAGACGCTCCGCCAGCTCGCCCACGGTGGGGGCGCGGTCGAGCTTCTGGGCCAGCTCGTCGCCGGCCTTGGCGAGGTCCAGCCGAAGTTCCTGCAGCCTGCGCGGCACCCGCACGGACCAGCTCGTGTCACGGAAGAAACGCTTGATCTCACCGACGATGGTCGGCATCGCGAACGTGGGGAACTCGACGCCACGGCTCAGTTCGAAGCGGTCGATCGCCTTGATGAGGCCGATCGTGCCGACCTGGATGATGTCCTCCATGGGTTCGCTGCGGGAGCGGAACCGGGAGGCGGCGAACTTCACCAGGGCCAGGTTGAGTTCGACGAGCGTGTTGCGCACGTACGAGTATTCGTACGTGCCTTCCTCCAGGGACTCCAGCCGCTCGAAGAGAGTCTTGGACAGCGCCCGAGCGTCCACCGGGCCCACCTCGTCGAACCGGGGGATCTCCGGCAGGTCGGCGAGCGCGTGGCCCGGATCGTGGGTGAGGTCGTCCTGAGCCTCTTCCGGGGCGCATGCCGACGTCGCCCTCTGGGTATGCGATGCGTCGAGCCGGGGTGACATGATGTCCTCCATCGTTCTCGGCATATGGCCGCCGATGCCTGTACGTGCACTGCGGTGTGCGGCGCCTCCAAAGCCGGCCGTGTCGTTTGGTGCACTACTAGCCCTACCCGGTTTCAGGACGTCGTCGCAAGTGCATGGTGTACTGAAATGTCCCTTTTCGGGGGATTGTTCGGGTGTCGGAGAGTGTGGAGAAGGCGTAGTGTTCGAGGCCGAGTCAGCAGTCACAACGGTCGGGAGAGAGACGGCATGGACCGTGGGACGGTCGGCAGCGCACAGTCGGGCCGGCTACGGGTCGAGGTACGGGAAGAGGGCTCCAGTGCCGTCGTGACGCCGGCGGGTGAGCTCGATCACCACACCGCCGATCTGTTGCGCGAGCCACTCGAAAGCTGCCTGGAAAAGGGATTCACGCGTCTGGTGGTGGACTGCTCACTGCTGGAGTTCTGCGACTCCACCGGGCTGAACGTCCTGCTGGGCGTGCGGCTCAGGGCGGAGGCGGGGGGCGGTGGCGTCCATCTGGCGGGCATGCTCCCGGCGGTGGCGCGGGTCTTCGAGATCACCGGGGCGGACGCGGTGTTCACCGTCCACGACACCCTCGAAGCGGCCCTGGGCGACTAGCCCGGGCCCGTCGGCCGCGCTCCTGTCCAAGGGGGCCGTCGCTCCGGTCGCCGGTGCCGCCGGACCGGCCCGTCCGGCCTGCGAGACCGGCCCCGGGCTCCCGTCCCGACCCGTTGGTTGTTCGCGTCACAGCTTCTGTGCCGAATACATGGGTGTTCTGACGGTTCGCTCGGGCAGGAGACATCCTGAACGTGTCGGCGAACGGGTCGGCCGTGACCCGGGAGGCTCGGTGGCGGGGCGGCGTGGACGGGCGGTGGGGCGTACGGCGGTGCTCCGACAGCGGCCCGGCGACGGTCCGGCGGAGACTCGACGACGGCGCGGCGGAGACTCGACGGCGGCGCGGCGGAGGGTCGACGACGGCTCGGCAGTACGGCGAAGTGTGACGGGAAATACGGATGGCGCAACGGATGACAGCAGAAGACAGCACGTACCGCGGGGCCGCGCCCCGCACCCTTGATGAGTCCTGAATCGTGTACCGGTGAATCGGTGAGGTGAAGCGCTGATGAGCACCACCCGGCCCTTCTCGCCGGGCGACCGCGGCCCGGAACCGGGTGCCGGCGGCGCTTCGGGGGTGCCCGGGGCGGACCCGCCCGCTGCCCCCTCCACGGGTCGTCAGTCCCGTCGGCTCAGCTTCGAGGGCGAGAGCGGGGTGGTGCCGCTCGCCCGCGACTTCACCCGCCAGGCGCTGCACGAGTGGGGCTGGCTGCCCGCCGCGACCGCGGACCAGCGGGCGGCGGCGGAGGACGTCCTGCTGGTGGTGTCCGAGCTGGTCACCAACGCGTGCCTGCACGCGGAGGGCCCGGCCGAGCTCCGGATCGCGTGCGACAACAAGGTGCTGCGGATCGAGGTGTCCGACCGGGGCGCGGGCAATCCGGCGCCCCGGACGCCGCACCGGGCGGGCCGGCCGGGTGGGCACGGGATGTTCATCGTGCAGCGGCTGTGTCTGGACTGGGGGGTCGTACGGGCCCCCGGGGAGTCCGGGAAGACGGTGTGGGCGGAGCTGGGGGCGCCGGCCTGAGCGCCGTGGGGGTGTGACGCGCCGGCGGCCGCGCATGTCGTGGCGGTCGGCGGTCGGCGGTCGGCGGTCGGCGGTCGGGGCGCGGGGCGCCTCGTAGGGCGTTGCGAGTCCCCCCGTGGACCTGCCGGCCCGTCACCGCGCGTACCCGCGAACCTGTCGCCCTGGATCGGTGCGGCCGTCGCCATGGATCGGCGAACCCGTCCCCGGTGAACCGGCGGACTTTCGCCGGCGTGGAGCCTCACCGGTTCATCGACACTCATCCGAACCCTGCGTGTGTCTTCCTTCTCCACGGGCCCCGGCGTACCTTGAGCCGCCGATCTGATGTTCCGTCAGAAATGTGGGGTGCCGAGGTGTCGTACCGGACGTACCAGAAACGAACCGCCGCGCTCGCGTCCCTCGCGGCCCTGGCCGGCTCAGCGGTGCTGATGGCCGCCCCGGTGGCCCATGCCGAGGTCGTGGACGTCGAGTACAACTGCAAGACGCCCATCGGGGACAAGTCCGCGGTGTCGCCGATCGACATCAAGGGTGTGGAGAGCGGCGACGGCTACAAGATCACGATGTCGTGGCAGAAGGGCGTGTCGTCCAGCCCGGTCGAGCTGGGCAAGGGCGCGATGACGCCGAGCGCCACGATCGTGCTGGGCGGGGCCGACAGCGGGACGCTCACGGTGACCGGGCCGGCGAACCAGGAGGCGATCCCGGCCAACACACCCATCAAGATCAATGACCTGAGCGGTACGTATACCCCGAAGAAGACCGGCAAGGTCGACTTCACCGCGGGTGTGCTCACCATCAAGGCCCTCGGCACGGTGACGACCTGCACCCCGGGGAACGAGCCCGGACCCTCGCTGACCCTGGACGTCACCGCCGGAAGCGGGGGCACCTCGGGCGCTACGGGAGGCGGTTCCGCCACCGGCGGCTCGGGCGGCTCGGGCGGTGAGCTTCCGCAGACCGGCCCCCTGGATTCCGCGGTCGCTCTCGGAACGCTCGGCGGCACGGTGCTGCTCGCGGGCGCGGCGGGGACTCTGTGGGTGACACGCAGGAACCAGGCGGTACGTCGCTGACGGGAGCCGGAACGTGATCACAAGGCGGCCGGGCCCGGCGGCGCACCCGACACACGACCCCACCCCGCGGATCTCGGCGCTCACGGTGGTGCTCGCCCTCGTCGTCGTGCTCTTGACGCCCGTCGGCGGCGGCGGGAGCGCGCAGGCCGCGGACAGGCCGACTGTGAAGCTGTCCAAGTCGCAGGCCGGCACCGGCGGTTCGGTCACCGTGACCGGTGGTGGCTGGCGGCCGAAGGCGATCCTGATGGTGCTGATCTGCGGCCGGTCCACGCCGGCGCGGGGGGTGCCCGACGGCACCGACTCCTGTGCCAACGCCGACGGGCGGGCCGTCACCGCCGATGACGAGGGCCGCTTCCGCCGGGAGCTGCCGGTGTCCGAGCCCCCGGTGCCGTGTCCGTGTGTCGTGCACGTCTCCACCATCACGGGCCCGAAGGCGGCGGCCGACACTGCCTTCCAGGTCGCCGGGCACTCGGTCGAACCGTTGCCGAGGGAGGCGACCGGCGGACAGCTCTCGTTGCTGAGGGACGCTCGACTGACGGGTTCCGGCGGGCTGTTGACCTGGTTCGGCGCGCCGCCCGCCCGTGAACTGGTCCTCACCGTCGGCAACGTCGGCACCTCATCGGTCAGGAACCCCGTCTTCCAGGTCGGCACCTCCCACGGCGTGTTCGCGCCACGCTGGGAGGAACAGCGCTGGCGCGGGACGATCCGGCCGGGCGGCAAGGCCCGGATCACCCTGCCCGTCGACCTCGCCGCCGGAGCGCACGGCGACTACTCCGTCTCCCTCAAGTACGGCGGCAGGGTCCTCGCCGAACAGCCGTGGACCGTGGGCCGCCCCTGGGGCGTCACCCTTTTCTGGCTGATGCTCTGCCTCGTCGTACCGGCGACGCTGTTCCGGGTCGGGATGGCGGCGGTCGACCGGGCACGCCCGGCGCGCGAGGCTCCCGAGGGGCGGAGGCGCCGGCCGAGGCTCCCCGCGTGGGTGCCCCGGCCGAGCCCCTCGACCGCCGCCCACGCACACCCCCGCACGCCCTCCCCCTCACGTACGGCCCCGCCCCCGACCCCGGCCCTGCCGTGGTTCACACCGGACACGGACACAGGTCCAGGCACGGACATGGACACGGGCCCAGGCACGGACACGGGCACCGAAACCGGCACGGAAGCCGAGACCGACACGGCCATCCGCCCTGGGGCGACACGTCAGTGACACGTATAGGGCCGCCGCACCCGGAGGTGCGGCGGCCCCTTCCCGTGGATCGGCCGGTGCGGGATCAGTTGACGTCGCCCGTGAGGGCCCTGACCTTCCTGCGGTACATGTAGATCGCGAGACCGGCGAGGACCGCGAGCGTGGCCTCGACGGCGACCATGCCCGTGCCGCTGAGGTCGAAGCCGCCGACGGCCGGGTTGGAGAGCAGGCCGGTGATGGAGTCGCTCGCGGTGACGGCGAGGAACCACACGCCCATCATCTGGCCGGCGTACTTGGCCGGGGCCATCTTCGTCGTCACCGACAGGCCGACCGGGGAGAGACACAGCTCGCCGACGGTCTGGATGAAGTAGATGCCCACCAGCCACATCGGGCCGGCCGGGGTGCCGTCCGCCGCCATCCCCAGCGGGATCAGGAAGAAGAAGAACGAGACGCCGATGAGCACCAGCGCCATCGCGAACTTCACGGCCGTGCTCGGCTCCCTGCCCTGCCGGTTCAGCCACAGCCAGAGCCAGGCGAACACCGGGGCCAGGGCCATGATGAACAGCGGGTTCAGCGACTGGTACCAGGAGGTCGGGAACTCGAAGCCAGCAGTGAGCCGGCCACCTTCTGATCGTTCGAGCCGAAGGCCTGGACCGTGGAGGCGCCCTGGTCGTAGATCATCCAGAACACGGCGGCGGCGACGAAGAACCAGATGTAGCCGGTCATCTTCGACTGCTCGGCGGTGGTCAGTTCCTTGTCGCCCTTCACCCTGCACGCGACGCCGCACGGCGGCGCGGATCTTCATGCGATCGCGGGACGAAACGCCCGCCGCCATGGACCATGCCGTGGGCAGGTAAGAGAACCCTCGGGCAAGGTGTGAATCGTGCTTGCCGATCACCCTCCACCTGCGGTTCTCGGCGGACTACCATCACCCCATGACCCGTGTACTGCTCGCCGAGGACGACGCGTCCATCTCGGAGCCGTTGGCTCGCGCACTGCGCCGGGAGGGGTACGAGGTGGAGGTCCGTGAGGACGGCCCCACCGCGCTGGACGCCGGTATGCAAGGTGGCGTCGACCTGGTCGTCCTGGACCTGGGGCTGCCCGGCATGGACGGCCTGGAGGTGGCCCGCAGGCTGCGCGCCGAGGGCCACACCGTGCCGATCCTCATCCTGACCGCGCGCGCCGACGAGGTGGACACCGTCGTCGGCCTCGACGCGGGCGCCGACGACTACGTCACCAAGCCCTTCCGGCTCGCCGAGTTGCTGGCCCGTGTGCGGGCCCTGCTCCGGCGCGGCGCCGCGGAGCCGGCGCAGCCGCCCGCCACCCACGGGGTGCGGATCGACGTCGAGTCGCACCGGGCGTGGATGGGCGACGAGGAGCTCCAGCTCACGGCCAAGGAGTTCGACCTGCTGCGGGTGCTCGTGCGCGACGCGGGCCGGGTCGTCACCCGCGACCAGTTGATGCGCGAGGTCTGGGACACCACGTGGTGGTCCTCGACCAAGACCCTCGACATGCACATCTCCTGGCTGCGCAAGAAGCTGGGCGACGACGCGGCGAATCCGCGGTACATCGCGACCGTGCGAGGCGTCGGGTTCCGGTTCGAGAAGAACTAGAACCCGGCCGGGACGGCCGCCCACCCCGTCGTCCCGGCCGCGCGCCCGCGCGTCGCCGGGGCGCCACGGGGGCGCGAGCGTCACCCCGTCCGCGCCGGTGGGCGCCACCCACCCCCGTCCAGCCCCCGGCCCGGGTGCCGCCCAAGGCAGCGGCACCCCGGACCACGTAAAACACCCCGCCCCGTCCGGAGGGCACCGTGCGCCGCCGTCTCATCCAGTCCACCCTCGCCGTGGTCCTCGTCGTCATCGCCGTCTTCGGGGTCTCCCTCGTCATCGTCGAGACCCGCACGATCAGCAACAGCGCCCAGGAACGGGTGGAGTCCGAGGCGGTGCAGCTGACGAGCATCGTGGACAGCCGCATCATCGGCGACGAGCGGATCACCGCCGAGGTCCTGCGGGACCAGGTCGGCGACCAGCGCTACGCCCGCATCGAGATCCCCGGGCAGAGCACGATCGAGATCGGCGAGAAGCCCGTCGGCGACGTCATCCGCCACGAGGCCAGGGGCGAGAAGGACGAGACCGTCACCGTCGAGGAGTCCCGCTCGGCGGTCAGCCGCGAGGTCGGCCGCACGCTGCTGATCATCGCGGCGGTCGCCCTGCTCGCCGTCATCGCCGCGGTCCTGCTCGCCGTACGCCAGGCCAACCGCCTCGCCTCCCCGCTCACCGATCTCGCCGAGACCGCCGAACGGCTCGGCTCCGGCGACCCGCCCCCCCGCCACAAGCGGTACGGCGTCCCCGAGCTGGACCGGGTCGCGGACGTCCTGGACGCCTCCGCCGAGCGCATCGGCCGCATGCTGACTGCTGAGCGGCGCCTCGCGGCGGACGCCTCCCACCAGCTGCGTACGCCGCTGACCGCGCTGTCGATGCGGCTGGAGGAGATCACCCTCACCGACGACCTCGCCACGGTGAAGGAGGAGGCGCACATCGCGCTCACCCAGGTCGAGCGCCTCACGGACGTCGTGGAACGGCTGCTCACCAACTCCCGCGACCCCCGCAACGGCTCGGCCGTCTCCTTCGAGCTGGACGAGGTGATCAAGCAGCAGCTGGAGGAGTGGCGGCCGGCCTACCGCAGCGCCGGGCGGGCCGTCGTCAGCTCGGGCAAGCGGCATCTGCAGGCCGTGGGCACGCCGGGCGCGGTCGCGCAGGTGCTGGCCGCGCTGATCGAGAACTCGCTCATGCACGGCGGCGGCACGGTGGCCCTGCGCACCCGCGTCATCGGGAACCAGGCGGTGATCGAGGTCACCGACGAGGGGCCGGGCGTGCCCGCCGAACTCGGGGCGCGGATCTTCGAGCGGGCGATCAGCGGCCGCAACTCCACGGGCATCGGGCTGGCCGTCGCGCGTGACCTCGCGGAGGCCGACGGGGGGCGCCTGGAGATGCTCCAGGCGCAGCCGCCGGTGTTCGGGCTGTTCCTGTCCCGTACGCCGGTGCGCACGCCGTCCGGCGACGACCGGCCGGTCCGCTAGGGCGCCGCGCCCGCCGGGGTGCGGCCCTCGGCGGCCGTCACGGCCCTCAGGCTCTCAGCGGCCTTCGGCGGCTCTCCGCGGTCTCAGCGGCGCTTTCCCGTGACCGCGGGCGGATGGGTGGCCTCCGTCTCCAGGAACGACTGCGCGCTCGCCACCGCCTCGCGGGCCGGGAGCGCCCGGAACACCCAGGTGCGGTACGACCAGAACCGGAACAGGGTCGCGACGCCGATGCCGAGGAACTTGAAGACGTTGGACTGCAGCGGGCTGTCCCAGCCGAAGCCGTAGGTGGCCGTGTAGAGCACGCCGTTCTCGATCACCAGTCCGACCGCGCTGAACAGCAGGAACAGCGACAGCTCCTTCGTACGGCCGCTCTTGTCGCGCTCCCGGTACGTGAAGTAGCGGAACCCGACGTAGTTGAACGCGATCGCGACGACCGTCGCTATGACGCTGGCCCGGACGACCTGCAGGTCGGTGATGTGCCGTACGAGGTTGAACACCGCGAGGTTGACCAGCAGCCCCACACCGCCCACCGCGCCGAACTTGGCGACCTCGCGTACGAGCAGGTCGATCCGGCGGCGCAGGGCGCCGCGGGGCCTCGTATCGGGCCCCGAGCTGGTACTTCCCATCGTGTGCGGCCCCCGTCACTCGGTCCGGTCGGTGTCGTGCCGGTGGTCAGCCGGTCGCTGCCCCGTCCGAAATGAGTTGATCTTCGGTCGAAATCAACTGGTTCAGCAATGCTAACCAGCGCCCCTGGGCAATGCCTGTGCGGAAGCTCACAGCCGGGGTGCCAAGGAGGTCCGGGGCCGGTCCTGGGGCGGTCCGGTGGGGAAAACGGCGGGGAAATCGGGCACCCGGGAGTGGCCGATTCCATGGCCGATACCCTGGGGGCGTGACGTTCCCGGTAGTCGGCATGGTCGGCGGGGGGCAGCTCGCTCGTATGACACACGAGGCGGGCATCCCGCTCGGCATCAGGTTCAAGCTCCTCAGTGACACCCCTCAGGATTCCGCGGCGCAGGTCGTCGGCGATGTCGTCATCGGCGACTACCGCGACCTCGACACGCTGCGTGCGTTCGCGCAGGGCTGCGACGTGATCACCTTCGATCACGAACACGTACCCACCGAGCACCTACGGGCTCTGGAGGCGGACGGCATCCCCGTGCGCCCGGGTCCCGACGCGCTCCAGCACGCCCAGGACAAGGGTGTGATGCGGGCGCGGCTCGACGCGATCGGCGTGCCCTGTCCACGGCACCGCATCGTCGCGGACCCCGAGGACGTGGCCGCGTTCGCCGCCGAGAGTGGGGGATTTCCGGTCATCCTCAAGACGGTCCGCGGCGGCTACGACGGCAAGGGCGTCTGGGTCGTCCGCTCCGTCGAGGACGCAGCCGAGCCGTTCCGCGCCGGGGTCCCGGTCCTCGCTGAGGAGAAGGTCGACTTCGTGCGGGAGCTGGCCGCCAATGTCGTGCGGTCGCCGCACGGCCAGGCCGTCGCGTACCCGGTCGTGGAGTCGCGGCAGGTGAACGGCGTCTGTGACACCGTCATCGCGCCCGCCCCCGACCTGGACGAGGCACTCGCCCTCAGGGCCGAGGAGATGGCCCTGCGCATCGCCAAGGAACTGGACGTCGTCGGCCACCTGGCCGTCGAGCTGTTCCAGACCCGCGACGGACGCATCCTCGTCAACGAGCTGGCCATGCGCCCCCACAACTCCGGCCACTGGAGCCAGGACGGCGCGATCACCTCGCAGTTCGCCAACCACGTACGGGCCGTCCTCGACCTGCCGCTGGGCGACCCGCGCCCGCGCGCGAGGTGGACCGTCATGGTCAACGTCCTCGGCGGCGACTACCCCGACATGTACTCCGCGTACCTGCACTGCATGGCCCGCGACCCCAAGCTCAAGATCCACATGTACGGCAAGGACGTGAAGCCCGGCCGTAAGGTCGGTCACGTGAACACCTACGGCGACGACCTCGACGACGTGCTGGAGCGCGCCCGTCACGCCGCCGGTTACCTGAGAGGCACGATCACAGAATGAGCCCGGTCGTAGGCATCGTCATGGGGTCGGACTCCGACTGGCCCGTCATGGAGGCCGCCGCGCAGGCCCTCGACGAGTTCGAGATCGCGTACGAGGTCGACGTCGTCTCCGCGCACCGGATGCCGCGCGAGATGATCCGTTACGGCGAGGAGGCCGCGGGCCGGGGCGTCAAGGTGATCATCGCGGGTGCGGGCGGCGCCGCCCATCTGCCCGGCATGCTCGCGTCCGTGACCCCGCTGCCGGTCATCGGCGTGCCCGTGCCGCTGAAGTACCTCGACGGCATGGACTCCCTGCTGTCGATCGTGCAGATGCCGGCCGGTGTGCCCGTCGCCACGGTCTCCGTCGCCGGGGCCCGCAACGCAGGTCTGCTGGCCGCGCGCATCCTGGCCACCCAGGACGAGGAACTCCTCGGCCGCATGCGGGAGTTCCAGCAGGAGCTGAACGACCAGGCCACCGAGAAGGGCAAGCGCCTGCGCAACAAGGTCGAGGGAGCCGGCGGCGGTTTCGGCTTCGGGAAGTAGACGCCAGGGATGACGGGGACCACGGGGGACACGGGGGATAGGGGCATGGACATGGCATCACTGGAGGCGGCCCGGGAGCTGCTGCGGGAGTTCCCGGTCGCGGACGGGCACAACGACCTGCCCTGGGCGCTGCGCGAGCAGGTCCGCTACGACCTCGACGCGCGGGACATCGCCATCGATCAGAGCGCGTTCCTGCACACCGATCTGGCGCGGCTGCGCGCGGGCGGGGTTGGTGCGCAGTTCTGGTCGGTCTACGTGCCCTCGGACGCGGCGTTCCTGCCCAGAGCGGTGTCCGCCACCCTCGAACAGATCGACTGCGTACGGCAGTTGATCGACCGTTACCCCGCCGAGCTGCGGGCCGCGCTGACCGCCGCCGACATGGAGGCGGCCCGCGCCGAGGGCCGTGTCGCCTCCTTGATGGGCGCCGAGGGCGGCCACTCCATCGACAGCAGCCTCGCCACCCTGCGGGCGCTGTACGCGCTCGGCGTGCGCTACATGACGCTCACCCACAACGACAACATCCCCTGGGCGGACTCCGCGACCGACGAGGCCGCGGTCGGCGGTCTGTCGGCCTTCGGCCGGGCGGTCGTGCGGGAGATGAACCGCGAGGGCATGCTCGTCGACCTCTCGCACGTCGCCGCGACGACGATGCGCGACGCGCTCGACACGTCCGTCGCCCCGGTGATCTTCTCCCACTCCTCCTCGCGGGCGGTCTGCGACCACCCCCGCAACATCCCGGACGACGTCCTGGAGCGGCTCCCGGCCAACGGGGGAGTGGCGATGGTGACGTTCGTGCCGAAGTTCGTGCTCCAGGCCGCCGTGGACTGGACGGCCGCCGCCGACGAGAACATGCGGGCCCACGGTCTGCACCACCTCGACACCACGCCGGAGGCGATGGCGGTCCACCGCGCCTTCGAGGAGCGGACCCCCCGCCCGGTCGCCACGGTGTCCACGGTCGCCGACCATCTCGACCACATGCGCGAGGTCGCCGGCATCGACCACCTCGGCATCGGCGGCGACTACGACGGCACGGCCTTCACCCCGGACGGCCTGGGCGACGTCTCCTGCTACCCGCACCTGATCGCCGAGCTGCTCGACCGCGGCTGGTCCCGGACCGACCTGGCCAAGCTGACCTGGCGCAACGCGGTCCGGGTGCTGGGCGCGGCAGAGGACGTGGCCCGGGACCTCCAGGCCCGCACGGGCCCGTCGAACGCGACGCCGGAGCAGCTGGACGGGTGACACGGCCGGACGGGTGACCCCGGGCGCGGCCCGGCCGTCACCCGGGTGGCGTACGGCGGCCCCGGCGCCGCCGTACAACCCGAACGCCCCACCCACCAGGAAGGCGGGCGGCCCCCGTGCCACGGTGACGAGTACTGCGATCACCCAACGGCTACGGAGGTCCGCCATGGCAGATCTGCAGGACGAACTGCAAGCCGCGGGGGAGGCCGGCGAACTCGACACGCCCCCCGACCCCACCCGCGCCGAGCCCGCGCCGAAACGCGGCCACCACCCGCCGGGTGCGGAGCCCATAGCCCCCGGCGACGGCAGCCGACCCGACGACGACGGCGCGGCGGCCACCCCGCCCGCCACCGACGCCGCCACGGCCCGGACCGCCGAGCCCTCCTCGGAGCTGGCCGAGGCACACGCCTTCCTGGCCGCCCACCCCGTGGCCGACGGCTACAGCGGACTGCCCTGGGTGCTGCGGCAGCTGCCCCGGTACGACCTGGAGCTGGGCGAGGGCGGTGTGGACACCGATGTGCCGCGGATGCGCAAGGGCCACATCGGCGCGCTGTTCTGGTCGCTGCACCTCCCGGAGGGCCCGGCGGGCGAGCGGGCCGTCGACGCCACGCTGGAGCAGCTGGACCTGGTCCGGACGGTCGTCCACGCCCACCCCGAGGGCCTGCGGCTGGTGAACAGCGCGGGGGAGACCACCGACGCCCGCAACTGCGGCCGTGTCGCCGTGCTGCTCGGCCCCGCCGGAGCACCGGCGATCGGCGACTCCCTGGGCATCCTGCGCTCGCTGCACGCGCTCGGCCTGAAGGCCCTCACCCTGGCCGGCGCGTCCTGGGCGAGCGAGTCGGGGCTGACCAGGTTCGGCGAGGAGGTGGTCCGCGAGATGAACCGCATCGGCGTCCTCGCCGACCTCTCCGGTGCCGGTGAGGCGACCGTCCGCCGGACACTCGCGCTCTCCCGCGCGCCGGTCGTGTGCACCCGCTCGGCGGCGCACGCCCTGCGGCCCCACGCCGCCAACCTCCCCGACGACCTCCTCGCCGCGCTGGGCGAGGCGCGGGGCCTGTGCATGGTGCCGCTCACCGCCGAGCAGACCGGCCCGTCCGTCCGCGACGTCGCCGACCACCTCGACCACGTCCGCGCGATCGCCGGCCCCGAGTGCGTCGGCCTCTCCGGCACCTACGACTCCGGCGCCGCCCACCCCCAGGACCTCACCGACGCCTCCTGCTACCCCCGCCTCGTCGACGAACTCATGCACCGGAACTGGTCCGAGGCCGACCTCGCCCTGCTCACCTGGGGCAACGTCCAACGGGTCCTGCGCACCGCCGACTTCACGGCGCGAGCGGCACGGGACCGCCGCGAGGCGTCGACGGCGAGGATCGCGGAGCTGGACGGCTGACCGCCGACCCGCGCCCCTGCCGGACGGCGCAGGGGCGCGGGAACGCTGTCGGGGCTGTCGGTGCTGCGGGGGCTCGGGCCCCTACGGCGTCATCAGCTCCGGCACAGACAGAACGGATGCCCCGCGGGGTCCGCGTACACCCGGAACCCCCGCTCGCGGTCCTCGGCGTCCAGCACCGTCGCCCCCAGCGCCAGCACCTCCTTCTCCGCCGCGTCCATGTCCTCCACGTCGAGGTCGAGGTGGAACTGCTGCGAGCGCTCCGCCGAGGGCCACTGCGGTGGCACGAACCCGGGCGCCTGCTGGAACGCCAGCCGCACACCCCCGCCCGGCACCTCCAGATCCACCCATTCCCCCTCCCCGCTGACCTTCCCGCCGACCACCTCGGCGTAGAAACCGGCGAGCGCGGCCGGGTCGGGGCAGTCCAGGACGACGACATCCAGCTTGGCGATGGCCATGGCCTTCTCCTTGCTCGTTGGTGCGCGTGACTTCGGTTGCTGCGGTTACCTCTAGAGGAGAGTAACCAGTAACGGTTACCTCATGCACCCCTGTCAGAGGTAACGTCGTCGGCATGAGTGAGAGAGCGTCCGCCCCCGGCGGCCTGGCCCTCGTCGAGAGCCTGGTGAACACGCTGGACCTGGAGACGGGCGCCGACACGCTGGACGCCCCGGAAGGACGGGTCCGCCTGGGCCTGGCGGCCGACGACGACGTCACGGCCGTACGCGACCTGCGGGAGTCCCTCCGGGCGACCCTGCTGGCCCACGCCGGTCACGCGCCGCACCGCACGGTGACCCCGCTCGGCGAGCTGCTGGCCGCCGCGCCCCTGGTCGTCGCGGTCTCGGCCGAGGACGGCTCCGCGGCCCTGCGCCCCGCCGCCGACCCGGCGCCGCTCGTCTCCCGCGTGGCCGCGGCCGTCGCCGAGGCCCTCATGGCGGGCACCTGGCAGCGCCTCAAGGCCTGCGAGGCCCCCGACTGCCATTGGGCGTACTACGACCGCAGCCCGGCCGGACGGGGCCGCTGGTGCTCGATGCAGGTGTGCGGCGCCCGCGCGAAGATGCGCCGCTACCGGGCGAAGTAAGCGCTTCGCCCCCACCGGCCGCCGGAACGGTGGAGAATGCGGGAAGACGTCGTTCCGGCCGACTGAGCCTCGGCCGGAGCGGCGTCGCCCTGTCTCTGCTCAAGGCTCCGCCGCCGAGTCCTGGATACGGCCCTTACGCCGTCGGCCGCCCCATCGCCCGGTACGTCCACCCCGCCCGGCGCCACAGCTCCGGGTCGAGGGCGTTGCGCCCGTCCAGCACGAGCCGGGTCGACGCGACCTCGCCCAGCGCCGCCGGGTCCAGCTCACGGAACTCGCGCCACTCCGTCAGATGCAGCACGATGTCGGCGTTCCGCACGGCCGCGAGCGCGGAGTCGGCGTACCCGAGCGTCGGGAAGAGCCGCCGGGCGTTCTCCATGCCCTTGGGGTCGTAGACGGTGACCTGGCCGCCCTGGAGGTGGATCTGCCCGGCAACGTTGAGGGCGGGGGAGTCGCGTACGTCGTCGGAGTCGGGCTTGAAGGTGGCGCCGAGCACGGCGACCCGCTTGCCCAGGAACGAACCGCCGCCCAGCGCCTGCCGGGCCAGCTCCACCATCTGACCGCGCTGGCGCATGTTGATGGAGTCGATCTCGCGCAGGAACGTGAGCGCCTGGTCCGCGCCCAGCTCACCGGCGCGGGCCATGAACGCCCGGATGTCCTTCGGCAGACAGCCCCCGCCGAAGCCGATACCGGCCCGCAGGAACTTCTTCCCGATCCGGTCGTCGTGCCCGATGGCCTCCGCCAGCTTGGCGACATCGCCCCCGGCGGCCTCGCACACCTCCGCCATGGCGTTGATGAAGGAGATCTTGGTGGCGAGGAAGGAGTTCGCGGAGGTCTTCACCAGCTCGGCGGTCGGGAAGTCGGTGACGACGAAGGGGGAGCCCTCGGTCACCGGCGTCGCGTACACCTCCCGCAGCAGCTTCTCGGCCTTGTCGCTCCGCACGCCCACCACGATCCGGTCCGGGTGCAGCGTGTCGTTCACGGCGAAGCCCTCGCGCAGGAACTCGGGGTTCCAGGCCAGCTCGGCGTCGGCCCCGGCGGGCGCGTGCTCCGCGAGATACGCGGCCAGCCGGTCGGCGGACCCCACCGGCACCGTCGACTTGCCGACGACCAGGGCCGGGCCGGTCAGATGCGGGGCGAGCGAGGCGAAGGCCGCGTCGACGTAGGACATGTCACAGGCGTACTCGCCGTGCCGCTGCGGGGTGTTCACACAGACGAAGTGGATGTCGCCGAAGGCCGCGACCTCGGCGTAGTCGGTCGTGAAGCGCAGCCGTCCGCTGGACCCCTCGATCCCGGCGACATGCCCCCGCAGCAGCTCCTCCAGCCCCGGCTCGTACATCGGGACCTCGCCCCGCCGGAGCATGTCGATCTTCTCCTCGACGACATCCAGCCCGAGCACCTCGAACCCCAGCTCGGCCAAGGCGGCGGCGTGGGTCGCGCCGAGGTAGCCGGTGCCGATCACGGTGATCTTGAGGGCCATGGGGTGCTCCTGGGATGTCCGGCCGAGGGTGTCGAAGATGTGTCGCACATGCTCTGTCGTGGCGCTGCACGAGCATAGTCGGGGCGTGTTCGAGCCCTTCATCGGGCAGATCACCCGGAGTGGCGGCCTGTCGTCAAGCTCACGTATCACTCGCGTGGGCGGACCACTAAAATTGGGTTACTTAACGGTAGTTAGCGTCAGGAGCGTGAGAGACCTTGGCCGGATCGGCTGATTTCGACCTGTACCGCCCGTCCGACGAGCACGACATGCTCCGCGACGCGATCCGCGCCCTCGCCGAGGCGAAGATCGCGCCCCACGCCGCCGCCGTGGACGAGGAGGCCCGCTTCCCGCAGGAGGCGCTGGACGCGCTCGTCGCAGGCGACCTGCACGCCGTGCACGTGCCCGAGGAGTACGGCGGCGCCGGTGCCGACGCGCTCGCCACGGTCATCGTGATCGAGGAGGTGGCCCGCGCCTGCGTGTCCTCCTCCCTCATCCCGGCCGTCAACAAGCTCGGCTCGCTGCCCGTGATCCTCTCCGGCTCCGAGGAGCTGAAGAAGAAGTACCTGGGCCCGCTCGCCAAGGGCGACGCGATGTTCTCGTACTGCCTCTCCGAGCCGGACGCCGGCTCCGACGCGGCCGGCATGAAGACCCGCGCGGTCCGCGACGGCGACCACTGGATCCTCAACGGCGTGAAGCGCTGGATCACCAACGCGGGCGTCTCCGACTACTACACGGTCATGGCCGTCACGGACCCGGACAAGCGCTCCAAGGGCATCTCCGCCTTCGTCGTCGAGAAGTCCGACGAGGGCGTCTCCTTCGGCGCCCCGGAGAAGAAGCTCGGCATCAAGGGCTCCCCGACCCGCGAGGTCTACCTCGACAACGTCCGCATCCCCGCCGACCGCATGATCGGCGAGGAGGGCACCGGCTTCGCCACGGCGATGAAGACCCTGGACCACACCCGCATCACCATCGCCGCCCAGGCCCTCGGTGTCGCCCAGGGCGCCCTCGACTACGCCAAGGGCTACGTCCAGGAGCGCAAGCAGTTCGGCAAGCCGATCGCCGACTTCCAGGGCATCCAGTTCATGCTCGCCGACATGGCCATGAAGATCGAGGCCGCCCGCGCCCTGACCTACCAGGCCGCCGCCAAGTCCGAGCGCGGCGACAAGGACCTCACCTTCCAGGGCGCCGCCGCCAAGTGCTTCGCCTCGGACGTCGCCATGGAGGTCACCACCGACGCCGTCCAGCTCCTCGGCGGCTACGGCTACACGCGCGACTACCCGGTCGAGCGGATGATGCGCGACGCCAAGATCACGCAGATATACGAGGGCACCAACCAGGTCCAGCGGATCGTGATGGCCCGCAACCTGCCGTAACCCCTTCGGCGCAGCCCGTGCACAGCCCCCGGCACCCTGCCGGGGGCTGTTGCCTTAGGGGACGGATGGGGCGGACTGTTTCCGTCCGCCCGATGGCGGACAGGGGCGGTCGGGCGTAGGACGGAAGTGCACGGGGTCCACCCCGGACCCCGCTCCCACACCCCCAGGAGGAGCCATGACGCAGCACGCCGGAGCCATGACCGCGATGAGCAAGGAGATGCAGGAGTGCGTCAACGCCTGCATGACGTGCCACAGCATGTGCGAGGAGACCATGAGCTCCTGCATGCAGGCCGGCGGCCAGGCACAGATGCAGATCATGCGCGCCCTGATGGACTGCGCCGAGATGACCCGTATGTGCGCGGACATGATGATGCGGCGCTCGCCGCTGTCCGCCGAGATGTGCGCGATGTGCGCCCGCGCCTGTGACATGTGCGCCGAGGCGTGTATGTCCATGCCGGACGATCAGCAGATGATGCGCTGCGCCGAGGCGTGTCGACGCTGCTCCGAGACGTGCCGGACGATGGCGGGCGCGACCGCCTGACCCCACGCGTACGCCGGACACGACGAAGGGGCACCCCGTCACCGGGGTGCCCCTCCGCCACGCGGTGCGGGTCAGCTGTCGGACACCGTCACCGTCTCGTCGTTCTTCAACTGCTCCACCAGCTGCTTCACCTTCTCGGTGTTCCACTGGAGGTTGCCGTTGCCGGCGTTGCCCGAGATCGGCATGTTCATGGACTTGCCGTCGCCGCCCGTCACACCCTTCATCGCCCAGAACATGTCGGCCAGGTCGAACAGGCCCATGTCCTTGTCGACGATCAGGGTGTCCAGGCCCGCGCTCATCGTCGGGTACAGCTTGAAGGGGTTCAGGATCGTGCTCGGCGTCGCCGTCTGGCTGGCGAGGGCCGCGAGGAACTTCTGCTGGTTCTTCGTACGGTCCAGGTCGCTGCGCTGGAGGGCGTAGCGGGTGCGGACGAAGGCGAGGGACTGCTCGCCGTTCAGCGTCTGCTTGCCCGCCTCGAAGTCGGCGCCGGACTTGGTGTCCTTCAGACCGCCCTTGGGGATGTCGATCTCCACGCCGCCGACCGCGTCGACGATGTTCGCGAAGCCCGCGAAGCCGATCTCCACGTAGTGGTCGATGTGCAGGCCCGTGTTGGCCTCCACGGTGCGGACCAGCAGCTCGGGCCCGTCCTCCGCGTAGGCCGCGTTCAGCTTGACCTGGCGGCCGGTGCCCTTGAACGTCTTGCCGGACTCGGAGCCGACGAACGTCGGGATCGTGACGTTGGAGTCACGCGGCAGCGAGACCAGCGTCGGACCGTTGGACCCGGTGTGCAGGATCATCATCGAGTCCGTGCGCTTGCCGTCGGCGGACCCGGTGTGGAGCTCCTTCTTCTGGTCGGCGGACAGGCCCTCACGGCTGTCGGAGCCGACGATCAGGTAGTTGGTGCCCTCGCCCGCCTCCGGCCGGTCGATGACCTTCGACAGGTCGACCTCGCGGTTCAGCTTGGAGTCGGCCCAGAAGTACGTGCCGATCGTCGTCGCGAGCACCACCACGGTGACCGTGATCGCCGTCAGCTTGATGCGCCGCCGCCAGTCCGGCGCGGGACGGTCGCCCCGGCCGCCGCCGTGGCCGCCCGCACCGCCGACGCCGCCGGAGCCGTAGACCTGGCCGGTGTTGTAGTCGCTGGTGTGGCCGCCGCCGTACTGGTCGGGGCCGCTGTTGCCGTAGCCGTCACCGTAGGCGTCGCCGTACGACGGCTGCTGGGGCACACCACCCTGCGGGGGTGCCGACGGGCCGCGACGGACCTGGCGCATCACACGCGGACCGTCGGGCTGGGCGAAGTCGCCGCCGCGGTTGTTGCCGGACCATCCCTCGGGCCAATCGTTCATGCGCCCCAGTGTGCCGGGTCCGGCCATGCCCTTTACAAGGGTCGATGAAAAACAAAGGCAGGGCTGTTGCGAAGCCGACACAAATTGCACGGTTTTGTAGGGGAGCGGACGCTTCGAACGATCGCGAGGCTCACGGGCACGAGACCTGGTCGCCCCGTACCACGCCCGACTCGCCCTGCCCGGGGTTCTCCGCCCGCACCTTGCGGACCTGCTTGAAGTCCGTGCCGGCGACGACCCTGAGGGTGGGCCCCTGGGCTCGCACCGGACGCAGTTCCGCGCCCGGGAGGGCGGTCGCGAGGGAATGGGCGGAGCGGTCCCAGCGGGGGTCGTAGACGACGACCGTGCGGTGGACGTCCTGCCGGGGGGCGTTGACCGGGGTCCTCGTGGTGCGGAAGCCGGTGGCGGCCAGCTGGCGGTCCACCTTCCTGCCGAGACCGGCGACCGCCGTGCCGTTCTCGACCTGGACGCGGATCTGCTGGGGGGCGACGTCGACGAGGGTGTGGCGGGCGCGCGCCTTGTAGGGGGCGAGGGGCCGGTCGTCGCGCAGGGCCTCGAACAGCCGAGCGGCCTTCGTGTCGTCCCACTTGAGGGTCGAGCCGATGCCCTTGACGGCGTACCCCATGCGTCCGATGGGCACGGTGGTGAATTCGGAGGAGGCGGGCGTGAGGTTGCGCATCGCGCGGCCGAGGTCGATCAGCTCGCCGGTGCCGAACTCCTTGTCGGCGCGGACGGACCCGAGGACGGCCTGGGTGATGTCGCGGAACTTCATCGGGTTGAGCAGGACGCCGGAGGAGGTCGCCTGGGACATCAACGAGGCCATGAACCGCTGCTGGCGCTTCATACGGCCGAGGTCGGAGGAGCCGTCGGCGTGCCGGGAACGGACGTACTGCAGCGCCTGGCCGCCGTCCAGCTCATGGGTGCCGGCGGTCAGGTCGAGGCCGGTGTAGGAGTCCTTGAGGGGTTCGGCGGTGCAGATCTTGACGCCGCCGAGGACGTCGACCGTGCGCATGAAGCTGGTGAAGTCGACCTCGACGTAGTGGTCGATCTTCACCTTGGTCATGTGCTCGACCGTCCGCACGGTGAGCTGGGGCCCGCCCTCCGCGTAGGCCGCGTTCAGCTTGATCGGATGGCCCCGGTGGGCCTTGCCGGTGGCGCGGTCGGTCCGCGCGGGCGTCTCGGCGTACGAGTCGCGCGGCAGGCTCACCACGCTCGCCCGCTCCCGGTCCTCCGAGATGTGCACGATCATCATCGTGTCCGTGCAGTGGCAGGGGGCGCCGCCGAGCCGGTACCTGCGCCGCTCCTCCTCGCTGATCCGGTCGCGGCCGTCGGTGCCCACCAGCAGGACGTTCATGCCGTGACCCGCCTCGGGACGGTTCTTCATGTCCTTGAAGGCGTCGACCCGCTTGATCTCGCTGTCCAGGCGGGTCACCACCGCGTGCCCGATACCCGCGGCGGCCAGCACCACCACGGAGAGCGTGGTCACCGCCCGCATGGCCCAGCTCCGCCGCCTGGGGCGTACGGGAGGCCGGGGCTGCTGCGGACGAGCTGGACGGCGGGGCGGTGTGGACACGGGGGACACCTCCGCGAGACCGGTCATGGGGAGTCGGGGAACCCTGAGCACCGTAGGGCCCCGGCATCGGCGGCCCGTCCACGCGACCGGGCGGCGCGCGTCGGTGTCCCCCGTTCGCGGTAACGTGAGGCCTCTATGAACGCCAAGCCCGACGCGCAGCTCCCCGCCGTGTCCGTGATCATGCCCGTCCTCAACGAGGAGCGGCATCTGCGCGGAGCCGTCCAAGCGATCCTCGCGCAGGAGTACGCCGGCGAGACGGAGGTCGTGATCGCCCTCGGTCCGTCCACGGACCGCACGGACGAGATCGCCGCCGCGCTCGTGGCCGAGGACCCGCGCGTGCACACCGTCCCCAACCCCACCGGTCGTACGCCCGCCGCGCTCAACGCCGCGATCAAGGCCTCCCGCCACCCGATCGTGGTCCGTGTCGACGGCCACGGCATCCTCTCGCCGAACTACATCGCCACCGCCGTACGGCTCCTGGAGGAGACCGGCGCGCAGAACGTCGGCGGCATCATGCACGCCGAGGGCGAGAACGACTGGGAGCACGCGGTCGCCGCCGCCATGACCTCGAAGATCGGCGTCGGCAACGCGGCCTTCCACACGGGCGGCCAGGCCGGTCCCGCGGAGACGGTCTATCTGGGGGTCTTCCGGCGCGAGGCGCTGGAGCGGCAGGACGGCTACAACGTGGAGTTCGTCCGCGCCCAGGACTGGGAGCTGAACTTCCGCATCCGCGAGGCGGGTGGCCTCATCTGGTTCTCGCCCGAGCTGCGGGTGTCGTACCGGCCGCGGCCGAGCGTCAAGGCGCTCGCCAAGCAGTACAAGGACTACGGGCGCTGGCGGCACGTCGTCGCCCGCTACCACGAGGGCTCCATCAACCTGCGCTATCTCGCCCCGCCGACCGCGGTGTGCGCGATCGTGGCCGGTGTCCTGGTGGGTGCCCTGCTGACCCCGCTGGGCTTCCTGGTCCCCGGCGGCTATCTCGCCGCGATCGTCGCCGGGTCGGTCCCGGCGGGCAGGGGGCTGCCGCTCAAGGCCCGGCTCCAGATCCCGGTCGCCCTCGCCACCATGCACATGTCCTGGGGCTTCGGCTTCCTCACCAGCCCCAAGTCCCTGGCGCGCAAGGTCATCGCCTCCCGCCGCCCGGCGGTGCTCGCCGAGAGCTGAGCACGAAGGACGTACGCCTCGGGCCCCTCCCGTTCGCGAGAGGGGCCCGAGGCGTGTGCGGGACCTACCAGCTGAAGGCCGGGTTGACCTCCATGCAGGCGTCCGTCTTCGCCCCGTTCAGCGCGTCCGCCGACTTCGGCGTCCGGTCGTCCGCCTTCGCGGCCTTGTACGTCGTGCCCTCGCGCCAGTCGGCGCCGACGAGCAGTGTGACTCCGCTGACCTCGGTGGACTTCTCCACCTGTGTCAGCGGGATGCCGAGGGCCTTGGCGACCGCCTGGGCGTCGCCCTCCAGCTCGGCGCTCGGATAGCGCACGACCGTCTTGTCCTCGACGACCGCGGTGGTCGAGTCGGACGTGGACTTGGCGAAGCCCTCCTCGACGAGCAGCTGCGACACCGTGTGCGCGCGGCCACTGACCGGCGCGAGGGTGGAGGTCATGGTGCCGTTGCGCACCAGCACGCCGATCTCGTCCTCGGCCGCCGCCGGGTCGTCGGAGCCGGCCTCCTCGACGGCCGCCTTCTTCTTGTCCTTGCCGTCCAGGGCGATGTCCTCCCGCACCAGCCGGAACAGCTTCTCCGCGTCGCCCTCCTTCGGCACGACGCGCGCGCCGACGTACGTGAACGGCATCGTCGTCATCGTGATCCGGGCCGGCTCGACCTTGCGCAGCTCCGTGCTGAGGTCGTAGAGCGCGGCGACGTCACCGAGGCCCTCGTCGACGGTGAGGGACTCGGTGGCCTCCTCGGCGAGCTTGCGCAGCTTGTTCGGGTTGCTGATCGTGGCGTTCGCGCGCAGCTCGCGGACCATCGAGTTCATGTACTGGTGCTGGGCCTTGGCCCGCGCGATGTCGCTGCCGTCCTCGAAGCCGTACCGGGTGCGCAGCCACTGCAGGGCCTGCTTGCCCTTGACGTACGTGATGCCCTTCTCCAGCTTCAGCCCGGAGCCGTGGCCCTGGCTGTCCTTGGACTCGATGTTGGCGGTCACGCACACCGGCACACCACCGATCGCGTCGGCCATCGACACCACACCGGAGAAGTCGACCATCATGAAGTGGTCGATACGGATGCCGGTCAGCTTCTCCCAGGTGGCGACCGTGCAGCCGGGACCGCCGCGCTCCAGCGACTGGTTGGTCATCGTGTAGGTGAGCGCCCCGTACACCTCGCCGCTGTCCGGGTCGGTGCACTTGGGGATGTCGAGCAGGGTGTCGCGGGGCATGCTGACGACCGACATGTTGCTGCGGTCCGCGGACAGGTGCAGGAGCATCTGCACGTCGGCCAGCGGCGGGCCGTCGAAGGTGTCCCGGGCGCCGCCGAGCTTCTGGTTCTCCGCGGTGTCCCGCGCGTCCGAGCCGATGAGCAGGATGTTCAGCGGGGTCTGGCCGGCCGCGTTCGGCGTCGGCTCGGCGATCTTCGTCTCGCCGAGGTTCAGCTTCTCCTTCTTGATGTTGCCGTTGAGGTGCTGGTAGTAGAGATAACCGGCACCCGCGGTGCCGAGTATCACCACCGCCAGGATCGTCGCCGACCAGCGCAGCACCCGTCTGCGCCGGGGCTTCGCGGCGGTCTTCGCGCGCCCCCGGCCCCCACCGCCCCCGGCGCGCCGGTTCCCCCGGCGCTGCTCGGGGACCTTGACGTCCGCGTCACCGCCCGAGCCGGAGACACCGTCGTCCGAGCCGGACGCACCGTCGTCCGAGCCGGACGCACCGTCGTCCGAGCCGGACGCGTCGCCCCGCGGCTCCAGGTCCCCCTCCTGCTCGCCGGGTTCCTCGACACGCGGCTGCCCCCCGTCCCCGCGCACGTCACTGCGTACCATCTCCCTGCCCCTCCCCACCCTGCCGTGACGGGGCCGCCCCCGCCGCCTGTTGGACTGTCGAGACCCCGACTGGGATGTACTCATGTTCTGTTGAACGCGTCATACGTTCCGACCGGACGACATGCGGACACGGGTCGGTACGGCGGCACCGGCCGCCCACGGCATCACGAGACATCAGAACCGACCGGCCGGACGCGTTCCCGCGCCCGCCCGGTGAGTCACCGACGTTCTTCTCGACTGTTCGCGTCGTACTAGACGCGCCATGGCCCCGTCAGGTCATCAACTGGCGCACTTTTCCTTGTCCGCGGTGTTCTTCTCGACGTCCAGGTCCGCCGCCGACGTCGCTTTCAGCGGCACCCCGGCTCCCTTGAAGTCCTCGCCGAGGGTCAGCACCATCGAGGGCAGTCCCTGGGCGTTGGTCTCGCTGTTGCCCTTGCCGGGCTTCAGCGCGGACGCGGACAGACCCATGAGGTCGGCCAGCTTGCGCGCCTGGTCGGCCTGGCCGGGGTCGTACGCGAGGGTCGTCTTCTTCAACGTCTCGTCGGCGTTGCCGAGCTGGCTCGACTTGGTCACGCCGACATCATTCTGCAGCCAGCTGAGAGTGGCCTGTGCGCTGCCGGCCTCGGCACCGCCGTTGTAGACGCTGACCCGGACCTCGGAGGCGTCGGCGCGCGTGCCCTTGAGCTTCGCGGCCTCCTTCTCCTTGGCCTGCTTCTTCACCTCGGTGAGCGAGACGTCGTCCCGGATCGTCGAGAACAGTTGCTCGGCCTTGCCCGGTTTGGGCAGCACGGTCGCGCCGTCGGTGTTGTCGATGACCGGCACGGTGGTGAAGGTGATGTTCTTCGTCTTCACCTTGCCGACCTCCTGGCCGAGCGAGGCCAGCTTCTTGATGTCGGTGATCTTGGAGTCGACGGACAGGGCGCTGGTGGCGGCCTCGGCGAGGTCCACCACCTTCGTCGGGTCGGTGAGCGTGTCCTGCGACTTCATCTGGCGGATCATCGAGCTGAGGAACTGCTGCTGCAGCTCGATCCGGCTCAGGTCGCTGCCGAGGCCCACGCTGTAGCGGGTGCGCAGGAACGCCAGCGCCTGCTCGCCCTGGATGGTGTGCTTGCCGGCGCTGAGGTCCAGCTTGGACTTGGAGTCCTTGATGTCCTTCGCCAGACAGACCTCGACACCGCCGATGGCCGTGGAGAGCGTCTTCACCGCGTTGAAGTCGGCCACCATGAAGTGGTCGGGCTTGATCCCGGTCAGCTCGGTGACCGTGCGCATGGTGCAGCTCGGGGTACGGCCGTCCTGACCGAGGCTCGTGTTGAACCGGACGTTGGGCGTGCCCTGAATGTCCTTGGTCGAGCCGTCCTCCTGCTCGGTCGGGCACACCGGGATGTCCACGATCATGTCGCGCGGGATGCTCATCGCGGTCGCGTTCGTCCGGTCCTTGGAGACGTGCAGCAGGATCGTGGTGTCGGCGTGGCCGACGCTCTCCCTGTCGCCGTAGCTCTCGTTGCCCGCGCCCGTGCGCTTGTCCGTGCCGATCACCAGCAGGTTGATCGCCCGGTCCTTGCTGAAGCCGCCGGTGCTCGCCCCGTCGTCCGAGATCTTCTGGATGTTGTTGTTGAGGTGCTGGTAGTAGAGGTAGGCCGCGCCGCTCACGCCGACCAGCACGAAGGCGAGCGTGCCGCCCGTCCACACCAGGATCCGCTTGCCCGTCGACTTCCTGGGCTTGGCCTTGGACTTGCCCCGGCCGCTCCGGCGGCCCGGCAGCGGGTCCTCCTCGGGCGTGCCCCGCCGGCGCCGGGGTCCCGGCAGCGTGTCGGGGATCTCCCGGGTGTCCGTGGCCGCCGACGCGGACCGCGTCGAGGCGCTCGCCGTCGCCCTGGCCCCCGCCGCGGCGGGAGCGGCCCTGCGCGGCCTCGGTACCGCCGACTGCGGTGCGGAAGGACTCAGTCGCAGTTCGTATTCACCGGTGCTCGGGTTGAGTACCCACTGATCTGCGGGGTCGATGTCGTCCGCCCGCCCACGGCCTTGCGCGTCCACGGTTGTCTGATTCCTCCGTCGGGGCCACGCGGCGCCTTCCCCCTCAAAGGACGCTCGGGTCTCGATACAACTGGTGTGTGGCCGAGAAGGCCTGACACACCGGATCGCTCACACTAGCCGCACGATCAGGCGTCAAGCGACGGCGGTGACAAATTGCACGTCCCTACAACTGGGCAATCTGCCCATTTCCTAGAGCATTTGTTCCTGGTGTTGACGCGCGCTTTACCTGCGGAACCCCTTCGGGGTCACGCGCAGTCCTCCTCCGCGGCCGTACTTCCGCGGAAAGTCGGCATCGGATCCGGTGTCCCGGAGAGGCTTCCCGAAAGCTGTTCCGTATGCCCTTCCCGCTTCCCGCCCGGCAGTTCCCGGGCGATCGCCAGGGGTTCGTCCGTACGCAGTCGTGCGAAAAGTCTCTGTGCCGCCGGTTCGACGAGCTCATCCCGATTGGCGTCGTACGCATACGACTTCCTGGGAACGGTCAGGAATTGCACCTTTTCCATGGGAATCGTGCGCAGGCCGCGCACAAGGTCGTAGAGCCCGCGCAGACTCGCGAGCCCGGGATCCGTGGTGAGCGAGGACGTGGCCGCGTCCAGGACCGGATAGAGCTTCACCGGATTCAGCAGGACCTCGTTGCCGCGCACCTTCGCGGCCAGCGCCGCGAGGAAGCGCTGCTGCCGGTCCATTCGTTCCGTGTCGCTTCCGTCCCCCAGCGACTTGCGGGCCCGCACGTATCCCAGCGCCTGTTCCCCGCTGAGCTTCACCCGGCCCGCGGGCAGCCGCAGATCGGCCTGTTTGTCGTGAATGGGTGCGGCGAGGCACACCTCGACCCCGTCGACGGCGTCGACCATCTTCTTGAAGCCGCTGAAGTCCACGACGACGTGGTGGTCGATCCGGATATCGGTCATCCGCTCGACCGTCCGGATGGTGCAGGCCGAACCACCCGCCTGGAACGCGTAGTTGAACGGGGTGAAGGCCGGTTCCGTACGACGTCCGTCCGCGCGCCGGCAGCTCGGCACCTCCACCATCAGGTCCCGCGGCAGCGACACCGCGGTCGCGCTCCGCCGGTCGGCCGCGAGATGCAGCAGGATCGTGGTGTCCGACCGCTCGGTCCCCGAGTCCCGCCCGTACTCGCCGTTGCCGTTGCCCGCCCGTGAGTCCGACCCGATCACGAGGATGTTCTGCGCGCCCCGCACGAGCGCCGTCGGCCGCTCCTTCTCGTACCGCGCCAGCTCGTCCGCCGCCGTCCGGTCCGACGTGATGTTCCCGTCGAGCTTCCGGTACGCCGCCCACCCCACCCCCACGGCCCCGACGATCACCAGCCCCGCCCCACCGGCCACCCACCGCACCCACCGCCGCCGACGCCGCGCCCCGGCCCCGGTGGGCGTGCCCCCCGCACCGGGCCCCAGCCCCACCACCTTGCCTCCGACGTCGTCCACTTCCGGCCACCCCTCACGGCGTACGAGCGAGTCGCTGCTCCTACGACGATGGCCCCCGAGAAGCCCCGGGGGCGGCCGGGACTAGGCCGAACGGGGGAGGGGTGCTCCGGGGGCGACTGGGGGAAGGGGCGTGTTTCGCGGGGGTGAGGGGGGAGGGGCGGGTGCCAGGGGCCGGGCTGCCCTACGGGGCCGAGCGGCAGCCGTGCCCCAAAGGGGCGCGGGGAACTGCGCGAGCAACCACAGTGATCCCGCAGCCGCCCGACCACCCCCACCGCACTGCGCCCCCCGGCCACCCGGCCCCCGGCCCCCGCCACGCGTCACCGCGCGGTCGAAGTGACCCGCTCACTCTCGATCCGCTTGGCCAGCGCATCCTCGTCCAACGCCCCAAGATGCCGGCACAACACCACGGACCCCCCACTCGCGAGCGGCCCGTACAACCCCGCGGACAGCCCCTCCCACGTGTCGTACCCCAGCCCCGACAACAACCGTGACCCGGGCCCCGTCAGCCCGAGCCCCCCTGCCTCCGCCCGAGCCCGCTCCACGACCTCCGCCCCACTGAACTCCCGCCCCGCCACGACCAACGCCGTCTCCTCGGGATCCACCGGCGCGTACGCCACGAACCGATCCCCCTGCGACGGCACCTCCACGGCATAGTCGGCGAAGCCGTCCGGCACCTGCGCGAACCGCCCCCCGAGCGGCCGCAGCGCGAGAGCGACCCGCTCCCCGGAGCACGCCCGAGCCGCGTCCAGCGTGTCCGGCCCGCTCACCACGAGGTCCGCCGCCCCCGGATCCCCACCGACCTCGGCGACCACCCCCACCGACGAACACGCCAACAGCCACACCGCCGTCTGCCAGTGCGCCGGCAGCAGCAGCGCGACCCGGTCACCCGGCTCCGCGGACAACTCGCCCTGCAGAAGATTCGCGGTCTTGGCCACCCAATTGGCGAAGGTGGCCACGGACAATTCGACCCGCTCGCCCGTGGCGTCGTCGTAGAAGGTCACCAGGGGGCGCGCGGGATCCGCGGCCAGCGCGGATCGCAGCAGGTCGGCAGGGGTGCGGTCGGTGGCGTTCACCCGCGTAAGCGTACGTGCGGCCCCGCCCGTCCGCGGCCCCGGGCGGACCGGAATCGCCACCGGTTCGGCGGAGCACGGCCGACGGCCCGTCAATTCCGCGATGGACAGATATGTATGACTATGTTCAGGATCGGACGCATGCGTAGATCACGATTCCTCGCGTCCTCGATCGGCGTCACCTGCGCGGCGGCACTCGCTCTCCCGGCGGCAATCCCGGCGACGGCATCCGCGGCGACCCCGACGGACTCGTCCTCCACGGCGACCCTGACCCCGGCGCGGACCCCGGCCCGGGCCGCCCCGCTCGCGCCCGCGTCCGGCAGCACCCAGTCCCTCCCCCTCCTCCCCCTCGGCGCGGACCGGCACCTCGGCCCGGCCGCCGCCGAACAGGGCCTCGGCAAGCGGGACGTACGGTCCTTCTCCCTGGTCGGTGTCGTCTGGGACGACCCGGACACCGAACTCCAGGGCCGCGTCCAGGTCCGCACCCGCGCCAGGGACACCGACCGCTGGTCCGGCTGGCAGGACGTGGAGACGCACAACCACGAGCACGCCGCCGACCCGGACACCGCCGAGCGCGACTCGGGCCGCGTGCGCGGCTCCACCGCCCCGCTGTGGGTCGGCGACTCCGACGGCGTCGAGGTGCGCGTGCGCGCCGAGACCCAGGGCCGTACGACCGCTCCGGGCGTCCAGACGCTCCCGGACGGCCTACGTCTCGAACTGGTCGACCCCGGCTCCGGCACCCTGGAGGGCGCCGCGGGGCCGAGCGCCGTGCACGCGGCCGACCCCCCGCCCGTCGGCACCCCCGTGGACGCGCCGCGGCTGGGCACCCTGACCGCCGAGTCGGCCGCCGCCTCCGCCGTCAACGCCGACCTCGCGCCGCTCGGCGCCACCTCGATCCCGGCGCTGTCGCGCAAGGAGACGGAGGAGCGGCTGGCGAACGTGGTGCCCGGGGTGAAGCCGTTCATCGGACCGCGCCCCCGCATCGTCACACGAGCCGGCTGGGGCGCCGACGAGAAGCTGCGCGAGCGCGACTTCCGCTACACCACGCGGGTCAGCGCGGCCTTCGTGCACCACACGGCGTCGGGCAACAACTACAAGTGCGCGCAGGCCCCTTCCGTCATCCGCAGTATCTACCGCTACCACGTCGTGAGCAGCGGCTGGCGGGACATCGGCTACAACTTCCTCGTCGACAAGTGCGGAAACATCTACGAGGGACGCGCGGGTGGTGTCGCGAAGGCCGTCATGGGGGCGCACACCCTCGGCTTCAACACGAACAGCATGGGTGTCGCGGTCATCGGCAGCTACGGCACCACCAAGCCGCCCGCGGTGGCGGTGAAGGGAATCGCGCAACTAACCGCCTGGAAACTCGGTCTTTACGGAGCGAACCCCAAGGGCAAGACCTATCTCACTTCGGGTGGTGGCAATCTCTACGCAAAAGGTAAGAAGGTACTACTGCACGTGATCTCCGGCCACCGTGACGGGTTCGCGACCGAGTGCCCGGGGGGGCGCCTTTACGGAAAGCTCGGTACGGCCCGCACGGACGCCGCCCGCTATCAAGGCCGATAGCGGGGCGGCGGCAGGGCGAGGGGAAATGCGGGGTGCGAGCCCCGATCGGAATCCGGTGACCCGCCGGGGGTACCCCGGACCCGACACGCAGCACGACCCGAGGGCGCGCACGCCGCGCCCTCGACCGACTTCACCGCCGACGCGCCTCACCGCACGTCGACGGGCCCACCACCGCACGGCCGCGAAGGCGCCATGGAACGGTCTGCATAGACTGGCCGGTCGAATGACAGTTCGGCCGGTCCCGGCAGGAAGCAGAGACGACAGGTGACAGAAGCGATCCTCCTGGTCGGCGGCAGAGGCACCCGGCTGCGTCCGCTCACGGTGCACACTCCCAAGCCCATGGTCCCGGCGGCCGGAGTCCCCTTCCTCACCCACCAGTTGGCGAGAGCCAGAGCCGCGGGCGTCGACCACATAGTTCTCGCCACCTCCTATCTGGCCGAGGTCTTCGAACCCCACTTCGGCGACGGCTCCGCCCTCGGCCTCCACCTGGAGTACGTCACGGAGGAGGAACCCCTGGGTACGGGCGGCGCCATCCGCAACGCCGCCTCGCACCTCCACTCCGGTCCCGAGGACCCGGTCCTCGTCTTCAACGGCGACATCCTCACCGGCCTCGACATCCGCCGCCTGGTCGCCACCCACGAGAGGACCGGCGCGGACGTCTCCCTCCACCTGACCCAGGTGACCGACCCGCGCGCCTACGGCCTCGTCCCCACCGACGAGACGGGCAAGGTCCTCGCCTTCCTCGAAAAGCCCCAGACCCCCGAGGAGATCGTCACCGACCAGATCAACGCGGGGGCGTACGTCTTCCGCCGCTCGGTCATCGACACGATCCCGGCGGGCCGTCCGGTCTCGGTGGAACGCGAGACGTTCCCGGACCTGCTGGCGGCGGGCGCCCATCTGCAGGGCATGGTCGACTCGACGTACTGGCTGGACCTCGGCACCCCCGCGGCCTTCGTCCGCGGCTCGGCGGACCTCGTCCTCGGCCGCGCCCCGTCCCCCGCCGTCCCCGGCCGCTGCGGCGACCGCCTCGTCCTGCCCACCGCCCGGGTCGCGGGCGACGCCAAGCTGACCGGCGGCACGGTGGTGGGCGAGGGCGCGTTCGTCGGCGAGGGCGCCCGCGTCTTCGGCAGCACGGTCCTGGCCGGCGCGGTCGTCGAACCCGGCGCGGTCATCACCGACTCCCTCATCGGCGCCCGCGCCCGCATCGGCGAACGCTCCATCCTCACCGGCGCCGTCATCGGCGACGGCGCGATCATCGGCGCCGACAACGAACTGCGCACAGGAGTCCGAGTCTGGTGCGACGCCCAGATCCCCACGGGGGCGCTCCGCTTCTCGTCGGACCAGTGAGTGCCGGACGACTCCGACCGTGGGCCCGGTGCGCGACGAGACCCATCGGGCGGGCACATGGGGGGCGAAGGGAGTCGAAGGGGCGCAGCACCTGAAACTACAGGCGCCCGATATCCCCCCGCGGCATCCGCGGCGCCCGCCGAGCCGGCCCCCGCCCGGACAACAGAATCAACCGAGCTGCCCGATGCCGCTGCCCCGCATACGGCTCCAACAACGACAGCATCACCGAGTCGTCCGCATCCCGGTCCCCCGCCAGCACGAACCCCACGATCCCCGGCAGATGCAGATCTCCCACGGTCACCTCATCCGCCGCCCCATGACTGCGCTGCACCGTCTCCGCCGAGGTCCACGGCCCGATCCCCGGCACCAACTCCCACCGAGCCCGCGCCTCCACCGGCGACATCCCCACGGCCTCCTCCAGCCGCCCCGCCACCCGCACCGCCCGCAGAATCGTCGACGCCCGCTTGTCGTCGACCCCGGCCCGATGCCACTCCCAGGACGGAATCAACGCCCACTCCCGGACCGAGGGCATCACGAACATCCCCGGAGGCACGGGCCCCGGCGCCGGCTCCCCGAACTTCCGTACGAGCAACCGCCACGCCCGATACGCCTCGTCCGTCGTGACCTTCTGCTCCAGCACCGACGGGATCAACGACTCCAGCACCAGCCCGGTCCGCGTCAGCCGCAACCCCGGCCGCCGCCGCCAGGCCATCGCGACGACCCGGTGCCGGGGCACGAAGGTGTCCGGCTCGTCCGACGCCCCGAGCAGCGACGGCACCCGGTCGAGCAGCCACTCGCCCCCGGGCCCCCACGCCTCCGCCTCGACGGCCCCGCCCCGCACGGCGACCCGCAGCGTCCCGGCCCCCACCGGCGTCCGGCTCGTCCGCCACACGGACCCGTCCGGCACGGCCCGGAAGGTCGGGTCCTGGGGCCCCCTACGCAGCGGTCCCAGCACGAGCCCCAGGTCGAGCGGCCCCTCCGGCACCCAGGTCCGCCGCTTCCCCGCCGCCACGGCCTGCCGAGGCACCCCACCGGGCACGGCGACATGCCCACCCCGCACGGTCGTACGGGTGGGCCGCTGAGGAAAACGTCCGGCCACAAGAAGGTCCTAGTCAGAGATGCGGTGCCCTATGAGCCTAGAGGGCCCGCACGTTTCGAGGGGCGCGGCGAACTGCGCGATCAGTCACGACGCACCCGCACCCGCCCACTGACCGAAATCACCCCGAACGGCAGGCGCACAGTCCCTCACCTCACCGCACCTCGACAAAAGCCTCCGCATCCCTCTCGGCCCGCGCCGCAGGCGCGACGGCCGCATGCCCCACGGCCACCGCCCCCATCGGGTCCCACCCCTGCGGCAGCCCCAGAACCTCCCGCACGACATCCCGGCAGAACATCGTGGACGACACCCAGGCGGAGCCCAGCCGCTCCCCGGCCAGCGCGACGAGGAAGTTCTGCACCCCGGCGCCGGCCGCGACGACGAACATCTCCCGCTCGGCCGCGTCCCGCCGCGCGTCCCCGTAGGAGTGCGACCCGTCCATCACCAGACACGGCACCACCAGATACGGCGCGTGGCGCAGCACGTCCCCGCGCCGCACCCGCTTCGCGACGGACTCCTCGCTCTTGCCGTCCCGCCGCAGGTCCGCGATCCACGCGTCCCGCATGGCGTCGAGCAGCCGCACCCGCGACTCCTCGGACTCCAGCAGCACGAACCGCCACGGAGTCGTGTGGTGCGGCGCCGGCGCGGTCACCGCCGCGGCCACGGCCCGCCGCACCGCCCCGGGATCGACCGGCTCGTCCGTGAACGCCCGGACCGTACGCCGCTGCGTCACCGCCAGCCGTACGGCCTCGGAGGTGCCGAGCCGGAACATGTCGTCCCGAGCGCCCCGCACCAGGGCCCGCGTCCCCTCGCCGTCGTCCTCGGCCACCACGTGCCCCAGGCCGCGGACGACGGCGACGGGCAGCCCGGCGGCCTTGCCCTTCACCAGATCGCCGGCGCCGGCCAGCTCGTCGGCGGTGGCGACGACGGTGGCGCTCAGCGGATTGCCGTGCGCGTCGGTGCCGCCCCGCAGGTCGTCGAGGACGCGCACACCGGCCGCGCCGATGGCGACATCCGTCAGCCCGCTGCGCCAGGGCCGCCCGAAGGTGTCGGTGACGACGACCCCGACCTCGACGCCGAGCGCGTCCCGGACGCCGTCCCGGATCGCCCGCGCGGAGGCGTCGGGGTCCTCGGGCAGCAACAGCACGGTCCCGGCGGGGGTGTTGGAGGCGTCGACCCCGGCGGCGGCCATGACCAGCCCCTGCCGGTTCTCCACGATCCGCAACGCCCCGCGCCGCGCGACCACCCGTACGGTCTCGGCGTCGATCGCGGCCTCGCGGTCGACGGCCTCGACGACGCGCCCCTCCGCCTTGGACACGATCTTCGAGGTGACGAGCAGCACGTCCCCGTCGGCCAGCCCCGGCTCGGCCGCGGCGATCAGCTTGGCGAGGTCGTCCCCCTCCCGCACCTCGGGGATGCCGTCCAGGGCCCAGACCCGGTATCCGGCGCCGGGCGTCGCCCCGCTCCGCTCGCTCACGCTCCCCGTACCTCCTCCGCGAGTGCCAGCGCCTCGCGGGCCATCTCCGCCGTCGCGTCCAGGTCGGTCATCATCAGCGGCACGGCCCGGCACCGGATCCCGGCGCTCTCCACGCGCTCGACGACGCCCGCGTCGACCGTGTCGACGAGCCAGCCGTCCAGCAGCCCCGAGCCGTAGTGCTCGGCCACGGCCGCGGCCGTGGACTCCACGCCGACGGCGGCGAGGACCTTGTCGGCCATACCGCGCACGGGCGCGTCGCCGACGATGGGGGAGAGGCCCACGACCGGCACCCCGGCCTCCGCGATCGCCTCCCGGATACCGGGCACGGCGAGGATGGTGCCGATGGAGACCACCGGGTTGGACGGCGGGAAGAGGATCACGTCCGCCTCGGCGAGCGCCTCCAGGACCCCGGGCGCCGGCTTCGCCTGCTCGGCCCCGACCGGCACGATCGCCTCGGCCGGCACGGAGGCCCGCAGCCGCACCCAGTACTCCTGGAAGTGGATCGCCCTGCGCTCGCCGGACCCCGCGGCCGAGTCGCTGTCGGGCACCGCGACGGCGACATGGGTCTCGACGCGGTCGTCGGTCATCGGGATGAGCCGCACCCCCGGCTTCCACCGGTCGCACAGCGCCTCGGTGACGGCGCTCAGCGGATACCCGGCGCTGATCATCTGCGTCCGCACGATGTGCGTGGCGAAGTCCCGGTCACCGAGCCCGAACCACTCCGGCCCGACGCCGTACGCCGCGAGCTCCTCCTTGAGGTGGAAGGTCTCGTCGGCCCGGCCCCAGCCCTGCTCCTCGTCGATGCCGCCGCCGAGCGTGTACATCACCGTGTCGAGGTCCGGGCAGACCTTCAGCCCGAAGAGGTGGATGTCGTCCCCCGTGTTGCCGACGACCGTGATGTCCGCGTCCGGCGCGGCCCGCTTCAGACCGCGCAGGAACCGGGCACCACCGATGCCGCCTGCCAGAACCACAATGCGCATGGGAGCAGTCTCGCAGGCGGGTCGGACATCGGGTCGCCCGCCCGCGACCACGGCCGGTTTCCGGCGTCCGCGCTCACGCCGTGACGGCCGCCGTCGCCGCCGCGCAGGTCTTCGGGTGCATCGGCATGTCCGTCAGGCCCGGGTAGTAGACGTGCAGACTGACGGCCGGTTCCAGCGTGTCGTTGACGACCTCGTGCGCGTAACCCGGCGCGAACACCCTCCCCCACTCTCGGCCTCGTTCGAGCGGGGAGACCCCCGCCGCGCCCGCGCCGAGCACGCGCGTGCCCCGGTCGGTGTGCTCGGTCAGCGTGCCGTCGAGCACCGTCAGTACGCCGGAGGAGCCCCCGTGGTCGTGCAGCCCGGTGCCCTGCCCCGGCAGCCACGACAGCAGCCACACCTCGTAGCCGGGACCGGTCAGCAGCCGGTGGTACCAGCGTGTGGTGGCGTCGTACTCGACGAGGTGCTCCCACCGGGAGCGGTCCTCGGCGAGCGAGCGGGCCAGCCCGGCGAACTCGGCCACGGTGACCGGGTGTTGGCGCGGCGCCTGGAGGAGGTGCGGTACTTCGAGAAGGTCGCCGGCGATCTGGAGGTCGCTGTCGCTGTTCATGAAGTGGGGAGGTCCTCGACGGAGTGCGTGGGGGAAGGCGGGGTGTCACCTGCCGTCCGCGTGGGTCGCGGACGGGGCGGGTGCCCGGTCTCCGGGCGAAAGGGGGCAGCGGCCGAGCCGGGACGGGCTCAGTGGCAGCCGGAGCGCGTGAGGCTCAACAGCCGGGACAGCAACAGCTACAGCGACAGCGAGCAGCACCGAGGGACCCGGCGGAGCGGGTCGAGGTGAGTGCCAAGTTCGCGAGCATGCCCACCAGCACAGCGGTTCACACCTCCGCTGTCAACTTCCCGTCCGGTATGTGGATGCCGATTCACCTCTTTCGGTGCATCCGCGCGGTGAAAGGTTTGTGCCCCGGGTGTCGGGGAGACATGGCGTCCAACCGGGCAAGCCGTCGGCACGTGCGCGTGGAGGGTCGTGGGTGCGTCCGGAGCGAGTCGGCTCGAACGAGTCGGAACGAGATCGAACTCCTGGGCGTCTCTTCCCGTAAGGGAGGGAGACCCCCCTCCGGAACTCCCGCCTGTCGTCGGGCTGCTGTCAGGTTTATGCCGATTTGAACACTTTCCGCATAGCCTTGGTTCCGCAGAGTGAATAAGGGGCTCAATAGCAGATCTCGGCTTGACTCGCCCGTAGCAGCACACTTGTAATTTCACTCGTGTCGTTCAGCCGAAATCGGTAACGGCCGCACGACGGGGACGCGAAAGACGGACGAGGGGCGCACATGACCGAGCTCGTGCAGCAACTGCTGGTCGACGACGCGGACGAAGAACTCGGCTGGCAGGAGCGCGCGCTGTGCGCCCAGACCGATCCCGAGTCCTTCTTCCCCGAGAAGGGCGGCTCGACCCGTGAGGCCAAGAAGGTCTGCCTCGCCTGCGAGGTCCGCTCCGAATGCCTTGAGTACGCCCTCGCCAACGACGAGCGGTTCGGTATCTGGGGCGGCCTGTCGGAGCGCGAGCGCCGCCGCCTGAAGAAGGCGGCCGTCTGACCCGTCCCGGAGCACCTGACCCGTCCCGGAACAGTCGAACAGCGATAACCGAACATGTACGGCCCGTCGCACGTGGGTTGTCCACAGGCGGCGGGCCGCCGTGCTGCTCAGCCGTTAGTGTGGGCCCTCGTCCGAGACGTCCCGCTGTCCCCGCCGGACACAGACGTCCACCGCAGTCCATCGAACCGGGGCCCGTACCTCGATGTCCGTGCACAGCCACACCTCAGCTCACCAGGACGCCGCTCCTGAGTTCCCACGTCATGTGGTGACCGCGGTCCTCGTCGCGCACGACGGCGCCCGCTGGCTGCCCGACGCGCTCGCCGGACTGCTCGGCCAGGAGCGCCCCGTCCAGAGCGCCATGGCGGCCGACACCGGCAGCGCGGACGAATCCGCCCAGCTCCTCTCCGACGCCCTCGGCGCCGACCGCGTCCTGCACCTCGCCCGACGCACCGGTTTCGGCCAGGCCGTCGAGGAGGCCAACCGCACCGCGGGCGTCCTCACCCAGGACGACCTGGCGTACCTCAGGCGACCCAGCGGCTGGGACCCGGTGACCCGCAGCTGGCGCGACGACGCGTACGACTTGCCGGAGCTCCCCCACGGAGAACCGGTCCAGTGGCTGTGGCTGCTGCACGACGACTGCGCCCCCGAGCCCGACGCCCTCGCCCAGCTGCTGCGCGTCGTGGAGAACGAACACGAACTGGGCCGCGACGACGTCGCCGTCGTCGGCCCCAAGCTGCGCGGCTGGTACGACCGCCGACAGCTCCTGGAGGTCGGCGTCACCATCGCCGACTCGGGCCGCCGCTGGACCGGCCTGGACCGCCGCGAGCAGGACCAGGGCCAGCACGACCACGTCAAGCCCAGCCTCGCCGTGTCCACCGCCGGCATGCTGATCCGCCGCGACGTCTTCGAGGAACTGGGCGGCTTCGACCGCCGCCTGCCCCTCATGCGTGACGACATCGACCTGTGCTGGCGCGCGACCACCGCCGGGCACCGCGTCCTCGTCGCCCCCGAAGCCGTCGTACGGCACGCCGAGGCGGCCTCGCGCGAGCGCCGCACCGTCGACTGCGTGGGCCGCAGCGCCGCCTCCCCGCACATGGTCGACAAGGCCGGCGCGGTCTACACCCTCCTCGTCAACTCCCGTACGGCCCAGCTGCCCTGGGTGCTGCTGCGCATCGTCCTCGGCACCCTGCTCAGGACCGTCGCCTACCTCGTCGGCAAGGTCCCCGGACAGGCCGTCGACGAGATCCGCGGTCTGCTGAGCACGCTGCTGCGCCCCGAGCGGATCATCGCCGGGCGGCGCAGACGAGGCCGTTCGCAGCTCGACAAGGGCGAGCTGCGCCCGCTGTTCCCGCCCCCCGGCGCGACCGTCCGGGCCACCGTCGAACAGGTCGCGGGCGACCTGTTCGGCAACGCCGACGCCGAGACCACCCAGGCCGGACGGCACGGCGGCGCGGTCGAGTCCGGACCCGGTGACGACGACGCCGACTTCCTGCAGGTCGAGCAGTTCGCCCGGCTCAAGCGCGTCGCGCGCGCACCCGGGCCCGTGCTCTTCGCCCTGCTGCTGCTCGCCTCGCTGGCCGCCTGCCGTGAGCTGCTCGGCGGCGGCGCGCTCGCGGGCGGCACCCTGCTGCCCGCCCCCGCCGACTCCGCCGCGCTGTGGTCGCGCTACCTGGACGGCTGGCATCCGGTCGGCGCGGGCGGCGCCGAGGCCGCGCCGCCGTATCTGGCGATCGTGGCCATGCTCGGCTCCCTGCTGTTCGGCTCCGCCGAACTCGCGGTCACCGTGCTCCTCGTGGCCTCCGTGCCCCTGGCCGGCTTCACCGCCTACTTCGCCTCCCGCTCCCTGGTCGAGTCCCGGCTGCTGCGGGCCTGGGCGGCCGTCGTGTACGCCTTCCTGCCCGCCGTCACCGGCGCGCTCGCCACCGGCCGCATCGGCACCGCCGTCCTCGCGGTCCTGCTGCCCCTCGTCGCCCGCGCGGGCGCCGCGGCCGGCGGCCTCACCAACCGCACGGGCGCGCGCGGCAGCTGGCGTGCCACCTGGGCGTACGCGCTGCTGCTGACGATCACCACGGCGTTCACCCCTGTTGTCTGGCCCCTCGCGCTGCTCCTCGGCCTCGGGGTCCTCGTCGTGCGCCGCCGCGAGATCACCGCCTACGGCCCTCGCTTCGTCGCCCAGCTGGGCACCCCGCTGCTGATGCTCGCCCCCTGGTCGCTGACGCTGCTGCCGTTCGGCTTCTTCGAGGAGGCCGGTCTGGAGTACGGCGGGAGCTCGGCCTCGGCGACCGATCTGCTCGGCATCAGCCCCGGCGGACCCGGCACGGTCGGCGGGCTGACCCTCATCGGCGTCGTCCTCGCGGCGCTGGCCGCCCTGCTGCGCACGGAGCGCGGGCCGGCGATCCGGACCGCATGGACAGCCGCCCTGGTGGCCCTTGTCCTCGCGGTCCTCTCGAACGGCTCCACCTGGGCCGGACCCTCGACCCTCGTCTACGGCATCGCCCTCCTCGCCGCCGCCGTGCTCGGCGCGGACGGCGCCCGCCACCGCGTGGCCGAACAGAGCTTCGGCTGGCGGCAGCCGGTGGCCGTGCTCATCGCGCTGGCCGCCGCCGTCGGCCCGCTGCTGGCCGCCGCCGGCTGGGTGCTCGGCGGCGCCGACGGCCCCGTGGAGCGCCGGGACCCCGTCCAGGTGCCCGCGTTCGTCGCCGAGGAGAGCGGCACCCGAGACCAGGCCCGCACGCTGGTCCTCGACAGCGACTCCACCGCCGAGGTCGGCTACACCCTGGTCCGCGGCTCCGGCGTCCGCCTCGGCGACGCCGAACTCACGGCCGCCGCGGGGGAGAACAAGCAGCTCGACAAGGTCGTCGCCAACCTCGTGGCGGGCTCCGGCGCCGACCAGAGCGACGAACTCGGCGGCTTCGCCGTGCGCTACGTCCTCGTCCGCCCCGGCTCCCCCCGCGAGGTCAGCCGCGTCCTGGACGCCACCCCCGGCCTGAGCCGCCTCAGCCAGCAGGACGGCAGCGCCCTGTGGCGGGTGGACCGCCAGGTCGCCCGTGTCACCGTCGAGGCCGCCTCCGGCACCCCGAAGGCGGTCGCCGCGGGCCCCGTCGAGGTGCACACCACCCTCCCGGCCGGCGGCTCGGGCCGCGTCCTGCGCCTCGCCGACACCGCCGACGAGTCCTGGACCGCCACCCTCGACGGCAAGCCGCTCACCCCGACCACGGTCGACGGCTGGGCCCAGGGCTTCCAGCTGCCCGTGGACGGCGGCAGGCTGGACGTCACCTTCGACGCACCCGTCAGCCACACCGGCCGGCTGTGGGCCCAGGGCGCGCTCGCCCTCGTCCTCGTGGTCCTCGCCCTGCCGGGCCGCCGCCGGGACGTCGACGACGACCTCCCCGACGAGCCCGTCGCCGTACCCGCCCAGGACGTCACCGGCGACGGCCGCCGCGCCCGCCGCCTGCGCGCCCAGGCCGAGGCCGAGGCCGACGCCGAGGCCGCACAGTCCACCGGCCTCGGCCTGCCCGCCCCTCCGGAGGAGGCGCCGGTCGCCGCCCCCGTCCCGCAGCAGCAGCCTCATGGGGCGTGGGAAACGCCGACCCACGCGGGCGCGGGCGCCGGGTACGGCCAGTACGACCAGCAGTACCAGAGCGCCCAGCAGCAGTACCCGGCGGGCACGTACGACCAGCAGCAGTACCAGGCCGACCCCTACCAGGGCGGCCAGTACGACCCGTACGCCACCTACGGGGGCACCACGGGCTCGTACGACCAGACGTACACCCAGGGCTACGACGCGACGTACGACCCGTCGCACGGCACCGGCGCCGACAGTGAGCGCCCCGACGGGAGCCAGCAGTGAACCGCCAGACCCTGTCCCTGATCGCCGGCGCGACCGCCCTCGCCGCCGTCACCGGCTTCGCCGTGCTCAGCGCCCCCGACACCTCCGGCGGCGGGACCACCGCGAAGGCGGCCGCCCAACTGCCTGTGCAGCGCACGAGCCTGCTCTGCCCCCAGCCGAGCACCTCGGATCTGGCGGAGACCGCGTACACGTCCTTCACCCCCGTCACCAAGGGCACCGGCGGTGAGGGCGGCGCCGAACTCGTCGCGGCGGGCGGGCAGTCGACGGACCCCGGCAAGGGGGACGGGAGCGACAAGGGAGGAGAGGGCGACAAGGGCAAGGCCGCCAAGCCCGTCGTCGAGGCCAAGGAGCCCGGCAAGCCCGTCACCGGCAGCACCGACGGCGGCGACTCCCCCGCGCTGATCGGCACGGCCGAGGGGAGATTCGCACCCGGCTGGACGGTCCAGGAGACCACCGAGGTCGCCGCCGGCACCGGCCGCGGTCTGCTCGGCGTCAACTGCACCGCCCCGGACACGGAGTTCTGGTTCCCGGGCGCCAGCACGGCCGCGGGGCGCACCGACTACGTCCACCTCGTCAACCCGGACGACTCGGCGGCCGTCGTCGACATCGAGCTGTACGGCAAGAACGGCGCCCTGAAGTCGACGGTGGGGGACGGCATCACGGTCCAGCCCCGCGCCGCCGAGCCGGTCCTGCTGTCGACGCTCGCCACGGCGAAGGAGGCGGACCTCACGGTCCACGTCAGCGTCCGCAGTGGCCGGGTCGCCGCCGCGGTCCAGGCCCTCGACGACAAGCTGGGCGGCGACTGGCTCGCCTCGGCGGCCGACCCGGCCGGCAGCCTGGTCCTCCCCGGCATTCCGAAGGACGCGACCTCCGTGACCCTCGTCGCCTTCACCCCGGGCGACACCGACGCCGACCTCAAGCTCCGCCTCGCCTCGCCGGGCGGCCCGATCACCCCGGCCGGCAACGAGACACTGCACGTCAAGGCGGGCATGACCGCCTCCGCCGATCTGGGTGACATCACCCGGGGCGAGGACGGCTCCCTCTTCCTCACCCCCACCGGTCGGCCGGTCCCGGTGGTGGCCGCGCTCCGCGTCGTCCGCGGCAAGGGCGACAACCAGGAGACGGCCTTCATCCCGGCGACCCGCTCGGTCGGCGCGCGCGCCACGGTCACCGACAACCGCGCCAAGGGCACGACCCTCGCCCTCACCGCCCCGACCGGCACGGCGAAGGTCAAGGTCACCGCGTCCGCCGGCAGCGGCGGCGGCGAGGCCACGACCAAGACCTTCACGATCAAGGCAGGCACCACCCAGCACGTCGACATGCCCGCCCCCACCGGCCTCAAGGGCACCTACGCCCTCACGGTCGAGCCGGTCTCCGGCGGCCCCGTCTACGCCTCCCGCACCCTCGCGTCCAAGCTGGACACGATCCCCGCCTTCACGATCCAGACCCTCCCGGACGACCGGGGAACAGTGGCAGTCCCGAAGGCCGGACAGGACCTGTCGATCCTGCAGAGGTAGCTGCCGGGCCAGGGGCACGAGGAACCGCGCGAGAGCCCCCACCGAACCGTCGGATGGGGGTCGAAGGGGCGCAGCCCCTGGGGGACGGGACGGGCAGGGGTGGCGGGGGCGAACCCCCAGGCACACCCCTCCGCGTCAGTCCTCCCCGTACCGAGGATCCACCGTCTCCGGATTCAGCCCCAGCAGCTCCGCCACCTGCTCCACCACGACCTCATGCACCAGCGCGGCCCGCTCATCGCGCCCCTTGGTGCGGATCTCCACCGGCCGCCGGTAGATCACCACCCGGGCCGGCCGCCCCTCCCGCGCCGCGACGGTCCCCCCGAGCGGCACGGCCTCGTCGTTCCAGGCCCCGTCCCCCGGCCCGTCGAGCCGAGGCACCTCCAGCACGAGAAAGTCGATGTCCGCCAGCTGCGGCAACCGCCGCTCCAGCCGCTCCACGGAGTCCTGCACCAGATCCGCGAACACATCCGCGCGACTCGCCGCGAGCGGTACCTGGGGCGGCGCGATGGGCCCGCGCATCCCCCGGCCGTGCCGATCTCGGCGGCGGGGCCCGGGTGCGGAGGCGGCGCGGGGCGGTACGAGGTTGTCCATCACCTGTGAAGCGTAATCCCCGAGGGGCCCGCCCGCCCGGCTCCACGCCCCCGCCGCCACCCCGGACCCGCACCCCCGGCCCGCCGCTGACCTGCCACGGCCGACCCGGCAGGTCCAACCGGCTCGCCGCGCGACGGCGCGATGAGGGGTGTCGGCCGTGTCGGAGGATGACCATTCCAGCCAACGTCGGGCTCGATTCCGTACCCCTGCGAGACTGTTGATCTCGCGCCAATTGGCATGGTTCATACGCATACTTGACCGAATTACGTGCCGTTCGGCATCCCGGACGAGGGGTTACTCGCAGGTCACGGCACCGGGTTCGGAGGGGTGTGTGGGGCGTTTCACAGCACGACACGGTGGAGTGACCTGGTGGAGAGTCGTCGCGGCCCGCTCAAGAGTGCGGTACCGTCCAACGTCGTGAGCCCTGTACGTCGCTGTTCGCGCACCGCTTGCGGCCGCCCCGCCGTCGCGACGCTGACGTACGTCTACGCCGACTCGACCGCGGTCCTCGGCCCGCTCGCCACCTACGCCGAACCCCACTGCTACGACCTGTGCGCCGAGCACTCCGAGCGCCTCACCGCGCCGCGCGGCTGGGAGGTCGTACGGCTGCTGGACGCCTCGGCCCCCGCGCGCCCCAGCGGTGACGATCTGGAAGCCCTCGCCAACGCCGTGCGCGAGGCGGCCCGTCCGCAGCAGCGCACCGCGGAGGCCGGCGGCGGTGCCCGCACGGCGGACCCCATGGAGGTCGCCCGCCGCGGCCACCTCCGGGTACTGCGCTCTCCCGACAACTGAGCACCGCCTTCTCCGACGGCCGACGGCCGACGGCCGACAACCGGCGCCCTGAGCCGGGCCGTTGGCGGTCCCGGAGGCGCTCGTCGAGTGGCCGCCCTCCCCCGTCTCCGCACCGCCCCGTCGTCTTCCGCGCCGTACAGCCGGGCGTTCCAGGAGGTCACACATCCCGCCGCCGGCACAGGCGGGTAGTTTGGGCAGCCGCTGAGGACTTTGGAGGATGTGGCCGTGGCTGCTGATCTGTCGACGATCGTGAAGGCGTACGACGTGCGCGGGGTGGTCCCGGACCAGTGGGACGAGACCCTGGCCGAACTCTTCGGGGCGGCCTTCGCACGGGTGACCGGAGCGGACGCCATCGTGACCGGCCACGACATGCGGCCCTCCTCACCCGGCCTGTCGCGTGCCTTCGCGCGGGGGGCGGCGGCGCTCGGGGTCGACGTGACCGAGATCGGCCTCTGCTCGACGGACCAGCTGTACTACGCGTCCGGCGCGCTGAACCTGCCCGGCGCGATGTTCACGGCCTCCCACAACCCCGCCCGGTACAACGGCATCAAGCTGTGCCGCGCGGGCGCCGCCCCCGTCGGCCAGGACACCGGCCTCGTCGAGATCCGCGAACTGGTGGAGGACTGGAGCGAGTCGGGCGCGCCGGCACCGGCCGCCACACGGGGCACGATCACCCGGCGGGACACGCTGGAGGACTACGCGGCCCACCTGCTCGGCCTCGTCGACCTGACCTCCGTCCGCCCGCTGAAGGTGGTCGTCGACGCGGGCAACGGCATGGGCGGCCACACCGTCCCCACGGTCTTCGCCGGCCTGCCCCTCGACCTCGTCCCGATGTACTTCGAGCTGGACGGCACGTTCCCCAACCACGAGGCCAACCCCCTCGACCCGGCCAACATCGTCGACCTGCAGCAGCGGGTCCGCGAGGAGGGCGCCGACCTCGGTATCGCCTTCGACGGCGACGCCGACCGCTGCTTCGTCGTCGACGAGCAGGGCCGTCCCGTCCCGCCCTCCGCGATCACCGCCCTGGTCGCCGCCCGCGAACTCGCCAGGCACGGCGGCAAGGGCACGGTCATCCACAACCTGATCACCTCCTGGTCCGTCCCGGAGGTGGTGCGCGAGCACGGCGGCACGCCGGTACGCACCCGTGTCGGCCACTCCTTCATCAAGGCCGAGATGGCCAGAACCGGCGCGATCTTCGGCGGCGAGCACTCCGCCCACTACTACTTCGCCGACTTCTGGAACGCCGACACGGGCATGCTGGCCGCCCTCCACGTCCTCGCCGCCCTCGGCGGCCAGGACGGCCCGCTCTCCGGCCTCGTCGCCCGGTACGACCGCTACGCCGGCTCCGGCGAGATCAACTCCACGGTCGCCGACCAGGCGGACCGCCTGGCCGCGGTGCGCTCCGCCTACGGGGAACGGGAGGACGTCACCCTCGACGACCTCGACGGCCTCACCGTCTCCTCGGCGGACTGGTGGTTCAACGTCCGCCCCTCCAACACGGAACCGCTGCTGAGGCTGAACGCGGAGGCGAGGGACGAGGCGACGATGGCGAAGATCCGCGACGACGTCCTGGGGATCATCAGGGCGTGAGCGCCGACCGGCGGGCCCCGCGCGTACAGGGCGCGTGGGGCGCGCGGGGCCGAAAGGGGCGCGGCCGCCGGCGCAGAGGACGGGGGAGACGGAACGCCTCCGGCCCCAACCCCGGCGCCGACCCCCGCACGGCGGTACTCTGACCAGGCCGCACCGCACGAATTCCGCCCCCGAAGGGACCCGACATGCCGCTCGAAGCCGGCCTCCTGGAGATCCTCGCCTGCCCGGCGTGCCACGCCCCCCTCACGGAGGAGGACACCGAGCTGACCTGCACGAGCCAGGACTGCGGCCTCGCCTACCCGATCCGGGACGGCATCCCCGTACTCCTCGTCGACGAGGCCCGCCGCCCCGCGTGACCCGCGCGATCAGGCTCTCGCGCAAGGCGTGACCCGCACGAGCCGGGAAACCCGGCGATCAGGCAACAAGGCGCACCAGGGCACCCGGCGAATCGGAGGCTGCCGCCCATGCTGGACGAATCGCTGCTAGACACCCCCGACGCCCTGTCGGAGGCCGACCGCCGCGACCTGCTGCGCGGCGCCGCCGAAGCGGGCGCGCGGGTCCGTACGGCCGTCCGCCTCGGCATCGAGGCCGGAATCCCCGACCTGAAACCGGACGGGCGCCCGCGCGCCCTCCTCATCGCGGGCCCCGGCATGGCGTCCGCGGGCGTCGCCGACCTGCTCGGCGCCCTCGCGGGGGCCAACTGTCCCCTCACCCGCCTCCACCCCACCGGCGTGGCCCCCGCTCCGGGCGCCCTCCGCTGGGAGCTGCCCGGCTGGGCGGGCCCGGTCGACCTCCTCCTGGTCGCCACCGCGGACGGCAGCGAGCCCGGCCTCTCCCTCCTCGTCGACCAGGCGTACCGCCGGGGCAGCACGGTCGTCGCCGTGGCCCCCGCCCGCACCCCCGTCGCCGAGGCCGTGGAACGCGCCCACGGCCTCTTCGTACCGATGGCGACCGGCCCGTACGAGCAGGAGGTGCCCCTCGGCGCCGCCGCCCCCGGTGTCCTGTGGGCGCTGCTCACGCCGATGCTCGCGCTGCTGGACCGCACCGGTGTCGTCGCCGCCCCGCCCGACGCCCTGCAGAAGCTCGCCGACCGCCTCGACCAGGTCGCCGAGCGCTGCGGCCCGGCCATCGCCACCTACAGCAACCCGGCCAAGACGCTCGCCGCCGAACTGGCCGACTCGCTCCCGCTGATCTGGACCGAGGGCCGGGACGCGGGCCCCGTGGGCCGCCGCTTCGCCTCCGCCCTCGCCGATCTCGCGGGCCGCCCCGCTCTGGCCGCCCAGCTCCCGGAAGCCCTCGCCGCCCACACGGTGCTGCTCTCCGGCCCGCTCGCCGCGAACGCAGACCCCGACGACTTCTTCCGCGACCGCGTCGAGGACGCGCCCGTCCTGCACGCGCGCGTGGTCCTCGTCCGCGACCGCCCGACCGGTGGGCTGAGCGCCGTCCCGGCCGCCCGCGAGCTGGCCCTCGGCCATGACACCGCGATCAGCGAGCTGGAACCGGAGGAGGGCAGCGACCTGGAAGCCCTCGCGGAGATGATCGCCATCACGGATTTCGCCGCCGTTTACCTGTCGCTCGCTTCCGGAGCCTGACCTGGACCGGGCCCGACCCGACCGGGCCCTCGGCCGGCTCCCCACCTACGGAGAAACGCACACGATGGACCGCCTCGACAACACCGTCCGCCCCTACGCCTGGGGTTCGACCACCGCCATCCCGCAGCTCCTCGGCGTGGCCCCCACCGGCGAACCGCAGGCGGAGATGTGGATGGGCGCCCACCCCGGCGCCCCCTCACGCACCGGGCGCGGCCCCCTCACCGAGGTGATCGACGCAGCCCCGGAACGCGAGTTGGGGTCCCGGGCGGTCGCCAGGTTCGGCGCCCGCCTCCCGTTCCTCCTCAAGCTCCTCGCCGCCGGCGCCCCCCTCTCCCTCCAGGTCCACCCCGACCTCGCACAGGCCAAGGAGGGATACGAGGAGGAGGAGCGGCGCGGCGTCCCGATCGACGCGGGCCACCGCAACTACAAGGACGCCAACCACAAGCCCGAACTGATCTGCGCCCTCAGCGAGTTCGACGGCCTGTGCGGCTTCCGCGACCCGGTCCAGGCCGCCGACCTGCTCGCCGCGCTGGAGGTCGACTCCCTCAAGCCGTACGTCGACCTCCTGCACGCCCACCCCGAAGAGGCCGCCCTGCGTGAGGTGTTGACGGCCGTCCTGGGCGCCGACCCCGAGGAGATGACCCACACGGTCACCGAGGCCGCGGCCGCCTGCGCCCGCCTCGGCGGCGCCTACACCCCGTACGCCGACATCGCCCACCACTACCCCGGCGACCCCGGCGTCATCGCCGCCATGCTCCTCAACCACGTACGCCTGCAGCCCGGCGAGGCCCTGTTCCTCGGCGCCGGCATCCCGCACGCCTACCTGAGCGGCCTCGGCGTCGAGATCATGGCCAACTCCGACAACGTCCTGCGCTGCGGCCTGACCCCCAAGCACGTCGACGTCCCCGAGCTCCTGCGCATCGTCCGCTTCGAGGCGACCGACCCCGGCGTCCTGCGTCCCGAGGCGTCCCCCGACGGCGAAGAGGTCTACGAGACCCCCATCGACGAGTTCCGCCTCTCCCGCTACGTCCTGCCCGAGGCCACCGCCGCACACGACCTCACCCGCGCCACCCCGCAGATCCTCCTCTGCACGGCCGGCTCGGTCCGCGCGGGCGAACACACGCTCGCCCCCGGAGAGTCCGTCTTCGTCCCGGCGGACGAGAAGGCGGAGGTGTCCGGACCGGGCACCCTGTTCCGCGCCACCGTCATCGCCTGAGCGGGCGCCACCCACGCGGAACAGGCGGCAACGCCCTTATCCACAGCCTGGCGCACCGACGCCGGACCGGGCTGCAACAATGCCCCTGCAAAAGGCGGGCAAAGCCCGGCCGGTGACGGACGGAAGCGTGGGTACCCATGTCCACGCACAGACACACGCGTAGGCGAAGGGACACCTCGGACACATGAGCGCGTCAGGCGGCACCAAGGCGATCGTGGCGGCACTCGCCGCCAACCTCGCGATCGCGGCAGCGAAGTTCGTGGCGTTCGTCTTCAGTGGCTCGTCATCGATGCTCGCGGAGTCGGTGCACTCCCTGGCCGACTCCGGCAACCAGGGGCTGCTCCTCCTCGGCGGCAAGAAGGCCAAGCGCGAGGCGACCCCGCAACACCCCTTCGGGTACGGCCGCGAACGCTACATCTACGCCTTCCTCGTCTCCATCGTCCTCTTCTCCGTCGGCGGCATGTTCGCCATCTACGAGGGCTACGAGAAGATCAAGGAACCGCACGAGATCGAGCACTGGTACTGGCCGGTCGGCGTCCTCGTCTTCGCGATCATCGCCGAGTCCTTCTCCTTCCGCACCGCGATCAAGGAATCCAACGGCCTGCGCAACGGCAGGTCCTGGACCGATTTCGTCCGTCACGCCAAGGCCCCCGAGCTGCCCGTCGTCCTGCTGGAGGACCTCGGCGCCCTCGTCGGTCTGGTCCTCGCCCTCGGCGGCGTCGGCCTCGCCCTGCTCACCGGCGACGGGGTCTGGGACGGCATCGGCACCCTCTGCATCGGCGTCCTGCTCATCTTGATCGCGATCATCCTCGCCGCCGAGACCAAGTCCCTGCTCCTCGGCGAGGCCGCCGGTGTGGAGCAGGTCAGGAAGATCGAGGCCGCGATCGTCGACGGCGACACGGTCCCCGCCATCATCCACATGCGCACACTCCACCTCGGCCCCGAGGAACTGCTGGTCGCCGCCAAGATCGCCGTCCGGCACGACGAGACGGCCACCGAGGTCGCGCGGGCGATCGACGCCGCCGAGGCCCGCATCCGCGAGGCCGTCCCGATCGCCCGTGTCATCTACCTCGAACCCGACATCTACAGCGAGGCCGAGGCCGCCAGGGGCGCCGACCCCGAGGCCGCCCCCGGCGGCCCGGCCCCCACCGCCGAGCACTGATCCACCGTCCGCACCACGGGCACCGTCGCCCCGGGGCCCGTCGCGCACGCGCGCGACGGGCCCTTTCCCCGTTCCCCCCCCGCCCGGGCCGCCGCACACGCACCCCGGCCGCGGATCGCGCCGGCCCTCACCCGCTTCGGCTCGATCCGTACGCGGGCGGACTGGGGCAGGCAGGGCCGACCGGTGTAGCTTGGGACGGAGCCAGACGTCGCTGCTGATGGCGGTCGGGCGGTCCCACCGAGGACCGGCCGAGGGAGAGAGGGCCTCCGACGGACTGCGCTGCGCGCACGCGGGCATGCCCGTGTCCCTTCGGGGCACCCCTGTGTCCGCCGCCGCGCAGACCAGCCCTATCCACCCTCGCCCCGACACACCGAGGAGCAGCTCTTCATGACGACTGTCGACAACCGGCAGGACTTCAAGGTCGCCGATCTCTCCCTGGCCGCCTTCGGCCGCAAGGAGATCACCCTCGCCGAGCACGAGATGCCCGGCCTGATGGCGATCCGCAAGGAGTACGCCGAGGCCCAGCCCCTGGCCGGCGCCCGCGTCACCGGCTCCCTGCACATGACCGTGCAGACGGCCGTTCTCATCGAGACCCTGGTCGCCCTCGGCGCCCAGGTCCGCTGGGCCTCCTGCAACATCTTCTCCACCCAGGACCACGCCGCCGCCGCGATCGCCGTCGGCCCGAACGGCACCGTGGACAACCCCCAGGGCGTCCCGGTCTTCGCCTGGAAGGGCGAGACCCTGGAGGAGTACTGGTGGTGCACCGAGCAGGCGCTGACCTGGCCGGACAGCCCCACCGGTGGCCCCAACATGATCCTCGACGACGGCGGTGACGCCACGCTCCTCGTCCACAAGGGCGTCGAGTACGAGAAGGACGGCAAGGTCCCCGCCGTCGACACCGCCGAGAACGACGAGCACCGCGTCATCCTCGAACTCCTGAACCGCACCATCACCGACGGCTCCCAGAAGTGGACCCAGCTCGCCTCGGAGATCCGCGGCGTGACGGAGGAGACCACGACCGGCGTCCACCGCCTGTACGAGATGCAGCGCGACGGCCAGCTGCTCTTCCCGGCGATCAACGTGAACGACGCCGTGACGAAGTCGAAGTTCGACAACAAGTACGGCTGCCGCCACTCCCTGATCGACGGCATCAACCGCGCCACGGACGTCCTGATCGGCGGCAAGACCGCCGTCGTGTTCGGCTACGGCGACGTGGGCAAGGGGTGCGCGGAGTCCCTGCGCGGACAGGGCGCCCGCGTCATCGTCACCGAGATCGACCCGATCTGCGCGCTGCAGGCGGCGATGGACGGCTACCAGGTCACGACCCTCGACGAGGTCGTCGAGACGGCCGACATCTTCATCACCACGACCGGCAACAAGGACATCATCATGGCCTCGGACATGGCCAGGATGAAGCACCAGGCGATCGTCGGGAACATCGGTCACTTCGACAACGAGATCGACATGGCCGGCCTCGCCAAGGTCCCGGGCATCGTCAAGGACGAGGTCAAGCCGCAGGTCCACACCTGGACCTTCCCCGACGGCAAGGTCCTCATCGTCCTGTCCGAGGGCCGCCTGCTGAACCTGGGCAACGCCACCGGTCACCCGTCGTTCGTGATGTCCAACTCCTTCGCGGACCAGACCCTGGCCCAGATCGAGCTGTTCACCAAGCCCGACGAGTACCCCACCGGCGTCTACACGCTGCCCAAGCACCTCGACGAGAAGGTCGCCCGCCTCCACCTGGCCGCGCTCGGCGTGAAGCTCACCACGCTCCGCCCCGAGCAGGCCTCGTACATCGGCGTGGCGGTCGAGGGCCCGTACAAGTCGGACCACTACCGCTACTGATCCACCCGCCGGAGGGTACGTCCGCGCACGGACGCACCCGTCCGGGCAGCAGCTCCCAGGCAGGCCCCCGCACCCCCGTGCCGGGGGCCTGCCCGCTCGCCCCGCGCTCCGCCCGTCGACCGGGCCGGCCCGTCAAGACCCAGGACCCCCATGCCCCGCGGCCGGTATTCGCTTCACGACCCGCACGACCACACCCCCCTCGCCGAAGAACACTTCCACTGCGCGCCCGGCCCGTCGGGCTGGCGCTATGTCTCGCAACTGACCACCCCGTCCGGTGATCACGCCGGTTCCGTCGACCTCGCCCTCGACGAGCTCGGCCGCCCCATCCGCCTCGAACTGCACGCCGCGAGCTGGCAGGTCCGCGGTGCCGCCCTCGACGGCGTCACCTGGGTCCGCACCGATCCCTCCGGCACGGAGGCCACCGAAGGCAACGTCCGCGCCCACGCCTTCACCGGAACCTCCCCCGCCTTCCTGATCGCCACCGCCCGCCTCCTGCGCCTCACCCCCTCCGCGCCCGCCACTCGCGTACGCCTCGTCGCCTTCACCGACCCGGTCCTCGCCCCCCGCACCCTGGACCAGTCCTGGGCGTTGATCGAAAGAGAAGCACACGCCACTGACAACGGCCCGCTGACCGTGGACACGTACCAGGTCACAGCCCTGGACACGGGTGAGCAGCACACCGTTCACCTCGCGGGCGACGTCGTCCTGGCGGCACCCGGAATCGAGCTGGAGCACCTGGAGACACCACCGTCGACGTTCGACTGAGGGCGATGCCCGCCGGACACCGGTTCGGCGAGCGGGCAGGGGCTCAGGCGGGCGGTGCGAAGCCGGTGCTCGGTCGTTCGGCAGGCGGTGCCGTCTGCGGCGTCCGCGTCGCATGCGGCGGCTGGGGTGCCACCGGCGCCTGGGGAGCGGCCGCGCCGGGCACACCGGCACGCGCGGCTCCCGCCGGCGCCGCGTACGGCGGAACGCCCGCAGGCGGAGTGGGGCTCACGTACCCCCCGGGCGGCGCGTACGCCGGAGCGACGACCACGGGCTGAGCCCCCGGCCCACCCCATCCGGCCCCTCCGGCCGACGCGCCCGGCACACCGGGCCCCCCGGCCGCGCCCGCGAACGCCTGCCGAGCCTCCCGCGCCTGCCGCTCGTGCACCACGGCCGCCAGATAGGCGCCCGGCGGCACCCCGTAGGGTGCCGGGGCTCCCGTACGTGCCGCGAGGTCCGCGGCGAGACGTTCCGCCATCGCCGCGCCGACGTGCGGGTCCAGCTGCCGCATCCGCGTCAGGTACTGGCGGACGGCCAGCCACAGCCCGTCGGGAACGGCCGACAGGTCGAGCTCGGAGAACCGCCCCACGAGCCAGGGCGGCGGCGGAGGCACGAACGCCGTCTGTCCGGTCGGCACCCGCTCCCGCACCACCAGCGTTCCCGCGAACACGTCACCCAGCCGTCGGCCCCGCGCCGAGACGAGCGAGGCGATGCACGCGACGACACCGAACGTCATCAGGATCTCGACCACTCCGACCGCGCCCCGCACCAGCGCGTGCCGGAACCGGATCGGACCTCCGTCGTCCCGCACCACCCGCAGCCCGCACGCCAGCTTCCCCAGCGAACGCCCATGAGTCAGCGTCTCCACCGCGATCGGCCCGCCCACCAGGACCAGCAGGAAACTCGCGATGGATATCGCCATCTGCGCGGCCTCGTCGAGTCCGGCCGTCGACAGCACCAGGATCAGGACCACCGCCAGGTACACGACCATGGCCACGACCAGGTCGAGCAGCACGGCCAGCGCCCGGCTCGGCAGCTTCGCGGGACGCAGCTCCAGCGCCACCGCCTCGCCCGTCACTAGCTCACTCACACCCGTAGTCCTTCCGGTTTCATCCCCTGACCTGCCCCGAGAGTGGCCAGTCTGCCAAGCTGAGGACACATCGCGCCGCAGTACGACCGGTGCGATCAGTACGACAAACCGACACGCGGTATGCAGAGGGACGAGGAGCAGCACACCCGATGGACCTCGATGTCTTCGTGTCCGCCCATCGTGCCGAGTGGGACCGCCTCGATGCCCTGCTCCGCCGTCAGCGCCGCCTCGACGGCGCCGAGGTCGACGAACTCGTCACCCTCTACCAGCGCACGGCCACCCACCTCTCCCTGATCCAGTCGAGCGCTCCCGACCCCCAGCTGACCGGACGCCTCAGCCAACTGGTGGCACGCGCGCGTAGTGCCGTGACAGGAAACCGCCGGGCCTCCTGGCGCGACGTCACCCGCTTCCTGACCCATGGCTTCCCCGCGGCGGTCTACCGCTCCCGGCACTGGTGGGTCCCCACGGCGCTGCTCTCCACGCTCGTCGCCGTGCTCCTCGGCTGGTGGATCGGCACCCATCCGGAGGTTCAGGCCTCCATCGCGGCGCCCGACGCACTGCGCGAGATGACCCGCCCCGGCGGCCAGTACGAGACGTACTACTCCAGCCATCCCGCCGCGTCCTTCGCCGCCCAGGTGTGGACGAACAACGCCCAGGCCGCCGCGATGTGCCTGGTCCTGGGCATCTTCCTGGGCCTGCCGGTCCTCTGGATCCTGCTCCTGAACATGCTCAACCTGGGCGTCGGCATGGGCCTGATGACCTCGGCCGGCCGTCTGGACGTCTTCCTCGGCCTGATCCTCCCGCACGGACTTCTGGAACTGACCGCCGTCTTCGTGGCCGCCGGCACCGGCTTGCGTCTCGGCTGGACCGTCATCGACCCGGACCTGCGCACCCGGCGTGTGGCCCTGGCCGAGGAAGGGCGGGCCGCTCTGGGCATGGCGATAGGCCTGGCGCTGGTGCTCTTCGTCTCCGGCGCCATCGAAGGCTTCGTCACCCCGTCCGGCCTGCCCACCTGGGCCCGCGTCAGCATCGGCGTCGTCGCCGAACTCGCCTTCCTCGCCTACGTCTATGTCCTGGGCGGACGGGCCGTGCGCGCCGGTGACACGGGCGACGTGGAGGAGCACGAACGCAGCGCCGCGGTCCCCACAGCCGCCTGATGTGCATCCACCCCCGCCGGGCTGTTAGTCTCGTCTTCGTTCCCGCAAGAGCCGTTGACACGGTGCGCGTGGGGAGGTAGATTAGAACAGTTGCCTAGAGGTGGACATACCCCAGGGCGCAGTGAGAATCTATCGGCTTCTCGTGAATATGATTCCCGAGAGAGCCCACCCGATGATTCGGAAACGAACGGCCGGTCAGTACGGCCAAAAGGTTCTGATAAAGTCGGACTCGCCGAAAGAAAGCCGCAAGGCAATCAATTAGGCAAGGCCTTCCAAGCGGCCACCGGAAATGAATTCCGACCGGAAACGGAACGGAAAACGGATCTGGTAAGGTTGGAAACGCAAGACCGAAGGGAAACTGCCCGGAGGAAAGCCCGAGAGTAACTTGGGTGAGTACAAAGGAAGCGTCCGTTCCTTGAGAACTCAACAGCGTGCCAAAAATCAACGCCAGATATGTTGATACCCCGTCCGCCGGGACAGTGTTCCGGTGGTCGAGGTTCCTTTGAAGTAAAACACAGCGAGGACGCTGTGAACGGTCGGGCTTATTCCGCCTGACTGTTCCGCTCTCGTGGTGTCAACCCGATTACGGGTAAACATTCACGGAGAGTTTGATCCTGGCTCAGGACGAACGCTGGCGGCGTGCTTAACACATGCAAGTCGAACGATGAACCACTTCGGTGGGGATTAGTGGCGAACGGGTGAGTAACACGTGGGCAATCTGCCCTTCACTCTGGGACAAGCCCTGGAAACGGGGTCTAATACCGGATACAACACTCTCGGGCATCCGATGAGTGTGGAAAGCTCCGGCGGTGAAGGATGAGCCCGCGGCCTATCAGCTTGTTGGTGAGGTAACGGCTCACCAAGGCGACGACGGGTAGCCGGCCTGAGAGGGCGACCGGCCACACTGGGACTGAGACACGGCCCAGACTCCTACGGGAGGCAGCAGTGGGGAATATTGCACAATGGGCGAAAGCCTGATGCAGCGACGCCGCGTGAGGGATGACGGCCTTCGGGTTGTAAACCTCTTTCAGCAGGGAAGAAGCGAAAGTGACGGTACCTGCAGAAGAAGCGCCGGCTAACTACGTGCCAGCAGCCGCGGTAATACGTAGGGCGCGAGCGTTGTCCGGAATTATTGGGCGTAAAGAGCTCGTAGGCGGTCTGTCGCGTCGGATGTGAAAGCCCGGGGCTTAACCCCGGGTCTGCATTCGATACGGGCAGACTAGAGTGTGGTAGGGGAGATCGGAATTCCTGGTGTAGCGGTGAAATGCGCAGATATCAGGAGGAACACCGGTGGCGAAGGCGGATCTCTGGGCCATTACTGACGCTGAGGAGCGAAAGCGTGGGGAGCGAACAGGATTAGATACCCTGGTAGTCCACGCCGTAAACGGTGGGAACTAGGTGTTGGCGACATTCCACGTCGTCGGTGCCGCAGCTAACGCATTAAGTTCCCCGCCTGGGGAGTACGGCCGCAAGGCTAAAACTCAAAGGAATTGACGGGGGCCCGCACAAGCAGCGGAGCATGTGGCTTAATTCGACGCAACGCGAAGAACCTTACCAAGGCTTGACATCGCCCGGAAAGCATCAGAGATGGTGCCCCCCTTGTGGTCGGGTGACAGGTGGTGCATGGCTGTCGTCAGCTCGTGTCGTGAGATGTTGGGTTAAGTCCCGCAACGAGCGCAACCCTTGTTCTGTGTTGCCAGCATGCCCTTCGGGGTGATGGGGACTCACAGGAGACTGCCGGGGTCAACTCGGAGGAAGGTGGGGACGACGTCAAGTCATCATGCCCCTTATGTCTTGGGCTGCACACGTGCTACAATGGCAGGTACAATGAGCTGCGAAGCCGTGAGGCGGAGCGAATCTCAAAAAGCCTGTCTCAGTTCGGATTGGGGTCTGCAACTCGACCCCATGAAGTCGGAGTTGCTAGTAATCGCAGATCAGCATTGCTGCGGTGAATACGTTCCCGGGCCTTGTACACACCGCCCGTCACGTCACGAAAGTCGGTAACACCCGAAGCCGGTGGCCCAACCCCTTGTGGGAGGGAGCTGTCGAAGGTGGGACTGGCGATTGGGACGAAGTCGTAACAAGGTAGCCGTACCGGAAGGTGCGGCTGGATCACCTCCTTTCTAAGGAGCACTTCTACCGATCCCTACGGGGTGAGGTCAGAGGCCAGATCATCAGCGAACGTCTGATGCTGGTTAGCTCATGGGTGGAACGTTGATTATTCGGCATCTTGAGTCATCTCAGGCTGTGAGTACTGTCCTTTCGGGGGCGTGGAAAGCTGATCGGAGTGGTGAGGGTGCCGGGCACGCTGTTGGGTGTCTGAGGGTATGGCCGTGCTTTACGGTTGCCTTCAGTGCCGGCCCCAGTGCACTCGGACTACTGGTTCGGGGTGATGGGTGGTTGGTCGTTGTTTGAGAACTGCACAGTGGACGCGAGCATCTGTGGCCAAGTTTTTAAGGGCGCACGGTGGATGCCTTGGCACCAGGAACCGATGAAGGACGTGGGAGGCCACGATAGTCCCCGGGGAGTCGTCAACCAGGCTTTGATCCGGGGGTTTCCGAATGGGGAAACCCGGCAGTCGTCATGGGCTGTCACCCTCGCCTGAACACATAGGGCAAGTGGAGGGAACGCGGGGAAGTGAAACATCTCAGTACCCGCAGGAAGAGAAAACAACCGTGATTCCGGGAGTAGTGGCGAGCGAAACCGGATGAGGCCAAACCGTATGCGTGTGAGACCCGGCAGGGGTTGCGTATACGGGGTTGTGGGATCTCTCTTTTACAGTCTGCCGGCTGTGAGACGAGTCAGAAACCGTTGATGTAGGCGAAGGACATGCGAAAGGTCCGGCGTAGAGGGTAAGACCCCCGTAGCTGAAACATTGACGGCTCGTTTGAGAGACACCCAAGTAGCACGGGGCCCGAGAAATCCCGTGTGAATCTGGCGGGACCACCCGCTAAGCCTAAATATTCCCTGGTGACCGATAGCGGATAGTACCGTGAGGGAATGGTGAAAAGTACCGCGGGAGCGGAGTGAAATAGTACCTGAAACCGTGTGCCTACAAGCCGTGGGAGCGTCGCGCATCGAGTTTACTCGGTGCGTCGTGACTGCGTGCCTTTTGAAGAATGAGCCTGCGAGTTTGCGGTGTGTTGCGAGGTTAACCCGAGTGGGGTAGCCGTAGCGAAAGCGAGTCCGAACAGGGCGATTTTAGTAGCACGCTCAAGACCCGAAGCGGAGTGATCTAGCCATGGGCAGGTTGAAGCGGAGGTAAGACTTCGTGGAGGACCGAACCCACCAGGGTTGAAAACCTGGGGGATGACCTGTGGTTAGGGGTGAAAGGCCAATCAAACTCCGTGATAGCTGGTTCTCCCCGAAATGCATTTAGGTGCAGCGTCGTGTGTTTCTTGCCGGAGGTAGAGCACTGGATAGGCGATGGGCCCTACCGGGTTACTGACCTTAGCCAAACTCCGAATGCCGGTAAGTGAGAGCACGGCAGTGAGACTGTGGGGGATAAGCTCCATGGTCGAGAGGGAAACAGCCCAGAGCATCGACTAAGGCCCCTAAGCGTACGCTAAGTGGGAAAGGATGTGGAGTCGCACAGACAACCAGGAGGTTGGCTTAGAAGCAGCCACCCTTGAAAGAGTGCGTAATAGCTCACTGGTCTAGTGATTCCGCGCCGACAATGTAGCGGGGCTCAAGCGTACCGCCGAAGTCGTGTCATTCCAGCATATAGGGCCAACGCCTGCTGGGATGGGTAGGGGAGCGTCGTGTGCCGGGTGAAGCAGCCGCGGAAGCGAGTTGTGGACGGTTCACGAGTGAGAATGCAGGCATGAGTAGCGATACACACGTGAGAAACGTGTGCGCCGATTGACCAAGGGTTCCTGGGTCAAGCTGATCTGCCCAGGGTAAGTCGGGACCTAAGGCGAGGCCGACAGGCGTAGTCGATGGATAACCGGTTGATATTCCGGTACCCGCTGTGAAGCGTCAAACACTGAACCAGGCGATGCTAAGTCCGTGAAGCCGTTCCGGACCCTTCGGGGAAAGGAAAGTGGTGGAGCCGACGGACCAGACTTGTAGTAGGTGAGTGATGGGGTGACGCAGGAAGGTAGTCCATCCCGGGCGGTGGTTGTCCCGGGGTAAGGGTGTAGGCCGTGCGATAGGTAAATCCGTCGTACTTGTGGCTGAGACCTGATGCCGAGCCGATTGTGGTGAAGTGGATGATCCTATGCTGTCGAGAAAAGCCTCTAGCGAGTTTCATGGCGGCCCGTACCCTAAACCGACTCAGGTGGTCAGGTAGAGAATACCGAGGCGTTCGGGTGAACTATGGTTAAGGAACTCGGCAAAATGCCCCCGTAACTTCGGGAGAAGGGGGGCCATCACTGGTGATCCGATTTACTCGGTGAGCTGGAGGTGGCCGCAGAGACCAGCGAGAAGCGACTGTTTACTAAAAACACAGGTCCGTGCGAAGCCGTAAGGCGATGTATACGGACTGACGCCTGCCCGGTGCTGGAACGTTAAGGGGACCGGTTAGTCACATTTCGGTGTGGCGAAGCTGAGAACTTAAGCGCCAGTAAACGGCGGTGGTAACTATAACCATCCTAAGGTAGCGAAATTCCTTGTCGGGTAAGTTCCGACCTGCACGAATGGCGTAACGACTTCTCGACTGTCTCAACCATAGGCCCGGTGAAATTGCACTACGAGTAAAGATGCTCGTTTCGCGCAGCAGGACGGAAAGACCCCGGGACCTTTACTACAGTTTGATATTGGTGTTCGGTTCGGCTTGTGTAGGATAGCTGGGAGACTTTGAAGCTCGGACGCCAGTTCGGGTGGAGTCGTCGTTGAAATACCAGTCTGGTCGTGCTGGATGTCTAACCTGGGTCCGTGATCCGGATCAGGGACAGTGTCTGATGGGTAGTTTAACTGGGGCGGTTGCCTCCTAAAGAGTAACGGAGGCGCCCAAAGGTTCCCTCAGCCTGGTTGGCAATCAGGTGGTGAGTGTAAGTGCACAAGGGAGCTTGACTGTGAGACCGACGGGTCGAGCAGGGACGAAAGTCGGGACTAGTGATCCGGCGGTGGCTTGTGGAAGCGCCGTCGCTCAACGGATAAAAGGTACCCCGGGGATAACAGGCTGATCTTCCCCAAGAGTCCATATCGACGGGATGGTTTGGCACCTCGATGTCGGCTCGTCGCATCCTGGGGCTGGAGTCGGTCCCAAGGGTTGGGCTGTTCGCCCATTAAAGCGGTACGCGAGCTGGGTTTAGAACGTCGTGAGACAGTTCGGTCCCTATCCGCTGCGCGCGCAGGAATATTGAGAAGGGCTGTCCCTAGTACGAGAGGACCGGGACGGACGAACCTCTGGTGTGCCAGTTGTCCTGCCAAGGGCATGGCTGGTTGGCTACGTTCGGGAGGGATAACCGCTGAAAGCATCTAAGCGGGAAGCCTGCTTCGAGATGAGTATTCCCACCCACTTGATGGGGTAAGGCTCCCAGTAGACGACTGGGTTGATAGGCCAGATATGGAAGCCTGGTAACGGGTGGAGTTGACTGGTACTAATAGGCCGAGGGCTTGTCCTCAGTTGCTCGCGTCCACTGTGTTGGTTCTGAAACCACGAACAACCCCATGCCATGGTCACGGTGTGGTGCGGTTGAGTGTTTCATAGTGTTTCGGTGGTCATAGCGTGAGGGAAACGCCCGGTTACATTCCGAACCCGGAAGCTAAGCCTTACAGCGCCGATGGTACTGCAGGGGGGACCCTGTGGGAGAGTAGGACGCCGCCGAACAAATATTGCGAAAGGCCCACACCTTATGGTGTGGGCCTTTCTGCGTTTCCGGACCGTTTCGGGGCTCTCCAGCCACCCCCCATATCAACCCCTCATACAAACCCCGCACATCACAGGCGCCCTGCCGCCTTCAGCGCCAGATAGGCGTCCGCGAGGGCCGGCGCCAGGTCGTCCGGGGTCGCGTCGACCACGGTGACACCGTGGCGGCGGAGTTGTTCGGCGGTGCGGTGGCGGTCCGCCTGGTACTGGGCGGCGGCCGCGGCCTCGTAGACCGCGTCCGTGGTGCCTCGGGAGTCGGCCATACGGGCGATGTGCGGGTCGGCGACCGACGCGACCAGGACCGAGTGGCGCTGCGTGAGGCGGGACAGGACAGGGAGAAGGCCCTGTTCCACGGGGGCCGCGTCGAGCGTGGTGAGCAGGACGATCAGGGCGCGGCGCGGGGCCGTACGGAGGGCGGTGGCCGCCAGGCCCCGGGCGTCCGTTTCGACGAGTTCCGGTTCGAGCGGGGCCATGGCGTTGACCAGGGACGCCAGTACGTCGCCCGCCGAGCGGCCCTGGACGAGGGCTCGGACACGCCGGTCGTAGGCGAGGAGGTCCACACGGTCGCCGGCGCGGGAGGCGAGGGCGGCGAGGAGGAGGGCCGCGTCCATGGAGGCGTCCAGGCGGGGGGCGTCGCCCACGCGGCCCGCGGAGGTGCGGCCGGTGTCCAGGACGAGGAGGATGTGGCGGTCTCGTTCGGGACGCCAGGTGCGTACCGCCACCGACGACTGGCGGGCGGTGGCGCGCCAGTCGATGGAGCGAGTGTCGTCGCCGGGGATGTACTCGCGGAGGCTGTCGAACTCCGTGCCCTCGCCCCGGGTCAGAACGCTGGTGCGGCCGTCGAGTTCACGCAGGCGCGCCAGCTTGGACGGCAGATGCTTGCGGCTGGTGAACGGGGGAAGCACGCGGACGGTCCAGGGGACCTTGTGACTGCCCTGGCGGGCGAAGAGACCGAGGGGGCCGTAGGAGCGGATCGTGACCCTGTCCGCCTGACGGTCGCCCCTGCGGGTCGGGCGCAGCCGGGTGGTGACGCGGCGGCGCTCGCCCGCCGGGATCGTGAGGCGGTGGCGGGAGGCGGCCACTTCGGTGCCGGCCGGCCAGCTGCTGGGCGGCCAGGCGTCCCGTAGGTGGGCGCGCAGGGGGCGGTTCGTGGGGTTGGTGACCGTGAGGGTGATGTCCGCGGTCTCGCCCAGGCGCGCGGAGGTGTCGCCGGAGCGAAGGAGGCCCAGGCGGCGTACTGGAGCGGCGAGGGCGTAGTCGCAGGCGCATGCCAGGGCCAGGGGGGCGTTGACGGCGAGGATGCCCGTCCAGCTGGGCTCCCAGATGCCTACAGGGAGGGCGCCGAGGGCCGCGAGGAGCGCGGCGCGTCCGGTGGGGGCCATCAGCGAGGGACGGGGACGTGGGCGAGGATCGCGTTGATGACCGAGTCGGCCGTCACGCCCTCCATCTCGGCCTCCGGGCGGAGCTGGACGCGGTGGCGGAGGGTGGGGAGGGCGAGTGCCTTGACGTCGTCCGGGATGACGTAGTCGCGGCCCGTCAGCCAGGCCCAGGCGCGGGAGGCCGCGAGGAGGGCCGTGGACCCTCGGGGGGAGACACCGAGGGTGAGGGACGGTGATTCCCGGGTGGCGCGGCAGATGTCCACGACGTAGGCGGTGATCTCGGGGGAGACGGTCGTCCTGGCCACGGCGGTGCGGGCGGCTTCGAGGTCGGCCGCGTTCGCGACGGGGCGCACGCCGGCGGCGCGCAGGTCGCGCGGGTTGAAGCCCTCTGCGTGGCGGGTGAGGACGCTGATCTCGTCCTCGCGGGACGGGAGCGGGACCGTCAGTTTGAGGAGGAAGCGGTCCAGTTGGGCTTCGGGGAGGGGGTAGGTGCCCTCGTACTCGACCGGGTTCTGGGTCGCGGCGACCAGGAACGGGTCCGGGAGCGGGCGCGGGGTGCCGTCGACCGTGACCTGGCGTTCCTCCATCGCTTCGAGGAGGGACGACTGGGTCTTGGGGGGTGTGCGGTTGATCTCGTCGGCGAGGAGCAGGTTGGTGAAGACCGGGCCGGGCTGGAAGGAGAACTCGGCGCTGCGGGTGTCGTAGACGAGGGAGCCGGTGACGTCGCTCGGCATGAGGTCCGGGGTGAACTGGACGCGCTTGGTGTCGAGTTCGAGTGCGGCGGCGAGGGCGCGGACGAGCAGGGTCTTGGCCACCCCGGGGACTCCTTCGAGCAGGACGTGTCCGCGGCACAGGAGGGCGACGACGAGTCCGGTCACGGCGGGGTCCTGGCCGACCACGGCTTTGGCGATCTCGGCGCGCAGGGCCTCCAGGGAGGCACGGGCGGTGCCCGGGTCCCCGGTGGCCGCGGCGTTGTCAGTGGTCGGGTCCATCATGAACGGCGTACCTCTCTTTCGAGGGCGTCGAGTTGGTCGGTGAGGGCGATCAGGGCCCTGTCGTCGCCGGGCGGCGGGCCGAAGAGGAGGGGGTGCAGGGGCTGTCCGTCGCCGTGGAGGTGGGCGGACAGAGCGGGGAGCAGGGCCTCGGGCGTGTGTGCCCGGGAGACGGGGACGCCGACGAGGAGGGCGAGGCGGGTGCGGGTGGTGGAGCGAAGAGCGGCGGCCGCGCGGTCGCGGGCGTCGGCCTTGCGGTAGAGGCGGGCGCGGCCTTCGACGGTTTCGGAGGCGCGGATCGCGACGGGGAGTCTCTCGGGCACCAGGGGGCCGAATCGGCGTGCCCGCCAGAAGGCCGCGAGGGCGCCGGCGAGGAAGAGCTGCAGGGTGCCCCAGAGCCAGCCCGAGGGGAGCAGGTCGATGAAGCTGCGGTTGCCCGCGTCGGGGGCCGAGTCGGCGAGCGAGGGGAGGTACCAGACCACATGGGGGCGCGAGCCGAGGAGTTGAAGGGCGAGGGAGGCGTTGCCCTGCTCGTCGAGGCTGCTGTTGAGGAGGATGTCGGGGGCGCCGAGGACGACGGTGTCGCCGTTGCCCTCGGCGGCCGGGACGCGCACCAGGGTCGGCAGGCCGTTCTCCGGGTAGCAGGTGTCGGCCGCGCCCGCGGTGACGTCGTAGCGGATCCCGCCGGTGTCGGCGCTGCCCGCGCGGCGGGCGGCGGGCAGTTCGCAGCGGGGCCTGAGGGTGGAGTCCAGGCTGAGGGCGGCGTCGGCGGTGACGCCGGGGGCGAGGGTGCTCACCGACGGGGAGCCGGGGGCCACCAGGACCGTGCGTCCGCCGGAGTTCTCGGTCGCCGCGCGCAGGCGGTTCTGCTGGGCGTCGGTCAGCAGGTCCGGGGCGGCGACCAGGAGGGTGGTGTCGGCACCTGCGGCGGTGCTCGCCCGGTCGAGGGTGGTGACCAGCCGGGTGGACACGCCCCGGTCGTCGAGGAGTTCGGCGATCGCGCGGCTGCCGTCGGTGTCGGCGGAGCGCGGATCCAGGCGGCCGTGTTCGGCGCCGGAGCGGATCACGGCGATCACGGTGGCCGCCGCCAGGAGGATCACCGCCGCGAGGACGATCCCGCGCGCGCGGGTCCACACCTGACGGGCCGTGGGCGAGGCCGAGGTGGACGGATGCGTGGCCCCGGTGGTCATTCGGCGGCTCCCGGTCGGGTGCCGAGGGCCGTGTCCGCGGTGGCGGGGGCGCTGCCCGCCAGTGCGGGCCTGGTGCGTTCCAGGTCGGTGTCGAGGGCGGCGAGCCGGAGGTACGTTTCCTCGGACGCGGATCGGCCGCCGTACGTGACATCGTCGAAGTCCCGGGCGGCGGCGCGCAGTCGGTCCGCGTGGGCGGGGAGCGCCGAGCCCGCTTCGGAGGCGGCCTCGTCGGCGGTGCGGCCGGGGCGTGCGTCGAGCAGGGCGCGTTCCTCCAGGGAGCGGACGACGGCGCGCATGCGTTCCTGGACGGCCTGGTTCCAGTGGCCCTGGGCGGCCCGCGCCTCGGCGGCCGCCCGGTGTTCGGCGGCGCTGCGGGGGCGGTCGTCGAAGAGCGCGGTGGCGGAGGCGGCGGCGCGGCGTGGGGTGCCGAGGCGCCACCACAGGGCTCCGAGGAGGGCCAGTACGGCCAGGACGATGACGACGAGGCCGAGCGGGCCGCCCGGGGTGGCGGCCGAGGCGGCGCCCAACACCTTGTCGAGCCACTCCCAGAAGGCGTCCATCGCGCGCTCGTACCAACTGGGGTCGTTCTGGTGGTACATGCCCTTGGACAGCTCGCGGCGCGCCGCCTCCCGCGCGGGGTCGCGCGGGAGGGTGAGGGGCGGCTCGTCCGCCGAGCGCCACGCCATCGGTACGGCTGTCAGTGCTCCCCCCGCCAGGCTCACCCCATCAGCTCCCCGGGGTGGCGCCCGGGGCGTCGCCGTAGCCCTGGAGGCCGGCGGCGCGGCCCAGTTCGAGGTCGAGGGCCTCGCGGCGGATGCGCTGGTCGATGTAGAGCAGCACGGTGACGCCCGCGCTGATCGGGAAGGTGAGGGTGGATCCGATCACCGCACCGACGCCGCTGATGACGAGGTAGGTCCAGCCGAGTGTGGTGCCGCCTGTGGCGAGGAGGCCGGAGATGCCGTCCCCGTCCAGGGCCGCGCCCGCGAAGGAGAACGGGATCACGACGATCGACGCGATGATGTAGGCGATGATCGCGGCGAGGAGCTGGATGCCGAGGACCCGCCACCAGGAGCCGCGCACCAGCTTGACGGAGCGGCCGAGGGACTTCCGGACGCCCTGCTTCTCCAGCATCAGGGCGGGCGAGGCGAGCGAGAAGCGGATCATCAGCCACACGGTGAGGACGAAGCCGCCGAGTCCGCCGAAGAGGGCGAGGAGGACGCCTCCGCCGGTGGAGCCGCCGGCGGCGAGGAGGACGCCGGGCAGCACGCCGACGGTCATGATCAGGGCGGCGATCAGGAGCAGCAGGACGGTCAGCCCCGCCAGCCTGAGGAGCTGCGGGCGGGCGTCCCGCCAGGCCTCCGCGGTGGTCACCGACCTGCCGAGGACGGCGCGGCTGGTCACGGTCGTGAGCAGGGCCGTCGCGATGATGGTGCCCAGCAGGGAGATCACCATGACGACGGACGTGCTCAGCAGGGTGTCGCCCAGGGCGCGGCCCAGTTCACCGGGGGTGGCGCTGGGGTCGTTGAGGGCGTCGGCGCTCGCGGTGTCGTCGAGGACGAACCCCTGGAGCAGGATGACTCCGATCTGGGTGAGGACCGCGACGGCCAGGGAGATGCCGAGGACCGTGCGCCAGTGCGTGCGCATGGTGGAGACCGCGCCGTCCAGGATCTCGCCGATGCCGAGCGGGCGCAGCGGGATCACGCCGGGCTTGGCCGCGGGCGGGGGTCCGCCCCAGCCGCCGCCCCAGCCGGGAGTGCCGTGACCGGGGGCGCCGTAGCCGGGCCGGCCGCCGGGGCCGGGGTGCTGGGATCCGGGGTGGCCGCCCCAGCCCGGGCCGGGCGGTGGTGGCGGGGTCCGGCCGGGGGCCTGCGGGGTGGGAGCGGACCACTGGGCGGGCGGCGGCTGCTCCTTGGACCACTTGGACTGCGGGGGTGTCTGGTCGGCGCCGGTGTGGTCCGCGGGCCGCGTGCGGTCGGCTTCGGCCCGGTCCGCCGGCTGCGCGGAGTCCTGGTGGTCCGGTTCCTGGCCGCCGGAGGGGGCGGATCCGGGCGAGGCCCAGCCCGGAGTGTCCTTCATCGTCGCTCCTTCACGGTGCTCGTCCGCGGTCGCGGCGGCGGGTTGGCGCCCATCGTGCCACGCGGTCTCCGCGAAGTGACCGGGGGCCGTATCCGCTGCGCACCTTCAATTGTCCGACGGATACGGGGCAGACTGACCGCATGGCTGATCAGTACGCGCAATCCGGCGACGGCACCCGGCCGACCGGGATACCGGCGATCCGATGGGACGAGCCGCCCGAGGGCCCCGTCCTCGTCCTCCTCGACCAGACGAGACTTCCGGCCGAGGAGGTCGAGCTGGTGTGCACGGACGCGCCCGCGCTGGTGGAGGCGATCCGTGTCCTCGCCGTGCGCGGGGCGCCGTTGCTGGGGATCGCCGGGGCGTACGGCGTCGCGCTCGCCGCCGTACGCGGGTTCGACGTGGAGGACGCCGCCGAGGCGCTGGAGGGCGCCCGGCCCACCGCGGTGAACCTCGCGGTGGGTGTGCGCCGGGCGCGGGCCGCGCACCGGGCCGAGCTCGGCCGGACGGGCGACCAGAAGCGGGCCGCCGAGGCGGCGCTCGCCGCCGCGCGGGCGCTGCACCGGGAGGACGCCGAGGCCAGCTCCCGGATGGCCGCGCACGGTCTGGCGCTGCTCGACGAGCTGCTGCCGGGCGGCGGGCACCGGGTGCTCACGCACTGCAACACCGGGGCGCTGGTGTCGGGCGGCGAGGGCACGGCGTTCGCGGTGGCGCTGGCCGCGCACCGGGTGGGGCGGCTGCGGAGGCTCTGGGTGGACGAGACGCGGCCGTTGCTGCAGGGTGCCCGGTTGACCGCCTATGAGGCGGCGCGCAGCGGAATGGCGTACACCTTGCTCACGGACAATGCCGCGGGCTCGCTGTTCGCGGCCGGAGAGGTGGACGCGGTGCTGGTGGGCGCCGACCGGATCGCCGCCGACGGATCGGTGGCGAACAAGGTCGGGACCTATCCGCTCGCGGTGCTCGCCCGGTACCACCACGTGCCGTTCATCGTGGTGGCGCCGCTGACGACGGTGGATGTGGACACCCCGGACGGGGCGTCCATAGAGGTGGAACAGCGCGCGGGGCACGAGGTGACGGAGATCACGGCACCTCAGGTCCCGAGGGCGGGAGCAGAGGCGGGAGGTGGGATCGCGGTGGCACCCCTGGGGACCCAGGCGTACAACCCGGCGTTCGACGTGACGCCGCCCGAGTTGGTGACGGCGATCGTCACCGAGGAAGGGGCTGTGTCGCCCGTGACCGCTGATGCGCTTGCCGAGCTGTGTGACAGGTCACGCCAGGTAACGATTTAGTTAATGGGATGATGGCATTCATGAAGGGACGAGTCCTTGTCGTCGACGACGACACCGCACTGGCCGAGATGCTCGGCATTGTGTTGCGTGGTGAAGGTTTTGAGCCGTCTTTCGTAGCCGACGGCGACAAGGCGCTGGCCGCGTTCCGTGAGGCCAAACCGGATCTGGTGCTGCTGGATCTGATGCTGCCGGGCCGGGACGGGATCGAGGTGTGCCGTCTGATCAGGGCGGAGTCCGGGGTGCCGATCGTGATGCTCACGGCCAAGAGCGACACCGTCGATGTGGTGGTCGGCCTGGAGTCGGGCGCGGATGACTACATCGTGAAGCCGTTCAAGCCGAAGGAGCTGGTGGCCCGGATCCGGGCACGTCTGCGGCGGTCGGAGGAACCGGCGCCGGAGCAGCTCGCCATAGGTGACCTGGTCATCGACGTGGCCGGGCACTCGGTGAAGCGTGAGGGGCAGTCGATCGCGCTGACGCCGCTGGAGTTCGATCTGCTGGTCGCGCTGGCGCGCAAGCCGTGGCAGGTGTTCACCCGGGAGGTCCTGCTGGAGCAGGTCTGGGGGTACCGCCACGCGGCGGACACCCGTCTGGTGAACGTGCATGTGCAGCGGCTGCGCTCCAAGGTGGAGAAGGACCCGGAGCGGCCGGAGATCGTGGTGACCGTCCGTGGTGTCGGATACAAGGCAGGGCCCAGCTGACATGTCCGGTGACAGTGCCGCTTCGGCGCCCGGCCAGCCGGGGACCCGCGCGGAGCGGCCTGTCGGCCGGAAGACGTCGGGTTCCGGATGGGGGCGTCTGCTGGAGGGCGGATTGCTCCAGGGCGGAGTCCAGGGCAGCCCGGTCCTGAGGCTGTTCATGCGCTGGGTGCGCCGCCCGTTGCTGCCCGTGATGCGGTTGTGGCGGCGCAACATCCAGCTCAGGATCGTCGTGACGACGCTGCTGATGTCGCTCAGCGTCGTGTCGCTGCTGGGTTTCGTCGTCATCGGGCAGGTCCGCAACGGACTGCTGGACGCCAAGGTCAAGGCCTCGCAGAGCCAGGCCGCCGGCGGCTTCACGGTCGCCGAGCAGCGGGCCGACAGCGAGGCGAGCGCGGCCGGGAACGACAACCCGGACCCGGACGGCGACCGGGTGCAGAACGTCGTCGAGTGGATGACGACCCTGGTGAATTCGCTCTCCAGCGGTGGCCAGGGCGCGTTCGACGTCGTGACGCTCAGTCCCGCCTCCGCCGACGGCGAGACCGGCGGGCTCGGACCGCGTGTCTCCGGTGGTGTGCAGTGGGACCTCAGCGTGCCCGTGGAGCTGCGCGAGCGCGTCGACGACGGCACGAGCGCCGTCCAGAGCTACACGCGGATCTACTACGACAACGGCGAGGCGTCCGAGCCGGGGCTGATCATCGGCAAACAGGTCAGCGACCCCAACAGCGAGCCGTACCAGCTGTACTACCTCTTCCCGCTCACCCAGGAGGAGAAGTCCCTGAGCCTGGTCAAGGGGACGCTCGCGACGGCCGGGCTGTTCGTCGTCGTGCTGCTCGGGGCCATCGCCTGGCTCGTGGTGCGGCAGGTCGTCACGCCCGTGCGGATGGCGGCCGGGATCGCCGAGCGGCTGTCCGCCGGTCGGCTGCAGGAACGGATGAAGGTCAGCGGCGAGGACGACATCGCGCGGCTCGGCGAGGCCTTCAACAAGATGGCGCAGAACCTGCAGCTGAAGATCCAGCAGCTGGAGGACCTGTCACGGATGCAGCGGCGGTTCGTCTCCGACGTGTCGCACGAGCTGCGTACGCCGCTGACGACCGTCCGGATGGCGGCGGACGTCATCCATGACGCGCGCGTGGACTTCGATCCGATCACCGCGCGGTCGGCCGAGCTGCTCGCCGACCAGTTGGACCGGTTCGAGTCGCTGCTCGCGGACCTGCTGGAGATCAGCCGGTTCGACGCGGGCGCGGCGGCTCTGGAGGCCGAGCCGATAGACCTGCGCGAGGTCGTGCGGAAGGTCGTCAGCGGGGCTGAGCCGCTCGCGGAGCGCAAGGGGACGCGGATACGGGTGCTGGGGGACCAGCAGCCCGTCGTGGCCGAGGCCGACGCCCGGCGGGTGGAGCGGGTGCTGCGCAACCTCGTGGTCAACGCCGTGGAGCACGGCGAGGGCAAGGACGTCGTGGTCAAGCTCGCGGCGGCGGGCGGCGCGGTCGCGGTCGCGGTGCGCGACCACGGCGTGGGACTGAAGCCGGGGGAGGCGACGCGGGTCTTCAGCCGTTTCTGGCGGGCGGACCCGGCACGCGCGCGTACCACCGGTGGTACGGGGCTGGGGCTGTCCATCGCCCTGGAGGACGCCCGGCTGCACGGGGGCTGGCTGCAGGCGTGGGGCGAGCCGGGCGGCGGTTCGCAGTTCCGGCTCACCCTGCCGAGGACGGCGGACGAGCCGCTGCGCGGGTCCCCGATACCCCTGGAGCCGAAGGACTCCCGGCGCCACCGTGGACTCAACGACGCGGGTCTGCCGCTCGCGGGCGGCGGCAAGCTCGCCACGGTGCCGGTGCAGGCCGGTGAGCCGGGGGTCGCGAGGACGGCCATAGGGCCCCGGTCGGGCGCCGGACAGGCTCCCACGGCGGATCCGACGGCACTGCCGGGCAACGGCGCGCGCGTGGTGCCCCGGCCGGGCGTACCGTCCGCGACGCCGTCCGCGACACCGCCTCCGGCATCGCCTGTGGCTCCGCCCCCGCGGCGGTCCGACGGCGGTGCGGGACGGGCCGAGAAGAGGCCGACCGAGAGTGATCCGGAGCGGCAGCACGACCAGGGGGAGGCATTCCGTGGGCGCTGACCGCGTGGAAGGCGGCCGTAGGCGTCCGACGAGGGCGGCCGTGCGGATCGGGAGTGCCGGCGTCTGTGCCGTCCTGCTGGCGGGGTGCGCCTCGATGCCGGACAGCGGCGACATGCGTGATGTCGAGTCCACCCCGAGGCCGGACTCGCCGGTGCGGGTCTTCGCGCTGCCGCCCGCCGAGGACGCCGAGCCGCAGGAGATCGTGCAGGGCTTCCTGGAAGCGCTGACCAGCGACGACCTCAGGTACGAGACCGCACGCAAGTACCTGACCGGCGACGCGGCCAAGGACTGGGATCCGGGTGAGTCGACCACGGTCCTCGCCGAGGCCCCGACCCCCTACACCCCGGCCACGGGGGACCGGCCCGACGACGACGTATACCGGTACGAGCTGTCCGGCGAACGGGTCGCCCGGGTCGACGAGCAGCACGCGTACACGCCCACCAGCGGCGAGTACCGCAGGCAGGTGCACCTCACGCGCGTGAAGGACACCGGGCAGTGGCGCATCGACCGGCTGCCGTCGGGTGTGGTGCTCGGCCGGTCGGACTTCGAACGCAACTACAAGTCCATCAACAAGTACTACTTCACCTCCGCCGCGCAGTCCGGTGAGCCGGGGACCGTCGCCGACCCGGTCTATGTGCGCAGCCAGGTCGACCCGGTGACGCAGGTGGTCCGCGACCTGTTGCAGGGCCCCACCAGCTGGCTCAACCCGGTCGCGAGGACGAGCTTCCCGTCCGGTACGGCCCTGAGGAAGGGCACCAGGGCGCTGACGCCCGACGACCAGAACAGGCTGGTCGTGCCGCTGAACAAGAAGGCCGACCACGTCTCGGCGAGCCGGTGCAAGGAGATGGCCGCCCAGCTCCTGTTCACCTTGCAGGACTACATGCCCACGGGTGTGGACGAGGTGGAGCTGCAGGGGTCGACCGGCGCGCAGTTGTGCGTGCTCGGCGAGAGCACGGTCGACGAGGTCGTCGCCTCGCACGACTTCGGCAAGACCGCGGAGTTCGAGTACTTCATCGACGGCGACCACAAGCTCGTACGGCTGTCCGGGCGGGGCGTGGCGACCACGCCGACGGCCGTTCCCGGCGCGCTCGGTGACGGCGAGAAGCAGTTGCGCTCCGCCGCCGTCTCGCGTGACGAGGAGCGGGCGGCCGGTGTGTCGGCCGACGGGAGCGAGCTGTACGTGGCGCCGCTGACGGCGGGTTCCTCGGTCGGCGACCCGGTGCTGAGCAGCGCCGGTGCCACCGCGAAGGACCGGCTGACGACTCCCAGTTGGGACGGTCGGGGCGATCTGTGGGTGGCGGACCGCGACCCGGAGAAGCCCCGGCTGCTCGTCCTGGCGGACGGCATGGGTGAGCCGCTGGAGGTCAGGACGCCCAACCTCGACGGGCGGATCGAGGCGGTCCGGGTGGCCGCCGACGGGGTGCGGGTGGCGCTGATCCTGAAGAGCGAGGGCAAGCGGGCGCTGTACATCGGGCGCATCGAGCGGGACGCGGACGCGGAGAGCACCACCGTCTCGATCGTCGAACTGCGGTCCGTGACACCGGACCTGGAGGACGTCACCGCCATGTCGTGGGCGGGCGACAGCCAACTCGTGGTCGTGGGGCGCGAATCCGGCGGCGTGCAGCAGATGCGGTACGTCCGGGTCGACGGCTCCCCCGCACCGGGTTCCGGGCCCTCCGCGCTCACGGGTGTGGAGGAGATCGCCGCGTCCGAGGACGAGAGCCAGCCGCTGGTCGCGCACTCGGCCGACGGGATCGTCCGGCTGTCCCCGGGGGAGCAGTGGCAGACGGTCGTCAAGGAAGGGTCGGCGCCGGTCTATCCGGGGTGAGGTCGGGGAGCGGGCGGGGGCGGGGTCTCAGGGTCGCCGGGTGGCCCTGCCGGCCCTCGCCCGTCGCACAGTGCCTTTGACCCGTTGTGCTTCCGCACTCGGTGCCGCGGTCCCTCGGTCTCCCCGCCCCTCGGCCGCGCCTCGTTCACGGCCCCTCGCCCTCGTTCTTCAGGCGCTCGTCATTCGTGTGGGTGACAACCCCTTTGCGGTCGCGGTGAGTTGTCCACAGGCGGTTGTCCACAGGGGTGGCAGGTTTTCGTGTGCGTCGGCACAGTGGTGGGCATGCGGGGGTGGTGGCGGGACCTCACGGATCTGGTGCTGCCGGCCGAGTGCGGAGGGTGCGGGAGGCTTCGCGCGGTGCTCTGCCCGGAGTGCCGCGCGGCTCTGACCGGAGCCGCGCCGTGCCGGGTGCGACCGGTGCCGGAGCCGACGGGGCTGCCCGTGGTGCACGCGGCGGCGCCGTACGAGGACGCGGTGCGGGCCACGCTGATCGCGCACAAGGAACGGGGTGCGCTGGCACTCGCCGGACCGCTCGGCACGGCCTTGGCAGGGGCCGTACGGGCGGGTGGAGCGGGTGGTGGCGGGCCGGTGGTGCTGGTCCCGGTGCCGTCCGCGCGGCGGGCGGTGCGGGCGCGGGGGCACGACCCGGCGCGGCGGATCGCGCTCGCGGCCGCCGGGGAGCTGCGGCGCACCGGGACACCGGCCCGGGTCGCCGGGGTGCTGCGGCAGCGGCGGGCCGTGGCCGACCAGGCGGGGCTGGACTCCCGGCAGCGGCTGGAGAACCTCGCGGGTGCACTGGAGGTGGCCGCCGGGGGTACCCCACTGCTGGACGGGGGCGCGATCGTGCTCGTGGACGACCTGATGACGACGGGTGCCTCGCTCGCGGAGGCGGCCCGGGCGGTTCGGGCGGCCCGGGGCGGGCATGCGGCCCGGACGGGTGAACGCGTTGCGGAAGGGAAGCCGGAGGAGGCGGTGCGAACACAGGGGGTGACGGGAATGACGGGTGCGGGCGGTGCCGGAGACGGCATCGGCGCGGCGGTGGTCGCCGCGCCACCCGACTCCTTCGAAATAAACCGGAACTGACAGAGAACTTGCATCGTTGCAGGTAATGAAAGGGCTATTTCACCTGAACGGAGGTACGCCCCAGTAGAGGGTGACGACATCCGGCCGGGCGAGATATGTTCGGTTGTGAGGGAATGGCCCCGGCCGTTCACCACATATCCGAATGCTGCGCTGCGGCTTTTCCGAATCACCCCGCGGTGGTGGGTGGAGATCTTGTCCACGGGGGAGGAGGAGGTGGAAGTCACCGAGTCCGCGGTTCCGGGAGCCACCGGAACCTGGTGCACAAGGGAGATGCTCCGCCAGTGGAGCGGAGCGATCCGGGAACGGAGTTCTGCGTGGACATCGTCGTCAAGGGCCGCAAGACCGAGGTGCCCGAGCGGTTCCGCAAGCACGTGGCCGAGAAGCTGAAGCTGGAGAAGATCCAGAAGCTCGACGGCAAGGTGATCAGCCTCGACGTCGAGGTGTCCAAGGAGCCCAACCCCCGACAGGCCGACCGCAGTGACCGGGTGGAGATCACGCTCCACTCCCGCGGGCCGGTGATCCGGGCCGAGGCAGCGGCAAGCGATCCGTATGCGGCGCTCGACCTGGCGGCGGACAAGCTGGAGGCCCGGCTGCGCAAGCAGCACGACAAGCGTTACACGCGCCGTGGCGCGCGCAGGCTCACTGCCGCGGAGGTCGCCGACCACGTCCCCGGCGTGGCCACCCTCAACGGCAATGGATACGTCGCCGACGAGGAGAAGACGGACGGCGTGCCCACCAAGAAGATCGGTTCGCTGGAGGTGAAGGGGGAAGGTCCCCTCATCGTCCGCGAGAAGACCCACGTCGCATCTCCGATGACCCTCGACCAGGCTCTCTACGAGATGGAACTGGTCGGGCACGACTTCTACCTCTTCGTCGACTCCGAGACCAAGGAACCGAGTGTCGTCTACCGGCGGCACGCCTACGACTACGGCGTCATCCACCTCAGCACGGACCCGATGGTCGCCCAGGCGCACGCGGACGCCCCGGGCGGCGCGCTCGGCGGCTGAGCGCGCCGGGTTGACAGCGGGCCGGTGCCCCTGGAGCGCTTGTGCGCCCCCAGGGGCACCGGTGTGCGACCCCTTGCGGCCCGCTCTGTCACCGCAGGGCGGGCCGGGCATGAAATCATGGCCGAACCGGCCCCAACCGGGGGGCCGTTGCCTTGGGTTGGCAATGGCACAGAAACACAGGCCACGGCCTTCAGGGGGAGGAACGATGGCGGACAGCAGTTTCGGACCGATGCGTGACGAGGATGCCGACGACGGCTCCGCCGGCATGGACTCCACCTCCGGCTCCTCGCGGGAGCCGATCCGGGTCCTCGTCGTCGACGACCACGCGCTTTTCCGCCGCGGCCTGGAGATCGTGCTCGCCGCCGAGGAGGACATCCAAGTCGTCGGCGAGGCCGGTGACGGGGCGGAGGCGGTCGACAAGGCCGCGGACCTGCTGCCCGACATCGTGCTGATGGACGTACGGATGCCCAAACGCGGCGGTATCGAGGCGTGCACCTCCATCAAGGAGGTGGCCCCCAGCGCGAAGATCATCATGCTGACGATCAGTGACGAGGAGGCCGACCTCTACGACGCGATCAAGGCGGGGGCGACCGGTTATCTCCTCAAGGAGATCTCCACGGACGAGGTGGCCACGGCCATTCGCGCCGTCGCCGACGGACAGTCGCAGATCAGCCCCTCGATGGCGTCGAAGCTGCTCACCGAGTTCAAGTCCATGATCCAGCGGACGGACGAGCGGCGCCTCGTGCCGGCGCCGCGGCTGACGGACCGGGAACTGGAAGTGCTCAAGCTCGTGGCGACCGGAATGAACAACCGGGACATCGCCAAGGAGCTGTTCATCTCCGAGAACACCGTGAAGAACCATGTGCGCAACATCCTGGAGAAGCTGCAACTGCACTCCAGGATGGAGGCCGTGGTCTACGCGATGCGGGAGAAAATCCTCGAAATCCGCTGAGGATCTGCGGATCTGAGGATCAGGAAAGCGCGCGCACCAGTTCCCGCGTCAGTGGCTCGCGCAGCTCGGGAGCGTCCACCCGCTCCACGCGCACGTCCGTGCAGTCCACCCAGGTCGCCGCTTCCAGAAGGGCCTGGGCCACGGCCGGGACGGCCTTGGGTCCGTCGAGGGTGACCTGTTTGGCGACCAGGGTGCGGCCGTCACGGGCGGGGTCGACACGGCCGACGAGCCGGCCCCCGGCGAGGACCGGCATCGCGAAGTAGCCGTGGACGCGCTTCTGTTTGGGGACGTAGGCCTCCAGGCGGTGGGTGAAGCCGAAGATGCGCTCCGTGCGGGCCCGCTCCCAGATCAGGGAGTCGAACGGGGACAGGAGCGTGGTGCGGTGGCGGCCGCGCGCGGGCGTCGCCAGCGCCGCCGGGTCGGCCCAGGCCGGCTTGGCCCAGCCCTCCACCGTCACCGGGACCAGGCCCGAGTCGGCGACCACCGCGTCGAACTGCTCGCCCTTGAGGCGGTGGTAGTCGGCGATGTCCGCGCGGGTGCCGACGCCCAGGGCCTCACCGGCCAGACGGACCAGGCGGCGTACGCACTCCGTGTCGTCCAGGTCGTCGTGCAGCAGGGTCTTCGGGACGGCGCGCTCGGCGAGGTCGTACACCCGCTTCCAGCCGCGGCGCTCCACGCAGACCACCTCGCCGTGCATCAGGGCGCGTTCGACGGCGACCTTCTCGCCGGACCAGTCCCACCACTCGCTGGTGCGCTTCGCGCCGCCCAGCTCCGTGGCCGTGAGAGGGCCCTCGTCGCGCAGCTGTTTGATGACGCGCTCGTAGGCGCCGTCCGGGAGTTGGTGGCCCCACTGGGGGCGGGCGCGGTAGGCGCGGCGGCGGAAGGCGAAATGGGGCCACTCCTCGATGGGGAGGATGCAGGCGGCGTGGGACCAGTACTCGAAGGCGTGCGTGTCCGTCCAGTAGGCGCGGTCGACCGTGGTGCGGCCCACGGCGCCGAGACGGGCGTACGGGATGAGTTCGTGGGAGCGGGCGAGGACCGAGATGGTGTCGAGCTGGACCGCGCCCAGGTGTCGCAGCACGCCGCGGACGCCGGATCTGCGGTCCGGGGCGCCGAGGAAGCCCTGCGCCCGGAGGGCGATTCTGCGGGCCTCGTCTGCGGTGAGTTCTGTGGCGGGGCGCGGGAGGGAGGTCATGCTCCGCAGGGTAGGGGAGGGGACTGACAGGCGGGGCTGAGCTGGGGATACGGGACGCCTGGGGCTCGCCCCGGCATTCGCCCCGGCACCCGGCGGGGCGTCGGGGCGTCGGGGTCAGGACGGTGCCGGTACGTACGGCGTCGTCGAGGGCAGGCCCAGGTCCGAGGGGAGCAGGGAGGCCATCCAGCAGTCGCGGCGGACCCCGTTGTTGTCGAGGCCGGCCCTGAGGGTGCCCTCGAAGGTGAAGCCGGTGTGTTCGGCCACCGCGCGGGAGGCGGCGTTGCCCACTTCGGCGCGCCATTCGAGGCGGTCGAGGGCGAGCGTGGTGAACGACCAGTGGGCGGCGGCGCGGGTGGCCTCGGTGACGTAGCCGTTGCGGCGGTGCTCCCTGGTCGCCCAGAAGCCGATCTCGCCGGTGCCCGGGGAGCGCATGGTGATGCCGAGCATCCCCGCCAGCTCCCCGGTGGGCAGGAAGAGGCCGAAGGTGAACATCGAGGCGGTGGCCCAGCCTTCGGGAACGGCCCGCTCGACGAAACCCTCGGCGTGCTCACGCGAGTACGGCGAGGGGATCGTGGTCCAGCGCTGGATGTCAGGGTCCTGCGCGGCCGCGTACACCGTGGCGGTGTCGCGCCGGTCCACGGTGCGCAGCACCAGGCGCTCGGTGCTCAGGGTGACGGGTTCCATCGGGCGATTCTGCTCGGTGGAACGCGGTGGCGCCATCCTGTTCGTGGCCATCCCCCAGGGGGCGTTCCCCGGGCGGCGCGGCGGCGCGTTGCGTGAGCAGGCGGTCACGATTCGCCGCATTTCGTCGGCGGAACACGGCACCATCGGTGTCGCCTGCCCGTTGTCCTGGTGAGCTGTCACCGCCAGACCTCCCGGCACGCCGGGGTCCTCGCTTACGATGGCCGTTGCTCAAGCTGTGATTCAAGACTGTCAACTGTCATTGAAACCGACCCTCCCCAGGCCCGACCGGCAAGGAGACAAACCCCCGTGTCCGTCCTCTCGAAGATCATGCGTGCAGGCGAAGGCAAAATCCTGCGCAAGCTGCACCGCATCGCGGACCAGGTCAACTCCATCGAAGAGGACTTCGTCGACCTCTCCGACGCCGAGCTGCGCGCCCTCACCGAGGAGTACAAGCAGCGGTACGCCGACGGTGAGAGCCTCGACGACCTGCTCCCCGAGGCGTTCGCCACCGTCCGCGAGGGCGCCAAGCGCGCCCTCGGCCAGCGGCCCTACGACGTGCAGATCATGGGCGGCGCCGCCCTCCACCTCGGCTATGTCGCCGAGATGAAGACCGGCGAGGGCAAGACCCTCGTCGGCACACTGCCCGCGTATCTGAACGCGCTGTCCGGCGAAGGCGTCCACCTGATCACGGTCAACGACTACCTGGCCGAGCGCGACTCCGAGATGATGGGCCGCGTCCACAAGTTCCTGGGTCTGAGCGTCGGCTGCATCCTCGCCAACATGACGCCGGCCCAGCGCCGCGAGCAGTACGCCTGCGACATCACCTACGGCACGAACAACGAGTTCGGCTTCGACTACCTCCGCGACAACATGGCGTGGTCCAAGGACGAGCTCGTCCAGCGCGGCCACAACTTCGCGATCGTCGACGAGGTCGACTCCATCCTCGTCGACGAGGCCCGTACGCCGCTGATCATCTCCGGCCCGGCCGACCAGGCCACCAAGTGGTACGGCGACTTCGCCAAGCTGGTCACGCGCCTGAAGAAGGGCGAGCCCGGCAACCCCCTCAAGGGCATCGAGGAGACCGGCGACTACGAGGTCGACGAGAAGAAGCGCACGGTCGCCATCCACGAGGCCGGTGTCGGCAAGGTCGAGGACTGGCTGGGCATCGACAACCTCTACGAGTCGGTGAACACCCCTCTGGTGGGCTACCTGAACAACGCCATCAAGGCCAAGGAGCTCTTCAAGAAGGACAAGGACTACGTCGTCATGGACGGCGAGGTCATGATCGTCGACGAGCACACCGGCCGTATCCTCGCCGGCCGCCGCTACAACGAGGGCATGCACCAGGCGATCGAGGCGAAGGAAGGGGTGGACATCAAGGACGAGAACCAGACGCTCGCCACGATCACCCTGCAGAACTTCTTCCGCCTCTACAAGCGCCACGACCACAACGGCAAGGAACAGCCCGGTCTGTCCGGCATGACCGGTACGGCGATGACCGAGGCCGCCGAGTTCCACCAGATCTACAAGCTCGGTGTCGTCCCGATCCCGACCAACCGGCCGATGGTCCGCAAGGACCAGTCCGACCTGATCTACCGCACCGAGGTCGCGAAGTTCGAGGCGGTGGTCGACGACATCGTCGAGAAGCACGAGAAGGGCCAGCCGATCCTCGTCGGTACGACGTCGGTCGAGAAGTCCGAGTACCTGTCGCAGCAGCTGAGCAAGCGGGGCGTCCAGCACGAGGTGCTCAACGCCAAGCAGCACGACCGGGAGGCGACCATCGTCGCCCAGGCCGGCCGCAAGGGCGCCGTCACCGTGGCCACGAACATGGCCGGCCGCGGTACGGACATCAAGCTCGGCGGCAACCCCGACGACCTCGCCGAGGCGGAGCTGCGCCAGCGCGGCCTCGACCCCGAGGAGCACATCGAGGAGTGGGCGCACGCCCTGCCCGAGGCCCTCGCCAAGGCCGAGGAAGCGGTCAAGACGGAGTTCGAGGAGGTCAAGGAGCTCGGCGGGCTCTACGTCCTCGGCACCGAGCGGCACGAGTCCCGGCGTATCGACAACCAGCTGCGCGGTCGTTCCGGCCGTCAGGGCGACCCCGGCGAGTCCCGGTTCTACCTGTCGCTGGGCGACGACCTGATGAGACTCTTCAAGGCCCAGATGGTCGAGCGTGTGATGTCCATGGCGAATGTGCCGGACGACGTCCCGATCGAGAACAAGATGGTCACCCGCGCGATCGCCTCCGCCCAGTCGCAGGTCGAGCAGCAGAACTTCGAGACCCGGAAGAACGTCCTCAAGTACGACGAGGTCCTCAACCGGCAGCGCGAGGTCATCTACGGCGAGCGGCGCCGCGTCCTGGAGGGCGAGGACCTGCAGGAGCAGATCCAGCACTTCATGGACGACACCATCGACGCGTACATCACCGCCGAGACCGCCGAGGGTTTCGCCGAGGAGTGGGACCTCGACCGGCTGTGGGGCGCCTTCAAGCAGCTCTACCCGGTGAAGGTCACCGTCGAGGAGCTGGAGGAGGCCGCCGGGGACCGGGCCGGGCTGACCGCCGAGTTCATCGGCGAGTCGATCAAGGACGACATCACCGAGCAGTACCGGGCGCGCGAGGAGCAGCTCGGCTCCGAGATCATGCGTGAGCTGGAGCGCCGGGTGGTTCTGTCGGTGCTGGACCGCAAGTGGCGCGAGCACCTCTACGAGATGGACTACCTCCAGGAGGGCATCGGCCTGCGCGCGATGGCGCAGAAGGACCCGCTGGTGGAGTACCAGCGCGAGGGCTTCGACATGTTCACCGCCATGATGGAGGGCATCAAGGAGGAGTCCGTCGGCTACCTGTTCAACCTGGAGGTCCAGGTCGAGCAGCAGGTCGAGGAGGTCCCGGTCGAGGACTCCAAGCCGTCCCTGGACAAGAGCGACGCCGTGCCGGCCCAGGCGGGTGCGTCCCGGCCGGAGATCCGCGCCAAGGGGCTGGAGGCCCCGCAGCGCCGTGACCGTCTGCACTTCTCCGCGCCCACCGTCGACGGCGAGGGCGGCATCGTGGAGGGCGATCTCCCCGACGACGAGCCCATCCGCTCCGAGGCGGACGGTCTCACCCGCGCGGAGCGTCGCAAGCAGCAGGGGAAGACCAGCCGCCGCCGCAAGAAGTAGGGGGCGGGCCCCGACACCGGCGCGCTGGGCGCCCGGGGGACGTGGGCTGTGAGGCTGTGAGTCCGTGAGGGCCGGGCATCTTCGGGTGCCCGGCCCTCGTGCGTGGCGGCCTCGGTTCGGGAGCGCCGCCGCCGGGTGTCGTGGCCGCCTGGTGCCGTAACCGCCGTTCAGTCCTCGTCGTCCGGGTGGGGGAGCCTCGGGCCGCCGAGTTCCACCGCCGTGCAGCGCCAGCGGTGGTCGGGGCCGTGTTCCAGGCGGAAGGCCATGGCGCGCAGACGGTCGCCCGCGCCGATCCGGGCGAAGACCTCCAGGGCGCCCGGGCCCGCCACGTAGTAGCCGATGTCACGGACGACGGGGTGCGCGCCGTGGGGGACGCGCAGGGTGCCGTGCTCGGCGAGCCAGGCCAGTTCGTCGTAGGCGCGTCCCGCGGTGTGGCGCAGCATGCTGTGGACTGGGCGGCGGCCGCTCAGTACGGCCAGGAGGAGGTCGGCGAAGCGGTCGGTGGGGCGGGGGTGGGGGTGGACGGGTCCGGCGGCGGCCTCCGAGGGGGCCGTGCGGGCCGGATGCGGGAGCGCGGGCGCCGCGGAGCGGGGCGCCGACGGACGGCCGTCTCCCGGGGTCGTGCGGGCCGGGGGGCGGCCCGGGCGGCGGGTGTCGTGGCGGACGGGCGGGCGGGTGCCGGGGGTGCGCTTGGTCCTGGTCATGACCTTGTTCATAGGAAATCCCCGTTCGTCGGTGAGGCCGCCGGGTACCAGTCGGTAACTTGGCGATGGGGATCTTGTACGAGGCCGGAGGGGGCCGTGGCAAGGAAGCGGGGGCTGTCGGCGGGGGCCCGGGAATGTTCACCTATCAGGGTGACGGGGAGGGGGTCCGGCCCGGTGGGGCGGGGGTGTACCGGGTGAGGTGGCGGGCCCCGGGTGGACGCGTCCGGAGGGCTGGGCGGGCGCTCGAAAGGGGACGCCCGCACGTATCCTGAAGGCCCTCCGGAGGCTTCGCGGGGCCTTCGCGGCGAGCCGGGACGCGTCGCGGGAACGGACCGTCGGACCGTCCCGCAACGGACCGTCGGACCATCCCGCCGAAACGCTCCGGGGCGCTCCGAGATCACGACTACGAAAGCGGCCAGCCATGCGCGTCTACGTCCCCCTGACCCTTCCCGGGCTCGCCGAGGCGTACAAGACGGGTGAGCTGGGGGAGGGGGCGTTCGTCGCGTACGCCGTCACCCCGGCTCTGCGGGAGTGGTATCTCTCCGACGACATCGAGGAGCTGGAGTACGCGGCGCTGAACCGGGCGGCGCTCGCGTCGTTGCGGCTGGTGGCCGTGGATCCGGGGGCCGCACGGCGGCGGGTCGTCGTCGCGGTGGACGTGGCCGACCGGGACGCGGTGGCCGATCCCGACCGGGGGCTCGACCCGGTGGCGCTCGGGGAGGTGCGGGTGGCCGGGCCCGTGCCGTTGAGCAAGGCGGCGGCGGTGCACGTCGACTCGGCCGAGGCCGAGGAGGAGGTCGGGGAGGCCGCGGACGCGTTGGGGGCGGCGGATCAGGGGGACGACGACGCGCAGTTCATCGTGGACGGGGCGGACGATCACGAGCTGCTCTGGTACGCGACGCAGGAGATCCCGAACCTCGTGGGGTTGGGGGGCTGATCCTGCCGCGGCCGGGGCCCGGGGCGCCGGCGGGGGCACGAGCGCCCTCGCCCGGGTGCCGCCCGTCGTTCTCGGTCGGGTCGGTGTGCGGCGCCCCTTGCCGAGGCCGGCCGGGGGCGGTTTCGCTGGCCGGCGCTTGCCGGGCGCCGCCGCCCCCACCCGTGCCGCCCCTGGCGGCACGATCGCCCGCAGTGTGTGGGGATGGCCAGGGGACCGGCGCCGAGAGCGCGTGGCCGTGCGCAGGCGGGCAACGGTGGCGCCGAGCGCGGCAGTGACGGCGGCGGCGTCCAGCGGGTCGGCCGCCGAGCGCGGCGTGGCTGTGCGCAGGTGGGCGGGGCGGCGGTGGCGCCGAGCGCGGCTGTCGGCGGTGACGGCGGCGGCGTGACTGTGTGTCGCTCGGCCGGTGGCGGTCCTTGTGGGTGGTGGGAATGCGTTGTCGGTGGTGAAGGGTAGTTTTTGGAGATGGGGATGAACGGAGTCGGGGCGCACATCGTCTGGGACTGGAACGGGACCTTGTTGAACGACAACGAGGCGATCATCGGGGCGACCAACGCGGCGTTCGCGGAGTTGGGGATCGAGCCGATCACGCTGGAGCGGTACCGGGAGCTGTACTGCGTGCCGGTGCCGAAGTTCTACGAGCGGCTGATCGGACGGCTGCCCTCGGACGAGGAGTGGGAGGCCATGGACGTGGTCTTCCACCGGTACTACGCGGAGCACCGGGTCGCCTGCGGGCTGACCGAGGGGGTGCCGGGGCTGCTCACCGAGTGGCTCTCGGCGGGCCGCAGCCAGTCCATCCTCAGCATGTACGTGCACGAGGAACTGGTCCCGCTGGTCCGGGGCTTCGGGATCGAGCCGCACTTCGTCCGGGTCGACGGTCGCACCGGACCCTCCGGAGGCAGCAAGGCCGAGCACATGGTGCGCCACCTGCGCCGGCTCGTGGGCGTGGAGCCGAGACGGACCGTGGTGATCGGGGACGCCGCCGACGACGCCGTCGCCGCCCGGCACGTGGGTGCGCAGGCCGTGCTCTACACCGGGGGTTCCCACAGCAGGGCCAGCCTGGAGTGGGTCGGGGTGCCCGTCGTGGACACCCTGGAGGAGGCCGTCGAGGAGGCCGGGCGGCTGGCCGCGTAGCGGTCGGCTCGGCGCCCGCGTCCTGGGCCCCGTCCTCTCACGTCACCGGCGCCTTCGCCCGCAGCACCGCCAGGAACTCCCGCATCCAGCCGGAGTGGTCCGGCCAGGCGCGGGCGGAGACCAGGGTGCCGTCGACGACGGTCTCGGCGTCCTGGAAGGTGGCGCCGGCGGCCTGCATGTCGAGTTCGAGCGCCGGGTAGGCGGTGACGCGGCGGCCGCTCAGGGCGTCCACGGCGGCGGTGAGCAGCGGGCCGTGGCAGATCTGGGCGACCGGCTTGTCGGTGTCGAAGAAGGACTTGAGGATCTTGCGCAGCTCGGGGTCGTTGCGGAGGTACTCGGGGGCCCGCCCGCCGGGGACGACGACGGCGACGTACTGACCGGGGTCGACCTCGGAGAAGGCCAGGTCGGCGGGCCAGGAGTAGCCGGGCTTCTCGGTGTAGGTGTCGTAGCCCGCCTCGAAGTCGTGGACGACGAACCGGAGCTTCTTGCGGCTCGGGGCCGCGATGTGGACCTCGTACCCCTCCTCGCGGAGGCGTTGGTAGGGGTACAGGACCTCCAGCGACTCCGCCGCGTCGCCGGTCACGATCAGGATCTTGGCCGTCATGGTGGGCTCCCCTCGGTACCGCAGGGCTTCTTCGTCAGGCTATGGCCTCCTGGGCAACGTGCATCCGGGGTGAAGACCTGCCAAGGGGGTGTGCGGATTCCGGGGGCGACGAAAGCGCGTATAGGCTCGGTTGCGCGGAGGTAAGCTCAAAAGTGCGCGATGGGTACTGTGCAGAACGTCAAAGTTCGACCCCCTGTTTTGTACACATACGGCTCATGACGTGCCCCCCGTCCGGAGGGATAGCCTTGTGGCGTGATCAGCGCGATAGTTCGTGGGGACCTCGTCGTCCCTGCCCTGCGCCCGGTGAGCACGGACGACATCCGTGTCCGGGCGGCGGTCGCTGGTCCTCGCGGGCGGGAGGGAGCCACCAGGGCTCCCGGGACGCCGGGTACACCCACGGACGACGCGATGCCGAGAGCAGCGTCACATCCCTGTCGGGTACCGAGAATGGCTGATTACCCCCCGCTCGTCTCACCCTGCGGCATAGCGTCGAAGCAGACCGGACACCCCGTGTCGTGGTGGCGCGTCGGAGGGCACGAGTTCGTACTTCCTTCTACGTCACGCAACGGCGCGCGACAGGAGCCAGAGGACAATGCAGACCAAGCTGGACGAAGCCAAGGCCGAGCTGCTCGAACGGGCCGCCCGGGTAGCTGAGAACAGCCCGGTCGGGGGGTATCTACCGACTGGGAAGACGAGCGAGAGCACGTCCGACATCCCGGACCACGACACCGTGCTCGCGTTCCTCCAGCGCTACTACCTGCACACCGCCCCGGAGGACCTGAGCGGCCGTGACCCGGTCGACGTCTTCGGAGCCGCCCACTCCCACTACCGACTGGCCGAGAACCGCCCCCAGGGCACGGCCAACGTGCGGGTGCACACCCCGACCGTCGAGGAGAACGGCTGGACCTGCAGCCACTCCGTCGTCGAGGTCGTCACCGACGACATGCCCTTCCTCGTCGACTCCGTGACCAACGAGCTGTCACGGCAGGGGCGCGGCATCCACGTCGTCATCCACCCCCAGGTCGTCGTCCGACGGGACATCACCGGCAAGCTCGTCGAGCTGATCATCGAGCCGGACGCCGTCGCCGCGGCGGCCGCGGCCGTGGCCGCCGGTGAGGCGCTGCCGCACGACGCGCACATCGAGTCCTGGATCCACGTCGAGATCGACCGCGAGACCGACCGGGCGGACCTCAAGCAGATCAACAACGACCTGCTGCGCGTCCTGTCCGACGTCCGCGAGGCCGTCGAGGACTGGGAGAAGATGCGGGACGCGGCGGTCCGGATCGCCGACGGGCTGCCCGCCGAGCACACCGCCGACGACCTGCGCACGGAGGAGGTGGAGGAGGCCCGCGAGCTGCTGCGCTGGCTCGCCGACGACCACTTCACCTTCCTCGGGTTCCGGGAGTACGAGCTGCGCGAGGACGACTCCCTCACCGCCGTCGCCGGCACCGGGCTCGGCATCCTGCGCTCCGACCCGCACCACGCCGGGGAGGACCGGCACCCCGTCAGCTCCTCCTTCGAGCGGCTGCCCGCCGACGCCCGTGCCAAGGCCCGTGAGCACAAGATCCTCGTCCTGACGAAGGCCAACAGCCGCGCCACCGTCCACCGGCCGTCCTACCTCGACTACGTGGGCGTGAAGAAGTTCGACGCCGAGGGCAACGTGATCGGTGAGCGGCGCTTCCTCGGCCTGTTCTCCTCCGCCGCCTACACCGAGTCCGTGCGCCGGGTGCCCGTCGTCCGCCGCAAGGTCGAGGACGTCCTGCGGGGCGCCGGATTCTCGCCCAACAGCCACGACGGGCGCGACCTCCTCCAGATCCTGGAGACCTACCCGCGCGACGAACTGTTCCAGACCTCGGCCGACGAACTGCGGTCCATCGTCACCTCCGTGCTCTACCTCCAGGAGCGCCGGCGGCTGCGGCTCTACCTGCGCCAGGACGAGTACGGGCGCTACTACTCCGCCCTCGTCTACCTCCCGCGCGACCGCTACACCACCGGCGTACGCCTCAGGATCATCGACATCCTGAAGGAGGAACTGAACGGCATCAGCGTCGACTTCACCGCCTGGAACACCGAGTCGATCCTCTCCCGGCTGCACTTCGTGGTCCGCGTCCAGCCCGGCACCGAACTGCCGCACCTCAGCGACGCCGACAAGGAACGCCTGGAGGCCAAGCTCGTCGAGGCCGCCCGCTCCTGGTCGGACGGGTTCGCCGAGGCGCTCAACGCCGAGGTCGGCGAGGAGCGCGCGGCCGAGATGCTGCGCAAGTACGGCAACGCGATCCCCGAGGGGTACAAGGCCGACCACAACCCCCGCTCGGCCGTCGCGGACCTCGTCCGCCTCGAAGCGCTCGACCAGGACGAGGACTTCGAGCTGAGCCTGTACGAGCCGGTGGGCGCCGCGCCCGACGAGCGCCGGTTCAAGATCTACCGCAAGGGCGGCTCGGTCTCGCTCTCCGCGGTGCTGCCCGTCCTCAACCGCATCGGCGTCGAGGTCATCGACGAGCGGCCGTACGAACTGCGCTGCGCGGACCGGACGACCGCGTGGATCTACGACTTCGGGCTGCGGATGCCGAGGCAGCAGGCCGGCAGCGTGGACTACGCCGGGGACGACGCCCGGGAGCGGGTGCAGGAGGCCTTCGCCGCCACCTGGACCGGACAGGCCGAGAACGACGGGTTCAACGCGCTCGTGCTGAGCGCGGGCCTGACCTGGAGGCAGGCCGTGGTGCTGCGCGCGTACGCCAAGTACCTGCGGCAGGCGGGGTCCACGTTCAGCCAGGACTACATGGAGGACACCCTCCGCAACAACGTCCACACCACCCGGTTGCTCGTATCGCTGTTCGAGGCGCGGATGTCGCCGGACCGGCAGCGGGCCGGGCGGGAGATCGTCGACGCGCTCCTCGAAGAGGTCGACGCGGCGCTCGACCAGGTGGCGAGCCTCGACGAGGACCGCATCCTGCGGTCGTTCCTGACCGTCATCAAGGCGACGCTGCGCACCAACTTCTTCCAGGAGGCGGCCGGCGGCAGGCCGCACGACTACGTCTCCATGAAGTTCGACCCGCAGGCCATCCCCGATCTGCCGGCCCCGCGTCCGGCGTACGAGATCTGGGTGTACTCGCCGCGCGTCGAGGGCGTGCACCTCAGGTTCGGCAAGGTCGCCCGCGGCGGGCTGCGCTGGTCGGACCGGCGCGAGGACTTCCGCACCGAGATCCTGGGCCTGGTCAAGGCACAGATGGTCAAGAACACCGTCATCGTGCCCGTCGGCGCCAAGGGCGGCTTCGTCGCCAAGCAGCTGCCCGACCCGTCGGTGGACCGGGACGCCTGGCTCGCCGAGGGCATCCGCAGCTACAAGACCTTCATCTCCGCGCTGCTCGACATCACCGACAACATGGTCGCGGGCGAGGTCGTCCCGCCGTCGGACGTCGTCCGGCACGACGGGGACGACACCTATCTCGTCGTCGCCGCCGACAAGGGCACCGCGACCTTCTCCGACATCGCCAACGAGGTCGCCGAGAGCTACAACTTCTGGCTCGGGGACGCCTTCGCCTCCGGCGGCTCGGCCGGCTACGACCACAAGGGCATGGGCATCACCGCCCGCGGAGCCTGGGAGTCGGTCAAGCGGCACTTCCGGGACATGGGCGTCGACACGCAGTCCGAGGACTTCACGGTCGTCGGCATCGGTGACATGTCCGGTGACGTGTTCGGCAACGGCATGCTGCTCAGCGAGCACATCCGGCTCGTCGCCGCCTTCGACCACCGGCACATCTTCATCGACCCCAGCCCCGACGCGGCCACCTCCTACGCCGAGCGCCGCCGGGTCTTCGAGCTGCCCCGCTCCAGCTGGGCCGACTACGACACCGATCTGATCTCCACCGGCGGCGGCGTCTTCCCGCGCACCGCCAAGGCGATCCCGATCAACGGCCACATCCGGGACGTCCTCGGCATCGAGGACAAGGTCGCCAAGATGACCCCGGCCGACCTGATGAAGGCGATCCTCAAGGCGCCGGTCGACCTGCTGTGGAACGGCGGCATCGGCACGTACGTGAAGGCCTCGACCGAGTCGCACGCCGACGTCGGCGACAAGGCCAACGACGCCATCCGGGTCGACGGCGCCGACCTGCGCGTCCAGGTCGTCGGCGAGGGCGGCAACCTCGGGCTGACCCAGCTGGGCAGGATCGAGTTCGCGCAGAAGGGCGGGCGCGTCAACACCGACGCCATCGACAACAGCGCGGGCGTGGACACCTCCGACCACGAGGTGAACATCAAGATCCTGCTCAACGGCCTGGTCGCGGACGGCGACATGACCGTCAAGCAGCGCAACAAGCTGCTCGCCGAGATGACCGACGAGGTCGGCCGCCTCGTCCTGCGCAACAACTACGCGCAGAACACGGCGATCGCCAACGCCCTCGCCCAGTCCAAGGACATGCTCCACGCCCAGCAGCGCTTCATCCGCCACCTGGTCAGGGAAGGGCGCCTCGACCGGGCGCTCGAATTCCTGCCCACCGACCGGCAGATCCGCGAGCGCCTGGGCACCGGGCAGGGGCTCACCGGCCCCGAGACGGCCGTCCTCCTCGCCTACACGAAGATCACGGTCGCCGAGGAGCTGCTGCACACCTCGCTGCCGGACGACCCGTATCTGCGCAAGCTGCTGCACGCGTACTTCCCGGCCGCGCTGCACGAGCGGTTCCCGGAGCGGGTCGAGAGCCACCCGCTGAGCCGCGAGATCGTCACGACCGTGCTGGTCAACGACACGGTCAACACGGGCGGTACGAGCTTCCTGCACCGGCTGCGGGAGGAGACCGGGGCGTCGCTGGAGGAGATCGTCCGGGCGCAGACCGCGTCCCGCGCGATCTTCGGGTCGGGCGAGGTGTGGGACGCCGTCGAGGGCCTGGACAACACGGTCGACGCGGCCGTCCAGACCCGGATCCGGCTGCACTCCCGCCGCCTCGTCGAGCGCGGCACGCGCTGGCTGCTCAACAACCGGCCGCAGCCGCTCCAGCTCAGCGAGACCATCCCGTTCTTCTCCGAGGGCGTCCATCTGGTCTGGGGCGAGCTGCCCAAGCTGCTGCGCGGCGCGGACCTGGAGTGGTACCAGAAGATCTACGACGAGCTGACGGGCGCGGGGGTCCCGGAGGAGCTGGCCACGCGGGTCGCGGGCTTCTCCTCGGCCTTCCCGACGCTCGACATCGTCGCCGTCGCGGACCGGGTCGGCCGGGCGCCGATGGAGGTCGCCGAGGTGTACTACGACCTCGCCGACCGGCTGAGCATCACCCAGCTGATGGACCGCATCATCGAGCTGCCGCGTGCCGACCGCTGGCAGTCCATGGCCCGTGCGGCGATCCGTGAGGACCTGTACGCGGCCCACGCGTCCCTCACCGCCGAGGTGCTCTCCGCGGGCAACGGCTCCTCCACGCCCGAGCAGCGCTTCAAGGTGTGGGAGCAGAAGAACGCGGCACTGCTGGGCCGGGCGCGCACGACCCTGGAGGACATCCAGACCTCCGACGCGTTCGACCTCGCCAACCTGTCGGTGGCGATGCGGACGATGAGGACGCTGCTGCGCAGCCACTCGTAGACGGTACGCGAAGGGGGCCCCACGGCTGTGGGGCCCCCTTTCGCGTGTGCGGCGGCCGGGGCGACTACTCGGTGATCTTCCAGAGCGTCAGCTTGCCCTGCACCGAGGGCACTTCCCAGCTGTACTCGCCGGGCGTCAGTCCGGTGATCTCCCACATGGCGAGGTTGCCGGACTTGGTGACCGTGCAGAGCCGGGTGCCCTTCTCGATCTCCGCCTGCTCACCGAAGTAGCCGGAGTCCAGGGTCGCGGGCAGTGCGTCCGTCCCCGTGCCCTCGGCGCACTCCTCGGGGGTCGAGCCGCTGCTCTTGCCCAGCGTCGTCTCGAAGTACCAGTAGCTGTTGTCGATCTTCATGTCCCGCTGGGCGTCGGCCATCTCGGCCTTGGTGTCGGCCTCGGGCTCGTCGAAGTCGACGAAGGTGTAATCCGTGCTGGGCGTCCGCAGGGTGAACGGCTTGTCCTCGAAGACGGCTGTGTACTGGGCGTTCTCGGGGATGGTGGGGGGTGTGCTCGGGTTCGTCCCGTCCTCGGTGCCGTCCTGGCCCGCGGAGCCGGTGTCGGACTCGGTCGGGCTCGGTGCCGGGGTGGCCTTGTCGTCCTTCGTGTCGTCCTTGGTGTCGCCTCCGCCGGTGTCCTTGGTGCCGTTCGCCGAGGAGTTGCTGTCGTCCTTCCCGCCGAGCACGTACACCGCGCCTGCCGCGCCCGATCCGGCCACGACGAGGAACACCAGGGCGATCAGGGCCGCCTTGAGGCCGCGGCGGCTCTTTTTGGGCGGCGCCGGGACCGGGGCGGCGCCCTGCGGGGTGAGGTTGTAGGTGTCCGTGGCCGGGGGCGGGTAGCCGTAGCCGGGAGTGGGTGCCGGGCCCTGGGGTGCCGGTCCGAAGCCGGTCGACGGCGGTGCCGGCGCCTGCTGGGGCGCGCCCTGCGTGGTGCCCTGGGCGTGGGCCGCGGGATCGTGGGCCGCCGGGTCGTGGGGCGGGGCCGCCGGGGCCGTCGTCGGGGCGGCGGCCGGGGGAGCGGCGGGCATCTGGGGCGCCGACGGCTGCGGCGGGGTCCGGACCGACTGCTCGCGGCGGGCGATCTCGGCGGTGAGCGGGGCCGGGAGCCAGCCGGTGAAGTCGCTGAGGCCGCGGCCCGCCGACTCCTGGCAGAGCGCGGCCAGTTCCTCGGTGCCGGCGCGGGCGGCCGGGTCGGCGGTCAGGCAGCGCTCCAGCAGGGGGCGCAACCGCTCGTCGTACCCGTCGAGCCTCGGTGGCCGCTGGGCGGTGTTGGCGATCTGCGCGGCGATGGTGATGGCACCGCCGTCGCCGTACGGGTGGCGTCCGGTGGCCGCGACGGCGGCGATCAGGCCCAGCGAGAAGACGTCGGTGGCCGGGGTGACCTGCTCGCCGAGGGCGTGCTCCGGCGACATGTACTGCGGGGTGCCGATCAGGCCGCCGGACTGGGTCAGATGGGTGGCGTCGGCGGCGCGGGCGATGCCGAAGTCGATCACGTACGGGCCCTGGGAGCCCAGCAGGATGTTGCTGGGCTTGAGGTCGCGGTGGATGACGCCGGCCGCGTGGATGGAGGTCAGGGCACGGGCCGTGCAGCCGACGAGCTGGAACACGGCGGGCAGGGGCAGCGGCCCGAAGCCGACCAGGGCGTCGTGCAGGGGGATGCCCGCGATGAACGCCGAGGCCAGCCAGGGGAGGTCGCCGGTGGTGTCGTGGTCGACGACCGGGACGATGTGGTAGCCCTGCACGCGCCTGGCCGCCTGGACCTCCTGCTCGAAGCGGCGGCGGAAGTCGGCGTCCTGGCCGTACTCGCGGCGGATGACCTTCAGGGCGACGGGCTGGCCGCCGCGTGTGTGCGACAGGTAGACCGTGCCCATGCCGCCCTCGCCGATACGGGCGTGCAGGGGGTATCCGGCGGTCTCTCTCGGGTCCTGCGGTCCCAGCGGGCTCAGGATGTCGCCAGTGGTGCTGCTGATGGGAGCCTCCCCCGGTGCGGTGCCGAACTCCTGTGCCGTGCCTGGGCACTTGAAGCGGTCCGAAGCTTATACGGCACTTATGACACTTGGGGTGGGTGTTGCGGTTCCCGGAGAAATGTGGGCGCCCCATGGTTCGGGGGCGCCGGTTCGTCGGCGGACGCGGCCCCGGTGGCGCTTCTCGCGCGGTTCCCCGTGCCCCTGCACAGCCTGGTCCTTCAGGGGCACGGGGAACCGCGCGAGCATCCACGTACCACCCGCACCCGGCAACGCACCCGACTCACGGCTCCCGGCGGACCCGGCGGCGCCATTCCTCGTCCCGCACCGTGATCGGTGCCGTCGGCGGCAGTCGGCGGGCCGTCGGGGCCTGAGAGATGTGGGGTGTCGGAGCCGTCGGCGCCTCCGTCAGGGACAGCGCGCGGAAGGCGGTCTCGATGATGGTCACCGAGGTGGCGACCGGGGCCGGGAGCCAGCCCGTGAAGTCGCGCACGTCCCGGCGGGCCGCTCCCGCGCAGTGCTCGGCGAGGGCGGCGGCGGAGGGCCGGGACGCCGGGTCGGCGGTGAGGCAGCGGCGCACGATGTCGAGGAGGGGCCGGCCGATGCCGGTCAGGGCGGGCGGGGAGACATCGGTGGCGGCGATGCGGGTCGCGATGGCGAGCGGATTGCCTCGGCCGTACGGGTGACTGCCGGTGGCGGCGACCGCCGCGATCAGGCCGAGCGCGAAGACGTCCGACGCGGAGGTCACCCGGCGTCCGAGGGCGTGCTCGGGGGACATGTAGCGCGGGGTGCCGATGAGGCGTCCGGCGGTGGTGAGGGTGGCCGCGCCCGCCGCCCGCGCGATGCCGAAGTCCAGCAGCCAGGGCCCGTCCGCCGCGAGCAGCAGGTTGGCGGGCTTGACGTCGCGGTGGATCACGCCGGCGGTGTGCACGGCATCCAGCGCGTACGCGGCGCAGGCCAGCAGCTGCAGGACGGTGGGCACGGGGAGCGGGCCGTGGGTCTCCAGGGCCTGGCCGAGGGGGACGCCCGGCACGTAGTGGGTGGCGAGCCAGGGCCGCTCCGCCCCGGCGTCATGGTCGACGATCGGCACCAGGTGGTAGCCGGAGACACGGCGTCCGGCGGCCACCTCGCGGGCGAACCGCTCACGGAAGGCGGGGGCGGCGGCGTACTCCGGGCGGACCAGTTTCAGCGCGACCGGCTGGCCGCCCCGGCTGCGGGAGAGATAGACGGTGCCCATGCCGCCCTCACCGATCCGGGCGTACAGCGGATACCCGGCGATCTCCCGCGGATCCTCCGCCCGCAGCGGCTCAGGTACCACCCCGCGCATCGACCGCCCCCTCCGCTCAGCCTCTGTCCGGAGCGTATCGCGGCACGGCCGCGCCGGAGGCGGATGAGGCAACCCGTGCACCGACGGAGGCATCTACCCAAGTGGCCCTCAACCGCACCACGGTCTATAGAGGGGAGAGGAACCGGTGGAAACGGGATGAATGGGGTGCGCGTGGACGTGGACGTGGACGTGGGCAGGGACATGGACGTGGACCAGCGACCCGCGATGTCCGTCGTCGTGATCGTCTACAACGACGAGGCCAGGCTGCCCACGGCCGTCCGCTCGGTGCTGGGGCAGACGCTGCGCAGCGTCGAGGTCGTGATCGTCGACGACCACAGCACGGACGCCTCGTACGAGCTCGCCACCCGCCTCGCCGCCGAGCACCCGGGCCGCGTACGGGCGTACCGGCTGCCCGAGAACAGCGGCGGCTGCGGCGCCCCCCGCAACCGGGGCATCCAGGAGACCCGCGGCGAGTACGTTCTCTTCCTCGACAGCGACGACACCCTGGAGCGCGACGCCTGCCGGAACATGCTGGAGGCCGCCGAGACCACCGGCGCCGACCTCGTCTCCGGCCTGTGCGTCCGCGTCCACGTGGACACGCGCACCCGCAAGGAGGTCAAGTGGTACCCGTGGCTGTACGCCCGCACCCGTACCCTCGACTCGGTCGCCGAGCTGCCCGACCTGCTGGTCTACGACACCCTGTCCACCAACAAGTGCTACCGCCGTGACTTCCTGGTCGACCACGGCCTGCTGTTCCCCGTCGGTATCCACTACGAGGACCTCTTCTTCTCCGCCCAGGCGTACGCGGCCGCCCGCCGGATCACCCTGATCCCCAACCGTGTCTACGACTGGAACGTCGTCCGGAGCACCGGGACGTCGGCGGCCTCGATCAGCAACCGGCGGGCCGAGATCGCCAACTTCGCGCACCGCATGGAGATCCACCGCCGGGTGGACCGGCTCCTCGCCGACAAGGGTCTGCGGGAGCTGAAGTGCCGCAAGGACGTCAAGTTCCTCAAGCACGACCTGGTGCTGCACCTGCGGGACCTGCCCTTCCGGGACGCGGCCTACCGCCAGGAGTTCGCCGGGCTGGCCCGCGCCTATCTGACGTCGATCGACCCGGCCGCGTACGACGAGGTCGAACCCGTCCACGCCGTCTGCGCCTTCCTGATGCGCAGGGGCGACTGGGACAACCTGCTGCCCGCCGTGGACACCCTCACCAACCGCGACAAGGTCTCCGCGCCCCTCGTCGAGCGCGACGGGCGGATCTACTGGTGCGCCGAGCACCTGGACGCCCCGGGGGAGGAGGGGCGGCTCGCGCGCCGCGTCCTGGACGTCACCGAACTCGGCTATCACTCCCGCCCGGTGCGCAAGCTGTTCCTGCGCAACGAGCTGACCCGGTACGAGCAGGACGCGCCGGGCGGAGGCGGCATCCGTCTCGCCGGGCGCGTCACCAACCCCCTCGGGATCGTGCCGCCCGGCGCCCGGCTCACCGCCGAGCTGGAGTTCTACGCCCGCCGCCCCGGCGTGCGCTTCCAGACCTTCCGGGTGCCGGTGGCGGCCGTCCGGCACGAGGGCCCGTACCTCACCTGGGAGGCCACCGCCGACATCGCGAGGACGCTGCGCCCGCTCGGCATCGTGGACGCCGTCTGGGACGTACGCCTCCACCTGGACGTCGACGGCGAGCGCACCACCAGCCGGCTCACCGCCGCCGAACCAGGTCTCGTCGCCGGCGCGTTGCCGGTCCGCCCGCGCCTGACCCGGCTGGTCGCCGACCGGATCGAGCCGCAGATCTCCGCCCGGGGCCACCTCGCCTTCCGGCTGGTCCCCGACAAGAAGGCCAACGCCCTCGTCACCCGGGCCCTGCGGGGCACGCCCGGCCGGCTCGCCAAGTCGGGCTACCGCAGGGCGAAGACGCTGCGCACGAGGGCCACCTCCGGAGACACCAAGATCCGCCTCTACCACGAGGTGTTCCGGCGCATGCCGCCGCGCAGACGCCTGGTCGTGTTCGAGAGCCACCTCGGCCGGCAGTACAGCGACAGCCCCCGGGCGATCTACGAGGAGATGCGCCGCCAGGGTCTCGACTTCGAGGCGGTGTGGTCCTACACCGGCCGCCCGGAGGGCTTCCCCGCCGACGCGACCCTCGTCCGCCGCTGGTCCCTGCCGTATCTGCGGGCGCTGGCCCGCGCCGCGTTCTGGGTCGACAACCAGAGCTTCCCGCTGAAGCTGACCAAGCGCCCCGGCACGACCTACCTGCAGACCTGGCACGGCTCCGCGCTCAAGCGGATGGGCTTCGACGAGCCCGGCTGGAAGCTCAAGACCCGTGCAGAGCAGGCCGAACAGCAGCGCACCCTCGACCGCTTCGACCACTTCCTGATCCGCTCCGAGCACGACGTCCGCACCCTGGCGAAGGCCTTCCGGCTGCGGGAGAAGGTGCTGCTGAGGGTGGGCTATCCCCGCAACGACGCCCTCGTACGGGCCCGGGGGACCCGGCCCCCCTCCGAACGCCCGCCGCTGGCAGCCGAGTTGGGCATCCCGGCGGACCGGAAGATCCTGCTCTACGCCCCCACCTTCCGCCACCGGGGCCGGCGCCGCTTCCAGCTCCCCTTCGACGTGGAGCGCTTCGCCGACACGTTCGGCGACGAGTACGTCCTCCTCGTCCGCGCCCACTACCTCAACCACGTCGTGCTCCCCCCGTCGGTCCGGGGACGGGTCCTCGACGTCTCGGCCCACCACGACGTGACCCCCGTCCTCGCCCTCGCGGACGCGCTGATCACGGACTACTCGTCGGTGATGTTCGACTACGCCCTCCTGGACCGCCCGATGCTGTTCTTCGTCCACGACTACGAGGAGTACGTGCACGAGGGCCGGGGCACCTACTTCGACCTGCTGGAACGGGCGCCGGGCCCGGTCGTGCGCACGGAGGAGGAGCTGACTTCCGTCCTGCGGTCCATGCCGCTGGAGGACCAGACGCTCAAGTACGCCGCCGCGCGCGAGCGGTTCACGGCCGACTTCGGCGAGTACGACAAGGGGACGGCGGCGCAGAGCGTCGTCGACCAGTTCTTCTCCGAGTGGAGGCGGAAGTGACCGGGCCGGACGAGGCACGAGCGACCGGGGCGCGGGACGTCTTCCTGGTGTCCAACAGCGTGGACGAGCTGGGCGGAGTGACCAGCTGGTCCCACCACCTGGCCCGCCTTCTGACCGGGCGCGGACACCGCGTCCACGTCATCGGGATCACCACCCCCGAGGACCCGCATGGCCTCGGCGCCCTCCCCTACCCCACCACCAGGCTCTACGACGGCCAGCCGCCGCCCCCCGGCCGGGCGCGGGAGGCGAGCAAGCGCGACAGGGCGGCCGTGCTCACCGGTCTCTTCCGGGCCGCGCGGCCCGGCGCGGTCGTCATCGTGACCCAGGTGTGGGCGATGGAGTGGGTGAAGCTCGCCGACACCAGCGGGCTGACCGTCATCGGGATGAGCCACGAGTCCTTCGAGACCGCCCGGCGCTCCTCCCGCTTCCGGCGCGTGCTGACGCACTACCGGGACGTGGACCGGATGCTCGTCCTCACCCGCGAGGACGCCGACCTGTGGATCGGCGAGGGCCTCAACAACGCCTCCTACCTGCCCAACGCCGTGCCCTGGCTGCCGGAGGTGCCCTCGCCGCGCACCGCGAAGGCCGTGGTCAGCATCGGCCGGCTCAGCGACGAGAAGGGTGTCGACATGCTCCTCGACACCTGGGCCGAGGTGGCGCCCCGCCACCCCGACTGGACCCTGCTCGTGTACGGCTCCGGCGAGGACGAGGAACTGCTCCGCAAGCAGTGCACGGCACTCGGCCTCGACGACTCGGTGTCCTGGATGGGCCGTACGCACGACGTCCCCGGGGCCCTGCGCGGCGGCTCGGTCTTCGCGCTGTCCTCCCGGGGCGAGGGCTTCCCCCTCGCCCTGATGGAGGCCATGGCGATGGGCGTGCCCTGCGTGGCCTTCGACTGCGCCCCCGGCGTCCACGAGATCGTCCGCGACGGCGAGGACGGCCTCCTCGTCGCCCCCGGCAACACGGGTGAACTGGCCCGCAGGCTCGACCTGTTGATGGCCGACAAAGCCTTGCGGGACAGGATGGGCGACAGGGCGAGGGAGAACATCCGGCGCTACGGGACGGAGGAGATCCTGGACAGGTGGGAGGCCTTGTTCACCTTCTTGGAGAGGTGAGTGCGGTGAGTGCGGCGGGGGCGTCGGGGCGTCGGCGGGGGCGTCGGCGGGGCGGCTACTTCTTCCCGCCGGTGAACTTCTCGTACTCCTTCAGCACCTCGGCCGTGGGCCCGTCCAGGCGCAGCTCCCCCCGCTCCAGCCACAGCACCCGGTCGCACGTGTCCCGGATCGACTTGTTGTTGTGGCTGACGAGGAAGACCGTGCCCGCGTGCTTGCGCAGCTCGCGGATGCGCGCCTCGGAGCGCTTCTGGAAGGAGCGGTCGCCGGTGGCGAGGGCCTCGTCGATGAGCAGGACGTCGTGGTCCTTGGCGGCGGCGATGGAGAACCGCAGCCGGGCCGCCATGCCGGAGGAGTACGTGCGCATGGGGAGGGTGATGAAGTCCCCCTTCTCGTTGATGCCCGAGAAGTCGACGATCTCCTCGTACCGCTCCTTGACCTGCTCACGGGACATGCCCATGGCGAGCCCGCCGAGGTGGACGTTCCGTTCACCCGTCAGGTCGTTCATCAGGGCCGCGTTGACGCCGAGCAGTGAGGGCTGGCCGTCGGTGTAGATACGGCCGTTCTCCACCGGAAGCAGTCCGGCGACGGCCTTGAGGAGGGTCGACTTGCCGGAGCCGTTCGTGCCGATGAGCCCGATGGCCTCGCCCCGGTACGCGGTGAACGACACGTTCCGCACGGCGTGGACCGTGCGTACGCCGGCCGCCTTCTCGGACTTCTTGCGCCGCAGGATGCGGTTGAGCGCGGCGGTGGCGGTGCCGCGTCCGGCGCCGGTGCCGTTGACGCGGTAGACGATGTCGACGCCGTCGACGACGACGGTGGGGACGAGTTCGGCGGCGGTGCCCGGAACGGTCCCGTGCCGCGCGTCCGCAACGGCGGGGGTGCCGGCGGGGATGCCGGTGGGGGTGGGGGTGATCGTGTCAGCCACGGCCGTACGTCTCCTCAGCCTTCCAGAAGTAGATGAACCCGCCGACGCCCGCGAGGAGCGCCCAGCCCGCGGCGATCGCCCAGACGTGCGGCGGGAGTTGGCTCGCGTGGAAGCTGTCGATCAGCGCGAACCGCATGAGGTCGATGTACACGGCGGCCGGGTTGCACTCCAGCAGCAGATGCACGACGGCCGGGATGTTCCGGTCGGCGAGCATGTGGTCGATGCTGAACATCACGCCGGAGGTGTACATCCAGGTACGCAGGACGAACGGCATCAGCTGGGAGATGTCGGGGGTCTTGGCGCCGATCCGCGCCATCACCATCGCGATGCCGGCGTTGAACACGAACTGGAGCGCCAGCGCGGGCACGATCAGCAGCCACGACATGGCCACCGGCACCCCGAAGGCCAGCAGGATCACGACCAGCGCGGCCATGGAGAACAGCAGCTGCTGGAGCTGCTGGAGGCAGTACGACAGGGGCAGCGAGGCCCGGGGGAAGTGCAGCGCCCGGACGAGGCCCAGGCTGCCGGATATGGCCCGGGTGCCGGCCATGATCGAGCTCTGGGTGAAGGTCCACACGAACACGCCGGTCACGAGGAACGGGACGTAGTCCGGCACGCCCTTCTTGGTGCCCATGAGCAGACCGAAGATCAGGTAGTAGACCGCCGCGTTGAGCAGCGGGTTCGCGATCTGCCAGACCTGGCCGAGCTTCGCCTGGCTGTACTGCGCGGTCAGCTTCGCCGTGGCGAAGGCGGTGATGAAATGCCGTCTGGCCCACAGCTGCCGTACGTACCCGCCGAGGGAGGGGCGGGCCCCGCTCACGCCGAGGCCGTACCGCTCGGCGAGCTGGGCGGGGGTCTCGGCGGGGGTCTCGGCGGGGGTGTCCTGGCCGGCCGGGGCGGCCGGGGGGTTGGCCGCCGTGGGGGGCGGCGGTGTGTGGAGGACCTGGCTCACATCCGCTGCTTTCGCTAGTGGGGGCGTCCCGAGCGCGCCCGGCGTCTCTCACGCCGTCCTGCACCGCTCTCGTACGTACCGCTCTCGTACCGCTCTCGTACTGCTCTTGCCGTGCGAGTACGTCGGGACGGGACCGTATCGTCGCAACGCGAGAGTAAGCCGATTCGACGTCGGAACGCAACCGTTTCGTCGTGGCGCCCTATGCTGGGGGCATGACGACGAACGCCGGCCCCTCCGAAGCGCAGCCGCCGCCACGGCCGCGCCGCCGGGCCCCCGCCGGGGCGGCCGTGCTCCGCGAGGACGTGACCGAGGCGATCCGCGCCGCGGTCTTCGAGGAACTGGCGGCCGTCGGCTACGCGCGGATGTCCATCGAGGGGATCGCGCGCCGGGCGGGCGTCGGCAAGACGGCCGTGTACCGGCGCTGGCGTTCCAAGCTGCACCTGGTGCTGGACCTGGTCTCGGCGGTGGCCGTCCAGGGTCTGCCCGCGCCGGACACGGGCTCGCTGGAGGGCGATCTGCGGCTGCTGTACGAGGTCACGTCCCGCGCCCTGCGCCACCCGGTCGCCGGGCAGATCATCCCCGACCTCCAGGCCGAGGCCGCCCGCAACCCCGAGATCGCCGAGGCGATGCGGAAGGCGTTGCGGGAGGGTCAGCAGAGCGTCGCCACGGGGATCGTCGCGGCGGCGGTCGCGCGCGGGGACGTCGCGGCGGGTGTCGACGAGGATCTCGCCCTGGACGTGATGTTCGGGCCCCTGTACTGGCGGTCGGTGGTCGTCCGGTCGCCCAAGCTGCCGAAGGGGTACCTGGAGAGCCTGACGCGGGCCACGGCCGCGGCGTTGCGCGCGCTGTAGGGGCGGGGCGGCACCGGGGGCGTCGTCGAGTCGACCGACGCAGAACGTTTTCCGAACGGGAGGCGTCTTAGTCACAGCCGCTCAGAAATGGGGTCGCCGTGACTCTCGTACGCTTACGTGCTCGTTCCGTGCTCCTCGCCGCCGTGCTGGCCGCGGGAACGGTGGGGTTGACGACCGCCTGCGAGGGCGGGACCGCCTCCCCCCAAGCGACGGGCGGGGCCTCGCGGGAGGGCACCACGGCGCAGAACAGGGTCGTGTGGCAGGACCCCGCCTCGTACACCTACACCCTCACGTCGAGCTCGCAGGTCCTGACAGGGCGCTTCCGGGTGACGGTCCGGGGCGGCGAGGTGACCGAGGCCGTCGGCCTCGACGCCGACAGCCGGCGGGCCGTGGCCCTGGGGCCCGGCGCGGTCCCCACCATCGGCGACCTCATCGACAGCCTGGAGAACGCCTGGCAGGAGGGGGCGGACACGGCGGAGGCGGAGTACGCCCCCGACGGGCATCCGTCACGGATCACCCTGGACCCGGACGAGAACGCGATCGACGACGAGGCGGAGTACGCCATCACCGCCTACGAGCCGGACGACGGCTGAGTGAGTGCGTGAGGGGGGCGGGGTGGTTCCGGTGGGTGGTCTGGTGCGGGTGAGCGGGGGCTGGTCGCGCAGTTCCCCGCGCCCCTCAAAAGCCCGGGCCTCGCAGGCCCGGAGCGCGCGACCCTGCCGACCGGATAGCCCTGGCCTTGCGGTCTGAAGGACCGGTCCGTGTCGGCGAGAAGATCAGGCCCTGCTGGTCGGAAGGGCGAGGCCTGCGGTCGTGCCGACCATGATCACCGGGGCCTACCGAGCCATCAGGCCCCCGCCGTTGCCGAGCCACGTGTCATGTTCGAGGACGCGCGGCTCGGGGGTGGGCGTGGGTCAGAAGAGGTCGGTCAGGTCCGGGCCCCGGCCGTCGACGGTGTCCGGGGGCTTGATGCCGTGGCCCTCGGCGGAGCCGAAGTAGGTCGGCTCGCCGGGCTCGGCCGGGACGCCCAGGAGGGCGTCGAGCGACTGGAGGGCCGCCGCGAGGCGGGGGGCGTTCTGCCTCGCCACCTCGGGGTGCGGCTCGCCCCGGAAGTCGAACGGGCCCCAGACGTCGTGGAAGAGGGCCAGCTCCGCCCAGATGCCGGGCGCGTCGGGTGCCACCGTCAGCTCGACCAGCCGGTGTTCCCCACGCTTCTCGCCCGTCGCGTCGATCCAGGTCCCGGAGCCCACGACGAGAACGCTCCCGACCGACGCGTCGGGGAAGCCGACGGGGCGGCTGCGCTCGATGCGCCGGGGCACCTCCTCGTCGTCCATCGGTCCCTGGAGCGCCATACGGGTGATGAGCCCGGTGCCACCGCTGCCGTACACGAACCAGTCCCATTCGAGGCTGTCGGGTACCAGCAGTTCGTGCTCGCGCAGCACGGCGCACATCCGGGCCGCCACGGACAGCGCGGAGTCCAGGCCGGGGGGTGCGAACTCGTCGAGCTCCCACGTCCACGACGCACATTCCTTCGGGGCGCGCATGAGAAGGGACACGGAATTCCTCACGGATAGGTCGGGCCGTTGGCCGGGATGGTGATCGAGCCGTCCTGGAAGCGCAGTTCGAAGGTGGCGTTGGTCCTGCGCGCGTATCCCTCGACGGACCTCAGGATGTCGTCGGTGACAGCGGCCTTCACATCGTGGATGTCCAGGATGGCGACCTTCTGACCGGCGATCTCTCCGGCGAGCTGCTTGATGGCGATCTTCTTGGCGGCGGAGTTGATGCCCGAGACCGACTGCACGTCCTTGAGCTGTACGCCGTACTCGATCCTGTCACCCGCCTTGACCAGCACATCCAGGTCCAGTTTATCGCCCGGCGCCTTGAACTCGAAGGCCACGTCCTTGACGCCCCGGGCGCTCAGATCCGCCGCGTGCTCCATGGCCATGTGCACCGAGGGCGTCATGTCTCCCTGCTTGACCTGGAGGAGGAGGTCCTTGTAGCCGGGCATCGAGGCGAGTTTCCCGTCGGCGATGTGTGCCGCGATGCCGGCTCCGTAGGGGCTCTTGTTCAGCTGGGTGAGCATGCGCTCCACGTCCTGCGACTTGAGCTTGAGCCCATGGTCGGGGTTGTTGAGCTGGTCCAGGACGGCCGCCTGCTGGTCGGGGCGCATGGGGCCGGTGGGAGGCGTGGGTGTCGAGTCGCCCTCGCTGAAGTCCGGCCTGCCGGGGCCGTCCCCCCCGCCGGGTCCATCACCCCCGCCGGGTCCGTCACCGCCGCCGGGTCCGTCACCCCCGCCAGGGCCGTTGCCTCCGCCGCCGGGTCCGCCACCCCCGCCGGGTCCGTCACCGTGCCCGCCTCCGCCGGGTCCGTCGCCGTGCCCGCCTCCGCCGCCGGGTCCGTGACCGCCGCCCGGCGCCTCCCCGTGGCCGCCCGAAGGGGACTCCCCGTGGCCGCCGCCCCGCGCGCCTCCGCCGCCGCTCGGCGTCTCGTGGCTCCCGGCGGGGCCCCGGCCCAGGTCGTCCGCGCGGCCGCCGGGCAGGTGGTCCGCGCGGCCGCCGGGCAGGCCGTTGTCTCCGGTCCGTCCGGTCCCGCCCAGGTCGTCGCCGACGCGTCCGACGACGGAGCCGCCGTCGCCCACCCTGGCCCCCGCGCCCACCAGTTCGGGTTGCCGGGCATCCACGTCGACCCCCCGCTCGGCCGCCGTCCCCTCGTGCTTGAGGCCGTCCAGGGACTCCCGCACCGTGCCGTCGGCGTTGTGCACGACCAGCGTGTCGGTGTTCAGGTAGACGACGTCGCCCTTGGGCGTCTCCATGCGGACGGAGTTCTCGGGGGTGAGCCCCGAGGGCAGTTCGTCGGCGATGTTCGGCGGATCGGCGATCTGGTACGTGCCTTCGCCGAGCTTGATGTGTGTGCCGTCGGTGATGCCGCGCAGGCTCGCCATGACGTCGCTGATCTTCACCGCCGTCGCGCCGACGCCCTTGGTGATGTACGTCATCGGGTCGACGATCCTGCCGGCCTTGCCCGCGAAGGAGATGGCCCTGGCGATGGCGCCCGCCTTGCCCGCGCCGGAGACCGCGCCGCCCGCGCCGCCCGTGAAGATCGTCGTCAGGACGTTGAAGGTGACCGCCCCGGCCGCGCGGGACGGGTTCTTGCCCCACTCGTCGTAGGCGATGAGCGCCTTGCCGGTCTCCACGACGGCCGTGCGGGAGTCGCGGATCCAGGAGGGCAGCTTGTCGTCGGGCGTGAGCCAGAACGCGGCGGCCGTCACCGGGTTGGACATGATGACGATGCCCGTCGCGAGCTTGCCGAGGCCGACCCAGGCCTGCCCCGCCGCGTCCCAGCCGTTGAAGCCGACCAGGGTGCCGAGGCCCTTGATCGTGCCCCACACCCCGTCGACCACGAAGCCGACCGCGAAGTCCCAGACGTGCTCGTGGATGTAGTACCAGGGGTTGGACTCCTCGACCGGATCACCCCACGGCAGACCACCGGCGTTGTTCAGGTCCTCGCCCCGGTAGCCGTACATGTTCTCTTTGTTCGAGCCGTCGTTGACGACGAGCGCCTCGCCGCCGACCAGCGCCACGATCTTGTTGTAGCAGTCGCGTTCGGCGGCCTGGAACGCCGCGTACGCCGCGTTGATGTCCGAGCGGCGGTTGTTGTTCTCCTCGACGAGGTCACCGTCGGCGCGCCACTCGTCGTCGTCCGCGATCTTCGCGCGGAAGGCGATCGCGTCCTGCCGGAGCTGGTCGAACTTCTGCTTGAGCGGGCCGACGGCGGCGGCGTACGTGTCCAGTGCCGAGGCCACGGTCTCCAGCTCGGTGGCGAACTCGTCGCCCTTGGCGGCCACCGGCGCGGTCGTCGCGAACAGCGCCTCCGCCTCGGGTGCCTTGTAGTACGCGGAGAGCCCGCCGAAGCGGGTGTGGATCGCCGAACCCGAGTCCTTCAGGGAGGTGCCGGCCGAACGGACGCCCGCGATGTGCTGGTCGAGCAGCTCCAGGTTGCCGGTGAACTCGGGGACCTCCTCCGGGATGACGGGGATGTCGTCGCTCACTTCGGCCCCTGCCCGCCGTTGCCGCCGACACCCGGCGGCGGCGGGACCACCGTCGCCTTCAGGGCGTTGGCCTGCTGCTCGGCGGCCATGTCCAGGTCGCCCGTGACATAGGCGTTGGTGGCGTTGGCCGCGCCCTGCACGGAGTCGATGGTCCGCTGCGCCATGTACGCCAGCTTCTGCTGCCGCTCCTGGAGGTACTTGCTCAGCGCCGCCGCGACCGGACCGACCGGCACCCGTGGGGTGCCCGCGACCACCGGACCGACCATGGGTCCGCTGAACTGTCCGCCCGGCACGGCCGTACCGGCAGACTCGGCCGCGCTCGCCATGTTCGACACCAGCGAGTTGGCGGCCTTCTCCAGGCCGCCCGCCGCCTCACCGGTCGACTTCAGCGTGGTCTGCACGTTGATCGGATCGATGTCCCATGCCGGCATCGCCGCTACCCCCGTAACGCCCTGTCGTCCTACGTCCCGCGTCGCCTGCTCGTCGTGCTTCCGGTGCCGTCCGGTGCCCCGCGAGCCAGTGTCCGCTTGCCTGTTCGCTTCCCTCAGTACACACGCGCAAACGGCACCGGACAGTTCCCACGGTACGTCGATCCCGTCACAGTCCTCTCCGGTCGTCTCACCGGGAGGGGTGGTTCACCGTCCAGCCCGCCCACGCCGAAGCGATCATGTCGTCGACGCCGTACCGGGCCTTCCAGCCCAGCTCAGCGGCGATCCGGTCCGCCGAGGCGACGACGCGCGCGGGGTCGCCGGGCCGTCGTCCGACGGCCACGGGAGTCACGTCGTGGCCGGTGAGCGCGGTGATCCGGTCGATCATCCCGCGCACCGAAACTCCGTCCCCGCGCCCGATGTTGAGGGTGAGATCGGTGCCCGGCGCCTCGCGCAGCCGCCGCGCGGTCGCCACGTGGGCCTCGGCGAGGTCGACGACATGGATGTAGTCCCGGACACAGGTCCCGTCGGGGGTCGGGTAGTCGGTGCCGAAGATCCGTGGCGGGGCGCCCTCGGAGAGCTTCTCGAAGACCATGGGGACGAGGTTGAAGACGCCGGTGTCGGCCAGTTGCGGGGTCGCGGCCCCCGCCACGTTGAAGTAGCGCAGGGAGGCCGTCGACAGGCCGGTCGCCCGGCCCGTGGCCCGTACCAGCCACTCGCCGGCCAGCTTGGTCTCGCCGTAGGGGCTCATCGGCGCGCACGGCGTCTCCTCGGTGACGAGGGCCGCCTCGGGCATGCCGTACACGGCGGCGGAGGAGGAGAACACGAAGGACGCGACCCCGGCGTCCGTGACGGCCGACAGCAGGGTGCGCAGGCCCTCGACGTTCTCCCGGTAGTAGTGCAGCGGCTGTTCGACGGACTCGCCGACCTGCTTCTTCGCCGCGAGATGGACGACACCGGTGACGCGCCGGTCCCGGACGACCCGGGCCAGCCGGTCCGCGTCGAGGGTGGAGCCGATCTCCAACGGCACGCCTTCGGGCACCCGTTCGACGACCCCCGTGGACAGATCGTCGTAGACGACGGTCTCCTCGCCCGCGTCGAGCATCGCGCGCACCACGTGCGCCCCGATGTATCCGGCGCCACCGGTGATCAGCCAGGTCATGGACGACCGTCCCCTCGTACCCCTCGTAGTCATGGTGATGACGTGCCGCGTCGGGCGGCATGGTGATGATGCAGGTGCAATCAGTCGGCTCTCAGTGAAGCAGGCGTGTGAGGCGACGCAGCACCACATCGGTCAAACCTCGCCAACCGGGCGCGAGCCGTAGCGCGAGCGCCCCCGCGTGCGTCGCGTACGGCTGCGCGAGGAGCACCCCGTGGCGGGTGCTCGGCAGCACGCTCCGGCGCAGCAGCCCGGCGCCCGCGACGGCGTGCGCGGTGGTCTCGCGCCGGCCGCCGTCCGCGAAGCGCAGCCGTAGCCGGAGGTCCCAGGTGCCGCCACTCAGCGCGGCGAGATCCAGCGGGACGTCCGCCGTCCAGCTGTCGAGGCCGGGCTCTGGCACGAGGGAGGCCGTGCCGGCGAACCCCACCCGCCCGTCCTTGCGTTCGGTGAACTCCGCCTCCACGCTCCGCGGCCCCGCCTGCGCCATCCGTCCGTACAGCTCGTGCAGCCGCAGGCGGAGCGTCGTCCCCCGCGCGCGGGGCCGCAGTTCCGCGTCGACGGCGGCCGGCAGCAGGTGCACGGGGCGGACGAGGAGATGGTCCAGTTCCACCTGCGGCAGTTCCGCGGACCAGACGGGCGTGCCGTCACCCGCGCGCGCGTAGGGCGGGGTCAGCCGGGCCGGGCGGGCCGCGATCTCCTTGAGGCGGGCCAGGTCGCGCGGTTCCTCGGCGGCCAGGATCACCCGGGCGACGACCCGGCCGGGCGCGGGCGCCGTCGCGAAGTCGCCCTCGTCGAAGGAGGCCAGGTGCGCGCGGGTCAGGGCCCACCACGCGCGCCGGTATTCCGCGCCGCGCAGGTCCAGCTCGCGCGCGTACATCCGCAGCGAGTGGTCGAGGAAGCGCGTCCGCGTCGCCCGCGCGAGCTGCTTCTCGCCGGCGCCCAGCAGGATGTCGTACGACAGGCGGTCGGCCTCCGTCCGGGCCCGCCAGTTGGCGATGCCGGAGCGGTCGAGGGAGAGGGACAGCCGGGTGGCCGAGCGGCGCACGTGCCAGACGTACACCGGGTCGGGGACGAGTGCGATCCGCGGCGCGGCGGCCAGGACGCGCGCGCCGAAGACGAAGTCCTCGTACGGGAAGCGGCCGTCGGGGAAGCGGATCGCGTGGTCGCGCAGAAAGGTGGTGCGGTAGAGCTTGTTGACGCAGAGCGTGTCGTGCGCCAGGCGCGCGCGCCGGGAGGGGTGCGGCACCAGCGTGCGCCGGGCGTACAGCTCGGGCTGCCAGGGGGTCTCGCGGCCGGACGGCAGCTCCCTGCGCACGCACAGCCCCGAGGCGACCGGCGCGTCGTGCTCCAGGGCGGCGCCCAGCAGCGCGTCCACGGCACCGGGCGGCAGTACGTCGTCGCTGTCCAGGAACATCACGTACGGCGAGGCCGCGGCGTCCACCCCGTCGTTGCGCGGGGTACCGCAGCCCCCGCTGTTGGACCGGCGCCGCAGTACCCGCAGACGGGGCTCCTCCTCGGCCAGCCGCTCCAGCAGCTCCCCGCTGCCGTCCGTCGAACAGTCGTCGACCGCGATCACCTCGCGGACGGTCGGTCCCTGCGCGAGCGCCGAACGCACGGCGTGCGCCACGTGGGCGGCGTCGTCGTAGCCGATGACGACGACGGAGACCTGCGCCTGCTGAAGAGCCATGGTTGCCCCGCACCTGTGAGAGGTATGTGTGCAAATCTTCCCTTAAGGGCGACTTCGCGGCCCGGTGGGGAAGAGGGTGTGCGGGGGGCGGGGGTTCCGCGTGGGACGGTCCGTTCCGGTCGGCCGGTCGACCGGGCCGTCGGCCGCTGCGCCGGCTACTCCGCCGGCTCCGCCGGCTACTCCGTCGGCTCCTCCAGTGCCGCCTCGTCCAGCGCGGTCGTCAGGCGGTCCAGTCGGTCGCGCAGGTCGCGGATCTCTTCCAGGTCCAAGGTCGTCGCGGAGACGATCCGGCGCGGCACGGCCAGGGCGCGCTCACGCAGGGCGGCGCCCTCCCCGGTCGGCCGCACCACGACCGACCGCTCGTCGCGCGCGCTGCGCTCCCGCTGGACGAGTCCGGCGGCCTCCAGGCGCTTGAGCAGCGGCGAGAGGGTCCCGGAGTCGAGCCGCAGATGCTCGCCCAGCTTCTTGACGGGCAGCTCGCCCCGCTCCCACAGCACCAGCATCACCAGGTACTGCGGATAGGTGATCCCCAGATCCTTCAGGGCCACGCGGTAGACGCTGTTGAAGGCACGGGAGGCGGCGTGCAGGGAGAAGCAGATCTGCCGGTCGAGACGGAGGAACTCCTCCTCGGAGATCTGCCCGGAGATCTCCGAGGAGACCCCCTCGGGCGTGGGAGCGGCGCTCGTGGTCATGGATCCAGCGTAACTCCTGTCCGTCATTTAGTTGTGGGCAATTGAATTGTGTGCTCTACTTGAGTCCGTGAACGGCGGTCGGACCGGACCGCCGGACGTGAGATGACCTGTGAAAGGGATGGTTCTTCCATGGACGCGCTCTACACCGCTGTCGCCACCGCCACCCACGGCCGTGACGGTCGCGCCGTCAGCAACGACGGCAAGCTCGACCTCGACCTGGCCCTCCCGGTGGAGCTGGGCGGCAACGGCCAGGGCACCAACCCCGAGCAGCTCTTCGCCGCCGGCTACTCCGCCTGTTTCGCCAGCGCCCTCGGTCTCGTCGGCCGCGCGGCCAAGGTGGATGTCAGCGACGCCGCCGTGACCGCCGAGGTCGGCATAGGCAAGCAGGGCGAGGGCTTCGCCCTCAAGGTCACCCTCCGCGTCGAACTCCCCGACTCCGTCGACGAGGCCACCGGCCGCAAGCTCGTCGAGCAGGCCCACCAGGTCTGCCCCTACTCCAACGCCACCCGCAACAACATCCCGGTCGAGCTGGTCGTCGAGTAGGTCCGGCAACCCCGGCCGCCACCCGGCGCGGACCGCTCCGCACGCCCCCTACGGAGCGATCCGCGCCAGCACCTCCCCGGTCCGCGGACTCCAGTCCACGACCACGGCCTCCCCGGGCATCCGGCGCCACCGCGTCAGCAGCAGCCACCGCACGCCGTACCGCCGGGCGACGGTCCCGCGCCGCTCACGGGTCGACGCGGGATCGAGGTAGACCCGGACATCGGTGAGCCGTCGCCCCCGTTCCGCCTCCGGCAGCGCCGGATCGGACCACGGGGGCGCCACCATGTTCACCCCGTACCCCGGGAGCGAGCGCTCCGCGCGGTACCCGTCGGTGAGCAGTACCTCGCCCGCCCGCACATGCCGGGCCGCCCACGCGTACGACGGCCACCGCGGCGGCTGTGCGAAGCCGACGGGGTCGAACGCGGCCGGTACGACCGCGCCGGCGTGCACCAGGAGCAACCCCGCGCACGCCCCCGCGACCGCCGCGCCGCCCAGCGCCCGCCGCGCCCACCTCCACGGTCGGGGCGCCGCCAGCTCCACCCCGAGGGCGACCTGCGCGGACACGGCCGCGACCTCCGCGACCCGGCCGTATGCGGGGTGTCCACCCACCCAGCCGTACGCCGCCACCAGGCACTCCGCCGCGCACACCAGCATTAGCGGGTCCCTGCGCGACCCACGCCCCCGTGCCCACAGCGCCGGCAGCCCGAGCAGCGCCGGCCAGAGGTGGCCGGCCACGTCCGCGACGGGCGGGACGGCGCTCGCGCTCGTGCCCGTGGCCGTGGCCGACGACAGGACGTCGTAGGAGGGCCAGGCGACCGCGACCGCCGCGGTGACCGTCGCCGTCAGTGCCCAGCGCCCCGCCAGCGGCGTCCGCCACCCGTGCTGCCAGGCCGCCACGAGCGCCATGGCCCCGGCCACCGCGGCCGCAGCCGTCATCGGATGCACCAGCAGGATCAGTCCGTAGAGCGCGCCGAGCCCGGCGTACGCCCCCAGGCCGCCGAGGCCGCTCGGCCCGACGTAGCGTGCCCGCCGCCCCGAACCGCCACCCCGCGCCCGTACTCCCGTCCACGCCCACGCCCAGAACATCAGCCCGAGGGCGAACGCGGACGGATGACCGAGGCCCGTCGTCATCGACATCAGCCCGGGACCGCCGCTCCACGGGGCCGTCCCCGTGCCCCACAGCAGGGTCGTGAACAGCAGCGCGAGGACCGGCGCCCACGCCCGGGGCGTGAGGACGCGCACGAAACGGCCGAGCCCGGTGAGCAGCACCAGCAGGTTCACCGGACCGGCGAGCTTCACCAGCGACCAGCCGCTCAGCCCGGTCAGCCGCGCGAGAACCCCCTGCGCGAGGGCGTACGGGGAGTAGTGCGGGCTGCCCGCGCCCGGCAGGGCGGCGGTCGGGTGGGCCGGGTGCGGCAGGTTCCAGCGGAGCCGTTCGACGACCGCCGCGTGCAGACCGGCGTCGCAGCACAGCGGCACCCGCCAGTACGCCAGCGTCGTCACCAGCCAGAACAGCCCGCCCACGACAAGGTAGGGAGTGGGCCGCCGGGTCAGCCGGCCACGGCCGCCGCGCAGGGCGGTGACCCCGAGGGCGACGCGGCGGCCGGAAGCATGACCGAGCTGGACTGTCTGTGGCATCTGGCGTGTATTCCCGCTGTCGGCCGGCCCGGCGGCGGCTCAGCTCGCGGTCACCACATCGAGTGAGCCTCGCGGGGCCGTCACGCGCTCCAGCAGCAGCGGCAGCCCCAGCACCGGCAGCAGCCAGGCCGCCACGATCAGCCGGTCGCCCCAGATGGTGATGTCCGGGTGCCCGGCCTGGTTGAGGATCCCCGTGCACGCGCCGGCGATCACGAACCACCCGAACACCGGCCGCTGCCGCGACGCGCCCCACGCGCCCGCCCCCAGCGCGGCCAGGAACAGCGGCTGGGTCAGCTGTCGACGCCCCCACTCCCCCCAGAAGCGAGCCTCCAGGTGCAGGAACTCGGGCCACAGCCGGTCCCGGTCGGGGTGGGTGTAGTGGTCGGTGAGCAGGTCCTGGAGGCTCTCGGTGGACGCCGGGTAGCGCAGCAGCCCGGCGAGCGCCAGCGTGCACACCATCGCGCCCGCCGACACCGCCCCGACCGCCCGCACCCATGTCTCGACCTGCCCGCGCCCCTCGCCTTCACGACCGCGTGCGCGCCGCACGGCGACCACCGCGCACGCCCCCGCCAGACACACCCCCAGAAACAGCGCCTGCGAGTGCTTCACCGTGAACAGCGCCGCCAGGGCGCCGCCCACCAGCGACACCCCCGCCCGAACCCGCCCCTCCATGGCGAGCGCGCACCCCCACAGCGCCGCCAGCGTCAGGGCCAGCAACAGCCCCTCGGTCATGGGCCGCATGGCGGTCGCGCCGCACGGCAGGACGTAGTACAGCGCCTGCCCGGTGAGGGCGACGGGGGTGGGGGCGCGGACGGCGCGCAGGACGAGGAAGGCCAGGACGCCCCCGGCCGCCGCGATCAGCACGCTCGCCAGCCACACGCCCCACACGACCCCGAACACGGCGACGAACGGCGCCAGCAGCACCGGATACCCGGGCCGCACCTCGAAGATCCGCTGGAACCGCTCCGAGGCGAACGGGGCGATGGGGCCGTCGGTCCGCCCGGCCGCCAGCCCCCGGTCCACCCTGCGCCACAGGTCCCGGCCGCACTCCTCGGCGACCCGCGCGGCCGGGCTCGGCTCGCGGAACCGCACCACGTCCACGCTCCGCTTCCGCTCGGCCGTCGCCGCCCGGCTCCCGCAGTAGTGCTCGATGGCCCCGGCCGCCGACTCCCGCGGGCCCGCGCCGCCCAGCGTGAGGGCGTACGAGACGTAGTTCTTGGTGTCGGGGGTGGCGCGCCCGGTGACGCTCGCGAACTGGAGCAGCGCGAAACCGGCGGCGAGCAGCAGCACCCACGCCCGCGCCCTCATGACAACACGAAGCCCGTGCTCGTCATCGACCCGGGCGCCCTCGGCGCGGGCACCGCCACCGCCCGCTCACCCAGCATCAGCGTCCGTACGACCCGCTCGGCCGCCCGCCCGTCGTCGAACTCGCAGTACCGCTCCCGGAACCCGGCCCGCAGCCGCGCCGACTCCGCGTCCCGCCACTGCCCGGAGTCGAACAGCCAGGCCAGCTCCCGGTAGGAGCGCGACACATGGCCGGGCGGATCGGCGGTGATGTCCACGTACATGCCCCTGCTCGCCGCGAAGGCGTCCCGGTCGTCGGCGTGCACGACGATCGGCCGGTCGAGGTTGGCGTAGTCGAACATCAGGGCCGAGTAGTCCGTGACGAGGACGTCGGCGGCGAGCATCACCTCCTCGGCACGGGGCTCGTCCGTCGCGTCCACGACGACACCCCGCCGGTGCAGCTCGGCGAGCCCGAACCCGCGCGCCGGGCCGTCCGCCGCCGAGGGATGCAGCCGTACGACGAGGGTGTGGGCCTCGCCCAGGCTGCGCCGCAGGTCGGCGGCGAACCGGGCGAGGTCCAGGCGGTCGACGTGGCCGCCCCGCCGGTAGTCGCGGAACGTCGGCGCGTACAGCACGACCGTGTGCCCGGCCGGGATGCCGAGCCGTGCACGGATCCGCGCACCGCTGTCCGCGCCGGCGTTCACCAGGACGTCGTTGCGCGGGCTGCCGGTCCGCAGCGAGGTGAACCCGCACGGATACGCCCTGCTCCACACCCGCTCGGAGTGGCGGTTGGCGACCAGGCTGTGGTCCCAGAGGTCGGCCCGGCGCAGCGTCTCCGGCACGTCCACGCCGAGCCGGGCGCCGGGCCTGTGCAGCAGGTCGGCGCCCATGAACTTGAGCGGGGTGCCCTGGTGGGTGTGGATGTGCACGCTGCCCGGCCGCTTGGTGAGGGTGCCGGGCCAGGGGGTGTTGCCGACGAAGTACGTCGCCCGCGCGGCCAGCCGCAGATACTCGGGCGAGCCCGGCGTCACGTACGCGACCCCCGCAGGGAGCGCCGGCACCCGCTCGGGGCGCACCACCCACACCCCGCGGATGTGGGGCGCGAGATCACGGGCGGCCCGGTACACGGCCGCCGGGTCACCGAGCACCCCCCGGTGCGCGAACGCCGAGTACAGGGCCAGATCCGGGTCCAGCGGCAGCCGTTCGTGGGCCAGCGACCAGCCCCGGCCGATCAGCTCGGCGCCGGCCGCGCGCAGGCGCTCCCCGCGTTCGCCGAGCGCGCCACGGACCCCGGCCACCCGGCGCCGGGCGCGGTACGCGGCCCAGCCGCCCGCCAGCACGCGGTGCTCGGGGGCCACCGGGTCGCCGTCCGAGCGGTGCTTGCGGTACAGCGCCGCCGTCCGCCGGAAGAACTCGGCCCTGTCGCCGCCCGGCACCCGGTCCGGCTCGGCGAGGACGGACAGGCAGCGCGCCGCCATCCCGTCGCGTACGAGGGAGCGCCAACCCGCCGGTTCGGGGCGGGAGTCCAGGAAGCCGAAGACCCGCTCGTACTGGTCGTGCACGTCGAAGTGCCGACGGCTCGTGGTGGACAGGAGGCCGCCCCGACGTCGCAGCCGGTGGGCCACGCAGATCCGGTCGAGCGTGGCGATCCGCCCGGCGTCGAGCAGGACCGGGAACGTCCACGGCGTGTCCTCGTAATGGCCCGGCGGGAACCGGAACCGTCGCGTCTCGACGAACTCCCGCCGGTACGCCTTGTTCCACACGACCGTCGGCAGTTCCAGGACCCGCGGGCGCTCCGCGGCCGTGAAGACGCCCTCGCCGACCGCGGACAGGAGGTGTGCGGAGGCGTCGCGCCCCGTCCCGCCCCACCAGTGCGCGCGGATGTGGTCGAAGACCAGCACATCGGGGTCACCGGTCTCGTCCAGCCGGTCCGCCAGCGCCCTCAGGGCCCCCGGGACGAGGGTGTCGTCGCTGTCGAGGAAGAGCACGAAGTCGCCCCCGGCGTACGGCAGTGCGGCGTTGCGGGCGCGGCCGGGACCCACGTTCGCGGGCAGGTGCAGCACCCGTACCCGCGGGTCGCGGGCGGCGTACGCGTCGAGGGTCGCGCCGCTGCCGTCCGGCGAGCAGTCGTTGACGGCGATCACCTCCAGATCCCGGTACGACTGCTCCAGGACCGAGTCGAGGCACTCGCGCAGAAAGCCCCGGGCCTCGAACACGGGGACGATGACACTGAAGCGGGGCATGACCGTCAGCTCCTCACGAGGGTCGCGGCGGCGGGCGCCGGGGCCGGGGTCCGTTCGGCGAGCGGCACGACGGGCGGCAGTGTCCGCGGCCCCTCGCCCAGGAACACCCGCCGTACGACCCGCTCGGCCGCCCGCCCGTCGTCGAACTGGCAGAACCGTTCCCGGAACATCGCGCGCAGGGCGTCGGCCTCCGCGTCCGCGTACGCGCCGTCGCGGAACAGGTCCGCCAGCTCCCGCTCCGTGCGCGCCACATGACCGGGCGGCGCGGCCGGCAGGTCGAGGCAGACGCCCCGGGTCTCCCGGAGGACGTCCCAGCCCTGCGCGTGGATCACGATCGGCCGGTCGAGATGGGCGTAGTCGAACATCAGGGCGGAGTGGTCGGTGATCAGCGCGTCGGCGGCGAGACAGACGTCCTCGACCGAGTGGTGCGCGGTGACGTCGATGATCCGGCCGCCCGTCCTGCGGGCGCTCGCGCCGCCGTGGACGTCACCCGTCCGCAGCAGCACCACGTACTCCTCGCCGACCGCCTCACAGAACGCCTCCGGATCGAGCCGGGCGCCTGGGCCGGTGGCCGGGTCGTGGGGGGCGTCGCGGTGGGCGGGGGCGTAGAGGAGGGCCTTCCTGCCCTCCGGCACGCCCAGTTCGCGCCGGGCGCGCGTCACGTCCTCGGCCGTCGCCGTGTAGTGGACGTCGTTGCGCGGGGAGCCGTACTCCAGTGTCTCGTACGCGCCCGGGAAGGCCCGCTCCCAGGTCTGCGTGGAGTGCCGGTTGGCGGAGAGGACGAAGTCCCAGCGGTCCACGTGGGCGACCAGGCCGGTGAAGTCGCCGGACGCGGCGGCCGCCACCGGGTACGGGGCCCGGTCCACGCCCGTCGTCGTCAGCGGGGTGCCCTGCTGGGTGCGGACGTGGACGCTGCGGGCGCGCTTGACGACCGCTTCCGCGCCCACCGCCTCGACGTCGGCGCCGTCGACGACGTACTGGGCGCGGGCGATGGCCTCCCAGTGGCGCCGGGTGCCGATGACGGCGTAGTGGGCGCCCTCGGGGAGAGCGTCCACCGCGTCGGGCTCGACGAGGAACACCGCACGCAGCCGCGGGGCGAGTTCTCGGGCCTTCGCGTGGAGGGCGACGAGGTCGCAGCCGAGGTCACCGCCCCGGTGCGCGCGGTACACGACGAGGTTCCTGTCCAGCGGCAGACGGCGCTGGACGGCGTACGCGGCACGGGTCAGGGGCGCGCGCGGGCGGGGGAGCGCGGCCGACGCCCCCGCCACCGCCCGCTCGGCGGCGCACAGGACCCGGAATCCGGCGTACGAGCCGGACGCGAGCAACCGGTGCCGTACGCCGAGGAGGCCGCCGGGTGGCTGGAAACCGGCCGGGACGTAGTGGCGGTACAGGTGCGTGGCACGGCGGAAGAACGCGCGGCGGTGGTGGACCGGCAGCCGCTCCGGGTGCGCGGCGGTCCGCAACACCACCGCGAACAACCGCGCGAACAATGCCTGGGACACGCCCCGTTCGGCCGTGGCCCGGGCGAGGACCAGCTCCACCTGGTCGAGCAGTTCGAGCTGGTGTGCGCCGGGTGTGTGCAACCGGCTGCCCTGCCGGCGCAGCAGATGGCGTACGCAGACCGTCTCCGGCAGCTCGGCCGTGCGGTCGGTGGCCAGCGCGACCAGGCCGCTCCAGCCGAGGTCGGTGAAGTGGCCGATGGGGAAGAGGAGTTGACGTTCGGCGAGGAAGTCCCGGCGGTAGGCCGTGCTCCACGCCGGGGTCTGCGGACCGGCCGGGCGCACGACGGTCGTCCCGCCCTCCCACCAGTGCGCGCGCTCATGCGCGAAGTACAGGACATCGGGGTCGCCGGCCTCGCGCAGCCGGTCCGCGATCGCCCGCAGCGCGCCCGGCGCGAGCGTGTCGTCCCCGTCCAGGAACAGCACGTACGTCCCGTGCGCCGCCGCGATCCCCGCGTTGCGGGCCGCACTCAGGCCGCCCGAGGGGGGCGACTCGACCGGAACCACCCGGGTGTCCCTGCCGGCGTACGCGGCGCCGACGGCTCCCGCCGGGGAACCCGGTGCGTCATGGACCGGGATCAGCTCGAAGTCGCCGAACGGCTGCGTGAGGACCGAGTCCAGGGCGAGCGACAGCCGCCCTTCGACACCGTGTGTGGGGACGATGATGCTGAAGCGGGGCATTCTGTCCTTTCGGGGCGAGTTTGTCGGTTGCGGGCGGTTGCGGGCGGTTGCGGGCGGGTGCGGGTGCGTGCGGGCGTGGTCACGGGTGCGCGGGCTGCGCCCCGCGCTTCCCAGCTCGGTGGGGCCGGCGAACGCCTACGTGCCCAGCGCCCCGTCCACCCCGGGGCGGGCCGCCGCGGCGGACGGGACGGGATGCCGCTCGGCCAGGGGGACGAAGTCCACCGGTGCGACCTCGCCGAGCACCACCCGCCGCACCACCCGCTCGGCCGCCCGCCCGTCGTCGAACGGACAGAACCGCTCCCGGAACGCCGACCGCAACTGCGCCGACCGCGACCCCCGCCAGTGCCCCGTGGCGAAGATGTCGATCAGTTCGTCCTCACTGCGCGCCACCGCCCCCGGCGGGAAGGAGCGCAGATCGAAATAAGTGCCCCGCGCCGCCTCGTACGCCTCCCAGTCCTCCGCGTGGATCACGATCGGCCGGTCGAGGTTGGCGTAGTCGAACATCAGGGACGAGTAATCGGTGACCAGCGCGTCCGAGGCGAGGCACAGGTCCTCCACGCTCGGATGGCCGGTGACGTCCAGCAGACGGCCGTGCGCCAGATCCGTCAGCGGGGAGTCGTACCCGGGGTGGGCCCGGGCGAGGACCACGAACCGCGGACCGAGCTTGCGCAGCACCCGCTCCAGGTCCAGATGGGCGCGCTGCGAGTGGCGGTAGTCGCGGTGCGTGGGGGCGTACAGGACGGCGACCGCGCCCTCGGGGATGCCGAGCTGTTCGCGTACCCGGGCCACGTCCGCCGAGTTCGCCCGCAGGAACACGTCGTTGCGCGGCGAGCCGTATTCGAGGGTCGTGTACGGGGAGGGGTGGACGCGTTCCCAGACGAGTGTGGAGTGGCGGTTGCCGGACAGGACGTAGTCCCACCGGTCGCTGCCGCGCAGCGCGGCGCCGAAGTCCGCGCCGCGCGCCGCCGCCGGCCGGTCCTGGAGGTCGAGCCCCATCCGCTTGAGCGGCGTGCCGTGCCGGGTCTGCAGCAGCACCTGACCGCGGCGCTTGGCCAGGCGCCGGTCGAAGTCGACGTTGCTCACCAGGTACGTGGAGCGGGCCAGCGCCGTCCAGTACGCCATCGAGCCGGGGAGCACCCGCCGGGTCCCCACCGGGAGCGTGTGGTGGTGCTCCGGGCGCGCGACCCACGAGGTGCGCATCCGGGGGACGTACGTGCGAAACGCGTTCTCCAGCGCGGCCGGGCTGCACTCGTAGCCCCGGCCGTCGTACGCGGCGAACACGGCCCGGTCGGCACGCAGCGGGAGGAGGCGCTGGACGCGGTAGTGGAGGCGCAGCCCGGCCCTACGCAACAGCCCGGCCAGGCCCCGCGCCAGGCGCCCGGCGCCCCGGCCCAGCCGCGCTCCCGCCCACAGCGCGCGGTGGAGACGCGGACCGCCGAGCCGCAGGAGCGCGTGCCGGAGCCGGGCGCGGGCGCGGAGGGGGGCGCCCGGGGTGCGGTAGCGGGCGCAGTACACGCGGACCGTGCGCAGGTACTCGGCGTGCGCCTCGCGCGGCAGCCGGTGGCGCCGGGAGAACACGGAGGTGAGGTGGTCGACCATGCGCCGGAACAGCACCGGACGCCACTGCGCCAGCTCCGGCCGCTCGTCGACGTACGCGAACACCCGGTCGTACTGCTCGAACACGTCGAAGTGACCGCGTGTAGTCGCCCCGAGCAGGCTGCCGTGGCGGCGCCGGCGGTGGTGGACACAGACCCGGTCGAGGGTGGCGACGGACTCGGCGGCCATCAGGACGGGGTACGTCCAGGCCGTGTCCTCGTAGATGCCGGGCGGGAAACGGAAGTCGTGGTCCTCGACGAACTCCCGCTTGTACGCCTTGTTCCACACGGCCGGACGGACGTGCAGCAGGCCCGGACGGTCGTCCAGGCGGAAGGGGGCGGGGCCCTGCTCGGTGAGCTGGAGGCCGCTTTCGTCGCGGACGGACTCGCCCGACCAGCAGACGCGGGCGAAGTCGTGGACGAGGACGTCCGGTTCGCCGGTCTCCTTGACGCGGTCGGCGATCGCCCGGAGCGCGCCCGGCGCGAACGTGTCGTCGCCGTCGAGGAAGAGGAGGTAGTCCCCCCTCGCGTACTCCATCCCCTTGTTGCGGGCGGCACCCGGGCCCGCGTTCTCCCGCAGGCGCACGGCGCGCCGCACGCGGGGGTCGCGGGCCGCGGTCTCGTCGGCGATCGCGCCGCAGTTGTCGGGGGAGGCGTCGTCGACGACGATCAGTTCGAGGTCGGTGAAGGACTGGGAGAGCACGGAATCCAGGCATTCCTGCAGGTACGCCTGAACCTTGTACGCGGGAACGATGACACTGAACCTGGGCAAGGAGGACATCCATGGGTCGGCGCGGGCATACTGCCCGGAAACGGCCGATGGGATGAATTGGTTACGGTGCGTGTTCCATACGGGGGACAGGGTGGGGAGTTGGGGGCGCGCGGGGGTGAATTCGGGCGCGGGCTGCGGAGGTTGTCGCGCGACCAACCCCCGGGCGCCCGCCCCACGTACCTCGCAACTCCCGTGCTGCGAGCATCCCTTGCCCTACTTCACCGCCCCCGCCATCACCCCCGACACGAACTGCCGCTGGAACGCGAAGAACACGGCCAGCGGGATCACCATGGAGATGAAGGCGCCCGGCGCCAGCACCTCGATGTTGCTGCCGAACTGCCTCACCTGCTGCTGGAGCGCGACCGTCAGCGGCTGGGAGTCGGAGCTGGAGAAGACCAGCGCGACCAGCATGTCGTTCCACACCCACAGGAACTGGAAGATCCCGAGCGACGCCAACGCCGGTGCGGCCAGGGGCAGTACGACCGTCGCGAACAGCCGGACCTCGCCCGCCCCGTCCAGCCGTGCCGCCTCCAGCAGCTCGCGCGGGATCTCCGCGAAGAAGTTCCGCAGCAGGAAGATCGCGAACGGCAGTCCGAAGCCGACGTGGAAGAGGACGACGCCGATGATGTCGCCGAAGATCCCGAGGTCCCGGAAGAGTCCGGACAGCGGGATCAGTGCCACCTGCACCGGGACCACCAGCAGCCCCACCACGGCCATGAACCACCAGTCGCGGCCCTTGAAGTCCAGCCAGGCGAAGGCGTATCCGGCCATCGCGCCGATCAGGACGACCAGCAGCGTCGCCGGGACCGTGATCCAGACCGTGTTGAGCAGGGCGTCGGTGATGCCGTCGTTCTCCAGCAGCGACGCATAGCTCTTGGTGGTGAGCTGGGCCGGGGCCGTGAACACCTTCCACCATCCGGAGGTGGAGATGTCGGTCGGGTCGCGGAACGAGGAGACCAGCAGCCCGAAGGTCGGCACCAGCCAGAACAGCGCCACCAGCAGCAGGAACACGCGCAACGCGCCGCCCGCCGCGCCGCTCGCGAGCCGGGATGCGACGGAGCGTTCGCGGCGAGCGGGCGCCTCGCGCGCCGGAGTTCCCGGCGCGGGCGCGGGGGTTTCGACAGCGGTCACCGCTGGCGCTCCTTCCTGAGACGCCGGATGTTGACCCACATCACCGGCAGCACGAGCAGCAGCAGGATCACGCCGATCGCACTGCCGAGGCCGAAGTCGCCCCCGCCGCCGTACGACACCAGGTACAACTGCAGGGCCAGCACGTTGGCGTCGTCCTGGCTGGGCTGGGGGGCGATGATGTAGACGAGGTCGAACACCTTCATCACGTTGATCATCAGCGTCACGAGGACGACGACCAGGACCGGTGCGAGCAGGGGCACGGTGACCCGGCGGAACACCTGCCACTCGTTCGCCCCGTCCACCCGGGCGGCTTCGAGCAGATTGCGGTCGACCCCGGCGAGGCCCGCCGCGATCAGCACCATCGCGAAGCCGGCCCACATCCAGACGTACGACCCGATGACGGCCGGGGTGACGAGCGCCGGGCCCAGCCAGTCGATGCCGTTGTAGGGCGCCGCGAAGTTCGAGCCCGGCAGACGGAGTTGGGCTCCGTCCGCCGCCTTGGGCAGGCTGAAGGTGCCGTCGCCGCCGCTGGTGGTGGAGGCGACGACCCCACCGTCCTTCACCGCCTCGACCTTGACGCCCTTCAGCCCCTTCTCGCCCGGGTCGACGGCCCCCTTCTCGCCACCGCCGCCGAGCCGGAAGTCCAGCCAGACGGTGCCGGTGATCCCGTCACCACCGGTGGTCCCGGCGGCCTTCGCGTCCTGTGCGTCGCCGGGCAGGCTGCCCGGCGCGATACCGACGAGGGGGAGCAGCACCGGGGTGCCCGCCCGCGCGGTCCCCTCCGTGGTGAACGCACCACCGCCGGACGCCTTCAGATCGCTCACCTGGGCGCCCGGCCGGGCCTTCGGATACACCGACTCGTCCACGAACACGTCGTGCACGGACGTCACGACCGCGTTGGCGACGCCCTGGTCCGGGTCCTGCTCGTACACCAGCCGGAAGATGATGCCCGCGGCGAGCATCGAGATCGCCATCGGCATGAAGACGATCAGCTTGAACGCCGTTCCCCAGCGGATGCGTTCGGTCAGCACCGCGAAGATCAGCCCGAGCGCGGTGACGAGGGCCGGGGCCACCGCGACCCAGATCGCGGTGTTGCGCACGGCGACGAGGGTGGAGTCGTCGGAGAAGATCTCCGCGTAGTTGTCGAGGCCGACGAAGCCCGAGCCGTCCGCGTCGAACAGGCTCCGCCAGACCGAGTACCCGATCGGGTAGACCACGAGCGCGCCGAGCAGCACCAGCGCGGGCAGCAGAAACAGCACCGCCACCCACAGCCGGGTTCCCGTCACGCTCTTGCGGGGTGCGGCGGGGGGCGTCGGCAGTGCGCCGGCGCCTCCCGCCGTCTTCGTCACGGCAGACGGCATGAGGTCGTCGTCAGCCGTTCCCGTAGGCCTTCGCCGCGTCGGCCTCCAACCGCTTCTGGGCACCGGCCACGTCGTCGGGACTCTTCAGGAAGTCCTGGAGGTCCTTCCACTCGCCGACGCCCTGCGTGCCGCCGAACGCCGCGGGGGCCTGGTCGGACATGTCGAAGCGGAAGTCGTCACCCGCCGCGAGCAGTGCCTTGGCGATCTCCCGGGTGGCGTCGTCCTTGTAACTTCCCTCGTCCATCTCCTTGTTGGGGGAGAGGAAGCCGCCCTGTGCCGCCCAGATCTCCGCCGCGTCGGTCGAGGCGAGGAAGGTGAGCAGCGCCTGCGCGCCCTTGCCGTCCTTCAGCGCCACGGCCGCGTCGCCGCCGGTGACCACGGGGGAGGCGTCGCCGACCGCCGGGAACGGGAACACCTTGGCATCCGTGCCGATCTTCGCGTCCGTGTCGCCGTTGATGGTGACGGCCACGAAGTCGCCCTCGAACACCATGCCCGCCGGGGTGTCCCCGCCGAAGGTCTGCGTGATCGACTTCGGGTACTCCGTCTGCAGTGCGCCGGAGGCGCCGCCCGCGATCAGGTCGTCCTCGCCCCACAGCTCGGCGAGCGTGGTGAGGGCTTCCTTGACGGAGGGGTCGGTCCACTTGATCTCGTGCTTGGCGAGCTGGTCGTACTTCTCCGGGCCCGCCTGCGAGAGGTAGACGTTCTCGAACCAGTCGGTGAGCGTCCAGCCGTCGGCGCCGCCGATGGACACGGCCGGTGAGCCCGCGTCGGAGAGCGTCTGCGCGGTCTGCAGGAACTCGTCCCACGTCCCCGGTTCCTCGGTGATGCCCGCCGCCTCGAAGGCCGCGGTGTTGTACCAGACGAGGGACTTGTTGGCGGCTTTCGCGTAGACGCCGTACTGCTTGCCCTCGTACGCGCCGAGGTCCTTCCAGCCGTCCGAGAAGTTCTTGTCCAGCTGCGCCTGGGCCTCGCTGCCGAGCGGCTTCAACCAGCCCTTGTCGGCGAACTGGTGCAACACGCCGACCTGCGGCAGGAACGCCACGTCCGGCGGTTTGCCGCCCTCGATCTTCGTACCGAGGAAGGTGGAGGTGTTGTTGCCGGTGGGCACGAAGGTCACCGAGGCGCCGGTGCGTTTCTCGAACTCGTCCAGGACCTTCTGGAAGTTGTCCAGCTCCGGACCCGTGAAGACCGCGGCGACCTCCAGCTTCTGGCCGTCCAGCTTGGGAAGTTCCACGGTGGCCTCGTTGCCGCCGTCGCTGGCGTTGTCGCCCTTGTCGCCACCGTCGTCGTCCCCGCCGCACGCGGTGAGGGAGAGGGCGAGGACGCCTGCGGCGAGGGCCGCGAGGGCTTTGGCCGTGGGGGGGTGGGTGGGCTTGCCAGGGGGATGGGGCTTGTGTGTGCGAACCATGCGGTGAATACGGCGAATATGGTAGATGTTGCGCATCTCTGACCCCGTTCTCCGTGCGTCGTCGAACGTAGAGCGCTGTCCCGTGCGCTCTGGTCTACGCCGCGTGCTCGGGGGCGGCAAGAGCGCCTGCCGCGTCAACGACGTGATCGTGACCGCGTCGTGACCATGGGAGCGCCGACCGCCGCCGCTTTCGGGGTGGGGGTGGTGGGGCTGTGTGGGTGGGTGGGTGCGGGTGCGTCGTGATCGCTCGCGCGGTTCCCCGCGCCCCTTTCGGGGCCCGGGGGTCAGAGCAGGGACGGTACCTGTGTGGCCGAGACCTCGCGGGCCGCTCGGTCCAGGGCGCTGGCCAGGAGGGCGAGGTCGGTCGGGCCGTTGCCCAGTTCGCGGACCGGGCGTCGGGCCGGGGGGTCGCCCATGCGTGCCCAGTCGAGGGGGACGACGGTCGGGCGGAGGGTGGCGGTGCGGGGGATGCGGCCCGTGACGCGGCCCGCCTGGAACGCGGTCGTACGGCCGCCCTCGCCCAGCAACTCCCCCCGGCCGGGCGCCGGTTCGTCCGGGCCCGGCATCGGCGCGCTCAGGACGACCCGGGCGCCGGCCGCCTTCCCCAGCTCACCCTCGCCCGGGCGCCCGCCGACGCCGGTCGTGGCGACGAGATGCACCCCGAGACGCTCGCCCTCCCGGGCCACCGCCTCCAGGGCCCGTACGACGGACCCCGCCGCCGGCCGGCCGGTGGAACCCAGGGCGGGTGACAACAGGGCGTCGAGGTCGTCGACGATGACGACGAGCCGGGGCAGCTCGCAGGCGGGGTTCCTCCCGGCCGCGCCCCTGCCGCCCGGGTCGGTGTTCCTGCGGCTCGCCGCCGGCCGCAGCCGAAGGGTGGAGCTGGAGGACGAGTCGAGGTCGGCGGCCCCGGACCCCGAAGCACCCGGCCCCGAAGCACCCGGCCCCGAAGCACCCGGCCCCGAAGCACCCGGCCCCGACGGCGCCGAGCGCTGCGGGACGATACGCCCCGAGACCTCGCGCCTCGTGTGCCACTCCACGAACCCCAGCCCGCCGAGCAGTTCGTACCGCCGCTTCAGCTCCGTGATCAGGGACTGCGCGAACTCCCGCATCCGGACGGGGTCGTTGGCCGTGAGATGCGTCCCCACATGGGGCAGGTCGGTACAGACCCCCAGCCCCTCCCCGGCACGCCCGCCACCGGCACCGGAGGCGCCACCGGCACCGCCGTCCCGCCCGTCCACGAGGGCGATGCCCAGCCGGTCGGGCCGCTCGGCGGCCGCGAGCGACGCGGCGACGGACCGCAGCAGCTCCGTGCGGCCGCTTCCGGCAGGCCCCTCGATCAGCAGATGGGGGCCCTCGGCGACGAGGTCCACGGAGACCGGACCGCGCGGCCCGGCGCCGAGCACGGCCCAGGCCCGTCCGCCGAGCGCCGTCGTGTCGTCGCTCGCGTCCGCCCACCGGGCCATCAGCGACGCGGGTGTGGCCCGTGCCAGCCCCAACTCGTCCAGCAGCCGCGCGGACTGCGGCAGCGGCGCCGACACGCGCGCCTGCCGGTCCCCGGCCGCGCCGTCCGTCCGCAACGGCGCCAGCGCCCGCGCGAACCGCTCGGCCCACGCCGGGGACACCGCGTCGAGCGTGGCCACCGTGCCGTGGTTCAGCAGCCCGGGCCCGCCCGGGGTGAGGGAGGCGAGATCCTGGGTGCCGGGATGCGTCCGCTCGTCGGTATCGGAGAGCCCGCTCCCCGTGAGGTCGATATGGGTGTGCGTACGGCTCACCGGGGCGTCGGTCTCCGGACCGCGCGCGTGGTCGGCCGGAACGGACGCGGAGGCCGCGGAAGCGGGGCGCGCGCCCCCCGTACGACCGGAGCCGGTCGCCGCCGCTCCCCCCGAACCGCTCCCCGCGCCATGTCCGGATCCGGCGGAGGCGACCCGCAGCAGTCGCAGGGCCGTGGCCACGTCACCGCTGAGCAGGGCGACGGCCCCGCACGCGCGGAACGCGGGCGAGGTCTCGCAGGCCGCCGTGTACGTCTCCGTCACCGGCGAGGCGGGTGACGCGGACTCCGTCTCGGCGAGGCACAGGACATGGATCCCGGCGAGGGGCCCCTCGTGCGCCAGCCGCACCACGGCCTCGCGCACGTCGGCGCCTCCGGGGTCACCGTCCACGATCACCACCGTGTACGACCCCGTGAAGTCGTCGTCCGCCGGGCCGTCCTCCCGGGCCCAGGAGGGCCGCCGCACGGCCCGCCGGCCGGAACCGCCCCCGCCCGCCCCCTCGCGCTCGGCCCCCTGCCCCGCGAGGCCGCCCGCTCCGGTCGTGGCCGTACGACCGCCGCCCGCGCCCGGCGTGCTCCCGGGCGCGTGTCCGGCCGTGTCCGCCGCGTGGTCCTCCACACGGCGCAGCAGCTCGTCCAGCCGGGCCGTCGTCTGCTCGCGGTCGTAGGCGAGGAGGAGGCGGCAGTCCTGGCCGTGGGCGGGGCGCAGGTGGGGGAGCCAGCCGAGCCAGGACCAGTCGGCGGCCCGTTTCTCGGCGGAGCGGGAGCGGTCCGCGCTGATCAGGACCAGCTCCAGGGCGTCGGGGGAGTGCAGCGCGGCGAGCTGGGCCACGACCGCGCGGGTCAGCCCCATCAGCCGGGGGCGCGGCCCGGCCAGGCCCAGCGCGCCGACCTCGCGCAGCCCGGTGGTCACCGGCACCGCCGGCAACAGTCCCGATCCGTCCGGCGCCGCCCGGTCCGCCGTGCCCAGCCGCACGGTCAGGGCCTCCGGGTGCCCAGGCCCCCGCTCCCACAGCCGGGCGCCCGGCCCGAGCGCGGTGAGCAGCAGGGCGGCGGGGTCCGGCCAGGTCTCCGGCAGCCGTTCCCCGCCGGAGGGGAGCACCGAGGCCGGCGCCCCCCGCTCGTCCTCGTCGTCCTCCGTGTCGTACTCGTAGGGGTCGTACTCGGCCTCCGCCTGTCCCCTGCCGCCGGTCAACCGCCGGGCCCAGGCCCCGAATCCGCCCCGCTTGCGCACCCCGCGCGGCACCTCCGTGCCCCGGAGGGGGGTGCCTTTGCGCGTGCCGGCCCCGGCGGCCTCGTCGTCCCCGAAAGCTCCCGGCCCACCGGAGCCGCCGAGCCCGCCCGGCCCGGAGGGATCACCGGCGTCGTGGAAGGCGGCCGACCCCTGCGCGGCCTCGGCCGCGCGGGGCTGATCTCCGCCGCGCCCCCCGGGCCTCCCAGGCCCTCCGCGGGTGTCACCGGCGCGGCCATGAACGTCTGACCTGTCACCGCCCGTCGCGCCGCCGGGCGCGTGCGCCCGGCCGGTACCGGACGCGGCTCCGTGACCGTCGGCGACGGACCCCGCGCCCCCCGCCGTCCGCTCGATCCCGGGCACCCCGCCCTGCCCCGGCACCGTCCGCCGCTCGGCCCGACCCTGCGCGGCGCCTTCGGCCGCCGGGCCGCCCGGACCTCCCCGAGCCGCTCCGCCGGAACCGAGGCCGGAGCCGCGTGGGGCCCCCGCTCCCACCCGGGAATCCGCGTCGGCCGCCGCCTCCGCACCGCTCTCCGACCCCCCGACCCGCACGCGGACGTGCCCCTCCCCGTCGGGTGCCGTCGCGATCCCCCGCGCCCCCGACGACGAGGCCAGGCGGAGCGCGGACTCGCCGATGCGCAGCAGGGCGCCCGGGGCGAGGCGCACCGGGCGGTCGCCCACGCGGGTGCCGTCGAGGGTGGTGCCGTTGGTGGAGCCGAGGTCGACGACGGAGACACGGCCGTCGGAGGCGAGGGTGACCGCGCAGTGGAGGCGCGAGACGTCCGGGTCGTCGAGCGGGACGTCGGCGTCGGCGGAGCGGCCGATGTGGATCTTTCCGCCGTGCAGCAGATGGACGCCGCCCGCGTCGGGGCCGGCCACGACATGGAGCTGCGCGGCGGCCTCGTCGACCTCGGGGCCCGCTTCGGCGGGGGTGCCGAGGGAGAGCACGGCGCCGTCGATGAGGGGCGGCTCGCCCAGGGTGCAGCGCTGGGTGTCGAGGCGCTCGGCACCGGCGTACAGCACGACCTGTCCGCCACCGGCCTCCCGGCTGCGTTCCAGCCGCTCCGCACCGCCGCCGCCGTCGCCGACGGCGGACGCGAGGCCCGAGGCCACCGCGGCGAGAGCCGTCCCGGCGGGCGCCGTGACCAGCACGTCGCAGGCCGTGGCACGTCCTCGCGGCTCGGAGGTCGGTCCCAGCGGGTCTACGACGGTCAGCCGGATCTGCATCGCCGTCAGCGGTCCCTTCCGCGCGGGCACCCGCGACCACGAGGACGAGACTGCGCGGTCCCCACCGCAGACTTCCCCCACCGCTCACGGGCACGTCGGCCAGTTCTGGAGGCATCCTCGCACCTGCCACTGACAACACGCCCGCCGCCCACCGGCAAGTGATCTTGATTGGTCGGCTCTGCCCCCAAAAGTGCCTGACCAGTGCCCGCTAGTTGATCACTTGAGATCGGTCACGTCCGCTTCCGGAGCGGCATACGTCCGTATCGGCCACCGCGTCCGTCCGTATCCGGAACGGCCTTCGTCCCTCCGCGGCAACCAACCGCCCACGCGTGAGCGTCTTTCCATCGAACACACACGGGTACCCGTACGTACTCGCGGAGACGGACACCGGCGGTCGACACACAACGGCCGGACCAAGTCACAGCAAAACGGGCGGGAAGAGTCAGGAAGAGGACAGCCCGGTACCGCGGACCGCCGCACTACAGTGGGTCGGAACGCCCGCGGGACTCCAGGGTGTGACCAGGCAAGCAAGCAACAGGGAGCGCATGACGTGCGGCCGGTAGGGAGCAAGTACCTCCTTGAGGAGCCGATTGGACGCGGCGCCACAGGCACTGTCTGGCGCGCCCGCCAGCGGGAGACCGCGGGGGCCGAGGCGGCGGTGCCCGGACACCCCGGCGAGACCGTGGCGATCAAGGTCCTCAAGGAGGAGCTCGCGAGCGACGCGGACATCGTGATGCGGTTCCTGCGGGAGCGCTCCGTGCTCCTCCGCCTCACCCACCCGAACGTCGTACGGGTACGGGACCTCGTCGTCGAGGGCGATCTGCTGGCGCTGGTCATGGACCTGATCGAGGGCCCGGACCTGCACCGGTACCTCCGGGAGAACGGTCCGTTCTCACCCGTCGGCGCGTCCCTGCTCACCGCCCAGATCGCCGACGCGCTCGCCGCCAGCCACGCCGACGGCGTCGTCCACCGCGATCTGAAGCCCGCCAACGTGCTGCTCAGGCAGGGCGGCGGCGAGATGCACCCCATGCTGACCGACTTCGGCATCGCCCGCCTCGCCGACTCCCCGGGCCTGACCCGGACCAGCGAGTTCGTCGGCACGCCCGCGTACGTGGCCCCCGAGTCCGCCGAGGGCCGGCCGCAGACCTCCGCCGTCGACATCTACGGCGCCGGCATCCTGATGTACGAACTGGTCACCGGGCGCCCCCCGTTCAACGGCCAGTCCGCGCTCGAAGTGCTGCACCAGCACCTCAGCGCCGAGCCGCGCCGCCCGTCCACCGTCCCCGACCCGCTGTGGACGGTCATCGAGCGCTGTCTGCGCAAGAACCCGGACGAGCGGCCCAGCGCCGTCAACCTCGCCCGCGCGCTGCGCATCGTCGCCGAGGGCGTCGGCGTACACGCGAACTCCATGCAGATCGCCGCCGCCGACGGGGTGGGCCACATCCTCGCCCCCGACCCGGCGCCGGCGCAGGTGCCGGGCGCCGCCCCGGACCCGTTCGGCTCGGCCGACGCGACGCAGGTGCTGCCGCACGGCGCCGGCGCGTACGACCCGAACGCCGCGACCAGCGTGCTCCCGCACACCTCCGGCCCGGCCGGCTCGGGGGACCCCACCACCGTGCTCCCGCACACCGGCGGCGCCGACCCGACGTCCGTCATGCCGCCGGTGCCGTCGCACGATCCCGGCGGCCGGCCGCCGGAGGAGCCGCACCCCTGGCAGAACCAGCTGCGCGCGGCCCGCGACCGCAACGAGCAGACCCAGATCCAGCAGTACCTCGACCCCGGTGAGGACCCGCTGCGGCGCCGCCCCCAGCGGCAGGCCAACCGCCAGCAGCCCCAGCAGCAGCCCCAACGCCCTCCGCAGCAGCCGCCGCGCCGGCAGCAGCGCGGGGCCCAGGGCGGGCCGGGCGCCGGGTACGGGCACCCGCAGCAGCAACAGCCGTACGCCCCCGCGCCCCCGCCTCCGCCGCAGCCTCAGCGCCGGCAGCCTGAGCGGTACGCTCCCGCGCCGCAGCCCCAGCAGCCGGCGCCCCGGCCCCAGCGTGAGCCCCGGCCGCCGCGCGAGCCGCGTCAGCGCAGCGCCAACCCGATGCGGATCCCGGGGCTCGGGTGCCTCAAGGGCTGCCTCTTCATGATCGTCCTGTTCCTCGTCGGAGGCTGGCTGATCTGGGAGTTCACGCCTCTGCAGGAGTGGATCGGCACCGGCAAGAGCTGGTGGGGCCTGCTCACGGACTGGGCGGGCGACGCGGGCAAGTGGATCCGCGACCTGGTCGACTCCAAGGACGCGGGCTCCGGGGGCTCCGGCTCCGGCCAGTAGCCGCCCAGTGGCTCGGGGGTTCGGGTGCTTGGGCGGCTGCGGCCCGGGGGGTCTGGTCGCGCGGTTCCCCGCGCCCCTGAAAAGCGGGGGCTGAGCCCCATGCTTTTCAGGCCCGCATGGCCTGGTCTTTGAGGCCCTGCGGGGGCCTGCATGCGTTCAGGCCCTGCGGGGGCCTGATGTTTTCAGGGGCGTGAGGGCCGATGTTTTCAGGGGCGCGGGGAACCGCGCGAGAAGCCCCACCGGACCCGCACTCGACAACGCACCCCGACCACCCCTCGCCTCCGCCCCCTCACCCCGACGTTGGGGACTTGTCGACATCTGAGGGGTGATTTCCGCCGCGGCGGTGAAGGTTGGGGTCCGGGGCGCGTAGCTTTGTCGCCAACACGCGGCCTGTAGGAGCAGTCTTGGGACGGAAGATCGGAAGCCGGTACACCGCGAACCAGATTCTGGGGCGGGGCAGCGCCGGCACGGTGTGGCTGGGTGAGGGCCCGGACGGCCCCGTCGCCGTCAAGCTGCTGCGCGAGGACCTCTCGTCCGACCAGGAACTCGTCAGCCGCTTCGTCCAGGAGCGCACCGCGCTGCTGGGCCTCGACCACCCGAACGTGGTCTCCGTACGCGACCTCGTCGTCGACGGCAACGACCTCGCCCTCGTCATGGACCTCGTCCGGGGCACCGACCTGCGCACCCGCCTGGACCGGGAGCGGCGCATGGCCCCCGAGGCGGCGGTCGCCATAGTGGCCGACATCGCGGACGCCCTCGCGGCGGCGCACGCGGCCGGAGTCGTCCACCGGGACGTGAAGCCGGAGAACGTGCTGCTGGACATGCAGGGCCCGCTCGGCCCGGGCGGCGCGCACCCGGCCCTCCTGACCGACTTCGGCGTCGCCAAGCTGATCGACTCCCCCCGCCGGACCCGCGCCACCAAGATCATCGGTACGCCCGACTACCTCGCCCCCGAGATCGTGGAGGGCCTGCCGCCCCGCGCGGCGGTGGACATCTACGCCCTCGCGACCGTGCTGTACGAGCTGCTGGCGGGCTTCACGCCGTTCGGCGGCGGGCACCCCGGCGCGGTGCTGCGCCGCCATGTCACCGAGACGGTCGTCCCGCTGCCCGGTATCCCCGAGGAGCTGTGGCAGCTGCTCGTGCAGTGCCTCGCCAAGGCGCCTGCCTCGCGGCTGCGCGCGTCCGAGCTGGGCGCGCGACTGCGGGAGCAGCTGCCGCTGCTGGCGGGGATGCCGCCGCTGGACGTCGACGAGCCCGGGACGGAGTCCGGCGACGGGTACGAGGAGGCGCCCGCCGAGGCCGAGGCGCCCCGCGAGCGGGTACGGCGGGGGGCGGTGCCACTGGTGCCGGGGGCCAAGCCCGACTCGAACCGCGACACCCACACCTCGATGCGGGTACCGGGGCCGGACGAACTGGCCGGCGGTGCGCGGGGGACCGCGCGGGTGCCTCGCGCGGCGGGGGCGCCTCGGCCGGGGTCCGCACGGAACCGGGGGAGTATGGTGCGGCGGCGTCGGATCACGCTGGGCGCGGCGGCGGTGGCACTGATCGCGGCGGTCGGGGTGGGGGCATGGGCGGCGACCTCCGGGGACGAGGGCACCGGCCCGCCGTCCGACACGAAGAACTCGGCCCCGGGCAACCCCTGACCGGACCGCCCGCCGGCTCGGGGGCGCGTGCGGAATGCCGACCGCGCGCCCGGTGGGTCTTCTCGCGCAGTTCCCCGCGCCCCTGAAAGCCGACCCTACGGGCCGAAGGACGTCGGCCTCGGGGCCTGAGAGACGAAGACCTCGTGGGCCCGAAAGAGACGAAGACCCCGTGGCCTGAAAGACAAAGCCCCGTGGGCCGGAAGGCGAAGATCCTGTGAGCCTGATGGGCGTCGGACTCGCGGCCTGAAAGACGAAAGCCCCGTGGGCCGGAAGGACGAAGACGCTGTGGGCCTGAAAGGCGACGGTCTCGCGGCGTGAAGGAGGACGGTCTCGCGGGCCCGGAAGACGAAAGCCCCGTGGGCCGGAAAACCGAAGACCTCGTGAGCCTGAGGGCTTTTGTTTCGCGGCCCGAGAGACGAAAGCCCTGCGGGTCTAAGCGGCGAAGCCCCCTATGCCTGAGAGGCGACGGCCCCGCGGGCCAGGAGAGCGACGGGTGGGTGTCCGGGCCGGGGGAAAACAACGGTTGGGTGTGCCCGGAAGGTGACGGCTCCGTGGGCCCGGTAGGGCGGGGCTCGGTGGGCTGAAAAGTACGGGGCGCAGCCCCTGCTTTTCAGGGGCGCGGGGAACTGCGCGACCAGCCCCCACTCACCCGCGGCCGAAGAACAGACCCGACGCCACCCCCGGCCGAGGACCCGACGCCGGCGCACACCCGCATGGCTCACCCGGCGGAGCCGTTAGGCTGGGGTCGTGGCAGTCGTCGATGTATCCGAAGAGCTGAAGTCCCTCTCCTCGACCATGGAGTCGATCGAGGCCGTTTTGGACCTCGACAAGCTGAGGGCAGACGTCGCCGTGCTCGAGGAGCAGGCGGCCGCGCCGTCCCTGTGGGACAACCCGGACGAGGCGCAGAAGATCACCAGCAAGCTCTCCCACCTCCAGGCCGAGGTCAGGAAGGCGGAGGCGCTGCGCGGGCGCATCGACGACCTCGGTGTCCTCTTCGAGATGGCCGAGGAGGAGGACGACCCGGACACCCGCGCCGAGGCGGAGTCTGAGCTGACCTCCGTCAAGAAGGCGCTGGACGAGATGGAGGTCCGTACCCTCCTGTCCGGCGAGTACGACTCCCGCGAGGCGCTCGTCAACATCCGCGCCGAGGCCGGTGGCGTGGACGCCGCCGACTTCGCCGAGAAGCTGCAGCGGATGTACCTGCGCTGGGCGGAGCAGAAGGGCTACAAGACCGAGATCTACGAGACCTCGTACGCGGAGGAGGCCGGCATCAAGTCGACCACCTTCGCCGTGCAGGTGCCGTACGCCTACGGCACGCTCTCCGTGGAGCAGGGCACGCACCGGCTCGTGCGTATCTCGCCCTTCGACAACCAGGGGCGGCGCCAGACCTCCTTCGCCGGTGTCGAGGTGCTGCCCGTGGTCGAGCAGACGGACCACATCGAGATCGACGAGTCCGAGCTGCGTGTGGACGTCTACCGCTCGTCCGGACCCGGCGGCCAGGGCGTCAACACCACCGACTCCGCGGTGCGGCTGACCCACCTGCCCACCGGCATCGTGGTCTCCTGCCAGAACGAGCGTTCGCAGATCCAGAACAAGGCGTCCGCGATGAACGTGCTCCAGGCCAAGCTCCTCGACCGGCGCCGGCAGGAGGAGCAGGCCAGGATGGACGCGCTCAAGGGCGACGGCGGCAACTCCTGGGGCAACCAGATGCGTTCGTACGTCCTGCACCCGTACCAGATGGTCAAGGACCTCCGCACGGAGCACGAAGTCGGCAACCCGGAGGCCGTGTTCAACGGCGAGATCGAAGGCTTCCTGGAGGCCGGAATTCGCTGGCGCAAGCAGCAGGAGAAGTAGGGCGTCCCGACACAGCGCTATGTCGACAAGGCAACTGCCTTCCATCGGAAGGCAGTTGCCTTGTGTGTGGGGGGATGTCTGGGTATTACGTCACACTCACATGTCGTTGTCGTGGCCAAAAGCGATGAACGGGACATCGCGCGCGCAACGACCTTGACGTTGCTGCGAAAACTGGGAAGTCTGACGTATGGCATGCGCATTACTGGGGTGCATGTGAACCGGGGGACTTCGATCCAACCGACTGCTCCCGTTGATCGCGGCCCCGGGCGCTGCTCCATCTACTGATAGCTACTGGGGGTAGCAGCCATATGACGAAGAAGACGCGGATCCGTGTGGCGCGAATAGCCGCCGGTGCCGTGATCGCCGCCGGCGCGTCGCTGACCGCCGCGGGCGCCGCTTCCGCGCTGGACCTCGGTGTCGGCGTCAATGTCAGCACCGACGACGGCGGTTCCGTCGACGCCGATGTCTCGGTCCAGACCGGCAACGACACCGAGGGCACCAGCATCGGCGCGTCCGAGGGCACCACGTCCGGGGGCACCACGACCGACGGCGGGACCACCACCGACGGCGGGACCACCACGGACGGCGGGACGACGACGGACGGCGGGACCACCACCACCGACGGCGGCACCACCACCGACGGCGGGACCACCACGGACGGCGGGACGACGACGGACGGCGGGACCACCACCGACGGTGGCACCACGACCGACGGCGGGACGACGACCGACGGTGGCACCACCACCGACGGTGGCTCGTCCTCCAACGGTTCGTCCTCGAACGGTTCCTCCTCCAACGGTTCGTCCTCCGGCGGTTCGTCCTCGAACGGCTCGTCCTCCGGTGGTTCGTCCTCCAACGGTTCGTCCTCCGGCGGTTCGTCCTCCGGCGGCTCGACCGACGGCGGTTCCACCTCCGGCGGTTCCTCCGACGGCGGCTCCACCACCGGTGGCACCGGCCCCGACGGTGGCAACGACGAGGCCGTCCAGCAGGAGGGCTCCTCAGCCCTCACGGACACCGGCTCGGAGACCGAGGCCCAGGGCGCTGGAACCGGCGAGCTGGCCGAGACCGGTGCCACCGAGACGGCGTTCCTGGTGATCGGCGCCGCCACGATGATCGCCGGCGGTATCGGCTTCCGTCTGCTGCCGCGCCTGATGGTCGGCCGCGGCGCCGCCGCCTGATCGTCCGCGATCAGGCACAGCCGTACACAGACGAAGGCCCGGGGCAGCCAGCCCCGGGCCTTCGTCGTACCGCTGTGCCGCTCTCGTCTCTGCGGCCGCTCTATGCCGTCTGGTGCGCCAGCAGCGCCACCGCCGCTATCAGGATCGCCAGCAGGGCGATCAGAGTCATGGGGCTCAGGCTCGCGAAGGGATTCTCCTGCTGGAGTCGCTCGCGGCTGGCCCGGCACACGTGGCAACGGCCCTCGGCTACGGGGGACGCGCAGTTCGCGCACACCAACCGGTCGTACGTCATGCGCCTCGCCCTCCTTGCAATGGCCTCACACATACCTCAACGCTTCGCGGAAGCGGACCGTTCCTCCCCACCACTGTGCCAGGTTCCCCCGGCGCTTGCGCGGGGGCCCGGGAAAGGGACGGATGCCCTTCGTCACGCGGCCGTGGACGGGTGGGGGCTCGTCGCGCAGTTCCCCGCACCCCTGACGGGGCCGGGGGCGGTACAGTCTCGTCCATCCATTCCCGACGGCTTGTGGTGCATCCGTGATCCGATTCGACAACGTGTCCAAGGTCTACCCCAAGCAGACCCGCCCCGCACTCAGGGATGTCTCCCTGGAGGTCGAGAAGGGCGAGTTCGTGTTCCTCGTGGGGTCGTCCGGCTCCGGCAAGTCCACGTTCCTGCGGCTGATCCTCCGGGAGGAGCGGTGCAGCCAGGGACAGGTGCACGTCCTGGGCAAGGACCTCGCGCGCCTGTCCAACTGGAAGGTGCCGCAGATGCGCCGCCAGCTCGGCACGGTGTTCCAGGACTTCCGGCTGCTGCCGAACAAGACGGTCGGCGAGAACGTCGCCTTCGCGCAGGAGGTCATCGGCAAGTCGCGCGGCGAGATCCGCAAGTCCGTGCCGCAGGTGCTGGAACTGGTCGGCCTCGGCGGCAAGGAGGAGCGCAGGCCCGGCGAGCTGTCCGGTGGTGAGCAGCAGCGCGTGGCCATCGCGCGGGCCTTCGTGAACCGCCCCAAGCTCCTCATCGCGGACGAGCCCACCGGCAACCTCGACCCCCAGACCTCCGTCGGCATCATGAAGCTGCTCGACCGGATCAACCGGACGGGCACCACCGTGGTGATGGCGACCCACGACCAGAACATCGTGGACCAGATGCGCAAGCGCGTCATCGAGCTGGAGAAGGGCCGCCTCGTCCGCGACCAGGCACGCGGCGTCTACGGCTACCAGCACTGACCGCCCCAGTCCACGGAAAGGCTTAGCGGAACGCCATGCGCGCCCAGTTCGTCCTGTCGGAGATCGGTGTCGGTCTCCGCCGCAACCTCACGATGACCTTCGCGGTCGTCGTCTCCGTCGCCCTCTCCCTCGCCCTGTTCGGCGGCTCGCTGTTGATGAGCGACCAGGTCGGCCAGATGAAGGGCTACTGGTACGACAAGGTCAACGTCTCCGTCTTCCTCTGCAACAAGAGCGACGCGGAGTCCGACCCCAACTGCGCCAAGGGCGCCGTCACGACGCAGCAGAAGAAGCAGATCAAGTCCGATCTGGACAAGATGGGGGTCGTCGAGAACGTCGAGCACGAGTCCCAGGACGAGGCGTACAAGCACTACAAGGAGCAGTTCGGCGACTCCCCGCTGGCCAGCAGCCTCACCCCGGACCAGATGCAGGAGTCGTACCGCATCAAGCTGAAGGACCCGGAGAAGTACCAGGTCATCGCGAGCGCCTTCAACGGCCGTGACGGTGTGCAGTCGGTGCAGGACCAGAAGGGCATCCTGGACAACCTCTTCCGGCTGCTCGGCTATCTGAACTGGGCGGCGCGCGGTGTCATGGCCGTCATGCTGATCGTGGCGCTGCTGCTGATCGTCAACACGGTGCGCGTCTCGGCGTTCAGCCGCCGGCGTGAGACGGGGATCATGCGGCTGGTCGGCGCCTCCGGCTTCTACATCCAGGCGCCGTTCATCATGGAGGCCGCCGTCGCCGGGGTCATCGGCGGCACGATCGCCTGCGCCTTCCTGCTCCTCGGGCAGTACTTCGTGATCGACAACGGGGTGTCACTCTCCCAGAACCTGCCGCTGATCAATTTCGTCGGCTGGGACGCGGTCCTGACCAAGCTGCCCCTCATCCTCGCGGCGAGCTTCCTGATGCCCGCGTTGGCCGCCTTCTTCGCGTTGCGCAAGTACCTGAAGGTGTGACGCATGCCCCTGGGGCCGTACCGGCAAGGGCCGGTACGGCCCTTCGCGTTGTCCTAGACTCGCCGACATGTCAGGCCGCGACCTGTTTTCCCGCCCGTCACCCGCCGCCACCCTGCTCGACGCGCTGCGCGCGACCCCGCTGAATTCGACCCGCCGCGTCCGCCGCGGGGCCGCCCTGACCTTGGTTTTCGCGAGTGTGCTCGCCACGGGTGCCGCGACCGGCTGCTTCGACGACCCGCGCGGTGGCACCGCCGCCGTCGTGAAGCCCTCCGGCTCCGCCCCGGTCGGCCGGGAGCGGGACGTCGCGGACGCCGCCGCCGAGGCCATGGCCGAGGGCGAGTCCCCCGTGGAGGCCGCCGAGCGGGCCGTCAGCCGCAGCGGCGACCGGTGGGGCGCGGTCTACTCCGAGGGTGAGTACGAGCAGTTCGAGGAGGCCCTCGACGGCGAGTACACCGGCGTCGGCCTCTGGGCCCGGCTGCGGCGCGACGGCCATGTCGAGGTGACCCGGGTGCAGGACGGCTCCCCCGCCGCCGACGCCGGGATCCGCGCGGGCGACCGGCTCGTCGGCGTCGACGGCGAGAAGGTCGACGGGCGTCCGGTCACCGACGTCGTCTCCTTACTCCGCGGCGACGCGATCGACGGGGGGACCGGGAACACCGATTCCCCCGAGAGCGCGGCCGCCGGTACGGAGGTGTCGCTGGAGCTGCGGCGCGGCGGCCGAAGCTGGCACGAGACCCTGCGCCGGGCCCGGCTGTCCACCGAGGACGTGACCGTGAGCCGCACCGCCGACGGGGTCGGAGTCATCACGGTCGACGCGTTCACCAAGGGCTCCGGGGACGTCGTACGAGCCGCCGTGGAGCAGGACTCCGGTACGGCGGGCTTCGTCCTCGACCTCCGGGGCAACTCCGGCGGCCTGGTCTCCGAGGCCGTCACCGCCGCCTCCGCCTTCCTTGACGGCGGCCTCGTCGCCACGTACGACGTCAACGGCGAGCAGCGGGCCCTGCACGCGGAACCCGGCGGCGACACCACCAGGGCCCTGGTGGTGCTGGTGGACGGCGGCACGATGAGCGCGGCCGAGCTGCTCACCGGAGCGCTGCAGGACCGGGGCCGCGCGGTGGTCGTCGGCTCCCGCACCTTCGGCAAGGGCTCGGTGCAGATGCCGAGCCGCCTGCCCGACGGCTCCGTCGCCGAGCTGACCGTCGGCCACTACCGCACCCCCTCCGGCCGGGGCGTCGACGGCCGTGGCATCACCCCCGACCTCGACGCGGACGCGGACGCCCTCCAGCGGGCCGAGACGGTGCTGAGCGGCCTCGGGCAGTGAACCGCCCTCGTTAATCGGCTTCCCGCGGACCCCCTTCGTAGTGCGAAAATGGGCGCACTATGAGCAAGGGAATGTACGTACCGAAGGAGTCCCAGCCCAAGCAGGGCGGGGCGGTCACCAAGGGCCGGGACGGCGAGAAGGGCGGCAAGAAGAAGATCGTCGCCCAGAACAAGAAGGCCCGGCACGACTACGCGATCGTCGACACCTACGAGGCCGGGCTCGTGCTCACCGGCACGGAGGTCAAGTCGCTGCGCGAGGGCCGGACCTCGCTGACCGACGGCTTCGTCCAGATCGACCGGGGGGAGGCGTGGCTGCACAACGCCCACATCCCCGAGTATCACCAGGGCAGCTGGACCAACCACTCCGCGCGCCGCAAGCGGAAGCTGCTGCTGCACCGCGAGGAGATCGACAAGCTGGAGTCCAAGTCGCAGGAGACGGGTCACACCATCGTGCCCCTCGCCCTGTACTTCAAGGACGGCCGGGCCAAGGCCGAGATCGCTCTCGCGCGAGGCAAGAAGGAGTACGACAAGCGGCAGACGCTGCGGGAGCAGCAGGACCGGCGGGAGTCGGACCGGGCCATCGCGGCGGCCAAGCGGAGGCAGCGGGGCCAGTAGGGCGAGGCCGCCGGGAACACGGTGGCACCGTCGTGCGTGGGTCACGTACAATAGCGACGACACCGGCCGCGGTCGGTGTGAGCAGTGGTTCTACCTAATTGAACAGTGTGAAACATGGGGATGATCGGTTTCGACAGCGGCTGTCGAAGCAGGGGAAGCGTGTCGAGGAAGCGGCAATGATCTCGTTAACCATATGTCGCAACCAATAATCGCCAACACCAAGCGCGATTCCCAGACCTTCGCCCTCGCTGCTTAATAACCAGTGAGAGAAGGCCCTAATGGGTGTCAGCCCGGGAGTGTTCCCGACCCGGACCCTGGCATAATCTAGGGAACTAAACCTTGATCCCGGTCACGGGGTGAAAAGGGAAATCTCACAGTGACTGAGCCCGTCGGCGACTTGTTCGCGTGATCGCCGGGGCTGAGAAAATCACAGCGAACTGCACACGGAGAAGCCCTGATTCTGCACCGTTGGACGCGGGTTCGATTCCCGCCATCTCCACAATTCCCATGTGGACGAAGCCCCGCTGCCTTACGGCAGCGGGGCTTCGTCATGTCGTGAACCGGTACACCCTCACTCCGACACCCGGCGGGCCGTGCTCGCCCGGACGGTCAGGCGGGGCGAGAGGAGAGTGGCCTCGGGCACAGGGGTGCCGGCCAGCTTGCTCATCAGGAGACCGACCGCCCGCTCGCCCACCTCCGCCGCCGGGATGGCGATGGAGGTGAGAGGGACCCGGAGGGTCGCCGCGAGGTCGTCCGGACAGAGCGCGGTGACCGAGAGGTCGGCCGGGACACGCAGCCCGAGATGTTCGAAGGCGTCGACGAGGGGATCCAGGATCGCCTCGTTGTGGATGACCACACCCGTGAGCGCCGGCCGCTCGCGCAGGAGGCGCTCCGCCACCGCCCGGGCGGCCGCCGGGGTGGCCTCGCAGGGGCGGACCGTGGACAACATGCCGTTGCGGGTCGCGGCCGAGGTGAAGCCCTGGACGACCCGTTGGGCGAAGGAGGTCTGACGGACGTAGACCTCGGGCGGGGAGCCGATCAGCGCCACCACGCGGTGCCCCAGCCCGGCCAGGTGCTCCACGCACAGTTCGCCCGCCGTCCTGAAGTCCAGGTCGATACAGGTCAGGCCGGCGGGATCGGCGGGGAAGCCGACCAGCACCGACGGGCGGTCCAGGGAACGCAGCAGCGGCAGCCGGGGATCATGCAGTCGGACGTCCATCACGATCAGCGCGTCCACCAGGGCCGAGGCCGCGACCCGCCGCAGACCCTCCTCGCCCTCCTCCTGCGTCAGCAGCAGCACGTCGTGGTCGTGCGCGCGCGCCGCGGTGACGGCCGAGACCGCGAACCGCATGACCACCGGCACATGGATCCCGGCCCGTAACGGCACCACCATCGCCAGCACGTTCGACTTGCTGCTGGCCAGGGCCCGGGCGCCCGCGTGCGGACGGTAGCCCAGCTCGCGGATGGACGCCTCGACCCGGGCCCGCGTCCGCGCCGAGATCGGCCGCTTGCCGCTCAGCGCGTACGAGACGGTGCTGGGGGAGACGCCCGCGTGCCGGGCCACGTCCGTGATCTTCACCGTCACGCCGGCCCCGTTCCCACGGCGTCCGACTCCCCGTCGAGGTCCATCGTCACAAAGCCCGTGCCGGCCTCCGCCCGGACCTCACGGCCCCCGGCCGCGAGCCCCCAGCTCGCCCTCGGGTCGTCGCACGACGCCCGCAGCACCCGGCCCTCCCGTACGACGGTGAAGGTCACGTCACCCACCCGCACGGTGACCTGGGCCCCGTGCGCGAGGCCGTACGCACGCAGTGTGACCCCGTCGGCGTGGTCGTAGTCAGGGCGGTCGGACACCGCGCCGACCGGGACCACCGCGCCCGGCCGGACCAGGAGGGGCACGCTGGTGAAGTCGTGCCGCTCCCGGACCCAGCGGGGCCCGGTGACCGTCCCGCCGGCCGGGAAGCGGGTCCAGGTGCCCTCGGGGACGTAGTACGTGACGTCCCCCTCGTCGCTGAAGACGGGGGCCACGAGAAGGTCCGGGCCGAGCATGTACTGGCGCTCCAGATGGGCGCAGCCCGGATCGTCGGGGAACTCCAGCACCATCGCGCGCATCATGGGGACGCCCTCGGTGTGGGCGGTGCGGGCGGCCGCGTGGAGGTAGGGCATCAGGCTGAGCTTCAACCGGGTGAACTCGCGCAGGACGTCCACCGATTCCTCGTCGAAGAGCCAGGGGACCCGGTACGACGACGAGCCGTGCAGACGGCTGTGGGAGGACAGCAGACCGAAGGCGATCCACCGCTTGAAGAGGGCGGGGGTCGGCGTGCCCTCGAAGCCGCCGATGTCATGGCTCCAGTACCCGAAGCCCGACAGCCCCAGGGACAGCCCGCCGCGCAGCGACTCGGCCATCGCCTCGTAACTCGACTCGCAGTCGCCGCCCCAGTGCACGGGGAAGCTCTGGCTGCCGACGGTCGCCGACCGGGCGAAGAGCACCGCCTCGCCCTCGCCCCGGTGCTTGCGCAGGACGTCGAAGACCGTGCGGTTGTAGAGGTAGGTGTAGTAGTTGTGCATCCGCTCCGGGTCCGAGCCGTCGGACCAGGTCACGTCGAGGGGCACCCGCTCGCCGAAGTCGGTCTTGAAGCAGTCGACGCCCTGGGCGAGGAGCGCCTCCAGCTTCGACGCGTACCACTCGCGGGCCGCCGGGCTGGTGAAGTCGACGAGGGCCATGCCCGGTTGCCAGAGGTCCCACTGCCAGACGTCGCCGTCCGGGCGGCGCAGGAGGTGGCCGAGGGCCTTGCCCTCCGCGAAGAGGGGTGAGCGCTGGGCGATGTACGGGTTGATCCAGACGCTGATCCGCAGGCCGCGTCGTTTGAGGCGGGCCAGCATCCCCTCCGGGTCCGGGAAGACCCGGGGGTCCCACGCGAAGTCGCACCACTGGAACTCGCGCATCCAGAAGCAGTCGAAGTGGAAGACGGACAGGGGGAGCCGGCGCTCCCGCATGCCCTCGATGAAGGAGGTCACCGTCTCCTCGTCGTAGGAGGTGGTGAAGGAGGTCGACAGCCAGAGGCCGAAGGACCAGTCGGGCGGCAGGGCCGGGCGGCCGGTGAGGGCCGTGTACTTGCGGAGGATCTCCTTCGGGGTGGGGCCGTAGACGACGTAGTACGTCAACCGCTGGGTCTCCGCGCTGAACTGCACCCGCGACACGACCTCCGAGGCGACCTCGAACGACACCTTGCCGGGGTGGTCGACGAAGACGCCGTAGCCCGCGTCGGTCAGATAGAACGGCACGTTCTTGTAGGCCTGTTCGGTGGCCGTGCCGCCGTCGGCGTTCCAGACGTCGACGACCTGGCCGTTCTTGACGAGCGGGCCGAAGCGTTCACCGAGGCCGTACACCGAGGTGCCGACGCCCAGATTGAGCTGTTCGCGCAGGTGGTGGGTGCCGGACGCCTCCCGCATGATCCCCATCGACTTGGGGCCGCTGGTGGTGAGGATGCGGCCGTGGGCGAGGAAGTCGATGTGCCAGGGGCCGGTGCGGGACACACGGACCGACAGCTCTCCGGCCGTGAGGGTGGCGTGCTCGTCGTCGTAGGAGGTGTGCGGGGTGAACTCCTCGGTCGTCAGCTCGAAGCGCGGGCCGCGTGGCCGTTCGCCCTCGAAGTGGGTGAAGGTGACGCCGATGACGTCGGGCATCGGGGCGTGCGCGTCGATCGTCACGACCGGTCCCTTCAGCAGGTCGCCGCGGTGGCGGACGGGCTGGGTGGGGGCGTGGACGCGCAGGGTGCCGTCCGTGGCGGTGACGTCGAGGACCTCGACCGGATGGGCCGCGGTGACGCCCTCGCGGAGCAGCCAGTAGCCGTCGGTGAACTTCATGGGTGGGGGGTTCCTTTCCGGGGCCTACTTCACGGCTCCGACCGCGATGCCGCGGGTGAGCGTGCGCTGGAAGAGGAGGAAGAACACGAGAGCGGGGAGCAGGCCGAGCAGGGCCGCCGCGTTGGTCATCGTGGCGTCCATCAGGCGCTGGCCCTGGAGGACGCCGAGGGCCACCGAGACGGTCTGGTTGTCGTTGGAGATCAGCATCACCAGGGGCAGCAGGAACTCGTTCCAGGTCCAGATGAAGAAGAAGACCAGGAGCACGCCGAGGGTGGGCCGGCTGACGGGGACGACGATCCGCCACAGGATCTGCCACGTGCTCGCGCCGTCGATCCGGGCCGCCTCGACGATCTCGCGGGGGAACCGCCCGAGGACCGACGAGAGGAGGTAGGTGCCGAAGGCCGCCTGGATCACGGTGAAGACGATGACCACGCTCAGCCGCGTGTCGTAGAGGCCGGCCTCCTTGGCGAGGAAGTACACCGGGTAGACCAGCGCCTCCTGCGGCAGCATGTTCGCCAGCACGAAGAAGGCGAGGATCCAGGTGCGGCCCCGGACCCGGCCGATGCCGATCGCGTACGCGTTGAGCACGGACAGGACGACGGCCAGGACCGCCACCGAGCCGCTGATCAGCACCGAGTTGAACAGCTTCCGGCTGTAGTCGACCCGCTGCCAGAAGTCCTTCAGCCCGTCGAGGTAGAGGCCGTCGGGGAGGCTGAGCGGGCCGCCGCGCGAGTACTCCGCCGGGGACTTCACCGCGTTCACGGCCACGATCAGGAACGGGACGACCATGAAGAGGGCGGCGACGCAGAGGGCCACGAGGACCGGGTAGCGGCGGACGGCGGTCACGCGCGGTGTGCCTGCGCGCGTACGCGGCGCTTTGCTCGCACGCGTGATCCCTCCGGTCATGCCGGTCATGGGCGGACTCCCTCCTCGGCGTCCTCGGCTCGGGTCTGGAGCCTCAGGCCGACCAGGGCCAGGGCCAGGACGATCACGGTCAGGACGGTGGAGATCGCGGCGCCGTAGCCGACCTGGGTCTTCTCGAAGAACGTGGTGAAGGAGAAGTAGGACGGCACGTCCGTGGCGCCGCCCGGGCCGCCCTTCGTCAGGACGTACACCGCGCCGAACACCTTCAGCGCGGCGATCGTGCACCACAGCAGGACCACATGGATCTCGGGCCGGATCTGCGGCAGGGTGATGTGCCGGAAGCGGCGCCACCAGCCGGCGCCGTCCAGCTCGGCGGCCTCGTACAGCGCCGGGTCGACGCGCTGCAGCCCGGCCATGAAGACGACCAGCGGGAAGCCGAGCTGCACCCAGACCATCACGGCCATGACCGTGTAGAGGGCGAGGTCGGGGTCGCCGAGCCAGTCCTGCTGCCATCCGCCGAGCCCCGCCGCCTTCAGCAGCTCGTTCAGGGAACCGCTCTCGGGGGCGAGGATCCAGCTCCAGACGATGCCCGCCACCGCGATCGGCAGCACCTGGGGCAGGTAGAAGCAGGCCCGCAGCACGGCGGTGACCCGGCTGCCGAAGTGCTTGCCGACGAAGTCGAACAGGGCGGCGGCCAGGACCAGCCCGAGCGCGGTCGGCACGGCGGCCATCGCCACCACCATGAACAGGCTGTGCCGGAACGACGCCCAGAACGCGGAGTCGTCCAGCAGCTCCCGGTAGTTGGCGAGCCCCGACCATTGCGGGCCGCCGACCCCCTGCCAGTCGGTGAAGCTCACCCCCGTGTTCATCAGGAACGGCACGACGACGACCGCGAGGAAGGCGAGGGCGCCGGGCAGGAGGAACAGCGCGTAGGAGTCACGGCCGGCGCGGGGCCGGCGGGCGCCGCCGCCCCGCCCCTCCTTCGCGACCGCCCGCCCCCGCTCCACGGTCACCGTCATCGCTTCGGTACGTCCTTCTCGTACGCCTTCCCGATCGCGTCCAGGTAGGCGTCCGGACCGGCGTCGCCGGTGATCAGCTTCTGGGTCTCGGAGACGAGGACGTCGTAGAAACCGGGCACGGGCCAGTCCGGGTAGAAGGCCAGGCCGTCCTTCTCGGAGAGGGTGTTGAAGTCGGCGATCAGCTTCTTCGCCCGGGAATCGGTGATGGCGCCGGGGTCCGCGGCCACCGGGACACCGCCCTTGTCGCCGAGCAGGTTCTGGATCTTCTCCGACAGAGTGATGTCGATGAAGTCGTAGGCGAGTTCCTTGTTCTTCGCGCCCTTGGGGACGACCCAGAGGTTGCCGCCGGAGCCGAGTGTGAGGTTCGTGTCGGGCCACAGGAAGGTGCCCCAGTCGAAGGTGTTCTCGGCCTGGAACCGGCCGTACCACCAGCTCCCCGAGAACAGGATCGGCGCCTTGCCCTGGATGAAGGAGACTCCCGCGTCCTCGGACTTCGCCCCGGTCGACTTCTCGCCGATGTATCCCTTCTCCACCCAGTCCGCGAAGGTCTCCGCCCCGTACGTCCAGGCGGCGTCGTGGAAGTCGGTCTCGCCCTCGTACAGCTCGTAGGAGTCCACCCAGGCACGGTCGGCCCTGCTCAGCGCCAGCTGGTACAGGTACTGCTGCGCCATGTACTCGGCGCCGGCGTTGGCGAGCGGGGTGATGCCCGCCTTCACGAACTCGTCCATGGCGGCGGTGAGTTCGGCGAGCGTGGTGGGTTCCTCGATGCCGTGCTCGGCGAAGAGGTCCTTGTTGTAGAAGACCATCGTGTACTCGGCGTAGTTCGGTACGCCGTACCAGGCGCCGGATCCCATGACGCCGTCGGCGTCGTAGCGGCTGGTGGTACGGACACCCGCGCTGAGCTTCTTGTCCCAGCCACGCTCGCCGACCTGCGGGGTGAGGTCGGTGAGGAGGCCCTGCTTGGAGAGGAGACCGGCGGTCGCGTTGCCCTTGTTGTACTCCATGAGGTCGGGCGCGTCGGAGGAGTTGAGGACCATGGGGGCGGTCTTCCGGATCTGTTCGAACCCCTTCTCCTCGAACTCGACCTCGACGCCCGGATGGGTCCTCTCGAACTCCTTGATCGCCGCGTTCCAGGCCACGCCCATCGCGCTGTCCGGGCCTTCGTAGTGCCAGAGGCGGAGGGTCCGCCCGTCGCCACCGCCGCCGCTGTCCGAACCGCCGCAGGAGACCAGGAGCAGCGCTCCACCGAGTGCCACCGCGGCCGCCGCCGTACGCCTTCGTGCCGTCAACATCCTGCGCCTCCGGGGGAGTCGGATGGATCGTCGAAAGGTGTCGTCGAATCGCTTCGATGAATAAAGTCGAAGCGCTTCGACGGAAGGTAGGGGCGGGCCGGGGATGCGTCAATGGGGCGCACGGGATCCGTCTCCGGGGGTGGGGGGTGCCGCGGGGGGGGTGAGGGGGTCGGGTTCCCGCCGCTGGGGCGGCGCGGTGAGCTGGACCTTCGCCGGGGCGCGGCGGCGTGCCCGCTCGTGGCATGCGGTGGGTCGGGGCCGGAGGCGATGGCCGGGTGATGGGGACCGTGGCGCGGTGGGGGCGGGATTATGGCTGGCAGATCTGGAGGACGGGGGGATTTCGCCCACAGATGCACTCATCATGATGACCTTCACCTGACAGCACACACGTGCACATCTTTCCCACCCATACATTCGTTGGCCAGGGTGCGTGTGATGGGCGGGGCGCCCCGGATCGGGTGGGGGTCCGGTCCGGTACAGGAAAGTGCGACAGCCCGGCATCGAACACGCGCCCGGAACGATCCCGTGGGGGGAAGTGCGTGCACGTCGACAACTGGCCCAACGGCATTCAGCCGAAGCGGACCGACGGCGAAGGTGAAGGCCTCGGTCCAGGCCGTGGTGGTAGTGGCTCCGGCGGCGAGGTGGTCTGGCCCGAGGCCACCGGCAGAACGGGAGCCGTCTCCCGGAGCGGGCCGGCCCGAGCGAGCGGAGTGCCCCGGCAGCCGACCGCCTCCGCGGCGCCCGGGGCCCTGTCGGGTGTCGTCCCGGCGCCCTGGGAACAGCCCGACCAGCCGGGCCGTAATCACGATCCGCACGAGGTGACCGTGCAACTCGACGGTGTGGGGCGCGAAGTGGACGAGGGCCAGGGCAGGCACGCCGGCAAGGACGGGGACGCCTCGGAAGCCGCTCAGGACTCCGACGGCCCGGTCTTCGTGGACGAATCGGGCCGCCGCCGGAACCTCTACCGGCGCCTCGGCATCGCCGTCGGCACCGCCTGCGCCGCGTACGCCGTGGTCATCGTCGGCACCCTCGTGTCGGGCAACTCCGACGCGCCCTGGCTGCCGGTGCCGATGCAGAAGGACGACAAACCGGCGGGCAAGGTGGACACGCCCCCGCTGCCCGCCGAGTCGGACGACCGGTCCGACGAGGCGGAGGGCTTCGTACCGGACGCGGGCCAGGGCAGGGGCCGTACGGGAGCGACGTCCTCGCCCGGCGCCAAGTCCCCGGCCGGTTCGTCCGGCAAGGCGAAGCAGCCGGAGAAGTCCGCCAGCGCCGAGCCGTCGGCCGGACCCAGCGCCAAGGCGACGCCGAAGCCGCAGCCGAGCGGCGGCGCGAAGGACCCCGAGCCGACCGCCCCCGCGCCCGAGCCGCCGAAGGTGGACCCCAGTCCCGCGGAGTCGCCCGCGCCCTCGCCCTCGCCCTCCGAGACCGGCTCACCCGACCCGGGCCCGGGCCCGGGCCCCGGCACGGACACCGTCGCCGACGGACCGGCGTCCCCGGCGCCCGTCGAGCCCGCCCCGTCGACGCCGCAGGACTCGCAGAGTCCGCAGGAGCCGTCGGGCCCGCAGGACCCGCAGAACCCGGAGAGCCCCGCCTGATGACCCGCTCCAAGCGCGGCGGCACGCCTTCGCGTGCCGCCGCCCCACGCCGTACCCGCACACCGCGAGCACCGCAGGTCCCCGAAGTCCCCGAGGGCGGCACGGCCGACGACCCGGCAGGCAACACGGCCGAAGGACCGAGCCCCAGCCCCAGCCCGAGCCCGAGTTCGGGCGAGAGCACCGGCAAGAGCCCGCGCAAGCGGGTGCGCAAGCGTTCCGGACGCCGCGTGCCGCTGCGCTATCTGCTGCCCTGCGTGCTGCTCCTCGCCCTGATGGCCATGCTGATGCTGCGCGGATACGTGCACAGCGAGATCCTCGCGGACCACCGGGTCGGGGCGCCGGTGGCGAACGACCGGGTGCCGAAGAAGATACTCAAGGGCGGGCCCGTGATCGACACCCGCTCGGGCCGCCGGATCAGCCTGGACATCCCCGATCACGAACTGGTCCTGACGTTCGACGACGGGCCCGACCCCACGTGGACCCCCAAGGTCCTCGACATGCTGAAGAAGCACGACGCCAAGGCCGTCTTCTTCATCACCGGCACGATGGCCTCGCGCTATCCGGACCTGGTCCAGCGGATGGTCGACGAGGGCCACGAGATCGGCCTGCACACCTTCAACCACCCGGACCTCTCGCTCCAGAGCAAGGACCGCATCGACTGGGAGCTGTCCCAGAACCAGCTCGCGCTCGCGGGCGCGGCGGGCATCCGTACCTCCCTGTTCCGGCCGCCGTACTCCTCGTTCTCGGACCGGATGGACAACCGGACGTGGCCGGTCACGGAGTACATCGGCAGCCGCGGCTACATCACCGTCGTCAGCGACACCGACAGCCAGGACTGGGCCCGCCCCGGCGTCGACGAGATCATCCGCCGGGCCACGCCCGAGCGCCGCGGTGACGGGCACATCGTGCTGATGCACGACGCCGGCGGCGACCGCTCGCAGACCGTCGCCGCGCTGGACCGGTACATCGGCGAACTCCAGGCCGACGGCTACACGTTCGACACCCTCACCGGTGCCCTCCAGGCGCCCAGCGCGCACACCCCGGTCACCGGCCTCGGCCTGGTGAAGGGCAAGGTGTGGGTGACGCTGGTGCAGGTGTCGGAGAAGACGACGAGCGTCCTCGTGGTCGCCCTCGCGGTCGTCGGCGTCCTCGTCCTCGCCCGCTTCGGCCTGATGCTGATCCTGTCGATCGCGCACGCCCGCAAGGTCAGGCGCCGTGGCTTCGTCTGGGGCACGGACGGGCCCGTCACGGAACCGGTGTCGGTGCTCGTCCCGGCGTACAACGAGGCCAAGTGCATCGAGATGACGGTCCGTTCGCTGGTGGCGAGCGACCACCCCATCGAGGTGCTCGTCATCGACGACGGCTCCAGCGACGGCACGGCCCGCATCGTGGAGGAGCTGGGCCAGGACCTGTCGGGCGTCCGTGTCGTACGCCAGCTCAACGCGGGCAAGCCGGCCGCCCTCAACCGGGGCATCGCCAACGCCCGCCACGAGATCATCGTCATGATGGACGGCGACACGGTCTTCGAACCGTCCACCGTCCGCGAGCTGGTCCAGCCGTTCGCCGACCCCCGGGTCGGCGCGGTCGCCGGCAACGCCAAGGTGGGCAATCGCGACACCATGATCGGCGCCTGGCAGCACATCGAGTACGTGATGGGCTTCAACCTCGACCGCCGGATGTACGACGTCCTGCGCTGCATGCCGACGATCCCCGGCGCGGTGGGGGCGTTCCGGCGCGAGGCCCTCGAACGCGTCGGCGGCATGAGCGAGGACACCCTCGCCGAGGACACCGACATCACCATGGCCATGCACCGCGACGGCTGGCACGTCGTCTACGCCGAGAACGCGCGCGCCTGGACCGAGGCCCCGGAATCCGTCCAGCAGCTGTGGTCGCAGCGCTACCGCTGGTCGTACGGCACGATGCAGGCGATCTGGAAGCACCGGGGCTCGTTCTTCGACCGGGGCCCCTCGGGCCGCTTCGGGCGCGTGGGCCTGCCGCTGGTGTCGCTGTTCATGGTCGTGGCCCCGCTGCTGGCCCCGCTCATCGACGTCTTCCTGCTCTACGGGCTGGTCTTCGGGCCGACCGAGAAGACGGTCGGTGCCTGGCTGGGCGTCCTGGCCGTCCAGGTGGTGTGCGCGGCGCTGGCGTTCCATCTCGACAAGGAGCGCATGACCCATCTGATCTCGCTCCCGCTCCAGCAGATCCTCTACCGCCAGCTCATGTACGTCGTCCTGCTGCAGTCGTGGATCACGGCACTGACCGGCGGCCGGCTGCGCTGGCAGAAGCTGCGGCGGACGGGGGCCGTGGGGCTGCCCGGCGCGCCGCAGGAACAGGCGGCCGCCGTGCCGCAGCAGCAGTCGGGAGAGCGGAGGCCGGTCGGATGAGCACCCTCACCCAGGACTCCGCACCGCAGACCCCGGCCGCCTTGGCCGTCTCCGGCCGGGACCGCTACTTCGACCTGCTGCGGGCCCTGGCCATCTTCCGGGTGGTGCTCTACCACCTGGCCGGCTGGAGCTGGCTGCCGCTCGTCTTCCCCTCCATGGGCGTGATGTTCGCGCTCGCCGGCAACCTCATGGCGCGCTCGCTGAAGCGGCCGGCGCTGGGTGTCGTCAGAGGCCGGCTGCGCCGTCTGCTGCCCCCGGTGTGGCTGCTGGGCGTCGTCGGCGTGACGGGGATGGTGGCCCAGGGCTGGGCGCCGGATCCGTACTGGCATCCCCTCTGGTGGTGGTTCCACCTCGCGTTCTGGATCCTCCCGGTCAGCGAGCCGCCGTACGCCGACGGCCTGCCCGGGGTGCACGGCTTCATCGGCGCGGACTGGGCCGTGGAACTGGCCGGACCCCTCTGGTACGTGCGCACCTACATCTGGTACGTCGTGCTCTCCCCGGTGCTGCTGCGCGCGCTGCGCAAGACGCCGGTGGTGACGGTCCTCGCGCCGCTCGCCCTGGCGGCGGTGTTCGAGCTGGGCTGGCTGGCCGTCCCCGGCGAGCGGCTCGCCGCGGGCTTCACGGACTTCGCCACCTTCGGTGCCTGCTGGATCCTCGGCATGGCCCACCAGGAGGGCATCCTCAAGCGCCTGCCGAGGTACGTCGTGCCGTCCGTGGCCCCGGCTGTCGCCCTCTTCGGCCTCTGGTACGCCCTGCGCCACGACTACGGCCAGGGCCACGACCTGGACGACATGCCGTTCGCCCAGTCCCTGTGGTCCGTCGCCGCGGTGGCGCTGCTGCTGCATCTGAGCCCGTCGTGGTCGCAGTGGCCGCCCCGGCTGCGCCGCTGGGACGGGGTGATCGGCTTCCTCAACTCCCGCGCGGTGACGATCTATCTCTGGCACACCACCTGCATCGTGATCGCCGCGACCCAGTGGGACCGGCTGTGGGACGTGGTCTTCCTCGAACAACACGCCCCGTGGCTGCTGGAGAGCGTCTGGCCCGTGCTGGCCCTCACCTGGCTGCTGGTCGTCGCCTGTGTCGTCGCCTTCGGCTGGGCGGAGGATCTGGCGGCCCGGCGCAGGCCGCGGTTGTGGCCGAGGCGTGGGGATGCCGGGAGGGCCCGGGGCAGGTCCTGACCCGGGCGGCCGGTTACGTGTGCTCGGTCATGTATTGACCCGGTAACCAACCGGGATACGCACTTGCGTGCGACTGAGCGGGTGGTGGATGTTGGGCTCGCTGGAGGCAGGTGTTCCGCGCACTTCGTGCCTCGCCGAAGCGACTCAAGGAGTGACACCCGCCGATGACTCAGCCTCCCGGCCCGCCGTACGACGGGTACGGCTCCCAGCCGCCGCAGCAGCCGTACCCGGGACCCTACGGGTCCCCGGGCCAGGCCCCCGGCCAGCCGCCGAACCCGTACGCGACGGCTCCGCAGCAGCCGTACGGGGGCGGCGGACAGCAGCCGTACGGCGCGCCGGGCGGGCCGGGGGCGCCTGGAGCACCCAACTACGGCCCGCAGTACGGCGGTTACCCGCCGCCGCCCCCGCCCTCCGGTGGTGGCGGCAAGATCGCGCTGATCATCGTGGCGGCCGTGGCGGCGCTCGCGGTGATCGGCGGCGGCATCTTCCTCCTCACCAGCGACGGGGACGACACCGACACGGCCAGGCCCGGGCGGAGCGCGTCGGCCGTGGCCACCGAGTCCGAGAGCCCGGCCGAGACGGAGGAGGCCACCGACGAGGCCACGGAGGAGGCCACCGACACGCCCGACGGCGGCCTGGACGACGGGGGTTCGACCACCGCGCCGGCCAAGGGCGTGGAGGGCCAGTGGCAGGACGACGAGGCCCGCACCCTGACGATCGGCGCCGAGCAGACCGCCGGGGAGGCCAAGGGCCAGCACCCGCTGTCCTACATCGACATGGTCGGCGGCAAGGGCATCATGACCGGCGTCGGCAAGTACCGCGACGACAACAACTTCCGCATGGCCCTCACCCCCATGGCCTCGAAGGACGCCAGCGAGGACGACGTCACCTTCGCCACGATCCGCCGCTCCGGCGACGACGTGGTCATCACCTGGGAGGCCGGCGGCACGGACACGCTCAGCTATGTGGGCGAGGCGTCGGGCTGACCGTTCACCCGACGGGCGAGGGCCTGTCGTCCCCGCCGAGACGCGTGGCCGCTCCGACTCCGGGGCGGCCACCTCCCGTCGGGCGTCCGGGCAGCGAGAGCCGAGGTCATGGCGGACCGGCGGCAACCCGGAGCCGGGCGGCGGCGACTGAGGAGAAAGGAGAGACGGGGAGCGTTCACACATGAGGAGCGATGCCGAGCACATCGACGGGTTCGCGGCCTGGATCGAAGGCGTGATGCGGGCCCGTGGGTACGACCTCGACAGCCCGCGCGGCGGCGGCAGGACCAAGCTCGCCGAGGACGCGGGGGTGCACCGGGCGGCCATCACCCGGCTGCTGCAGCGCCGGAGCATGCCGGATCTGGAGACGATGCGGGGCCTGTCCCGCGCGCTCGGCATCCCGGTCCGCGACGTCCTGATCCGCTCGGGCAAGCTCACCGAGCAGGACCTGCCGCAGGCGCCGGAGCCACCCGGGACCGACACGGCCCCCGGCGGCCCCACGCTCTCCGCCGAGCAGGCGGCGACCGCGCTCGGCATCCCGGAACACCTCCGGGCGGCCTTCGTCCGGATCACCGAACAGCTCAGACTCGGCACGGCAGCCGCCCCGGCCGCTCTGGAGGCGGGCCCGGACGGCCACACCGACACCTGACCCCGCCCCAGCCGCACCGGCACCCGCCCCAGCTGTACCGGCACCCGACCCGGCCCGGTCGTCGGCGCCGATCGTCCCGTTGGCGGGTTCCGTGCGTGCCCGGTCCGGATGCCTGTGGTCCTCGCCACGCTGAGCGACGGCATCCGGTGCCCGTACATTGGCGTGAGGACCTGGCCGGAGGCGGCATGACCACCGGGTATGACGCCCCGCTCACCGATTCCTCACCGGCCGGTCCCCGCATCCGTGAGAGCGAAGTTCCCTTCCGGTCACCCGGTGCCACAGAACAGGAAACGCGCTCTCCCTACCTTCGGGACTCATCACCCCTCATCCCCGTACCGCAACACCTGAGCCCGGAGAACGTGGAGGCGTCATGACAGCCCCGAGCACTGCCCCCGCATCGAGCAGGGGAGGCCGCTGGATCGAGCACTGGGATCCCGAGAACGAGGCCTTCTGGAACGAGACCGGCGAGAAGGTCGCCCGCCGCAACCTCATTTTCTCGGTGCTCTCGGAGCACATCGGTTTCTCCATCTGGACCGTCTGGTCGGTGATGGTCCTGTTCATGGGCCCCGAGTACGGGCTCACCCCGGCCGACAAGTTCTTCCTCGTCTCGATGGCCACGCTGGTCGGCGCCATCGTCCGCATCCCGTACACCTTCGCGGTGGCGATCTTCGGCGGCCGTAACTGGACGATCGTCTCGGCGAGCCTGCTGCTCATCCCGACCGTCGCGGCCTTCGTCGTGATGGAGCCGGGGACCTCGTTCAACACGTTCCTGGTCTGCGCGATGCTCGCCGGTATCGGTGGCGGCAACTTCGCCTCCTCCATGACCAACATCAACGCCTTCTTCCCGCTGCGGAAGAAGGGCTGGGCGCTCGGTCTCAACGCGGGCGGCGGCAACATCGGTGTCCCGGTCGTGCAGCTCATCGGCCTCGCCGTCATCGGCGCCTCCGGCGGTCCCCGCGTGCTGCTCGGGATCTACATCCCCTTCATCGTCATCGCCGCGGTCCTCGCCGCCGTCTACATGGACAACATCGCGTCCGTGAAGAACGACACCGGTGCCGCGAAGGACTCCGTGAAGGAGGCCCACACCTGGATCATGTCCTTCCTCTACATCGGCACCTTCGGCTCCTTCATCGGCTACAGCTTCGCCTTCGGCCTCGTCCTGCAGACCCAGTTCGGCCGTACACCCCTGGAGTCCGCCTACGTCACCTTCATCGGCCCCCTGCTCGGCTCGCTGATCCGGCCCCTCGGCGGCGCGCTCGCCGACAAGTACGGCGGCGCCAAGATCACCCTGTGGAACTACGTCGGCATGGCCGCCGCCACCGGGATCATCGTCATCGCCTCCATGCAGAAGTCGCTGCCGCTGTTCACCACCGCGTTCATCGTGCTGTTCGTCCTCACCGGACTCGGCAACGGCTCCACCTTCAAGATGATCCCGGGCATCTTCCAGGCCAAGGCCCTCGCCAAGGGGCTTCAGGGCGAGGAGGCCGCGGCCTACGGACGTCGCCTCTCCGGCGCATCCATGGGCATCATCGGCGCGGTGGGCGCCCTCGGCGGCCTCGGCATCAACCTGGCCTTCCGCCAGTCCTTCCTCTCCGTGGGCTCCGGCACCGGCGCCTTCCTCGCCTTCCTCGCCTTCTACGGCCTCTGCTTCCTGGTGACCTGGGCCGTATACCTTCGCCGCCCGGCCTCGAACACCTCTGCGGAGGCGACGACGACGGAGGCGAAGCCGCAGCTCAGCTACGCCGAGGTGTGACATCGCCCATGCCGTGACACGTGCGACGTAACACCAGCGACATCAACCCGAACCGAGCCTGTCACGCGCCGTTGACAGGCTCGTTCGGCATGGGGGCGCACCAGCCCGTGCCACCGTACTGAGGGCAACGATTCGACTGCGGGACGAGAGCCATGTACGACGAACAGCAGCGACCCGAGCGATCAGATCGAGCCGATCGACCAGACAGGACGGTTCTGATGGATCGAGTGGATCGAACAGCGCAGCCGGAACACGGGCCGCTCGCGGGCTTCACCGTGGGGGTCACGGCCGCCCGCCGCGCCGACGAACTCGGAGCACTCCTCCAGCGCCGCGGCGCCGCGGTCCTGCACGCGCCCGCCCTGCGCATCGTGCCGCTCGCCGACGACAGCGAACTGCTCGCCGCGACCAAGGGTCTGATCGACCAGGCACCCGACATCGTGGTGGCGACGACCGCCATCGGCTTCCGCGGCTGGATCGAGGCGGCGGACGGCTGGGGCCTCGGCGAGGCGCTCCTCGACCGCCTGCGGGGAGTCGAGGTCCTGGCGCGCGGACCGAAGGTGAAGGGCGCGATCCGGGCCGCCGGTCTCACTGAGGAGTGGTCCCCCTCCTCCGAGTCCATGGCCGAAGTGCTCGACCGGCTGCTGGAGCAGGGCGTCGAGGGCCGCCGTCTCGCCATCCAGCTGCACGGCGAGCCGCTGCCCGGCTTCGTGGAGTCCCTGCGTGCCGCCGGGGCCGAGGTCGTGGGCGTCCCCGTCTACCGCTGGATGCCCCCCGAGGACATCACCCCCGTGGACCGCCTCCTCGACTCGGCGATCGGCCGCGGCGTCGACGCCCTCACCTTCACCAGCGCCCCGGCGGCGGCGTCCCTGCTCTCCCGCGCCGAAGACCGGGGCCTGCTCCCGGAGTTGCTCAACGCTCTCAACCACGACGTCCTCCCCGCCTGCGTGGGTCCGGTGACGGCCCTGCCCCTCCAGGCCCACGGCGTGGACACGGTCCAGCCCGAGCGCTTCCGTCTCGGCCCCCTCGTCCAGCTCCTGTGCCAGGAACTCCCCGGCCGCGCCCGCACCCTGCCCATCGCCGGCCACCGTGTGGAGATCCGCGGCCACGCCGTCCTCGTCGACGGCGACCTCCGTCCCGTCCCCCCGGCCGGGATGTCCCTGCTGCGGGCGCTGTGCCGCAGGCCGGGCTGGGTCGTCCCCCGCTCGGACCTCCTCAAGGCACTCCCCGGCGCGGGCCGCGACGAACACGCCGTAGAAACAGCCATGGCCCGCCTCCGCACAGCCCTGGGCACCCCCAAACTCATCCAGACGGTGGTCAAACGCGGCTACCGCCTGGCCCTGGACCCGGCGGCGGACACGAAGTACGACGCGTAAGGGGCCCGCGCCCCTGGGGACGGGATGGCGGGATGGGTGAGGGCGGCGGGGGCGACCGGAATCCCCCGCACCCCGGAGGCTTCCCGCACGGAGTGAGCCCAGGCACTGTAAGGGGTACGCACCTCCCCAGCGCACCCCTGCCGGCCGGCAACCCACGGCGGTGACAGCCCCATGGAACAAACCCCCCGCTTCGACTGCGGCCACCTCTGCCTGGACTTCCTCGCCACCACGCACCCCGAGGAACAACTCGACTCCCCGGACGGCCTGCGCACCTGGATCACCGCCGCCCGCCTGGTCCCCGACGACACCCCCCTGACCCACATCACCCCGCACTGGCTGGTGGACTTCAGAGAACTACGCGGACACATCGGACAGTTGGTCCGGGACGATCCCGACCCTGCCCCCGCCCCCGCTCCCGACCCCCGCCCCTTCGATTTGTCCCTGGCGAGGGTCAACGACCTGGCGTGCGCACCCGTCCCGGCCCCCCGGGCCGTCCGCACGGACGACGGCACCCTCACCCGCGCCCTGGACCACACTCCCGACCGCGCCGCCCTGCTCGCCCTGATCGCCCGCGACACCGTGGAACTGCTCACCGACCCGGTGGCCCGCGCCGCCCTGCGCCGCTGCGCGGACGACAACTGCCCCATCGTGTACGTCGACACCTCCCGCGGCCGGCGCCGCCGCTGGTGCTCCAGCGAGATCTGCGGCAATCGCGAGCGCGTGGCCCGCCACCGCCGCCGAGCGGCCCTGGCCCGCGCCTAGTCGGGGCAGAAATGCCCAGCCGCGTTACCCCTCCCGACAGTTGGGCAAACATCAGGTCGGCGTAAAGAAGCAGCAGTGCTGTTTTTCACATCGCGACGCGGGTGTCTTCACAATTCCCGTCCGTGCGTGCCGGTTTAAGCATGGATATGGGACCACTTGTCCCCCAACTGCCCCACCCGCACCGCGTTTAATCGAGAAAGTTGTGGCTCAACTCTGAACACACAACTGGTTACCTACGTATCCCGATGTGAGCGACCGACTGGGGGAACCCCCGGACACCGGAGGTAGCCGTGCGCAAGGATTCCGCTGTGGCCGATGAACGCCCGCACAGGGCACGACATCGCGCATCGCAGCCCTCGGAGCCTGATGAGGAGCTGATGCGCGCGCTGTACCGCGAGCACGCTGGACCCTTGCTCGCGTACGTGCTGCGTCTGGTCGCGGGCGACCGCCAGCGCGCCGAGGACGTTGTGCAGGAAACTCTCATCCGGGCCTGGAAGAACGCCGGTCAGCTCAATCGAGCGACCGGATCGGTACGCCCCTGGCTGGTGACGGTCGCACGTCGCATCGTCATCGACGGCCACCGCAGCCGGCAGGCCCGGCCGCAGGAGGTCGACCCGTCGCCGCTGGAGGTCATCCCCGCGGAGGACGAGATCGACAAGGCGTTGTGGCTGATGACACTGTCGGACGCGCTGGACGACCTGACCCCTGCTCACAGGGAAGTCCTGGTCGAGACCTATTTCAAAGGGCGTACGGTCAATGAGGCGGCCGAGACGCTTGGCATCCCCAGTGGCACCGTCCGCTCCCGGGTGTTCTACGCCCTGCGGTCGATGAAGCTGGCTCTAGAGGAGCGCGGGGTGACGGCATGAGCAACATCTACGGGGGGTATGGACCGGGAATGCCCGGATCTGTGCAAGGAGCCCAGGGTTCCGGCGACAACATCCACGAGACCGTAGGCGCGTACGCCCTCGGGATACTGGACGACGCCGAGGCCACACAGTTCGAAATCCATCTCGCCACGTGCGAGTGGTGCGGCCAGCAGCTCGACGAGCTGGCCGGTATGGAACCGATGCTGGCCGCGCTCGCGGACCTGCCCGCCGCTCAGGGCACACCCGCGATCGGCGAGTCCCTGTCCGCGAAACCGACCACCGGACTCGCGGACCGACTGGTCGGCGAGGTCGTCCAGCACCGCGCGAAGAAGAGCCGGCGCAACTTCTTCATGCTGGCGGCGGGCGTCGCCCTGATCGTCGGCGGCCCGACGGCCGTCTTCGCGACGACGGGCGGCGGCGACTCGAGCACGGAGCAGACCGCCACCGGCCCCGCCCAGGAGGCCTTCGTCAAGATGGCCGACAAGGACAAGGTCTCGGGCACCGACGCGGCCACCCAGGTCAGCGCCGCGATCGCCATGGAGCCCAAGGCCTGGGGCACGCACGCGGTCCTGGAGCTGAAGAACGTCAAGGGCCCGGAGAAGTGCTCGCTCATCGCCGTCGGCAAGAACGGCGAGCGCGAGACGGTCACCTCCTGGTCGGTTCCGAAGTGGGGCTACGGCATCAAGGACGCCAAGACCGAGCAGGCCAAACAGCCGCTCTACACTCATGGTGGCGCCGCCTTCACGCCGGACCAGATCGACCACTTCGAGGTTCTGACCTTCAGCGGGAAGAAGCTCGTCTCGGTCAAGGCATGACACGTCGGAACACGTGGTGAAGGGACCCCGGTCGGGCACATAGCCTGACGGGGTCCTTTTCGCGTACGGTGGACGGCTGCCCAGCACGTCAGAAGGGGGCCCGGGTGGCCGCTCAGGTTCAGCAGGAAACGCTCGACTCCGCTCACGACTCGGTACGTGAGAAGGAGATCGGCGTCGAACAGGAACATCTGGACCGGGTGTACCGGCGCCTTGAGGAGAAGATCCACGAGGCCGAGTTCCTGATGAACGACGCGGCCCAGCGCGGCCAGGTCGGCACCCCCGGCGCACTCGCCGAGCGGGACGCCCAGGTCTTCCGCGCCGGCATCCATCTGAACCGGCTGAACAACGAGTTCGAGGACTTCCTGTTCGGCCGTATCGACCTGCTGCTCGGCAAGGACGGCAAGAAGGGCCCCGACGGCGCGTACACCGCCGTCGAACCGGCCGAGGGCGCCGTCCGCCCCGACAACACCGCCGACATCGCCGAGACCCTCCACATCGGCCGTATCGGGGTCCTGGACTCGGAGTACGCGCCGCTGGTCATCGACTGGCGGGCCCCGGCCGCCGCCCCCTTCTACCGCTCGACCCCGGTCGACCCCGGCCGGGTCGTCCGCCGCCGGGTCATCCGCTCCAAGGGCCGCAAGGTGCTCGGCGTCGAGGACGACCTCATGCGCCCCGAGCTGAAGGCCTCCCTCGACGGCGGTGAGCTGGCCGTCATCGGCGACGGCGCCCTGATGGCCGCCCTCGGCCAGGCCCGCAGCCACACCATGCGCGACATCGTCGCCTCCATCCAGGCCGAACAGGACCTGGTCATCCGCGCCCCCGCCGCCTCCGTGACCTATGTCGAGGGCGGCCCCGGGACGGGCAAGACGGCCGTCGCCCTGCACCGGGCGGCGTACCTCCTCTACCAGGACCGGCGCCGGTACGCGGGCGGCATCCTGATCGTCTCCCCGACCCCGCTGCTGGTCGCCTACACCGAGGGCGTGCTGCCGTCCCTCGGCGAGGAGGGCCAGGTCGCCATCCGGGCGATCGGCTCCCTGGTCGACGGCGTCGGGGCCACGCTGTACGACTCCCCGGCCGTGGCCCGGGCCAAGGGCTCGTACCGCATGCTCAAGGTGCTGCGGAAGGCCGCGCGGGGCGCCCTGGAGTCGGGTGACGCGCCCACCCGCCTGCGGGTCGTCGCCTTCGGCCGGCGCATCGAGCTGGAGGCCCCCGAACTGGACCGCGTCCGCCACAACGCGCTCGGCGGCACGGCCCCCGTCAACCTGCTGCGCCCCCGCGCCCGCAAGCTCCTCCTCGACGCCCTGTGGGCCCGGTCGGGGGCGGCGGGCCGGCACAGCGACCCGGAGCTGGCCGCCGAGCTGCGCTCCTCCTTCGACGAGGACATCACGAGCGAGGACGACTTCATCGCCTTCCTCGACGCCTGGTGGCCCGAGCTGACCCCGCGCGGCGTGCTGGCGGCCATGTCCGACGAGCGCCGCCTCGGCCGCTGGGCCCGGCGCATCCTGAATCCGAGCGAGGTCCGCCGGGTCGCCCGCTCCCTGAAACGGGAGGGCCTCTCGGTCCACGACGTCGCCGTGCTGGACGAACTCCAGGCCGTCCTCGGTACCCCGGCCCGCCCCAGGAAGAAGCGCGACCTCGACCCCCTGGACCAGCTCACGGGTCTGGAGGAGCTGATGCCCGTCCGCGAGGAGACCCAGCGGGAGCGGGCCGAGCGGCTGGCTCAGGAGCGCACCGAGTACGCGCACGTCATCGTCGACGAGGCGCAGGACCTCACCCCGATGCAGTGGCGCATGGTGGGCCGCCGCGGCCGACACGCCACCTGGACGGTCGTGGGGGACCCCGCCCAGTCCTCCTGGTCCGACCCGGACGAGGCGGCCGAGGCCCGCGACGAGGCTCTGGGCAGCCGCCCGCGCCGCCGGTTCACCCTCACCGTCAACTACCGCAACCCGGCCGAGATCGCCGAACTGGCGGCCAAGGTGCTCGCGCTGGCGATGCCGGGCTCCGAGTCCCCCTCGGCGGTCCGCTCCACCGGCGTCCAGCCGCGCTTCGTCACGGCCGCCCGCGAGACCCTGGCCCGCACGGTCCGCGCGGAGGCCGCGCGCCTGCTGGACCTCGTCGACGGCACGGTCGGCGTCGTCGTCGCCATGAACCGCCGCGACGAGGCCGCCCGCTGGCTGGCCGGCCTCGGCGACCGCGTCGTCGCCCTCGGCAGCCTGGAGGCGAAGGGGCTGGAGTACGACGCCACCGTGGTCGTCTCCCCGGCGGAGATCGCCGACGAGTCCCCGGCGGGGCTACGGGTGCTGTACGTGGCGCTCACCCGGGCGACCCAACAGCTGACGGTCGTGTCGGCGGAGCGGGACGACCCCGACGCGAACGGAGTCCCGGACCTCCTCCGGGACTGATGTCCCACCACCCGCACCCGTCGGCGCATCGGCAACTCCCCGAACTCCGAGGCGCCTGTTAGCCTTGGAGATGGCACCGGCCCGATCCAAGCCCCCGGGCCCAACCTTCGTCGCTACGAGCGACCACTTGCCGCGAGGCGAGCATGGCGGGTCGGTGCCACTGAACGTACGAAGAGGTCCACGTCGAATGTGACGTGGACCTCTTCTTGTTGAGAACAAAACGTTCTCAACCCCGGACGGCTAACGCCTACCCGGCGGTAGGTGCGACGATCGGACGGCAAAACGCAGCAAACGCAGTAGCAGAAGTACGCGAAAGCAGAGGAAGTCGGCCATGGCAACGGCGCCCAGCGTCTCCTACTCGATGACGGTCCGGCTGGAGGTGCCCGCGAGCGGAACCGCGGTCTCCCAGCTCACCGGAGCCGTCGAGTCCCACGGAGGCTCGGTGACCGGCCTCGACGTGACCGCGTCCGGCCACGAGAAGCTCCGCATCGACGTCACCATCGCCGCGACCTCCACGGCGCACGCCGACGAGATCGTCGAGCAGCTGCGCCACATCGAGGGTGTGACGCTCGGCAAGGTCTCCGACCGTACGTTCCTGATGCACCTCGGCGGCAAGATCGAGATGGCGTCGAAGCACCCCATCCGCAACCGTGACGACCTCTCGATGATCTACACGCCGGGCGTGGCCCGCGTCTGCATGGCGATCGCCGAGAACCCCGAGGACGCCCGCCGTCTCACCATCAAGCGCAACTCCGTTGCGGTCGTGACGGACGGCTCCGCCGTGCTCGGCCTCGGCAACATCGGCCCCATGGCCGCCCTGCCGGTCATGGAGGGCAAGGCGGCCCTCTTCAAGCGGTTCGCCGGCATCGACGCGTGGCCGATCTGCCTGGACACCCAGGACACCGACGCCATCGTCGAGATCGTCAAGGCCATCGCCCCGGGCTTCGCGGGCATCAACCTGGAGGACATCTCCGCGCCCCGCTGCTTCGAGATCGAGGCCCGGCTGCGCGAGGCCCTCGACATCCCCGTCTTCCACGACGACCAGCACGGCACGGCGATCGTCGTCCTCGCCGCCCTCACCAACGCACTTCGCGTCGCGGGCAAGGGGATCGGGGACATCCGCGTCGTCATGTCGGGCGCCGGCGCGGCCGGTACGGCCATCCTCAAGCTGCTCATCGCCGCCGGCGTGAAGAACGCCGTCGTGGCCGACATCCACGGTGTCGTGCACTGCGACCGCGCCGACCTGGTCGACGCCGCCGCGGACTCCCCGCTGCGCTGGATCGCCGACAACACCAACCCCGAGGGCCTCACGGGCACGCTCAAGGAGGCCGTGCGCGGCGCCGACGTGTTCATCGGTGTCTCGGCCCCGAACGTCCTCGACGGCGACGACGTGGCCGCCATGGCCGACGACGCGATTGTGTTCGCGCTCGCGAACCCGGACCCCGAGGTCGACCCCGCGGTCGCCCGCCAGACGGCGGCCGTCGTGGCCACCGGCCGCTCCGACTTCCCGAACCAGATCAACAACGTGCTGGTCTTCCCGGGTGTCTTCCGCGGTCTCCTCGACGCCCAGTCCCGCACCGTCAACACCGAGATGATGCTCGCCGCGGCGACCGCTCTCGCGAACGTCGTCACCGAGGACGAGCTGAACGCGAACTACATCATCCCGAGCGTCTTCAACGACAAGGTCGCGGGCGCGGTCGCCGGGGCGGTGCGCGAGGCCGCGAAGGCGGCGGCGTCCGCCTGAACCCGTCGCTGCCCGTCGCTGTGACGGTTGCCACGCCCCGCGCCGTCGGCGCGTCGCGGGGCCGGAGCGCTTGTGCCGCCCTTTAGTGTGGCGGCCAAGCTCAGGCCTGCCACGACTCCCAGGGGTGTGCATGTGACTCCCAGGGGTATTCGTGTGACTCCCAGGGGTGCTGGATTGGCTTTCCCGCCGCAGGTGAGTGCAGGATGCGTTTCTGGGCGCGAGGGTCTGACGACGGACCCGGGTCCGCCTCAACGGCAAGAAGAACACGGGAGTAACAACATGAACCGCAGTGAGCTGGTGGCCGCCCTGGCCGACCGCGCCGAGGTGACCCGTAAGGACGCCGACGCCGTGCTGGCCGCGTTCGCCGAGGTCGTCGGCGACATCGTCGCCAAGGGCGACGAGAAGGTCACCATCCCCGGCTTCCTGACCTTCGAGCGCACCCACCGTGCCGCTCGCACCGCTCGTAACCCGCAGACCGGCGACCCGATCCAGATCCCGGCCGGCTACAGCGTGAAGGTCTCCGCGGGCAGCAAGCTCAAGGAAGCGGCGAAGGGCAAGTAACCTTGCCGTCCGTCCCGCGAGGGATGGTGTGGAACGCCTGATGGGGGCGGCACCTGGTCTTCCAGGTGCCGCCCCCATCTGCGTGGGCGTACGGCTGCGGGTACGTCGTGGCCGGTCGCGCAGTTCCCCGCCCCCCTGAGAAGCAGGGGCTGCGCCCCTTGCTTCTCAGGGGCGCGGCTCAGCCGAGAGCCTTGCCCGGCAGCTCGACCTTGGCCCCGAGTTCCATGAGCTTCTCCATGAAGTTCTCGTAGCCCCGGTTGATCAGATCGATGCCGTGGACCCGGGAGGTGCCCTGGGCCGCCAGCGCCGCGATGAGGTACGAGAAGCCGCCGCGGAGGTCGGGGATCACCAGGTCGGCGCCCTGGAGCCGGGTGGGACCGGAGACGACCGCCGAGTGCAGGAAGTTGCGCTGGCCGAAGCGGCAGTTCGAGCCGCCGAGGCACTCGCGGTACAGCTGGATGTGCGCGCCCATCTGGTTCAGCGCGGACGTGAAGCCGAGGCGGGACTCGTAGACCGTCTCGTGGACGATCGAGAGGCCGGTTGCCTGCGTCAGGGCGACGACCAGGGGCTGCTGCCAGTCGGTCTGGAAGCCGGGGTGGACGTCCGTCTCCAGCGCGATCGACTTCAGCAGGCCGCCCGGGTGCCAGAAGCGGATGCCCTCGTCGTCGATCTCGAAGGCACCGCCCACCTTGCGGTAGGTGTTCAGGAACGTCATCATCGAGCGCTGCTGGGCGCCCCGGATGTAGATGTCGCCTTCGGTCGCCAGCGCGGCGGACGCCCAGGAGGCGGCCTCCAGGCGGTCCGGGAGCGCCTTGTGGTTGTAGCCGCCGAGCGAGTCCACACCGGTGATGCGGATCGTGCGGTCGGTGTCCATCGCGATGATGGCGCCCATCTTCTGCAGGACGCAGATGAGGTCCTCGATCTCCGGCTCGATCGCCGCGTTCGCGAGTTCCGTCACGCCCTCCGCGAGGACGGCGGTGAGCAGCACCTGCTCGGTCGCGCCCACCGACGGGTACGGCAGCTGGATCTTCGTACCGCGCAGCCGCCGAGGCGCCTCCAGGTACTGGCCGTCCTCGCGCTTCTCGATCTTCGCGCCGAACTGCCGCAGCACCTCGAAGTGGAAGTCGATCGGCCGGCCGCCGATGTCGCAGCCGCCGAGGCCGGGGATGAAGGCGTGGCCGAGCCGGTGCAGCAGCGGGCCGCAGAACAGGATCGGGATGCGCGACGAGCCCGCGTGGGCGTCGATGTCGGCGACGTTCGCGCTCTCCACGTTCGTCGGGTCCATCACCAGCTCGCCCGGCTCGTCACCCGGGCGGACCGTTACGCCATGCAGCTGCAGCAGCCCGCGCACGACCCGGACGTCGCGGATGTCGGGCACGTTGCGCAGCCGGCTCGGACCGCTGCCGAGCAGCGCGGCGACCATGGCCTTGGGTACGAGGTTCTTCGCACCGCGGACACGGATCTCGCCACTGAGCGGGGTGCCGCCGTGTACAAGCAGTACGTCGTCAGAGCCGTTGACGGTCATGGATCTCGCGTTCCGTGGAGTTGGGCAGAGGCTTTCCGGCGTGGACGGACGGCCGGTGGACCCGTGGTGCGGGGCCGGCGCGGCGTGGGCCGGAGAGCTAGCGTAATCGCCGCCCACCCCCCTTCCGGAAGCCCAGGGACTTCTCAGCCACGTCATGGATTGGCCACAACACGAACCGTTCATCACCGGCCACACGGGGTCACCGCCGCCGCCGTGCGCCCCGCCGCGCCTCCCCCCACGGTGAGCTGCGCGCACACCGCTGTCGGCATTGGCTCCCCGCGCGGGGGCAGGATGCGGGATCATGTCTGGCATGACCGAGGTGTCCTCGCTCACAGGGCGGCTGCTCGTGGCCACGCCCGCCCTGGCGGACCCGAACTTCGACCGCGCTGTCGTGCTCCTCCTCGACCACGACGAGAAGGGCTCGCTCGGCGTGGTCCTCAACCGGCCGACCCCGGTGGGCGTCGGCGACATCCTGGTGGACTGGGCGGAACTCGCCGGCGAACCGGGGGTCGTCTTCCAGGGCGGCCCGGTGCAGCTGGACTCGGCGCTGGGGGTCGGGGTGATCCCCGGTGGCGGTTCCGTGGACCGGACCCCGCTCGGCTGGCGGCGGGTGCACGGCGCGATCGGCCTCGTCGACCTGGAGGCCCCGCCGGAGCTGCTCGCCTCCGCGCTCGGCTCGCTGCGCATCTTCGCCGGGTACGCCGGCTGGGGGCCCGGCCAGTTGGAGGACGAGCTGGCGGAGGGGGCCTGGTACGTCGTCGAGTCCGAACCCGGTGACGTCTCCTCGCCCTGCCCGGAGAGACTGTGGCGCGAGGTCCTGCGCCGCCAGCGCAGCGAACTCGCGATGGTGGCCACGTACCCGGACGACCCGTCGCTCAACTGATGCCCGTGAGCTTCAGTACCCTTGCGTCATGAGCACTCTTGAGCCCGAGCGCGGTACTGGTACGGGGACCCTCGTCGAGCCGACGCCGCAGACGTCGCACGGCGACGGCGACCACGAGCGCTTCGCCCACTACGTCCAGAAGGACAAGATCATGGCGAGCGCCCTCGACGGCACGCCCGTCGTGGCGTTGTGCGGCAAGGTGTGGGTCCCCGGCCGTGACCCGAAGAAGTACCCCGTCTGCCCCATGTGCAAGGAGATCTTCGAGTCCCTCGGCGCGGGCGGCGACGACCAGGGCGACGGCAAGAAGTAGCACGGGGCGCGATCGGCTCGGGAGCGTCTGCTTCGTCGGCGGGCGCGGGTGGGCGAGCAACCACACACCACCCGCCCCCGCCCGCGAGACGGGCGCATCCGTGCTCTGTCGCGCCCTTTGACCTGAACTCCGTTGCGCAGAGCGCTTCCCCCGATCACAAGGTGGTTGAGACCTCTTGTGGTCATGTTCATGTACTCCATAGCCTCCGGTGTGTTGTGTAGAGCAGAACGCCCGTTGCAGAGAATGCAACGCTCCGCTCCCCCCTCCGGAGGAACAGCTTCATGAAGCTCGCCGCCCGCTTCGTCGTGCCCCTCGCGGCCGTGGCCCTCGCCGGGCTCACCGCCTGCGCCCCCCAGACCTCCGACAACTCCTCCTCCGGGGAGGACGAGAAGACGGGCACCCTGCGGGTCTGGCTCTTCCAGGAGGTGAGCAACGCGCCGAAGCAGAAGGTCGTCGACAACGTGGTCACCGCCTTCGAGCAGGCGCACGACGGCGCGAAGGTGAAGGTCGAGTACATCCCCGTCGAGACCCGCGCCCAGCGCATCAAGGCCGCCTTCAACGACCCCAAGAGCGCCCCGGACCTCATCGAGTACGGCAACACCGACACGGCCGGCTATGTGAAGGACGGCGGACTCGCCGACATCACCCGGGAGTTCAACGACTGGTCCGACGCCAAGGACTCCGACCCCACAGCCAGAACCTCCGTGACGGTCGACGGCAAGATCTACGGGGCGCCCTTCTTCGTGGGCGTCCGCGCGCTCTACTACCGCACCGACGTCTTCGAGCGCCTGAACCTGCAGGCCCCGAAGTCCCTGGCCGAGCTGGCCACCACCGCCAAGCGCATCCGCGCCGCCGAGCCCGATCTGTACGGGATCGTCGTCGGCGGTGCCTACACCTATGGCGCGATGCCCTTCGTCTGGGCCCACGGCGGCGAGATAGCCGAGGGCAAGGGCGGCTCGTACGCGTCCACGATCGACAGCCCGGCCGCCCGCAAGGGCATCGAGGCCTACACCTCCCTCTTCGGTGACGACAACTGCCCGGCCGCCAAGTGTGCGGGCATGGGCGGCAACGACACGGTCACCGCGTTCGCGGCCGGCAAGGCGGGCATGGCGATCGGCGGTGACTTCAGTCACGCGGCCGTGGAGGCCGGCAAGGTCAAGGGCAAGTACGCGGTCGTACCGCTTCCGGGGGTGAAGCACGACTCGGTGGCACCGGCGTTCGCGGGCGGCAACAACGTCGGCGTCCTGAAGAGCACCACGCACCGCACCCTCGCCGTCGACCTGATGAAGCGGCTGGCGTCCAAGAAGACCCAGGGCGAACTCTTCGACGCGATGGGCTTCCTGCCGACGTACACCGACGCACGGGCCGCGGCGGCCGAGAAGGAGCCGTTCATCGAGCCCTTCGTCAAGACGCTCTCCTCCGGCACGAAGTTCGTGCCCGCCTCCCCGGCCTGGGCGCAGATCGACGCCTCGCTGGTGCTGCCGACGATGTTCCAGGAGGTCGTCAGCGGCAAGAAGGACGTGGCCGAGGCGTCGACGGACGCGGCGAAGCAGATGAACGACGTGTTCGGCACGGTCGGCTGACCCGGTGGCGGTGCACGACACGGTCGACAAGACCGCCGGACGGGTCGCGCTCATCCGAGCCGCGGCCCGTCCGCCCCGCAGGCGTGAAGTGACCCCCTGGCTCTACCTCGCCCCCGCGCTCGTCGTCCTCGGCTCCCTTCTCGTCTACCCCGTCTACCAGCTCGGCCTCATCTCGCTGCTGGAGTACACCCAGGCCCAGGTCAGCGGCGGTGAACCGACCTCCTTCCAGGGACTGGGGAACTACGAGCGCCTGTTCGCGGACGCCGAGTTCTGGCGGGTGCTCCTGTCCACGGTCGTCTTCGCGGCGGCCTGCGTGGTGTCCACGCTCGCCGTGGGGTGCGCGCTCGCCGTCCTGCTGACACGAGTACGGGCCCTGCCACGCCTGGCGCTGATGCTGGCGGCGCTCGGGGCGTGGGCGACGCCCGCGATCACCGGCTCCACGGTGTGGCTGCTGCTGTTCGACCCCGACTTCGGCCCGGTCAACCGCGTCCTGGGGCTGGGCGACCACTCCTGGACCTACGGGCGTTACAGCGCCTTTCTCCTCGTCCTGCTCGAAGTGGTGTGGTGCTCTTTCCCGTTCGTGATGGTGACCGTCTACGCCGGCATCCGCTCCGTACCCTCCGAGGTGCTGGAGGCCGCGGCCCTGGACGGCGCCTCGCAGTGGCGGATCTGGCGGTCGGTCCTCGCACCGATGCTCCGGCCGATCCTCGTCGTCGTCACCATTCAGTCGATCATCTGGGACTTCAAGGTCTTCACCCAGATCTATGTGATGACGGGCGGCGGCGGTATCGCCGGGCAGAACCTCGTCCTGAACGTGTACGCCTACCAGAAGGCCTTCGCGTCCTCCCAGTACAGCCTCGGTTCGGCGATCGGCGTGGTGATGCTGGTGATTCTGCTCGCGGTCACCCTGGTCTATTTGCGACTGCTGCGCCGACAGGGGGAGGAGCTGTGAATTCACGGGCATTCCCACGACGCCCCTGGCGGTTCGCCGCCGAGGCATCGGCCCTGGTCATCGCGGTCGTGGTGGCGTTTCCGCTGTACTGGATGGTGCTGAGCGCGGTCAAGCCGACGGGGGAGATCGAGTCGGCCGAACCCCGGCCCTGGACCCTCGCGCCGACCCTTGATTCCTTCCGCCGTATCTTCGGGCAGCAGGAATTCGGCCGCTACTTCGTCAACAGCCTTGTCGTCGCCTGCACGGTGGTGGTCGTCTCCGCGCTGATCGCCTTTCTCGCGGCGACGGCGGTGACCCGATTCCGCTTCCGATTCCGGACCACCCTGCTCGTCATGTTCCTGGTGGCCCAGATGGTGCCCGTCGAGGCACTCACCATCCCGCTCTTCTTCCAGATGCGGGACCTCGGCCAACTCAACACCCTGGGCGCGCTGATCCTGCCCCACATCGCGTTCTCGCTGCCGTTCGCGATCTGGATGCTGCGCGGCTTCGTGAAGGCCGTCCCCGAGGCGCTGGAGGAGGCCGCGCAGCTCGACGGGGCGAGCCGTTCCCGATTCCTCTGGCAGATCCTTTTCCCGCTCGTCTTCCCGGGGCTGGTGGCCACCAGCGTCTTCTCCTTCATCTCGGCCTGGAACGACTTCCTGTTCGCCAAGTCGTTCATCATCAGCGACACGTCCCGGTCGACCCTGCCGATGGCCCTGCTGGTGTTCTACAAACCCGAGGACCCGGACTGGGGAGGCGTGATGGCGGCGTCCACGGTGATGACCGTCCCGGTGCTGGTCTTCTTCGTACTCGTACAGCGACGGCTGGTCTCCGGACTGGGCGGCGCGGTCAAGGACTGACGTGATGACGACGGACGTGACGACGAGGAACGCGACGGCGACGGATGTGGGAGCGACGGACATGAGGGCGACGGACCTGATTCCGGCACCCCTCACCGTCGAGGGCCCCCTGCCCGGTGGCGTACCGCTCGACGGGAACACCACCCTGTGGGCGGCACCGGGGACGCGGAGCACGGCCCACTGGCTGCGCTCGACCCTCGGCGCCGCCCTCGGGCTCTGGCTGCCGCCCGGCCCCGAGGACGCCCGGGGCGGCGTGCGCCTGTACCTCGACGACAGCCTGGAGCCGGAGGCGTACCGGCTGCGGGCCGTCCCCGACCGGGGCGTCGAGATCCGCGGTGGCGGCCCGGCCGGCGTCTTCTGGGGTGCCCAGACCCTGCGTCAGCTCCTCGGGCCCGAGGCGTTCCGGCGCGCTCCCGTACGCCCCGGGGCCGCCTACGGAGTCCCGCAGCAGACGATCACGGACGCCCCCCGCTTCGCCTGGCGCGGCCTCATGCTCGACGTCGCCCGTCACTTCCTCCCCAAGGACCAGGTCCTGCGCTACCTGGACCTGATGGCGGCGCACAAACTCAACGTCCTGCACCTGCACCTGACGGACGACCAGGGCTGGCGGATCGAGATCGAGCGGTATCCGAGGCTGACGGAGGTCGGCTCCTGGCGGACGCGCACCAGAATCGGCCATCGCGCGTCACCCCTGTGGGAGGAGAAACCGCACGGCGGTCACTACACGAAGGACGACCTCCGCGAGATCGTCGCCCACGCGGCCGCCCGGCACATCACCGTGGTCCCCGAGATCGACGTCCCGGGACACAGCCAGGCCGCCATCGCCGCGTATCCCGAACTCGGCAACACCGACGTCGTCGACACGGCCTCCCTCGCCGTCTGGGACACCTGGGGCATCAGCAAGAACGTACTCGCCCCCACCGACACCACCCTGCGCTTCTACGAGGGGGTGTTCGAGGAGGTCCTGGAGGTGTTCCCCTCGCCCTTCGTGCACATCGGCGGCGACGAGTGCGCCAAGGACCAGTGGCGCGAGTCGGCCACCGCGCAGGCCCGCATCCGGGAGCTGGGACTCGCCGACGAGGACGCGTTGCAGTCCTGGTTCGTCCGGCACTTCGACAACTGGCTGACCGCGCGCGGGCGTCGCCTGATCGGATGGGACGAGATCCTGGAGGGCGGCCTCGCGCCGGGGGCGGCCGTGTCGTCCTGGCGGGGGTACGCGGGCGGCGTCGCGGCGGCCCGCGCCGGCCACGACGTGGTGATGTGCCCCGAGCAGCAGGTGTATCTGGACCACCGTCAGGACGGCGGCCCCGACGAGCCGGTGCCCATCGGCTTCGTGCGCACCCTGGAGGACGTCTTCCGGTTCGAGCCGGTGCCCCGGGAGTTGACGCCCGACGAGGCCCGGCATGTGCTCGGCACCCAGGCCAACGTGTGGACCGAGGTGATGGAGGACCCCGCTCGCGTGGACTATCAGACGTTCCCGCGCCTGGCCGCTTTCGCCGAGGTGGCCTGGAGCCGGCTGCCGGCCCCCGCCGAGCGCGACTTCGCCGACTTCGAGCGCCGGATGACGGCGCACTACCGGCGACTTGACGCCCTGGGGGTCGGTTATCGGCCGCCTTCGGGCCCGCGTCCGTGGCAGCGGCGGCCCGGCGTGCTCGGACGTCCGATCGAGGGAACGCCCCCGAACGTGTGAGACGACCGCGAACGGTGTGACCGGGAGCGCGCGCCCTGCGACGGTGGCCGCCGGGAGGAACAAGGGACACAAGGGGCCCGAGGGGCAACGTAAGTGGCAATACGCGCCTATGGGTGACGCCGTACCAAAACGGACCATCTCTCGGGTGAGGTGGGTGAATGCCTCGTGACGGACCCCCGCGTTCGGACCTCGCGAGAATGTGCCAGAGTTGCCACGTCCGCCCTGTCAGCACGTACCGTACGGCAACACAGGCGGACCAGGTGGGGCAGCGGGAAGGGGCAGCCGGTTTGACCACGCACGCACCGCAGGCGGCGCAGGCCGTGACCCTGCCCGGCTCGCTCGACGAGGCCGTGGCGGCTCTCGCCGCCATGCCCTGGGCGGTTCCGGTGGCGGGCGGCACGGACCTCATGGCCGCGGTCAACTCCGGACAACTCAGGCCCGCCGCACTGGTCGGGCTCGGCAAAATCAGCGAGATCCGCGGCTGGCAGTACCAGGACGGACACGCCCTGCTGGGTGCCGGACTGACGCACGCCCGGATGGGGCGCCCGGACTTCGCGGCGCTCATTCCGGCGCTCGCCGCCGCCGCGCGCGCCGCCGGACCCCCGCAGATCCGCAACGCCGGCACCCTCGGCGGCAACATCGCGACGGCCGCCCCCACCGGGGACGCGCTGCCCGTGCTGGCCGCCCTGGAGGCCACGCTGATCATCGCGGGCCCGGGCGGGGCCCGCCGTGAGATGCCCGTCTCGCATCTGCTGGCCGGCATGGAGATGCTGCGCCCCGGCGAACTCATCGGCTTCGTGCGCGTTCCGCTGCTGCACGCGCCCCAGGTCTTCCTGAAGGCCACCGGCCGCACCGGCCCCGGCCGCGCGGTCGCCTCCGTCGCCCTCGTCCTCGACCCCGCCCGGCGCGGGGTGCGGTGTGCCGTCGGGGCCATAGCGCCGATGCCGCTGCGACCCCTGGACGCCGAGACCTGGGTCGGCCAGCTGATCGACTGGGACGGCGAGCGCACCCTCGTCCCCGAGGCGCTGCAGGCCTTCGGCGAGTACGTCGCCGCCGCCTGCATCCCCGACCCGGCCCCCGAGGTCGACGGCACCGTGGCACCACTTCCGCCCGCCGTACTGCATCTGCGGCGCACCGTCGCCGCGCTGGCCCGACGAGCACTGGGGAGGGCACTGTCGTGACCGACGACCAGCACGGAGAAGGCACCCCGCAGCAGGGGGGCCAGGGCGGCTGGGAGCGGCTGCCGCAGGGCGACTACGACGACGGCGCCACGACGTTCGTCCAGCTTCCCGAGGGGGGCATCGACGCGCTGCTCGCCGCCGACAGTCCGCTGGCCGCTCCCGGGCACGGCTACGTCCCGCCGCAGATAGCGTCGAACTCCATCGACACGGCCCACACCGCCGGGACCGACCCGTCCGTCCCGGGTACCTGGGCGATGCCGGCCGGGGGTGCCGAGTGGCACGACCCGAACGCCGGGCAGCCGCAGCCCCCGACGCAGGACGGGTTCACGTACAACCCCGCCTCGACCGGGCAGTGGACGTTCGAGGAGCCGGCCGCGCAGGAAGGCGCCGCTCCCGGTCACGATGTGACGGGCGAGTGGTCGATTCCGGTCGCGGGAGGTGATCTTCCGGACGAATCCGGCGAGTTCAGTACCTCGGCCCTCGTCGAGCAGTGGGGCGGCAATCCGCCCGCCACGCTTCCCGGCGGCGCCGCCGCGCCCTGGGCCACCGAGCAGATCGGCACGGCGTGGACCGCGCCGCCCCCGGCCCTGCCCGAGGAGGGCCGCCCCGAGGAGCGTGTGGCGGAGGGCCGGACGCCGGAGGAGAGCGCGGCGGACGGGGCCCACGAGGCCGCGGGGGAGCCCTCGACGGCCCCTGGGGAGGCGTACGCCGACGCGGCCCCCGAGACCGCCGGGTCGGCCCCGGAAGCCGCCCAGGAGCCCGCTGAGCCGGTCGGGACCGACACGGAGACCGAGAGTGGACCCGAGCGGCCCGGGACGGCGGAGACGGCCCCCGCGGCCGACACCGCGGAGGACGCGGAGCCGTCGGCCGACGAGCCCGCCCCGGCCCCGCCCCCGCACGACGACCACCCCCTCGCCTCCTACGTCCTGAGCGTCAACAGCACCGAGCGGCCCGTCAGCGACGCCTGGATCGGCGAGTCGCTGCTCTACGTGCTGCGCGAGCGGCTCGGTCTCGCGGGCGCCAAGGACGGCTGCTCGCAGGGCGAGTGCGGCGCCTGCAACGTGCAGGTCGACGGCAGGCTCGTGGCGTCCTGCCTGGTGCCCGCCGTCACCGCCGCGGGCAGCGAGGTGCGCACCGTCGAGGGCCTCGCCGCCGACGGACAGCCCTCGGACGTGCAGCGGGCCCTCGCCCGGTGCGGTGCCGTCCAGTGCGGGTTCTGCGTGCCCGGCATGGCGATGACCGTGCACGACCTCCTGGAGGGCAACCCCGCCCCCACCGACCTGGAGACCCGCCAGGCCCTGTGCGGCAACCTCTGCCGCTGCTCCGGCTACCGGGGCGTCCTCGCCGCCGTCCGCGACGTCGTCGCCGGACGCGAGGCGAACTCCGCCGCCGAGAACGAGGCGGCCGCCGACCACGACGAGGCCCGCATCCCGCACCAGGCGGGACCCGGTGCCGGCGGCGTCAACACGGCGGCGTACGACGCCCGGAGCGCACCCCCACCGGCACCGCAGGACCCCGACCGGTCCTACGGCGGCCAGGGGCTGTCGTTCACCGGCCCGGACGACTCGTACGGCGGCCAGGGCCAGCCCTTCGCCGGCCAGGGCGACACCTACGGCGGTCAGGGGCAGTCCTTCGCCGGCGGTCAGGACGACTCGTACGGCGGTCAGGGCCAGTCCTTCGCCGGGCACGGCGACACGTACGGCGGTCAGGGGCAGTCCTTCGCCGGACAGAACGACACCTACGGCGGCCAAGGACAGTCCTTCGGCGGCCAGGACGACTCGTACGGCGGTCAGGACGACTCGTACGGCGGTCAGGGCCGGTCGGCCGGCCAGGACGGAGGCCAGGCGTGAGCAACGAAACCGTCATCGCGGCGCCCATGGGCCCCGGCGAGACCGCGGCCGCCCCCGAGCAGTTGCCGCACGGCCTGGGCGTGTCCCTGCCGTCCGCCGACTCCCGGGCCAAGTCCGAGGGCACCTTCCCGTACGCGGCCGACCTGTGGGCCGAGGGCCTGCTGTGGGCCGCCGTGCTCCGCTCGCCGCACCCGCACGCGCGGATCGTGTCCATCGACACGTCCCACGCGAGCGAGATGCCCGGCGTGCGGGCCGTCATCACGCACGAGGACGTGCCGGGCGTCGCCCTGCACGGCCGCGGCAAGGCCGACCGGCCCCTGTTCGCCTCCGAGGTCGTCCGCCACCACGGCGAGCCCATCGCGGCCGTCGCAGCCGACCACCCGGACACCGCGCGGATGGCCGCCGCCGCCGTCATCGTCGAGTACGAGGTGCTCGACCCGGTGATCGACCCGGAGCAGGCCTTCGAGGCCGAGCCCCTCCACCCCGACGGCAACCTCATCCGCCACATCCCGCTGCGCCACGGCGACCCGAACGCGTCCGGCGAGATCGTCGTCGAGGGCCAGTACCGCATCGGCCGCGCGGACCCGGCCCCCGTCGGCGCCGAGGCCGGCCTCGCCGTGCCCCGCCCCGACGGCGGCGTCGAGCTGTACGTGGCCTCCACCGACCCGCACACCGACCGCGACGCGGCCGCCGCCTGCTACGGCCTGGCCCCCGACCGCGTGAAGATCGTCGTCACCGGTGTCCCGGGCGCCACCGCCGACCGTGAGGACCAGGGCTTCCAGCTCCCGCTCGGCCTGCTCGCCCTGAAGACGGGCTGCCCGGTCAAGCTGACTGCCACCCGCGAGGAGTCCTTCCTCGGCCACGCCCACCGGCACCCCACCCTCCTGCGCTACCGTCACCACGCGGACGCCGAGGGCAAGCTGATCAAGGTCGAGGCGCAGATCCTGCTCGACGCGGGCGCCTACGCCGACACCTCCTCGGAGGCGCTGGCCGCCGCCGTCTCGTTCGCCTGCGGCCCCTACGTCATCCCCAACGCCTTCATCGAGGGCTGGGCGGTCCGCACCAACAACCCGCCCTCCGGCCATGTGCGCGGCGAGGGCGCGATGCAGGTCTGCGCCGCGTACGAGGCCCAGATGGACAAGCTCGCCAGGAAGCTGGGCATCGACCCGGCGGAACTGCGCATGCGCAACGTGATGTCCACCGGCGACGTGCTGCCGACGGGCCAGTCCGTGACCTGCCCGGCCCCGGTCGCCGAACTCCTCCAGGCCGTCCAGGAGTTCCCGCTCCCGGCGCTGCCCAAGGACACCCCCGAGGACGAGTGGCTGCTGCCCGGTGGCCCCGAGGGCGCGGGCGAGCCGGGTGCCGTACGCCGAGGGGTCGGCTACGGCCTCGGCATGGTCCACATGCTCGGCGCCGAGGGCGCGGACGAGGTCTCCACGGCCACCGTGAAGGTCCACGACGGCATCGCGACGGTCCTGTGCGCGGCCGTCGACACCGGCCAGGGCTTCTCCACCCTCGCCCGGCAGATCGTCCAGGAGACCCTGGGCATCGACGAGGTCCACATCGCCCAGGTCGACACCGACCAGCCCCCGGCCGGCCCGAGCTGCCGGGGCCGTCACACCTGGGTCTCGGGCGGCGCGGTGGAACGCGCGGCCAAGATGGTCCGCACCCAGCTCCTCCAGCCCCTGGCCCACAAGTTCGGCATGTCCACGGAACTGCTGCAGATCACCGACGGCAAGATCACGTCGTACGACGGGGTCCTGTCGACCACGGTCGCGGAGGCGATGGACGGCAAGGAACTCTGGGCCACCGCCCAGTGCCGCCCGCACCCCACCGAGCCGCTGGACGAGGCCGGCCAGGGCGACGCGTTCGTGGGCCTGGCGTTCTGCGCGATCCGCGCGGTCGTGGACGTCGACATCGAACTCGGGTCCGTACGGGTCGTGGAGCTGGCCGTCGCCCAGGACGTCGGCCGGATCCTCCACCCGGCGCAGCTCGCCGCGCGCATCGAGGCCGGCGTCACCCAGGGGGTGGGCGTGGCCCTCACGGAGAACCTCCGCACCCCCCGGGGCCTCATCCGCCACCCCGACCTCACCGGCTACGCCCTGCCCACCGCCCTGGACGCCCCCGACATCCAGATCGTCAAGCTGGTGGAGGAACGGGACGTGGTGGCCCCCTTCGGCGCGAAGGCGGCCAGCGCGGTGCCGGTGGTCACGTCCCCGGCGGCCATCGCGGCGGCGGTCCGGGCGGCCACCGGACGCCCCGTGAACCGTCTGCCGATCCGGCCGCAGGCCGCGGTGGTGACCGGGGCCTAGGGGCCCGGGGGCGGCCCCGGCACAGCCCCTGAGGTGCGTGTTCGCGTGTACGTCCGGCGTTGTCAGTGGGGCGGCGTATGGTTCTCGACAGTGGGGACGACGACCGCTCGGCGGCGCGTGATCGCCCACGGGGGGACGCACACTGCGAACCATGTGCCGGGGGGAGCCATGAGCACAATGACGATGGGGACAATGGGCCTGACGGACCTGAACGACCTGAACGATCTGCACGACCTGAACAATCTGAGCGACCTGAACGATCTGAACGACCTGGCGGTGCTGACCGGGGGACCGGCCACGCGCTCCGGACTGGCGCTCGACCTGCCCGCCCGACTGCTCGACGAGGAGTTCGGCCAGAGCAGGGTGTGGCGCTTCGAGGACTTCGACTTCCCGGCCACGCTCACCCACGAGCCGACCCGCCGCTTCCTGCGGGACATGGGTCTGCCCGAGGACCACGGCTTCTTCCAGCTCGACACGGACATCCCGCTGCCGACGCTCGCCGAGTACGGGGCGAACCAGTGCTCCGGCGAATCCGTCCGCGGCCGACTCCCGGACAGAGCCGCCCACTTGATCCGCCTGGGCCATTTCGTCGAGGGCAGCAGCCTCGTCGTCGACGGCACCACCGGCGCGATCCTCAACTGGAGCGAGCCCGAGTCGACCCTGAGCCCTCTCGACGCCGACCTCTCCACCCTGGCCTTCACCCTCTGGCTCCTCCACCGCGAGAAGCGCGAGGGGACGGCCACGGGGTGCTGGGTGGAGACCCTGCGCAACAAGGCCTGCGCGGGCCTCTGAACCACCGGCCACACGAAGACGGCCGACCGCTGGAAGCGGTCGGCCGTCATATCGCGCTGGAGGCCGTGGCGGGAATCGAACCCACGTAACTCGCTTTGCAGGTTTGTCCCGACTGGCCAGGGGGCGATCCGGACTCGTTCGTCAGTGTTCAGACCCGTACGGACGTTGGATCCGATGAGGCGCGGTGAACGGCTGCGAACGGCCGTGTGCGGCTATGAACGAGACGGAAACTGAGACGGACCCAGCCTGTTCATGAGGCCGCACACGGCCTTCTGCTCATCACACGTTGGGACTGCTCATGCCTCAAGCTGCGGTTGAGCCGGGTCGTCGCTCTGACGTCGTGGTGCTACAACCTGTGTGGCTGCCTGAGATGCTGCCTGAGGTCATCATCGCCGGCCGCTACTCCGGGGCCCCCAACATGGAAGTCTTCCTGAAAGGCCATGCCGGGGACCGGCTCAGGGTGAACCGGCAGACCCGCCGCGAGTACATCGACGCCCCCGCCCTCACCATCGGCCTCGCCGTACAGCCGGACGTACTGCGCGACATCGGCAAGGTGAAGGGGTTCGAGGGACGCGGACTGCTGGCCCGCTTCCTGTACTCCCTCCCCGTGTCCACGGTCGGTGAACGCGAGATCATCACCGCCACCGTTCCGGAGACGACGGCCGCCACCTACACCGCCCGGGTCATCGACCTCACCCTGTCCCTCGCGGAGTGGACCGACCCGGCCGTCATCCAACTCAGCCCGGAAGCCGACGCGGCCCTGATCACCTATCAGAAGCGCATCGAACCCCAGCTCAAGGCACGTGACGGCACGCTGGGGCACATCTCCAACTGGGCCGGAAAACTTGCCGGCGCCACCGCACGCATGGCCGCGCTGCTGCACCTCGCCGAACACCTCGGAGAGGGCTACGCGCACCCGGTCCCGGAAGCCACCATGCGCGCGGCCATCGAACTGGGGGAGTACTACACCGCCCACGCCCTGGCCGTGTTCGACGTCATGGGCGCCGACCCGGTCCTCGGCCGGGCCCGCAGTGCTGGACGCGCTGCGGGACAACGGATGGCAGGACGTCAGCCGGCGAGACGTCTTCACCGTCCTGTCCCGCTCCGAGGTCCCCACCGTCGCCGACCTCGAACCGGCCCTCGCCCTACTGGAAGACCACGGATACCTACGCAGCTACCAGCCGGAGCGCACCGGTAAGCGCGGACGCCCACCGGCGCCCCGCATGCAGGTGCACCCCGCCCTGCGGGACTCCGGAGCTTAGGGCCGCAACCGTGCGACCCCGCCCGCACAAACCGCAAAATCCGCAATAACCCCCAGCACCCCGCTGACCTGCGACGGGGCCCCGCACCACCTCGCCGCGGGGCCCCGCCGCGCAATCCCGCGATATTCCGCAAAAAACCGAGCCGCGCCCCACCGGCCAGAGCCGCCCGCCGGATGCCGCTGATTTTTGCGGAATATCGCGGATTTCTGCGGGGCACCCCCCGCCGCCACCCGCGCACCGCATCGCCCCAGGTCAGTGGACGTCTCCGCTGTTTCTGCGGATTTTGCGGTTTGTGCGGCGGCACCTGCTCAGGAACCCAGCACACAGGAGTGAGCTTTGGACGAGCACGCCACCCCCGCCGCCCCCATCGACGACGACCCGACCCTCGTTTTCCTCAAGGTCGAAGAGGCCGCCCGCCGACTGCGCATCGGCCGAACTACCTGCTTCGCCCTCATCCGCACCGGCGAACTGGAGTCCGTCATGGTCGGCGGGCTCCGCCGGGTTCCGGTCGACGCACCGACTGCGTACGCGACCCGTCTCCGTACCGCACAACGAGCCGCTTGACGATGCCTGGGGCGACGGCACTCCCGGACAGGACAGCGCGCCGCCCCGGTCTCCATCCCGACACCCGAAAACAGGAGTCTGCCCGTGGCAGAAGAACAGAAGCGCACTCGACAGCCCAACGGCCGTAGCTCGATCTACCTGGGCAAAGACGGTAAGTGGCACGGCCGCGTCACCGTCGGCATCCGCGACGACGGCACCCCGGATCGCCGTCACGTCGAACGCAAGACCCGCGCTGAGGTAACGGCCGCCGTACGTGAGTTGGAGAAGCAGCGCGACGCCAAGACCGTGCGGAAGCCCGGCAAAGCGTGGACGGTCAAGGCGTGGCTGACGCACTGGATCGAGAACGTTGCGCCCCTCGCCGTCAACGACAACACGATGGTCGGGTACGGCGTCGCCGTGCGGAAGCACCTGATCCCCGGCTTGGGGGCCCACCGTCTTGACAGGCTCAAGCCCGAGCACATCGAGGTGTTCTACGCCAAGATGCAGGCCAACGGCAGCAAGCCCGCGACCGCTCATCAGGTGCACCGAACCCTCCGCACCGCCCTCAATGAGGCCGTACGGCGCGGGCATCTCGGCAAGAACCCCGTTCAGTTGGCCAAGGCGCCGAAAACGGGGGAGTACGAGGTGGAGCCCTACACCGTCCAAGAGGTACAGCGGTTGCTCAAGGCCGCTGACCAACACCGCAACTCCGCCCGCTGGGCCGTAGCCCTCGCCCTTGGGCTGCGCCAAGGGGAAGTGCTTGGTCTCAGGTGGGAGGACGTAGACCTTGACAGTGGGTTCCTCATAGTTCGGCGTAGTCGTCACCGGCCGCAGTACGCCCATGGATGCATGGCTCCCTGTGGGCGTAAGACTGCCGGGTACTGCCCCGAGAGGCGCCGCACGAACCCGGAGTTGTCCACCACCAAATCGCGCGCCGGCCGCCGCGCCGTCGGTCTCCCTGAACAACTGGTCGACCTACTCCGTGCTCACTTCAAGGCGCAGGAAGAGGAACGAACGACGGCCGGCAAACGATGGGAAGAGAACAGGTTGGTCTTCCCAGATGAACACGGCCGTAGTCCGTCCCACCGTCGGGACTGGGCTGAGTGGAAGGCCCTCCTGGCCGAAGCGAAGGTTCGTGACGGGCGTCTGCACGATGCGCGCCACACGGCCGCCACCGTGCTGCTCATACTCGGAGTACCCGAGCGCGCAGTTATGGGCCTCATGGGCTGGTCCACAACCGCTATGGCCGCTCGCAATCAGCACATGGTCGACTCGGTCCGAACAGGTATCGCTGGACAAGTCGACAGTCTCATCTGGAAGGTGGACGACGGCTCACCGTAAAAAGGATAAGCCTCGGGGTGGACATCGCCACGCGCGAGAGCCCGCCCGGAAGGGGTCCGGGCGGGCTCTGAGGTGATCAGGTAGTGCGGTGGCGCGTGCGGCTCAGACGGGTGTCACTGCGTGGTCCGGGGGGCCAGGACGTCGGTAAGGAGCTTATCCTCCACGCCGTTGCACTCGTACTGAGTGTTCTGCACGATCCACGCGCTACGGGCCGCTTCTTGGTTGCCGAGGCGCAGGGCGATGTCTCGGGCAACCGAGTTCGCCTCATCGGTCGGGAGGCGCAGCCACTGCCCGCACGTCTTGACAGCGCCGTCCTCCTCGTCGCCGCCGGTCGCACCGATCAGCGACATGATGACGAAGACAGCCGCGACGGTAAGGACAGCGATCAGGGCGACCGCCGGCCACCCTGAGCCTCCGTTCTTGACCGAGCTGCGGTTGTCTTGGCGGTTGTCTTGGCGGTTGTCTTGGCGGTTGTCCACCCTGGCCTTGCCGCGGGCTCCCGCGTACGCGCTGCCCGCGCCCTGGATGTTGCCGTTGCCCGTGGCCTGCTGGGCGCCGCTGCCGAGCACGTTGGAGTTCGAGACGTTGCCGGTCCTGGTGCTGTGGTCGTTGGTGACGGTGGTGGTGCCTGGCAGCATCTCCACCAAGAGCTCGAACGTGTCAGCCGCGTCGTCGGGGTGCGCGGCGGCGTATGAACGCAACATGACGTTCAGCCTTGACCGCACGAGGTGCTTGTTGCCTGCGATGACGTCGCCGTGGTGCTCGTCCAAGGCGGCGGAGAGGTCCGCGCGCTCGTCGCTGGTGTCGCCGAGAGTGTCGGCGATGCGCGTACGGAAGGTTGCCCATCCGTCGGAGGCCATCGCCTGTATGACGCCGGAGACCAAGCTCCCGACGAGGAGTTCCATCATTGCGCGTCCCTTTCGTTCGCCACTCTGGCGAGTGTGCTGCCCTTCTCCTATCAGGCGGCTGTGACACGTGAGAAATCGATTGGGGCCGCTTGTGATCGGCGGCACATTCCATTTCGGAGGCGAGTTAGTTGGACGTCATAGCGGTTTGACGCGGAGAAGCCAAATTCCGGTTGCTGTATTTGTTGCCCTCGAACAGAACCAGGTGCTCGAAGAGCGTGCGGTTTTCAGACAAGCGCAGTCGACGTACGAAAAACCGCTGGTCATCGCGTGATCGTGGCCGGATATAGACGTTACTCAACCCTTTGTTTAGACATGCACTGCTAGTTTCGCTCAGAGAATAATCCGACTTAAAAAATCAGCCGTGCGCCCACTCGGGCAATCGGCGACTGAGAGTTGTCTCTACGGATTTGTTTACCGGGTTGATTAAGGCGCACGCCGGGAGCGTGAAAGGGGGCGCACGCTTAAAAGGTATGGACTTTACGAGGTGCATTGAAATGTCAAATTGGGATAATCCCTTCGCCGAACCCGTCGGGATGGGCTCGGTGAAAGGGGCGGGCAGTCCGTTAGGCCGGGGCTTCGGTCGTCTCGCTGCGGTGGACCCTCTGGCGGGCGTCAGGCTCGGCTTGCCACTCGCGGAACGTGCGCCCGTTCATGCAGCGCTGGAACCGCGGTATGCGGTTGCTCGGCATGCCGACTGGCGCGGGCCCGAGGACGGCGAGAACGTCGCCGCTGTCCTGTGAGTGCCAGCCGGCCGCGCGGATCCCCGGTATGTCGGGGAAGACGTCGGCGACGCGGTCGCGGGCGGGGTCAAGCAGTTCGTCCTCCGTGCCGGATGTCGGACGTCCGGCGGACGCAGCGGGTGAAAGACCTGATGAACGAGTTCCAGGGACGCTGTCGCGGTTCCTTGACGAGCCACCAGTGACGGTGTTCCGTCTCGCCCTCTCAAGAGTGCGGCGAGGTTGCTTAGCCGTGCTGGGCGGCAGGCCGCCGACTGTGCTCCGGCCTGCCTGGGTCGCAGGCTGGGTGAGCATTCGATCGCCAACTGAGACGGGAACTGAGACGGAAAGCCGACAGGCGGCATCCCCGAAGGGGTGCCGCTCTGTCGTTCTGCCTGGTCAGACCACCAGAGGCCGTGGCGGGAATCGAACCCACGTAACTCGCTTTGCAGGCGAGTCCCTGAACCACTCGGGCACACGGCCGGGTCGACAGCGTCAGGGGTGTGATTCCTGTCGCTTCGAACTCGATGGGAAGACCGTAGGCCGGGCTCCGGCGGGGGCTCAAGAGGTCCGGGGGCGCTGCAACGGGACTGCCACACGCCGTTCATGAACGGCGGGGCGTACGACCAAGGTCCCGGGTGGTGGGGGACTTCCGACAGGGGCGTATGTCGGTGGTGCCCCTTACGCTGGCGGGCATGGCCGACTCCGAGGCGCGTGACACGGGCGTCACGCCGAACCCCGCCCCGCCCGCCGTCCCCGACGACGCGGACGGTGTGCTGAGCCGCTCCCACCGGGGGCTCAGTATCGGGATCGTGTCGGTCGTGCTGCTGATCGCGTTCGAGGCGATGGCGGTCGGCACCGCCATGCCGGTCGCGGCGCGCGAGCTGGACGGGATCTCGGCGTACGGATTCGCGTTCTCGGCGTACTTCACGACCAGCCTGTTCGGGATGGTGCTGGCGGGCCAATGGGCGGACCGGCGGGGGCCGTTGGGGTCGCTGACCGCGGGGATCGGTGCCTTCGCCGTGGGGCTGGTGCTGTCGGGTACCGCCGGGGCGATGTGGCTGTTCGTCCTCGGGCGGGCCGTGCAGGGGCTCGGCGGCGGACTGGTGATCGTCGCGCTGTACGTCGTGGTCGGGCGCGCCTACCCGGAGCGGCTGCGGCCGTCGATCATGGCGGCCTTCGCGGCGAGCTGGGTCGTCCCGTCCGTGGTCGGTCCGCTCGCCTCGGGCGCGGTGACGGAACAGCTGGGCTGGCGCTGGGTGTTCCTGGGCATCCCGGTGCTCGTCCTGCTGCCGCTGGGGCTGGCGCTGCCGCAGATACGGCGCAGGGCCTCCGGGCCGGTGCGGACGCGGGGAGCGGCGGCCGACTCCTCCTCGACGACCGCCTCCGCCTCCACCCCCGCCTCCACCTTCGGCGGCCGTCGCATCCGGCTCGCCCTCGGGATCTCGCTCGGCGCCGGGCTGTTGCAGTACGCGGCCCAGGACCCGCGGTGGTGGTCGGTCGTGCCTGCGGTCGCGGGGGTCGGGCTGCTGGTGCCGGCGGTGCTGGGGCTGTTGCCGCGCGGGACGTACCGGGCGGCGCGGGGGCTGCCGTCGGTGGTGCTGCTGCGCGGGGTGGCGGCGGGGTCGTTCGTGGCGGCCGAGTCGTTCGTGCCGTTGATGCTGGTCACCCAGCGGGGGCTGTCGCCGACGCTCGCCGGTTTCTCGCTCGCGGCGGGCGGGGCGACCTGGGCGCTGGGCTCCTGGGTGCAGGCGCGGGCGCGCGTGGAGCCGTACCGGGAGCGGCTGATGACGGTGGGGATGCTGCTGGTCGCGGCGGCGATCACCACGCTGCCGGGGGTGCTGGTCGACTCCGTGCCGGTGTGGACCGTGGCCGTCGCGTGGGCCTTCGGGTGCTTCGGGATGGGGCTCGTCATCTCCTCCACCAGCGTTCTTCTGCTCCAGTTGTCCGCCCCCGAGGAGGCGGGGACCAACTCCGCCGCGCTCCAGATCTCCGACGGTCTCACCAACGCGCTGCTCCTCGCGGCGGGCGGCGCCGCCTTCGCCGCGCTGGGCGGCGGCGCGGTCGGCCATACGGCCGCCACGGCCGCCGGTACCGCTTCCCACCCGGCGGCCTTCGTCGCGGTGTTCCTGCCGATGGCGGGGGTGGCGCTGGTGGGAGCGTGGGTGACCACGCGGCTGCGGGACCACTGAGGCAAGTTGGTACCAATCTGGCCCCATGTGGTGGTACCGTTTTGGTATGGCCATGAACCTGCGTCTCCGCGACGACCAGACCGAAGCTCTGAAGTTGCGCGCCGAGGAGGAGGGCACGAGCATGCACGCGATACTGCTGCGGGCCGTGGACGACTATCTGGCCAGGACGGCTCACGAGGTGCTGGTCCGTAAGGCGGCCAAGGAGCAGACCACCAAATGGGCGGAGTTGCTGGAGCGGCTGAAGTGAGCTGTGTCTATCTGACGGCCGAGGATGTCCTGGCCATCGCCGAACACGCGGTCGATGACCAGGTTGTCGTCGTGCGCGATGCCGGTCTGCTGGAGTCTGCCGTGCACCGCCCGTCGGCTGCGATGTTCGGACAGGAGGCGTACACCGACCTGTTCGACAAGGCGGCCGCACTCCTGCAGTCGTTGGCGATCAACCATCCCTTCCTCGACGGCAACAAGCGCACCGCCTGGGTGTCCTGTGTCGTCTTCCTCGCGATGAACGAGGTGCAGTTGCGGCCGGACATCGACGTGGCGGAGCGCCTGGTCATCGGCGTTTCCACCGGTGCCCTCGACGAGGTCAAGGCCATTTCCGAGGTGCTGCGAGACCTGGCCGAGTAGGGATGTGACCTCGGTCCCATCCCCGGGCGGCCCGGCGGGATCGGCGCCTCGTCGCAACCCCGCCGCCGGTAGGGTGGCCCGGTTGTCATACGCAGTCGCGGTGTCCGCGTCGCCGCGCGAGTCGCCCGGGGCTGCCATCTGCCGCTCGACCCCCAGACCGGAGACCGTGACTACCACCGCCACCTCCTCGAACCACCACCTCTCTCCCGCCTTCCCCGGCCGTGCCCCCTGGGGTACCGCCAGCAAGCTGCGTGCCTGGCAGCAGGGGGCGATGGACAGGTACATCCAGGAGCAGCCGCGGGACTTCCTCGCGGTCGCGACCCCCGGCGCCGGGAAGACGACCTTCGCGCTGACGCTCGCGTCCTGGCTGCTGCACCACCATGTCGTGCAGCAGGTGACGGTCGTGGCGCCCACCGAGCATCTGAAGAAGCAGTGGGCCGAGGCCGCGGCACGGATAGGGATCAAGCTGGACCCGGAGTACAGCGCGGGGCCGCTCAGCAAGGAGTACGACGGCGTCGCGGTCACGTACGCGGGTGTGGGCGTGCGGCCCATGCTGCACCGCAACCGCAGCGAGCAGCGCAAGACCCTCGTCATCCTCGACGAGATCCACCACGCCGGTGACAGCAAGTCCTGGGGCGAGGCGTGCCTGGAGGCCTTCGAGCCCGCCACCCGGCGGCTCGCCCTCACCGGCACGCCCTTCCGTTCCGACACCAACCCCATCCCGTTCGTGGCGTACGAGGAGGGGGCGGACGGGATCCGGCGGTCGTCCGCCGACTACACCTACGGCTACGGCAACGCGCTCGCCGACAACGTCGTGCGGCCCGTCATCTTCCTCTCCTACAGCGGCAACATGCGCTGGCGGACCAAGGCGGGCGACGAGATCGAGGCCCGTCTCGGCGAACCCATGACCAAGGACGCGATCAGTCAGGCCTGGCGTACGGCCCTCGATCCGCGCGGCGAGTGGATGCCGAGCGTGCTGCGCGCCGCCGACCAGCGGCTCACCGAGGTCAGGAAGGGCATCCCGGACGCCGGTGCCCTCGTCATCGCCACCGACCAGGACTCCGCCCGCGCCTACGCCAAGCTGATCCGCGAGATCACGGGGACGAGCGCGACGGTCGTCCTCTCCGACGACTCGGGCGCCTCGAACCGTATCGACGAGTTCGCTCACGGCACCGACCGCTGGATGGTCGCCGTGCGGATGGTGTCCGAGGGCGTCGACGTGCCCCGGCTGGCCGTGGGGGTCTACGCCACCACCATCTCCACCCCGCTCTTCTTCGCCCAGGCCGTCGGCCGCTTCGTACGGTCCCGGCGGCGCGGCGAGACCGCGTCCGTGTTCCTGCCGACCATCCCCGACCTGCTGACCTTCGCCAACGAGATGGAGGTGGAGCGGGACCACGCCCTCGACAAGCCGAAGAAGGAGGGCGAGGAGGACCCGTACGCCGAGGAGGACAAGCTCCTCGCGGAGGCGGAGCGGGAGCAGGACGAGGACACCGGCGACCAGGACATGCTGCCGTTCGAGGCGCTGGAGTCGGACGCGGTGTTCGACCGGGTCATGTACAACGGCGCCGAGTTCGGCATGCAGGCCCACCCCGGGAGCGAGGAGGAGCAGGACTACCTCGGCATCCCGGGTCTGCTGGAGCCGGACCAGGTGCAGTTGCTGCTCCAGAAGCGGCAGGCGCGGCAGATCGCGCACAGCCGCAAGAAGCCGGACGCGGAGGCCGATCTGGTGGAGCTGCCCGCCGACCGGCGGCCCGTCGTCACCCACAAGGAACTGCTGGAGCTGCGTAAACAGCTCAACGGCATGGTCGGCGCGTACTCCCACCAGTGCGGCAAGCCGCACGGCGTCATCCACACCGAGGTACGGCGGGTGTGCGGCGGACCGCCGAGCGCCGAGGCCACGGCCGGGCAGCTGCGGCAGCGCATCGCCAAGGTGCAGGAGTGGGCCACCCGGATGAGGTGACCGACCTTCGGGACGTGCTCCGAAGGTCCTGGGCGGGCGGGCGCTCTGCGCTGGTGCGCCCGCACATTTCGCGACAAATGCAAGTAGTCCGTACCGGTCACTGACCGGATTCTGGACGGAGTCTTCCGCTCAGCGAACCGGCTCGTCTACTGTCCCGCTACGCACACGCCCCGTGGCAGCGCCGCCGCGGAGCGCAGCCGTGAAGCGACTCCGCCCGGATCATCCGGGTTCAGCCGATCGGCGGCCTCTGTGGCGCGACGCCGACGGGACCGGTGACGCATCAGCCGTGACAGGGGTCGCCGCCTCACCCAAGAAGGAGTGGGTGTCGTGACCGCGGAGACCTCTCAGACACTCGACCGGGGACTGCGTGTCCTCAAGCTGCTGGCCGACACCGATCACGGACTGACCGTCACCGAGCTGTCCAACAAGCTCGGGGTGAACCGAACCGTCGTGTACCGCCTGCTCGCCACCCTGGAGCAGCACTCCCTCGTCCGCCGTGACCTGGGCGGACGCGCCCGGGTCGGGCTGGGCGTGCTGCGGCTCGGGCGGCAGGTGCACCCCCTGGTACGGGAGGCCGCGCTGCCCGCGTTGCGGTCGCTGGCCGAGGACATAGGGGCGACCGCCCATCTCACCCTCGTCGACGGGACCGAGGCGCTGGCCGTCGCGGTCGTCGAGCCGACCTGGACGGACTATCACGTGGCGTACCGGGCCGGCTTCCGGCACTCGCTGGACCGGGGGGCCGCGGGACGCGCGATCCTGTCGGGCCGCCAGCAGCCGGGGGACTGGCCCGGGTACACGCTCACCCACGGGGAGCTGGAGGCGGGGGCCAGCGGGGCCGCCGCACCGCTGCTCGGGGTGACCGGGGTCGAGGGCAGCGTGGGCGTGGTCATGCTGGCGGACGCGGTGCCGGAGCGGGTCGGGCCGCGCGTCATGGACGCGGCCCGAGAGGTGGCCGACGCGCTGCGGTGACGCGTGGGGGCGACGGAGACCCGCCGCCTCGACCCTCTCCTCGTTCAGCAGGTCCGGTCGCTCCGGTCGTTCCGGTCGCTTTGGCCGCTCCGGTCGTCCAGCGTGCTCAGCCAGTCCAGTAGACGGTCGGTGAAGGCCTCCGGCTGCTCCATGTTGGGGTAGTGGGCCGCACCCTCGATCGAGACGGCCCGGCCCCCGCCCGCGACCGTCCTGGTCAGGCGCTCGGCCATGGCGATGAGGTCGGGGGCGTCCAGAGCGCCGTTGAGGGCGAGCACGGGGACGGCGATGGTGGCGGCGCGGGCCCAGGTGTCGGTCACCGGGACGTGCCAGTCCGTCTCGCCGAGGGTGTGCTTGGCGGCGGTGGCGCGGCTCATCTCCCGCACACGCCGCACGATCTCGGGGTCCACGTCGTCGACCGCCCGGTGCGGGCCCGCGACGGTCTCGCCGACGATGTCCAGCCACCTCTCGATGTCGCCCGACATCAGCGCGCCGTAGTACCGGGCGGTGCTGTCCTTGGTCCACGGGTCCGTGAGCTCGGGCTCGCTGGTCCCGACGCCGCTGACGACGAGGGCGCGTACGAGCCCGGGATGTTCCAGTGCCGTGTCGACGGCGGTGCCGCCGCCCATCGACAGGCCGACCAGGATCGCCGGGCCGGTGTCCAGGTGGCGCAGCAGCGCGGCGAGGTCGTCGGTGAACCGGAAGGGCCCACTCGCGTTGGCGGAGGCGCCGTGCCCCCGCGCGTCCGGGGCGATGACCCGGTGGCCGGCCGCGAGGGCGGGCACCAGATCGTGCCACATGCGGTGGTCCGTGAAGCCGCCGTGCAGCAGCACCAGCGGAGGGCCCGAACCGACGTCCTGATAGGCGAGCGGGCCGTCGTCGGACGCGAACGTGCGCAGGGTGACCTGCGAGGTCTCGGTCATGACAACTAGGGTGTCATGACGAACCCATGATGACAACCAGGTTGTCATCATGGGGTGGGTGGAGTGCGGAGGTGACCGCCCCCGTGGCGAAGAACGGAGAATGGCCCCGTGACCCCCGTGACAGAGAACGATGAGCCGCTGCCGCCCGACCTGCTCGCCGGGCGGCTGTCCGAGGTGTTCGCCGTCCTCGGCCCCCTCTACCGGCGGACGACCCGTGCGCTGGAGCTGAAGGAACGCAAGGAGGGGTTCCCCGTCGGCGTACGCGCCGTGCTGGAGCTGTTGCGCATGGGCGGGCAACCCATGACCGTGCCGCAGATGGGCCGGACGCTGGCGCTGAGCAGGCAGTTCGTGCAGCGCATGGTCAACGAGGCGGCGGGCCGGGACCTCGTCGAGGCCGTCCCGAACCCCGCGCACCAGCGGTCCTCCCTGATCAGGCTGACCGACACGGGCCGGGCGACCATCGACGCGCTGGTCGCCCGGGAGCGCGTGCTGCTGCGGCAGGCGTGCGACGACCTGACCGGCGCCGACATCGACGCCTGCGTACGGGTGCTGACGCGACTCCTCGCGCTCTTCGAGGACGTGGACGTCAACTGAGCCCCAGGGTCCACGGCCGGTCCTTCGGCCCCCTGGCTTTCGGCCCCCTGGCTTTCGGCCCCCTGGCCTTCGGCCCCCTGGCCTTCGGCCCCCTGGCCTTCGGCACACCGGCCATCGGCCCCCGGCCATCGGCCCCCGGCCTTCGGCCCCCGGCGTCGGCTCCACCCTCGACCGACCGCCCCCTGGCCGGAACCGGCCTCACGTTAGATTGACCCCGTGCTCTCTCGTCTCTCCAGCCTTTCGCGTCCCGTGGCCGTAGCCGTCTGCGCCCTTCCCGTGGTGGGGCTGCTCGCCACGGCGGTGTTCGCGCCGTTGCCGTTCTCCGTGGCGCAGCCGGGGATGACGGCGAACGTGCTGGGCGAGAACAAGGGGGACCCGGTGATCACGATCAGCGGCGCGGAGGCCCGCAAGACCAGCGGGCAGCTGCGGATGACGACGATCGAGGCGACCGGACCGGGCACCCGCGTCGGACTCGGCGACGTGCTCGACGGCTGGTTCCGCACGGACCAGGCCGTCATGCCGCGCGAGGCGGTCTACCCCAGCGGCGACACCACCGAGGAGATCCAGAAGCACAACGAGGCCGAGATGAAGGAGTCCCAGGACACGGCCACCGAGGCGGCGCTCGCCTACCTCGGCGAGGACTCCGGCGACATCGAGGTCACCCTGCGGCTCGCCGACGTCGGCGGACCCAGCGCGGGTCTGCTGTTCTCCCTCGGCATCGTCGACAAGCTCGACGGCGACGGCAGCGGCGGCGACCTCACGGGCGGTCGGGTCATCGCCGGTACGGGGACCATCGACACCGCCGGCCGGGTCGGCCCCGTCGGCGGGGTCGCGCTCAAGACCCAGGCGGCCCGCCGCGACGGCGCGACCGTCTTCCTCGTCCCCAAGGCCGAGTGCGCCGACGCGCAGAGCGAACTGCCCAAGGGGCTGCGGCTCATCCCGGTGACGACGCTGAAGGGCGCGGTCGGCTCGCTCGTGGCGCTGGAGACGGGCGGGGGCAAGGTCCCCAGCTGCTGAACGGCGGCCTCGTCCTCACCCCGTCCCCCCGAACCCTTCCTCCGCCGTCGGGCCCGAGGCCACCTGGTGAGCCGCCTGCGCCGCTTGTGCCGCCTGCTCCACCAGCGGGATGATCCGCAGCGGAACGGGGTTCTCCATGACGATCGCCGTGGCGGCCCGGACGATGCCGTCGATGCCGACGACCCGGTCGATCACCCGCTGGAGATCGGCGTTCGAACGGGCCACGAGCCGGCAGAGCATGTCCCCGCTGCCGGTCGTCGTGTGCAGCTCCAGCACCTCCGGGACGGTCGCCAGGTGGGCCCGTACGTCGGCTCCCTGTCCCTGTCTGATCTGCAGCGTCGCGAACGCCGTGACCGGATAGCCGAGCGCGGCCGGATCGACCTCGGGGCCGAACCCGCGGATGACTCCGTGCGACTGGAGCCGGTCCAGCCGGGCCTGCACGGTGCCCCGCGCGACCCCCAGCCGCCGTGACATCTCCAGCACCCCGATCCGCGGCTCCCGCGCGAGCAGGACGATCAGCTGCCCGTCCAGATGATCGATCGCCATCAGACCTCCCCGGATGCTCACCCCGTACAGAACAAGCAGGCGTAGGCGTACTGCCTTGCACAGATTGTCCTGCGTGAACCCGAAGTGTTGCGCACCCTGCGGGGTGCGGGTGACGAACCCCGCACCCCCCACCCCCTCACGCGAGCCGCCCGCCCACCGAGACGTACGGGTTCAACCGCCGCGCCTCCGCGAGGTGGCGCCGCGCCGGGGCCTCCAGCCCCAGCGCCCGTTCGATCACCCCCCGGTGATACGCGCGGACCGCGCTCCGCGCCTCCCCACCCCGCGCCCGATCCGTCGCCCTCCGGGCGAACCCGAGCGCCTCCCGGTCTTCCCCGGCCCGATGCAACGCCCACCCGAGCGCGTCGGCCACCCGCACCCCCGGCTGACGATCCCACTCGGCCCGCAGCACCCGCACGGCCACCTCCGGATCGCCGTGGTCCGCCTCCAGCGCGCCCAGGACGAGCGCCTCGTCGACCCCGGCCGCGGCGGACCGTGCCATCAGGGCACGCGCCACGCCGTACTGCTCGCGCGCCTCCTTCCGCCGCCCCAGCGACTCCAGCAGCTCGCCCAGCCGCAGCGCGACTTCCGCCGACGGCCGCCGCGACAGCGCGGTCCGGTACGCCCGCACCCCCTCCGCCGGCCGCCCCAGCGCGGCCAGCGCCCGCCCCCGGCAGGCGTCGGCGTCCGGCTCGCTCCGGGCGCCCTCGCAGTACCGCAGCGACTCCGCCGCCTCGCCCCGCTCCCACGCCAGCTCCCCGGCCAGCGTCCACCACGCGGCGCCCGCGGCCGACGGCCCCGCCGGCGTCGTCTCCGAGGCCGCCGCGTCCGAGATCGCCGTGGCCGCGTCCTCACGCGCCCCCTGGTCCCAGTAGACGCGCGCGGCCCGCGCCCGGGCCGCCGGACCGGAGTGGAGGGCGAGCATCCGGTCCAGGGTCGCGCGGGCCGCCTTGTACCGGCCGAGCCCGTCGTACGCGTCGACGAGCAGCGCGTACGAGGTCCAGCGCGCCGGCGCCACCCGTACGGCCTCCTCGCCCCAGCGCTGCGCCGTCCGGAAGTCGCGGCGGGCGTTCGCGAGAGCGGTCAGGCCTTCGAGGGCGGCCGCGTTGCCGTCGGGCCCGAGCCGCAGCGAGGTCCGCAGGGCGCGTTCGGCCTGCGGGTAGTCGGCGACACGGCCGGTCCGCCGGGCCCGCTCGGTGTACGCCACGCCGAGCACCGCCCAGGAGGCGTGATCACGCGGACGGGCGCGCACCCGGGCCTCGCGTTCCCGCACGGCCGCCGCGACCTCGGCCGGCGCGACGGGCAGCCCGGCGACGAGCGCGGCCCCCGCCGGGCGCCCCTCGGGCCCGGCCGCACCCACCACCCGTGCCACCGCCCCGCCACCACCGTCCGGCGGCACGACCATCAGCACACCTCCGAGCACCAGGCACCCGACGACGGCCCCGGCCACTCCCCGCCCCCGCCCCGGACCCGGCCCCTGGGCGCACCCGGCGACCCGGCGCAGCGCCGCCCGCACCACGTTCTCCACAGACATGCCGCTCACTGTGCGTCAATACGACGACCACATCACGTACGCCCGATGGCTCGCGTCGACGGGTTCACACCGATGGCCGTGGAATGCGACCCTGTGATCATGAGCCGTAGCGAAGCCCCGCTCATCGAAGACGCCGTGACGACCGGCAACCTCGTCGACCGTCTGCTGAGCGGACTGCCCACGGAGGCGGTCCTCGTCGATCCCGACGTCACGGCCTCGTACGCCAACGACATGGCGAGCTTCTGCGAGGCGGGTGTCCCGGCGGTCGTCGTGCTGCCCCGGACCGTCGAACAGGTCCAGCACGTCATGCGCGTGGCCACCGACCTGCGTGTGCCGGTCGTCCCCCAGGGCGCGCGCACCGGTCTGTCCGGCGGGGCCAACGCCTCCGAGGGGTGTATCGCCCTGTCCCTGACCAGGATGGACCGGATCCTGGAGATCAACCCCGTCGACCGCATCGCCGTCGTCGAACCCGGCGTCGTCAACGCGACGCTCTCCCGCGCGGTCAACGAACACGGCCTCTTCTACCCGCCGGACCCCTCCAGCTGGGAGATGTGCACGATCGGCGGGAACATCGGCACGGCCTCCGGCGGCCTGTGCTGTGTGAAGTACGGGGTGACCGCCGAGTACGTCCTCGGCCTGGACGTCGTGCTCGCCGACGGACGGCTGATGTCCACCGGCCGGCGTACCGCGAAGGGCGTCGCCGGCTACGACCTCACCCGGCTCTTCGTCGGCTCCGAGGGCTCGCTCGGCGTCGTCGTACGGGCGATCCTCGCCCTGAAGCCGCAGCCGCCGCGGCAACTGGTGCTGGCGGCGGAGTTCGCGTCGGCCGCCGCCGCGTGCGACGCGGTGTGCCGGATCATGGCCGGCGGGCACGTCCCCTCACTGCTCGAACTCATGGACCGTACGACGGTGAAGGCCGTCAACGACCTCGGGCACATGGGACTGCCCGAGACCACCGAGGCACTGCTCCTCGCCGCGTTCGACACCCCGGACCCGGCCGCCGACCTCGCCGCCGTGGGGGCGCTGTGCGAGGCGGCGGGCGCCACCCAGGTCGTCCCGGCGGACGACGCGGCCGAGTCCGAACTGCTGCTCCAGGCACGGCGGATGTCGCTCACCGCACTGGAGGCGGTGAAGGGCACGACGATGATCGACGACGTGTGCGTGCCGCGCTCGAAGCTCGGCGAGCTGATCGAGGGCGTGGAACGCGTCGCCGAGAAGTACGACCTGACCATCGGGGTCTGCGCGCACGCCGGCGACGGCAACACCCATCCCACCGTCTGCTTCGACGCCACGGACCCCGACGAGTCCCGGCGCGCCCGCGAGTCCTTCGACGAGATCATGGCTCTCGGCCTGGAACTCGGCGGCACGATCACCGGCGAACACGGTGTGGGCATCCTCAAGAAGGAATGGCTGGCGCGGGAGCTGGGCCCGGTGGGGACGGAGATGCAGCGGGCGGTGAAGTCCGCCTTCGACCCGCTGGGCATCCTCAACCCGGGCAAGCTGTTCTGACCCGCGCCCCCTGCGCCAGCCCTCACTGGGCGAGGAGTTCCGCCAGGCCGTCGTCGATCCGCAGCATGTCGAACTCCGCACCCGGCGGCACCACCCGCAGGGTCCGCTCCAGCCAGGCCGACACGGCGGCGGCCGGCGCCTCCAGCAGCGCGTCCCCGTCCGGCGAGCTGAGTGCCATCAGCACGACGCTCCGGCCCGACACCTTCGTCGGCCACACCCGCACGTCCCCGTGCCCGCACGGCCGGAACACCCCCTCCACCAGCAGCTCCCGGGCGAACGTCCAGTTCACCGGGCGGTCGGAGTTGATGTGGAAGGCGATGTGGACGGCGTACGGGTCGTCGCTGCGGAAGACGAGCTTGGCCGGTACGGGGATGCTGCGCTCGGGCGACAGGACGAGTCCCAGCTCCAGTTCGCGCTCCACGACGGTGTGCCGCATGGTGATCGTTCCTCTCTCGTGGCGGGTCCCTGTGCGCGGGCCCGTACGAGTGAGAGGGGCGAGGACCCCCGCGCATTACGCGGGTTCGCGGAACTTTTTTCCGCCGGGTCCACCGGCCGGCTCCCGGTGACCGGCGCCCTCGCGGGCCCGTAGCAGATCCGTGCGTGAATGGGGCGGGTCCGGAGGCAGCGGTCATGGACAGGGCCGGCGTCTGGTAGATCTGGACGCCTCCACCAAACCCACGAGCAGATACGGGACGACGGACATGAGCGCCCCAACCCCGGCCCCCGGCGACGACAGGCCCCGCGAAGGGTATTACCCGGACCCGTCCATTCCTGGATACGTCCGGTACTGGAACGGTGCGGCCTGGGTGCCGGGTACGAGCCGTCCGGCTCCCTCCGACGGCAGGCCGATCGCCCCGCCGTCCGGCTCCGGCCCGTCCGGCGCCGTGGAGGAGACGGGTCCGCACTTCTTCGACGAGGACCCCGCGCCCGACGGCGAACAGGACCGCCCGGCCTCCGACAACGCCCTGCACGGCTCCCGCCCCGAGCCCGCCTCCGCGTGGGGCGCCGACCGCTCCCGCCAGACCGGCTTCGGCGGCGACAAGGACCGCCGGGTGTCCTGGGGTTCGGCCTCCGGCCCGGACCCGCGCGACCCCCGGGTGTCCCTCGCGGCGGACGCGACCGCCCCCGCCGACGGCGGTGACCCCGGGCGTACGGCGAGCACGGACGGTACGGCGACGATCCCGCCGGCGGACACCGGCGAGGACGCCGGGGCCACCCCGGGCACGGTGGTGTTCCGCCGCCCGGCCCCGTCCGGGGGGCCGCGGACCGCCGGGAGCGCGGAACCCCCGCAGTCCGACGGGGGCGCGCCCGTGGCCCCCGTGCCTTTCGGCTCGCCCCTGACTCCCGCCCAGGTCGCCGCCCAGCAGGCCCTGGGTCTCGCCCCGCAGTCCGTCACGTCCTCGGCGTCCGGCCCCCAGCCGGGGCCGCCGCCCGCGCAGCAGGGCCCGCAGGCGGGTACCGCCCCGGCGGCGATCGCCCCGGCCGTCCCGGCCCCGCCCTCGGCGGAGCCGCAGCAGCCCCAGTTCGGCGGCGCCTTTCCCCAGCAGGCCCCCCAGACCGCACCGGCCGTCGTCGATCCCCAGATCGCCCCGTCCGCGCCCGGCGTACCCCAGCAGGCCGCCGTCCGGCCGCCGGCCGAGACCCCCATGGCCGTCGGGTACGGCGGCGGGCAGCCCTCCTGGGCGCAGCAGGTGCACCGGCTGGCCGGGGGCGAGGACGAGCAGCCGGTCGCGCCGTGGAAGCCGGTGGTGGAGGACCCCTTCCAGGCGGCGGCGCGGCGGCAGGCGGAGGCCAGGCCCGCGGGGCTCGGCAGACGGCTCGCCGCCCGGCTCGTGGACAGCCTGGTCGTCGGCACCGTCACGGCCGCGGCCGCCGTGCCGTTCGGCACCAAGGCGATGGACCACATCGACGAGAAGATCGACGCGGCCAAGCTCTCCGGCGAGCGGGTCACGGTCTGGCTGGTCGACGGCACGACCTCCGTCTACCTGGGCATCGTCCTCGGTGTCCTGTTCCTTGTCAGCGCCCTCTACGAGGTGCTGCCCACCGCCCGGTGGGGGCGCACCCTCGGCAAGAAGCTGTTCGGGCTCGACGTCCGGGACATCGAGGGCCACGAACCCCCGTCGTTCGGGCGCTCCCTGCGGCGCTGGCTCGTCCACACCGTCTCCGGGCTGCTCGGCATCGGTGTGATCGGCGTCCTGTGGTGCGTGTGGGACAAGCCGTGGCGCCAGTGCTGGCACGACAAGTCGGCGCACACCTTCGTGGCGGGCGGGTAGGGCGCACTCCGTACTCCGTACGGCCCCGTGCCGGATGCGGAGCCGGGGGGTTCGCGGTCGACTCGGGCCATGAGTAGCGAACCGCCGCCCTTCGGCTCCGGTCAGTCCCCGGACGACGACCGGTTCAGGAAGCAGCCGCCCCCGCCGCACCAGGGCGGCGGCTCCCCGTACGACCCGCCGCCCCGGCAGCCGCCGCCGGACGGGGGCGGGCAGCAACCGCCCTACGGCAATCAGCCGCCGCCCTACGGGAGTCAGCCCCCGCCCTACGGCGGGGACCCCTACAGCGGCGGGCAGTACCCGGGCGACCCGCTCTCGGGCATGCCGCCGCTCGCCGACAGCGGGAAGCGGGTGCTCGCGCGGATCATCGACATGATCCTGGTGGGGATCGTGGTGGGGCTGCTGGCGTGGGCGTTCAGGATCAGCCAGTACACGGTGGACTCGGACGACTTCGAGTTCGGCAGGTCCCTGGCCCAGGAGGCGCTCGCGGCGGTCCTCTACATCGCGTACGACACGTTCTTCACCGTCAGGAACGGCCAGACCCTCGGCAAGAAGCTGCTGAAACTGCGGGTGGCCGACCTCGACGACGGGTCCACGCCCTCCACGAAGACCGCACTGATCCGCGCGGCCGTGCTGTGGATCCCCTTCGCCTTCTGCTGCGCCTGCGTCTGGACGGCGATCGCGGGCGGCTGGAGCTTCTTCGACAAGCCCTACAAGCAGGGTCTGCACGACAAGGCGGCCAAGACGGTGGTGGTCAGCACCGCCTGAGCGCGCGGTCCCCGAACGACGACGGCGGGTCCGTGGCACACGGGCCCGCCGAGACGTTTCAGCACACGGTCACCGGGTGCCGGTTCAGGAGCCCGTCCGCTCGTGCACCGGCTCACGGACCGCCTCGGCCCGCGCGGCCGGGGAGGCCGGTACGGGAGCGGCGGACGCGCGGGCGCGGGGCACTGCGGCGCCGGGCGCGGGCTTGGGCTGCGGCACGGTCAGGGAGACGAGCAGGCCCAGGGCCAGGGCGGCCAGGGCGATCACCGCGATGCCCGCGCCGGAACTCGTCTGGGACAGCAGCAGCATGGCGAGTGTGGACAAGATCACGGTGCAGGAGCCGTAGGCGAGCTGTGCGGTCGTCGGACGAGGCATGGCAATCGTGTCCTCGGGTGGGGTCTCCCCGTGCCTCTCAGGATGAAGGGGAGGGTGCGGATACGAATCAAAGGTGAAGCAGGGGGGTCGACTTGGCTTTCACCGACTTCCGGCGCTCCGCCACTCGACTCTATTCGCCAGGGTGCCCGAGTGGAACGACGGGTAAGCGTGACCTGACACACGGTGCCGGGTGCACAGGGGGCGCACGGGTTCATGCCCTCCGGCAAGTCGACGCATATGCGCGCCGGTTCGGAAGACGCGTGAGCGGTGCACATCACGACCGCATAACGAACAAGTGCTTCCCGTAGACGCCGATAGTGCACTTGACCTGTCCAAGTCAAGATCTGTTTTTTCTCTCGAAACTCCGGTCGAATGGCGTCACTTGACTACACGCGTATACCGCGCGCGGACTCCTCCACACAGGACCATCCTCCTCCGCGCGAACGGACGCGGGGGAGGACCTCAAGTGACCAGTAGACCCTGGACGTTCAGAGCTGCCGCCATCGGCGTCGCGGTCGCCACTGCGGCGGCGACCATGTCGGCCCTCACGGTGGCGCAGGCCGCCGACGGCACACCGGCGGCTGTGGACCGGCACGACCCGGCGGACCACGAGCACGCCGGCGAGCACGACCTCGACGGACCCCTGAGCAAAACTCGGGAGGCCCAGCGCGAGGAGGCCCTGCAGCAGGTCATATCCGGCGACGCCACGGTCAAGGACCGTGACGGCTCGCAGGTCGTGAAGCTGGACAGCAAGAAGGGCAAGAGCAAGTACGTCGAGCTCGGCCGCGAGAAGACCGACAAGATCTTCACGATCCTGGTCGAGTTCGGCGACAAGATCGACAGCCGCTACGGCGGCACCGCGGGCCCGCTGCACAACCAGATCGCCGAGCCGGACCGGGCCAAGGACAACTCCACGGCCTGGCAGGCGGACTACGACCAGAAGTACTTCCAGGACCTCTACTTCGGCACCGGCAAGAACGACGAGTCGGTGAAGAAGTACTACGAGAAGCAGTCCTCGGGCCGCTACTCGGTCGAGGGCGAGGTCTCCGACTGGGTCAAGGTCCCCTACAACGAGGCCCGCTACGGCAACAACAAGTGCGGCCAGACCAACTGCTCCAGCGTGTGGAACATCGTCAGTGACGGTGTCACGTCCTGGGTCGCCCAGCAGAAGGCAGCGGGGCGCACCGACGCCGAGATCAAGGCGGACGTGGCCGAGTTCGACCAGTGGGACCGCTACGACTTCGACGGCGACGGCGACTTCAACGAGCCCGACGGCTACATCGACCACTTCCAGGTCGTGCACGCCGGTGAGGACGAGTCCGCCGGCGGCGGCGCGCAGGGCGAGGACGCCATCTGGGCCCACCGCTGGTACGCGTTCGGCACCGACGCGGGCGCGACCGGCCCGGCCGACAACAAGCTCGGCGGCGCCAAGATCGGCGACACCGGCATCTGGGTCGGCGACTACACCGTCCAGCCGGAGAACGGCGGCCTCGGTGTCTACGCCCACGAGTACGGCCACGACCTCGGTCTGCCGGACCACTACGACACCGCGGGCGGCGACAACTCCACCGGCTTCTGGACGCTGATGTCGTCCGGTTCCTGGCTCGGCACGGGCAAGGACGCCATCGGCGACCTGCCCGGCGACATGACCGCCTGGGACAAGCTGCAGCTCGGCTGGCTGGACTACGACACGGCGAAGGCGGCGACGAAGTCGCGGCACAAGCTCGGGGTCGCGGAGTACAACTCCAAGGACAAGCAGGCCCTCGTGGTCGAGCTGCCGAAGAAGGAGGTCTCCACCGAGATCGTCGTTCCGGCGCAGGGCTCGACCCAGTGGTGGAGCGGCAGCGGTGACAACCTCTCCAACACGCTGACCCGTTCCGTGGACCTCACGGGCAAGTCCTCGGCCGCGCTCAGCCTCGACGGCTGGTACGACATCGAGGCCGAGTTCGACTACCTCTACACCGAGGTGTCGACCGACGGCGGCGCCAACTGGACCGCCGTCGACGGCACGGTGGACGGCGCGGCGATCCCGCGCGACGCCAGCGGCAAGCCCGCGCTGACCGGCTCCTCCGCCGCGTACAAGAAGCTGTCGTACTCCCTGAACGCCTACGCGGGCAAGAAGTTCGACCTCCGCTTCCGCTACCAGACGGACGGCGGCGTGGCCCCGAAGGGCTTCGCGGCCGACTCCATCGCGCTGACCGCCGACGGTTCCGTCCTCTTCTCGGACAACGCGGAGAGCGCGGACGCGGCCTGGACCGCCAAGGGCTTCTCCCGCGTGGGCGCGTCGATCACGGACGACTACGCGCAGTACTACATCGCCGAGAACCGTCAGTACGTGTCGTACGACGAGACCCTCAAGGTCGGCCCGTACAACTTCGGCTTCTCGACCACGCGTCCGGACTGGGTGGAGCACTTCCCCTACCAGAACGGTCTGTTGATCTGGAAGTGGGACACCTCGCAGGCGGACAACAACACCAGCGTCCACCCCGGCGCGGGTCTGGTCCTGCCGGTCGACTCGCACCCGGCGGCGCTGAAGTGGGCCGACGGCACGGTGATGCGCAGCCGGATCCAGGCCTACGACTCGCCGTTCAGCCTCTACCGCACGGACGGTCTGACGCTGCACAAGGCCGACGTCCCGACGACCATCCCGTCGTCCGCGGGTGTGTCCGTCTTCAACGACCGGACCAACACCTACTACGACGCGCTCACCCCGCTGGCCGGTGTCAAGATCACTGACACCAACACCAAGATCGAGATCGTCAAGGAGGCCGCGGACGGCTCCACGATGTCGGTCAAGGTCGGCCCCGCGGTGAAGTAGCTCGTATTTCCGCAGGTCAGAGCATGTCCGGCCGCGACCCCCTTGGCGGGTCGCGGCCGGACGTGTTTAGGTGCGTGGTGTGGTCTTCTTATTGACACTGACACGCACGGGGGTGTGACCTGCATGGCCGCAGGAGGTTTCTGCAAACTGCCGGACGGCAATGTCGTCGTCGCCCTGAACCTGTCCGGGGCGGTGGCACCGGGTACGACCTGGGTGCCGCAGGACGACGGTGCCGTACGGGTCCTCGTCCTGGCCGCGAACCGCGCCAGGGCCCTGACCCGGCTCCGCAACCTGGGCATGCGAGCGATCTACCTCCGCGGCAACGCGGCGCCCCCGACCCCGGACGAGATCACGGCCGTCCTGCACCATCCCGACGGCCTGATATGGCGCACCTCACCGGTCTGCCCAGCCTCCACGACCCCGGAGCTGTGGCACCCGATCAGAGCGCTGCTGAGGAGGCCCACGGTGCCGGTGTGACCCGTGCGGCGCCCTTCGGGGGGTCACACCACCGGCTTGCCCGACAGCTCCACGCCCGCCTCCCGCAGCTCCTCCAGGGCCCGCTCGGTCGTCTCCTCGGCCACCCCGGCGGTCAGGTCCAGCAGCACCTGGGTGCGGAAGCCCTCCCGCGCGGCGTCCAGGGCGGTGGCCCGTACGCAGTGGTCCGTGGCGATGCCGACGACGTCGACCTCGGTGATGTCACGGGCGCGCAGCCACTCCGCGAGGGTCACGCCGTTCTCGTCGGCGCCCTCGAAGCCGCTGTAGGCCGCGGAGTACGCCCCCTTGTCGAAGACGGCGTCGACCGCGCCGGAGGCGATCACGGGGGCGAAGTTCGGGTGGAAGCCGACCCCCTCCGTCCCGGCGACGCAGTGGGCGGGCCAGGAGTGGACGTAGTCGGGGTTGTCGGAGAAGTGGCCACCGGGCGCGATGTGGTGGTCACGGGTGGCCACCACGTGCTGGTAGCCGGGGCCGGCCGCCTGGCCGATCAGCTCGGTGACGGCGGCGGCCACATCGGCACCACCGGCCACCGCGAGGCTGCCCCCCTCGCAGAAGTCGTTCTGTACATCGACGACGATCAAGGCGCGGCGCATGGTGTCGGTGTCCTTAGACTCTTCGGTGCTTCGGGGTGGGTGGGGTCGGCCGAGGGCTGGAGCGCGAACGCCGGAGCGCGAACGCCGGGCTTCGCATCTACGAACTTCCGAGCCTAGAGACTTCGGGAGCCGTTCGGGAGGGGGCATCCGGCGCTCGCCCGGTGCGCGGACCGGAGCACGAACCGAACACGCGGGCGCTCGGGGGCTCGCGGGAGAGCGTGCCGGACAGGTTCACTCCGGCCCACTCCCTGTGTGCGCCCGCGGATGGATCAGACGTACTCCGTCGGAAGGACCGCTTCCCCGCGCGACAGCTGCGTCGCCGACAGCGGCAGCCTCGCCCGGGCGGCCACATGCCGCTCGCGTACGACGTCCAGGGGCTCCCGGGAGAGCACCAGGCCGTCCTTGACCAGCGGGACGAGGAGCTGGTGTTCCCGCAGCTCCTCGGGCACCGGCCCGGTGCCGATCACCTCGGCCTGCGCGACGCCGTGCTCGTCCAGCCGCCGGGCCGCCCACTTACGGCCCCCGATGGACGTCTTCCCGCCGCTGGACTTCTTCGCCACCGGCACCAGCGGGTCCGTGGGGTCCGCGGACTCGGCCCTCGCGACGAGCTTGTAGACCATCGAGCAGGTGGGGTGCCCGGAGCCGGTCACCAGCTGTGTCCCGACGCCGTACGCGTCCACCGGCGCCGCCGCCAGCGAGGCGATGGCGTACTCGTCGAGGTCCGAGGTCACGATGATCCGGGTGTCCCGCGCGCCCAGCTCGTCCAGTTGCTGCCGCACCCGGTGGGCGACGAGGAGCAGATCACCGGAGTCGATGCGCACGGCGCTCAGCTCGGGCCCGGCGATCTCCACGGCGGTCCGCACGGCTTCGGTGACGTCGTAGGTGTCGACGAGGAGCGTGGTGTTCCGGCCGAGCGAGTCCACCTGGGCCTGAAAGGCGTCCCGCTCGCGGTCGTGGAGCAGGGTGAAGGCGTGGGCGCTCGTGCCGACCGTCGGGATGCCGTAGCGGAAGCCGGCGGCCAGGTCCGAGGTGGAGGTGAAGCCGCCGACGTACGCGGCGCGCGAGGCGGCCACTGCGGCCAGCTCGTGCGTGCGCCGGGCGCCCATCTCGATCAGCGGGCGCCCCCCAGCGGCGCTGGACATCCGGGAGGCGGCGGCCGCGATCGCCGAGTCGTGATTGAGGATGGAGAGGATCACGGTCTCCAGCAGGACGCACTCGGCGAAGGTGCCCTCGACCCGGATGATGGGCGAGCCCGGGAAGTACACCTCGCCCTCCTGGTAGCCCCACACGTCTCCGGCGAAGCGGTAGCCGGCGAGCCAGTCGAGGGTCTGCGCGTCGACGATGGAGCGCTCGCGCAGGAAGCCGAGGACGGCCGGGTCGAAACGGAAGTTCTCGACCGCGTCGAGCACCCGTCCGGTGCCGGCCACCACGCCGTACCTGCGCCCCTCCGGCAGCCGCCGTGTGAAGACCTCGAACACCGAGCGCCGCTCGGCCGTACCCGCTTTCAGGGCGGCCTGCAGCATCGTGAGTTCGTAGTGGTCCGTGAAGAGCGCGGTCGAGGGGACGTCGACCGGCAAACCGAGGTCCGCTGTGTTCATGGCAAGGGATCGTACTCCCATCTCGTCAATCTGACGATTTCTGGGTGGCCGTATCTCATGTGCCCTGGTCGCGGGGCCGCATTTGTGCGGGGACCCCCCTGTGGTGGCAGCATGGGCGGTGTGACGGCAGCTGTTCCCATGGAGATCGAGAAGACCGAGTCGGCGGAGGAGGCCTTCGCCGTACCGGAACCGGACGTTCCGTGGCTCACGATCGTCCACAACGACCCGGTGAACCTCATGAGCTATGTGACGTATGTCTTCCAGGCCTACTTCGGGTACTCGAAGGAGAAGGCCAACAAACTCATGCTCGACGTCCACCACAAGGGCCGCGCGGTCGTCTCCAGCGGATCACGCGAGGAGATGGAACGCGACGTACAGGCCATGCACGGCTACGGTCTGTGGGCCACCCTCCAGCAGGACCGGAAGTAGCGACGCACCTGATGCCAGGACAATTCGAATCGCTCCCCGGCGGCGGCGCCGCCGTCGCGCTCGACGAGGTCGAGATCTCCATCATCCGCTCGCTGGCGGTACAGCTCCTGGAGCTGATCGGCCCCGGCCCCGCCGAGGACGCCGACGAGGACCCGCTCGCCGAACTCTTCGCCGAGGGTCCGAGCGAGCCGCCCAAGGATCCCGTCCTGCTGCGGCTGTTCCCCGACGCCTACAGCGACCCCCAGGGCACCCCGACGGCCCGGGAGGCGGAGGAGCAGCGGGCGTACTCCTCGGAGTTCCGCCGCTTCACCGAGAACGACCTGCGGGCCGGCAAGCGCGAGAAGGCCCTCGCGGTGATCCACTCCCTGGACGCGCTCTCCGCGGCCGGGGAGGGCGGGGCCGTGCTGAAGCTGTCGGCGGACGACTCCCAGCACTGGCTCGGCTGCCTCAACGACCTGCGGCTCGCGATCGGCTCCCGGCTGGACGTCGTCGACGAGGAGGACACCGACCTCCTCTACCGCCTGCCGGACGAGGACCCGCGCAAGCCGATGGTGATGGCGTACCTGTGGCTGGGCGGCCTCCAGGACTCGCTCGTCACGACACTCATGCCCTGAGGGCGCCGCCCCTCCGAGGTCCCGGGCTCCCGGGGTCCTGAGGCCTCTCCACGCCCGCCGCACGGGCGTTCCACGTCTTCTCCACGGACGCTCAGTGTTCGCTCAGAGGACACTCAAATCCGGATAACGATCACGTCACCACGCCCGCGAGGGATGCCCTCGCGGGTGTTCTTTGTCCGCTTCTCCCTGTGTTGTGCGCCACAGAAGAACCGGTGGATCAAGATGGCGGCCGTGATAGATCTGCACGATCGCTCGACCGGACGACACCCATGTCCGCTCGGGTGCGCCACCGGCCGACGACCGTCGGCCAGGCACGAGCGGGCTCAGCGACGGGCCCGCTCAGCTCCATCACATCCGGGGGGATCGGAACCCGATCCCGGGTCGGCGAACGGCCCGGATCGGCCCAGCGTGGAGAAAGGCGCACAACACATGACCTCCGCTCAGGTCAACAAGAACGGCGACGAGGCCGTGCGCGGCGACGCACCCGAAGAGGGGTACGAGCGCGGGCTCGGCAGCCGTCAGGTCCAGATGATCGCGATCGGCGGCGCCATCGGCGTCGGCCTCTTCCTGGGAGCCGGGGCGAACATCGCCAAGGCCGGCCCCAGTCTGATCTTCATGTACGCCCTCGCCGGCGTCATCATCTTCTTCATCATGCGAGCCCTCGGCGAGCTGCTCCTGTACCGCCCGGTCTCCGGTTCGTTCGCGGAGTACTCCCGCGAGTTCCTCGGCCCGTTCTTCGGCTACTTCACCGGCTGGACGTACTGGCTGATGTGGGTCGTCACCGGCATGGCCGAACTCACGGCCGCCGCGATCTACGTCAACTACTGGTGGCCGGACGTCCCTCGGTGGGTCACCGCCCTGGTCTTCCTGGTGGTCCTCTTCGGCGCCAACCTGATCTCGGTGAAGCTCTTCGGCGAGATCGAGTTCTGGTTCTCGATGGTCAAGGTCACCGCCCTGCTCGGCATGATCGTGATCGGCCTCGGTGTCCTCACCTTCGGCTTCAGCAGCGCCGGCGACACCGCCGCGGTCTCCAACCTGTGGGCCTTCGACGGCGTCTTCCCCAAGGGCGTCGGCTCGTCCCTGATGACCCTTCAGGGCGTGATGTTCGCCTACCTCGCCGTCGAACTGGTCGGCGTCACGGCCGGTGAGTCGGAGAACCCCGAGAAGACCCTCCCCAAGGCCATCAACACCCTGCCCTGGCGGATCGCGCTCTTCTACGTCGGTGCCCTCACCGTCATCCTCTGCGTGGTGAAGTGGACCGAGTTCGCGCCCGGCGTGAGCCCCTTCGTCGAGGCCTTCGCCAAGATCGGCATCCCGGCGGGCGCCGGCATCGTCAACTTCGTGGTGCTGACGGCGGCCCTGTCCTCCTGCAACTCGGGCATGTACTCCACCGGCCGCATGCTGCGCACCCTCGCGGACAACGGCGAGGCCCCCAAGGCCTTCAGCAGGCTGTCGTCGACGAAGACCCCGGCGTTCGGCATCACCGTCTCCGTGCTCTTCATGGGCATCGGCGTGATCCTGAACTACATCGTCCCGGAGAAGGCCTTCGGCTACGTCGTCTCCGTCGCCACCGCCGCCGGCATCTGGACCTGGCTGATGATCCTGATCAGCCACGTCCTCTACCGCCGCGGTGTGGACGCCGGCCGCCTGCCCGCCTCGTCCTTCCCGGCCCCGGGCGGCGCGAAGTGCAGCTGGGTCGCCATCGTCTTCCTGCTCTTCGTCACCTGCCTCATCGCCTACGACGCCGACTCCCGCGTCTGCCTCTACGTCATGGCGGGCTGGGCGGCGGCCCTCGGCATCGGCTGGGCCGTGCTCAAGAGCCGCAACCCCGCGGTCACCGAGCGCCGCGAGACGGAGTTCGAGAAGATCGGCTGACCGGACGGGCAAGGGCCCCCGAGGCCCTGGTCCCAGCATGTGGGCTGTTCCGTACCACCCCCCGGTACGGAACAGCCCTTCTGCTTATCCTGGCGACCATGCTGACCATCACCCAGGACCTCGTCGACAGAATCGTCGCCCACGCGCGCAAGGACCACCCCGACGAGGCGTGCGGCGTCGTCGCGGGACCGGCGGGCTCGGACCGCCCCGAGCGCTTCATCCCGATGCTGAACGCGGCCATGTCGCCCACGTTCTACGAGTTCGACTCCGGCGACCTGCTCAAGCTCTACCGCGAGATGGACGACCGCGACGAGGAGCCGGTGGTCATCTACCACTCCCACACCGCCACCGAGGCCCGCCCGTCCCGCACCGACATCTCCTACGCCAACGAGCCCGGCGCCCACTACGTCCTCGTCTCGACCGCCGACACCGACGGTCTCGGCGAGTTCCAGTTCCGCTCGTTCCGGATCGTCGAGGGCGAGGTGACCGAGGAGGAGGTGCGCATCGTGGCGGCCTACTGACCGGCGGCACAGGAATTTCGCGGTTACGGTGTCCGTACGCACGCGCACGCACGCTCACCAACTGCCCGCCACGGAGACGGTCTTGACTCGACAGACGCGGCGACCGTACGGCCGGCGCCCCACGCTCGACGACGTCGCACGCGGCTCGGGGGTGTCCAAGTCCACCGTGTCACGAGTGATCAACGGCGAGGACAAGGTGCGCGCGGCGGTCGTCGAACGGGTCCGGGAGGTCATCGCCGAGCTGGGCTACGTACCGAACTCCGCCGCCCGCCAGCTGGTCACCCGCCGCAACAACGCCATCGCCGTCGTCGCGAGCCAGCCGCAGAACCGCCTCTTCATCGACCCCTTCTTCGACCTCCACCTGCGGGGCATCCGCAAGGAACTGGTCGCCCACGGCGCCCAGCCCGTCCTCCTCTTCCTGGAGGAGCCCGAGGAGTACCCGCGCGTGAGCGACTTCCTGGGCGGCGGCCACGTCGACGGCGCGCTGCTGTTCTCCCTGCGGTCCGACGACCCGCTGCCCGGCATGATCGACCGGCTCGGCCTGCCCGCCGTCTTCGGCGGCCGGCCGATGCTGCGCGACGGCGAACCCGTCCACGACCGTGTGTACGTCGACGCCGACAACCGGGGCGGCGCCCGCGAGGCCGTCCGTCATCTGCTCGCCCTGGGCCGGGAGCGCATCGCGACGATCACCGGCCCGGTCGAGCGGGAGGCGTCCGCCTTCGACCGCCTGGACGGCTACCGGGACCTCCTGCCGGAGGCGCCGCCCGAGATGATCGAGCACTCCGACTACACGCGGCAGGGCGGCGTCAGCGCCATGACCGCGCTCCTCGACCGCCGCCCCGACCTGGACGCCGTCTTCGTCGCCTCCGACCTGATGGCCTCCGGCGCGCTGCAGGTGCTGCGCGAGCGCGGACGCCGGGTGCCGGACGACGTGGCGGTCGTCGGCTTCGACGACCTCACCCCCATCGCCGAGCACACCGACCCCCCGCTCACCACCGTCCACCAGGACATTGAGGGCATGGGCCGGCTGATGGCCCGGCTGCTGTTCCGTCACACGGAGGACCTGGCGGGCCCGGGGGAACCGGGGGCGGAAAGCCCTCTGGCCTCGGTGATCACCCCCACGCGGCTGGTCGTCCGGCAGTCGGCCTGACCTGCGTCCGACGGGGTGGTTCCGCCCTCCATCTCAATCCCCGGCCCGAATCCGTCCGGCATGTGGGATCACATTCCAGGGCCCGGACCGGGAATCGATACGATGAGCGCATGGTTTTTGACGACGTGAGCGAGAAGACGCCGGGCGCACTGCTCGTGGCGCGGCTGCACGTCGACCTGTGCAGGCTTGCCAGCGCCATCTGTTGACGCCGGCCCCCGCCGCCGTACGGCCGCCGATGGGGGTAGCTCCCGGTTCGAGCGAGTCGAGAACCGGGGGAGCCGACACCCGTGTGACCACGCACTTCGCGCTGCCGCGCGCCACCGACCACCACTCCCGACAGGAGCCGCACACCATGGCCATCGAGGTCCGCATCCCCACCATCCTCCGCCAGTACACCGACGGCCAGAAGGCGGTGGAGGGAGCCGGTGCCACCCTCGCCGACCTGTTCACCGACCTGGAGAGCCGTCACACGGGCATCCACGCCCGGATCGTGGACGGCGGTGAGCTGCGCCGCTTCGTCAACGTCTACCTGAACGACGAGGACGTCCGCTTCCTGGAGGGCATCAACACCAAGCTGTCCGACGGCGACAACGTGACCATCCTGCCGGCGGTGGCCGGCGGCATGGCCTGATCACCCATGCGCTACGACTCCCCGCTGGCCGCGGTGGGCAACACCCCTCTGGTGTGCCTGCCGCGGCTGTCGCCGTCCGCCGACGTCCGTATCTGGGCGAAGCTGGAGGACCGCAATCCGACGGGTTCGGTCAAGGACCGGCCCGCCCTGCACATGATCGAACAGGCGGAGAAGGACGGCCGTCTCACTCCCGGCTGCACGATCCTGGAGCCCACCTCGGGCAACACGGGCATCTCGCTGGCCATGGCGGCGAAGCTCAAGGGCTACCGCATGGTCTGCGTCATGCCCGAGAACACCTCCCAGGAGCGGCGTGAGCTGCTCGCCATGTGGGGGGCCGAGATCATCCCGTCCCCGGCGGCGGGAGGCTCCAACACGGCCGTACGCGTCGCCAAGGAGCTGTCCGCCGAGCACCCCGACTGGGTGATGCTCTACCAGTACGGCAACCCGGACAACGCGGGCGCCCACTATGCGACGACGGGCCCGGAGATCCTCGCGGACCTGCCCTCCATCACGCACTTCGTCGCCGGTCTCGGCACCACCGGGACGCTGATGGGCGTGGGCCGCTTCCTGCGCGAACAGAAGCCGGACGTCAAGATCGTCGCCGCCGAGCCGCGCTACGACGATCTCGTGTACGGCCTGCGCAACCTCGACGAGGGGTTCGTGCCGGAGCTGTACGACGCGTCCGTGCTGACGACCCGGTTCTCGGTCGGTTCGGCCGACGCGGTGACCCGCACGCGTGAGCTGCTGCAGCAGGAGGGCATCTTCGCGGGCGTCTCCACGGGGGCCGCGCTGCACGCGGCGATCGGGGTCGGGAACAAGGCGGTGAAGTCCGGGGAGCCGGCCGACATCGTGTTCGTCGTCGCCGACGGTGGGTGGAAGTACCTGTCGACGGGCGTCTACACGGCGGCGACGACGGAAGAGGCGATCGAGACGTTGCAGGGGCAGCTCTGGGCGTGAGCGCGCGGCGGTGCGGGGTCGGGTGGGGGTGCGGGGTCGGGTGGGGGTGCGGGTCCGGGTGCGTTGTCGGGTGCGGGTGAGTGGGGGCTGGTCGCGCAGTTCCCCGCGCCCCTGAAAAGCAGGGGCTGCGCCCACTGCTTTTCAGGCCCGCAGGGGCTGGTTTTCCGCAGTCGGACAGCCGCCCGTCCCCGTCACTTCGACAGGTGGCGGACCTGGGCCCACAGGGCCGGGTCGGCCACTCCCGCCTTGCGGCGGAAGTCACGCAGCCGCACCTCCCGCAGCTCGTCCGTCTCCAGGAAGCTGGGACGGCCGCGGGCGTCACCGACCGCGCCCGGGGGCAGCGGGATCACGCCGGGCCGTTCGACACGGTGGCGACTGGTGATCTTGGCGACCCGGGCGCGGTTCCCGCGTACCGCCAGTACGAGACAGGGCCGGTCCTTCTCCCCGGGCCCGTCCTCGAAGGGCACGCTCGCCCACCAGATCTCGGCGGGCCTGGGTCCCGGCACCGGCCCGCGCAGCCGCTCGGGGCGCCCGGGGGGCCGGGTCCGCCCCGTCCGCCCCGTCCGCCCCGTTCGTCCGGTCCGCCGGGGCGGCCGTCGCGAACGACCCCGCCCGTCGACGAGCGCGGCGAGCAGGGCCAGCAACACCACAGCCGCGAGCGCCGGCCACCATGACGTGTCCATAGCCACGACCGTACCGGCGCGCACCACGCAACGTCCGCCCCCTCACGCGCTCGCGCGCTCCTGAGCACCACCTCACCCCGGCCCACGTGCGCCCCAATGGCCCTATGACCAGCCGAACCGGTGACAGCACAGGTGAGTTCGCCCACAACGGCCCCTGGCGGAGGAGCGACCCACCCTTTCGCGCCTTACGCTCAACGGACCGCACCACTCTCTTTGCACCCACGCCCGAACTTCGCAACCCCGCTAACCGCAATCCGCAACCCGTCTGCATGTCACGACGGAAACGACTGTCACGACTGTCACGACTTCACGCCAGCGCGGAGGTTCCAGCTCTCATGAAGCTCACCGTCGTCGGCTGCTCGGGGTCGTTCCCTTCCGCGGAATCGGCCTGTTCGAGCTACCTCGTAGAGGCCGACGGCTTCCGGCTGCTCCTCGACATGGGCAACGGTGCCCTCGGCGAGCTGCAGCGCCACTGCGGTCTCTACGACCTCGACGCGATCTTCCTCAGCCATCTGCACGCCGACCACTGCATCGACATGTGCGCGTACTTCGTCGCGCGCTACTACCGCCATGACGGCGGCCGCTGCGACCCCCTCCCGGTCTACGGACCGGAGGGCACCGAGCAGCGCCTGACCACGGCCTACGCCGACACCCCGTCCGCCTCCTCCATGAGCGAGGTCTTCGACTTCCACACGGTCAAGCCGAGCACGTTCGAGATCGGCCCCTTCACCGTCCACACGGAGCGGGTCGCCCACCCCGTCGAGGCGTACGGCATCCGCATCGAGCACGGCGGCCGGGTCCTGACGTACTCCGGGGACACCGGTGTCACCGCCACCCTGGACGAACTGGCGCGCGACGCCGACCTGTTCCTGTGCGAGGCCGCCTTCACGCACGGCAAGGAGGACATCCCGGACCTCCACCTCAACGGACGCGAGGCAGGTGGGACGGCCGCCCGGGCGGGCGCCCGCCGTCTCGTCCTCACCCACGTCCCGCCGTGGACCGACCCGCAGGTCAACCTCGTCGACGCCCGCGCGGTGTACGACGGTCCGGTGGAGCTGGCGGTGCCCAGGGTGACGTACGAGATCTGAGCCCGGTACGCGAACGGCGGCGGGCCCCCGGAGCGAAACGCTCCGGGGGCCCGCCGCCGTTCGGCTGCCGCGGCTCACGCCTTCGTGAGGTCCTCCACCTCCTCCTCGGGCTCACGGCCCGGCGTCGGCAGGTTGAACCTGACGATGGCGAAGCGGAAGACGAAGTAGTAGACGGCGCCGAACGCCAGACCGATCGGGATGATCATCCATGGCTTGGTGGCCAGGTTCCAGTTCAGCGCGTAGTCGATGAAGCCGGCGGAGAAGTTGAAGCCGGCGTGGACCCCGAGCCCCCAGGTGATGGCCATGGAGAGCGCGGTCAGCAGCGCGTGGATCACGTAGAGGAGCGGGGCGATGAACATGAACGAGAACTCGATCGGCTCCGTCACGCCCGTCACGAAGGACGTCAGGGCGAGCGAGATCATCATGCCCGTGACGACCTTGCGGCGCTCGGGGCGGGCGGTGTGCGCGATGGCCAGGGCAGCCGCCGGCAGACCGAACATCATGATCGGGAAGAACCCGGACATGAACATTCCGGCGGTCGGGTCACCGGCCAGGAAGCGGCTGTAGTCGCCGTGGGAGACCACACCGGCGGCGTCCTTGAACTCGCCGAGCTGGAACCACGCCACCGTGTTGACGAACTGGTGCATGCCGATCGGGATGAGCGCCCGGTTGATCGCGCCGAACAGGGCCGCGCCGAGCGAACCGAGGCCGGTCATCCACTCGCCGAAGCTGCCGATGGCCTCCCCGATCGGCTCCCAGACCAGACCGAAGAAGACGCCCACGGCGACACCGACGAAGGCCATGATGATCGGCACCAGACGGCGGCCGTTGAAGAAGCCGAGCCAGTCCACCAGCTTCTTGCGGTGGTACCGCTGCCACAGGACCGCCGAGAGCAGACCCATGACGATGCCGCCGAGGACGCCGGGATTGTTGTACGTCGCGGCGATGTCCGCGCCCTTGGTGATCTTGGCCTCGGACACCGGGAACGCTTCGAGGACCTTGCTGTAGACCAGGAAGCCCACCAGTGCGGCGAGGGCGGTCGAGCCGTCGGCCTTCTTGGCGAAGCCGATCGCGACACCGATGCAGAACAGCATCGCGAGGTTGCCGGTGATGGCGCCGCCGGCCTTGTCGAAGACCGCGGCGACCCGGTCCCAGCCGAGGCCGTCGGCCCCGAAGACGTCCGGCTGGCCGAGCCGGACCAGCAGGCCGGCGGCCGGCAGCACGGCGATGGGCAGCTGCAGGCTGCGTCCGACCTTCTGCAGGCCCTGCATCAGGCCTGATCCCCACTTCTTCTGGGGTGCCGCCGTTGGCGCGGTGGCAGTGCTCATGGACTTCCTCCATCGGGTGGTGGTCTACACCACTCAGTGGTGTAGACCTGTTGTAGCAGATGGGGGACGGGATCAGGAACCCTCGATTCCTACCAGGATCGCGAACGGGATTCCGAGCCGCTCCCGGACGGCTCGCGCAGGTCCGGACCCGTGTCCGGAGCGCCGCCGCACAGCGCGCGCAGCGTCTCGGTCAGCGTGCGCACCGCGAACCCGGTACCGCCGTGGGGGACTTCGGCGTACGGGCCCTCGTCGTTGTACGCGGGCGCGGCGATGTCCAGGTGGGCCCAGCGGACCCCGTCGGCGACGAAGTCCTGGAGGAAGAGCGCGGCCTGCACGGTGTCGCCGTGCCGGTGCGAACAATTGACCCGGTCCGCCACGGTGGACCGCAGATGGCGGCGCTCGTGGGCGAGCAGCGGCAGTCGGCACACCGACTCCCCGGCCCGCTCCGACGCGGCCAGCACCGTCCGGGCCAGCCACTCGTCCGGCGTGAACAGTGCACCCGTCCGGGTGCCGAGCGCGTGCACCGCGGCCGAGGTCAGCGTGGCCACGTCGATGACCAGGTCGGCGCGGTGCGGGCCGGGGCCGCTCGCGCGGACCAGGACGTCGGCCAGCACCACCCGGCCCTCGTTGTCGGTGTGGGTGATCTCCGTCGTCGTACCGTCGAGATGCCGTACGACGTCACCCACCCGCAGGGCGCCGCCGTCCGGCATGTTCTCCGCGAGGGGCAGATGGCCGCGTACCCGCAGGGGCAGGCCCAGGCGGGGCAGGGCCGTCAGGGCCGCGACGACGGCCGCAGCGCCGGCCATGTCGGCCTTCATGGCGTGCCGCTCGCCGGACGGTTTCAGGGACAGCCCGCCGGAGTCGAACGTCACACCCTTGCCGACCAGCCCGACGGTGAGGACCGGTTCGCCCTCCGGCGGTTCGTACGTCAGCTCCACGTACCGGGGCGGCTCCGCGGAACCCCGGCCCACGGCGGCCAGGCCCGTGAGGCCCAGCTCCGTCAGCCCGGCGGCCTCGTACATCGCGCAGCCGAGGCCGGCGGCGCCCGCAAGCTCGCGGATCCGGTCGGCGAACACCGGGGGCGTGAGGGCGCCGGCCGGACGGTTGACGAGGTCGCGGGCCAGGCAGGTGGCCTCGGCGACGGCCAGGCCCTCGGCGACGGCCCGCCGCTCCCCGGTCGCCACGACCACCTCGGCCAGGGGGCTCGCGGCCCGCGCGGACCGGTACTCGTCGTAGCGATACAGGCCCAGCACCGCGCCCTCCGCCACGGCCCGGTCCCGGTCGGCCGCCGGGACCCCGCCGTCGCCGGCCGGGGCGAGTTCCAGGCGGAGCGTGCGGGCCGGGCCCGCGGCCCGTACCGCGGCCGCCGCCGCGGCGCGGAACGTGGCGGCCGTGGCCGCACCCGCGGGCCCCAGGCCCACGTTCAGCACCACCGAACGTCCGTCGGCGGACGGCTCCGCGACCACCTGCCCGGGCCGGGCCACGAAACCCCGGCGGCGGCAGAACGCGCTGACGGCGCCACCGGTGTGGCGGCCGTACGCGACGACGTCGGCCGGCCGGCCCGCCGCGTCGGCGGTGACGTCACCGGCCACGACCCGGGTCATGCGGTCATCCGCGCGCGTACCGGGTGCCCGACTCGTCGCGCCGCAGCAGTTCCTCGTCCACGAGCGCCCTGCGCAGGGTGACCCAGTCGTCGAACCACTGCCCGCAGATCGCGTTGACCTTGGCCTCGGAGTAGGTGACCCCGGCCTCGAAGGAGTCGGCCACGACGGTGAGGACCCGGGTGCGGACCTCGGCCTTGCCGGGGATCGACGTCAGCCGCCCCTTGCGGAAGTACGCCCCCGCGCCGTCACCGCCGCCCCGCCCGGAGATCCGCACCTCCGCCTGGACGGCCAGCCGGAACGTGTCGTCGATCAGCCGGTAGGTGCGCGCCTCGGCGTCGTACGCGGCGATCCGCCCGTCGACGAGCTTCTGCAGGGCGACGGCGGCGGCCGCCGGGCGCAGGCCGGCCCGCTGAGCCACCTCGGTCACGGAGGTCGCGCCGAGCGCGAGGGCCGCGAAGGCGTCGCGCCGGTCGGTCTGGGCGAGGATGCCGATCAGGTCGCGGCAGGACGGCGGCAGATCCTCGGTGCGGGACTGGTCCTCGGTGGGAGCCGTGGTCATGGTGATCAACTTCCGGTTCGGGGTGCGGCGTTGTACGGGGACGCTGTGCACGGTGATCCTCTACGAGTACCGCGTGATCCTCTACGAGTACCGCGCCGACGGCCGGTCACCGCAATCGGGAAACGCCGTACGGGACCGATTTCAGCCAGACCGCTGTGCGGAGGGCACACCGGTGAGCGTGAGCGGCACGGCGCTCCGGGATCTGCGGGGAGTTCCTCTGCGGGGCGGGGTGCGATAGGCGGAGGGCATTTCCCGTACCGGAAGGGCGATGACTTTGCTGCCCTCGATGTAGACCCACCTTTTCTCCTGCCATCCGTGCAGCTTTTCCAGGGGGTCGTCCCGCCAGGGCAGGCTCTGGAGATCGCGGAAACGGGTGCCTCCGACGACCGCGCGGAACAGGCGGGCGTCCTCGTCGCGCAGGACGGCGGTGCGGGCGGGCAGGCCGGGACGCCGGTCGGTGAGGGTCACCGCGTCGAAGCCGAGCCGGTAGGTGAAACGTGCCTGGTGGTGCCGGGTGCGCCAGTGGTGGACGGCCGTGGCGAGACGGGCGCGGACGGCCGTGTTGCGGGGGTCCTCGGCGAAGTCGCCCTCGAAGTGGTACGCGAGGTCCCACAGGTCGCCGGGGGACAGGCGGGGGTAGGCGTACCGGTAGCCCGGCAGGGGGCTGGTCAGGGTGAGGCCGTAGTCCTGCGGGTGTTCCACGTACGGGCTGAACCGGTCGAAGTGCACGGCCAGGATGTCGTTGTCGGGTGGTTCCAGATGGGTCAGGGAGGGCAGCAGATCGATCTGGGTGAGCATCGACTCCGGGGTCTCGTGCGGAAATCCGGTGAGGATGTTCCACACGGGCAGGACACCGAATTCGGCGCAGCCGAGCAGGAACCGGATGTTCTGGAAGGCGGTCGCACCTTTCTTCAGCAGCCGCAGCCCCTCGGTGCTGAGACTTTCGATCCCGGGTTGCACGGAACGGACCCCGGCCCGGCGGGCGGCCCGGATGTCGGCCCATTCCATGTTGGCCTTGACCTCGAAGAACAGGGAATGGTCGGTGTCGAGTTTCTCGACCAGGGGGAGCGCGGTGTCGAGGTACTTGAGGTCGAGGATGTTGTCGACGGCGAAGAAGTCGAGGACGCCGTAGCGGTCCATGAGGTGGCGCAGTTCGTCGGCGACGGTGTCGGGGTTCTTGCTGCGGTACGTCATGCTCGCGCCGTTGAGGCCGCAGAAGGTGCAGTGGGTCTTCGCGCCCCACCAGCAGCCGCGGGAGAACTCCACGGGCAGGGTGATCTCGGGTTCGAGGCTGTGCAGACCGGCGGCGCGCAACTGCTCGAAGAAGTCGTCGTAGTCCGGGGTGGGCACCTCCAGCGACTGGCCCCCGGAGATGACGGCCGGCGTGCTGTCGGGGGCGGCGGGCAGTCGGGTGATCAGCCGGCCCTGGGAGCGCGGTGGGTCGCCGGCCCGGACCTGGTGGAGGAGGGCGACGAAGGCGTCCTCGCCCGGACCGTCCACGATCGCGTCCACGGCGGGGTAGTTGGCGAGCAGGGCGCGGCCCATGGGTCCCTCGCAGTTGCTGCCGCCCAGCACGATCACCCCGCCGTAGCCGAGGTCCCGCAGCCGCTCGGCCACCGCCAGCGTCGGCCCGTTCTGGCTGAAGGTGCTGGTGAAGCCGATGACATCGGGCGCGGACTTCAGCAACTCGGCGGCCGTGCGCTCCACATGCCGGTCCGCGACCGGGCGCAGCGCGTCGACCAGCTCGATCGTCGTGTCGTCGACGCCCTTGGCGCGCAGCATCCGGAAGTACTCCTCGCGCGGCGCCGGCCCGCCGTCGCGGCAGGCGAAGATCCAGTCGCCGACGGACAGTTGGTACAGCCCCTCGGACACCGTCTCGTACGCGTCCGACCACTCGGCGTCCCGCATCCCGAGAGCGGTGCGGGCGAGGCCGTAGAAGGAGAGGTAGGCGTAGTGCGCGTCGACCCGCCATCCCTCGGCGCGGGCGACGGAACGCAGGGTGCCCACCTGGATGGACGGGCGCCGCACGTTGTTCCAGGGCATGGACACGAGGGCCACGTGACCGGCAGCGGCGGAACCGGTCGCGGAGGCCGGGCCCGTCCCCCGGTCCGTGGCGGGCGTGGCGGGCGTGGCGGGCGTGGCGGGGTGCTCAGGGTGCTCGGCCGTGCCGTTCATGGCGTCCTCACCACACGAGCCTCAGGTCGTAGGAGTTGCGCAGGAACGCGGGCTCGGTCCCGCGCTGCTCGGGGGGTGGGCCGTAGTCGGGGACGAGCGTGTGCCATTCCTCCAGGGCCACCAGGATCTGCGCCCGCGCGAAGGCCGCGCCGAGGCACTGGTGGGGGCCCGTGCCGAAGGCGATGTGCGGGTTGCGGGGCCGGTCGAAGTCGACCCGGGCGGGCTCGGGGAACACCTCGGGGTCGTGGTTGGCGAGCGCGAGCGGGAGCAGCACGGTGTCGCCACGGTCCGCGACCCCGCCCGCGCCGCCGGTCGCGGCCTGCCGGCCCGGGTACATGCACGAGTTGACCCGCAGGAACTCCTCGACCGCCGGTGGCCGGGCCTCGGGCGCGGCCAGGAACCGCCGCCTGTCCTCCTTGTGATGGGCGAGGTGCTGCACGGCGTTGGCCAGGTGGTTCACCGTCGAGTCGACTCCGGCCAGGAACAGCGTGCACAGCAGGGAGGCCCGGTCGTCGTCGGTGACCGGGACGCCGTCGATCTCCCAGCCGAAGCTGGCGGTGGTGAGATCGTCGGCCGGCTCCGCGCGCCGCCGCGCGATGTGCTCACGGGCGAACCGCTCCAGCGCCGGAAGCCCCAGCTCGCCGTAGGCGGCCACCCGGGGATCGGGCGCCGAGCGGGAGTCGATCATCGCCCGGTCGATGGCGAGGAGCAGGTCGAACCCGTCCCCCGGCCAGCCCACCGCCGTCATCAGGTTCTCCAGGACGTACGGCCGGGCGAAGTCCTCGTTGAACGACACCTCGCCCTTGTCCAGGAACCCCTCGATGCGCCGTCGGGCGCCCGCCCGCAGCGCGGGCGTCAGCTCCCGCACCCGTTGCGGGGTGAACCAGGCGCCCAGCCGCTGCCGCCACGCCGTGTGCTCACGGCCCTCGACGGTCAGCGGAATCCAGCGCTCCTCCTCGGCGCCCTCCGCCGCACTGACCCGGCCGACGGTGAAGGTGTCCTCGTCCCTGAACGCGTCCACGATCCCGTCGTACGTCGTCAGCACCCAGAAGCCCCGGTCGCTGTGGAAGGCGCCCTGCTCACCGGCGTGCGCGGCGGCCGCGTCGCGGTACTGCTGCGGGGCGGCGAAGAAGTCGAAGTCCACGGGACACATCGCTCCCCGTCCCTCCGGCGCGGGGCCGGTCCCCGCGGGGCGCTTCGCCTCGTGGCCGGTGCGGTCGGGTTCCCGGTCAGCCTGCATGCGCTGCCTCCTTTGTCGGTCGGCCGGTGGTGACCGGTGGGTCGAGGTCGCCGCGGGGCCAGTCGGACGCGTCGAGCCCCGACGCGGCCAGCCGGAGCGCCCACAGCCGGTCGAGGTCGGTGTCGTCGAGGAGGACACCGTCGACCAGCACCGCGTCGGGCCGGGCGAGGGCCGTCACCTCGCCGTCGGGCGGGCGCCGGTAGAGGACCAGGTCGGCCGGTTCACCGGGCACCGGTCCCGCCCGCCGCCCCATCGCCGCGTACGCGTGGGTGGTCGCCGCCCGCAGTACGGCGCCGAAGTCGAGCCCCGCGCGGGACAGTTCGGCCAGCTCCTTGTGGAAGGAGGGGCCCGCGAGGACGAACGGGTTGCCGCAGTCGGTGCCGGCCAGCAGCGGCGTACCCGCCTCGTCGAGCGCGCGGGCGATCCGGCCCAGCCCGTCGACGAGCCCGCCTCGCTGGCGCGCCTCGGCGGCGTCCAGCCGGAGGGCGTCCCGGGCCGCCGCCTGCCAGCCCCGGCTGCGGCCCTGGTCCACTGCCCGCAGCGCCGTGCGGGAAGGGCGGGTGTACCGGCGTTCACCGCTGCGGGCCCGCCAGCAGACGAGAGTGGGGCAGACGAAGTGGCCGGGGCCGGTCCCGGCGGGTGCCGGGCGGTCGCGCAGCGCCGCCGCCAGCGCGTCCCAGCGGTGGTCGGGCGGCAGCCGGAAGACGTTGGGCACGATGCCGTACAGATGCTCGGAGGTGCGCATCGTGCGGTGGGCCAGCTCCAGCGGCACCGCCTCGGGGACGTGGCCCACGACGGGCAGACCGGCCCGCTCCGCCGCCCGGACCAGGTTCTCGAACGCCGGCCGCTCGACGTCGTCGTACACCTTGACGCCGTCGAAGCCGAAGGCCAGCGCGTCCTCGACCACCTGCCGGACCGACCGGACGCCGTCCACCACGGTGACCCCCTGCGGGATCCGTGACCGGGGCCCGTCGACCACCCCGGCGGTGACCCAGGGCCGGGGGACGACGGCGTGCCGGGCGCGGTGCACACCGGCGGCGTACAGATGGGCCGGCTCGCCCCACAGCTGCCGGAAGCCGGTGACCCCGTGGACGAGGAGGCCGGCCAGGTCGGCGGCGGAGGAGACGTGCGCGTGGGAGTCGACGAAGCCCGGCACGGCGTACCAGGGGCGGGGGGCCGTGTCCCCGTCGGCGGGGGGCCCGGCGGGGGCCCAGGCGGAGACCGTGCCGTCGGTCACCGTCAGCTCGTGCGGGGGACCGGGCCGCCCGGTGGCGGGGTCGATCAGACACACGGCCCGCAGCCGGTGCCCCCGCCCCCGCCCCGCCGGCTCCTCCAGCGCCCGCACCAGCGGGTCGCCCTCGGGCAGCAGCCCCCGGCGCCGCCGCCACATGGTGTCCTCGGTCGCCGTCGTCCCGGTCGCCGTCATACCGCCCCCGCCCGGCTCGCGCGGTCCCCGGCCCCAGGCTCCACGCCGGCGTCCTCGTCACCGCGTCCCGTTCCGGCCAGCACGTCCGCCACCCGCCGGCCGGTCTCCGCCAGGCGGCCGGCCGCCCTGATCCGGGTCGGGGCCCCGACGAGCCACAGCCGGGCGCCGAGCCGGTGCTCCCCGGCGTGGAAGGGCGCCAGGTCCGCGTCGCCGTCCGCGGTGATCAGCACCAGCTCCTGGTCCGGGTGGCCGCGTTCGGTCCGCCGGTCCGAGCCGTGCAGCAGGCCCCGGGTGGCCGCCCCCAGCTCGCCGGGGTCGACACGGGCGCAGGCCGCGACCATCCACGGCGGGGCGCCCCGTCCGGTGAAGTGGTCGCGCAGATAGGCGTGACCGCCCGGCCCCTCGACGGCCACCGCCTCCTCCTCGACGGCGTCCTCGGGGATCTCCACCTGCTCGGCGTGCGCGCAGAAGGAGAACGCCCGGACCACCCGGGGGTCCACGGCGGCCGTCTGCAAAGCGATCCGCCCGCCGAAGAAGGTGCCGAACAGGCTGTACCGGGCGAGGCCGAAGCCGTCGAGGACCGCGCGGACATCCTCGACGTAGCGGGCGAGGGCGTGCCCCCGCGCTGTGCCGACGCGCCCGCTCTCCCCGCGTCCGCGCAGGTCGAGCGCGAGGACATGGGCGTCCGGGACGGCGTCGAGGAACCCCGACTCCGCCCAGATCCGCCGGTCCATCGCCACCCCATGGACGAGGACGAGGGTCTCGCCCGGTCCGGGCCTGCTGAAGCCGCGGATCGGCGTACCGTCGCGGGAGACCACCTCGAACGGCTCCGTCGCACCCCGCAGGGTGCCGTCAGCGTCCCGCACCGACCCTCCCCGATCCACCGGCCCGCTCCGACTCGACAGCCTGGGGTGGCTCGACAGCCCGCTCCGGCCCGGCGGCCGCCCGCTCCGGCCCGTCCGCCGCCTCCCGCAGCTCGGCCGCCCGTCCCAGCTCGTCCCGCATGCCGTCACGCACCGCCAGCACCAGACCGCGCCGGCCCTCCAGATGGATCCAGCCGCGTCCCGCCCACTCCCGCACCGTCGCGTGCACCTCGTCCTCCGGCCGGCCCGTCATCGCGGCGACCCGGCCGACGGCCTGGTGCAGCCGCCCGCCGTGCACCAGACAGCGGAACAACTGGTCGTCGCCGCCCCGCAGTACGTGACGCCCGGTACCGACATGCGGTCGGCCGTCGTGCAGCACGGTCATGTTCGGACCGAACCGGAAGGAGAACCGCGACTGTTCGTGCAGCTTCTTCCACAGGCCCACCCGGGCGCCCAGCCGCCGTCGCAGCGCGAGCATCTCCGCGGCCGTGTCCTCGCCCCGCGCCGCCAGCTCCACATGGTCGAACGAGTAGGCCAGCTCGGCGCGTTCACCGGCCGTACGGCCGGCATGCACGAAGCGGTACTTCGGCTCGGGCCCCTCCAGCGCGATGCCGAACTCGCCGGGCTTCTCGAAGTACGGGCTGTACCGGTCGACCCGGACCTTGCTCACCGTCGACGGCGGCGCGAGATGCGTGATGAACGGGATCAGCCGCAGCTGCTCCAGCAGCATCGCCGCCGTCTCCTCGGGCATCGCCGACAGCAGGTTCCACTGGGCGTCGATGCCCAACTCCTGGCACAGCACCAGGAAACGCAGATTGTGGAAGGCCGTCGCCCCCTTGCGCAGCAGCTTCAGCGCACCACTGCTGAGGCTCTCGATGCCCGGCTGCACCATGGTGACGCCCGCCGCCCGCATCTCGCCCACCTCCCGCGGCCCCAGGTTGGCCTTCACCTCGAAGAACGTGGTGATGTCGACCTCCGCGGCGGCGAGTTCGGCCAGACCGTTGTCGCTGCGGGCGAGGATCGTGTCGACCGCGTACGTGTCGAACACACCGTGCTCCTCGGTCAGCCGGCGCAGGGTCTGCGTCAACTGCCCGCCCGGCTTGCTGCGGTAGACCATGCCGCTGCCGTTCTCACCGCAGAAGGTGCACTGCAGCTTCTCGCCCCACCAGCAGCCCCGCGACATCTGGAACGGCAGGGCCACGTGCGGGGCGATCAGCTCACGGTGCGCCAGCGCCCGCAGCCGCTCGAAGTACTCCGCGTACCGGGGCACCGGCGCCGACTCGGCCGGCTGCACGGCCGGCAGCGACACCCGCAGCTCGCCCTCGTGCCGCAGGACCAGACCCGGGGCCGCCGCGAGATCGGCGGCGCCGCGCGCGGCCCGGACCGCCGCCACCGCCGCCTCGCCCTCACCCTGCACGACCGCGTCGACGAACGGATACGCCCGCATCACGGCCTGCCCCATGGGCCGGTCGCAGTTCGCCCCGCCCAGCAGCACCAGCCGGTCGGCCGCGTGGTCCTTCACGGCCCGGGCCACGGCCAGCGCGGGCACCAGCTGACTGAACGACGTGGTGAACCCGAAGCACTCGGCGCCGGTCGCGACGAGCCGCCCGGCCAGCCCCGACACGAACCCGGGGGCGACCGCGCGCAGCGCCAGCACCCGGCCCACCAGTTCCTCGGCCACCCCGTGCCCGGCCAGGAAGGCGGCGTACCCGGCGCGGGCGTCCTCCTCCTCCGCCGGGCCATGACCGTCCAGGACCCCGCCGAAGATCCAGTCCCCGACGCCCAGCCCGTACAGCTCCTCGCCGATCGTGTCGTAGACGGTGACGAACTCCGCCGGATCGCACTCCAGCGCGTCGACGGCGTACTCGAACCAGTCCAGATACGCGTAGACCGGCGTGATCGGGTCCCCGTCCGCCGTGTCCTCCAGCGCCGCGAGGGTGGCGATCTGGATGGACGGGCGGTACAGGCTGTTCCAGGGCGGTGCCACGAGCGCGAGCTTCACCGGCGCGCACCCCCGCCGTCCCCGCGCGGCCGCAGCCGCTCGCCCAGACGCCCGGTCGGCAGCACCGGATAACCCGCCCGCGCCTTGTCGAACATCTCCAGCCCCGGCGCCACGACATCGACGACCGTGACCGGCCCCGGCGGAGTCAGCACCCGGTGATGTGCCTCGACGCCCGACTCCCGCAGCCGGTCCACCAGATGCCGCAGCAACCGCTCGGGACCGGTGGCGGCGGGCAGCCCGTCGTCCGCCTCGAACGCCGTGCTCTCGTGCGGCAGCCGGTGGATGTCGAACCGGGCCGCGGCCAGATGACGGGGATAGCGGGCCAGCGCCGTACCGATCTGCCCGGCCTCGGTGTCCGCGTCCACCGGCCCGTTCTCGAACATCGTCCGCACCTGGAGGTACTCCAGCAGCGCCCGCTGCACCGCGTACGTCCGCACCGGCGAGGCCCCGCTGCCGATCAGCCGGACGTCCTCCCTGCTCCGCGCGTCGCACACCACATAGGCCGGTACGCCGGTGTCGCAGGTGATGTCCACGATCAGCACCGGAGCGCCCCGGACCTCCTCGACCGTACGGGTCAGCTCCCGCAGCTCGGCGGGGAGCGTGCCGTGCTCCACCACCCGCAGCTCGGGCCCCTCGCCGGGCAGACCGAAGTACGACCGGGCCAGCTGGTACGACCAGGCGTCCCGCTCGATCAGCTCGTTCACGGCGTGCACCAGCGCCTCGTGCCGGGTGGCGCCCGCCGCGTAACCGGCGCTGGAGGTGTAGTGCCACAGCGGCTGGAAGGACCGGTCGTCGTCCGGATGGGGCCAGTTGCGGTAGCCCCCGTCCCGCAGGAACACCGGGTGCCGGTGCGGCCCGTCCGCCTCACCGTCGCCCGCCCGCCCGGTCAGGGCCTCCTCCACCGGGCGGTACGTCCGGGTCAGCACGGGCGCGTCGGGCATGATCTGGCCGAGCCGGCCCAGCAGGGCGGACCGCCGGGCGGTGGCCTGTTCCGCGATCTCCCGCCCCGGCCGGAACTCCGCCTCCGACGCGCGGGGGTCCCGGCGCCAGTCCAGGTGGTAGTGCTCGGCGCTCTCGAACAGCGCGCTCGCCATGCTCCGGTGCCCCAGCCCCTTGCCGGAACTGCGGGAACAGAGCGCGCCCGACGCCTCCGACAGCCGCACCTCGTAGGTGGGCGCGGACTCGATGCCGTACTTGCGGATGTCGGCCGTCAGCCCTTCGGCGGCCAGCCAGTCCCCGACGGAGGCCAGGGCCTGCCGGATGTCCGTCTCGCGCTCAGGCGGAACGTCTTCCTTCGTGGCCCCGTCGAGCAGGACCGCGGTCAGCGGATCGGTCTCGGTGGCCGCCTCGGTCTGCGGGGCGGTCTGCGGGTCGGCGGGACGGGTCAAGGGTCCTCCTCACTTCTCCCGTGTCGAACACGGGGATGCCTGCGCGGACAAGGCCCAGGAGGGGCTGCGGATCCGACACCACATGGGCGAAGCAGAGACGGGTCCTGGGGATGTCCGGGCCTGAGATGTCGACGGCACCGGAGTCGGCCCACACCCGGATGCCGCCGGCCTCCAGCTCCTCAAGGGGGGACGCGGGACACGGCCCGTCGTCGTACGGTCCCGGCCCGCCGGCCGGGCCGCTCCGTGCGGGCGGGTCACGCGGGTCGGGCAGGTCGAAGTCCAAGGTCGCGCACCGCGCGAGCAGCGGCCACCGCTCGAAGCGGCGCAGGAAGAAACGCTCGGCCGGTTCCGCGGTGGGGTTCGACCGCCACATCGTCTCGGCCTGCGCCAGCTCCAGCAGCGCCCGGTCGGTCGCCTCGCCCCGGGTCGCCCCGCACCCCAGCCCGGTGGCCGGCATCAGCCGCCCACGGCCGTACGCCACGGCGAGCACGGCCGGCGTACGGCCGATCCCGCCGAGCGGCACCACCAGCGTCCGGTCACCCGCCGACGGCCGCCGCGCGGGTCCCGCCAGCCGGCGGTGCAGGAAGACTCCGTAGTCGATCAGTTCGGTCAGTTCCAGCAGCGCGCCGCGCAGCGCTCCCTCCGGTGTCGGGGCGACGGCCCAGCCCACCGTGCTCGACAGCCGCGCCTCCGCCGCCGTCAGCGTGCCCGCACGCAACTCCGCACCGGCGGTCCAGGGCGAGGACCAGTACAGCGGCACCCGGCGCGGTCCGCCGCCGGTCAGCGGCCGGTACACCCGGCCCGCACAGCCCTCCGGCGCGGTGCGCACCCCGGCCGCCGGGAAGGGCGGGACCGGGCCGGAGCCCGTTCCGGGGTCCGCGCACGCCGTCGGCGGACGGGCGACCGTCGCGAAGGGGGTGCACGCCACCAGCCGCTCCACGGCTTCGGACAGGGCTTTCGCCCGTGCCACGGCCTCGGTCGTGGCGGTGCCGTAACCGTCGGCCTGGGCGCTGCCCTCGGCGGGGCGTACGGTGCACCGCACGGTCACCGTTCGTTCCGAGGGATACGAACGGTGGACGACCTCGCGCAGCTCACACTCCGTCGCCGTCGCTTCGCGCATGCTCCCTCTCCCGGTCGTCCGTCTCGCCGACTTCACACCGGCCGGCTACTCACCGGCCGACGCTCATGAGGTGGCTTCGCCGTCCCAGGCGCCCCAGGACTCCAGCTCCTCCATCTCCAGCGCGCTCAGTTCCGCGTTGTTGGGGTCGTCGTTGAGGAAGTCTGCGGTCATGCAGTCGAATACGACTACGGGTCCCATGGTGTGGTCCTTTCGTCTGTCTTCTCGTCCGTCTTCCGGGTTGCTGTGCGATGCCGCTGCGCGCTGTCGCCGTGCGCTTCCTTCGGCTCCAGCGCTCTTGCCTCCATGGGGACGCGGTGGCCCGGATCCGCGCGATGGGTGCCTCCTTACGGTCGAGCGGTGAGCGTGAGAGGCACGGGGGGACGAGCCCGCCGGGGAGTGCCCTTGGACGGTGGGGTCCGATAGGCCGAGGGCTGCTCGCGTACCGCGAGTGCGATGACCTTCGTGCCTTCGATGTAGACCCACCGCTTTCTGCGCCAGGCGTGCAGCGTGTCCAGGGCCTGGTCCCAGCGTTCCCCCTGCCACTCCTGCCCTTGGAGGTCGCGGAACCGGGTGCCGCCGATGACGGCGCGGAACAGCCGCGCCTCCTCACCCCGCAGGGTGGTGGTCCGCGGCGGCAGCCCGGGTCGTTCGTCGGTGAGGGTGAGCGAGTCGAAGCCGAGCCGGTAGCCGAAGCGCGCGGACTCGTGATGGGCGCGCCACAGCCGGACGCGTGCGGCGAGCCTGCGCCGCACCGGCCCGTTGGCCGGGTCGTCGGTGAAGTCGCCCTCGAAGTGGTACGCGATGTCCCAGAGATCCTCCTGCGACAGACCGGGATAGGCGTACCGGTAGCCCGGCAGCGGGCTGGTCAGCGTGAGCCCGTACTTCTCGGGCGCCTCGACGTACGGACTGAACCGGTCGAAGCGGATCAGTGTGATGTGCGGCGGAGTCAGATGCGTCAGCGACGCGACGACATCGAGCTGCGCCGTCAGCGAGTCCGGTGTCTCGTGCGGATAGCCGGTGAGGATGTTCCAGTCCGCCCGTACGCCGTACTCGGCGCAGCCCAGCAGGAACCGGATGTTCTGGTACGCCGTCGCGCCCTTCCTGAGATGCCGCAGCCCCTCCGTGCTGAGGCTCTCGATCCCCGGCTGCACGGAACGCACCCCCGCCCGGCGCACGGCCCGGATGTCGGCCCACTCCATGTTGGCCTTGACCTCGAAGAACAGGGAATGGTCGGTGTCGAGCTTCTCCACCAACGGCAGGGCCGTGTCGAGGTACTTGAGGTCGAGGATGTTGTCGACGGCGAAGAAGTCGAGGACGCCGTAGCGGTCCATGAGGTGGCGCAGTTCGTCGGCCACCCCGTCCGGGCTCTTGCTGCGGTACGCCATCGTCGCGCCGTTGAGGCCGCAGAAGGTGCAGTGGGTCTTCGCGCCCCACCAGCAGCCGCGGGAGAACTCCACGGGCAGGGTGATCTCGGGTTCGAGGCTGTGCAGACCGGCGGCGCGCAACTGCTCGAAGAAGCCGTCGTAGTCGGGGGTGGGTACGTCCAGGGCGCCGGCGGCGGTGAGCGGTGCGGCCGGCGTGCTGTCGGGGGCGGCGGGCAGTCGGGTGATCAGCCGGCCCTGGGAGCGCGGTGGGTCTCCGGCCCCGACCTGGTGGAGGAGGGCGACGAAGGCGTCCTCGCCCGGACCGTCCACGATCGCGTCCACGGCGGGGAAGTTGGCCAGCAGGGCGCGGCCCATGGAGCCCTCGCAGTTGCTGCCGCCCAGCACGATCACCCCGCCGTAGCCGAGGTCCCGCAGCCGCTCGGCCACCGCCAGCGACGGGCCGTTCTGGCTGAACATCGAGGTGAAGCCGATGACATCGGGCGCGGACTTCAGCAACTCGGCGGCCGTGCGCTCCACATGCCGGTCCGCGACCGCGCGCAGCGCGTCGACCAGCTCGATCGACGCGTCGTCGACCCGCCTCGCCCGCAACTGGGCGAAGTAGGCCTCCCGCCGGTCGGCGTCGCCCCGGCGGCACGAGAAGATCCAGTCGCCCACCGAAAGGTGATAGAGCTTTTCGGAGACCAGTTCATAGGCCTCCGCCCATTGCTCGTCGGAGAACCCGAGCATTTTCTGGGCCAGCCCGTAGAAATCCAGATAGGAATATCGGGCATCCACATGCCAGCCCTCGTTCTCGGCGAGCGAGCGCAGAATGCCGACCTGAATCGAAGGACGGATGACACTGTTCCATGGCATTGATACAAGGGAAACGTTTTTGGCGGTAGGCACGAAAGCAACCCCCGGAGCCGATTGCGGCAACTCGAATCACCGTAGAAGCGAGGATTACGCGAGTCAACAGTGATAAAAGGATCGGTATAGGTTGGCTGAAAACATTCGCCTGCCATGTACCTGGCGGTGGCATGTGGCCACGCATTCGTGATCGGCTCGGCGACCGGCGGGGAAGATCGGTGATCGTGCACGTATGTGCAGATGGGAGGCGTGGTAGACAGGCCGACGGGTCGCGTTGTACGGTGTATGGTGTTCCTCGCTCCATGATGTGACAGGAGTCGAAGCGGGCTGATCCTTCGGACGGATGAAAGTCTGCCGAGGGCTTTACCATATGGCTCGCCGAAGAATATTTCCCGCCGACCCTATTTCTGTGCGCAGAGAGGCGAGAAGTCGCGTGAAGATTTCCCTGACCGGTGCGGCGGAGACACTCCTCGCCCCTCTCTGTGCCCGCGCGCTCGACGCCCGATCCGCCCACCCCCTGCTCGGCGACCACATCGCGGCCGAACTCATCGACCGCATCGACTACGACTTCGGCCGCCTCGGCATGGGAGAGGCCACCGCCGTCGGGGTGGCCCTGCGGGCGCGCTATTTCGACCGCAGGGTCCGCGCATTTCTCCAGGCCCACCCCGAGTGCACCGTGGTCCACCTCGGCTGCGGCCTGGACAGCCGGTTCGAGCGCCTCGCCCCCGGCGCGGGCGTGCGCTGGTTCGACCTGGACCAGCCCGACGTCATCGAACTGCGCAAGCGGCTCTACCCCGCCCGCCCCGGCCACGAGACCCTCGCCGCCTCCGTCACCGAACCGGACTGGCCGGCCCAGGTCCCCACGGACCGGCCCGTCCTCGTGGTCGCCGAGGGCCTCAGCATGTACCTCTCCGCCGAGGAGGGACCCCGCATGCTGCGCACCCTCGTCGCCCGGTTCCCGCACGGCGAGCTGCTGTTCGACACGTACTCCCGCTTCGCCGTACGGTCCACCCGCTCCCTGAGCCTCTTCCGCAGGACGGGTGCCCGGCTGGCCTGGGGCGTGGACGACCCGCGCGAACTGGAGCGCGAGATACCCGGGTTGCGGCTGATCGAGGCCGACAGCGCGTACGCCACCGCGGCCGGCGTCGATGTGCGCCACCTGCCCCGCCGACTGCGCCTGCGGATGCGGATCGACACCCTGCTCCTGTCCCGGCTCCCGGTCCTGCGCGGCATCGGCCACCTTTCCCGCTTCGCGTTCGGCGGGTCCGGCTGAGCGGTGTGGGGCTCATCGGTTCGTCGGGGGAGCGGGGGCGGTGGATGGCCCTCGGCTCGTGGGAGCCCGTCGGTTCGTGGGGTTCGGCGGTCGAGGGGGCTCACCGGTTCGTGTGGGGCCATCGGTTCCTGGGGGCCCGTCGGTTCGTGGGGTTCGGCGGTCGAGAGGGCTCATCGGTCCAGGGGAACCGTCGGTTCGTGCGGGGTCCCGCCGGTGCGTTGGGGGCTCGTCGAAGCCCGGATCACCGGGATCACGGGATCTCCCGGGCCTGCCGGGTCACCTGGTCCTCCCGGGCCACCCGAGTCTCCCGGGTCACCCGAGTCTCCCGGACACCTGCGCCTCTCAGACCTCTCAAGCCCTCAGCCCGCACCTAGCCCCCAGCCCGAACCGGCCCCCCCAGCCCGCACCCCCCCCCGCCCCCCCCCGCCGCGAGATCCCGGCCGTCCGGCCCCGATGTCGGGCGACCACCGAACGGGCCACCGGCCCCCGACCCAGAATGCCCCGATGCTGCCGCTCTACCTCATCTCCCACGGCCTGTCCCTGCTGGGCAACACCGTGGCCTCCATCGCCCTCCCCTGGCTGGTGCTGCTGCGCACCGGTGACGCCACCGCGGTCGGCCTCGTCGCCGCCGCGAGCGCTCTGCCGATGCTTCTGTCGGCCGTCGCCGGAGGCGTGCTCATCGACCGGGTCGGCCGCCGGCGCCTCTCCATCGGCGCCGACCTCGCCTCCGCGGCCTGCGTCGCCGCGCTCCCCGTCGTAGACGGCCTCCTCGGGCTCACCGTCGTCTGGTTCGTCGTCCTCGGAGTCGCCGGCGCCGTCTTCGACGTACCCGGCATGACCGCCCGGGAGGCCCTCGCGCCGGACATCGCCGAAGCCACCGGCATCGGCATGGAGCGCCTCGCCGGACTCCGCGAGAGCATCGCCGGCGGCGTCGTGATCCTCGCCCCGGCCGCCGCCGGCGGGCTGATCATGCTCGTCGACCCGGCCACCGTCCTCTGGCTCACCGCCGGGTGCTCGGCCCTCGCCGCCCTCGTCACCCTCGCCCTTCCCAAGGCCGTCGGCGCCCGGAGCGCGCGCCCCGAGCAGAGCGAGAGCGCGGGCCTGCGAGGCGACCTCGGGCGAGGACTCGGCGTCCTGCGCGCCGACCGCGTCCTGACCACCGTCACCCTGGTCTCGGCCGGCAGCGTCGCCGTCCTCGCCCCCCTCCAGAACCTGGTGCTCCCCGTCCACCTCGTGAGCCAGAACTCACCCGGCGGCTTCGGTGTCGTCGTCTCCCTCCTCGCCATCGGCGGCATCACCGGCGCCGGCCTGTACGCCGCCCTCGGCACCCGCTGGTCCCGCCGCACCGTCTTCGTCGTCGCGCAGCTCACCTCCACGATCGGCGTCGCCGGACTCGCACTCCTGCCCCCGGTGCCCGTTATGTGGGCGGCCGCCGTCCTGGCCGGCGCCGGCGCGGGCCCCCTGCCCGCCCTCTTCCTGGTCCTCGTCACCGAACGGATCCCCGAGGAGGTGCGCGGCCGCGTCCTCGGCCTCCAGAACGCCGTGTCCATGACCGCCGTCCCGCTCGGCACCCTCGCCGCCGGGCTCGCCGTGGACCTGATCGGCCTCCGGCAGACCGGCGGGCTCCTCGCCGCCGCCTGGTGCCTGGTCACCCTCGCGATCCTGGCCCTGCCCGCCCTCCGCCGCCTCGACACGGGCCCGGTGACCCCGGCGAGCACCGGCCCCGGCCCCGAGACCGGCACCACCATCCCCGGCCAGGGCTCCGAAACAGCCGACACGACATCGGGCTGAGCCCCGGTCGCGTTTGGCGACCGTTCCCTCAGTGGTGTAGACCAGTGCGGGACAGTCCCGCAGACTGTCCCGCGTACGGTTGCGCACCAGATTCCGCTGGGCAAGACAGGGAGAGTGGCCATGGCCAGTAAGGCTGAGAAGATCGTCGCCGGGCTCGGCGGCCTCGACAACATCGAAGAGGTCGAGGGCTGCATCACGCGCCTGCGCACCGAGGTCCGAGACCCCGCCCTCGTCGACGACGCCGCCCTCAAGGCCGCCGGCGCCCACGGCGTCGTCAAGATGGGCACCGCGATCCAGGTCGTCATCGGCACGGACGCCGACCCCATCGCCGCGGAGATCGAAGACATGATGTGAGCCACGCGCGCCCACGCAGGGGCCCCTGTTCCCCGGACCGCCGGGGGAGGGGCCCCCTCCGTATGTGCCGATAGGCTCAGCGCCATGTCTCGAATCGACGGCCGCACCCCCGAACAGCTCCGCCCGGTCACCATCGAACGCGGGTGGAGCAAGCACGCCGAGGGCTCCGTCCTCGTCTCCTTCGGCGACACGAAGGTCTTCTGCACCGCCTCCGTCACCGAAGGCGTCCCCCGCTGGCGCAAGGGCAGCGGCGAGGGCTGGGTCACCGCCGAGTACTCCATGCTTCCCCGCGCCACCAACACCCGCGGCGACCGCGAGTCCGTACGCGGCCGGATCGGCGGCCGCACCCACGAGATCTCCCGCCTCATCGGCCGCTCCCTGCGCGCCGTCATCGACTACAAGGCGCTCGGCGAGAACACGATCGTCCTGGACTGCGACGTCCTCCAGGCCGACGGCGGCACGCGTACGGCGGCCATCACCGGCGCGTACGTCGCCCTGGCCGACGCCGTCTCCTGGGCCCAGGGCCGGAAGCTGGTCAAGGCCGGCCGCCAGCCCCTGACCGGCACCGTCTCGGCGGTCTCCGTCGGGATCGTCGGCGGGGTCCCCCTCCTCGACCTCCGCTACGAGGAGGACGTGAAGGCCGACACCGACATGAACGTCGTCTGCACCGGCGACGGCCGCTTCGTCGAGGTCCAGGGCACCGCCGAGGCCGAGCCGTTCGCCCGCGAGGAACTCAACTCGCTGCTGGACCTGGCCGTTTCGGGCTGCACGGAGCTGGCCCTCCTGCAGCGCAAGGCTCTTGATACGGTCCTCGAAAGGTAAAGGGCACCCCAAGGGCGCGGTCGCGGACGGCAACCACGGCGGCCCCGCCCGCGTCCTTGCCCATACGGGCGCACGGCACACCACCGTGCGCCCGGCCACACGGCGCCAGCCGTACCCGGGGCCGTCAGGCCTGCAACCAGTAGGAGGACCGTTCCATGGCCGCGAGTCGCCGACGTCGCATGACCACCATCGCCGGAGCCGTAGCTGCCGTCGCCCTCACGGCCGGGCTCACCACCGGCTGTGACGCCGTGAACAAGGCCCTGGACTGCGTCCAGACCGCCGACGCCATCGCCCAGAGCGTGAACGACCTCCAGCAGGCCGTGCAGAACGCGGCGGACGACCCCGCGCAGCTGGAGGAGTCCCTCGCCTCCATCGACAAGAACCTCGACGAGATCGGTGACAAGACCGACAACACCGACGTCAACAAGGCCGTGGACTCCCTCCAGAAGGCCGTCACCGACACCCGCACCGCCGTGGAGAACGGCGACGCGACCCCCGACATCAGCGGCATCACCGACGCGGCGGGCGAACTGACGAAGGTGTGCACCTCGTAACGGCCTCGCGCGGCGGGTGGCGATACTGGTGGGCATGACCCGCCTGATCCTCGCCACCCGCAACGCCGGCAAGCTCACCGAGCTGAAGGCCATCCTCGCCGACGCGGGCCTCGCCCACGATCTCGTCGGCGCGGACGCCTACCCGGACATCCCCGACGTCAAGGAAACCGGCGTCACCTTCGCCGAGAACGCCCTGCTGAAGGCCCACGCCCTCGCCCGGGCCACCGGCTTCCCCGCGATCGCCGACGACTCCGGCCTCTGCGTCGACGTCCTGGGCGGCGCCCCCGGCATCTTCTCCGCCCGCTGGGCCGGCCGTCACGGCGACGACAAGGCCAATCTGGACCTCCTCCTCGCCCAGCTCGGCGACATCGCGGACGAACACCGAGGCGCCCACTTCACCTGCGCGGCGGCCCTGGCCCTGCCGGACGGCACGGAGAGGGTGGTCGAGGGCCAACTGCGCGGCACCCTCCGCCACACCCCGACCGGCACCGGCGGCTTCGGCTACGACCCGATCCTCCAGCCGGACGGCGACACCCGGACCTGCGCCGAACTGACCCCCGAGCAGAAGAACGCGATCAGCCACCGGGGCAAGGCGTTCCGGGGGCTGGTGCCGGTGCTGCGGGAGCTGCTGGGCTGAGCAAGGAGAAGAGGGGCCGCTCAGCCGGGCGGCCCCTCTGCTTGTGCGGCCGATGGGAGTCGAACCCACATGGGCAAATGCCCCGAGGCACCTAAAACCTCTGCTTATACCATTCAGCAACGGCCGCAAGCTGTCAGCCATGGTAGCGGGCCGGCTCCGCCGTCGACGTCCGCCCCGGCGCCACGTGCTCGTGATCGCGTGGCAGTTGGGGCACAGCAACCGCGGGTTCTCGCGCCGGTCGTCGCTCCCGTCCTCCGTTGACGTGATCGACCTCCAAGGGGAGTGGGTGCCCTCGTCACATCGAGTCCGTCCCGCACATCGCGCATCGCTTCGACATGCCTGTTTCCGCCATGGCCCATCTGAGCCGGCCGTTTGGACAGTCACGTCCGGAATGCGGAACGGCTCGTACCGGGGGTCCGGTGCGAGCCGTTCTCGGGTGGGCGGGCTGGTGGGGCTCAGATGCCCAGGTCCTTGATGATCTTCGCCACGTGGCCCGTCGCACGGACGTTGTAGAGGGCGTGGGAGACCTTGCCCTCCTCGTCGACGATGATCGTGGAGCGGATGACGCCCATGTAGGTCTTGCCGTAGTTCTTCTTCTCGCCGAAGGCCGCGTAGGCGTCGAGAACCGTCTTGTCGGGGTCGCCGAGGAGGGTCACCTTCAGGGACTCCTTCTCGCGGAACTTGGCGAGTTTCTCGGGCTTGTCGGGGGAGATGCCGAGGACGTCGTACCCGGCGTCCGCGAGGAGCTCCAGGTTGTCGGTGAAGTCGCAGGCCTGCTTGGTGCAGCCGGGGGTCAGGGCGGCCGGGTAGAAGTAGACGATGACCTTGCGGCCCTTGTGGTCGGACAGGGACACCTCGTTGCCGTCGGCGTCCGGGAGGGTGAAGGCGGGGGCCACGTCGCCGGGCTGGAGTCGCTCGCTCATCGGTCCAGCGTAATGGCGGGCCCTGGCGGCGCGGCGCGGGGTGGAGCTGACAGACTGTCCGCAACCAAGAGAATTCACCGACAACCGACAACGGGAGGCCGCGCGGTGGCGGAGACCTCGGACATCAGAACCCCGGCCGAGATCGAGGCGGACATCAAGCGCCGCCGCGACAACCTCGCCGAGACGCTCGACGAGATCGGCGTCCGCGTGCACCCCAGGACGATCGTGGGCGACGCCAAGGCCAAGGTCGTCTCGAACATCGACCACACCTTCGGCAAGGCCTACGTCTCGGTCAACCGTGTGGTCAGCGACGTCAGGGGCCAGTTCGTCGACGAGGACGGGGCGCCCCGGGTCGAGCGCATCGTGCCGGTGGCCCTCGTGGTCGTCGGTGTCGTCGGCCTCCTCGCCCTCGGCACCCGGCGCCGCAGGGTCTGACGCGGACAGGGGCGCGGGCCGGGACGAGGACAGGACGAGGACAGGGACGAAGGCAGGTAGGTTCGGGGCGTGAGCGAGAAGACCCAGCACGACGACAAGCTGCCCATCCGGATGCTGCACGACCGCGTGCTCGTGCGGCAGGACACCGCCGAGGGCGAGCGGCGTTCCGGCGGCGGCATCCTGATCCCCGCGACCGCCGCCGTGGGCCGGCGTCTCGCATGGGCCGAGGTCGTGGCGGTCGGCCAGAACGTGCGGACCGTCGAGCCCGGCGACCGCGTCCTCTACGACCCGGAGGACCGGGCGGAGGTCGAGGTCCGGGGTGTCGCGTACGTCCTGATGCGCGAGCGCGATCTGCACGCCGTGGCCGCGGACCGGTTCGAGGGGTCGGAGGACTCCACCGGCCTGTATCTCTGAATCATCTCTGCATCATCTTTGAATTCTTTGCATCATTGCTTTTACAGGCGTGAGGGGCCGGTGACCATGGTCACCGGCCCCTCACGCCTTCGTTTTGCTACCTTGGGCGGAACCCGACGAGACGCGCCGTACCGGGATCCGCAAAGACGACGCACCCCGAATTCCGCTCATGGATCACGGAGGTGCCCTCATGGCCTGGGTTCTGCTCGTCGTCGCCGGACTGCTGGAGGTCGGCTGGTCGATCGGGATGAAGTACACCGACGGTTTCACCCGGCCGCTGCCCAGCGTGCTCACCGGCGCCGGCATCGTCGCCAGCATGCTGCTGCTGTCCCACGCCGCGAGGACGCTCCCCATCGGTACCGCGTACGGCGTGTGGGTGGGGATCGGTGCGGCCGGGGCGGCGGTGTGCGGCATGGTCTGGCTGGGGGAGCCGGCCACCGCCGCCCGGATCTTCTTCGTGTGTCTGCTGCTCGTGGCCGTGGTGGGGTTGAAGGCCACCTCCGGCCACTGAGCAGCCCCGGTCAACCGAACGGCCCCACCGAGGTGTCGCCTTGCGTGGTGGCTCCGCCGTCCGTCGTACCGCCGTCCGTGGTGGGGCCCCCGGTGGAGCCCGTGCCACCGTCGGTCGTGGCGCCGCCCGTCGACGTGGCGCCGCCGTCCGTCGAGGTGCCGCCGGTGGACGTGGTACCTCCGTCCGTCGCCGCGCCGCCCGTGGACGTCGTGCCGCCGTCCGAGGTGGGCGTGCCGCCGGTGGTCGTGCCGTCGCCGGTGTCGTCGTCGGACGGTCCGCCGGTCTCCTCGTCACCCGTGGCGCCGCCGGTCTCCTCGTCGCCGGTGGCCCCCGGCTCGTCGGCGGGCGTGCTCGGCGGGGTGTAGACGACGTCGGCGCCGACCTGGAGGTCGAGGTCGAACTGCTTGACCTTCTTGCCCTTCAGGGCGGTCTTGGTGAACTGCGCCCAGATGTCGGTGGGCGCCCCGCCGCCGTTGACGCGTTGCAGACCCATCGCGCCGTACAGGGGCTTGTGGGCGCCCGTCTTGGGGTCCTGGCCCATGACGGAGACGACGGTGGCGAGGTCGGGGGTGTAGCCGGCGAACCAGGCGGCCTTGTCCTCCTCGGCGGTGCCGGTCTTGCCGGCGACCGGGTGGCCGGAGGCCTGCGCGGCGGTGGCGGTGCCGCTCTGGACGACGCTCTGCAGCACGGAGGTGGTGGTGTCGGCGGCCTGGCGGCTGACGGCCTGCGTGGACTCCGTGGAGGGCAGGTCGACCGCCTGGCCGTCCTTGCTGATCTTCTCGATCATCGTGTACGTGCCGTGCCTGCCGTGGTTGGCGAGCGTGGCGTACACCTCGGCCATGTCCAGGACGCTCGCGGTGGCGGTGCCCAGGGCGATGGAGGGGTACGGGTTCATGTCCGGGGTGTTCTTGGGCAGACCGAGGTCGATCGCGGTCTTCTCGACCTTCTCGGGGCCCACGTCCACGGCCATCTGCGCGTAGACCGAGTTCACGGAGCTCTGGGTGGCCTGGCGGACGGTGATGTTGCCGTAGTTGACGTAGTCCTCGTTCTCGGGGGCGTACGCCGGGCCGGGCCAGCCCACGACGGGGCGCTTGTTGGTGCCGTCGTAGACGGTGTTGGGGGTGATCGCCTGGCCGCTCTGGTTGTTGGAGGAGTTGTCCACGGCGGAGGCGAACACGATGGGCTTGAAGATGGAGCCGTCCTGGAAGTCACGGCGGGTCGCGTTGTTCACGTACTGCTTGGTGTAGTCGATGCCGCCGTACATCGCGATGACCTTGCCGGTCTTCGGGTCGATGGAGGCGCCGCCGGCGCGGACGTATTTGTCGGCCTTGCGGTTCTTCTTGTCGAGCTTGTCCATCAGCTGGTCGTCGACGGCCTTGATGAAGGCGTCCTGCATCTTGGGCTGGATGGTGGTGGTGATGCGGTAGCCACCGCCGTTCTCCAGCGCCTTCTCGTCGATGATCTTGTGCTCGATGAGATACGACTTGATGGCCTCGACGAGGTAGCCGCGCTGGCCGGAGAAGGCGGTGGAGGTGGTGGCCTGCTTCGGCATCGGGAACTTCGCGCCGGTCCGCTCGGACTGCTTGAGCCAGCCCTCCTTGACCATGCCGTCGAGGACGTAGTTCCAGCGGGCGAGCGCCGCCTTCTTGTTCTCGGGGTGGGCGACGACGTCGTACATGCTCGGCGCGTTGACCAGGGCGGCGAGGTAGGCGCCCTGCTCGGCGGTGAGTTCGTCGGCGTCGATGCCGTAGTAGGCCTGGGCGGCGGCCTGGATGCCGTAGGCGTTGCGGCCGAAGAAGCTGGTGTTGAGGTAGCCCTCCAGGATCTCGTCCTTGGTCACCTCGCGGTCCAGCTTGATGGAGATGAAGAACTCCTTCGCCTTGCGGGTGACGGTCTGGTCCTGGGCCAGGTAGTAGTTCTTCACGTACTGCTGGGTGATCGTCGAACCGGACTGCTTGCCCTTGCCGGTGGCGGTGTTCCAGCCGGCGCGGAGCATCGCCTTGAGGTCGATGGCCGGCTCGGAGTAGAAGTCGCGGTCCTCGGCGGCCAGTACGGCGCGCTGGGCGTCCTTGGAGACCTTCGACAGCGGGACGTTCTCGCGGTTGACCTCGCCGTCGCGGGCGATCTGGGAGCCGTCGGCGTAGAGGTAGACGTTGCTCTGCTTGGTCGCGAACGCGTTCGCCTTGGGGATGTGGACCATGTTGTAGCCGAGCACGAAGGCGCCGACGATCAGCATGAGTCCGATGACGAAGGCGCCGAGCACCATGCGCCAGGTGGGGAACAGCCGTCTCCAGCCGGTGCGCTTGGGCCGCTTGCCCTTCTTGGCCTTGCCGCCCCCGGCCTGGGGGGCGGGGGAGACGGCGGGCACGGCGGCGGGCGCCGGGGCGGCGGCCTTCGTGGCGGAGATGACGCCCAGGGCCTGGGTCGGCGTGTCGCCCCCGGCCCCCGCGGACGCCACGGCGGGCTTGCGGCCCGGGGTGATGGCGAGCGTGGTGGTGGGGGTGTCGTCCCCGGCCCCGGCCGCCGCCGTTCGGGGGGCGGCGCCGACGGAGCCGCCCTCCGCGGTCGCGTCGGCGGCCTTGGCGGCTCTGGCCGCCCGAGCGGCTCTGGCCGCCCTGGCGTCGGGGACGCCGGCGGCGCTGCCACCGCCTGCGGCCGCGGGGCTGCCGGCGGCACCGGCGACGGGCTTGCCGTCGAAGACCGGGCCCTTGGCCTCCGGCGTACGGCCGGACCCCGAGCCGGGGTTCCCCCCGGGCGCCGAGCCGGAGGGAACCGAGCCGGACTTCCCACCGGCCGCCGCGCCGGACTGTGCGCCGGACTGCGAACCCGGCTTACCACCAGGTGCCGCGCCGGGCCGTCCACCGGAGGTCGCACCGGACTGTGCGCCGGACTGCCGACCCGTTGCCGCGCCGGACTGCCCACCAGGCGCACCGCCGGTCACGGCGCCGGAGCCGCCGCCGGACGCCGAGCCGGACCGCGCGTCCGGCTTACCGCCGGACGCACCCCCGGCCGGCCCCGACCGATCGTCGGACCGTCCACCGAACGGCGAGCCGGACTGCCCACCAGGCCTACCGCCATCGGCGGCGCCGGACTGCGCACCCGGCGTACCGGACTGCCTTCCGCGCTGCCCGCCGGATGCCGAGCCGGACTGGCCACTGGACGCCGAGCCGGAGCCACCCGACGGCCCCGCGGCCGCCGCGCCCGACCGTCCCCCGGTCGGCCCATCGGACCGTCCGTCCCGCCCCGCGCCGGGCGTCGTGCCCGGTCGCTCGGTGGACGGCGTGCCGGGCTTCCCGGTGGACGCTGCGTCAGGCCCCCCGGCGGACGCCCCGACAGGCTTCCCCGGGGTCGCCGCGGCGCCCCCGCGCGGGGCGGCCGTGTCGGGCCTCCCCTTCGGGCTGTCGCCCGGTGCGGGGCCGGGTCGGCCGTCGGTGTTCCCCTTGGCGGCGTGGTCGCCGGACCCCGGAGTCGTGCCCGGAGTGCGTCGCTCCGGGTCTCTCGGTGTCCAGCCCGGGCCGTTCCGCTTCGGCTGCGGCTCGTCGCTCATCGTGCTGCCGTACTCCTGTTTTCGCGTCGTACGTTCATTTCCGTACGGACTCGTACGCTTTGCGCCCACTCCGGGTCGGTTCTGCACCCTGGAGTAAGACTCCCGTTCCGTTCGATCCGTTCCCGGATCCCGGCACGTGCCCCGCACACCACAACGAGCACCACCGTCCGCCCCCGAAAACGCGTGGCAGGCCCCTCCGGCCGCGGACTAGGCTTCTGCGCTTCGGCCCGAATCGGTCCAGGCCTCGGCCTTTCGCCTAACTCTTCGCAGCGGATGGGAGTTTCCTCGTGGGCACAGGGCGGTTGTACGCCGCCGTCGCCGCCGGTGGTTTCAGGCGGTACGCGACATATCGGGTGGCCACCGCCGCGGGGGTGTTCACCAACACCGTCTTCGGCTTCATCCTCGCATACACCTACCTGGCGCTCTGGCACGAGAAGCCCCACCTCGGCGGCTACGACCAGGCGCAGGCCCTCACCTATGTCTGGGTCGGCCAGGCCATGTTCGCGGTGATGGTACTGGGCAGCGTCGGCTTCGAGGAGGAGCTGATCGAGCGGATCCGTACCGGGGACATCGCGGTCGACCTGTACCGGCCCGTCGACCTCCAGCTGTGGTGGCTCGCCGCCGACCTCGGCCGGGCCCTGTTCCAGCTGCTCGGACGCGGTGTCGTCCCCATGGTGTGCGGCGCCCTCTTCTTCGACCTGGCCCTGCCCGACGGCCCGCTGCCCTGGCTCGCCTGTCTCGTCGCGGTCGCCCTGGGGGCCCTCGTCAGCTTCGCGATCCGGTACATCGTCGCGCTGTGGGCGTTCTGGCTCCTCGACGGCGCCGGAGCGATGCAGATCACCTGGCTCACCGGGGTCTTCTTCTCCGGGATGCTCCTCCCGCTGAGCGTCTTCCCCGGCGCGCTCGGCGACCTCGCCCGCGTCCTGCCCTGGTCCGCGCTGCTCCAGGCCCCGGCGGACGTCCTGCTCGGCGAGGCCGACCCCTGGCGGACGTACGCCTTCCAGCTCGCCTGGGCGGCGGTGCTGCTGGCGGCCGGGCGGCTGATCCAGTCGGCGGCGACGCGGAAGGTGGTGGTCCAGGGTGGCTGACGTCGACGAGCGCCCCGTCACGGGCGCCGAGCGGGAGAACCCGTTCGCCGAGTACGGGACGTACAGCCGGGTCCGCGACGGGCTGCGCGCCTACCGCATGATCGCCGCCATGTGGATCCGCTCCACGATGGCCTACCGGGCGTCCTTCGCGATGACGACCTTCGGGAACTTCGCGGCGACCTCCTTCGACTTCGTCGCGATCCTGCTGATGTTCTCCCAGGTCGACGAGTTGGGCGGGTTCTCCCTGTCCGAGATCGCCCTGCTCTACGGCACCTCCGCCGTCGCCTTCGGCCTCGCGGATCTGATGATCGGCTCGATGGACCGGCTCGGCCGCCGGGTCCGGGACGGCACGCTGGACACCCTCCTCGTCCGCCCGGTGCCGGTGCTCGCCCAGGTCGCCGCCGACAAGTTCGCGCTGCGCCGCCTCGGCCGGGTCACCCAGGGCCTGTTCGTCCTCGGATACGCCCTGACCACGCTCGACCTCGCCTGGACACCGGCCAAGGTGCTGATGATCCCGCTGATGGTGGGCAGCGGCGGACTGATCTTCGCGGCGGTGTTCGTCGGGGGCGCGGCCTTCCAGTTCGTCGCCCAGGACGCCTCCGAGGTGCAGAACGCCTTCACGTACGGCGGCGCGACGCTGCTGCAGTACCCCCCGGCCCTCTTCGCCAAGGATCTGCTGCGCGGTGTGACCTTCGTCCTGCCGCTCGCCTTCGTCAACTGGGTGCCGGGGCTGTACGTCCTGGGCCGCCCCTACCCCCTCGACCTGCCGGCCTGGCTGGCCTTCGCGCCGCCGCTGGTCGGTGTGGCCTGCTGTGCGCTGGCGGGGGTCGCGTGGCGGGCGGGGCTGCGTTCGTATCGGAGTACCGGGAGTTAGGGAGCCAGGCGTGGAGTCAGGTGTGACGGACAGCGGGTTCATCGAACTCGACCAGGTGGAGAAGGTCTTCGACGTCCGGAAGAAGACGGGGTTCCTGCGGCGGGAGCGGCGTGAGGTGCGAGCGGTCGACTCGATCTCCTTCACGGTGGCGCGGGGCGAGATGGTCGGCTACATCGGGCCGAACGGCGCCGGGAAGTCGACGACGATCAAGATGCTGACCGGCATCCTGACGCCGAGCGGGGGCCGGCTGCGGGTCGCCGGCATCGACCCGTCCCGGGAGCGGACGCGGCTGGCCCGGCGAATCGGGGTGGTGTTCGGGCAACGTACGACCCTGTGGTGGGACCTGCCGCTCATCGACTCCTACCGGCTGATGCACCGTATGTACCGCATCCCCGACGCCCGTTACCGCGAGAACCTCGACCGCTGCGTCGAACTCCTCGAACTGGGCGACCTGCTGGACGTACCCGTACGGCAGCTCTCGCTCGGCCAGCGGATGCGCGGGGACATCGCGGCGGCCCTGCTGCACGACCCCGAGGTGCTGTACCTGGACGAGCCGACGATCGGGCTCGACGTCATCAGCAAGGCCAAGGTCCGGGAGTTCCTCAGGGAGCTCAACACCGAGCAGGGCACGACCGTGCTGCTGACCACGCACGACCTCCAGGACATCGAGCAGCTGTGCCGCCGGGTGATGGTCATCGACCACGGGCGTCTGATGTACGACGGGCCGCTGACCGGGCTGCACGAGGTGGGCGAGAGCGAGCGGACCCTCGTGGTCGACCTGGAGCGCGAGCTGCCGCCGATCGAGGCCGCGCCCGCCCGGGTCGTCCGGGTGGACGGTCCCCGGCAGTGGCTCGCCTTCCCGGCGTCGGAGTCGGCGGCCCCCCTGGTGGCGCGGATCGCGTCGGAGTATCCGCTGGTGGACCTGTCGGTGCGGGAGCCGGACATCGAGGCCGTCATCGCCCGGATGTACGCGCAACAGGCCGAGCGGATGGGGGAGTCGGAACAGGCCGTGTCATAGCTCGGCGCGGGGGTTCCTCGTACGCTGATCCGTATGACGGACGACCTGCCGGATGTTCCGGCCGCCGCGGATCTTCGTGCCTCCGACGCCGATCGTGAACGAGTCTCCGAGCAGTTGCGGGACGCCCTCGCGGAGGGGCGGCTCGACATGGAGGAGTTCGAGGAGCGACTGGACGCCACGTACAAGGCGCGGACCTACGGGGAGTTGGCACCGATCACCCGTGATCTGCCGGGCGCGGGGGCCGTGGCACCGCCGGAACTCGTGCCGCAGCCGTCCGTCTCGCTGGTCAAGGGGCCTGCCACGGACGCGAGTTGGCCCGAGCGGATCGTCGGCGGTGACGGGACGTCCACCTGGGGCGTGGCGATCATGTCCGGGTTCGAGCGCAAGGGGCGGTGGACCGTGCCCGAGCGGTTCGACTGCCTGGCGTTCTGGGGCGGCGGCGAACTGGACCTGCGGGAGGCGTACTTCGCGAGCCGTGAGGTCACGATCAACTGCGTGGCCGTCATGGGCGGCATCAATGTGGTCGTGCCGCCGGGGGTCGAGGTCGTCGTCCGGGGCGTCGGGATCATGGGCGGCTTCGACCACGGCCAGGAGGGCGTGCCGGGTGAGCCCGGCGCGCCCCGCGTGATCATCACCGGCTTCGCGTTCTGGGGCGGGGTGGGCGTGGTGCGGAAGGTGCCGAAGGCGGAGCGCCAGCGGTTGAAGGAGGCGCGCCGCCAGGAGCGGCTGGAGCGCCGGCAGGCCCGCCGCCAACTGCACGCGTCCCCTCGCGACCACACGCACGAGATGCACGAGGCGCACCGCGAGGCCATGGACGAGATCAGGGACGCGGTGCGCTCGCGGCGCGAGGAGGAGCGGGAGCGGCGGCGCAGACGCGAGCGGTAGGCCGGGTCCGGCCGCGGCCGCGCCGCGGCCGGTCACGCGGTTCCCCGGGGACCCGGACCCGGGCCAGGACTCCGGCCCAGGCCCCGGCTACAGCTCCGCCGGTGCCGCGCCCTTCAGTTTCTCCAGGTCGAACACGTCCGCCATCCGCTCGTAGCCCTGGTCGCTCGGGTGGAGGTGGTCGCCCGAGTCGTAGTCGGGGCGCAGGCGGCGGGGGGCGTAGGGGTCGCGCAGGGCCTTGTCGAAGTCGACGTAGGTGTCGTAGACCTGGCCGGAGCGGATCCGGGCGTTGATGGCCTGGCGGACGGATTCGCGCTGGTCGGACCAGCCGCGGTGGCCGTGGAAGGGCATGAGGGTGGCGCCGACCACCCGCAGGCCGCGGGCGTGGGCCCGCTCGACGAGCCGGCGCAGGCCCGCGGTGATGGCGTCGGGGTCGGCGCGGCCGGGGTTCTTGAGGATGTCGTTGACGCCGAGGTCGATGACGACGACCTTGACGCCGGTGCGGCCGAGGACGTCACGCTGGAAGCGGGCGAGGCCGCTGGGGTTCTCGGCGGGGCGGCCGTAGCCGTCGGTGAGGACGCGGTTGCCGCTGATGCCCTCGTTGACGACGCTGTAGCGGGGCACGTCCGAGGAGCCGGGGGCGGCGCGCAGGCGGCCGGCGAGGACGTCGGTCCAGCGCCGGTTCTCGCCGACCGTGGAGGTGACGCCGTCGGTGAGCGAGTCGCCGAGGACCACGACCGTGCCGTCGGACTCGTTGCTCAGGACGTCCAGGGCGGTGACGTAACGCCAGTGCAGGGACTGGGTGGTGTACGGCTCCCCGGTGACGTCCTCGGCCCGGTCGCCCTCGGCGGTGTACGAGATCTGCCGGGCGTGCGCGTGGTAGGTCGCGGGGCCGGAGGGCGTGGGGGAGTAGGTGGTGATCAGTACGTCGGCGTCGTGCGGGATCGCCACCCGTACGGCGTCGCTCACCACCTGCTGCCCCGGCGGGACGACGACCGTCGGGTTGCCGCCGAAGGTGAGCCGGCGCATGGTGTCGGCCACCGCGGCCGGGGTGTCCGTCGAGGCGGCCACGGCGAGCGAGGCGTGGGTGATGGTCAGCGGCTGCTGGCCGTAGAGGTTGGACAGGGTGACGCGGGCACTCGTGCCGGCGGCGGTCGTGTGCACCACGTTGCGCACCGAGCGGCCGGCGAGGCCGTCCTGCTCGGTACCCGGCTCGGAGCCGCTCGGCGACGCGGCCCAGGCGCCGACCCAGACGCCGGTGGAGGCGGGGGCGGCGCTGTTGTGGGGCGCGCGGGCGAAGGTCTCCTGCCGGGGGGTGCCGTGGTCGGTGCCGACACCGGTGTATATCGCGGCCGAGATCGCCACGACCAGGGCGGCGACGGCCGCCAGAAGTGCATAACCGTGACGCTTGGTCATGCGGTGGGTTACTCCTCGGGCTGTGGAGCCCGGGGGCTCCGATGTGATCACCCCATGATGCGGCATGGGATGGGGGTTGCTTGCGAGAACCCCCATCGGTTCCCCCGCCCGGACAGACGCGGGGAACTCCTGTTCCGTTCCAGGAGTAGGTCTCGGTAGGCCTATGGAGTACGTCACCAAGCGTCGCAGCGCCGGGGAAGGCGTCGAAGAACGGACAATGTGTACGGGGGACAGGAACGGGTGGAGCGAATGAACCGTACGGAAGCGGAACAGGCAGAACCCGCGGAACCGGCCGAAGGGGCCCGGCGGGCGGCGGAGGCGGCGGCCGGTGCACGGTCGCCCGCCTCGCACCGCACCATGACCACGTTCAGCGCGGCCGACGAGGAGAAACAGCGGGGCGTGCGGCAGATGAAGCTCATCGCCGCCGGGCTGCTGCTCTTCGTGGCCGTGGTGTACGTGCTGGCCAAGTGGGCCTCGCACGAGGGCGCGGGCGCCTGGGCGGGCTATGTCGCGGCGGCCGCCGAGGCGGGCATGGTGGGCGCGCTCGCCGACTGGTTCGCCGTGACCGCGCTGTTCCGGCATCCGCTCGGACTGCCCATCCCGCACACCGCGATCATCCCCACCAAGAAGGACCAACTGGGCGTCTCGCTCGGTGAGTTCGTCGGCGAGAACTTCCTCTCCCAGGACGTCGTACGGCAGCGGCTGCGGGCCGTCGGCATCGGCAGCCGGCTCGGCACCTGGCTCGCCGAACCGCAGAACGCCGACCGGGTGACGGCCGAGCTGGCGACCGCGCTGCGGGGTGCGCTGACCGTGCTGCGCGACTCGGACGTGCAGGCCGTGGTCGGGGAGGCGATCACCCGGCGGGCGAACGCCCAGGAGATCGCGCCCGGTATCGGCAAGATGCTGGAGAAGATCGTCACGGACGGCGGCCACCGGCGGATCGTGGACCTGATCTGCGCACGCGCCCAGAACTGGCTGATACTGCACGACGAGCAGGTCATGGACGCGGTCGAGGGCGGCGCACCCGGCTGGACCCCGCGGTTCGTCGACCGCCGCATCGGCGAGCGGGTCTACAAGGAGCTGCTGCGTTTCACCACCGAGATGCGCGACTCGCCCACCCATCCGGCGCGCGGCGCCCTGGACCGCTTCCTCACCGACTTCGCCACCGATCTCCAGTCCGACACGGAGACCCGGGCGCGTGTGGAGCGGCTGAAGGGCGAGGTTCTCGGCCGGGGCGAGGTCCAGGACCTCATCGACTCCGCCTGGACGGCCGTACGGTCGATGATCGTGTCCGCGGCCGAGGACGAGCGCAGCGAGCTGCGGCTGCGGGTCCGCTCCTCCCTGCTGTCGCTGGGCGCCCGGATGGCCACCGAGCCGAGCGCGCAGGACAAGCTCGACAAGTGGATCGAGGGGGCGGCGGTGCATGTCGTCACCACCTATCGCGCGGAGATCACCTCCCTGATCACCGAGACCGTCGCGAGCTGGGACGCCGAGCACACCACCAGGAAGATCGAGGCCAACATCGGCCGCGACCTGCAGTTCATCCGGATCAACGGCACGGTCGTGGGCTCCCTGGCGGGTCTGCTGATCTACACGGTGTCGCGGGCGCTGGGGGCGTAGGAGGCGGCGGGAGCACGGGTGCTCCGCCGGCGGCCGGGGCGTAGTCCCTGCTCGTGGGGGCACACGGATCGGGTTCGCTCAGGTGGAGGGAGCCCCAGCCCATGTCCGTCACTGACCCGAAGTCACCAGGTGTGATAACCACGGCCGTTCCGGCGCGCCTGGACCGTCTTCCCTGGTCGCGCTGGCACTGGACGATCGTGATCGGTCTCGGCACCGTGTGGATCCTCGACGGTCTGGAAGTGACCGTCGTCGGCAACATCGCGGGCCGGCTCTCCGAGGAGGGCAGCGGACTGCCGATCACGTCCGCTCAGGTCACCGGTATGGCGGCCGCGTTGTATGTGGCGGGCGCCTGTGCGGGCGCCCTCTTCTTCGGCCGGATGACCGACCGGTTCGGCCGCAAGAAGCTGTTCATGGTGACCCTGCTGGTCTATCTGGCGGCGACCGCGCTGACGGCCGTCTCCTTCTCCACCTGGTGGTTCTTCCTCTTCCGCTTCCTCACCGGCTTCGGCATCGGCGGCGAGTACGCGGCCATCAACTCCGCCATCGACGAGCTGATCCCGTCCAAGTACCGGGGCCGCGTCGACATCGTCATCAACGGCAGCTTCTGGCTCGGCGCGATCGGCGGGTCGCTGCTGTCCATCGTCGCCCTGAACACCGAACTCTTCCCGGCGAACGTCGGCTGGCGGCTGACCTTCGCCCTCGGAGTCGTCCTGGGCCTGGTGATCCTGCTGGTCCGCCGCAACGTCCCCGAGAGCCCACGATGGCTGCTGATCCACGGCCGTGAACAGGAGGCCGAACGCCTCGTGGGGGAGGCTGAGGAGCAGATCGAGGCCGAGAAGGGCCGCACGCTGCCCACGACCGACCAGGAGATGACCGTCCATCAGCGCGAGAGCATCGGCTTCGGCACGATCGCCCGTACGGTCTTCTCCCGGTACCGCCGCCGCGCGATCCTCGGCTTCTCCCTCTTCATCGGCCAGGCGTTCCTCTACAACGCGATCACCTTCGGCTTCGGCGCGATCCTCACCACGTTCTACGACGTCCCGACCTCCGACACCGGCTACTACTTCGCCGTCATCGCCGCCGGCAACCTGCTCGGCCCACTGCTGCTCGGCAAGCTGTTCGACACGGTCGGCCGCAAGATCATGATCTCCTCGACGTACCTGCTCTCCGGGCTGCTGCTCCTCGGCACCGCCTGGCTGTTCGGCCGGGGTTCGCTCGACGAGGTGACCCTGACGGCCTGCTGGTGCGTGGTCCTCTTCTTCGCGTCGGCCGGCGCGAGCAGCGCCTACCTGACGGTCTCGGAGGTCTTCCCCATGGAGACCCGCGCGATGGCCATCGCCTTCTTCTACGCCCTCGGCACGGCCGCCGGCGGTATCAGCGGCCCGCTGATCTTCGCCGAGCTGACGGAGTCCGGCGTCGTCGGCGACACCGTCCTCGCCTTCCGGATCGGCGCGAGCCTGATGTGCGCGGCGGGTCTGGTGGCGGCCTTCCTCGCGGTGCGCGCGGAGCAGCGCTCGCTGGAGGACATCGCGGAGCCGCTGTCGGCGCGGAGCTCCGCCTAGCGCGGGCGGGCAGGTCGGGGCAGGTCGGGGCGGGCCGAGTCGGGTCGAGTCGGGGCGGGCCGAGTCGGGTCGAGTCGGGCCGGTTCAGTCCGGTCGAGTCGGGTCGTTCGTCGGCTGCCGCGCCGTCGTGGCCGGTCGCACGGTTCCCCGCGCCTTCTTCGGGCCGCGCCCCTTTCGGACCGCGCCCCTTTCGGACCGCGCCCCTTTCGGACCGCGCCCCTTCCGGGCGCCTTCTGGGTACGGGGGAGCAGGCCGGTCTGAGTACCCGTACTCTGTCGGCCCGCCACCCGCCCCGGAACCCTCGTACGCATGACCGAGAAGCTGCTCCGCCCCCTGCGCACGCGCCCCTGGCCGGAACGCTGGCTGACCCGCCTGCTCGGCGCCGCCCTCGCCGCGGCCGCGTACCGCCTCTGTCTTCCGTGGGACCTGCGCGACCGGCCCGAACTGGAGGGCTCTCTGACGGACGCGACCCCCGTGACCGTCACGGGGGTGATCGTCCTCGCCCTCGTCCTCCTGCTCCTCGCGGCCTACTTCGGCCACCGGGACGCCCTGGCCTGGCCCGTGCTCCTGGTCGCCGTCCCGCCGGCCGCGCTGATGTACGTGTCCTTCCACGCCCCCACCGAGCCCCCGGACGCGGCCGTATGGCCCCTGTCCTGGGCCTTCTTCACGCTGGTGCTGGGCGCGTGGGTGCTGGTCGCCGCTTCGGTGGCGCGACGGTTCCGGACGGAGCCGGTGGACGAGAGGTGGCTGATCCACAGCCGGTCCCAGGACCGTTCGGCCACCGGTCAGCCGTAGAAGTACCGGCGGGCCTTGTCCTCGAAGTACGAGGAGTAGGCGAGTCCGACGACCGGTGTGCCCCGGTACGAGCCCACGTACTGCTGGGTGCTGTCGACCACCACGGGCCGGGCCATGCACGCCCACTTGTTGCGCTGCTGGGCCTCCGCCCACCGGATGGCCGCCGGGTCCACGCGGTCGCTGACCAGCGTGGGAAAGGCGCCGACACCGTTCTGGATCCCGGCCGGCAGCCCGCCCTTGGTCTTCTTCGCGTACGTCAGCACCTGGTCGGTGAAGGTCTCGATGGTGGGGATGGTGATCTCCTGGACCGCCGCCGCGACCGTGAACAGATGCAGCTTCGTCCCCATCCAGCTCCACCGGAAGTCGGCCCGGCGCCCGACGAGCACGGGCACCCCGGCCCACTCCTCCCACCACGTACGGCATTCGTCGGCGGCGAGACGGGCGGCCACGGAGGCGAGGTAGGCCTGGGAGGGCGACTGCTGTGGATGCATGGCCGGATCATGCACCCACCCGGCCGGCGCTGGGAAGGCGGGGTCGAGTCACGCTCCCGTGGTCGAACCGGGCCGCACGATCATCAGGATCGTGACGGTCGCCCACAGCAGGTTGAACACCCCGGTGAACATGGCGAGTCGGGCCGTGGTCCGGGCGTCGACGGTGGTGCCCTTGGCGTCGACGGCGGTGCCTGCGGTGTCGACGGCGGTGCCTGCGAGGTCGTCGGTGACGCCTCCGGTGTCGGTGGTGGTGCCTGCGAGGTCGTCGGTGACGCCTCCGGTGTCGGTGGTGGTGTCCCCGAGGCCGGCGGCGGTGCCGCCGATCCCCGCCAGGATCTCCTCCTGGCGGGGCAGCACCAGCGCCAGCAGGACCATCGCGGCGAGGGCGGTCAGCAGCATCGACACGATCAGCCAGGTGTCGTTCAGCACCCCCATGCTCATCGCCGTGGCGAACCCGAGCACCGGCACGGCGATGCCCACACCGCCGTACACCCGGCAGATCCGGTGCAGCAGCCGTACGGCCGCCACCGCCCGCTCGCTCCCGGGTTCGGCCAGCGCCTTGCGCGCGCTCGGCGGGAACATGCTGGCAGCGACGGTGACGGGCCCGACGGCGATGATCGCGGCGAGGACGTGGAGGGAGAGCAGGAACTTGGTCACGGAGGGACGGTAGGACGCACCAAGATCCTGGAGAAGTGGCGAGATTGCCAGAGGCCAACGGATTCTCGCCAGGCGTGTTTCCGGGCCACGGGGCGGAGCGCCTCCAGGGAGGCAGGGAGGGCAGCGCTTGGCGGAAAACGGGTGCAGGCCTACGCTCCCGCCATGCACACCGTGGCCGTCCTGGCGCTCGACGACGTGATCCCCTTCGACTTGTCGGCCCCCATCGACACCTTCGGCTGGGCCCGGCTGCCGGACGGCCGGGAGGCGTACCGGGTGCGGGTCTGCTCGGTGGAGGGAGGCGGGGAGGTGAAGGCGGGGCCGTTCAGCGTGCGGGCGCCGTACGGGCTGGAGGCGCTGGCCGAGGCCGACACGATCATTCTCCCGGGGACGGCCGACCCGACCGCGCCGCTGCCGCCGGGGGTGACGCGGGCGCTGCACGCGGCGGCGGCGAGCGGGACGCGGATCGCCTCGATCTGCGTCGGCGCGTTCCTCTTCGCGGCGACGGGTTTGCTGGACGGACTGCGCGCCACGACCCACTGGATGGCGGCCCCCGATCTGGCGGCCCGCCACCCGGAGATCACCGTCGACCCGAACGTCCTCTACGTCGACAACGGCCAGTTCCTCACCTCGGCGGGCGCCGCGGCGGCCATGGACATGTGCCTGCACATGGTCCGCAGGGACCACGGCTCGGCGGTCGCCGCGTTCACCGCCCGGATGTGTGTCATGCCCCTCGAACGGGAGGGCGGTCAGGCCCAGTTCATCGTCCAGGACCAGCCCCCGGCCCCCGCCGGCGCGACGATGGAGCCCCTGCTGCGCTGGATGGAGGAGAACGCGGAGCGGGATCTGACCCTGGACGACATCGCCCTGCACGCCGGCACCAGCGCCCGCACCCTGAACCGCCGTTTCCGCGAACAGACCGGTACGACGCCGCTGCAGTGGCTGCACCGGGCGCGGGTCCGCCGCGCCCAGTACCTCCTGGAGTCCACCGACCACACGGTCGAACGCGTCGCGGCCCAGGCGGGCTTCGGCTCCCCGACGGCGTTCCGGGACCGCTTCAAGAGGGTGGTGGGCACGAGCCCGTACGCGTACCGGCGGGCCTTTCGGGGGGAGGGGGAGGGGAGCGGGGCTGCGTGAGCAGCCCGGGGCGCGGCCCGTCGGACGTGCGGGGTCATGCGAGCAGCCCGGGGTGTCCCCCGTCGGGGCTGCGGGGCTGCGGGGCTGCGCGGGCAGCCCCGGGGGTGCGCCGTCGGAGTGCGGAGCTGTGCGAGCAGCCCGGGGCGTGGCCCGTCGGAGGTGCGGGGCTGCGCGAGCAACCACAGCCGTGCCCCGTCAGGGGCGCGGGGAACTGCGCGAGCAACCACTGGCGACCCGCACCCCGCACCCAGCGGCCGGACAAGGACCGACCCCTACCCCTTCCGGTCGGCCACCACCCAGGAAGCCAACGCCACCACCCCGGCCACCCCGAACACCGCCGGCCAGGCACCCACCTTCTTCGCCAGCGGATGCGACCCGGCGAACGCGGCCACGTACCCCGCGGTCAACGCCCCCGCCGCCCTGCCCCCGGCCGCCTGCTGCCACTGCCGAGCCGCCGCGGCCCCGGCGACGGCCAGCACCGCCCCGCCGAGCGGCCGCTTCTTCGTCCAGCGGGCCACCCCGTACCCACCGATGAGCCCGCTCGCGGCCACCGCCGCCGTGGGGACCTTCGCCATCACTGCCTCCCGCTGTTCCTGACGCGCACACGATGCCCTCGTCGCCGCTGCCGACCGGCGTGATCGAGGCTAGCTCCGGGATGCCCGCGGCGGACGAACCTGAGTCGGTAGTTGTCAAGTTTCCTCCTCCGAGCTATATAAGAAGTCGTAGGAATTCAGAGGGCATCGCACCCAACGTCAGAAGAGAGGAGTGCCCGTGATGCTCATGCGTACCGACCCCTTCCGCGAATTCGACCGACTCGCGCAGCAGGTGTTCGGTTCCGACAACCGGCCCGCCGTCACGCCGATGGACGCCTACCGGTCCGGCGACGACTTCGTCGTCCACTTCGACCTCCCGGGCGTCGACCCGGAGACCATCGACCTGGACATCGAGCGCAACGTCCTCAACGTCCGCGCCGAGCGCCGCTCCCCGGCTCCAGAGGGCGCCGAGATGATCGCCGCCGAGCGCCCGACGGGTGTCTTCAGCCGCCAGCTGTTCCTCGGGGACACTCTCGACGCCGACCGCGTCGACGCCTCGTACGACGCCGGCGTCCTGACCCTGCGCATCCCGGTCGCCGAGAAGGCCAAGCCGCGCAAGATCCAGATCAGCGGCGGCACCGACCGACGCCAGATCAACCGCTGACAGCACACCATCCACAGGGGCGCCCGGAGCCCTGCCGCCGAGTCCGGCGGCGGCACCGGGCGCCCCTGCCCCATGTTTCGAGGACCCGGGCCACGGCGTACACGCCCGCCCGGACCCAGCCGCTGAGTCCGCACGCGGCAGTGGCTGAATTCCTCAACTCCCCCTCCATGGCTGACAGTTGAGGCCGCCTCAATGTGACTCACGTCACCCCTGAGTCGTGGGGGAAGTGGTTCATGGAGCCCCGCCAAGCCTGGCATGCTCATGTTTGGCTACTGGGAGGTAACCACCGCGCGCGCACTGTCATGAGGACAGCTGTGCCGCCCGGCCGACCCCCCACCGCCAGGTGCCGTCTCACCACTCGCGCCTGCTCTCCGGCATGTCGTCACGGCTCCCGCGCCAGGTCGACCAGCCGTCCCTCCTGAAGCGCACCCCCCTGTCACCGCTCCCGAGGACTCACGCGTGCACAAGCTCAGAAGACATGCCCTGGTCACGGCACTGTCGGCGATCACCGCCGCGACCCTGCTGGCCACCGGCTGCTCCACCGGCTCCCCCGCCACCGCCGACAAGGCCGCCACCACGGCCGAGACCCGCGCGCCCGGCGAGCCCGGCGCGCCCGAGGACCAACTCGCCGTCGTCTCCGCCCCCACCGGCGACGCCACCCCCACCGCCGTGGCCGGCGCGGAGGCCGTCGACCGGGGCAAGGCCGAGAAATCCGCGCTCAAGGTCGCGTCCTACGACAGGAAGAGCGGCCGGGCGGTCATCGCGGCACCGCGGTCGGGCTCGGACGCCGAGCCGTCGGCGACCCCCTCGCGGACGGGCACCCCCGCCACCTCCGATCCGGACCGCCCCGACACGCCCTCGGACACCGGCTCCGGCTCCGGCACCGCGAAGCCCAAGGCCGCCGTGGCCGTGGGCGACGTCATCGCCAGCGCCCCCGCCCCCGGCGCCCCCGACGGCGTACTGGCCGAGGTGACGGAGATCGTCGACACCGCGGCGGACGGCGGTACGACCGTCGAGACGGAGCCGGCCGAGCTCGACTCGGTCCTGGGCGAGAGCAAGGCGGACGGTACTGTCCCCGTCGACCCGTCCACCCTGGAGGTCGACCCGCTCGTCCAGGGCGTGAAGGTCTCCTGGGCGAAGACCGGCGACCTCACCTTCGGCCCCGAGGGCGCGAAGCTCCCGCTGGGCAGCCTGCGCATCGACGTGGGCGCCGCCGTGGAGACCGCCCCGGGCGCCCCCGCCTCGGCCGCCGCGTCGGTCGAGGGCTTCGTCCAGCTCGCCCCCGAGGTCGCCTTCTCCTACGACGGTTCCGGCTCCGGCACGGGTTCCTCGCCCGGCGGCGCGTTCCTGGGCCTCACCGGCGACTGGGCCTCCCAGTGGTCGCTGAAGGGTCGCGCGGCCGGCTCGACCGACGGCAAGCCGATCCGTATCCCCTTCGCCCAACTCCACGCCGACCCCGTCATCCAGGTCGGCCCCGTCCCGATCGTCGTCAACCTCGACCTCGTCTGCTACTTCCAGGTGGAGGCCGACGGCCGCGTCACGGTCGACGTCGAGCAGGACCTCAAGGGCGACTTCAAGGTCGGCGGCAACTTCACCTGGTCCAAGGGCTGGACCGGCGTGAGCGAGTCCCACATGACGGGTGAACCGCTGAAGACGACCGTCACCGCGGTGGGCGACGTGAAGGCGGCCATGGGCGCCGAGGCGACGGTCGGCCTCTACGGCACGGTCGGCGTCACCGCCGACGTGGCCCCCTACCTCCGCGCCGAGGCCGACGCGACCGCCGAGGGCTCGGCGGACGGCACGGGTTCCGCCTCCGGCTCCTGGGCCCTGTACGGCGGCATCGACCTCACCGGCACCCTCAACATCCAGCTCTCCATCTTCGGCACACCGGTCTTCCAGAAGAAGATCCCGCTCGGCACGCTGCACGAGGAGTGGCTGCTGACGAAGGGCGAGGCGAAGGTGTAGTAGGCCGCCCGGTTCCATGCGGCGCGGGCCCTGTCCTCTACGGAGGGCAGGGCCTCCCGCGTGACGGCGCCCTCCATCCGAGCGGGGGGAGAGAATCACGCCTTGGGGACCCTCCACCCGAGCGGGGGAGAATCACGCCATGGGGACCCCGAAGCTCACCGCCCGCGCACTCAACCGTGCCACTCTGGCCCGCCAACTCCTCCTCGCACGCGAGCCGTTGGCCGTACCGGAGGCGGTACGACGAGTCGTGGCGCTGCAGGCCCAGCAGCCTGCCTCCCCGTACATCGCCCTCTGGAACCGCCTGTCCCCCTTCGACCCGGCGGCCCTGGACGCGGCGCTCACCGACCACAGCCTGGTCAGGGCGACCCTGATGCGGATCACGGTCCACACCGTCCACGCGGACGACTACACGGCGTTCCGCGAGGCGATGGAACCCACCCTCCGAGGCTCCCGCCTGGGCGACCCCCGCTACCGCGCCTCCGGCCTGACCCCCGCCGACGCCGACACCTTCCTCCCCGCCCTCCTGACCTACGCGGCCGGCTCCACGCGCACCGCCGCCGAACTCAGACTTTGGCTGGAGGACCACCTCGGCACCACCACCGCCCTGGACACCGGCGGCCACCGCATGCTCCGCCACTACGCCCCCCTGTGGCACGCCCCCACCGGCGGCCCCTGGTCCTTCGACACCCGCCAGTCGTACGTGGCGGCCTCCCCCCGCCCGTCCCTCACCGCCCCGGACGCTGCCGCCGAGGGCCTCCGCACTCTCGTCCGCCGCTACCTCCAGGGCTTCGGCCCGGCATCGGTGGCGGACATGGCCCAGTTCGCGCTGGCCCCACAGCGCCGCATCAAGCCGGCACTGGCCGCCATGTCGGAGGAACTCGAAACCCTGCGGGCCACGGACACCGGCCACACCCTGTACGACATCCCGGGCGCCCCACGGCCCCCGGAGGACACCCCCGCCCCACCCCGCCTGCTCCCCATGTGGGACAGCACGCTCCTGGCCTACGCCGACCGGGGCCGCCTCCTTCCCGCCGAGTACCGCAGGTACGTGACCCGCATGAACGGCGACGTCCTGCCGACGCTGCTGGTGGACGGCTATGTGGCGGGGATCTGGCGCCCGGTGGCCGACGCGATCGAGGCCACGGCCTTCCACCCGCTCCCGGCGCCGGTCTGGGAAGCGCTGGCGACGGAGGCGACAGCCCTACGGGCCTTCCTCAGCGCGCAGGCCGACCCCACGCCGTACCGCCGCTACGACCACTGGTGGGCCAAGCCATTCCCGGACAGCGCGGAGACTCGTCTGCTCTCTTTCGAGTGAGGGCGTCCGGGGAGTGATGGTGTCCGGGTGAATTTCGAAGTACTTTCAAAGTCATGGGTGCCGAGAGAGCCGCCGTGAACTTCTCCGAGCTGGTGAACAAGAACAAGCAGACGCTGGCCCGGCTCCAGGAATCGCCGAGACTGCTCCTGCATCGCAGGGACGGCGAGGATCTGGTGCTCACCACTGCGGCGCGAGCCGAGCAGGACCAGACCGTTGTATCGGCGGCCACCCGGATGCTGGCCGCGATGGCCCGCCGCGAGCCCGGCAGCATGGAACTGCTCCTCGACATACTGCCGGACGCGTTCCCCTGGGTGCGCTTCCTCCCGGACGCCGACGTCCACGCCTTCGCCGTCGAACTGGTCGACACCATGCGCGCCGCCGACTCCGTCGGTAACAGCGCGTCCGTCGCCCAACTCCTCATCGCCTGGCAGCACACGGCCGAGATCCACTCCGACCCCGAACTCCTGGCCGCACTGACCCGAGACCACTCCGAGGACTATGGCTCGGTTCCGGACCCTCGGGACATGGCATGACGACAGATGCTCCTCCAGCAGGGGCTGCTACCTGTGCTTCAGAGCATGGACGAAAGAACACCAAGCGGTGAGCCCAACCGCGACGACAGGACCGTGCGAGGCCTTGGAGTCACGTATGAGTGCGTAGTCGTCGGATATCGCACACTCCACGCACTCGCCCCCCGCGCCGTTGCTGTACGAAGACGTGAACCACGTCAGACGGTCGTCGTCGTCGGGTTCTGCGATGCTCATCTGGCGAATTCCTTCAGGATGGACTCGATCAACTGGGTGGACCGCTGAGGGCTCAGTGCTGCGGCTCGCAGACCGTCGAACGCCCTGGTGTACTCACGGACATGATGCTCGCCTTCCAGGTACACGGCATCGGTGATGCCGTCTCGGTACACCAGATCCGGGTCTTCGGGGGCAGGGAAGCCGAGCATCGTGAATGAGCCAGTCGCCGGGCAGGTGCCTGAGTCGAAGGGGAGGACCTGCAAGGTCACGGGCGGTAGCGCGGCTGCAGCCAGGACGTGTTCTAGCTGGTCTCGCATCAGCGCCCGGTCCCCAATGACGTGGCGAAAAGCCCCTTCGTTCACGATGAACCAGGCGTCGGGCGCGTCAGGTCGAGCGAGCATGGACTGGCGCTCCATGCGGACCCGTACGGCTCTGTCGATGTCCTCGGCAGACATGTGCGCGCCCGTCGTGTGCAGTTCGCGAGCGTAGGCCTCCGTCTGCATGAGGCCGGGCACCAACTCGCACTGATACTGGCGGATCGCGGAGGCATCCTGCTCCAACCCGATGTAGATGTTGAACCACTCGGGAACACCGGCACCGTGCACCTGCCACCAGCCGCGCGTCTTGGCCTGCCGGGCCAGCGACTTCAGGAATTCACGCAGCTCATCGCTCGTACCGTGGAACCGACACAGAGCGTCTACGTCGGACGGCTGGACCCGACCACTACCTGTCTCCATCCGGTTGACCTTGGACCCGCTCCAGTCCAGCGCCGCGCCGACCTGGGCACACGTCAGCCCACTCTTCTCGCGAAGCTTCTTCAGCTCGATCGAGAGACGACGCCGCCGTGCCGTCGGTGAACCGGCCATCTGAACCTCTTCAACCATCTGTCGAATAACGGGGGTTCAGTCTTGCGCCAAGGGGTGTGCCTGCCAATCACTCAGAAGTGGGAATCCCGCCGTGCACATTGCATAAAGGGATGAGCCGGCTACATTCTTGCTGTGGCGCTACTTACTGTGAGCGGGCGTGACACTCCGTCAAATATGTGCGGTCGGGGTGGAGTCGGCATCCGACGAAAGAGGTTCGAGTGATCCAGAAACCGTGTGTGTCTCGGCAACCGTGGGACTTGACCTTCACAGCCGACCCCGAGGAGGTCGCCGCCCTGAGGCGCCTGCTGCGTCTGCACCTGGGACTCTGGGGCCTGCGAGAGGTCATCGACGAGGCCCAACTCTGTGTCAGCGAACTCGTGTCGAACGTCATCACGCATGTCGGTCCCGGCACCCCGGCCACCCTCGCGGTCTCGATGAGCGGCGCCCACCTGCGCATCGAGGTGCATGATCCCGACACTCGGGCCCTGCCCACACTCCTGATCGCGGATGCCGATGCGGAGTGCGGACGTGGTATGGCCCTCGTCGATGCGGTCGCCGACCGCTGGGGTGTGCAGTTTCACCACGGCCGGAAGGTCACTTGGTGCGAGTTGCACACGGGGGTCATGCCGCCGATCGGTCGCTTCGACGGCCCTGGTGTGTCGAGAGCCGAGACGTTGCTCGGCGTGTACGCCACGACAAAGTCGCCGCCCGCTTCGACCGCCGACCACAGGTTGAGCACGGCCATGGGCGAAGAGACGGTGGTCGGTGTGATCACTGACCTCCTGCACTGGCTCCGAGCACACGGCAAAGACCCGGACCAGGTTCTGGACCATGCTCAGACCAGGTTCGAGGCGCAGGTCCACTCAACCGAGAAGACGCGGCGCCCAGGCCAGAATCGTCCTGTGAAGACACGGAGTTGACGGACGGGCGCGGAGCGCTGTGCCGAGGGGCCGGCAGCAGGCTCAGTCTTCTCCTTCTACCGGCCCGCACGGCGCTGACGTCACTGGTCCAACAGACTCACGAAGAAGCCCAGACGAGGATCCTCCGGCGTCCCGACAAGCAGTGCGCGATCGAGCAGGATGTTGTTCTGCTCGCAACTCGTCTCGGGGAGCAACACGCACGCGTGGCACGCAGCGAGATTGGTACCCCCCGTGCCGGACGCCTCGGACTCGACGCAGAGCGGGTCGGAGGAGCACCACGCGGCACGGTGGACAGCCGAGCGGATCGCCTGGTCGAGACGCCTCGGCTCGCCCTGTGCGACGAGCCCGCCGAGGCTGCCCGCCGAGTCGCTCGTCGCGGTGTAGATGAGCACTCCTGCCATGTCGTCGGCGGTGTACAGGCGCTCGCGCAGGGAAGCGGCTGGATAGCCCGCATCCAGGCTCCACTCGTTGATGAGTACATGGGCCAGGGTGTGCAGCAGCACCATGCGAGGGGTGGCCGGGGACGGAACGACGCTGCTCGGGTCTCCCGCCCGCTGTTCCAGCACCCGCTGGTGCGCGGTGCGCATTCGCTCGACCCGCGCGGCCACCGCCGTGGCCCTCTCCCAGGTGCCGAGCCGGTCTTCGTCCAAGCGGAAGAAGACCCCCTCGCCGCGCACCTCCATGGCAGGGAGCCAGCGCAAGGGGGAGCTGGAGAGCGGCATCTCCTTCGACTCGGTCGTGGAGTCGGGATCGGCGAGTCGGGTGAACGCTTTCAGGGCGCGTACCTCGCGGAGCTTCTTGACCAGCATCGGCCCCGTGACGCCGAGCGGGCCGAGAATGCTTTGGTCGCCCAGCGGGCTCTCACAGACGAACTGCTCCTCGTGGGAGTCCTCACCCTTGTCGTTGCCCGAGCGGAGACGCTCGTACTCCTTGTTGCGGAGGGCGAGATAGCGATGGTCGAAAGTGGGGCCCGCCTCGCCGTCGGAGTCCTCCTCGCGCTCCGCGTCGAGCAGATCCATCACCTCGTCCAGGGGGACGGGGCAGTTGCCTTTGAAGACACCCTTCAGATAGATCTCGACGTGCTCGCGGCTGTCGTACACGCGGAGCGCATCCCAGTGCTCGGCCAGCGGATCCGCGCGACCGTTGCTCCACGGAGGGATGGAGAGCGCCGACTTCAGCACCGGCTGCCACACCGCCGAGGAACCACGCTGAAGTGTGCGCAGCGGGAGCCCGCACTCCTGGGCGGGGGCGCCCGTGCCGAGCCACGGCCGGGATCCGAAGCACTTCAGGCCCAGATCTTTCAGAGCGTTCCTACGGAAGGAGCCCTCCATGGAGACCTCAGGAGCCTTTCCGCAGGTGCAGGAGACGAGAATCGAACGGAGCGAGGACGTACGCCCGGACGTACGCAGCTTGAGCCTTCCCCCGCACTGTCCGGTCGTCGAGGCACCCCGGTCCTTGGAACGGTGCACCCACTGCCAGTACGGGAACTCTCCGAGGTGCCCGGCCTCGCACGCGACGACGAAACGGGAGGGCACGAGTTCGGCGTCACACGTGCCGCAGACGCTACGTCCGGCCGGCGGGTTGAAGTCACGGTGCCGCTGCAGGTCGTCGCACTCGGGGCAGGAGTGCATCAAGGGGAAACGGCGGACCCTGAGTCCGTCCCTGCTGTTGTCGTCGGACGCGGGCGGCAGTCGGAAGTAGTCGACGCCGAGCAGGCGAGCCAGTCGTCGTTCGTGGATCCGAGGCGATTCGTCGGTGCTCCAGCTCTGATCGGCTTCGTCCAGGCCGGAGACGACGAAGGACTCGGCGTCGACGGCGATGAGCGATCCGATGCCGTACGTGGTGATCGCCTGGGCGCGGCGGACCGCACCGCGTCGCGGGAGGTTATGGGCGGGGGCGGAGCCGTTCGCGCCGGTCCGACGGCGGCGGGCGGGGGGCGGGGTCATCGGGTTCCCTCCATGAACAGGGCGGACTCGGCGTCGACGTCGCGCAGGCTCCACAGCGTGGGCCACGCCTCCGCGTCCTCGGACTCGTCGTCGTACGCCTTCAGGAGTGAGGGAGCGCGGTTGCCCCGTTCCGGCTCGAAGAGCAGGTCACTGTGATTGCTAGCCTCCTTGCACCACCATTCGACGAACTCGTCGAAGGCGTGGGACGTGGCGTCGACCTCCTCGGGGCTGACCGCTTCGACGCGCTCTAGGAGCACGGACCTGATACGGCCTCGGAGGATGTGTTCGTAGGACTCGACCTTGCTCGCGCCATTCTTGGGGCGGGCATCACTGATCAGGATGCGAGCCAGAGCGACGATCACCGCGTGCAGACCCCGGTCGCGGGCACGCGCGGAGAACGGTGTGACAGAGGTGGATTCGACCTCTCGGTAGAGGGCCGAGTGGAAGTGCTGGAAGCTCTCGTAGTGGGAGCGGTCCCGGGACCGGGTCGAGTTGAGCATGACCGTCACCAGGCCGGGGTGCGCGCGGCCGACACGGCTCGTGGCCTGGATGTACTCAGCCGTCGTCTGCGGCTGGCCCATCACGGCCATGAGACCGAGGCGGTCCACGTCCACGCCCACCGCGATCATGTTGGTGGCCAGGAGGACGTCCACCGCGTCGTCGTCGGGGAACCTCTTCTCAATGCCTTTGAGACGGGTCGGAATCTCGCTGGCGTCGACCCGGCTGGTCAGCTCCGAATAGTTGGTGACCGGGCGGACCCCTACCCCCTCGCGCGCGCCGAGCAGTTCCAGATAGGCCACCACGTCGTCGTGGACCTGGAGTTCGGCCGCGGAGAGCAGCCTGAGGCTGTTGAAGTAGCCGACGAGACTCCAGTACGCGTCGCGAACCTCGTCGGTGGTCTCTGCGTTCTTGGCCCGGTGCAGCAGAGTGGCGTACGTGCGGATCAGCAGGGTGGACTGGCTGGTGCCGGGCGACAGGAGGCCGACATAGCGGCGGCTCGCCTTCTCCTCGCGGGGTGTCTCCACAGCGAACCACGAGTCGCGCGCGTCAAGACCGGCGGGCGGGAACTGGCGCACGCCGCGTGCGAAGAGGTGACGCCCTTGGTCGGCGGCGCGACGGATCGTCGCTGTGGATGCGATCACCTTGGGGCGGCGCGCCAGCGCGTCGACGGCGGTTTCGTACAAGCCGGTAAGGGTGCCCAACGGGCCTGAGATCAGGTGGAGTTCGTCCTGGATGATCAGTTCTGGGGGCGGAGTGTCGCCATTCAGATCATCGAGATTGAAGAGTGCCGCTGTCTCCGGACGCCACGGCATCGACGCGAACTTGTCGACGGTGGCGATCACCAGTGTCGGCCGTGCGTCGTACACCGCCTCGTCGATCAGGTGCACGGGGAGGCCGTGGGTGAAATCGCAGTCTGTGTTGGAACAGCGGACATGCATCCGCTTGGCGTCCACGTCGGCCTCGTAGTTCCGGGCGTCCAAACGGGTTCCGCACCAAGGGCAGGCGTGCAACTGAACGGGGTTTTCGGTGGCGAGGCGTTTGTCCAGGTTCTTGCGCAGTTCGTCGAGCTTCTGGTCCGCCACGGCCAGCTTGTTGGGTGTGGCCGAGCGGCCCACCCACATGCCGATGGAGAACTCCTCATGCCCCAACTCGGGCGTGTGGCGCCGCATTTTCTCCATGGCGCAGAGAAGGATCGCCGCACGCTCGAACTGCTGGAGGGTGAGCAGCCGCAGCGTGTAGCGCATGAGGACGGTGACGCCACCGCCGTCCGCGCCCTTGCGGATACGACGCAGGAACGACGTGATGGCGATGAGACCGAGATAGGCCTCGGTTTTGCCACCACCGGTGGGGAACCACAGCAGGTCGGATACGTCGCGGTCTCGGTGCCCGGGGTCGTGGATGCCTGCCAGGCAGAGCAGCACGAACGCGATCTGGAAGGGGCGCCAGCGACCGGCGGCCGGATCGGGGGCTCCGACCCGGCCGCTTTTCACCCAGGCACTGCGGGCGCGCTGGTCGGCCATGGCTTTGTTGGCGAGCCGGAACGCCCACATCAGGTCGGGCTCGGTCCGCAGCAGCTCGATGCCCTCGCGGATCCGGTCGAGCGCCTCACGACAGGCCTCCACCTGTTCCAGCGCGGGCTGCTCGTGGGCGTCGCCCGTCAACGCGTCCGCTTCCGCCGCCTTCCGGTCGATCCAGGCCTCATATCCGGTGGCGAGATCCTCCAGAGCGGTCAGAACGTCGATCTCGGGCTTCTCGGCGAGCCTCAGCATGGACAGCGCCGAGCTGTCGATCTCCGGATTGGAGTCGGTGAGCAGTACTTCCACGGAAGGCACGAACTCGCTCCGCACCTCCGCGACCGCGGCCCTTCGGGTGTCGGTCATGCCGACCGGTGGTGGTGCCCAGTCCCATTCGGCGGCGCAGCCGTGGCCGACAGCGAAGGTCGGAGCGTGGCGGTGCAGCAGCCTGCTGGTGGCGACCTCCGGGTCATGGGCGAACGTCGGCGCGGGGCGCTCGACGAACGCGGTGGAGCCGTTGACCGCCTGGACGGTTAGACCGCACTGGAAAAGGGAGAACGCGTCCTGGAGTTCGCGTTCGCCGACCTGGTGGGTGTTGACGAGTGTGACGGTGACGGTGACCGTGCCGGTGGTCGGGTGGGGGCGTCGGACGTTGACCCGCAATCGGACCCCCGTGCCGAGTTCGACCTTCCTGTCGGGGGCGGGAGTGGTCACGTCCACCTCGGTGTCCGGCAGCTCCAGCTCCCTGCGCCGCCACTGCTCCCGCTGGTCGGACGTGGTCCGAGCCTCGGCACGCCGAGCCTCGATCGGCTTGCCCTCCGGATCGGTGGGTTCGTAGAGGGCGGCTCGCGCCGAGACGACGATCGCGTCGCTTATGGCCGGGTCGACCGCGAAGGTCAACCCCATCGACGACGGACGGCGGGAGCTCGCGGCGCCCACCTCCTGCGCGGTACCGGACTCCTCGACGCTGTCACCCGTGCGCAGCGGAGCGATATCCAGGCCATCCTGCTCGGCGTCGTCCTCACGGATCCGCTGCTCCGAGGTCGGGTCGGCCGGTCGTGGGTAGAGGACCCCGGTCAGGTACCGATCGATCGGCGCGTCCTGGGTGAGGATCTCGTCTCGGTCCTCAGCCGTGGCGTCCACAGGGGGGCCGAGAAGCTCGCGGCGGAGCCCCACCAGCAGATCCTGGTCCCTGACCCGGTAGTGCTCGGAGTGTCGGCCTGCCACCTGCGTCATGCGCGCTGCTCCTCGTTCTCGTCAGCCCGTCGATACCTTCCGATGCCGGTGATCCGGGGGGCGATCCATGCCCCACGGTCACCAAGACCGGCGTTGGCGCCGGCTGCGACGCTGCCCGTCACCGTCTCCAGGGTGTCGATCCGGTTGCCGTGGATCTCGTCTGGCCACCAGGGTTCCCACGTCCGGTTCACCTTCTGCACCTGGAACAGCTCCTCGCGAAACCGCTCCGACGCCTCACCGATCTCTCGACCGTCGTGCAGCAAGGCGTACGGCGGGCTCTGGTACTCACCCATCGGTACATCGTGCCGCTTGCGCAGCACGACTTCCTGTCCAGGGCCCGCCTGCGCCAGTAGGTACGCCTGGGTCGCGACCGCGTCAATCTCGTGGCCGGGTGGGTTGTCCCGGCAGACGTCCCCCGCCTCGGCCACGAGGCCGAACCTGTCGTACGACTGCCATCCCCCCACATAGCGGCGGCCGTTCTTTCGTCCGCCGGCCCGCTTGAGAATCGGCAACTCGGGTGACCGCGCGTGATACAGGTCCTCGCGGGCGCGAGTCATCGCCACATACAGGGCGCGGGCCTCGGCGGGGAGATCCAAGTCGTCCTTGTGCTGCTTGCGCAGCTCGGCGATGGTCGGTGGGGTCAGAACGATCACCCGGTCGAATTCGAGCCCCTTGGCCCGATGCACGGTGGAAACCACGAGGCGCGCGGTCTCCGGGTCGGCGGCGTCGTCTGGGAACCTGCCGTCGGCGACTGCACGACGCAGCCGCTCCAGATCGAGCACACCGCGTCCGGCCGAGCGGGCGACCCGCCGCAGGACCGTCCACAGGACGCTCGTGTCGGGCTCGTACGACAGGGGAACTTCCGCGAGCAGCGTGCGGAACCGGTCCTCGGTGAGGCCGGTCGCCTCGGTGCGGCGCAGCAGCTCGGCAACCCAATAGGGCACCGGCCGCTCTTCGAGGGGGCGCCGCAGCCGGTGCTCGACGTCGTTCTTGTGCAGCAGCTCAGAGACCACCAACGCCTGTCGGTTGTCGCGGGTGAGGATCGCGCAGGTGTCGGGGAAGGTCCGCAATCCCTCCAGGGCGAAGGGATCGGCAAGGTCGCCCAGGTCGTTCGCCGGATCAAGGAGTAGTTCGCGCAGTTCCTCGTACGCGGTCGCCGCCTCGTCCGCGTCGGTGACCCGCTGGAGCCGGGGACCGTACGCCAACGCGATCCGTGCCTCGGGGGTGACGGCGCGGAAGTTCCGTGTGAGGCGCAGCTCCACGAGTTCGTCGGGGTAAGAGCCACGCAGCCAGTCGAAGAACCGACCGGTCTCGTCGGCGCGTTCGGTCGGGTCCTCGATCTGGAAGCCGTAGACGGACTGGGCGGCGTCGCCGACGACGGTGAAGCCGCAGCTGTCCTGGTACCGGTCCAGCAGCGTCTCCACCAGTTCTCGGCGGCCTCCCACCAGGTCCTGGACCTCGTCGATCACGACATGGGCGGGAGGGAAGGCGTCGCCGGTCTCCAGCACGCCTTCCTCGACCGCCTGCGCGGCGGCGTCGATCCGCTCGTCGAAGCCGACCGCACCCCACTCGCCGTCCGGCTGCCACTGAAGGAGCACCCCGTACGCCCAGGCGTCGAAGGTCTGCGCCCGCACCCGCCCGGCCCGCTCCCCGTGCCGGGCGATCCGCTCACGCAACTCGCGGGCGGCGGCCCGGGAGAAGGTGAGCACCAGGATTTCGGCAGCCTCCAACGCCTCGTCGGGATCCTCGTGACCGCACAGCGCGTCGAGTCGACGCACCAGCGTGTGCGTCTTTCCCGCCCCGGCGCCGGCGGTCACCAGGACACGTGCGTCCCAGGGCTGCTCGACCACGGCCCGCTGCTCGTCGGTGAGCGGTGGGCTGTCGAGGTAGGCATCGGTCACGTTCTGCTCCACAGGTGCTCGAACTCGGTGAAAGCGAGTCGGGTGTCGAAGTTCGCGATGTTGTCGCTGACGTTGAGGATCAGACACGTGGGCTTACCGCCGTTGAGCGGACCACGCAGGCCGCGACCGATCATCTGCTGATAGACGTTGGTGCTGTAGACGGGGCGGGCCACCACCACGGTACGGGTGGCCGGGGCATCGAATCCCTGGGCGAGCACGCCGTAGTTGGTGAGCACCTGGATGCGTCCCTCGCGGAACTGCTCGACGCGTGTGCGGCGGTCCTGGTCGCTGGTCGTCGCGTCCACGGCCGCGGACCGGATGCCCCGGTCGTTGAGCATGGCCGACAAGTACTTGGCATGGTCGACGGAGGTGGCGAAGACCAGCGTCGGCCCGTCGTCGACCACATCGACCACTGAGTCGACGATGCGCCTGCTGCGCGCGTGGTCGTCGGCGAGACGCTGCTCGGCGGCACGGGACAGCATCGCCATCCGTTCGGCCTGAGCCTTTTCGTCACGGGTCAGTTCGATCCGACCACCTTCCAGGGTGCGGTGTTCCACCTGTGCGAGCATCCCCCACTCCTGGAGGTCCCGGTACGGATCACCGGACGGGAAGACACCCTCGTCGAGACGACGGTTCCCGAAGCGCCCGACCAGACGGCGCGTCTCCTCCTCGTTGGTGTTGCGGAAGGGCGTGGCCGTCAGACCGAGCAGGTGCCGACCGGTCTCGTACTGGGTGAGCCCCAACTGCCGCAGGAGTGCGGTGTACCGCGGGGAGACGGCGGTGTGGGCCTCGTCCACGATCACCAGTGAGGCCTGACGCAGCCATGCGTATGGTTCGGTGTCCAGGCAGCGATCCAGTTTCGCGTCGGTGGCGACCACCAGCTGCGGGTGGTCGAGGACGTTCCCGACTTCGTTGCCGCCCCAGAGCCTGCTGATGGTGAGCGGACGCTCCGCACCGACCTTGCTCCAGACGAACTTCCAGCTCTGCACGGCCTGTTCGCATAGTTCGTCGCTCTGAGCGATCCACAGCAGCGGTCCGCTCAGGTCGCCGACGCGCTTGACCCAGCGGATCACGGCCTCGGCGGTGACCCGAGTCTTGCCCGCGCCGGTCGGCAGCGACAGCATCCCGCGCTGGGGAGCGAGGCGGTCGAGCATGGTGGTGATGTTGCGGACCAGATCCTCCTGGTACGCGTGGAGACTCGGGAAGTCCCGAGGGCCCTCGATGATCTCGAACGCAGGTCGGGACGGGGTGCGGGAGCCCGCGAAGGACCCAGGAAGCTTCAGGTCCGACACGAAGGAGACGGCGGACGAGGAGCCGGTGTAGGCGACGGGGGCGTCGGGGAACCTTGCCTGGATGTCGCGGGCGTGTTGATGGAGGACGCCGTCGCCGTGCGCGTTGAAAGCCATCTGCGCGATCCGCCGCCCCGAGGGTTGTACACCGTCGGTCGCCTGCAGTTCCGCCTCCATCAACCCTTCGGGGAGACCGATCCGGAGCGCCTCCGCCCCGACCAGCAGCTCAATCTTGGTGACCACGTCGTCGGTGTCACGCACGGCCTTCCGGGCCGCTTGCATCGCGCCGTCCCGAGCCATCCGGTCCTGATGTTCGAGCACGGCTCGGCAGCCGGACGAGCCCAGGCCCAGACTCAGTTCGCGGTCGATCAGCCGGAGCATCGGTTCGGGATCCAGCGGGACACGGACCTTGACGGTGCCGTCCTGGCGTACGGCGTCCAAAGGGGTGGCCTGGGTCCCGTTGGGCGTGCGGGTTACCTCTTCCAGTTCGGTGCACCGCTGCACCAGGCTGTTCCTGTTGGAGCTGTTGAGGTGCCTGCGCAGGCCGGGATACAGCTCGACCAAGGGCACCGGATCGCCCTCGACGACCTCACGGGTCTCCCGGCTGATCATGTCGGCGTAGCGGAGCATGCCCCACTTCTCGACCATCAGCTCGGCGTCCCTGGCGGTCGGCACGAGCAGCGCGGGAAGCTGCTCGGCGCGGAGCACCCGATACTCTGCGGTTCCGACGGCGAGCGTGATCTCGTCGTCGGGACGGGCCCCCCAACTGTCGCCGATACGGCAGCGGGTGAGAGCGTCCTCGGGAAAGTCCGCGCCGAACCGGGTCAGCATCACGTAGGTGGCGCCCACAAAGGAGTCGTCCTCGCTCCGGGACACTTCGTCGAGGAGCATGGCCCAGCGATCTGCCGGAACCTCGTCGACCGTCGCAGGTAGGCGCAGCTTGCGGGCCTTCTCGGCCGACAGATCGGCGACCGGCAGGACATCGCGATAGGCGGCGAGCTGGGGACCGACGGCTTCGTTGAGCGGCTTGGTTCCCTGGGAGGTGGCGACCGTTCCGTACTTCCGGAGCATCCAGTGGATCGGTGATTCCACGCGCTGTCGAGTGCTGCTCTGCGCACCGATCTGCCGTGTCCAGCTGTCCACCACGGCGTCGTCGGGAAGAGCCTTGAGGAAGGCGGCGCGGGACTCCTCCGAGAGCGCCCGGAACAGGTGTAGCGGACCCCCGATCGCGGCTCCCTCGACCTTCATCCGGCTCAGGGCGGGGCGCGGCGCTGTGCTGCTCAAATTGCGCAGATAGTCCGAGTGAACTGCTTGCCGGTACTCTTCGAACCAGGCTTCCCCCTCCTTTGGACGTACTCCTGTGCTGGGTCGGTCCCGCAGGCCGACCTGGGCGAAGAAGGCGGCATCGTCGGAGTGGAACGTCATGTCGACGGCCACGGAAGGGTCCCGCCGTGCGTCGACCACCTTGCCCGGAAGCATGCAGTCCTCGATGGGCCGGAACCTTCCGTCGGCGGTACGCACGCGCAGAGTGGATCCCGGCGTGGCGACCCGTTCCAGCACCCTGTGAGCCAGGTGCCGGATTCCGGCCTTGCGGAACAGCTCCCAGAACCGCCGCCACTCGGCGTCTCGGTAGCCGTCGAATCCCTGGTCGAGGACGCTGACGAAGCGCCCTTCCAGGTCCGCCTCGCGGATGCCGAGAACGTTGAGCGCGTGGGCCAGCGACGGGTCCTGGGCGAGTGCGTCGTCCACATACACGAGGGACTCACGCAGCCCGCCCTGGTCGGCGCGACGGAACACCCGGCCGCGTACGGGCGCGACGAGCCCATGCTCCTCCGTGAGCACGATGTGTGCCTTGCGGGCCTCTTCCGCGTACGGTGAACCGACCTCGATCATGTCCGCAAGGATCCGGATCGCCGCGGCCGAGGCCTCGGCGGTACCGCTCGTGACCAGGGCCTCCAGCCAGGTGCGGACATCCGCTCGTTCGTGCCGGGCCGCTTCGAGGATGTGCTCGACCTTTCCGGAACGCAGCGAGTCGGTCTCGACGCTCGGGTGCAGCCAGTTCGAGGGGCGACCAGGGCACTCGTGCCACATCCGCAGCCACCCGGCCAGCCTCTTCAAGTCTTTCTTGTCGAACCGGGGGTGCACACGCAGCTCGGCGGGGGCGCGCAGCACACCTTTTTGGTCGGGCAGCGACGGACGGGTCGCGGCACGGGCCCAGATCTCCCGGGTCAGGAACTCGTCGGCCCAGCTGATCGCCTCTTTGACTCGCCCGGGAAGCAAGGGCAAGTAGGCGGCGGGGTCCTCGGCGGGCGACAGAGCGGGAAGCGAGTCGACGACCAACGCCGCCGACACCCTGATCATCTCCTGGTTGAAAGGTGAGGAGTCGAGCAGGTTCTGTCGGTCCTCGTTGGTCTTCCACGCGCCGTTGAGGATGCCGCTCAATGACATCTCGTACTTGGTCGGGAAGAAGGACCAGAACCTGCCGCGACCACGGATCTGCGAGTTGACGTACAGGCCGGTCTCCGGGTTCTTCCGCAGGGCGGGTACACCCCAGGAGAGGTCGAGCGAGACCCGGTCGTGGAGTTCACCGGCGTCCGCCTGGGCCGCTCGGCCGGGTGTGTGGCTGGTGGTGAACACCCGCCAATGGATGGTGGCTGCTTTCCCGGTCCTCTCCTCGGTCACGGTGTGCAGATCACCGGTCTGCCGCGTGGTCAGGACCCGGCGGGCTGCAGGAAGGTGACGGCGGTCCTCGAGAACGACCTTCGCGACGTGTGGTGAGAAGAGCTGGAAGCCCACCGGGAACTCGTCGCGAGGCTCGCCGTGCTCCTTGGCGTTCCCACCATGCATGTCCAGCCCCAGCCGGCGGTCCGCCTTCGGGAGCAAGGGCAGGCGTACGACGGTGGTCGCCCAGCTCAGCAGCTCATGCAGGACGGGGTCGGCGGCGCGCTCGGCCTGCACGTTGAGAGGGCGGGCCATCCGCAGCACGGGGGCGTCGAATTCCGCACCGTATCGAGCGGTCACGCCGGGCACGCTCTTGATTTGTTCGTACGACCAGGCGCGGTCGAACCCGAAACTTCCGGTGCTGCTGAAGAATTCCGGTGTGTCGGTCACGACGAGGACGGACTTCACGCCCACGCCGAACCTGCCGATCTGCCCTCCGCGCTTCTTCGACATACTCATCCGAAGAATTGTCTCAGCGCCCTCGGGGGTGACAGGATTTCCTTCGTTCGCGCAGTACAGGTGGGTACCGGTGAGGACGACGTGGACCTTTCCACCGGGCTCCTCGGCGATTTCGTCGGCCGCGTTCTGGACGAGTTCGAAAAGTTGACGGTCGCCGTATCCCCCTTGGGTGATGCGACGCTCGCTATTTGCGTGCTCGGCTACGAGGCCGGGGTCGACGGCATACGTCTTGAGGACACGGGAAGACTGTTCGATAACGGTGTCAATTACCGGAGAGGATGACTGCGACACGGTCCTGCACTCCTGAGGTGTCAAGGATTCGGGCGGTGGTGTGCGTGAGGGGCCGACTGTCGTCTCGTACAGCCGGCCCACAGGACGTGCGAGAGGTGCCAGAGGGTGCGCAAAATCTTCGCCTTCGCATGTCTGTGCTGGTGAAGGCGGTAGGCGTATGCTTCGAAGGTTTCCCGCGCACGGTGGATGCGGAGAAGGTCAGTCCGAAGACGGGGTGTCGTCGTCCGGCGGTTCCGTACCGTCCCTCAGCTGCGGAAACCTTGCCAGGAATTCCTCCTCGCACGGATGCCCTCTCAGCAGGTCCGCTGCCGCCTTGAGTTCGATGCTCCCCATGGCGATGGCCGAGTTGAATGCACTCAAGCCACGCTGCGAATCCAAGTCGTGACTGTTGTACTCGTCCATAATCAGGTCCCCCTGTCGCATCGGCCGCGCAGGGGTGCATAAAGGCACAATCGACCCCTCGTGGAAAGTTGGTGTAGAAATCTCGGGAAAACGTTCCGCTATGAAAATCAGACTAGCAGGATCCCAGTCTGCCTGACTAGTCATCAGAACCGACGGGGAAGACGCTTGCGTGAGCCTCGATCTGCAGCCGTGAACTCTGCTTCTCGGCCGATTTTGGACATACGTCTGACAGGGTCGGCCGTGTCACTCGACTTTCGAGTTTCCGGGCGAGACGAGAGCTATGCCGTCCATAAAATCGTATCGGACGTCGATCGTGGGGGTCAACCCAACTGCCCCTCGTTGACGCCGAATTGAACCCTCCGCATGTGAGGTTCGGCTCAAAAGGTGTGAAAATCGGGCAATCTAGCCTATCGACTTCGGTGGCCCTGGGGCCCGATTCCGATCAACTGTTGGTTGACAGCGTTCATGGCGTCAAATTAGCCTCCTGGTCAGTCGCCAGCGAGTTGCAGGCGACTCCGAGGGGAAGCGCAGGTGGCACGGTTGGACACAGGCGAAGAGTTCGGGCCCTGGTTGGCCCGTCAGCTCAAGCTCGCGGGGAAGACACAGGCCGAACTGGCCCAGGAACTCAAGCTGACGCGGGCCGCCATCTCCGCGTGGATCACCGGGAGGTCGACCCCGCGTCCGACCGTCATGGTGGAGATCGCCAAGGCGCTCGGCACCGACGTCGGCACGGTGCACACCCGTACCACAGACACCCAGGCCGGTCTGCCGGTCACCTGGTATCACCGCCCCGGGTACCCCGACGGCGGTCGTGAGCTGGGTAACGCCGCGGCCTTCGCCTTCGACGCCGACGTGCAGGTGCTCGCCCGGGAGACCTGTCAGAACAGCCTCGACGAACGGCTGACCGAGAACGGCCGACCTGTCAGGGTCCGCTACACCCTGCACGAGTTGACCGGCGAGATGCTCGACGCCTTCCGTGAGGCGATCCTTTGGAACGACCTCTTCCCGCACTACTCCGCGGTATCGGAGGGGGCGGGAAGTCAGAAGGTCGGCCGGGTCGTGGACGCCGGGGTGCGCGACATGTACGAGAAGGGCCGCTTGGTCCTGCTGCGTGTCGACGACTACAACGCGTCGGGGCTCACCGGAGACGACTACGAGGACGGCAAGTTCGCCGCCGTGGTCAGGCGGCAACTGGAGAGCCTCAAGTCGGGGCACAGTGCGGGTGGTTCGTACGGCTTGGGCAAGGCGACCCTGTGGGCCACGAGCGCCCTGGGACTCGTACTGATCAACTCCACTCTCTCCGAGCCCCATGAGGGGCGTACGGAACGACGGGTCATCGGGCGTCTCGAACTGCCCTGGCGCAGGGTGGACGGGGAGTCGTACGCGGGCCCCGCATGGTTCGGGCGCCCCGATCCCGACTCTCCCGGCGCGAGGGTCGCCCGCTCCTGGTGGGCGGACGAGGAGACTGTCGCTCGACTGCATCTCGCCCGGGAGAGTGACGAACCCGGCACTTCCTTCCTCATCGTCGGCGCGCACGACGTGGCCAGCCTGGAGGAGAACGGGGCCGATGCCGACGACGAGGCCATGGACGCGGAGAACGCCGAGGACACGCGAGACATCCGCAGCATGCACCGACGCCTGGTCGAGGCGTTGGGCCGCGACTTCTGGGCAGCGATGACCGCTGGGGGCAACCGGCTACCCCTGCTTGAGGTATCGGTCCGCGCCCTTCGCAACGGCGAAGTGGTCGTACCGGAGAAGCAGGTCGACCCGTCCGCCGAGCAGCCCGCACGGACCCGCGCCCTCCGCGCGCACTACGAGGGCGCCACCGTGGCCAGGCTCGTCGAGGCCGGCCAGGTGGCGGCGCGAAGCGTGCCGCTGAGGCTACCGTTGTCCGGAGGTGCACGAGGCACTCTCGGGACACACCAAGCGGTGCTCCTGGTCACCGACCTGGCCAACGACGCCGAGAGCGAAGACGGAGCGAAGAACCAGGTGCATTCGCTACGGGGCAACCGCATGACCGTCAAGACGGCAGGGGTCCCCAACCTGCCACTCGGCACGAACCCGTTCCAAGCCGTACTGCTCGTGGGCGAGGCCGCCGGCGAAGCCGCCCCCTTCGCGAAGGAGGCCGAGGAGTTCCTGCGCGCGGCGGAGCCGCCCGAGCACGATCGCTGGGGTCAGACCGAGGAGTTGTCCTTGCGCTGGTCGCCCTCCGCGTACCGACGGATCAACACGCTGACCACCGAGGTCAACAGCGCAGTGAGAGAACTCGTCGCACGGCCGAAGCGCGGCAGTCGTGACGGCGGTGAGGCACTGCGCAAGGCGTTGACCGTGAAGGCCAAGCCCAAGGCCAAGGCACCCTCCGGGCCGGTGGTTCCGGTGCTGGACGGTCTCGAGGCGACGGTCGGTGAAGAGGGTGAGTGGCGCATCACCGCGGAGGTGAGTATCCCGCGCGGCGACGAGATCGCTCCGATGGCGCCGGTCGCCCAACTCGATGTGCGTTCGGGTGGACGGCCGAAACTGGACTGGGCCGAGCTGATCGCTGTCGAGGGCTGTGAGGTGGAGGACGGGATGTTGCGCTTCGCGCCCGGTACCCGTCGCGCGAAGTTCCGAGGATCCACCGACGTCACCAGTCACCCGGTCAGGACCACGCTCACGCGCCTGGTCCTCGAACTCCGTGCCGGCAAGGGGGAGTGAGTGTGAAGATCTACCCCTACAAGCGGCTCAACCGACCGGTCGTTCTCAGAGTGACCTCGGTTTCGCTCAAACTCTCCGACGGCACCCGGGACCAACTGGAGACCACCGCCTACTCCACCCAGCAGCAGACCGTCGCGCTCGGCATCGCGGGCCACACCGACTGGGTGGGCGCCACGATCGGCCTCTCGGCGACGCTGCCGCCCGGTGTGAACGCACCGGACGCGGCCTGGTCCGACCTGAAGGTCATCGCCGTTCTGACGGACGGTGAGACCAACGTCCGCACTTCTGTGCCTCTCGCGCAGGACGCGGAGGACGGTCGTGACTGGTCAGGCTCCCTCGAAGTGTTCCGGGACGACCACATGGGTCGTGCCTCCCTCGCCGTGTACGCCGTCGGGACGGTGGACGAGGTACCCGGTCGCTCGATCGCGGAGACCGACCGGAGCTGGATCATCGACACGGTCTCCGACGAGCCGGTCCGCGGCCTCCGACTCGACGTCCAGAAAGCTCCGTTCAGGAAGAGTGCTCGGGCGTGGCTGCAGGCGTACGCGGACGCTCCCTGGATCGTGGACACCTCGACCAGAGTTCCCACCGTGTTCGTGAACACGGATGTCGAAGGAGTCATAGGGTTGCTGGACAGCAACGGCTCCGGAGTGGACAGCAAGGTGCGTGACCTCTTGGTCGCCCAGATGGCCACCGACGTCTGGACCGCCGTGTTCCACGGAGCCATCGGTGATGTGGAGGTGGAACCCGGTGGCGGTCCGGTCTTCCCGACCGACTGGCAGGGCGAGGTGTTGCGGGAGATGCTCCCGGATGTGATTCCCGGTGTGCACGTCGAGGAGGCCCTACGGCAGGTGCATCGACGACGCACCGGCGAATCGGGCTGGGTGGAGCTCCAGACCCGTATCCACTATGCGGCGGTGCGCCGTGCCGATGCCTCCAAGGCGCTCGCCTACGCCATCCGCAGTCTGGAACAGATGAACCGGGAGAGCGAGAAGTGATCGCCGCACCGAGCCATGTACCGGGGCGCCTGGCGCTGCTCGCCACGTCGGCCGTCGACCCGTTCCTCACCGAGGAGCTACTGACAGGCGAACAAGTGCACGGCGGCATCGACCTCGCCAAGGTCGTCGAGCCGCTCCCGGAGGACGACGCCAGGTGGTCGGTCGAGCCGATCCGAAGCCTGGTGGAGGACGCCATGTACGAGTTCCGGGCAGACCGCACCCGCGCTGACGCGTGGCTGGCGCCACGCCTCCATGCCACCCTGCGTCTGACACGGCGGGAGGCGGCGGACAAGCGTCTTTGGAACCACTTCGCCTTGGCGGTTGCTCCCGATTACGTCGCATGGCGCCACCTGTCGGAGCCGACGGCGAAGCGGCCGGAGAGGCGTATCGCCGCAGAGCGGTTCCGGGGCCCGGCCGACCGCCAGTGCTTCTCCCGGTTGTGGTGGGCGGCAGAACTCTTCCGGAACGGGCCGGACTACGAGCCGGTTGTCGCGGCCTGTGGGAACCAGGACCTCATCCACACGGTTCTGCGGATGGAGTTGATCGATCATCGTCCCACTGCCCAGGCTCTCGTCCGTCTTCTGAAAGGCGGGAAGATCACCACCGGGCGAGAGATCTTCGGCCTCAGTGTCGCGATCAATGCGGCCGGAGCGACGCTGGTGTACGACGTCCTCGCACGGGACGAGCCGAGGGATCCTGCTCGTCTGCGGGACTGGATCGCGGAGGCCGCATCGGCACCACCGGTCGATCGACGTCATCTCCCGGACGGACCCGACGAGGATCCTGTCCCGGAGAAGTCCGTGGCCTCACTTGCCGAGTACTTCGCCGAGCTGTTCGAGACCGCGCCGGTCAGGGGCAGGAAGAGCGTGGACTGACCGGCCCCGGAAATGCCGTACCCGCGAACGGTGTTGCTAGGTCTTCTTCCGGCGCGGACGCTCGGAGGAGGGTGCCGGCGCCTGGTCCTCCGGGCGCGGGCACCTGGCGGTGCAATCGTCCGCAGTCCCGCAGCCGTGGCTCCGCAACTTGGCTCGCTGCTCCTCTGTGGCCGCCGGCCACGGCTTGCGCAGCGCATCAGCGTCCGGTGCGGGGAGACCGAGCGCGGCGCTCAACAGGTGCGCCCCGAACAGGGGCGGTACGGCATTGCCCACCTGCTGCGCCTGAGCCTTACCGGACCACGGGTAGTCCGGTGGGAAGCTCTGCAGCATCCCCGCCTCGTTCATGCTGAACCGTGCACCCTCATAGACGATGTCCGCGTCGAGATGCTGGAAGACCACGAAGCGGGAGATGCGGCCGGTGACGGTGAACGCAGGTTGTCGATCGCTCCGAACTCCACGCCTTCCGGGGATTCCGGAGCTGCCGTAGTTCGAGCGGACCAGGAACGGAGTGTCGCGTCCCGGGTGTGTGCCCACCGCTTCGGCAAGCACGTCACCCATCGACCTCCAGGGCTGCAGGTCTTCGCCATCGGTTGCATCGTGTTCTTCCGCCAAGGTCGCCGAGTCCTCGTCGAAGGTCGGCTGATGAACCCGGCTCGATGCGGCCTGATCATCTTCGTTCCTACGATTCCACGCCTTGGCCTCGTAGGAATGGTGGGTCGGCTTGGGAAGTGACGGCTCATCGAGTCCTTCACGACGAGCGATCAGTACCGCACGTGATCGCTTCTGAGGGACCCCGTAGGTCTCGGTGTTGAGGAGGCCGACGACGGCCTTGTACTTGGTGCCGTCGGGAAGACCCGTTTCCTCCAGCACCTTGGCGTAGTGGTGCCAGAGTTCCTCGACCGCCGGGACCTGTTCCAGGACGATCACGTCGTACGGGCGCCTGCCGCGGTTCGGACTTCTGGTCGCCTGGAGGGCGTATCGGAGTGGTTCGAGGACCAGCGCGGTGCGCGGATCGCTGAGAGTCTTCAGATCCTCGTCGATCGCCTCGTCGGACTCGCCTGCCGTCAGTCGCTCGATGTACTCCTTGACCTTGTTCAGGTTCTTACGGCCCGCGCCGTGCCCGGCCACGGAGTAGGTCTGGCAGGGAGGTCCACCGGCCAGCACATTGATCTCCGGAGGTAGCGACTCGAAGGAGTCTCTGCGCACCGCGCTCACATCGGCGTGCAGTGTCTCCAGCCCGGCCGCGTATCGCGTGAGACAGGCACTCTTGTCCCACTCGATGCCGAGACTGGGGATGTCGAGAGTGTGCCCCGCGACATCCAGCCCTCCGGGTCCCGCGAAGAGATCCAGGACAAAAGGCTTGTCGAGGATGGACTGGTGTGGCGCCGTGCTGGTCATGTGGCGGAAGTCTAGCCGGCCGGGGAGGCTGCCGGATCCCGGTTCAACGCTTCGGCGACGGCTCGCCCCAGAGCTTCTCCGACGGGCGGCGGTGTCGCGTGTCCGACCTGGCGATATCGTGCGGTCTTGAGTCCGGCGATCTGCCATGATTCGGGAAAACCCTGCAACAACGCGGCCTGCTCAGTCGTGATCTTCACCATGTTGTCCCTGCCGAGCTCGGGATTCCAAACGAAGTCCGGACCCGGAATTCGGTCACCCACGGTGTGTGCGTTGACCCCCATGGTCGCCCACTTCCGCTTGGCCCCGGTCGGTCCCAGGTCCGCGCCGCCTCGGTTCTTCGAGCCTCCGACCAGTGTCGGAGCCGGTTGATCGGCTTGGGCGGCCCAGCGTGCAGCATCCTGCCACCCGTGTGCGGCCATGGACGGCCCCAGGATGACGCCGACCGTAGCCGGTTCGCTCACAGTGGGCGTCGGCTGTCGGAACGCTTCGGCCAGTGATCGTTCGACTGCTACGAGGACTCCCTGCTTCCGGTTCTGCGGTACGCCGAAGTCGACCGCATTGACGACGAACCAACTGAACTCATATCCCAGATGGGCGAGTTCGGCTCGAGCGAAGTCACGAAAGGGCTGGTAGTTGTCCGAATCGGCGAGCCCGGGGACGTTCTCGATGAGGATGGCCCGAGGCTTGATCGCATGGGCGAGCAGGACGGTCGCCCTCAGCAGTTCTTCCTCTTTGTCGGAATTCGTCCGCCCGATGGTCGCGCTCGACTTCACCCGTGGCAGGCCTGCCGCGAGGAGATCCACGTCGTAGCTCACGGGGTGCTCGGCCGGGTCGAAGTCCAGCAGATCGGCGCACAATACGTTCCACTGCGGTCGGTTGGCCTTCAAGGTTCTGACGGCCACCTCGTCCTCGTCCAGCAGGAGGCGCGGTTCGAATCCTGCCCGCTCCAGGCCGAGAGCAAGGCCACCAGCTCCGGAACACACATCCACGAAGGTCAGTCCCCCCACGCTTCCCGTCCCTTCGTTCCCTCTGCCAGACGTCGTTCCACTGTTGCGGCCACTCGCACGGCCACTTGCTCAGGGGCCTCATGCTCCCAGAACCGCAGCACCGTCCACCCCGCCGCGGTCAGATGCTCCGTAGTCTCCCGATCGCGGGCCGTGTTCCGGTCCAGCTTGTTGCGCCACCACTCTGCGTTCGACTTCGGCTGCGTGGCGTGCTCAGGGCAGCCGTGCCAAAAGCATCCGTCGATCAGCACGGCCACCTTGGCTCGGGTGAACGCCACGTCTATACGGCGTCTGGCCATGCCCGGGACCGGGAACTCCACGCGGTAGCGCAACCCGGCAGCGTGGAGCAGGCGACGAACGGCCAGTTCGGCGGCCGTGTCCTTGCTGACCTGTCTGCTCATGCGTGCGGAGACGGCGGGCGACAACGGCTTCATCGTGCTCAAGGCGGCTGTGCCTCACGATCGCGGCTCGGTCCGGTCGGGTGCAGTTCGATTCCACCACAGCGGAGGGGGCAGCCGCTCCGGATCTTGGTGATCGAGGAGCGGCGCGAGGGGGCGGTGTGGTCGAGGTGCCGTAGGGCCACTCGCTTCTTCGGCAGTGTCGCGCCTCCGCGGCCCACCTCAAGGGCGCTTCGCGTCGCCTGCGGCGATGGCCCTGCGGGCCACCCTTGACCCGGGCCGCTCCAGCGCGGGGGAGAAGCGAGCGAGCGGCCCGGAAGGGTGCGTGGTCCAGGTTGAGTGAGGCGAGGTCGGCTGGGTTGTGGGGCGGGGTGCCTGGCGCATTCGCGTCTCGCATGCACGCCGGGATTGCTTGGCGGCTTGCGGAGAAGTGGGGGACTGGCGCCTTGACCTACGCTCCGTGGCAGGTCTCGTAAGGCCGTTCCGAGCCGCACCAGCACGCGCTTCCCCGCTGCGGCGGCCACTCCACCGCCAACCCCCGCGCCGCCAGCGTCGTCGCGTACTGCGGGAGCAGTGTCGCGTCGGCCGGGGACGAGCCCTCCGAGGCGGCGAAGGCCTCGTAGGACGGCACCGTGCCGGTGACGATGCCCAGGTTCGGGGTGCCGGAGGCCGACAGTTCCCTCAGTGAGGCCTCTATCGTCGCGAGGTGTTCCTCGTGGGACGGGTATTCCGCGGCCAGGCCCGGGTAGGCCGAGACCAGCTCCGAGAGTTCGGTGGCCGGCCAGTGCAGGACCGCCACCGGGAACGGGCGGGACAGGGCCTCGCGGTAGGCGCCCAACTCCGCGCGCAGGCGGGAGATCTCGGCCTGGAGTTCCGCCGGGTTGTCCGAGCCCAGGGACCAGACGCGCTTGGGGTCGTGGAGTTCGTCCAGGGAGATCGACGAGGAGTGGAGGGTGTCCGCCACCGCGTCCCAGTTGTCGTGCGTCGCGCCCAGCATGCGGCGGACCCGGTGGCGGCCGAAGAGCAGGGGGCGGGTCGAGTAAGGGGGCTCTGCCACGTCCGTCAACAGCAGGGTCACGGCCGCCGTGAACGTGTCCTGGGCCGCCTCCAGCTCGTCGTGGGCCTCCAGGGCCTCGGCGACGATCACCCAGGGGGCCGGGTCGCGGGGGGCCGCCGCGCGGACGCCGTCGATGATCGCGCGGGCCTCCGCCTCGTGGCCGTACTCCCAGAGGTTGGACGCTTTCAGCGCTCGTACGAGGTGGGGGTTGTCCAGGGGGGTGGAGGAGGACAGGAGGCGGTCGTAGAGGGCTGTTGCCGTGGGGCGGTCGCCGGAGAGTTCGCGGTGGGCGGCGGCCTGGAGGAGGAGGTGCTCGGCGTCCTCGGGATAGAGGTCGGCGGTCCGCTCCAGGCGTGCCGCTTCGGCGTTGTGGTCGACGTTCTCGGCAGGCGTGTCGGGGCGCATGGACGACACCGTACTGCCCGTGGGGGAGGTAAGGGGATGGAGGTGAGGTACGGGCAGAGGTGGGAGGGAGCAGGCCTGGGCGCGTTCTCTCCCACCTCCCCACCTTTGCCTTCGGCTCTCCCTCGGGGACGGGCCCGGGACGCGCGGGCCGAGGGTGCGCGCGGGCCGAGGGCGGTTCCTCGGTCCGCGCACCGGCCCGAGCGGACGGTTCGCTAGATCGTCACCCCGTCGATCTGCAGTGTCTGCACCGCGCCCGCCGCGAACGGCACCGCCACCGTCTTGCCGCTCAGGCGCGTGTCCGCGTACGCGCGGTAGCGGTCGGAGCCGCCCGAGGTGTGGGTGTTCCAGCGGGGGACCAGGCCGTTCGCGCCGCCCGTCACCGTCGTGAAGTTCGCGAGGTTGAAGGTGAAGGTCTGGGCCGAAGAGGCGGTGTTGATCGCCACGATCACCAGGCGCTTGGCCGCCGCGTCGTACGCCGCCGCCGTGAAGCTGGAGCCCGTGTCCAGGATCGTCATTCCCGGGCGGATGTGGCGGCTGAACTGGGCCATCACGTAGTACTTGGTCTGGACCGTCGTGGGCTGGAGGGTGTTCTGGTCGTACGCGATCATCGCCCAGCCCGCCGTCGGGTCCATCACCTGCCAGTAGACCCAGGCCGTGGGGTGCAGCCAGCGGAAGTCGTAACAGAGGTTCCGCGCGAGGGTCCAGCCCGAACCGTCGCTGTCGCCCGTCTCCGAGTTCCAGAGCTTCTTGCCGGCGGTGGTGACCACGTCCGTGTAGAGGAGGTCGCGGCGGCCGTCCGCGCCCTGGTAGCCGTGCACGTTCACCTGGCTGACCAGGGCCTTCGTGGTGGAGTTGAAGGAGTTCCACGTCGAGCGGGCCGTGTCGTAGTTGGTCTCGTCGGAGGCCGAGATACGGACCGAGTTCAGGCCGCGTGCGTTCAACTCGCTGCGCATGTACGGGAGTACGGCTGCCTGGACCGCCGGGTCCATGTGGCAGCCCTCCTGGGTGCCGGTCGCCGTCCACCAGGAGGACGCCGGTTCGTTGAAGGGGTCGACCGTCGCGAAGTTCACGCCCCAGTTGTTCTTGGCGTAGAGGGCCACCGCCGCGAGGTGGGAGGCGTGCTGGCGGTAGTTCCAGGTCTGGAGGTTGTTGCCGCCGCCGGAGGCGCCCGAGGGGTTGTGGTTCGAACACATCCACCACATGGGCGAGTTGGCGAAGAGTTCCGTCGTCGCCCCGCGCGCCACGGCCTTCGTCAGGGCCGCGCGCTGGTTCGGGTCCGCCGTCCACTTCCAGGCCGAGGAGGTCGGGTTCTCGTTGGTGTAGTCCTGCCAGAAGCCCTCGATCTGCTTGAAGGCGGGAATGTTGGGGGACTTCACCATCGACTCGCCGTTGATGGAGTTCGAGCTGCACGCGCCGAGGTTGTAGCGGGCGATGTTCATGCCCAGGCCGGGCAGGGCCGTGCCGTTGTACGTCGTCGTCTTCGTGGTGAACCACAGGTCGGCGAAGTCGTCCCGGGCACCGAAGACGTTGGCCCACCAGGCCAGGGAGGTGCCCCAGCCCTCCCAAGTGCCGTACTTGGTGGCCGGGTTGACGGCGATGGTCGCGTCCGCGTGGGCCGTGCCGGCGCCGAGGGCCGTGCCGACCACCGCGCCGCCGGCCGCGGCGAGGAGGGCTCTGCGGCCGAAGGCGGCCGGGGGGCGATCGGCCGGCGGGGTCTGCGCGGCCGGTCTCGTCCGGTCGTCCGTGGGCTCGGGGGATGCAGTCATGTCAGCTCCGGGGGATGCGGGTGCCGAGGGGAGGGAAAGGTGGGGCTGGGGGACCGGCCACCTTCCGAACTGCTCAGGGAGACATCAGTGGGGACAACTGCTCTGTAGCGACATCGGAAGAGTCAGGGGTGAAAGGTGAGGTTGTCGAGAGGTGTGACAGCGCTTTCTCCTATTTCTTTCAAGGGTTGTGAGAAGGGGAGATGAAAGTCGCCCACCCCCGTGCGCTCCAGGTCGCCGCCGAGGCTGCCGTCACCCTCGGGCTCGTCCTCCTGCTCTTTCTCGCCCATCAGCTGTGGTGGACCAACCGGCAGGCCCAGGAGGGAGCGGCCCGCGAGGTGGCCGCCCTGGAGAGGGAGTGGAGCGCGGACACGGAGGGCAGCGCGGACACGGAGTGGAGCGCGGACACGGAGGGCAGCGCGGACACGGAGGGGAGCGGGGAGCGGGAGAGAAGCGGGGAGCGGGAGGGGAGGGGGGAGCGGGAGCGCCCGGGCAGGGCCTACGCCGTCCTCGCCATCCCCCGCCTCCACCTCCGCGTGCCCGTCGCCGAGGGGGTCGGCCGGGCGGACGTCCTCGACAGCGGGTACGTCGGGCACTACCCGGGGACCGCGCAGCCCGGCCGGCCCGGGAACCTCGCCCTCGCCGGGCACCGCAACACCCACGGCGAGCCCTTCCGCCACCTCGACCGGCTCGCGCCCGGTGACGAGGTCCGCATCGAGACCCGGGACGCCGTCCACATCTACGTCGTCGACCGGACGCTCCCGCAGACCGCGCCCGGCGACCGCGGGGTCCTGCGGCCCGTCCCGCGCAGCGACGTGCGGCCGTCGTACGGGTACGCCGAGCGAGGCCACTACCTCACGCTCACCACCTGCACGCCCGCGTACACCTCCACATACCGCCTCGTGGTCTGGGGGAAGCTACGCTCGGTGCGGCTCAGATGAGAGCATGTGTGCGACAGAGTGCGGTGCGGCAACCAGAGCACGGAGCAGGAAGGGGTGCGCGATGATCCGGAGCTGGATCGACCTGCGTCCCGCCGCCGTGCTGCTGCCGTTCCTCTTCCAGGTCGCCGTCCTCGACGCCGGCACGCTCTCCGCGGCCGTAGCCTTCGCCGCGACCGCCGCCGCCGGATCCGCGTTCGCCGCCTGTGCGGTGATCGCCTCACGCTGCGCCCCCGTCGTGCCTCGTACGCGCGTACGGACGGCCATACGGGACCGTGAGCGCCGTACGGCGTTCCTGCCCCAACGCGATCCCGACGCCCGCGGCCGCACGCGGCCCCGGGCGCCCGGACACGCCCTCCTGACGGCCACCGCGTAGGGCACGCCCCCTCTGTTCCAAGCTGCGCAAGCAGTCCAGGCACGTGCTCCTCGCGCGGGCCGTCGCGCCGGTTCCTGACCCCGGTCCGTCCCCGGACGGACGGGTCCCTGGCACGACGAGACCCCTGGAGGGCTCCCACCCATGTCCGTTTTCGCCGACCTCGTCGGACACCTCGCCGATCTGCTCCAGCCGCTGTTCCACGCCTCCGCGACGGCCTTCGCGATCGTCCTGTTCACGGCGCTCGTACGACTGCTCGTGCACCCCCTGTCCCGGGCGGCGGCACGGGGGCAGCGGGCCCGGATCGCCCTGCAGCCGCAGATCGCGGAGCTGCGGAAGAAGCACGCGAAGAACCCGGAGAAGCTGCAGAAGGCCATGCTGGAGCTGCACACCAAGGAGAAGGTGTCGCCGCTGTCCGGCTGCCTGCCCAGTCTCTGCCAGCTGCCCGCCTTCTTCCTCCTCTACCACCTCTTCTCCAACCGGACGATCGGCGGTGAGGCCAACGCGCTCCTCACCCACCGCCTCTTCGCCGCCCCGCTCGGCGACCGCTTTGCCGACGCGCTCGGCGACGGCGGCGTGCTCGGGCCGCAGGGGCTCGTCTACGTCGGCCTCTTCGTGATCGTCGCGGGGGTCGCGACCTTCAACTTCCGCCGTACGAAGCGGATGATGGCGGCGGGTACGGCCGGTCTGCCGGCCGGGTCGGACGAGCAGCTGCCCGGGATGGCGGCGAGCATGGGGGCCGTCAGCAGGTTCATGCCGTTCATGTCCTTCTTCACGCTGCTCAGCGTGGCGGTGGTGCCGCTGGCGGCCGCGCTGTACGTGGTGACCAGTACGACGTGGAGCGCGGTGGAGCGGGCGCTGCTCTACCCCCTGCCGACGGCGGGGGCCGGGGCCGCGGCGGGTACCGGCACCGGTGCCTCGTCGACCGCCACGGCGCAGTAGCGGGCGGCTGGCGCGGACGGGCGGTTACGAGCCGGGCGAGCAGGGCGGTCCACTACGTGAACCGGGTATTGCGGAGTGGACCGTGACCTTGGACGATCGACCAGTCCTCCGATGGCTGCACCCATCGGTCGGGCGGCGGACGACCGAGGGAGATGGCCATCATGAAGCTGCTGCGAGTCGGTACGGCGGGTGCGGAGCGGCCCGCGCTGCTCGACGCCGAGGGAGTCCTGCGGGACCTGTCGGGCGTCGTCCCGGACATCGACGGCGCGCTGCTCGCGGACGAGGAGGCGCTTCTGCGGGTCAGGGCCGCCGCCGGGAGCGGTGAGCTGCCCGTCCTGGACGCGGCGGGGCTGCGCGTCGGGCCGCCGCTCGCCCGTATCGGCAAGATCGTCTGCATCGGGCTCAACTACCACGACCACGCGCGCGAGACGGGGGCCGAGCCGCCCGCCGAGCCGGTGATCTTCTTCAAGGCGGCGGACACCGTGGTCGGGCCCCACGACACGGTGCTCGTGCCGCGCGGGTCGGTCAAGACCGACTGGGAGGTCGAGCTGGCGGTCGTGATCGGGCGTACGGCCCGGTACGTCGAGTCGCGTGATGCGGCGCTCGCGCATGTCGCCGGGTACGCGGTGTCGCACGACGTGTCCGAGCGGGAGTTCCAGCTGGAGCGCGGCGGCACGTGGGACAAGGGCAAGAACTGCGAGACGTTCAATCCGCTGGGGCCGTGGCTGGTGACCGCGGACGAGGTTCCCGATCCGCAGAAGCTGGGGCTTCGGCTCTGGGTCAACGGGGAGTTGAAGCAGGACGGGACGACCGGGGAGCAGATCTTCGCGGTGAGTGAGGTCGTGCGGTACGTCAGTCAGTTCATGACGCTGTACCCCGGGGATGTCATCAACACGGGGACGCCGGCGGGCGTGGCGTTGGGGGAGCCCGAGCCCAAGCCGTTCCTTCGTGCGGGCGATGTGGTCGAGCTGGAGATCGACGGGCTCGGGCGGCAGAGGCAGGAGTTCAGGGACGCGTAGGGGCTCCGCTCGGGTGCCGGGTGCCGGGTGCCGGGTGCCGGGTGCCGGGTGCCGGGTGGCTAGGTGGTGGGGACCGCGGTTCGTCGGCGGCCGCGGTTCGTCGTGGCTTGTCGCGCGGTTCCGGCCGCGCTTCTGAAGGACAAAGACAGGGGGCGCGGCCCGGACCCCGCAGCTACATCGTGCCCTTGAAGCGCTCCAGGGCCTCCACCACCATGGCGTGGTCCTCCAGTTGAGGGAGGCCCGAGACGGTCACTGTGCCGATCACTCCCGCTCCCTCGACGGCCAGTGGGAAGGAACCGCCGTGGGCGGCGTACCGGTCGGGGTCCAGGCGGGACGAGGCCTCGAAGGTCGTGCCCTTGGCCCGGAAGCGGGCGCCGACGAGGTAGGAGGCGTGGGCGTAGCGCTCCACCACGCGGCGTTTGCGGTCGATCCAGGCGTCGTTGTCCGGGGTCGAGCCGGGCAGGGCCGCGTGGAACAGCTGCTGGGGGCCGCGTCGGATGTCGATGGCGACCGGGGCCTCGCCCTCGCGGGCCAGCTCCACCAGCAGGGAGCCCAGCGCCCAGGCGTCGTCGTGCGTGAACCGGGGGAGCACCAGGCGGCGTTCCTGGGCTTCGAGTTCCTCGATCGTCGGCACAGGCACAGGCACAGGCACAGGGGCAGGGACAGGGACAGAGGGGACCGGCGCCGGGTCCGCGGGAGAGGTGGGGCCGGTGGTCGTCACAGTCGCACCGCCACGCCCTCGCGCGCCGACCTGCGCGCCGCCTCCAGTACGTCCAGCGCGGCGGCCGCCTCGTACGCCGTCACCGGGTTCTCGCCGGTGCCGTGCAGGGCGGCGGCCACGGCCGCGTAGTACGCGGGGTAGTCGCCGGGGAGGGTCGGGACGGGGCGGCCGCCACCGGTCAGGGGGGAGTCGCCGGCGCCGACGTGGCCCCAGAGGTCCTCGGGCTCGACGCCCCAGTCGGCGCCGGGGACGGGGCGCTCGCCCTCGCGGAGGGCAGCTTCCTGGGGGTCGAGGCCGTACTTGACGTAGCCCGCCTCGGAGCCCAGCACGCGGAAGCGCGGGCCGAGTTGAGGGGTGACGGCGGAGGCGTAGAAGTGCGAGCGGACGCCGTTCGCGTGGGTGACGGCGATGAACGTGTCGTCGTCCGTCTCGGCGCCGGGGCGGCGCAGGTCGGACTCGGCGTACACGAGCGCGGCGGGGCCGAAGAGGGTGAGGGCCTGGTCGACGACGTGGCTGCCCAGGTCGTAGAGGAGACCTCCGATCTCTGCTGGGTCGCCGGACTCGCGCCAGCCGCCTTTCAGTTGGGGGCGCCAGCGCTCGAAGCGGGACTCGAAGCGGCGGACCTCGCCCAGTTCGCCGTCGGCGAGGAGCCCTCGCAGGGTGAGGAAGTCGTTGTCCCAGCGGCGGTTCTGGAAGACGGACAGGAACAGGCCGCGGGAGTCCGCGAGGGCGGCCAGCTCGCGCGCCTCGGCCGCCGTACCGGCGACGGGCTTGTCGACGACGACCGCGAGGCCCGCCTCCAGGGCGGCGGTGGCCACGGGGACATGCGTCTTGTTCGGGGAGGCGACGACGACCAGGTCCAGCTCGTCCGCCCGGCCCCACAGCTCGTCGGCCGTGGCCGCGAGCCGCACCTCCGGGAACTCGGCGCGGGCCTGGGCCCGCCGCTCCGGGTGCGAGGTGACGACCGTGTCGAGGGTCAGACCTTCCGTCGCGGCGATCAGCGGGGCGTGGAAGACGGAGCCGGCGAGGCCGTAGCCGACGAGCGCGACGCGAGGGGTTCTGCCTGTGCTGGTGCCTGTCATGGCGTCCACTTAAGCAACGCTGTTGCCAAAGTGCAAGCACGAGGGACAATGGAAGGGTGAACGGCAACGGGATCGGCAACGGGATCGGCAACGGTGGTGGTGCGGGCGGCGGCCCGGGCAACGGGGGCCGTCCCCCAGGGGTGACCGGTGTGAATCTGCTCGCCCTGCGCAGCCACAACGGCGCGCTGGTCCTGGACCTGCTGCGCGGCGCCGGGACGGCCGGGATAAGCCGGCTGGAGCTGGCCGAGCGGACGGGGCTCACCCCTCAGGCCGTCAGCAAGATCACCGCCCGGCTGCGGGTGGACGGCCTGCTGACGGAGGCGGGGTACCGGGCCTCCACCGGGGGCAAACCGCGCACCGTGCTGCGGCTCGTGCCCGACGCCGGGCACGCGGTCGGTCTCCACCTCGACCGCGACGAGCTGACGGCCGTCTTGTGCGACCTGACCGGCACGGTGGTCGGGGAGCGGCGGGCGGAGCTGAACCTCGGGGCCGGGGCGGACGCCGTGGTCGAGGGCGCGGCCCGTGAGGTGGAGGCGCTGCTGGCGCGGGCGAGCGAGGGGCGTCCGGCGGCGCCGGAGGACCCCGACGGTGATACCCACGGCTCCTCACTCCTGCCTGTGCTCGGCGTCGGCGTCGCCCTGCCCGGCCCCCTCGACCATCTGCACGGCGTGCTGCACCGGGTCACCGGGTTCCCGGAGTGGGACGGGTTCCCGCTGCGGGCGGCGCTGGTGCGGCGGCTGGGGATGCCGGTGGTGGTGGACAAGGACACCAACGCGGCGGCGCTGGGGCTCGCGGCGACCGCCGGGGCGCACGGGTCCTTCGCCTATCTGCACCTCGGTACGGGGCTGGGGGCGGGGCTCGTGATCGACGGGGCGGTGCACCGGGGGGCGCGGACCCGGGCCGGTGAGTTCGGGCACCAGGTCATCCAGCTGGACGGGCCGCTGTGCGAGTGCGGGAACCGGGGGTGCATCGAGGCGCTGTGCCTCGCGGCGGTGGGGCGCGGGGACGTGGACGAGGCCGCGCGGGTGCTCGGTGCGGGGGTCGCGAATCTCGTGGGACTGCTCGACATCGAGCTGGTGCTGCTGGGCGGGCGCACGATCGAGGCGTGGCCCGAAGCGTTCGTGCGGGGGGTGGGGTTCGTGCTCGACGCGTGGGCTCGGCGGCAGGGGGAGGATCCGGCGGTTCCGGTTCGGGTGGTGGGGGGTGGGGCGTCCGGGGTGGCGGAGGGGGCGGCTCAGTTGCTGCTGGCGCCGCTGTTCGGGCGGGAGGACGGGTGAGGTGAGGGGTGGGCGGGGGCTTGTTGGGTGGGGTGGGTGCGGGGTGGGTGTGGTTGCTCGCGGAGGTTTCCCGCGCCCCTGAAAGCCGGTGCTGCCGTGGGCCACGGGCATCCAGCGGCATCCAGGGCGTCTCCCCCCTCTGCTCCGCTGATCGAGTTCTGAGTTCTGCTCCGCCGATCGAGCGGACTTGGCCCCGAACCCCATCGCCCCAAGGCGTGGCGGCGCTCCCCCGCGCAAGTAGATGGCATGGTCATGTGTTCATGCGACCGTCTACCTGTCTGACCGCTCTTGTCCTTGCCGGCGCAGCCGCCCTCGTCAGTGGTTCCGCGGTGGCGCTCGGCAGTGTCCCCGTTCCCGGTGGGCCCGTGCGCACGGTGCTGGACGACCGGCGGCCCACGTGTGCCGGTGCCGACAGGGGAGCCTTTCCCCTCCGGACCCGGATCCGCGGCGGGCCCCCCACCTATGTCGCCGGCGGCGGCTTCCACGACTGGGCGCTGGAGCTGACCAACACCACCACCCGGACCTGCGGGAACATCCACCCGGTGGTCGTGCTGGTGGACTCCGCGCGCACGCTGAAGCGGACGCAGCCGCAGCTGGAGTACTACGCGGACGCCGAGGACACGGCCCCCCGGCCGGTGACCTTCGAGCGGACCGACTCCGACGAACTGGTCGGGGTCCTCGGCGGAGACGGGACCGGCTTCACCGTGCCCGCGGGCCGCACCCTCACCGTCCGGGTCCGCCTCTCCGTCACCTCCGACGCGGTCGTACCGAACGAGGTCGTGGCCAACGCGGCCGTGGTCGAGCGGCGCGGCGATGACAGCGAGTGGGTGGGGGAGTCCGGCGACTACCGCTTCCGGATCACCGACGGCGAGGAGGAGGACGGGAGCGAGCAGGGGAAGGAACAGAGGAAGGAACAGAGGAAGGAGCAGGAGAAGGAGCAGGGGAAGGAGCACAACGGCCGGGACGGCGGCGGGACCGCGAAGGACGGCGGCGGCGTCGTACGCGGCGAGCCGCGGCCGTACCCCGAGGAGCGCCCGGACGAGCTGGCCGCGTCGGGTGTGCGCGCGGCGCTGCCGTACGTGAGCGGACTGCTGCTCCTGTCCGCCGGCGGGCTGCTGGTCGCGGCGGTCCGCAGGCGGGCGGGCTGACTCCTGGACGCGGCTCGACGCCTGTGACCCGGACCGGCCCCCGCTGACCTGATGAGGGCGGTCTCAGCGGCCAAGATCGGCCTCCTCTTTTCGGCCAGGCCTCACTAGGGTTGGGGCGGGCCCGGAACGCATGGGCGTACGCGGGAATCAGCACAGGTCGGCAGGAGATCGCACATGGCAGAGCGCAAGCCCATCGAGTCGTGGCTCACCGACATGGACGGTGTGCTCATCCACGAGGGCGTGCCGATTCCCGGCGCCGATGCCTTCATAAAGAAGCTGCGCGAGTCCGGGCGCCCCTTCCTGGTGCTCACCAACAACTCGATCTACACCCCGCGCGACCTGCACGCCCGTCTCTCCCGCATGGGCCTGGACGTGCCCGTGGAGAACATCTGGACCTCCGCCCTCGCGACCGCCCAGTTCCTGGACGACCAGCGGCCCGGCGGTACGGCGTACGTCATCGGCGAGGCGGGACTGACGACCGCGCTGCACGACATCGGGTACGTCCTCACCGACCACGAGCCCGACTACGTGGTCCTCGGCGAGACCCGCACGTACTCCTTCGAGGCCATGACGAAGGCGGTCCGGCTCATCAACGACGGCGCCCGGTTCATCGCCACCAACCCGGACGAGACCGGCCCCTCCGCCGAGGGCGCGCTGCCCGCGACCGGAGCCGTGGCCGCGCTGATCACCAAGGCGACCGGGAAGAAGCCGTACTTCGCGGGCAAGCCCAACCCCCTGATGATGCGCACCGGCCTGAACACGATCGGCGCGCACTCCGAGACCAGCGCGATGATCGGCGACCGCATGGACACCGACGTCCTCGCGGGCATCGAGGCCGGTATGCAGACCTACCTCGTCCTCACCGGCCTGACGACCCCGGAGCAGATCGAGAAGTTCCCGTACCGCCCGTCGAAGGTCGTGAACTCGATCGCGGACCTCGTCGACCGCATCTGAACGCGACTCCGGCGCATCTGAACGCGACTCCGGCCACCGGATAAACCCCCGGACACCCGTACGGAGCAGCCGCGGCCCCTCCCCGGGTGCGGCCAGGCGGGCGGCGGGAGAGTCTCATGGTGTCTGGAGGTTCACCATGGGCTCACCACGAGTCACTCTCTGTGCCGGTGCGGTGGTCGCCGCCGCACTGACCGCGTCGGCGCCCCCGGCCCTCGCGGCCGACCCGGGAAACGTCTCGGTGGTACCGGCCTCGCCGTCCCCCGGCAGCGACATCCGGGTGCGGGCCACGGGCTGCGCGGGGAAGACCGCGACGGCCGTCTCGGAGGTGTTCGTCGCGGACGCGCTGCTCACCCGGACCGGCGCCGAAGGCTTCGGCACCCTCGCCGGAGAGACCCGCGTACGGTCCTCGCTCGAACCCGGCACCTACGAGGTACGGCTCACCTGCGCCGGCGAAGTGGCCGCGGACCGGATCAGGGGGACCGTCAAGGTCGGCCGGGGCAGGCCCGAAGCCGCCGGCCCCTCGGCCCCTCGGCCGCCGGGCACCGAGTCCGAGTCCCCCCGGCGGCCCACGTCCCCCGCCTCCCCGGTCGCCCCCGTGCGCGCGGGCGGCGGCGGAGCCGCGGAACGGCTCGCGGCGGCCGGGCCGGTGGACGCTCGGGGCTCGGCCGACCCGGCCAGCTCCATGGACGACGCCCGGCACGCCGGCCCCGGCGCCCGCCACGCGGTGGTCGGCCTGGTCCTCGCCGGGGTCGCGGCGGCGGTGGTCGTGGCGCGGGGCGCGCGCCGCAACCGCGGCCGCGGTACGGAGTAGGGGTCGCCGTGTCGAAACGGGACTACTCCGACGACGGGAGCACGATCGGGGCGATCGCCGGAAGCCGGTCGGGCGGCGGAACCGGCCGTGTCGTCGCCGGTGTCGCCTGGGCCGTGCTGCTGCTCGGTCTGTGGCTGTGGGGCCGCGAGATCACCGACGTTCGTGCGGGCGAGTCCGCGCCCACCACCGGTGACGTCGCGGCGGTCGGGCGCCCCGCCCAGGCCGAACTGCCGCCCGCCGCGCAGCCGTTGCGAGGCGCGCGGCCGCAGCGGCTGGACATCCCCGCGATGGGCGTACAGGCGCCGGTCGTGGCGCGCGGCCTCGACCGCGACGGGGCGATCGAACCGCCCTCCTACGGTCAGCCGGGCGTCGTCGGCTGGTACGCGGGCGGTGCGCGGCCGGGGGCGACGGGCGCCGCGCTGTTCGTCGGACACGTCGACACCGAGACCCGGCCCGCCGTCTTCTACAAGCTGAGCGCGCTGAGCATCGGCGAGAAGATCCGGGTCACCCGCAGCGACGGCAGGATCGCCGAGTTCACCGTGGACGACGTCCAGGTCGTCGGCCGCGACGACTTCGACGCCGAACGGGTCTACGGCGTACGGCAGTCGGGGCGCGCCGAGCTCCGTCTCGTCACCTGCGGCGGCACCTTCGACAAGGCGACCCGCACCTACACGGCGAACGTCGTCGTCTCCGCGTACCTGAGCGGCACGGGACCTTGAGCGGGCAGGCCCCGGCCCCGGGGGGAGCGGGTCGTCGACCGGGCCAGGTGTCCACAGAGGTCGGCCGATGCCGGACTGTATCTGTGACTGGGCGTCATAATCGCCGCCGGAGTGAGGAGTTGAGGCGTGAGCCCGTGCTTCGATCGGTGCTGCGCGGGGCCGTACGAGCGGTTTCCGCCCCTGTCCGGACGTGTCGTCCCACCATCGTGATCAGGAGTCGACAGCACCTGGCCAAGGCCGTCACGACCTCGTGGGCGAGGCGGGATTTATGCCAGGATTGGCGCTTACGACACGGTGCACCCAAGGGGGAGTTGGATGTACGGCAGTAGGGGGGCCGGGGTTCGGGCGTCCGTGGCGGTGGTGGTGGCGTTATCGCTCGCCGGCTGCTTCGGGGGAGACGACGGCGACGGCGAGAAGAACCGCGCCTCCGGATCCGGCATCACCCAACGGCCAAGCGGCACGGCCCCGTTCTGGGTCAATCCGCGGGGGAACGCGGCGGCCCAGGTCGCCGCCTACGAGAAGGCGGGCAAGGACGAGGACGCCCAGCTGATCCGCATGATCGCCGAGCAGCCCACCGGCGAGTGGATCGGCCCGGAGAACCCGGAGCGGGAGGCCAGAGGCTTCACCGAGGCCGCGAAGGAGGCGGACCGGGACGCCGTCCTCGTCCTCTACAACATCCCGCACCGCGACTGCGGCCAGTACTCCGGCGGCGGCGCGGCCGACGGCGACGCGTACCGGGCATGGATCGACGGCGTGGCCCGGGGCATCGGGGACCGGGCGGCCACGGTCGTCCTGGAGCCCGACGCGGTGCTCCACGTGGTGGACGGCTGCACCCCGGAGGAGTTCCACGGCGAGCGGTACGACCTGCTGAAAGGCGCGGTCGAGAGGCTCGGCGCGCTGAAGAACACGAAGGTGTACCTGGACGCGGGCAACGCCGGCTGGGGCGACCCCGAGGAGATCTACGACCCCCTCAAGTGGGCCGGGGTCGAGCAGGCGGACGGCTTCGCCGTCAACGTCTCGAACTTCTACACCACCGAGGACTCCATCGAGTACGGCAGGCAGCTCTCCTCGAAGATCGGCGACAAGCCGTTCGTGATCGACACCAGCCGCAACGGCAACGGCCCCTGGACCGAGGGCGACGAGGACGAACGCTGGTGCAACCCCCCGGGCCGGGCCCTCGGGGAGACCCCGACGACCAGGACCCCGGACGAGCTGGTGGACGCGTTCTTGTGGGTGAAGCGCCCCGGTGAGTCCGACGGCGAGTGCAAGGGCGGGCCCAAGGCGGGGGAGTGGTGGCCGGAGTACGCGCTGGCCCTGGCGAAGGCGTCCGACTGACGGCCCGGTGGGGGCTGGTCGCGCAGTTCCCCGCCCCTGAAAAGCAGGGGCTGCGCCCTCTGCTTTTCCTCGGCACGCAGGGGGCCGGGCTCAGGCTCCTAGGGGCGCGGGGACTGGGCGACCAGCCCCCGCGCACCCGCACCCGCACCCGCACCCGGAAACGAACCCAGGACCAACCCCCGGCCAACCCCTACGGCACCTTCACCCACCGCGCGGCGCTCGGCGTCCCCGCCTTGTCCGTCACGAACAGCATGTACCACCCCGACTGCACCAGATTCCGGTTCTTCGGCACGCTCACCGTGATCCGGTCGCCGTCCGCCACGAAGTCCACCTCGATCGACTTCTGGTCCACGTCCGTCACATGCGTCGACGCACTCGGCCGGATCAACCGGGCCGACCTGACCGCCGAGGCGTCCCGCGCACCGAACGTCGCCGTCCCGCCGCGCGCGACCGTCTTCGGCCCACCCGTCAGCGTCGGCCGTGCGTCCCGGAACAGATACGGCGGCGTGTAGATCTCGATCCGCTGCTCGAACTCCCCCGGCTTGGTGTTGGCCTTGTCGGCGTACAGGGAGTCCGACCCGAAGAAGACGACCCGCCCGTCCGGCAGCAGGATCGACCCGGAGTGGTAGTTCCGGCCGACCAGCGGGTCGGCCACCCGCCGCATCCCGCCCGTCCTCGCGTCGTACAGCCGCGCCTCCAGGATGTTGGAGTCGCCGCGCCCGCGGTAGTCCTCCGAGCCCCCGGAGATGAGCACCGTGTCGTCGGGCAGGATCGAGGCCTGCGGATACCGCGTGCCCTTCGCCAGCTCCGGCCCGTCCACGAACCTCGGCTCGTCCGCCAGCAGGTCGATCAGCCGGGTCCTCTTGCTGGACCGCTCCGACTCACCGACCCCGCCACCCCCGATGACCATGTACTTCTCGTCCTGCGCCGGAGGCAACAGCACGGTCCCGGCGGTCTCCAGCAGCTTCCCGTCGCTCATGCCGGGCAGCTTCGTGAACGTGTTGGTCCGCAGGTCCCAGACACCCGGGTCGCGCCCGATGTCGTCCGGCCCGTACCCCGCGTTCGCGCCCGAGTAGAACAGCTTGCCGTTCTGCATCAGGGAGATCGCCGGGTACGTCGGGAACTGCTGGACGCCCTTCGTGTACGTCCACTTCTTCGTCCCGGGGTCGTAGATCTCGTTCTTGCCCGGCACGAGCTGACCGATCTCGTCGAGGCCGGACAGCGACAGCACGGTGCCGTCCGACAGGGTCGTGAGCGTCGGGTACCAGCGGGCCTCGTTCATCGGGTCGACCTTGATGTACTTCTCGGCGACCGGGTCGAACTCGTAGGCGTCCCTGATCCCCTGGAAGTCCTTCTTGTCGAGAGCGAGCTTCTGCGCGATGCCGTAAGTGTTCCGCGCGTCGTCGCCCCTCAGGCCCACGACCCGGTAGTTGTCCTCGGTACCGGTCTCGTACCTCCTGCCGCGCCTCTCGGCCTCGACGTAGGCGCGCGCGATCCCCGGCTTGTTGCCGGTGAACTTCCCGGTGTCCGGATCGAAGGTCTTGACGGCCTTCTTGATGTCGACGGTGTCCTTGAGGACGAAGGTCCTGCCGTTCTCCTTGCCGACGAACCTGGTCCCCGCCTCGATCCTCATCCGTTTGTCGGGGTTCTCGTTGTGGATGATCATCAGCCCGCCGGCCTTGGTGACGTCACCCTTCAGCTTCTCGTAGCGCTTGGTGCCGCCCGCGATCAGCAGATTGCCGTTGGACAGCTGGGTGTGTCCCGTGCAGAACAGGTCGGCCGGGGTCGGCACCCGCTTGATCGTCTGCTTGACCGGGTCCCAGACGCGGGTGTCGAACTTCTTCTTGTCGAAGTTGTCGGCGTCGTTCCCGGAGCCCGCGATCAGCAAGATCTTGCCGGTGTGCAGAAGCGCGGCGTGGATCGTGTTCTGCCGGTACTCCGGAGGGAACTCGACGACCTTCCACTGCCCGTTGGCGGCCTTGTACTCCGGCCTGTTGATCTCGTACTCGTGGTACTTCTCCGTACTGAAGCGGTACACCCAGGGCCCGTTCGTCCCCGCGAGCGCGAGGACCACCGCCCCGCCGATCGCGAGGCGACGGGCGCGGCGGCGGCCTGCACGGTCCTTCATTCCTTACGTCCCCCCAGTCCGCCCAGGGCGATCTGCATGGTCTGCTCGCTACTCCCGCTGCCCGACCCGGACGCGGCCCAGCTCGGCTTGTGATGAGGAGCGTGGGGTGCGGGTGGGGCGTGGGGTGCGGGCTGTGGCGCGAAGGGCGCGGGCGCCGCCTCGGGCGGTGCCACCATCGAACCCCGCAGTTCGGCGGCCGCGGCGGCCTTCTTCCTGTCCTGGCGCAGCATGTAGCGCCAGGCGACGATGGGGAGAGCGGTGATCATCATGGCGAAGACGGCCCAGATGATCATCGCGGGGTGCGAGTTGCCGAAGACGAACCCGGCGGCGATCGAGGCCCCGAAGATGAGGATGAAGTACCAGTGGTACCGGAAGGTGCCGAACCACCGGTCGGGGCTCGCCGAGTCGCCCTTGGGCGTGACCACGAACTTGCTCTTGCGGCGCAGGGCCGAGTCGATCAGTGCCTTCGCGTAGAGCGGCGCGGACAGCGCGGACATCACCATGCCGGCCACACCCCCGGAGCCCTCCGGCTCGTGCGGGGAGACGTTGTGCCGGCGGTTCCAGACGTACAGGCCTATCTGGAGCGCCGAGGCGTTGCCGTAGAGCATCAGCCACACGGTCGGATCGATGTTCACGCCCGAGGCGCCCAGGCCCAGGAACAGGGCGCAACTCAGCGCCGCCAGGATCCAGTTGAGGGCGGACATCGGGTAGAAGATGATCATCATGGTGTAGTTGAAGAGCTTGCTCGGCGGCAGCGAGTACCAGCCCTTCCAGTACTGCTTGAGAATCGTCTCGTAGGTGCCCCGCGACCAGCGCATCTGCTGGGTGAAGAAGTCCGTCCAGGCGCTGGGTCCCTCGCCCACCGCGAGCACGTCCGGCGTGTAGACCGAGCGCCATTTCTTGCCCGTGGCCGGGTTCTTGTGACGGTGGATCTCGAAGCCGGTCGCCATGTCCTCGGTGATGGAGTCGTAGAGTCCGCCGATCTGCTTGAGTGCCCTGATCCGCACGGCGTTGGAGGTGCCGACGAACATGGGGGCGCCGTACCGGTTGCCGGCGCGCTGGATCAGCGCGTGGAACAGGAACTGCTGGGACTCGGCGGCCTTGGTGACGAAGTTGTCGTAGTTGCCGTACACCTGGGGGCCGATCACGAAGCCGATGTTCGGGTCCCGGAAGAAACCGAGCATCCGCTCCAGGTAGTTGGGCAGCGGGATGTGGTCGGTGTCGACCGAGGCGAAGAAGTCGTAGTCGTCGCCGTGGGCGTCCAGCCAGGCGTTGTAGTTGCCGTGCTTGGTCTTGGCGCGGTGCGGACCCTTCGGCTGGTTCCACTTCGCGATGCCCTTGCGGGAGAAGTGGTGCACGCCGAGGCGCGCGCAGACCGCCTTCACGGCGGGGTCGTCGCCCTCGTCGAGCAGCCACACGTGCAGCAGCCCGCGGTGGCGCAGCCGCACCGCGGCCTCCAGGGTCTTCGTCACCATCTCCAACGGTTCCTTGCCGGGCACGAAGGAGGTGAGGAAGGCGACTCTGGTGCCGGTCTCGGGCACCACCGGGATCGGGTCGCGGGCGACCAGGGTGGCGTGCGCGTTCGACAGGACGTTCATGCAGCGGAAGAACTCGATCAGGCCGATCGAGACCAGCATGACCATGTCGAGGGCGGGCAGGAAGTCGTACTCGACGTAGTCGCGCTTGGTCCAGTGCTCCTGCTGCAGCAGCCAGCCGAGCAGGACCAGGGAGAGCAGCGGCGCCGCTGCCAGCATCAGGGCGACCCGCAGACGGTGCGGCTCCTGCGAGATCAGGGAGCGGTACTGCACCGTGTAGGGCTTGGTCGGATCGGGCTGGGTGAGCGGTCCCGCGAGGCGGCTGTAGTGCTCGTAGTCGTATCTGGGAAGGTTCTTGCGCAGTTTGCGGAATGCTCCGGTCCGGTGCGACGGCGTCTTGAGCCGGGTCGTTTCGGATGGATCGTTGTTGTGCCGGGCGCCCGTCGGCGTCGACGTCATGAGTCATTCCCCCCGCACACACATCGAGTGTGTGTTCGTCGGTCTTTCATCCGAATCGGTCCCCCTCGACCGTTACGGACACATCAGTGCGTCATCGTCACCATGTGATCTACACCATGGAGACACGGGGCGACGGCCATCCGGTTGCATTGATGCCCCCTCGGCATCTTTTGTTCCTGAGCGCCTACGTCATGTGTTTTAGTGCGGGCGTGTCTTCGGTACTTACCGGTCGTAACGCCCTCATGGGGGCATTGCCGGAGAACCCGTCGGGGCGTGTACGGAGAGGGTGCGCGTGCGGACAGGCACACATACGGAGAGGCCCCTCGCGCTCGCGAGGGGCCTCTCCGGGTGGTGCGCCGCCAGGGACTCGAACCCCGGACCCGCTGATTAAGAGTCAGCTGCTCTAACCAACTGAGCTAGCGGCGCGCGAGAAAAAGTCTAGCGGAGGGACGGGGGTGCTCCCGACCGCCTGCGCCCGCGCGCATCGGACGGGAAACGGCCGGCCGCCCGGCTCCCGGCAGGGGAGTCGGACGACCGGCCGGCGTGCTCAGCCCTTGACGTAGAACTGGCTGATCGTCCGGTTCTTGACCTGGAACACGTTGTCCGCGCGCAGCATGCCGTTGCAGACGTCGTCCCCGTGCTTGGAGTTCAGGACGTCCTGGGAGTACCACTCACAGGTCACGTTCTGCAGCCGCTGCCGCGAGCCCCACTTCACGCCCAGGTTCACGGTCTCCTGCGGAGGGTTGCCGACCCGGTCCGTCCTGTTGACGGCGACGTCACAGGCGACGCCATCGCTCTTGGGCACCTCGATCACCCGGGACCAGGTGACTTCCTTCTGGCCGTTGTCGTAGTAGCCCGTCCAGTAGTTCCCGCAGATACGGGAGCCGGACTGGGCCTCGGCCGTGCCGGGGACCGCGAGGGCGAACAGTGCCCCGGCCGCCATTCCCGCGGCGGCCAGCATCGCCGTGCGCCGCTTCACGAGCTTGATCCTCATGGGTGTCTCCTTGGCTCGAAAAAAGAAGGTGAAAGTGAACTGGCTTGTCACATACGGCCGTTGACGGCATAGCCGACCTTTTCCTTCTCGAACACGTTCCGGGTCCAGCTGCCGAAACGGGCGCTTCCGTCCCATTCGTAGGTGGTGCCGCCCTGGCAGCCGCGGTTCGTCCGTACCCAGCCGCCGGAGAAGTCGCCCTGGGTCCAGCGGCGGACCGCGACCTGAATGGGCTGGGCCACGTCACCGCCGTTGAGGTGCACGGTCCACGTGAAGTTGGTGCTGATCTCGGTGTTCTTCTGATAGCCGCCGACCAGCGGAAGCACGACGTTGTACCACTTCTTGGAGGGGGAGCTGGCGTTACCGAGATCGGTACCGCCGCCGACCGCCCAGCCGGTGTTCGTCGTCTTCGACTTCGACCATGCGTAGTCGCAGGTCCGGCCCCGGGGGCACTGGAACTCGGTGCCGCGCCAGACCCAGTCGTCCCAGGTGCCGGCCGCCCGCTGGCGGGTGATCGAGCGGGTGACCTGGCCGCCGCCCGTGCCGGGGACGATCTGCGCGCCGTCGGAGTAGCTCTGGCTGAAGCACTGAGTGGCGGCACTGGCCGTGCCCTCGGTCGTGGCCAGTGCGGCGACGGCGAGAGCCCCGCACATCAGCATGCGATGCCACATCGCTTTACCGGGCATGATCATGTCCTTTCCTGGAGGATGATGTACCGCGTGAATGTCGAGCGTGCCGGGAGGGGCGGTCACATACGGCCGTTGACGGCGTAGCCGACCTTTTCCTTCTCGAATACGTTCCGGGTCCAGCTGCCGAACCTGATATCACCATCCCATTCGTAGACGGTGCCTCCCTGGCAGCCCCTGTTCGTCCGTACCCAGCCGCCGGAGAAATCGCCCTGGGTCCAGCGCCGAACCGCTACCTGAATGGGTTGACCGATGTCGCCGCCATTGAGATGGACGGTCCAGGTGAACGAGGTCCTGATCTGTGTGGTCTTCTGATAGCCGACCACCAGGGGAATCAGGGCGTTGTACCACTTCCCGGAGGGCGAACTGGTGTTGCCCAGATTGGTGCCGCCGCCGATGGCCCAGCCGGTCGTGGTCGTCTTGGATTTCTCCCACGCGTATTCGCAGGTCCGTCCTCGGGGGCACTGGAATTCGGTGCCGCGCCATATCCAGTCGTCCCAGGTGTCGGCCGCCCGCTGGCGGGTGACCGAGCGGGTGACCTGGCCGCCGCCGGTGCCGGGGACGATCTGCGCGCCGTCGGAATGGCTCTGGCCGAAGCACTGGGTGGCCGCACTGGCCGTGCCCTCGGTCGTGGCCACCGTCGCGAGGACGAGCGCTCCGCACATCAGGACGCGATGCCACATCGTTCTGCCGCGCATGTCAGTACACCTGCGACCACTCGACGGGCGTGCGGTTCGCCACCTGGCCGATGAGGTCCACCCGGTTCATGGTCAGGCACGGGTCCTCGCCGTACTTGTCGTTGAACAGGTCGCCGGCGTCCTCGCAGGTCCAGGACCGCATGGGCTGGCGCGGGTTCCATGTCACCTTGCCGTAGCCCGGCAGCTCCCGGCCGTTGATGCTGTTGGTCTTGTCGATGACGCGCAGGCAGATGCCGAAGTCGACCTTGGGCACCTCCAGCACCTTGGCCATGATCCCGACCGTCTTGCCGTTGGCACGGGCCTCCCAGTAGTTCCCGCAGATGCGGGATCCCGACTGTGCCGCGGCCGTGCCCGGCAGCGTGACCGTGGTGGCCGCCGCCGCTGTGATCACAAGAGCGGCCAGGACCGCCTTGCGCCTGAACGGGAGTGCGATCGCCATTGATGTCTCCTTGGGGTCCGCGAAACGGGCCTCCGAAGAGGTCCGAATTCGAGGGTGGGGGGTGGTCGGCCATCAATATGGAGCGCCTTGCGGTGTGAAGTCAAGACTTCAAAAACCTTATTCGGGCGACTTCTCAAATCGCGTCAGAAAGTTATTCCGGGGCATGCAGAAGCACCCCTTGAGCGTCTCCGAAAAAGGGCAGGGAAACGTGAAAAGGGGTCGCGGAAATAAGGTGCGGTGAGGGGTCGCGAAAAGGGGTCGCGAAAAGAGCGGCTCTGCGCGTGTGCGCGTGTGCGGGTGGGGGTGGGTGGGGGTGGCTCTACGGCTCCCAAAGAAGGTGGGGGGTCTTTGGTTCACGGCTCTGCTGCAGCGCTGATCATGCAGCCGACGGAGCCCGAGCGTCAAGATCGGTCATCAATGGACTCAATGAACGAAACGCTACCCGGGAGTCACTTTCGCGTAATTACCGGACCGTTCGGTAACCATTAATTACCGGACCGTTCGGTAACCGGGAATTGCTGAAAGGTTTCTTCGTTCTTCGGCGCACCAGGGGTCGCGGTCGGTGACCCTCCGAGGTCCCTCCGAGGTCCCTCCGAGGTCGGCCGGCCGGGGCACCGGGGAACCTGGGCGACAGTGAGCGGCACCGAGGCTCCGTCGCGGCCCGTGTCGACCGGACGCGGCGCGGGCGTGTACATCATTTGGACCGTCAGCATGCGACACCGGAGGACAGTTGAGAAACTGACGGGCGTGCAGAAGCGTGGAATTCTTCGGTCGGTTCGCGAGGGGAATCGTATGGGGACTCCGGTGTTCGAGGAGATCGATCCGGGGACCGATTGCGAATGCCCCGGCTGTGTCCACTGGCGACGGGTCATGCCCTACTCGGCCCAGTACGCCCATGCGGGTCACCCGGCGGCCAGAACTGTCAGGAACGCCCTCGTCGTGGCCACCGCCGCCGGCGCCGCACTCGGCGCGGGGCAGGTCGTGCCGGCCGTCGCGGCGACCCATGGACCGGCTCGCCCCGGTGCCGTTCCCGCAGGTGAGGGCCCTGACACCCCGCAGGGCAAGAAGGCTCCGCTGCACGGGCCCCGCAGTCGTCCGGCGGACGGGGAGAAGCCGCCGAGGGAGGTGACGATGCCGCCCACCACTCGCGCCGAAATCATCAGGAGAGCCAAGAGCTGGATTCAGGCCGAGGTGCCGTACAGCATGCGCGAATACTGGTCCGACGGTTATCGGCAGGACTGCTCGGGGTTCGTCTCGATGGCCTGGAACCTCCCCGGGAACGAATGGACGGGAAGTCTCGACAAGTTCGCGCAACGCATTTCGAAGGACCGGCTGGAGCCGGGCGACATGCTGCTCTTCCATAACCCGAAGGACCCTCGGAAGGGCTCGCACGTCGTCATTTTCGGCGGCTGGACGGACGACGCGGAGACCCACTACATCGCCTACGAGTCGGCCCGCCCGTACGCCCGCAGGCAGGTCACCCCGTACGGGTACTGGGACAACGCCGCCCGCTATGTGCCGTACCGCTACAAGGGGCTGATCACGGACGACGGCGCGGATCGGCCGGACGACGGGACGGATGACGCCGGGGGCACCGGCACGTCCGCCGAACCGCCGAAGGCACTGCGGACGCCGGGCGCGAAGGGGGCCGCCGGGCCGCCCGGCGGGGACCGCTTTCCGGGCCCCGAGGCCTTCGGGCCCGGCGCGCAGAACACGTACGTGGCCCGGCTGGGGCAGATGCTGGTGCAGCGCGGCGGGGCCCGCTTCTACACCGGCGGGCCGGGGCGGATCTGGTCGGACGCCGACCGTAGGGCCACCCGGGCGTTCCAGCGGGCGCAGGGCTGGTCGGGCCACTTCGCCGACGGCACTCCGGGGCCCCTGACCTGGTCGTATCTGGTCACCGGGCGGGGCCGGAACATTCCACCGGACGGAAACCCGGGCCCGAGCGGGAAGCCGGCGACGCCCGAGCCGCCGGTGGTGCACCGGCCGTCGGGGAGGCCGGGAGCGTCCGGGATTTCACGCCCGCCCGGCACCTCGGGCACCACTGGCATCCCCGCCGCTTCCGGTACGTCCGCCACCTCCGGGACCCCGTCGGGAGGGTCCGCCCCGCGCGGCGCGCCGCAGCGGCCCGGGACCCTCGGAAAGTCCGCCCCGCCGAGGAACGCCGCGGAACCCATGGCTCCCCGGACGCCCATGGCTCCCATGGCCCCCGTGCCGCCCGCCTCGCACGGCGTCCTCGGCTATCCGGGGCGTGGCATGTTCCGGCCGGGCGCGGACAACGCGTATGTCACCCGGCTGGGGAAGCAGTTGGTGAAGAAGGGATTCGGCAAGTACTACACCTCGGGCCCGGGGTCGCGCTGGGGCGAGTCGGACCGGCGGAACGTGGAGGCGTTCCAGCGGGCCCAGGGGTGGCGGGGCGGCGCGGCGGACGGCTATCCGGGCCCCGAGACCTGGCGCCGGCTGTTCTCCTGACGGCAGACAACCGACAGCCGGACCCACTCCCTCCAGGCCCACTCCCTCCAGGCCCACTCCCTCCGGAACGCGGACCTACCCCTCGGCCTCTCCCATCCCTCGACCTCTCCCACCCTCGGCCTCTCCCAAGCTTTTCTCCCCCTCTCCACCGAAAGCTCTCAGCACGGTTCTTCCTGCGCGGAGGCATGGAGGCAGGTATGAGTACGACCATCCCACCCACACCGGAGCCCGAGGGGCCCGCGCGGCCCGCCCGGCTCATCCAGAACGAGACCACCACCGAGATCCCCGTACACCTGCTCTTCCGGGACGACCCCGTCCCGGTCGTCGTCCCGGTCACGCCCGCCGTCGTGGGCCGGCGGCGCGGGACCGGCGAGCAGCCGCGGGTGCGGCAGGGGCCCGCGTCCGCCAAGCCGTGCCCCGCCGTCCGGGTCGACCCCGAACTGGTCGAACGGTCGGCGCGGGTGGTGCCCGGAGTGCTGGGAGTGCTGGGCGGGGCCTGCGGGATGGCCGGATGCGTCCTCACCTCCTGGTGGGCCGGGGTGCTGCCGGAGCTCGTGGCGCGAGGGCTCGGACTGCCGACGGCGTACGCGGGTGCCGGACTCGGACCGGCGCAGTGGGCGGCGTACGCCGGGGCCGGGGCCCTGACGATGTTCGGGTTCGGCGGGCTGGCGCGGGGGCGGACCGGAGGGGCCTGGGTGCTCGGTCTCTTCGGGCGCTACCGGGGGACGGTCCGCCGCACCGGCCTGCTCTGGGTGAACCCGCTGGTGCTGCGCCGCCGGGTCGACGTACGGCTGCGGCACTGGCGCAGCGAGCCGATGGCGGCCGTCGACGCGAACGGCGTCGCGATGCGCGTCGTCGCCCTGGTGGCGTGGCGGGTCAGGGACACCGCGCGGGCGGTGCTCGGGGTCGAGGACCACGAGCGGTACCTGCGGGAGTGCGTGGAGGCGGCGGTCTCCCGGGTGCTGGCGCAACTGCCCGCGGACGTACCGCCGGGCGCGCTGGTCCGGGACGCGACGCTGCGGAACACGGAGGCGGTGGGCGAGGCGCTGACGCGGCTGGTGGCGGCGGACGCGGCGCCGGCGGGGGTGGAGGTCTTCTCGGTCCAGCCGACCCGGATCGAGTACGCGCCCGAGGTGGCCGCCGTGATACAGCGCCGCCGGATCGCCGCGCTCGACGCCCAGCACCGCGACACCGTCCTCACCTCCGTCGTCGACTCGGTCGAGGACACGGTCACCCGGCTGACCCTGCGCGGCCTGGTCGAGCTGGACGACTACGAGCGCAAGGCGCTGGTGAAGGACCTGACGGTGGCGTTCTACACAGGGCGTCGCGAGGTGTCGCCCTGAACTGCCGGAGCCTGCCTGAACCGCCGAGACCGCCCCGGACCGCTGAATCGACATGGGCGTGCTTTTGATATGGACACGGTCAACGGTCGCCCATAATCTGGGACTTGGTCTAGACCTGGAAACTACCCCACGTACTCCAGGGAGCGGCAGCATGCGCCATCACGCGCGTAACAGGACCAAGTGGTACGCGGCCGCGGTCGGCCTGGCCACCACCGGAGCGTTCGTGCTCTCCAGTGGTGGCGCCACCGGCCACGGCTACACCGACCTCCCCGTCAGCCGGCAGAAGCTCTGCCAGAACGGCTCCGTGACGAACTGCGGCGACATCCAGTGGGAACCGCAGAGCGTCGAGGGACCGAAGGGCTTCCCGGGCTCAGGGCCGGCTGACGGCCGGCTGTGCTCCGGTGGCAACAGCAGGTTCAACCAGCTCGACGCGTCCACCAGGCCGGGCGGCGGCGCCTGGCCCACCACCAGGGTGACGGGCGGCCAGAACTACACGTTCCGCTGGCAGTTCACCGCCATGCACGCCACCTCCGACTTCAAGTACTACGTCACCAGGGCGGGCTGGAACCAGAACCACGCCCTGACCCGCTCCGACCTCAACCTGACCCCGTTCTTCACCGTCCCCTACAACGGTCAGCGCCCCCCGTCCACGCTCTCCCACACCGGCCGTCTGCCGTCCGGGCTGAGCGGTCACCACGTCATCCTCGCGGTCTGGACGATCGCGGACACCGCCAACGCGTTCTACGCCTGCTCGGACGTCACCTTCTGAGCCTCGGCACCACCGGCCCCGCGAGTTCTGAGCCTCACTTGAGCTGCGCGGGGCCCCCACCCGGGTACGTTCCCCACACGCCGCCGACCAGGGCGGCCACCGAACTTCCGGGGGAACACGATGGACGTCTTCTTCTACCTCATTCCCGTGGTCATGATGGCCTTCATCGCCTTGATGGCCTACCGGACACTGAACCGCTGGCTCCGCATCAGAGGTGCCTGGAACAGCGGACTGACGGCCGAGGCGCGCTGTCTGAAGACCTTCACGACGGTCAGCAAGAGCATGGGTGAGCACAGCAGCCTGCACACGACGATCCACCACGTGTACGAGTTCACGACGCACGACGGCCGCGCCGTCCGCTTCGAGGAGGAGGACGGGCCGATGACGACGGTCGAGGGCGACTTCGTCACCGTCCACTACACCGGCGGCCCCGACGTGGCGGCCACCGCCCACGCGCCCGGCCGGCGCGTCAAGCAGGCCGCGGCCGGCCTCGGCCTCCTGACCTTCCTCGGGGTGGCCTTCGCGTTCTGCGTGTTCTTCATGGTCACCTACCACCGGTTCTCCACGGACTCCTCGTTCCCGACGCCGTGACCCTCCACAACTGACGGAACGTCAACTACCGTGCGCCGACATGGAGTCCACGAGGTGCACGGTCGCAACTCTCGTCGCCGACCGGTGGGACGACCACCGGCCCGGGCTGTGGTTCGAGGAACAGATCCTGACCCACCACGAGGTCGCCGCCGGAGCCGCCGCCCGCGCGGCCCTGCTCGCCGACCTCCTGCCACCCGACGCCGAACCGCACCTCGGCGTCCTCCTCGACAACACCCCGGAATTCCCCCTCTGGCTGAGCGCGGCGGCCCTCGCGGGCGCCGCCGTCGCCGGTATCAACCCCACCCGCCGGGGCCCCGAACTGGCCCGCGACATCCTGCACACCGAATGCCGGCTCCTCATCACGGAACGGGCCCACCTGCCCCTGCTGGCGAACCTCGAACTCATCGGCGTACGCGTACTGGTGACGGACACCCAGGCGTACGCCGACCTGCTCGCCCCGTACGCCGACGCCACACCCGACCCGACCCGTGCCACCCCCGCCGACCGGCTCCTCCTCTACTTCACCTCCGGCTCCACCGGCGCCCCCAAGGCCGCCCTCTGCTCCCAGGGCCGGCTCGCGGCGGCCGGCCGGGCACTGGTGGACCGCTTCGGGGTCCGGCGGGACGACGTGCACTACATCTGCATGCCGCTGTTCCACGGCAACGCGGTCATCGCCGACTGGGCCCCCGCCCTGGTCGCCGGCGCCGGGATCGCGCTACGGCGCCGGTTCTCCGCCTCCCGGTTCCTGGACGACGTACGGGCGTACGGGGCCACGTACTTCACCTACGTCGGACGGGCGGTGCAGTACGTGCTCGCCACCGAACCCCGCCCCGACGACCGCGACAACCCCCTGCGCATGGGTTTCGGCACGGAGGCGGGGGCCGTGGACGCGGCGGCGTTCGAGAAGCGGTTCGGGGTCCGGCTCGTGGAGGGGTACGGGTCGTCCGAGGGCGGGGCGGCGATCCAGCGGACGCCCGGAGCACCACCGGGGGCGATCGGCCGGGCGGCACCCGGCGACGACCTCGCGGTGGTCGACCCGCAGACCCGTAAGGAGTGCCCGCCCGCCCTCCTCGCCGACGACGGCCGCCTGCTCAACGGCACCGAGGCGATAGGGGAGTTGGTCAACCGCGGCCCCAACCCCTTCGAGGGCTACTGGCGCAACCCGGAGGCCGACGCCGCCCGCCGCCACGACGGCTGGTACTGGACCGGCGACCTCTTCTACCGCGACACCGGCGGCTTCCTCTACTTCGCCGGCCGCACCGACGACCGCCTCCGCGTCGACAGCGAGAACCTCGCCGCCGCCGTCATCGAGAACATCCTCGCCCGCTACGAGGGCGCCGAGGCCGTCGCCGTCTACGCCGTCCCCGACCCGGTTGCCGGGGACCAGGTCATGGCGACGATCGCGGGTGACTTCGACCCCGAGGGCTTCGCCGAGTTCCTGGTGTCCCAGCCCGACCTGGGGACCAAGATGACCCCCCGCTTCGTACGCGTCGTCGCGTCCATGCCCGTCACCGCCACCAACAAGATCCAGCGCACCACCCTGCGCCGGGAGGGCTTCCGCTGCCCGGATCCGGTCTGGTGGCGTCCACCGGGGAAGTGGGCGTACCGGAAGTTCTCGGCGGTGGATCTGGCACGGCTGGTGACGGAGTACCGGGCCCGGGGGCGGGAGGGGTTGCTGGTGCGGTAGGGGGGTGGTGGCGGGCGGGACGACGGGCAGGTATACCCAGCCCCACCCTCCGAACACCCCCCACCCCCATGGCCACCCCCCACCGCCCCCGCCTACCGTGACGACCATGATCCGAACGGTCGTACGGGATGTGCCGCGCGCGGTGGCGTATCTGCTCAGCGGCGTGCTGGTGGGTGCCCCGCTGCTGCTGGTGCTCCTGGTTCTGGGTGCCCTGGGACTCGCCCTGGCGCCGGTCCTGGTCGGGCTGCCGCTGCTCGCGGTGGCCGTCCTGTCGGGCATCCCCGTCGGCGCGCTCGAACGGCGGCGGCTGGCCCTGACGCGCACCCCGTCACCGCCCGACCCGCACGTCACCCCGGCCGAACCCGGGCTCGCCGCGTGGGCCCGGCTGCGGCTGGCCGAGCGGGCGACCTGGCGCGAACTGGCGTACACCGGGCTCCTCGGCCTCGTGCTGTGGCCGCTGGACGCGATCGTGGTGGCGGGGGCGCTGGGCCTGCCCGGCGCGATGATCGCGGCGCCCGCGCAGCTGGCGGCCGGCGGCAGTGAGAGCCCGGAGGCGCGGATCGCCAAGCTCTGGCTGATCGACTCCTACGGTCAGGCCCTGCTGTGCACGCTCGCCGGCGTCGCCCTCCTCCTCGCCCTGCTGTGGCCCCTCGTCCAGTACGCGCGGGCCCGCGCCGCGCTCGCCCGGCTGCTGCTCGGCCCGAGTGAGGCCGAGGCGGAACGGCGGCTGGCCGAGGTGACGCGGTCGCGGGCGCGGCTGGTGGCGGCCTTCGACGCCGAGCGGCGCAGGATCGAGCGGGATCTGCACGACGGGGCGCAGCAGCGGCTCGTGTCCCTGAGCATGACCCTGGGCCTGGCCCGGCTCGACGCCCCGCCGCAGTTGGCCGGCCGGTTGGCCGCCGCCCACCAGGAGGCCGAACAAGTCCTGGGCGAACTACGCGAGTTGATCCACGGCATCCACCCTCAGGTCCTCGCCGACTACGGCCTCCCGGAGGCCCTCGCCGACGCCGCCGACCGGTCCGCCGTACCCGTGCGACTGGACGTCGACCTCCCCCGGTTCGCCGAATCCGTCGAGTCCGCCGCGTACTTCGCGGTCCGGGAGGCCCTCGCCAACATCGCCAAGCACAGCGGGGCCCGTCGGGCCCGGATCGTCGGACGGCACGCGGGCGGGCTGCTGCGGCTGGAGGTGGAGGACGACGGGACGGGCGGTGCCGACCCCGCACGGGGGACCGGCCTCACCGGACTCGCCGACCGGCTCGCCGTGCTCGATGGGACACTGTCCGTCCACAGCCCGGCCGGCGGCCCGACCGTCCTGTCCCTGGAGATCCCGTGCCCGCAGCGCTGAAGATCGTGCTCGCCGAGGACAGCGTGCTGCTGCGGGAAGGACTCGTAGGTGTCCTGACCCGGTTCGGGCACGAGGTCGTCGCGGCGGTCGGGGACGCGGAGTCGCTGATCACGGCCGTACGGTCGTACGTTCCCGACCTCGTCGTCACCGACGTACGGATGCCGCCCGGCCTCTCCGACGAGGGCCTGCGCGCCGCCCTCGCCCTACGTGCCGCGAACCCCGCCCTGCCCGTCCTCGTCCTCAGCCAGTACGTCCAACGGGCCTACGCGGCCGAGCTGCTGGACACCGGAGACGGCACCGGCGTCGGCTATCTCCTCAAGGACCGTATCGGCCAGGTCGAGCAGTTCGCGGAGGCGGTGGAGCGGGTCGCGGCCGGGGGGACGGTCGTCGACCCCGAGGTCGTACGGCAGCTGCTGCGGCGCCGGCGTGATCCGCTGGCGGCGCTCACCCCGCGCGAGCGGGAAGTGCTCGCGCTGGTCGCCGAGGGCAGGTCGAACGGGGCGATCGCCCGCGAGCTCGTCGTCACCGAGGCGGCCGTCGGCAAGCACATCGGCAACATCCTGGGAAAGCTGGACCTCCCACCGGCCGAGGACACACACCGTCGGGTGCTGGCGGTCCTGGCGTACCTGCGGGGGTGACGTGACGCGCGGAGGAGGAGAACCGCGGAGGGAGGAGCCACGCAGAAGGCCCCTCGCCGGAGCGAGGGGCCTTCTTGCTGTGCGCCGCCAGGGACTCGAACCCCGGACCCGCTGATTAAGAGTCAGCTGCTCTAACCAACTGAGCTAGCGGCGCAGACTCTGTCGCCTTCGCGCTTTCGCGGCCGGCGACAGAGAAAATACTACCTGGTCCGCGGGGGTGCCTTCGACCACTTAAACGTGAGCTGGATCTCCGACGGGCGGCGGGCGACCGGTGGACGGCGGATCACCGACGAGTCGCCCGGCCCCGCTAGATCGCCAACGACAGCAGCACCGGCGCCGCCCCCCGGTTCAACGTGTTCGCCGCCGCGCGCAGCCGGTGCGCGTGCTCCAGCGGGAGGGACAGCGCGAGGCAGCCGACGGCGGAGCCCGCGGTGATGGGGACGGCCGCGCAGACCGTGCCCGGCGCGTACTCCTGGAGGTCGAGGACCGGGACCGTGGGGGTCTGCGCGTCGAGCTTGCTCAGCAGCACCTTCTCGTTGGTGATCGTGCGGGCGGTGAGCCGGGCCGGGCGGTGGCGCGAGAGATGGTCGCGCCGGCCGTTGAGGTCGAGCTGGCCCAGCAGGCCCTTGCCGAAGGCGGTGGCGTGGGCGGAGGAGCGGAAGTCGACCCACTCGTGGACCGCGGGCGTGTCCGCGCTGTCGGCCCAGCCGGTGACCTGGATCTCCCCGTCCAGATAGCGGGTGACGTAGACGGCGGCGCCCACCGAGTCGCGCAGCCGGTCGAGGGTGTGCTGGAGCTGCTCGCGCAGGGCCTGGTCATGACCCTCCGTGGAGCCCAGCCGGGCGAGTGCGGCACCGCTGACGTAGGCGCCGTCGGTGGTCTGCTCCACATACCCCTCGCGCCGCAGCATCCGCAGGAGCGCGGTCAGCCGCTCACTGTCGACGCCGGTGCGACGGGCGATCTCGGCGTCGGTGACGCCACCTGCGTGCCGCGCCACCGTCTCCAGGACGCGCAGGGCGTCCTGGGCCGAGTGGTACGGCGCGGTCGGCTCGTGCTTGAGCGCCACGGTTTCCCCCTGCGCTTCTCGGGCCGTTTTTCGGACAGCTTGCCGTTTCCCACGATACGGCCCAAGGGGCGTACACGGAGGGGTTGTTCACGAGAATTTCCGCCCGACCCCGCGCCTCCCAACTGCCGGACCAGCACTCTGGCATATGCCGAGGGCATGGCCCGGCGGACGGACCTCGCATGTTCCCACGCGTTCACCCGTTCACTCGGTGTAGTCAGATGACCGCGCCGAGGAATTCGCGCGTACGTTCGTGTGACGGATCGCCGAAGATCTTCTCGGGGCTGCCCGATTCGATCACCTGGCCGGAATCGAACATCAGAACTTGATCGGAGATGTCCCGGGCGAAGTTCATCTCGTGGGTCACGCAGAGCATCGTGATGTCCGTGGTGCGCGCGATGTCCCTGAGCAGGTCGAGGACGCCCGCGACCAGCTCGGGGTCGAGCGCGGAGGTCACCTCGTCGAGGAGCAGCACCTGCGGACGCATCGCCAGCGCCCGCGCGATGGCCACGCGCTGCTGCTGTCCGCCGGAGAGCTGGCTCGGGTAGGAGTCGCACTTGTCGGCGAGCCCCACCATGTCGAGCAGCTCGCGGGCGCGCGCCTCGGCCTCGTCCTTGGACAGCCCGAGGACGTTGACGGGCGCCTCGGTGATGTTGCGCAGCACCTTCATGTTGGGGAAGAGGTTGAACTGCTGGAACACCATCCCGATGTTCTTGCGGACCTCGCGGCACTGCTTGTCGCTCGCCGGGTACAGCTGCTGCCCGCCGACGGTGATCCTCCCCTCGTCGGGCTTGGCGAGGGTCATCAGCAGCCGCAGGATCGTCGTCTTGCCGGAGCCGGACGGGCCGATCAGCGTGACGTGCTTGCCGGCGTCGACCGAGAAGTCCAGCCGGTCGAGGACGGTGTTGCTGCCGAATCGTTTGGTCACGTTCTCGAAGCGGATCAGTTCCTTCGTGTCCGCCACGCGCTCGTCGGAGGAATCGGGTTCGTTCATCAGCGGGGTGTCAGCGGACAAGACGACGCTCCAGGGCTCGCAGGAGGAGGGAGGCGGGGTAGGCGATGACGATGAAGGCGATGCCGACGGTCACGATGGCCTCGTTCATCTGGAAGGTCCGGGAGCCGAACTGGCGGGCCTCGCCGAGCATCTCCAGCACACCGATGGTCATGAGCATCGGCGAGTCCTTCAGCATCGCGATGACGTAGTTGCCGAGCGCGGGCACGACCCGGCGCAGCGCCTGCGGCAGGATCACCGCGGTCCAGGTGCGCGAGCGCGGCAGGCTGAGCGCGGTCGCCGCCTCCCACTGGCCGGCGGGCACACCGTCGATACCGGCGCGGTACACCTCGGCGGTGTACGTCGAGTAGTGCAGCCCGAGACCGAGCACGCCGGTGGCCAGCGCGGACAGGGTCAGGCCCCACTCGGGCAGCACGTAGAAGAGGAAGAACAGCTGCACCAGCAGCGGGGTGTTGCGGATGAACTCCGTGACCGCCTTGACCGGCCAGCGCACCGCCTTCAGCGACGAGCGCTGGGCGAGGGCCCAGACCAGGCCGAGGGAGAAGGCGAGCAGCGCACCCCACAGCAGGGCTTGCAGAGTGACCAGTATGCCGTCGCGGAAGGCCGGCATGAAGTCGCCCAGGGTGGACCAGTTCCATGTCATGAGGCACCTCCGGGGGCCGACGTCTTCGAGGCCGCTCCGCCACCACCGGCTGCGGCACCGGCTCCGGCACCACCGGTTGCGGCGCCCGCTCCGGCCAGGTCCTGCGGGCGTCCGGTGACGGCCGCGCGCGGCCCGGGGACCCCCTTGGCGGGGGCCCGGCCGACGCCGGCCTTGGCCCGCCGCTCGACCTGCCGCATCACCCGGGTGATGGCGAAGGCGAGGAGGAAGTACATGACGAGGATCACCGTGTAGACCGGCGCGCTCTGCCCGGTGGCGTTGCGCACCAACTGGGCAGCGAAGGTCGTGTCGGCGACACCGAGCACGGACACCAGGGCGGTGCCCTTCAGCAGCTCGATGAGCAGGTTGCAGAAGGGCGGCACCATCTCCGGCCAGGCCTGCGGCAGCACGATCTTGCGCATCCGCTGGGCGGGCGTGAAGCTCAGCGCCACCCCCGCCTCGCGCTGCGCCGCCGGCACCGCGGCCACCGCGCCCCGCACGATCTCCGAGCCGTACGCGCCGTAGGTGCAGCCCAGGGTGAGCACGGCGGCCCACATCGGGACGAGCTGCCAGCCGAGGGTCAGCGGCACCACGAAGAACACCCAGATCATCAGGACCAGGGCGGAGGTGCCGCGGAAGATCTCGAAGTACACGCCCGCCACGAACCGCACGGCCCACAGCCGGTGCTGCCGGGCGAGGCCCACGGCGAAGGCGACGGCGGCGCCGAGGGCCGCGCCGTACACGGTCAGCTGGACGGTGATCCACACACCGCGCAGCAGCAGCTCCCACAGACCCGAACTGAAGGCGAAGTCGTCGAGGAGCCCGGCGGTGGTGACCTCATGGGCAGGCCCGGCGGTGGTCACCTCGTGGGCGGCGCTCATGTGCGCCGTGTCGTTCAAGGCGCTCATGAGCGGCACTTCTCCTCTGCCCTGATGTCGGTCATCTGGTCCTTCGTGAACCCGAAGGGCCGCATGACCTCCAGCAGCTCCCCGCTCCGCTTCATCTTGTGCAGCTCGCGGTTGAAGGCGTCCCGCAGATTCCGTTCGGGCATGCGGAACGCGAAGCCGCCGACGTCGATGACCGGCTTGCCGTCCACGAGCGGGGTGACCTCGTCGGTCGCCTCCGCCTTCGTGCTCCCGGTCTGCTCGACCACGTTCCGCACCGTGACGGCGGTGCCCGCGAACACGTCGACGCGCCCCTGTTCGACGGCGAGGAGACCGGCCAGCTGGTCCGGCAGGGTGTCGATGTGCTTCACCCCGGCCTCCTTGGCGTAGTCGATCTCCGCGTAGCCGATGCCGGTCGCCATCCGGGCGCCGGTGCGGGCGATGTCGGCGTAGGTGCGCAGCTTCTTCGGGTTTCCCCTGGGCACGATGAAGGCGTCCTTCATCTGGTACTCCGGGTCCGCGAAGAGCACCTGGTCACAGCGCTCCGGGTTGATGTACATGCCGGCGGCGACCACGTCGTACTGCAGCGAGTTGAGCCCGAAGATCAGCGAACCGAACTCGGTGGGGAACGGTTCGACGTGATCGACGCCCAGTCTGCGGAAGATCCGGGTCGCGATGGCCGGCGCGGAGCCGGTGACCTGGCCGTCCTTGCCTATGTAGCCGTACGGCTGCTCGCCGGCGATCCCGAGCCGTACGGTGCCCTTGGCGCGCAGCTGCTGCAGGAGCTGCCCGCCGTCGCCGGTGTCCGCGGTGGCCACCCGGCTGCATCCACTGCTCGCGCCCACCACCGCGCCCGTGCCGACCAGGGCGGCGGTGCCGGTGAGCAGGGTGCGGCGGGGGATGCCGGGTCTGCTGGGATGTCGGCTTTTCCTGTCGTGTGCGTGCAATCGAGCCATGGCCGCGCGGCTACCCGAGGCGGCAGGGGGTATGCCAGGTCTTTTCCGGTCCTTCACGCGCGGGTTGAAGCCCGGGATACCGGGCAGGCGCGGGGCGGGTGTGTCGACGCGAGGAGGCTGCGGTGGCGGAACCGGCGGAACGGCACATCGAGATCGCGCTCGACCGGCGGGGGGTCCGCTGCACGGCCCTGCTGCTCGACGACCGCGCGCCGATCACCTGCGCCGCGGTGTGGGACGCGCTGCCCCTGTCCGGCGACGTCTACCACGCCAAGTACGCCCGCAACGAGATCTACGCCCTCTTCCCGCCCTTCGCCGACCGCGAGCCGCCCCTGGAGAACCCGACGGTCACGCCCATCCCGGGCGACCTCTGCTACTTCTCCTTCGCCGGCACGGAACTGGCCACCGGCGCCTACGGCTACGACCGCGACGTCCGCCCCGACGCGACCCTCGTCGACCTGGCCCTCTTCTACGAACGCAACAACCTGCTGCTGAACGGGGACGTGGGCTGGGTACCCGGCATCGTCTGGGGCCAGGTGACCGAGGGCCTGCGCGAGATGGCCCAGGCCTGCAACGATCTCTGGCGGACGGGAGCCCAGGGCGAAACCCTGACCTTCCGCCGAGCCTGACATCGGGGCCGGCCCCTGCCTTCCAGGGGCGCGGGGAACTGCGCGACCAGCCCCCACCGGGCCGGCGCATGGGGGTCGAAGGGGCGCAGCCCCTGGGGCGGGACGGGTAGGGGCGGCGGGGGCGCATCAACCCCCCGACGAACCGACGGCGCCCGTCACCCCCACCCCCACCCCGGCAACCCCCGCCCCGTACAACGCATGAGCCACCCGCAACACCAGATCGTCCCGATACCGAGCCGCCACCACCTGCACCCCCACAGGCAACCCAGCCTCATCCACCCCCACCGGCACACTCGCCGCAGGCTGCTGCGTCAGATTGAACGGATACGTGAACGGCGTCCAGGCAGTCCACCGCCGCCCCCCGAAACCCCCCGGCACCTCCACCCCCGCCTCGAACGCGGTCACCGGCAGGGAAGGCGTGACAAGAACGTCGTACCGCTCATGGAACGCCCCCATCCGCCGCCCGACCTCCATCCGCACGTCCACCGCGGCCAGATAGTCCAGCGCGGACAGCCGCGCCCCGAGATCCCGCACCTCCCGCAACCCGGGGTCCAGCAGACCCCGCTGCCCCGCCCCGAGCCGCTGCGTCACCCGAGCCGCCCCGCTGAACCACAGCGTGTGGAACGCGGCGACGGGATCGGAGAAGTCGGGATCGGCCTCGCTGACGTACGCGCCGAGCCCGGCGAGCCCCTCCACCGCCCGCCGCACGGCGCGCGCGACGCCGGGCCGCACCGCGACCTGCCCGCCCAGCGACGCCGAGTACGCCACCCGCAGCCCCCGCACCCCACCGTCGAGCGCGTCCACGAAGGAACCGGAGGGCGGTCCGAGCCCGGACCAGTCCCGCGCGTCGGGCCCGGAGATGACGTCCAGCATCAGCGCGGCGTCGGCCGCGTCCCGGGTCAGCGGCCCCACATGGGACAGCGTGCCGAACGCGCTCGCGGGATACAGCGGCACCCGCCCGTACGTCGGCTTCATCCCGAACACCCCGCAGAACGCGGCCGGGATACGCACACTGCCGCCCCCGTCCGTGCCCAGCGCCAGCGGCCCGGCCCCGAGCGCGACGGCCGCGGCGGCGCCCCCGCTGGAGCCCCCGGCCGTACGCGAGAGGTCGTACGGATTGCGCGTCACGCCACTGAGGGGTGAGTCGGTGACGCCCTTCCAGCCGAACTCGGGCGTCGTGGTCTTGCCCAGGAAGACCGCCCCCTGTTCCCGCAGCCGGGCCACGGAGGGCGCGTCCTCGTCCCAACTCCCCTCCGCCGAGACCGTTCTGGAGCCCCGCAGCGTCGGCCCGCCCCGCACCAGCAGGATGTCCTTCACCGTGACGGGCACCCCGTCCACCGCCCCGGCCGGCTCCCCGCGCCGCCAGCGCTCCTCCGACTCGCGCGCCTGCGCGAGGGCGGACCCGGTGTCGATCCGCACGAAGGCGTTCACCTCCGGCTGCACCCGCTCGGCCCGCTCCAGCGCCGCCCGCGCCACCTCCACGGGACCGAACTCGCCCTTGCGATACCCCTCGACCAGTCGTACGGCGGACAGTTCCGTGAGCTCCGACATCCGGCCCCTTCCAGGGGAGTTCAGTGCCCGGGCACGTACCCGCGCTGCTTGTCGACCACGTTGGGCAGCGGTTTGCCCGCCTCCCACAGCTCGAACAACTCCACGAACTGGGCGCCGAGTTCGTCCCGCCACCCCACCGTGTCCCCGCTCATGTGGGGAGAGACGATCAGCCCCGGCACCTCCCACAGCGGATCGTCCGGTCCCAGCGGCTCCCGCTCGAAGACGTCCAGCGCGGCCCCCGCGATCCATCGCTTGCGCAGCGCCTCGACGAGCGCGTCCTCCACCACGAGCTGCCCACGCCCCACGTTGACGAACCGCGCGGACGGCTGCATGACCCCGAACCGCCGGGCGTCGAACATGCCGTACGTCGCCTCCGTCAGCGGCGCGGCCACGATCACCCAGTCGGCGCGGGCCAGCAGCCGGTCCAGCTCCTCCGGGCCGTGCACCCCCGCCCGCGCGGCCCGGCCCACCACGGCCGTGTGGAGGCCGAGGGCCTTGAGGTACCGCGCGATCGCCCGCCCGATCGGCCCGGACCCCACCACACAGGCCCGGCCACCGGCCACCCGCAGGGCCTCCCGGTGCCGCCACTCCCGCCGCCCCTGCAGCTCCCAGCTGCCCGGCAGATCCTTGGCCATGGCGAGGACGAGCGCGGCGACGTACTCGGCGATCGGCGCCTCGAAGATCCCGCGCGCGTTCGTCACCACCGCCTCCTCGTCGGCGACGAGCCCGGGGCCCAGCAGATGGTCGGCGCCCGCGCTCGCCGTGTGCACCCAGCGGGGCCGGGGCCCGCCGCGCGGCCAGGCGTCCCGCACCGCGAGGGACGCGAAGTCCCACACCAGCAGCACATCGGCGTACGGCAGCCGCTCGGCCAGCGTCGAGGCGTCGGTGTACTCGACGGTGGCCCGCCCGGTGAGCCGCCCGAGCCGGGGGCGCGGTTCGGCGTCGAGGACGAGCAGGCGCGGGCGCTGCGACGAGGTCATGGGCGAAGGCAACCCCTCACGATCGAAAAGCGGCTCTACCGGCACCACGAAGACGTGTGTGACGTGCACTGATTGACCACGCTCGCACCCGAACCTACCTTCGTCAACACGGACTTGCGCACGTTCTGTCGTCCGCACATCTCTCTCCGTGAGGCCGGTGACCGTCATGAACGTCTCCTTCCTCGGTGGGCCCCGACCGCAGCGCGGCATCGGTGTCATCGCCCCCTTCGACTTCGCCCTCGACCGCGAACTGTGGCGGTGGGTCCCGGACGACGTCTCCCTGCACCTCACCCGGACCCCGTACGTCCCGGTCGAGGTGAGCCTCCACCTGGCCCGCCTGGTCTCCGAGCACGAGACGCTGCACGAGGCGGTCCGCGCCCTGAACGAGGTCGCGCCCGAGATCGTGGCCTACGCCTGCACCAGCGGCAGCTTCGTCGGCGGGGTCGCGGGGGAGCGCGCGATGGGCGAGGCGATGACCCGCGCGGGCGCCGCGCACGCGGTCACCACCTCGGGCGCGCTGCTCACCGCCCTGGCCGAGCTGCACGCGCGCCGTGTCGCCCTCGTCACCCCCTACACCGTCTCGGTCACCCGGTCCCTGGAGGAGTACCTGGCCGAGGCGGGCATCCTGGTCACCGGCCGCGCCTCGCTGGGCCTGGTCCGGCACATCTGGAAGGTCCCCTACCGCGACGTGGTCGCCATGGCCCACCGGGCGGTCCGCGCCACGACCCCGGACGCCCTCTTCATCTCCTGCACCAATCTGCCCACGTACGACGTCATCCCCCAGCTCGAAGCGGAGCTGCGGATGCCGGTGATCTCGGCCAACCAGGTGACGATGTGGGCGGCACTGCGTCATCTGGGTACCCGGGCGGTGGGTCCGTACCAGGCTCTGCTCGACGAGTCGGCCAGGCAGCCGTTCGGTGCGGGGCCTGTTCCGCCACCGCCGGTACTGCCGGAAGAACAGGAAGGTTGGGCATGACCGCACTCGGTTTCCTCTACCCGGGCCACTCCGCCGAGGACGACTATCCGCGCATGGAGCAACTGCTCGGCAGCGACATCCGGGTGGACGTGGTGCACACCGACATCGGCGAGGACGCCCACCGCGTGGACGCCCTGCGTGAGATGGGCGCCCCCGAACGCCTGTCCGCCGGCTGCGAGGCCCTGCGCCTCTCCGGTTCGGAGGCCGTCGTCTGGGCCTGCACGAGCGGCAGCTTCGTCCACGGCTACGAGGGCGCCCACGAGCAGATCCGCGCCCTCGCCCGCGCGGCGGGCCTCCCGGCCTCCTCCACGTCCTTCGCCTTCGCCCACGCGGCACGGGAGATCGGCGCCACGCGGGTCGCCGTGGCGGCGACCTACCCGGACGACGTGGCCCGCCTCTTCGTCGACTTCCTGGCGGCGGCCGGCGTCGAGGTCCTCTCCGTGCGGGGCGCCGGGATCGTCACGGCGGCGGAGGTGGGCACCTGGGGTCTCGACGAGATACTCGCCCTCGCCCGCGCGGCCGACCATCCGGAGGCGGAGGCCCTGCTCCTCCCGGACACGGCCCTGCACACCGTCTCCCACCTCCCCACCCTGGAGAAGGAACTCGGCAAACCGGTCCTCACCGCCAACCAGGTCACGGTCTGGGAGGCCCTGCGGCTGGCCGACAGGAGGGTCAACGCACCACGACTGGGCCGACTGTTCACCAGGGAACCGATCGTGCAGGTGTGACCACCCGCTCCCCTGAACGGCCCGCGGGCCGTTCAGGGGAGCGGGGAACGGCGCGAGAAGCCCCACCGGGCCGTCAGCCGGAGGTCGAAGGGGCGCAGCCCCTGGGACGGGACGGGACGGGACGGGACGGAACGGTAGGGGCGGCGGGGGCGAGGGAATAACCGGAGCCACCCTCCTGTTACCTCACCCCGTACGCGCACACCCCGTACGCGCGCGCCCCGCACGAACCCCCGCACGCCCCAGGAGGCCCCACCGTGACCACAGCCGAGATACGAGGCGAAGCCAAGGGCACCGCCCCGGTCCCCCTCTCCGTCCTCGACCTGGTCACCGTGGGCGCCGGCCGCACCGCCACGGACGCCCTCCGCACCAGCGTCACCCTCGCCCGCCAGGCCGAAGCCCGCGGGTTCCACCGCTACTGGGTCGCCGAGCACCACTCGATGCCGGGAGTGGCCTCCTCCTCGCCCGCCGTGATCCTCGCCCACCTCGCCGCCCACACCACCCGCATCCGCCTCGGCTCGGGCGGCGTGATGCTCCCCAACCACGCCCCCCTGGTCATCGCGGAGCAGTTCGGCACGCTCGAAGCGATGGCCCCCGGCCGCGTCGACCTCGGCCTCGGCCGGGCCCCCGGCACGGACGGCGCCACCGCGGCCGCCCTGCGCCGCTCCGCCCGCCTCCAGGAGGGCGCCGACGACTTCCCCGAGCAGCTCGCGGAGCTGACCCGCTTCCTGGACGACGACTTCCCCGACGGCCACCCCTACCGCCGTATCCACGCGGTCCCGGGTCCCGTCCAGAGCACCTCGCCCGGCGGCGTCCAGTCCCCGCACCGCCCCCCGATCTGGCTGCTCGGCTCCTCCGGCTTCAGCGCCCGGCTGGCCGGCTCCCTCGGCCTGCCCTTCGCCTTCGCCCACCACTTCTCCGCGCGGAACACGATCCCGGCGCTCGACCTCTACCGCGAGTCGTTCCGCCCCTCGCCGGTCCTCGACGCCCCGTACGCGTTGATCGGCGTCTCCGCCCTCGCCGCCGACGAGGAGAAGGAGGCCCGCCGCCAGGTCAGGGCCGCCGCCCTCAACATGGTCCGCCTGCGCACCGGCCGCCCCGGTCTCGTCCCGACACCCGAGGAGGCGGAGGCGTACGAGTTCAGCGCGGTCGAACAGGACTTCATCGACTCCTGGAACGCCGACGTCGTCCACGGCACCCTCGACGAGGTCCGCACCCGTCTCGACGACCTGCACAAGCGCACGGGCGCCGACGAGCTGATGCTCACCTCCCACGCCCACAGCCCCGACCTGCGCCTGCGCTCGTACGAACTGATCGCCGACGCCTACGGCCTGCCGGGAGCCGGGGGCGCTCCTCAGGCCTGAGGGCAGGCCGCGGCCCCCAGCAGTTCCGCGATCCGTTCCGGCGACACCGCGCGGGAGTACAGCCACCCCTGCCCGGTGTCGCAGCCGAGTCTGCGCAGCCGGGAGGCCTGCGCGTCGGTCTCCACGCCCTCCGCCGTGACCGACAGCCCGAGCCGGTGGGCGAGCTGGACGAGTGCCTCGACGATGATCTCGTCGGCGGGGTTGGGCTGCCCGGAGTCCTGGTCGTCCCCCGCGGCGGGGCCCTCCTGCGCGCCCTCGTACTGGAATCCCCGGACGAACGCCCCGTCCAGCTTCAACACCGACACCGGCAGCCGGCTCAGGTAGGCGAGGTTGGAGTACCCGGTGCCGAAGTCGTCGATGGCGATGCGTACGCCCATGTCGCTGAGCGCCCTGAGCGCCTGGAGGGGGCGGCCGGCGGAGCCCATGAGCGCGGACTCGGTCAGCTCCAGCTGCAGCAGATGCGGGGCGAGGCCGGTCTCCGCGAGGATCTCGGCGACGTCGGCGACCAGATCGGAGTCCCAGACCTGGCGGACGGCCACGTTCACGCTGACGAAGATCGGCGCCCGGTCGGGGTGGTCGATCTGCCAGCGGCGGGCCTGCCGGCAGGCGGTGGCCAGAATCCACCGCCCGAGCTGGACGATCGAGCCGTCCTCCTCGGCCAGTGAGATGAACCGATTCGGCGTCAGCAGGCCGAACTGCGGGTGATGCCAGCGCACCAGCGCCTCGACCCCGCGCACCTCGCCCTGCGCCATGCCCACCAGCGGCTGGTACTCCAGGACGAACTCGCCCCGCCCGACGGCCGCCCGCAGGGTGGACGACAGGGCCTGACGGGTCATCCGGTGGGCGTTGCGCTCCGGGTCGAACAGTGTCCAGCGGGCCTTGCCGTCGGCCTTCGCCCAGTACAGCGTCGTGTCGGCGGCCTGCATCAGTCCGGTCGCCGTCGTGCTCGTCGACTGCCGTTCGACGACCCCGATCGACGCGGAGACGGACAGCCGCTGACCGGCCAGGTCGAAGGGCGCCTGAAGCGCCTTGAGGACCGAGTCGGCCAGGTCGGCGAGCTGCTCCGTGCCGGTGGAGTCCTCCACCAGCAGCGCGAACTCGTCACCGCCGAGTCTGGCCACCAGCGGCGCCCCGGCGGTCGTACCGGCCTTGCGCTGGAGGGCGGCCTCGTCGGCGCACCGGGTGAGCCGCTCGGCGACGGCCGCGAGGAGCCGGTCGCCGACACGGTGGCCGAGGGTGTCGTTGACCGCCTTGAACCCGTCCAGGTCCAGATAGACCAGGCCGATCCGCCCGGTGCCGACCTCGTCGTAGGCCTCCCGTTCGAGGGCGGCGGAGAGTTGTTCGAAGAAGAGGGTGCGGTTGGGCAGCCGGGTCACCGGGTCGTGCATCTGCAGGTGGCGGAGCCTGGCCTGAAGCTGACGGGTGGCGCTGATGTCGGCGACCGAGAGAAGCACCGCCCGCTCCTCCTCGGGCAGCGGAGCCACCGACACCTGGACCCACAGCCAGGTGCCGTCCGGCTGTTTGAGCCGGCGCGTACAGCGCAGCCGGGCCTGCCGGCCGCGCAGCACCTCGCGGTACGCGTGCCAGGTGCGCGTGTCCGAGGCGAGGTCCACCAGATCGGCGGCGACCCGCCCGGCCAGCGGTTCCGCGCCCGTGCCGAGCAGGGTCCCCATCGCCCCGTTGGCCGTGACGACCAGCCCGTCGCGGTCGACGACGGCCATGGCCAGCGGCGCGAGGGAAAAGGCGGCGGGTGTCGTGGGACTCTCCTCCGACGACCGTGTCGGCTGAGCTGACGCATTGGCGTGACGCTCTGTGATCGTCGGCCGGACGAGGTCTGGCGCGGGCGCCGGCCCTTGGGACGTTCCGCTCACCGTTCGCTCCCGCAGTGCACTCGTTTTCGTACGGATCTCATGTGTCTCGTCGGAGCGGCCGAACCGGTACGTCGGGGCGCTCAAGCCGTGTCCGTGCAGGAAAGTGTGCCGATCATAGAGGTTGCCCCCAAGGCCTTCCAGCCACTCTCCAGTCTCCCTGAACAACGACCTGATCTGACAGATCGTTTCTGCCCCGAGCTGAACGGCTTCCCCGTTCTGTCGACCGCTTGTGACGTTCCGTGAGTGTCCGGGGTGTCGGCCATCAGAGGTCATCCGGCTCCATCTCGCCTTTTCCTCACTCTTCTGGTGCAGGCAAACAGGGCAAAGTACTACTAATTCAGAAAATCTGGATGCGGTGTCCACAAGATCCGCATCCGGAGGTCTCCGTGCAGCGTCCGCTCCTCTGGCAGGAACTCCTGGGCGACCGGGCGCCCGCTCTGCGCAGTACAGCGGCCATGCTCACCTCCCTCACCGCACTCGCCGCGACCTCGCTGATCGCGGCCCCCTCCGCCGTGCCGCTGTCGGAGCCGTGCACGCTGCGACGCACCCAGGCGCACCACTCGGAGGGCCTCGACACCTGGAACTCCGCGTATCCGCGCCCCACCCGTGACCTCGACGCCGTACTCGTATTCTTGTCATTCCCGGACGCGGCCCCTCTCACCACACCGGCCGAGCTGACAGCGGATCACTTTCCGGCCACCAGTGAGTTCTTCGAACGTGCGTCGTACGGCAAGTTCGCGCTCCACCCCCATCCGCGCCGTGAGTGGCTGGAGATGCCCAGGCCGTCGACGGCGTACGCCATACGACGTGACTGGAACGCCACGCACCGGGCCGCCTACCTCAGGGACGCGCTCGCCACGGCCGACCCGCACGTCGACTTCTCCCGCTACGACATCGTGTACTTCGTCGCCGACCCGCACGCGCCCGGCGTCGACTCGGACGCGACGAAGGTGGTCAATCTCGAAACCCCGCTGGACATCGACGGGACGGGCCTTCGCCGGGTCGTCACCGTGTTCGAGCGGCATCCGCCGGACCGTCTCGTCCTCGCCCATGAGACCGGCCACGTCTTCGACCTCCCCGACCTCTACCACCGTCCCGCGGACGGCAAGGGCGACTGGGACACCCATGTCGGCGACTGGGACCTCATGGGCAGCCAGTTCGCCCTCGCCCCGGACCTGTTCGCCTGGCACAAGTGGAAGCTGGGCTGGCTGGAACCGCGCCAGGTGATGTGCGTACGGGGAGCGGGGAGCACCCGGTTGACGCTGGAGGCGGTCGGTGCGGGGCCGAGGGGGGCGTACGAGGGGGAGACCGAAGGGGACGGCCAGGTCGTCGGGCGGGCGGGCGGCGGGGCCGGTGGCGGGGTGGTGACCGGTGTCGGGGCGCGGGCCTTCGGCGCCGGGCGGGGGACGAAGCTGGCGGTCGTCCGAACCGGTCCGGACAGCGTGCTCGCGATCGAGGCGCGGGGGGCGGTCGGCAACGACGGGTCCGTCTGCACGCAGGGCGTCCTCGTCTACCGCATCCGCGGCGGGACCGAGTCGGGCGGCGGCCCCATCGAGGTGCTCGACGCGCATCCGCGCACCGAGGCGTGCGGGGAGGCGTCCGTATATCCGCCGCTGGCCGACGCGCCGGTGGCGGTGGGCGAGAGCTTCACGGTGCCGGGGGAGGACGTGCGGGTGGCGGTGGAGGGGCGCACGGCGACGGGGGCGTGGACGGTGCGGATCACGACGGGGGCGTAGAGGGGGCGGGCGCGGGGGAGCGGTGGGTGCCGGAGCGCGGGGAGTGGTGGGTGTCGGCGTGACGAAAGAAGCCCCTCGCTTCCGCGAGGGGCTTCTTTCGTGTCGTGCGCCGCCAGGGACTCGAACCCCGGACCCGCTGATTAAGAGTCAGCTGCTCTAACCAACTGAGCTAGCGGCGCCTGCTGACGTCGTAGACCTTAGCACCCTGATCGGCGGGAGGAAAAATCGATACGCGCACGGTCGCGGAGGCGCTCGCGCGGGCCGCCCGGACGGCCGCCCAGAGCACCACCTCGGGCCCCGGAAGCCAAGGTCGGCGGGTGTCCGGGGCGACGAGCCAGCGGGTTCCGAGGCGGCTGATTCCGGGTCCGTCCGGTGTGCCGCCGCACCCCTCGCCGGTGTCGGTTCCGCCGTCCTCGGAGGCGGTGCGCAGCACGGCCGGGACGGTGACCGCGTCGCCGGTGCCGTGACAGAGGAGAGGCGGGACGGCGCCGGTGCGGCCGGGGGAGCCCCACTCCTCCCACTCCAGCAGGGTGGGGAGCCGTTGGGCGGTGCCGGGGGAGGCGAACAGCAGCATGCGCCCGCGGTAGACGGCGACCGGTCCGGAGCCGGGGCCCTCGTCCCACAGCCGGTCGAGCATGCGCCGCCCGAAGATCGCCGGCACGCTGACGACATCGAAGACACTCCCGCACGGCAGCACCACCGGCGCGGACGGCCGCTCCTCCCACAGTGCCAGGGTGCTGCGCGGATACGTTCCTGCCGAGGCCAGCCAAGCCGCCCCGTCCGCCGTGACCCCCGCGACGTCGTCCCCGTCCTGCGGGTACCTGCCCGTCCCCACTCCAGCGCTCATGCATCCAGATCTACCGCCCGTGAGCGCCCGACCCCGGGCAGTTGCCGGAAACTGGGACGGGAGGTGGGCAAGTGGGGTATCTTGCCCGCCCGGCATATGCCAGACGCTGTTTTCGTTCCCGTTCTCCCAGCTGCGGGCGGGTGTGCCGCACAGGCGGCGAGTGGCCGCGGCCCTGCGGGAGCGGCGGCGGACGGCGAGAGCGGCGGCGGACGGCGAGAGCGGCGGGCGCCCGTCGAGCGCCGGTGCACGACACCCGGCCGCGCTCGGACCGGGCTCGATCACCCGCCGCCGGGTCCGCGCGGCCCGTCCGGCCCCGGTCCTCGGATCATCCCGCCCCGCGGTCTGGAGCTCAGAGGGACTCCGGCCCGCTCACGTCCCGCCCCCGCAGCAACTCCCGCCCGTACTCCACCATCTTCCTGGCGTAGTCCTCGGTCCACTCCGCCCGCTCCGCGATGTCCGCCGAGGTCAGCCGGTCGAACCGCCGGGGGTCCGCCAGCTGTGCCGCCGCGATCGCCTGGAACTCCACGGCCCGGTCCGCCGCCGCCCGGAACGCCTGCGCCAACTCCGTCGCCCGCGACAGCAGGGCCCGCGGATCGTCGATCGACTCCAGATCGAAGAAGTGCTCGGGATCGCCGGCCGCTTCCGCCGGCTCGAAGAGCAGGGGCGCCGGGCGTAGCCGCGGTTCGTTCCGACGCGACGTGGGCTCCGCCATGTCTTCTCCTCCTCGTACGACGGTTCGGTGGGCCGGTCCCCGGGGGTCTCCCGGGTGGAGGGCCACCGTCCATTCTCTCGTGACCGCGCAAGTGGGCACCGACCCTGCCCAGGCTCCCCACCCGCGGCCCCCCACACACCTACGTCCCGCGGGCGCCGCCCCGCTCAGTTCCGCCCGAGCCCGCCGCGGAAAGGGACCTACGGCCGCCAGCCCACCCGGTGCTCCGCCAGCTCCGCCAGCACCGCGTGGTTCGCCTCCCACCCGTCCGGGAACTTCACGGTCACCCCCAGCTGCACCGGCTCGGTCGAGGGATGGTCGTCGAGCAGGTCGGTGACGCCCGCCCGGCACACCACGACGCACGCGTGCCGGTGCCGGGAGGCGAGGACGCACAGCCGCCCGGTCTCCAGGTGGAACGCCGTCGCGTCGGGCCGCCCGGACAGCGGGTGCAGGACGACCGTGACGTCGTACTCCCGCCCCTGCAGCCGGTTCGCCGTGTCCACGACCACGTCGCGGACGCCCAGCTCGGCCAGCGCGGCGCGCACCGCGGCGGCCTGGTCGCGGTGGGCCGTGCCGACGGCGATCCGGTCGGCGGTCAGGGGCACGGGCTCCTCGGACCGCTCGGAGGTGGCCGCCCCACCCCGGTCGAGGAGCCGCCGTACGACCAGGGCGACCGCACGCACCGCCTCCGGGTCGGTCCGTGGCGTGTGCCGGGCCGGCAGCTCCAGCAGCCCCCACCCCGACTCGGCCGCCTCGTCGATCACCCGGTCCGGACCGGAGCCGTCCGACGGCACCGCGAACCCGAGCCGCCGGTCCCCGTGGCCCGTACCGCTGCGGAAGGGCGTGAACGGATAGAACGCGTCGGACACCAGGGGCGCCGCCGACGCCGGAAGCCGCCACGACACCGGCAGCCGGTGCTGGGGCAGCTCGGGGTTGTGGGCCAGCAGCGTCGTCACCGCCGAGGCCGACGGGTCGTACGACAGCCCCGCCCACTGCTCGCTGCCCACGATCGCGAACGGGTCCAGCTGCCCGGGGTCGCCCACGAACAGCGCCCGCTCGAACAGTCCGGCCACGGCCAGCAGCGCGTCCGACCGCATCTGGTACGCCTCGTCGACGATGGCGTGCCGCCACGGCTCGACACCCTTGACGTGCGCCCACTTCGCGGCCGTGGAGATCACCACGTCCAGCCCGGCCAGATCGGTCGCCTTCGTCGACTTCCGTACGTTCGCGAGTTCGTCCAGCGCCTTGTCGTACGGGTCGCTGTCGCTGCTGTGCAGCCGGCCGACCGGGAGGTCCGGCTCCTTCTCGGCGAGCCGGATCACCAGGTCGTCGACCTGCGCGTTCGTCTGCGCGATCACCATCAGCGGGCGCCCGGCGGAGGCGAGTTCGAGCGCCGCGCGGACGACGAGCGTCGACTTCCCGGCGCCGGGCGGCGAGTCGACGACGACACCGCGCGCGTCGCCGTGCAGCGTGTCGCGCAGGATGGCGTCGGTGGCACGGCCCGCCGCGGCCCCGGGGTCGAGCACGGCCTCGGTGGGGGTCACAGGACGTCCTCCTCGGTCACCGGGTCCGGCAGCGGCACGGCGCCGGGCTCACCCGGCGGCCCGCCGTGCGTCCACGGGGTGTCCTCCGGGTCCGGCAGCTTCGCCCCGCCCCGCTGGTCGTGCTCGAACAGGGTGAAACAGAGCGCGTCCCCCTTCTCGGGGACCGACCCCGCCTCCGGCTCCTTGCCCCGCCCCATCTTGTCCATGATGCGCAGCACCAGAAGGCCGCCGTCGGGGCCCTCACCATCCGCGTCCGTCTCGTACCCCACGAACTCGGCCGTCTGCGGCTTCCCGCCCAGCGAGCGGTACACCTTCGCGCGCTCCCCGAGATGCGGCCGGTCCTCGGTCCGTACGGTGACCAGCGGCCGAGGGCTCGGCCGCTTGCCCTCGCTGTACGCCATCACGACATCCGTGACCTCACCGGCGAACGCCTCCCCGGCCAGCCGCCGCCCGGCCATGACCAGGGGGTCGTCCAGGGCCTCCTGGGCGTCGAGCCGGGCCTGCTCCCGCTCGCGCGCGGCCAGTTTGTTCGCCGCCGTGACCGCGTCGTCGATCCGGGGCTGCGGGGGTTCCCCGGCGACGATCCGGTCCCGGTGGCCGGTGAAGGACCAGCGGTCGCGGGTCCACCGGTCGGCCGCGTGGGCGCCCTCCGGCAGGGCGCGCAGCAGGTCCAGGCCGTGCCAGACCGCGTCCCAGGTGGGCCGGGTGCGGCTCTCCACCAGGGCGCGGATCTCCCGCTCGGCGGCGGTCAGCGCGCCCAGCCGGTCGTCCGCCTCCAGACCGTCCTCGGCGGCGGCCAACGCGAGCCGTGCCCGGTCGTACCGCTCGATGGCCGGGGCCAGCAGCTTGTTGTCGAACGCCGGGTCGGTCGCCGGTCCCGCGGGCGGGCACAGCAACTGGCCCTCGGCGTCCCGCGCCAGCTCGGCCCGCCGCGCCGCCACCTCGCCCGACTCCCGCTCCGGGGGGTCGATCCAGGCCAGCAGCGACCCCAGATGCTGGTCCTCCACCCCGGACTGCCCGGTCGCCCAGTGCCGTGACAGCAGATCGGTCAGCGCGAGCAGCAGCGAGGAGCCCGGCACCCGCGCGCGCTCCCCGAAGTGGGTGAGCCATCGCCCGAGCAACGGCACGCGCGGCGGCGCCGGATGGGGAGCCTCCGGGTCCTGCTCGGCGGTGCGCCGGAACCGCATGGAGCGCCCGAGGAGCCGTACGAGGTCGATGCCCGTCCGGCTCGGCAGGATCAACTGCGGTGCGTCCGCGCACAGTTCGACCTCGACCTTGACCCGCTTGCCGGTCTCCGGGTCGGTCTCGCTGCGCTCGGCGGCCTCCACGACGTCGGCGTACGAGTCCACGTACGGCAGCACGATGTCCGCCAGCTCGGCCAGGAACGCGAATCGCAGGTCACGGTCGCGAGGCTGGGGCACCACCAGCAGCCGGGGCGCGTCCCGGTCGGTGCCGACGAGCGCGCCGAGCGGGGCCCCGGCCTCGCCGGCGGTGGTGAGCGGCACGAGGACCAGGGGCCGGTCCGACAGATGCCGGTGCAGGACGGTGGCCGTGGGCTGGGCACGGCCCGAGCTGACGGCTTCCAGGCGGGCGAGGGTGGCGATCAGCGACACGCGGCGCCCTCCCGTGCCGCGCCCGCGGTGCCGAGCGCCTCCGCCCGCAGCTCCGCCGCCCGGCGCAACGCCGCCACGGCGGGGTCGTCCGGGTCGCCGGCCCTGCCGTGGGCCGCCGCCAGAACCTCGTCGACCGTCGTGAGGCCGCCCAGCTCGGCGCGCGCGCCCCGGCCCAGGGAGGTCACCGCGCCCTCCGTACGGGAGCGGTCCCGGCAGTGGAAGGCCAGCTCGCAGGCGGCGAGACACTCGGGGGCGTAGGTGGCGGACAGCGCCTCGACGGCCGTCGTCAGCCGCTCGCGCGGGAGGTCGGTGGCGAAGCAGGTGCCCTCGGGGAGGGTGTCCGCGATCTCCTCGATCCGGGTCAGCCGTGTCAACTGGCGGCGGGTGACCGCCCGCTGTTTGCGGATGTCCACCGCGGCGGCCGTCGGGAGGTTGGAGAAGTCCCTGGGGCAGACCAGCAGCACCCGGTGGCGGACCTGGGGCGCGGGGGCGCCCTCGCGCGTCGCGCCGCCGAGCCGGGCGGCGACCTCTTCCAGGGCCAGCACGTACACCGCGGCCTGGCGGGCCGCCGCGCCCACCTTCGCCGCGTCCGCCGAACCGTCCAGCATCGGGAAGGACTTGATCTCCACGACCGACCAGGTGCCGTCGGGGTGGACCACCACCGCGTCCGGCTCCAGGAACGCGGGCGTACCCGCGACGTCGAGCGCGAGCATCGGGTGGTCGAGCAGCGTCCAGCCGCCGGTGTCGGTGGCCTCGCGCAGTGCCAGGGCCGTGCGGGCGGCGCGGCCCTCGGGACCCACGGCCGTGAGGTCGGGGACCGAGGCCGCGGCCGGGGGCTCGGCGCCGGGGTCCAGTCTCTCGTGCACCAGCCGCAGCAGTTCGGCGCCGCCGTCCGCCTTCACGCGGGCCTCGAAGGCGTTGCCCCGCATGAAGGCGAACTGGGACTGGCCGAAGGCGGAGGGCGAGCCGAGCGCGTCGGCCAGCACCGCCTTGTTCACCCCGGCGCCGTCCAGCAGCGCGCGGCGCTCACAGCCCGGGTTGGCCGCGAGCGCGGCGAGGGCGCGCGCGTCCAGCGCCTTGGGGGGGACCTCGGGGCCGCGCAGCTCAGCGAGCCGCTGCCGCAGCGCCTTCCCCTGCTTCCGCGGGGACGGCACCCGGCTCGGGCTCGATGATCCGCTGCCGTGGAATTCGCTCACCCGGGGAAGTCTGGCACTCCCCACTGACAATGGGGGAGACCGAGCCCCGTGAGGCGGCGGTGGCGGGAGCGACGGGCTCCTGCGCGGGCCGTCCGCCGAAGCCGCCGAACCGGTCCTCGGCCACCGCCGCGAGTCCGAGCGCCGCCCGGCACCGGTCCGCGGTCCGCAGCACCAGCGGTGTCAGCAGCAGACCCGCCCCCATCACGGCGGCGCCCGCCACCGCGTCGAGGAAGTAGTGGTTCGCGGTGCCCATCACCACGATCGTGGTGATCAGCGGGTACGCGACGGCTGCCGTCCGCACCAGGCGCGAGCCGCTCCCGAAGCGCCACAGGATCACCCCGCACCACAGGGCCCAGCCGACGTGCAGGCTCGGCATCGCCGCGTACTGGTTGGTCATGCCGCCCAGACCCCGGGGCGCGCTGGCCTCGCCGCCCCACCAGCCCCACGCGCTGTACTGGGCCATCGTGTCGACGAAGCCGTGGGAGGGGTCCAGCAGCCGGGGCGGGCAGGTGGGGAGCAGGGTGAAGCCGATGAGACCGATGAAGGTGGAGGTCAGCAGCCAGGTGCGGGCCGCGCGGTAGCGCACGGTGCGGGACCGGAACAGCCAGACCAGCAGTGCGGGCGTGACCAGGTAGTGCAGCGACGCGTACCAGAAGTCGGCGGGTATCCCGATCCAGGGCTCCCGGGTGAACAGGCGGTTCAGCGGGTGCTCGGCGTTGAGCCACAGGGCCTTCTCGATCCGCAGGATCGACAGACCGTGGTCGACGGCGTGGGCGGTGTCACCGCGCGCGAGGAGCCGGCCGGCCGAGTACGCCCCGTACACCAGCAGGATCAGCGGCAGCTCGGTCCACCAGCGGGGCCGCGCGGTCGGCGCCTCCTCGGTAACCGGTGCGCCGGTCCTTCTGGTAACCGGTGCCTCGGTCGCCTCGGTCTGCGGCATCCGACGTCTCCCCCATCTGCGTGCCTCGGTGGTCACCTGCGTGCGGTGTTCATCCATATGTGGTTCGGCTGTGGCCCTTGTGCAAGACGATGTCCAAGACGCAGAGATCGCCTCCCGGGTTGCCCCCCGACAGCGTGAGCGATGATGGACGCATCCGCCTCCCCATTCTTCCTTCTCGCAGAAGGCCCCCGAAAGGTCGCTCATGGCACCGCGCATCCTGCTGGCCCGACACGGACAGACGGAATGGTCCCTGCTCGGGAAGCACACCGGCAGGACGGACATCCCGCTCCTCGAAGAGGGCCGGCGCGGTGCCAAGCTCCTCGGGGAGCGCCTGCACCGGGCACCCCTGGACGGGCTGCCCGGTGTCGACGTCAGGACGAGTCCCCTCTCCCGCGCGCGTGAGACCTGCGATCTGGCGGGCTTCGGCGACCGCGCCACCGAGTGGGACACGCTGATGGAGGTGGACTACGGGGCGTACGAGGGGCTGACCCCCGCCGAGATCCAGACCTTCCGGCCCGGCTGGCTCATGTGGCGCGACGGTGTTCCCGAGGGGGAGACCCTCGAACAGCTCTCCGCGCGCGCGGACGAGGTGGTCGCGTGGGCGCGTTCCGCCGAACGCGACGTCCTCGTCTTCGCCCACGGGCACGTCCTGCGCTCCATAGCCGCGCGCTGGCTGGGCCTCGACCTCACCTTCGCCGCCCGGATCCGCCTCAGCCCCACGTCCCTGTCGGTCCTCGGCTGGGCCTACGGCGACCCGGCGATCGAGTCCTGGAACGACATCGGGCACCTGGCGGGCCACTGACGGACCCCGGGCGGCACGGGACGGCCCGCTACGCCGTCCGCGCGACCCCGGCGTGCCGTTCCAGGAACGCCGACACCCCCGTGGCCCGGCGGTGCGGCAGGAGCACCCGGGCCGTGCCCGCCAGCATCTGCTGGACGCGGGAGGACTGGACCTCGTCGAGGAGGTCGAGGACCCGCATGCCGGCCGCCGCGGCCTCGTCGGGCCGGCCCCCGCGCGCGAGGTCGTCGGCCAGTTCGGCCGTGTAGAGCGCGATGTTCCGGGTGAAGTGCGGGTTCTGCAGACCGGCCGCCCGGCGCGCGTGCCGGGCCGCCCGGGGCCAGTCGCCCAGCGTGGACCAGCACTGCGCCTCCAGGCCCTCCAGCTCGGCCTCCCCGTAGAAGCTCATCCACTCCGGGTCGGCCTCGGCGGCCCCCCGTCCGTACAGGGCGTGCGCCCGGGCCAGCGCCTGCTCGCACCCGGTGCGGTCGGCGAGCCCCGCCCAGCCGCCCGCCTCCCGCAGCGCCAGCAGGGACATCAGCCGGGGGGACCCGAGCGGCCGGGCGACCCGCTGCGCGGCCTGCGCCGCCCGTACCGCCTCGCGCGGCCGGCCCGCGTCGCGCGCGAGGAACGCCGAGTTGCAGAACGCGTGCGCTTCCAGACCCGGGTCCCCCGACATCCGGGCCGTCGCGAGCGCCTCCGCGTAGTGCGAGCGGGCGTCGTCGAAGCGCCCGGAGTCGTGGGCCAGCCAGCCCACGGAGATGGCCAGTTCCCCGGCCCCCGCGTACAGCCGGTCGGCGGTGGCCTGCCGGGTGGTGCCCGCGTCGAGCAGCGCGTACGCCGCCCGCAGCGGTGCCGAGGCCCTGCGGTACAGCCCGTCGGCCCCGTGCCGGTCGTCCAGCAGCCGGATCTTGCGCACGGCGGCTTCGAGCGCCCCCGCCTCCCCCGTGCCCGCCCGGTGGACGGGGCGGTCGGCGGCCGAGGCCGCACCCCCCAGGGTGAAGGGGCCGAGCGAGGCGGCCGCCATCGCGGCGCTGCCCCCGGTCATGAATGCGCGACGTTGCACGTCGCTCTCCTCGTGGTTCCGGTACGTGTGCTGCGTGCCCCGCCGGCCGCGCACATAGCCCGTGTCGCCCCGCGGGTCCTGCATGTCGTACATCTCTTGCGTGTCATACGGCTCGTACGTCCCTTCCGTCTCACCCCTCACTCCGGGTGCGGGGTGGGAACGGCTCTCGTTGCGAGGGGAGGGCGCTTCCTCGGCGGCGCGCGCCCCCCGACCGCGTACTTCCGCGCGGGGCGCGAACCCCAGGTCGGTCAGTGTCCGGCCGGGGAACATGTGCAGGAACACCCGTTCGTAGGCGTAGTTGGGGCAGCGGATCTCACCCGACTCGACCCGCCCGACGTAACGAGCGTCACAGCTCACCCGCTCGCCGATCTCCAGCGCGGCCCGCCGCACCACCGAGGCGAACTCGCCCGGCGAACGCTGCCCGCGCAGCCCTCTGAAGGCGAGGTTCGGCCGCTGTGGCCGGGGGAACTGGGACGAGGTCACCGATGACGACGTCATGGCCGGGCCCTCTCTCGCGAACCGTCGAACCATGCCGGATTCAGTAGGACTTGTGTGCGTGCTGCACGGTTGGTTCCGCTGTGTCCGGCGGGGCAAGAACGTACCCGCCCGATCGAGGCCCCCACGCGAGGTTTGGCTACAAACCGGATATCTCATCCTGGATATGCCATGAACTGCCATCCTTTGCGGCGCAGTTTCGCCGTAGCCGTTGACAGGGCGGCGCGTTGGGCAGGGGGCTGGTAGGCGTGGGAGGCCCGGATGAAGAACCACGAACCCCGTTCCGAGTGCGACCTGGTGACCGTGCCCGCGCGGCAGGGACTGGAGGCGGTCGACATCCTCCGCCGGGGCGCCCTCGACGTGGTGGGGCCCGTCATGGCGGTCGGACCCGTACTGCACGACGACACCTGCGACACCCTCGGGTTCCTGGTGCCGCCCGGTACGGCCGACGCGTGGGACGTACCGGGGAGCACGTGCACGCAGAGCGACGGGCGCGGGGCGGTCCTGGTCCCCGCGGACGGGGCGGACTGGCTGTTGCCGCCGGGGGAGGCGGACCTCGCGACGGATCCGGCGGTGCTGCGCGCCGCGCTGGGCGAGGCGGCGCGGTTGATCGAGGCGGCTGACAACTGCCGGTGAGGTGAGGGCCGGTCGCCGTCGGGGTTCTGCTCGTAGACGGGTGCTGGTGCTGGTGCTGGTGCTGGTGCTGGTGCGGGCGCGTCGCGGCTCGTCGCGCAGTTCCCCGCGCCCCTGTCGGGGCGCTCCCGGCGGCCGGCGCGCCCAGGGTGCCCCACGCCCGATAATGAGTTCATGGGCAGGTCGAAGAAGGGGCAGGGGCAGGGACGGCGTGGGCGGGGGGCCGACGCGGTCGTCGAGGAGGTCGACGGGGGGCTCGCCGAGCTGCTGCCGGACCCGGACCGGCCCCGGGCGTGGACGTTGCTCGTCGACGGGGCGCCGCAGTCGCACGTCGATCTCGACGATCCCGCGTATCTGTCGTTCGAGTACCAGCGCCGGATCGGGCACGTCATCGATCTCGTCGCCCCGGCCGGGCGGCCCGTGCACGCCGTGCACCTCGGCGGAGGCGCCTTCACCCTCGCCCGGTACGTCGCCGCCACGCGCCCCCGCTCCACCCAGCAGGTCGTCGAGCGGGACGCGGCCCTCGTCCGACTGGTCCGGCGCGAACTGCCCCTGGACCCCAACGCGCGCGTACGGGTGCGGTCCACGGACGCGCGCGAGGGGCTCGCGAAGGTGCCCGACGGATGGGCGGACCTGGTCATAGCGGATGTGTTCAGCGCGGCGCGCACTCCGGCGCATCTGACGTCGACGGAGTTCCTCACGGAGGTGCGGCGGGTGGTGAAGCCCGACGGGTACTACGCCGCCAACCTCGCCGACGGCCCGCCGCTGGCCCATCTGCGCGGCCAGATCGCCACCGCCGCCGTCGTCTTCCCGGAACTGGCGCTGTTCGCCGACCCCACCGTGCTGCGGGGCAGACGGTTCGGCAACGCGGTGCTCGTCGCCTCCGGCCTGCCCCTGCCCGTCGCCGAACTGACCCGCCGCGCCGCCTCCGACCCGCACCCCGGCCGGGTCGAACACGGCAGGACGCTCACCGACTTCACCGGCGGCGCCCAGCCGGTGACGGACGCGGGCGCGGTGGCCTCACCCGCGCCGCCGTCGTCGGCGTTCCGCTGAGGTTCCCCGATTTCCAGAAGTAACGGGCCTGAAGGCGCCGCTTCGGGGGACGGGCCGACCCGTGGACGCGTCGGCCCGTGGGACGCGCCGGCTCGCGGGAGGGCCGCTCATCCTCAGAAGTTCTGCACGTCCACCCGGGGCGCGCTGTCGTGCCAGGTGCAGAACACCGACACCCGGTCCGCGCCGGCGGCGAAGTCGACCCGGATCCAGGTCTCCGTCTTCCACACCTGCATCGACCAGCCCGAGCCGGGTGTCGCCGACACGAGGGTCGCGTACTGCTCGCCGAGCGAGAGGACGACCCGGCCGCCCTCGGTGTCGTACGCCTTGATCTCGCCCTGGTCGGCCGGGGCGCCGGTGCTCGGACCGGGGCCGGGCTCCGTGGACCTCGGCGGCTTCGAGGGGGTGGGGGACGGCTCGTCCGCGTCGCGCCTCGCCGGTGCCTCGGCGCTCTGCGACGGCTCCGGCAGGGGCGCCGCGGTGACCGGCGTCGGGGCTGCCTCGGCCCGTGCGTCGGCGGCCGTGATGGGCAGGGCGCGCGGCGGGTCGTAGGCCGTGCCGGCCATCACCGTGTGGACGCCCCACCACGTCACCGTGACCGCCGCGCCCGTGGCGAGCAGCCAGGCCAGTACGTGTAGGAGTCCTCTGCGCATCGCGGCCATCCTGCCCCACATGTCCCGGTGGTGTCGTGGGGCGGGGGGGCCACCGGTCCGTTCACGGGCCTGCGCGCGGGGCCCCCGCGTGAGTTGTCCACAGGCCCCGACCGGGCTCCCGCGCATGGCGTACGGTGCGGCGCATGGCAAGTGTGCTCGTGGTCGAGGACGACCCGTTCGTACGCTCGGCGCTGATCAGGCATCTGACGGACGCCGCGCACACCGTGCGCAGCGTCGGTACGGCCCTGGAGGCGCTGCGCGAGGTCGCGCACGTCCGTTTCGACGTGGTCGTCCTCGACCTCGGGCTGCCGGACCTCGACGGCTCCGAGGCGCTGAAGATGCTGCGCGGCATCACGGACGTCCCGGTGATCATCGCGACGGCGAGGGACGACGAGGCGGAGATCGTCCGCCTGTTGAACGCGGGCGCGGACGACTACCTGACCAAGCCGTTCTCGGTCGAGCACCTGTCCGCCCGGATGGCCGCCGTACTGCGCCGCTCCCGCGCCTTCGCCGGTGCGGGGCCCCCTTCCACGGTCATCCGGGTCGGCGGCCTCGCGATCGACCCGCTGCGCCGTCAGGCCGAGCTGGACGGCGTACGACTCGATCTCACCCGGCGCGAGTTCGACCTGCTCGCGTTCCTGGCCGGGCGGCCCGGTGTGGTCGTCGCGCGCAGGGAGCTGCTGGCCGAGGTGTGGCAGCAGTCGTACGGGGACGACCAGACCATCGACGTGCATCTGTCGTGGCTGCGGCGGAAGTTGGGGGAGACGGCGGCCAAGCCGCGCTATCTGCACACGCTGCGCGGGGTCGGTGTGAAGCTGGAGCCGCCGGGGGCGGGAGCGGGGCCATGAGGTGGGCCCTGGTCAAGGTGTGCCTGGCGGTGACGGCGATGGTCGTGGTGGCCTTCGCGGTGCCGCTCGGGCTGGTCGTCAAGGAGATGGCACGGGACCGGGCCTTCTCCCACGCCGAGCGGGAGGCGGCCGCGATCGCCCCGGCGCTCTCCATCACCACCGACCGGGAGCAGCTGGAGCGGGTCGTCGCCTCGGCCGGCTCGGACGACGGGATGGCGGTGCACCTGCCGGCGGACGGCACGGAGACCGCCGCGCTCGACCTGGGCCGGCAGCGGGCGTCCGACCGGGACATCGCGACGGTCCGGAAGCTGGGCCGGGCCTCCACCACGCGCGTACCCGGCGGGTCCACGCTGCTCCAGCCGACCGCGATCGGCTCCGGCGCGATAGCGGTGGTGGAGGTGTACGTGCCCGCGTCGGAGGTGAGCCGGGGGCTCGCCACGGCGTGGGCGGTGCTCGCCGGGGTGGGTGCCCTGCTGATCGTCGGCTCGGTGGCGGTGGCCGACCGGCTCGGGGTGCGTATGGTCCGGCCCGCGCGGCGGCTGGTGGAGAGCGCGCGCGAACTGGGGGAGGGGCAGTTGGGCGCGCGGGTTCCGGAGAAGGGACCGAAGGAGCTGCGCCTGGCGGCGGCGGCCTTCAACGCGATGGCCGACCAGGTGGTGCAACTGCTCGCGAACGAACGAGAGTTGGCGGCGGATCTGTCGCACCGGCTGCGCACACCGCTGACCGTGCTGCGGCTCAACGCGGCCTCGCTCGGCGACGGGCCGGCCGCCGCGCAGACGCGGGCGGCGGTCGAGCAGCTGGAGCGGGAGGTCGACACGATCATCCGTACGGCGCGGGAGGCCAAGCCCCGGACGGCGGTGGCGGGGCCCGGCGCCGGGTGCGACGCGGCCGAGGTGGTCCGGGAGCGGATGGCGTTCTGGTCGGCGCTCGCGGAGGACGAGGGCCGCACGTGGCGGGTGGCCGGGGCCGAGCGGCCCGTCCGCACACCCGTCGCGCGGGCCGACCTGGCCGCCGCGCTGGACGCCCTCCTCGGCAACGTCTTCAGGCACACGGACCAGGGCACGGCCTTCGCGGTGGACGTGCACGACGGCGGGGACGCGGTGATCGTCCTGGTCTCCGACGCGGGGCCGGGCATCGCCGATCCCGAGGCCGCGATGGCCCGTGGGCGGGGCTCCGGCAGCGACGGCTCGACCGGGCTCGGCCTGGACATCGTGCGCGGGCTCGCCGAGTCGACCGGGGGTGACGTCCGCCTCGGGTCGTCGGTGCTGGGCGGCACCGAGGTGCGGATCCGGATCCAGCTCGACGGGGGCGGGGCGGCGGGCGGCGGCGGGGCGCCGGCGCGCAGGGGACGCCGGGGAGTGCCGATGCGCCGACGCAAACACTTCGGAACGGCCTCCGCGCGGGTGGGGGACGGCGGTGGCTGACCTGGGTGGGCGATCTTGCGCGATCACGTGCCCCATGGACGCGACGTCGTCCAGGTGTGACGCGGGTCACGTATGTGTCGGTCACGTTTCGACATCCAGGGATTACGTTTCAACAAAGGGGGACAAGAAGTCTTGACGCATGACATGACATAGAGCTGTTATGGCGGCCACCGATGTTCGGTCGAGTTGGTTTCTGATTGTTTTCGATCAGTCACCGGCGAGGGCCATTGAGACCGAACGACCTGTCCCCAGGGAGCCGTACATGCACCTCACACCTTCCGGTCTCTCCGTCCCCGGCCCGAGCCGCCGCACTGTGCTGCGCGGCGTCGGCGGGGCGGTGGCGCTCGGCGCTGGAGTCCCCCTGCTCAGCGCCTGTGGCGGCAGTGGCAGTTCGGCCGGTGACTCGAAGACCGTCTCGCTCGGCTCCAACGCGTCGGACGCGGTGCCGAAGAAGGCGTTCGCCGAGATCTACGCGGCGTTCAAGAAGCAGTCCGGGATCACGGTCGACGTGAACACCAAGGACCACAACACGTTCCAGGAGCAGATCAACTCCTACCTCCAGGGCACCCCGGACGACGTGTTCCACTGGTTCGCGGGCTACCGCATGCAGTTCTTCGCGGCCAAGGGCCTCGCCAGCCCGATCGACGACGTGTGGGACAAGATCGGCGGCAACTTCCCCGACGCGATGAAGAAGCTCAGCAAGGGGGCGGACGGCAAGTACTACTTCGTGCCGCTGTACACCTACCCCTGGGCGCTCTTCTACCGCAAGAGCGTCTTCCAGGAGAAGGGCTACGAGGTTCCCACCACGTGGGACCAGCTGATCGCCCTGTGCAAGCAGATGCAGAAGGACAAGCTCGTCCCGATCGCCTTCGGCGACAAGGACGCGTGGCCGGCGATGGGCACGTTCGACCAGCTCAACTTCCGCACCAACGGCTACGACTTCCACGTCGAGCTGATGGCGGGCAAGGCGTCCTGGACCGACGCCAAGGTCCGCAAGGTCTTCGACCACTGGAGCGAGCTGCTGCCGTACCACCAGGAGGGCGCCGTCGGCCGTACCTGGCAGGACGCCGCGCAGACCCTGGTGTCGAAGAAGGCGGGCATGTACCTGCTGGGCACCTTCGTGGGCCAGCAGTTCACCAACAAGGCCGACCTGGAGGACCTGGACTTCTTCGCCTTCCCGGAGATAGACCCGGCGTACGGCCAGGACACCGTCGAGGCGCCCACCGACGGCTACATGATGAGCAAGGCCCCGAAGAACAAGTCCGGCGCGGCCAAGCTCATGGAGTTCCTCGGCACCCCCGAGGCCGAGCAGATCTACCTCAAGGCCGACCCGAACGTGGTCGCCGCCTCCACCAAGGCGGACACCTCCTCGTACTCGCCGCTGCAGAAGAAGGCGTACGAGATGATCTCGGGCGCCAAGAGCCTCACCCAGTTCATGGACCGCGACAGCCGCCCGGACTTCACCTCCACGGTGATGCAGCCGGCGCTGCAGAAGTTCATCCGCGACCCCAAGGGCGTCGACAGCCTGCTCTCGTCCATCGAGCGCCAGAAGAAGACGATCTTCGCGTCCTGACGACCGTCCTGACGATCGACCGTCCTCACGACTGGATGACCTCCTGACATGACGACCACCCCCACCGAGAGCCCGGAGGCGGCCACGCCGCCTCCGGGCTCCGGCCCTGCCGCAAAAACCGCACAGAACGGGAAGGCCGCCAAGGTGCCCCAGGGGCATCGGCGGCTGCTGACCCGTCGGGACCGCCTGACGCTGGGCCTGATGGCCGGTCTGCCGACGTTCCTGCACGTCGCCCTGGTCTGGGTGACGGCCTTCGCGTCGATCCTGCTGGCCTTCACCACCTGGGACGGCATCGGCTTCGACTCCATCAAGTGGGTCGGGCTGCACAACTTCCAGGAACTGTTCACCAACAACCCGCAGTTCTGGCCCGCCGTCGAGCACAACATCATCTGGTTCGTCGTCCTCATCCTGATCCCGACGCCGCTGGGCCTGTTCCTGGCCGTCCAGCTGGACAAGAACATCCGCTTCAGCCGCGTCTACCAGACGGCGTTCTTCCTGCCCGTCGTGATGTCGCTGGCCGTCATCGGCTTCGTCTGGCAGCTGATCTACAACCCCGACACGGGCCTGATCAACAGCCTCATCGGCGCCAACGAGCCGGGCCACTACATCGACTGGATCGGCGACCCGGACCTCAACCTCTGGGCCATCCTCATCGCCGCGTCCTGGCGCCACACCGGCTACATGATGATCCTGTACCTGGCCGGCCTCAAGGGCGTCGACCCGTCCCTGCGCGAGGCCTCCGCGCTGGACGGCGCGAACGAGTGGCAGACGTTCAAGAACGTCATCTTCCCCACCCTGCGCCCCACCAACACCGTCGTCCTGGTCGTCACCATCATCGAGGCCCTGCGCGCCTTCGACCTGGTCTTCGTCTTCAACAAGGGCGCCGAGGGCACGGAACTGCTCTCCATCCTCGTCACCAACAACATCATCGGAGAGTCCAGCCGTATCGGATACGGATCGGCGATCGCCGTCGTCCTCCTGGTGATCTCCCTCGCCGTGATCATCCCGTATCTGATCGCGACCTTCCGGAAGGAGCGGCAAGCGTGAGCACCACCGTCGACACCACCGCCGCGGCCGTCGCTCCCAAGGAGCGCACACCCCTGCGCCCCGCCCGGATCCTGCTGCACGTCTTCCTCGTCGGCATGTCACTGGCGTGGCTGGGACCCCTGCTGTGGGCCCTGTACGCGGCCCTGCGCCCCTACGGCGAGACATCCGAGAAGGGCTACGTCTCGTGGCCCGACAGCCTGAACATCGAGAACTTCACGAACGCGTTCACCCAGTCGGACATGACGCACTACTTCGTGAACACCCTGATCATCGCCGTCCCCGCGGTGCTGCTGACGCTGTTCCTGTCCTCGATGGTCGCCTTCTACGTCAGCCGCTTCGACTTCCGCGTCAACCTCTTCCTGCTCCTGGTCTTCACGGCCGGCAACCTGCTCCCCCAGCAGGTCATCATCACCCCGCTGTACCGCATGTACCTGCTCATCGACCTGCCCGGCATCACCATGTCCGGCAAGCTGTACGACTCCGCGCTCGGCCTCGTCCTCATCCACGTGGCCTTCCAGTCCGGGTTCTGCGCCTTCGTCCTCAGCAACTACATGCGCTCCCTGCCCCACGAGCTGACCGAGGCGGCCCTCGTCGACGGCGCGTCCGTGTGGCGCCTGTACTGGCAGATCGTGCTGCCGCTGTGCAAGCCCGCGATGGCCGCCCTGGCGACCCTGCTCTCCATCTGGATCTACAACGACTTCTTCTGGGCGCTCGTACTGATCTCCACCGGCGAGAACATGCCGATCACCTCGGCCCTGAACAACCTCTCCGGCCAGTACTTCACCGACCCCAACCTGGTCGCCGCCGGCGCCCTGCTCACCGCGATCCCCACCCTGATCGTGTACTTCGCGCTCCAGCGGCAGTTCGTCAGCGGACTGACCCTCGGCGCCAACAAGGGCTGACCGCTCCCGCGGGCGGCCTGATGGCCTCCAGCGACCGCCTGCTCTCCCTGGACACCTGGGGCGTGGAAACGACCCGCCGACTGCTGACGAAGGGCCCGGAGGCCTCCGAATGAAGCGCGAACTGAACGTCCCCGGCATCGCCTACGGCGGGGACTACAACCCCGAGCAGTGGCCCGAGGAGGTGTGGGCCGAGGACGTACGCCTCATGCGCGAGGCGGGCGTGAACATGGTCAGCGTCAACATCTTCTCGTGGGCGCTGCTGGAGCCGCGCGAGGGCGAGTACGACTTCTCCCGCCTGGACAAGATCCTCGCCCTCCTGCACGAGAACGGCATCGCCGCCGACCTGGCGACCCCGACGGCGGCCCCGCCGGCCTGGTTCTTCGTCAAGCACCCGGACGCCCTGCCGGTCGACGGGGACGGCCGTGCCCTCTCGTACGGCAGCCGCCAGACCTTCTGCCCGTCCAGCCCCGCCTACCGCGAGGCCGCCCTGCGGATCGCCCGCGTGCTGGGCGAGCGGTACGCCGACCACCCGGCCGTCGTCATGTGGCACGTCCACAACGAGTACGGCTGCCACAACGGCGAGTGCCACTGCGACACGAGCGCGGCGGCCTTCCGGGTCTGGCTGCGCGAGAAGTACGACGACGACCTGGCGGCGCTCAACCACGCCTGGGGCACGACGTTCTGGAGCCAGTGGTACTACGACTGGGACGAGATCATCCCGCCCCGCCCGACGGGCGCGGTCCCGAACCCCACCCACCAGCTGGACTGGCGCCGCTTCTGCAGCGACGCGCTGCTCTCGCTGTGCAAGGCGGAGCGCGAGGTGCTGCTGGAGGCGGCCCCCACCACCCCCGCCACCACCAACTTCATGGTGATGTTCAACTTCGACAAGCTGGACTACTGGCGCTGGGCACCGGAGTTGGACATCGTCTCCAACGACCACTACCTCCAGTCCACCGACCCCGAGTCCGAGATCGACATCGCGATCAGCGGCGACCTGGTGCGCTCGCTGGCCGGCGGCAGTCCGTGGCTGCTGATGGAGCACTCCACCGGCGCGGTCAACTGGCAGCCGGTCAACCGGGCCAAGACGGCGGGCGAGCTGCGCCGCAACGCCCTGTCCCACGTGGCCCGGGGCGCCGACGGCATCGCCTACTTCCAGTGGCGGGCGGCCAAGGCCGGCGCCGAGCAGTGGCACTCGGCGATGCTCCCGCACGCGGGCACCGACAGCCAGATCTGGCGGGACGTGGTGCGACTGGGCGCGGATCTGGGCTCGTTGGCGGAGGTGCGGGGCAGCACGGGCGTCGCCGAGGTGGCGATCGCCTGGGACTGGAGCGCCTGGTGGGCGGTGGAACTCCCCTCCCAGCCGAGCGGCGAACTCCGCTTCCAGGACCTGGTCCGCGCCTGGTACGAGCCGCTGTGGCGGGGCGGCGTGGCCGTGGACTTCGTCCGCCCCGACGCGGACCTGTCCGCGTACAAACTGGTGCTGGCGCCGAGCCTGTACCTGGTGGACGACGCGGGCGCGGCGAACCTCACCGGCTTCGCCGAGACCGGCGGCACGCTCGCCGTCGGCTTCCACAGCGGCGCGGTCGACGAGAACTGCCACGTCCGGCTGGGCGGTTACCCGGGTGCGTTCCGCGAGGCGCTGGGCGTGCGCACGGACGAGCTGTTCCCGCTGCTGCCGGGCGAGTCGGTGGGCCTGAGCGACGGCGGTACGGCCGGACTGTGGTCGGAGCGGGTCGCCCTGGCGGGCGCGGAGGCGGTGACCTCGTACACCTCCGGCCCCCTGACCGGCGTCCCGGCGGTCACCCGCCACACCCACGGCGCGGGCACCGCCTGGTACGTCGCCACCCGCCCGGACCCGACGACCCTCGCCGCCCTCCTGGACCGCGTCCGCGAGGAGGCGGGCGTGACCTCGGTGCGCCCGACCCCCGCACACGTCGAGGCGGCCCTGCGCCGGGGCCCGGAGGCGGACTACCTCTTCCTGATCAACCACGGCGACGACGACGCCGAGGTCGAGGTCGCCGCCGGGTCCGTCGAGCTGCTGACGGGCAAGCCCGTCACCACGACCGACGCCCCGGCGACGGTGCTGGTACCGGCCGGGGACGTGGCGGTCGTCCGCGAACCCCGCTGACCCGCTCATGACCGGACAGGGCCGCGCTCCTTCGGGGGCGCGGCCCTGCGGCGTTCCGAGGGCGCGACGAGCCGCCGCGGCGACGTCCCGACGTCACGCCCAGCCGTACAGGGACATCCGGGGACCGTCGGCCAGGTAGCCGCGCAACGCGCCGGAGTTGCCCTCCACGAAGTCGTCGGGCAGGGAGTCGGTGGCGAACCAGCGGACCTGGGCGTGCTTGTGCGGTTCCCGGTTCTCGGGCTCGCCCGTCCACTCGTGGGCGACGAACACGACGGTGAGATAGCCGTCCGGTGCATCGACGCCGCGGGCCGCGTGGATGAGGTGCGTGACCTCCAGCGCCTCCGGCTTCACGGTCAGCCCGGTCTCCTCGTACAGCTCCCGCACGGCGGTCCCGGTGACGGGCTCCCCGGGTTCGCTCTTCCCGACGGGCAGATCCCACCTTCCCCGGGCGAATCTGGCGTGCTCGCCCCGCTGGAGGAGGAGGACCCGGCCCGCGGCCCGGTCGTGGACGATGACGGCGGCGACCAGCAGTGTCACGGGCACGTCCTTTCGGTCGGGGTCCCCACTCTCCACGATCCGGCCCAGGACACGTACGTGGCGGTCGCCGAGGCCGACGGCGTCATCGCCGGCTACGTCGCCTGGAGGGCCGGCCCCGCGTCGGCACCGCCCTGTGCGAGCACGCCTTCGCCGACCTGCGCGGACGCCTACCGGCGGCTCTGACCACCCCTCCGGGGCGCGGCGCTTCCCCTATGTGCGCCGCGCCCCGGTCCCCCGTTCCCCCCAGGGGGCTCCCCAGCCCCCGGCCCTGTGGCCGTTACGCCGGTGTCGTCACCAGCGGCGGCAGCGCGCCCGTCTTCGCCGCCTGCGCGTACCAGTACGCGCTCGACTTCGGGGTGCGCGTCAGGGTCGCGTAGTCGACGTACACCGCGCCGAAGCGCTTGCCGTACCCGTACGCCCACTCGAAGTTGTCCATCAGGGACCACAGGTAGTACCCGCGCACGTCCGCCCCCTCGGCGATCGCGCGCCGGACCGCCCGCAGGTGGCCGTGCAGGTAGGCGATGCGCTCGGGGTCGTGGACGCGGCCGTCCGAGTCGATCTTGTCGTCGTACGCGGCGCCGTTCTCCGTGACGTACATCGGCAGACCCGGCGCCTCCCGCGAGTAGCGCATGATCAGCTCGTGCAGGCCCGTCGGGTCGATGGTCCAGCCCATCTCCGTACGCTCGCCCGGGGTCTGGTGGAACAGGACGTCGTCCGCGCCCGGCCACGGCGAGTGGTTGCTCGCCCCGTGGCCGTCCGCGCGGGGCCCGACGGCGTCGGGGTCCGCCGCGCCCACCAGCGTCGGCGTGTAGTAGTTCAACCCCAGCGCGTCCAGCGGCTGGTTGGCGGCCGCCACATCACCGTCCTGCACGAACGACCAGTCCGTCAGCGACGCGGTGGCGGCGAACAGGCTCTCCGGGTACGCCCCGTGCAGCATCGGCCCGTGGAAGACGCCGTTGGCCAGGTCGTCGATCTTGCGGGCCGCGGCCACGTCCTCGGGGGCGCTGGTGATCGGCCGTACCACCGAGGAGTTGAGGCTCACCGCGATCGAGTTGCGGGCGGGCATCGCCGAACGCAGCGCCGAGACGCCGAGCCCGTGCGCCAGGTTCAGGTGGTGGGCCGCGCGCAGCGACGCCACCGGGTCCGTACGGCCCGGCGCGTGCACCCCGGAGGCGTAGCCGAGGAACGCCGTGCACCACGGCTCGTTGAGGGTGATCCACTGCTCGACCCGGTCGCCGAGGGCCTCGCCCACGATCCGCGCGTACTCGGCGAAGCGGTGCACGATGTCCCGCTCGGGCCAGCCGCCCGCGTCCTCCAGCTCCTGCGGGAGGTCCCAGTGGTAGAGGGTGACGGCCGGCTTGATGCCCTTGTCGAGCAGTTCGTCGACCAGACGGCGGTAGAAGTCGAGGCCGCGCTGGATCGCGGGACCCCGGCCCGTGGGCTGCACCCGCGACCAGGAGATCGAGAAGCGGTACGAGTTGAGGCCCAGGTCCGCCATCATCGCCACGTCGTCGCGGTAGCGGTGGTAGTGGTCGACAGCGATGTCACCGGTCTCGCCGCCGGCGGTCTTGCCCGGCGTGTGACTGAAGGTGTCCCAGATGGAGGGCGTACGACCGTCCTCCCGCACCGCTCCCTCGATCTGGTAGGCGGAGGTGGCCGCGCCCCAGAGGAAGGCTGGAGGAAAGGTCACCGGGGTGGCCGGATTCACGGGTTCAGGCATGGAAGCGCTCCCATTGGTGGTCGTGTAGACCGACGGAGGTGGGTGGGGGGAGTGGTGCACGCGCGAAGGCGAAAGCGCGAACGGAGGCGAAGAGCGGGGGTCGAGGCGGCGGTGACCCGACCCCCGGTGACAAGACGTACGCGGGCGAACCCGGGCCTCAGCCCTTCACCGCGCCCTGCATGATGCCCCCCACGATCTGCTTGCCGAAGATCGCGAAGACCAGGAGCAGCGGTAGCGTGCTGAGCAGCGCGCCCGCCATGATCAGGGCCTGGTCGGGGGTGTAGCCGCGGCCCAGGCCGGCCACCGCGACCTGCACGGTCGGGTTGCCCAGCTGGGTCAGGACCAGGAACGGCCACAGGAAGTCGTTCCAGGTCTGCACGAACATCAGCATGCCCAGGACGGCCATCGCGGGCCGCGCGGCCGGGAACACCACGTGCCAGATCACCCGCCAGCTGCTCGCGCCGTCGACGCGGGCCGCCTCGATGATCTCGTCCGGCAGGGCCTGGAGCAGGTACTGCCGCATGAAGAACACACCGAACGCGCTGACCAGCGAGGGCAGGATCACCGCCTGGAGCTGGTCGGTCCAGTCGAGCTTGGCGACCATCATGTAGAGCGGGATCACCTGCAGCTGCGGCGGCACCATCATCGTGCCGATCACGATCAGCATCATGGCGCCCCGGCCCTTGAAGCGCAGCTTGGCGAAGGCGAACCCGGCGATCGTCGACAGGAAGACGATGGTCAGTGACGAAATGCCCGCCACGAGCGTCGTGTTGAGGAATGCCTCGCCCAGATTGGCGTCGCTCCAGGCCACTTCGAGCTTGTCGAAGAGGTTCGCGCCGAACCAGAACGGCGGCGGGGTGTCCGCCAGCCGCGCGTTGTCCCGGGAGGCGGCGACCGCCGTCCAGAACAGCGGGAACAATGAGATCAGGGTGAACGCGATGAGAATGATGTAGGCGACGGGCCCGGCGTGGTGCTGGCCGCCCGCGCGGGCCGCCTTGGGCCGGCGCACGCGCCGCCCGTTCTTCGGCGGCTCGGGGACCGCGTCGGCCGGGGGTTTGGTGATTGTCGTCGTCACGGCCGGTCTCCTAACTACTGGCGCGCAGCCGGCGCGAGATGACGTAGTTGATGATTCCGACCACGATGAGGATCAGGAACATGGTCCAGGCGATCGCCGAGGCGCGGCCCAGGTGCTGGTTCACCCAGCCCTGCTCGTACAGGTACAGGCCGAGCGTCTGGAACTGGTGCTGGGAGCCGCCGGACGCGCCCTTGTTGGCGTCGAACAGCAGGGGCTCGGCGAACAGCTGCGAGGCGCCGATGGTCGAGACGACCACGGTGAACAGGATCGTCGGGCGCAGCGACGGCAGCGTCACATGGATGAACTGCTTCCAGCGGCTCGCACCGTCGAGGGCCGCCGACTCGTACAGGTCCTGCGGGATCGCCTGCATCGCGGCGAGGTAGATCAGCGCGTTGTAGCCGGTCCAGCGCCAGATGACGATGGTCGACACGGCGATCTTCGAATACCACGTGCCGTTCTGCCAGTCGATGTGGTCGAAACCGAGCAGCTCCAGGAACCAGTTGATCATTCCGTAGTCACGGCCGAACAACAGCACGAACACCAGAGTGGCCGCGGCGATCGAGGTGGCGTACGGGGCGAGCATCACGACCCGGTAGAAGGTCGAGCCGCGGAGCTTGTAGTTGAGGAGGTGGGCGATGCCCAGCGCCATCATCAGCTGCGGGGCGGTCGAGATGATCCCGATGATCAGCGTGTTCTTCGCCGCGTTCCAGAAGAACTCGTCGTCGAAGATCCGTGTGTAGTTGCGCAGCCCCGCCCAGCTCATGTCGGTGGGGGCGGTCAGTTCCACGGTGTGCAGCGAGGCCCAGCCGGTGTAGAGCAGCGGGAACAGGCCGAACGCGACGAACAGCAGGAAGAAGGGGGAGACGAAGGCGTACGGGCTCCAGCGCATGTCCCGCTGCCAGCGGCGGGACAGCCGGGCCCGGCGTCGTTCCTCGGTCGCGGCCTCCGCGGGTGGGCGGGCCGGGGCCGCGCCCCCCTTCACGGGGGGCGCGGCGGTGTCGGGCCGTGTGGGCATACCGGTCACTTGTCCAGTGCGTTGTCGATGGTCTTGACGGCGTTCTTCCAGGCCTCCGAGGCCGACTTGCCCTGGGTCACCAGGATCACGCCGTTGTCGGTCAGGCCCTGCTGGATGATCTGGTCCTTCGGGCCGATCGTCTGGACCGGGATGTTCTTGGCGGCTTCGGCGAAGATCGTGCCGATCGGCGCGTCACCGGTCATGTCGTTCTTCGCGTCCTTCACCGCGGCCGAATCGTAGGCGGCCGGGGTGCTGGGGAAGCTGCCCTGTACGGCGAAGAGCTTCGCCTGCTGCTCGGGCGCGGTCAACCATGCGGCCAGCTTCGCGGCCTCCTCGGCGTTCTTGCCGTTCTTCGGCACGGAGAGGAAGGAACCGCCCCAGTTGCCGGACTTCGGCGCCTGCGCGATGTCCCACTTGCCGGCCGCCTCGGGCTTCGACTTGCCCTTGATGTAGCCGAGCATCCACGGCGGGCAGGACATCGCGGCGAACTTGCTGTTGGCGATCGTGGTGTCCCAGGCCGGCTGGAACTGCGTCTGGTTGCCGACCAGCCCGTCCTTGGCGGCCTTCGCCGTCAGGTCGAACGCGGACTTCACGGCCGGGTTCGTCTTGTAGATGACCTCGCCCGAGGCGTCGTAGAAGCGGTCCTTCTCACTGCTGAGGATCGCCTGCAGCAGGCCGCCGGGGGAGTCCAGGAAGGTGGTGCCCTTGGGCGCCTTCTTCTTGTACTGGTTGCCGGCGTCGACGAACTTGTCCCAGCTGCCGGTCCACAGCTTGCCGACTTCCTCGCGGTCGCTGGGCAGGCCGGCGGCCTCGAAGAGGTCCTTGCGGTAGCAGATGGCCATCGGGCCGACATCGGTGCCGAGGGCGATGGTCTGGCCGCCGGAGGTGGTGCCCTGATTCCACTTCCAGGGCAGGTAGTCGCTCTCCTTGCCGTACTTCGACAGGTCGAGCAGCTTGTCGGACTGGGTCCCGACGATCTCGGCGATGTTGCCGACCTCGACCATCTGGATGTCCTGGAGGCCGCTGCCGGTGGTCAGGTGGTTGAGGAGCGCGGGGTAGTAGTTCTCGTTCCGCTCCACGACGGTCTGCTGGATGTCGACGTCCGGGTGGAGCTTCTCGTACTCCTTGTACAGACCGGACTCCTCGAAGCCCGCGGTGCCGAAGAGACCCAGGGTGATCTTGGTCTTGCCACCGCCGCCGCCGTCCGACGACGAACCGTCCTCGTCCTTGCCGTCGTCGGCGCAGCCGGCCAGCAGCCCGGCGCCCAGCGCGGCGACGGCCGCGATGACCACCGTCTTGCGCGTCCGGCGGGCGATTCGGGTGCCCCCGCCCGACTGGAGCCGGGAGTGCGGGAGGGTACGTGCTCGCATTGCGTCCTCCTGATGCCCTGACGTGCCGACCCCCCGGCCAACGGCGTTGTTGGGCCCGTTAGTTACATGCTGCGGCTCGGGCGGGGAACGTGCGGGATGTGTAAGTGCCAGGTACTGTGGGAGCGCTCCCACGAGTGATGTGTTGAAGGGTCGTCGGTTCGTGCGGGGGTGTCAAGGGAGCGAGCGCGGAGAGATGTCTTCGGTTATCGGGCTGTTAACTAACCCGGTGCCGGTGGCCGGGTATGCCCGAAATCGGCCGGACAGGCCCGCGCGGGGGTTCGCAGACCGGTGCGAACGGTCCGGGTGTGGGGCGTTCGGGCCGGTACGGGCGGACGGTCCGGCGACACCGGAACTCCATTGGAGCGCCCCCGGAACGTCGGCTTCCGGGCCGGGGGCACTGTTGGACTCGTGTAACCGGTGGTCGGCCCGTGGCCGGCCGATCGTCGGCGGCTCGTCCCGGACGGGGGCGCCGAGCGGCGGCGGGGCCGGTGTCGCCGACGGCGCCGCAACCCGGCTGAGCAGTTCCCGGACGTCGTACAAGGATCAGGACTGTTAGATTCCACGCCAGCGCGCTACTGACGGGAGGCGACCATGGTGGCAGGCCACGGGGCACGGGGCCGGAGCGGTGGGCGGCCCACGTTGGAAGAGGTGGCCGCACGGGCCGGAGTGGGCCGGGGGACGGTGTCCCGGGTGATCAACGGCTCTCCCCGGGTGAGCGACGCGACCCGCGCGGCCGTCGAGGCGGCCGTCGCGGAGCTGGGCTACGTCCCGAACACGGCGGCCCGCGCGCTCGCGGCGAACCGCACCGACGCGATCGCGATGGTCGTGCCCGAGCCGGAGACCCGCTTCTTCTCGGAGCCGTACTTCTCCGACATCCTCAAGGGTGTCGGAGCGCAGCTGTCCGACACGGAGATGCAGCTCCTGCTGATCTTCGCGGGCAACGACCGCGAGCGCCGGCGCCTCGCGCAGTACCTGGCCGCGCACCGCGTCGACGGTGTCCTCCTGGTCTCCGTCCACGCGGACGACCCGCTCCCGGATCTGCTGTCGCAACTGGAGATCCCGGCCGTCATCAGCGGCCCCCGCTCGGAGCGCGAGACGCTTCCCTCCGTCGACTCCGACAACTACGGCGGCGGTCGCTCGGCGGTGGAGCACCTGATCGCACGGGGGCGTACCCGCATCGCCACGATCACCGGCCGCCTGGACGTCTACGGCGCCCAGCGGCGCATCGAGGGCTACCGCGACGCCCTGGAGGACGCCGGCCGCGAGGTGGACGAGCGCCTGATCGCCCCCGGCGACTTCACCGAGGAGGGCGGACGCAGGGCGATGCGTGAACTCCTGACCCGCTGCCCGGACCTCGACGCGGTCTTCGCCGAGTCCGACGTCATGGCCGCCGGTGCCCGCCAGGTCCTGCGCGAGGAGGGGCGCCGCATACCCGACGACGTGGCGCTGGTCGGCTACGACGACTCGGCCATCGCCCGCCACATGGACCCGCCCCTCACCAGCGTCCGCCAGCCCATAGAGGAGATGGGCCGCGCGATGATCGATCTCCTCCTGGACGAGATCGCGGACCGCCGGCCGGCGGTGTCGAGGGGGTTGGAGCGGCGGCAGGTGGTGCTGCCCACGGCGCTTGTGGAGCGGGATTCCTCCTGAGCGCGGTCCGTTCGAACACCGGGGTCTCGGCCTGCTCGGCCTGCTCGGCCTGCTCGGCATGACCGTCATCGACAACTGCGGGCCCTTGTCAACCGGACCGACGTGGTGGTGACGAGGACAACCACGTGGAAGGGCCGGCAGGCCCTTGCTGTCACTCAGGAGGGCGGGCACGAGGCCGCGACTTTCCGCGACTCGTCGCTCATCGATCCAGGGACCGGTTACCCGATGGGTGGCGAAGAAGCTTTGCTCGGCGATCCGCCGGCACTGAGAATCGCGGTTCCCGGGACGATATCGGTGAGCGAGATCTTGTCGCGCGGAACGGGCGCGGACAAGACGCGGTAGGCGATGCGCACGCCGCCGGGCGCGACGGCCTGCGGGCGTCCAGGCGCTGCCTCCGTAAGGCGAGCAGGAGCGATGTTGGTCAAGTACGCTTCATATGTACATGGCCAACATGGAGGTGGATTCGATGACCGTGACCCAGATCGATCTGGACGACGAAGCGCTTGCCGAAGCGATGCGGCTCATGGGTTCCACCACGAAGAAGGACACGGTGAATGCGGCCCTGAGGGACTATGTCGCGCGGGTCAAGAGGCTGGAAGCCGCGGAGAGGCTCGCGGCTCGCGGCGAGCGCGGTGAGTTCGACGCGGCGGCGGCGGCCCGTGAGGACGCCAAGCGGGCGCGCCGGGCGGCTTTCGAGTGATCACATACCTGCTCGACACCTCGGCTCTGTGGTACCTCTTCCGGGCCCCCGGGGCGTTGCGTGTCTGGGAAGGGCACATCGCCGCGGGAGCCTTCTACGTGTGCGAGCCCACGCGTACTGAATTCCTCCACTCCGCCACCGGGCCCGCTCACCGGGACGAACTGGCGGAAGATCTGGATGCGTTGTGTCACCTCTCGGCCGTTCCGAAGAGCGCGTGGCGCTGGGTCGACACCGCGCAGTACAAGCTCACGCAATACGGACAGCACCGGGCTGCTGGTGCTATTGACCTACTGGTGTGCGCTGCGGCAGTGCATCACGGACACACCGTGCTGCACGTGGACAACGACTTCGTCACCGTCGCCGCCGTGCTGAAGGAAGTGGACCAGCGGGACGCGCGTTCCTGATGTGAGTGGACTGAGCTGTCTGCCGTGGTCCGGTGAAGCCGAGGAGTGCCCTCGCCATTGCTCGCCGCGGTGAACCATTCTCGGGCTGCGTTGCATCAGGCGAGGGAAGGAGTGTCAGCCGGTGGATCCGTTGCCCTCGACTGCCTCGCCGACCTCGCGTTCGATCACGAACGACCCCTTGCCGACGACCGTCCGTACGTAACCCATCTCGGCCGGCAGCACCAAGGTCTTGCGGGCCGTTCCGCGGGCGATCCCGAACTCCTGCATCAGCCGGTCGACGCCGGGCACCGCGCGGCCCGGAGCGTAGGTGCCGTTGCCGATCCGGGAGATGAGCGCGGCCGCGAGCCGCAGGTACAGCGGGTCGGCCGCTTCCGGATCCAGCTCGTCGTCCGGGCCGTAGCCCTTGGGGATGTCCACCATGGCTAGCTACGGCCTCCACGGACCGCTCGACGGCGGCGCCACCGTCATGGTCCGGCCGTACGTCGTCGAGGCCGAGCGGGAACAGGCCCGGCAGTCCCGGCGACGGCTCGCCCTGGTGCTCGCGGCGGACTTCGGTAGTGCGGCCATCGACTCCCGCACCACGGTCCACGCCCTGGGCCGTACCGCCCGGCTGTTGCTCGACGCGGGCGACGAGGAGCGCGCCTGGCGGGGCACGGCGGCCCGACTGGGCGTGCTGGAGCGGGCCACGCACCCGGATCCCCGCGAACGGTTCGCGGGCGTACGGGAGTTCGCGGACGCCTGGCTGAGGGCCGCTGGGGCCTGAAGTCCCCCGCCCCGGCCGTGTCAGGATGCCCTCTCGGAACACCGACCCCAGGGGGGGACCATGCGCACCCGTGGCACCGTCTTATGCGCCGCCGCGCTGCTCGCGCTCACCGCTTGCACGTCCGACGAGGATCCGAGCGGAGCGGACGACGGGCCGTCCGTCGACGCCGGACGGCCGAGCGTCACGCCCACCCGGGCCGGGACCGACGACGTCGACGTGGCCGGCCTCGAAGCGGCCGTCGGTGAGTACACCGCGGCGTACTTCGCGAACGAGCCCGACAGCACCTTCGGCATGCTTTCCGCGCGCTGCCAGAAGCGGATCACCCGCGCGGGCATGGCCGCGCTGACCGAACGGGCCGTCGGTGACTACGGGCCGCAGGACGTGAAGCGGTTCGCGATCGACGAGAGGTCGGGCGACTCCGTACGGGTCTCGTACGGCGTCGGCGTCCCCAAGTTCGACCAGAAGCGGGAGCGGTGGACGCGCGAGGCCGGTGACTGGCGCTACGGCGACTGCTGAGGGTCCTTCGCGGAGGGCACACGAACGAGCCCCGACCTGTTCCCAGGCCGGGGCTCGTTCTTCAGGGTGAGTGACGGGACTCGAACCCGCGGCATCCTGGACCACAACCAGGTGCTCTACCAGCTGAGCTACACCCACCATGACCGGCGGTTCATCCGAAGGTTTCACCGACCGGCCGAGAAAAAGTGTACAGGGTCCGAAGGGGTGCCCGCGCACACGTTTCGGTGGGGGGCGTTCGGGGGCCCGGAGGGGCCCGGTGGACGGGGTTACAGCGCGGGCAGGACGTGCTTCGCGGCGATCGTCCGGGCCGTGTCCGAGTCGGGGCCGGGCTGCGGGACGAAGATCGCCTCGCGGTAGTAGCGCAGCTCGGCGATGGACTCGCGGATGTCGGCGAGGGCCCGGTGGTTGCCGTTCTTCTGGGGGCTGTTGAAGTACGCCCGCGGATACCAGCGGCGGGCCAGCTCCTTGATCGAGGAGACGTCCACGATGCGGTAGTGGAGGTGGCTCTCCAGCGTCGGCATGTCCCGCAGGAGGAAGCCGCGGTCCGTGCCCACCGTGTTGCCGCACAGGGGGGCCTTGCGCGGTTCCTTCACGTGCTCGCGCACGTACGCGAGGACCTGCGCCTCGGCGTCGGCCAGTGTCGTGCCGCCGGCCAGGGCGTCGAGCAGGCCGGATGCGGTGTGCATCTCGCGCACCACCTCCGGCATCGTCTCCAGCGCCGGGTCCGGCGGGCGGATGACGATGTCGACACCGTCGCCGAGCACGTTCAGCTCGGAGTCGGTGACGAGGGCGGCCACCTCGATGAGCGCGTCGTCGGACAGCGAGAGGCCGGTCATCTCGCAGTCGATCCACACCATGCGATCGTTCATGTGTCTCACCTTACGGCCCGTGACAGCCGTACGGCCCGGTCCTGCACCGGGGTGATCAGGTGCGGGACCGGGCCGTACGGGCCGATCGGTGCTACGGGGCGCTGCGCTGGCCCGGCAGGCGGCCCGTCGCGTACAGCTCCGGCTTGGCGCCCTCCGTGGACAAGGACGCCGACGGCGCCAGGGCGCTCGCCGCGGCCGTGCGCCGGGCCTGGAGCGGCACCGGAGCGTGCTCCGGCGATACCGAGGGCCCCGGCACGCCGTGCGGACCGTCATGGTGGTCGCTGTGCTTCTCGCCCTGGGGGCGACGGGCGCGGTAGGCCGCCCGGTACGCCGCCGGGGACGAACCCAGCTGCCGCCGGAAGTGCCCGCGCAGCGCCACCGGGGAACGGAAGCCGCAGCGGCCCGCGACCTCGTCCACCGAGTAGTCCGACGTCTCCAGCAGACGCTGCGCCTGCAGTACGCGCTGAGTGATCAGCCACTGCAGGGGAGCGCTCCCGGTGAGCGAGCGGAACCGGCGGTCGAACGTACGACGGCTCATGTACGCCCGCGCCGCGAGCGTCTCCACGTCGAACTGCTCGTGGAGGTGTTCCAGCGCCCAGGCGACGACCTCGGCCAGCGGGTCGGCGCCGATCTCCTCCGGTAAAGACCGGTCGAGATAGCGCTCCTGGCCGCCCGATCGACGGGGCGGGACGACGAGCCGGCGGGCCAGCGCGCCCGCCGCCTCGTTCCCGTGGTCGGTCCGCACGATGTGCAGACAGAGATCGATTCCGGCCGCGGTGCCGGCCGATGTCAGTACGTCACCGTCGTCCACGAAGAGTTCTCGTGGGTCGACGTGGACGGACGGATAGCGCTTGGCCAGCGTCGGCGCGTACATCCAGTGCGTCGTCGCGGGCCTGCCGTCCAGCAGACCGGCGGCGGCCAGCACGAATGCGCCGGTGCACAGCCCGACGATGCGGGCTCCCTCTTCGTGCGCTCGGCGCAGTGCGTCGAGCGCTTCCTCCGGCGGCGGTGAGGTGATCGAACGCCATGCGGGCACGACCACCGTGCCCGCACGCGAGATCGCCTCAAGGCCGTTCGGTGCGGTGAGTTCCAGGCCCCCCGTGGTCCGCAGCGGGCCTTCCTCGCCCGCGCAGACCAGCAGCCGATAGCGCGGTACGCCGGCGTCCTGGCGGTCGATCCCGAACACCGACAGTGGTATGGAACTCTCGAAGATGGGGCCGCCGCTGAACAGCAGCACCGCGACGATCTCCTTGCGGCGTCGCCCGGACAGCTTCCGGGCCGCGGCTTCCGGCGCGGCGGTGGAGTCGTGGCTCATACTGCTAAGCCCCCCTCGGTGGTCGCGGCTCCTCGGTTGTGTCGCTCCTGCACGTTTCCCCTTGGTCCTGCACGAGTCCCCCGCCGTAAGACAGTCATGATCGAATCTACTGTGTCCCGTGGTGCCGGCGTGACCAGATCGCCAACCGGCACATTGTCGACATGGCAACTTGGCGTAAAGCATTCGATCACGAAGCGTTGCACTCGTGGGCCGTGCAGGGAAGTGGGCCTCGTCCCCGTGGCCGGTCCACGTAGGGTGCGCGAGGCCTCCGGACCCCTTTCGGCGCAGGTCGAACGGGGGGTGGGGGGGTGTTCGACCAAGGAACACGCAGGTAACCGAAGTTGGCTGAAAAGATACCGGGGTGTGCGCGGAAACCGGTCAGTCGACCGGCGTACTCGGACCCGAATTCCGTCCGCCCCTGTGCGCCCCGGAGGCGGGGCGTCCGTGCCGGCCGCGCCGAGGGGCGCGATCTTCGGCCACCGAACGGGCGGACGTCGCACGGGCGGGTGTCGTGCGGGGCGCCGGCGGGCGGGCCGTGGTGGCGTGGGCCGCGCGGGCCGCGCCGCGTTCGGACTGGCGCAGGAGGACGCGGCAGACGCCGGTGACCGCGGCCAGGCCCAGGGCCGCGCCCGTCGCGCCGGCGAGGGAGGTGCCGTACCAGACGAGGACGACCGGCACGAGGACGCAGCTGAACGCCGCCCAGCGGACCACGTCCGTGGCGGGGTCGGCGAGATGGGGTGCGGGCTGGGGAGCGCGTTCGGGAGCGCGTTCGGGGGCGCGCGGCGGCTGCGGGGGGATCTCGCCGGTGTCGGTCTCGGGGGCGGACTGGGGCGCGGTGCGGTGCGCGGACACTGCGGGCTCCCTCCTGGCTCCCGTGCGATCGGCTTACCGGGGTTCAACGCGTGTTCGACCTGTCGGTCACTGGTACCGCTTGATCGGGTTGCCGCGGGGCCCGGGTTCACTCACCCGCGCCGGGCACCGCGACCCGGCGGACCGCGTGAACCGGCTGTACGTGGCAGCAACCATTGCGTTACGGGGTGGTGCTCGTGCATGCTCCCTGGAACCCCGCGCAGCCGGTGCGGGATCTGGGCGGAGGAGGCGTGCGGTCGTACCCTTGGGGGTATGGGGTGGGGAAGATGATTCCCGGACACCGCTCCGCCGCACACTGACATCCCATCCACGTCGTCCCACACGAGGATCCGAACGCCGAGACACCCATGGCCGGTCAAGAATTCTTCGAATCCGCGGACCGCGAGCGGCGGCCCGTCGCCGATCACACGGCGGCCGAACCCCTTGCGGCGGAAGAGCCGCGTCCCTCCTGTGATCCCGCCTTCAAGCACGGCGTCGTCGTCGGCTTCGACGGTTCGACGTCCAGTGAGCGCGCCCTCGCGTACGCCATCGGCATGGCCCGCCGTTCCGGCTCGGGCCTGATCATCGTGCATGTCGCCAACCGGCTGCCCACGACCGTGTGGGCCGGCTGCGAGCCGCCCGTGTTCGTGGACGTCCCCGACCACCGGACCGAGGTCCTCGGCCTGGAACTCGCCTGCGCCGACTATCTCGCCGAGGTGCCCTGGATCCTCGTCGAGCGTGGCGGCGACATCTGCCACGAACTCGAAGAGGTCGGGCGGGAGTACGAGGCCGACGCGATCGTCGTCGGGTCCACGCACGGGATCGTCGGGCGGATCTTCGGATCCGTCGCGGGGCGGCTCGCCAAGCGGGCGCAGCGGCCGGTCATCGTCATTCCGTGACGTTGCGTCCGTCGTTCGTCCGTCGTTCCTTCCGTTGATCCGTCCGTCCGTCGTCCTTCCGCCCGCTTCCCGAAGCGCGTAAGTCTACTGGCGCGTAGAGGTGTTTGTGCCCTTGTGAAGGGCATAACCCGCGTGATGCCTGACAAAGTGGCGTGACGGCCACGGGTAGTTGGCAGCGGCGTCGGGATGTTGGGCGACCCCGGCGCGTCGTGAACGGACCCCCACGTGATGGGGCATCACGTGGGGGTCCGTTGTCGTGTGTCGCGCGGGGGACCTACTCCACGGTCACCGACTTCGCCAGGTTGCGCGGCTTGTCGATGTCACGGCCCAGGGCCAACGCCGTGTGGTACGCGAGGAGTTGCAGGGGGATGCCCATGAGGATCGGGTCCAGCTCGTCCTCGTTCTTCGGCACGACGATCGTCTGGTCGGCCTTCTCCTGCTCCTGGTGGGCGACGGCGAGGATCTTGCCGCTGCGGGCCTTGATCTCCTCCAGGGCGGCGCGGTTCTTCTCCAGCAGGTCGTCGTTCGGGACGATCGCGACCGTGGGCAGGGCGGGCTCGATGAGGGCCAGGGGGCCGTGCTTCAGCTCGGAGGCGGGGTAGGCCTCGGCGTGGATGTACGAGACCTCCTTGAGCTTCAGGGAGGCCTCACGGGCCACCGGGTAGCCCCGGACGCGGCCGATGAAGAGCATCGAGCGGGCCTCGGCGTAACTCTCGGCCAGCTTCTTGATCTCCTCCTCCTGCTCCAGCATCTCGGCGATCTGGGCGGGGAGCTTGCGCAGGCCCGCGATGATCCGCTTGCCGTCGCGGACGGAGAGGTCGCGGGTGCGGCCCAGGTGCAGCGCCAACAGGGCGAACGCGACGGTGGTGTTGGTGAAGCACTTGGTGGAGACCACGCAGACCTCGGGGCCCGCGTGCACGTAGATGCCGCCGTCCGCCTCGCGGGCGATCGCCGAACCGACGACGTTCACCACGCCGAGGACCCGCGCGCCCTTGCGCTTCAGCTCCTGGACGGCCGCCAGCACGTCGTACGTCTCGCCGGACTGGGAGACGGCGATGTAGAGGGTGTCCGGGTCGACGACCGCGTTGCGGTAGCGGAACTCCGACGCCGGCTCGGCGTCCGCGGGGATGCGCGCCAGCTCCTCGATCATCTGGGCGCCGATCATGCCCGCGTGGTACGAGGTGCCGCAGCCGAGGATCTTCACCCGGCGGATCTGGCGCGCCTCGCGGGCGTCCAGGTTGAGGCCGCCGAGGTGCACGGTGGAGAAACGGTCGTCGATCCGGCCGCGCAGCACCCGGTCCACGGCGTCGGCCTGCTCGTGGATCTCCTTGTGCATGTACGTGTCGTGGCCGCCCATGTCGTACGAGGCGGCCTCCCACTCCACGGTGGTGGGCTCGGCCGTGGTGCGGGTGCCCTCCGTGGTGTAGGTGCGGAAGTCGTCGGCCTTGAGCGTGGCCATCTCGCCGTCGTCGAGGGTGACGATCTGGCGGGTGTGGGCGACCAGAGCGGCTATGTCCGAGGCGACGAACATCTCCTTCTCGCCGATGCCGAGGACGACCGGGGAGCCGTTGCGGGCGACGACGATGCGGTCGTTGAAGTCGGCGTGCATGACGGCGATGCCGTACGTGCCCTCGACGATGCGCAGCGCCTGGCGGACCTTCTCCTCCAGGGTGGTGGCCTGGGAGCGGGCGATGAGGTGGGTCAGGACCTCGGTGTCCGTCTCGGAGAGGAACTCCACGCCGTCCGCTTCGAGCTTCCTGCGCAGGTCGGAGGCGTTGTCGATGATGCCGTTGTGGACGACGGCGACCGTGTTGTCGCCCGACATGTGCGGGTGGGCGTTGACGTCGGACGGGGCGCCGTGGGTGGCCCAGCGGGTGTGCGCGATGCCGGTGGTGCCCTTGAAACGCGCGGGGACCTTGGCCTCCAGGTCGCGGACCCGGCCCTTGGCCTTGACCATCCGCAGGCCGGCCGTCTTGGGCGAGGTGACCACTATGCCCGCCGAGTCGTAGCCCCGGTACTCCAGGCGCTGCAGGCCTTCGAGGAGCAGCGGCGCCACATCGCGCCTGCCGATGTAACCGACGATCCCGCACATATAGACGTATCCCCTAGCTGTAGGTGGTCGGCCCCGGCCGACCGGTCGCGGCCGGTCAGCCGTAGACGATGCGGCGCAGCTGCCGGAGCGTGAGCTCCGGCGGTGCGACCGCCCGGTACTTCAGGTCCGCCTCGATCCGTTCGAAGATCGTCGCGTTGACCAGGCCCTGGGCCTGGAGTTCGCGGTGGCGGCGACGGACGTAGGCCTCGGTCGTCTCGTCGAAGTAGGCGAGCACGTCCTGGATCACTCGCAGCGCCTCGCCCCGGTTGAGGGGCGAGGATCGCGTCAAATGGTCAACGAGGTCGTCGTGCACTCGGTAGATCCTGGGGGAACGGCGGGCGTTTCGCAAGAATCCTGCCCGATATCGGGCAGGGTGCAGTTACCGCATCTTGGGGGAACGTTGAATGTGTCATGAGTGGCTGTTCGTGCGCCGTCCATCCGGCGTCCCGCATCCCGTTGCCTGAGGCGACGACTTTCGGACACCATGGACACACCTCGTATGGGCGTACCCGAGCAGCTGGCCGAGCGCATGAGCATGGCCGAGCAGCACGAGTACCTGCGCTCCAAGTTCTCCCGGCGCTCGATGATCAGAGGCGGCGCGGTCACCCTCGGCGCCGTCGCGGGCGGCGCGTTCGTGCCCGCCACGGCCCAGGCCGCCACCCCCGCCGCACTCCGAACCTCGGTGCCCACCCGGGCCGCCGCGAGCGCCGAGCACGTCGACGGCTCCTTCGTCGCCCCCTTCGGCCGCCACCTCGCCTACGGCAACGACCCGCGCACCGAGATCACCGTCTCCTGGCAGGTCCCGCTCCCGGTGAAGAAGCCCTTCGTCCGGGTCGGCACCCACGCCTCGCACCTCTCGGTCAAGATCGACGCCGAGGTCCGCACCCTCCACACGCCGGCCGGCGTCGGCGCGAGCGGTGACCACACCCAGTACTACGTGCACGCCGAGCTGACCCACCTCAAGCCCGGCAGGACCTACTTCTACGGTGTCGGCCACGACGGCTTCGACCCGGCCTCGCCGCGGTTCGCGGGCACCATCGGCACCTTCACCACCGCCCCCGCCGGCAAGGAGCCCTTCACCTTCACGGCCTTCGGCGACGAGGGCGTCGGCTACCACGGCCTCGCCAACAACAGCCTCCTCCTCGGCCAGAACCCGGCCTTCCACCTGCACGCCGGCGACATCGCCTACGCCGACCCGGCCGGCCAGGGCAAGACCGCCGACACGGGCTTCGACTCCCGCGTGTGGGACCAGTTCCTCGCCCAGACCGAGTCCGTCGCCAAGTCCGTCCCGTGGATGCCCGCCTACGGCAACCACGACATGGAGGCCTGGTACTCGCCAAGCGGGTACGGCGGCGAAGAGGCCCGCTGGAACCTCCCCGACAACGGCCCCGACCCCAAGAACCTGCCGGGCGTCTACTCCTTCGTCTACGGCAACACGGCCGTCGTCTCGCTCGACGCCAACGACATCTCCTTCGAGATCCCGGCCAACCTCGGCATCTCCGGCGGCACCCAGACCACGTGGCTGGAGGCGCAGCTCAAGAAGTTCCGCGCCGGCAAGGACATCGACTTCGTCGTGGTCTTCTTCCACCACTGCGCCTACTGCACCTCCACCGCGCACGCCTCCGAGGGCGGTGTGCGCCAGGAGTGGGTGCCGCTGTTCGAGAAGTACTCCGTGGACCTCGTCATCAACGGCCACAACCACCAGTACGAGCGCACCGACGTCATCAAGTCGGGCGCGGTCACCAAGAAGCTCCCGATCGGCGGCACGGCATACCCGGAGACCGAGGGCGTGGTCTACGTGACGGCGGGCGCGGCCGGCCGCAGCCTCTACTCCTTCACCGCCCCGCTGTCGTACGAGGGCCACGAGAACGAGGTCGAGTCCGTCCCCTCCTCCATCAACACCAAGGCGGGCAAGCAGAACGAGACCGTCACCTGGTCGCGGGTGCGGTACCTCGACTACTCCTTCCTGCGGGTGGACGTGAAGCCCGCGCCGAAGGGGCACTGGGCCACGCTGACCGTGCGGGGGATCGCGGAGACGGGGGCACGGGTCGACCACTTCACGGTGGCGCGCAGGGCCAAGTAGTGCCGGGGTGCGCCCGGAAGGCGGGCGCACGCACGGCCGGGCACCGGGCAGACGGCCCTTCCGCGCGTCAGATGCGCTTGAGGACCGCCTGTTTGGCCCTCGTGAACTCCTCGTCCGTGAGCACCCCGGACCGATGGAGGTCGCCCAGTTCGCGCAGCCGGCGCAGCAGGGCGTCGTGGTCCACCTCGGGGGCGGGCCGGTCCTGGGGCGACGGGGACGGGGCGAGCTGTTTCGGCGCCGGGGCCGCAGGGTGCGGGAGCCGTGCCTGGACGGCCGCCGCGACCAGGGCCATCAGCGGGTCCTTCTTGAAGCCCCACAGCTCCACGGAGTGGGGGTCGTACTTGGGCGGGGCCTTGGTCGGCGAGTTCCGCACGGTGAAGCGCAGGCTGCCGTTCTCCAGGCCGACCGAGGGGTGCCACGCGACGCCGGCTATGTCGGCCAGCGGCAGCGTCCGAGGCCCGGACGCGGCCTTCGCGTCCTCGGTCTTCCAGTTCCACTCCAGGCGTACGTGGTCGCCGTCGAAGCTCGCCGTGCCGTCCCCGGCGGAGACGGAGAGCGGGACGGCCGGCCCGGCGAGCAGATAGGTGTCCACCGCGTCGCCCGGCACCTCGTCCAGGAGCAGCGCGTTACGGACCTCGTCCACGACGTACTCGGCGACGCCGTACCGGTCGGGGTCGACGCTCAGCTGGTACGGGTCGTCGGAGTCGGTGAGCCGGCCGCCGGTGGCCTGCAGGAGGGGGTCGGAGCCGTCGCGCAGGCGCAGCCTCAGCCGCCCCGACTTCCTTCCCTGCTCGAAGGAGATGCCCGCCAACGCGCCCAGCGGAACGGTGAGTTCACCCAGGGTCTTGCGGAGCAGGCTCACGCTCTTGTCGCGGCCCGGGGTCAGTCGCAGGGTGTCGCCGTCGAAGGTCCACGTGCCGTCCCGCTGGATGATTTCCGCCATGCGCAGGATTGTTCCACCGGCTGCGGGGCGATGTGGTCTAGACCTGGAGGGGGTGCAGGGGCGAGGGTGGGGAGCGCACAGTTCGATGGGTGGAGGGAGCACGCCGTGAATCCGCGCCACAGATCGACCCGCCTGCTCGGCTCGCTGCTGCTGGTGGCGACCGGGATGTTCGCCGTGGGAGCCGCACCCGTGTCCGAGAACACGCAAGCCGCCGCCGTCACGATCCCGCTCGGGCAGGTGATCCCGGCCCCCGCCTCGGTCCGGCCCGACGGATCGCCGTACCGGCTGACGAGCGCCGCGCGCATCGTCGTGGACGGCGGGCCCGAGGCCCGCCGGGTCGGGGAGTACCTCGCGGGCATCCTGCGGCCCTCGACGGGATACCGGCTGCCGGTGACGGACCGCCAGGAGGCCGGAATCCGCCTGCGGTTGGCCGCCGAGGAGACGAGTCTCGGCCAGGAGGGCTACCGCCTGGAGAGCCACCCCTCCGGGGTGACCCTCACCGCCCGCGCGCCCGCCGGTCTCTTCCACGCCGTGCAGACCCTGCGTCAGCTGCTGCCCGCCGCCGTCGAGAAGGACTCCGTGCAACCGGGCCCCTGGCTGGTCGCGGGCGGCACCGTCAGGGACCTCCCGCGCTACGGCTGGCGCGGCGCGATGCTGGACGTCTCCCGCCACTTCTTCGGCGTGGACCAGGTCAAGCGCTACATCGACCAGCTGGCGCTCTACAAGTTCAACAAGCTGCACCTGCACCTCTCCGACGACCAGGGCTGGCGCATCGCCGTCGACTCCTGGCCGCGTCTGGCCTCGTACGGCGGCTCCACGCAGGTCGGCGGCGGTCCGGGCGGGTACTACACGAAGGCCGACTACCGGGAGATCGTCCGGTACGCGGCCTCGCGCCATCTGGAGGTCGTCCCCGAGATCGACCTGCCCGGCCACACGAACGCGGCCCTCGCGTCCTACGCCGAGCTGAACTGCGACGGGATCGCGCCGCCGCTCTACACCGGCACCGAGGTCGGCTTCAGCTCCCTGTGCGTCGACAAGGACGTGACGTACGACTTCGTGGAGGACGTCGTACGGGAGCTGGCCGCGCTCACTCCGGGGCGGTACCTGCACATCGGCGGTGACGAGGCGCACTCCACCAGCCACGAGGACTACGCGACGTTCATGGACCGGGTGCAGCCGGTGGTCGAGAAGTACGGGAAGACGGTCATCGGGTGGCACCAGCTGACCGGGGCCACTCCGGTACGGGGCGCTCTCGCGCAGTACTGGGGGCTGGACGGTACGGAGGCGGAGGAGAAGGAGCAGGTGGCTGCCGCCGCGCGGAACGGGACGGGGATCGTTCTGTCGCCGGCCGACCGGATCTACCTCGACATGAAGTACGACAAGGACACGCCGATAGGGCTCGACTGGGCCGGGTACGTGGATGTGCGGCGGGCGTACGACTGGGATCCGGGGGCGTACCTGGCGGGGGTGCCGGGGGCCGCGGTGCGGGGGGTCGAGGCGCCGCTGTGGACGGAGACGATCGACTCCTCGGAGGACGTGGAGTACATGGTGTTTCCGCGGTTGCCGGGGGTCGCGGAGTTGGGGTGGTCGCCGGTGTCCACACATGGGTGGGGCGGGTACCGGGTGCGGCTTGCCGCGCAGGCTGCTCGGTGGGAGGCGCTGGGGGTGGGGTACTTCCGGGCGCCGGGGGTGCCGTGGCCCCCGGCGGTGGCGCGGTAGGGGGCGGTCGGTTCGGTGCGTCGGCGGGTGCGGGCCCGGTGGGGGCTCGTCGCGCGGGAAGCCCCACCGGAGCGGCACCCGACAGCGGACCGGGGAAGACGCGACGGGCACCTCGCAGGACCGTACTGCGAGGTGCCCGTCTGTTCGGGGGGCCGGGCCGGGGGCTAGAGGTCCGCGAGGGGGTTCTTCAGGGTGCCGATCAGTTGGAGTGCGCCCGCGGGGTCGGCCAGGTCGACCATCTGCCTGTTGTCGCGCAGTTGCAGGCGGTTGAGGCAGGACAGCGCGAACTCGGGGGCGAACATGTCGTACTGGGCGAACTTGTCGGCGAGTGCGGGCATCGCGTGCTGGTAGTCACGGACGCACTCGGCGACCGTGCGCCAGAACTCCTCCTCGCCCAGCACCCCTTCCTCCGCGAGGTTCGCCGCGAGGAAGCGGAAGAAGCAGTCGAAGACGTCCGTGAAGATCGAGAGGAGCTTCATGTCCTCGGGGACGTCCACGCGCAGGCGTTCGACCGCCGGCGGGAGCACCGCGTCCGGGTCCATGACCGCGATCTCCTCGGCGATGTCCTTGTAGATCGCCCGCTCGACCACGCCGTCCTTCAGGACCAGGATCACGTTCTCGCCGTGCGGCATGAAGACGAGGTCGTAGGCGTAGAAGCTGTGCAGGAGCGGGGTGAAGTAGGCCCGCAGGTAGCGGCGCAGCCACTCCGTCGGCGGCAGGCCCGAGCGGGCGATCAGGGCCGCCGCGAAACCGTTGCCCTCGTGGTCGACGTGGACCAGGGAGGCCATCGTCGCCAGGGACTCGCCCTCCCGGAGCGAGCCGACCGGGCTCTCGCGCCACAGCGCGGCCAGCATCTTGCGGTACGGGGAGTACTTGTCGGTGGCGGCCTCGTACTCCAGGTGCCGGTAGCCGACGGCGGCCCGCTCGCGGATGATCGACAGGCCCGTCGACTTCAGGACCGGGTCGTTGTCGATGAGCGCGGCGAGCCAGTCGTTGATGGCCGGGGTCGCCTCCATGTACGCCGCCGAGAGGCCGCGCATGAAGCCCATGTTGAGGACGGAGAGGGCGGTCTTGACGTAGTGCTTCTCGGGGGCGGACGTGTTGAAGAAGGTCCGGATCGACTGCTGGGCGAGGTATTCGTCGTCGCCCTCGCCCAGACACACCAGGTTCCGCTGCGCGACCTCGGCGGCGAAGGTGACGGTGAGCTTGTTCCACCACTGCCAGGGGTGGACCGGGATGAAGAGGTAGTCGGCGGGGTCCAGCCCGAGGCCGGTGAGGACGGCGTGGAAGCGGGCGACCGTCTCCGCGCCCAGCTCGTCCCGCAGGAACGTCTCGTACTCGATGCCCACGCCCGCCGTGAACGCCGCCCGTGAGCGGTGCGCGGCCAGCCAGACCAGGCGGACCGGGCTCGCCGTCTCGGGGGCGTACGACAGGTACTCGTGGACACCGAAGCCGAGGCGGCCGTTGTTGGCGACGAAGCAGGGGTGGCCCTCGGTCATCCCGGTCTCGACTGCCTGGAAGCCGGCGTCGACCAGCTCGGCGACCGGTGTCTGCGGTTTGGTCAGCTTGTAGCAGGTGCCGGCCAGGGTGGAGGAGATCTCCTCCAGGTAGACCGGGAGGATCTCGTCGCTCAGGCCGAGGGACCGCTTCAGCTCGACGAAGAAGTCCAGCGCGGCCAGAGGGAGGTCGACGCCGTCCCGGTGACGGGTGATCGAGTCGGCGTCGATCTGCCAGTGGTCGAGGGCGCGCCGGACGGCGGTGAACCCGTAGCGGGTCGTACCGTCGTCGCCGCGGACCTCGAAGCGGCCGTCGGCGGTGGCCTCCGGCGTGATGAGCCGCTCGTGGGCGAACTCCGCGAGGGCCTTGCGGATCAGCAGGCGGTTGGCCCGTGCCCAGCGGTGGGGGGACAGATGCGCCACGGCATCGGACAGGGTCATACGGCGACTCCTCGGGCAGCCAGGCTCTGGCTGCGAAAGAACTGCTCTCGCGTGCAGAAGCTCAGCAGTGCGCGCTTCTCCGGCTTGTCGATCTCGCGGTCGGGGACGAAACCGACGACTTCGTTGAGGGCGTGCACGGCCTTGTTGGACACGTCCGGCTCGACGACGACCCGGCGGGTGACCGGGTCCGCGAAGAGGTGCGCCATCACGGCGGTGATCACGGCCCTGGTGAAGCCGTGCACCGGCGTGTCCGTCGGCGGCACCAGGAAGTGCATGCCGACGTCACCCGGCTCGGGCTCGTACAGGCCGACCAGTTCGCGGTGGGCGGGGTCGTACCGCTCCATGAGGAACACGGGCTCGCCGTCCAGCAGCCCCAGCAGGGCCTGCTGGTGCGGGTCGGCCGCGACCTCCAGGTAGGTGCGCTCGACGTCCTCCAACCGGGCGTCCTGCATCATCCAGTACGCCGCCTTGGGGTGCGTCACCCAGCGGTGCAGCAGCTCGGCGTCGTGCGGCGGGTCGAGCGGGCGGAAGGTGAAGGACGTGCCGTGCGGGCCGCTCATACGGCGAACTCCTGGAAGGCGATGGACTTCTCCACCGGGTAGTACTCGCGGCCGAGCAGCTCGCGGATGATGTACGAGTTCCGGTACGGGCCCATGCCCAGGTCGGGTGAGGTGATGCTGTGGGCGTGGACGGCCGCGTTCTGCAGGAAGACGCCCCGGCCGGTGGTGTCGATGGCGTAGTTGCGGGCGACGTCGAAGTTGCCCCGGGAGTCGTAGCGCAGGCGGTCGCGGACGGGCTTGAGGAACTCCGGCTCGGCGTACCGGTAGCCGGTGGCGAGGATCAGGCCCTGCGAGTCGATCTCGTAGTCCTTCTCCTGCTCCTCCTGGCGCAGGCCGAGGGTGTACGTGCCGTTCTCGTGACGCACGCTGTTCAGCGAGGAGTTGGTGAGCAGCCGGGTGGGGAGCGGGCCGCCGAGGCTCTTCCGGTAGAGCAGGTCGAAGATCTCGTTGATGAGGTCTCCGTCGATGCCCTTGAAGAGGCCCTTCTGCTCCTGGGTCAGGCGGTAGCGGGTCGGCTCCGGCAGCTCGCGGAAGTAGTCGATGTACTCCGGGGAGGTCATCTCCAGCGTGAGTTTGGTGTACTCCAGCGGGAAGAAGCGCGGGGAGCGTGTCACCCAGTTCAGCCGGTAGCCGTGGACGTCGATCTCGCTGAGCAGGTCGAGGTAGATCTCGGCGGCCGACTGCCCCGAGCCGACGAGGGTGATGGACTCCTTGCTCTGCAGCTCCCGCTTGTGCCGCATGTAGCGGGAGTTGTGGATCCAGTCGCCGTCCAGGCCCTGGACCGCCTCCGGGACGTACGGGGGAGTGCCCGTGCCGAGGACGAGGTGCCGGGCGCGCAGGACATCGCCGTCGGCCGTCCGTACGGCATAGACCTCGTCCTCGTCCTCGTACGTCACCTCCGTCACCGTGGTGCCGAAGCGGACGTTGCTCAGCCGGTTCGCGGCCCAGCGGCAGTAGTCGTCGTACTCGACCCGCAGCGGGTAGAAGTTCTCGCGGATGTAGAACGAGTACAGCCGGCCCGAGTCCTTGAGGTAGTTCAGGAAGGAGTACGGGGAGGTCGGGTCGGCGAGGGTGACCAGGTCCGACATGAACGGGGTCTGGAGGTGGGCGCCGTCGAGGAACATCCCCGAGTGCCACTCGAAGGTCGGCTTCGACTCCAGGAAGACACCGTCGAGTTCGGCGATGGGCTCGGTGAGGCAGGCGAGGCCGAGGTTGAAGGGTCCCAGTCCGATGCCGATGAAGTCGTGGACGCGCACGGCGGATTCGGCGGGTTCAGGAAGCGACGCGGTCAAGGGATTCTCCCAGGTACTGCTCGGCATGGCCGGCGATCAGATCGAGTACGGCGGCGATGTCGCCGACCGTGGTCTCGGGGTTGAGCAGGGTGAACTTCAGGTAGTGGCGGCCGCCCACCTTGGTGCCCGCGACCACGGCGTCGCCGGAGGCGAACAGGGCCTTGCGGGCGTACAGGTTGGCGCGGTCGATCTCGGCCGGGTCGGTGACGGCCTCGGGGATGTAGCGGTAGACCAGCGTGGACAGCTGCGGCTCGACGACCACGTCGTAGCGCGGGTCGGCGGCGAGCAGCCGCCAGCCCTCCCAGGCCAGGTCGCAGACCTCGTCGAAGAGCTGTCCGATGCCGTCGGCGCCCATCGTGCGCAGCGTCATCCACAGCTTGAGCGCGTCGAAGCGGCGGGTGGTCTGCAAGGACTTGTCGACCTGGTTGGGGATGCGCTCGGTGACCATGCGGCGGGGGTTGAGGTACTCCGCGTGATAGGTCGCGTGGCGCAGCGTGGCCGCGTCGCGGACCAGCACGGCGGACGAACTCACCGGCTGGAAGAAGGACTTGTGGTAGTCCACGGTGACGGAGTCGGCGCGCTCGATGCCGTTCAGCAGGTCGCGGCGCCTGCGGGAGACGAGCAGGCCGCAGCCGTAGGCGGCGTCGACGTGCATCCAGGTGTCGTACTGGGCGCACAGCTCGGCTATCTCGGGCAGCGGGTCGATGGAGCCGAAGTCGGTGGTGCCGGAGGTGGCGACGACGGCCATGGGGACGAGGCCGTCGTTCCGGCAGCGCTCCAGCTCACGGGCGAGGGCGACCGTCTGCATGCGCTGGTTGCCGTCCACGGGCACGGACACGACGGCGTCCGGGCCGAGGCCGAGCAGTTTCGCGGACTTCTTCACGCTGAAGTGGCTGACCTCGGAGGCGAAGATCCGCAGTTCGGCGGCGCTGTCGGTCTTGGCCTCCTCCCGGGCGAGGAGCAGGGCCTGGAGGTTGGACTGTGAGCCGCCGGAGGTGAACACGCCGTCGGCGGCGGGCCCGAACCCGATGCGCTCGTTGGTCCAGTCGATCAGGCGGCGCTCGATCAGGGTGCCGCCGGCCGACTGGTCCCAGGTGTCCAGGGAGGAGTTGACGGCCGAGAGGACGGCCTCGCCGAGCACGGCCGGGATGACGACCGGGCAGTTGAGGTGGGCCAGGTAGCGCGGGTGGTGGAAGTAGACCGCGTCGCGCAGATAGACGTCCTCCAGCTCGTCGAGGACGGCGGCCGTGTCGTGCAGCGGCTTGTCGAGGTCGATCCTCTCGATGGCGGGGGAGAGGGCGTCGACGGTGACACCGGTGAACGGTCGGTCGGTGGTGGCGATTCTGGCCGCCACCCGCTCCACGCCTTCGGTCACGGTGCGGCGGTACCGCTCCGCGGTCGTGTCATTGAGCAGGTGCGAGCGCATGGGGAGGTCCTCCGAGCGGGGCGGTCCGGATGGGACGGAGAGGTGAGTGGGGGGTGTCATCACATCGTCCAACTTAGGTAAGCCTAACCTAACTAACGTGCGCGAAGCCCTGGCTCTGCCGTGACTGTGATCACTTCACCGACTCCGGCTTCGGCGTCCGCGCGAGCCTGACTACTCGCCGCGTTCCCGCAGCTGCTCCTCCGTCAGACCCTCACGCCAGTACCCGACGAAGGTGACGCGCCGCTTGTCGATCCCGCGCTCCCGCACGAGATGACGGCGCAACTCCTTCACCCGGCCGGACTCGCCGGCGATCCAGGCGTACGCCGACTCGCCGGCGGGGAGCCGCGCGGCACGGACGGTGTCGAGGGCGGCCGGCGCCCCTTCGCTCCGCACGAGCCAGGTGATCTCGGCGTCGGCCTCGGTGGCCAGGTCCTGGATGTCCCCCGCGTGGTGGACCTCCAGCCAGACCCGGGCCGGCGTACCGGCCGGCAGCGACTCCAGGATCGCCGAGGCGGCGGGCAGCGCGGTGTCGTCGCCCCAGATCAGCACCAGGTCGGTGTCGGCCGGCGGGCGGAAACGGATCGCGCGGTTGTCCGCGATCGCCGGCCCGAGCAGCACGACCCGGTGGCCGGGGGCGGCCTCGGACGCCCACCGCGAGGCGGGCCCGGCGGGCGCGGCGGCCCCCGGCTCGACCCCGTGCAGCACGAAGTCGATGTCGATCTCGACGGTGTCGCCGTGGGCGTCCGAGCGCAGCCCCCGCAGCGTGTACGAGCGCATCACCGCCCGCACGTCGTCCGGCAGTTCCCGCCACGCCTGCCACCAGCCGTCGCCCAGCTCGTAGGGCACGGCCGGGACTTCCTGCCCGGGGTGCGGCAGGAAGAGGGACAGTGACTGGTCCCGGCCGTCGGAGTGGAAGTACCGCAGATCGTCCCCCGCGAAAGAGACACGGACGAGAGACGGTCCCAGCCGCTCCGTCCGCGAGACCTGTAGAGCGAAGAATCGGAAAGGGGCGGCTACGGCCGTCGTCATGGGGCGCCTCATGGGTCGGGGGCTCGGGTGGTTCGGCGGGTGCGGGTGCGTGGGCTGGTCGGGCAGTTCCCCGCGCCCCTGGAAAAAGCAGGGGCTGCGGCCGGTGCTTTTTCAGCGGCCCGCAGGGGCCGGTTGCTTTCAGGGGCGCGGGGAACTGCGCGAGAAGTCCCACCGGACCCGCGGTCGACCTGCGGCCGAAGCCCTAACTGACCTTCTTCGCCTTCTCGATGGCCTCGGCCAGCTCCCCCAGGAGCGGCGCGCACTTGTCGTAGGACAGGATCGGCTCGGGGTTGCGCCCGATGACCTGGCCGGCCTTCACCGCGGGAAGCTTCTTCCAGGTCGCCTCCTCGATGGCGTCCGGCTGGATGGCCGAGGTGCGGTTGTCCATGATGATGAGGTCCGCGTCGTACTTGTCGACGTTCTCCCAGCTGAGGTTCTCGAACCAGCCGCCGCTGGCCTTCAATGCGGCGGCGCTCGGCTCGACGAAGTTCACGCCGAGGGCCTTGAAGTACTCCAGGTCGATGGAGAGGTTGGAGCCGGAGACGTAGAAGATGTCCTGGCTGGCGGAGCCCGCGAGCACCTTGATGCCGGGGTTGGCCTTGGTGGCCGCGCGCAGCCGGGCCGCCGCGTCCTCGAACCGCTTCTTGGCGGCGGTGATCTTCTGCGACCCCGTGTCCGCGCCGAGCGACCTGGCCAGCTCCAGCATGCGCTGCAGGGGCTCGGTCATCTGGCGGTCGTAGACGGAGATGCCGACGCTCGGGGCGAGCCCCGCGATCTTGTCCTTGGAGGTCTCGGGCACGTACCAGAGGGTGCCGGCGTCGTCGAAGATCGTGGTGATGAGGACGTCGGGCGCCAGGGCGGCGTACTTCTCGACGTTGAACTCGTCCCAGACGTTGCCGAGGACGGTGACCTTGCTGGTGTCCAGGTCGCCGGCCTGGACGTCGGCCTTGCCGTCGGCCGTTGTGGTGGGCCCGAAGACGCCCTTGACGCCGATGCCGTAGTCGTGGAGCGCGGCGGCGACACCCACGAAGGCGACGATGTTCGCCGGGACCTTGTCGGTCTTGGCGGTCACGCCGCGGTCGTCCTTGAACGACCAGGGGCCGGACGCGGCGGCAGTCGTCTCCTTGCCGGAGCCAGAGCTGCCGCTCGTCGACTTCTCGTCCCCGCAGGCGGCGAGCGCGGCGCCGAGGCCGAGGGCGCCACCGGCGGCGAGGATGCCACGGCGGGTGAGGTGAGCGGCTCTGGCGTTGGACATGTCTATGGCTACTTTCGAACGGGGCGGAGGGCCGCCCGAGGGCGAGTTCGAAGGTAGGTTAGCCTAACCTCACTGCTTGTCCAGTGGGGGGTTCCAGGAAGTGGAGTTCCCGCGTCCGACTCCGCCTCAATCTTTGAATTACCTGTGAATCAAAGGTCGGTCGGGCTCACGGAGTGTCATTGATGTTTCAAGTGGTGGCTCGTGTCGCTGATGTGCAGGGCTTCCGTCCGTGGTCCGGCAGTCCCTCATAGGGGACAAAAGGGAACCCGGCTCGCTGGCGGCGAGCCGGGTGGGAGGGTGCCGGAGCCGTGCCGTCCCGGCGCGCTCCGGCCGTCGTTCGAACACAAGCTGTCGGTCGGGGCTGTCCGTCAGCCGACGAGGCCCAACTCCCTGGCGATCAGCATGCGTTGCACCTCGCTGGTGCCCTCGCCGATCTCCAGGATCTTGGAGTCGCGCCACATACGGGCGACGGGGTACTCGTTCATGAAGCCGTACCCGCCGTGGATCTGGGTGGCGTCGCGGGCGTTGTCGACGGCGACGGTGGACGAGTACAGCTTCGCCAGCGCCGCCTCCTTCTTGAAGGGTTCACCGGCGACCAGGCGGTAGGCCGCGTCCCGCCAGGACAGGCGGGCCGTGTGGGCCTTCATCTCCATGTCGGCGATCTTGAACTGGATGGCCTGGTTGGCGCCGATCGGGCGGCCGAAGGCGTGCCGTTCCTTCGCGTACTTCACCGACTCGTCCACACAGCCCTGAGCCAGCCCCGTGGCGAGCGCCGAGATGGCGATGCGGCCCTCGTCGAGGATGCGCAGGAACTGGGCGTAGCCGCGCCCCAGTTCGCCGAGGAGGTTCTCCGCCGGGACCCGGACGTCCGTGAAGGACAGCTCACGGGTGTCGGAGGCGTTCCAGCCGACCTTCGAGTAGGGGGCGGCCACCGTGAAGCCCGGGGTGCCGGACGGGACGATGATCGAGGAGATGAGGGGCTTGCCCTCCGGGGTGCGGCCGGTCACCGCCGTCACCGTGACCAGGGCCGTGATGTCCGTGCCCGAGTTGGTGATGAAGCACTTGCTGCCGTTGATGACCCACTCGTTCGTCGACTCGTCCAGGCGGGCCGTCGTACGGGTCGCGCCCGCGTCCGAGCCGCCGTCGGGCTCGGTGAGACCGAACGCGCCCAGCACCTCGCCGGAGCACAGACGCGGCAGCCACTCGGCCTTCTGGGCCGGTGTGCCGAAGAGGTGGATCGGCATCGCGCCCAGGGAGACCCCGGCTTCGAGGGTGATGGCCACGGACGAGTCCACCCGGGCCAGTTCCTCCAGCGCGATGCCCAGCGCCAGGTAGTCGCCGCCCATGCCGCCGTACTCCTCGGGGAACGGCAGCCCGAACAGCCCCATGCGGCCCATCTCGCGCACGATCTCGTACGGGAACTCGTGGCGCTCGTAGAAGTCGCCGATCTTTGGCGCGACGACCTCGTGCGCGAACTCCTCGACCGTGCGGCGGAGTTCTTCCAGCTCGGGGGAGAGGCGGTGGTTCATGGACGTCACTGCTCCTTGCTGTCCTCGGTGCCCTCGTCGTCCTCGTGGGACAGGGCTCGTACGGTGCGGGACGGGCTGGGTCGGCCCAGGTGTCCGGCCATCCACGCGCTCGTGGCGACGAGGCGGCCGAGGTCGACGCCCGTGTCGATGCCGAGGCCGCGCAGCATCCAGACGAGGTCTTCGGTGGCGAGGTTGCCGGTGGCGGACTTCGCGTACGGGCAGCCGCCCAGGCCGCCCGCGGAGGCGTCCACGGTGGTGACGCCGTGCCGCAGCGCCGCGTAGGTGTTGGCGAGCGCCTGGCCGTAGGTGTCGTGGAAGTGCACGCCCAGCTTCTCCACGGGGACGTCGAGTTCGCTCAGCAGCGCCCCCACGTGCCCCGGGGTCGCCACCCCGATCGTGTCGCCGAGGCTGAGTTCGTCGCAGCCCATGTCGAGCAGGGCGTGACAGACCCTCGTGACCTGCGGGATCGGGACGGCGCCCTCCCAGGGGTCGCCGAAGCACATCGACAGGTAGCCGCGGACGTGGACGCCCCCGGCCTTCGCCCGGCCGACGACCGGTTCGAACATCGCCAGCGCCTCGTCGACCGTGCGGTTGAGGTTGGCCTTGGCGAAGGACTCGGTGGCGCTGGCGAAGACGGCGACCCGGCGGGCGCCGAGGGCGAGGGCGCGGTCGAGGCCCCGCTCGTTCGGGACGAGGACCGGGAGGTCCACGGCCAGGTCGGCGACCTGCGGGAACAGCTGCTCCGCGTCGGCCAGTTGGGGCACCCAGCGGGGATGGACGAAGCTGGTGGCCTCGATGGTCGTCAGCCCCGCGTCGGCGAGGCGGCGGACGAACTCCGCCTTGACCTCGGTGGGCACGGTCGACTTCTCGTTCTGCAGGCCGTCACGGGCGCCGACCTCGTGGATGCGGACCCGGGCCGGCAGACCGGGTTCGGGGACCGTCATGGGCAGGGTCACCGCGCCACCTCCTCGTGCTGCTCCTGCTCCTCGTGCGGTGCGATCACGGCCAGCACCTGGTCCATGGCGACGGTCGCGCCCGGCGTCACGTCCAGCTCGGCGACCGTCCCGGCGTGCGGCGCGGAGACGACGTGCTCCATCTTCATCGCCTCCACCACCAGCAGGCTCTGACCCGCGGTCACCTCGTCGCCCACCGCCACCTTCACGACGGTGACGGTGCCGGGCATGGGGGCGGTGAGCGAGTCGGCGCCCGCGTGGGCGGACCGGTTCAGCGACATGGCCACCGGGTCGTGAGCGGACACCTGCCAGGCGTCTCCGTTGCGGCCCAGCCACTCGCCCGCGTGGTGGAAGGTGTGGGTGAGGCCGTCGAGAAGGAAGGTGAACCGGCCCGTGTCCCCGCCGGACCGGGGCACGCCCCCAGGCCCCCGCAGCGGCGCCTCGGCCCCGTCCGGCAGTACCTCCGTCCCGCCGTCCGCCGTGCCGCGCACCCGTACCGTCACCGGGTCGTGGCCCGGCAGCCGCAGGTGGTGGGCCGTCCAGGCCGGTTCGCCGCCCAGCCGCCAGCCGACCGCCGTGTCGAACGGATCGGTCCAGCCGGTGCCGTCGCCGCGGGCCGGGGTCAGCGCCGCCTGGCGCAGCAGGGCCGCCGCCGCGTGCACCTCCACCGGCACCTCCCGCGGGACCAGTTGCTCGACCTCGCGCTCCACCAGCCCGGTGTCCAGCTCGCCCGCCACCACCGCCGGATGGGCCAGCAGCCGCCGCAGGAAGCCGGCGTTCGTCTGCACGCCCAGGGTGACCGTCTCCGCGAGCGCCGCGCGGAGCCTGCGCAGGGCGGTGGGCCGGTCGGGGCCGTGGGCGATGACCTTGGAGAGCATCGGGTCGTAGAGCGAGCCGACCTCCGTGCCCTCGGTGAGACCGGAGTCGGTGCGCACACCGGCGCCCTGGGGCTCGCGCAGCCGCAGGATCGTGCCGCCGGAGGGGAGGAAGCCCCGGGACGGGTCCTCGGCGCAGACACGGGCCTCGACCGCGTGCCCGGTGAGCGTGACGTCCTCCTGTCCGAAGGCCAGCCGCTCGCCCGCCGCGACCCGCAGCTGCCACTCCACCAGGTCGACGCCCGTGACCAGTTCGGTCACCGGGTGCTCGACCTGGAGGCGGGTGTTCATCTCCATGAAGTAGTACGAGGAGGGGTCGCCGCCGGGGACGATGAACTCGACCGTGCCCGCGCCGGAGTAGCCGCAGGAGCGGGCCGCCTGGACGGCCGCCTCGCCCATCGCGGCACGGGTGGCCTCGTCGAGCAGGACGCTGGGCGCCTCCTCGATGATCTTCTGGTGGCGGCGCTGGAGGGAGCACTCGCGCTCCCCGAGGTGGACGACACCGCCGTGGCCGTCGGCGAGGACCTGGATCTCGATGTGCCGGGGACGGTCGATCCACCGCTCCACCAGGAGGGTGTCGTCGCCGAAGGAGACGCGGGCCTCGCGGCGGGCGGCGGCGATCTCCTCGGCCAGCGACCCGGCCTCCCGCACCAGCCGCATGCCCTTGCCGCCGCCGCCCGCGCTGGGCTTGAGCAGGACCGGCATGCCGATCTCACGGGCGGCCTCGGCGAGTTGGGCGTCGGTCAGGCCGCTGCCGCTCGAACCGGGCACGACCGGGACCCCGGCGGCCCGGACCGTCTCCTTGGCGCGGATCTTGTCGCCCATCAGGGAGATGGCGTCGGCGGGCGGGCCGATGAAGACCAGGCTGGCCTCCGCGCACGCCCGCGCGAAGGCGGCGTTCTCCGCGAGGAAGCCGTACCCGGGGTGGACGGCCTGGGCGCCGGTGCGGGCGGCGGCCTCCAGCAGCCGCTCCACCGACAGATAGCTCTCCGACGAAGGCGCCGGACCGATCCGTACCGCCGTGTCGGCCTCCCGCACGTGGCGGGCGTCGGCGTCCGCGTCGGAGAAGACCGCGACCGAGCGGACGCCGAGGGCGCGCAGGGTGCGGATGACGCGGACGGCGATCTCGCCCCGGTTGGCCACGAGGACCGTGTCGAACATGCTCACCTTGAGAGCCCCCTCACATCCGGAAGACGCCGAACTGGGGGTCGCCCAGCGGCGCGTTGGCACAGGCGGTCAGGGCGAGGCCCAGGACCTGACGGGTCTCCAGCGGGTCGATCACGCCGTCGTCCCAGAGGCGGGCGGTGGCGTAGTAGGCGCTGCCCTGGCGCTCGTACTGGCCGCGGATCGGGTCCTTGAAGGATTCCTCGTCCTCGGCGGACCAGGAGTCCCCGCGTGCCTCCATCTGGTCCCGCTTCACGGTCGCGAGGACGGACGCGGCCTGTTCACCGCCCATCACCGAGATCTTGGCGCCCGGCCACATCCACAGGAAGCGCGGTGAGTACGCCCGGCCGCACATCGAGTAGTTGCCCGCGCCGTAGGAGCCACCGATCACGACCGTCAGCTTGGGGACGCGGGTGCAGGCCACGGCCGTCACCATCTTGGCGCCGTGCTTGGCGATGCCACCCGCCTCGTAGTCCCGGCCGACCATGAAGCCCGAGATGTTCTGCAGGAAGACGAGCGGGATGCCGCGCTGGTCGCACAGCTCGATGAAGTGGGCGCCCTTCTGGGCGGACTCGGAGAAGAGGATGCCGTTGTTGGCGACGATCCCGACCGGGTGCCCGTGGATCCGGGCGAAGCCGGTGACGAGGGTCTGCCCGAACTCCGCCTTGAACTCGGCGAACCGCGAACCGTCGACCACGCGCGCGATGACCTCGCGCACGTCGTACGGAGTGCGGGAGTCCACCGGCACCGCGCCGTACAGCGTGTACGGGTCGACCTTGGGTTCGACGGCCGGCTCGACCGACCAGGGCAGCGGGCCCCGGGCGGGGAGGGTGGAGACGATGGTCCGCACGATGCGCAGGGCGTGGGCGTCGCTCTCGGCGAGGTGGTCGGTGACGCCGGAGATCCGGGAGTGGACCTCGCCGCCGCCCAGCTCCTCGGCGGTGACGACCTCGCCGGTGGCGGCCTTCACCAGCGGGGGACCGCCGAGGAAGATCGTCCCCTGGCCCCGGACGATGACGGCCTCGTCGCTCATGGCGGGGACGTACGCGCCGCCCGCCGTGCACGAGCCGAGGACGGCGGCGATCTGCGGGATGCCCGCGCCCGACATCCGCGCCTGGTTGTAGAAGATGCGGCCGAAGTGCTCGCGGTCGGGGAAGACCTCGTCCTGCATGGGCAGGAAGGCGCCGCCGGAGTCCACCAGGTAGAGGCAGGGCAGACGGTTCTCCAGGGCCACCTCCTGGGCCCGCAGGTGCTTCTTCACCGTCATCGGGTAGTACGTGCCGCCCTTGACGGTGGCGTCGTTGGCGACGACCACGCACTCGCGGCCGGAGACCCGGCCGATGCCCGCGATGACACCCGCGGCCGGCGCCTGGCCGTCGTACAGCCCGTCGGCGGCCAGCGGGGCCAGCTCCAGGAACGGCGAGCCGGGGTCGAGGAGGGTGTCCACCCGGTCGCGCGGCAGCAGCTTGCCGCGCGCGGTGTGCCGGGCGCGCGCCTTCTCGCCGCCGCCGAGCCGTGCCGCGGCCAGCTTGGCCCGCAGCTCCTCGCCCAGCGCGCGGTGCGCGGCCTCGTTGGCCCGATACGCCTCGGCCGCGGGATCTGCCGCGGTCGTCAGCTCCGGTGCCTGGTCCATCGTGCGGTCCCCTCACCCAGTGGATTCCTGTTAATGAGCGTTAACGCGTTTCCCTCAGGTTAACGACCGCTAACCTCCCTGTCTAGAATTGGCTCCATGGCCACGAGAACCGACGCGCCCACCCGTCGCGAGCAGATCCTCAAGGAAGCCGCCCGCCTCTTCGCCGAGCGTGGTTTCCACGGTGTCGGCGTCGACGAGATAGGGGCGGCCGTCGGCATCAGCGGGCCGGGCCTGTACCGGCACTTCGCGGGCAAGGACGCGATGCTCGCGGAGCTGCTGGTGGGGATCAGCGGGCAGTTGTTGACCGGGGCGAAGCGGAGGGTGGCCGAGGCCGACGGGGTGCCCGGGGCGGAGGTCCTGGACTCGCTCATCGAGGGGCACATCGACTTCGCCCTCGACGACCGTCCCCTCATCACCCTGCACGACCGCGAGCTGGACCGCCTCCGCGACAGCGACCGCAAGCTCGTACGGCAGTTGCAGCGGCAGTACGTCGAGCTGTGGGTCGGAGTGCTGCGGGAGGTGTACCCCGGGCTGGCGGAGCCGGCCGCGCGCTCCGCCGTCCACTCGGTGTTCGGGCTGCTGAACTCCACCCCGCACCTGGGCCGCGCGGGGTCGCTGCCGGGCCGCGCGGCCATGGCGGAACTGCTGCACCGGATGGCCCGGGGGGCGTTCGGGGCGGCGGCGTCCGGCTGAGCGGGGGGCCGGCGGTCCCCGCGGTCCGGCAAAAGCGTGACGAGCGTTACGGGGGCGACCATCTGGACGCGTGTCCCTACCCGCCGGTACCTTTTGATCTGAGCAAGCGCTTAGCCGTCGAGGCGGTGGGCGCTTGGGCACATCCGAAGGTACTCAGGTGGAGGTGGCGGCGGTGCGTCGTACGGTGTTCAACGAGGATCACGAGGCGTTCCGGGAGACCCTGCGTGCCTTCATCGAGGCCGAGGTCGTGCCCGAGTACGACGAGTGGCTGGCCGCCGGGCAGGCGCCGCGCGAGTTCTACTACAAGCTCGCCGAACTGGGCGTTTTCGGCATCCGGGTGGACGAGGAGTACGGCGGCGCCGGCATCGACTCGTACAAGTTCGAGGCCATCCTGTACGAGGAGACCGCCCGCGCGGGCATCACCTTCGGCGGCTCCGGCGTGCACGTGCTGCTCGGCCTGCCGTACGTCAAGCTGCTCGCCACCGACGAGCAGAAGAAGCGCTACCTGCCGAAGTTCGTCTCCGGCGAGGAGATGTGGGCGATCGCGATGACCGAGCCGGGCACCGGCTCCGACCTCGCGGGCATGAAGACCACCGCCAAGCTGAGCGAGGACGGCACCCACTACGTCCTCAACGGCTCCAAGACCTTCATCACCGGCGGCGTCCACGCCGACCAGATGATCGTCTGCGCCCGCACCGCCGCGCCCAGCGCCGAGGACCGCCGGCACGGCATATCCCTGCTCGTGGTGGACACCAAGTCCGAGGGCTACTCGATCGGCCGCAAGCTGGACAAGCTCGGCCTGAAGACCTCCGACACCGCCGAGCTGGCGTTCGTCGACGTCAAGGTGCCCGTCGAGAACCTCCTCGGCGAGGAGAACAAGGGCTTCTCCTACCTCGGCCACAACCTCGCCTCCGAGCGCTGGGGCATCGCCTACGGCGCCTACGCGCAGGCCAAGGCCGCCGTCCGGTTCGCCAAGCAGTACGTGCAGGAGCGCACCGTCTTCGGCAAGCCCGTCGCGCACTTCCAGAACACCAAGTTCGAGCTGGCCGCCTGCCAGGCCGAGGTGGACGCGGCCGAGGCCGTCGCCGACCGCGCCACGGAGGCCCTCGACGCCGGTGAGCTGACGCCCGCCGAGGCCGCCAGCGCCAAGCTGTTCTGCACCGAGGTCGCCCACCGCGTCATCGACCGCTGCCTCCAGCTGCACGGCGGCTACGGCTTCATGAACGAGTACCCGATCGCCCGCCTGTACGCGGACAACCGCGTCAACCGCATCTACGGCGGCACCAGCGAGATCATGAAGACGATCATCGCCAAGGACATGGGTCTGTAAGGCCCCGGAAAACCCGGCTCTGTACAACTGACCCCATGAGTCAGGAACCACTGCAGTCCCTCCTCGATCTGCTCGACCTCGAGCAGATCGAGGAGAACATCTTCCGCGGCCGGTCCCGGCCCGCCATCGTCCCGAGGGTCTTCGGCGGGCAGGTCGCGGCCCAGGCGCTCGTCGCCGCCGGGCGGACGGTCCCCGCCGACCGGCTCCCGCACTCCCTCCACGCGTACTTCCTGCGCATCGGGGACGCCGGCGCGCCCATCGTCTACACCGTGGAGCGCATGAACGACGGCCGCTCCTTCACCGCGCGCCGCGTCGTCGCCGTCCAGCACGGACAGCCGATCTTCGCCCTCTCCGCGTCCTTCCAGCGGTACGAGGACGGCCTCGACCACCAGGCCCCGATGCCGGCCGCGCCCGACCCGGAGTCCCTGCCCACCGCCGAGCAGCGGCTCCCCGCGTACGACCTCGAACCGGCCGTCGTGGAGAAGATGCTGGAGGCCCGGGCCGCCGTAGACCTGCGCTACGTCGACGACCCGCCCTACGGCCGCTACGGCGAGCCCCGTGAACCGCGCTCCCAGGTCTGGTTCCGCGCCAACGGCAAGCTCGACGACGACCCCCTCCTGCATGTCGTCCTCGCCACCTACGTCTCCGACATGACGCTCCTGGACTCCATCCTGCTCGCGCACGGGCGCGGCGGCTGGGCCGTCGGCGACGTCGTCGGCGCCTCGCTCGACCACGCCATGTGGTTCCACCGGCCCTTCCGCGCCGACGAATGGCTCCTGTACGACCAGGAGTCCCCGTCGGCGTCGGCCGGCCGGGGCCTCGGCCAGGGCCGGATCTACACGCAGGACGGGCGGCTCGCGATCTCCGTGATCCAGGAGGGCGTCGTACGCGTGCCGAGGGAACGGCCGGGGGCGCCGGGGGCTACGCCTCGCTGAGCCCCGCCTGCTGGAGCAGGTACGCCGACATCGGGTCGTAGTGGCGGGGGCTGACCACGTGGTCGTCGAGCGGGACCACGGCCTGGAGGGTGCCCTCGGACTCGCCGAGGAAGAGGGCGGGGTCGTTGGAGTCCGCGTAGCCGACGGAGTCGACGCCGAGCTGGCCCGCGCAGCCCGCCCAGCCGTGGTCGGCGACGACCAGGTCGGGCAGCGGGCGGCCGGCGCCCTCCAGGCCCCGCAGGATCGCGCGCATCGGCTCGGGGGAGTGGGTGTGCCAGAGCGTGGCGCCGTGTTCGAGGACGGCCACGTCCGCGAACTGCATGACGTACCCCTCCTCCGTCTGCAGGCCGTCCGGGATGACGACGATCTCGCAGCCGGCGGCGCGCAGCGCCCGCGCGGTCTCGTGGTGCACCTGGAGCAGCCCGCCGGGGTGGCCGGTGGCGAACAGCACGCGCTGCCCGCCCTCCGCCGCCTTGCGCAGCCGGGCCGCCATGCGCTCCAGACCGTCGACGGTCAGGTCCGGGTCGATGGTGTCCTGGCCGTAGCGGTACCCCGGGTCGTCGTTCACGCCGACGCGCTCCGCCATCACGGCCAGCACGTCCTGCTCGTCGCTCCAGCGGTCCCCCAGCTCCAGGCCCAGCCAGTAGTGGCGGTTGCCGTTGGCCAGTTCGCGGTAGTGGGAGAGGTTGTTCTCGCGCGGCGTGGCGACGTCGCCCGCGATACGCGTCCGTACAAGGTGTTCGACTAGCTCGGCGCGGCTGGGGGTCCCGGATATCGGCATGGCTCCATTGTGAGGCAGACGACTGCGGGAGTCGCGGACGTCCCGCCCGCTGCGACCTGCGTCACTCTCCGACGGACCGGTGGCCGGGCCGTCGGGTCCGGCGCCCGGCAACACGGCGCGGCCGGTTGGGCGTTGGCGGGCCGTGTCGCGGTGGACGGGCGCCCGAACCCGTGTCCGAGCGGGCCCTCGTCCACCAGTAGAGTCGCGTCCGGTAGTACGTATCAGCGCAAGTTTGTGCATATCAATGCATACGCGATGAAGCATATGCAGGAAGTAGGCAGTTCCCATGAGCAGCAACGAGACACCCCGAGGCACCGCGGACTCGCCCCGAGGCCCCGTCGACTCCTCGCGCATCCCGCGCTACGCCGGACCCGCGACCTACGCCCGGCTGCCGCGCCTCGACGAGGTCGGCCGGGCGGACGTCGCCGTCGTGGGCGTGCCGTTCGACTCGGGAGTCTCCTACCGGCCTGGCGCCCGCTTCGGCGGCAACGCGATCCGCGAGGCGTCCCGGCTGCTGCGCCCCTACAACCCGGCCCAGGACGCCTCGCCCTTCGCCCTCGCCCAGGTCGCGGACGCCGGAGACATCGCCGTCAACCCGTTCGACATCAACGAGGCGGTGGAGACGGTCGAGGCGGCGGCGGACGAGCTGCTCGGCACGGGGGCCCGGCTGATGACCCTCGGCGGCGACCACACCATCGCGCTGCCGCTGCTGCGGTCCGTCGCCAAGAAGCACGGGCCGGTCGCCCTGCTCCACTTCGACGCGCACCTCGACACCTGGGACACGTACTTCGGCGCCGAGTACACCCACGGCACCCCCTTCCGGCGGGCGGTGGAGGAGGGCATCCTCGACACCGAGGCCCTCTCGCACGTGGGCACGCGCGGCCCGCTGTACGGCAAGCAGGACCTCACCGACGACGCGAAGATGGGCTTCGGGATCGTCACCTCGGCGGACGTGATGCGGCGCGGCGTCGACGAGATCGCCGACCAGCTGCGGCAGCGGATCGGCGACCGGCCGCTCTACATCTCCATCGACATCGACTGCCTCGACCCGGCCCACGCGCCGGGCACGGGCACGCCGGAGGCCGGCGGCATGACCTCCCGCGAGCTGCTGGAGATCCTGCGCGGCCTCGCCTCCTGCCACCTGGTCTCCGCCGACGTCGTCGAGGTGGCGCCCGCGTACGATCACGCCGAGATCACCGCCGTGGCCGCCTCGCACACGGCGTACGAACTCACCACGATCATGTCCCGCCAGATCGCCGGGGCCCGCAAGGAGAACGAAGGCAAGTGACCCACGACCACGACCTGGTGCTCCGCCCGACGGCCGCCCAGACGGAGGCCGCGCTGAACCCTCCCGCCGGCCGCCACGGCGGAGACCTGGTCGTGGAGACACTGGCCGGACTCGGCGCGACGACGGTCTTCGGGCTCCCCGGCCAGCACGCGCTGCCCCTGTTCGACGCGCTGCGCCGCTCCGACCTGCGGTACATCGGGCTCCGTGTGGAGAACAACGCCGGGTTCGCGGCGGACGCGTACGGCCGGATCACCGGCGAGGCGGCCCCGCTGCTCCTGTCGACCGGCCCCGGCGCGCTGACCTCGCTCGCCGCGCTCCAGGAGGCGGCGGCCGCCTCGGCGCCGGTGCTGGCGATCAGCAGCCAGATCCCCACGGCGGGCATCGGCGGGGGCCGTCACGGCTACCTGCACGAACTCCCCGACCAGGCCGCCTCGTTCAGGGGCGTGGTGAAGTCCGTCCACACGGTCCGTACGCAGTCCCAGATCCCCTCCGCGATCGCCGCCGCCTGGCAGTCCGCGCTCACCGCCCCGCACGGCCCGGTGTGGGTGGAGATCCCGCAGGACGTCCTGCTGGCCGAGACCCTGATCCCGGTGGTGACGGGCGGCGACGCCTTCCCCGAGGAGCTGCCCCCGCGCCCCGAACTGACCGCTGTGGCCGCCCACCTGCTGTCCACCGCCGCCCGCCCGGCGATCATCGCGGGCGGCGGAGTCGTCCGGGCGGACGCGTCCGGCAAGCTGCGGCAGCTGGCGGAGCGGCTGTCGGCGCCGGTCGTGACGACGTACGGGGGGAAGGGCGCGTTCCCGTGGACGCATCCGCTGTCGCTGCGGTCCTGGCTGGAGGACCGGCACACGACCGACTTCCTGGAGGACGCGGACGTGCTGCTGGTGGTCGGCTCGGGGCTCGGTGAACTCTCCTCGAACTACCACACGTTCAAGCCCCGGGGCCGGGTCATCCAGATCGAGGCGGACCTCGGGAAGCTGGAGTCCAACCATCCGGCGCTCGGCATCCACGCGGACGCGCGCCTGGCGCTGACGGCCCTGCTGGAGACGATCGAGGAGCCCCGCGAGGACGCGTCCGCGCCGGACCGCGTCCGTGCGGTGCTCGATCTCGTCCGTGCCCGCATCGACGCCCAGGAACTCACCCTGGAACAGGACCTGTTGGCGTCGGTCCGCCGGGCCCTCCCGGCCCGCGCGCCCTCCTTCTGGGACATGACGATCCTGTCCTACTGGGCGTGGTCGGCGTTCGACCCCAAGGGCCCCAACACCATGCACTCCGCGCAGGGTTCGGGCGGTCTCGGCTACGCCTTCCCGGCCGCCCTCGGCGCGGCGACGGCCGACCCGACCCGGCCGGTGCTGGCCGTCTCCGGCGACGGCGGCGCGCTCTACTCGATCGCCGAGCTGGCCACCGCCCGGCAGTACGACCTGAACGTCACCTGGCTGATCGTCGACGACGGCGGCTACGGCATCCTGCGCGCGTACATGACCGACGCCTACGGCGAGCCGACCGGCACGGAGCTGTCCCGCCCGGACTTCGTGGCGCTGGCGGAGTCCTTCGGCGTCCCGGGGGTGCGGACGACCCCCGAGTCCCTCGCGGACGACCTGGCCACGTCCCTCGCCGCGCCGGGGCCTTCGGTGGTGGTGCTGCCGGCCGTGCTGCGGATGTTCGCGCCGACGCACGTCTGACCCGGTCGGGGCAGGGGCGCACGCGGGCGGCCAGGCCCCGAACCGCTCCGCGCCCCGGCACGTGCCCCGGCTCCGGCACCTCACCGTCCGGCGTGACCGCGCGCGGCCGTCACGCCGGACCGGATCAGGTCAGCGCAGGAACGCGCCGAACATCGCGTCGGTCGCCGGGGCGGACACGTCGCCGGGGCCGAACGCGAGCGCCGACGTCGTGGTCAGGCCGGTCGTGGTGCCGGGGAGGAACCAGACGGCCCCGTTGTCGCTGTTCTCGGCGGGGGCGCCGACCGCGAGGTCGGGGTGGCCGCTGCCGTCGAGGTCCACCAGGGCCGTGGTGGTACCGAACTTGTCCTCCGCCTCGGCGGCGCCGGGGACCCCGGCGGTGTTCTGGTGGAAGACCTGCGTGCCGGCGCCCGTCACGCCGGCGGCGCTGCCGGGGACCAGGGCGACCGAACCGGTGTTGGTGATGTCGCCGACGTCCTCGTACGCGATGCCGAGGGCGAGGTCGGCGTAGCCGTCACCGGTGACGTCGGCGACGGAGACCGCCGAGCCGACGAGGTCGCCCTCCTCCTGCGCGCCGGGGAAGCCCGGCAGGTTCTGGTCGAAGGTCTGGACGTTGGACTCGGAGGTGCCGGTGGGGGAGCCGTAGGCCACGCGGACCTGGTCGGTCCAGCCGTCGGCGCCCACGACCACGTCGTCGTAACCGTCGCCGTTCACGTCGCCCACGCCCGTGCCCGCCGCCGCGCGGCTCACGTCGTCGCCGGGCGCGAAGCCGCGCTTGAAGCCCGAGGCGCCGCCCAGGAGAAGCCGGTTGCCCCAGGTGCCGTCACCCGTGTAGTACCACTGGACCAGGTCGTCGCGGCCGTCGCCGTTGACGTCCCCGACCTGGCCGGAGACGACCGGCCCGGTGATGGAGGACGGCCCGTTCTCGCAGCCGTGGCCGGTGGCGCAGGAGGCATCGTCCTCGTACCAGCCCCACCACAGGGACTTGTCGAGGAGCGGGAGTACGGCGGCGGGCTTGGCCGCGCGGGAGATCGGGCCCTTCCACAGGGCCGCCGGCGCGCCCTCGGGGTCGTCGCCGCTGATGTCCTGGGCGGAGAAGAGGGCGAGGTCGGTCTTGCCGTCACCGTCGAAGTCGCCCGCCTGCGGGGCCGACCCGAACTTGGCGATGCTCGTGCCGCCGCTCAGCCCGGACGCCGACCCCCAGAGGATCACCGAGCCCGCCGTGCCGCCGGCGATCACCAGGTCGCCGTAGCCGTCCCGGTCCAGGTCGCCCTTGGTGAACGTCGAGCCGAAGCGCTGGTTCGCGGTGGCGGCGCCCGGCACCCCGCTCGTCGAGCGGCTGATGAGCTTCCTCTTCGCCGCGGAGGCACCGCTCTTCGAGCCGTACAGCACGGTCACGTAGCCCGCTTTGGCCTTGCCGGACACCTTGGCGTTCGGGGCGCCGACGACCAGGTCGCCGTAGCCGTCGCCGTTGAAGTCGTCCGCCACGCCCACCTTCGCGGGCGCCGCCGAGGCCGGGCCGAGCGACAGGGCCGTCAGGCCTCCGGTCAGCAGCACCACCGCGGCCATGGGGGCGCTCAGTCGTGCCGCTCGGGTGCTGCGTCGTGCTCCTGCTCGTGACATGCACGTGCCTTTCGAGTCGGTGGATCCGGCGTGGCGGAAGTGCCGCGTCCGTGTAGTCCGACTCCAGGCGCCCTTCATCGGTTGTACGTCCGAATGTCATGGATGGGTAACTGACTGAGGGAGAGCCCCACCCGGACGCGAAGCCGGTGCCGGCTCGCCCCGGCGCACAGCGGCGGGTGCGGAGGCTTCCGCGCCGGTGGGACGGCGAACCCCCGGCCCTCGTACGGGGGCCGGGGGTTCGCCGTGCTGGGCGGGCGGCTACCAGATCGCCTCGACCCACTCCGGGTGGTCGATGAACGGGTTGCGGTTGTGCTGGTAGGTGTCGTAGATGACCTGGTTGCGGCGCTCCTCGAAGGCGCTCGGCGGGTCCGCCTCGTTCCAGGCCTTCAGGACGGAGAGCTTGCCCATGTACGGGTTGCTGCCGTTGGCGACCTTCTCGTTGGGCTCCAGGTCGGGCCAGCTGTCGTCGCCCTCGTAGCGGACGGCCATGTAGAGGATGATGCGGGCCACGTCGCCCCGGTCCGCGGCGCGCGGCGCGAAGGAGTCGGAGTCGACGGTGCTGCCGCCGCCGTTGGTGACGGAGCTGCCGCCGTTGTCGAAGTCCAGGTTGCCGCGGATGCTGTTGACCTGGACGTCGCAGGCGCGCAGGTGGTGCAGGTCGGTGCCGGGGCCGATCGCCTCGCCGAAGTCGCCGTGGGACTTGGCCCAGGTGTGCTCGCGGTTCCAGTCGCCGACGTCACCGCCGTTGAGGGACTTGCTGCGGGAGACACCGCTGTACAGCAGGAGCACGTTGCTGCTGTTGTTCGGGTCCTGGTCGGTGACCTTGAGCGCGTTCCAGACCGCGGAGTACGAGATCTTGGAGACGTTGGCGCTGATGATCGTGTGCAGGGAGGACTTCAGGGCCGTACCGGTCTTGCCGACCGCGTTCTTGTAGTACGTCGCGTCGTAGGCGGTGGTCGTCGCCGAGGCGGGGGAGGCCGTTGCGGCCGGGAGGACGATACCGACGAGCACGGCCGACGTTGCGAGAGCGACCGACTTCCAACTGCGTATCCGCGCAGCGGGCATGAGGGGTGTCCCTTCCCAGAGGGCCGCGCAGCACGAGGAGTTGCTTCGGGGAGTCTCGTTCTACGCGGGTTGACTGTGTGGGCAATCGAGAGATTGGCATGGACGGGTCAGTCCATGTGTTACGAAGGGAAGGCAATCTGGTGACGTTCTGGCCAACGGGGCAACCCTCGGGCCCCACGTCCCGCTCGCGTGCCCCGGCGCACGGGGAGACCCCGATCTACCTGCGGAATCAGGCGTGCTGGGCACGTGCGAGGCGGGTCGGTCGACTGTTCGAGCCGCCGGCCGGTCCGTGGGCCGGTCCGCCGGAGTGCGGGGGGCGCTCTATGCCTTCTCGAAGCCGTCCACGATGCTGGTGGGGAGGCGATGGCGCCCAGGGGAGAGTGGGGGACGGATCAGTGGACGACGTGTGGACGGACTCCGCGTCGCGAGCCGGACGCGGTGCCCGCGTATCCGATCGTGCGAGCAACCCCGAGGGGTGGTCGTCGGTCTTCCCAGGAGTGACCCCGCTGGTCCCAGATCCCTCGCGCGGTCCCGCCCGTCGTGAACCGCTTCCGTCCGCCCACGCCCTCCACCGGAAAGTCATGCTGCGCACCACGAAAAGACCCGGCCCGTCGTACCCGACCGAGACGACGGCCGGATAATTGATATCCATGGTCTCGCGGGTGTTCCCGCGCATACGAAGCGCGTTCGCGTCCGTCGAGTGGCGTCGGCCGAGGGTGATTCTGTGGGCCGCGGCGAGTGTCGCGACCGTCGGATTCATTCTCGCGCTGGAGATCGTCTCTCGTGGCTACGGACTGCCGGGTCCGATCACCAACCAGGCGCGAGAGGTGATATTCGCCCCCAAGTCGGGGCCGTTGCTGTACGCCAGCATGGCGTTGACGATGGTGGTGCTCACCTGGCGGCAACGGTTCATCGCCCTCGGCGTCGCGATCGGGATCGACGTCGTCTTCTTTCTGGTGCGGTGGGCTCTCGACGCCAAGATGATGTTCGGCAACGGCGCGCTGTGGGTGCTGCTGGGCTGCGCGGTCATCGCCGTCACCCGCCGCACCGGCCGGGAACGGGCCCTGCTGCTCAAGGGTGTCGGGCTGGGCCTGCTGCTGGTGGCCGGCCGCAAGACCGGGGACGCCTGGCTGCTGATCACGTCCAAGACCCGCCCGACGGTGCTCGACCCGTACCTGGCGACCGCCGACCACGCGCTGGGCAACCCGTCGTGGCTGGTGGGCCGGATGGTCAGGGCCACCGGCCCGGTCGGCACCCATCTCCTCGACTGGGTCTACATCCAGCTCGCCGTGGCCGCGGTCGGCGTCGCGCTCTACCAACTGCGCCACGTGGCCGCCGAGCGCCGCTTCCCGCGCCACCACCTGGTGCGCACGTTCCTGGTGATCGGCCTTCTCGGACCGGGCATCTACATGATCTTCCCGGTGGTGGGACCGGTCTTCGCCTACGGCTCCGGCGCGTTCGGCACCGGCGGCGGTCAGTGGGCGCTCGCCCACCTGTGGCCCGACGTTCCGCCGCCGATCGGGGTCCCGCACTCGATGCCGTACGACGACATCACCCCACGCAACTGCATGCCCAGTCTGCACACGGCGTGGGCCACGGCGATCTTCATCCACTCCCGCGGCGGCCCGCGCCTTCTGCGGTACGCGGGCACGTTCTGGCTGATCGCCACGCTCACCGCGACGCTGGGATTCGGCTACCACTACGGCGTGGACCTCATCGCCGGAGTCGTGTTCACGCTCACCATCGAGGCGGGTCTGCGCACGGTCGACCGCGGCTGGGACCGGTCGGGAACCCGGCTGGTCGCCTACGGCGCGACGGTGTTCGTCGCGCTGCTGCTGGCCTACCGCTATCTGCCGCTGGAGATGGCCCGGCACCCGTGGGCGTACGGACCGCTGCTCCTGCTGATGATGGCCTCGGTCGGCTACGGCTACGTACGCAACGAACGGCGATGGGACGGCAAGCCCGTGTCGACGGCGCTGCCGGAACGGCCGGCGGAGCGGCAGCCCGAGCTGGTGTGAGAGGCGGTTCCGGGGGTTTGTCCGGATCACCGGGTGGGCCGCGCCGAGTCCTTCGGCGCGGCCCACCCGGCGCGGGCGGTCCGCTGCGCGGGCCTCAGCCCCGCAGGCGCTCCCGCAGCTCGTCGATGTCGGCCAGGAACCACGTCTGACGATTGCGGTTGCACTCACGCACGAAGTCCCGCAGTGACGAACTGGCCTCCGTGTAAGGGGAGATGTCGCCGATCACGGCGAGGCGGACGCCGTACTGGACGAACTTCTGGATGATGTCGCCGGCGACGCGCGTGCGCAGCCGGAAGAACGCCTCGTCGAACCGCTCGACGGGGACGACGACCCAGGTGGCGCCCTGGTAACCGGCGTTGCCGATGAGATCCAGGGCGTCGCTCTCGCGGGCGATCGTCTCGCCCTCGGGGGCGCACATCAGCACGGGTACGTCGTGGATCGTCTCCAGGGTGGTGGTCATGGCGTCGAGCCTAGGGCCCGGCGGCGGCCGGGCGGCTGATTTTCCCCACCGGTCGCCGGGGAAGCAGGTGCGCGAACTTCCCCGGGCACACGCGAAGTTGCTCCTGGTACGCCCTCGTGAACTGCTGCTGCCGGCCTGGTGGGCGGGTATCGCCTTCGGCGGGAACTCCGGCGGCGGCCGGGCGAAGGGCCGCTCGTACCGATCTCCGAGCAGGCGAACACATGTACAACCATCGCGCGCCCTCGCGAGTCGACTGAGGTGAATCCGCCCGTGGCGGGTTCCAGTCGCTCAAGGGGATGGGAAAAAAAGTAGATGACTCACCGGATATCGGGGGTATCCCGGGTGTCGCGTACGTCCAGAAGTGCGCGTGTGGCAGCTGCGGGGATCGGCGTCGGGATGGTCGTGTCGTCGGCGGCGGTGGCGTTCGCGCCGGCCGCCGCGGCGGCGCCGGCACCGCAGGTCAGTTGTACGTCGAAGCAGGCCGGGCTGGCCGAGAAGCTGCAGAAGGACATCACCGCCGCGCTGGCGAAGCGGAAGGGGACGGTGGCCGTCGGGCTGTCCGAACGGACCACCGGCACCACCTGCACGCTGCGCGGCGACACCGCCTTCGACTCGGCCAGCGTCGTGAAGGTGACCGTGCTCGCCGCGCTGCTGTACGACGCGAAGAAGACGAACAGGTATCTCACCGACCGTGAGACCAAGCTCGCCACCGCCATGATCACCAAGTCGGACAACGCCTCCACCAGCACCCTGTGGAAGCAGCTCGGCATGAAGAAGATCAAGGCGTTCCTCACCGCCGCGAAGATGACCCAGACCAAGCCGGGCGCGGACAACTACTGGGGCCTCACCCAGATCACCGTCCGGGACGAGCAGCGGCTGCTCGCCCTGCTCACCGCGAAGAACACCGTGCTGAGCGACAACGCCCGCGCCTACACCCTGAAGCTCATGAACCAGGTCGTCGCCTCGCAGCGCTGGGGCACCCCCGCCGGGGCCCCCTCCACCGTGAAGGTGCACGTCAAGAACGGGTGGCTGTCCCGCGCCACGCACGGCTGGCGGGTGCACAGCGTCGGCACGTTCACCGGCGGCGGGCGGGACTACACGATCACCGTCCTGACCCACGGCAATCCGGACATGCAGTACGGCGTCAACACCATCCAGGGTGTCGCCAAGGTCATCCACAAGGATCTCGTGCCCGTCGCCAAGAGCGCCTCGGGTGCGCCGAGCGTGCAGCGCTACGTGCCCACCGACCGGCCCCAGGAGGCGACCGTGCCGGTGCCCGAGAACGAGTAGACCGCGGCGAGTGGCATCCGGACGTTCACGGCGAGGCCATCCGCGGATCACCGGCGCCGTCCTACCGTGACGCCATGCCTCTCAGAAGCCTCCTCGCGACCCTGACCGCGGGCCTGGCGGCGGCCACCACCCTGGCCGCCGCCGGGCCCGTCCACGCCGGCCCCCCGCCGAGCCACGCCTGTTCGCCGTCCGTGTCGATCGCGGCGTACTCCGACGCCCTCGACAAGACGACCTACGAGGACACCTTCGTCGGGAACCTCTCCGGCCTCGCCGTCGACCACGACGGCTCGCTCCTCGCCGTCTCCGACCGGTCCTCCCTCTTCACCCTCGACCGCCGCACCCTGCGGCCGAGGAACGTCGTCCCGCTCGCCACGGAGACCGGCGCCGCGCTCGACTCCGAGGCACTGGCCGTCGACCGTGACGGCACCCGGCTCGTCACCTCCGAGACCGAGCCGTCCGTCCGCCGGTACGACCGGGCCGGGCGGCTCCTCGCCACCCTGCCCGTACCCGCCGCGCTGCGGGTCGCCCCGGCCGGCCGGGCCGTCGCCAACCAGACCTTCGAGGGGCTCACCCTCCTGCCCGGCGGGCGCACCCTGCTCGCCTCGATGGAGGGCGCCCTCGCCGGGGACGCCGCCGGGGTCGTCCGCCTGCAGACCTGGCACCGGCACGGCGCTCGGGACTTCCGGCTCGCCGCCCAGTACGGCTACCGCGCCGACACCGGACTCGGCGTCGTCGAGGTGGCGGGCCTGCCGGGCGGGCGGCTGCTGGTGCTGGAGCGGGGCTTCACCGCCGGGGTCGGCAACACGGTCCGCCTCTACGCCGCCGACCCGCGCCGCGCGACGGACACCGGTGGCGTGGACGTCCTCACCGGCCAGAACGGCGACGGCGTACGGCTCGTCGGCAAGACCCTCCTCGCCGACCTCGTGCACTGCCCCTCCCTCGGCGCCACCGCCGAGCAGCCCCAGCCGAACCCGCTGCTCGACAACATCGAGGGGATGGCCGTCACCGGGCAGCGGCGGCACGAGACGCACGACGGGCACGGACCGGGACGGCTGGACGTGCTGCTGGTCAGCGACGACAACCAGAACGCCGTACAGAGGACCCGCTTCTACTCCCTGCGGGTGCGGGTGGGCTGAGCGCCGCCCCCGAATTGTTGCGGCGGGATGAAATCCCGAGCCCCGCGTGTTGGTCTCCTGCGGAGACCAGGACGAGCGGAGGGCACCGGCGTGGTAGCGCAACAGGGGGGCGACCGAGGTTGGGCGCGCAGACTCGCCGGATACGCCTGGCGGTACCCCAAGGACGTGATCCTCGCCCTGGGGTCGTCCCTCGGCGGTATGGCCGTGATGGCACTGGTCCCCCTGATCACCAAGGTGATCATCGATGACGTGATCGGGGACCGGACCCGGGAGATGGCCCCCTGGGCCGGGGCCCTGATCGGCGCCGCTGCCCTGGTGTACGTCTTCACCTACATCCGCCGCTACTACGGCGGCCGGCTCGCGCTCGACGTCCAGCACGACCTGCGCACGGAGATGTACGGGACGATCACGGGCCTCGACGGACGGCGGCAGGACGAGCTGTCCACCGGGCAGGTCGTCGGCCGTGCCACCAGCGACCTCCAGCTGATCCAGGGCCTGCTCTTCATGCTGCCGATGACCATCGGCAACATCCTGCTGTTCCTGATCTCCCTCGTGATCATGGCGTGGCTGTCCCTGCCGCTGACCCTGGTCGCGGTCGCCGTCGCCCCCGCGCTGTGGTGGATCGCCCGGCGCAGCCGCGCCAAGCTGCACCCCGCCACCTGGTACGCCCAGGCCCAGGCCGCGGCCGTCGCGGGCGTGGTCGACGGCGCCGTCAGCGGCGTCCGCGTGGTCAAGGGGTTCGGGCAGGAGGACCAGGAGACCGGGAAACTGCGGGAGGTCGGCCGCCGGCTCTACGCGGGGCGGCTGCGGACCATCCGGTTCAACTCCCGGTACACCCCCGCCCTCCAGGCCGTCCCGGCGCTCGGCCAGGTCGCGATGCTGGCGCTCGGCGGCTGGCTGGCCGTGCGCGGGCACATCACGCTCGGCACGTTCGTCGCGTTCTCCACGTACCTCGCCCAGCTCGTCGGCCCCGTCCGCATGCTCGCCATGGTCCTCACCGTCGGCCAGCAGGCCCGCGCCGGCACCGAGCGCGTCCTGGAGCTGATCGACACCGAGCCGGCCCTCACCGACGGGACCAAGACCCTCCCCGCCGACGCGCCCGCCACCGTCGAGTTCGACGACGTGTCCTTCGGCTACGAGGGCGCCAACGGCACGACCAGCCCCGTGCTCGACGGCCTCAGCTTCGAGATCCGCCCCGGCGAGACCCTCGCCGTCGTCGGCTCCTCCGGCTCCGGCAAGTCCACCGTCTCCCTCCTCCTCCCGCGCTTCTACGACGTGTCCCGCGGCGCCGTCCTCATCGGCGGCAACGATGTGCGCGAGCTGACCCTCGAATCGCTGCGCGCCGCGATCGGCCTGGTCCCCGAGGACTCCTTCCTCTTCTCCGACACGGTCCGCGCCAACATCGCCTACGGCCGCCCCGACGCGACCGACGAGCAGATCGAGGCCGCCGCCCGCGCCGCCCAGGCGGACCGATTCATCGCCGAGCTGCCCGACGGCTACGCCACCAAGGTCGGCGAGCACGGCCTCACCCTTTCCGGCGGCCAGCGCCAGCGCGTCGCCCTCGCCCGCGCGATCCTCACCGACCCCCGCCTGCTCGTCCTCGACGACGCGACCTCCGCCGTGGACGCCCGGGTGGAGCACGAGATCCACGAGGCGCTGACCCAGGTCATGGAGGGCCGCACCACCCTCCTCATCGCCCACCGCCGCTCCACCCTGAACCTCGCCGACCGCATCGCCGTCCTCGACGAGGGCCGCCTCGCCGACATCGGCACCCATGAGGAGCTGGAGGGCCGCTCCGCCCTCTACCGCCGGCTGCTCACCGACCCCGACGAACTCGGCGGCGTCTCACCAGGCCACCTCCCCCCGGCCGCCCTCACCAAGGCCGACGACACCCCCGTACGCGACTCGATAAGGGACGAGCTGGACGCCGAGTTCGACGCCGAGCGCGGCATCACGCCCCGGCTGTGGACCGGCGACCGGGAGCCCCGTGACACCGCCTTCGCCGGCACCCCCGCCACCCCCGAACTCCTCGCCCAGGTCGAGGCGCTGCCCCCGGCGACCGACACCCCCGGCGTCGACGAGGCCCGCGCGGTCGCGCCGGAGGAGTCGTACGGCCTGAGGCGGCTGCTGCACGGCTTCGGCCTGCCCCTGCTGATCAGCCTGGCGCTCGTCGCCGTCGACGCGGGCACGGGCCTGCTGCTGCCCGTGCTGATCAGGCACGGCATCGACGACGGGGTCTCGCAGGCCGCGCTCGGCGCGGTCTGGGCCGCCGCCCTGCTGGGCCTGGTCGCGGTGTTCGCCCAGTGGGCGGCCCAGATCGGCGAGATGCGGATGACCGGCCGCACCGGCGAGCGCGTCCTGTACTCCCTCCGCCTGAAGATCTTCGCCCAGCTCCAGCGCCTCGGACTCGACTACTACGAGCGGGAGTTGACCGGCCGGATCATGACGCGGATGACGACGGACGTCGACGCCCTGTCGACCTTCCTGCAGACCGGCCTGGTCACGGCCTTCGTCTCCGTCGTCACCTTCTTCGGCATCATGGTCGCCCTGCTGGTGCTCGACGTGGAGCTGGCCCTCGTCGTCTTCGCCACGCTCCCGCCGCTGATCGTCGTCACGTTCTTCTTCCGCCGGGCGAGCGTGAAGGCGTACGAGCTGGCCCGCGAGCGGGTCTCCGTGGTCAACGCGGACCTCCAGGAGTCGGTGGCCGGTCTGCGGATCGTGCAGGCGTTCCGGGGCGAGCGCGCGGGCGGCGAGCGGTTCGCGGCCGGCAGCGACAGCTACCGCCGGGCCCGGGTCCACGGCCAGTGGCTGATCTCCCTGTACTTCCCGTTCGTGCAGTTCCTGTCCTCGGCGGCCGCGGCGGCCGTGCTGATCGTCGGCGCCCACCGCGTCGACGCGGGCACCCTGACGACCGGTGCCCTGGTCGCCTACCTCCTCTACATCGACCTGTTCTTCGCCCCCGTCCAGCAGCTCTCCCAGGTCTTCGACGGCTACCAGCAGGCCACCGTCTCCCTGGGCCGCATCCAGGAACTCCTCCAGGAGCCGACGTCCACGAAGTCCGCCGCCGAGCCGCGGAAGGTGGGCTCCCTGCGCGGCGAGATCACCTTCGAGGACGTGGACTTCGCCTACGGCTCCGCCGACGGGGAGGCGGCCCTGAGCGGTGTGGCTCTCACCGTCCCCGCCGGACAGACCGTCGCCTTCGTCGGCGAGACCGGCGCCGGCAAGTCGACGCTCGTCAAGCTCGTGGCCCGCTTCTACGACCCCACCGGCGGCCGGGTCACCGTCGACGGCACCGACCTGCGCGACCTCGACCTCACCTCCTACCGGCACCGCCTGGGCGTCGTCCCGCAGGAGGCGTACCTCTTCCAGGGCACCGTCCGGGACGCCATCGCCTACGGCCGCCCCGACGCGACCGACGCCGAGGTGGAGGCCGCGTCCCGCGCGGTCGGCGCCCACGACATGATCGCCACGCTCGACGGCGGCTACCTCCACGAGGTGGCCGAGCGCGGCCGCAACCTCTCCGCCGGGCAGCGGCAGCTGATCGCCCTGGCCCGCGCGGAGCTGGTGAACCCCGACATCCTGCTCCTGGACGAGGCGACGGCCGCGCTCGACCTGGCGACCGAGGCCCAGGTCAACCACGCCACCGACCGCCTCGCCGGCCGCCGTACGACCCTCGTCGTGGCCCACCGGCTCACCACGGCCGCCCGCGCCGACCGCGTCGTCGTCATGGACCGCGGCCGGGTCGCGGAGGACGGCACCCACGACGAACTCCTGGCCCGCGAGGGCCGGTACGCGGCACTGTGGCGCACGTTCGTGGGCGAGCCGGTTCTGAAGCCGTAGCGGCCCTTCGTAGCCTGTCCCCTTGAGCGCGCAACCGTTCGAGGGGGGTTGTGCGTCCGTACATCAGTACGGGTGTGTGGCGGGAGGGGCTGCAGTGAGCGGGCGTGGGATGCGTCGGCGCATGGCGCTCGGACTGGCCGTGCTGACGACCGCCGGGCTGCTGACACTGGCGGGGCCGCCGGCGAGCGCGGAGGCCGCCGCGTCCTGCGGCGGGCGCAAGGTACGGACCCTGACCTTCGCCACCGGCACCGTGAAGGTCTACCGCAAGGGCGGCCGGTACGTGTGCGCCGTGCTCGTGCCCAGGAAACAGGCCCGCAAGGGGAGCCTGCGCATCCGGGCCTGGGGCGGCCAGTGGGTGCGCAACGTCAAGAGCCCCGCCGGTCCGGTGACCGTGCACGCGGGCCGGCGCCCCGTGTGGATCAAGGCGAAGGCCGGCGGCCGCAGTTACGACTCGGGCTGGATCCTGCGCTGACCGCACACAGGGTTTTCCCTATCCCGCCCATCTGCGGCCGAACGCAGTCCAGTTGGCCCCTTTCTTCCCTGGTGCCCCGGCGGTGGCTCCGATAGCTTCCGGCGCACAGCCGCTGCATAGGGGAGAAAACGCATGCGCAAAGCACTCAGGTGGGTGCTGTCGCTCGTGGTGCTCATCGGCACGTTGAGCACGGCGGGGGCGGCCACGGCCGCCGGGTCGGACACCGCTGACATCAAGGACCGACTGCTCGCCATCAAGGGCGTGAGCCTGATCCAGGAGAAGCCGTACCCGGGTTACCGCTTCTTCGTCCTCAACTTCACCCAGCCGGTGGACCACAGGAACCCGAAGAAGGGCACGTTCCAGCAGCGGATCACCCTGCTGCACAAGGACACGGCCCGGCCGACGGTCTTCCACACCGGCGGCTACAACGTCTCCACCAACCCCGGCCGCCGCGAGCCCACCCAGATCGTGGACGGCAACCAGGTCTCCATGGAGTACCGCTTCTTCAACCCCTCCCGTCCCGACCCGGCCGACTGGTCGAAGCTGGACATCTGGCAGGCGGCCAGCGACCAGCACCGGATCTTCAGGGCGCTGAGGAAGATCTACCGGCAGAACTGGATCTCGACCGGTGGCTCGAAGGGCGGCATGACCGCCACCTACTACGAGCGCTTCTACCCGCACGACATGGACGGCGTCGTCGCGTACGTCGCCCCCAACGACGTCGTCAACGAGGAGGACTCGGCCTACGACCGGTTCTTCGCGAAGGTCGGCACCAAGGAGTGCCGCGACCGGCTGAACGCCGTGCAGCGCGAGGCGCTGGTGCGCCGTGAGCCGCTGGAGAAGAAGTACGCGGAGGTCGCCGCCGCCGAGGGCTTCACCTTCGAGACGATCGGCAGCCTCGACAAGGCGTACGAGGCGGTCGTCCTCGACTACGTGTGGGGCTTCTGGCAGTACAGCCTGCTCGCCGACTGCGACAGCGACGTCATCCCGAAGGACGCCAAGGCCGCGACGGATGACGAGATCTGGACGTCCATCGACACGATCTCCGGCTTCTCCTTCTACGCCGACCAGGGCCTGGAGCCGTACACGCCGTACTTTTACCAGGCCGGTACGCAGTTGGGCGCGCCCGACATCACGTTCCCGCACATCGAGAAGAAGTACATCCGCTACGGCTACCAGCCGCCCCGGAACTTCGTCCCGCGTGACATCGAGATGACGTTCCAGAAGAACGCGATGCGGGACGTCGACACCTGGGTCCGGAACAACGCCAAGCAGATGCTCTTCGTCTACGGGCAGAACGACCCGTGGGGCTCCGAGCCGTTCCACCTGGGCAAGAAGGCGCGCGACTCGTACGTCTTCACGGCACCCGGCGCCAACCACGGCGCCAACGTCGCCGGTCTGGTGAAGGAGCAGAAGGACCTGGCCACGGCCCGGATCCTGAAGTGGGCGGGCGTCGCCCCGGCCGCCGTCCAGGCCGACCCGAGCAAGGCCAAGCCGCTGGCGAAGTTCGACTCCAAGCTCGACAAGCGTGACGTCGAGCGGGAGATGACGCTCCGGCCGTAACCCGCCGGAGCTGTGAGCGAGTGGGGGCCCGGTCGCCGCCGTCCGGCGGTGACCGGGCCCCCACACGTTCCCGGACGTCACACCGGCACGGCGCACCCCACCGGCCGGTCCCCGCCCAGCCGTACGTACAGGTCCGTGGTGGCCGGGCATCGCGCCCTCGTGCCGACGGCCGTCGTCACCTCGTACTCCGGGTCGTGCTCGCCCCGGCCGTCGCAGGCCGTCTCGCGGACCTCGCCCCGACCGGAGCCGTAGACGCAGTCGCCGACGATGGTGCGGGGGCCGCCCCCGCCACCGGGGTCGCCCGGGTGGGGCGGCTGGAGCCTGCGCATACAGGCGTAGCCCTGCGGCACGGAACCGTCGCCGTCCTCGTCCGCGTCGGACGCGCCGGAGCGGCCGGACCCGCCCGAGGAGGGCCGGGACTCGCTGATGTGGAGGACGAAGTCGGTGGTCGGCGGGCAGAGCGGCCCCTGGCCGACCCGGTCGTCGTGCCGCGCCACGACCCGGGCGGCGGCCCGCTCGCCCGCGCACGACACCTCCGTGAAGCTGGTCGTCCCGAACGAACTGCACTCGTCGACCCCGAGGAAGACCGTCCCGTACCCGGACGTCGGCGTGGGCACGGCCGTGGCCGTCGCCTCCTCGGGCGTCTCGCTCACCCGGGCCGGCCAGGCCTGACAGCCTGAGAGCGCGGCGACCGCCAGGACGACGGCGGTCACCAGCCCCCCTGCGCGCACCCTTCGAACGCGACGCGTCCCTCGCATGGCCCTCCCCGATGAACCCCGTCCAGCGTGACCTCGGGGCGGGGGTCACGCCGGACATACCGTGCGCTTTGCGTCACTTGGGGCCAGTGTGCGAATGATGCGGCGTAGGCCCTCTACGTCAGGGTCCGTAGGTCAGGCCATGCCCGATCGGGTAGAGCACCCGCGCCGGGTCGTCGGCCCGCTGCACCGGCACCGGCAGCCTGCCGCGCGGCGCCACCCGCCCGGCCAGCACCCGGGCCGCCGCCCGCACCTCCACGTCCGTCCAGGAGTACGACGCCACGTAGCCCTTCACCGCCGGGAGTTGAGCCACGTCGTACGGGTTGCGGATCGCTACCGCCACCACCGGGACCCCGGTGGCGAGGAGCCGGGTGACGAGGGTCCGCTGGGTGCCGGCCGCCGTCACGTTGTACGTCGCCACGACCACCGCGTCCTTGCCGGCCGCCGCCGCGACGGCCTGGTCGACGACCGCCTGGGTGGGAGCCGTACCGGTCGACAGCCGGGTCGTCGTGAAGCCGAGGGAGGCGAGTTCGGCGGCGAGGACGGCCGTCGGCGGGCCCGTGGTGCCCGACGGGGACGCCGGGTCGGCGCCGACCACCAGCAGGTTCCTGTGCCTGCGGCGGGACAGCGGCAGCAGCGCGCCCTCGTTGACCAGCAGGGTCGTGGTCCGCTCGGCGATCCGGTCGGCGGCGTCGAGATGTCGCGCGGTCCCCACCACCCGGTCGACACCGGCGTCACTGACGTACGGCCGCTCGAACAGCCCGAGCTTCGCCTTCAGCCGCAGGATGCGCAGGACCGACGCGTCGAGGCGGGCCTCGGTCAGCCGGCCGGCGCGCACGGCGGCGAGGACCGCGTTCCACGCCACGTCGATCGAGGGCGGGTTGAGGAGCTGGTCGACACCGGCCCGCAGCGCCAGCACCGGCACCTGGTCGTCGCCGTACTTCTCCCGTACGCCCTGCATGCCGAGCGAGTCGGTGACCACGACCCCGTCGTAGCCCAGCTCGCCGCGCAGGATGCCGGTGAGGATCGGGCGGGACAGGGTGGCCGGGTCGCCGGAGGGGTCCAGGGCGGGGACCATGATGTGCGCGGTCATGATCGAGTCGATGCCGGCGCGGATCGCGGCCCGGAACGGCGGGGCGTCCAGGGTGGACCACTGGGCCCGGGTGTGCTCGATGACCGGGAAGCCGTAGTGGCTGTCGACGGCCGTGTCCCCGTGGCCCGGGAAGTGCTTGGCGGTGGCCGCGACCCCGGCGCCCTGATACCCCTTCACCTGCGCGGCGACCAGCTTCGAGACGGCCTGGGGGTCGGCGCCGAAGGACCGTACGCCGATGACCGGGTTGGCCGGGTTGACGTTCACGTCGGCGACCGGCGCGTAGTCCTGCCGGACACCGAGCGCGCGCAGTTCGGCGCCGCTGACGCGTCCGGCCTCGCGGGCGTCGCTCGCGGAGCCACCGGCGCCGAGGGCCATCGCGCCCGGCAGCAGCGTGGCGGGCCTGCCGACCCTGGCCACGGCGCCGTGCTCCTGGTCGGTGGAGACGAGCACGGGCAGGCCGCGGGGGAGGGCGAGGGAGGCGCGCTGGATGCCGTTGCTCAGGGCGGCGATCTGGTGGGGGTCGCGGGTGTTGTGCGCCCAGGAGAAGTAGATGATCCCGCCGACCCGGTACCTCGCCAGCAGCTCGGCGGCCGTCCGGACGCCCAGCTCCTGGAGGTTGGCGTCGATGTCGGCCTGGTCGGGCGCGGTCGCCGAGTGCCCGTAGACCCGCATCACGAAGAGCTGGCCGACCTTCTCCTCAAGGGTCATGCGCGAGATCAGCCGGCGGAGTCTGCTGTCGTCGGGGCCGCTGCCGGCCTGTGCGTCGGTGCCGAGCGCCAGGGCCGAGGTGACGCCTGCCGTGGCGGCGAGAACGGTACGTCTGGAGGGCACGTGCGTCGCTCCTTCCGGAGGTGGGGGAGAGGGAGCTGCTGCTGATTACTGACTGCTGCCTGCTGACTGCTGACTGCTGAAGGAAACTTCCAGGTGTCACGATTATCCGGAAAGTTTCTACCGGTCAAGGGAGGGCGCGCGGCGGGGCGGGATGGGTGCGTTGCGGGTTCCCGCCGTGAGCGGGTGCGGCTCCGGCGGGGCTTCTCGCGCAGGTCCCCGCGCCCCTGAAAGCCACAGGCCCTGCGGGCCTGAAAAGCTATGGGGCGCAGCCCCTGCTTTTCAGGCGCGCGGGAACCGCGCGAGAAGCCCCACCGGGCGGGCAGCCGACCGTCCACCCCCCGGCCCGCCGGAGGCCTCCGTTAGCCTCCGGGTCATGACAGCCTCCGAGCCCACCATCGTCGCGACCTCGGGCGGCCACCGCCTCGGTGACCGCACCCGGGTCACCTTCCACTCCCTGGTGCACCACGCGGTGGAACTCTCGGGCGCGCACGGCCGGCGTCCGAGGGTGATGTACATCGGCACGGCGATCGGCGACGCCGAGCACATGACCGCCCGTATGAGCGAGGCCGCACGCGTGGCCGGCTTCGACCTGACACCCCTCGCGCTCTTCCCGATGCCCAACATCGAGGACATCGAGTCGGCCGTCCTCGAACAGGACGTCGTCTGGGTCATGGGCGGATCGGTCGCCAACCTGCTGGCCGTCTGGCGCGTCCACGGCCTCGACCGCGTCCTGCGCCGCGCCTGGGAGTCCGGCGTCGTCCTCAGCGGCGTCAGCGCCGGCTCCCTGTGCTGGTTCCGGGGCGGCACGACCGACTCCTTCGGCCCCCGACTCCGCCCCGTCACCGACGCGTTGGGCTACCTCCCCTACGGCAACGGTGTCCACTACGACAGCGACGAGGGCCGGCGCCCCCTGGTCCACGCCCTCGTCCGCGACGGCACCCTCCCGGAGACGCACTGCACGGACGACGGCGTCGGCCTCGTCTACCGGGGCACCCGACTGGTGGAGGCCGTCGCCGAACTCCCGGGCAAGGGGGCGTACATCGTGCGCCGGGAGGGTGGCACGGTGAGCGAGGAGCGGGTGGAGCCCCGGCTGTTGCCGGAGCCCCGCCGGTAGGGGCCGGCCGGAACGGTCACCGCAGGGTGAGGGGTGTCTCGGACTCGGCCCGGGACAGCTTCTCGGGGTTGCGGACGTAGTAGAGGCTGGTGATCCGGCCGTTCTCGACGTGGATCGCCACGATGCCGTCGAGTTCGCCGTCGAGGTGCACGGCGAGCGCGGGGGCGCCGTTGGCGACGGTGGGGACGACGCGGACCGGGAGGTCGTTCTTGCGCAGGCCGCCGAGCAGGAAGCGCGAGACCTTGTCGGCGCCGGTGATCGGCCGGACCGCGGCCTGCTTGATGCCGCCGCCGTCGCCGATCAGGACGACGTCGGGGGCGAGCACGTCGAGGAAGCCCTGCGGATCACCGGTCTCCAGTACGCGCCGGAACGAGTCCAGGGCCTTGCGGGTCTCGCCCACGGAGACCGCCTGGCGCGGCCGGCGGGCGTCCACGTGCTTGCGGGCACGGGAGGCGATCTGCCGGACCGCCGCCGGGCTCTTGTCGACGGCGGTGGCGATCTCGTCGTAGCCGAGGTCGAAGACCTCCCGCAGCACGAAGACCGCGCGCTCGGTCGGCGACAGCGTCTCCAGGACCAGCATCAGGGCCATCGACACACTCTCGGCGAGCAGCGCGTCCTCGGCGACGTCGGGCGTGGTGAGCAACGGCTCCGGCAGCCAGGGGCCGACGTACGCCTCCCTGCGGCGGCTCAGCGCGCGCAGCCGGTTGAGCGACTGCCGGGTGGTGATCCGCACCAGGTAGGCGCGCTGGTCGCGCACCTGCCCGAGGTCGACGTCGACCCACCGCAGCCAGGTCTCCTGGAGGACGTCCTCGGCGTCGGCCGCCGAGCCGAGCATCTCGTAGGCGACCGTGAAGAGCAGATTGCGGTGGGCGACGAACGCCTCGGTCGCCGGGTCGGTGATGGGCTCGCTCATGCCTCGATCTTCCTCCCGGCGGTCGCCGGGGCCTCACGGTGCGCCGACTCCAGCAGCCGGCGCCGCTTGCTGCCTCCCGAGACGCGGTGCAGGCCGTACGCACCGGGCTCGCGGGCCTCACCGCTCAGGTGCTTGATGATGCCCGTGCACACCAGCTCCTTGATCTTCGCGCCGGTGCGGCCGTCGATGTGGAACCACCGCGGTACGTCGTCGCGGTGGGCGAACTGGAAGATGCCCTCCCCACGGCCCAGGCTGATGCACTGCCCGGCGAACAGCTGGTTGAGGGGCGCGGGGCGCTCGCCCTCAATCCGGGCCAGCACCGTGTCGGCGGCCCGCGCGCCCAGCGGGATCGCGGCCTGGCAGCTCATCCGCAGCGGCAGGCCCGACGGCGCCGCGGAGTCGCCGGCCGCGACGATCCGCGGGTCGTCCACGCTGGTCAGCGTCTCGTCCGTGAGCAGCCGCCCCAGCGCGTCGGTGCTCAGCCCGCTGCGCGCGGCCAGGTCCGGCACGCCGAACCCGGCGGTCCAGACGGTCACCGCGCTCGGCACCTCGCGGCCGTCGCCGAGCCGGACGGCCGTGTCCGTCACCGCCGTCACCTTGGTGCCGGGGCCGTCGAGCACGGTCACCCCGAGGGCGGTCAGCCGCCGGGCCACCGCGCGCCGCCCCCGGCGGTGCAGGTACGGGCCGAGCACCCCGCCGCAGAGCAGGGTCACGGGGCGGCCCTGCTCCGCCAGTTCGGCGGCGGTCTCGATGCCGGTCGGGCCGGCGCCGACCACGGCCACCGGGGCCGCCTGGGCCGTGGCGTCGAGGACGGGGCGCAGCCGCCGCGCCTCCTCCAGGGAGGCGATCGGGTAGGCGAACTCGGCGGCTCCGGGCACGCCCGGGTCGGCGCTGCCGCTGCCCACCGCGTAGACCAGGTAGTCGTAGTCGACCGTGGCGCCGCTCGCCAGGGTCACTCCCCGCTCGGCCGTCTCGATCCGTGTCACGGTATCGACCACCAGCCGGACGCCCTCGGCCAGGACCTCCCGGTAGTCGACCACCGCGTCGTCGGACCCGCCGACCAGCTGGTGCAGACGGACCCGGTTGACGAAGTCCGGGCGCGGGTTGATCAGCGTCACGGTCACGTCGTCGCGTCGCGTGAGGCGGTTGGCCGCCATGACCCCGGCGTACCCGCCACCGATCACGACCACCGCGGTGTTCTTCGTCATGATGTCTCCTCCGCTTCCTGGGGATTCGACCTCTAGACACCGCAGGGGCGGCGGTTGTGACAGCCTGGCGCGGATTTCCCGGAAAAATCTTCGACGGGCCGCTCGGAGCGCTGTCACCACTGCTGGGCGCGGCCTCCCGCCTGCTGCTGGGGGTAGGGCTGGGGCTGGGGTCGCGGTCGGCGGGACCGAGGGTCGAAGAGGGAGCCGGCGGAGTCGTCGTCGGGGTGCTGGAGCGGGACGTCCGGGCGGTCGGCGCGCCGGGGCTCCCCCGGGGCGTGGGGCTCGCGCTCCCTGCCGCGGACGGCGGACCGGTCCCAGTCGCCCTCGCCGAGCACGAGCATCGGGTCGAACATCACGACCACCCCCGCGAGCAGCAGGAAGATGACCGGTCCGAGGAGCATGGGCAGCAGGATCGAGGTGGGCGACTCACCGGTGAACGTGCCGGGGGCCGTGCTGTGCAGGTGGACCCCCACCGCGGCCATCCCCGTGTAGTGCATCCCGGACACGGCGACCCCCATCACCAGGCTGGCGCCCAGGCTGGTCAGGAAGCCCCTGATCGACACGGCCGCCCAGAGCGCGGCGGTCGCGGCGGCGATGGCGATGCCGATGGAGAGGGCGACGACGGCGAGGTCGTAGCGGATGTAGCCGTTCAGCTGGATGGCCGCCATGCCCAGGTAGTGCATGGCGGCCACCCCGAGGCCCGTGACGGTTCCCGCCGAGCACAGGGAGGCCGTGCTGACCCCCCGGTAGCCCACGGCGAAGACCCCGATGCCGACGACGGTGACGGCCACGACGAGGCTGAGCACGGTCAGCCCGACGTCGTAGTGGATCTCGCTCTCCTTGACCCGGAAGCCGATCATCGCGATGAAGTGCATCGTCCAGATGCCGCAGCCGATCGACGCGGCCCCGAGGGCCAGCCAACCGGGCTTCCAGGACTGCTCGTTGTAGACCGACCTGACGACGCAGCGCAGACCGAGCGCCGCGCCGAGGCAGGCCATGACGTAGGCCGCCGCCGGGGTGACCGCGCCGTAGCTGAAACCGTCGACCGTGCCTTGCATATGCCGAATCCCCCCGGTACATGGCCAGTTGTGCCTGACACGCGCGGGAGGTAAGTCTGCTGTAAGGACGGGCCGCAGCGCTCCGTTTTCCAAGAGTTACTGTCGGTACTTGCTCGGTACTTGCTCGATCCTTGCTCGGCGCGTGATCGGCTCTGGGTGAGTCGATGCTGATTCGGGGGCGAAATCCGCGCCGAGCAGGGCCGGCGGGGGCATGGGCCTGACCTGCCAAGCTCAGGCCATGGCCTTACGCCGCGTCGTTGAGGAGCCGTCCGAGGTGTTCCCGGCCCGCCGCCAGCAGCTCCGGCAGCGGCGCGGCCTCCTCGTACCACCGCTTCTCGTACTCCCAGCAGAGCCACCCGTCCCAGTCCTTGCGGGAGAGCAGGTCGACGCACTCGCCGAGCGGGAGGACGCCCGCGCCGAGCGCGATCGGGGTGGTGTCGTCGGGGGAGGCGATGTCCTTGACCTGGACGTAGCCGAGGAAGGGGGAGAGGGCGGCGTAGGACTCGGCGGGCTGTTCGCCGCCGAGCCAGGTGTGCATCACGTCCCACAGCGAGCCCACGCTGCCGTGGCCGACCGGGCCGAGCACCCGGATCGCGTCGGCGCCGGTGCAGTGCGAGTCATGGGTCTCCAGCAGGACCCGTACGCCCCGGTCGGCCGCGTCCTCCGCCGCCGTGCCGAGCCGCCGCGCCGCGATCGCGTCGGCCTCGTCCGCGCTCTGCCCGCCGGCCAGGTCGGCGCCGGGGAAGACACGGACGAAGGGGGCGCCCAGGTCCCTCGCCAGGTCCAGGAGTCGGCGGATCTCGTCCAGTACGGGGCCGTCGTCGCCCGGCGCGGCGACGCGCGCGTACCCGGCGACCCCCAGGATCTCCACGCCCGCGGCCTTGAACGCGGCGGCCACCTCGGCGCGTTCGCCGGCCCCGATCCCCGGGTGCACCGGCTCCTCGGGATGGGCGCGCAACTCGACGCCGTGATAGCCGTGCGTGACGGCGAGCCGTACGACGTCGGCGATGGGGAGACCGGGGACACCGAGGGTGGAGAACGCGAGTTTCATGCCTTCGGACCGTACACGTCGGCCGGCGCGGTACGGCACCCCGCCGGGGTGTGGGGGACACGGGTCGGCCGCGCGCGCCGAGGAGCGCGGGGACCGCGGAACCCGGGCCACGCGCTCCTCGGCGCGCGCGACCCCCGCGTCGACTCCCGTATCGACCCCGGCATCGGCTCCCGTATCGACCCCAACATCGACCCTCGCATCGGCTCCCGCATCAGAGATCCCGCCCTTCCAGCGGCTTGGTCGCCGGTCCCTGCACGATCCGGCCCTCGACGTCGAAACGGGAGCCGTGGCAGGGGCACTCCCACATGCGTTCCGCGCGGTTGAAGCCGACCAGGCAGCCCATGTGGGTGCACCGGGCGGAGACGGCGTGCAGCGAGCCGTCCTCGTCCCGGTGGACCGCGCAGTGGCGGCCGCCGACGCGGATGATCGCGCCGTCCCCGGGGGCGATCGCGTCCACGGAGGCGCCCCCGGGCGGGCTGATCCGGTCGCCGACGAAGTGCCGGGCGACCTGGGCCTGGTGCTTGAGGAAGGCCGGCGCCTCCCGTACCGCGCTGAGCACCCGGCGCGGATCGTACAGATCGCTCCACGCGGACTTGTGCCCGGTGATCAGCTCGGCCAGCAGCCGCCCGGCCATGATGCCGCCGCTCATGCCCCAGCCGCCGAACCCGGTCGCCACCCACGTGTGCCGGCTGCCCGCGTGGAAGAGGCCGACGAGCGGCACGGAGTCGGTGGAGTCGTTGTCCTGCGTCGCCCAGCGGTGGGTGAAGTCCAGCGGCCCGAAGCGCTCGACCGCCCAGTCCGCGAGGAGTTCGAACCGTGCCTCGACGCCGGCCGTGCCCGGGGTGAAGTGCTCCCCGGTGACGATCAGCAGCCGCCGCCCGTCCCCGTACGGGGCGGTCCGCGCGGAGCGGGTGCGCTGCTCCTGGGTGATGTACATGCCGTGCGGGTCGGCGCCGGCCGGGGCCGGCGCGGCGAGCACGAGTTCGCGGCGGGGGGAGAGCCGGGTGAACAGCAGCGCCCGGTCGAAGACGGGGTAGTGCGTGGCGATCACGACGTCCTCGGCGGTCACCGTGAACCCCGCCTCGGTGGTCAGCCGGCACGGCGAGCCCTCCTTGAGCCGCACCACCCGCGTCCGCTCATGGACCGACGCGCCCTGCCGCACCAGATCCTCCACCAGCGCCAGCAGGTACTTACGGGGATGGAACTGGGCCTGGTCCGCCACCCGCACCGCCCCCGCGACCGGGAACGGCAGCCCCGTCTCCGTCACGAACTCGGCGGGCAGCCCGGCCTCCCGCGCCGCCTCCGCCTCGGCCCGCAGCTCCGTGACGCGCCCCTCGTCCTCGGCGTAGGTGTAGGCGGCCGCGTCCTCCCAGTCACAGTCGATGCCCAGCTCCTCCACCAGCGCGGCGGCATGCCGGACCGCCTCGTTCTGCGACCGCGCGTACAGCGCGGCCGCCTCGGCGCCCCGGGTCCGCCGCAGCCGGTCGTAGATCAGCGTGTGCAGCGCCGTCACCTTGGCCGTCGTGTGCCCCGTGACCCCCGCCGCGACCCGGTCCGCCTCCAGCAGCGCCACCCGCCGCCCCCGCCGCGCCAGCTCCCACGCGGCACTGATCCCCGCGATGCCCGCGCCCACCACCGCCACGTCGACGACCAGGTCCCCGTCGAGCGCCGGGTGCTCGCTCCCGTGCGGCGCGCTCTCGATCCAGTACGACCGCTGCTGGGGCCGTGTGTGCTCCTCGGGCTGCATGGCTTCGGGGTCCTTTCAGGAGGGGGCGGCTACGCGGGGCGGGAGTCGTCCGGCTCGGCCGGGTGCCGCTGGGCGCGGCGGCGGTGGCTGGTGTCGCACCACGGGTAGATCCGGCTGCGGCGACAGGTGCACAGGGCCACGCAGAAGCGGTCCGACGACACGGTCGTCCCGTCGTCCAGGGTGACCTCGACCGGCCCCTCGACCAGCAGCGGGCCGGGGCGTTGCAGGCAGACGCGGCGGCGTTCAGCGGGGACGTTCGGCACGGATGACCACCAGCTCTTCCTTCTCGTCGCCCCCGGCACCGCCCTCGGCCCCCAGCAGCCCGCGCCCGCGCAGCCAGTCGCTGCGCTCCCGCAGGACGGGGCCGAACGCGACCCTGCGGTGCTCCACGACATCGGTCCGCAGTCCGGCGGCCCCCAGCTGCGTCAGGGTCCGCTCCGCGTCGCTCAGCGCCGAGTGCACCAGCAGCAGCACCCCGCCGGGCCGCAGCAGCCCCGGTGAGTCCCGGCAGATCCGGTCCAGCACGAGCCGGCCGTCCCATCCGCCGTCCCAGGCCCGCGCCGCTCCCCGCGCGTGGCCGAGCCTGTCGGGCCTCGGCGCCGCGCCGGGACCCTGACCGGGCCCCCGCCGTCGCCTCGGCTCCGGGCCCGGTACGTACGGCGGGTTGGACAGGATGAGGTCGAAGGACCGCTCGGACATCGGGCCCAGCAGGTCGCCGTGGACGACCTTCAGCGGCAGCCGCGCCAGCACGGCGTTGACCCGGGCGTTGAGCACCGCCCGCCGGGAGATGTCGACGGCCGTGACGTCCGCGCCCCGCCGCGCCGCCGCCAGGGCGACGGCGCCCGTCCCCGTACCGACGTCCAGGACACGGGCCCCCGGGGCGAGAGGTTCACGCCCCAGGGCGTGGACCAGGAGTTCGGTGTCGTCCTGCGGGGCGTAGACGCCGGGCAGGGAGACGGGGAGGGAGAGAGGGAGGGGAATCACGGGAATGGGCCTCCAGGCAGGTGCGTCGAGGGGAGTGCGGACGGGGATCGGTGCCGTCAGACCGGTGTGCGCAGGGACGACCGGCCCTCCCGCCACGCTCCGAGGAGACGGTCGGCGAGGGCGTCCTCCAGATGGTTGGTGGCATCGACGCCGAAGGCCACGTCGGCGTCCAGCTGCGGCTCCTCCTCCAGCAGCCCGGCGACGACGTCCCGCCGGACGATCTGCTCGTGTACGGCGTCGGCCTCCACGTGTTCGTCGTAGAAGTGCTCGGCGGCGGGGCCGGCCCCGGTGCGCCGCATGGCACGGGCGAGCCGCCGGGAGCCGGGGGAGGAGGTGATCTCGACCGTCGCGAAGTGCCCGACCAGGGCGCCGCGCAGCGCGCGGTGCAGTCCGAAGAGGGACATCAGGTTCACCAGCGCGAGCGCCTCGGCACCGGCCGCGTCCACATAGCGGCCGTACGCCGGGTCGAGGTCGAGGTCGGTCATGAGGTCGGCGAACAGTCGCGCGTGCACCCGTTCGGCCCGCCCCCCGCCGAACTCGTCGAACTCCACCGCGGCCATCCCCGCCTTCGCCCGCCCCCACAGCCGGGGCAGCACCCAGGCGTGCGGGTCGGCCTCCTTCAGGTGGTACAGCGAGCGCTGCGCCGCGTACTCACGCACCTGCCACAGCTCGCCCTTGTCCTGGAGGAAGTCACCGACCCCGCCGCCGTCGTCGGCCGCCGGTTCCACGAGCAGGTCCTCCAGCGCCTCCTCGGCGCTCACGTGCCGGGACGCCCGATCGCGCAGCGACTCCAGGAACGGCCACTCCAGGGCCGCCCGGCAGCGCAGCAGTTCCGGGTCCCATTCGAGGTCGGCGTCGACGCCGGCGAAGCCCCGGTAGTGCAGCTCGTAACAGAGGTACAGGGCGAGCTGGAGATCCTCGCCGAAGGGGTCGGCCCCGGCGATCGTCCGAGTGTCGGGAGGGGTCCCCTCGCCACGCAGGAACCCCACGACCGCAGCCGAGATCGGCCCCCTGCTCTCCGGCAGCGCCGGTCCTGCCACCCGCGTCTCCATGGGCGCCGGGTACCCGTGATGTACGAGTTCTCACCTGTACGTCCCTGCTCACGGCGGTGCCGGGCGCCGAGGGCGGGAGGCGGCGTCCATGGCGACGGGGGCTCCCGTCAGGGGAGCCCCCGTGCTCGGCCGCCGCCGGGGCCCGGAGTCGGCGGGTCCGTGGGGACCGCACGCCGTTTCGGGGCCACCGGCCGCCGGCCGTACGCCTACGCGCGCCGCGCGGCCGCGGGGGCCGTCACGCTACGCGACCTCAGACGCCGTCGCGCTGCGCCGGGCGCCGCGTCTCCTGCGCACGATCCTGCACCTTGCCCTTCATCTTCTTGGCCTCACCGCGCACCTGCTGCATCTTGCCCTCGGCCTGCTGCTCGCGGTTGCCGGTGACCTTCCCGGACATCTCCTTGGCCTTGCCCTTGATCTTGTCCATGCTGCCCTTGTCCTTGGCGGCCATGGTTCCTCCTCCTCGGTGGTGGGGGTGAGGCGAATGCCTCTCCCGCCCAACGTAGGACGGACCGGTGACTGTCGCGCGCCGAAGCGTCACGGTGCGTGAGGGGCGGCCCGGGGGTCGGACCTCGGCCCACGCGTCGGACCCGTCCCGTCGCCGCGGGATCTGGCACCGTTGGTCGTCGCGGCCACGACCTCGGCACTCGCGGTGCGCGCGCACGGCCGGGAGAAAGGCGGCGGACGGCGCCTGCCGGACGCCGGTTCGTGCGCCCTGCTCGCGGTGCCGGCCGCTGCGATCGCCCTCGGCGCGTACGGGGTCGGCGTGATGTCGGGCTTCTACATCCTCGGCCCCGAGCAGATGTGCGCGGCCGCAGGCGCTCCCGGTGACCACGCGGTCACGCGCACGGCCCCGCCGGTCGGCGCGCGGTGCGTCACGGAGCAGGGCATCGGCACCGAACTGGTCCCCGACCGGGTGAACCCGACCGTCTACGGCGGCATCACCTTCGGCACGCTCGCCCTGGGAGCGGCCGTCTTCCGGGGCCGTCGCAGAACCCCGCACTGATCCGGCGCGCCACCGTCCCGCCTACAGCGGACCCCGGACCCGCCCGGCCGACCCCCGCCCCGGTCACGTCCCGCCCCGGTCAGGTCCCGCCCCGACCGGCCAACCCGGCTCGCCCCGGCCAGCCATCTCGGTCCCGCCCCGGCCGGCCAACCCGGACCCGCCCCGGTCACGTCCCGCCCCGCTCAGGACCCGGCCGCCCCCGCCCGGCCCGCCCCTCAGCCCTTCCGAGGCCCCCCACTGGACCCCCGCACCATCAACTCCCCCCGCACCGTGGCGATCCCCCCGGGCGGCGGCTCCTCGCGGCCCATGGCGATGCGGCCGGCCCGCGCCCCCGCCTCCGTCAACGGCAACCGCACCGTCGTCAGCGCGGGCACCGCGTCGATGCTGAAGGGGAGGTCGTCGAAGCCGGCCACAGAGACGTCGTCCGGGATCCGCAGACCGGAGTCGCGCAGGGCGGCGCACGCCCCCAGCGCGACCGTGTCGTTGGCCGCGACCACGGCCGTCAGCGACGGGTCGCGCCGCAGCAGCTCCAGCGTCGCCTCGTAGCCGGAGAGGCGGTCGTAGCGCCCGTACACCGTCCACCGGGGGTCGTCCTCGATGCCCGCGGCGGCCAGCGCCGCGCGATGGCCCTCCAGGCGGTGCCGGGTGGTCGTCCGCTCCTGCGGCCCGGCGATGTAGCCGAGCCGCCGGTGCCCCAGCCCGATCAGGTGCTCGGTGAGCCGCTGCCCGCCGCCCCGGTTGTCGAAGGTGATCGCGATGGCCTCCGGCGTCGGCGGCCGCCCGCACAGCACCACCCGCGTCCCGGCCTCCGACAGCTTCCGCAGCTTGTGGCCGACGGCGGACAGGTGCGCGGGATCCTCGATGGCCCCACCGGTCAGTACGACGGCGGCGGCGCGCTGGCGCTGCAACAGCGTGAGATACGTCAGCTCGCGCTCCGGGGAGCCGCCCGTATTGCACACCACACCGAGCCGCTCCCCACCCGCACGCCCGCCGGGTCCGCCGATCTCGGACTGGATGGCCGCGGCCATGATCCCGAAGAAGGGGTCGGCGATGTCGTTCACCAGGATGCCGACCAGGTCGGAGGTGGCTGCGGCGAGCGCGCTGGCGGGGCCGTTGAGGACGTAGTCCAGCTCGTCCACGGCCTTCAGCACCCGCTCGCGCGTGGTCGCGGCCACCGGGTAATTGCCGTTCAGCACCCGGGAGACGGTCGCGGGCGACACCTGCGCACGGGCCGCCACGTCCGCCAGGGTCACAGTCATCGTTGCTCGTCCTCCGGTGCGCGTGATGTTCGGGCTGTCGGGGAACCTTACGGCCGCGATCGCCGTTCGCCCCCTCGAACAACTCGACCCCCTCGCGGTCTTGTACAGACCACTGCCCAGAGGCTAGCTTCTAGTTGAATAGAAAGCGCTTGCTGTGACGCTCACCCTTTCGTCGGGCGTACGCGGCGCCGGACGCGTACGCAGACACGAACGCACACCAACGAAAGGACCGGCCGTGACACGCAGAACCGTACGGATCGCCATGAACGGCGTGACCGGACGCATGGGCTATCGCCAGCACCTCGTCCGCTCCATCCTCGCCCTCCGCGAGCAGGGCGGCCTGGACCTCGGTGACGGCACCGTCCTGTGGCCGGAGCCCATCCTCGTCGGCCGCCGCGAGCACGCCCTGAAGGCACTCGCCGAGCAGCACGGCCTGGACCCGGAGAACGTCTCCACGGACGTCGACGAGGTCCTCGCCGACCCGACCGTCGAGATCTACTTCGACGCCCAGGTCACCTCGGCCCGCGAGGAGGCGATCAAGAAGGCCATCGCCGCCGGCAAGCACATCTACACCGAGAAGCCGACCGCCACCGGCCTCGACGGCGCCCTGGAGCTGGCCCGCCTCGCGAACGCCGCCGGCATCAAGCACGGTGTCGTCCAGGACAAGCTGTTCCTGCCGGGCCTGCTGAAGCTCAAGCGCCTCATCGACGGCGGCTTCTTCGGCCGCATCCTCTCCATCCGGGGCGAGTTCGGCTACTGGGTCTTCGAGGGCGACTGGCAGGAGGCCCAGCGCCCCTCCTGGAACTACCGCGCGGAGGACGGCGGCGGCATCGTCGTCGACATGTTCCCGCACTGGGAGTACGTGCTGCACGAGCTGTTCGGCCGGGTGAAGTCCGTCCAGGCCCTCACCGCCACGCACATCCCGCAGCGCTGGGACGAGCAGGACAAGCCCTACGACGCCACCGCCGACGACGCCGCCTACGGCATCTTCGAGCTGGACGGCGGCGCGATCGCCCAGATCAACTCCTCCTGGGCCGTCCGCGTCAACCGCGACGAGCTGGTGGAGTTCCAGGTCGACGGCACCGAGGGCTCGGCGGTCGCCGGCCTGCGCAACTGCCGCGTCCAGCACCGCTCCGCCACCCCCAAGCCGGTGTGGAACCCCGACATCCCCGCCACCTACTCCTTCCGCGACCAGTGGCAGGAGGTGCCGGACAACGCCGAGTTCGACAACGGCTTCAAGGCGCAGTGGGAGCTGTTCTTCCGGCACGTCTACGCCGACGCGCCCTACCACTGGGACCTGCTGGCCGGCGCCCGTGGCGTCCAGCTCGCCGAACTGGGTCTGAAGTCCTCGGCCGAGGGCGTCCGTCTCGACGTGCCGGAGATCCAGCTGTGACGATCCGACTCCCGGACGGGAACCGCGCGTTCAAGGCCTACACCCCCCGTACCGAACCCCTGGTGGTGTCCCCCGGCACCCCCCTCACCTCCCGTACGGTCTTCTCGGCCGCGCACGTCGTCGCCGACCCGTACGCGGACGTGTCCCCGGACTCGCCCGCCGCCGTCGACTGGGACGCCACCCTCGCCTTCCGCCGCCACCTGTGGTCGCACGGCCTGGGCGTCGCCGAGGCGATGGACACCGCGCAGCGCGGCATGGGCCTCGACTGGGCGGGCGCGGCGGAGCTGATCCGCCGCAGCGCCGCCGAGGCCAAGGCCGTCGGCGGCCGGATCGCCTGCGGTGTGGGCACCGACCAGCTCACCGACCCGGCGGCGGCCTCCCTGCCGGAGATCCGCAAGGCGTACGAGGAGCAGCTGGCGCTCGTCGAGGAGTCGGGCGCCCAGGCGATCCTGATGGCCTCGCGCGCGCTGGCGGCGGCGGCCTCGGGCCCCGAGGACTACCTGGAGATCTACGGCCACCTGCTCCGCCAGGCCGGCGAGCCGGTCGTCCTGCACTGGCTCGGCCCCATGTTCGACCCGGCGCTGGACGGCTACTGGGGCTCGTCGGACCTCGACGCGGCCACGGAGACCTTCCTCGCCGTCATCGCCGCCCACCCCGACAAGGTCGACGGCATCAAGGTCTCCCTGCTGGACGCCCAGCGCGAGATCGACATCCGCCGCAGGCTCCCGCAGGGCGTCCGCTGCTACACGGGCGACGACTTCAACTACCCCGAGCTGATCGCGGGCGACGAGAAGGGCTTCAGCCACGCGCTGCTCGGCATCTTCGACCCGCTGGGCCCGCTGGCGGCGCAGGCGGTCCGCGTCCTGGACACGGGCGACGTGAAGGGCTTCCGGGACCTCCTGGACCCGACCGTCGAGTTGTCGAGGCACCTCTTCCAGACTCCCACCCGCTTCTACAAGACGGGCGTGGTGTTCCTGGCGTGGCTGGCCGGTCACCAGTCGCACTTCACGATGGTCGGCGGCCTGCAGTCGGCCCGTTCCCTGCCGCACTTCGCCCGCGCCTACGAACTGGCCGACGGCCTGGGCCTGTTCCCGGACCCGGCGCTCGCGGAGGCCCGGATGAAGAACCTGCTCTCCCTGTACGGAGTGGACCAGTGAGCACCGGAAGCGGACTTGAGCGCTTCAGCATCAACCAGATGACGGTCAAGCAGCTGTCGATGCCTGAACTGGTCGCCGGTTGCGTGGAGTTGGGCATCACGGGCGTGGGTCTGTGGCGGGAGCCGGTGGCGGAGCACGGCTTGGACGCCACGGCCAAGCTGGTCCGCGACGCGGGCCTCGCGGTCACGACCCTGTGCCGGGGCGGCTTCTTCACGGCGATCGACCCGACGGAGCGGGCGGCGGCCCTGGCCGACAACCGCCGGGCGATCGACGAGGCGGCGACCCTGGGCACGGACACTCTCGTCCTGGTCTCGGGCGGCCTCCCGGCGGGCTCGAAGGACCTGCACGGCGCGCGGGAGCGCATCGCGGACGCGCTGGCCGAACTGGGCCCGTACGCGGCGGAGCACGGGGTGAGGTTGGCCATCGAGCCCCTGCACCCCATGTTCGCCTCGGACCGCTGTGTGGTGTCGACGCTCTCCCAGGCCCTGGACATCGCGGAACGCTTCCCGGCGGACCAGGTGGGCGTGACCGTGGACACCTACCACATCTGGTGGGACGACACGGCCCCGGCGGCGATCGCCCGCGCGGGCGCCTCCGGCCGCATCCACACCTTCCAGCTCGCCGACTGGATCACGCCGTTGCCTCACGGCGTCCTGACCGGCCGGGGCCAGATCGGCGACGGCTCGATCGACATGCGCGAGTGGAAGTCCTCCGTCGAGGCGGCCGGCTACACCGGCCCGATCGAGGTGGAGCTGTTCAACGACGACCTGTGGGCCGGCGACGGCCGTGAGCTGCTCGCGCAGACGGCCCGGCGTTTCGTGGAGCACGCGGCTTGACACGGGTGCCGTCCGGTTCTTAGGGCGCGGTGGTGTCCCGGGAACCGGACGGCGTCGTGCGGGCGGGGGGAGGGGCCCGCCGCCCGGGTCAGACCTGGCGGACCTCGACCTGCTTGAGAACGTTCTGTCGCGGACACGGGACGGCTCGGCGGCTCACCGCAGGGGGATCACGACGGCCATGCTCACCGCGAAGCCGAGGAGGAAGACCGCGTAGTGCCTGGCCTTCAGCTTCTCCACGGGGCGGCCCAGACGGACCAGCTCGTCCTGGCGCTTGGACCAGCCGGCGAAGGCGAAGTGCATGAGGGTGAAGTTGATCGCGACGGCGATGAACACCAGCAGGGCCATGCGGGGCTCCCCGTCCTCGTCCTCGGGCAGCCCCCGCAGGGCCGCGTAGGCCGCCACGGCCAGGACGAGCAGGACCGCCTCCCACTTGCCCCTGCGCGTACTGGGGAACAGGGACGCGAACACCACCGCCAGGGCGACGGCGGCCACGGCGGCGGTGATCCACAGAGTCCCCAAGTTTCGTATCTCCCTACAGAAAGCGGGCCATGAGCGCCACGGTCGCGGTGAAGGTGAGGAAGAAGACCGCAGTCTGCCAGGTGGTCAGTCTCTCCCACGGTTGGCCCGAACGCGCCCGCTCCTGCTGCCGCCTGATGTGACCGGCGAAGACGACGCGCATGAGCGCCAGGCCGAGCGCGACGGCGGTGAACAGCGTCAGGGATACGGGATCCCCGTCGGCCTCCTCGGACGGAGCGTCCAGCCCCACGTAGACGGCCGCCGCCAGGACGGGCAGGACGGCCTTCCACCAGTCCTTCCTCGCGGGCATCAGCGACGCCGACGCCGTGGCCAGGGCGACCCCGGCCACCGCGGCGGCGATCCACCACTCGGTACGGGAGAAGTGAGAGGTGATCACGGGCTTGCCTCGTGGAGTACCCGCGTCAGGCCGACGGGTCGATCACGACGACCCCGTGCCCGATCCACCGCTGCTCGCTGTCGAGCGTGCAGCGCCACACGATCAGCTCCGTGTTGTTCGCCGTGCTGGCGTGGGGGACGGCGAGGCAGTAGCCGCTGCTGACGTTGCGCAGCCGATCGGCGGAGTCCCAGACCCAGGTCTGCTGTTCGCTGCCGCTGCACGGCCGCTGGATGGCGGCGGCCCCCTGCGTCTCGGCCGCGATGGAGAGACACTGCTTACTGTTGTAGTTGCTGAGGCGAACGCGGTCCCCGTTCCCGCCCGACACCCTCAGGGCGTACCAGATCTGGTCGTGGTTGGCGGTGCACTCCCACTGGACCACGGCCCTGCCGCTGACCTCGCTGCTGCCGGGAACCGCCAGACACTTTCCGGAGTTGCCGTTCGTGATCTTCATGTTCTCGTTGATGGCACTGGCCGTCGACGACGAGAACAGTACGGACGTGGCAGCGAGGGCGAACCCCGCGGCGCCGATCGTCATCTTGCGCGTCCTGGACATGATTGAGCAGTGACTCGCTTTCCTGGTCAGGGAGTTGCGCGGAAACCCGCTTGATCAGGATGCGCGTCGTGCCAGGTGCTGTCGTTGTTCTGGAGTCCACGAATGCGTTGCCGACGCGTCTACCTCGCCTCCCCCACGGCCCCCGCCCGCACACGGAACTCGGTCGGCGACACCCCGTACGCCCCCCGGAACGCCCGCGTGAAGTCGGAGGCGCGGACCATCCCCCAGCGGGCGGCGATGGTGTGGACGGGCGTGGAGCTGAGGTTGGGGTCCGCCAGGTCGCGGCGGGCGCCTTCGAGGCGCTGGGCGCGGATCCAGGCCGCGACCGTCTCGCCGGGGGCGTCCTGCTGGAACAGCCGGTGCAGATAGCTCAGCGAGATGTGGTGCGCTGCGGCTATCACCGGCGGCGTCAGCTCCGGATCGTGCAGGTTCTGCCGGATGAACGCCCGTATCCGGGCCGTCAGGGCCCGTTGGCGCGTCTCCGGCGGCAGCGCCTCCTCCGCCTCCAGCACCTGGGCGAACCAGGCGGCCAGCAGGTCGACCAGGACGGTGCCCAGGCGGGGCGCGTCGGCCGGCTGGAGAGTCTCGGACTGCTGCTCCAGACCGGTGAGGAACCCGGTCAGCAGCGCGCCCACCCCCTCCCTCGCCGCCAGCCGCCGCCCCAGCAACGGCTGGACACGGGCAGGCGGCAGAGGCAGCAGCGCCTTGGGGAAGTCCAGGCCCACACCCCAGATCACCTGACGGCCCAGGCCGGCCGACACGTGCACTTCGTACGGCCTCGACGTGTCACTCAGCCACAGGTCGCTCGGACCGTACGCCTCGGTCCGCCCCACATGCTCGAACCCCAGCCCGCCGCCGAGCACCAGCGACAGGTGGTACATCTCCGGGTCGGACTGCCGCACCAGTTTCTCGGTACGCCGAAACCCGGTCACCAGATGCGCCGTCGGCCACACCATCACCGGTCCCAGCTCCATCAGCCGTTGCCGGGCCCAGAAGTCGTCGGCGAACTCGCAGCTCATGTGGCTGGGCGCGATCGCCTGGTGCATCAACTCGCCCCAGTAGTCGAACCGGTGCTCCTTGGGCACGTCGTCGCTCCGGAACACCGTTCCGATCATGCTGGGGTCACTCCTGAGCGGCGTACGGGACGAACTCGGCCCAGGCGGCGGGGGAGAGGGTGAGGAGGGGGCCGGTGGGGTTCTTGGAGTCGCGGATGTGGATGGTGTGGGGGAGGGGCGCGGCTACGGCTACTTCGACGCAGTCGCCGTCGCCGCTGCTGCTGTAGCTCGACTTGAACCAAGCCAGGTCGTTGGCGCTCATAGGTCCCCTCGCATCCGCTGCAACAGGCTCACAGAGTCCGGGATGGTGAGAGCCTGTGAACGCATCCTGGCATATCGGCTCTGGAGGACGCTGATCTCTTTCGCGTCGGAAACGAGTAGGCCACCGCGCTGTCCCTCACAGTAGGCGAACCAGCGGTTTTCGGGGGTTTCGAGTAGCTGGATGGGTCCCGCCAGCCCGGCGTGTGACTCTTGCACCAGGGGCATGACCTGGATTTCGACGTTGCGCAACTTGACGATCTCCAGCAGGTGGTCGACGAGTTCACGCGTGACTCCGACGCCGCCTGTATGCCGTAGGAACAGCTGCTCCTCCAGAATAAAGCTGAACGCTGTGTTGGGCCGTTCCCGAAGCAGACGTTGTCGCTCCGCCCGAGCCGCCCAGTGCTCCTCGATCTGGGCGTCGTCCAGCAGGGGCAGCCGGTCGTTGAACAGTGCCCTTGCGTAAGCCTCCGTCTGCAACAAGCCCGGAATCATGCGGCACTCGTACGTATAGAGAGTGATCGCCGCCGCCTCCAACCCCGCCCATTTCCTGAACCAAGCCGCCAACCCCGGCTGCCTCCCCAGATGCTGAGCCGCGCGGACCAGCGCCCCGGTGTTCCCCAGTGCCCGGTCCACCCCCTCCACGAACGCCGCATCCGGCATCCGCCTCCCCAGCTCCACCGACGCCACCATGTGCTTGGAGTAGCCGATGCCGTCGGCCAGCTCCTCCCGGCTCAGCCCCGCGTGCTCCCGCAACGCCTGGACCATCGCCCCGAACGTCCGCAGACTGTCGGACGCCTCCGGTTCCCCGCCGCCCATCCCCGTCGCCGCCATGCCGCCACTGTCGGCCACCATGGGCCACCTCCCGCGCACCCGCCCGCCGAACCACACCGTTCAACACCCATGGTCACGTCACGTCACCAGTACCGTCCAGTGAGTAACCGCGTACGCTGCCCCGGCGTACGCGGCGCGAAGCTGGCGAACCGGGCTTCCCGCAGGCCACATTGGCGTCATGACCGCACCGCCCGCCGCGCGACACACGCTGACGGCACCGACGTTCACGCAGCGCTTCAGCTCGACACCGCTGGGCGCCCGCCTGGCGAGACACCTGGCACTGAACGAGCTGCACGCGTGGGGCATCCGGTACGGCTCGGACGCCTCCGACCGGGCGGCGGCGGTCGTGGCCGAGCTGACGGCCAACGCGGTGACCCACGGCCGCGTCCCGGGCCGGGACTTCGAACTGCGCCTCTCCCTGCCCACCGGCTCCCTCCGCATCGAGGTCACCGACACCCGCGCCGAACGCCTGCCGCCCGGCCCCGGCGCCGTACCCCCGGCCCACCCCCTCGCCGACTCGGGGCGCGGCCTGTCCCTCGTGGACGCCCTGGCCGACCGCTGGGAGGTCGTGGACCGCGACCCGCCCGGCAAGACGGTCCTGGCCGAGATCGACCTGCCGCAGTGGCTCTCCCTGGCCAAGCGCCTGTCGGCGCGGGGGACCCAGGGCTGACCTAAGAGGCGCAACTGCCGGGCAGATAGCTGTAGCCGTCGAGGAAGAGGAGAGGTCCCAGCACGGGGTCCTGGACCACTTCCCAGGAGGATACGAAGGGCGACTCACCCGGCATGTGGAAGGTCATGGACCGGGCGTCGCTGACGACGACACCCGAGAAACCCGCGTCGCCCCTGCTCGCCCTGAACTCCCCGGTGCTGGCGAACTCGTACGTCCAGTGTCCTTCGGCGTTGCTGCCGCCGCACCAGACACCGACGACGCTGCCGGGGACCGACGCCTCGACGAGCGCGCTGCTTTCAGTCGGCTCGTCGGTGGCTTCTTCGGTGACCTCCTCGGTGGGTTCTTCCGTCGGCTCCTTTGTGGCTTCCTCCGTGACCTCCTCGGTCGGTTCCTCCGTGGGTTCCTCGGTCAGTACCTCCGTGTGGTCGTAGGTCGTGCCACCGGTGTCGTTCGGCGACGGGCCCGGCCCACAGGCGCTCGTGGTCAGCAGCGCGGCTATGAGAATCGCCGAACACGCGGCGCCGCGGCGGACGGCATTAGTGATGGACAGCATGCGGAAGCTCCTGATGTGCGAGGGGGGAGAGTGCTGGGGGTTCCGATGGCGCGTAGCGCCCGCGGCGGGCGGCTCACCGGCCGGTGAGCCGCCCGCCGGGCCGGGTCAGCGGACGATCGTGCTGCGCCCCCACGCCAGTCCGAGGAAGGTGACCAGCATCCATACCGGTCCGACGACGCCCTGGAAGCCGGGAAGGCCGGTGATGCCCGCGAACAGGACGACCGCCAGTACGGGCAGGACGCTGAACCAGCCGATCCACCGTGAGATCGTGCGCTCACGCAACGCCATCCAGGCCACCGCCCCCGCCGCGACCACGACGCCGAGCCAGCCGATGTACCCGCCGAAGTCGTTGAGCATGAAGTAGACGAACAACCCGTCCTCACCGAAGGACCGCTCATCCATTCCGCCTGGCAGATAGATCGCCAGGGCGCCCTTCCATCCGTAGCCGTAGGTCAGTCCCGCGGCCGAGGCCGTCAGGGCGCCGCTGACCACGTAGGCGGCGGTGCTGGAAGGTACCCGCGGCTCGACCTGACGCCGCCATGCCGCGGCCAGCACGAGCAGCAGAGCGACCGTCAGAAACCCGGCGACGAGACCGAGATGCGCCGTGGAGCGCACCACGTCGTCGAGGATCGACGCCTCGACGGGTGTCCGTTCGACCGTGCCGGCCCGGACATCCGCCAGGAGCGTGGCGACTCCTCCGCACACGCCCGCCGCGCCCCCGTACAGGGGCCACTTCGCCCTTCCTTCGCCGTCCTGTCGCGCCATGCGCCCTGGGCGGGCATCCGGATCGATGGTGGTCATCCGCGTCAACTCCTCGTGCGTTCCGGTCCTTTACCGCCCCGACTGTCGCGGCGTACGTGTCCCGCCGCCCAGGGACACCGGTCCCGGACGGCCGGGACGGTTTTGCCGGATCGCGCCCGGTAAGGGCCCGGATTACGGGAACATGTGGATGTGAGTCGGGGGGATCGGGCACTGCGTCGCACCGCGTACGTCATCGCGGGCCTGGGCACAGCGGGCTGTGTGGCGGCGGTGCCCGTGCACGACTGGCTGGCCGAGCGCATCGCCGTCACGCCCTTGTACTGGTCCGACCTCGTGCTCGGCTCGGTCTGGCCGCTGGTGGGCGCTGTCGTCGCCAGGGGCCGCCCGCGCAATCCCGTCTGCTGGCTGATGCTGCTGCCCGCGATGATCGGGCCCTACCATCTCCTGGCCTACTACGCCGGTTACAGCCATCTCGTCGCGGCGGAGCCGCTTCCCGGGTGGGAAGCAGGGGCCTGGGTCGGATGCTGGGGCTTCGTCGGCTACTGGTTCGCCACGCCCTTGGTGCCCCTGCTCTTTCCGCACGGTCGCCTGGGGACGGCGCCGCGCCGGGCCTGCGCCTGGGTTGTCGTCACGGTCGCCGGGACAGGAACGCTGGCCACGATGGTGCGGCCCAGCGGCACCGACCCCGTCCCCGGCGTCCCGAATCCTCTCGGGATCGCGGGCTGGGAGTGGCTGCACACGGTGATGTTCGTCTGTGCCGCGACCACCATGCTCGGCGGCTCCCTGGTGGCCGCCGTCCTCCTCGTCCTGCGCACCCGCGCGGCGACCGGTGTCGAGCGGGCTCAACTGCAGTGGCTGATGCTGGGCGGCCTGCTGATGACGTTCTCCTTCTTCTCCTTCCTGCTGGACGACGCTGAGCAGCCGGCTCTGGTCGGCGATCTCGTCATGCTGGTGGGGCTGCTCGGACCGCCCGCGAGCGTCGCGGTCGCCATGCTGCGGCACGGACTGTTCGATGTGGAGCTGGTCCTCGGGCGCGCCATCGTCTTCGCCGTCCTCAGCGCGCTCGTGCTGGGGGTGTACGCCGCGGTCGTCGCCGGCGCCGGACTGATCGCACCCGGGTCACTGACGGGGACCTGCCTGATCGCTTTCACCGCACTGCTCGCGGCCAACGGGCGCGGAGCCGTCCAGGCAGCCGTGGACCGAACCCTGTTCGGGCATCGCCACGATCCGTACGCCGTCGTCGCCCACGTCGGTCGCCGTGTCGCTCCGGCCGGCGAGCCGTCGGAAGCCATGCAGCATCTCGTCGACGCCCTGCGGTCCGCGCTACGGCTGCCCTACGCGGCCTTCGAAAGCCCCGCCGTGGCGGCGGCCTCCGGCAGGCCGGCGGCGGGCGCGGGCTGGCGGGCCTTCCCCTGCCGGGCCCTGGGCCGCGAACTCGGTGTACTCCGCGTAGGACGACGAAGCGTCAACGACCCCTGGACGGCGAAGGAGCAGGCCGCGGTCCAAGAGGTCGCGGACCGCGCCGGGACACTCGCCTACGCCGCCGGTCTCGTCGAGGACATCGCCCGCAGCCGGTCACGCATCCTGTCCGTGCGTGAGGAGGAGCGACGGCGGCTGCGCGCCGACCTCCACGACGGAATCGGCCCCTCCCTGGCCGGCACCGCCCACCAGCTCGACGCCCTCGCCCGGCGCATCGACGACCCCCATCTCGCGGGATGCCTCAGAACACTTCGGGACAGGCTCCGTTCCACCGTCACCGATCTGCGCACCGTGGTCCAGGGGCTCCGGCCCGCGGTCCTCGACCAGCTTGGGCTTCCCGGCGCCCTGCGGGAACTGTTGGCCGGATACGAGACACCGGCATGCCACAGCAGCATCGACAGCGCCTGCCACAGCCTGCCGGCCGCCGTCGAGGTCGCCGCCTACGCCATCGCCGCCGAGGCGGTCACCAACGCCGTCAGGCACAGCGCCGCCGGCCGCCTCGAACTGACCGCCCGTATGGAGGACACCGTCTTGATCCTGACCGTCCGCGACAACGGACGCGGTATTCCGCCCAGGCACAGGGCCGGTGTCGGACTGCGCAGCATGAGGGAGCGCGCGGCCGAGGTCGGAGGCCGGCTGGAGGTGACGACCGCACCCGGCGAGGGCACCCTCGTGCGAGCCGGTCTCCCGGTAGGTGACCAGCGATGAGCGTCCCCGTCCCCGTCGCTGTCCTGGTCGTCGACGACCATCCCGTCTTCCGGGCCGGAATGGCCACCGTCCTCGCCGATCTCCCCGATGTGATGGTCGTCGGAGAGGCGTCCGACGGCGCCGAGGCCATCGCCGCCGCCGACCGGCTGCGGCCGGCGATCGTGCTCATGGACCTGCGCATGCCGAACGTCAACGGCTTGGAAGCCACGGCCCGGATCACCACGGCACATCCGGAGATCGCCGTGCTCATCCTGACCATGGACGAGGACGACGACTCGGTGTTCGCCGCCCTGCGCGTCGGCGCCCGTGGCTACCTGCTCAAGGAATCGGACGGCGCCGACGTCCACCGCGCCCTGCTCGGGGTCGCCCGCGGCGAAGCGGTCTTCGGCCCTCGGATCGCCCAGCGCGTCCTGTCCCACTTCGCCACGCCGCCCGCGGCCAGATCCCCCCTGCCCTTTCCCCACCTCACCGACCGCGAACGCGAGACCCTCGACCTGATTTCCCGCGGTCTGGACAACGCGTCCATCGCCCGCCGCCTGTCCCTGTCCGAGAAGACCATCCGCAACCGGGTCAGCGACGTTCTGGTGAAACTGCACGCCCGGTCGCGCACCGAGGCGGCGGCCCTCGCGCGGGACGCGGGCCTCGGTCATCCCCGTCACTCCACGTAGGACGTCCCCTGGAGGGCCGGTTCAAGGCCCTCCAGGGGACTGGGGGAGGGGAGGATGGTCAGAAGGGGGCCGCCGAGGCTACGACGTCACCGTCAGCAGGTCCCGCTGGTCCTGCGGCAGTTCCACCTTGTCGGCGTACAGCAGCGCGTGCCCCGGGTCGAAGACCAGCGCCACCTCGCCCGCGAGCCCGCCGTTGCCGCTCAGCACCTGCACCACCTGGTCGCCGAGGCGGACGTCGTACTCGTAGCGGGAGCCGACGTAGGAGCTGGTGATGACCTGGGTGTCGAGCCGGTTCACGCCGGCCGGTGTCTCCGCCGAGGCCACGACCTCCAGCCGTTCGGGGCGGACCGCCACCGTCACGGAGTCGCCGGTCGGGACGCGCTCGTCGCTGTCGACCCGTACGACGTCCCCGCTGGCGTCGAGGAGGACGGTGTGCCGGGTGCCGTCCAGGCTCACCACCTTGCCGGTGAGGAAGTTGCAGCGGCCGACGAACGCGGCGACGGCGGGCGCGGCGGGCCGCTCGTAGATCTCGTGCGGCGTGCCGATCTGGATCATGTTGCCGCCCTCCATGACGGCGATCCGGTCGCTGAGCGCCAGCGCCTCGTCCTGGTCGTGGGTGACGTAGACGGTCGTGATGCCCAGCTCCTCCTGGAGCCGCTTGAGCCAGGCCCGAGCCTGTTCGCGCAGCTTGGCGTCCAGGTTGGAGAGCGGCTCGTCGAGCAGCAGGACGGTCGGGGAGTAGACCAACGCCCGTGCCAGAGCCACGCGTTGCTGCTGGCCGCCGGACAGCTGGTGCGGGTAGCGGCCGCTCAGGGCGGCGAGACCGACCTTGTCCAGGGCCTCGTGGATCAGGGTCTTCTGCTTGTCCTTCGGGACCTTGCGGATGTTGAGCGGTAGCGCGAGGTTCTTCGCGATGGTCATGTGCGGCCACAGCGCGTACGACTGGAAGACCATCCCGAGGTTGCGCTCCTCGGGCGGCAGGAAGATACCCGCCCCGGCGTCCACGAACGGTCTCCCGCCCACCGCGATCGAGCCCTCCGTCGGCTGCTCCAGGCCCGCGATGCAGTTCAGCGTCGTCGACTTGCCGCAGCCGCTCGCGCCCAGCAGCGTGAAGAACTCCCCGTCCTTGATGGTGAAGGTGACGTCCCGCAGGACGGAGTTGTCGCCGAAGGTCTTGGCGAGGTTCTTGACGGTCACCTCAGGCATGGTGCTTTCCCTTCATGAGCAGTCCCGCGAGTGCGACGAAGACCGCGGTGATGCCGATCTGGAGGGTGGCCAGCGCGGCGACGGATCCGGCCCTGCCCTGCGTCCAGAGACTGAGCATGGTGGTGCCGAGGATGTTGTTGTCGGCCGAGCTGAGGAAGACGGCCGGGGAGTACTCCTTGAGCATGATCACGAAGGTGAGCACCAGGGCTCCGGCGAACGCCGGCGTGATCAGCGCCCGCAGGACGCGGAAGAAGGTCATCAGCCAGTCGGCGCCGGAGACCCGGGCCGCGTTGTCCAGCTCACCGCCGATCTGCATGATCGCCGGGGCGACCGAGCCGAACGCGCTGGGCAGGGCCCGCATGCCGAAGGCGATGATGACGGCGTAGATCGTGCCCTGGAGGACCGAGCCCATCCCGAACGGGGCGAGCGCGAAGGCCCAGAAGAAGCCGATACCGATGATGATGCCGGGGAGGGACTGCGGGATCAGGGCCAGGTACTCCACCGCCCGGCCCCAGCGGAACGTGGACCGGCGGGCCACCATCACCGCGAACACGGCGAGGACACTGACGACCACCGAGCCGACACCGGCCACGATGAGGCTGTTCCACAGCGACTGCACGTAGTTGTCGGAGTCGAAGACGAGCTCGTAGTTCTTCGTCGTGACCGTCCTGAACGGCGACTGGAGCGGCGTGAAGACGAGCGTGAAGGACCGCATCACCAGGCCCGCGATCGGGATCAGGGCGCCGACGATCACGTAGAACCAGATGCAGGCGATGCTGACCCACTTCAGCCAGCCCAGGTCGAGCTTGCGCGGCCGGGTCACCTTGCCGCGTACGGACACGAACCGGGCCGCGTCCTTCAGCAGCTTCGCCTGTACGGCCACCAGGCTCAGCGTGACCACGAGAATCACCGTGGAGGCGGCGCCCAGCATCGTGTAGTCGGGGTCCACCGACTGAAGTCCGTTGTGGTAAAGGAAGGTCGAGAAGACGTCGATGCTGACCGGCTGGCCGTACAGCAGCGGCACGCTCAGTGTCTCGATGGAGACGGAGAAGACGAGGATCGCCGAGTAGACGATCGGGGGCCGCAGCAGCGGCACGATCACCTGTGCCAGGATCCGGAAGGGACCGGCCCCGCAGACCTGGGCGGCCGATTCGAGCGAGGCGTCGGACTGCCGCAGGGCGTTGGCGCAGAACACGTACGCGATCGGGGCGAGTGCCACGGCCTCCGTGAGCGCCATGCCGGGGATGGAGTACAGGTTCCACGGCACCCCGCCGAAGATCTGCTGCACCTTGACGCTGACGAATCCGGCCGGGCCGTACATGATGATCCAGCCGAAGCCCAGGATCAGCGAGGAGATGAAGAACGGCCACTGCATCGCCAGGGCCACCAGCCGGCCGCCCGGCAGCTTCGTCCGGACCACCACGATCGCCATCGGGATGGCGATGGCCAGGCTCAGCACGGTGGTCAGGGAGGCGAACAGCAGCGTGTTCAGGGCGACTTCGCCGAAGCCGGCCTTGGTGAAGAGGTCGGTGTAGCCGCTGAGGGTGAAGGCCCCGCCCGCCTCGTAGAGCGGGCGGTTGCGGATGCTCTGGTAGAGCGTCGGGACGATCGGGGCCAGCACCAGGACGGCGAGGAACGCCAGGACCGCGTACTGGACGGCCGTGTCCCGTCCGATGCCGAGGGGGCGGCGGTAGCGCGGTGGGCTGAACGTCTCCGTGGGTGACTCGCCGGCGGGGGTGCGCGGCGGCTGGGTGAGGGTTGACATCTGTTCTGACTCCGATCGTCCCGGGAGGCTGCCTACTTGCGGAGTCCGTCGAAGCGCTCCTGCCAGGCGGCGGCGTCGTCCTTCGCGACCTGCTCGTACTTGACGTGGATGATGTTCTCCTCGCCGACCGCGTCGACGACCTCCTGGTAGGTGTGCAGGCCCTCGCCCTTCACGCCCTCGCGGTACGAGGCCAGTCCGCCCTCGGCGACCGCGCGCTGGCCCTCCTCGGAGAGGGCGAAGTCCAGGAAGAGCTTCGAGGTCGCCGGGTGCGGCGCCTCGGCGGCGATACCGAGGCCGCGCGGCAGGACGACCGTCCCGTCCTTCGGGAACACGATCTTCACCAGGCCCGCGCTGTCCTCGACGACCGGGTACGCGGGGGAGGCGCTGATCAGGAAGCCGGCCATGTACTCACCGGCGACGATCTTCTCCAGCTGGGTGCCGGAGGAGGTCTCCGGGCGGGTCAGCGGGAGAATCTTCTCCAGGTCGTTCCAGGACTCCGGGTTGCCCTCGGTGAGCGCCCGCGTGACCGTGAAGCCGAACGAACCCTCCGGGTCGCGGACCGTCACCTTGTTCTTGTACGTGTCCTCGTCCGACGTGAGGATCTTCGCGAAGTCCGTCAGGGTGGTCGGCGGGGTCTCCATCAGCGACGTGTTGTAGGCGATCGTCATCGGGTCCTGCGACACCGAGTACACGCTCGGCAGCAGCTCCGCGCTCGCGCCCAGCTCCTCCAGCTCCGGTGACTTGTACTCCAGGACCGTGCCCTTACGGGCCGAGAAGTCGGCCCACGCGGTCGCCGCGCTGGAGATCAGGACGTCCGCCGGGGAGGAGCCGGCCGCGTTCTCGGACAGGGTCTTCTGGAACAGCTCGTCGCTGTCCAGCTCGTTGACGGAGACCGTCTTGACGAAGCCGTACTTCTTCTTGAAGTCCCGGACGATCGGGGCCATGTTCTCGTCGCCGAGGTTCGAGTAGACGGTGAGCTTGCCGCCCTCCTTCTCCGCGGCCGCGATCAGGTCGGCGTAGTCGGCCGGGTAGTAGTCCGGCACCTTGCCCGCCGAGATCTTGTTCTCCGCCACCTTCGGCGCGGTGTCGTCGCCACCGCCGCAGGCGCCCAGGGTGCCGAGCGCGAGGGTCGCGGCGAACGCCGCCGCGAGGGGACGCCGGTATGCCGTTCCCCTGCCGGTGACGACGAGGTGCCCGGTAGCGGTGTGGCTGGATCTGGCCATGGTTCTCCTCCTGGCGCGTGCCTTCTGGCAGCTGTTGCCGGGAGGTTAGGGACCCAGGTCAGGCCGGTAAATCCTTTGTCGGTCAGAGCTCGTACTGCTCGTATTGGTCGTTGAGTTAGTGACGCGAGTCACCCTTGTTGAGCAGGCATGGATGGCTGGGAATGACCGCCCTTGAGGTGCGCCGTGAGCTGCTGGAGCCGCCCCCACGCCTCCGCGTCCGCGCCGTCCCCGAGGGGGTAGTGCAGCGCCGGACGGGACGCCGGGCCGAGGTGCTTCGCCCGGACCTCGACCGGTGGCCGGCGCGCGTGGTCCAGCCCGATGGCGTGCACGTCGTCCGGGCCGAGCGTGAAGGCCACGGGCAGCGGCGGGCCCTCCAGAAGGGGCGCGGTCGTCAGGTCGGCGCGCGCCACGCGCACCGAGGTCAGCATGGTCCGCAGCCCGTGCTCCCGGACCAGCGTGTCGGCCAGCGGCTCGATCCGGTCCAGCGGCGGCTCCTCGCCGGCCGCGTACCCGACCGTCAGGACGACGTCCTCCTCCACGCCCTTCGTCGTCCGCGTCACCCGGACCGTCGCCATGGCCGGCCGCTCGGGGGTGCCGACCACGATCAGCTGCGAGGGCTCGGGCGCCCGCTCCCGGGCCAGGTCGGTCACCTGCCGCCGCGACCAGGGCAGATTGACCGGTTCGGCGGTGCCCCAGCCCGCCGGCGCCGCCCCCGTCAGCTCCTGCCAGGCCGCCTCCAGGGCGCCGCCCAGCAGCAGCCGCTCGTCGGGCCGGTGCACCGTACGCAGGGCGACGATCAGCTGCCGTCCGGGCGGCTCGTCCCCCGGACCGCCCGCCGCGCCCTTCTCCGCCGCGCCCTTCTCCGACACGTGCGCCGGGCGCGTGAACGCGGCGGCCACCGCCGCCGTCCCGTCCTCGGCGAACGCGGGCGAGAACGCCCCGTCCCGCCAGCGCAGCACCGCCCCCGACAGCCCGTCGTAGTAGCCGCACTCGGGGTCCTGGACGACCCAGCGGTTGGGGACGCGCGCGAGCGTCGTACGGGCGGCGGTGGTCAGGCGTACGCCCGGCGGCGTGACGATCTGGAGGGACCGCCGGGACGCCACGGCCGTGCGCATGATCTCCGCGAGCCAGCTGGTCAGGGCCACCACCGGCCGGTCGACGAGGACGACGGCCGCGTGCTCGGTCACCACGTCCACGGCGGGCTGTCCCGACCCGGCCGACGGCACGGCCGACACGTCCACGGCCTGGGTGCTCGCCGCCCCGGACGGCCAGGTGGAGCCGCCCAGCAACGCGTTGAGCCGCCCGCACACCACACCCGCCAGCCGCTCCGCCTCCGGCACCGCCGTGGACGCCCGTGCCTCGGTCCACCAGAACGGGGCCCGCACACTCTGCCCGAGCAGCCGCTCCGCCTCACCGGGTACCTGCACCAGCACCGGCGACTCCACGGACACCAGCGGACGCCCGCCCGGCCCGTGCAGCTGGACGACCGCCCCGTCGGCCGCCGCCGACATGTCCAGGTCGGAGCCGCCGGCGTACAGACTCGTCATGAGGGCCCACACATCGGGCATCTTCGGGGTGAGCGCGATGACGTCCCTGGTCACGGGCGGTCGCCCTCCTCGCTGTCGAGTGCCGTCTGGATCAGCTGATGGGCCCGCCCCCGGCGGACCAGCGTGCCCCGCCCCGGCGGCTGCGCCGAGGCGTACAGGCCGGGGAAGAGCTGGCCCTCGCTCCGCTCACCGGTCATGAGCAGCGCGGCCGTACCGGTCTCGCGCAGGGTCTGCAGCAGCGGCTCGTACATCGCCCGGGAGGAGCCCGCCACCCGCCGCGTGATCACGAAGTGCAGCCCGATGTCCTGGGCCGAGGAGACGTACGGCAGGAACGGCGACAGCGGCTGCTGCCCGGCGGTGGTGAGGATGTCGTAGTCGTCGACCAGGATCACGATGCGCGGCCCCTTGAACGCGGGCTCGTCGGTCAGCGCGTCCGGGTCGGCGCTCTGCGGCATCCGCTTCTCCAGCTCGCTCGCGATCCCCGTCGCCAGGCCCGCCGCGAGCTTGGCGTTGTGCGCGTAGCCACCCCGGTACGGCTCCGGGATCACACCCCGCAGCCCGCGCCGGGGGTCGAAGACGCCGAAGACCAGCTCCTCGTCCGAGTACCGCTCCACGAGCCGCGCGGCGACCAGCTTCAGCAGGTTCGTCTTGCCGCACTCGTTGTCGCCCAGTATCAGCAGATGCTGGTCGGCGCCGAAGAGGTCCAGCAGGGCGGGCGCGAGGGCGTCCTGGTCCACGCCGATCGGCACCCGGTGCGGCTCGGCGAGAACCGACGGCAGCCGGCCGGACGGCAGCCGGGTCGGCAACACCCTTACGGGCGCGGCCAGTTCACCGTGCCAGGTGGAGCGGATCGTCCGGGCCGCGTCCTCCAGCGCGGGACCGAGGTCGCCCGTGGACGGCCGTCCGTCGAGGCGCGGCAGGGCGGCCTGTGCGAACAGCTTGCCGTCGGTCAGGATTCGCCCCGGCGTGTCCGGCGACAGCGTCTCGGAGAGCTTGCGGTCGACGCTCGAATCGCTCGGGTCGTTCAGCCGCAGCTCCACCCGCGTCCCGAACATCGACTGCGTCGCGATCCGTACGTCGTTCCAGCGGAGCATGCCGCCGACGACGTGGATGCCGTACCCGCCGCCGCGCTTGAGCAGGTCCACGACCGTGTCGTCCAGCTCGGCGAACTCGTCGCGCAGCGCCCCGAACCCGTCGACGAGCAGCACGATGTCGGTGGACCCCAGCTCGCGCAGCTTCCCCTGCGCCCGCAAGTGCCGCAGCTGGTCGACGGAGTCGATGCCGTGCTCCCGGAACAGCTCCTCCCGTTCGTTCAGCATCGTCCGCACCTCGGCGACCGTCCGCGCCGCCCGCTCGCGGTCGGCCCGCCCCGCGATCCCGCCGACGTGCGGCAGCCCGGCGAGCGCGGACAGTCCGCCGCCGACCAGGTCGAGCCCGTAGACGGCCACGTCGGCGGGCGTGTGGGTCGTGGCGAGGGAGAGCGCGAGGGTCCGCAGCAGGGTCGTCTTGCCGGACTGCGGGCCGCCGATCACCGCCGCGTGCCCGCCCGCGACCGTCAGATCGAGCACCCAGTGCCCCTGCCACTGCTTCGCCGGATCGTCCAGCACCCCGAGCGGCACCCGCAACGGCCCCTCGGCGGACGGCAGCCGCAGCCCCCGCTCGTCCACCCGCACGGGCCCGGCCGCCGCGTCCAGCGTGATCGCGTCCGGCAGCGGCGGCAGCCAGATCCGCCGCACCGGCCGGGCCGCGGAGGCCAGCTGGTCCACCATCACCGACATCACCGTCGGCCCGGTCTCCCGCTTGGTCGCCTTCGGCCCCTCGACGGCCTCGGTGTCGGTCCGCGCGCTGTCGAGCGTGTTGTACGTCGGATACGTCCAGGCCGGCGGCGTGTCGTCCTCCTGCGCCACCAAGGCCGGGCCCCGGTACGCGCCCGAGACGTACCCCGCCTTGAACCGCTCGTACGTGGAGGTGTCCACCTTCAGATAGCCGAAGCCCGGCAGCGGCGGCAGATGGAACGCGTCGGTCGTGTCCAGCACGGTCCGCGACTCGTCGGCGGAGAAGGTGCGCAGCCCCAGCCGGTACGAGAGGTAGGTGTCCAGGCCCTTGAGCTTGCCGCCCTCGATGCGCTGGCTGGAGAGCAGCAGGTGGACGCCGATGGACCGTCCGATGCGGCCGATGGAGAGGAACAGGTCGATGAAGTCCGGCTTGGCGGTGAGGAGTTCACCGAACTCGTCGATCACGACGAAGAGGTGCGGGAGCGGTTCGAGGTCGGGCCGGCGGGTGGCGCGCAGGGCGGCGTAGTGCCCGATGTCGGCCACGTTCCCCGCGTCCTTGAGCACCTGCTGCCGCCGCTTCACCTCGCCCGCGAGGCTGGAGTGGACGCGCTCGACCAGCCCGGCCTGGTTCTCCAGGTTGGTGATCACGCCCGCCACGTGCGGAAGTCCGGTGAACGGGGCGAAGGTCGCGCCGCCCTTGTAGTCGACCAGGACGAGCGCCAGGTCCTCGGGGGAGTGGGTGGCGGCGAGCGCCAGCACGAGGGTGCGCAGCAGCTCGCTCTTGCCGGACCCGGTCGCGCCGACGCACAGCCCGTGCGGGCCCATGCCCAGCTCCGAGGACTCCTTGAGGTCGAGCAGGACAGGCTCGTGACGGTCCGTCAGGCCGATGGGCACGCGCAGGAACTCACGCTCGCCTCGGGGTGCCCACAGTTCGTGGAGATTCAGTACGGCCGGGTCGTCGATGCCGAGGAGGCCCGGGAAGTCGACGGAGCCGGTGACCGGGGTGCCCTCGGCGGCCGACTCGGCGGACAGCCGGAGCGGCGCGAGCAGCCGGGCGAGGCCCTCGGCGCCGGCGGCGGTGACCTGGTCGCAGGTGCCGTGCGCGGGCGGGACGGCGGTGGGGGCCGTGATCGCCGAGGGGTCCGGATCGCGCAGGTCCTCCACCACGACCTCATCGCCCCGCACGGTGATCCGCACCGACACGTGGTCGGGCTCGTGCACCTGCTCCGCCAGCAGATGCAGCACGGTGACGCCCATGTCCGCGAGCCCCACCGCCGTGTCCGGGCGGGGCAGTTCGGTGGCCGTCTCCCCGTACTCGTCGCTCACGACGAGCATGCGGGACGCCAGCCGCAGCGCCTTGCGGTCGGCGAGCCCGCGGCGCACCTCCGCCGCATACGACGCGCGCCGGCCCAGCTCGTGCCGGAAGTGCCGGGCCAGCTGCGGCAGGCTCGGCGCGATCCGGCGGGCCGCCACCGGACCGTCGTGCTCCTGCGCGTCCAGCACGTGCGGCAGCCACTTGACCCACTCCCAGTCCGCCAGCCGCTCGCCCGGGACGCCGAGCGCCACCGCCACGTCGTCCGGCGCGTGCGCGACGGCGACCTGGACGAGGAGCGCGCGGGCCACCCGCAGGACGCCCTCCCGGTCGCCGACCACGCTGACGTTGCCCGCGCGGTCCAACGGCACGGTGACCGGGCAGTCGCCCGCCACCGAGTAGCGGGCCAGCAGCGCGCGGGCCTCGTTCAGCATGAAGGGGTCCGGCGGGGTCATCACCCCGCCCTGGTTCTGCCCGATGACCAGGTCCGCCACGGGGACGTCACCGGTGCCGACCCGCACCCGCAGGAAGTCCGGGTCCTGCCGCCGCCGCTCCCACAGCCGGGCGGGGTCGCGCACCAGGTCGTACAGCGCCTCCGGGGGCGGATCGAGCACCCGCGCGAGCGCCCGCCGTTCCCGCTCCTCGTCCCCGAACTCCTCGCGCAGTTCCTCCAGATACTCCAGGTACCGCTCGCGCTGCGCGCGCCGGGTGCGCTGGGCCTTGCCGCGCTGCGAGAGGAAGAGGGCGACCGCGCCGAGCAGCGCGAACACCAGCACCATCGCGCCGAGTGCCGCGAACTGGCTGTTGCGGATCACGGTCATCATCACGACCGAGCCCATGACACCCGCCATCGGCAGCAACGCCGTCGCCGCCGTCCCCGCCCTGCCCTCCGGGAGGTTCGGCGGCGGCTCGATCGTGCGGGCCCCCGCGGTCCCGAGCGGCCGGGTGCTGCGCGCGGGCCGGTGGATCAACTGCTGGGTCACGGACGGACCCCTTCTGCCTGTTCCTTCTGTTCTTCCTGCTGTTCTTCCTGCCGGTGGTCGTTCATCGCATCCGCACCGCCCGGGTCATCGCCTCCGCCGCCAGCGTGATCGCCGCCGCGCGGGTCTCCCGGCCGAGCAGCGCGGTGCGGATGGGGCCGCCCTGGGCGAGGTGGCGGTCGTAGGGGACGGGGACGACGTGGACGCCGGACTCCTTGAGGTGGGCGACGGCCGTGTCGCGGTCCAGCGTCACGTCGGGGGAGTTGGCGGTCAGCGCTACCACGGTCGAGCCGAGCGCCGAGTGCGGCAGCTGTCCGAGCCAGTCCAGGACCTGGCGGGTGCCGTTGACGCCCTCGGCGGTCATCGGCGCGACGACCACGCGCGCGTGGGCCGTGTCCATCGCCGTACGGGCCACCTCGCCGGGCAGGGTCTCGCAGTCCACCACGGTCACCGCGAAGTAGCGTCGCAGCGCGAGGGTCACGGTGCGGTACGTCCGGATGTCCAGCGGGGCCCCGACCCGGCCCTGGCTGCCGGGCAGCAGCCAGCCGCCGTCGGACACCGGCACCAGGTACCCGGTGACATCGGTGAGCTGCATCGCCGGGTTCAGGATGCGTGCCAGATCGGCCGCCGCCCAGCGCACCGAGTCGGCGCCCATCCGCACCGGGAGCGTGCCGAGGGCGGCGTCCGCCTCCATCGTGAGCACGGGGTCGTGCCGGTAGTGGTTGAACGTCCGCCCCAGCAGCGCGGCCGTCGTCGACTTGCCCACCCCGCCCCGGATCGACGTCACGGCGATCACCCGCCCCGTCGTCACCGGCTGCTGCAACTCCCGCGCGATCCGGGTCTCCTCGGCCACGTCCTGCGCGGCGGAGGAGGCGAGCTTCCGGATCGAGCGCCCCGTACGCCGCACCACGGAGTCCCCGTGCTGCGGCCGCCCGAGCGCGTGCGCGAGCCGGGGGTCGATCGTGGGCACGGAGTCGGGGGCGCGCAGGGGCGTCTGCGGCACCCGCGCACCACGAGCCGCCGGCGCGCCGCCCGACGCCCCGGCCCCCGGCACCCCGTCCCCACCGGGCACCTCCGGCACCTCCCCACCACCGTGCGCTCCGGCAGGGGGGCTCACGACGGGGGAGTGCGGCACGGGGGGTGTGCCGGTGGGCTGTACCGGCGGCTGTGCGTAGTGCCCTGGCCGTGGCGGCGGTGGTAGGTCGGGGTTCGGCTGCGTGGGCGGTTGCTCGACGGGTGTCGTCCGTAGGGGCGGCTGTACGGCGTGGCCCGGCTGTACGTGCGCCTGTGCGGCGGGCGCCGGCCGGCCCGGCTGCTGCCCGAGGTGGGTCTCCTGCGAGGGCGGCCAGGCGACGTGCCCGGTTTGAACCGGCGGCTGTACGACGGATGCCTGCTGCACGGCGGGCACGGCCTGCCCCGGCGGCTGCGCAACCTGCCCCGGCCGTACCGGCGGTGGTACGTCGTGCCCCGGCTCCACCGACGGCTGCGGCTCCACCGGCGGCTGCGGCTGCACGAAGGCTGCCTGCCGCACCGCCTGCGTCGGTTCAGGCCCGCCCACCGACTCCGCCGTCCCGGTCGGCTCGGTCGGCTCGGTCGGCACCGACCGCACCAACCTCAGCGTCGGCTCGCCCCGCCGGGCGGGGGTCACCGGCGCGGCGGGGGCGGTGTTCTCGCCCCCGGGCGCCGGCTCCTGCCCGCCCAGCTCGCGCAGCACATCCCGCTGCCAGTCCCCTGCCTGCGTCATGTGCGGCCCCCAGCCCCTAGGCGAACGTGTCGAGCAGTCGTCCGTACACGCCGAACACCCCGATGAGCAGCGGGAACAGAGTGATGACGCCGATGGATTCGAGGGTGTCGCCGAAGCGCCGGAGCCGTACGCGTACGTGCTCGGCGGGCTGCACGGCGAGCACCAGCAGCGGAAGGGCGGCGAGCAGGACGAGGACGGCGAGCGGACCGGCCGCCCCGCCGGAGTGGTCCAGCCACACCGAGACCAGCCGCACGGCGAGCACGGCCGCCGCGCCGAGCAGCACCACGACCTCGGCGACCAGCGGGAACGCCCGCGCGCGCAGCGCGAGGACGACCATGGTCACCACGGCCAGCAGCACCGTCCACTTGGTGGGCGCGCGCAGCGCGAACACCCCGGCCGCGGTCGCGGAGACGGCCAGGGTGACCGTCGCCAGCGCGAGCCCCCGGTGCGTGGCGGTGAGCGCCGCCGTGACCTGGAAGCGGCTCACGGAGGTGCCGCCGGAACGCCGGTCGTCCAGCCCGGAGAGCCCCGACGCCATCAGCGCCAGCCTGGGCAGCAGCCCGAGCAGGACCACGGAGACGACCGCGAGAACGGCGCCCACCTCGGCCTGCTCCGGCACCGACGGCGACACCGCGCCCGACACGGCCGCGGCGATCCCGAGCCAGCAGAGCGAGATCCCGCCGAGCGCTCCCGCCCCGACCAGCCCGCCCCGCCCGAGCGGGGTGAACAGCCCGAGCAGGGCGAGCGTGCCGACCCCGGCCGTGGCGAGGGCCGCCACCTGTGCCGTCCCGGACCAGTGCTGTGCCTGCGCCGACGTCCACGCGCCGAGCAGTCCCAGCGCACCCGCCGTCGCGATCAGGGTCGTCGCCAGGCCCCGCTTCCCGGCCCGCCCGAGCAGCGCACCCGCGAGCGCGGCCACCAGCGCGACACCGAGCAGCGTGGCGGCGACCACCCCGGGCTCGTACGCGGCCCGTGCGAGGACGCCTGCGGCGAGGGCCCAGCCGACCGTGGCGAACCCGGCGGTCACCCGGCGTGCGGCTGGCCGCCAGCGGCCGGCGCGAGCGTCGAGATCGTCGGCCGCCTCGTCCGTGACGTCGTGCACGACGGGCGCCGACGGCGCGTCCTCGGCCCGGACGAGCCGCAGCACGGCGCCGTCCGGAATGCCGGCCGACTCCAGTGTGCTGTCGTGCGCCAGCGCGGAACCGTCCGTGGTGACGAGATGCCGCAACTCGGGCCGCCCGCCCACCCGGTCGTCGAGCAGCCGCATGATCTCCGGCAGCAGCAGTCCGACCGGTTCGCGTGACGGCAGCACGAGATCCACCCGCCGTCGCTCACCGACCAGCGTGACCCGGCTGAGCGCCGTCCGCGCCCCGCCCGTGGCCTGTCCCAACGTCCCCGTAGACATCACGCGATCGAACCTATCACCGGGTAGAAGCGCTGGTCGGGGCTGTGGAAACCGCTGTGGAGACAGCGGGGGAGGGGGTGACGGACGGCTGCACCGAACCCCCGTACGGGCTCTTGCCGATGATGCGGTTCGACACGAAGGACCACCCCACACACCCCGCGCACAACACCGCCGCGATGACGATCCCGGCGAAGATCTTCCCGATCCGTTCGTCCACGGAACGCCGCTGCCGCTGCGCCCCGAACAGCAGGGCGTCCCGCAGCCGTCGACGCCGCACCGACACCGACTCCAGCAACTGGCTGTCGTAATCCTGCGCTGCCACGGCTACGAAAACCCCGCTCGTCTCTCTGTCGGCCGACCGGCCGGTCAGCCGATCTGGTCGACCGCCGCGCGGGCCTTGGCCAGCGTGGACTGGGCGGTGCCGTCGTTCTGTTCGAGTGTGGTGCGCACGAGGCGGATGATCTCGCGGACCTCGCCCGCCGCCTTCTTCCAGCGCTCTTCCTTGCCGTGGTAGTCGTCGGAGACGCCGTCGGCCTGGAACTCGGTCATCGCGGCCTTGACGGCGGCGTCACGGTCGCCGAGGACCCGCTCCAACTGCCCCACGATCGTGCCGAGCGCGGTCTGCACCTCGCCCGAGGCTCCGGTGTCGTACGAACGGCGGTCCTGGTTCTGCGCCATGTGGATGTCCCCCTGCTGATGCTCTCGATGGCTTATCGGGCGCCGAAGCGGGCCGCGTCGAAGTTGGCCAGGCCCATGTTCTGGTTGGCGTTGTCCTGGGACTCCACGTCACCGGTGCCGAACGCGTTGTCCATGCCCGACTGACCGCCCAGGATCGCGGCGAGCGAGCCGTTCAGATCGGCCGTGATCTCGTCCGCGCGGTTCTTGAACGAGTCGAACGCCAGCTTGCCGGCGCCGTTGAACTTGCCCTCCAGCGGCTCCGCCGCGCTGATCAGCAGCTGGATCAGCGTCCCGAGGTCGTCGCTCGATCCGAGCGTGCTCTTGCCGAGGTCCGCCAGGGTCGTCGACCCCATGTCGAACTTCACGTCGTGTCCACCCCCGTGTGTCCGGTTCACCTGCGTCCCGAACATGCTCTCCCACAACCCGTTGCACCCGCAACGCGGTTGCCGGTGAAGTGACATCATCGGGACATAATTCGAACACCCTTGTGTCGCCGACCTCGTTGGCATACCAAAGAAATCTCAGAACACCGTGCAACCCTCCCCGCACTTCGCGGGTCGTATGTGGCATCAGAACGTCTCGGACGGGGGATCCGGGGGGATCGCGGGACTTCTGACGGGGAGGGAAGCCGAGGGGCCCGGTCCACTGGACCGGGCCCCTCGAAACGTCCTCACCGCCGGCCCTCACCGTCGGCCTCACCGCCGGCACCCACGCTGATATGTCCGATGCCGAGGGCCGATGTCCGGTTCACCGGCTCAGAAGAACACCCCGCACCGCAACAGCACGTTCGCGTACGGCCGCGCCTCCCCGGTCCGTACGATCAGCCGCGCACCCGCCGACAGCTCCTTCAGCTTCTCGTGGGCGACCAGTTCCAGATCGGGGAAGCGGCCCTCCAGCAGCGCCGTCGCCCCCGGGTTCGCGCCCCGGACCTCGCGCGCGGCGGTCGCGCCCTCGACCACGAGTTCGTCGAGCAGCCCGTCCAGCACCTCCGCGAACGACGGCACCCCGGCCCGGAACGCCAGGTCGACCACCCGTGGCCCCTCCGGCACCGGCATCCCCGCGTCGCACACCAGCACCCCGTGCCCGTGCCCCAACTCCGCGAGAGCGCCCGCCAGATGACGGTTTAGTATCCCGGCCCGCTTCACAGCGCCGCGACCTCCTCGGCGGTCGGGAACGACACCTGCGCCCCGGCCCTGGTGACGGCCACCGCCCCCACCCGGGCCGCGTACGCGGCGGCCTCGGCCGGCTCCGCGCCCGCCCCCAGCTTCCACGCCAGCGCCGCGGTGAACGCGTCCCCGGCCCCCGTGGTGTCCACGGCCTCCACCCGCACGGCGGGCACCCGCACACTGCCCTCGGCGGTCGCGACCAACGCGCCCTGCGCGCCCAGCGTGACGACCACCGACCGCGGCCCCAGCGCCAGCAGCGCCCGCGCCCAGTCCTCCGGCGAACCCGCCAGCTCACCCCCGACGATGACCTGCGCCTCGTGTTCGTTGACGATCAGCGGATCACAGGCGGCCAGCACCTCGGCGGGCAACTCCCGGGGTGGCGACGGGTTCAGCACGAAACGCGTCCCCTCCGGCAGCCGCCGCACGACCTCCACCACCGTCTCCAGCGGGATCTCCAACTGTGCCGAGACCACCCGAGAGGCCCGCAGCAGCGCGTCCGCCGCCCGCACGTCCGCGGGGGTCAGCCTTCCGTTGGCGCCCGGCGACACCACGATGCTGTTGTCGCCCGAGGGGTCCACCGTGATCAGCGCGACCCCGGTGGGCGCCCCGCCGACCAGCACCCCCGCCGTGTCGACCCCGGCCGCGCGCTGCGAGTCCAGCAGCAGCCGCCCGTGGCCGTCGTCACCGACCCGCGCCAGCAGCGCCGTACGCGCCCCCAGCCGAGCCGCAGCGACGGCCTGGTTGCCGCCCTTGCCGCCCGGATGCACGGCCAGGTCGGAGCCGAGCACCGTCTCCCCGGCCCCCGGCCGCCGCTCGACACCGATCACCAGGTCGGCGTTGGCCGATCCCACGACCAGGAGGTCGTAGTCGTACATGATCCATCTCCCTGTGCAGGTGGACTGGAGCCGCCCGGCGGCCGGTCGCGCCGACGGGCGGAACGATCGAAACACGCGGCGGAACCGAAGCGCCCCGAACGACCCGGCGGAACTGGCGGGCCCCCCAACGGCCCGGCGGAACCGGAGCGCCCCGAGCGGCCCGCCAGAACCGACGCGCCCGGAACGGCCGAGACGGCCGGACGGGGTCACGCGCTCCCCGTCCGGCCACCGCATCGTGTCAGCCGCCGAACTCGGCCACGTTCCGCGACGTGACCACCTTCACCGGCACCATCACCGACTTCGCGACCTTCTCGCCCTCGGCGGCCTTCACCGCGTTGCGCACCGCGATCCTGCCGAGTTCGGCGGGTTGCTGGGCGACCGAGGCGTACAGCGTGCCCGCCTCGACGGCCTTGAGCCCGTCGGCGGTGCCGTCGAACCCGATGACCTGGACGGACTTTCCGGCCTTGGCACCGAGCGCCTTGATCGCGCCGAGCGCCATCTCGTCGTTCTCCGCGAAGACGCCGTCGACGCCGGGGTTGGCCTGGAGGAGGTTCGTCATCACGTCGAGGCCCTTGGTGCGGTCCCAGTCGGCCGGCTGCTCGGCGAGGACCTTGATGCCCGGGTAGGCCTTCAGCCCCTCGGCGAAGCCGGCGCCACGCTCCCGGCTGGCGGAGGTGCCCGCCTGGCCCTGGAGGATGACGATCTCGCCCTTGCCGCCCAGCTTCTCGGCGAGCGACCTGGCGGCCAGCCTGCCGCCGCTGACGTTGTCGGAGGCGACGAGCGCGGCCGTGTTCGCGCCGTTGACCGCGCGGTCGACGGCCACCAGCGGGATGTCCGCCTTGTTCACGGCCTTGGCCGCCGGGGTCACCGCGTCGGAGTCCACCGGGTTGACGATGATCGTGCCGAGGCCCTCGCTGGTGAAGTTCTGCAACTGGTTGGCCTGCTGCGAGGCGTCGTTCTGCGCGTCGGTGACCGACAGGTCCACGCCCAGCTTCTTCGCCTCGTCCTGTGCCCCGGCCCGGATCTGCACGAAGAACGGGTTGTTGAGCGTCGACAGCGACAGCCCGATCTTCTCGCTCCTGGCCGCCGAGGACCCGCCGTGCAGGAAGGAGGTCGCGCCCACGACGGCCGCCGCGACCACCGCCGCGAGCACGTACGTCAGCGCCTGCCTGCGCCGCTCGCCGGCCCCGCCGGTACCGGCCGCGACCGGGGTCGCCCCGGCCTTGCGGCGCACCGTGTCGAGCAGCACCGCCAGCGCGATGACGACACCGATGACGACCTGCTGCCAGAACGCCGACACCGACAGCAGGTTCAGCCCGTTGCGCAGCACCGCCAGGATCAGCGCGCCGATCAGCGTCCCCGACGCCTTGCCCGTACCGCCGGCCAGCGAGGCGCCGCCGATGACGACCGCCGCGATCGCGTCCAGCTCGTAGCCCTGCGCGGCCTGCGGCTGCGCAGAGGACAGCCGGGAGGCCAGCACGATGCCCGCGGCGGCGGCGAACAGCCCGGACAGCGCGTAGATCGCCAGCTTCTGCCGCTTCACCCGCAGCCCGGACAGCCGGGCCGCCTCCTCGTTGCCGCCGATCGCGTACATGGCCCGCCCGATGTACGTACGGCCCAGGATCACGGCCGTCACACCGCCCAGCACGAGCATCACCAGGACCGGCACCGGCAGCCAGCCGCCCAGGTTGTCCCCGAGGTGCGAGACCGACTCCGGGAACGCGATCGGGCTGCCCTGCGAGATCACCAGCGACAGACCGCGCCCCACCGACAGCATGGCGAGCGTCGCGATGAACGGCGGCAGCTTCCCGTACGAGATCAGGAAGCCGTTGACGAGACCGCACGCGACACCGGTGACGATCGCGAGGATCACGGCTATCCAGACCGGGACGCCCTGCGAAGTGGCGCTCCAGGCCAGCACGGTGGCCGACAGCGCCGCCACCGATCCCACCGACAGGTCGATGCCCGCCGAGACGATCACGAAGGTCACACCGAACGCCAGGATCGCCGTGACGGCGGCCTGGACGCCGATGTTCAGCAGGTTGTCGGCCGTCAGGAAGTCCCCGGAGAGCACCGACATGGCGACGACGAGGACGATGAGCGCGGTCAGCGCGCCGTTGTCGAGCAGGAGCCGGCGAAGCCCCGATGGTCCCGAGGCGCCACGCGCGCCCGGCGTGTTCTTGAGCGTGTCAGCGGCCACCGGGGGCCTCCGTTTCCGTCGCAAGGGTGGTGGGGTGGGAGACGGCGAGCGCCATCACGGCGTCCTGGGTGGCCTCGGCGGCAGCGAGTTCGCCCGCGATCCGCCCCTGGGCCATGACCAGCACCCGGTCGCTCATGCCGAGCACCTCGGGCAGGTCACTGGAGATCATCAGTACGGCGGCACCGGCGGCCGTCAGTTCGTTGACCAGCTCGTAGATCTCGACCTTCGCGCCGACGTCGATGCCGCGCGTCGGCTCGTCGAGGATCAGCACGCGGGTGTCCGCGAGCAGCCACTTGCCGATGACGACCTTCTGCTGGTTGCCGCCGGAGAGGGTGCGCACCTGCTGGTGCAGCCCGGCCATCCGGACCCCGAGCCGCTCGGCGACCCGGGCCGCGTTCTCCCGCTGCCCCTTCAGGTCGACGAACCCGCCCCTGGTCGCGCCCCGCAGGGTCACCAGACCGAGGTTCTCCTCGACGGACGCGTCCAGCAGCAGCCCCTGGCCCTTGCGGTCCTCGGGCACGAGCCCGATCCCGGCGGCCATGGCGGCGGTGACGTCGTCCTTGGGAACAGCGGAACCGCCGACTCGCACGGCCCCCTCGTCGTACGCGTCGGCGCCGAACAGGGCCCGCACGACCTCCGTACGGCCGGCGCCCACGAGCCCCGCGATGCCGACGACCTCACCGGCCCGCACCTCGAAGCTCACGTCGTGGAACACGCCGTCCCGCGTCAGCCCCTCGACGACGAGCAACGCCTCCCCGGCGCCGGAGCCGCCCCGCTGCCGCGGGTACTGCTGCTCGATGGAGCGCCCGACCATGAGCCGGACCAGCTCGTCCTCGGGCGTGGAGGCGGGCACCTGCCCGACGCTCCTGCCGTCCCGGATGACGGTCACCCGGTCACCCAGGGCGGCGATCTCCTCCAGATGGTGGGTGATGAAGACGACGCCCACCCCGTCCTCGCGCAGCCGGCGCACGATCGCGAAGAGCTTCTCGACCTCCTCGGTCGTCAGCACGGCGGTCGGCTCGTCCATGATCAGCACGCGCGCGTCGAGACTCAGCGCCTTCGCGATCTCGACCATCTGCAGCCGGGCGATGCCGAGTTCACGCACCCGCGCGCGGGGCGACACCCGCACCCCGACCCGCTCCAGCAGCTCGGCGGCGTCGGCCTCCATCCGCTTGCGGTCGATCATCCCGAAGCGGCGCGGCTGCCGCCCGAGGAAGATGTTCTCGGCGACGGTCAGATCGGGCACCAGGTTGAACTCCTGGTAGATGGTGGCGATCCCGAGCCGCTCGGAGTCCTGCGCACCATGGATGCGCACCTCCTCGCCCTGGGCCAGGATCCGCCCCGCGTCGGGTGTGTAGGCGCCGGAGAGCATCTTGATGAGCGTGCTCTTGCCCGCGCCGTTCTCGCCGAGCAGGACGTGCACCTCGCCCCGGCGCAGATCGAAGTCGACGCCGTCCAGCGCGACCACCCCGGGGAAGGTCTTCCGGATGCCTTCGATGCGCAGCAACTCGTCCGGGTCGCTCACGACGTGCTCCTGTTCGTCAGGGGGGACGGCTCTGGGGGAGTGGACTCGCCGCACGACAGACGTACGACGAGACGTGCGGGGAGGGTGACGGACTGCGGGGGCCGCCCCTCGATGCGGTCGACGAGCGCGCGGACGGCGGCCCGCCCCAGCTCGCCCGTCGGCTGGGCGACCGCCGTGATCGGCGGATCGGTGTGTACGAACCACGGGATGTCGTCGAAGGCGGCGAGCCCGATGTCCTGCGGAACCCGCAGCCCACGCGCGCGGACGGCGTCCAGCGCGCCCAGCGCCATCAGGTTGTCCGTCGCGAACACGACCTGGGGCGGCTCGGGCAGGTCGAGGAACCCCTCGGTGACCCGCCGCCCGCTCTCGGCCTGGAAGTCGCCCTGACCGATGTAGGCGTCCGGCAGCGGCAGCCCGTGCGCGGCGAGGGCCTCCCGGAACGCCTCCACGCGCTCCCGCCCGGTGGTGGTCGCGGCCGGACCGGCGATGATCGCGAGCCGCCGGTGCCCGAGCCCGTGCAGATGCGCGACGAGGTCCCGCACGGCCGCCCGCCCGTCGGAGCGCACCACCGGTACGTCCACCCCGGGGATCCACCGGTCCACGAACACCATCGGCGTCCCGGCCCGCACGGCGTCCAGCATCAGCGGCGAGCCCCCGTCGGTCGGCGACACGAGCAGCCCGTCGATCCGCCGGTCCAGCAGGGTCCGTACGTGGTGGTCCTGCAGCTCGGGCCGTTCGTCGGCGTTCCCGATGATCACGCTGTACCCGAGCGCCCGCGCCTCTTCCTCGACGGACCGCGCCAGCTCCGTGAAGTAGGGGTTCATCACGTCACTGATGACCAGCCCGAGGGTGTGGGTCTGGTCCGTCCGCAACGACCGGGCGACGGCGTTCGGCCGGTACCCCAGCACGGCCACGGCGGCCATCACCCGCGTACGCGCGTCCTCACTGACCGACGGATGGTCGTTCAGCACCCGCGACACCGTGGCGACGGACACCCCCGCCTCGGCCGCGACGTCCTTGATGCTCGCCATCGCCGCTCCACCTCCTCGTGGAATCGATTACACGAGGAGGATTGGAATCGATTACACGGCTTGGAGCAAGGGGGTGGCGATGGCTGAAATCCAATCGTGACTGAGCGGTGAACGGGAGCTGCACTCCTCACGGCGGCCGAAGGGCATGGCGCGTAGGAGCCGACGAGCCGTTGGCCTTCCGGACGCAGCTGGTGTGTCGCGGAAATGAAGGTGGAACGGCGGGTTCCCGTCGGCGGGACTCCGCTCGCCCGGCCGGGCGGCACCTCGTGATCGAACACGGCTGCCTACGCCGAGGCCAGCTCGCACCACACGTACTTGCCCCGCTCGCCGAACCGGGCCGACGGCATCCATCCCCAGTGCGGCGTGCACGCCACGACGAGCCCCAACCCCCGCCCGTCCTCCCGCTCGCCCACCGCGTCCAACGGCTCCGGCGGTCGCGGGGGTTCGGGGTCGGCGTCCCACGCCCCGATCCACACCACCCCCTCCGGGGACCGCCGCACCCGCAGCGCGGCGGGTCCCTTCGTGTGCCGTACGGCGTTGGAGATCAACTCCGTGGCGAGCAGCTCCGCCGTGTCCACCAGCCCGAGGAGCCCGTGCATGGTGAGGATCAGCCGCAGGGTGCGGCGGCAGACGGTCACGGCTCTGAGGTCGTTGGGGATCTGGAGGGTGTAGTCCCAGGTTTCGGGCATGGGTCGTCAACTCCGAGGGGTGAGGGGGGATTTCGGGCACGGTGGCATTGCCGACCCGGCCGTTCGTGGCGGGACGGTGCGCTTCCGTAGCGTGTTCGTTGCGTCACTGACAGTAGGTCTAAATCTATAGATTCAGCAACCTGATCGCGTAACCTGACCCCGAACGAGAGGAGATGCCTTGCGGCGTGAACCGACTGCGCGTCAGTCGCGTCTGGCCACTGAACTGCGTCGATTGCGTGAGGCGGCGGGGCTGACGTCACGTCAAGCAGCGTCACTGCTCGGGGTGAGTCCCGCGCAGATCACCCACATCGAGTCCGCGCTGGCGGGGGTGAGCGAGCAGCGACTGCGGCGCCTGGCATCGCACTACGCCTGCACGGACGGGGTGTTCGTCGATGCCCTGGTGGCGATGGCCACCGATCGCACACGCGGCTGGTGGGAGGAGTACCGGGGATCGCTGCCCACGCCGTTCCTGGATCTCAGCGAACTGGAACACCACGCGCGGTTCCTCCGTCACGTGGCGATCCTCTACGTGCCGGGTCTCTTGCAGACCGAGGCCTACTCGCATGCCGTGTTCTCGTCCAGGCTCCCGGAACTCACCGCCGAGGAGGTCGAGTTGCGCATCCAGCATCGAAGGGCGCGCCAGCGCTTCACCATCCCGTACGAGGCGGTGATCCATGAAGCGGCACTCCGGATCCGGGTCGGTGATCGTGGCACCTCAAGAGCCCAGCTGGCCCGCCTCGTCGAGTTGTCCGAAGCGGATCACATCACCGTGCGCGTCATCCCCTTCGACCTGGACGGCTTCGCCAGTGCGGCGGGCACGATGACGTACGTTGGCGGCCCCTTGCCCAGGCTGGACACGGTGGTCCGCGACGCGCTTCACGGCTCGGCCTTCATCGACTCCGACGCCCAGCTCACCATCTACCGAACGAGCTTTCGTAAAGTGGAGGACGTGGCACTCGACCCCGGACAGTCGCGCGATTTCATCCACGCACTGGCGAAACAACTGTGAGGAACCCCATGGGCACCTGGCGGAAGTCGTCCTACTCGGGCCCCGGAGACGGCAACGAGTGCGTCGAGATAGCCCCCACCCCCACCCACATAGCCGTCCGCGACTCCAAAACCCCGTCCCGCGCCACCCTCACCTTCTCCACCCCCGCCTTCACCTCCTTCCTCGAAGCCCTCAAGAGGCCCACCGAGCGGTGAATGCCCCATCCCGGGGGAGTTTCCTGGTCGGGGTCATGTCGCCGCAGACGCTGGCTCGTACGAGTGAACGCCTCCGCGTTCGCCGCCTCTCGACCATTCGACTGTGTTTAGTGAATGCTAAACTCGCGAAAGGGTCGAAGGAGGTGGAAGAGCAGTGGGACGTCTACCTGACGCACGAGGTGGATCAGTGGCTGCACGATCTGGAGAAGTCCGACGCCGACTCGTACGTGCTCGTGAACCAGGCGATCTGGATTCTCGCCTGCCATGGACCTGCTGAGGGGCGTCCCCTGGTGGACCGGGTCAAGGGATCAGCGCTGCACAACCTCAAGGAGCTGCGTCCTGGGTCCTCCGGCCGGAGCGAGGTGCGTGTCCTGTTCGTGTTCGACCCGTGGCGCTCCGCGATCCTGCTGGTGGCCGGAGACAAGGCCGGAAACTGGAAGGCGTGGTACGACGAGGCCATTCCGCTGGCCGAGCGCCGGTATGCCGAGTACGTCGCTGATCGGAAGAAGGAGTCGGGGAAGTGAGCGGACACGTCACATGGTCGGCGAGCGGGCATCGTGAACGGGCGGAGGAACTGGCCGGCGGCCGGGACGCGTTCCTCGAAGGCGCCCGGAGCATGCTCGCCGAGGCTCGTGCCTGGCGGTTGGCCGACATGCGCCAGGAACGCGGGATCACCCAGGCCCAGGTGGCCGAGCGGATGGGCGTGACCAAGGGAAGGGTCTCGCAGATCGAGAGCGGCCAGGTCTCTGGAACGGACGTCGTGGCGAGGTACGTCGAGGCGCTGGGCGGAAACCTCGTCATGGTCGCGGTCTTCGGAGACGGGGAACTGCGCAAGGTCGGGTAGGAGCCGACGGCTCCGGCCAGGTACCGCCGAGGCGCCAGTCCCGTTCCCACGGCCGATCCGCCACCTCTGTCGTACCCCACCGGTACCGTCGGATCATGGCTCAGCAGGCGGGAAATGCCCCGGGCGGACGAGGTCTCGCCGTACTCGAAGGCGTCCTGGAACGCGTCACGCAAGCGCACCAAGAAGATCGCCGACGCCTGGGAGGAGCAGAAGGCGATCAAGGAGGTCATGCTCTTCCTCCAGACGGTCGAGGTGTCCACGTCGATCGCGGTCCGCATCTACAAGAAGTACGGCGACGCCTCGATCGGCGTGGTGAAGAACCAGCCCTACCGTCTGGCGTCCGACGTCTGGGGCATCGGCTTCCTCACCGCCGACCGGATCGCCCAGTCCGTCGGCATCGGCGGGCGCGCGGCGGCTTACTCGGCGTAGATCTCGCCGGTACCGGCGTCGACGATCACCTGCGACGGTTCACAGCCGGCACCGTCCCGGTCGGGTGTGCACTGGGTGTCGGTGACGCTCACGGACCACAGGACGCGCCAAGGGCCATGCCCGCCCTTGAGGCGGTCGGCTTTCAGAACGTCTGCCTGGATCCGGAGCGCGCCGGGTTTTCCCCCGTGCTTGGCGTCTTCCGTCCTGACGATCTCCTCGACTCGCTTGGCCGGGATCAGTTCGGCAGGGAGCTTCACGTGCTTGGGTCCGAAGTCGACCAACAACTGAGAGACGCGTCCGGCCCGATTGATCTGCACGTCGAGGCTGCGCGGCATCACCACCCCGCGTTCCTTGAACCGCCAGGACGTGAGCCACCCGAACTCGGCCCCGGCACCCACGGATACCGTGTCGCGCCAGGAGGCCGCCTCGGCCCATGGGTAGTGCGCCTTCATGTACGTACGGGCCACGCGGTAGGCACTTCGGGCGTCGTGAGGCGTCACGGAACCTTGGACGGGGAAGCTCGCCTGTGTCGGGCGGCTGGAATTCTCAAGGCTCACGCTCAGTTGACGGCCACCAGGCCACATCAACTGGCCGGTGTGTCCGCCCGTCAACTGGATGGACAGCGAGCCGTCGTGGCCGTCGATACCAGGGCTCACCTGCACGGCGCCGACCTGGTACCGGTCGCCGAACGCCTGGCGTATGGCGCGCTCGGCGGCTTCGCGCTCGTCATCGTGCACATTCCGGGCACTGGAACCGTCAACGCTGTAGGGAGTTATCGCGGCCTGGAAGACGGCCGACCCGGCCACGCCCAGTGCCCCGGCAACCACCAGCGTGCGCCTGGCCCATGAACGCCACGCGACATGACCTCGCGTCAGCGCGAGCCCACCGACCAGGCCGAGCACGCTGCCGCCGACGCTCATCTCCACATCCGTGCTGCGACATATTCCGCCCCCGAACGGGGCCAGGGCTTGGGTGAGTTCGATCAGGCAAGGCAGAGTCAGGGCACCGGCCAGTACGGGAAGGGGACGCCGCAGAGCCAGAACACCGAACAGCCCGAGCGGGACGAAAACCGCCAGGTTCCACAGACCCTGCGTGGTGTACAGCGGCTCGGTGATCTCATGGTTGATCACACACTCGGCCGGCCTGCGTTCACCACTCTGCAGCGTAAGGGTGACACCGAGAATTTCGGTCAGGCAAAACCCGAGCGGCAACCACCAGAGAGCATGGGCAGTTCGGCGCCGACGCGCGACGGCCCACGCGACCACTCCTACGGCGATGGCGATGAGAGTGAGTCCGACCAAGAGCCAGGTGTGGTTGTGGAAGGCGGCAGCAAACACATCCTTGCTCTTTCTCGGCTTGTTGCCTGGAAAAGCGCCCCCAAGAGAATGCTCGGGGGCGCCACGAAATGCCTACAGGTTCAGGTCAGCACTTCTGAATGGGGGTCTGACGCTTGTCGCTCCCCCGCTCCTGCAGGAGACCGATGGACGCCTTGCACTCCTGATTCCGAGCGCCGAAGTTCCATGACTTCTGCTTCGTCTGGCCCCTCGTCTGCGTGAAGTAGGAGCTCCAGTGCTCGGTGCCGTTCCGGCTGTAACCGAGCCGCAGCGTGACACTGCCACCGCCGGTCTTTTCGTAGGTGGTATGCGCCTTTGTGCCAGTGTCGTACGTCTTCTTCCAGTGGACCAGCACCCCGTTGTCGAGCTTGGTGCACCGCGCCCAGGGCTGGCCGGTCGTTCCGTCGGAATTGCAGTCGGTGGCGACGGCGGCAACAACACCCGACGGCTCGTCGATGGACGTGTCGTCGTCAGCGGCGTATCCGACGGCCGGGGTCAGGGTGAAAAGCAGCGCCGCGCCGATGGTGGCGACCCGGCGAGTGTGGACAAGGGTACGCATAAGAGATCCCTCCCGTTTTCCATGGAACACAGGACGCCCACCGACCCGAGTGATCGGAGCCGTTCGGAACAGGAGGAAATATCCTGGCGCGCCAAAATCGTATCGGCGCGCCAGATATGCCGGAATCCGGCATATGGGTAACCCCCATTGAAGCGCCACCGCTTTCTGCGTCAGCGCGTGTTCCGATGACCTGGTCAGGGTCTCGGACGCCGCGATCACCATACAAACATGTGCACGACTTTGCCACTGAGTAACGAAAACGGAATGCGCTGCGCCGCATGGGGAGTTCGGAGTCGGGACGTACAGCGGAGCCGGAACCCGGGAAGAGGAGACCCGCTCCGCCTCCGGCTGTCGTACCCCACCGGTACCGTCGGATCATGGCTCAACAGGCGGGGATCCCCCCGGGCGAACGGCAGCTGGCCGTACTCGAAGGCGTCCTGGAACGCGTCACGTACGCCAACGAGGACAACGGCTACACGGTCGCGCGCGTGGACACGGGCCGCGGCGGTGGCGATCTCCTCACCGTCGTCGGCGCGCTGCTCGGCGCCCAGGTCGGGGAGTCCCTGCGCATGGAGGGCCGCTGGGGCTCACATCCGCAGTACGGCAAGCAGTTCACGGTGGAGAACTACACCACCGTCCTGCCGGCCACCGTCCAGGGCATCCGCCGCTACCTCGGATCGGGCCTGGTCAAGGGCATCGGCCCGGTCTTCGCCGACCGGATCACCCGGCACTTCGGCCTGGACACGCTCCAGATCATCGAGGAGGAGCCGAAGCGTCTCATCGAGGTCCCCGGCCTCGGCCCCAAGCGCACCAAGAAGATCGCCGACGCCTGGGAGGAGCAGAAGGCGATCAAGGAGGTCATGCTCTTCCTCCAGACGGTCGAGGTGTCCACGTCGATCGCGGTCCGCATCTACAAGAAGTACGGCGACGCCTCGATCGGCGTGGTGAAGAACCAGCCCTACCGTCTGGCGTCCGACGTCTGGGGCATCGGCTTCCTCACCGCCGACCGGATCGCCCAGTCCGTCGGCATCCCCCACGACAGCCCCGAGCGCGTCAAAGCGGGCCTGCAGTACGCCCTTTCCCAGGCCACCGACCAGGGCAACTGCTACCTCCCCGAGGAGCGGCTGATCGCCGACGCGGTCAAACTCCTCCAGGTCGACACGGGCCTGGTCATCGAGTGCCTGGCCGAACTCGCCCTGCCCGACGAGGAATCGGGCGACCCCGGCGTCGTACGGGAGAAGGTCCCCGGCCAGGACGGCGGCGACCCGGTCACCGCGATCTACCTGGTCCCCTTCCACCGCGCCGAACTCTCCCTCTCCGCCCAGCTGCTGCGCCTCCTGCGCACGGACGAGGACCGGATGCCCGGCTTCCACGACGTGGCCTGGGACAAGGCGTTGAGCTGGCTGAGGGGGCGTACGGGCGCGGAGCTGGCCCCCGAGCAGGAGGCGGCCGTACGCCTCGCCCTGACCGAGAAGGTCGCGGTGCTCACCGGCGGCCCCGGCTGCGGCAAGTCCTTCACCGTCCGCTCGATCGTGGAGCTGGCCCGCGCCAAGAAGGCGAAGGTCGTGCTGGCGGCCCCCACCGGCCGCGCCGCCAAGCGTCTGGCCGAGCTGACCGGCGCCGACGCCTCCACCGTCCACCGCCTGCTGGAGCTGAAGCCCGGCGGCGACGCGGCCTACGACAGGGACCGCCCTCTGGACGCCGACCTGGTGGTCGTCGACGAGGCCTCCATGCTGGACCTCCTGCTGGCCAACAAGCTGGTGAAGGCGGTGGCGCCGGGGGCGCACATCCTCTTCGTCGGAGACGTCGACCAGCTTCCCAGCGTCGGCGCCGGCGAGGTCCTGCGTGACCTGCTGGCCGACGGCAGCCCGATCCCGGCGGTCCGGCTCACCAAGGTCTTCCGCCAGGCCCAGCAGTCCGGTGTGGTGACCAACGCGCACCGGATCAACTCGGGGCAGCACCCGGTCACCGACGGCATGAAGGACTTCTTCCTCTTCGTCGAGGACGAGACGGAGGAGGCCGGCCGGCTCACCGTGGACGTGGCGGCCCGTCGTATTCCGGCCAGGTTCGGGCTCGACCCGCGCCGGGACGTACAGGTCCTGGCACCGATGCACCGCGGCCCGGCGGGCGCGGGCAACCTCAACGGCCTGCTCCAGCAGGCCATCACCCCGGCCCGCCCCGACCTGCCCGAGAAGCGGTTCGGCGGCCGGGTCTTCCGCGTGGGCGACAAGGTCACCCAGATCCGCAACAACTACGACAAGGGCGAGAACGGCGTCTTCAACGGCACCGTCGGCGTCGTCACCGCGCTCGACCCGGTCGACCAGCGGCTGACGGTCCTGACGGACGAGGACGAGGAGGTGGGGTACGAGTTCGACGAACTGGACGAGCTGGCGCACGCCTACGCGGTGACGATCCACCGGTCCCAGGGCAGCGAGTACCCGGCCGTGGTGATCCCCGTCACCACGGGGGCCTGGATGATGCTCCAGCGCAATCTGCTCTATACGGCGGTGACCAGGGCGAAGAAACTGGTGGTCCTCGTCGGCTCCCGCAAGGCCATAGGCCAGGCGGTCCGCACGGTCTCCGCGGGCCGGCGGTGCACGGCTCTCGACTTCCGGCTCGCACCACGGGTTTTGTAGCCGTGGGCGGCCTTCGGGGGAACCTCTCGCGCCGTTCCGGCGACCCGTGAGTGAAATTTGATCGATCAAACGAGTCGTAAAGGTCACACAGCCCTTCCGGATGGCGGACGGAGGGGGCAGGATGGGCAAGTTGGCGGCACTCAGTGCCGCCGATGGGCCCGATGGTCGACCCCGAGTGCACTCTCCAGAGCCAATTGGGGGATGGTAGAGACAGTCAGGGCACCTCGAAGAAGAGGCACTACGTCGGTGAGGGATGACGTGAGCGACAACTCTGTAGTACTGCGGTACGGCGACGGCGAGTACACCTACCCGGTGATCGACAGCACCGTCGGCGACAAGGGCTTCGACATCGGGAAGCTCCGGGCCCAGACTGGTCTGGTCACCCTGGACAGCGGCTACGGGAACACCGCCGCCTATAAATCCGCCGTCACCTATCTCGACGGTGAGCAGGGCATCCTTCGGTACCGCGGCTACCCGATCGAGCAGCTGGCCGAGCGCTCCACCTTCCTGGAGGTGGCGTACCTGCTGATCAACGGCGAGCTTCCGACCGTCGACGAGCTCGCCACCTTCCAGGGCGAGATCACGCAGCACACCCTGCTGCACGAGGACGTCAAGAACTTCTACCGGGGCTTCCCCCGGGACGCCCACCCGATGGCGATGCTGTCCTCCGTGGTCAGCGCCCTGTCGACGTTCTACCAGGACAGCCACAACCCGTTCGACGAGCGGCAGCGCAACCTCTCCACGATCCGCCTGCTCGCCAAGCTGCCGACCATCGCGGCGTACGCGTACAAGAAGTCGATCGGTCACCCGTTCGTCTACCCGCGCAACGACCTCGGTTACGTCGAGAACTTCCTGCGCATGACCTTCTCGGTCCCGGCCCAGGAGTACGACCTCGACCCGGTCGTCGTCTCCGCGCTCGACAAGCTGCTCATCCTGCACGCGGACCACGAGCAGAACTGCTCGACGTCCACGGTCCGCCTGGTCGGCTCCTCGCAGGCGAACATGTTCGCCTCGATCTCCGCCGGCATCTCCGCGCTCTGGGGCCCGCTGCACGGCGGCGCCAACCAGTCCGTCCTGGAGATGCTGGAGGGCATCAAGCAGAACGGCGGCGACGTCGACTCCTTCATCCGCAAGGTGAAGAACAAGGAGGACGGCGTCCGCCTGATGGGCTTCGGCCACCGGGTGTACAAGTCCTTCGACCCGCGCGCCAAGATCATCAAGGCCGCCGCGCACGACGTCCTCTCCGCCCTCGGCAAGTCCGACGAGCTGCTGGACATCGCGCTGAAGCTGGAGGAGCACGCGCTCTCCGACGACTACTTCGTCTCGCGCAACCTCTACCCGAACGTGGACTTCTACACGGGTCTGATCTACCGCGCCATGGGCTTCCCGACCGAGATGTTCACGGTCCTCTTCGCCCTCGGCCGCCTCCCCGGCTGGATCGCCCAGTGGCACGAGATGATCAAGGAGCCCGGCTCCCGTATCGGCCGCCCGCGCCAGATCTACACGGGCGTGGTCGAGCGTGACTTCGTGCCGGTAGAGGGTCGCTGAGCCGAGTACGCGTAGCAGAGAGGGGTCCGTGCGGAGAGCCGTCCGTACGGGCCCACTGTCTTTGTCGGGCCGACATGTGCCGCGCCCCGCATGTCGGCCCGACTGCACAAGAGGGCGCCCTACGGCGAGTGAGCCGAAGGGTCGCGCACGGTCGGGCTCTCGACGCACGCAAATGGCGCCCCGGAGGCGAACCGAGCCAAAAAAGAATGCGAGAAGGCGCCCTGCAACGCTGGTCCCCCCACGGGCCGGCGAGCAGGGCGCCTTCCCATGTCCCGGTGCGGATTCCCCCCACGGGATCCGGCCGGGCGTCTGGTGGACCAGCGCCTGAATCGCTGAGCAGAACGAGCAGAACTCGGCCTGCCTCTATGTAGCTGTTGTGCGGTGGTGTGCGGTCTGCCGGGACGCGTACGTACGGGAGGGCCGCTCAAAGCTCCCCGGTGCACGAGCCCCGGCAACGCAATTCCGGGAACGTCCCCCAAGACATCCCCAGATGCCAGTCACGCCCCCCAAGACGCTTCTGACATCGCCAACTTAGACTCACGAACCCCTTCGGTGGTTACGTTCACACCACTGTGATCTGCGTCTCCTGCCGTATCGCCTGAAGATACACAAGAGGCACGAACCGGTGATCGAGGCACCAGCGTAAGGATGATGCGCGAGCCTTGTGAAGAGCTTATGTGAGGCTGCTTCCGGACTCTAGAGGGACTTCTGCCCGGCGGTCACGAAAATGTCCTGAGTCGCAAGCTGTTCGTTACCACGAAAACGGACGAAAAGGCCATAGCCGCCCCCGCGATCATCGGGTTGAGCAATCCGGCGGCGGCCAGCGGCAGCGCCGCGACGTTGTAGCCGAACGCCCAGGCCAGATTGCCCTTGATCGTGGAGAGGGTGCGCCGCGACAGCCGGATCGCGTCGGCGGCCGCCCGAAGGTCCCCGCGGACGAGCGTCAGGTCCCCGGCCTCGATCGCCGCGTCGGTCCCCGTGCCCAGGGCGAGCCCCAGGTCGGCGGCGGCCAGCGCGGCCGCGTCGTTGACCCCGTCCCCGACCATCGCGACCGTACGGCCCTCGCTCTGGAGCCGCCGTACGACGTCGACCTTGTCCTCGGGCAGCACCTCGGCGATCACGTGCTCGGGGGAGATGCCGACCGCGGCGGCCACGGACCGGGCCACCCGTTCGTTGTCCCCCGTGAGCAGGACCGGGGTGAGTCCGAGCGCCCGCAGGCGCCGTACGGCCTCGGCGCTGGTCTCCTTGATCGCGTCGGCGACCGTGACGACACCGAGTGCCACGCCGTCGCGGGTGACCACGACCGCCGTGCGGCCCGCTGCCTCGGCGGCCTCCTTGGCGCCTCTCAGGGGCTCGGGGAGGGGTCCGTCGAGGATCCGGCCCACCTGGACGGTGCGGCCCTCCACGCAGCCGCGTACGCCCTTTCCGGGCAGGTTCTCGAAGTGGTCCACGGGCGGGAGCGCGCCCAGGCGGGCCTCGGCGCCCGCGGCGATCGCCCGGCCCACCGGATGTTCGGAGGCGTGTTCGACGGCGCCCGCGAGACGGAGCAGGTCCTCCTCGGTGACGCCCTCGGCGGCATGCGCGCCCAGGAGCGTCATCCGGCCCGTGGTGACGGTGCCGGTCTTGTCCAGGACGACGGTGTCGACGCGGCGGGTGGACTCCAGGACCTCGGGGCCCTTGATCAGGATGCCGAGCTGGGCGCCCCGTCCGGTGCCGACCAGCAGGGCGGTCGGGGTGGCGAGGCCGAGCGCGCACGGGCAGGCGATGATCAGCACCGCGACGGCGGCGGTGAAGGCGGCGGTGGCGTCGTCCGTGGCGCCGAGCCAGACGCCGAAGGTGGCGATCGCTATCAGCAGGACGACGGGGACGAACACCGCCGAGATCCGGTCGGCGAGCCGTTGCGCCTCCGCCTTGCCGTTCTGCGCGTCCTCCACCAGCCGGGCCATCCGGGCCAGCTGGGTGTCCGCGCCGACCCGGGTGGCCTCGACGACCAGCCGGCCCCCGGCGTTCACGGTCGCACCCGTGACGGTGTCCCCGGCCGTCACGTCCACCGGCACCGACTCGCCGGTGAGCATGGACGCGTCCACGGCGGAGGCGCCCTCGACGACGGTCCCGTCGGTGGCGAACTTCTCCCCGGGGCGTACGACGAAGCGGTCGCCGACGGCCAGGTCCGCCACCGGGATCCGCACCTCGCGCCCCTCGCGGAGCACCGAGACGTCCTTGGCGCCCAGCGTCAGCAGTGCCCTGAGCGCGGCGCCCGCGCGACGCTTGGAGCGGGCCTCCAGATAGCGGCCGAGCAGGATGAACGCCACCACTCCGGCGGCCACTTCGAGGTAGATCGCCGACGAGGCCGACGCGCGCGCTTCGGCGCCGCTCCGCAGCGCGGTCAGGGTGAAGCCGTGCCGCATGCCCGGCATGCCCGCGTGCCCCAGGAAGAGGGCCCACAGGGACCAGCCGAAGGCGGCGAGCGTGCCGACGGAGACGAGGGTGTCCATCGTGGCCGCGCCGTGCCGGAGGTTGGTGAACGCGGCCCGGTGGAACGGCAGCCCGCCCCACACGACGACCGGCGCGGCGAGCGTCAGCGAGAGCCACTGCCAGTTGTCGAACTGCAGGGCGGGGACCATGGACATGAGGATCACGGGTACCGCGAGCAGCGTGGAGACGGTGAGCCGCTGCCGCAGGGCGGCGAGTTCGGGGTCGTCGCCGTCCTTGTCGCCGGCGTCCTCGCCGCTTCCGGAGGCCGTCGCCGGAGCCGGGGCGGCCACCGGGGGAGCCGGGGGCGGTGGCTCCTTCGCCGTGTAGCCCGTCTTCACGACCGTGGCGATCAGATCGGCGACCTCGATCCCCTCGGCGTACGCGACCTTGGCCTTCTCGGTCGCGTAGTTCACCGAGGCGGTGACCCCGTCCAGGCGGTTGAGCTTCTTCTCGACGCGGGCCGCGCAGGAGGCGCAGGTCATCCCGCCGATGGCCAGCTCGACCTCGTGGACGGGCTCGCTCGTCGGGGCTGCCGCGGTGGTGCTCGTCATGTCCGTGCCCGTGACGTCCGTACCGTGGCCGGTCTCAGACCTTGCCGACCAGCTCGAAGCCCGCCTCGTCCACGGCGGCGCGCACGGCCTCCTCGTCGAGCGGGGCGGCCGAGACCACGGTGACCTCGCCGGTGGAGGCGACGGCCTTGACGGAGGAGACGCCGGCCAGCTCGGTGATCTCGCCGGATACGGCGCCTTCGCAGTGCCCGCAGCTCATGCCGCTCACCTTGTAGACGGCGGTGACGGAGCCCTGGGTGTCGGTCTCGGCGGTCATGTCGTTACTCCTTGAGGGGGCGGATGGGGTTCGAGTAACCCGTCTGTGCGTCCAGCTTATACCCCCTAGGGGTATGAATCCAAGAGAGGTCCGGCCGGGGTGGCGGGCCGGGCGGGTCAGGAGGGCGGGGTTCGGACCGGGGCGCCGGGGGTGCTCGAAGGTGCGGCGGGGACGCTCGAAGGGGTGGCGGGGGTGCTCGAAGGTGCGGCGGGCGGGCAGTTGCCCACCAGGGGCTCCAGGTAACGGAGCAGGACGTTCTTCAGCTCCTGCACATAGGCGTCGCGCTCGGCGCCCTCGCGGCCGAGCACCAGCTCCAGGCCGGCCTTGTACATGGCCACGCAGACGTGCGCGGTACGCGAGATGTCGGCGGCCGGCGCCTCGGGCAGGAACGGGGTGAGCAGCGCCTCGATCCGCGCGAGCAGGGCCGTGTGCACGGCGTCGTGCTGCTCGGCGATCCGGCCGGGCACGTCCGGCCCGTGCATCAGTGTGAAGATCACCGGGTGCCGGCAGTTGAAGTCGATGAAGCGGTCGACGGCGGCCGCCACGGCCTCCTCCAGCGGGGTCGCCGGATCCACCGGGGCGAGCGCCTCGCCGTACGTCTCGCGCATCTCGTGCATGAGCCGCTCGCTCAGCTCGATCGCGATCGCTTCCTTGTTCGGGAAGAACTGGTAGAGCGTCCCGGGCGAGACCCCCGCCTCGCGGGCGATGGCGTTGGTGCTGGTGGCGGCGTACCCGGTCGAGCAGAACACGGAGGCCGCGGCTTCGAGGAGCTGGGCGATACGGCGCTCGCCGCGGGCCTGGCGGCGGCGCGGCTGTTCCTTCTCCTGGTTCACGGGCACGAGTTATCCCCAGCTTTCCGGACGTGATTGACAAACACGAGTGGTCGCTCGCATTCTGGTGAAACGCGAGCGATCTCTCGTGTTTTCCAGTGTATGGCTCGGTGCTCATGTGGCACCCGGCCGCGCGCGGCACGGGTCGAGCGACGGATCAGACCGAAGGGGACACCGCACCATGACCGAAGTCAACCGGCCACCCCGGGTGGGGGGCTGGACCCGGTTCGTGACCGCCCGCCCCCGGCTCTCCCTGCTGGTCGCCCTGGTGCTCACCGCTCTCGCGGTGGTGGCGGGCAGCGGTGTCGCCGACCGTCTCGGCAGCGGCGGCTGGGAGGACCCGGCCGCCCAGTCCACGTACGCGACGAAGGCCCTGGAGCGCGAGTTCCCCGACTCCCAGCCGAACTTCCTGCTGCTCGTCGACGCGGGAAGGGCCTCGGTCGACGATCCGGCCGTCGCCGCCGAGGCGAAGCGGCTGACCGAGCGGCTCGCCGCCGAGAAGGGCGTCAGGGGCGTCGCCTCCTACTGGCAGACGAGCGCCCCCGCCCTGCGCGCGAAGGACGGCGGGGAGGCGCTGATAGCGGCCCGCCTCACCGGCGACGACACCGCGGTCAACAAGACCCTGGACCGCATCGCCCCGGAGTTCCGCGGCACGCACGGCCCCGTCGAGGTCAAGGTCGGCGGCATCCTCGCCGTGCGCCACGAGATGCAGACCACCATCCAGGAGGACCTGGTGCGGGCCGAGATGATCGCCCTGCCGGTGACGCTCGTCCTGCTGGTCATGGTCTTCGGCAGCGCGGTCGCCGCCCTGCTGCCGCTCGGCGTGGGCATCGTCGCGATCCTCGGCACCAACGCGATCCTGCGCGGCCTCACCGAGGTCACCGACGTCTCGGTCTTCGCCCTGAACCTCACCACGGCCATGGGCCTGGGCCTGGCGATCGACTACGCCCTGTTCATCGTGCGCCGCTTCCGCGAGGAACTGGCGGGCGGCGCCGACTCCCTGACGGCCGTCGCCACCACCCTGCGCACCGCCGGCCGCACCGTCCTGTTCTCCGCCCTCACGGTCGCCGTCTCCCTGGCCGCCATGATGGTCTTCCCGCAGTACTTCCTGAAGTCCTTCGCCTACGCGGGCATCGCGGTGGTCCTCCTGGCCGCGGCGGCCGCCCTGATCCTGCTCCCGGCGGCCCTGGTCCTCCTCGGCGACCGCGTCAACGCCCTGGACCTGCGCAAACTGTTCCGTCGCCGCAAGGACGCGGACACCGGTGGGGCCGACACCCCGACCGTGGAGGAGGGCGCGGCCTGGGGCCGTACGGCAGCCCTCGTCATGCGCCGGGCCCCCTACTTCGCCGTCGCCACGACCGCCGGCCTGCTCCTGCTCGGCCTGCCCTTCCTGGGCGTGAAGTTCGGCACGGCGGACGACCGCCAGCTCCCCTCGACCGCCGAGTCCCATGTCGTCCAGCAGCACCTTCGCGAAGGCTTCCCCGGCACTCCCGGAGGCGGTCTCGCGGTGCTGACGGAAGGAAGGGCGACGAAGACGGAGTACGCCACCTACCGCCAGCGGCTGGCCGACCTGCCCGACGTGCTCAGCGTGGAGGGCCCCCTGGTCCACGGCGACTGGGCCTACTTCACCGTGCAGCCCGAGGGCGACGCGGTCGACGAGGCCGCCCAGCGTCTGGTGCACGACATCCGGGCCATGGACACCCCCTTCGACACCTCGGTGACGGGCACGGCGGCGGTCCTCGTCGACACGAAGACGGCGATAGGCGACGGCATCCCCTGGGCCCTCGGCTTCATCGCGACGGTCACCCTGATCCTGGTCTTCCTTCTGACCGGCAGCGTGCTGATCCCCCTCCAGGCGGTCCTGCTGAACGCCCTCAGCCTCACCGCGATGTTCGGCGCGCTGGTCTGGGTCTTCCAGGACGGCCACCTCACCGGGCTCCTCGCCTTCACCAGCCCCGGCTCCATCGAGACGACCCTCCCGGTCCTGATGTTCTGCGTGGCCTTCGGCCTCTCCATGGACTACGGCGTCTTCCTGCTCTCCCGCATCAAGGAGGAGTACGACCACACCGGCGACCACATCGCCTCCGTCCGCTTCGGCCTGCAACGCACCGGGGGCCTCATCACCGCCGCCGCGGTCATCCTCGCCGTCGTCATGATCGCCATAGGCACCTCCCGGGTCACCAACACCAAGATGCTCGGCCTCGGCATAGCCCTCGCCGTCCTCATGGACGCCATGGTCATCCGCAGCCTCCTGGTCCCGGCGGTCATGCGCCTGACCGGCCGCGCGACCTGGTGGGCCCCGGCTCCCCTGCGAAGGTTCCACGAGCGGTTCGGAGTGAGCGAGGGCGCCCAGCCACCCAAGCCGGACCCCCACCCCGAACCGCAACGGCAACCGGTCACCACCCAATCCGCCCCCTGAGGGACCCCCTCAGGGACGCGGGGAACGGCGTGACAAGCCCCCACCGGCCCTGCGGCTGGGGGCCGGTGGGATGCGCAGGCCCCCCGCTTTTAGGGGCGCGGGGAACGGCGCGAGAAGCCCCCACCGGACCGTCAGCTTGGGGTCGAAGGGGCGCAGCCCCTGGGGGATGGGAAGGGTAGGGGCGGCGGGGGCGAGGAAACCCCACCCACCGACAATGCGATGCTGACCGGGGGCCGGCAAGATCACCGGCCGCGAAGCGAAAGGCGGGCGCACATGCGCGCAGTCGTGTTCGAGCGGTTCGGAGAGCCGGCCACGGTGCAGGACATCGCGGCCCCCACCCCGACCCCCCACGGCGTCGTCGTCCGCGTCGAGGCCACCGGCCTCTGCCGCAGCGACTGGCACGGCTGGCAGGGCCACGACCCCGACATCACCCTTCCGCACGTCCCCGGCCACGAACTGGCCGGCGTCGTGGAGGCGACCGGCGGCGCGGTGACCGCGTGGCGCCCCGGCGACCGCGTCACCGTCCCGTTCGTGTGCGCCTGCGGCACCTGCCCCGCCTGCGCGAGTGGGGATCAGCAGGTGTGCGAGCGCCAGACCCAGCCGGGGTTCACCCACTGGGGCTCGTTCGCCCAGTACGTCGCCCTGGACCACGCCGACGTGAACCTGGTGGCACTGCCGGACGAGCTGTCCTACGGCACGGCGGCCGCCCTCGGCTGCCGCTTCGCCACGGCGTTCCGCGCGGTGGTCGTGCAGGGCCGCGTCGCGCCGGGGGAGTGGGTCGCGGTCCACGGCTGCGGCGGCGTGGGCCTCTCCGCGGTGATGATCGCGGCGGCGTCCGGAGCCCGTGTGATCGCCGTCGACGTCTCTGCCCGAGCCCTGGACCTGGCCCGTGAGTTCGGCGCGGTGGAATGCGTGGACGCCTCGGCCGGCCCCGACACCGCCGCGGCCATCCGCGACCTGACCGGCGGCGGCGCCCACCTCTCCCTCGACGCGCTCGGCTCCCCGGCCACCTGCGCGGCCTCCGTCAACAGCCTCCGCCGCCGGGGCCGCCACATCCAGGTGGGCCTGCTCCCGTCCCCGGAGGGCACCACCCCCGTCCCCATGGCCCGGGCGATCGCCCTGGAGCTGGAGCTGCTGGGCAGCCACGGCATGGCGGCCCACGCCTATCCCGGGATGCTGGAGCTGGTCCGGGCGGGCGTCCTGCGCCCCGATCTCCTGGTGACCTCCACGATCTCCCTGGACGCGGCCCCCGCCGCCCTCGCGGCCATGGGCACGGCGCCGGGCGGCGGTGTGACGGTCATCGAGCCGTGGAGCTGACCCCATCGCCGTCGGGGGCGTCCCGGCGGCCGACGGGAAGCCCCCGACGGGCGGCCCACTCCGGGGCGAGGACCGACATCCGTACGGCGTCGATCCACTTCCCGTCCTGCCACAGGGTCTGCCGCTCGATCCCCTCGGCGACGAAGCCGGCCTTCTCGTAGGCGCGCCGGGCCCGGGGATTGTGGGTGAAGACGTACAGCGACACGCGGTGCAGTCCGACCTCCTCGAAGGCATGGCCGACCATCAGCCGGACGGCCTCCGTGCCGAGCCCCCGGTCCCGCCCGCCGGGACCGATCAGGATGCGGAAGCAGCAGCTGCGGTTGGCCTCGTCCCAGTCGTTGAGGACGACCTCACCCACCAGCTCGCCGCTCGCCCGGTCCACGACGGCGAGGTCGAGCCGATCGGCGTGGTCGTTGCGGCTGCCGTACCAGGAACGCAACCGGTCCGTCCCGAACTCCCCGGTGGGGCTGCCGGTGAGCCGCAGGACCTCCGGGTCGGCCAGGATCCGCGCCATCACGGGCGCGTCGTCCTCGGTGAACGGCCGCAGGACGGCTCGCTCACCGGTGAGTACGGGTTTGTGGGAAAAACTCATCCCCGAATCGTGGACGGCGAACGGATCCGGGGACAAGCGAGATCGGTCACGAGGACCGGGAGGGGCTGCGGGCAGCCGGAAGCGGTGGCCGGCGGGAGTCAGTCGCCCCTGCGCCCCCGGTTGCCCGGTCTGGAGGCGACCCAGGCGCGCACGGTGTCGGCGTACCAGTAGGGCTTGCCGTTCTCCATGTGGTCGGGCGGCGGCAGGAGCCCGTGTTTGCGGTACGAGCGGACGGTGTCGGGCTGCACACGGATGTGCGCCGCGATGTCCTTGTACGACCAGAGGCGTCGGTCGGTCATCAGAGGCACCTCCCCGCGCGCGCCACGGAGGCGGCCGGGAAGCCGTCGGGGGAGCCGGGCGCTGCGCTGGCGATCAATAGCCTGTGACCGGCCAACGACAGCGGGTGAGTGTCGGCAAGGGCCCGTGGGCCACGCGTGACGGAAGGCCCGCGTACACGTGACACTCGTGACGCAAAGGGGTCTTTTGTGACACGGGTGACGAAATTGAGCACCGCTCAGGTACGGCACTCCGTCCAGACGCGTCCGGCCGCAGCACCCCTCAGGGGCGCGGGGAACTGCGCGGCCGGCCACGAGCCACCCGCGGCCCGCCGACAACCCGCAGTTCCCCGGCGCCTCTCAGCGTCCGGCACCCGGCGCAGCGCTCACGCCCCGCAGGACCTCAGGAAGGCCCGGGTCCGCTGGGCGATCGGCAGCGGAGCGTCCGGCTCGCACGGGTACATGTCCTGCTCGACGATCGCGAACAGATCCACGTCCAGCTTCGCCGCGGCGGCCAGCACCGGCCCCAGCTCGGGCACGCCCTTCGGCGGCTCGCACATCACGCCCCGGGCGACGGCCGGCCCGAACGGGACCTCGTTCGCCCGCACGTCCGCCAGGATCTCGGGGTCGACCTGCTTGAGGTGCAGATAGCCGATGCGCTCGCCGTAGGTCTCGATCAGCTTGACGCTGTCGCCGCCGCAGTAGGCGTAGTGCCCGGTGTCCAGGCAGAGCGAGACCACCGAGGAGTCGGTGCCGTCCAGGAAGCGGACGACGTTCTCCTCGCTGTCGATGTGGGTGTCGGCGTGCGGGTGGACGACGATCTTCAGGCCGTACTTCTCCCGCACCTCCCGCCCGAGCCGCTCGGTGAGCTGGGTGAGGTGCCGCCACTGCTCGACGGTCAGCTCGCTGGGCTCCAGTACCTGGCCCGTCTTGTCGTCCCGCCAGAACGACGGGATGACGACCAGGTGCTCGGCGCCCATGGCCTGCGCGAGGACCGCGTTGTCGGCCACGTGCGCCCAGGTCTTCTCCCAGACGTCGGGGCCGTGGTGCAGACCGGTGAAGACCGTGCCGGCCGACACTTTCAGGCCGCGCTTGGCGGTCTCCTCGGCGAGGACCGCCGGGTCGGTCGGCAGATAGCCGTACGGCCCCAGCTCGATCCACTCGTAGCCGGAAGCGGCGACCTCGTCGAGGAAGCGCTGCCAGGGGACCTGCTGGGGGTCGTCGGGGAACCAGACGCCCCAGGAGTCGGGCGCCGAGCCGACTCGGATGCGCGAAAGTGAGGACTGAGGTGACAACGACGTCATGGGAGTCAGCTTCAGCCTCGAAGCTGAGGGTGTCAATAGGTAGTCCGAATGTCTGGACAAAGTATTGACAGGGTCGCTCCGACAGAGCTAGACCTTGACGGACCCGGCGGACGGACCCGGCGCGTGAAGGGAACTCGATGGCGTACGACCTGATCACCATGGGGCGGATCGGTGTGGACCTCTACCCCTTGCAGACGGGGGTCCCGCTGCCGCAGGTGACGTCCTTCGGCAAGTTCCTCGGCGGATCGGCGACGAACGTCGCGGTGGCCGCGTCCCGCCTCGGCCGCTCCACCGCCGTCATCACCCGCACCGGCGAGGACCCCTTCGGCGAGTACCTCCACCAGGCACTGCGCGACTTCGGCGTGGACGACCGCTGGGTCACCCCGGTTCCCGGCCTCGCGACCCCGATCACCTTCTGCGAGGTGTTCCCGCCGGACGACTTCCCCCTCTACTTCTACCGCCGACCGAAGGCACCCGACCTGGAGATCGACGCCCACGAGCTGGACCTCGACGCCATCGCCGGGACCAGGATCTTCTGGGTGACCGGCACCGGCCTGAGCGAGGAGCCCAGTCGTACGGCGACGCTCGCGGCACTCGCCCACCGGGCCAGGGCCGGCACGACGGTCTTCGACCTCGACTGGCGCCCCATGTTCTGGAACGACCCGGCCGAGGCCCGCCCGTTCTACGAGGAGGCCCTGCGGCACACCACCGTCGCGGTCGGCAACCTCGACGAGGTCGAGGTCGCCACCGGAGTCCGCGAACCGCACGCCGCCGCCGGCGCGCTGCTCGACGCCGGGGTCGAACTCGCGGTCGTCAAGCAGGGCCCCAAGGGCGTCCTCGCGGTCAACAGCAAGGGCGAGTCGGCCGAGGTCCCCCCGCTGCCCGTGAACGTCCTCAACGGCCTCGGCGCCGGTGACGCCTTCGGCGGCTCCCTCTGCCACGGCCTGCTCGAAGGCTGGGGCCTGGAGAAGATCATGCGGCACGCCAACGCGGCCGGGGCCATCGTCGCCTCCCGCCTGGAGTGCTCGTCCGCCATGCCCACGGTGGACGAGATCGAGGCGGCGGTCGCGGCGGGAGCGGTCCTGTGACTCCCGCACGCCCCGTGAGTCCCCTCGGCCCGGTCGACGTCTCCGCCCTCGTCCGCACCCGTGTCCACCACCCCGAGGCCGTCGCCGAGGCCGCCGCCCGGCGCGTCCGGCGGCCCCTGATCGGGGACAGCGGCCGGCTGATGATCGTCGCCGCCGACCACCCGGCCCGAGGCGCGCTCTCCGTCGGTGACCGCAAACTCGCCATGGCCAACCGCGTCGACCTCCTCGAACGACTGTGCCTGGCACTGTCCCGCCCCGGCGTCGACGGTGTCCTCGCGACCGCCGACATCCTCGACGACCTGCTCCTCCTCGGCGCCCTCGACGGCAAGGTCGTCATGGGCTCGATGAACCGGGGCGGCCTGGCGGGCGCCAGCTTCGAACTGGACGACCGCTTCACCGGCCACCGCCCCGAGGACATGGAGCGCCTCGGCTTCGACGCCGGCAAGCTCCTGCTGCGCGTCGACTACGACGACCCCGGCTCCCTCACCACCCTGGAGTCCACCGCCCGTGCCGTGGACGCCATGGCCGAGCGGCGGCTGCCCGTGTTCGTCGAGCCGTTCATCAGCCGCCGCGACCCCGTCACCGGCAAGGTCAGGAACGACCTGAGCGCCGACGCCGTCACCAAGTCGATCGCGATAGCGGCCGGGCTCGGCGGCACGTCGGCGTACACCTGGCTGAAGGTGCCCGTCACCGACAACCCCGACGACATGGCCCGCGTGATGGAGACCTCCACGCTGCCCGCCGTCCTCCTCGGCGGCGATGTCGGCGAGGACCAGGACGGCGCGTACGAGAAGTGGCGGGGCGCGCTGCAACTGCCCACCGTGCAGGGCCTGGTGGTCGGCCGCTCGCTGCTCTACCCGGCGGACGACGACGTGAGCGCCGCCGTGGACACCGCCGTAGGACTGTTGTGAGGGCCGCATGACACACAAGACCGAGCTGTACGTACCCAAGGGCGCGACCGCGAACGCCCGGTACGCCGTCGACATCGACCCGGAGCGGGCCGGCTGGACCCACAGCAGCCTGCGCGTCGTGGAGTTGGAACCGGGCGGCTCGCACACGTTCACGACCGGGGACAGTGAGTGGATCGTGCTGTCCCTGGGCGGCGGTTGTACGGTGCGGGTGTCGGAGGAACCGGGCAATTCAGACGACGGCGGCAGCACCGAGTTCGAAATCCTGGGCAGGGAGAGCGTGTTCGCCGGAGTCTCCGACTTCGTCTACGCGCCCCGCGACGCCCGGGTACAGATCGCCTCCGGCGCGGGAGGCCGCTTCGCTTTGGCAGGAGCGAAGTGCGAGCGACGACTCCCCGCTCGTCACGGCCCCGCGTCGGAGGTCCCCGTGGAGGACCGGGGCAGCGGCACCTGCGCCCGCCAGGTACGCAACTTCGCCTCCGCGGACGCATTCGAGTGCGACAAGCTGATCGCCGTCGAGGTCGTCACCCCCGGCGGCAACTGGTCCTCCTACCCGCCGCACAAGCACGACGAGAACCGGCCGGGGGAGGAGACCGAGCTGGAGGAGATCTACTACTTCGAGATCGACGGTCCCCACGGCTTCGGCTACCAGCGCGTGTCCCCCTCCCGCGAGGGCGGCTCCGAGGTGCTCGCCGAGGTCCGTTCCGGTGACGCGGTGCTCGTGCCCGACGGCTGGCACGGCCCGTCCGTCGCGCAGCCCGGCCACAGCATGTACTACCTGAACGTGATGGCGGGTCCCGGCTCCGAGCGGAAGTGGCAGATCTGCTTCCACCCCGACCACGTCGAAAGCACAGGGGGCTACCGATGAGCCCGACCACGACCACCACGCGGCTGACGGTCGCCCAGGCGCTCGTCCGCTTCCTGTCCGCCCAGTACACCGAGCGCGACGGCGAGCGGCGGCGGCTGATCGGCGCCACCTGGGGCATCTTCGGCCACGGCAACGTCGCGGGCCTCGGCCAGGCGCTCGTCGAATACGCCGACGACATGCCCTACCTCCAGGGACGCAACGAGCAGTCGATGGTCCACGCGGCCGTCGGCTACGCCCGGCAGTCCAACCGCCTGTCCACGCACGCCGTGACGACGTCCATCGGCCCCGGCGCCACCAACCTGGTCACCGGCGCCGCCCTCGCCACCATCAACCACCTCCCGGTGCTGCTGCTGCCCGGCGACACCTTCGCCACGCGGCCGGCCGACCCGGTCCTCCAGCAGCTGGAAGTCCCCTACGCGGGCGACATCAGCGTCAACGACACCCTGCGTCCGGTGTCGAGGTACTTCGACCGGATCACCCGCCCCGAGGCCCTGATCCCGGCCGCGCTGCAGGCGATGCGCGTCCTCACCGATCCGGTGGAGACGGGGGCCGTCACCCTCGCCCTGCCGCAGGACGTGCAGGCCGAGGCGTACGACTGGCCGGAGGAGTTCTTCGCCGAGCGGACCTGGAACGTGCGCCGCCCGGCCGCCGACGTCGCCGAACTGGCCGCCGCGATCGACGCGATCCGCGCGGCCCGTCGCCCCCTGATCGTCGCCGGCGGCGGCGTCCACCACGCCCGCGCCGAGGAGACCCTCGCCGAACTGGCCGCCGCCACCGGCATCCCCGTGGCGTCCACCCAGGCCGGCAAGGGCTCCCTCCGCTTCGACCACCCGCAGGACGTGGGCGGCATCGGCCACACCGGCACCGCGACGGCCGACGAACTCGCCCGCACCGCCGACCTGGTGATCGGCGTCGGCACCCGCTACACGGACTTCACCACGGCCTCGAACACCCTCTTCGCCGCCGACGACGTCCGCTTCCTCAACCTCAACATCGCGCCGTACGACGGTCACAAGCTCTCCGGACTGCCGCTGATCGCGGACGCCCGGTCCGGCCTGGAGGCGCTCGCCGAGGCCCTGGAGCTGCACGGGCACCGGGTCGCGGACGGCTACGTCGCCGAGTACGCACAGGACAAGCAGCGCTGGGAGCACCGCGTCGACGCCTGCTACGAGGCCGACGAGCCGGACACCCGGCCCACCCAGGCCCAGGTGCTCGGCCTCCTCGACGAGATCGTCGACGAGGACGACATCCTCATCAACGCGGCCGGCTCCCTCCCCGGTGACCTGCACAAACTGTGGCGGACCCGGTCCCGGGACCAGTACCACCTGGAGTACGGCTACTCCTGCATGGGCTACGAGATACCGGCCGCGATCGGCGTCCGGCTGGCCGCTCCCGGGCGCCCGGTGTGGGCGCTGGTCGGCGACGGCACGTATCTGATGATGCCGACCGAGATCGTCACGGCCGTGCAGGAGAACGTCCCGATCAAGGTGCTGCTCGTGCAGAACCACGGGTACGCCTCCATCGGCGGGCTCTCCGAGTCGGTCGGCGGTGAGCGGTTCGGTACCGCCTACCGGCACCGCAACTCTGACGACGGCACGTTCACGGGCGCCCCGCTGCCCGTGGATCTCGCCGCCAACGCGGCCAGTCTCGGCATGCGCGTCCTGCGCGCCAGGACGGTCCGTGACCTGCGCGCCGCCCTCGCCGAGGCGCGGGCGGCCGACACTCCCACTTGTGTCTACGTGGAGACCCAAACGGCAGACACTGTGTCGGGCCCGCCTCCCGCGCAGGCCTGGTGGGATGTACCTGTGGCCGAGACCGCGACCCGCGCGTCGGCGGTCAAGGCACGCGAGGAGTACGACCGGCACGTCTCAACCCGACGCCGCCACCTGTGAGAAGGAGTTTCTCGGCATGACGAAGATCGTCAACCACTGGATCGGCGGCAAGACCGTCGAAGGCGCGTCGGGTACGTTCGGGCCGGTCACGGACCCGGCGACCGGCGCGGTCACCACCCAGGTCGCCTTCGCGACCGTCGACGAGGTCGACGCGGCGGTACGCACCGCCAAGGAGGCCTTCGTGACCTGGGGCCAGTCCTCGCTGGCCCAGCGCACCTCGATCCTGTTCAAGTTCCGCGCCCTGCTGGACGCCAACCGTGACGCGATCGCGGAGCTGATCACCGCCGAGCACGGCAAGGTGCACTCGGACGCGCTCGGCGAGGTCGCGCGCGGCCTGGAGATCGTCGAGCTGGCCTGCGGCATCAACGTGCAGCTGAAGGGCGAGCTGTCCACGCAGGTCGCCAGCCGCGTCGACGTCTCCTCCATCCGCCAGCCGCTGGGCGTCGTCGCGGGCATCACGCCGTTCAACTTCCCGGCGATGGTCCCGATGTGGATGTTCCCGATGGCGATCGCGACCGGCAACACGTTCGTGCTGAAGCCGAGCGAGAAGGACCCCTCGGCCTCCGTCAAGATCGCCGAACTCCTCTCGGAGGCGGGCCTCCCCGACGGCGTCTTCAACGTCGTCCACGGTGACAAGGTGGCCGTCGACCGCCTGCTGGAGCACCCGGACGTCAAGGCGATCTCCTTCGTCGGCTCGACCCCGATCGCCCGCTACATCCACACCACGGCCTCCGCCAACCACAAGCGCGTCCAGGCCCTCGGCGGCGCCAAGAACCACATGCTGGTCCTCCCGGACGCCGACCTGGACGCGGCGGCCGACGCGGCGGTCTCGGCGGCCTACGGCTCGGCGGGCGAGCGCTGCATGGCGATCTCAGCGGTCGTGGCCGTGGGCGCGATCGGCGACGAACTGGTGGACAAGATCCGCGAGCGCGCCGAGAAGATCAAGATCGGCCCCGGCAACGACCCGACGTCCGAGATGGGCCCGCTGATCACGGCGGTCCACCGCGACAAGGTGGCCTCGTACGTCGAGGGCGCGGCGGCCGAGGGCTGCGAGGTCGTCCTCGACGGCACCGGCTTCACGGTCGACGGCTTCGAGGACGGCCACTGGATCGGCATCTCGCTCCTCGACAAGGTCCCCACCTCGGCGAAGGCGTACCAGGACGAGATCTTCGGCCCGGTGCTGACCGTGCTGCGCGTCGACACCTACGACGAGGGCATCGCCCTCATCAACGCCTCCCCGTTCGGCAACGGCACCGCGATCTTCACCCGCGACGGCGGCGCCGCCCGCCGCTTCCAGCTGGAGGTCGAGGCCGGCATGGTCGGCGTCAACGTCCCGATCCCGGTCCCCGTCGGCTACCACAGCTTCGGCGGCTGGAAGGACTCCCTCTTCGGCGACCACCACATCTACGGCAACGACGGCACCCACTTCTACACCCGCGGCAAGGTCGTCACCACCCGCTGGCCCGACCCGGCCGACGGCCCGTCGGCCGTGGACCTGGGCTTCCCGCGCAACCACTGAGCACCCCCTACGTATGCCCGCTGACCTGATGCTTTCCGGTCAGCGGGCATCGTCAGTCCGCACAGGGCCCGCATGATCTTGAGCGGGGACACTGAACGCACCGTCGATCGCCCGCCTCGTCTTGTCCTCCGAGTCGGGGAACAAGTGCGAGTAGGGGGTCAGCGTCTGCGCCGCATTCGTATGCCCGAGACGCTCCGAGACGACATTGACGCTCTCGCACGCCTCGATCAGGCAGACCGCCCGCGATGCGGATGTGAGCCCGGTTGTGCGGGCCATGGTGGCCGCGATGACAGTCGGGGACACGTCGCCGCCTCCCGCGCCCGCCGGGCCCGTACAGGCCCGCCAGGAGCCGCAGCAGCTCGGCACAGCGTCGGACGTAGCAGAGGTCGACCCGCCCGTCCCTTGAAGCCTGGGGTGCTGGGACGGGCGGGAGTCTCTCGGCTACTTGCCGACCTGCCACTCCACCGGCTCATCCAGATCCGCCGGCGAGTACAACACCCGCTCAGCCCGCCCGAATCCCTTCGGCACCTCGAAGAAGACGTTGCCGCGCACGCAATCTCCGCCCTTGACCTTCGCATCCATCGGATACACCGGCGGCGGCAACTCGTTCCCGGTCATGTGGAAGGGCTCCAGCCGTGACCCGTCCTCGTAGGCCAACGACCACGTGAACGGGGCCACCGTGATCGGCTGCTCACCTTCGTTGCATACCTTCACCCCGACGAGGGCCAGCTTTTGCCCGTCCTGAAACAGTCCCGTTGGGCTGGTGATGCCCTTGTCCTTGTGTGCGAGCACGGCGGCGGAGAATTTGTTGCCGCCTGCGGCGATGTCGACCTTGTCGCCGAGCTTCAGCGTCTCCTGGCTGGGTGAGGGTGACGGGCTCGTCTTCGTGCTGCTGGCTGACGGTGCGTTGGCTGCCTTGACGACAGTGGGTGTGGGGTCGTCGGCGTCGCTGGAGTTCGAGACGACGATGCCGGCGGTGACGATGCCTGCGATCAGCACGGCCGCTGTACTGATGATGACCGTGTTCGTGTGGCTGCGCTTCGCCGACGGAGGCGTGGCAGGGGCAGACGTGGTTGGCGGCTCGGTGTTGCTCATGGTCCCCCCAGGACGCGTGTGATGGAGAGTCGCATCATCGTGGGACGCGCACCGTTGTGGAGCGGATACGTCCGTGTTGTGACCTTGCGAGGGATGTAAGCGCAGGCGAGACGGCCACCGCCAGGGGTCCGCGCCAATATCGGCCCCTTACTCGTCGAGGGGCTCGGCCAGGTGCGCCTGCGCGATCGCGTCGATACGCCGGGCGAGGTCGAAGTCCGCCTCGGTCAGCTTGTGCCCGACGTCGTGCGTGGTGATTCCGAACCGGACCTTGCCCCACCGCAGGTCGACGTCGGCGTGGTGGCTGATCAGCCGCTCGACGTCCGCGACGTGCACGATCATCGCCACGCCGCCGTGATACCGGATCCCGTACGAGCGGGTGATCTCATCCCCCACGCGCCGCCAGCCCGGCACGCTTTCCAGCGCGACCGTGATCTCGTCCTCGGTCAGCGGCACCGGTCGGTCTGCCACGTCAGCTCCCTGCGGTCACGGGCGCCAGAACCTCGGCAAGGTCCCGGCCGACCGGGGCATCCTGCCACGGCCGCATCGCCCGCTGAAGGGTGACCAGCTCCCGCGCCATCCGGGCCGACCGGGTCTCGACGGCGATGTCCGCCACCGTACGGGCGATCTCCAGCGCCTGGTCCGGCTCGCCCGCGCCGGCCGCTGCGGTGGCATGCCGGGCGAGGTACACGCCGCGGTCACGGCGCGCCGTCTCGGGGACGACGTCGAGGATCTGGCCCCATAGGGAGACGGCCTGGACGCCGAGGCCGAGCCTGCCGTAACAGGTTGCCCGCTGCACTTCGAGGTAGCCAGGCGTACGCCTGCACGCGTTGCCCCACGGAAGGTCGTCGTCGACCTGGCCGAGGAGTCCGTCCGCCTCGTCGATCAGCCGGTCCACGGCGTCCCGGTCGTGGGTGAGGCTGGCTCCGTGGGCCTGCTGCTGCATGGCCATGATCCGGACCTTCGGCACCAGGCAGTGCGAGTCCTCCAGCGCGGCCTCACAGAGGTCGATGACCGCGTGCCCGTCACCGAGGTCAGTGCGTACCTGGGCCTGGTTGACGAGGGAGTAGCCGATCAGGTGCGGGTCCCTCGACCGCATCGCGATCTCCTGGGTGACGCCCCGCCAGAAAGCGGCACCGTCCATGTCGCCGGCGTCCTGGTACAGCCAGCCGACCAGCGCGGCGTACGCGGCGCCGACCCGGAGGAGGCCGCGGCGGGTCTCGCCCTTCGCGGAGCGCACGAGCTTGTCGATGAGCTGGTACTGCGCGGAGACGGTGCCGATCAAGTCGTGCGGGCCGAGGAACATGTCCGCCCGGTAGTGGCCCTCCAGCTGGGTTTGAAAGTAGTCGATCAGGGCGGGGTCGACGTGCTGCGGGGCGACCGGCCCGGCGACGAGAGCTGACGCGGTGACCGAGGCGAATGCGCGGCGCGTCACCTGCTCCTCTTGGTGGTGTTCGGGTCGGATCCATCCGGGCGGGGTGGTGAATCCGAGGTCTTCGGGCCAGCGGCCTAGCGAGTCGTGGATGACGATGGCGGTCTCCTCCGGGGGCCAGCCGGGGCGGTCGCCTTCCCACCGTCGCCACGTGCGCGGGGACACCGTGAAGTGGGGGTCGTCGAGGAGCCGTTGCCCGTGCTCGGTGAGCCGGACGGCGGCTTGCTCGATGGTCCGCCAGCCCGTCCGTAGCCGTGCGGCCCTCAGCGCGTCGTTGCGGCCCACCTGTCCAGTCTGGGGTGTCATCGCGCCGTCTCCCGGCCATGGCCGCCACGTGGCCACGGATGGCCACGGCACGACCTATTTGCGTCTGTGTGTGCCAGCCCATCATCCAACTGTGATGACGGCACGTACACGGAACGCTACAGTCCGCCCCGGATTGGGCGGCTCTTGGAGGTTGGCGGATGATCCAGCAGACGACTGCGGAAGAGCCTGTCACCCTGCCGGACCCGACGCGTCCGCCCCGGCCGGCGCCTGGCTGCGGTGTGTGTGCGGCCCTCGACAAGCAGCGCGCCCAGGCGGAGAAGAACAAGGACACTCGCCGCGCGACGATGTTCGAGGTTGAGATGCGCCGTCACCCCAAGCACTTTCCGGAGCCGGCGTGAACCAGGCCGAGGAGCCTCGCACGATCGCTTGGTGCAGTTGGCACAAGGAGCTGTCCGACACCGCGCGCCTGGTGCAGGCCGGTGAGGCGGGGAAGCTGTTCGCATGCGACCGCTGCCGCATCGCGTACGACCTCGTCCCGTACGCCGACCAGCCGCTGTGAGCACCGTGGAGAAGGCCCCGGAGTGCGAGCACGACATGCACGCCCTGTGCCCCGGCCCGAAAGTCGTACGTCGCGAGGGCGCGCCGGCATGGGAGGCGCCGATCCTGACGCTCCGGTGCGGCTGCGTATGCCACCGCAAGAGCCCCCGGTCCGGCGCACCCCGGCCTTGACGGCCAAACCGGCCCCGCGCCGGTGAGAGCGACGGACCGCCACCGCGGCGGTCCGTCTCCCCAGCGCAGGCGGCAGGACGGCCCCGCGACGGTACGCCCGCCGTCCGGGGGCCGAGCTGCTGCCAGCGGCTCAGCCAATGGCTGCTCGCGGGCGGCGGGGGCGGGAATCAGCTCGGAACCGACCCGACTTATCAGGTTGCTGTCAGGCCCGCCCCCGCCCCCGCATACCGCACCCGCTGTATACCGAATTCCCCCCGTACGACCGTGGGATACCCCACCCCTCCCCCCTGAGGGGGCCGTGACCTACCACCACGCCCCCGTACCGTTGACGCATGGATCTTCGACTGACCGGCCCGCGCCTGCGCGGAGTGCTTCGGCGGAGGCCGCGTCGCACCCTCGCCGCCGCGGCCGCCGTCGTCGTGCTCGCCGGCGCCGGTACCTGGACGGCCACCGCCTCCGACGAGGCGGCGCCGGTGAAGCGCTCCGACCGGGCCATGGACACGGCCGAGGGCGTACGCATCGACACCTCGTACTTCACCTCCGGCGGTGACGGCCGCCGCCCGGCCGTCCTGCTCGGACACGGCTTCGGCGGCAGCAAGAACGACGTCCGCAAGCAGGCCGAGGCCCTCGCCCGCGACGGCTACGCGGTGCTGACCTGGTCCGCCCGCGGCTTCGGTGACTCGACCGGCAAGATCGGGCTGAACGACCCCGAGGGCGAGGTCGCCGACGTCTCGAAGCTGATCGACTGGCTCGCGACGCGCCCCGAGGTCGAGCTCGACAAGAAGGGCGACCCGCGCCTCGGCGTCGCCGGCGCCTCGTACGGCGGGGCGATCTCACTGCTGGCCGCCGGGTACGACGACCGGGTCGACGCCATCGCGCCCGCGATCACGTACTGGAACCTGTCGGACGCCCTGTTCCCGAACGGCGTCTTCAAGAAGCTGTGGGCCGGTCTGTTCGTCAACACCGGCGGCGGCTGCGAGAAGTTCGAGAAACAGCTCTGCGAGATGTACCAGCGGGTCGCCGAGTCCGGGCAGCCGGACGCGCAGGCCGTGAAGCTCCTGGCGGAGCGCAGCCCCGAGGCCGTCGGCGACCGCATCAAGGTGCCCACCCTGCTGATGCAGGGCCAGACGGACTCCCTCTTCCCGCTCGGCCAGGCCGACGCCGCCGCCCGGGCGATCAAGGCCAACGGCGCGCCCGTGGAGGTCGACTGGATCTCCGGCGGCCACGACGGCGGCGACATGGAGACGAGCCGGGTCCAGGCCCGGACACAGGCCTGGTTCGACCGCTATCTGAAGGGCGACAAGAGCGCGGACACCGGCTCCGCGTTCCGCGTCACCCGCACCCTCGGATCCGGCTCCGGCGACGGCGAGCCCCGCCTCGCCGGTACGACCGACGACGCCTACCCGGGCCTGGAGAGCGACCCCACGAAGATCGCCCTCGCCGGCCGCGAGCAGAGCTTCGAGAACCCCGCAGGCGCCAACCCGCCCGCCATCTCCGCCCTCCCCGGCCTCGGCGCCGGCGGCGGCCTGGCCCAGCTGTCCTCGCTCGGCGTCGGCATCTCCCTCGACTTCCCCGGCCAGTTCGCCGCGTTCCAGTCCCGGCCCGTCACGGACGACCTGCAGATCACCGGCTCGCCCACGGCCACGGTCCATGTGAAGTCGACCAGCGAGGACGCCGTCCTCTTCGCCAAGGTGTACGACGTCGGCCCCGACGGCAGGTCCCAGGTCCTCCCCTCCCAGCTCGTCGAGCCGGTCCGGGTGCAGGGCGCGAAGGCCGGCCAGGACGTGAAGCTCACCCTCCCGGCCGTCGACCACGAACTCGACGACGGCCACAGCCTCCGTCTGGTCCTCGCCTCCACCGACCTCGGCTACGCCTCCCCGACGACCCCGGCGACGTACACCGTCTCCCTCAGGGGCGGTCTGGAGGTGCCCACGCCCCTCGCCGGGGCCGACCGCACGGACGTCCTGCCCGCCTGGGTCTGGTACCTGCCGATCGCCGGCGCCGTGATCGCGGCCGTCCTGCTCGTCACCGGACGCCGCCGGATCGTCACCCCGGCCCCCGACCCGTCGCTCGCCGAGGTCCCGCTGCAGATCACCGACCTGAGCAAGAAGTACAGGAACGGCGACCGCTACAGCGTCCGCGACCTGTCCCTGCGCGTCGAGAAGGGCCAGGTCCTCGGCCTGCTCGGACCGAACGGAGCGGGCAAGACGACGACCCTGCGCATGCTGATGGGCCTGATCCAGCCGGACGGCGGCCAGATCCGCGTCTTCGGCCACGCGATCGTGCCGGGCGCCCCGGTCCTCTCCCGCGTCGGCGCGTTCGTGGAGGGCGCGGGCTTCCTCCCGCACCTCTCCGGCCGCGAGAACCTGGAGCTGTACTGGGCCGCCACCGGCCGCCCGGCCGAGGACTCCCACCTCGACGAGGCCCTGGAGATCGCCGGCCTCGGCGACGCCCTGGCCCGCGCGGTGCGCACCTACTCCCAGGGCATGCGCCAGCGCCTGGCCATCGCCCAGGCCATGCTCGGCCTGCCCGACCTGCTGATCCTCGACGAGCCGACGAACGGACTCGACCCGCCGCAGATCCGTGAGATGCGCGAGGTCATGATCCGGTACGCGGCCGCCGGCCGCACGGTCATCGTCTCCAGCCACCTGTTGGCGGAGGTCGAGCAGACCTGCACGCATCTGGTCGTCATGGACCACGGGCAGCTCGTCCAGGCCGGCCCCGTGAGCGAGATCGTCGGCTCCGGCGACACGCTGCTGGTCGGCACCTCCGAGCCGGTGGACGAGCCGCTCGTCGAGAAGATCGCCGCGCTGCCGGGCGTCGAATCGGCCGTACCCGCCGACGGCGGTCTGGTGGTCCGCCTCGACGCCGGCGGCAGCGCCCGGCGTCTGGTCGCCGAACTCGTCCGGCTGGACGTACCCGTGGAGTCGGTCGGCCCGCACCGCCGCCTCGAAGACGCCTTCCTCACCCTGATCGGAGAGTCCGCATGAGCACGCTGGCCGAGCGTGCCGAGCACGCAGAACCCGGGCCCGCCCGGCCCGTCGAGGTCGCCGACGGCTACCGCGCCGGCCGCACCCTGCCCCTCGGGGTCGAGCTGGTCCGCCAGCTGAAGCGCCGCCGCACGCTGGTCATGGGCGGCATCCTGTTCGCCCTGCCGCTCGTGCTGCTGATCGCCTTCCAGGTCGGCGGCTCGCCCGGCGAGGGCAACAACCGGGTCAACCTGATGGACACGGCCACCGCGTCCGGCGCGAACTTCGCCGCGGTGAACCTGTTCGCCGCCGCGGGCTTCCTGCTCGTCATCCCCGTCGCGCTGTTCTGCGGCGACACGGTCGCCTCGGAGGCCAGCTGGTCCTCCCTGCGCTACCTTCTCGCCGCGCCCGTGCCGCGCGCCCGCCTGCTGTGGTCCAAGCTCGTCGTCGGCCTCACCCTCAGCCTCGCGGCGCTGGTGCTGCTGCCGGTCGTCGCCCTCGCGGTCGGCACCGCGGCCTACGGCTGGGGCCCGCTGGAGCTGCCCACCGGTGGTGAACTCGCCGCGGGCACCGCCGCCCAGGCCCTGCTGATCACGGTCGGGTACATCTTCGTGTCCCAACTGGTCACCGCAGCACTGGCGTTCTGGCTCTCCACCCGGACGGACGCCCCGCTCGGCGCGGTCGGCGGTGCCGTCGGCCTCACCATCGTCGGCAACGTGCTCGACTCGGTGACCGCCCTCGGCGACTGGCGCGACTTCCTGCCCGCGCACTGGCAGTACGCCTGGCTGGACGTCGTCCGCCCGCAGCCCGAGTACACCGACATGATCCAGGGCGTCTCCGTCTCCGTAACGTACGCGCTGGTGCTGTTCGCCCTGGCCTTCCGCGGTTTCGGCCGCAAGGACGTCGTCTCCTAGGTCACCGGAGGATCACCCACCGGTCTCGGTGGGCGCCCGCCGTGGCCGCTTCGAGACGCATCCGCAACACCCCGTGGCGCACATCCGGGCCCTGCGCGCCGTCACAGTCACAACAGCCGACCGCGAGAACCCGCGGAGGGCGACGGACGACGTGGCTAGGGGGCCCGGATGCACGCGTATCGCAGGAGCACGCCGACGACGAGGACGACGGGGCCGACGACGAGGCCGAGGCGGCGGGCCGGGCGGCGGGCCGGCACCGCGTTCCTCGCCCTGGGCGCCGCCTGCGCCCTGCTCCTCACAGGCTGCGGCGACGGCGGTGACGGGGGCAACTCCTCCTCGTACGACCGGGGAGGCAGCAGCGGCGACGCGGACGGCTTCCCGGCTCCCGCGCCCGAGGGCCCCGACTCCGGCGAACAGCGCGACGAACAGGGCGACGACTCCGGCGACTTCGCCCCGTCCCCCGACCACCTCTCCACCTTCGCCCTCGACGTCGACACGGCCTCCTACGGCTACGCCCGCCGCACCCTGGACGAGGGCAGCCTGCCCGACCCGGCGACGGTCCGCCCGGAGGAGTTCGTCAACAGCTTCCGCCAGGACTACGAACGCCCGGACGGCGACGGCTTCTCGGTGACCGTCGACGGCGCCCGCACCGACGCCGAGAACTGGTCCCTGGTCCGGGTCGGCCTCGCCACCCGGGCCGCCGGCGGCGATGGCGAACGCCCGCCCGCCGCCCTCACCTTCGTCATCGACGTCTCCGGGTCCATGTCCGAACCGGGCCGCCTCGACCTCGCCCAGGACGCCCTGCGCACGATGACGAACCGGCTGCGCGACGACGACTCGGTCGCCGTCGTCACCTTCAGCGACGAGGCCGAGACCGTCCTGCCGATGACCCGCCTCGACGGCAACCGGGGCGAGATCCGCGAGGCGGTCGACGGCCTGGAGCCCACCGACTCCACCAACCTCGCGGCGGGCGTCGAGACCGGCTACGAGACCGCCGTCGACGGCCTGCGCAAGGGCGCCACGAACCGGGTCGTCCTGCTCTCCGACGCCCTCGCCAACACCGGTTCCACCGACGCCGAGACCATCCTGGAACGCATCGCGAGCGAACGCCGCGACCACGGCATCACCCTCTTCGGCGTCGGCGTCGGCAGCGACTACGGCGACGAGCTCATGGAACAACTCGCCGACCGGGGCGACGGCCACACCACCTACGTCTCCACCGAGGAGGAGGCCGAGAAGGTCTTCTGCGAGGAACTCCCGCGCCACGTCGACCTCACCGCCCGCGACGCCAAGGCCCAGGTCGCCTTCGACCCGGCCACGGTCGAGGAGTTCCGCCTGATCGGCTACGACAACCGGCGGGTCGCCGACGAGGACTTCCGTGACGACCGGGTCGACGGCGGCGAGATCGGCCCCGGCCACACCGTCACCGCGCTCTACGTCGTCCGCACCAAGGACGGCGCCGAGGGAGGCCACCTCGCCACCGCCACCGTCCGCTGGCTGGACCCCGCCACCCGCACCCCGCACGAGGAGGCGGCGGGCCTGGAGGCGTCGGCCCTGCACGACGACCTGTGGACCGACTCCCCGTACGGCCTGCGAGTGGCGGCCGTGGCCGCCTACTTCGCCGACTCCCTCCGCCAGGAGGACGGCCGCCGGCCCGACCTCCCGGCCCGCCCCTCCCTGCACCGACTGGGCCTGCGGGCGGACGATCTGGCGAGGGACCGCGAGGACAAGGACCTCTACGCCCTCGCCGAGGCGATCAAGTCGGCGGAGGAGCTGATGGGTTAGGGCTTCACCACCGGCGCGCAGACCGAGGGCGACGCCCGCACCAGCCCCTGCCCGTGCAACCGGTCCAGCCGGTGGTCGACCGCGGACCACACCGCCGCCACCCGCAGCCGGGGCGCGCACGACGCCCCGGCCCGCGAAGACTCCGTCTCCTGGAGCGCGCTCAGCAACTGGGTGGTGATCCGGTCGAGCACCGGCCGCACCTCCTTCACCAGATCGGGCCGCTCGGTGGGCCGTTCCTCGGGGTGCGCGTCCCACCGGGCGTAAAGGCCGCGCTGCACCAGCTTGTTGGCCTCGATCTGGTCCCGGAACACGGCGGTGACCGTATCCGGGTCGAGGCCGAGCCCGACCGCCCGCGCGGCCACGTCGTCCAGGATCGCCTTCTCCCGCACGGGGTCGTCGATCGGCGTGGTCGTCCCGTACTTCGCCGCCGCGACCTTGTCCGCGACGAGCAGCCGCTCGGCGAACAGATCCGTCACCACGGTGAGCGACCGGGCGCCGGGAGCCGTACGAGGAAGGGCGGAGGACGACTCGGCGGCGACCGGCGGAGCACCGGGCAGGGCCGCGGCCGACGAGGCACCGGCGGACAGACAGACGCAGAGGGAGGCGACGGCGGAGATCAGCGTGGAGCCGAGGCGGTGGGGGCGCATGATCCACACCTATCACGCGCCCGCTGCCGAGCCTCGCAGTCTTGCCCAAGCATTGATATTTCCTTACGTACCGGTAAGTTGACTCGCCAGTAACGTGGATGTGTGAGACCTCGGGGAGCGGTGATGGGCGTACACAGGGACTTGAACCGGGCGAAACAGCGCGGCGGCCTGTCCGACCGCGCGAAGGTCGAGGTCGTCAGGGACGCGCGGGGTGTCGTCCGCGAGGCGCGCACACCCGCCCTCGCGCCCCGCCCGACCGGCGGCAGCATCGCCGACCTCCCCTTCGTCAACGCCACCGAGGCGCCCGGCGCTGTGGTCCTGCGCCGCGCCGACCACCACGGCACCTACCACCCGGTGACCGCCGCCGCCTTCGCCCGCGAGGTCACCGAGACCGCCAAGGGGCTGATCGCCGCCGGCCTCGAACCGGGCGGCCGCGTCGCGCTGATGTCCCGCACCCGCTACGAGTGGACGGTCCTCGACTTCGCCGTCTGGGCGGCCGGCGGCCAGTCCGTGCCCATCTACGCCACGTCCTCGCCCGAGCAGATCGAGTGGATCGTCCGCGATTCCGGCTCCCGTTTCGTGGTCGCGGAGACCGCCGGGAACGCGGAGGCCGTCGCCACCGCCACCGCCCGCCACTCCCAGCCCCCGCACGTCTGGCAGATCGACCGGGAGGCGCTCTCGCACCTCGCCGACCTGGGCCGGGGCGTCCCCGACGACGAGGTCACCAAGCGTCGCGCCGCCCTCACCCCGGACACGGCCGCCACCATCTGCTACACCTCCGGCACCACCGGCCGTCCCAAGGGCTGCGTCCTCACCCACGCCAACCTCCACGCGGAGGCCGCCAACACGGTCGAACTCCTCCACCCGATCTTCAAGGAGATCACCGGCCAGGCCGCCTCGACCCTCCTCTTCCTCCCCCTGGCCCACATCCTCGGCCGCGCGATCCAGATCGCCTGCCTGATGGCCCGCATCGAGATCGGCCACTGCCCGAGCATCAAGCCCGCCGAACTGCGGCCCGCCCTCAAGAAGTTCCGCCCCACCTTCCTCGTCGGCGTCCCCTACCTCTTCGAGCGGATCCACGCCACCGGCCGGGCCACCGCCGAACGCATCGGCCGCGGCGCCTCCTTCGACCGCGCCCACCGCATCGGCGTGCGCTTCGCCAAGGCCTACCTGGACAGGTTCCTCGACCGGGGCCCCGGCCCCACCCCCGGCCTGTACGCCGCCTGGGCCCTGTACGACCTGCTGGTCTACCGCCGCATCCGCAGGGAACTGGGCGGCCGGATGCGCTACGCCATCAGCGGCGGCTCCCCGCTCGACCGCGACCTCAACCTCTTCTTCTACGCCGCCGGGGTCATCGTCTACGAGGGCTATGGCCTCACCGAGACCACCGCGGCCGCCACCATCGTCCCGCCTCTCAAGCCCCGCCCCGGCACCGTCGGCCGGCCCGTCCCCGGCACGGCGGTCCGCATCGCCGACGACGGGGAGGTCCTCATCAAGGGCGGCATCGTCTTCGGCACCTACTGGAACGACCCGGTCGCCACCGACGCGGCCCTCACCGACGACTGGTTCGCCACCGGCGACCTCGGCGCGCTCGACGAGGACGGCTATCTCACCATCACCGGCCGCAAGAAGGACATCCTCGTCACCTCCGGCGGCAAGAACGTTTCGCCGGCCGTCCTGGAGGACCGGCTGCGCAGCCGCCCCCCGGTCGGGCAGTGCATGGTCGTCGGCGACAACCGCCCCTTCGTCGCCGCCCTCATCACCCTCGACCCCGAGGACGTCACCCACTGGCTGCACGTGCGCGGCATGTCCCCGGACACCCCGCTCTCCGAGATCGTCGCCGATCCCCGGATGCGCGCCGACGTCCAGCAGGCCGTCGACTACGCCAACCAGGCCGTCTCCCGCGCCGAGTCCATCCGCGAGTTCAAGGTGGTGGAAGGCGGCTTCAACGAGGAGAACGGCCTGCTCACCCCGTCGATGAAGATCAAACGCCACGCGGTCGGGGCGGCGTACGCGGCGGCGATCGAGTCGCTGTACGCGAAGAAGTGAGCCGGGGCCGGCACCTGGGGGGACACGGCGGAGCGGGCCGCCGATGAACTCGGCGGCCCGCTCCGGTGTGTCCGGTGGTGGCGTCAGTGGTGCTTGGCGCCGTTGCCGCCGCCGTTGTTGTTGCCGTTGCCGTTGTCCGAGAGGATCGGGATGTCGGACAGGATGTGCGACAGCGGCTCGTCGCCCTTGGCCTGGGTGGAGTTCTCCGTGCACTGCTGGTTCTGCGGGGCGGACAGGATCGGGATGTCCTGGAGGGCGACTCCGATGGCTCCGATGCCGCCGGCGTTGAGCTTGGCAGGCAGACCGATGCAGGGCTTGTTGAGCGAGCCCTGGACCAGCGAGAGCTGCGGGCTCATGTCGCCCTTGGTCACGGAGTTGCCGAACGCCTGGCTGGCACCGTTGCCGCTGAAGGACGTGGTCCCACCGTCATCGGCGAGCGCCTGGGGCGCGACGCCGGCCGCGAGGCCGGTGATGGAAGCGGCGACCGCGACCGTGGCCATTGCCTTCTTGAGCATTTCGCATTCCTTTCCTGACGGACCCGCTGGTCCATGCTCTGCAGCAACGGCGGCGGGCCACCGTCGGTTTCGGCACATCACCCGTTCGGCCCGCTCACGGCGGTGAATTCAAGGGGGATCGGAAACGCTCCGCGCGCCCCTCTTCCACTCCGTCGCGTGGGCCGACGGAGTGAATCAGAGCAACCGGGGAGCCCGCGGGAAGTTGTCCATGGCGCTCCGGTGGAAACGGGGTTCTTCCAGAAGGGAATCGCAAGTGATCAAGAAGATCATGGCCGCAGCGACGATCGCCGCCTCCGTCGTCGGAGCCTCGGCGGTCACCGCGCCCCAGGCGCTCGCCGATGACGCGGGCACCACCACCTTCAGTGGCAACGACGCCCAGCAGGTCTACGGCAACTCGGCGACGTACGGCAACATGAGCCCGCAGATGGCGCTGATCCAGGGCTCGTTCAACAAGCCCTGCATCGCCCTGCCGGCCAAGCTCAACCTCGGCGGCATCGGCGCCGCGGGTATCGCGCTTCAGGACATCCCGGTCCTGTCCGCCCCGCAGAACCAACAGTGCACGGAGAACTCCACCCAGGCCAAGGGTGACGAGCCGCTGTCGCACCTGCTGTCCGACATCCCGATCCTCTCGGACAACGGCAACGGCAACAACAACGGCGGCGGGAAGAAGTAGCACGCCCTCGCACGGGGCCTGCCCTCAGCCGGCGGCCCACCACGGCACCCAAGTGCCCCGATAAGCCTCCTATTGCGCTAACAGGGGCAATCAACGCAACCGTTGGCCGGATGTCCTGTTGAGCAGGGCGCAACTCCGCAACGGAGTCCGCTTTCCGAAAGGGATCGAACATGAAGAAGCTGTGGGCTACCGCGGCTGTTGCCGCCTCCATCACCGGACTCGCGGCCGGCGTCGCGCCCCAGGCGCTCGCCGATGACGGTGGGACCACGTCCTTCAGCGGCAACGGTGCCAGCCAGGCGTTCGGCAACTCCGTGACCAAGGGCGACATGAGCCCGCAGCTCTCGCTGGTCCAGGGCTCGCTCAACAAGCCCTGCATCGGCCTGCCTGCCAAGGCGAACATCGGCGGAATCGGGCTGCTGGCCGGCCTCGCCGCCCAGGACATCCCGATCCTGTCCGCGCCGCAGAACCAGCAGTGCACGGAGAACTCCACCCAGGCCAAGGGTGACGAGCCGCTGTCGCACATCCTGTCCGACATCCCGATCCTCTCGGACAACGGCAACGGCAACGGCAACAACAACGGCTGACCGTAGAACCGATGAACGGCTCGGGTCGCCCACGCGCTGCGCGCGCGGCCCGAGCCCTTCGCCTGTTCCCGGGCAGGGGCCGTTCGGGTGGTCGTCATATCGGCTGTTCGGTAAATTCGCGGGGCGATCGGGTGAATTACCCGACTCCCCGCGTTCCTTAGTTTCTTTCCGTGTCTATTCCTCGTTCGCAGACTGCGGGTCATGATGCGAGCCGTTCATGCTGTGCTCGCTCGGTTTCGGCCGTCAATTGAGGCATGACCGCAGAGAAGGGAAATGACGTGAAGCTCAAGAAGAGCGCAGCTGTCGTGGCCGGCGTGATCATGGCCGTGGGTCTGGCCACCCCGGCCGTCGCCGACGCGGAGGCCCACGGTGCCGCCATCGGCTCCCCGGGTGTCCTCTCGGGCAACGTGGTGCAGGTCCCCGTCCACGTGCCCATCAACGTGTGCGGCAACTCGATCAACATCATCGCCCTGCTCAACCCGACAGCCGGCAACGTGTGCGTCAACGACTGACGTCGTAGCGCATCGCAGCAGCCGTTCGGCTGTGCCTCAGCCGGTCTTGGAGTGTTCTCAACGGCTCCAAGGCCGGCTTTTCCCACTTCTTCGAGCAGGAAGAAAGAGAAATGCGACAGAACCTGCGCAAGAGAATGGTCGTGGCCGCCGCGACGACGGGCCTGCTGTCCCTCTACGGCACGCCGGTGCTCGCGGACACGGGCGCGCGCGGGGCTGCCTCGAACTCGCCCGGCGTCGCGTCGGGCAACGCGGTCGAGGTGCCGGTCACCGTCCCGGTGAACGTCTGCGGCAACACCGTCGACGCCGCGGCCCTCGGCAACCCGACCCTCGGCAACGAGTGCGGCAACACCGGCGACCACGCCCCGGAGAACTCCCGGAGCACCGAGAACGCCGAGCGCGCCCAGAGCACCGAGAGCGCTCCGGAGCGCCACGCCACCCCGGTGGCGGAGCCCGAGTACACGCCGGCCCCGCCGGCGGACGCGGAGGAGTCCTGGGAGCAGGCGTACGAGGAGTACACGCGGCCGGACACGTACGAGGAGTACGACGAACCCGTGGAGTACCCGCAGAGCTGGGACGAGGAAGGCCACGGGAGCGACGAGGGCTACGGGAGCGACGAGGGCTACGGGAGCGACGAGGGCTACGGGAACCACGACGACACGCCGAGCGACTACGGCGACGCCCCGAGCGACTACGGCGACGCCCCGAGCGACTACGGCGACGCCCCGAGCGGCCACGGCGACGCCCCGAGCGACTACGGCGACACCCCGGACACCGACGAGGACACCGAGGTCGGCTACGGCGACACCCCGCCGACCAAGCCTCCGCACCAGCCGCCGACGCAGCCGCCCACGACGAAGCCGCCGACGCACAAGCCGCCGACCGGCGGTCCGAGCCCCACGGGCAAGCCTCCGACGGAGAAGCCCCCGACGCACAAGCCGCCGACCGGCGGCCCCAGCCCCACGGGCAAGCCCCCCACGGGCCACCTCTCTCCCACCGACAAGCCTCCGACGGACAGGCCCCCCACCGACCACCCGCCGACGGACCAGCCCCCGACGGATCACCCGCCCACGCTCCCCGAGACCGGCAGCGACCGTGAGGCCCTGCTCGCGGCCGGGGCGGCCAGCGTCGCGCTGATCGCGGGTGGGGGCATCCTGTACCGGCGGGGCCGGGCCGCTTCCCGTCGTTGAGTCCACGCGGGTGCCGGGACGCGCGGGCGCGCCTCCCGGCACCCGCGTGCGTCACGCCCCGGCGGTGGAGGCCAGGTCCGCCCGCGCTCCCGGCGCCGGGATGCGTCCGCCGGGCACCCCGGCGCGCAGCCGCCGCCGCACCCCTCGCAGGAGGGTCGGGGCGGTGAACGACGCGCCGTGCACGAAGCGCATCGCGGGACCGAAACCGGCCGCGGTGGTGAGGCCGGCGAGGAACAGGCCGGGGACCGAGGACTCGAAGTCCCGCCCGACTGAGGGCGAGCCGTCTGCGAGGGCCACCAGATCCGCGCGCACCTCACGCGCCAGCAGGTCCAGCCGCTCGCAGGTGGCCCGGAACCCCGTGGCCGCGATGACGTGTTCGGTCTCCAGCGAGGCCGGCTCACCGCCGCGGCCGACCGTCTCCAGGCGTACGGCGCCGCCCGTCTCGTACGCCGTCGCGACCTCCTGGCCGAGCCGTACCTCGACGGCCGGCTCGACACGGTCGCGGACCCACCAGGCGCCCGCGGGGCCGAGCGCCTCCGCCGCGATCCGCACCCTTCCCGCCTCGGGCAGGCGGCGGTACCAGCCCGGACGCTCCGCGTAGAACCAGTTGCGCCAGCCGCAGCCGAGGCCGCTGTGCGGGGAGCGGACGGAGTCCCACGGCCGGCGCTCCAGCGGGGGCGGGACGTCGTTCCAGCGCAGGGCGCCGGAGCGGGCCAGCACACGGACGCGTGTGCCCTGTTCGGCCAGGAGCGCGGCCGTCTCCAGAGCCGCCTGGCCGCCGCCGACCACCGTGACGTCCCTGCCCCGGAAGCGGTCGAGGTCGCTGTGGTGGCTGCTGTGGGAGACCCGGTCCGGCGGCAACTCCCGTAGCGCGGACGGGATTTCGATAAACGGCACGACACCCACGGCGAGGGCCACCGTGCGGGCGCGGACCGTCTCCCCGTCGTCCAGGACCGCCTCGAAACCGCCGTGGTGGCGCCGAAGCAGCGTGACCATGCGCTCGTCGACGGGCGGGAGGGCGTTGCGGGCGAACCACAGGCCGTACGAGGCGAACGTGCCGACCGGGATCGGCCGGCCGTGGCGGGCCTCGAAGCCCTGCTCGGCGCAGTACGCGTCGAGCCGCCAACGCCCCTCGGGATCGCTCAGGTTGGAGGCCCAGGGCTCGGACTTGAGGAACATGCCGGGCGGCATGTGGTCGCGCCAGGACGCCATGGGACGGCCGAGGACGCGCAGGCTGAGCCCGGCGGCCGCGGCATGGGACGCGATGGACAGGCCGTACGGGCCGGCGCCCACCACCAGCAGGTCGTACATCAGGGTCTGCTCGCTTTCTCGTTCTCGGCGCGGTTCTCGGCGTGGTTCTCGGTACCGCTCCCGGCGTGGACCTCGCCGGGGGCGTGGTCGCGCTGGAGGGGAAGCGGCGGGCGGGGTGCCAGCAGGCGGCCGAGCGCGCGGCGTGGCCACAGCGACCACAGCGCGAGGCCGGGGGCGCGGTCGTCCCGCGCGTACCAGGCCAGCTCGCGCGCGCCCGGCCCGGACGGCGGGTACGGCAGGGACGTCCGGCGCAGCGCGGCGAGGGGCGCGTAGTTCTCCACGACGAAGGTCCGGCCCGGCACGGGGGCCCCGTCCGGGATCCGGCGGCCGGTCAGGTCCAGATGCAGGGCGCTGACGACGTCGATGCCGGCCGCGTCCGTGAACAGGCGGAACTGGGCGCCGGGACGCGGATTGAAGTCGAGCAGGTGGTACGCGCCGGTGCTGCCCTCGCGGCGGAAGTCGAGGTCGAACACGCCTCGGTAGCCGAGCGCGCCGGTCAGCCGCTCGGCCAGGGCTCGCACCTCGGGGTTGGGGGTCCAGCGGCCGACGGCGGTCAGCCCGGCGCCGCGCGGCCAGGCAGCCAGCTTCTGGCCGGTGCCGCCGCCGCGCACGGCCCCGGTGCGGTCGGCGTACCCGTGGAAGAACCAGTCGCGGTCGAGCCCCGGCGGCAGGAACGCCTGGAGGAGCAGTCGGCTGCCGGCCTGCTCCGAACGCCGGAACAGGGCCGCGGCCTCCCCGGCCGAGCGCACCACCACCGTGCTGCGCAGCCCCGCGTCGGCGGGCAGCAGCCACGGGCGGCTCCACTTGGCCACCACCGGCAGGCCCAGCTCCCGCGCGGCGGCGGTGGCCTCCGCCGGGCCGCCGGGGACCACCGTCGCGGGGTGGGGGAGGTCCAGGCGCCCGCACAGCGCGGCCAGTTCCGCCTTGTCGGCCACCTGTTCGGCGAGAGCGGCGGGCCCGGCCGGAAGCAGATAACCCTCCGTCAGCTCCTCGCGCAGCCGGCCGGTGGCCACGGCGCTCGCGTCGTCCAGGGCGATGAGCACCGCGGGACGGCCGACCAGATCAGCCACCCGGCGCAGCACGGCCGTGAATTCGTCGAGGGAGGCGCCGAGCCGGGGCGGGGTGTGCGTCGTGTGGAGGTACCGGGAGCTGCGCACGGGGCTGCCCTCGCAGTCGGCGACCAGGTGCACCTCCACACCGGCGCGCCCCAGGGAGCGTACGGCGCCCAGGGTTCCGTGGTGAAAGGGATTGCGGTCCGTTCTCAGCAGAACGGCCGGAACGCGGGTGTCGAGTGGCGACACGTTCATTTCGTCGGGGTCCTCGCACATTTCTTTGACGTCGGGTCACCCGTGCGGGCGATTCGGGCACCCGAAGGCCGGAGCCCCAGTTGGCGGAATTCGTATTCGTATGACTGATTGTCAGTAGGTGGAAATCGGCGGCGGAAAGCAGTGAAGTGAACAGAGCGGAGAGGGGAGCGGACATGGCTCCACAACAGCGGCGGCCCCGGCACAGGAGACCCCGCACCAGAGGGATGGCGCTCGTCGCGGCCGGCGTGGTCGCGTCGTTCGCCCTCGCGTCGGTCCCGGTGCACGCCGTGGGCGCGCGGGTGGCGAGCCGGGCGACCGACCCACCGGCACCGCCGGCCCCGGCCGCTCCGGCCAAGCCCACGGCTCCGGCGGCTCCGGCCAAGCCCACGGCCCCGGCCGCTCCGGCCAAGCCCACGGTCCCGGCGGCGCCCGCCGCCGTCACCCCGGCTCCGGTCGCCAAGACGCCCGCTCCGGCCGTCCCGACGGCACCGGCCGCCCCGAGCGCCTCCGCCCCGCCGCCGGCGGGCTCGCCCGTGCCGGCCACGTCCTCCGCGACCCCGAAGCTTCCCGAGCAGTTGCCGGCCATCGGCGCCTACCTGCACTACGGGCCCCGCGGGGTCGCCCGGATCGCCGAGCTGAGCGACTGGCTGGGCGGCTCCGACCTGCGGGTGGCGCACACCTACCTGCCGGGCGACCGCTGGTCCAACATCGAGGGCCTGCCCGGCTTCCTGGACGCCTGGGCCGAGTGGCGGCGCGACGAGGACGACCGGATGTTCGTCCTCAACGTGCCCATGATGGAGCGCAACGAGGAGGGCGTCTCCGACCACGAGGTCCGCGCGCTGCTGCGCCGCGCCGCCGCCGGTCAGTTCGACCACCACTATCGCCGGCTCGCGGAGCGACTGGTCGAGCTGAAGATCCCGGACACGGTGATCGTGCTCGGCTGGGAGATGAACGGCATCACGTACACCCATCGCTGCGGGCCCGACCCGGAGAGCTGGAAGAAGTACTGGAACAGGATCGTCACCACGATGCGCGCGGTGCCGGGCCAGAAATTCACGTTCGACTGGACCCCGAACCGGGGCCGGGACGCCATTCCCTGGACGCAGTGTTATCCGGGGGACGACACGGTCGACATCATCGGCATGGACTCCTACGACCAGCCGCGCGGAATCACCTTCGACGAACAGGTGAAGGAGCCCTACGGCCTGCAGGCACACGTCGATTTCGCGAAGGCGCACAAGAAGCCCATCTCCTACGCGGAATGGGGACTCTTCCGCAACGGCGACAACCCGGAGTACATGCGGCGCATGCTCGCCTGGATGGACGAGCACAAGCCGGTCTACAACACGCTCACGGACTACTGCCCGCACGGTGTCTGGCAGTGCGCGAGCAACCCGAAGGCGGCGCAGGTGTACCGGTCGATGCTCTTCGGCCGTGACACGACCGCGACTCCGACGCCCACCCCCACACCGAAACCGGCTCCCACCACACCCGTACGTCCGCCGAACTGTTCGCCGCTGGAGCTGGGCGACTGGGTGGAGTACTGGCTCGGCGGGAAGCTCTGCGTCCGTACGGACTGGTGGTCGCGCTACCGGTGATCCGGAGCCGGCGGCGGGCCGCTCAGGGCCCGCCGCCACCACGTTCCTTCCGCTCCGGCCGGTCCCCGCGCTCCCGGTTCTGCTCGGCGTCCTTCCTGGCCCGCCACCGGTGGAGCAGTTCCTTGCCCCGCAGCCGGGCCGCCGCGTCGCAGGCGACGGCCGACAGCAGGGGCGCGGTGCGGCGGCGGGCGAGCAGCAGGCGCTGGTTGACGACGGTGTCCGGGCGCCAGCGCAGCTTGTACGGCTCGGCACCCCGCAGCAGGCTCAGCACCTGGTGGACGCCGGAACCGACATGCCCGGCGCAGGCGTTGAGCAGCATGGTGGCGACGTCCGCCTTGCGTTCGCGCAGCCGCGGGTGGGCGCCGTAGAGGTAACCGCCCGCCAGCCGCTGCGACAGCAGGGTGACGTCGACGGCCATCACGTCGCCGTCCAGCCGGAACTCGGTCACCACGGCGTCCCCCGAGCGCACCATCGGCCCGACCGCGCGGGACAGATGCTCGGAGAAGCGGGGGCGCATGTGCTCGGTGGTCACCTTGCGGTCCTGCCACTGCAGGCGGTGCAGGTCCAGCATGGTCCGCAGGGCCGCGTCCACCTCGTCGGCGCCCACCGCCCGCGGCTCGATGCCGAGGTCGCCGAGCTTGCGGAGCTTGGCGCGCACCCGCTGGGCCCGGGAGTTGGGCAGCCGCTTGACCAGCTCGTCCATGGGCCGCGCGGGCAGCTCCAGACAGACCGAGTCGGCCACCTTGCGGCGGGGTCCCCGCCAGCGGTCGTAGATCTGTTCGACGGCGGCGCCGGGCCGTACCTCGCGGAAGTCGATCAGCGCGGTCCGGGCGGCGGCCGACAGCCCCTCGGCGAGCGCCGCCGACGCCTGTTCGGCGTACTCGTCGTCGACGATCACGTCCGCGAAGTCCGAGATCGGGCAGCCCAGCGGGACCAGGGCGGGCAGCGGACGCCGTACGAGCATCAGCGGGGCGACCGCGCGCAGCTCGGCCCCGTCGCGGACGAGGACCAGCCGGAGCCTTCCGGGGGTGCCGTACGACAGCCACCAGGAGTGCAGCCAGGCGTGGTTCTGGAACGGGGTGGCCGCGCCGCACCGCCGGTACAGACGGTCCCAGGGCCCGGCCAGCTCGCCGAACTCGCGCTCGTCGGTGCACAGTTCGGCGCGCAGGGTGGTGCTCGTCCCCGTCTCCAGGACGCTGGTCACAGCTGTCCGTGGGCGTCGGCGGCGAGAGCGGGACCCGGTACGGAGGCCGAGGGCGGGGCCCCGGGGGCGCGCCGGGGCCTGATCAGCAGGGCCAGTCCGCCGAGCAGCCCGCCGGCCGCGGTGCCCACCAGAGCGGTCACCGTCGGCGACGCCGAGGACGCCTCGGTCGGCCTGGTCGCGCGGGCGAACTGCTGCAGTTCGACGCGCGTGGACCTCTGGCTGTCGTTCGCGTGCCGGGTCAGGGCCCGGGAGACGGCGTTGGCCATGTCCGCGGCGAGGTCCGGCCGCGAGGAGGTGGCGGAGACGGCGACCATCGGCGCGTCCGGCGACGTCGCCGTCCGCACGTCCTTGCGCAGCGTCTCCACCGGCACCCCCGCCCATACCTGCGCGTCCCCGAGCACCGCGACCTGCGTCGCCACCCGCCCGTACGCCTGTGCGAAACCGAGCGCCGACTGGGTGTCCGACCCCTCGGCGGGCACGACGACGAGATAGCTGGTGGCGGTGTAGACGGGCGCCTTCACCACGCCGTACGCGCCCCCGGCCACCCCGCCGAGCAGGGCGCCGGCCGCGAGCAGGGACCAGGAGGGCAGGGAGCGGGCGCGGCCGCCGTGGGCCGGCCCGCGGTGCGGGCTGTCGGACATACGTTCAGACGTACGGTCGGTCATACGGAACTCACTCCCAGGGGCGGGGTCGGCGAGGGCGTGCGGGAGACGGCGGCCGCGTACACGTCCATGAGCTGGGCGGCGCTGCGGGTGATGCAGTAGTGCTGGGCGGCGGCGGGGACGGCCCGGCTGCGCGCGCCCTGCGCGCGGAGGTCCAGCAGGGCGCTGACGAACGACTCCGCGCCCCCCTGGACGCGCCGGGCGCCGACGGTCGCGTCCGGTGGCAGGTCCTCGATCGCCGGGCAGGAGACGTAGAGCACGGGCAGCCCGGACGCCATCGCCTCCACCACCGCGAGCCCGAAGGCCTCCTCGGCGCTGGGCGAGGCGAGCACGTCCATGGCGTTCATCAGCGAGGGCAGATCGGCCCCGGGGGCGCCCGCGGCCGGCCGTTCCCCGGTGAGGAGCACCCGGTCGGCGACCCCGGCCCGCTGGGCGGACCGACGCAGCACGCTCTCCTCCGGGCCACCGCCGGCGATCAACAGCCAGCAGTCGTCCGGCAGCCGGCCGAGCGCCCGGACCAGCACGTCGAACCGCTTGCCGGCCGCGAGCCGTCCGACACCGCCGACGACGTACGCGCCCTCCGGCAGCCCGAGCCGCCGCCGGGTCAGCTCGCGCAGGTCCGGATCGAAGCGGAAGCCGGCGAGGTCGATGCCGTTGGGGACGACCTCGATCCGTGGGGCCGGCACGCCCCAGCGCTGCAGCCGGTCGGCGACGGTCGGCGAGACGGCGACCGTGGACCGGCCGAGGCGCTCGCTGGCGAGATACAGGGCGCGCACTCCGGCGGACAGCCGACGCCCCTCCATCTGCGAGTCGCCGAGGGAGTGCTCGGTGGCCACGACCGCGCGGACCCCCGCCAGCCGGGCGGCGAACCGGCCGTACACGCAGGCCCGGTAGAGGTGGGTGTGGACGAGGTCGTAGCCGCCCCGGCGGATCAGCCGCACCAGACGGGGGAGCGCGGCGAGGTCACGGTTGCCCGCCATGCCCAGATGGGTGACACGGACCCCGTCGGCGGTGAGACCGTCGGCGACCGGGCCCGGGTTGGTCAGTGTCACCACGTCGCAGTCGACCGGCAGATGACGCAGCAGCAGCCGCAGTTGCTGCTCCGCGCCCCCGACGCCGAGGCCGGTGATGATGTGCAGCGCCTTCACGTCGGCTCAGACCCCCTCGACGGGACGGCGGCGCAGCCGGTGCAGCTTCCGCTTCAGCAGCAGCCGCAGGGCCGTGTCCTCCTCGCCGATGTGCACCCGGGGCAGCGCGTACGGGCCGTTCAGCGGGCCGGGGTCGATGGCACAGGCGTACGCGTACCCGGCGTCCCGCACGGCGTCGGCGGCCCGCTGGTCGAGGGTGCCGTACGGGTAGCAGAAGCCCTGGACGGGAGCGCCGGTCAGCTCCGCGAGCCGTGCTCTGCTGTCGGCGGTCTCGGCGCGCAGGGTCTCGTCGTCCGCCTTCGTGAGGTCGACGTGGGTCAGCCCGTGCGAGCCGACCTCGATGCCCTCCGTCCCGGCGGCCGTCCGGATGCCCTCCTCGTCGAGCAGCGGCTTGCGCGGGCCCAGCGGGTCCCAGGCGTTCTCGCCGCCGAGCCGTCCCGGCAGGACGAAGAGCGTGGCTCCGCAGCCGTGGGCGCGCAGCAGCGGCAGCGCGGTGTCGACGAAGTCCGTGTACCCGTCGTCGAAGGTCAGCCCCACCAGGCCCCGGCCCTCGCCCCGGGCGCGGGCGGCCAGCAGCTCGGCCATGCCGACCCCGCGCAGCCCGCGCCGCCGCAGCCAGCCGAGCTGGGCGTCGAGGCGGTCGGGCGAGACGGTGATGCGGTAGGGGTCCTCGGAGCAGTCGCCCACCGAGTGGTACATGGCCACCCACAGCGGGGTGGCGGCGGTCGTCGGTCTGGGGTCAGCGGTTACGGACATACGGCAGCCTTCGTGTGACGGAACGGAGGGCGGGGGTGACACCGGAGGCGCCCAGGGCCGAGGCCAGCAGGACGAAGACGAGGGCGACGACCGCGCCGCCGGCGGCGAGGCCGAGCACGGGGGAGTCGAACCGGTCGGCGCAGTACATCCCCACCACGCCCGCGGCCACGGCCGCCCGCACCGGCCGGCTCATCTCGCCGACCACCTGCCGGGTGCGGATCGGCACCGCCCGGCCGCGCATGCCGCGCAGCAGGAGCAGGGCGGTGAGGGTGATGCCGATGGCGTTGGCGGCGGCGATGCCGAGGACGCCCCAGGAGTCGACGGTGGCCGCGCCGATCCACGAGGTCGCGATGATCCCGGAGGCCATCGCGGCCAGCGGGTACCAGGTGGGCCGGCCCGCCGAGAAGTAGGAGCGGACCAGCGCGCTCACCAGGGCGTGGCCGAGCAGCCCGAGGGCGTACACCCGCATCACGGCGGCGGTGGCCGCGGTGTCCCGCGCGGTGAACGCGCCACGCTGGAAGAGCAGTTCGATGATCTGCGGACCGCAGGCGAAGATCGCCGCCGCGCCCAGCAGCACGATGCACGACACCAGCGCGAGATCCTTCTCCACCCGGCTGCGGGCCCGCTCGGTGTCGCCCTCCGCCATCGCCTGCGCCACCACCGGGAGGGTGACGGTGCACAGCATCAGCGAGAACGTCATCGGGATCTGGGCCACCTTCTGCGCGTAGTTGAGGTGCGAGATGGCTCCGGAGGGCAGCGTCGAGCCGAGGAAGCGCTCGATGAGGACCTGGGACTGGCGGCACAGCGCGAACAGCAGCACGGTGGTGATGAGGGTCAGCTCGACGGGCCGGGCGGCGTCCCGGTCGTCCCCGGACGCGAGCGCCTCGGGGCCCACGGGCGGCGCGGGGGCCCCACGGTCCCGCTTCGGGCGGCGCAGCTGCCGCAGCAGGGCCGGCAGCTGCGTGGCGATCATCAGCACACCGCCCACCGCGACCCCGAGGGCCGCCGCCCGCACGCCCCAGCGCCCGCCCAGCACGAACATCGCCGTGATGATCCCGACGTTGTACGCCACGTAGATCGCGGCGGGTGCCATGAACCGGCGGTGGGCGCGCAGGGCCGCGCTGCAGTAGCCGGCCAGGCCGAAGGTGAGGACACAGGTGCCGGTCAGCCGGGTGCAGTCGACGGCCAGGCGGGGGTCGGGCAGCCCGGGTGCGAGGGCCTCGACGAGGTAGGGCGCGCCGAGGATGAGCAGGACGGCCGACGCGGCGAAGGCCAGCACCAGCCGGGGCAGCGTCGAGGCGACCAGGGAGCGGACCGGGTCGGCGCCCGCGCCGCCCCTGGCCCGCCGGGCCACGGCCACGCTGAACGCGGGCACCAGCACGAACGCCATGCCGTCCTCGATCAGCAGCGTCGCCGCGAACTCCGGCACGGTCCACGCCACCAGGAACGCGTCCGTCTCGCTGCCGGCCCCGAACAGGTACGACAGCGACTGGTCCCGGCCGAGCCCCAGCAGCGCGGCGGCCGCCGTGAGCGCCGCCGTGACGAGCGTCGCCTTCGCGAGGAACCGCCCCGTGGGCGGCGCGACCTCCGAGGGCTCGGCGGCCCGCGCGCCGGGCACCGAGGGGACGGGGGCCGGGGGGACGGGGTCGACGGTGTGCGAAGGGGGAGGCGCCGGGTCCACGGCACCGGAATCCGGTGCCGCCGGAGGGGTCTGCCGCGGTGCGTGCGGGGGAGTTCCGGTCATCGTGCCCCGGCCCCCTCCGGTACGCGGGACGCAACGGCCCCGGACGGGGCGGCACCCGTGGCGGTGCGGTCCGCCAGCGCCCACCACGCCACGAGGCCGAAGCACACGGCCGTCAGCACGGTCGTCGGCCCGCCGATGTCCGCGTACACGAAGTCGACCAGCACCCAGGTGATCAGCCCACAGGCGACGAGCCCGCAGTCGAGCCCGCCGGTCCGGCGAGGCCCGCTCTCGCGCCGGGCCCGCGCCAGCCCCCGCACCCCGCACCCCGCCAGCGCCAGCCAGCTCCCGCCGAGTGTCGTCAAACCGATCAGCCCCTGCTCGCTCAGGACCAGCAGGTACATGTTGTGGGGGGAGAGGAGCGGCTGCTTCTGGTAGGCGGTGCCGGCGCCGGCGATGTCGCTGCCGGCGGACAGCGCCAGCGAGGCGTGGCCGTCGCGGTGCTCGGGGAAGCCCTTCAGCCCCACGCCCGCGAGCGGCTGCTCGCGCCACATCCCGGCGGCGGCGGCCCACATGGTGTACCGGTCGGTGACCGACTGGTCCGGCGCGTCGGCGACGTGGGTGATGCTGCTGATCCGGTCCTGGATCATCGCGGACCCGATCCCGAGCCCGCCGACGAGGACCACGCCCACGGCGGCGACGGCCGCGCAGACCACCACCGCCCGTCGCAGCCCGGCCAGCAGTACCTGCAGTCCGCACGCCGCGGCCGTGGCGATCCACGCGCCCCGGCTGAACGACACCGCGAGCGGCAGCACCAGCAGCACCGAGCACACCACCGCCCAGGCCCGTTGCCGCACCGTCACGGGCGCCAGCGCCAGCCCGACCGCGCACACCAGCCCGAACGACACGACGGTCGCCATCCCCATGACGTCCCCGGCCCCGAAGGTCCCGACGGCCCGGATGTCCTCACCGGCGTAACTGGCCCCGGTCCCGGTGGCGAACTGGTGCACCCCGACGGCGCCCTGCCACAGCGCGAGCCCCACGAACGACCAGGCCACCACCCGGAAGTCGGACCGGCCGCGCACACACAGCAGCACCGCCACCGGCACCAGCACGAAGATCTGGAGATACCGGCCGAACCCCTCGACCCCGGCCCCCGGGTCACCCGCCCCGGCCGTCGCCATCGCGAGCCCGACCACCGGCAGTCCGAGGACGACCGCGGCCGTACGGCTCAGGGGGCGCCGCCGGTCCCGCAGCAGCCGCACGGCGCAGAACAGCACCAGCAGCCCAGAGACGGCGTCGGCCGGGGTCGCGCCGCCCTCGGCGCCCTGCGTGATCGGCAGCGCGAGCGCGGCGACCACGGCGACCACGGGCAGGACGGGCGCCGCAGCGCGCACAGACGTCACGGTCAGCTCCCCGTCGGACGGACGAGCGCGGCGGCCGTGCGCACCAGGATGCAGAGGTCCTGCCACAGCGACCAGTTGTCGATGTACGCGTTGTCGAAGCGGGCCCGGTCCTCGATGGAGGTGTCGCCGCGCAACCCGGTGACCTGGGCCAGGCCCGTGATCCCGGTCCGCATCCGGTGCCGGGCCGCGTAACCGGGATAGGTCTGGCCGAACTTGGCCACGAAGTAGGGCCGTTCGGGGCGCGGGCCGACCAGGCTCATGTCGCCGCGCAGCACGTTCCACAGCTGCAGCAGCTCGTCCAGCGAACTGCGCCGCAGGAAGCGGCAGAACCAGCCCATCTCCTGCTCGTTCGCCACACTCCACCGGGTCGCCGCCTCGTGTGCGTCGGCCGGGCGGTGGGTGCGGAACTTCAGCAGCGTGAACGGCAGCCCGTTCCGGCCGATCCGCTCCTGGCGGAACACCACCCCGGGCCCGTCGCCCAGTCGCAGCGCCACCGCGCACACCAGCAGTAACGGGCTCACCAGCAACAGCAGCGCCCCGGAGACCGCCACGTCCAACAGACGCTTGCCGAAGGCCTCATGGCTGACCGTCAGCTCCAGTCGCCGACAGGCGAACCCGGCGAGCAGTTCGGTCGAGCCGTCCCGGTCGTAGGAGGGGGACTCGGGGTCCACCTCCCACAGCGCGCAGCCGTCGTCCTGAAGGGTGCGCAGCAGCGGGGCGCGTTCGATGCGGGAGCCGACGACGAGCACGGCCCGGACGCCGTTCTGCACGGCCGCCCGCCGCACTTCCTCGGGGGTGGTCAGCACGGGCAGGCCCTCGGTCCCGGAGGCCTGGTCGGCGACCACACCGACGGGCCGGATGCCGCACCCCGGGTGGCGCAGGAACGCGGCGGCCACGCGCTGCGCGGTCGCCGCGGGACCCACCACCAGGGCCGTGCCGGGGCGTCTGACGAGCGCCCGGCGCCGGTGCCAGTGCACCGTGCCCCGGCCGACACAGGCCGCCGCCGAGTGCAGGGCGCAGCCGAGGGCCAGCTCATGGGCGGCGAGTGCGTGGTCGGGGGAGTGCGCGGCCACCCCGGCGCCGAGCACGCACCAGCCGAGCACGATCCGTCCGCACACGGCGGGCAGTTCGTCGAGCACGGCGGGCACGGCGGGGGGCCGGTAGAGGCGCGCCCGGGCGTTCAGCACGGCCACGGCCAGGGTCAGGACGGCGACCATCAGCGGCCGCCCGGGAGTCATGTCGTCGGTGAGTGCCAGCACCGCGAGCAGGGCCGCGCTGCCGTCCGCGGTCAGCAGTGGCAGCCCCGAGGGAGGCCGGGCGACGGGCCGCCGGCCGGCCGGGAGGGCCGGGCCGCCGAGGGTCTCGCGCGGCGGGACCACCGAGACGGACGAGCCGCCGAACTCGCGTTGCTGTCCACCGGGGGAGTGGACGGTGCTTTCCGTACGTTCCGCAGTCACGTGTGGATGGACTCCCTGCACTCGGTGGCTTTCCCGCGTCGGCCGTCCGTACCGCCGAGCAGTGCGCGGTACACGTCCGCGACGGCCTCGTTCGTGTGCCGCACGTCGTGCGTGGTCAGTACGTGATGGCGGCCCTGGTGGCCGAGCGACTCGCGCAGCAGCGGATCGCGCAGCAGCCGGGCGACCGCACCGGCGAGCGCGGCGGGGTCCTCGACCGGCACCGGCTCCTGGCCGGGCGGCAGACTCTCGCGGGCCCCGTCCACATCGCTGAGCACGACCGGCCGCCCGCACGCCATGGCCTCCAGCGGCGCCAGCGCCATGCCCTCCCACCGCGACGGCAGGACGACCAGATCGGCGGCCTGGTACCAGGGCACCGCGTCCGTGACACCCCCGGCGAACAGCACGCCCTCGGGGGCCAGAGCCCGCAGCCGCTCACCCTCCGGCCCGTCGCCGACCAGCACCAGACGCGCCCCCGGCACCTGCCGCAGCACCGCGTCCCAGGCCGCGAGGAGCACGTCCTGCCCCTTCTGCCGGCACAGCCGCCCCACGCACACCACCAGCGGAGCAGCCGGATCGACGCCGGCGAGCAGCGGGATGCCGGCGCGCACGGTGTCCACGGCCGCGGGGTGGAAGCGGCCGGCGTCGACCCCGTTCGGGATCACCGTCCAGCGCGCCCGTACCCCGGCCCGCTCCCCGGTGACCCGCTCAGCCTCACTGACGCACACCACCCGCGAGGCCCAGCGCGCCCCCGCCCGCTCCCATCCGAGCGCCAGCCCCGCCATCACGCCGTCCACCGCCTCGAACGACCAGGCGTGCGGCTGGAACACGGTCGGCACCCGCCCCCGTACGGCGAGCCGGCCCGTCAGCCCGGCCTTCGCGCTGTGCGCGTGCACCAGCTCGGGCCGAACGCCGTCGAGGATCCGCCGCAGCCCCCGCACCTCGGACACGAGCGCGGGGCCGGGCGACCGGGTCGCCGCCCAGAGCCGTACGTCCGCGCCGAGCGCGCGCAGGGCCGGGGCGAGCGGGCCGTCGGGGCAGGCCACCGCGACGCGCAGGCCGTCGGCGAGCTGGGCGCGCACGAGGTCCGTCACGACACGGGCCACGCCGCCGTCGACCGGCTGGGTGACGTGCAGGACCCGCGACGGAGGGTCGGATGGTGACAGTTGCATGCGGGTTCCTTGCTCAGAGGCGGCGCCGGGCGGCGCGCGTCACGGCTTGGCGTCGACGGCGACGAAGAGCGCCCCGACCCAAGCCGCGTCCCGCTGCGAAACGAGCCGGAAGGCCAACTGGTCACCGCCGCGCCGGATTTCGTCGTCCAGTTCGAGCACGTCCGAGTCGTATCCGAGCGTGTTCGAGTACGTCGGCGTACGTCCTGCGGCGAGCGTCCCCGGTTCGCTGATCGTGGAGTTCAGGACGTCGTCACGCGGGTTGGCCGCGTCGCCGAGCGCGACGGCCGGACCCCGTCCGGTCGAAACGGTGAGCGAATCGCCCCGGCTCCCCCGGTCCCCGTCGTAGGCGACCAGGCCGACGACCCCGCGCGCGCGTTCGGGCAGCGCCATCGCGGTGGACCCGACCCGCTGCTCCCCGTTCGGCGCGAGCGTGTCGAACCCGTCCCACATCGCCAGGTGCCGCAGCGGCTCCGTCGCGTTCTCGTACGCCACCATCAGCGTCCAGCCGCCCCACGCGCCGGCCGCCGAACGGCCCATGGCCACATTGACCTGCGCCACCGTGTAGAGCCCCGACCCGCTGGAGCGCACCAGTTCCGTGACGTCCACCGAGGCCTGGAAGGCGTCCGCGCCCCGCGCCACCCGGTGCCCCACCACCGAGTCGGCGAGCACCTCCTTGTACGCGCCGCCGGGCTCCGCGATCAGCACCCGCCCGTTGTCCTTCGGCGGCTTCTGCTCACCCACCCGCAGGTTCCCGCCCCAGTACAGCCGCGCGTACGACACCCGCGCGCCCGGCGGTAGCCGGACCTCGCCCCGGCTGGAGTTGTAGGTGTTCGGGTCCCGGTCGACGTCGATGTAGAACATGTCGAAGTCGTCGTTGACGGCCGTACGCCCCGCACGCGCGTCGGCGCACGAGGACACCGCGGGCGCGGGCGGTGTCGTGGAGGGGGCGGCCGCGGGCGAGGCGGCCGGTACCGCCGCACGGCAGGTGATCGAGGAGTTGGCCGCGCGGACGATCCCGCCGTGCTGCAGCGCCCGGTATCGCTGTGCGAACGCCAGGCGCTCGGCCTCGGGCGAGGGGGCGGGTGGCGCGGCCGTCGCGGGAGCGCCGGGCCCCCAGAGGGCGGCGAGGGCGCAGCAGCCCACCATCGCGCGGCGTAGCAGAGGACCCGGGTGAATTCGCATGACCGGCGGTGCCCTTTCGGGAGCTCGTTCGGGTGCTCGTCGGGGAAAAGCCGCGGACCCTCGACGGGCAGAAAATGTGCGGATCTGATAAAGGTCGCGGTTTTGTGGGGAGATGCGCACTCTATCCCGCTATGCGTACTTATCCACGGAACGCGCCAACTGTGTCGGAACGGTGAAGCGGGCGTTCTGCGAGATCACCCCTTTGGAGGCACAACCCCGGACGCATGCCACGCGTTGACTCACCGCCGGGCACCCCCGCCCGAGTGTTTTTGCATCAACTCCAAGGAGCACCTCTCCATGTCGCGTATCGCGAAGGGCCTGGCCCTGACCTCCGTTGCTGCCGCGGCCGTGGCGGGCACCGCCGGCGTCGCCACCGCCGACAGCGAGGCGAAGGGCTTCGCCGCCCACTCCCCGGGCGTGCTGTCGGGCAACGTCGTGCAGGTTCCGGTCCACATCCCGGTCAACGTGTGCGGTAACACCATCAACGTCATCGGTCTGCTGAACCCGTCGTTCGGCAACAAGTGCTTCAACGACTGACGTTCGAGGACTGACGTCCCCGCACTGACGTCTCCGGACTGACGTTCGCACGTTCCACACGAACCGGCCGTTCTCCCCACGGGGAGGGCGGCCGGTTCGTGTTGCTCCGGATGGGGCCCCATCGGTTGCAGTCGGCGATCACCGATTTCACGGTGAAAGCACGATCTCTCGCACCGATGAAAGGAACATCCATGCGTGTTCTGCCCGCACGGCGTCTCGCGGTCTCCGCGCTCTGCGCCACGCTCCTCCTCGGCGTCACCGCCCCGGCGGCCCTGGCCGCCGACGTCGAGTCGGCGCGCGAGCGCGCCCGGTCGGCGGCCCCCGTCCCCGGCGCGGACGCGCTCCAGGACCAGCTCAAGGGTCTCGGCGACCTCGGCGGAGTGCTGAAGCCGGTGACCGATCTGCTCGACGCCGTACTCGAGGCGGACAACGGCCAGCTCTCCGCCGACCGGGCGGCCGAGCTGGGCAAGGCGGTGCGTAACGCCATCAACCGGGCCAAGGCGGGTGCGCCGGTGACCTCGCCGGCCGTTCCGCCGGTCGCCCAGCCGGTCGTCCCGCCCGCGCCCGCCGTCCCGCCCGCGGCGACGACGCCCACGGCCCCGTCCGTCCCGCCTGCGACGACGCCCACGGTCCCGTCCGTCCCGGCGGCTCCTTCCCTGCCGTCGGTGCCGACCGCCCCGGCCGCCCCCGTGGTGCCGGCCGCTCCGCAGCAGGCGGTCACGCTGCCGGCGTTCGACCGTGCTCTCGTGAGCCCGGCCGGCAGCGTCGCGGCGAACCCGGTGACCGACGCGCTCACCGCCCTGCAGAAGGCGGTCGACACCCTGCTCAAGGCGGTCACCTCCGGTGACCTCGGCCAGGTGCTGCCCGCCGTCAACAGCGTGGTCGCCGGCCTGGTCCAGCTCATCGGGTCCATCCTCCTGGGCAGCGGCCTGCCCGCCCCGGTCGCCCTGCCGGCCGTGCAGCCCCCGGCGGAGCTGCCGGTGACGCCCTCCACGGACACGGTGCCGGTACAGCCGCCGGCCGTGCCGCCCGTGCGCTGAGAATTCCCCTGGCAGAGGCTCTCCGCAGGCCGTCGGGCCGACCGCCGTCCGGTCGGTCCGACGGGTGTTTCGTATGACCTGTTGTTCGGCGTCAGATATGACCTGTCCGAAACGGGGTTTCCGTCGGCGCGGGGGCTCGTTGGACACGGCGCAGTGCTTCCAGTATCCGAGGAGAGGAACACGATGAAGTCGCTGAAGGCCGCCGCTGTCGTCGCAGGGTCCCTGGCCATCGCCGGTGCCGCCGCACCGGCTTTTGCCTACGACGCCACGGACGTCACGCCCACCAGCCTCAACGGCGCGGTGAACACGCTCTTCAAGGGGCCCATCGCGCCCGCTCCGCTGCAGCAGCAGTCGAACGCGCTCGACACGGAGAACAAGGGCTCCGTCCTCCACACGGTGAGCGGCGCGACCAAGGCCCTCAACGCCCCCGGCGGCCCCAGCAAGCTCCTGGGCGGTCTGCCCCTCCAGGGCTGACATTTCCTTTCGCCGTGTGTGCCCAGGGCCGGTTCCGCCGGAAAAAGCGGAACCGGCCCGACGCGCTTTCCGCTCCTCCGTCGAGTGAATTCCCCGGTGTTCGAGACGTGTCCCTCGTTCGTGTGGTCGGTCGTCGCCTGTCGCCCGGTCGGGTGAAAACGCGGCCGAGTCGTTTGGCGGGCGTGGATAGGGTTCCGCGGTGACTTCAACTTCCGCTGAAACCCGCCCTTTCCGTCCCGCCGACCTCGGCACGCTCGTCGTCATGGCGTGGAGCGGTGAAGCCCCCGACGGAGACATGCCCTATCTGCTCGCCTACACCCTGGGCGACGGCCGGAACGGACCGGAGGGTTCCACGGCCGCCGTGGCGGATCTGCTGACCGGTCTCGGCCTGTCCATCGGCGAGAAGGTCGTCGACGGCGCCACCCACCCCAGCCTGCCGGTCACCCTGCTCGTCGAGGCCGGCCAGGCCGTCGTCACCCTGCCGCAGCTCAACGCCCAGTGCCCGGCCCCGCCGGAGTGGCTCGCCGCCGTCGGCACCCGCGGCTTCGCCTACCTGCTGTTCGCCACCCGCCCCTGGCCCGAGGCGCGGCCCGGTATGCCCGTCGAGCCCGCGGCCCTCGCCGCCTTCGCGGGTGACCCCGAGACACTGACCAGCGCCGCCCACGTCCTCCTGCCGGCCCGCAGCCTGCGCGGCTGATGGCCGTCCCGGCAGGGCGGCCGGCGCGCACGGCCGGCGGCGGCCGTGCCTTCGCGATCCTGCTGCTGCTCACCGGCGCGGCGGGTCTGCTCGCGTCCTGGGTCATCACGCTCGACAAGTTCAAGCTGCTGGAGGACCCGAACTTCACCCCCGGGTGCAGCCTCAACCCGGTGGTCTCCTGCGGCAACATCATGAAGAGCGACCAGGCATCCGCCTTCGGGTTCCCGAACCCGATGCTCGGACTGGTGGCCTACGGGGTCGTCGTCTGCGTCGGCGTGAGTCTGCTGGCCGGAGCGGTGTTCCCGCGCTGGTACTGGCTGGCCTTCGGCGCGGGCGCGCTGTTCGGGGTCGGCTTCGTGACCTGGCTGCAGTTCGAGTCGCTGTACCGGATCAACTCGCTCTGTCTGTGGTGCTGCCTGGCGTGGATCGCCACGATCGTTCTCTTCTGGTACCTGCTCTCCTTCGACGTCCGCAACGGTTTCCTGCCCGCGCCGGCCTGGCTGAGCGGCTTTCTCGCCGAGTTCACCTGGGTGCTCCCGGTGCTGCACCTCGGAGTGATCGGGATGCTCGTCCTGACCCGATGGTGGGACTTCTGGACAAGCTGACCGACGGATCGACAGGTGAGTGGTGCAATGGGCCGGTGGGCGGCAGGACGACGGTCAAAGACCGATGAGGCCAGAGGACTTCGAGGCAATAGAACAATGAGGCAATGAGGCAATGAGGCAATGAGGCAATGAGGCAATGAGGCAATGAGGCAATGAGGGAATGAGGGAATGGGGCGATGCGGAAATGGGTTCATAGGCCTCTCGGATTATTGCGGCAGTCGGGCGAATCTTGAACTGTGGGAGATCCCCGGATCGTTCACCCGGTACGGGCGCCGAGCCCCGCAGCACGGCTCGCGCACCGCCGATTCCGTATCCGTCGATCCGGCCGATCCCCACGCTCGCCGATCGCGGATCCGCCCATGCTCGAAAGGGACCGTACCGAGATGAAGCCGACCACACGAGGAACCCTTGCCGCCGTCGTCACCGGTGTGGCGGCCGCGATGGGCGCCTCCGCCGCCCCCGCCGTCGCGGCCGAGACGGTTCCCGTCCCCCTGCCGCTCGAAGGGGTGGAGCACTCCCTGAACGTGAAGGCGCCCAAGCTGAGCGGAGAGCTGCCGCTGCTCATGCCGGGCGCTCCCCAGGGAGGACCGAAGTACGTCGAGGGACGGCTGCTGCCCGCGAGCAGCCTGCCTCAGGTGCCGCTCGGCACCGCGCTGCCGGGGCTGAAGGCCGAGACCCCGCTGCCCCGGGTCGTCGGGGAGGGCTTCGAGCGGCTCGGCGTCGACGCCCCCGCCGCCGACCTGCGGACCCTGACCCCCGGGCTGAACGTGGACACCCCACTGACCGCGCCCGACCCCCACGCGCTGGGCCTGCCCAGCCTGAAGGACCCCCAGGTGGCCGTCCTCACCCCGCTGCTGCGGACGGCGCCGACCGCGCACCTCGGGCTCGTCTGAGCCCGCGGCGACACGGAGACGAGGCCCGGGGCCCTGACAGCCAGGGCCCGGCCGTCCGGGGGTCACCGCTACCGAACACGACGAGGAGAGAGTGTTGTTCGTCAGCAGAGTGACGGTGGACCCCGAAGCCGGCCGGAGCAGAACGCGCCGCAACGTGCTGCGCGCCCTGGGCGCGTCGGCCGTCGCCCTGGCCGTGGCCCCCGTCGTCGCCGCCGCGTGGCCCCGCCGGTCGGCGCGGCCCGAGGAGGCCGACTTCGACGAGACGTTCCGGGGCCGCCGTATCCGGGGGGTCAGGGCCGACACGGGCCAGACGGCCTATCTCGGGGCCCGCACGCCCGGCCCCGGCGAGTGGGACGTCACCGTCGACGGGCGCCCGCTGCATCTCATGCGCCGCGCGGACGGCACGTACTTGAGCATGATCGACCACTACCGCTCGTACCCGACGGCACTGGAGGCGACCCGCGCCGCCGTCGAGGAACTGGGGACCACGCAGCGCCTGCGCGTGGGGGAGACGGCGGAGGGAGCGGTCGGCCATGGTCTACACGCGTAAGGACGTCAGCACGCTCACGCGCACGGAGCGGCGCCGATTCGTGGGCGCGCTGCTGAAGCTCAAACAGCGCGGCGAGTACGACGAATTCGTGCGGATGCACATCGACCACTACGTCTCCGACGGTGACGGCGGTCTGCGGACGGCCCACATGACGCCCTCCTTCCTGCCCTGGCACCGCCGCTTCGTGCTGGAGCTGGAGAAGGCCCTGCGCCGGATCGACGACTCGGTGACCGTGCCGTACTGGGACTGGACGCGGGACCGTACGACGACGTCGGTGCCCTGGACGGCCGATCTGCTCGGCGGCAACGGGCGGCGCTCCGACCTGCGGGTGACGACCGGTCCGTTCGCGTACGGGACGGGCCGGTGGACCATCACGGAAGGGCTCACGGACATCGAGTACCTCACCCGGGACTTCGGCTACCCGCGCAACCCCGTCGGCCTGCCCACCGCCCGGGACCTGGACGCGGCGCTCGCCGAGTCCGTCTACGACAAGGCTCCCTGGAACTCGGTCACCCGCGGGGGTTTCCGCAACCGGCTCGAAGGGTGGGGCCAGGGCACCGGCAACGGCTCCTGGCTCAACCACAATCGGGTGCACCGATGGGTCGGCGGGCACATGGTCGGCGGCGCCTCCGTCAACGACCCCGTCTTCTGGCTGCACCACGCCTTCATCGACCTGCAGTGGACGCGCTGGCAGCAGCGCCATCGGGGCGCGCGCTACCTGCCGGCCAAGCCGCCGGGCAAGGGTGACTCCCAGCGGGGGCGGATCGTCGCGCGCGACGAGCGGATGCCGCCCTGGAACGTGACCCCGGGCGCGCTGGAGTCGATCGGGCACGTGTACCGGTACGGGTGAGCGGCTGCGGTACGGGTGAGCGGCGCCGGCCCGGGTGGCCGGTTGCGGTCTTCCGGATTCCCGGGAAAGGCGCGAAGCCCCCGACGGTGGGACACCGTCGGGGGCTTCTTGTCACTGCCATGTCGCTGCTGTGACGCTCGGGGCTGTGGGCCCCGTCAGTGGCCGTAGCCGGACGGGCCGGGGTTGCCCTTGTGGTTGTCGTGGCTCTTGTTGACACAGACGTTGCCGAAGGCCGGGTTCAGGAGACCGACGACGTTGATCGTGTTCCCGCACAGGTTGACCGGCACGTGGACGGGGGCCTGGACGATGTTGCCCGACAGGACACCCGGCGAGCCGATGGCCTTGGCCTCGGCGCCGGCGTCCGCCGCGGCCAGGCCGGCGCCGCTGAGCACGACGGCGGACGTGCCGAGGGTGACGACGGCTGCCTTCGCGATGCGAGACATCACGTTCTCCTTCTTGATCGGTGAGCACGACCCCCACTTCGTGGCCGCACGCCCCTTCAACGCGCCCGTGCGCCGCGGGTCACGGCGTCTGCCGGGGGATCACCCGTTCCGAACGGGAGTATGGGCGGGGCGGGCGGCCGGTCGTGCGGAGATCCGGCCGAAGGTGCTCAGGACCGGGCGTCGTTCTCGGTGATTTCCGCGATCAGGGCCTCGACGCGGGTCCTGATCCCATCGCGGATGGGTCGGACCGCCTCGACGCCCTGTCCGGCCGGGTCCTCCAGCGCCCAGTCGAGGTACTTCTTGCCGGGGAAGACCGGGCAGGCGTCGCCGCAGCCCATGGTGATGACGTAGTCGGAGGCCTGGAACGGCCTCGGTGGTCAGCACCTTGGGCGCGGCGCCGGTGATGTCGACACCGACCTCCTTCATGGCCTCCACCGCGGCCGGGTTGACCCGGTCGGCGGGGAGGGAACCGGCCGAGCGGACCTCGATCCGGTCGCCCGCGAGGTGCGTCAGGAAACCCGCGGCCATCTGGGAACGGCCCGCGTTGTGGACGCAGACGAAGAGTACGGAGGCGAGGGGGGGAGGTCATGGGATCCGGATCGGGATGCGATGCGGGACCTGATCCGGGTTCTGGCCGATCCGCTGCGCCTCAGGATCGTCACCCTGCTCGCCCGTGAGACCCTCTGCACCACGCATCTGGTGGAGGAGACGGGCGCCAGACAGACCAATCTCTCCAACCATCTGAAGGTGCTGCGCGAGGCCGGGATCGTGGAGACGGAACCGTGTGGGCGGTGGACGTACTACCGACTCCGGCCGGAGGTCCTCGCCTCCCTCGCGGGCGGCTTCGCCGAACTGGCGGAGGCCGCGCGGGTGACTGTCGAGAACGACGTGAAGCGGTCCTGTTCCTGAACCGGCATCGACGCGGTCGCCGTCGCGCCCGGGCGTACGCCGTTGGGGGCGCGCGTCGCCGCCGAGTTCGTCGGTACGGCGGCACCGGTCACCGTGGTCGTCGGGTCCGGCATCAGGCCACCGCGCTGACGCCTGACGCCTGACGCCTGACGCCTGACGCCTGACGCCTGACGTCGGGGTGCGGCTGCCGGCGATTTCCCTGGCCACCGTTTTCGGGCTGGGAGTGCTGATCGCCCTGTTCGGACCGGTCTCCGGGGCGCACTTCGATCCCGTCGTGACCTCGGCCGAGTGGTGGACGGCGCGGCGGCGCGGCGGCGGCGGTGTACGGGGCCGGGAGGCCGCGGGGGCGGCGGGCGCCACGGGCGTCACGGGTCGGGAGGCGGTCGCCTACGTCGCCGCGCGGACCGTCGGGGCGATAGCCGGAGCCGTACTCGCGGACGCGATGTTCGCGGAGCCCCTGGTGAAGTGCTCCACGCACGAGCGTTCGGCGGGGCACCTGCTGCTGGCCGAGGTGGTCGCGACGGCGGGCCTGGTGCTGCTGGTCCTCGGCCTCGCCCGTTCCGACCGGCTGCGATTCGCGCCGGTGGCGGTGGCGTCGTACATCGGTTCGGCGTACTGGTTCACCTCGCCCACGTCCTTCGCCAACCTGGCGGTGACGGTGGGGCGCGCCTTCACCGAGACCTTCGCGGGCATCGCGCCGGGGTCGGTCGCCGGGTTCGTGGGGGCGCAACTCGTGGGTGGGGCGATCGGGTTGGGGCTGGTAGCCGTCATCTGGCCATCTTCGAGCCGCCCAGCGGCGCGCGCGCGGCGTGTCACCGCCCCGTCGGCCGCCGACCGATGGGTGTGACCCGGCCCTGGAGGGGCATGTGGTCCGAGCCGCCGTGGCAGAAAAAAGCCCTCCCGGGAGGAGGGTGAGGAGTGGGCGCCCCCGGCAGGACTCGAACCTGCGGCCAAGCGCTTAGAAGGCGCCTGCTCTATCCACTGAGCTACGGGGGCCGGGTGTGGTGGCCTCTGTCCTGGTGCCTGCCCGGGTGTGGGCTGATCCGTGACGTTGCCGGGGACAAGGATAGGGCTCCCGAGTCCTTGACCCTGTTGCTTCGCCTCCGTGGCTCAATGTGGAGGTTCGGTGAAGCGGTCCTGATAATCGCAGGCAGGTACGAATCGTGCACCTCTTTTGGCGCCTCGGGCCTCGCATGTTGTGCACTCGTTATGCCTGCGCCCCTCTCGTCCCCTCCGTCCCCCTGTGTCCGGTCGGCGCGCAGGCGTGCTCATATGCTTCAGAATGTCCCCAAAATTGGGCATTCTTCGCATGTGGTGACCTTGGACGTACGGCCTCAGCTGCTCGACGCGCTCTCCGCCCTGCGCGACCGTGTCGCCGCCGCGCGCTTTCCGCTGCCCCTGGCAGGGGCCCCGCGCGCGCGTGCCAACCGCGACGAACTGCTCGCGCAACTCGACGACTACCTGGTGCCCCGGTTGCGGCAACCCGAAGCGCCGTTGCTGGCCGTCATCGGGGGGTCGACCGGAGCCGGCAAGTCCACTCTCGTCAACTCCCTGGTGGGACGGAAGGTCAGCGAGGCCGGTGTGCTGCGGCCGACGACCCGTACGCCCGTCCTGATCTGCCATCCCGAGGACCAGCACTGGTTCAGCGGGATGCGCGTCCTGCCCAACCTCACGCGCGTGTGGGCGCCTTCGCGGGAGCCCGGTCAGGATCCGGACGACGAGTCGTTCCCACCGGGCGGGGACGGCGGCAAGGAGGGTGAGCGCGTCCTGCGCATCGAGACCGCCGACAGCCTCCCACCCGGTCTCGCCCTCCTCGACGCACCCGACGTCGACTCCCTGGACGCCGACAACCGAGTACTCGCCGCGGAACTGATCTGCGCCGCCGACATCTGGGTGATGGTGACCACGGCCTCCCGATACGCGGACGCCGTGCCGTGGCATCTGCTGCGGTCCGCGAAGGAAAACCGGGCGACCCTGGTCACCGTGCTCGACCGGGTGCCCCACCAGGTGGTGTCCGAGGTCTCCCGGCAGTACGGGGCACTGCTGACCAAGGCCGGGCTCGGCGACGTGCCGCGGTTCACGGTGCCCGAACTGCCCGAGTCGGCCTGCGGCGGGGGACTGCTGCCGGGTACCGCCGTGGCACCGCTGCGGGCCTGGCTCGTCCAGCAGGCGACCGACGCGGAGGCCCGGCACGAGACCGTGGCGCGCACCGCGCACGGGGTCCTCGACTCGCTGAGGTCCCGGATGCCCGAGCTGGCGAGTGCGGCGGCCCAGCAGTACTCCGCCGCCCTGCGGCTCACCGCCGCCGTCGACACGGCGTACGACAGCGAGCACGCGCGCGTGAAGGGGCGTCTGCAGTCCGGGGCCGTGCTCGCGGGGGACGCCCTCAAGCGGTGGCGCAGCTACCCGCTCGACTGCACCGCCGGTGAACTGCTCGACGCCCTCGTCGAAAGCCTCGGCACCCTGCTGCTCTGTGCCGTCACCGCCGCCGACGAGCGGATCGGCGAGGCCTGGCGCCGCGAACCGGCCGCCGTGGACGCCGGGCTGACGGAACGTGACGCCCTGCGCGAGAGCGTCGAGGACCGGATCGGGATCACCGTACGACGCTGGCGGCGCGTCCTGGAGGAGTACGCCGAGGAAGAGGTGCGCGACCTCGACCGGAGTGTGGCTCCGGACGTGGAGGTGGTGGCCGCGCTGGGCGCCACGGCCCTGTTGGGCGGACGGCGGGCCCGGTCCGCGGGTGAGGGCCTCGCCGAACGGATCGGGGCGCACGGCGCGCTGCGGCTGCGCGACCGGGGCGGACGGCTGCTCACCGAGTACCTGGAGCGGGCCCTCGACACCGAACGTGAACGCCGTCTCGCCCCCCTCGACGCACTCGACGTGCATCCCGAACCACAGGCCGAACTCATCGCCGCCCTGTCCGTACTGCAGAAGGAGAGGTGACCGCCGTGACCGCCGTCACTGACCACACGGATCAGACCGGAGACGACGTCCCCGACAAGGGTGACCACAGGACGGGCGACATGAGGGGGGACAGGAAGCCCGTGGACGGCGGGGCCGGCCGGCCCGGGGACGCGGATGCCAGGGACAGGCGGCCGAGGAACCCCGACGGCGGGCCGTCGGAGAGGGGCGGCGGCGCGCGGTTCGAGGAGCGGCGCGCGGCGCCGGACCGGGCCGCCGGTGAGCCTGCCCGGCCGGCCGAGCGGCGTTCCGAGGGGGAGGGTGATGAGAACCGCGTCCACGCGCGCGTGCCCGAGCGGCCCGGCCCCGGTGGTGCCGCGCCCGGTGATCGGACCGCCGATCGGACCGCCGATCGGACCGCCGATCGGACCGCCGATCGGACCGCCGATCGGACCGCCGATTGGGCCGCCGATCGGGCCGGCGATCGATCTGGCGATCGATCTGGCGATCGGCCCAGGGATTCGTCCGGTGATCTGTCCGGTGCTCCGTCCGGTGATCCGTCCGTGCGGACGGAGTCCGGTGACCCCTGGGACGACGGGCTCATCGCCCGGCGTGTCACCGAGGCGGGCGCGGCCGAGCGGGCCCCGGGCGTGGAGACCAGGGCTCCGGTCGCCCAGCCGGTCACCCCGCTCGCGTACGACGGACGCCTCAGGTCGCGGCTCGACGCGCTGCGGGAGCTGGTGGGACAGTCCCGCACACGACTGGACAGCACGACCCTGGCGGAGGCCGGACGGGTGCTGGACGAGGCCGCCGCGCGGCGCAGGCTCTCGGGGCAGCACACGGTCGTCGCCATCGCGGGCGCCACCGGCAGCGGCAAGTCGATGCTGTTCAACTCCCTCGCGGGGGTGACGATCTCGGAGACGGGCGTACGCCGGCCCACCACGGCCGCGCCCATCGCGTGCAGTTGGAGCGACGGCGCGGCGAGCCTCATCGACCGGCTGGGCATTCCGGGCCGGCTGCGGCGGCGGCCGTTGCAGAGCCCGGAGGCGGAGGCCCAGTTGCGCGGCCTCGTGCTGGTGGATCTGCCCGACCACGACTCGGCGGCGGTGCAGCACCGGGAGCAGGTCGACCGGATCCTGGCGCTGGTGGACGCGGTCATCTGGGTCGTCGATCCGGAGAAGTACGCCGACGCCATCCTCCACGAGCGTTATCTGCGGCCCCTGGCCGGTCACGCGGAGGTCATGTTCGTCGTCCTCAACCAGGTGGACCGGCTGCCCGGCGAGGCGGCCCACCAGGTCCTCGACGACCTGCGACGACTGCTCGACGAGGACGGGATCGCGCTGGGGGAGCACGGCGAACCGGGCGCCATCGTGCTCGCGCTGTCCGCGCTCACCGGGGACGGCGTGGGAGAACTGCGCGAGTCCCTCGGGCAGTTCGTGGCCGAGCGGGGCGCGCCCGCCCGCCGGGTCCGCGCCGATCTGGACGCGGCGGCCGCGCGGCTGTGGCCCGTGTACGCCAACCAGCGGCGCACGGGGCTCAGCGAGCGGGCCCGGGACGAGTTCTCCGCGCGGCTCGCGGACGCCGTCGGTGCCACCGCCGCGGGCGAGGCCGCCGAGCGCGTCTGGCTGCGCCACGCCAACCGTGCGTGCGGTACGCCCTGGCTACGGCTGTGGCGGTGGTACCAGGACCGGAGCGAACCCCCTACGGGGCGGCTCGCCCTGGCGGCGCCCGTGGACGAGGAGGCCACCGCGCGGCAGCGCGTCGAACACGCCGTACGTACGGTGGCGGACCGCGCCGCGGCGGGGCTGCCCACACCCTGGGCCCAGGCGGTGCGCGAGGCGGCCGTACGCGGGGCGCAGGGGCTGCCCGAGGCGCTGGACGAGCTGGCCGTGCGGGTCGGGGCGCCCACGGGGCGGCCGCCGCGGCCGGGCTGGTGGCCCGCCGCGGTGCTCGCGCAGGCGTCCATGACCCTGCTCCAGGTCGTCGGCGGGCTGTGGCTGCTGGGGCAGATCATCGGCTTCATGGCACCGAACCTCGGGGTGCCGGTGCTGCTGATGGTGATCGGCATCGTCGGCGGCCCGGCCGTCGAGTGGGGCTGCCGGCTGGCCGCACGCGGTCCGGCGCGGCGGTACGGCCAGGAGGCGGAACGGCGACTGAGGGAGGCTGCCGCCGGGTGCGGACGGGCGCTGGTGCTGGATCCGGTGGCCTCCGAACTGCTGCGGTACCGGGAGGTGCGGGAGCAGTACGGGCGGGTGCTGGGGGCGGCGCCGGTGGGGTGAGGCGCGGCTCCGGTCGGGGCGGTTCACCCCGTCGGGTGACGGAGTTGTCCACAACCGGTGGGTAGTGCACAGGGCTCTGCGGGCTCGGCCCGGCGGCGGCAGTCTGAACGGGCGGCGATCACAGCACCGCCGCACGACAGACGCAGCAGCCGTACGGGACGGGCCCGTACGCGTGTCCGTCGGCGCCGGTGTCGGTGCCGGCGTCGAGGAGGGTTCGCGAGATGAACGAGACGATGGTGTGCGTGGTGGGGAACGTGGCGACCCAGCCGGTCTGCCGGGAGCTGTCGACGGGTTCGGCGGCCCGGTTCCGACTGGCGGTGACCTCGCGGTACTGGGACCGGGAGAAGAACGAGTGGACCGACGGGCACACCAACTTCTTCACGGTGTGGGCGCGGCGCACGCTCGCGGCGAACGTGGCCTCGTCCGTGGCACTGGGGGATCCGGTGGTGGTGCAGGGGCGGTTGAAGGTGCGCACCGAGCAGCGGGACGGGCAGAGTCGGGCCTCGGCCGACGTCGACGCGGTCGCCATCGGGCACGATCTCTCGCGGGGCACTTCGGCGTTCCGGCGGACGCCCAGGGGCGAGACACCGGCGGATCGGTCCCCGTCCCAGCCGGAGCCGAACTGGGAGACACCGCCACCCGGCGGCCCGCTCGATCCCGCCGCCGAACTCAGGCCGGAACCGGCCGGGGTGACGTGACCTCAGGCCTGGCGGCGCGTGGCCGTGGCGGCGTGGTCGTGGGAGATCGGCGTACGCGTGGTGAAGGCTCCGTGTGCGGAATCGAGGGATTTGTCGACAAGAGCTGTTCACGAGCTGTGCAAGCGATAACGATTCCGATTCGGATCGGTTGTCCGACGATACGACTGGGAAGAGTGGTGCGCCTCGTCCCTAGGATGCCGGGCATAGCTCACGGGGCTTCTGATTCTGCTGGTGGGACCACAACCCCCCACGTCAACGGGTCCTGCTCGAAGGGAAATTCTGTGCTTTCTTCGTTCTCGGCGTCGCTCCCCGGGTGGTCCGGGTGGGCCGCGCGCAGGCGAGGGGCTGCCCGCCTCGCCGCCGTGTCACTCGCGTCCGGCCTCGTCGTCGCGGGCGCGGTCGTCTCGGCGGGCCCGGCCGCCGCCGACGACACGGCGCCGAGTTCGGGCGGGGCGACCGCGACGATAGGTGGCCTCAAGACGTACGGCACCGCCGTGCTCCGGACCGAGGACGGCCAGGAACAGCAGCTGCCCGCAGGGCTGTTCGAGATGTTCGTCGACGGCGGTGGCACCCTGCAGACCTACTGCGTCGACGTCCAGAACCCGACGCAGAAGGACGCCGAGTACCGGGAGACCCCCTGGAGCGGCACCTCCCTCGGTGCCAACGAGCAAGCGGGCAAGATCCGATGGATCCTGCAGAACTCCTACCCTCAGGTGAACGACCTCGCGGCGCTCGCCGGCAAGGCCCGGGCCAAGGGCCTCACCGAGGAGGACGCGGCGACCGGCACGCAGGTCGCGATCTGGCGGTACTCGGACGGGGCCGAGGTGACGGCCCTGGACCCGGAGGCGGAGAAGCTCGCGGACTACCTGGAGAAGAGCGCGCGGAACCTGGCGGAACCGACCGCCTCCCTGACCCTCGACACCGCGGCGGTCTCCGGCCGGCCCGGCGAGCGGCTCGGCCCCGTCACGGTGCACACCACCGCGGACGCCGTGACCGTGGCCCCGCCCTCGGACGCGACGGCGGACGGCGTGCGGGTCGTCGACGCGAAGGGCGAGGCCGTCACCTCGGCTGGGGACGGCGGCGAGCTGTACTTCGAGGTGCCCGAGAAGGCCGCGGCCGGCTCGGCCGAGCTGACCGTGGAGGCCTCGACCACCGTGCCGGTCGGCCGGGCCTTCGCCTCCGAGACCCGTAGCCAGACCCAGATCCTCGCGGGCTCCAGCGAGTCGACGGTCTCCGCGACGGCGACCGCGCACTGGGCCGGGAAGGGCGCGATACCGGCGCTGTCCGCCGAGAAGAACTGCGCCGCGGGCGGTCTGGACCTCACCGCCGCCAACCAGGGCGACGAGCCCTTCACCTTCGAGCTGATGGGGATCACCTACACGATCGAGGCGGGCGAGACCCGCACGATGACGATCCCCTTGCAGGAGGACCAGGCGTACGACTTCACGATCGAGGGGCCGAACGGCGTCGCGAAGCAGTTCCGTGGCGTGCTGGACTGCCGGACGGAGACCGCGGCCGGCGCGGACGGGGAGTCGGTCCAGACGCTGAGCGAGCCGAGCCCGGCGACGGTGGGCGGCGGCGAGGCCGCCGACACCGCCACCGACCTCGCCGAGACCGGCAGCTCCGGCGCCACCCCGGTGATCGGGGGCCTCGCCATCGGACTGGTCGTGATCGGCGGCGCGGCGATGATCCTCCTCCGCAAGCGGAATCCCTGAGCTGAACCCGTGAGCGGAATCCCTGAGCTGAACCCGTGAGCGGCGCCCGTGGCGGAGCCAGTGAGCGGAACCCCTGAGCAAACACCTGAACGAACCCCGGAGAGGAAGCGCTCCTTGGCAACTCAACAGTGAGTGACCGCGCGATCACGCACGCGTGCGATGTGGCCTCGTTACGCCCCCGAGGCACCGGGGCCGCGTCGTTCGTCCGGGGGGCTTCACCATCCGGTTTCCGTCGAGGGCTGGCCGTGCGGCAAGATGGGTGGTACTGCCCACTGCCAGATTTCAAGTTGCCGGACGGTTTCTCTTGGCTGAGTACATCTACACGATGCGCAAGACACGCAAGGCGCACGGCGACAAGGTGATCCTTGACGACGTCACGCTGAGCTTCCTGCCCGGCGCGAAGATCGGTGTGGTCGGTCCGAACGGTGCCGGTAAGTCCACCGTTCTCAAGATCATGGCGGGTCTCGAGCAGCCCTCCAACGGTGACGCGTTCCTGTCGCCCGGCTACACCGTCGGCATGCTCCTGCAGGAGCCGCCGCTGGACGAGTCGAAGACGGTCCTGCAGAACGTGCAGGACGGCGCCGCCGAGATCATGGGCAAGCTCCACCGCTTCAACGAGGTCGCGGAGCTCATGGCGACCGACTACTCGGACGCGCTCCTGGACGAGATGGGCAAGCTCCAGGAGGACCTGGACCACGCCAACGCCTGGGACCTGGACACCCAGCTGGAGCAGGCCATGGACGCGCTGGGCTGCCCGCCCGGCGACTGGCCCGTCACCAACCTCTCCGGTGGTGAGCGCCGCCGCGTCGCGCTGTGCAAGCTGCTCCTCGAAGCCCCCGACCTGCTGCTCCTCGACGAGCCCACCAACCACCTGGACGCCGAGTCCGTGCAGTGGCTGGAGCAGCACCTCGCGAAGTACCCCGGCACCGTCGTCGCCGTCACCCACGACCGGTACTTCCTCGACAACGTCGCGGGCTGGATCCTGGAGCTGGACCGCGGCCGCGCGATCGGCTACGAGGGCAACTACTCCACCTACCTGGAGACCAAGCAGACCCGTCTGAAGGTAGAGGGCCAGAAGGACGCCAAGCGCGCCAAGCGGCTCAAGGAAGAACTGGAGTGGGTCCGCTCCAACGCCAAGGGCCGCCAGGCCAAGTCCAAGGCCCGTCTCGCCCGTTACGAGGAGATGGCGGCCGAGGCCGACAAGATGCGGAAGCTGGACTTCGAGGAGATCCAGATCCCGCCGGGCCCGCGCCTGGGCAGTGTCGTCGTCGAGGTCGACAACCTCAGCAAGGCCTTCGGCGACAAGGTCCTGATCGACAACCTCTCCTTCACGCTGCCGCGCAACGGCATCGTGGGCGTCATCGGCCCGAACGGCGCCGGCAAGACGACCCTCTTCAAGATGATCCAGGGTCTGGAGGAGCCCGACTCCGGTTCGATCAAGGTCGGCGAGACCGTCAAGATCTCCTACGTCGACCAGAGCCGCGAGAACATCGACCCCAAGAAGACGCTGTGGGCCGTCGTCTCCGACGAGCTGGACTACATCAACGTCGGCCAGGTCGAGATGCCCTCCCGCGCCTACGTCTCCGCGTTCGGCTTCAAGGGCCCGGACCAGCAGAAGCCGGCCGGGGTCCTCTCCGGCGGTGAGCGCAACCGCCTCAACCTGGCGCTCACCCTCAAGCTCGGCGGCAACCTGCTCCTCCTCGACGAGCCGACCAACGACCTCGACGTCGAGACCCTGTCGTCGCTGGAGAACGCGCTCCTGGAGTTCCCGGGCGCCGCGGTGGTCATCTCCCACGACCGCTGGTTCCTGGACCGGGTGGCGACGCACATCCTCGCCTACGAGGGCGAGTCCAAGTGGTTCTGGTTCGAGGGCAACTTCGAGTCGTACGAGAAGAACAAGATCGAGCGGCTCGGCGCCGATGCCACCCGTCCGCACCGCGCCACCTACAAGAAGCTGACCCGGGGCTGATCGATCTTGCGGCACATCTACCGCTGCCCACTGCGCTGGGCGGACATGGACGCGTACGGCCACGTCAACAACGTGGTCTTCCTCCGCTACCTGGAGGAAGCCCGTATCGACTTCCTGTTCCGCCCGGAGAAGGACTTCAAGCAGGGGTCCGTGGTGGCGCGCCACGAGATCGACTACAAGCGACAGCTCGTGCACCGGCACAGGCCGGTGGACATCGAGCTGTGGATCACGGAGATACGAGCGGCGTCGTTCACGATCACCTACGAGGTCAAGGACCCCGAGCAGGTCTACGTCCGGGCCTCGACGGTGATAGTGCCGTTCGACTTCGCGACCCAGCGGCCCCGCCGGATCACCGCCGAGGAACGCGCGTTCCTGGAGGAGTACAGGGACGACGAGGAGAGGGCCGTCGCCGCATGACGGCGCTCCACCTCGCCGACGAGGGGGAGGCGGCGGATCTCGCGGCCTTCCTCTCCCGGCTGCTCCACTACGACCGTGGGGCCGCGGTGCGCCTCCAGGCGGCCGGCACCGCGCTGGCCGTCTTCGGCCGGCCTCCGTCCTTCGAGGTCCTGGCCATCCGCTCCGCGCGCCTGGCCAAGCCCTACGAGAACGGGCTTCTTGTCACGCTCGACGTGACCGTGTCGGCCGGTGAACTCCTGGAGTCCGTCGACGAGTCCGCGGGCACGGCGGTCGTCCCGGAGGCGGTGACCGGGCCTCCGTGGGCCGGGGTGCTCCCCCCGCGTGGCGGCTGGCGGCCGGAGGCGGGGCTGCCCGCGCCGGACGCGTTGCGGGCGATGGTCTCCACGGCCGTACGCGAATTCCGCTCCCGCACCGAGGAACTGGCGCCCGAGCGGCGTACACGGGCCGAACTCGACCGGATCGGGCGGGAGATCTGGTCCCGGACGGTCGGGGACACCCCCCTGCCGGTGCGTGCCGTGCACGCGGCCCAGTCGCTCGGCTTCCTGCGCACCGCTCGGACGACGCCCGGCGCGCCCGAGCAGGCGACGCCGGGACTGTTCTCGTCGGGCGCGTGGCTGCGGCTGCGCACCCCCTACGGGTCCATCGCCGTGCGCAGGGCGGGACTCGGGGCGTTCGACGTCAGCGTCCGCTGACCCCGCGCCAGCGCGGCCGGCTCAGCCCGGGGCGTTCACCATCGAGGCGGCGGCGTACGTCAGGTAGTTCCACAGGATGCGCTCGTGCTCCTCGGAGAGCGACAGCTCCTCGACGGCGTCGCGCATGTGCTTGAGCCAGGCGTCGTGGGCGGCGCGGTCGACGGTGAAGGGGGCGTGACGCATGCGCAGCCGGGGGTGCCCGCGGTTCTCGCTGTACGTGGTGGGGCCGCCCCAGTACTGGATCAGGAAGAGGGCGAAGCGGTCCTCGGCCGGGCCCAGGTCCTCCTCGGGGTACATGGGGCGCAGGATCGGATCCTCGGCGACGCCCTCGTAAAAGCGGCGCACCAGGCGCCGGAAGGTCTCCTCGCCACCGACCTGCTCGTAGAAGGTCTGCTCCTGCACCGTGCCGCGCCGAATCTCGTTCACGTCACCCATGGTCTCAGACGCCTGGGAGGAGGACTCGAGGCTTAGGACCGTCCCACGGCGGACCGGGTGCACGGACCGGTCGATTCCGGACCGGTACGGCGTGGTACTCGCCTGCGGGGGCGTCCGGCCCCACAGTAGAGGTATGGGCACGCGTGCTGTGGACCACGACCTGGAGCGTCTCGCCGCCGAGGCCCGGTCGGCGCTGGTGCGCGAGATCGAGGCCAGTGGGGCGTGGGACGCCGACCCGGTGTGGCGCAAGGCCTTCGAGAGTGTCCCCCGGCACCTGTTCGTGCCCTACTACTACGTGAGTGGCAGGGGCGGCTTCGAGCGGCTGTGGGGCGAGGAGCGCGACCCGCGGCGGCGTGAGCGCTGGGTGCGCGGCGCGTACGCCGACGCCCCGCTCGCCACGCGGCTGCGCGACGGGCGGCTGATCTCCTCCAGCAGTCAGCCCTCGCTGATGGCGAAGATGCTCGCCGAGCTGGAGGTGGAGGACGGCGACCGGGTGCTGGAGATCGGTGCCGGCACCGGGTACAACGCCGCACTGCTCGCGCACCGGCTGGGGGACGACCTCGTCACGACCGTCGATCTGGACGCGGACATCACCGAGGCGGCGCGCAGACATCTGGACGACGCCGGCTACCACCCGACCGTCGTCACCGCGGACGGGGCGCGCGGGGTACCCGAGCGGGCGCCGTACGACCGGATCATCGCGACCTGCACCCTGCCCTCGATCCCGCGCGCCTGGCTCGCCCAGTGCACCCCCGGCGCGCGCATCCTGACACCGCTGGCCACGGGGCTGGTGAGGCTGCGGGTCGCGGACGCGGAGCAGGCCGAGGGGCGCTTCCTGCACACGTCGGCGTACTTCGTACCGCTGCGTGGGGGCAGTGAGCCGGAGGCGATGCATCCGCACCTCGGCGGGCTGCCGAGCCGCGCCAGGGATGACGAGCTGTTCCGGTTCCTGCTCGCCCTGACGGCGGGCAGCCTCGACCCGCACGAGGCGCTCGCCCTGTGGCAGCGCGAGGGCATGCCCTCGCGCGAGCGCTATGGCATCACGGTCCGCGGCGACCACGCGTGGGCCTGGCTGGACGACCCGGAAGGGCCGTACGCCTGGCCGCTCCCGGACTGAGGACGCGGCCCGCGGCTCGATCCGGCGCCCGAGAAAGGTCCAGGGCCGGCCGAAGTCGCTCGGCCGGCCCTGATCTCTTGCTGGTGGGGCGGGTCAGCCCCGGCGGATGGTGATCGTCGTCCACGCGCCCACGTGTACCCGGTCCCCGTCCTGGAGGGGGATCGGGACGAACGGCTGGATGGGCTCCTCGGAACCGTTGACGGTGGTTCCGTTGGTGGAGTTCTGGTCGACCACGGCCCAGCCGCCGTCCGGCTGCTGCACCAGCACCGCGTGCTGGTGGGAGACGCCCGGGTCCTCCGGCGGCACCGACAGATCGATGTCGGGGACGTCACCGGTGGAGTGGCGGCGGCGCCCGATGGTGATCTGGTTGCCGGTGAGGGCGCGCCGCTGCTCCGGGGAGTAGGCGGGCAGGTTCAGGCCCGCCGCCTCGGGGCCCGAGCGCTGCATCATCGCCATGAAGTAGTCGCGGTCCGGGCCGATGGTGGCGCTCCAGGACGTCGGCGCCTGCTGGTACGCGGGGCCGGGAGGGGCCTGGGTGGCACCGGGCTGCGGGTAGCCGTAGCCGCCGGGGCGGCCGCCCGCACCCCCGGGTCCACCGGGTCCACCGGGACCGGCGGGCCCACCGTGTCCACCGGGGCCGGTCGACGGCGGGGAGATCACCCAGTCGTCGTCGGCACCGAAGCCGGGGCCACCACCGGGGCCCTGGCCGGGGCCGCCGGGCTGCGGTCGGCGGGTCTCCTGCGGGAAGGCGGGCGGGGCCGACGTCCCCGCCTGCTGGAACGCCTGCTGGCCCCCGCCGGGGCCCCGACCGTCGGGACCCTGACCACCGGGACCCTGACCACCGGGGAAGCCGTGGCCGCCGGGCCCGCCAGGTCCACCCGGCGTAGGGCCGGGCGGAGGCGGAACCGGTCGTGAGGGATCGCCGCCGAAGCCCGAGGGGCCGGGGCGTGAGGGATCGCCGCCGAAGCCCGAAGACCCAGGTCGTGAGGGATCCTGGCCGAACGCGGACGGACCGGGCTGGCCGGGCCGACCCGACTGCCCCGGACCGGGCTGGCCGGGCTGCCCTCCGGGCCCGCCACCGAACCCGGAGGAACCCCCCGGCCCCGACGGGCCACCAGGTCCACCGGGACCACCCTGACGGCCGGGGCCGCCGGGGCCACCAGGCCCACCGGGCCCGCCGTACCCACCGTTTCCGCCCTGGCCGCCGGGTCCGCCCGGACCGGACGGATCGCCGCCGAACTGGGGTCCCGGCGGGATCGGCTCGGCGGGGCGGTTCATCTGCGAGGGGCGGGAACTCTGGTAGTCGTACCCGTCACCGCCGCCGTAGGACGGCGGAGGCGGTTGCTGCTGCTGGAACCGGAGCGCCGGGTTCCCGCCGGGGCCCTGACCGCCTCCGGGGCCCTGACCGGGGCCGCCGGGACCGCCTCCGGGGCCCTGACCGGGACCAGGGCCGGGGCCGGGACCGCCCGGACCCGCGCCGGGTGCCGACGGCCGGGGCGCGGCCGGGGTGTACGTCGTCGCGGTGTTGGTCAGGAAGTTCCACCGGCACTCCTCGCAGAAGGGCGCGCCGCCCTCGCGGGGCGTGCGGCACTGCGGGCAGAGTTCCGGCTGGGCGGCGAGGTGCGGGCGTCCACCGGGACCCCCAGGGCCCCCGGGGCCCGGACCGCCGGGACCGCCCGCGCCCGGAGGCGGCGGAGGGGAGCCGGGCGGCGGGTATCCGTAACCGGCGCCCGGGGGCGGCGGTGGTGGCGGCGGGGGTACGGCACCGGCCATACGGTGACCGCAGACCTCGCACCAGTCGTCGGAACCCGACTGGTGTCCGTTCGGGCAGGTCGGCATGTCGGCGCTTCCCCCTCTCCTTTCCGACCTCGCGGCCGGTTCCTGTGGCCACGACGGGCCGGTGTGGCCGGTTCTGTCCGGATTCCCGGTGGGGAAGCCAGGCTGACGCGCGGCGATGCTTCGGGTTGTTTCTACCTACTTCTTTACACGAACAGTCTTTGTCGACCGCGTTTCGAGAGTCATCTCGTCGGCCTCCGTGACCTTCGCCTTCAGTCGCACAGTACCTGTCGCCGCGTCGACCACGTCCACCACCTTCGCAAGCAGTTTCGCAGTATCAGCGTTCCCCGACGCGCTGGCGAGCTGTACGGCCCGTCCCAGCTTGGCCGTCGCTCCGTCGAAATCGCCGGATTTGCGAGCGTCCAGCCCTTGTTGGATGACCTGAGCCAGTTCGGCCTGGCCTGTGTAGTGGGCGACCTGGGGGTTGATCGAGGTGGACGCGACCATGTCGTCGGTCCACACGGCCTTCACCAGACCCTGGGCGCCGAGGTTCTGCGCGGTTCCTCCGTCGGGCTGGGGGATGACCAGGGAGACGCGGGCGGCCAGCATCTCCTGGCCGAGGGACGCGGCCGGGACCTCGACGCACACGTGGTAGTCGCGGGACTCGTCCCCCCACGAACCGGTCGGGTAGTCGCCGGCGCGCGGCCCGGCCTCGGTGCGGCGGTCGGTCAACTCCACGACGGTGGGCGCCACTTGCTTCACGAACTTGATCTGGGTGCCCACCGGGGCCCACAGCCGCAGGGCGACGTCCGCGACCTCCTTGCCCATGGCCGTCTCCATCATCTGCGTGAAGTCGGCGGAGAGGGCGGCGGGGTCGGCGACGATGTCGGCGGTGCCGAGGAGCGCGGAGGCGATCTGGGTGACCTCCCTGACCTCCCAGTCGGTGCCCACTCCACGCGCGTCACACGTGAACCGCCCGGAACAGGCGTCCAGCGCGGCCTTGAGATCCTCGGGCGACTCGTGCTCGTTGCGGCCGTCGGTCAGCAGGATGCCGTGGCGGATGGCGACGTCCGCGGAGGCGAGCAGCCGGTCCGCGAGCTTCAGCCAGGTGCCGATGGCGGTGCCGCCGCCCGCGCTGAGCCGGCGCAGGGCCTGCTTGGCCTGGTCCCGGGTGGCGGAGTCGGCGACCGCGAGCCGGCCGCCGCCGGGATAGACCTCCCGGGCCACATGGGTGCCGTCGATCACCGCGAAGTGGACGCCGTCGCGCAGGGTGTCGATCGCGGCGGCGGTGGCGTCCCTCGCGTTGCGCATCTTGGTCGGCGGGTAGTCCATCGACCCCGAACAGTCGACCATGAGCGCCACGGCGGCGGACGGGCCCTGGCCGGGCGAGTACAGGTGCGGCGCGGCGACCGCGCTGCCGATGGTGCCGCCGCCGGTCGCGCTGACCGTCACGATGGCGTTGACCTCACGGCCGCCCTCGGGCAGGTACTCGTTCTGGTACACCTCGACCGAGAACTGCGGCACGTTCGACTTCGAGAATTTGGCCATGCCTACTCTGATCCCCCTAGCAGCACCACTTTTGGCCCCACACCCCGTGGGGTGATGACTGTGCGTGCCTGTCCCGGACCGGTCCCCTCCGGTCCGTCGGCCCTTTCCCGTCCGGCCGCCGAGGCGCCCGCGAACATCCGGCCCGCGAGCACCCTCAGGCCGATCCTGCCCCCTGAGGCGGGGCAGGGAACGGCAGGACGGCCACTGTTACGTTGTCGTGGCCACCGCCGTCGAGAGCCCGGCCGACCAGCACCTGCGCGCAGTGCAACGGCCGCTCGGCCGCGTCCAGGGGCACGGCCTCGGCCATCTCCTCGGCGGCCTCCGCGTAGTTCCACAGTCCGTCGGTGCACACCACCACTACACCCGGCCGGTCCGGTTTGAAGGAAGCGGTGTGCGGCTCCAGTTCGTACGCGTCCGCGCCGAGCCAGCCGGTGATCGCGTGGGCGCGCTCGTCGGCGTACGCCTCGGCCTCGTTCATCAGTCCCGCGGACACCATCTGCGCCGCCCACGAGTCGTCCTCGGTGAGCCGGGCCGGGGGCGCGCTGCGGTCCACCGGGACCCAGTAGGCGCGGCTGTCGCCGACCCAGCCGACGACGAGCAGGGTCGGGGTGATCACGGAGCCGACGATGGTGCACGCCGGGGCGTTCTGGTGCGGGGCGTGCTCCTGGGCCGTCTCCGGCTCCTCCGCCAGGGCGTTGACGGCGCTCGCGGCGGCGACGATCGCGTCGTGCATCGCCTGCTGCGGGTGGGTGCCGCGCGGCAGCGACTCCAGCACCGTCTCGTTGGCGGCGCGGGCCGCGGCGAGCGAGGCGTCGTCGGGGCGGGTCGCGGAGGACACGCCGTCGCAGACGATCGCGACGACCGCGGGGGAGCCGTCGGGCAGGGCGGTCGAGGAGATCGCGAACGAGTCCTCGTTGCGGTGGTGGCGCAGACCCCGGTCGCTGACCGCGGCGACCGCGCCCAGCTCCAGTTCCATGTGGTCGCGTTCGCGCGGCTGCGCGTGCCCGCAGTTCTCGCAGTAGCCGTCCCGGTCGACATGGCCCGCGCGGCAGGCCACGCACACCTTCGTACCGGCCGGCGGGGTGGCGAGGTCGCCGGTGCGCGGATCCGGCGGCTGGGGCGCGGCCAGCGGGTACTCGTCGGGTTCGCGGGGCCGGTCGAACCGTACGCCCCGCCCCGCACCGGGCAGTTCGCCGCCGCCGGAGTCGGTGCCCGGGATGTCGGTGGGGCGGACCACCGGCGCAGGGGTGTCCGAGCTGGGCGGGGAGGCGAGCGGCCAGTCCACGGACGAGGCCGCGTCGGGCACGTCGCCGGCCGTCCCGTTCATGGTGAGGGTGGGATGGTCCTCCGGCGGCGCGGGCACCGCCGAGAGGTCATGGCCGCACGCACCGCAGAAGCGGTCGTCCGATGCGAGCGGCCACTCGCAGATCGGGCACTTCGTCAGCGCGGTCGGCTGGGGCATCTGCGACATCAACTACACCCACGTCCGGGGGCGGTAACGATTGGCACGTTCCACCAGGTCGATCCTCTCCTCGCCGCCTGGGGCGAGCCGGGCCAAAGTGCGGTACGACCGCTCCAGTCCGAAGCGGAGGCCGCGCTCGTCCAGCGCGCTGCCGAGCAGCACCCGCTCACCGGCCGGGGGCGCGGCACCCTGGCTCCCGGAGAGTACCCAGTCCAGGGCGCAGCCAAGGACCTCTGTGGACAACTGCTCGCGGCGCACCGCGTCCAGACCGTACCCGCCGAGCGCCTCGATCTGCCCGGCGGCCGCGATCAGGTCGTCCAGGAACGGAACGTCCGGCGCGGTCTCGGTGTTCCCGGCGGCCCCGGCAGGGGGCGGCGCCGACATGGCTCCGAGCGTCGCCTCCGGGCGATGTCTGAGCCGCGCCCGTACGGCGGCGACCCGGGCGGCGGTGTAGTGGATGGACGCCTCCGGCACGGACTCCAGGGTGTGGACGGCGTTCCGCCGGTCCCCGGCGGTCAGCCGCACCCGGGCGAGCCCGAACGCGCTGCTGACGAAGCTGGGGTCGGTCGTCCACACCAGGCGGTAGTACTCGGCGGCGTTGTCCAGCTGCCCCAGCACCTCGGCGCACAGGCCGAGGGCCAGCTTGGGGGCCGGCTCGCCGGGGAAGGCGTCGTAGATCGCGTCGAAGGACAGCGCGGCGTTCTCGTGGTCGCCGGTGGCGAGCGCGGCCACGCCCCGGTACCAGACCACCCGCCAGTCGTCGGGGTGGTCCCGCTCCAGGGCGTCCAGAGTGGCCAGCGCGATGGTGAACTCGCCCATCTCCAGCCGGGCCCGCAGCTCGCGCAGCCGCAGCTCCAGCGAGCCGCTGGGGGCCGCGTGCAGCGCCGTGATCAGTTCGGTCGGCGCGGAGGTCATGAGCCCCGCCAGGAACCCGGCGTTCGGGTCCCCGGCGTCGACCCGGGGGACCGGCAGCGCCAGGGCCGCGGCGGCGGTGTCGAGCGCCCGGGTGAGCCGGGCGGGGACGGCGGCACCGGCGGTCAGCGGAGCGGGCGGGACGGAAGGCGAACTTGCGTTCCTCGTGGTCGCCTTGTCACGGCGCCTCCCGAGCCGGGACACGTCCCCGTCGAGCTTCGCGAACAGTTCCGTGTCCGTGACCCGCACCTCGGGGCCGAAGATCGTCGACAGGGCGGGGCGGGCCCGGCCCGTCTGGAGGGAGACGACCTCCCGCAGCACGCCCGTCAGCTGCTCCGCCATCTCCTGCGCGGAGGCGAAGCGACGCGCCGGGTCGGGGTCGGTGGCCCGGACCAGCAGCCGGTAGAAGGACTCGTACTGGCGGAAGACCTCGATGTTGTCGGGATCGGGCAGGGAGTCCACGAAAACGTTCGTGTAGCCCTGGAAGTCGAAGGTGAGGACCGCGAGCGTCCGGGCGACCGTGTACAGGTCGGAGGCCACCGACGGGCCCACGTCGGCGACCTCGGGCGCCTGGTAGCCGACCGTGCCGTAGATGGCCGACTCGTCGTCGTCCATCCTGCGCACCGCGCCCATGTCGATCAGCTTGAGCTGGTCCTCGGTCTGGATCGCGTTGTCGACCTTGAAGTCGCAGTACAGCAGGTTGCGGCTGTGGAGGTGACCGAGCGCCTCCAGGGCCTCGATGCCGTACGCGCACGCCTGCTCGACCGGCAGTGGGTCTCGGCGCCCGTCCGCCGTGCGACGGTCGTTGGCTATCTCCTTGAGGGACTTGCCGCCGACGTACTCCATGACGATGTACCCGTCCAGCGAACCGGTGCGCTGGTCGAGGTGCTCGACGAAGTTGTAGATGCGGACGATGTTGGAGTGCTCGATCTCGGCGAGGAAGCGGCGTTCGGAGATCGCGGCGGCCATCGCGTCCTGGTCGCCGGTGTCGAGCAGGCCCTTCAGCACGACCCAGCGGTCCGACACCGCGCGGTCGATGGCGAGGTAGATCCAGCCCAGACCGCCGTGCGCGAGACAGCCCACGACCTCGTACTGGCCGCGCACGATGTCGCCCGAGTGCAGTTTCGGCACGAACGAGTACGGGTGGCCGCACTTGGTGCAGAAGCCCTCCGTGCGCCCCGGCCGCTCACCGCGCGCCCGGCCGACCGGCGCCCCGCAGTCGGAGCGCGAGCAGAACCGCTTCCGCTCGGGCACCTCGGCGGTCTCCAGGACCATCGAACGCGGGTCCGGGCGCGGTACGTCCGGGACCTGGACGAGGCCGACGCCGAGCCGGGCCCGGCCCGAGGAGCCGGCGGTCTTGCCGGAGCTGCGCACCGACACCGAGCGGCCCGTGGTGCTGCCCGACAGGGCGCGCGAGAGCCGCCCGGACACCGAGCGCCGGGACTGCGAGGAGCGCGCGGAGGTGCGCGAGGAGCGCGCACTGCTGGAACCGGAGCCGCGCGAACCCCTGCCGCCCCCGGTGATGCCGGTGGGCGGGGAGTTGACCATGCCGCTCGCGGACACGACCGGGGCCAGCCCGCACGTGTCGCAGTACAGCTCACCGCCGCCCATGTCCTCGTACGATCCCGAGCAGCCGGGCCGCTGGCACGACCGCTGCGGAGCCTCTTCGCCCGCCGGGTCCTGTCCCGCGGGGACCTCGCCCGCCGGGCTCTCCTCCGTCTGACTCACGATTCCTCCTCCCTCCGGTCCTGGGGCGCCCGCTGCGCCGGCACCGACTGGCTCAGCACCTCGGCGGCCGCGTGCTGGTAGCGCAGCACCGCCGTCTCGGCCACCCGCAGGTCGCAGGGGGCGCTCCACAGCATGCGCCGCGCCGCGTCGTACCGCTCGACCAGCAGCGCGTCCTCCGCGAAGCCGTGCCGGGCGACCTTCGCCTTGTACGCGTCGAGCCGGCCGCGCAGCTCGGCGCGGACCGCCAGCGGCGCGGTGACCGCCGTCAACGACTCGCGGGCCCGCAGCAGTTCGTCGTCCGCCTTCTGCTCCAGGGACTCCAGCAGCGGCGACAGCCGGTGCCACTGCGCGTGTCTGCGGTACTCGGCCGCCATCGCCAACTGCTCCTGCAGCACCGTCGGCGGGCCGCTCACCACGGGCACCTCGGTCGCGGCGATCTTCGCCAGCACCTCACCGCGCGCGCTGCGCGCCTCGGCGAGCGTACGGTCCGCGCGGCTCAGCACGTCCCGCAGCTTCACCAGCCGCGACTCCGCGTCCTGCCGGACCGTCAGCACGGCGTCGATCTCCCGCCGGACGTCGTCCAGGGCCCGCGCCTCGCGGTCGTACGTCGTGATGTCCGGGCGGCCGCCGCCGGGCGCCGAACTGCCCGGCGAGGGGACCCAGAAGGCCAGCGGGTCGGAGACGACCTGCTCCCGGAGCCGGGTCAGATTGCGGGTGATCCGCTCCAGGTCGTCGCCCGCCGGATGCTCACCGGGGCGTACCCCGACGGAGTGCGCGAGCCGGCGGGTGCGCTGGAGCTCGGCGGCCAGCAGATCGATCCGGGCGGGCAGCGCGGACCACACCGCGTCGGCGGCCACGACCATGTCGAGCGAGGACGCGTACAGATCGTTCATCCGGTCCACGAGGGTGACCAGCGAGAACTGCTCGCTGAGCCGGCTCGTGCCCTGGAGCGTCGGCGCGTTGGCCATCGCGGTGGCGCTGCCGGCGACCGTCACCGCCTCGCCGCGCAGCAGTTCGGTCAGCTCCACCAGGTCCTCACGGCTCGACCAGCGGCGCCGCGAGCGGATCTCCCGGGCGGAGCGCAGCGCGTCCGAGTACGCGTCGAAGTACGCCCACAGCAGCGTGATCGACGCGTCCGCGGCCGTCCAGCGCTCCTTGGTGACACCGGTCAGCGCGGCGCCTTCGAGCAGCCTGCGGCCCGCGTGGTCCTGCAGGGCGAGCAGCGAGGTCTCGATGGCCTCGTGCTCCGCGCCGAGCCGCGCGAGCGCACGGTCCACCTCGTCCCGGTCCATCACCGGCCCGGTGGATCCCGCGACGCCCATCGATCACCTCTCGCTGCTGTCGGTGTCCCTCAGTTGAATGCGGTCCTCGTCACTCGGTCCCGCCGTGTCAGTCCCGGTACCGCTGGGGGGAGGGCGGACGGGACTGCTCCGCGTTCCCGCCCATCGTGGCGGACAGCCAGGTGGAGTACGAGTCCTGCCAGCCGTCCTTGAGATAGTCCACCAGCACCTGGTTGACCCGGCGTACCAGATCGTCCGCCTCCAGGTTCATCGCCACGCCGTAGTACTCGGTGGTGAACGGCTCACCCTTCAGATCGACCGTCGGGTCCTGCGCCGCCTGGCTCGCGGCGAGGGCGCCGTCGGTGACCACGGCGTCGACCTGACCGAGCTGGAGCCGCACCAGGCAGTCGAGTTGGTTGGGGACCTGCAGGGAGATGTCGGTGGTGGCGGGCACCTCGCCCGACTCCTTGCCGGCGGTGAGGGCGGACAGGGCCGTGGAAGTGGCCGCCGTGCAGATCCTCTTGTCCGCCAGCGTCTTGTCGTAGCCCTTGATCGTCGAGGACTTGGGCGCCAGGACCTGCTGTCCCGTCCTGAAGTACGGCTGCGAGAAGGCCACATCCTTCATGCGCTCGCAGCTGATCGTCATCGTGCGGACCACCATGTCGACCTCCCCGTCCTGGAGCGCGGGGATGCGCCGACTGGTGGGGATCGCCTTGAAGCGCACCTTCGTCGGGTCGTCGAGTATCTCTTCGGCGATCCTGTGCACGATGTCGATGTCGAAGCCCTCCAGCTGGGCCTCGTCGTTCTTGCCGTTCGGATCGCGGTAGCCCCAGCGGTAGCTGTTCTGGTCGACGCCGACGGTGATGAAGCCGTTGTTCTTGATCCGCTGAATCGTCTTTCCGGACTCGTCCGAGGAGGGCCCAAGACTCCGGTTCTGCGGGTCGTTCTTCTTCTCGCAGTCGTCCGCCCGCGCCTGCGTCCCCCGGGCGACCCCCTGGCCCCCGGTGCTCGTGACGCCGTCGCGTGTCCCGCTCACCGGCAGCACCAGGGCGAAGACCACGGCCAGTGCGCAGAGGACCGCCATCGCGCCCACCCCGCCCCAGCCCCTGAGACCGGCCCGCAGGCGTCGTACCGCGTTCATCGCGACCCCTTCCACCGCGCCTCCTCCCGCCGCCGTCACCGGTACTCCGAAAGCCGGCGCCCGATGCCGAGCACCGCGCCCGCCGCGCCCAGCACGGCCAGCACCGCGGCACCCACGGGGAGTCCGAGCATCGCGTCGCGGCCGTCCTGGGCAGCCCGCTCGAACTCCTTCGCCTCGTACGCGCTGGCGATGCCCAGATTCTTGTCGACCTCGTCGAAGCACTCGCCGGTCGGCTTGTCGCCGTTCTCGCAGCCGGGGGGCGACGTGCCACCGATCACCTGGGCGAGAGCGCACTGGTACTCGCCCCCGTTGTCGGCCTCGCGAGCGTTCCCGTGCCGCTTCTTCCACTCCTCCATACCGGCGCCGGCGGCCTTCAGCGGCTTCTCGCCGCCCGCGTCGTCGGCGATCCGCTCGGCGGCGGCCAGCTGCTTCTTGAGCGTCGCCATGCTGGTCTCGAACGCGTAGTCGAACTTGTCCACGCTCTTGCCCTTGGCGTTCTCGGTGGTCTCCGCGCCCCGGCTGATCAGGGTCAGGTTCTCGTTGCCACGCGCGGTGAGGGAGGCGATCCGCGCGTCGTTCAGCACGGTCAGGGACCGCACGCCGTTGTCGTAGGAGTCGTTGAGCCCCGAGCGGGCGAGGGTGTGACCGCCGGCCAGCCACAGCAGGACGACGGCCGACGCGGCCGTCGCCGCCACGAGACCGTGGTTCAACACCCTGTTGGTCCGCCGGTAGTTACGACGCTGGGCCCAGACGAGGCCGCCGATGGCGAGCACCCCGAGACCGATCGCGGCCCACGGGTACGCGGTGGCGTCCTCGTAGTCGTCGCGGAGCCGCTCGTTCTCGTTGTCGTAGATGCTCCGCGCCTCGCCGAGCATGCCCTGCATCTTGTCGTTCGCGTAGCGCAGATAGGCGCCGCCCAGCGGGTAGCCCAGGCGGTTGTTGGCGCGGGCCCGCTCGACCAGGCCCTTGTACTCGGGCAGCAGGGCGTTCAGCTTGGCGATGCGTTCCTCGGAGTCCGAGCCGGCCTCCGACGCGGTCGCGGCGAGGGCCAGTTGCTTCGCCGCCTCCCGCATCTCCCGCTCGTAGTCCTTGCGCGACTCCTCGGTCTCCTGGCCGCCCGCGAGGAACCCGCTGGAGGCCGCCGTGTTGGCGGCGGCCAGGGAACTGTAGATCTCCGCTGCCGCCGAGCTGAGAGGCTGGCTGCCGTGGAGCACGTCGTCGGCCGCGGCCGAGCGGTCGTTCATCTGCCAGGCGGTGACGGAGCCGAACGCGACGACCAGGAGGGCGAGCAGGGCGCCGATGATGCGCAGCCGGCCCGGCTCGGTCGTCGCGGCGGCGCGCAGCAGATCGACGCCCTCGGCGAACGCGGTCCTGCGGGGCGGGCCGCCGTCGGGGTCCGGGGACGGCACCGGGGGCCTCGGCGGGTGCGAGGCCTGGGACGGCACGACCGGGCCCGGCCCCGCGGGTGGTGCCGTACGAGCCGCGCTGCCCTCCGGAGTGAATGTCACCTGACCTCCCCCTGGTCATCCGTCCGTCACGCCCGCCCGCTCCCACGGACAGAGGTGCACGGCCGCAAGTATCGCCGCCGGGAGTGACCACGCACAGACCTTGACTCGATCTTGTTCCCCGATCGTGTCCGTACGTGCCGTGCCTGTCGAATTCCGGCGCAGCACAAGGCTTCCCGCACCGCCCCCCGCCCATGAATACGCGGTTCGGCCGGGTTCGGTTCCCTGGGGGTCGAACGCGTTCGAGGAGGAGGGGCGGGGGTGGCGCGGGCCGCCGGGTCACCCTCCTTCGTAGTGCGCCCGCACGCGCGCGTGCACGGTCCTCGGCGCGCCCACGCGGTCCAGCCCGAGCAGCGCCGCGCCCAGCACCGGGGCGGCCGTGACCACCCGGGGGACGGCCTTGGGCGCGGCGACCGCCAGTGCCTCGCGGACCCGGCCGTCGAGCAGGGGGTGCCGGGCGGCGAGGACACCGCCGCCGAGGAGGACGGGGGTCTCCTCCCCGAGGAGGTCCAGGCGGGTCAGGGCCACCGTCGCCATGGCCACCACCTCCTCGGCCATGCGGTCCACCAGCGAGCGGGCCACCGGGTCGCCCGCGGCCGCCGTGGCGAAGAGGACCGGGGTCAGCTCGTGGCGGCGGGCGGCCGGGATGTGCTCCAGATGCAGGGCCTCGATCAGGGCGTACACGGTGTCCAGGCCGAAGTGCGCGGGCAGCGCGGCGGCCAGGGCCGTGGGACCGCCCCGGCCGTCCTCCGCGCGGGCCGCGTGCCACATCGCCTCCTCGGCGAGGCCCCAGCCACCGCCCCAGTCGCCGGAGAGACGGCCGAGCGCCGGGAAGCGGGCGGTGCGGCCGTCGGGGCGCATGCCGACGCAGTTCACGCCGGCACCGCACACCACGGCCACACCTCGCGGCTCGGCCACGCCGGCGCGCAGGATGGCGAAGGTGTCGTTGCGGACCTCGACGGTCGCGCCCCACGCGCGCGTGCCCAGCGCCGCCGCGAGCCGTTCCTCCTCGACGGGGAAGTCCGCGTTGGCCAGACACGCCGAGACATGGTCGACCGAGCCGACCCCGGCCTCGGCGAAGGCCCGCCCCACCACCTCCGCGAGTCCGTCGACCGCGAAGCCCACGCCCACGGCCGGCGGCCGGAACCCGCCACCGCGTGCCGCGCCCAGCACCTCCCCGTTCGGCGCGACCACGGCGACGTCGGTCTTGCTGTTGCCCGCGTCGACGGCGAGCACGCTCCCGCGCCCGGCCGGCCCGGTGCCGTCGCGCACGCTGTCGGTCACGCCCACGCGAGGTGCTCCCGGTTGTGTGCGATCAGCCGGTCGGTGAGGGCCTCGGCGTACGCGTACTGCCCGATCAGGGGATGCGAGAGCAGTGCGCGGAACACCCGGTCCCGGCCGCCGCGCAGGGCCGCGTCCAGGGCCAGATCCTCGTACGCGGTGACGTTCGCCATCAGGCCCGCGTACAGCGGGTCCACGGTCTGCACCGGCAGCGGTGCCGCCCCCTGACGGCCCACGGCGGCCTGCACCTCGATCACCGCGTCGGCGGGGAGGAAGGGGAGCGTGTCGCCGTTGAGGGTGTTCACCACCTGATACGGGCTGCCGCCGTCGCCCAGCAGGGACGCGGCCAGGTCGACGGCCGCCTCCGAGTAGAACGCCCCGCCCCGCCTGCCGAGCAGCGCGGGCTTCTCGTCGAGCGCGGGGTCCGCGTACATCTCCAGCAACTCCCGCTCCATCGCGGCCACTTCGGCGGCCCGCGAGGGCTTGGTGCCCAGCTCCCGGACGACCTCGTCGTGGGCGTAGTAGTAGCGCAGGTAGTAGGACGGGACCACGCCCAGGCGGTCCAGGACGGGGCGGGGCAGGCGCAGGTCGGCGGCGATGGTGTCGCCGTGGCCGGCCAGCAGCTTCGGCAGGACGTCCTCGCCGGAGGGGCCGCCGAGGCGGACGCCGGTCTCCCAGGTGAGGTGGTTCAGGCCCACGTGGTCGAGGTGGACCTCGGCCGGGGTCACGCCGAGATGCGCGGCGAACCTCCGTTGCAGGCCGATCGCCACGTTGCACAGGCCGACCGCCTTGTGGCCGGCCCGCAGCAGGGCGCGGGTCACGATCCCCACCGGGTTGGTGAAGTCGATGATCCAGGCGTCGGGGTTGGTCCGGCGGACCCGCTCGGCGATGTCCAGGACCACCGGGACCGTCCGCAGCGCCTTCGCCAGGCCGCCCGCGCCGGTCGTCTCCTGACCGACGCAGCCGCACTCCAGCGGCCAGGTCTCGTCCTGCTCGCGGGCGGCCTGGCCGCCGATGCGCAGCTGGAGGAGGACGGCGTCGGCGCCCTCGACGCCCCGGTCCAGGTCATCGGTGGTGACGATCCGCCCGGGGTGCCCCTGGCGGGCGAAGATCCGGCGGGCCAGCCCGCCGACCAGCTCCAGCCGGTCGGCGGCCGGATCGACGAGCACCAGCTCCTCGATCGGCAGGGTGTCCCTGAGCCGGGCGAACCCGTCGACGAGTTCGGGTGTGTAGGTCGAGCCTCCGCCGACCACGGTGAGCTTCATAGCTGTATCAACCCTTTACTCCGGTCAGGGTGACGCCTTCGACGAACGCCTTCTGCGCGAAGAAGAACACGAGGATCACGGGGGCCATGACCAGCACGGTCGCGGCCATGGTCAGGTTCCAGTCGGTGTGGTGCGCGCCCTTGAAGGACTCCAGACCGTAACTGAGCGTCCAGGCGGCCGGGTTCTCGGAGGCGTAGATCTGCGGGCCGAAGTAGTCGTTCCAGGCGTAGAAGAACTGGAAGAGCGCGACGGCCGCGATGCCGGGCTTCGCCATCGGCAGGACGACCCGCAGCAGGGTGCGCAGTTCGCCGCAGCCGTCGACCCGGGCCGCGTCCAGGTACTCGTCGGGGATGGTCGTCAGGAACTGGCGTAGCAGGAAGATGGAGAACGCGTCCCCGAACGCCATCGGGATGATCAGCGGCCACAGCGAGCCGGACAGGTCCATCTGCTTGGCCCAGAACAGGTACATCGGGATCACGACGACCTGCGGCGGCAGCATCATCATCGAGATGACCAGCATCAGGGCCAGATTGCGGCCCCGGAAGCGGAACTTGGCGAGCGCGTAGGCCACGGGGACGGACGACACGACGGTGAGGACCGTGCCGAGGCCGGCGTAGAGGAGCGTGTTCTTCCACCAGGTCAGAAAGCCGGGGGTGTCGAGGACCTGGCGGTAGTTGTCCCACTCCCAGGTGTCCGGGACCAGGTCGCGGGTGAGTGTCTGCTGACCGCCCATGAGCGAGGTCAGCACGACGAAGACGAAGGGCAGGGTGAAGAAGAGCGCGGCGGCCACGCCCAGCGAGTGGACGGCGATCCACTCCAGGAGAGCCCGGCGGCGGGCGGTCCGTTCGCTCGCCGTGGCGGCGGCCCGCGTCACCGGCCTGTCGCGTACATCGAGTACCTGGGTCATCGGTCACCGGCTCCGATCAGTCCGCCCCGTCGCCGCATCAGCAGCGCCGTGAACACCATCGACAGGGCGAACAGCACGAGGGCGACCACACAGGCGGAGCCGTAGTCGAAGCGCTGGAAGCCGAGGTTGTAGACGAGCTGCGGCAGCGTCAGCGTCGACTTGTCCGGGTAGCCGGGCTCGAACTGCTGCCCGGAGCCGCCGATGACGCCGGAGGCGACCTTTCCGGCCACCAGGGGCTGCGTGTAGTACTGCATGGTCTGGATCACGCCCGTGACCACCGCGAACATCACGATCGGCGAGATGGTCGGCAGTGTCACGAACCGGAACCGCTGCCAGGCCGACGCCCCGTCCAGCTCGGCGGCCTCGTACTGCTCCTTCGGTACGTCGAGCAGCGCGGCCATGAAGATGACCATCAGGTCGCCCACGCCCCACAGCGCGAGCGCGGTGAGCGCCGGCTTGGACCAGGTGGGGTCGGTGAACCACCCGGGGGCCGGCAGGCCCAGCCCTTCGAGGACGGAGTTGACCGGCCCGGTCCCGGGGTTGAGAAGGAAGACGAAGGCCAGCGTCGCGGCGACCGGCGGCGCGAGGTACGGCAGGTAGAAGAGGGTGCGGAAGACGCCCGCGCCGGTCTTGATCTTCGTGATCAGCAGCCCGACGCCGAGCCCGAACAGCACCCGGCAGGTCACCATCACGAGGACCAGCCAGAGCGTGTTGCGCAGGGCCGGCCAGAACAGCGGGTAGTCCTCGAAGACGTAGGACCAGTTGCCGAGGCCGCGGAAGACCGGAGTACCGAAGCCGTCGTACTTCATCAGCGAGAAGTACACGGTCGACACGAGCGGATAGGCGAAGAAGACGCCGAACCCGATCAGCCAGGGTGACAGGAAGGCCACGGTACGGAGCGCCGACCGGCGGCGCTTCGAACGCAGGGTGTGCGTGGACGCGAGCGCCACCCGCGGGGAGTGCGTGGACATCGGAGGGATCCCGTTCCCGTACCGCTACTTCGCCTGCGCGATGTCGGTGTCGATCTGCGCCGCGGTCTTCTCCAGCCCCTTGTGCAGGTCCTTCACCTTGCCGGACTCGTACTGGTAGCCGAAGTCCTGGAGCGTCGTCTGGTACGTCGAGCCGTTGACGGAGGCCGGCGGGGTGTTCGAGTGCGGGTTCTGGGCGATGTCCAGGAACGTCTTGAAGCCCTCGTCCACCTTCAGGTCGGGCGACTTCAGGGCGGCGAACGTGGACGGCACGTTGTGGATGGCGTTGGCGAACGAGACGACGGCCTCGGTGTCGGTCGTCAGGTACTTCACCAGCTCCCAGGCCGCGTTCTGCTTCCGGCTCTGCGGGGCGATGCCGATGACCGTGCCGGAGAGGAAGCCCTTGCCGTACTCGGCCACCTCGTCGTCGGCCACGGGCATCGGCGCGGTGCCGATCTCGAAGTCGGTCCCGGCCTCCTTCGCCATCCCGAGCCGCCACTCGCCGTCCAGCTGCATGGCCACCTGGCCGGTCTGGAAGGGGTGCTTGGCGCCCCACTCGTCGCCGAAGGTGTTCCGGTACTTCTCCAGCTTCGCGAAGCCGCCGAGCGAGTCCACCAGCTTCTTCTGGTACGTGAACATCTCCGCGAACGCCGGGTCCTCGGAGATGTTCGACTTGCCCTCGGCGTTGAAGTAGGAGTGGTCCCACTGCGACATGTAGTGGTCCACGACCGTCTCGTAGCCGTGGTAGTTCGGCATGAACCCGAGCTGCGCGTAGCTGTCGCCCTTGGTCTTCGTCAGCTTCTTCGCGGCCACGGCGAACTCGGACCACGTCTTCGGCGGCGCCTTGATGCCCGCCTTCCGATACGCGTCCTTGTTGTAGTACAGCCCGTACGCGTCCCCCAGCAGCGGCAGCGCGCACCGGGTGCCCTCGAACTGCGTGTAGTCCAGCATCGGCTTCGGGATGATCTTGTCGAGGTCGAGCTTCGACTTCTCGACGAAGGGCTTGAGGTCGGCGAAGGCCCCGGAGGAACAGAACTTGCCGATGTTGGACGTGGTGAACGAGGACACGACGTCCGGCCCCTTCGAACCGCCCGCCCGCAGCGCCTGGTTGAGCTTGTCGTCGTTGATGTTCCCGACGACCTTCACCGTGATGTTGGGGTGCTTCTTCTCGAACCGGTCCACGTTCGCCTGGATCGCCTTCACCTCGCCGGGTGCGCTCCACCCGTGCCAGAAGGTGATGGTCGTCCTGGCGTTCGGGTCGTCGGAGGAGGTGGTGTCGGCCTGGCCGGTGCAGGCGGTGGCGAGGAGGGCGAGGGAGGCGGTGGCGGCGAGCGCGATCGCCGCGTTCTTGGATATTCCGGACATGGCGGGGTCTCCTGAGGGAGGGGAGGGGTGATCGGGAAGGACGGGGGCGCGCCCGGGAAACCTCAGGGGCGCGAGGCTGTGCCGATGTGCGGCTCCGCCGCGTGGGCGCGGTCGGCCGCGACGGGCCGGCGGTTTTCGAACGACCTGGAACGCGGCCGAACTCAGCGGAGTGTCAACGTGTCGAAGACTTCGTCCCGCGTCGTCGCGAGAGCACTCTCCAACGCCCCCCGCAGTACGGGGTGTTCATGCACGTCACCGAGGACCAGTCGCGGTCGGGAAGCGGCCAGTTCGCCCAGTTCGGCCGCCACGAGAGCCCGCAACGGCTCCCCGCCGGAGGCCAGCGCCGAGCCGCTGAGGACGATGAGTTCGGGATCGAGTACGGACACGAGTGCGGCCAGACCGGTGGCGACGGCGGTGGCGTAGGTGGCCAGCAGCCGCCGGTGCGGACCGGAGTCGACCGCGGCGGCCCGCGCCACGAGGGCGGCGGCGACCTCGGCGTACGGCCCGTCGGGGATGTCGGTGATGCCCAGCTCACGGGCGAGCCGGGGGATGACCTGCGAACCGGCGAGTTCCTGGAAGCCGCCGCTGTTCGCCTTGGTCACCTGGCGCACCAGCGGCACACCGGGGACCGGCAGGAAACCGACCTCGCCGGCGCCCCCGGTGAACCCCCGGTGCAGCCGTCCGCCCAGGACCACCGCGGCGCCGAGACCGCCCTCGTTCCACAGCAGGACGAAGTCCTCGTGGCCCCTGGCCGCGCCCAGCCGTTGTTCGGCGAGGGCGGCGAGGTTCACGTCGTTCTCGTACTCCACCGGCATCGGCAGCGCGGCGGCGAGTGCGTCGAGGAGGGCGGGGGAGTGCCAGCCGGGCAGGTGCGAGGCGTACCGCAGTCGCCCGGTGCCCGGGTCGAAGGCGCCCGGTGTGCCGATGACGAGCCGGCGCACGTCCGCCCGGACGAGCCCGGCGGCCTTGACCGCCCCGTCGAGGGCGGTGGTGACCTGGTGTACGACGGGTTCGGCGGGGCGTCGTCCGGGGGTGGGGACGGCGAACTCGCCGACCGTGCGGCCGGTGATGTCGGCGACGGCGGCCAGGACGCGTTCGGGGGTGACGTCCAGGCCCGCGGCGTACGCGGCGGTCGGGTCGACCGCGTAGAGCTGGGCGTTGGGGCCGGGTCGGCCCGCGCCGGAACCGCTCTCGCCGGGTCCGCCGGTGCCGGACCCTTCCGTGCCGGTGCCCGTGGCCACCACGAGTCCGGCGGCTTCGAGGCGGGCCAGGAGCTGCGAGGCCGTCGGCTTGGACAGCCCCGTCAGCTTGCCGAGCCGGGTCCGGGAGAGCGGCCCGTGCTCCAGCAGCAGATCGAGTGCGGCGCGGTCGTTCATGGCGCGCAGTACGCGGGGTGTTCCTGCCATGGTCCGCCACCTGCCAACTGTTAGGAAAGTTTCCTGTCGGATGCCAGGACGATAGGACTAGACCAGGTGGGCGTCAACATCCGGCCAGCAAAAACCGCCCCCGGGCAACGGAGTCGTTACCCGGGGGCGGTGTGGTCGGCGGCGCGCGAGGCGGTGCGGTCGCACCTCACCTCACCTCACGCACGTCACTCAACTCACCTCGGTCACGTCACTTCACGTCGACGAAGTCCCCCGCGGACTTCACGGCCGCCGTGGTCGACGTGCCCGCGAACACGTAGCGGTAGGTGCCGTCCTTCGACGCCTTCACCGTGGTGGACAGGGTGCCGGTGGTGCCGGAGGTCACCGTCTTCACGTCCGTGTAGGCGGCGGCGCCCTTGGCCTTGAACTGCAGGGCCACCTTCTGGCCCTTGTAGCCCGCGTAGCGGCCGGTGTTCCAGTCGGCGCGGGTGAGCGTGCCCTTGACGGTCAGGGTCTTGCCCTTGACGGCCGGCTCGGGGGTGGCGTTGACGGTGGCCTTGGCGAGCCGCTGGAGCTTGGCGGTGCCGAGGTTGCCCCAGACGTCGCTGCCGACGTGGAAGCTGATGTGGTCGTCGGAGTCGTCCTCGTCGATGGCCTGCTCGCTGTAGATGGCGGCCGCCTTCCAGGTGGTGGCGTCCGCGCCCTCGAAGAGGTACACCCGGGGAGCGATGGTGAGCTTCGTCGCGCAGGACTCGGTCACCGTGGTGTCGGTCGTCGCCGTCGGGGTGCAGACGGGCTTGCTGGGGGAGTCCTCGATGACGTTGCCGGGCTCCGCGAGCGTGCCCCGGTAGAGGGCGACGCCCAGGAAGTTGTTCTTGTAGTCGACCTTGAAAGCGGTCGGCCGGGTGATGCTGTAGGTGACCGGAACGGTCACCTCGGCCTTGGTGCCGATGACGATCGGCTTGCCGTTGTTGACGGTGACGGCGCCGAAGGTCAGGTCCGGCGAGTCGGCCAGCGCGGCGGGCGCGGCCAGGCCGGTGAGAGCCAGGGCGCCGGACACGGCGGCGCCTATGGCGAGCTTGCGCATGAGTCCCCACATTCGAGGCGGGCCCCTGGGCGTTGCGCTCCAGAACAAGGGCCGCCTGTGGGAGTGACACTAGGCGATCACTTGTGCGAGGGGAATGCGGGGTACCTGTGGAGACGGTAACGAAACCGCAGGTCAACCGGATGTGGGCGTTCCGGGTGCCCCGCGGGAAGGGGCACCCGGCCATGCAAAAACCCGGACCGTCAGGCGGAGATGCCGTCGATCCGGGCCATCGCGTCGTCCGCGCCGAACGGTTGCAGGTAGGGCAGCCAGCGCGGGTCCCTGTGGCCGGTGCCGATGATGCGCCAGGCCAGCCCTGAGGGCGGAGCGGGTTTGTGGCGGAGCCGCCAGCCGATCTCGACGAGATGACGGTCGGCCTTGACGTGATTGCAGCGGCGGCACGACGCGACGACGTTGTCCCAGACGTGCTTGCCCCCGCGACTGCGCGGGATGACGTGGTCGACGCTGGTTGCGACGCCACCGCAGTACATGCACCGGCCCCCGTCGCGGGCGAACAGCGCCCGACGGGTCAAAGGAACGGGCCCCCGATAGGGAACCCGGACGAATCGCTTGAGCCGGACCACGCTGGGTGCGGGGACTGTGACGGTCGCGCTGTGCAGATAGGCGCCGGATTCCTCCAGGGAGACCGCCTTGTTCTCCAGGACGAGGACGAGCGCGCGGCGGAGCGGTACGACACCGAGCGGCTCGTACGACGCGTTGAGGACCAGGACGTGCGGCACGGATGCCTCCTTGTACGCCGGCGGCGCGTGGCTCGCGCCGTGGACGATCCGTAGTCAGTCTCCCCTCATGCCTGGTGGAAGCGCCACCATGTCCCGGTAACGGGCTGGGAGTGTTTTCGACCACACCTTGATTCATCCCCCGCCGTGTGCGCCCTTCACTCCCTGGTGAGCGCCTTGTCTCCCTCGAACATCGCGACGTCCTCCACGCAATGCCCCGTTAGTGTGGTGGGCCTGCCCGTCCGGTGACCCATCCGTGACCTGACGGATCTTGACCGCCGTACCGGAGGGCAGATAGAGCACCTGGAGGTATCCGCCGTGTCGCCCGTTTCTTCCCTGCCCCTCCTACTGGCCGCCGCCACGCCGTCGCCGTCCCCCTCGGAGACGTCGACAACCCCCGCGGTGCCATCGCTGGAGGACGCCCAGGAGAGCGCGACCAACGCCGCCAGCTGGGTGGAGGAGAACTGGTCCACATGGCTGGCGATCGGTCTTCGCGTCCTGCTGATCGTGGTGATAGCGGCGGTGCTGAGAGTGTTCGTCCGGCGGGCGATCACCAAGCTCATAGACCGGATGAACCGCTCCGTGCCGGGCGTCGAGGGCGGCACCCTCGGCGGGCTGCTGGTCAACGTGGAGCGCCGCCGCCAGCGTTCCCAGGCCATCGGCTCGGTGCTGCGCTCGGTGGCGTCCTTCCTCATCCTGGGCACCGCCGCCCTGATGGTCCTCGCCACCTTCGAGATCAACCTCGCCCCGCTGCTGGCCTCCGCCGGTGTCGCGGGCGTCGCCATCGGTTTCGGCGCCCGCAACCTGGTCACGGACTTCCTCTCCGGCGTCTTCATGATCCTGGAGGACCAGTACGGCGTCGGGGACACCGTCGACGCGGGCGTCGCCTCCGGCGAGGTCATCGAGGTCGGCCTGCGCGTCACCAAGCTGCGCGGCGACAACGGCGAGATCTGGTACGTCCGCAACGGCGAGGTCAAGCGCATCGGCAACCTCTCCCAGGGCTGGGCCACCGCCGGCGTCGACGTCACCGTCCGTTACGACGAGGACCTCGACAAGGTCCGCCGCACCCTCCTGGAGGTCGGCGAAACGATGAGCAAGGAGGACCCCTGGAACGAGCTTCTGTGGGGCCCCATCGAGGTGCTCGGCCTCGACGACGTGCTCCTGGAGTCGATGGTCGTCCGCGTCTCCGCCAAGACCATGCCCGGCAAGGCCCTCACCGTCGAGCGTGAACTGCGCTGGCGCATCAAGAAGGCGTTCGACGCCGCCGAGATCCCCATCGTCGGCGGAGCCCCGGCCCTGGCGGCCGACAACCCGGACGCCGATCCGGCGGCCGGCGTGGCGGCCCCGTCCGTCTACTCCAGCACGACCTCGCCCCAGTCGGAGCGGGCGACGCCGATCGCTCCCTCGGGGGTGCCGAAGTAGCGCACGCGCGCACGCGCCTCGCGGCGGCCCAGGGGCACCCCCGTGCCCCCCGGGCCGCCGCTTCTTCGGGTCTACGCGTACCGCAGCTCCGCGGGCCGGATCGTGCGTCGCAGCAGCGGCAGGGACGTGGCGGCCGCGAGGAGGCAGGCGCCGTAGGCCGCGACAGGGACCAGCAGTGAGCCGTAGGCGAACCACAGGGTGCCGCTCATGGCCGTGGCGTACGCGACGGCGATCGCCGTACCGCACAGCCCCGCGACGAGCACCGACGGCGCCAGGGGCAGGGCCGTCTCCAGCAGCAGCGCACGACGCAGCACCTCGTACGGCACCCCGGTGGCGACCTGGGCCGCCAGGCCCCGGCGGCGGGTCGCGAGGGACTCGGCGGTGCCGACGGCCAGCCCGAAGAGGGTGATGGCGAAGCCGATGAGGATCGCGGCGGCGGTGAGGTCCAGGCCGGTGGTGTAGAAGTCGGCCCTGTCTCTCAGGTAGTCGTGCTTCTCGATGGCCGCGAGCAGCGCATGCCGGATGCCGAGGAATCCGCTGCCGACCACGGTCCCCATCACCACCGCCGCGTGGGTGCGGGCCGAGGCCCACGGGTCGTCGCGCAGTCGCTCGGCGGCGATCAGGACCGCCGGGTTCTCGGCGCGCGCGGCGAGCAGTCGGCCGGTGAGCGTCGAGACGATGCCGGACAGCAGCACGGCGCCCGCGCCCACCGCGAGCAGCGCGCCGCAGACGATCAGCGGAGCCTTGCCGGACGAGTAGGCCATGTTCCGGGTGGTGTTGGCGACGGCGAGGAGCGTCACGAGCACCAGCAGTGCCACTGCTCCCAGGAACACCCACACCGGACCCCGGCCCGTGGTCGGCCCCACCCGGCGCACCCGGCCCAGCGGCGAGGCCACCACCCGGCGCAGCGCCAGCACGCTCGCGACCGCGCCCAGCACCGGCACCCCCAGCGCCACCAGTGTGATCACGATCCAGGCGACGACGGTGGGGCTCTGCCACCGGCTCAGCAGGAACACCACGAACACGGCCGTGGTGACCAGCGAACCGGCCAGGCAGGCCAGCCCCGTCTCCAGTGCCGCGATCCGGCGCACCTGGCCGGCCGACGCGCCGGCCAGCCGCAGCGCGGCCAGGCGCCGGTCCCGGTGGACGGCGCCCACCCGGGTGCACTGGCCGAGGAACCCGAGTACCGGGACCAGCAGGAACAGCAGGGTGACGATCACCCCGGAGCGTTCACCGGGGTTGTCCAGCAGACCGCTGGCCATGTCCACCCGGTAGCCGCCCTCCAGCGAGGCCAGTACCCCTGCCGCCAGGCCGAACGCCGTCGCCAGCGCCGCCCCCAGCCCTGTCAGCGACACCCGCCACCACTCGCGCCGGTCGGAGCCCTGGGTCAGCAGCAGGGCCAGGCGGAGATCGTTCGCCGGCGCGTTCACCGGGACACCTCCAGCGACGCGTCGGCCTCGGAGACCACGGCCCCGTCCTTCAGGGTGACCTCACGGTCCGCGTACGCCGCGGTCTGCGCGTCGTGGGTGATCAGCAGCACCGCCGTACCGGACTCCCGGGCCGCGTGCGTCAGTGCCGCCATCACCTGCTCGCTCGCCAGCGAGTCCAGCGCCCCGGTCGGCTCGTCCGCGAACACCACCTTCGGCGCGGTCACCAGGGCCCGCGCCAGTGACACCCGCTGCGCCTGGCCGCCGCTCATCTCACCGGGCCGCTGTTCCTCCTGCCCGCGCACGCCGAACCGCTCCAGCCACTCACCGGCCCGCTCCCGTGCCTCCTGGCGGGCGGTGCCGGCCAGCAGCAGCGGCAGCGCGACGTTGTCGACGGCCGTCAGCTCGGGTATCAGCTGCCCGAACTGGAAGACGATCCCGAAGTCCGTCCGGCGCAGTTCGCTCAGTTCCTTCTCCGGGAGCCGGTCGAGCCGCTTCCCGGCGTACGTCACCGAGCCCTCGTCGGGCCGGACGATGCCCGACAGGCAGTGCAGCAACGTGGACTTCCCACTGCCGCTCGCCCCGGTGACGGCGAGGATCTCGCCCTCCCGCAGCTCCACCGAGGCGCCCCTCAGCGCCCGCGTCCTGCCGTGCTCCTTGACGAGGCCGCGGGCCGCGAGCAGCGGCACGGGGCCGGTGTTCTTCTCGTTCATGCTGTGTCGACCTCCGCGGTCAGGGTGGTCAGCCGGGCCGCGGTGGTGTTCATCCAGCGGAGATCGGCGTCGAGATGGTTGAGGGCGAAGTCGGCCCCGAGCACCGTCGCGAGATCGGCTCCCGGCGCGGTCTTCACGGCGGTCAGCTCCCGCATCCGCGCCATGTGCGCGGTGCGCTGCGCCCTCAGGTAGGCGGCCGGGTCGCCCCCGGCGAGGATCGAGACGACGAGCTTGGCGAAGATCTCGTTCGTCACGAACGGCGCGGGCGCGGTGATCTCCCCGGCCCACTCGGTCAGTTCGCGGGCCCCCTTGTCCGTCGAGCGGTACATCGTCCGCTCCGGACCGCTGTCCGCCTCGGTGCCGTCGATCTCGGCGAGTCCGTCGCGGACCAGCCGCTGCAGGGTCGTGTAGACCTGGCCGTAGGCCAGCGGGCGGGCCTGCGGGAAGCGTTCGTCGTGCCGTCGCTTGAGGTCGTAGCCATGGCTCGGCCCACCGGCGAGCAGGCCCAACAGGATGTGACGGGTGCTCATGGTGATCACTATGCATCGAGTACATGTACTGAGTGAATAGTGGGCGAGGGGGCTGGGTGCGCCGGGAGCGGAGCACCGGCGCGAAAGTGATCAGAACCACGATGTCCCCCCACCCACGTCTGCGACGCCGCCCGCTGGGTAGGGCTGGAGTACCCCGGACCCGCACCCCATCGCCGTACGACGACAAGGAGACCCCCGTGGCCGCACCGGCTCATCTTCCGGCCCCCGTCCGCTCCAAACGCACGCCGGAGCCCTTCGAGCTCCACGAACCCCATGTCCGCGTCTTCAGTGCCGAGGGCCCCGGCGCCGACGTCCCGCTCACCAGTGAGCCCCCGCTCCCGGACGCGGAACCCCTCACCAGCGAGCCGCCTCTCACCGACGCGGCCCCCCTCACCAGTGAACCCACGTCCCACGGCGCCGCATCGGGGGTCTAGATGCACGAAGACCCAGGGGGTTCGAGCCCGATGGCCGAGACCCCGCTGGCCCGGCTCGCCGCCCTGTGTGGCGTCGCCACCTCCTACAGCCCCTCCCCGGACCACACGGTCGCCGCCTCGGACGGCGCGGTCGTGGCCGCCCTCGCCGCGCTGGACGTCGACGCGAGCACCCCCGAGTCCGTCGCCGCCGCCCTCGCGGCCCGCGAACGGAGTCTCGGTGAACGGCTGCTGCCGCCGACCGTCGTCCACTGGACCGACGGCGAGCCCCCGGCCGCGCTGACCGCCCTCCCGGACGGCACCCGGCTGCGCATCGAGACCGAGCAGGGCGAACTCCGCTCCGGCATCGAGGAACTGCCCCCGGGTGTGCACGCCCTGCACGCCACCGCTCCCGACGGGCGCACCGCCGACGCCCACCTCGTGGTGGCCCCGGCCCGGCTGCCCGCCCCGCCCGGCCGCACGTACGGCCTCCTCGTCCAGCTCTACTCCCTCCTCTCGCAGCGCAGCTGGGGCATGGGCGACCTCGGCGACCTCGCCGAACTCACCGCCTGGGCCGGCCGCGCCCTCGGCGCCGGATTCGTCCAGGTCAACCCGCTGCACGCGGCGGTCCCCGGCGCCCCCACCGACCCCTCCCCGTACCGCCCCTCCTCCCGCCGCTACCCCGACCCGGTCCACCTGCGGGTGGAGGACGTACCGGAGTACCCCTACGCCCTCGCCTCCCCCGAGGAGCGCGACCGTGTCGGCGGGCTGCTGGAGCGGGCCGTGCGGCTGCGGGAATCCGTCCTGGCCAAGGGCGAGCTGATCGACCGGGACGCGGTGTGGGCCCTCAAGCGCGAGGCCCTGGACCTGGTACGCGCCGTGCCGCTCGGCCCCGGGCGGCGGGCCGCCTACTGGGACTTCCTCGCCGAGGAGGGCGAGGCGCTGGAGGACCACGCCACCTGGTGCGCGCTCGCCGAGGTCTACGGCTCCGACTGGCAGCGCTGGCCGGCCGGCCTGCGCGACCCGCGCTCCGCCGAGACCGCCCGCGCACGCGGGGAACTGATGGACCGCGTCGACTTCCACACCCGGCTGGCCTGGCTGACCGACGCCCAGCTCGGCACCGCCCAGCGCTCCGCGCGCGACGCCGGCATGCCGATCGGTCTGGTGCACGACCTGGCCGTCGGCGTACATCCCGGCGGCGCCGACGCCTGGGCCCAGCAGGAGTACTTCGCCTCCGGCATGTCCGTGGGCGCGCCCCCCGACGCCTTCAACTCCCGGGGCCAGGACTGGGGTCTGCCGCCCTGGCGCCCGGACCGCCTCGCCGAGTCCGGCTACGCCCCCTACCGCCACCTCCTGCGCGCTCTCCTCCGCCACGCGGGCGCCCTCCGCATCGACCACGTCATGGGCCTGTTCCGCCTGTGGTGGGTACCGCAGGGCCAGGCCCCGACCGAGGGCACGTACGTCCGTTACGACGCCGATGCCATGCTCGCGATCCTGGTCCTGGAGGCGTCACGGGCCGGCGCCCTGGTGATCGGCGAGGATCTCGGCACGGTCGAGCCGGGTGTGCGCGAGGCCCTCGACGCGCGTGGGGTGCTGGGCACGTCCGTCCTGTGGTTCGAACGCGACTGGGAAGGCACGGGCCGGCCCCTCCCGCCCGAGCGGTGGCGCGCGAACTGTCTCGCCACCGCCACCACGCACGACCTCCCGCCCACCGCCTCGCGGCTGACCTGCGACCACGTCGACCTGCGCCACGGCCTGGGGCTGCTCACCCGGTCCCTGGAGGAGGAGCGGGCGGAGGCCGCCGCCGACGCGGGCGAATGGCTGGCCCTCCTGGCCAGGCTGGGTCTGCTGGACGGCGCCGGCGGGGGCATCTCCACGACGTCCGAGGAGGAGCGGATCCAGGCCGTTCACCGGTTCCTGCTGCGGACGCCCGCCCGCATGATCGGGCTCTGGCTGCCCGACGCGCTCGGCGACCGCCGTCCGCAGAACCTGCCCGGCACGTGGGATCAGTATCCGAACTGGCGTCTGCCGATCGCCGACGCGGAGGGCCGTCCGGCGACGCTGGAGGATCTGGCGGCGTCGCCCCGCCTGTACGCGCTGGTGGATGTGCTGCGGGGGGTGTCGTAGCTCGGGGGCGCCTCATGGCCCGGGGGTGCCTCATGGCTCGGGGGTGCGGGTGCGTCGGCGGGTGCGGGTGCGTGGGGGCTGGTCGCGCAGTTCCCCGCGCCCCTAAAGGCCCAGGCCCCTGCGGGCCTGAAACCCACGCAGCCTGCGGGCCTGAAAAGCACGGGGCGCAGCCCCTGCTTTTCAGGGGCGCGGGGAACTGCGCGAACGGCCCCCACCGGAGCCGCACCCGCCAGACGAAGCCGCCACCCCCACCCCCTTGGGCGCCCCCGACACCCCCTTTAGGCGCCCCCCGCCCGAGCGAACCCCCCGCACGTTCGTTACCTTTAGCGCGTGGACAAGAAGAACGCCCTGCGCGCCGGCGCCCTGGCTGCCGGTACGACGCTGATGATGCTGCTCATGTCGTCCCCCGCCCTCGCGGTGACGCCCGACGACGGCGACGACCCGGGCCCGGGCCTCAGCGTGATCGAGACGCTCGGCCTCTTCGTGGTGGCGCCGATCGGCCTGTTCGCCGTGATCGCCGGCCTCGTGTGGGTCCTGGACGGATCGACGGACCGTCAGCCGAAGGCCAAGGCCAAGGCGAAGGCCTGACCACCTCCGCTCCACCTCGCTGAGACGTTCCATCGAGGGCACCCCCGGCGCACGCGCACACCCGCGCGCCGGGGGGTGCCCTCGACGCGTTCCCTCATGACCCCGTGCCCACCACCAGCAGCCTCAGCAGGCCGGCCAGTTGGCCGGCCTGTTCGTCGTCCAGGGCGGACAGCGCCTCGGTCTGGACGGCCACGCCCGCCACGACCGCCTCGTCGATCAGGCGCAGCCCCTCGTCGGTGAGGGTGACCTGAAGGGCCCGGCGGTCGTGCGGGTCGGGGGAGCGGCGGAGCAGCTGCGCGCGTTCGAGCTTGTCGAGCCGGCCGGTCATCCCGCCGGTGGTGAGCATGAGGGTGGCGGAGAGCTCGCGGGGCGAGAGGGTGTACGGCTCCCCGGACCGCCGCAGGGTCGCGAGCACGTCGAACTCGCCGCGTGAGATCCCGAACCGGGCGTACGCCTTCTCCATCCGGTCTCCCAGCGCCCGCGAGAGCCGGTAGACCCGGCCGAACACCTCCATCGCGGTGGTGTCCAGGTCGGGCCGGGCCACGGCCCACTGGTCGACGATCGTGTCGACGGGGTCGCGAAGGGGCCTGTCGGGCTCGGGGCGCGCGTTCATGGGGTGAGTATCGGATGCCGACGGGTCGGCCGCAAGAAAGTAGCTTGAGGGAAAGTGGCTTAGCGCTAAGCTAATCGCAAGCAAGTTACTCGACGCCCCGCCCTGCCGACCGAGCCGCCCTCCCCGCCGCGAAGGACGCGTCCCATGACCGCGCACACCGCGCACAGCACGCACAGCACGCACACCGCCAGTCGCCTCCCCCTCATCGCCCTGACCGCGCTCGCCCCCCTCTCCTGGGGCACCACCTACGCCGTGACGACGGAGTTCCTGCCGGCCGACCGCCCCCTGTTCACCGGCCTGGTGCGGGCGCTCCCTGCGGGCCTGCTGCTCCTGGCGATCTCGCGCACGCTGCCGCGCGGGGTCTGGTGGTGGAAGGCCGCGGTGCTGGGCGCGCTGAACATCGGCGCCTTCTTCCCGCTGCTCTTCCTCTCCGCGTACCGGCTGCCGGGCGGCATGGCGGCGGTGGTCGGCTCGACCGGGCCCCTGTTCGTCGCGGGACTGGCGGCCCTGCTGCTGGGCGACCGGCCGACCCTACGCACGCTGCTCACCGGCATCGCCGCGGCCCTCGGCGTCAGTCTGGTCGTCCTGAAGGCGGCGGGTGCGCTGGACCCGGTCGGACTGCTCGCGGCGCTCGCGTCCACCGTCTCCATGTCCACCGGCACGGTCCTCACCAAGCGGTGGGGGCGCCCGGCCGGCGTCAGCCCCCTCGCCCTCACCGGCTGGCAGCTGACCGCGGGCGGCCTCCTGATCGCCCCGCTCGCCCTGCTGGTCGAGGGCGCGCCCCCGGCCCTGGACGGCCCGGCGATCGGCGGCTACCTCTACCTCATGCTGGGCAACACCGCCGTCTCCTACTGGCTCTGGTTCCGTGGCATCGGCCGCCTCTCCGCCACCCAGGTCACCTTCCTCGGCCCCCTGTCCCCCCTCACCGCCGCCGTCGTCGGCTGGGCGGCGCTCGGCCAGTCCCTCGGCCCCCTCCAGCTGCTCGGCATGGCCGTCGCCTTCGGCGCGACGATCGCCGGCCAGCTCCGGCCCCGCACGCCGACGCCGGCCGACGGGGGAGGACACATGCCTCGGCCGCGGCACGGCGGCGAGTCGCAGGCCCCGCTCGTCGGCCGCCCCGGCCGCTGACGAACGACAGGGGCGCCCGGTGATCTCTCACCGGGCGCCCCGTCGTCGTACGAGCGGCGGTCGCTACTCCGCGGCCGCCGCCGCGTCCGCGGCCTGGGCCCGCAGCGCTCGCTCCACGCCCGAGCGGGCCTCCGAGATCAGGCGGCGGAGGGCCGCGTTGGGCTCGGCGGCGGTCAGCCAGGCGTCCGTCTTGTGCAGGGTGTCGGCCGAGACCTGGACCGACGGGTAGAGGCCGATCGCGATCTGCTGGGCGATCTCGTGCGAGCGGGACTCCCAGATGTCCTTCACCACCTCGAAGTACGGGTCGGTGTAGGCGGCCAGGAGGTCGCGCTGGTCGGTCTGGACGAAGCCGCCGATCACCGCTTCCTGCAGCGCGTTGGGGAGCTTGTCCGACTCGATGACCTGCGCCCAGGCCTCGGCCTTGGCCTCGGCGGTCGGACGGGAGGCGCGGGCGGTGGCCGCGTGGCGCTCACCGGCGGCGGTCCGGTCGCGCTCGTACTCGCCGGCGATCTCCGCCTCGTCGTAGCGGCCCACCGTCGCGAGCCGCTGTACGAGGGACCAGCGCAGCTCGGTGTCGACGGCCAGGCCCTCGATCGTCTGCGTGCCCTCCAGCAGCGCCTCCAGCAGGTCCAGCTGCTCGGGCGTCCGCGCGGTCGCGGCGAACGCGCGTGCCCAGGCCAGCTGGTGGTCGGAACCGGCGGCCGCGGCACGCAGATGCGCGAGCGTGGCGTCCGTCCAGCGGGTCAGCAGCGCCTCGCGGGCCGTGGGGTCGGCGTACAGCTCGATCGCCAGCTTCACCTGGCGGTGCAGCGACTGGACGACACCGATGTCGGACTCCTTGCCGATGCCCGACAGGACGAGCGACAGGTAGTCCCGGGTCGCCAGCTCCGCGTCACGTGTCATGTCCCAGGCCGAGGCCCAGCACAGCGCGCGGGGGAGGGAGGCCTCGAAGTCGCCGAGGTGCTCGGTGACGAACGCGAGCGACCGCTCGTCGAGGCGGACCTTCGCGTACGACAGGTCGTCGTCGTTGAGGAGGACCACGGCCGGGCGGCGGCGGCCCACCAGCTGGGGCACGGCGGTCAGTTCACCGTCGACGTCCAGCTCGACGCGCTCGTCGCGGATCAGCTTGCCGCTGTCGTCGTCGAGTTCGTACAGGCCGACCGCGATGCGGTGCGGACGCAGCGTCGGCTCGCCCTTCGCGCCCGCGGGCAGCGCCGGGGCCTCCTGGCGGATCGCGAACGCGGTGACGACCCCGTGCTCGTCCGTCTCGATCTCGGGGCGCAGGACGTTGATGCCCGCCGTCTCCAGCCACGCCTTCGACCAGGCCTTCAGATCGCGGCCGGAGGTCTTCTCCAGGGAGCCCAGCAGGTCGGACAGGCGCGTGTTGCCGTACGCGTGCGCCTTGAAGTAGGCCTGCACGCCCCGGAAGAACTCGTCCTGCCCGACGTACGCGACGAGCTGCTTCAGGACGGAGGCGCCCTTCGCGTAGGTGATGCCGTCGAAGTTGACGAGCACGTCGTCCAGGTCGCGGATCTCCGCCATGATCGGGTGCGTGGACGGCAGCTGGTCCTGCCGGTACGCCCAGGTCTTCATGGAGTTGGCGAACGTGGTCCACGAGTGCGGCCAGCGCGAGCCGGGGGCGTCGGCCTGGCAGGCGATCGAGGTGTAGGTGGCGAACGACTCGTTCAGCCACAGGTCGTTCCACCACTCCATCGTCACCAGGTCGCCGAACCACATGTGGGCCAGCTCGTGGAGGATGGTCTCGGCGCGGACCTCGTACGCCGCGTCCGTCACCTTCGAGCGGAAGACGTACTGGTCGCGGATGGTCACCGCGCCCGCGTTCTCCATCGCGCCCGCGTTGAACTCCGGCACGAACAGCTGGTCGTACTTCTTGAACGGGTACGCGTAGTCGAACTTCTCCTGGAACCACTCGAAGCCCTGCCGGGTGACCTCGAAGATCGCGTCGGAGTCCAGGTGCTCGGCGAGGGACGGCCGGCAGTAGATGCCGAGCGGCACACTCTGCCCGTCCTTCTCGTACACGCTGTGCACCGAGTGGTACGGGCCGACGATGAGCGCCGTGATGTACGTGGAGATCCGGGGCGTCGGCTCGAAGACCCAGACGTCGTCCTTGGGCTCCGGAGTCGGCGAGTTCGAGATGACGGTCCAGCCCGTCGGGGCCTTCACGGTGAACTGGAACGTGGCCTTCAGGTCCGGCTGCTCGAAGCTCGCGAAGACACGGCGGGCGTCGGGGACCTCGAACTGCGTGTACAGGTACGCCTGGTCGTCGACCGGGTCCACGAACCGGTGCAGGCCCTCGCCCGTGTTGGTGTACGCGGCGTCGGCCACGACCCGCAGGATGTTGCGGCCCTGGAGCAGCCCGGGAAGCGCGATCCGGGAGTCCGCGAAGACCTCCGCCGGGTCCAGCGCGTCGCCGTTGAGGGTCACCTCGTGGACGGTCGGGGCCACCAGGTCGATGAAGGACGTCGCGCCGTCCTCCGTGACGTCGAAGCGCACGGTGGTCACGGACCGGTAGGTGCCTCCCCCGCTCTGCGCGCCGGAGAGGTCGAGATCGATCTCGTACGAGTCGACGGTGAGCAGCGCCGCCCGCTGCTGAGCCTCGTCGCGGGTCAGGTTTGTGCCAGGCACGCGGTCATCTCCTCGGTATGTGTGGGTCGCGCCATCCTTCCATGACCGGTGTCCTCGCACGGATGCCGATTCCCGCGCGAACATCCGTACCCCGTCCTCCGCACACGCGAAGGGGCGCCCACCGCCATCCGGTGGGCGCCCCTTCCTCGCGTACCGTCCGCCTACTCGCTCAGCTCCGCCGCCACCAGCTCCGCGATCTGGACCGCGTTCAGCGCGGCGCCCTTGCGGAGGTTGTCGTTGGAGACGAAGAGGGCCAGGCCGTTGTCCACCGTCTCGTCGGCGCGGATGCGACCCACGAAGGAGGGGTCCTGGCCGGCGGCCTGCAGGGGGGTCGGGATCTCGGAGAGGGCGACGCCGGGGGCGCCGGCCAGCAGCTCCGTCGCGCGCTCCACCGTGATCGGGCGCGCGAAGCGGGCGTTCACCTGGAGGGAGTGGCCGGAGAAGACCGGGACGCGGACGCAGGTGCCGGAGACCTTGAGGCCGGGGATCTCCAGGATCTTGCGGGACTCGTGGCGGAGCTTCTGCTCCTCGTCCGTCTCGTGCAGACCGTCGTCGACGATCGAGCCGGCGAGGGGGACGACGTTGAAGGCGATGGGCCGCTGGTAGACGCCCGGCTCGGGGAAGTCGACCGCGGAGCCGTCGTGCGTCAGCTTGTCCGCGTCCCCGACGACCTTCTGGACCTGGCCGTGCAGCTCGGCGACGCCCGCCACGCCGGAGCCGGACACCGCCTGGTAGGTGGCGACGACGAGGGCTTCGAGACCCGCCTCCTCGTGCAGCGGACGCAGGACCGGCATCGCGGCCATCGTCGTGCAGTTCGGGTTGGCGATGATGCCCTTGGGGCGGTCGGTGATCGCGTGCGGGTTCACCTCGGAGACGACCAGCGGTACCTCGGGGTCGCGGCGCCACGCGGAGGAGTTGTCGATCACGACCGCGCCCTGCGAGGCCACCTTCTCGGCCAGCGCCTTCGAGGTTGCGCCGCCCGCGGAGAACAGGACGATGTCGAGGCCGGAGTAGTCGGCCGTCGCCGCGTCCTCGACCGTCACGCCGTCGACGACCGAACCGGCCGAGCGGGCGGACGCGAACAGGCGCAGCTCGCTCGTCGGGAAGTCGCGGTCCTTGAGGATCCTGCGCATGACCGTGCCGACCTGACCGGTGGCTCCGACGATTCCGACCCTCACGGCGACTCCTTCTACATGGCTCTGGTGTGTCTGCGGCATGGCCGAGGCCTTTCCATCATGCGGTCAGGCCGGGCCCGCCTGTCCAATCGATTGACCGGCTGGTCCGACGGACGGGACGCGGCAGACCCTGCCACCGGGACCGCTTCTTTGGCCGCCACCCCGGCTGAGCTGGAGAAATTCGCCCTACGGTGGCCCCGTACCGCAAGCTGTGCTGCCTCGACCCTGCCCACGGCATCCGGGCGCACGCGAAGGTGTGACGTACGCCTCTGCGCTCCGCCGGGAAAGCCGGGCCGAACCCGCCGAACGTTTCGGCCCGGGTCGGCGTCGTAGGGGAAACGCGGGAGGGGAGGGGGGACTGTGCTGCGCAGAAAGGCGCGCCACGTCGACAGCGTCCGGGAGGCCGCGAGCGTCCGGGAGGCGCACGACCCGCTGGACGAGGCCCAGGAGCGGCGGGTGCGGGCGGTGCTCGCGCTCGGCGGTGTGCCGCAGTCGGACCTGCTGGACGGGGTACAGCAGGTACGGCTGCGGCTGCTGGAGCGGGCCGCGAACGGCCAGGAGGCACCGCGGGACGTGTCGGCGTGGGCGGCGGTGGTCGCCTCCAACCTGGCGATGGACTGGCACCGCGCCAAGCGGCGCCAGGAGCGCCTGGGGGAGCGTCTGGCCTCGCTGCGCCAGCACGAGCTGCCTTCGGGGGAGGACTCCAGCGTGCTCTCGCTCGCCGTCGCCCGAGGCCTGGACGAGCTGCCCGACGCCCTGCGTCAGGTCCTCGTCCTGCGCTTCTACGCCGACCTGCCGGTGCGCGGGATCGCCGACGAACTCGGTATCCCCGAGGGCACGGTCAAGAGCAGGCTCCACTCGGCGGTCCGCGCCCTGCGCACCCGCCTGCACGAGGACGAGGTGGTGTGACGTGGCCGCCCGGGACGACAGCAGGCGCGACGCCGAGTACGAGGACGTCGCGCGGGACGGCGTCGAGCGAGACGGCCTCGCTCGCGGGGACGGTGCCCGTGAGGGCCTCGCCCCCGGTGACGGCGCGCGCCGCGCCGACGACGAACACGAGGGCGCTCGGTCGTGCGACGACAGCGGTCACGACGGCGCTCGGCGGTACGACGACACCGGTCACGACGGCCCCGTCCACGCCGGTGTGGACGCGCTGATGGCCGCCCTCCTCGACGATCCGCTGCCCGAAGAGGCGCTGCGGGACGCGGAGTTCATGGCGGCGCGGGACACGGCCGCCGCCGATGTCGCGCTGCTGCGGGAGCAACTGGGGATCATCGGCGAGGCGCTGGCGGTGACCGGCGACGACGCCCTGGCCGGGGCTCCGCCGGGGCGACCCGCGGCCGCGCGGCCGGGGGACGCGGCCGGTGCACGGACGGACCCCGGGCGGGTGTCCGGGATCGCGCCGGCCCCCACCGCGTCGGTGACGCCCCTGCTGCCGCGGCCGGACCGTGCCCGGCGCGTCCTGAGGATCACCTTCGGCACCCTCGCCGCCGCGGCGGTCGCCTCCGTGGTCCTCGGCGTGGGCTGGGGTGTCATGCAGGGCGGCGACGCGGCGGACACGAAGTCGTCCGCCGACTCGGGTGTGTCCCAGGAGTCGGCGGGGCGCGACGACGGCGACGCCCGCGAGGGGGACGGCGGCGGCGACTCGGCCTCGCTCAGCCGGGAGGGGTACGTCGCCTGTGCCCGCCTCATCGTCGAGGGCACCGTCACCGAGGTCGAGCCGGTCCCCGGCGCCGCGCAGGACCGGATCACCGTCGAGGTGGACCACTGGATCAAGCCCGACAAGGGCGGGGAGCGGATCGTCTTCCCCATGGACCAGGACGTCGATCCCCGGCTGAAGCAGGGCGACCACGTCCTCGTGGGCATCCCCGAGGACAGCGCCCACCCGGACGTCTGGACGACGAAGGAGGCGCAGATCGCCCACGAGCGGGCCTGGATGGAGGCGGCGCTGCCCGCATCGGAGAAGCTGTCGTGCGAGTGACCCGCTGAACGCCGAAGGGGCGGGTGTCCTGGTGGACACCCGCCCCTTCGTCACTCACGCACTACCGGCGCACTACGGCGTGACCTTCTCGATCCGCACGCTGCCGGTGCCCGCGGCGGTGCCGCGCGCGTTGACCAGCTGGACCTGGCCGAAGAACTCCCGGCCGGCCGGGGCCTGCGCGGCCGCGACGACGTCACCGGAGACGGTGGTCGACTCACCCGTGCCGAGCTTGACGGTGGCACCCGCGACCTTCACCTCGCCGAGGGCGGAGGAGAAGAACACGTCGCGGTAGTCGTACGCGGTGGACCCGGACGGGACCGCGTAGCCGACGACCTCGATGGTGTAGGTACCGGCGGCCGGCGACGGCAGGGAGACGGACTCCTCGGAGTCGCCGTCCGCGGAGCTGCCGACCTGGGTGCCCGCGGCGTCGTAGACGTACAGGTCGAGGTCGGCGCCCGTGTCGGCCGTGTTGCCGATGGAGACGTCCAGGGACTCGGCGCCCGCGGGCACCGTGACCGTGGAGGTCTGGGTGGCACCGGTGGCGATGGTCGGCCGGTCGGACTTGGCCGAGCCGAGCGGGCCGCCCGTCAGCTTGCCCTCGATGGGGGCGAGCTTGTTGATCACCTTCCAGGAGGCGGCGGTCGGGGTGCCGACCTTGGCCTCGGGCACGGTGACGACCTCGGGGTCGAAGTTCGCCCCGTACACCGCGAAGTCGAGCTTGAAGGGGTTGTCGAGCAGCGGAGACGTCCGGCGCGACTCGACCTCGAACTCCCAGACACCGGGCTGCGGGTTGGCGTACGAGCGCACGTCCGGCTTGCAGCCGTTGCCGTCGAGGTAGTTGTTGTAGCAGGTCAGGGAGCTGGTGCTCTCGACCGCGACACCGTACGGGTGGTTGGCGATGAAGCGGGTCTGGCTCTTGTCCTTCAGACCGCCGATCGCGACCTCAAGGGACTTGGCGCCCTCGGGGACGGTGACGAAGTACGACTTGAAGGCGTTGCGCTGGACCGTGCCGGACACCGCGTGGGTGTACTTCAGCGGCTTGGAGACGACCACCGTGCTGAGGATCTGCTTGTCGACGCCCACGGTCTTCGGGTCGTCGACCTCCAGGATCACGCTGCTGATGCCGGCCTCTTCGGGCTTGGCGGCGATCTTCACGGTGACCGGCTTGTTCAGCGGCAGGGAGACCGTGTCGCCGCCGACGATCGAGAACGCGTCGTTCTCGTCGTTCTTGAGGCGCAGGTCGTGCGCGATCGCCTTGTCGGCGCCGGTGGTGCGGGTGACGGTGACGTCGTACGTCTTCGTCTGCCCGGCCTTCAGGCCGCCCTCGCGGTCGTAGACGCCGGTGCCGAAGCCCGGGGTCTTCAGCGCGAAGTCGATCGCCGTGTCGACGGGGGCCTTGACGGTGTACTCGTGCGCCGAGGCGCCCGCCTTGATCGACTTCCAGGCGGCCTCGATGTCCATCAGGCCCGCGCCCTCGGCGTACGCCTGCACGCGGCGGATGTGGTCCGCGGTCGAGGTCAGCGCGGTGCGCAGCTTCGCGGGCGGCAGGGCGATGCCCTTCTGCTTCGCGGCGCTGAGCAGCAGCGCGGAGGCACCGGCCGCCTGCGGGGAGGCCATCGAGGTGCCGTTCAGCATCTGGTAGCCGGCCGGCAGGGTGTACCCGGCCTCGGGGGCGATGACGCCGGGCAGCCAGGTCTGGGCGGTGTTGACCGCGGCGCCGGGGGCCACCAGGGTCGGGGTGAAGCCGCCGTCCTCACGCGGGCCGCGCGAGGAGAAGTTGAACAGCTGGTAGCCCTTGGCGACCTCGGAGCCGTAGTTCGAGGCCCAGGTCTCCTTGGAGATGGACGCGCCGACCGAGATCACCTTGTCGGCCAGACCGGGGTCGCCGATGGTGTTGGCGCCGGGGCCCGAGTTGCCGGCCGAGATGACCAGCTGGACGCCGTAGGTGTCGATGAGGCGCGTGTACAGCTCGGCGCGCGCGTTGTTGCCGTCGTTCAGCGCCGGGAGGCCGCCGATGGACATGTTGACGATGTCGACGCCGCGGTTGACGACGAGGTCGATCATGCCCTCGGTGAGCGCCACGTTGGTGCAGCCGGGGCCGAACTCGCAGGCGCGGGACGAGACGATCTTCGCGCCGGGGGCGGCGCCGTTCATCTTGCCGCCGAACAGCCCGTTCGCGGCGGTGATGCCGGCGACGTGGGTGCCGTGCTCGCTGGAGATGAGGCCGATGTTGACGAAGTCGGCCTTCTTGCCGACCCAGTCGCCCCCGAAGGGGTCCATCGGGACGTCCTTGCGGTACTCCACGACGAACGGCTGACGCTCGGCGACGTCGGTCGCCGGGTCGTCCGTGCCGAAGTAGCCGATCTGGTAGCCGTCCTTGTACGGCTTCATCGGCTTGTCGTCGCGGAAGTCGAAGTTCTGGTTGACGTCGACGGTGACCGTGCCGGCCGCCGCGTCGTAGAGCACGCCCCACGCGTCGGTGGTGTCGCCGTCGCGGTTCACGTCGCCCGCCGCGTCGCCGCCCGCAGTGGCGGACTCGCGGAAGGTGTTGACGGAGTAGGTGCCCGCGGGAGCGGTCCAGGTGCGGCCGCCGAAGGTGAACGTCGGTCCGGAGACCGAGTTCGTCATCGGACGCCAGCTGAGGTCGTTGTCGACGATCGGGTCGGTGGACGTCACCCAGTCGACGATCTTGCGCTCGCCGGTGGTCGTCTTCTGCAGCGCCGGGTGCCCGAGGTCGACGCCGGAGTCCAGGACGCCGATGGTGATGTCCCGGCCGTCGGCCGTCGGGTTCTTCCGCACGAAGTCCACGGCGCCCGTCTCGAAGGACGGGTTGTACGGGTTCTTGGCGGGGGTGTTCTTGTCCGGGCCGGGGTAGGTCTCGGCGACCGTGCCCTGCGTCTTCGCGCCCTTCGCGGTGTCCGCGGCCGGCGAGGGGTCGTCGAGGACGATCTCGTGGCGCAGGTCGATGCCCTGCACGGAGGAGAGCTTCGCGGCGGCCGAGATGGCCGAGTCGGCGCGCTTGGTCGGGACCGTGGCGCGGACGTAGCCGAGCTTGTCGTAGGTGCGGCCCACGGAGCCGCCCTTGACCGCGTCCAGCTGCTCGGCGACCTGCTCGGTCTTGCCGGGGGCGGTCGCGATCATCATCGTGACGTTCTTGTCGCCGTCGGCCTTGGCCTCGGCGAGGAGATCGGCGTCGTTCGAGCCGAGCTTGTCGTGCGCGGACTTGACACCGCCGTCGGACGGGACGGTGGTGGACGGGTTGTCCGCCGAGAAGGCCATGGGTATCGGCCCGGCCGCGGAGAGCGCGGCGACCAGACCCGCGGCCACGGCTGTGCGGGCCACGCGTCTTGAACCCGACCGGGGGCCGGGCTGGGGGGTGAGGGTCATCGACATCCCTTGTAGGTAAGGAACTCAGTGAGCACGGGCATGGGTGATCCGAGCGGCAGGTTCGGATCGGTCCGGTCCGTTATGTGGTCCCGGCTGAGCGCCCAGTCTTACCAAAGTGATAGATGTTTGGGGAGAGCTGACCGCAACGGATCCATTTCATGGGGTTAACCCTCAACCCGTCATGGGTGCAATGGCCGCGCATGAGCGGACATTGTGGGTAACGTGCGTGCATGCGTGAGCAGTTGAGGGTGGCGGCCTACGCCGTGTGTGTCCGCGACGGGCAGTTGCTGCTGGCCCGCTGGGTCTCCCGGGAGGGCGTGCGGAGGTGGACCCTGCCGGGCGGCGGTATGGAGCACGGTGAGGACCCCTACGACACGGTCGTCCGCGAGGTGGCCGAGGAGACCGGCCACGCGGTCGAACCCACCGCCCTCCTCGGCATCGACACCATCAGGCGCGAGGACCCCCGCCGCCTGGGCACCCGCGTCGACTTCCAGGCCCTCGGCATCGTCTACGAGGCCCGCGTCACCGGCGGCGACCTCCGCCACGAGACGAACGGCTCCACGGACATGGCCGCCTGGCACCCCCTGACCGAGATTCCGGACCTGGACCGGGTGGACCTGGTGGACGTGGGCCTGCGCCTGTGGAGGGAGCGCCCCGGGCACGGTCGGCTGCCGCGCCGGTGACGTCTCCGGGCCCACGGCGAAACAGGTGCCCTACCCCCGCAGATGAACAAGGAGTGACCGCTTTCCCTCACTCCCGCTCACATTCGGGAACCCCCGGTGACGCGCACCGTCGCCGTAGATCCACGTACGGTGATCGGCGCTGTCCGTTGCGACGTCGTTAACGTCCAGGCCACCCCCGCTGCCAAGCATTCGAGGAAGAGCGGGAACCCCACTGCGGCCCCACCGCGGAGCGGCCCCGCGACCACTTCCGACGCGTTCGCACTCGGGGAGACCGCGCCATGTCGCGCATACGCTCAGTCGCTGCCGCCGCCACCAACCCTGACCGCCGGGCCTTCCTCGCCGCCACCGGCGCGGTCGGCCTCGCCGCGGGGGCCGGTTTCGCCCTGCGGCCGGAGACCGCCGCCCACGCCGCCTCCACCGCCGCCGAGGCCACCGAGATCCCCCTGGCGAACCTCTCCAACAGACAGGCTCCGGCCGCACCCCTCGCGCCGTACACGCGGGGGACGACCCTCGCCTCGGTCGCCGCGCCGCGGAACTCCTCCGGCTACCGTCGTCTCGGCTCCGGCCCCGCCTGGGCGCGGGTCGTCCGCGGCGACCTGGCCACCCCCAGGTCCGGCCGCGAGAAGCGCCGTACGGCGCTGGCGTCCTTCGTGCAGTTCACCGACCTGCACGTGGTGGACGTCCAGCACCCGCTGCGCTACGAGTACCTGCGCGCCCAGACCGCCAGCGCCTGGCGCCCGCAGGAGGCGCTGTCCGTGGCCGGCGCGGTCTCGCTCGTCGAGCGGGTGAACGCGCTGCGCGGAGCCCCGGTCACCGGCTCCCCCCTGCACTTCGTCATGACGACCGGCGACAACACCGACAACAACTCCCAGACGGAGCTGGACTGGTTCCTGAAGGTGATGAGCGGCGGCCGTGTCACCCCCAACTCCGGTGACCCGCGCCGCTACGAGGGCGTCCAGGACAGCGGTCTCAAGCTCTACTGGCAGCCGGACGCGGCCCTGCGCGACGCCGACAAGCAGCTCGGCTTCCCGCGTCTGAACGGCTTCCTCGCCGCAGCGATCCGCGAGGTCAACAGCCCCGGCCTGAACGTCCCCTGGTACTCCACGGTCGGCAACCACGACTCCCTCCCCGGCGGTTGCTACGCCCCCGGCGACTCCTTCTTCGCCGACTTCGCGGTCGGCGGCAAGAAGCTGATGACGCTGGACGAGAAGGTCGGCAAGGCCATCTGGGACAACGTCAAGAGCGGCGGCGACCCCAAGGGCGCCGAGTGGAAGGCCATCATGAAGGCCCAGGCGAAGAAGATGCGTTCGGTCACCCCGGACGAGGGCCGCGCTCCCTTCACCCCGCAGGACTATCTGAAGGCCCACCTGGACCCGGCCCACACGGGCCCCGGCCCGGTCGGCCACGGCTACTCGCAGGCCAACCTCGACGCCCGCACCCAGTACTACGCCTTCCGCATCGGCGACGACGTCATCGGCATCAGCCTGGACTCCACCGACCCCGGCGGCCACTACGAGGGCTCCCTCGGCACGGCCCAGCTCACGTGGCTGGACCGCACGCTGAAGGAGGCCGCCAAGAACGGTTCGTACGCCGTCGTGTTCAGCCACCACACCAGCGCGTCGATGCGCAACCTCCGCAAGGACCCGGCCCGCCCCAAGGAGGCCCGCCACGGCGGTGACGAGGTGTTGTCCCTGCTCGGCCGTCACCGTAACGTCCTGGCCTGGGTGAACGGTCACAGCCACCGCAACCGCATCACGCCGCACAAGTCCGTGAACGGGTCCTTCTGGGAGATCTCCACGGCCTCCCACATCGACTTCCCCCAACTCGCCCGCGTCATCGAGCTGGTGGACAACAAGGACGGCACGATCTCCCTCTTCACCACCCTGATCGAGTCGGCCGCCCCGCACGCCACCGATTTCACGGACCTCTCGCAGACCGGCCTCGCCGCCCTCTACCGCGAGCTGTCCTACAACGCCCCCGGCCGCCGCGACACCCTCACCGGCACCCCCGGCGACCGCAACACGGAGCTGGTGCTGCGGAAGGGCTGAAAACAGCTCAACCGGCGCACATCTGCTCAACCTCCCCGCCCGTCCCCGTGTCCCCCCTCGCGACCGGACCTTCTCGGAACCGCCGAGGATGCCGGTGCGAAGGGAGACCACATGCGGGCTCGCACGGCACGTAGGGCACGTACGGTTCTGGTGGCGGCGACCGCGGTGGCTGCGGCGGTGGCGTCGGCCGCGTCCGCCGTGGCGGCGCCGGCGAGAACCGACCACACCGCGACCAGGGAGGCCATGGACGCGGCGGTGAAGGACGGCGTTCCCGGCGTGGCCCTCCAGGCCAAGGACGGGCGCGGCGTCTGGAAGGCCACCTCCGGCGTCGGCGACATCAGGACGGACAGGCCGCGCTCCGCCCATGACCGCTACCGCGTCGGCAGTATCACGAAGACCTTCGTGTCGACGGTCATGCTCCAGCTGGAGGCCGAGGGCAGGCTGTCGCTGGACGACAAGGTCGACAAGTGGCTGCCGGGCCTGGTGCGCGGCAACGGCCACGACGGCCGCGCGGTGACCCTCCGTCAACTTCTCAACCACACCAGCGGAATCTCCGACTACACGTCCGACGAGGAGTTCGGCCGCACGTACTTCCTGAAGGACGGCTTCCTCCGGCACCGCTACGACACGGCTCCCCCGGAACAACTGGTGGCGGTCGCCATGAAGCACAAGCCGGACTTCGCCCCCGGCACCGACTGGAGCTACTCGAACACCAACTACGTCCTGGCCGGCATGGTGATCGGCAAGGTCACGGGCAACCCGTACGGCGACGAGGTCCGCGCCCGCGTCATCGAGCCCCTCGGCCTGCGCTCCACCCTTGTCCCCGGCACGTATCCGAAGGTCCCCGGGCCGAGCAGCCGCGCGTACGGCAAGCTGGCCGAGACACGGACGGGCCCGACGTACGACGTCACGGAGCTGAACCCCTCCCTGGCCTATGCGGCGGGCGAGATGATCTCCGACTCCGGCGACCTCAACCGCTTCTACACCGCGCTGCTCAAGGGCAGGCTCCTGCCGCCTAAGCAGCTTGCCGAGATGAAGACCACGATCAAGGTCGACGAGATGCCCGGCGCCGGCTACGGCCTGGGCCTCATGGAACGCAGGCTCAGCTGCGGCATCACCGTCTGGGGCCACGGCGGCGGCATCCACGGCTCCACCTCCGAAGCCGTCACCACCTCCGACGGCCGCCATTCCCTCGCCTTCAACTTCAACAGCGACTGGACGGGCGACACCGAGGCGATCGTGGAGGCGGAGTTCTGCGCCGAGTAGTCGCCCCGGCACGAGGAAGGGCCGCCGAGCGGGCGGCGGCCCTTCCTCTCCCCTCCTGATGTCCCCGGGTTACCCGGTCTACCGGGGGAGCACCACGACGTAAGCGGCCGGATCACGGTCGCCCGCCGCCATCAGCGCGGTGCGGACGACGGCCGCCTGCTGCTCCAGGGAGTCACGCAGCTTCCTGGGGGTGAGGTGGACGACGGTGATGCCGAGCCGCTCCAACATCTCGCGCTTGCGGGCGTACTCGGACCACAGCGCGTCGTCCTCCTGACGCGGGGCGCGGGTGTCCAGCTCGACCGCGACGGCCTGCTCCGGCCAGTACGCGTCGAGCCCGCCGAGGTGCGGGCCGCCGGGCAGACGGAGGTCGACGTTCCACACGGGGTCGGGCAGGGCGTGTTCGCGCACCATCCGGTACAGGTGGTCCTCCGCGATCGCCCGGCCCTCGGCGACCAGCGAGTCCACCGCGTCGGCGACGTGCGGACGGTTCAGCAGCCGCGCCTCGGTCAACTCCCGCACCACGGCGATCGGTTCGGTGTGCCCGCCGCGCACCGCCTCCGTCAGCAGCCGGCGCACCACGCCCGCGTCGTCGAGTTCGGCGACCGCGTCGGCGAGGGCGCGCGGTACGGGCGCGACGGGCAGGCCGGTGACGTACGACGGGGTCGGCACGGCCGGGGTGCGGACGATCCGGGCGCAGCCGACGGTCCGCAGCCGGCGCATACGCGGCACCAGGACGTCGATCGTGTCGAGGGAGGGCAGCGGCGGTGCGGAGGTGAACCCGTGCAGGGTCAGGGCGGCCAGGCCCGTGATCACCGCCTCCGGGTAGCGGGGTGCCGGGCGGGGCTCGTCGGCGTTCGGCTGCGCGGGTACCCCGGCGGCGGTCTCGCGGAAGGGGGAGCGGGCCGCGTAGGACAGCACCGCGTGCAGGCGCTCCTCGGAGGTGGGCGGGCCCGGGTGCAGCAGGAACACACCCGGCAGGATCTGCTGCCAGGGTCCACCGGGACGGCACTGCTCGTTCGTCTCGGCGGCGGTGACACCCTGCGCGCGCAGCTGCGCGCCCGTCAGCACCCGGCGCGTGACGTCCGGGAGGCGACGGAGGGGGCGGGGGGAGAGCGGGGTGTTGTGGGTCATGACCCGGAGGTTCCCGCTCCGGAGCCGCGGATTAACCGCTGTTACACGCTTGTCGACAAATCCGGACAAGACCATGCTAAAGTACGTGCGTTCGACTGCCGATATCCGCTGGTCCGGACGCGATCGGAAAAGGTTACGGGTCCGATTACCCGAATTCGGTAACCCTCAACCGGGCCGGATCCGCGCCCGTGAACGCCCCTCACGCGCACCCGGCCCCCGCCCTGCGGCAGCCGCCGGGTGCGCAACACACCCCGCCCCGACGGCAGTTACCCCTCGGTCCCCGCCGCCGCATCACACGCCTGCGCCCGCAGCGCCCGCGCCAGATCGTCCCGCGCCTCCAGTACCAGCCTCCGCAGCGCCGGCGCCGCCTTCTCGTGCGCGGCGAGCCAGGCGTCCGTCGCGTCCAGCGTCCCCTGGGAGTCCTGCAGCGAGGGGAACAGCCCCCGCACCACGTCCATCCCGATCTGGATGGACCGCTCGGCCCACAGCCGCTCGATCACCGCGAAGTACTTCTCGGCGTACGGCGCCACCAGCTCCCGCTGGGACGGCCGCGCGAACCCCGCGATCGTCGCCTCCACCAGCGCGTTGGACATCGCGTCCGACTCCACCACCGAGGCCCACGCCTGCGCCTTGACCGCCGCGGACGGCCGCGCCGCCAGGCACCGCACCTGGTGCCGCTTCCCGGACGCCGTGTCGTCCCGCGCCAGCTCCGCGGCCAGCGACGCCTCGTCGGCGGCCCCGTGCGTCGCCAGCGGCTCCAGGAACGCCCACCGCAGCTCCTGGTCGACGTCCAGCCCGTCGATCTTCTCGGCCCCGGCCAACAGCCCCCGCAGCAACGCCAGATCGCCCTCGCCCGAGGCCACCGAGGCGAAGAACCGGGCCCACGTCAGCTGATGCTGGCTGCCCGCCTCCGCCGCCCGCAGCTCACGCAGCGCGCCCTCCGCCAGCAGCCGGCCCCCGGCCGCCCGCCACCCGGGCGCCGCGTAGTGCGTGAGCGCCGACCCGGCCCAGGCGTGCAGCATCTGCAGCACCCCGATGTCGGACTCCCGCCCCGCGAACCGCAGGACGAGGTCGACGAAGTCCCGCGCCGGAAGCAGCGCGTCCCGCGTCAGGTTCCACAGCGCCGACCAGCACAGCGCCCGCGCCAGCGGGTCGGAGACGTCCCCGAGCCCGGCCCGCAGTGTGTCCAGCGACCCCGCGTCGAAGCGGATCTTGCAGTACGTCAGGTCGTCGTCGTTGACCAGCACCAGCTCGGGCGCCTCGGCCCCGGCCAGCTCGCCCACGACCGTACGCGGCCCGTCCACGTCCACCTCGGCCCGCGCGTACCGCTCCAGCGCTCCCCCGTCGCCTGCGCGCCGGTACAGGCCGATCGCGACCCGGTGCGGCCGCAGCTCGGGATGCGACTCGGCGGCCTCCTGCACCACGGCCAGCTCGTCGACGCGGCCGTCGGCGGCGAGCAGCACCTGCGGGGTGAGGGAGTTGACCCCGGCCGTCTGCAGCCACGCGCGCGACCAGGAGACCATGTCCCGCCCGCTGGTCTCCTCCAGCACCGACAGCAGGTCGCCCAGCTTCGTGTTGCCGTAGGCGTTCCGCTTGAAGTAGCGCCGGGCGCCCTCCAGGAAGGCGTCGCGCCCCACGTACGCCACCAGCTGCTTGAGCACGGAGGCGCCCTTGGCGTACGTGATGCCGTCGAAGTTGAGCTTCGCGTCCTCCAGGTCACGGATGTCGGCCGTGACGGGGTGGGTGGAGGGCAGCTGGTCGGCGCGGTACGCCCAGGACTTGCGGTTGTTGGCGAAGGTGACCCAGCCGTTGGTGAAGCGGGTCGCCTCGACCATCGAGAAGGACCCCATGAAGTCGGCGAAGGACTCCTTCAGCCACAGGTCGTCCCACCACACCATGGTCACCAGGTCGCCGAACCACATGTGCGCCATCTCGTGCAGGATCACGTTGGCCCGCCGCTCGTACGACGCCCGGGTGACCTTGCCGCGGAAGATGAACTCCTCGCGGAAGGTGACGAGCCCCGGGTTCTCCATCGCGCCGAGGTTGTACTCGGGCACGAACGCCTGGTCGTACTTCCCGAACGGGTACGGGTAGTCGAAGTGGTCGTGGAAGAAGTCCAGGCCCTGCTTGGTGATCAGGAAGACGTCGTCGGAGTCGAAGTAGGGGGCGAGCCCCTTGCGGCACATCGCGCCGAGGGGGATCTCCAGCCGCGTACCGTCCTCGAAGACCCGCTCGTAGGTGTCCGTCACGTAGTGGTACGGGCCCGCGACGAAGGCCGTGATGTACGTCGAGATCGGCTTCGTCTCCGCGAAGCGCCACACCCCGTCCGCCAGCTCACCGGCTCCGTTGCTCCACACGACCCATCCCTGCGGCGCGCGCACCTCGAAGCGGAAGGGGGCCTTGAGGTCCGGCTGCTCGAAGTTCGCGAAGACCCGCCGGGAGTCGGCCGGCTCGTACTGCGTGTAGAGGTAGACCTCGCCGTCCTCGGGGTCGACGAAGCGGTGCATGCCCTCGCCGGTGCGGGAGTAGGCGCACCGGGCGTCGACCACCAGCTCGTTCTCGGCGGCCAGGTCGTCGAGGGCGATCCGGGAGCCGTCGAAGACCTCGCTCGGGTCGAGGTCCTTGCCGTTGAGGGAGACGGCCGTCACACTCGGCGCGATCAGATCGGCGAAGCTGCCGGCGCCCGGCTCGGCGCAGCGGAAGCGGATCGTCGTCACCGAGCGGAAGGTGCGCGGCTCGCCGGCCGCGCCACCCGCGTCGCCGACGGCGGACCGCAGGTCGAGAGAGACCTCGTAACCGTCGACGGACAGCAGTGCGGCCCGCTCCTGGGCCTCGTCGCGGGACAGATTCTCACCAGGCACGGGGGCACTCCCTCGGGGTGGATTTCAAGCGCTGTTCAGCATGCGGACAGGTCTGATCCTGTCATGCGCACCTGACGGCGGGCAGGTGGGAATGCGACGCGCGGCTGTCGGTGTTGCCAGCTGAGACGACTGCCTTCCGAATGTCCTCCCGAGGAGAACCATGTCCGAGCAGACCTCCGGCAAGACCCCTGTCGACTTCTGGTTCGATCCGCTGTGCCCCTGGGCCTGGATGACCTCGCGGTGGGTCCTGGAGGTGGAGAAGGTCCGGGACATCGAGGTCCGCTGGCACCTGATGAGCCTCGCCGTGCTGAACGAGCCCAAGATCGACGAGCTGCCCGAGGAGTACCGCGAGCTGCTGGAGAAGAAGGCGTGGGGTCCGGTACGGATCGTCATAGCCGCCCAGGAGGAGCACGGCGCCGAGGTCCTCGGTGACCTCTACACCGCGCTCGGCACCCGTATCCACAACCAGGGCGAGGGCCCGGAGAAGGAGACGGTCGCCGCCGCCCTGAAGGACGTCGGCCTCCCCGACTCCCTCATGGACCACTGGGACTCCACCCCTTACGAGCCGCAGCTGCGGGCCTCCCACCAGGAGGGCATCGACAAGGTCGGCCAGGACGTCGGCACCCCCGTCATCGCCGTCCCCGGTGCCGACGGCGAGCAGATCGCCTTCTTCGGACCGGTCGTCACTCCCGCCCCCAAGGGCGAGGAGGCCGCCAGGCTCTGGGACGGCACCCTCCTCGTCGCCTCGGTCCCCGGCTTCTACGAGATCAAGCGCAGCCGCACCCAGGGCCCGGACTTCAGCAACCTGGTCTGACCGGGGGGCCGGCGACCGGTGACCGGCGACTGGTGACACCGGCGACCGGCGACCGGGTCAGCGGAAGGACTCGGGGAGGGTCAGGCCCTCCCTCTGCCTTCCGTACGGCTGGACGAACAGGCAGCGGCCCTTCTCCCCGTGGTTGGCGCAGCGCCACCAGCCGGCCGGGTTCTTCCCCAGGGACGTGAGGTACTGCCGCACCTCCTTGTCGGCCTTGTGGAACGGCAAGGGCTTGCCTCCCCCACAAGGAGGACAGTGCTTGTAGCTCGTCTCCATGCGACCTCCCGGGTCCGGTCGGCCGGATCGGGAATCCGGCCGGAATACGGGAGCATAGGGCGCATGTCCGGAAATCCGGCAGACCGGAACCCGTCCCGTCGGTGGCGCGTTCCGGCGCCCCGGGAACGCGAGAACCCCCGCGTGTCACGTCCTCGCGGGGGTTCTCGGCCTGTGGAGCATCCGGGCCCTACCTACGCGGCCACGGCCACCGCCTCCTGCCGTGCGGCCACCGGCGTGTAGTGCGAGGCGTCGCCCTCGATCGAGCGGCTCTCCGTGCCGTCGATGCCCACCGGCACGTCACCGGCGACGGTCACCCGGTGCAGCCGGCGCGGAAGACCGTCGTAGTTGTCGATGGCGTAGTGCTGCGTGATGCGGTTGTCGAAGACGACGAGCTGGTTCTGCGACCAGCGGTGGCGCAGCACGTTCTCCGGCCGGGTCACGTACGACTGCAGCAGGTCGAGGAGCTTGCGGGACTCGCCCGGCGACAGGCCCACGATCCGCTGTGCGAACCCGCCGATGAACAGCCCGCGTTCACCGGTCAGCGGGTGGACGCGCACGACCGGGTGGGCCGTGCGGTACTTGATCGAGGTGAACCGGGCGCGCTGCTCGGCCCTCTCCGCGTCGATCTCCTCGTCGGGCACCGCGTAGTCGTAGTCGTTGGTGTGCTCGGCCCACAGACCGTCGGCCAGCCGCCGCAGCGGCTCGGGCAGGTCCCGATAGGCCGCCGCCGAGTTGGCGATCAGGGTCTCGCCGCCGTACGGCGGGACGGTGATGCTGCGCAGGGTGGTGGCCTGCGGCGGGTTGAGGACGAACGTGACATCGGTGTGCCAGTGGTTGGCGCGCCCCCGCTCACTGTCCACGGGCAGGACGCTCGCGGCGCCCTCGACGGCGGCCACCGTCGGGTGGGCGGTGGTGATGTCGCCGAAGTGGCGGACGAAGGCCTGGTGGGACTCGTCGTCGAGGTGCACGTCGTCGAGGACGAGCGCCTTGTGCACGTTGAGGGCGTCCCGGAGGGCGGCGACCGTCTCCTCGCCGAGGGGCCTGGAGATGTCGACGCCGGAGACACGGGCACCGATACGGGCGGTGACCTTCTGGATCTCGATGGTCATGACGTGCTTCCTTTCACGGACCGGGCTGCGGGATCAGACGAGGGCGGGTGCGGACGCGTGGACGTGCTGGTTGGCGGGGCGCGGCAGGCCGTAGCGGTCCCGCAGGGTGCGGCGCGGGCCGTACCGGGTGCGCAGCAGGCCTCGGGCGCGCAGGATCGGGACGACCTGGTCGACGAAGGCGTCGAGGCCGGACGGCAGGACCGCGGGCATGATGTTGAAGCCGTCGGCGGCACCCCGCGTGAACCAGGCCTCGATCTTGTCGGCGACCTGCTCGGGCGTCCCGGCGAAGGTGAGGTGCCCGCGCCCGCCGCCCAGCCGCCCGATCAGCTCCCGTACGGTGAGCCGGTCGCGCCGGGCCAGCTCGACGACGAGCGTGTAGCGGCTCTTGGCGCCCTCGATCGAACTCTCGGGAGGGAGATCGGCAGGCAGCGGGCCATCCAGATCCAGTGACCCGGCGGGCAGTTGCAGCAGCCGCTCCAGATTGCCCACGCCGTGCGTGTACACGATGTGGTCCTCCAGGACCCGCTCGGCCGCCCTCGCCTCGGCCTCCGTCGACCCGAGGACCGGGACGATCCCGGGCAGCACCTTGATGTGCTCGGGGTCCCGGCCGGCCGCCGCCGTACGGGACTTGAGGTCGGCGTAGAAGGCCTGCGCGTCCTCGATCGTCTGCTGCGCGGTGAACACGGCCTCCGCGTACCGGGCCGCGAACGTCTTGCCGTCCTCGCTCGACCCCGCCTGCACGAGCAGCGGGTAACCCTGCGGCGAGCGCGGCACGTTGAGCGCGCCCTCGACGCTGAAGTACGTCCCCCGGTGCCGGGGCGGATGGATCTTCGTGTCGTCGGCCCAGACCCCGGACTCCTTGTCGGCGACGATCGCGTCGTCCTCCCAGCTGTCCCAGAGCTTCAGGGCCACGTCGAGGAACTCGCTGGCCCGCGCGTACCGCTGGGCGTGTGCGGGCTCGGCGTCCAGACCGAAGTTGCGGGCGGCCTCCGCGCCGGCGGTGGTGACGATGTTCCAGCCCGCCCGGCCCCCGCTGAGGATGTCGAGCGAGGCGAACTTGCGGGCCAGGTTGTAGGGGGAGTTGTAGGAGGTGGAGGCGGTGGCGATCAGACCGATGTGCTCGGTGGCCGTCGCCAGCGCGGTCAGCAGGGTGAGCGGTTCCAGGGCGCCCGCCGGACGCTGGCCCACACTGCCCCACAGCTGCGGCCCGTCGGCCAGGAAGAGCGAGTCGAACGTGCCCCGCTCCGCGCTCCGGGCCAGCCGCACATAGTGGTCCAGTTCGACGTGCGCGTACGGGTCGGACTCCGGCAGCCGCCACGACGCCTCGTGGTGGCCGGTGTTCATCAGGAACGCGTTGAGGTGGAGCTGTCGTGCGGGCACGTGTCTGTTCTCCCGGGTCACTGGTGGTCCTCTTTCACGCCGAGCGCGGCCAGCAGCCGTTCGCGGTAGTCGCCCAGCAGGGGGTCCCGGTACGAGCGGGGGTGCGGGCGGTCGATGGTCAGGTCGAGGCCGATGCGGCCCTCTTCGAGCACGAGGACCCGGTCGGCGAGCACGATCGCCTCGTCGACGTCGTGGGTGACGAGCAGGACGGAGGGCCTGTGGCGCTCCCACAGCTGCCTGAGCAGACTGTGCATCCGGATCCGGGTGAGGGCGTCCAGGGCGCCGAACGGTTCGTCGGCCAGCAGGAGTTCAGGGTCACGGACCAGGGAGCGGGCCAGTGCGGCGCGCTGGGCCTCGCCGCCGGACAGCTCGTTCGGCCAGGCCCGCTCGCGGCCCTTCAGGCCCACCTCGGCGAGCGCCTCGCGGCCCCGGTCGGCGGCCTCCTTGCCCTCCGTGCCGAGCAGGACGTTGTCGAGCACCCGGCGCCAGGGCAGCAGCCGGGAGTCCTGGAAGACGACGGACACCCGGGCGGGCGCGGTGAGCTGCCCGCTGCCCACCACCTCGTGGTCGAGGCCCGCGACCGCCCGCAGCAGCGTGCTCTTGCCGGAGCCGCTGTGACCGAGCAGGGCCACGAACTGCCCGGCGGGGATGTCGAGGTCGATGCCGTCGAGGACCTTCCGCCCGTCGAAGGACCGGGTGAGGTCCCTCAGCCGTACGGCGGGCCGGGCGGCCGTGGTGGTGGCCGTGGCCGGGGCCGTGTGCGCGGCCGTCGGCGCCTCGTGGTCGGCCGGCGGCTCAGGGGTGGCCGGCCGCCCGGTGGTCGTCAGCTGCTCAGCGTGCGTCGCCATGACAGCACCCTCCGTTCGATGAGACGGACCGCGCTGTCGGAGATCAGGCCGAAGATCCCGTAGACGACCAGGCCGACGAGGATCACGTCGCTCTGGCCGTAGTTCTGGGCCTGGAACATCATGTAGCCGAGTCCGTTGGTGGCGTTGATCTGCTCCAGCACGACCAGGCCCAGCCAGGAGCCGGTCACCCCGAGCCGCAGGCCCACGAAGAAGCCGGGCAGCGCGCCGGGGATGACGATCTGCCGGACGAACCGGAACCGCGACAGGCCCTGGACCTCGGCGAGTTCGACGAAGCGGCTGTCGATCCCGGCCAGGGCGGCATGGGTGTTGAGGTAGATCGGGATGTAGACGACGATGGCGATGATCGCGATCTTGAAGGTCTCGCCGATGCCGAGCCACAGGATGAACAGGGGGATCAGACCCAGCGTCGGGATCGCCCGGTTGAGCTGCACGGTCCCGTCGATCAGGGCCTCGCCGACCCGGCTGAGACCGGCGGCCAGGGCGAGCGCGACACCGGCGGTCAGCCCGATCACGAAGCCGGTTCCGGCCCGCTGCAACGAGGTCAGGATGTCCGTCGTCAGCGTTCCGTCGGTCCACAGGTGCACGCCCGTCTCCAGCACCGTCCAGGGCGCCGGGACCGCTGCCGTATCGAGCTGCCCGGCGGCGGAGGCCAGGGCCCACAGCGCGAGGAACAGAACCGGCCCGACGAGCCGGGAGGCGGGCAGCCGTTTGCCGGGGGAGAGGCGCCGGCGCCTGCGGACCTGCGCGGTCCGCTCGGTGGCGAGGGGGGCGGCCTCGGAGGCGGAGGCGGGGACGGTCGTGGGGCCCCGCCCGGCGGTCGTCGAGGTGCCCGTCGCCGTCGGCGCACCCGTGGTCACGGCGCTCACTTCCGGTACTCCGCGGGCACGGCCTTCGCCGCGATCTGCTCGAACCGCCGGTCGAAGAGGGAAGCGACGTCGAACTTCTTCACGAAGCCGCCCTCCGCCAGCAGATCCGCGGTCTCCTGCTCCCACTTGATGGACTCGTCCCAACTCGGCGGGAACAGCGGCTTGTTGGCGAGTTCGGTGATCGACTCCGCCTGGGGGAGCGTCAGGTTCTGGGTCTTCACGTAGAACTCCTTGTTCCAGATGTCCGGGTTCTCGTACTGCCAGACCGCGCCCTTCGCCCAGTACGGGATGTACGCGGCGACGGCGGCCACCTTCGCGGAGTCGCCCAGCACGGAGGCCGGCGCCCACAGCAGGTTGAGCAGGTCCACCACATCCGTGGGGATGGTGCGGGCACCCTTGGCCTCGTACTGCTGCAGATAGGCGGGCGCCTGCTGGTTCGCGAGCGGGGCGACGTCCACCTGGCCCGACTGCAGGGCCGTCAGGAACTGGTTGCTGGTGAGCGGCACGAGTTCCGCGTCGTCGTACGCGAGCCCCGCCTCCTTCAACGCCCGTAGCAGGACGACGCCCTGCGCCTGTCCCTGGGAGAAGGCGAGCTTCTTGCCCCGGAAGTCCTTCACCGAGGCGATGTCGCTGCCGGGCTTGGTGGCGAAGAGATAGTTCGGCTTCCGGGTGACGTTGATCGCGACGATCTTCGCGTCGTATCCCTGGTAATGCGCCTGGATCGGCGGGATTCCCGCGTTGTTGGCGACGTCCAGCGAACCGGCGCGGAAGGCGTTGATGACATCGGGTCCCGCGCCGATGTTCGCCCAACTACTCACCTTGAAAGGCAGATCGTCGAGTTTCGCGAGCTTGAGCTGCAATTCCTGCTGATTTTGGAAGGAGGCGATCTTCAGGCTCGTACCCGAGGGAACCTTGGTGGGCAGCGGCGCGTCTGCGGCCGTCCGGGCGGTCGCCGCGCTGCTGTCGGCGCACCCGCTGAGCCCGGCCGCCGCGGCCGTGACGCCGAGGAGGGAGGTGAGGAAGAGTCGCCGGTCGAAACCGGGCGCGGCGGAAGTGGACATGGGAGGACCCCCAGGGGAAACGGTGGGAAAGGACGGGAAGCGGTGGGAAGCGGTGGGGAGGCACACCAAATTGCGCACCGGCGCCGCACGGAACCGCACACGGAATCGCACACGGAACCGCACAAGGAGTCGCGTACGGCTCAGCGCGAGCATCGCGCAGGTGTGGAATCCGCGGAGGCGGACGGAAGGAGAGCTGCGGAAGAGGAATTCACGCAGGAGGAAGTGCCGCGTCGGTCGGAGTGCGAAGGGCACTCCGGAACGTCAACGTGTCAGCAACAGAGGGTGCGACAACTCGTGAGCAGCATGAATACGATGTTCCCGGTCTTCGGTATTGCCTGTCAACATTCGGAGTTTCTGAATTAACCGGCCTGGGCGGAAGCACGGTCGAGACGGGCGAGGGCCCCCAACGGGTCCCGGTAGAGCACGTCGAGGGCCACCGCCCCGCCCGCCGCGGCCAGCACGGAGTCGGGGAAGCTCGTGGGCCCCACGGCCGCCGCCCGGTCCGGTCCGACTGTCTCGCGCAACGCCGCGAGACAGTCCTCCCGGCCGATGATCCCGACCTCGGTGACGACCACGGTCTCGGGGTTCAGCACGTCGAGCAACAGCTCCACCGCCCGCCCCACCAGCCGCGCCCGCTCCACCAGCAGCCCTGCGGCCACCGTGTCGCCGTCCGCCGCCGCCTCCAGCACCCGCATCGGGTTCGACCCGTCGATGACCCCGGCCGCCCGCGCCCGTCGGCACAGGGTCAGTTCGCTCAACTCGGCCTGGAGGCAGCCGGTCCGCCCGCACGCGCAGGCCTCGGTGCCGCCGGGCAGGGGCAGATGGGCGATCGCCCCGGCCTGCGAGCGGGGACCGTGGTGCACCTCGTCGTTGGTCGCGAACGCCGCGTCGACCATGTTGCCGACGAACAGATGCAGCACGCTCCGGCTGCCCCGCGCCCGCCCGTACAGCTGCTCGGCGCTCACCAACGCCCGCGCGTGCCCGTCCACATGGACCGGCAGCCCCGTCCGGGCACCGAGGATCTCCCGCACCGGCACCTCGCGCCAGCCCAGCAGCGGATGCTCGACGACCGTCCCGCTCTCCCGGTCCACCCAGCCGCCGGCCGCGAAGCCGACGGCCAGGGGCCTGCAGCCCGGCGCCGCGTCCAGCAGGGCGCGGAGTTCGTCGGCGGCCCGCGCCAGGACCGGGGCGGGATCGGTGGAGTCGTGCTTCAACCGCCGCTCCTCGACGACCCGTCCGCGCAGGTCGAGCAGCGCGACGGTCGTGTACGGCACGGCCACATGCACGCCGCCCACCAGGAACCGCGAGTCGTCCAGGTCGAGAGGCACGTGCGGGCGCCCGGTCCCCTTGGTCCGCCGGGGCGGTTCGGCCTCGCGGATGAGACCGAGCCCCGCGAACCGGGCGCAGTAGTCGGTCACCGAGGCGGGGGACAGGCCCGTCACCCGGGCGATGTTGCTGCGCGCCACGGGCCCGTGCTCCAGCACGGACCGCAGCACCACGCTGGCACTCGTCCGCCGCCGGTCGCTGTCGGCGACGCGCGGCACGGGAGAGGAGGCGAACGAGGGAGAGGGAGAAGAAGAAGCGAGGGAAGGAGAGCGGGAAGGAGAGGGAGAGAGAGCGGGAGCGTACAGGGTGGGTGCTGCCGCGGCTTGGGGCATGACGATCATCCTCGGGAACGGGTCCGACACTGCGCCGTCTCGAAGGGCGAGGCGTGCCGGAGCCGCCTCACCCGGGACGGCGACAGGTGGCCGTACCCACGCGTCGCAGGTCGACGTAGCGACGCGACGAGAAGTACCGGGCCTGAGCAACCATGCGCTCGAAGCTAGCAAAACGGCCCACCGCTGCCCAGACGGCGACCGACGGGCGAGACGGCAACTGTCCATGCCGACGACCCGATTGGTGAAACCCTACAGAACCTAGGGAGGCGCCTCTTGATGCCCCGACCCACCTCACCTCAGTGACCGGCGTCACGCCGTACCGGGTGTAACACGCATCCTTTGTCCGAAGCCCACCAAGGGGTCGTTCCCCCCTTTGTCGAGAGCTGACGGTGCCCGGGGCACGGGCCCGGGGATAGCGTCACCGTGTCCCTGCCGTCTTCACCCGCCGGAGTGAGCCCGCACATGAGCACCGCCGCCACGTCAGCCCGCCCCGGCGAGGTCCTCGCCGACCTCCTGCCCGTCTCCGGCGCCCGCGTCCGCGACCTCGCGCTCGTGGTCGGCGGCGCCGCGCTCACCGGGCTCGCCGCGCAGATCGCCGTGCCCGTGCCGGGCTCCCCGGTGCCGGTCACCGGCCAGACCTTCGCCGCCCTGCTCGTCGGCACCACCCTGGGCGCGAGCCGCGGTGTCGCCTCGCTGAGCCTGTACGCCCTGGCCGGTCTGGCCGGTGTGCCGTGGTTCGCGAACGGCACCTCCGGTGTCGGCGTCTCCTTCGGCTACATCCTCGGCATGATCCTGGCCGTCGCCGCCGTGGGCGCTCTGGCCCGACGCGGTGGCGACCGTTCGACGGCGCGCATGGCGGGCACGATGCTCGTCGGCGAGGCGATCATCTACGCCGTGGGCGTCCCGTACCTCGCCGCCACCGCCGACATCAGCCTCTCCTCCGCCGTCGCCCTCGGCCTCACGCCGTTCCTGATCGGCGACGCCGTCAAGGTCGTCCTGGCCATGGGACTGCTGCCGACGGCCTGGAAGCTGCTGAGGAAGTGACGCGCCGGCTCGGCCCCGCCGAGCGGGCGCCGCGCTGGAACCGGCGCCCCGCGCCGAGAGGTTCGCCGGGTCGGCCGCTCCGACCACACCCCGGCGAGCCCCTTCCGCGTCACGGCCGCGACCGGGCGAGCGCGCGAGTGGGGGGCGGGGCTTCGCGAGCGCCCCGCCCGGCCGCTCGCCGGGTCTCGCGGCCGCGTCGGTCTCCTCCCGGGCGGGTCAGGACTCCTGACGGGCCCTCCGCCGGTTCCACCGCAGGCCCGCCGCGCCGGCCGAGATGAGCGCGGCGCCGGTCATGCCGAGCGGCAGGACGCGATCGGCCGGACCGGTCTGAGGCAGCTCGTCCGGCTTGCCGTCCTTCCCGCCACGGTCACCACCACCGCTACCGCCACCGCCCCCGTCGTCACCGCCGCCCGGGGTGACCGGGCTGTTGTCGGTGCCGAGGAGCAGCGGGGTGGCGGGCTCGTTGGGTGCCTGGTTGGTCGCGCCGAACGGCACCGGACCCTGCTGCCAGAAGGTCTTCGAACCGTCGGCGTTCTGGACCGGAAGACAGATCTTTCCCTTCTTGCTCAGGTCGTACGTGGCGTCGATCGCATACGTCTTCGACTTTCCGGCCGCCAGGTCGTCGATCGCGCACGCGAAACCGCTGTTCGCGCCGTCGGGAAGATCTCCCTCCGGAATGGCCGAACACCCCTCGACGTTCTTGACCGTAAGGGCGTCGAAACCGACCACGAGCAATCGGATTTCGCCGCTGGCCTTGCTGCCCTCGTTCTTCACGACGCCGGTGATATCCGTTTCCTTCGACTTGTTGTCGACTTTGATCTCTTTGGACAGCAGTGTCGAGAGCTTCACTCCGGCCGGTACCGCGTCCACGGTCTTTCCGCCATGCTTGCTCAATCCCCCCTCGTCGTCCGCCGACGCCGCGAAGCCGAGGATCATCACCGATGTGAACGACGCGGTGAGCAGCGATCCGGCGATGACAGTCCTACGATGAGAACTCATGTTCCATCCCCCTTGCGTCCCCCTGACCGTGCCTGAATTCACGGCCTCTGAAGAGGTACCACAAGATTTCTCGGCACTATGCTGGTGCGGCACGAAGTGTGACCAATGCGCGACCTTTTGTTTTTTCTGTGGCAAATGAGGTCACTTGTTGAAGGGGGGCACGGGGGTGCCGGAAATAACACGGGGCGGTGTTCCGGGTCTTGTGGTGGCCGACCGATATCGCCTGGTCGAAAGCATCGGGCAAGGTGGAATGGGCCGGGTCTGGCGGGCCACCGACGACATCCTCGACCGGCAGGTCGCCGTCAAGGAAATGCGGATCGACGGTCTCGACCCGGAGGACAGCCGCACCCGGCGCGAGCGAACCCTGCGGGAGGCCCGGGCCACGGCCCGTATCGACCACCCCCATGTCGTACGCGTCTACGACGTCGTCGACGCGGGCGACCGGCTCTGGATCGTCATGGAACTGGTCGACGGCCGCTCCCTGGAGCAACTCGTGGCGCAGGACGGCCCCCTCGACGTACGGGCCACCGCCCGGATCGGCCTCCAACTCGTCGACGCGCTGGGCCAGGTGCACGCCCAGGGCGTCCTGCACCGCGACATCAAACCGGCCAACGTCCTCGTCAAACGCGCAGGCGCCCCTCACGCCGTCCTCACCGACTTCGGCATCGCCGCCATCCACAACGCCGAGGCCCTCACCATGGCCGGCATGCTCGTCGGCTCCCCCGACTACATGGCCCCCGAGCGGGTCTCCGGCCGTCCGCAGGGGCCGCCCTCCGACCTGTGGTCCCTCGGCGCCACCCTCTGCGCGGCGCTCGGTGGCCGCTCCCCCTTCTCCCGCGCCACCACCCTCGCCACCCTGCACGCGGTCCTCTACGAGGAGCCGGAACTCCCCACGGCCGCGGGCCCCCTCCACGACCTGCTCGCCGCCCTCCTCAAGAAGGAACCGGAGTCCCGTCCCGGCGTGCGCGAACTCACCGAGACGCTCCGCCACATCGCCACCGACCCGCCCACGACCACCCCGACGACGAGGCCGGGGCCGTCGGACGACGCGGAGGAGCCGGGAGCCGCCCCCACGCACCCCGCGGCGAAGCCTGCGGCGCCCCCGGAGCCCACACCCACCGCCCGCCCCACCCCGATACACCCGACGCCGACCGTACGGAACCGTCCCGCCCCCGAGCTCGCACCGCACCCCGAGCCCGCACCGCACCCGCACACACACCCCGACCCGCGACCACCGACCCCGCCCGCATCGGACCCGTACCCCACCCCCACCCCCACCCTCGCCACCACTCCCCAACCCGACCGACCCACCACCCCCGTCCTCAACCGCTCCCTCTCCCCGCCCCCCAGCGCCTCCTCCGAGGCCCCGCCCGTGCCATCAAGCCGCACAAGGCACACGGAACCCACAGATCCCACGGAACTCACAGAGTCCACAGAACCCACAGAGTCCACAGAGCCCGCAGACCGCACAGAACCCGCCACCCCCACAGCACCCCCGGCCCCCCGGCCGAAGCACCGCCGCCCGGCCCTCATCGCGGCCACGACCCTCGCCGCGACCGCTGCCGTAGCCGCGGTCCTCGTACCGGCGCTGAACGGCTCGCGCGACGGAGGGACCGACAAGCCGTCGTCCTCGGCGTCCCACTCCAGCGAGACCCCCACCGGCACCCCCGCCCCCACCGTCGCCGGCACCTCCCGCCCGCCCCGACTGCCGCCCGGCGCCCGTACGGAGGCCGGCGTGTTCGCCTGGGTGCCGCCGGACGGCTTCTCGCGGGAGGTGCATGCCGGGGCGGAGGTGCACTACACCTCGCCCGACGCCCGGCAGGAGATCGTCGGCAAGGCCTCACTCGCGCGCGGCGACCTCATGGAGCAGTGGCGGAAGAAGGAGAGGAGCACCGGTGAGGGGCCGGGATACACCCGGATCCGTCTGGAGGAGACCGAGTTCCGGGGCGAGCCCGCCGTCGTGTGGGAGTACACCGTGACCGCCCAGGAACTGCCCTGGCACGTCCGGTCCCTCGGCTTCAACACCGGCGGCAAGTCGTACCAGCTGACCACCTGGTACCACCCCGACATCGAGGACCGCGCCGTCCCGGTCTACGAGAAGGTCGAGAAGACCTTCACCCCTCTGTAGGGCCCCGGACCTCTCCGTAGGCCCCCGGACGACGAAACGGGGCCCGGCGGCGGACGAACCGCCACCGGGCCCCGGAACATGCCAGGATCTCAGTGCACCTTGTCGGTCACCTCGGCGGCGGCGGACTTCCGCCCGCCGAGCCTCTCCTTGACGACCGCGATGCCGACGACGACCGCGGCGACCAGCAGCGACAGCAGCAGGATCTCGCGGTTGCCGTGCTCGGTGTCGGTGAGCATGTAGCCGAGGACGAAGAGGATCAGCCCGATCGTGGCCCACGTCAGGTACGGGTACAGCCACATCTTCACGACGAGCTTCTCCGGCGACTCCCGCTCGATGATCTTGCGCATGCGCAGCTGCGAGAAGCAGATGACGAGCCACACGAACAGGGCGACCGCGCCAGAGGAGTTGACGAGGAAGAGGAAGACACCCTCGGGGAAGAAGTAGTTGAAGATGACCGCGACGAACCCGAACACCACCGAGGAGAGGATGGCCGCCATCGGCACACCGCGCGCGTTCGTCCGGCCGAACGCGCGCGGCGCGTCCCCGCGCTCGCCCAGCGAGAAGGCCATGCGCGAGGCCGTGTACAGACCGGAGTTCAGACAGGACAGCACCGACGTCAGCACGATGAAGTTCATGATCTGACCGGCGTGCGCGATCCCGAGGGAGTCCAGGGCGGCGACGTAGGAGCCCTTCTCCTTGATCGACGGGTCGTTCCACGGCAGCAGCGTGACCACGACGAAGATCGAGCCGAGATAGAAGACGCCGATCCGCCAGATGATGCTGTTGGTCGACTTGGTGACGGCCTTCTGCGGGTTCTCCGTCTCCCCGGCGGCCAGCGTGGCGATCTCGCTGCCCATGAAGGAGAAGACGACCAGCAGGACACCGATGAGGATCGCGCCCGGGCCGTGGGGCAGGAACCCGCCGTGGTCGGTCAGGTTGGACAGCCCGGCCTTGTCGGTGTCGGCCCCCGGCAGTACGCCGAACACCGCGAGACCGCCCACCACGATGAACGCGGCGATCGCGACGACCTTGATCCCGGCGAACCAGAACTCGAACTCACCGTAGGAGCCCACCGAGACCAGGTTCGTGGCGGTCAGCACGACCATCACGATCAACGCCCAGCCCCACTGCGGCACCGCCGGGATCCAGCCCTCCAGGATCACCGCACCCGCGGTCGCCTCGACCGCGAGCACGACGACCCAGAAGAACCAGTACAGCCAGCCGATCGAGAACCCGGCCCAGCGCCCGAGCGCGCGGTCGGCGTGGGCCGAGAACGACCCCGACGTCGGGTTCGCGGCGGACATCTCGCCGAGCATCCGCATCACCAGCACCACCATCGTGCCGACGAGCGCGTAGGACAGGAGGATGCCGGGACCGGCGGTCCTGATGCCGGAACTCGATCCGACGAACAGGCCGGCCCCGATCACACCGCCGATCGCGATCATCGACAGATGACGGTTCTTGAGGCCGGCGTGCAGACCTGGGGAGGGGGGAGAGGACGAGTCCGGCTCGTCCGCCTGGGGAGGCAGGGTCGGCTGCGAGGTCATGGGGGAGGTTTCCTTTGCGCCGTTGTGGGGACTTCCGTGCGTCTGCCCAGCGACCCCCGATCGACTCTCGTACGAGCGGGAAACGAGAGCCGGCAGCCGGGAGCCGGGTGGGCCGCCATAAAGATCGGTCCAGTGAATCGGAGGCGAAAGTACTCCCGGGCCTTTGAATCCAGATTGTTACTTGAGGTTTACTTGAGCTTCCTTGGCCTGGTGTCAGGTTTCATCGGTCAGCACCCCGTCGTGCCGCGCCGAAACGCGCGTGTCACACTCGGACCATGCGCGTCTACCTCGGCTCTGATCACGCCGGATACGAATTCAAGAACCACCTCGTGGAGTGGCTGAAGGCCGCCGGCCACGAGGCCGTCGACTGCGGTCCCCACATCTACGACGCCCAGGACGACTACCCGCCGTTCTGCCTCCGCGCGGCGGAGCGCACGGCCGCGGACCCCGGGTCCCTCGGCATCGTCATCGGTGGCTCCGGCAACGGGGAGCAGATCGCCGCGAACAAGGTGGCCGGTGTCCGCGCCGCCCTCGCGTGGAGCGCCGAGACCGCCGCGCTGGGCCGCGAGCACAACAACGCCAACGTCGTCGCCGTCGGCGCCCGCATGCACTCCCAGGAGGACGCGACGAAGTTCGTCGAGACCTTCCTCAACACCCCGTTCTCCGGTGACGAGCGCCACATCCGCCGCATCGACATGCTGGCGGCGTACGAAACGACCGGCGACCTCCCGCCCGTCCCGGCACACCACCCCCAGGGCTGAGACGACCCGAGCCCCCGGCGTGCGGAGGGCGCAGCCCCGGCACGCCAGGGGCTCGGGGAACTGCGCGAGCGACCCCCACCCCACCCGCACCCGAAATCGCACGCCGGCCACCCACCCCCCTGCCGAACCCCCGGAGGACCCCGTGCCGGAGGGGCACACCATCCACCGACTCGCCGAAGACTGCCTGGCCCGCTTCGGCGGTGGCGGCCGGCCCACTCACGTCACCAGCCCCCAGGGCAAGTTCAGTGACGCCGCGGCCCTCCTCACCGGCGCCCCCCTCCACACCGCCGAGGCCCACGGCAAACACCTCTTCCTGCACTTCGGCGACCCGGACGCCGAGGAGCGGGTGCACATCCACCTGGGCCTCTTCGGCAAGGTCACCTTCGGGCCGGCCCCCGCGCCCCCGCCCACGGACACCGTCCGCCTGCGGCTGCGCAACGACACGTCGTACATGGACCTGCGCGGTCCGACGACCTGCGCCCTGATCACGAACGCCGAGAAGCAGGCGGTGCACGCGCGCCTCGGCCCCGACCCGCTCCGCGCCGACGCGGACCCGGCCCGCGCGTACGCCCGTGTCTCCCGCAGCCGTACGACGATCGCCGCGCTGCTCCTGGACCAGAAGGTGATCGCGGGCGTCGGCAACGTCTACCGCGCGGAGGTCCTCTTCCGGCACGGCATCGACCCGTACCGGGCGGGCAAGGACGTCACCCCGGCGGAGTGGGACGCGATCTGGGCCGACCTCGTCGGCCTCATGCGCGAGGGGGTGCGGCACAACCGCATCGACACCGTCCGCCCGGAACACACGCCCGAGGCCATGGGCCGCCCGCCCCGCGTCGACGACCACGGCGGCGAGGTGTACGTGTACCGCAGGGCGAGCATGCCCTGCCATCTGTGCGGCGGCGAGATCCGCACCGCCGACCTCGCCGCCCGCAACCTCTTCTGGTGCCCGTCCTGCCAGCAGAGGTGATCCCCCGGACCGCCGGGCCGGGTTCGGGCTCCGCGCCCTAGAACCCGTGCGGCAGCCAGGGCGCCGGCCCCGACGCGAGGAACCCCACGGACGCCTCCGCCAGCGCCCCCTCCCGCAGCTCCCGCACCAGCCCGGCCGCGGCCAGGGCGGACAGGCTCACACCGCCCAGATAGGCCGACCCCAACTCCCGTACGGACAGGGAGAGATCGGCGGCGTCGGCGGTCCGCTCGCAGGTCGCGCCCTTCGGGTCGCCGGTGAGCCGCCAACGACCCTCGTTCCAGGGGCAGAAGGAGTCCTCGACCTCGAACACCACGTCCAACGGAGCCTGATAGGTCCGCAGACGCAGGGCCGCGCCGACGTCCACCAGCCGGAGATACAGGTCGTCCGTCATCCGCAGTCCGCAGCGGCGGATGTCCGACACCAGGTGCAGCGCGGGCTCGTCAACGGGCAGCCGGTGGGCGACGACGCGCGACGTCAGGTCGATGTCGAAGAGGAACCGCCACAGGGCGGCGCGCGCGGCGGGGTCCAGGGCCTGGAACGCGCTCAGCTGGACGACGCCCTCCGCCCCGCTCGGCCCCCAGTCGGACTTGATCCGGAACCGCGCGTACCCGACCACGGCGGAACCGTCGCCGTCGGCCCGCTCGGCCACCACGCACTGCAGGGGCGAGGCCCCGCCCCGATGGCGCTCCGTGTCGAGCAGATCCGCCTGCGCCCAGCCGGGCCGCCGGGCCAGCATCCCGGGCCGCTCCGGCACTTGGCGGGCGTACACCGCCTCGCACGCGTCGAGCACCTCCGCGGGGTCGGCGTAGCGCAGCCGTACGTCATCGGTACCGGGCGGTACGGACACCCGTACCCGGGCGGTGTCGATGTCGGCGGTGAGCCGGCGCGTGGCGAGGCCGTATCCGAACCGGCCGTAGATCGCCGGTTCCGACGCGGTCAGCACGGCCAGCGGCTCGCCCCAGGAACGGATGTCGTCCAACTGCCGCCGCATCATGGACGTCAGCACCCCGCGCCGACGGTGCGTGGCCGCGACACCGACCATCGTGACGCCCGCCGCGGGGACGACCGAGCCGCCGGGCACCGCGAGACGGAAGTCGAACGCCCCCGCCGTACCCACGCATTGGTCCCCTTCCCACACGCCGACGGAGCGCTCGTACGGAGTGAGCGCCTGCCACAACTCGCGCTCCTCCGGCGGTTCGGGGGTGCCGCCGAAGGCGCGGACGAGGTTGTCGTACCAGACGTTCCAGTCTTCCTTGCGCAGTGGCCGCAGTTCAGTCGTCATACGCCATGCCTAGCAGGGTGCTCCGGCGCGAGCGAGCGAATTCGCCCCGCGCGGCGCGGCGCGACGTGGGATCCTTCCCAGGTGCCGCACGGAGGGCGCACAGGGGCTGAAGGGCGCGTTCCGGTGTGAGATCTGTGTGAGATTCGTCGTGAACCGGCCCTCGGAAGGGGGACAAGTAGGACCTCCTGTGCACAGGGGCTGGTCCGATGGATAAGGTCCCGAACAATGGCAGCAGGACGAGAGCGGCGCGCGGCGGCCGATACGCTCACGGCCCGGATGAAGAAGCTGGTTCACCGGGTCCGCACCGGCGTGCGCAAATCCGCCGTCGACTACTTCCGCGGGGACGGCTCCGACTGGATCGCCCTCGTCGGCCTGCTGATGATGATCCCGCTGATCGCCTGCCTCACGCTGATCAACGAGGTCTGGTTCTCACCCGCCGTCCTGGTCCTGCCCATCGTCGCGGGCGGCCTGCTGCTGCGGCCCGCCAGCCTCCTCGGCCTGTACGCGGCCGCCGCGACCGCGCTGATCGTGGAGTCGGTGCGGCTCGGCCCGTACCCCGAAGGCCCGGCCCGGGTGACGCCCGGCACCGTGCTCGTGGTCGCCGCCTGCGGTTTCTTCGGCCTCCTGATCGCCCAGTTCCGCAGCCGGGTCGGCGTGCCCTGGCGGCGCGGCGGCACGATGCTCTTCGACCTGCGCGAACGCATCCGGGTGCAGAGCAAGTTGCCGCAGCTGCCCGCCGGCTGGCACCGCGAGATGGCCCTGCGCCCGGCGGGCGGCCAGTCCTTCTCCGGTGACTTCGTCGTGGCCGCCCGTACGAACGGCGGCCGCACCCTCGAAGCCGTCCTCACCGACGTCTCCGGCAAGGGCATGGACGCGGGGTCCCGCGCCCTGCTCCTGTCGGGCGCCTTCGGCGGTCTGCTGGGATCGCTCCCACCGCACGCCTTCCTCCCGGCCGCCAACGGCTATCTCCTCCGCCAGGACTGGGACGAGGGCTTCGCGACCTCCATCCACCTCGTCCTCGACCTCGACTCCGGCGACTACGAACTCTTCTCCGCCGGCCACCCCCCGGGCCTCCAGCTCAGCGCGGGCACCGGCCGCTGGGAGGAGAAGGCCGCCGAGGGCCCCCTCCTGGGTGTCTACGACGGTGCCCAGTTCGACCCGGTCAAGGGCTCGTTGCGCCCCGGCGACGTCCTGATGCTGTTCACCGACGGCCTCGTCGAGACCTCCGACCGGGACATAGTCGAAGGCATCGACCGCCTCACCGGCGAGGCCGACCGCTACGTGGCGGGCGGCTTCCACGGCGCCGCCTGGCACCTCATCGAAGCCGTGGCCAAGGACGTCAACGACGACCGGGCCCTCCTCCTGATCTGCCGAGAGGGCCCGACGGCGACAAGGTAGGCGCCCTGAGAAGCAGTGGGCGCAGCCCCTGCTTCTCAGGGGCGCGGGGAACTGCGCGATCAACCCCCACCGGTCCCGCAAACGGGGGTAAAAGGGGCGCAGCCCCTTGAGGATGGGACGGGTAGGGGCGGCGGGGGCGACATCCGGACCGCCACCCGCCGCACCCACCCGCCGCACCCACTCGCCTCCCGCCACACCCACTCGCCTCCCGCCACACCCATCCGCCACCCACCACACCCACTCGCCTCCCCGCCACTCGAAGGAGCCAGGTACCCGATGCCCCCGACCCCTCTCTCCCTCCCCGAAGTCGAAACCCTGGCCAGAACCGCCCACGCCACCCAGACGGACAAGGCCGGCCACCCCTACACCGAGCACCTCCAGGCCGTGGCGGACGGCGTCACGGCACGAGGCGGCGACGAGGACCAGATCGCCGCGGCCTGGCTGCACGACGCCATCGAGGACGACGCCCTCACCGAGACCTGGCTCACCGAGGCCCCCCTGACCGCCCGCACGAAGGCCATCGTGCGGGCCCTGACCAAGCGCGCGGGCGAACGACCGGAGGCCTACGCCGCCCGCATCCTCGACACCCCGGGCGCCCTCCTCGTCAAGCAGTCGGACCTCGCCCACAACGCGAACCCGGCCCGCCTCGCCGTCCTGGACGAACCCACCCGCGCCCGCCTGACCCACAAGTACGCCCACATGCGAAACCTCCTCGGCCTGCCGGACGAACCGGCGGCCGAGGAGGCCACGGGGAACAACTGAGGGCGAAGGAACCCGGCACCGGGGCCGGGAACGGAACCCGGGTATCTACGACCTGGCGCCGGCCTTCCCACGCTCACGGGCCAGCTCGGTGGCGTCCCGCTTGAACGCCCACTCCATCTTCGGCTCCATGGCGAACCGGAACATCCGCTGCACCGGCGGTGTGCACAGCACGGTGATGACGGCCGCCGCGAAGAAGGTGGCGAACAGCTCGCCGAGCGGCTGGTACACCCACGCGTTGGTGTCGTACCAGTCCCAGAAGCGCGAGCCCTTCGCGAGGAACCCGTGCAGCAGGTAGCCGTACAGCGTGCCCGCGCCCAGGACGGTGAACCACATCTTGCGCCGGGGCACCCAGGCGAAGAAGCACGTGGTGAGCACCATGGAGCAGCCGAACAGCGCGAAGGTCATGACGATCCCGGCCCACCACGGCGCACCCAGCTCCTGCGCGCTGTCACGGTGGTAGAACCAGGCCGAGTTCATGTCCGGGCCCAGCCAGTACGCCATGGCCAGCGCGCTCCCGGCCACCGGCAGGGACAGGATCCGCACCTCACGGCGCCGCATGAACTGGAAGTGCGCGGGCTTCATGAAGAGACCGACGACGAAGAACGGAAGGAACTGCAGGACGCGTTGCAGGTCCAGGTCGTCCCCGATGTCGGGGGAGACGGAGGCGAGCGCCGCGATGGCGAGCGCCACCGGGACCGGCCAGCGCACGACCTTCCACAGCGGCGTCGTCAGCCGCCACACGAACAGCGCGATCAGGAACCAGGTGAGGTACCAGGGGTCGAGCAGACTGATCGGGTGGGAGGGGTCGTCGTCGCCCCACCGCTTGAAGAAGGAGTAGGCGATCTCGAAGAGGACGTACGGCACGGCTATGCCGGTGACCAGTCGGCGGAGCCGGTCGGGGCGCATGTCGAAACTGCGCGAGAAGTAGCCGGAGATGACGATGAACGCCGGCATGTGAAACGTGTACACGACCATGTAAAGCGCCTCGGCGGCGCGGCTGTGGTCGGTGAGCGGCTCCCACGCGTGCCCCATCGCCACGAGCACGATGGCGAGGTACTTGGCGTTGTCGAAGAACGCGTCACGTTGTTTGGCCGGTCTGGCCTCCGGGGAGGCGCCACTCGGCGCCGGGTGGGGGGACGAGGACTTCAGCGAGCGCGGACTCGGCACTCCGTCGGCGGACGGCTGTGGTGACTGTGCCGGCGGGAGCGGCGTCCCGGACCGGCCGTGCGGTCGCAGCGAGTTCGTCACAGACCCTCCCGCCGGAAACTCCGGAAGACGGTCCGAGCACTCGCTGCGCAAGCGGGGGACGAGGCAGCGGTGAACATCTGAGGCACCCTAGCGTTGTCTGTGCGATCACGTAAAACCATCCACGTGAATCCTGTATTGAGGGGTACGTGCGCCTCACGCGTACCCCGGATTCGTGAAGTCATGACCGGGTAGAGCGTCACCGTGTGTACACCGAACGGCGGTTGCCATCTGGCGTTCTGTCCGCATTCATCCCGACTAAATGGTGCATAACGTGCGCAGGCGACTCCGGTGAAATGTCCGGTTAATTACCGTCCTGGTCCAGCCTCTTGATGTGTCTGTGGCAACAATTCGAATTACCTGCGCACGGGTTGTGTGTGCACGGAAACGATCATCCCGAATTCACTCCCGGCACGCTCCCGTTGGCCGGGGGCGGAGGTGGCGCGCGTGCGGTGCCGTGACCGACGTTGCCTCACCTGCTGCATATGACGGCCCCGTTGGTGGCACGATGGTTCTGGCGGGGTGCGCGTGGGGTCGGCGCCCCGGGCCGGGTGCGGACCGACCGAGGGTGTGATCTGTGTGGCCATTTCGCTGTCAGTGGTGCTCTTGCTGGGGATCGTCCTGGTAGTGCTGATGCGGGGAGGGACGATCAAGGCCGGGCCGGCCGTCGTCGCGATCCTCTTCGGCTTCTTCCTCGCCTCGACGGGCATGGCCGACGACATCCAGCGCTTCCTGAACTCGATAGCGGACACGATCAACTCGATCCAGTTCTAGTGACCGTCCGAACACACACCGTGCGCACCGCGCATGCGCGTGCGACGGCGGACGCGCACCGTGCGACCGCGGAGCGGTCGGCCGACGGACCGCGAGGCGACAAAAGACCTCCGGCCCGGTTCGAGGGAATCCCTCGAACCGGGCCGGAGGCCGTTGGAGCGGGCGACGGGAATCGAACCCGCGTAGCTAGTTTGGAAGACTAGGGCTCTACCATTGAGCTACGCCCGCACAGCTCGCGCCGCAGGTCGGGCGACCGCGGCACTGAAGGCATCGTAGCGGGTCGGGCGCCACCGCCGCACACCCCTTCCGGGCCGTGCCTGTCGTCCGCCGTCGCACGCGCCCGCGTACTCGGTAAATGGGGCAACCCCATGGCCTGCGGGCATGTACCCTACGTGTCGCACCAGACGGGGTGTGGCGCAGCTTGGTAGCGCGTCCGCTTTGGGAGCGGAAGGCCGTGGGTTCAAATCCCGCCACCCCGACCACCGTGCCGACAGGGCGCGCCCGCCACCGGCAAGATCGCCTTTTGGGGCGTGTACCGCCTGCGGTTACTATGCAAGCTGCGCGCCCGTGTGTCTGCACTCTCACGTCTCTCAACGGCCGCGAATCCGCCGAACCCCCCGCCGACCCGGTGGGAAGGTCAGCAGAACCCCAAGAAGTCAGCCCCCAAGGAGACCGAACCGTGAAGAGCGCCGTGGAGACCCTGAACCCGACCCGGGTTCGGCTCAGCATCGAGGTGCCCTTCGAGGAGCTCAAGGACAGCCTCGACGCGGCGTACAAGAAGATCAACCAGCAGGTCACGGTGAAGGGCTTCCGCAAGGGCAAGATCCCGGCCCGCGTCATCGACCAGCGGTTCGGCCGCGGTGCGGTTCTGGAGGAGGCGGTCAACGACGCGCTCCCGAAGTTCTACACGGACGCGGTCAACGAGGCCGAGCTCAATGTCCTGGGCCAGCCCGAGGTCGACATCACCGAGCTGAAGGACGGCGAGACGCTGAACTTCACCGCCGAGGTGGACGTCCGCCCGGCCATCGAGATCCCGGACTACTCCGGCATCGAGGTCGAGGTCGACGCCGTCGAGGTCACCGAGGAGGACATCGAGAAGGCGGTCGAGCAGCTGCGCGAGCGCTTCGCCTCCACCTCCCCGGTCGAGCGTGCCGCCGAGGACGGCGACGTCGTGACGATCGACCTGGAGGCCAAGGTCGACGGCGAGATCCTGGAGGACGGCGTCGCCGAGGGCGTCTCCTACACGATCGGCTCCGGAGAGCTGCTGGACGGCATCGACGACGCCGTGAAGGGCCTGGAGGCCGGTGGCGAGACCACCTTCGCCTCCGAGCTGAAGGGCGGCTCGGCGGCCGGCAAGGAGGCCGAGGTCACCGTCAAGGTCACCCAGGTCGCCGCCCGTGAACTCCCGGCCCTGGACGACGAGTTCGCCCAGCTCGCCTCCGAGTTCGACACCCTCGAGGAGCTGCGGGCGGACAGCCGCAAGCGCCTGGAGAACATGAAGCAGTACGACCAGGCCACGCAGGCCCAGGAGCGTGTCCTGGAGAAGCTGCTGGAGATCGTCGAGGTGCCCGTCCCCGAGAAGCTGCTCGAGGACGAGATCAACACCCGCAAGCACAACCTGGAGCACCACCAGCTCGGCCAGATGGGCCTCGACCTCGAGAAGTACCTCGAGATCCAGGGCAAGACGGTCGAGGAGTTCGACGCCGAGACCAAGGAAGCGGCCGTCAAGGGCATCAAGACCCAGTTCGTCCTCGACGAGCTGGTCGCCAAGGAGAAGCTGAACGTCAACCAGGAGGAGCTCACCGAGCACCTCATGCGCCGCGCCGCCTCCTCCGGCATGTCCCCGGACGAGTTCGCCCAGGCGGTCGTCCAGAACAACCAGGTCCAGCTCCTCGTCGGCGAGGTCGCCCGTGGCAAGGCCCTGGCCCTGGTCGTGGAGTCCTCCACCGTGAAGGACACCAACGGCGAGGTCGTCGACCTGGACGACGACGAGGACGAGGAGACCACGGAGGCCTCCGCCGAGTCCGCCGAGGAGACCCCGGCCGCGGCCGAGGCCGAGGAGAAGGCCCCCGAGGCCTGACCGCTCCGCTCGTGACACCGTGATGGGCCCCCGGGACACTTGTGACCCGGGGGCCCTGGTGTCTCTCAGGGGCGCGGGGAACTGCGCGACCAGCCCTCTGCGAGCCGCACCCGCCGATGCGCCTCGCGCGGCAGACGCGTCTGCGGCTTGTCTCTGGCCGGTCGCGCAGTTCCCCGCGCCCCTTTCGGGGCCGGGGGCACCTGGCACCCGCCCAACCAGCGGAGCGCGGACGCATGCGCTGACAGCGAACAGTTCCCTTTGCGGGATTCACCGGCGGAGCCACCGCGTTAGGGTCCATGAAGACGAGGGCTGGGCTGTCGGTGAACGGCTCGGCCCCCGGAAGGGAAACGTGAAGACGGCCCGGCGCCGTCGTAAGACGAGCAGGTGGATACGTGACGAATCTGATGCCCTACGCCGCCGGAGAGCCTTCCATCGGCGGTGGCCTCGGCGACCAGGTCTACAACCGGCTGCTTGGCGAGCGGATCATCTTCCTCGGCCAGCCGGTCGACGACGACATTGCCAACAAGATCACCGCACAGCTGCTGCTCCTTGCCGCGGACCCCGACAAGGACATCTACCTCTACATCAACAGCCCCGGCGGCTCCATCACGGCCGGCATGGCTATTTACGACACCATGCAGTTCATCAAGAACGACGTCGTGACGATCGCCATGGGTCTCGCGGCCTCGATGGGCCAGTTCCTGCTCAGCGCGGGCACCCCCGGCAAGCGCTTCGCGCTGCCGAACGCCGAGATCCTGATCCACCAGCCCTCGGCCGGCCTGGCCGGTTCGGCGTCGGACATCAAGATCCACGCCGAGCGGCTGCTGCACACCAAGAAGCGTATGGCGGAGCTCACCTCCCAGCACACGGGTCAGACCGTCGAGCAGGTGACCCGTGACTCGGACCGTGACCGCTGGTTCGACGCCTTCGAGGCCAAGGAGTACGGCCTCATCGACGACGTGATCCCCACGGCCGCCGGTATGCCGGGCGGCGGCGGCACCGGGGCCGGGCAGGAGTGACGGCGTCCGCCGACACCTCCACCCCCGCAAAGCCCCCAGCCGACCGCCTCAGCCCCTCTCAGGCTCCCAGGAGACCACAGTGAACGACTTCCCCGGCAGCGGCCTCTTCGACGGCCCACGCTCCCAGTACACGGGCCCGACGGCCGAGTCCCGTTACGTGATCCCGCGCTTCGTCGAGCGCACCTCGCAGGGCATCCGTGAGTACGACCCGTACGCGAAGCTCTTCGAGGAGCGGGTGATCTTCCTCGGGGTGCAGATCGACGACGCCTCCGCCAACGACGTCATGGCGCAGCTGCTGTGCCTGGAGTCGATGGACCCCGACCGGGACATCTCCGTCTACATCAACAGCCCCGGCGGCTCCTTCACGGCGCTCACCGCGATCTACGACACGATGCAGTTCGTGAAGCCCGACATCCAGACGGTCTGCATGGGCCAGGCGGCCTCCGCCGCCGCGATCCTGCTCGCCGCCGGTACGCCGGGCAAGCGCATGGCGCTGCCGAACGCCCGCGTGCTGATCCACCAGCCGTACAGCGAGACGGGCCGCGGTCAGGTCTCCGACCTGGAGATCGCCGCCAACGAGATCCTCCGGATGCGGGCCCAGCTGGAGGACATGCTGGCCAAGCACTCCACCACGCCGATCGAGAAGATCCGCGAGGACATCGAGCGCGACAAGATCCTCACGGCCGAGGACGCGCTGGCGTACGGCCTGATCGACCAGATCATCTCCACGCGCAAGATGAACAACGACAGCGTCCGCTGACCGCGAAAAGGATGTATCGTCTGCCGCCCCTTGGCATGGTTGGCACCATTTGACCCAGTGCACGACAAGGTGCACGTCAAAGCGAACCCTGCCAAGGGGGGCCCGAACGAGGGGCCCGGCAAGGTACCGTCGACATAAGGCAGCACCAGGAGCCGCTGGATTTCAATCGTCCAGTCGACTCCCAGGCGAAGGGGAAGCACACCGTGGCACGCATCGGTGACGGCGGCGATCTGCTCAAGTGCTCGTTCTGCGGCAAGAGCCAGAAGCAGGTCAAGAAGCTCATCGCAGGGCCCGGTGTGTACATCTGCGACGAGTGCATCGACCTCTGCAACGAGATCATCGAGGAAGAACTCGCGGAGACCAGCGAGGTCCGCTGGGAGGAACTCCCGAAGCCCCGGGAGATCTACGAGTTCCTCGAGGGCTACGTGGTCGGTCAGGAGGCGGCCAAGAAGGCGCTCTCCGTGGCTGTGTACAACCACTACAAGCGCGTCCAGGCCGGGGAGAACGGCGGCGGGCAGAGCCGCGAGGACGCCATCGAGCTGGCGAAGTCCAACATCCTGCTGCTGGGCCCCACGGGCTCGGGCAAGACGCTCCTGGCCCAGACCCTCGCGCGCATGCTGAACGTCCCGTTCGCGATCGCGGACGCGACGGCGCTGACGGAGGCGGGGTACGTCGGCGAGGACGTCGAGAACATCCTGCTGAAGCTCATCCAGGCGGCCGACTACGACGTCAAGAAGGCCGAGACCGGGATCATCTACATCGACGAGATCGACAAGGTCGCGAGGAAGAGTGAAAACCCTTCCATCACGCGTGACGTGTCGGGCGAGGGCGTTCAGCAGGCCCTGTTGAAGATCCTGGAGGGCACCACGGCGTCGGTTCCGCCCCAAGGCGGCCGCAAGCACCCCCACCAGGAGTTCATCCAGATCGACACGACGAACGTCCTGTTCATCGTGGGCGGTGCCTTCTCCGGGCTGGAGAAGATCATCGAGTCCCGGGCCGGCGCCAAGGGCATCGGCTTCGGCGCGACGATCCGCTCCAAGCGCGAGCTGGAGTCCAAGGACCAGTTCGAGGCCGTCATGCCGGAGGACCTGGTCAAGTTCGGCATGATCCCGGAGTTCATCGGCCGTCTGCCCGTCATCACCTCGGTCCACAACCTGGACCGCGAGGCGCTGCTCCAGATCCTCATCGAGCCCCGCAACGCGCTGGTGAAGCAGTACCAGCGCCTCTTCGAACTCGACGGCGTGGAGCTGGACTTCGAGCGCGAGGCCCTCGAAGCCATCGCCGACCAGGCCATCCTCCGCCAGACCGGCGCCCGCGGCCTGCGCGCCATCATGGAGGAAGTCCTGATGTCGGTCATGTACGAGGTCCCGTCCCGCAAGGACGTAGCCCGGGTCGTCATCAACGCCGACGTGGTCCGCTCCAACGTCAACCCGACCCTGATCCCGCGGGACGCGCGGGGGCGGGGACCGGGGGAGCAGAAGACGGCGTAGTAGCCGGCGGGAACACAGAAGGGGGCGCCCAACAAGTCTTGTTGGGCGCCCCCTTCTGGTCGTTCGCAGTCCTGATCAAGCCAAGCCTTGATCGAGCATGGTGTCATGCCCCGTTCACGTGATCTTTTCGCGGCCTTGAGTGTGGTTGCGGCTGCAGTAGTTGTGCCGGTGGCGACGGCTGGTACGGCACACGCTGACGCGTTCGATTGCGTGGAGTACCTCAAGGACAAGGGATACAGGGTCGGGCCTGTTGTGACCAGTGCTTGCGGTTACCACAGTGTCATCGGGTTCAATCCAGTCTGCATAGTCAAGCTCCAGGACGTAGGCGTTCGGCCTGGGCATGCGAACAGGGCTTGTACGTTGGCCTGATCTGTTGAAGAGACCTGATTCGCTGCAGATCTCGTAGAGAGCGTGCGACGAAGAGGGGCGGCCCGATCTCGGGCCGCCCCTTCAACTGCGCATGGCCAGTCAGATCTTCACTCGGACTTCCTTGCGGAGCTTGGCGGCGGTCTCGGCGGCCTCGTTCGGGTCCGTCGACTTGCCCGCCGCGAGATCCGCGTACTCCATGGGCATCACGAAACCGAGAGTGCTGTGGTCGCCCCAGACGCAGTAGACCAGGTTCATCTCGCTCGGTCCGCCGCTCGTCGTGTCACCCTCGTCCAGCTTCCCCTTCGCCTTCTGGCACTTCATGACGGCGCCGTCGAGCGAGTCCGGTGTGTACTCCTCCGCATTGCCGACGAAGGTGATGTCGTTCTTCGTGGCCTCTTCCTTCTGCATGGCGAGGAAGCTGTCGACCGCCTTCTCCGGGTCCTCGATCTCGCCGTAGACGCCGCCGTAGGTGATCATCTTTCCGGCCAGGGGATTGCTCTCGTCCCCCGACTGGTAGTTGGCGCTGACATCCTTGGGGCTCTTGATGCCGAAGGCCTCGGCCTTCTTCAGCTCCTCGTCGGTCATCTCGTCGCCGGAGTCGCCGGACTTCTTGTAGTCCCCGAGCACCGTCGCCGGCGTGGTCAGCTTGTGCGGGCCGTCGTCCGCGATGTCCGCGCCCCCGCTCCCGCTCCCGCCGAGGACGAAGTACGCGCCCACCGCCACCGCCGCCACCACGGCGACCGCGCCCAGGATGATGCCGACCTTCCTGCCGCCGCCGCCCGAGGGGACCGGCGGCTGGGGGACGGTCGGGTAGGGCTGCTGGCCGTACGGGGCCTGCGGCTGGCCGTAGGGCGGGGTCTGGGGCGGGACGCCCTGGGGGGCCTGCTGGGGGTACCCGTAGCCCTGCTGCTGCGGAGGGGCCTGCTGCGGGTAGCCGTAGCCGGGCTGGGGGGCGGCCTGCGGCGGCTGCTGGCCGTAGGGGCCGGGCTGGCCGCCCGGCTGGCCGTACGGTCCGGGCTGCTGGGGCTGCCCGCCGTACGGGCCCGGCTGGTTGTAGCTCATGTTCTGGGTTCCCCTCCAGATGCTTATGTGTTCCTGACATCCTGGCGCAAACTCGATGGGTCCCACGCACCGGGGGCCACACCGTTACGGAAGAATCGGGTTTCGGGACCGCCCCGTGACACCCCTAAACTGAGCGGGTGACCGAGAACGCTCAGCAGCAGCCTCCAGCGCCCGCCACCGATCTGCCGACCCAGTACGCGCCGGCCGATGTAGAGGGGGCGCTGTACGAGCGCTGGGTAGAGCGTGGTTACTTCGCGGCCGACGCCAAGAGTGACAAGCCCGCGTACACCATCGTCATCCCGCCGCCGAACGTCACCGGCAGCCTGCACCTCGGGCACGCCTTCCAGCACACCCTCATGGACGCCCTGACCCGGCGTAAGCGCATGCAGGGGTACGAGTCGCTGTGGCTCCCCGGCATGGACCACGCCGGCATCGCCACGCAGAACAAGGTCGAGCAGCAGCTCGCCGAAGAGGGCAAGTCCCGCCACGACTTGGGACGCGAGGAGTTCGTCGAGCGGGTCTGGCAGTGGAAGGAGGAGTACGGCGGCAAGATCCTCGGCCAGATGCGACGACTGGGCGACGGCGTCGACTGGGACCGTGAGCGGTTCACCATGGACGAAGGACTGTCCAAGGCCGTCCAGACCATCTTCAAGCGGCTCTACGACGACGAGTTGATCTACCGCGCCGAGCGCATCATCAACTGGTGTCCCCGCTGTCTCACCGCGATCTCCGACATCGAGGTCGAGCACCAGGAGGACGCCGGCGAGTTGGTCTCCATCCGGTACGGCGAGGGAGAGGACTCCGTCGTCGTCGCCACCACCCGCGCCGAGACGATGCTCGGCGACACCGCCGTCGCCGTCCACCCTGACGACGAGCGGTACCGGCACCTCATCGGCAAGCTGATCAAGCTGCCGCTGACCGACCGCAGCATCCCGGTCGTCGCGGACACCCACGTCGACCCCGAGTTCGGCACGGGCGCGGTCAAGGTGACCCCCGCCCACGACCCGAACGACTTCGCGATCGGCCAGCGCCACGACCTGCCGTCCATGACGATCATGGACGAGCACGGTGTCATCACCGTCCACGGCCCCTTCCTCGGCCAGGACCGCTTCGAGGCCCGCTCGGCCGTCGTCGGCGCGCTGCGCTCGCAGGGCCGCATCGTCGCCGAGAAGCGCCCGTACACCCACTCCGTCGGCCACTGCTCGCGCTGCAAGACCACGGTCGAGCCGCGGCTGTCCATGCAGTGGTGGGTCAAGGTCGGCCCCCTGGCCAAGGCGGCCGGTGACGCCGTCCGTGACGGCCGGGTCAAGATCCACCCCGAGGACATGTCGAAGCGCTACTTCGACTGGGTCGACAACATGTACGACTGGTGCATCTCGCGCCAGCTGTGGTGGGGCCACCGCATCCCGGTCTGGTACGGCCCCGACGGCGAGACGGTCTGCGTCGGCCCCGACGAGCAGCCGCCCGGCACGGAGGCCGAGGGCTGGACCCAGGACACCGACGTCCTGGACACCTGGTTCTCCTCCGGCCTGTGGCCGTTCTCCACGCTCGGCTGGCCCGAACAGACCGAGGACCTGCGGAAGTTCTACTCCACCGACGTCCTGCTCACCGGCCACGACATCATCTTCTTCTGGGTCGCCCGGATGATGATGTTCGGCCTCTACGCCATGGACGGCGAGGTCCCGTTCAAGACCATCGCGCTGACCGGCCTGGTCCGCGACGAGCGCGGCAAGAAGATGTCGAAGTCCTTCGGCAACGTCGTCGACCCGCTCGACTGGATGGACAAGTACGGTTCCGACGCGCTCCGCTTCACCCTCGCGCGCGGCGCCAACCCGGGCACCGACGTCCCGATCGGCGAGGACTGGGTCCAGGCTTCCCGCAACTTCGCCAACAAGATCTGGAACGCCACCCGCTTCGCGCTGATGAACGGCGCGACGGTCCAGGGCCCGCTCCCGGAGGCGTCGAAGCTCTCGGCGACCGACCGCTGGATCCTCGCCCGTCTGGGCGAGACGGTCGCGCAGGTCGACGCGTACTACGAGGACTTCCAGTTCGCCAAGCTCAGCGACGCCCTGTTCCACTTCGCGTGGGACGAGGTCTTCGACTGGTACGTCGAGCTGTCCAAGACGACGTTCCAGGCGGGCGGTGTGGCGGCCGAGGTCAGCCAGCGCGTCCTGGGCGAGGTCCTGGACGTCACGCTGCGTCTCCTCCACCCGGTCGTCCCGTTCGTCACGGACACCCTGTGGACGACGCTGACCGGCGGCGAGTCCCTGGTCATCGCCGAGTGGCCCAAGGCCGTGTCCGTTCCCGGCGCCGACGCACCGGGCGGCTTCCGCGACGACGCCGCCGAGCGCGAGATCGAGCTGGTCCAGCAGGTCGTCACCGAGGTCCGGCGCTTCCGTGCCGACCAGGGCCTCCAGCCCGGCCAGCGCGTCCCGGCCCGCCTCACGCTCGACGGTACGGCCCTGGCACCGCACGAGGCCGCGATCCGTCAGCTCCTGCGCCTCCAGCCCGAGGGCGAGGGCTTCTCGGCGACCGCGACCCTGCCGGTGGCGGGCGCCGAGGTCGCGCTCGACCTCTCCGGCGTCATCGACGTCGCCGCCGAGCGCAAGCGCCTCGCGAAGGACCTCGCGGCGGCCGAGAAGGAGAAGGCCCAGGCCACCGCCAAGCTCGGCAACGAGGCGTTCCTCGCCAAGGCCCCGGACAACGTGGTGGACAAGATCCGCGGGCGCCTGGCGAAGGCGGACGAGGACATCGCCCGCATCGCCGCGCAGCTGGACCGGCTGCCGCAGGCATAGCCGTTCGCAGGCAGGCGAAGGCCCCCGGTGCTGCTCAGGCACCGGGGGCCTTCGCCTGCTGTCCGCAGGCGGAAGGGGCAACTGGGAGCCGCCGGTCTTCAAGGGGCGCGGGAACCGCGCGACCAGCCACACACCACCCGCGACTGCCCCGCAACGGGCACTCCCGAGCTCGCGGGCACCCCAGGAACCGGCGTAGCCCCACCCGTAGACTGACCCCGTGAGCGAACGCAGTGACACGCAGCCCGACCCGATCGACCCGTTCGAGGAGATCATCGCCGCGGAGACCGACAGGGATCCCGACCTCGCGGTGATCGAGGCCGGCAGCCGCACCCTGCGCACCCGGAGCGGCGCATCGCAGGACGACGTCCCGTCCCGCCCCACCGACCCGGCCCTCGACAAGGCACTGCGCGAGGTCGAGACCGACCTCGCGACCCGCTGGGGCGAGACCAAGCTGGAGCCCTCGGTCACTCGGATCGCCGCGCTGATGGACGTCCTGGGCGAGCCGCAGCGGTCGTACCCCTCCATCCACATCACCGGCACCAACGGCAAGACCTCCACCGCCCGCATGATCGAGGCCCTCCTCGGCGCCTTCGAGCTGCGCACCGGCCGGTACACCTCCCCGCACGTGCAGTCGATCACCGAGCGCATCAGCCTCGACGGCGCCCCGATCTCCGCCGAGCGGTTCATCGAGACGTACGAGGACGTCAAGCCGTACATCGAGATGGTCGACTCCCAGCAGGAGTACCGGCTGTCCTTCTTCGAGGTGCTGACCGGCATGGCGTACGCCGCCTTCGCGGACGCGCCCGTGGACGTGGCCGTCGTCGAGGTCGGGATGGGCGGCACCTGGGACGCCACCAACGTCATCGACGGGGACGTGGCCGTCGTCACCCCCATCGACCTCGACCACACCGACCGGCTCGGGACGACCCCCGCCGAGATCGCCCTGGAGAAGGCCGGGATCGTCAAGCAGGACGCGACCGTGATCCTGGCGCAGCAGTCGGTGGACGCGGCGCAGGTGATGCTGAAGAAGGCCGTGGAGGTCGACGCGACGGTGGCCCGGGAGGGCCTGGAGTTCGGTGTCGTCGGGCGGCAGGTCGCGGTCGGCGGGCAGATGCTGACCCTGCGCGGCCTCGGCGGCGAGTACCCCGAGGTCTATCTCCCGCTGCACGGCCCGTACCAGGCGCACAACGCGGCCGTGGCCCTCGCCGCGGTCGAGGCGTTCTTCGGTGTCGGCTCGCAGCGCCCGGAACCCCTCGACCTGGACACGGTCCGCAAGGCGTTCGCGTCGGTCTCCTCACCGGGACGCCTCGAAGTCGTACGCCGGTCCCCGACCGTCGTGCTCGACGCCGCCCACAACCCGGCGGGCGCGCGGGCCACGGCCGAGGCGGTCGGCGAGGCGTTCGACTTCAGCCGGCTCATCGGTGTGGTCGGCGCCAGCGGCGAGAAGGACGTACGGGGTCTCCTGGAGGCCTTCGAGCCGATCTTCGCCGAGGTCGTGATCACGCAGAACACCAGCCACCGGGCGATGGACGCCGACGAACTGGCCGGGATCGCGGTCGAGGTGTTCGGGGAGGAGCGGGTGCAGGTCGAGCCGAGGCTGCCCGATGCCCTGGAGGCGGCGATCACGCTCGCCGAGGAGGAGGGCGAGTTCGCGGGCGGTGGCGTCCTCGTCACCGGTTCCGTCATCACCGTCGGCGAGGCCCGGCTGCTGCTGGGGAAGGGCTGATTTCCACGATGCGTACCCTCTGTGCTTCGACCCTGATCGGCGAGTTCTTCGTGATCGGCTTCGCGGGTCTGGTCGCCATGAAGGATCCCGAGCTGGCCATGTCGACGGTCTGGACGGTCAGCGGCGTCGCCATGTTCCTGTGCGTCCTGCTGTGCGGCCTCGTCACCCGGCCCGGCGGCGTCCAGCTCGGCTGGGCCCTGCAGATCGCGCTGATCCTCTCCGGTTTCTTCGTCCCGACCATGTTCTTCATGGGCGCGGTCTTCGCCGCCCTGTGGTGGGCGTCGGTCCACTACGGGCGGAAGGTCGACGAGGCGAAGGCCCGGTTCGCGGCCCAGGCGGCCACCGAGGCCGGCGCCGGAGCCTCCTGAGCCGGGTCCGAGCCGGTCGGAGCCGGGCAGAGGCCCGGGTCCGGCCCCTCCTGACGCTGCGTAACGCCGGGGCGGAGGCGCCCTGTAGCCTCTGAGCTCCGCACCCGTGTGAATTGAAGGAGTCACCACCGTGAGCCAGCGCACCCTCGTCCTGCTCAAGCCCGACGCCGTCCGGCGTGGCCTGACCGGCGAGATCATCAGCCGTATCGAGCGGAAGGCCGGCTGGCAGATCACCGCGCTGGAGCAGCGGACCCTGGACCAGGACACGCTGGAGCAGCACTACGGCGAGCACAAGGGCAAGCCGTTCTACGAGCCGCTCGTCGCGTTCATGGCCTCCGGGCCGGTCGTCGCGCTGATCGTCGAGGGCGAGCGTGTCATCGAAGGGGTGCGGGCGCTGGCCGGCCCGACCGACCCGATCGCCGCTCAGCCCGGTTCCATCCGGGGCGACTACGGCGTGATCGTGCGGGAGAACCTGATCCACGCGTCGGACTCGGAGGAGTCCGCCGAGCGCGAGGTGAAGATCTTCTTCCCCGGGCGCGCGTAGCGACCTGCGCGCTGGCGGGGGCCGGTGATCCGTCCCGTCCCCGCCGCCCTTACTCTTCTCGCGACACTCGGCCACCACCCACCCGGCCTACACCGGCTGACCAGCCGTCCCGCGCGAAATACGGCCGTACAACGGCATATGCGCGGCGATCGGGGGAACGTGCACCCCCGATGGATCGTCTCCAGAGGCGAGGCGACGCATCGCATGCCCACAATGGCGAAGACCCTCGCGCAGTGTTCGTGCGGGCGAGACTACGATGTAAGCCTTCACGTCACAGCACCCACTTCGCCGACCCGAAAAGCCTGAAAAGCTCTCAAAAGCCGTCAGCGCTCCACGTGGGAAGGCCACACGAATCCTGATGGGGAACTCAATGTCGTTCATCGGCCGTGACATGGCTGTCGACCTCGGGACCGCCAACACGCTGGTGTACGTCAGGGGTCGCGGGATCGTACTGAACGAGCCGTCCGTCGTCGCGATCAACACCAACACCGGTGGAATTCTCGCGGTCGGCGCGGAGGCCAAGAAGATGATCGGGCGGACGCCCGGCAACATCGTTGCCGTACGTCCGCTGAAGGACGGTGTCATCGCCGACTTCGAGATCACCGAGCGGATGCTCCGCTACTTCATCCTGAAGATCCACAAGCGGCGGTATCTCGCCCGTCCCAGGGTCGTCGTCTGCGTGCCGTCCGGCATCACCGGTGTCGAGCGCCGCGCCGTCATCGAGGCGTCCTCCCAGGCGGGCGCCCGTCAGGTGCACATCATCGAGGAGCCCATGGCCGCGGCCATCGGCTCCGGCCTGCCGGTCCACGAGGCCACGGGCAACATGGTGGTGGACATCGGCGGCGGCACCACGGAGGTCGCGGTCATCTCCCTCGGCGGCATCGTCACCGCCCAGTCCATCCGCGTCGCGGGCGACGAGTTGGACAACGCGATCATCCAGCACATCAAGAAGGAGTACTCACTCCTTCTCGGTGAGCGGACGGCCGAACAGATCAAGATCACGATCGGTTCGGCGTACGACCTCGACGCTGACGAGCACACCGAAATCCGAGGCCGGGACCTGGTGTCCGGGCTGCCCAAGACCGTCGTCATCTCCGCGGGTGAAGTGCGGAAAGCGATCGAGGAACCCGTCAACGCCATCGTCGACGCCGTCAAGACGACCCTCGACAAGTGCCCGCCGGAACTCTCCGGCGACATCATGGACCGCGGCATCGTCCTGACCGGTGGTGGCGCCCTGCTGAGGGGTCTCGACGAGCGGCTGCGCAGGGAGACCGGAATGCCGATCCACATCGCCGAGGACCCGCTGGACAGCGTGGCGCTCGGCTCCGGCAAGTGCGTCGAGGAGTTCGAGGCGTTGCAGCAGGTGCTCGACGCCCAGCCCCGCAGATGAAGTAACACTTCGATTCCGCCGTACGGGACGTTCTCTTCTTGTGCGGCGGATCGTTGATATCGAGGCATAAGCTCCGACAAAGCGCCCCTGTCGTTCCCGTCTCGGGATTCCCAGGGGCTACCCGAATTCCCCCATTCCTGTCGAATTCCTATGAGGAAGGCACGGCCGCCGCACGTGAGGGACACACGAGAGAGCCGGCTGCTCCTGGTGCTGCTGATCGCCGTCGCGTTCGCGCTGATCACGGTCGACATCCGCGGCGGGGAGGACTCACCGGTCGACGGTGCCCGACGTGGAGCCGCCACCGTCTTCGGCCCGATCGAGGACGGTGTGTCGACCGCCGTCGACCCCATCGGCAACGCCATAAGCGCCGTCCGTGACTCCGGTTCCCGCCACGACCGCCTCGCCGCGCTGGAGAAGGAGAACGCCGAACTGAAGGCGTCCCTCGGCAGCGACGACCGCAACCGCAGCCGGAGCAAGCAGCTCGACAAGATCCTCAGGACCGCGGCGAACGGCCGGTACGGCATCAAGGGCGCCGAGGTCATCGCCATAGGAGCGGCCCAGGGCTTCTCCTGGACCGTCACCATCGACATCGGCAGCGACGACGGCATCACCCGCGACATGACCGTCCTCAACGGCGACGGGCTCGTCGGCCGCGTCACCACCGTCGGACCGAACACCGCCACCGTGCTCCTGGCCAACGACCCCGACTTCACCGTTGGCACCCGTATGGAGTCCACCGACGAACTCGGTTTCGCCTCCGGCCAGGGTGACCGTCCGCTGCGCGTCGAACTCCTCAACGGCAAGGCCAAGGTGAAGGCGGGCGACCGCCTCGTCACCTTCGGCTCCCAGGCCGACAAGCCGTTCGTGCCGGGCGTCCCGGTCGGCCTCGTCTCCCGCGTCGACCCCTCCGGCGGCGACCTCACCCGCACGATCTACGTCAAGCCGTTCGTCTCCTTCACCCGGCTCGACATCGTCGGCGTCGTCGTCCAGCCGCCCCGCAAGGACCCGCGCGACACCGTCCTGCCGAACAGGCCGAAGGCCACGCCCACCCCGACCGTGACGGTGACGGTCACCCCGGGCGCGGACGACCTCGCCGAAGGCGCCGACGGACAGCCGCAAGAGCAGTAGACGTAGGACAGTAGGAGCTGACCCCCTGATGCGCTTCAACCGGATGCTGCTCTCCACCACCCTGGTGATCGTCGCCCTGGTGATCCAGGTGAGCGTCCTCGCCAGACTCCATCTCCCGGGCGCCGTACCGGACCTGGTGCTCCTCACCGTCCTCGGCCTCGCCCTGGTCTACGGCCATGTCGGCGGCGCCCTCATCGGCTTCGGCGCCGGGCTGCTGTCCGACCTCGCGCCACCCGCCGACCACGCGGCCGGGCGGTACGCCCTCGTCCTCTGCGTCATCGGCTACCTCGCCGGCCTGGCGAAGCCCGAGACGGGCCGTCTGAAGTCGGCGACCGGCCCCATGGCCGTGGTCGTCGTCGCCGCGCTCGGCGCGACCCTGCTGTACGCCGGAGTCGGCGCCCTCGTCGGCGACGACGCGGCCCGCCATGTCGGGCTGTCCAGCCTGCTGTTCACCGCCGCGCTCTACGACCTGCTGCTCGCACCCTTCGTCGTACCCGGCGTCATGGCGCTCGCCCGCCGCGCCGACAACGACCCGCTCGCCGAGACGGGCGGCGGCGGCAAGACCTCCGACGTCGCCTCCGGCTGGCTCTCCTCCGGCACCGGGCTGCGTATCGGCAGCCAGCGCGGAGGACTGCGGATGAAGGCCGCGCGCTCAAGGGCGGCCAGGGCGGGGCGCATCAAGGGGGTCAAGCGGCTGTGAGGGCAGGGCACCCGGCACCCGGGACGGACGAGGGAACCGATCACCGCCGAGCGGTGTACCCCATGTACCGGCACCACGCGCACCACCCGTACGAGCAGCATCCGTACGAGCAGCATCCGTACGAGCGGCATCCGTACGAGCAGCATCCGTACGAGCGGCGTCCGTACGCGCAGCATCCGTTCGCGCACCACCTGTCCACGCGCTGAGAGGGGGAGGCAGGCAGTGACCAACATCCCGGAGACCGGGCGGACCCCACGGGTCCAGATCCGGCTCGTCATCATCCAGATCCTCGTCTTCTCCCTCCTCGGCACCCTCGGCGGCCGCCTCTGGTATCTCCAGATCCGTGAAGGCGACGCCTACGCCAAGGAGGCCTCCGGCAACCACGTCCAGCAGGTCGTCCAGCCCGCCGTGCGCGGCTCGATCCTGGACGCCCGCGGAGTGCCCATCGCCGACAACGAGACCCGGCTGGTCGTCTCCGCCTCCCGCACCGACCTGCTGAAGATGGACGACGACGGCAAGGCCGTCCTCACCAAGCTCGCCGGTGTCCTGGACATGAAGCCCCAGGACGTCATGGACAAGGTCCGCCTCTGCGACTCCAAGACCCCCCAGCCCTGCTGGAACGGCTCGCCCTACCAGCCCATCCCCATCACCGACGAGGCCACCGCCAAGCAGGCCCTGCAGATCCGCGAGCGCTCCGAGGACTTCCCCGGCATCACCGCCGAGCCCCAGGCCGTCCGCCGGTACGCCAGCCCCGGCGGCTCCAAGGCCTCGCAGGTCCTCGGCTATCTCTCCCCGGTCACCGACGAGGAGATCACCAAGGCCCAGGACACCGACTCGCCGTATCTTCGCTCCGACCAGGTCGGCCGCTCCGGCCTGGAGCGGCAGTACGACAAGGAGCTGCGCGGCAAGGCCGGCGTCACCCGCTACGAGGTCGACAACCTCGGCCGCGTCATCGGGGAGGCCGAGGCCGACCCCGCCCAGCCGGGCTCCAACCTGGTCACCAGCGTCGACGCCCGCGTGCAGCGCATCGCCGAGTACGAACTCAACGAGGCGATGAAGGAAGCCCGCAAGCAGAACGACCGCAACACCGGGACGAACTACAAGGCCGACTCCGGTGCCGTCGTCGTGATGGAGGCCAAGACCGGCCGCGTCGTCGCCATGGCCTCCAACCCGGACTACGACCCGAACGCCTGGGTCGGCGGCATCTCCGCCAAGGACTACGCCAGACTCACCGGCAAGAAGTCCAACTACCCGCTGCTGAACCGTGCGATCCAGGGCCAGTCGGCCCCCGGCTCCATCTTCAAGGTGGTCCCGACCGCCGCCGCGGTCAACGCCGGCTACTCCTTCAACGGCCCCTACGAATGCTCCAGTTCGTACTCGATCGGCGGCCAGGTCTTCAAGAACTTCGAGTCCCAGAGCCACGGCGGAATCAGCCTCGGCAAGGCGCTTGAGGTGTCCTGCGACACCGTCTTCTACCGCCTCGCCCACGAGGAGTGGAAGCGCGACGGAGGCATCAAGCCCAAGAAGGGCGCCAACAACTGGTTCTACAAGACCGCCCACCAGTTCGGCCTCGGCGCCGAGACCGGCATCGACCTGCCCAACGAGGTCACCGGCCGCATCCCGGACCGCAAGTGGAAGCTGGACTACTGGAAGGCCAACAAGGACGCCTGGTGCAAGTACGGCAAGAAGGGCGGCTCGTACGCCGAGCAGATCGCGTACGAGAACTGCCTCGAAGGCAACCGCATGCGCGCCGGTGACTCCGTCAACTACTCCATCGGCCAGGGCGACACCCTCGTCACCCCCATCCAGATGGCCACCATCTACGCGGCCATCGCCAACGGCGGCACCCTCTACGACCCCACCGTCGGCAAGGCCGTCATCAGCGCCGACGGCAAGCGTGTGCAGGAGATCGCCCCCAAGTCGCACGGCAAGCTGCCGATGACGAAGAAGACCCACGACGAGATAGACGAAGCCCTCGAAGGAGTCGCGACCCGCGGTACGGCCGCCTGGCGCTTCCAGGGCTGGCCGCAGGACAAGATCCCCATGCACGCCAAGACGGGTACGGCCGAGGTCTATGGCAAGCAGACGACGTCCTGGTTCGCCACCTACACCAAGGACTACTCGATCGTCATGACGATCTCCCAGGGTGGTACGGGCTCCGGCGCCTCGGCCCCCGCCGTGCGCAAGCTGTACAACGCGCTGTACGGCGTCTCCGAGGACGGCGAGATCGACAAGAGGAAGGCGCTGCTGCCCACCCCGCAGAAGGGCCTGCCGAAGATCGAGTCCGACGGCTCCATCGACAGCCCGAAGATCGGCACCTACCCGCCGAAGAAGACCGAGAAGGACGCCGCCGAGGACGGCGCCCAGACCGTCGCCGCCGGGCCGCTCGCCCAGCCGGTGTCCTTCGACGGCCCGCCGGCGATCGTCAGCACGCGCGGTGGCAGCGGCAACCGGGCGGCGCGACGGCGTACCGGCTGCGGGGCCGCCCCGAAGGGGCGCGGGGAACCGCGCGACCGGCCACGGCGATGTCGAAGCCGATCGACGACGGCGTATCTCGGCACCCCCGGCGGAGCGCTCACGCGGAGGACGTCCGTATGACCGGCAACAGTTTCTCCGTCTCCGGGTACGGGCCCGAACGCTCCGGCTGGACCCGGCTGTTCGCCCGTGACTCGCTCGCCCGCCGGCTCGACTGGCCGATACTGTTCTCGGCCATCGCGCTCTCCCTGATCGGCGCCGCCCTCGTCTACTCGGCCACCCGCAACCGCACCGAACTCAACCAGGGCGACCCGTACTACTTCCTCCTCCGGCACCTGCTCAACACCGGCATCGGCTTCGCCCTGATGATCGGCACGGTCTGGCTGGGACACCGCACCCTGCGCACGGCCGTACCGATCCTGTACGGCATCTCGGTCCTGTTGATCCTGCTGGTGCTGACACCGCTGGGCGCGACGATCAACGGCGCCCACGCGTGGATCGTCATCGGCGGCGGCTTCTCGCTCCAGCCCTCCGAGTTCGTGAAGATCACGATCATCCTGGGCATGGCGATGCTGCTGGCTGCCCGGGTGGACGCGGGCGACAAGGCCCACCCCGACCACCGCACGGTCGTGCAGGCCCTCGGCCTCGCCGCCGTGCCGATACTGATCGTCCTGCTGATGCCCGACCTGGGCTCGGTCATGGTCATGGTGGTCATCGTGCTGGGCGTCCTGCTCACCTCCGGCGCGTCCAACCGGTGGGTCCTCGGCCTCATCGGCACGGGCGCGATGGGCGCGATCGCCGTCTGGCAGCTCGGCGTGCTCGACGAGTACCAGATCAACCGCTTCGCCGCCTTCGCCAACCCCGAACTCGATCCCGCGGGCGTCGGCTACAACACCAACCAAGCCCGTATCGCCATCGGCTCCGGCGGACTGCTCGGCACCGGCCTGTTCAAGGGCTCGCAGACCACCGGACAGTTCGTGCCCGAGCAGCAGACCGACTTCGTCTTCACCGTGGCGGGGGAGGAACTCGGGTTCGTGGGCGCCGGACTGATCATCCTGCTGCTCGGTGTCGTCCTGTGGCGCGCGTGCCGCATCGCCCGCGAGACCACCGAGCTGTACGGCACGATCGTCGCCGGCGGCATCATCGCCTGGTTCGCCTTCCAGGCCTTCGAGAACATCGGAATGACCCTCGGCATCATGCCGGTGGCGGGACTGCCCCTGCCCTTCGTGTCGTACGGCGGATCGTCGATGTTCGCGGTGTGGGTGGCGGTGGGACTGCTGCAGTCCATCCGGGTGGAGCGGCCGATGTCCGCCTAGACTCCGCGCCGCCTCCGGGGGCAGGCTTCCGCGCTCTGTCGGAACATGGTGGTCTGCCCCTTTGCCTGAAGTAGGACTAGATTCATTTCATGGCGGACACCAAGCGTGAAATCGAGCGGAAGTACGAGTCCGACGAGAGCGGCCTGCCTGATCTCACCGGCGTGGCCGGGGTCGCGACCGTCATAGACAAGGGTGTGGCGGAGCTGGACGCCGTCTACTACGACACCCCCGACGAACGCCTGGCCGCCGCCTCCATCACCCTGCGCCGCCGCACGGGAGGCAGCGACGCCGGCTGGCATCTGAAGCTCCCCGTCTCGGCGGGTGTACGGGACGAGATCCGGGCCCCGCTGTCCGACACGCTGCCGCACGAACTCAAGGGACTCGTGCGCTCCCGGGTCAGGGGAGCCGAACTGGTCCCGCTGGTCCGCCTCCTCTCCACACGCGACGTCAGTGAACTCCTCGACGCGAACGGCGCCCTCCTCGCCGAGGTCAGCGTCGACGCCGTGGTCGCCGAGCGGCTCACCGAGGACGGCCGGACCGCCCAGTGGTCCGAGATCGAGGTGGAACTCGCCGACGACGGCGACCCCGCCTTCCTCGACAAGGTCGACAAGAAGCTGCGCAAGGCCGGTGTACGGCCCTCGGACTCGCCCTCGAAACTGGCTAGGGCCCTGCAGGAGACGGCACCGAAGAAGGGCGGAAGGAAGAACCGGAAGAAGGCTGGGGCGGCGGCTCCGGGCGAGCCCGTCACCCCCGGGGATCATGTTCTCGCCTACGTTCGCGCCCAGCGTGACGCGATCGTCGAGCTCGATCCCGCCGTCCGCCGGGACGTCTTCGACTCCGTCCACAGCATGCGGGTCGCCACCCGCCGACTGCGCAGCACCTTCAAGTCGTTCGGGAAGGTGCTCGACCGGACCGTCACGGACCCGATCGGCGAGGAGCTGAAGTGGCTCGCGGGGGAGCTGGGCGTCGACCGAGACCACGAGGTTCTGACGGAACGGCTCACCGAGGCGCTGGACGACCTCCCCGAGAGCCTGGTGACGGGCCCGGTCCACGCACGGCTGCGCGCCTGGTCGGGGAAGGACGGTCGTACCGGCCCCCGGAGCGAACTGATCGAGGCACTGGACGGAGAGCGGTATCTGGAGCTGCTGGAGTCCGTCGACGCCGTGATCGCGGACCCGCCGCTGCTCGCGGCCGCCGAGGGCGATCCCGAGAAAGTGATCATCAAGGCGGTCAGGAAGGACTTCGCCAAGGTGGCGGCCCTGGTGGAGGAGGCCCTGGCACAGCCGTCCGGCGCGGACCGCGACCTCGCCATGCACGAGGCCCGCAAGAAGACCAAGCGCACCCGGTACGCGGCCGAGGCGGCGCACCCCTTGCTGGGCAAGCCGGCCAAGGCACTCGTCAAGGACATGAAGTCCCTGCAGAGCCTCCTCGGCGACCACCAGGACAGCGTGATGGCCCGCCAGGCCCTGCGCGACCTCGCCCACCAGGCCCACGCGGCACCGGGGGAGAGCGCCTTCACGTACGGACTGCTGTACGGCAGGGAGGAACGGCGGGCGGAGCTGGCGGAGGAGGCGCTGCCGAAGACGTGGGCGAAGGTCAGCGCGGACATGCCCTTCTGAGGTCGGGCGCTCCGGCCGTCCGCCGGTCCAGCGGTAAACGGGCGTGCGAGGGGTGTCTCCGGGGGCGTTACGCTAGATGGTCACCCCCCGTCCGCTCACGAAGGTAACCCCCGCGATGTCTGTCGAGTCGGTCTTCCCACAGCTCGAGGCCCTGCTGCCGCATGTGCAGAAGCCGATCCAGTACGTGGGCGGTGAGCTCAACTCCACCGTCAAGCCCTGGGAGTCCAGCGACGTCCGCTGGGCGCTCATGTACCCGGACGCGTACGAGGTCGGTCTGCCCAACCAGGGCGTCATGATCCTCTACGAGGTACTGAACGAGCGCGAGGGCGTCCTGGCCGAGCGCACGTACAGCGTCTGGCCGGACCTGGAGGCGCTGATGCGGGAGCACGGCGTCCCGCAGTTCACCGTCGACAGCCACCGCCCGGTGAAGGCCTTCGACGTGTTCGGTCTGTCCTTCTCCACGGAGCTGGGCTACACCAACATGCTGACCGCGCTGGACCTGGCCGGGATCCCCCTGGAGTCCAGGAACCGCACGCTCGACGACCCGATCGTGCTGGCCGGCGGCCACGCGGCCTTCAACCCCGAGCCGGTCGCCGACTTCATCGACGCGGCGATCATCGGCGACGGCGAGCAGGCCGTGCTCGACATGACCGAGATCATCCGCGCCTGGAAGGCGGAGGGCCGGCCCGGTGGCCGCGAGGAGGTCCTCTTCCGCCTCGCGAAGACGGGATCGGTGTACATCCCGGCGTTCTACGACGTGGAGTACCTCCCCGACGGCCGCATCGGCCGCGTCGTACCGAACAAGTCCGGTGTCCCGTGGCGGGTGTCCAAGCACACCGTCATGGACCTGGACGAGTGGCCCTACCCCAAGCAGCCCCTGGTCCCGCTCGCCGAGACGGTCCACGAGCGCATGTCGGTGGAGATCTTCCGCGGCTGCACGCGTGGCTGCCGCTTCTGCCAGGCGGGCATGATCACCCGCCCGGTCCGTGAGCGTTCCATCACGGGCATCGGCGAGATGGTCGAGAAGGGCCTCAAGGCGACGGGCTTCGAGGAGGTCGGCCTCCTCTCCCTCTCCTCCGCCGACCACAGCGAGATCGGCGACATCGCCAAGGGCCTCGCGGACCGGTACGAGGAGGACAAGATCGGTCTGTCCCTCCCCTCGACCCGCGTGGACGCCTTCAACGTCGACCTGGCGAACGAACTGACCCGCAACGGCCGTCGCTCCGGCCTCACCTTCGCGCCCGAGGGCGGCTCCGAGCGCATGCGCAAGGTCATCAACAAGATGGTCTCGGAGGAGGACCTGATCCGGACCGTCTCCACCGCGTACGGCAACGGCTGGCGTCAGGTGAAGCTGTACTTCATGTGCGGCCTGCCGACGGAGACGGACGAGGACGTCCTCCAGATCGCCGACATGGCGATGAAGGTGATCGCCGAGGGCCGCAAGGTCTCCGGCCAGAACGACATCCGCTGCACCGTGTCGATCGGCGGATTCGTCCCCAAGCCCCACACGCCGTTCCAGTGGGCTCCGCAGCTCTCCGCGGAGGGGACGGACGCCCGTCTCGAAAAGCTCCGCGACAAGATCCGCGGCGACAAGAAGTACGGCCGCTCCATCGGCTTCCGCTACCACGACGGCAAGCCCGGCATCGTCGAGGGCCTGCTGTCCCGCGGCGACCGCCGCATCGGCGCCGTCATCCGTGCCGTCTACGAGGAAGGCGGCCGCTTCGACGGCTGGCGCGAGCACTTCTCCTACGACCGCTGGATGGCCTGCGCCGACAAGACCCTCCCGGCCTTCGGCGTCGACGTCGACTGGTACACCACCCGTGAGCGCACCTACGAGGAGGTCCTCCCCTGGGACCACCTGGACTCCGGCCTCGACAAGGACTGGCTCTGGGAGGACTGGCAGGACGCCCTCGACGAGACCGAGGTCGAGGACTGCCGCTGGACCCCGTGCTTCGACTGTGGGGTGTGTCCGCAGCTCGGCCTGGACATCCAGATCGGACCGACGGGGAAGAAGCTGCTGCCGCTGTCGGTCGTCGACAGGTAGCAGCGCCATCGCCATCGGCCCCGTCCGCCGAGGACGGGGCCGACGACGTCACCGAACCAGCCTGCCCTCGGGGGCCCTGGTTCTGGGGATTTTCGTGCGGCTGACCCGGCACGGCCGTCGGTAGTGCCGGCGCGTGAGCGAGCCGGGTCGTGAGGGGTGTCCGGAGGGTCGGGTCGGCCGATCTCCGGGCACCCCTGTGCGTGTGCTGCTTACCGGCCGGTCACGCGGGGGGTGACGCTGGAGCCGCCGTTGATGATGCTGTCCGCGGGCTGGAGGTCGACCCTGTACCAGGGGCGCGGGTTGCCCTGGGCGTCGTCGCAGTTCAGGGTGGCGTGCGGCGCGGTGTCGACCGGCACGCAGGTGGTCTCCCAGATCTGGCCCACGGTCGTGACGAGGTTGAACTTGACGAGACCCTTGTCGGCGTTCGTGTGGTCGCCCTTGTTCTGACCCTTGTCCTCGCCGTGGTCCTGCCCGGAGCCGTGGTCCTTGCCCGTGTTCGTGCCGCGTTCCTGGCCGGTGCCTTGGGAGTAGTCCGTGCCGGTGCTCTGGGTCTGACCCTGGCCCTGGCTCGTGTTCTGGGCGTGGCCCTGGCTCTGGTTCTGGCCCTGGCTCTGACCCTGGCCCTGGCCCTGACCCTGGCTCTGACCCTGGCTCTGGTACTGGCCCTGCCCCTGGCCCTGGCCCTGGCTCTGACCCTGGCCCTGGCTCGTGTTCTCGGCGTGGCCCTGGTACTGACCCTGGTTCTGGCTCTGACCCTGGCTCTGGCCCTGGTTCTGGCCCTGGTTCTGGCCCTGGCTCTGGTACTGGCCCTGCCCCTGGTCCTGGCCCTGGTACTGGCCCGTGTTCTGGGCCTGGGCCTGGTCCTGGCTCTGGCCCGTGCTCTGGCTGTGCCCGGTGCTCTGGCTGTGTCCCGTGCTCTGACCGTGGTCCTGCCCGGTACCCGCGCCGTGGTCCTTGCCCGTCTCGTTCTGCCCGTGGCCCGTGTAGGAGCGGGTGTTGACGGAGACGCCGCAGGCGTAGCCGACCGCGCGGCCCTGTGAATCCAGGCCGCCCGAGGGGAAGTTGGGGTGGGTGCTGAGGTCGGTCCACAGGAAGGGGTGGGCGGCCGCGCCCGTCAGGTCGCGGATGCCCGCGAAGACCCGTCCCTCGGTCAGTACGACCCGGAATTCGAGCTTCTTCGAGTCCTGCACCGCGTCGATGTCGGAGCAGGACCCGGCGGGTCCCGTGGCGCCGGTCGAGCCGGTCGCGCCCGTGGCTCCGGTGACACCGTTCACTCCCGCGGGCCCGGTGGGCCCGGTCGGTCCGGCGATGCCGTCCGCGCCCGTCGGGCCGGTCGGACCAGCGATGCCGTCCGCGCCCGTCGGGCCGGTCGGACCAGCGATGCCGTCCGCGCCGGTGGGGCCGGTCGGACCCGTGGCTCCGGCCTCGCCGGTGTCGCCCTGGGGGCCGGTCTCCCCTTGGGGGCCGATGTCGCCCTGGGGGCCGGTCTCGCCTGTGGCGCCCGTCGCGCCGGTCGCTCCTGGGGGACCGGTCGGGCCGGTGGGACCGCCGGGACCTTCCTCGCAGTGGCCGCCGTTGCCACCGATGGTCGCGGTGCGGTCGCGGTCCCCCTCGTCGTACCAGTTGGACGACGAGTCGTCATGGCCGGCCTGCTGCCCGCCCTGCTCGTCGTGGTGCTGGCCGTGATCCTCGGAGGGAGGGCACCCCTCCTCGTCGGCCCTCGTCAGGGTGGAGTGGTCGGACATGCCGCGTGTGGTCGCGACGGCGGGGGCGGCCAGACCGGCTGTCACCACCAGCGCGAGCGAGGCAAAGGTGCTGACCTTGGTGATCCTGTCGCGAGCCAGCGGGCCTATCAGCGAGATCGTCCTGCGCTCAGGACTCATCTATGTGCTCCTTGTTTCAACCGGTTCGGGGCTTTTCCCCTCACTCGATCGTGAGCCTCACCCCTGTCCACCGAGCCGACCAGCGCCCTGGACCGGACGGGGACGTAGATCATCAAGTCGGCGTAACCAGGTGCCCCGGGCGGGCTAATTCGACGCCGTCGGCAGGCATTTGTGAGATATGAGGAGGTATGTCACGCAGCCGCTCGGGCAGCGTTCCAACGTCCCCGGGACCGGTGAGGCCGTGAAGCCGCAGACCATCTGCCTCTGCATGATCGTCAAGAACGAGGCCCGGGTGATCGAGCGCTGCCTCGCCTCCGTGCGCCCCCTGATCGACACCTGGGTCATCTCCGACACCGGCTCGACGGACGGTACGCAGGACCTGATCCGCGAGGCGCTGGACGGCATCCCGGGCGAGCTCCACCAGGACCCGTGGGTCGACTTCGGGCACAACCGGACGCGGAACATCCAACACGCCCGGGGCAGGGCCGACTTCCTGCTCACCATCGACGCCGACCACGTACTGCGCCAGGACGCGCCACTGCCCCGGCTGACGGCCACCTCGTACATGCTGCGCTACGACACCCCGGGCACCCAGCACCGCTTCAAGCACCTGATGCGGGGGGACCGGCTGTGGCGCTACGAGGGCGTCACCCACGAGTACCCGTGCACCGACGGGCCCGACGTCCAGGAGAACCTGGACGCGATCGTCATCGAGGACCACGCCGACGGCGGCTGCCGCGGCGACAAGTTCGAGCGCGACGCACGTCTGCTCAGGCGCGAACTCGACCGCGACCCCACCAACCCCCGCACCGTCTTCTACCTCGCCAACACCGAACGCGACCTGGGCCACGCGCGCGAGGCGATCGCCCTGTACGAGCGGCGCGCGGAGATGGGCGGCTGGGGCGAGGAGGTGTACTGCTCGCTGCTCGAAGCGGGCATTCTCCGAGCGGAGAAGGAGGAGGACTGGCCGGGAGCCATGGACGCGCTCTCGCGGGCCTGGGAGGCACGCCCCGAGCGGCTGGAGGCCTGTTACGAGTTGGCCTCCCGGCTGCGGCTGCGCCGTCGCTACCACACGGCGTACGCCCTCCTCGTCGACGTCGTCGACCGGCCCGCCCCGGACGACCTCCTCTTCACCAGGCCCTGGGTCTACCGCTGGGGCCTGCTGTTCGAGTTCTCCATCGATGCCCACTGGGTGGGTGACCACGCCGGGGCCCTGCGGGCGTGCGACCGTCTGCTGGCCATGCGGGACCTGCCCGAGAGCGTCCGCCGCCAGGTGGAGATCAACCGGGACTTCTCCGCCCCCCACGCCTCCCGGGCACAGCTGTCCACCGTGGTGCGCCGCCCCGAGGCCGGCAGGTCGGCCGGGTCCGCCGAGTCCGCCAAGTCCCATAAGGCCGCGAAGGCTTCCGGGCGCAGGCGGTAGCGGCCGTCGTCCGGCCGCCCGGGGCGGGCGCGGGGGCGCGTGCGAAAGGCGTGGAACGCGCAGCCGTGTGGTCGCATCCGTACGGGCCGCTGAGACGTCTACGTCGTCATGGACCTGGAGAAGAGGCCCCCTGCCCGGCCGTCGGTCGAGCCGCCCGCCGAACTGTCGGCGGCGCGCCCGCCCGAGCGACAGCAGACGCCCGAGCGGCAGCAGACGCCCGAGCGGCAGCAGACGCCCGAGCGGCAGCAGACGCCCGAGCGGCAGCAGGCGCCCGAGGGACAGCAGGCGCCCGAGGGATGCCTGACGGCCGCGATCCGGATTCCCGTGCGGATCGTCGTGCTCGTCCTCGTCGTGCCGGTGCGGATGGTGTGGGACGTGCTCGTGGTGGTCGGCCGGTTCCTGAGAGACGCCGTGGGGCGGCCGTTGGGGCGCGCGTCGCTGTGGGTCGCCAGGGCCGTCCTCGTCCGGCCGTGGGTGGCGCTGTGGCGCTACGCCGTCGTGCCGGTCGCCCAGGGGCTCGGGTGGCTCGGACACCGGCTGCTGGTCGTGCCGGCACTGTGGGTGTACCGGTACGCGCTGACGCCCGTGGGGCACGCGGTCGCCTGGGCGTTCGCCGGGATGTGGGGCGCGGCCGTCCTGCTGGCCGGTGGGCTCCGGGCGGGGCTCGGGTGGCTGTACCGGTGGACGCTGGCGCCGTTCGGGCGGGGCATCGCCTGGCTGGCGAGGGGCGTCGGGGCCGGGACCGCCGCCCTCGCGGTCGCGCTGTTCACGGCCCTGGCCCGGCTGGCGCGGTACCTCCTCGTCGTACCGGCGGTGTGGGTGTACCGGTACGCGCTGACGCCCGTGGGACACGCGACGGCGTGGGCGGCCCGGGGTGCCGGGTGGCTCATGCGGACGGTCTTCGCCGGGATCTGGCTCGGGTTCTCCTGGACGGCACGCGTGCTGCTCGTGCTGCCCGCGCTCGCCGTGTGGCGGTGGGTGCTGGTACCGGTCGGGCGGATGCTCGCCGTCGTGGGCCGGGAGCTGCGGGACGCCCTCGGACACGCCTGGCGCGTGGCCGGGCGCCTCTCGCGCGCCGTGGGACGGTTCCTGGCCGGCCTCGTCCGGTGGCTCCTCGTCGAGCCGGCGCGGTGGCTGTACCGGACCGTGCTCACACCGGCCGGCCATGTCGTGCGGGACGCCGTGTGGAAGCCCGCCACGGCGGCCGCTCGCGCTGTGGGCAGCGCCTCGCGGCAGGCCTGGGCCACCGCCCGCGACTCCGCCCGCCAGGCCCGCGCCGCCGTGCGCTCGGCACTCCTCGGACGGCCGGCCGAGCCGAGGCCCGTCCCCGGGCGTGCCCCGGCGGCCGCCGGGGCACGTACTCTTGGTAGAAGTACGACCGCTCTCACGAAGGACTGAACGACACTGGGCAAGCGACAGCCCGAAGGCCCGCCGCCCGCACCCGCGGTGCAGCGCATTCGACTGCGTTACACCAAGCGCGGCCGCCTCCGGTTCACCAGCCACCGTGACTTCCAGCGCGCCTTCGAGCGTGCGCTGCGCCGTGCCGAGGTGCCCATGGCGTACTCGGCGGGGTTCACGCCGCATCCGAAGGTGTCGTACGCCAATGCCGCACCCACCGGCACGGGCAGTGAGGCGGAGTACCTGGAGATCGCGCTCACCGACGCGCGCGACCCGGAAAAGCTCAGGATCCTGCTCGACGAGTCGCTGCCCACCGGGCTCGACATCGTGGACGCGGTCGAGGCCCGGACCTCCGGGCTCGCCGACCGGCTCACGGCCTCCGTGTGGGAACTGCGCCTCGACGGCGTGGACCCGGCGGACGCCGCGCGCGCGGCCGAGGCCTTCATGGCGGCGGACCTCGTCGAGGTCCAGCGCAGGACCAAGAACGGCCTGCGGACCTTCGACGCCAGGGCCGCCGTCGTCGACCTCACCGGTCGTGACGGACGGGACGGAAGCGACGGAGCCGACGGTTCCGGGACGCCCGGTCCACAGCCCGCCGCGAGCGTCGGCTCCACTGGAGCGGCTGGCGCCGCGCCCCTTGCTGGGCCGACGGACCAGCCCTGTGCGATACTGCGGCTGGTTGTTCGGCACGTGACGCCTGCCGTACGACCCGACGACGTCCTGTCCGGTCTCCGCGCCGTGGCCGACCTGGCGCCGCCGGTCCCCGCTGCGGTGACCAGGCTGGCGCAGGGGCTTTTCGATGAAGAGACCGGCACGGTGACCGACCCGCTCGCGCCCGACCGCGAGGCAGCGCCGGCCCTCTCAATGGCCGAACCCACTGCCGCCGCGAAGGCGTCGGCGCCGGTGGGCCCCGCGTAGGGACGGACGTCGTAGCGTCGCCCTTTGATCCGGGAGCCACCTGGGTCGGGCAGCGCACCGACCACAAGACTTTCGCCAGGCCGTACGCAACATGGCGTACGGAACCGGCGAGACAGGACACAGAGAGCTCCCGTGCGGCGCCCGCGCCCCGGACGGCGGCAGTCGCGCACGACGCGAGCCGCGGACGTCACCGGCCCTGCCGGACCGGGTGCGGCGCCCGGGAGCCTGACGGGAGAAACGCCCGCATGCCCGAATCGATCGAATCCACAGAGCCCGCGCAGGGCTCCGACCAGAACACGCCGAGCGACACGCTGCCGCCGCGTCGGCGCCGCCGCGCCGCGTCCCGCCCTGCGGGACCGCCGTCCGCCGGTGCCGAGGCGGCCGCGGAGAGCACGGTGCCGGCCATACCGGCCGCCGAGTCCGAGGATCTCGCGACCGCCGACGCGATCGCCGAGCCGGACGAGGAAGCCGCCGAGACCGCGGCCGCCGAGGCGCCCGCCGTCGAGGAGGCGGCGCCCCCCGCTCGTACGCGCCGTCGTGCGACCCGCCGCGCCTCCGCGCCCGCCGGTGCGCCCAAGGACGCCGAAACCGTCGAGGTCGTCGAGACCGTGGCGCCGGCTGCCGCCACCGCCGTGGCCGAGAGTGCCGAGACCACCGAGGTCGCCGCTGAGGCGCCCGCCGCCGTCGAGGAGGCCGTGCCGGCCGCTCGTACGCGTCGTCGTGCGACCCGTCGGGCCACTGCCCCGACCGCTGCGCCGCAGGTCGCCGAGGAGAGCGCCGCCGCGCCCGAGGCCGCTGCCCCGGTCGAGGTTCCGGCCGTCGAGGCGCCCGCCGCTGTCGAGGAGGCCGTGCCGGCCGCTCGTACGCGTCGTCGTGCGACTCGCCGGGCCACTGCCCCGACCGCTGCGCCGCAGGTCGCCGAGGAGAGCGCCGCCGCGCCCGAGGCCGCTGCCCCGGTCGAGGTTCCGGCCGTCGAGGCGCCCGCCGCTGTCGAGGAGGCCGTGCCGGCCGCTCGTTCGCGTCGTCGTGCGACTCGCCGGGTGACCACGCCCGCCGGGGCGCCCGAGGGAGAGTCCGCCGAGGCGGCCGAGTCCGTCGCTGCCCCGAGCGCCGCGCCGCAGGAGGCGCCCGCCGCCGAGGCCGCGCCGGCCCAGGCCGTCCAGGAGGCCCCGGCCGCCGAGGCGGAGGACGGTGGGCCGCGTCGGGCCCGTCGCCGGTCGGCGCGCAAGGCCGCCGGTGGATTCTCGGCGCCGCCGCCGCCCGCCGCGGAGGACGCGCCGTCCCGCCCGTCCCGGCCCGCCGTGGCCGTGTTCCAGGCGCCGGTGTTCCAGGCGCCGATGTTCCAGACGCCCGAGCGGGCCGCCGCACAGGCCGCCGCCGAGGCGGAGGTCGAGCCCGTGGAGGTCGAGGAGACCGTCGAGACCGCCGACCTCGGCGGGTTCGCCGAGGAGGAGAACACCGGCGGCCCGCGCCGCCGTCGTCGCCGTCGGAGCGAGCCCGCCGAGGCGGAGCAGCCCGCCGCCGTGGTGACCGAGGAGGAGCCGGAGGAGGCCGAGGAGGAGCCCGAAGAGGGCGCCGAGGACGCCGCCGACGGTGACGAGTACGGCGAGGAGGAGTCCACCGGATCGCGTCGCCGTCGCCGCCGGGGCGGACGCCGTCGCCGTCGGGGCGACGCGGCCGACGCCGACGACGCCGAGGGTGACGAACTCGCCGCCGAGCAGGCCGCGCAGGACACCGAGGACACCGCCGAGCAGGTGGACGAGGACGCAGAGGACGAGGCCGACGAGCGCGAGGAGTCCGGCTCCGGCTCCAGCAGCAGCCGTCGGCGCCGTCGCCGTCGTCGTCGCGCCGGTGACTCGGGCACCGAGGCCGAGGCCACGCCCGACGACCCGGAGCGTACGGTCGTCAAGGTCCGTGAGCCGCGCGAACGGCGCGCCAAGGAGACCGAGTTCTCCGACGAGGTGCAGTCCATCAAGGGCTCGACCCGTCTGGAGGCCAAGAAGCAGCGCCGCCGCGAAGGCCGGGAGCAGGGGCGTCGACGCGTCCCGATCATCACCGAGGCCGAGTTCCTCGCGCGCCGTGAGGCCGTCGAGCGCGTCATGGTCGTCCGCCAGAGCGGCGAGCGCACCCAGATCGGCGTCCTGGAAGACAACGTGCTCGTCGAGCACTACGTCAACAAGGAGCAGTCGACCTCGTACGTCGGCAACGTCTACCTCGGCAAGGTGCAGAACGTGCTGCCGTCGATGGAGGCCGCCTTCATCGACATCGGCAAGGGCCGCAACGCCGTCCTGTACGCCGGTGAGGTCAACTTCGAGGCACTGGGCATGGCCAACGGGCCGCGCCGCATCGAGTCCGCCCTGAAGTCCGGTCAGTCCGTGCTCGTGCAGGTCACCAAGGACCCGATCGGCCACAAGGGCGCGCGCCTGACCAGCCAGGTCTCCCTGCCCGGCCGCTACCTGGTCTACGTCCCCGAGGGGTCGATGACCGGTATCAGCCGCAAGCTGCCCGACACCGAGCGGGCCCGGCTGAAGACCATCCTCAAGAAGATCGTCCCCGAGGACGCGGGCGTCATCGTGCGCACCGCCGCCGAGGGCGCGAGCGAGGACGAACTGCGCCGTGACGTCGAGCGGCTGCAGGCGCAGTGGGAGGACATCCAGAAGAAGGCGAAGAACGGCAACGCGCCGACGCTGCTGTACGGCGAGCCGGACATGACCGTCCGCGTCGTCCGCGACATCTTCAACGAGGACTTCTCCAAGGTCATCGTCAGCGGCGAGGAGGCGTGGGAGACCATCCACGGCTACGTCTCGCACGTCGCGCCCGACCTGGCGGAGCGTCTGCAGAAGTGGACCTCCGAGGTCGACGTCTTCGCGACGTACCGCATCGACGAACAGCTGATGAAGGCGCTGGACCGCAAGGTCTGGCTGCCCAGCGGTGGGTCGCTGGTGATCGACAAGACCGAGGCCATGATCGTGGTCGACGTCAACACCGGCAAGTTCACCGGCCAGGGCGGCAACCTGGAGGAGACGGTCACCAGGAACAACCTGGAGGCGGCCGAGGAGATCGTGCGTCAGCTGCGGCTGCGCGACCTCGGCGGCATCGTCGTCATCGACTTCATCGACATGGTCCTGGAGTCCAACCGGGACCTGGTGCTGCGGCGCCTGCTGGAGTGCCTGGGACGCGACCGCACGAAGCACCAGGTGGCCGAGGTCACCTCGCTGGGTCTGGTCCAGATGACCCGCAAGCGGGTCGGACAGGGCCTGCTGGAGTCCTTCTCCGAGACCTGTGTCCACTGCAACGGGCGCGGCGTGATCGTGCACATGGACCAGCCGACGGCCGTCGGCGGTGGCGGCAAGCGCCGCAAGCGCGGGCGCGGCGGTGCCGAGCACGACCACGACCATGACCACGTGTCCGCTCACGAGGCCGTCGAGCCGGTGGAGCAGGCCGAGCTGGTCGAGGCCGAGGTGGCCGCCGAGGTCGCCGAGCCCGTGGCGCTCCCCGCTCCCGAGTTCGAGCCCGACGAGGAGCTGTACAGCAGCGTCGCCGAGGCCGAGGCGGCGGTCGGGCGTGGCCGTTCGCGGCGCCGCGCGACCCGGCGGGCGTCCGCGCCCACCGGCGCGCCGAAGTCCCGCGAGGCCGTGGCCACCACCGTCTCCGAGGACCGTGCCCCGAAGCCGCGGGAGGCCGCCGAGGCGGAGCCCGTGGCCGTGGAGGACCCGGTCGTGGAGACGCCGGCCGCCGTGAGCACCGAGGACGCCGCGCCCAGGGGCCGTACGCGTCGCCGGGCCACCCGGAAGGCCACCGCCCCGGCGGGCGCCCCGGCCGGAGCGGCTGTGGAGGAGACCGTCGTGACGGTGTCCGAGCCGGTCGCTGCCGAGGCGACGGTGACGGTGTCCGAGCCGGTCGTGGCCGAGGAGGCCGCACGGCCCGAGGAGCCTGCCGCCGCCGAGAGCGCGGCTCCGGCCCGCCCGCGTCGGCGTGCCGTGCGCAAGGCGACGGCGCCCACGGCGTCGGCGGAGGCGGCCGTGGTCGTGGTTCCGTCGGTGTCCGCCGAGGACGCGGTCGTGACCCCGGCCGAGGCGCCCGTCGAGGAGGCCGCCGAGGCCGCGGAGGAGACCGGGGCCGAGCCGCCCGCCAAGAAGACGGCGGCGCGGAAGACGGCCAAGAAGGCGACGGCGAAGAAGGCCGCCACGAAGAAGACGGCGGCGGCCAAGAAGACGGTCGCGAAGAAGGCCACGGCCAAGAAGGCGGCCACGGCGAAGAAGACGGCCACGAAGAAGACCACGGTGGCCGCCGAGCAGTCCTCGTCCACGGTCACCGCTTCGACCGACGAGAGCTGAGCCCCGGGCGGAGAAGCCGTCCGCTCCGACCGGTGCCCCTGCCGGGTGGGAACACCACCCGGCAGGGGCACCGGCGTGTGCAGGCACCGGCGGGACCGGGGAGAGCAACCTCACACAGGGCGCGCGGATCTGGGGTCGGGGCAGGGCGGGGAGGGGCTCGTACGGCACGGAGTCCGCGCGCCGCGCGAGGACTCCGGCCCGGCCGGGAAACGGCCGTCGACGGGCGGTGAGATGTCGGTCACATGGCGGGCGAAGGGCTCGGTTTGACCCCTTCGGGCGTGGCCCCGTAACCTTGACCGTCGGCGTGTCCGTAGGTAGAGACGCGTCACATCCCCGTAAACCTCATTCCTTCCGCGCGCCGGGCGCCGTGGGAGAGGCCGTTCGCATGTCGGGCGGCTGGACTGCGGGGGTGCCGTTCCCGAGCGAGAGAGTGAGATCCGCGTGTACGCCATCGTGCGCAGCGGTGGTCGCCAGCACAAGGTTGCTGTCGGCGACATCGTTGAGGTTGACAAGATTTCCACCGCCAGTGTGGGCGACACGGTCGAGCTCTCGACCCTGCTCGTCGTCGACGGCGACGCTGTGACCAGCGACCCGTGGGTGCTGGCCGGCATCAAGGTCCAGGCCGAGGTCGTGGACCACCACAAGGGCCAGAAGATCGACATTCTGCGCTACAAGAACAAGACCGGCTACCGCCGTCGTCAGGGCCACCGCCAGCAGTACACGGCGATCAAGGTCACTGAGATCCCCGCGGCTGCGAAGTAAGGGACTGAGGAGACATGGCACACAAGAAGGGCGCATCGTCCACCCGGAACGGTCGCGACTCCAACGCTCAGCGGCTCGGCGTGAAGCGCTTCGGCGGTCAGGTCGTCAACGCCGGTGAGATCCTGGTCCGCCAGCGCGGCACGCACTTCCACCCGGGTTCGGGCGTCGGCCGCGGCAAGGACGACACGCTGTTCGCGCTGAACGCCGGTGCGGTCGAGTTCGGCACCAGCCGTGGTCGCAAGGTCGTCAACATCGTTCCGGCCGCCTGAGTCTTCTGACTCGCCCGGTCTTTCGACCAAGGCTTCCGTAGAGCGATTCGTCGAGGCGGACCTCACTTCTCGTACGGGATTCCGTACGGGAAGCGGGTCCGCCTTTGACGTGTTACAGCTAAGACATTTCCGAACACCACGCACAGCGCGTATCTGGAGGCACCCACCATGACCACCTTCGTGGACCGCGTCGAGCTGCATGTCGCCGCGGGTAACGGAGGCCACGGCTGTGCCTCCGTCCACCGGGAGAAGTTCAAGCCGCTCGGCGGCCCCGACGGCGGCAACGGCGGCCGGGGCGGCGACGTCATCCTGACCGTCGACCAGTCCGTGACGACTCTCCTCGACTACCACCACTCCCCGCACCGCAAGGCCACCGCCGGCAAGCCCGGCGAGGGCGGCAACCGGTCGGGCAAGGACGGGCAGGACCTGGTCCTTCCCGTGCCGGACGGCACGGTCGTCCTCGACCGGCAGGGCAACGTCCTCGCCGACCTCGTCGGCCACGGCACCTCCTTCGTCGCCGCGCAGGGCGGCCGGGGCGGCCTCGGCAACGCGGCCCTCGCCTCCGCCCGCCGCAAGGCTCCCGGCTTCGCGCTGCTCGGCGTGCCCGGCGACATGGGCGACATCGTCCTGGAGCTGAAGACCGTCGCCGACGTGGCGCTGGTCGGCTACCCGAGCGCGGGCAAGTCCTCGCTGATCTCGGTGCTGAGCGCCGCCAAGCCGAAGATCGCGGACTACCCCTTCACGACACTCGTCCCCAACCTGGGCGTGGTGACGGCCGGCGAAACGGTCTACACGATCGCCGACGTCCCCGGGCTCATCCCCGGCGCCAGCCAGGGCAAGGGTCTGGGCCTGGAGTTCCTGCGCCACGTCGAGCGCTGCAGCGTCCTCGTCCACGTCCTCGACACGGCCACGCTGGAGTCGGACCGCGACCCCGTCTCCGACCTCGACATCATCGAGGAGGAGCTGACGCAGTACGGCGGGCTCGACAAGCGGCCCCGGATCGTCGTCCTCAACAAGATCGACGTGCCCGACGGCAAGGACCTCGCCGAGATGGTGCGCCCGGACCTGGAGGCCCGTGGCTACCGGGTCTTCGAGGTGTCCGCCGTCGCCCACACGGGGCTGCGGGAGCTGTCGTTCGCGCTCGCCGACCTCGTGGGCCGGGCGCGTGCCGCCAAGCCGAAGGAGGAGGCGACGCGGATCGTCATCCGGCCCAAGGCCGTCGACGACGCCGGCTTCACGGTCGTGCGGGAGGAGGACGGACTGTTCCGCGTCCGGGGCGAGAAGCCGGAGCGCTGGGTCCGTCAGACCGACTTCAGCAACGACGAGGCGGTGGGCTACCTCGCCGACCGTCTGAACCGGCTCGGTGTCGAGGACGAGCTGATGAAGGCGGGCGCCCGCTCCGGCGACGGCGTCGCCATCGGCCCCGAGGACAACGCCGTCGTCTTCGACTGGGAGCCGACCGTCATGGCCGGCGCGGAGATGCTCGGCCGCCGTGGCGAGGACCACCGCTTCGAGGAGCCCCGCCCGGCCGTCCAGCGCCGCCGCGACCGCCAGGCGGAGCGGGACGAGCTGCAGAAGGAGTACGACGACTTCGAGCCGTTCTAGGCCTGCCGCCGGGCAGACCCCGCGCACCGCGTACGCCGAAGGGCCCCGGATATCTCCGGGGCCCTTCGGCGTACGCGGTGCGCGCCCGTGTCCCTAGGCGAGTGCCTCGCTCGGCTCGCCCTCGGTGAGTTCGTCGCCGGCCTCACGGGGCGACGGCAGGTCGTTGACGAGACGGGCCTCCATCCGCACGCGGCGGTCGTCGGCCTTGGCGCAGAGCGCCTTCACCGCGGAGTCGAAACGGACCAGCGACGGCGGGTCGGAGGGACCCAGCAGCTGCTCCTTGAGGTCGGCGCGGGCCTTGGCGAAACCGTCCTTCTCGGGGTTGCGGACCGCGTCGAGCAGGGCCGCGACGCCCTCCGCCCCGGGCGTCAGGACGACACCCGCGGAGACCGTCGGGAAGGCCGCGCGGAAGGCCGCCTCCGGCAGTCCGGAGGTATTGGCGACCGCGTACGGCTTCTCACTGGACAGCCAGTCGGAGACCACCGAGGAGACATCGCTGATCAGCAGGTCCGACACGTTGAAGCAGGCGAAGATCGCGGGCCGCGCCTCGGTGACGATGCCGTGCTCCCACTCCGGGAAGGACGCCCAGTACGCCTTCTCCCACGCGAGCGCCGCCTCGGAGATCGCCACCTCGCGGTCCCCGCTGGGGGTGCCCTGCAACAGCATCCGCTCCATCTCGTCCGCGCTGGCACGGAACGACGTGGAGGTCAGCTTGTCCAGCTCGGCCGTACGACGGGCGAGTTCGGCAGCCGCCTCCGCCCCCGGCCGCGCGCCCGAGCGCTTGGCGTTGGCCTCGCGGATCATCGCCTTGATGCGCTCGTTGGCCACACCCGCGCGCGGGTCGACCGAGCCCGTCATCGGGTGCGGCTTGTAGAGGAGCCGGACCTTGTCGTCGGCGAGGAGGCCCCGGACGATGTTCTCGCCGGCCAGCACCACGGAGGTGTTGCCCGGGTTGCCGTCCCAGCCCTCCCAGGTGGGGGCGTAGAGCACGGTCGTGTACGTGCCGGTCGGCGGGCCGGCGTACGGGCGGATCGGCGACAGCTGGGGCCGGCCGACCTCGACGATGTCCTTGTCCTCGACGCCGACCTCGGCCAGCGCGTACCGCTCGCGCGCCGCGGGACCGGCCACCCACACCTCGTCGTACGCCTTCGCGTACGGGTTGCAGGAGGACAGCTTGTCGCTCTCGCCGTGGTTGATGAACGCGTGCTTGACGGTGGGGATGCGCAGCACCTGGGAGGTCTTCGCGGCGTTGGCCGGGTGCAGCATCATCTTCAGCGTCGAGGTCTCCAGCGAGAACATCGTGGCGACCTTCGGGAAGCAGATGATCGGCACGTCCGTCGCGTCGATCTTCTGGACCATGAAGCGCTCACGCAGCACGATCAGCGGCTTCTCCAGCTTGGAGAGCGTGGAGAGCCACATGTTCGCCTGGTACGCCGACGACGTACCGCCGGAGAAGTACATCGCGGTGGTCGGCCGGTAGTCGGCGAGCCACGCGTCCAGCCACTCCATGACCTGCTGCTCGCTCTTCGCGCGCTTCTTCGGCAGCAGCCAGGTCGCCAGGTACGCGGTGCCCGCGACGAGGAGGGTGAGACCGGCGCCGAGGCCGGCACCGCCCCAGGTGGCGTCCTGCGTGGCAGCGGTGAGCACCAGGCCGGCCGTGATCGGCAGCGAGAAGGTCAGCAGCCGGTGGGCCTGGCGGCGGGCCAGTATGCGCGGCGGGGAGAGCGTCAGGCGCAGCGCGGAGGCGTCGATGTTGCGGGTCACGATCGGCAGGGTCCGGGTGCGGCGCACGAGCACCGAGACGGCCTGGCAGGTGAAGTGGACCGCGTAGAAGAGGACGAGGCCGACCAGGAGCGGGGCCTGCTCGCGCAACGGGTCGATCCCGTCGATGCGCAGCAGTCCCACGAGGATCAGCATGTCGCGCATCAGCTGGCGCACCAGCGCGTCGAAGCGGACCTTGCCCAGCAGTGCGAGCAGTCCGGGATCCCGGTACTGCAGGAACGTGTCCAGAAGGAGGCCCGCCGCGCTCGCGGCGACGAACACGGGAATGTTCGGCAGCAGCGCGGAAACGATCTGGGCCGTGAAGAGCGCGAACATCGCGAGCAGTGCGCAGAGCTGCGCGATGCGGCGGCGTGGGAGGCCTGCGGAGGGCACGGGCTGGGCTCCTGCGGAGGGTGTGACGGACGGAGGAGGGGAGGGTGACGCGGAAGGTGGCCTGCGGGAGGCCGATCCCTGACCGTATGACCTAGAGCGGCCGGGGAGCAATCCGCCGTGGGAACAATCACCGGTAGCCGGACATAACGCACGCAACCTCGACGTCTGCCGAAGCATCTCACCCTGAAGGGCCCGGCGCGGACCCACCGCCGTCCGCCCCGGGGTCCCGCGCCGTCCGCCCCTCGAAATGAGAACGCGGGAGGTCCGCGCGCTCCCGTAGATTGCGAAGTGCACACACCGGGCTGTTCGGAGCATTGGGGATAGGCGTGTCAGCGGCTAGGCAGGCAGTGGCGCAAGCGCACCGGATCGTCGTCAAGGTGGGCTCCTCGTCGCTGACGACGGCGTCCGGTGGCCTCGACGCGGACCGGGTGGACGCCCTCGTGGACGTCCTCGCCAAGGCCCGCAGCGGGGGGGAGCGCGAGGTCGTCCTCGTCTCCTCCGGCGCCATCGCCGCCGGGCTCGCGCCGCTGGGCCTGCGCCGCCGCCCCAAGGACCTCGCCCGGCAGCAGGCCGCCGCCAGCGTCGGCCAGGGCCTCCTCGTGGCCCGCTACACGGCCTCCTGTGCCCGCTACGGCATCCGCGTCGGCCAGGTGCTCCTCACCTCCGACGACATGAGCCGCCGCGCCCACCACCGCAACGCCTCCCGCACCCTCGACAAGCTCCTGGCGATGGGCGCCCTGCCGGTCGTCAACGAGAACGACACCGTCGCCACGGACGAGATCCGCTTCGGCGACAACGACCGCCTCGCCGCCCTCGTCGCCCACCTCGTACGCGCGGATCTGCTGGTCCTGCTGTCGGACGTGGACGGCGTGTACGACGGCGACCCCGCCAAGCCCGGCACGTCGCGGATAGCGGAGGTCCGGGGGCCCGAGGACCTCGCACACGTGGAGATCGGCAGCGCCGGCAAGGCGGGCGTGGGCACCGGGGGCATGGTCACCAAGGTCGAGGCCGCCGCGATCGCCACCGGTGCGGGCATCCCCGTGGTCCTCACCAGCGCCGTCCACGCGGCGGACGCGCTCGGCGGCCGTGACACGGGCACGTACTTCCACCCGACCGGCAGGCGCTCCGCCGACCGGCTGCTGTGGCTCCAGCACGCCTCCACCCCGCAGGGCGCGCTCATCCTCGACGACGGGGCCGTGCGCGCGGTCGTCGAACGCCGCACGTCACTGCTCCCGGCCGGGATCGGCGGCGTCGAGGGCGACTTCACCGCCGGCGACCCCGTGGAGCTGCGCGACGGCACGGGCCGGGCGGTCGCCCGCGGGCTCGTGAACTTCGACGCCAAGGAGATCCCCCGGCTGATCGGCCGCTCGACCCGGGAACTGGCGCGCGAGCTGGGTCCCGCGTACGAACGAGAGGTCGTACACAGGGACGATCTCGTCCTCCTGCACCCCTGACCAGCGGCCTCGTGGAGGGAGCAGAGCGCGGGCCCCGGCGGTGCACGTTCCGTAAAACCGCCACGCGAAGCCCCTGAGCCTGCTCAACTTTGACGCAGGGAGATTCCGCACGACCTGTTGCGAAGCTCGAATCGTTGCGAAGGAGGCCGTCGTGAGACGAGTGCGCCCCGGGGCCGCGGCGTCCCGCGGTGGTGGTCCCTCCCGTGCGGTCGGCGAGGAGCGCAAGCTCACCAGCGTCGCCGCCTCGGACACGTACGAGAGCGAGGGCGCCGAGAGGCCGCAGGACCTGCCCCGGCTCTGGCACGTCACGCTGAGCGTCTCCGGGGCCGAGGCTCCCCTCGCGGAGGTGCGGCGCGGCCTGGAACAGCTCGCCCACGACCACCCCTTCCTGCTGACCAGCCGCTATGCCAACGACCACGCCGAGATCCGCTACTGGGAGGAGGCCCGCGACCTCCACGACGCGGCCGCCGTCGCCCTGCGCCTGTGGGGCGAGCACCGCCGCACGGCCGGGCTGCCGCCCTGGGAGATCGTCGGCCTGGAGGTCATCGACCGCCAGACCTACCACCAGCGCATCGCCGAGGGGTACGGGTCGCCCCCGGCGACACCCGTAGGGGTCCATCCCTACTGACCGTCCCGGAGGGAGCCCGGCCCTGCCCAGGAGTGCCCCGGTGGTCCCCCGCACGGCGTGTCTCGCGCTGTGGAACACGCGCTGGACCCCTCCGCCCGGCGCACTACCCTTCCTGTATGACCTCGCTCTCGCCGTACGACTCCATGACGCCGGTCACCCGGGCCGCCTACCGGGCCAAGGCCGCCGCCGCCGACCTCGCGCCGCTGCCGCGCGCCGACAAGGACGACGCGCTGCTCGCCATCGCCGACGCGCTGGTGGTCCGTACGAGCGACATCGTGGAGGCAAACGCCAAGGACATCGAGCGGGCCCGTGAGGCAGGCACCAGCGAGGCGATCGTCGACCGGCTCACCCTGACCCCGGAGCGGATCCGCGCGATCGCCGCCGACGTCCGTGACGTGGCCGCGCTGCCCGACCCGGTCGGCGAGGTCGTGCGCGGCTCCACCCTCCCGAACGGCATCGACCTGCGCCAGGTCCGCGTCCCCCTCGGCGTCGTCGGTATCATCTACGAGGCCCGCCCGAACGTGACCGTGGACGCCGCCGCCCTCTGCCTGAAGTCCGGCAACGCCGTCCTGCTGCGCGGCTCGTCCTCCGCCCACGAGTCCAACGCCGCCCTCGTGCGCGTCCTGCGGGACGCCGTCGGCGGCGCGGGCCTGCCCGCCGACTCCATCCAGCTCGTCCCCGGTGAGAGCCGCGAGTCCGTCCGCGAGCTGATGCGCGCCCGCGGCCTGGTCGACGTGCTCATCCCGCGCGGCGGCGCCTCCCTGATCCGCACGGTCGTCGAGGAGTCCACCGTCCCGGTGATCGAGACCGGCACGGGCAACTGCCACGTCTACGTCGACGCCGTCGCCGACCTCGACATGGCGATCGAGATCCTGATCAACTCCAAGGCCCACCGCGTCAGCGTCTGCAACGCCGCCGAGACCCTCCTCGTCCACCAGGACATCGCCCCCGAGTTCCTGCCCCGCGCCCTCGACGCGCTCGCCGACGCGGGCGTCACGGTCCACGCCGACGAGCGCGTGCTCGCCTACGCCAAGGAGAGCCGGGCCACGGTCGTGGAGGCCACCACGGAGGACTGGGAGACCGAGTACCTGTCGTACGACATCGCCGCCGCCGTCGTCGACTCGCTCGACCGGGCCGTGGAACACATCCGGCTGTGGAGCTCCGGCCACACCGAGGCGATCGTCACCACCTCCCAGCAGGCCGCCCGCCGCTTCACCCAGCTGGTCGACTCCACCACGGTCGCCGTCAACGCCTCGACCCGGTTCACCGACGGCGGCCAGTTCGGTTTCGGCGCCGAGATCGGCATCTCCACGCAGAAGCTGCACGCCCGGGGCCCGATGGGCCTGCCCGAGCTGACCAGCACGAAGTACATCGTCACCGGCGACGGACACGTCCGCCGCTAGCCGGCGCGGAGCGCGCGGGGCGTCTGCCCGTTCCTGTGAACGGACCGGCGCCCCGTTCGGCGTAACCGATGAATTTCCTGACCGTCTGCCCAAATTGACCACCCCGGTCTACTCTGGATCCGTGCCGGAGGACGTGGGGGGCACGCCGTTCCCTGACGGCTGGGAGCCCGACGACGACCGCGACCGCGGGGGTATGGACGAAGAGTTCGCCTCCGTGGTCTTCGACGAGGACTTCGTCCGGGCGGCCGTGGTCCACGAGCCGACCGCGGTCGAACGTCTGCTGGCGGCGGCGGAGGCCCGTGCCGCGGCCCAGGAGGCCGAAGCCCGCCGCTCGCACTCCCGAGGAGTACGCGGCGACGACGACCGTTACGACGACGGCTACGGCCCGGACTACGGCCACGGCCGCGACGACCTCGACGACTCCGACATCCTGGAGGGCCGCTACGGAGCCGACGGAGCCTACGGCAGGCCGTACGGCAAGCAGACGCGCTGGCACCGGCCCGTCGCCTGGATCCTCGCCCTCGTGATGGGCATCGGCATGGTCGCGCTGGCCTTCACCGCCGTCTACCGGGGCACCTCCTCCGGCCGCGGCGACCGGGTCCCGCCCCCCGCCACCACCGGTGTCGAGCAGGGCGCCCCGACAGGGCCCTCCGCCTCCGCCGACTTCTCCCAGCCGGTCGTCTCCGCGGACCCCCGCACACCCTGAGTAGGGCCTCGCACGGGCCCGGGAGAGCGGTTCGCCGGTCGTGCGCGAACCTGGTGAGGACCTGTCAGAAGTTGTCGTGCAGCGGTGCGTTTACCGAAGCTCCCGAAGACCTACTCTCAAAGTATGGGCGGGCCAGGAAACCCACCTGAGGGGACTCCCGAGGGCACCCCCGGCGGTGGCGAGGACGAATACCGATCCGTCGTCTTCGACGAGTCGTTCGTCCGCGCTGCCCGCATCCAGGAGTTCTCCGCCCACGAGCGCCTCTCCGACCACGCCCCCGCCGTCCGCCGCCGCCCCGTCGTCCGCCGAGGTCTCTCCCGGCAGGCCCTCGTCCTCGTCCTGCTGGTCGCCCTCGCCTTCGGCACCGCCGTCTACATGGGCGTCCGCCATCCGTACGACACCCCGGCCGCCAAGCCCACCGAGCCGCTGAGGATGACGGTGATCCCGCTGTCCCCGCAGTCCACCGTGCCCGGTGCCGAGAAGGCCGAGACGCTGTACGCGCACAGCCCGGCCGCCCAGTTCCGGATCGGCGCCGAGGGCATCACGATGCCGGCCACCCGGCGCACCGCCCACTTCACCGACAGCCAGGTCGTCTCCGCGCTGACCATCGCCAAGGAGTACCTCGTCGCCTCCTCGCTCGACCCGGAGGTGCTCGGCGGCGTCACCGTCCAGCCCGTGCGGCGGCTGCTGGACGGGGAGCAGCTCGACCAGTTCGAGCAGAGCTTCGATCACCCGGCGGCCGACGGGCGGCACGCCCCGACCGGCTGGCTGGTCCGCTTCGACCCGTCCCGCGCGGCACTCGCCGACCACCGCATCCGCGTCCAGGGCACCCTCCAGGCCGCCGAGTTCGACTCCGGCACCCTGGAGGTCGTCGCCGCACACACCCTGGTGTACGCGCTGCGGCCGCCCGGCGACCGGACCGACGCCGAGGCCTCGCTGTTCACCGTCCGGCGCGAGCTGCACTTCCGCTTCGACCAGGACGACCTGCGCACCCACCAGGTCGAGGTCGTCGTCTCCTACGTCCAGGCCGGGCCGCTGGCCTGCGCCGACGACGCCACGAACCATCTGCGCCCCCTCCTGGCCGGCCAGACCGCCAAGGAGGGCGGCCCCGCCGCGGGCACCGACCCGTACGGCACGGGCGCCGCCACGGCCCTGTGCGGCACCCTCGCGGAGAGCGCACAGCCGAAGGTGTGAGCCACATGTGGGTGGGGCCGGCCGCGCGGTTCGCGCGGCCGGCCCCACCCACCGGCAGTCCTGCCGTACGTCACTCCTCGTCGCGGCGCCTGTCCTCCGTGGCGGTGTCCGTGCCGCCGCCCTGGCCCGGGTCGGAGTCGGTGGCCGTCGCACCGCCGCCGCGCGTGGCGTTGCCGAAGCCGCGGCGGACCCGGCCGCCGAGGTCTCCCGCGCCGCCCGCGATGTCGGTGACCAGCTTCATCAGCGGGTCCTTGGAGTTCTTCACACTGCTCGTGTAGTGCGAGGCCGACTCACGGAAGGAGTCGGTCACCGAGGTGTCCTTGTCCTCGCTGCGCCGCGGGTAGTGCCCGTCCATGATCCGCTGGTAGTCACGGGACTCGGCCCACTTCTTCAGCTCGGCCGCGCGCACGGCGGTGAAGGGGTGCGAGCGGGGCAGCACATTGAGGATCTTGAGGACGGAGTCGCGCAGGTCGCCCCCGGCCTCGTACTCCTCGGCCTGCGCGAGGAACGCGTCCACGTTCATCTCGTGCAGGTGGTTGCCGCCCGCGATCTTCATCAGACCGCGCATCGACGCCTGGACGTCCTGGCCGACCAGCAGACCCGCACGGTCGGCGGACAGCTCCGACTTGCGGAACCACTCGCGCAGCCCGGTCACGATCGCCATGATCGCGAGGTTCCCCAGCGGGATCCAGGCGATCTTCACGGCGAGGCTCGTCAGGAAGAGCAGTATCGTGCGGTACACCGAGTGGCCGGAGAGCGCGTGGCCCACCTCGTGCCCGATGACGGCCCGCATCTCCTCCTCGCCGAGCAGCTCGACGAGCCCGGTGGTGACGACGATGATCGGCTCGTCCAGGCCGATGCACATCGCGTTCGGCTGCGGATCCTGGTTCACGTACATCGGCGGGACCTTCTCCAGGTCCAGGATGTAGCACGCGTCCCGCAGCATGTCGTTGAGGTGGGTGAACTGCTGGTCCGAGACCCGTACGGAGTCGGACAGGAACAGCAGCCTCAGGCTGCGTTCCGGCAGCAGGCCGCTGAGCGCCTTGAACACGGTGTCGAAGCCGCTGAGCTTGCGCAGCGCCACCAGCGCCGAGCGGTCGGCGGGGTGTTCGTACGCCCGGGAGGAGATCCCCTCGAAGCGCCTGCGCTGCCTGCTCGGCACGTTCTCGCGCCCGTTCTGCTCGTGGCTTTCTTCCGGCATGTTTCCCCCATGCGTCTGTGTGCCCAAGTTGCCCCCGAAGCGGGGTCCAGCCTAGGCGGAGTTACCGTGGCAAGGCATCAACCGTAAGGAGCGATCTCATGGGGCATCTCCCGCACCTGCCCGCGTCCGCATGGCTCACCGAGGCCGCGGACGCCGCCGCGAAGGAACAGGGAGCCGGCAACCTGCTGCGTGTGGTGCTGATCGTGATGGTCCTGGGCTCCGTCCTGATGGCGTGGTTCCTTCTGCGGGGATACAAGCGGGACGACTGACGCCCGCCGACGGGAAGGACGTCCGGCACGCGCGAACGGTTGCTCGCACGCGGAGTACGCGCCCGGCGGCGCCCGCGTTCACTCCTGGGCGGAGTCGGCGTGATCGCGGCGAAGGCTCCCGCTTACGATGGGCGGGTCTTCATCCCGATCCCACCACCGGATAGGTCACGCCGACGATGAGCTTCCACAGCACCGCTGCCGACTTGGTCACTTTCGCCGCCGAGGGCGGCGGGGAGCACAGCGGCAACCACGAGAGCCTGAGCCCCTACCTGACCGGCGGCGGAGCCTTCTTCGCCCTGATGCTGCTGCTGTGGATCACCACCCGTTTCAACCGCGATCGCTAATCCGCGCAAAAGGACGTTCGAACGGTCTGCGTCGGCCGGGCCGGTAGGCTCTCCACGCATGGGAGAGCAGGAAATGCCTACCGGTCCCGAGCACGACAAGGCGGCTGACCAGGCGCACGACACCACGGACGGCCGGGCCGACAGTGCCTCCGGCGCACCGGGAAACCGCCCGTCGCAGCCCGGCCGCCGCCGCCTCGGCGTCATGGGCGGCACGTTCGACCCGATCCACCACGGGCACCTCGTGGCGGCCCAGGAGGTCGCCGCGCAGTTCGGTCTCGACGAGGTCGTGTTCGTACCGACCGGTCAGCCGTGGCAGAAGTCCCACCGCTCGGTCTCGGCGGCCGAGGACCGCTACCTGATGACGGTCATCGCCACGGCCGAGAACCCCCATTTCTCCGTGAGTCGGATCGACATCGACCGCAAGGGCCTCACGTACACCATCGACACCCTGCGTGAACTGCACGACCTCAACGCCGACTCGGACCTCTTCTTCATCACCGGCGCCGACGCGCTCGGCCAGATCCTCACCTGGCGCGACGCCGAGGAACTCTTCTCCCTCGCGCATTTCATCGGGGTCACCCGTCCGGGTCACACCCTGGCCGACCCGGGCCTTCCCGCGGGCGGGGTCTCCCTGGTCGAGGTGCCGGCACTGGCCATCTCCTCCACGGACTGCCGTGCGAGAGTCGCCAAGGGCGATCCCGTCTGGTACCTGGTGCCGGACGGCGTGGTGCGCTACATCGACAAGCGGCAGCTGTACCGCGGCGAGTGAGCCGAGAGGGGCACCGGTGAACGACCGATACGACGCCGGCTACGGCGGCGACCAGAGCTACGAACTCGTCGGCTACGACGAGTTCGGGCAGCCGGTGTACCGACAGGTGCCCGCCCAGCAGGTACCTCAGCAACAGGCGTACGACCCCTACGGGACACAGCAGCCCCAGGGGTACGCCCAGGGCTACGGCTACGACCCGTACGCGACCGGCCAGGTCCAGCAGCAGCCCGCCCAGGGCTACGGCACGTACGGCACGGGCTACGACCCGGGCCAGCAGGCACCGGCGCCCGCCTACGACCCGTACGACCCCTACGGGCAGACCGCGGCCACCGGCCTGCAGACGCCCGTCGCCGAGCAGACCGCCTACATCCCGCAGCAGTCGGCACCCCAGGGGACCGCCGAGGGCAGCGACCCGCGGACCGGCGATCCCTTCGCGGAACGGAACCCGGCCGAGGCGGACTCCGCCGAAGCGGGCAGCGCCGAACCGGACTACCGCACCGAGCAGTTCGCCTTCGTCGAGGAGCCCGACGGCGACTCCGAGGACGTCATCGACTGGCTGAACTTCACCGAGAACCGCACCGAGCGCCGCGAGGAGGCCAAACGGCGGGCCAGGACCCGGATGGTCGCCCTGGTCGTGGCCCTCGCGCTCGTCGTGGTGGGTGGCGTCGGCTACCTGTGGTGGGCGGGCATGCTGCCCGGCTCCTCCCCGGACGAGCGGAGCGGCACCACGACCTCCGCGGCCGCCCAGAAGCGGGACGTGGTCGTCGTCCACCTGCACGACACCAGGAACGGCGGCACCTCCACGGCGCTGCTCGTCGACAACGCCACCACCCAGCGGGGTGCCACCGTCCTGATCCCGGGCGCCCTCGCCCTGACCGCCGACGACGGCACCACGACCACCCTCGCCAAATCCGTCGACGACGACGGCTCCTCCGGGACCCGCGACGCGCTCGACACCGTCCTCGGCACCGACATCGAGGGCACCTGGCGGCTGGACACCCCGTACCTGAACAACCTCGTCGGACTCGTCGGCAACATCGACATCGACACGAACGCGAACGTGCCGGACCCCGAGGCGAAGAAGAAGACCGACGCCCCTCTCGTCACCAAGGGCAAGGCGCAGACCCTCAGCGGCAAGATGGCCGTCGCCTACGCCACCTACCGGGCCCCGGGCGAGACGCAGGACGCGCAGCTCAAGCGGTTCGGGCAGGTCATGCAGGGCGTGCTGCGCAAGCTGTCGTCCGACGCGCAGGCCGCCACGGTCACCGTGCAGACGCTGGCCCAGATCCTCGACCCCTCGCTCAGCGACAAGGACCTCGGCACCTTCCTCGCCAAGCTCGCCGACCACGCCAAGGGCGGCGACCACAGGACGGAGCTGCTGCCCGTCCAGCAGGACGGCACGCTCAGCGCCGAGGACTCCGACCGCGTGGTCAAGGACCTGCTCGGCGGCGCCGCCAAGAGCCCCGACGCCGGGGACGCCGTGCGCGTCGGCATCCGCAACGCCACCGGCGAGAAGGACGCCACCGAGCAGGCCCGCGTGGTCGTCCTCAACGGCGGCTACACCTTCCTCGACGCCGGCACGACCGCCACAGCCGAGGCCACCTCCCGGGTCACCTACTCCGACGCGGCCCGCAAACAGGACGCCGTCGAGGTCGCCAAGACCCTCGGCCTGCCGACCAGCGCCGTGAAGAAGGGCGAGACCACGTCCAACGCCGACGTCTCCGTCGTCCTCGGCCAGAACTACGAGACGACGGGCACGACCGGGACGACTGGGACGACCGGCACGACGGGAACCACCGGCATGACGGGCACGTCCGGGACCACGGGGTGACCGTGCCGCGCTGACCGCACCGGCACGATCGAACCGGGGTGATCGACGTCGGGGTGATCGAGCATCGGGCCCCGGAGCCGCCGTATCGGCGTCGCTCCGGGGCCCGATCGATTAACGCGTGGGGCGGTGTCGGTGGGCCGTGAGACCCTTGGGGTAGCCCGTGAGGGTTCCTGACCGACGACCGAAAGCCGTGTAGTGACCGCCACCGACCGCTCCCTCGAGCTCATCACCACCGCCGCGCAGGCGGCCGCCGACAAGCTCGCGCACGACGTCATCGCGTACGACGTCAGCGATGTGCTGTCCATCACGGACGCCTTCCTGCTCGCCTCCGCGCCCAACGACCGCCAGGTCAAGTCGATCGTCGACGAGATCGAGGAGCGGCTGAACAAGGAGCTCGGCGCCAAGCCGGTCCGCCGCGAGGGCGACCGCGAGGCCCGCTGGGTGCTGCTGGACTACGTCGACATCGTCGTCCACGTCCAGCACAGCGAGGAGCGCGTCTTCTACGCGCTGGAGCGGCTCTGGAAGGACTGCCCCGAGCTGGAACTGCCCGCCGACGCCAAGGCCACCCGGGGCAAGGGCGCCGAGCACGCCAAGCTGCGCGCAGCCGAGGAGGAGGCCGAGCTGGACGGGGAGCTGCGGTGACCGCGGGCACCGACGCGGCCACCCGCACGGGGAAGGGCCGCCGCCTCATCCTCTGGCGGCACGGCCAGACCTCGTGGAACGTGGAGCGCCGCTTCCAGGGCACCACGGACGTCGAGCTGACCGAGACCGGACTCGGCCAGGCACGCCGGGCCGCGCGGCTGCTCGCCTCCCTGAGGCCCGACGCGATCGTCGCGTCCGACCTGCGGCGTGCCGCCGACACGGCCGCCGAGCTGGCCGCGCTCACCGGCCTGGAGGTCAGCCACGACGAGGGCCTGCGCGAGACCTACGCGGGTGTCTGGCAGGGCCTCACGCACGACGAGATCATCGCCCGCCACGGCGAGGAGTACTCCGCGTGGAAGCGCGGCGAGCCGGTCCGCCGCGGCGGCGGCGAACTGGAGACCGAGGTCGCCGACCGTGCCGCCCCCGTGGTGCTCCGGCACGCCGACAAGCTCCCGGAGAGCGGCACGCTCGTGGTCGTCAGCCACGGCGGCACCATCCGCACCACCATCGGGCGCCTCCTCGGTCTGGAGCCCCGCCACTGGGAGAGCCTCGGCGGCCTCTCCAACTGCTGCTGGTCCGTCCTCGGCGAGGGCGCCCGCGGCTGGCGGCTCCTGGAGCACAACGCCGGCACGCTGCCCGAGCCGGTGCTCGGCGACGACGACTGACTCCGTGCGCGGCCCCGTACCGGGGCCGCGGCCCGGATTTCACTTTCCGGCTGGTCGCAGGCTAAAGTTCTTCTTGTTCGCCCCGCCGAGCGGGGCCGGACACCACGCGGTCCACCGCGTGACGCAAGGGGCTATAGCTCAGTTGGTAGAGCGCCTGCATGGCATGCAGGAGGTCAGGAGTTCAATTCTCCTTAGCTCCACAGATCGGTACAGAAGATCCCGTTCCCGTGAGGGGACGGGATTTTTCGTGTGTGACCTGCGTCCCTTCTTGAGCAGTCGCCGCTCCGGAGGCGTATAGCTCTGAGGACGTCTTCTTTCCCGCTCCTCGCCCGGACTGGTACGAAGGCGTCGCTGACCGTATTGGTCCGGCCGTGGCAGAATCAAACGGCCGGAAGGGGGCGCGGCCCGACGGGAGGGAGAAGCGATGCCTGCGAGCATCCGCAGGAGGGTCCACGACCTTCCCGCGAAGGTGGTGATGCGGAGCAAGACCACCCTCCTCTGCCCTTCCTGTGGCTCGCTCCATGTGGCCCAAGTCCTCGGTGACAACGGAGGGATCTCCTACGTGTGCACGGCCTGCGGCCACAGCTGGAGCTGAACGATGGGTGCACACAGGAGAAAGTGCGACTGGTGCGGCAGCGGCACGCCCATCGTCCGCGACATGGAGCCTGTCAACGCCGACTACCAGTACTGGTGTGAGGAATGCGCGCGAGCGCTGATCATAAAAGGCGACCCGATCGAGACGTACCGCGAGCTGGAGGGTGAGCCGATCTACGGCCGGCTCCTTGAGGAGCACTGCACGCTCAAGCGCTTCTATTCGTTCGTGACGGCCTGAGCGTCAACTCCGCAGCCCGGCCTGGCCCCCGCCCACCGCGGGGGCGTCAGGGGCGTCTCGGCGCCCTTGTGGCGGCCCGACGGCGGCCGTCGTCGGCGGTGGTGAACGGCGGGCGGGTGGCCGGGGGTTCGATTTCCGACATTAAGTATCAAATCAACTCCTCTTTCGCGTCCGCCGGAATCGATTTGGTGGTGCGCGTGAGGGACCGGTAATGTTGGCGTCGTCGCCAGGGAGACCGGGCGGACAGCACGGCAAGGGGCTATAGCTCAGTTGGTAGAGCGCCTGCATGGCATGCAGGAGGTCAGGAGTTCAATTCTCCTTAGCTCCACAGAAGCTCCACAGAAAAGACCCCGTCCAAGTGGACGGGGTCTTCGCGTTGTTGGCGCCCGCAGTGGCCGCGGCGGTCCGCAGGGGGAGCCTCGGTGGCCGCTGCTGCGGAACGGAGAAGGGCGGGTCGCCCCCGACCGGGGTGACCCGCCCTTCGGCGTCCGTGCGTCAGCGACCGCTGCCCAGCGCCCGGCGGCCACGGCCCGGGGAGAGGACCGGGAGGTTGCGGGACGGGGCGGAGGCGCGGTTGTCCTCCTCCAGGCGCAGGGCGAGCGCGGGGCAGCGGCGCACCGCGCGCAAGGCCTTGGCCTCGGCGTACTGGGGGACCTTCGCCTGAGCGACGGTGGGGAAGCCGTCGGCACCGAGCTGGAAGACCTCGGGGAGGATGTCGGCGCACAGGCCGTGGCCCCGGCAGAGCGTCCAGTCGACGAAGATCTTCTGCCGGCTGCCGGTCTCCTCCTCGCCGGCACCGCCCGGGATGCCGGTGGGCATCCTGCCGCCCTCGAAGAGCGGCAGCACGCCCTCGACGGGACGGCCGCAGCCGTTGCCGAGGACATGCGCGGCGAGGTCGTCCGTGAACGCCTTGATGGTCGATTCCAGGAACATCGCGGAACCGTCGGGGTGCGAGCACGCGCCGCGCCGCTTGACGTTCTTCGCGACCTGCTTGAGGGCCTCCAGGGCAGCCGGACCGCCGCCGTTGAGGATGTCCTCCATGCCGCGCGCGGCGGCCGGCAGGCCGAGGTAGCAGGGGCCGCACTGTCCCGCGCTCTCCTCGGCGAGCCACTTGGCGACCTGGAGCGACTCACCGAGCGGGCAGGTGTCCTGGCTGATCGGCAGGATCGCGCCCGCGCCGAGCGCACCGCCCACCGCGTCCAGCGAGTTGCGCGAGACGACCGCCTCGTTGACCGTCGCCGCGTCGATCCACTTGCCGTGGTAGCCGCCGGTCAGCACGCCCTGCGGGACCGGCGGCGCGCCGGCCAGCTGCAGGATGTAGCGCAGCGGCACGCCGGTGGGTGCCTCGATCACCATGGGGCGGGCGACCGCACCGGACACGGTGAGCATGACGGTGCCCGGCTCGTCGTACAGGCCGGTGTTGCCGTACCGCTCGGAGCCGATGCGGGCGCCGATGGCGAGCTGGGCGAAGGTCTCGGCGTTGGAGAGCAGTGTCGGCGCGCCGCCGACACCGCTCTTGGACGCGCTGGTCTTGCGGCCCGGCGGGATGGGCGGCCCGCCGTCGATGGAACGGATCAGCGAGCCGGCGGCGCCGGTGACCATCCGGATCGGGTTGCGCTGCACGCTCGCGCGGATGGCGGCGCCGCGCCGGTTGCTCAGCCCGCGCTCGGCGAGGGCCGCCTCCATCGAGCGCTCGGTGGATTCACGTGTCACCCCGATGACGAGCTGACGGGCGCCCAGGGCCTCGGCGACGAGCAGGGCGCCGTCCAGGATGAGGTGCGGGGCACGGTTGATGAGCACCGTGTCCTTGCGGCAGGCGGGTTCGTCCTCGCTGCCGTTGACGACCACGACCGGCCGGATGCCGCGCTTGATCGCCGACTCGGCGACCGACCGCAGTTTCTTGTGGAACGGGAAGCCCGCGCCGCCCCTGCCCTTGAGGTTGATCCGTTCGGACAGCTGGGCGAGCTGTTCGCCGCCCATCGGTTCGAGCGGACCGTGCACCTTGAGGTGCATGGGGAGGTCGAGTCTCTCGACGAGGTCGAAGCCCGAGGTGAGCTGGGGGAGCCCCACCACTCGGACCTCGGGGACGTCGGGAAGGGCCTCGTTCACTTAAATCCTCCGGAAGGCGCGTTCCAGGGTTCGCCTGAGCCCGGCTGGTTGTAGTCGTCGTAGCCGGACAGCGTTTCAGTGGCGGGACCGCTGTTGTACGTGTCGTTCGGGTTGTACGTGCCGTAGGGGGCGTTCGTCTCAGCGGTTCCGTAGGGAGTTTCTGAGACGCCCGTGTTGTACGTCTCGCCCTGGTAGGTCTGGCTCTGGTACGCCTGGCCCGGATAGGTCTGTCCGCCCAGAGGCTGTCCGGCGAACGTGTCCTGCATCGGGTCGTACGACGACGGGGGCGCCTCGCCCACCGGCGGCGGGGACGGGGCCGGCCAGCGGGTGCTCCCGGTGGTCGAGCCGTCGTCCATGCGGGGCATGGCCTGGGTGGGCTGCATGTCCAACGGCGGCTGCTGCTGGGTCAGATAGGGCGCCGTGGGCTCCGCCGCGCGCGGGGTCATCGACACCGCGCGGTAGGCGGCCGCGAAGCCGGGGCCGCTGTCGGCCGAGGCGGCCGCCCCGCGCTGCGGGGGCACCAGCGGGTCGCCGAGCGGGGGGTTGCCCTGTCCGCCGCCGAAGCCGGGCAGCGGGAACTGGCCGGTGTCGCGCATCCGGTCGCGCTGTCCGCCTTCGCGCCGGCCGCCCTCGCGGCGTCCGCCGGGCTCGTCCGTGCCCTGCAGTGCGGAGCGGGACTTCACGAGGTCGTCGACCTCGGGGGGACGCTGGCCGTCGGTGCCGAGGACGGCGGCGATCCGCTCGACCACCTGGCGCTTGACCGGGCGCGGCGCGGAGCGCAGCAACAGGGCGGCGGCGACGGCGATCAGGCCGGTGGCGTACAGGATCACGAAGATCGGCTTGGCTTCGCGACCCGCGTAGAGTCCGTGCACGAGCGCGAAACACCAGGCCGGGTAGGCCATCATGTGCATCGCGCGCCAGCGTGCCGCGACCGGCGCCGGGGACGCGAAGTTGCTGCGCAGCGCGCCGGTGATGGCGACGAAGATCATGAGGGATCCGGCGGTCGCGCCGAAACCGATGAGTACTCCCGTGCCCGTCACGCCGAGGGCGAAGGGGAACAGGGCGAGCGCGGATACGTGGTTGAGTGCCAACTTGACCGCGACGTGCAGCACGAGGAACGCGACCGAGGCGATGGCGGTCGTCCGGTGGACGGCCTGGCCGATGATCCGCTGGCGCACGGTGAGCAGGGTCCGGTCCTGGGCGACGAGCCCCCAGAGCACCGAGAGTGTGAGCGAGACGAGCGAGAGCACGCCCGCTCCGAAGTCGAGGAACTCCCGGTACGCGTCACCTCCGACCAGCACACTTACGGGTATCAGCAGCAGAGCGGCAGCCGTGGCTATCCCGTAGGCCGAACGGCCGGTCTGGGGCATCGAGCTGTTACTGCGACGAGGGTTCATGGGGGCAACTCCGAACAGTTCGGGAAAGCGGTCCCGTCGTCGAACTGTAAGTGGTGCCAATACCGGGCGGTACGCGGTTTGAGTTATTGCGCTGTTATCAAGGGCCAATCTCACATCTCGGATGCCCGTTAGCGGCTGTTACGCGAAGTAAGTTTTGAATAAAGTTCAACTTTTTTGGCCGAAACATGTGGCGGACACGCCGCTGGTCCACGCCTGTCGAGGGCCGGAACCTCGTCGCGACGGCTGTGAGGGCTGCGGTACCCTGAGCCCATGCGTGCCGTACGCCTTCTGCTTAGTGAGCCGCGCTGATCAGTCCCGACCGCCGACGAACGGCGTGGTCGGCATCGGCGCGGCGTCCCCTCCTGTGCGAGGGGATTTTTCGTTTTCCGACGACACAAGCCGCTGGCAGAGACGATCGATGGAGCTTTGAGGATCATGAGCGAGACGAACCCCGCTGCCACTGACACGGCGGTGGACGCAGCGCCGCACCGCTACACGGCCACCGTCGCGGCCGACATCGAGGCACGCTGGCAGGACTTCTGGGACGCCGAGGGCACCTACGCGGCCCCCAACCCGACGGGTGATCTGGCGGGCGACCCCGGACTGGCCGCCAAGCCCAAGAAGTTCGTCATGGACATGTTCCCGTACCCCTCCGGTGCGGGTCTGCACGTCGGCCACCCCCTGGGCTACATCGCCACCGACGTCTATGCCCGCTTCCAGCGGATGACCGGCCACAACGTCCTGCACACCCTGGGCTTCGACGCGTTCGGCCTGCCCGCCGAGCAGCACGCCGTGCAGACCGGTGAGCACCCCCGGATCACCACCGAAGCGGCCATCAGCAACATGAAGTCCCAGCTGCGCCGGCTGGGCCTGGGCCACGACAAGCGCCGGTCGTTCGCCACGATCGACCCGGACTACTACAAGTGGACCCAGTGGATCTTCCTGCAGATCTTCAACTCGTGGTACGACGACGAGGCGAAGCGGGCCCGCCCCATCGCCGAGCTGGTCGCCCAGTTCGAGTCCGGTGAGCGCGCGCTGCCCGGCGGCGGCTCCTGGAGCGGGCTGAGCGCCGCCGAGCGCGCCGACGTGCTGGGCGGACACCGCCTGGCGTACGCCTCCGACGCGCCGGTCAACTGGTGCCCCGGCCTGGGCACCGTGCTGGCCAACGAGGAGGTCACCGCCGACGGCCGCTCCGAGCGCGGCAACTTCCCCGTCTTCAAGGCCAAGCTGCGCCAGTGGAACATGCGCATCACCGCCTACGCCGACCGCCTGCTGGACGACCTGAACGAGCTGGACTGGCCCGAGGCCATCAAGCTGCAGCAGCGCAACTGGATCGGCCGTTCCGAGGGCGCCCGCGTCGACTTCCCCATCGACGGCGAGCACATCACCGTCTTCACCACCCGCCCCGACACCCTGTTCGGCGCGACCTACATGGTCCTGGCCCCCGAACACCCGCTGGTCGACAAGTTCACCCCGGACGCCTGGCCCGAGGGCACCCACGACGTGTGGACCGGCGGCCACGCGACCCCGGCCGACGCCGTCACCGCCTACCGCGCGCAGGCCGCCTCCAAGTCCGACGTCGAACGGCAGGCCGAGGCCAAGGACAAGACCGGCGTCTTCACCGGCTCGTACGCGACCAACCCCGTCAACGGCGAGCGGATCCCGGTCTTCATCGCCGACTACGTGCTGATGGGCTACGGCACCGGGGCGATCATGGCCGTCCCGGCGGGCGACCAGCGCGACTTCGAATTCGCGCGCGCCTTCGAACTGCCCGTCACCTGCATCGTCGAGCCGACCGACGGCCGCGGCACGGACACCTCCACCTGGGAGGACGCCTTCGCCTCGTACGACGCGAAGATCATCAACTCCAGCGGTGAGGGCGTGTCCCTGGACGGCCTGGGCGTCGTCGAGGCCAAGGCGCGCATCACGGAATGGCTGGAGCGGTCCGGAATCGGTCACGGCACCGTCAACTTCCGCCTGCGCGACTGGCTGTTCAGCCGCCAGCGCTACTGGGGCGAGCCCTTCCCGATCGTCTACGACGAGGACGGCGTCGCCCACCCGCTGCCCGAGTCGATGCTGCCGCTGGAGCTGCCCGAGGTCGAGGACTACTCGCCGCGCACCTTCGAGCCGGACGCCGCCGACACCCGGCCCGAGACGCCCCTGTCGCGCAACGAGGACTGGGTGAACGTCACGCTGGACCTGGGCGACGGACGCGGCCCGCGCCCGTACCGCCGCGAGACCAACACCATGCCCAACTGGGCCGGTTCCTGCTGGTACGAGCTGCGCTACCTGGACCCGCACAACTCCGAGAAGCTGGTCGACCCGGAGATCGAGTGGTACTGGATGGGTCCGCGCGAGGGCCGGCCGCACGGCGGCGTCGACCTGTACGTCGGCGGCGCCGAGCACGCCGTGCTGCACCTGCTGTACGCGCGCTTCTGGTCCAAGGTCCTGTTCGACCTGGGGCACGTCTCCTCGGCCGAGCCGTTCCACAAGCTGTTCAACCAGGGCATGATCCAGGCCTTCGTCTACCGCGACAGCCGTGGCTTCGCGGTACCGGCCGCCGAGGTGGAGGAGCGCGACGGCGCCTACTACTACCAGGGCGAGAAGGTCAGCCGCCTGCTGGGCAAGATGGGCAAGTCCCTGAAGAACGCCGTCACTCCCGAGTCGATCGCCGAGGAGTACGGCGCGGACACGCTGCGCCTGTACGAGATGGCGATGGGCCCGCTGGACGTCTCCCGGCCGTGGGACACGCGCGCGGTGGTCGGCCAGTTCCGCCTGCTGCAGCGGCTGTGGCGCAACGTCGTCGACGAGGCCACCGGCGAGGTGACCGTGGTGGACGACGAGCCCGGCGAGGACACCCTGCGCGCGCTGCACAAGGCCATCGACGGCGTACGGCAGGACCTGGAGGGCATGCGGTTCAACACCGCGATCGCCAAGATCACCGAGCTGAACAACCACCTGACCAAGGTGGGCGGCCCGGTGTCCCGCCCCGTCGCCGAGGCCCTGGTCCTGCTGGTCGCGCCGCTGGCCCCGCACATCGCCGAGGAGCTGTGGCGCAAGCTGGGCCACACGGACTCGGTCGTGCACCGGGACTTCCCCGTCGCCGACCCGGCGTATGTCGTCGACGAGGCCGTCACCTGCGTCGTCCAGATCAAGGGCAAGGTCAAGGCCCGCCTGGAGGTGTCGCCGGCCATCTCCGAGGAGGAGCTGGAGAAGGTGGCCCTCGGCGACGAGAAGGTGGTCGCGGCGCTGGCCGGAGCCCCGATCCGGAAGGTGATCGTGCGGGCGCCGAAGCTGGTGAACATCGTCACGTGAGCGGGGCGCCCGGCGGAGTGCTCCGCCGGGCGCCGCGGGGCGGCTGGCGGTGGTCGGTGGGGCGCTGCGGGACGACTGATGGTGGACCGTGGGGCGCTGCGGGGTGGCTGGCGGTGGACCGTGGGGCGACCCGGCGGTGGTTTGAGAGCGACCGTCGGTGGTCCGCGGCGGCTGGCGGTGGTCTGAGGAGGACTGACGGTGGCCTGAGGAGGACTGACGGTGGTCAACTGACGACCGGTGGTAGTCGGCGGCGGCCGGCGGGTGGTGGTCGTTCGGCTGCCGGCGGGTGGTGGATATGCCGCGGTAGGTCGTGCGGCTGCGGGTGATCGTGCGGGTGCTGTCGGCGGTGGTTCAGGGTCGTCCCCTACGGGCAGGTTCCGGGTTCCGGTGGAACTCGGGACGTGCCCGTTGCGTTTACCGTTGAAGAGCGCCGCAGCACATGCCGTGCCGGTCGGAGGAGGAGCGCGTCGTGGAAGCCGTCATCGCAATCGTCGCCCTGTTCTTCGTGCTGTTCGTGGCGCTGGGCGTGTACGCCACGGTGAAGGCGGTCGGCGCGGCCAAGCGTGGCGTGGACCGTACGATCACCCAGGCCAAGCGGACCGTCGAGGACACCACCCTGCGCGCCAGAAGCCTGGCCCAGCCGGGCCCGGCGGGGCAACTGGCCGATCTGCGGCTGAAGTTGCGTACGTCGATGCGGGCCACCCAGGAGGCCTTGCAGGCGGGGGTGGGTGAGGACGAGTCCCTGAAGGAGTCCCTGGCCCTCTTCGAGCAGCTCAGCAAGCACGGCCGGGAGCTGGACGACGAGCTCCGGCGCCTGGAGCCCGAACCGGACCGGAGCAAGCTGGCCCAGCGGCTCCCCGCGCTGCGCGAGCGCACGGAGCGGGTCGTCAAGTCCGCCGACTCCCTGCGCTGGGCCGCGCACGACAGGGCGCGCAGGTTCGCGGAGGAAGACCTGGACACGCTCAGCGCGCAGATCGACGTCGAGGCGGGCGCGCTGCGGCACTGGACGACGGAACCCGCCGCGGTGTGGCCCGAGGCGCCGAAGCCCGAGGCCACCGCCTCCACGGGGCAGACCTGGCAGGAGCCCCCCGCGTCGCGCTCGGCCGAGCCCCGCGCCGCCGAGTCCCGTGGTGGTGAGTCCCCCGGCGCTGAGGGGCCGCCCAAGCCCGCGATCGCCCCGGCGAGCGCGCGGCCGACGTATCCGTGGCAGAAGAAGCCCCGCCCGGAGAGCACGACTTGATCCGGTCGCCACGGCGGACGGCTCGCCCGGGACGGTCGGCTCGCTCCGTACGGTCGCAGGTGAGAGGGGCCGGGCTGCCGTCGACGGGGCTGGGCGGGTAACCTCCAGCTCATGTCCCGCCATGTCGCGATCGTCACCGATTCCACGGCCTACCTGCCGCCGCCGGCGATGGAGCGTCACGGCATCATCGCGGTGCCCCTGACCGTGGTCCTCGGCGACCAGGCGTTCGACGAGGGTACCGAGATCTCCGCACGTTCCCTGGCCCTGGCGCTGCAGAAGCGACGGTCCGTCACCACCTCGCGCCCCAGCCCCGAACTGTTCGCCGAGACCTACCGCAGGGTCGCGGAGACGGGCGCCACGGGCATCGTCTCCCTCCACCTCTCCGCCGAGTTCTCGGGCACCTACGACGCGGCCGTGCTCGCGGCCCGCGACGCGCCCGTGCCGGTGCGCGTGGTCGACACCGGGATGGTCGCGATGGCCCTCGGGTTCTGCGCCCTGACCGCCGCCGAGTCCGCCGAGGCGGGCGGCACGGTGGACGAGGCCGTCACGGCCGCCGAGAAACGGGCCGCGGGGACGTCCGCATTCTTCTACGTCGACACCCTGGACTATCTCCGCCGGGGTGGACGGATCGGCGCGGCCCAGGCGCTGTTCGGTTCCGCGCTGGCCGTCAAGCCGCTGCTGCAGCTCGACGGTGGCCGCATCGAGATGCTGGAGAAGGTTCGTACGGCGTCCAGGGCGATCGCCCGCCTGGAGGAGATCGTCGCCGAGCGGGCGGGGAGCGCGCCGGTCGACATCGCGGTCCATCACCTTGCCGCGCCCGAGCGGGCCTCGGCGCTCGCGGACCGGCTGCGGAGCCGGGTGCCCGGACTGGCCGACCTGCATGTGAGCGAGGTCGGAGCGGTGATCGGGGCGCACACGGGGCCCGGACTGCTGGGGGTCGTCGTCTCACCTCGGTGAGTCGGTGAGTCGGTGAGTCGGTGAGTCGGTGAGTCGGGGCGTGAGGGCGTCGAGACTTTCAGCGCTCGTGTGGGTGACGGAGTTATCCACAACCCGGTAGTAATCCACCGTAATTGAGCAAGATCATCGCGATGGGGCGAGTCTGCCCGATCCTCGTGGCATGGCACTTCGATCACGTTCACGCACTGCGACGGTCACCAGCGGCCCCGGCAGGGGCCCGTCCTCCGACGGACGCGCCCGCCACCGCCTTCGACAGCCCGGGGGCAGGGCCGGCCGCCGCCGGGCGACGGCGGAGACGCTCCGCCGTCGCGCGGAGGCACTGTTCCCCGAGAGGGCGCGAGAACCAAGGGAGTTGGGGCACGGGCCGCCGGGAGCGACCGGGGGGACGGCGAGGGGAGACAGCGAGGGCCGCGCGGTCCGGGCTCTCGCCGCGGAGGGGGCCGTGAGCTCTGGGGCTTCCGCAGTGCGTGGTGACGTCGATGTCGATGAGATCACCGAGACCGCCGAGACCGCCGAGACCATCGAGATCGTCGAGATCGCCGAGGAGCAAGCCGTCGTCGTCGGCAGGGAAGACGCCGTCACCGGCAGGACCGCTGGGGCGGACAGGTTCGCGACCGGTCGTGACGTCGGCTTCGGAGAAGCCGATCGTGCGGTCAGGGGTGCGTGGCGGGAGCGGATGGGGCCGGCCCTGCGGGAGCGGTTGCCGCTGTGGTTGCAGGTGCGCTGTGCCACCGAACGCAAGAGCGTGGTCGCGCTGAGCGTGGTGCTGGTCGTCGCGGCGGTGTTCGCGGCCCAGCACTTCTGGACGGGCCGGACCCAGACCGTGAGCGCGCCGGAGGTGGTGCGGGCGGGTGCCCCAGGCGCTTCGGGGGGCCCGGCGGCCTCGTACGGTGAGCCGGGGGACGGCCGGGCGGCGGCGGTGCCGGACGCCTCGGCCGGTGCGGTCGCCTCGACGGGGCCCTCGATCGTGGTGGACGTCGGCGGAAAGGTCCGCCGGCCGGGCATCCAACGGCTGCCGGCCGGCTCCCGGGTCGCCGACGCGCTACGGGCGGCGGGCGGTGTCCGGCCGGGGGCGAGGACCGACGGGCTCAACCGTGCCCGAATCCTCGTGGACGGCGAGCAGGTCCTGGTCGGACGTCCGATGCCGGTGTCCGGGCCAGGCGCGATGCCCGGGGCGGGTGCGGTCGGGGCCGGTGGCGCCGTCACCGGGGCCGCGCCCACGACCCCCGTCTCCCTCAACACCGCCACCGCCGACCAGTTGGACACCCTGCCCGGCGTCGGACCCGTCCTCGCCCAGCACATCATCGACCACCGCACCCGCCACGGCGGCTTCCGCTCGGTCGACGAACTGCGCGAGGTGAACGGCATCGGGGACCGTCGCTTCGCCGACCTGCGCGACCTCGTACAGCCGTGAGTACGACGGATGAGGGGGCCACGGCGGCAGTCGATGCGGGGGGCGCCCCGCCGCGGCCCGCCGTGCACGCGGCCTCCGGCACCCGGCTCGGCGACGCCCACCCCAGACAGGAGGGACCGACGGACCTGCGTCTCGTGCCCCCGGCGTTGGCCGCGTGGGGGACGGCGGCGCTCATGGTGCATGCCTCGCCCGGCTGGGTCACGGGAGTGGTCGTGATCTGCCTGGTGGTGGGCTCGGCCCTGCTGGTCCTTCGGCCCAGGCCGGGGCGTGCGGACGGGCCGGTACGGGGTGGGACCGGGGCTCGGACGAGGATGTCCGTCGCCGCTGTGCTGCTCTGTGCCGGAGCGGCCGCCGCTTCCGCCGGACTGCACGGGGCGGATCTGCGGCGGGGGCCCGTCCCCGCTCTGGCCGAGCAGTACGCCCGGGTGACCGCGGAGGTCCGGCTGACGGCCGACCCACGGCTCACCCGCCCCCGCATCAAGGGCAACCACGCGGCCCCGGCCGCCGTGCTCCTCCAGGCCGAGGTACGCCGGGTGCGGGGCCCGGACGGGACGGTCGTGCGGACACGCACACCGGTGCTGGTCATGGTCGACGTGGACGAGCGGTCCGGTCGAGCGTCGTGGCTCTCGCTTCTGCCGTCCACGCGGGTGCGGATCGCGGCGCGGGTCGCGCCGGCCATGGTCGGCGGCGACCGGGTGGCCGCCGTGCTGCGGGTGCGGGGCGGTGGGGCGCCGGTGGTGACGGAGGAGCCGAGCGCCGTGCAGCGGCTCGCGGGACGGCTGCGCGCGGGACTGCGGGAGGCGACCGACGGGCTGGACGCCGACGCGCGGGCGTTGCTGCCGGGGTTCGTCGTCGGGGACACCTCGCGGGTCCCGGCCGAGCTGGACGAGGCGTTCAAGGCGACCGATCTCACGCACCTCCTCGCCGTCAGCGGGGCCAACTTCACGATTCTCTTGGCCCTGTTCATCGGACCGCCGGGGTTGGCACAGCGGGCCGAGCGACGGGGACTCGCACCCCGGCTCGGCATCTCTCTGCGGGCGACCGCGCTGGCGGGTGGTGCGCTGACGCTCGGGTTCGTGATCGTGTGCCGGCCGGAACCCAGCGTGGTGCGGGCCGCCGCGTGCGGTGCGATCGCGCTGCTGGCCATCGCGACGGGACGTCGCAGGTCCCTCGTCCCCGCGCTGGCGACGGCGGTCCTGCTGCTGGTCCTGTACGACCCGTGGCTGGCCCGCAGTTACGGCTTCCTGCTGTCCGTCCTCGCGACCGGAGCCCTGCTCACCCTCGCCCCGCGCTGGAGCGCCGCGCTCCAGCGGCGCCGGGTGCCACCGCGTCCGGCCGAGGCGCTGGCCGCGGCGGGGGCCGCGCAGGCGGTGTGCGCGCCGGTCGTCGCCGTGTTGTCGGCCAAGGTGAGCCTGGTGGCGGTGCCGTGCAACCTGCTGGCGGAGTTCGCGGTGGCCCCGGCCACGGTGCTGGGGTTCGCCACGCTGGCGACGGCCCCGGTGGCGATGCCCGTCGCCGAGTGCTTCGCCTGGTGCGCGAGTTGGCCCGCCGGCTGGATCGCGGACATCGCCCGCACCGGGGCGTCGCTGCCCGGCGCGGGCGTGGACTGGCCGGGCAGCTGGACCGGTGCGCTGCTCCTCGTCCTGGTCACCGTGGTGGTCCTCCTGATCGGGCGGCGCCTCCTCAGCCACCCGTATCTGGTGGGAGCCTGCCTGCTGGCCTTTCTGTTGGTCGTGGTGCAGCCACCGCCCCTGACCAGGGTGATCACGGGGTGGCCGCCGCCGGGTTGGCACCTGGTGATGTGCGATGTGGGGCAAGGGGACGCGAGCGTCCTCGCGGCGGGCGACGGCGCCGGCGTGGTCGTGGACGCCGGTCCCGATCCGGTGTCGGTCGACCGCTGCCTCACGGCACTCGGCATCACCCGGATCCCGCTCGTGGTCCTCACCCACTTCCACGCCGACCACGTGATGGGGCTGCCGGGAGTGCTGCGAGGGCGTGCGGTGGGGGCGATCGCGGCGACCGGCTTCGAGGAGCCTGTGGAACAGGCCGAGTTCGTGCGCAGGGAGGCGGCGTACCGGCGGATCCCGCTGACCCGGGCCGTGGCCGGGGAGGAGCGGCGCACGGGCAGCCTCACCTGGCGGGTGCTGTGGCCACCGGCCGACGCCGCCGCGCCGGACGGGCCGAACGACGCCAGCGTGACCATGCTCGTCCGCTCGGCCGGGCTGACCCTGCTGCTCCTGGGCGACCTGGAGCCTCCGGGCCAGCGGGAACTGGCGGGATCACCGGAGGCCGCGGCGCTGGGAGCCGTGGACGTGGTGAAGGTCGCCCACCATGGTTCGGCCTACCAGGACCCTGGACTGATACGTGCGATGGCTCCACGGCTGGCCCTCATCTCGGTCGGCGCGGACAACCCGTACGGTCACCCGGCGCCCAGTACGGTCGCCGCGCTGCGGGCCGGGGGCGCCACGGTGCTGCGTACGGACGAGGACGGCGCGATCGCTGTCGCGGGCACGGCGAAGGAGTTGCTCGTGGCGCGAGACTGACCTCATGGACACCTCAGAGTTTGACGCCTACCTTCGCCGCCTCGGAGCCGAGCGGCCGGCCCGGCCCACGGCCGACGTGCTGCGTGAACTGCACCTGCGCCATCTGCGGGCGGTGCCGTTCGAGAACCTGTCGATCCACCTGGGTGAGGAGATCGTCCTGGAGGAGAAGCGGCTGCTGGACAAGGTGGTGGGGCGACGCAGAGGCGGGTTCTGTTACGAACTGAACGGGTTGTTCGGGGCACTGCTCGCGGCGCTCGGATTCGACGTGACGCTGCTCGCGGCGCGGGTGTACGACGAGCAGGAGCGGCTCGGCATCCCGTACGACCATCTCGCGCTGCGGGTAGGGACGGTGGACGGGGGTGACTGGCTGGTCGATGTCGGGTTCGGGGCGAACAGCCACTGTCCGCTGGAGTTCGGGAATCGGGAGGAGCAGAAGGATCCGGGAGGCACGTTCCGGGTGGCCCAGGCGGACGGACAGAGCGGGGGGCGGGACTTCGGGGACCTGGACGTGTTCCGGGACGGCAAGCCGCAGTACCGGCTGGAGGTGCGGCCGAGGGTCCTCGGGGACTTCGTGGCCGGGGCCTGGTGGCACAGCACCTCACCGGCCTCCCACTTCACCCGGTCTCTCGTCTGCTCCCGGGTCGCCGAGGACGGCGGCCGCAGCACGCTCAGCGGCCGCACCCTCACGGTCACCTCGGCGGAGGGCGACCGGGAGGTGACCGAGCCGGCGACGGACGGGGAGGTGCTGGCCGTGTACCGGGAGCGGTTCGGGATCGAGCTGGGGCGGGTGCCGGAGGTGGGGGACGGGAGGGGGAGCTTGGGGTAGGGCGGGAGGGGAGGGTGGGGGTGGGGGAGGGGGAGGGGCCCCGGAGGAGCAGGGGGAGGGCGGACGGAAAATGGGGGCGTGAGCGATGTGAGACATGTGTTGGTGCTGCCTGATCGTGACGCGGCCGAGGCGGCGGCGGAGGCCCTCGGGGAGCGGTTCGGGCTGGACGAGGAGCCTCAGCTGGTGCGGGACGCGCTGGCGGGGGAGGACGACGCCGAGGACGCGCAGTGGCTGTTGGTGCTGCGGGACGAGCGGGGGCGGCTCGATCCGGTGGCGTTGGACGAGTTCGCTGGGGAGTGGGAGGGGTGGCGGGAGGAGCCCTGACGCCCCGGCGCCGGGAGGAGCCGTGACGCCCCGGTGACCGGGGAGCGTCGGGGAGCGCGGGGGTGGTTCGGCGGCTGCTGGTCGGTGGGAGTGTCCGCGCGGTTCCCTGCACTGTTCCGGGGTGCCGGTGCCGGTGCCGGTGCCGGTGCCGGTGCCGGTGCCGTGCGGGGCGGGGTGGGTTGTCAGTGGGGCGTGGGATGCTTTCCGAGATGGCCAAGAAGACTGCGAATGACGATCCTCTCGCCCCCGTGACGCTTGCCGTGGGACAGGAGGAGCTGCTGCTCGACCGCGCCGTGCAGGTGGTGGTGGCCGCCGCGCGGGCCGCGGACGCCGACACGGACGTACGGGATCTGTCCTCGGACCAGTTGCAGCCCGGCACGCTCGCCGAGCTGACGAGTCCGTCGCTCTTCGCGGAGCGGAAGGTCGTGGTCGTACGCAATGCGCAGGATCTCTCGGCCGACACCGTCAAGGACGTGAAGGCGTATCTGGGGGCCCCTGCCGAGGAGATCACCCTGGTGCTGTTGCACGCGGGGGGTGCCAAGGGGAAGGCGCTGCTGGACGCGGCGCGCAAGGTGGGGGCACGGGAGGTGGCGTGCCCGAAGATGACGAAGCCGGGGGATCGGCTGGCGTTCGTGCGGGGAGAGTTCCGCACGCTCGGGCGGTCCGCGACTCCCGAGGCGTGCCAGGCGCTCGTCGACGCGATCGGGAGTGATCTGCGGGAGCTGGCGGCCGCGGCGTCGCAGTTGGTCGCGGATGCCGAGGGGACGATCGACGAGGCGGTTGTCGGGCGGTACTACACGGGGCGGGCCGAGGCGTCGAGCTTCGAGGTGGCCGACCGGGCCGTCGAGGGGCGGGCGGCGGAGGCGTTGGAGGCGCTGCGGTGGTCGTTGGCGACGGGGGTGGCGCCGGTGTTGATCACCAGTGCGTTGGCTCAGGGGGTGCGGGCGATCGGGAAGCTGTCGTCGGCGCGGGGTGGGCGGCCGGGGGATCTCGCGCGGGAGTTGGGGATGCCGCCGTGGAAGATCGATCGGGTGCGGCAGCAGATGCGGGGGTGGACGCCGGACGGGGTGGCTGTGGCGTTGCGGGCGGTGGCTGAGGCGGATGCGGGGGTGAAGGGCGGGGGGGATGATCCCGAGTACGCGTTGGAGAAGGCGGTTGTGGTGATCGCTCGGGCGGCTCGGTCTCGTCGGGGCTGAGTTTTTCGCCCCCGCCGCCCCTACCCGTCCCGTCCCGTCCTGTCCCGTCCCCAGGGGCGCTGCCCCTTCTACGCCGGGGGGAGGAGCGTGGGGGAGCGGGCGACTGTGCGTGGGCGGGTGCGGGAGCGTCGGGGCTTGTCGCGCAGTTCCCCGCGCCCCTGAAAGCCTGCGGTGCTCCATGCCCTGCGAGCGTGCCGCTCCCTGGGCTCACGCAAGCCCGCCGATCCCCCCACGCCAGAGAATCCCAGCGGTTCCCTCAGTCGGGGAAAGCTGCCGACCCCGCTCCAAGAAACCCTGAGCCCGTGCGTGCCCGGAGAGCTCTCCGCCCCGCACCCGAGAAGCCCTGCGCCCCTGCGTGCCCGGAGAGCCCGCCGCCCTCGCTCCCGAGAACCCCTCACGCTGTCTCCGTCGACGGGCAGGTATGACAAAAGCCCCGTCCTCGTCCCTGGGGAAGGGATGGGGGCGGGGCCTCGGTCAATGCTTGTGGACCTGTACCCGCGTGGCGAACGCAGGCCGCGTACGGGTCCGGGGTGCCGGGTGGGAGCGGATGAGAGAGGGCCCGCTCTGGGTCCAGCCGGCGGTCAGATCAAAGTGGAGCTCAGCCCTTGAGGGCCACGACCTTGGAAGCAAGCGCCGACTTCTTGTTGGCGGCCTGGTTCTTGTGGATGACGCCCTTCGAGACGGCCTTGTCGAGCTGGCGCGCGGCAGCGCGCTGGTACTCGGTGGCCTTCTCGACGTCACCCGCGGCAGCGGCCTCGCGAGCCTTGCGGATCGCGGTCTTGAGCGACGACTTGACGGCCTTGTTGCGAAGGCGCGCCTTCTCGTTGGTCTTGTTCCGCTTGATCTGGGACTTGATGTTCGCCACGAATGAGCCTTTTCAGCTACAGGTGTGCGAGACCGTGGAGATCGTGCAGGACACGCCGCGCACGCCTCGGACACCGTTTGATTTCCTAGGGATGTGTCTCCTGCTGAGAGGGCATGAGACACAGCCGCCCACGCTACCAGCCGTCCACGGGTCGGCCCAAACCGGTCGCAGTTCTCCGCCCGTGGGACCATGGTGCCTACGTTCAAGACCCGCTAGATCCGACCCGAGACCGCAGACGGCTGCGGACACCTCAAGAATCAGGACCCTGCGTGCCCGCGATCCCTAGCCATGTGCCCGAGCCGAGCCGTACCGACCCGGCTCTGATCCGCAACTTCTGCATCATCGCGCACATCGACCACGGCAAGTCCACGCTCGCCGACCGGATGCTCCAGCTGACCGGTGTGGTCGAGCAGCGGCAGATGCGTGCTCAGTACCTCGACCGCATGGACATCGAGCGTGAGCGTGGCATCACGATCAAGTCCCAGGCGGTGCGTCTGCCCTGGGCGCCGACCGATGATCCGGGCACCACGCACATCCTCAACATGATCGACACGCCTGGGCACGTCGACTTCACGTACGAGGTCTCGCGGTCGCTGGCGGCCTGCGAGGGGACGGTCCTCCTCGTCGACGCGGCTCAGGGCATCGAGGCCCAGACCCTCGCCAACCTCTACCTGGCGATGGAGAACGATCTCAAGATCATCCCCGTGCTGAACAAGATCGACCTGCCGGCCGCCCAGCCGGAGAAGTTCAGCGAGGAGCTCGCCAACCTCATCGGCTGTGACCCGGCGGACGTGCTCAAGGTCTCCGCCAAGACCGGTCTGGGCGTGGAGGCGCTGCTGGACCGGGTCGTCGCCGAGGTCCCGGCCCCGATCGGCGTCCAGAACGCGCCCGCGCGGGCCATGATCTTCGACTCGGTGTACGACTCCTACCGCGGTGTCGTGACGTACGTGCGTGTCATCGACGGGCAGCTCAACAAGCGTGAGCGGATCCGCATGATGTCCACCGGCGCGACCCACGAGCTGCTGGAGATCGGCGTCTCGGCCCCGGAGATGAAGGCGGCCGACGGCCTCGGGGTCGGCGAGGTCGGCTATCTGATCACCGGTGTGAAGGACGTCCGTCAGTCCAAGGTCGGTGACACGATCACCACCCTGCACAAGGGTGCCACCGAGGCGCTCGGCGGTTACAAGGACCCGAAGCCGATGGTCTTCTCGGGTCTGTATCCGCTGGACGGCTCCGACTACCCCGAGCTGCGCGACGCCCTCGACAAGCTCCAGCTCAACGATGCCGCGCTGGTGTACGAGCCGGAGACCTCCGCCGCGCTCGGCTTCGGTTTCCGCGTCGGCTTCCTCGGTCTGCTGCACCTGGACGTGATCCGTGAGCGGCTGGAGCGCGAGTTCGGGCTCGATCTGATCGCCACCGCTCCGAACGTGGTCTACCGCGTCGTCATGGAGGACGGCGCGGAGCACACGGTCACCAACCCGAGCGAGTTCCCCGAGGGGAAGATCGACGCCGTGTACGAGCCCGTCGTACGCGCCACGATCCTCGCGCCCTCCGAGTTCATCGGCTCGATCATGGAGCTGTGCCAGACCCGGCGCGGCACTTTGCTCGGCATGGACTACCTCTCCGAGGACCGGGTCGAGATCCGCTACACGCTCCCGCTCGCGGAGATCGTCTTCGACTTCTTCGACCAGCTGAAGTCGAAGACGCGCGGCTACGCCTCCCTGGACTACGAGCCCACCGGTGAGCAGAGCTCCAGCCTGGTCAAGGTCGACATCCTGCTGCACGGCGACAAGGTGGACGCCTTCTCGGCCGTCACCCACAAGGACGCCGCCTACGCCTACGGTGTGCGGCTGGTGGCCAAGCTGCGCGAGCTGATCCCGCGGCAGGCCTTCGAGGTGCCCATCCAGGCCGCGATCGGGTCGCGGGTCATCGCCCGCGAGACCATCCGCGCCATCCGCAAGGACGTCCTCGCCAAGTGCTACGGCGGTGACATCTCCCGGAAGCGGAAGCTGCTGGAGAAGCAGAAGGAGGGCAAGAAGCGGATGAAGATGGTGGGCTCTGTGGAGGTTCCGCAGGAGGCCTTCATCGCCGTTCTGTCCAGCGACGACAGTGCCGGCAGCGGCAAGGGCAAGAAGTAGCCACCGGGCGGCGGGGGCCCCGGTCCGCGGGGTGAGCGCTGTTACCCGCGGAAACTCGGGCATGATGCGGGCCCGTCGCGTTTCGGCGCGACGGGCCCGCAGGTCGTCCGGGAGATACAGGCGTGTGTTCGTAGGGTTGTTCTCGGTGGAAAGTGACTGCCCGCCGCCCCTTACGAACCGGCCGACCGCGCTCTACCCTGATCACCACTCGATGGTTACTCGCGAGTTAAACAACAGCCGCTTTGAGCCAGCCGCGCAGTCCTGAGCACACAGTCCATGAGCCAGCCGCGCTGTCGCGTGCCCCGGAGGATGTCGTGAGCGACACACAGACCCTGATCGAGAACCGCCCGCCGTCCATGGCGGCCCTCTTCCTGGAGCGCGTGGCGGCCACACCGGAGGCCGAGGCCTTCCGCTACCCCGTGGCGCCGGCCTCGGGCCAGGGCCCGTCGGACTGGAAGTCGCTGAACTGGGCCCAGGCGGCCGAACGGGTCAACGCCATCGCGGCCGGCCTCGTCGAGCTGGGCGTACAGCCGGAGCAGCGCATCGCCCTGTCCTCGGCCACCAGGATCGAGTGGATCCTGTGCGACCTCGGCATCATGTGCGCGGGCGCGGCCAACACCACGGTCTACCCGCAGACGAACGCCGAGGAATCCGCGTACATCCTGTCCGACTCCGGCAGCCGGGTCCTCATCGCCGAGAACGCGGCGCAGCTCGACAAGGCCCGCGAGAAGAAGGCCGAGCTGCCCGAGCTGGCCCATGTCGTCGTCATCGACCCCGAGGGCGCGGACCTCTCCGAGGACTGGGTGCTCTCCCTGGCCGACCTGGAGAAGCGCGGCGCCGCGTACCTGGAGAAGAACCCCGACCTGATCAAGGAGAAGGTCGCGGCGATCACCAAGGACCAGCTCGCCACCCTCATCTACACCTCGGGCACCACGGGCCGCCCCAAGGGGGTCCGGCTTCCGCACGACAACTGGGCGTACATGGCGAAGGCCATCGGCGCGACCGGTCTGCTCGAACCGGCGGACGTGCAGTACCTGTGGCTGCCGCTCGCGCACGTCATGGGCAAGGTGCTCCTGGCCGGACACATCGAGGTCGGGCACATCACCGCCGTCGACGGCCGGGTCGACAAGATCATCGAGAATCTGCCGGTCGTGCGGCCGACCTACATGGCGGCCGTGCCGCGCATCTTCGAGAAGGTCTACAACGGCGTCGTCGGCAAGGCGCGCGCGGGCGGCCCGGCCAAGTACAAGATCTTCCAGTGGGCGGCCGGGGTCGCCCGCGAGTACGCCAAGGTCAGCCAGGACAACTTCCGGCGCACGGGCACCACGTCCGTCCCGTTCGGGCTGGAGGCCAAGCACAAGGTCGCCGACGCGCTGGTCTACAAGAAGCTGCGTGAGGCGTTCGGCGGCCGGCTGCGCGCCTGTGTCTCGGGTTCGGTCGCGCTGGCGCCCGAGATCGGCTTCTTCTTCGCCGGCGCGGGCATCCCGATCCTGGAGGGCTACGGCCTCACCGAGTCCTCCGCCGCGTCCTTCCTCAACCCGGGCGAGGCCTTCCGTACGGGCACGGTGGGCAAGCCGCTGCCCGGTACGGAGGTGCGTATCGCGGACGACGGCGAGATCCTGCTGCGTGGCCCCGGCATCATGGAGGGCTACCACGGGCTGCCGGAGAAGACCGAGGAGGTCCTGGAGGCCGACGGGTGGTTCCACACCGGTGACATCGGGGAGTTGTCGCCCGACGGGTACCTGCGGATCACCGACCGCAAGAAGGACCTGTTCAAGACGTCCGGCGGCAAGTACATCGCGCCGACCGAGATCGAGGGGCAGTTCAAGGCGCTCTGCCCGTTCACGTCCAACGTCATGGTGATCGGCGCCGACCGCAACTTCTGCACCGCGCTCATCGCCCTCGACGAGCTGTCCCTCCAGGGCTGGGCCGCGGAGAACGGGCTGGCGGGCAAGTCCTACGAGGAGATCATCTCGGCGCCGGCGACGGTGGAGATGATCGAGGGGCATGTCGCCCAGCTGAACGAGGGACTGCAGCGGTGGCAGACGATCAAGAAGTTCCGGCTGCTGCCGCGGGATCTCGATGTCGAGCACGGTGAGCTGACACCGAGCCTGAAGCTGAAGCGGCCGGTGGTGGAGAAGGAGTACCAGCACCTCATCGACGAGATGTACGCGGGCGCTCGGGAGGCGTAGCGTCCGCCGCACGGGAGCGGGGCGGGGGACCGATGGCGAGGCGCGGTCCGGGAGGGCCGGTCGTGCGGCCCCCGCGTCCCCCGTCCTCCGGGTCACGGGCTGTGCTCTCCCGCCTCTCCCGCCTCTCCTGCCACCAGCTGACGGAGGTCCTGGATCTGTATTCGGACCTCCGTCAGGTCCGGGGCGGACTGGGCCAGTTGCTTGTCCAGGGCCGCGAGGCGCGCGTCGAGGTGTTCCGTGTGTTCGCGCCGCCTCGTCATCAGGCTCTCCAACTGCCGGCTCTTGCGGTGCAGTTCCAGGAAGACGCTCACCTTCGCCCGTAACACCCAGGGGTCGAAGGGCTTGGTGACGTAGTCCGCCGCGCCGGTGGCGTAGCCGCGGAAGGCGTAACCGGCGTCGGCGTCCGTGCCGGTGAGGAAGATGATCGGGACGTCCTTGGTCTGGTCGAGGCGCTTGATGTGGGCGGCGGTCTCGAAGCCGTCCATGCCGGGCATCCGGATGTCGAGGAGGACGACGGCGAAGCGCTGCCTCAGGAGGGCCTTCATGGCCTCCTCGCCCGAACGGGCCCGTACCAGCGGCTCGTCGAGAGATGCCAGGACGGCCTCCAGGGCGATCAGGTTGTCCTCCATGTCGTCGACGAGGAGGATGCCCGCGCGTCCGTCGGTCCGGTCCCGAGTGGTCATGGTGAGGGTGCCTCGTTCTCGTCGGTGCGTTTCTCGGGTGCCGGGTCCGCCGTGTCCGCCGGGTTCCGCGTGCCCTGCGTGCTCTGCATGTCCTCCGTGCTCTGCATGCCTTGCGTGTTCTCCGGGCTCTCCGGGTCCAGGACCGCGCAGACGACCGTGAGCAGTTGGTCGACGTCCACGGGCTTCGGAACGTAGTCGTTGGCGCCGCGGGCGATGGACTTGTCGCGGTCGCCGGGCATCGCCTTGGCGGTGAGGGCGACGATGGGCAGGCCCGCCCAGCGTGGGGTGCGGCGGATGGCGGAGATCGTCTCGTAGCCGTCCATCTCCGGCATCATGATGTCCATCAGGACGAGTTCGACGTCCGGGTTGCGCTCCAGGGTCTCGATGCCCTCGCGGCCGTTCTCCGCGTACAGGACGGGCATGCCGACGCGGCCCAGGACGTGGGTGAGCGCGAAGACGTTGCGGATGTCGTCGTCGACGATCAGCACCCGGCGGCCGGGCAGCACCTGGCCGGCGCGTCCCGCCTTCCACGCCTCCAGCTTGGTGGGCGCGGGCCAGGTGTCGTCGCTGTCGTGCGCGGCCGGGTACGGCTCGGTCGTCAGCTGCTCGGGTACGAGGGTGCCGGGCTCCTCGGCCGCGGCGGGTTCCGGCAGCCCGTGGCCGGGGCTGAAGACGGGCACGTACAGGGTGAAGGTGGAGCCCTTGCCGGGGACGCTCTCGGCGATGATGCGGCCGCCCAGCAGACCGGCGATCTCCCGGCTGATGGACAGGCCGAGACCGGTGCCGCCGTACTTGCGGTTGGTGGTGCCGTCGGCCTGCTGGAACGCCTCGAAGATCACCGGGAGCTTCTCGGGCGCGATACCGATTCCGGTGTCGGAGACCGCGAAGGCGATGACCTCGTCGTGGTCCTCGCGGGTGAACCGGTGGTCGGGGTCCTTGACGCGGTTGACGGCCAGTTCGACGCGGCCGGACGCGGTGAACTTGATGGCGTTGGACAGGAGGTTGCGCAGGATCTGCTGAAGGCGCTGCTCGTCCGAGTGCATCTCGCGCGGCACGTTCTCGCCGACCGCGACCTCGAAGGCCAGGCCCCGGTCGAGGGTGAGCGGGCGGAACGTGGCGTGGACGTAGTCCAGGAGCTTGATGAGCGGCAGGCGTTTGGGGCGTACGTCCATCCGGCCGGCCTCGATCTTCGAGAGGTCGAGGATGTCGTTGATCAGCTGGAGGAGGTCGGAGCCCGAGCGGTGGATCGTGGCGGCGAACTGCACCTCCTGGTCGGTGAGATGGCCGTCCGGGTTGTCGGAGAGCAGCCGGGCCAGGATGAGCAGCGAGTTCAGCGGGGTGCGCAGCTCGTGGGACATGTTCGCCAGGAACTCCGACTTGTACTGCGAGGAGGTGGCCAACAGGGCCGCCTTCTCCTCCAGTTCGGCGTTCGAGCGACGCAGCTCCGCCTGCTGTTTCTGGAGTTCGTCGGAGCGTTCCTGGAGCTGCATGGCGAGGCGCTGGGACTCGCCGAGGAGGGACTCGGTGCGGGAGTTGGCGATGATCGTGTTGATGGCGACGCCGATGGTGTTCACGAACTGGTCGAAGAACGCCAGGTGGACGTCGGAGAAGCGGGAGAAGGACGCCAGCTCGATCACGCCGAGGAGTTTGTCCTCGAAGAGGATCGGGATGATCACGACGCTGGACGGGGAGGCCTCCCCGAGACCGCTGTTGATCTTGATGTAGCCCGGCGGGGCCTCCTCCACCAGGATCCGCTTCTTCTCGCGGGCCGCCTGCGCGACGAGCCCGTGCACGGGAAGGCCGCCGGTCTCGACGGTCGCGCCCTGCGCCGCGCCGTAGCCCGCGATGAAGGCGAGGCCCTTGGTGGGCGCCACCGGGAGCGGAGCAGCGCCGTCCTCGTCGGGGTCGGCCAGGTAGAAAGCGCCGTACTGGGCGTTCACCAGCGGGGTCAGCTCGCGCAGGATCAGGTCGGCAACCTCCATCAGGTCGCGGTGGCCCTGCATCAGGGCGGCGAGGCGGGCGAGGTTGGACTCCAGCCAGTCCTTCGCGCGGGTCGTCTCGCGGAGGTTGGCCACCATCAGGTTGATGTTGTCCTTCAGCTCGGCGACCTCGCCCTGCGTCTCCACCGTGATCGAGCGGGACATGTCGCCCTGGGCCACGGCGGAGGCGACCTCGGCGATCGCGCGGACCTGGGTGGTCAGGTTCGAGGCGAGCTCGTTCACGTTCGTCGTCAGGCGCTTCCAGGTGCCGTAGACGCCCTCGACCCGGGCCTGGCCGCCGAGTCGGCCCTCGGAGCCGACCTCGCGGGCCACGCGGGTGACCTCGGAGGAGAAGGAGGACAGGGTGTCGACCATCGTGTTGATGGCGGTCTTCAGCTCCAGGATCTCGCCGCGCGCGTCCACGTCGATCTTCTTGGAGAGGTCGCCGTTGGCCACCGCCGTGGTCACCTGGGCGATGTTCCTGACCTGCGAAGTCAGGTTGTCCGCCATGTAGTTGACGTTGTCGGTCAGGTCCCGCCAGACACCTGACACGCCCTGCACCTGGGCCCGGCCGCCGAGCGCGCCGTCGGTGCCGACCTCGCGGGCGACCCTCGTCACCTCGTCGGCGAAGGCCCGCAGCTGCTCCACCATCGTGTTGACGGTGTCCTTCAGTTCCATGATCTCGCCGCGGGCGTCGACGGTGATCTTCTTGGAGAGGTCGCCGTTGGCGACGGCGGTCGTCACCTGCGCGATGTTGCGGACCTGCGAGGTCAGGTTCAGGGCCATGAAGTTGACGTTGTCGGTCAGGTCCTTCCAGACGCCCGACACGCCCCGGACCTGCGCCTGGCCGCCGAGGTTTCCTTCGGTGCCGACCTCGCGGGCCACCCGGGTCACTTCGTCGGCGAAGGCGGAGAGCTGGTCGACCATCGTGTTGATCGTCGACTTCAGCTCCAGGATCTCGCCCTTCGCCTCGACCGTGATCTTCTTGCCGAGATCCCCCTGGGCGACGGCCGTGGAGACGAGGGCGATGTTCCTGACCTGGGAGGTCAGGTTGTCCGCCATGAAGTTGACGTTGTCGGTGAGGTCCTTCCAGACGCCGGAGACGCCCCGGACCTGTGCGCGGCCGCCGAGGTTTCCTTCGGTGCCGACCTCGCGGGCCACCCGGGTCACTTCGTCGGCGAAGGCGGAGAGCTGGTCGACCATCGTGTTGATCGTCGACTTCAGCTCCAGGATCTCGCCCTGCGCGTCGACCGTGATCTTCTGGCTCAGGTCGCCGTTGGCGACGGCGGTGGTGACCTGGGCGATGTTGCGGACCTGCGACGTCAGGTTCGACGCCATGAAGTTGACGTTGTCGGTGAGGTCCTTCCAGACGCCGGAGACACCCCGCACCTGCGCGCGCCCGCCGAGCCGGCCCTCGGTGCCGACCTCGCGGGCCACCCGGGTCACTTCGTCGGCGAAGGCGGAGAGCTGGTCCACCATCGTGTTCACGGTGAGCTTCAGCTCCAGCAGCTCGCCGGTCGCCTCGACGGTCACCGTCCGGGTGAGGTCGCCGCGCGCCACCGAGGTGGTGACCAGGGCGATGTCCCGCACCTGCGCGGTCAGCCGGGCGGCCATGGTGTTGACCGCCTCCGTCACGTCCCGCCAACTGCCGGACAGGCCACGGACCTTGGCCCGGCCGCCGAGGCGTCCCTCCGTGCCGACCTCGCGGGCGACCCTCGTCACCTCGCCGGTGAACAGCGACAGCTGGTCGACCATCTTGTTCACGGTGCTGCCCAACCGCCTCAGGTCGCCCCGGAGTTGGCGGGTTCCGTCGTGCAGGTCGACACGCTGGGTCAGATCGCCGCCGGCCACCGCGTCCAGCACGCGTGTGGCCTTCACGGCGGGGGCGACCAGGGCGTCGAGTGTCCGGTTCACGTCGTCGACGCGGGTCGCCCAGGCGCCCTGGCCCGGACTGGCGGAGAGCCGCTCGTCGAGGCGGCCGTGCCGGACCAACTCGCGCCGTACACGCTGTACTTCGGAGCCGAAGTGGGTGCTGCGGTCGATGATCTGGTTGAAGAGGGCGCACAGTTCCGCGACCGGCGCGGGACCCGTCTGCGGGACCTTCGTGAAGCTGCCGTCGCGGGCCGCGGTCATGGCCGCCGCCAGCGCGCGGAGATCGGACGCCCGGATCAGTCCGTCCGTTTGGCTGTCCTTCCGACCGTTTTCGGACAACCGCGTACCACTGTTCTCGCTCATGGTGGCCCACTTCGGTAACTCGGTGCTTATGGGCGTGGTCAGTCTGTCACTCTGGCCGTGCCGCCTGAGGCCTATTCGTCCGAACTTTCTCAGGGAGCCGCTCAGTGGGGGCCATTCCGACGCAACGGGACACCGTGTCCTGCGCTTCTGATGCGCCGGCGCGCGTCGGTTCCGAGTCCCTGTACGCCGCGCCCGCGTACGCGGGACTCGACCGGCGCGCGACGGCGCACCTGTCGCTTCAGGGCGGACCGCTCGCGCCCGGAGCCGCCCGGCGCTTCGTGGGTGCCGCGCTCACCGAGTGGGCCGAGCTGGGCCTGCCCGGCGCCGCCGCGTTCTCGGTCCGCCTCGTCGAGGACGTGCTCGTGGTGGTCAGCGAGCTGGTCACCAACGCGGTCGTCCACGCCGGCACCGATGTCGAACTGCTCTGCCGCCTCGGCCGCGACGCACCCACCGCCCCCGGATGGCTGCTCCTGGAGGTCTCGGACCACCACCCCTCCCGGGCGGTACGGGGTGAGGGCGCCGAACGGCCCTACCTCGTCGAACGGCCTTACGGGGCAGCCGAGTACGGGCGGGGCCTGCGCCTGGTCGCCGCGCTCTCCGAAGCCTGGGGGATCACCTACCGGACCGGCGTGAAGACCGTCTGGGCCCAGCTGTCGGTCGACGGGGCGATGGCGGTGGAGGGGGCGTTCGAGCCGTACGGCGGGCACGAGGGCGGCTCGGCGGCGGAAGCGGCCCTGGGGGACCGGGCCGACGACGCCTGGGATGCGCGGGCGTACGCCGGTGACTCCGCACAGGACGTCCGTCCGGTCGACCTCGTCGCGCCCGTGCCCCGGCCCGGTGGGGAGCACGATCGGGAGTGGCTGAACCGGGGCGCCCTCTCCTTCCTCGCCGAGGCGTCCGATCTGCTCACCGGGCAGCTGGACGAGGACCTGGTCGCCGCACTCGCCGGGCAGCTGCTCGTGCCGAGGCTGGCCGACTGGTGCGCGGTGTGGCTGGAGGAGGAGGGGCTGGGCTGGCGCGCGGGCGACGCCTCGTTCGGCCCCGCGCCCCGCCTCGCCCGCGTCTGGCACGGCAGCGAGAACCGCATCGAGGAACTGCGCCGGGCCCTGGAGAAGAACCCCCCGAGGCTGCCCGACGCGGTGCGATCGAGGGCGGTGCCTGTGCCGTGGCCGGAGCTGGGTGAGGGGGCGGGGACCGAGGCGACGGAGCCGGATACGGAGCGCGGGGCCGGGTCCGGACGGGGTACGGGGTCGACTACGGGGGATGGGGCGGCCGGGGTTGCCCGTGGTCCGGCTCCTGGCGCGACGCCTGGACCGGCTGAGGAGACCGGGACCGGAGCCGGGGGCGGACCGCGCTCGGCGGCCGGCACGGCCAGCGGGACACACGAGGCTGAAGGCGTGTCTGCGCGGGAGGGCGAGGACAGGCCCTCGACGGAGAGGGAGGCGGAGGGCCGGGCGCCCAGGTCCGAAGCGGGGCCGGTGGCGGGCGTCGCCGGGCAGGTGGTGGTCGGTGTGGGCGAGGCTCCCCGGGGCGAAGCCGTGCCGATGCCGGAGGCCGGCGTCGGGGTGCTCCCCGGTGCGGTCGGGCCGGTGGAACGCGGGGCGCCCCACCGCGAGGCCAGGCCGGCCGCGGTGGCCGAAGGCCCGGCGTCCCGGGGCCCGGCCCGGCCTGGACCGCAGGGCTCAGGCGGGCCGGTCCCGGATCTGGCCGGGGTGGCCGACGGATCCGGAGTGAACGGAGGGATCCACGAAGCCGGGGTGGCCGACGGATCTGGGGTGGCCGGGGTGGCCGACGGACCCGGAGTGATCGGAGCGCCCGACGAAGCCGGAGCGACCGAAGCGACCGAGGCCGAAGTGGCCGGGGTGGCCGACGGACCCGGAGTGATCGGAGCGCCCGACGGAGCCGGAGCGACCGAAGCCGGAGTGGCCGGGGTGGCCGACGAAGCCGGAGCGGCCGGAGCGACCGAAGCCGGAGTGGCCGGGCCGGCCCAGGCGGGGGCCGGTTCGGCGGTGGAGTGGGCCTCCGGAGGGTCCTACCGCTCAGTCGAGCCGGCGATGGACGGCGAAGCCGGGGCGCCCCGACGCGCACCCGGACCGCCGGCGGAGCACGGAGGCCGAGCGGCGCGCGGCCGAGGCGGCTCGGGCCCGGAGGGCGAAGGCGGGGCCGCGCTCGCGTATCGGCTCATCGCCGGTGGGCGGCCGCTCGGCACGCTCGTGATCGGGCGGGCCGGGCTGCTGCGGTTTCCCGACGAGGTGACCGGGCTGGTCGAGGACCTCAGCCGGCGGATCGCGCTGTCCATCGGCGCGGCCCGCCAGTACGCCCGTCAGGCCACCATCAGCCGTGTCCTGCAGCGCGGACTGCTGCCGGGCGCGGTCGCCGAGATCCCCGGCGTGTCGAGCGCACTCGTCTACGAGCCGTGCGACAAGGGCGGACCCAGCGGCGACTTCTACGACCTCTTCCCGGCGGGCCGGGGCCGCTGGTGCTTCGCGATCGGCGACGTCCAGGGCAAGGGCCCCGAGGCGGCCGTCGTCATCGGCCTCGCCCGGCCCTGGCTGCGGCTGCTCGCCCGCGAGGGCTACGGCGTCGCGGACGTGCTCGACCGCCTCAACCAGCTCCTCCTCGACGACGCCACCGAGGCGGCCGACGCCGCCGCCCGCGCCCTGGTCACGGCCGGAGACCCCGGCCTCGTCGACCCCGACGGCCCGCAGACCCGCTTCCTCTCCCTCCTCTACGGCGAACTCGTCCCCGTCGACGGCGGCGTCCGTTGCACCCTCGCCTCCGCCGGGCACCCGCTGCCGTTGCTCCTGGGCCCCGACGGCGACGTACGGGCCGTGGCCGAGCCGCAGACGCTGCTCGGGGTGATCGAGGACACCGAGTACGTCTCCGAGACGTTCGAGCTGCGCCGCGGCGACACACTGCTGTGCGTGACCGACGGGGTCACCGAGCGGCGCAGCGGCCCCCGCATGTTCGACGACGGGGACGGCCTGGCCTGCGCGCTCTCCGGCTGCGCCGGGCTCGACGCCCAGCTGATCGCCGAACGCATCCGACGACTCGTCCACGAGTTCGGGGAGGGGCCACCCGACGACGACCTCGCGCTGCTGGTGCTGAGGGCGGAATGAGGACCGGCGGGGGTGCTGGACAATGGGGGACATGCCTTCCGCACTCCCCGACGGTGAGCCCGTCCCCGACGATGGCGCGCTGCCCGCGCGCGCCCTGGCCGGCGCGGCCGAGCGGCCCCTCGGGTTCTATCTGCACGTCCCGTACTGCGCGACCCGCTGCGGCTACTGCGACTTCAACACCTACACCGCCACCGAGCTGCGCGGCACCGGTGGCGTCCTCGCCTCCCGCGACAACTACGCGGACACGGTCCTCGACGAGATCCGTCTCGCCCGCAAGGTGCTCGGCGACGACCCGCGCCCCGTCCGCACCGTGTTCGTCGGCGGCGGCACGCCCACGCTGCTGGCCGCCGACGACCTCGTACGGATGCTGGGGGCGATCCGGGACGAGTTCGGTCTCGCGGACGGCGCGGAGGTGACGACGGAGGCGAACCCGGAGTCGGTCGACCCCGCCTATCTGGAGACCCTGCGCGCGGGCGGCTTCAACCGCCTCTCCTTCGGGATGCAGAGCGCCCGGCAGCACGTCCTGAAGATCCTCGACCGTACGCACACGCCGGGGCGCCCCGAGGCATGCGTCGCGGAGGCGCGCGCCGCCGGCTTCGACCACGTCAACCTCGATCTGATCTACGGCACACCGGGGGAGTCCGACGACGACTGGCGGGCCTCCCTGGACGCCGCGCTCGGGGCCGGACCGGATCACGTCTCGGCGTACGCGCTGATCGTGGAGGAGGGCACGCAGCTCGCGCGCCGCATCCGCCGGGGCGAGGTGCCGATGACCGACGACGACGTCCACGCCGACCGTTACCTCATCGCCGAGGAGATGCTCATCGCCGCCGGGTTCGACTGGTACGAGGTCTCCAACTGGGCCACCTCCGAGGCCGGACGCTGCCTGCACAACGAGCTGTACTGGCGCGGCGCCGACTGGTGGGGCGCGGGGCCGGGCGCCCACAGCCACGTCGGCGGCGTGCGCTGGTGGAACGTCAAGCACCCCGGCGCGTACGCGGGCGCGCTGGCGGCGGGGAAGTCGCCGGGCGCCGGGCGTGAGCTGTTGGCGGACGAGGACCGCCGTGTCGAGCGCATCCTGCTGGAGCTGCGGCTGCGGGAGGGGTGCCCGTTGTCGCTGCTGCGGGAGGAAGGCCTGGCGGCGGCCGGGCGGGCACTGGCTGACGGGCTGCTGGAGGCCGGGCCGTACGGGGAGGGGCGCGCGGTGCTCACCCTGCGGGGGCGGCTGCTGGCGGACGCGGTGGTGCGGGACCTGGTGGACTGATCACTCGGGCGAGCGAATCGGTGCGGAACGCCGGTTCGGTACCTAACCTGGTTCGTAGGCTGCCGCTAAAAGTACGCGGCGGATGTGGAGGGCCACGGAGATGACCGCTGTGGACGAGCGTGGAATGACCAAGTACTTCGAGGAGCTTGAGCCTCCCGAGGGCGTCAAGGTCGAGCTCCTCCGGGGGGAAATCGTTATGATGGCTGCTCCCGATCTGGTGCATAACCGGATCGTGACGGACGTGCAGGACCAGATCCCGCGTAAGCGCTGGGAACGGCTCCAGACGACGGATGTCGACATCACCGGCGAAGCCAGCGAGCCCATTCCGGACCTGCTCGTGCTGGAACGCGGCGTGGCTCCGGCCTCGGGAAATCTGGTTCCCTCTCAGTTGGCCACTTTGGTGGTCGAGGTGGTCTCGAAAACGAGTGTCGACCGGGACTACGGCGTCAAGCGATCCATCTACGCGGCAGGCAAGATTCCCGCTTATCTGATCGTCGACCCCATTGTGGCGCACTGCGTTCTCTTGACCGACCCGGTAGGAGAGGGGGACCAAGCGGACTACCGTGGACAGTGGATCACCAAGTTCGGTGATCCGGTGGTGCTCGAATCGCTCGACCTGAAGCTGGACACGAGCGAGTTCGGGACGGTCACCGGGGTGAGGCTTCACCGGCTGCCGTGACGAAGTCGATCAACTCCTCCACCCGCCCCAGCAACTCCGGCTCCAGATCCCTGTAGGAGTCGACCCGAGCCAGAATGGCCTGCCACACCGCCCCCGTGTTCTCCGCGGGCCACCCCAGCGCCCGGCACACCCCCGTCTTCCAGTCCTGCCCGCGCGGTACGCGCGGCCACGCCGCGATGCCCACCGACGACGGCTTCACCGCCTCCCAGACGTCGATGTACGGGTGGCCGACGACGAGCGCGTGCTCGCTGGTGACCGACGCCGCGATCCGGGACTCCTTGCTGCCGGGGACCAGATGGTCGACCAGGACCCCGAGACGGGCGTCCGGGCCCGGCGCGAAGTCCGCGACGATCGCGGGCAGGTCGTCCACGCCTTCCAGGTACTCCACGACCACGCCCTCGATGCGCAGGTCGTCGCCCCAGACCTTCTCGACCAGCTCGGCGTCGTGGCGGCCCTCCACGTAGATGCGCCCGGCGCGGGCCACGCGCGCGCGGGCGCCCGGGACGGCCACCGAACCCGAGGCGGTGCGGGAGGGACGGGCCGGGGCCGTCGACGAGGGACGCACCAGCGTCACCACCCGGCCCTCCAGCAGGAAGCCCCGGGGCTCCAGCGGGAACACGCGGTGCTTGCCGAAGCGGTCCTCCAGGGTCACCGTGCCCGCCTCGCAGCGGACGACCGCGCCGCAGAAGCCGGTGCCGGGCTCCTCGACGACCAGACCGGGGTCGGCCGGGACCTCGGGAGCCGGGGCGGGCTTCTTCCAGGGAGGGGTCAGATCGGGCGAGTACTGGCGCATTCGAGTGACGATAGGAGAAGCCGCACCCGGATGCCCGCGCCCTCAGCCCGACACGCCGAAACGGCGGGCCAGCGCGTCCCGCTGGGCCCGGACGAACGCCGCGTCCACCACCGCCCCGTGGCCGGGCACGTACAGCGCGTCCTCGCCGCCGAGGTCCAGCAGCCGGTCCAGGGCGGCCGGCCAGCGGGCGGGGATCGCGTCGGGGCCCGCCTGGGGTTCGCCGGACTCCTCCACCAGGTCCCCGCAGAACACGACCTCGCGTGAGCCGTCCGCGGTGCCCGGCACCAGGACCGCGAGGTCGTGGCCCGTGTGCCCCGGCCCCACGTTCGCCAGCAGGACCCGCAGGTCACCGCCCAGGTCGAGGGTCCATTCGCCGGACACGTGATGGCGGGGCGTCACGAGGAGGTCGGCCGCCTCCGTGGCGTCCGCCGGGGGGAGGCCGTGGTGCACGGCGTCCGTGCGGAGGGTCTCGCGGTCGCGGTCCAGGACGCCGTCGACCCCCACCGCGCCGAAGACCTCCACCCCGGCGAACGCGGCCGCTCCGAAGACATGGTCGAAATGCGGATGGGTGAGCGCGAGATGTGTCACACGGGCGCCACCGAGCAGCCGACCCGCCTCGGTGCGCAACCGCGCGCCCTCCCGCAGGCTCGAACCCGCGTCGATCAGCAGGGCCGCACCGTTGCCGACCACCAGCCCGGCCGTGCAGTCCCAGCCGGGCAGGCGGCACCGTCCGACCCGGGGTGTCAATTCCTGCCACCCGCACTCTTCCCAAGTCACCGTCATGCGCCGACGCTAGCCGTAGCTCCCCGAGGCGCACCGCGGCTCCCCGCCGCTTTTCGGCCGCCGGAGGGGGCCGGTCGTCGCGTACCCGGCGGTAGGACGAGGTCCGGCGGGCGCCCGACATCGTCGGACAGGTCGGTACACGTCGGCACGACATGGCTGGACCGGCCTTGCCGGGGGCGTACCCCACCGCCGTACACTGGGCGGGGAGTGTTGGCACTCGCCCGGGGTGAGTGCCAAGGGGAAGCCACAGGAGAGCGAGCTGGAGGTGTGCGCGGTGCTCAGTGAACGCAGGCTGCAGGTGCTGCGCGCCATCGTCCAGGACTACGTGGGCACCGAGGAGCCGGTCGGTTCCAAGGCGCTCACGGAGCGGCACAACCTGGGCGTCTCCCCGGCGACCGTCCGCAACGACATGGCGGCGCTGGAGGACGAGGGCTTCATCGCCCAGCCCCACACCAGCGCGGGCCGCATCCCCACCGACAAGGGGTACCGGCTCTTCGTCGACAAGCTGGCCGGCGTCAAACCGATGACCCCGCCCGAGCGGCGCGCCATCCAGAACTTCCTGGACGGCGCCGTCGACCTCGACGACGTGGTGGCGCGGACCGTACGGCTGCTCGCGCAGCTCACGCGGCAGGTCGCCGTCGTGCAGTATCCGTCGCTCACACGGTCGACGGTGCGGCACGTGGAGCTGCTGTCGCTGGCCCCCGCCCGGCTGATGCTCGTGCTGATCACGGACACGGGACGGGTGGAACAGCGGCTGGTCGACTGCCCGGCGCCGTTCGGAGAAACGTCACTCGCGGATCTGCGGGCCCGGCTCAACAGCAAGGTCGCGGGCCGCCGGTTCACCGACGTGCCGAGGCTGGTCGAGGACCTGCCCGAGGCGTTCGACGTCGAGGACCGGGGCACGGTCACGACGGTGCTCTCCACCCTGCTGGAGGCACTCGTCGAGGAGAGCGAGGAGCGGCTGATGATCGGCGGAACCGCCAATCTCACCCGCTTCGGACATGACTTCCCCCTCACCATCCGGCCCGTTCTGGAAGCCTTGGAGGAGCAGGTCGTCCTCCTCAAGTTGCTTGGCGAGGCCGGGGATTCGGGCATGACCGTACGCATCGGTCATGAGAACGCGTATGAGGGACTCAACTCCACGTCCGTCGTCTCCGTCGGCTACGGTTCGGGCGGCGAGGCAGTAGCGAAACTGGGCGTGGTCGGACCTACGCGCATGGACTATCCGGGAACGATGGGAGCGGTACGAGCGGTGGCACGGTACGTCGGACAGATCCTGGCGGAGTCTTAAGTGGCCACGGACTTTTACGCCGTGCTCGGCGTGCGCCGCGATGCGTCCCAGGACGAGATCAAGAAGGCGTTCCGGAGGCTCGCGCGCGAGCTGCACCCGGACGTCAATCCCGATCCGAAGACACAGGAGCGGTTCAAGGAGATCAACGCCGCCTACGAGGTGTTGTCGGACCCGCAGAAGAAGCAGGTCTACGACCTCGGCGGCGACCCCCTGTCCCAGGCGGGCGGCGGCGCGGGCGGCTTCGGCGCCGGCGGCTTCGGGAACTTCTCGGACATCATGGACGCCTTCTTCGGTACGGCGTCGCAGCGGGGTCCCCGCTCGCGCACGCGCCGGGGACAGGACGCGATGATCCGGCTGGAGATCGACCTCGACGAGGCGGCCTTCGGCACGACGAAGGACATCCAGGTCGACACCGCCATCGTCTGCACGACGTGCAGCGGCGAGGGCGCGGCCCCGGGCACGACCGCCCAGACCTGTGACATGTGCCGGGGCCGTGGTGAGGTCTCGCAGGTCACGCGGTCCTTCCTCGGCCAGGTCATGACCTCCCGGCCCTGCCCGCAGTGCCAGGGGTTCGGCACGATCGTCCCCAACCCGTGCCCCGAGTGCGCGGGCGACGGACGGGTGCGGTCGCGGCGGACGCTCACGGTCAAGATCCCGGCCGGTGTGGACAACGGCACGCGGATCCAGCTCGCCGGTGAGGGCGAGGTCGGGCCCGGCGGCGGTCCCGCCGGTGATCTCTACGTCGAGATCCACGAGCTGCCGCACTCGACGTTCCAGCGGCGCGGAGACGATCTGCACTGCACGGTGACGATCCCGATGACGGCGGCGTCGCTCGGCACGAAGGTGCCGCTGGAGACGCTGGACGGTCTGGAGGAGGTCGACATCCGGCCCGGGACCCAGTCCGGGCAGTCGATCCCGTTGCACGGCCGGGGTGTCACGCATCTGCGGGGCGGCGGCCGGGGCGATCTCATCGTCCACGTCGAGGTGCAGACGCCGACGAAGCTGGATCCCGAGCAGGAGGCGCTGCTGCGGCAGCTCGCGGTGCTTCGTGGTGAGGAGCGGCCCACGGGGCAGTTCCAGCCCGGGCAGCAGGGGCTGTTCTCCCGGCTGAAGGACGCGTTCAACGGGCGTTAGCCGTGCGGGTGCGGGTGCGGGTGCGTATGCGGATGCGTTGTCGGGTGCGGGTGCGTGGGGCTTCTCGCGAGGTTCCCCGCCCCCCTGAGGACCAGGCCCGCGGCGAACCGCGCGACCAGCCCCCACCCGCCCGCACCCGAACACACGACCGCCCCCGATTCGGCGATGTCCACAGGACAGTGGCACCATGCCGTCATGTCCTCCGCGCTGACCGATCTCGTCCCGCTGCCGATCGTGCAGGCCCCCATGGCGGGCGGCGTGTCCGTGCCGCGGCTGGCCGCCGCCGTGTCCGAGGCGGGCGGGCTGGGGTTCCTCGCCGCCGGGTACAAGACGGCCGACGGGATGTACCAGGAGGTCAAGGCGCTCCGGGCCCTGACCTCGCGCCCCTTCGGCGTGAACCTGTTCATGCCACAGCCGGAGTACGCCGAGCCGGCCGCCGTCGACGTCTACGCGGAGCAGCTGGCCGGTGAGGCCACCTGGTACGACGCCGAGCTGGGCGACCCGGACAGCGGACGCGACGACGGCTACGAGGCCAAGCTGGCCGTGCTGCTCGACAACCCCGTCCCGGTGGTGTCGTTCCACTTCGGCTGTCCGACCCCGCAGGTCGTGGAGTCCCTCGCCCGCAAGGGCACGCTCACCCTCGTCACCGCGACCTCGGCGGAGGAGGCCCAGGCCGTGGAGCGGTCCGGGGCCCACGCCGTGATCGTGCAGGGCGTCGAGGCCGGCGGCCACCAGGGCACGCACCGGGACGACCCCGAGCGGGACTGCGCCGGCATCGGTCTGCTCGCCCTGGTCGCACAGGTCCGCGAGGCCGTGGCCCTGCCGATCGTCGCGGCCGGCGGCATCATGCGCGGTGGTCAGATCGCCGCCCTCCTCACGGCGGGCGTGAGCGCGGCCCAGCTCGGCACGGCCTTCCTCGCCACCCCCGAGTCCGGCGCGCACACCGTGCACAAGCTGGCCCTGACCGACCCCCTCTTCGTCCGCACCGAGCTGACGCGTGCCTTCTCCGGCCGCCCGGCCCGCGGCCTGCTCAACCGCTTCCTGCGCGAGCACGGCCCGTACGCGCCCGTCGCCTACCCGGAGGTCCACCACCTCACCTCGCCGCTGCGCAAGGCCGCCGCCAAGGCCGGCGACGCCCAGGGCATGGCGCTGTGGGCCGGGCAGGGGCACCGGATGGCCCGGGACCTGCCGGCCGGGGAACTGGTCGGGGTGCTGGCCGCCGAGATCGCCGCCGCGCAGGCCGAGCAGGCCGCCGCGCGGGTCGGCGGGACGGGCGGGGCCCGAGGCGGGAGCGAGGGCCGATGACCGCTCCGGTGTTCGTGGTGGACGGGTTCGACGGCCTGGGACCGGAGATCGTGGTCGACGGCCCCGAAGGGCGGCACGCCGTCTCGGTGAAGCGGCTGCAGCCCGGTGAGGACGTCGTCCTCACCGACGGGCGGGGCCGGTGGCTGAACGGCGTGGTGAAGGCCGCCGAGGGCAAGGACCGGCTGGTCGTCATGGACACGGGGGGCCTGGTCGAGGAGCTTCCCGCGCAGCCCCGTCTCACCGTCGTCCAGGCGCTGCCCAAGGGCGACCGGGGCGAACTGGCCGTGGAGACCATGACCGAGGTCGGCATCGACGCGATCGTGCCCTGGGCCGCCTCCCGCTGCATCACCCAGTGGCGGGGCGAGCGGGGGCTGAAGGCGCTCGCCAAGTGGCGGGCCACCGCGCGGGAGGCGGGCAAGCAGTCCCGCCGGACGCGCTTCCCCGAGGTCGCGGACGCGGCCACGAGCAAGCAGGTCGCGGCACTGCTGGCGAACGCCGACTTCGCCGCCGTCCTGCACGAGAGCGGCGACGAGACACTGGCCACGGCCGAGCTGCCGACGGCCGGGGAGATCGTGCTCGTCGTGGGGCCCGAGGGGGGCGTGTCGCCGGAGGAGCTGGCGCTCTTCGGCGAGGCGGGCGCGGGGGCGTACCGACTCGGGCCCAGTGTGCTGCGCACGTCGACCGCCGGGACGGCGGCCGGGGCGCTGCTGCTGGGCAGAACCGGACGCTGGTCCTGACCGCCCCGGTCCGGGCCCCGTCCCCACAACCCCTGGGAGCATCGTGGAACTCGCCCAAGTAAGGCTGCTCGTCTCCGACTTCGCCGCGTGCTATCGCTTCTACGCCGATGTCCTCGGGCTGAAGCCGCAGTCCGGGGCGGCCGAGGGGCCGTACGAGAAGTTCAGTCCGGCGATCGGGTCCGCGGGGATCGCCCTGCAGGACCGGGCGATGATGGCGGAGGTCCTCGGGGAGCTGGCCGACGCGGCGAACGGGCACCGGTCGCTGGTCGTCCTGCGGGTCGACGACCTCGACGCGTACTGCGAGCAGATCACCGAACGCGGTGCACAGCTCCTGCACGGGCCCGCACTCATGACCGACCGGATGCGCGTGGCCCATCTCAAGGACCCCGAGGGGAACTTGGTGGAGCTGCAGGAATGGCTGCTGATGCGCGGCTGAGGCGCCCGCGCGCCCGCCCAACCCCGGTTCACCCTTCCCGGCGGCATGACCGCACGCGGTCTTCCGTGACGCGGCGGGCGGTGGCAGGCTGCCGTGCATGCGGGTATGGAGGCGTGTCAGGTCGCACCGGACCGGCGGGCGCCGGCTCCTGCTGGGAGCCGGGCTCGGACTCGGCGCTGTCATGAGCCTGGTGGCCTGCGAGGGCGGCGGGCTCAACACCGGCGCGGTCGCGTTCACGACGGACCAGCTGGCCACCAAGGAGCTGGAGCGGGAGGGCCTCGACGTCCGGTGGCTCACCTGCACGGCCTCGTACGACGGCGACGCGGGAAAGAAGTCCGGGTCGCCGTCCGCGTCCGTCGCCACCGTCGCGAACGTCGACTGCACGGGCGAGGACGGGGAAGGCCGGGACATCAGCCTCACCGGGAAGGTGACGAAGGAGGTCAACGGCAGGTGCGTACGCGGGGACCTGACCGCGAAGGTCGGCGGCAAGGAGTGGTTCCACGTCGAGGGGCTCGGCAACTGCGACGCCCCCGCCCCGAGCAACGGGCCGCGGGATCCCGACCGGCCGGGACCGACCGTGACGGTCACCGTCACCCAGACCATCTGGTGCCAGAAGGACCCGGCGTGTGTGCCCGAGGGCAAGTGAGGCCCCGCGCGAGGGACCTGGTCCCTCGCGAGGGACATGATCCAAACCCCTCCCAATCAGTCCGAACGCTGCTTACAGTGACCGGGTGACTCAGCTCGCGTATTTCCGGTATCCGCACCTGCACGGCGACCTGGTCGCCTTCACCGCCGAGGACGACGTGTGGGTCGCGCCTCTGGACGGCGGCCGTGCCTGGCGGGTCAGCGCGGACAACGTGCCCGTGAACCATCCCCGGATCTCCCCGGACGGCACCACCGTCGCGTGGACCTCCACGCGGGACGGCGCGCCCGAGGTGCATGTCGCGCCCGTCGACGGCGGTTCGGCCAAGCGCCTGACGTACTGGGGCAGTTGGCGCACCCAGGTACGCGGCTGGACGCCCGAGGGCCGGGTCCTCGCGCTCAGCACCCACGGACAGGCCAGCCTCCGGCGCAGCTGGGCCCGCGCCGTCCCGCTCGACGGCGGCCCGGCCACCACTCTCCCGTACGGGCCGGTCGGTGATGTCGCCCACGGCCCCGCGACCGTGCTGCTGTCCGCGCCGATGGGCCGCGAGGCCGCCTGGTGGAAGCGGTACCGGGGCGGCACGGCGGGCAAGCTGTGGATCGACCGCGCGACCGAGGAAGGCGAGGGCGCCGGGGAATTCGCGCGGCTGCACGCCGACTTGGACGGAAACATCGAGTACCCGCTGTGGGTGGGTGACCGGATCGCCTTCCTCTCCGACCACGAGGGCGTCGGGGCGCTGTACTCCTCCCTCGCGGACGGCTCGGACCTGCGCCGCCACACCCCGCTCGACGGCTTCTACGCCCGGCACGCGGCCACCGACGGCACCCGGGTCGTGTACGCGTCCGCCGGTGAACTGTGGCTCCTGGACGACCTGGACGGGGCCGAGCCGCGCGGGCTCGACATCCGGCTCGGCGGACAGCGCGTCGACCTCCAGCCGTTCCCGGTGAACGCCTCCCGCTGGCTCGGCTCCGCCTCGCCCGACCACACGGCCCGGGGCAGCGCCGTCTCCGTACGCGGCTCGATCCACTGGGTCACCCACCGCTCCGGCCCCGCCCGCGCGCTCGTCGCCGAGGACGGCGTACGGGCCCGGCTGCCGCGCACCTTCCGGGTGGAGGGCGAGGAGTGGGTGGTCTGGGTGACGGACGCGGAGGGCGACGACGGGCTGGAGTTCGCCCCGGCGACCGGTCTCGCCCCGGGCGCCACCCCACGCCGGCTCGCCGCGGGGCAGCTGGGCCGGGTCCTCGGGCTCGCGGTCGCGCCCGACGGCAGCCGGGTCGCCGTCGCCGCGCACGACGGCCGGGTCCTGCTCGTCGAACGGGAGTCGGGTGAGGTGCGGGAGGTCGACCGGAGCGAGGACGGCGAGGTCTCCGGGCTGGTCTTCTCGCCCGACTCCGCCTGGCTCGCCTGGTCGCACCCCGGCCCGCGCCCGCTGCGTCAGCTCAAGCTCGCCAACACCGCCGACCTGTCCGTCACCGAGGCGACCCCGCTGCGCTTCCAGGACTTCTCACCGACGTTCACCCTCGACGGCAAGCACCTCGCCTTCCTCTCCGCCCGCGCCTTCGACCCCGTCTACGACGAACACGTCTTCGACCTCCACTTCGTCAGCGGGGCCCGGCCGCACCTCATCACGCTCGCCGCGACCACCCCGTCGCCCTTCGGGCCGCAGCGGCACGGCCGCCCCTTCGAGGCGCCCGACAAGGACGAGACCCCGGACAGCGAGGGCGCCCCGGCGACCCGGATCGACCTCGACGGTCTCGCCGACCGGATCGTCCCCTTCCCGGTCGAGGCCGGCCGCTACTCGACCCTCCGCGCCGCCAAGGACGGCGTCCTGTGGCTGCGCCACCCCGTCACCGGCGTCCTCGGCCACTCCCGGGCCACCCCCGACGATCCCGACCCCAAGACGTCCCTGGAGCGCTACGACCTCGCCCAGCGGCGCCTGGAGTACCTCGCCTCCGACGCCGACCACGTCGCCGTCAGCGGCGACGGCAAGCGGGTCCTGCTGTGGACCGACGGCAAGCTCAAGGTCGTCCCCAGCGACCGGCGCGCCTCGAACGACGACGAGAGCGACAGCAACATCACCGTCGACCTCTCGCGCGTACGGCGGACCGTCGACCCGGCCGCCGAGTGGCGCCAGATGTTCGACGAGACCGGCCGTCTGATGCGGGACAACTTCTGGCGCCCGGACCTCGGCGGGGTGGACTGGGACGCCGTCCTGGACCGGTACCGCCCGGTCCTGGAGCGCGTGGCCACCCACGACGACCTCGTGGACCTGCTGTGGGAGGTGCAGGGCGAGCTGGGCACCTCCCACGCCTACGTCACCCCGCGCGGCCGGGGCGGATCCGGCGACCGGCGGCAGGGGCTGCTCGGGGCGGACGTCTCCCGGCACGAGGACGGCCCGCAGGGATCGGCCCTGTGGCGCATCGACCGGGTGCTGCCCTCCGAGACCTCCGACCCCGACGCGCACTCGCCGCTCGCCGCGCCGGGTGTGGCCGTGCGGGCCGGGGACGCGATCGTCGCCGTGGGCGGGCAGCCGGTCGACCCGGTGGCCGGGCCCGGACCGCTGCTCGTCGGCACGGCGGGCAAGGCGGTCGAGCTGACCGTCCTGCCGTCCGGCGGCGGGGATCTGCGCCACCCCGTGGTGGTGCCCATCTCCGACGAGGAGCCGCTGCGGTACCACGCCTGGGTGGCGGACCGGCGGGCCTATGTCCACGAGAGGTCCGGCGGCCGGCTCGGATATCTGCACGTGCCCGACATGGTCGGCTCCGGCTGGGCGCAGCTCCACCGCGATCTGCGGGTGGAGGTCGCCCGGGAGGGACTCGTCGTGGACGTCCGGGAGAACCGGGGCGGGCACACCTCCCAGCTCGTGGTGGAGAAACTGGCCCGGCGGATCGTCGGCTGGGACCTGCCGCGCGGGATGCGCGCGACCAGCTACCCCGACGACGCGCCCCGCGGGCCCGTCGTCGCCGTCGCCAACGAGTTCTCCGGGTCCGACGGGGACATCGTCAACGCGGCGATCAAGGCGCTCGGGATCGGGCCGGTCGTGGGGACGCGGACGTGGGGTGGTGTCGTCGGGATCGACAGCCGGTACCGGCTGGTGGACGGGACGCTCGTGACCCAGCCGAAGTACGCCTTCTGGTTGGAGGGGTACGGGTGGGGGGTCGAGAACCACGGGGTCGACCCGGACGTGGAGGTCGTGCAGGCGCCCCAGGACCACGCGGCCGGGCGCGACCCCCAGCTCGACGAGGCGATCCGGATCGCGCTGGAGGGATTGGAGTCGACGCCGGCGAGGACGGCACCCGCGCTGCCGGAGTCGTAGCCGCGCGGGTTCGTTGCCGGGGTGTGGGTTCGATGTGGGGTGCGGGTGCGGGTGCGGGTGCGGGTGCGAGTGCGTGGGGGCTGATCGCGCGTTCCCCGCGCCCCTGAAAGGCAGGGGCTGCGCCGCCTGCTTTTCGGGCCCGCCGCCGAACACCTTTCAGGGCCGCGGGGGACCTGATCTTTTGGGGGCGCGGGGAACTGCGCGAGAAGCCTCCACGGACCCGCACCCGACGACGCACCCTGGCGATAGCATGCCCCGGTAGGCGATCACCGGTGCTGGGAGGCAACACATGGCTGGGGAGCCGCAGGACGACTGTCTGTTCTGCAGGATCGTGGCGGGACGCGTACCGGCGACGATCGTGCGGGAGACCGACACGACGGTCGCGTTCAGGGACATCAACCCACAGGCACCGACCCACGTCCTGGTCATCCCGAAGGCGCACTACGCCGACGCCGCGACCCTCGCCACCGCCGCCCCGGACCTCGCCGCCGACGTCCTGCGCGAGACGAAGGCCGTCGCCGACGAGGACAAGCTGGAGAGCTACCGCATCGTCTTCAACACCGGCACCGGCGCCGGCCAGACCGTGTTCCACGCGCACGCCCACGTCGTCGGCGGCCGCGGCCTGCAGTGGCCCCCCGGGTAGAGCGCCGTGTCCGTACGTGAACTGGTCGTCCTCGGCACGGCCAGCCAGGTCCCGACCCGGCACCGCAACCACAACGGCTATCTGCTGCGCTGGGACGCGGAGGGGCTGCTGTTCGACCCCGGCGAGGGCACCCAGCGGCAGATGCTGCGCGCCGGCGTCGCCGCACACGACCTGAACCGCATATGCGTCACCCACTTCCACGGCGACCACTCGCTGGGGCTGGCCGGTGTCGTCCAGCGGATCAACCTCGACCGCGTCCCGCACGACGTCACCGCCCACTACCCGCGCTCCGGGCAGCGGTTCTTCGACCGCCTGCGCTACGCCACCGCCTACCGGGAGACGGTCCGGCTGATCGAGGCGCCGGTCGACGGCGAGGGCGGGACACTCGCCGCCACACCGTCGTACACCCTGGACGCGCGCAGGCTCTCGCACCCCGTCGAGTCGTACGGCTACCGGCTCGTGGAGCCGGACGGGCGCCGGATGCTGCCCGAGCGGCTCGCCGAGCGCGGCATCAAGGGGCCGGACATCGGACGGATCCAGCGGGAGGGCGCGGTCGGTGACGTCACGCTGGACGACGTGAGCGAGCCGCGGCGCGGCCAGCGGTTCGCGTTCGTCATGGACACCCGGCTGTGCGACGGGGTCTACGCCCTCGCCGACGCGGCCGACATGCTCGTCATCGAGTCCACGTTCCTCGACGAGGACGTCCGACTCGCCGTCGACCACGGTCATCTGACGGCCGGTCAGGCCGCCTCGGTGGCCCGTGACTGCGGCGTACGGCATCTCGTGCTCACGCACTTCAGCCAGCGGTACTCCGAGCCCGCCGAGTTCGAACGGCAGGCGCGGGCCGCCGGGTTCGAGGGCGAGCTGACCGTGGCGCACGACCTCATGCGGGTGGCACTTCCGAAACGGCGGTAGAGCGGCCGTACGATGCTTTGATGTCCCTCCCCAAAGCTGAACTGCACCTGCACATCGAAGGCACCCTGGAGCCGGAGCTGGCGTTCGCGCTGGCCGCCCGGAACGGGGTGGCGCTGCCGTACGCGGACACGGACGCGCTCCGCAAGGCGTACGAGTTCGAGGATCTGCAGTCCTTCCTGAACCTGTACTACGAGCTGATGGCCGTCCTGCGCACCGAGCGGGACTTCGCCGACCTCGCCGACGCCTATCTGGCCCGCGCCGCCGCCCAGGGCGTACGCCACGCGGAGATCTTCTTCGATCCGCAGGCCCACCTCGCGCGCGGTGTCGGGATGGGGACGGTCGTCGAGGGGCTGTGGCGGGCGCTGGGCAGGAGCGAGGAGACGCACGGGATCACCACCCAGCTGATCATGTGCTTCCTGCGCGACGAGTCCGCCGCGTCGGCCCTGGACACCCTGGAGGCCGCCGAGCCGTATCTCGACCGGATCGTCGGGATCGGGCTGGACTCCGCCGAGGTCGGGCATCCGCCGGCCAAGTTCCGCGCGGTCTACGAGGCGGCCGCCGCGCTGGGGCTGCGGCGGGTCGCGCACGCGGGGGAGGAGGGGCCGCCGGAGTACATCACCGAGGCCCTGGACGTCCTCGGTGTCGAACGCGTCGACCACGGGCTGCGGTGCATGGAGGACCCGGCCCTCGTCGAGCGGCTGGTACGGGACCGGATCCCGCTGACGCTGTGCCCGTTGTCGAACGTCCGGCTGCGGACCGTCGACACGCTCGCCGACCACCCGCTGCCCGCCATGCTCGACGCGGGCCTGCTCTGCACGGTCAACTCCGACGACCCGGCCTACTTCGGCGGCTACGCCGGCGACAACTTCGACGCCGTGGGGCGCACGCTGGGTCTCGGCGAGGAGCGGCTGCGCGAACTGGCCCGCAACTCCTTCACCGCCTCCTTCCTGGAGCACGACGAGGAGCGGCGGGCCCGGTATCTCGCCGAGGTGGACGCCTACGAGTTCGGGTGAGGGGCGAGGCGTCAGGCCGACCGGCGGAAGCCGATCGTGGGGACGGCGCGGCGCAGCGGCCAGGGGCTGACGTGGTCCTTGGGCAGGAGATCCGCCAGGAAGGCGTACCGGCGCAGTGCCGCGGGGTCCTGGTCCTCCAGGGACCGCACCCGGTGCCACCACGCGGCCAGCTCCGACCAGCCGGGGGCGGACAGCGAACCGCCGAACTCCTGGACCGACAGCGCGGCGGTCAGACCCGCGAAGGCCAGCCGGTCCGCGAGGGGCCAGTCGGCGAGGGTGCCGGTGACGAAGCCGGCGACGAACACGTCACCCGCGCCCGTGGGGTCCAGGGCCTGCACGGCGATGGCCGGCACCTCCGCCGTCTCGCCGGTCCGGCCGTCCACGGCGTACGCGCCCTCCGCGCCGAGGGTCACCACGGCCACCGGGACGTGGTCGGTGAGGGCGCGGGCGGCGGCCCGGGGGCAGTCGGCGCCGGTGTAGCGCATCGCCTCGGCGGCGTTGGGCAGGAACGCCTCGCAGTGGGCGAGATCGGGCAGGGCCGACAGGTCCCAGGCGCCGGTCTCGTCCCAGCCGACGTCCGCGAAGATCCGGGTGCCCTTGCTCGCGGCGCGCACGATCCAGGGGGCGCGCACGCCGGGTGTGAGGGAGGCGACGGCGGCGCGGGCGTGCGGCGGGTACTCCGGCTCGGACTGCTCCGGGGGTGTCGCGTGGCCGTGGGAGACCATGGTGCGTTCGCCCTCGTAGGCCATCGAGACCGTGACCGGGGAGTGCCAGCCGAGGACCGTGCGGGAGGCGGAGAGGTCGATGCCCTCGCCCTGCTCCAGGGCGTCCCAGCAGTACTCGCCGTAGTGGTCGTCGCCGAAGGCCGCCGCGAGGGAGGTCTTCAGGCCCAGCCGGGCCAGGGCCGTCGCCATGTTGGCCACGCCGCCGGGGCTCGATCCCATGCCGCGCGCCCAGGACTCCGTGCCGCGCACCGGGGCGGAGTCGAGGCCGGTGAAGATGATGTCGAGGAAGACGGTGCCGGTCAGGTAGACGTCCCAGGGCGGGTCGTCCGGTGCTCTCAGGGACCCCAGCGGGTCCACCTGTTGCCGGTGTGGTCGCTCTCCCTTGAACGCGGTCACGGTGTGCTCCCTGGCGTGGTGCGGATCCAGTAAGTCTGCACCAAGTGCTCCGCCGGGGGGCGGGGGGCGCGGGGTGGGCCCTGGGGTGTGTGGCGCGGGTGGGGGGCGTTCCAACGGGGCTGCCGCCCCTGTGACCTCGCTGTGCGCCTTTCGGATCGGTCCCTTCCGGATTCTGGCGGCCGCGGGTCGTGGGGGTTGTTCGCGCAGTTCCCCGCGCCCCTGAAAGGCACGGGCTGCGCCCGGCGCTTTCAGGCCCGCACCCCGGCGCTTTCAGGCCCGCACCCCGGCGCCTTTCAGGCCCGCACCCCGGCGCCTTTCAGGCCCGCAGGGCCTGGTGCTTTCAGGGGCGCGGGGAACTGCGCGAGAAGCCCCACCGGGCCGCGGTCGACGAACGACCCACCACCGTTACCAGCGAGGCACCCGCGGTGTCACCCACCCCGGTTCGGCGACCCGCATCGCCGCCGCGTCGTCGCGGTCCCTGAGGGCTCCGTCGTCGTTCAGCCAGCGGCGGTGCAGGCGGTCCAGCTGGTCGCGGTCGAGTTCGACGCCCAGTCCGGGCGCGTCCGAGACCCGGACCGCCCCGTTCTCGAACCTGAGCCGGGAGGTGAGGACGTCCTCGGACTGCCAGGGGTAGTGGGAGTCGCAGGCGTGGTGGAGGTCGGGGACCGTGGACGCCACATGCGTCATCGCGGCCAGGCTGATCCCCAGATGCGTGTTGGAGTGCATGGACACCGCGACACCGAACGCCCGGCAGATAGCGGCGAGTTCACGCGTGCTGCGCAGCCCGCCCCAGTAGTGGTGGTCGGAGAGGACGACCTGGACGGCCCCCTTGGTGAACGCCTCCTCGATCTCGGCGACGGTCGTCACACACATGTTGGTGGCGAGCGGCACGGACGTCCCCGCGGCCACCTCGGCCATCGCGGGCGTCCCGAGCGCCGGGTCCTCCAGGTATTCGAGGAGGTCCGACAGCGCGTCCGCGACCCTGAGGGAAGTCGCCACGGACCAGGCCCCGTTGGGGTCCAGCCGCAGCGGGTGCCCGGGGAACGCCTCGGCCAGCGCGCGGACCGCCGCGATCTCCTCGTCCGGCGGGAAGACACCCCCCTTGAGCTTGAACGACGTGAACCCGTACCGCTCCTTGAACTTCCGGGCCTGCTCCACGATCCCGGCCGGGTCCACGGCCGCTCCCCAGTCGTCCTTCTCGCAGGGGACGCCCTCGGGATGTTCCGCCCACTTGTAGAAGAGGTACGCGCTGTACTCCACGCGGTCGCGCACCTTCCCGCCGAGCAGCGCGTGCACGGGCAGCCCCAGTGCCTTGCCGAGCGCGTCGAGGCAGGCGACCTCGAACCCCGACACGACCGACAGCCGCAGCTTGTCGGCGGTCTGGACACCGCGCAGCCCGCCCACGTCGACCTGCCCGGAGACCCGTGAGCCGTCGACCGCCACTTCGTCGGCGAGGGCGGACAGCCCGTTCAGATCGCCGACCGGCCGGCCGACCAGCTTCTCGGCGAACGGCCGGGCCAGTTCCAGGTACTTGGTGTCGCCGTACGTCTCACCGACCCCCGTGATCCCGTCGGCGGTGACGACCTCCACGATGAGCCGGGGGGTGTACGGCTGGTGCACGCCCTGCGTGTTCAGCAGCGGCGGGTCGGCGACCAGGATCGGGGTCAGCCGGACCTCGGTGATGGTCAGGTCGCGGGTCACAGGGCGGCTCCTACGGTCGGGACGGCGGACGCGCCGCGCGTGGGGCCGCCGACGTGGCCGCCGACGAGGTCGAGGCCCTCCGCCAGCAGCTTCTCCAGGTCCGCGAGGTCGGCGGGCGAGGGGTCGGTGAGGGGGGCGCGTACGGGGCCGACGGGACGGCCGCGCAGCCGGGCCGCCGCCTTGACCAGCGAGACCGCGTACCCGGGCCGACGGTCGCGCAGCTCGACGAGCGGGACGTAGAACCCGCGGAGCAGCCGGTCCACCGCCGTGTCGTCGCCGCGGCGCAGCGCGTCGAAGAAGGCACCGGCGATCTCGGGCGCGAAGGCGTGCACGGCGGAGGAGTAGGCGGGGACGCCGACGGCGGCGTACGCGCGGGCCTGGATCTCGGCGGTGGAGGCGCCGTTGAAGAAGAGGAAGTCCTCGGGTGCGGCGAGGGTGAGGCGCTGGAGCCGGTCGAGGTCGCTGTGGCCGTCCTTGAGGCCGACGACGTGCGGGATCCGGGCGATCCGCCGCAGCGCATCGGCGGTGAAGGCGACCTGGCCGCGCTGGTAGGCGACGAGCGGCAGATGGGTGCGGGCGGCGATCTCCTCCAGCTGCCGGACCAGGCCCTCCTGCGGGGCGGCGACCAGGTAGTGCGGCAGCACGAGCAGGGCGTCGGCGCCCGCCTCCTCGGCGATCCGCGCGAACCGTACGGCCTGCGCCCAGCCGTAGCCGATGCCCGCGACGACGGGCACCCGGCCGGCCGTGACCTCCACGGCGGCGGTCACGACCTGCCGGTACTCGTCCTCGTCGAGCGAGAAGAACTCACCGGTGCCGCAGGCGGGGAAGACGGCGCCGGGGCCGGTGGCGACCTGCGCGTCGAGGTGCGCGCGGAAGCCGTCGAGGTCGAGGGAGAGGTCGGTGCGGAAGCTGGTGAGCGGGAACGACAGGACGCCCTGCGTCATGCCGTGCCGCAGCCGCCGGACCGTGTCCGTGAAGCGGTCCGTGACCGGGCCGTTCCCCGGTTCGGCCGCCGAGTCCGTGTCGAGGCTCACGCGCATCATCTTCCTATGGAGACGTCGTCTATGTATGAAGATGGAGATTAGGTAAGTGAACGAGGAGCGTCAAGAGGCGCCACCGGCGTGCGGCGCGGCCCCGCATACGATCGGCCCATGGCGGAGACAGACGGCGCCGGGGGCGTCCGTGAGGTGAAATCGGCGGCCCGTACGGTCGAGGTGCTGGAACTGCTCGCCGCGCGCGGCGACCGCCCCGCCCGCCTCCAGGAACTGGCGGACGAACTGGGGGTCCCGCGCAGCTCGATGTACGCCCTGCTGCGGACCCTGATCGGCCGGGGCTGGGTCCGCACCGACACCACCGGCTCCCTCTACGGCATCGGTATCCGCGCCCTGCTCACCGGCACCAGCTACCTGGACTCCGACCCGCGCGTACGCGCCGTACGGCCCTATCTCGACGAGGCGTCCGAGGCGCTGGGGGAGACCATCCACCTCGCCCGTCTCGACGGCACGGACGTCGCCTACCTGGCCACCCGCGAGTCCCACGAGTACCTGCGCACGATCAGCCGCGTGGGCCGCCGCCTGCCCGCCCACGCCGGCGCCCTCGGCAAGGCCCTCCTCGCCGAACGCCCCGACAGCGACCTCCCCGAGGGCCCCTACGAGGCGCTCACCCCGAACACCCGCACCACCCGCGACGCCCTCGCCGCCGACCTCGCCGGTGTCCGCGCCCGCGGCTACGCCGTCGACCGCGAGGAGGGCGTCACCGGGATCGTCGGCTTCGGTTTCGCCCTGCGCACCGACACCCCGGCCGAGGACGCCGTCAGCTGCTCGGTCCCCCTCGCCCGCCTGACCCCGGAGCACGAGCGGCGGATCGTGGACGTCATGCGGGAGATCCGCGCGAAGATCGAGGCGACCACCCCGGGAGGGGCGGGGGCACCGGTCTGGCGCTGACGGCCGGGCCGGCCCCGAGCGGCCCCGGAAAAGCCCTACAGCACTGTCACCGCCGCGTCGTACCCTGGAAGGGGCGACACCAGCCCCACCGCGTCAAGGAGGAACCGCGGCCCCAGAGCCGGCTCATGACTCAGACACCCACAGCTCACCCCCCCGCGCAGGGCAAGGCGAGAGCACAGTTCACCGTCCCCGCGGCGCACCCCATGGTGACCGTGCTGGGTTCCGGCGACTCCCTCCTGCGCGTGATCGAGAAGGCCTTCCCGGCGGTCGACATCCATGTCCGGGGCAATGAGATCAGCGCGGTCGGCGACGCCCCCGAAGTCGCTCTCGTCCAGCGCATGTTCGACGAGATGATGCTGGTGCTCCGCACCGGACAGCCGATGACGGAGGACGCAGTGGAACGATCGATCGCCATGCTGAGAGCGAGCGAGAACGGGAACAGCGACGGCCAGGAGACCCCGGCCGAGGTGCTGACGCAGAACATCCTGTCCTCGCGTGGCCGCACGATCCGCCCCAAGACGCTCAACCAGAAGCGGTACGTCGACGCCATCGACAAGCACACCATCGTCTTCGGCATCGGCCCCGCCGGCACCGGCAAGACCTACCTGGCCATGGCCAAGGCCGTTCAGGCCCTGCAGTCCAAGCAGGTCAACCGCATCATCCTGACCCGCCCGGCTGTCGAGGCCGGCGAGCGCCTGGGCTTCCTGCCGGGCACGCTCTACGAGAAGATCGACCCCTACCTGCGCCCGCTCTACGACGCGCTGCACGACATGCTGGACCCGGACTCGATCCCGAGGCTGATGGCGGCCGGGACGATCGAGGTCGCGCCGCTCGCCTACATGCGGGGAAGAACGCTGAACGACGCCTTCATCATCCTCGACGAGGCCCAGAACACCTCGCCCGAGCAGATGAAGATGTTCCTCACCCGCCTCGGCTTCGACTCGAAGATCGTCATCACCGGTGACGTGACCCAGGTCGACCTGCCGAACGGCACGAAGTCCGGTCTGCGTCAGGTCCAGGACATCCTGGAGGGCCTGGACGACGTGCACTTCTCCCGGTTGTCGTCGCAGGATGTCGTACGGCACAAGCTCGTCGGCCGTATCGTCGACGCGTACGAGAAGTACGACAGCGAGCACGGCACCGAGAACGGCGGCCACCAGGGCGGCCGGGGCAGGCGGTCCGGGCCCAAGGGGAAGTAGACAGACACCGCACCATGTCGATCGACGTCAACAACGAGTCCGGAACCGAGGTCGACGAGCAGGCGATCCTCGACATCGCCCGCTACGCGCTGACACGGATGCGCATCCACCCCCTCTCCGAGCTGTCGGTGATCGTGGTGGACGAGAACGCCATGGAGCAGCTGCACATCCAGTGGATGGACCTCCCCGGTCCGACCGATGTCATGTCCTTCCCGATGGACGAGCTGCGTCCGCCGTCGAAGGACGACGACGAGCCGCCGCAGGGCCTCCTCGGTGACATCGTGCTGTGCCCCGAGGTCGCCGAGAAACAGGGCAGGGAAGCGGACACGCAGCACTCCATGGACGAGGAGCTCCAGCTCCTCACCGTCCACGGGGTGCTGCACCTGCTGGGCTACGACCACGAGGAGCAGGGCGAGAAGGCCGAGATGTTCGGTCTGCAGGCCGCCATCGTGGACGGCTGGCGCGCGGAGAAGGGCTTCACCGGCCCCTCCCCGGCGCCGACCGTGTCATGAGCGCGACTCTCATCGCGGGTGCCGTCGCTCTGGTGGTCGTCGCCTGGCTCGCCGCCTGCGCGGAGGCGGGCCTCGCGCGCGTCTCCAGCTTCCGTGCCGAGGAGGCCGTACGGTCCGGGCGGCGCGGCAGCGCGAAGCTCGCCCAGATCTCGGCCGACCCGACCCGCTATCTGAACCTCGCGCTGCTGGTGCGGGTGGCCTGCGAGATGGCCGCCGCCGCGCTGGTCACCTACGCCTGTCTGCAGGCGTTCGACCGGACCTGGCAGTCCCTGGCCGTCGCCATCGCCGTGATGGTCCTCGTCAGCTATGTGGCCGTCGGGGTCTCGCCCCGCACCATCGGCCGCCAGCACCCCATGAACACGGCCACGGCGGCGGCGTACGTGCTGCTGCCGCTGGCCCGGGTCCTGGGGCCCATCCCCTCGCTCCTCATCCTCATCGGCAACGCGCTGACGCCCGGCAAGGGCTTCCGGCGCGGCCCGTTCGCCTCCGAGGCCGAACTGCGCGCGCTGGTCGACCTGGCCGAGAAGGAGTCGCTGATCGAGGCGGAGGAGCGCCGCATGGTGCACTCGGTCTTCGAGCTGGGCGACACCCTCGTCCGCGAGGTGATGGTCCCGCGCACCGACCTGGTCGCCATCGAGCGCTACAAGACCATCCGGCAGGCCCTCACCCTCGCCCTGCGCTCGGGTTTCTCGCGCATACCGGTCACCGGCGAGAACGAGGACGACATCGTCGGGATCGTGTACCTGAAGGACCTGGCCCGCAAGACGCACATCAGCCGGGACGCCGAGAGCGAGCTGGTGTCCACGGCCATGCGCCCCGCCGTCTTCGTCCCCGACACGAAGAACGCCGGCGACCTGCTCCGCGAGATGCAGCAGGAGCGCAACCACGTCGCCGTCGTCATCGACGAGTACGGCGGCACCGCCGGGATCGTCACCATCGAGGACATCCTGGAGGAGATCGTCGGCGAGATCACCGACGAGTACGACCGCGAACTCCCGCCCGTCGAGGACCTCGGCGAGGACCGCTACCGCGTCACCGCCCGCCTGGACATCACCGACCTCGGGGAGCTGTACGGCCTGGAGGCCTACGACGACGAGGACGTGGAGACCGTGGGCGGCCTCCTCGCCAAGGCCCTGGGCCGTGTCCCCATCGCCGGTGCCTCCTCGGTCGTCGCCCTGCCGGACGAGCGCGACCTGCGCCTCACCGCGGAGGCCGCGGCCGGCCGCCGGAACAAGATCGTCACGGTGCTGGTGGAGCCGATCGGTCCCGCCGAGGCGCCGGAGGGGGAGAAGAAGTCCGAGTGACCCCACAGGAGTTGCGTTCCTTCTGCCTCTCCTTCGATGAGGTCGTCGAGGACTTCCCCTTCCGTCCGGAGATCTCCGTCTTCAAGGTGCTCGGCAAGATGTTCGCCCTCAGCTGGACGGACCAGCGTCCCCTCAAGGTCAACCTCAAGTGCGACCCCGAGGACGCGGTCCGGCTCCGCACCGAACACCCCGGCCTCATCGCCCCCGGCTACCACATGAACAAACGCCACTGGAACACCGTGACCCTCGACGGCGACCTCCCCGATCACCTCGCCAGGGAACTGATCGAGGACTCGTACGACCTGGTGGTGGCGGGCCTGCCCCGGGCGCAGCGGCTCCGTCTCGACCGGCCCTGAACACACCCCGTGGCGTGGTGGGCGGGCCCGGTCTCCGTATGCTCGGCTCATGACCGACAGCAGCGCGCTCGACCCCGAGGACCGCAAGATCGTGACCCTGGCCCGTTCCGCGCGGGCCCGCAACGCCGTGCCCGAGGGGGCGGCCGTCCGGGACGAGACGGGCCGTACCTATGTGGCCGGGACCGTGGCCCTCGACTCCCTGCGGCTGAGCGCGCTGCGCACGGCCGTCGCCATGGCGGTGGCCTCCGGCGCCACGTCCCTGGAGGCGGCGGCCGTGGTGACCGCCGCCGAGACCGTCTCCGACGAGGACCGGGCCGCCGTACGGGACCTCGGCGGCCCGAAGACCCCGGTGCTCCTGGCCGGACCGGACGGATCGGTGCGCACGACGCTGACGGCGGGCTGAGCGCGGGCCCGGAGTCGCCCGCCCTAGCGTGTTACGGCCGGTAACGGCCCGCCGAGCTGCGGGAAAACTCATGCGCGGGCGAGTGGACATCCGGGCCCGGCCACCGGCGAAACCGTGCGGGGCGGGACAGATCGGCCCACCCTCGCGGCCCGGCGGGCGAGTCGGCCGGTGCCGTCGGCGAACGGGTTCGGCCACTTTCGACAGCCCTGGCATCACCCGCGGACCGTCTCTTGCAATCTTGGGCCGCCCGCGTCTCAATGGAGCCGTTCTCCTGGCGGACCGTCATATTCCGCCGCGCGGCCGCGCATTGCACCTCCCCCACATGGCAACGCCCGTACCGGGACGTACGGGGCTCCCCCATGCCCCCGTGCGCCGTCCCGTACCAGGGAAGGGAATTCGCTCGATGAGACGCATACGACTCGGAGCCGCCTCGGCGCTCGTGGCGGGCACGCTGGCCGTCACCGGCCTCGCGCTCGCCCCCACCGCCGTGGCCGTCACCCCTGACGTCGCGACGATCAACGCCAGTTGCACGATCGGCGGTTCCGGAGTGGCCACGCTCACGGCCACACAGGACGGCACCTCCGCGACCGTCACCGTCACCTCCGAGGAGATCACCGCGCCGATCGCCCTCGCCGAGGACTCCATCCAGTCCACACTCACTTTCGTGAACGCGAGCGGCGGCACCGTCGCCTTCACCGGTACCGAGAACCCGGCGCTGGCCGCCGGGGACGGCGTGGAGGTCGGGCCCCTGACCGGCACCGTCGCTCCCGGAGACTCGCTGGAGGCCTTCGGCGGCTCGCTGCAGATGGTGATCTTCGGTTTCCCGGTGACCTGCACCGCAGGCGCGGCCCAGTCGCCGGGGCCGTTCGTCTTCGACTGATCCGCCGCACGCACCCGGGCCACGGGTGAGGGGTGGTGCCGCCCACCGGCGGCGCCACCCCTCACCCGCTGTTCCGCCGGCTCAGAGCGCGTCGGGACCCCGCTCGCCCGTCCGCACCCGGACGACCGTCTCCACCGGCAGTGCCCACACCTTGCCGTCGCCGATCTTCCCGGTATGGGCGGCCTTCACGATCGCGTCGATCACGGCGTCCGAGTCGGCGTCCCCGACGACGACCTCGATCCGGACCTTGGGGACGAGGTCCACCTGGTACTCGGCGCCCCGGTACACCTCGGTGTGACCGCGCTGCCGCCCGTAGCCGCTGGCCTCGCTGACGGTCAGACCGTGCACGCCCATCTCCTGCAGGGCGGTCTTGACCGCGTCGAGGCGGTACGGCTTGACGATCGCGGTGATGAGCTTCATGCCTTGGCCTTCTGGGTGGAGGACGGGGAGGACGTCGATGACGAGGACGAGACGGACGCGCCGACCGGGGCGCCATGGCCCAGGACGCCGTGATCGTATGCCGTCTCGGCGTGCACCGTAAGGTCGAGGCCGGTGTGCTCGTGCTCCTCCTCCGCGCGGAGGCCCAGCACCTTGTCGATCAGCTTCCCGATGCCGTACGTGACGAGGAAGGCGTACGTTCCGACGGCGGCCACGGCCACCGACTGCCTGCCGAGCTGGGCGAGTCCGCCGCCGTGGAGCAGGCCCTCGGGTCCGCCGGTCATCGACTCCACGGCGAAGACGCCGATCAGGACCGTGCCGACGACCCCGCCGACCAGGTGGACCCCGACGACGTCGAGGGAGTCGTCGTAGTTCAGCCGGAACTTCCAGCCCACCGCGTAGGAGCAGACGACGCCCGCGGCCAGGCCGATGACGAGTGCGCCGAGCAGGGAGACCGAGCCGCAGGACGGGGTGATGGCGACGAGACCGGCGACCGCGCCGGAGGCCGCGCCCAGCGTCGTCGGGTGCCCGTCGCGCTTCTGCTCCACGAAGAGCCAGCCGAGCAGGCCGGTGCAGCCGGCGGCGAGGGTGTTGAGGAACGTGGCGGCGGCCAGCCCGTTGGCGCCGAGCGCGGAGCCGGCGTTGAAGCCGAACCAGCCGAACCAGAGCAGGCCCGCGCCCAGCATGACCATCGGCAGGTTGTGCGGTCGCATCGCGTCCTTCTTGAACCCGAGCCGCGGTCCGAGGACCAGGCACAGCGCCAGGCCGGAGGCGCCGGAGGTGACCTCGACCGGCAGGCCGCCCGCGAAGTCGAGGGCACCGAGGCCGTCGAGGATCCAGCCGCCCGGCCCCCACACCCAGTGGGCGACCGGAACGTATACGAGCAGCGTCCACACCGGCACGAAGACCAGCCAGGCCCCGAACTTCGCCCGGTCCGCGATCGCGCCGCTGATCAGCGCGGCCGTGATGACCGCGAAGGTGAGCTGGAAGGTGGCGAAGAGGAGGGTCGGGACGGTGCCGTGGACGTCGGCGGGGCCGAGGTCGGCCATGCCGAGGTGGTCGAGACCGCCGATGAGACCTCCGAAGGCGTCGTCCCCGAAGGCGAGCGAATACCCGGCGGCCAGCCATACGACGGTGACCAGCGCGATCGACACGAAGCTCATCATCAGCATGTTGAGGACGCTCTTCGTCCTGACCATGCCGCCGTAGAAGAGGGCCAGGCCGGGGGTCATCAGCAGGACGAGGGCGGTGGCGGCGAGCAGCCAGGCGGTGTCGCCGGTGTCGACGGCCGGTGAGGCGAGGGACGCGGCGATCGGCGCGGCGAGTGGCGCGGCGAGGGTCACGGTCGGCACGGCCTTTCTCTGGCGGGGCGGGGGCTCGTCAGAGGGTGATCGGCGTGCGTTTCCGGAAGCGTACAGGTGTGTTTCGGTGACGTTTCGTTGCGTGGGGGTTTCGGAAAGCTCACCGTCGGTGCCGGGTGCGGCGGGACTCCGTGGATCAGGGAGAATGGGCGCCATGAGCGTCCGTACCCAGTCATCCGAGCAGCCGGCCGAGGCCGCCCACCGCGCCGGCTTCGCCTGCTTCGTGGGCCGCCCCAACGCGGGCAAGTCCACCCTCACGAACGCTCTGGTCGGCCAGAAGGTGGCGATCACGGCGGACCAGCCGCAGACCACACGGCACACCGTACGGGGCATCGTGCACCGGCCGGACGCCCAGCTGATCCTGGTCGACACCCCCGGTCTCCACAAGCCGCGCACGCTGCTGGGCGAGCGCCTCAACGACGTGGTCCGCGCGACGTGGGCCGAGGTCGACGTGATCGGCTTCTGTCTGCCCGCGAACGAGAAGCTCGGCCCCGGTGACCGCTTCATCGCGAAGGAGCTGGCGTCCATCAGGAAGACGCCGAAGATCGCGATCGTCACGAAGACCGACCTCGTCGAGAGCAAGCAGCTCGCCGAGCAGTTGATCGCCATCGACCAGCTCGGCAAGGAGCTGGGCTTCGAGTGGGCCGAGATCGTGCCCGTCTCGGCGGTCGCCGACAAGCAGGTGGATCTGCTGGCCGACCTGCTCGTCCCCCTCCTCCCGGAGGGCCCCGCCCTCTACCCCGAGGGCGACCTCACCGACGAGCCCGAGCAGGTCATGATCGCCGAGCTGATCCGCGAGGCTGCCCTGGAGGGCGTCCGCGACGAGCTGCCGCACTCCATCGCCGTCGTCGTCGAGGAGATGCTGCCCCGCGAGGACCGTCCCGCCGACCGCCCCCTCCTGGACATCCACGCCTTCGTCTACATCGAGCGTCCCAGCCAGAAGGGCATCGTCATCGGCCCCAAGGGCAAGCGCCTGAAGGAGGTCGGCATCAAGTCCCGCAAGCAGATCGAGGCGCTGCTCGGCACCCCGGTCTTCCTGGACCTCCATGTGAAGGTGGCCAAGGACTGGCAGCGGGACCCACGTCAGCTGCGCAAGCTGGGGTTCTGACAGCGAACCGGACGAGCGAGGGGCGCCACGACCCGCACCGGCGCCCCTTCTCGTTTACACCACTGTTCAAGTTTGACTAGAGTGGAGTGATGGGCGAGAAGACGATCCCGATCCTTCCCTGCCGGACACTCCAGCCCGTGCTGGACTTCTACGAGGCCCTCGGCTTCGAGGTGACCTTTCGACAGCGCAGCCCCAACCCGTACGCGGTGGTCGAGCGAGGTGGCATCGAACTCCAGTTCTTCGGACTGAAGGCGTTCGATCCCACCCGGTCCTTCAGCACGTGCTACGTGATCACGGACGACGTCGACGGCCTCTACACGGCCTTCAGATCCGGACTCAAGGAGACCTACGGACGGATACCGACACGGGGACTGCCACGGCTCGGACCGCTGAAGGACATGTCGTACGGCGTGCGGCAGTTCCTGCTGACCGACCCGGGCGGCAACTGCGTACGCGTCGGACAGCCCACGAGCACGGACCAGAGCCACCGGCCCGCCCCCAAGGAGACCTTCGCGCGGGCCCTGCACCACGCGTCCCTGCTGGCCGACTCGAAGGACGATCCGGCGGGCGCGGCGAAGGTGGTCGACCGGGTTCTGGCGACGGCTCAGAAGCCCGCGGAGCCCCTGCTGCTGCGGCTGCTCGTGCTGCGGGCCGACGTCGCCGTCCGGCTCGGCGACGAGGAGACGGCGACCGCCGCGCTCGCCCGGGCCGAGGCGGTGCCCCTCACCCCCGCGCAGCGGGAGACGGCCCATGACGCGCTGCTGCGGCTGGCGGACCTGCGGGGCCGGGAGCCGGTGTGAAAGGAGCCGCCGCCCAGGTTCTCCGGGGCGGCGGCGTTCCTCTCGTGCGCGGTCAGGCGGCGGCGGTGTGCGTCAGCGCGTCCACCAGGCCGCCGAGGTGGTGCGCAGGGTGTTCGTACCGCAGTGGATCTCACCCATGCCGAGGTGGTACGTCTCCCAGTCGTCGAGGTACGACACCTTCATGCCGGCGCTCGTGTACGCGGCGGTCACCGCCTCGGTGAAGATGTCCTTGCCGCCGATGACGGGACCCCACTGGCGCGGCGCCAGGTAGTGGGTGCGGCTGAGGACGATGCCGTTGACGGCGCCCGGGACGTAGGCGCTGGTCATGACGGAGGGCGCCGGGGCCGCCGGGGAGGCCGCCGCCGAGCTGTCGGGCGTGAGGGCGCCCTGGTCGGCCCGGGGGCCGTCGAGCCGGCGCTGCTGGCCGTACTCCCGTGCGGCGTCCGGGAGTTCGGAGCCGGCGCCGAGGCGGGTCAGGCGGGGGAGACGGATCTTCTCGTCGCCGCCCGACTGCGACTCGCCGACCATCTCCCGGCCCCGGGTGTAGAGGGCCGGGACGCGGACGATCTCGGCGTCCGTGACGCCCGTCTCGCGCTTGAGCACCGCGAGGTTGGCCTCGATGCGGCGCGTGGCGAGGTTGTTGTCGGAGACCAGGTGCTTGGAGCCGAGCGCCTCGGAGATGCTCTCCCAGGGCACGCCCGGGAGGGAGAACATCGACGTCGAGCCGTGACCCGCGGCCTTGGCGTCGCGCAGCAGCTTGAGCCCCGCCTCGGGGTCGGCGATCGCGATCTTCCAGCCGCGCGGGGTGTCGGCGGGCAGGAACTGCACGAACTCGTCGACGTGGCCCACGTGCAGCCAGGACGTGTCGAGGAACAGCGGGTCCTGCAGCCCCTGCGACTTCAGGAACGTCCGCATCACCTTCGCCGGCTTGGAGCCGGTGTCCGGGCGCTGGCCCATGATGATCCGGCCCGCCGGGTAGGAGCGGTCGCCCTGCGCGTACGGCGGAATGGTCTCCAGGTTGCCCATGGAGTTGAGCGTCCACTCCTCCGAGTCCTTGGCGCCCGTCACCTGCACGGCACCGATGTTCGGGCCGCGCATCTTCTCGAACAGCTCCCGGCCCGACTCCCGGTCCAGCTGGGCGGAGCGCAGCATCACCCGCATGGCCTGCCGCTTGCCGTTCGTGCCGGTCATGCTGACGTAGGCGGGCTCGACGAAGTCCTGCGCCCAGATGTCGCCGTACTTGGTGAAGTTCACCGTCGGCTGGGTGATGCCGGCGCTCTTGGCGGCCTTGTCCAGGCCCTCGCGGAAGGCGCGGTTGAGCTTGCCGTAGTTGCCGCCGGAGATCTTGGTGACCAGCATCTGCTGGGCGTTCTGCAGGTGGTGGTGGGTCAGCAGCGGGGCCACGCGCAGGGTGACGGAGTCCGCGGTGGTGCCCTTGGAGGACTTCACGGTCAGTCGGACCCGGGCCGTGCCGTCCCACTTCGCGGCGTCCCGGATCACGTCACGGGCCTCGACGCCGAACTCGACGCCCGCCTTCAGCTCGGCCCGCGAGAGCCGGGTCCTGTCCGTGACGAGCTCCCACTTCGTGCCCCGCTTGACGAAGACCCGGGTCTGCTGGGCGCCCGCCGTGATCTTCACGCTGCCCTGCGCCCCGGCGGGGACGCTCGCCATCGGTACGGACCGCACCCGGGCCAGGTCGGCGGCGTCGGCCGTGCCGTTCACCTTCGTGTCGGAGGCGTCGTTGCAGGCGGCCAGCTTGGCGTCCGAGAGGGGCTTGCCCTTCGGGCCGGTCACCGGGCAGCGCTTGGTGTCGTCGTCGATGTTGGGCAGCATCAGCGCGCCCCGGGCGACGGTCCAGCCGTTCTCGCCGGCGGTGTCGGTGGTGCCGGTGACGTCGACCGTGCCGTCCCGGTTCGTGTCCACGCGCAGATCGGTCGGGGGCGCCCCGGCCGCGAACGCCGAGGGCGCCGCCAGCGAGGGCGTCGCGAGCAGCGTGCCGGACACCGCCAGCACGGCTATCGCCTGCCGTGCGGGGCGGGTTCGGAATGGTCTGGTTGAACGCGTAGGCACGGAGCGTCCCTTCGGCGGCGAGCGTGGTCAGCACGGAAGACGTACGGAGTGGCCGATCCGTTGTCTGTGAACGGCCTGTGCCTCGCGTGATCTGGCGCACTCGCCCGCGTGATCCACCGCACGCCGCCCGTGAACTGCCTTACCCCGCCCGCCGATGCACCGCGCCGCCCCCGCGCGGGGTCTACTCCACCGAGCGGATCCGCCCCACGAACACCGCCCCCGCCAGCCCGATCACCGCCGCCACCAGATACAGCGCCCGGTAGCCGCCCAGATAGGTCACGATCGGCGCGGCCAGGACCGGGGCGGCCACCTGGGGCAGGGAGTTGGCCACGTTGATGACGCCCAGGTCCTTGCCCCGGTCGAGGGCCTTCGGCAGGACGTCGGTCATGAGGGCGAAGTCGACCGAGGTGAACACCCCGAAGCCCAGGCCGAGGAGTGCCGAGGCGACGATCGTGCCGGGCCAGGTCGGCCACAGGGCGATGACGCCGGTCGCGGCCGCCATCACCATCCCCGACCAGTACACGAACGGCTTGCGCCGCCCGACCCGGTCCGACCACACCCCGGAGACCACCACCGTCGCCAGCAGCGTCGAGGCGTTCACCACCGTGAGGATCAGCACCCCCTTCTCCGGGTCGGGATACCCGACGCGGTCCCGCAGGTAGAACAGCAGGTAGAGCAGGCCGATGCTGTTGCTCAGATTGATCAGGAAGCGCGTCAGCCACGCCCACGCGAAGTCCGGGTGGCGCCGCGGGCTCAGCCAGAAGCCGCCCAGGAACCCCCGCCACGACCACGGCGGGAGGACCGACGCCGGCAACCGCGGATCCCGGTGCCCCAGCACGTACGGCAACACGCCCACCAGGGTGAACACCGCGCACGCCGCGTACCCCGCGCCGACACCCCCGCCCAGCGTCGCCAGCCCGGTGCCGCCGACCACGCCGAGGATCTGCGCCGCCCCCAACCAGCCGCCCACCGCGCCTCGTTGGAGCCGGGGCACCCGGTCCGGGACCGCCGCCGTGACCGCCGCCCAGGACGCGTTCAGGGTCAGCTGCACCAGACACCAGCCGGCCGCCACGGTCCACAGTCCGCCCGCGCCCGCGAGCAGCAGCAGCGACACCGCCCCGCCCGCCGACCCCACGACGATCCAGGGCGTACGGCGGCCCCAGCGGGACGTCGTCCGGTCCGACAGCGCCCCGAACAGCGGGGTGGCCAGCAGCGAGACGACCGCCCCGGCGCCGGTCACCCACGCCAGCATGGACTCCTTCGACATGCCCGCGCCGGGCGCGAACTCCTCCGCCTGGGAGGCCAGCAGGATCTGCAGCGGGCCGTACCAGCCCACCCAGATCGCCCCGTTGGCCAGCGCCAGGGCGGACGTCCAGCCGCCGCCGACCCCTTCGACGGGCTCGGCGAGGGCGTCCGCCGGCCGTGTCGTGGTCACCTTCCGCCCTGGGCCCGCAGCAGGTCCCGGTACCAGGCGTACGAGGCCTTCGGGGTCCGCTCCAGCGTCTCGAAGTCCACGTGGACCAGGCCGAACCGGCGCGCGTATCCCTCGGCCCACTCGAAGTTGTCGAGCAGGGACCACACGAAGTAGCCGCGGACGTCGACGCCCGCCTCGGTCGCCTCGTGCAGCGCGCGCACATGGCCGTCGAGGTAGGCGATGCGCTCCTGGTCGTCGACGCCCTCGTAGGAGCAGCCGTTCTCGGTGATGACGACCGGGGGCAGCCGGTCGCCGTAGCGCTCGCGGAAGGTGGTGAGGAGTTCGGTGAGGCCCCCGGGGACGACCGGCCAGCCGAAGTCGGTCGTCGGGGCGCCCTCGATCTCCTTGACGGTGAACGGGAGTTCGGCCGGAATCGTGATGCCGCCGAACTCGATGTCCGCGCCCTCGGGCGCCCCGACCCGCGTCGGTGCGTAGTAGTTGACGCCGTACCAGTCCAGGGGCTCGGAGATGACCTTCAGGTCGGCCGAGACGTCCGTGCCCGGCATCAACTCCCCGATCCCCTCCGGGTATTCACCGAGAATGATCGGCTCGGCGAAGAGGCGGTTGAGGAGCAGGTCGTAGAAGCCCGCCGCCTCGATGTCCGCCTGCTCCTGCGAGGCCGCCCACGTCGGCCCGTGCGAGTTGGCGATGCCGATGTCCGTGACACCGGCCGCGCGCAGGGCCCGTACGGCCAGGCCGTGGCCCAGCAGTTGGTGGTGGGCGGCCGGGAGCGCGTCGAACATCAGCTGCTTGCCCGGCGCGTGGGTACCGAGGGCATGGCCCAGCAGGGTGTGTTCGGCGGGCTCGTTGATGGTGATCCACTTGGTGACGCGGTCGCCGAGCCGGGCGGCCACGACCGAGGCGTACTCGGCGAACCGCTCGGCGGTGTCCCGGTTCAGCCAGCCGCCCGCCTCCTCCAGCGACGAGGGCAGGTCCCAGTGGAAGAGGGTGGGCACCGGCCGCACACCCGCGCCGGCCAGCTCGTCCACCAGGCGGTCGTAGAAGTCCAGGCCGCCGGGGGAGTTCACCCGGGTCCAGGAGACCGAGAAGCGGTACGCGCCCACGCCCAGGTCGCGCAGGAGGGCCACGTCCTGCGGGTACCGATGGAAGTGGTCGCAGGCCACCTCCGCCGTCGAGCCGTCCTTGACGTGCCCCGCCTCGGCCGTGAAGGCGTCCCACACGGACGGCTCGCGCTCGGCCGCGGCCCCCTCGATCTGGTGCGCGGAGGTCGAGACGCCCCACAGGAAGTCCGCGGGGAACTGGGGTATCGGGTTCGTCGGGTTCGTCGCCATGGGCGGATCATCCGTACCACTGGTAACGGAAGTCAACGCCCGAGGGTGAAGTGCCCGTTACGCGCCCTCGGTGCCCCTCCCGGGCTGCTCACGCACCCTCCTTGAGCACCCTCCTGATCAGCTCCCGCTGCTCCTGTGTCAGCCCGGGGTCCGCGCAGTACGCCGTCCTTCCGTCCACCGTGATCTCGTAACGGAAGCCGTCCGGCACCCCGAACGGCGGCGAGCCCCGGTCGGCCGCGAGCGCGCACTCGGCCAGGGCCCGCCACTCCTCCGCATCGGGCCGTCCGGCGGTGTCCACCACCGCGTGCCGCTCGATGCCCGCGAAACCGCCCGTGCGCCGCACTTCGATACGCATGGGTCATGTCTAGTACGGATCGGGACCGGACCGCAGCACCGCGTCCTGCGGTGCACCGGGTTCCCCGATGCACCGAGCCCCCCGATCCCCGTCCTCACAGCGTCCGCACGCCCACCTGCTCCCAGGCCTTCAGCACCGCCGTCAGCTCGTCGCCCTGCCCGTAGCGGTCCTTCGCGGCCTTCACCGTGAGCGTGGCGAAGTCGACGAAGAGGGCCTGCTTGCTCAGCTCGCCGCCGGTGAGGACGTCGTACCAGATCTGTCCGGCGCGCTCCCAGGCCTGGCCGCCGAGCGCGGTGGCCACGAGGTAGAACGCGTGGTTGGGGATGCCCGAGTTGATGTGGACACCGCCGTTGTCGCGGCCCGTGCGGACGTAGTCGTCCATGGTCGCCGGCTGCGGGTCCTTGCCGAGGACGTCGTCGTCGTACGCCGTGCCCGGGGCCTTCATCGAGCGCAGGGCGGTGCCCGTGACGCGTGGGGCGAGCAGGCCCGCGCCGATCAGCCAGTCCGCCTCGGCTGCGGTCTGGCCGAGCGTGTACTGCTTGATGAGGGCGCCGAAGACGTCCGACATGGACTCGTTGAGCGCGCCCGGCTGCCCGAAGTAGGTCAGGTTCGCCGTGTACTGCGTGACGCCGTGGCTCAGTTCGTGGCCGATGACGTCGATCGGGATGGTGAAGTCGAGGAAGATCTCGCCGTCGCCGTCGCCGAACACCATCTGCTCGCCGTTCCAGAAGGCGTTGTTGTAGTCGCGGTCGTAGTGCACGGTCGCGTCCAGCGGCAGCCCGTTGCCGTCGATCGAGTCGCGCGCGAAGGACTGCCAGAACAGCTCGTACGTGGCACCGAGGCCGGCGTACGCCCGGTTGACCGTGGCGTCCTTGCCGGGCTCGTCGCCCTCGCCGCGCACCTTCCTGCCGGGCAGGTCCGTGCCGTGGCGGGCGTCGTGGATCGTGCGGTGCGGCCGGCCCGTCTCGGCCCCGGCGGGCGCGGCGATGCTCGGGGCGCCGATGACCGTGGTCAGACGGCGGTGGGTGCGCTCGAAGGCGTCGCGCTCCAGGGTCCTGCGCGCGGCGTCGGCGAGTGCGGGGTCCTCGGCGCGGGTGAGCTTGTCGAGGACGTGGGGTGGTACGACGGTGCAGAAGACGGGCTCGTGGCCCCCGTTGGTCGTCATGTTCCGCACGATCGCACTCCGTTAGAGGTATGTCACTAGGGGCAACCATGATTGGTGAAATGTCGCCGTATGGGTTGCGAATCGTCACCGCCGTGTTACTGAGGGTCGAGGGCGGGGGTTCCGTTCGCGGGGGTTCTCGTCGCGGTTCCCCGCGCCCTGGAGGGGGGTCCGATGTGGCCTTGCGCACCTTTTGTCCGGATCGGTTCCTCGGTCCCGCATACTGATACGACCCCGCGCGGCAGGGAGGGCTCGGCTAGGCTGCTCCGCATCATGCGTTTCGGGCTGCTTCTCCTTAGCTGCCGCGGCGAGGGCCTGTAGTCGAGGCCGACCCCCTCCCCGCGGTGCTCTGGCGTTGCGTCGGCCGTCCTTTCCGGACCATCGAGGAGCCCACGCATCATGGCGAACCGCCAGCAGCCCACGTCCATGCCGATCCACAAGTACGGGCAGTACGAGCAGGTCGACATCCCCGGCCGCACGTGGCCGAACAACCGGATCACCGTCGCCCCCCGCTGGCTCTCCACCGATCTGCGCGACGGCAACCAGTCCCTGATCGACCCGATGTCGCCCGAGCGCAAGCGCCGGATGTTCGACCAGCTGGTCAAGATGGGCTACAAGGAGATCGAGGTCGGCTTCCCCGCCTCCGGCCAGACGGACTTCGACTTCGTACGGTCGATCATCGAGGAGCCGGGGGCCGTCCCGGACGACGTCACCATCTCCGTACTGACCCAGGCCCGCGAGGACCTGATCGAGCGGACCGTGGAGTCGCTGAAGGGCGCCAAGCGGGCGACCGTCCACCTGTACAACGCCACCGCGCCCGTCTTCCGGCGGGTCGTCTTCCGGGGCTCCAAGGACGAGATCAAGCAGATCGCCGTGGACGGTACGCGCCTGGTGATGGAGTACGCGGAGAAACTGCTGGGCCCCGAGACCGAGTTCGGCTACCAGTACAGCCCGGAGATCTTCACCGACACCGAGCTGGACTTCGCCCTGGAGGTCTGCGAGGCGGTGATGGACGTCTACCAGCCCGGTCCGGGCCGCGAGATCATCCTCAACCTGCCCGCCACGGTGGAGCGTTCGACCCCGTCGACGCACGCGGACCGCTTCGAGTGGATGAGCCGCAACATCTCCCGCCGCGAGCACGTCGTCATCTCCGTCCACCCGCACAACGACCGTGGTACGGCCGTCGCCGCCGCCGAACTGGCCCTGATGGCCGGCGCCGACCGCGTCGAGGGCTGTCTGTTCGGCCAGGGCGAGCGCACCGGCAACGTCGACCTGGTCACCCTGGGCATGAACCTGTTCTCGCAGGGCGTCGACCCGCAGATCGACTTCTCCGACATCGACGAGATCCGTCGCACGTGGGAGTACTGCAACCAGATGGAGGTCCACCCGCGCCACCCGTACGTGGGCGACCTGGTCTACACGTCCTTCTCCGGCTCCCACCAGGACGCCATCAAGAAGGGCTTCGACGCCATGGAGGCCGACGCCAAGGCCAAGGGCGTCACCGTCGACGACATCGAGTGGGCGGTCCCGTACCTGCCGATCGACCCCAAGGACGTCGGCCGTTCCTACGAGGCCGTCATCCGGGTCAACTCGCAGTCCGGCAAGGGCGGTGTCGCCTACGTCCTGAAGAACGACCACAAGCTGGACCTGCCGCGCCGGATGCAGATCGAGTTCTCGAAGCTCATCCAGGCCAAGACCGACGCCGAGGGCGGCGAGGTCACCGGCTCCGACATCTGGGCGGTCTTCCAGGACGAGTACCTGCCGAACCCCGAGAACCCCTGGGGCCGGGTCCAGGTCCGCAACAACCAGTCGACCACCGACAAGGACGGCGTGGACACGCTGACCGTGGAGGCCGTGGTGGACGGCACGGAGACCACTCTGGTGGGCACCGGCAACGGCCCGATCTCGGCGTTCTTCCACGCGCTGCAGGGCATCGGCATCGACGCGCGACTGCTGGACTACCAGGAGCACACGATGAGCGAGGGCGCCTCCGCGCAGGCCGCCTCGTACATCGAGGTCGCCATCGAGGACAAGGTCCTGTGGGGCATCGGTATCGACGCGAACACGACGCGTGCGTCGCTGAAGGCGGTCGTCTCCGCCGTCAACCGCGCGGCCCGCTGACCAGCCCGACCGGCGGTTCGAAAGCCCCGTTCGCCGGATTCCGGCGGGCGGGGCCCCGTCGTTTACCGGCCAAACCCTGTGCAGGTCGCGGGAAGGCCTCGTCCGGAGTACTGACTGCGCCTCACGGATGTGGCTAACATCACCAAGCGCGGCAATGTTGCCGAGGGGGCACTTCCCGCGCCCAAGGGGCCGTGTGGGGGAGTTACGGAGGTGCCACGTGCTGCCAGGACGGGACCCGATCGGCGATGCCGCCGCGCTCGCCGGCGTGGGGTGCACCAGCCGTGCCACCGGCCTGTCGCGGGTGATGGGGACGCGGATCGCGTGGACGGGCGTCGGTGACGGCGAGTTCTTCTGTCCGGGCTGCGGGGGCGACCGCAACTACCAGCGCCTCACCGGCCGCCGCCGCTTCACCTTCCTGGGCGTCCCGGTCCTGCCGCGCGGCGAGACGGGCCCCGTGGTGGAGTGCGCGGCCTGCCGCCACCACTACGCCATCGACGTCCTCGACCACCCGACCACCACCCGCTTCTCCGCGATGCTCCGCGACGCCGTCCACACGGTCGCCCTGGCGGTCCTCGCGGCCGACGGCAGCGGCTCCCGCGCCTCCCTGTCGGTGGCCGCCTCCGCCGTCCGCTCCGCCGGCTTCGACGACTGCACCGAGGACCAGCTCGCCGCCCTGGTCCAGGCACTGGCCGCCGACACCGGCCGCGTCCACGGCGAACCCTGCGGCCCCGGCCTCGCCATAGAGCTCCACGAGGCCCTCGACCCGCTCGCCCCCCACCTCGCCGCCACCGGCCGTGAGGCGATCCTCCTCCAGGGCGCCCGGATCGCCCTGGCGGACGGCCCCTACACCCCGGCCGAGCGGGACGCGCTCGCCACGGTCGGGGCGGCCCTGACGATCTGCTCGGACGACGTGACCCGTCTGCTGGCGGCGGCGCGCACGCCGTCGTAGCCGTCCGCGGCCCGCGCGGGCCTACAACAGCCCCGCGGCCGCCAGGTACTTGCCGATCCGCTCGACCTCCGCCTCCGACAGCGGGATCTGCGGTTCCGCCGTGGCCGGGCAGGCGATGACACCGCGCAGGTGGAGGGCCGCCTTGAAGGCGCCGAGCGCGGAGGAGCCGGCCCCCATGCGGGACGGGGCGCCGACGCCGGTCAGGCCGAAGAGGGCGCACAGGCGTTCCTGTTCGGCGCGGGCCCGGTCCCCGTCGCCGGCGCGGCAGAGGCGGTCGAGACGGACGTACCCGGCGGGGTCGACGTTCGCCAGCCCCGGCACCGCGCCGTGCGCGCCGAGGGCGAGGGCGGAGTCGACGAGCAGTTCGGAGCCGGTGAGGACGCTGAAGCCGCTCAGGGCGGGGTTCGCACGGGCGCCCGTGACGACCGCGCGGAAGGCGGCCAGGTCGCCGCTGGAGTCCTTGAGGCCGGCGATCGCCCCCTCCGCCGCCAGTTCCAGGACCACGTCGGCGGGCAGCTTGGTGTGCACGGCGGCCGGGATGTCGTAGGCGAGGACGGGGACGGGGGAACCGGCGGCGAGCAGCCGGAAGTGGCGGGCGATCTCCACCGGGTGGGTGCGGGCGTAGAAGGGGGCCGTGGCCACGACGGCCTCGGCCCCGGCGGCGGTCACGGCGCGGACGTGGTCCAGGACGCGGGGCGTGGTCATGTCGATCACCCCGGCGAGCACGGGCAGTTGACCGCCGACGTGCCCGACGACCGACTCCACGACCCGCCGCCGCTGCGCGTCCGTCAGATACGCCGCCTCCGACGACGAGCCGAGCACGAACAGCGCGTCCACACCGCCCGCCACCAGATGGTCCACGAGCCGCACGAGCGAGGGGACGTCCACCTCGCGGTCGGGTGTCAGGGGGGTGCAGACGGGCGGGACGACACCGGTCAGCGGGGCGGGGACGGTCATGGTCGGCTCCCTCGGTCCTCTACAGCGCGTGGGGAGTGCGACGCGGGCGCGGCCTCCGCCTGGGCGACCAGATCACGCGTCGACTCCTGCTCCTGCACAGGATGGTGGCAGCGGAAGCGGTGCCCGGGGGCCGACGCGGCCGAGAAGTCCGGCACGATCTGCGCGCACACCTCGTCCGCCTTCCAGCAGCGCGTACGGAACGGGCAGCCGCTCGGCGGCCGGGTGGCCGAGGGGACGGGGCCCGCCAGCGGGATCGGGTCGATCGGGGCGAGCAGCCCGGGGGTGGCCGAGAACAGCGCGCGGGTGTACGGGTGCCGGGCGCGCTCGGTGACCAGGGCCGCCGGGGTCTCCTCCACGATCCGGCCCAGATACATGGTGATCACACGGTCGCTCATCCTCCGTACCGTCTGGATGTCGTGCGAGACGAACACCAGCGCCAGGCCGAGGCGTTCTTTCAGGTCGAGCAGGAGGTTGAGGATCTGGGCGCGCACCGAGACGTCCAGTGCGCTCGTCGGCTCGTCCGCCACCACCAGCTCGGGGTCGAGCGCCAACGCCCGCGCGATCGCCACGCGTTGCCGCTGGCCCCCGGAGAGCCGGCCGGGCAGCGCGTCCGCGAGCGCCGGGGGCAGACCGACCAGGGACATCAACTCCCTTACCCGGTTCTCCCGTTCGGCCGGGGTGCCGTGCCGGTGGACGTCGAGCGGGTCGCGCAGGATCCGGCGGATCGTCAGTCGGCGGTTCAGGGCCGTCGAGGGATCCTGGAAGATCATGCCCGTGCCCCGGCCGACGGCCGTACGGCGCTCGGCCGGGGACATGGACCACAGGTCCCGGCCCCGGAAGGCGACCGATCCCGCCGTCGGCCGGTCCACGCCCACCAGCACCTTCGCCAGCGTCGACTTGCCGCACCCCGACTCGCCCACCACGCCCACGGTCTCACCGGGCGCGATCACCAGGTCGGCGCCGGTCAGCGCGTACACCCGGTCCCGGCCGAACACCCCGCCGCCGCGCGCCCGGTGGACGACATGGGCGCCGGAGACCTCCACGAGCGCGTTCACCGGGCCACCTCCGCGTCGTCCGGGAGATCCACCACCGGGTGGTGGCAGGCCGCCGTGTGCGTACGGGGGCCGCGCGGGGCCGGGGCCGTCGTCCGGCAGACCTCGCTCGCGCGGGGGCAGCGGTCGGCGAAGCGGCAGCCCGCCGGGAAGCCGGCGGGGGAGGGGACGACCCCCCTGATCTGGGTCATCCGCTCGGCCGCCGACTCCAGGGACAGCACACTGCCCAGCAGGCCGCGCGTGTAGGGGTGGGCGGGCCGCTCCACCAGGTCGGCCGTCACGCCCGTCTCGACGATCCGGCCGCCGTACATCACCGCCACCCGGTCGGTGACGTCCGCGACCAGGGCGAGGTCGTGGGAGACGAGGACCAGGGCGAAGCCCAGCTCCTCGCGCAGCCGCAGCAGCAGCGCGACGATCTGGGCCTGGACCGTCACGTCGAGGGCGGTCGTCGGCTCGTCGGCCACGATCAGGCTGGGGTCACGGGACAGGGCCATCGCGATGAGGACGCGCTGGCGCTGGCCGCCGGAGAGTTCGTGCGGGTAACTGGTGAGGGTGCGGCCGGGGTCGAGGCCCACCATGCGCAGCAGCTCGGGCGCGGGGCGCCGGCCGCCCCGGCGCACGACCTGACCCAGCTGGGCGCGGATCGTCATCGCCGGGTTCAGGGAGGACAGGGCGTCCTGGTAGATCATCGCCATCTCGTGGCCGAGCAGGCGGCGCCGCACGCGCATCGGCTCGCCCACCAGCTGCCGTCGGCCGAACCGGACCCGGCCGCGCACCCGGGCACCCTTCGGTTCCAGGCCCATCACCGTCAGCGCGGTCAGCGACTTGCCGCAGCCCGACTCGCCGACCAGGCCCAGGACCTCACCGGGGCGGACCTCGAAGCTGATGCCGTCGACGATGTCCACGCCCCGATGGCGGCCGTCGAAGCCGATCGCGAGGTCCTCCACGGACAGCACCGGCGGCCCCTCGGGCAGCGGGCGGGCCCGGGCCCGCAGCCGCTCGGCCGCCTCGGCCAGCCCGGGCAACTCGTCGGCCTCACCTCCGCCGCCCGGCACGGAGAACTCCCGCGGAGCCTCGGCCTCGCGCCGGCCCTCGGCCCCCCACCGGTCCTCTCCCTCCCGCGGCTCCCCCGGTTCCTCCTCCCGCGCGACCGGCGCCGCCCACGCGTCGGAGACGCCCTCGGAGAGGATGTTGAGGCAGAGGACCGTGAGCAGCATCAGCAGGCCGGGGAACACGGTCGCCCACCAGCCGCCGGTCAGCACCATGTTCTTGCCGTCGGCGATGACGCTGCCCCAGGACGGGTCCGGCGGCCGTACGCCCGCGCCGATGAAGGACAGCGACGCCTCGAAGACGACGGCCTCGGCGACCTGGACCGTGCAGAACACGAGCACCGGGGCGGCGCAGTTGACCGCCACGTGCCGGAGCACGATGTGCGGGGTGCGGGCCCCTATCACCCGCTCGGCGGTCACGTAGTCCTCGCCGTACTGGTCCAGGACGTTGGCCCGGACCACCCTGGCGACCGGCGGGGTGAACAGGAAGGCGATCGCGCAGATCAGGACGGTGATCCCACCGCCGAAGACGGCCACGAGCACGGCGGCGAGCGCGATGCCGGGGAACGCCATGACGACGTCCAGGCACCGCATCAGCGCCTCGTCGACCGCCTTGCGCGAGGTCGCGGCGACGGCGCCGACGACCGCCCCCACGACCAGGGCCAGCGCGGTGGCGCCGAGCCCGATCGCCAGCGACCAGCGTGCCCCGTACATCAGCCGGCTCAGGATGTCCCGGCCGAGGCTGTCCTGCCCCATCCAGTGGTCGGCCGAGGGCGCTCCGGTGCCGCCCGTCAGGGCCCGCTGGTCCAGCGGGTCGTGCGGGGCGAGGAGGGGGGCGAGGAGTGCGGTGAGGACCACGACCGCCAGGAAGCAGACCGCGATCCGGGAGAGCGGCGGCAGCCGCCGCCAGGAGCGCGTCCGCACGCCGGGCCGGGACAGGGCGTCCGTCAGGCGTTTGCGCGTGGTCACGATCAGGCCGAACATCGGCATCCCTCTGTCGTCGTCACGTCGCGTCCCTGAGCCGCGGGTTCACCAGCAGATGGAGGACGTCGATGACGAGGTTCACGACCACGAAGCCCGCGGCCGTGGTCAGTACGACACCTTGGACGACCGCCGGATCGCCGTTCTTCACGGCGTCGATCATCAGCTTGCCCATCCCGGGGAGGGAGAAGATCGTCTCGATGACGACCGCGCCGCCGAGCAGATAGCCGACGCGCAGCCCGAGCACGGTCAGGGGGTTGATCAGCGCGTTCCGGAGCACGTTCCGGCCCACCACGACCCGGGGTGGCAGTCCGCTCCCGATCGCCGTCCGTACGTAGTCCTTGTCCAGCTCCTCCACCATCGCCGTCCGCACGATCCGGGTGAGCTGCGCCGCCACCGGCAGCGACAGTGCGAACGCCGGCAGTGTCATCGTCCGCAGCCAGCCGGTGAAGGAGTCCGCCGGATTGACGTACCCGCCGGTCGGGAACCAGCCGAGGTCCACCGCCAGGTACTGGATCATCAGCAGCGCCAGCCAGAATCCCGGCGCCGCGACCCCGGTCAGCGACACCACCCGGATGATCTGGTCCGGCAGCCGGTCCCGGTGGATCGCCGCGGTGACCCCGCCGAGCAGGGCCAGTACGACCGCGATGCCGAGCCCCAGGAAGGTCAGCTGGAGGGTGAGCGGCAGCGCGGTCATGACCTGATCGACGACGGGCGCCCGGGTGAGCGCGCTGATCCCCATGTCCCCGTGCAGCAGATCGCCGACGAAGCCGACGTAGCGCACGGGCAGGGGGTCCAGCAGACCGTTGTCCTCCCGGAACTCGCGCAGCTGCTCCGGTGTGGGGTTCGCCCCCTGGAAGAACGCGGACGCCGGATCGACGTCCGAGAACCTCATGACGACGAACACGAACAGCACGATTCCGAGCAGCAGCGGAACGAGCAGAGCGATCCGCCGCAGCAGAACGCGCAGGACGGCGACCACGCTAGACCCACTTGGCCTGGAGCAGGTTGATCCCCGGATAGGGCTGTGCCCTTATCCCCGACAGCCGCTTCGGATTCCACGCCGTCATCAGCTCGTTGTGCACGACCGGATAGAGCACGGCCTGCTCGGCGACGATGTCGATGTAGTCCTGGATCATCGCCTTCTTCTTCTCGGCGTCCGGTTCCCGGGTCGCCCGGTCCATGTCCCGGAACAGCTTCCTGGCCACGGCATGGTCGGCCCACCGCGCGTACCGCATCCACAGGTTCTGCGGCCCGTAGTTGTAGTGCATGATCAGATCCGCGTCGAGCCCGAACTGGTTGGGATTGGAGGCGGCGGCGACCACCTGGTAGTCCCGCCCCTGGTCCAGCTTCGTGAAGACGGCGGTGGTCTCCTGCGGCGACAGCGTCGTCCCGACCCCGATCGCGTCCCAGGAGGCCTTGACCGTCGGCAGACAGTCCACGATCCAGCTGACGTTCACCGCGAGGATCTCGATCCGCAGGTTCTTCACCCCGGCCTCCGCCAGCAGCGCCTTCGCCCGGTCGGGGTCGTACGCGTACACGTTCTTCGCCGGCCGGTAGCTCGGGTTCTGTTCGTTCAGGAAGGAGCTCGCCGCCCTTCCGTGGCCCTTCAGCGCGACCTCGATCATCTTGTCGCGGTCGATCGCGTAGTGCAGCGCCTGCCGCACGCGCACGTCGTCGAAGGGCTTGCGCCGGGTGTCGAACAGCAGGAAGAGGTTGTTCATCCCGGAGCCGCCCTGGACGGACATGCCGCCCTTCTCCAGCTGCCCGATGTTGGCGTACGGGATGTTGTCGGCGATCTGCGCGCCCGCGCTCGCGCCGGAGATCTTCGCGACGCGCGGGGCCGCGTCCACGATGGTCAGCCAGTTCATCTTCCTGAAGGCCGCCGGGCGGGGCCCGTTGTAGTCGGCGTACGCCTCGAAGGTGGTGTTGGACTTCGGGTGGTGCGCGGTCTGCCGGTACGGCCCCGAACCGATCGCCTTGCCCCTGATGGCGTCCTCCCAGGCACCGGGCCGGGAGTAGACGTGCTTCGGCATGATCTTCGCCAGCGTCAGCCGGGAGACCCCGTCGGGGAAGGGGAACTTGAGCACCAGCTCGACGTTGCGCGCGTCGATCTTCCGGACCTCCTTCAGCCAGCTCGCGAAGAAGCCCTTGGCGAGTGTCTGGGTGCCGGGGTCGAGGATGCGCTCGTACACGAAGACGACGTCGTCGGCGGTGACCGGCCGGCCGTCGTGGAAGGTGGCGCCGGGCCGCAGCTCGAACGTCCAGGACGTGGCGCCGGTGTCGGTCGGCACCGCCGTGGCGAGCGCCGGGTACGGCTCGCGCGAGAGGGGGTCCGTGTCGAGGAGCCCCTCGTAGATGTGGTTGTTCGCGGCCATGCAGAAGGCCGACGCGGTCTGTGTCGGGTCCCAGCTGCCGTCGTTGCCGTAGCCGATGACGGCGGTCAGGGTGCCGTTCCCGCCGCTCCCACCGTCACCGGTGTCGTTGGTGGACTCCGGCCCGGCCGAACAGGCGGCCAGCGACGAGGAGACGGCGGCCGCCGCGCCCAGCGCGCCGGAGTACTTCAGGAGCGCCCGGCGGGTCGGCGCCGGGGCGTCACGGATCACGTCGCGCACAAGTCCTCCAGGGCGGGAGATACGACGTCCTACGTCCTACAGGGGGCAGCGTGACCTTAGGAGCACCCGCAGGGGCGGTCAAGCGATCGCACACGAATGGCGTACGTGCCAGAGGTGCGACCAATGACGGATCAACGCCGCTATGAAATAAGGACTGTTGAGGGGCCGTCAGGGGGAGGTGTCCCATGGTCGCCACTGGACGTTAACCTGGCGTTCCCCTGGTCAGTCCACGTGGTTTCCGTCCGGAGGTGGGACGTCGGATGTCCGGCGAGCGTACGATGCGGCGCATGTCTCAGGAGAGCGGGGGCCGGCGCCGGCCCGAGCGGCGGGTGAGCAGCCAGATCCAGCACGAGGTCATGCAGCTCATCCTCGACCAGGGGCTCCGGGCGGGCGCGCCGCTGCCCACCGAGACGGAGCTGATGGAGAACCTCGGCGTCAGCCGCAACTCCGTCCGGGAGGCCCTGAAAGCCCTGCAGGCCCTCGACATAGTCGACATCCGGCACGGCTACGGCACCTATGTCGGCGAGGCCTCCCTCACCCCCCTGATCGACGGCCTCACCTTCCGCGCCCTCGCCCGGCCCGACGGCGACACCGCCGCGCTCGCCGAGATCCTCCAGATCCGCGAGATCCTGGAGGACGGCCTCGTACGCCGGGTGGCGGGCACCCTCACGCGGGACGAACTGGACGCCCTCGCGGCCGTGGTGGACCGGATGGAGGAGGCCGGGAAGGCGGGCGGGTCCGTGGCCGAACTCGACCGCGACTTCCACGAACTCCTCTACGCCTCCCTCGGCAACACGCTCGTCCCCCAGCTCCTCGGCGCCTTCTGGACCGTCTTCCTGCGCGTCGCCGGCGCCCGCGGCTGGACCGACGACCCCACCCCCGAGCTGACCATCCGCCGACACCGCGACATCGTGGCCGCCCTGCGCGCCCATGACGTCGAGGGCGCGCGCCGGGCGATGGCCGACCACTTCAGGGGCATCGAGACCAGGGCCGCGCAGGCGTCGCGGGGGGTGGGCTAGGGCCATGGCGGAGCCGATCGAGCCCTGGGACCCGGCCGGCCCCGGTGTGCTGCGGCTGCCCTCGGGGCGGCTGGTGCGCGGCCGGGGGCTGCGCCGTCCGCTCCCGGACGGCAGCGTGCCCACCTACGCCGTGTACTGCCTCGGCGAGGAGCCGCCCGAGGTCCCCTGGGCGGCCCGCTGGCTGCGTTGGCCCGACTTCCGGCTGCCCGCCGACCGGGCGGAGGCGGCACGGGTGCTGCGCGACGTCTGGGACCGGGCGGCCGCCGAGCGGGTCGAGGTGGCGTGCGGCGGCGGCCGGGGCCGCACCGGCACGGCGCTGGCCGCGCTCGCGGTGCTGGACGGCGTACCGCCGGGCGAGGCCGTGGCGTACGTGCGCCGGCACTACGACCGGCACGCGGTGGAGACCCCCTGGCAGCGGCGGTACGTACGGCGGTTCGGGGCCTGACCGGGCGCGGCGGGCAGCACCACGGCGCCCCCGCCGCCCCTGCCCGTCCCATCCGCGCGGTGCTGCCCCCGACCCCCGCTACGGGGTTCGCCGCCGGGGCGGCGACGGGAGACGGGGTGCGGCCCTCAGGGATGGGACGGGTAGGGACGGCGGGGACGGGGGGACGGCAGAGCCCGGCACGGGCCGGCGGGCTAGGCGCCGGTCCTCGCGGGTCCGTACAGCGCGTTCGAGGCGCCCGTCATCAGCGCCCAGTACCGGTCCCCGTACGACCAGTGCCACCACTCGGTGGGGTAGTTCACCAGCCCTGCCGTGGTGAGGGCCGCGCTCAGGGTGCGGCGGTTGCCGCGGGCGGTGTCGGAGATGTTCGGCGCGTCGGTGTAGCAGGCGTCGTCGCTCTCCTCGGGGCTCGCGTCGAGACGGGTGCCCATGTCGAGTTCCTCCCCGGCGGCGGTGCACAGGGTGAGGTCGACCGCGGCGCCCGCGACATGCGGCCCGATCTCCGGCGGCGAGAGGGAACGGCTGGTCTGGACGTGGAGGTGCTCCTCGGTCCAGTCCGGGTGGGCGAGCCGCAGTTCGGCGGCGTACGCCTCGAAGTACTCGATCTGCAGGGCGAGCGGCCGGTACCCCTCGGTCACCAGCAGCCGCAGCCCGTCGGGAAGCAGCCGGGCGGCGCGGGCGAGGCGCCAGGCGACGCCCTCGCGCAGGTGCGCGTACGACCCGTCGGGGTCGGCCTGGCGGGAGTCGACCACCACGAAGGGCAGCTCCCTCAGGTCGACGAGGGGCTCACCGCACTCCTGGACCGGGACACCGGCGACCTCGGGGTCGCTCATGAGGATGATCGAAGCCATGGATCGTCTTCCACCGGGCGGGAGGGGTGCGGCGGCGGGGTGTGTGGCAGCACCCCGGGGAGGGACCTGATCCCCTGATGTCCCTCCCCGGGGGCTTCCCCCCTTGAGTGGTGGTCTGCGGTCTGGAGCCGGGTGTTCCCCCAGTCCGTCCTGCTGTTCCGAACCCACTGTTGTCACGTTCCCACCGGTCCGTCCCCTGTGCGCTCCGGTGGGCCGACCGGCCGGGCGGTGGTCGCCCGGCCGATCCGTTGTTCCCCCGAGGACACCGAGAATGGCGCACTCCGCTGCAAGTTCTCTGCAAGTCGGCCGCAAGCGGGTTTCGGCCTGGCCGAGGGTCGCGAACGCGCCGGACACGCGCGGAGCACCCGAGCCCCCGGAGCACCCCGAGGACCCGGATCGGGCGGATCACACCCACGGCCACGGCTCGTGGCGTTCGCGGGCCTCGCAGGCGTCGAACACCGTCATGGCCTCGGCCCGCAGCGCCTCGGCGCCCTCCTTGTCGCCGAGCGCGGCCCGTACGACGGACAGGTTGCGCAGGGCGCGGGCCCGGGGGAGGGGCAGCGCGAGCACGCCCCAGAGGGCGGCGGACGCGGTCAGCAGCCCCTCCGCGTCCGTCAGCCGCCCGTCGGCCAGCGCGCACTCGCCGAGCGTGCGCAGCGTCAGGGCCTCGCCGAAACGGTCCTCGTGGACCCGGCAGACCTCCACGATCTCGCGCAGCTCCGCCTCCGCCTCCCGCACGTGCCCCAGCCGCAGCCGCGCCTTGGCCCGGGCCCGCAGGGCGTACGCCGCCATGTGCGGGTCGCCGATCTCGCGCAGGATCTCCAGCGCCCGCTCGGCCACGCGCGCGGCCTCCTCGTACGCGCCGAGCGAGCGGTGCACCAGGCTGAGCGTGCGCAGCGCCAGTGCCTCGCCGCGCCGGCTGCCGAGCCGCCGGTACGCCCGCAGCGACTCGTCGAGCAGCGGGAACGCGCCCTCCTGGTCGCCGAGTTCAAGGCGTACGGAACCCCCGTACCGGCAGGCGACCCCGACCCCGGTGTCGTCGCCGATCCGCCGGAAGCCCTCGGCCGCGTCGGTCAACGCCCGTTCCGCCTCCCGCAGTTCACCGACCTCGCGGCAGGCGCTGCCGAGGCCCGCGAGGGCGGCGGACCGGCCGCGTACGTCGCCCAGTTCGGTGCAGACGCGCTCCGCGGTGCGGAAGTACTCCTGGGACTCGGCGATGCGGTCCTGTTCGTAGCGGAGCTGTCCCAGGCCGATGATCAGCAGGGCCTCGCCCGAGCGGTCCTCGGCGCGGCGGGCCGCGGCGAGGGCGGCGTCGTGGCTGCGCCACCAGGCGTCGAAGCGGTTCTTGATGGCGAACGAGGAGGAGCACAGGGCCGCCGCCGCTTCACAGGCGAGGGTGTGCAGGCCCAGCGCCGCCGCGCGCTCGACCGCGTTGGTGAGGGTGTCGGCCTCCGCGTCGAACCAGGCGAAGGGGTCTTCCAGGGCTCGGCGGGTGGTCCGTTCGCCCACCGGGGTGGGGGCGCTCGTCGGTTCGCGGCTTCCGGTCCGCTGCGGTTGCCCGCGCCCGCGCGGCGGAGCCGTATGTGTCACGGCCCCGCGCCCCTTCGGGGCGAAGCCCTGTCGCAGAGTCACCGCGCCCGAAGGGGACTTCTCCGTCACCCGGTCCATCAGCCACAGGCCCGCGCCGAGCGCCCTCCCCACCGCCGCCGTGCGGTCGTCCACGGGGTCCTCGGTCTCCGCGCGTTCGGCCGCGTAGACGCGGACCAGGTCGTGCAGGCGGTAGCGGGGCTGGCCGACCTGGTCGGTGCCGGGGCAGTTGATCAGCTGGGCGTCCAGGAGGCGTTCGAGGACCTCCTCCGCCCGGTCCTCGGACATGCCGGAGAGCGCGGCCACCGTCCACACGGCGACGTCCGCCGAACCGAGGGTGGCGATGCGGCGCAGGACCCGGCGGGCGCACTCGTCGAGCGCCCGGTAGCTGAGGCCGAGACCGGCCCGTACCTCCAGGTCGCCCACGGACAGCTCGTCCAGGCGGCGGTGCTCGTCGGCGAGGCGCTCGGCGAGCACGCTGGGCGTCCAGTGGCGCCGGGTCGCCAGGCGGGCCCCCGCGATCCGCAGGGCCAGCGGCAGCCCGCCGCACAGCTCGACGATGCGCCGCGCCGCGGCCTGTTCACGCGGGTCGTCCGGGGTGCGTTCCCGGCCGGTGACCCGGGTGAGCAGTTCCAGGCCGCGCGCGTCGTCCAGGACGTCCAGGTCGGTGCGCCGAGCGCCGACGAGCCCCCCGAGCCGGGCCCGTGAGGTCACCAGGACCCCGCAGGTGGCGCTGCCCGGCAGCAGCGGCCGTACCTGGGCCTCGCCGTTCGCGTCGTCCAGGACCAGCAGGATCCGCCGCCCGGCGACGAGGCTGCGGAACAGGTCGCCGCGCTCGGCGATGTCCTCGGGCGGGTCCGCGCCGAGCGCCCGCAGCAGCCGGCCCAGCACCTCGGCGGGCGGTACGGGCTCGCTGAAGCCGTGCAGTTCGGCGTAGAGCTGCCCGTCGGGGTAGGCGTCCGCCACCCGGTGCGCGGCCTGCACGGCGAGCGCCGACTTGCCGACGCCGGCGGCCCCCGACACCACGACGACCGGCATCGCCTCCCGCGCGCCCCGCAACGCCCCGACGACTCCCGCCAGTTCCTCCTCCCGGCCGGTGAAGTCCCCGATGGCGGGCGGCAGGAGCGACACCGGCCGGGGGGGGGCGGCGGGCCGCGGGGCGGCGGGGGCCGTCGTGGCGGTGAGCAGGGCCGGGTCGGCCCGCAGGATGGCCTCGTACAGCCTGGTCAGCTCCGGGCCCGGGTCGAGCCCCAGTTCCTCGGCGAGCGCGGCCCGGCCCTCCGCGTGGACGGCCAGCGCGTCCGCCTGCCGGCCCAGCCGGTACAGCCCCAGCATCAGCTGGCCGCGCGGCCGCTCCCGGGTCGGACGGGCCTCGACCAGCGAGGTCAGCTCCGTGACCAGCTCCGCCTCGTGCCCGCCGGTCTCCAGCTCGGCGGCGATCCGTTCCTCCAGGGCCGCCTGCCGGGCCTCCTCCAGCCGTCCGGCCTCACCGCGCAGCGCGTCCCCGACGCCGCCGAGCGCGGGGCCGTGCCACAGCTCCAGCGCCTGTCGCAGCAGCCGGGCCGCCGCCGCGTGGTCCCCGTCGGCGGCGGCCCGCCGCGCGTCCGCCGTGTAGGCCTCGAACTCCGCCAGATCGACCCGCCCGACCCCGGGCCGCATCACGTATCCCGGGGGCCGGGTCTCGATCGCCTCCGCCGCCTCGGGCGGCAGGGCCCGGCGCAGCGCCGACACATACGTCTGCACCAGCGCCCGCGCGGTGTCCGGGGGCTCGTCCCCCCAGATCACGTCCACCAGCGCGTCCGCGGGCACCACCTGCCCGGCCCTCAGCAGCAGTACGGCCAGCAGCGCGCGCGGCTTCGGCCCGCCCAGCCGCAGGGGTCTGTCACCGTGCCATGCCTCGACCGGGCCGAGCAGTCGGAATTCCAGCTCCACGGGTCCCCATCTTCCGTACTTTCGGACCGCCGGGACAGCGGTTGCTCACGCGGTGTTCGACGCTCATGTACGCCGAGTGGTTTCCCATGACACGTGATGCGTCGGCGAGTTGTCGGAAAACGGGGGAACCAAAGGGAATCTTAGGTGGACAACGCGGAGATTCCCCTCGTATGTGAGGACCACCTGTGACGATGCTGTGAGGACCGCGTCCGGCCTCGTCCCTGGTCTTCCAGGTCCGTCGGCCCCGACCCAACGCTTTCGCGCCACCCCGTAGTTGTACGGGACAGACTCCCGCCGAGTTTAGGCACCAGGGGTAACCGGAGGGATGCGAAGAGTGAAATCCGACGGTGTGGGGGAGCACCGTGAAGGCGGTGGGAGAAGGCCCGGCGGGCGGAACTCGGCGGGCGTGTCGAAGAGGCGGAGGATGCGGTGGAGGAATTGCGGCGGGCAGCCGGAAAGACAGGAATTGTTCTGTTGGTACCGGGTATTTCGGCGGCGGCCCTGCGGTGAGCGGACACGGGAAGAAGCCGGCGGTCGGCACCTACGCGGTCGACACCCGCACGGGCAGGGTCGGCCGGGTCATGGGCCACGAGGGCCCCTACGTCCAGCTGCGGCCGGTCGGCGGCGGAAGGGAGTGGGACTGCGCCCCCGACGCCGTCCGGGCCGCCACGACCATAGAACGGCTGCGCGCGGCGACCGCGTACGAGAACGCCCGCAGTCGGGGCGAGGTCCCTTGAAGGGGTGGCCGTAGGTGAGAATGGGCGGCATGAGTCCGTTCCGCGACGACCCCGTCGTCCCGCGCACCCGGAAGCCGGGTGCGGCGGAGCGGATCGTGCTGCTGTCTTGCGGGGGGCGGCCCCCGTGCCCCCGGCGGGGGATCTGCGGGGGTGGGCGATGAGTCTGTTCCGTGACGACGGGGTCGTGCTGCGTACCCAGAAGCTCGGTGAGGCGGACCGGATCATCACGTTGCTCACCCGGGGGCATGGGCGGGTGCGGGCGGTGGCCCGGGGAGTGCGGCGGACCAAGTCGAAGTTCGGGGCGCGGCTCGAACCCTTCTCGCACGTGGACGTGCAGTTCTTCGCGCGGGGCAGCGAGCTGATCGGACGCGGGCTGCCCCTGTGCACCCAGAGCGAGACCATCGCCCCCTACGGCGGCGGCATCGTCAGCGACTACGCCCGCTACACCGCCGGGACGGCCATGCTGGAGACGGCCGAACGGTTCACGGACCACGAGGGCGAGCCCGCCGTGCAGCAGTACCTGCTGCTCGTCGGCGGGCTGCGCACCCTCGCCCGCGGCGAGCACGCGCCGCACCTCGTCCTCGACGCCTTCCTCCTGCGCTCGCTCGCCGTCAACGGCTACGCCCCCAGCTTCGGCGACTGCGCCAAGTGCGGCATGCCCGGCCCGAACCGCTTCTTCTCCGTCGCCGCCGGGGGGTCGGTCTGCGTGGACTGCCGGATGCCCGGCAGCGTCGTACCCTCACCGCAGACACTGCGGCTGCTCGCCGCGCTGCTCACGGGAGACTGGGAGACCGCGGACGCGAGCGAGCCGCGGCACGTGCGGGAGGGCAGCGGGCTGGTGTCCGCCTATCTGCACTGGCACCTGGAGCGCGGCCTGCGCTCCCTGCGGTACGTGGAGAAGTCGTAGGCGGCACGCGGCCGTCCGGCACGGCACAGCCGTCGAGCAGCACACAGTCGAGCACCACAGGGTCGAGCAGCACAGAGGAGACGAGAAGCACATGGTGGTACGCGGGTTCCTGGGGCGTCAGCGCCGCGAGTACGAGGCACCGACGCCGCACCCGTCCGGCGCCCGCCCGCCCAAGCTCCCCGGCGAGCTGATCCCCAAGCACGTGGCGATCGTCATGGACGGCAACGGCCGCTGGGCCAAGGAGCGCGGGCTGCCGCGCACCGAGGGCCACAAGGTCGGCGCCGAGCGCGTGCTGGACGTCCTCCAGGGCTCGGTCGAGATCGGCGTGCGCAACATCTCCCTCTACGCCTTCTCCACCGAGAACTGGAAGCGCTCGCCCGACGAGGTCCGCTTCCTCATGAACTTCAACCGCGACTTCATCCGCAAGACCCGCGACCAGCTCGACGCGCTGGGCATCCGGGTCCGCTGGGTGGGCCGGATGCCCAAGCTGTGGAAGTCGGTCGCCAAGGAACTCCAGGTCGCCCAGGAGCAGACCAAGGACAACGACCGGCTGACGCTGTACTTCTGCATGAACTACGGCGGCCGCGCCGAGATCGCCGACGCGGCCCAGGCCCTCGCCGAGGACATCCGCGCGGGCCGCCTCGACCCCTCCAAGGTCACCGAGAAGACCTTCGCGAAGTACCTCTACTACCCGGACATGCCGGACGTCGACCTCTTCCTGCGCCCCAGCGGGGAACAGCGCACCTCCAACTACCTGCTCTGGCAGAGCGCCTACGCCGAGATGGTCTTCCAGGACGTGCTGTGGCCCGACTTCGACCGCCGTGACCTGTGGCGGGCCTGCCTGGAGTTCGCCTCCCGCGACCGCCGCTTCGGCGGCGCGATCCCGAACGAGGAGCTGCTCGCCATGGAGGGCCGGACGGAGGACTGACCCTTGGCCGAGGCCGGTGGGGAGAACGTGGAGCTGGAGTACCGGGCGACGGCCCGGGACTTCCGCGAGGCGGTCCGCGCGTCCGCCCGTGCCTCCTCGGCCGGCCGGTGGGGGAGGGGGCTGCTGCTCGTCTCCGGCGCCCTGGGACTGGTCCTGGCGGCGGTGCCGACGCTGCTCGGCGCCGTGCCCGACCCCAAGGTGCTGGTGATGACGGCCGCCCCGGTCCTCGGGCTGCTGGTCCTCCCACGCGTCGAGGCCCGCCGGCTCCACCGCCGCGCGGCACCGCTCGGCGTCCACCGCACGGTGCTGGACCTCTGGGGCGTGACCGTGGAGCACGACGGGGGCACCGAGCGGGTGGCCCGCTGGTCACAGGTGTCCCGGTACGCGGAGACCCCGCACACCTTCGTCCTGCTCGACGGGCACTCCCAGGTGCCCCGCTTCACCGTGCTGCCGAAGCACGGCCTGCGCGTCCCCGCCGACGCCGACCGGCTGCGGGCCGTCCTCGCCCGGGAAGGCCTGGCCCGGCTGTGATGCTCGGCCTGGAGCGCTCGGCCTGTGGCCCGCAGCGCTGGAGATCCCCGGCTCTCCCCGACGCATGCCGGAACGGTCCCACCATGATGCCCTGGGCGCGCTCTGGTACGTGCGGGCGTCCTGCCGCGGCGCGTACGGGGCCTTCGTGCCGTAGCCGAGGGTGGTGGCCGAGGTGTGGTTCACGGAGAACGTCTCCCGGCACGGCTCGCGCCCGGCGACCGACACCCCGGACGGCGACGCGATCCTCGCGCTGTGGGACAGGGCGTCGAGCGAGGGTCGAACTCACTTCACGCGGACGGGAGTGCGGGCCCCGGGTGCGCGCCCTCGAAGCCGCCATGGCGAAGATCGGGTACGGCAACCTCGGCGAGAGGGAGATGCGGGAGATGCGGGACACGGCCACGCGGCTGGTGCGTGACCTGGTCCGGATGCTCTGCAACGAGAAGGAGACCGCCTTCAGGGCCGGCTGCCGCCCGGTGTCGAGGCACAGCGCCGTCTACGACACCGATGCGGCCCGGCCGGCCTCACGAGATCTTCGCCGCGCACTCCTCGCAGGTGCCGAAGATCTCCACCGTGTGGGCCACGTTCACGAAGCCGTGTTCCGCCGCGATCGCGTCGGCCCACTTCTCGACCGCCGGGCCCTCCACCTCCACGGCCTTGCCGCAGACGCGGCAGACGAGGTGGTGGTGGTGCTCGCCGGTGGAGCAGCGGCGGTACACCGACTCGCCGTCGGAGGTGCGCAGGACGTCGACCTCGCCCGCGTCGGCGAGGGACTGGAGCGTGCGGTACACGGTGGTGAGCCCGACCGAGTCGCCTTTGTGCTTGAGCATGTCGTGGAGTTCCTGCGCGCTGCGGAACTCGTCGACCTCGTCGAGAGCCGCGGCCACGGCCGCCCGCTGCCGGGTGGAACGACCTCGTACGGGTCCGGCGGTCGTCACCGTTGCCTCCTCACGTAGCGGTCTTGCGGGGCCATTGTGCCAGCCCGCGCGCGCCGGCCGGGTCGCCGCGGACGCCGGTCAGCCCGTGGACCCCTCGACGGAGGCCCGGCTGGCCGGGACCGTGTCCTTGGTCCTTACGGCCCCTTCGGCCGCGCCGGTCCGCGCGATCCCGCACTCCGCCGGGTCGCCGGCCGGCGGCTCCAGGGCCTTCGCGCGCCGCCTGGACAGCGGGGTGGCCAGCGCGGTGAGCAGCATGAACGCGGCGATGGCGAGCAGCACGATGGTCGCGCCGGGCGGCACGTCCTGGTAGTACGAGGTGACCGTGCCGCCGATGGTCACGCAGACCCCGATGGCGACGGCGACCGCGAAGGTGGCCGCGAAACTGCGGGTGAGCTGCTGGGCGGCGGCGACGGGGACGACCATCAGCGCGGAGACCAGCAGCAGGCCGACGACGCGCATGGCGACCGTCACGGTGACGGCCGCCGTGACCGCCGTCAGCAGGTTCAGCGCGCGCACCGGCAGGCCGGTGACCCGGGCGAACTCCTCGTCCTGGCTGACCGCGAACAGCTGCCGCCGCAGGGCCAGCGTCATCACGATCACGAACGCGGCCAGGACGCAGATCGCGGTGATGTCCTGCTGTGACACGGTCGACAGCGAGCCGAAGAGGAACGACATCAGGTTGGCGTTGGTGCCGCCGGGCGCGAGGTTGATGAGCATCACACCGCCCGCCATGCCGCCGTAGAAGAGCATGGCGAGCGCGATGTCGCCGCGCGTCCTGCCGTACCAGCGGATCAGCTCCATCAGCACGGCACCGGCCACGGACACGAGCGTCGCCGTCCAGACCGGGGACCAGGACAGCATGAAGCCGAGGCCGACGCCGGTCATCGCGACATGGCCGATGCCGTCGCCCATGAGGGCCTGGCGGCGCTGGACGAGGTAGATGCCGATGGCGGGGGCGGTGATGCCGACGAGGACGGCGGCCAGCAGGGCCCGCTGCATGAAGGCGTAGTCGAGGATGTCCATCGTGGGTGCCTTCTCAGCTCAGCAGGCCGGTGCGGACCGGCTCGACGCCGGGGGCCGCGTGCGGGTGGACGTGGTCGTGGCCGGGCAGGGCGTGCTGGCCGAGCGCCTCCGGGGGCGGGCCGTCGTGGGTGACGCAGCCGTCGCGCAGGACGACCGCGCGGTCGATCAGCGGCTCCAGCGGACCCAGTTCGTGGAGGACCAGCAGCACCGTCGTGCCCTTGGTGACCTGCTCGCGCAGGGTGGCGGCCAGGACCTCCTGGCTGGCCAGGTCAACGCCCGCCATCGGCTCGTCCATGATCAGCAGCTCGGGTTCGCAGGCGAGGGCGCGGGCGATGAGGACGCGCTGGTGCTGGCCGCCGGAGAGGGCGTTCACCGAGTCCTTGGCGCGGTCCGCCATGCCGACCAGCTCCAGGGCGCGCCCGATCGCCTCGCGGTCGGCCCTGCGCAGGATGCCGAGGCGGGTGCGGGAGAGCCGGCCCGAGGCCACGATCTCCGTCACGGTCGCCGGGACACCGCCCGCCGCGGTCGTGCGCTGCGGTACGTACCCGACGCGCCGCCAGTCGCGGAAGCGGCGGCGCGGGGTGCCGAACAGCTCGATCTCGCCGTCGCTCACCGGTACCTGCCCGATCACCGTGCGGACGGCGGTGGACTTGCCGGAGCCGTTGGCGCCGAGCAGCGCGACGACCTCACCGCGGTGGACGGTGAGGTCGATGCCGCGCAGGACCGTGCGCGAGCCCAGTTCGGCGCGGACGCCGCGCAACGAGATGACGGGCTCGGTCATGCCTGCTGCCTCCGGATGGTCGACGAGGTCATGTGGCCCCCAGGGCTGTCCGGAGGGCCTTCAGGTTGGCTTCCTGCACCGCGAAGTAGTCCTTGCCGCGCGACTTCGCGGTGATGCCCTCGATCGGGTCGAGGACGTCGGTCCTGAGGTTCGCGTCGGCGGCGATGGTCTTCGCGGTCTTGTCGCTGACCAGTGTCTCGTAGAACACGGTGGTCACGCCGTCGGCCTTCGCCATGGTCTCAAGTGCCTTGACCCGCGCGCCACTCGGCTCGGACTCGGGGTCGAGGCCGGAGATGGCCTCCTCGGTGAGGCCGTAGCGCTCGGCGAGGTAGCCGAAGGCGGCGTGGGTGGTGATGAAGACCTTGGTGTCGGTGTTCTTCAGACCGTTCTCGAACTGGTCGTCGAGCGCGCCCAGCTTCTCGACCAGGGCCTCGGTGTTGGTCTTGTAGGTGTCCGCGTGGTCCGGGTCGGCCTTCTCGAAGGCGGCGCCGACACCCTTGGCGACCTCGGCGTACTTCACGGGGTCGAGCCAGAGGTGGGGGTCCTTGCCCTCCAGCTCCTCGTTCTCGTGGTCGTCGTGCTCGGCCGAGTGGCCGCCGACCTCGTTGCCGTGGTGCTCCATGGCGGTCAGCGTGGCGGCGTCGATCTTCGTCCCGACCTCGGACTGCGCGACCGCGTCGTCGACGGAGGGCTGCAGGCCCTTGAGGTAGAGCACGGCGTCCGACTCCTGGAGGGCGGCCGTCTGCTTGGCGCTGATCTCCAGGTCGTGCGGCTCCTGGCCGGGTTCGGTCAGAGTGGTGACGTGCACGTACTTCCCGCCGATCTGCTCGGCGAGGAAGGCCATCGGGTAGAACGACGCGACGACGTCGAACTTGTCCGTGTTGCCTGCGGCGGCGCTGTCGGTGGAACATGCCGAGAGGGTGGCGAGGCCGAGTGCGGTGGCCACCGCCGCGGCGGTCCCGGATATGAGGGGACGCGGGCGTCGTCGTACGTTCATGACAGTCATTTTCATCTTATCTGGAAACGATTGTCAACAAGCCTGGTGGTAAGCCCTTGGTAAGGCCTTTGTCCGGCTCTCGTCCCCTCCTTCCGGTCTCCTTCTCCGAACCGATTTGATCGGAGGGCAGCCCCCGCCGGTAACCTGAGGCATTCGCTCTGAAGCGCGTTCGCTTCCCTCCAGGAGCGCATCGCTTCGTCGCCCGTCGTCGTAATGAAGAGAGCACCGTGGCCGCCGACAAGATCGACACCATCGTCAGCCTGAGCAAGCGCCGTGGCTTCGTATTCCCGTGCAGCGAGATCTACGGCGGCCAGCGTGCCGCCTGGGACTACGGACCGCTGGGTGTCGAGCTCAAGGAGAACATCAAGCGTCAGTGGTGGCGCTACATGGTGACGTCGCGCGAGGACGTGGTCGGCATCGACTCGTCCGTCATCCTGGCCCCCGAGGTCTGGGTCGCCTCCGGCCACGTCGCCACCTTCTCCGACCCGCTCACCGAGTGCACCTCCTGCCACAAGCGGTTCCGCGCGGACCACCTGGAAGAGGCGTACGAGGCGAAGAAGGGCCGCCTGCCGGAGAACGGCCTCGTGGATGTCAACTGCCCCAACTGCGGCACCAAGGGCCAGTTCACCGAGCCCAAGCAGTTCTCGGGTCTGCTCTCCACGCACCTCGGCCCCACCCAGGACACCGGCTCCGTCGCCTACCTGCGCCCCGAGACCGCCCAGGGCATCTTCACCAACTTCGCCCAGGTGCAGACCACTTCGCGCCGCAAGCCGCCGTTCGGCATCGCCCAGATGGGCAAGTCCTTCCGTAACGAGATCACGCCCGGCAACTTCATCTTCCGCACCCGCGAGTTCGAGCAGATGGAGATGGAGTTCTTCGTCAAGCCGGGCGAGGACGAGAAGTGGCAGGAGTACTGGATGCAGGAGCGGTGGAACTGGTACACCGGCCTGGGCATGCGCGAGGAGAACATGCGCTGGTACGACCACCCGGCCGAGAAGCTCTCCCACTACTCCAAGCGCACCGCCGACATCGAGTACCGCTTCCAGTTCGGCGGCAACGAGTGGGGTGAGCTGGAGGGCGTCGCCAACCGCACCGACTACGACCTCTCCGCCCACTCCAAGGCCTCCGGCCAGGACCTGTCGTACTACGACCAGGAGTCCAGCGAGCGGTACACGCCGTTCGTCATCGAGCCGGCCGCCGGTGTCGGCCGCACGATGCTGGCGTTCCTGCTCGACGCCTACACCGAGGACGAGGCGCCCAACGCCAAGGGCAAGCTGGAGAAGCGCACCGTGCTGCGCCTGGACCACCGCATCGCGCCGGTGAAGGTCGCGGTGCTCCCGCTCTCCCGCAACCCCGAACTGTCCCCGAAGGCGAAGGGGCTCGCCGCGGCGCTGCGCCAGAACTGGAACATCGACTTCGACGACGCGGGCGCGATCGGCCGCCGCTACCGGCGCCAGGACGAGATCGGCACGCCGTACTGCGTGACCGTCGACTTCGACACGCTCGACGACAACGCGGTGACCGTGCGCGAGCGGGACTCGATGAAGCAGGAGCGGGTGTCGCTGGACCAGATCGAGGGCTACCTCGCCGGGCGGCTGGTCGGCGCCTGAGCGATTGCCCCGCTCGTGTGAGGGAGCGGCCGCGGGTTCACCGTAGGTCGTAACCGGTCGCGGAGTTCCCCGCGCCCCTGACGGGGCCGGGGAACTCGGCGTTTGAAGGTCACGCCCATGTTCGTCACCCTCGCCCGCAGCTGCGGGCCGATCATGAGGTGGTCGAGCTTCTGCTCGTCCCGCCCGCCGGTGCCGTGGGTGCCCGGCGGGTTGGTGCCGTGGATGGTGGAACGGGTGCGGGTCGGACCCCGCCGCGCCGCCCAGTACCCGGGCGTTGAAGCGGTCCAGGGCGAGCGGGTCCTCCCTCTCGACGGTGAGCAGGATGTCCGCGTCGACCTCACCCATCACCCGGACGGTGTTCTCCACCCCGTCCCCAGCCGATGTCGTCCCGCACCGGCTCGGCCCAGTGTGAAGTCGTCCAGGACGTCTGGTAACAGATGACAGCTGACAGATATTGAAATCTGTCAGCTGTCATGTCATCGTGGTCGCATGACGACGACACCGAAGCCCCGCACCCTCGGCGCCACCGGCCCCCAGGTCTCCGCCCTCGGCCTCGGCTGCATGGGCATGTCCGCGCTGTACGGCGGGGCCGACCGGGCCGAGTCCGTCGCGACGATCCACGCGGCCCTCGAAGCCGGTGTGACCCTGCTGGACACGGGCGACTTCTACGGCATGGGCCACAACGAACTGCTGATCGGCGAGGCCCTGCGCACCGCGCCCGCCGCCCACCGCGAACAGGCCCTGACCAGCGTCAAGTTCGGGGCGCTGCGCGACCCGGACGGAGCCTGGTCCGGGTACGACGGCCGCCCGGCGGCGGTCAGGAACTTCGCCGCGTACTCCCTCCAGCGCCTCGGCACGGACCACATCGACGTCTACCGGATCGCCCGGGTCGACCCCGACGTGCCGATCGAGGAGACCGTGGGCGCCATCGCCGAACTGGTCGAGAAGGGGTACGTCCGGCACATCGGCCTCAGCGAGGTCGGCGCGGAGACGATCCGCCGCGCCGCCGCCACGGCCCCGATCACGGACCTCCAGATCGAGTACTCCCTCATCTCGCGCGGCATCGAGGACGAGATCCTGCCGGCCGCCCGCGAGCTGGGCATCGCGATCACGGCGTACGGCGTCCTCTCCCGCGGCCTGATCTCCGGTCACTTCACCCGGGACCGGCAGCTGGCGGAGGGGGACTTCCGGGCGTTCTCGCCCCGGTTCCAGGGGGAGAACCTCCTGCGCAACCTGGACCTGGTGGAGGCGCTGCGGAAGATCGCGGAGCAGAAGGGGGTGTCGGTCGCGCAGATCGCCATCGCCTGGGTGCTCTCGCGCGGCGAGGACGTCGTACCGCTGGTGGGCGCCCGCCGCCGGGACCGGCTCGCCGAGGCGCTGGGCGCGCTGGAGGTCACGCTGGACGCGGCCGACCTCGCGGCGATCGAGGACGCCGTCCCGGCCGGCGCGGCGGCGGGCGAGCGCTACCCCGCGGCCCAGATGGCACACCTCGACAGCGAGCGGTGATCCGTCCGCCGGGTACGGTTCCCCCATGTCACCGACCTCCGAGACCCTGACCCCCGAGCGCATCCTCGAAGCGACCGAGGAGGTCCTGCGCCGCCACGGGCCCGCCAAGGCCACCGTGGTCGACGTGGCCCGCGCGCTCGGCGTCAGTCACGGAAGCGTCTACCGCCACTTCCGCACGAAGGCGGTGCTGCGGGAAGCGGTGGCCAAGCGCTGGCTGGACCGTACGACGGCGACTCTGGCCGCCGTCGCCGCCGAGGACCGCGACCCGGAGGCCCGGCTGCGCGCCTGGCTGTCCGCCCTCTTCGCGGCCAAGCGCCGCAAGGCCGGGGACGACCCCGAGCTGTTCGCCACCTACCAGGTGCTGGCGGACGAGAGCGGTGAGGCCGTCGGCGCCCATATCGCCGACCTGACCGGCCAGTTGGCCGACATCGTCCGGTCCGGCGTCGCCGCCGGCGTCTTCGCCGCCACCGACCCCGCCGCCACCGCCCGGGCGGTGTTCCACGCCACCGCCCGCTTCCACGACCCCTCGTACGCTCCCACCTGGCGGCAGCCGGACATCGAGGCCCAGTTCGAGGCGGTCGTGGAGCTGGTGACGCGGGGCCTGCGGGCCTGACGCCGGCCCGGCCCGGCGCCTACGCCACGCAGAACTCGTTGCCCTCCGGGTCCCGCATCACCCACCAGTGCCCGGCGGGGCCCCGGTCGAACTCCTCGACCCGGGTGGCGCCGAGTGTCTCCATGCGGACGGCCAGCGCCTCCAGCCCGTCCGGGCCGGCGTGGACGTCGATGTGGAGGCGGTTCTTGCCCGACTTGGGTTCGGGGACGTCCTGGAAGAGCAGACGGCGGCCCTTGCCGACACCGGTGAACGGGTCGTACGGGTCGTCCGGGTGGCGGACGGCGGCGTAGCCGCGGAAGACGTGGTGGCCGTCGTGCTCGGCGACGGCCGCCTCGGGCAGGTCGCCGGTGGCCAGGAGATGGCTGATCAGCGTGCTGGGGTCCTCCACCTCGTAGCCCAGCGCCGCGGCCCAGAAGTCTGCCAGGGGCTGGGCGTCCCGCGAGTCGATGACCAGTTTCCAGTTCAGTGCGGCAGTCATGTAACCGGTTATATTGGTTACATGGGTTTGTCGTCCAGGGCATCGGCCCCGAAGGGGGCGTCGGGAGTGTCGGGCATCCGGTTGCGGTCCTACTCCGGGAACGTCTTCCGGTTCGATCCGGGCGCCCTCTGCCTGGAGCTGCTCATCACCGGCGGCCCCGGCGCCCTGACCCGCTACGAGGTGCTGCAGACCCCCGGCGACCTGGTCGCCTGGGCCGAGCAGTCCCGGCTCACCCCGACGCCCCCCGCCCTCGATGTCACGCAGGACGACGTGGCGTACGCCCGGCGGCTGCGCGACGCGCTGACCCGTACGGCCGTCTCCCGTGTCGTCGGCGGCGGGCTCCCCGAGCTGGGCATAGCCCCGGCGGACACCGCCGACCTCGACCTCGTCAACGACGCCGCCGCCCGCCCGCCGCTGGCCCCCGCCATCGGCGCGGACGGCACCCGGGGCTGGGCCCCCGGCCCCGCGACCGGCCCGCAGCTGCTGTCCACGGTCGCCCGGGACGCCGTCGACCTCCTCACCGGGCCGTACGCGCAGCGGATCCGCATGTGCGCCGGCGACCGCTGCTACCTCCTGTACGTCGACACCTCACGCCCCGGCCGCCGCCGCTGGTGCTCGATGGAGCACTGCGGCAACCGTCACAAGGTCCGCGCCCACCGTGTACGCCGCTCCGGGGCGGGCCCGGTCGAATGAGCGGCCGGGGCCGGGCGGCGGGTACGCCGGCCGGGAGCGGTCCACGAGAAAGGATGAACCCCATGACCACGCGATCCACCGGACTCACCAGGGACGCCGGATGGGAAGTCGGCGTCTCCCGCACCCTGCCCCAGTCGCCCGCCGCCGTCTGGGAGTTCATCAGTGGACCGCGCGGGCTGGAACTGTGGCTCGGGGCCGGGGCGCGGCTCACGCCCGAGCGCGGGGCGTCCTACGAGACCGCCGCGGGAGCCACGGGCGAGGTGCGCGGCTACCGGCCCGGTGACCGCATCCGCGTCACCTACGGCGACACGACCGTGCAGGTCGCCGTGTCGGCGGCCGGGGGCGGCCGGTCGGTGCTCGTCTTCCATCAGGAGCGCATGGCGGGCCCCGAGGAGCGGGAGCGCCAACGGGCGCACTGGCGGAGGGTGATCAAGCAGGTCGCGGAGGCGCTGGACCGGCGGGGCTGAGGGCTCGCTGACGGTCACGAGCCCGCGGGGCGGCCCCTGGTGCCGGGGGCGGTCGTGGGGCTGTCCGGGTGTGAGGGGGCCGGGGGCTGGTCGGGAGGCCGCCTGGGGGCCTGCAAGTGCCGGGGCGGTCACGAGGCCGCCCGGGCCCGGTTCCCCGGCGGTCACGAGCCCGCGGGGTTCACCGTCGCCTGGTGGGCCTCGGCGAGGTGTTCCTCCGCCTTCAGCCACGGCAGGAACTGCGCGCCCCTGCGCCAGCCGCAGGTGTCGCAGCGGATCGTGCGCTGCACCCCCGTGCGCTGGACCCGCACGGTGTGCTCCCGCCCGTGCTGGTCCCAGCGGCTCACCCTGCTCGTGTTGATCTGCCGCATGACCCCTCCGGCCGACACCCGCACGGTCCCGTTCCACATCCGTGAGGAGTGTGCGACAAGACCAACATCAACGGGGCGGATCTCACGAGGAGTTGTCCCAGGCGTTACCGGTTTCGTCGCGCGAGGCCCCGGCCTGCGACCCGGCCGGGGCCGCAGACCCGGAGCAAGCCGGAGAAACCGCTCGCACCGGCGGCCGCCCGGCCGTCCCGGCGCTCAGCGACGGCGACCGTGGACGGGCGTCGAGGGCTACGACCCGACACCCGCCGCGTCCCGGACCTCCACCGCCTCCAGGCGGCGGGCCGTCCGGTCGGCCGTCTCCCGGGCCCACACCCCGGTGGTCAGGGCCCCCAGCACCAGCACGGCGAAGCCGCACGCCGCGACGATCCACCAGGCGGGACGGGCCGCGGACACGAACGCGTCGGCGTACGAGGACGAGCCGATGCCCGCCGCCAGCACCGCGCCGATCACCGCGACCCCCAGGGTCTGGCCGATCTGGCGGCTGGTGGAGGCGACCGCCGCGGCGACGCCCGCCTGGGCGCGCGGCATCCCGGACACGGCCGTGTTGGTGATGGGCGCGTTGACGAAGCCGAAGCCGAGGCCGAACAGGACGTAGCCGATGACGAGGGTGACGTTCCCGGTCTCGGCCTCGAAGGCGGCGAAGAGCACCCCGCTCGCGGTCATGGCGATCCCGGCGACCAGCAGCGGCAGCCGCGGGCCCCGGCTGCCGACCAGCCGGCCGGCGACGGGCGCGCAGACGAAGCACAGGACGGCCATCGGCAGCATCCACAGACCGGCGTGCAGGGCGTCCAGACCACGCACGTTCTGCAGGTACAGCGTGGAAAGGAACAGGAAACCGCCGAGGCCGGCGAACGCGCTGACCGCTATCAACGTCGCCCCGCTGAACGGGGCCGAACGGAAGAAGCGCAGGTCGATGAGGGGTTCGTGGCGGCGGGGTTCGTACCGCAGGAGGCCGAGCAGCGCCGCGAGGGCGACCATGCCGAGGGCGAGGGTCTCGCCGGGCGGGGCGGTCGGCGCCTCGATGATCGCGTAGGTGAGGGAGGCGAGCAGTGCGATGACGAGGAGCTGTCCGACGGGGTCGGGGCGGCGGGCCTTCGGGGCGCGGGACTCGGGGACGAACCGCCAGGTCAGCAGGAGCGCGGCCAGCCCGACCGGCAGGTTGATCCAGAAGATCGAGCGCCAGCCCACCGACTCCACCAGGAGGCCGCCGATGATCGGTCCGGCGGCCATCGAGATGCCCACGACCGCCCCCCAGGCGCCGATCGCCCGGGCCCGCTCGCGCGGGTCCGTGAACGTGTTGGTGATGATCGACATGGCCACCGGGTTGAGCATCGAGCCGCCGACAGCCTGCACCATGCGGAAGACGACCAGCGACTCCAGGTTCGGCGCGAGGGAGCACAGCAGCGAGCCGGCCGCGAAGACGACCAGGCCCGCCATGAAGACCCGCTTGCGGCCGATCCGGTCCGCGGTGGAGCCCGCCAGCATCAGCAGGGCCGCCAGGACCAGGGTGTAGGCGTCGATCGTCCACTGCAGGCCCGCGAGGCTCGCGTCCAGGTCGCGCTGCATGGAGGGCAGGGCGACGTTCAGGACGGTGTTGTCCAGGCTCACGATCAGCAGGCTGATGCAGCAGATCGCGAGCACGAGCAGACGGTGGCGGCGGCTGAGCTCGGACATGCGGACCATCGTACGCCCGACTCTATAGTGCGCCTAACTAATGAATCGCGGGCATGGGGCCGGGTGCGTGACAATGGGGGAATGTCCACGCCCGTCTCCCTCGCGCCGGCCCCCTTGCGGATCGGCCCGCACACCGTCACCCCGCCCGTCGTCCTGGCACCCATGGCCGGCATCACGAACGCGCCCTTCCGCACCCTGTGTCGGGAGTTCAGCGGCGGCAAGGGCCTGTTCGTCAGCGAGATGATCACCACGCGGGCGCTGGTCGAGCGCAACGAGAAGACCATGCAGCTGATCCGCTTCGACGCGACCGAGAAGCCGCGCTCGATCCAGCTGTACGGCGTGGACCCGGCGACCGTCGGCAAGGCCGTCCGCATGATCGCGGAGGAGGGCCTCGCCGACCACATCGACCTCAACTTCGGCTGCCCCGTCCCCAAGGTGACCCGTAAGGGCGGCGGCTCGGCCCTCCCGTACAAGCGGAACCTGCTGCGCGCGATCCTCCGCGAGGCCGTGAGCGGGGCGGGCGACCTCCCGGTCACCATGAAGATGCGCAAGGGCATCGACGACGACCACATCACCTACCTCGACGCCGGGCGCATCGCCGTCGAGGAGGGCGTCACCGCCATCGCCCTGCACGGCCGCACCGCCGCCCAGCACTACGGCGGCACGGCGGACTGGGACGCCATCGCCCGCCTCAAGGAGCACGTCCCCGAGATCCCCGTTCTCGGCAACGGCGACATCTGGTCGGCCGAGGACGCGCTGCGGATGGTCCGCGAGACCGGCTGCGACGGCGTGGTCGTCGGGCGTGGCTGCCTGGGGCGGCCGTGGCTGTTCGCGGACCTGGTGGCCGCGTTCGAGGGGCGTACGGAGGATCTCGCGCGCCCCGCGCTCCGGGAGGTCGCCGACGTCATGGTCCGGCACGCCACCCTGCTGGGCGAGTGGAGCGGCGACGAGTCCAAGGGTGTCGTCGACTTCCGCAAGCACGTGGCCTGGTACCTCAAGGGCTTCGCGGTCGGCTCCGAGATGCGCAAACGCCTCGCCATCACCTCCTCCCTCGCCGAACTCCGCTCCGGCCTCGACGAGTTGGACCTCGACCAGCCCTGGCCGACCGGCGCCGACGGCCCACGCGGCCGCACCTCCGGCAACAACCGCGTAGTCCTGCCGGACGGCTGGCTCAAGGACCCGTACGACTGCGCGGGCGTAGAAGAGGAAGCCGAACAGGACACGTCCGGCGGCTAGCCGCCCAGTTCCGCCGATACTCCGCCCGAGCCGCCGGGCACGCGCCCCGTCAGGGGCGCGGGGAACGGCGCGAGCAACCCCCTACAACCCGCACCCGCCGAAGCACCCGCACCCCCGAGCTATCAGGCGCAGCCGAGCACCCACGACGAACCCGCACCCACCCACCATCCCCCACTACAACGCCGCCCCCCCCACCCCACCCAGCGGAGCGCTCACGCTCCGCCGACCGCGGTGAGCAGAGCCAACGGCGCCGCCGCCGACCGCGACTCCCGCACACACGCGTGCGGATACGGAACCGGCTCCGGATGCGTGTCCCGCCCGTACCCGGCCAGCACCTCCGGCAGCCGATGCCCCGCCGCCGTCGCCGCGTCCACCATGCCGGAGGCCACCGTCCGGGCCTCGTCGTGCAGCCCGTACCGCGCGAGCCCCAGCGTGATCAGCGCGTTGTCGTGCGGCCACACGGAACCCCGGTGGTACGACAGCGGGTGGTACGCGGACTGCCCGGCGGCCAGCGTCCGCACCCCCCACCCGGAGAAGAAGTCCGGTTCCAGGAGCCGCCGGCCCACCAGCTTCCCGTACTCCTTGTCCAGCAGCCCCGACCACAGCAGATGCCCCGCGTCCGAGGCGAGCGCGTCGACCTGCCTGCCCTCGCCGTCCAGCGCCAGCGCGGGGAAGCCGTGCCGCGGCATCCAGAAGTCCCGCTGGAAACGGTCGCGGAGATCGCCCGCCGCCTGTTCGAGCAGCGCCGCGTACACCTCGTCCTCCCAGACCGTGCGCGCCAGGACGGCGGTGCGGCGCAGCGCGTCGTACGCGTACCCCTGCGCACCCGCCGCCATCACCGGCCCGGCGGCGGGCCGGCTGCCGTCGGCGGAGCAGATCGAGCCGGGGGAGTCCTTCCAGTTCTGGTTGGCGAGGCCGCCCTGGTCGGCGCGGTAGACCAGATAGCCGCGCGAGGTGAGCCCGCCGTGGTCGAGCATCCAGCCGACCGCGGCCCGCGCCTGCGCTTCGAGACGGCGGGCGAGGGTGACGTCCCCGGTCTGCTCCACATACGCGCCGAGCAGCACGAGGAACAGCGGCGTCGCGTCCACCGAGCCGTAGTAACGCCCGTACGGCACCTGCCCGAAGTGCGCCAGCTCACCGTGCCGCACCTCGTGCACGATCTTGCCGGGCTGGGCCACCGAGCCGACGCCGACCTCCGTCGCCTGGGCCGCGGCGAGCGCGAGCAGGGTGGCGGCGGCCGGCTCCGGCCGGTAGGGGAGCGTGAAGAGGGAGGTGAGCAGAGCGTCCCGGCCGAGCAGGGTCAGGAACCACGGCGCCCCGGCGGCGGGCACCCGCAGGACCTCACCCTCCGGCCCGGTCGCCGGCACCTGGAGCGCGGCCAGATCGGCGAGCCCACGCGCACACGCGGCGGCCAGCTCCGGCCAGCCGGTGGGGAACGCCACGCCCTCCATGAACTCGCCCTCCACCGCCAGCAGCCGCTCCCGTTCGGCGTCCGGCGAGCGCGGCACCCGCAGGGCCCGCCGGTCGCCGTGCGGCCGCGCCATCACCCGGCAGGTCAGCTCCACCGAGCCGTGCGGCGCCACATCGAGGGCCCAGACCAGGCGCCGCGCCCCCGTCCCGGTCTCCTCCACACCGTCCGGCGCGGGCTCGGCCGTCACCGTCGTGCACGACCGCCACTCGCCCCGCCGGTAGCTGAACTCCACGCCGTCGTCGAGGACTTCGCGCTTCCTGACGACACCGCTCTTGGCGTAGGTACGGAAGTCGGAGCGCAGCTCGAACTGGTCGGTGAAGTCGGCGTCCGCGGTGATCGCGATACGGACGGTCGTCGCCACCGGACGGTTGCTGGTGACCCGCAGCGTCTCCACGAACGAGCTGTCGGAGACGGCCTGTTCACGGAAGAGCGTGTACGCGGGTGGCTCCCGGCGTCCGCCCCGGGGCACGAGCACACAGCGCGCGGTGTCCCCGTCGGCGACCGGTGTGAGCGTCTCGGGGACCGCCCCGTCGACGGTCAGCTGCCACCGGCTCAGATGCCGGGCGTCCCGCACGAACAGCCCGTCCGGTGCACTGCCGCCCCGCACCCCGCTGATGTCGCCGCCGTCGCCCACGGCGGCGAACGTCCCGCCGCGCACGAGCAGGTGATGCCGGTCCGTCATCCCCGGTCCCCTCCCTGGTCACTCATGCCGTCACTCATGCCATTACTCATGCCTGCCGTCACTCACGCGTCTCTCATGCCGTCAGTGATGTCGTCACCCATGCCGAACACGACCTCGTCGTCGTGCTGCCGCTCGTCGTACGGTCCGTGAAGCCACCCGTGGTCGGGGCCGTCGACGCGTCCATCGACATGGCCCCCGTCATGGCCGTGACCGTGACCGTGACCGTGTCCGTGGTCGCGGCCGTGGTCCCGGTCGTCCCCGTGCAGCAGGTCGACCGTGAGCGCGGCGGTCCAGCCGAAGCCGAGCGCCCCGCAGGCCTCGCCCGTGTACGGGTCCACGTACTCGGCGAACCCGGACGCCCCCGCGATCTCCAGCAGCGCCGCCCGCAGCGCGTCGGCCCGGCCCGGCTCCCCGTGCAGCCTGAGCCCCCGCTCCAGCAGCCAGTTCGTGTTGAACCAGGCGGGCCCGCGCCAGTACCGGTGCGGATCGAAGGCCTCCCCGGTCAGGTCGTACGACGGCACGAGCCGGGTGGTCGCGCCGAGTCCGAAGTGCGGGCCGTGGAGCGTCCGCACGAGCCCGGCCGTGATCTCGCGCGGAAGGCCGGGGAGCAGGAGGGGAAGGAGCCCGGAGACACCGCGCTCCGGCAGGAGGGCGTCCGTGATGACGTCCCGGCACAGGAACATCTCCCGCGCCGGGTCCCACAGCCGCTCCACCAGCGCCGCCGTCAGGCGCTCGGCCCGCGCTTGCCGGGCGGTCCCGGGGGCGCCCAGTTCCTTGGCGATACGCGCGAGGGCGTGCTCGGAGGCGATGAGGAGGGCGTTGAAGGCCGGGTCCTCCACGGCGAACCCGCCCTGCCCGTCGGCGTACCCGGCGTCCCGGTAGTCCGTCGCGAGCCGTACGTACCGCCCGTAGTCCACATCGGTCGGCCGGTCCTCGGCCGCGCCGTGGTCGAGGTCGGCGCGGCGGAAGGAGCGGGCCGGGGCGGGGGTGATCCGGGCGAGGGGCGCGTCCCAGGCGGGGCTGTTGTCCATGCCCTGCTCCCAGGGGTGGACCACCGACACCAGGCCGCCCCCGCCCAGGTCGCGGCGGTGCAGCAGATAGCGGTGCCAGGCGGCCAGCCGCGGATACATCCGGGCCAGGAAACCGCGCGCCCGGGAGAGCCCGGGGTCCGCCCGGTGCACCAGCCACACCGCCAGCGCGTGCACCGGCGGCTGCACGATCCCCGAGGTCTGCGTGGTGCGCGGGGCGCCCGCGGCGCGTCCCGCGGTCGAGGAGCGCCAGAAGTCGGGGCTCGGGAAGTACGCGTCCAGCGGTACGGAGGGGCTGAACACGATGTGCGGGATCCGCCCGTCACCCCACTGCGCGCCGAGCAGGGTCTCCAGCTCGGTCTGCGCCCGCAGTGGTGACAGATGGCGCAGCCCGATCGCGATGAACGCCGAGTCCCACGACCACTGGTGCGGATACAGCGTGCGCGACGGCACCGTGGACCGGCCCGTCCAGTTGTCGGCCAGCACCCGCGCCGCCGCGCGGCGCAGCGAACCGTTCGAGAAGGCTGAACCGGTCGAGCCGGTCAGAGAGGTCGGGGCGGTCGCCGCCGTCGCCGACGCGGCCGGATCGTATACATCGCCGCCGACGTGCGCGCCTGTCCCTGGCCGACGGGCGGTGAGCTGGGTTGTGCGATCCACGCAGGGCTCCTGGAGAGCAAGGTGCCGACGGGTTCGGCAGTAGCTACCGTAGGGTTACGTCTACTTAACACGCAAAACTCAATATGTAATGCAGAGTTGGTGAACGCAAGAGGGTGCGCGGGAGTGAATGTCCGTAGGGGCCGCGACAATGGCGGCATGAGCAGAAGGGCCGTGAGGGTGGGCAGTCATGCCGGTGCCGGAGATCTGCTGGAGCTGGTCCGCAGCGGCCGGGCCACCACCCGTGGCGCGCTCCAGCAGGCCACCGGCCTGTCCCGGGCGACCGTCGGCCAGCGTCTGGACCGTCTCTTCCGCGCGGGCTGGCTCCGCGAGGGCGCCGGCGGCCCCGTCGACTCCCCGCTCGGCGGACGCCCTTCCATCACCCTGGAGTTCGACGACGCGCACGCCCTCGTCCTCGCCGCCGACCTCGACACCCGCCACGCCCGCGCCGCCCTCGTCTCCCTCACCGGCGAGATCCAGGCGGAACACACCGGCACCCTGGTCATCGACGAGGGCCCCGACGCCGTACTGGACGAACTGGGGCGCTGGTTCGCCGAGTTGCTCGCGAAGGAGGGGCGCCCGGCGCACGCGGTCTGCGGCATCGGCCTCGCCGTGCCCGGCCCCGTCGACAGCGACACCGGCCGCGTCGTCCAGCCCCCGATCATGCCCGGCTGGGACGGCTACGACATAAGAGGCCGGCTGGCCCGCGCCTTCACCGAACACGCCTCCGGCCCGGCCGGCGTCCCGGTCCTCGTCGACAACGACGCCAACCTCATGGCGTACGGCGAACAGCGCACCGGTTACGCCGACTGCTCGGCCTTCGCGCTGGTCAAGGTGTCCACGGGCATCGGGGCGGGCGTGGTGGTCGGGGGTTCGATATACCGGGGCATCGACGGCGGCGCCGGCGACATCGGCCACATCCGGGTCCCGCAGGGCGCGGACGCGCTGTGCAAGTGCGGCTCGTACGGCTGTCTCGCGGCGGTCGCGAGCGGCGGCGCCGTGGCGCGACGGCTGGCGGAGGCGGGGTTGCCGACGGCCTCCGGCTCGGACGTACGCGACCTGCTGGCCGCCGGGCATCCGGGCGCGACCGCGCTCGCGCGGGAGGCGGGCCGGGTCGTCGGGGACGTGCTGGCGACGGTGGTGACGCTGCTGAACCCGGGCGTTCTGATGATCGCCGGAGATCTGGCCGGAACCCCCTTCCTCACCGGTGTCCGCGAACTGCTCTACCAGCGCGCCCTGCCCCGCTCCACGGCCCACCTGGACGTGGTGACCTCCCGGCTGGGGGAGCGGGCGGGCCTCGTCGGGGCGGCGGCACAGGTCGTCGAGTACTTGTACGCGCCGGAGCGCGCCGAGGAACGGCTGGCGGCGCTGGGGGTGTGAGGCGGGCGCAGCCCTCCCGGGCCGACGGGCCCGCCCTCGCCACTCCGGCCGTGGTGACGCGTACGACCGGACCGAGTGACCGGACCCCTACGACCGGACCCCTACGACCGGGCCCCTGTGACCGGACACCGGACCCCTGTGACCGGACCCGAGCGGCCGGACTCGTATGACGGGACGGGATGACGAGCGTGTTTCCGTCCCGAGCGCTGGTCCGCATGGTGAAATCCCGGCTGCCCGGAGGGCGTGATTCTCGCCACCTCTGATAGGGCTTCCGCTCAGATGAGCGATTCATGGGCGGTTCCGCGACTTCAAAGGGTGGCACTCCGTGCCACCCTTTGATCGTTCATCGAGCGAACTCAGGCGTGCCGAATGGCGCTCAGGTGAGCGCTTTGCAGGCCTGGCGGGCTGGGTCGCGTTAAAGAGGTGAACACATCGCGGCGCTGTTCCTTGCCAAGCCTTGACTTTCGATGTCCTGGCGGACGGGTGGTTACAGGCGCATGACGCGCAAGTGGACGTACCCAGGAGCCTTCGATCTGGGTATGTTCCTGGCCGTCAGGGCAGCCACCGCGTCCTCAAGGAGTTGGGACCTGTGTCGGAAAACAAAGATCCCCACGTAGGCCACGTAGCTCAGAGCGTTGAGGACGTGAAGTTTGTTTATGACTTCACCGAAGGCAACAAGGACCTCAAGGACCTCCTCGGCGGCAAGGGTGCGAACCTCGCCGAGATGACCAACCTCGGTCTCCCCGTGCCTCCCGGCTTCACCATCACCACCGAGGCGTGCAAGGTCTACCTCGACAGCGGCGACGAACCCGCGGCACTGCGTGACGAGGTCACCTCCCACCTCGCCGCGCTCGAAGAGAAGATGGGCAAGAAGCTCGGCCAGGCCGACGACCCGCTCCTCGTCTCGGTCCGCTCCGGCGCGAAGTTCTCGATGCCCGGAATGATGGACACGGTCCTCAACATCGGCCTCTCCGACAAGTCGGTGCAGGGCCTCGCCCGGCAGGCCGGCGACGAGCGCTTCGCCTGGGACTCCTACCGCCGGCTCATCCAGATGTTCGGCAAGACGGTCCTCGGCGTCGACGGCGACCTCTTCGAGGAGGCGCTGGAGGCGGCGAAGACGGCCAAGAAGGTCGTCGTCGACACCGAACTGGAGGCGGCCGACCTCAAGAAGCTCGTCACCAAGTTCAAGAAGATCGTCAAGACCGAGGCCGGCCGGGACTTCCCGCAGGACCCGCGCGAGCAGATGGACCTCGCCATCCACGCGGTCTTCGACTCCTGGAACACCGACCGCGCCAAGCTCTACCGCCGTCAGGAGCGCATCCCCGGCGACCTCGGCACGGCGGTCAACGTCTGCTCGATGGTCTTCGGCAACCTGGGCCCCGACTCCGGCACGGGCGTCGCCTTCACCCGCGACCCCGCCTCCGGCCACCAGGGCGTCTACGGCGACTACCTCCAGAACGCGCAGGGCGAGGACGTGGTGGCGGGCATCCGCAACACCGTCCCGCTGGCGGAGCTGGAGGCGATCGACAAGAAGTCGTACGACCAGCTGATGCAGATCATGGAGACCCTGGAGAACCACTACAAGGATCTCTGCGACATCGAGTTCACCATCGAGCGCGGCCAGCTGTGGATGCTGCAGACGCGCGTGGGCAAGCGGACCGCCGGCGCGGCCTTCCGGATCGCCACGCAACTCGTCGACCAGGGCCTGATCGACGAGGCGGAGGCCCTGCAGCGGGTGACGGGCGCCCAGCTCGCCCAGCTGATGTTCCCCCGTTTCGACGAGGACGCGAAGGTCGCACAGGTCGGCCGCGGCATCGCCGCCTCCCCGGGAGCGGCGGTCGGCAAGGCGGTCTTCGACTCGTACACGGCCGTGAAATGGTCGCGTTCGGGCGAGAAGGTCATCCTGGTCCGCCGTGAGACCAACCCCGACGACCTCGACGGCATGATCGCGGCCGAGGGCATCCTCACCTCGCGCGGCGGCAAGACCTCCCACGCGGCCGTGGTCGCGCGCGGCATGGGCAAGACGTGTGTGTGCGGCGCGGAGGAGCTGGAGGTCGACACCAAGCGCCGGCGGATGACCGTCCCCGGCGGCCATGTGGTGGAGGAGGGCGACCTCATCTCCATCGACGGCTCGTCCGGCAAGGTCTACCTGGGTGAGGTCCCGGTCGTCCCGTCCCCGGTCGTCGAGTACTTCGAGGGCCGCATGCACGCCGGCGCCAACGACGCCGACGAACTGGTCGAGGCCGTCCACCGGATCATGGCCTTCGCGGACCGCAAGCGCCGGCTCCGCGTCCGCGCCAACGCCGACAACGCCGAGGACGCGCTGCGCGCCCGCCGCTTCGGTGCCCAGGGCATCGGCCTGTGCCGTACGGAGCACATGTTCCTCGGCGACCGTCGCGAACTGGTCGAACGCCTCATCCTGGCCGACACGCAGGTCGAGCGCGAGGATTCCCTGAAGGCGCTGCTCCCGCTCCAGAAGCAGGACTTCGTCGAACTCTTCTCCGCGATGGACGGCCTGCCGGTGACGGTGCGTCTCCTCGACCCGCCGCTGCACGAGTTCCTGCCCGACATCACCGAGCTCTCGGTCCGCGTGGCCCTCGCGGAGTCCCGCCAGGAGCCCCACGAGAACGAGCTGCGCCTGCTGCAGGCCGTCCACCGCCTGCACGAGCAGAACCCGATGCTGGGCCTGCGGGGTGTGCGCCTCGGCCTGGTGATCCCCGGTCTCTTCACCATGCAGGTGCGGGCCATCGCTGAGGCGGCGGCCGAGCGGAAGAACGCCAAGGGCGACCCGCGCGCCGAGATCATGATCCCGCTCGTCGGCACGGTCCAGGAGCTGGAGATCGTCCGCGAGGAGGCGGACGCGGTGATCGCGGAGGTCGAGGCGGCGACGGGGGTGTCGCTGAAGCTGTCGATCGGCACGATGATCGAGCTGCCGCGCGCCGCGCTCACGGCCGGTCAGATCGCGGAGGCGGCGGAGTTCTTCTCCTTCGGCACGAACGACCTGACCCAGACGGTGTGGGGCTTCAGCCGCGACGACGTCGAGGCCTCCTTCTTCACGGCCTACCTGGAGAAGGGCATCTTCGGCGTCAGCCCGTTCGAGACGATCGACAAGGACGGCGTGGGCTCCCTGGTCGAGCTGGCGGTGCAGGCGGGCCGTGCGACCCGCCCCGACCTCAAGCTCGGCGTCTGCGGTGAGCACGGCGGTGACCCGGAGTCCGTCCACTTCTTCCACGAGGTGGGCCTCGACTACGTCTCCTGCTCCCCCTTCCGCATCCCGGTCGCCCGCCTGGAGGCCGGCCGCGCGGCCTCGCAGTCCACAGGCAGCGACCACCGCTGAGCCCGGACGGCCACATACCCCGGAACCACCACTCGTCCCCGACCGACCCTCACCGATGGGCGGCGGTTCCGGATCACGAAGAGGGCGGCATCCCGTGCGGGGGGTGCCGCCCTTTTGGTTGCGCGGGGGGAGTGCTTCAAGATCACCTGTTTCGGTGGTGCTTAGGTAGATCAATCGTTTCTCTTCGCACTCGAAGCGTTACATTCCGTAGTTAGTGGTGGTCGTTGGGGCCGCCGGTGGTTACGGAGGGGCGTATGAAGAAGTCGTTGGTCGGGATGGTGGCTGCGGGGTTGCTTCTCACCGGGGCTGGGGTTGCGCTTGCGGAGCAACACGGAAGCATTCCGAAGGTCACGACGCGAGGTGCCGAATTCTCGCAGGGGCGCTACCAGTTCAATCCGCCGGGAACCAACCACGGGTCCTTCGAGTGGTCCGGGTTGCTGAGGGACGCCAACGCCAGTGACGGTCACAACGTCTATGTGCAGGTCAGGGTCGAGGGGCACGGGTGGGCCCGGTACTACGGGAAGCAGCGGCGCACGGTGCGCGTGCGGCACTCGGACTGGAGCGGAGCACAGCAGTACACGGACAACGCGGAACTGCGGGTGTGTCGTGACCGCGGGTCTCTTCGGCCGGACAATTGTTCGCCCACCAAGAGCTTCTCGTACGTGCTCGACTGAGCTCATCTGGCATCCACAGTCCAGGCGACCCCGCGTGGACCCGTGATCTTCCTAGGGGATTGAGATCAAGACGTCAGAAGTCCTGTTCGCCAGGGGAGTCGACCTTCTCTACGGTGAGACTCTCGCGGTTAAGGACGCCGACATCTCCCTGAGTCGGGGGGAAGTTGTTGCGATTACTGGACAGAGTGGCTCAGGGAAGTCCTCACTTCTGTACTGCTTGGCCGGGGTCTTGCCCGTGGCCCGGGGGAAAGTCTGTTTCGAGGGACGCTCGCTCGGTGATCTCGACGACGAGACACTCAGTGAGCTCCGTCGGGAACGATTCGGGTTCGTCTTTCAATACGGCGAACTGCTGCCCGAGTTGACAGTGGAGGAGAACACGGCACTGCCCTTGCGGCTTGCCGGACAGCGTAAAAAAGAGGCTCTTGCTGCCGCCGGCGAGGTGCTGGGGCGGCTGGGGCTGGCGGACCTGCGAGAGCGGCGACCTTCTCAGGTGTCTGGAGGCCAGAACCAGCGCATTGCAGTGGCCCGTGCCCTGGTACACAGCCCTGCGGTGGTCTTCGCCGACGAGCCGACCGGTTCGTTGGACAGTGCTAACGCCACGGCAGTACTGGACGAGTTCCTGACCCTCGCTCGTGCGCAAGGAACTGCGGTGGTGCTGGTGACGCACGACTCCGAGGTGGCGGCCCGTGCGGATAGTCGGTACACGATGCGCGACGGCGTTCTCTCGGCTCAGGTGAGGGAGGCATCGTGAGGGAACTCGTCCTGGGCCTCAGGCTGCTGATGGGAGCCGGTAGGGGTAGTCGTGTGCGCTTCCTGCTCATGGTCGCGGGGAGTGCCGTTGGAGTGAGTTGCCTGGCCATCGTTCTCACGATCCCCGGGATTCTGGCGGCGCAGGACGGGCGCAAGGCGGCGCGTGAACCGGGTTGCGTCAAAGATCCGAAGCGATTCGCCTGCCTTATGTCCGAAGGAAGCTCCTTCGAATTGATCAGGACGGATCCTTACGGTTCGGAACCCATGACCCGTGTTTTTCTCGCGCGGGGTGACAAGCCGGTCGAGCCACCGCCCGGCCTTAAAGAACTCCCCGGTCCTGGCGAGCTGTTCGTCTCACCACGACTGAGTAAGGAGCTCCGGCGAGAGCCGGGTTTGGCTCTACTTCTACCGGGCGACGAGCAGGGGACCATCGGTGCACATGGGCTCGCTCACCCAGACGAGTTGTACGCGTACGTCGGTGTAGAGCGGGACGAACTAAATGGTGGCAGTGATCCCGTGGCGTTCTTCGGCAGAGAGGGCGCCGACTGGCCCACAGTGGAGCCTTCAACGCTCGACATCGTCCGCTTCACTCTTGCAGGCGTTGTCTTGTTGCCCTTGGCCGTCTTCCTCTCAGTGTGTGCCCGACTCTCCGCCGCCGCACGCACCCGGCGGTTGGCCGCGCTGCGACTGCTGGGACTGAGCAGGAAGGGCACCCAGCGAGTCAACGCTGCCGAGACAGTCGCGGCGGCCTTGCTGGGCGCCGCGCTCGGTCTCGGCATCTACGAGGTCTCCAATCAACTCGTCGCACGAGTGGGAGTGCCGGGCTTCAAGTGGTACCCGTCGGACGGCTCCTTGTCTCTGCCCACGGCCTTGGTCTGCCTCCTCGGCTGTCCGACCCTCGCGTGGTTCGTGGGCCGAGCCAGTGCGAAGAAGGCAGCCGCGAACCCGCTGGCTGCTCGGCGGAGTGCTGTGGAGAGGGCGCCCGGAAAGTGGGGGCTGCTTCCACTGGTCCCGGGTATGGCCATCGTGGTCGGGTACTGCGTGGCCGGTGCGACGGGCAATGCTCCCCGGGACACGGAGGTCTCCTCAATCCTCATGCCCCTCGCGGTTGTTCTGGTGGGAATCGGGCTCGTAATGATGTTGCCGGTCTTCTCGCGGACTCTTTCGCAGTGGGTGGCCCGCACCACTCACTCGGTCTCCCTCGGCCTGGCCATGCGACGCAACGAGACGGAACCCGGTGGCGCTTTGCGAGTGGCTACCGGTCTGGTGATGTTGGTTTTCGCCGCGTCGCTGGTGCAGGGGGTCCTGATCGAACTGGACCAGGTCTCCAAAAACACCTCCCCAGTCCAGGCATACGACATCCCACTTGCGGGCACCACGGCTGACCGGCAGCGAGCATGGGAGGAGGTGAAGGGGGTTCGAGGGCACGCGGTCGTCATGCGTTCGCGGTCGAGCTCCGACATCGACCGCTGGGAGCCGACTCTCGAAGCGGTGGTCGCCACGTGTGCGCAATTTCGGAGCATGGTGCGGAAAGTCGACGGCTGTGTGGACGGCCGACCCATGCTGTTGTGGGACCCGAAGCAGGTCGCGACAGAGCTTCCCAAGCTAGGGGCACGCTTCCCCTTCGACCTGCGACACGAAGGGCAACGCCGTGTGATGCAGGTGAAAGTGCCGGATGAAGTGCTCCGCTACAGCGACGACTACGGTCTCCCGGTTTTCCACAGCGGTTCTGTACTCCTCCCCCCGTCCGCGATCCCCGCTGACCACCGCCCCGACGTCGCCACTCTCACCCTCCTCAGCAGCTCCGCCCCCGAAACCGTCCGCGCGGTGCTCGACGGTATCGGTGGTGTGGACCCCACCACGGAGGTCGGGACGCCGGGGGTCGTCGTCACCTCTCTTCAGCAGATCACCGTGGTGAAGAGCCTTCTGGGCATCGGTATGGTCCTGGGGCTGATCATCGGGGTCGCCGCCTACCTGGTGGCCGCCACGGACCGTGCCGTGGAGCGGAAGCCCCAGGTCACCGCGCTGTCGCTGCTCGGCGCCCGGCCGCGCACTCTGCGCACCGTCCAGGTCGCCCAAGTGGTCGTGCCCTTGGCCGTAGGTCTCGCTCTGGCCGTGGTGCTGGGCAAGCTCGCCGAGTCCAGCTATCTCGTGACCGGCGGCGGGGCCATCTACTGGGACGGCGCCGGGGTCCCCCTGCTGCTGGCCTGCGCGGTCGGGGCGGTGGCGGTGGCCGCTGCCGGGGCGCTGCCTCTCGTCGGGCGACGGATCGACCCGGAGTTGATCCGACGGGACTGAGCGACGTGGCCGCGGTGCGGAAGGGGCGGCACCCCGTGTGGGGCGCCGCCCCTTCCGCGTCGGACAAACCCTGTGGCCCCGGCGCCGAATCCCTGGATACCGTCGGTCCCCGGCCGGCCGAACCCGCGGTCGCCGTGTGTCCGGAGAGCGAACCCAGCCCATGCGTACGCAGCGAGAGACGACCACCCTGTGGCGGCCCACCGGGCCCGTGGAGTTGGAGTTGGTGCGGGAGACGGGGTGGCGGGCCTGGCCGCCCCGGCTTCCCGAGCAGCCGATCTTCTATCCGGTCCTCGACGAGGCGTACGCGGTGAAGATCGCGCGGGACTGGAACGTGAAGCACGACGGGGCGGGATACGTCACGCGGTTCGAGGTCGAGACGGAGTTCCTGCGGCGGTATCCGGTACAGCGGGCCGGCGGCGAGACGATCATCGAGCTGTGGGTGCCGGCGGAGGAACTGGAGGAGTTCAACGCGCACATCGTGGGCGAGATCGAGGTCGTGCACGAGTTTCGGTGAGCCGGGTGACGGGTGACGGGTGACGGGCGGGGGGACTTGGGGCCGGCCCCGCCGCCCCGGCCGTCCCGCCGCCCGTGGGCCCCGCCGAGCAGATCAGCTCCCCACGGTCGTCGCCGGCCGCGACGGCCTGGGGATGGACACCGGCCCACGGACCGTGCCGCGCTCACCCGCGACCTCCAGCAGGACCCGTACGAGTTCCTCGTGCAGGGCGTCGCTGATCTCATGTGCTTGGGGGGTGTCGACGTGCAGCATGTTGACGTGGAGGCCCGTGGCGGTGCGGTGGAACCAGTGGCTGATGCCGTTGCCCCGGGCGGCCCAGACGTGCAACATCGGCTTCCAGAGCGGGTGTTGCTGGCCGCCGGGGGTCCTGCGGAAGTCGATGTAGGAGAAGAAGTTCACCGGGAACGGCCAGTGGTGGAGGGTGAAGGACTCGGGGGCCAGCAGTTCCCACGCCCGTACGAAGGGGATGCCGGCGTGCCGCTGCAGCTCGCCGTACGCCGTGCGGGCCCGCGCGATCGTGGCCGCGTGGTCGCTGCCGCCCTCACCCACCCGGAACTCGATCGGCATCGTGTTCACGAACCAGCCGATGGAGTGCTGCCATGGATTCGGCGCCCCTCCCACGGCCCCGCCGCCCTCGTCCGCCCGCTCGCTGATGGGGAGCAGGCCCCGGTAGACCCCCGGCCCTCCGAGGCGGTGCTGAGCCGTCGCCGCGGCCGCCAGCACGGCCGTGAAGACGCTGCCCCCCGATGCGCGGGCGCCCGCCGCGAGCGCGTCGGTTCCAGGGGCGTCCAGGAGCGGGAGGGCCCGGTTGACCAGGGGAAACAGCTGGTCTCCCGGCACGCCCAGGTCGAAGGGGAACCGGGGGAAGAAGCCGCCGTTCCCGCGGATGAAGTCCTTCCAGTACGTCAGACGCTCGTCGTCGGCGCCGAGGGAGGCAAAGCGGTGACGCTGGTCGTCGCCGAAGGTCAGGTAGCTTCCTGCGGCGGGGAGTCGCGGGTCGCGTTCGGCCACGAGGTCGGCGTACGCGGTCTGGAGCTCGTTCACGACGACGGGCATGGACAGGCCGTCGCACACGATGTGGTCGAAGCAGAGGTAGACCGTGGCGCTCGCCTCCCGGACCACCGCCCCCATGAGGAACAGCGGCCAGGACAGCGTGTCGATGCTCTTGAACGTCTTGTCGAGGTGGGTGTGCAGGTCGTCACCGCTGTGGAAGCGGCCGACCTCCTCCGCCTCCAGGACGATGGACTCGGCAGCCAGCGCCGTGCAGTTCAGGTCGCCGGCCAGGCGCCGGAACTCGCAGCGGAGCACCTCGTGCCGTCGTACGAGGAGCAGGAACGCCGATTCGAGAGCCCCGAAGTCCAGCGGGCCCGCGATCTCGAAGGTCACCGTGATCGAGCTGGCGATTCCGTCGCTCGTGCTCCGCGTCGCCTCGGAGGACGAGTGGTGCTTGTCCTGATTGAAGGACGCTGATTTGAGCGGGGGCGAGGCCGATTCGGGAGAGGAATCCTTCCCGTCCCGAGGGGAATGCTCAATGCGCAAGGACCAGGAGATGACGGTCCCAGGCTCGATGTCGGCGTCGGAGAAAGGAATCTGCAGCACTCGGGGGCTCTCTGTTCGTGACTTGGGGAGAAGTCGGGGATTCGGGATTCGAAATTTGGGAGACGGGATTAGGGAGGGGGGGAGGGGTGAGTCGGGGGATTCCCCGGGGATATGGGAGTGATCAAGTGAGAAGGGCGCAGAGGGAATTCACCGCTGCGTCGACACCGTTCTCGGACCGGACGAGAGGGGCGATCTCACCGGCCCGGTGTCGCAGGTGCCGGTCCGTCACCGCCGTACTGATCGCTTGCGCGAGCCCGTGTGCCGTGAGGGTGCGGGCGGCGAGGGGAGCGGGGGCAACGCCCAGTGCCCGCATACGGGCGGACCAGTGCGTCTGGTCGCCCATGTGGGGGCACAGGACCTGAGGTCGGCCCGCGGCCAGGGCGGCGCCGACGGTGCCGGGGCCGCCGTGGTGGACGACCGCGGCCGTACGGGGAAAGAGCCAGTCGTGCGGGGCCTGGTCGATCGTCAGGATGTCCGGTGACGGGGAGCCGGTCGTGGCCGGGGAGGCGGACGGGCCCGCCGCCGCGCCGATGCCGCCCCAGCCCGTCGCGACCACCGCGCGGACGCCCGTCAGGCGGATCGCCTCGGTGACCAGCGCGTGGTTGCGGTCGGCGCGGGTGCCGGTCATGCTGCCGAAGCCGATGTAGACCGGGGGCGGCCCCTCGTCGAGGAAGCGGGCCAGCTCCCTGGGGGGCGTCCAGTCGGGGCGGGCGGGCAGGTACCAGAAACCCGTGGTGCGCACGGAGTCGCCCCAGGCCGGGTCGACCGGTGTGACGTGCCGGCTGAACGACTGCAGGACCGGGCGCCGCCTGCCCTCGGGGTCCCGCAGCCACCGCCGGGCACCGTGGCGGCGTGGGGGCAGGCCCAGTTCGGTGGTCCGCCAGCGTTCCACCTCGCGGGACCGCTGGGCCGCCACGACCACGGCGTACGTGCTCCGGTTGAGCAGGCGCGGTACGCGGGGGAGCGGCAGCAACGGGCAGGGGAAGGTGTCGGTGGGGATCCAGCCGGGCTGCAGCGCCACGACCACGGCGGGTACGTCCAGTATGTCGGCCACGTGCTGGGCGGGGAACGCCGCCGAATGCACCACCGCCGCCAGGTCGCCGTGGTCGTGGGCGATGGCCGCCACGTCCCGCAGCGGCGTGATGAGCAGGCGTTTGAGGCGGGCGACGGTCCGGGCGGCCGCGACTTTGCCGCGTACCCCCGTCAGACCGTCGTCGATGACCCTGCGGGTGGGCGTCTCGTCGAGGATTCTGGTCGGGCCGTCGTCGATCGTGGCGAAATCGACTCCGTACGCGGCGGCGTCGGACGCGTATGAGGAGGGGGCGGCCAATAACGGGTGATGGCCGTGGCGACGCAGCGCCACGGCCAATGCGAGAAAGGGTTGTACGTCCCCGCGAGTACCGCATGCCGCCAGGAGAACCTTGCACGGGCGAGCGCCGACTCCGAGGCTCTCCGGCCCCGATTCTTTGGGCATGACCACGCGCTGAACCTAGCAGAAGAGAATTCGAACGAGTCTTTCCTGATGATGAGTTCGAATACTTCTGGGATGGTCATTAATAGGTTTTTGATTCAGTGGTTCGAATGAGTGGTTCATTCAGTGGTACGTGCGGTTGTAGGGATTCATTATCAGGTGCGGAACGGGCCCGTCACCTCGTACGTGATGCCGCCGGACGAGCTGCCGCTCGTGCCGCGCTGGCTGGAGAAGTAGAGGCGGCGGCCGTCGGGGGAGAAGGCGGGGCCGGTGATCTCGGAGGCGGACTGACCGTCGACGCGGAGGAAGGGGGCGACGGTGTCGTCCGGGGTGATGAGGCAGATCTCCATGGTGCCGCCGTCCTCGGCGACGTAGAGGTCGCCGGAGGAGGTCCCGGTGATGTTGTCGACTCCGGTGAGGGGGGCCGTGCCGGAGGTGACCAGGGAGTCGTCGTACGCCAACTCGTAGGTGCCGGCCGCGAGGTTGAGCTGCCAGACACGGTTGTCCCCCTTGGTGGTGAACCAGACCGTGTCGTCGGCGTAGTGGCAGCCCTCGCCCCCGTTGAAGGACTTCGAACCCGAGACCTGGGTGCGCGTGCTCGTGGGGGAGCCGTCCGGGTCGGGGACGTTCGCCCAGGTGTAGGAGCCGGAGGCGGCGGTGCCCGCGATCATGACCTGGAGGGTGCCGGCGGACAGGTCGCCCCAGGTCGTGGGGACGAAGCGGTAGAAACGGCCGTTCGTCTCGTCCTCCGTCAGATAGACCACCCGGCGGACCGGATCGGCCGCCGCCGCCTCGTGCTTGAAGCGGCCCATCGCGTCCCGGCGGACCGCGGTGTTCACGCCCCACGGGTCGGTCTCGTAGACGTAGCCGCGGTCGACCTCCTCGCAGGACAGCCAGGTGTTCCACGGGGTCCTGCCGCCGGCGCAGTTCTGCCGGGTGCCGGACAGGACGCGGTACGCCGAGGTGACCGTGCCCGTCGAGGAGAACCGCACCGCGCTCGCGCCGCCGGACGGGTTGATCTCGGAGTTGGAGACGTAGATCCAGCCGGTGCCGTCCGCGTAACAGGCGCCGCCGTCGGGGGCGTTGTGCCAGGTGTACGACGTGCCGGGGACCGTCTGGCCCGAGCGGGCGATCACCCGGCTGGTGAAGCCGCTCGGAAGCCTGATGCCGTTGGCGTCGGCCGAGCCGAGCGCCCCGTACGGGCCCGCGCCGGGCTGTGCGGGCGCGGCGTACGCGGCGCCGCGCCAGAGGGTTCCGCCGAAGGCGGTCGATGTGCCGCCCAGCACGGCCGCGCGCAGGAGAGTACGACGTTCCACTGTCGCTCCAAGGGGTACTTCGAACGGCCCGCCTGCCGGTCGGCGGCGGGGTCGCGCGCTGATGGACCTTAGGACACTCTGATTGACAGAGCATGGACAACCCATGACTCTACGGCGGCGTTCACGGATGGCACATGGGTGGCACATGGGTGGGACGTGGATGGGACGTGGGTGGCGGAGGGGGAGAGGCGGGCCGGCGCCCGCTCACGCCGGCAGCGGCGGGGCCTCACGGCGTCGTTTCCCCGGCCGTCCTCCGAACCCATGCCCCTGACCGTTTCCTTGTCCCTGGCCCTGCCCCTGCCCCTGCCCATGCCCCTGACCGTGTCCGTGGGGATGGGCCGGCGGCTCCGCCGCGGGAAGGCGGACGACCGCGTCCAGCCCGCCCGTGGCCGCTTCCCGCAGCGTCACCTCCCCGCCACTGGCGTGCGCGAGGCGCTGGACGAGGGAGAGACCGAGACCGGTGCCGCCCTTGGGGGCGCCGGGGGCGCGCCAGAAGCGGTCGAACGCGCGGGCGCGCTGCTCGGGCGTCATACCGGGGCCCTCATCGGTGACATGGAGGTCGACCCAGTGCGGCCGGGCATCGCGCAGGGCCCGGCGGGCGGGGACGTGGAGCCGCAGTTCCATGGTGACCGTGCTGCGGGCGGGGGAGGCGCGCAGGGCGTTGGAGAGGAGGTTGTCGAGGATCTGCTCCACGGCTCCGGGGACGGCCGTCACCGGGCCGACCACCCCGGCGAACAGGACCAGTGAGACCCCGCCGCGTTCGAACAACGGCCCCCACGTGCGGTGCCGTTCCGCGCAGACCGCGCCCAGGTCGACCCGGGCCGGGACGGCCGCCGCCTCCTCCAGCCGGGCCATCGCCAGCAGACCCTCGACCATCCGGGCCAGCCGGTCCGTCTCCGTGACGGCGGCGTCGAGGCTGGGCCGGGCGCGCCGGGCGATGTCCGGTTCCAGGTTCTCCAGCCGCAGCCGCAGCGCCGCCAGCGGGGTCTTCAGCTGGTGCGACGCCTCGCCGGCGAAGGCCCGCTGGGAGGCCAGCAGGTGTTCGAGGCGGGCCGCGGTCGTGTTGAAGGCCGCCGCGAGGCTGCGCACCTCCGGCGGGCCCGAGGTGACCACCACACTCGTGGCCGCACCGCCCTCGGCCAGCCGGTGCGTGGCCTCCTCCAACTGCCGGATGGGGCGCCCGGTCCAGCGCGCGAACGCGAACGCCACCGCGGCGACCCCGGTGAGCACCGCGAGCCCGGCCAGCACCAGGAGCAGCCAGACCGCGAACACCCGGGCGTGCACCATGGTCGTCGGGAGGGTGACGCGTACGGCGCCCTGGGCCGGCGCGGCGGTCATGGCCGTGGTGGTGGTCGTGGCGGCGGCCGTGGCCGTGGTCGCGTTCGGGGGCGCGCTCGGCGTCGTGTGGCCGACCGGAGCCGCCACCGACAGGTAGTGGACGCCGCCGGTCGTCGTCGTACGGACGTCCGTCGTGGCCCGGCCGCGGAGCGCGGCGGAGATCTCGGGCTGGGAGGGGAGGGTGTCCTCCTCGTCGTCGGACAGGGAGTGGGAGGACGCCAGCAGCCTCCCGCCCGCGTCGACGATGACGACCTTCCCGCCGATGCGCTCGGCGCAGTGCCTGGCCCGCTCGACGAGTTCGTCCTGCCGGCCGGCGGCTAGGGAGAGCGCCGCGTACGCGGCCACCGACTCGGCCTCGTCGTTGGCCGAGTTGACGATCCGCTCGCGTTCGGCCCGCGAGTAGACGAAGCCCAGCGGGATCTCCAGGCCGAGCAGGACCAGGGCGGCGAGGCTGAGATAGCTCAGCAGCAGGCGTCGGGTCATGACGCCGACGCCCTGGCGCCGGGGGTGCGATGCCTCCCGGAGCCCGCGCCCCGGCCACGGCCGTGCCCCGGCCCGGGACTCTGGGGCAGGCCCTGCCCCGGCGCCTGCCCGGGGGAGCGCACGGCCAGTCGGAAGCCGACGCCGCGCAGGGTCTGGATCCATGCCGGGTCGCCCAACTTGCGGCGCAGGGTGGCGACATGGACGTCCAGCGTCTTGGTCGGGCCCTGGTAGTGGTCGTCCCAGACGCGGTTGAGGATCTGCTGCCGGGAGTACACGGCGCCGGGGTCCTCGGTGAGCAGCGCCAGCAGTTCGAACTCCTTCGGCGTCAGCGCGACGGGCACCTCGCCCACCCACACCTGCCGGGTCCGCCGGTCCACGACCAACGGACCGGGCGGCGGCGGAGCCGAGCCGTCGTCACCGGCGGTCGGCCCGGGGGCGGGGGGACGCGGCCCGGGCGGGGCCTGTTCGTACATGGGGGGCTCGTAGGCGGGGGGCGGGGGGACGGAGGGGGCGTAGGCAGGGGGTTCGTAGGAGGAGGGTTCGTAGGCGGGGTTGCCGTACGCCGGGCTTCCGTACCTCGGCGACCGTTGCGGGGGTGTGCCCTGCGCGGGGGTGATGTCGAACGCCGGGTCACCGAAGACCGGGTCACCGAAGACCGGGTCGACGGCGGTGGGCGGCGCTTCGTGCGCGGGTGTCTCGTACGCCGGTGCCTCGTGCGCCGGCGTCTCGTATGCCGATGCCTCGTATGCCGGTGCCTCGTATGCCGGTGCCTCGTGCGCGGCGGACCAGTCGTACTCCGGCCCCCGCGCCCCCACACCGAAACCGGCCCTACGGCGGCCCGTGCCCCCGCCGCCCACGTCCCCGACGGCGAGACCACCCGACTCATCGGATCCGAAGCTGCCCGCGCCCGCGCCCGCGCCCCCGCCCTCGCCTTCGCCCCCGAGGCCGTCCCCCACCTCGAAGGCGCTCGTGGCCGTGAAGTCGTTCTCACCCCCGAGACCGACACTCCCCGGCCCCGCCTCGGCCACCACGACCCCGGCGACCACGTCGGCTGCGGACCCGTTCGTCGGCCGCTGGTGGCGGCGTGACACCGCCCGTATACGGGCGACCAGTTCGCGGATGCTGAATGGTTTCGCCAGGTAGTCGTCGGCGCCCAGCTCCAGGCCCAGGACGCGGTCGGCCTCCTCGCCCCGCGCGCTGAGGATGATGAGGGGGACGTCGGAGACCCGGCGGATGCCGCGGCAGACGTCGATGCCGTCCATGTCGGGCAGACCGAGATCCAGCAGGACGACATCGCCGTGCGGACCTCTCAACCCGTCCGCGCCGGTGGCCACGTGGTGGACCGTCAGGCCGAAGTGCCGCAGCCCGTCGGCGAGCGGCTCGGCGATCGTCTCGTCGTCCTCGATGAGCAGCACTCGTACGCCCATGGCCGCCTGTCTCTCCAGAAAGTCGGGACAACACGGGACCCGTGCTGTGGGGCGCCACGCTACAAGAGAGCGGACAAGAACGCGTGGGGAATCCGAAGCATTGTGAAATGACCCTCAGAAACCGCTTGTATTCGGCGGCCCGACCTGCGGCGAAGGGGTGTGTGGCTGAAATCTGTGGAAAACCTGGCACCGCTTTAGTGTTCGCTTAACCTTCCTCTGGTCATCGCCGCCCTACGGTCGTAAGAGCTGGTAGGAACCGCTTCAGGGAGGCAGGATGAAGGCGCTGCTGGATCGTGCCCGGTCGTTCAAGCGACGGGTCGACTTCGAGAGCGACGAATACCGGAAACTCGCCGTCGGGCAATTTCCCGAGGCGCTGTTCATTACCTGCTCGGACTCGCGGGTGATTCCCGCCCTGATCACCGGGGCGCGGCCCGGTGAGATATTCGAACTGCGAAATGCGGGCAACATCGTGCCGCCGCACGACGCGTACGGGACCGCCTCCGGTGAGGCCGCCACCATCGAGTACGCGCTGGAGGTGCTCGGTGTTCAGGACATCGTGGTGTGTGGCCATTCCCACTGCGGCGCGATGGGCGCGCTGACGTACGGCGCCGACCTGTCCGGCCTGCCCAGGGTGGACGCCTGGCTCGACTACGCCCGTCCCGCGCTCGAACCCGTACTCGGTGAGCACAGCGGCGAACAGGGCGGCGGTGAACGCGGCGGCGGACAGGGCGCCGAACCCGGCGGCGACAGCACCCCGGGCACCACCTCGTCGTCCGAGGACCCCGCCCTGCGCGAGGTCGTCCAGCTCAACATCCGCAACCAGCTCGCCGTGCTGCGCGACTATCCGGGCGCGCGGCGGCAACTCGACGCCGGGCGGCTCCGGTTGCACGGCTGGTACTACGAGATCGACACCGGAAAGATCCACGAACTGGACGCCGACGGCGACTTCCAGGTGCACGACTCATGAGTGGCGCGCACGGCCGACGCCATGGGGCGGGCACCCGGACCGCGGCCGGTGCCCCGGAGTCCGCGGACGCCTCGCAGGAACCGAACGGCTCCCGGCGCCCCCGCGCCACGGCCGCCCGCCCCGCCGCGGCCCTGCGCGCCATGGCCCCCGGCGGCCGGGTCGACTTCGCTACGGAGATCACCGCGTCCCTCGTCGTCTTCCTCGTGGCGCTGCCGCTCTGTATCGGCGTGGCCGTGGCCTCCGGTGTGCCGGCCGAGCTGGGCATCATCTCCGGGGTGATCGGCGGTCTGGTGGTCGGCGCGGCGCGGGGCAGCACGCTCCAGGTCAGCGGGCCGGCGGCCGGGCTCGCGGCACTCGTCGCGGAGACGGTCATGGAGTTCGGCGTCGCGATGCTCGGCGTGATCGTCCTCTTCTCCGGCCTCCTCCAGATCGTGCTGGGCCTGGTGAAACTGGGCCGGATGTTCCAGGCGATCTCCCTCGCCGTCGTCCAGGGCATGCTCGCCGGCATCGGTCTGCCGCTGATCTTCAGCCAGCTGTACCCGATGTCGGACTCCAAGGCGCCGGGCACCCCCCTGGAGAACATGGCGGGCGTCCCCGGGCTGATCGCGGACACCGTCACCGACCCGCAGGCGCTGATCGCCTTCGGGCTCGGAGTCGTCACGATCGTGCTGAGCTTCCTGTGGAAGCAGGTCCCCGGGCCCCTCCGGAAGGTGCCGGCCGCACTTGTGGCCGTAGGGATCGGGATCGCGGTCGCCTCCCTGCCGGGCATCGAGGTCAAGACGCTCCAGGTCGGCAATCTGCCGGCGTCCGTGGACGTGCCCGGGGCGGAGCAGCTGTCCGGGCTGGCCGATGCCGGGATCATCACGGCGATCCTCACGTTCACCGTGATCGCGTCGGCGGAGAGCCTGTTCACCGCCGCCGCCGTGGACCGGATGCACAACGGCCCGCGCACCCGTTACAACACCGAGCTGATCGCGCAGGGCGCGGGCAACACGATCTCCGGTCTGCTCGGCGCGCTGCCCATCACGGCGGTCGTCGCGCGCAGCTCGGCGAACGTCCAGGCCGGCGCCAGGACCCGCCTCTCCCGGACCCTGCACGGCCTGTGGCTGCTCGCCTTCGCCCTGCTGCTGCCGCAGGTGCTGGCACTGATCCCGATCTCGGTGCTCGCGGGTGTCCTCGTGCACAGCGGGTGGAAGCTGTTCGCGCCGGACGAGTTCCCGAAGATGTGGCGCCAGGACCGGGGCGAGTTCGCGGTGATGACGCTGACGACGCTGGTCATCACGGTGACCGCGCTGCTCGAAGGGGTGCTGTTCGGACTGGCGGCGGGTGTGGTGCTGGCCGCGCTGCGCATGTCGCAGACCGTCGTCCGCCAGCACATCGAGGACGACACGGCGAAGGTGGTGATGGCGGGCAACGCGACGTTCCTGCGGCTGCCCAAGCTGATCGACGCGCTGGAGGGCGCGGCGGCCTCCGGCAAGCCCCGCATCCGGCTCGACCTGCTCGGGGTCACCCACCTCGACCATGCGTGCCGCAGCCAGGTCGAGGAGTTCGTGGCGCAGCAGCGGGGGGCGGGGGTGCGGGTGGAGCTGCTGATGCCCGACCTCACGAGGCCGCCGGGGGCGAAGGAGGAGCCGGAGGCCACGCCGGCGCCGGACCCGGTGTCGACGCCGACGCGGACGCCGGTGTGGGACTACGCGACGGTCGGGACGGCGGCGGTGGGCGGCACCGGACCGCTGCCCCCCGGCCCCGGCCCCGACGCGGAGTGGTTCTACCTCGACACCCGCCCCGTGCCGGACGCCCCGGGCGCCCCGCCGCCGCTGCTGCGCCGGGGGCGCGACTGGGTGGACTGACCTACGGCTCGTCGGCGGCCGCGGCCCGGTGGGGGTTGATCGCGCAGTTCCCCGCGCCCCTGAAGGACAGGGCCCTGCGGGCCCCGAAGCCCAAGCCCCTGCGGCCCTGAACCCTCAGGCTCCCGCGGGCCGGCAGGCCTGTAGGACGACGGCCCGCACCTTTGGAAAGCAGCCGGCGCAGCCCCTGCTTTCCAGGGGCGCGGGGAACTGCGCGAGAAGCCCCACCGGACCCGCGGCCGAGCCCGGCACCCCTGCGGCCGAGCCCGACACCCCTGCCGCAACCCAGGTGGACACCCTCCCGCAACCCCCTCGGCGAGACTACGCTGAACACCTGCTCAGGAGCGTTTCGGGAGGTGGCGTCATGACCGGCGGCTGGAACGTACGCGACATCCCCGACCAGCACGGCCGCACCGCGGTCGTCACCGGCGCCAACAGCGGCATCGGATACGTGGCGGCACGGGAACTCGCCCGCCGCGGCGCCCACGTCGTCCTCGCCTGCCGCAGCGAGGAGCGCGGCGCGGCGGCACTGGAGCGGATGAGTGCCGAAGTCCCGCACGGAAGCCTGGAGCTGATCCGGCTCGACCTCGGCGACCTGAGTTCCGTCCGGGACTTCGCGGACACCTACGCCCGCACCCGCGACCGCCTCGATCTGCTCGTCAACAACGCGGGCGTGATGGCCGTCGCGCAGGGCCGCACGGCCGACGGCTTCGAGACGCAGTTCGGCACCAACCACCTCGGTCACTTCGCGCTGACCGGCCTGCTGCTGCCGTTGCTCCTGGCCACTCCCGGCGCCCGGGTCGTGACCCTCTCCAGCACCATGCACTTCAGGTCGAACATCGACATCGACGACCTCAACAGCGAGCGCAAGTACGGGCGTTGGGTCGCCTACGGCCGCTCCAAGACCGCCAACCTGCTGTTCACCCACGAGCTGGCCCGGCGGCTGGCCACTCACCACTACGAGGTGGTCGCGGCGGCCGCGCACCCGGGCTACGCGGCGACCAACCTCCAGACGGCCGGAGCCACCGCCGAGGGCCGCAAGGGCGTCGAGCGCTTCATGCGCGTCGGCAACAGCGTCTTCGCCCAGTCCGCCGAAGCGGGCGCCCTGCCCACGCTGTACGCGGCGACCGCCCCCGGCGTACGCCCCGACTCCTTCATCGGGCCGTCCTTCCTGATGTGGCGCGGCGCGCCCGGCCCCTCCAGAAGGGCGCCCTGGGCCCACGACGACCGGGCCGGCGAACGCCTCTGGACGGCCTCCGAGCAGCTGACCGGCGTCACGTACGAGCAACTGAAGGCGTGACGCGGCAGCCGTGGCCCTGCCTACGCGGCGCGCACCTCGTACGCCGTGATCCGTACCGCCTCGTCGTCCAGGCACTCCCCGCTCGCCAGGTCGAAGCGCTGCTTCAGCAGCGGCGAGGCCACGAACGGGCGGCCCTGGTGGCTGCCGGTGAGACCCCGGGAGAGGACGGCGGCGCCGCCGAACGGGTCGCGGTTGTCGATGGCGTACAGCCTGCCCGCGCGGTCGAGGAACAGCGCGGCCTGGTTGCCGTCGGGGAGCAGGGCGGCCACGCCGCGGCCCGGGGTCAGCAGGGTCAGGTCGCAGACCGTGAACCAGCCGTCCGCCAGCCGCAGCTGGACCTTCACATCGGTCTTCTCGGGGGCGATCGTCATCGCTGGGCGCTTCCTTCCAGGACATCGGCGGGCCGCAGGCCGATGGACAGCAGGGGCAGGTCGGGCTTGATCTGGTCACGCTCGGGGACGAAGCCGACGACCGGGTCCGGGGTGTCCGGGGCGTTGACGAAGGACACGAACCGGGCGAGCTTCTCGGGGTCGTTGATGGTGGAGGCCCACTCGTCGGCGTAGGCCGAGACGTGGTCGGTCATCAGGGACTCCAGCTCCTCGCAGATGCCGAGGGAGTCCTCCACGACCACGTCCCGGACGTGGTCCAGGCCGCCGGGGATCCGCTCCAGCCAGGTCGAGGTGCGCTCCAGGCGGTCCGCGGTGCGGATGTAGAACATCAGGAACCGGTCGATCAGCTTGATCAGCTGGGCGTCGTCGAGGTCCTGGGCCAGGAGGTCCGCGTGGCGGGGAGTGGCGCCGCCGTTTCCGCCGACGTAGAGGTTCCAGCCGTTGGAGGTGGCGATGATGCCGAAGTCCTTCGACTGGGCCTCGGCGCACTCGCGGGCGCAGCCGGAGACCGCCGACTTGAGCTTGTGCGGGGAGCGCAGGCCCCGGTAGCGCAGCTCCAGGTCGATCGCCATGCGGACCGAGTCCTGGACGCCGTAGCGGCACCAGGTCTGCCCGACACAAGACTTCACCGTGCGCAGCGACTTGCCGTAGGCGTGGCCGGACTCGAAGCCGGCGTCCACCAACCGGGCCCAGATGAGGGGGAGTTGCTCGACACGTGCGCCGAACATGTCGATCCGCTGACCGCCGGTGATCTTCGTGTAGAGACCGAAGTCGCGGGCGATCTCGCCGATCACGATCAGCCCCTCGGGGGTGATCTCGCCGCCGGGGATGCGCGGGACGACGGAGTACGAGCCGTTCTTCTGCAGGTTGGCCAGGAAGTGGTCGTTGCTGTCCTGCAGGGCCGCCTGCTCGCCCTCCAGGACGTAGCCGCTGGCGCCGATCGTCGGGGCGAGGGAGGCGATGATCGAACCGACCGTGGGCTTGCAGACCTCGCAGCCGTCGCCGCCCTTGGCCTCGTCGCGGCCGTAGCGGTCCAGCAGCTGCTGGTAGGTGTTGATGCGCAGGGCGAGGACGATCTCGTACAGCTCCTCGCGGGTCTGCGAGAAGCAGCCGCACAGGCCCTTGTCGACGACGACACCGCCGGCCTCCAGCTCGGCGGTGACCAGCTGGCCCAGCACCTTCACACAGCTGCCGCAGCCGGTGCCGGCCTTGGTGCACTTCTTGACCTCGGGCACCGTGGTGCACCGGTGGTCGGTGACCGCGCCGCGGATCGCGCCCTTGGACACGTTGTGGCAGGAGCAGATGATCGCCTCGTCCGGCAGCGCGGACGGGCCGAGCTGGGCGCCGCCGCCGGAGCCCGCCGGCAGCACCAGCGACTCGGGCGAGACCGGCGGGACGGACCCGGTGAACGCCTTCAGCGTGCCGTACGCCTCCGCGTCGCCGACCAGGATGCCGCCGAGCAGCTCGCCGTCGCGGCCGATGACCAGCTTCTTGTAGACGCCCGAGCGGGAGTCGGAGTACACGACGTCCAGGCAGTCGGCACTCGCGCCGTGCGCGTCGCCGAAGGAGGCCACGTCCACGCCGAGCAGCTTCAGCTTCGTCGACATGTCCGCGCCCGTGAACGCGGCCTCGTCGGCGGCGATGGTCGCGGCGGCCGTCTCGGCCTGCTCGTACCCGGGCGCCACCAGGCCGTACACCCGGCCGTCGGAGGCCAGCGCGCACTCGCCGATCGCGAACACGTGCGGGTCGCTCACGGTCCGGCACTGCTCGTCGACGCTGATGCCGCCGCGCTCGCCGACCGTCAGGCCGCAGTCGCGGGCGAGCTGGTCGCGGGGGCGGACGCCGGCGCTGAACACGACCAGGTCGGTGGCGAGTTCGGAGCCGTCGGAGAGCTTCATCCCGGTGACGGCACCCTGCTCGTCGACCACGATCTCCTGGGTGCCGACGCCGGTGTGCACGCTCAGGCCCATGTTCTCGATCGTGCGCAGCAGCGCGGCGCCACCGCCGTCGTCCACCTGCACGGGCATCAGCCGGGGCGCGAACTCCACGATGTGGGAGGTGAGTCCGAGGCCCTTCAGCGCGCCGGCCGCCTCAAGCCCGAGCAGACCGCCGCCGACCACGGCACCGGTCTCGGCCGTCCTCGCGTACTCCTCGATCGCGAGCAGGTCCTCGATCGTGCGGTACACGAAGCAGCCGGTGGCGTCCTTGTTCGGGACCGGCGGCACGAAGGGGAAGGAACCGGTGGCGAGGACGAGGATGTCGTACTCGAAGACCTGCCCGGAGCGGGCCGTGACCTTCCTGGCCTCGCGGTCGACCGTCTCCGCCGGGTCACCGACGAACAGCTCGATGCCGTGCGTCTCGATGAACTCCATGTCGGTCATCGACAGGTCCTCGGGCGTCTTGCCCGCGAAGTACGAGGTGAGCGCCACGCGGTCGTACGCCGGGCGCGGCTCCTCGCACAGCACGACCACGCGGTGCGTGGCGGTCAGGCCGCGCTCGGCGAGCGCCTCCAGGAAGCGCTGGCCGACCATGCCGTGGCCGACGAGCACGATCGTGGGGGTGGGCCCCAGGGTGGCGGACATTCAGGAGCCTCCATCGTTGGTGAGCAGGTGGAGCAGGGGAGCGCCGTCTCCGGGGAGCGGCTCCGCTCCCTCCCAGGCGCGGGCGAGCGCGCCCACCGTGCCGAGTTCGCCGACGAGCACCCCGCCGACCAGGCGGTCGTCGCGGACGACGACCTTGCGGTAGGTGCCGCGTGTGGCGTCGGTGAGCTGGATGACGTCGTCGCCGGGCAGCGGCTCGGGCTCGCCGAACGCGGCGAGATCGAGGAAGTCCGCTCCGGCGAGCGTCAGCCGGGTCAGGGCGCGGGTGCCGGTGTAACGGGCGGCCGGGGACGCGGCGTCGCCGGCCAGCAACTCGGCCAGGACGTCAGCCTGTTCGAGCGCCGGGGTGGCGAGCCCGTAGACCGTGCCCTGGAACTGGGCGCAGTCGCCGATCGCGTGGATGTGGGGGTCGGAGCTGCGCAGCTCCTCGTCGACGATGACGCCCTTGTGCACGGCGAGCCCCGCATCCTGGGCGAGACCCACCCGGGGGTGGACCCCGCAGGCGATGACGACCAGGTCCGCGTCGAGCGTGTATCCGTCGGCCATCGACACCGACCGCACGGCCCCGCCGACGCTGCGCACGGCACGGACACGCGTCTCGGTGTGCACCTCCACGCCGAGGTCGGTGAGGTGGCGTCGGACCAACTTCGAGGCGGACGGGTCGAGTTGGCGTTCCATCAGCCGTTCGCCCTGCTGGGCGAGGACGACCTGGGCGCCGCGCAGGGCGAGCGCGCGGGCGGCGGAGACCCCGAGGAGCCCGCCCCCGATGACGACGGCCCGAGCCCCCGGCCGTACGGCACCGGACAGCCGCAGGCAGTCATCCATGGTCCGGAACGCGTGCACCCCGTCGGGGAACTCGTGCCGCTCCGGGTCCCAGAGGCCGCGCAGCGGCGGCAGCACCGGGTTGGAACCGGTCGCGAGGACCAGTCTGTCGTACGCGATCTCCGTACCGTCCGCGAGATGTACGGCTCGCATCTCGCGGTCGATCCGGACCACCCGGCCGTTCACCAGCCGCGTGGGCTCGGCGGGGGCGGGCAACGCGATGACCTCGGGGGCGTACCGCCCGGCCAGTACCTCGGCGAGCAGCACCCGGTTGTACGGTGTGTGCTCCTCCTCGCCGACCAGCGTGGCGGGCATGCCGAACTCTCCGAGCCGCCGGGCGAGACGTACGCCCGCGAGGCCGGAGCCGATCACCACCACACGCTCGTTCGAGGTCATGTCCTTGAGCCTGCGGTGCCGGTGTTACCCGACCGCATCGCGTCTGTTTCCCACGAGGAACGCTGCCCTCCCCGCGGCCCCGATCCGGGTGTGAGGGGTTTCCGGGAGGGTGTGACGGGGTGTGAGGACACCCGGGATCACGCTGCTGACCTGGCCATACGAGGGCCGCGCAGGCGTATACGGCAGGACGGGGCGGGGCGCGGGGAGACGGGGGGCGCGCCGGGCCGCGGTGCCGTAGGTCACGCCGGGCGGGCATTCACGGCGCAACATCAGGCACGTTGGGCGGGTGCCGGGTGCCGGGTGCCGGGTGCCGGACCCGCGAGGATCCCCACCCCGAGGATCCCCACCCCGAGGATCCTCACCCCCAAGGATCCTCACCTCAGAAGTTCCTCAGGTCGATGGACAGCGCACGTATCGCACCGCATAGGGTCGCGTCGTGCCCGACATATCGCTGACCATGGTCGTAGTCCTCTGCCTCGCCGCCCTCGCGGCCGGTTGGATCGACGCCGTGGTGGGCGGCGGCGGGCTCCTGCTTCTGCCCGCCCTCCTCCTGGGTCTGCCGAACGGCGCCTCGGCCGCGCAGTACGCGCTCGGCACCAACAAGGCGGTCGCCATCGTCGGCACCACGGGCGCGGCGGTCACGTACGCCCGCCGCACGCCCGTCGACGTGCGGATCGCCGTACGCATCGGTCTGGCGGCACTGGCGGGCTCGACGGCCGGCGCGTTCGTGGCCGCCGGTCTGAGCACCGAGGTCCTGAAGCCGGTGGTCATGGTCGTCCTGCTCGCCGTCGGCGCGTTCGTGATCCTGCGCCCCTCCTTCGGCACGACGGCCCCCGCCACGGGCCCCGTCTCGGCACGCCGAGTCCTCGCCGCGATCGGCCTGGCGGGCGTCGGCATCGGCTTCTACGACGGTCTCATCGGCCCCGGCACCGGCACGTTCCTCGTCCTCGCCCTGACCGCCCTCCTCCACCTGGACCTGGTCACCGCCTCCGCCACCGCCAAGATCGTCAACTGCTGCACCAACGCGGGCGCGCTCGCCACGTTCGCCTGGAAGGGCACGGTGTACTGGCAGTTGGCGGCCCTGATGGCGGTCTTCAACCTCGTCGGCGGCACCGTCGGCGCCCGGACCGCCCTCAAGAAGGGCAGCGGCTTCGTCCGGGTCGTACTGCTGACGGTGGTGTTCACGCTGGTGGCGAAGATGGGGTACGAGCAGTGGGTGGCGTGAGGGCGTGAGGGCGTGAGGGCGTGCGGGCGCGCGGGCCTGCGGGTTTGAGGGCTGTGAGGGCTGTGAGGGGCGCGGCGCTCGCCGGGTGCTGGGGGCGGCCGGTGCCGGTGCTCAGCTCGGGCGACTGCCCGTGAGATGGGCGAAGACGACCACGTTGCCCTGGTAGCCGGTCGCCCTCGAATACCCCCCGCCGCAGGTGATGACCCGCAACTCCGGCCGCGTCGCCGCCCCGTAGACCTTCTCGTCGGGGAAGTCCCGCGCGTCGTACACCTCCACCGCGTCCACCGTGAACACGGCCGTCCCGCCGTCCCGCCGGTCCACCTCGACCGTGGCGCCGCGCCTCAGCGCGCCGAGGCGGAAGAAGACGGCGGGCCCCTCGGCGTTGTCCACGTGTCCGGCCACGATCGAGGTGCCCCGGGCGCCCGGGCTGGTGCCGGACTCGTACCAGCCCGCGAGGTTCTCCTTCGCTGCGGGCGGGACGTCCAGGCTGCCCGCGGGCGTGAGGCCGAGCCCCATCAGTGGCGCGTCCACGCGGAGGGAGGGGATGCGGATGCGGTCGGGCGGAGAGGGCGGCAGCGGGACGGCTGCCGGGACCGCGGAGGCGCCGCCCGGCTCCGGCGAGACACTCGGCGTACCGGACCGGAGGTGGGCCTGCGCGGCCGACGGCTGGGGAGGCGCTTGTGAGGCGGTGCCGCTGCGCACCAGCCACGCGCCGCAGAAGAGGGCGATCACGGTCACCCCGGCTATGACGGAGTCGGAGAGCCGACGCACGAGGACCTCCTCACGGCCGTGCGGGCGTTCGCAACGGTCCCTTGTCCTCCCCTCCGGGCCGAGGGGCATCGGGCCCGGAGGGGAGAGGGACGGCGGTACCGGCGGACGGACGGCGGAGGGTGTCCGTCAGATCCCGTCGCCTCTCGCCCGGCGATGCAGGAGCCAGGTACCGCCCGCGGCGGCGACGGCCAGAGCCGCCACGCCCGCCGCGGTCTGTACGGGGTCGGGACCGAGTGCGCCACCGACCCCCGTCTTCACACTTCCCCTCGGATACGCCGGCGGCGCGGTGCGCGTGCCGGTGAGCGAGACCACCAGGTCGCCGGTGACCCTGCGGCCACCGTCGGCGCAGGTCGCGACGATCTCGTACGTTCCCGGCTGCGCGCTCGGCGGCACCTCGAACCGTCCGTCGAGCCGCTGCCGTCCTGAGTCGGGCGCCAGCGGGAAGGAGCCGGCGCCGACCGCGCCGGCGTCCCCCGTCGCCGTACCGCCCGCGCCGCACGCCGTCGTACGGACGGTGACCTCGTCGCCGGGGACGGCACCGGCCGGCGAGACGTCGAGTCGCCCGGTGCCCTCACCGCCGTACGCGGGTGCGGCGGCGAGGGCCGCGAGGGCGACGGCTAGCGCGGTTGCGGTCAGCGGCCGGACGGTACGTCGCATCGTGCTGGCTCCTCCGAGAGTCCTCCGTTCCTTTCCGAGGTAAGTGGCACACCGCGTCGAGCGCTTGCTGATGGTCCGTCAGAAATGATGTGAATGGGTGTCAGGAGGGTGCGGGAGGGGGCGAGTGGCGAGGTGTTCTGGCAGGTCACCGGGGTGAGGTGAGGGTCCTGCGGCAGAGAACGCGATCGAGGGGACCCGGGGGTGTGAACGGGTGACCGGAGGTCGGGTCGGGGCCTCGGCAGGTCGTGGCGGCCTCGGGCTTGACCTCAAGCAAGGTCGAGGTACGAGGGTGGTCCCCATGCAGACCTCAACGGACACGCACACCGGCATCGCGCCCGTCTCCTCCTCCGCCACCCCGGTCCGGGTGACGCTGGTCATCGGCAGCAACCGCACCGGCCGCTTCGGCCCGGTGATCGCCGAGTGGCTGCTGGGGAGGGTACGGCAGCACGACGGCTTCGAGGTCGACGTGGTGGACGTCGCCGAGGCCGACCTGCCGACGACCTTCGCGACGACCCCCGAGAGCACGGCACGTCTGGCCGAGATCACCCCGAAGCTGGCGGCGGCGGAGGCGTTCATCGTGCTGACGCCCGAGTACAACCACTCCTATCCGGCGGCCCTGAAGAACCTCATCGACTGGCACTTCCACGAATGGCGCGCCAAGCCGGTCGCGCTCGTCTCCTACGGCGGCATGTCGGGCGGCCTCCGCGCGACCGAACACCTCCGACAGGTCTTCGCGGAACTCCACGCCACCACCGTCCGTGACACGGTCTCCTTCCACCAGGCCCACGCCGCCTTCGACGAGACCGGCCACCTCAAGGACCCGTCCGCCCCCAACTCCGCGGCCCACGTGATGCTGGACCAACTGTCCTGGTGGGCCCACGCCCTACGCGAGGCGAAGAAGAGGCGCCCGTACGGGGGTTGAGCCGCACGAAGCGCGCGCGGCCCCCACCGCGCGCCCCACCCGGAGGCCGCCTCGGGACACCCTGTCCCCGCCCGACCCGTGGCGGTTGACGCTGACCCGGGGAGGTCGGGCGGGTGTGGGGCGAGGCCTGGGCGGGCTGGGGGTGGCCCGGTGAGGAGGACGGGCGGGCCTGGGAGTGGTGGGTGGGCCGGTCTGGCGAGAGGGCCGAGTGGGCCTCGCGGGGGTGGGCCGACGGGACTGGGCGGGGTGGGTGGGCGGGCCCGGGGGTGGTGGTCCGGCCGGTCTGGCGAGGTGGAGGAGTGGGTCTCGCGGGGGTGGGCCGGCGGTTCCGGCGAGGTGGACGGGCGGGCTTGGGGTGATGGTCCGGCGGGTCTGGCGAAGTAGACGGGCGGCCTCTCCGTGTGTCCCCGGGCCTCTGGCGAGGTGGACGGGCGCGGAGGCGCTGGTCCGGCGGGGCGTACGTGATGGTCCGCCGGGATGCCGGGATGCCGGGATGCCGGGCCAGTCGGTCCGAAAGCGAAGCGGGGCGAAGCCCCCGCTTCGCTTTTCAGGGGCGCGGGGAACTGCGCGAGCAACCACGACGCGCCCGCACCCACCCGCGAGCCCCACACCCCCCGGCCTCCTGACCTCCCGCCCCAAGGGGGTCGAAGGGGCGCCCCCCTGGGGATGGGACGGGTAGGGGCGGCGGGGGCGAGAAAAAGACACCGCCACCACCCCACGCGACCAAGACCTCAGCACCCGCCTCCATGCCCAGGCCCCGGAACCTCAGGCACCTCCTCCACCGGAGGAACAGGCACCTCCGCCCCCGGTGCAATCACCTCAGGCGGCCCAGGCACCTCCACCACGGGCGGCACCTCCACCACGGGCGGTGCCTCCTGCACGGGCGGTGCCTCCACCACGGGCGGCACCTCCACCACGGGCGGTGCCTCCTGCACGGGCGGTGCCTCCTGCACGGGCGGTGCCTCCTGCACGGGCGGTGCCTCCTCGACCGGCGGCACCTCTTGCACGGGCGGTGCCTCCTCGACCGGCGGTGCCTCTTGCACGGGCGGTGCCTCCTCGGCCGGCGGTGCCTCCTCCACAGGCGGCACTTCCTCGGCGGGCGGCGCCTCTTGCGCAGGTGGTTCCGTCACGGGTGGCGCTTCTTCGACGGGCGGTGCCTCCTGCACGGGCGGTGCCTCCCGCACGGGCGGTGCCTCCTCCACGGGTGGTGCCTCCTCGACCGGCGGCGCCTCCCGCACGGGTGGTGCTTCCTCGACCGGCGGCGCCTCCCGAACAGGCGGCACCCCCTCCACCGGCACCCCCTCCCGCACCGGCACCCCCTCGCCCCCACCCGCACCGGGACCGCCGGGCAGACGCGACCCCACCCCCACCACCACACCCCGGCGCTCGACAACCTCCGGCGACCGCCCCTCGGGCCGATGCGGCACCGGAGCCTGCGCGACCGGCACCCGCCGAGCCGCCCCCGCGTCCGAGTCGAGGGGCGTGAGAAGGACACCGGCCACCACGGCGGCAGCCGCAGCGGCCACCCCCACGGCGGCAACCGCGGGCACCTTCACCCCGCCAGCCCCACCCGTAGCCACCTGCCGCACCGCATGCAGCAGTTGCCCGCCATACGCGCCCGCCCCACCGGTCCCACCAGCCCCACCCAGCGCGGTGACCGCCCCGGCGGACCCCGCCGTCAGGGAGAGCAGCAACTTGCCCCCACCCCCACCCACGACGAACACCACAAGGGCCGGACCGACGAGTGCGGGCAGCCGGTCGTTCGTGCGCATCAGCACCGCGAGCCGCGCCCGGCAGTCGTCACACACGTCCACATGGCCGAGCAACTGCTCGGACTGCCGCGAGGTCGCCGTACCGCGCACGTACGCCGGCATACGCCCCCACCGCACCTGACACGCCGGATCGACCGGCGCCCCCGGCTGCTCGCGCAGGAAGGCCTGACGCATCCCCTCACGCGCCCGGTGCAGCAGCACCGCCGTCGCGCCCTGCTTGGCGCCGATCCGCTGCCCGACCGTCTCCAGCGGCTGCCCCTCCGCCTCGGCCAGCCACAGCGCCCGCACCCACCGCTCGGGCAGCTGGCCCAGCACACGCACCAGCAGATCGACGGAGGAGACCTGTTCAGCGGGGTCGGTGGGGTCGACGGCACCGGCGGCGACCCGCACGTCGGCCTCGACCCGCTCGGGAGCGGTGGGATCCAGCGGCGTCTCCCGCGTGGCGGCCGTCCCCGCGGCCGTCGCGAGATGCCGGACCGTCGTCGTCAGATAGGCCGGGACGTTGTCGATCTCGTGCCCCGCCGACAGCCTCCGCCACACACGGAAGTGCGCCTCCGCGACGAGGTCCTCGGCGGTCCAGGAGTTCCTGGTCAGGGAGCGCGCGTACGCGACGAGGCGCGGGTGCTGTTCCTCGAAGATCCGGGTGTACGTGGCGGTCGCGGACGCGGTCGCGGACGCGGGCGGGCCGTCGGTCATGGCGGGGACGCTCTCCAGTCACCTGCTGATGGGTTATGGCCGATTTTGTATGTCGCAATGACAAAAATCTCAAGTAATCACACAAAGTGACTCGCATCACAGCGGGTTACTTCCAAGGCGGCGTAATACAGGGGGCCTTGGCGCAGTCGGACCTGGTGTCACCCGAAGAGACAACTGGCGAACACACGAGCCCGTGGCCTCCGAGCATCCGAAGGGCCTGAACCGCATGAAGAAGTCGAAGCGCCTGAAGGACCCGAAGGACCCGAAGCACCAGACGTGCTTGAACTGGAGACCGCTCATGCACCCCGCGCAGCCCACCATGCCCACACCCCCCGCTCTCGAACAACGCGCCCGCGCCCGCCTGATCACCCCCGACTACGACGAGGTCCCGGTCCGCACCACCCTGCGCTACACCCCGGACGACCCCTTCGCCGTGCACATCGACTTCCCGGCCGGCGTCTCCGCCGACGACGTGAACGTGACCTGGGCGTTCGCTCGCGCCCTGCTGGCGGAGGGGCTGGACAGGCCGACCGGCATCGGCGACGTACACCTGTGGCCCCACGGTTCGGCCCACACCGTCGTGGAACTCCGCTCACCGCACGGCATGGCCATGATCCGCTTCGACACATCCACTCTCCGCCGCTTCCTGCGCCGCTCGTACGTCGTCGTCGCGCTCGGCGGCGAGACCCTCGGTCCGGCGTTCGAAGGCGGCCTCGCGTCCCTGCTGGACGGGGTCTGAGACGGCCAGCCCGGAGCGCCCGCTATGTTCGACCCGAACGTCCGGATGTGCGGAGTGGGCATGCAGAAGACAGATGAACCGGCCGAAGCGGCGGCGACGGCCGGGCCACACGGGACGGCGGCCGGCCCGGAAGCGGCGACGGCCGGGCGGATGACACCCCCCGGCTCCGACGCGGCCCCCGGCTCCGACGTACCCCCTGACACCGACGCGGCCCCCGGCTCCGACGTACCCCCTGACACCGACGCGGCCCCCGGCTCCGACGCGGCCCCCGGCTCCGACGCGCCCCCCGGCTCCGACGCGCCCCCCGACCAGGCCTGGCCCCGTCACTGGCCCCTGCTGCTCCTCGGCGCGGCCGTCGTCCCCGGTGTCGCGCTGTTCGCCATGGCGAGGTGGATGGAGGAACCGGCCGTACAGGCGTGGCGGACCGTCTGTCTCTCCATCGCCGTGCAGGCGCTGCCGTTCCTGCTGCTCGGCACGGCTCTGTCGGGTGCCATCAACGCGTTCGTACCGGCGCGGGTGTTCACCCGGGTGCTGCCCCGCAGGCCGGCGCTCGCGGTCCCGGTCGCCGGTGCCGCCGGGGTGATCCTGCCCGGGTGCGAGTGCGCCTCGGTGCCGGTCGCGCACAGTCTGATCCGGCGAGGGGTCAGTCCGGCCGCCGCCTTCGCGTTCCTGCTGTCGGCGCCCGCCATCAACCCGATCGTCCTGACCGCCACGGCCATCGCCTTCCCCGGCAGCCCCGAGATGGTGCTGGCCCGGCTGCTCGCCTCCCTCGTCACGGCCGCCGGAATGGGCTGGCTGTGGCTCTGGCTGGGGCGCGCGGAGTGGCTCAAGCCGGTCGCGCGTCACACGGGACACCGGCCCGGGCAGAGCCGCTGGAACGAGTTCCGCACCGGTTTCCAGCACGACTTCCTGCACGCGGGCGGCTTCCTCGTCGTCGGCGCGATGGCCGCGGCCACCTTCAACGTCCTCGTCCCGCGTACCGTGCTCGACACCTTCGCCGACTCGCCCTGGCTGTCGGTGCTGTTCCTCGCCGCGCTCGCCATCCTGCTCTCGGTGTGCTCCGAGGCCGACGCCTTCGTCGCCGCGTCCCTCACCGGCTTCTCACCGACCGCGCGGTTGACCTTCATGGTGGTCGGGCCCATGGTCGACCTCAAGCTGATCGCCCTGCAGACGGGCACCTTCGGCCGGGCCTTCGCGGTCCGCTTCTCCAGCGCGACCGTCGTCGTCGCGATCCTGTGCAGCGTCCTGATCGGAGCCGTCCTGCTGTGAAACGACCCCTGCAGGCGCTCCTTCTCCTCCTCTGCGGCCTCGGCCTCCTGCACGCCACCCTCCTCACCGACCACTACCTCAGATACGTCAAGAAGGGCATGTACCCCCTCCTCGTCGCCTCGGGCGCGCTGCTGCTCGTGCTGGGCGCGGCCGAGGCGTGGTCACTGTGGAGGCGGAGCAGGACCGTCGCCCAGCACCGCCACGACGACGGGCACAAGCCCGACGACGGGCACGAGCGCGGGCATGAGCACGAGCGCGGGCATGAGCACGACGACGGGCACGAGCACGACGGCGAGCACAAGCACGACGACGAGCACGAGGACGACGGCGAGTACGAGGACGGCCACGGTCACGATCACTCCACCCCGCCCCGAGTCGCCTGGCTCCTGCTCCTCCCCGCCCTGAGCCTGCTGTTCTACGCGCCGCCGGCCATCGGCGCGTACACCGCCTCCCGTGAGCCCCCCAAGGCGGTGACGATCACCGAGCAGGACGCGTTCGACCCCCTGCCCAAGACCTCACCGCTCCCGATGACCCTCACGGACTTCACCCGCCGGGTGCAGCAGGACCGCGACCGGGCCATCGAGGGCCGCACCGTCCAGCTGACCGGCTTCGTCACCCCGGACAAGGCGACCTCCTCCGGGACGGGCGACGGCGCCGGGGACGCCGGCTGGTACCTCACCCGCGTCATCTTCAGCTGCTGTGCCGCCGACGCCCAGTTCGTGAAGGTACGCGTCCACGACACCCCGGCTCCGCCCGCCGACACCTGGGTCACCCTCACCGGTACCTGGCACCACGCCGGCACCCTCGGCACGAACTCCGCCGAGGCGGCCCTCGACGCCCACAGCCTCAAGAAGATCACCCGCCCGTACAACGACTACACGGACGGCCTCCCCCTCCCAGCCTCCTGATCCGCTCGACCCGCCGGAGGAGTACGGTGCTCCCCTTCTTCGTCTACGGCACCCTCCGCCCCGGAGAGGTCAACCACGACCTCTTCCTGCGCGGCCGCACCCGCGCCGAGCGCCCCGCCGGCATGCGTGGCATGGCCCTGTACGACGGCCCCGGGTACCCCTACGCCGTGGAGCAGGCCGTGGAGGAGACCGGCGGGGGCCGCGGGGGAGGAGGCGCGGTGATCGGCGAACTCGTCATCGCCCGGACCGAGTCCTACGCCGAACTCCTGCGCGCCCTGGACGAGCTGGAGGAGTACGCCCCGGGCGACCCCGCGAACCTCTACGAACGGGTGGAACGCCCGGCGATCCTCGACGACGGCACGGTCGTACGGGCCTGGGTGTACGTCGCGGCCCCGGCCGTCGCCGCCGGCCTGCGGGCCGGCGGGAAACTGATCGAGGGCGGCGACTGGCGGGGCCACCGCCTGCCGCCCTCCGCCTAGGCCGCGCCGCCCCGTATCCCTTCCGGCGACGCGGACGGAGTCAGCCTCAGCAGCAGGACCGACGGGGCTTCGGGCAGGCGCACGCGCAGGTCCGGTCCGTCCCAGGCGGCCGTAGCGGTGGTCGCGGACGGATGCAGGACCTCCACCCGCGGCGCGCCCGTGCCGGCGCGGGGGACGGCGAAGGGCCGCATGGTGAGGGACCGTTCGGTGTCGCCGCCCCGCCGCCAGACCGTGACGTACACCGGCCCCGCCCCCGCGACCGGCGGTCTCAGTCCTAGCGCGATCCAGTCGTCCGTCCAGCCCGGAAGTCCGAGGGGCCAGAAGGGCAGAGAGGTGCGCAGGTCGGCCCGGATCGCCTTGTGCACCGTCAACGCGTCCCGCACCAGCTTGATCTGATGGTCCGTCATTCCATCCAGATGGCCGGACAGATGGATGCGGCCGAGCAGCGCGGAGCCGAGCGTGAAGGCGATCTCCTCGTCCGTGAAGGACGGTTGGGGGTAGGCCCAGACGGCACCCTGCTCCGGAGGCACGGCGGTGGGGGCGGCGGCCGCGATGGGCGGGTAGCGCAGGGGGTCCTGCTGGTCGGAGGTGGACTGGAGCTGGGCCACGGCCAGCGACGCGCCGTCCATGCGCATACCGCCGGACGCGCAGTTCTCGACGACGAGCCCGGGATGGCGGTCCAGGATCGAGGCCAGCCAGGACAGCCAGGCCCGGGAGTGGGCGAGGTGGGCCGGCGCCGAGGTGGTGATGTTGTAGTCGAGCTTCAGATAGCCGACGCCCCACTCACCGACGAGGCGGTCGACCGTCCCGTCGAGGTGGGCGCGGGCCGCCGGGTGGGTCAGATCCAGCTGATGGCGGCCCTGTTCGGTCACCCGGGTGCCGTCCTCGTGCCGCAGGAAGGCCTCGGCGGGCAGCTCACCGGCCAGCGGACTGCGGGCCCCGATGACCTCCGGCTCCAGCCACAGCCCCGGCACCATCCCGCGCTCCCGGATCCGGTCGAGCACGACCCGGATGCCCGCGGCGGGATCACCACCGCCACCGCCACCGTCACCCGTGCCACCCACGTCACCACCACCGGGAAAGCGCCGCGCCGACGGAAGCCAGGCGCCGACACTGTCCCACCACCCCCCGGGCGAGTCGGCGTCGTCCGTGCCCGCGCGCTCCCCGCGCCCGCCGTCCTCCCCGTCGTCCCCGCCGTCCCCGTCGTCGTACCACCCCGCGTCCACGCAGAAGTACTCGGCGCCCGCCTCCGCCGCCGCGTCGATGAGCGGCAGCAGCTTTTCCGTGGTCGGGTCGCCCATCAGGGTGTTCATGTAGTCGTTGAAGACCACCGGGAGCCGGGTGTGGTCCGGGTGGGGGCGGCGTACGGCTCGGCGGTAGGTGGTCAGGGCCGCCAGGGCGCCGTCGAAGCGGGTGCCGAGGGCGAGGGCCGCCCACTCCGTCGTGAAGTCGGCGCCCGGTTCCAGGACCGCGCGCCACCGGTGCTCGTCGTACGTGGGGCCGCCGAGCGCCAGATACGTCCGGCCCGCCGACTCGCCGGCCTCCCAGACCCAGCTGGACGCCGACTCGATCTGCCACAGCCAGGTGCGGTCGTCCGTACGGTGCCGGAGTGCGCCCATCGCGAGATGCCCGTCGGTGGGCCAGCTGCCGCGCCCGGCCAGGCGTGCCGCCGCGTGTCCGTTGCCGCCGTGCACCCGGTGGTCGATGTCGGGCACGGAGTCCCGCAGCGGCTCGGTGTACCAACGGCATTCCGCGAGCCAGTCGTTGCGTGCCCGCAGGACGGACAGTTCGTCGGGGGAGGGGAGCCCGCCGAGGAGGAGACTGCCGACGGAGCGCACGGTGACCGTCCCGGCGCCGTCGTTGCGCAGCCGGACCCGGGAACGCAGCACGGGGACGCCGTCCGGCGAGGCGTACTCGACGAAGGCGGTCAACCCGCTGACCGGGTCGTGCAGTTCGAACGTCAGCCGATGCCAGCAGTCACTCTCGCCGGATCCGGAACCAGAACCGGACCCGGACCCGGACCCGGATCCGGAACCGGACCCGGAGTCGGCAGCGGACCCGGACCCGGACCCGGACCCGGAGGCCGACCCCGACGCGGCGGCCGACCCCGCCCCGTCGAGCCCCGCCCCGTCGATCCCCGCCCCGTACGTCGAGTGGTGCGCCCGGTACCGCAGACGCCCGCCGATCGCCGTCCCCGTGAAGCGCGGTCTCGCCCAGCCCGTGCCGTCGCCGAGCAGAACCAGGTCCACCAGGGGCAGCGAGCGGTCGGTCCCGGCCTCCTCGGGGCCCGGTTCGGGTTCGCCGGGGTGGCGGACGCGCAGCAGCCGGGGCGTGTCACCGCTCAGGTCGAAGTCGGCGGTCAGCGCGGAGTGCCCCCAGCGGTAGGAGAGGCTCCACGGGAACGAGTCGGTCCAGCGGTGACTGTCGTTGTCGTGTTCCGGCATGCGATCCCCCGGGTCGGCTGTACTCCCATGTGGTCACGGCGAGCCGCGCCCGCGCCGTCCCCACCATGGCGACGCGTCGGGACAACCACACGGGATCAACGTAAGGGAAAGCATGAATGTTCAACCGTCATCAGCCCGATCCCGGGCTCGACCTCACTCGCCCACGGTCTCCACCCGCACGGCGCACGTCTTGAACTCCGGCATGCGGGAGGTGGGGTCGAGGGCCGGGTTGGTGAGGGTGTTGGCACGGCCCTCGCCCGGCCAGTGGAACGGCATGAAGACCGTGTCGGGGCGGATGGCGGTGGTGATGCGCGCCGGGGCCACCGCCCGGCCCCGGCGGGAGACCACGGCCAGCGGGGCACCCTCCACCGCGCCGAGCCGCTCGGCCAGCCGGGGGTGCAGCTCCACGAACGGGCCGGGCGCGGCGGCGTTCAGCTCGTCGACCCGCCGGGTCTGGGCGCCCGACTGGTACTGGGCGACCACGCGCCCGGTGGTGAGCAGCACCGGGTACTCGGCGTCCGGCTCCTCGGCCGCCGCCCGGTGCGAGACGGGCACGAACCGGGCCCGGCCGTCATCCGTGGCGAACCGGTCGAGGAACAGCCGCGGGGTGCCGGGGTGCGCCTCGGGTCCCGGAACGGCGGGCAGGTCGCCCGCGGGCAGGTCGGCGACGGGCAGGTCGCCGGCGGGCGCGGGGCAGGGCCAGAACACCCCGTTCTCCTCCGCGAGCCGGCGGTAGGTGATCCCGGAGTAGTCGGCGGGGCCACCGGCGCTGGCCCGCCGCAACTCCTCGAAGACCTCCTCGGGATCGGTCGCGAAGCCCTTCTCCACGCCCAGGCGGTCGGCCAGCCCGTGCATGACCTCCAGATCGCTGCGGACCCCGTCGGGCGGGCTGATCGCGCGCCGCCGCAGCAACACCCGGCCCTCCAGATTGGTCGTCGTGCCGGTCTCCTCCGCCCACTGCGTCACCGGCAGCACGACGTCCGCGAGCTGTGCCGTCTCCGACATCACGACATCGCACACGGCCAGGAAGTCCAGGGACTTGATCCGCTCCTCGATGTGTGCGGCACGCGGCGCCGACACCACCGGGTTGGAGCCCATCAGCAGCAGCGACTTGATGTCGCCGCCGAGCGCGTCCAGCAGCTCGTACGCGCTGCGGCCCGGTCCGGGCAGGCTGTCGGGGTCCACGCCCCACACCTCGGCGACGTGCCGCCGTGCCTCGGGGTCGACGAGCTTGCGGTAGCCGGGCAACTGGTCCGCCTTCTGGCCGTGTTCGCGCCCGCCCTGCCCGTTGCCCTGCCCGGTGAGGCAGCCGTACCCGGACAGCGGCCGGCCCGCCCGGCCCGTCGCCAGCGTGAGGTTGATCCACGCGCCGACGGTGTCCGTGCCCTTGGACTGCTGCTCGGGGCCGCGCGCGGTGAGCACCATCGCGTGCTCCGGCTCGCAGAACATCCGTGCCGCCTCGCGGAGTTCGGGAACGGACACCCCCGTGATCCGTTCCACGTACTCCGGCCAGTGCGCCATGGCCGCCGCACGGGCCTCCTCCCACCCGCTCGTCCGCTCGCGGATGTACTCCTCGTCCGTGCGCCCCTCCGCCACGATCAGGTGCAACAGGCCGAGGGCCAGGGCCAGATCGGTGCCGGGACGCGGGGACAGATGCAGGTCGGCCTGTTCGGCCGTACGGGTGCGGCGCGGATCGATGACGATCAACGTGCCGCCGTTCTCGCGCAGTTCCGTCAGATACCGCAGCGCCGGCGGCATGGTCTCCGCGAGATTGGAGCCGACGAGGATCACGCACCCCGTCCTCGGGATGTCCTCCAGCGGGAACGGCAGCCCCCGGTCGAGCCCGAACGCCTTCATCCCGGCGGCCGCCGCCGAGGACATGCAGAACCGGCCGTTGTAGTCGATCTGCGAGGTGCCGAGCACCACCCGCGCGAACTTGCCGAGCGCGTAGGCCTTCTCGTTCGTCAGCCCGCCGCCGCCGAACACTCCGCACGCGTCCGGGCCATGTTCCGTCCGCGTGCGGGTGAGCCCCTCGGCGATCCGGTCGAGTGCCTCGTCCCAGGTGGCGGGCTCCAGGACGCCCGCCCTTCTGACCAAGGGACTGGTCAGCCTGACCCGGGACGAGAGCACCGCCGGCGCCGTACGGCCCTTGCCGCACAGCGCTCCCCGGTTCACCGGGAAGTCCGCGCGCTCTGTGACCACTACGACCCCTTCGGTCCCGTCCGCACCGGGCGTCAGGTTCATTCCGCACTGCAGGGCGCAGTACGGGCAGTGGGTGGGCGTCGCGGAGTTCGGCATACCGCCCAGCGTGCGGCGGACGTGTTACGCGCCGGGACGCTCCTCGTTACGCCACCGGCACGGGGACCTCCCGGCGCGCCCGCGCCCGGCGTGAGGAGCCGGTCGGAGCCGTCGCGGCGCGCGGGGTGAACGACGGGTGTGACGATGTCCCGGTTCTGTCACCGTAGGCGCCCGCGCAAGCACTTACCGTCCACGTGTTCGGCCCGTGCGTGCTAAGAACGACAGGCGCCACCGACAACGGGGATCGAACGGGGACCGAGCCGCGAGTCCCGGTGTGGCGTACGTCCTGTCACATGGCCCGTGCGAGGGCCGTAGGGGGAAGAGGAAACACCGTGAACCGTATGCGCACCACCGTCGCCGTCCTGGGGGCCGCCGGTGCTCTCACCGCCGCCCAGTTGGGCCTCGCCGGTGCGGCGTCCGCCGCGTCCACCGGGTCGCAGCCCACCGTCGGGACGCAGGCGGCCGCCAGCTGCCCGATCAAGATCACCTACCTGAAGAAGTTCTACGTGGACAACAACAACTGGGTGACCAACGGCGGTCTCCGGTTCGGTCTCAAGAACTCCAGCAAGAAGGTGACCTTCAAGGACGTCAGCCTCAAGGTGACCAACACCAAGAGCCTGCGCTTCGGCAAGGCGACGGTCACGACCAGGGGCGCAAAGATCACTCAGAAGACCAACCAGATCGTCAAGGTCGCCGCCAAGACGCTGAAGCCCGGCAAGAGCGCGGCCTTCAAGGTCAGCACCCGCATGCTGCGCACCGACCTCTACGAGGTGAAGTTCGCCGTCTACGGCAAGACCACGGACGGCAAGAAGTGGGGCTGCGCCGTGGACCAGGGCACCTGGGGCACCGTCCAGCACTGACGGCGCGCTCACCGACCCGCTGACGCCAGCGCCTTCGAGACCCCCGTTTCCTCAGGACCGAGGAAGCGGGGGTCCGGCTCGAACAGCGCGTCCAGGGAGGCCTTGCCCGCCGCGAACAGCTCACGGGTGGCCCCGTAGTACCAGGTCGCGTCGTGCCGGTCCTGCACGCCGACGCCGTACGACTCGACGCCCGCCTCCTGGCACAGCGCGACCGCCCGGCGGATGTGGAAGCCCTGGCTGATGAGCACCGCGCGGTCCACGCCGAAGATCTTCCTGGCGCGGACGCAGGAGTCCCAGGTGTCGAACCCGGCGTAGTCGCTGACGATGCGGTCGTCGGGCACGCCGTGCTCGGTGAGATAACCGCGCATCGCGTCCGGCTCGTCGTACTCCACGCGGCTGTTGTCCCCGGTGACCAGCACCACCTTGATCCGCCCCGAGCGGTACAGCTCGGCCGCCGCGTCCAGCCGGCGCGCGAGGTAAGGGGACGGCTCGCCCTGCCACAGCCCCGCGCCGAAGACCATCGCGACCTCGGTGCGCGGCACGTCGGCCGTGCTCCGCAGCCGGTCGCCGGCCGCCGTGAACATCCATGTCGAGGGCAGCAGTGCCAGCACGCACAGCAGCATCACCACCTGCACGGCCCGCCGCCGGCCCGTCCGCGTACGCGGCAGCCGCACCACCCGCCCGACACGCCTCACGGCGGCCCACCCCCGTCTCCCGGACCCCGAAGGCGTCCCCGAATGTGTCCTGGTTGTTTCCGACGGGCCCCACCGCGCCCGTCCTTCCGACCAACGAAGACGTCATCCGTGTCGCTCCGGTTCACCGCCAGGCGTGACAAGCTTCACTCGAACGAGTGGAAACGCCAGGTCACGTGGGCTCACACACCCTCATCCCGCGCGGTGAACCGCTGGAAAACACCCGTGACCACCGTGCAACGGGCAGGCAACCTCCCCCCGGCACCATTGATCCATGACGGCGACGACGAGCAAGTCGAACGCGGACCTCGACAGTACGGCGCACATCATGAACCTGATCACCGACCAGCTGGCCGCCCAGCTCAGCCGCGTCTCCCGCGACGGAAGCCCCCGCCCGGCAGCGCCCGCCCTGGTCCTCGTGGCCCACGGCAGCCGGGACCCGCGCGCCCTGGCGACCGTGCGCACCCTCATGGAGCGCGTCCGCGAGCGGCGCCCCGGCCTCGCCGTGCACCTCGGTCACATCGAGCTGAACGAGCCCCTCCTCCCCGACACCCTCGCCGCCCTCGGCGACCGGGAAGCGGTCCTCGTCCCCCTGCTCCTCAGCCGCGGCTACCACGTCAAGCAGGACATCCCCGAGATGGCGGCCGCCGCCGAGGCCCGCACCCGCCTGGCCGCCCCCCTCGGCCCGCACCCCCTCCTCGTGGAGACCCTGCACGCCCGTCTCGTCGAGGCCGGCTGGCGCACCCGGATGAGCGCCGCCGCCCGCCGCACCAGCGCCGTGGTGCTCGCCGCCGCCGGCTCCCGCGACCCCGAGGCCGCCGAGGACACCGGCCGCACGGCCCGCCTCCTCGCCGACCGCCTCGGCGTCCCCGTCCTGCCCGCCTACGCCTCCGCCGCCGCCCCCACCGTCCCCGAAGCCGTCCGCACCCTCACCGCCCAGGGCCGCACCCGCATAGCCGTGGCCTCCTACTTCACCGCCCCCGGCCGCTTCGCCAGGGAGTGCGCCGAAGCGGCCCCCTGGATCACCGCGGCCCCCCTGGGCGCCCACCCGGCCATGGTGACCCTGCTCCTCCACCGCTACGACGAGTCCCTGACGAGCAGGACGAGGCCACTGCCGGCGCTGGCCACGGCATAGGGGGCCGGGGAAGCCCCGGGCGGCAGCAGCGCCCCTCCAGGGGCGCGGGGAACCGCGCGGCAAGCCACGGCGCCCGCACTCGCCCACGCACCGCACCCGGCGGACGAGTAGGCACCCATTTGTCACACCCTCCCCGTACTGTCGAATCATGGAAGGCACCACACCCCTCGGCCACGACACCGCCGCGAGCCACGACACCCCGCCCGCCTACGACCCGCCCTCCGCGGAGCGCTACGCCCCCGAGCCCGACAAACGCCCGGGCCGCACCGCCTTCCAACGCGACCGCGCCCGCGTCCTGCACTCCGCCGCCCTGCGCAGACTCGCCGGCAAGACCCAGGTCGTCACCCCCGGCACCCGCAGCCTCGCCTGGGACGCCAGCCCCCGCACCCGCCTGACCCACTCCCTGGAGTGCGCCCAGGTCGGCCGCGAGCTGGGCGCCGCCCTCGGCTGCGACCCGGACCTCGTCGAGGCGGCCTGCCTCTCCCACGACCTCGGCCACCCCCCGTTCGGCCACAACGGCGAACAGGCGCTGAACGAGTTCGCCGAGGACTGCGGCGGCTTCGAGGGCAACGCCCAGTCCCTGCGCCTGCTGACGAGGATCGAACCCAAGAGATTCGCACCCTCGGACACCACCGGCGAACTCGTCAGCGTCGGCCTCAACCTCACCCGCGCCGCCCTGGACGCCGCCACCAAGTACCCCTGGCCGCGCGGCGCCCATCCCACCGACCCGCAGTCCTCCAAGTTCGGCGTCTACGACGACGACCGCCCGGTGTTCGACTGGGTCCGCAAGGGCGCCCCCGGCACCAGCACGACCTTCGAGGCCCAGGTCATGGACTGGTCCGACGACGTGGCGTACTCCGTCCACGACGTCGAGGACGGCCTCCACGCGGGCCACATCGACCCCAACTGCCTGCACGCCGAGCCCGAACGCCAGGCGGTCTTCGAGGTCGCGCGCGGCCGCTACGCACCCGCCGACACCGACCCGACCGAACTCGCCGCGGCCCTCGACCGCCTCCTCGACCAGGAGTGGTGGCCGCACGGCTACGACGGGACGGCCGTCGCCCAGGCCCGGTTGAAGGACGCCACCAGCCAGCTCATCGGCCGCTTCTGCCTCGCCGCCGAGGGCGCCACCCGGCAGGCGTACGGCAGCGGCCCCCTCACCCGGTACGCCGCCGAACTGGTCGTCCCGCGCGGGACGCGCCTGGAGTGCGCGGTCCTCAAGGCCGTCGCCGACCGGTACGTGATGCAGCGCGCCGAGCAGGAACGGCTCCGCGCCGACCAGCGGATCGTCGTCGCCGAGCTGGCCCAGGCGCTCACCGCCCGCGCACCGGAGGGGCTCGAACCCCAGTTCCGCGCACTGTTCGACGAGGCGCCGGACGACCGTGCCCGCAAGCGGGTGATCGTCGACCAGATCGCCTCGCTCACCGACCCCTCCGCCCGCACGTTGCACGCGAGACTGACGGGGCGGACGGGACAGGGGTATACGGGGATATGACTGACACGTGACCCTCCGTGGCCTGATCGGGTCACTCCCTCTTCCCGCATCACGCTGTGTGCGGGACGCTCGCATGTGGACGCAACCTCAAGAGGAGGCATCAAGTGGTCGACGCGGATCAGACATTCGTCATCGTCGGTGGCGGTCTCGCCGGCGCGAAGGCGGCCGAGACGCTCCGAGCGGAGGGCTTCACCGGCCGCGTGATACTGATCTGCGACGAACGGGACCACCCCTACGAGCGCCCGCCGCTGTCGAAGGGCTATCTCCTCGGCAAGGCCGAGCGCGACAGCGTCTTCGTCCACGAACCGTCCTGGTACGCGCGCCACGACATCGAGCTGCACCTCGGCCAGACCGTCGACGCGATCGACCGTACGGCCAAGACCGTCCGCTTCGGCGAGGACGGCACCCTCGTCCAGTACGACACGCTCCTGCTGGCGACCGGCGCCGAGCCCCGCCGCCTGGACATCCCGGGCACCGACCTCGCGGGCGTCCACCATCTGCGCCGTCTCGCCCACGCCGAACGCCTCAAGGGCGTCCTCGCCGCGCTCGGCCGGGACAACGGCCACCTCGTGATCGCGGGCGCCGGCTGGATCGGGCTGGAGGTGGCGGCCGCGGCCCGCGAGTACGGCGCGGAGGTCACCGTCGTGGAGCCGGGACCCACCCCGCTGCACGGTGTGCTCGGCCCCGAGCTGGGCAACCTCTTCGCCGAACTGCACCGCGAGCACGGCGTCCGCTTCCGCTTCGGCGCGCGGCTCACCGAGATCGTCGGCCAGGACGGCATGGTCCTCGCGGCCCGCACCGACACCGGCGAGGAGCACCCGGCGCACGACGTCCTCGCGGCCATCGGAGCGGCACCCCGGGTCGGCCTCGCCGAGGCCGCCGGACTGGAGCTGGCCGACAGGTCCGAGGGCGGGGGCATCGCGGTGGACGCGCAGCTCCGCACGTCCGACCCCTCCATCTACGCCGCCGGTGACGTCGTCTCCTTCCCGCACGCCCTGTTCGGCACCCGGCTGCGGGTCGAACACTGGGCCAACGCGCTCAACGGCGGCCCGGCCGCCGCACGCGCGATGCTCGGCAGGGACGTCACCTACGACCGGGTGCCCTACTTCTTCTCCGACCAGTACGACCTGGGGATGGAGTACTCGGGATGGGCGCCGCCCGGGTCGTACGACCAGGTGCTGATCCGCGGGGACGCGGGCAAGCGGGAGTTCGTCGCGTTCTGGGTGAAGGAGGGGCGGGTGCTCGCCGGGATGAACGTGAACGTGTGGGATGTCACCGAGCCGATCCAGAAGCTGATCGGGTCCCGGGCCGCCGTGGACGTCGAGGCGCTCGCGAACCCCCAGGTACCGCTGGAGAGCCTGATCGCCTAGCCGGCCGCCGGAGGGGGCCGGGGCGGCCGCGGACCGGGTGCGACCGGCCCCGCGGGTCCCCGTGCCCCTTCCGCAGCACATCCGTGTCAGTGGGCCACCGTAGAATCACCGCGTGGCAGGACGGATCAACGACGAGGACGTGAAGGCGGTTCGGGACGCGGTCCCGATCGACGCCGTGGTGTCCGAGTACCTCCAGCTGCGGAACGCGGGCGGCGGCAACCTCAAGGGCCTCTGCCCCTTCCACGACGAGAAGTCGCCGTCGTTCCAGGTCAGCCCGAGCAAGGGACTGTTCCACTGCTTCGGCTGCCAGGAGGGCGGCGACACCATCACGTTCGTGATGAAGGTCGACCACCTCTCCTTCTCGGAGGCCGTCGAGCGCCTCGCCGCCCAGGCCGGCATCACCCTGCGCTACGAGGAGGGCGGGTACAACCCCTCCCACCAGCGCGGAGAGCGCATCCGCCTGGTCGAGGCCCACAAGATCGCCGCCGAGTGGTACGCGGAACAGCTCGCCACCAGCCCCGAGGCCGACACCGGCCGGATCTTCCTCGCCGAGCGCGGCTTCGACCAGGCCGCCGCCGTCCACTTCGGCGTCGGCTACAGCCCCCAGGGCTGGGACCACCTCACCCGCTTCCTGCGCGGCAAGGGCTTCGCCGACAAGGAACTGCTGCTGTCCGGGCTGTCCCAGGAGGGCCGCCGGGGCCCCATCGACCGCTTCCGGGGCCGGCTGATGTGGCCCATCCGCGACATCGGCGGCGACGTGGTCGGCTTCGGCGCCCGCAAGCTCTACGAGTCGGACAACGGCCCGAAGTACCTGAACACGCCGGACACGGCGATCTACCGCAAGTCCCAGGTCCTCTACGGCATCGACCTGGCCAAGAAGGACATCGCCAAGGCCAGCCGGGCCGTCGTGGTCGAGGGCTACACGGACGTGATGGCCTGCCACCTCGCCGGAGTGACCACGGCCATCGCCACCTGCGGCACGGCCTTCGGCGGCGACCACATCAAGATCCTCCGCCGGCTGCTCATGGACAACGGCTCGGCCCGTGTGATCTTCACCTTCGACGGCGACGCGGCCGGCCAGAAGGCCGCCCTGCGCGCCTTCGAGGACGACCAGAAGTTCGCCGCCGAGACCTACATCGCCATCGCCCCGGACGGCATGGACCCCTGCGAGCTGCGCCTGGCCAAGGGCGACGACGCGGTGGTCGAACTGACCGAACCCCGCACCCCGCTCTTCGAGTTCGCGCTCCGCAAGATCGTCGCCCGCTACGACCTGGAGACCCCGGCGGGCCGTGCCTCCGCCCTCGACGAGGCGGCGCCCGTCGTGGCCCGCATCAAGAACAGCGGCGCGCAGCACGAGGTCGCCGTACAGCTCGCCGGGATGCTCGGCATCCTCGACACCCAGTTCGTCGTCAAGCGCGTCGCCCAGCTCGCCCGCTGGGCCCGCGACCGGGGCGGCCAGGGTCCCGCCCCCACCGCACAGCGCTCGGCCCAGCCGTACGAGTCCACCGTCCGCCCCCCTTCCGGCCCGGCCCTCACCCTGCGCAACCCGGTCTACGCCACCGAACGTGAACTCCTCAAGCTCGCCCTCCAGCGCCCGGAGTTGGTCGCCCCCGCCTTCGACGCGTACGGGGTCGACGAGTTCACCGCCGCCCCCTACGCGGCCGTCCGCGTGGCGATCATCGAGGCCGGTGGCGTCGAGTACGGTGCCGAGGACCCGCAGGAGTATCTGGTCCGGGTCCGCGAGGCGGCGCCGGACGACACGGTGCGGGCCATGGTGACCGAGCTGGCGGTCGAGGCGATCATGCGCAGGACGGTCGACGAGGTGTACGCGGGCGCGCAGTTGGTCACCGTGCGCCGCCGGGCCGTGGAGCGCCGGGTGCGCGACGTCCAGGGCAGCCTGGCGAGGGCGGCCGCCCAGGGCGACCCGGCCCAGCTGGCCGCCGTACAGAACGAGTTGTGGGTGCTCCAGCAGTACGACCAGGCGTTGCGGGAGCGGGGCGCGGAGGCGCTCTGAGCCCGTGCCGGCCCGCGCCCCCGCCGCGCACGTCCCCGGAGCACATGCCAATCCGCGCCGGAGCCACCCCGCTCCGAACGGCCCACCAGCGCTGTACGGCCCTCCCAGCAGCGCACTCGTGGGCCACGGTAACCGTGCGGTCACGGGCCGGACGCAAAAAGTCACCGCACGCCCCTCGTGGCGGCTGTGTGTCGTACTCCACACTGGGTGGCGGTGCCTGAGTCCTCGGAGCGCGGCCGACCCGTCCCCCATGGGTCCGAGATCCCCGCGGTTCCGCTCGATGAGTACGGGATGGACGGCGGAGAGGCCGCCCGCGCCATCCCAGACGTACCGCTGCCGCACGCCCGGGCAGCGACATTCCTGGAGGTCGCCCCCGTGCAGACCCAGACCCTCGTACAGAACGACACCGGTACGGCCGTCGGCGGCGACGGTGCGGAGCCGGACGCGCAGACCGATGTCATCGGCGCGGTGCCCGCCCAGAGCCGCGCCGCGCACCACCCCGAGGCGGCCCCGGACGACCCGCCCGAACTCGACGAACCGGCCGAACCCCCCGAGTCCGAGCCCGTGGAACTGCCGCGCGTCCGCACGGACACCAGCGGTCCGTCCTCCGACCTGTTCCGCCAGTACCTGCGCGAGATCGGCCGCATCCCCCTCCTGACGGCCGTGGAGGAGGTCGAACTGGCCCGCCGCGTCGAGGCCGGCCTCTTCGCCGAGGAGCGGCTCGGCAACGCCTCCGACCTCGACACCCGGCTCGCCCTCGACCTCGACAAGCTGGTCGTCATGGGCCGCATGGCCAAGCGCCGCCTCATCGAGGCGAACCTGCGGCTCGTGGTGTCGGTGGCGAAGCGTTACGTCGGCCGCGGGCTGACCATGCTCGATCTGGTCCAGGAGGGGAACCTGGGCCTCATCCGCGCCGTCGAGAAGTTCGACTACGCCCGCGGCTACAAGTTCTCGACGTACGCGACCTGGTGGATCCGTCAGGCCATGTCCCGCGCCCTCGCCGACCAGGCCCGCACGATCCGTGTCCCCGTCCATGTGGTCGAGCTGATCAACCGGGTCGTCCGCGTCCAGCGCCGCATGCTCCAGGAGCGCGGTTACGAGCCCACGCCGGACGAGGTGGCCGCCCACCTCGACCTCGCCCCCGGACGCGTCAGCGAGGTGCTCCGCCTCGCCCAGGAACCGGTCTCCCTGCACGCCCCCGTGGGCGAGGAGGACGACGTGGCCCTCGGCGACCTCATCGAGGACGGCGACGCGGCGAGCCCCGTGGAGTCGGCGGCCTTCCTCCTCCTGCGCGAGCACCTGGAGGCGGTCCTCTCCACCCTCGGCGAACGCGAACGCAAGGTGGTGCAACTCCGCTACGGCCTGGCGGACGGCCGCCCCCGCACGCTGGAGGAGATCGGCCGCATCTTCGGGGTGACCCGGGAACGCATAAGGCAGATCGAGTCCAAGACCCTCAACAAACTCCGCGACCACGCCTTCGCGGACCAGCTGCGGGGCTACCTGGACTGAGGGGGCGCGTTGTCGAGCGCGACTCCGGTGGGTCTGAGAAGCAGTGGGCGCGGCCCCTGCTTCTCAGGGGCGCGGGGAACCGCGCGACCAGCCCCCACGCACCCGCACCCGACAACGCGCCCCTCGGCCCACCCCCTCAGTCCACCTCAGCCACAGCCTCGACGAACTGCGCCTTGTACAGCCGCGCATACGCCCCGTCCGCCGCCAACAACTCCTCGTGCGCCCCCTGCTCCACGATGGAACCGTTCTCCATCACCAGGATCGTGTCCGCATCCCGGATCGTCGACAGCCGATGCGCGATCACGAACGACGTACGCCCGTGCGCCAACTTGGCCATGGCCTTCTGGATCAACACCTCCGTACGCGTGTCCACCGAAGACGTCGCCTCGTCCAGCACCAGGATCACCGGATCCGACAGGAACGCCCGAGCGATCGTGATGAGCTGCTTCTCACCCGCGCTCACCCCGCTCCCCTCGTCGTCGATCACGGTGTCGTACCCCTCGGGCAGCGTCCGCACGAACCGGTCCGCGTGCGCGGCCCGGGCCGCCTCCTCGATCTCCCCGCGCGTCACCTTCCGCGAGGCGGACGCCCCGTACGCGATGTTCTCCGCGATGGTCCCCCCGAACAGCCAGGTGTCCTGGAGCACCATCCCTATCCCGTCCCGCAGTTCGTCCCGGGACATGGACGCCACATCGACCCCGTCCAGGGTGATACGCCCGCCCGTGACCTCGTAGAACCGCATCAACAGGTTCACCAGGGTCGTCTTCCCGGCCCCGGTCGGCCCCACGATCGCCACGGTGTGGCCGGGCTCGACCACCAGCGACAGATCCTCGATCAGCGGCTTGTCGGCCTCGTACCGGAAGGACACCCCTTCCAGAGCGACCCGCCCCCGCAGCACCTCCGGCCGCACCCCGGGCACCGCGTCGGCCTCCTGCTCCTCCGCGTCGAGCAGTTCGAAGATCCGCTCGGCGGAGGCGACACCGGACTGCACCAGGTTCGCCATCGAGGCGACCTGCGTCAGGGGCATCGAGAACTGCCGCGAGTACTGGATGAAGGCCTGCACGTCACCGATGGACAGGGCGCCGGAGGCGACCCGCAGTCCGCCCACCACCGCGACCAGCACATAGTTGATGTTCGACACGAAGAACATCAGCGGCTGCATGATCCCGCTGTTGAACTGGGCCTTGAACCCGGCCTCGTACAGCCGCTCGTTCTCCTCGGCGAACTGCTGCGCCGACTCCTCCTGCCGCCCGAACACCTTCACGAGCGTGTGCCCGGTGTACATCTCCTCGATGTGCGCGTTGAGCTTCCCGGTGACCCGCCACTGCGCCACGAAGTGCGGCTGCGACCGCTTGCCGACGCGGGTGGCGACCACGAACGACACCGGCACGGTCACCAGCGCGACCAGCGCCAGCAGCGGAGACACCCAGAACATCATCACCAGCACACCGATGATGGTGAGCAGCGAGTTGACCAGCTGCCCCATGGACTGCTGGAGCGTCTGGCCGATGTTGTCGATGTCGTTGGTCGCCCGGCTCAGCACCTCACCGCGCTGCCGCCGGTCGAAGTACGACAGCGGCAGCCGCGACAGCTTCGCCTGCAGCTCCTCGCGCATGTGGTAGACGGTCCGGTTGATGGCCCGGTTGGAGAGCCGGGTCGCCGCCGCCATCAGCAGCCCCGCGACCAGGAAGATGCCGAGGGCAACCAGCAGCACCGTGCCGACGGCGTCGAAATCGATGCCCTCGCCCGGGGTGAACTCCGTGCCCGACAGCATGTCGGCGACCGCGCCGTCCCCGCGCTCGCGCATGGAGGCCAGGACCTCGGCCTTCGTGGCACCCGCCGGCATCTCCCGCCCGACGACCCCCGCGAAGACGAGGTCGGTCGCCCGGCCGAGAAGGTACGGCCCCAGCACCGAGAGACCGACGCTGAGCACCGCGCACACGATCATCGCGTACATCGTGAACCGCTCGGGCCTGAACTGCGCGAGCAGCCGTTTCCCGGACCCCTTGAAGTCCATGGAGTGCTGATCGGGAGCCCCGGCCCCCGCCATCCGTGCCAACGGCCCGGCCATCAGGCTGCCTCCGCTTCCGTGAGCTGGGAGAGGACGATCTCCCGGTAGGTCTCGTTCTCCGCCATCAGCTCGTGGTGGCGTCCGGTGCCGACGACCCGGCCCTCGTCGAGGACGACGATCCGGTCGGCGTCCCGGATGGTCGCCACCCGCTGGGCCACGATCACCACGGTCGCCTCGGCGGTCTCCCGCCCCAGCGCCGCGCGCAGGGCGGCGTCGGTCGCGTAGTCCAGCGCGGAGAACGAGTCGTCGAACAGATAGATCTCCGGCCCCTGCACCAGCGTCCGCGCGATCGCGAGCCGCTGCCGCTGCCCGCCGGACACGTTCGTCCCGCCCTGAGCGATGGGGGAGTCCAGCCCGTTCTCCAGCCGCTCCACGAACTCCTTGGCCTGCGCCACCTCCAGCGCGTGCCACAGCTCCTCGTCGGTGGCGTCGGGATTGCCGTACCGCAGGTTCGTCGCCACGGTCCCCGAGAAGAGGTACGGCTTCTGCGGCACCAGCCCCACGGTCCTGGCCAGCAGCTGCGGATCGAGCGTCCGGACGTCGACCCCGTCCACCAGCACCTCGCCCTCGGTGACGTCGAACAGCCGCGGGACCAGCCCCAGCAGCGTGGACTTCCCGCTGCCCGTGGACCCGATGACGGCGGTCGTCTCACCGGGACGTGCGACGACCTCGATCGACCGGAGGACCGGCTCCTCGGCGCCCGGATAGCGGAAGCCCGCGCCCCGTACCTCCAGGAAGCCGTGCCGCCGCAGCTCCCGGACGGGCGCGACCGGCGGCACCACACTGCTGTCGGTGTCGAGCACCTCCTGGATGCGCTCGGCGCACACCTCCGCGCGCGGCATCATCATGAACATGAAGGTGGCCATCATCACGGCCATCACGATCTGCATCAGATAGGCGAGGAACGCGGTGAGCGCGCCGATCTCCATCCCGCCGCTGTCGATGCGATGGGCACCGAACCAGACCACGGCGATCGACGACAGGTTGATGACGGTCATCACGATCGGGAACATCAGGGCGAGCATCCGCCCGGTGCCCAGGGACACCTCCGTCAGCTCGGCGTTCGCCTTGCGGAACCGGTCCTTCTCGTAGTCGTCCCGTACGAAGGCCCGGATCACCCGGTTGCCGGTGATCTGCTCCCGCAGCACCCGGTTCACGGTGTCCAGCCGCTCCTGCATGGCCCGGAACAGGGGGCGCAGCCGGCGCACGATCAGGCTGACGGAGATGCCGAGCACCGGTACGACGGCGAGAAGCACGCCCGACAGCGGCACGTCCAGCCCGAGCGCCAGCACGATGCCGCCGACACACATGATCGGCGCCGACACCACCAGCGTGAACGTCATGAGCACCAGCATCTGCACCTGCTGGACGTCGTTCGTCGTCCGCGTGATCAGCGACGGGGCCCCGAAGTGACCGACCTCACGCGCCGAGAACGACTGCACCCGGTCGAACACGGCCGCCCGGATGTCCCGGCCGACCGCCGAGGCGGTGCGGGCGCCGTAGTACACGGCCCCGATGTTGCAGACGACCTGCACCAGCGAGATGCCGATCATCAGCGCGCCGAAGGACAGGATGTAGCCGGTGTCCCCCTCCACCACGCCCTGGTCGATGATGTCCGCGTTCAGTGTGGGCAGGTAGAGCGTCGCGCACGTCTGCACGAACTGCAGCAGCACCAGCAGGATGATCGGTGTCCGGTAAGGACGAAGATGACTTCTCAGCAATCGTATGAGCACGCGAGATCTCTCGGAGTCGACGGGGTTCGGGACGCACCACCCCCCATCGTCGAACACTCCCCCCGCGTTACCTCAACCGAATTAACCCGACGGTGAAGCTCCGGTGACCGGACCTCGCGGCCGGGAGCCGGGTCTCATGCCCGGAACGCCCCGGGATGCGTCTGCTCGCGCACCGCCACGTACTGCTGCCGTACCGCCTGCCCCACCGCCAGTTCGTCCCCGGGGTCCAGCACCTGCGCCGCCGCCCCCGGCCACATCGGTGGTGTACGCGGATCGAGCGTCCCCTGCGAGACCCCGAGCGCCCACGCGGCCTGCCGCGCCGCACCCACCGCCGCGTAGTCCGCCGGCTGCGGCACCACCACCTGCACCCCGAACAGCGCCGGCGCCGCCGCCTGCACCGCCGGCAGCTCCGCCGCCGCGCCCAGCAGGAAGATCCGCCGCACGTCGACACCCCGGCCGCGCAGCACGTCCAGCGCGTCCGCGAGCCCGCACAGCATGCCCTCGAACGCGGCCCGCGCGAAGTGCTCCGGCTTCATCGACTCCCGCCGCAGCCCGGCCAGTGTCCCCGCCGTGTGCGGCAGGTTCGGCGTCCGCTCGCCCTCCAGATACGGCAGCATCACCAGCCCGTGCGACCCCGGCGTCGACTTCATCGCCAGGTCGGACAGCGCCTCCAGATCGGGCACGCCCAGCAGTTCGGTGGCCCCGCGCAGCGTCCGTACGGCGTTGAGCGTGGTGACGACCGGCAGATGCATTCCGGTGGCGTCGGCCAGCGAGGTGATCATCCCGGATGAGTCGACGAGCGCCGTCGTGTGCACGGCCATGACCGACCCGGAGGCCCCCAGCGACACGACCGCGTCCCCGAGCCCGATGCCGAGCCCGAACGCGGCGGCCATGGTCTCCCCGGTGCCGGCGGAGATGAGGAGCCCCTCCGGCGTCGTCCCGGCGGCGTCCGAGGGGCCGAGCACCTCCGGCAGCATGACCTGGTGCCCGAGCGCCATCTCGACGAGATCCGTGCGGTACTGCCCGGTCGCCGCGTTCCAGTACCCGGTCCCGGACGCCCCGCCCCGGTCCGTCGTCCTTCTGACCGGCCGCCCCAGCAACTGCCAGACCAGCCAGTCGTGCGCCTGCAGCAGGACGGCCGTCCGCATCGCGGCATCCGGTTCCGTACGGCTCATCCAGCGCAGCTTCGTCACCGGCTGTGCGGCTCCCGGTACGCAGCCGACGGCCTCCGCCCACGCGCCGCGCCCCCCGAGCGCGTCGACGAGGTCGGCCGCCGCGACCTGGGTCCGCTTGTCGCCGCCGACCATCGCCGGACGCACGCTGTTGCCCTGTGCGTCCAGCGCGATCAGCCCGTTCTGCTGGGACGAGACCCCGATCGCCTGCACACCCTCCAGCAGCCCGCCGGTGGCCGCCTCGCCCAGGGACAGCAGCCAGGCCTGCGGGTCGACGTCCGCCGGACGCCCCCCGCCCTCCGCCGGCTCCAGCGGGTGCGGGGCATAACCCTGCCTGAGCACGGCCCCTGTGTCCGCGTCACAGACGACAATGCGCGTAAAATCGGGCGAACTGTCCAACCCGGCGACTATCCCCATGGCGGAAATTCTGCCGCACCGGAAGGGGTGGGGGCGCCGCGCGTCGGTCCGGCCGACCCGATGTGGTCCCTAGGTATTGCTCGTTCCCCAGTCGTCCGCGGAGGAGCCGTTCGCGTTGCGTTCGCGCAGCGAGCGGACCCGCTCGGCGACCAGGTCGGGCACACGGTCCCCGACCTTCTCGCTGACCACGTGGTACGCCTTGCCCGCGTAGACGCGCCCCTGCTGGGCGGCCGACTCGGCGGTGTTGCGCACCGCGGGGTTCTGCGCGACCTGTCGCGCGGACTTCTTCAACTGCTCGTAGCGTTCGCGTCCGGCCTTCGTCCCGAGTACGTAGCCCAGGGCCAGTCCGGCAAAGAACGTGAGCCGATAGCGCATGGCGGCCACCCTTCCCTTACGTCTGCGTCGGTCCCTTGCGTGCCCTGCGCGCGCGACGGGCGCGGGATACCGATTGGCGGAGCACCCCCCTGCTTGCGCTAATGTATGTGTCGCAGCGAGCGCACGCCCCCTGGCGAATACCCAGGGAGTCGCGTTCGATGCAGCGAGGCAATCCTCCGTAGCTCAATTGGCAGAGCAGCCGGCTGTTAACCGGCAGGTTACTGGTTCGAGTCCAGTCGGGGGAGCTTCGGTCTTCCGTAGCTCAATTGGCAGAGCAGCCGGCTGTTAACCGGCAGGTTACTGGTTCGAGTCCAGTCGGGAGAGCAGTGAGGAAGGACCCCGTCGGGGGTCCTTTTTCATGTCCGGGGGAACCGCGTGCGCGCCGCCGAAGTCCTCAAGGTCAAGAAGCGCATGCGAAGGCCGACCATCCGAAGCAGGAGATCGTATGAGCGGCTATGCTGCGGCAGACGGCGCGCACACATGTACGCGACACGCCGTACGGGGCGGTAGCTCAGCCGGTTAGAGCAGCGGACTCATAATCCGTCGGCCGTGGGTTCGAGTCCCACCCGCCCCACTTCCGCAGGTCTCTGACCTGCGGAAACGTTCTTTTTTGGCTGGCGGAGCGTCAACTTTGCCTGAACGGACTGAATCCGCTGCTCGTGGGTTTGGGGTCCGGCGGCGGCCGGGCGAGGCCGAGCCCCTCTGACCTGCGGCGGAGTGGGTGTTCGAAGTTGTCGCTCGTGGTCCGGGTGGCTGCTCTGAGGGCCGATGCCAAGACCCAGGGGCCGTGCAGGGGCCGGGGCGGCGCGGTCGTGTTCAGGCGACGGTGTCTACGGGGTGAATCGGTGTCCCATCTGCCGGTTGCGCGGCATGGGCTGCCATCGCGATGTGGAGACACTGTCGCCCTCGCGTCGCTCGATCTGTGATGACGTCCAGAGGTGGGGAAACTGCCCCAAGAGGAAACCGCCCGGATGGGTTACTCGCCCCTCTTGCGCAGAGCCCTGCGGTTCGACTGGTCAGGCTGGTGGGACGGTCACCAACAGGCCCTGTCCAGCTGTGGATTGTTGCGAACGGGTGTGCGCCGGCTGCGCGGTGGCGCCCGCGCCTTCGAGCGCCCCGGGCCAGAGCATGGCCTCCTTCAGTGTGGGTGGTAGACCGTGCTGGCACGATCGGCGCCGGCGTCGGCGAGCACGTCCAAGGGGGGAGCACGTGGGTTCCCGCGATCCTGGAGGTTCCGGCGGGTGAACCCGTATACGGACGGCTCCTGGCTGTCCGTCCAGGCGGGGGTTCGGGTGGTTTGGCGATGGGTCTTGACCTTCGAGTTGTGTCGAGGCTTTACCGTCGGTGGTGCGACGGCCTACCGCATATCGCAGCTGGCCGAGCGCCTCGGCATCCGGCCGCAACGCTGCGCTTCTACGAGACCACTGGACTGCTGCTGCCGTGCGGACGGCGTCCGGAGATCGCGGGAACGGAGATCGCGGAGGTTTCCGCCCAGGGCGGGTTCGCGCCGGGGACTGAGCAGGTCAGGGCAGCGACGCGGGCGGCGAAGGAACAGGCGTCGGTGAAGTCTTCGAGGTTCAGCCGGTCGAGTCGGCCGCCGAGGTGTCCCAGGGCGGCGAGGCGGTGGAGCAGACCCGCGGTGAAGGAGTCCCCGGCGCCGACGGTGTCGACGACGTCCACGGCCGGGGCCGGGACGGTGACGCGGAGGCCGTCGAGGGAGGCGAGGGCGCCCCGTCCGCCCAAGGTGATGATGACGAGGCGCGCGCCGGCGGCGTGCCAGGTGTCGCACGCCTCTTCCGGGCTGGCGCCGGGCAGGAGCAGCGAGAGGTCGTCCTCGCTGAGGCGGAGGATGTCGGCGAGGGTGCACCAGTGGGGGAGCCGTTCGCGGTAGGCGGTGGGCGGTACGAGCAGGGGGCGGACGTTGGGGTCGATGGACACGGTGAGGTGCTCGCGGGCCTTGGCGAGGTGGTCCTCGATGCGGGTGCCGCCGGGTTGGCGTATGAGTGCCAGGGAGCCGGTGTGCAGGCAGGCCGCGCTCTTCCACCCGGTGGCGGCGAGTTCTTCGTCGGTCCACTGCCAGTCGGCCGCGCTGTCGGCGTAGAAGGTGTAGGTGGCCTGGCCGGCCTCGTCGAGGTCGGCGACGGCGAGGGCGCTGGGCTCGGGGGCGGTCAGGCTGCCGGTCAGGTCGACGCCGGAGGCGCTGAGGCGGGCACGGAAGAGGGTGCCGAAGACATCCGTGGAGAAGCGCCCGAGGAAGCGGGTGGGGGTGCCGAGCCGGGCGAGAGCGACGGCGGTGTTGGCGGGGCCGCCGCCGGGCAGGGCGCGCAGCGCGAGCTCGTCGGAGCTGGACCGGGTGGGGTCGGTGAAGGCGTCGGCGACGCACTCGCCGAGGACGGTGACGCTGACGGGGGCCTGGGGGCGGGCCATGGTGACTGTCTGCCTCTCTCAGAAGATGCGGGTCGCGAAGGACACCGGGACCGGTGGCCTGATGCAGCCCTTGCACAGGTATTGACATGCCGTTCAAGACGGACGTAACTTCCCTGCCACAAGGAAGTAACGCGCGTTATTAAAGCGCGAAACTGGAGGCGTTGTCTCGTCTCTGACTCGCCGAAAGGGACTGGAAGTGGCCACGAACAGGACGCAGCGCGTGACCATGAGCGACGTGGCGCGCCACGCGGGTGTCTCGCGGACCACCGTCTCCTTCGTCCTCAACGACAAGCCCGGCGCCGCCATCCCCGAGGAGACCCGTCGGCGGATCCTGGCGGCGATCGCCGAGCTCGGCTACCGGCCCAACGCCGGGGCGCGGGCGCTGGCCGCGAACCGCAGCGGGTGGTTCGGGCTGATCACCGAGATCGTGACCGGCCCGTTCGCGGGGGAGATGATCACGGGCGCGCAGAGCCGCGCCTGGGGTGACCGGAGGTTCCTGCTGATCGCCGCGAGCGAGGGCGACCCCGCCCAGGAGGCCGCCGCGCTCGACCAGATGCTGGAGCACCGGGTGGAAGGGCTGCTGTACGCCACCACCTGGCACCGCGCCGTCACGCTCCCCAAGGCCGTCCGGGAGGTGCCGACGGTGCTCGTCAACTGCTACGACGCGGCCGGTGAGCTGCCGTGCATCCTGCCCGACGAGGTGTCGGGCGGATACAAGGCGACCCGCCGGCTCCTGGACGCCGGTCACACCCGCATCGGGTTCATCAACCTCGACCCGGTGATCCCGGCCGCCATCGGCAGGCGTGAAGGGTACGAACGTGCCCTGCGCGAGGCCGGGATCACCCTCGACCCCTCGCTCGTCGTCCCCGGCTGGGCAACCGCCGACAGCGCCTACACCGCCGCCGGCGAACTGCTGGACCGCCCGGCCGGCGCCCGGCCGACCGCACTGTTCTGCGGAAACGACCGGATGGCGATGGGCGCGTACGACGCGATCAAGGAACGTGGGCTGCGCATCCCGCACGACGTGGCCGTGGTGGGGTTCGACAACCAGGAACTCATCGCCGCCTATCTGCGGCCGAAGCTGACGACGCTCGCCCTGCCCTTCGAGGCCATGGGCACCAAGGGCATCGACATGCTCGCCGCCCTCGCAGCAGGGCAGCCGCTCGACACCCACCGGGTGACGATCGACTGCCCGCTGCTCGAACGCTCGTCGGTCTGACCACTAATCAGCCCGCCGAGGAATCCCATCCCGTCTTCGCCCTGTGTGTTGAAGAGAGGAAAAGAGTCTCCATTATGGCACCCTCCCGCATACCTTCACGGCGGCCACGAGCCGTCCTGAGAGCGGTCACCGCGACCGCCGCCGCGGCCCTGGTCCTGTCCGCCTGTACGGGTGGCTCGGGCGCCGCCGGCGCCGGTGACACTTCTGGCAACCAGCTGCTCACCATCCCGCGCGAGGATCTGGCGACGTTCACGCGCAACTTCAACCCACTCTCCCCGCAGGCCGCCCCCATGACCCTCCAGTCGGTCTACGAGCCTCTGGCGGTGCACAGCATGGCCGACGCCAAGGACACGCCGTGGCTGGCCACCAAGTGGGAGCAGGCCAAGGACGGCAAGTCCCTCACCTTCACGCTGCGCGACGGCGTCAAGTGGTCGGACGGCAAGCCGCTCACCGCCGACGACGTCGTCTACACCTTCGAGCTCCAGAAGAAGGTGCTCGGCGGCTTCGACTACCTCGACAAGGTCACCGCGGTCGACGCCCACACGGTGAAGTTCTCCTTCGACAGGGCGTTCTCGACCGCCTTCTACGAGATCAGCGGCCACTACATCCTGCCGAAGCACATCTGGTCGAAGGTGAAGGACCCGGCGAAGTACACCAACCCGGACCCGGTCGGCACCGGCCCGTACACCAAGATCGAGAAGTTCCAGAGCCAGTCGTACGAGCTGCGCAAGAACCCCGACTACTGGCAGCCCGCGAAGCAGCAGATCGCCGGCATCCAGATGCTCGCCTTCTCCGGCAACGACAGCGCCAACATCGCCTTCACCAACGGCGAGGTGGACTGGACGCAGTCGTTCATCCCGGACATCGAGAAGTCCTTCGTCGCCAAGGACAAGAAGCACAACCACTACTGGTTCCCGGCCACCGGCGCCATGATCAACTGGCAGCTGAACACCACCAAGGCGCCGTTCAACGATCCGGCCGTGCGCAAGGCGCTCAGCATGGCCGTCGACCGTGACCAGATCACCGAGGTCGCGATGAACGGCTACGCCGAACCCGCCGACTGCACGGGCCTGGCCCGCACGTACGACAAGTGGCGTGACACATCGCTGGCCGCCTCCTGCACCTGGACGAAGTACGACAGCACCGAGGCGGCCAAGGCCCTCGACGCGGCCGGCTACAAGGAGAGCGGCGGCAAGCGGAAGCTGAAGAACGGCAAGAACTTCACCCTCGACATCTCCGTCGGCTCCGCCTCCTCCGACTGGATCTCGGTCGCCAACATCATCAAGCAGGACCTGGCGAAGGTCGGCATCACCGCCACCGTGAAGACGCCCGACTGGTCGGCGGTCTCGTCCTCGTACAACACCGGCACCTTCGACACCGGCATCGTGTGGAGCAACAACGGCGCCACCCCCTACGAGTACTTCCGCGGCGTGATGTCGACCAAGATGGTGCGGCAGGTCGGCAAGCAGGCCACGGAGAACTACCACCGCTTCGGCGACAAGAAGGCCGACAAGCTCATCGACGCCTTCGCCGCCGCCACGGACGAGAAGACGCAAGCCGAGCAGATGAACGGCCTGCAGGAGCTGTACAACAAGGACGCGCCCGTCGTCCCGCTGTTCACCGGCCCCGAGTGGGGCGCGTACACGGACGCCCGCTTCACCGGCTGGCCCACCGAAGAGAACCCGTACGCCACCCTCGGTAACCGCAACGGCAGCACGATCCTCGTGCTCACGTCGCTGAAGCCCGTCAAGGGCTGACGCCGCCCGCGGACAGGCGGCCGCCCTCCTCCCCGGACGGCCGCCCCCGCGCACCGAGCCACACGTTCACCCCCCCCACCGACAGGGAGCACGATCCGTGCGTCTGATCCTGCGCAACCTGGGGTTCTATCTGCTCGCCTTCTGGGCCTCCATCACCCTGAACTTCGTTCTCCCGCGCTTCATGCCGGGCGACCCGGTCTCCCGGATGTTCGCGCAGGCCCAGGGCACGATGCAGCCCGACCAGATAGCCCAGTTGCGGAAACTCTTCGGCCTCGACAACCGCCCCCTCTGGGAGCAGTACGTCTCCTACGTCAAGAGCGTCTTCACCGGCGACCTCGGCATCTCCATCACCCGCTTCCCCACGCCGGTCACCGACGTGATCGGCTCGCAGATCGGCTGGACCCTGCTGCTCGGCGGCGTCGCGCTCGTCATCGCGGCCGTGCTCGGCAACCTGCTCGGCATCGTCGCCGCCTGGCGGCGCGGCGGCGTCCTCGACTCCGCCTTCCCGCCCCTGCTGATCTTCGTCGGCTCGTTCCCGTACTTCTGGCTGGCGATGGGCGCGCTGTACCTGTTCGGGGTGAGCCTGAACTGGTTCCCGCTGCGGCACGCCTACGACGTCGGTCTGACCCCCGGCCTCAACGGCGAGTTCCTCTCGAACGTCGCCACCCACCTGGTGCTGCCCGCGCTGACCATCGTGCTGGTCTCCATCGGCGGCTGGATGCTCGGCATGCGCAACACCATGATCGCCACGGCGGCCGAGGACTACATCACGATGGCCGAGGCGAAGGGGCTCAGCCCCTCGCGGATCATGTTCCGCTACGCCGCCCGCAACGCGCTGCTGCCCTCCGTCACCAACTTCGGCATGGCGCTCGGCTTCGTCGTCGGCGGCGCCCTGCTCACCGAGGTCGTGTTCGCCTACCCCGGCATCGGCTACCAGCTGCTGATGGCCGTCCAGGGCCTGGACTACCCACTGATGCAAGGAATCTTCCTGACGATCACGGCCGCGGTACTGGTCGCGAACTTCCTCGTTGACCTCGTCTACGTCCGCCTCGACCCGCGCGTCCGCGTCCGCTGAGGAGGTTGCCGACATGACCGCCATCGAGATCGCGACGGCCACCACGCCGACCAGCCCCGCGCGCACCTCCCGTCGGCGCGGACTGCTGCGCCAGCTCATCGACAGCAAGAAGGCGTTGACCGGGCTGATCCTGCTAGCTCTCTTCGCGCTGCTGGCCCTGCTCGCGCCCGTCCTGGTACCGGGCGACCCGTCGCTCATCAACTCCACGGGCAGCCAGGCTCCCTCGGCCGCGCACTGGCTCGGTACGACCGCCAAGGGACAAGACGTGCTCGCCCTCACGCTGTGGGGTGCGCGCAGCTCCCTCTTCGTCGGGTTCACCGTAGGGCTCGTGGCGACCGCGGTCGCCATCCTCGTCGGCCTGGCGTCCGCGTACTTCGGCCGCATCATGGACGACGCGCTGACCCTGGTCACCAACATCTTCCTGCTGCTGCCCGGCCTCCCGCTGCTCATCATCCTGGCCGCGTTCCTGCCGCCCGGCACCTCCACCGTGATCCTGGTCCTCGTCGTCACCGGCTGGGCGGGCTCGGCCCGGGTACTGCGAGCTCAGGCCAAGTCGATCCGCGGCAAGGACTTCGTGGCCGCCGCCGTCGTCACCGGCGAGCGCCCGCTGCGGATCATGTTCCGCGAGATCCTGCCCAACATGGCGTCCGTGGTGATGACCACGCTGCTCGGCTGCGTGATCTTCGGCATCGGCGCCCAGGCAGGCCTGGAGTTCCTCGGCCTCGGCGACAGCAGCGTCGTCAGCTGGGGCACCAACCTGTACTGGGCCAGCAACGACGGCGCGCTGATGACGGGCACATGGTGGGCCTTCGTCCCCTCCGGGCTGTGCATCGCGCTCGTCGCGTTCGCGCTCGCGCTGGTCAATTATGCGGTCGACGAGGTCACCAACCCCAGACTGCGCAACCGCCGTGCCCGCCGTGAGACGAGGGGCTGAGCCATGGAACCCGTACTTGAGGTGAACGACCTGCGCGTCGAATACCGCGGCGACGGACGCACCGTCGTGGGCGCCGACGACGTCTCCTTCTCCATCGGCGCCGGAGAGGTCTTCGGCCTCGCCGGAGAATCCGGCTGCGGCAAGTCGACCATCGCCAACGCGGTGATGCGACTGCTCAAGCCCCCGGCGGAGATCACCGCGGGCAGCATCCGCTTCCAGGGCAGGGACGTCCTCGCCCTGAACGAACGGGAGCTGCGCGCCTTCCGGTGGCGGGAGATCGCCATGGTCTTCCAGTCGGCGATGAACTCGCTCAACCCCGTCCTGACCATCGGCGAGCAGATAGTCGACATCTTCACCACCCACGAGAAGCTGAAGAAGCGGGCGGCGCGTGAGCGGGCCGGTGAGCTGCTGGAGCTGGTCGGCATCGACCCGGGAAGGCTGAAGGCATACCCGCACCAGCTGTCCGGCGGCATGCGCCAGCGCGTGGTCATCGCCATGGCCGTCGCACTCCACCCCCGGCTGCTGATCATGGACGAGCCGACCACCGCGCTCGACGTGGTCGTGCAGCAGGAGATCATGGCGCAGATCCGCGACCTCCAGCGGGAGCTGGGCTTCTCCATCCTCTTCATCACCCACGACATGTCCCTGATGGTCGAGCTGTCGGACCGCATGGGCGTGATGTACGGCGGACGGATCGTCGAACTAGCCGACGCCAAGGACCTGTTCGCCCATCCGCTCCACCCCTACACCGAGGCGCTGATGAACGCCTTCCCGCCGCTGACCGGCCCGCGCCAGGAGCTCACCGGCCTCTTCGACGCCCCGCGCACCGCCGACAGCTGCGGCTTCCACGTCCGCTGTCCCGAGGACCGCTCGGACTGCTCCATGAACATCCCCGACCTGCGCGAGATCGCCCCCGGCCGGTGGGCGGCCCAGAGTGCCCAGGGAGCCCCGCGATGACCCAGCCCTTGTTGTCCGTACGCGGTCTGACCAAGGACTTCCAGGTCGGCACCGTCTTCTCCCGGCGTCGTGTCCGAGCCGTCAACGACGTCTCCTTCGATCTCCCGGCCGGCCGGATCACCGCCCTGGTCGGCGAGTCCGGCAGCGGCAAGTCCACCATCGCCCGCTGTCTCGCCCGCCTCGAACAGCCCTCCGCCGGACAGGTGCTGCTCGACGGCCAGGACGTCCTGCGCACCGAGCGGCGCCGGGCGTCACGGGCGTACCGCCGCAAGGTCCAGATGGTGTTCCAGGACCCCTTCGGCTCACTCAACCCCGTCCACCGCATCGAGCACTTCCTCACCCGGGCCCTCGTCCTGCACGGCCACTCCGCCACACCAGAGGTGCTGCGCGAGCTGATGAAAACGGTCGGCCTGACCGAGGACATGCTCCAGTCCTACCCGCACGAACTCTCCGGCGGCCAGCGTCAGCGCGTCTCCATCGCTCGCGCGTTGGCGGTGGAACCGCGCATCGTCCTGGCCGACGAACCGACGTCGATGCTGGACGTATCCGTGCGCGTCGGCGTGCTCAACCTGATGCGGCGCCTGCGCGACGAGCGGAACATCGCCATGCTCTACATCACGCACGACCTGGGCTCCGCCCGCTACCTCGCCGACACCACGATGGTCATGTTCGCCGGCGAACTCGTCGAGGGCGGCGACGCGTTGGCGGTGATGGACGCCCCCGCCCACCCCTACACCCGCCTGCTGCTGTCCGCCGTACCCGACCCCGAACGGGCCGGCAGCTACGACGCCGTCGAGCGCGCCCGCCTGCGCGAGGCGATCCTCAACCCCACGTCCTGCCCCTACGGCGACGACGGCGCGTGCAGCCGCACCGACCCCGTCCGCCACATCGTCGGCGAAGACGACGGCCAGCCCCACTGGGTGCGCTGCCATTTGCGCGCACCCGCCTCCGACATCGCCCGCCGCGTCCTCAAGGCCACCGACCGGCAGGCCACCGAGGCAACCGCGGCCACCGACGCCACCGACGACACCGAGAAAGCGGAGACCACCGCCGCATGACCCACGATCTCACCCTCCCCTCCGGCAGCCACACCGCCGAGGGACTGGCCGAACGCGCCCTGCGCGACCCCCACCGCCCCCGCTTCCACTTCACCTCGCCCGGCGGCTGGCTCAACGACCCCAACGGGCTGAGCCACTGGAACGGCGTCTACCACCTCTTCTACCAGTACAACCCGCTCGCCGCCGCCCACCACCGCATCCACTGGGGCCACGCCACCAGTACCGACCTCGTGCACTGGGCCGACGAACCGGTCGCTCTCGTCCCCGGCACCACTGGCCCAGACCGCGACGGCTGCTGGTCCGGAGTCCTCGTCGACGACGGGGGAGTGCCCACGCTCGTCTACTCGGGCAGGCACGGCGAGCATGAACTCCCTTGCGTGGCCAGGGGATCGGCGGATCTGAAGTACTGGACCAAGTACCCGGCCAACCCCGTTATCACCGCCCCGCCCGAGGGCATCGACATCACGGCCTTCCGCGACCACTGCGTCTGGCGGGAGGGCTCCGGCGAGAACGCGGTGTGGCGTCAGCTGGTGGGCTCGGGAATCCGGGGCGTCGGCGGAACGGCCTTCCTGTACGAATCCGACGACCTGCGCAGCTGGCGCTACGTCGGCCCCCTGCTGACCGGCGACGCCTCGCAGAACCAGGGCGAGCTCGACTGGACCGGCACGATGTGGGAGTGCGTCGACCTCTTCCGGCTCGGCGAGGACGAGGAGGCCGGCAGCACCGACGCGCTGGTCTTCTCCGCCTGGGACGAGGGCACCACCCACCACCCTCTGTACTGGACCGGCCGCTACCAGGGCGACACCTTCGCCCCGACCGCCCTCCACCGCCTCGACTACGGCGAACGTTACTTCTACGCCCCCCAGTCCACCCGTGACGAGCACGGCCGCCGCATCATGCTCGGCTGGCTCCAGGAGGGCCGGACGGACGAGGCGAACGCGCAGGCCGGCTGGTGCGGTGTGATGTCCCTGCCGAGGGTCGTCACGCTCGCCACGGACGGCGGCCTGCACCAGGCCCCGGCGCCGGAGCTGACCGAGCTGCGGCGGGAGCGCGTAGAGGTGGCTCCGGGCCGGCTGGCCGACTCGTACACCCGGCTGCCCGCCGTGCGCGGGGACCAGCTGGACATCGAGACGACCCTGCGTCTCGCTCCCGGAGCGAGGGCCCGGCTCGTGCTCCGCGAGACACCCGACGGCGCGGAACGCACGGTCGTGGAGGTGAGCCGGTCGCACGACGGAGCGAGCGGCACCCTCCGACTGCACCGCGAGACCAGCAGTCTCGACCCGACGGTCGACACCGAACCCCGGTACGGCGAACTGCCGTTGGGCCCTGACGGCCGAGTCGACCTGCGCGTCCTCGTCGACCACTCCGCACTGGAGATCTTCGCCAACGGGCGTGCCCTGACCGCCCGCATCTACCCCACCCGCCCGGACGAGGCCGTAGGCATCGGTATCGGTGCCGACGGCGACGTGGCCCTGGAGCGGTTCGACGCCTGGCAGATGGCGTCGGCCTTCACCGACGGACCCCGGCCGCTGTGGCCGTGACGGTCTTACACACGGCCACGGCCCGCGGGCTGGACATCCCGCGGGGCCGTGGCCCCCCTCGCCTGTTCTCCCTCAGGAGCCGCCATGAGCGTGTCCCGCCGTACCCTCCTGCTCGCCGGAGGAACCGCCGCCACCCTGCTGCCTCTCGGAGGCATCCCCTCCGCAGCACAGGCCGCCGCCCCGAGCGCCGCCGGAGCGACCCCCGCCGCCACCCCGATTCCCGACCCCATCCCCGTCACCGGCACCTGGACCCGCACCTTGGACGGCGGCCAGAAGGCGACCGCCGGCCGTCGCGGGCCCGCCCTCGCTCTGTCGGAGCAGCAACTCGCGGCCAAGGGCACGTACGCGGCCCGCGTCACGCCCCAATCCTCCGCCTCCGTAGGCGCGTTGGTGTTCCGGGCAGCCCTGGACGGCTCGACCGGATACGCGGTCGCCCTCGACCCCGGCCGCTCCCGCATACGGCTCTACGACCTGGCCGGCGGCGACACACTAGCCACCGCTCCACTTCCGAGCGCGCGGACCAGAAAGCCCTATGACCTCGAAGTGGCAGTGGACGGAGCCGAGTTGACGGTGCGTGTCGACGGCAAGCGGCTCCTCCACACCGAGGACCACCGCCACGACACCGGCTCGGTGGGCCTGCTCGCCCAGGGCGGCACGGTCACCTTCGGCCCGCCGTCCCTCTCCTCAGTCACCACCAACCTCACCGGCTGGACCACGAGCGGCGGCACCTGGACGGCGAGTCCGCTGGGCTGGCGCGCGGCCCCGACCCAGGGAGCCACCGCCCGCGCCATCACCACGACCAGGACGTACGACACCGCGCTCCAGGCCGACCTGCTCCTGCACGACGCTTCCGCCATCGCCTCACTGCTGGTGCGCACCGACGCCACGGCCACACACGGCTACGGCGTCCAAGTCGACCCGGGCCAGGGCAGGCTGAGGCTCTACCGCATCGACGGCGACGTCACCCTCGGCACCTACGCGACCACCATCAAGGCCGACACGGTCTACCGTCTGCGCCTCGAAGCCGAACGCGACGAACTGCGCGTGCACTGGCAGACCAACTTCCTCTCTCCCGACGGCTACAGCCCCGTCATCACCGCCCAGGACTCCACCCACACGAAGGGCCGACTCGCCGTCACGGCTTCGGCCGGCGAGGTGTCCTTCGAGAACATCGCCGCGGCCGACCTCGTCACCGGCCTCCAGGGCTGGACGGCCCGCTCCGGCACCTGGACCCCGGACCTGCGCGGCATCCGCGGCGAGAACGGCCTGCGCACGGCCCCCTTCACCGACGGCGACCTGGTGGCGAGGGCCGACATCACATCCGGCGACCGCTCCTCCTCGGCCGGCCTCGTCCTGCGTGCGTCCGCGAACGGCTCCGGCGGCTACGAAGCCCGACTGGAGGCCGGCCGCGACGCCGTCGTCCTGCTGGACCGCTCCTCCGGCACCCGCCTCGCCTCCGCCTCCGGCCCGGTCCGGCGCATCACGGCCGGAGGCACGTACCGCGTCGAGGCCCGCGCGACGGGCAGAACCATCGAGGTGTACGTGGACGGCGTACGGGCGCTGAAAACCCGCGTGTCCCGCACCAAGGGCGCCGCCTTCGGCACCGCGGCCGCGCACGGGACGTCGTACTTCCAGAACGTCGAAGTCCGCGGCACCGCCGACCACTTCACCGAGCCGTACCGCCCCACGTACCACTACTCCCAGCTCACCGGCTCCACCAGCGACCCCTGCGGCCTGCTGCACCACGACGGCGAGTACCACCTCTTCCACCAGGACGAGGGCCGCTGGGCGCACGCGGTCAGCACCGACCTCGTCCACTGGCAGCCCCTGCCGATCGCCCTGCCCTGGAACGCCTACGGTCACTGCTGGACCGGCTGTTCGGTCGTGGACGCCGACGACACCTCCGGTCTCTTCGACGGCGGCTCGGGCCTGATCGCCTATTACACGAGCTACCACCCGGACAAGCCGGGCGGGAACGCGAGCGTGCGCATCGCGTACAGCAAGGACAAGGGACGCTCCTGGCAGCTGCACGGCGGCCCGAGTCCGGCCGTGCAGAACCCGGGCGGCCCGGACGCCGGCTGGACCTTCCGCGACCCGAAGGTCATCCGCGACGAGGCCCACGACCAGTGGCTGATGGTCGTCTCCGCCGGCGACCACATCCGCTTCTTCACCTCCACCGACCTCCTCACCTGGACCCAGGTCAGCTCCTTCGGCTACGGCGACTGGGCCACGCCCGGCGTCTGGGAGTGCCCCGACTTCTTCCCGTTGCCGGTCGACGGCGACAAGGACAAGGTGAAGTGGGTCCTCACCCTGAGCACCGGTGCCGTACGCGCCACGAACGGCTCGGCCGCCCAGTACTTCACGGGTGAGTGGAACGGCGCCGGTTTCACTCCCGACCAGAAGGCCGGCACGGTCCTGCGCGCCGACTCCGGCCGCGACTACTACGCCGCCATGTCCTTCTACGGCCTGCCCGACGGCCGCCGCGTCTGGCTCGGCTGGATGAGCAACTGGGACTACCCTTTCAGCGCCCCGACCGGCGGTTGGAACGGCCAGCTGAGCACCCCCCGCGAACTGACCCTCACGGACACCGCCGACGGCGTACGCCTGGCGCAGCGCCCGGTCCCGGAGCTGGTCACGCTGCGCACGTCCACCACGACCCGCAAGGACCTCGCCGTCGGCCCCACCTCCGCGAACCCGCTCGCGGGAGTCCGGGGCACCGCCTACGAGATCGAGGCCGAGATCACCCTTGGCACCGCCACGGAGATCGGCTTCCGGCTCCGGACCGACGACGACCAGCACACGTCAGTCGGATATGACGCCGAGACGCACGAACTGTTCGTGGACCGCTCGGCATCGGGCCTGAGCGACTTCACGCAGTACTTCGCGGGCCGCACGACCGCGCCGATGAAGACGACCGACGGCCGCGTGACCCTGCGCGTGTACGTCGACTCGTCCTCGGTCGAGGCGTTCGGCGCGGACGGACAGGCCGCCGTGACCAGCCTGATCTTCCCCGGCCCGGACGCCGACGGCATGGCCTTCTACGCCAAGGGCGGCACCGCACACATCGAGTCGCTCAAGGTGCACAGGCTGGACAGCACCTTCCGCCTAGTGGATCGGGTGAAGCCGCTGGTGGCCGCCCCGGCCGGCGGTGAATTCCGCTCGAACCTCGGCAAGTTGGCGATCACCCCCGCCGGCCGCTGGTCGACGGACAGCGCGGGCCGCGCCGGAAGCTTCGACAAGGACTCCAACGCGATCTCGGCCCGCACGGCGACGGACCTGGACCTCACCACTCTGGTCCGGCTCGGCGGCGCCGCCCCGGACACGGGCGGCGCCCTCTCCCTCCTCTGGCGCGCCTCCTCCGACGGCGCCGACGCCTACTGCCTCAACATCGACCCCGACCTACGCGTGATCCGCCTGGTCGCCAAGGCCAACGGCTACTTCGACGACGCCAAAGCCCTCGCCCGCGTCCCGGCTCTGGTCCGCCGCGGCACGACCTACCCCGTCCGCATCCTCACCGAGGGCGACCGCATCCAGGTGTTCCTCAACGGCACCCGGATCATGGACGTGACGGACACGACGTACAGGAGCGGACACGTCGGCCTGAACGTGTTCGGGGGGAGGGCGGCGTACCAGGACACGTACGTGCGGGAGCTGTGACCGCCGGTCAAGCCGACAAACGACCGTGACCGCGGAGGCTCCGCCCCGGCCGGGTGAGGTATTCGCACACCTGGGCGTACTGGAAACGGCCCGGAGAGGACCGACAGGCGGGGCGGGAGCGGCCGGGCTGGGCGGCTCCCGCACATACAGCCGCCGGTCTTCCTGCTCATCCCGTTCCTCCCGGGGCAGCGACGGCTACCGCTCGGACGGGACGTGGTCCGCTGCCCAGGGCCGCCGAGCGCGTGCCGGTGATCGCCGACGACGTGACGTGGCTCGACAAGGCCGACGCGGCCGTCGTCGGGTTCGTCGTACGGCGCGTCACGGACGCTCCGATGTCGAGCACGACCTTGCCCGACGCTGCGGCGGCGGGAAAGCTCCCGGTAGGGAGCCGGCGGGATGCTCACCACGACCCGGTCACCGGCGCGGGCCGCCTCCTCGGGGGTCGCGGCGCGGGCTCGCCGGCCGAGCTCGGCCATCGTCTCCGCCAGGGGCTGGGGACCGTGCCGCAGCGGGCGCTGTTCGCGCGAAGACGCCGGATCAAGAAGAGGAGACCGGCCTCTTGTGCGAGGTCAGGCTGGCGCCGTTCGCCGACGATCCGGCCGTCAGCCTGCTAAGAGAAGTTGACGGCCGGCACCGGGATCTTGTTTGCCGAAGTGTCACCTGCTGACCACCAGGTGACCGCCACTCGCCGGGCGCTTTGTCGGATCGCAGGAAACGATGGGAGACGTCACCGCTCGCAACCAGCTGCCGACACTCCGCGCGAAACACCCGAACCGCGCTGGAAGGACTCGTCATGACCGCGACCGCGCCCAAGGCTCCGACTGCACCCGGGGTGCGCTCCTGGTGGGGGATCCCATACGCCACCGCCGAGCGGTATCGCCGCCCTGTGGTCGCGGACTTCGATCCAGACCGACCCTATGACCGCAAGGGTGTTGTCGCTGTCCAGCCCGACAGCGGCGACTGGCTCGAAGCGGACAGTGGGATGGGCGAGGACTGTCTGAACCTGAACGTGTGGGCCCCTGAGCAGCCGGCCGACAAGGCGCTCCCGGTGACCGTGTACATCCACGGCGGTGGATTCGAGTACGGCGCGAACACTCAGATCACCTCCAACGCCTCCGGTCTTGCCGCGACGGGGCGCGTGGTGAGCGTGTCGGTCAACTACCGGCTCGGCGCCCTGGGCGCGCTCTCGCTCTCGCAATACGGCGGGCGGCTCGCCGAGGCCAGCAACCTCTTCCTGCAGGACATCATCGCCGCGCTCACCTGGGTCAAGCGGAACATCGCCCACTTCGGCGGCGACCCCGACAACGTCACCGTCTACGGCCACAGCGCCGGCGCCTACTCCACCTTCGGTCTGCTCGGCGCCTCCTCCGCCGATGGCCTGTACCGGCGACTGGCCGGGTTCTCCGGCGGACCCGCTCGTAGCGTCCCGGCCTGGTGGGCCGAGGAGCTCGCGCACCTGTTCGTCACCGAACTCGGCGTCGCGGACAACCCGGAGAAGCTGCTCGACCTCGACGCGGCCTCCCTGAAGGACGCCCTGCGCAAGGTCGCCCCGACGGACCTCGGAGTCCGCGGTGGGGTGGACAACCAGGCCACCGGCGTCGTCCTGGACATCGGGCAGCCCGGCGCGGTGGTGCACGCCCATCCCATGGACGTCCTGGCCTCGGGCGCGCACCGCGATGTCGACGTGCTGTTGAGCATGGCGAGTGACGACATGGGCTGGTGGGTGGCGAACGACCTCGACCGCTTCAACCCCCACGCCCGCGACCGCGTCGTCGACGAGGTCGCGGGGTGGCGTATTTCCCGCTCCCGCGCGCAGAAGATCGTCGACGCCTACGACCAGGGCGGCCGCACCCCGGCCGAAGTCCGCGCCGCGGTCATGGCCGACTACCTCTTCGCGCTCCCGGCCGCCCGCGGCGCCCTGGCACACGCCGCCGCGGGCGGCAACGCCCATCTGCTCATGATCGGGCCCGCCGAGGGCGCCCCCGCTGTGCACGGCACCGAGATGTATGCCCTCGTCGGCCAGGAACAGCCGGGCCGCAGCGCCGAACAGGCCGAGCGGGACACGCGGATCCGCGACATCGTCCTCGACTTCGCCACCGGCGAGCAGACCCGCCTGTGGCCCGCCGTCACGGACAAACCCACCTCGGGAAGCGTCGGCAGCCCTCCCTTCGAGGCCACCGCCCACTACCAGCAGGCCCTCGGCCTGTGGGAGGGCATCGACCGCCCCTGACGGTCACCGCGCGATCCCGAGATGCAGAACGGCGCAGGGTCACCACTGACTGATCACCCGGGCACCTGTGCCTGGAGCCCCGGCTCCGACTTCACATTCCCGGGAGACGAACACAACAAGGAGCTCGGCATGAGCCAACCGACAGCAACCGGCGGCGCCGCACCGGCGACGATGCGGGCCGTCGTCGTCACCCGGCCCGGCAGCCTCGACGCACTTCAGATCAAGGACGTACCGGTGCCCGTCCGCAAACCCGGCTGGGTGCGGATCAAGGTGAAGGCGTTCGGCGTCAACGAGTCCGAGGTCACCACCCGCAAGGGCGAGTCCGACGCGGTGGTCACCTACCCGCGCGTGCCCGGCATCGAGGGCGTCGGCGTGGTCGACGAGGCCGACGAGGACAGCGGGCTGCGGCCAGGACAGCAAGTGGCCACGATGATGGGCGGCATGGGCCGCTCGTACGACGGCGCGTACGCCCAGTACGTCACCGTCCCCGCAGGGCAGGTCATCCCGTTCGAGACCGGCCTGCCGTGGGACGTCGTCGGCGCGCTGCCCGAGATGTTCCAGACCGCCTACGGATCCCTGACCCGCGGCCTGGACCTCAAAGCCGGGCAGACGCTGCTGATCCGCGGCGGCACCTCCACGGTCGGGCTGAGCGCGGCCACCATCGCGAAGGACCTCGGCGCCACCGTCATCTCCACCACCCGCAGCCCCGGCCGGACCGAGGAACTGCGGGCCGCGGGCGTCGACCATCCCCTCGTCGACAACGGCACCCTCGCCGACCAGGTGCGCGAGCTGGTGCCGGACGGCGTCGACGCCGCCCTGGAACTGGTCGGCTGCTCGGTCCTCCCCGACACCCTCAACACCGTCCGCCGGCACGGCACCGTCTGCTTCACCGGAGCCCTGGCAGGCCAGTGGTCCATCCCGGACTTCACCCCGTTCATGATCCCCTTCGGGGTACGCCTGACCTCCTACGGTGGTCAGGCCGCCGACCTGCCGGCCGACGTCTTCGCCCACCAGCTCCAGGCCATCGCCGCCGGACGCCTCAACGTCCCGGTCGCGAAGGTCTACCACGGCCTGGAACAAGTCCGAGACGCCCAGGCCGACCTCGAATCCGGCACCACGCCGGGCAAGCACGTCGTCGTCCTGGACGACTGAAAGAAACACATCCCCTGGTTGGCCGACAGGCACCGGCTGGGGCATGCACAAAGAAAGGGAGGACGCCGTGGGCGTCAACAAGGAAGAAGTCGGCAAGACCCTCATCGAGCTGGAGAAGTCGTACAACGAACGCTTCAGCGCCGGCGACCCGGGCGGCTATCTGGACGGCTTCGCGGACGAGGTGAGCTACTTCGACCCGATCCTCGAGAACATCGTCGTCGGCAAGGAGAAGACCGTCGCGTGGCTGTCGTCCATCTACTCCCACCCGCACATCGTGCGCAGCGAGTACGTCAACCCGACGGTCCACGTCGGAGACAGCGGCGACTTCGCCGTCCTGGCTTACAACCTGAAGACCTACGTGCTCGACGAGGACGGCAACGAGATGCAGCGGCGCGCCTGGAACGCCACGCACGGCTACCGGCTCGTCGACGGACAGTGGCTCATCGTGCACTCCAACTGGGCGTTCTCCCAGACCGTGACCGAGAGGGTCGCCTCCTGACCGCGGCGCAGCCTGTGGTCCCTAGCCTGGCCGGGTTCCTCCGGCATAGCGAGCGGGGCCCCGCCTGTGCCGCCGGCATCGGGCCAGTGGTCGTCCCAGCCGCATCGATCTGCTCTGAGACACGCCTCGCGACACCTGCGCACCCGAATGACCCGAACGTGAGGATCCCATAATGACCGACACCGCAACCGACGCCTACAGCTCCTTCACCGTGACCGACCTGGAATCGACCCGCACCTTTTACCACGACGTACTCGGGCTGCAAGTCGAAGACCGGGACGCCATGCTCACCATCCGCCTCCCCGGCGGTGCGAGCACCGTCGCGTACGCCTCCCGCAACCACCAACCAGCACGCTTCACCATCCTCAACATCGTCGTCCCTGACCTCCCCCGTACTGTCGCGGACCTCACCCGACGCGGCGTGGATTTCGAGCACTATGAGGGAGTGCAGATCGACTCGGACGGGATCTACCGCGCCAACGGCCCCTGGTTCGCCTGGTTCACCGACCCCTCCGGCAACGTTCTTGCCGTCTGCGAACGCGACCTCCGCACGGCCGGCGCGAGGCGTACCGGCTGATTGACGGCGAGTGGCACGTCGGGCACTCCCACTGGGCGTTCACGCAGACAGCGAAGGCAGCCATCTCCTCCTGACGGGCAAGGCGCCTCCGCCGCGTTGCGTCACGCGTCGGTCCTCGCCTCGCGGGCGGCGAAGGCGGCCGGGGTGAGACCGGTACGGTCGCGGAAGAAGCGGCCGAAGTTCGCGGAGTCGGTGAAGCCCAGGTGGGCGGCCACAGCCCGGGCGTCCCACCGGGCAGCTCCCAGCAGGCGCCGGGCTTCCAGGAGGCGCCGCTCATCGATGAGTTCACGTACCCCCTTGCCGGTGGCGTCCCGGGCGGCGCGGCTCAGGGTGCGGACCGAGCAGTCGAGCAGCTCGGCGTAGTCCGCGGCTTGGTGCAGCTCCCGAAAGTGCAGTTCCAGGGCATCCAGGAAGCGTCCGTACCTGCCGGTGCGGCCCGTGCCGGCCGTGGCCGTACCGGTGGGGGCGATGCCCGGGACGTTGGTCAGGCGCAGCAGCAGCGATTCGAGCAGGCTGCGGCGCAGAGCGTGGTGGATGTCGAGGGGGCGCCGCCCGAGTGCGCGGTGTTCGTCCAGGAGCTGGAGCGCCGTCTGCTGGAGCCAGGCGGCGTCATCGGCTTGCGGGCTCAGCACGGCGGGGGCGTCGTGCGCGGTGAGCGGGGCCAGCAGACGGGCGATGTCGGGTCGCAGTACATCCGGTTCGAACAGGACGAACGGGCCGCGGGCGGAGCCGGGCGGATGCCAGCACAGCGTGTGTCCGGGACGCACCCAGAGCCACTGGCCGGGGGCGACGGTCCGCGTGACGTGGTCGACGTCGTGCCGCAGCTCGCCCTCGGTGACGGCGATGAGGTAGTGGAAGGTGGCGCGGACCGGACGGGGCGGGTTCCACGGCCAGTCGTCGTGCTGGGCGAAGAAGTCCTCGACGGTGTTCACCTCCAGGCCGTACGGAGTACCGACCGGGGGCTGGAAACCGTACAGCGGAACCGCGGCCGGTTCAGCCCGTCCGCTTGGGCTGGGGTGTCGCTTGCTGACCATCATGTGTCCGCAGTTTACTGCGCCTTATGTCGGTTTCGGGGAGAGAGTGGGACGTGCTGCCACGACCGCGCGGCGCGCCACTCGCGTCATGGGGTGCCCAGCCCGAGTTCACCCGATGAAGGAAACGTTCTTGAACGAAACGACCCTGCACAAGACCGCCGCCGCCTACGCCGAGGAGCTTCCCGGAGCCCAGCTCGAGCATCCCTTCGGTGACGACTGGGAGGTCTTCAAAGTACGAGGCAAGGTGTTCATGCTGATGACCGAAGTCCCGGGGCGTCCCGTCGTGATCCTCAAGGCGGACCCCGGCGAGGCCCACGCCCTGCGGCAGCAGTACAGCCACATCACCCCCGGCTACCACATGAACAAGAAGCACTGGATCACCCTGGAGAGCGGAGAAGGCGTCGACCAGGAGCTCGTCAGGGAGCTCGTCACCGACTCCTACCGGCTCGTCGTCGCCCACCTGCCCCGGGCCGAGCGGCCCGTCGACCCGCACACCTACGGCACCGGCACGCGGGCGGCCCGGTGAGCGCGGCCGGTGACTGGCTCCAGGACACCGCCCGCCAAGCGGCGCTGGCCCTCCCCGATGTCAGCCACGGCTACCCCTTCACCCCGGGACTCGACGTGTACAAGGTCGCGGGCAAGCCTTCACAGGGCCCGCGCCGAACCAACGCTCGTACCCCGACGAACACGGCGTACGTGCAGGCCGCCGACGATCACTCCCACAACACCCCAAAGGGGCACGGCCCATATGAGAATCCGACTGACCGCCGGAGAGACCGTCCGCAACGCAACCCTCGACGGCAACGCGACGGCACGCGACTTCGCCTCACTGCTTCCGCTGACGCTGCGGATGAACGACCTGCTCAAGCGCGAGAAGTACGCTCACCTGTCCCGGTCTCTCGCCGCGGGAGGCGAGCCGCGGTTCAGCTACGAGATCGGCCACATCGCCGGTGGCTCGGCAGTTCACCCGCGCGTGCCGTGCACCGGACTGGGTGTCGGCGAGGCGGCTCAGTCCGCGGGGCGGGCGCGAGGGCGCGGAACGAGGGCCGTCCGGCGGTGGGGGCATCAGCGCGATACCGCCTCGGGTGGGCGGTCGGCGAGAGGCTTGACGCCCGTCCGTGCGACCGCGCGGACTCTACTGCCTGAGGTCGATCATGCGGACCGGCTGCCCCGTCGTGCGAGCAATGGTTTCGAAGTCGCGGTCGAAGTGGAGCAGGGTGAGGCCTGCTTCTTCCGCGGCTGCGGCCACCAGGAGATCGACGGGGCCCGCACTGCGGTGTTCCCCTTTGGTGGTCAGTTGTTCCTGGACGACGCGGGAGCGGCGGTAGATGCCCTCAGGCATGGGGCACCACACGTAGTGGGCGTCGAGTGCGGCCTTCAGCCGCGCGCGGTCCGCGGCTGAGCGGGCGGAGTAGAGGACCTCGAGTTCCGTGATGTCGCAGATCGCGACGAGGCCGGCGCCGATCCTGTCGTCCCACTCAGTCGTGGTCTGGCGGAGCAGGACGCGGGCGAGGGCGGAGGTGTCGATGAGGTAGTCGGCGACGGTCACGGCCGGTACTGGTTCTTGTCCAGGAGAATGTCGATGTCCAGGGCTCCGTCGGTCACCAGTTGCCGGGCGTCTTCGAGCGCGCGCAGGCGCCGGTAGCGGGCGGTGACCTCGCGCAGGGCGGTGTTGATGGTGTCGCGCTTGGTAGTGGTGCCGAGTTCCTTGGCGGCTTCTTCCAGTGCCTCGTCGTCGAGGTCGATCACGGTGCGGCTCAAGATGGCCTCCTCATGCACGCTGTGGCGTATATCAATATACATGATCGATTGTATATTGATGGGCTTGCGCACCCCTGGGTGGTCCGTTTCTCAGATCTGTGGACCTGCAGCGAGCGCGTCAGGAGAGGGGTGTGCGCCAGGTACTTCCCAGTGGGCTCCTTTCGGCGTTCGAACTTCCAGGTGAGGCGGGAGGTCGTCACTTTCAGCATGTTGATCCGGATATCGACGGCGGTGCCGGAGACCAGGGTGAGGAACTTGTTGTCCGGCATGACGTACTCCTGGACGTGTGCCTTCAGTGGCCCCGAATCAGTGACGTGGATCCGGCTCGCCCGCCTTGTTCGCGGTGTCGTCCGCCGATTTGCAGGTCGCGAACGGCACAGGCTTCAGCCTCTGGCGCCCCGCTGTCGTGTTTGCGGCGGGCCTCGTCGCCGTACTGCCCCGCTCCCCGAAGCGAACGCCCCAGCCACACGGTTGGCCACACTGGAACTCGGCCAGGCCGCGCGTAGGCGTTTGACCTGTGACCACTGCCGTAGAGGCTCAGCCTCAGCACCCAGGGGAGAGCCTCCGCGCGTTGGAAAGGGAATCCGCTGCGCATGGTTTCGAGACCCTCTCCTCAGCTGGGGAGAGGGTCCGTGAACCGGGTGAGCGTGCCCATCCGGGACGCGTTCGGACGAGCCCTCTTCTGTCTGCTGTTGTCGCCGAGAGGCGAGGGGCGGGCCATGGCCGGGCCGGGCTTCTCGCCGGTGCGCTTCCAGTGTTCGATCCGTTCGGGCGTCCGGGCGATCGGCTTGGGCGGTGTGACCCACGGAAGCTCGACGAGCTGTGACCAGTTTCTTGCGAACGCCTGCTCGCGCTCGATGCCCCAGGTGAGCGCCGAGCTGAGGGCGTCGTTCATGCGATGTATGGTCGCGGGGCAAGTGGCCTTCCACAGGCTCCGACGCCCCTCGCGAAGGGCCCTGTTGCCTCTAGGAAGGCTTGGCGGTACGAACGACGCTCCTCCCTCTTGGCGTTGCCGGCGGCCTTCACCCAGGCTCTGTGGGCTTCGTGCCGAGCTTCCTGGAGTTCTTTCCCGCGTAGCCGGTGAAGGCGCCGGGCTGACGATCTGCTGTGACGCTGTGACGCTGTGACGCTGAGACGCTGTGACGAGGCTGCCGGCTGTGGCGCGTTCGCCGTCGTGAGGGGCAGAAGCCGTACGGGGGACGGGCGTGAGGCAGGTGGCACGGACGCCCTCGCGAGGGGCGTAGGACTGGCGGCGCGGACGCCCTCCTACCGCCGACGGCGCTACTCCCCGGGGAGTAATCCGCCCCTTCGGTCACCCCCGGCAGTACCCCCGAAGTCGCCCTGACGCGCGACGATTCCGGCCCTTCGCGCCGGGAGTCTGGTGGAGTCCAGACACCGTCCAAGGGAAGGGGGACCCCGCCATGGGGCCCGGAAAGACAACCACGCGTACGCGGCGACGAGCCGTGCCCTGGGTGCTGCTCGGGCTCTGGGTGGCCGTGCTCGCCCTGACCTTGCCGTTCGCGTCCAAGCTGTCCGATGTGCAGCAGGACCGAGCCGTCGACAATCTGCCGGCGAGCGCGGACTCCACCCAAGTCGCCAAGATCCAGGAGCAGTTGCCCGGCGGCGAGACCACCGAACTGGTGCTCGTCTACCACCGGGACGGCGGGCTGACCACCACCGACCGCGAGACGGCGGCCCAGCAGGTCGAGGAGATCGCGGGCGCGGTCCGGCTGACCGCGACGCCCAAGGTGGTGCCGTCCGAGGACGGGACCACCTTGATGTACCCGGTCGCCAGCAACGAACCGGGCATCGACGAGACACTCCGGGACGAGTTCGTCAAAGATGTACGCGATGTCGCTCAGGGGGACGGCGGGCTGAGCGTCGAGGTGGGCGGCCCGGGGGCGCTGGACACCGACGCGAACGAGGTGTACGACTCGCTCGACGGGCCACTGCTCTACACCACCGTCGGCGTGGTCGCGATCCTGCTGATCCTCATCTACCGCAGCCCGCTGCTGTGGCTCGTGCCGCTCGCCGTCGCGGGCGTCGCCGACTACCTCTCGATGGGCGTCGCGTACGGCCTCAACTCGGCGTTCGGTACGACCGTCTCCGGCCAGAGCACGGGCATCATGACGATCCTCGTGTTCGGCGTGGGCACCGACTACGCGCTGCTGCTGATCGCCCGCTACCGGGAGGAACTGCGGCGCGTCGAGCGGCCGTACGACGCCATGCGGGCCGCCCTGCGCGGCTGCGGCCCTGCCGTTCTCGCCTCGTCCGGCACGGTCGCCGCCGGACTGCTGTGCCTGCTCGCCGCCGACCTCAACAGCAGCCGCGGTATGGGGCCGCTCGGCACCGTCGGCGTACTGTGCGCGCTTGTCGCCATGCTGACGCTGCTGCCCGCGCTCCTCGTACTGCTGGGCCGCCGGGTGTTCTGGCCGATGGTGCCCGCGTTCGGCAGCCGGCCGAAGGAGCGCAGGTCGCTGTTCACCGCGATGGGCAGTTCCGCGAGGCGTCGGCCGCTGGCCGTGCTCGCGGGCGGTGTGGTCCTGCTCGGCGCGCTCGCCACCGGCATGCTGAACCTGCCCGGAGCGGTCAAGCAGGAGGACTCCTTCGTCGACAAGCCGGAAGCGGTCGCCGCGATGGAGACGCTCGCCGCGGCCTACCCCGAGCAGAGCAGCCAGCCGCTCGATGTGATCACTCCCAGCGGGCAGGTCGACGAGACCCTGGCGGCGGTGCGTGACCATGACGGTGTCGCGAGCGCCGAGCGGGGACGCAGTGGGGACGGCTGGACGGAGATCTCCGTGATCGCCAAGGACCCGCCCCAGTCGGCAGGCGAGAGCGCGACGATCGAGTCCCTGCGCTCGGAGCTCGACGGGTCCTACCTCGGCGGTCCGAGCGCCGAACAGATCGACCTCAAGGACACCAACGCCGGCGACACCAAGGTCGTCGTGCCGCTCGTCCTCGGCTCCGTGCTGCTGATCCTGATCGCGTTGCTGCGCAGCCTGGTCGCCCCGCTGCTGCTGGTGGCCGCCGTGGTCGCCGTGTGGGGTGCGGCGCTCGGCATCGGCGGACTGGTTTTCGGCCCGGTCTTCGGCTTCGAGGGAACCGATCCCGGACTCGGACTGCTCTCCTTCGTGTTCCTGGTCGCCCTCGGCGTCGACTACGGCATCTTCCTCATGCACCGGATGCGCGAGGAATCCCTGTCCGGCAAGGAACCCGTGGCCGCCGCGCTCACCGCGCTGCGGACGACGGGGGGCGTCATCGCCTCCGCGGGCCTCGTCCTTGCCGCGACCTTCGCCGTGCTGGTGAACATGGGCCTGGTGCAACTGGTCGAGCTGGGCTTCGTCATCTCGGTCGGAGTGCTGCTGGACACCTTCCTCGTACGGACGTACCTGGTGACCAGCGCAAGCGTCGCCCTGCGGCGGAAGATGTGGTGGCCGGGTCGCCTGTCGCGGGAACCGGAGCCGGTTCCTGACGCACAGGAGCCTGTCGCAGTTCCGTAGACACCGCGGGCGTCCCTCCCACTGCCGGAGTGACGCCCGCCTGACGGAAGATGGAGCAGTGCCGCGCCCCCAATCCCTCATCGAGCGGGCCCTGACCGCCGTCAACTACCCTCCGGCGGTCCCCTCCCTGCGCAACGACGCGCACCTCGCCGCCGCGGTGGCCGCCCTCACCACGGTCATGGCCCTCTTCCTCAAGGACGGGCGCCAGCCGGACCTCCTCGCGTGGCTGCTGCTGCTGGGCGCGAACGTCCCGCTGATCTGGCGTCGGCGCCACCCCATGACCGTGATGCTGGCCATGGTGGCCTGCGTCGTCCCGTACCACGCGCTCGACTACACCCACAGCGCCCCCGTTCCCGCGACCCTGCTCGCGCTCTACACCGTCGCCGTCGCCGGCAGCGCCCGCCGCGCCCTGCTCATCGGGACCGTCCTCATCGGCATGACCCTCACCGTCAACGCGGTCACCAATCCGGACGGACTCGCCGAGATCATCCGCATCACCGGCTGGCTCATCTCCGTACTGCTCCTCGGCGGCTACGTCCGCGTCCACCGCCAGTACCTCGCGTCCGCCCTGGAACGTGCCGAACGCGCCGCACGCACCCGCGAGGAGGAGGCCCGCCGCCGGGTCGCCGAGGAGCGGCTGCGCATCGCCCGTGACCTGCACGACCTGCTCGCGCACAGCATCACGCTCATCGGCGTGCAGACCTCCGTCGCCGCCCACGTACTGGCCGCCGACCCGGACCGCCTCGACCGCGAGGCCGTCGCGAAGGCGTTCGACGACATCGCCTACACCTGCCGCACCGCCCGCGGTGAACTCCGCACCACCCTCGAGGTGCTGCGCGCCGCCGAGCACGGCGACGGCCGCGGGCCGCTGCCCGGCCTCGACGGCATCGCCCACCTCGCGGAGACCGCCCGCACCGCCGGGGCACGGGTCGAGTCGACCGTACGGGCCGACCACGCGCCGCCCGCCGTGGGCGCCGCCGCGTACCGCATCGTGCAGGAGGCGCTGACCAACTCCGTACGGCACGGGGGACCGGGGCTTTCGGTCCAGGTGCACGTGTACGAGAAGGACAGCGCCCTGCACGTCTCGGTCACCGACGACGGCACGGGGCCGTGCTCCACGGACATCCCTGGGTTCGGTCTCGTCGGGATGCGGGAGCGGGCGCGGAGTGTGGGCGGCACACTGGACGCCGGGCCGGGGGCCGCCGGGGGGTTCGAGGTGACCGCTGTACTGCCTGAGCTGCCTGCACTGTCTGCGACGCGCCCGTCAACCGAGCCGTCCGCGCCGTCCGTGCACGCGCAGCAGCAACGAGAAGAGGCCCGTTGACTTCCTCCCCTCGTGAGCGAGGGGGAGCCCTACGGCTCGCGCCGTGGGGTTTCTGCTTCACCGCCGACTGCCCGCCCGGAGTTGTCCGTTGAGGTCCTACAACGCCTCCACACACTGTCACCGCCAGCGCGGCGGCGAGAGGGTTGTTCGCCGCGTTCACGTCCCGGTCGTGGGCCGTGCCGCAGCTGTCGCACATCCAGGTGCGGACGCGCAGCGGCATCGCCTCAGCGAGGCTGCCGCGGGGCGCGGGTCGGGGTTCGGGTTTTGTCCCGGCTGACGGTCACCGTGGTTCGGCACCGTCCCCTCGGGCAGGGGACGCGACCAGGCGATGTCCAACGGGTCGGCCGTCCTCGCAAGCGTCAGACGGCCGTCGCGGAAGCGGAAGGCGGCCTTGCGCACGCATCCGAAGGTGCGCGACAGCTCGGCTGCCTGCGCATCGGCCGGATAGAAGCGGGACTTGAAGGCCCGCTTCACGTGAGTGGCCATGTCGCACCAACCAGCACATCAACTCGTGACTCTCTACGGGTAGTTGATGGGCGACGCCGATCCGCGCAGGGGGGCGGATCTGCTTTCCCTGCCCTGCTCCGCAGGAGTCCGCTTGCTCCCCCGCCTGAAGGCGGGGGTATCCACGGAGGAATCCAGATGACCGTGATTCGTGTTCTGCTCGCCGACGACCAGACCCTCGTGCGGTCCGCCTTCGCCATGCTCGTCGAGTCGGCCGGGGACATGGAGGTCGTGGGGCAGGCGGGTACCGGGCGGCAGGCCGTGGAGCTGGCCCGTTCGGAACGGGCGGATCTCGTGGTGATGGACATCCGTATGCCCGACCTCGACGGGATCGAGGCGACCCGGCTCATCGCCGCCGACGAGGACCTGGCCGGGGTCAAGGTCCTGGTCCTGACGACGTACGACACCGACGAGCACATCGTCGAGGCACTGCGCGCCGGAGCCTCCGGGTTCCTCGTGAAGGACACCAAGCCTGCCGAACTCCTCGACGCCATCCGTACGGTGGCCGCCGGCGAGTCGCTCCTGTCGCCGGGCCCGACGTCGCGCCTGATCGCCCGTTTTCTGCGCGCGCCGCACGCCATGGCTTCCGCGACGGGTGGTCCCGAGGAGCTCTCCGAGCGGGAACGCCAGGTTCTGACCCTGGTCGCACGTGGGCTCAACAACACCGAGATCGCTGAGGCGTTGGGGTTGAGCCCGCTCACGGCCAAGACCCATGTCAGCCGGGTCATGGGGAAGTTGGGGGCGCGGGATCGGGCGCAGTTGGTGATGGTGGCGTATGAGTCGGGGCTGGTGGTGCCGGGCGAGGGGTGACGTTTCGAACCGCCGCCGCGACGAGCATGGGCATCTTGCCGAGCGGCAGGCCGCCTGGCTGTACCCCCGCCTGCGGGGGCGTTCGGTCCTGCGGAAGTCCGCTTGAGTGGGCGCTGCGGGGGTGGTCGCCCTACCTGCCCACCCGCTCAACCTCCCCCGTCGACAAGGCAACCTCCGGTTCCGCCGTAACCGGACACGCAACAACCCTCCAGATACGGCGCGGCCTCGAACGCGCCGAGTCCCGACGAACCCCCTCCCCTCCGGGCCCGGTCGCCGACGTGGACCATCCCGAACAACGCGCACAACCGCCCCTGTTCGGCCCGGGCGCGCTCCCAGTCGCCCGCGCGGCAGAGGCGGTGGAGACGGACGTACCCGTGCGGATCCACGTTTCCGAGCCCGGGCACGGCCCCGTCCGCCCCATCGCCGGCGTGGTGTCGACCACCTCAGACCCGGCCGGCACGCTGACCCGGAACAGGAGCCGCGCGAGCGCATCGCCGAGGCCCGGCGCGCCCTGGACGAATCGGAGGAACTGGAGGAACTGGAGGAACTGGAGGAACTGGAGGAACTGGAGGAAGCCTGGTCGGTCTCCCCACATCCCGCCGCCCGCGCAGGCGTCGGTGATGGCATGGAACATCTCCGACAGAGCGGCGACGTGGTGCCGGTCGAGGCCGAGCGCCCGCTGCGGTTTCGAGGAAGGGGATCAGTTACCGCAGTTCAGCGTGTCCACGGAGCAGAACCCGACTTCGGGGTACTGGGGTGACGGCTGGTCCAGCAGGGGTTGTGGCGTGTTGTGGAGATGGAGGTCGAAGAACGCCCGTGTGTAGCGGCGGGTGATCTGTGAGGTGCGGGCGGCGGGCAGGGTGGCGCCGATGTCGAGGCCGAGTTGTTCCGCGAGGAGTCCGACGTCGGTGAAGGAGGCGTGCTCGGCGCCGGCGACCACGAGCCATCGCTTCCACCCGGTCAGGTGCTCCCAGTCGCGCTCCCAGGTGACGGCTGGGCCTCCACCTCCCGGGGTGTAGGTGGACTGCCTGCCCAGGAACAAAAACGGCCGCGCCAGACCGCTGTCAGGAATCGGGACTTGGGTGGTGCCGTCGATGTCGATCCCGGCGCGTATCCGGGGGTCGGCGAGCATGGCGGCGCTGGTGCTCGCGCCCCCGACGGAGTGGCCCGCCATCGCGATCCGGCGCGGGTCGATCAGCCGAGCGCCTTTCCACTGGGGCCGTGGTCCGGTCAGTTCGTCGAGCACGAAGGAGACGTCGGCTGCTCGGCCTGTCACCAGCTTCTCCCAGAACGCCTGGTCATGGTCGACCTCGCAGGCGGCGCAGGTGGCAACTCGCCCGTCGGGGAAGGTGGTGGCGACATTCTCATATGTGTGATCGATTCCTGCCACTACGTAACCTCGGCTCGCCAGGTCCTCGGCCAGCGAGGTGAGCGTGGCGCGGGGTTTGGTGAAGCCGGGCGAGAGCACGATCAGGGGCAGAGCGTGTCGGCGTCCTGCCGGTTCGGCGTCGCTGATCGCGTTGGTTCGTGTCGTGCTCAACACGGCGGGCGGCACATCGGTGATGCCGCCGTCTTCGAGCAGGAGCTTCGACTCCGTCGGCGTCATGTACTGGACTCGTCGCCCGCCCGAGGGTTGCGCCGGGTACCACACGGAGATCATGAGTTCCCTCGCGTTCACGCCGGGGACCCACGGGTCGGGGCGGGAGGCATCCTTCAGATGCAGGGAGGCCCTGCCGACCGGGTGCGGGCCGGTGGGCCTGGGCAGATGCGGTGTGACGCTCGATACGGCCGGCGATTCGGCGGGATCGGCCGCGGTGGACGCGTCTGCGGTGGAGACGGGCACGCACGTCCCCATGACGAGGAGCCCGGCCAGGGCGGCCAGGCCGCGGCGCAGGATCCGGTTCCGGGGTGCCGACGGTGGGCTGCCCGGGGTCCTGGTCTCGTCGTCACGGCTCACGGCGGGCGGTTCGGTCAGTGGCGCGGTCATGGTCGCTTCTCCTTCGGTCGCCAACTCCGGTTCCCTGGACGCTAGGAGCGGGGCGGGTCCGGGCGCGTCGGCCGCCGGGGCTGTCTCCGGTACCTCGTCGGGAGGAGGCCGTACGGCGTCATCCTCGCGATGTAGTCGATCGATGTATCCCGGAGGATCACGCTGATCACATGGACGGATGTCGCGGCCGGGGACGTCGGCGAGAATGAGCCGGTGACGACCGTGCCTATGGCGGACCGACTGCTGGAGCGGGTCAAACGGGACCGACCGGGGGAGTGGTTCAGACTGCTGACGCGCCCGACCGGTCCGCCGCCGCGGCCCACCCGGCGCGGCCGGACCTTCGACGCAGCGATGGCGCTGGCCGTCGGCGTCGGCTCCGTCTACTACGTGCTCGACAACATGACCGGCATCGTCGACCGAGGAGACCGGCCCGTGCCCGCGCCGGGCGAGTGGATCAGTCCGGTGATCGTGGCGATCATCGCCTCGGCACCTCTGACGCTGCGTCGCCGGTACCCGCTCGCCGTGCTGTGGATCGTGCTGGCCGCCGTCGTGGTGACGCCACACGATGCACCGCGGCTCACCTTCTACGCCTGCGTCGTCGCCGCCTACAGCGCCGCCGCCTACAGCCCCCACCGGATTCCCACCCTGGCAAGCCTGGGGATGGCGGTGCTGCTGGTCAGCACGGACTCGGCGTTGCCCACTGTCCCCGACCAGTACGCCCCGTACCTGATCCTGGTCCCGATCGTCGTGGCGGCCAACGGCCTGCGCACCTGGAAGCTCAGAACGGACGAGGGCCGCAGGCGCCTGTCCGCGATGGAACGTGAGCAAGCCGAGGCGCTGCGCCGCGCGATCGAACACGAACGCGCCAGGATCGCCCGTGAACTGCACGACGTGGTGACGCACAACGTCAGTGTGATGGTCATCCAGGCCGGAGCCGCCCGCAAAGTCCTGGACGCTCACCCCGACCAAGCCCGCGAGGCGCTCCTCGCGGTCGAGGCCGGCGGCCGGGCGGCGATGACCGAACTGCGCCACGTCATGGGGCTGCTCACCACGGACACTCCTGCCGACCCCGACAGCCACGGCCCGGCCGGCATGGTGGATCTGGCGCCACAGCCGGGGCTGGGCCGGCTGGAGACGCTGGTCGCACGGGTGTGCAAGACAGGGATGCCGGTCGAGCTGACGGTGACCGGGCGAACGCGTCCACTGCCGTCCGGGATCGAACTGGCCGCCTACCGGGTGGTGCAGGAGGCACTGACCAACACGGTCAAGCACGCGGCAGGCGCGAGCGCGGCGGTCACGGTCGACTACGCAGCCACCCACCTGCGAGTAGAGGTCACCGACACCGGCGGCACACCAGGTACGTCCAGGACCACCGACAGCGCCACCGGAGCCGGACGCGGGCTGATCGGCCTGCGCGAGCGCCTCGCCGTCTACGGGGGAACCCTGCGCACCGGGCCACACCACGCCGGCGGCTACCGCGTCACCGCACTGATCCCCTTGGAGGCCTCGTGACCTGCTCGCCGCGCGTGGTGATCGCCGACGACCAGGCACTGGTCCGCACCGGCTTCCGGATGATCCTCACGGCCGACGGCATCGACGTGGTCGCCGAGGCGACCAACGGCACGGAAGCCGTCGACGCGGTCCGGCGCACCAGACCCGACGTGGTCCTGATGGACATCCGCATGCCGGAACTGGACGGCCTGGAAGCCACTCGCCACATCCTGACCGGAACGGACCACGAACCACGTGTGATCATCCTGACCACGTTCGACCTCGACCGCTACGTCTACGCGGCCCTGTCCGCGGGGGCCGCCGGTTTCCTCCTCAAGGACACCACACCCGAACACCTCGTCGCCGCCGTCCGCATGGTCCGCTCCGGCGACGCGCTGCTGGCCCCGGCCATCACCCGCCGTCTCGTCGAACGATTCGCCCGACACGACTCCAACGCCACCGCGATCCACCGCGACCTGGCCGCGCTGACCCCGCGCGAACTCGAAGTCCTGCGACTGCTGGCCCGAGGGCTGAACAACGCCGAGCTCGCCGACCACCTCCACCTGTCGGAGGCCACCGTCAAAACCCACGTCGCCCGTATCCTTGCCAAACTCGGGCTCCGCGACCGCGTCCAAGCCGTCATCGTCGCCTACCAGACCGGACTCGTCAGCCCCACCGGAGACAACACCACCCCGCCGGCCGCCGACGCACTGCCCTGAGCTCCCCGTCGGCGGCGATGCGGCCGCGAGGGCTGCCCGCCTGGCCGGTGCCCTGGAGCGGCGCGATCCCGCAACCGGGTACCTCCCCCGTCACCGCCGCTGTCGCAGGCGCTGGTGAGGGCGAGGGCGGTGGCGGCGACCACCGCCAGGGTCGCGCGTGCTGTCGCAGAGGTCAGGGAACTCCACCTTCGAGGCCGCCGTGTGGCTGGGGCTACCCGAATCGGGCGGGTTCACCGGCACGTGGGTGTGGTGGGCGCCGCGCCACGGGGTAGGAACCCCGTCAGGCCCCTAGGTGAGGTGGAACGCGATGAACAGGATTCCCCGTCGGGTTGCCGAGACGATCGTGGTGCTGGCCTCCGCTGCCCTGTTGCTGGTTGCGGCGACCTGGCTCGTGGACAACTTCTGATACAGCGCCCGCCGAGAGGGCCGCAGCCCCCTCACTGACTGGGGGGAGAGTGACTGACTGGGGGGAGAGTGGGCCTGGGCTCGCCCTTGTGTCCCGGCGCCGGTATGACGCCGCCGGTCCCCGCTGACGCGCTGCCGCACCTCCGGACGGGGAGTGTGAACAGAGTGCCCCTTCGCCCAGGAGGACGAAAGGACACTCTGTCAGTTTCGGATCACTGCTGGGTTTCGCCCCGGCGGCGGACGGCGAAGACCACGGCCGCGATCGCGACGAGGATGGCCGCGCCGATGCCGATCCAGGCGCCGGCGGACAGCCCGCCCTCGTCCTCCTTCTCGCTGTCGGCCGCCTGAGGGGAGGACGAGTCGGCCGTCTCCTCAGCGGTCGGCGTGGGCGTGGCGGTCGGGGACGGGCTCGCCGACTCGCTGGGGGAGGGGCTGACCGGCTTGGCGCCCGGTGCGGCGGCCTTCAGCTTGAGGACCGGAGCCTCGTTTCCGTGCCCTCCGGCATCGGCCTCACCCAACTCGATCCAGCGGTCGATCTTGCCGTCGCTGTAGGTCTGGAGCGTCTTGAAGGCCAGCTCCTTGGCGTCGGGCAGCTGCCGGACGACGACCGAGTACTCGGCGTCCTCACCGGCCTTCAGGGCCGGTCCCTTCACGCCCAACAGAAAACTGCCCCGAACGTGCAGCGGCCACTGAAGGGCCTCGGCTTCTGCGGCTGGACCAGGGCCTGTCCGAGTGAGCCTTGGAGACCCGCTCGAAAACGGTCGCATAGGCTGGCCCCGTGGTCGCCGGTGAAGAGGTGCAGGCCGCGGCGGCGAGCGCTCGCCGTCCGTCCGAGGGAGGCGTTCGAGTGGCAGCGGCTGGTGGCCGGTCGACGAAGCGGCTCCAACGGGGAACCCTCTCCCAGGGGCTCATCGTGGCGACCGCGCTGCGGATCCTCGACCAGGACGGGCCGGACGCGCTGACCTTCCAGCGGCTCGGCAAGGAACTGTCCGCCTCCGCGACCGCCGTCTACCGGCACTTCGCGAGTCGCGACCACATCATGGTCGCCGTCGCGGAGGAGCTCGACCGGCTCTCCCTCGACGGCTACGAGCCGCACGAGTCGTGGACCGAGTCGCTGCGGGACCTGGCGATCCGAGCCTGGAACACCGCCCTGGACCACCCGGCCGCCGCCGCGCTGTGCATGGGGAGAGTCACCCGGGGCGTGCACGAACTGCGCGCCGTCGACGCCGTCCTGGAAGCGTTCCACCGCGGCGGCTGGCGTGGCCGGGCGGCCGTCCTGCACTACCAGGCGTTCTCGAACTTCGCCCTCGCCATGGCGAGCAACAACGCCTGGCGGCTCGTCAACCAGCGGTTCGGCGCCGAGGTGAACTGGGTGCAGGAGTACCAGCCGGCGAACCCCGCCACCTACCCCTACGCCGAGGCGGCGAAGGAACATCTGCGCAGCCTCGACATGACCGACGTCTTCCACCGCCAGATGGACATCCTCCTCGCGGCCCTCCAGGCGGAGGCGGCGGCGCTCCCGCGCGACTGACGCGCACCCTCCGCCGGGCTTCGCCGCTCCCGCGCGGCAGCGGTCCGGGCTCACCGCTCCCGCGCACCCTCCGCCGGGCTTCGCCGCTCCCGCGCACCCTCCGCCGGGCTTGGCCGCTCCCGCGCGGCAGCGGTCCGGGCTCACCGCTCCCGTCCAGTTCCGTTCCAGGCCTCACCCCTCCTCCCGTCCAGCCGCGTTCCGGTCCGGCGCGAGCAAAGATAGTTAACGCTATTGACTACGTCATTCACTTGGCTGCATCCTCTCCCCACCGAGTGCTCCACGGTTCGCTCCCACGCAGCGTCCGCCGAGCGCCGCGCGCACCGCCTCCGCCCCGAACTGCTCGCGCTCGTCCCGCCCGATCCCGTGCGACCCGCGCAGAGCGCGACACCCCTCTCCAGGAGCACCCATGCGCCACACCCGTACCCGCGCGGTCCCGGTGACCGCGGCCGTAGCCATCACCGCCGTCCTCGCCGGCTGCACCACCACGGGCTCGACGTCCGCAGACCCGGGCGGCGGCGATGCCGCTGCCACGACGAGGATCCGGACGACGATCGACGTACCGGCCGGCTTCGACCCGGCCAAGGCCCTGTCCCTGCCGGACTACCAGCTCGCCCGGAACAGTTACGACACCCTCGTGCGCAAGGACGACGGCGGGCTCGTCGGCGGGCTGGCCACCGCATGGAAGAACACACCGACCTCGGCGACGTTCACCCTGCGCACCGACGCCACGTGCGCCGACGGGACACCGATCACGCCGACGATCGTCAAGGCCTCCCTCGACCGCTTCGCCGAACCGAAGACGGCGGCGCCCGACCTCCCGACGGTCTTCGGCCCCGGCAACACGGTGAAGGTGACCGCCGACGACGCCGCGCACACCGTGAGGATCGCGCTGACCCGGCCGTGGGGCGACATGGTCACCGGCCTGTCGATCGCGAGCACGGGCATCGTCTGCCCGGCCGGACTCAAGGACCTCAAGGCCCTGGCCGCCGGAAAGGCCAAGGGCTCGCAGTCCGGCCCCTACCTTCTCGGGAAGTCCCAGTCGGGCGTCTCGTACTCCTACACGCTCCGCCCGGAGTACAAGGCATGGCCGGCCTGGCGCACGAAGATCCCCGGCAAGGTCGCCACGACCATGGAGTACCTGGTCTCGCCCGACCCGACCGCGACCGGCAACCTCGTGACCAGCGGCCAGCTCGACATCGGCAAGATCGACGCCTCGGGCATTCCGCGCTTCGACGGCGTGGACGGCCGTAGCGTCAGCATCAGCCGGTTCTCCGACTTCTACCTGCTCTTCAACGAACGCCCCGGCACGGTCTTCGCGGACGTCGACACCCGCCGCGCCGTCGCCCAGGCCGTCGACCGCGCCGCCTTCACCAAGGTCGTCTCCAAGGACACGGGTGAGCCGTCGACGATGTTCGTGCAGAAGAACATCCCCTGCAACGACCCCGGCTCCTCGTTCCTCGTACCGAAGGACAAGGGCGCGGCGGCCGCCGTGCTCAAGGGCAAGAAGATCCGCCTCGTCGGCCCCCAGGTCGTCGGGCCCGCCGGCGCAGGCAACCAGTACATACAGGAGGCGCTGCGGGCCGCGGGGGCGGACGTCACCCTCGCCAACGTCGACGTCGGGGCCTGGGTCGGGACCGTGTTCGGCAAGCCCGACGCCTGGGACCTCACGGTCTTCGCCGACCTCAACTTCCTCGGCACCCTCGCCAACCCGCTCGGCCACTTCGTGGGCCCGACCGTGCCCGAGGGCGGCGGCAACCTCGGCGCGGTGAAGAACCCCGCGCTGGACAAGGCCTTCGCCCAGGGCGCCGAGGCGACGAACGAGAGCGCCCGCTGCGCCGCCTACCAGAAGGCGGCCAAGGCCCTGATCTCGCAGGTGGACGCGGTGCCGCTGGTCAACGACCCCTTCATCTACGCCCTGCGCAAGGGCTTCGGCGCGCAGATGCTCGGCGGCTCGCTCGACGACCCGATCCTGCGCATCACCGGCTGAGCGTCGTCCGGCTGAGCATCACCGGCTCAGCGTCACCGGCTGAGCATCACCGGCTGACGGACAGGCCGCCCGTACACCCGCAGGCCCATGCGGGCGGCCGTCCGTCCCGTACCGGGCGGCCCGTCCGTCCCGTACGGCCCGCGCCGTTCCGGCGCCCCGCATCCCCCGTGCCCCGTTTCCGACACAGGAGCCCCCTGGTGATCGACCCTTTCAGCACCGCCCAGCAGATCGCCGACCTCATACGCACCAAAGAGGTCAGCCCGGTGGAGGTGGCCGAGACCTACCTCGACCGCATCGAGCGGATCAACCCCGCCGTCAACGCCGTCGTCTGGCTCGACGCCGACGCCGTACGCGCGGCGGCCGTCCGGGCCGAGCGGGCGGTGCTGCGCGGCGACCGACTCGGCCCGCTGCACGGCGTGCCCGTCCCCATCAAGGACCTCAGCTCCGTCGCGGGACAGCCCAACACGATGTCCTCGCTGGCCGTCCGGGACACCCCGCAGACGGTCACGGACCCCGACGTCCAGCTCCTCCTCGACGCCGGCGCGATCCCCCTCGGCCGGACCAACTCGCCGGAGTTCGGCGCGCTGACCGTCTCCGAGAACGCCCGGCACGGCAAGACGCGCAACCCGTGGAACACGGCCCACACCTCCGGCGGGTCGAGCGGCGGCGCGTCGGCGGCCGTCGCGGCCGGGCTCGCCCCGGTGGCGCACGCCGGCGACGGCGGCGGATCTATCCGGGTCCCGGCGTCCGTCACCGGCCTCATCGGACTCAAGCCGAGCCGGGGACGCGTGCCCGCGTTCGTCCGGGCCTGGGAACACTCCACGACCGAGGGCGCGATCACCCGCACCGTCGGCGACACGGCCCTCCTGCTCGACGTCATGGGGCGCAGCGACCGGCTCTCCTGGTACAGCGCGCCCGAACCGGTGCGCCCCTACCTCGACGAGGTCGGTGCCGACCCCGGGCGGCTGCGGATCGGCCTGCTCCTCGACGCGCCGACCGGGCTGCCCGTCGACGAGGAGTGCCGCACGGCGGCGCTGACGACCGTGCAGGCACTGCGCGACCTCGGCCACGACGTCGTCGAGGCCCGCCCGAAGATGTTCTCCCACGAGGCCATCATGGGCTTCACCTGGACGATCATCAGTGCCTCCACCTACGCCATCGAGGTCGACGACCCCGACGCGGTGGACCCCTACATCCGGCGCCGCCGGGAGACCGCCCTGGAGGTCACCGCGGGCGACTACGCCCGGACGGCGGCGCGCCTGCAGGCCGAGTCCCGCGAGGTGGTCGCCCAGTGGGGCCGGGACTTCGACGTGCTCCTCACCCCGACCACGGCGGTCGTGGCGCCGCCGGTCGGCCCCGTGTACGACGAGGCGAACTCCGACCCGGACGGTCCCCGGGCCACCGAGACGCGGATGGTCTCGTTCACGGCGTTCGTCAACATCGCCGGGCTGCCCGCGATCTCGCTGCCCGTCCACACGACCGCGGACGGGCTGCCGGTCGGTGCCCAGCTGATCGGCGCGCCCTACGACGAGGCGACGCTGCTGCGGCTGTCCGCCCAGCTCGAACCGCGGTTCCGCTGGTACGAGCGGCATCCGGACGACGCGGCGCTCGCGGGGGCGCTGTGAGCGCCGGGTCCGCGGTCCCGACGGGGCCGCTGCCCGCCGCGGCCGTCCGGCGGGTTCCCCGGCTGCGCCTCGGCGGCGGCTGGGCCGGGTTCGCCGTGCGCCGGGCGGGCGGGCTGCTGATGTCCATGCTGCTGCTCGTCGTCGTGACGTTCCTCATCGTGCCGCTGCTGCCCGGGGACCCGGCCCGCGCGATCGCCGGCACCAACACGTCCCCGGCCACGCTCGCGGCGATCCGCGAACGGCTGGGTCTCGACGAGCCGATGGCGACCCGGTTCGTCCACTATCTCGGCGACATCGCGTCCGGACGGCTCGGCACCTCGTTCCGGTTCGACACCCCGGTCGCGGACATCGTCTCGACCCGGCTCCCGTACACGGTCCAGCTCGTCATCCCGGCCGTCCTGCTCTCCCTGCTCATCGCCGTCCCACTGGGCATGGCCGTCGGCGTCCTCACCCGTGACGGACGCCGACGCCGGCTCGGCGTCGGCTTCGGCACGGTCGCCGGACTCCTCGCGTCGGCGCCGGTCTACGTCGTCGCGACCCTCCTCATCGTCCTGTTCTCGATCAGCCTCGGGCTGCTGCCGTCCGGCGGCGCCACGACACCGAGCGCGCTCGTCCTGCCGATCGCCGCGCTCTGCATCGGCCCGGCCTTCGCCATCGCCCGGGTCGTCCGCCAGGAGACGGGCTCGGTGCTCGCCCAGGACTACATGAGGACCGCCCGCGGCCACCGCCTGGGATCCGTGCGCCTCCACCTCCGCCACGCGCTGCCCAACCTGGTGACGAGCGTCCTCACCCTGAGCGGACTCGTCCTCACGTCGCTGCTCGGCGGAACGATCATCCTGGAGAACGTCTTCACCTATCCGGGCCTCGGCACCGAGGTCGTCCAGGCGATCATCTACAAGGACTATCCGGTGATCCAGGGCATCATCCTCGTCGTCGGCATGCTCGCCCTGCTCGTCAACCTCCTCGTCGACGTCGTCCTCGGCATCGTCGACCCCCGCACTCTCGACGGAGGCCGGCGTGGCCACTGACACGACCGCGCGCCCCTGGCGCCGCAACCCGTCGCTGCCGGCCGGCGCGGTGATCCTCGGACTGCTCCTCGTCGTGGCGCTCGTGGCCCCGCCGCTGCTGAGCGGTTCCGCCGAGACGCTCACCGACAACGCGCGGCTGGGGCCCGGAGCCGAACATCTCCTCGGCACCGACGCCTTCGGCCGTGACGTCCTCGCCCGCGCGCTCGTCGCGACCCGGCTCACCCTGCTCATGGCCGCCGCCGCCACCGCCGCCTCGTTCGTCGTCGGCGTCGCGATCGGCGCGCTCGTCCACCTGGCCCCCGGGTGGCTGCGGGAGACCTGTCTGCGGCTCGTCGACTCGGCGGTGGCCTTCCCCTCGCTCGTGCTCGCCCTCGTCATCGCGGCGGTGCTCGGACCGGGCACGGGTTCCGCGATCGTCGCGATCGCCGTCGCCGGCGTCCCCGGGTTCGCCCGGCTGACGGCCAATCTCGCCGCGACCGTCGCGGACAAGGACTACGTGCTCACCGCGCGGCTGCTCGGCGTACCCGGCCCGCGCATCCTGGGCCGGCACGTCCTGCCGAACATCGGCGGGCCGCTGCTGGTGCTCCTCAGTTCGAGCTTCACCCTGTCCCTGCTCGACATCAGCAGCCTGTCCTTCGTCGGCCTCGGTGTGCAGAGCCCGCAGTACGACTGGGGCCGGCTGCTCAACGAGGCGCTGCCGTCGATCTTCGCCCAGCCGTCGGTCGTCCTCGCCCCGTCGATCATGCTCATCGTCACCGGTGTGGGCGCCATGCTCCTCGGCGACGGCGTGGCCTCACTCGTCGACCCCCGCACCCGCGGCACGGCGCCCGCTCCGGCCGGGACGGCGGACGCGGCCGGCCCGGCCGGCCCGGCCGAGGCGTCTCGTGGGCTTGGGGCGTCGGGTGGTGCGGGGGCCGTGGCCGAGACGGAGCAGGACGGGCTGCTGACCGTCGCCGGGCTGACCGTGCGGGCCGGTGACCGGACCCTCGTCGACGACGTGTCGTTCACCATCGGGGCCGGCCGGATCGTCGGCCTCGTCGGGGAGTCGGGCTCGGGCAAGTCCACCATCGCCATGGCGGTCGCGGGCCTGCTCCCCGAGGGCGTACGGGCGAACGCGTCGCGCCTCGCCCTCGGCGACCTCGACCTGCTCGGCACACCGCCGGAGCGACGCCTCGCGACCGAGATCGGCATCGTCTACCAGGACCCGATCGGCACGTTCAACCCGGCGCTGCGGCTCGGTACCCAGCTCACCGAGGTGGCCAGGGCGCATCTGGGGACGCCCCGGCGTCAGGCCACGCGGGACATGGTCCGTGCCCTCGCCGACATCCACGTCACCGAGCCCGAGCGGCGGCTGCGCCAGCACCCGCACGAGCTGAGCGGCGGCATGCTCCAGCGCGCCTCGATCGCCTCCGCGATGACGACGAACCCGCGGCTCCTCATCGCCGACGAGCCCACGACGGCACTCGACGTCACCGTCCAGGCGGAGGTGCTGCGGCAGTTCCGCCGCATCAACCGTGAGCATGGCACGGCGATGCTGTTCATCTCGCACGACATCGGCGTGGTCGGCGTGCTCTGCGACACCGTCCTGGTGCTCCACGGCGGCCGGGTCGTCGACCGTACGACGGGCCGTGACCTGCGGCAGGGGACCGTCACCCACCCGTACACCCGCGCACTGCTCGCGGCGACGCCCGCCGCGGTCGAGGCGGGCGGTCCGCTCAGCGCGGTCCGGTGGACGGCCGACACGGCTCCGGCCCAGCCGGACGGGACTTCGCTGGACGGGACTCCGCCCGACGGGAAGCCGCTGGACGGGAAGCTGCTGGGCGGGACTCCGCCCGACGGGAAGTCGCCGGACGGGAAGCCGCTGGATGGGATACCGCCGCACGCAACGCCGCCGGACGACCTTTCCGACACAGCCGCGGGCCGCCCGCCGGCCGCGGAAGGGAGCCGCTGATGTCCGCCACAGCCACCACCGCACCGGACGCGGGGACCGCCGACCCGCTGCTGCGCGTCGAGGACCTCACCGTCGAACTCGGCCACGGCGCCGCGGCCCGCAGGGTGCTCAAGGGGGTCTCCTTCGACATCCCCCGGGGCAGCACCCTCGCACTCGTCGGCGAGTCCGGGTCGGGCAAGACCACCCTCGCGCGGACCCTCGTCGGCGTCCACCGGCCGTCGGGGGGCCGGATCCTCGTGGACGGCGCCCCGCTGCGCGCCTCACGCGGACGGGCGGGAGCCGCGACGGTCCAGATGATCCCGCAGGACCCGTACTCCTCGTTCGACCCGCGGCGCACCGTCGCGCAGTCGCTCGCCGAGGCACTCGATCCGATCCGGGCCAGGGTCGCACCGGTCCGGCCCCGGATCGCCGAGCTGCTCCGTCAGGTGAGCCTCGACCCGGACGGCATGGACCGCTATCCGCACGAGTTCTCCGGCGGCCAACGCCAGCGGCTGGCCATCGCACGGGCCCTGGCGCCGGGTCCCCGGTTCGTCATCGCCGACGAGATCACCTCGGCCCTCGACCTGACGACGCAGGCCGAGATCCTCAACCTGCTCGCCGATCTGCGCCGCCGGCTCTCGCTGACGATGCTGTTCATCTCGCACGACCTGGCCGTCGTCCGGCACGTGAGCGACACGGTCGCGGTCCTGCTGCACGGGGACCTCGTCGAACTCGGCCCGACCGGAGCCACCTTCGCCGAGCCGAACCATCCGTACACCGCTCGACTCCTCGCGTCCGTCCCGGGCGACCCGAGGTTCCGCCTCGACGACGAGCCCGCCGCGGTGTGAACCGGCGGACGCGGCGCGGCTTCCGGCCCGCCGACCGGCCCTGGCCGGTCGGCGGGCCGCGGCATGTTCCGCCCGCACCGCGACCGGCGCGGCACCCCCTCGTCACCCCGCCGAACACCCCGCACCGGCCCGGTCTCCGGCCGCGCGATGGGTGATCCACGTGAGCCGCTCGATCCCTCACCCTCGGCTCTTGCTCGATTCCATCGTCCAGACGCTTGAATCGAGCGTATGGATCGGGCATGGTGCTTGAAACAAGCACCATGCTTGCCGTTCACACAGGGGAGAGGTCCGCATGGACGACATCGACCGGGCCATCCTGAGGGAGCTGCAGGTCGACGGCCGGATCCCGTACGCCGACCTGGGCCCGAAGGTGGGGCTGTCGCCCTCGGCCGCGAGACTCCGGCTGCAGCGGCTGATCGACACCAAGGCGGTCCAGGTCGTCGGGGTGACCGACCCGATGACCATGGGCCAGCAGGCGATGGCACTGCTGGGCCTGGGCGTCGACGGCGATCCCCGCGCCGTCGCCGATGAACTGTCCCGGCACGAGGAGGTCGTCTACACGGTCCTGACGGCCGGCGGCTTCGACCTGTTCGCCGAGGTGGTGTGCCCCGGGCCCCGGGACCTCCTGGATTTCATCAACGACGTCGTACGGCCCGTCGAGGGGGTCGCGTCCGTGGAGAACTTCCCGTACTTCGGGATCCACACCCACCGCTTCCTGTGGCACGTCGACTGAGGCGGCGCAGTGTCCGAGCGCCGTCCGAGCCCCCTCCGTCCGACCGCACCAGCCGAGGAACCCCGCATGCTGCCCGACGAGCACCGCACGATCGACTTCTTCACCGAGGGCGCCCTTCCCGCGCCCCGCCTGACCCCGGCCGAGGCCGAGCGCATCGCCGCCGAGCACCTCGGCGTCACCGCTCGCGCGCAGGCGCTGGGCAGCCAGCAGGACGCCAACTTCCTGCTGCGCGCCGACGACGGGACGCCCGCGGCGATCCTGAAGATCGCGAACCCCGCCTTCGACGCGACGGAGATCGAGGCCGCGGACGCCGCCGCCGACCTGATCGCCTCGGCCTGCCCGGACCTGCGGATCGCCACGGTCCTGCGCCGCCCCGACGGCTCCCCCCGGCGCACGACGGTGGCCACCGACAGCGGTCCGGCCGTCGCGCGCCTGCTGCGCCACCTGCCCGGCGGAACACTCTCCGGACCCCGGCACCTGTCTCCCCGCACCGTGGCGGCCATGGGCACGATCGCCGGAAGGGCCGGCACCGCCCTGCGCGACTTCCGGCACCCGGGCCTCGACCGAGTGCTCCAGTGGGACCCGCGGTACGCCGATCGCGTCGTCGCCGAACTCGCCGGGCACATCGCCGAGCCCGACCGGCGCGCCGCCGTCCGGGCCGCGACCGCGCAGGCCTGGGCCCAGGTCGACAGGCTCGCCGCCACGCTGCCGTCGCAGGCCGTGCACCTGGACCTCACCGACGACAATCTGATCCGCTCGCCCGACAGCCGTCCGCCCCTGCCCGACGGGGTCATCGACTTCGGTGACGTGACCACGAGCTGGGCGGTCGGCGAACTCGCCGTGTCCCTGTCCTCGATGCTCCACCACGACGGCATCGAGCCCCACCACGTCCTGCCGGCCGTCCGCGCCTTCCACGCCGTCCGGCCGCTCAGCGCCGAGGAGGCCGAGGCGGTGTGGCCGCTCGTGGTGCTGCGCGCCGCCGTCCTGGTGGCCAGCGGGCGGCACCAGGCCGTCGTCGACGAGGACAACGCCTACGCCAAGGACGCGCTGGACCGCGAATGGCGCATATTCGAACAGGCCACCAGCCTGCCCCTGGCGGTGATGATCCACCTCGTCAGGAACGCGACCGGCACGGTCGGCACGGCCGACACACCCGCCCGGACCGCGCGTGCCGACGAGCCCGCCCGGACCGCGCGCGCCGACGCGCCGGTACGTCCTCTCCTGCGGGACCTCGCCGCCGACGGCATCACCGTCCTCGACCTGTCCACCGACGCCGACTGCCTGGACCACGGAGCCTGGACGGACCCCGGCGCCGAGGCCCGGCTGACGACCTCCGCGCTCGCGGACGGAGCGGCCGCCGTCGCCACCCGGTACGCCCGTGCGCGCCTGACCCGGACACCGGCGCTGTCGGCGCGGTCCGCCGCCACGGTGCCCACCGGCATCGACCTCAGGCTCGGCCGGGACGCCGTGGCGCAGGCGCCCGCCGCGGGCAGGGTCCTCGCCGCGGCGCCGGGACAGGTGGAACTCACCTACGACACAAGGGTGTTGACGCTGACCTTCCCGGGCACGGTCCAGCCCGTGGTGACGACCGGTGCGACGGTGCGGGCGGGCGAGGACATCGCCCACCTCGGCGCCGGTGCCGCGGTCCACGTCGCGCTGCGCGCCGCCGACGGCCCCGCCGTCCCGCGCCTGGTCCGTCCCGAGTACGCCGCCGGCTGGCTCGCGCTCACCGCCGACCCCGCCCCGCTCCTCGGCCTCCCGGCCGACTCCGACCGTACGGGCGAGAGGGACCTGCTCGCCCGGCGCGACGCCGTGTTCGCCACCGTGCAGGGGCACTACTACGCCGACCCCCCGCGGATCGAACGCGGTTGGCGCCATCATCTGCTGTCCACCGACGGCCGGTCGTACCTCGACATCGTCAACAACGTCACACCACTGGGCCACGCCCACCCCCGCGTCGAGCGGGCGGTCTCCCGGCAGTTGCGGCGGCTCAACACCAACTCGCGTTTCCACTACGCCTCCGTCGTGGAGTTCACCGAGCGCCTCGCCGCGCTCCTGCCCGACCCGCTGGACACGGTGTTCCTCGTCAACTCCGGTTCGGAGGCGGTGGATCTGGGCCTGCGCCTGGCCATCGGGGCCTCCGGCCGGCACGACGTCGTGGCGCTGCGCGAGGCGTACCACGGCTGGACGTACGCCTCCGACGCGGTCTCCACCTCGCTCCAGGACAACCCCGAGGCCCTGGCCACCCGTCCGGGCTGGGTGCACACCGTGGACTCGCCCAACCCCTACCGCGGCCGCCACCGCGGACCGGAAGCCGTGCGCTACGCGCCCGAGGCCGTCGCCTTGTTCGACGAACTGGCCGCCACCGGCCGCCCGGCGGGAGCGTTCATCGGCGAGACCTTCTACGGCAACGCCGGGGGAGTCGCCCTGCCCGACGGCTATCTCGCCCAGGTCTACGCGGCGGTACGGCGGCACGGCGGCCTGGCCGTCGCCGACGAGGTCCAGGTCGGATACGGCCGCCTGGGGCACTGGTTCTGGGGCTTCGAGCAGCAGGGGGTCGTGCCCGACATCGTCTGTGTCGCCAAGGCCATGGGCAACGGACACCCCCTCGGCGCCGTCATCACGTCCAGGGCCGTCGCGGACCGGTACCGCGACCAGGGCTACTTCTTCTCCTCCACCGGCGGCAGCCCCGTCTCCAGCGTCGTGGGCCTCACCGTCCTGGACACCCTGCGCGACGAAGACCTCCAGGGCAACGCGGCCCGCGTCGGCGGCCGTCTGAAAGCCCGCCTGGAGGCACTGGCCGAGCGCCACGGCATCATCGGCGCCGTCCACGGCTCGGGTCTCTACCTCGGCCTCGAACTCGTCCGGGACGACGTGAGCCTGGAACCCGCCACGGAGGAGACCGCCGAACTCTGCGACCGCGTGCTCGACCTCGGCGTGATCGTCCAGCCCACCGGGGACCACCTCAACATCCTCAAGATCAAGCCACCGCTGTGCATCGACGCCACCGCGGTCGACTTCTTCACCGACATGCTCGACCTGGCCCTCACCCAGCTCGGCCACTCCCGCTGACGCGGCACATCCGAAGGCCCGGCGGTCGGCGGGCTGTCGGCCGTTCGAGTACGTACGTGGAATACGTACTCCTACCGACGCGCCCCTGACCCCCGTGCCGTTTGCTTGCGTACATGACGACACCGGCGTGCGGGCGCCGGTCTCTTCACCACATCAACAGGCCCTGCCACGGGGGCAGTCCGGCTGGGCCGACCGACCTCATCATGGGGGAACCACTTGCGTACACACACTGTGGCCACCGTCGTCTCCGGCGCCGTCGTGCTCTCGGCGTTCGTTCTTCCGGGCGCCGCGCAGGCGGCGGAGCACTCCGGGGCGGCGACGGATCTCCGAGCGGTCACCGCACAGAGCCTCCGGCCGAAGGACGCGCTGGGCGGCACCACCTTCAAGAACGGGGTCGTCAACAAGGGCAAGGACATCGTTCTCGGAGTGAAGGGCAAGAAGGCCGTCCCGGTCACGTTCACCGCCTTCGACGAGGAAGGCGTCGCCATCACCCAGGCCTTCCTCTGGCAGGGCACCGACAGTTCGAACACGGACACCATCACCGGCGCCCTGGAGTCGGACGCCTACCCCACCTGCACGGAGACGCCGGTCCAGGGCGGCTACAGCTACAGCTGCACCACGGTCTTCACCATCGACCCCGCGGTCGCCTTCAAGGACGGCAACGGCACCGCGGGAACCTGGAAACTCTTCCTGGGCGCCTACGACCTCTACGCGAACGCCAGTTACGACGACGACGTCGCCCGGACCCGGATGAAGCGTGCCGCCGCGCTGACCGCCAACGCCTCCCCGGAGCCGGTGCGGGCCGGCCGGACCATCACGGTCACCGGCAAGCTGAGCCGCGCCAACTGGAGCACGGGCAAGAACGCGGGATACGGGGCCCAGCCGGTGAAACTGCAGTTCCGCAAGAGGGGCAGCAGCACCTACACCACCCTCAAGACGGTCAGGACCAGCGGCACCGGCACCCTGAGCACCACCACCAGGGCCGGCTCCGACGGCTACTACCGCTTCGTCTTCGCCGGCACCGGCACGACCGGCTCCGCGACGGCGCCCGGCGACTACGTCGACGTCAGGTAGGCACACTCCCGGCCGGGACGGCGGTGGTCGGTGCGCGGGGGCTCACCGACCACCGCCGAGGGCACCCGTAGCACGCTCAGTCCCGCTCCGCGCGAGCGTCCCCGAAACGGCTCCCGGTGCGGCGGCGAGCCATCAGACCGGCCAGGGCGGTCCGCGAGGAGATCCCGGTCTTGCGGAAGGTGCGCGAGACATGGGTCTCGACGGTGCGCCGGCTGACGTAGAGCCGGTCCGCGATGGCCTGGCTGGTGAGCCCCTGCGCCACCAGCTCGGCGATCTCCAGCTCCCTCGCGGTCAGTGTGGCCAGCCGTTCGGTGACGTCGGCGCGGTCCGGGGAACCGTACGGGGCCTCGGCGCCACCACCGGGCGGACGGGTGGCGTCGGCGAGGCCGACCAGCAGGGCGCTGCCGCCCGCCTCGGCGAGCCGGCGCCCCCTGAGCCAGGCCTGCGTGCCGTCCCGGCCCCGGCCCGCCGCCGCTTCCAGCGGGGCGCCGAGCAGCAGGGAGTGGGCCTCCCAGAAGACCGCGCCACAGCGGGCGCTCTCCGCCGCGGCCTGCGCGAACAGGTCCGCCGCCGCTGCCGTGTCGCCCTGTGCCAGCGGCAGATGGGCGGTGCTGCGCAGCGCGGAGGCCCGCTGCATCGGCAGCCCCAGTTGTTCCGCCTCCTTACGGGCCCGCTCGGCCCAGCCACGGGCCTCCTCGGGCAGCCCCGTCACCAGTGCGGACGTGACCAGTATCTCCAGGTAGAGCGGCCGCATCGAGGGCTGGATGCGCTGCAGTTCGGGGCCGCCGGCCCGGAGCATCGCGTCCCGGGCGCGGACCGGATCGCCGGCCATGAGCGCGGCCCAGCCGAAGATGCACCAGGCCGTGGAGGCCCACCAGTCGACCCCGTTCCCGGCCGCGGCCACCGCCTCCTCGGCGACGGCCAGGGGGCGCGGATCGCCCGGCGGGCAGCCGGCGACGAGCGCGGCGGCCCTGCTCGCGAGGACGAACGCGAGCAACTGGTCGCTGCCGACCCCGCGGGCGATGTCCTCGGCCCGGTCGGCGAGTTCCAGCGCCGACGGGATCCGGCAGGTCTGGACCCGGACGTGGGACAGGCACAGCAGCAGATGGGGCACGACATAGAGCTGACCGCTGCGGCGGGCGATGTCGAGGCCGCGCTCGGCGTGCCGCTCCGCGTCGGGATAGTGCTCCAGGAACGCCTCCGCCCAGCCGAGCCGGGCCAGTGGTTCGCACAACGCGGTGAGGTCATTGTCGGGCAGGGAGTCGACCAGGGCGGCGGCCTGCCGGGCGAGCCGGTGCGCCGCGCTCATGTCGCCCTCGTACGCCTCTCCCAGGGCGGCGACGGCGAGGACGCCCGCCTCCCCGACCTCGTCCCCCGTGGACCGGGCCGCCGCGAGCGCCGCCTCGACCTCCGTGCGCACCTGGGCGTACGAGGTGGCGCTGTCCAGGGGCGCGGCCGAGCCCAGCTCCAGGCCGAGCCGGACGACATGGCCCGGCGCGGGGCCGCGGGCCAGTTCGCGGCGCAGCAGCGCGACGGCCTCGGTGGAGCGCCCCAGATGACGCTCCACCAGCGCGCACAGGACGACCGCGCGCACCCTGAGGCCCAGGTCGTCGCCGGTGGCCGGGTCGTCGGGCGCCCGCGGGGTGGCGATCAGCTCCTGGAGCAGGGCGCGGCTCTCGCGCAGGCCCCCGCACGCGGCCAGCGCGCGGGCCCGCCTCAGAACCAACTCACGTCTTCGGACGGCGTGTTCGGCAGTGTCCGGGAGGTGGCGCAGGGCCACATCGAGCCAGTGGGCGCAGCTCGCCGGGGCCGTGCGGGCGGTGCGCGCGGCGGCCTCGTCGAGCACCGCCACCGCCTCCGGGTCCCAGGAGGTCAGCGACTGTTCCACATGGTGGGCCCGCTCGGCGGCCGAGGCGCCCACCCGGGCCAGTTCCCGCGCGGCGAGCCGGTGGATCTCGACGCGCCTCAGGAAGGGCGTGCTCTCGTGGACGAGGGTCCGTACGACCGGATGCCGCAGGGTCAACAGCCCTGGTGGGGTGGGGCGCAGCAGGTCGCGGCGGGTGAGCGCGTGGACGTCGTCGACGAACGCGGGGCCGGAGCGGCCGGTCACCCGGCTCACCATCGCCGGGGTGGCGTGCTCGCCCAGGACGGCCACCGCCTCCACGATGCCGCGCCGGGCGGGGGTGAGCACGGTGAGTTCGTCCAGCAGCAGGGTGCCGAGGCCGGGCGGCTCGGCGGCCCCGGGCGCCGTACCCGCGCGGTGGGCCTGGAGGAGGGTCAGGAAGTAGAACGGGTTGCCCTCGCTCGTGGCGTACAGCGCGGCGGTCTCGGCTGGCGGCAGGCCGGGGCCGGCCAGTTCGGCGCAGTCGCGTGCGCTCAGCGGTCGCAGGGCGAGTCCGACGACCGCGCCGGTGTCGCGTCCTCGGGTGAGCCCGGCGGTGAGGGACTCGGGGCTCTGGCGGTCACGGCGTGTCACGGCCAGGACGACGGGGGCGTGCACGGGATGCCGTACGAGATGGTCCAGCAGCTCCAGTGAGGCCGGGTCCGCCCAGTGCAGGTCGTCGAGGGCCAGTAGCAGCCCGGACGGGGCGGCGAGCCGGGCGAGCAGGGCGGCCGTGGACCGATGCAGTGCGAAACGGTCGACCGCGCCGCCGCGCTGCAGCAGGGGCGCCACCGCGTCGGCCTCCGGGAAGCCGTCGGCGCCGGCATCGAGGTGGGCGAGCGCGTCGGTGAACACCTGGAAGGGCACCCGCCGCTCGTACTCCGTGGCCCTGCCGCGCAGGACCGTCATGCCGCGCCGGCGCGCCCGTGCGCAGACCTCGCCGAGCAGCCGGCTCTTGCCGATGCCGGCCACCCCGGTGATGTCGACGAGCCGGGAGCGGCCGCCGTCGGGGAACTCCCCGCTCTCCGCCGTGCCGCCCGCCGCACGGTCGAGCAGCGCGTCCAACCGGGCCAGCTCGGCGGAGCGGCCCAGCAACGGGGCCCTGTTCCCGCCGTCCCCAACCACCCTATCGGCGCCCACAGTTGCCCCCCTGTCTTCACCTTCCCCCCACACATCATCATCTCCCGCTGATCGTCGTGACCACCGCGTCGGCGCAACGGAACGGACGGATGTCACACGGCGGGCCGCCGGTCCGAGGTCCCGCGCCGTCCGAGCGCTCAAGGGGCGCTTAAGAAGCGCTCGGCACGCTCGGGACGGCCACCGGCAGTGGTGGTGGGTCCGTGTCCGGGATGGGGTGCGGACCCGCGTCGGTGCTCCCGGGGGACCGGGAGGGCCGAGCGACGGGCGATTCAGTGAATGGAGACACCATGGCCACGGTTGTGAGCACCGCCGTGGGCGAGCGGACCGGACCGCTGGACCGGCTGCGCGCCCTCCATGCCGAAGGACGCCTCGCCGACGCGTACGACGAGGTGCCCGGTCTGCTGTCCGAACTGGCCGCGGCGGGGGACCCCGCCGGACCTCCGGCACCCGACCTGGCGCGAGCCGGGCAGCTGCTGTCCCGGCTGGACCGGGACGAGGTGCTGCGCGAGCACCCCGGTACCGAGACGATCACCGTCGCCGTCACCGGCGGCTCCACCCTGAGCGGGCTCACGGCCCCGCTGACCGCCGAACTCGCCCGGCACGGCCTGCTGTCGACGCTGCACGAGGGCGACTACGACTCCTGGCGCCGCGACCTGCACAACACCGCCAGCGAGATGTACGACGCCGACCTGGCGCTGTGCGTGCTGGACGCCGAGATCGTCTTCGGTGAACTCCCGCACCCCTGGCTGGTGGAGGACGTCCAGCGCGTCACCGCCGGAAAGCTGAACCTCATCGGCTCGCTGGTGGAGCGCTACGTCACGCGCGGCGGCGGCACCCTGGTCCTCAACACCGTCCCCCTGCTGCGCGGCCACCTGCGCCGCCTGGTCGACGCCCGCTCCAGGGCCCGGCTCGGGGTGATCTGGCGGGAGTTCAACGCCGGCCTGCTGCGGCTGGCCGTCGTGCACGAGCGCGTCCACGTCGTGGACCTCGAACCGCTGGTCGCCTCCAGCGGCCCGGTCAACGAGCCGCGGCTCGCCGCCTACGCCAAGGTGCAGTTCGGCGAGGAACTCCTGGCCGGGTACGCACGGGAGATCGGCCACCTGGCCCGGGTGCTGCGCGGGCGCAGCAAGAAGGTGCTGGTGGTCGACCTGGACAACACCCTGTGGGACGGCATCCTCGGCGACGACGGCCCGGACGGCATCGCCGCCGCCACCACCTACCGGGGGGAGGCGTTCGGCCGGTTCCAGAAGACCGTCGGGCAGCTCGGCGCGCAGGGCGTGCTGCTCGCGGTGTGCAGCAAGAACGACATCGAGCCGGTCCGCGCCGTGCTGCGCGAGCACCCCGACATGGCCCTGCGGGAGACCGACTTCGTGCAGGTCACCGCCAACTGGGAGCCCAAGGACCGGAACCTGCTGGAGATCGCCCAGCGGCTCAACCTGGGCGTGGACAGCTTCGTCTTCGCCGACGACTCGCCCTTCGAGTGCGGTCTGGTCTCCCGCAGCCTGCCCGGCGTCGCCGTGGTCCGGCTCGACGAGGAACCCGCCCTGCACATCGAACGGCTGCTGGCGGACGGCTGGTTCGACGTACGGGAGCTGACCGCCGAGGACCGGGCCCGCTCGACGCAGTACCGCACCGAGGTGGCCCGCCAGGACCTCCTGGAGGGCGCGGACTCCATGGAGGACTACCTCGCCGAACTGGGCGTCGAGGTCTCGCTGTCGCCCCCGCGCGACCACGAGATCCCGCGGGTCTCCCAGGTGACGCTGCGCACCAACCAGTTCAACCTCACCACCGAGCGGCTCCAGCAGGCCGATGTGCGGGCCCGCCACGAGTCCGCCGACGGGCTGGTGCTGGCGATCCGCTCGGCCGACCGGTTCGGGGACAACGGACTGGTGGGAGCGGTCCTGGTGAGCGGCGTCGGCACGGACGGCGGGGCGGACGGCGGCGGCTGGCACATCGACAACATGCTGTTGAGCTGCCGGGTGTTCGCGCGCGGCATCGAGCAGGCCTGCCTGACCGCCGTGCTGCGCGAGGCCCGGGCCCGGGGGGCGGGCGCCGTGTACGCCCGCTACCGTCCGACGGCCAAGAACCACCGGGTGCGCGGTCTGTACCCGTCGCTGGGCTTCGCCGAGACGGGCGAGGACACCGACGGCACCGTGTCGTTCCGGCACGACCTGTCCGAGGAACACCTGCCGGCGGCGCCGGTGCACGTCCGTCTGCGGACGGACTTCACCCGGCGCTCGTCCTGAGGCGGCCGGCGTGGCCGCTTCGCCCGGCAGCGGGTGGTGGTCCGCGCGCCCGGCGGCGCGACGGATCCGCAAGGGCGTCGTCACGTTCTTCGTGGACGGCTTCGGGGCGCTCGCCGTCATCTTCGGCATGGTGCCGCCGGCCTCCGTGGAGCAGGCCAGGCAGTGGTGGCTCGACGACGCGGACCCCGGGAGACCGGCCGGCGCGCTCCCGCTCGACGAGCCGCCGCCCGCGCACCCCGAGCGCCTGGTCGCCGATGTCCCGCTCTCCCCGCGCGAACGGGAGCTGTGGGCGCAGCTGGAGAGGCACGGACGGGTGGAGGACGGCCCCGGTCGGCGGGAGTGACGCCGGCCGCAAGAGGGGCTTTAGAGACGGACCCGACGATCGGCACGACGGGTCCGGCGGACAGTCGGCCCGACCGGGCCGATTCGATGTCAACGCGATACGAGTCGCTTCGAGGCGAGGGGAAAGACGGTGGCGGAATTCGGTTCATTCGCGGAGGTCGTGCTGACGCGGTCGGACGAACGGGGTGACACGGACGCGTTCGTGTTCCTCGCGGACGGCGTACGGGGCAAGGAGCCCGAGCGACTGCCGTACCGGAACCTGGACCGCGCGGCCAAGGACATCGCGTCCTGGCTGCAGGAACGGGGTCTGGCAGGACGTCAGGTCCTGCTGCTCTACCCCTCGGGCCTGGACTTCGTGAAGGCGTTCACGGCCTGCCTCTACGCCGGGGCCGTCGCGGTGCCGGCGCCGCTGCCCTCCGAGCAGGGCCAGCACTTCCGCCGGGTGTCCGGGATCGTCCGCGACGCCCGGGTCGGCGCCGTACTGACCCTCGCCGAGCACGCCCCGGAGGTGGAGGCGTGGCTGGCGGCCGAGGGCTTCTCGGACGTGGTGTGCCTGCCCACCGACCAGGGGCCCGTCGGTGACGCGGCCGCCTGGCGCGACCCGCGGCTGAGCCCGGAGCACCTGGCGTTCCTGCAGTACACCTCGGGATCCACCAGCGCCCCCAAGGGCGTGATGGTCTCGCACGGCAACCTGCTCGCCAACGAGGCGGCCATCGCCCGCTCCACCGGCAACACCCCCGACACGATGATCGGCGGGTGGCTGCCCTTCTACCACGACATGGGTCTGATCGGGCACATCCTCCAGCCGCTGTGGCTGGGGACCACCAGTGTGCTCATCCCGCCGGTGTCCTTCCTGCGCAAGCCCGTCCGCTGGCTGGAACTGGTCAGCGAGTACGGCGTGAACGCCAGCGGCGGCCCCAACTTCGCCTACGACCTGTGCGTCCGCCGGGTCACCGACGCCCAGCTGGAGGGCCTGGACCTGTCGTCGTGGCGGACCGCCTGCAACGGCGCCGAACCCGTCAGGGCCGAGACCCTGCAGGCGTTCACCGAGCGCTTCGGTCCCTACGGGTTCCGGCCGGAGACCATGTTCCCCTGCTACGGCATGGCCGAGACCACCCTGCTGGTCACCGGCACCCCGAAGACGCGCGGCGCGCTGCTGCGCGAGGTGGACGCGGCCGGACTGGAGCAGGGCACCCTGACGGGCCCGTACCTGGGCGCGCCGCGACGGACCCTGGTCAGCAGCGGGGTCGCCCTGGCCGAGGACTTCGAGGTGCGGATCGTCGACGCCGAGACGCTCGCCGAGCGGCCCGAGGGCCAGGTCGGGGAGATCTGGGTGCGCGGCGCCAGCGTGGCCTCCGGCTACTGGGAGCGGCCGGAGGTGAACGCGGAGATCTTCGGCGCGCGGATCGCCGGCCAGGAGGAGCTGGGCACCTGGCTGCGCACCGGCGACATGGGCGTCCTGGGCGGCGGCGAACTGTTCGTGACGGGCCGTCTGAAGGAGATGGTCCTGATCAACGGCCGCAACATCTACCCGTACGACGTGGAGAGCGCGGTGCGCGGCCTGAACCCGGCGATCGGCGCCGGGGCCGTGTTCGCCGTCGACACCGGTGGCCAGGAGCATCTGGTGGTGATCCACGAGATCCGGGCCGCCGCGGCCGGCGCGGAACTGAAGGACGTCGCCACCCAGATCCAGCGGCACATCGGCATGGAGTTCGCCGTCCCGGCGGGCAACGTGCTGCTGGTCCGTCCCGGCACCGTGCGCAGGACCACCAGCGGCAAGATCCAGCGGACGCTGATGCGCAAGCTGTTCCTCCAGGGAGCGGTCACCGCGCTGCACTCCGTGCTGGACCCGTCGGTGCGCTCGCTCGTCGAGGGAAACCCGGACGGCGCCCAGGGCGCCCCGGCGGCCGACCCGGCCATGGCACCGGTGGGCTGAGCCATGGACCATCCTCCCTACAGAGTCGCGCAGGAGCTGGAGTCGCTGCTCGGCGATCCCGAGGCCCCCGGCACGGTCTTCTCCCACGCCCGCAGCCTGGAACTGGACGAGAACGAGGAGTTCCCGGCCGACCTCTGCCGGCTGCTGGAGGGCTGGGGGCTGCAGGAGTTCTACATCCCGGCCGAGTACGGCGGCAGGCTCACCGACTACGAGACCGTCATGCAGGTCATGCGGGTGGTGGCCCGCCGCGATCTGACCGTCGCCGTCGGCCACGGCAAGACCTATCTGGGCGGGGTCTGCGTCTGGATCTCCGGCACCCCCGAGCAGGCCCGCGGCCTGGCCGCGGACATCCGGGCCGGGGTGCCGGTCTCGCTGGCCCTCACCGAGCGCGCCCACGGCAGCGACCTGCTCGCCGGGGACGTGCGGTGCGAGGCCGACGGCGCCGGCGGCTGGCGTGTCAGCGGCGAGAAGTGGCTGATCAACAACGCCACCCGGGGCAGCCTCCTGTCGGTGCTCACCCGCACCTCCGAGGACGGCGGGCCGCGCGGCTTCACCGTGCTGCTCGTCGACAAGCGGCGGCTGACCGAGGGGGAGCACTACCGCCACGTGGACAAGATCCGCACGCACGGCATCCGGGGCGCCGACATCAGCGGGATCGTCCTCGACGGCGCCCCGGTGCCGGCGGACGCGGCGGTCGGCGGGGAGGGCGGCGGCGTCGAGACCGTGCTCAAGGCCCTCCAGCTCACCCGCACCATGTGCGCCTCGCTGTCCCTGGGCGCGGCCGACCACGCGCTGGGCATCGCCCTGGACTTCGCCGAGCGGCGCGAGCTGTTCGGACGGCGGCTGATCGACCTGCCGCAGGCACGGCACGTGCTCGCCTCGGCCGCGGCGGACGTCCTGGCCGGGGAGGCACTGGCCACGGTCGCCGCCCGGTCCGTGCACACCGTCCCCGACGAGCTGAGCGTGGCCGCCGCGGTCACCAAGTACCTGGTGCCCACCGGGACCGAGGGCGTGATCGGCGAGCTGACCCGGTTGCTCGGCGCCCGGGCCTTCCTGAAGGACGTCCACGCCCGGGGCATGTTCCAGAAGGTCGACCGCGACCACCGCATCGTCGGCCTCTTCGACGGCAACACCCTGGTCAACCTCAACTCCCTGGTCAACCAGTTCCGTTCGCTGTCCCGGGGCTGGCTGCGCGGCGGCGGCGACACGAAGGGCGCCGTCCGCGCCTTCGACCTGGCCACCGAGCTTCCCCCGCTGGACCCGGCACGGCTCTCCCTCGTGGCCCGGCGCGGCAGCGGCATCATGGCGACGCTGCCGACGTCGGTCGCGGCGCTGCGCGCCGAGGCCGCCCGGCGGCCGGAACTCAAGGGCGCGCTCGGGGCGGCGGAGCGGCTGCTCGCCGTGACCGGCCGGGTCCACGAGGAGATGGACGCCCACCGCGCCGTGGTCTCCGACGTCCCGCCCGCCGCCTTCGACGTGGCCCGACGGTACGGCCTGTGCCTGGCCGGCGCCGCCTGCCTCGGCCTGTGGACGTACAACCACCGGGCGGCGGACGCGGGACGCACCGGGGAGCTGTGGCGCAACGGGGTGTGGCTGTGGCCCGTCCTCGACCGGCTGTTGGTGAAGCTGGGCGAACCGGACGCGGGGGACCCCGACGCCTACCCCGCGCTGCTGGAGCGGCTGCGGGCCGCGCGGGAGGCGGGCGAGCTGTTCTCCCTGATCCCGTTCACCCTGGGCGGGACCACCGAGCGGGGCACCGGGGCACCCGGCGGGGACGCCCGGAGCACCCACGCATCCGGCGGCGCCACCCCGCGCACCCATGCACCCGGCGGCGCCACCCCGCGCACCCACGCACCCGGCGGTGACGGCGGTCCGCCGGCCGCCGTACCGCAAGGACACACCGATACCCGGGCCGCCGCCGGCGGCACCCGGACACCCGAGGGGACGTCATGCTGAGTGATCCCGCGGTCCAGGGGCTGCACGGCAAGGCAGCCCCGGCCGGTACCGCCCCTGTCACCGACCCGGCCACGCATCAGGCGCGCGAGAGCGCGGTCCAGGCCAGGATCGCCGACCTGGAGAACCGTTTCGGAGACCCCCAGGACCCCGCCAACCCGCTCGGCGCCGCCGAGCTGCTGGCCGCCGACGAGGCCGGGGAACTGCCCGCCGCCGGTGAGCGGCTCCTCGACGACGTGGTCCTCAACGCCGAGTTCGTGCCCACCGACCTCGGCGGGCGGCTGGACCGGCTCGACACGCTCGTCCGCGTGATGCGGCAGGTCTTCCGGCGCGACGTCGCCCTCGGCCTCGGCTACGGCATCACGTCCTTCATGGCCGCCGTCAACGTGTGGACGGCCGGCAGCGAGGAGCAGCGCCGCCGGACGGCGCAGCTGCTGCTGGGCGGATCGAAGGTCTCCGTCGCCTATCACGAGCTGCCGCACGGCAACGACTTCGTGCGCAACGAGTTCCGGGCCGACCCCGTGCCCGGCGGCTTCCGTCTCGACGGCCGCAAGGAGGTCATCAACAACGCGGACCGGGCCGACGCCTTCGCCCTGTTCAGCCGTACCGACGACAGTCCGGGCAGCCGCAGCCACTCGGTGCTGCTCGTCGAACGCGACCAGCTCGACCGGGAGCGCTTCGCGGTCCTGCCCCGCTACACCGCCGTCGGGGTGCGCGGCTGCCGGCTGTCCGGGCTGGACTTCACCGACTGCCCGGTGCCCGACAGCACCCTGCTCGGCGCCCGGGGCCAGGGCGTGGAACTGGCGCTGCGCTCCTTCCAGATCACCCGCAGCGCCGTGCCCAGCATGGCCATCGGCGCCCTCGACACGAGCCTGCGCACGGTGGTGCGGTTCGCCCTCGGGCGTCAGCTCTACCGGCGCTCGGTGATGGAGATCCCGCACGCCTCCTCCACCCTCACCGGCGCCTTCCTCGACCTGCTCATCTGCGACAGCATGGCGACGGTCGGCACCCGGGCGGTGCATCTGCTGCCCGACGAGACCAGCGTCTACGCGGCGGCCGTGAAGTACCTGGTGCCCAAGATGCTCACCGACACCATGTACGACCTGTCGATCGTGCTCGGGGCGCGGTTCTACGTGCGTGAGGGGGAGTTCGGCCTCTTCCAGAAGCACGTCCGCGACCTGCCGGTGCTCAGCCTCGGCCACGCGGGCTCGGCGGCCTGCCAGGCCACCATCATCCCGCAGCTGTCCCGGCTGGCCCGGCGCGCCTGGTTCTCCGGCGACGAGGCCCCGCAGAGCCTGTTCCGGCCGCGGGAGGGGCTGCCCGGCATCCCCTTCGGGAGCCTCGCGCTCGCCAGTGGCCGGGACAGCCTGAGCGCCTCGCTGGTCGCCGCCGCCGACGGGCTGCCCAGCGGCTCCCCCGAGGAACTCGCGGTGCAGGCCCTCGTCATGCGGATGCTGGACCAGCTGCGCCAGCTCCAGGAGGACAGCCTGAACCTCTCCCCGCAGGACCGCACCGCCCTCGCCAGCCCCGCCAGCTTCGCGCTCGCCGACCGCTACGCGGTGTTCCTCGCGGCCGCGTCCGTGCTCGGCGTCTGGCGCGGGGCGCAGGGCGGCGACGATCCCTTCCTGGCCGACCCGGCCTGGGTGGCCGCCGCACTGCACCGGCTCGCGCGCCGGCTCGGGCAGCGCCCGGCCGACCTGCCGCCCGGGTGCGAGGGCCGGGTGCACGAGGAAGTGCTCCGGCGCTTCCACGAACGCCGCAGCTACGACCTCTACGACACCCCGCTGGCCGGCTGACCGCCGGCCGAGCGGACCCGACGCGCCTTCACCGAGGAGTTCTTCCATGACTGTCCCCGCGACCGACCGCACCGCGAACAACGAGCACACCGCACACACCGTCGAGTCGCTGAGCAGCTGGCTCGCCGACCGGATCGCCCTGTACCTCAGGCGCACGCCGTCCGAGATCTCGCCCACCGTGCCGCTGGCCGAGTACGGGCTGGACTCGGTCGCGGCGCTGAGCCTGTGCGGCGACATCGAGGAGGACTTCGACCTCGTCCTCGAACCCACTGTGGCCTGGGACTACCCGACCGTCGCGGCGCTGGCCGAGCACCTGGTGGAGGAACTGCGGGCGATGGAGGGAGAGAATCGATGAGGCCCGTCGCCATCGTCGGCATCGACTGCCGGTTCCCGGGGGCGCCCGACCCGGCCGCCTACTGGGACATGCTGATGCGTTCCGGCGACGGGGTGGGGAAGGTGCCCCGGCAACGCTGGGACGCCCGTGACTTCCACTCGCGCGCCGGCGCGGAAGGACACTCCAACACCACCGAGGGCGGGTTCATCTCCGACCCGGACGCCTTCGACAACGAGTTCTTCACCGTCTCGCCGCGCGAGGCGGCCGCGATGGATCCGCAGCAGCGGCTGCTGCTCCAGTGCGCCTGGCGTGCCGTCGAGGACGCCGGGATCGCCCCGCAGCGCCTGGCCGGCACCGACACCGGCGTCTTCGTGGGCATCATGGGCAACGAGTGGGCGCACCTGCACATGACCGACTACGCCCAGGTCACCGCCCAGCTCGGCTCCGGCAACGGCTACTGCATGACCGCCAACCGGGTCTCGTACCACCTCGACCTCAAGGGGCCCAGCCTGGCGGTGGACACCGCCTGCTCCTCCTCCCTCGTCGCCGTCCACCTGGCCTGCAACGCGCTGCTGGCGGGGGAGTGCGACACCGCCATCGCCGCCGGGGTCAACGTGGCGCTCACCCCGGCGCTCGGCATCTTCTACACGCAGGCCGGGCTGTCCGCCCCCGACGGCCGGTGCAAGCCCTTCAGCGCCGACGCCGACGGCATCGGCCGGGGCGAGGGGGTCGGCGCGGTGGTGCTGCGCCGGCTGGAGGACGCGATCGCCGACGGCCAGCCGGTGTACGCGGTGATCCGTGGCACCGCCGTCAACCAGGACGGCCGCAGCAACGGCATCACCGCCCCCAACCGCTGGTCCCAGCAGGAGGTGCTGGCCGCCGCCTACCGCCGGGCCGGTGTCGAGCCGTCCGACGTCGTCTTCACCGAGGCCCACGGCACCGGCACCGTCCTGGGCGACATGATCGAGACCAAGGCCCTCGGCCAGCTGCACGCCGGGCGCTCCGGGCGCCCGCTGGCCCTCGGCTCGGTCAAGGGCAACATCGGGCACACCGAGGGCGCCGCGGGCATCGCCGGACTCATCAAGGTCGCCCTGTCGCTGCATCACAAGACGGTCCCCGCCAGCCGGTTCGCCGCCCGGGAGAACCCCGCGTTGAAACTCGCCAAGCTGGGGATACGGCTGCTCAAGGCACCGCTGCGGCTGCGCTCGGGGCCGGCGATCGGCGGCCTGAGCAGCTTCGGGATGGGCGGCACCAACGCCCACGCCGTCCTGGAGTCCGCGCCGCCCTACGCCGCGCGCCCCGAGGCGGAGGACACCGGGCCGGGGCGTACCGGCCGGACCACCGGTGCCACGGGGCTGGGCGCCGGCGTCTTCACGCTGACCGCCCCCTCGACGGCCGCCCTCCGCCGCAACCTGCTGGTCCAGGCCGACACCCTGGAGAAGCGCAGGGTGCCGGCGGGCCCGCTGTCCTGGAGCAGCAACCGCACCAAGACGGGCCACCGCTACCGCTTCGCGGTGCCCGCCCAGGACACCGGCGAACTGGTGACGACGCTGCGCGAGGCCGCCACCGACGACGACCTGCTGGCCCGGCTCGTCGGCAACACGGCGGGCAGGCCCCAGGTGGCGCTGCTGTTCACCGGCCAGGGCTCGCAGTACCCGGCGATGACCGCGCGGCTGTACCTGCAGTCGCCGCTGTACCGCAGGTTCCTCAACGAGGCCGACGAGGCGCTCGCCCCGCACGTCGGCGGCTCGGTGCGCGACCTGCTGCTCGCCGGGGACGAGGCCGTGCACCGCACCGGATGGGCCCAGCCCGCCCTGTTCGCCGTCGAGTACGCCGTGGCGGCGAGTCTCGGCGAACTCGGGGTGCCGCCCGCGCTGCTGCTCGGACACAGCGTCGGCGAGTACGCCGCGGCCGTGCTGGCCGAGGTCTTCCCGCTGGAACAGGCCGCCCGGCTGATCGCCGCCCGGGGCGCCCTGATGGAGCGGCTGCCCGAGGGCGGCGGCATGCTCGCCGTACGGGCGCCGCTCGCCGAGCTGACCGAACTCGTCGCCACCGAACCCCTGGTGGGGGTCGGCGCGGTCAACGGCCCCCGGGCCACCGTGCTCTCCGGGGACCTGGTGGCGCTGGGGCGGATCGAGGACCAGCTCACCCGGCGGGGCGTCAGGACCCGGCGCCTGGAGGTCTCGCACGCCTTCCACTCGCCGCTGATGGATCCGATGCTGGACCGGTTCGCCGCGCTCGCGGACGAGATCGGCGGCGGAGTACCGAAGCTCCCGGTGTACTCCACCGTGCGCGGGCGGCTCCTGGAGGCGGAGCCCATGGACGCCAAGTACTGGACCGAACACATCGGCGCCCCCGTGCTGTTCGGTGACGCGATGACCCGGCTGCTGGAGGCGGGACCCACCCATCTGGTGGAGGTCGGCCCCCGCCCGGTGCTCAGCGGCATGGCGCGCTCCCTGCGCTCCGCCGCCGGAGCCGGGGTGCACGCCGTGGCCCCCGTGTCGGGTGAGGACGCCGACGGCCGCACGTTCGCCGAGGCGCTGGCCGAACTCTTCCGCAGCGGACTCGACCCCCACTGGGACGCCGTCTACCCGCAGGAGGAGCGACAGCCGCAGCGGCTTGCCCCCTACGCCTTCTCCGACGCCCACCGGTTCTGGACCCGCACCGCCGTACGGGCCGCTCCGGCGGCCGACCTCAGCGTCGTACCCGACCGCGCGGACACCGGCTCGCCGCACCCCCGGGAGCAGCCGGCCGCGCACGGTGCCGTCCTCACCGCCGTGCTGCCCACCGCCGCGGAGGACGCGTCGGCGACCCCGGTGGCGCGCGCCGTCATCGAGGCCGTCGCGGAGGTGGGCGGCTACGCCACGGACGAGGTCTCGCGGCAGTCCCTGCTCTACGAGGACCTGGGCTTCGACTCGGTGATGATCATGGAGCTCAAGGACCGGCTCCAGGAACGGCTGGACGGCCTGGAGACGATCAGCGTGCAGGACCTCCTCCCCCGGCTGTCCTCGGTCGGTGACCTCGCCGACTACCTCCAGGACCGCGCCGGTTCGGCCGTCGCGTAACCACCCCGTGGTCACGGCAAGGGCGTCGCACCGTGACGGACTCCAAGGAAGGACCGCTCGTATGCAGTCGGAACACCCCACCCAGCACGGCTCCGCCCCTGGCGGGCCGGTCTCCTACCTCGCCGCGGTCGGTACCGCGCTGCCGGGAGACCCGGTCGACAACGCGGCGCTGGCGAGGACGCTCGGCGTCAACGAAGAGTGGATCGACGTGTTCATCGGCACCCGGACCCGGCACTTCGCCCGGGACCTGGAGACCGGCGAGGTGCGCTGGTCGCTCGCCGACCTGTGCGCCCGGGCCGCCGAACGGGCGCTCGCCGCGTCCGGTCTCGACCCGCACGAGATCGACTTCGTGGTCATGGGCACCGCGACCCCGGACCACCTCATGCCCGCCACCGTCAACCACGTCGCCGACCAGCTCGGCCTGGACCAGATCCCCACCTACCAGCTCCAGTCCGGCTGCGCCGGTGCCGTACAGGCCCTGCAGCTGGGCCACACCCTGGTCACCGGCGGGGGACACGCGGCGGGCCTGGTGATCGGCGGCGACGTCTGCAGCAAGCACCTCGACCTGAACCGGGACCTGTCCGCGGCCGCCCCCAGCGACCTCGTCAACTACGTGCTGTTCGGCGACGGAGCGGGCGCCGCCGTGGTCACCTCGGAGCCGCGCGGACAGCGCCTGGCCCTGCGCAACGTCCTCAACCGGTTCACCGGCCTCGGCCGGGAGCCCGGCCAGATCATCGACTGGTTCGGGCTCGCCGACCGGCACGAGGACCGGCAGGCGGTACGCGAGGACTACAAGGCCATCGAGGAGTCCGTCCCCGTCATGGCCGTGGAGATCCTCTGGGAGCTGCTGGAGGACCTCGACTGGACCCCCGAACAGGTCGACTTCCTGCTCCCGCCGCAGCTGTCCGGCCGGATGACGCGGCGGATCGCGGAGGAACTCGGCCTGCCCGGCGCCGTCGAGGTGTCCTGTGTCGCGGACACCGGGAACAACGGCAACGCCCTGCCCTTCCTCCAGCTGGAGGCGCTGCTGGAGAAGATCGGCCAGGGGCAGCGCGCGCTGGCGGTCGCCGTCGAGTCCAGCAAGTGGATCAAGTCCGGTTTCGCCCTCGAAAAGATCTGACCGTCCCCCCACACACCCGCCCCGTCACACACCGCCCCGGAGGGCCGTACGCATGGACACCATCGACGACTTCGTCCGCCTCGTCAGGGACGAGCTCGGTATGCCGCTGGAGGAGTACCAGGTCTCCGCCGACCTGGACCAGCTGCCCGAATGGGACTCGCTGTACCTGCTGAAACTGGTCACCGCCCTGGAACAGGCCGCCGGCCGCTCGCTGCCCGTGGGCCGGCTGCTGGAGGCCCGCAGCCTCGGCGAGATCTACCAGCTGGCGGCCCGGCCGTGACCGGTTCCGGGGCCGGCGGGAACCCGCCGGCCCCCGCCCGGGCGCACCCCGAGCGCCGGCGCAGGCACACCCTGTACTTCCTGGAACACGCCGCCCGGCAGCGGCCCGTCCACCTCGACACCGACATCGACATGACCCGGATCGAGGCCCATCGCGCGACGGCGCGGGCCGCCGGGCGGCGCTACTCGGTCGTCACCTATCTGCTGCACGCCACCGGCCGGGTGCTGCACCGGCACCCGGAGGCCAACGCGGCACTCGCCCCGGCGCGGCTGTTCGGGCTGCGCGGACCGAGGACCCTGCGGTTCACGGAGGTCACCGCCAAACTGGCGCTGGACCGCACCGTGGACGGGGAACGGACCGTGCTCTCCGCGCTGCTGCCCGCCCTGGAGCGCGCCGGCCTGGACGAGATCCAGCGGCGCGTGGACCGCTACCGCGGACCCGGCACCGAACAACTGGCCGAGTTCCGCGGTGTCCGGCTGCTCGGCCGGCTGCCGGTGCCGCTCGGCCGGCTGGCCTTCGCCGCCGCGACGCGCGACCCCGCCGGACGGCCGGGCGTCTTCGGCACCGTGGCGGTCAGCTCGCTGGGCCACCGCCCCGTCGACGGCTTCCACTCCAGCGGGGGCACCGCCGTCACCCTGTGCGCGGGCCGCGTCGTCGACCGGCCGGTCGTCAGGGACGGGCGGCTGGCGATCGCCCCGGTGATGCGGCTCGGACTCACCTTCGACCACCGGATCATCGACGGCGGAGCCGCCGCCGACGTACTCGGTGATCTCAAGCAGGAAATGGAGGGCTTCGATGACGGCGCGGAGGACGACGGCACCCAGCCCATCGCTCGGGGAGCCGGTGCGGATCTCCGGTCGTGACGGAGCCTGGGACCAGGTGCGCGCGGACCTGGAGAAGCACGAGGTCGCGGTGTTGCACGCCCGGCTCGCCGACTGGCGGCCGGACCGGGCGGGCGGCCCGCGGCTGCGCGCCCTGCTGGGCCGGGACTGGGACCGCTACCTGGAGATGACGCACCCGGACGTGCGGACGAGGTTCGCCGCCTCCCGGGTGCTGCTGAAGTTCGCCGCCGCGGTGGCGCTGCGCGTGCCCCCGCAGGCCGTCGAACTCGGCTACGGCCCCACCGGCCGGCCCTATCTGCGGGGCTACGACGCGGTGGACATCAGCCTCAGCCACACCGAGGACCTGCTGCTCATCGGGCTCGCCACCAAGGGGCTGATCGGGGTGGACGCCGAGCGGGCGGACCGTCCGCTCTACACGCGCGGGCTGCACCGCCACGTCTGCACGCCGCACGAACTGACCGTCCTGGAGCGGCTACCCGCGCAGCGGCGGGGCGCGGCGCTGGTGCGCATGTGGACGCTGAAGGAGGCCTACAGCAAGGCCATCGGGCAGGGGCTGCGGTTCCGCTTCACCGACTTCGGCTTCAGCGGCGACGGCCGGCCCGCGCGGGTCCTGGCCCCGGACGGGGCACCGGGCACGGGTGTCGAATGGCAGTTCCGCACCTTCTCCGTGGACGGCGGCTACGTCGTCAGCGTCGCGGTGAGCGACGCCGGCTTCGGAGGCACACGGGACACGGCCGCGCGCACCATGCTCGATCCGCGGGTGGTCGCGGCGGTGGCCGAGGCCCTGGGCGACGACGCGGAAGCGGAGGACCGGGACGGGGAGGACGAGCTGCTGGACTGGTGAGGGCCGACGACGGCGCGCCGGCGCGAAGAGGAGTCTCTTCGCGCCGGCGCGCCGCCGTGTGCCGTCGTGTGGGTGCGGGGCGGGTGCCGGTGCCGGTGCGGGTGTCTGTGTGCCGCCGGGACGGTCGACGGCACCTCCCGCGCGGCGCTTAGCGAGGCGCAGCCCGTGCGCCAGCCCGGCTTAAGGGACGGCGGCCAGCATCGTCTCCGGGCGGGCCGCCCAGCCGGGGGACGTCCCCCGCTCCCGGCCGGGGGCCCGCCCGCCGTACGACCGGACAGCCCCGCCCGCCGCCGGTACGACCAGGAAGGCCACCGAGCCCTCCGGCCGCATCCCCCGGGCATCGGCCCCGCACCCCGGAGGAGACGGAGAACAGCGATGGACCATCTCGGAGAACTCAAGGAGTTCGCCCGGCTGCACGCCCGCGGCCAGGGCATCGGCGACCGGCAGGTGGCCGCCGTCCTGCCGAGGATCACCAACGACGAGCCGGGGCACCCCGCGTCCTGGGCCCGGGTGTGGACCGGCGAGGCCGACCGGCTGGCCGTCGCCGGCCGCCCGCTCGACGCCTGCCGCCACTACGCGCTCGCCCGTTTCCCCTACCACGGCGACGACGTCCGCCGCCGGGCCCAGGACAACTGCGTACGGACCTTCGACGACTGGCGTCGCCGACGGGGCGTCGAACGCCTGGTCCTCGACCACCCGGACGGCACGGTCGCCTGCTGGGCGAGCGGGCTCGACGCGCGTCGCCGGCGGCCGCTGCTCGTGGTCATGGGCGGCATCGTCAGCGTCAAGGAGCAGTGGGCGCCCCTGCTGCCCCGGCTCGCCCGGCTGGGGTACGCGGCGGTGGTCACCGAGATGCCCGGCGTCGGGGAGAACACCCTGCGCTACCACGCGGACTCCTGGCGGCTGCTGCCGTTCCTGATGGACCGGCTGGCCGGCCGCGCCGCGGTGACCCGCACCTCGGTCCTCGGCCTCAGCTTCAGCGGCCACCTGGCGCTGCGCGCGGCGGCCGCGGACCCGCGCATCCGCTCCGTCCACACCGTGGGCGCCCCCGTGGCCGGGTTCTTCGCCGATCCCGCCTGGTGGCCCGAGGTGCCGGGGATCACCGTCGCCACGCTGCGCCGGCTCACCGGCGCGGCCTCCGACGACGAACTGCGGTCCCTGCTCGCGGACTTCCCGCTCGGCCCCGACGTCCTCGGCGCGCTCGACATCCCGGTCGGGTACGTGGTCAGCGCACGCGACGAGATCATCCCTCCCACGGAACGGCGACTGCTCGCCGCCGCGCTGCCCCGCGTGCGTTTCAAGGAGTTCGACGACGTGCACGGCTCTCCGGCGCACCTGGGCGCCATGCGCAAGTGGCTGATCGCCTCCCTGCTACGGGCCCGCCTCACGAACCGCTCCGCCCCCCGCCACGCCGCCCTTTCGACGAGCACCGGGAGACCGCCCGCGGCGACCGGCACCGCTGCGGCTGGTCTGTCCGTCCGGACCGGAACCGGTGCCTCCGCCCGGACGGGAGCCGGTGCCACGGGGCCGTCCGTCGGTGCCGGCGCCGGCGTGGCCGGTCCGTCCCGCACCGCCGCGCCCGGTCCGTACCGCACCACCGCGCCCGGCCCGTCCGTCGCGACCGGCACCGGTCCGACGATCCCGGCCGGTCCCGGGGCGGGCGGCTACGCCGACGCCGTGCCCCGGCAGCCACGGCCGACCCCCGCCGAGTGACCGTCCGGCATCCGCCCGCCGGTTCCCTAAGGGTGACCGTCCCGCGTCTGTCCGTCGGCTGTCGCCGGGCGGGAGCCCCGAGTCCGTTCGTCGGCTCCCCCGGGTGATCGTCCCGCGCATGCCCGCCGGCTCCCGCCGGGTGCGCGTCCCGTGTGCTGCCTACCGACTCCCGCCGGGCCGGCGTCCCGCGTCCGAGTGTCGGCCGCGGTCGGGTGAGGGTCTCGCGTTCCGCCGGCTCCCGGCGAGCGCGCGTACCCGCCCGTCCGCCGGCTCCCCAGGCCGCACGCCGCCAGGCCGAGCGGCAGCGATCCCGCGTTCTTCCTCGCACACCTATCCAGAGGTGACTGTCATGTCCTCCGTGCACACCCTCCGCGCTCCCTCCTCGCAGGCCCAGGTGTTCGCTCCGTGGCGGACGCGTACCCCCGGGCAGGCGCAGCCGTGGCGGTCCCTGATGTCGCTCGGGCTCGACCCCGAACCCGACCCCGAGAGCGTCCCCGCCGCCCAGCTGCCCGGCGCACCGGACGTCGTCGAGTCCGCACCCGTCCCGCGCCGCCCCGTCCGTGACCGTCACCCGATTCCGCAGGAGGCCTGAACCATGGCCGACGCCCCCTTCACCGCCCGCTCGGCCTTCCGGCCCAGCCGCCAGCCGGGGCGGCCCGGACCCCGTGCGGTGGGCCGCAACGAGGTGCGCGTCCGCACCCGTCACCTGCACGGCTACCGCTTCGCCTACCGGATGGCCGGCAAGGGCGAGTCCGCCGTGGTGCTCATCCACGGCATCGGCGACTCCTCGGCGACCTGGGCCGACATCATCCCGGGCCTGGCCGCCCGCCACCGGGTCGTCGCCCCCGACCTGCTCGGCCACGGGGCGTCGGCCAAACCCCGCGGCGACTACTCACCCGGGGCGTACGCCAACGGACTGCGGGACCTGCTCAGCGCCCTCGGCATCGAGCGGGCCACCCTCGTCGGTCACTCGCTCGGCGGCGCGGTGGCCGCCCAGTTCGCCTACCAGTTCCCGGAGCGCACCGAGCGCCTGGTCCTGGTCGGCAGCGGAGGCATCGGCCGCCAGGTCTCCCCGCTGCTGCGGGCCGCCACCCTGCCCGGTGCCGAGCTGTTGCTGTCCGCACTGCAACTGCCGACGGTGCGCTGGCAGTTGCGGATGTTCGTCAAGATCATGAAGACGCTGGACACCGGCCTGGGCGTCGACGCGCCGGATCTGCTGAGGGTGGTCGACGCCCTGCCGGACGCGAGTTCGCGCAGCGCCTTCGTACGGACCCTGCGGGCCGTCGTCGACTGGCGCGGGCAGGTCGGCACCCTGCTCGACCGGTGCTATCTGACCGAGGGCATGCCCACCATGCTGCTGTGGGGCGGCCGGGACATGGTCGTCCCGGCCCTCCACGCCGGCCTCGGACACGTCTCCATGCCCGGCAGCCGGCTGGAGATCTTCGAGGAGGCGGGACACTTCCCGTTCCACTCCGACCCGGAACGCTTCCTCGGCGTACTCCACGACTTCATCCGCCGTACCGAGCCCGCCCGGTTCAGCGCCGAGGAGTGGCGGCAGCTGCTGCGCACCCGCCGCGCCCGTCACCGCGGCGCCCACCCCCTCCAGGGGCGGGCCACCGGATGACGGCGGGCCGCGCGGTGTCCCAAGAGGTGCACCGCGCGGCCCGCGCACACCGCCGGCCACCCGGGAGTCCGGGAGCCGGCGGACAGGACGTCAGGCGGCCCCCGCCGGGGTCAGGGCCGAGCCGGCCGTTCCGATGAGCCACATCCCCGGGCGGACCTCGACCGCGTGAGCGAGCGGGGACGGACGGCGGGAGGAGTCCGGTGCCAGGCGGGCCGCGGTGCGACGGACGTACTCCGTCCAGCGGCGGTCACCGAGCCGTTCCGCGGCCCGCCGGCACTGCTCCAGATGCCGCATGGCCACCTCCGGGCGGCCCCGCCGCAGGTTCACCAGGGCCAGCCCGTTCAGCGCGGCCACCTCGCCCCGCAGGTCCCCTTCCGCCGAGCACATCGCGAGCGCCCGCCCGTACCGCCGCGCGGCGGGTTCCGGCAGACCCTGGCCGAGCAGGACGTCGGCCGCGCCGATCCGGCAGCGGGCGACCCCGGTCCGGTCGCGGACCAGCTCGAACGCGTGCTGGGCGGCGGTGTGGTGGCGCAGCGCCCGGTCGGCCTGGCGGCGCTGCCAGGCGAGGTCGCCCAGCGAGTACTGCACCACCGCCTCCGCCTCGACGCTCCCGGCCCGCCGCGCGGCGTCCAGCGCGAGCCGGTGGGTCTCCTCCCACTCCTCCCACGCGGCGCGGGCGTGGAAGTACCCGGCGGCGCTCCCCGCGAGCTGCCACACCAGGGACCACAGCCCCGCCGCGTGCGCCTGCCGTACGGTCTCCACCAGGCCGGTGGCCTCCTCGCGGAACCATCCCAGAGGGCTCGCGCCGACGATCGCGGCGGCGTCGGACCCCGGAGCCGCGTCGAGGGGGCGGGACCGCCAGTCCCGACCCGGGGTGAGCCGCCCGTCCGCATGGCGGGCCAGTGCGACACAGGCCCGGCCCAGCCGCTCGACGGCGTCCCGTCGCGTCCGGGCGGCGTCCGGTTCCGCCTCCCGCAGTTCGGTGGCCAGCACCCGCAGCAGCGAGTGGAAGCCGTAGCGGACCGACTGCCCGTCGGTCCGGGCCTCCAGCAGCTGGGCCCGTACGAGCTCCTCGGCCGTCTCCTCCGCCTCCGCCGGCCCGGTGCCGAGCAGGGCCGCGACGGTCCACCCCGTGAAGTCGGCGGTCGGAGCCAGCGACAGCAGACGGAAGGCGCGCCGCAGCGCGGGCCCGGCCTCCTGGTACCCCGTCAGCAGGCTGGAGCGCAGATCGAGATCGCCCTCGCGCAGTACGCCGAGACGGGTCCGCTCGTCGCGCAGCCGGCCCGCCAGCGCGGCGGGCGTGGTGTGCGGCCGGGCCGTCAGGGCCGCCGCGGCCACGCGCAGCGCCAGCGGGAAGCACGCGCACAGCCGGGCGATCTCGGCGGCCGCCACCGGGTCCTGCGCCATCCGCTCGCCACCGGCGGCGAGCAGGAGTTCCACCGCCTCCTCCGGCCGTACGGCGTCCAGCCCCAGATGCTCCGCGCCGTCGAGGGCGGCGGCCCGGCGCCGGCCGGTGAGGATCACCGTGCCCTCCGCGAAGGCCCGCAGGAGCGGTCGTATCTGCTGTTCCGAGGCGGCGTCGTCCAGGATCAGCAGGATCCGGCGTCCCCCCAGGGCGCGCCGCAGCCGGTCCGTCAGCTCCTCGGGATCGGTGAGCGGGGCGTCGGAGACGTCGTCGGTGAGGCGGCGCAGCAGGGCCGCTCCCGCCTGCGAGGCGCTCAGCGGGCGACCCTGCGGCCCGCGCAACCCGATCAGCAGCCCGCCGTCCGGGAACAGGTCCGCCGTCCGGTGGGCGAGCTGCAACGCCAGCGCCGTCTTGCCGACGCCGGCCGGCCCGGACAAGGCCAGGACCCGGGCCGGAGGCTTACCGACACTCCCGCGCAACGCCCGTTCCCCGTGAACGAGTTCCTCGTGCCGGCCGACGAACCCGGGCGGTGCGGAGGGCAGCGCCGGAGGCGGACCGGGCAGGGGGCGCGGTCCGCCGGCCGGCCCCGTGCCACGCCGGGGTGCACCCGGGTACGCCGGGGCGCCGGTCCCGCGGCCCGTGTCGGCGCGGCCCGCGTCCCGCGCGCCGCGGGGTGGCTGCCAGTCCAGGGAGGGGTCCCGGCGCAGAACGCGTTCGTGCAGCCGGGACAGGCCCGGGCCCGGTTCGACGCCGAGTTCCTCCACGAGGGAGTGGCGCAGCCGCCCGTACACCCTCAGCGCGTCGGATCCGCGGCCCGTCCGGTACAGCGCAACCATCAGATGTCCGTGCAGGCTCTCCCGCAACGGGTACTCGTTGGCCAGGGCCAGCAGTTCCCCGGCGAGTTCCTGGTGGCGGCCCAGCCGCAGGTCGGCGACGATCCGCTGCTCCAGGACCTCCATCCGCAGCTCGTCCAGCCGGATGGCGGCGGACTCCAGCCGCACACCGTGCGGGATCCCCGACAGGGCCGGGCCGGTCCACAGGGCGAGCGCCTCGCGAAGCAACCGGGAGGCATCGTCGAAGTCCCCCTCCTGGTACGCCGTGCGGCCCTGGGCCCGCAGCTGCTCGAAGCAGGGCAGGTCGAACTCCAGCTCGGGCACCGCCAGGAGGTAGCCGGGAGCCCGGGTCAGCAGCTCACCGGCGGGCGCCGGACTGCCGCCGTCGGCGAGCACCTTGCGCAACTGGGACACGTACACCTGGAGGGTGGTGGTCGCGGTGCGCGGTGGCTCCGTCCCCCACAGTTCGTCGATCAGGCTGTGCACCGGGACCACTTCACCGGCCTGCACGAGCAGGGTGGCCAGCAGGGCGCGCGGTTTCGCCGCGGAGGGAGTGCGGGGCGACAGACTCACCGGCCCCAGAACCCGGAAACGCATCGGAGAGCTCCTTGATCAGGAAATCGAGTGGGATGGGAGGGGAGAGCGTCGGCCGGTCCGGGCGGCGGCGTGCTGTCAGCAGTCCTGCAGCAGGACGGCCGAGGCGGTGCACAGGACACGGCTGCCCTGGCTGAAGGCGAGCCGGGACCGCACGGTGGGCCGGCCCGCCTCGTCGCGAACCGGCTCGTCCGCGACGACCGTGCAGGTCAGCGGAAGGTCGGCGTCCCCGAAACCGCGGAACGACGCCCGCCACCGGGTCAGCATGGCGTGGGAGGGACGCAGCCCGTGCAGTTCCTCGGCGGCGAGCAGCGAGGCCTGCCGGGATGCCTCCAGGAACACCGGACCGGGGACGTGGTCGCCGGGTACGGCCGCGAAGACCTCGTGACCGGGATCGCAGGCCACGGGCAGGACGAACTCCCCGTACGGCGCCCGCAGCGGCGGTCCCACGACGACATTGCGCGGGTCCTGGCGGCCGACCGACCCGGGCGACACGGCAGGCGGCTCCTCCTGGGAGGCCGCCGTCATCGAGGCCAGCGGGCGCACCACCGGGGCGGTGCTCCGCAGACTCTCCTGGCGCCCCACCTCACGGTGCGACCGGTACACCCCGGGCATCAGGAACTGGATCCGCGCGGAAGCGCTCCCACACCCGACACCGTTTATGGCCACGTCACCACGGCAGTCGAGGCCGCGCGGAACGCCGTTGACCACGTCCACGGGGACAAGGGTGATGTCCAGGGTCAGATGGGCCGGCCCGCCGGTGGGACGCCACGGGGCGAGGTCGAGGACGTCGAGCCCGCTGGAGACGAAGACCGCGGGGCGCTCGGCGGGGACCCGGAAGTACTGGTGGGCGACGAAGTGCGTCGCCTCGCGCAGCGTCTCGGCGACGAAGAGCAGATCGTGGAAGGTGCCCGGCCCGTCGTTGAACGTCCCGTGCCCGGAGGGCAGTTCGGCGGAGAGCGCGAAGTGCTGTTCCACCGGAGCGGTGGCGTCCAGCAGGAAGCCCTCCGGTGTGACGGGTCTGTGCAGCAGATGGAGCGGTGCGGCGAGACCTCTGGAGTCCCGAGCGGACGCGGCGGGCTGGGAGGTGAAGGTGATGTCCATTGCAGCTCCTTCTGGGATGGCCCGGGGTGCGCGCGGCGCGGGGCACGGCCGACGGGGCCGGCGCGCACAACGCCACAGGGCGGTGGCGAAAAGATTCCGCCACCGCCTCCACGGTGTCCTGGATCACTGGTATCGGCCTGTACCTGGCCTGGAACCGGGCTGTATCACGGCGGAATCGGGCCATCCAGGGGCCGAACACCGGGCACTGCGGGCCTGCGTGAGGCCTGCGCGACGCTTGCACGAGGCCTGCGCGAGGCCCGCGCGAGGTCTACGCGGCCCGCGCGGAGACCAGGGGGTGGTCGGCGGCGAGCGGGCCCGCCGCGCTGGCTCCGCCGGGTGATCCGAGGTCGGCGAAGACCTCCGCGTCCACCGACCGGTAGCCGCTCCACTCGGCCGGTACGTCGTCCTCGAAGAAGATGGCCTCCACCGGGCAGACGGGTTCGCAGGCACCGCAGTCGACGCATTCGTCGGGCTGGATGTAGAGCTTCCTCGGTCCCTCGTAGATGCAGTCGACCGGGCACTCGTCGATGCATGCCCGGTCCTTGACGTCGACACAGGGCTGAGCGATCACGTACGTCATGCTGTCCCTCCCCGGGATGGTGCGGTGAAACGGTTTGTGGTCGGACGGTTGTGGTCGGGCGGCTGTGGCCGGGTGGTCGCGGTCAACGGGCCACGGGGGATGCGGCGGGCCGGGCGGAACGCCCGACGGTCCAGGTGTCCTTGCCGGTCAGGAGTGCGGCGAGGTCGCCTTTGCCGTGCTGGTCGATGGCGGTGTCGAGTTGGTCGGCCATCTGGGTGTCGTAGACGGGTCGTCGGACGGAGCGCAGGACGCCGATGGGGGTGTGGTGGAGGGTGTCGGGGTCGGCGAGGCGGGAGAGGGCGAAGGCGGTCGTCGGGGACGCCGCGTGCGCGTCGTGCACCAGGACCCGCGATTCGTTCTCGGGCGTGACCGTGACGACCCGCAGATCACCGGTCGCCTCGTCGCGTACGACCCCTCGCGCGCGGTCCGCCCCGAACCGGATCTGTTCGCCGTGCTCCAGCCGGATCACGGCCTCCTCCGCCTGCTGCCGGTCCTTGAGGGCGTCGAAGGCGCCGTCGTTGAAGATGTTGCAGTTCTGGTAGATCTCGACGAGGGCGGTGCCGGGGTGGGCGGCGGCCTGGCGCAGGACGTCGGTGAGGTGTTTGCGGTCGGAGTCGATGGTGCGGGCGACGAAGGAGGCTTCGGCTCCGATGGCGAGGGAGACGGGGTTGAAGGGGGCGTCGAGGGAGCCCATGGGTGTGGATTTGGTGATTTTGCCGGTTTCGGAGGTGGGGCTGTACTGGCCTTTGGTGAGGCCGTAGATGCGGTTGTTGAAGAGGAGGATTTTGAGGTTGACGTTGCGGCGCAGGGCGTGGATGAGGTGGTTGCCGCCGATGGAGAGGGCGTCGCCGTCGCCGGTGACGACCCAGACGGACAGGTCGCGTCGTGAGGTGGCGAGTCCGGTGGCGATGGCGGGGGCGCGGCCGTGGATGGAGTGCATCCCGTAGGTGTCCATGTAGTACGGGAAGCGGGAGGAGCAGCCGATGCCGGAGACGAAGACGATGTTCTCCTTGGCCAGGCCGAGTTCGGGCATGAAGCCCTGGACGGCGGCGAGGATCGCGTAGTCACCGCAGCCGGGGCACCAGCGCACCTCCTGATCCGACTTGAAGTCCTTCGGCTGGAGCCGGAGTTCAGTTCCCACGGATCGTCTCCCGCAGTGTGTGGGCGAGCTGGCCCGCCTTGAACGGTGAACCGGTGACCTGGGTGCAGGAGTGCACGTCGACGAGGTACTTCGCCCGGATGAGCATGGCGAGTTGGCCGAGGTTCATCTCGGGCACGACGACCCGCTCGTACCGTGCGAGGACCTCGCCGAGGTTTTTGGGGAAGGGGTTGAGGTGGCGCAGGTGTGCCTGTGCGATGGATTCCCCGGTGGTGCGCAGCTGTCGGACGGCCGCGGTGATGGGGCCGTAGGTGGATCCCCAGCCCAGGACCAGGGTGTCGGCCCGCTGCGGGTCGTCGACCTCGATGTCGGGCACGTCGATCCCGTCAATCTTGGCCTGGCGGGTGCGGACCATGAGGTCGTGGTTGGCCGGGTCGTAGGAGATGTTGCCGGTGCCGTCCTGCTTCTCGATGCCGCCGATGCGGTGCTGGAGGCCGGGGGTGCCGGGGATCGCCCAGGGGCGGGCGAGGGTGTGGGGGTCGCGTTTGTAGGGCCAGAACACCTCGGTGCCGTCGTCGAGGGTGTGGTTGGGTCCCTGGGCGAACTGGACGGTCAGGTCGGGCAGTTCGTCGGTGTCGGGGATGCGCCAGGGTTCGGAGCCGTTGGCGAGGTAGCCGTCGCTGAGGAGGAAGACGGGGGTGCGGTAGGTGAGCGCGATCCGGGCGGCCTCAATCGCCGCGTCGAAGCAGTCGGCCGGTGTCCTGGGTGCCACGACGGGTACGGGGGCTTCGCCGTTGCGGCCGAACATGGCCTGGAGGAGGTCGGCCTGTTCGGTCTTGGTGGGCAGGCCGGTGGAGGGTCCGCCGCGCTGGATGGCGACGACGAGCAGGGGCAGTTCCAGGGAGACGGCGAGGCCGATGGTCTCCGATTTCAGTGCCACGCCGGGTCCGGAGGTGGTGGTGACGGCGAGTGATCCGCCGAAGGCGGCGCCGAGTGCGGCGCCGATGGCGGCGATCTCGTCCTCGGCCTGGAAGGTGCGGACGCCGAAGTTTTTGTGGCGGGAGAGTTCGTGGAGGATGTCGGAGGCGGGGGTGATGGGGTAGGAGCCGAGGTAGAGGGGCAGGTCGGCCTGGCGGGAGGCGGCGATGAGGCCCAGGGACAGGGCGAGGTTGCCGCTGATGTTGCGGTAGGTGCCGGGGGGGAAGGCGGTGGTGGCGGGGGCGACTTCGTAGCTGACGGCGAAGTCCTCGGTGGTCTCGCCGAAGTTCCAGCCGGCGCGGAACGCGGCGAGGTTGGCGGCCGCGATTGCGGGTTTCTTGGCGAATTTGGCGGCCAGGAACTTTTCGGTGCCTTCGGTGGGCCGGTGGTACATCCAGGACAGCAGCCCCAGCGCGAACATGTTCTTGCTGCGTTCGGCTTCCTTGCGGCTGAGGTCGAAGGTTTTGAGGGCTTCGACGGTCAGGGTGGTCAGGGGGACGGGGTGGACGTTGTAGCCGTCCAGTTGGCCGTCGTCCAGGGGGCTGGTGGTGTAGCCGACTTTTTGCAGGGCGCGTCTGGTGAATTCGTCGGTGTTGACGATGATCTCGGCGCCGCGGGGCAGGTCGGCGATGTTGGCCTTGAGTGCGGCGGGGTTCATCGCGACGAGGACGTCGGGGGCGTCGCCGGGGGTGAGGATGTCGTGGTCGGCGAAGTGCAGCTGGAAGCTGGAGACGCCGGGCAGGGTGCCGGCGGGGGCGCGGATCTCGGCGGGGAAGTTCGGCAGGGTGGAGAGGTCGTTGCCGAACGACGCCGTCTCGGAGGTGAACCGGTCACCCGTGAGCTGCATCCCGTCACCGGAATCCCCGGCGAACCGGATGACCACCCTGTCCAGGCGGCGCACGTCCTTGGTGCGGATCCCGGCCGGCATCGGCTCGGCCTGTTCGATGTCCACGGTGTCTACCGTCACGCGTCTCGTCTCCTCTGGCTTTCCGCTGTCCGGCGCCGCTGCGCGGGCCAGGCCCTGCCGCCGCGCCCCCGTCGTCCCGGTGGGCGGGAACGTGCCGACAGGACCTGCCTGACCGGGACGCTAGGCAGGCCGCCTTGCGCCGGGCCAAAGCGCCCCGCGCGGGCCTCCGGCTAGCGCTGCCGACCGCCCGCCGCCGGTTCAGCGGAGGTTCAGCGGTTCTCCAGAGCGGCTCGCGACCCTGTCCACGGCCGGTGGACAGCCGGGTTCGGCGTTCTCTTCCCCGGCGGGGCACCCACGGCCCCCGCCCGCCGCCACCGCGCACCGGCCTGCCCGACTTCCCCTCTTCGCCCCGTACGAAGGAGCACCCCTTGGACGCGTCAGCTTCGGCCTCCCGCCGGACCCTGCTGAGAGTCGCCACCGCCGCCGGCCTGGGCGGGGCGCTCGCCGCCACCCCGATGCCGGCGTTCGCGAAACCCGCGCGCTGCCCGCTGCCGCGCAGCCTCACCGTCACCGCCCCGGGCCTGTACCCGGAGGGCGTCGCCTGGGACCCCACGAGGAAGGCGTTCCTCGTGGGGTCCAGCGCGCAGGGCACGATCTCCGTGGTCCGGGCGGACGGCACCGTGACCCCGCTGGTGGCCCCCTTCGCCCGGGTGTCGGTCCTCGGCATCACGGTCGACGCGCCCCGCCGCCGGGTCCTGGCCGCCTACACCGACTACTTCTTCCGGCTGATGGGCATCGTGGACCCCTCGCTGCCCCCGGTCTCCGGGGTCGGTGTCTTCGACCTCGCCACCGGCGCCGTACAGCACCTGGTGGACGTGTCCGACGGACAGCCCCTGCCGCGTGCCAACGACCTGACCGTGGACCGCGACGGAACCATCCACGTCACCGACACCGGCGTCGACACGGTCACCACGGTGAGCCGCGACGGCGAGGTCCTCCAGATCCTCCGCGACGACCGTTTCGCCACCGCCGACACCGGCCCCAACGGCATCGTCCACCACCCCGCCGGCTTCCTCCTCATGGGCAAGTACGAGGGCGGCCGCCTCTTCCGCATCGACCGCCCCTGCTCGGCGCGCCCGAAGGTCAGCGAGGTCCGCCTGGACGGCGCGCCGGCCTCCCTCGACGGCATGGCCCTGCGCCCCGACGGCTCGCTGGTCGTCGTCTCCAACGACCTGTCGCTCTCCGGCGGACGGCAGAGCCGGGACGCCGTCCTGGTGCTGCGCTCCACCGACGGCTGGCGCACCGCGCGCACCGTCCAGGACCAGACCTGGCCGCACGAGGACCCCACGACGGTCGCCGTGACGCCGTACGGCGACTACGTGGTCAGCGGCGGACTCCGCGAGATCCTCACCGGCGTCCCCTCGACCACGCCCGGCAAGTTCCACCTGCGCCGCCGCTGACGGCACCGGTCGGCGTCCCCGGGCGTCCGGGGCCGCGTACGGCGCCGCGGGTGCCGTAGCCGACCCGGCACGCACCTCACCCACCCCGACGTCCCGGGAGCCCCCATGACCTCAGTGACCAAAGACAATCCGCCCCCCGAAACCGCCCCGCCCCCCGGGGCGTTCACCGCCCTCGCCCGGCTGGCCGCCGGCCGTGCCCGTCTGCTGCTCGTGCTCACCGTGGTCCTGCTCGCCGGGGCCGTCGTCCTCGGCAGCGGCGTGGCCGACCGGCTGCGCAGCGGCGGCAGCGGCGGTGTCGTCGACCCCTCCTCCGAGTCCTCGTACGCCGCCGGCGTCCTGGAACGGGAGTTCCCCGGGGCCCGCCCCAACCTCGTTCTGCTGGTCCGTGCCGACGCCGGTGTCGACGACGCCGACGTGGCGCGTCAGGGACGGGAGCTGGCCGCCCGGCTCGCCGACGAGCGGGGCGTCACCGGCGTCACCTCCTACTGGGACACCGGCTCCGGGGCGCTGCGCTCCGAGGACGGCAGTCAGGCCCTGGTGGTCGCCCGGCTCACCGGGGACGAACTGGAGGCCGACCGCACCCTGGAGGACCGTGTCGTCGGGCACTTCGACGGACGGCAGGGCGATCTGACGGTCCGGATCGGAGGCAGCGTCGCCGTCCAGAACGAGCAGCAGACCTTCATCCGCGAGGATCTCGTGCGTGCCGAGGTCATCGCGTTGCCGATCACGCTCCTCATCCTCATGGTCGTGTTCGGCAGCGCGGTCGCCGCGCTGCTCCCGGTCGGCATCGGGGTGATCGCGATCCTCGGCACCAACGCGGTGCTGCGGGTCCTCACCTCCTTCACCGACGTCTCCGTCTTCGCCACCAACCTCACCACCGCCCTCGGCCTGGGCCTCGCCATCGACTACGCGCTGCTGATCGTGCGCCGCTACCGCGAGGAACTCGCCGCCGGCCGGGACATGCCCGGCGCGCTCGCCGTCACCCTCAACACCGCCGGCCGGACCGTGCTGTTCTCGGCCGCGACGGTCGCCGTCTCGCTCGCCGCGATGCTGGTGTTCCCGCTGTACTTCCTGCGCTCCCTCGCCTACGCCGGGATCAGCGTGGTCGTCCTCGCCGCCGTCGCGGCCCTGGTGGTGCTGCCGGCCCTGCTCGCCGTCCTGGGCCGGCGGATCGACGCCCTCGACGTACGCAGGCTGGTCCGGCGCCGCTCCCGCGAGCGCCGGGAGCCCGCGGCGGCCGGGGCAGGCTGGGCCCGGCTGGCCCGGTGGGTGATGCGGCGCGCCCCGCTGGTGGCCACCGGCACCCTCGCCGTGCTGTTGCTGCTGGGCGCGCCGTTCCTGAACGTCGACTTCGGCACCGCCGACTACCGGCAGCTGCCCGCGTCCGCCGACTCCCGGGTGGTGCAGGAGCACATCAGGGACCGTTTCCAGGGCAGTCCCACCGGCGCGATCGAGGTCGTCACCCGCCGGGCGCCCGCCGCCGGACTGGGCGAGTACGCCGAGCGGCTGTCCCGGATCGAGGGGGTGCTGCGGGTGGACGCGCCGACGGGCACCTACACCGGCGGCCGGGCCGCCGGACCCGCGCAGCCGGGCCGGACCGCCGGCGAGATCGCGTACCTCACCGTGGTGCCCGGCGTGGAGGCCGTCTCCGACGAGGGCAAGGACCTGGTGCGGGACGTCAGGGCGGTGGACACGGACTTCCCCGCGTCCGCCTCCGGAACGACCGCGGCCCTCGTCGACAGCCAGGCGGCCATCGGACGCGGTCTGCCGTGGGCGGTCGGCATCATCGTGCTCGCCACCCTGGTCCTGGTGTTCCTGCTGACCGGCAGTGTGCTGGTGCCGCTCCAGGCCGTCCTGCTCAACGCGCTCAGCCTCACCGCGATGCTGGGGGCCGTGGTGTGGGTCTTCCAGGACGGGCATCTGTCGGGGCTGCTGGGCTTCACCCCGACCGGGAGCATCGAGACGGCCCTGCCGGTGCTGATGTTCTGCCTCGCCTTCGGACTCTCCATGGACTACGGGGTCTTCCTGCTCTCCCGGATCAAGGAGGAGCAGGAGCGCACGCACGACCACCGGGCCGCGGTGATCGAGGGGATCCGCTCCACCGGTGGAGTCATCACCGCCGCCGCGCTCGTCCTGTCGGTGGTCATGGTGGCCATCGGCACGTCCCGGATCACCAACACGAAGATGCTCGGGCTGGGGGTCGCCCTGGCCATCCTCATGGACGCCATGGTGATCCGCACGCTCCTCGTCCCCGCCGTGCTGTCGCTCACCGGCCGGGCGACCTGGTGGGCCCCCGGGCCGCTGCGCCGGCTGCACGCCCGGTTCGGCATCCGTGAGGGCGGCCCGGCCCCCGCCGCACCGGCACCGGACGGTCCGGTCGAGCCGGCCGCGTCGGTACCGCAGGAGAAGGAACGGGCCGACACGGTCGGCGCGGCGGCCGGAAAGCCGTCCGGCTGACGGTACGTCGGACCGGCGAACACAGGGTGCGGGAGGACCTCGACAGGTCCTCCCGCACCTCTTTGCCCGGGCACAAGCGACCGCCGTTAGCGTCCGGGCAACGCGTCGGGCGGACGCCGCGGCGGCAACGGGCGCCCGCCCGGCCGCCGGCCGCCCGAAGGCCTACGGCACCGCCGGGCCCGCGCCGGGCCCGCGCCGGGCCCGCACCGAGTCCGGACGCGCCGGAACGGCCGACTCGGCCGATCCAGCGGCACCTGCCGGTCCGTCGGCACCTGCCGTTTCCGTCAGGACCGCCCGCACGACACCCGCCGCCCGCACCGGCACGCGCCGCCCGGGTCTGGGCCTACGAGATCCACATGGCCCGGGTCCCCGGAGTCTCAAGGGATCGACGAGACCCACGAGACCCACGAGACCCACGAGGCCCACCAGCCGCATCAGCCCCAAGAGATCGACAGACCCACCGACCCACCAGATCGACCAGACCCACCAGATCAACCAGATCGACCAGAGCAAGGGGGACCAGTCCGATGACATCCACACACCAGACCGGGCCACAGGCGCGGTTCGTACGCCGCGTCGCGGTGGGCGAGGGGAGCGCCATGGCGGTCGACACGATCGTCGTCGACTACGGAGGAGTACTGACCAACCCGCTCGTGGAGACCTTCGCCGCCTTCGCCGAACTGGCCGGCATCGAGGCGGGCGACCTCGCCCAGGCGTTCCTGGCGGCGACGCAGCTGCACGGGGAGACCCCGATGGCCGCCCTGGAGACCGGCGAGATCACCGAGCGGCAGATGGTGGACCGGATCCTCGCGCAGCTCCCCGAGGGTGCGGGCCGGATCCTGGCGGACGGACGCGGCTTCGGCGAGCTGTGGTTCCGGGGCCGGCGCCCCAACGAGCCGTTCCTGTCCTTCCTGCGCGCCCTGCGCCGCGACGGCTACCGGCTCGCCCTGCTCACCAACAACGTCCGCGAGTGGGAACCGCTGTGGCGCGCCCAGGTCCCCGTCGACGAACTCTTCGACGTGGTCGTGGACTCGCACCGGGAGGGCGTGCGCAAGCCGGACCCCGCCGTCTACCGGATCCTGCTGGACCGGCTCGGCACCCCGGCGAAGCGGTGCCTGTTCGTCGACGACACGGACGAGAACTGCCGGGCCGCCGCCGAACTCGGCATGCGGACCGTGCGGTTCGCCGACACCGACAGCGCCGTCCGCGAGATCTCGGCGCTGCTGCACCGCCCGGTGGCCGTGGCCGCCGCGGCGGCGGGAGGTGCCCGGTGACCGCCACGCCCGTCCTGGTCGTCGGCGCCGGGCCCACCGGGCTCAGCGCCGCCTGCGCGATGTGGGACCTCGGCGTGCCCTGCCGGGTCGTCGACCGGCGTCCCGGCCCCGGCATCGCCCCCAAGGGGCTGGTGCTGTGGAGCGGCGCGCTCGAATGCCTGGCGCGCCTGGGGGTCGCCGAGAAGCTCACCGGGACCGCGCTGCCGCTGGCCGGGGCGTCGTACTGGTCGAACGGCAGGCGCATCGCCGGTGCGCGGTTCGGCACCCTGACGAACACCGCGTTCCCCGGCCCCCTCTGTGTGCCGCAGCCGGTCACCGAACGGGCGCTGCTGGACCGGCTGACGGAGCTGGGCGGCACGGTCGAGTGGGACACCGAGGTCACGGCGGTGACCGTGCACCGGGGCGGCCCCGAGGAGTCGGTGACCGTCGCCCTGAGCGCGGCCGGGGGCGAGGAGTCGGTGACGGTGCCCTGGCTCGTCGCCGCCGACGGCGCCCGCAGCCTGGTGCGCGACAGCGTCGGCATCCCCTTCGAGGGGCACACCTTCGACCGTACGTTCCTGATCGGGGACGGCCGGCTGGAGGGCGCGTCCGCCGAGGCCGAGGTCCAGCACCACATCACGCCCGACGGGGTGCTGGTGATCGTCCCCCAGCCCGACGGTCACCGGGTCTTCTTCGACACGGAACCGGACGAGCGGACCGAACCGCCCTCCGAACAGCTGCTGCAGCGGCTCCTCGACGAGCGGGGCCCGGGCGGGCTGCGGCTGCACGGCACCTGGTGGACCAGCCGCTTCCGGGTGCACGCCAAGGTCGCCCCGAGGTTCCGTGAGGGCCCGGTCCTGCTGGCGGGCGACGCGGTGCACGCCCACACCACCGCCGGCGGCCAGGGGCTCAACACCGGTGTCCAGGACGGCTACGACGTGGGCTGGAAGCTCGCGAGCGTCGTCCGCGGCGGTGACCCGGCCCTGCTCGACAGCTACGAGGCAGAGCGCCGCCCCGCGTCCGTCCGAGCGGTCGCGAACGGCGACCAGCAGACCCGGATGTGGCTGCTGCGCAATCCGGCGGCCCGGCTCCTGCGGAACACGGTCATGCGGGTGCTGTCCGCGACCGGCCTGCTGGAGCGCAAGGTGATCCCCCTGCTCGCCCAGCTCGACCTGGACCACTCCGGGAGCCCGGCGGTGACCGTGTCCGACGCGGTGGCCGGTGCGCCGCGCACGCTGAGGCCCGGGCGGCGGGCCCCCGACGCGGCACTGACCCCGGTGCGCGGCACGGCCGCGGCGACGCTGCACGACCACCTGGCGGCCGGGCGGCACACCCTGCTGGTGCACGGCGCCGGGGCGGCCGGTGCGGTGGCCGCGCGCGCCGCGGCGGCGGTGCGCGAGCGTGGCGCCGACGACATCGCTCAGGTGCTGTGGATCCGGCCCGCGGACACCGCCGACGCGCAAGTACCGCACGGGGAGGGCGAGTTGATCGTCGCCCGGGAGCAGGGCGACACGCTCGGCGGGGCCGGCTCCCCGTGGATCGCGTACGTGCGGCCGGACGGTGTCGTCGCGGCCCGCTCAGCCCCGGCCGGCCTCGACGGGCTCCTCGCCCGGCTGCCGTCCCGTCCGGCCCTCACGGCGCCGGTCCCCGCCGAGCTGCCCTGACCGGCTCGGCCCACCGTTCGCGACACCGAGACTTTGTTGGAAGGACCGACCATGAGCATTTCCACGTCCGCCCTCGCGTCCGAGACGGCACCGGTGTGCCCACGAACCCCCGAGGCGGAGCTGAGCTACGACGCGACCGTTCCCCGCACCCTGGTCCACCGGGCCTCGATAGCCGAGGTCTTCGTCACCGACTCGGCGCAGACGGGCGAGGACACGTACGCGGTCGCCGCCCAGCTGCCGCGCGGCCATCTGATCGGGGAGGCCTCCCCGTCGTACGACTTCACCCTGCTGGTGGAGGTGGTGCGGCAGGCCGGGGTCCTGATCGCCCACCGCCATCTGGAGGTCGAGCTGGGCTCGGCGTTCATCTTCCGGGACCTCCGGCTGCGGGTCACCGCGTTCGAACCGTTGCGCATCGGCCGCCGGCCGGCCGATCTGCGCATCGACGTGAGCGTGCGGACCCGGCGCAACAGGGCGGGCCGGATCCAGGGGTTCACCTTCACCGGGGACGTCGCCGTCGACGGGCGGCCCGCGATGCGCGGAGAGGGCGGGCTGCTGATCCTGTCCAGGGCCGCGTACCGGGCGATGCGCAGCAGGCGGCAGCTGCCGGACCACCCCGGGTTCCTGCTGCCGCGGTTCACGGCGGCCGAACCGTGCTCCGTGGGGCGGCGCGACGCCAGGAACGTGTTCGTCACCGAGCCCGTCGCGGACAGCGAACAGGGCCGTTTCGCCTGCCAGTTGGTGGTGGACACCAGTCATCCGCACGTCTTCGACCACCCGCTGGACCATGTGCCGGGCCATCTGCAGATGGAGGCGGCGCGTCAGCTGGCGGTGGCCTCCGTGGCCCGGCTGCACGGCCTGGACCCGGGCAGCCTGTCCGTCGCCTCCATAGAGACCGATTTCACCGACTATGCCGAACTGGACCGGATCACCAGCCTTCGGGCGACGGTGGGCGGATTCCGGTCGGACGAGGCCCTGGGCACCTTCACCATCCCGGTCGCGGTGGAGGCCGTGCAGGAGGACACGGTCACCACCGCCATGCGGCTCGAAGTGGCGCAGTGCCCCCGCAATGAAGATGAAGTTTAAAGGAAATCGCTCTCTGATCTTTTACGCACACTCTGGGTCAAGTAGTGTCCTCGTCGAACGGGCCGTCCTGATCGTCTCGGCCCGACGGGGGGAGCACAGTGATCCGCATCCTGCTCGCCGAGGACATGCACATGGTCCGGGGGGCGTTAGTCGCCCTGCTGACCCTGGAGGATGACCTCACGGTGGTGGCCGAGGTCGAGCGCGGGGACCGGATCGTCCCCACGGCGCTGGAGTGTGAGCCCGATGTCGCCGTCATCGACGTCGACCTGCCCGGTCTCGACGGACTGAGCGCCGCGGCCCAGCTGGCCGGGCGACTGCCCTCGTGCCGCACGCTGATCCTGACCAGCCTCGGCCGTCCCGGCACGCTCCGCAAGGCGCTCGCGGCCCAGGTGGGCGGCTTCCTCCTCAAGGACGCGCCGCCGGACCGGCTGGCCGACGCGGTGCGCGACGTCGCGGCGGGGAAGCGGGTGATCGACCCCCAGCTGGCCCTCGCGGCCTTCGACAACGGGGAGAACCCGCTGACGCCCCGTGAGACGGAGGTGCTGCGGATGGCCGCCGACGGAGCGGAGGCCGCCGACATAGCGAGCCGGCTGTTCCTCTCGGTGGGCACGGTGCGCAACTACCTGACGACCGTCGTCACCAAGCTCAACGCGCGCAACCGCGTCGACGCGATCCGGGTGGCCAGGGAGAGCGGCTGGCTGTAGCCCGGCGCGCGGCGCCGAGCCGCCAGGAGGACCACGAGGGCCGGGCGGGTGGTACGACCACCCGCCCGGCCCTCGCTCCCTTCCGCCGCCCGTGACGCCGGCGCGGGCGGCGGCCCGCCCCAAGGCGGGTGCTCAGGCGCTGTGACGGGCGCCCCGGCGCAGCGGGGCGGTGGCCCGCAGGACGAACCACCCCTGCTCGTCCAGCCCGGACGTCAGCCGGCCGCCGACCGCCGTCAGCCGGAACTGCAGATTGCCCAGACCGCTGCCGTCCGCGTCGGAGGAGGGGTCCCGGAAGCCCGTGGCGGTCTTCTGCACCCCGTCGTTGGCGATGGTCAGCTCCAGCTCGCCCGAGGACGTCCTGCGGCTCTCGATCCGGCAGTGCTCCGCCTTGCTGTGGCGCAGCAGATTGGTGATGGCCTCCCGGAGCACGGTGGCCATGATGGTGTTCACGTCCCCCTCGGGGAGGTCCACACGGCACCGCACCTCCGCCTGGATGCCGGCGGCCGCCAGGACGGCCTGCGCCGACACCGCCTCGGTGGTCAGCGACATGTCCCGGTAGCCGCGGGCGACCGTGCGTACGTCGGCGAGCGCCTGCCGGGAGATCTCCAGGATGCTCCGGAGCTCCTCCAGGGCCCGCTCGGGGGCCGCGGGCACCAGACGGCACGCCAGTTCGCTCTTGAGGGTCACGGCGGACAGGCTGAAGCCGAGCAGGTCGTGCAGGTCACGCGCGAAGCGGAGCCGCTCCTGGGTGACGGCCAGCCGGGCGAGTTCCGTCTGGGCCGCGTGCACCTCGACCACCAGCTGGGCGAGCCGGTTCAGGCCGTACACGATCAGTCCCGTCAGCACGGTGGAGACGGCGATGTACACCGAGCCGACGAGGTCCATGCCCAGCAGCGGCCCGGTCGCGGCGGCCGCCACGGCGACCAGCCCGAACAGCGGCCAGGCCACCGTCTGCCGGAGTACGAGCAGGAGGGAGGCGCCCAGGAATCCCGCCATCCCGCCCCACCCGAAGCCCAGGGCGAACAGCGGCAGATAGGTGATCAGAGCCTGGAGGGTGAGTGTCCACCGGTACCAGCGGGCCCGGAATCGCCGGAACCGCTGTGCGGTGTGCACCAGTTGGAGAAGGAAGACCAGGCTGAAACCGAACGCCGAGGCGACCAGGGTGAGCGGTCCGGGCTCGGCGTCCGCGATGTTCAGGAAGCCGGTCAGGACGAACCCGCACTCGACGACGAGAACGACGCTTCGGGCGAGCCGGGGCGGCGGGGCACTGAGGCCCAGGAACCGCACCGCCGCCGAGAGAGGGGGATTGCCGCCGACCCCGCCGTCGGCGGGGTCCTTTAAGGAAATGTCGGCGTCTGTCTCCGCGTCCGGCGCGGCTGCCTCCATGAATACCCCTCACACGAACGGGATCAAGGAGCGATCAGTCTAAGCGGGAACTATGAACTTTAAGTATTAGATGCAGGACTCATGGATCAACTGTGTGCTTTACGTGGATGCTTGCTGACGGCTGAGGGGTCACCCCCAGGGCGAAGCCGCCCACGCTCGGCTCGGTGAGCCAGTCGGTTCCGGTGGTGCGGGCGGCCAGTTCGATGTCGCCGCTGCCGAGGGCGCAGGAGGCCAGCCCCATCGCGGTCCCGATCAGATACAGGTTCTGGATCACCGCGCCGACGTGCTTCAGCGTCAGGGAGTAGGGGAGGCCGCTGTACTTCCACGACAGCCGGTGGATGCGCGAGGTGATGGTGATGACCACGGGGGGCGGTGCGTCCAGCCCGGCGCTGATCTGCGCCTCCGCGAGCAGTTCAACCGTCGCCGCGTCCGTCGCGCCCTCGCCGAGGTGCACCAGGCAGTGCTCCAGCGGCGCGTAGTAGTGGGTGCCCGAGGGGATGCCGGCGCAGTCCCGGACGGTGAGGTAGAACTCGAGCTCGTAGGCGCGGCCGCCGCTGGGATACGGCCGGTCGGTGTACCCCTCCGCGTGCCGGCCCTCGCCGGGCTGCTCGTGCAGGCCGCGGACCCGCAGGGCCCGGTACAGGAACTCGCCCAGGACGGCGGCGGTGAGCGGCTCCGAGCCGTAGGACCGGATGCTGTGCCGCTCCTCCACCACGGTGGTGAGCGGCGGATCCGCGGCCGCCACCTCGCTCAGACAGGGCCGGGGCAGCAAGAAGCGCGGTCCGTCCGGCAGCGGCTTGACGGCCGGGGCGGGGGGCAGGCGGTCGGCGAGCGGATAGGTGGCGCCGAAGTCCGCGTCGTGCCGGCCGAGGGTGGAGCGGCTGTGGAAGAGCAGGTCGACGGCGCCCCACGACAGCAGCGCCGGGTCCTGGTCCTCCGCGAACGTCGGGACGGCGCCGCCGCCTCTGCCGTCCTCGTCCGCGCCCGCCCGGCTCGGGAGGTCTCCCTCGGCGGGCACCCGCTCGGAGGCGAGGAGCATGCCGGTCCCCAGCAGATAGGCGATGATCTCCGCGACCGCCGGGGCGGGCAGGGGGACGGCCGCCGTGATCTCGTCGACGGTGTGCGCGCGGCCGAGCATCCCGATCACCCAGGCGGCCTCCGGACCGTGCACCACGACCCGGTACAGCGACACGGGGCTCTCCAGGACGAAGCCCTCGCCCTCGCTGCGCAGGAACGCGAAGCGGGACAGCCGCACCGGACGGTCCCGGTCGACGGTGTCCGGCCGGTACCGCGCGGACTGCACGATCGGGACCACCGACAGCAGCGGCTGCTCGGCGTCCTCCAGCATCAGCGAGCGCACCACCAGGTGCCGCAACCGGTGCAGCAGCATCAGTATCTCGGCCTGCTCGTCCGCGGCGCCGGCCGTGCGCCCCCCGGGGGAGGAGGGGCGCACGGTGCCTTCGGCGGCCATCTCGGCCACCACGTTGGCCAGCGAGATCGGGCCGAGACTCATCCGCCGCAGGGCCTCGCGCACCAGCGGGCCCGCCCGGAGCAGCCGGGACTCCCCCCACCGCCCGGAGAGCACCACGGAACCGTCCGCACCCCCCATGTCCACCAGAACGTCCTCGCGGAGCGACCACAGGGCGACACAGCGCCTGTCGCTCCGCGTCGTCGCGGCTGAGCTGAACGGCCTTTCGGCGGACATCGGGGGCTCCTGAGGGACGGGAACGGCGGTGGGGCGCCGTTCCGGACGAACAGTCAGACGAACAGAGGGACGGGGTTCAGGTCCTCGTACGGGGTCGGCGCGGCCAGTCGGCCCAACCGCACCGGTACGTCGAACAGCCGGCCCGGCGCGTACCGGGCCCAGAAGTGGCGCAGCCCCGGTACGACGACCTTCATGACCGGAATCCCGAGGTCGGGCCTGGTCTGGTCGAGCACCAGCAGATCCATGCCGTGCCCGCGCAGCAGCTCCACCACGTCCTCGACGTCCTCCCGCAGGTCCGGACGGTCGCGGAAGACGAAGTCGGCCGGGCCGCGCGCCGGTTGCGCGGGGTCGGGCAGCAGGTAGGGCTGGGTGGCGACGGTCGCCCCCCACCACCAGCCGAGCGGCTCGGGGTCCGTCGAGCCGTAGCCCGTGCCGTCGGGCCCGGCGCCGATGACCGCGGGGAGTAACTGGTTCATCTCGGTCAGGGCGCGGCGCAGCGCGACGGCCGGGTCGAAGTGCGCGCCGAACCCGAACATGATGTCCTCGGCGGGCTTGTCGGTGCGCCGCGAGAGGGCCGCGAACACCGGAATACCCAGGTCGGAGGTGAGGTCCAGTGCCCACACCTCACGGTTCATGTGCCGGTACACGTCGAGCAGTTCCTCGCTCCAGCCGTCACCGAAACCGCCCGGGCCGTCCAGCCGTACGCCCGGCTGACGGGTGCGGTTGTACCACCACAGGGCCACGGCGTCCCGCTCGACGAGTTCCAGGAAGCCGTGCAGGATCGCGTCCTCGGGACTGCTGCCCGCGGCGTTGCCGTTGGAGTCGGCGCGCAGCGAGCGACGCCCCGCGACCGGCGGGCAGGCCCCGTCCAGCGAGCCCGGGAAGTACAGCATGCCGGTGGGCAGCAGCCGCTGCCGGCCCTCGGTGAGGGACCACACCGGGGTCCAGTCGACCGGAGCCCGGTCGTCGAAGGGTTCGGGAACGTACTGGAACGCGCCGTGCAGGGCGTTCCACCGCTCGCGGTCACGGAACTGCCGGGCGGCGAACAACTGGCAGGCGTCCGGGGAGACGGCCGCGTCCCCCAGACCGCGCAGGCTGTCCCGCACGCGCGGCTCGTCCCCCTGGAGGGTACCGCTGTACCGCTCCAGCGCCTCGCACATGGCGCTCACCTCGGCGTCCAGCGCGGTGGCGCCCTTGCCGCCGCTGAGCTGACGCAGACCGGCCCGCAGCCGTGCCAGGTCGGTCCCGCCCAGCGCGGCGTTGCGGCCCGCCAGGTAGCAGTGCAGACCTTCCGGGGCCCGCGGGTCCCGGCGTATCTCCTCGATCACCCCGGTCACCGGGCTGACCAGGTGCTGGTAGCGGTCGCGGACCTCCTGCGGGGAGTGCGCCCGATGCCCCCCTCCGGCGCGCGGCGCCTTGGGCCGGGAGGCGAGCGTCACCGGCTGCCGCACCTGCCGCGCGACGAGGCCGGGGTCGCCGCAGTCCGGGCACTGGGGGCGGCGCCGCAGCTCGTGATGACGGGTCGTCAGGGCGAGGGTGTCCAGGGTCAGGACCGCCGACTGGCCCGGATAGCGGTAACCGGCCAGCCACTTCGCCGTCTCCAGCGCGGTGAGCTGCGCGGCCGCGGCGGCGGTCGGCGGCACCTGGGCGGCTGGCCGGGGCACCGGCCCGGTCAGACCGAGCGCCCGCCGCACCGGGGCCTCGCACAGCCGGTGGCCGCGCAGCCGGTGGGCCAGGCAGGACCAGCAGGGGCCGGCGCCCGGCCGGAACACCGGGCCGACCCACGCGGTGGAGGCACCGGGCCTGGCCAGCAGCCAGGACCGCCCCGTGGCCCGGTGCAGGGCGTCGATCTCGCGCAGCTCGGGGTTCAGGTAGTCGTCGCAGACGACGAGGGACAGCCGGGTGGCGTCGTCCCCGACCACATGGTGCGCACCGTGGCCGTCACCGGAGATCGCCAGTCCCGCGGCCCGGCACGCCTCCACCACTCCCTCGGCGTTCGCGCCGCCCACCGTCAGGACGTCCAGCGGAGCGGCGGCCACCCGCCCGAGGGCCGCCGTGCCGTCCAGCCCGGCCAGCTCCCAGTACGCGTGGGCGGGCCGCGTCGGGTCGTCGCAGCCGCCGGCCGAAGCCGGTGCCGAGTACCCCACGAGACCGGCCTGCGCGAGCCGCCCGATCAGGCGCCCCACCCGCTCGGGAGGAATCTCGGGGGCCGCGTCCCGCAGCACGGACGTCAGGTCCCTGGTGCCGTCCAGCAGGGGCACCAGAGCCTCTATGTGATCGCCCTGCAGAGCGGTCACCCCCCGGTCGGACAGCAGATAGGCCGCGTCGTCGGCGACGACCTCCGCTCTGAGATGGCTGCGGAATCCCACGAGCCGCCGGTCGTGCGTTCTCGGCGCCTGTGCCGGACGCTCCCCGTAGAGGGCGGTCACCGCAGGACCGCCCGGCTCCCGGCCCCCGCGCTCGTGTACTGGCGGGCCGGGGTCGGGTTGTCGGGCGCCAGGCAGAAGCAGAGGAACGCGTGGGCGCTCGCCGGCCGCGAGAGTTCCTCGATGGTCAGCTCGCACGCCGGGTTCTCGGGCAGCGCGGGGGGCTGCTGTCCCTGGGCCAGCGTGATGCCGAACTCGTCGAGCACCGAACGGGCGTCCACCTGGTAGCGGCGCGAAAGCTCGGGCTCCAGCCACGCCTGTGCGACCAGCTCCATGAACCGCAGTTCCTGGGCGGGGGTCCGGTCGAGACCTACGGTCTGGTCCATGTCGCACGCACCGTCGAGAGTGGAAATAACGCCTTCGTGCACGTTGCCCTCCGTTGAACCTGTGTGTGGTGGATCGGACGTCGCCGTGGTCGGACCGGCAGACAGGATTCTTCGGGGACGGGGGTCGTCACCGACAGTGTTCCGCTCATGCCTCACGTGTGAATCCGTCATGGGTCACCTCCTCGGTAATTCACGCGTGAGCGATGAAGCGATCACTGGGACGGCACGGGCCGTCATGCCACTGTGGAGAGCCCCGAAACGCATCCCGAGCGGTTTTGGCTGGAGGGAGTCCACATATGGAGATCCGGGTCCTGGGGCCGCTCGTCGCCCATCTCGACCACACGTCCGTGGTGCCCAGCGCGGCCAAGCCCCGTCAGGTGCTCGCCCTGCTGGCCCTGCACGCGGGCCAGGTCGTGACCGTGTCCACCCTGCTCGACGAACTCTGGGGGGACGCCCCGCCGCGCACCGCGCCCGCCACCCTCCAGACCTATATACGGCAACTGCGCCGCAGGCTGGGCACGGTGCTGGGCCCGACCGCGGTACGCGGGCCGAAGGACATCCTGTGCACGCGCTACGGCGGCTACGCCCTGGACGTGGCCGGGCCCGACGACGCCACGCAGTTCCAGCGGCTGTCCGTGGCCGGGCAGACGGCGCTGCGCGAGGGCGCCGCCCGGGAGGCGTCCGCGCTGCTGCACCAGGCGCTGGCGCTGTGGCGGGGGCCCGCCCTGGCCGATGTGCAGATCGGCCGGGCGCTGGAGGTGGAGACCGTACGGCTGGAGGAGACCAGACTGGGCGCGCTGGACGCCAGGATCGAAGCCGACATGCGGCTCGGCCGGCACGCCGCGCTGCTCGGGGAGCTGACCGCGCTGGCCGCCCAGCACCCGCTGCACGAGACCGTGCACGCGCAGCTGATGCTCGCGCTCTACCGCTCCGGCAGGCCCTCCCACGCCCTCGGCATCTACCAGCGGCTGCGCCAGTGCCTGATCCGGGAACTCGCGCTGGAGCCGTCGACGCGGCTGCAGCGGCTGCACCAGGCGATCCTGCGGGCCGACCCCGTCCTGGAGTCACCGGATCCGGCCGTGTCCGCCGGCGACGGACTGCGCGCCGTACCTCTGACACCCGCCTCCGTCTGAGCCCCGCCTCCCCGAGGCGGGCCTGGAGCGTTCCTCTCCGCTCCCTGGGCGTTTGGCGGCCCTTAAGCGCCGCTCCCGACGCTGTGGGTACGGCGGGTACCGGCCACCTGGTGGCCACCGCGCAACGAGAGGAGTTCCGGTCACTATGACGCGATATCTGAGACGCGGTGGTCCACGCCACGACGGTCGCCTGCGCATGTTCTGCTTCCCCTACGCGGGCGGGGGCGCCTCCGCCTACGCCGGGTGGCAGCGCCGGCTGGGAACCGGGGTCGAGGTGCTGCCGGTGCAGCTGCCGGGCCGTGAGGGCCGGATGACGGAGCCGCGCTTCACCGATCTCCCCGCGCTCGTGGCGGACCTGGACCGGGAGCTCGGCGAGGAACTCGACCACCCGCACGTGCTGTTCGGGCACAGCATGGGGGCGCTCGTCGCCTTCGCCCTGGCCCAGCACCGCCGGGCCCGCGGCGAACGGCTCCCCCTCGCGCTCCTCCTCGGGGCCCACCGCGCCCCGCACCTGCCCGCCCCGCCCCTCACCCACGGCTACGTGGCGGACGACGCGGAACTCATGCGCGGGCTGGCCGCGTTGGGGGGTCTGCCGAGGGTGCTGCTGGACCGGCCCGAGTGGCTGGCGGCGCTGCTGCCCGTCGTCAGGGGCGATCTGATGCTCTGCGAGGGCGCCGGGAGTGTGGACCGTACCCCGCTGCCGATTCCGCTGCACACCTTCGCCGGCGCCGACGACCGCCTGGTGACCGTCCCGGAGGTACGGGAGTGGTCCCTGTACTCCACCGAGGGCTGCGAGACCGTCGTGATTCCGGGCGGCCACTTCTACATCAGGGAACAGGAGAGCGCCTTCCTCGACCGGCTCTCCGAGGCGCTGCGACGCTACGAGACCGTCCACCGCACCGGTGTGGGCGGCCGCGACTTCGCGGAGACCCCTCAGACGGTCGGCGTCTGACGCACCGCGCACGCGACCGACGGGCCGTCCGCTCCGGGATCGGAGCGGACGGCCCGCCGACGTGGGCGAGGAGCGGCCGGGTGCGCCGGGCCCTCGTGCGACCCGGTCAGTGCCGCAGCAGCCACCAGATCCTGTCGTACGCGCAGACGTGGTAGACCACCAGCACGATCAGGTAGTACTTGGCCACCTGCAGGGCTCCGATGTGCCGCAGCGCGGCCCAGGCCCCGCCGAGCACGGCGAGCTCCAGCAGCAGCCGCAGCGGACCGGGGGTGTCGAAGGTGGTCTCACCCGAGCGGGCCTCGTCGCCGGCGGTGGCGAAGTTGCCCCACAGCATCGCCATCGCCACGGGGACGGCGATCGCGGCGACGAAACGCAGCGGCCCCGGGACCGCGCGCCAGCCCCACACGGCGTAGCAGCCCAGCGCGAACACCTCCAGCAGGAACCGCAGGGCGAGGAAGAACGGGTTGTAGGCCAGCGCGATGGTCATCGAGTCGATCCCGCCTTCTCCGCCTGGGACTTGAGGGCCGCGGTCCAGTCGGCCAGGACGGCCCGCAGTTTGTCGCTGCTGTAGAGGAGGCCCGCCAGCGGACCGCCGATCGACTCCTCGGACCGCACCAGGGTGCCGCCGTGCGCCGGCTCCAGCAGGAAGCGATGCACTCCGCGGGTCCCGGCGAGCGTGCCGGTCCACGACAGCTCGGAGCCGGGCTGGACCACGGCCAGCGTGGACTTGACGCGCATTCCGTTCAGCACCCAGCGGAACGGCACGTCCGGCGCGGGTTCGCCGCCCGGGCGCGCCTCCCGGACCCCCGGTACCCAGGAGGGCCATCGAGCGATGTCGGCCAGCAGTTCCCACACCTCCGACGACGGGGCTCGGACAGTGACTTCGCAGGATGCGAGTACGGGCGCACCGGCGTCGACGGTCCCGTGCTTGGCGTACTGCTCGTGCAGGGTCCGCAGTGACGGGCCGACATACAGGGCTCTGCCCAGGAACGAGCTTTGCTGAACGGTCATCTGGTGAATCTCCTCATGCTGTTCGTGGTGCCGGCGCCACGCGAACGGGGCACGGGACGACCAGGTCTCCAGCGTCGCCCCCGCCGCTGGAGAATCGCTGAAGCGGTCGCCGTCACGGCCGTACGGGTACGGCACGCGCTCAGGCTCGGGGGCGGGCGGAGCCCTGGTGGGCAGGGGACGGTTCGGTCTCACGGGGGCCGGCGGTCGAAGGCGCGACGGCCGCCTCGGCACCCGCCCGTCCCGGCAGCAGCAGCGCGGCGACCACCGCTCCGCAGGCGACGGCCGCCGCCGCGACACCGAGCCCCGCCGCCGACGCGTCGTCGAAGGCCCGGCGGGCGGCGGCGGCCAGGACGTGCCCGGCCTCGCCCCCGGTCCGCTCGGCCGCGCGCAGGGTCTCGCCCACGGTCCCGGGCGCGCCCGCCAGGGCGTCGGCGTAACGGCCGGCGAGCACGCTGCCCACCACGGCCACCCCCAGGGCGGTGCCCAGCTCCTGCATGGTCATGTCCAGGGAGGCGGTGGACCCCGACCGCTCCGGGGGCACCAGGGACATCACCACGTGGGTGGTGGGGGCCATGGACAGGCCGAAGCCCACTCCGATGAGCACCAGACCCGCGAACACCGGCGGATACCCCTCGCCCCACTGCCCCAGCACCAGCACACCGCACGCGGCGGCCGACAGGCCCACGGCCACACAGCCCCGCGCCCCGGCCCGCCGGTCCAGCGCCGGACACAACAGCGTGCCCAGCAGCACCGCGAGAGCCACCGGCATCACGGACAGCCCCGAGCGCAACGGGGTGTAACCCAGCACGAACTGAAGCCGCTGGGTGAGCACGAACAGGGTGCCCGCCAGCCCCAGCATCAGGAGCAGAATGCTCGCGCTCGCCCCGATGAACGCCGGCCGGCGCAGCAGGTCCGTGTCGAGCAGCGGATGCGGGTGCCGCCGCTCCCACACCACGAACACGGTGCCCGCCGCCGCGGCCACGGCCAGTCCGCCGGCCACGGGCAGCGAGGCGAGCGCGTGCCCCGAGGTCTGGATGACGCCGAACACCAGCCCCGCCACGGCGGCGGTGCCGAGCAGCGCGCCGACCGGGTCGGGTGGCCGCGGCGCCCGGTCGGCGGACTCGCGCAGCAGCAGCGCTCCGCCGACCAGGACCACGGCCACCGGTACCAGGTTGACCAGGAAGATCGACCCCCACCAGAAGTGGCCGACCAGGGCACCGCCGGCCACCGGGCCGGCGGCGACCCCCAGGGCGGAGACCCCGCTCCACACCCCGATCGCCCGGGCCCGCTCGCTCTCCGGGAAGACGTCGACGATGAGGGCGAGCGTGCCGGGCATGATGAAGGCGGCGCCCAGGCCCATCACGACCCGTGCCGTCATCAGCTGGCCGGGGGAGTCCGCGCCGAGCGCGATCAGGGATCCGGCCCCGAAGACCGCCGCGCCGCCGAGCGTGGCCCGCTTGCGGCCGAACCGGTCGGCCACCGCCCCCGCGGTCAGCAGGGCGCCGCCGAAGGCCAGGGCGTAGCTGTCGACGATCCACTGGGCCTGCCCGATGTCCGCGCCCAGCTCGCGCATCAGCACCGGTATCGCCACATTGAGCAGCCCGTTGTTCAGCACGATGGCGAACAACGCCAGGGACAGTATCCCGAGCATCCACCACCGCCTGGGGTGTGGGCCGTCCCCCTCGGTCCTGTACATGTGCCGGCTCCTTTCGGCGGCCTGAACGCGGCGTTCCGAACGTCACGCGCCCCGAGCCTGGGCGGGGTCGCTGAAGCCGCACTTGCGCCCGCACGCCAAGGGACCCCGGCGGTCCCTTCTCTTTAGCCGGGCCAAAGCCGTCACCCGCACGATCCGCCTGAGGGCTCATCTCCTGACACGACACGACGCCGAGAGATCAGCCACCGATGATGGGAGGACCATGCGCTGGGAAAGCGTTTACGTGGCGGCCACGGGATCCTGGCTCCCGGAGCCGTATCCGACACGTGCGGCTGTGGAAGCGGGCAGGTACGACCCCGAGCAGTTCGAGGCCGACGCCCTGCTGTCCATCCGGGTGGCCGACGAGGACGTCGCGCCGCCCGACATGGCCGTGCAGGCGGCCACCACGGCACTCAAGCGCTCCGGGCTTGACCCGGAGACCGTGAGCCTGCTGCTGCACAGCTACGTCTGGTTCCAGGGGCAGACCCTGTGGCCGGTGGCCTCGTACGTCGCGGACAAGGCGCTCGGCAGGGACGTCCCCGCGTTCGAACTCAAGCAGGAGTGCAACGCCGGGACGGGCGCCATGGAACTGGCCGCCCGCCACCTGGCCACCACGCCCGGTGCCACCGCCGCGATGCTCACCACCGCGGACCGCTTCGGCGAACCGCTGATCGACCGCTGGCGCGACGAGGCCGGGATCGTCTACGGCGACGGCGGCACCGCGCTGCTGCTCTCCAACCAGAGCGGATTCGCCAAGCTGCTGTCGACGGCCACCCGGGCCGACAACTCGCTGGAAGTGGTCACCCGCGGCCCCGGGTTCACCCCGCTGCCCGACGAGAAGCCGCTCGGGCTCGCCGAGCGGCTCGGACACTACCTCCAGCACCACGGCAACCTGCGCGAGGCCACCCAGCGTCTGGTGGGCGTGGCGGTGGCCGCCGTCGACGCGGCGCTGGCCGACGCCGGCAAGGAGCGCGAGGACATCACCTGGGCCGTGATCCCGGCCAGCGGCCGCAGCAAGATGGAGTGGCAGGCCGGCACCGTCCTGGGGCTGGCGGAGGACCGCACCAGCTGGGAGTTCGCCCGGCGCAGCGGACACCTGGGCGCGGGCGACCAGTTCGCGGGGCTCAACGACCTCGCCGAGCGCGGGCTGCTGCGGGTCGGCGACACGGTCCTGCTGATCGGCGCCGGATCGGGGTTCACCTCCACCTGCGCCGTGCTGGAGATCACCGAGGAACCCGCCTGGCAGAACCCCGCCGCGCACGACGAGGAGGCGCGGTCGTGACCAGCACACTGACGTCCTTTCCCGCCTCGGCCCTGATCGACGACGCCGTCGGGACCGCGACCGCCCCCCGGGTCGACAACGCCGCCGAGGTGTTCCTGACGGCCGCCGCCGCCCGGCACCCCGACGCCCCCGCCGTGCGGGACCGCTACGGCATGTGGACCTACGCCGAACTCGACGCCGCCGCCGACTCCTTCGCCCGGCTCCTGGACGGCCACGGCATCAAGCCCGGCGACCGGGTGCTGGCCCGCGTCGGCAGCAGCCGCGAGTTCACCGCCCTGCTGTACGGGACCTGGCGGCACGGTGCCGTCCTGGTGCCCATCAACCCCGGCATGAAGGCCTTCCACCTCCAGTCGGTGCTCGCCGACTCCGAGCCCTCGCTGATCGTCGTCGAGGACGCCGAGCGCGACGGTGCCGACGGACTGAGCTGGCCGTCCGGGGTGCCGGTCGCGGTCGCCTCCGAGCTGGACCTGTCCGGTCCGGCCGACCCGGCCGCCCGTACCCAGACCGAGGTGCCCGCCGACCGGCTCGCCCTGCTCATCTACACCTCGGGCAGCACCGCGGCGCCCAAGGGGGTGGCCTGCCCGCACGGGCCCGTGGCGTTCGCCGCCCGCGCCATCGCGGCACGGCTGGACTACCGGCCCGACGACGTCGTGCTCACCGCCGTCCCGCTCTCCTTCGACTACGGCCTCTACCAGGTCTTCCTCAGCGCGCTGGCGGGCGCCGAACTGCTGCTGTCGGGCCCCGCCGACCACGCCCGGCTGCTCGGTTTCGCCCGGGACCACGGGGCGACCGTCCTGCCCCTCGTGCCGTCCCTGGGCGAACTGCTCGTCAAACTCGCCTCCCGCGACCAGCGGCCCACCCGGATCCGCCTGTTCACCAACACCGGGGCCGCCCTCAACGCCCCGCTCATCGCCACGCTGCGGGAGACGTTCCCCGGCGCGTCGGTGGCGCCCATGTACGGCACCACCGAGTGCAAGCGGATCACCATCCTCGAACCCGACGGCGATCTCGCCCGCCCCGGCTCGGTGGGGCCCGCGCTGCCCGGCACCGAGGTGCTCGTCGTCGACGACGACGGACGGCCGCTCCCGACGGGGGAGACCGGCGAGATCGTGGTGCGCGGCCCGCACCTGATGGCCGGCTACTGGCGTTCCCCCGAGCAGACCGCCCTGCGGTTCCGGCCGGGCGCGGACGGCGGCCCGGTCACCCTGCACACCGGTGACTACGGCCGCCTCGACGAGGACGGGCACGTCTACTTCCAGGGCCGCCGGGACGACCTGTTCAAGCGGCGCGGCTCGCGGATGACCTCCGTCGAGATCGAGGCCGCCGTGCTCGACATCGACGGCGTGCGGGAAGCGGCGCTGCTCGTGCCGGAGGACGACCGCGACATGGTCCTCTTCGTCGTCGGCGAGACCTCCGACGTGAAGGGGGAGCAGGTGCTGGCCCGGCTGGGGGACCGCCTCGAAGCCGCCAAGGTGCCGGACGTCTGCCATGTGCTGGACGCCCTTCCGCTCACCCCCAACGGCAAGACCGACCGCAAGGAGCTGCGCCGGCGGCTCTTGGAGGGCACCTATGTCCACTGACCGCGACCGCACCGGGCCCCCCGGCGACGACCTGACGGTCCGCCGCCTCGTCGAGCAGTACGGCAGCCCCCTGTACGTCTACGACCTGGCCCGGGTGCGCACCGCGCTGGAGGACCTGCGGGCGGCCCTGCCCCAGCCGTCCCGCGTCTACTACTCGCTGAAGGCCAATTCGCACCCCGATCTCGTCGCCGAGCTGCGCCGGGGCGGCGCCCGCGCCGAGGTGACCTCACGCGGCGAACTGGCCGCGGCCCTCGAAGCGGGTCATCCGGCGGCGGAACTGATGTACTCCGGCCCCGGCAAGGTCCCGGCCGAGCTGGAGGAGGCGATCGCGGCGGGGATGCGCACCTTCTCCGCCGAGTCCTTCGGCGATCTGGACCGGATCGGCGCCGCCGCGGACGCCCGGGGCGTCACCGCGGACTGTGTGCTGCGGATCAACGCGGCCGGGGCGCCGGGCCAGGGCGGCCTGCGGATGACCGGGGGCCCGTCCCAGTTCGGGTTCGACCTCGACGATCTGACCGAGCACGGGGCCCGGCTCCTGGTGAAGGGCGTCCGGATCATCGGCATGCACTTCTTCCCGCTCACCAACGCCCGGGACGAGGACGGCCTCCTCGCCGAACTGGCCCAGAGCGTGCGTACCGCCGCCCGCCTCCGGGACGAACTCGGCATCCCGCTGCACCTGCTGGACCTCGGCGGCGGCTTCGCCGCCCCGTACGCGACCCCCGGTGAGCGGCCCGCGTACCCCGGTCTGCGGTCGGCACTGTCCGCCGTGCTCGACGAGAGTCTGCCGGGCTGGCGCGACGGCGAACCGGTGGTCGCCTTCGAGTCCGGCCGCTATCTGGTCGGCGACAGCGGCCGGCTGGTGAGCACCGTCACCGACGTGAAGAACAGCCGCGGCAACACCTACGCGGTGCTCGACTCCGGCATCAACCACCTGGGTGGCCTGTCGGGCCTGGGCCGTCTGCTGCCCCTGTCCGCCCAGCCGCTGTCGGGCCCCGGCCCGGCGGCGCACGAGGCCGGTGACCGGGAACCCGCCCTGGTCACCCTCGCCGGTCCGCTGTGCACCCCCGCGGACATCCTCGCCCGCGCGGCGGACCTGCCGGGGCTGCGCCCGGGCGACCTGCTGGCCTTCCCCAACGTGGGCGCCTACGGACTGTCCGCGAGCCTGCTCGGCTTCCTCGGCCACCCGGCGCCCGCCGAACTCGTCGTGGACGGCGCCGAGACCGTCTCCGCCAGCCGCCTGGCCCTGCGGCGCCACACCGTCTCCCCCCTCACCGCATCACGTACGGAGGACATCACCGCCATGACCGAGACGACCACGGGGACGACGCCCGCCGGCACGGCCGACGAACCGGCCGCGCCCTGGGACCCGACGTACGCGGCACTGCTCCAGGAGGCCCTGCCCCGGCTCGCCGCCCAGGGCGAGCTGAAGCCCGACACCAGCCTCAAGGCGGCGGGCCTGGACTCGCTCGCGATGGTGGAGGTCCTGGTCCGGGTGGAGGAGACGTACGGCATCGCCGTCCCGGACTCCGAGCTGATGGCCGACACCTTCGCCACCCCCGCCTCGCTGTGGCGCGTGGTGTCCGCCCTGCGCGAGCAGGCCGCGGGCCGTGTCTGAGCCGGGTGCCGACGAAAGGCTGCGGTCCCTGCTGGGCCGCACCGCCCTGAGCGAGTGGCTGGCCGCCGTCTCCCGCGTGGAGGGCGGCGCGGCCGACAGCCTGCTGCGTCACCGCCACATGACATCCATCCCCTCGGCAGGGGTCCGACGGTGTCCGGAGCCCGCAGGCTCCGGACACCGGGCCTGACCGCCGCCGGAACCGCCTCGGTTCCGGCGGCGGTCGTCCGCCCCCTTCCGACCGCACACCCCGCACACCAGGGCGCGGGCCCGCGCCCGTGAACCCAAGGTGAGAGCAGATGACCACGACTCACGAGCGTCCGGCGGACGCGACGGCCGAGGGAGGTGTCGGGACGGGGAGTCGGCGCGTCGTCGTCCTCGCCTTCCTGACCATCTTTCTCGACGGATTCGACACGGCGTCGCTCGGCTTCGTCGTCCCGACGCTGGCGCGGGAGTGGAACCTGGACGAATCGGCGTTCACCCCGGCGCTCGTCGCCACGAACCTCGGTGTGGTGATCGGTTACCTGTGCTCCGCGCGTGCCGCCGCGCGCTTCGGGCGCAAACCCCTGATCGTCACCGGGACCCTGGTGTTCGCGGCGGGGTCGGCACTGACCGTGCCCGTGGACTCGGTGACGACGCTGGGCGTGGCGCGCCTGGTGACCGCGCTCGGTCTCGGCATCGTGCTGCCCGCGTGCGTCTCCCTCACCGCGGACCACGTGCCCCCCGCGCGGCGGGAGTCCGCCAGCGTCGGGGTCGTCCTCGCGATCGCCGTCGGCGCCGTCGCCGGCGGCCTCGTCAGCACGCCCCTGATCACCGCGTTCGGATGGACCTCCGTGTTCTGGGCCGGCGCCGTGCTGCCCGCGCTGATGGTGCCGCTGCTGGTGCGGGGACTGCCCGGTACCCCCGCCTCCTCCGTACCGCGCGCGGAGGCGGCGGACCCCTCCGTACGCCGGCTGTTCGAGCCGGGCACCGCCGTGCAGACGGTCCTGCTGTGGTGCTTCGCCCTGCTGATGTACACGACGAACTACGGCCTCCTCACCTGGCTGCCGACCCTGCTCGCCCGGGGATACGGCTTCACTCCCGAGCAGGCGCCGGTGGGCACGTCGATGATCGCCGTGGGCGGGGTGATCGGGGGTCTGGTGATGGTTCCCCTGTGCGCACGGCTCGGTACGCCGCGCGCCCTGACCGTGATGGCGCTGGCGGCCGTCGTGTTCCTCGTCGCGACGGCGTGGGCGGACACCGGCCGCGCGGCGTTGCTGGTGATGCTGGCCGCGGCCGGTGCCGGCATCGTCGCGGGCGTGCTCGGCCAGACGGCCCTCGCGGTGACCCTGTACCCCACCGCGACCCGCACGACCGGTGTCGCCTACGCCGCCGCGCTCGGCCGCACCGGCTCCATCGTCGGTCCGGCGGTCGGTGGCGGGCTCCTCGCCCTGGACGTCCCGGGCCGCGAGATCCTGCTGCTGGCCGCGGTGCCGCCCGCACTGGGAGCGGCGGTCGCCTTCGTCTTCGTCGTACGGGCGCGTTCCGCGGCCGTACGCGAGCGGACCTGACGCGCTCCGCCCGGCACCCTCCGGCTCGCCGCACGTGGGCCCCGGCCTGATCAGGCCGGGGCCCACGTGCGTCCGCGTCCGGCCCGCAGACCACTCGTGCGGACGGCGGACCACTCGTCCGCCCCATGGCGGGTACGCGTGGTACACCGCCCGCACGAACGCCCCGGGCGGGGCCGGAGGACCGGCCCCGCCCGGGGAGCTGCGTACCGCGTGGAGAAGGAGTCGTAGGAGGTTCCGTCACCAGGTGACGGGCAACGCGGTGATGCCGTGGACGAGCATCCCGGACGGACGGGGCAGCTCCTCCGGCGCCACCGCCAGCTGGAGTGTCGGGAAGCGCTCGATGAGCGTGCCGATCGCTATCTGGAGCTCCAGACGGGCGAGGCCGGAGCCGATGCAGTAGTGCGGGCCGTGGCTGAAGGCGAAGTGCGGGTTCGTCGGCCGGTGGAAGTCGAGGCCGTCCGGGTCGCTGAACTGGCTCGCGTCCCGGTTGGCCGACGCCAGGCCCGGCAGCACGGCGCTGCCCGCCGGAATCAGCACACCGCCGAGCTCGACGTCCTCCGTGGCGATCCGGAGCAGGGCCTCGTCGCCGGGCGGGTAGGCGCGCAGCATCTCCTCCATGGCGTTGCCGATCAGCTCCGGATCGGCGCGCAGGGCGGCCAGTTGTTCGGGGTGGGTGAGCAGCGCGACCACGCTGTTCGCGATCTGGTTGACCGTCGTCTCGTGGCCGGCCACCAGCAGGCTGATGCCCAGGAAGATCAGCTCCTCGTGGCTGAGCCGGTCACCGTCCTCGTCGTGGATCTGGACCAGGGCCGAGAGCAGGTCCTCACCGGGGTTCTCGCGCTTGGCCTCGACGAGTTCGGAGAGGTACGTGAACAGACCGATCTGGGCCTCCAGCATCTCCTCCTTGGTCCGCGAGGTGGTGGCCAGGAAGGCGCTCGCCCAGGCGGCGAACTTCTCCCGGTCGTCGAAGGGCACGCCGAGCAGCTCGCAGATCACGATCACCGGAAGCGGGAAGGCCAGGGCCGGGATGAGGTCCAGCGGGCCCTCCTGCTCGGCCATCGCGTCCAGCAGCGCGTCCGTGTGCTCCTGGATCCGCGGGCGCAGTGCCGTGACCCGGCGGGCGGTGAACTCCCGGGAGACCAGCTTGCGCACCCGGGAGTGCTCCGGCGGGTCCATGTTGAGCAGGCTCTTGAACTTCTGCGGGGCGGCCGCCAGCCGGGGGGCGCCGTCCTCCAGCGTGGCGGCCCGGCTGAACCGCTGGTCCGACAGGACGGTGCGGACCTCGTCGTACGTGGTGACCAGGAAGGCCTGGTCGCCGCTGGGCATCCGCACCTTGGACACGGGGCAGGTCTCCCGCAGGTCCTTGTACACCGGGCAGGCCTGCATCGCGGACGGCCGTTCGAAGGGGTAGGGACGTACCGTCTCGTCGTCGGGGGCGGAGTGCGTGGGAGCCGTGTCGGGTGCTGTCTCGGGCTGTGCGGTCATGGTCGTGAGTCCTCTTCGTAGCGCGTCGGAGTCGGGTGGCGTGGGGCGGCCGGGCAGGCCGCGGGGTCAGACGTCGGACGGGTCGGCGCCGAGACGGGCGGCGGGCACGGTGGGCGCCACCCGCACCACGGTGCGGCCGGTGCGGTGCGCTTCCTGGAGCGGGTAGTAGATGCCCGCGACGATCCGCCGCTTCAGGGCGTCGTTGGAGCTCACCAGTCGGTAGGCGAGCCCCCGCAGCGCCACCGGCACGGTGCCGGAGAGCGCGAACGCGCGTTCCTGGCGCAACTGCAGGTCACGGGAGCGGGCCACGGCCGGCTCCCGCTCGTGCTGGAAACGCTCGGTGGCCCTGAGCAGCGCCGACCGGTGGTCACCGGAGCCCCGCAGGACGGGAGCCACCAGGGGCGCGAGCATCACGGCGTCGGTGATGGCGTGGTTCACGCCCTGTCCGAGCACCGGCGTCAGCGTGTGCGCCGCGTCGCCGATCAGTACCAGGCCGGGCATGGACCAGCGGGACACGACCGTGGTGAAGATGTCCAGCATGGAGGTGTCGGACCAGCTGGTGACGGACTCCCGCACCTCCCGGGAGATCTCGGGGGCCAGCTCGTCGATCCGCTCGTACAGCGCGGGCAGGCCCTGCCCCCGCATCTCGCGCAGGCCGCCCTTGGGGATGTTGAAGCCGACCCGTACCAGGTCGGGCACGGTGGGGATGAACAGGCCGTGCCGGTTCCCCCGGATCCGTACCCGGTAGGTGTGCGGGTCCCAGGCCTCGGGCACCGGCACCTTGAACCAGACGAAGTCCCGCTCCAGCGGGATCTTCTCGAACGGCAGGCCCGCCATCTGACGCACCTTGCTGAACCGGCCGTCCGCGCCCACCGTCAGCGCGGCCCGCACCTCGACCTCCCCGTCGGGGCCCCGGACCCGGGCGCCGGTCACCGCCTCGCCGTCCCGCAGCAGTTCCACCGCGGTGCTCCGCCGCAGCAGGGTGAACCCCGGAAGCGAGGCACCCTCCTCGGCCAGCGCCGTCAGCAGCGGCGGCTGCGGAAGCTCCATCGGGTAGCGGCACGGCTGGTCGAACGCGGAGAAGTCGGCGTCCAGCACCACCCGGCCGCCGTCCATGATCTGCATCCGGCGGGTTTCCAGGGTCTGGTCCCGGACCTTGTCCAGGATCCCCAGACGTTCCAGCAGCCACACCGAGTCGGGTGAGATCGACTCACCGCGGAAAGAGCGGTCGAAGTGGCCGCTCTGTTCCACGACGACGACCTCGACCGAGCGGCGGGCCAGTTCGAGGCCGAGTGTCATCCCCGCCGGTCCGCCGCCGATGATGCACACCTGGGTGTGCACCGCCGCGTTCCCGGCCGGCCTGGCCCTGTCAGATCCCGTCACGGGCTGTCCCTCCTGCACGTCGGCCCCTCGTCGGGGAGAAGTCGGCCTCACGGCCCAGGGGGAAGCCCTGACGGTGTCGCGCCCCGTCGGCTGCCTCCCCGACGGCTCCGCCCGGGGCACTCCCGGGCGGAGCCGCACCGCGCCGTGGCGCAGGCCGGCCGGACACGGGGCGGTCCCGGCCGAGGCTCGTCGTACGCGGCGCCGCCATGCTTCGGGCGCCTCCTAAAGCCGGTCTTGCGTCCTTCGCCGCCGCGCGCGCCCACGGGACTGCCGGACCCGGCGTACAGGACTGTCGGTCCTGGCGCACGGGCTGCCGGACCCGGCGTACAGGACTGTCGGTCCTGGCGCACGGGCTGCCGGACCGGCCCACAGGGCTGCCGCACGTGGCCCACGAGGCCTGGCGCCCGGGCTTCAGTGGGAATACAGCGCCGTGCCCGATGCTGGCCGTCGCGCGTGACGGTCGGCGGGAGCGTCCCGGCCGATGCGGACACCGCGCCCGCCCGCGTGCCCCCCACCAGCCCGTCCCGGGCAGCCAGCGCATCCTCCACGGCCCTGCGGATCACGGCCCGCAGGCGGGAGGAAGAAGGAAGGAAACATGTTCTCCGCTCTGGGCTCGGCCCTTCACCGCCGAAGGATCGCCGTCCTCCTCCTGTCCCTCCTGGTCACCGCCCTGGCCACGGTCTACGGCGGCACCGTGGCGGAGAAACTCTCCAACGGCCTCTCGGACTACGACGACCCGGGCGGCGGCAACGTCGCGGCCCGCGAGATCATCGAACGGGCCACGGGCAGCGACCCCCAGCAGGGCCACGTCCTGCTGGTACGCACCGACGAGCGGGTCGAGGCGACCACCGCCCCGCCGAAGGCGGTCACCGCCGCCGTGGCGCTGCTGCGCTCCCGCCCCGAGGTCGAGTCGGTCGTGGACTACACCTCCCCCGACGGCACCGCGCTCATCGCCCGTGACGGTCGCAGCACCGTGGTCGTGGGGTCCGTGGGATCCCTGACGGACGCCGAGAGCGTACGGGCCGAGGCGGAGCTGCAGAAGGCCATCGAGGACGATCCCGCCCTGCGCGGCCGCACCTGGCTCGGCGGCGCCACTCCCGGCCACGTCCAGGTCGCCGAGGTCTCGGACACCGACCTGACCCAGGCCGAACTCCTCGCCACCCCGGTGATCCTGGTGGTCCTCTTCCTGGTCTTCCGGGGGCTGGTCGCCGCCCTGATCCCCCTGCTGGGCGGCATCGTCTCGCTGCTGCTCACCATGGCGGGCCTGCGCGTCGCCACCGAGTTCATGAACGTCTCCACCGGCGCCATGAGCCTCGCCTTCGCCCTGGGGCTCGGCCTGTCCATCGACTTCGGCCTGCTGCTCGTCTCCCGCTACCGCGAGGAACTGGCGGAGCGGGGACCGGGCGCGGAGGCGGTGCTGCGCACCGTCGCCACCGCGGGCCGCACCGTTCTCTTCAGCGCCCTCACAGTGGCCGCGGCGCTCGCCGCGCTGACCGCGTTCCCGCAGCCGTATCTGCGGTCCATGGGGCTGGCCGGCGTCATCACCGTGGTGTCCGCCGCGCTGTTCGCCCTGCTCGGGCTGCCCCCGCTGCTGGCCGTGCTGGGCAGGCGGGTCAACTCCCTCGCCCCGCGCGGCTGGCAGCGTACGGCCGGTGCCTCGGGGGCCACCGAAGGGCGCTGGTACCGCCTGGCGCAGACCGTGATGCGCCGCCCGGCGGTGTTCGCCCTGCTGGCCACGGCCGTGCTGCTGGTGATCGCCTCGCCGCTGCTGGGCGTCCGCTTCACCGGCGTGGACCCCACGCTCCTGCCCGAGGAGACCAGTGCGGGCAAGGTGGCCGCGGTGCTCGACGAGGAGTACGACTCCCGGGCCACCTCACCCCTGCAGATCGTCCTGGAGACCGGCGGCGCCCCGGACACCACCCGGCTCGGCGACTACACGGAGCGGATCGGCGCCGTACCCGGCGTCGAGGCGGTGGGCACCCCCGTCGAACTGGACGACCGGCACTGGGAGATCGACGCCGTCCTCACCGAGGACCCCCTGGCCGACACGTCCCTGGACGCCGTCGACGCCGTCCAGGACCTGGCCGCCCCCTACCCCGCCCGCTACACCGGCCGGACGGCGGACTTCCTGGCGCAGCGTCAGAGCATCGGCGACAGCCTGCCCCTGGCCGGCGGCATCCTGGTCGGTGTCACCCTGCTGCTGCTCTTCGCCTTCTCCGGCTCGGTGGTGCTGCCGCTGAAGGCCCTGCTGATGAACCTGCTGTCCACCGGCGCCGCGTTCGGCTTCCTGGTGTGGGTCTTCCAGGACGGCAACCTCGGATTCTCCGCGCAGACCGGGCTGGAGGCCACCACGCCCGTCCTGGTCTTCGCGCTCGCCTTCGGACTCTCCACGGACTACAACGTCTTCCTGCTGAGCCGGATCAAGGAGGCCCGGGCGCAGGGCCTGGACAACCGTGAGGCGGTGGCCCAGGGGCTGTCCCGCACCGGCGGGATCGTGACCTCCGCTGCCGTCCTGTTCTGTGTGCCGGTGGGCGCGCTGGCGATGTCCCGGCTGGTGTTCATCCAGGAACTGGGCCTGGGCGCGGCGTTCGCCGTCCTCATCGACGCGACCGTGGTCCGCGCCTTCCTCGTCCCCTCCCTCATGGCCCTCCTCGGCGCCGCCAACTGGTGGGCCCCGTCCCCTCTGCGTGCCCTGCACCGCGCGCTCCGCCTCGACCGGATGGAACACTCCACCGCCCCCGATCCCGCCCCCGCACCCGCTCAGGTTCCGGCTCCGGAGGCTCCGGACAAGACCTCCGCACCCGTCGCCTGACGGTCCGCGGCCGGGCGGCGCGACTCGGGCCCGGGGCCGTAGGCGGCCCCGGACCCGAGCGCCTCGTGATCAGCGAAGAACCCACGCGTCCACGACGACGAAAGGCCGCCCGCCCATGCCGAAGGTCACCGAGGCCCATCGAAACGCCCGGCGCCGGCAGATCCTGGACGCCGCCCGCTCCGTGTTCGCCGAGAAGGGGTTCGTGCGGGCCTCCACCGGCGACATCGTCGCGCGGTCCCAACTGTCGAGCGGGGCGATCTACAGCTACTTCCCGAGCAAGGACCACCTCGTGCGGGCCGTGTGCGAGGACACCATCCACCGGGCGCTGGACCACGTCACCTCGCCGGACCTGTCGGCGTCGCCGGAGCGCGTCCACGGCACCGGCGACGGGCGGGAGCACGCGCGGCTCATGGCGCAGATCTGGGGCGAGGCGGCCGTCTCCCCGAGCCTGGCGGAACAGGTCCGCCGCCACCTGGCCACCGCCCACGCGAAGGCCGCCGACCTCATCCGCGACGAACGCACCGGGCACGGACTCTCCGACGACCCGCACGCCACCGGCGCGGCGAACGTGCTCCTGGCCCTCCTCACCGGATACACCCTGCGCCTGGCCATGGGCGACGACGCCGACCCCGACGCGTTCGGCCGGGCGATCCACACGCTCATCAAGACGCCCTGACGGCCGGTGCGGGGCCCCGCCCGGAACCCTCGTGACGAACTGGGGCTGCCGCCCGGTCAGGGCGCGGGCGGCAGCCCCAGTCGCACCGCGGCGAGCCGGAGCGCCTCGACCAGAGCCGAGGTCCGGGGCTGCGGGCCGGACGGCGAGGCCGGCCAGACCGCCGCGATACGGCGATGACCGGCGACCGGGACCGTCGGGAGGGCCACGGTCTCCGGCGGGGCGTCGGTGAGGGCGAGCGTGGGGACGACGGCCGCGCCGAGGCCCGCCCGGACCAGGGCGAGGGCCGTCGGGAACTCCAGGGCCGTGTGCGCGCGGAGCGGGGTGAAGGCGTACTGGGCGGAGATACGGGCCAGGGCGCGACCGCAGGCGGTGCCGGGCGGGGCGGTGACCCAGGGGCGCCCGGCGAGGTCCCTGACCGAACGGGGCGGCGGGGACCAGTCGGCGGGGGTGATCACGCGGTACGCGTCGTCGGCGACCGGCGCGGACGCCAGGTCGCGCCACTGCTCGTCCGGATCGGGATCGTCACCGTCGTACTCGACGACCAGCAGATCCAGCCCTCCGGTGCGCAGATCGCGCAGGACCTCGGCGCCCTCGGCCTCCACCACCCGCGGTTCCAGCCCCGGATGGGTGCGGGCGAGGGCGCCGAGGGCGGGGACGAGCAGATGGCACACCGCGGAGGAGAACGCGGCGACCGTCACCGGCCCCGTCGTGCGGCCGGTCAGTTCGGCCAGTTCCCGGCGGGCCTCGGCCAGTTCCTGCTCGATGCGCTCGGCCCGCGCCGCCAGCAACCGCCCCGCCGGGGTCAGCCCCGCCCGGCGCCGCGAACGGTCCACCAGCGGCTGTCCCACCTCCCGCTCCAGCTGCGCCAGATGCTGCGAGACGGCCGAGGGCGTCAGATGCAGCACCTTCGCCGCGTCCACCACCCCGCCGCGCAACGCCACCGCACGCAGGACGCGCAGCCGGCGAGGATCCAGTTCCATAAGCGGCACTGTAGTGCCGCTTCAGTAAATCTTGCTTGTGGTGAAGTGGGACTGCAGGGAGGATCGGGCCATGAGCGAGCACAGCGACGACCAGGGCGGAAGCGCCGCACAACACGGCGACGGCGACCGGAGCGGCACCGGCGGGCAGTGGCGGATCCGGTTCGACGCCGAGGTGGTCTTCGGCAACGGCGGCGGACTGGAGACCCGGGGCTTCCTGCTGGACGTACCGGACGCGGAGATCGGGGACGGCGAACTGGCCGAATCGTTCGTCCGGCACCTCGGGCTGCTCATGGTCGACAAGGTGCACATCAGGAGCCGGGAAGCGGTGCGGGAGCCGCACAAGGGGTCGCGGGGCGTGACGGACACCGCGGGCGGGCCGCGCGAGCCCGTACGGGGGAAGGGCGCCCGCCGGATCGTCGACCTGAGCCACACCATCCGGCACGGCATGACCACCTACCCCGGGCTCCCCGGCCCCGAGATCGGCGAGCACCTCACGCGCGACGCCTCACGGGAGGTCTACGCGCCCGGCACCGAGTTCGCCATCGGCCGTATCTCGATGGTGTCCAACACCGGCACCTACCTCGACAGCCCCTTCCACCGCTTCGGCGCCGGACACGACCTCGCCGCGCTGCCGATCGACAGGTTCACCGACCTCGACGGCGTCGTCGTACGCGTCCAGGACACCGGGAGCCGGGCGGTGGACCGCAAGGCGCTGCTGCCGTACGACGTCTCCGGGCGGGCCGTGCTGATCCACACCGGCTGGGACCGGCACTGGGGCACCGACCGGTACGGGCACGGCCACCCCTACCTCACCGCCGAAGCCGTCGCCCTGCTCGTCGAGCGGGGCGCCGCCCTCGTCGGCATCGACTCCCTCAACATCGACGACACCGACGACGGCACCCGCCCCGCCCACACCGGCCTGCTCGCCGCCGGCATCCCCGTGGTGGAACACCTGCGGGGCCTGGACCGACTGCCCCCGCGGGGCTTCCGGTTCCACGCCGCGCCCCCGGCCGTCGAGGGCATGGGCACGTTTCCGGTACGGGCGTACGCCCTCCTCGACGACGACGGCGACACCGACGACGTCCACGAGCCGGGCGCGGACCCCGCCCAGGCTGCCCCCATGACCGACCTCGACATCAGGCGCCTGGACGCCACCGCGAGCGACGAGGACCTCGAAGCCTGGCGGTACGTCCACAACACGGTCATCCCCCCGCATCAGCTCTCGCTCGACGACGTCCGGCAGCGGGCCGCGCGCAACGACCTGGCACTCGCGTACGCCGACGGCGTTCTCGTGGGCAACTCCACGGTCCGCCCTCCCGGCCCGGACACGGCGACGGCCGTGGTCATCGCGCGCGTGCTCGCCGAACATCGCGGGCGCGGATTCGGCGAGCGGCTGTACGAGCGGGCGGTGCGGCGGGCGCGGGAGCTGGACGCCCGGGTGATCGAGACCTGCGTCCTCGCGTCCAACGAGGACGGCCTGCGGTTCGCGCTCGGCCACGGATTCGTCGAGACCGAGCGCTACCTGCTGGACGGGGACACGATCCCGTACATCGACCTCCGGCTCGAAGAGACGGTGCCGGGCGACACCCCCTAGCGCCCCTGGAGCTTCCCCGCGATGTCCAGCGCGGCCACGTAGCCGAACGTCATCGCGGGCCCGATCGTCGAACCGGCGCCCGCGTAACTGCGGCCCATCACGGCGGCGCTGGCGTTGCCCGCCGCGTACAGACCGGCGATCACCGTGCCGTCCGGGCGCAGGACGCGGGCGCGCGCGTCGGTGAGGAGGCCGCCCTTGGTGCCGAGGTCGCCCGGGACGATCCGCAGGGCGTAGAAGGGCGGCAGCCACAGGGGCGCCAAGCAGGAGTTGGGGCGCACGGACGGATCCGTGTAGTAGTGGTCGTACGCGCTGTCGCCCCGCCCGAAGTCCGTGTCGTCCCCTTGCCGGGCAAGGGAGTTGAAGCGGTCGACGGTGGAACGCAGGGCGGCGGCGGGGACACCGATCGCACCGGCCAGCGCGTCGATCGTCCACGCCTTGTGGGCGGCCCCGGCGTCGTACCACTCGTCCGGGAACGGGAAGGTCGGCACGATGTCCTTGAACAGATACCGGTTGCGGTAGTTCTGGTCGACGATCAGCCAGGCCGGGATGTGCGAGGCGGACGACGTGTCCTTCTCGTACATCGTGTGGACGACGTCGCTGTACGGCCCCGCCTCGTTGACGAACCGCGCACCGGCCCCGTTGACCAACAGCCCACCGGGCAGGGTGCGTTCGGCGAGACAGAACCAGGCCTCACCCGGAGTGTCGATCGCGGGCCCCCACCAGGCGTCGTCCATCAGCGCGAGATCGGCACCGGCCCGCTGACCGGCCCGGATCCCGTCCCCGGTGTTCTCCTTCGCCCCCACCGTCCACCGCGCCCCGACCGGCTGCTCCTGGTACTGCGCCCGCATGGCCGCGTTGTGCTCGAAGCCGCCGGAGCCGACGACGACACCCTTGCGGGCGCGGACCAGCCCGGTGGAGCCGTTCCTGGTCACGACCGCTCCCGCCACGGCCCCGTTCTCCAGGTACAGGTCCGTCAGCGGGGTGTTCAGCCACACCGGCACACCGGCGCCGAGCAGTCCGGCCCGCAGCCCGCCCGCCAGCGCCTGCCCCATGGTGAGCGGCTTCTGCCCGAGCAGCGCGGCCTTCGTCCCCCGGGCCAGGCACTCGGTCGCGACGGCCAGGCCCTTCGCGCTCACGGTGGTCAGCGCGAGCCACTTGTAGTCGGCGCTGAACACCACCATCCCGGCCGGAGTCGCCAGATAGGCGGGATTGAGCCGGGCCAGCTCGTCGCCCAGCAGGTTCCCGTCGAACTGGTCCGGTTCGACGGACCGCCCGTTCGCCAGCCCGCCCGGCAGCTCCGGGTAGTAGTCGCTGTACCCCTCCATCCACCGGAACCTCAGCGGGCTGTTGGCCATGACGAACGACAGCATCGCGGGCCCGTGGTCGAGGAACGCCTTCTGCCGGTCGGCGGGCACCTCGGGCCCGACCACGGCCGCGAGGTACTGCGCCGCCTTGGCGGGCGTGTCCGGCACCCCCGCCGCCTTGATCACACTGTTGTTGGGCAGCCAGATCCCGGCCCCCGACCGCGCCGCCGACCCCCCGAACGTCGGCGCCTTCTCCACGACGACACAACTCAGCCCCTGCTTCGCCGCCGTGAGCGCGGCGGTCATCCCGGCCGCGCCGGAGCCGACGACGACCACGTCGTAGGTGCCGAGGACCGGCGGGGCGGCGGCCACGGCCGGACTCCCCACGAGCCCACCGGCCGCCACGGCGGCTCCCGCCCCCGCGGCCGTACCGAGCACCCGCCGCCGACTGGGGCCGGCCTCCGCCCCCGTACGTGCCTCAGGATCCGCGCTCTTGGACATGCCGGACGCTCCAGCCTCACGAAGGGATGGTGGCCGTGCTGCCGCCGCGGCGGCGACGGTCCCGTTCGCGCCGGGCGGTGTGCGGAGCCTCGAATCTGACGGGAAGGGGTGGTGAAGTCAAGACGTGTACTGACGCTTCATCAGATTCCGCTGCTCAGGCCCTGCTCAGGCCCTGCGTAGGCCCCATTTGACCTGCGTGTTCGTTTCGCGGGGTAGGCGCGCGGGAAATGTTCGGGCAGCGTGGTCCCGGTCTGCGGACCGGGGGGAGGGGGACGCTGTGCATGACCTCGTACGGACGCCGGACCAGGTCCGGACGGCCGACGGGCGGCGGTTGCGGGTCGAGTGCGCGGGGGATCCGGGCGGACGGCCGGTGTTCCTGTTGCACGGCATGCCCGGGAGCAGGGTGGGACCGAGACCCCGGTCCATCTTCCTCTATCACCGCGGCGCTCGACTGATCAGCTACGACCGCCCCGGGTACGGCGGTTCGGACCGGCGACCGGGACGACGGGTCGTGGATGTCGTGAGGGACGTCGAAGTGGTCGCCGACGCGCTGGGGCTGGACCGCTTCGCCGTCGTGGGCCGGTCCGGCGGGGCCCCGCACGCGCTGGCCTGTGCCGCTCTGCTGCCCCACCGGGTGACCCGGGCCGCCGCACTCGTGACGCTCGCGCCGCAGGACGCGGAGGGACTCGACTGGTTCGCCGGCATGGCCCCGCACAACGTCCGTGAGTTCCGCTCGGTCCTCACCGACCCCCGGGGCTTCGTCGCCCAGCTCATTCCCCGGTCGGCAGCCATCCGGTCCGACCCCGCCCGGCTGCTCGACGAACTGCGCGGCGATCTCACCGACGAGGACCGGGCGATCGTCTCGGACAACGGCATCCGGTCGATGCTGCTGCGCAACTACCACGAGGCGCTGCGGACCTCGCCGTACGGCTGGATCGACGACGCGCTCGCGCTGACCGGCCCCTGGGGTTTCGACCCGGCGCAGATCAGGGTCCCCGTCCTGCTCTGGCACGCCGGAAAGGACGTCTTCACCCCCTCCGCCCACTCCTCCTGGCTCGCCGACCGCATCCCCGGCGCCGTCACCGTCTACGAACCCGCGGCCGCCCACTTCGCCGCGATCCGGGCCCTGCCGGGCGTCCTGAGCTGGCTCCTCACCGCCACGGAGCCGGCGGCGGCGTGAACGGGCCGCTCGCCCGGTCCGCCGTGCCCGAGGACACCGGGCGCGCCTCCTCACACGGCCAGCGGTTCCAGGTCCCGGTACACCCGCCGCCGCTGACCCACCAGACGGGTGATCCCGTTGCCCTCGCCCAGCTTCTGGCCGAGCCGGCGCAGCTCCGCGAGGGTCGCCTCTCGCAGGCGCTGGGCCTCCTCCTCGCGGCCCAGGGCACGCAGCGTCAACGCGGAGTTGCTGACGACGGCGAGGGTCTCGGGGTGCTGGGGGCCGAGGAGGGACTTCAGGACGTTGCGGGCCGGCTCCTCCAGGGCCCAGGCCTCCTCCGGACGCCCCTTCTCCGCCAGTACGTTGGCGTGGTTCGCGCGGGCGAAGAGGGTGTGGGGGTGCTCCTCGCCGAGCCCCGCCGCCATGCGCTCCGTGACCTGCTGGAACACCTCCTCGGCCTCCTCCGCGTCCCCGCAGGCCCACAGGTAGATGCCGAGGTTGTTGAGCGCGGCCTGGGTGTAGGGGTGTTCCCTGCCCGGCACCTGCACATAGTGCTCCAACACGCTCCGGACGGTCTCGCGCGCCCGGTCCGGCTCGTCGGCGGCGTACAGGTCGGCCGCCAGGTTCAGCTCACAGGCGAGCGAGTCGGGGATCGGCTCCGGGTACTTGTCCCTCGTGTACTGGGTCCGGTACTGGGTGAGCGTCGCCCGGGTCAGCCGATGCGCGTCCACGAACTGACCCGCCCGCCTCAGCGACACGGCGAGCGACTTGGCGCAGCTGAGCGTGCCGGGGAAGTCCTTGCCGAGAATCCGCTTGTGAATCTCGTACGCCTCGGACAGGACCGCCACCGAGTCGGTGTAGCGGCCGACCTCGCGCAGATCGCGGCCGAGTCCCTGGGCCGAGATCAGCGTGTAGGGGTGGTCGGGCCCGAGAACCTCCCGGCGACGGGTGTAGGTGTCCTGGTCGACGTCGCGGGCCTCGTCGTAGTGACCGACCATGCGCAGCGCGAGCGCGAGGTTGTTCGCGGCGTTGAGCGTCCGGCCGTGCGACTCGTGGAAGATCTGGCTGAACCCCTGATGGGCCTCGCGGGCCAGCTTCACCGCCTTGGTGTACTCGCCGAGGGCGGCGAGGTCACTGGCGAGGCTGGAGGTGGTGACGTAGGTGTGGGGATGGGTGGGGCCCAGCACCCTCAGCTGCCGCTCGCGCACCTCCTCGTCGATGTCGCGTGCCTCCACGAAACGCCCCTGTGTGCGCAGCACGTTGGCGAGCTGGCCGTGCAGGTACATGTACTGCATGTCGTCCTCGCCGAGCGTCTCCTTCCAGTACGCCAGCAGGTCCTCGGCGAGTCTGCGCGCACCGGGGAAGTCGCCGCGCTTCCACAGGTAGCGGACCCGGTCGATGAGCAGCCGACGGGGTTCGACCTCGTGGCAGTCGCGCAGCTCGGAGGCGTTCAGATGCGGCCAGATGATGGCGAAGCGGGGCCAGGTCTCGGCATCGTCGATGGGTTCGTCCCCGGGCGGACGGGCACCGACGAGCATCGTGTGGACCACGTGCCGGGCCTGCCGCTGCTCCTCCTCGGTGAGCCGGGAGCGGATCACGGCCTGCACCAGACGGTGGACCTGGATGCTGGTGCTGGCCTGGTCGACCTTGGCGAGGGCGAAGCGGCCGATCTCCCGGATGACCCGGCCCAGCATCAGGCTCTCCTGCAGACTCGGGTCGACCTTCTTCAGCTCGTCGAGCATCTCCCGGCTGTACAGCAGGTGCGAGGAGATCGGCTCGGGGGCCATGAAGGCACACAGCTGCAGCAGCCGCACCGAGGCGGGCGAGCGATCCCGCAGCCGGGTGATGGAGATGTTCCAGGTCGCCGCCACCGTCTGTGGGTAGTCGGCGGGCTGGTTGAGGTCCAGAACACCGGTGGTCTGCTCGTTCAGCTGGCGCAGGTACTCCTCGATGGGAGTGGCCGTCTCGGCGAGCCAGGCGGCCGCCTGCTCCACCGCCAGCGGCAGGTCGCCGACCGCCTCCGCCACCCGGTCCGCCTCGTCGGCGCTCAGTCCGGGGGCGCGCCGCGACAGGTGCTCGACGCTCTCGTGCCGGGGGAAGACGTCGACGGGCAGCGAGGTGCCCCGTTGCTCCCAGGTCTGGTTGCGGGAGGTGACGAGGATGTGACCGCCGCCACCCTGCGGAAAGAACCTGGTCAGCTCCTCGGGGTTGTCGGCGTTGTCGAAGACCAGGATCCAGCGCTTGGTCGGCACCCCCTCGGCGAGCATCCGTACGGTCTCCTGGCTGACCAGTGTCATGTCGTCGCCGCCGGGCGCGTGGATGCGCGCGCCGAGTTCGGCGAGGGCGGAGGTGACGCCGTCGCCGTGCTCGGCGGAGATCCACCACACCAGGTCGTAGTCGGCCATGAACCGGTGCACGTACTCCAGCGCGACCTGGGTCTTGCCGACGCCACCGAGACCGAACAGGGTCTTGGGCTGGCTCCCCACGGCCGACACCCCGCCCCGCAGCTGTTCACGCAGCTCGTCCAGGATGCGGCTGCGGCCGGTGAACGTGGTGTTGCGCTGCGGCGCGTTCCACACGGTCGGCGCGCTGCCCGGGAAGCGGGGTTCCACGACCACGAGGTCGTCGGGCCGCTCGGGCAGCTTCAGGGCACCGAGCAGGGCGGAGACGCACTGGCCGGCGTCGAACCGGTAGAGGTCGACCGGCTCGTGGTCGACGTACGCGTCGGGGAAACGGACCTCGTCCACGCGCAGCGGCACCGTGGCGGCGCGTGGCATCGCCAGGGCGGTGTCGGCCAGCGAGCGCCAGACCGACTGGGCGTGCCGGGACTTCTGGAAGGCGTGGGACACCAGCAGCAGGGCGCGCGTGGCGGTGTCCAGGCGCTCCGGGGGGCCGGTGGAGACGTCGTGCAGGGTGACGTTGCACCCGGCCTGTCTGAGGACGGCCTCCACCCAGTCCGCCCACATCCGGTTCTCCGCCGCGTACACGATGAGGATGTCCGTCATCGGCTGCCGCCGGGTGAACGCCTCCAGGCAGCGCTGGCGCACCGGTTCGGGGATCGGTGGGAGCGCGGTGACCTCGCCGTCGGAGATCACCTTCGTCAGCCGTTCGAAGGCGGACAGCAGGGAGTTGGCGATGTTGCTCTTGTCGCCGACGGTGGCGAGCGTCTCCTCGTACGCGTAGAACGGGACGTACGGAATCTCCATCGCGCCCCAGTAGGCGTCCTGTTGCTCGGCGCCGAGCTCCTCGCCGTCCAGGCCCCTGGGCAGCCCCTCGAACCGCAGCCGTGCCAGGGCCCGGCCCGCGTCGACCTTCCGCTTCTCGCCCTCGTCGATGCGCATCAGCACCGGCAGCACCCTGATCCGCCGTTTGTGCTGGCCGCCCTCGACGCTGCGGGCCACCGCGGCGGCCCCGTCCAGGGACTGACCGCTGAGCGTGAAGCAGTCGACGAGCACGTCGGGCATCTGGATGGTGCAGATGTCCGCGCTGTCCGACAGGCCGGTGCGGCTGTCGATGAGGACGTAGTCGTAGGACCCCTTCATGTCCTCGCGCAGGGCGTCCAGGAACTGGCCGCCTCCCAGCCGCTCGTAGAAGTTGTCCCATTCGAACGACGACACGGTCGCCGAGTACTCCCGGTTCCGCCGGCCGGCCGACAGGAAGTCGAGCGAGCCGCCCTCGGGGAAGGACAGCCCGAGCCGCTCGGGGCCGAGGGACACGGCGTGCTGCTCGACCCGGGCGTAGTCCCGGTGCCAGGGTCCGCTGCGCGGGCCTCCGGTGGTCGCGGCCCAGCAGTACTCGGTGATCATGTCCAGCACGCCGGTGGTGGACGCGAGGACGCTCGGATCGAGGAACGGCTGGAAGAAGCGGTCCAGGCCCGGTGCCTCCAGGTCCCAGTCGACGGCCAGGACCCGCTTGCCGTTGGCGGCCAGGATCCAGGCCGCGTTGGCGAGGGCCATCGTGCGGCCCGTACCGCCCTTGTACGAGTAGAAGGTGATGATGCGTCCGTCCTTACGGGCCGTCATGCTTCTCCTCAGTCGTCGGAATCCGCATCGGGGTAGGTCGGATCGGCGAGACTCAGCCGGGGCCTCGGGGTGACCGGGCCGGGGGGCGGGTGGGCCTTGGCGTGTCTGAGGAACTGCCGGGTCGCCTGGGCCACGACCACCGGCAGGATCTCGGTGAACTGCTTCAGCGTCGGTACGCCGTTGACCGCCGCCCAGCACTTGGCGCGGCGCCCCCGCTCCAGGATCACCGGCAGGGTGTCCTCCAGCTGCTCCTTCAGCCGCTCGCCCTGTTCACCGCGGCACTGGAGGTCGAGGCGGTTCCAGGGGACGATCACACCGACCCACGGGTGAGCGGCCGAGTCGAACGACTTGAGCCGGTGGCGCCGGTCCCGGTCGAGCAGCGCCCAGCGGTCGAGCAGCAGGATGCCCGGATGGGGTTCGAGCGGCTGCCCGGTGCCGTCGGCCTCGGTGTCGGCCGGGGTGAGACCGTCGGTGCCGGGATCCGGGAGATCGAAGTCCGACACGGTGATCCGGTAGTCCAGCGACCGGATCAGTTCCTCGGCCAGTGCGGACAGCGGTCGCCTGGACTCGCTGTGGTACGGGTTCCACTCCGTGGCGTCCTCGCCGTAGGGGACGGCGTCGCGGCCTTCCGGGACCGAACTCCGGCTGGGCGCGGCCACGGTGAGGTGGATACGGCGTGGCCCCTCGCCGTGCGGCCGGAACGCGCTGTGCGTGGACTCGTAGGGCCGGGGCCGGCTCGACGGCAGCGGGGTGTTCTCGGCGACCTGCACGATCCGCTGGGCGAGACCGAACACGATCTCCTCGTACTCGTCCCGCAGCCGTTTGAGTTTGATCAGCCCGTAGATCCCGTACGACGCGTAGCGCTCCCCGTACTGGGAGCGCTCGACCTGGATCTGTCGTACGGACTCGGGGAGGTTCTCCAGATCCATGCTCGTCCACAGGGCCGGGACGATGGCCGGGATGTCACCGAGGCCCGCGTTGCGGGCCTCGCGTATGCGCTCGTCGAAGGCGAACCACTCACGTCCGCAGTTGTCGCTGGAGAAATAGCGGGGCGAGTACAGCGGGACGAACACCCGGCAGTGCGCGAGGTTCTCACTGAGCCGGTCGGGCCAGCCCTCCCCGGACCGCATCTCCCGGTCCAGGAATCCCGCGGGCGTCCCCCGCGGATGAGCGGTGAGGGCCAGGACGTCCGCGCACAGATCCTTGTAGAGCAGGTGCACCCAGTGGTCGGGATCGCCGCTGTCGGGTCCCGAAGGCGGTGTGTGCGCGTAACTGAGAAAGAAGTACGGCCGATTGTCCGGAGCCCGCCCCCGCGCAGATGTGTCCACACGCCCCCGCCTTTCGATGCCTCGTGCCCCCGCCCAGGCGCCCTCCAGCCGGAACCAACAATGTGCCCGATCAACCCCTGGGCACATGGCTCGTTTCACGTCATTTCAGAGCGATATCCGGACATCAGATGCCGTGCCGTGTCGACAGCATCGCGTATCTCGAACAGAAACGTCGGTTTTCCCGCGAACTCCCTTTCCGTGAACAAAGCATGCGGAAGTCGAGCGCCGATCGCCGCGAAGTCGCCGTCGAACAAAGAGAGATCCGGATACTCGATCCAATTGCCCTTGTCCTCCACCACACAGCGATACGTCCGGGTGGGCGGCGGCGGGGTCATCCGGTACTCGGCGAGATGGAAGGCGGTGCACACCTCGAAGCCGACCCGCAGCAGCAGCACCTGCGCGCCCGCCTCGTACAGCGCCGCCAACGGGGACCGCTCACCGAGGTGGCAGTACGGGTCGTGGCCGGCGAGAAGCTCCTCGGCCCGGCGTCCGATCGCGGCGAACGAGGTCTGTGGATGCGCGCTGCGCACCGCCCCGGGAGTGGTCCGCACACACTCGGCGAGCGCGCCCATGGTGGGACAGGGGGTGGCGTTCGGTTCGAACGGGGGCATCGACGCGCGGAACTCGGCCTTCTCCCGCTCGGTCATCCCCTCGGTACGGCGGTGATGGGCGGGGGAGGTGTCGGAGTTCTCCGGGGTGAAGGCGGGGACGACGAGTGTCCCGTCGCGGCCGAGCGTGTCCAGCAGGGCGTTGCGTACCTCGGTGGGGCTCCATCCGGTGCCGCGCAACGAGGAGTGGACCATGAGGACACCACCGGGCCGGACACCGATGCCGGCGAGCGCGTCGCGCGGCCGAGTCGCGTCAGCCATGCGCCACCGCCAGTTCCGCTCGCAGCTCGTCGACCAGGTGCAGCCCGCTCGACGTGAGGTGACGGCCCGAGGAGGTGGAGACGAGCCTGTCCAGGGCGTCCTCCGCCTGTCGGCGCAGCGACGCGGCGGTGTCGCGCGGGGCCGCGGCGAGCCCTGCCACGCACTCGCTCGCCTCGTCGAGCAACCGCCCGGCGTCACTGCCCGGCACGCACAGATCCGTGACCTCCCGCAGGGCCGCGAGCCTGGATCTGCGCCCCAGCAGCGGCAGTTCCCGCACGAACGCGTCCGGCTCGAAGTCGACGGCCACACCGAGCGCGCCGAACGCGTGGGCGCCGAGCCGTAGTCCGCAGCCCGGGGCGAGCGGGGTGATCGTGGTCACGACGAGTGCGTCGGCGGCCTTGCGCCAGCCGGGCTCCCGCGAGTCCAGCGCCTCGTGGGCCGCCTGCAGCCGCTTCACGAAGAGGGCCAGGTCGCTCGGAGCCAGGGGGTCCGTGACCGGCGCCTCGAAGCGGTCGCGGGAGGGATCGGCGTCGTCGAGGAGCAGCGCCGGTCCGTCGAGGAGTTCCACCGTCTCCGACGGCCGCCACTCGGCGGTGAGTTCCTTGCCGTCGTCCCCCGTGCCGTGCACCTGGAGACCGTTCGCCGTGCTCACGCACTCGACCCGTCCGGGGCCCGACAGCCGCACGGTGCCGAGGGTGGGCAGGTGGAGGTCCGGGCCGGGCTGCCGCCAGGCGAGGGCGGCCTCCGCGCCCGCCGACACGGCGCCCGCCGTGACGGCCGCCAGCAGTCGGGGGAGGTCCGCGGGGCCGTCCAGCGAGCGGCGCAGCACGGTCCGCAGATACGGGTGGGCGAGGACGGTGTTGAGGTGCGCGGCGGTGGCGCCGTCGGCGTCCAGCCGGACCAGCACCCGCCAGGCCGCGTCCCAGTCGGGGTCGCCCGCCAGCCGCGCGTTGACCCGGGCCAGCAGGTCCCGGTCCAACCGCAGTTGCGCCAGCCGCAGTTCCTCGGCGTCGGTGACCGCCGGGTGGAGCGCGTGGTCGGTGATCCGCTCCGCGATGCCCTCCACCAGGCCCCGCAGGTCGGCGCAGAACACCGAAGGGTTGTCGAAGCCCTTCTCCGCGCTGTGGCGATGAGCGTAGAGGCCGCCGCCGCAGGACTCCACGACCGGGCAGCGGCGGCAGGTGTCGCTGATGCCGGCGATGCCCAGCTGGCGGGCCCGGACACCGGGATGCTCGGCGAACTCCGCGAAACCGTGCCGGAAGACGTCGTAGCCGGTCGCCGGGGCACCCTCGTACGCCGTCTTGAGCGAGTCCGCCTGCTCGAAGGTGCCGTCGGTCTCGATCACGGCCAGGTCGGACGGCGCGAGCCCCAGTGCCTCGGTGAGACTGGGGCCGCCGCGCAGCGTGCTGAGCACCGACTCGAAGGTGCGCACCGGCATGGGGCGCCCCTGTTCCTCCCACCGGTCGAAGACCCTCAGGAGCCAGTCGGCGTAGGGCGTCGGCGGTCCGCCGGCTTGCTGACCGAGGGGCGGGAAGTCCCAGGTGGAGTGGGGGAGCAGGTAGTCGATCCGGGGCGGATCGAGCGAGGTCAGCGCGTCGTGCACGGCGACCGGGTCGTTGGCCACGTCCACCGTGCACAGAAGGCCCTGGTACAGATGCCGGTGTTCGGGGAGGCGGAGGAGTTCGATCGCCCGCAGGACCCGGTCGTAGCTGCTGCGGCCCCGACGGTCGAGCCGGTGGCGGTCGTTGGCGACACGGTCGCCGTCGAGCGAGACCCCCACCTTTACCCGGAATTCGTCGAAGATCTGCAAATGATCTCTGTTCAACCGTACGGCGTTGGTGTGAATACGCAGATCGAGGGCGGTGACCGGGGCGAGGGCGCGGGTGAGTTCCGCGCAGATTCGCCGGAGCCGAGCCGGTCCGGCAAGGAGCGGTTCACCGCCGTGCAGAATGACGGTGACGGAATCCAGATTTCTCGCCAGCACGTACTCGGTGAGGCGTCGGGCCACTTGGACGACGGTTTCCTCGGAGATGACGGTCGGCCGCGAACGCCATGACTGGTCGGAGGCCTCATACACGTAACAGTGGTCGCACGCCAGGTCGCACCGACTGTGGATCTTGAGTACCAGTTGCTGGATCGCGGGGTCCCTCACTTCGGCAGTGTAAGCCCTCGCGCCATCCGGGGAAGACATGACGACGGGGCCCAACTTCCTTGATCAACAAGGAGGTTGAGGCCCCGGCCGGCCCGTGTCAGATGCTGGAGGTGAAGCCCTGCCTGGCGAGGTCCAGGTCGCGCGCGTCCGTCACCCGTCCGGTGGAACGCTGGGTACGGGGCTCGTGTGCGGCGACCGTCGCGAGCGGGGTGAGCCTCCTGTGGGCCGACCGGGTGGTGTCCGATCCACGTGCCGTCTTCGTGAGGGAAAGGTTCATCGTCGCTCCAGTTCGAAAAAAGGGACGCTGTCATCGGTCCCTTGCTGACGAGATCCTTTTGGTCGAGGCTCGGACATGAGGGGGGACGACAGACTACAGACGTGCGCGTTTCTATCATGCGCCGACAGGTGTTCGCTGCGCGATATGAGCGGGAGGCGGCCTGGCGCGAATTCAAGATTGACGAGAGCATGACCGTTCCGTCGACTTCGGCATCCGTACGAGGTGTGCATGGCTGCGACGCCCGGCCCCAGCACCACGGTGAGTGATCGAGACCTGTCCCCGTTGTTCCATGTGTGCGACGAGAAGGCGGTGGCCCATCAGGGGGAATCCTTCAAGGTCGTCCGCACGCAGCTGGTCGTGCTGCTGCTCGCCACCGCGACCGCTTCCCTGGCCGAGCGGATGGGCAGCCGGGTGCCGTCGGCCGTGGCGGCCGTGCTGTACGCCCTGACGATGGGCATCGGGGTCTACGCGTCCCGTCGTCGTGCCCGGGTGCAGTGGCAGGCGCATCGGGCGGCGGCCGAGGTGGTCAAGTCGCTGGCCTGGCAGTTCATGGTGCATGGCGGGCCGTTCCCCTCACGGCTCGTCAATCCCGAGGCGCTGTTCGCGGAGCGGCTGGAGGAACGGCTCAGCGAGCTGCGCAAGGTCGGGTGGGACGACCCCCGGGAGGCCGTCACCGAACTCGGGCTCGGGCAGATCACGCCCATGATGCGCGCGGTCCGCGCCAAGCCGTTCGCGGCGCGGCGCGACATCTATCTCCGCGACCGCGTCCTGGAACAGCTCTCCTGGTACGGCAACAGCGCCGGGGAGGCGCATCGCTCGTCCGTGCGATGGTCGGGCATGACGACCTTTCTGACGCTGCTGGCGCTGGTCACCGCCGTGTTGCGGGCCCTGGGGACGATCGACGGCCGCTGGGACCCCACCGGGGTGCTGAGCGCCGCGGCCGCCGCGGGCGTCGCCTGGCAGGAGGTCCGGCGGCACCGGCCGCTGACGTACGCGCACAAGCTCGTCGAACAGGACCTGGACACCCTGCGCGTCGCCATGAGCACCACGGTCGGTGAGGACGGCTGGGCCGACGCGGTCGCGGAGGCGGAGCGGGTCGTCTCGCCCCAGCACACGGACTGGCTGGTGCGGTTCGGGTCCTGACCGCCACGGCGAGGCGGCGAACGGGACGGGAGGCGGGAGGGGAGACGGGACGTCAGGCGCGGCGTACGCCCGGGCTCCACAGCACCGTCACCGGGACGCACGTGAGGCGGGCGTAGTCGACGATGTCGGCCGTCCCGCCGAGGCCACGGGGCGGGTCGCCGTCCCAGACGGCGATCAGGCGGTCGGCGTGGTCGACGATGTAGCGGCCGGCCGCGTGGTACGCCTCCTCGTGGGTGCGTTCGCGCGGCAGTTCGACGCGTTCGCCGCAGCACTTCAGGAGCCGGCGGTAGGCGGCCCTGACCTCGTCGTCGCCGAGGTGGGCCTCGTAGTCCATACCGGGGATCACGGCGGTCAGCTGCAGGCCGCTCTCCAGGGCGATCTCCGCGAAGAGCTGGTCGGCGCCGGCGGCGAGGCTGCTGAGGGCCCGGGTGGTGGCGGGGCGGCCCCCCAACTCCGCCCGCAGGCCCGCGCGGACGGCGGGGAGGGCGGCGTCCGGGATCTCGCGGTGTCCGGTGATACCGATCCGGGTCACGTGGCCTGGCATCCGAGCGCTCACCTCCGTGGCCGCGTTCCTCCGAGTAACCCTAGCGTCGGACGGCGTCCGCGAGAACGACACGTACGGGCGTTCGGTGGGGCTCACGGGGGCGACCGCCGGGCGACCGCCGTGGCGCCGACCGCCCTCGCGCGCTCCGCGTGCTGCGGCTGGTGGGAATGTTCGGCGGGATGGCCGTAGACGTGTCCGCCGGGTGCCGAGCGGTGGCGGCACGATGGCACGGCGGGGCGGCCGTGCGCCGGTCGCGCCTGTCTGCCGTCAGTCGCCCACCGGGTCCAGGCTGATGGGGGCGATACGGCCGTCCAGCATGGCACCGATGCCGAGGGCGGCGCAGACGTCGGGGCGTTCGGCGATGTTGACCGGCATGCCGGTGGCGTGCCGGAGCATCTGGTCGAAGCCGGGGAGGAGGGCACTGCCGCCGACCATCATGATGCCGCGGTCGGCGAGGTCGGCCACCAGGTCGGGCGGGCAGTCGCGCAGCACCTTGCCGATGCCGTCGACCACCGCGGTGAGCGGGGTCTGGATGGCGTCGCGCACGGCCGCGGTGTCCACCTGGACGGAGCGCGCCAGCCCGGTCGCCACGTCGAGGCCGTGGATCTCGGTGGAGGCGGGACCGTGCGGGGTGAGGCCGTTGCCGGAGAGGGCGAGCTGGAGCGGTCGTACGGACTGGCTGGGCAGCGTCAGTTCGTGGCGCAGCCGCAGGTGCTGCACGATCGCGTGGTCGATGGCCTCACCGCCGACGGGGATGCGTACGGCGCTGACGACCGAACCGAGGGAGAGGACGGCCAGCTCGGTGGCCCCCGCACCGCAGACCATGATCATCGTGGCCTCGGGCTGCTCGACGGGCAGCCCGCAGCCCACGGCCGCCGCGATCAGGGTGTCGACCAGCTCCACGCGCCGGGCCCCGAGGCCCACCAGGGTCTCGATCGTGGCGCGCTGGGCGAGCGGGTCCGCGTCGTGCGGGGTGCAGGCGGCCGCGCGCAGGACGGGCTTGCGGCGCAGGTTGCGGCGGACCCGGTCGCCCAGCAGCTGACGCAGCATCCGTTGGGCCATCTCGATGTCGACCACCGTGCCGCTGGCGACGGGCCGGACCACCCGGATGTAGTCGGGCGTACGGCCCATCATCTTCTCGGCGAACTCCCCGACGGCGATCAGCGCGCCCGTCCGGGTGTTCACGGCGGCCACGCTCGGCTGGTCCACCACCAGGCCCGCGCCCTTCACGTACACGCGGGTCCGCGCGGCTCCCAGATCGACGCCGAAGTGGCAGCGGCGCAGCTGCTCCAGACTGGCGGTCATCGCGGTCATTGCGGATCCTCCCGAGAGCACGGACCGAGCGGGCCGCCACCGGTCGGCGGTTCCCTGGTTCCCTTGCATCGTGCGCGGGCCGGCGCCGGACTGCCCGCTGGGGTGGGCCGGGTGGGGTGCCGCTGGACGGGTGGTTCGGGTGACGGCAGGTCAGGCGGCGAGGGCCCGGCAGTAGCGGGAGGACGGGCCGGAAAGGGGTGTGAGCGGGGTGGGGTCGGCCGGGGGCCCGTCAGTCGGGTGGGCGCGTCGTCGCGGGTTCGGCTCCCTCCCGTGCTAGCTCCCCCACGACCCCCCGCACCACCCCCAGCTCCACCAGGTCCTGGGGGCGCACGCGCAGTTCGTCCGCCGTCGCCCGCACCAGTTCCTCCGGCCGCTTGAGGATGGCGGCCGCCAGTTCCGGCGCGATCACCGAGAAGTAGCTGTCCGGGGTGGCCCAGGTGTTGCCGGGGGCGGCGAGCGCGAGGGCGCCGCCGGAGCCGCCCTCGCCGATCAGGAGGGTGGTGAGGGGGGTGCGGGCGGTGGCGACGGCGGTGAAGAGGTCGGCGATGGCGGGGCCCGCGCCCTCGCGTTCCGCCGCGGCGTCGTTCGCCGCGCCGGGGGTGTCGACGAGGGTCAGGACGGGGATGCCGAGGCGGTCGGCGAGACGGATCAGACGGGCGGCGGTGCGATAGCCCGCCGGGCGCGTCGCGGTGCCGCACTGGGCCGCGTAGGCGACGGTACGGCCCTCGTGGGCACCGAAGCCGCACAGCATGCCGGGGTCGGTGCCGCCGGCGCGGTCCCCTTGCAAGGGGACTCGACGGGTGAAGTAGGTGTCCAAGTAGGTCTCGGCGCGGGCGCGTAGGGGAGAGCGGGCGCGTTGTACGGCTTCCCAGCCGGTGGTGGGGAGGGGTGCCTTCGGGGGCGGGGGGTTCGGCTGGACGGCGGCTACGGGTGGGTGGGGGCTGGTCGCGCGGTTCCCCGCGCCCCTGGCAGGCCCGCGGCCCTCGGGGAGGGCGTGGGGCGGAGGTGCCGGGGTGGTGGAGGGGGTGGTCAGAAGGGTCAGGTAGAGGGTGAGGACGCGGCGTAGGGCCGTCGGGGGGACCACCGCGTCGATCGAACCCGCCGCGAGCTGGGACTCCGCCGTGTACGCCGTCGGGTCCGCCTCGGGCGGGCGTACCCGGGAGCCCGCGAAACCGACCTGGGCGTCGGGGAGGGCGAGGACGATGTCGGCGCCCGCACCGAGCGTGGCCCAGCCGCCGCCCGTCGTGGGGTCACGGAGCACCGCGATCCGGGGCAGCCCGGCAGCCGCCGTCAGCGCCGACTCGCGTGCCACGCGCTGGAGCTGGCTGAGGGCGCGCATGCCCTCCTGCATACGGCTGCCGCCGGTGGCGACCAGGGAGACGACCGGGAGGCGGTGCGCGCGGGCGTGGGCGTACGCCGCCTGAAGACGGTCGCCGGTCCGTTCGCCGAGCGAGCCGCCGAGGAAGCCGAACTCGAAGGAGATCAGCACGGCCGCCGTACCGCCGATCACCGCCCGCCCCCACACCACCGACTCCTCCTCGCCGGTGCGCTCGGCGGCGCGGGCGCGGGAGGTGTCGTAGCCGTGCCAGGCGAGCGGGCCGTCGGGGGCGTACTCCCGCTCGGGCGTGGGGAGTTCGGTGAAGTCGTCGGTCAGGGAGGCGAGGGCCTCGCGGGCCGTCACGCGCCGCTCACTCATCCGTCTTCAGCGCCCGCTTCATGATCTTGCCCATGTCGTTGCGGGGCAGGGCGGAGAGGTAGTGGACCCGTCGGGGGCGCTTGTGGGGGGACAGGTGGGTGGCCACATGGGCCGCCAACTCGCCGGCCGGGGGCGGGGACTGGGGATCCGCCGGGACGATCCAGGCGACGACGCGCTCGCCGAGGTCGGGGTCCGGTTCGCCGGTGACGGCGGCTTCGCGTACCCCCGGGTGTTCCAGCAGGGCGTTCTCGATCTCGCCCGCGCCGATCTTGTAACCGCCGCTCTTGATGAGGTCGGTGGCCTTGCGGCCGACGATGCGTACGTAGCCGTCGGGGTCGCGGACGGCCATGTCGCCGGTGCGGAACCAGCCGTCGGGGGCGAACGCGGCGGCGGTCGCGTCGGGGCGGTTGAGGTACTCGGTGAAGAGGTTGGGGCCGCGCACCTGGATCTCGCCGACCGACTCGCCGTCGTACGCGGTGAGCGGGGTGCCGTCCTCCTCGACCAGCCGCAACTCCACGCCCGGCAGCGGGAGTCCGACCGTGCCGGCGCGCGCCTCGCCGTCCGCGCGGACGCTCGTGTTCATGAGGGTCTCCGTCATGCCGTACCGCTCGATCACCCGGCGTCCGGTGGCCGCCGCGATCCGTTCGTGGTCGTGCACCGGCAGCGCGGCCGAGCCGGAGACCAGGAGGCGGGCGCCGCCGAGCGCCTTCGCCAGCTCCGGGTCGGTGGGCAGGGTCTCCGCGATGCGGTGGTACATCGTGGGGACCCCGAACAGCATCGTCGCGCCGGCCGACAGCTCCCGGGCCACCGCGGCCGTGTCGAACCTGCCGAGGTGGCGGACCGCGCCGCCGCGCCGCAGCGGGCCCAGGACGCCCAGGATCAGGCCGTGGACGTGGAAGAGGGGAAGGGCGTGGACCAGGACGTCGTCGGCGGTCCACTGCCAGGCGTCGGCCAGCGCGTCCAGGGTGGTCGTGACGGCCCGGCGGGGGATGACGGCGCCCTTGGGCGGGCCGGTGGTGCCGGAGGTGTAGACGACGAGGGCCGCGTCTTCCTCGGCGGCCGGCTCCTTGGCCGGGGCGGGCCGGCCGCCCGCACCGTTCGCCTCGGCCTCGACATCGGCCTCCACCTCGACATCGATGCGTGGCAACCGGCTGAGCGGGGACGGGAGTTCGTCGTTCGGTGCGGCGAGGACGAGTGACGGTGCGCTGTCGCCGAGGATGTGGCCGAGTTCCTTCTCCCCGGACTTGGGGTTCAGGGGTACTGCGGGTACGCCGGCCCGTAGCGCCGCCACCACGGCCACGGCGGTCTCCAGCGTGGGGGTCGCCCAGACGGCGACCCGGCCGGCGCCCCGCAGGCGCTCCGCCAGGAGGTCGGTGACGGCCGCGAGTTCCGCGTACGTCAGAGACCGGTCGCCGAAGCGCAGGGCGGGGCGCCCGGAGGTCCGGGCTTCGCCGGTGAGGGCCGGGAAGAGAGGGGACACGTCTCGTACTCCTTGGTTGTCGTCGTCCGGGGACCGCTACCGCACAGGTGACTACCCGAACCCCGGGACCACCAGCACCAGCCACACCACCGCGGGCACGACCGCCACCACGATCCCTCCGTAGACCATCAACTGGCGGAAGAAACGCTCGCGGTCCACGTCCGGTGCCGCGGCCAGGACCAGCGCGCCGTTCGTGGAGAAGGGACTCACGTCCACGACCGTCGCGGACACGGCGAGCGCCGCGATCATGCCGACCGCGCCGATCTCGCCCTGCGCCAGGAACGGTACGGCCAGGGGGATCAGGGCGCCCATGATGCCCACGGAGGAGGCGAAGGCGGACACGATCGCGCCGATGTAGCAGAGCAGCACGGCGGCGAGGAGAGGGACGCCGATGCCGCCGACGCCCTCGCCGGCCCAGGTGATGGTGCCCATCTCGTCGAGGACGCCCACATAGGTCAGGACCCCGCAGATGAGGAGGACCGTGGACCAGGCGATCTGGCCCACCGCCTTGCGGCTGTCGTCCGGCCAGAGCGCGCTGAGGACGGCGGCGAGGGTCACCGCGGTGAGGCCCGCGTCCAGGTCGAAGGCGAGGACCGCGACGACCAGGACGGCGAGGGAGGCGAGCGTGGCGATGCGGGCGGGGGTGAGGACCGCCTCGGTGCCCGCCGTGGGGGCTGTTCCGGTGCCCGCCGCGGGAGCGGGCCGGGTGCCCACCGCGGGAGCGGGCTGTGTGCCCACGGTGAGGCCGGTCGCGGGACCGGGCTGCGTGCCCGCCGCCGGGCCGGTCGCGGGGGCGACCTGTGTCTGCGTCGCGGGGGCGGCCTCGGGGCGCTCGGGGTCGGGTGCGGGTTCGGCCGGGGGCCGCTTCCACAGCTTCAGGCCGCCGAACAGCACGAACACCACGCCCGCGATGACGAGGTTGGCGATCAGGGAGATCAGGAAGAGGGCTGTCGCGTTGCCCGGGAGGTTCTCGCGTTCGACGATGCCGTTGACGATCGTGCCGTAGATGCTGATCGGGGAGAAGCCACCGCCCTGGGCCCCGTGGACGACCATCGCGCCCATCAGCAGGGGGCTGATGCCGTACCGCGAGGCGAAGCTGAGCGCGATGGGGGCGACGATCGCGACCGCCGCCGGGCTGACCGCGCCGATCGCCGTGAGTGCGCCGGTGACGAAGAACATCACCCAGGGGATCAGCGCCACCCGGCCCCGCACGAGCCGGATCGAGGCGTGCACGAGCCAGTCGGTGGTGCCGTTGGAGCGCGCGATCGCGAAGAGGTAGGTGACGCCGACGAGGACGACGAACAGGTCTCCGGGGAAGCCGGCGAAGATGCCGTCCGCGTCGAGGTCGGCGACCAGTTCGCCCACCCCGAAGGCGGCGGCGAAGGCGAGCGCGCCCATGTTCACGGAACGGGTCGTGGCGATGACGAACACCACGGCGAGGACGAGGATCGAGATGAGTTCGGGGGACATGCGGGCTCCCGTCGTTGGGTCCCGGAAACACAGGGGCTGAGCAAGCGGGGCGAGTGGGGGAGTGGACGAGTGGCTGAGCCACTCGCGGTGGGGCCAGCGTGGGGGCGTACGACGGTGGCGTCAAGGGGTCGCGCGGAAATTGGCTCAGCCACTCGGCCACCGGGCCACTGGCGCCCGCCGGTGTTACGCTCCCGGCGAGCGATGCCGGACCAGAGGGGGACCCGTGAGCGACGCCCTGCGCCCCATGGCCAAGCAGCGGCTCTACGAGCAGGTCCTGGACCGGTTGCGTCAGTACGTCGCCGAGGGCGGTCTGAGGGCGGGGGACCGGCTGCCGCCCGAGCGGGACCTGGCCCAGCGGCTGGGGGTGAGCCGGGCCTCGGTCAAGCAGGCCATCGTGGTGCTGGAGGTCCAGGGTCTGGTGGAGGCACGGCACGGCGGTGGCACGTATCTCGTGCGGGACAGCCTCGACGTCGAGCCCGTCGAGGACATGGTCGAACGGCGCCGACGGCTGCCCGATGTGCTGGAGGCCCGCGAGGCGCTGGAGACGAAGCTCGCCGAACTGGCCGCCGAGCGCCGTACGGAGGACGACCTGGCCGCGATGCGGGACGCGCTCACGCACATGGCCGGGGAGATCGAGCACGACGGGCACGGCATCGAGGGCGACCGGCTGTTCCACGCGGCGGTCACGGCGGCCGCGCACAGCAGTCTGCTCGCCGAGTTCATGCGGTCCATCGCCGACCAGATCGCCGAGAGCCGCACCGAGTCCCTGCGCCAGCCGGGCCGCCCCGACCGTTCCCTCGCCCAGCACCGGGCCATCCTCGACGCCATCGCCGCCGAGCAGCCCTCACAGGCCGCCGCGGCGATGCGGCGCCATGTGCGGACGGTCGCCAAGGTCCGCCTGCTGGACTGGGACCCGGGGGACCCGGCGCCCTGAGCCCGGCCCCCGCGCCCCTGTCGGTGGTGGTCGGTACAGTCGGCCGCCGGGAAGCGGGCGGGCGGATGTGCACGGGGAATGCGGGGCCGGGGTGCGGGAGTTCGCGGGGGAGTTCGAGACCCACCTGACGGTGGTGATCGGGGACGAGTCCCGGGGCGGGGGCGAGGGGCGCGTACGTCGGTGGGCGCGGCGCCACCGGGTCAAGTACACACGGATCGTGCTCGACCGGGGCGCGACGCCCGACCAGCCGATGCTGACGGTGCGCGGCGAGGGCTCCCTGTCGGCGCGGCGCGCGGCCGCGTCCGAGTGGGTCGAGCGGCTGGGCACCGAGGGGTTCGGGGTGGCCCGGGTGAAGATCGAGGCGGCCCCCTGGAACGAGGACGTGCCGCTGACGGCCGCCGAGGCCCGCGCCCTGCCTCCCGGCTGCTACTTCGAACACCATGTCAAGCTCGCCCTCGCCGACGACCGCGAGGTCGGACGGGTGCGCGCCCTCGCCGAGCGGCACGCGGCCCATGTCTCGCGCAACGCCCGCCGTGCGGTGGGCGGTCGTGGCGGGCGCGGTCATGAGCGGTTCGTCACCCAGCGCTGCCGTGACGTGGGCCGCCCCGAGGCCCGCCGCCGTCTGGACGCCCTCCTCGACGCGCTCGCGGAGGCGGGGTTCGAGGCCGTGGAGGTGGAGGAGGAGTTCGTCGTGCACGACGACCGCCCGGACCTGGACAGCGGGTGGATCGACGAGGGGGCGGCAGGGCGGGCGGACCTGCGCACGACGGCGCGGGGGGATCTGCGGACGGACGTGCGGGCGGAGACCTCGTGACCTCGTCCGAGCGGTGGCGGGCCGCCCACCGGGCCGTGCTCGACCACCTGGTCCGGCTCGTCGCCGACTCGCCCCTGGGGAACGACCTGGTGCTGCGCGGGAGCATGGTGATGCCGGCGTGGGTGGGGGAGAGGGCGCGGGAGCCCGCCGACCTCGACTGGATCGTCCCCCGGCCGCTGCTGGTCCCGGTGGACGCCGCGCACCCCTATCCGTACGTGGAGGGGCTGGAGGCCGTACAGCAGTGGCCGGAGGCGGCCGACGGCGCCGGGCGGTACGAGATGTGGACGTTCGAGGAGTTCGACACCCAGGGCCTGCGGCCGGCGGTCCCGCCCGAGGGGCTGCACTGGGTGGTCGAGGCGGAGCCGGAGGAACACCCGCCGCACCTCGCGGTGCTCGACCTGGCGCGTCAGCGTCCGGTGGCCGCGACGGGGGTGGTGCTCGACGCGTCCGCCGCCCGCCCCGACGGCACCTGGACCTACACGCAGTACGAGACCCCCGGCACCCGCCTGACCATCCCCTGGGCGGCGGAAGGCCTCCCGCCCGGCGAGGCGCGGCTGGACTTCGCCCGCGACGAGAGGCTCCCCGAGCCGCCCGTGTGGACGGCGGTACCCCGCGGCGACGGCTCCGGCCGCACCGTCGTCCGCACCCCCGGCCCCGGCCTGTCCCTCGCCTGGAAACTCCTGTGGCTGCACACCGACTGCGCCACCGAGGGCCGCGCCCGGGCCAAGGACCTCCACGACGCCGTCCTCCTCGCGGAGGCGGACGTCACCGAACTGTCCCCGCGGCTGCTGCGCGAGGTCTTCCGCCACGGCCCCGGGGACCCGGCGGTCGCGGACACCTCACGCCTGGACGTGGTCGCACCGGACCCCGCCGACTGGACGGACTTCCGCGCCGCCCATCCGCGGGTGCGGGGCACGGCGGAGGAGTGGCTCGAACGCCTGGACAGGGCGCTGGAGGCGATGCCGCGGCGGGCGGCCCGGCGGGCCGGGCCGTAGGACTTCCCGCGGTCCTCGTCACCCCCGGCGCGTCCCGTCCCCCTCCCGCACCACGTCCGCCACCACGCAGCTCACGTTGTCCGGGCCGCCCGCCCGGTTCGCCTCGGAGACGAGGGCGTGCGCGGCGGCCTCCGGGTCCGGGGCGGTGGACAGGACGCGCCGGATCTCCGGGTCGGGCACGACCGTCGACAGGCCGTCGGAGCACAGGAGATAGCGGTCGCCGGGGTGGGCGTCGTGCAGGCGCAGGTCGGGGGTGGCGACGGTCTCGCTGTTGGTCAACGCCTTGAGCAGCAGGGCGGGTCGGGGGTGGGTGGTCGCCTCCTCCGGGGTCAGCCGGCCCTCGTCGATCATCGACTGGACGACGGTGTGGTCGTGGGTGATCCGGAACAGCCGCTCCTCGCGCAGCAGATAGGCGCGGGAGTCGCCGATGTGGACGAGGGCGAGCTGGGAGCCGGTCCAGAGCATCGCGGTCAGGGTCGTCCCGTCCTCCCCGGTGCCCGCGATGTCCCGGACGGCGGCGCTCGCGCCCCGCACCGCGTCCTCCAGCAGGTTCAGCACGCCGCCCGCCGGCAGGGTGGCGCGGTCCAGCGTCTTCAGCGCCTCCACGGCGGCCGTGCTCGCGGGGGCACCCGCCGGGCCGAAGCCGTCGGCGACGGCGAGGACGCGGGACCCGGCGTAGGCGGTGTCCTGGTTGGCGGCGCGGACCAGGCCGGTGTCGGAGAGGGCGGCGTAACGGAGTTCCGGCATCGTGGTGTCCTCCTCGGACGGGTGGGTGAGGTGGTGCACGAGGAAGGCCGCCAGATCGCGTCGGGTCGCCGTCTCGGCCTCGACCCCGGCCCAGTACGCCCGGATCTCCCGGGCCGCCGGGCCCGGTTCCAGCGCGCACACCGTACGGATACGGGCCAGCGGCATGCCGAGGCGGCGCAGCCAGGCCACCAGTTGCGCCTGTTCCAACTGCGCGGTGGCGTAGTAGCGGTAGCCGGTGTCGGGGTCGACGTGGGCGGGCCGGAGGAGCTCCAGCTCGTCGTAGAGCCGCAGCGCCTTCGGTGACAGCCGGCACGCCTTCGCGAAGGCCCCGATCGTCAGCATCTCCATGACTCCCCCTGGCTCCCACCGGCCGGCTCTCGGCTCTTTCGGCCCTGACCGTTCCTCGTTCCGCGATCGATGCTGGGGCTTCACCGAAGGGGAAGGTCAAGCGGTGGTGCGGAGCCGTGCCGATCATCCGTTATCTTTTCGTGACTGACTCGGCCACATCCGATCACATGTCGATCACACTCTGAAGGAACATGACCGCCCACCACGCAACACCTTCCGGCAGGCGTACCCGCCGCGGCGGCCCGCCGCGTGTCACCGCGCAGGATTCCGCCAAGGCGACGGCCGCGGGCAGGGAGAGGGGGCCGGGGCGCAGACGCAGAGCCCCCGAGCGGCGCGGGAAAGGACCCCTGTGGGGTGGTCTCGGGGTCGTGGCGGTCCTCGGCGTCGCCGGGTTCGCGGCGGTGAGCTGGATGAACGGCGGCACGCGGGAGGTGGCGGCCGAGGCGGAGCCCACCGCGTCGGCGGAGCCCTCGTCCGAGCGGTCCCGGCGCTCGGCCGACCCCGGCCCGGGGGGCGGCAAGGGTTCCACGGGCGGCAGGAGTTCCGGCGCCGGCGCCCCCCGCAGCCCCTCCTCCTCCCCCCCTTCCTCCTCCGCCGCCGCCTCGCCCGAGACGTCTCCGGACGAGTCGAAGCCCCCGTCCCCGAGCCGCAAGCCGGTGACCATCCCGAGAACCGGGCCCGGGACGTTCGCCACGGCGCCCGGCGGCAGCGGCAAGGTGGGCAAGGGCACGCCCCTGCGCTACCGGGTCGAGGTCGAGAAGGGGCTGTCGCTCTCCCTCGCCGACGTCGCCGACGAGGTGGAACGCGTCCTGGCCGACCCGCGCGGCTGGACGGCCGGCGGCGACCACGCCTTCCAGCGGGTCTCCGGCGGCACGTTCGACTTCGTCGTCAAGGTGGCGACCCCCGGTACCGTCGACGACGTCTGCGGCACGGGCGGGCTGGACACCGGCGGCGAGTTCAACTGCAACGTGAACGACAAGGTCATGGTCAACCTCGAACGCTGGGAACTGGCGACCCCCGTCTACGCCAAGGACGTCGAGGCCTACCGCGCCCTGATCATCAACCACGAGGTCGGCCACTTCCTCGGCCAGGGCCACGTCGGCTGCCCCGGCGAGGGCGAGCCCGCCCCGGCGATGATGCAGCAGATCAAGGGCATGAACGGCTGCGTCCCCAACGTCTGGCCGTACGACGGCGACGGCCGCTTCCTCACGGGCCCCGCCGTGCCGTGAGCGGGAGAGCGCTCGCGGAAAACCCCCTCCCTCCCCGGCACGCGCGGTTGTTAGCCTGCGCCCATGACCCCCTGGACACCCGCCCGGGGGCCACCCGCAGCCGTCCGAGAATGGAGCCCCCGTGGCCCGCACAGCCGCCCCCCGAATCGCCGTCGCCACCTACGACCCCGGTCCGGGGGCGAGCCACGACCGGGACCTGCCGGTGCTGGTGCGGGCGCTGGGGGAGGCCGGGGCCGAGGCGGCGGCCGTGCACTGGGACGACCCGGCGGCCGACTGGGCCGGGTACGACCTCGTCGTCATCCGGTCCACCTGGGACTACAGCTGGCGCGCGGCCGAGTTCGTGGCCTGGGCGGAGAAGGCGGGCGCGGCCACCCGGCTCGCCAACCCGGCCGGGGTCGTGCGCTGGAACACCGACAAGCGGTACATCGGTGACCTCGCCGCCGCCGGGGTGCCCGTCGTGCCGACGGCCTACCTCGCGCCGGGCGAGCCCGTGGAGCTTCCGCGGACCCACGAGTACGTCGTGAAGCCCACCTCAGGCGCGGGCGCCCGCTTTGCCGCCCGCTACACGCCCGACCAGCGGGACACCGCCGCGGGGCATGTCGAGCGGATGCACGCCGAGGGGCTCACCGCGATGGTGCAGCCGTTCGTGACCAGCATCGACACCGAGGGGGAGCGGGCCCTGCAGTTCTTCGGCGGCCGGCTGCTGCACGCCAGCCGCAAGGGGGCGGTGCTCGCGCCGGGCACCGCCTACGACGCCGACAAGACCCCCCACCCGGACCTGGAACCCTGGACCCCGACCGAGGCCGAACTCGCCGTCGCCGAGCGGGCGCTGGCGGCCGTACCCGGAGAGCCCGAGCTGCTGTACGCGCGCGTCGACCTCGTCACTGGGGAGGACGGGCGGCCGTGCGTGATGGAGTTGGAGCTGGTCGAGCCCAACCTCTTCCTGTGGCTGCACCCCGACTCGCTGCCCCGGGTCGTCGAGGCGATCACGGAGGCGGCGACCACCGGCTGACCCGCGGCACCCGCTCCCGGCCGGGCGAGCCCTCCTCACCCGAAGAGGCGGGAAATCCACGAAGCGCGCGTCCCGCCCGTACCCGCTGCCCACCCTTCGCGGTTACAACAGCGCGTACGGGAACCACATCTGAGGGCGTGAGCGGCATCGTGGGCGGATCGGAGTCGCGGCGCCCGTCCGGTTTCCCGGCGGAGCTGACGAGCTTCGTGGGGCGACGGGACGAGGCCGCTGATGTCAGAAGGCTGTTGGCGGCGGGCAGACTGCTGACCCTGACCGGACCCGGCGGGGTGGGCAAGACCCGGCTCGCCGGACATGTGGCGGGCCAGGTCGCCCGGGCCTTCCCGGACGGCGTCTGGCTCGTGCCCCTGGCCGCCTTGAGCGACGAGGCGTTCGTCCCGCACGCCGTGAACGACGCGCTCGGCGTACGCAACGAGACCGTACGGCCCCCGCTGGAGATCCTCGTCGACCACCTGCGCGAGCGGCGACTCCTCATCGTGCTCGACAACTGTGAGCACCTGCTACGCAGTTGCGCGGTCCTCGCCCAGGCCGTCCTGGCGGCCACGGAGGGCGTACGGATCCTCGCCACCAGCCGACACCGGCTCGGTCTGGCCGGGGAACAGCTCTTCGAGGTGCCGCCGCTGCCCGCGCCCGCGCCGGAGGAGCTGACTCCGTCGGCGGTCGACTCCTTCCCCGCGCTCAGACTGTTCGCCGACCGGGCCGCGGCCGTGGTCCCCGGCTTCACCGTCGGCGAGGCGAACCAGCGGGCGGTGGCCCGCCTCTGCCGTCGCCTCGACGGACTGCCGCTCGCCATCGAACTGGCGGCGGTCCGGGTGCGCGCCCTCGGCGTGGACCAGCTCGTCGAACGCCTCGACGACCGCTACCAGCTCCTCACCTGCGGCAGCCCGACCTCCGCGCCCCGCCACCGCACCCTGCGCTCCGCCGTCGACTGGAGCCATGAACTGTGCACCCCGCAGGAGCAGTTGGTGTGGGCGCGGCTGTCGGTGTTCGTCGGCGGCTTCGGCCTCGCCGCCGCCGAGGCCGTCTGCGCCTCCGAGGCCACCCGCGCCGGGGAGGAGATGACGGCGGGCGCCGTCCTGGACGCCGTCGCCGGGCTCGTCGACAAGTCGGTGCTTCTCCGGGAGGACCACGCCGGACAGGTCCGCTACCGGCTGCTGGTCTCCCTGCGCGACTACGGGCTGGAGAAGCTGCACGGCCTCGGTGAGGCGACCGGCACCCGGCGACGCCACCGCGATCACTTCGCCCGTCTCGGCGCCGAGTACGAGCAGGCCTGGTTCGGCCCCGACCAGGCGGAGATCACCGAACGCCTCCGCATCGACCAGGACAACTACCGGGCCGCCCTCGACTTCTGCCTCACCACCCCGGGCGAGGCCCAGCACGGCCTGCGGCTCGCCCCCCGCCTGTGGTTCCACTGGGTCGCGGGCGGCATCTGGGGCGAGGGCCGGCACTGGATGGACGGCGCCCTGCGGGCCGGGGCACGGCCGGACGTGGTGCTGACCCGCGCCATGTGGGCGGGCGCCCTGACCTCGTTGGTCCACAGCCGCTCCGCCGCCGTCCTGGCCGGCCTCGACCCGGTGCGGGCGGCGGCCGCCGCCGACGACGGGGAACTCCCGGTGCCCGCGCCCCCGCCCGTGCCCGCCGGCGCCCTCGCCCCGGGCCGGGCCCGCGTCTCCACCGCCTTCGTCGTCCTCACCCGCGTCGAACTGGCCTGCACCCTCGTCAGCCGGGGCCGGGCCGCGCAGGCCATCCCGCTGTGCGCCGAGGCCGTCGCCCTCTGCGAGGCGCACGGCGAACAGTGGGCCCGCTCCTGGGCACTGCGCACCCTCGCCCTCGCGCACTGGTCGGCCGGGCAGTACGACCGGGCCGCCGAGCAGGCCCGCGCCTGTCTGCGGCTGCCGTACACCGTGCGCCAGCACCAGAGCCTCGCCCGCACCCTCGACCTGCTCGCCGCCGCCGAGGCCCTGGCGGGCGACGCCGAGCGGGCGGGCGTCCTGCGCGGCGCCGTCGACCGCATCTGGCACGACATCGGCGGCAACCCCATGGACGCCCTGGGGCCCGGCCGCCCCCGCGCCGCCGAACAGCACGCCCGCCGCGCCCTCGGCGACCACGCCTACACCCTGGCCCACCGCCGGGGCGGCCGTCTGACCCCGGAGCAGGCGGTGGCGTACGCCCTCGGCGAGCCGGCCCGGCGTCAGGCGCCCGGCGTGCGCGCGGCGGAGGATCCCGCCCCGGCTCCCCGGACGCGGGCCGCCTCCGCCGGGTGCGCGGGGGCCGCCCCGGCCGGGGGACCCGCGGGCGCGGCACCGGAACCGGGTGCCGATCACGTGTGCGCCGACCCCGTCCCCCTCACCCGCCGTGAACTCCAGGTCGCCGCCCTCGTCGCCCAGGGTCGCACCAACCGGCAGATCGCCGATCACCTGGTCATCGCCCGCCGCACCGCCGAGGGCCATGTCGAACGCATCCTCGTGAAGCTCGGCTTCCACAACCGCAGTCAGGTCGCGGCCTGGTTCAGCGCGCGGGCGGGGCTGTAGCGGAGCCCGGCAGGGGCGCGGACAGGGTGACGAGGGTGCCCTGCTCGGTGCCGCGCACCCGGAGGGCGCCGGCGCCCGGCACCGCGCCCGCGATCAGCGCCCCGGCGAGCCGGGGCCCGAGCCCCGTGGGCCGCCCCGCCGCGGGGCCTGGCCCGTACCCCGTCACCTCGCAGCACAACTCGCCCTCATGGGAGCGGAGTTCGACGAGACCGGCGCCGCTTCCGTGCTCCACGGCGTTCGTCGCGATCTCCGCCACGGCCTGCACGAGAACCCCTCGGACGGCGGCGGCGAGACCGGCCCGGACGCAGGCCTCCTCGACGAGCGAGCGCAGCAGCGGGAGATCGGCCGCGCCGAACTCCGTCCGCAGCAGCGGAACCCCGCTCACCCGGCGTCTCCCTCGTCTTCTTCCGCCTCGACGCTGACCAGCAGTTGGGGCACCTCGTCGGCGCCCAGCTGCTCAAGCACCAGCCCCAGCAGCTCGCCGCAGCGCACGGTGACCTCGCTGCCGGCCGGGAGCGACGCGGCGAGGCTGATCAGCTGCCAGGCGCAGTGGGCCTCCATGAAGCACAGGTCACGCAGGTCGAGGACGAGGTGGCTGGGGCCGGCCTCGTCACGGCGTTCCAGCGCATCGCGCAGGGCCTCGACGAACTCCGTGCGGGTGCTCAGCTCGGCGGTGCCGGCGATCCGCCCGCCGTCCGGGGTCTCGGTGACCTCCAGGGCGTCGAGGCGGTCCATGACCCGCAGCGGGTGGACCTTGCCGACGCGGGCCGTCAGGTCGTCGTCGAAGCGCCGGCGGTCGTACCAGCAGATCGCGGTGAACAGCGGATCCGCGAACAGCGGCGCCACGGACGCCTCGTAGTCGAGCAGCCGGTCGTGGCCGACGTTCATCCGGGGCGCCCAGCTCATGTCGGCGGTGACCCGCAGCCCCGTCCAGCCCTCGTCGCAGGCGCGGTCGACCTCGGAGGCGTAGGCGTCGATCGTGCGCCGCTCCCGGAAGCGGCCGTCGGGGGCGTAGATGTCGGTGTTGCGCTTGAGCGACAGCTGACCGTCGGCCCGCGCCGCCACGACCTGCCCGCTGCCCCGGTCCAGCAGCGCGACCACCTCGTCGTCGCTCAGGTCGTCCGGGTCCATGACCAGCAGGACCTTCTCCCCGCGCGCCAGGCTGGTCCGGGTGTAGGCGGTGAACACCTTCCACGGGGACTCCCCGGCATCCTCCAGGTCCCCCGGCCCCATGCACGCGTGATCCCCCAGTCGCAGCCGCTCGACGGGCACGGTTCGCTCCGCGGGGTGCCGGGTCGTCATGGGGCTGCCTCTCCGTGAGATCGCAACGTGAGATCGGAACTCTTCACGGACAGTAGGCCCAGCGGTGTCCCGCACGGCCCGATGATCGCCAATCTTCCGCTTGGGGGTGCTCTTGCGAGCGGTTGGGGAAGAAGGTGATCGACGGTGTGCGTGAACTGACGAGTGGCGATCAGGTGCGATCCGGCGCTGTCAGGGCCGCGCGTCCACCGTGGTGATCCGCTGCAACAGCCCCCACGTGAACTCCGCGACACACTCCCGCCGCACGCCCTCCCCGTCGGGCGCGGAGAACCTGAGCCCCCACCGCGTCGGCGCCGTCCCCTCCAGCGGCCGCGCCGGCGCGAAGGCCCGCGCCACCTCGTCCACCGTGCAGGACCACGGCGCCAGATCCTCCAGCGCGCGCAACTCGGGCCCCGCCACTCCCGGGGCCCGCACCAGCCACTCGTTCCACACCGCCCCGTTCGGCGCGAGCAGCACCTCGAAGCGGAGGCCGGCCCACAGCGGCACCGGCCACAGCCAGGCCTCGCAGTCCAGGTCGCCGATCTTCTGGACCGTGACGGACTCCGGCGCCCCCAGCACCGACCGGTACCGCGACGCCGAGCCCCGCGACCGGGGCGAGCGCACCATCGCCTGCCACCGCCGGTTGGCCTCCCGCATGTCCGCGACGGAGACGCCCAGCGCACGGCGGGCGTCCTCGACGAGTCCCGGATTGTGGTCGGCCATCCGGCGCAGCATCACGAGCTGGAAGTCCAGGGGGGTGAACGGACCGGAGGGCCTATCGGGGCCGGGGCGCTTCGCGGAGGGCATGGGGTCCATCGTGGCGTACGGCACCGGACGCGGCCCGGCGGCCACCGGCCCGCTCACCCGGGCGGCGCCCGTCCGGCAGGAACAGCACCGAGTTGACGTACCGCCCGGCGAACGGCAGGACCCGCCGGAGCAGCCCCTTGGACGCCCGGTGCGACGTGCGTGCCTGGTGCGCCTCCAGGGCGGCCGGGACGAGGGGGAGCCAGGTGCCGGCGGGCAGGACCCAGCCGGCGTAGCCGAGGCCGGTCAGGAGGTCGACGACCGGCGCGATCGGCTGGATACGGGCCTCCAGCTCGACGAAGAGGGCCGGGCGGTCCCGGGCCAGAAGCTCCGACGCGCCGCGCAGCACGGCCAGTTCGTTGCCGTCGACGTCGATCTTGACGAAGCCGACGTCCGTCAGGCCGAGCCCGTCCAGGGTGACGCAGTCGACGTCCAGCGCGCGGGCGTGGATGTCCCGTCGGACCAGGGAGGACACCCCGCGGCCGCCGTCGTCGCCGGACGGCAGCCACAGGCGGGCCGTGCCCGGGGCGTCCGAGGCGGCGGCCTGGACGACGCGGACGTTGGCGGGGGCCGACGCGGCGAGCAGCCGGGCCAGCCGGGGCGCGGGCTCCACGGTCACCACGCGCGTGGCCCGTCCCGACAGCCGGTGGGTCCAGGGGCCGTACCAGCCGCCGACGTCCACCGCCGTCCCACAGTCCGGCGGGCACAGCTCGTCGAGCCGGGACAGCTCCGGTTCGAAGCGCGGGTAGAGCAGCCGTGCGGTCGCGGCGACCAGCCGGTCCGGCAGGAGCGGCGCCAGCCGTGCGGCGAGTGTGGTCATGAACCCGTCCTCCTCAGCAGTGCGGAGAGCTTCTCGTGCTCGTCCTCGGTCACCTGCTCGCCCGACGACGGAAGCAGCTGCGGAATGCCGTCGACGATCGGGTAGCGGCGGTGCAGCCGGGGGTTGTAGAGCGACTCAGACCCCCGGGCCTCGGTGGTCGTGGTCCCGGGCCGCTTCTCCTCCTCGTGGACCACCAGGTGCAGCGGCCCCTTGTCCAGCGGGCACGCCAGGATCCGGAGCAACGGGTCGTCGGGGTTCATGGGAGGTCAGCTCCTTGGCCGGTACCGGGGGTCGGGGCGCCGGGGGCGCCGGGGCGTCGTGCTTGGGCATGCTCAGCAGTACCGCGACCGCCAGCACCGTGCCGGACAGGCGCAGGGTCAGCCGCAGGGGATCGTCGGGCAGCGACTCGCCGAACGACAGCGTGCCGAGCACCGCCGTGAACAGCGAGGTCACCGTCGTACAGACCGGCACGATCAGCGAGGCCCGGCAGCGCTGCAGCGCCGCCTGCGACATCACCAGACCGAAGGCGCCGGTGACGAGCAGGAGGTACGGGTACGGGGAGCGCAGCAGGCCGACCACCGCGTCCCCGGCCCCGCCGGTGGTCAGACGGCTCGACACGCCCTTGATCGCGAGTGAGCTGACGCCGTACAGCAGGCCCACGGCCACGCCGTACTCGACGCCCGTGGTGGGCAGCCGGTGCCGGTGCCGGGCGCGCCGTTCGGCGGACCGGTACAGCCCCACCCCGGCCGCGAGGGCGGGCAGGCAGATCGTCAGGACCAGCGCGTACGGCGCCCCGCGGCCGACGGTGTCGGAGCCCTCGTCCAGCGACAGCACCACCATCAGCAGCGCGGCGAGGATGGCCCCGAGGGCGTACCGCTCCCGGCCCGTGGTCCGCTCGCCGAGCAGCCGCGCCGAGAGCAGGACCAGCAGGACCAGCCCCGACACGAAGATGCCCTGGGCGGCGGCGATCGGCAGGGTCCGGTACACGGCGAGCTGGGCGGCGAACCCGGCGGCCAGCGACAGCGAGCCGGCGATCCACAGCGGACTGCCGACGACCTGCCGCAGCAGCTTCACCGGTGCGCGGACCGACACCGGCGGCATGGCGGTGAGCGCCCGTTTCTCCAGGACGAACCCGGTGCTGTACAGCGCGTTCGCCAACAGGGCCGCGGCCACTCCCCACCACATCGCCTACGTCCTTCGGGCATGCAGCAGCAGGATCGACGCCACCGAGGGGGCGGCGCAGGCCAGGCGGTCCAGTGGCCGCAGCGGGCGCGGTACGCCGTGGAAGGGCGCCCCGCGCAGCCGGACGACCTCGAAGCCGGACGCGGCCACGAACTCCCGCAGCGCGCGGGCGGTGTAGAGCCGCAGATGGCCCACGACCTCCTTCCCCGGGCGGCCGTGGATGCCGCGCAGGCTCACCTCCGAGAACACCGGCTGGACGCCCGCCAGCAGCAGGGCGCGGTTGTACCAGGCGGCGAGATTGGGTGTCGACAGCATCAGATGGCCGCCGGGGCGCAGGACGCGGCGGATCTCGTCGAGGGCCGCGTCCGGGTCGACCAGGTGCTCGATGACCTCGCTGAACAGGACGGCGTCGGCGGACTCCGCCCGCAACGGCAGCCCCCCGTCGGTGAGTTCGCCGCGGATCGCGTACGGGATGCGGGTGCGGGCCCGCCTGAGGGCGTCCTGGGACCAGTCGACCCCGATGACGCGGTGTCCGGCGAGGAGGGGGGCGGCGGTGGCGGCGGCGGTGCCGTCGCCGCAGCCGATGTCGAGGACGGTACGGGGGCCCGTCGTGGCCGCCGGGCCGAGGGCGGCGGCCAGCATGCGGGCCTGGGCGAGGCTGCGGGGGGTGCCGGAGGCGACGGGGACGGAGGGGTCCTCGTAGAAGTCCCGCAGGCCCCGCGCGGGCGGCTCGGTCGACGTGGAGGTGGGCGAGGTGGCCGGCGTCAACGGGTCTCCTCTTCCGTCGTGTGCAGATAGTGCTCGAAGAGGTCCCGGAGGTGGGCTCCGTCACCGTGGCTGAGCAGGGCGCGGGACCAGCGCAGGGCCACATGCAGGCGGCCCGCCGTGGAGGCGGTCGTGACGGTGAGGCCGCGCGGCATGCGGGCCGGGGCCGAGAACCACACGGCGTGCGCGCGTCCGGCCTCCTCGCCGAAGTCCAGCGCGTAGGGGATGCGGCCGATGTTGCTGAGCAGGGTGGTCGACGTCCAGGGGGCCGCGGCTCTGCGCAGGCCCCGGGTGACGGCCGCCCGCCAGGAGACGGGGACCACCGGAGCCGTCAACAGCGAGGCGCCGTGGCCGAGTTGGGGCCGGGGGAGCGACTTCAGGGCGCGGGTGCGTTCGGCCGTGCGGCGCAGGAGCACGGGCAGCGGAGTGTGATCGGTGCGCAACTCGGCGGGGTGGAAGGCGACTTCGACCAGACGGGTGCCGTTGCCGATCGCCATGTCCGTGTCCCTCGGCCGGTCGTCCACGGGCATGGTGATGCGCAGGGGGCGGGGGTGGGCGCCGTGTTCCCGGTTCCAGTGGGCGAGCGTCAGGGCGGTGGTGACCATGAGCTGGTCGTTCACGGTGTAGGGGGCGCCCTTGGGGCGGCGGGGCACGGGCAGTTCGGTGACGAGCAGGCCGTTGCCGGGTGAGGGTTCGGGGGTGCCGGCGGCGACGCGGGCGGGCCGGGCCCAGGGGGAGGGGGTGTCCGCCTCGGGCGGGGCCGGTTCGTCGGGGGCGGGGGCGGGGCGGACGGGCGGGGCCGTGGGGGCGTTGTCCTCGCCGCCGTAGAGCTGGGCGGCGGTGGCCAGGATGCGGAGGCAGGCCGGGCCGTCGAGTGCGGTGTGGTTGATGGTGAGGAAGAGGACCGTGCCTTTCGGGCGTCCGGGGCCGGGGGCCGCCGGACGGGGGTTCTGCCGCTCGGCGGACCGGGGCGCCGTCGCCCCGCCGGCCCGACCGCCCGGCGTGAGGCCGACCGCGTCGCTCGCCTCGCTTCCCACCGCGGGCCCCGCTCCCTCCACCACCTCCAGGCGGATCGGCGGCGACAGCGTCAGCGGGGGCGCCTCGACCAGGGCCCTGGTCCGCGCGTCCCGCAGCGCGTGCGGGCCGGCGGGCGGGAAGGCCACCACCTCGACGTCCGGCCCCTCGGTCAGCTCCCACTCGTAGCGGCGCCTGTACCAGCGCCCCGGCGCCTCCCGCATGAGGATGCGGGGGTGGGCCCGCAGGGCGGTGACGAAGGCCGTGCGCAGCCGGTCGGGGTCGAGCCGGCCGGGAAGGTGGACCTCGATGTGGACGGTCTCGGGTTCCTCCTCCTGGGCGCAGTGCCGGGACACCTCGTCGACCACCGGGAAGGGGATGCGGACGGGGCCGGGGGCGGCGTCGTCCCGCGCGGGGTGGTCCAGCGTCGTCATCCGGGCTCCCCCTTACCGGTACCGCCGCTTCCCGCGGGGCCGCCGTCCTCCGGCGTCCGGGGCCTCGGCTTGGTGAACGCGATGCGCCGGGTCGGGGTGTCCGGCTCGCCCTGCGGGGAGCCCGGTCCGCGCGCCGAGACCGTCGGACCGGCCACGGAACCGTCGCCCGCGCCTCCTGGCCCGCCGTTCAGCGTCCGGTCCACCCGCCTGCGCTGCGGCAACGGCTCCGTCGGCGCCTGTGCCCCCGGCGGCAGCGCGAACCGCCGTGTCGTGCCGGGCCGTCCGGGGCCGGCCTCCACCCCGGCCCCCACACTCACCAGCGCCGCGAACAGGCCGGTCAGCGCGAGGAGTTGGGCGAGGTGACCGAACGCGCCCTCACCCGCCGCGACCGGCTCCCCCGCTCCGAACGCGGCGGCGACACCGGCGCCGACCAGAGCGAGGAAGGCGATCGGGACGAGCAGGGTGTGCCGCTTCCAGGCCAGCAGGGCCAGGAGCGGGACGAGGAGGCCGAGGAAGCCCGCGACGACGATGCCGACCAGGGTGAGGGCGACCGTGCCGAGCCAGAGGCCGGGCCCCGGCGGCGCCGGCTGGGGCGCGTGCGGGTTGGGCTCCTGGCGGCGCCACAGGGCCAGCCCGATCAGGGCCGCGAGGCCCACACCGGCGCCGATCAACCCGGCCTCGTACGTCACGGACGGCTCGAACGACAGCTTGACGGTGCCGCCCGCGCCGCCGGGGACGCGCCAGCCCTGCTGCCAGCCGTCGAGCCGCACGGGGGTCAGCTCACGGCCGCCCAGCGTGGCCTTCCAGCCGTCGTTGAAGTTCTCGTACGTCGTCAGGTAGGAGGCCGCGCCGTCGCCGACGGTGACCTCGCGGCGGTCGCCGAGCCAGTCGCGTATGCCCAACTCCCGTCCACTGACGGCGGGTTCGGCGATCGTGCCCCGGGTGAGGGTCACGGTGGTGACGGCCAGCGCGCCCGTGTCCTCGGACTCGAAGGTGTGCCGGTCGTCCGCGCCGAGTTCCAGCGCGCCCTGCGCACTGCCGTCCCGGCAGAGCGTCAGGTCGACCGGCCGCCGCTCCGTGAGGTCCCGTACCGTCCCCCGCGCGCTCGTCTCGTACAGCGTCCCGTCGACCTCGACCGACGGACCCTCGCCGCAACCCAGCTCGAACTCCCGGGTCGGGGCGGGCCGCGGGGTGCGGAACTGGTCCAGGGCCGGGACGTACGCCTCCGTGAGGCCGACCGGAAGCTGCAGGTCGTCGTCGGCGACGGGGTTGTGGACGGTCAGCGGGGCCGTCTCGGTGACGGTGATGTCGAGCCGGTCGGTGGTGATCGGGTCGAAGCGGACCCAGCCGTTCTCGTCGACACCGGCGATGGCGGCACCGTCCGGGGAGCTGATCTCGACCTGGGTCGGCCGGGCCGACAGGCCGCCCGCCGGGGCCAGGACGAGCGAGCCGACCGGCCACTTGTCGCCCCAGGCGAGGTGGATCGTGGGGTCGTCGCCCGCGATCCACGCCGTGGTCAGGTCGCCGTCGGTCAGGTTGCGCGGCGAGAGCCCGGCCCCGAGGGAGGCCGTGGACTCCGCGCTCGCCTTGATCTGGCTCTGCTGCTCGGGGGCGGCCTTGTAGAGCAGCTTGTCGAGTTCGTCGCCCGGCACGGGGACGGCCGTGGCCTTCACCTCGTACGTCCCCGCCGTGCTGGTGCCGAAGGTGCGGTGCAGCCCCGGTTCCGTGCCCGTGGGGGAGAGGCCGGTCGGGTCGGCGGCCCGCCGCAGCGAGACCATCTCGGCGGAGGCGGCCGTGCCGTCGGGGTCCTGGGCGTCCGTGGGCAGCCGCAGCATCCGGGTGACCTTGACGCCGGGCAGGTCGATCTCGGAGAAGCCGGCGCCGACGAGCCCGGTGTGCCGCTCCGCCGAGTCGAGGATCGTGATCTTCAGCCAATTCGTGTCGCCGGGAGCGGCGTCGACCGTCTGGGTGGAGCCGTCGGCCTGGAGGTTCGTGGAGCGTGAGCCCCGCTCGGTCTCCACCTCGATCCGGGTCGGCGCCGACCGCACCCCGTCCTGCGGCAGCGGTGTGACCTCGAAGGTCGCCGGGATGTCCTGGCTGCCGTCGAAGTCGATCCGCAGCCACTGCCCGTCCGCCGAACCGGCCGCGCCCTCCGCCCAGGCGGTGCCCCGGTCGCCGTCGAAGGCGTTCACCGGGTCGTACTGCGGCAGATGGAACAGCCAGTTGCCGCTGGTCGAGGCGGTCACCGACTTGGCGCCCCGCAGCTCGGCCACCGTCTGGTGGTCGAGACCCGACACCGGCAGGATCTGCTTCGGCTGCGCACCGGGGTCCTGCACGCTCCCGCTCGGATTCCGCTCGTTCGCCGTGTACGTGTACGACGTGTTGGCGTTGACCAGGCCGAAGCGGGTGTCCGCGCGGCGCAGCCCGTCACCGACCACCTGCACGGCCGGCGTACCGAGCCCGGGGTGGTTGTCGCCGGTCAGCACGGTGGCACGGTCGCGCAGCTCCGGGTCGGCGGCCAGCGGCAGCAGCGACTCGGGGCCGCCGGAGACGACGGCCGTGTCGGCGATCGCCTTCAGCCCGGCCTGCCCGGGGCGCGGCACGTCCTCGGCCGGGCGGTAGATCTCCACGGCCCGCTGTCGCGCGTACAGGCCCTCGACCTGCATCGGGGTGCCCTCGGCGATCCGTCCGCCGGTCATCACCGGCCCGAGCCCGGTCACCCGCTCGTACCCGGACTGCTCAAGGGTCCGCTTCACGGTCGCCGTCGGCACCGCGCCGATCTGGTCGGGGTCCAGGTCGTTGCGTACGACGACGTAGTACAGGCCCGCACGGCTCAAGTAGTCGCCCAGACCGGGGACTTCGCCCCCGGTCAGCAGTGCCTGCTCGACGGCGTCCATGGCGCGCCGGTTGCCGGGGGTGCCGAAGGGGACGTAGTCGCGCTGTGCCCAGCGGGAGTCGGCGAGGACGTCGAGGGGCTGGTCGACGGTGGTGCCCCAGGTGTGGATGCCGTGCGCGGTGGCCGGTACGACCAGTGCGCGGGAGTCCGGGGAGTACTTCTCCAGCCAGTTCGCCGTCGCCTGCCAGTACTTGGGCAGCTCCTGGAACGAACCCGGTTGCAGGACCGACCCGTTGAGGTACGGCCACAGCAGTCCCGGTACGACCAGGAAGGCCGCGACCAGCGGCGCGAACCGCCGCCCCCGCACCCGCCGGGCCCCCTGCGCCCGAGCGGCCACGCCCACCAGGTGCGCGAGCCCGAGGACGAGCGCGAGAGCCAGCCCCGTCTGGAACTTGTAGATGTTCCGGAAGGGCACGAGGCCCCCGTTCAGCCAGTCCTGGACCACCCCGTGGAAGGGCGCCCCGAACGCGCCGCCGTACCCGGCCAGGGTGAACAGCGCGACCACCAGCACGGTCAGCACCAGCCACCGGCGCTCGGGCATGTCCCGCCGGGCCAGCCCGGCCAGCCCCAGCCCCGCGGCCACCGCCGACGCCAGGATGACGACCACGGACGCGGCGACGGACCAGCCGGCCGGCAGCCAGGGCTCACCGAAGTTCAGATAGCCCACCCAGTTCCCGGCGCCGCGCAGCGCCTCGGTGGCGGACATCGTGGCCGTCGTCGTCTGCGAACTCTCCACGTAGGGAAGGAAGTTCTCGCCGTAGAAGCCGAGCAGCAGCAGCGGGACCACCCACCACGCGGTCGCCAGGAGCACCCCCGGCACCCACCAGGCGATCAGCCCGCGCTGCCGGGGCCCCGGCCTGCGGGTGAGCAGATACAGCCCCACGGGCAGCAGCGAGGCCAGGGTCGCGGACGCGTTGACCCCGCCCATGAAGGGGATGACGAGCGCCGACCGCAGGGCGGCCACCCGCGCGCTGTACCGCTCGTTCGTCAGCGGCAGCAGCACCCACGGCAGGAACGCCCCCGGCAGCGCGGCGGCCGAGGTCGACCCGACGACGGTGGTGAACACGGGCCACAGCGCGTAGGCCGAGGCGGCGAGCAGCCTCGACGCCGAACTTCCCACGCCCAGCCGCTCCGCCAGCCGCAGCGCGCCCCAGAAGGCCACCGACACGATCAGCGACAGCCACAGCCGCTCCGCCAGCCACACCGGCAGCCCGACCAGATCGGTCAGCCCGTAGTACGGCAGCATCGGCCACAGGTATCCGACGTACTGGTCCTGGATGCCGCCGAACCCGCCCCGGTCGTGCCACAGCTGACCGAGGTCGGAGACGAACTGCCACGGGTCGGTGGTGACGCCGAGCTTGGTGTCGAAGGTCTGCCGGCCCGGTTGGGCGGCGACCAGCAGGACGAACACCACGGCCCAGAATCCCAGCAGCCAGCGCCGCGACCGGGGGCCCTCGGGAGGTCCCTCGGTCGTGCCCGCGGGCCGTACCGGCGCGGGGGGTGGAGCCTGGACCGTGCTCGTCATGGTGGACACCGCCGGAGGATGAGGAGGAGGTTCCAGGTGGCGAACTCACGCAGTCCCGGCGCCTTCACGACGGTCTCCGCGAGAAACGGCCAGTAGCGGGAGCGCGCCGACACGACCGTCACGTCGTCCCGGCCGCGCACCTGCCGCAGAGTGCGTCCGATGTGCACGGCGAAGAGGTTCTCGCCGAGGGTGTGCTTGGCGTCCTTGCCCGTACGGCGCCGATAGCGGGCCCGCGCCCGGTCGGCCCCCAGGTAGTGCCAGGGCGCCCACTCGTGCCCGCCCCAGGGAGACAGCCAGTTCGTGAACGACACGTAGATCAGCCCGCCGGGCCGGGTGACCCGCGCGAGTTCGCTGAGGAAGGTCGGCGGATCGGCGACGTGCTCCAGCACGTTGGAGGTGAAGGTGACGTCCGCGATCCCGTCGGCCAGGGGGAGGAGATACCCGTCGGCGACGACGGACCCGTCGGGCGGCTTGGTCCCCAACTCCCTCAGGTCCGGCTCGAAGAGATACGCCTGGGCACCCCGCCGCCGGAACTCCTCGGTGAAGTACCCGCTGCCACCGCCGACATCGACGACGGTCAGCCCGTCCACGGGCCGGCCGCCGTACGCCTCGACCTGGTCGACGGCGTCACGCGCGAGCAGCGTGTAGCAGTACTCCGGATCGTCCTGCTCCCGCATGAACGCCCGGAAGAGGGACACGGAGCGTTTCACCGAGGGGTCGCGAAAGGGGCGCAGGGGTGTGCCCTGTGCTCCGCCGCGATGGGGAAGCGACCGGCCACCACGCACCCGCGCTCGCCAACGCGGTGTCGCGGCACCCCGTTTCGCGCTCAAGGCGACCAACCCCGCACCGCCTCCGCGGCCACCGCCCGGAACTGCCGGACCGTGTGCCCCCACCGGTAGTGCGCGGCCCGCTCCCGGGCGGCCTTCCCCATCAGCACCCGCCGATCGGTCGACAGGGCCAGCGCACCCCACGCGGCGGCGAAGGAGGACTCGCCCCGGGCCAGCACCCCGGTCTCCCCGTCCACGACGGAGTCCCGCAGGCCGGGCACGTCGAAGGCGATCGAGGGCGTCTCCCGCACGGCGGCCTCCGTGACGACGAGCCCCCAGCCCTCCACGGCGGAGGGATGGAGCAGCAGCCAGGCCGCGCACAGCAGCCGGTGCTTCTCCTCCTCGGACACGTGCCCGGCGAACTCGACCCCGGGCCCGGCCATCGCCTGCAGCGGCGCCCGTTCGGGCCCGTCCCCGACGATCACGAGCCTCCCGCCCGTCACCGGCCGCACCCGTTCCCACAGCCGCAGCAACAGATCGATCCGCTTGTACTCGACCAGTCGGCCCACGGCCACGAACAGCGGCTCGGCCGACCGCTCGGCACGCGGCCCCGGCTCCTCGACCCCGTTGTGCACGACGCGTATGCGCTCCCGCTCCACGCCGATGTCGCGGAGCGCGCCGGCCGTGGAGGAGGAGACGGCGACCACGAGATTGCGGCGCTGCGCGGCGGTCAGCGACCAGTGTTCGAGTCTGCGGCCGAGCCGCGCGGCCGGCGCCAGCGCGCCGCCGAACCGCAACTGCCACAGATCCGTGTGCACATGGTTGACCAGGCACAGCGTGGGGCCCTGGTGCCAGAGCGGGGCGAGGTAGGGCATGCCGTTGCACACCTCGACCAGCAGGTCGCAGTCGCCGACCTGCCGGGCCAGGGCCGATCTGGCGCGCAGATGGTGGCTCAGGTCGCCGCCCGCCGACACGACCCGGTAGTCGCGGTAGGCGGCGGGGCCGCCGCACAGCAGGGTGACCTGGTGGCCGAGCCGGGTCAGGCCGTCGGCGAGCCGGTCGACGAGGAGCTCGGAGCCCCCCGCCGCCGGATTACCGAGGTCACGGCGGGCGAGAAAGACGATCCGGCGGGGCTGCGGGGGGCCTGCGGACCGGTGCTGATCAAGGCGCGGAAACACCTCGACCAGCGAGAACGGCACGTGCTGGGGCATGGGTGCTCCAACTCGTCTCGGGGTGCGGAACTCAGCGGGGAGAAGGACGTTCGCCGTGGGGGATGTTCCAGTGGGCGGGGGTCCGGGTGGGGTCGTTCGGTTCTCTCGTTCCTCGAAGGTGCTGGAAGGTGCTTGCAGGTGCTGGAAAGTGCTGGGAGGTGCTCGGAGTTGCGGGGGATTGCCGGGAGTCGCTGTGGGTGAGGTGTGGGTGGGCTGTGCTCAGGTGGGGTGGACAGTTTTCGCCCAGCGGTACGAAGCTGCTACTCACCGGCGTGACAATTTCCGGGGTTTATTCAACTGACGCCCTGTCACATCGTGATCTCTTCCTGGGACGACTCGGACGTATCGGGGCGCCGCCTGCCACGTGCGACCAGAACGGCACCGGCCACGGCGAGGACGAAACCGACCACAGTGGCACCGATCGGCACCGTCCGCCCCACCAGGCGCAGCAGTCCGCTGTCCTTCTCCGCCTGGTCCACCGCGAACTTCTGCGTCGCCGGGGTGAAGGCGAGCTTCTGGCTGTCGAGCAGCACCGCCGCGTCCTCGGTGCCGCCCGGCGCCCGCAGCGTCCGGCGCGGGCCGGTCTGCGCGTAGAGCACGCGTCCCGTGCTCTGGTCGACGACCAGTTCGAGACCGTGGTTGGCGTACCACTCCTCGGCGAGCACCTGCGGCCGGCCCGGCTCGTCGACGAGTGCGCCGGGGACCAGTCGGGTGCCGGTCTTCGTGGCCGGAACCTTCGCCGTGAAGCGCAGCCCCTCGTAGCCCCGGATCTTCTTCCGGCCCTCGTAGTGGAGCGTCACCGTCGCGCCGAGCGTGTTGTCCCACCAGCGGTAGGAACGCTTCTGCACGTCGAAGGGGAACTTCAGGTACGCCTCGCCCTCGAAGTACGGCTTCTCGTCGCAGCAGTGCACGGGCCGGTTGGTCCTCCGGTCGCTGACCCAGCGGTGCGGGGAGAAGTCCAGCGCGTCGTGCGGATCGGCCGCCGGCAGCGACTTGTCGGTGTCGACCGAGGTGATCACGTCCCACACCGCGGCCCCGCTGCGCTCACTTTCGGCCACATCGCCGCGTACCCGCTGGGTCACGGTGATCTCCTGGTCCGGCACGGTCTTCACCTGCTCGACGTCGAAGACGCTGCCGGTGCCGGAGTAGACGGCGGTCGTGTCGATGTCGATCGGATTCACGGCTGCTCTCGGCTCCACGTACCAGGCGAGCAAGGGCGCGAGGACCAGCAGAAACGTGCCGAGGCCCAGCAGGACCAGCGAGAGTGGTGAAGCTGTACGGCGCATCCGGGCACTCCAGGGGGCGTTGGGAGGTGCGACTCGGGTAGGCGTGCGGAAAGTGCGACGCCTGGGGGAATGTGCGCGTGCGGACGGGGGCTGGGGGTGGGGGCTGTGTATGGGCCGGGAACCGTAGGCGGAGTCTTGACGCAGTGTCAATGCATTGCTGACACTGAGTCCGCGGGGTGCCCTGGGTGGGGACGACCTGTCGACCGAGAGGCTGCCCCTGCGATGTCCAGACTGCTCGCCGCCGCGCTGACCATGGCGGTCGCCGCCGCTCTCGCCGTGGGGGCCGCGTTCGGCGCCGTCGCCCTGCTCGACGCCACCCCGGACCAGCCGAACACCCCGCTCATCACCTATGAGAACGCCGGTCAGGAGCGCTGAGGGGTGACGACCGGAGGCCCGGGAACCGTCACCGTCCGCTCCGCCTGGCACGACGTGCCGCGCCTGCAGGTGCGCGAGTTCGCCGCGATCGCCATGGCCGAGGCCCCCGCCCTCGCCGAGGAGATCCTGCGCGAGATCCGCCGCGAGTACCCCCACCTTCCCGTCGTCCTCGACGACTCCGGCGAGCCGATGGCGCTCATCGGCATCCGCCGCGCGATCGAGGTCTTCGTCCAGCACCTGGAGACCGCCGAGGGCCGGCCGCGCGTTCCTCCCGGCGTCTTCCAGGAGTTCGGCCGCGGCGAGGGGCTGAACGGCCGCAGCCTCGACTCGCTGCAGGCGATCTACCGGCTCGGCGTACGCCTGGCCTGGCGCCGTTTCGCGGAGATCGGCCAGCGTGTGGAGATCCCGCCGCCCGCCATGTACGAGCTGGTGGACGCCGGGTACGAATACCTGGACGGTCTGGTGGACCAGTCGGTGCGCGGCTACGCGGAGGCGGCGGCCCGGCAGGCCGGCGAACGGCTGCGACTGCAACGCCGGTTGATGGAACTCCTCCTCGCCGAGCACCATCGGGGCGACCCGGCGGACGCGCTCACCGAACGCGCGGCCCGGATCGGCTGGACCCTGCCGGAGAAGGTCGCGGTCGGGGTCCTGTTACGGCCCGCCCGCGAGGCCATGGCCCCCGCCGTCGGCCAGGGCGTCCTGCTGGACATGGAGTACGAGCAACCCCGCATGGTCGTCCCCGAACCGGACGCGGCCGGCCGCCCCGAACTCCTCCACCGGGCCCTGACCGGCTGGTCGGGCGCGATCGGCCCGCCGGTGCCGCTGGCCGACGCGGCGAAGTCGCTGCGCTGGGCGGAGGCCGCCGTCCGTCTCATGGAGCGCCGGCTGCTGCCCGGCGGCGAGGTCCTGCACTGCACCGAGCACACCGAGGCCCTTGTCCTCCTCCAGCCCGAGGAGCTGATCGACGACCTCGCCCTGCGCTGCCTCGCGCCCCTGGCCCACTGCGGCCCCACCCATGGGCGCCGCCTCGCCGAGACGCTCCTCGCCTGGCTGGAGACCCGCGGCGGCGCACCCGAGATCGCCGCCCGCCTTGGTGTGCACCCGCAAACCGTTCGCTATCGCCTGCGGCAGATCCGCGAACTCTGGGGCGACGAGATCGACGACTCCGACCGCCGCTTCGAGCTGGAGCTGGTGCTGAGGGCGCAGCGGCTGCGGGGGGAACTGGGAGATCCACGCCCCCGACGGTGACCGGCACCGGGTGGCGTGCCGGTGGCGGGGGCGGGGGTGTGCGCGCCGGGTGGGTGGGGGTGCGGGAGGGGTGGCGGGTGCGGCTCGGGTGGGGGTTCTCGCGCAGTTCCCCGCGCCCCTGAGCCCCGGACTCGGCGGCTTTCAGTGACACCAGGCTCCCGTGCACTGAAAGATCGCGGGCCGGCGGCTTGGAAGGGCCGCCCGGCTGCCGTGGCCTTGGAAGACCCGGCCGGGCGGCTTGCGAGGTCGCGCCGGGTTCCTGTGGTCCTGAAAGAACCCGGGTCCCGCGACCCGGCGACCTGGAGGCCTGGCGACCCGGCGGCCTGGGGGTCTGGCGGCCTGGGGGTCTGGAGACCTGGAGGCCTGGAGGCCTGGAGGCCCGGAGGCCTGGAGGCCCGGAGGCCCGGCGGCCCGGCGGCCTCAGGCTCTCTGGGCCTTGAAGGGTGAGGGTCCTGTGGGTCTGCGGCGTGACGGGTCTGCGGCGCTGCGTGGCGGTGTGGGTGGCGGTGCTGTGGTCTGTGGGGTGAAAAGCATGGGGCGTAGCCCTTGCTTTTCAGGGGCGCGGGGAACTGCGCGAGAACCCCCGCCGGGCCCGCACCCGACCACCGACCCCCGGATCCGGCCGCCCCCACGCAAACCCCGGTAGCCCCCGACCATTGCCCGGCCATGGGCACTATGACTAGCCTGTGTTCGTTATGCCGATCGACAGTTGAAATCTCGAACACTCGCCGCAGACAGACTCAAGGGAGGGGACCGACCGTGGGACGCCTAGTACCTGCCGTGACCCGGGCGCTCGACATATTGGAGCTCTTCCTGGACGGGGACGGCACGCTGTCCGCCCCCGACATCGTGCGCAGACTCCAACTGCCCCGCACCACCGTGCACGAGCTGGTCACCACGCTCGCCGCCAGGGGATACATCGTCCAGGTACAGGGACAGCCGGGACGTTACCGCCTCGGAGTCCGCCCGTACCAGCTCGGCAGCCGTTACGCCGAGCAGCTGGACCTCGCCGCCGAGGGCCAGCAGGTGGCCAGGTCCGTCGCCGAGACCTGCGACGAGACGGTGCACGTGGCGATCCTGGAGTACACGGACGTCATCTACATCGCCAAGGTCGACTCCACGCACGCCGTGCGCATGGTCTCCGCCGCGGGCCGCCGCCTCCCGGCGCACTGCACCTCCGTCGGCAAGATGCTCCTCGCCTCCCTTCCCGAGGCCGAGCTGAACGCCCGCATCCCGGACGACGCCGACCTGCTCGCCATGACCCCCAACAGCATCACCGACCCGGCCGCCCTGCGCGAGACCCTGGCCCGGATCCGTGAGCGGGGTCTCGCCGTGGAGAACCGCGAGTCCAACCCGGACGTCTCCTGCGTCGCCGCGCCGGTCCGCGACCGCACCGGCAGGGTCGTCGCCGCGATCTCCATCTCCGTCCCCATGATCCGCTGGAGCGACGAGCGCCGGATCGAGCTGGAGCAGCTCGCCGCCAAGGGCGCCGCGGAGCTGTCCGAGCGCCTCGGCCACCGGATCGTGGCATGAGCGCCCGCACGAGTCCCCCGGGCTACGAGGTCGCGGTCCGGGAGTACGCGGCCCTCGGCGAGGGTCCCACCTGGGACGCCGACGCCCAGCGCCTGATCTGGATCGACATCCTCGGGTCGCGCGTCCACACCTACGACCCCGCCTCGGGCCGCCGCACGGTGTTCGTCACCGAGCAGCACGTCGGCGCGGTCAAGCCCCGCGCCGGCGGCGGCCTCGTGCTGAACCTCCGTGACGGCGTCGCTCTGACCGACCCCGACGGCGGCTTCCGGTGGCTGCACCACGAGCCCGTCCCGGGCCGCCGGGCCAACGACGCCGCCGTCGCACCCGACGGCTCCCTCTTCGCCGGCACCATGCGCTACGACGAGGCCCCGGGCGGCGGCACCCTGGCCCGCTTCACCGCCGACGGGCTCGCCACCACCGTCCTCGACGACGTCGCCGTCAGCAACGGCACCGGCTGGAGCCCGGACGGACGGCTGATGTACTACATCGACTCGCCGACCCGCCGGATCGACGTCTTCGACTACACGGACCCGGGTGCGGCCACGGGCGGGGGCGCGGCGGACGGCCGTCTGCCCGTGAACCGGCGCCCCTTCGTGACCATCGAGGACGGCGGCGGCTTCCCCGACGGCCTCACCGTCGACGCCGAGGGCTGTGTCTGGGTCGCCCTCTGGGAGGGGAGCGCCGTCCGCCGCTACACCCCGGACGGCACCCTGGACCGCGTCGTCCCCCTCCCCACCCCCCGTCCCACGGCCTGCGCCTTCGGCGGCCCCGACCTCACCGACCTCTACATCACGACGGCCCGCACGGGCACCGACACCCCGCACCCCCTGTCGGGCTCCCTGCTGGTCGTACCGGGCGCGGGCAAGGGCCTGGCCCAGCCGGCGTTCGCGGGCTGATCCGGGGCCCGGCGCCGTACGGCCGTCCGCCGCGACGGGGGCGGCCACCCCTCACCCATGACGTCGATGACGGTCCCGGTGCCCGCGTGCGAGCACGTAGGCGGCCGGAGTCGTCCCGTAGAACTCCCTGAAGTTCCTGATGAAATGACTCGCGTCCGAGAAATTCCATCGGGCCGCGATCTCGGAGACCCCGGCGGTGCCACCCGCCCGCACGAGGTCGTCGTGCGCTCCCTGGAGCCGGAGACGACGAGCGAACGACATGACGGAATCACTCGAACCGGAGAAGGAGCGGTGCAGCGTCCGGAGCGAGACGCCGAGGGCCCGGGCGATCAGCTCGGGAGAAAGATCGGGCCTGTCGAGATGTGTTTCTATGGCATGCATCGCGGCCCGGAGCGTGGCCTCCCGATGGCCGTTCGCGCCGGTTCCGCTCCGGGTTTCCTGAGGTGTGGCCAGTATTCCCGCCAGCAGGGTGGCGCAGGAATCAAGGGCGATGCTCCGCGCCCACGCGGAGCGATCCAGGTCGTCGCGGGATTTCTCCAGCGCCTCCAGGAAGTGGACGAAGAGGCCGACCTCGGGGGATCCGGCGTCCTCGATGTGGGCGCGGTCGAGCCTCTTCGGCGATCCGATGCGTGCGGTGAGCGCATGCCGGGGTATCGAGACCACGCGCACACGCGTCGCCGGTGCACAGGAGAAGCGCCATGTGAATCTGGTGTCCCGAATACAGATCTGCCCCGGCAGGACCGGGTATCTCCTTCCCTCCCTGCGGAAATCGAGCCTGCCCGAGACGACCAGATCCGCCACGATCGGGTCCCGGTCAAGATTTCTCCCGGAAACACCGGTCAGCGCATCGGAACGAAAATCGATCGAGAGCAGGTCGCCGAAGTGGTGACCACGCGCGGACACGCGGAATCCATGGGGAGCGGGCTCGCTGATCTGCAGGTGTGTGAGATGGGATAAAGGGCCGACTCTCCATTCATGGAACAAGGGGCCGGCATCTCGGATCTCCGGAGCCGTGAGATTCAGTTCGAGCTCGAATTCCGTGGCTCGCCACCACCTCGGTGAACTGGTGGAGTGCGGGTTCGACGCCCGGTCACTCACGATGAGTCTCCTCTCGGCCGCTGGATCGGCTTCGACGAGCGGCCCTGCGCGCCCGCCCGTCGTCCGATCAAGAAACCAGCCCGGGGTACACGACCCGTTGACGACCACTCCACGGAGCGTTGACGTCCGTTTCCGCCCCGGACCGCACGCCGAGCGGGCCCGGCCGTCGGCGTCCGGCCGGCCGGGTCCCGAGCGAGCGCCGCCTACGAGTCGGTGAGCACCACGCCCGCCTCGGCGGAGCCACTCGGCTCGGCGAGCCGACCCAGCCGCGTGCGCAGGGACTCGGCGTCGGGATGGCCGAGCCGCGTGAGGATCTCCAGCGCCTCGGTCCACGCGGCGCGGGCCGGTTCGGTGTGGCCCGCGCTGACGTGGGTGTCCCCGAGGCGCTTGAGGGTGCCGGCCATCATCCAGGGCACGCCGCCGGATTGCAGGTAGAGGGCGTGGGCGCTGCGATAGGCGACGACGGCCTGCTCGTACTGGCCGAGGTGATGGTGGGCGTGGCCGATGCTGTCCCAGGTGTGTGCCGCGTTGGTGTCGTCTCCGAGTTCCTGCTGCAGGGCCAGCGCCTGTCGGCAGTGGTCGAGGGCCTGCTGATGCTGTCCAAACATGGTGTGGCACCAGCCGACCGCGTTGAGCGCGGTTGCCATCGCCATCCGGCTGCGGCTGTCGTCGGCGCCACGATCGTCATGTGCCCGGAGGATCGCGAGGAACCGCTGCGCGGCACCGAGCGAGGCTTCCAGATCGCCCAGCCGCTCCCCCACCCAGGCCAACGTGAGATGAGCCTCGGCGCAGGCTCTCATGTCGCCCGATTCGGTGAACAGTTCGATGGCCCGCTCGGCATGAAGCCGTGCCTCGTCGATGCGGCCCAGATCCCCCGTGGCAAGGGCGAGACCGTCGTGGGCATGGCCCTGTGCGGTCCGGTCGCCCAGCCGACACGCCGCGTCCATGGCGGCGAGGTGCACGGCTTCCTTCTCCCGCCACAGGCCACGCCAGTGCAGATGGTGCCCCATGGCCCAGCTGAGTTTCCAGGTGTGGACGTCGTACCGGTGGGCGATGGCCTGTTCGACGGTCGCGAGCAGCACCGCCTGCTCGGCGGCGAACCAGGCCGTGGCCTTCGCCGTGTCTCCGTCGAACTCCTCGGCGCGCACCCCGTCGGCCGCAGGAGCCAGAGAGACCAGTAGCCGTGAGGCGGTCAGCGCGGCCGCCTCACGGGCGGTGTGCAGATAGTGGTCGAACATCCGGTGCCGGGCCGCCTGCGTCTGCCGGGGCGGCCCGACGGCTTCGGCGAGCTCGGTGGCGTAGGCGCGCAGCAGGTCGTGCGAGGAGTAGCGGCCGGGGACGTGTTCGTCCACGAGGTGGGCATGGATGAGTTCGGACAGCAACTGCCGGGTGTGCGGGACGGTGAGCCCGGCCAGGCTGGCCGCTGCGGGCAGTGCGATGTCGGGGCCGGGGTGCAGGCCGAGCAGCCGGAACAGGCGGGCGGCGTCGGAAGTGAGGGCGTGGTAGGACCAGGAGAAGACGGAGCGCACGTCGGCCACCGTGTCCACGTCGTAAAACGCGTTGAGACCGTCGGCGCTTTCGCGCAGTTCTGCGGCGATGGCCGACAGCGGGAGCGCGGACCGGGTCGCCGCACTGGCGGCGGCGACCGCCAGCGCGAGCGGCAGCCGTGCGCACCAGGCGATGATCTCCTCGACCGCGTCCGGTTCGGCGGCGACCCGGTCGGCACCGAGGCGTCGGGCGAGCAGCCCACGGGACTCCGCCACGGAGAGCACGTCGAGGTGGACGGGGTGGGCGCCGTCCACGGCGACCAGCCCGGAGAGCCGGTTACGGCTGGTGACCATGACCAGACAGCCGGGGGCTCCGGGCAGCAGCGGCCGGACCTGTGCGGCGTCACGGGCGTTGTCCAGCAGCACCAGCACGCGCCTGCCGGTGAGCAGGGTGCGGTACAGGGCGGCGAGCGCGTCGACGCCCTGTGGCAGCCCGCGTGCGTCGACGCCCAGCGACTCCAGCAGCGTGCGCAGGGCGTGTTCCGGCGCGACCGGCAGACCGACCGGGTCGAAGCCCCGCAGATTCAGGTACAACTGGCCGTCCGGGAAGCGGTCGGCGACCTGTCGCGCCCAGTGCACCGCGAAGGTGGTCTTGCCAACGCCCGCCATGCCCGCGATGGCGCTGACCACCACCGTGCCGCCCGGAGCCAGCCGGACCGCCTCGGCCAGTTCGGCGTCGCGGCCGACGAAGACCGGCAGCCCGGCCGGTAGTTGGGCGGGTGCGGGTGCGGGTGCGGGTGCGGGTGCGGGTTCTGGTTCCGGTGCGGGGGCCGGCGAGGGCGGGTGCGGCGGAGCGAGGAGCGCGGTGTCCGCCCGCAGCACCCGCTGGTACATCGTCTGCAGGGCCGGGCCGGGGTCCACCCCCAGCTCCTCCACGAGCAGGTTCCGCGCCTCGCGGTAGGTGGCGAGGGCCGCCGCCTGCCGCCCCGACCGGTAGAGGGCGAGCATCAGCAGCTCCCGGAAGCGCTCGTCCAGCGGATGCTCGGCGACCAGCCCGGTCAGCTCCGCGGCGGCCTGTGCCAAGGCGCCCAGGTCGAGTTCGGCCGTGAGGCGGGCCGCTTCCGTGGACAGGCGCAGGTCGGTGAGCCGCTGCCGCCGGTTCCGCGCGAACTCGCCCCGGACACCGGCCAGCGCCGTCCCCCGCCACAGGGCGAGCGCCTCCCGCAGCTGGTGCACCGCACCCTCGATGTCTCCGGCACGGCGCTCCCGCTCCGCCCGGGCCAGCCCCTGCCGGAAGGCGGCGAGGTCGAACGCGTCCGGCGCGACACGAAGCCGGTAGCCGTCGCCCGTGAAACGGATCACGGACGACGCCGTGTCCCCGCCGGGCTCCAGTGCCTTGCGCAGCCGGTGGACGTACGTCCGCAGGATGCCGAGAACGGAAGCGGGGGCCCTGGCTCCCCACACCGCGTCGACCAGGCCGCTCGTCGGCACCTGCGCACCCTCCGCCAGCAGCAGCACGGCCAGCACCGCGCGCTGCTGGGGCGGCCCCAGCTCGATCTCGGTCTCGTCGCGCCACGCCCCTACCGGCCCCAGCACCGAGAACCGTAATCGCCCTTCCACCCGCATCCTCCTCGCGGAATGCCCGTCCGATACCGGTGGGCAGGTCCGTTTTCTGATCGCCAGTGCACAGATGGCCGCGACATCCCGCGCGGCAATGTGGCACCACAATCCCATGCGTGACGCCCAGGTTCAATACGCACCGTTTCTCCTGTAGTTGACTGCTGCTCACCGAAAGGAAAACGACAAGAAGAGGAGACTCTCCATGGCCTGGACCTCCCGGCGGACACGGACGGCGATAGTCGCCGTGACGGCGACCCTGGCGCTCGGCGCGGCGGTGACGGACGCGTCCGCATACATCCAGAGAACAGGGAACGGAACCACCGGTACGTGTGCCAACTTCCAGCTGTGTCTGTACCAGCACACGGTCTACAACGGCGACATGGCCGGATTCACCGGCGTGGGGGGCGCGTCCTTCAAGTGGGTTTCTCCGGTCAGTGGCAATTCCTGGACGGACACCTACATGAACGACAAGATCTCGTCCATGGTCAACAATTCGAGCAGTGCCTATTGCTTCTACGAGCACTGGGACCTCAAGGGTCTGACTTTCCTGATCCACGGCAACGAGAACTGGCCCTACATCAACGGCTACATCGTGGACAAGATCAGCGCATTCCACCCCGGAAACTGCTACTGATCGCCGAAATCGAGTTGTAGTCCGGCCGAACGGAAGGAATTCTTCGAGATGTTCACATTCTCTGCGCTGGGGAAGCGGGCGACGGTTGTCGCTGCGACGGCGGCGGCCTTGGTGATGGCCGCCCTTCCGACGCAGGCGTCCGCGCAGCAGTGGTACAACCTGACGGGCAACGGGACGCCGCGCACGTGTGACGGGTACACGCTCTGCGTCTACGAGCACACGACCTACAACGGCCGGGTGCTCGCCCAGCGCGAGGACGGCCCGTCCTTCAGCCTCCCCGGGCACTACATGGACGACAGGACCTCGGCGATCGTCAACAATTCGAGCAGCGGGTACTGCTTCTACCAGCACTACTACTTCGCGGGCCTGACTTTCGGGATCGGCGGTCGCGAGACCTGGCCGAACATCAATTCCTATATGCAGGACAAGATCAGCGTGTGGCGCCCGGGAAGCTGCTGAGGCGGCCCATGTCCACGCGTACCGCTCTGCGTGACACCTTTGCCGGGAAGCGCCACCGCCCCGCCCTGGCGTCGGCCGTGTCCGTCTGCCTGAGCGCCGCCGTGCTCTCCGGCTGCAGTTCCCTGACCCCCGCACACGAGATCGGCCCCTCGGGGTCCGGTTCGCCGTCGGCACAGCAGATGGTGCGCGTCCTGGAGACGCTGCTCCCCGAAGGGAGGTTTTCCGGGCAGCGGGGCCGGGGGCTGGGCAGTGGTTCCACGGCGCCTTCTGCCTCGCTCGTCTACGGCCGGGACGGGAACGAGGCCAAGGTGTCGGTTTCCCTCTACCGATGGGGTGTTCCCGTTCCTCCGCTGTTCCTGCAGTGTCCCGACACCGCGTACGCGCCGTTCAGCCGGTGCACGGAGACCAGGGTGCCCGGCGGCGGAAAACTGACTCTCGATCGGTCGCCCGCGAAGGGTTCCGAACCGTCCGGTGTCGAAGTCCTCACCGCCCAGTTCACCTACGGCGGCGGCGAACAGGTCGTGGTGACACAGACCGAGATGCGGCCCGGCCAGTGGCCGGCGGGTGGGGACACGTCACTTCCGCTGGCCGGTGGACGGCTTTCGGCCGTCGCGACCTCGCCGCGGTGGAAGCCCGTCCTCTCCAGGATGCCGAAGCCGCCCGACAGCGAGCGGGCCGAAGCGACCGGGGGAGTGCCCGGAAAGGAGATCGCTCGCGCCCTCGCCGCGTTGCTCCCGACCGGCCTGCGAGTCCGTCAGCCGGCAGGCTCGGACGGCTTCGGGCATGTCGTCGTCGACGACGGCCGTGGCGAGAGCCTCGTCGCGGCCAACGTGCAACGCTGGAAGCCCGGCGACACCCGGATGGCGAAGGTGTTCGAGAAGTCGACCACCCTGCCTGACGGCACCCGTGTCAGAATCGCCGAGGAGCCTTCTCCCCATGGCGGGAAGGGCGCCGTCGAACGGTCCGTCGACGTTCTTCGGGACGACGGCTTCCGGGTGGTGGTCATGGCGGTCAACGCCAGGGGCTACGGACTGCGCGCGAGCCGTGCCGACCCGGCCCTCACCCTCCGGCAACTCAGGCGGATCGCACTCGACGGCACATGGCGGCACCTCGCCAGGTGAGCGCGCGCGTGGGCCCGCGGCGAGGCCGAGGACTCCCGGACCGCGAGAGGGAGTCCAGCGGCCGTGCGCGGAGGACAGGCCCGCTCGTCGGGAGACGTTCACTCGTGCGCGGGCACACCGCGCTCCGCCGCGGCGGAGGCGGTGGCGAGCGTTCGTACCGCCTCGATCTCGGCGGGTTCACGCAGCACCAGCGATACGGCCTCGATGTCCCGGAGCAGATCGGCGGGGCCGGAGGAGACCGTGAACGCGGGGCAGGCCACCGCGTCCGCCCGGCCGAGGACGAGGGGGCCCGTGGTGAGGGGGCCGGTGGCGAGCACGCCCGCAGCCGGGGTGCCCGCAGCCGGTTCTCCCGCGGCCGGGGTGCCCGTCGCGCCCTTGGCCGGCGATCGCCGCCGCGCGGCGATCGCCGCCTGGACGGTGACCGCGGCGGCGAGGGCCTTCGCCCGGCCCGGCTCGTGCCCGAGGTCCAGCGCGGCGTCGTACGCCCGGCGCCGCAGGTCGTCGTCGAGGTGGCGGGTCAGCCCGAGCAGGGCGTCCCGGATGAACGTCTCCCGGCGGGTGAGGCGCAGCTCCGGGGTGGCGCGCAGGGCGAAGGGGACGCGGGAGTCGTCGACGGTCCGGGTCAGCAGATACAGGGGCCGCAGCCGTATGTGGCGTGCCCGCACCCTCCAGCGGTCCCGCAGATACTGGCCGCCGTGCGGAAGGATGAAGCCCACCGCGATGCAGATGGCCGCCAGGGCGGCGACCGGCGGTGCCACATGCGTGCTCAGCCAGTCCAGGTCGTGCCCCGTCCAGCGGGCGACCACGGCCGTGAGCTTCGCGGCGTCGAACGCCAGATTGAGCGCGCAGCCCAGGCCCAGCGCCCGCAGGCCGCCGCGCAGCCACCGGTCGAGGCCGTCCGCGCGGACCCAGTTGCGGATCAGCCGGTAGGTGATCACACAGGCCGCCGTGTGCGCGCCGAGGTAGAGCAGGATCTCCTCGCGCATGAAGGGCGTGGTCGCGTAGTACGTGTCGAGGTCGCGCAGCCGCTCCCGGGGGACGTCCGCGAGCGCGAACAGCACCCACAGCACGACGATCACCGCCGCGTACACGGCGACGACCCACCGCATGAGGCGGCGGGTCGCCCGGGACCGGTCGGCCGGGCCGTTGCGCCAGGCGACGATCAGCAGCAGACAGCACGCGCAGAACGCGGTGATCAGCGAATACACCCAGGGCGCAGCGACGTTCGGGACGCCCACGGTCCGGTTGGTCCACGCGATGACCGACGGCACCGCGAACACGAAGACGCAGCAGGCGAGGAGCAGCAGCCCGCCCACCGCCCGCAGCAGCGAGTCCCGCCACAGCTTCACGATGCTGGGCAGCTTGATCACCAGGGCGGCGGTCAGTACGGCCGTGGGGATCCAGAACGAGATGTACAGCTCACCGAAGAAGTCAGCGGGGCTGAGGGCGGTCGTCGTCGCGGGCACGGCCGTCCCCCTCATCCGCGGGGCCGGCGATAGCCGAGGCACGCCTGGATGGCCTGCCCGACGGGGTCGGCCGGGTCGCCCGGATGCGCCGCGTCGGCCGACCCGCCCGGCCCTGCGTCCACCCAGGGCCGGAAGGCGGTCGCCAGCCGGTGCCCGAAGTCCTCGGCCTCCTGCTCGTCCGACTCGTGCGAACCGTTGCGCGCGGCGATGGGTGTGCCGCCCTGCCCGAGCGCGGCGGACAGCTCGGGGGACAGCGGCGGCAGCGCGGACGCCGTCCCGACCGAAGCGTGCGACGCGTCCGGCGCACCGGGCTCCTCCCGCTCGGCCACCCCGTCCGACAGCGCGAGCGCGGCGGAGTCCGGGCCCGGCTGTGTGAGCGCGGCGGAGTCCGGTCCCGGCAGCGGGTGATGACAGTGCCCGGCGTGCATGTGCCACAACTCGTGCCCCAGGATGACCAGTTGCTGCACGGTCTCCGCCCGCTCCTCGACGATCACCAGGTCGAAGTCGGGGAACTCCATCCACAGTCCGGTCACCCCTATCCCGTCCGGGAACCGCTCGAACCGCAGCTTCACCGGCCGTCCGCCCCGCCGCGCGCTCATCTCCGCACACAGCGCCGCACCCAACTCCCGTACGCCGACGGGCCCGTCGAGCCTTCCCCGCACCGCCTTGCTGAGCCCGGCGGTCAGTTTGCGCATCTCGGCGGCGGACCGCGAGGGCGCCAACGCGGCCCGGAGCCGGCCGACGACCCCGCGCAGTCCCAGCCCGCCCGTGCCCCGGGTGACGCGCGCGGCCCGGCCGCGCCGCTCCGCGCCATGGCTCGGGTCGGCGCCGCGGCCTCGGTCGGCGCCATGACTCATCGGCGTGCCTCCTCGTCGTCGACACCGAGCAGCCCTTCGAGCATGACGGCGAGCGCCTCCTGTTTGCGGGGGGTCAGCCGATGGCCGCGCAGCGCGAGCGTGACGACCCCGTGCCGGGTGGCGAACTCCACCAGCGGCCCGTCGCCGTCCGTGTCCACCTCAAGTCCTGCGAGCAGGCGCCCGAGTTCCCGGTTCAAAACGGCCGCGGCCGGGTCGGTGAAGAACCGGACGCCCTCCTCGACGCCGAAGAACTCCGCGAGCGCGGTCAGGTCGGGCACGTTCGGCATCTTCTTGCCGAGCAGCAACTGCCGGGCCCACTCGGGACTGATGGAGAGCCGCTCCGCCACCTCCCGGCCGACCTCACCGGCCCGCTTGCCGCTCCGCGCGGCATACGCCTCGTGCAGTGCGCGCACCCGCCCCCGCACCCGGTCGTCGACCCGGTCGGCGGCGGGCCCGTGCCCGTCGAGCAGCGCCCGCACCACGCCCTCGGCGAGGGCGGTGCGGTCCGCCAACGCCCGGACATCCAGCAGGAGACCACGGTCGGCGCCGGCCTCCGCGATACGGGCGTCGAGTCGTCTCAAGGTCTCGGCAAGGGTGTCGGGCAGCACGGGCACGCGCCGACCCTACGTGCCCCGGGGACCCCGGCACCATGAGATTCCAACGATCGTTGAATTTTGACGAACGATGGTTGAGCCACCCGGCGGGGCCCCCGGCCGCGGCCCCTCCGAGGAGCGGACGGTGCCGAACCCGCGACGGCCCCTCGGCAGTCCGGTATCGGCCCTGAACAGCCCGCATCAGCCCTCAGCAGGCCCCCGACAAGCCCTCAATAGACCCTCAACGGGCCCTCGGCCCCTCGCCCCATTGACGGGTCCCGACTTCGACCCTAGCGTCCCGTTCGGCTCAACGATCAGCATCCGCAATACCGAACGCCCGCACGCCGCACGCCGAACACCGCACGCCGAACACCGCACGCCGAACACCGAAGGGGCCCCCTCCATGACCCGCACCGCGCGCTTCACCCTCGACCCCGCGTTCAAGGTCGGCGAGGTCAACCCCCGACTCTTCGGCTCCTTCGTCGAGCACCTCGGCCGCTGCGTCTACACGGGCATCTTCGAGCCGGGCCACCCCGCGGCGGACGAGGCGGGTCTGCGCACCGACGTACTGGAAATGATCCGTGAGCTGGGCGTCACCACGATCCGCTACCCCGGCGGCAACTTCGTCTCCGGCTACAAGTGGGAGGACTCCGTCGGCCCCGTCGAGGACCGCCCCCGCCGCCTCGACCTCGCCTGGCGCTCCACCGAGACCAACCGCTTCGGCCTGTCCGAGTACATCGCCTTCCTGAAGAAGATCGGCCCGCAGGCCGAGCCCATGATGGCCCTCAACCTCGGCACCCGAGGCGTCGCCGAGGCCCTCGAACTCCAGGAGTACGCCAACCACCCCGCCGGCACCGCCCTGTCCGACCTCCGCGCGGCCCACGGCGACAAGGACCCCTTCGGCATCACCCTCTGGTGTCTGGGCAACGAGATGGACGGCCCCTGGCAGACCGGCCACAAGACGGCGACCGAGTACGGCCGTATCGCCGCCGAGACCGCCCGCGCGATGCGCCAGATCGACCCGGGCGTCGAACTCGTCGCCTGCGGCTCCTCCAGCCAGTCCATGCCGACGTTCGCCGAGTGGGAGGCGACGGTCCTGACGGAGACGTACGACCTCGTCGACCACATCTCCCTGCACGCCTACTACCAGCCCGAGGACGGCGACATCGACTCCTTCCTCGCCTCCGCCGTCGACATGGAGTCCTTCATCGAGAACGTGGTCGCCACCGCCGACCACGTGGGCGCGAAACTCAAGTCCAAGAAGAAGATCAACCTCTCCTTCGACGAGTGGAACGTCTGGTACATCTCCAAGTGGCACGAGATCGAGAACTCCGGCGAGCGGGACTGGGCGCAGGCCCCCCGCCTGCTGGAGGACAACTACAGCGTCATGGACGCGGTCGTCTTCGGCTCCCTGCTCATCGCGCTGCTCCGGCACGCCGACCGCGTCACCGTCGCCTGCCTCGCCCAGCTCGTCAACGTCATCGCCCCGATCATGACCGAGCCGGGCGGCCCCGCCTGGCGGCAGACGACGTTCTTCCCCTTCGCGCAGGCCGCGAAGTACGGCCGGGGCGAGGTGCTCGACGTACGGGTGGACTCGCCGACGTACGGGACGAAGAAGTACGGCGAGGCGGATCTGCTGCACGCGACGGCGGTGCGGGCCGAGGACGGTTCGGTGACCGTGTTCGCGGTCAACCGGGGTCGTACGGACGCCCTGCCGCTCGAAGGCGCCCTGAACGGACTGGAGTTGACCCGGATCGTCGAGCACAGCGTGCTGGCCGACACGGACCCGGACGCACGCAACACTCTCACGGACCCCGAGCGGGTCGCTCCGCACGCGGGTGCGGGGGCTGCGCTGCGGGACGGCGTACTGAGCGTGGTCCTGGAGCCGCTGTCGTGGAACGTCATCCGGCTGGGCTGAGCCGCCGTGCCCGGTCCCGCGCCCCCTGCGGAGCGCGGGACCGCCGCGCCGTCCGCGTGGCCGACAATGGGGCCATGAGGATCTCGGCACGGGCGGACTACGCCGTACGCGCGGTACTGGAAGTCGCCGTACGGCAGGACAGCGGCCCGGTGAAGGCGGAAGTCATCGCGACCGTCCAGGAGATTCCGCACAAGTTCCTGGAGGGCATCCTCGGCGATCTGCGGCGAGGCGGCCTGGTCACCAGCAGGCGGGGCGGCAGCGGCGGGTACCGGCTCGCGCGCGAAGCCGCCGCCATCACCGTCGCCGACGTGATCCGTGCCGTCGACGGCCCGATCGTGTCGGTACGCGGCGAACGCCCCACCGGCCTCACCTACACCGGCTCCGCCGAACCGCTGCTCCCCCTGTGGATCGCCCTGCGGGCCAGCGTCCGCCGCATCCTGGAGGGCGTCACGGTGGCCGACATCGCGGCCGGCACCCTCCCCGATCCGGTGAAGAACCTGGCGGCGGAACCGGCGGCCTGGGAAAACCCGTGACCCGGTGGGCTCCGGGGGACCGATGGACCCCGGCGGACCGATGGGCCGGCCGGGGCCTCGTGGGCCGTGCGCGGGCCGATCGGCGCTCGACTGTCCTGCGCCCCCTCACCCCAGCCGCACGGCCAACGTCACCTCGGCCCCCGTCCCCGTGATGTCCGTCGTCACCGTCATGCGGTCCGTGACCAGGTGGGCCAGCCAGAGGCCGCGGCCGGGGCAGGTGCCGAGGCCGGGGAGGAGTTCGGGGAGGGTGGGGGTGAAGCCGGGGCCGTTGTCGGTGATGCGGCACTCCAGTTCGTGGGCCAGGCGGCGGAGTTCGAGGCGGCCCTGGCCGCCGGCGTGCTCGACCGCGTTGGCGGCGATCTCGCTGACCGCGAGGGTGAACTCGCCGAGCCGTACGCCGCACAGACCGGCCGCCGCGGCCGTGTCCTCCACCTGAGCGCGCACCAGGGGGAGGTTCTCGCCCGTGAAGTGGCGCTTCAGCAGGAGTGTTCCGTGGGCATGGTCCGGGCTGTCGCCGCTCGGGCCGCCGATCGTTCCTGTACCGCTGTCCGTCTCCCCGCCCGGCATCACGGCCGCCTCCTCTCGATGGGACTCGATGGGTACGAGCACGGGTGCTGGGCGTCAAAGGCGAACTGCCACACCTCGCCCACGCTAGCCGCGCTCGTCCGATGAGTACCCAGGAGATCGAGAGGACATCGTGCCTGGTCAAAACCTTATGATTTCGATCGAGGTGTGATCGATCCTGCCCGGCCTCGGCTGATCGGTTGGCGTTCGGTGTTCGGTGTTCGGCATCCGTCACCGGCTCCCTCCCCTACGGTCCGGGAGGGAGCCGGTGCCCCGGAGGGGAAGGGGCCGGCTACGTCAGCCCGACTCCACGTCCCGCCTCGCCCTGCCGGCGGCGATCACCCCGCCCCGGCCGACCGTGTACGCCTCGCCACGCCCCACCCGCCTACTTCGTCACCTTCGCGATCGACTCCAGCACCTCCCGCGGGCTGCCGTCCGGCGCCACCGCCTTGCCGATCCGCTTGCGGATGGTCGCGGCCACCGCCGACCAGTTGGTCTCGGCGACGGGGTAGAGGCGGAGGTTCTGCAGGGTGTCGAGGCCGCTCCACAGCGCCCGGTGCGCCTTGTCGGCCCGCATGGCGTCGGCGGCGGAGGTGGTGACGGGGAGCAGTTCGTACTGGGCGGCCTGCTCGGTCACGTACTTGTCGGTGTAGAGGAAGTCGAGGAACTGCCCGATGGCGGCGCGACGGTCGTCGTTCTTGAAGGCGAAGACCCAGTCCGCGGTGCCCATCGTGGGCGTCTCCTTGCCGTCGCGGCTCGGCAGCGGCACGGCGTCGTAGGGCACGGAGTCGGAGGAGTCCGCGATCTGGCGGACCAGCGACAGCGGGGCGTTGACCATGGCCGCGTCACCGGTGAGGAAGGCGTCCACGGCCTCCCGGCGGTTCAGCTCGCCGGGCGCGACCGGGCCGGTCAGTCCCTCGCCGACCAGGTTCTCCTTCAGCCAGGTCAGGGTCGCCACGTTGGCGGGGGAGGCGATGTCGTAGCGGTTGGTGGAGTCGGTGTAGCCGCCGTCGCCGGCCAGCAGCCACATCAGCGTCTCGGCCTCCGCCTCCTCCGGCCCCAGCGGCACGGCGATCGGGTACTTCACCCCCTGCGCCTTCAACGCCCTTGCGGCGGCGAGGAGTTGGTCCCAGGTCTTCGGTGGCTTCAGGCCCGCCCGCTCGAACAGGTCCTTGTTGTAGTAGAGCAGCCGGGTGCTCGCGGTGAACGGCAGGCCGTACTGCGCCCGGTCCATCTCCCCGGCGTTCGCGAGGCTGCTCACGAACGAGGCCTGCACCGGGACGGACAACACCTCGTCCGCGCTGTAGAGGAGGTCCCGGGCGGCATACTCGGAGTAGCTGTCCGTCTGCACGATGTCGGGAGCCTCGCCCCGCTCGACCAGCTCCGCGACCTTCTTGTCGACCTCGTCCGGGCCGTAGACCCGCACGTCCACGTCGATGCCGGGGTGTTCGGCGCCGAACGCCAGGGTGACGCGGTCCCAGTAGCCCTCGGAGTTCTTGCGGACGCTGTCGCCGTAGTTGGTCGCGACGACGGTCAGGGAGACCGGTTTCGACTCCGCGTCCGCGCTGCCGCCGCAGCCGGACAGGCCGACCGCGAGCCCCAGCACGGCCGTGACCGCCACGACCGCCCGGGTCCGGCGACTCGTCCGGACCCCCCGGCCCGCCCGGCTCGCCCGAGGGCTCGTCCGGGCCTGCCGGCTCGTCCGGACCCGCTGACTCGTCCGGACCTGCTGACTCGGCCGGGTCTTTCGACGCACGGTCCACCCACTTCCGGCTGCCAGTCGCACCTGGCACATGTGTAAAGGAGCAGAGAACGGGCTTGATCGTAGGGCGCGCACCGGTGAGCACGGGGCCGGGGGCGTTGCGTTTTGATTCCGACGGTGTGACGGCCCGACGGCGATGACCGGGATGCCCCACCGGCGTCAGGGAGTACGGATCCGGCGCGAGCGTCGTTCACCCGGCCCGAGACGGCCAGGTCCGAGGCGTGGCCGCGGAGTGAACTCAGGGACTCCCACGAGGAAACACCGGATGAAACCGGCTCCGTGCGTGTGCAGGAGGGCTTTTCGCTACAACCCCCGGCAAATACACCCTGCGCGGCCGGTCGGCGACGACGCCCTCCACGGCGGCAAGGGCGACGACTCCCTCTCCGGCGGCCCCGGTCGCACGGGAACAGGGCGACGCCCCCGACCGCGGCCCGTACAGGCCGGTCGGGGGCGTCGCCCCATGGGGTCCGTCAGGGGGAGCCGGGGGAAGCCGGGCTCACCCCACCTGGTTGTAGACCGCCCCCGCCGCGGGCCACCCCTGCGGCTCCTCCAGGGGGTCCGGCTGGGTGCGGCCGCGTACCTGGGCGGCGGTGAGACCCTGGGCCGCGCCCATCGTGCGGCGGCCCTGGGCGGCGGTCGCGAGGCCGGGCATGCCGGTCTGGGCGACGGGCTGCAGGCCGGGGACCGGCATGGCGGCGGCCGGTGCGGCGGGCATCGGGGCCTGCGCGGGAACCGGCATCGGCATCGGCATCGGAGCCGGCATCGGGGCCGGAGCGGGTGCCGGGTTCGGGAACTGCATCGGCGCGGCGGGCGCCGGGGCGGGGGAGGCGAACTGCATGGACGCGGCGGCGGGGACGGGCGTCGGGGCGGGGGAGGCGAACTGCATGGACGCGGCGGCGGGAACGGGCGCCGGAGCGGGGGAGGCGAACTGCATGGAGGACGCGGGCGCCGGGGCGGGCATGCTCATGGCCTGCGCCGCGAGATTGTGCATCCCGGTGCCGTTGGTCTCGCTCATCAGCCGGTCCACGGCCGCCGTACCCGAGCTGTAGCTGGTCCCGGTGCCCAGCTCGGGTACGGCGGCTCCCCTCCTGGACCCGTAGAGAACCGACTCCAGGCCGGACACCAGGCGACGCACGTCCACCTGGGGCCGGACCACGAGTCGCAGGAAGCGACTGGACGAGCCGACCTTGTTGCCGCACTCGCGGACCAGGACCCGGTGCTCGGTGAGGAGCCGGTCGCGGACCACGGTGCCCTCGGCGCCCACGGGCAGGCGCACGAAGAGGAAGTTCCCCTGCGACGGGTAGACCGTCAGCCCGGGGAGGGCGGAGAGCTGGCGGGCCATGTCCAGCCGGTCGCGGCGGACCTGGTGCAGACTCTCCATGTACTCGGGGCCGTGGTTCTTCAGCATGAACACCACGTGCTCGGCGAAGGAGTTGAGGTTCCACTTCGGCAGCATCGAGCGGACCTTGCCGGCGAGCGCCGGGTTGGCGACCAGGTAGCCGAAGCGGATGCCGTGCAGGCCGAAGTTCTTGCCGAGGCTGCGCAGCACGACCACGTTGGGCCGCATGACCGCGTCCTGCACCGTGGACGGCTCGGACTCGGCGTCGGCGAACTCCAGGAACGACTCGTCGATGACGATCAGGTCCAGGTCGGCCATCGCGTCCATGAACTGCACCAGCGCGTGCCGGTGCAGGAAGCCGCCGTCGGGGTTGTTCGGGTTGCAGATGACGGCGACCCGGGTGCCCCGGGCCCGGATGAACTCGGCGTACTGCGCGAGGTCGAGGGCGAAGCCGCTGGACTCCTGGAGCGGGAACATGTCGACCCGCTTGCCGGTCTCCATCGGCTGGTCGGTCCAGCGGCCGAAGGTGGGGACGGGCACGGCGAGTGACTCACGGACCATCAGATGGTCGAGCCAGGTGATGAGTTCGGTCGAGCCGTTGCCCATCGCCACGCACTGCGGCGGCAGTTGGAGCAGATTACACAGCTCGGCCGTGATGGTGTCGGCGCTGCTCGGGTAGTACGTGATGATGTCGCGCAGTCTGCTCGCCATGTCGTCGAACATGGCGGGAGTGGGGAAGTACGGATTGCACGGGATACAGAAGTCCACCGGCCCCACCCCGTCGCCGCCCTCACGCGTCAGCGCAGCCATCGAGGGGCTGTGCGCCGCGGTGCTGCGGAACAGCGAGGTGACGTTGTCGGACATGGAACCTCCGTAGGGGGCGGGCCCGTTGGGGACGACCGGGCCCGACGACTAAGGGCGGCCCGTGCGGGGGAGCACGGGCCGCCCCTACATACGGAGGCCGAGGAGGTTCCGTTCAACCGCTGAAATTTCGGTAAGAACTTGTGAGTGATCTGTGAAAGGCCGCCAGGGGCGCCGTCGAGCCGCTGTCAGCCGAACGCGTGGACCGTCGTGGACCGGTACGTCTGCCCGGGGCGCAGCACGGTCGACGGGTACGACGGCTGGTTCGGCGAGTCGGGGAAGTGCTGGGTCTCCAGGCACAGCGCGTCGCCCTGCCGGTAGACCCTCCCGGAGGCTCCCACGAGCGTGCCGTCCAGGAAGTTCCCGGAGTAGAACTGCAGCCCCGGCTCGGTCGTGGAGATCCGCAGGGTGCGGCCGGACGCCGGGTCGGTGAGGGTGGCGGCCCATTCCGGCTCGGCCGTGACGCCCTTGTCCAGGACCCAGTTGTGGTCGAACCCCTTGGCGTGCAGCAGTTGCGGATCGGCCCTGCGCAGGTCGTCGCCGACCGCCTTGTCCGTTCGGAAGTCGAAGGGGGTGCCCGCGACCTCGGCCGGCTCGCCGAGGGGGATCAGGCCGGAGTCGACGGGGGTGTAGCGGGCGGCGGGGATGGTCAGCCGGTGGTCGTGGACCGGGCCGCTGCCCTCGCCCGCGAGGTTCCAGTACACGTGGTGGGTGAGGTTGACGACGGTGGTCCGGTCCGTGGTCGCCGTGTAGTCGATCCGCCACTCGCCCCGCTCGGTGAGTGTGTAGAGGACCTGGACGGTCAGGGTGCCGGGGTAGCCCATCTCGCCGTCGGGGCTGGTGTACGACAGCCGCAGACCCACGTCCGGGCCGTCCGTGAACGGCTCGACGTCCCACACGGCGCGGTCGAAGCCGTGCGTCCCGCCGTGCAGGCTGTTCGCGCCGTCGTTGGCGGGTAGTTCGTGGGTCGCGCCGTCCAGCGTGAAGCGCCCGGCGCCGATCCGGTTGCCGTAGCGGCCGATCAGCGCGCCGAAGTAGGGCGATCCGGCGACGTAGTCCTCGATGCTGTCGAAGTTCAGCGAGATGTTCGCGTACCGGCCGTCGCGGTCCGGGGTCTCCAGGGACTGCACGATTCCGCCGTAGGACAGGACCTTGAGACGGGTGCCGCCGTTCTCCAGCGACCAGCGGTGGATCTCGGTGCCGTCGGCGAGCTTGCCGAAGAGTTCCTTCACGGGTGACGTCCCGCCTTTCTCCCATGGGAAAGGGGCCCCACCGTTTTCGGCGAGGCCCCGTTCGCGGTGCGGTCAGTTGCCGCCCTTGCGCTTGTTCCACACGTCGAATCCGACGGCCGCCAGCAGGACGAGGCCCTTGATGACCTGCTGCCAGTCGGTGCCGATGCCGACGAGGTTCATACCGTTGTTGAGGACACCGAGGACGACACCACCGATGATCGCGCCGAGCACGGTGCCGACGCCGCCGCTCATCGACGCGCCGCCGATGAACGAGGCCGCGATGGCCTCCAGCTCGAAGTTGAGGCCCGCCTTCGGGGACGCCGCGTTGAAGCGGGCGGCGAAGACCAGACCGGCCAGCGCGGCCATCATGCCCATGTTCAGGAAGATCAGGAAGGTGACCTTCTTGTCCTTCACACCGGACAGCTTGGCGGCGGGCAGGTTGCCGCCGATGGCGTAGATGTGGCGGCCGATGATCGCGTTGCGCATCACGTAACCGAAGCCGACGACCAGCGCGCCGAGGATCAGCAGGACGATCGGGGCGCCCTTGTAGCTGGCGAGCAGCATGGTGACGGTGAGCAGGGCGGCGGAGATCGCGACGAGCTTGAGGACGAACAGGTTCATCGGCGGCACGTCGAGCGCGAACTCCTGCTGCCGGCGCCGGTCGCGGAACTCCTGGAGGACCACGAAGGCGATGACGGCGAAGCCCAGCAGCAGCGTCAGGTTGTGGTAGTTGGTGTCCGGGCCGACCTCGGGGAGGAAGCCGTTGGCGACCTTCTGCAGGCCCTCCGGGAACGGGCCGAGGGTCTGGCCCTTGAGGAAGATCTCGGTGAGACCGCGGAAGACGAGCATGCCCGCGAGGGTCACGATGAACGACGGTATGCCGAGATACGCGATGAAGAAGCCCTGCGCGGCACCCGCGGCGGCGCCCACGGCCAGACACAGCAGCACGGCCAGCGGCCACGGCAGGTCGTTGTCGACCATGAAGACGGCGGCCATCGAGCCGATGAACGCGGTCAGGGAGCCCACGGACAGGTCGATGTGGCCCGCGATGATGACCAGCATCATGCCGATCGCGAGGATCAGGATGTAGCTGTTCTGCAGCACCAGGTTGGAGACGTTGCGCGGCAGCAGCAGGTCACCGTCGGTCCACACCGCGAACAGCGCCACGATCAGGCCGAGGGCGATCAGCATGCCGTACTGCCGCATGTTGCGGCGCATGCCGTCCAGTACCAGCTGGAGCAGGCCGCCGCCCGCCGCCGTCCCGCTCTTGCCGGGCGGCGCGGGGGCCGGGCTCTTGGCGGTCACATCGGTGCTCATCGGGTTACCTCTTTGTCCTTCGTCATCTGACGCATCAGCGATTCCTGCGTGGCCTCGGCACGCGAGAACTCACCCGTCAGCCTTCCTGCGGCCATCGTGTAGATGCGGTCGCACATCCCGAGCAGTTCCGGCAGCTCGGAGGAGATGAAGACGACCGCCTTGCCCTCCGCCGCCAGCTTGTCGATGACCGTGTAGATCTCGTACTTGGCGCCGACGTCGATCCCGCGGGTCGGCTCGTCCAGGATCAGCACATCGGGACCCGCGAAGATCCACTTGCTGAGGACGACCTTCTGCTGGTTGCCGCCGGACAGCTTGCCCACCGGCTCGAAGACGGTCGGCGCCTTGATGTTCATGGACGTGCGGAAGCGCTCGGCGACCTTGCGCTCCTCGTGCTCGTCGACCACCCCGGCCTTGGCGACCTTGCTCAGCGCGCTGAGCGAGATGTTGCGGTTGATGGTGTCGATGAGGTTGAGACCGTAGTGCTTGCGGTCCTCGGTGACGTAGGCGATACCGTTGTCGACCGCCTCGGGGACGGTCCTGGTACGGATCTCCTTGCCGTCCTTGAGGACCGTGCCGCCGCTGTAGCGGCCGTAGGTGCGGCCGAAGACGCTCATCGCCAGTTCCGTACGGCCGGCGCCCATGAGGCCCGCGATGCCGACGATCTCACCGCGCCGCACCTGGACCGACACGTCGTCGACGACCTTGCGCTGCTGGTCGATCGGGTGGTGCACGGTCCAGTTGCGGATCTCCAGGGCGGGCGAGGAGCCCTGCTCCGGCTCGTGCGGGGTGCGCTCCGGGAAGCGGTGCTCCAGGTCGCGCCCCACCATGCCGCTGATGATCCGGTCCTCGGTGGTCTCCGCGGCCTTCACGTCGAGGGTCTCGATGGTCTGGCCGTCGCGGATGATCGTCACCGAGTCGGCGACCTTGCGGATCTCGTTCAGCTTGTGGGAAATGATGATCGAGGTGATGCCCTGCTTCTTCAACTCCAGGATGAGATCCAGGAGTTTGTCGCTGTCCTCGTCGTTCAGGGCGGCCGTCGGCTCGTCCAGGATGAGGAGCTTCACCTTCTTCGAGAGCGCCTTGGCGATCTCCACGAGCTGCTGCTTGCCCACGCCGATGTCGGCGACGCGGGTGTCCGGGTGGTCGGAGAGCCCCACCCTGCGCAGCAGCTCGGTGGCGTGCCGCAGCGTCTCCCGCCAGTCGATGAACCCGCGCTTGGCGTGCTCGTTGCCGAGGAAGATGTTCTCCGCGAGGGAGAGGTACGGCGACAGCGCCAGCTCCTGGTGGATGATGACGATGCCGCGCTGCTCGCTGGCCCTGATGTCCTTGAACTCGCAGGGCTCACCCTCGAAGAGGATGTCGCCGTCGTAGCTGCCGTGCGGGTGGACGCCGGAGAGGACCTTCATGAGGGTCGACTTGCCGGCGCCGTTCTCGCCGCAGATGGCATGGACCTCGCCCTGCTGGACGGTCAGTGTGACGTCCGACAGCGCTTTGACGCCGGGAAAGGTCTTGACGATCGAGCGCATTTCCAGGACGGGTCCCGCCATGGTCGTGCCTTCCAATCAGTGGTCGGTCGGGGAAGCCGTCGTACTACTTGAGGTCGCTCTCCTTGATGTAGCCGGAGTCGACGACGGTCTCCTTGTAGTTCGACTTGTCGACGCTGACCGGCTCCAGCAGGTAGGCGGGGACGACCTTCGAGCCGTTGTCGTAGGTCTTGGTGTCGTTGACCTCGGGCTTCTTGTCCTTCAGCAGCGCGTCGACCATGTTCGAGGCGACCTTGGCCAGCTCACGGGTGTCCTTGTACACGGTCATCGACTGGTCACCGGCGATGATCGACTTCACCGAGGCGACCTCGGCGTCCTGGCCGGTGACGATCGGCAGCGGCTTGCTCTTGGACCCGTAGTCGTCCGACTTCAGCGCGGACAGGATGCCGATGGAGATGCCGTCGTAGGGGGAGAGGACGGCGTCCACGGGGTCGCTCTTGTACGCCGAGGTCAGGATGTCGTCCATGCGCTTCTGGGCGGTGCCGCCGTCCCAGCGCAGGGTGGTGACCTGGTTCAGCTGGGTCTGGCCGGACTTGACGACGAGCTGCTTCTTGTCGATGTAGGGCTGCAGGACGTTCATGGCGCCCTGGAAGAAGTAGCGCGTGTTGTTGTCGTCGTTGGAGCCGGCGAACAGCTCGATGTTGAAGGGGCCCTTCTTGGAGCCGTCCTTCAGGCCGAGCTTCTCCAGGATGTAGTTGCCCTGGAGCTCGCCGACCTTCTCGTTGTCGAAGGACGCGTAGTAGTCGACGTTCTTCGTGCCGAGGATCAGGCGGTCGTAGGAGATGACCGGGATGTCGGCGTCGGCGGCCTGCTGGAGCACGTTGTTCATCGACTTGTTGTCGATGGCGGCGACGATGAGGGCCTTCACGCCCTGCGTGATCAGGTTCTCGATCTGGCCGACCTGCTGGTCCGGGTCGTCCTCGCCGTAGACGAGCTTGGTCTTGTAGCCCATCTTCTCGAGGTTGGTCACGACGTTCTTGCCGTCGGCGATCCAGCGCTCGGAGGACTTGGTCGGCATCGCGATGCCGATGGTGGCGCCCTCGGTGCTGCCGCCCTTGTCCTCACTGCCACCCTCGCCGCTCTGGCCACAGGCGGTCAGAGTCAGGGCGAGGGAGGCGGTGGAGGCTATGGCGGCGAGTGCGGCTCGGCGAGTGCGCATGATCATCATCCTTGATGTCTTGAAGGCTCTGTACGTTCTGGCGGGGACGGCACTTCATGAGCCGAAAGGAGCCAGAGGAGATGTGGTGGATTCTGTGTGACTGCGTCTTCTTCTGTGAAGCCAGTTGTCCGCTTCGTTATGAGGGATTTCCGAAGCGCTTCAGATCTCCGGGCAAACGGGTACCGAGCGGAGCCATGTCGCCGTCCGCTCCGTGGCGCGCCAGAAGGTCCAGGGCCAGTCGGCCGCGCCGTACGCGTTCCTTGGCCGTGGACAGGGTGAGGTCCCGCATGTGGTGCCCGTAGGGGTAGATCCCGGGGGCCTTCGACAGGCCGAACTTCAGGTAGATCGGTGCGCCGCGCCGGATCAGCTCGGCGACCTCGTACATCCTCACATAGCCGCCGAGGTCGTCGGGCGCCTCGATGTACATGTCCATGGGAGCGCCGGACACCCGCCGGATCTCGGTGAGGTGATCGAGCGTCAGATCGCTCGGCACGTTGATCGAGTCGCCGCCGAGGTTCTCGTACACGGCGTACGCGGTCGGGTTCACCGGCCCGATGAGCGCCGACACCTTGAACGTCGTGTCGGCCGGGATGATCCCCTCCACCCGCGCCCGGTGCAGCGTCCACAGCACGCCCTCGTCGGCGACGAGGAGGCACTTCACGCCCAGCTCGGTCGCGCGCACGGCGTCCTCGACGCACCCGGCCACCGCGTCGTGGCCGCGGGCCCGCAGGCCGCCGCCCTTGGAGTCGGTACGGGTCGAGCCGCCGATGTCCCAGGTGCCACGCGGGCCGGTGAACAGGCAGAGCTCGATGTCGCGCTCGGCCGTCGCCTCCACCATCTCGGTGATCTCGGCGTCGGTGAGCATCCACACGCCGCTGCCCTGGCTGATCCGGTGGATCGGCACGTCGAGCCGCGAGGCTTCCTTGAGGACCACGCCGAGTGCCTCGGGGCCCTCGACGGAGGGCACCTCGGTGCGCCAGCGGCCACCGCCGGGGAAGGAGTGCGGGGAGGCGTCGGAGGGATCGAGGGCGGGTGCGTTCAGCCCGAGCGCGGCGAGGGCCTGCTCGCCGGGTCGGCGCGGCGCCGGAGCGGTGGTGTCGGTCACAAGCTGTCCTTCAGGTTCGATATTTCGGACAAGGTTCGCGGCTCTTGGTGCACAAAGCTCTTGGGTGTGCGCCGGTACGAAGTCGTCAGGTACCCCGCACCGGCGCACGGCTCAGGGGTGTGTCATGGCCGCAGCAGGACCTTTCCGACAGTCGGGTCGCCGGACCCCACCAGCTCGATGGCCTGCGGGAACTGCTCCAGCGGCAGCTCGTGCGTGATGAGCGGCAGCGGGTCCAGCAGACCGGCCCCGAAGACCCGCACGGTGTGGGCCCAGGCGTCCGGCGCCGCGCCGAACACCGTGTGCACCTCCAGCTGCCGTACGACGAGATCGGTCGGGTCGAGCCCGTCCGCGCCCGCCGCCGGGATGCCGGTCAGGACCAGCCGCCCGCCGCGTCGCAGCAGGGCGGCGGCGGTGCGCGCCGCGTCCGCGGACCCGGCGGTCTCGATGACGACGTCGAAGTCGCCCGGCAGCTCCTGGTCCTTGGTACGGAAGTCCGTGGCCCCGAACCGCTTCGACAGCTCCGCCCGGTCCGGCCGGGTGCCCACGACGAGCAGCTCGGCCGGGGACGCCGCCTTCAGGAACTGAACGGCGAACATGCCGAGCGTTCCCGTGCCGACCACGGCCACCCGCTCGCCCGGGACGGCGTTCGCCTTGAGCGCGGCGGCCGCGATGCACGCGGCCGGCTCCAGCAGCGCCGCCGCCGACAGGTCCGCGTCGTCCGGGAGGACGTGCAGCAGACGGGCGGGGAGCGTGAGGGTCGTGGCCATCGCGCCGGGCTGGGTGAACCCGGTCTCCTCGTATCCAGCGGAGCACAGCGTGGTCTCGCCCGCGTGACAGCGGTCGCACACCTGGCAGTTGCGGAAGCCCTCGCCGACGACCTTACGGCCTACAAGACTTGAAGGGACACCGTCACCGACCGCCGTGACCGTCCCGGACCACTCGTGGCCCGGTGTGAGGGGGTAACGGACGTACCCCTCGGGCCTGTTGCCCTGGAAGACCTCGCGGTCGCTGCCGCAGATCCCGGAGGCGTGCACCCGGACCAGGGCCTCGCCGGCCCCCGGCTGCCGGGGCTCGTGCGGCACCAGCCGGTGCTCGCCCGGCGCCTCGATGACGACGGCGGTGGCCGGTGAACCGGCGTCGGCCGCGTCGGGCGAGGCGGTCACTGGCTGCCCTTGGGCTTGCGCTGCTCCCAGCCCTCGGCCCAGAGGTCGAAGCGGGCCTGCTGCTGCGGGAACTCCGCCGCCGCGTCCACGTCCAGCTCGACGCCGAGGCCGGGCTTGTCGGACAGGTGGAAGTAGCCGTCCACGACCTCCGGGGCCCCCGAGACGACCTTCTTGATCTCCGCGTCCGCGAAGTCGTTGAAGTGCTCAAGGATCTTGAAGTTCGGCGCGGTGAAGCCCACCTGCAGCGAGGCCGCCGTCAGCACCGGACCGCCCACGTTGTGCGGCGCGACCAGCGTGTAGTGGGTCTCGGCGGTGGCGGCCAGCTTGCGGGTCTCCCAGATGCCGCCGATGTGGCCGACGTCGGGCTGGATGATGTCCACGGCCTGGCTCTCGAAGAGCTCCCGGAACTCGATCCGGTCGTGGATGCGCTCACCCGTGGCCACCGGGATGTCGACCTTGGCGGCGACCTTCTCCAGCGCCTTCAGGTTCTCCGGCGGGCACGGCTCCTCCAGCCACGCGGGCTTGAAGGGCGCCAGGTCCTTGGCGAGACGAACGGCGGTGGAGGGCGAGAACCGGCCGTGCATCTCCAGCATCAGCTCGGCGTCCGGACCGATGGCGTCGCGCACGGCCTCGATCAGCGAGACGGCGTACAGGCTCTGCTCGTGGTCCAGCTCGAAGTGGCCGGTCCCGAAGGGGTCGATCTTGAGCGCCTTGTAGCCGCGCTCCATGACGCCCTGCGCCGCCTTGTGGTACGCCTCCGGCGTGCGCTCGGTGGTGTACCAGCCGTTGGCGTACGCCTTGACCTTGTCGGTGACCTTGCCGCCCAGCAGCTGCCAGACGGGCACGCCGAGGGCCTTGCCCTTGATGTCCCAGCAGGCCATCTCGATGACGGCGATGCCCGACATCACGATCTCGCCGGCCCGGCCGTAGTCGCCGTACTTCATCCGCTTGACGAGGTCCTCGACAGCGAACGGGTCCGACCCGAGAATGTGATTGGTCTGTGCCTCGTGCAGATAGCCGAGCAGCGCGTCGGTGTGGCCCAGCATGCGGGTCTCGCCGACGCCGGTGAGCCCCTCGTCGGTGTGCACCTGTACGTAGGTCAGGTTCCGCCACGGCGTCCCGACCACGTGCGTGCTGATTCCCGTGATGCGCACGGTACTCCCTGTCCTTTGTGGTCTGTTCGAAATTTCGTCGCTCGTTCGAAATGCTGATCGCGACAGTAAGGACGACCCGGTCTGAGTGTCAATGGGTCGAACGCACAACGGTTCCGGGTCGAGGGGGGTCGAAGACGCGGACAGCGGGCAAACAGGACCGATCCTCTCGCCGCGACACCCCGGTCCACGAGGTTCCTACACAACGTTCACGGGCCCACCCGGGAACGTCACCGGTGCGGAACATAATCTTCCGGCGTCATGGACTACTGCCACCCGTGCCAACGGCACCTCAATGGCGCCCTCTCCTGCTCGGGGTGCGGCGCGTCGGCCGAAGAGTGCCGCACCCATCCGGACGCCCTGTCCGCCGGGGACGAGACGATCGCGGACCCGCACGAGAGTCCTTTCGCGCCCGCCGAAGCCGCCCCCGCGAGTCCGGGCGGCCGCCGCGCCCGGGGCCGCGGTCGCGGTGCGCGGGCCGTGCGGCAGGCCCCGGCCGTGGACGGACACGCCGGCGCGTCCGAGCAGGTCACCGGGGGTGACGACCCGGAGGCCGGCGGGCCTCCCGGCCGGTCCCGGGGGCGTGGCCGTGGGCGGGACGCGCGAGCCGGACGGCGGGACCGCAAGGCCGCCGCGCACCGGCGCCGACGTCGGCGGGTGCTGATGATCGGGGCCGGTCTGCTGCTCGCCGCCGGCGGGCTGAGCCTCGCCGAACTCGGCATGGAGGCACCTCCGAAGGAGCCGCGCGCGGCCTCCGTCGACGACGTCTCCGACGCCTCCCCGTCGGCCTCGGCGGACGGCGCCGAGGAGGCCGGCGAGGGCCCGGACGGGCCGGCCGGCGCCGAGAAGGACAGGAAGAAGCCGGACAAGTCGGCCTCTCCGTCCGCCTCCGAGTCGGGGAGATCCAAGGACGAGGACGCCGATGAGGACGACGACAGGCCCGCGGACCGCTCGGCGTCCAACGCGACCGTGAGCCCCGCCCCTTCGGCCGGAGATCCGACCCCGGACCCCGAGGAGGCCGACGACCCGACCGCCGGACCGACCGCGGACGAACCCGCCCCGCAACCGAGTCCCTCGGCGACGTGCAAGCAGTTCCTGTGGTGGTGCTCGTAAGGAGAACGCGCAGGTCAGAGCCCCTGGGCTGGAGTCAGTGCCCAGGGGCTCCGGCATGCCGCGGCCGCCCTCTCCGGGGGCCCCTCGGACGGCCGCGTTACTCAACCGTGACGACTTCCCTGATGCATCCCTCTTGACCGCCATGAATTGTTAGCGCTCACAATGACCTCCGCATTCACCAGTCGACGCCCCAGGGCATCCGAGGAGGTACGAGCGTCTTGCCGGCACCGCCCCCACTCGCCTCACCAGCGGCCGACCTGGGGTTTTCCGGGACCCCGGCGTGAAGCCGACGGCGCGGAACCATCCGCCCGCCGCACAGGGCCCGTCCGTGGCGCGGGAACCATCGCCACCACAGGACTTACCCGCAGTACCAAATCGCCCGCAGCGCAGGACCCGTCCACCGTCGACCACCGAGGAGGTGCGGCCGTGACCCACTCGCAGCTCCGGCCGCCCACCATGGCCGACGTGGCACGCCAGGCCGGTGTCTCCCACCAGACCGTCTCGCGCGTCCTGGGGGACCACCCCAACGTGCGGGACGAGACCCGGACCAGGGTGCAGCGCGCGATCGAGGAGATGGGCTACCGTCGCAACTCCTCCGCACGGGCCCTGGTGACCCGGCGCACCCAGACGCTGGGCGTGGTCGCCTCCAACACCACGCTCTACGGGCCGGCCAGCACACTGTTCGCGCTGGAGGAGGCGGCCCTGGCCGAGGGGTACCTCGTCTCGACGGTCAGTCTGCGCGAACTGACCGTGGAGACGCTCTCCGAGGCCGTCGACCGCCTCAGCGACGGCGGCGTGGACGGAGTGATCGCCCTCGCCCCGCAGCGGTCGGCGGTCGCGGCCCTGGCCGAACTGCGGCTCCCCTTCCCGGTGGTGGCCGTGGGCACCGGCTCCGGCTCGGAGGTCCCCAGCGTCAACGTGGACCAGGAGCTGGGCGCGCGGCTGGCCACCGGCCATCTGCTCGCCGCGGGGCACCGCAAGGTCTGGCACCTCGCCGGACCCGAGGACTGGCAGGAGTCGGCGGACCGGACCGTCGGCTGGCGGGCCACCCTCGAAGAGGCGGGCATCGAACCGCCGCAGCCGTTGCGCGGGGACTGGAGCCCGCTGTCGGGCTACCGGGCGGGCCAGGAACTGGCCGGCTGGGTGGGCCGGGGGCTGACCGCGGTCTTCGTCGCCAACGACCAGATGGCGCTGGGGGTGTTGCGCGCGCTGCGGGAGGCGGGCGTACGCACGCCGCAGGACGTGGCGGTGGTCGGCTTCGACGACATCCCGGAGTCGGAGTTCTTCGCCCCACCGCTCACCACCGTCCGGCAGGACTTCGCGACGGTGGGCCAGCGGAGCATCGCCCTGCTGCTCGACCTGATCGAGGGGCGGCCCCCCGCCGGACCGTCCTCCATCGCCATCGAACCCCAACTCGTCGTCCGCGCCAGCACCTTCCCGTACCTGCCCCCGCCGGGCTGACGCGGCAGCGAACAACCGAACGCTTTTCATCCCTCAGTGTGGCCGACATTTCGAACAATGATCGACAGGTTGGACGCAGTGCGGCCGGTCCACCACGAGTACCAACGGTCCGTTCCCGGACCGGCTCTTCAAAGGAGAAGACATGCTCAACAGACGTAACTTCCTCACCGCGGCGGTCGGCGTGGCGGCTGCGACGGGCCTCGCGGCCTGCGCCAAGGAGGACAGCTCCTCCGGTACCTCCGGCTCCGGCGGTGGCGACAACAAGAAGATCACCCTCGGCTTCTCCCAGGTCGGCTCGGAGAGCGGCTGGCGCAGCGCCAACACCGACTCGGTCAAGTCGGCGGCCAAGGAGGCGGGTTACAACCTCAAGTTCTCCGACGCGCAGCAGAAGCAGGAGAACCAGATCTCCGCGATCCGCAGCTACATCACCCAGGGCGTGGACGTCATCGCCTTCTCGCCGGTGGTCGTCACCGGCTGGGACGCGGTGCTGAAGGAGGCCAAGGCCAAGAAGATCCCGGTCGTCCTGACCGACCGCTCCGTCGAGACCTCCGACGAGTCCCTGTTCGTCACCCTGGTCGGCTCCGACTTCACCGACGAGGGCCGCCGCGCCGCCAAGATCCTGGAGAAGGTCCTGGAGAAGGCCGGCCACAAGGGCAAGGTGAAGATCGCACAGCTGGAGGGCACCACCGGTGCCGCCCCCGCGATCGAGCGCGCCAAGGGCTTCAAGGAGGTCATGGACGCGGAGCACAAGGACGACTGGGAGATCGTCGTCAGCCAGACCGGTGAGTTCACCCGCGCCGGCGGCAAGCAGGTCATGGCGGCCTTCCTGCAGTCCAACCCGGACATCGACGTGCTGTTCGCGCACAACGACGACATGGGCATCGGTGCCATCCAGGCCATCGAGGCGGCCGGCAAGAAGCCCGGCAAGGACATCCTGATCGTCACGGTCGACGGCGTGAAGGACGGCTTCATCGCGATGTCCGAGGGCAAGATCAACGCCATCGTGGAGTGCAACCCGCTGCTCGGCCCCCAGCTGATGGAGGTCGTGGAGAAGGTCAAGAACGGCGAGAAGGTCGAGCGCTGGATCAAGACCAAGGAGAGCGACTTCATGCAGGACCAGGCCAAGGACGCCCTCCCCACCCGCAAGTACTGACCCACCCCACCGGCAGGGAGTCCCCGTCGGACCGGCCCCCCGGTCCCGGGGCTCCCTGCGGGCCTGGACGACTTCGATGAATTCCATGAGGAGCGCTGCCATGGCAGAGCCGCTGCCCGTCCTGGAGATGACGGGCATTGTCAAAGAGTTTCCGGGGGTACGGGCTCTGTCGGGCGTCGACTTCCGGCTCTTCCCCGGCGAGATACACGCTCTGATGGGCGAGAACGGCGCCGGCAAGTCCACCCTGATCAAGGTGCTCACCGGGGTCTACACCCTGGACGGCGGAACGATCACCCTCGACGGCGAGTCCGTGCGGTTCGCCAGCCCGCTGCAGGCGCAGCAGGCCGGGATCAACACGGTCTACCAGGAGGTCAACCTCTGCCCCAACCTGTCGGTGGCGGAGAACATCTTCATCGGCCGCGAACCCACCCGCTACGGCCGTATCCAGTGGAAGCGGCTGCGCCAGGAGGCCGCGGAGCTGGTCGAGCGGCTCGGCCTCGACATCGACGTGACGGCCCCGCTGTCCTCGTACCCGCTGGCCGTGCAGCAACTGGTCGCGATCGTACGGTCGGTGGGCACCGGCGGTGAGGAGGGCAAGGGCACCAAGGTCCTCGTCCTCGACGAGCCGACGTCCAGCCTCGACCGCGACGAGGTCCTCGAACTCTTCCGCCTGATGCGGCGGTTGAAGGACGACGGCGTGGCGATCCTCTTCGTCTCGCACTTCCTCGACCAGATCTACGAGATCTGCGACCGCATGACCGTCCTGCGCAACGGCACCCTCGTCGGCGAGCACATGGTCAGCGAACTCGACCAGGTCGGCCTCATCCAGCTGATGATCGGCAAGGACCTGGACCAGCTGGAGGAACTGCACGAGCAGCAGCTGCACGCCGACGTCGGCGAGACTCTGCTGCACGCCGAGGGACTCGGCCGCACGGGCGGGATCGCCCCCTTCGACCTGGACATCAAGAAGGGCGAGGTCGTGGGCCTCGCCGGACTGCTCGGCTCCGGCCGCACCGAACTCGCCCGGCTGCTCTTCGGCGCCGACCAGCCCGACAGCGGCAAGGTCACCGTGGGCGGCAAGCAGGTCCCGATGCACGCCCCGAACGACGCCATCGGCGCCGGGGTCGCCTTCTGCTCGGAGAACCGCAAGACCGAGGGCCTCGTCCCCGATCTGACGGTCCGGGAGAACATCATCCTGGCCCTCCAGGCGTCCCGCGGCTGGACCCGGCCCATCCCGGCCGCCCAGCGCGACGAACTGGTCGCCAAGTACATCAAGGCCCTCGACATCCGGCCCGCCAACCCCGAGGCCCGCGTCGGCCAGCTCAGCGGCGGCAACCAGCAGAAGGTGCTGCTCGCCCGCTGGCTGATCACCCAGCCGAAGCTGCTGATCCTCGACGAGCCCACCCGCGGCATCGACGTCGGCGCCAAGGCCGAGATCCAGAAGCTCGTGGTGTCCCTCTCCGAGGACGGCATGTCCGTGCTCTACATCGCGGCCGAGCTGGAAGAGGTCCTCCGCCTCAGCCACACCATCGGCGTGCTGCGTGACCGCAAGCTGGTGGCGAAGCTCACCAACGGGCCGGAGATCACCACCAGTCGGATCCTGGAGACCATCGCGAGCGGAGAACACCAGTGAGCACCCCACCCGTGGCGACGACGGCCACGACCGGCACGGCGGCCCGCTGGCGGGCGCTGACGCACCACCACCTCTTCTGGCCGGTCGCGGTCCTGGTGGCCCTGCTGCTCGTCAACGTCCCCTTCACGCCCGACTTCTTCGCGATCAAGATGACCGACGGGCACCTCTACGGCAGCCTCGTCTCGATCGTGCTGTTCGGCTCGCCCCTGATCCTGGTGGCGGTCGGCATGACCCTGGTCATCGCCACCGGCGGCATCGACCTCTCCGTGGGCGCGGTCGTCGCTATCACCGGCGCGCTGACCTGCTCGTACATCAGCGATCAGGCCGACCAGAGCGCGCTGTCGGGAGTCTTCCTGGCCATGGGCATCGGCCTGGTGGCGGCCGTGGTCTGCGGCCTGTGGAACGGCTTCCTGGTGGCCCGGATGGGCATCCAGCCCATCATCGCGACCCTCATCATCATGGTCGCCGGCCGGGGCGTCGCCCAGCTGATCACCGACGGCCAGATCATCACCATCAACAGCGAGCCGTACAAGCTGATCGGCGGCGGCTACTGGCTGACGCTGCCCTTCTCGATCTTCGTCGTCGCCGCGGTCGTCGCCATCACGGTGGCCCTGACCCGCAGGACCGCCCTCGGCCTCCTCGTCGAGTCGGTCGGCGGCAACGCCGAGGCCAGCCGTCTGGTCGGCATCCGGTCCATGCGCATCAAGATCATGGTCTACGTCTTCTGCGCCCTGTGCGCGGGCATCGCGGGCCTGATGATCAGCTCCAACACCTCGGCGGCGGACGGCAACAACGCCGGACTGTGGATCGAGCTGGACGCGATCCTCGCCGTGGTGATCGGCGGCACCTCACTGCTGGGCGGCCGGTTCTCCATCGGCGGCACGGTCGTCGGCGCCCTGGTCATCCAGACCCTCACCACGACGATCTACACGATCGGCGTGCCCACCCAGACCAACCTGGTCTTCAAGGCCGCCGTCGTCATCGTCGTCTGCCTGCTCCAGTCCCCGAAGTTCCGCGCCAAGGTCTTCGGCGCCCGCTTCGGCTCCAAGCCCGGCGCGACCGGTGGCGGCACGGCACCCGCGGCCCCGGCGAAGACCGCCACGACACCCGCCGACGCGGCCCCGAAGATGGAGGTGTCGTGATGACCGCGACCACCAAGACCCCGCCGTCCCAGGACGGCCTCACGGCATCCGCGTCCCCGTCCAAGGTCTCGGCTCTCCTCTCCGACCGGCGCCTGCCCGTCCTGGTGACCGCCGTGCTCTTCCTCGCGATGTACATCACGGGCCTGGGCCGCTACCAGAACTACGGCTTCGGCGAACCGCAGGTCTTCCTCAACCTCTTCATCGACAACGGCTACCTGCTGGTGGCCGCCGTCGGCGCGACCTTCGTGATCCTCTCCGGCGGCATCGACCTGTCCGTCGGCTCGGTCATCGGCTTCACCACGATGCTCACGGCCTGGCTGGTGGAACGCCAGGGTCTGCCGATCCTGGCGGTCATTCCCCTGGCCCTGGCCGTGGGGGCCCTGGGCGGCTTCCTGATGGGCTACGTGATCCAGAACTACGAGATCCAGCCCTTCATCGTGACCCTGGCCGGCCTCTTCCTCTTCCGGGGCCTGTGTCTGGTCATCAGCAAGGAGTCCATCGCCATCGACGACCCGACGGTGAGCAGCCTGGCCCAGGCGCAGGCACAACTGGGCGTGGGCTTCCTCTCCGTCGGCGCGATCGTCGCGCTGGTGGTCCTGGCCGCGGCGTTCTACATCCTCCACTACAGCCGCTTCGGCCGGCGGGTGTACGCCATCGGCGGCAACGAGCAGTCCGCGATGCTGATGGGGCTCCCGCAGGGCGGCACCAAGATCGCCGTCTACACGGTGTCCGGCTTCTGCTCGGCCCTGGCGGGCCTGCTGTTCACCCTCTACATCCAGTCCGGTGACCCCCTGCACGCCACCGGCATGGAACTCGACGCGATCGCCGCGGTCGTCATCGGCGGCACGCTGCTCACGGGCGGCTCCGGCTACGTCGTCGGCACCCTGTTCGGCGTCCTCGTCCTGGGCCTGATCAAGAGCATCATCCAGTTCGAGGGCACCCTCAGCTCCTGGTGGACGAAGATCGCCACGGGTGTGCTGCTGTGCGCGTTCATCCTGATCCAGCGGGCGATGACGGCACGGAAGAAAGCCTGAGTGCTCCTGAGCAGCAGGGGACGTCCGCCCGGGAAGGGCGGGCGTCCCCTCTCTCGTTTCTCTCCGGCCCTCACAGCACCCGGTACATGCCGATCGAACCGTGCGTGGCGGTGTCGGCGAAGCCGAACTTCTCGTAGAGGAAGCGGGCGGGGCCGTCCGCGATGAGGGAGACGTACGCCGTGGCGGGCGCCCGGCGCTCCAGTTCCTCCGTGAGCGCGGCCATGATGCGCCTGCCGAGGCCGCGGCCCTGGTGGGCGGGGTGTACGCAGATGTCGACGATCTGGAAGGCCGTACCGCCGTCCCCGACGACCCGCCCCATGCCGATGGGCTGCCCCGCGTGGCGGAGCAGCACCCCGTGCCAGGTGTGCGGCAGCGCGAGCGCGACCGCCTCGGGGCTCTTGTCCGACAGGCCGGCATCGGTGCGCAGTCGGCGGTAGACCTCGACCGAGGGCACGCCGACGCTCAATTCGTAAGGGTCACTCTGGGTGGGCATGCGTTACACGATAGCGGGCTGGGCCTGCCCTGCGGCTCGGTGGTGGCCCGGGTGCGGGCCGGCGGTGACCGGGGTGCGGTTCGACGATGGCCTTGCCTGGGTGCGTGGCCATCTCACGCCCCCACCATCCGCCGCAGCAGATCCCGCAGCACCTCCCGCTCGGCCGAGCTCAGTCCCGCCAGCGGCTCCCGGGCGAAGTCCAGGGAGTCCCGCAGGCTGCCGGCCACCCGGCGCCCCTCGGCCGTGGCCGCCGCCAGCTTCACGCGGCGGTCGCCGGGGTCGGGGCGGCGCTCCACCAGGCCCCGGGCCTCCAGCCGGTCCACGATGCCCGTCACGTTCGACGGTTCGCAGCGGAGTTTCTGGGCGAGGCGGCGCATGGGCAGCGGTTCCAGGGAGAGGAGACCGAGGAGGCGGGCCTGGGCGCCGGTGAGTGTGTGTTCGGCGGCGGCGTCCTCGTACTCCTCGTGGTAGCGGGCCACCACCGTGCCGATGAGTTCGACGACCTCCATGGTCAAGGGGTCGAGGCGGGGGGTCGTCTTCTGCGTGGGCATGAGGTCGAGGCTACCTCTTTACTTGACAACATGAAATATTCAAGCGCATGGTTGTTTCAGACACTGAAGTAACCGTGCGGTATGCACCACCGCTCGCACCACGCACCCGCAGGAAGGCACACCCCCATGTCCGACACCCCCGCCCTCCCCGCCACCAGCCGCGAATGGCACCTGCTGAGCCGCCCCGTCGGCTGGCCCAAGGACGAGGACTTCGCCCTGGTCGAGGCGGAGATCCGGCAGCCCGGCGCGGGTGAGGTCCTCGTACGGAACAAGTACCTCTCCGTGGACCCGTACATGCGTGGCCGCATGAGCGACGCGAAGTCGTACGTCGCCCCGTTCGAGCTGGGCAAGGTCATGCAGGGCGGCGCGGTCGGCGAGGTCGTCGCCTCGGCGGCGGACGGCGTCGCCGTCGGCGACCACGTGCTGCACTTCGGCGGCTGGCGCGAGTACGCCACCATCGATGCCAAGCAGGCCGTGAAGGTCGACCCGGACGCCGCGCCGCTCTCCACCTACCTCGGCGTCCTCGGCATGACCGGCCTCACCGCCTACGCGGGCCTGCTGAGGGTCGGCGCCTTCAAGGAGGGCGACGCCGTGTTCGTCTCCGGCGCCGCCGGTGCCGTCGGCAGCCAGGTCGGCCAGATCGCCAAGCTGAAGGGCGCCTCGCGGGTCATCGGCTCCGCCGGCTCCGACGAGAAGGTCAAGCTGCTGGTGGAGGAGTACGGCTTCGACGCCGCCTTCAACTACAAGAACGGCCCGGTGTGGGAGCAGCTCAAGGAAGCGGCCCCCGACGGCATCGACGTCTACTTCGACAACGTGGGCGGCGAGCACCTGGAGGCCGCTATCGGCGCGCTCAACCTGCGGGGCCGGGCCGTGATCTGCGGCATGATCTCCCAGTACAACTCGACCGAGGCGACCCCCGGCCCGCGCAACATGGTCAAGATCCTGCAGAACCGCCTCCGCGTCGAGGGCGTCCTCGTCGGCGACCACTACGACTTCCAGCCCCAGTTCGTCCAGGAGGTCGGCCCCTGGGTCGCCTCCGGCGCCCTCAAGTACCGCGAGACCGTCGTCGAGGGCATCGAGAACAACCTGGAGGCCTTCCTCGGCGTCCTGCGCGGCGACAACACCGGCAAGATGATCGTCAAGCTCTGATCCCCACCCCGTGACGGACGCCCGCACACGTTCGTTGCAGATGACGGAGTCCGCACCCCTGGACGTGGGGCGCGGACTCCGTCATGTGTGGACTCCGTGGTGCGCGGGTGTCTCAGAGCGCCGACGCCAGCGCCGCCGTGTGCACGGCCCGGACGAATCCCGTGTTCTCCGGCGCCGCCCCGCCGGGGAAGGCCATCCGGCGGCGGGTGTAGCCGTAGGCGAGGCCGCTGCGGGGGTCGGCGAAGGCCTGGGAACCGCCGGCGCCGCTGTGGCCGAAGGTGCCGGCGCCGAGGAACGGGTAGAGGTTCTCGGCGGTCGCCTGGAAACCGAGGCAGAACGCCTTGGGGGCGCGGGCCACCAGGTCGTGGCCGACGGAGTGGATCTGGCCGAACTCGCCGACGGTGTCCGGCTTCAGCAGCGGCGGCCGGCCGTCCACCGTGCTGATGGCCGCCGCGTACATCCCGGCGAGCCCGCGCGCCGAGCCGACACCGCCCGCGGACGCCTGCCCGCTCGCCCGCACGATCCGCGCGTTGGGGAAGTCCGTCAGCTCGCCCGGCTCCGGCACCTGGGAGTTGAACGCGATCGACGCCAGCGTGTGCGGGCCGTGCGGTACGGCGTCCAGCTCGGCCTGCTGCGCGGGCGTCGGTGTCATCGGCAGCACGCTCCGGAACCGGGGCTCGTGCTCGGCCGGCAGCCCCAGGAAGAGATCGAGCCCGTACGGGGTGCGAACCCGCTCCTCGTACACCTCCTGCAGCGTGCGCCCCGTCGCCCGCCGTACGACCTCTCCGGTGAGCGCGCCGATCACGAGCGCGTGGTACCCGAACGCCGTGCCCGGCCGCCAGAACGGGCGCTGGACGGCGAGGCGCTCGGCGATCACCCGGTCGTCCGCCAGCTCCTCCAGCGTGAACCCGGCATCGGTGCCGACGAGCCCCGCGCGGTGCGCCAGCAGCTCCCGCAGGGTCACCGCCCCCTTGCCCTCGGCCGCGAACTCCGGCCAGTAGTGGGCGACTTCCCGGTCCAGCTCCAGCACGCCGTCCTGGACGAGGTGCGCGACGACGAGGTGCGCGGCCCCCTTGGTCGAGGAGAACACCCCGTGCAGCGTGTCACCACCGGTCTCCGCCTCGGCCTCGGGGCCGGCCCACAGGTCCACGACCCGCCGCCCGTGCACATACGCGGTCAACTGCCCCTCGTAATCAGCCCGTTCCCCGGCCACGAACAAAGCGAACGCCTCACGCACCGCTTCGAAGCCATCGGCGACCGTCCCCTGGACACCGACCACCCGGGTCCCCTCACTCATCCCCACTCCCTCTCCTCGACGCCACCCATCCCCCACCCACCATCAACACCCGCCCCATCTGCGTGAATTCCCTTGGAGGCTGCGGACTGTAGTTGGGGCGGAGCGGAGCCGCCGCACCGGCGTCCGCCGAAGTGATACGCATCGTGGATGAACTCTCCCGGCATGTTCCGCGGCACGCGCCTGACCTCCCACCACACGGCCGCCACCGCCCTCGCCCGACACAGCGACCGTTCCCTGAGCAGGCTCCTCGACAAGGCTGCCCCGTGCGGCTCCGGTATTGGCGGCACATCGGCACTGCTGGAGCTCGACGGACTTCAGATCTTCGTGAAGCGGGTGCCCCTCACGGACCTCGAACGACGCCCGGAGAACGCCCACTCCACGGCAAACCTCTTCGGGCTGCCGCTCTGGTGCCAGTACGGCGTCGGCGCTGTCGGCAGCCCCGGCTTCGGCGCCTGGCGCGAACTCGCCGTCCACACGATGACGACGAACTGGGTGCTCGCGGGGGAGTACGACAGCTTCCCGCTCATGCACCACTGGCGGGTGCTGCCGGACTCCCCGCCCCTCCCCGGGGAGCTGTCCGACGTCGAACGGGCCGTCGCCCACTGGGGTGGCGCCCCGGGCGTACGCGAGCGCATCGTGGCCCGCGGGAGGTCCACGGCGAGCGTCGTGTTGTTCCTGGAGTGCATCCCGCGCACCCTCCACGAGTGGCTCGGCGAACAGACGGCGGCCGGGGCCGGGGCCGCCGACCGGGCCTGCGCCCTGGTGGAGCGGGAACTGGCCGCCGGCATCGCGTTCATGAACAGCCGGGGCCTGCTCCACTTCGACGCCCACTTCCAGAACATCCTGACCGACGGTCACCGCCTTTACTTCGCAGACTTCGGCCTCGCGCTCTCCTCACGCTTCGACCTGGCACCGCAGGAGCGCGCCTTCTTCGACCGTCATCGCGACTACGACCGCTGCTACTCCCTGAGTCACCTGGTGAACTGGCTGCTCAAGGACCTGTACGACCTCGACCGGGAGGAACGGGAGGTTCGAACGCGGGCGTACGCTCAGGGAGAACGCCCCACCGGGATCCCGGACGGGGCCGCGGCGGTGATCGCCCGGTACGCGCCGCTCGCCACCGTGACGGCGGACTTCTTCCGTCTTCTGGAGACCGAGAGCAGCACCCCGTACCCCGTGGAGGAGCTCGGCCGGTGCCTGGACCGTTTACCTAAGATCAATTGATCCTTGCCTAAACCCTTTAGGCAATTGCATAATCCATCCAGTCGGCACCCGTCGACCCCGGTCGAGTGAAGGACGGTCATGGCACGCGCAGGGCTCACCCCGGAGCGTCTCGCTCAGGCGGGGGCGGAGTTGGCCGATGAGATCGGCTTTGGGGAGGTGACCGTTTCCGAGCTCGCCCGGCGGTTCGATGTGAAGGTCGCGAGTCTGTACTCGCATGTGCGCAACTCCCAGGACCTCAGGACCCGGATCGCCCTGCTCGCCCTGGAGGAGATGGCCGACCGGGGTGCCACCGCGCTCGCCGGGCGGGCCGGGAAGGACGCGTTGGCGGCGCTGGGGAACGTCTACCGCGACTACGCCCGCGCACATCCCGGCCGCTATGCGGCGGCCCGGCTCAGGCTGGACCCGGAGGCGGCCGCGGCGAGCGCGGGTGGCCGGCACGCGCAGATGACGCGGGCGATCCTGCGCGGCTACGACCTCACCGAACCGGACCAGACCCACGCCGTCCGGCTCCTCGGCAGCGTCTTCCACGGCTACGTCAGCCTGGAGTCGGCCGGCGGCTTCAGCCACAGCGCCCCCGACTCGCGGGAGAGCTGGGACCGGATCCTCGACGCCCTCGACGCCCTCCTGCGCAACTGGCCGGTCCCGCCACCCGGTTGATCCGCGCGGCGGCCCCGGGTCGCTCACCACGCACCGCCGGACCATCCACCCCACCGATCCTCAGGTCAGGTCATGCCCACGCACCCCGAGCACTCCGAGCACTCCGAGCACTCCGAGCACTCCGAGCACTCCGAGCACTCCGAGCACTCCGCGAACCCCCACTGGATCACCACCCCCATCACCGCCGAACTCCTGCGCGGCGCCCTGGAGTTGGAGCGAACCGAGCACGGTGTGCTGCCCCACCGGCTGCCGGCCCGGGCCCGCGCCCAGTGCACCGATCCGCAGCTGGCCGTGGTCGAGTCCCAGCCCTCCGGCGTACGCCTGGTCTTCCGCACCCGCGCCACCGCCGTCGAACTGGACGCCCTGCGCACCAAGCGCGCCTACGTGGGCGCCCCGCCCCGCCCGGACGGCCTGTACGACCTCCTCGTCGACGGCCGGCTGACCGCCCGCGCGAGCGTGCCCGACGGCAACACCATCACCCTCGACATGACCACCGGACAGTCCGAGCACCGCCCCGGCCCACCCGGCACCGTGGCTTTCACCGGCCTCCCCGCCGGCCCCAAGACGGTCGAGATCTGGCTCCCGCACAACGAGACCACCGAACTCCTCGCCCTGCGCACCGACGCCCCCGTCGAGCCCGCCCCGGACCGGGGCCGCCGGGTCTGGCTGCACCACGGCAGCTCCATCAGCCACGGCTCCGACGCCGCCGGCCCCACCGAGATCTGGCCCGCCCACGCCGCTTCCCTCGCCGGCGTCGACCTCATCAACCTGGGCCTCGGCGGCAGCGCCCTGCTCGACCCCTTCACCGCCCGCGCCATCCGGGACACCCCCGCCGACCTGATCAGTGTCAAGATCGGCATCAACCTCGTGAACCACGACGTGATGCGGCTGCGCGCCTTCGGCCCCGCCGTCCACGGCTTCCTGGACACGATCCGCGACGGCCACCCCACCACGCCCCTCCTCGTCGTCTCCCCGATCCTCTGCCCCATCCACGAGGACACCCCCGGCCCCAGCGCTCCCGACTTCACCGACCTCGCCGAAGGGCGGCTCCGCTTCCGCGCCATGGGCGACCCGGACGACCTCACCCCCGGCAGACTCACCCTCCGGGTCATCCGCGAGGAACTCGCGGCGATCGTCGCCCAGCGCTCAGCCGAGGACCCCGCCCTCCACCACCTCGACGGCCTCAGCCTCTACGGCAAGTCCGACGCCGAAACCCTCCCGCTCCCGGACGACCTGCACCCGGACGCCGAGACCCACCGCCTCATCGGCGAACGCTTCGCGAAGCTGGCCTTCGAGCCGGAGGGAGCCTTCGCGCCCACTGCGGACTCCCCGCACCCCGCTGGGTAAAATTTGCTCCATGCGTGATTTCGGGGTGGGTTTCCAGTACCTCGTGCAGGGCCAGCGCTGGGTGGCCAGGCACGGCAAGCAGTACGGCTTCGGCCTGATCCCAGGCCTGATCACACTTGTCCTCTACCTCGGCGCCCTGGTCGCGCTCGGCGTCTGGGGCCCGGACTTCGTCACCTGGGCCACCCCCTTCGCGGACGACTGGTCCAGCCCCTGGGCCGGCCTGTTCCGCGGCCTGCTCACCGCCGTGCTGTTCGCCCTCGCCCTGGCCCTCGCGGTCATCACCTTCACCGCCATGACCCTCCTCATCGGCCAGCCGTTCTACGAGAACCTCTCGGAGAAGGTCGACCGGGACGTCTCCCCGGACGGCACCGCCCCGGAGTCCGGCCTGCCGCTGTGGCGGGAGTTGTGGATCTCGGGCCGGGACAGCCTCCGTATCGTCCTACGGGCGCTGCTGTGGGCGCTCCTGCTGTTCGGCCTCGGTTTCGTCCCGTTCGTCGGCCAGACGGTCGTCCCGGTGATCGGCTTCATGGTGACCGGCTTCTTCCTCACCGAGGAACTGACCGCCGTCGCCCTCCAGCGCCGCCGCGTCGAACTCCGCGCCCGCCTCACCCTCCTGCGCTCCCGCAAGACCATGATCTGGGGCTTCGGCACCCCGCTGGGCATCGCCTTCCTGGTGCCGTTCGTCGCCGTCTTCCTGATGCCGGGCGCGGTCGCGGGCGCCACCCTCATGGCCCGCGACCTGCTGGGCGAGGAGACGACCGGCGAGGACGAACGCAACCGGGTCCCGCAGCAGAACGGCATGTTCCGCAAGCCCGAGGTCGGGGCCTGAACGAGCCCCTCGCGGTCGCCGTGTCCCCCTCGCACGGCCGGAGGCCTCAGCCTCGGGTACCCCCCGTCGTACCGGAACCCGTCGTACCGGAACGCGTCGCACCGGCGTCCACCGCGACCGTCACGATCGCCCGCACCTGCGCGATGATGTCCAGCCGGTTCCGCACGAACTCCGGATCGGTCACCGCCCCGGTCGCCGGGTCGGTGTTGCCGGCGCCGAACTGCAGGACGGGCGTGTGCACATGCCCGCCCGGCAGCCGGGGGCCGAGACCCAGCCGGTCGCGCAGGAGCGTCGCCCGGTAGGCGATCTCGTTGGAGAGGTAGTCGCCGCCGCCCCCGGCCCGCGCGGTCGAGCCCGGCGTCGGCCCGTCCGGCCGTACGACCGCGGCCGTGCCGCCCGCGGGGATCTCGGTCACGCTCGTGTTGTCGTACACCGGGAAGCGGCCCGTGTCCGCGGCGACGATGTCCGCGTACGGCAGGGTCGTGGTCGTCCACTGGGGCTGCGTGGCGGGGTCGGTCACCGGGACGGTTCCGGTGCGGCCGATGTTGTCGTTGTCGGCGAAGCCGCCGCGCCAGGCCCCGTTGGTCCGCTCGATGTCGAAACGGCCCACCCGGCCCTGGCTGACGGTCGCGAAGAGGTCCAGGCGGGGCAACGACCCCCGCAGGGTCCGCTCGACCGTGCCGTCCGCGAAGTCCTCCCAGCGGACCGGGAAGACGGCGGTCTCGATGCGCGCCGGCCCGTCGGCGGTCCGGATCACCGTGCCGTCGAGAGCGAGCGCCGTGGCGCCGGAGGGGTTGGAGATCCGCACGTCCCGGTCCAGCGTGAACGGGTCGAAGCCGGTGACGAGGATCCGCTTCATCCCCTTGCCGCCTCCGGGGTACCGGATGGAGTCCTGACCGCGTGACGCCCGCTCCAACGCACGCAACAGCAAGGCTCTCTGAGGCTCCGTCAGTCGGAACCCCGGCTCCCACCCGCGCACTTCCCGCGTCATCCCCAACCGCGCCCAGTACAGCGGCCGGTCGTCGTCCCGGCTCAGATCGCCGCCCGCCGGCCCGTGCCCCTGCGCCCGGTCCACGGCACGCTTCCACAACCGCGCACCCTGGCGGACGACGATCCGCTCGGCCTGCGCGTACGACCGCGCGCCGGCCAGGGCCCGCCCGAACTCCGGTGCCACGGCGTCGAATCCGGACCGCCGCAGGATCTCCTGGGGCACGGCCCGGTCGAGCCGCTGCTCCTCGACGGTGAGCGCCGCCGAGGCGGAGGCGGCGGAGGTGGGGGCGCAGAGGCCGGCGAGCAGGGCCGCCAGGGCGATCGTCGCTCCGCGTGCCCGTCGGGAAGTCGGGGGAGATATCAGTGGGGACATCAAGGGAGTCGAGGTCCTTCCGTCGCTGTCGTGCCGTGGGGTGTCGCTCCGGACGGCGGCAGTATCGCGTGACGGAAGGGGCGTACGCCATGCGGCCGGGGCGCGACAGCCGGTCGTAGGCGGTGAACGGCCGGTCCCAGGCGGTGAACGGCCGGTCCCAGGCGGTGAACGGCCGGTCGTACGCGGTGAACGGCCGGTCTCAGCCCGCGTCCTCGCCCAGCAGTGTCAGGAAGTCCCGGAAGGCCCCCGGCATGTCCACGGACCCCGGATCCAGCAGCCACTGGTACTGCAGGCCGTCCATCACGGCCACCAGCAGCGGCGCCACGCGCTCGGGCGTCAGCCCGCTCGGCAGCCGGTCGCCGTACTCGTCGCGCAGCACCTCCACCATGCTTGCGCGCACCCGGTCGTAGCGCCCGGTGAAGTACTCGCGCGCCGGATGCCCCTCCGTGACGCTCTCGCCGAGCAGCGCCGAGAAGGTCTGGATGATGGCGGGCCGCATCGCGTTGTACTCCACGAGCGAGGCCAGCAGATCGAGCCGCCACGCGGTGTTCGGCACCGCGTCCCACTGGTCGCGTTCGTGGAGCACCGCGACCAGCAGCGCCTCCTTCGTCGGGAAGTGGTGCAGCAGCCCCTGCTGGGTGAGTCCGACCCGCTCGGCGACGGCCGCCAGGCTCGCCCCCCGGTAGCCGCGCTCGGCGATCACCTCCAGGGCGGCCCGGACGATCTCCGCCCGCCGCTCCACACTCCTGGCCCTGGCGTTCATGGCGTCACCGTACGACATCCTCCAGGCCTGAAAGTAACGTAAAGATAACGAAACCTACCGCTCTACAGGTAACGGATGCACGATGGGGTGGATCACGGACGAACCGCACGGACCGACGGACCCGAACCCAGGAGGACCCCATGGCGGGCACACACACCGATCCGGCCGAAGAGGCCCGTGAGGCGGCCGTCGAGGCGGCCCTCGCCAAGCTCGACCTCGACGCCAAGGCGAGCCTGCTCTCCGGCCAGGACATGTGGACCCTGCCCGCGCTGCCCGAGATCGGACTCGGCTCCCTCGTCATGTCCGACGGCCCGATCGGCGTGCGAGGAGTGCGCTGGACCGCCGACGACCCGTCCGTGGCCCTGCCGTCCCCGACCGCCCTCGCCGCCACCTGGGACCCCGAACTCGCCCGCCGGGCAGGGGTGTTACTGGCCCAGGAGGCCCGCCGCAAGGGCGTCCACGTCCTCCTCGCCCCCACGGTCAACCTGCACCGCTCCCCGCTCGGCGGCCGCCACTTCGAGGCGTACAGCGAGGACCCCTACCTCACGGGCGAGATCGGCTCGGGCTATGTGACCGGGGTGCAGGCCGGCGGGGTCGGCACCACCGTCAAGCACTTCGTCGCCAACGACGCCGAGACCGACCGCTTCACGGTGAACAACCTGGTCTCCGAACGCGCCCTGCGCGAGCTGTACCTGGCCCCCTTCGAGGCGATCGTGGCGAACGCCCACCCCTGGGGCATCATGACCGCCTACAACACGGTCAACGGCACCACGATGAGCGAGCACCGCTACCTCGTGAACGAGGTCCTGCGCGGCGAGTGGGGCTTCGACGGCTTCAACGTCTCCGACTGGATGGCCGCCCGCTCCACGGCCGACGCCCTCACCGGCGGCCTCGACGTCGCCATGCCCGGCCCGGTCACCATCTACGGCGAGCCCCTGGCGGCCGCCGTCCGCGCCGGCGAGGTCGCGGAGTCCGAGGTCGACGAGGCGGTCCGCCGGGTCCTGCGGCTGGCCGCCCGCGTCGGCATCCTGGAGGGCGCCGACCCGGTGGTCACCGAACTGCCCGCCCCCGTCGACGGCGAGGCGCTGGCCCGCGAGATCGCCCGCCGCTCCTTCGTCCTGGTCCGCAACGACGTGAGGGACGGCCGGGCGGCCCTGCCCCTGAAGCCGGGTGCGCAGGTCGCCCTCATCGGCGCGGCGGCCCGCGACGCCCGCGTCCTCGGCGGCGGCTCCGCCACGGTCTTCCCCTCCCGCGTCGTCTCCCCCCTCGACGGCCTCACCGCCGCCCTCCCCGACGGCGCCCTCACCTACGCCGTGGGCGCGGACCCCAACGAGGAACTCGGCGTGGCCGACAAGGGATTCACCCTTCGGGCCGTCTGCCGCGACACCACCGGGACGGTCCTCGGCACCGGCTCCGTACCGAGCGGCCAGCTCCAGTGGATGGGCGCGGACCTGCCTGAGGGAGTCACCCTCCCCCACTCTCGGCTTCGCTCGAGCGGGGGGACCCCCACCGCCCTGCACACCGTCGAGCTGACCGGCACCTTCACCCCGCGCGAGACCGGCACGCACACCTTCGGCATCAAGGGCCTCGGCGCCTTCACCCTCACCGTCGACGGCACGACCCTCTTCGACGACGTGCAGACCACCGACACGGACGACCCCTTCGTGACGTTCTTCGGCGCCCCCGTCCCCCGCGCCCGGGTCGAGCTGACGGCGGACACCCCCGTCGAGGTCTCCCTCACCCACGTCACGGAACTTCCCGCCGACGCCCTCTTCAAGGCCATCGCCTTCTCCCTGTGCCACCAGGACCCGCAGCGCGACCCCGACGAGCTGATCGCCGAGGCCGTCGAGGCCGCGCGCGCCGCCGACACGGCCGTGGTGGTGGTCGCCACCACCGAGCGCGTCGAGTCCGAGGGCTTCGACCGCAAGGACCTGCGCCTCCCCGGCCGTCAGGACGACCTGGTCCGCGCCGTGGCCGCCGCCAACCCCGACACCGTCGTGGTCATCAACGCCGGCTCCCCGGTGGAACTCCCGTGGCGCGACGACGTCGCCGCCGTCCTCCTCACCTGGTTCCCCGGCCAGGAGGGCGGCGCCGCCCTCGCCGACGTCCTCACCGGCGCCCACGAGCCCGGCGGCCGGCTCCCCACCACGTGGGGCTCCCTGGCCGAGGCCCCCGTCACCCGGGTCACCCCCACGGGCGGCGAACTCCCCTACGACGAGGGTGTCTTCATCGGCTACCGCGCCTGGGACAAGCACTCCGCGACACCCTCGTACCCCTTCGGCCACGGCCTCGGCTACACCGACTGGACCTACGAGTCCCTCGACGTCACCGGCACGACGGCGACGGTACGCGTCCGCAACACGGGCACCCGCGAGGGCCGGGAGACCGTCCAGCTCTACCTGGCTCCCACGACCCCCGACGACAACCGCCCGACCCGCTGGCTGGTGGGCTTCGCGACGGTGAGCGCGGCGCCCGGAAAGACGCGGGAGGCCGTCGTCCGACTCCCGCGCCGGGCCTTCGAGATCTGGGACGAGTCGGCCAACGCGTGGGTGCCGGTGGAGGGTTCGTACGAGGTGGAGGCCGGCCGCTCGATCGAGGACCGCCGCGTCAGGGCGACGGTGAACTACGCACGCACCCCGAACCCGTAGACCGTCTCCGACCGGTACACCGCCCCCGGCCGCAGTTCCGTACTGGGAAACCGCGGCCGGTTCGGCGCATCGGGAAAGTGCTGCGTCTCCAACGCGATCCCGTCCCCCGGGCCGAAGGGGCCGTCGAGATGGTCGGCCGTGTAGAGCTGCATCCCCGGCTCGGTCGTGGCCACGCTCAGCACCCGCCCCGACCCCGGCTCCCACAGCTCGGCCACCGGCTCCGCGCTCCCCGTGACCCCCTTGTCGAGCACGAAGTTGTGGTCGTACCCGCTCCCGACCTTCCGGGCCGTCCGGAAGTCGAACCGCGTCCCCGCCACCTCCGCCGGCTCACCGGTCGGGATCAGATCGGCGTCGACCGGGGTGATCCGCGACGCGGCGATCCGCAGCTCGTGCCCTCCGGCGGCGCCCGACGCGGCCCCGCCCAGGTTCCAGTACGTATGGTTCGTGAGGTTCACCACCGTCGGCGCGTCCGTGACCGCCTCGTACGCGATCCGCAGCGCGCTCCCGTCCTCCTCCAGCGAGTACGTCGCGCAGACCGCCAGCCGCCCGGGGAAGCCTCCCTCCCCGTCCGGGCTCACGCGCGTCAGCCGCACCCCGGCCCCGCCCCCGACCCCCTCGGCCTCCCACACGCGCTTGTCGTAGCCGCGGGAGCCGCCGTGCAGCGAGTTCGGCGGGTTGTTGCGCTCCAGCTCGTACACCCGCCCGTCGAGGGTGAACCGGCCCTGGGCGATCCGGTTGGCGTACCGGCCGATGAGCGCCCCGAAGAACGGCCCCGGGTGACGGAGGTACCCGTCGAGGCCGGGGAACCCCAACACCACGTCCGCCGGCCGCCCGTGACGGTCCGGCACCTCCACCGACTGCACGATCCCGCCGTACGTCAGGATCCGCACCCGGGCGCCGCCCCGCTCCAGAGTCCAGCGGTGCACGGGCGTGCCGTCCGGAAGTGTGCCGAAGAGTTCACTCATGAGCGAAACCCTAGGCCACGGCAGAACCGCAGGTCACGTGCCCTTCCCGCGGATGATCCGGTACGCGATCTCGGCCAGTCGCGCCTGCCCGTCCACGCTCGGATGGAACCAGTCCCACTGGCTGAGCTGGGCCTGCCCGAAGCGGTAGTCGAAGACGGCGCCCCCGTCGTAGCGGCAGTGGCGGTCCTTCTCGCACACCTCGCGCAGCACGTCGTTGTACGCCTCCACCCGGCTCTGGACGGCATCGCGCCGCTCGCCCGCCGCCGTGGTGAGGAGGTCGGGGTCGGCCAGCATGGACGGGCAGATGCCCAGCTTCCAGACCTGCTTGCCGACCGGGTTCGAACGGCCCTCGGACCACAGCCGCTTCAGGTCCGGCACACTCGCCACGAACACCTGCGTCCTCGGCAGGCTGTCCCGCAGGGTGGCCATCGCGTCCTCGAAGTCGGCGCGGAAGTCGGCGACCGGGGTCATGGCGGCGGCGCTCGCCCGGCACGCGTCGTTCGCGCCGATCATCACCGTGACCAGCTCCGGCTCACGGGAGACCGCCCGCGCCACCTGGCTCGGCAGATCGGCCATCCGGGCCCCGGTCACCGCGTAGTTCCAGCTCCGCCGCGTCGCCCCCGACGCGCCCAGCAGCCGTAAGGCGAGACTGTCGACCGAGGCGTCGGTGCCGGTCGCCCAGGACACCTCGGGGCAGTCGGAGAGCACCTGGCACGCGTCGAAACCGCGGGTGATGGAGTCGCCGACGGCGGCCAGCGACTCGGGGCTGCTGTCCCAGGCGGGGGTGGGCGAGGGGGAGGGCTTCGCCCGCGACCCCGTCCCCTCGGGGCCGGGGGAGTCGCCACCGGTGGCGTCGCATCCCGCCACGGCCAGCAGGACCGCCGCCAAGGCCGCGCCGAACACCGCCCTCGAACGGTGGCGTCGCTTCCGCATCCCCTGGTCCCCTCGGTCGGTCCCGCACGTGCAAGCTCCCACCCATGACAACGCCCGGGAGTTCCCGGAAAGGCAGAGCGGGGGATTCACTGCGACGGAAGGCGCAACTGTTCCCTCCGTACAGGCGTCCCCTCGGGTGGCTGTGTCTTCCCGGGGGACAACCCCCGGACCCCCGGCCGGGAGTCCGGCACGCGTCCCGCCGGGTGAAACAGCGCCGCATCCTGGCGCCTGCTCCGACGGTACGTCACACTCCTTGCCCCGCCGCACGGTAGCCTCGCCACGTGGCCGCCCTGCCACCGCCGATCCGTCGAAAAGCGAACCGTCCTGCTCTGTGGAGGCCCCGGTGACGACACGTGGAGTCCTGTACGTGCACTCCGCGCCGCGTGCGCTGTGCCCGCACGTCGAGTGGGCCGTCGCGGGCGTTCTCGGGGCCCGTGTGAACCTCGACTGGATCCGGCAGCCGGCCGCGCCGGGCACCTGGCGCTCCGAGTTCTCCTGGCAGGGCCAGGCCGGCACCGCCTCCACACTCGCCTCCGCGCTGCGCGGCTGGCACCTCCTGCGCTTCGAGGTCACCGCCGAGCCCTGCGCCACCGCCGAGGGCGAGCGCTACAGCTGCACCCCCGACCTCGGCATCTTCCACGCCGTCACCGGTATCCACGGCGACATCCTCATCCCCGAGGACCGCCTGAGGGCCGCCCTGACCCGCTCCCAGCGCGGCGAGACCGACCTGGAGGCCGAGATCGCCAAGCTCCTCGGCAAGCCCTGGGACGACGAACTGGAGCCCTTCCGGTACGCGGGAGAGGGCGCCCCGGTGCGGTGGCTGCACCAGGTGGTCTGACCCCCCGGTTCCCGATCCTTCGACGCACACACATCCTTCGACGCACACACAGATGTGGCCCGAATCCCTGAAAGGGACCCGGGCCACACGCGCGTGGGGAACGAATCAGATCGTCCGGAACGCCAGCACCACGTTGTGCCCACCGAACCCGAACGAGTCGTTGAGCGCGGCGATACGGCCCTCGACCGGCAGCTTCCGAGCCTCCCCGCGGACGATGTCCGCGTTGGCCTCGGCCTCGGGGTCCAGGTCGTTCACGTTGATCGTCGGCGGAGCCACCCGGTGGTACAGCGCGAGCACCGTCGCCACCGTCTCCACACCACCGGCGCCACCGAGCAGATGCCCGGTCATGGACTTCGTCGCGGACACCGCGAAGTGGTCGGTGTCGTCACCGAACACCTTGCGCAGCGCCTTCAGTTCGGCGATGTCACCGGCCGGCGTCGACGTGCCGTGCGCGTTGACGTGCACGATCTCCGCCGGGTCCAGGTCGGTGTTCTCCAGCAGGTGCTTCAGGGCCTGGGCGATGCCCCGCCCCTCCGGCTCCGGCTGCACGATGTCGTGGCCGTCGGCGGAGATGCCCTGGCCCACGGCCTCGGCGTAGACCCGGGCACCCCGCGCCGCCGCGTGCTCGGCCGACTCCAGGACGACGACACCGGCACCCTCGCCGAGGACGAAGCCGTCACGGCCGGTGTCGTACGGACGGGAGGCGCCCTGCGGGTCCTCGTTGTTCTTGGACATCGCCATCATGTTGCCGAACGCGGCGATCGGCAGCGGGTGGATGGCCGCCTCGGTGCCACCGGCGACCACGACGTCGGCGCGGCCGGTGCGGATCATCTCGATGGCGTAGCCGATGGCCTCGGCGCCCGACGCGCAGGCGGAGACCGGGGTGTGCACACCGGCGCGCGCGCCGACGTACAGACCGACGTTGGCGGACGGGCCGTTGGGCATCAGCATGGGCACGGTGTGCGGGGAGACGCGGCGTACGCCCTTCTCCTTCAGCACGTCGTACTGGTCGAGCAGCGTCGTCACTCCGCCGATACCGGAGGCGATGACCGCGCCGACACGGTCCGCGTCGACGGTGCCGTCGTCGGCCGAGGTCTCCGTGTAACCGGCGTCGGCCCACGCCTCCTTGGCCGCGATCAGCGCGAACTGCGCCGAGCGGTCCAGACGGCGGGCCTGCGGCCGGGGGATGACCTCGGTCGGTTCCACGGCGATCTGTGCGGCGATGCGGACCGCCTGGTCGGCGGCCCACTCCTGCTCCAGGGGACCGACGCCGGACTTGCCGGCGACCAGACCCTCCCAGGTGGAAGTCGCGTCGCCACCCAGCGGTGTGGTTGCGCCGATACCGGTGACGACCACGGTGCGATTGGTCGAGCTCACGGGAATTTTCTCCAACGGTTACGAGGATTCAGCGGCGCCACCGCCGGGTGGCGGGGCAAACGGGCCGGTCAGGGACCGGTCCGACCCGATCCGCGGATCAGGCCTGGTGCTTGAGGATGTAGTCGGTCGCGTCACCGACCGTCTTGAGGTTCTTGACGTCGTCGTCCGGGATCTTGACGTCGAAGCGCTCTTCGGCGGCGACGACGACCTCGACCATGGACAGGGAGTCGACGTCCAGGTCGTCGGTGAAGGACTTGTCCAGCTGGACGTCCTCGACCGGGATGCCGGCGATCTCGTTCACGATGTCGGCGAGACCGGCGACGATCTCTTCCTTGGTGGCGGCCATGTCGGGCGCTCCTTCGTTGTTTTCCAGAGGGTGGGCGGCCCGCCGCGTCAGCGGCAGGTTGTGCGTGTTTCCCGCGCCGGACCCGAAGATCCGGCAGCGGTGCCTAGGGGAGGGTAACGACCGTCGCTGCGTACACGAGACCCGCCCCGAAGCCGATGACGAGCGCGGTGTCGCCGCTCTTGGCCTCACCGGTCGCCAGGAGCCGCTCCATCGCGAGCGGGATCGAGGCGGCCGAGGTGTTGCCGGTGGTGCGCACGTCACGCGCGACCGTGACGTGCTCCGGCAGCTTGAGTGTCTTCACCATCGAGTCGATGATCCGCTCGTTGGCCTGGTGGGGAATGAAGACGTCCAGGTCGTCCGAGGTGATCCCGGCCGCGTCCAGTGCCTGCTGCGCGACCTTCGCCATCTCGAACACGGCCCAGCGGAACACCGCCTGGCCCTCCTGCGTGATCGCGGGGAACTTGACGTTGCCCTCGCTGTCGAGCGGGAGCTTCTCCAGGTCGCCGACCCGGTACTCGTTCCACGGGATCGTCTGCTTGATCGTCTGGGACTTGTCGCCCTCGGAGCCCCAGACCGTCGGGCCGATGTGCGGCTCCTGGGAGGGGCCGACGACGACCGCGCCGGCACCGTCACCGAAGAGGAAGGCCGTGGCCCGGTCCTCCAGGTCGGTGAGGTCGGACAGCCGCTCGACCCCGATGACGAGGACGTACTCCGCGGAGCCCTCGACGACCATGCCCTTGGCGAGGGTGAGGCCGTAGCCGAACCCCGCGCAGCCGGCCGAGATGTCGAAGGCGGCGGCCTTGTCCGTGCCGAGCTTGTCGGCGATCTCGGTGGCGACGGCCGGGGTCTGGCTGAAGTGGGAGACGGTCGAGACGACGACCGCGCCGATCTGCTCGGCGGTGATCCCGGCGTCGGCGATGGCCTTGCCGGACGCCTCGACCGACATGGCGGCGACGGTCTCCTCGTCGTTCGCCCAGTGCCGGGTCTCGATGCCGGAGCGGGAGCGGATCCACTCGTCGGACGAGTCGATCTTCTCCAGGATCACGTCGTTGGGCACCACCCGGACCGGGCGGTAGCCGCCCACGCCGAGGATGCGTGCGTACGGGGCGCCCTTGCTCGGCCTGATCTTCGACATAGGTCCAGGGCTCCTAATTCTGGTGCTCGGCGATGAGCGCGCGAGCGGCGTCGAGGTCGTCGGGTGTCTTGAGCGCGACCGTGGCCACGCCCGGCAGGGCGCGCTTGGCGAGACCGGTGAGCGTGCCGCCGGGGCACACCTCGACGATCGCGGTCACGCCCAGCTCCTTGAAGGTCTCCATGCACAGGTCCCAGCGGACCGGGTTGGCGACCTGACCGACGAGACGGGAGAGCACCTCGGCGCCGGTGGCGACGGCCTGCCCGTCCTTGTTCGAGACATAGGTGACCGTGGGGTCCTTGGGCGACAGCTCCTCGGCGGCCTTGGCGAGGGTGTCCACGGCGGGAGCCATGTGGTGCGTGTGGAAGGCGCCGGCGACCTTGAGGGCGACCACACGGCGGACGCCCTCGGGCTTGTCCGCCTCCAGGGCGGCCAGCTGCTCCAGGGTGCCGGCGGCCACGATCTGGCCCGCGCCGTTCACGTTCGCCGGGGTCAGCCCCAGCTTCTCCAGGTGCGGGATCGTCACCTCGGGGTCGCCGCCGAGCAGCGCGGACATGCCGGTCTCGGTGATCGCGGCGGCCTCGGCCATGGCCAGGCCCCGCTTGCGTACGAGGGTCAGCGCGGACGTTTCGTCGAGGACACCGGCGAACACGGCCGCGGTGATCTCGCCGACGCTGTGCCCGGCGACCGCACCGGGGTTCACGTCCCCGAGGATGGATTTCCCGAGGGCGAGGGCGGACAGTCCACCGGCCGCCACGAGCAGCGGCTGGGCCACGGAGGTGTCGCGGATCGCGTCGGCGTCGGCCTCGGTGCCGTAGTGGACGAGGTCCAGCCCGATGGCGTCCGACCATGTGGCGAGGCGGTCGGCGGCACCGGGGAGGTCGAGCCAAGGAGTCAGGAAGCCGGGCGTCTGGGCGCCCTGGCCGGGAGCGACGAGTACGAGCACTCTCACACTCTCTCTTGAGGACGGCTCGGGCCGCCCGTGGGGACAGGGACGAAGAACACGTAGGGGTTTTGTAGCACCTCGACAAAACCCTAGAGCTGGGGTTCCCCATCGACCAGACGCCCCAGGATCAGCGCGATCCGCAAGGTGAAGGCCGAGCGTACATCCGAGGGTGACCAGCCGGTGACGTCAGTCACACGTCGGAGCCGGTAGCGCACGGTGTTGGGATGGACGAACAGCATGCGGGCCGCGCCCTCAAGACTTGAGGCTTGTTCGAGATAGACACTGAGCGTCTCCAGGAGAGCGGAGCCGGCCTCCTCCAGCGGTCTGTAGATCTCCTCCACCAGTTGCTCGCGCGCACTGGGGTCCCCCGCGATCGCGCGCTCCGGAAGCAGATCGTCCGCCAGAACGGGGCGGGGCGCGTCCTGCCACGCCGTACACGCCTTGAGTCCGGCGGCCGCCGCCTGCGCGGACCGGGTCGCGGCCAGCAGGTCGGGAACGATCGGCCCGGCCACCACCGGCCCGGCCGCGTACGGCCCGATCAGCGACTTCGCGACCTGCAACGGGTTGTTGTCGCCGCCGGCGATCACCACCAGCCGGTCGCCCAGCACACCGGTCAGCACCTGCAGCTTCGCGTGCCGGGCCGCGCGCCGGATGGCCTCCACGGTCAGCTCGCTGTCGCCGTCCGGGGCGGTGCCGAGGACCACGCAGACATGGTCGGGGGAGTTCCAGCCGAGCGCGGCCGCCCGGCTCACCGCGCCCTCGTCGGCCTCACCGCTGAGCACCGCGTTCACGACCAGTGACTCCAGGCGGGCGTCCCAGGCGCCGCGTGCCTCGGCGGCCTGGGCGTACACCTGCGCGGTCGCGAACGCGATCTCGCGCGCGTAGACGAGCAGCGCCTCGCGGAGCACGCTCTCGTCGCCGGGCGCGGCCACCTCGTCGATGGCGGACTCCATGACCTCGATGGTCGTGCGCACCATCTCCACGGTCTGCCGGAGCGTGATCGCCCGGGTCAGTTCACGCGGCGCGGTCCCGAACACGTCCGTCGAGATGGCCTGCGGGGCGTCCGGATGCCGGAACCACTCCGTGAACGCGGCGATACCGGCCTGGGCGACCAGCCCGATCCACGACCGGTTCTCGGGCGGCATCGCCCGGTACCAGGGCAGCGTTTCGTCCATCCGCGCGATGGCCTGCGCGGCGAGACTTCCGGACGACTTCTCCAGCCGCCTCAGGGTCGCGACGTGCGCGTGGACGGGCGGGGTGGATGCGGGCCTGCTGGTTTCGGGTTCGGGCACGGGACAAGACTGCCTTATCGCTGCGCTTGCTTGTGCCGGAGGGTGTGGGCCGGGGGTGCGAGTGTGCCCGGGGGTGCGTGCGCCAGGGGCTGCCGCCCCCGGACCCCCGCCGTCGGCCTGCGACCTCGTCCTCAAACGCCGGACGGGCTGGGTGGTGGCGGCCGGGAGCGTGTACGTCGGCCGGGGCGGGATGTGCCGTGCGCCGGAGGGGGCGTGGGTCGGGGGCGGTAGACCCGGATACGAAGCCGAGGACCGAGGTGGGCGGTCGGAGGGATACCGTGAGTCCGTGATGGAGTTGCGGCGCGCCGGCGCGCGCTACCCCGGGGGAGACCCGGAGGCCGGGATCGCCTCGCTGCACGCCTTCTCCTTCGGCGCGCACTACGACCCCGACAACCTCCGCTTCGGTGCGGTGATCGCCTGCAACGAGGAGCGGCTCGCTCCCGGTGCCGGGTTCGACGAGCATCCGCACAGTCACACCGAGATCGTCACCTGGGTCGTCGAGGGCGAGCTGACCCACCGTGACACCACCGGCCACGAGACGGTCGTCCGCCCCGGTGACGTCCAGCGGCTCAGCTCGGCGGGCGGGGTGCGGCACGTCGAGCGCAACGACGGCCCGGTGCCCCTCACCTTCGTACAGATGTGGCTGGCCCCCCTGGACCCCGGCGGCGATCCCGCGTACGAGATCGTCCGCGGCATCGCCGACTCCACCCCGTACGCCGTCCCCGAGGCTGGCGCGATGCTGCACGTCCGGCGGCTCGGGACGGCGGGGGAGCGGGCCGAGGTACCCGACGTGGCACGGGCGTACGTGCACGTCGTACGGGGTGTGGTGGGGCTGGGGCCGCACCGGCTGGAGTCCGGGGACTCGGTGCGGGCCGAGGGGGAGAAGGGGCTGGAGCTGGTCGCCGTCTCCACCCCGGCCGAGGTACTGGTGTGGGAGCTTGGGGAGTGAGGGCGGTCAGCTGTCAGTCGGCTCCTCCGCGTTGCGCCAGATCGTGATGTCCACGGAGACGTAGTCACTGGGGTCGTTCTCCGGGGCCGTGCCCCTGAAGGTGACTAGGGCGATGTGGCCGGAGCTGTGCACACAGAGCTGGGTGCCCTCGGAAAGCTGGGAGAGCGAGACAGCGTCGGCGTACCGGGTCTCCTCGCGGCAAGTCTTCAGCGAGCCCTTTTGGGCGTTGTTCAGCAGAACAATCGTGTTGCTCTGGCTGGTCACCTCGTCTCCGTTGAGGTTGTCATAGTAGAAGTCGGCTTCGCTGCTGTTGTATGCCGTGTAGTCGTGGATCGGCTTCGGGGGCGAGTCCGCGAACCGGATGTAGTAGTCGAGCGGGATGTTGATCCCTTTGTACGACACCGGTTTGGGATCGGGCAGGGGCTTGGCGTTCGCGGAGTTCCTGTCTCCGGAGCCTTTCGTGGAGTCGTCCGACGAGCCCTCGAACGAACTCAGGAATGCAAGGCAGCCCCCGAGCGTCATCAGAGCGGACAGAGTCCCCACGCCGATACCCAGCCACTTCCCCAGGGTGTTCTTGGGAGGCGGGAGGGGAAACGGGCGCGCCTGTGGTTGCGGGTGCCAGGTGCGCGGCGGCTGCGAGTACGGCGCGTGGTACATCGGCACTGTGTGCGGGACCGGCTGGGCGACGTATGGGGCGGGGGCCTGAGGGGCGGGCGGCCTCGGTGTGACCGGGCCCGCGTGCACGGTCGGCCCCGCGTGCACCGACGGTGCGGCGTGGCCGGTGGCCTGGACGTCCGGCTGGGTCACCGGGGCGGTAGGTGGAACGGGCGCGGGCGCTGTGGTCGGTGCCGCCGCCTTGTTCCGCGCGGCCAGCAACTCTGCCGACGCCGAGACCCGGCGCGTGATGTCGACGCCGATCGCCTCCGGCAGCCAGGTACCCGACTGCACCAGCGGGGTGGGCGACGCCTCCTGGCAGAGGGCGACGACCTCGGTGGGGGAGGGGCGGTCGGCCGGGTCCTTGGCCAGACAGCGCTCGATGAACCGGAGTTCGTCGGCGAGACCGCTCAGGTCGGGCTCCTCGTGGACGATCCGGTACAGCACGGCGTGCGAGGGGCCGTCGCCGTACGCGCCGGACCCGCGTGCCGCGAACGCCGCCACCTGGCCGAGCGCGAACACGTCCGACGCGGGCGTGACCGGCCTCCCGGCCGCTTGCTCCGGCGACATGAACGCCGGGGTGCCGATGGAGACACCGGTGCCGGTCAGGGCGGTGGCGTCGGCGGCGCGGGCGATGCCGAAGTCGATGACCCGGGGGCCGTCGGCGGCGAGCAGCACGTTGGAGGGCTTCAGATCACGGTGGACGACGCCCGCCGCGTGAATCACCTTCAGCGCTTCCGCCACCCCGGCGAGCAGCAGCAGGACCGAGGAGACCGGCAGCGCGCCGTGCTCGGCGACGGCCGCGTGCAGTGACGGACCCGGCACATAGGCGGTGGCCAGCCACGGCTGGGCGCCCTCGGTGTCGTAGTCGATGACCGGCGCCGTGTACAGACCCTGCACCCGCTGGGCTGCCTGCACCTCCTGCCGGAACCTGCGGCGGAACTCGGGATCCTCGCCCAGCTCCGGCCGGATCGTCTTGAGGGCGATGGGGTGCCCGCCGGGCGTGTACGACAGGTACACGGTGCCCATGCCGCCCGAGCCGAGCCGCGCTGCGAGCCGGTAACCCGCCACGGTCCTCGGGTCGCTGCCGTCCAGCGGACGGAGCTGCCCGCCCGGTCGTACCTCGCCCATCGTTTCCCCCGAAACCCTGCGTCTGCTGTGGCGTGTGTGTACCCACGTGCAGGGGGAGGCTATACGAATGGTTCAACTGCCCTTCTACGGGGCGTGGTTACCGTCCGACCTCGGCCAGTGCGGTGTCCGTGAGCGGAGTCCGCGTCTCGAACAGGAACGTCCCCGACTGACCGAAGTCACGCGGCGGCTGAGTTTCCGGTCGGCGGATGAAGAAGTCGTCTCCATTGGTGACCGGCGGCGCGGATGACGGCTGGTAGAGGTGTTGCGGTGGCGGTTGAATGCTTCGGTGAACGACTACTGGACACCCGCCCATCACGCGGTCGAGCACGAGGATGCGGAGACTCTGGCCCGGTTGCTGGCCGGCGGTTCCGATCCCGATGAGATCTGCAGCAACAGGACGCTGCTGACGCACGCGATCGACGTCGAAGGCGACGGCTCCCTGCAGAGCGGCGAGGCGTTGACTGTGCATACCACCGCCGTGCTGCTGGCCTTCGGGGCTGACCCACAGCTCGCGGATCCCGACGGACGCACCCCCATGGACATGGCTGATCACTACGGCCACGACCTGGCGGTGAAGCTTCTGCAAGCCCACATCAGCGGGCGAGCCGCCGGCAACAGATGAGGGTGCAGGCGATGCTTCTGAAGGTAAGGAAGGGCTCGGCAGTCCTTGCGTGGAGCTTGCCGGGTTTGCGACGCCGGGGCCTCGGCGAGACCGGACCGGCGGGATGCTCTTCACCCGGCACTGCACGGTCACCATGCCTTCGCCGACCACCACCCTGAGGCCGCGTGGGGGCCTCCGGCGCCACCCACGCGCCTTCTAGCGGAGCCCGTCCACGAAGGCCCGCCAGGTGTCCGGGCGGATGAGCAGGACGGTGCCATCGGTGTTCTTGCTGTCGCGCACGGGGACCGTACCGGGGAATCCGTCGGCCACCTCGACGCAGTCGCCGCCGGTGTTTCCGCTGTAGCTGGACTTACGCCACTGTGCGTTCCTCAGATCGGGGCTGTTCGCCATAGCGCTCCTCCATCACACGGGTGATCAACGCCGCCGAAGCTTCAACGGACAGTGCGGCGGCCTGGAGATGAGCGTAACGGCGTGCGGCCTCCCTGATGGTCTCAGGGTTGGCGGTCATGTGACCGGCGATGACGTCCTCCGTGTAGACGACATCAGGGTCCTCCTCGAATCGCAGGAGATTGAACGACCCGGCCAGACTCGCGTGTTCACCCGCCACGTTCGGCAGCACCTGCACCCGCATCCACCGGTGCTCGGTGAACTCCAACAACCGGGCCAGTTGCCCTCGCATGATCTCCCGGCCACCGATGGGCCGGTGCAGCACGGCCTCGTCGAGGATCGCCCAGGCCAGCGGCGGTTGCTCCCGCTCCAGGATGCGCTGGCGCTCCATCCGGGCCGCGACCAGTCCGTCGAGATCGTCGGGCATGCCGGTGGCCAGCACCGCCCGCGCGTACTCCTCCGTCTGCAGCAGTCCGTACACCAACTGTGCCTGGTACGTGGAGATGTACGTGGCCTTCGCCTCCATCTCCGCGTACGGCTGAAACCAGTTGGGCAGTTGGCTGCGCAGCACGAGGCCGATCAGTCGGGAGAACACCCCGTCCGTGCCGAGCGCCGCGTCCACCCGCTCGGAGAAGTCGCGGGTGGGAATCTTCTTCGTGGTCTCGATCTGGCCGACCAACGAGCCCGTGCAGAAGATGATCTCGCCGAGCTGGCCCTGCTTGAGGCCGTGCGCCTCACGCTGCCTGCGCAACTCCCAGCCGTAGTAGTCGAGCGGGGAAGCGCTGGGGTCGAGCGATTGGATGTTGGCCACTGCGGTGCCTCCGGCCTCCAACGCCTCGCGGCGTTCGTTTCTTTGTGTAGTCGATCGTAAGCGAAGCGTTGCAATCTGGTGATGTGAATCACGTAGCCGGCCCGCCGACGACGGGCATGACGGACATCGAGGACGAGTACCGCGCCGAGTTCGCGGTGGGCGAGCACTCGGCCCGGCATCTGCGCCGCATTCTGCGGCTCTACCTCACGGGCGCGGGCATGCCGGAGGTGGCCGACGCGGCCGAACTGGCGCTGACGGAACTCGTCGCCAACGTGGTCCGGCACGTACCCGGCCGTCGCTGCCGCACCTGTTTCCTGCTCCGGCGCGATGGCGTGCGGGTGGAGATCGCCGACAGTTGCTCGCGACTACCCGTCCCGGCAACCGGAGACGCACTCGCCGAAGGCGGGCGTGGCCTGCTCCTCGTCGAGGCGGTCACCGACCGCTGGGGGGTGGAGCCGCACCCCGACAGGAGGGGCAAGACGGTGTGGTTCGAATGTCTGGCTAAGTCGCCGGGCGGAGGGTGAGGTCTCCGGTGATCAGAAGTACCTCAGCCTCGCACCTCGGCCAGCACAGCGTCCGTGAACGGAGTCCACGCCTCGACCGCCCACGGCCCGAACGCCCGGTCCGTCAGCGCGACACACGCCACCCCCGCCACGGGATCGATCCACAGGAACGTCCCCGACTGCCCGAAGTGCCCGAACGTCCCCGGCGACGACGAAGTCCCCGTCCAGTGCGGCGTCTTGGAGTTCCGGATCTCGAAGCCGAGCCCCCAGTCGTTGGGGTTCTGGTGTCCGTAGCCCGGCAGCACGCCCTTCGTGCCCGGGTACTGCACGGTCATCGCCTCCGCGACCGTCCGCGGGTCCAGCAGCCGGGGTGCCTGCACCTCGGCGGCGAACCGCGCCAGGTCCTCGACGGTCGAGACGCCGTCCTTGGCCGGGGAACCGTCGAGGGAGGTGGACGTCATCCCCAGCGGTTCGAGCACCGCCTGCCGCGCGTACTCCGCGAACGGCATGTCCGCCGCCTTGGCCACATGGTCCCCGAGCGCCTCGAACCCGGCGTTGGAGTACAGCCGCCGCTCCCCGGGCACCGCCGTCACCCGGTGCTCGTCGAAGGCCAGCCCCGACGTGTGCGCCAGCAGATGCCGCACGGTCGACCCCGCCGGGCCCGCCGCCTCGTCCAGCTCGATCGCCCCCTCCTCGGACGCGACCAGCGCGGCGTACGCGGCGAGCGGCTTGGTGACCGAGGCCAGCGGGAAGCGGTGCCCGAGGGGACCGTGGGTCCCGAGGACGGTTCCGTCCGCCCGGACGACGGCCGCGGCGGCCGTGGGAACCGGCCAGTTCTCGATCAAGGCGAGGCTCTGCAGAGACATGCCCACGAGCCTAGGCGGCTCACAGGTCCAGCTGCATCAAGGGGTCGGATCTGCGCCGGAAGCCCATCGACGCGTACAGCGGCTCCGCCTCGGGGGACGCGGTGAGGTGGACGTGGCCGGCGCCCCGTTCACGGAACCAGTCCAGGAGCGCGTCCATGCAGGCGCGGGCGTACCCCCGGCGGCGGGCGCCCGGGTCGGTGGCGACGCTGAAGACATGGCCCACCGCGCCGTGCGGGTTCCCGGCCCGCCCGATCCGGTAGTCGACGGTCCCGGCCACCAGCGCGGCGAGCGTGCCCGGCCGCTCCGGACGCTCGACCACGAAGGCCGCGAAGTCCCCGTCCGGGTCGGCGAGTCGGCGGCGTACGGTGGGCAGTGACTCGGCGTGCCAGTCGGTGGAGCGGTCCGCACCCCGCATGGAGTCGATCATCACCTGGCGCAGCCGGAGCAGTTCCCGGGCGTCCTCGGCCGTGGCGCGTCGTACGAGACTCATGCCCGCACGCTAACCAGTGGGATCACGTCACGTCCTCGTGTTTTCTCACCGGATTCGCTTGCTTCGAGCGCACTCCAAGGTTTTAGCGTGGGGGGCATGACGGTGATGGAGACCACGAGTACGCCGAGTGCCACGAGTGCCACGAGTACTGCCGGTACCGACAGTTGCGCCGGTCCGCCACTGAAGCCCCGGCGGCCGGACGGGCAGGACAGGTACACGATCAGCGAGGTCGTGGACCTCACCGGTCTGACGGCGCACACGCTGCGCTGGTACGAGCGCATCGGGCTGATGCCGCACATCGACCGCTCCCACACCGGCCAGCGCCGCTACCGCAACCGTGACCTCGACTGGCTCGACCTCGTCGGCAAGCTCCGGCTGACCGGCATGCCGGTCGCCGACATGGTCCGTTACGCGGAGCTGGTGCGCGAGGGCGACCACACCTACACCGAGCGCTTCGACCTGCTCAAGTCGACCAGGGACGACGTCCTGTCCCGGATCGCGGAGCTGCGGGACACCCTGAACGTGCTCGACCGAAAGATCAACTTCTACGCTGACGCCGGGCAGGCCCTGGCGTCGGAGAGGGCCTCATGACGGACGGCAGGATCGCGAAGGCACGACTGGGCTCCGACGGCCCCGAGGTCGGCGTACAGGGCCTCGGCTGCATGGGCATGAGCTTCGCGTACGGCCCCTCGGACGCGGCGGAGTCCAGGGCCACGCTGGATCGTGCCCTGGAACTGGGCGTCACGCTCTACGACACCGCGCACGCGTACGGCGCCGGGGAGAACGAGAGGTTCCTCTCCCCCTTCTTCAAGGCGCACCGCGACGAGGTCGTCATCGCCACCAAGTTCGGTCTGGCGATCGACCCCGAAGACCCGACGAGGCGGATCATCCGCAACGACGAGGCGCACATACGGGAGTCCGTCGAGGGCAGTCTGCGTCGCCTCGACGTCGACGTGATCGACCTCTACTACATGCACCGCCGTGACGTGGAGGTGCCCATCGAGGAGAGCGTCGGCGTCATGGCCGACCTGGTCCGCGAGGGCAAGGTCGGGCAGTTGGGCCTCAGCGAGGTCACGGCCGCCGAACTGCGCGCGGCCCACGCCGTGCACCCCATCGCCGCCCTGCAGTCCGAGTGGTCGCTGTTCAGCCGCGACATCGAGGCGAGCGTCGTCCCCGCGGCCCGCGAACTCGGCGTCACCCTCGTCGCCTACTCGCCGCTGGGCCGCGGTTTCCTCACCGGTTCCTTCGCCAAGGCCGAGGACCTCACCGCGGACGACTTCCGCCGTCAGCAGCCCCGCTTCACCGGCGACAACGCCACCGCCAACGCGGCCCTGCTGGACCCGGTCCGCAAGGTCGCGGAGGCCCACGGCGCCACCCCGGGCCAGATCGCCCTGGCCTGGGTCCAGCGACAGGCACCCCTGCACGGCCTTCCCGTGGTCCCCATCCCGGGCACCCGCAAGCCGGGCCGGGTGGAGGAGAACACGGCGGCCACGCGGATCGTCCTCGGCGAGGACGACATGTCCCTGCTGGAGCCGATAGCGGCCCAGGTGGCGGGCGACCGCTACGCGGACATGCGGTTCACCTCCGCGGGCAGGGAGTAGCGCGGAACTCCGCCGGGGCGGGGGAGCGCGGGCTACAGCTCGGCCAGCAGCTCCGCCTTCTTCACGCTGAACTCCTCATCGGTGACCAGCCCCGCCTCGTGCAACTCCCCCAGGTGCCGGATCCGGTCGGCGATGTCGGCCGGATCCCGCCGGGGCCCCGCCTCGACCGCCGCCGTACCCCCCGCGGAGCGGGACCGCACCGCGGCCAGCACCGCCGCGGCGAACGGCAACGACTCGTGCACCGGCCCGTATCCCAGCCCGAACACGACGGCGGCCGGATCATGATCCGGCTGAGCCGCCCGCTCGCCGGCGGCATCGCGGCGCAGCAGCCGCAGATACCCCTCGAACGCCTCCGGCGACCGCCACTCGACCCCGCTGAGCGCGCTCACCGGAAAACTCTGGTCCCCGGCCTTCCACTTCGCCGAGGACGCACCCGTCCAGGACCACCGGAACGACACCGACCGCCCGTCGAACGACGCCTTCCCGTCGTAGGCCTTGAACTGCAGCGGTACTTCGGGCGCCGCCACCAGGAACCGGTCGGCCGGCCCCGACCCGGTCAACCGGGCCCGCAGCTCGTCGGCGTAGTACTCCGCGAGCGTCTCCCGCTCGGCCGGCAGCACCAGCCGGTACGGGTCGGAGCCCTCCTTGAGCTGGTCGGCCGCCGCCTCCATCAGCGGATCGGCGCCCGGTCGCGGCACGGCACGCAGGACGACGGTGCCCCGCTTCCCGGGCGTCAGTGTCACCCCCGCGATCGCCTCCAGGGGGACGCGCCGCTCACCGAGCGCCTGGAAGAGCTTCGGCGTGCGAATCCCCCGTTCGAAGCGGATGAGCACGGAGTCGGACTCGAACTCCCAGGCGGCATGAAATCCGGCCAGTACGTCACCCATGCGGCTCATCGTATGCGGGCGACGCGGGGAAGTCCCGACCGTGGCGAAGCGCACTTCTACCCCTCTCTACGCGCGTCAGGCCGCAGCGCTGTCGGACAGACCCGCCAGACAGGCGTCGTCCTCCCGCGCACAGCGCACCGACGCGTAGGCGCCGATGCCGATTTCGGCGAAGTTGGACAAACTCTCCGTGCCCGGCTCGAAATAGCCGCTGTGCCCCTGGGCGTCGGCGGCCGACAGGATGCGCGCCCCGAACTCCGAGGAGACCGGGTCGGTGCCGTGGCCGAGCCCGCCGACCTCCAGGTAGGGCACGTCCTGGATCCAGTCGTCGGCGTCCCGCATGGCCCACACCCGGGCCCCCGTCCGCAGCTGGCCGACCGTCTCGGCGCGCATGCCGGGGCTGCCGGCGACCGCGATGTCGGTGACCCGGGACGGCAGCGAGGACGCGGCGACCCCGCACACGACGGAGCCGTAGCTGTGGCACACCAGCGCGACGGTGGAGCCGCCGGGCAGGCTGCGCACCAGCGCGTTCAGCCGGACCGAGCCCTGTTCGGCGCGCAGCGCGGTGGCCGAGTCGAGGCCGAGGCCGGTGGGGGCGGTGTAGTCGGCCCAGGCGATCACGGCCGTGCGCGTGGCGGGGTCGGCCGAGCGTTCGGCGTCGTAGAGCGACTCGGCCATGCCGACGGGGGCGGAGAACCGGCGGTTGGTGCGCTGGAAGTTGATGATGTTGGTGTCGACGCCGGGGACGACGACCGAGACGCGTTCGGCCTTGTCGAGACTGCCGAAGACCTCGGCGACCCGGCCGTCGCCCTGGGGATCGAAGGCGAGGATGTGCCGCTTCCGCACGGCGAGCATGTCGAAGCGGTGCATCCGGCGGCCGGCCTCGTACCGGCCGGTCTCGGAGAGCCGCTGGTCGTGCATGCGTTCGCGTTCGCGCGCGCTCTGTTGCTTGAGCGCGAGGCGGTTGGCCCGGTAACGCAGTTCCACGGGGGCGCCGGCCATGTTGCCCACGGCGAGCGGATAGCGGTGGGCGAGCCTGCCGCGCTGGTGCGCGGTGAGCGAGGCGAAGAAGGCCGTCAGGCGGTGCGGGGCCGCGTCGGCGTCCGGCAGTTCACGGCCGTCGAGGTGTCCGCGCTGCCACGCGGAGAGCGACGCCTGCAGCGGCGACTCCTCGCGGTGGCTGCGGATCGCGGTCCAGCCGGTGGTCGCCAGCATCACGAAAACCACGGCCAGCGCCAGCAGTGCGCGCCAGACGTTCAGTTGCGGGGAGGAGTCGAAGGAAGTCACTGAAAGGACACACTAAGAGAACGGAAGGGTCTCGCGTTAGCCAAGTGAGAGGGATCACGTTTCGATCACACACCTTCCGTGGGCTGTGCACAGAGGGTCGCGATGATGTCATTCCTTACGCTTTTCGGTCAGGACGCCACTTTTCGGCCAACGTCGGTCGTACGGCGTCCAGATGCGCGGCGGTCAGTGCACGCATCGCGTCCTTGCTGAGGTCGCCGCCCTGGGCCCACATGCGCTCGGTCACCCGCATCACCCCGCCGAAGAGGGCCACCGCCACGCGCGGACGGGGGTCGGTGCGCACGTCGAGCCCCTCGCGCTCGGCGACGATTCCCTCCAGTTCCCGCGCGACCTCGTCCGAGCGGCGCAGATGGGCGGCCAACAGCGCCGGCGTCGACTCGACCATGCCGTAGACGCGTAGATAGAGGTCGACGGGAACGACCCGGTCGATGGCCTCGCCGATGGCGTCCCAGCCCTCCAGCACGGCGTTGCGCAGCGCCTCCAGCGGCGCCTCGTGCGCCGGGCGGGCGCGCACGGCCGCCAGGAAGTGTGCCTGGGTGAGGTCCATGACCGCGAGGGCCGCCTCCTCCTTGCCCGCGAAGTAGCGGAAGAAGGTGCGCTGGGAGACGTCGACGGCCTCGGCGATCTCGTCGACCGTCGTCGTCTCGTACCCCTGGGTCGTGAACAGCTCCAGGGCCGCCCGCAGCAGCGCGTCGCGGGTGCGCTGCTTCTTGCGCTCGCGCAGCCCCGGCCGCTCCCGGTCCGTCGCCGCCGTGGCAGCCGTCTCCATGAACCCTCGTCTCCACCCGCCCCTGCGGCGAGTGACGTGACAGTTACCGACTTGTGAACTGGTTTGTCAACTGTCAGTCGCTGTCATTAGTCTCGCGCGTATGACTAGTCAGACAACTGTCGACAAGACGGGACCGGGGGACAAGGCGCCAGGCGTCCCGTCGGACCCGACGGCGAACCAGGGCCGGGGCCTGCGCGGCCATCCCTGGTTCACCCTCCTCACCGTGGCCGTCGGCGTCATGATGGTCGCCCTCGACGGCACCATCGTGGCGATCGCCAACCCGGTCATCGCGGACGACCTCAAGGCGAGCTTCGCCGAGGTCCAGTGGATCACCAACGCGTACTTCCTCGCGCTGGCGGTCACCCTCATCACCGCGGGCAAGCTGGGCGACCGCTTCGGCCACCGCCAGACCTTCCTCATAGGCGTGGTCGGTTTCGCCGCCGCCTCCGGCGCCATCGGCCTGTCGGACTCGGTCGCCTTCGTGGTGACCTTCCGCGTCTTCCAGGGTCTGTTCGGCGCACTGCTGATGCCGGCCGCGCTCGGCCTGCTGCGCGCCACCTTCCCCGCCGAGAAGCTGAACATGGCGATCGGCATCTGGGGCATGGTCATCGGCGCCTCCACCGCGGGCGGCCCGATCCTCGGCGGCTTCCTCGTGGAGAACGTCAGCTGGCAGTCCGTGTTCTGGATCAACGTCCCCGTCGGTGTCCTCGCCGTGGCGCTGGGCGCCTGGATCCTGCTGGACCACCGCGCCGAGAACGCCCCGCGCTCCTTCGACGTCCTGGGCATAGCCCTGCTGTCCGGGGCCATGTTCTGCCTGGTCTGGGCCCTCATCAAGGCCCCGGAGTGGGGCTGGGGCGACGGCCTGACCTGGACCTTCCTGGTCGCCTCCATCGCCCTCTTCGCCCTCTTCGCCTTCTGGGAGACGAAGGTGGGGGAGCCGCTGATCCCGCTGGGCCTCTTCCGTTCCGTGCCCCTGTCGGCGGGTGTCGTCCTGATGGTCCTGATGGCCATCGCCTTCATGGGCGGCCTGTTCTTCGTGACGTTCTACCTCCAGAACGTGCACGGCATGAGCCCCATCGACGCGGGGCTGCACCTCCTTCCGCTCACCGGCATGATGATCGTCGGCTCGCCGCTGGCCGGCGCGCTGATCACCAAGGCCGGACCGCGCGTCCCGCTGGCCGGCGGCATGGCGCTCACCGCGATCGCCATGTACGGCATGTCGACGCTGGAGACCGACACCGGCAGCGCCGTGATGTCCCTCTGGTTCGCGCTCCTCGGCCTCGGCCTCGCCCCGGTCATGGTCGGCGCCACCGAGGTCATCGTCGGCAACGCGCCCCTGGAGCTGTCCGGTGTCGCCGGCGGTCTCCAGCAGGCCGCGATGCAGATCGGTGGCAGCCTCGGCACCGCCGTCCTCGGTGCCGTGATGGCCTCCAAGGTCGACGGCGACCTCCCGGGCAACTGGACGGACGCCGGTCTGCCGCCGCTCACCGAGGCCCAGCTCGGCAAGGCCTCCGAGGCCGTCCAGGTCGGTGTCCCGCCGGTCGCCGAGGGCACGCCGCCGGAGGTCGCGGCGAAGATCGCCACGGTCGCGCACGCCACGTTCATGTCCGGCATGGGCCTGGCGTCCCTCGTGGCCGCCGGAGTGGCGGCCGTCGCCGTCCTCGTGGCGTTCCTGACCAAGCGCGGCGAGAACGCTGAGGCGGGCGCCGGAGCGGCGCACATCTGACCGCTCCACCGCCGCTTCAGGCGCGGGTTTTCGCCCGCGTTCGCCTATCAGGGTGACAACGCTCAAGCTCGCTTCCACCCGGCACGCGCCGCAGGTCACAGTGGGTCAAGTCCTCCGCACGGCATGGCCGTTGCCGGCGGAACGACCCCGGGGGTCAGCGGCGCGCTGCCGGAGGGGGGCAGCGCGCGCGGCCGGTTCCGCCAATACCCCCTGGTTTCAACCACTCCGCAGGGGTACCCGTCGTTCTGTACGCGAACTGACCGCGAGGTTCAGGGAGTTGTTGATGATGGCGGGTTTCGGACACGGTACGCGCAGGCACCCCCGAGCACGTGGCCGGACGTGGTCACGGTCCGGGCCGGATCGCGCGACCCTCGGGATCATCGGCGTCATCTGCGCGGTCGCGGGATTCTTCGTCCTGGGCATCATCCTCGGCCCGGTGGCGATCCTCTGCGGCTGGCTGGCGATGAACCGTACCTGGTCCGGCACCCGCCCCGTCCCCGCGGTCGTCGCGGTCGTGCTCGGCGCCATCGACACGGTCCTGGCTCTCGTCTGGCTGGCCGGCGCGACCGGGCCGGGAACCGGCCTCCTCTGAGTGCCGCCGCGCGGCGGCCGGCCTGAGAAGCAGCGGGCGCAGCCCCTGCTTCTCAGGGGCGCGGGGCTGCACGAGAAGCCCCACCGGACCCGCGCCCACCGGCGCACCCCACCCCCACCCCCACCTCACGCTCAGCGGCGCTGCTCAGGCACCGCCGACCCGGAGGCCCGCAACGCCAGGACCTCCGCCCGCAACAGCCGCACCTCCTCGGCCAGTTCCGTGATCGCGGCCGTCTGCCGCCGCTCCTCCGCGTCGTCCTTCTCGAACCGCGCGATGAACCACGCCGCGATGTTCGCCGTCACCACACCCAGCAGCGCGATCCCGGACAGCATCAGCCCGACGGCGATCACCCGTCCCAGCCCGGTCGTCGGCGCGTGGTCCCCGTACCCCACCGTCGTCATCGTCGTGAACGACCACCACACCGCGTCGTCCAGCGTGTGGATGTTGCCGCCAGGAGCTTTCCGTTCCACGGACAGCACCGCCAGCGAACCGAACATCAGCAGTCCGACCACCGCCCCGCCGACGTACGTCGTCAGCTTGATCTGCGAGGCCATCCGCGCCCGCTGCCCGACCAGCAGCAGCGTCGCCACCACCCGCAGCAGCCGCAGCGGCTGGATCATCGGCAGCAGCACGGCCACCAGGTCCAGCCATCGCGTCCGCACGAACTCCCGGCGCCGCTCGGTGAGCGCGAGCCGGACGACGTAGTCGAGCGCGAACGCGCCCCACACCCCCCACTCGACGACGTCGCACCACCACCGCACCTCCCCGCTCGCGTCGGGCCGGACGATCGGCACGGCGTACGCCACCGCGAACAGGGCCGCCAAAGCGAACAGCGGCCGTTGAGTGTGCTGCTCCCACCGGACCTGTGCCGAGACCGCTCGCTGTTTCATGGGCGCATAGTAGAAAACGTGAAGGGGTGGCGAACCCACCGGTTCACCACCCCTTGACCGTGAAACGGATGCTATGCGTCGCCTCCGGCGGCGCCCGGGTCCGCCGCCGCCACGTCGAGCAGCTGGTAGCGGTCGATGGCCTGCTTCAGCAGCGAGCGGTCGACCTTGCCCTCACGGGCCAGCTCCGTCAGGACGGCCACCACGATCGACTGCGCGTCGATGTGGAAGAAGCGCCGGGCCGCGCCCCGGGTGTCCGCGAAGCCGAAGCCGTCCGCGCCCAGCGACTGGTACGTGCCCGGCACCCACCGCGAGATCTGGTCCGGCACCGACCGCATCCAGTCGGAGACGGCCACGAACGGCCCCTCGGCGCCGCTCAGCTTCTTCGTCACGTACGGAACGCGCTGCTCCTCCTCGGGGTGCAGCAGGTTGTACCGCTCGACCTCGACGGCCTCACGGCGCAGCTCGTTCCAGGAGGTCGCCGACCAGACGTCCGCCTTCACGTTCCAGTCGGCGGCGAGGATCCGCTGCGCCTCGACCGCCCACGGCACGGCCACGCCGGAGGCGATGATCTGCGCGGGGATCGAGCCCGCCTCGCCCGCCCTGTAGCGGTGGATGCCCTTGAGGATGCCGTCGACGTCCACGTCCGCCGGCTCGGCCGGGTGCTGGATCGGCTCGTTGTAGACGGTGAGGTAGTAGAAGACGTCCTCGCCCGGCTTGCCGTCGGCACTCTCGCCGTACATCCGGCGCAGACCGTCCTTCACGATGTGCGCGATCTCGTACCCGAACGCCGGGTCGTACGCGACACAGCCCGGGTTCGTCGAGGCGAGCAGCTGCGAGTGCCCGTCGGCGTGCTGCAGACCCTCGCCGGTCAGCGTCGTCCGTCCGGCGGTCGCGCCCAGGACGAAACCGCGTGCCAGCTGGTCGGACATCTGCCAGAACTGGTCGCCGGTGCGCTGGAAACCGAACATCGAGTAGAAGACGTAGACCGGGATGAGCGGCTCGCCGTGCGTCGCGTACGCCGAACCGGCCGCGATGAGGGAGGCCGTGCAGCCCGCCTCGGAGATGCCGTCGTGCAGCATCTGACCCGTCGGCGACTCCTTGTACGCGAGCAGTAGATCGCGGTCGACCGCCTCGTACTGCTGGCCGAGCGGGTTGTAGATCTTCGCGCTCGGGAAGAACGAGTCCATGCCGAAGGTGCGGTACTCATCGGGGGCGATCAGCACGAACCGCTTGCCGATCTCCTTGTCCCGCATGAGGTCCTTCAGCAGTCGTACGAACGCCATGGTCGTGGCGATCGACTGCTGACCGGAGCCCTTCTTCACACTCGCGTACGTCTTGTCCTCGGGTAGCGGCAGAGGCTTCGCTCGCACGACACGCGTCGGGACGTACCCGCCGAGCCCCTTGCGGCGGTCGTGCATGTACTGGATCTCCTCCGAGTCCCGCCCCGGGTGGTAGTACGGCGGGGCGCCGGACTCCAGCTCCTTGTCGGAGATGGGCAGGTGGAGGCGGTCGCGGAAGCCCTTGAGGTCGGCGACCGTCAGCTTCTTCATCTGGTGCGTGGCGTTGCGGCCCTCGAAGTTCGGGCCCAGCGTCCAGCCCTTGACCGTCTTGGCCAGGATGACCGTCGGCTGGCCCTTGTGCTCGTAGGCGGCCTTGTACGCCGCGTAGATCTTGCGGTGGTCGTGACCGCCACGGCCCAGGTGCAGGATCTGGTCGTCGGTCATGTTCTCGACCATCGCGCGCAGCCGGTGGTCGTCACCGAAGAAGTGGTCCCGGATGTACGCGCCGGTCTCGGTGGCGTACGTCTGGTACTGGCCGTCCGGCGTGGTGTTCATCCGGTTGACCAGCACACCGTCGCGGTCCTGGGCGAGCAGCGGGTCCCAGGAGCGGTCCCAGACCAGCTTGATCACATTCCAGCCGGCGCCCCGGAAGACCGACTCCAGCTCCTGGATGACCTTGCCGTTGCCGCGCACCGGGCCGTCGAGGCGCTGGAGGTTGCAGTTCACCACGAAGGTCAGGTTGTCGAGGTGCTCGCGGGCGGCGATGGTGAGCTGGCCGAGCGACTCCGGCTCGTCCATCTCGCCGTCGCCGAGGAACGCCCAGACATGCGACTTGGAGGTGTCCGCGATGCCGCGCGCCTCCATGTACCGGTTCATCCGCGCCTGGAAGATCGCGCCCAGCGGACCGAGGCCCATGGACACCGTCGGGAACTCCCAGAAGTCCGGCATCAGGCGCGGGTGCGGGTAGCTGGACAGGCCGTACGGCGCCTTGGACTTCTCCTGGCGGAAGGCGTCCAGCTGCTGGTCGTCGAGCCGGTCCAGCAGGTACGCGCGGGCGTAGATGCCGGGGGAGGCGTGGCCCTGGAAGAAGATCTGGTCGCCGCCGTCGCCCTCGTCCTTGCCGCGGAAGAAGTGGTTGAAGCCCACGTCGTAGAGGGAGGCGGAGGACGCGAAGGTCGCGATGTGGCCACCGACGCCGATGCCGGGCCGCTGGGCGCGCGACACCATGACGGCGGCGTTCCACCGCGTCGCGTTGAGGATCTTCCGCTCGATCTCCTCGTTGCCCGGGAAGAACGGCTCGGCCTTGGTCGGGATGGTGTTGACGTAGTCCGTGCTGCGCATCTCGGGCACGGCCACGCGCTTCTCACGGGCCCGCTCGATGAGCCGGAGCATCAGGTAGCGCGCGCGCTCACGGCCGCGCTCGTCCACGGCGGCGTCGAGCGAGTCGAGCCACTCCTGGGTCTCCTCGGGATCGAAGTCAGGGACCTGACTCGGAAGGCCGCCAATGATGATCGGATTGCGATCGGATCCGGAAGCCACGCTGTTCCTTAGCTGTCAGAGGGCCGCTCTTCAGGGGTTCTGCAAGGGTGTTCTCTAGGTGCCTGCACCGCCACCATCGTGTACCTCAAGGACGTAAACGTCACCTCTACCGAGAGGTAACCCGGGTGGTCGTCCGCTCGACAAAGGTAGTAAAGGTATTCGATGCTCGTACCCCCGGATGGTTGCCGAATGCGCAAAACGGGCAGAACGGTGTGGCGTGCGTCACGTGAGGCGGTGAATCGGCGCAGAGAGTTGCGGTGACACGGCCCGGATCGTCACCGTTTCGGCGGTCTGGAAGGCTGGGTACTTGCGCGATCGGTCCCGCCCGTGTGGACTACGGCCATTGCTTCGCGCACGCGCGTGGCTCATTCCCCAGGGGGCGACCCCACCCGAACATGATCAGGAGGCAACCCGTGAGCGCGACCGCGGACCACGCGGAGGAGCGGACTAACCCTGCCGCAAGGCTGGGGTTCCAGCCCGAGCAGGTGGTCCAGGAGATCGGCTACGACGACGACGTCGACCAGGAGCTCCGCGAGTCCATCGAAGAAGTCGTGGGCAGTGAGCTCGTCGACGAGGACTACGACGACGTGGCCGATGCCGTCGTGCTGTGGTTCCGAGACGACGACGGCGACCTGACCGACGTACTGGTGGACGCCACCACGTACATCGAGGAAGGTGGCTCGATCCTGCTGTTGACGCCCAAGACCGGGCGGGACGGCTATGTGGAGCCCAGCGACATCTCCGAAGCCGCGACGACCGCGGGGCTGTCCGCGTCGAAGAGCGTCAGCGTCGGCAAGGACTGGAGTGGGAGCCGGCTGGTGACGCCGAAGGCGGCGAAGTCGAAGAAGTAGTGACGTGAACCCGCGCCCCTGGAGAGAGGGCCCCCACGGGGGCCACCCCTCCAGGGGCGCGCCGTTTCCCCTGCGTAGGCTGGGCCACCCGAACGGCCCATGAAGGGACTCAGGAACATCATGGCGATCCAGGTCGGCGACAAGGCTCCCGACTTCGAGCTGAAGGACAACCACGGGGCCACCGTGCGGCTCGCGGACTTCCGCGGCGAGAAGAACGTGGTGGTGCTCTTCTACCCGTTCGCGTTCACCGGGGTCTGCACCGGCGAACTGTGCGAGCTGCGGGACAACCTGCCGAAGTTCGTCAACGACGACGTGCAGCTGCTGGCCGTGTCGAACGACTCGATCCACACGCTGCGGGTCTTCGCCGAGCAGGAGAACCTGGAGTATCCGCTGCTGTCGGACTTCTGGCCGCACGGCGAGGTCTCCCGCGCGTACGGCGTGTTCGACGCGGAAAAGGGCTGCGCGGTGCGCGGCACGTTCATCGTCGACAAGGAGGGCGTCGTCCGCTGGTCGGTCGTCAACGCCCTGCCGGACGCGCGCGACCTGAACGAGTACCTCGCCGCCCTCGACACCCTGTGATTCTTCGGTTCCAGGACCTTCGGGGATCGGGAACCCGTCACTAGGATCGACACGTTGATCCGACACCAACGCAACGCAGGGGCTCCCCGCCCCTGAAACCAAACGGAGGACTTCGTGGGAGTCAGCCTCAGCAAGGGCGGCAACGTATCGCTGACCAAGGAGGCGCCGGGCCTGACCGCGGTCATCATCGGACTGGGGTGGGACATCCGCACCACGACCGGCACCGACTTCGACCTGGACGCCAGTGCCCTGCTGCTGGACGCGTCGGGCAAGGTCAGCAGTGACGCCAACTTCATCTTCTTCAACAACCTGAAGAGCCCGGACGGCTCGGTCGAGCACACCGGTGACAACCTCACCGGTGAGGGCGAGGGCGACGACGAGCAGATCAAGGTCAACCTCGCCACCGTCCCGGCCGAGATCGAGAAGATCGTCTTCCCGGTCTCGATCTACGACGCCGAGAACCGCCAGCAGTCCTTCGGTCAGGTCCGCAACGCGTTCATCCGCGTGGTGAACCAGGCCGGCGAGGCGGAGATCGCCCGCTACGACCTCTCCGAGGACGCTTCCACCGAGACCGCCATGGTCTTCGGCGAGCTGTACCGGCACGGCGCCGAGTGGAAGTTCCGCGCCATCGGCCAGGGCTACGCCTCGGGTCTGCGCGGGATCGCCCAGGACTTCGGTGTGAACGTCTGAGCCGCGGGGGAGTACCCCCCTGGACTTGCCGACTCACCACGTCCGGCGCCGCTGTCGTCACCGACGGCGGCGCCGGACGCGCTCGTACGACGGGGGCGGGCCGTCCACGCGCGTACGCACACAACTGAACAGTTGAGCAACTGAAGCTCGAAAATCGGGGAGGACCAGCACCATGGGCGTCACACTCGCCAAGGGAGGCAATGTCTCCCTCTCCAAGGCCGCGCCGAACCTCACTCACGTGCTGGTCGGCCTCGGCTGGGACGTCAGAACCACCACCGGAGCCCCTTTCGACCTCGACGCCAGCGCTTTGCTCTGCCAGGGCGGCCGGGTGCTGGGCGACGAGTGGTTCGTCTTCTACAACAACCTCAAGAGCCCCGACGGCTCGGTCGAGCACACCGGTGACAACCTCACCGGTGAGGGCGACGGCGACGACGAGTCGCTGATCATCGACCTCTCCCGGGTGCCGGTCACCGTCGACAAGATCGTCTTTCCGGTCTCCATCCACGACGCCGAGAACCGCGGCCAGGCCTTCGGCCAGGTCAGCAACGCCTTCATCCGGGTCGTCAACCAGGCCGACGGCCAGGAGCTGGCCCGCTACGACCTGTCCGAGGACGCCTCCACCGAGACCGCGATGATCTTCGGTGAGGTCTACCGCTACGGCGGCGAGTGGAAGTTCCGGGCGGTGGGGCAGGGGTACGCGTCCGGTCTGCGGGGCATCGCACTCGACTTCGGTGTGAACGTCTCGTAGCGCTATATGCGCAAAAGCCGGGGCCGTGTGGGGTGCGAGGGGTACCCGACTAGACTTCGGGTTCAAAGTTTCGTAAAGCCGCGCGCGGCGCGGGGGAACCCCGTACACACACGATTGGGTAGCCAGTGGTTCTGAAAACCTTCGGCTGGTCGTTCGCGGTCACCGCGCTCGGCTTGGTAGCAGCGGTTCTCTACGACGGATGGACGGCTCTCGGGCTCGTCGCGATCCTGTCGATCCTGGAGATCTCGCTGTCGTTCGACAACGCGGTGGTCAACGCCGGGATCCTGAAGAAGATGAATGCCTTCTGGCAGAAGATCTTCCTCACCATCGGCATCCTGATCGCCGTCTTCGGTATGCGGCTGGTCTTCCCCGTCGTCATCGTCGCCATCAGCGCCAAGCTGGGTCCGATCGAGGCCGTCGACCTGGCGCTCACCGACAAGGACCAGTACCAGCAGTACGTGACCGACGCCCACCCGTCGATCGCGGCGTTCGGCGGTATGTTCCTGCTGATGATCTTCCTGGACTTCATCTTCGAGGACCGGGACATCAAGTGGCTCGGCTGGCTGGAGCGCCCGCTGGCCAAGCTCGGCAAGATCGACATGCTGTCGGCCTGCATCGCCATGATCGTCCTGCTGATCACCTCGATGACCTTCGCGACGCAGGCGCACCAGCACGGCGGCGCCCATGTCGACAAGGCGCAGACCGTCCTGATCTCCGGACTCGCGGGCCTCATCACCTATCTCATCGTGGGCGGTCTCTCCGGCTACTTCGAGAGCAAGCTGGAGGAGGACGAGGAGCGCGAGCACGAGGAGGAGGAAGAGGCGGCGCGCAGCGGCAAGCCGCGCTCGGCCGTCGCCCTCGCGGGCAAGGCCGCGTTCTTCATGTTCCTCTACCTGGAGGTCCTGGACGCGTCCTTCTCCTTCGACGGAGTCATCGGCGCCTTCGCCATCACCAACGACATCGTCCTGATGGCGCTGGGCCTCGGCATCGGCGCGATGTACGTCCGGTCGCTGACCGTGTACCTGGTCCGCCAGGGCACCCTCGACGACTACGTGTACCTGGAGCACGGCGCGCACTACGCGATCGGCGCCCTGGCGGCGATCCTGCTGATCACCATCCAGTACGAGATCAACGAGATCATCACCGGTCTCATCGGTGTCGTCCTGATCGGCTGGTCGTTCTGGTCCTCCGTGCGCCGCAACAAGGCGCTGGCGGCCGAAGAGGGAAAAGCTGACGCCGCCGACAAGGCGGAGGTCTCCTCCGGGGTGTGATCACCCGCGAGGTGAGGGCAGGCTCTGAGCGGGGCGGCCGACGAGGATTCGTCCTCGTCGGCCGCCCCGCTGGTGGTCGACGTGACGAGACGGCAGTTGTGGGGCGGGCGGGCATGAGTTTCCTGGACAACCTGTGGCGCGGGCGGGCCTCGGAGTTCGACGCGGGCAACGCGGCGACCAACGCGATAGAGCTGACCAAGCGGCACCAGAAGGTGTCCCTCTCCAAGCAGAACGCCGCGGCGGGCCATCTGCGCGTCAACCTGTCCTGGCGGATGCGGACGTCCGACATCGGCGGACCGAAGCGCCAGAGCGTGCTGCGGCACCCGTTCAGGGCGCTGCGGCCGGAGGAGGTCCAGGCGCACAGCCAGAGCATGGTGAACGTCGACCTCGACCTCGGCTGTCTGTACGAGCTGGCCGACGGGACGAAGGGGGTCGTGCAGCCGCTGGGCGGCTTCCTCGGCGACATCAACGAGCCGCCGTACATGCGCCTCAGCGGGGACGACCGGTTCGGGTCGGGGTCCGGCGAGACGATGTACATCAACCTCGACCACCGCGAGGCCTTCCGGCGGATGCTGGTGTTCGTCTACATCTACGACCAGACGCCGGCGTTCGACCGCACGCACGCGGTGGTGACCCTGTACCCGAGCAACGGTCCGCGCATCGAGATAGGCCTGGACGAGAGGCACCCGCAGGCCCGGTCGTGCGCCGTGGTGATGATCGAGAACGTCAAGGGGGAGATCACCGTGCGCCGGGAGGTGAGGTTCGTCTACGGCTTCCAGGCCGAGCTGGACCGGCTGTACGGGTGGGGGCTGCAGTGGGGGCGCGGGTACAAGAGCAAGGCCGAACGCTCCTAGGGAACCCCGGCGCCCCCGTCGTCAGCGGCCGATGAACTGCGGTCCCTGCGGCGGCAGACGGAAGTCGGGGTCCAGGGCCGCCGCCGTGTGCTGGGGGTAGCCGTACGCCGGGCCGTTGGTGGTGGCCGGGGTCGGTTGGGGGTGCGGATAGCCGTAGGCCGGCTGGCTGGGCTGCGTGGGGGCCGCCGGAGGGTAGCCGTACCCGGGCTGGGACGGGACGCCGGCCGGGGGCTGCTCGGGCGGCATCGGGGCGGAGGTCTCGGGGGACGGGGGCTGGGCGGTGCCGCTCTGGTCGGCCCCCGCGGCGGTCGTCTCGTCGACCATGATGCCGAAGTTCGTGGCGAGACCCTCCAGGCCGTTGACGTACCCCTCGCCCAGGGCGCGGAACTTCCAGCCGCCGCCGCGGCGGTACAGCTCGCCGCAGATCAGGGCGGTCTCCTCGCCGGTCTCGGGCTTGACGTCGAAGTACGCCAGCGGCTCGGCGTCGGCGACCGTGGCGTCGTACAGCAGGATGCGCAGGGACGGTACGCGGTCGAAGGCGACGTCCCCGGCGGAGGCGACCAGGAGAATCTGGCTGACAGCGGACTCGACACCGGCCAGGTCGGTCTGGATGGTGTCGGTGGGACCCTCGGCCACCCGTTTCTGGCCGAGCCGCCACACCTTGCCGGAGGGGTGGCGCGGCTGGTTGTAGAAGACGAAGTCCTCGTCGGACCGTACGCGTCCGTCGGGGCCGAGGAGCAGCGCCGAGGCGTCGACCACCGGGACGCCCTGCCCGGGCGCCCAGCGCAGCACGGCGCGGACCGCCGTGGCCTCGATCGGGATGTTCGACCCCTTCAGCATCGCGTGCGTCATGCGGTCATCCTGCCCTCTCGGTCCTGATCACGACAACGCGGGGGCGGCGAACCGCCGGTGTAATCGTTCAGCACCCGACATGGCCGGGTTACCAGAACTTCACGCCCGGTGGAAACTGATGTCACACGTTTGTACGTACTATTACCGGCCACGATCGTGACCGGACGCCTAGCAGCCACGGGGGAACCACATGCGTCATTTCGGGCACATCGCCCCTGAGCGGCGCCAGCGCCTGTTCTACCGGGAGCCGGGAGTCTTCGACGCCGACTCCCCGGCCCGTGTGCTCTCCGCCGCGCTCGGCGCCACGCTCTACAGCCCGGCCACCCGGGAGCGGCTGGCCGACGACGTCGTCAAGCAGGCCGGAAACGGTGTGGTCTCCATGGTGCTGTGCCTGGAGGACTCCATCGGCGACGAGGAGGTCGTGGACGCCGAGGAGAACCTCGTCCGGCAGTTCGCCGACCTCGCCGAGCGGCCGGACGCCGAGCTTCCGCTGCTGTTCATCAGGGTCCGCTTCCCCGAGCAGATCCCCGACCTCGTACGCCGTTTCGGCCCGTCCGCACGCCTGCTGTCGGGGTTCGTGTTCCCGAAGTTCACCGAGGAGCGGGGTGTGGCGTTCCTGGAGGCGCTCACCGCCGCCGAGTCCGCGAGCGGGCGGCGGCTGTTCGGTATGCCGGTGCTGGAGTCGCCGGAACTGATGTACAGGGAGACGCGCGTAGAGGCACTCCAGGGCATCGCCCACACCGTCGACAAGTACCGCGACCGGGTCCTCGCGCTGCGTCTCGGCGTCACCGACTTCTGCTCCTCCTACGCCCTGCGCCGGGCGCCCGACATGACCGCCTACGACGTCCAGATCGTCGCCTCCGTGATCGCGGACGTGGTGAACGTGCTCGGGCGGGCCGACGGCACCGGGTTCACGGTGACCGGGCCGGTGTGGGAGTACTTCCGGGTCCAGGAGCGCATGTTCAAGCCGCAGCTGCGCACGAGCCCCTTCCTGGCGAACCGGGCCGGTCAGCTGCGCGAGTCGCTCATCGAGCACGCGCTGGACGGCCTGCTGCGCGAGATCTCCCTGGACCAGGCCAACGGGCTGCTCGGCAAGACCTGCATCCACCCCTCGCACGTCCTGCCGGTGCACGCGCTGTCCGTGGTCAGTCACGAGGAGTTCGGCGACGCCCAGGACATCGTGCGGCCCGACCGTAACGGCGGTGGCGTACTGCGCTCCGCGTCCCGTAACAAAATGAACGAGGTGAAACCGCACCGCGCCTGGGCAGAAAGGGTTCTGCAGCGCGCCGAGGTGTTTGGCGTCGCCAACGAGGACATCGGGTTCGTGGACCTGTTGGCCGCGGGTCTGCCCGACTGACCGCCACGACTGAGGAATCGATGATCAACGCAGCGAACGACACGACCGGTACGCCCGACCCGTCCGGCGGGGTCTGGTCCGGCACCTGGGTCCGTGCGCGGCTCGGGGTCGAACTGGTCGGGGACGCGGAGCTGAGCGGGCTGCTGGGGCTCGCGCTGCGGCGCAACCCCAAGCGGGCGCATCTGCTGGTGTCGAACGTCCTCGGCAAGCACGTGCCGCAGTCGCCGGCCGTCGTCCACGGGCACGGGTTCGCGCTCGGCCGCCGGGTGCGCGAGCTGCTGGGGGAGGCCGGGGTGCGGACCGCGGTCGTCCTCGGGTACGCCGAGACGGCCACCGGGCTCGGGCACTCGGTCGCGGACGGGCTGGGCGAGGCGCCCTATCTCCACTCCACCCGGCGCCCGGTCGAGGGCGTCCACCGGGCGGGCGGCTTCGAGGAGTCCCACTCGCACGCGACCTCGCATCTGCTGCTGCCGGAGGACCCCACCCTGCTCGCGGGGCGGGGCCCGCTGGTGCTCGTCGACGACGAGTTCTCCACCGGCAACACGGTCCTCAACACCATCCGCGCCCTGCACGACCGGTACCCCCGCGAGCGGTACGTCGTCGTGGCGCTGGTCGACATGCGGTCGCCCGCCGACCAGGGTCGGCTCACCGAGTTCGCCCGGGAGATCGGGGCGCGGGTGGACCTGGTGACCGCGGCGAAGGGGACCGTGCGGCTGCCGGAGGGCGTGCTGGAGAAGGGGCAGGCGCTGGTCGCGCGGTACGAGACCGCGTCCGCCGGGCCGGCCGGGAGGGGCGGGGCCGCGCGGGTCAGCCGGGTCGAGCTGGGGTGGCCGCGGGGTCTGCCCGACGGCGGGCGGCACGGCTTCACCCCGGCGCACCGCGCCCGGCTGGAGGGCGCGCTGCCCGCCATGGCCGCCCGCCTCGCCGAGGCCCTGCCGCCAGGGGCCCGGCGCGTGCTGGTGCTCGGCTTCGAGGAGCTGATGTACGCGCCGCTGGCGCTGGCCCGCGAACTGGAACGGCTCGTCGAGGGGCGGGCCGCCGGGGCGGAGATACGGTTCTCCACCACCACGCGGTCACCCGTCCTCGCCGTGGACGACCCCGGCTACGCGATACGCAGCCGCCTCGTCTTCCCCGCCCACGACGACCCCGCGGACGGGCCCGGGGAGCGGTACGCCTACAACGTGGCCGGTGGCGGCTTCGACGCCGTCGTCGCCGTCGTCGACTCGACGGCCGACACCCCCGCCCTGCACGCCGCCGACGGCCTGCTGGCCACCCTCGCCGCCCACACACCCGCCGTGCTGCTCGCCGTGGTGCCGTCGTACGTCCCCCCGACCCGGCACGGCCGCGACGCGCGGCCCCGGCCGGGCACCCTCGGTGCGCGGGAGCCCGGGGCGGCTGCCCGCACCCCCGGACGCCGGGCGCCGACACCCCCCGACCCGCACCTCACCGAAAGGCCCTCCATGCTGCCCGACCCCCTGCGTGGTCCCGACTTCTCCTCCTACGCGGCCGACGAGGTGGGCTGGCTGCTGCGGGACCTCTCGGACGTCACGCTGGAGGCACCCACCGAGGAGCGGGAGGAGGCCATCCAGAGCGGGGGCGCGCACTACGCGGAGTCCCTGCCGGTCGAGTACCAGCCGAGCGAGCAGTACCAGGCCCTCTTCCACAGCGCCCTCGACACCTCCGCCGAGCGGATCGCGGCGGCCGTCGGCGTGGTGACCGAGACCGTGCTGGCCGAGCGGTCCGCGCGGCCCGTCCTCGTGTCGCTGGCCCGGGCCGGGACGCCGGTGGGGGTGCTGATGCGGCGGTGGGCGCGGTACCGGCACGGCATCGAGGTGCCGCACTACGCCGTGTCGATCGTGCGGGGACGCGGCATCGACGCCAACGCGCTGCGCTGGCTGGCCGCTCATCACGACCCCGCCGACGTCGTGTTCGTCGACGGCTGGACCGGCAAGGGCGCGATCACCCGTGAACTCGCCGCCGCCCTGCTGGAGTTCGAGAAGACCGACGGCGTCACCGGGTTCGACCCGGAGATCGCCGTGCTCGCCGACCCGGGGTCGTGCGTGCGGACGTACGGCACACGGGAGGACTTCCTCATCCCGTCCGCCTGTCTCAACTCCACCGTCTCCGGGCTGATATCGCGGACCGTGCTGCGCGCGGACCTCGTCGGGCCCGACGACTTCCACGGGGCCAAGTTCTACCGGGAGCTGGCCGGTGTGGATGTGTCGGTGGCCTTCCTGGACGCCGTCTCCGACCGCTTCGGTGACGTCCGGGACGCCGTGGACGCCCGCGTCGAGGAGCTGCTCGCCGCCGACCGCACGCCCACCTGGGAGGGCTGGGCGGCCGTCGAGCGCATCAGCGAGGAGTACGGCATCCATGACGTGAACCTGGTCAAGCCCGGTGTCGGCGAGACCACTCGGGTGCTGTTGCGCCGGGTACCGTGGAAGATCCTCGCGCGAGCCGGGGCGGGCGCGGACCTCGACCACGTACGCCTGCTCGCCGAACAGAGAGGGGTACCGGTGGAAGAGGTGGCCGAGCTGCCGTACACATGCGTGGGGTTGATCCACCCGCAGTACACGCGGGGCGCGACCGGCGCCGACGGCAGAGCGGTGGCGGTCTGATGCCGGGTCCTCGGGTTCTCGTCGCGAGCGATCTCGACCGTACGCTCATCTACTCGGCCGCCGCGCTCGCGCTGACCATGCCGGACGCGCGGGCGCCCCGGCTGCTCACCGTCGAGGTGCACGAGAGCAGACCGCTGTCGTACATGACGGAGACGGCCGCGGAGCTGCTCGCCGAACTGGGGGACGCGGCAGTGTTCGTGCCGACGACCACCCGCACGCGCAAGCAGTACCAGCGGATCAACCTGCCGGGACCGCCGCCCGCGTACGCGATCTGCGCCAACGGCGGGCATCTGCTCGTGGACGGCGTCACGGACGTCGCCTGGCACGAGCGGGTCACCGCCCGGCTCGCGGACGAGTGCGCGCCGCTCGCCGAGGTGCGGGCGCATCTGGAGGCCACGGCGGACCCGCTGTGGGTGCGCAAGCACCGGGTCGCGGAGGATCTCTTCGTCTACCTCGTCGTCGAGCGTGAGCTGCTGCCCGAGGAATGGGTGAAGGATCTCGCGGTGTGGGCCGAGAACCGGGGCTGGACCGTGTCCCTGCAGGGGCGCAAGATCTACGCCGTGCCGAAGCCGCTCACCAAGTCGGCGGCGATGCGGGAGGTCGCGCGTCGGACCGGGGTGGAGCTGACCGTGGCCGCGGGTGACTCGCTGCTCGACGCGGATCTGCTGCTCGCGGCGGACCGGGCCTGGCGGCCCGGGCACGGGGAGCTGGCGGACGAGGGGTTCATGGGGCCCGGGGTGACCGCGCTGCCCGAGCGGGGAGTGCTGGCCGGGGAGCGGATTCTTCGGGAGTTCCTGCGGGCGTCGCGGGAGCGGTGACCCTCCGGGGTGACTGTGCCGGTCAGGGGGCGGGGGTGCTGTGCGTTTCGGGCCGCGGGTGCTCTGTGGCTTGTCGCGCAGTTCCCCGCGCCCCTTGACCCCGGCTGCCGCGGTCCTTTTTCAGGAAGCGGACCAGTGTGAATGCCAGAACCGCTATGGCTGCCGCCCCCAGCACGATCTTCGAGTACGTCGAGACGATTGCCGTGACCTCCGTCCAGTTGGCCCCCAGGAAGTAGCCGGCCAGGACGAAGACCGTGTTCCACAGGGCGCTGCCCAGGGTGGTGAGCAGGGCGAAGACGGGCAGGGGCATGCGCTCCACGCCGGCCGGTACGGAGATCAGGCTGCGGAAGACGGGGATCATGCGCCCGAAGAAGACCGCCTTGGTGCCGTGCCTGAGGAACCAGGCCTCCGTCCTCTCGATGTCCGAGAGCTTGACGAGGGGCAGCCGGGCGGCGAGGGCGACCGTGCGGTCGCGGCCGAGGAGGGCGCCGACGCCGTAGAGGGCGAGAGCGCCCACGACGGAGCCCGCGGTGGTCCACAGCAGGGCCGCCAGGAGGCCGATCTGCCCGGTGCTCGCGGCGAAGCCGGCGAGGGGGAGGATCACCTCGCTGGGGATCGGCGGGAAGAGGTTCTCCAGCGCGACGGCGATGGCCGCGCCCGGCGCGCCCAGCAGATCCATCAGACCGATGATCCACAGGGGCGCGCCGCTCATCGACTCCTCTTGCATGGCTGTCATGGGGGCACGCTAGGTGAGCGAAGCTGAAGAGAGCCTGAGGGGACCGTGAACGCCAGGGAGCCTGTCCGAAAGTATGCTTGAACAGTCAGTGCCGCGGGGGCCGGTGAACGCTCCCGGAGCAGTGGCCGTTGATCGGAGTGTGTCGATCAACCGCAGCAGCCGCCACCGCAGCAGCCTCCGCCACCACCGCCCGCCCGGGGTGCGGGTGCGGACGGGGCGGCAGCCCCTCCGACGGCGACCGTCGACAGGAGTTTGACCGTGTCGGAGTGGCCGTCGGGGCAGTCCGCGGGGGCGGACGACTCGGCCATCGGGCGGCTCAGTTCGAAGGTGTCGCCGCAGGTACGGCAGCGGTATTCGTAGCGAGGCATGGGCCCAGGCTAACCGGCGTCCGCGCGGCGGCAAGGGCCCTGCAAAATGGCTGGTCGGTCACATCGGCCAGATTTTCACGCCTCTGACAGAAGCAGTTGTGAAAGTGACTGATAATTTGTGGTCGCCGTGTGGAGGCCGGAAGGCTGGGGGAACAGGGGGCTCATGGTCGCGCGAGTGGCGACTGTGACCGACCACACGGGCGATGCCAAGTGGGGAGGGGGGACAGTCATGACCGCTGTCCTTTGTCGACCGGGAGCCACGTCTCCCGGTCGACAAGTTGCCGTGCGCGCGCGAAAGGTTGCCACGCACCGCCGAATTGTTGCCGCGCATCGCTCGGGCCGCCGCTACGAGGGGGTCCGACTTGGCTAGCCAGAGGAACCCGGGCGGTTCCGAGGGCGAGGACCGCGCGCGCCGTCGGCGTGCCCCGGGGGAGGGGCGGTCGGAGGAGGTCCGGGAGTCCGACCTCACGATGCAGCTGAAACTTCCGCCTGCCCCGGCGGACGAGACCATGCAGCTGCGAATGCCCGAGCCCGGCTCGTTCGACCTCCCGCAGGAGGAGCCGAAACCGGGCGGTCGCGGTCGGCGCAAGGCGCCCAGGCCGTCTGTTCTGGCCAGATTCACCGCCGTCGCCGGCGCGCGGCTCGCCCCGTTCGCCCCCTTCGTCAGCCGGATGCGTCCGCAGTACCCCCGCCCGGGCCGCGCGGACTGGCGCCGCTGGGTGCCGTCCTGGCGGCAGTCGCTGGGCGCCGCCGGTCTGGCCGTGGGCGCCAGCGGCATGTTCCTCACCGTCGCCTATGCCGCCACGGACATACCGGCCGACCTCAACACCTTCGCCACACAGCAGGACAATGTGTACTTCTGGTCCGACGGCACACCCATGGCCCGTACCGGCTGGGTGCGGCGCCAGGCGATGCCGCTGAAGGACGTCCCCGAGGACGTGCGCTGGGCGGTCCTCGCGGCGGAGAACGCGAGCTTCTACTCCGACCCCGGCATATCCGTCAGCGGTATCACCCGCGCCCTGGTCCGCACCGTCGGCGAGGGCGACACCCAGGGTGGCTCGACGATCACCCAGCAGTACGTCAAGAACGTGTACCTGTCCCAGGACCGCTCGCTCGGACGCAAGTTCGACGAGGCGATGATCGCCGTCAAGCTCGACAACAAGATGAGCAAGGACCAGATCCTGGAGGGCTACCTCAACACCAGCTGGTTCGGCCGCGGCACCTACGGCATCCAGCGCGCCTCCCAGGCGTACTACGGCAAGGACGTCAGCGAGCTGAACGTCAGCGAGGCCGCCGTCCTCGCCTCCCTCCTCAAGGGCGCCGGCCTCTACGACCCCTCCCTCAGCAAGGCCAACCACGCGCGGACGGTCGAGCGCTGGGACTGGATCCTCGACCGGATGGTGGACATCGGGAAGCTGTCCAAGGCCGAGCGCGCCAAGTACAAGAAGTTCCCCGAGCCGCTCGACCCGTCGAACCAGTACGACACCGGCAAGCAGAGCGACTACCTGGTGGAGCTGGCCTCCCAGTACGCGAAGAAGGCCGCGAACGTCACCGCCCAGGAGTTCGACCGGGGTGGCTATCAGATCTACACGACCTTCGACAAGGGCCGCCAGGCCGAGCTGACCGACGCCGTCACCAAGGCGCGCAAGAAGGTGCAGAAGGAGAGCCCGAAGAAGGCGAGAACCGCCCACTTCGGCGCCTCCTCGGTCGACGCCGACGGACGGATCCTCGCGGTCTACGGCGGTCCCGACCACCGCAGACAGGGCTACAACGAGTCGAACGCGACCACCGTCCCGTCCGGCTCGGCCTTCCTTCCGTTCGTCTACGCCGCCGGCCTGGAACACGGAGTCGTCAAGGAGCGCGGCGGCGAGACTACACCTGTCACCCCGCAGACGATCTACGACGGCAACGACGGCGTCCCGGTGACGACGCCCGAGGGGCCGTACTGGGACCGGGACGGCGACCGGGTCTCCGCCCACAACGACGGCAAGAAGTCCTGGGGCCCGATCAGCCTGCACGACGCGCTCGCCGGGTCGGTGAACACGCCCTTCATGCAGCTCGGCATGGACACCGGACTGGCCAAGGTGCGCGGGACCGCCGAGGCGGCCGGACTGCTCTCCTCCAGCTTCGGGGCCCAGGTGCCCGCGCTGTCCGTGGGCAGCGCCACGCCCAGCGCTATCCGCATGGCCAGCGGATACAGCACCTTCGCCGCCCTGGGCAAGCACACCGAGCCGTACTCCGTGCGGAAGATGACCCACAACGGGTCCCGGGTCCCCCTGAACACGCCGAAGCCCCGGCGCGCGGTGGGCCCCAAGGTGGCCGCCGAGGTCACCTCGGCGCTCACGGACGCCTTCCGCGCGGACCACCCCACCTCGCCCGCCGCCGCCTCCTACGAGGTGGCCGCCAAGGGCGGCACCACCCAGGACGACAAGGCCGCCTGGTACGTCGGAACGGCCGACGACGTCTCCACCGCCGTCGTCGTCTACCGCATCGACCTCACCAAGAGCCTGGAGCCGCTGCGGCTCGACGGGATCGCCGGAGCACCCAATGCCGGGGTCCCCTACGACATCTGGTCCCGTGCGATGCGTATCGGCTGACCACCGACGAGCACCCGCACCCGCCACCCTCGCAGAATGAGCCGCACATGAACCCTGGCAGCAAGCCGCACAAGGGCCGCCGTCGCAAGGCACGCCCGCAGCGTCGCCGTACCACCCGCCCGCAGTTCCTGACCCTGGCCGCGCTCCTCGTGGTCGCCTCGCTGGTCGGCGGCTACATGGTGCTGAACCGCACGACCGACACCGCGCCGACCGCGTCCTCGGCCGGCAGCGGGAACACCAAGGGGTCCGCGAAGAAGGAGCCCGTGTGGGACGGCAAGACCAAGGTCATCGGGGACGGCTCGACCTCCTACACGGGCCCGCAGAAAGGGCGGCTGAAGGCCGTACCGCTCAAGAAGGGTGAGAAGCCGCCGCAGTTCGTCGTCTTCTCCTGGGACGGCGCCCTCGCCGGCGACGACAACCTCTTCGAGCACTACCGGCAGATGGCGAAGACGTACAACGCCCACATGACGTTCTTCCTGACCGGCATCTATCTGCTGCCCAAGGCGAAGCGGGACCTCTACGACCCGCCCCAGCACGACAAGGGCGCCGCCGCGATCAGCTACCCCACCGACGAGCACATCCGCACGACGCTGGACGAGCTGGGCAAGGCATGGAAGGAGGGCAACGAGATAGGCACCCACTTCAACGGACACTTCTGCGGCTCCAAGGGCGGCGGCGACTGGAGTGTCGCGGAGTGGAAGCAGGAGATCAAGGAGTTCAACGGCTTCCTCGCGAACTGGAAGACCAACACCGGGGCCACCGACCTCGACCCGCTGCCCTTCACCGTCGACGCCGTCAAGGGCGGCCGGGCCCCCTGCCTGGAGGGCCAGGACAACCTGCTCAAAGCCATCAAGGACTTCGGGTACCGCTACGACGCCAGTTCTCCGGGCGCCTACCAGGTCTGGCCCGGCAAGAAGAACGGCATCTGGGACTTCCCGCTGCAACTGCTCCCGTACGACGACGAGTACCAGGCGCTGTCGATGGACTTCAACTTCCTCCACAACCAGTCGGGCGGTTCCACCGAGGGCGACCCCGCCCAGTACCCGGTGTGGCAGCAGAAGACCATCGACACCTACATGGCCGGCTTCAACCGCGTCTACTACGGCAGCCGGGCACCCCTGCTCATCGGCAACCACTTCGAGCAGTGGAACGGCGGCATCTACATGAACGCCGTCGACGAGGTCATCAAGAACGTGTGCGTGAAGAAGGACGTCAAGTGCGTGTCCTTCGACGAACTGGCCGACTGGATGGACGTCCAGTCGCCGCAGACCCTGGCGAACCTGCGCGGACTCGACCCCGCCCAGGCACCGGCCGACTGGGCATCGGTCGTGAAATAGCCCCACAGATACCCATGTTGCTCACTTGTTACACCCCCTGGCCTCACTTCGCTTGAGGAGGTCATGTAAAGATTCGTACCCGGGTACGACCAACTCGGGGTCAAGGAGATTCCCAGTGAGAAGAAGGATGTTGAGCCTCGCAGGCTCGACCCTCGCGGCAGCCGTGGTGGCCTCCGCACTGCTGCCCGTCGCCGCCGCGAATGCCGCCGCGTCGACGCCCAAGGTCACCAAGGCGACCAAGGACGCCTTCGGCCGTGTCGCGGACAACGTGCTGACCGACCGCACGGCCGTACTGCTCGGCGGCAAGGCAGCCCGCAAGGCGCTGAAGCCCACCGGTGGAGTGTCGCTGTCGTCCGGCCAGAAGAAGGCCGAGGACGGCAAGCTGTCCGCCCTGAAGGGCACCAAGTCCCGTCTCGCCGCCCTCGGTGAGGCCTACACCTCGGCCGACACCAAGGTCAGCGTCGACAGCGCCAAGCTCAAGGGCAAGAAGGCCACGGTCAAGATCACCGAGACCACCAGCCTCAAGTACAAGAAGATACGTGGCGACGAGCCCGCCTCCACGGGCTTCGACGCGCACCACGAGCTGGTCTTCACCGCCCAGGCCGGTGGCACGTGGCAGCTGACCGCCATGCGCTCCACCGACGGCGGCGCCTCGCGCATCAACGACCCGGTGGTCCCGGCCGCCGACGCCAAGCTGAGCCGTACCCCGATGGCCGTCCACCAGGCGCCGAGGGCGGCCACCAGCTGGCCCGCCGCCGCCGCGCCGAAGACGATCAACGGCGGCAAGTACGACTACCGCGCGATGGCGACGTACACCGAGAAGTACTGGAAGAACTACAACACGGCGTACCGCAAGTACAACTCGGCCGGCGGCGACTGCACCAACTACCTCAGCCAGGGCCTCCTGGCGGGCGGCTGGACGCAGATATCCAAGGTCACGCCGGAGGAGTACGACACCTGGTACTACGCCTCCAACGGTACGGCCGACGCGTGGATCGGTGTCAACGAGTGGTCCTGGTTCACCCAGACCGCCAAGCGCACCACCCCGCTGGCGAACGTCTACCAGATGGACGTCGGCGACGTGCTGCAGGTCGACTTCAACCGGGACGGGTCCAAGGACCACTCCATGATGACGACCTACCGCAGCTCCAGCGGCGTGCCGTACCTGACGTACCACGACGCGGACACCTACCGCCGTTCGGTGCAGAGCATCATCGCCTCGTACCCGAACTCGTACTACTACGCGTACCGCACCTGATCAACGGCCTCCGGGCCCTCGCAGGTGTCAGCCGGCGCCCTTCCCGTCCGACCCGGATCCCGACGAGGATCCCGGCCCGGACCCGGGGAGGGCGTCGGCGCGTTCCAGCTTCGCCATCCCCACAGCGGCCTTGCGCCGCATCTCGCGCTCCGACTCCTCCGGGTGGCGCGCCCGCCAGTAGGGGCTGTCGTGCGGCAGCGCCGTGCCGACCCTGCCGTACATCCCGAACGTCATCAGCAGGACACCGACGACAAAGCTGAACAGGACGTTCTGGATGCGGAACGCCAGGAAGTTGGAGTCGGTGTCCAGCAGGGCCAGGTTGGCGAAGCCGCTCAGGACGAACAGCACGCCGAGGGTCATGTTCAGCGTGGAGGCGAAGTTCCCGCCGATCACCATGCCGACGAGCAGCAACAACCCCACCGCGATCGACAGCACGCTCAGCGTGCCGTTGGTGCTCAGCCCCACGACCTCGTCGCCCCGGGTGTCGAACCAGCCCACCTTGTCGATGAGGCCCAGGACGCCGAAGACGAGCAGGAACAGACCCATCAGGCCCGCCCCGAACCGGTAGACCCGGCTGAGCCGGTGGTCGACGGGCAGATGCTCGTCGATCCTGATCCGCCGCCGGGGAGGACCCGCGTGGCGGCCCTTCGGACGCGGCGTGTGCGTGGCGTGCGTGGCCATGTCCGCCTCCCATCGGGTGTGAGCGGAGGCCTGCGTACCCCTTCAGCATCCGTCGGGGCATCCCGCCGGGCAACCTCGGCCGGGACGTGGCGGTACGTCTCAGGGGGCGCCCGCGCCGCGCTCCTTGCGGATCTGGTCGACGACCCGGGCCACGTTCTGCCGTACGGCCTCGGTCTCGGTCAGGAAGTGCCAGTAGTCGGGGTGGCGCCCCTCCAGGGAGGCGATCGCACGGTCCAGCCGGCCCACGGAGTCGTCCAACGGGCGGGCGTGACGCGGATCCGGGGTGGAGCGGCCGGTCATGGCCAGGCGCTGGGCGTCCCGGATCGCGAACCGGGTCCGGTCGATCTCCTGCTGAGGGTCCTTCTGCACGGCGTTCAGCCGCCGCAGCCGGTCACCGGCCGCCGAGACCGCCTCGTCGGTGTGGTTCAGCAGCGCCCGTACCGTCGACAGCAGCGCGGTCGCGTCCGGCCAGCGCTGGGAATCCCGCGCGGCCCGCGCCTCGCGCAGCTTCACCCGGGCCTGCTCGACGTCCTGTGCGGCCTGGTCCGGCACCTGCTGGAGGTCCTGCCAGCAGGCCGCCACGAACCGCCGCCGCAGCTCGCTCAGGACCTGCGGCACCTGGCCCGCCCGGGTGCCCAGCGCCTCCGCGCGGGTACGCAGCGACACCAGCCGGTGATCGATCTCGGCGGCCTTCTCCGGCAGCCGCTCGGCGTCCGCCCGCACCGCCTCCGCCTCGCGCACCACCCGGTCGGCCCGCTCCAGCGTCTCCCGTACGCCGTGCTGCCCCGCGCCCTGGTTGAGCTTGGTCAGCTCCGGGGCGAGAGCCGCCAGCCGGGCGGCGAGGTCGTCCGCCTTCAGCTCGGAGGCCCGTACGGCGTCCAGGGCGTCGGAGGCGGCGAGCAGGCCCTGCCGGGCGCGCTCCACCGCCGGGACCAGCCGGGCCAGCTGCGTCTCGGCCGTGCCGAGCAGCGGCCCGAGCCCCTCGGCGAACCGGTCCAGCTCCCGCTTGACCCGCCCCAGCTCCTCCTTGGCCGCGGTCAGCTCGGTCCGGGCGTGGGCGGCGACGGAGGCCTCCAGGTCGTCCCGGTCCAGGTCGTGGGCGTCCACGGCGTTGATGTACTGCTGGCTGACCTCGTTGATGCGCCGCCCCAGCGCCTCGAAGCCGTCGGCCGCCCGGCGGGCGCCGGGGGAGTCGTCCACCGCCGTGATCGTCTCTATCGAGATCCGCAGGTCGCGCTGTGCGGTGTCCAGCTCGTAGAACGCGGCCGCCGCCGCGTCCTTCGCCGCCTGCGCCTCGGCCCGCTGCCCCTCGGCCCGCCCCCCGAACCACCGCCGGGTACCCCCGCCGGCGAAGGCGCCGGGCACGACGAGAAGGGCGAGGAGGGGGAGAGCGAGCAGGGCGAGCGCGTCCCGGCCGGCCGAGGGCGCGCCGGCCGGCCGTGGTGCACGGCTGCGGGGTTGTGGTGCGCTCGGCACCATCGGCGTGTACGGCTGTGCAGGTGTCGCCGTCACTTCCCTCTCCCGTGCTGTCATCCACCCTGACCGGGTTGCCATTCTCCCACCGGTCAAGGACGAAAACACGGGGCGATCGGTTCGGGCTTGCCGGGTGGTGTTCAGTTCGTGCCGCGCACCTTCACCGAGCCGTCCTCGGTGTGGGCGGTCACCACGTGGGAGCTGTCCCGGTCACGGGGCACCGACACCTCCACGGAACCGTCGTCGCTGCCGGTCTCCACCCGGTACGACGCGTCACGCGGCAGCCCGATGCTGATCGAGCCGTCGTCGCTGCGGGACTCCACCAGGTCCGGTACGACGCCGAGTTCGAGCGCGACCGAACCGTCCTGCGTGCTCACCCTGACGCTCCGCGAGGCGACACCGAGCGCCCGCACCGAACCGTCGTCGGTGTGCAGCTCCAGCGGACCGGTGGAGTCGCTCACGCGCACACCGCCGTCGGCCGACCGGACCTCCAGCGGCTGTGCGAAGCCCTTGGCGGCCACACTCCCGTCGTCGCTGCGCACCACGACGGCGATGCCGCGCGGGACCTCGATCCGGTGCTTGGCCGCGCAGTCGGCGACCATGCCCGAGCACTCCAGCCGCAGCTTCAGCCGGTCGTCCTTCATCTCCCACGTCACCCGCGGCTTCCCGCCGACCATGACCCGGCCCTCGAACCACCGGGTCACCTCGACCTCGTCCACGTCCGCGGCGACCAGTTCGAGCGCGGAGTCGTCCGAGTCGACCGTGAGCGTGCGGCCCTCCAGGGCGAAGCTCCGGTGCTCCGGGTCCCTGTCCTCCCCGGCGTCCGCCCCGCACGCGGCGACGGAGGCCATGAGCGCGACGGCGAGGCTGGCGACGGCCACCGCGCCCCGGCGTGAGCTGCGATCCGTACGAGCCGTGCGTGCCATGACGATCTCCCCCTGGGCCTGGTCCCGCGCTGTCCTTTCGACCGTACGGAGCGGGGGTCCGCCGGGGGATCCGGGCCGCTCCCGGAACAAGGGTGGGGATAACCCCCGACTATCGGTTTGCGGGGCACCGGCCGGCGCGATGTAGGCTGTCGACTCGTACTCGGGCGTGTAGCTCAGGGGTAGAGCGCCTGCCTTACAAGCAGGATGTCGGCGGTTCGAAACCGTCCATGCCCACCGTGGAGACGAGGACCCCGGCCGATCGGCCGGGGTCCTCGTCATGTCCGGGCGGGCTGAGGCGTGTTCGGTCGCCGGGGCGGTCATCGGTCGTATTGCGGTCGTGTGCGGTCGTGCTCAGGATCCGCGGGTGTGCTTCAGCCGGGTCCGGGCGTCGACCTTCTCCTCGGTGTCGACCTCGGCCCAGAAGCGGTGGCAGCTCACGAAGACCGCCAGTTCACGCTCGCGCTCGCGGAGCTTCTCCACCTCGGCCTGTTCGTCGGGAGTCCAGCCCGGGGATGCGGGCCGCTCGATCTTCCGCCAGCCGTTGTCGTCACTGAAACCGTCCAGGGGTTCGACCGACCAGGGCAGCCGCTTCAGCAGTGCCAGGAGCTCGGCCCGGACCTGATGCAGCTCCTCCTGACCGGCGAGGAGGTCGCTGGGGAAGTCATAGGTCTTAGCCACACGGCAATGCTACGCCTGTTCGATTTTGGGATGCGAGTTCCTTCTGACACTTCGGCCTCCGCTTCATGCGAACGGGTGAGGTGGCGGAGGAGACCCTGGGAAGTGGGCTCATCACCCAAGCTCGACCTTGGGTATCGTCCTCGCATGACCCTCGACGATCTCCGTGTCTTCGTCGCCGTCTGCCGGGCCGGAAGTCTCAGTGCGGTGGCTCGTGACCTGGGCTGCACCCAGTCGGCGGTGAGCCAGCACGTGCGGCGGCTGGAGCGTGAGACCGGCGTCGGGCTCGTGGAACGGCAGGCCCGCGGGGTCGTGCCCACCCGGGCCGGACGCGTGCTCCAGGAGGCGGCGGCCGAGGGCATCGGCGGCCTCGACCTCGCCCTGCGCCGACTGGCCGAAATGGTGCGCGGCGACGGCGGTGTCGTACGGATCGCCACCGGCGGTACGACCGTGCGGCACTTCATGGCCCAGGGCATCGTCGACTTCCGGCGCGCGTACCCGGACGTGGGTCTGGAGTTCCAGACCGTACGGTCCAGCGCCGGGTGCCGCGATGCCCTGGCCGACCCGGCGCGCGACCTCGACCTGTCCTGGCTGACCCTCGGACCCGCCGTGCGCGGCATCGAGCAGCGGCCGGTGGCGCAGCTGCCCTGGGTGCTCGCGGTCCGCTCCGACGACGAACTCGCCGGGCGGGAGCGGGTGGCGGGCGCGGAGCTGGACGGGATGCGGCTCATCGGACTGCCGGAGAACTCCACCTCGTACGCCCATCTCGACGCCGTCTACCGGGAGTTGGGCATCTCCGTCAGCACCTCCGGCGCCGGTGTCGCCGACTGGGACACCGCGATCCTCCTCGCCGAACTCGGTGTCGGACCCGCCGTCGTCCCCGCGCTCCCGGGCTGGACCGGCCCCGGCCGCCCCGGGCTGCGCTTCGTCCCGGTCCCCGATCTGCCGCCGCTCACCGTCGGCTGGGCCGTACGGCGCTGGGATGCGCTGTCACCGCCGGCCCGCGCCTTCGCCGACACGGTGGCCCGGCACGCGGTGCGGGTGGGGGGTGGGGTGCGGGGGGTGTAGGCGGCCAGCCACCGGCCGACGCGGGTGGTCGTCCGGTCGTCGTCCGTTCGTGGTCCGTTCGTCGTCCGTTCGTGGTCGTCCGGTGGTCGTTCAGTGACCTGCCGCGCGCAGCTCCGCCACCACCTCGGCCGTCGCGGGTACGGGGACGCCGTGCCGCTCGGCCGCGCGGAGCAACGCGCCGCCGATCGCGTCCAGTTCGAGGGGGCGGCCGGCCTCGGCGTCGCGCTGCATGGAGGACTTGATGGTGGGCGGGAAGGCGTCGTAGCGGCGCAGGGCCTCGGCCGGGTCCGCGGGGGCTCCGGCGGCGGTGCTGACCGCCGCCGTCTCCTGGACCAGGGCGGTCAGTTGCGCACGGTGGTGCGTGCGGATCTCGCCCAGGGGCAGGCCGTGGCGGGTCGTCAGCAGGGCGAACGGGGCCAGGAAGGACATCTTCGCCCACAGCACCGCCGTCTCGTCCGCCGTGCCCGTGAGGACGCGGACGCCCACGCCGGACCATTCCAGGGCCCCGGCAAGGGAGTTGAGGCGGTCGCGGGGGACCGTGTCGCCGGTCAGGTCGACCTCCGCGAAGGGGCTGCCGTGTTCGATGACGCCGGGGGCGACGCGGGTGGACTCGACGCGGATGGTGGCGGGGGCGACGGGGACGGTGTCGCCGTAGTGGGCGCGCAGGAGTGCCGGGTGCTCGACGCCGTTCAGGAACGGTACGACCAGGGTGCCGGGGCCCAGGGCCGGTGCCGGGAGCCGGTCCAGGGCCGTCGCCAGGCTGGTGTGCTTCACCGCGATCAGGGCCGCGTCGACGGGTTCGCCGAGTTGCGTCGCGGTCTCGACGCGGGCGGTGAACTCGCCGAAGCGGGCGCTCCTGACCTCGATGCCGTCACTGCGCAGGACCTGTGAGGTGGCCTCCCCGGCCAGACAGATCACCCGGTTCCCGGCGCGGGCCAGCAGTGCGGCGAGCAGGCCGCCGACGCCGCCGGGGCCCAGGACCGCCACCGTGAGCCGTTCGTTCGTCATGATCCCCTCGTTTCCGTCCGCCGCCGCCGCCGGTGGGGGGTGGGGGCGAGGCGGGCTCGGTGATGATCACAAGGGGTGGATGGCGGAGTCAATCCTAGGGGGACCTTGCCGATGCCCAAGGGAACACTTGGCCGTGGCGGTGACCTGGGCGGTCGGGCTGGGGTTGCGCGGTCGTGCGCGCGAGACTGGGTGCATGTGCCGCAGCATCAAGACCCTTCGTCCGCCCGTCCTGCCCGAAGAGGCCACCGAGGACGACATCCGTGCCGCCGCCCTCCAGTACGTCCGCAAGGTCTCCGGCTTCCGCGCGCCCGCCGCCCACAACCGTGAGGTCTTCGACCACGCGGTGGAGGTGATCGCGGCGGCGACGGCGGAGTTGCTGGACGGCCTGGAGGTACGGGGCGCTCCGCGGCGGGCCGGGTAGTTCCCCAGCCCCGCCTTCGACTTGGCGGGCTTGGCCGCCCCTGGGGTGGGTGCGGGTTGGCCGCGCAGTTCCTCGCGCCCCTGGGAGCCTCGGACCCGGCGACGTACGCGGACCCGCGCGGACGTCAGTCCGTGGTGCGAGGGTGGCGCATGACGTACGCCGCCCCGGCGCCCGCGCCGAAGAGGGCCGCCAGGGAGACCGCCGTCGCGAGCCAGGTCGGGCCGAGCCACTGCGCGCCGAGGTAGCCGAGGGCGACGCTGTAGGCGGCCCAGGCGAGACCCGCGACGGCGGACCAGGGCAGGAAGTCGCGGGCACGATGGCGGGCGGCACCGGCGCCGAGGGAGACGACGGACCGGCCGGCGGGGGCGAAGCGGGCGACGACGACCAGCAGGCCCCCACCCCGGGCGAGCGCGGCGCCGAGACGTTCCTGCGCCGTCGTCAGGCGGCGGGAACGGGCGATGGCACGGTCGAGCCAGGCACTGCCCCGCCAGGCGAGCCGGTACGCCACGAGGTCACCGAGCACGGACGCGGTCGCCGCCGAGAGCAGAAGCACCAGGATGTCGGGGACCTCGCGGGCCATCGCGCCCGCCGCCGTCTCGGCCGCGGCCGCCGTCGCCACCGTGACGACCAGGACGCCGCTCGGCAGGACCGGGAGGAACACGTCCAGCACGATGGACACGCCCACGACGGCATAGATCCATGGGCCGACGGCCAGCCAGCCCAGACTCTCAAGCACCGCGCACTCTCCTGTTTTCCCCCGGCGTCACGTAACCCGTGACAGCCGAACAGCGTACGCCCCGGGTATGACAGAAGGCCCGCTGGGGCTCATGTGTCCGTCACACCGTGTTCAACGGATCGGCTCGGATCGGGGGCGCGGGGGAGGGGCGCGGGGAAGGGACGGGTGGGCCGCCGGGGGCGAGTGATACCCCGGCGGCCCGTTCGTGCCGGTGGTGACCGGGGCGGGTCAGGCCGCTACGGGCGCCTTGCCCCTGTCGGCCTTGCTCGCGGACGAGGCCTGGCGCCGGGCGAGGAACTGGTCGAGGCCGAGCGCGCCCGAGCCGGTGAAGATCAGGAGGAACATGGCCCAGCAGTACAGGGCCGCGCCCTCCCCGCCGTTCTCGACCGGCCACAGGGCCTGCGGCTGGTGGACCTTGAAGTACGCGTAGGCCATGGCGCCCGAGGCGATGAACGCCGCAGCGCGGGTGCCCAGGCCGAGGAGGACCAGCGTGCCGCCGACGAGTTCGATCACGGCCGCGTACCAGCCGGGCCAGGTGCCCGCGGCGGCGGTCGCGCCCTGTCCGTCCACGCCGCCCAGGATGCCGAAGAGACTCTTGGCGCCGTGGCAGGCGAAGAGCAGGCCGATGACGATGCGGAACAGTCCGAGGGCGTATGGCTGGGCGCTGTTGAGGCGTCCGGTCATGTGGGGGACTCCTTCGGTGGTGACCCGGTCCTTGTGGGACCGGTGGGGACGGTTCTTACCGGTGAGTCACCCACGGTAGGCAGGCCTAATCGATACTTACAAGTTCAACATCTGGCCAGCTCCGCACCGGCCCACCGGGCGTTTTCCCAGGCGTCGCCGCACGTAGAACCGCTCGCGCCACGGCATCGGCGTCCGAAAGAGTGACCGAATCAACTCCTGGGCGCGCGCCCGCCGCCGTCACCCAGTGCACGCCCTCCGTGGGCACGCCGAACGCGAACCTCCGTGCGTGCGCGCAACCTTGACGGTCTATCAGGTGATAAGGGCGAGGGGCCACGTCCAGTCCGCCCGTCTCGTAGCCGTTCGTCCGGTGCGGTCGGCACCCTCCCGTCGCGAGCAGGTGGGCGAGCAGACCGTCGGCGGTCCTGCGCAGGTCCGCTTCGGGGAGCCGGGCCTCGACGACCGTCGTCACCCGGACCGCCGACCCCGGTACCTCGGGCGAGCGCGCCAGCCAGGCCCCGCTCTCGGGCCGTACGTCGAGCCGGGGGCCGAGCACGGTCAGCACACCGGCCTCGATCAGCGCGGCCATCTCCTCGACACGGCTGCGGGGCGGGCCGATCGACAGGAAGGCGTTCAACGGGGTGTACCAGCGGTCCAGATGCTCGCGGCGCGACGCGCCCGCCAGCCCGCCGTGGTCCACGATCAGCCGCAGTTCGTTCCGCAGGTCCCGCAGCACGTCCAGCGCGGCCTTCACCGGCCCGTCGACGTTCCCGAGCGCGGCCTGCGCCGCGTCCTGCCGCAGATACTCCAGCAGCCACCCCCGCCACTGCGCCGCGTCCGCGAACTCCCGCCCCGTGTACGGCCGCGCGATCCGGTCCCACGACCACCGGTCCGCCTCCGCGACCCCGAACTCGTCCAGAACGGCGGACTCCCGGGCGGAGCGGTGGGGCGTGGCGAGGAATCGGTCGCGGAAGGGAAGGACCGCTCGTGAGCCCGGCGCCTCGCCGAAGCGGGGCTCCCTCAACACCCCTTCGTAGTAGACCGTTTCGACCTCCTTCGCCACCAACGGCCATATCTCCGCCAGGAAGTCGGGTGCCTCACCGGAGTCCGCGCGTTTACGGAAGGCCGCGATGACCTCGGGAGTCAGGACGAGCGGGGTGTGGCGGCCGTAGGGGCCCTTGGCGTTGTCCCCGCGTGCCTGGTACGGGATACCGCGCCGGGAACCGGCGTACAGACGGGGCTCCCGGCCGGAGGGGACGTATCGCAGGCTCCCTTGCGCGGCATCGTGGACGAAGCGACCGCCCCGGCCGGTCGTCAACAGGGCCATGTGGTCGAAGAAGTTGAGGCCGAGGCCGCGCAGCAGGACCGGTTCCCCCGGGGCGACGGGGGAGAGGTCGAGGTCGGCCGGGTTGGCCGGCGGGAAGTGGCGCAGCCCGTGCCGGGCGGCGTGGGCGGCCAGGTCCGCCTCGGCTCCGTCCGGGACGGTGGCCAGGTGGCCCTGGGTGAGGACCACCGCGGCGAGGCCGGTGAGCACGCGGCCGCCGGCGAGGGTGAGCCGCTGGCCGCCGCCGGCGTCCTCGGGATCGTCTTCCAGGCGGATCGCGCGGGTACCGTGCACCTCGACCCGGATCTCGGGCGGCGCGCCGCGCACCACCTCGGCGAAGACCCACTCCAGATAACGCCCGTACCGGGCCCGCGTCGGATAGTCGTCGGGGCCCAGGGTGTCCCCCTCCCGGCCGGTCGCCCACGCGTACAGGCTCGGGCCCGGCCGGATCGGGCCCGAGCAGTCCACGCTGTCGTCGGTGAAGAGGGTGACCTGGGAGGCCACCGTGTTCATCAGCAGGTGGGGGGACTGGTCGGTGCGCCAGACCTGGCCGGGGCCGGGCGGCGCGGGGTCGACGACGTGGACGGTCAGACGGGTGCCGGGACGGAGCAGTTCGGGGGCGGAGGCGCAGAGGCGTTCCAGGACGCTGGTGCCGCGCGGGCCGGCGCCGACGAGAGCGATGCCGATGTCACTGGTCCCTGGGAAACCTGGAATGTCCGGCAAGGGGCAACTCCCGTGCGTGTGGGGCGCATGGTGGGGCGCGGCGCGGCGGACCGCCCGCCGGGAAGCGGACGGTCCGTCTCATCATGCCGCCGTACGTCACGGGAACAGAGCTCTGAAACCCCTGGGCGGGTCAGGTGTGGGATGCCTCACGAGCATCTCGGACAACAGGGGTAACAACCGTGCGCAAGGGGTGGATCAAGGGGCGAGCGTCGAGTCGGATGCCGTCTCCAGCCGTGCCCCGCCGTCCCGCCGGGCCCGCGCGCGGTCGAGCCGCAGCCGTGCCGAACGGCCCCGCAGGGTCAGCGTCATGAGGTGGTTGCCGAACCAGGGGCCGTCCGTCCGGTGCCAGTCGATCGACGGCCGCGCACCCCGCCCGTGCCGCCCGAACCACCGGCCGAGCGCCCGCCCCGTCCCGCTCCAGCCGAAGCGGAAACCGAGCTTTATCGAGAGCGGGATGGAGTTGTGCACGGGCGAACAGGTGAGTTGCAGGACGCGCGCGTCGGGGCCCCCGCCCGGACGCCCCGCCTCGCCGTAGGTGTCCCCCTTCGGCCACGACGGTTCGGCGACGTACGCGTGATGCACGTCCCCGGAGAGCACGAGCACCGTCGCCGGGGCGTCCTCGCCCGTACCCGCCTCGGCGATCAGCCGGGTCAGGTCCTCGAAGGAGGAGGGGAAGGCCGCCCAGTGCTCCAGATCGGCGCCGCGGCGCAGCTTCTCCCCGAACCGCGCCCAGCGCTCCCCGCGCTCGCCCCGGCACAGCGCCGCGCTCCACGCCTCGGCGTCGTGCACGAGGTGGGGAAGGAGCCAGGGCAGGGAGGTGCCGATGAGCAGATGGTCGTAGGAGCCGCGCGCGTCCAGGGCCTGGGTGCGCAGCCACTGCGCCGCGCCGGGGTTGAGCATCGAGCGGTCGCGCTCGTCGAGGACGCGGGCGGCCCGGCTGTCGAGCATCAGCACGCGTACACGTCCGAAGTCCCGCCGGTAGCTCCAGCGGACCGAGGCGGGGTCCTCGTCGGCCGTGGCGGCGTGGGCGCGCAGCGCGTCCGTGCCGTCCGGGGTGGCGCGTACGGCGGCGTACAGGGGGTCGGCGGCCAGTTCGACGGGGGAGAGGTTGCCGAGGTGCTGGTGGACCCAGTACGACATCAGGCCGCTCAGGATCCGCTCGCGCCACCAGGGGGTGGCCCGCATGTCGGTGAGCCAGGACTCGCTGGTGTTCCAGTCGTCGATGACGTCGTGGTCGTCGAAGATCATGCAGCTGGGGACGGTGGCGAGCAGCCAGCGGATCTGGGGGTCGAGCCAGGACTCGTAGTAGAGGTGGGTGTACTCCTCATAGTCCGCGACCTGGTCGCCCGGCGGCTCCTTCAGGTCGCGGCGGGCGGCGAGCCAGAGGCGGGTGGCCTTGGAGGTCTCGTCCGCGTAGACCTGGTCGCCCAGGAGGAGGAGCACGTCGGGGCGCTCGGCCTCGGGTGCGGCGGCCAGCCGGACCGCCAGGGTGTCCAGCGCGTCGGGGCCCACCGGGTCGGGCTCGCCGGCGGGCGGCGCGGCCCAGCGGCAGGAGCCGAAGGCGACCCGGACGGTGTCGCCCTCGGCCGGGGTGCGGATCTCGGAGGGCGGGAAGGGGGAGTCCGGCTCCGGCCACACGGGCGCGCCGTCCAGGAGGACCTCGTACGCCGAGGCCGTGCCCGGCGTGAGGCCCGTCACCGGGATCAGCGCGTAGTGGTGGCCGGCGATCTGGAACGTGCGGGTCTCGCCGCGCCCGCCGCCGGCACAGCGCACCTCGGCGACGCACGGACGGCTCGCCTCGATCCACACGGTCGCGGACGAGCCGTCCACATAGCGAAGCAGTGGTCCCAGGCGTAGCCCGGTCATCGCGATCACCTTCCTCCGTCGCCCCGTACCGTACGGAACGACGGAGGTGATCGGCGAGGTTCCGGACCGTTTCCGGCCCACATTGTTCGCCGGATCCGGGGACACGCCGAGGACGGCGGCCCGCCGGGCGGGTGGGTCAGCAGCTCGCCAGGTAGCTGGTGAGGGCGCTCTTCTCGGCGGAGTCGACGGAGAGGTCGTAGTAGTACTTCACCTGGACCCAGGCGCGGACGTACGTGCAGCGGTACGCCGTGCGCGACGGCATCCACTCGGCCGGGTCCTGGTCGCTCTTGGACTGGTTCACGTTGTCGGTGACGGCGATGAGCTGGGGGCGGGTGAGGTCGTTGGCGAAGTTCTGGCGCTGGGTGCTGGTCCAGCCGTCGGCGCCGGAGTCCCAGGCCTCGGCCAGCGGCACCAGGTGGTCGATGTCCAGGTCGGCGGCGGCGGTCCAGGTGGCGCCGTCGTAGGGGGAGTACCAGCTGCCGCTGGTGGCGGCGCAGGCGGAGCTGGTGACGACGCTCGTACCGTCGCGCTTGAGGACCGTCTCGCGGGTGTTGCAGGTGCCGCTGATGGTGATCCAGTGGTTGAACAGGTCCCGGTCGTACCCGGTGCGGTCCTCGGCCGTCACGGTGAGGGTGGCGAGGTAGGAGCGGGCGGTGGCGGCGCTGACCGGGGTGGGGAGCGCGGCGGAGGCGACGGGCGCGTTGAAGAGCGCGACGGAGGCTATCAATCCGCTGAGCGCCGCGAGTATGCTGACTCGTCGACGCGCGTAGAACCTGCGCATGTGAACTCCTTGCGGGGCCGGGGATGTCGAGCGGGGCGGGGCGGTGGGGGGTGCGAGCGATTGAAGGGTCGCGTCGCCGTGTTACCGGCGGATGTGCGTCTGGTGAGAAGCTAGTGACGTGTGCATGACACGACAAGGGGTGCGGCGGTGATTTGATGCCGGGGCCTCCGGCGTGGGCGGGTGGGGCGTCGGGGTGGGACGGTGTGGCGGGGCGGGGTCGGGTGGCGTGCGGGCGCGGGTCCGGTGGGGGCTGGTCGCGCAGTTCCCCGCGCCCCTGAGAAGCAGGGGCTGCGCCCCGTGCTTTCGCTTTGGGGTCCGCAGGGCCTGCGCTTTGAGGTCCGCAAGGCCTGGTGCTTTTAGGGGCGCGGGGAACTGCGCGAGAAGCCCTCATCGGGCCCGCGGTCGGCTGCGTACCCCCGACGCACCCGTACCCCGCGCGACCGGCGTACCATGGACGGCGCAGAAGGGGAGTAGCTCTTCGCCGGACCGTCGACATACTGCTCAGCTCGTCTGAGCCGGCGCCCGGAGGCAGGTCCGTCGCCCGTCGACGTAACCGGCCAGCGAGACCTTCGGCAAGCAGTGCACCGTCCGTGCCGCCCGGCACGGACCGTCCGTGTGCTGCCGTGCCGAGGTGTCGATGTCGCGTCAGCGGATGATTTCTCTCGGTGGGGTGGCCCGACCGTCTGAGGAACCTTGATCAGCTTCAGTGTCACGGCGCTCGTCTTCGGCGTCGTCTTCCTTGCGGAACTCCCCGACAAGACCGCGCTCGCCGGTCTCGTCCTCGGCACCCGCTACCGCGCCTCGTACGTCTTCGCCGGTGTCGCCGCCGCGTTCGCCGTGCATGTGGTGCTCGCGGTGGCGGCGGGCAGCGTCCTCACCCTGCTGCCGCAACAGATCGTGCACGCGCTGACCGGCGTGCTGTTCCTGGGCGGCGCGGCGGTGCTGCTCAGGACGAAGGGCGGGGCCGATGACGACGCGGAGGTCCGGCGGCCCGAGGACCAGAGCTTCTGGAAGGTCTCGGGGGCGGGGTTCATGCTCATCCTGGTCGCCGAGTTCGGCGATCTCACGCAGATCATGACGGCGAACCTCGCCGCCCGCTACGACGACCCGCTGTCCGTCGGACTCGGCGCGGTGCTCGCCCTGTGGGCCGTCGCGGGGCTCGGCATCCTGGGCGGAAAGGCGCTGATGAAGCGGGTGCCGCTGAAGCTGATCACGCAGGTCGCGGCCGTGCTGATGCTGGGGCTCGGCGTGTGGAGCCTGTGGGAGGCGGTGACGGGATGAGGGGCCGGGTGGGTGACGGGGTGGCGGGGAACCCCGTTTGTTTTGTACCGTGGGTGAACAAAGTGGCTCCCGCCCGCATTCCCTGACCGGTGGGCGGGGCCGCCTTGTCCCTGCGGGCCGCCTCGCCGGGCCCGATCGTCCGCGGCCCCTGCTCGCCCCTCGCGTTTTGGAGCTGCTGATGACGGCCACGACCGTTCTGACCGCCCGCGCCCTCCTGCTGGACATGGACGGCACCCTCGTCAACTCGGACGCCGCCGTCGAGCGGGTCTGGCGGCGCTGGGCCGGGCGGCACGGGCTGGACGGCACCGAGATCATGAAGGTGGTCCACGGCCGCCAGGGATACGCCACCATGGCCGTCCTCCTGCCCGACCGGCCCATGGCGGAGAACCTCGCGGACAACGCGCGGCTGCTGGCCGAGGAGACCGCCGACGTGGACGGTGTCGTCCCGATACCCGGCGCGCCGGAGTTCCTCGCCGCCCTCGTCGCCGGAGACGTGCCGCATGCCCTCGTGACCTCGGCGGACGTCCCGCTGTCCACGGCACGGATGGCCGCGGCCGGGCTGCCGCTGCCCGAGCTGCGCGTCACCGCCGAGTCGGTGGGCGCGAGCAAGCCGGACCCCGAGGGTTTCCTGAAGGGGGCCGCCGAACTGGGCGTCGCGCCCGAGGACTGCGTCGTCTTCGAGGACTCCGAGGCCGGCATCGCGGCGGGGCGCGCCGCGGGGATGCGGGTCGTCGGCATCGGCGAGCGCGCACGGTCCCACGGCCCGGACGTGGTGGCGCCCGACCTGACGGCGGTGCGGGTCGAGGTGGCGGACGACGGGGCGGTACGGCTGCACGTGCGCGGCTGACGGGGCTCGGCGGGGCGCCCGCGCCCCCTCGCGGTGATGCCGGTGTTCCGGCTTCCCGGCGGAGCCGGCCGGTGTCGTCGTGAAGTCGAACTGTGGGATGGCCGGTTGCGCATCGCAGACGTTTCTGTGGTTGGCGGGTTGGCGGGTTGGCGGGTTGGCGGGTTGGCGAGGTGGCCGACGTGTCCCTGTCGGTAGGCCCGGCTGGCCATGCGGGGGCCCCACCCATGCCGGGTCCCGTCCCCACGCCGGTCGGTGGTGATCGGCCGGCCGCGATCAAGACCGTGGGGTCGGCGGGGCAGGTTTCGGCTCCCTGCGGCCGACCGGCGGCGAGCGGGTCGGTGGCCGCCCGGACCGGCCGTGTCCGTGAGGCGGGTGGAGCGGGGGTTCCAGGGCCCCCGGACGGCGTCGGTCGTCGCCCTACCCGTCAGTGCCGGCCGGGGGCGATCGGCTCGGGGTCGTCGAGGACGTCCGTCAGGCGGGTGAAGCCGTCCGTGCCGTGGCCTCGGGCTATCGCTCGGCGGGCGAAGCCCTCGGCCGACCGCATGATGCTCGCGTCGATGCCGTGGGACTCGGAGACCTGGACGATGTGGGCCATGGTCGACACCGCCGAGGTGAGCGGATTGCCCTCGCCGGAGTGCCGGCCGCTGTCGACCTCCTCCGCCCCCGCCTCGAACAGCGCGGGGAGGATCGCGGCGATCCCCTGGGCGAACGGGGTCAGCTCCCGCGCGCCGACCCCCTCCGCACGGGCCAGCGCCAGGGCGTGGGTGTAGCCCGCGATCGAGGTCCAGAAGAGGTCGAGCAGCGCGATGTCGTACGTCGCCGCCCGGCCGATCTCCTCGCCGAGGTGGGTGTGGGTGCCGTCGAGCGCGTCCAGCACGGGCCGGTGGGTGCGGTAGAGGTCCGCCGCTCCGCTGTAGAGGAACACACCGTCCGGCGTGCCGATGGTCGGCGTCGGCGTCATGATCGCCCCGTCCAGGTAGTCGACGCCGTGCTCGGCCGCCCAGCCGGCGGTGGAGCGGGCCCGGTCCGGGGTGTCGGCGGTCAGGTTGACCACCGCGCGGCCCTTGAGGGCCCGGGTGACCGCCGGGTTTCGCAGTATCGCGTCCGAGGCGTCGTAGTTCACGACGCAGACGACGGTCAGCGCGCTCGCGGCCACCGCCTCCTCGGCCGACCCGGCGCCGACCGCGCCCCGCGCGACCAGTTCGGCGTCCCGCCCCGGCGTGCGGTTCCAGACCGTCGTCCGTACCCCGGCGTCGAGGAACGCGTCGGCGAGGGCACGGCCCATCGGGCCCAGGCCGAGTACGGTGACGGTGGGGGCGGGGGTGGCCGTACCGGTGGCGCTGCTGGTGGGCTCTACGGTGTGTGCGGGCATGACTCGGTAACTCCTGTGGAAAATAGGTGGGTTGTCGATTCGCCACGAACGGGCGAGGGGGAGCGAGAATGTCGCGCAAACGTGCCCAGGACCCGAATGTCTGCGGGGTGACCGCGGCGATCGCCGTGATCGAGGGCAAGTGGAAGACGTCGCTGCTCTGGCTGATGGAGTCCGGCCCGCACCGCCCGGGTGAACTGCGCCGGACACTGCCGGGCCTGAGCGAGAAGGTGCTGACTCAGGCACTCCGGGAGATGGAGACCGACGGGCTCGTGCATCGGGAGGTGCACGACGTGCTGCCGCTGAAGACCGTGTACAGCCTGACCCCGTTCGGCCGTGAACTCTCCGAGGCACTGGGGCCGTTGTCGGACTGGGGGCACCGGCGCCTGGAGACCCTCACGGGGGTCGAGGACGAGACCGTGTGCCGCCCGGCTTCGTGACGCCTCACGCCGTCGTCATCGCCGTGATCACCGTCGCCGTCGTGTTCATCGCGTCCGCCTTCGGTCCCCTGGTCCGTGCCGTGCGACCTGTCGGCCGCTCCTTCTCCACAAGGGTCGCCCGACGGGCTCAGCTCGCCAAGTACCCACAAAAAGGTGGGTACTCAGCGGACCGGCTCGCCCCCGCCCGGCGGAGCTTGCGCAGCCGTCGGACGGGGGCGAGGGGGTGGATGTGGGGAGTGCTGGTGCTACCGGTGACGGTGTCCGTCAGGAACCGGTCTTCGCGCCCGTCTGCTGGATGACCTCGAACGTCCAGACGGACGAGTCGGAGGCGGCCGGCCGCGGGCGGTCGCCGCCGCCCTGGTGGGCCTGCTTCATGGGGCCGTCCATCCACGCCTGGAAGGCGGCTTCGTCGCGCCAGCGGGTGTAGACGAGGTAGTTGTCGGTGCCGTCGACGGGACGCAGCAGCTCGAACCACTCGAAGCCGTCGGAGTTCTCGACCACTCCGGCGCGGGAGGCGAACCGCTTCTCCAGCACCTCGCGCTGCTCCGCCGGAACAGTGAGGACATTGATCTTGACGATGCTCATGCCCTCATCCTGCATCACCCACGACGAGAGAACGTCGGCCGACCCCCGCGCCACCCCGTCGGTCGTGCTCGGCCCCCGTCGCCCCCGTCGCTCCCTTCGATCGCCGGCTCCGCCCTGCCCCGTGGGTCACGGCTGCTTCGTCTCGGACTCCAGTCGCTCCCGGGTCACCAGGCCGTAGACGCCCGGCTCGTCCTGGTCCTTCGTGATGCCGCGGCTGCTCTGGTAGAAGAGGACGGCCTGTTCGACCTGGTCGTCGTAGTTCTTGTCGATGTCGCCGGTGTAGAGGCCCAACTGACGCAGCCGCAGCTGGAGTTCGGTGACCTCGGGGTCGTCGTCACCCGGGCGGAGCGTCTTGGGCGCGACCATGCGGCTGTCCTTCGACCCGTCCGAGCCGGTGGCCGACGAGCCGGTGGAGGCGCCGGCGCTGGGCGAGCCGCTCTGCGTCGGGTCGGCCGAGACCGACGGCGACGGCGAGCCGGACGCCTCCGACGCCGAGGGTGAAGGGGACGGGCTCCGCGTGGGGCTCGGGGTCGTCGCCTTGCCCCCGCCGCCACCCGGCGCCGGTGCGGGCGCCCCGCCCTCGCCCTCCCCGGACGGCCCCGCCGGTGACGCCTCCCCGTCCGGCGACACGTCCGGCGCGCTCGCCCGCAGGTCGTCCGGCAGCGCGCGGTCGCGTTCAGGGGCGTTGTACGAGAACAGTCCGCTCGCGAACCCGGCGGCGGCCATCACCCCCGCGGCGGCGGTACCGGCCAGGACGACGGCGATCCCCGCACGGCGGCGGCGTCGCCGACGACGTACGGGGTGCCCCGCGGCGGCGTCCGGCGAGGAGGCCTGCGTCGAGGGCTGCGTCGAGGGCTGCGACGGCGGTGCCGGGAACAGCGCCCGGGTCGAAGCGGCGGAGTGCGACGCACCCCGTGTACCCGGCGCACCCGGCGCACCGGACGTACCGGACGTACCTGCTGTACTCGACGTGCCCCACCCGTCGAATCCCGCCCCGCCCGCCCCCTCACCCCGTCGGCCGAACGCCCGTGTGTCCGTCGGGTCCAGCCCGGGAGCCGCTGTCGTCGTCGTGGCCGCTGTCGCCGCCGTGGTCGCTGCCGTGGTCGCCGCCGTGGTCATCGGCATGGCGATCGTCGACGTCCGGTCGGGTCCCCGTCCGTCACCCGTCGCGACGGCCGAGCCGTCGCGGCCGTCGTGCCCGCCCCGTTCCTCGCCCAGTTCCACGTACGGGCGAATCCGGAGGGGGTCGAAGTCCTCCGCGGCCGCCGCCTCGGCCGTACGGGTTTCGAGCAGGGCCTCGGACGCGCGGCGGCCGCACGCGCAGGACGGCGTGCCGTCCGAGGCCCGGGGGGTGGAGCATTCCGGGCATATGTGACTGGTCGGTTCACTCACGTGTCGTTCCTCCCCGTGAAGACTCCAGAGTTTAAGCAAATGGCCGACACAGAATCTCCCGGTTGCCCTTGGAATCAAGGGTTCCGGAACGGCTCGACAGGCCATACCCGGTCACACCGACCACGATGGAATGGACATGGAGGAAGAGGAAACCCAAGGACGTTGTACTAGCACGCTGTGGGAGACCCTCGGCCCCACGGGAGGTCTGCATGACCGACGACACCAGCCACGCCCCCGCCGACGGCGGCGACGAGCACGCGAACGCCGCCGCCGGCGCGCGTGCCGGCACCGCGCGCACCGGTGACGGCACCGGCGACACCGGCCTCGCCGCCGGGGGCACGCCCCCGCCCGGCCCCCGTGGCCAGGGCGTTCCCGTCGCCGAGGGGGTGCCCGGCGGGGTGATGGTCTCCATCGGGGCCCTGCTGCTGGGCATGCTGCTGGCGGCGCTGGACCAGACGATCGTGTCGACGGCGCTGCCCACGATCGTGAGCGAACTGGGCGGGCTGGAGCACCTCTCGTGGGTGGTCACGGCGTACATGCTGGCCGCGACGGCGGCGACCCCGCTGTGGGGCAAGCTCGGCGACCAGTACGGCCGCAAGCGGCTCTTCCAGACGGCGATCGTGATTTTTCTCATCGGGTCGGCGCTGTGCGGGGCGGCGCAGAACATGCCGCAGCTGATCGGGTTCCGGGCCCTGCAGGGGCTCGGCGGCGGCGGGCTGATGGTGCTGTCGATGGCGATCGTCGGCGATCTCGTCCCGCCCCGCGAACGCGGGCGCTATCAGGGGCTGTTCGGCGCGGTCTTCGGCGCGACGAGTGTGCTCGGGCCGCTGCTCGGCGGGCTGTTCACCGAGCATCTGAGCTGGCGTTGGGTGTTCTACGTCAACCTGCCCGTCGGAGCGGTGGCGTTGCTCGTCATCGCCGCCGTGCTGCGCATCCCGCGCCGGGCCGAACGGCATGTCATCGACTACCTCGGCACCTTCCTCATCGCCTCCGTGGCCACCTGTCTGGTCCTGGTCGCCTCCCTCGGCGGCACCACGTGGGACTGGGACTCACCGCAGATCATCGGCCTCTCCGTCCTGGCCGTCCTGCTCGTCGTCGTCTTCGTGGCCGTCGAGCGGCGGGCCGCCGAACCCGTCCTGCCCCTCAAGCTGTTCCGCGTCCACACCTTCACCCTCTCCGCCGTGATCAGCTTCGTCGTCGGCTTCGCGATGTTCGGCGCGATGACCTATCTGCCGACGTTCCTCCAGGTCGTCAAGGGCGTGTCACCGACCATGTCGGGTGTGCACATGCTGCCGATGGTGTTCGGGCTGTTGCTGTCCTCGACGGTCTCCGGGCAGATCGTCAGCCGCACGGGCCGCTGGAAGGTCTTCCCCGTCGTCGGTACGGGGGTCACCACGCTGGGCCTGCTGCTTCTGCATCAGCTCGACGCGGACAGCGGCAACGGTGAGATGAGCGCCTACCTCTTCGTCTTCGGACTCGGGCTCGGCCTCGTCATGCAGGTCCTCGTCCTCGTCGTGCAGAACGCGGTCCCCTACGAGGACCTCGGCGTCGCCACCTCCGGCGCGACCTTCTTCCGTTCCATCGGCGCCTCGTTCGGCGTGGCCGTCTTCGGCACGGTCTTCGCCGGGCACCTCGGCGAGAAGCTCACCGACGCACTCGACGGGGCCCAGCTCCCGTCCGGCGTGAGCGTGGACGGGCTGAAGGCCGACCCGCGTGAGATCGCCGAACTCCCGGCCGCGCTGCGCCCGTCCGTCCTCGACGCGTACGCGTCCTCCATCACCGACGTCTTCGTCTACGCGGCTCCGGTCGCCCTGCTCGGCTTCGTCCTCGCCTGGTTCCTGCGCGAGGACCGGCTGCGGGCCTCCGTGACGGCGCCCGACGCCACGGAGACGCTCGCCAGCAACCCGGTCGAGCGGTCGTCGTACGACGAGGTGTGCCGGGCGCTGTCGGTGCTCGGGTCGCGGGAGGGCCGCCGCGAGGTCTACCGGAAGATCACCGCACGGGCCGGCTACGACCTGCTGCCCGCCACCAGTTGGCTGCTGCTGCGGATCCGGCGGTACGGCTGGGCCGAACCGGCCGTGCTCGCGGAACGCAGCACCGTCCCGCTCGATGTGATCATGGCCGCGACCCGGCAGGTCGAGGGGCGCCGCCTCGCCCGCCGCGACGGCATCGACCTCGTCCTCACCGACGCCGGCCATGAGGCCGCCGACCGGCTCGCCCAGGCCCGCGAGGACTCCCTCGCGGAACTCCTCGGCGACTGGTGGGGGCCCGACCGCCCCACCGACCTCGTCCGTCTCGTCGGGGAACTCAACGCCGAGCTGTGCGGCTCCGACGCGGAACGCCCGCACGACGGCGGGTCGATCACACGACGGCCGTCGGGCGGGACGGCCCCGGGTACGCCGCCCACACCGCCCCCGCCCCCCGCGTCCGACACGTCTACGTCAGTGTCTTCGTGAACCAGTGCTCCGCGTACGCCTGGTCGTTGTGCGGGGCGCTCTCCTCGTAACCCAGCCGGGCGTACAGCGCGCGGGCCTCGACCAGGTCGCCGCGGGTGTCGAGGACGATCCGCTCGGCGCCGAGCGCGCGGGCCGCGTCCTCGGCCGCGTTCACGAGGAGCGCGGCACCGCCCCTGCCGCGCGCCTGCGGCAACAGGAACACCCGCTTCAGCTCGGCCGTCGCGGTGTCCGTCAGCCGCACCCCCGCCGTCCCGGCCGGCTCGCCCCCGTAGCGCGCCACCAGCAGCAGCCCGCCCGGCGGCGCCAGATACTCCCCGGTGTCCGCCGCGATCTCCCGCTCCAGTTCGTCCGGGTCGGTGGCGTGCCCCTCGTACAGGAGGTACCAGCGGTCGCTCACCTCGGTGTAGTACGCCCGCCAGAGCGCGGCGGCGACGGGGGAGTCGTACGGCTCCTCGGCCACGGACCAGCCGGGCGGCGTGGGGGCGGTGCGAGCGGGGTGGGCGAGGTGGGGGACGGGGGCGATGTGGGTCATGGCGGTCATTGTCGGAAGCGGGGGCGGGTGACCCGCAAACGATTTACGCCGATGTCCGCCTCCCACGCGCTTGCCGTTTGAACGAACGGGTTCGGGCAACCCGGTCCGAAACGGCCCGATGGGGCGAGACGCCCGGGCGGGCCGAGGACTCTGGAAGGCATTCATGTCCACAGGCTTGATCATCGCTTTGATCGTGATCGTGGCGGTCGTGGTCGTTGTGGCGGCCGTCCTGGCCGGGCGTGCCCGTGCGGGTACGGGTGGCGGCGGATCGCTGAAGCGGCGGTTCGGACCGGAGTACGACCGGACCGTGACCCGCCATGACGGCGACGAGCGGGCCGCCGCCCGGGAGCTCGCGGAGCGGGTGAAGCGGCACGGCTCGATGGAGAAGCGTGCGCTGCCGAGCGCGGAGCGCGAACGCTACGAGTCCCGCTGGGCGGCCGCCCAGGAACGCTTCGTCGATTCGCCCCGTGAGGCGGTCGCCGAGGCCGACCGGCTGCTCTCCGAGGTGGCCGCGGCGCGCGGCTTCCCGGACGGCGGCCACTACGAGACCCAGGTGGAGGCGCTGTCCGTCCACCACGCCCACCATGTGCACGGCTACCGCCGGGTGCACCTCGCGGCGCACACCACCGGCGACGGCGTCCACGGCCAGGCCGGCACCGCCGACGGCGCCGGCCCCGGTACCGGTACCGAGGAGATGCGCGAGGCCATGATCGAGGCCCGCGCCCTGTTCGAGGACCTGGTGACACCGGGCCGCCGGGACGCGCGCGCGGACCGGCACGACACCGCCGGGCGACAGGACCCGGCCCACCGCGACGGCACGGTGCGGCACGACGAGCGCGACGGAGCGGCCGGTGACGGCCACCACCGGTCCCATCTGCCATGGGCGCTCACCAGGCGCCACGCGAAGGGGAGTTGAGGACACGATGACTGACGACATGACCAGGAGCGACGCCATCCGCGAACGCGGTACGCGCGAGACACCGGGCACGGACACCAGGCGTGAGGGGGCCCGGGGCAACGGGACCGCGCCGGGCACGCGGGCGGCCGACGCGACCGGCTCGGCGGCCGGCACGGGTACCGGGGCCCCGCTCGTCGCGGGGCACGACACCACCAAGGGCCGCACCGACGACCGTATCGGCCGGAAGCTGGGCGCCGACGACGAGCCCGGCCGCGACCGCGGCGAGAACCGCACCGGGGGCGCCGCCCCCGGCGGCTCCCACTCCGGGGGCGCCGATCTCCTGCCCCACGACGAGACCGACAAGCTGACGGCGCGGCTGCAGCACGCGGTCGGCGGATTCGTCGACGAGCCCCGGTCCGCCGTCGAGGAGGCCGACCAGGTCCTCGAAGAGGTCACCGCCCGCTTCACCGACGCGATGACCCAGCGCCGCCGCACCCTGCGCACCTCCTGGGAGACCACGGCGGCCGACCGCGGTTCCACCGACACCGAACAGCTCCGCCTCGCCCTGCGCGACTACCGGGAGCTGACCGAACGGCTGCTGCGGCTGTAACACCGCGGACAGCGACAGACGAGGCCGCGCCCCGGTTCGTGCACCGGGGCGCGGCCTCCTGCGTGGGCGCGTGCCGGGACCTCACTCACCGGCGTTCGCCGGGTCACACCCCTCGCGCCGCTCCCGTCCCGCCCGCCACTGCCGTACCACCTCTTCCACGTCGTACGGCTTCAGGCCGAGCGGTGGGCCCGGGGGTGGTTTGAACATCATGTCGCGGATCTTGGTGTTGATCTCGGTGATGATCTTGCGGACGGCGTGTTCGGAAGGGGCGTCGGCGGCGGTCGCGAGGGCGTCCTCCGCCTCCTTGCGCAGGGCCAGTGTCGGGGGCAGCACGGAGAGGCCCTCGCGGGCCATCTTCCGCTTGATCCACCAGAGTTCGTCGTAGGTGGTGTTGTCGTCCGGCAGGGGGCGGCCGGCGCCGGGGAGGGTCGTGAAGTCGCCGCGTGCATCCGCGTCGCGGATCTGTTTGTCGACGAAGGACTCGAAGCTGACACCAGGGGGCTTGCGCTCGGTCATGCGTCCATTGTGCCGGAGCCCGCACAACAGGACGATCCGGCGAATTATCATGCGGCGGCGGCACCGCGAACGTGCCGTGCGCAGCGACAATCGGAGTTTGACCCGTTAGGAGCGGTACGTGCTCGAACTCACCATGGCCTCGGTCTCCGAGGCGGACGCCGGGGCGACGGCCGGCATGCAGATGGCCGACGCGCCCAGCGAGCCGGGCGGCGTGCTCCGGGTGGGCCGCGATCGGGCGGTGTGCCGGCTCGCGACACCGGACGACTGGCTCTTCGTCTCCCGCGTGCACCTGGAGTTCCTGTGCGCCCCCGACGGGAGCTGGCAGGTCACCTGGCTGCGGGGCTCGCACGCCGACCCCTCCTCCGAGGTGCGGCTGACCCTGCTCGGCCACCAGCCCTCGCCGCTCCCGTACGGCGGCACCGCGAAGCTCCCGCACGGCAGCTCCGGCGAACTCGTCATCTACGACCGCACGGGCCCCCGCAGCGTCAACGTGGGCTTCTACCACGAGGCCTGACGGGGACCCCGGGCGAGGTCAGTCCAGCACCCGGGCCAGCGCGAACCCGTCGTACCCCTTGCTGCCCACCGTCTGGATCGCCGTGCCGCTCAACCTCGGGTGCGTGGCGATGAGTTCGATGGCGGTCCGGGTGCCGCGCACGTCCGGCTCGGTGCTGCCGGCGTCGGCGACCCGGCCGCCGCGTACGACGTTGTCGACGACGATGACGCTGCCGGCCCGGGTGAGGCGCAGGGCCCACTCCACGTAGTGCGGGTTGTTGGCCTTGTCCGCGTCGACGAAGACCAGGTCGAACGGCTCGGGGTTCTCGTCGGTCAGCTTGGGCAGCGACTCCAGGGCGGGGCCGACCCGTACCTCGACGATGCCCTCCAGTCCGGCGCGCGCGATGTTGCGGCAGGCGACCTCCGCGTGCCGGGCGCTGTACTCCAGGGAGATCAGCCGGCCGTCGGCGGGCAGCGCCCGGGCCAGCCAGATGGTGCTGTAGCCGCCGAGGGTGCCGATCTCCAGGATGCGGCGGGCACCCTGGATCCGCGCCAGGAGATGAAGGAACTTGCCCTGGTTGGCGGCGACGTCGATGGCCGGGAGCCCGGCCGCCTCGTTGTCGCGCAGCGCCGCCTCCAGGACGTCGTCGTTCGGGGCGAGGTGGGTGGTGAAGTAGGCGTCGACGTCGTCCCAGGTCCGCGACTCGCTCATGAAGCTGTGCCTCCCGCGCCTTTCATCAGGACAGTTACTTAGATCAGCTAAGTAGGTGCGCTAATGAATATAGGCACGGGGCGGCCTCCCTGTCAGCGGTTCCCGGGGCGTGTTTCAGCCGTTCGGTCCGGAGTTCGCTCCCGGGCGGGGTCCGAGCTTCGGGTCGGCCGGGGCGGCGGGCGCCTCCGGCCGGTACGGCCCCGGCGCCCCCGGCGGGTAGGGGGCGCCGGCCTGCGGGTGGGCGCCCGGCGGGTACAGGGCCGCGCCCGGCGGCGGCACGGGCGGCAGTTGCCGCTTCGCGTTGCGTCGGAGCACGAACGCGACGGCCACCGCCTTGATCGCCAGCACGGCGATGCCGATGCCGAACGACACCAGCCAGCCGGGGATGCCCCACACGGTCCACATCTCGTCCACGTGGATGACCTTTCGATAGGTGTCGTCGGCCGCGGCCCGCCGCAGCGTGTGATCGCCGGAGATCAGCTCCGGCCGAGGAAAGTCCTGCTCGACGGCGGTGAGAAAGTCCGTACCGCCCCCGGTGAGATCGCCGAGCGGGCCTGCCTGCCTGCCGAGGCGCCCGGCGAACGTCACCACCGGCTCGTCCCCGCCGATCGAGGAACCGGGCTCCATCCGGTGCCCGGCGAGCACGTACAGGTCGAGGGCCTGCGGGGTGCCGGCCAGCCGCGACAGACGCATCGGGTAGACCAACTCGTCGCTGGCGAAGGTGAGGTGGAGCGGGTCGAGCGTGCCCGTGAGCGGCAGACCGGCGGCGGTGTCCTCGGGGGCCAGCCGGACCGCCACGTACTCCCACTCCTGTCGGACGTACGGCTCCAGGGCCGTGTCCAGGCGGTCCGGGAGAGCGAAGCCGTTGTCGTCGAGCCAGTCGCCGAGCGCGCCGGAGTCGGTGGCGGTCAGCCGGGCCACGTCGAACGGGCCGAGCCGTTCACGGCCGACGACGTCCACCGGGGCGCCGGGACTCCGGGGCGCGGCGTCCCCCGCCGTGCCGTCGCCCTCGAACATGTCGAACGGCCAGTCGCCCGAACGCGGCCAGAAGTACTCCCGCCGCTCGTACACGGGCGCCGTCTCCTCGTCGAGCCGCTCGAAGGCGGCCGCGTCACCGAGCCTCACCGACGCCCGGTTCGGCACCGGCATGATCCAGGCGGCCGTGCGGGCGTCACCCGAGACCGTCAGGCTCATCACGATCTGTTCCTCGCGGCCGTCCCAGCGCACGACGGACCTCTCGCGGCTCACGTACACGTTCCGCCGGTCGTCGGGCACCATCGCACCGCAGCCGCAGGCGTACGCCGGTGCCACGAGCGACGCCAGCTGCAGGCCCAGCAGGACGAGTACGACGACCAGTAGTCGTCCGCGCCCCCGTACGCGACCGTTCATCCCCCGTGCTCCCCCCGCCGTGCGCTGCCGTGCGTTCATGCCGACAGCCATGCTTTCAGGTGTTTGTCAGTGGCCTGTCACGACCCCGCCCGTGGTGTGCATCCGTGATCCACGTCGCGCCCTTGGGCGTGGGGGCGGCTCTGCGCGCACTATCGTCATCCGGACAAAACAGGGGCGACTCTCAGGTGAAGAGATGGGGTGCCCGCCTCCTACCCGGGGGCGGTGCGAGCCTCGCCGGGGGACGTCGACGGGTCGGGAGGACGACAGCGCGTGGCGACGGAGCAGAGCGGACCGGGCGGTGCCGCCGGAGCGGGCCCGACGGCGGGCCGGCTGGTGACGGTACGCGCCGTGCTGTGGCTGGTCGCCACGATCCTGGCGGTGCGCCAGATCGCCGTCGTGCTGCGCACACCCAGGGGTGAGCGGCTCACGGACCTGGAGACCTGGGTCGGGGCCGGTGGCGTCCTGCATGTGAACGGCTCCCTCTACGACTCGACACAGTTCACCGGCACCCCGTTAGCCGGCCTCGTCCTCAAGCCCCTCACCCGAACGGCCGAACAGGCCCTCGGCTGGGGCTGGACCTTCGGCACTCTCCTGCTGGTCGTCGCCCTCGGCCTCGTCGCCGCCCGCGCCCTGCCCCGGCCCGTCACCCGCCGGACGGCCCTGCTCGCGGCCCCCGTCGCCGTCACCCTGCTGATGCTGTCGCTGCCGGTGCGCAACACGCTCCACCTGGGCCAGACCAGCGTCCTCCCCGTCCTGCTCGTCCTCGTGGGCTGCTTCGTCGTCCGGGGCGAGCGCGTCAGCGGCGTCTGCGTCGGGCTCGCCGCCGCCTTCCAGCCGACCGTGCTGCTGTTCGTCCCGCTGCTGTGGTTCACCGGCCGCAGGCGCGCCGCCGCGGGCACCGGCATCACGTTCGCCGGGGCCACCGCCCTCGCCTGGGCCGCGATGCCGCACGACTCGTACACCTACTGGGTGCACCACCTCGCCGGCGTCGGCCTCGGCGGCCGGGCGGACGGCCTCGCCAACCAGTCCCTGCACGGCGCGCTGCTCCGGCTGGGCCTCACGGGCCCGCTGGAGATCGCCGTCTTCCTCGCCCTGGCCGCCGCCGTCGCCGTACTCGGCCTGCGCCGGGCCGTCCACTGTGCCCGCGACGGACAGCTGCTGCTCGCGGTCGCCCTGACCGGCTGCGTCGTGGTCGCCGTCTCGCCGACGTCCTGGCAGCACCAGCTGCTGTGGGTGCTGCTCGCGGCGGTCGGCCGGGTCGGCCGGAAGGCCTCGTCACGGTACGTGTGGCCGGTCGCCGTCGTCCTGGTGACGACGCTGCCCGCGAAGATGATGGTGCCGAACGGGGCCGTCCTGCATCCGGTGCGTGACAACGTCGTCCTGCTGACCGCGCTCGCCGCCGCGCTCGCCGTGCCGTTCCTGTCCCGCACCTCGGAGTACTACCGGGCGCCGATCCCGACGGAGTACGCCCCCGCGGTGGAGACCCGGTTCAGCTGGGCGCCGTTGCTGCGCCGGGTGGCGACCCGTCCCAACCTGCTCCTGGAACTGCTGCTGATCCGCGTCACGTACGCCGCCTACCAGCGCACCCGGTTGGAGGCCACCGGCAGCCGGGCCGCCGCCGAGGAGCACGCCGGGCAGGTCCTCGCCGTGGAGAAGGCCCTGTTCCTCGACATCGAGCACTGGGTCAACCACACGGTCGTCGGGATCGACCGGCTGCGGGACTTCTTCGACTTCTACTACACGTCGTTCCACTTCGTGGTCCCGCTGACCGTCCTCGGCGTCCTCTACTGGCGCCGCCCCGCCGACTACCGCTGGGCCCGCACGGCCATCGGCTTCACCACGGTCCTCGCGCTCGTGGGCTTCTTCTTCTACCCGCTGGCACCGCCGCGCCTGATGCCCGGCCTCGGCATCATCGACACCATCAACGGCGTCCAGGACTTCTCCCGGCCGGACTACGGCAGGCTGACCGAACTGACCAACCAGTACGCGGCGATGCCGTCGCTGCACTTCGGCTGGTCGCTGTGGTGCGGGCTCACGATCGCGCTGGTCGCGCCCCGGATGTGGATGAAGGTGCTGGGCCTGCTGCATCCCTTCTTCACGGGTCTGGCGATCGTGGCGACGGGCAACCACTGGATCCTCGACGCGGTCGGCGGCGCGGCGGTGGTGGGCGCGGGCTTCGGCCTGACGTACCTCCTGACGGGACCGAGGGCCACCGGGCCCCGGCAGGTGCCCGGAGAACCGGGCGAGCCGCCGCCGGCGGACCGCGGCCTGTCGCCGGCCTCCCGTCAGAACGACGGAGGCAGGGGCGGGGCGTAGGGGGGTTGCGCCCCTGCCTCCATCGGGACGGGCCGACGGCGCCGGGAGGCCGTCGGCCCGAGACTTGCGGGGGTGGAGCGGTCAGGCGGTGGTCACCTGGAGGTGTTTGACCCCGTTGATCCAGGCCGAGCGCAGCCGGCTCGGCTCGCCGGCCAGCCGGAGGCCGGGCATCGCGTCGGCGATCGCGTTGAAGATCAGGTCGATCTCCAGGACGGCCAGGGACTTGCCGAGGCAGAAGTGCGGGCCTCCGCCGCCGAAACCGAGGTGGGGGTTGGGGTCACGGGTGATGTCGAAGGAGTCGGGGTCGGTGAAGACGTCCGGGTCGTGGTTGGCGGAGGCGTAGAAGATGCCGACGCGGTCCCCCTTCCTGATCTGCTTGCCGCCGAGTTCGAGGTCCTGGGTGGCGGTGCGCTGGAAGGAGTTGACCGGTGCGGCCCAGCGGACGATCTCCTCGGCCGCCGTCGCCGGGCGTTCGCGTTTGTAGAGGTCCCACTGATCGGGGTGGGTGAGGAAGGCGTGCATGCCGTGGGTGATCGCGTTGCGGGTCGTCTCGTTGCCGGCGACCGCCAGCATCAGCACGAAGAAGCCGAACTCGTCGGAGGCTAGGTTGCCCTCGTCCTCGGCGGCCACGAGCGTGGTGACGATGTCCTTCGCCGGGCACTGTTTGCGGTCGGCGGCCATGTTCATGGCGTAGGCGATGAGTTCCATCGCCGACTGCTGCCCGACCTCCTCGGTGATCGCGTACTCCGGGTCGTCGTAGGAGATCATCCGGTTCGACCACTCGAAGATCCGGATGCGGTCCTCCTGCGGGATGCCGATCAGCTCGGCGATGGCCTGCAGCGGGAGTTCGCAGGCGACCTCGGTGACGAAGTCGAAGGGCCCGGCGTGGGCGCTCGCCTCCCGGGCGATGGTGAGGGCGCGGTGGCGCAGGTTGTCCTCCAGCGCGCGGATCGCCCGCGGGGTGAAGACGCGCTGCACGATCTGGCGGACCCGGGTGTGCTCCGGCGGGTCCATGTTGAGCAGGATCAGCCGCTGGGCGTCGATCGCGTCGCGCTCGATGTGGTCGTTGAAGCGGATGATCGCGGTGTTGACCGTCGAGGAGAACAACTCCGGGTGCGTGGAGACGTACTTGACGTCCGCGTGCCGGGTGACGGCCCAGTAGCCCTCGTCCGCGAAGCCCGCGATGCCTGGTGCCTGCGGGATCCAGTGGACCGGTTCCGTGCGGCGCAGTTCGGCGAACTCCGGGAGGGGGACACGGTGGTGCAGCAGGTCGGGGTCGGTGAAGTCGAACCCGTCGGGCAGCGCTGGACAGGGCATCGGCCACTCCTGACGGAGCATCAGACAGAGGGAATTGCGGTGACCGTAGTAACGGGTTCTAGAACAAGCAAGGGGTGCGGGGCTTTCGGTCGGCTTTTCAGTTGCCGCACGCCCCTTGCGGTCCCGGAGTCGCGCTCAGCAGACTGCTGAGGAGAACTAGAACGCGTACTAGTTCTGCGTGGCGGGCCGGGCCGGGACGCCCCGCGCCGCGCGGGTAACCGTTGAGAGGAATCCCCATGGCCGCGGAACCCGTGATCGTCGAAGCCGTACGCACTCCCATCGGCAGGCGCGGCGGCGCGCTCGCCAACCTGCACCCCGCCTACCTGCTGGGCGAGACCTACCGTGAACTCCTCGGCCGCACCGGCATCCCCGCCGACTGCGTCGAGCAGATCGTCGGCGGCACGGTGACCCACGCCGGCGAGCAGTCCATGAACCCCGCGCGCACGGCCTGGCTGACCATGGGCCTGCCGTACGAGACGGCAGCGACCACCGTCGACTGCCAGTGCGGCTCCTCGCAGCAGGCCTCGCACATGGTGGCCAACATGGTCGCCGCCGGTGTCATCGACGTCGGCATCAGCTGCGGGGTCGAGGCCATGTCCCGGGTGCCGCTCGGGTCGGGCTCCAAGCACGGGCCCGGCAAGCCGTTTCCGGAGGAGTGGAACGTCGACCTGCCCAACCAGTTCGAGGCGGCGGAGCGGATCGCGCGGCACCGGGGGCTCACCCGGCAGGACGTGGACGGGCTCGGGCTGCTCTCCCAGGAACGGGCCGCCGCCGCGTGGGCCGAGGAGCGGTTCAAGAAGGAGACGTTCGCCGTCCAGGTGCCGACGACCGAGGCGGAGCAGGGGGCCGGGCAGGGCATGTGGCGGCTCGTCGATCACGACGAGGGACTGCGGGACACGTCGGCGGAAGCACTGGCCCGACTGAAACCGATCATGCCGACGGCGGTCCACACGGCGGGCAACTCCTCCCAGATCAGCGACGGCGCGGCGGCCATCATGTGGGCGTCGAAGCGGATGGCGCGTGCGCTGAAGCTGCGGCCCCGGGCGCGGATCGTCGCCCAGGCGCTGGTCGGCTCCGACCCCCACTTCCACCTCGACGGGCCGATCGACGCGACCAAGGCGGTGCTGGGGAAGGCGGGGATGTCCCTCAAGGACATCGACCTGGTCGAGATCAACGAGGCCTTCGCGTCGGTGGTGCTGAGCTGGGCGCGGGTCTTCGACCAGGACCTGACGAAGGTGAACGTCAACGGCGGGGCGATCGCCCTCGGGCACCCGGTGGGCGCGACGGGCGCCCGGCTCATCACCACCGCCCTGCACGAACTGGAGCGGACGGACAAGGAGTTCGCGCTGGTGACGATGTGCGCGGGTGGAGGGCTGGCGACGGGGACGATCATCCAGCGGTTGTGAGGTGAGGTGGTGTGCGGGGTGACGGGCTGGGAGGCACGGAGGGGGCTCCGCCGCTTCCGTCCGCCGCGCCCTGTGCACCGCTGGTGCCCTGTCGCCGATGGCCGGCGTGCCGCCCCGCGGCTCCCGGCCGGATCCTGCGGCCGATACGTGACGGCTGATGCGTGACGTATGCGTGACGGCTGATGCGGGACGGTCGACGCCTCGTGGCCGCCGCCCGGTTGCCGACGGCCGTACGGCTTCGCGTCGGCTGCCCGCGGTTGTGAGGCGGAAGCCGTCCTCTTGTCGGCCCGTGGCCGTCCGGCGCTCGCCGGTTCCGGTCGCGGGTCGTTGCCCTCGGTCGGTCGGCCGGGGCCCTCGGACCGACGGCCCGTGCCCCGCCCGGCGGTGGGTCCGTGCCCCGCCCGGCTGTCGCTCCTCGCCGTCCAGCCGTCCAGCTGTCCGGTGGGCCCGAGGACAGAGGTGGCCCTGCTGGTCGTCCCGCGACCAGCAGGGCCCTTCCCCCGTGCGGCAAGTCCCCCGTGCCGCCTCTTTCCCCCGTGGCGGCCGGTCGTGCCGCCCCGTTCCCCCGTGGGCGGCATGTCCCCCGTGGCCGTACCGCCCGCAACACCTATTCCAGCGGGTCGCGCATTGTCAGGCAGGGGGGTCGGGCCTGCCAAACAATGGCCGGACGCGATCTCTCCGCTTAGGTGGCCGGATGCGTACGGTGGGATGTCCGGGACAGTACGGGTGCGAGAGGGGATTCAGCACGGTGGCGGGTCGTCGTGAGGTGCCGGTCGATCCGGGGGCCGGGCCGGTGCAGCGGTTCGCGTTCGAGTTGCGGAAGCTGCGGACCGAGGCGGGCGGCCTCACCTACCGGGCGATGGCCGAGCGGGCGGGCTACTCGATCACCACCCTCTCCCAGGCCGCCGGCGGCGAGCAGCTGCCCACGCTGGCGGTGGCCCTGGCCTTCGCCCGGGCCTGCGGAGGCGACCCGGCGCAGTGGGAGAGCCGCTGGCACCAGGCGGTCGAGGAGGCCGCCGCCTTCGACCCGGAGAGCGACGGCGGGGACGCGCGGCCGCCGTACCGGGGGCTGGCCCGGTTCGAGACCGACGACAGCGGACTCTTCTTCGGCCGGGACCGCCTCACCGCCGAGCTGGCCGGGCTGCTGCGCCGCCGAAGGTTCGCGGCGGTCTTCGGTCCGTCGGGGATCGGCAAGTCCTCCCTGCTGCGCGCCGGCCTGATACCCGTACTCCGGGAGGCGCGGGAGTCGCCGGAGCCGCGGGAATCCCCGGAACACCCGGAACCGGGCCCGCGGCTGTCCGGGATCCGGATCCTGACCCCCGGCGACCAACTGGCCCGCACCCGTGAACTGCTGCGGGAGGCGATCGCGCCCGGCGACGGCACCGGCGGCGACACCCTCGTCGTCGTCGACCAGTTCGAGGAGGTCTTCACCCTCTGCCACGACGTGGCCGAGCGGACGCGGTTCATCGACCTGTTGCTGACGGCACGCGACCCGGAGAGCCGGCTGCGGGTCCTGGTCGCCGTGCGCGCGGACTTCTACGGCCGCTGCGCCGAACACCGTGAACTGGCCGGGGCGCTCGGGGACGCCAACCTGCTGGCCGGGCCGATGAGTCCGGCGGAGCTGCGCGAGGTCGTCGTCAAGCCCGCCGCGGCCGCCGGACTGACCGTGGAACGGGCACTGACCACACGGCTGGTCGAGGAGATCACCGACGCGCCCGGCGGTCTGCCGCTGCTCTCGCACGTCCTGCTGGAGACATGGCGTCGCCGGAGGGGCAAGACGCTGACCCTCGCCGGGTACGAGGCGGCCGGCGGGCTGGACGGGGCCATCGCCAAGACGGCCGAGGACGCGTACGGCCGGTTCACCGAGGGCGAGGCGGTGACGGCCCGCCGGGTGCTCCTGCGGCTGATCTCCCCCGGCGACGGCACACCCGACACCCGCAGGCCCGCCGACCGGGCCGAGCTGGAGACCACGGGCACCGGCCGGGTGGAGGTCGCCCGGGTCCTGGAGTCCCTGGCCGGGGCCCGCCTCCTCACCCTCGACGGCCCGAGCGTCGACCTCGCCCACGAGGCGCTCATCACGGCCTGGCCCCGGCTGCGCGGCTGGATCGAGGAGGACCGGGACCGCCTGCGCGCCCACCGGCAGCTGACCGAGGCAGCCCGCGCCTGGGAGGAGCTGGGCCGCGACGCGGGCGCGCTGTACCGGGGAAGCCGGCTCGCCACGGCACGGGAGTACTTCGGGGGGCCGCGCCACACCGACGAACTGACCGCCCGGGAGGCCGCGTTCCTCACCGCCGGCATCTCCGCCCTCGACCAGGAGGAACGCGCCCGCGCCCGGACCACCCGCCGTCTGCGCGTCCTCGTCGGCTCCCTCGCCTGTCTCCTCGCCCTCGCGCTCACCGCGACGGCCGTCGCCTACTGGCAGCGGCAGAGCGCCCTGGACGCCCAACGCGACGGACTCTCACGTCAGTTGGCCGCCCAGTCCGCCGCGCTGCTGGAGAGCGACACCGATCTCGCCTCGCTCCTGGCCATCAAGGCCTACCGGACCAGCCCCACCCGCGAGGCCACCCGGAGCCTGTACGCGGCCGCGGCCGTCCCGCTGGAGCACCGGCTGACCGGACACACCTCGACCGTGTCGACCCTGGCCTACGGCCCCGACGGGAAGACCCTCGCCGGCGGCGGGTTCGACGGCACGGTACGGCTGTGGGACCCGGCGACCGGCCGTACCCGGAAGGTGCTCGCCGGCCCCGAGGACAAGGACGACCCCGCTTTCGTACGCACCCTCGCCTTCGGCCCGGACGGCAGGACCATCGCCACCAGCGGCAACGACGACGCGCGACTGTGGGACCCGGACACCGGGCGCGTCCGGGCCTCGGTCGCCGTCCGTGAACCCGACGACGACAACATGGCGGCGGTGGGCTTCGACCGCGACGGGCGCGCGCTGGCCGTCACGGAGAGCGGGCAGGTGCTGGACGTGGCCGGCGGCCGCGTCACGACCACCCTCAGGGGCCCCACCGGCCTGGAGATGGCGGTGGCGTTCGGCCCCGACGGGCGCACCCTCGCCACCAGCACCCGGGACCACACCGCGCAGCTGTGGGACCTGGCCACCGGGCGCATGCTGTTCACCCTCAGGAGTCGTACGGGAGTGGTCAGTTCACTGGCCTTCAGCCGCGACGGCAGGACTCTCGCCACCGGCACCGAGGACGGCACCGTCCACCTGTGGAACACGGCCGACGGCAGGCGGCGGACCACCCTCACCAGCGCCAGCAGCCGCGTGGAGTCCATGGCGTTCGCCCCGGACGGCAGGACCCTGGCCGCCGGCAGCTACGACGGCACGGTACGCCTGTGGGACCTCGCCACCGGCCGCGCCGCCACCACCCTCACCGGCCACACCAGCCCCGTGATGTCGGTGGCGTTCAGCCCGGACGGCACGGAACTGGCCACGGGCGACGAGGCCCACGGCTCCGGCGGCGGCGATGCCGGAGTCCGGCTGTGGAAGGTGGGCACGAACCGCCCCCGCGCCACGCTGGACGTGCCCGGCGGAGATCTGCAGTCGGTGGCCTTCAGCCCCGACGGCGAGACCATCGCCACCAGCAGTGTCCGGATGTCCGCCCGTGACGCGGGGACCGACGGGGTGGTCCGGCTGTGGGACACGGCCACCCGCCGTGCGCGAGCGACCCTTGCCGACGGGCTGACCGGCGGAGGATCGGTCCTGTTCAGCCCCGACGGCAGAACCCTGGCCATCAGCGACAGCCCGCGAGGACAGCTGTGGGACGTCGCCACCCGGCGGCCCCGGACCACCCTGCCCGTCCGTTTCGTCAACGGGATGGCGTTCAGCCCCGACGGAAAGACGCTGGTCACGGTGGGCGACGGCCTCGTGCTGTGGGACGCCCGCACCGGGCGGCCCCGCGTCGAACTCCCCAAGGCCGAGGAGGGCTCTCCGGTGGCGTACAGCCCCACGGGCGAGTTCTTCGCCACCACCGGGGGCCGGAACCGGGACATCCGGCTCCGCGATCCCGTCACCGGGCGGGTGCGGTCCACGCTCAGCGAACCCGAGGGGAGCGCGTCGCCGAAGGGGGCGAGGGGCGACCTCCCCCTGTTCTACCGGCAGGTGGAGTCGATGGCGTTCAGCCCCGACGGCCGCACTCTCGCCTCCGCCGAGTCCGACGGGACGGTACGGCTGTGGAACACCGACACGGGACACCTCGACGCCACGCTCACCGTCAGCCTCACGGAGGGGCCCGTCGAGCTGGCGTTCAGCCCCGACGGCCGCACCCTCGCCACGGCCGGCGGCAGCGCGGTACGGCTGTGGGACACCGCCACGCGGTACGCGCGCGCGAGCTTTCCCGGCGTGGACGGCGCGGCGAGGCTGGCGTTCAGCCCCGACGGCCGCACCCTCGCGGTCGGTGACCACCGCGATCGTCTGAGCCTGTGGGACGCGGACCTGCCGCTCCCGGCCGAGGCGGTCACCGGCATCTGCCGAGCGATCCACCGCGACCTCACCCAGCAGGAACGGGCGCTGTATCTGCCGGACGGGGAACCGGGCCGGGTCTGCTGAAGGCGGGGGCGGGGCCGTGACCGTGGCCGTCGGTGACGCTCACGGTTCCGGCGGGTCGAGGGTCGTCAGGTCGGAGGGGAGCAGTTCGGGGTGGTGGGCGGCGAGGGCGGCGCCGCCGAGCCACCAGCCCCGGTGGACCAGGGCCCGGCACAGCGACGGGCTGAGACGGTCGAAGACGGTGGGGACCAGGGCGAGGTCGCGGCCGTCGTGCGTGCGGTGTTCGGGGAAGGTCGCGCGCCAGGTGCGGGGAAGCGGGTCCGCGGCCGGGAAGTCGGTGGCGAGCTGGACCAGGATGCCCCGACGGGCCCCGGGCGGGAGTTCGCCGACGGGGCCGAGTGCCGCGGCGCGCCGGAAGCGTTCGACGGTGGCCCGGGTGCGCAGGGACGTGCTCTGGCGGTAGAGGAGGGAGTTGGCTCGCGCGAGGTCCCGGATCACCGGGACACGGCCGTACACGCCGGGACGCAGCAGGCCCCCCGCGTTGAGCGCGCACAGGAACGTGTGCCGGTAGGTGTCGCTGTCGATGGCTTCGAGGCCGGTGTTGTCGTACGTACCGCCGTCCAGCAGGGCGGGGCGGTGCGTGGCGCAGGGGAAGGGGGAGGCGTCGAGGACCACGGGCGGGAAGGCGCCGGGGACGGCCGCCGAGGCCGAGACGGCCCGACTGAGGCGCAGGCCCGTGCCGTTCGTGCGGGCGAGGCCGATGGAGTAGTCGCCGTACACGTCGCGTTCGAAGGTGAAGCGGACGCCGGTGGTCTGGTTGGCGGCGTTGACGATCCAGCGGACCTGGGGATCCAGGTTCTCCAGCTCGGTCCCGTCGTAGAGCCAGTCGTCGAGGCGGCGGGCCAGCAGGTCCGTGCGGGTGGTGGGGCCGAGGGTGCGCCAGATGTCGCGCAGGAGCGTCCGCTTCAGGGAGTGGGAGGAGACGCGGTCGACGAACGGTGCGATCACCAGCTCGTCCACGGCCTGCGGGGTGAAGTCCCGTTCGCGCAGCGCCGGCCAGGCGGTGGCCAGGCATCCGTTCGCCAGCGAGCCGCCGGACACGGACGACGAGTAGCGCAGGTGACGGAGCAGTCCGGTGCCGGCCAGCAGACGGACGAAGCCCAGGGCGGAGAGCGTGGCGCGGAAGCCTCCGCCGGAGAGGGCGAGGGCGACCGGGATGCCGGCGGCGGGCGGCGGTTCGGCCGGGCGGAGCGGATCGCCGCAGGGCCGGACGGTCAGGCCGGTGCCGAGGGCGGGGGAGTCGACGGCCCACGCCGGGCCGTCGGGCGGGCCGGTGTGCCTCTCGCGGGAGGGGTCGGCGAGCGGTGGGGCGGGGTCCGGGGCAGGTCGGGTGAACGTGTCCTGCGCGCGCCGGGACTTGGTCATGGCCGGTCTCCGATCGTGATGACGAGCGCCTGGTCGGCGGGCCCCCTGACATCGACCTCGAAGGCCCTGTCCGTGCGCAGCCGCGCCAGCGCCTCCTCGGCGAAGGGGATGTGGTTGGTGAGGTGGACGACGTACTCGTCCTCGGGCGCGCGGGACTCGACGAGCCATCGCAGGGTGTCCTCGCCCGGGTGGTGGTGGCGGACGCCGTCGGCCGAGACGACGTAGTGGTCGGCCCGGATCCGTTCGAAGAAGCCGGGCTCCACGTTCCGGTCGCTGCCGTGGTGCGGGAGCTTCAGCAGGTCCACGTGGAGCGGGGCGGCGTCGTCGAGCAGGTCGAGGGCGCGCAGTCCGGCGAGGACGTGGTCCCCGCGGGCGTCGCCGGTGAGCAGCGCGGTGCCGTCCGCGTGCCGCAGGAGCAGCACGATGCTGGAGAGGTTCGGCACCGAATCGTCCGCGTACGCCGCCGAGATGACCTCCGGGTCGCCGCGCCGCTTCGCCTCGCGCCACCTCTCCGCCAGCTCGGCCAGCGCGCCCTCGTCCGGCGCGACGACCGTGACGTCCAGGTCGTGCAGGGTCGCCTCGGCCCCCTCGGTGAGGGGGCCCCGGAAGGGGGCGTTGCCCTCCAGGCGCAGGGCGGCGGCCGCGTTGCGGATGTCGCGGCCCTGGTTGTAGCTGGCGGTGACCGCCGTGTCGGAGGCGGCCGCGCGTTCGAGGAGCGGATGCACGGAGGCGCTCAGGCCCGGGGCCCGCTGGTCGACCAGCTCCTCCACCGAGTTGAACCACAGCGCGTCCACCTCGTACGGCAGGGCCTCCCCGTCCTGCTGGGCCTGGCGCATGTCCCGGAAGAGACGTACGAGCCCGCCCGCGTGGTCGTCGTCGACATGGGAGAGGCAGACGACGTCGAGGTGGGGAGGGGTGTCGCTCGGCGGGGGGCCGGGCGCGGGGCCACCGTTCGGGCCGGTGAGCCGGTGCAACCGGCCCTGGAGGGAGGCCCGGTACACGCCGGCGGGGCCGCCGTCGACGAGCATCACGCGCTCGTCGCCCGGGCCCGGCGCGCCCGGCGGGGCGTGTCCGTCGTGGTCCGCGTCCCAGCGCACGAGGAAGCAGTCGCCGTGGCGGGCGTCGAGGAAATCGAAGGTCAGCATGGTCGCCTGCCTCGCCGGACCGGTGCTCGGCCGTCACACGGACTGCATGGCACGCAGTACGTCGACGAGCCCATGGCCCTGGAAGTCGCGTTCTCGGGCGAGGTCGGTCGCCGTCGCGCAGAGGATCTCCTTCACGCGCTCGGGGCGGCCGAGCAACTCGCGGTAGCGGGCCAGCAGCATGGCCGCGGCCCCGCTGACGTGTGCCGCCGCCTGGCTGGTGCCGTGCATGGCGGCGATGCCCTCCCCGGGAATCGGTCCGTCGATGTCCTCACCCGGCGCCACCAGGTCGGGCTTGGGCCGCCCGTCTCCGGTGGGGCCACGGCTGGAGAAGTAACTGACGCCGTGGCGGTGGGGATTGCTGCGGTGGGTGGAGCCGACCGTGATGACCGACTCCGCGTTGCCGGGATCGGAGATGCTGATGTCGTGGAAGCCGGAGCCGAGGGTGCGTACGGCCCCGGTGAAGCCGGCGTTCCCGGCCGCCGTCACGACCACCACCCCGGACCGGGACAGCCGGTCGCACTCGACGCACACCGGTGTCCACCCGGTGGAGTGGGTGGCGACGTCGTGCGGCACCGACAGGCTGAGGTTGACCCCGGCGATGACGAACCGTCCGGCCTGCTCGTTGATGTGCCGGATCGCCTGCAGCGCGGTGACGATGGAGAACTCGTCCCCCTCGCCGTCGTCGTTCAGCACCCGGAAGTCGTACAACCGGATGCGCGGACAGATGCCCCGGAACTCCAGCTCCGGCCACCACCCGCCGATGATCCCGGCGATGTGCGTGCCGTGCTGGTCGGCGGGCGGTACGTACGGGTCCGCCTGCCCCGGCGCGGGCGGGCCGGAGGCCGGGGCCGTCTCGACGGACGGCAGCGCCGCCGACCAGTTCACCAGGCCGTTGACCAGCGCGTGGTCGGGGAGCTTCGCCCGTACGCAGGTGAAGTCGAAGGAGCGGGCGATGCGCGACTCCAGCCGGCGCGGCGGCGAGACGGTGGTGTCCCACTCGTGGAACGCCGAGTGCCGCGCGTCGATGCCGCTGTCCACGACGGCCCAGCCGATGGAGGCACTGTCCACCGAGAACACCTGCTCGGCGGCGTCGGCCTTGATGGTCCGCCGGGACCGTACGACCGCGTGGGTCGCCCGGCGGTTCGTCGTCACGGAGACGATGGGGTACTTCAGCCGCCGGTCGACGACCTGCCCGACGGGGCTGTGGGCGCCGCGCACCGGGTACGCGTCCGGGGCGGACTCGGCCAGCATCCGCACGAGGGTGCAGGTCACGTCCTGTTCGCCGGCGCGCGGGCCGGCCTCCGCCACGACGTGGGCCAGCAGGTTGAGGAACCAGGTGAGTTGCCGGCCGCGTTCCTGCCGGCGCTGCATGTTGTCGTGGATCTCGCTGGTCGCCGGCGCCCGGATGTGCCCCGCGAGTGCCGCCTCGATCCCTTCCGCCCCGCTCGCGACGGCGAGTTCGTGGGCGACCCGCACCACCCCCGCGAGACTGGTCAGCGGCAGCAACGCCGTCACCAGCTCCTCCAGCGTCACCTGTGCCACGACGAAGCTCCCGGCCGCGACCGGCCGGCACGCGTCCGTCAACCGCAGCTCCCGCAGCCGTTCGAGGGCCCGCTCGACGCCGTACTCCTCACGCACGGCGAGGATCAGATCCTGCCGGTACGACGACGGTGGTTGCGACGACGGCGGTGTTGCCGGCGTGGGCGGCGGCGGGGGCGGGGGAGACTCTGCGAACGCCAGCCACACGTCGAAGTGCACGGGACAGTCGGTCGCCCAGAGAACAGGGACGGGTCCCTCCCCGTAGAACACCGTCAAGAGTTCCGTTCGGTCCATCACGGCTCCCGATGCGCGTGGCGGGGGAGGGAGTTCAGGGACTTGTTCCATTCTCCGCCCCGGTCATGGCCACCGCATCCGGGACGGGGACGACGAAGAAGGCGGCGGCCCCGGGGATCGGGGGCCGCCGCCTTCGCTCTGGGTGGTGGTGCCGGTGGTGCCGGTGGTGCTGGTCGTGCGGGGGTGCGGTGCCGGGCGCGCCGGATCAGTACCAGTTGTTGGCCTGCCAGAAGTTCCACGCGCCGCAGGGGCTGCCGTAGCGGTCCTTCATGTAGTCCACGCCCCACTTGATCTGGGTGGCGGCGCTGTTCTTCCAGTCGGAACCCGCGGAGGACATCTTCGAGCCGGGAAGGGCCTGGACCAGGCCGTAGGCGCCGGAGGACGAGTTCGTCGCGTGGATGTTCCAGTCGCTCTCGTGGTCGACGATGTGGGAGAAGCACGTGTACTGGGCCGAGTCCGCGATCATCTTCTTCGCGACAGCCTGCGCCTGAGAGGCCTCCGACGCGGCCTGGGCGGGCGCGGCGACGAGCAGGGCACCGGTGGCGGCAGCGGCCAGGGTGACACCGGCGAGGGCCTTCTTCGGGGAGGCGATGCGGCGGAGAGCGGAGCGGGTCACGGGGATCCTTTTCTACGGGGACTGGGCCGTCGCGGGCATGCCTTCACCACGTGGGTGTGCGGTGGGGGCGTACGTCGGCGCCGAGGCCCGGGTGGGCTCGTCGGCGCCGTGCGACTCCTCCAGAGAAACAGTCCGGGCGGCCGTCCGCAATGACCCCTTTTGCTAGTTGTGGTCGTATCCGCGTCCGAAGTCGTCTCTGTGACGTGGCTCTCAATGCGCAGGTCGGCGCGGGTTTCTTCATGCGCATGCCACGCGCTTCGATCTACGACCCCGGTTCGTATGTGATGTGGGTCCTGTGGGGTGGTTCACGGCTCACGCGACGCACGGTGGCCGGGGTCTCACAGGGGGTTCACCGCGAGGGCGGGTCGAAGGTGACGGCGCTCTCGAAGGCGGCCCTGCGGGTGGCCCGGCGCAGCGCCTTCAGGAGCGGGGTGCCGAGGGTGAGGGTCAGAACGACGGTGACGACCGCACGGCCCAGATCCCAGCCGGGGGACGTGGCCAGGCAGTACGCGACGAAACGGGCGAGGTTCGCGGCCGGGGCCGCCGACGCGTCGAAGGCGATGTCCGAGGCGAGCGTGTCGATGAAGGGCCAGCCGTAGAGGTTCATGACCGTGCCGTAGGCGAAGGCGGCGACGAAGCCGTAGGCGGCGAGCAGCGCCAGTTCGCCGCGGCCGCGCAGGCGGTGCGCGCCCGGCAGCAGCCCGGCACCCATCGCGAACCATCCCATCGCCAGCATCTGGAACGGCATCCACGGCCCCACACCACCCGTGAGCAGCGCGGACGAGAACATCGTCACCGCGCCGAGGGTGAAGCCGAAGCCGGGGCCGAGCACCCGGCCGCTGAGCACCAGGAGGAAGAACATGGGCTCGATGCCGGCGGTTCCGGCCCCGATGGGGCGCAGCGCGGCACCGGTCGCCGCGAGCACCCCCAGCATCGCCACCGCCTTCGCGCCCAGCCCCGCCTCCGACAGTGTCGCGCCGACTACACCGACCAGCAGCACGAGCAGTCCCGCGAACAACCAGGGCGCGTCCCGCGCGTGCGCGGTGACCTGCGAGCCGGGGTCCGCGAGGAAGGGCCAGCCGAAGGCCGCCGCGCCGACGAGGCCGACGAGGAGGAGGGCGGCGACGGTGCGGGGCGAGAGGGGGACGGGACGGGGGCGTCGGCGGGGGAGCGCGGGGGAGGGGTCGCTCATGGCTGTTCCTCGGGGTGGGGCGGGGAGGGGGCCCCGGGCGCGGCGAGGGTCTCCGGTGCGGCGACGGCCTGCCGCACTTCCCGGGCCGGGTCCGGGTCCGGGTCCGGCCCGGGATCCGGGTCCGCCGCCCGCAGGGCGCCTCGTACCTGCGCCGTGGTCAGCCACCTCTGGGGCGCGAGGATCTTCGTGACCTGAGGGGCGAAGGAGGGGGAGCCGACCACCACCTCGGGGGTCGGCCCGTCGGCCACGATCTCGCCGTCGGCGAGGATCACGACGCGATGGGCCAGCTCGGCGGCCAGTTCCACGTCGTGGGTGGCCAGGACGATCGCGTGGCCGGCCGCGGCGAGCGTACGCAGGGTCGTGACCAGGCGGGACTTGGCCGCGTAGTCGAGGCCCCGGGTCGGCTCGTCGAGGAGCAGCAGCGGCGGGCGGGCCGTGAGGACGACCGCGAGCGCGAGGGCCAGCCGCTGCCCCTCCGACAGATCCCGGGGGTGCGTGCCGTCCCCGACCCCGGGCAGCAGCTCCGAGACGAGCCCCCGGCACGTGCCCGGCTCCGCCCCCGCGTCCCGGTCGGCCGCCGCGCACTCCGCCGCGACCGTGTCGGTGTAGAGGAGATCGCGGGGCTCCTGCGGCACGAGCCCGACCCGGCGTACGAGATCTCCGGGCGCCGTCCGGTGCGGGACCAGCCCGCCCACGCGCACCGAACCGGCCGCCGGTTCCACCAGCCCGACCAGTGCCGCGAGCAGTGTGGACTTTCCGGCGCCGTTGCGGCCCATGAGCGCGATCGTCTCGCCGGGGGTGACCGTGAGGTCGACATGGGTGAGGGCGTGGACGTGGCCGCGGTGGACATCGAGGGCCGCGAGGACCGCCGGTTCGGCGGGCGGAGAGGCGGTCGGAGGGGTGGGGCGCCTGTCGAGGCGGCGCCGGAGGAGGGAGAGGGAGCGGAGGGAGAAACGGGAGGAGAAGCGGGGGGAGAACCAGGGGGAGGGGCGGGCCGGGGGGGGAGCGGGGGCTTCCGCTGGGCGCGGGGTGCCGGTGCTTCGTGGTCCCTCGCGCAGGTCTCCGCGCAGGCCCTCGCGCAGGTCCCCGCGCCTCTCCAGGGTGCGGGGGGCATCCGGGGTGTGCGCCGCGAGGCGATCCCGCAGGGGGCCCGCCCGGCGGCGTGCGTCCCGCACCGTCAGCGGCAGCGGGGACCAGCCCGCCAGTCGCCCGAGCTCGACCACCGGCGGAGCCACCGGGGAGGCGGCCATCACCTCGGCCGGGGTGCCGAGGACCGGCGGGGCGCCGGGGGCCGGGAGGAGCGCGACCCGGCCGGCGTACTGGATGACGCGCTCCAGGCGGTGCTCGGCCATGAGGACGGTCGTGCCGAGGTCGTGGACGAGCCGCTGGAGCACGGCGAGGACCTCCTCGGCGGCGGCCGGGTCCAGCGCGGAGGTCGGCTCGTCGAGGACGAGCACCCGAGGGTGCGGGGTGAGGACCGACCCGATGGCGACCCGCTGCTGCTGACCGCCGGAGAGCGTGGCGAGGGGACGGTCGCGGAGACCGGCGAGGCCCAGCAGATCGAGCGTCTCCTCCACCCGTCGCCGCATCACCTCCGGAGCGAGCCCCAACGACTCCATGCCGTAGGCGAGTTCGTCCTCGACGGTGTCGGTCACGAAGTGCGACAGCGGGTCCTGCCCCACCGTGCCGACCACGTCGGCGAGTTCACGCGGCCTGTGCGTGCGGGTGTCCCGCCCGGCCACCGTGACCCGGCCGCGCAGGGTGCCGCCGGTGAAGTGCGGCACGAGCCCGCTCACCGCGCCGAGGACCGTCGACTTGCCCACCCCCGACGGTCCGACGAGCAGCACGAGTTCACCCTCAGGGACCTCGAAGTCGACTCCCCTGACGGTGGGTTCGGCCGCTCCGTCGTACGTCACGGAGACATCCTCGAAGCGGATCACGCGGGTTCCTTCGTCGGTGGAACGGGGGTTGATGGAACGGCGGTCGGTGGAACGTCGGTCGGTGGGACGGCCGTCGGCGGGGAGCCGGGCCGGGCGGGCCTCGGCGGGGCGGGCACGGCGAACGCGGGAACCAGGCCCAGCAGGATCGCGGCGGCCGGGCGGAGGGGGAGGTCCGGGGCGGCGAGGGGGACGACGCCGGGGCGCAGGGCGGCGGAGTCGTACGCGGCGAGGACGATCAGCAGCACGGCGACGGCGGTCCCGGAGCCGGCCACCAGCCAGGCGCGCACGCCCCACGCGTCCGGCCGGTAGCGGGTGCGCGGCGAGCGCCGGCCGCCCAGCCGCAGGCCCGTGAGCGCGGCCACCAGTCCGGTGAACAGGACGGGCAGGCCGTAGGTGCCGCCCTCGGCGGTCAGCACGCCGTACGTTCCCGCGCAGACGCCGAGCAGCCCGCCCAGGGTGAGCGCGGCGGTCGTACGGCGGACCCGGGCCGGGACCCGAGCGGTACGGCCGTAGCCGCGCGAGTCCATCGCGGCGGCGAGCGCGACCGACCGCTCCAACGCGCCCTCCAGCACCGGCAGTCCGACCTGCAGCAGTCCGCGCACGCCACGGTCGGGACGCCCGCGCAGCCGTCGTGCGGCCCGCAACCGCTGGACGTCAGCCACCAGATGCGGCGCGAACGTCATCGCCACCACCACCGCGACGCCCGCCTCGTAGAGGGCGCCGGGGAGCGATTTGAGCAGTCGCGCCGGGTTCGCGAGGGCGTTCGCGGCGCCGACACAGATCAGCAGGGCGGCCAGCCGCAGCCCGTCGTACAGGGCGAACAGCACCCCCTCCGCCGTGACGCGGCCACCCAGCCGGATGCCCTGCGACCAGGCGGGGAGCGGTACTTCGGGCAGGGTGAACAGGGTGTGCGTACCGGGGACGGGCGAGCCCAGCACGACCGCGAAGCCGAGGCGGACGAGCAGCACCGCCAGGCCCAGCCTCATGAACGCGGCGTACGACCGGGCCCACGGCGCGTCCGTCCGGTGCGTGGCCACGACGTACCCGGAGACCGCGATGAGCAGGCAGAGCAGCAGAGGGTTCGTGGTCCGGGACGCGGCGGTCGCCAGCCCGAGGGCCCAGAGCCACCAGGCGAGGGGGTGCACACCGGGGCCCCGGGGCGCCGGCCTGTCCGCGGACTGCCGCAGCGCAGGGCCGAGGGCGCGCCGCTCGGCCGTCCTCGCCGCGGGCAGTCGTGCCGCCGGGACGCCACGGGCGGGCGCCGCGGCACCTCGTGGCGCCGGGCCGCGGGACCGGCCCCCGGCAGGCGCCGCCTCCGGGCGTCGGGTGAACCACCGCATCACGCCCCCTAGCTCCGGCGCCGGCGCGCCTGCCACACCGCCGCGCCGCCGAGCACGGCGACCACACCCACGCCGACGAACAGCCCGACGGAGGGCCCGTCAGGCGGCCCGTCTCCCGCGTCGGAGGCGGCAGCGGACTGTGAACTCGCGGAAGCGCCACGGCTGTCGGCATCGGCACGGCCATCGGCGTCGGCGTCGGTGCCGGCATCCGCATCCGCATCCGTATCGGCATCCGAGCCGACCGCCTCACCGCACCCCTGCCCCGGATACCCGGCGATCGCGCAGAGCATCGCGTTCGTGTCGTACCGCAGCGGCTTCGCGACGGACGCGAGCGCCTCCGCCGTACTCGCGTCGTCCGGAACCCGCGCACACGCCGTACGCGCCGCCGGAGGCGTCTCACCGTCCGGCGCGTCCGCCGCCGTACCGAAGTCGACGACCAGCGCGACCCGCTTCTCCCCGCCCCGCGCGGCCGTTCCCCCGCAGACGGTGGCGAAGTCGGCGCCCCCGCGCGGCCGGGCCGCGTCCGCGGAGTCGCGGCTGACCGCGAACCGGAACCCCTGCACATCCCCGTCGGACGGCCGCGTGGTCGAGGGCCCCTGCGTGGCGTAGGCCCAGGCCGAGCCGTCCCGCTCCCAGAACGACCAGTAGCGGTACGCGGCGGCCCGGGCCTGCCCCGCGCCCACACTCGCCAGCACGAGCAGGACGCCGGCCAGTACGAGGAGCACACCACGCGGCCGGAGCAGCGGCCACGCGGCCGACCGCGCCACGGTGTCCCGCCGAAGCCCGGTCACGCCTCCCGCCGCTTCCGGCCGGCCCGCGCCGACACGAACCCGACGACGGCCGCGACGACGACGAGCCCGAGTCCGACCGCCCACCACGTGCCCGCGCCCGGACCGTCACCGTCCACCTCGCCCGCCGTGTCGTGGCTGGGCACGGAGGAGTAGTCGTCCACATCGCGCGCGGGACCGGTGCCCTGGAGGCCGGCCACCAGGTCCGTGCCACCGAAGTCACGCGGGTCGGCACCGGTGGCGTGCGCGGCGAAGACGAGCTGGGCGTACGCGGCGGGCCCGGCCCCGGCCGCCCAGGCGCCGTGGTTCTTCGCCAGCCAGGCGAGCGGTTTCTCGGTCGCGTCCAGGTCCCCGGCGGCGGCGAGCGCCACGACCGCGTCGGCGGTGTTGCCGTGGTCGGGCTGATCCTTCGCGCCCGCGAGGGCGGACGTCAGGTAGCCGTCGGCGGCGAGGTCACCGGCCAGGTGGACGGCCCCGTTGTGGGCCAGATCCGCCGGGGAGTCACCCGGGACACACTTCTCGGCGAAACCCCCTGGGGCGGCCGACCCGCCGTCCGGCCCGGCCGCGAACCCCGCACCCAGGCTGCCGAGCACGGCGGCGGCCGTGGCGTCGGCGTTCGCCGCGAGAGCGCCCTTCTTGTCGGGCTGATAGGCGAAGGCGCCGCCGTCCTTCTTGCCGCCGGCGCCACCCGTGCCTCCCTTCCCGCCCCCGCAGGGCAGGGCCAGGGAACGGAGGGCGTCGTAGGGCGAGTTGCCGGCCTTCTCCTGCTTCTCGGGGGCGTAGCCGACGGCGGTCAGCGCGCCGATGACGACGGAGGTCGAGTTCGCGTCGCTGGGCCCGCCGGCGGTGTAGCCCCAGCCGCCGTCCTTGTTCTGGCTGTCCTTCAGCCAGCGCACCGCCCGCCCGGCCTCGGCGTCCCGCCCGCCGACTGCGGCCAGCGCCTGGACCGCGGCGGCCGTGCTGTTGGTGTCGACCGCCGTCCCGGCGTCGCACCGGGCGGTGGCGTCGGCCCGGTACGCGGCGAACGCCCCGCTCGCGCACTGCTGCCCGACGAGCCACTCCACGGCCCCGGCCCCGGGCTTCTCGCCCACGGTGTCCAGCGCGAGCAGGGCCAGGGACTGCCGCCAGACACCGTCGTACGTGGGATCGGTGGAGCCGTACAGACCGGTGGGGATCGCCTGCGACGGCGAGGCGGAGGGAGCGGGGGAGGAGTCGGCGGACACCGAGGTCGCGTCGGCGGCGAACGCGACCGGCGCGAAACCGGCCCCGGCTCCGGCACCCGGTCCGGTCCCGAGTCCGGCTGTGACGGCCAGTACGGCGACCACCGTGGCGCTGCGGCGGACATTCATGATCGGCGGCTGCCTCTCCCTGACGGGAGCCGGACGCACGGCGAAGCGCCGGGCGGCTCGGCTCCGTATTCCTCGACGGTGCCGTACACCGGCGGGCGGGGGGGGGGGGGAGCCGGTCACAATTCCGTTCAGGGCGGTCCGACTTGCCGCCCCCTGCCGGGGCCGGCTCACGGTTGCGGGTCAGCGCCGGATTTGCACCGGCTTTCCCCTGTACGGGTGTGATGACGACCCGGTCACTGTACCTGCCGGTAGCAAAACCCCTGAGGGCCGCCGGAACCCCGGGATAGGTTCGGGCCATGCGCACGGGGAGACTGCTGGGCTCGGGCCGCACGGCCGACGTGTACGAACTCCGCCACGACGAAGGCGAGTCCACGCCCCCCGCCCACACCCCGCTCACGGCCCCCGGCGAACCCACCGCCCCCGAGAGCCGCGGCGACCGTGACGGAGTCGACAGACATACCGGACGCGGTCCCGGAGAGGTCGCCGACCCCGGCGACCGTGCCGACATGGGCGGCCCCGTCGGCCCGGAAGGGCGCGCCGGCGCGGAAGGGCCCGCCGATGCCTGGGTGCTGCGGCGCTACCGGAACGCCGACTGGGGAGACGCGGCCGCCGAGGCCGAGGTCATGGCGTACGTCCGGGGCCACGGGTACCCCGTCCCGCGCGTGCACTCGGCGACCCGTACGGAGATGGTGCTGGAGCGCCTGTCCGGTCCGACGATGCTGGAGGCGATGGCCACCGGCCTGCTCGACCCGGCGCGCGCGGGTGCCACCCTGGCCCGCCTCCTGCACGCCCTCCACGCCCTCCCGCCCCGCGACCGGGCGATGCGCCCGCCCTCCGACCGGACAGCCTCCGGGCCCGGCAAACGAGTTGCCTTCACTCGCCCTGCCCCCACCGGGGCAGCTCCCACCAGCCACGTCCTCCACCTGGACCTGCACCCCGACAACGTCATCCTCACTCCCCACGGCCCCCAGGTCATCGACTGGAGCAACGCCGAGGACGGGCCGCCCGGCCTCGACTGGGGAATGTCCGCCGTGATCCTCGCCCAAGTCGCCGTGGACAGCGCCGATCTACGCGCCGGGATCGCCCAGGCCACCCTCGTGTCCCTCCTCGCCCGCCGGTCAGACGGCCCCTCCGCCCTGACGGAGGCGGGGCTGGTCGAGGCGGGGCGGCGCCGGGCGGCCACCCCGACGATGACCGCGCGGGAGACCGAACTCATCCACGCCGCCGAGGAGTTGGTCCGCACCCTCGCCGAGCCGGGGACGATGACCCGAGCGCGCGGTGGACGGGGTGAGCGCCCCTGACCGACGCCCCTCAGACCGCCACATACATGACCGGATCGCTCCCCGTCACCGCCTCCGCCCGCCCCAGCTTCACCAGTCGCCGCAGATGCGCCTCCGCCTCGGAGACCGCGATGTTGCGGGAGCCGAAGGGGATCTGGGACCAGGGGCGGTTCCACTCCATGCGTTCGGCGAGCTGCCAGGGGGTGAGGGGGGTCGCGAGGAGGGTGAGCAGGCCGGTGAGCCGTGACTCGTGGTGGGCCAGCAACTCGCCCACGCGGGCGGCGGTGTCCGTGAACGCGTACTGATGGGCGGGCAGGACCTCGGCGGGGCCGAGGCGGCCGACGCGTTCCAAGGAGTCGAGGTAGTCGCCGAGAGGATCGGTGACCGTGTCGTCGTCGGGGTCCTCGTAGAGGCCGATGTGCGGGCTGATCTCGGGGAGGAGGTGGTCGCCGGAGAGCAGGCGTCCGTGGCCCGGCAGTCGGGAGGGGTGCGCCTCCTCCAGGTGGAGGCAGACGTGCCCCGGCGTGTGCCCCGGCGTCCAGATCGCGCGGACGCGACGGCCGGGGAGTTCCAGGAGTTCACCGGGGACGATGTCGCGGTCGGGGAGCGCGGGGGAGAAGCCGGGCAGGGCGCGCGGGCGGCGCGGGGCGCGGAGGGCGGCGAGGTGCTCCTGCGGGGCGCCCGCCGCCGTGAGCTTGTCCGTCATGTACGTGAACCAGCGGTCCGGGCCGGTACCGCGGGTGCGCCGCACGATCGCCGTGTCCGCCGCGTGCATCGCGATCCACGCCCCGGACGCCTCGCGCACCGCCCCCGACAGGCCGTGGTGGTCCGGGTGGTGATGTGTGATCACGACCCCGTGGATCTCCGTGACCGACGTACCGCACGCCGTCAGTCCGGCGGCGAGCGTGTCCCACGACGCCGGGTCGTCCCAGCCGGTGTCGACGAGGACCGGCCCCCGGTCGGTGTCGACGACGTACACGAGGGTGTGGCCGAGCGGGTTGTCCGGGATGGGGACCTCGATGGACCGTACGCCTCCGCCGTGATCGGTCACCTGTGTCATGAAGTCACTATAACTAGAACGAGTTCCACCAGGGATGGGCGTGCGAGCCCGTCGTCGTGGCCGTCCGTCGGCGAACGACATGGACTCCTCCCCCTGGAACTGGTATCAGTTCCCTACCAGAAACTGACGGTACGTCAGAGAAGTGGCTCCGGGAGGCAGCGGCCATGACCGAACTCGTGGAACACGGACAGCTCTTCATCGGCGGGGAGTTGACGGACCCCCTGGGCACCGACGTCATCGAGGTGGTCTCCCCGCACACGGAGGAGGTCATCGGCCGCGTCCCGCACGCGTCGCGCGCGGACGTCGACCGGGCCGTGGCCGCCGCGCGCCACGCCTTCGACCACGGCCCCTGGCCGCGTATGTCTCTCGACGAGCGCATCGAGGTCGTCACCCGGATCAAGGACGCCTTCGCCGTACGCCACGAGGAGTTCGCCCGGATCATCAGCTCCGAGAACGGCACCCCGGTCACCTCCAGCGTGATGGTGCAGGCGCTCGCCTCGATGCTGGTGTGGGACGCGGCGATCACGACGGCGCGCGGATTCACGTACGAGGAGCGGCGCGACGGCGTGCTCGGCAAGATCCTCGTGCGGCGCGAGCCGGTCGGGGTGGTGGCGGCGGTCGTCCCCTGGAACGTCCCGCAGTTCACCGCCGCCGCGAAACTCGCCCCCGCCCTCCTCACCGGCTGCCCGGCGATCCTGAAGGTCTCGCCCGAAACCCCCCTGGACGCCTACCTGTTGGCGGAGATCGCCGCCGAGGCGGGCCTGCCCGAGGGGGTGCTGTCCATCCTCCCCGCCGACCGCGAGGTCAGCGAGTACCTGGTGGGGCACCCGGGCGTCGACAAGGTCTCCTTCACCGGCTCGGTCGCCGCCGGCAAACGGGTCATGGAGGTCGCCGCCCGCAACCTCACCCGCGTCACCCTGGAACTGGGCGGCAAGTCGGCGGCGGTGATCCTGCCGGACGCGGACGCGCAGACGGCCGTCGACGGCATCGCCCCCTTCGCCTGGATGATCAACGGCCAGGCCTGTGTCGCCCAGACCCGCATCCTCGTGCCCCGCTCCCGCTACGACGAGTTCGCCGAGGCCTTCGCGGCCTACGCCTGCGCGCTCAAGATCGGCGACCCCCTCGACCCGGCCACCGAACTCGGACCGCTGGTCGCCCAGCGCCAGCAGCGCCGCAGCCTCGACTACATACGCATCGGCCAGGAGGAGGGCGCCAAGATCCTCACCGGCGGCGGCCGTCCCGCCGGCCTGGAGCACGGCTGGTACGTCGAGCCGACCCTCTTCGGCGACGTCGACAACTCCATGCGCATCGCCCGCGAGGAGATCTTCGGCCCGGTGATCTGCCTCCTCCCGTACGGCGACGAGGCCGAGGCCGTACGCATCGCCAACGACTCCGACTACGGCCTCAGCGGCAGCGTCTGGACCGCCGACGACGAACACGGCGTCGACATCGCCCGCCAGGTCCGCACCGGCACCTACTCCGTCAACACCTTCAGCCTCGACATGCTCGGCCCCTTCGGCGGCTACAAGAACTCCGGCCTGGGGCGGGAGTTCGGACCCGAGGGCTACGGCGAGTACCTGGAACACAAGATGATCCACCTCCCGGCCGGATACGAGCCGCCCGCCGAGGCCGAGGCCACCCACACCGCCACCGTCGACGGGGAGGAGTGACCGGCGATGGGTGACCGCTGGCACGTGGAGGTCGACCGCGCCCTCTGCATCGGCTCCGCCCAGTGCACCCACCTCGCCCCGGACGCCTTCCGCCTCGATTCCGCCATGCAGTCCCACCCCACCGCCCCCGACCCCGACGCCAACGAACGCATCCTGAAGGCGGCGGAGGGCTGCCCGGTGGAGGCGATCGCGATCGCCCTGCTGGGCAGCGGGGAGCCGGTGTTCCCGCCCGAGGAGTAGGGGCCTACGCTCTGCGGTCGGTAACGGGACGATCGGGAAGCCGGAGCGGGGAACGTGGAGAAGTCCGAGGCCAGGAAGCTGATCGAGCAGGCGTACGCGGCCTGGGACGCCGAGGAGTGGCAGCGCGCCGCCGACCTCTACGAGCAGGTGCTCGCCCATTTCCCGGACGAGAAGCCGAGCGCGGAGTGGTGGTACGACGCCGCGCTCGCCCACAAGTTCCTGCGCGACTGGGACAAGGCGTACGAACTCGGTGTCCAGGCCGCCGCCCGCGCACCACGTGGCGAGGGCGACCCCGCCTTCTGGAACCTGGGCATCGCGGCCACGGTCCGCCGCGACTGGGCCGTCGCCCGCGACGCCTGGGCCGGCTTCGGCATCCGGCTGCCCGAGAGTGAGAGCGAGGGCGAGAGCGAGGGCGCGGGTGGTGATGAGGGCGAGATCCACGGCCGCTTCGGCCGGGCCTGCGTCCGCCTGGACACCGACGGTGCCCGCGAGGTGGTGTGGATCGACCGGCTGTGCCCGACGCGCGGGCGCGTGCTGAACGTCCCCGTGACCGGCGGCCGCCGCTTCGGCGAGATCGTCCTCCACGACGGGCAACCGAACGGCGAACGCGTCGTCGACGGCACGACCTATCCCGTCTTCGACGAGCTGCTCCTCTTCGAGCCCTCCGACCTGCCCACGTTCCAGGTGACGGTCGCGGCCGCCGAACCGGGCGACCTGGAAGCCCTCACCACCCTCTTCGCCGACCACGACTTCGCCGCCGAGCCCGCCGACACCCTGACGACGCACTGCGCCTGCTGCAGCGAGGGCACCCTCCACAAGGAGCCCCGGCCCGCCCACGCGGGCGCCCAGCGCGTCTGTCTGGCGGCCCCGGAGGAGGATGCTTGCCGGCTGCTCGACCGATGGGCGGGGGAGAAGGCGATCGGGCGGAGCTGGAGCGGGCTGGAGGCCGTGGCGTAGGGGCATACGCGTCGCCGAGCACTTCGCCCGGAATGGGAAAAAAATCACCTTTGAGGGGTTGCATTCCCGTGCGGGCGTTCTATCGTAGAAATCAGCCTACGAGACGAGTGAGGGAGCCGACCGAAGTAGCCGACAGCGGCGAGAGGCAGCAGATCCGCCGGTGCCGACGTCGACGGTCGGGCTGAGAGGCCGGAAGGCGGCACGACAGGGCCTGACGGTGACCCTCGGCACCTGATGCCGGATGAGTGGTGCCGGCACAGGGAACCCGTCTCGTAGGTCTTTCGTGCTGCCGTTTCCCCGACAGGCCTGCCCCCGCCGGTTCCCGCCTGCTTCGAGCCCCTGCTTCAGGCCTGCTTCCGCCGGTCCGGCGCCGTCAGGTCGATCAGGCGACACACCGTCTCGATGTCGATCTTCACCTGGGCGATCGAGGCGCGGCCGGAGAGCCAGGTGATGAGGGCCGAGTGCCAGGTGTGCTCGATGACGCGGACCGCCGACAGCTGCTCCGGGCTCGGGTCCTCCAGGCCCATCGCGTCGAGGATGATCGCGGTCGTCTGGTGGGAGACCTGGTCGACCTCGGGGCTGACGCTGCGGTCGGCGAAGGTGAGGGCGCGGACCATGGCGTCGGCGAGGTGGGGCTCGCGCTGCAGGGCGCGGAAGGCGCGCATCAGGGTCTCGGCGACGCGCTCGGCCGCCGTCGCGCCACTCGGGGGTTTCTTGCGCAGCGTGCCGTGCATGTGCTCCAACTGGGCCTGCATCGTGGCGACCAGCAGATGGATCTTCGAGGGGAAGTAGCGGTAGAGCGTGCCGAGCGCCACCTGTGAGGACTCGGCGACCTCCCGCATCTGCACGGCGTCGAAACCGCCCCGGCTGGCCAGCTGGGCACTCGCGTGCAGGATCCGGCGCCGACGGGCCTCCTGCCGCTCCGTGAGGGGCGGTGAGTCCGGTCGCCCGGCGCCGGCTTCCACCTTGACTTCCGCAGGCATGGGTCTCGTTCCGTGACAGTCGTGACGATCGGTGAGGGTATGCGATCAAATAGCATGCCAGGGCGTGTGCCGTGGCGTGAATCACCTGATCCACCTCTCACAGCCGTTCTACCAGCCGGTAGATTCAGAGCCTCTTGAACGATCAACTCTGAAACTTGTTCTAGATTACCGTCTCGTCGTAATCTCACGGGAAATCGCAAGTGAGAAGGGGGCCAGGAGTGACCGCGGAGGCCAGTCAGGCGGGGTCCCGACGTGACCTCGCCGCGGACGGCGAGCGACCGCTCAACATCGCGCTCCTCACCTATAAAGGGAACCCGTTCTGCGGGGGGCAGGGCGTCTACGTACGGCACCTCTCGCGCGAGCTGGCCCGCCTCGGCCATCAGGTCGAGGTGATCGGCTCCCAGCCCTACCCCGTTCTCGACGAGGACGCCGTACCCCTCGACGGTCCGGGCGGGATCTCCCTCACCGAGCTGCCGAGCCTCGACCTCTACCGCCAGCCCGACCCCTTCCGCACGCCGAAGCGGGACGAGTACCGCGACTGGGTCGACGCCCTCGAAGTGGCGACGATGTGGACCGGCGGCTTCCCCGAGCCCCTGACGTTCTCCCTCCGCGCCCGCCGCCATCTGCGCGCCCGGCGCGGGGAGTTCGACGTCGTCCACGACAACCAGACCCTCGGTTACGGTCTGCTGGGTGACGTGGGCGCGCCCCTCGTCACCACCATCCACCACCCCATCACCGTCGACCGCCAGTTGGAGCTGGACGCCGCCGAGGGATGGCAGCGCCGGATGTCCGTGCGCCGCTGGTACGCGTTCACGCGCATGCAGAAGCGGGTCGCGCGGCGGCTGCCGTCCGTGCTCACCGTCTCCGGCACCTCCCGCCAGGAGATAGTCGACCACCTCGGTGTCCGCGACGACCGGATGCACGTGGTGCACATCGGCGCCGACACCGACCTCTTCTCGCCGAATCCGGCCGTGGCCGAGGTGCCCGGACGGATCGTCACCACCTCCAGCGCGGACGTGCCGCTCAAGGGACTCGTCTTCCTCGTCGAGGCGCTCGCCAAGGTGCGCGCCGAGCATCCCGCCGCCCATCTCGTCGTCGTCGGCAAGCGGCCCACCGAGGGCCCGGTCGCGCAGGCGATCGAACGGTACGGCCTCGAAGGCGCCGTCGAGTTCGTCAAGGGCATCTCGGACGCCGAGCTGGTCGACCTGGTCCGCTCGGCCGAGGCCGCCTGTGTGCCCTCGCTGTACGAGGGGTTCTCCCTGCCCGCCGCCGAGGCCATGGCCACCGCCACGCCGCTGGTCGCTACCACCGGCGGAGCCATACCGGAGGTCGCCGGACCCGACGGCGAGACCTGCCTCGCGGTGCCCCCGGGCGACCCGGGCGCCCTGGCCGCCGCCCTGAGCAGGCTCCTCGGCGACCCGGAACTGCGGCGGCGGCTCGGCCGCGCCGGCCGCGAGCGGGTGCTCCGGCGGTTCACCTGGGCCCGCGCCGCAGAGGGCACGGTCGCCCACTACCGCGAGGCCGTCGCCCGCGCGGGGGTACGCCCGGCGAAGGCCGCCGCGAGCGCCGTACCGGCGGCCGATCCAGCCGTCGAGACCACGGCGACCGTCGAGACCACGGCGACCGTCGAAGCGGCCGACGCCGCCGCGATCGACAGGGCCGGTGACCCGCACGGGGGTGTCGCGACCCACGAGGGCGTCGAGCCCCACGGGCCCGTCGAGCCCCACAGGGCTGTCGCAGCCGCCGACGACGTAGTCGAGACCAACCGCGAAAACGCCAACCGCGAAAGCAGGGCCACGTGCTGACCGTCGATTTCTCCCGCTTCCCCCTCGCCCCGGGGGACCGGGTCCTGGATCTCGGCTGTGGAGCGGGCCGGCACGCCTTCGAGTGCTACCGGCGCGGCGCCCGCGTCGTGGCCCTCGACCAGAACGGCGAGGAGATCCGCGAGGTCGCCAAGTGGTTCGCCGCGATGAAGGAGGCCGGGGAGGCCCCCGAGGGCGCGACCGCCACCGCGATGGAGGGCGACGCCCTCGCGCTGCCCTTCCCCGACGAGTCCTTCGACGTCGTCATCATCTCCGAGGTGATGGAGCACATCCCCGACGACAAGGGCGTCCTCGCCGAGATGGTCAGGGTGCTGAAGCCCGGCGGCCGCATTGCCGTCACCGTCCCGCGCTACGGCCCCGAGAAGGTCTGCTGGGCACTCTCCGACGCCTACCACGAGGTCGAGGGCGGCCACATCCGCATCTACAAGGCGGACGAACTGCTCGCCAGGATCCGCGAGGCGGGCCTCGAACCGTACGGCACCCACCACGCGCACGCCCTGCACTCGCCCTACTGGTGGCTGAAGTGCGCGTTCGGCGTCGACAACGACAAGGCGCTGCCCGTGCGGGCGTACCACAAGCTGCTGGTCTGGGACATCATGAAGAAGCCGCTGCTCACCCGGGTCGCCGAGGAGGCGCTGAACCCGGTGATCGGCAAGAGCTTCGTGGCCTACGCGACCAAGCCGCACCTGCCGGCGCTGGCCGACAGCGACACCACCGGCGTGTCCGAGGCGGCCGCCAAGTGACGACGCCCCGGACAGAACACCTGGTCCTGCCCGGGGTCCTCACCGCAGAGGAGGCCGCCGCCACCGTGCGGGGCATCCTCGCGGTGCAGCGCGCGGACGGTGCCATCCCGTGGTTCAGGGGACACCACCTCGACCCGTGGGACCACACCGAGGCGGCCATGGCCCTGGACGCGGCCGGTGAGCACGAGGCCGCCGCACGCGCCTACGCATGGCTGCGCCGGCACCAGAACGAAGACGGTTCCTGGTACGCCGCCTACGCCGACGGGGACGCCGACGACGTCACCGACCGCGGCCGCGAGACCAACTTCGTGGCCTACATAGCCGTCGGCGTCTGGCACCACTACCTGGCCACCGGCGACGACACCTTCCTCGACCGCATGTGGCCGGCCGTCCACGCGGCGATCGAGTACGTCCTGCGGCTCCAGCAGCCCGGCGGCCAGATCGGCTGGAAGCGCGAGGACGACGGCACTCCGGTGAACGACGCCCTGCTGACCGGCAGTTCGTCCATCCATCACGCGCTGCGCTGCGCCCTCGCCATCGCCGAGCAGCGCGAGGAGCCGCAGCCCGACTGGGAGTTGGCCGTCGGCGCACTCCGGCACGCGATACGCCGGCACCCCGAACGGTTCCTCGACAAGGACCGCTACTCGATGGACTGGTACTACCCCGTGCTCGGCGGCGCGCTCACCGGCTCCGAGGCCAAGGCCCGTGTCGAGGAGAGCTGGGACCGCTTCGTCGTGCCCGGCTTCGGCGTCCGCTGCGTGGTCCCCAACCCGTGGGTGACCGGCGGTGAGTCGGCCGAACTGGCCCTGGCACTCTGGGCGATGGGCGAGTCCGACCGCGCCCTGGACATCCTCCAGTCCATCCAGCACCTCCGCGACCCCGATTCCGGCCTGTACTGGACGGGTTACGTCTTCGAGGACCGAGCCGTCTGGCCCGAGGAGCTGACCTCCTGGACCGCCGGATCCGTCCTGCTGGCCGTGGCCGCGCTGGGCGGCGACGAGGCGACGTGCGCGGTGTTCGGCGGAGAGCGGTTGCCGCGGGGGCTGGACGACTTCGACGACTCGGAGTGCTGCTGAGCCGAGGGGCGCGTGCGCGGCCTACGGCCCGGTGGGGCCTGTCGCGCAGTTCCCCGGGGCCCTCGGGACGGGCGGGCCGAGAAGCACGGGGCGCAGCCCCTGCTTCTCAGGGGCGCGGGGAACTGCGCGACCAACCCCGACCGACCCGCACCCGCCTGACCACCTCGGCCTCCCGACCGCTTCCGCGTGGGCGCTCGGGCGGAGGACCCGCACGGCACCACGCGGTGGGCCTCAGTGGCGATGCATCCGGTTCGCGATCGCGTGTCCCAGGAACAGGTACACCACGGCCGCCAGACCGTAGCCGGCCACGACCCGCGCCCACTGCTCGTCGAAGGTGAACAGGTCGTGCGACCAGCCGGCGAGCCAGCGAGCCGCGTCATGGATGAACTGCACGAAGTCGTTCGCGCCGTTCGCGCCCAACAGATACATCAGGATCCACAGGCCCAGGATGAAGGCCATGACGTCGGCCACGATCGCTATGACCCGGCCCGCCTGGTTGGAACCGCTATATCGAGACATGCTCAACGGGTTGCCCGCATACCGTCGTTGAAACCCGGACACTCCCTATGAGTTGAGCTCCGCCAGCACCCGCAGCGTGTGCGGATCCGGGGACAGCACCAGCAGATCCGTCACCGGCCCCTTCCGCCACGACTCCAGCCGTTCCGCGATCCGTGTCCGCGGCCCGACCAGGGAGATCTCGTCGGCGAAGGCGTCCGGCACGGCGAGTACGGCCTCCTCGCGCCGCCCGTCGAGAAAGAGCCGCTGGATGCGCCGGGCCTCCTCCTCGTACCCCATGCGGGCCATGAGGTCGGCGTGGAAGTTGCGCTTGGCGTGCCCCATGCCGCCGATGTAGAAGCCCAGCATGGCCTTCACGGGCAGCAGCCCTTCGGCGACGTCCTCGCAGACCTTCGCCCGGACCATGGGCGCGATGAGGAAGCCTTCGGGCACCTCGGTCAGGGACGTCTCGTAGACGTCGGTCCGGCTCGGCGACCAGTACAACGGCAGCCAGCCGTCCGCGATCCGGGTCGTCTGCGCGATGTTCTTCGGCCCCTCGGCGCCGAGCAGTACGGGCAGGTCCGCGCGCAGGGGATGGGTGATGGACTTGAGCGCCTTGCCGATGCCGGTGCCGTCCGGGCCGTCGTAGGGGAGGGGGTGGAAGCGTCCGTCCAGTTCGACAGGGGCCTCGCGCCTGAGAACTTGGCGTACGACGTCGACGTACTCCCGGGTCGCGGTCAGCGGGGACCTCGGGAACGGCCGCCCGTACCAGCCCTCGACGACCTGCGGCCCGGAGAGCCCGAGCCCGAGCAGGGCGCGTCCGCCGGAGAGATGGTCCAGGGTCAGGGCCTGCATCGCGGTCGTGGTCGGCGACCGGGCGGCCATCTGCGCGACGGCCGTGCCCAGCTTGATCCTTGAGGTGTGCGCGGCGATCCAGGCGAGCGGGGTGAAGGCGTCCGAGCCCCATGACTCGGCGGTCCACACCGAGTCGTAACCGAGCCGCTCCGCCTCCTGGACGAGCGGGACGTGCTCCGCGGAGGGACCGCGCCCCCAGTAGCCGAGTGCCAGACCGAGCCGCATACGCCTGCCTCCTGACGGTGCGTCAGCTGTTCGGGCGGGAGGCGACTGTACGACAGCGGCCCCCCGCTCGGAAGAGCGAGGGGCCGCTGTCGTACGGCTGTGCAGCGCGTGATGATCAGCCGCGCTGGATACCGCTGGTGTCCTGCAGGACACCACGACGGCCGTCCTGCGTCTGGGCCACCAGGTTGGCGCCGCGCTGCTCGACCGCCAGGTACCAGGTGCCCGGCGCCAGTTCGGCGATCGTCGACTGGGAACCGTCCTCGGCGAACAGCGGACGGGCCACCGGCACCGCGAACCAGAACGGCGAGAAGTCACCGGCGGGCGGCGGAGCCGCCGCCTGCTGCTGCTGAGGACCACCGAACGGCGCCCCCGGCCCGGGCTGGCCCGGCCCCGGCTGACCGGGCCCCGGCTGACCCGCACCGAAGGGACCCGGCGCACCGGCGCCCGGGTACCCGTAACCACCGGGCGGCTGGGCCCCGTACGGCTGCGGCGCGACCGGACGCGGGGCGCCGACGAGGGCGACCTTGAGGGCGGGAACGAGGGGGGTGGCGACGGCTGCGCCGGCCATGACCAGGGTGGCGATGAGGGCGAGGATGAGGCCCATGCCCGCGTCGGTGCCGTTGCCACTGGTGTCGGGGAAGTTGTCACCGCCACCGGACGGATCGAAGATGTTGCCCAGCGCGCTCCACGCGGCGAAGATCGTGAAGGCGATGCCGAAGTGACCGAGTTCGATCCCGGCGATCTTGGGCGCCTGCGGCAGACCCCTGGCGACAACGATGAAGACGGCGCCGATCAGACCAGCCAGGACCACGCTCAGCAGCACCGGTCCGCTCTCCCAGAGGATCGGGAGATCGATGCTGTCGGGGATCCCGTCGATGGAGTAGTTGTCGAGGAACGACGCGATGAACAGCAATACCGCTGCTCCGATCACGACGCCGTCGCCTCTGGTGAGGGAGCGGATATTCACTTCAGGTCCTTCGTCAGTCGTCTCGTCATCGGTGGAGGCGTCGCCGTCACCATGTCGCCGTCAGGCCGTGGTGGGAAGCGCGGGGGTGGCCCCTCATCGTAGGGACGACCTTATCGTCCGACCGACTTGGGTGTCCTCCGGGATCATCTCGGTGATCACGACCCGCCCGCTACCCTCGCAGGAAACTCACGATTCCCTCAGAGTTCTCCCCGCCCCGCTTTCTGCCCCCACGCACCGCTGGTCAACGGTGCCGGGTCATGGATATCGCGCATCGCGGTACGTAAGACGAACACGGCGGGAACCGTTGACAGATTGAGACCGCGCGCACTTCATTCCGTGGCACTTGGGGTTAGCGGCCGGAGTTCCCCAAAGGAGAGAGTCGTTCAATTTTCGAGGAAGCTCGTGATGCCGTCCGAGATTCCCCGGGCCGCTTTCTGGCGCCAGGCTCCGCTCGTGAGCTGGGCCGCGTCCTTGCTGTCGCGCATGTTGCCGCACTCGATGAACACCTTGGGCACGGTGGAGAGGTTGAGGCCGCCGAGGTCGGTGCGGGTGACCATGCCGGTGCCGTCGCCCACGTAGTTGGAGGGCGCGCTGCCGGTGGCGCGGACGAAGAAGCCGACGATGCGTTCGCCGAGGTCACGGGAGGGGGCGACGATGGGCCGGGTGTCGGCGGCGCCCTCGTTCACCGAACCCGGCAGGATCACATGGAAGCCGCGGTTGCCGGCGCCGGAGCCGTCGGCGTGGATCGACACCACCGCGTCCGCCTCCGCCTCGTTGCCGATCCGCGCCCGCTCGTCGATGCACGGACCCCAGGCCCGGTCATCGTCCTGCGTGAACTTCACCGTGGCGCCCTCCTGTTCGAGGAGCGTCCGCAGCCGCCGGGAGACGTCGAGCGTGAACCTGGCTTCCAGGTAGCCGTCGTTGGTGGTCGTCCCGGTCGTGTCGCATTCCTTCGCGTGTGTCCCGATGTTCACCTTGCGGTTGATCTCGGTCGTGTGCTGGAAGTTGCCGGGGTTGTGACCGGGATCGATGACGACGACCTTGCCCTTGAGGGGGCCGGTGGCGGCGGGCGCGGAAGCCGAGCCGGAGGGGCTCGCCTTGTCGCCGCCCCCACCGCCGGGGCCGTCCTTGCCGTCGTCCGAGGCGGTCGGTGCGCCGGACGGGCCGGAGGAGGAGGCCGGGGTCTTCGCCGACCGGGTCTGCGGCCCGGCCACGCCGCCCGAGCCGCCCTTCCCGTCCCCGGAGTCCCCGACGGCCTGCCAGACCCCCCACCCGGCCACCGCCCCCACCACGACCGCGGCCACCGCCACGGTCAGCGGGCGGCGCAGCGCGGAACGGCGGGGCTGGGGCGGATCGAAGTCCGGACCTACATACGACACGCCTGCCACCTTACGGGTCGGGCCCTGCGCGCGGCGCCCCGCTCCGCGTGGCGCCCGGAGCCGCGGCGCTGACCAGCGGTAGGCGTACGGGCCGTCGCGGGATAAAGTCGGGCGGTTACGTCTGGTTGTGGGGGCGGGGCCTCGGCGCGCGGTCGGTGGGCTCCGGTGGGAGGGCCTGTAGCGCATGAGTCGTCGCTCCAACGGGTTGGCCGGGATCTGGGCCGAGGCACAACGCCAGCAGCAGCGTCAGTCGGAGGAACAGGCTCGCCAGCAGCGCGAGTACGAGCGACAGCAGCGCGCGTACCAGCGGGAGGTGGCGCGCAGCCAGCGGGAGCAGCAGGCGGCCTACCGCCAGCAGCGCGAGGCGGAGGCGCGCCGACGCACGGAGGAACTGGACGCGCAGGTCCAGGCACTGGAGGGGCTGCTGGTCGCCGGCTGCCGGGCCCCGGCGTTCCGGTCCGCCTCCCTCACCCGCACCGAGCGGCTGGAGCCGTTCTCCCCGGGGCCCCTCGCCCAGCCGGTACCCATGCCGGACCCCAACCACTACCAGGCGCAGGGCGGTTGGACCGCCCAGCGCCGGGCGCAGGCGCAGGCCGAGGCGCGCGCCCGGTACGAGCACGACTGGCATGCCGCGCAGGCCGCCGAGCAGCAGCGACAGCGTCAACTGGCCCAGTATCAGCGGCAGTACGAGCAGTGGGCGGAAGGACAGCGGGCGGAGATCCGGCGGCACAACGCCGGGCTCGCACAGATGGCGACGGCCCTGCGCGACGGCGACCCGGAAGCGGCCGTCGACTACTTCTCCGCCGCCCTCTACGCCTCGCCCGCCTGGCCCGACGGCTTCCCCCGGGGCGTGTCCGCCGCCTACGACTCGGCGGCCCGGCAGCTGGTCCTGGACTGGGAGCTGCCCAGGTACGACGCCGTCCCCGAGGCCAAGAGCGTCGTCTACATGCCGAGCGTCGACCAGGACAAGGAGCGCCCGCGCCCGGTCACCCAGCGACGTGCCCTCTACCGGGACGTCCTCGCGCAGTGCGTCCTCCTCGTGCTCCACGACCTCTTCGCCGCCGACGAGTTCGGCGCGCTGGAGTCGGTCGTCCTGAACGGCTTCGTGGACGACCACGACCCGGCGACCGGCCGCCGCACCCAGATCTTCCTGGCGACCGTCACCGTGCCCCGGTCGGTCTTCGCCGGGCTGCATCTGGAGCAGGTGAGCGCCGTGGACTGCCTGACGGACGGCCTCCGTGGCCGGCTGTCCGCCCGCCCCGACCAGCGCACCCCCGTCCGCCCCGAGCGCAGGCCCGACGACGTGGGCAACGGCGTCGTCACCCACGGCGGCGAGGACGAGCCCGACCTGATGGAGATGGACCCCCTCGCCTTCGAAGCCCTCGTCGCCGAACTGTTCCGGGCCATGGGCATGCAGGCGGTCACGACCCAGCGCTCGGGTGACGGCGGGGTGGACGTCGACGCCCTGGACCCGGCCCCGATCCGGGGCGGCAAGATCGTCGTGCAGGTCAAGCGGTACCGCAACACCGTCCCGCCGACCGCCGTCCGCGACCTCTACGGCACGGTCCAGGACGCCGGCGCCAACAAGGGCGTCCTGGTGACGACGTCCAAGTTCGGGCCCGGTTCCCACACCTTCGCCAACGGCAAGCCGCTGGAGCTGGTCTCGGGGCGCGAACTCGTCGACCTGCTCCACCGGCACGGGCTCCGGGGGCGCCTGGGCGCCGGTGAGCGCCCCGCGCCCGTGTCCCCGACCGCCCCCACCGTGGTGCTGCCCGCCCAGCGGACCTCGGCGGACGCCGCGGACGCCGCAGATCCCGCCGACGGCGCGGACTCGGGCCCGGCCTCCGCCCCGGACGACCACAGCGTGCTCGGCATGTACTGGACCGGGGGCGTCGCCCTGGACGTCTGTGCGCTCGTCTGCCACGGCAACCGGGTCCTCAGCGACGACCACTTCGTCTTCTACAACAACCTCGGCACGCCCGACGGCACCGTCCGCGCGGTCCCGCCGACCACCCCCGACAAGGCCGCGATCCTGGTCTCCTTCGACGCGCTGCCGACGGAGGCCGACCGTCTCGTCCTCGTGGCGGCGATCGACCCGGCCGTGAACCCCGACGCCGACCTCTCCGGCTTCACCGACGCCGGCATCCGCCTCCTGGACCCCGCCAGGGCCGAACAGGGCCGCCTCGACGTCTCCGACGGCCGCGCCGACGAAACGGCCCTCACCCTCGGCTCCTTCCGCCGCCGCGCGGGCGGCGACTGGGACTTCGTCGTCGGCGGCAAGGGGTACCGGGGCGGTCTGGAGGAACTGGTCCAGGACTACGGCATAGAAGTGGGGTAGCCCAGCGGCCCAGGAGCAGTGGTGCTGGGGTGCCGCTGGTCAGATGCCGGTGCCGGTCCGCCGCAGTACCCGCAGCGAGTCCGTCGCGGAGACCTCCGTGAAGGCGCCGGAGGCGAGGGCGCGGAGGTAGACGCGGTACGGGGCCTGGCCGGTGAACTCGTCCTCGGGGTCCGGGAAGACGTCGTGGATGACGAGGAGACCGTCCGGGGCGACGTGCGGCGCCCAGCCCTCGTAGTCGGCGGTGGCGTGCTCGTCGGTGTGGCCGCCGTCGACGAAGACGAGACCGAGGGGAGTGCCCCAGAAGGCGGCGACCTGCGGGGAACGGCCGACGACGGCGACGACGTGCTCCTCCAGTCCCGCCCGGTGCAGGGTGCGGCGGAAGGCGGGGAGCGTGTCCATGTGACCCACCTCGGGGTCGACGGTGGACGCGTCGTGGTACTCCCAGCCCGGCTGCTGCTCCTCGCTGCCCCGGTGATGGTCGACCGTGATCGCCGGCACGCCCGCCGCACGGGCGGCGTCGGCCAGCAGGATCGTCGAACGGCCGCAGTACGTCCCCACCTCCAGCAACGGCAGCCCCAGCCGCCCCGCCTCCACCGCCGCCGCGTACAACGCCAGCCCTTCGCCGGCCGGCATGAACCCCTTGGCCGCCTCGAACGCGCGGAGGATCTCCGGCTCGGGCGCCGGCGAGGTCGGGGGGCTCGATGCCGCGGACATGGGGTCCTCCGTGTGGTCGTACGTCAAGGGGGGCGCCTCATGCTGTCATGCGGTGATCGGCGGGAGGGCCCGGGGAGACCTACGCCCCCTTCGGACCGAGAAGCAGAGGGCGCGGCCCCTGCTTCTCAGGGGCTGCGCGGAACTGCGCGACCAGCCCCCACCGGACCCGCAGACGGCCTCGAAGGGCACGCGGCCCCCGGCCTACCGGGCGACGGCAGCCCGGTCCTCTTTGGAAACCGCGTCGGTCACGTCGGTCACGTCGGCCACGTCGGCCACGTCGGCCACGTCGGTCGGCTCGGCCCCCTCGCTGGCGGCGAGCAGCCGATGCCCGGTCGCCCGACGGTCGCGGCCCGGCAGGAACAGAGCCAGGAGGAGGCCGACCGCGACCGCGCCCGTGGCGATGAGGAAGGAGACGCGGAAGCCGTGCATGGTCGGGATCGCGACCCCGCCCACGTGGTTCGCGGTGTTGGCCAGCACCATCCCGATGACGGCGCTCGACACGGACGTACCGATGGACCGCATGAGCGTGTTGAGGCCGGTCGCCGCACCCGTCTCGGACGGGTCCACGGCGCCGATGATCAGCGCGGGGAGCGAGGAGTAGGCGAGGCCGATGCCCGCGCCCAGGACCACCGACACGACCACGGTCTGCCAGGCGGCGCTCATCAGGCCGAGACCGGCGCCGTAGCCGACCGCGATGATCAGCAGGCCCATGATGAGGGTGCTCCTGGGGCCGTACTTGGCGGAGATCCGGGCGTAGACCGGTGCGGTGAACATCATGGTCAGACCGAGCGGCGCCACGCACAGACCCGCGACGATCATCGACTGTCCGAGGCCGTAGCCGGTGGCGGAGGGCAGCTGGAGGAGCTGCGGCAGGACGAGGGAGACGACGTAGAAGGAGACGCCGACCATGATCGAGGCGAGGTTGGTGAGGAGGACCTCGCGGCGGACCGTGGTGCGCAGATCCACCAGCGGCGCGGTGACGCGCAGCTCCCAGACGCCCCAGACGAGCAGTACCAGGGCGGACGCGGCGAACAGGCCGAGCGTGGTCGTGGAGCTCCAGCCCCAGTCGCTGCCCTTGGTGATCGGCAGGAGGAAGAGGACGAGGCCGACGGAGAGGCCGAGCGCGCCGAGGTGGTCGAAGGTGCCCGGCGCGCGCGTCTTCGTCTCCGGTACGGCGACGAGGGTCAGCACGATGGAGAGGACGCCGAGACCGGCCGCACCGAAGAAGAGGAGGTGCCAGTCGGCGTTCTGGGCGACCGCGGCGGCGAGCGGCAGGGCGAGTCCGCCGCCGACGCCTATGGACGAGCTCATCAGGGCCATGGCGGAGCCGAGGCGTTCGCGGGGCAGTTCGTCGCGCATCAGGCCGATGCCGAGCGGGATCGCGCCCATGGCGAAGCCCTGGAGGGTTCGGCCGACGATCATCGGGAGGAGCGCGCTGGTGAAACCGCTGATCAGCGCGCCGACCACCATCACGGCGAGGCTGGCGAGCAGCATGCGGCGCTTGCCGAAGAGGTCGCCGAGGCGGCCCATGATCGGGGTGGCGACGGCGCCGGAGAGCAGGGTGGAGGTCAGTACCCAGGTCGCGTTGCTGGGGGAGGTGTCCAGCAGCTGCGGGAGGTCCTTGATCACCGGGACCAGCAGGGTCTGCATCACCGCGACGACGATTCCCGCGAAAGCCAGCACCGGGACGATCGCTCCGGGGGCTCGTGTCGCGCCCGTGGCCCCGGTGGCGGGCCCGTCGGTCGGCGGCGGTGTCTGCGGTTGCGTCATTGAGCGGGGCCTCCTGGCCGGGTCTTCGTATGTGTGCCGTCTGAACCTCGTGTGCCGGGGCAACTATTCCGTTGTTTTGAGTGACTAACGAAAACTTGACTCGCTCATGGGGAAGTGACGGCGCGTCAGGGCCGGCGGGGTCCGGCTCGAAAAATTCCGCCGGGACGAGGCAACGAATCCGATCCCTCGTGGACTGTTCGAAGCATCTGGGAGGTGCTCGATGGGGGATCGGAAACAGGCGAGGGCCGCTCGGGACGAGGAGTTCCAGAGCTTCCTCGTCGGCCGCCGGCCACGACTGATGCGTACGGCGTTTCTGCTCACCGGGGAGCGGCACGCCGCGGAGGACCTGGTCCAGACGACGCTGGAGCAGGTGTACGTGGCCTGGCGCCGGGTGACGAGGTGACGAGGTGGCCCGGGCCATCCTGTTCTGCCTGGCGGGGGCGGGGCTAGAGCCATCCCTGCTGCCGGGCCTCCCGCATCGCCTCCATGCGGTTGCGGCTGCCGGTCTTGCCGATGGCGGAGGAGAGATAGTTGCGCACGGTGGACTCGGACAGGTGGAGCCGGGCGGCGATGTCGGCGACCGTGGCGCCGTCGGCGGAGGCGTTGAGGGTGTCGCGTTCGCGGTCGGTGAGCGGGTTGGGACCGGCGCTCAGCGCGGCAGCGGCGAGGGCCGGATCGACGACGGTCTCGCCGGTCAGCACCCGGCGGATCGCCTGGGCCAGCTCCTCCACGGGCCCGTCCTTGACCAGGAACCCGGCGGCGCCGGCGTCCATGGCCCGTCGGAGGTACCCCGGCCGGCCGAAGGTGGTGAGGATCAGCACCCGGCAGTCGGGCACCTGGTCCCGCAGCTCGGCGGCGGCGTCCAGACCGCTCATCCCGGGCAGCTCGATGTCCAGCAGCGCGACATGCGGCCGGTGGATCAGCGCCGCGTCCACGATCGCGTCCCCCGCCCCGACCTGCGCCACGACCTGGATATCCGCCTCCATGCCCAGCAGCAGCGCCAGCGCCCCCCGCATCATCCCCTGATCCTCGGCGAGCAGAACCCTGATGGACTTGGTGGTCCGGTGATCCCGGGGCATCTCGTTCACGGCCCAAGAGTAGGGCGGGGGCGACGATTCGGACGGGCTAGCGACAGCGGGTCGTGCGGGGACACCACTACGGATGCCGCCCCCTCTCCGAGCCCGCAGCCGCCCCCGTCGGCCCCTCGTCATCCGCTCCGTGCGCGGTGAGCGGCAGTTCGGCGATGGGCAGCTCCGCCGCGACCGTGAAGCCGCCTCGCGGTGCGGGCCCGGCCTGGAGCGTGCCGCCGGCCGTGGCGAGACGTTCGGTGAGGCCCCTCAGGCCGTTGGGGGTGGTGCGTGCGGGCGAGGGAGGGGTGAGGGGGCCGTTGTCGGTGATGGTGAGGCGGGTGTGGGTGGAGGTGGTGGTGAGGGTGATGTCGCAGGCGGTGGCTTGGCTGTGTCGTAGGACGTTGGTGATCGCCTCACGGACGACCCAGCCCAGCAGGGCCTCGGCCTGTGGATCCGGAGCCGGTCCGCGGCGGCGCACGGTCAGGGTCGTGCCCGCGGCCGAGAGCACGGGCCGGGCGTGGTCCAGTTCGGTCGTGAGGCTCCCCTCGCGGTACCCGGTCACGGCCTCGCGGATCTCCGTGAGGGCCTGGCGGCCGACCGCCTCGATGTCCGTGATCTGGGCGAGCGTCGCGTCCGCGTCGTGCGGGGCGAGACGACGGGCCGCCTCCGACTTCACCACGATCACCGACAGTGTGTGGCCGAGGAGGTCGTGCAGGTCGCGGGAGAAGCGCAGCCGCTCCCGCTCCACCGCGCGGTGGGCGAGTTCCTCGCGGGCGGCGCGCAGTTCGCGGACCGCGTCCACCAGGGAGAGGATCGCGGCCGTCACGACGATGGAGATGAAGGTGCCGTAGGCGATGCTGATCGCGGCCCAGCCCTCCCGCACCGCCGCGACCCCGCCCGCGAGCACGGTGACCGCCAGCCCGGTCCCGCGCAACAGCCGGCCGCGCGTGGCGGCGCCCACGGCCAGGCCGAACAGGGGGAGGAAGTTCAGCCAGCTGCCGCCGTAGGCGAGGGCGAGACCGCAGGCGATCAAGCCGAGCACGGCGAGTGCGACGCGGGTGGAGCGGGACTCGCGCTTCTCCTTCACGAAGGCGCGGATGACGACGTAGATGTAGAGGGAGTTGAAGGTGAAGATGCCGAGACCGCCGATCCAGGGGTTCGGGGCGCGGCCCTGGAGGAGGTTCGCGTACGCGCCCATTCCCATGATCAGCCACGGCACCAGGGTGAGCCCGGTGGCGGGCGGCCCCGGTTCGTCCGACGCCGCCCGCCCGCCCCCACGCCACACCCGCCACGGGAACCATGCCGCCCTCCCAGCTGGGCGCCGGCTCTCGCACCCGGTGTCCTCGACACCGCTGTCCCCGGCGCCCAGGTCCCCGGCACCCACGTCCCCCGTACATGCGGCGCCCGCATCCCCCGGGGTCGCCGTAGTCGCTTCTCTCTGTCTCATGTGTTCGACGGTACGAAGACCGGACGCGGCCCGGCAGATGCACGTGTACGGAGTTCGGCGGGACAAATGTCCTGGGCCGTGCGGCACGTATCTGACGTAGTGTCAGGGGTCTTCACAAGTGCACGGGGCTCGGCTATACAGAGGGTCGCCGGACTGGAACGCGTTCTAGGTGGGCGGGTTCCGGGTCGGCGGTGACGACCTCGGTGCGACCGCTGGTGCGGACGGTCGTACCGAGGTTTCTCAGCGCGAGCCACCCACCACCCGCCCCACGCCGTCCGGCCTCCGCCCCCCGCCGCCGTACGGCCTCCGCTTCCCGTCGTCCGACCCTCCGCTTCCCCTCGTCCGACCCTCCGTCCCCCTTCTGCCCTCAACCCCTTCAGCCACCATCCGCCCCCGTCGCACACAGGAGCCCCATGCCCATCGACGCAGCCAAGGCGTTCGCGGCCGAGCCCCGTTCCGCCGAGATCGCGTGGAGTCGCAAGGACGTCCTGCTCTACCACCTCGGTGTCGGCGCCGGTGTCCCCGCGACCGACCCCGGCGAGCTGCGCTACACGCTGGAGTCCCGGCTGCACGTCCTGCCCAGCTTCGCGACCGTCGCGGGCGCGGGCTCACCGGATGTCATCGGTGGCCTGAACGCACCCGGCGTCGACGTCGACCTGGCGAAGGTCCTGCACGGCGGTCAGCGCGTCGAGGTGCACCGGCCGATCCCGGTCGAGGGGCGGGCGACCGCGACCTCGCGGGTGGCGGCGGTGTACGACAAGGGCAAGGCGGCCGTGCTGGTGATGCGGACCGAAGTCGCCGACAACGAGGGCCCGTTGTGGGTGAACGAGGCGCAGATCTTCGTACGGGGGGAGGGCGGCTGGGGCGGTGAGCGCGGGCCGTCCGCCCGGCAGGAACCGCCCACGACCGCGCCCGACAAGGAGGTCGAGCGGACCGTCCGGGAGGACCAGGCGCTGCTCTACCGCCTCTCGGGCGACTGGAACCCGTTGCACGCCGACCCGGAGTTCGCGGGGCGGGCCGGGTTCGACCGGCCGATCCTGCACGGGTTGTGCACCTACGGGATGACGTTGAAGGCCGTGGTGGACACGGTGCTCGGCGGGGACGTGGGGCGCGTCCGCTCGTACGGGACGCGTTTCGCGGGTGTCGTCTTCCCGGGCGAGACCCTCCGCATCCGGATGTGGCGGCCGGACGACCGCTCGGTGCGGGTGACGGTGAGCGCCGTCGAGAGGGACGACGCGCCGGTGCTGGCGGACACGCTGGTCGCACACGAATGAGCCCATCGGTACAGACGTAGGTCAGGTACTCCTGAGGGGAGCCGCACCATGCGCGCAGCGGTACTGCACGAGATCGGCCAGGACAAGCTCGACGTGCTCGACGACGTCGAGGCGGTGGGCTTCGGGCCGGGGCGGGTGAGGATCCGGGTGCGGGCCACGGGGCTGTGCCACTCCGACCTGTCCGCGATGGCCGGGGTGCTGCCGCAGCCCGGACCGTTCGTGCCGGGGCACGAGGGTGCCGGCGAGATAGTCGAAGTCGGGGAAGGTGTCGGCCACGTGAAGCCCGGCGACCGGGTCGTCGTGTGCTGGCTCCCGGCCTGCGGCACCTGTCCCGCCTGCAAGCGCGGTCAGACGCAGCTCTGCCTCGCCGGATTCCTCAACGCCGGTACGCCCAACTTCAGGCGGCCCGCCGGGGACGTCTTCGGCTTCGCGGGCACCGGCACCTTCGCCGAGGAGGTCGTCGTCGACGCCGGCTGCGCCGTGCCGATACCGGACGACGTGCCCTTCGACATCGCCGCCCTCATCGGCTGCGGCGTCACCACCGGGCTCGGCGCGGCCCTCAACACCGCTGACGTGGAGGCCGGTTCGTCGGTCGCGGTCATCGGCTGCGGAGGCGTCGGCATCTCGGCGATCCAGGGCGCCCGGCTCAAGGGCGCCGCCGAGATCGTCGCCGTCGACCCGGTGGTCTCGCGGCGCGAGGCGGCGCTCAGGTTCGGCGCCACCAAGGCGATCTCGCCGGAGGAACTGGCCGACACCAAGCAGTCCGTCACCGCCGGCGAGGGCTTCGACTACGTCTTCGAGGTCGTCGGCCGTTCGACCACCGCCCGCACCGCCTACGAGGCCACCCGGCGCGGCGGCACCCTCGTCGTGGTCGGCGCGGGCGCGCTGGACGACTTCCTCCAGCTCAGCATGTTCGAGCTGTTCTTCGACGAGAAGCGGATCCTGCCGTCCATGTACGGCGGGGGGGACGTCCTGCGCTCCTACGAGCGGACCATCGCCCTGTGGCGGGCGGGCCGTATCGACCTCGCGGGCCTGATCACCCACCGGGTGCCCCTGGCCGACATCAACGAGGCGCTGGACCAGATGCGGACGGGCGTGGCGCTCCGGACCTGCATCGAGATCTGATCACCGGACGGACGAGAGCGGATGGCAGTTGAGGAGAGGGGAGAGGGGCTCGGGATGACATCGACACTCGGCGGACTGCCGCTCGAAGGACTGTCCGCGATCGTCACCGGCGCGGGGCGCGGTCTCGGCCGGGCCGAGGCGCTGGAGCTGGCCCGGCTGGGCGCGGCCGTCGTCGTCAACGACTACGGCCGGCCGGGGCGGGACGGTTCCGGTGAGGTGTCCACGGGGCCCGCCGAGGAGGTCGCGGCGTCGATCCGCGCGGCGGGCGGCAGGGCGGTGGCGCACATCGGTGACGTGTCCGACCACGAACAGGCCCGGGAACTCGTCGCGTTGGCGGTCGCCCGGTTCGGCAGACTCGACATCCTCGTCAACAACGCGGGCATCCTGCGCGACCGCATGGTCTTCTCCATGTCCGAGGACGAGTGGGACTCGGTCGTGCGCGTACACCTCAAGGGGCACTTCAACACGACCCGGTTCGCCTCCGCCCACTGGCGGGCCCGGGCGAAGTCGGGCGAGGGCGGAGGGCGGGTCTACGGGCGGATCGTGAACACCTCCTCCGAGGCGTTCCTCGCCGGCTCCGCCGGACAGCCCAACTACGCCGCGGCGAAGGGCGGGATCGTCGGGCTGACCACCTCCACGGCCCTCGCGCTCGCCAAGTACGGCGTCACCGCGAACGTCATCTGCCCGCGCGCCCGGACCCGGATGACCGAGGACGTCTTCGCGGGCCTCCCGGGGGCGACGGGGGAGGGCGACGGCACCGGCCTCGACCCGCTCGCGCCCGAGCACGTCGCCCCGCTCGTCGGCTACCTGGCCTCACCCGCCGCCGCGCGGGTCAACGGCCAGCTCCTCGTCGTGCACGGCGGCATGGTCGCGATCGTCGAGCGACCGCGCGTGCGGGCCAAGTTCGACACCAAGCAGGACGCGTTCACGTACGACGAACTGGACGGCCTGCTCACGCCGCACTACGCCGACCGGCCGGAGGGGGAGACGTTCGCGGCGGCGGAGGTGCTGGGGCTGAGGCACGGCCGGGGGGCGGCGGAGGGATAGGCGGGAGCGCCCGCCCCCGCCTGTCCCTCCGCCTCCGCGCGGGCCGTACCCGGAACGGCGAAGCCCCGCTCGTCGGCGACGAGCGGGGCCGGGTGCCGTGGTGATCGGCTCTGGCGTCGCTGGGACGTTTCTCCAGAGGCGACCGAGGAGACGAGTGCCGCCGGTCAGGCGGACGTCGTCGACTCCATGTGGTCCGCCGGCTTGCGGTGGCGCCCGCGAGGGCTCGTCCTCTCGGCCTCCTGGGCCGAGAGCTGACCCCGGTGCTTTCCGTGGCCGTCCGCCTCGTGGGAGTCGGCCGTGGGCGGCTGGATGGTGTGCACGTCGCTCATTGGAAGTGTTCCCCGTCGAATGATCTTCTTATCGGCGGGTGATTTTAACGGGCGAACCCGAGCGTCTCGAAGGCACCCGTGGGCGTGTCGCCCGCCCCGCGTCCACCATGCCCGAGCCCCGCACCGCACCTTCACCCGACGGTCACCTCCTCGGGTACGCGCCCCTCCAACGGCGCCTGCTGCAACGGCACGGGCCGAGCGACGACAGGCACGGACGGCTCCGCCCCGGGCGTCGGCGCGGCTGACGCTCCGGCCCCGAGCGACCCGTCCGAATCCTCCGGCCCCGGGGCCTCTTCGCAGCCCGCCCGGCTCTCCCTTTCGGGGGACGCCTCCGATGACCCCTCCGGCTCGTCCGCGTCCCAGGTCACCCCCATCCGGGCCACCCCGCACCTCACCATCCCGGTCGCGTACGGCAGGTGCAGCACCCCCTCGCGGCTCCACAGCCCGGCTCCCGCCAACCAGCCCTCGGGGGCGGGCAGATGAAGGATCCGTCGTGCCGCCGGGCGCCAGACGCCGACCCAGCTGCCCCGGGGGCCGTCCAGGCGCAGCGCGACCGCGCAGCTCTCGGGGGTCAGGATCTGCCCCGGCTGGATGGCGAACGGGGTGACGCGATGACCGTCGGGCACCCGCAGACACTCCGGGAAGCGGACCGGGAGCGTACTGCCCAGCACGCCCCAGCCGAGCCGGTCGTGCCCGGGGGAGGGCGCGTCCGAACGGATCAGGAGCAGCCCGCTGTCGGGGTCGGCGAGCAGGACCCGGTCGTTGCTGTCGTCCGAGATCTGCAGCAGTGGCGAGACCGCGCCGCCCTGCTCCAGATCGACCACCACCGACTTGGTCCGGCCGTCCTGTTCCTGGTCCAGGGCGAGCATCCGGCCCGTCCCGTCCAGCCAGACCCCGCCCGAACACCGCCCCGGCACCTGCGCCAGCACCTCCGGCCCGAAGGCCCCGCCCGCCACCAGCCACACGGTCGTGGCGCTCCGGCCCAGGGCGAGGGCGTACGCCCGCTGTCCGCACGGCGCGGGTGGCAGCAGACGCAACTCGGCCGTGGGGTCGGCGCATTCGACCGCCCCGAGCGGGAGTTCACCGGTGCCGGGACCGGTCGGATAGAGCAGCGAGAACAGATGCCGGTCGGCGGCCAGCCGGTGGATGAGGACCCGGCCGTCGGCCAGCGGCAGCAGTTCCGTGCCGGGCTCCTCGGGCTGGTTGCCGGGCAGGGGCACGGCATACGGCTCGGGGCCGTCGAGGGTCCAGCGCTCGGGGAACCAGGATTCCCCGTCCAGCGCGAGGCGCGCCGCGTACGACCCGTCGGCGGCGATCACACAGCCGGGTGCGGGTGCGGGTGCGGGTGCGGGTGCGGGTGTGGGTGCGGGTGAGTGTGCGGGTGAGTGTGCTGCTGGGCGCAGCCGGCTGTCCCCGCCACCACCACCGCCCCCCGCGTGCGCCCCAGGCCGCCCCGAGTGCACGCCAAGCCCCGAGTGCACGCCAAGCCCCGCGTGCACGCCAAGCCCCGCGTGCGCCTCAGGCCGCCCGACGTGCGCGTCGGCCCCCGTGTCGGCCCCCGAGTCGGTCACGAGCCCCTCGCTCCCGAATCTCTCCCCGGTGGTGTCCGTCTCCTTCTCCTCGTCCCCCTGTCCCGACTCGTTCCCGTGGCCCGTCGAGGGTGGTGGGGAAGCACAGGCCGTCATGGTTCGATCACCTCCGGCGACGAAGGCTAGTTTTCGCACGCACAGACGTGGGACAGCTCGCACCCCCTTCACACATAAGGGTGCTCGTCCCCCGATTCGCCTGAGGGAACGGCGATTCATGTGCTGCCGGACGGCCGGGAGGGGGCGGCCGTCCCCCCGGGGTGGGTGCGGCGGCCGAGGGGCGTCCGGCCAACCGACCCGCGGCCGGTCGGGGACGGCAGAGGTGCAGGTAGCCTTTGTCCGTGCCCCGTCTGTCTGAAGTCATCGCCGCGCTCGACGCCCTCTGGCCGCCCGAGCGGGCCGAGGGGTGGGACGCGGTCGGCACGGTCTGCGGAGACCCCGACCAGGAGGTCACGCGGGTCCTGTTCGCCGTCGACCCGGTGCGGGAGATCGTCGAGGAAGCGGTGAAGCTGGGCGCCGACCTGCTGGTCACCCACCACCCGCTCTATCTGCGCGGTACGACGACGGTGGCGGCCTCGACCTTCAAGGGCCGCATCGTGCACACCCTCATCAAGAACGACATCGCGCTGCACGTCGCCCACACCAACGCCGACACGGCCGACCCCGGCGTCAGCGACGCCCTCGCCGGCGCGCTGGACCTCAGGGTCGTACGTCCCCTTGTACCGGACCCCGCCGACCCCACCGGCCGGCGCGGTCTCGGCCGGGTCTGCGAGCTGGACCACCCGTTGACGGTCCGGGAGCTGGCCGCGCGGGCCGCCGAGCGGCTGCCCGCCACCGCGCAGGGCATCCGCGTCGCGGGCGACCCCGAGGCGGTCGTCCGCACGGTCGCCGTCAGCGGCGGCTCCGGCGACAGCCTCTTCGACGCCGTACGCGCGGCCGGCGTCGACGCCTTCCTCACCGCGGACCTGCGCCACCACCCCGCCTCCGAGGCGGTCGCCCGCACCTCGGAGGGCACCCACACACCGCTCGCGCTGCTCGACGCGGCGCACTGGGCCACCGAATGGCCCTGGTGCGAGCTGGCCGCCGCCCAGCTCGACGAGATCTCCGACCGGGAGGGCTGGGACCTGCGCGTCCACGTCTCCAAGACGGTCACCGACCCCTGGACCGCCCACGCGGCGTCCGCCACCACTTCTGACCCACTGGGAGCCCCCAACTGAACGCCGCGCCCGCCGACCAGATCCGCCTCCTCGACGTCCAGGGCCTGGACGTACGCCTGCAGCAGCTCGCGCACAGGCGGAGGTCGCTGCCCGAGCACGCCGAGATCGAGTCGCTGACCAAGGACCACACCCAGCTGCGCGACCTGCTCGTGGCCGCGCAGACCGAGGAGAGCGACACCGCCCGCGAGCAGACCAAGGCCGAGCAGGACGTGGACCAGGTGCGTCAGCGCGCCGTCCGTGACCAGCAGCGCCTGGACTCGGGTGCCGTCTCCTCGCCGAAGGACCTGGAGAACCTCCAGCGCGAGATCGCCTCCCTCGCCAAGCGGCAGGGTGACCTGGAGGACATCGTCCTGGAGGTCATGGAGCGCCGGGAGTCCACGCAGGAGCGGGTCGCCGAGCTGACCGAGCGGGTCGGTGCCGTCCAGGGGAAGATCGACGACGCGACCGCGCGCCGGGACGCCGCGCTCGAGGAGATCGACGGGGAGGTGGCGAAGGTGACCAAGGAGCGCGAGGTCATCTCGGCGGCCGTCCCCGCGGACCTCCTCAAGCTCTACGACAAGCTGCGCGACCAGCAGGGCGGCGTCGGCGCGGCCAAGCTGTACCAGCGCACCTGCCAGGGCTGCCGCCAGGAGCTGTCGATCACCGACTTCAACGACGTCCGCAAGGCCTCGCCCGACACGGTCGTCCGCTGCGAGAACTGCGGCCGCATCCTGGTGCGGACCTCCGAGTCCGGCCTCTAGAGGCGGCGAGGGGCTGTCGGCGTGCGGGAGTTCATCGTCGAGGCCGACGGCGGTTCCCGGGGCAACCCGGGGCCCGCGGGCTACGGTTCCGTGGTCCTCGACGCGGTGACGGGCGAGACGTTGGTGGAGACCGCCGAGTACATCGGCGTCGCCACGAACAACGTCGCCGAGTACCGCGGGCTCATCGCGGGTCTGAAGGCGGCGTACGAGCTGGACCCGGAGGCGTCCGTCCGGGTCCGCATGGACTCCAAGCTCGTCGTCGAGCAGCTGTCGGGCCGCTGGAAGATCAAGCACCCCGACATGAAGCCGCTGGCCGCCGAGGCCGCGCGGGTCTTCCCGCCCGGCCGCGTGACGTACGAGTGGATGCCGCGGGAGCAGAACAAGCACGCCGACCGGCTGGCCAACGAGGCGATGGACGCGGGCAAGCGCGGCGAGCAGTGGTCGCCCGCCGCGTCCACCGCGGACCTGGACACCCGCGCGACGCGCACCGCCACCGCCGTGCCCGAGCCCTCGGGACCGCCGGGGAACGCGACGGCCGGCGCGGCGAAGGCCCGTGCGGCGCTCGCGGGGGCCACGACCGCGGCACGCACGGACGGGCCCCGGGCCGCGGGGACGGCCGCCGGTTCCCGGGCCGCGGGAACGGCCACCGATCCCCGGGCCGCGGGAACGGCCACCGATCCCCGGGCCGCCGCAACGGCCACCGATCCCCGGGCCGCGGGAACGGCCGCCGATCCGCGCGCCGCCGGAACGGCCACCGGTCCCGACGCCGACAGAACAGCCGCCGACCTCCGCGCCGCCAGGAACGTGGCGTCGGCCGCCCCCGATCTCGGCACTCCCGCCACCTTCGTCCTGCTGCGGCACGGCGAGACGCCCCTCACCCCCCAGAAGCGGTTCTCCGGGAGCGGGGGTTCGGACCCGTCTCTCTCCGACGTCGGCCGGTACCAGGCGGAGCGGGTCGCCGCCGCATTGGCCGCCCGCGGGACGGTCCAGGAGGTGGTGTCCTCGCCGCTCGCCCGCTGCCGCGAGACGGCGGGGATCGTCGCGGCCCGGCTCGGGCTCGGCGTGACGGTCGAGGACGGGCTGCGGGAGACGGACTTCGGCGCGTGGGAGGGGCTGAGCTTCGGTGAGGTGCGGGAGCGCTACCCGGACGACATGAACGCCTGGCTGACCTCCCCGGACGCCGAACCCACCGGCGGCGGCGAGAGCTTCGAAGCCGTCGCACACCGCGTGGCCGCCACCCGCGACGAGCTGGTCGCGGCGCACCGGGGCCGTACGGTCCTGCTCGTCAGCCATGTCACGCCGATCAAGACCCTCGTCCGCCTGGCCCTCGGCGCGCCCCCGGAGTCCCTGTTCCGCATGGAACTCTCGGCGGCCTCCCTGTCGGCCCTGGCCTACTACGCCGACGGCAACGCCACGCTCCGCCTCCTCAACGACACGTCACACCTGCGCTGAACGGCGGTCAGCGAGGCCCGCAGCGTCCCGCGCCAGCCGCTCGATCCGCGCCCAGTCCCGCGCGGCCACGGCATCGGGCGGCAGCATCCAAGTACCGCCCACACAACCGACGTTGGGGAGGGTGAGGTAGTCCGGGGCGTTGCCCGGCCCGATTCCGCCGGTCGGACAGAAGCGCGCCTGCGGCAGCGGCCCGGCGAGCGACTTCAGATACGTCGTACCGCCCGCCGCCTCGGCCGGGAAGAACTTCATCTCCCGCACCCCGCGTTCCAGGAGCGCCACGACCTCCGACGCGGTCGACACCCCCGGCAGGAACGGCACCCCGGACGCCCGCATCGCCCGCAGCAGCATGTCCGTCCACCCCGGGCTGACCAGGAAGCGCCCGCCCGCCGCGACGGACTCGGCCACCTGCGCGGGCGTGATGACGGTACCCACGCCGACCACCGCCCCCGGAACCTCCGCCGACATGGCCCGTACGGCGTCCAGCGCGCCCGGCGTCCGCAGGGTCACCTCGATCGTCGGCAACCCGCCCGCGACCAGCGCACGCGCGAGCGGCACGGCGTCGGCGGGGTCGTCGACGACGACCACGGGCAGGACGGGCGCCAGGCCGAGGACGGAGTCGCGCGGGGACGGGGACGGGAACGGAGGCGAGGGCGCAGACGGAGACGGCGGCGGGGGTGAGGACATGCCGTCATCCTGCCCGGGGTGAACAGCATGCACAACGCGTGTTGCGCATGCTGCAATGAGACGGAAACGGGAAAGGGTGATCAGTGGACCTCGTCCACCAGCACATCCAACGTCCACGCCTTCCCGGCCCCCGCCGGACGCTCCACCTCCACCACGTACCCGAGGTCCCGCAACGCCTCCACCAGCTCCGCCGGGCCCTTGGGCGCGATCCCCGCCGACAGCAGGCTCCGTACGATGCGGCCCTTGGTCGCCTTGTTGAAGTGGCTGACGACCTTCCGGGTGGGCGCGTGCAGCACCCGTACGGTCGCGGTCCGGCCGGCCACCTCGCCCTTCGGTTTCCACGCTGCCGTGTACGCCGAGGACCGCAGGTCGAGGACGAGTCCACCGCCGGCGGCCTCGGGCAGCGCCGAGGCCATCGGCGTACGCCAGTGCGTGCCGAGCGCGCCGAGGCCGGGCAGTTTCACGCCCATCGAGCAACGGTACGAGGGGATGCGGTCCGTCACGCGGACGGCGCCCCACAGCCCTGAGAAGACCAGCAGCGAACGCGCCGCACGCTGCTTCGCGGCGGTCTCCAGGGTGGCGAGGTCGAGGGCGTCGTACAGCACCCCCGTGTAGACCTGCCCGGCCGGCCGCGTGCCCGCCGTCAGCAGCTCCGCGTTCTTGGCGACCTCCCCACGCAGTCCCTCGCTCAGCCCGAGCACCTCACGCGCCTTGTCCTCGTCCCCGGCACACAAGTCCACCAGCTCCCCGATCACCGCCTCCCGCGCCCCGTTGAGCGCCGGCAGCGAAAGCCCCTCCAGCTTCAGCGGAGCGCCACCCGCGGAGGGGGCCTTGCCTTCGGAGGGGGGCAGCAGGACGAGCACGGGGGCTCCTTGTTCTCGGGGATTCCCGGGGGCTCTCGGGGTGTTCTCGGGGGCTCTCCGGGGGTTCGGGCTCCGCGACAGCGTACGGGTGCCGACCGGAGCGCCCCGCGCCCGGGGGGAGCCGCGCCCCGCACAGGTGGCCACGATCCCAGGGCCGTCCGCCGGCCCCCGACAGGGTGCCGTCCCGCCCACCCGGCCCTACGCTCGACCCATGCCCCGCCGCCATCTCCGCGTCAAGGGCGCCGCCGAGGCTCCCCTCCGGGCGGCCCTGCGCGCCCTGCGCGGGGAACTCGGCGTGCCCGACGCCTTCCCGCTCCAGGTCCTCGTCGAGGCGGAGCAGTCCGCGAAGTCACCGCGCCTGCCGTCGTACGACGCCACGGACCTCCCCCTCTTCACCATCGACCCGCCCACCTCGACCGACCTCGACCAGGCGATGCACCTGTCGCGACGGCCGGCCGACGGGGGCCGCGGCGGATACCGCGTCCGCTACGCCATCGCCGACGTCGCCGCATTCGTCACCCCCGGCGGCGCCCTCGACGCCGAGGCCCACCGCCGGGTGACGACCCTCTACTTCCCCGACGGCAAGGTCTCCCTCCACCCCGCCCGCCTCTCCGAGGGCGCGGCGAGCCTGCTCCCGGGCCACACCTGCCCGGCGGTCCTGTGGACACTGGACCTCGACGCGGACGGCCGCACCGAGAGGGTCGACGTCCGCCGGGCCCTCGTACGCAGCCGCGCCAAGCTGAACTACGCCGGCGTACAGCAGGAGATCGACGCGGGTACCGCCGAGGAACCCCTCGACCTGCTGAAGGAGATCGGGCACCTGCGCGAGCGCCTGGAGGTCGAACGCGGCGGTATCTCCCTCAACATCCCCGAGCAGGAGATCACCGAGCACACGGCCTCGGGCGACGGCGACGGCGACGGCGACGGCGGAGGCAGTGGTGACCGCGGCCTCGTCGACGCGACCTACGAGCTGACCTACCGCACCCCCCTCCCCGCCGAAGGCTGGAACGCCAAGATCTCCCTCCTCACCGGCATGGCCGCGGCCGAACTGATGCTCGCCGCAGGCACCGGCGTACTCCGCACCCTCCCCGCCGCACCGGACGGCGCGGTCGGCCGCCTCCGCCGTACCGCCAAGGCCCTGCACATCGACTGGCCGCACCACGTCTCGTACGCGCAGCTCGTCCGCTCCCTCGATCCGCACGACCCCCGCCACGCCGCCTTCCTCCTGGAGTGCACGACCCTGCTCCGCGGCGCGCACTACACCCCCTTCCGCGACGGCCGCCTCCCCGGCATCACCACGCACTCCGCCGTAGCCGCCCCCTACGCCCACTGCACGGCGCCCCTCCGCCGCCTGGTGGACCGCTACGCCTCGGAGATCTGCCTCGCGGCGGCAGCCGGCACCCCGACCCCCGACTGGGTCCTGGCGGCCTTCGACACCCTCCCCGACGAGATGACCGAGGGCACCCGGAGGGCCGGACGCGTGGAGCGTGAGTGCGTGGACATCGTCGAGGCGGCGCTGCTCAGGGACCGGGTGGGGGAGGTCTTCGAGGGGTGCGTGGTGGAGGTGGAGGAGGATCAACCGGACGTCGGTAGCGTCCAGTTGGAGAACCCGGCGGTCATCGGCCGCGTCGCGGCCACCCCCGGCGGCCGGCTGCCGCTGGGGGAGCGGCTGCGGGTACGGCTCACGCAGGCCGAGCCGGGAGTGGCGAAGGTGCGTTTCGTTCCGGCGTGAACTCCCTCACCAGACACACAAGTTGATCGGACTCGTCGGCGTGGAAACGCACCAGACGCACTTCTCTGGGACGCCCGAAGAAGGTCAAGTGCGTGACAGATGAGGCCAGTTCGACAGTGACGGTGGTTTGCGAACCCACCTCCAGGTTCAACTCACCGTCCCGCTTCTCGTGCGTCGTACGCAGCTCACGACGTACCGAGGCCACTGCGTCGAGCGGCACGCGCAGATCCACGGTGGCGAAGCGGCGCAGGCGCAGGGTCGTGCCGGTGAGGACGTGGGGGCGGGTCACGGAGGCCGCGTGAAGCCCGACGACGATGAGGATCGTGTAGAGGTCGAGGACGAGGAAAGCTGTGTGCACGAGCGGATAGTCGTGCAGGAGGACGGCCATGGCCACGGTCTCGACGGCACACACGAAGCCGAACCCGAACATCATGGCCCCCTGCCCGCGCGCATACCCGAAGGCCCGCCCACCGTCCCCGACCCCGTGCGGCCGCCGCGCCATCCAGCGCAACAGGCTGCCCAGCAGCAGGAGTTCATGCCGCACGAGGGTGCGCCCGACCCGGTAGGCGCTCCTCATACCCGTCATACCCGTCGCTGTCCTCGTGATCCTCATGGACGGTCCTCCCGCAGAAGCTGGAGCGTGCGACGGATGGCCTCCGCCTGGGCCGGGGCGAAGTCGGCGTAGAAGGCACGCAGAAAGCTGCCGTGGCCGCCGCCCTCACCGGTGTCGGTGTCCGGCGGGACCATCTCGGGCGGGACGAGGCCGGCGAGCACGTGAGCCGCCTCCGCCACGCGGGGGTCGCCGGGCTCGGCGTCGGCGAGCGCGTCGAGCAGCGCGTACGCCTCGTGCGCCCGCTCCACCGCGCCGGGGGCGGCCATCATGCGCTCCAGCGAGGCGACCATCTCGGCGCGGACCTCCGGCGTCGCGGTGGCCTCCAGCAGCGCGAAGACCTCCCGGTCCTTGGCGGCCATCGGCGACTGCGGCAGGGGCCCGAACCTCCCGAAGAGCGCGGCGAGTTCGGGCGAAACGGGCCCCTCGGCCGGCAGCCGCCCGGCCCGCGCGTCCTCGATCAGGACCTGCAGCCGCTCCCGCCGCTCCCGGATCCCCTCCTCCTGCCGCGCCAGATCCTCGTCCAACTCCCCGAGCACCTCGACGAGTTCACGCCCCGCATCGTCCGCGAGCACGTCCCGTACCTCGGCGAGCCCGAGCCCCAGCTCCGTCAGCCGCCTGATCCGCGCCAGCACGACCGCATGCCGCAACGTGTAGTCCCGATACCCGTTGGCCCGCCGCTCCGGCTCCGGCAACAGCCCGAGATGGTGATAGTGCCGCACGGCCCGCGTCGTGACACCGACGGCCGCGGCCAGCTCTCCGATCCGCATACGACCAGTAGAAACGTTGACGCTGCGGCAGGGTCAAGCACCCGTTCTCGACCGGGCCCGGCGACTGACGGTGACCGGGATCATGTGCCACGATCGAGGGAACGGTTCCCGATCTCACGGCCAGGTGATCAGCCGATGTCCCAGTCCGGCGAGCGACCGAAGAAGGAGGGGCGTGACATGACTGCCATGGCCCACGAGCCGCTCACGCAGGAAGACGTCCTGCTGGAGTGGTTTCTCGCCCTGGACACTCCGGAGGGTTTCCGGGCGGAGCTGATCGAGGGGGAGATCGTTGTGACGCCGCCGCCGGACGGGGAGCACGAGAAGTACATCAGCCGGATCGTGAGGCAAGTGATCAAGCGATCTCGGACAGACATGGACTTCTCCGGGAACAAAGGGCTGATCCTGAGGCGCGGGGAGGCTTGCCCCAAGAACTACGTGATCCCGGACGCCACTCTCGCTCCCATCGAGCTCGATCTCTTTGGGAGCGCCGGATCCTGGATGCCCTGCGACGGTGTCGCCATGGTGGTGGAGGTGACATCCACCAAGCCCAAGGCCGACCGTGAGGCCAAGCGCCGTTGCTATGCCCGCAGCGGCATCCCCCTCTACCTGCTGGCCGACCGTGACACATCCCAGGTCACACTCTTCAGTAGCCCGGAGAAGGACGACTACCGCGACCACTGCACGCGTGCCTTCGGCAAGCCGCTCGACCTCCCCGCCCCGTTCGCCTTCGACCTGGACACGGCGGACTTCCTCTGAGTACCGGGGGCGTGCGGCTGCGGTATGAAAGCCGGACTCCCAGGTGTTGCACCCCTTACAGCCTTGGAAAGGGGTGCGCGAGGTGGGCGGCGGCGGACAGGAAAGACACGGACAGACCCGGTGGACCCGGGCCACCCTCGGCCGCCCCGACCGCCCCCTCGACCTCCTCACCGCCCGCTTCGACCGCCACCGCTACGCCCCGCACACGCACGAGGAATTCAGCATCGGGATCTGCGTCCTCGGCGCCTCGTGCATCGACTACCGGGGCGGTGGCCTCAGGGTGGGGGAGGGCTCGATCGTCGTCCTGGCCCCCGGCGAGGTCCACACCGGCGAGTCGGCCTACGGCACCTACGCCTACCGTGCCCTCTACCCGGCTCCCGCCCTCCTCACCGACGGCATCCTCGGCGGCACCCCGCACTTCCGCGACCCCCTCCTCCACGACCCCGAACTCTCCGCCGCCCTGCGCACCGCCCACACCGAGCTGAGCACCGGCCCCGACCCGCTGGAGGCCGAGTCCCGCCTCCCCTGGCTGCTCACGGCGCTGGCCCGCCGCCACTCGACGTCCCGCGCAGCCCCCGACGTGATCCCCGGCGCGAGCGGCATCGCCCTGGCCGTACGGGACCGCCTGGCCGACGAACTCCTCGCCCCACCCTCCCTCGCCGACCTCGCCACGGACCTGGGCCTCTCCCGCTACCAACTCCTCCGAGCCTTCCGCACGACGATGGGCATGCCCCCGTACGCCTGGCTGGCCCAGCACCGGGTGAGCCGGGCGCGGACCCTCCTGGAGTCCGGCGGCCGCCCCGCGGAGGTGGCCGGGCAGGTGGGCTTCGCGGACCAGGCCCATATGACGCGCTGGTTCAGGAAGGTGCTCGGGGTGACGCCGGCGGTGTACCGCAACAGCGTTCAAGACGTACACCGCTGAACTGGCGAAAATCGTCCCATGACTGCACGCGGCTGGGCGTTGTTCTCCCTGATGGGAGTCCTCTGGGGCATCCCCTACCTGATGATCAAAGTGGCTGTGGACGAGGTGTCGCCGTCCATGGTCGTCTTCGTACGCTGTGCCCTGGGCGCGGCCCTCCTGCTCCCCTTCGCGATCCGCCAGGGAGGGCTGATCCGGGTGGTCGCGCAGCACTGGCGCCCGATGCTCGCCTTCGCCGTGATCGAGGTCATCGGCCCCTGGTGGACCCTGACCGACGCCGAACGCCACCTCTCCAGCTCCACGGCCGGCCTGCTGATCGCGGGCGTCCCCATCGTGGCCGTGCTGCTGGCCCGCTTCTTCGGCGACACGGAACGGCTGGGCGCCCGCCGTATGACGGGCCTGGCCCTGGGTCTGGGAGGCGTAGGGGTCCTCACCGTCCCGCACCTCACCGGAGGCAACATCCTCTCCCTCACCGAGGTCCTGATCACGGTGATCGGCTATGCGACGGCCCCGCTGATCATGGCCCGCCACCTCAGCAAGGTCCCCACCCTCCAGCTGATAGCCCCGGTCCTGCTCCTGGCGGCGGTGGTCTACGCCCCCGCCGCGGCCCTCACCCGCCCGTCCACCCTCCCCTCGACCCCAGCCCTGGTGTCCCTCGCGGCCCTGGGCGTGATCTGCACGGCCCTGGCCTTCGTGGCGTTCCTGGAACTGATCCGAGAGGTGGGCCCGACCCGGGCGACGGTCTTCACGTACGTCAACCCGGCGGTGGCGGTGGCGGCGGGCGCCATCTTCCTGGACGAGCGGCTGACCCCCGGCATCCTGGCGTCCTTCGCCCTGATCCTGGCGGGCTCGTTCCTGGCGACGGCGTCGACGGCACCGACGGGACAGAGGACGGGCGGCCGCCGGGTAGCATGGTCGACACGGCAGACGAGCCGGGCGGACGGCCGCGTGGAGTCCCCTTGACGGGGGTCTTCCCGAGGAACGTCCGGGCTCCACAGGGCAGGGTGATGGCTAACGGCCACCCGGGGTGACCCGCGGGACAGTGCCACAGAAAACAGACCGCCGGGGACCTCGGTCCTCGGTAAGGGTGAAACGGTGGTGTAAGAGACCACCAGTGCCCAGGGTGACCTGGGCAGCTAGGTAAACCCCACCCGGAGCAAGGTCAAGAGGGGCCGCCTCTTCGCAAGAAGGGCGACCCTGCGCGGACGTTCGAGGGCTGCCCGCCCGAGTCCGCGGGTAGACCGCACGAGGCCGGCGGCAACGCCGGCCCTAGATGGATGGCCGTCTCCCGGCCGACCGCGAGGTCGACCGGCGACAGAACCCGGCGTATAGCCCGACTCGTCTGCCGCCATCTGCAGCTTTGCCTGGGAAAGGGTTTCTGACCTGCGTCGGAGGCCCTTTCTGATCTTTCAGAAGCTTGCCGCGCTGGGCGGCAAAAAGTCCTTCGGACAGAGCTGAAAGTCCCGAGAAAGTCTCTGGAGCGAATGGGTGCGCGAGGCCTCTGAACGGTAACCACCCCCGACCGATGCTCTAAATTCTGATCCCTGGGGCGGCAGCTCGGGCCGGACCTCGACACGTTCCTTCAGGCGGCGGGCGCCACCCGTTTGAAGAGGCAGCCGGTGAAGTGTGCCGGGTGGTCCGACCAGATGCTCATCGCGCGGTCTGCAGATGGTCGTTGAGTTGCTTGAGGTGGTGCCAGGCCACGGCGTCGCTGCCGTCGCCCAAGGCGTAATGCAGGGCCGGTCGTGCCGCCGGGCCGAGGCGGGCGGGGCGCGTCCGCGGAGCGGATTCGGCGAGCTCGTGGCCGACGGCTCGTACGGCGTCCGGGCCGAGGGTGAAGGAGACCGGGATCGGGAGCTCTTCGCGGTGGGGTGGGGTCGTCAGGTCGGCTCTGGCGGAGCGCAGGTGGGTGAGCATCGAGGCCAGGTTGTGACGGGTGGCCAGGGTCTCGGCGAGTGCGGGGAGAGCGGCCAGAGGTGGGGGCTGGTCAGCGGTGTGTCCGAGGGCGAGGGTGATGTGCTCCTCGACCCCTGCCGGGGTGCGGACGATACGGAGGGTGGCGATGGCCGGTCGGTCGGGGGCGCCCACGGCGATCAGCCATGTGGGGGCCGACTTCCGGGCGCGGGTACGCGCCAGCTCCGTCAACTGGCGGCGTGACCAGGGCAGGTTGACGGGCTCGGAGGTGGACCAACCGGCGGGCGGGGCGCCGGTGAGGGCTTCCCACGCCGCCTCAAGCGCACCGCCCAGCAGTAGATCCCCCGTTGCGGGGTGAGCCGTGCGGATGGAGAGCAACATCTGCCGCTCGCCCTCCGGGGCGGCTCCGGTGGGGGAGTTGAAGGCTTCCGCCGTCTGGGGGCCACCGTCCGCCTTCCGTACCGGCGTGAAGAGGCCTCCCTGCCAGTGGACTACGGCGCCGGTGAGCGCGTCGTAGAAGGCACCCGCAGGATCGCGGACGACCCAACGGACAGGGAGACTGGTGAGCAGGGAATGGACAGGCAGGGTGAGCCGGGTGCCAGCCGTGGTGACGATCTGCAGTTCACGCCCCGACCCGGCTGCGGTCTGCGCGAGGTCGGTGAGCCAGGTTGTCGCCGCGACGACGGGACGGTCCTGGAAGACCACGGCTGCCCGATCGGTCAGGACATCGGCGGCGAGCGAAGTACCGGCGTCGGAAAACGGAGCGGAGCCCTCGTTGTCCGCGCCGGGAATGGCGACGACCTCGACGTGCGCGGCCTCCGGGGGCCACGTGGTGCCGCCCAGCACTGTGGTCAGGCGCCCTGCCACCGATCCGGCCAGACGGCCGGCCTCCTCGATGGCGGTGGTCGCCCGCACCTCGGTCCACCACACGGGCGCGTCAGCCGGTACATCGGGACCGAACAACCGGCTGATCTCACCTGGGACTTGAAGGAAGATCGGGACCTCAACGGTCACCGCACGGCCCCCGTCGGGTGTGCACAACTGGACGGCGGCGCCCTCGGACAGGCTGTCCACCCGCAGATCGGGCCCGCCGGCGTACAACCCGGCGAGCAGAGTGTGGGTATCCGGCATCTTTGGAGTGAGGGCTATGACATCCTGTGTCACGAAATTCCTATGTCAGCGGAGATTTGAGCGGTCTCGGACGTGATGGTGGAGGACGAGATCACGTCTCGAACTCGTGTATCCAGCTTCCTTGCGGTAGATGCTCGGGCAGGTACTCCGATTCGGCTTCGATCGGGAACCCCGCATCGTGGGAAAGTCAGCCCACTGTCAGCCCACCCCTGTGCCGAAAATTCAAAGTCTGCTGGTCAAGTCGGGCCCCATTCCGTCCTCATATGCTTCCGGCGTCGCCAGCCCTTCGGGCGTGGCACTGCCGAAATAAGTCGGCTCGCCGGGTTCAGGGGAAACTCCGAGCAGGCTGGAGAGTTCCTTCAGTGCGGTCGCGAGCCGGGGAGCGTTGTGCCGGTAGACGTCGGGATGCGGGCGGCCGGAAAAGTCGTACCAGCCCCAGATGTCATGATGCACGGACAGCTCGGCTGAGAGGCCGGTGGGCCCTGGAGAGACCGACAGATCAATCAGTCGCGGCTCTTGGCGGGCCTTCCCTGCCTCGTCGATCCATGTCCCTGTGCCGATGACGTGCAGGTCATCGATCTCCGCGGTGGGAAAGGCCGCGGGACGGCTACCGAGCAGCCGTCCCGCCAGGCTGGAGTCTCCCAACGGCGTCGTGAGTTCCAGACTGCTCGTGACACCGGTGGAGCCGAGGTCCAGGACGTACCAGCCGTACTCAATCTTGGCAGGGGTGAGAAGCTCAAGGCGTACGAGTACCTCACTCATCCGCGCTGCCGTCGTCAGAGCCGATTCCAGTCCCGGTGCGGCGACCTCGTCGAGATCCCAGAACCAGGAACCGCATTCCCGCGGTGCACGCATCAATGTCGACATGATTGTTCCTTACGGGAATGTGGGTCCGTTCGGTGGGACGGTGATGGATCCGTCCGTGAAGCGCAGGAGGAATGTCCCCCCTGCCCTTCGGGCGTGAAACTCGGCCTCATTGAACATCTTGGGGGTGAGGCTTCCCATCGGTTGATGTACGTCCAGGATAGCTACCCGGTGACTCACCCCTTCGTGTGCCAGTTGTCCGGCAGCCTTTTTGGCGGCGCTCTTGATGCCGTCGATCCTGTCGACGTCTTTGAGTTGGTAGCCGTAGTCGATCGAACCGTCAGGGTGCCGTGTGTAGACATCAAGGTCGAACGTGGCCGTATCGAGCTCCACGCCCACCCGGCCGACGCCTTGGGCCTGCAAGTCGTCCGCAAGCCGCATGGCCATGTAGGCGGCGGGAATCATGCCTTTCGGGTCGCCCTTGGAGGGTCCCTTCTTGCACATGTCGAGGAGTTTGTCGTAGCCCTCCACCTCTCGCAGATGCCCGCGCGAGATCATCTCGGCGACACCTGCTCCGTACGGGTCCTTGCGCAGGGAACGGAGCACGCCCGCCTGATCGCGTGCGTCCATCCTGGCCCGCTCGAGTTCCGCAACGACTCCGGCCTCTTGCTCCGGCTCCATACGGCCCGTATGGGTCTGCGCGACGTCATCGATGTTCTTCGCATATTTCGCGGGATCGATCCCGGGGGGCTCGTCCGAAGCGCCGCCGGGTGACTGCGGCTCCTCGCCAGGCACTGTCGGGTCGCCGTCGGCGCGCACGCCATCATCGCCGGACGGAGGATCAGCCGGGCTTCCATCAGGAGACGCCGCGCCCGAGCCGGACCCCTGGCCGCCATGGTGCGGGCCGTCCGACGAACCGTGAGCGCCTTCAGCGGAGTGGCCAGAACCAGATCCCCGCGTGGCTCCGGTGCCACTCTCCGACGCCTCACGTGCTGACGACTGATGACTGTCCCCGCCGACGCGGCTGTCGGGTGTGGCCTCGGGACCGGCCCGTGGCGACTGGTTCTCGCCCGCGTGGGCGGTGGCCTCGTTCGTACGGGGGCCTGCGCCGACCAACTCGCGGTCGCGGGGAAGCTCAACCGACGGCGGGCGCTGGGCCGCCGGGGGCTCAGGCCGGGCGGGGGTGGTGTCCGGGACGCCGTTCCTGCCGGGGATGAACTGGCCGTCGGATATGCGGACTTCGGAGCCGTCGGAAAGGCGCAGGACGCTGTGGGTGGCGTCCGCGGCGGCTGCCGCGTCCGTGGCCGTGCGGATGCCGGTGGTCAGTTCACGGATGGTGGGCAGGACGCGGGCGGTCGTGGAGACCGTCTTGGCTGCGGCACCGATCGGGTCCAGCACCTCACCGACCGTGGCGAGAGTACCGGCCACGCGGGCCCCGGCCCCGCCCTTGCCCGCGGCGGAGAGGCCCTTGGCAGTGGCACCGAGAGGGCCGGCGCCCAGGGTGAGGCCGTTGAAGACGAGGGTGCCTGCGGCCTTGCCCGGGTTGTCCGCCCAGTCGTCCCAGCCGACCAGCCCCTTGGCGAACTCCTTCGCGTACGGCCGGCTCTCGTCCATGAACTGTTCCTGCCACGGCCCGAAGGTCGGCTTCCGGTCGCCGTGGGGGTCTAGCAGATACGATTCCGCGCCGACGATCACCCGGAGCAGGCCCTCGCGGGTGGCGTCGCCCTCCTCGCCGGAGCTGAAGAGGTTGACCACGCCCTCGAAGGCGCCGACCACGTTGTCCTTCAGGCTGATCCCGAACTGCTCCAGGTGGTAGTCGATACCGAAGGGGAGTGCTTCGTGGTGGGCCGGCGTGCCCCAGGGCAGTTTGTCCGCGGCGGAAAGCTGGTCGGCGCTGAAGCCGTAGGCGTTGTCCTGCTTGGGGCTGCCGTCGTTGATGTGCCACTGGGTGCCGTCGACCAGGGAGGTGATCTTGTCGGCGCAGGTCACCTCGGCCTGCTGGAAGGCCGCGACCGCCGCGTTCACCGCGTCCCAGATGGCCTGGTGCTGGTCGACCTTGTCCTGGTCCTTCTGCCAGTTCTGAAGCAGGCCGTCCTCGCCCTGCACCGACGCCACGAACACCCGCGCCTGACCGCGCAGCGCCTCCAACTGCCGCACGATCCCGGCTACTTCGACCACGTAGTCGGTCAGCGCGGTGGCCACCGTCTCCAGGTCGTCCGCGAACGAGGACGACCTCGACTCCACCGCCTGAGTCGTCGCGAACAGCTGGCCCGCCTCCGGGGCCTTGTACGACGACGACAGGTTCTGGAAACGGGTGTGCACGTCACCGCCGTGCTCCCGGATCGCCCTCGCCGCCCGGCGCATCGCGGCGATCTGCTGCTGCAGGTCGACCAGATCACCGGTGAAGCTGGGTATCTTCTCGGGGCTGATCACGGCTGACCACCGCTGTTCGTCGGCGTCCGCGCCTCGTACGCCCGCTTGCGCGCCTCCTCCAGGAACGCCGTCACATCCGGCGCCAGGGTCGCCTGACGCTGGGCGTTCCACGCCTGCTCCAGCTCCCCCGCCCCATACGCGTTCGTAGCCTCAACCGCGCCGTTCGCCGAATTGCTCGCGCGCAGCGGCAGGAACACCACGTCCCGCTCCGTACCGGTGACGAACTCGCCCAGCGCGACCGCCACCAGACCCGACGCCTGGCCATCCGTCTTCGTCGCGCCCTCACCGCCGAACGACAGCGTGCCCGCCGACTCCATCGCGCCTTGCACGGCACCGCCGTACAGCGTGATGCCCTTGTTCATGCCCTCGGCGGCCTCCCGCACCGTCGAGATCACCGCCCCCACCCCGGCAGGCGAGATGTCCCACCCCGTCATACCAACCCCCGTGAATCCCCCGGCTGATGCCTTGCCCCGGTCGCATCTCAGCGTCACACACGCCACTGACAGCAGGGCTTCATCTGTATCAGTCGACCATTGCAGCAGCAACGCAGTTCTAGCCAAAGGTGTGTTACGTGGGCCATGCCGCGTTGCACACCAGAGAGCCGCAGCCACGGGACTGTTATCGGAATACGTCGGAGGCGACGGGGGGCGGACAGAGATCACCCCCCGTCGCCTCCGACGCTCGTCCGAGCCGAGCAGCCAGTGGCGAGAAGCAACGCGACCGCCGCGACGACTGAGAACCTCACGTTCTTCACTTGCCGCCCCCCCCATTGCTGTCCGCCTGCTCGGGACGACGACTGTGCAGGTCGGCACCGGGGCGCGGACTCCCGCGACCCGGTGGTGCGCGATGTTCTTCAAAGCCCTTGGGGAAACTACCAACCCCACCAAACCCGCCCTGTTCGCCCGCGAGTTGGGGCGCCACTCGTTCGAGTGATGGAAGCGCCGGGCGGTCGGGCGGGTGGGGTACGGTCGCCGCACACAACCGCAAACAGAGAACGGCCCCCGGCGGGACTGCAATCCCGGCGAGGGCCTGACCAACCAGGAAGATGTGAGCTTCCCGATGGCTGATCCGCAGTCTAACGCGGCCCTGCCCGCGTACCCGTCGCCCGAGCACTCGCCGCCCGCGCCTCCGGAACTCCCGCCGGACGCGCCCCGCGCCGGAGTCCTCCACGTACGGCACCGCCACACCGAGCGCTACACGGTCGTCGGCAACCATCTCGCACAGCACCCCCGCCTCTCCGCCACGGCGATCGGCATCGGCGTCCACATCCAGTCCCTTCCCGATGGCGCCTCGGTCACCATCAAGGCGTTGGCCCTGCGCTTCAAGGAGGGCGAGGTGACGATCGGCCGGGCGTTGCGGGAGCTGGAGGCGGCCGGGTATCTCGTTCGCCGCCGGGTGCCGCTCGGGGGCGGCCGTATCGCCACGCGTACGTACTTCCTCGATCATCCGACGGCGGTCGTACGAGCCTCAGTGCGGGGCAGCGGCTGGGAGGCCGCCGCCCCTGTCCCGTCCCCTGCCGCCGGGGACGAGCCCGAGCCTCGTCCTGCTTCGGAGCCGGTGGCTGTTCAGGGCCGGGCGGAGGGCTCACGGCCTGACTCGCCACCGGCTTCCGTACGCATGAGGCGCGCTGTCCCAGAACCGGTTACGGTGCCCGACGGACCGGCCGCCGACCTGCTCGCACGCCTGCGGCTCGCCGACTCCCGGCTGTTGCTGTCCGAACGAGATGTTCAGCGGCTCGTGCCCGCCGTGGAGACCTGGCTCGCCCGTGCCGCGACGCCGGATCAGATCACCCGCACGCTCACCGCGGGCCTCCCGTCCGAGGCCGACCCCATCCGCTACCCGGCGAGCCTTCTCGATTACCGCCTGACCACGCTTCTTCCACCGCCGTTACCGGCGGGGCCTCCTGTGACGACGACGGTGACGGCTCCACTTCCAGTGGTACCGCTCGTCACCTGCGACGGCTGTGAACGCGCGTTCCGCTCGCATGACCCGCGCGCGCTCTGCCGGGATTGCAGGGGACGCCATGGCCGCCCCAAGGCCGAACCGGTCTACTCGGCCGCCTGAGCCGGTACCGACAGTGTGGATGGAGGACGTTCAGGTCGCCGTACAACGTGGCCAGTTGGATGACGAATTCCCGCCGGGGGAGATCTCGTAGGTGACCGGAGGAGGCGAGTCGGCCGAAGACCTCTCCGGCGTAGGGCACCAGGCTTCTCGCCGGACAGAACGGTGTGCGCTTGGCGATGTTGACGGTGCGCAACTCGCCTGCCCAGGGATAGATGTCACCGAAGATCGTGGCATGGAACGACTGGAGATGGCCGAGGTCGTACCGCCGGGTAGGGGGCGTACGGCGAGCACGACGAGGCGCGCCCGGGTGATGTCCGCCTCCGCTGCCGCAAGCAGCTGATGCATCGGTGATGCTCGGTGATGCCGGTCGAAGCGGGTGATCAGAGCCTCGGCGCCCCGACATAGTGACGGATCGCCGTCGGACCCCAGGTCCTCTGTGCGGGGCGGGTGGCGGACGCCGGTATGCGGGGGGGGGTGTCTCTATGTCCTTCGTCAAGGACGTGGTGCCTGGTGTGTGGGTGTTTGGGGTGGTCATGCGGCGAGGGCGATGGCGGGTGTTCTGGACTCGTAGAAGGTGCCGTCGCGGAGCATGGCGAACAGGACGCTGATGCGTTGGCGGGCGAGTCGGAGGAGGGCTTGGGTGTGGGTCTTTCCGCGTGCTCTTTGCCGGTCGTAGTAGGTGCGGGAGGCTGGGTCGGCGTTCATGCAGGCGAAGGCGGAGAGGAACATCGCGCGTTTGAGCTGCCGGTTGCCGCCTCTGGGCGCGTGTTCGCCGTGGATTGAGGTCCCCGACGACTTCGTCGTCGGGGCGAGGCCGGCGTAAGAGGCGAGGTGGGCGGCACTGGGAAAGGCGCTCCCGTCTCCGACGGTGACCAGCAGGATGGCGGCGGTCCTGACTCCGACGCCCGGTATCGAGGTCAGGACCGAGTGAAGAGGGTGGGCCTCCAGCAGGCTGCTGATCTGGGCTTCCAGTGCCCGGCGCTGGTCGTGGACCGCGGCAAGCGAGGCGGCCAGGGACGGGATCACGATGTCGAGGGTGCCGGTTCCCGGGACCACGACACTCTGTTCGTCGAGGGCGTCGAAGACGTCGTCGATCAGCCGCGCGGCCATGCGCGGGGCCTTGGGCCGGATGAGTTCGGCGAGTCTGCGGCGGCCGGCTTTCCGCAGAGCTGCCGGGGATCCGTAGCGCTCGAGGAGCCAGGTGACAGCTGGGTGGTCGAGCCGGGGCCCGAGCACGCGCTCGAGGCTGGGGTGGAACTGTGTGAGCAGGCCGCGTATCCGGTTGCTGGTGCGGGTGGCCTCGGCCGCGAGGTCCTGGTCGAAGCCGGTCAGCACCGTGAGTTCGGCGGTGATCTCGTCGGTCAGCTCCAGCGAGCGCAGCGTGTGAGGCATCGTCCGGGCCGCATCGGCGATCACTGCCGCGTCCTTCGCGTCGGTTTTCGCCTCACCCGGATAGAGGTCGGCGATCCGTCGCATCGCGAGTCCGGGCAGATAGGCGACCTCGCAGCCGGCGTCGCGGGCGACGGTCAGCGGCAGAGCCCCGATCGAGGCGGGCTGGTCCACGATCACCAGGACGGTGCCGAACTTGGCCTTGAGCTTGTCGAAGACGGCCCGCAGCCTGGGTTCACTGTTGGGCATCGGCTTGTCGAAGACCTTCTTCCCGGCCGGAGTGAGCCCGTGGCCGTGGTGAGCGGTCTTGCCGACGTCCATCCCGAGGAAGACGCCCACGCCTTCGATGTCGAACATCGCATCCTTTCCAGGCCGTTGACCGCGCCGGCCATGGCGGTGGCACCGTGCTCGCGCATCCACGTTATGCAGACCTGCCGCCCACGTCTGTGCCCGGCCTTGCGCCGGACCGGGCGGTGGCCGGGTCTCTCATCAGCGTCTCCGACGGCACCCCACGGACCCGGCGACACCACCCCCCAGGTCATGCCTTCGACAGAGGGGACACAGTCATACCGGGCCCGGAGGCCAGCGGTCCCGTTGCAGGACCGCGAAGAACATAACGGGGGGGCGGACGGAAGGGGGCGCCCGGAAGGGGGATGCGTCCCGGCTGCCCTCCGTGACCACACTCGCACTGTCGTCATACGCGTATTACGATGCCTTCGTGGCAAAGACGCGCATCACCATCAGCTTGGAACAGGACCAGGCCGAACGCATCAGGCAGCACGCGGAGCGGGCGGGCCTGGACGTCTCGGCCTACCTGGTGCATGCCGCAACGCGCCAGATGGCCGAGAGTGATGCCATAGAGGAACAGTTCGCCGAGGTGGACGCACTCATCGCCCGCGCGGAGCGGGCAGCGGACGGACTGCCCGCCGAACCCGTCCCGGAACCGGCCGCGGAACTGACGGAGCAGGAACGCCGCGAGGTCGAGGAGGCCCTGGGCCTCGTCCACGGCCGGGACCGGCAGGGTCGCCGTCCGGGACATGCCGCGTGAGCGCACGGGTGCCGGTCTACGACACGGGCATGCTCATCGCACTCGCCGACCGTAAGGCGAAGGCGGTGGCTCTCCACGAGGGACTGCGCGCGGTCCCGCACCGGGTGCTGGTGCTCGGCCCGGTCCTCGCCCAGGTGTGGCGCCCCCAGCCGGCGCTGGTGCATGCCCTGTCCGGCGTCCTGAAGGACTGCGTGGTCCCTCAGGCCCGTACGTCCGAGCCGTCCATGCGTGAGACGAAGGCGGGCCGGCCGGAGTGTCTGGCCTGTGCGACGGGCCCGGACCTCGCGGACTGGCGGCGCATCGGCACCGCTCTGGGGCAGGCGGCCCTGCCGACGAAGAAGCGGCCGGACGCGGTGGACGCCTGGGTGGCGCTGGCAGCGGCCCGACATGGCAGCGCGGTCATCTTCACCACCGACCCGGGGGACATCCACGCCTACCTGACGGTCCTCGCGCCGACGGACGTGCACGTGGTCGCTGTCTGATGGCCGAGAGCCACGCCCCGTCCCGTCCAGATGGCTGCGCAGGGCGGTGCACGGGCTCCGGCGGCAGGAGCGGGGCGCGGGGCTCGGCCCTGGGCAGGCCTACTCCGCGAGCGGGTGCCGAGGCGATCAGCCGGCAACGGCAACGGCCGTCCAGTGCCACGGCCTCCCCCCGCGCCGACCGCTGAACTCGCCGAGGGTCCTCCACCCGCTTCGCCATTTGCCACGGCCGTGGTACTTGGCACGGCAGGAGCAGGTACACAGGAAGCCCTGGGCGTTCTGGCAGGACGAGTTGCACCTTTCACGCGGGTTGTACTCACGGCCGATGAGGACGCTCGGGTACCTGCGGAGCAACTCCCGGCTTATGCGAGGGAAGTGAGCGCTGGCAACCGTCCAACACTCCTCGCGGCCGTCCCACCGGAGCGATCGATCGCTTCCGACCCAGCCAGAGAGTTTCCGTTCGTGCTCCCACATCGTGTGAGCAGGGAACCAGACACTGAACCACCCGTTGGCGGGCAAGCCGATTGTCGGCAGGTGCTCGCCCCGATAATTCGGCAGCCACTCAGGGGGCTTGAGGTACTCGGTCTTCTTCCGTCGGTCACGCCTGCGTCCTTCGCCCCCACTCGCAATCCGCCGGCTACGTCGAGGTCCGGGCCCCCACTCGACCGACACGAGTGCGGCGAGCTGACCGGAGGCATGGCAGGGGAAACGGCTCACCAGCCTGTCATGGGCGACCACGCGGCCGTCCTGGTCGACCTCGATGGAGTTGCGGCACTTCACACACGTGCGGTTGAACCCTCCGCCGCCCACAAGCACCCCCTTGGTTGCGCCGAGGGTCAGTCAGGCGAGTTCTCGGACTTCGGCGGTGCGCTGGGCGTCAGCCATGGCCACGATGTCGGGGGTGGGCCAAAGGCGCGACGACCGGCCCTCACCGCCAGAGTGGCGAGGGCAGCGTTGGCGCCACCACCGATCACAGCGCCGATACCGAACGGTGCCACTCGACCGAGAACGATGATGCCCTGCTTGGTCCCGAACTTCGTGATGAAGTTCTTCCCCAAGACCTTGTTGATCTGACGCAACGTCTCGACTGGCACCTTGGCGACAATCTGACGTCCCCAGTGTTGCCCCGTACGCTCGGCGACCTTGGTGATGGTGGCGGAGCCGCTCCCGCCGAGCATGATTCCCATGACGATCGTCCGGCGGCGCTCGACCTCGTCGATGGGGACTCCGTGGACTTCGGCGAGCGAGAGCGCGAAGAGGGCGCTCAGTTCAAGAGACGAGAGAGTCTCGCCTGCCGACAGTGCCAGTGCGACTCCCGTGCCGACGCCGGGCGCGGCTGCAACTCCTCCAACCGCGGCACCCGTCCCGGTCAAGGCGCTGACGTACATCCGCTCCAGATTGCGGATTACCTGTGCGGGTGTCGCCTCCGGGTTCCGCTGGCGGGCCCGGGCGATGTTCTTGCGCACAAGTACGCTCTGACTGTCGATTGCCTTGTCCAGGAGGTCGAGGACTCGCTGCCCACGTCCGTCTTCTGCCGGAACCGGTCCGTCGTGGGCGCCTGTTGTCATACCTTGAACTCCTTAGGTCGTTAGGCCCCAAGTCTCCCACTCAGGCTGCCAGTTCTGGAGCGTTTCCCCGACAGCTCCTACCTGTCCAGGCTCGGAGCCGTTGCGGTCCCGAGCATTTGGGCGTTCAGCGGCGTGATCCGGTTCGGTGTCGGCGAAGGGGTCCGGACCGCCTGCGGCAGGCTCACGGACTCTCATCATCTGCGGGTGATAACGCTCCTCAACAGCTGGCGCTGGCAAACCCGGCTGGAGCTCTCCACCACGCTGTTCGAGTAGCTTGAGATCTTCCACAACCTGCAACGCGGGCACTCCGCGCTTGGGATGAACGAGGTGGATCAGCCTCGGAAACTGGCGAAGTCCGTCGCAGCGGAGTGAGTTTCAGGGCCTCGATGAAAGTGGTGAAGGCGCCGGTCGGGAAAGAGAGGACTGCACCGGCTGGGGCCTTTGAGTCGCGGATGGCTATGTGGGTGTGACGGTTTGTGATTTCCACGCAGGCGTTGCCGTCGCCGCTGCCGGAGTGGGATGACTTCTGCCAGTTGTCGAGGGTGGTCACGAGTGCCTCACAGTTCCTTGGCCAACCTGTGGATGAGGTCACGCGACCGAGCGGGATCGAGTGACGCTCCCTCAACTCTACGGAAAAGCGTTCGAAAGACGCCGAGCTGTGCTTCGGAGTCGATGAAGAGCACGCCGTGCGGGCCGTCGCGTACCACGGTGTCCAGCTTTGGGAGGGGGCCACCCGCGTACACCATGGCAGCTGTGACGTCGGCGAAGTCGTCCAGTTCGAAGGGGATGACGCGCACGGTCACGTGGTCTGCCGTGGAGATTTCCAGGACGCGGTCCAGCTGAGCACGTGAGGTGGCGCGGCCGCCTACCCTGATCCGCAATGCTGCTTCGTGCACCAGCACCTCGTACGGGACCGGCTTCGCCTGCTTCAGAATGACATGCCGTTGCATTCGATGGAGGACGCGCAACTCGACGTCTTCTCGAGGTAGTTCGGGAACGCGGCGGGAGAAGAGCGCCCGAGCGTAGTCCTCGGTCTGGAGCAAGCCCGGGACGTGCAGGAAGTCCACGTCCCATCGGAAGGCAGCGTGGTACTCCAACTCGGACAGGTCCAGAAACGAGGTAGGGAGTAGCCCCCGGTACTCCTCCCACCAGCCGCGTGTCCGATCGGTGGCTAGGGCGGCCAGGGCGTCGATGAACTTGCCGTCCTTACACGCATAGTGGGCCGCGAGGCAGCGTAGTCGCTGCTCGCTCAGGCCTGCGAGGCCCGCCTCGATGTGGCTGATCTGGACGCGACTCGCTCCGATCAGCTCTCCTGCCTCGCGAGCGGAGAGCCCTGCCGCGTCGCGGAGTCGACGCAGTTCCATCGCCAGGCGCATCTGACGTGCCGTGGGTTCGCGCCTCAGGACCATCGATTGCTCCTCGGTCAACACGCCTGCTGGCGTGACTCGTTTGGGGGCGGATTGCGCAGCCGACTTGCTCCGTATGACATGTTATGCCTACCGTAAGTGATGCAGCGAACACACTATGGAAGCGCACCGCTCCGTCCTGCCGCGACGGCTGCGGCGATGCCACCGCCCGCCCCCGCAATTCTCCCCACCCGACCGGAGCTGACCATGCCCGAAAACGTGAACGAACCCTGGGAGTACTGCCTCTATATCCCCAACGACCTACGCGCCGTCACCATCAGCCGCCGCACCCTCCGCCTCATCCTCACCATGCACGGCCTGATCTGCCTGGTTGACACCGCCGAGCTCCTCGCGACAGAGCTGGTCTCGAACGCCGTACGACACGGCAAAGGCCCGGCCGCGCTGCGTGTGCGCTGGTCCGCGGGCGTGCTGCGCATCGGAGCGTGGGATGCCAATCCCGAGCCGCCGGAGCCCCCCGTGCCGCTGGAGCAGATGGCCGAGGCGGAGGAAGGGCGGGGTTTGGGGTTGGTCCGGGCGTGCGCCGACCTGTGGGGATGGCAGCCGCTGGCGAGAGGCGGCAGTCGAGGGAAGGTCGTTTGGTGCGAGTTGGCCCCCGCGTAGGCCGCTCCGGCAACGACGGGCAGAAGTGTTCCACCGCAGGGACGCCGACCTGAGGGTTGCCCCTGAAACAGATCTGCCCATCACCGCTCACTGCCCTCGAAAGGAACCGTGCGCCGCGTCCTGTAGCGTGCGAGAAAGAGCATCATGGAGTCGGGGTCGGCAAGGGCCGACATCGATCGCTCCCGGGCGGCGCCGGAGCGCCGCCGGCTTCCACTCGTGGGCAGATGGTTGCCTGCGCCGGCATTTGTTTGCCCATACACGAAGACCCTGTCCACAGCGAAATCGCCAATAACGGGCTTTGGGCACCTCTTACGTGGGCCCCGGCAGGCCTCGAACCTGCGCATACGGCCCTGGAGTGCCTTGAGGGTAGATGCGGGAGGAGAGTGCCTTGGGGGGGGTTAATGTACCGCTCAGGGGAATCATGTGGACGTGGCGCGTACCCGGTTATGTGGATGACACTTTCAGTTCCTACCGGGAAGCTCCTGTATTCTGCTGACGAAAACACCGACCGATTTAGCAGTCTTCTGCAGTCCGGAACCAAGGTCCACAGAGTTCTCCAGCACCATTAGTGGCTGAAACTGACTCTGCGAAGGGATGGAGCGGGCCGACCGGCTAATGTGCCGGGCGGCCTCCTCCAGCCGATCTAGTCCTTCACCGCTCAGCGGTTCGGGGCTGGCTACCCAGGCCCCGTAAGCAGTCTGTCCGTCGACCCAGCCGAGGTCGAATTGCGGACCACGGCGTGCTGGACCGCGAATTTCGAGGGAAACCCGTCCGGTCATCTGAGTAGTCAGACGCGTCAAAATCCTCTCATGGCGGGGCGTTCCGCGTCCGAAAAGGCGAGTCTCAAGCTGGCCGATCCTGCGGTTACGCAGATCGAGCCGGTTGAACGGTCCACCGAGAATCCCATCGCCGACCTCGGGCACTACCGCTACTTGGTCACCTTGCATCTTAAGATCTCGACACCGGGCCGGAACTCCGAACAGAAGATCTGAGAAGCCGGCGGCGTCGACCACGTGAATGTGCTGTCCCATTCTGCGTGACTGCATTACCTTTAGGAGCTTTTGGCTTAGCCCGCGGTCAGCGTCCTTGACGTTGCCTGCCAACTCACCGTGAACGACGAGTGTTACTCGCTTGGAGAAACTATTTTGACAGGTGGCTCCCAAGTTTTCGGAACGAGAGATGCAGTCCTTGCGAAAAACCCACTCTCCATCCACCAGAGTCTTACCGGTGAACATGAGTGTGTGGCCTCGGAGTTCACGTAGCCATCCGGTACACAGTGCGGGCACTCGCGTCAGCCTCCTCGGGTTGAAAACCCTCCAACTCACAGGGTAGTGCTGCCGTCAGGGTCAGAAGGCGGTCGGTGAAGCGACACTGGTGGAAAGACGGTTGGGGCGGAGTGGGATCTCACGGCCGACGGCCCTGTGTTTCAGCGGAGCTGTGAGTTCCGACTCCTTCAATAATGGATCGGTGGCCATCAGCTCTCGCGGCTGCGGCAGATGCCTGCGAAGTCGCAGGTGGCACAGGACGAGCACCAGCGGTCCAGGCGGGACATCCGGTTGGTACGCAGCGAATCCGCTGCCTCCGTGACCCGGTTGCCGAGGTCGGTCATGACCTTGGGGTCCACCAACTCGCGGGTGTCGCGTCCTGCCTTGTCGAGGTTGAGGACCTCGACGACGTCCGCGTCCTGCCCGGTCAGCTCCCGGTAGCCGAGTACATACAGGTGCAACTGGTCACGGGTCAGGTCCTCGGCCTGGGCGCGTTCGCTGGACTTGAAGTCGACGACCGACGTCTCGTTCGTGTCCAGCCGCTTGATCAGGTCGACACGGCCGGTCACGGTGACGCCGGGGACCGGGTGGATCTCGACAGGCTGCTCGGAGTACCGCGTCTGGTGCAGGCTCGCGCCATGGCGCTCCAGGTATCGCCGGACGGCCGTCTCGGCGGCGGGGCGGAGCTGGTCCGCCGCCGCCTTGTTCGCGAACGGGAGGTTCAGGTGGCGGTCAACTAGGTCCTCCGCCTCCCCGGGGGTGGCGATGTCGCCCTCGATGGCACGCTTGTGGATCTCAGCCATGACGTCGTGCAGGGACTTGCCGAAGCCGAGTTCCTTCTGCAGGGGCGAGTCGAAGCCGTAGAGCAGGCGGAGCTTGAAGGAGTACGGGCACTCGAAGAGGTATTTCAGGTCCGAGAAGGACATGACGACCTCGGGGGTGCCGCGCCTGGGGGTCGGCGTCAGTCGGCCATCGGGGGAGGGGACGACCTCCCGGGTCAGGACGGTGTGGACTCCCGTAGCTTCGTTGAAGAAGTCCGAGCGCTTCTTGCCGTTTCGCTTACCGTTGGGAGCGAAGGAGAGCGCCAGACACTTCTGGGCGCGTGTGACGGCGACATAGAAGAGGCGCCGCTCGTCCGCCTCGGTGCCCCGGTAGCGGGCCGCGCCCGGGATGAGGGCCTCCTCGACCACGTGAAAGACGCCGAGGCCGCCCCGGCCGGAAGCGGGGAAGGTGTTCTTGCGCAGGGCGGGCAGGAAGACCGCGGGCCACTGCATGCCCTTGGCCTGGTGGACGGTGGCGATGACGACGGCGTTGGGCTGGGCGTAGCCGTTGTCCCCGTCGGACTCCTCGTAGTAGTCGGGTGCCTGGTGCTCGACCCACTTGGCGAACGCGTCGAACCGCTGCTGGGGTTCGCTGGTGAGGTGGATGCGTTCGAAGTCCCCGATCGCGGTGGAGAAGCGGCCGAGGTTGTAGTAGACGAGTTCGCCCCGCTCGTTCGGAACACGCTCCTCGCGCAGCTCCACGGCTTCGAGGAACTCAAGGAAGACGCCCTGGAGCGTGGTGGAGTCCCATGACTTGGAGGCATCCCACTGCATGGCGGCGGTGAGTACGGGAAGCCCGGCACGGACGTCGCTCTCCGCGAGCCCGACGCCGGCGTCCACCCATGCATCGATGACGTCCTGCTCGTCGGCCAGCCCCGCGACAAACCGGAAACAGGTGACGGACGCCTGCACCTCCGGGGTCTCGAAGAGCTTGGTCAGGCCCTTGATGACGTACGGGATGCCACGAAGGCGCAGCTCTTCGACGAGAGGCCCGGCGTCGGCCTTGACGGAACGGAACAGGACGGCGAAGTCGGACCAGTCGAGCCCGCGCGGCTCACTGCCTTCCCGGTCCTGGAACGGAACACCGCGCAGCCGCTCCATGCGGTCGACGAGCCAGGTGGCCTCGGCCTCGGTGTCAGGGAACTCCAGTGCCAGCAGGTCACCGCGCTCGAAGGTCTGGTGGCCCGCGGCCGTCATCGCCTTGTTGAGACGCTCGCCGGGAGGGATCTGCTCGACGACGTGGCGTGCGAGATCGACGATGGCGGAACTGGAGCGGAAGTTCTCGTTCAGGGTGACGCGGTGGACGTTAGGGTAGCGGCCCTCGATCGTGAGGATGTTCTCGACGGCACTGCCGCGCCACTGGTAGATCGTCTGGTCGTCGTCGCCGACCACGCAGAGGTTCGCGCCGTGGCGGGTGAGCCCGTGGATCAGCTGCTCCTGAACCGGGTTGGTGTCCTGGTACTCGTCGACGACGACGTACTTGACGGTCTCCTTGATGTGCCGCTGAAGGCTCAGGACGGACTCATTGCCTTCGTCGTTGTCGTCGTTCAGCAGGACAGCGGCGTAGTGGAGGATGGCTGTGTAGTCAAAGTACGAGCGGTCGCGGAGAACTTGCATGTACTTGTCGAGCCCGTCCGCTACATCAGGACGGAGCCCGTCCATGTCCACGTCGTCCTCCCGGAGGATGGACATGACCTGCTGGTACAGCTTGGAGTTGATATAGCGTCGAAGCGGCTTCGTGGTGCCGTTCACGACCGCGTTCGTCGTTGTCAGACCGGACTGTTTGCTGTACTTGTCGATGAACAGGCGGGTCTGCACATCGTTGAGGACGTTGTACTTGAATGCCTCGGGGACGTGGCTGTGCAGCAGGTCCAGGGCGTAGCCGTGCATGGTGCCGATGTACATCTCGGCGAGGCCGTGCACCTCGCCGTGGAGTTCACGGATCCGTGTGTGCACACGCTCCTTCAGCTCACCTGCGGCCTTCTCGGTGAAGGTGAAGGCGACGATGTTCTTCGGCTGCATACCGGGCCGCCCGATCAGGCCGGCGATCCGCTGCGAGATGACCTCCGTCTTGCCGGAACCGGCACAGGCGACGATGAGGAGGTTGTCGTCGTGGGTGTTGATGGCGGTGTGCTGAGCATCCGTGAACAGCATTGTTCCCCCCGGAACTGACTGGTGCCTCCGTGTGCGAGGCCGGTGGTGGGCGGGGTGGGTGCCGTGGAGGCACCCACCCCGCGAGTGGTGACGTCAGACCTCGATGGCCTTGAGGACCTCGTCGCCGTAATAGTTGACGACCTTGACCGCGAGGCGGCCGGACTCGGGCTTGGGGAATGGGCGCGACTTCGTGGTGAAGAGGGTGGCCAGCGCCTCCTCGTCGATCTGTCCCTTGAGTGCCTTGCCGAGCCGCTCGTACGGGTTGAGACCCGTGGACTTCCCGTTCTCGCCCGAGAAGTAGACGTGGCGCACGATGAAGGCCTCGGCGTCGTAGTCCGTATCGATGGACCACATCATGATGTCGTCGGGGCCCTCGGCGCGGACGTCACCCGTCGTCGGGTTGAAGATGTCGAGGCCCTTGATCTCGGCGACGAGCTGGCCGTCGCTCGTCTCGGTCACCTCGATGTCGGGTTCGCCGAAGACGGTGAACAGGTTGCCGACACCGGTGTTGGCGAGTTCGTCACCCATGGCGAGGTCCGGGTTCATGCGGACGTTGAGCACGGTCATCGTGCCGACGTGGCGCTCCTGGATGACGGAGAACTCGCCCCTCTCCTCGTTGATCTCGTTGGTCGCCTCGGTCGCGTTGGCATCGAAGGCGAAACCGAGAATGAGTAGGAGGTCGATCTTGCCGAACCTGAGTGCCTCACGGGCCGCGTTCTTGATGAAGAGCGAGTCGACGGTTCCGTATTCGGGGCCGAGTGCGATGCCGACGCGGGCTGGCGTGCCCTCCTCGGCGTCCTTGCGGATGCCGACGGCGGTCAGTATCCGACCGGAGACCGGCTCGACCGACTCGAACTCCAGCCGCTCGTTCCGGTAGCCGTTCTGCACGCCCGCCTTCTTGACGTGTTCCAGGATCGTCTCTTCGTACGAGGCGCCAGACGGCATCATCTCGGCGGCCTTCTCGGAGGCAGGGACCTCCTGGTCGAAGGAGACGGAGCGGTGCGGCGACAGGGACTCGACGGTGAAGGCTCCGGCAACCCGGACAGCCTTCTTGTTCTCGTAGGGACGGTCGTACAGCGTCTCGAACTCGGCGTGCTTCTTGATCGCCTTGTCGATCTGGTCGCGGGTCAGCCCATCCTTGATGTCGGGGTTGTTCGCAATCGACTTCAGCGTGATGTGTGGGACGCACTCGTAGACGAAGCCGCGACGGATGTCGTGCTTGGAGGGCGAGCGGTCAAGCGGCTGCTGGCTGAGTTCAGCTTCCTTGGCCTTCCCTTCGGGGGAGTCGGCGAGGAGGTAGGAGGGGTACAGCGCGCCCATAATACGGTGGCGAGCAAGAGTGATAGCGACGCGGGAAGAATCGATCGTGATCCAGCGGCGACCGTACTGCTCCGCTACATAGGCGGTTGTTCCAGATCCGCAGGTGGGGTCGAGAACCAGGTCGCCCGGGTCGGTGCACATGATCATGCATCGAGTCACAGCTGGAAGGGCAGTTTGAACGACGTATACCTTGTCGCCTCCGAATTGGTTCTGCCCCAGCGTGTCGGTCCAGACGTCACTCAACGGCATGGCCGGAAAGTCGTCAAGATAACGAACGTAAGACAGATTCTTTCCAGTAGTCGGGGTGACACGGCTTGCGGCGATCAATTTTCGCATGCCGGGTTCGTTGGTCTTCCAGCGGGCCTTCGGTCCAGGGTCGAATGATCGTCCCCCGATCTCTACCCTGAACCAGGAGGCTGCACCTTCTCCCTTGGTGCGCCCCATGCTTTGACTTGTCAAATTATCGCCTGCGAAAATTCTGGCACCCTCGGGGAGAGTGGAATTATCTGCGACTTCGGTCTTAGTTAGTGGCCGAACGGTGCCGTTAGGTAGGCGTACGCGCGTGTACCCTGATCCGCCTGCGCCGCCGGTAGCTTTTTCTCGGAAGAGCTGGCGGAACTTCATGTCTTGTCGTGACTTGGCGTACCAAATGATGTAGTCGGCGGTGCCGCCGAATGTGCTGGTTGAGCTGCTGGTCTTTAGGAATGTGATCTGTGAGACGAAATTCTCGCCTCCGAATACTTCGTCCAGGAGGCATCGCACAAGGTGTACGTTCTCGTCCCCGATTTGGACGAATACCGAGCCGGATGTCGACAGCAGGTCGCGCGCTGTAATCAGCCTATCCCTCAAATATGCGAGATATGAGTTGATGCCCAAATCCCACGTATCGCGGAACGCCTTGAGTTGCTCCACTTCCCGCGTTGCTGAGGTGAGGGCCCCGTCCTTTACGTCCCTTGACTGTGCAGATACCTGCCAGTTCGAGTTGAACTTGATCCCATACGGCGGATCGATGTACACCATCTGGACCTTGCCCCGCAGGTTTTCCCGCTCCGCGAGGCTTGCCATCACCTGGAGAGAGTCGCCTAGGATCATGCGATTGGTCCAGTTCATCTGGTGGTTGTACCAGTCGACTTTGTCCAGTTCATCCGGGATTCCGTCGTCGAAGAAGTCGGTGCCAAAGAGCGAGAGTTCTTCCTCGGTCCCCTCGCCTCCTGCGTTCTCCCGTCGCTTCTTCGTCTCGTCCATCAGCTGTTTGACGAGGTAGCGCGGCTCGATCCGCTCCTGGCGGAAGATCGGCGGAGCTGGGATTTCAAGATCCTGGCGGTCCTGCTCGTCCTTGCCCTTCCAAACGAGCTGAGGGTCGAGCGAGGGGTCACGCGGGTACAGCAGTGTTTTCGACTGCTCGACCTCTTCCGTGACAAGGTCGATCGCGTCTGCCGTGGGGTTGTTCACTCGGGTGTCCTCATGCCTTATGGCCTGCACGGCCTTGGTGCGGTTCGCGGCGATCTTTACGTTGCCTCTGCGGGGAGCGGCCATAGTCCTTACTTCCCTTCCTCGTCGTTGCCGTCGTGCCGCCGCTGCTCGGCCTCCGCCTCGCGCGCCGCGCTGAACAGGTCGTCCCAGGGGTAGTCGTCGCCGCCCCAGTCCGCGCCGTCATCGTCGTCCTTGAGTCGCTCGACGCTCTTGAGCCCGTCCTCGTAGAGGCCCGTCAGTGCACCGTCGTCGTACAGCGACTGAATCGCCATGTTCAGGCCGATCTTGAACTTGGTGGGATCCTCCGACAGCTCGACGTAACCCCATTTGCCGAATGCCCCGTGGTTGTTGACGGCCGCACACCACATGCGTGCGGTCTCCGCCTTCATGGCCCGCTTGCCAGCCGACTTTCGCGAGCCCGACACCTCCACGATGAGGTGACGCCGCTGGTCCTCTTCATCGCGTGGCTTCAATCGGACGATGAAGTCAGGCAGGTACCGGTGCGTGCGCCCGGCGTAGAGGTACGGGATCGCGAACTCCAGGTGGTCATTCTTGACATACGACTCCACGTTCTTACCGCCGTCGAGCAGCGTAGCCAGGATCTGTTCCCACGTGTTGCCGCCTATTCCGTCGAGGACGACAAAGTTCACCGGCGACTTGTCCGGTTCGGCCTCGTGGACAGCCTTGGTCGTGTAGAAGTTCACGTCGTCTGTGGAACCCTCCGGCGCGTACCGCGCGAAGATGGGTACCACCTTGGACGAGTTGTTGCTTTCCTGACGGTTCAGCGCGGCGAAGAACTGTTGGGCGGCGCGCAGCCTTTCCTCGGAGACCTGGGAGATGATCGTCAAGTCCCGCTGGTTGTCCGTCCCGACGCAGCGAGTGATCCAGTCCTTCGCGAGCTGCACGAGGTTCGGGAACATCCAAGGCTTGCGTCCCTGCTTCGGATCTTCCAGAAGTTCCAGCGCCAGCTTGGCCACCTGGAAGGCGACCTGCTGGACGCGGACACCTCGGCTGTCGACCAGCGTGTGTGTGGCGCTCTTCCCGATGAGGCCTTCCACCTCGGCCCGCGTTGCTACGTGCTCGTTCACCTTGAACGGCTCCGCCTGCGTGAAGTCCGCGTAGAAGCGCGCCTCCTCGACCTCTACTCGGTACCCCTCCAAGCGCGGGAAGGAGATGCGCAGCTCCTCGCGATCCTTCATGGCCCGGACGTGCTTCGGCTCCGGTCGGGGCTTGGTCTTCAGCTCCCGATTCGGGTCGGTCTGGATGAACTGAAAGGGGATGCCGTACACGTCCGCGTACTCGGGCTCCAGCAGTCCTTCGTCATTCGCCGCGTACGAGATGCGGCGTAGCCCTCGGCCCACCACCTGTTCGCACAGCAGGTGGCTGCCGAAGGCCCGGACCCCCAGGACGTGCGTGACCGTGTTGGCATCCCAGCCCTCCGTCAGCATGGATACGGACACGACACACCGGACGTCCTGTCCGAGCTTGCCCTTCTTGCCGACGGTGTTCAGGACCTCACGCAGCAGGTCGGCATCCGTGAGTGCCTCCACGTCCCGGTCGGGGAACCGGGTGCGATACTCCTCCTTGAACGCCTCCAGCTCCTCGGCCGCCGCGGCCTTGAACTGGGCGTCCAGCTGAGGGTTGTCGGACTCCAGCTGTGCAGAGTCGACCAGGATGGTGCGTGGTACGGGGTAGCGGCGGCCCTGCTTGTCGTAGTTGGAGAAGAGCTCCAACATGCCCGGCTTGCCGAGGGCGTCCGTGTCCGGCATCTCGTGCCCAGCGATCTGGTCGTACACCCACTTCGACACCATCGTGTTGTTGCAGACGACGATGAAAACCGGGGGAGTGGAGCCGGTACCCCGGGTTTCCTCCTCCCAACGAGCGAAGGACTCCGCGTAGTTGCGGTACAGGCTGTGGGCTGCCCCGTCCAGGACAGCCGGAAGCGTCTTGTCCGCAAGCGTCTCCGGCTTCTGGGAGCGCTTCGGCATCTCGTCCCTGATGTGCTCCCACAGGTTCAGGTACGAGACGTCCTTATGCTCCGCGTCATCGTCCACCGGCACACGCGGGATCTTGACCAGGCCTGACTCGATCGCGTCCAGGAGCCCGAAGTCGCTGACCACCCAGGGGAAGAGGGTGCCCTCCGGGTAGCCCGAGCCGTTCAGGTAGAAGGGGGTCGCGGAGAGGTCGTAGACCGTCTTGATGCCGGTCTTGCGCATGACGTGGTTCAGGCCGTCGAACCACTGACGCGCGTGCTTGTTCTCCTCCTCGGCCTGTTTCTTTTCCTCGCCCTTCAGGTCGTCGACGGTGACGGCCCCTTCCAGGGCGGCCCCGCGGGTCTGATAGCAGTGGTGCGCCTCGTCGTTGAAGACGACGATCTCGCCCTTGCTTCCGCCCAGATCGCGCAGCACCCGGTTGACCATCATGTTGGGCGTCTCGACGAAGGGGTCGTTCTTCGACCTGGCCAGCAGCAGCTTCTTGGTCTTGGACGCGAGTCCCTGGCCCTCCCGCGTCGTTTTGAGCATGAAGGCGTGGTAGTTGGTGATCGCCACCTGCGCCTGGCCGAGCGCACCCCACAGGTCCGCCGGGACGATGTCCCGCTCCTTGTAGTAGTTGTTCGGGTCGGACGGCATCAGTACCCGCAGCCGGTCTCGGATGGTCACGCCGGGCGCGACCAGGAGGAAGCGCTTGGCGAACCGGGGGTCCTGCGGACTGGCGACCTTGTTGAGGACGTTCCAGGCGATCAGCATCGCCATCACGACGGTCTTGCCCGCACCCGTCGCCATCTTCAGGGCGACCCTGGGCAGCCCCGCGTTGTGCTCCTGGTTGGTCTCTTCCAGGTGGGTCTTGATCCACGGCCTGCCGAGTTTCGTGCCCACCTCCGTCAGGTAGATGGCGGTCTCCACCGCTTCCACCTGGGCGAAGAAGAGCTTCCGTTCCCGGGTCGGGTCGGTCCAGTACTCCAGGAGACGGCGGGTCGTCGGCGTGATGTTGGGGTATCCCGCCGTGCGCCAGCGGTCGACCTCGTTGCGGATGTTGCCGATGACGTCCTGGCCCTTGCGTTCCTCCAGGATGCTGTCGATGAACAGCTCGTGCTGGACACCGGCCGACGTCTGGCGTCCCTTCCGAGCGCGCGGAACGGGCATCCAGGTCTCGCTCGGGCGGCGACCGGGAGCCCGTTCACCGGTCGGCTGGCCCCGCTCGTCCAGTTCCCAGTGCCAGGCCGGCTCCGCGTAGGGCGAATTGATGATCGGGTTCTCGATCACTGCTGCCATGCTCTAGATATCTCCCTCACGCCACATCTGCGTGGACCGTACAGCCTGCCACTGACAATGACCCCATTCGTCCCATGATCACGCCGCCCGCACCCGGTGCTCCCCCCGCTCCAGCCACCCCATGACCACCTGATGCGCCCGCCACCCATCCGGAAACTTAGGCGGCACGTCCAGATACACAGGACTGCTCCGCGGATGCCGGTCCAGCAGGTCGCGGATGCCGGCGCGGGCCACCACGATGCAGGCGAAGCGGTGCCGGGAGAGCAGGACGCACAGGCGGCCCGTCTCCAGGTGGAAGGCGGAGGCGTCGTGGCGGCCGGACAGCGGGTGCCAGACCAGGGTCACGTCGAACTCGCGGCCCTGGAGGCGGTTGGCGGTGTCCACGATGATGTCGGTCAGGCCGCGATCGGCGAGTCGGGCGCGGACCGCGTCGGCCTGCACGGTGCGTGCCGTGCCGATCGCTATGCGCGCCTCAGTCAGCCGCTCCCCATTGACCAACGCACCACGCTCCAGCAGCCGGGCCGCCGTCGCCGCGAGGGCGTCCGCCACCTCCGGGTCCTGGTCGAGGGTGTGGCGGGCGGGGAGTTCCAGGTGGCCCCAGCCGGAGTCGGCCGCCCGGGCTAGGACGTCGTCCAGTGGGCCGGAGCCGTGGGGCAGGCTGGCGTACGACAGCACGCGCTCCGGTGCCGTCGTGCCGGGGACGAACCGGTAGAAGGGGTAGAAGGCCTGCTCGACCAGAGGTGCCGCCGTCTCCGGGAGGCGCCAGGAGACGGGGAGTTGGTGGCGGACGAGGTCGGGGTTATGGGCGAGGGTGACGTCGACCGCGTTGCGCAGGGGGTCCCAGGTCAGGCCGTGCCAGCGGTCGCTCTCCACGGTGGCGAAGGGGTCGAGCTGGCCGGGGTCGCCGACGAAGAGGGCCTGCGAGTGGTCCTGGGCGAACAGCGGGGCCGTCGCAAGGAGCCCGTCCGAGCGCATCTGGTACGCCTCGTCGACGATGGCCCACCGCCACGGCGCGCACTTGTCCGGGGTGACGAACGACCACTTCTTCGCGGTGGACACCACGACGGGCAGGTCGCGCAGGTCCGTCACCTGGCGGCTCCCGGTGACGTTGGAGTGCCGGGTGACGCGGGGCGGGAGGACGTGGCCGCCGGCGTGGAGGCGGCCGAGTGCCAGGCCGGGATGCTCCCGCGCGATGCGGTCCACGAGGTCGTCGACCTGCTCGTTCGTCTGCGCGACGATCATGAGCTGGTGGCCCGCGGACGTCAGGTGCCCGGTGGCCTTCACCACCAGCGTGGACTTCCCGGCCCCGGGAGGCGAGTCCACGACGACACCCCGGCCGGGCGCGGTGTCGAGGCTGGTCAGGATCCCCGCGACCGCCCGGTCCGCGCGTTCGCCGGGGGTGAGGGCTTCGGGCTCCCCGGTGTCGGGAAGGAGGGCGGTCACTCCCAGGTCTCCTCTGCGTCCTCGTTGGTGGGCTCGTACGGCTGCGGCGGACCGCCGTGGGTCCAGGGGGTGTTCTCCTCGTCGGGCAGGGCGGACGGCATGGCCGTGGGGTTGAGCGTGGTGTACGTCAGCTCCTCGCCGGTCTCCGCGAGGGTGCCGGCCGGTGCCGGTGGCTTGCGCTTGTTCGCGAAGCCGCCCTTGAGCTGGAGCACCACGGTGTGGCCGCCGTCGTCCTCCTGTCGTACTTCGAGGATCCGGGCTGCTTGGCCGGGCCGGGCGGGGGACTTCACCTCCGTGCCGACCGCGAGACCGACGCGGGTGTCGGTGCCGGTGCGGAGGGTGATCATCGGGCGCCAGACCTGGGAGCCGGGACGGTCGCCGGGGACGTAGCGGTCCTCGTCCCTGGCCGTCACCGTTCCCGTGAACGCCTCGCCGGTCAGCTCGTACTCCGCCATCACCAGCGGATCGTCGTAGGCGCGCTCCGCCTCGTAGCGGGTGACCGCGTCCTCCAGCCGGGCCAGGCGGCGGGCAGCTCTGACGGCCTGGTCGCGGCGGGCCTGCGGGCGGCCGTCGGCGTCCAGGTACTCGGCGTACTCGGAGAACCAGCGGCGGTCGAGGGCCCAGCGGTCGGGGACGTGGGCGCCCTCCGGCAGATCGTGGAGCAGCTCCACGCCGCGCCACATGAGCCGCCAGGTGGGCAGCATCTGGCCGCTCAGCTCACGGTCGATCTGGCGGCCGACCGCCTCGCGTCCGCGCTCGTCGGACGCCTCGTCGTAGCGCGTCATCAGCTCGTGGAGGGTCCGGTCGAAGACCGGGTCCGTGGACGGACCAGCCGGCGGCCACACGGAGGGGTCCTCCGCCTCCCGCGCCGCACGCGCGCCGTCGCTGCCCTCCGGTGGATCGATCCAGGCGAGCTGGGACGCGAGGTGGGAGTCCTCGGAAGGGCTCTGGCCCGTGACCCAGTGCGCGGCGAGCAGCCGGGTCATCGCGAGGAGCACACCGGAGTTCGGGAACTCGGCCAGCTCCGCGTACCAGGTCAGCCACTTGCCGAGGGTGGGCACGGACGGGTCGACCGCGTACGGCCCCTCGGTGGCGCGCAGTCTGGTCAGACGGCCGAGCAGGCGCACGTACGCGATGCCCTCACCGTTCGGTACGAGGAGCTGCGGGGCCCGCTGGAAGCGTAGGCGTTCCTCCTTCTCCTTGCCGCGGCCGACGGTGTAGGGCTCCGTCTCCGTCCGGCACCCGTCGATGTACGCGAGGAGGAGTGCGGCGAGGCGTTCGGCGAACCGGAAGCGTTCGGCGCGGTTGCGCGGCTGGCGGACGGTGAGGAGGGTCGGGTGCTCGGGGTCCGTGCCCGCGAGCGCGGCCAGGGGCGCGCACGCCTCGCCGGCGAGGGTGAGTGGCACCAGGACGAACGGCTTCTCGTCCAGGTGCTGATGGCGGACGGTCGTCAGCGGTTCGGCACGGCCGGTGCGGGATGCGGTGAGCGCGGCGACGGTGGACAGGACACTCATGCGGCCCCCCGGCGGAGTCGGCGCAGTCGGGCGGCATCGCGCAACAGGTCGGCGGCTTCCGCTTCGGCCTCTCCCGGGGCGGAGACGCCGTCCAGGTAGTCGAGCGCGGTGCGGGTGGAGTCGATGCCCGGCAGGTTGTTGCGTACGCCGCTGCCCAGGCGGGCCGGAGAGGCGCATCCGTCGGCCTCGTCGCGGCAGTAGCGCGCCATTTCGCAGAAAGACAGGCAGGAGGGCGTGTACGACGCGTCCAACGCCTCTATGGAAGAGGAGAGTTCGTCCGTGCTTCGGGTCGTGTCCAGGGTCGCCGTCTCGGGGAGTCGGGCCGCGAGGTCCTCGGCGCGCCGCAGGCGCGTGAGCTGGAATTGGAGGGCGTCGAGTTCCTGCCGGAGGTCGATCAGGCGGCCGTAGGGGCGGTTGGAGAAGTCCTTGGGGCAGACGAGCAGGAACTTGTGGGAGATCTGCTCGGTGGGCAGCCCGGCGATGTCGAAGGCGCGGCGCAGGGCTAGGACGTAGACCGCGGCCTGCTTGGCCGCCTCGGCGACGGCGGTCGGGTTTGCCTGGCCGTCGATCGCCGCGAACGAGCGGATCAGGACGACGTGGAACTTCCCGTCGATGCGGTGGGTGAGCGCGTCCGGTTCCAAGTACGCCGTCTGACCGGCGACTTCGAGGGTGAGCACGGGGCGGTCGAGGATGAGCCGTACGTCCTGGCCGGAGGCCACATGCGCGATGAGGCAGCGGGTCTCCCGCTCGCGCACGTGCAGGGCCGTGTTGCCCGCCACCTCGTTGAGGTCGGTGACATGGGCCTCTGCCACGGGGACGGTGAGCTGCTCGCGCAGCAGCCGGATGAGCTCGGCGTAGCCGCCCCACTTCACGAGGCTGTGGAACGCCTGCTCGCGGGCGAGGGCGAAGGGTGACTGGCCGAAGCGCGGCTCGTATCCGACCTGCTGGGCGAGCAGCGCCTTGTCCACGCCGGCCGCGTCGAGGACGGCGCGGCGGGCGCAGGCGGGATTGGCGGTCAGGGCGGTGATCTTGCGGGCGGTGTACGGCTGGGGAGGGCGCGGTCCGCGTAGCCGCGCGAGGCTGTCGTCGGGGGGTTCGGACTGCTGAGAGGGCATCGTCTCTGCTTCGGGGACGTCTTCGGAGGTGTGCCGGCGGGTGGGACGACCGTGGTCGTCTCACCCGCCAGGAGAGGTCAGTGCATGCTGCCGCTCGCGTCACGCAGGGCATCACGCAGCGGTGCTGCACCGAACAGCTTTTGTGTGTCGGTGAGTTGAGAACGGACGCGCTCCGCCGCCGTCTGCCGCTGTTGGTCGTCCTCCTGCTGGTGGACGGCCGCTTCGGCACGGGCGGCGGCGATCACACGGGCGGGGTCGGGTTCCGGGGCCGCGGAATCACAGGCGCCCGGGATCGTGAGGGCGAACCGGCGCAGCAGCCGCCAGGCCGCGTCCGGGGCCGGATGCCCTGCGGTGGCCAGTCGCTGGATCTGCTCGGCGGTGCCCACCGCGTGGGTGAGGAAGTCGGTCCGGGGGCTGAGCGGGGCGATGATCCGTCGCTCCACAGGCCAGGTGGACAGAGCGAGAAGCCCGCGGGCGGGGACGAGACGGTCGTGGGTCAGGGCCGCGCAGATGTAGTACGGGCGGGCAAAACCCTGTGCCGTGAAGGAGCGTTCCTCGTCCCGGCGCAGCGACGCGAGCTTGGCGGCGACGAGCGGCTCGGTGAAGAACGCCTCGTACGCGGACGAGATGAGTTTCGGGGACGCGGGAGCACCCAGCAGAGTGAGCGCTTGGTGCACCTGTTCGCGGACCGGGATGGAGCCGTGCGCGGGGCGCTCCTGGCGGCGTGGTTCGTCTGTCGTCGTGGGTGGCTTCCGCGTCCCGGCCTCCGGCGCGAGTGCCTCGGTGTCCGGCCCGGCTTCGGCATCCGGCGCGGCCTCTGCATCGAGAGCCTGCTCCCACGCGGTTTCCGCCTCGCGCAGGGCGCGACGGATGCGCGTGGTTTCGGCCTTGTCCCGGGCGCGTACGGCGCCGCGCAACTCGGTGCGCAGATGGGACAGGCGCTGCTCGAGCTCCTCCAGTGATGCCGCCATGAGGGGCACCTTAGCGCACGAGCCAATCTATGCCAAGAACTTCCAAGGAGTTCCAATGTTCCGTGCTACGGTCGAAGACATCGACGCCCCCGGCCACGCCGAGGGGTGGCGTCTGGGCGACGTCTGTCTCGAAGGGGGAGGTAATGGGCCACGACATGGCATGGCGCAGGCCGCACTGGCTCACGGGGGACGACAGTCTTCTGCGGGTCGGGCCCGGAACCGGCGGAGACGAGGAGCACACCTGCCCCTCGCACGCCGCCGCCAAGGCCCGACCAGGGCTGTGGCCGACCCAGCGCCTGCGGCTGCCGAAGGCGGAGCTCGAAACCTTCACCCTCGGGCCGGTCATGGACGCCGTCGACCGGGTCGAGTTCCACGAGCAGACACTCGACCAGGCCCTGGAGGGGCTGCGCTTCAGGACGCCCGCCCTCCACCCCGGACATCTCACCTACGCCGAGCATGCCCTGCGGTCGTACATGCAGGCGTTGGCCGCGGAAAGCGACAAGAAGCTGCGCCCCGTCCGTGCCTACTGGGTGGCGCAGCGCGAGAACGGCAAGTTCTGGGAGATGTACGCCTGGTGGCGGCGGTACGAGTCCGCCGACGGACGGCTGCGCGAGTACCGGCGGTTGCGGCACGGCCAGGCCAAGGCATCCGAGTCCGGCGAGATAGCCATCGCCGTGTACGTGGCGGTCCACGGGCGACCGGCGGCCTGGCCCCTCAAGTGGTCGCGGGCCTTCCAGCCGCTCGGACCCGTCGCCCGGCCCGAGCGCGTTCGTGTCGTCGAGGTTGGGCTGGCCGATGGCCGGCCCCGGGTGCAGTTCGACGGTACCGCCGAGGACGCCGAGGCGTACTACGCCGAGCATGGGCACTCGCACGTCGCTCGTGTCGTGGCGGGTGGGGCGCCGACGCCCGGCTCCTCCTGTGTCGACTGCAAGCAGTTCACGGCCTGCCCGGCCGTGCCGCGCAGGCCCGGGGTCCTTGGGGTGTCGTCGCGTGTCGCACCGCTGCGGAAGGTGTCCGTCAGCGACCTCCGCTACCACGCGGCCTGCCCCGCACAGGCGTTCCTGCGTGCGTTACACCTGCCGAGGTCCGATGAGTACGGCAGCGCCGCCAAACTTGGCCAGGCGGTGCACGGCTGGATCGAGAAGTTGCACCGGCGTGACGGGTGGCCGCCCTGCGCCGTCGCGGACATGCCTACCGAAGGCGAGAACTGGACGGAAGGGCGGTGGCGGGTCTCCGACGAGGACGCCACGACCGGCCGGGACATGTTGCTCCACCACGTCGACGCCTGCCCCTTCCAGGACCCGGGACTTGTCCAGCGGGTCGAGCCGGAGGCCCTGCGGGTCGTCCACGACACCGCCGCACAGGCCGTGGTCGTCGCCAAGCCCGACCTGCTCTACCAGGAGGACGGCTCCTGGGTGTGGCGAGAACTCAAGACGACGAGGAAGCGGCGACGGAACCAGGTGGATCTCCTGGAGACGTATCCCCAACTCGCTCTGGCCGTCACGCTGCTGGCACAGGGTGCGCTGGGCGGTGACCCGGGCGGATCGCGCGTCGAGGTGGAGATCCTCCGGCCGGACGGCTCCGATCCCCATGTCATCGATCCGACCGATCCCGAGCAGCAGGCCAAGGCGCGGTCCGTGCTGCGGCGGTACGGCGGTCCCTGGCGAGACGACGAGGCGTGGGACGCCCGGCCCGGACCGCATTGTCAGTCCTGTCCGGTATCCCAGTGGTGTCCGAGTGCCGGGCCAGGCCCGACCGTTGCTGGAGAGGGAGAGGTATGACGACGACGGACCTGCTGCCCGCGATTCCCGAAGGCGCAGGGACCGCCGACGAGACGCTGTTGCGCCTGATCGCCAGCGCCCTCGCCTGCCTGTCCCGACTGCGGACCGTGCCCAACCCGGTCTACCCGGCCAAGGTGCAGAACGCCTACAACCGCCTCGTGCTGCACTGCCTGCGGCGGGGTGAGGAACCACCGGGCAGCGTGCCTGAAATGGTTCGCTGGGCCTGCGAACGGCCGCTCGGGGAATGGCCGTTGACCCTCACCGACGAGGTCCGCTCGGGCACGGCTCTGCTGGTCGATCCCGAGACCAGGCTGCCGCACCAGTTGTGCCTGGAGTGGGAGGTGAGCGCCGCCGATCCCGCCGCCGAACTGTTCGAGAACGAACGGATCCTGGAAGCCCTCGCAGTCTGCCGCGCAGCCAAGTCACCCGGCACCTACACCGCTTTCCGTGCCCTTCTCACCACTCGGCCCGTGCTCACCGGTGCTGAACTGGCGCTGCTCGGCGGCGATCCGGAATGCGGGATGCTGCTGCACAGCGTCATCAAGCGCTGCTACGAACCCGCCCCCGCGTCCTATCTGCGTGACGGCGCGTATCGGCAGTGCGCGCGCTGCCACTGCCTCATGGTGCCGCTGCTCGTCGGCGGACACCGCTGCGAACTGGACCGTTGCCGCCGTGACGGGGCAGGGGGCGATGGCACTCCACTGCGCCCCGACAAGGGCGGTGTCTTCCAACTCAGCCGTCCCCTCCGCATGTTCGTCACGAGCCCGGGACTCGCCGAGACGGATCTGGAAGCCGCACTGAAGAAGAAGTTCGGGATCACGGCCGAGATGTGGCCGAACTACGACGCATACGACCTTCGCGTCCCGCTGCCCGGGCGTCGGCACTGGGCCGTGGATGTGAAGGACCGCGTCAACCCCGCACTCCTGGCGCGCACGACCATTCCCTTCCGGGGTGACCCTCCGTACGAGCGTGCCTTCCTCGTCGTACCCCGGTACCGCTTCCGCGAGAACGAGGCGTACGGGCGGCAGTTCCGCCGCAACCTGCCCGACGACATGGCCGGGCGGGTCACTCTCCTGGACGACCAGGCGTTTCTACGGCTGGTGGGCCGCGAACTCTCCGCCCCGAGCCGACAGGAGCCAGAACCACCGCGTACCGAAGGAGGCCGCCATGCGTGACCGCAGTGGATGGCACCGACGCTGCTCGCCGAAGCAGCTCACCGAAGTATGGCCGGCGAACCTCGGCAGCTTCCGTCCCGGCGACCTCCTCGACATCGAACTGGGCCTGTACCTGCTTCAGGACGTGACGCCGACCCGCACAGCCGCCGACGTCTGGCCGCTGCTGGGCGGCTACCCCTACAGCGAAGCCTTCGGCGACGTGCGCACAGACGAACAGCGCCTGCGCGTCCTGCGGGCCCGCCACTACCTGTGGGACCTGCGCCGGCGGCACGCCTGGCGCGAGGCACTGGCCGACTACTTGACAGTTCCTCAGCAACTGCGGGGCTACGACCTCGATGGACCCGATGACGTACCGCGTCGCCGCGAGCCCGCGCGCGCCGCGCGTCGTTTCGAGATCTTCGAAGATCTGCTCAGCACCGCGCCCGACTTCTCGACGCGCTCCGTTCCCTTCGCCGAGGCGGGTGAGTACACCTTCCGCGTACAGGACCGCACCCACTCCGTGGTGTTCGAGGAGGAACTCCTGTCGGACACCCTGCCCCGTGCGCACGCCCTCGACGCGCAGCCCGCAGGTCGGGGAGAGCCGATCGACGTCACCTGGGCGGAACTCGAAAAAGCCGCCGACGCGATGGACACCGCAGAGGCGGCGGCACCGCACGGTCCCCGCAACGACTGGGCCGGGCGTCTTCGGCGCGTCAAGCTGCTCGTGCGCGACGAGGCGGCCGAGAACTTCACGGAGAAGGGGCGGCTGACGGTCGACCGGCTCCTGCACCTGGTGGGCATGGTCGGCGCCGGAAAGTCCACGATCCGCGACATCCTGACGTACCACGTCGTGACCCAGACACCCCGTCGCGTCACCATTGTCGTCGGCGACGTGGCGGAAACCCTTGCTGTCGTCGAGCAGTTCGACCGGCTGGGCGTGCGGGCCGCGCCGATCCTCGGGCACTCCACGCGCGAGCGCAACATCAACCGGCTGCACCGCCGCACCGCCACGGCCGGTGCGGCCACCATGCTGGGGCACGACCATGCGGGCTTCGCCTATCTGAGCAGTGCCTGCCCGGTCGACGTTCTGCGCGGCCTGGAGGCGCGCCGACCCCTCGGCATCCGTGAGGCACCGTGTCTGACCCTCTTCACCGTGCCCGAGGTCGAGTCGGCTGACGGCGATCCGCTGCTCGACGACGAGAGCCCGGCGGTGCGTGACTCCCGGCGTCCGAAGCCACAGCGGCGGCTGTGCCCGCTGTGGAACCGCTGTCCCCGACATCGCGGGGCCCGCGACCTGGTCGACGCCCAGGTGTGGGTCGCCACTCCGGCTGGCCTGGTGCACAGCTCCGTGCCGCAGCACCAGCACGACGAGCAGCTGAGGTATCTCGAACTCGCCTGCCGGATGAGCGATCTGATCATCGTGGACGAGGCGGACCGGGTGCAGATGCAACTCGACACGGCCTTCGCGCCTGCCAGCACCCTCGTGGGTAAAGCCCCGAACTCCTGGTTCGATGAGGTCGCCGTGCACAAGTTCCAGCAGATGGCCCGTGATGGACGGCTCCAGCTGTCCGCCCGTGACGTCGACGACTGGACCAACGCCGTCAACACGGTCAGCGCCGCCACCGACCGCCTCTACGCGCTACTCGTCAAGGACGACGGCCTCAGGCGCTGGATCAGCACGGACTACTTCAGCGCCTTCACCCTGCACAGTCTGCTGCTCGACAGCTGGTTTCCCGGCCGGAATGAGGGTGAGCGCCCTCCTGCGGCGGCCCGGAGTCTGGACGTCGCACTCGGACGGTTCAGGGACGATCCGTTGCACGAGCAACAGAGCGGCACGGGAGACGATGAGGTGACTCCCCTGGTCAACACCTTCGTCCACCTCACCCTGGAGCTCCTGCACGCGCCTCAGGGAGCCCGAACCCGCGAACGGCTCCGCGAGGCCCTCACCGACGTCGTCTCGGACGACTGCGGCGTACGCGCCGATATCGACCTCCAGGCCCGGCGCTTCGAGTTCACACTGATCCTGTCCGCCCTGCACAGCCGGCTCGACTTCATGACCACGCTGTGGCCGCGCGTCGAAGCCGCCCTCAACCTGGAGAGCGCCTCCAACGTGCTCTCCAGGAGGCCCCCGAAGGACTATGAGGCGGTCATCCCCGAGTCACCCATGGGCAATGTCCTCGGCTTCCAGTTCCGCCACGACGACCGGGAGCGAGACGGCGACCGCAGTGGCGAACTCCGCTTCTTCCACTGCAACGGCGTCGGCCGTGAGCTGCTCATGCGGCTGGGCGACCTGTGCGCAGTGGACGGCCGCCCCGGACCGCACGTCCTCCTGATGTCCGCCACGAGCTGGGCGGGCACCTCCAGCAGGTACCACGTGCACACCGACGTGGGAGCCGTACTGCGACCCCGCGACGAGGAGGTCGAGGCTGTGCTGGGCAGCGAGTTCCGCAAGGAGTTCCTGTACTGGCCCGGAGGCGACCAGCCGAAGCCGTTGCGCCTGTCCGGCTGCGACCCCGAGGAGCGCCCGCAGGCCCTGCTGCACATGCTGCACCAGCTGGCTGTGCCTGACCGCAGCCTGCCCGACTCGGTGAGCATGCTGGACGCCGAACTGGACGAGATCGACGACCCGGAGCGACGCCGCATCCTGCTCCTCGTCGGCAGCTATGACGAGGCGCGCAGGGCAGCCGAATACCTCAACCAGATCCCCGAGTGGAACGGACGCGTCACCCAACTCGTGTCCGACGACGCGGACGCGGACACCGCCTGGACGCGGCTGCCGGAGGACAATGCCGCGCGCACCCTGCCGCGCGGGGACGTCAAGTCGTTTCCCTCCGTCGGCGGCGACCTCCTCGTCGCCCCGCTCCTCGCGGTGGAGCGCGGGCACAACATCGTGCTGCGTGGGGGCAAGGCCGCCATCGGCACCGTGTACTTCCTGGCCCGCCCCCACCCGCGCCCCGACGACATCTCGCTCGCCATCCAGTCCATCAACGACTGGGCCGTACGCCAACTCCGCGACATCGACGGCACGTTCTGGCAAGGGGCGCTCGCCGCGGCCACACCCGACCGAGCCGCCGTCGCCTTCCGCAGCCGTGCCCGCCGCCAATGGAACCGTTACCTGACCCGCAAACTCGCCTGGTCGAGCCTGCGGGACGACGAGAAGGTGGCGTTCACCTGGGACCAACTCGTCGTCATGTGGCAGGTCATCGGCCGACTCGTACGCGGCGGCGTGCCGGCCAGGGTGGTCTTCGTCGACGCGGCGTTCTCGCCGCGCGAAGCCGGGTTCCAGGCCATGGACACGCCCGACACGAGTCTTCTGGCGAGTATGCGCGAAGTCCTCGCCCCCTACTTCGCCGCAGACGGCGCGGCCGATCCCGAGCCTGCCCCGATCGACAAGTCGCTCGTCCGAGAGCTGTACGAACCGCTCTACCGCGCCCTTGCGGATATGGGCTGACGGCTCGTCGGCACATTCGAGACCACACGACCCTCTTCGCCTCCAAGGAGAACCAGCACCGTGGAATACCAGTGCCTCCGGGCCGCCGCCTACATGCCCGACCCGGCGCAGGGACCGTTCACGGTTCCGATGCACACGCTCGCTCTCCCCGAGCACTGGGAGGAACCCGTCCTGCGCCTGCACCACGACGGGTTGCACGAGCGGCAGGCCGAGCGACGCCGGCGCGTGCCGACGAAGCGCATCAACCAGCTGCTGCGCGCCACCGCCCCGGACATCGTCACGGTCGACTCGACGGCCCGGTTCGGCTCGGCGAACCCCTGGTTGTACTGCACGGGCCCGTACCCGATCGCGGTGACCAATCTCTACGTCGCCACCTGGCTCAAGAGCCTCCGGAGGAACCCGGACGACCCCGAGACGACGGGGCTGCTGATGGACTGCTTCCGGGATCTGGACACGTCCGCCCTCAGCTGGCAGCAGGGCATGGTCGATCTGCTCGAACTACGGGATACCCCACGCCAGACCGCGGTCCCCGCAGCCCACGTGTACCGGCTCCTGCCCGACGTTCTCGCAGCCAGGATCACCTGCCTGGCGCCGTACGAGCACAACGGGAAGCGACTCACCTTCCGCCAAGTGGCGGGTCTCGGCGGCTCCCGCGGAGCGGGCAGCGGGGGCGCCGAGCTGATGTCCGAGCTGATCGAGTACGTGCCCAAGCGCCGCGGAGGAGGAGACGGCAGGCCGGCGTACTACGCCGCGACCATTCGGGTCACCGTACGTACCGTGCCGTTCTCGCCCGTTCCGCAGGTCCACCTGAGTGCCGGTGTCCGTCGGTTCGTGAGCGGCAAGGTGTTCATCCCCTATGGCAAGGGTGTGTCGGCCTACCTGCTGCCGGACGCCTCACTTGTCCTCGATGGCCCTGCCCCGCAGCGCTTCGCGGTCGCCATGCTGGACTGGAGGAACGGCACGACCGAGTGGCGACAGGGCGGACCGGAGGGAATGCTCACCCAGATCACCGCTCTTGACGCATTGCCCTCCCCGGACCGGCTGGTCAAGGAGGCCGACCACTGGATCCACGGCCGGGACGGCATCCGGATCGCCGTCGGGCATCACGCGGTCATGGGTAAGCACACCATCGGAACGGGCCTGATGCCCAGCGAACGACGGAGGCTCATCGAGTGGGCGGAACAGGCGCTCGCCCCGGAGTTCGTGCCCATTGCGGCACTCACGCGCAGCTCGTACGCTCGACCGCCCAAGAAGCAGTTGAAGAAGTTGCCGTCCATTCCCAAGAAGGAGCAGACGCCGGAGGATCTCACCGCGATCCTTGACCAGCGAGAACTCTTCTCGGCGCACAACGCCCAGGTGCTCCGCGCTCGCCTGGCCGAGGCCATGGAGGGTGAGGATCTCACGACGCTCGTTCTCTATCAGTCGGACATCATGCGTGATCAGATCGTTGCTGCCGCGGAGGCTGGACTGGGTCTTGCCGGGCTCCGGCGGGAGGAGGCAGCCGACACGTGGGTCTGGGAGTCGGAGGAGCTGACGGTTCGGCTGCACGCCAGGCGACTGGGCTCTCTGGGCGGTCCACTGGGTGGTGACCGCGTGCCCCGCAGGGGCAAGGAGCACGACGAGGCCATCGCGGGCCGCCGGACCCAGGTGGCGGAAGCCATGAACAGCCTGCGCGCGACCGTTCCGGGCATGCGGTTGGCCATCGTGGAACTCGACGGCCAGGATGCTTTCCAACATGCCCGACGGCGCAGCGACCCCAAGTACGCGATCCGTCTCGGCTGCGCCGACGCGGGCCTGGTAACCCAGTTCATCCGTCCCTTGGACGCCACCGCTGAAAAGCAGGAGCAGGCCATGGAGGACGCGCGGATGCGTGCTGCCTCGGCCTGGTCGGACGGTATGCGCCAGACCGGTATGCGGTTGTTGCCGCAGCACACTCTTGGTGACCTCATCCCCACCGGCCTGAACCAGGTGGCCTTCCATCTCGTGGAGCGCCGCCACGACGGGCCTACGGGCAGGCAGCAGTTCACGCCGATCGCGATCCTCATCCGACCGGGCGCGAAGTGCGTCCTCGGCAGGTCCGCGGACATGCACGGATGGGTTTCGTATCCGGAACTCCTCAAGGCGTTGACCGGACGCGTCGAGGCAAAGAGGACCAGCGCCGACCAGGCGACGCTCATGGCGGCCTTCATCAAGCAGACGCTGTCGAGCCTGCGCAGCACCCCAACGCTCGTACTGACACATGCCCAGGACCTGCGGAAGCGCTGGATGTGGCTGAAGAACGACGGACTGGAGCAGGACCGCCTCGGTCTCGACGGAGGGCCGACGCAGCGGATCGGACTCTATGGCAAGCAATTGCGAGTCGTCCGGGTCGCCGATGGCACCAGGGACGAAACGGCGCAGTGGTGGGCGGAGCGGGAGGAACTCAAACCCGAGCTGGAGGGCCAGCAGCGAGGGGGTTTTGCGATGGGGTTGTGGAAGCCCGGCGTACAGGGCGATCCGGGCCGCGTCTTCTACAGCACGGTCGGCAAGTCCAGTACCCAGACGAAGCTCACGAACGATGACGCGAAGCTGACGCCGCACACCAACCCGTCGGGCAACAGCGCACACCGGCCGACGGTGAACGCCTGGAACCCGGATCTTCTCGAATTCACGGTCGCCTGTCTCCAGCCGGGCGACGAGGCTGAAGCCTGGGCAGCGTTCGTGCACCAGCAGCGTTTCAGTGAGGACTACCGAGAGGCCCGCGATGGCCTGGGCATGCCCCTCATCCTGCACCTCGCGCGGTTGGCGGACGACTATGCCCTGCCGCACGAGATCGATGACTCCGTAGATCCGACGCGGCCCCAGCCTGCGGCTCCGCCGGACGGGGAGCTGCGGGGGCAGCTGACCTTCGATTTCAACCTTGACGACGGGGATGACGTCGAGTGACGCGATAGACGAGTATGCGGTCGCAGTCGCCGCGCGAAGCCATGGAACAGATCACCTCGCCGTGTTGCTCCCGGGCGGGCACGTACGGATGGATCGACAGAATCGGAGAGCGCATCTCCCGCACCGCATGATGCATGGTGCGAGGGTAACAACGCGGCCCCGCGTCGTAGGCGGCCTTCAGAACCTGGACGGCCCGACTCCGGGAGACGCACCCTGCGCCGTGGCGTGTGCACACGTGGGACTACGGGTATTTTGCGACGCAAACCGAACCGCACAGCATGCCGCCGCTTGTGCTCGGCGGTGTGCAGGTCGCGGCCCTGCGGGATGCGGAACCGGCTCTGAGAATAAGGGTGTTGGAGATCCGCCTGCATGAGGAGGCGGCGCTGGAACCCCTCTTGAGAGACGTCGAGCAGGGCAGGAAAGAAGAGAATGGCGGACAGGCTCACCGAAGCGAACCTCAGAGCGTTGGCTGGCCCCCGCTCCTTCGAGCGGGGGCTCGGTTACGTCGACGCGGTGTCAGGGGTCGAGGTTGGAGACGGCTGGGTCACCGCGAGCGTCCAAGGCACGGAGCGGTACGAGGTGGAGCTGGTCCTGGACGGGCCCGGCGGGCTGGGTGGTGAGTGCGACTGCCCGTACGGGATGGAGGGCAACTTCTGCAAGCACCTGGTGGCCCTCGGCCTGACCGTGCTCGGCCAGGGGGCGAGCCTGCCGAGGCAGCGGAAGGCGGCCCGGGACCGCGCACAGGACCTCGACCTGTGGCTGTCGGCTCTGTCCAGGGACGAGTTGCTCGACCTGGTGAGGGAACAGGTGGGCGAGGACCGGCAGTTGCGACGTCGCCTGGAACTGCGCGCTGCGGGCGCCCGTGGCGACCTCGCCGGGGTCCGGGCGAGCGTCCGTGAGCTGCTCGACGTACGCCCGTTCGCCCGGTACGGATACGTCGAGTACGCCGACGCCCGCGCCTACGCCGAGCAGGCCGGGCAGGCGGTGTCCGCGATCGGGGCGCTCACCGGCTCCGGACGGGCCGCCGAGGCGATCGACCTGACGCGGGAAGCGATGCGACTGCTGGCCGAGGCCGCGGAGAGCGTCGACGACTCCGACGGATGGCTTGGACAGGTCGGTGCCGATCTCGCCGCCGCCCACCTCGAAGCATGCCGCTCGGCATGTCCGGACCCGGAGGAACTCGCACGCTGGCTGGTCGGCCAAGCACTCGGTGACATCGACGAGGGCCTCACCGAGATCGATCCGCTCGACTACCGGGACGTCCTCGGTGACACGGGGATGGCCGCCGTGCGCAAACTGGTGGTCGAGGCATGGCGGGGCAACCGCACCGGGTGGGCCGAGAGGTACCTGATGGAACGCCTGGCCAAAGCGGGAGGCGACGTCGACACGGTGATCGCCGTGCACGCGGCCGACCTTGCGCCGAACGGCCACACACATCTGCTCATCGCCCGCGAGCTGGACACCGCCCGGCGCCCCGACGAGGCCCTGACCTGGGCTGAGCGTGGCGTCCGGGAAACCCCGGACCTCGCCGACGTCGACACCGCCCTCGTCGACCACCTCTGCGAACGCTACGCACAGGCGGCCCGGCTCCCTGACGCCGTCGCCCTGCGTCGCGATCACTTCGGCGCCCGCCGCTCCCTGCTCACGTATCAGCAGCTGCGCGCCGCCGCACGGGCCGCCGACTGCTGGCCGGCCGAGCGCGAGGGCGCGCTGGCTGTGCTGCGCGCCGACGCGGAGCGACAGCAACAGGGCTGGTACGGCGGCCCGGTCCTGGTCGACGCCCTGCTCGACGACAAGGACGGGGCCGCCGCGTGGCAGGCCGCCGTGGAGACCGGCGCCCACGACAGACAGTGGCTCACTCTCGCCGACCAGATCCGTCCCGACCGCCCCGCCGCGGCACTCGACATCTACCTTCGCCTGGCCGAGCCGCTGTCCGCGCAGACCGGCAACCCGGTCTACCAGCACCTCGTCGCCCTGCTGCTGAGCATCCGGGACTGCCACCACCGCCTGGGCACACCGGACACGTTCACCGCGTACGTCGCCGCCCTGCGCGCATCCCAGAGACGCAAGCGGAATCTCATGCGGCTGATGGACGACCAGGGGCTGTGAGCTGAGGCCGCTCCGCAATGGCGGAGCCACCCATGGTGTGTGGCCACAGCTCACGTCGCCGATGCCTTGGGGCCCGCCCGTGGCGGACCGGGTCCGTATCACGCAATCCGTTGACGCCCTCGCGGGGTACGAGTCCGGCCGCGACGCCCGCGATGATCATTCGCTGGTACTCCAGCCCCTTGAACCGGAACATCGTGCCGATGTGTACGCCGGTCGAGCCGTGCGGGCCGTCCGAACGGATCTCCACCGAGTCGAGACCGTTCAGCTTCGTTGTCGCCCACGAGGATCTTGATTGACGCTCGGTCGTTCTCGTTCTCGTTCTCGTTCTCGTTCTTGTTCTCGCTCTCGTCCGCGTCCAGCCCGGCTGATCGGGCAACCCGCCTGCCTGCTCAGCTCCGTGAGGAAGGTGCGCTGGGTACGCCCGTTGCCCTCGCGGAGGGGGGCGGACTACCTACACCTCCGCAAGGTAGCCCCGATGCATTGACCCTTCACCGGTCACACGCTTTCATCGCCTGCACCACCCTTGTGAGTCCTCTGCGCAGGGCCGGGGCGACGGGGTGTCCGGGGCGGCTGGGGTCGTCCCTGGTCGAAGGGGGAGCCGAGTTGATGAGACCGTCCTTACGCATGCTCGTGAACGCCGTTGTGGTGGCCGCCGTCGTCACTCCCGTCTGGCCCGCGCAGGCCGCCGGCGGGGACGAGGTGCCGGGGCTCGTGCCGAGGACCGAGCGGATCAGTGTCGCCCCCGACGGCACCACCGGCGGCAACGGCCACTCCACCGACCCCGTCGTCAGCGCGGACGGGCGTGTCGTCGCCTTCGTGTCGTCGGCCACCAACCTGGGGCCCGGCACGGACGTGCGGAACAGCGTGTACTACCGGACCGGGCCCGGGGAGCCGTTACGACGCGTCGCCGTGCCGGGGGAGACGACCTCGACTCCGCAGCTGTCCGAGTCCGGGCGGTATCTGACCTTCGGCTCGTACGCGGCCACGACCGCCACCTCCTCCGTGCATGTCATGGACCTGGACACGGGGGACACGCAGCGGCTGGCGCCCGCCATGGGCGACGGCTACCAGGTGTCGTACGGCATCGCGCCGGTCAGCGCCGACGGGCGGTACGTCGCCTTCGTCGCCCGGCCCGCCGTCGATCCGAACGGAGCCTTCTCCTGCCGGGTCATGCTGCTGGACCGGAAGACGGGCACGGTGCGGCGGGTCAGCCGGGACGCGGACGGGTCCAAGGACTTCCATCGGTGCGAGCAGATCTCGATGAGCGCGGACGGACGCAAGGTCGCCTATCTGGAGGGCTACTCCGGGCCGTCCGGCGACGACCAGGGCGACATCCTGGTCTACGACCGCAGGAGCGGACGTACCGTGCAGGCCGACGCCACCCATGACGGGGCGGCAGCCGACAAGTCGGCGATCGCCCCGGTGCTGAGCGCCGACGGCTCCAAGGTCGGCTTCAATTCTGTAGCCAGCAACCTGGTACCCGGCGTCGATCCCAACGGGAACACCAGCACCTCGTGGAACGCCTTCGTCCGCGACCTGCGCACCGGCACCCTCCAGCGGTACGACGGCCACGCCCCCACCGACCTCACCCTGGTCTCGGATCTGTCCCGCGACGGTTCGAAGCTACTGCTGAACACGGCGGACACGAACCGCACCTCGCTCGGTCTGATCCTGCGCGACCTGTGCACCGGCGAGGAGGAGCTGCTGTCGCCGGGGCAGGACGGCAAGCCCGTGACCGTGGGGGACGCGGCGCTGAGCGGGGACGAGTCGACCGTCGTCTTCGAGTCGTACCACCCCGGCCTCGTGCCCGAGGACACGAACCTGATCGGGGATGTGTTCGTCCGCAGCCGCCTCTGAGGGGGTGAGGAGTCCGGCAATCAGGGTGATAGGCGGTCATACGTCGTACGGTGTTGTCGCGGTGTCGGAGGCACACCGTGCGAGGGAGGCCGCTGGTGACCGGGCGGGAGCGACGTTGATCCGTGTGCTGCTTGTCGAGGAGACGGAGTTGCTGCGCGGGGCTCTCGCCGCCTTGCTGGCCCGGGAGGAGGACATCGAGGTCGTCGCGGCGTGTCCGGCGCCCGAGCAGACGGTGGCGCGGGCGCTGTCGCACCGGCCCGATGTGGTCGTCATCGACAGCGACGGCGACAGCGGTGAGGTCGGGGCACTCGATACGTCACGGGAGCTGGCCCTGCGATTGCCGGAGTGCCGGACGCTGTTGGTGACCCAGTCGGCGACCGCCGGTTTCCTGCGGCAGGCGCTGGCGTTGCGGGTCGCGGGCCTCGTCGGCAAGAACGGGCCCAGCGACATCCTGGCGGAAGGGGTGCGCAGGGTGGCGGCGGGGGAGCGGTTCGTCGATCCGGAGCTGGCCCTGCTGGCACTGTCCTCGGCGGAGAGTCCGTTGACGCCGAGGGAGCGGGAGGTGCTGCGGCTGGCGGCGGACGGCGTTCCGACCCGTGAGATCGCCGAACTGCTGTCGCTGTCGGTGGGGACGGTCCGTAATCATCTGAACGCCGTCTCCAGGAAGACCGAGGCGCGCAACCGCATCGACGCGATCCGGATCGCCCGGGAGTCGGGATGGCTGTAGGCGAGACGAACCGGTGACCGGGAGCCGTGCATCACCACCGGATGCCGCTCGCCGCGTCGGCCCAGCCGGTCCGGTCCGTTGTATCGGTCCTGTCGGCCGTCTCGTGGTCCCAGTGGCCGATCAGGTCGCGGTAGAGGGCGCAGTCGGCCATCAGGCGGTCGTGGGTGCCCAGGTGGTGGCGTGGGCCGTCCAGGACGAGGATCAGGTCGGCGCGCAGGGCGGAGCTGATCCGGTGGGCGCAGACGATCAGGGTGGCGGGGCGCTCGGCGAAAGCGCGTTCGGCGACCGCCTCGGCGGCCGGGTCGAGGTGGCAGGTGGCCTCGTCCAGCAGGACCAGGCGGGCGGGGGGCAGCAGGGCGCGGACCAGTGCGATCAGCTGGCGTTCCCCGGCGGAGAGCAGGGCCGGGTCCACGGGTGCGTCGTAGCCGCCCAGGCGTTCGGCGAGAGGGGCCGCTCCGATGGCGTCGACGGCCGAGTCGAGGTCGGCCGGTGTGGCCGTGGGGTGGAGGTAGGAGAGGTTCTCGCGCAGCGTGCCGGTGAAGACGTACGCCTCCTGCGGGATCAGCACACGCGCTCCCGACAGCGCGTACGGAGCTGTCGACGAAGGGTCCGGGTCCGGCGGGCGGACGGGGGCGCCGCCCAGGCGCACAAGGCCCTCCTGCGGCTTCAGCACCCCGGCGACGAGCGCGGCGAGCGTGGACTTGCCGGCGCCGCTGGGGCCGACCACCGCCAGATGGGTGCCCGGCGTGAGAGTGAGATCGAGGTCCCGGACGACGGGCTCGGCGGATCGGGCGTAACCGAAGGTGACCCCACGCAGTTCGACACCGCCGTCCGCGGGCCACGACTCCGGCGCCGTCCCGGGCGTCGCTCCGGCAGCCCCGGCGCCAGGCCCGGACCACACGGATCCCTCTTCCGCCGGAGACGCGGGGACCACCGGCTCCGAAGTGGCCGGGGGCGCGGGCACTGTCGGCTCTGAAGGGGGCGGAAACCCGGGCGCCACCGGCTCCGAAGCGGTCGGGTATGCGGGCGCCACCGGCTCCGAAGTGGCCGGGGATGTGGCCGCCACCGGCTTCGAGGCGGCCGGGGATGCGGGCGCCGTCGGCTTCGAAGCCGCCGGGGGCGCAGGTGCCCCCGGCGTGGGTGCGGACGTCGTCTCCAAAATGCGGGCGGTGGTGACGAGGAGCCACAGGCCGCTGGCGCCGACGCCGCGGACGAAGTTCTGGAGGGCTGGCTGGAGGCTCTGGGAGAGGTAGGTCAGGGCGCCCAGGATCGCGCCGGTGGTCATTCCGCCGCGGAGCAGCCAGGGGGTGCCGGCCAGGATCAGGACGAACGGCAGCCAGCCGCCGATGCCCAGGGCGGCGGTGCGCAGGGCGGTGATGCGGGCCAGGGCGCGGGCCGCCTCGGCGGCCTTGTCGACGCGGGCGTCGATCCGGCGGCGTACCAGATGCTCGGCGCCGCAGGCCGTCACGTCCCGCAGCCCGCCGGCCACCGTGCTCACCTGCTCGGCGATCGCCTCGTCGGCGAGTACGACCGCCCGCTGCCGGGCCGCCAGGGCGCGCAGGGCCAGGAGGAACAGGGTGAGCCCTGCCGTGAGGGGCGGTACGACGAACAGGAGGAGGGCGGGGTCGAGCGCCGTCAGACCGAACAGCACGCTCACCGCCGTCACCGCGAAGGTCTGCACGAACATCACGACCGCCCCGTACGACTCCCGGGCGATCTCCACCTGTTCGGTCAGCCGGGCCACGCCCGCCGTGTCGGGGGGCAGGCCCAGACGCGCGGAGCGGTGCAGTGTGCCGGTGGTGACGAGGGCGACCAGGTCGTCCCGGAACGGTTCGACCACCTCGGCCAGCTGGAGCGTGGTCTGCCGCGTGCCCCAGGCGCCGACCAGGGTCGCGACGGCCAGCAGCCCGAGCCAGCCGAGGCCCTCGGGGACGCGGTCCGAGAGGAAGCCGTCGTCGACGGCCCGGGCGACCAGCAGGCCGGACAGCAGCGCGGGTACGGCCTGGACCAGCGACCAGCCGGCGAGCCGGACGAACCGACGGCGCCGGGTGCGGAGCGTGGAGCGCAGCAGACGACGTGCCCCCGGATTCACCGCCCGCCTCCGTGGGACTGCGAGGCGGGGCGTCCGCCGTCGTGGGACGCCGTCGGGCGCGGACCGGGCCGTTCGGGACGGGACGTGGCGTTCCCGGAAGAGTGCGGACGCGGTGTCCCACCGTCCGGGCGGAAGACGGCTCGGTAGCCCGGATCGGTCCACAGCGCGCGGTGGGTGTCCCGGCGTCGGACGCGGCCCGCGTCGAGCCAGACGACGAGGTCGGCGCGGGCGGCGGTGGAGGCGCGGTGGGTGACGACGAGCCGGGTGCGGGTGGCGAGGGGGCCGGAGCCGGTGAGGACCTGGGTGATCTCGTGCTCGGTGACGGTGTCGAGGCTGGCGGTGACATCGTCGAGGACGAGCAGGCGGCCGACCCGCGCGGACTGGGCGAAGGCGCGGGCGAGGCCGACCCGTTGGGTCTCCCCGCCGGACAGCGGGGCGGTGGCGACGGCGGACGCGTAGCCGTCGGGCATGGTCCGTAGAAAGGTGTCCGCGCGGGCGATGGCCGCGGCATCCCGCACCGCCTCGTCCGGCACGCGCTGTGGCGAAGGACCGAGGGCGATCGCTTCGGTGAAGGTCTCGCCCAGCAGTGTGGGGCGCTCGAAGCCGTACGCGACGGCCTGTCGCAGGTCGCCGTGGGTCAGGTCGCGCAGCGGTACCCCGTCGAGCCGTATCTCGCCGTCGTCGGGGTCGGTGAGCCGGCCGGCCAGTGCGGCCAGCAGGGACTTGCCGGAGCCCGACCGGCCCACGACGGCGGTCAGGGTGCCCGGCGGAACCTCCAGATCGATGCCGTCCAGGACGGTGGCACCCTCGGGAGCGCGTACGGTCACGCGGCGGAACTCCAGCCGGCCGCCGCCTCCGGTGGGCAGCCGGGCGAGGCCGTAGGTCAGCGGGGGTGAGTCCATCACCTCGGCGACGCGCCCGGCGGTCGCGCGGGCGAGGGCCAGCTTGCTGACGGAGGCGACCAGGGAACTGACGCCGGTGGCCAGGACGACGTACTCGGTCGCGGCCAGCAGCTGTCCCGGGGTGATGCGGCCACGGGCGAGTTCCAGTCCGGCCACCGCCAGGACGGCGATCTCGAGGAGGGGGACGATCATGGCGTCGCGAGTGGAGACGCGGGAGAGGGCGCGCCACATTCCCCGGCCGTGGCGGTGGAGTTCGGGCAGGGGAGCGAGGACGCGGTCGGTCTCGCGGGCCAGGGTCCCGGCGGCGGTGATGGTGCGGATTCCGGTGAGGGCGTCGGCGAGCCGGGTGGCGATACGGCCCTGGGCGGCGAAGTAGCGGTCGTTGACGTCGGAGACGTCGCGGGCGAAGGCGTGGACCACGAGGACGATCAGCGGGAGCCCGGCGACGAAGGTGAGGCACAGCCAGGGGTCGATCAGGGCCAGCGCCACCACGGCTCCGAGGGGCGGGATCAGTTCGGTCACCGCCCACACCAGCCCCGAGGGGGCGCTGCCCGCCCGGCTCGTGTTGCCCACCAGACGTGCCGTCAGGTCGCCGGGGGTGTGGCGGCGGGTCGCCCGGGGGCCCATGCCGAGGACGTGCCCGAGCAGGGTGTGACGCAGCCAGGCGGTGGAACGGGCGTTGGCGACGGCGCCGGCGTAGTCGTCCAGCGCGTCGCACACGATCAGCAGCGCGACGGCGACGGCCGACAGCGTCAGCCACAGGGTGACGTCACCGGAGCCCAGTACGGCGTCGACGGTGCGGCCCATGAGGGCGGGCAGGACGACGTACACCCCGGAGAGCAGCAGGGACGTGGCGGCCAGGACCGCACCCCAGGCCCCGCCTCGCCGGACGACCGTCAGCAGCAGACGGTCCGCCGCGCGTCGGTCCTCGCGTTGGTCGCGTCGCTTCACGGCCGCTCCCGTCTCGTACGGTTCCCCCGGCCGGACTTTCGGTTCCCGGGCCGAGGGGGCAAGGGGCGGGGGCACCCGAGGTGCCCCCGCCGTCGTGCCAGGAGCCTGGCCGCTAACAGAACAGGAGGCTGAAGAGGCTTCCTCCTCCGAGGAAACAACCCTTGCTCGCCCGGCTGCCCGGCGGCGGCTTCAGGCCGGTCTCCGACTCGATGGTCAGACCCTGCAGTTCGAGGAGTGACATACGTGTTCACCTCCTTTCTCGAACGTCGTGGGGGACGGTGATGTCGAGCGCGGACAGGCCCGGTGTCAGGAAGGGCAGTCCGGTGGGGGCGGAGTGGCACGCGGCGCCCAGGGCGAGTACGACGCCCGCGCCGCCGGTGGCCAGGTCCATGGACAGCCGCATCAACTGCTCGCCCGGGAAGGCGAGTCGGCCGTCGAGTACGCAGGCGTGGCGGGCCAGCCGGCGGATGTGGGCCGCGACCACGGGGTCCCGCGCGGCGGCTGTGCCGGGCGGGTGGGCGCGACTGCGGTGGAGGATCATCCCGGCGACGCCGTCGAAGAGCCCGGGTTCGACGTAGAACGACGCCCGGGAGGCCTCGCGGATCGCGTCGGCGGCGGTCGCGAACTCGTCGTCCGCGCGCCGGGTCAGGAAGTCTTCGAGGACCATGCCGATGCCGACGCTGCCGTCGGCGAGATAGGGCATGGTGCGGTACCCCTCGTTCACCTCCATCGAGCCTTCCTCGCGGACCACGCAGCGGCGCAGGTCCTGGCGCAGGGCGGTCGCGGCGAGGTCCAGATGAGCCGGGTCGCCGTCGTGTTCGTGCAGGCGCAGGAACAGCAGCGCGGGCCCGGACGAGCCGTACATCAGCCCTGCTCGCGGGTGGTCGCCGCCGCTGGTCTGCGGTACCGCGTCGGCGGGTCCCAGCCGGTCGGCGACGGCCGCCGCCACGCGCCGGGCGGCGTCGCGGAAGGCGGCGTCGCCGGTGGCGACCGCGAAACGCAGCAGGCCGAGGCCCAGGCCGGACAGTCCGCCCTTGAGGTCGAGGGCCAGGTTCTGCCAGCGTTCGCCGAGGCACATGTCGACGATCTTGACGGCTTCCTCGGGGTGGCCGAGGCGGTCCAGGACGAAGGCGACGCCGAGCAGGCCGTCGTAGAGGCCGAGGCGGCTGCCGGGCGGTGGCTGGAGCGCGTGCCGGATCAGCCACTCCTCGTGGTCGACGTGGCGTCCGGCTCCCGTCACGTCCAGCGCGTACAGCACCCCGGCCGCGCCGTGGGCCAGGCCGAGGCCGCCGCCGGGCGCGGTGAACTGCTCGATGTCGCCCGGGAAGAGCCGGTCGTCGCGTTCGGGCGTGGCGGAGGCGAGGATCGCGGACGTGATCGACTCGCGAGCGCGCAGCCAGCCGGCGTGGTCGGGTTCGAGACGGGGGTCGGCGTCGGTCCCGCCGATGCTCGCGGGCCGCGTCCCGGCGTCCGTCCCACCGTCGCCGCTGATCGTGCGCACGGCCTCGTCGAGGAGGCGGTCGGGGAGCGGGAACAACCGGCCGGCCTCCCTGGCCAGCTGGCCCGCCTTGCCGCGGTCCAGCTCGATCAGTCCGGTCAGCGGCAGGAACAGACAGATCTCCAGGCAGGCCAGCGCGTAGCGGTCGATGTCGAAGCCGGTGGCGGTGCGCGGGGCGTGGAAGCCGGGGGCCGCGAGGACCTGGTGCCGGGCGTGTGCGACGTCCGACGCGCCCTCGAAGTCGATCAGGACCACCGTGTCGTCGGGCCGGACCATGACGTTGAAGGTGTGCACGTCACCGATGACGATGCCCCGCTCATGGACCGCCGCGACGGCGTCCCGCACCCGCCCGAACACGTCCAGCGCCCAGGTGGTGTACTCGGCGAAGGCGGCCGGGTCCGGGTCCAGCGCGGCGAGCGGGCTGCGCTCGACGATCAGCTGGTGCAGGGGCTTTCCCTCGATGAGGTCCTCGACGACGAAGTGGTGACCGCCCAGTTCGAAGTGGTCGCGGAGCGCGGGCACGCAGGCCAGTCCGCGCAGCCGTTCCAGGGCCTCCCGCTCACGCCGCAGCCGGGTGACGGCGTCCGCGCCGTCCGGGGTCAGTCCCGCGTGCGGCCTGGCCTCCTTGAGCACGACACGGTCCTCGTTACGCCTGTCCACCCCGGCGTACAGCCCGCCGCCGTTGGAGAAGTGCAGTGCCCTGTCGATGCGGTAGGGCAGGTCGGCGACGGTGGTCCGGCGGCTCGCGGCGAGGTGGGGTTCGAGGAAGCCGGGCAGCTCCACCCACTCCGGCAGCCGGAAGACGGGGCCGCGCACGTCGGGCACCAGGCGTCCCGAGGGGTCCGTCACCGCCTGCTCCACCACCCCGTCGGCCGACACGCAGTAGCGGTCCGCGAAGGCGCCGTACCTGACGTGGAGCGGGCCGTCGCGCCAGCGCAGATCGCTGAGTATGTACGGTCCCGGGCGGCCGTCGAGGATGTCGCCCAGTTCGGTGAGGACGCGCTCGCACTCGGCCTCGTCCGTCGGGTACACGGTCACGAACTTCCCACTGGAACCGCGGTGCGCGTACTTGGCGTTGGCCAGGAACAGGGTCTCCAGGCCGGGCAGGAACTTGAACGCGATGCGGCGCGGTACGCAGTAGTCCCACACCTCGTCCAGGATGCTCTGGGCGTTGTCCAGGCAGGCCGAGACGTGGATCTTCCAGCCCTGCGGGGGGAGTTGTACGCCGACGGGACGCAAGGCCAGCCACTCGCCCACCTTCTCGCGCTGCCACGCTCCCGGGAGCGGGGCCCGCGTCTGCCGGAACCGGCCGTGTGTCCCCCCGTGCGAGGACGGGGCGTCGTAGAAGTGCGGGTGGGTGAGGCAGTAGACCTCGTACCGCTTGTCCACGGGAGCCTCCCGGGGCAGGTGCCCTCCTGAGCGGTTGCCCTGGCTTTCCTCTCCCACCATGACAGAGCGGGGGAGCACGGACATCGTTCGTCTGTCACCGGCGCCGCGTGAGGTGCGCACAGGCCGGACCGTGCACGACGCACGGGCGGCCTGTGTGCCTCGCACGCCCGGCGCGAAGCGCCTCGGAAACCCCCGGGGACCTCGCACGGGCACCACCGGCTCGACCTCGGGCGGGCATCGCGGTGCGACCTCGCGCGGGCACCGGCGGCGACGGAACCTGTCGCATCCATTGACGTCCCTCCCGTCTCACCTTTACCTTCTGGCCGAAGTTACGCACAGTGTTCGTCATTTCGGACAGTGTCGTTTCGAGCCGCTCCCGGAAGGGACTTGTCGTGTTTCCCACCCCCGCTCGCGTGCGTACCCCGCGGTGGTCACCCCGGCACTGGCCGTCGCTGGCCGTCGCGCTGCTGGCCCTCCTCGCGTCCCTCCTGGCCGTCCAGCCGGTGTCCCCCGCCGCCGCGGCCGACGGCAAGCCGTACACCAACCCGGTCAAGTCACAGAAGGGCGCCGACCCGTGGCTGGAGTACTACAACGGCAACTACTACCTGGTGACGACCTCGTTCACCGGTGAGCTGACCATGCGGAAGTCGCCCACGCTGGCCGGGCTGAGCACCGCGCCCAGTGTGCAGGTGTGGTCGGACAGCACAAGCACCCGCAACTGGAACATGTGGGCCCCGGAGATCCACTTCTTCGACGGCAAGTGGTACCTGTACTACTCCGCCGGGCCGCGCAACTCCGCCTGCTGTGACGACCAGCGCACGTACGTGCTGGAGAGCGCCGGGTCCGACCCCATGGGGCCGTACACCTTCAAGAACCAGCTCGCCGGATCCAACCTGAACCCGGGCGGCTGGCTGATCGACGCTAGCGTGCTCAAGCACGACGGCAAGCTGTACCTGCTCGGCAGCGGGTCGGCCGGCGGCAGCAAGCAGAGCCTCGTCATCGCGCCGCTCAGCAACCCCTACACCCTCGCCTCCTCCACCTTCACCGTCATCTCCAGCCCGACCCTGAGCTGGGAGACGCAGAGCGGTGAGGTGAACGAGGGGCCCGAGCCGCTCTACCGCAACGGGCGCACCTTCCTCGTCTACTCCGCGAGTGCCTGCTGGGGCCCCGACTACAAGCTCGGCCAGCTGGAGCTGACCGGCTCCGACCCGCTGCTCGCCTCCTCCTGGACGAAGAAGCAGACCCCGGTCTTCCAGCGCAATGACGCGGGCGGCGTGTACGCGCCCGGCCACAACGGGTTCTTCACCTCGCCCGACGGCACCGAGAACTGGATCGTCTACCACGCCAACGACGCGGCGGGCGACGGCTGCGACAACGGCCGTACGACCCGCGCCCAGAAGTTCACCTGGAACGCGGACGGCACCCCGAACTTCGGCACCCCGGTCGCCCTCGGCGCGACCATCGCCGGGCCCTCCGGCGAGAGCGCGACGACGCCGACCGCGTACACCATCGTCAACCGCAACAGCGGCAAGTGCCTGGACGTCACCGGCGGGGGTACGGCCGACGGCACCGACATCGCCCAGTGGACCTGCAACGGCGGGGCCAACCAGAAGTGGCGGATCGACGACCGCGCCGACGACACCAGCCGCCTCGTGAACGTCGCCACCGGCAAGGTCGCCGACGTCACCGACTGCGCGAGCGCCGACGGCACCGACATCCGGCAGTGGTCCTGGCTGAACAACACCTGCCAGAAGTTCCGCATGGTCTACCTCGGCAACGACTACGTCCGGATCGTCAACGCCGCCACCGGCAAGGTCATGGACGTCGCCGACTGCGGCACCGCCAACGGCACCGACGTACGCCAGTGGTCCTGGCTGAACAACAACTGCCAGCAGTGGCGCCTCGTCCCCACCACCGCCTGATCCCGAAAGGCCCAGACAGAACATGAGACACCTCACCAGGCGGGCCGTCGTGGCCGCGGCGGCCGCGCTCGTCGTGTGCACCACCATGACCACCCCCGCCCAGGCAGCCGCCCCGGCGTCCCCGGCCGTCACCTTCACCAACCCGATAGCCGAGCAGCGGGCCGACCCGCACATCTTCAAGCACACCGACGGCTACTACTACTTCACGGCCACCGTCCCCGCGTACGACAAGATCGTCATGCGCCGGGCCACCACCCTCCAGGGCCTCGCCACGGCCGCGGAGACCACCATCTGGACCAAGCACGCCAGCGGTGAGATGGGCGCCCACATCTGGGCCCCGGAGATCCACTTCATCGACGGCAAGTGGTACATCTACTTCACGGCCGGCTCCTCCAACGACATCTGGAAGATCCGCCCGTACGTCCTGGAGACCAGCGCCGCCAACCCGATCACCGGCACCTGGACGGAGAAGGGGCGCATCTCCCTGCCGCTCGACACCTTCTCGCTCGACGCGACGACCTTCACGGTGGGCGGCACCCGCTACCTGAGCTGGGCGCAGAACGACCCGGCGGTCGGCGACGGCACCAACATCTACCTGGCGAAGATGTCCAACCCCTGGACGATCCAAGGTAGTCCGGCCATGATCTCCCGGCCCACCAACGCCTGGGAGAAGGTCGGCCACACCGTCAACGAGGGCCCGGCGGTCATCCAGCGGGGCGGCAAGGTCTTCATGACCTTCTCCGCCGCCGCCACCGACGCCAACTACTGCCTCGGCCTGCTGACCGCCTCCGACTCGGCCGACCTGATGAACCCGGCCTCCTGGGTCAAGACCCCCACCCCGGTCTTCAAGAGCAACGCCGCCACCGGCCAGTACGGCCCCGGCCACAACACCTTCACCACGTCCGAGGACGGAAAGTCCGACATCCTCGTCTACCACGACCGCAACTACAAGGACATCAGCGGCGACCCGCTCAACGATCCCAACCGTCGCACCCGCTACCAGAAGCTGTACTGGAACGCCGACGGCACGCCCAACTTCGGCATCCCCGTCGCCGACGGCACGACCCCGGTCCGGCTCTCCTCGTTCAACTTCCCGGACAAGTACATCCGGCACTGGGAGTACCGCGGCAAGCTGGAGGCGAACGTCACCAACCTGGCCGACTCGCAGTTCCGGATCGTCACCGGTCTGACGGGCAGCGGCACGGTCTCGCTGGAGTCGGCGAACTTCCCCGGCTACTACCTCCGCCACAAGAACAACGAGGTGTGGGTGGAGAAGGACGACGGCACCGCCCTGTTCGACGCCGACGCCTCGTTCAACGAGCGGGCCGGTCTCGCCGACACCGCGGCCGGCGTCTCGTACGAGTCGTACAACTTCCCCGGCCGGTACATCCGGCACTTCAACAACCTGCTCTACACCCAGCCGGTCAGCACGACCCTCGACCGGCAGGACGCGACCTTCTACAAGCAGTAGGCCGGATACGGGCCGGGTACAGGGCCGGGTACAGCCCGGCTCCCGGGTACGGGCCCGGCCGTCCGACGCAAGCAGCTGCGCGCCGCCCCTGAGGGGCGGCGCGCAGGCGTCTTTCCGGGGCGCCCGGCGCACTACTCCGGCGGCAGCACCCGCACCAGCCCCGACTGGTACGCCATCACATGGTGTGCAGGATGTCGCGGGAGGCCTGGATGAACTCCTTCAGCGCGTCCCAGAACGGCGCGTAGCAGGAGTCGAAGCGGGCGACGGCCCCGGTGTCGCCCTCGATCATCGCCTCGATCGCCTTGTGGAACGGATTCGTGGTCCGCCGGACCTTGTTGGCGAGTTCGGCGACCTCGTCGGGCCCCTCCAGCGAGACGACCCAGGTGAGGTTGCGCAGCGTGGCGTACTCGTCCCGCTGCCGCTCGCGCAGCCGCCGCAGCTCCTCGACCCGCTCCGGTCCGAGCCCGTCCCGCGCATCCCCGCCCCCGGCGCCCCGGACCACCTCGGACACCTTCCAGTGCACATCGCTCAGCCGCTGCGCCTGCTCGATGAACTCCGCGTAGGCCGTCCGCCGTGCCTGCCGCAGCCGCTCCACCCGCTGCGCGCCCGCCGTGGTGTCCGCCTGGATGCGCGCCGCCCGCGCGGTCCCCCTGCTCGTCACCCAGCTCGCGAGGACGGCGGTGCCGGCGGTGAGCGCGGCGATCCAGAACGCGCTGTCAGCCACGGCCGGAACCCAGCGAACGTTCGGTGACCCCGGCCAGATGGGCCGCGAAGACCGCGCGGGCGTCCGGGGTGAGGGTGCGCAGGGCGACCAGGGCGGTGACGACCACGTCGCACAGTTCCGCCTGGACGTCCTGCCAGGTGTGGGTGGTGCCCTTGCGGGGGTTCTGCCCCGTCACGCCGATGACCGCCTGCGCGACCTCGCCGACCTCCTCCTGGAGCTTCAGCATCCGCAGCAGCAGGCCCTCCCGGCCGCCGTGCGGCTGGTCGGCCTCCAGCCACGCGTGCAGACGGGAGACGGACCGCCAGAGGTCGTCGGGGCCGTCGGGCGCTTCGGGCGCGTAGGGGTCGGGGGAGTGCCGCTGCTCGCTCATGCGCGCAGCCTGTCACGCCCCGCTGACAGCGAGGGCCCGTCCCGGAAAGGTCACTCCTCGAACAGGGTCTCCTGCTCGCCCTCCTTCTCCTTGCGCACCCGCTGGGTGCGCATGCCCACGACCACCGCCGTGACCGCGGCCGTACCGGCCAGCGCCACCGGGACCATCCAGCCCCGGTCGACGACATGGCGCAGCGCGTGGTCGAGGGAGAGCCGGCCGGGGCCGGTGATCGCGAGGCCGGCGGCGGCCAGGCCCAGGGTCGCGGCGTACTCGTAGCCGCCCTCGGCGTTGAAGAACCCGTTGGGCGTGTGGATCGCGGTCGCGCCGGCCATCGCACCCGCCGCGGCCGCACCGGCCGCGGGCGTGGCGAGGCCCAGCGCGAGCAGCGCCCCGCCGCCCGTCTCGGCCAGGCCGGCGGCGGTGGCGCTCGCCTTGCCGGGCGCGTACCCGACGGACTCCATGAACGCGCCGGTCCCCTCGATGCCGTGCCCGCCGAACCAGCCGAACAGCTTCTGCGTGCCGTGCGCGGCGAGCACACCGCCCGCGCCCAGCCGGAGCAGCAACAGTCCCAGATCACGTCGGTCGAATGAGGTCATGACCACTCCCGAACAGCAGAGGTACCGGCGGAGAACCCGACAGTGCGAACGTGCGAAGCGAACGTGCGTACGTCCCCCCGCGTATCCACCGTCGCACCGATGACACCTGCCCGGCCCGCTCGCGCGCCCGTTCGGGTGGCACCGGATCCGCCGTGCGCCGTCCGGTGGCGTGCCCCCGCCCGCGGTGTGAGGCTGGCCGCCATGAAGATCGCACCCGCCAAACTCAGCGACCCGGCCGTCCGGGCCTTCGTCGCCGCGGTGAACGCCCACGACCAGCACGCGTTCTTCGCGCTCCTCACGGACGACGCGACCATGTCGGACGACGGCTCCGACCGCGACCTCACGGACTGGACCGACCGGGAGATCTTCTCCTCCCACGGTCACATGGAGGTCCAGCGCGAGTCCGCCGGCGGCCGTGCCCTGGTCGCCAACTACCGCAACGACACGTGGGGCGAGATGCGCACCGCGTGGCGCTTCACGGTGTCGGAGGACGGCCGCATCAGCCGCTTCGAGACGGGTCAGGCGTAGCGCGGGACCCGCGCCGGGGGAGCGGGGGCTTGCGTTCGTGTGCGCTCCAACTCCTAACGTCCGTGGTCATGGAGACGAACACGCACACGGACCCGTACACCCGCACCCTCGGCCGCAGCGGCATCCAGGTCAGCGCCCTCGGCTTCGGCTGCTGGGCGATCGGCGGCGAGTGGCAGGCCACCGACGGACAGCCGCTCGGCTGGGGGAAGGTGGACGACGAGGAGTCCGTACGGGCGGTCCACCGCGCCCTCGACCTCGGCGTCACCTTCTTCGACACGGCCGACGCGTACGGCACCGGGCACAGCGAGCGCGTCCTCGGCCGGGCCCTCGGCAAGCGCCGCGCGGACGTCGTCGTGGCCACCAAGTGGGGCAACGTCTTCGACGCGGCCACCCGCACCCTCACCGGCCAGGACGACACCCCGGCTCACGCCCGCCGCGCCCTCACCGCCTCGCTGGACCGCCTCGGCACCGACCACGTCGACCTCTACCAGCTCCACCTCTCCGACGCCGACCCCGAGCGCGCGGCCCGACTCCGCGACACCTGCGAGGAGTTCGTGCGCGAGGGTCTGATCCGGGCCTACGCGTGGAGCACCGACGACCCGGACCGCGCCGCCGTGTTCGCCGAGGGGCCGCACTGCGCGGCCGTGCAGCACCGGCTGAACGTCCTGCAGGACGCGCCCGAACTCCTCGCGCTGTGCGAGGAGTCCGGGCTGGCGAGCATCAACCGCAGCCCCCTCGCCATGGGGCTGCTCACCGGGAAGCACACCCCGGGGCGCACGCTGGCGGCCGGCGACATCCGCAGCACCCCGCCCGAGTGGCTGCCGGGCTTCACCGCCGACGGCGGCGCCGACCCGCAGTGGGTGGGCCGGGTCGAAGCGTTGCGCGAGATCCTCACCAGCGGGGGCCGTACGCTCGCGCAGGGCGCCCTCGCCTGGATCTGGGCCCGCAGCCCCCGGACCGTGCCCATCCCCGGGTTCCGCTCGGTCGCCCAGGCGGAGGAGAACGCGGGTGCCCTCGCCGAGGGACCGCTCACCGCGGAGCAGATGGCCGAGATCGACCTGGTCCTGGGGCGCTGAACCCCGCCTCGCCCGTACGACGGCGAAGGGCTCGTACGGCGGCGGAGGGCCCGTACGACGGCCGACGGGCCGCACACGGCGGGGGAGTGGCCCTGTCCTGAGGGAAACGTCGGTGGGCAGCCGTTCCGCTCCGGTGCTTACCTCGCGGTCCCACGCGAGGTCCGCCCCCTTCCGGAGCTGGAAACGGCTGCCACCACCCCCCTCGGGTTGGCCATGGAAGCCACCGCCTCCAAGTGTGAAGCTCTCGTGGAGACGAGCCCTGAGCATATGCCCGCCACGTGCCCCAATGGACCGGAGGAACAGCTTCCGTTTGTGTAAGTTGAGCCCTGGACGAATGTCGAGCAGGCCGACGGGCGCGGCTCGCCGACCCCCGGCCCGCGTTCGGGGCCCGCCCGTCCGCGCCTCAGCCCCGTCCGACGTACGGCATCGTCGTCGCCATCACCGTCGCGAACTGCACATTCGCCTCCAACGGCAGCTCCGCCATGTGCCGCACCGTCCGCGCCACGTCCGTCACGTCCATCACGGGCTCGGGCAGGAGCTGCCCGTTGGCCTGGAGCACACCGTTCGCCATGCGTTCGGTCATGTCCGTCGCCGCGTTGCCGATGTCGATCTGCCCGACCGCGATGCCGTACGGCCGCCCGTCCAGGGAGAGCGACTTGGTCAGGCCGGTCAGCGCGTGCTTGGTCGCGGTGTAGGCCACGGAGTGCGGGCGGGGCGTGTGCGCGGAGATGGAGCCGTTGTTGATGATCCGGCCGCCCCGCGGGTCCTGCTCCTTCATCTGCCGGTACGCCGCCTGCGCGCACAGGAACGCCCCGTTGAGGTTGGTGTCCACGACGTGCCGCCAGGCCGCGTAGTCCAGCTCCTCCACCGGGACCCCGCCCGGACCGAACGTGCCCGCGTTGTTGAACAGCAGGTCCAGCCGCCCGAACCGGTCGCGCACGGCGGCGAGGAGCGCGTCCACGTCGCCGGGCCGTGAGACGTCCGTACGGACGCACAGCGCCGCCGGGGCGCCGGTGCCGGTGCCCGCGTCCGCCGTCGGGCCGGCCCCGGCTTCGGTCCCGGTCCCGGCTTCGGCCGCCGTCTCGGCGAGCTTCTCCTCGCGGCGGCCCGCCAGTGCCACCGACCAGCCGGCGCGCAGCAGTTCCACCGCCACGGCACGGCCGATTCCGGAGCCCGCGCCCGTCACGATCGCGATCTTGGTTCCTTTAGCCTTCATGGGCTCGCAGCGTAGGGGAGGCTCCGCGCTCGGCCGCGCAGGTGGGGCCCGCCATACGGAACTCATTCGTCCGCCATCTGGGTGTTGTGTACGTGACAGAAGATCGTCGAACCTGGCCACTCCACTGACGAAACACAACTACCTTAAGAAGAGGGCCAGATGCCACTCCCCACCCATGGGCCGACACAGCCCCGCTCGTCCCATGCGCCCGAACTGCGCGCCGCCGCCCGGCACTTCGACCGCCGCCGCTTCCTCACCGTCACGGGTGCCGCCGCCGCGCTCGCCTTCGCCACCAACCTTCCCGCGGCCGGCGCCGCGGCCGCCGCCACGCTGGACCCCCGCCGGATCACCGAGGACCCCTTCACCCTCGGCGTCGCCTCCGGCGACCCGCTGGCCGACTCCGTACTGCTGTGGACCCGGCTCGCCCCGGCCCCCTACCAGCCCGACGGCGGACTGCCCGCCGAACGCGTCAGGGTCGAATGGGAACTGGCCCTCGACGACAGATTCCGACGCGTCGTCAGACGCGGCACCGCCACCGCCCACCCCGAGTTGCACCACACCGTCCATGTCGAGGTCGAGTTCCTCGCCCCCGGCCGCGTCTACTACTACCGCTTCCGCACCGGCACCTGGATCAGCGAGACCGGCCGCACCCGCACCGCCCCCCCCGGCCGCGCCCATCTGACCGGCTCCACCGAACTCTCCTTCGCGGCCGTCTCCTGCCAGCGCTACGACCAGGGCTACTACACCGCCTACCGGCACCTCGCCGACGAGGACGTCGACGTCGTCCTCCACCTCGGCGACTACCTCTACGAGTACGCCGTGAACTCCGTCGGCGGCGCCCGCAACTACACCGACCGCGTCCTGCCCGACGTCTTCAACCACGAGACGGTCACCCTGGAGGACTACCGCCTGCGCTACGCCCTCCACAAGACCGACCCCGACCAGCGGGCCGCCCACGCCGCCCACCCCTTCGTCGTCACCTGGGACGACCACGAGACCGAGAACAACTACGCGGGCGACAACCCCGACGGCGGCGAGCCCTCCGAGGAGTTCCTGCTGCGCCGCGCCGCCGCCTACCGTGCGTACTGGGAGAACCAGCCGTTGCGCCGCCGCCAGCGCCCCGACGGCCCCGACATGAAGCTGTACCGGCGCCTCCGGTGGGGCCGCCTCGCCCAGTTCGACATACTCGACACCCGGCAGTACCGCTCCAACCAGGCGCAGGGCGACGGCTGGCAGATCCCCGGCCCGGAGTCCGCCGATCCGGCGCGCACGATGACGGGCACCACGCAGGAGCGCTGGCTCCTGGACGGCTGGGACCGGTCCGACGCGGTCTGGAACGTCCTCCCGCAGCAGGTCACCTTCTCGCAGCGCCGCAACGCCGTCGGCGAGGTCTACAAGGTGTCGATGGACTCCTGGGACGGCTATCCCGCCTCCCGCGAACGCCTCCTCGCCGGCGCCGAGGCCGCCGGCATCGAGAACCTCATGGTCCTCACGGGAGACGTCCACGTCGGCTACGCCTTCGACATCAAGCGCGACTTCGACGACCGCTCGTCCCGGACCGTCGGCACGGAACTCGTCGCCTCGTCCGTCAGCAGCGGCGGCAACGGCTCCGACAAGCCCGCCAACTGGGACACCTACATGACCGCCAACCCCCACATGCGGTTCTACAACGGCCGCCGCGGCTACACCACCGTCACCCTCGACCGCGAGTCCGCCCGCGCCGACTTCAAGGCCGTGCCGTACGTGACGACGACGGGGGCGGGCATCTCGACGGTCGCGTCCTTCGCGGTGGAGGCGGGGGTGCCGGGGCTGCAGCCGGTGTAGATGCCGCTTGCGCCCGTGTTCGCCGGAGAAGGGAGGGGGCGGGGGCGGGGCAGGCGAGCGGGGCGGGGGTGCCGCGAACGAACCTTCGTTTTCGCCAGTCTCCACCCCCGGCCCGCACCCCAGGCCCCCTACGCGAACGAACCTTCGTTCAGCCGCTCCTCGCCGGGATAGCGCACCCCCACCCGCTCCCGCAGCGCGTCCAGCGTGCGCATCACGGCGAGGGTGCCGTCGAGGGGGACGAGCGGGGACTCGGTCTCGCCGGCCCGCAGGGCCCGCATGACCTCGATGGCCTCGTGCCGGAGGCTGTTGCGCGGGCCGTCGGCCGGGTCGGCGGTGAATTCCTGCGCCTCGCGGCCGTCCCGGTGCAGCACGAACCGCTCCGGGAAGAAGAACCCGGACGGGATGTCGATCCGGCCCTCGGAACCGGTCACCGACGCGGACGTGCCCGTGCCGCCCACGATGGAGCAGTGCACCGAAGCGAGGGCGCCGCTCTCCCACGAGAGCACTGCTCCGGTCTGGAGATCGACGCCCTCGTCGGAGAGCACCGCTCTCGCCGTGACGTCCGACGGCTCCCCGAGCAGCAGCTGCGCGAAGGACACCGGGTACACCCCGAGGTCGAGCAGCGCGCCCCCGCCCTGAGCCGGGTCCCGCAGCCGGTGCGAGGGCGGGAACGGCCCGGAGATCCCGAAGTCGGCCTGCACGGTCCGCACGTCACCGATCGCGCCGTCCCGCACCACCTCGGCGAGCCGTCGCACCAGCGGATTGCAGTACATCCACATGGCCTCCATCAGGAACCGCCCGCGCTCCCGGGCCAGCGCGACCAGTTCCTCCGCCTCGCCCGTGTTCAGCGTGAACGCCTTCTCGCACAGGACGTTGCGCCCCGCCTCCAGACACATCCCGGCGGCGACCCGGTGTGCCGCGTGCGGAGTGGCGACGTACACCACGTCCACGTCCGCGTCCTCGGCGAGCGCGCGCCAGTCGCCGTAGGCCCTCGGTATCCCGAACCGTTCCGCGAAGGTCTTCGCCGAGGCCTCGCTCCGCGAGGCCACCGCCACGACCTCGGCGTCCGGCAGGTCGACGAGGTCCGCCGTGAAGGCCGCGGCGATCCCTCCGGTCGCCAGGATCCCCCACCGCACACGTCCGTCGTTCGACATCGCCACCCCTGTCCTCGGCTGTCCTCGGCTCCGGGGCGGGTGTGTGACCCCGCCCACGTCGTACGAGCTGAGAGCATAGGTGGCGGACTGAACACAGAGGGAGGGGCACATGCCCGAGGGGCACATACCGGGCTCGGCATCCGCCGAGCCGACCACGACGGCGGGGGAGCACCCCAGGCCCGCCGCGGCGGCGGCACCCCGGCCGCCGAAACCGCAGCCGTCGAAGCCACAGTCCGCGCAGCCGCAGCCGCAGCCGCAGCCGCAGCCGCAGCCGCAGCCGCAGCCGCAGCCGCAGCCACAGTCCGCGCAGCCGCAGCCGCAGCCACAGTCCGCGCAGCCGCAGCCGCAGCCGCAGCCGTCGAAGGCGGACCCCGGGGCCGCGCGGGCGACCACCGCCCTGCGCCGTACCGGCCTCCTCGTCACCCTCATCCTCGGCGGCCTCACCGCGACGCCGCCCCTGGCGATGGACATGTACCTCCCGGCCCTGCCGGAGGTCACCAACTCCCTGCACGCGCCCGCCACCACGGTCCAGCTCACCCTCACCGCCTGCCTCGCCGGCATGGCGCTCGGCCAGCTCCTGATCGGCCCGATGAGCGACCGTTTCGGCCGCCGCCGCCCGCTGCTCCTCGGTCTCGCCGTCTACATCGTCGCCACCGCCCTCTGCGCCCTCGCCCCCACCATCGAGACCCTCATCGCCCTGCGCCTGGTGCAGGGCCTCGCCGGCTCGGCCGGGATCGTGATCGCCCGAGCGGTGGTCCGCGACCTGTACGACGGCGACGCGATGGCCCGCTTCTTCTCGACCCTGATGCTGGTCTCCGGGGTGGCCCCGGTCGTCGCGCCGCTGATCGGCGGCCAGATCCTGCGCGTCACGGACTGGCGGGGCGTCTTCGTCGTGCTCACGGTCATCGGCGTCGCGCTCCTCGCGGTGGTCTGGACGAAGCTCCCCGAGACGCTCGCCCCCGCCGAACGCCACGGCGGCGGCATCGGCGAGACCCTGGGCGCCATGCGCGGCCTGCTCACCGACCGGGTCTTCATGGGCTACACGCTCGCCGGCGGCTTCGCCTTCGCGGCTCTCTTCGCGTACATCAGCGCCTCGCCGTTCGTGATCCAGGAGATCTACGGCGCCTCCCCGCAGACGTTCAGCCTGCTGTTCGGCGTCAACTCCGTCGGCCTCGTCGTCGTCGGCCAGATCAACGGCAAGATCCTGGTGGGCCGGGTGAGCCTGGACAAGGTGTTCGCGGTGGGCCTCACGGTCGTCGCCCTGTCGGCGACCGCGCTGCTGCTGATGTCCCTGGACGTCTTCGGCGAGGTCGGCCTGGTCCCCGTCGCGGCGGCCCTCTTCGTCCTGATGTCCGCGATGGGCGTCACGCTCCCCAACACCCAGGCGCTCGCCCTGATGCGGGTACGCCACGCGGCGGGTTCGGCGTCGGCGCTGCTGGGTACCTCGTCCTTCCTGATCGGCGCGATAGCGTCCCCCCTGGTCGGCGTCGCGGGCGAGGACACGGCCGTGCCCATGGCCGTGGTCCAGCTGGCCGCGACCCTGGTGGCGGCGACCTGCTTCGTGACACTGTGCCGTCCTTGGAACAGGCGTACGAAAGTGGAGGGAGCGGAGAGCTGAGCGCGCCGAGACTGCGCACGGACACCCCGGAACGGGCCGGACTGGACCCCGAGGAACTGCGCCGTCTCGTACGGGACGTGCGCGCGCTGACGGAGGGGGAGCGCCCCCGGGTTCCCGGTGCCGTGGTCCTCGCCGGACGCGGCCCCGTCATCGCCGTCGAGGAGGCGGCGGGCTGGGCGCTCCGCTACGAGGCCTACGACGAACACGCCGACCGGGGACGGGAACTCCCGCCGGACTCCCGCGTCCCGGTCACCCCGCGCACCCCCTTCGACCTGGCCTCCCTCACCAAGCTGTTCACCGCCGTGGCGGCGATGCAGCAGCTGGAGCGCGGCACCCTCGGCATCGACGCGAAGGTGGGGGCGTACCTCCCGGACTTCACGGGCGCCGCCGAACACGGTCTGACCGTCCGCCACCTCCTCACCCACACCTCCGGGCTGCGACCCGAACTCCCGCTGTACGACTGTCCCTCCCCGGCCGCCCGGCTGGCGACGCTCCGCGCGGAGGCCCCGACGGCGCCCCCCGGCACGGAACACCGCTACTCCGACCTGAACCTCCTGCTCCTCCAGCACGTCCTGGAGCGCCTGACGGGCCGGACCATCGACGCCCTGATCCGCGACGGCATCACGCATCCGCTGGGCATGGTGTCGACGACCTTCGGCCCCTGCCCGGCCGCCGCGGCCACGGAGGACCAGCGCCGCCCCTGGGCGAAGGCGGACCGGGGCATGGTCCGCGGCCAGGTCCACGACGAGAACGCCTGGTCCCTCGGCGGTGTGGCCGGCCACGCGGGCCTCTTCTCGACGGCCCGGGACCTGGCCGTCTTCTGCCGCACCCTGCTGGCCGGCGGCTCCTACGGCCCCGCGCGCATCCTGGGCCCCGACTTCGTCGAGCTGATGCTGACTCCGCCGGGCCTCGGCTTCGCCCTCGACCAGCCCTGGTTCATGGGCGAGTTGGCGGGCCGGGGCGCGGCCGGCCACACCGGGTTCACGGGCACGTCCCTGGTCCTCGACCCGGCGACGGACACGTTCCTCGTCCTTCTCACCAACGCGGTCCATCCCCGCCGCGGCGAGCCCGTCAACGCGGCGCGGGCGGCGGCGGGGACCCGGGTGGCGCGGGCGGTGCGGGGGATGTGAGCCGGCGCGGCCGCCGAGGAGGCGGCCGAGGCCCTGGAGACGAGGCCCCCTGGAGACGAGGCCCCGGAGAGACGAGGCCCGGAGAGACGAGGCCCCATGACGAGGCCCTTAGAATCGCCACGTGAACGCCCCCGCCTCCGCCGCCGACACCCTCCGCAGCGCCCTCGCCGGCCTTCTCGACGGCCTCCCGCCCAAGTCGGCCACGCGGGCGGTGGAGCGGCTGATCGCGAACTACCGGGGGCGGACGCCGACGGACGCGCCGGTGCTCAGGGACCGGTCGGACGTGGTGGCGTACGCGGCGTACCGGATGCCGGCGACGTTCGAGGCGGTGTGCTCGGCGCTGGAGGCGTTCGCGGTGGCGGTGCCCGGGTGGGTGCCCGGCAGTCATGTGGACGTCGGCGGGGGTACGGGCGCGGCGACCTGGGCGGTGAACGCGACCTGGGCGGGCGGGCGACCGGTGACGGTGCTCGACTGGGCGGAGCCGGCGCTGGCGCTCGGCCGGGAGATCGCCGCGACGAACCCGGAACTGAAGGCCGCCGAGTGGCAGCGCTCTCGTATCGGAGCGGCGCTCACCATCGAGAGCACCGATCTCGTCACGGTCTCCTACGTCCTCGGTGAGCTGACCGCCGCCGACCGCACGGCCGTGGTGGGGGCCGCCGCGACCGCCGCCGAGGCGGTCGTGATCATCGAACCGGGCACGCCCGAGGGGTACGCCCGCGTCATCGAGGCCCGCGACCGTCTCGTCGCCGCCGGTTTCCACATCGCCGCGCCCTGCCCGCACAGCGCCGCCTGCCCCATCGTGCCCGGCGAGGACTGGTGCCACTTCGCCGCCCGCGTCAGCCGTTCCTCCCTGCACCGTCAGGTCAAGGGTGGCTCCCTGCCGTACGAGGACGAGAAGTTCAGCTACGTCGCCGCCACCCGCTTTCCCCCGGCCCCGGCCCCCTCCCGGGTCGTCCGCAAGCCGCAGATCCGCAAGGGCCAGGTCCTCCTGGACCTCTGCGAGCCCGGGACGGACGAGGCCGGCCCCGCCCTCACCCGGACCACCGTCACCAAGCGCCACGGCCCCCTCTACCGCGCGGCCCGCGACACGGGATGGGGCGACGCCTGGCCCCCGGCCGCAGACACAGCCGCAGACACAGACGCCGACCCGGCCTGACGTGCCCCCCGCCCACCCCGTAAATCGCTTGCGGCTCCGCGCCCCTTCCGGCTGAATCAACGATCATGTCGACGACACCACGCCTGGAACCCATCACCCCCGCCAACCTCAAGGAGGCGTTCGCCGTCCGCATCCGACCCGACCAGGAGCACCTGGTGGAGCCGGTCGCGCAGTCGCTGGCCGAGGCGTACGTCCACCCCGGTGTCGCCTGGCCCCGGCTCGTCCGGGACGGGGACCGGGTCGTCGGTTTTCTGATGGCCTTCCTCGACATCGACTGGAAGGGCGACGGCTCGGGCACCGATGTCCGCTCCGGGCTCTGGCGTCTGAACATCGCCGCCGAGGAGCAGGGGCGCGGGTACGGCCGCTTCGCCGTCGAGTCCGTGGCCGCCGAGATCCGCCGCCGGGGCGGCAGCCGGCTCTACGTCACCTGGCATCCCGGCCCCGACGGCCCCGAGGCCTTCTATCTCGGCCTCGGCTTCCGCACGACGGGTGAGACCAGCGGGGACGAGACGGTGGGGGTGCTGGAGCTGACCGGCTGACGGATCGGCCGGGCCTCATCCCTCCTGTCGGCCTCCCTGGCGATCTTCCCGGCCTTCCTCCCGCTGTTTCTCCTGGAGCTTGCGCAGCAGCTCCCGCTTCTGGGCCTGGGGGTCGTGGCCGCCGCCGACGCGGCCGTGCGCGGGGCCGCCGCGCAGGGCCTTGCGGCTGAGGTTCCGGCGCGAACCGCCGACTCCCAGCATGTTGCCTGCTCCACCTCGGGTCATGACGGTCTCCTCGCTGCGAGTGCGACTGCATCTGCATCTGCATCTACATGGAACGAAACGGTTCGTCTCGTCATGGTCACCACCATGAGGCGAGACGCACCGTCTTGTCAACCTGCTAGATTCGATCCATGGCCAAGAAGACCGCCCCAGACTCCACCCGGCGCAGCGAGAAGTCGCGCCGCGCCATCTACGACGCCGCCCTCGCCCTCGTGGGCGAGGTCGGCTACCAGAAGACGACGATCGAGGGCATCGCGGCCCGCGCCGGCGTCGGCAAGCAGACGATCTACCGGTGGTGGTCCTCCAAGGCGGAGGTGCTGCTGGAGGCGTTCCTCGATCTGCAGGAGCAGGCAGCCGAGCAGGTCGCGGCCCCGGGGCAGGAGCCCGAGGAGTACGCCATCCCGGACACCGGCGACCTCGCGGCCGACCTGAAGTACGTCCTGCGGGCCACCGTGGACGAACTGCTGGACCCGAAGTTCGACGTCCCCTCCCGCGCCCTCGCCGCCGCCGGGGTCGTCGACGAGAACCTCTCGAAGGAGTTCGTGGCCCGACTCCTCGAACCCCAACTCCAGTTCTACGTCCGGCGGTTGACGGCCGCGCAGGAGTCGGGCCAGGTCAGGTCCGACCTCGACCCGCGTATCGCCCTCGAACTCTTCGTCGCGCCCCTGGCCCAGCGCTGGCTCCAGCGGACGGGACCCATCTCCTACGCGTACACGGACAAGCTCGTCGACTACGCCCTGTACGGCCTCGTGCCGCGCTGACGCCGGTCGGCTCTCCGCCGCCCCGGTCAACCGCCTGCCCGCCGGCCGGCTCCCCGCCCGAGTGTGATCAATCCGACCGAAGGGCGACCGCCCAGGGACCCGCGACCGGGCCGTATGTCCTCCTAAAGCACCTGATAGCCCACCATCCCTGTCCGCACCCCGGCATCGCCCCACCTACCCCGGACGTGGGCTCCGGCCCCCCTCGGCGCAGGATGGTGGGACCATGGGGAGATGCTGTCCGCACCACAGCGAGGCGAGGCGATAGATGAGCGCGACGTTCGGCGGCCGGACCGGTCGGCAGGGCAGGTTCTCCGAGTGGCTGCGCGCCCGTCGTACCAGCCGCCCGCTCGACGAGGCCGCCGACGAGGCCGGGCGTGAGGAACTGCTGCTCGCCGCCGCCGCCGCCGGATTCCCGCTCGCGCCCGCCGCGTATCCCTCGGGCTACCGGTGTTCGTGCGACCGCGTCGGCTGTCCCACCCCCGCCCGGCACCCGGTGTCCTTCGCCTGGCAGACGCAGTCGACCACCGACCGCGGCCAGATCGAGCGCTGGGCCCGGCACCAGCCGGAGGCCAACTTCATCACCGCGACCGGCATGGTCCACGACGTGCTGGACGTCCCCTTCGCCGCCGGGACCGAGGCCCTGGAGCGGCTGCTCGCCGCCGGGATCGAGGTGGGCCCCGTCGCGGAGTCCGAGTCCGAGTCGGGCGAGGGGCGCCTGCTGTTCTTCACCCACACCCGGGGCACGCCCGAGGACGAGGACGAGTGGTGGCCCTGCGAGCTGGACTGCCACCCGGAGACCATGGACGAGCACCCGGGGCTGCGCTGGCACTGCCGCGGCTCCTACGTCCTCGTACCGCCGGCCCGAATGCCCGGTGACCTCGCCGTGCACTGGGTGCGCGGCCCCGAGCACCCGCTGCCGGACCCGCTGACCCTGCTGGAGATCCTCACCGACGCCTGCGCCCGCCATGTGGGCGAGCAGCCGGACCCCACGAACACGGCCTGGCCCTCCCGGAACTGACCCCGGCCCGGCCCTGCGGTCGCCCGCCCCGGCTCATCGGGCCGCGCGTCACTCGCCCTTGGCCCCCGTGAGCCCGCCCACCTGGCTCAGGACCTTCACCGGCTGGTCCGAGTTCGTCTTCGCCGGATCGAGGACCGCCTGGTTGTTCACGAACTCCAGGGTCAGGGACTGCTTGGGCTCGCCCGTCATCAGCGCCCGGACGGCCGGGTCCCTGACGGGGATGCTCACGCCCTGCGCGGCGGTCTGCTTCTGGTAGTGGCGGGTGGTGAAGAAGACCAGTGCCCCGCCGTCCGTGGTGCGCAGGCCGACCGGCGCGTAGTCGCCGTTGGTGAGGGCCTCGTCGATGAACTGCCGCGCGAGACCCGGCTTCGTCGCGTTCCGCCGGCGCTCGGCGCGCTCCTCGGAGGTGTACGGGCCGTCCGCGAAGAGGGCGCTGTCCTCCTTCAGATACGTGACGTACTTGTCGGGCAACTGCGCGGGAGCGACGGAGAGTTCGGGGTCGTTCGGCGTGACCACCTGGGCGTGGCCGTTCTCGTCCTTCTTGAACTGGGGCAGGTCGGCGCGGGGGACGACCGTGAGGAAGGAGACCTCCCACAGGTCGGTCAGCCCGTCCCGGGTGAAGACGAACAGCCAACGGTCCGAGGCGTTGCCCTTGTTGGCGGCCGCGTCGGCCACGAACCAGCGCGGCCAGGCCGCCTTCTCCGGAATCGTGTACGTGACGTCCGTCAGCTTCAGCGCCACATGGTTCGGGTTGCCGCCGGGGTTGAGCTTCGCGCCCGAGCGGAGCTTGCCGCCGTCGATGTCGGCGAGCGCGCCGGTGACCCGGGCGGCGTCCTGGGACTGGTCGTACGCCTTGTCCGCCCTGTTGTACGCGGCGGTGAAGTCCTTCAGCGCCCGCGCCGCCTCCCCGGGCGTCGCCGCGGGGACGACCTCCAGGTCGCCGCGGACCACCACGCAGCCGCTCGCCGTCAACGCCAGCGCGGTCACCGCCGTGGTCAGCAGCGCGCCACGGCCGTACGCGAGAGGCCCGTCGTGCCGGCGCGTTCCGGTGTCCGGACCGCGCCCGCCGAACCGGCGGAGTCCGAGGAACCGCCCGCCTGTACGCACCGGACGAACCTCACGAAGCCTTCGTGGGCTCGGAACCCCGAGAACCCTGCTCATCAGGAATCTTCACCTTCCCCTTCCCGGAGGCGAACCCTACCGGGGCGAGGAACAGCGCGAGCGTCGGGATCAGATAGAGGAGCCAGACCGTGACTTGGAGGACCGTCGGGTCGGGCTGGAAGTTGAAGACGCCCTTCAGGAGGGTGCCGTACCAGCTGTCCGGCGGAATCGCCCCGGTGATGTCGAACGCCTTGTCCGTCAGGCCGGGCAGGAAATCGGCCTCCTGGAGGTCGTGGAAGCCGTACGCGAGGACACCGGCCGCCACGACGACGAGCATGCCGCCGGTCCAGGTGAAGAACCGGGCGAGGTTGATGCGCAGCGCGCCCCGGTAGAACAGCCAGCCGAGCACCACCGCCGTCGCCAGGCCCAGCAGGACGCCGACGAGGGGGCCCTCGGTGCCGTCGCCGGACGCCCGTACCGACGTCCACACGAACAGCGAGGTCTCCAGGCCCTCCCGGCCCACCGCGAGGAACGCGGTCGCCACCAGCGCGCCGGTGCCCATCTGCAGGGCCGCGTCCAGCTTGCCGTGCAGGTCGGCCTTGAGGTGGCGGGCGGTGCGCCGCATCCAGAAGACCATCCAGGTCACCAGGACCACCGCGAGGATCGACAGGGAGCCGCCGAGCGCCTCCTGCGCCTTGAACGTCAGCTCCTGGGAGCCGAATTCGAGGACGCAGCCGAAGGCGAGGGCGAGTCCGACGGCGACGCCGATGCCTGTCCAGATGGGCCGGAGCGCGTCCCTGCGGTCCGTCTTCACCAGATAGGCGATGAGGATGCAGACGACGAGACTGGCCTCCAGGCCCTCCCGCAGACCGATCAGATAGTTCGCGAACACGGCGTCAGCCCTTCGTGGCCGATGAGGAGAACAGCGCCCGGCCCCACCAGTCGTCCGCGTCGCGGACGCCCGGCGGTACCGCGAAGATCGCCGAACCCACGTGCTGGATGTACTCGTTGAGCGCGTCCGTGGCCAGGTTGCGCTGGACCGGGATGAAGCCCTCGCGCACATCGCGCTGGTAGGCCAGGAAGAACAGGCCCGCGTCCAGGCGGCCGAGGCCGTCCGTGCCGTCGGTGAAGGAGTAGCCGCGGCGCAGCAGCGTGGCCCCGTGGTTGGAGTCGGGGTGCGCGAGCCGCACGTGCGCGTCCGGCAGCATCGCCTTCAGGAACGGCTCGTCGCGCTCCTTCGCCTTGCCGACCGGGGCGCCCTCGCCCTTGTCGCGGCCGAAGATGTCCTCCTGCTCCTGCAGCGAGGTCCGGTCCCAGGGCTCGATGTGCATACGGATGCGACGGGCGACGAGGTACGAACCGCCGGTCATCCACGCCGAGTTCGCGTCGACGTCCTTCTCGCCCACCCAGACGAACTTCTTCAGCCGGTCCGTCTCCGTGCCCGCGATGTTGCGGGTGCCGTCCTTGAATCCCATGAGGTTGCGCGGGGTCTGCGCCTCGGGCGTGGTCGAGGAGGTCTTGCCGAACCCGAGCTGGGACCAGCGCACCGAGACCTTGCCGAAGCCGATGCGGGCGAGGTTGCGGATGGCGTGCACCGCGACCTGGGGGTCGTCGGCGCAGGCCTGTACGCACAGGTCGCCGCCGCTGCGCGCCCGGTCCAGGTTGTCGCCGGCGAACTGCGGCAGGTCGACGAGGGCCTCCGGCCGCCGCCCGGCCAGTGCGAACCTGTCGAACAGGGAGGGCCCGAAGCCGATGGTCAGCGTAAGCCGGGACGGCTTCAGCCCCAGCGCCTCGCCGGTGTCGTCCGGCGGGGCCTGAGCCAGACCGCCGTACGCGCCGTCGCCGACCGCCTTCCCGGCGGTCATCCGGCGCGCGGCGGCCGTCCAGTCCTTCAGCATGGCCACGAACGCGTCGCGGTCGTCGGTCTCCACGTCGAACGCGGCGAAGTGCAGGCGGTCCTGCACGGGCGTGGCGATCCCGGCCTGGTGGGCGCCGTGGAAGGCGACGGCAGCCCCGGCGGCGGGGGCCGCGTCGTCGCCGGTACGGGCCGCGGCGACCGCGCCGCCGGCCGCGGCGGCACCGAGCGCGAGCCCGGCACCGCCCCAGCCGATCAGCGCACGCCGCGACGGAGTACGCGGGCTCTCGGACGCGGGACGGGGCTCGGGGGAGTCCTCGGCGGTCATCGTCACTTCACCACGGCTGCCGCGAGCTGCGAGAGGGGCTCGGCGAGCGCGTTCACCGCGTCCGACAGCTCCTTCTGCTCCGCCTTGCCGACCTTGTCGTAGGAGACGAAGTCGTAACCCGTCTTGTCCTTGCGGTACTTGTCGAGCAGCGTGTTCAGCGCCGCGAACTGCTGGTCGAGTTCCTTCGTCAGCTCCGGGGCGTTCTCGGTGGCGACGGGCTTCAGCAGCGCGTACGACTCCTCGGCGCCCTCGATGTTGGCCTTGAAGTCGACGAGGTCGGTGTGCGAGTAGCGCTCCTCCTCGCCGGTGACCTTGCCGGTGGCGACCTCGTCGAGGAGCTCCTTGGCGCCGTTGGCCATGGAGGTCGGGGTGATCTCGGCCTTGCCGACCCGCTTCTGCCAGTCCTCCAGGTCGGTCACCAGCTGGTCGGCCAGTTCGGAGTCGCGTGCGGTGAGCTTGCCGTCCTTCCACAGCGAGCGCTCCAGGCGGTGCCAGCCGGTCCAGTCCTTCTCCGGGTCCTGGCCCTCCTCCAGCCCGTCCTCGCGGACATCGACCTTCGGGTCGATGTCGCCGAAGGACTCGGCGACCGGCTCGGTGCGCTCCCAGCCGATGCGGGAGGGCGCGTACGCCTTCTTCGCGGCCTCGACGTCGCCGTCCTTGACGGCCTCGGCGAACACCTTCACCAACGGGATCGTCTCGTCGGCCTGGGCCTGCGCGTACTTCCGGTAGGAGGCGACGGCCTTGTCCAGCCGCGGATCGCGCGCGGCGACCTTGCCGCCGCCGGTGGCCTTGACGTCCTGCCGGATGCCGTCGCCCTTCATGCCCGGCTTGCAGGCGATCCGGTAGTCGCCCGCCTTCACCTCGGCGGTGACCTTCTGCTTGGTGCCGGGGCCGATGTTCTCGCGCTCGGTGACCACGCGGTCGTCGGGGAAGAGGAGGTAGACCTCGGTGACCTTGGAGCCCTTGTTCTCGATGTCCAGCTCGACGTGGCCCGCCGGGAACTCCTTCTTCGACACCTCGCACGTGGTGTCGGTCGCGGTCACCGCGATGGCCCCGTCCGCGCCCGCGCTGCTCTTCTCGGTACAGCCGGTGAGAGCGGTCAGGGCCGCCGCTGTCGTGGCGGCGGTGACGACGGACAGTCTGAGGGGGCGCATTTCGGCTCCAAGGCAGTACACAGAGGACACACAGAGAAGGTGAGGCGGGCCTAAGTTATCTGAGGCTTACCTCACCCATTGCTGTACCCCCAGTGAAACCCTCTCTCCGGAGCCGTACGAGCACGGGCGGATCACGGTGGCTCAAAACAGCCCCCATAGTCCGGTCAAGAGCGGGTCAAGAGAGTCATTCCACGGTCAAGAACGCGGTTTCACGTCCAAGCGTCGACTTTCGCCGCGTTTCGGCGTGATCGGGACATCGTCGGTCCGCGGGTGCGGGGCGGCCGGCCGTGCCCCGCCCGGTCTCGCGGGCCCGTCGGACCTCTCCGGCCCAACCGGCTTGTCCGGTAAGGTCACTTGGTCCTCTCCCTGGCTGGTGCCGGCGCCGCCCGGTCGCCGTCCGGCGGTGTGGTGACCTGGTGCGACACGGGGTCTGGTTGATGTTTCAATGCCGGAGTGACCGACTTCGACGTGCTGCGGGTGTTCTGCGGACCCCGCGGCGGATACGGCAACGAACTGGGCGTCGTCCGCGAGGGCTCCGTGATGCCCGACCGCGCCGACCGCCAGGAGTTCGCCGCCAAACTCGGCTTCAGCGAGACCGTGTTCGTGGACGACCCCGAGCGCGGGGTGATCGACATCTACACCCCCTCGCTGCGCCTGCCCTTCGCCGGATACCCATGCGTCGGCGCGGCCTGGCTCCTCGACGTGCCCGAACTGGTCACCCCGGCCGGGGTCGTCGGCGCCCGGCTGGACGGCGAGTTCAGCTGGATCGAGGCCCTGCCGGAGTGGGCCCCGCCCCGCACCTTCCGCCAGTACGCCTCCGCCGCCGAGATCGACGACCTGCGCGTACCGCCGCCCGGCGAGTGGATCTACGCCTGGGCCTGGGAGGACGAGGCGGCCGGACGCGTCCGTGCCCGCGCCTTCCCCGGCCGCGACGACGGCATCGACGAGGACGAGGCCACCGGTGCGGCGGCCCTGCAGCTGACCGCGCGGCTGGGCCGGGCCCTGAACATCACCCAGGGCGCGGGCTCCCAGCTCCTCACGGCACCGCAGCCGCACGGCTGGGTGGAGGTCGGGGGCAGGGTGTTCCTGGAGAGGTGAGAGCGCCTTGGAAGCGAGGGCGCACTTCTCGGGGGCGCGGGGAACTGCGCGACCAGCCCCCACGAACCCGCACCGGACACACGAGCTCAGCGGCCCCGAAGCGCCCCGCCCCGGCGAGCACGGCGCCTATGCGCTCAGGGGGAACTCCTCGCCCAGAGCGAGAAAGACCGCGGTGTTCAGCGCGAACGCCCGCTTGCACTCACTCACGATCCGCTGCTTCTCCAGGTCGTCGGCCCGCACCCGGTCCAGCAGCTGCCGGTACCCCCGCTTGAACGCGGCCGGGTTGGTGATCTCCTCGAAGACGTAGAACCGGACTCCGTCGCCCTTCCTGGCGAAGCCCCAGGTCTTCTCGGCCCGGTCCCGGATGATCTGTCCGCCGGAGAGGTCGCCGAGGTAGCGCGTGTAGTGGTGGGCCACATACCCGCCGGCCCACGAACGCCCGCACTCGGCGACCCGCGCCGCGTACTCCTCGGTCGCCGGCAGCGCCGTGAGCGTCGCGCGCCAGCCGGGGCCGCGCAGATGCTCCAGGTCCCGCTCCAGCGCGGGCAGCCGCATCAGCTCGGGCTGGACGAACGGCCCGGCGACCGGGTCGCCGGCCAGCCCCGGCGCGGCGCTCTCCAGGGCCTCGTACACGAACCACAGCTGCTCGGTGTACCGCGCGTACGCCTCGACGCCGAGTTTGCCGCCCAGCATGTCTCCCATGAACGTCGTGGACTCCGCCTCGGTGTGCTGCTCGTGCGAGGCGGTGCGGATGAGCGTGGAGAACGCCGTGTCCGATGCGACCGACGCGTTCATGGAGGCCTCCGGTGCCGAAGTGGGGAAGACGAGAAGCTGACGTCATTTTCTGTGGTTAGGCTCACCTAAGTCAACAGGTTCCCGACTCCCTGTCGGTAAGACCGTACCCCGTGTCCGGCGCGCGCACCCGCACAGCGAAAAGCCCGCCGCACGGCCGGAACCGGGGGCGGGCTGTCTCGCGGGGACGAATGTCGGTGCGACGGGACTACGGCAGCGTGAGGATCTCCGCGCCCGTCTCCGTCACCACCAGCGTGTGCTCGAACTGGGCGGTGCGCCTGCGGTCCTTGGTGACGACCGTCCAGCCGTCGTCCCACATGTCGTAGTCGTACGACCCGAGCGTCAGCATCGGCTCGATGGTGAACGTCATCCCGGTCTGGATCACCGTGGTGGCGTGCGGGGAGTCGTAGTGCGGGACGATCAGGCCGGAGTGGAACGACGAGTTGATCCCGTGCCCGGTGAAGTCCCGCACGACCCCGTACCCGAACCGCTTCGCGTAGGACTCGATGACCCGCCCGATGATGTTGATCTGGCGCCCCGGCCTGACGGCCTTGATGGCACGGGCGAGGGACTCCTCGGTCCGCTCGACGAGCAGACGCGACTCGTCGTCCACGTCCCCCACCAGGTAGGTGGCGTTGTTGTCGCCGTGCACGCCGCCGATGTACGCCGTCACGTCCAGGTTGACGATGTCGCCGTCGCGCAGCACGGTCGAGTCGGGGATGCCGTGGCAGATGACCTCGTTGACCGAGGTGCACAGCGACTTCGGGAAGCCCCGGTAGCCGAGCGTCGACGGGTAGGCACCGTGGTCGCACATGTACTCGTGCGCGACCCGGTCCAGCTCGTCCGTGGTGACGCCGGGGGCGATGTGCTTGGCCGCCTCGGCCATCGCCCGCGCCGCGATCCGGCCGGCGATCCGCATCGCCTCGATGGTCTCGGGCGTCTGCACCTCCGGCCCGGTGTACGGAGTCGGGGCGGGCTTGCCCACGTACTCGGGTCGGCGGATGTTTCCCGGGACGGTACGGGTGGGGGAGAGCTTCCCCGGTGCGAGCAGCGACTGGCCAGACATGCCAGCGAGTTTAACCAGCGGTGGTGGGGGACCATGTCGGAGACGACTGGTGAAGGGAACTCAGGTCATGCCCCTGTTCAAACGGCGTACGGCCGGCAAGCCCGGCGAATGGTTCTACTGCCTGGAGCACAAGAAGGTCGAAGAGGGCCCCGACTGCCCCGGCAAGGACCGCATGGGCCCCTACGCCTCCCGCCAGGAAGCCACCCGGGCCATGGAGACGGCCCAGGAACGCAACGCGGAGTGGGAGAACGATCCCCGCTGGCACGACACCCCCGCGACGGACTCGAACACCGACTGACCGTCCCCGGCGGCTCGGGGCGGCCCCGCCGCCCATGACAGGCGGCCGGTAGGTGCGGCTCTCCGGCGGGAGACCGGCGCGGCCGGCGAGCACGACGACATCCGCCGACCGGGCCGCACGCCCTGCGGGGGACCGCCCGTGCAGCCCCCACCGCTCGGCGGTCGGGGGCGGTCGGGCGCGGACGGCCGCCGGAGCCGCGACAGGCGGTGGCCCACGGCGCCGTGCCCTCCGCGGTTGGTCCGCGCCCGACCGCCTGGCGGTCAGGAGCGGTGCGGCGAGCGGTGCCGCCGGTGCAGACGCGAGTCGCGGCCGCGTCGCACGAGGTGATCGTCCTCGCGGGGCGGCGCGACGCGCGGGACCGAGGCTCCGGCGGGAGGCCCGTACCCGGTACCGGTCGGCCGGGAAGGGGCGGGCGCGCCGGCCGGTGAGGCCGCCCGCCGCTCCCGCAACCGCACCGCGTGCTCCCGCGGCAACCGCTTTTCGACGGTCACGGCCCCCGCCGCCGGGCGCCCCACCGGCGGCCGACCACTCGTGACCCGGAGTTCACCGCGAGTTGGTCCGCGCCGGGCACACACGCCGCGTCAGCGCGGCGCGACCGCCCCCCCGCCTCCACCTCAGGAGTCCCCGTGACCTCGATTCCGACGCCCGAGAGCAGCATCCCCTTCCGCGCCGGCCGTGAGGGGTACGCCAGTTTTCGGATCCCGGCGGTCGTGCGCACCCGGTCCGGTGATCTGCTCGCCTTCTGCGAGGGGCGGGTCGGTGGGCGGGAGGACTTCGGGAACATCGACATCGTGGTGAAGCGGTCGACGGACGGCGGCCGGACCTGGGGCCCGCCGAAGGTCGTCGCGGAGAACGGCGACGCCCTCGCGGGCAACCCCGCTCCCGTCGTCCTCGACACCGGCAGGATCCTGCTGGTCCACGTCCGCAACGCCGCCCACGCCACCGAGGACGCCATCCGCCGCGGCACCGTGAGCGCGGCGGACGGGCGCAGGGTGTGGGTGCGGCACAGCGACGACGAGGGGGCGACCTGGTCCGCCCCCAGGGAGATCACCGGGCAGACCAAGAAGCCCGAGTGGCGCTGGTACGCCACCACCCCCGGCCACGCCCTCCAGCTCTCCACCGGCCGCGTCGTCGTCCCCGCCAACCACTCCCTCCCGCCCGCCGGGGCGGACGACGGCACGGAGGGCAGGTACAACGGCGGGCACTGCCTGCTGAGCGACGACGCGGGCGCCACCTGGCGCATCGGCTACGTCGACGACAACACCGACGGCTACGTCAACGCCAACGAGACCACCGCCACCGAACTCCCCGACGGCCGCGTCTACTTCAACACCCGCAACGACTCCCCGGCCCCCGGCACCCGCGCCGACGCCCACTCCACCGACGGCGGCGAGAGCCTGGTCAGGCCCTTCCGCCCGCAGGCGGGCCTCGTCGGCCCGGTCGTCGAGGGCAGCGTCCTCCAGCTCCGCGACCCCGACCTGCTCCTCTACTCCGGCCCGGCCGACCCCGGCTTCCGCGCCCTGATGACCGTCCGCGCCAGCACCGACCACGGCGTCACCTGGCGCCCCGTCCACACCGTCGACGGGCTGCCCGCCGCGTACAGCGACCTCGTACGCGTCGACCGGGACACGGTCGGTCTGCTCTACGAGACGGGCGACTTCGGCGCGTACGAGACGATCACCTTCCGCCGGGTCCCCGTGACCGCGCTCACCTGACCGCCGGCCGCGACGGACACGCACGTAAAGTCGGCCCATGACCTCTACTGACAGTGCACAGCAGCCCCCCGCGCAGGTCCCCGCGAAGGCCCCGGCCAAGGACCCCTGGGACCTGCCGGACGTGTCGGGGCTCGTCGTCGGCGTGCTCGGCGGCACCGGGCCGCAGGGCAAGGGCCTCGCGTACCGCCTCGCCAAGGCCGGCCAGAAGGTGATCATCGGGTCGCGGGCCGCCGACCGCGCCCAGGGCGTCGCCGAGGAGCTGGGACACGGCGTCGAGGGCGCCGACAACGCCGAGACCGCCCGCCGCAGCGACATCGTGATCGTCGCCGTACCGTGGGACGGCCACGGCAAGACCCTCGCGTCGCTGCGCGAGGAGCTGACCGGCAAGCTCGTCGTCGACTGCGTCAACCCGCTCGGCTTCGACAAGAAGGGCGCCTTCGCGCTGAAGCCGGAGGAGGGCAGCGCCGCCGAGCAGGCCGCCGCCCTGCTGCCTCACTCGCGCGTCACCGCCGCCTTCCACCACCTCTCCGCCGTCCTCCTCGAAGACCCGGAGATCGAGGAGATCGACACGGACGTGATGGTCCTCGGCGAGGAGCGGGCCGACGTCGAGATCGTGCAGGCGCTGGCCGGCCGAATCCCCGGCATGCGGGGCATCTTCGCGGGCCGGCTGCGCAACGCCCACCAGGTCGAGTCCCTGGTCGCGAACCTCATCTCCGTGAACCGCCGCTACAAGGCCCACGCGGGCATCCGCCTGACGGACGTGTAGCCGGGGCGCGGCCGGCCCGCGGGCGAGGCACGCACGCCGGCGGGCATGGGGGACACTGGACGCGCTACCACCTCGTCCGAACCGACCGCCCTGTCAGGAGCCGACCCCCATGCCCCGCCTCGCCGTCTACGCGCTCGTCGTCTGTCTCCTCGCGATCACCGCGGCCGTGGTCTCCTTCAGCCGGGGCAGCTGGCTGGGCGTGGTGTGGGTGCTGATGGCCGGCCTGTCCTCCAACATGACCTGGTACTACGCGCGCAAGGCGAAGCTGGAGCGGTCCGCCGCCCGCTGAGTTCGGGGCCCTGCCCCACATCCCTCACATCCCGGTGAGGCAGACGTCGCTGTCCGCGCGCCAGAAGCGGTAGAGCCAGTAGCCGCAGTCGGAGAGCTGGTCCTCGATCCCGAGGCCCCGCATGAACGCGTCGATGACGTCCCAGAACACCCCGTTCACCGCCGGGATCCACAGGACCGCGAACACCAGCAGCAGCCCGAAGGGCGCCAGCGGCTCCACCTGGCGGCGGATCTTGTACGACAGCCAGGGCTCGACGACGCCGTAGCCGTCCAGGCCGGGCACCGGCAGGAAGTTCAGGATCGCGGCCGTGACCTGGAGCATCGCGAGGAAGGCGAGGGCGAAGAGGAACGCCTTCGGCACACCGTCCGTGACCCCCAGCCAGAAGGGCGCGGTGCAGACGGCCGCGAACGCGACGTTCGTCAGCGGACCCGCCGCCGAGATCAGACTGTGCTTCCAACGGCCCTGGATACGGCCCCGCTCGATGAACACCGCGCCACCGGGCAGACCGATCCCACCCATGATCACGAAGACCACCGGCAGCACGATGCTGAGCAGGGCATGGGTGTACTTCAGCGGATTGAGGGTGAGATAGCCCTTGGCGCCGATGGAGATGTCACCGCTGTGCAGCGCGGTACGGGCGTGCGCGTACTCGTGCAGACACAGTGAGACGACCCACGCCGAGGTCACGAACAGGAAGACGGCCAGACCGGGCTGCTCGGCGAACCCGGTCCACGTGGCCCATCCGGTGACCGCCATGACGGCCACGATCCCCATGAAGACGGGGCTGATCCTCCGGTCGCTCCGGCGGGACGCGGCGGTGGTCATGGGGCTCCTAGGACTCGCGGCGGACAATCGATCACTCGAACGGCCTGCCCGACGGTACCGGCCGCACGCCGAAAACGTCTCGCGATCCCCTCCCGGTTCCTAGGAAGGTGGGGACGCACGGTCGACGGTGGCGCGGGAGCGTCCGACTCGATGCACCGGACACCCGGACCCGGCTTTGACAGCGACCACCGACAGAGACAATGGACCCTGTGCGCTACCGCATCCTCGGCACCACCCAGGCACTGCAGCCCGACGGCACCCCCGTCCCCGTCGGGGGCGCCCGGCTGCGCGCCCTGCTGACCGTGCTCGCGCTGCGCCAGGGCCGTACGATGCCCGCGGCCACCCTCGTCGACGAGGTGTGGGCCGACGATCCGCCCGCCGACGCGCCGGCCGCGCTGCAGGCGCTGGTCGGCCGGCTGCGCAGGGCCCTTGGCCCGGGCGCGATCGCCTCACTGAACGGCGGCTACCGCCTCGCGGCGACACGGGACGACATCGACCTGCACCGCTTCGAACGTCTCGCGCAGGAGGGCGCCCGCGCGCTCGCCGACGGCGATCCGGCCAAGGCCGCCGACGTCCTCGACGACGCGCTGGCCCTCTGGCAGGGCCCGCCGCTGGCCGACCTCCCCGACCGCGCCGCCGAGGCCGCCCGCTGGGAGACCCGCCGCCTCGACGCCCACCGCACCCGCCTCACCGCCGCTCTCGCCCTCGGCCGCGCCGACTCCGCACTCCCGGACCTCACAGCCCTCTGCGACACCCACCCCCTCGACGAACCCCTCCAGTTCCTCCGCCTCCAGGCCCTGCGGGACACCGGCCGCACGGCACAGGCCCTGGCGGCCTACGAGGAGGTACGCCGCCTCCTGTCGGCCCGCCTGGGCACGAGCCCGGGCCCGGCACTCGGCAGACTGCACGCGGAACTCCTGCGAGCGGACGAACCAGCGCCCCGTCAGGGGCGCGGGGAACCGCGCGACCGGCCCGCGCCGCACCCCCACCCCACCCGCGCCCCCGGCAATCTCCGCGCCCGTCTCACCTCGTTCGTCGGCCGGGACACCGACATCGACACCATCCGCCACGACCTCACCAGCACCCGCCTCGTCACCCTTCTCGGCCCCGGCGGCGCGGGCAAGACCCGCCTCTCCCAGGAGGCCGGCGAGGCGGTCGCCGAGGCCATGCCGGACGGCGTCTGGCTCGCCGAACTCGCCCCCGTGGACGACCCCGCGAACGTTCCGGAGACCGTCCTCACCGCCCTCGGCGCGCGCGAGACCGTCCTGCGCGGCGCCCGCGCCGAGGAGATGCGCGTCGCGGCGGACCGCAAGGACGACCCGCTGGCCCGCCTCGCCGAACACTGCGCCGGGCGCCGCATGCTGCTGATTCTCGACAACTGCGAACACGTCGTGGACGCCGCCGCCCATCTCGTCGACCAGCTCCTCCAGCGCTGCCCGACGCTGACCGTCCTCGCCACCAGCCGCGAACCCCTCGGCGTACCGGGGGAGTTGCTGCGCCCGGTGGAGCCGCTGACGGAGCCCCACGCGCTGCGCCTGCTGGCCGACCGGGGGGCGGCCGCCCGGCCCGGTTTCACCGTCGCCGCCGACCCGGAGGCGGCCGCCGAGATCTGCCGCCGCCTCGACGGACTGCCCCTCGCCATCGAGCTGGCGGCGGCCCGGCTGCGCATGCTGACGCCCCGCCAGATCGCCGACCGCCTCGACGACCGCTTCCGGCTGCTCACCTCGGGCAGCCGTACCGTCCTGCCCCGGCAGCAGACCCTACGCGCGGTCGTCGACTGGTCCTGGGAGCTGCTCGACGAGGACGAACGGTACGTCCTGCGGCGGCTGTCGGTGTTCGCCGGCGGCTGCGACCTGGCCGCCGCCGAGGCCGTCTGCGGACCCGCCGCGCTGGAGGCGCTCGGCTCGCTCGTGGACAAGTCCCTCGTCGTGGCGGCCCCTTCGGCGGTTCCCGCGGCCGGCGAGATGCGCTACCGGCTCCTGGAGACCGTCGTCGAGTACGCGGGCGAACGGCTCGACGAGACCGGCACCCGCCCGGCAGCCGCACGGGCGCACCTCACGTACTACCGCGAACTCGTCCGCACCACCGACCCGTTGCTGCGCGGCTCCGGCCAGCGTGCCGCGATCGAGCTGCTGGAACTGGAGTACGAGAACATCCGCACCGCCCTCAGACACGCCGTCGCCGAGCGGGACGAGCAGGAGGCGCTCTGTCTGACGCTCTCGCTGTGCTGGTACTGGCAGATGCGTGACCTGAAGACCGAGGCCCGGCACTGGTCCGCCCAGGTCAAGGAACTCGGCCCGGACCCCTTCACCGCACCCGCCCGCCCCGTCCCGGACCTGCGGGAGCGCATGGTCGAACGCCCGCCGCCGATGAGTCCCGCCGTCCTGGACGAGGCCCGGCGCGGGGTGCATCTCGTCCATCTGGCCTGCATGGACATGGAACTGCCAGTGTGGGAGACCCCCGAGAGCCAGGAGAAACTCCGGGTCATCAGCGCGACCTACCGCCCGGGCCAGCCCCAGACCTGCCGCTTCCCCGGCTTCATGTGGTTCTACGCCGTCCTGCTGACCGGCGACATGGACCGGCTGCGCGCCATCCTCGACGCCAACATCGACACCTGCCGCGCCCTCGGCTTCACCTGGGAACTGGGCCAGACCCTGCAGATGCGGGCCAACATCCTCGCCAACCGTACCGACTGGGCGGGCGACGCCCCCGCGGACGCCGAGGAGTCGCTGGAGATCTTCGACCGGCTCGGGGACGCCTGGGGCGCCGCCGAGGCGCTCTCGGCGCGCGGCGAGTTCCTGGAGCGCAAGGGCGAGTTCGAGCTCGCCGCCGCGGACTTCGAGCGGGCCATCGAGTATGCCGAACGACTCGGCGCCAACGCCCAGTTGGGCATGCTCGGCGTCCGGCTCGGCAGCGTGTACATCGAGAGCGGCGACGCGGAGCGCGGCGAGAAATTGCTGTTCGACGTGTTGGAGGCCGGGCGCCGGGCCGCCGGCGGGGCGGTGCCCGCCGCCCGGCTCTTCCTCGCGATCCGGCTCGGCCGCAGCGGGCGCACGGTCGAGGCCCGCGAGCAGCTCGCCCTGCTGCGCGAAGACTTCCACGCCGCGGACTTCGTGCTCTTCGCCGGGTTCGTCATCGGCGTCGAGGGCTGGCTGGAGACGATGGACGGACAGTACGAGGAGGCGCTGCGGCTGATGCGCGAGGCGCTGGACCGGAGTCTGGACCGGCTGTCCCAGATGGTCGCGCCCCATATGCCCGCCATCCATCTCGTGACCGCGGCCATATCCCTGACGGGCGTCGACGGCGGTGCCCGCGCCCTCGACGCGGCCCGGCTCCTCGGCGCGGCCGACGCGCTGCTGCCGCCCGGCCACTTCTCCAGCCCGATGGAGGCCGAGTCCCGCGCCAGGGCCGAGGCCGTGACGCGGGCGGCGCTGGGCGACGCCGCGTACGAGCGGGCGTACGCCGAGGGCGGCGCCCTCACCCCGCGGGAGGCCGCCGCCCTCGTCTGACCCTCGTGCAAGCCTTCCGTCGTCGCCGCGGGGCCCGCGGCCCCGGTGGGTCAGCTCTTCGTCTTGAACTTGTGGATCGCGATCGGCGCCATCACCGCCGTCAGGCCCACCGACCAGCCGAGCGTGACCAGCAGGTCGTGCGCGATGGGGCCGCCGGTCATCAGCCCGCGCGCCGCGTCCGCCAGGGACGACAGCGGGTTGTAGTCGGTGAAGACCTGCAGCCAGCCCGGCATCGACTGGGTCGGCGCGAAGATCGACGACCCGAACTGCAGCGGGAACAGCACCAGGAAGCCCATGGCCTGCACGGACTGGGCGTTCTTCATCGTCACGCCCAGCACCAGGAAGATCCACATCAGGGACGATCCGAAGACGACGGCCAGGCCGACCGCGCCGAACAGTCCCGGCCAGCTGGTGATGTCGAAGCCGATGAGGACCCCGACGGTCAGCAGGATGGTCGTGGCGACCAGCATGCGCAGCAGCTCGACGGAGATCTTCGCGAGCAGGACCGAGGACCGGCCGATCGGCAGGGACCGGAAGCGGTCCATGACGCCCTTCTGGAAGTCCTCGTTGAAGCCCGTGCCGACGCCCATGGCGATGTTCATGCCCATCATCGCCATCAGCCCCGGCACCACGTACTGCACGTACTGCTCCTGGCCGCCGCCCAGCGCCTGCCCGATGGAGCCGCCGAAGACGTACACGAAGAGCAGGGTGAACACGATCGGCATCAGGACCGCGTCGAACATCGATTCGGGGTCCTGGCGGATCCACAGCAGGTTCCGCCGGACGAGCGCGCCGGTGTGCCGGGCGTGCGCCCGGAGCCCGATGCGGCCGTCGGCCTGAACGGCCTCGGCGGCCCCACCGGTCGTGGAGACGGTGGTGACGGCGCTCATACGGCGACCTCTTCGTAGGCGGGGGAGGGGGGCGCGTCCTGCGTCGCACCGGTCCTGTGGCCGGTGAGCGACAGGAACACCTCGTCCAGGCTGGGCAGTTCGGTGCTGATCGAGGCGATGGTCACCCCGCGCGCGGTGATCGCGCCGACGACGGCGGTCAGCTGCTCGTCGCTGAGGATCGGCACGAGGAGGGTGCCGGTCCCGGTGTCCACGGTGGTCGTGGCGAGCCCGGTGATGCCCAGGCCGTCCAGCTCCGAGGCCAGCGGCCGCAGGTGCACCGGATCGGCCGGCCGGACCCGCAGCGTGCGACCGCCGACCTGGGCCTTCAGCTCCTCGATACGGCCGCCCGCGATCACCTTGCCCTTGTCGATCACGGTCAGCTCGGAGGCCAGCTGCTCGGCCTCCTCCATGTACTGGGTGGTCAGCAGCACGGTGACACCGTCGCCGACCATGCGCTTCACCTCGGTCCACACCTCGTTGCGCGTCCGCGGGTCGAGGCCGGTCGTCGGCTCGTCCAGGTACAGCACGGCCGGGCTCCCGATCATGGACGCGGCCAGGTCGAGCCGCCGCCGCATACCGCCGGAGTACGTCGCCGCCGGGCGCCCGGCGGCCTCGGTCAGCGAGAACCGCTCCAGCAGACCGGTGGCGCGGCTCTTCGCCTCCTTGCGGGGCAGGTCGAGCAGCCGGCCGATCATGTACAGGTTCTCGAAGCCGGACAGCTTCTCGTCCACGGAGGCGTACTGCCCCGTCAACCCGATCACGCGGCGCAGCTGCCGCGGCTGCCGTACGACGTCGTAGCCGGCCACGGTCGCGTGGCCCGCGTCGGGGGTGATCAGGGTGGACAGGCAGCGCACGAGCGTCGTCTTGCCCGCGCCGTTCGGGCCGAGCACGCCCATCACCGTGCCCTCGCGCACGTCGAGGTCGACACCGTCCAGCGCCCTGGTCTCCCCGTAGTGCTTGACCAGCCCCCGCACGGTCACAGCGCCCTTCGCGCCGCCGGCGTTCATGTCGATTCGTGTCATGGGGACGACACTCCCAGCCCCCACCGACAAACCACCGACAGCCCACCTACACGGCCGATGCCCCGCCGACACGTCTGCCGACCCGGGGGTGCGGGTCTCGTCGGCGGGCGCCGCCGGGTGGGGGCCGCTCGCGCCGTTCCCCGCGCCCCCTGAGAAGCAGGGGGCGCGGGTGAGGCCTAGTGGACCGAGTGCTCCTCCTGCGGGAACGTCCCGCCCACGACGTCCTCCGCGAACGCCTTCGCCGCGTCACCCATGACCGCCCGGAGGTTCGCGTACTGCTTCACGAACTTCGGCATCCGCCCCCCGGTCAGCCCGAGCATGTCGGTCCACACGAGGACCTGTGCGTCGGTCTCGGCCCCGGCCCCGATCCCGACGGTCGGGATGTGGAGCACCCGGGTGACCTCCGCCGCCAGCTCCGCCGGAACCAGCTCCAGGACGACCGCGAACGCGCCCGCGTCCTGGACCGCCTTGGCGTCGCGCAGCAGCTGCTGCGCGGCCTCCTCGCCCCGCCCCTGCACGCGGTAGCCCATCGCGTTGACGGACTGCGGGGTGAGGCCGATGTGGGCCATGACGGGGATGCCGGACTCGACCAGCAGCTCGATCTGGCGGTGCGAGCGCTCGCCGCCCTCCAGCTTGACCGCGCCGACCCCGGCCTCCTTGACCATCCGGGTCGCCGAGCGCAGCGCCTGCACCGGGCCCTCCTGGTAGGAGCCGAAGGGCAGGTCGCCGACGATCAGGGCGCGGCTGGTGCCCCGTACGACGGCGGCGGAGAGCATGGTCATCTCGTCGAGGGTGACGGGCACGGTCGACTCGTAGCCGAGGTGACAGTTGCCCGCGGAGTCGCCGACGAGCATGACCGGGATGCCGGCCTCGTCGAAGACGGAGGCGGTCATCGCGTCGTAGGCGGTGAGCATGGGCCACTTCTCGCCGCGTTCCTTGGCGAGGGCGATGTCCCGGACGGTGATACGGCGTGTGCCCTTGCCCCCGTACAGCGCCTTGCTGCCGTCGGAGGGCTTCGTCTGGGCAGCCGAAAGCTGCGTCATCGCTCCAGCTCCTTCATGTCATCTCGAGGCACCCTGACGGCGTCCCCGGACCGCTTCCATGGTGGCACCTCCCGAGAGGGAGGGCTAGGGCAGGCGCGTGTGACCGTTTCGGCATGCGGCATGTAAGAACAGGGTAAAAGATATTCGATACGAGACGGTCCCGTATCGAAAATAGGTCTAGGCTCGACGCCATGACTACCGCAGTCCCTGACTCCCGCGTACCGGCGGCGGTGCACCGGCGCCGCTGGGTGATTCTCGGTGTGCTGATGCTGAGCCTGCTGATCGTGGTGCTCGACAACTCGATCCTCAACGTCGCCATCAAGACGATCTCCACCCCCGAGCCCACCGGCCTGGGCGCCACCCAGAGCGAGCTGGAGTGGGCGATCAACGCCTACACGCTGGTCTTCGCGGGACTGCTGTTCTCCGCGGGCCTGCTCGGCGACCGCCTCGGCCGCAAGAAGGTGCTGCTCGGCGGACTCGTCGTCTTCGGCCTCGGCTCGGCGCTGGCCGCGATGTCGGGCTCCCCGGCCCAGCTGATCGTCTTCCGCGCGGTGATGGGCCTCGGCGCCGCCTTCGTCATGCCCGCCACCCTCGCCGTCCTGATGAACGTCTTCGAGCGCGACGAGCAGCCCAAGGCCATCGGCATCTGGGCGGGCGGCGTCGGCCTCGCCATCGCCATCGGCCCGATCACCGGAGGTCTCCTGCTCGACCACTTCTGGTGGGGCTCGGTCTTCCTGATCAACGTGCCGATCGTCCTCCTCGCGCTCGGCCTGATGATCTGGCTGGTGCCCGACTCGCGCGACCCCGCCCCCGGCCGCATCGACCCCGTCGGCGTGGTGCTCTCCGTCATCGGCCTCGTGCTCCTCGTCTACGGCATCATCCGCGGCGGTCAGCTCGCCGACTTCACCGATGTCACGGTCCTCAGCCCCATCGGGGCCGGACTCGCGGTCCTCGCCGCCTTCGTGATCTTCGAGAAGCGCAGCGACCACCCGTCCATCGACATGTCGTTCTTCCGGAACAAGGTCTTCTCGGCGTCCATCGGCGTCATCGGCCTGGTTTTCTTCGCGCTGATGGGCGTGACCTTCTTCTCCGTCTTCTACACCCAGACCGTGCGCGGCTACTCGCCGCTCCAGACCGGCCTGTTGATGCTGCCGCTGGCCGTCGCGCAGCTCGTCTTCGCGCCGCGCGCCCGGCTCGTCGTGGACCGCTTCGGCAACAGCGCGGTGTGCACGGCCGGCATGACGCTGATCGCCGGGATGCTCGCCGCGTTCGCCGTGCTGGACGGGGACACGCCGATCTGGCTCCTCGAAGTCATCTTCTTCCTCATGGGCGTCGGCATGGCCCATGTGATGACCCCGCTCAGCGTCGTCATCATGCAGGCGCTGCCCCGCGAGAAGGCCGGCTCCGCGTCCGCGCTCAGCAACACCTTCCGCCAGGTCGGCGGCGCCCTCGGCATCGCCGTCCTCGGCTCGGTGCTGTCCACCGCCTACCGGAGCGACATCGAGCACCAGTTGCCCGCCGGCGCCCCGCACGCCGCCGCCGAGTCCATCGAGGCCACCCTCGGCCTCGCCGCGCGTCTCGGCGAACGGGGCGAGGCCCTGGTCGGCCCGGCCCACGACGCCTTCCTGCACGCCATGCACGTGACCGCTCTGTGCGGGGCCGGTATCGCCCTGATCGGTGCCGTGGCCATGGCGGTGTTCCTGCCGGGACGACCGAAGGGCGGTCAGGAGGGCAAGGAGGAGCCCGAGTTGGCGGCCGTCGACCACTGACCGGAGAATCGGTCCGGTCCCACGACGCACAGAGACGGAGTCGACCTTGAGCCTCGCCGAGAGCCACGCCGGAGACGGACGCGCCCGGGGCACGGGCCCCGTCCGCGGGCGGCCCCGCAGCGAGGCCGTGGAGCGGTCCATCGTCGAAGGCGTGATGAAACTCCTCGAAGAGGGCGTGCCGCTCTCGGAGTTGTCGATCGAACGGGTCGCCCGGACGGCGGGCGTCGGCAAGGCGACCATCTACCGCCGCTGGAGCGGCAAGGAGGCGCTCTTCGTCGACGTACTGCGCGCGGCCGAGCCCCCGGACCCCGTGCTGCCCGGTACCTCGATGCGCGACGACCTCGTCGTCTTCCTGGAGGCGGCACGCAGGCGCGGGCTGCTCAACCGGCCGTCGGCGATCCTGCACAACGTCATCGCCCAGATGAAGAGCAGCCCCAAGATCTGGGACGCCTACCACACGGACGTCGTCGCCCCCCGCCGCCGGGCCCTCGCCGAGGTCCTGCGCCGGGGCCGGGACAACGGCGAACTCCGGGCCGACATCGACCTCGACCTCGTCGGCGACCTGGTCTTCGGCCCCATGCTCGTGCGCACCGTCATGCGCCCGGACGCCTCCCTGCCCGAGGATCTCGCGGAGAACATCGTCGACACGGTGCTCGAAGGGCTTCGCCCTTCTGCGAAGTGAGTCACAGTGATGTGCGCGTTTCGTTACAGACGTCGGGGCCTGTCCACCGGTTCGGAACTCCGAACAGCGGGTTGTACGTCCTCGTCCCCGAACGCCCGCCGTAAGGCGGCGGGAACGACGGCGATCATCCCCTAGGGTCTTTAGGCGCGGGGAAAATGCACGGCAGGCAGTGAGGCGACGGTATGGCGCAGGCGTACATGACGGAGACGGGCGGCGGCGGCACCGGTCAGGGCCGCGAACAATCCCGGTTCCGGCGCCTGCTGGGCCGCCTCTTCGGCGGCTGGAGAGGGGATCGGCGGATCTGGCGCCGGGGCATCGTCCTCGCGGTCCTCGCCGTCCTCGTCGCACTGGTGATGGTGCTGCACGCCCAGGTCCCCAACGCCGTCGGCAACCTCGGCAGTCTGACCGAGACGTTCCTGCCGTGGCTGGGCCTCGCGATCCCGGTGCTGCTCGTGCTCGCGCTGGTCCGCAGGTCCGCGACCGCGCTCATCGCGCTGCTGGTGCCCACGGTCGTCTGGCTGAACATCTTCGGCGGACTCGTCACCAGCAAGACCGGCGGCGGCGGCGACTTCACCGTCGTCACCCACAACGTCAACGCGGACAACGCCGACACCTCCGGCACGGCCCGCGAGATCGCCGGCTCCGGCGCGGACGTGGTGGCCCTGGAGGAACTGACCGAGAACGCGGTGCCGGTGTACGAGAAGGCGCTGGCGGCGACGTACCCGTACCACGAGGTCGTCGGCACCGTCGGCCTGTGGAGCCGGTACCGGATGAGCGACACCGAGCCCGTCGACATCAAGCTCGGCTGGGAGCGCGCGATGCGCGCCACCGTGGCGACGCCGGACGGGCCGGTCGCCGTGTACGTCGCCCATCTGCCCTCGGTGCGGGTCAAGCTGGAGGCCGGGTTCACCGCCCGCCAGCGCGACAAGAGCGCCAACGCCCTCGGCGAGGCCATCGCCGACGAGCCGATCCAGCAGGTCGCGCTCCTCGGCGACCTCAACGGCACCATGAACGACCGCGCCCTGAACGCCGTCACCGCCCAGATGCGCTCCACCCAGGGCGCGGCGGGCAGCGGCTTCGGCTTCAGCTGGCCCGCGTCGTTCCCGCTGGCCCGCATCGACCAGATCATGGTCCGGGGCATGGAGCCCACGGCGTCCTGGACCCTGCCGGAGACGGGCAGTGACCATCTGCCGGTGGCGGCGCGGGTGACGATCGACACGTCCGGGAGCTGACCGCGCAGGTGGGGCGGTCGCGGGAGACGGGGGAACAAGGCCCGGTTCGAGTTTGTTCCGCAAGGGAACATACGATGGACGGAACCCCGACATCCCCCGCTCTTCCTGAAAGGTCCCGCCATGCCCTTGGCCCTGCTCGCTCTCGCCGTAGGCGCCTTCGGAATCGGCACGACCGAGTTCGTCATCATGGGCCTCCTCCCGGAGGTCGCGGCCGACCTCGGCATCTCGATCCCCGCCGCCGGCCACCTCGTCTCCGCGTACGCGCTGGGTGTCGTCATCGGCGCCCCGCTGCTCGCCGCCGTCACGGCCCGGCTGCCCCGCCGCAAGGTCCTGATCGGGCTGATGGTCCTCTTCGTCGTCGGCAACGTGCTCTCCGCACTCGCCCCCGACGAGCACTGGCTGCTCGCCGCCCGCTTCCTCAGCGGTCTGCCGCACGGCGCCTTCTTCGGCGTCGGCGCGGTCGTCGCGACCGGCCTCGTGGCGCCGGAGCGCAAGGCCCGCTCGGTCTCCCTGATGTTCCTCGGCCTGACGATCGCCAACGTCGCGGGCGTCCCCGCCGCGACCCTCGTGGGCCAGCACTTCGGCTGGCGGATCACCTTCGTCGGGGTCGGCGTGATCGGCCTCGCGGCGATCGCCTCCCTGGCGCTCCTGCTGCCGGACGACCGGGCGGAGGCCCGCCCCTTGGCCGGCCTGCGCGGCGAACTGGGCGCCCTGCGCTCGCTGCCCGTCTGGCTCGCCCTCGGCACGACCGTCGCCGGCTTCGGCGCGCTCTTCTCCGCCTACAGCTACATCACGCCCATGCTCACGGACTCCGCCGGGTACGCCGAGACCAGCGTGACCCTGCTCCTCGCGCTGTTCGGCGTCGGCGCGACCATCGGGAACCTGGCCGGCGGCCGTCTCGCCGACCACTCCCTGCGGGGCACCCTCTTCGGCGGCCTGGCGTCGCTGATCGCGGTCCTCGCGCTGTTCCCGGTCCTGATGTCGGCCCAGTGGAGCGCCGCGCTGGCCGTCCTCCTCCTCGGCGTCGCCGCCTTCACCACCGGCTCGCCCCTGCAGCTGATGGTCATGGAGAAGGCCGCCACGGCCCCCTCCCTCGCCTCCTCCGCCAACCAGGCCGCCTTCAACCTCGCCAACGCCGGCGGCGCCTGGACCGGCGGCCTGGCCCTCTCCGCCGGTCTCGGCGCCACGGCCCCGGCGACGGTGGGCGCGGTTCTCGCGCTGGTCGGCCTGGCGGTCGCCGGCGTGGCCTACACCGTGGACCACCGCCGAGCGGCCGTCGCCCCGCCGCAGCGCGGCCGCGTGGTGGCCTCCCACGTGCCGGGGGAGTCGGAGACGGTACGCGTCTGATCCGGCGCGCGTCCGAGAGGGCGCGGCCATGAGACGCCGCGCGTCCGAGACGCGCGGCGCCCACCGAAATCGCCTCGCGCACGAGCCGCCCCCGGCCTGGCCTCGCGGCCATGACGGCACACGAAGCGACCGAGGGCGCACGGATCGCACCCGCAGGAACGAACCCGGTGATCCGGTGGGAGACCGCCGACGATCACCGGGCGGTGCGCGAGGTGCACACCCCGCGCCTTCGGCGACGGCGAGCGGGTCCCCGCCCTCGTGGAGCCCCTGCGCGTCACGGAGGCCGCGACGGCGCCCCGGTCCCTCGTCTGTCCCTCGTCGCCACCGTCGAGGACCGGGTCGCCGGGCACGTCCTGCTGAGCGCGGCGCGCCTGGACGCCCCGCGCCGGATCGTGGACGTCCTGACCCTGTCGCCGCTCGGCGTGCTTCCGGAGTTCCAGGGCCAGGGCATCGGCGCACGGCTCATCGCCCACGCCCCCCGCGGCGGCCGACGGCCAGGGTGTGCCGCTGGTCTTCCTGGAGGGGCCCCACTACCACGGCACGCGCGGCTTCGAGGGCGCCGGCCCTGAGGCGACGCCCTCGGGCCCCGGCCGGTCCCTACGCCTGCTCCCGCCATCGGTTGGTGATCGGCAGCCGGCGGTCCTTGCCGAACCCCTTCGGGGAGATCTTCGTGCCCGGCGGGTACTGCCGCCGCTTGTACTCGGCGGTGTCGACCATGCGGAGGGTCTTCGACACCAGCTCCCGGTCGAACCCGGCGGCCACGATCGCGTCGGCGCCCTGGTCGCGGTCGACGTACAGCTCCAGGATCGCGTCCAGGACCGGGTAGTCCGGCAGGGAGTCCGTGTCGACCTGGCCGGGACGCAGCTCGGCGCTCGGCGGCTTGGAGATGGAGTTCTCCGGGATCGGCGGGGTCTGCCCCCGCTCCGCCGCCGCCCGGTTGCGCCACTCCGCCAGCCGGAAGATCGACGTCTTGTACACGTCCTTGATGGGGCCGTAGGCGCCCACCGAGTCGCCGTACAGCGTCGAGTACCCGACCGCCAGCTCCGACTTGTTGCCGGGGGCCAGCACGATGTGGCCCTCCTGGTTGGAGATCGCCATCAGCAGGGTGCCGCGCAGCCGGGACTGGAGGTTCTCCTCGGCCAGATCCGTCAGCTGCGTCGACGCCATGTACGCGTCGAACATCGGGGCGATCGGGATCGTGCGGAAGTTGAGCCCCGTCCGGCGCGCCAGCTCCGCCGCGTCGCCCTTGGAGTGGTCCGAGGAGTACTTCGAGGGCATGGACACGCCGTACACGTTCTGCGCGCCCAGCGCGTCGCACGCGAGCGCCGCGACGAGCGCCGAGTCGATGCCGCCGGAGAGGCCGATCAGGACGGACCGGAAGCCGTTCTTCGCCGCGTACGCCCGCAGGCCGACCACCAGCGCCGAGTACACCTCCTCGTCGTCGTCGAGGCGCTCCGCGTACCCGCCGGTCAGCTCCGGCTCGTACGCGGGCAGCGGCTCCTCGGAGATGACGAGGCGGTCGACGCGCAGGCCGTCGTCGACGACCCCGGTGACCGGTTCGGCGGCGCCCGCCGGCAGCTCCAGGTCGAGGACGACACATCCCTCGGAGAACTGCGGCGCCCGCGCGACCACCTCGCCGTGGCGGTCCACCACGATGGAGTCGCCGTCGAAGACCAGCTCGTCCTGGCCGCCGATCATCGCCAGGTAGGCGGTGGTGCAGCCGGCCTCCTGCGCGCGCTTGCGGACCAGTTCCAGGCGGGTGTCGTCCTTGTCGCGCTCGTACGGCGAGGCGTTGATGGAGAGCAGCAGCCCGGCCCCGGCGGACCGGGCCGCCGGGACGCGGCCGCCGTCCTGCCACAGGTCCTCGCAGATGGCGAGGGCGATGTCGACGCCGTGCAGCCGCACGACGGGCATGGTGTCGCCGGGCACGAAGTAGCGGAACTCGTCGAACACGCCGTAGTTGGGCAGGTGGTGCTTGGCGTAGGTGAGGGCCACCTCGCCCCGGTACAGCACCGCCCCCGCGTTGCGCGGAGCCCCCGCGGGCTGGCCGTACTTCGGGGCGGCGGACTCGGAACGGTCGAGGTAGCCGAGCACCACCGGCAGCTCCCCGAAGCCCTCGTCGGCGAGCCGCGCCGCGAGCGCCCGCAGCGCGGAGCGGGAGGCCTCCACGAAGGACTGGCGCAGCGCCAGGTCCTCGACGGGATACCCGGTCAGCACCATCTCGGGGAACGCGACCAGATGCGCTCCCTGTTCGGCGGAGTGCCGGGTCCAGCGGACCACCGCCTCGGCGTTCTGGGCGATGTCGCCGACCGTCGAGTCGATCTGATTCAAGGCGAGACGAAGTTGAGGCACGGGCCCAGTGTAATCGTCAGAGCGACGCTATGGGGTGTGGGGCGCCCCACGTTCGGCGCGCCCCCGCGCCCCCGCGCGCCGGGCTGGGGCTACCGGGGCGCGGCCCCCCGGTCCTTGAGCATCCCCGTCATCAACGAGATCTCGGACTCCTGGGCGTTGACCATGCCCTGCGCGAGCTTCTTCTCCACGCCGACCGTGCACTTGGAGACACAGCCCTGCGCCATGTGGACGCCACCCTTGTGGTGGTCGATCATCAGCTGGAGGAAGAAGACCTCGGCCCGCTTGCCGTTGAGCTTGCCGAGCTCGTCCATCTCGGCGTCGGTGGCCATGCCCGGCATCAGTGCGCCGTCCTCGCCGGAGGCCATGCCGCCCATGCCCATCCAGGCCATCGGCTCGTCCGACGACACCTTCGGCAGGCCCCACAGATCGAGCCAGCCGATCATCATGCCGCGCTGGTTGGCCTGCGTCTGCGCGATGTCGTACGCGAGCCGCCGGACCTCCTCGTCGTCCGTCCGGTCGCGCACGGTGTACGACATCTCGACGGCCTGCTGGTGATGGACGGCCATGTCCCGGGCGAACCCCGCGTCGGCGGAGTCGGCGGCGGGGGCCTTGAGCCCGGACCCGTCACCGTCGGCGACCGCGTAGGTGATCGCCCCGGCCGCGACGAGCGCCGCCGCGGCCCCGGAGGCGATCCAACCGATGTGTTTCATGCTTCCCACTGTCCCAGGCCCGCTGCCGCTAGGAGATGCCGTTGGTGCAGGCGGCACCCGGCTCGGGCGTCTGCTCGCCCTGGACGTAGGACTCGAAGAACTTGTCGACATCGGGGTCCTTCGCGCTGGTCACCGTGCGCTGATGGCCCCACGCGCTGAGCATGATCGGGTCCTTCTGGTCCTCGACCGGGCTCATCAGCGTGTACGGCGTCTTCTTGACCTTCTCAGCGAGCGCCTTCACGTCGGCCTCGGAGGCCTTGCTGTTGTACGAGACCCAGACCGCGCCGTGCTCCAGGGAGTGCACGGCGTTCTCGTTCTTGATCGCCTTGTCGTAGACGTCGCCGTTGCAGTTCTGCCAGACCGGGTTGTGGTCGCCGCCCACCGGGGGCTCCATCGGGTACGTCACGCTCTTGGTGACGTGGTTCTGGGTGAGCTTGGTGCTCCAGGTCCTGACGCCGTCGGACCCGGTCTTCCACTTGCCCGACGACTTGGAGTCGCTCGCCGTGCTGCCGCTGTCGTCGTCGGACTGCGAGCGGATCAGGACCGTCCCGCCCACCACGAGGCCGGCGACTATCAGCACGCTGGCGCCGATCGTGAGGATCCGGGTCCGGCGCTCACGGGAGCGCTCGGCACGGCGCATCGCCTCGATGCGCGCCTTGCGGTCCCCGCTGCTGTTGGTCTTGGCGGCCATGGGGTGTGTCCTTAGTGGGGGATGGGTCGGATGGGACGGTCGGATCAGCTGATCGTAAGTTGATCCGCTCCCTCGCGTAAACGAGGGATCCCGCCTCCCATGCTGCCCCGCCGGCCCCGCGGACCGCCCACGGAACGACACGGGCGTTACGGATGTCGGCCCGAGCAGGCAAGATGGGCGGCAGAGCGGTTGAGCGGCACAGGGAGCGGTACTCCCGCACAGTGGGAGGTACACCTGCCGTACACCGGGCGTTCGGCCGGAGGTCGGTTTGCCGATCAAGGTGCGCAACGCGCATGAAATGGTGTTGTGGTGGGATGCTCAGGTGCCCGACCGCCTCCCGTCGCTCGGGAGCAAGGCGGCCTGACCAGCAAGGAATGGGTGGAAGCGGAAGATGGACAAGCAGCAGGAGTTCGTGCTCCGTACGTTGGAGGAGCGCGACATCCGTTTCGTACGCCTGTGGTTCACGGACGTGCTGGGCTTCCTGAAGTCCGTCGCCGTGGCCCCCGCCGAGCTGGAACAGGCGTTTGACGAGGGCATCGGCTTCGACGGCTCGGCCATCGAGGGCTTCGCCCGGGTGTACGAGTCCGACATGATCGCCAAGCCGGACCCGTCGACCTTCCAGGTCCTGCCGTGGCGCGCGGAGGCCCCCGGCACCGCCCGGATGTTCTGCGACATCCTCATGCCCGACGGCTCCCCGTCCTTCGCCGACCCGCGCTACGTCCTCAAGCGCGCCCTGGCCAAGACCTCCGACCTGGGCTTCACCTTCTACACCCATCCCGAGATCGAGTTCTTCCTGCTGAAGGACAAGCCGACGGACGGCTCCCGCCCGACGCCGGCCGACAACTCGGGCTACTTCGACCACACCCCGCAGAACGTCGGCATGGACTTCCGCCGCCAGGCGATCACCATGCTGGAGTCCATGGGCATCTCGGTGGAGTTCTCCCACCACGAGGGCGCCCCGGGCCAGCAGGAGATCGACCTGCGCTACGCCGACGCGCTGTCCACGGCGGACAACATCATGACGTTCCGCCTGGTCATGAAGCAGGTGGCGCTGGAACAGGGCGTCCAGGCGACCTTCATGCCCAAGCCGTTCTCCGAGCACCCCGGCTCCGGCATGCACACGCACCTCTCCCTCTTCGAGGGCGACCGCAACGCGTTCTACGAGTCGGGCGCGGAGTACCAGCTCTCCAAGGTCGGCCGCTCCTTCATCGCGGGCCTGCTGAAGCACGCGGCCGAGATCGCCGCCGTGACCAACCAGTGGGTCAACTCCTACAAGCGCATCTGGGGCGGCTCCGAGCGCACCGCGGGCGCCGGCGGCGAGGCCCCCTCGTACATCTGCTGGGGCCACAACAACCGCTCCGCCCTGGTCCGCGTCCCCATGTACAAGCCCGGCAAGACGGGCTCGGCCCGGGTCGAGGTCCGCTCCCTGGACTCCGGCGCGAACCCCTACCTGGCCTACGCGATGCTCCTGGCCGCCGGCCTCAAGGGCATCGAGGAGGGCTACGAGCTCCCGCCGGGCGCCGAGGACGACGTCTGGGCCCTCTCCGACGCGGAACGCCGCGCGATGGGCATCGAGCCGCTCCCCCAGAACCTGGGCGAGGCTCTGTCCCTCATGGAACGCAGCGACCTGGTGGCGGAGACCCTCGGCGAACACGTCTTCGATTTCTTCCTGCGCAACAAGCGCCAGGAGTGGGAGGAGTACCGCAGCGAGGTGACCGCGTTCGAGCTGCGGAAGAACCTGCCGGTGCTGTAGGCGCAGGTCGGAGCGGGTTTCCCGCGGTGACCACACCTGGGGCCGACGGTCATCGACCGTCGGCCCCACGTCATGTCCCGCTGGTCCGCACGCGGGCGGCCGTAGGCGCTAGTGCCGCTCCGCCAGGTCCGCGAGCACCCGGTGCAGCGGTTCCGAGACCCGGCGGCGGTACTCCTGGATCGCCCACCCGTTGCCGTCCGGGTCCTTGAAGTACATGAAGGTGGCGCCGTCGTCGGGGGCGTACTCGACGGGTTCGGAGACGTCCAGGCCGCGTTCGCGCAGTTCGGCGTGGGCGGCCTTGATGTCGGCCACACAGAGCTGGAGGCCCTGGTAGGAACCGGGGGCCGGCTTGACGCCCTGGGCCATGTCCCAGATGGCGTCGCCGAGGGCGATGGAACAGCCGGAGCCCGGGGGAGTGAGCTGCACGATCCGCATGCCGGGCATGACCTCCTGGTCGATGTCGACATGGAAACCGACCTTGTCCCGGTAGAAGTCACGGGCCCGGTCGATGTCGCTGACGGGCAGCGGAATCACTTCGAGCGTGTACTGCATCCCTGGTCCTCCAAGTCGCCCTTGACGGGGTGCCTGTGCGCCGGTGTTGACCGGTTCCTCAGCCGAACCGCCACCGCGTCTGGCTGAACGGCTCCCCCTTACCGAAGCCGAAAACCGTGCCGGGCGCCACCGCGAAGACGTAGGCGTGTCCCGCGCCGTGGTGGAAACACCCCTCCCGCACCTCGAAGTGCCAGAAACGTCCGTACTTCGCCTCCCACGCGGCGGCCAGCTCACGCAGCCGCGAGTCGTCGCTCACGCGTACGGCCTCGCCCTCCACCACCAGGTCGTAGCCCTCGTCCCAGGTGTTCGTGCCGGTCGTCAGCACGACGTGCGGGTTCTCGGCGAGGTTCCTCGCCTTCCGCTCCTGCGGGCCGGTGCAGAAGTGCAGCGCCCCCTGTGACCACACGGCGGGCAACGGCGTCACATGCGGCCGTCCGTCCGGCCGCACGGTCGAGATCCAGAACATCTGGGAGCCGGACAGCCGTACCTCGGCCTCCGGCCAGGGCATCGCGGTCGCGGCGGGATCGCTGTAGCGGGGGTCGAGCCGGGTCTGCGGGGTGCGGGGCTCGGACATGGGGGCCTCTTCCTGTCACCTGATACGTACCGGTTGCCGGCTGCCGTCACAGGGCAGACCCCGCGGAGGCCGGAAACTCATCCCCAGCCGCTCGGTGCGGACCGCCGACCGCGATCACACGGCGTCCGGCGGGTCGAGCAATCGGACCGGCACAGCAGCGCCGACCGGGATCGCGAGGGCGTAGCCGACCAGGAGCCCCATGCCCGGGTCGGCCGTGGCGGGCAGCGCCCGGTTCAGGGCGGTGGCCAGGAGCAGGGACCGTCGCCGGCGTCAGGAAGGCGGTGAGCGCGGCGGCGAACGCGGTACGCCGGCGCGGCGGTCGCGCGTCGCGATACAGCTGCGACCCGGGCGGCGAGTCGGGCCGCGACGCGGGGATGCTCAGCCCGAGCGCCGGCAGACCGGGCCCGGGCAGCCGCCCGAACGGCCACCCCACCAGGGCGACGAGCCCGGCGACGGCGGCACCGCCGAGCCCCAGCGGCACGGTGTGCGCCACCGTCTCCGAGGACACCACCGCCCGCGCGACCGGTGTCGTGTCGCACGCTCCCCGCCGCCCGGCGCGTCCTCTTCCTCCACCACATCGGCAGATCAGCCGTGCGCATGGTGAACCTGGCCTCCCGGGACGGCGGCACCGGCGCGCACACCGTCAGCGGTCCGCGAAGTCCCTGGTCGCCCGGCGAGCGGGCCACCGGACCCCGCCGACGGCCGACCGGCGCTTCCCCCCGCCACTGCGGTTAGGCTCGTGCCCGTACGACCTTGATCGATGAAGTCGGGTGATCGGGTGAGCGGACGCGGACTTGATCCGACGGGAGGCCGGGGATGACGGCGCCGGGGCGCAGGAGCAGTACGTTCACGCGACTGCTGCGGCACGGTTTCACCGATCCGAGCGCCGCCGAGCGGCTGCTGGAGAGCGAGGAACTGTCCGCCGTACGCAACGACCCGGTGCTGCTGGACGCCCTGGGCGCGACCGCCGACCCGAACCTCGCGCTGCTGGGCCTCGTCCGGCTGCTGGAGGCGCAGCCGGACCGGACCGCGCGGCGGGCGGTGCTGGACACACTGATAGCGGCCAAGCCGCTGCGGGACCGGCTGCTGGGGGTGCTCGGCGCGTCCACCGCGCTCGGTGACCACCTGGCCCGGCACGCGCAGGACTGGCAGGCGCTCGTGACGTACGAGGCGCAGGATCTGCATCCGGGCGTCGAGGAGTTCGAGCGGGGGCTCGCCGAGGCCACCGACCCGGTCTCGCTGCGGGTCGCCTACCGCCGCTGTCTGCTCTCCATCGCCGCCCGTGACGTCTGCGGCACCACCGACCTCGCCCAGACCGCCGCCGAACTCGCCGACCTGGCCACCGCCACGCTGCGCGCCGCCCTCGCGATCGCCGGCGCCGCCGCTCCGGAGGACGTGGCGCTGTGCCGGCTCGCGGTGATCGCGATGGGCAAGTGCGGCGGCCACGAGCTGAACTACGTCTCCGACGTCGACGTCATCTTCGTGGGGGAGACCGCGGACGGGGCCGACGAGCAGAAGGCCGTCCGGGCGGCCACCCGCCTCGCCTCGCACATGATGCGGATCTGCTCGGAGACGACCGTCGAGGGCAGCATCTGGCCCGTCGACGCCAATCTGCGGCCGGAGGGGCGCAACGGCCCGCTCGTGCGCACGCTGAGCAGCCATCTCGCCTACTACCAGCGGTGGGCGAAGACCTGGGAGTTCCAGGCGCTGCTGAAGGCCCGGCCGGTCGCGGGAGACCTCGAACTGGGCGAGGCGTACGTCAGCGCGCTCCAGCCGCTCGTGTGGAAGGCCGCGGAACGGGACAACTTCGTCGCCGACGTGCAGCGCATGCGCCGCCGCGTCATCGAGAACATCCCGGCCGCCGAGGTCGACCGGCAGCTCAAGCTCGGACCGGGGGGCCTGCGGGACGTCGAGTTCGCCGTGCAGCTGCTCCAGCTCGTGCACGGGCGGGGCGACACCTCGCTGCGCAGCGGGACCACCCTCGACGCGCTGGGCGCGCTGGCCGCCGGCGGGTACGTGGGCCGGTCGGACGCGGCCCAGCTCGACGACGCCTACCGCTTCCTGCGGTCCATGGAACACCGCATCCAGCTCTACCGGCTGCGCCGCACCCACCTCGTCCCCGAGGACGACGACGACCTGCGCCGCATCGGCCGTTCGCTCGGCCTGCGCACCGATCCGGTCGCCGAGCTGAACCGCGAGTGGCGGCGCCACGCGGCCGTCGTCCGCCGGCTGCACGAGAAGCTGTTCTACCGCCCGCTCCTCGACGCCGTCGCCCAACTCGCGCCCGGCGAGACCAGGTTGCGCGCCGACGCGGCCCGCGAACGCCTCGTCGCCCTCGGCTACGCGGACCCGGCGGCCGCCCTGCGTCATCTGGAGGCCCTGGCCTCCGGTGTCTCCCGCAAGGCGGCCATCCAACGCACCCTGCTGCCGGTCCTGTTGGGCTGGTTCGCGGACTCCGCCGACCCGGACGCCGGGCTCCTCAACTTCCGCAAGGTCTCGGACGCGCTCGGCCGGACCCCCTGGTACCTCAGGCTGTTGCGCGACGAGGGGGCGGCCGCCGAGAACCTGGCCCGGGTGCTCTCCGCCGGCCGCCTCGCCCCCGACCTCCTCATGCGCGCCCCCGAGGCCGTCTCCCTCCTCGGCGACGGCGACGGGGTCGCCGGTGGGGCCGGCGGGCTCGAACCCCGCGTCCGCGCCCACCTGGAGCAGGAGATCCTCGCCGCCGTCGGCCGCGCGGACGGCGCCCAGCAGGGCGTCACGGCCGCGCGCGGCGTCCGCCGCCGCGAACTGTTCCGTACGGCCGCCCGGGACATCGTCGGCTCCTACGGCACCGAGGAGACCCCGGCCTCCGCCGACCAGGGCGCCCTCGTCGACCTCGTCGGCGGCGCGATCTCCGACCTCACCGCCGCGACCCTGGCGGGCACGCTGCGGGCGGTGGTCCGCGACCGCTGGGGCGACACCCTCCCCACCCGCTTCGCCGTCATCGGCATGGGCCGCTTCGGCGGCCACGAACTGGGCTACGGCTCCGACGCCGACGTCCTGTTCGTCCACGAACCGCGCGAGGGCGTCGACGAGCAGGAGGCGGCCCGCGCCGCGAACGCGGTCGTCGCCGAGATGCGGCGCCTGCTCCAGATCCCGAGCGCCGACCCGCCCCTTCTCATCGACGCGGACCTCCGCCCCGAGGGCAAGTCCGGTCCCGTCGTACGGACGTTGAAGTCGTACGAGGCCTACTACCGCCGCTGGTCGCTGGGCTGGGAGTCGCAGGCACTGCTGCGCGCCGAACCCGTCGCCGGTGACGAGGAGTTGGGCCGCCGCTTCATCGACCTCGTCGATCCGCTGCGCTATCCGGCGGACGGGCTCGGCGACGACGCCGTACGCGAGATCCGGCGTCTGAAGGCCCGTATGGAGTCCGAGCGGCTGCCGCGCGGCGCCGACCCGACCCTGCACACCAAGCTCGGCCGCGGCGGCCTGTCCGACGTGGAGTGGGCCGTCCAGCTGGTCCAGCTCCGGCACGCCCGCAGCGTGCCGGGCCTGCGCACGACCCGCACCCGCGGGGCCCTGGCGGCCGCGCTCGCGGCCGACCTGGTGAGCGCCGAGGACGCGGCGACCCTGGACGAGGCCTGGGTGCTGGCCACCCGCGTCCGCAACGCCGTCATGCTCGTCCGGGGCCGGGCCGGCGACACCTTCCCCTCCGACGGCCGCGAAGCCGCCGCCGTGGGCCGCTACCTGGGCTACGGTCCCGGACACGTGGGCGACATGCTCGACGACTACCGCCGGATCACGCGACGGGCTCGGGGTGTGGTGGAGGTGTTGTTCTACGGGGGGTGAGGCCGGAGCCGGGGTGGGGTGCGACCGGTGGGGCCTCTCCACGGGTGGGACCCGTCACCGGGCCCCGCGACGAACGCACCGTCGCGGCCACCCCCTCGGCCCGCCGCCGCGTCAACGCCACCCCCACGAGAACCACGACCATCCCGCTCACCGCGTCCGCCGCAGCGATCGGCAGGCAGCTCGCGGAGCCGCAGACCGCGCCGGCCGACCTGCGGACGGGGCGCACGGGACGGCTGTCCGTGCGGTACTTCGCCACGGCCGGCGCCGCCCTGGTCGCCCCCGCCGTCGCCCGGCCGCGCGCCGAGCACCCCCGCGTCCGGGTCGAACCGGGGCTCGCCGACCCCGACGACCCGCTCCCGGCCGTCAAGGGGGGCCGCGCCGGCCTCGCGCTCGTCGTACGGCCGGGCGGCGCCGACCCCGAGGGCGTCACGCTGCTGCGCCTGCTCGACGACACCTACTGCGCCGTCCTGCCCGCCGCGCACCCCCTCGCCGACCGGCCCGCCCTGGCGCGCAGCGAGTGGCCGGGGCCCCGCCTGGACGCGCAGCTGGAGGCGTGCGCGCAGGCCGCCGGGTTCAGGCCCCGGTTCGTCGTCGAGAGCGAGGACTACACGACCGCGCAGGGCTTCGTCGCCACCGGGCTGGGCGTCGGCCACATCCCCGGCCTCGGCCTCGGCAGCCCCACCCGGACGCCGTCGTACGCCGCCTCAGCGGGCCGGAACCCCGGCGCTCCATCCCCGCGGCCGTCCGCGGGACGGCTCCGGCGCAGCCGGCCCTGAGCACGTTCATGAGGGCGTTGCGGGACGCCGCAGACGCCTCGGGCCCGCGATCGGCGGCACCCGGTCTCGGCGCTACGCCTTGACCGGCGAGAGTTCCCTCTCCCCGGCCTTCCCCGCGACCTGGCGCGGCAGCGCGTACGGCAGCGCCCCGTACCAGAGGCCGGCCACGGTGTAGCCGAAGGCGAGGCACATCATGCCGCCGACCGCGTCCAGCCAGAAGTGGTTGGCGGTGGCGACGATCACCACGAGTGTCAGGGTGGGGTAGAGCAGGCCCAGCACCCGCACCCACGGCACCGACGCCAGCGCGAAGATCGTCAGCCCGCACCACAGCGACCAGCCGATGTGCATCGACGGCATCGCGGCGTACTGGTTCGACATGTTCTTCAGGTCGCCGGAGGCCATGGAGCCCCAGGTCTGGTGGACGACGACCGTGTCGATGAAGCTCTCGCCGGTCATCAGGCGGGGCGGGGCCAGCGGATAGAAGTAGTAGCCGACCAGGGCCACCGCCGTGGTGGCGAAGAGCACCAGACGGGTCGCCGCGTAGCGACCCGGATGACTACGGTAGATCCACACGAGGACACCGAGCGTGACGATGAAGTGCAGGGTCGCGTAGTAGTAGTTCATGCCGACGATCAGCCATGTCACCGAGTTCACGGAGTGGTTGATCGTCTCCTCGACCGCGATCCCGAGGTGGTGCTCCACCTTCCAGATCCAGTCGGCGTTGGCGAGCGCCTGCTTCTTCTGCTCGGGGACCGCGTTGCGGATCAGGGAGTACGTCCAGTAACTCACCGCGATCAGCAGGATCTCGAACCAGAAACGGGGACGGCGCGGAGCCCTCAGCCGGTGCAGGAACCCCTGCCCCGGCGCGTCCGTGACGGACCGCGGGGCGGCCTGCTCCCGGCCTTGCTCCAGTGTCGTCACGGTCGCCTCACCCATGGGCACAGAGTCTGCCAGATAAGCGGTACTCCACCGATCATCCTCTGGTCGGGTTCATCACGCACGTTCGTCGGGGTACGGCACAGAGCCCTCTCCTCCGTACGTATGGCACCCACCCCCGCCTTCTCCCCCCTAGGTGCGACTGCGGTCCCCGGGCGCCGAAGCGGTCGACCCCCGCACCACCAGTTCCGGCATGAACACGAACTCGCTGTGCGGCGCCGGAGTCCCGCCGATCTCCTCCAGCAACGTACGCACCGCCGCCTGCCCCATCGCCGGGACCGGCTTGCGGACGGTCGTCAGCGGGGGGTCCGTGAAGGCGATCAGAGGGGAGTCGTCGAAGCCGACGACCGAGACGTCCTGCGGCACCAGCAGGCCCCGCTGCCGTGCCGCCCGGATCGCGCCGAGCGCCATCATGTCGCTCGCGCACACCACCGCCGTGCAGTCCCGGTCGATCAGCGCGAGGGCCGCCGCCTGGCCGCCCTCCAGCGTGTACAGGGAGTGCTGGACCATCTCGGACTCGACGGTCGCGGCCGCCAGGCCCAGCAGGTCCTGCATCGTGCGGACGAAGCCCTCGATCTTGCGCTGGACCGGCACGAAGCGCTTGGGCCCGAGGGCCAGGCCTATCCGGGTGTGCCCCAGCGACACCAGATGCGTCACCGCCAGGGACATCGCCGCCCGGTCGTCGGGCGAGATGAAGGGGGCCTGCACCTTGGGCGAGAAACCGTCGACGAGCACGAACGGCACGCCCTGGGCGCGCAGTTGCTCGTAGCGCTGCATGTCGGCCGAGGTGTCCGCGTGCAGTCCGGAGACGAAGATGATGCCGGCGACCCCGCGGTCGACGAGCATCTCGGTCAGCTCGTCCTCGGTCGAACCGCCGGGGGTCTGGGTGGCGAGGACCGGGGTGTAGCCCTGCCGGGTCAGCGCCTGGCCGATGACCTGGGCCAGGGCCGGGAATATGGGGTTCTCCAGCTCCGGGGTGATGAGGCCCACCAGGCCCGCGCTGCGCTGGCGCAGTCGTACGGGCCGCTCGTAGCCCAGCACGTCGAGGGCGGCCAGAACGGACTGGCGAGTGGTCGCGGCGACGCCCGGCTTCCCGTTCAGGACGCGGCTGACAGTCGCCTCACTGACCCCCGCCTGGGCTGCGATGTCGGCAAGCCGTGTGGTCACAGCACTGGACTGTACCGGCCGCACCTGCGCTTGCCCACCGGCCCGGCCTCGGGTGCGGGCGGGGGTGCGGCCCGCTGCGGGCTGCTGCGTCATCGCGGTCCCTCGTGATTCTGGTCGGTGTCCGTGGGGGCGCCCGTGCGCGGAAAGGGGTGACTGCCTCGATCCGCAAGGCGCTGACGGAGTGATGATTGCCGTACGCGCGTGTCGTGGCAAGAGCTTGCAGAGTCTTTCATGGCCGCGCAAAGCCCCGCTGAGCGGCCCGGACATAGGGTTTCGGGGCGGTCAGGTGCAGGTCACGACGGGGTAACCATCACCGGTTCTTGCGCTTTTTTGCAGCAAGGTCTTTCGTCCGGCTTACATCGCTGTTACGTTCGGCCACGCCCGGCGGCGGCAACGGCGCGCCGGCACTCGGCGGGGACGGCAGACGGGGCCTCCCTCCCGGCACACGGGCTTTCACCCTCAAGGAGATCTCATGCGGCGTGGCATAGCGGCCACCGCGCTGGTGGCGTCGATCGCCCTCACGGCGACGGCCTGCGGCGGAAGCGACAGCGGCGACTCGGCCGACGGTCCGGTCACCATCACCTGGTGGGACACCTCCAACGCCACCAATGAGGCACCGACGTACAAGGCCTTGGTCAAGGAGTTCGAGGCCGCCCACAAGAACATCAAGGTCAAGTACGTCAACGTGCCCTTCGACCAGGCGCAGAACAAGTTCGACACCGCCGCCGGCGCCACGGGCGCCCCGGACATCCTGCGCTCCGAGGTCGGCTGGACCCCGGCCTTCGCCAAGAAGGGCTTCTTCCTGCCGCTGGACGGCACCGAGGCCCTCAAGGACCAGGGCGAGTTCCAGCCCAGCCTGATCGAGCAGGCCCAGTACGACGGCAAGACCTACGGAGTCCCGTTCGTCACCGACACCCTCGCGCTGGTCTACAACAAGGCCCTCTTCGAGAAGGCCGGCATCACCGAGGCCCCCAAGAGCTGGGACGACCTGAAGAAGGCCGCCGCCACCATCAAGGCCAAGACCGGCGTCGACGGCTACTGGGGCTCCACCCAGGCCTACTACGCCCAGTCCTTCCTCCACGGCGAGGGCACCGACACCGTCGACGTCGCGCAGAAGAAGATCACCGTCAACTCCGCCGAGGCGAAGAAGGCGTACGGCACCTGGCTCGGCCTCTTCGACGGCAAGGGCCTGCACAAGGCGGACACCACCGCCGACGCCTACGCCCACATCCAGGACGCCTTCGTCAACGGCAAGGTCGCCTCGATCGTCCAGGGCCCGTGGGAGATCACCAACTTCTACAAGGGCTCGGCGTTCAAGGACAAGGCCAACCTGGGCATCGCCACCGTCCCGGCCGGTTCCACCGGCAAGGCGGGCGCCCCGACCGGCGGCCACAACCTCTCCGTGTACGCCGGCTCGGACAAGGCGCACCAGGAGGCGTCGCTGAAGTTCGTGAACTTCATGACCTCGGCGAAGTCGCAGGAGACCATCGCCCTGAAGAACTCCACGCTGCCCACCCGCGACGACGCCTATACCAGCGAGGTCAAGGCCGACCCGGGCATCGCCGGCTACCAGACCGTGCTGGCCGCCGCCCAGCCGCGGCCCGAGCTGCCGGAGTACAGCTCCCTGTGGGGCCCGCTCGACACCGAGCTGCTCGCGATCGCCGGCGGCAAGGAGTCCCTCGACAAGGGCCTCGGCAACGCGGAGACCGCGATCGCCAAGCTGGTCCCGGACTTCAGCAAGTGACCCCGTGTGGCCGCCGCGTCCCGCCCCGGACCACCGGGGACGGGCGCGGCGGCCACCGGCCGGCCCCCCACGCCCCAGCCCCCGAGCGGCCCAGCCCCTGATCCTCCAGAAGGTGTCGAACGATGACAGTCGCCATCGACCGTGCGACCGGCAAGCGCAGAGGTGAACCGGGCGGGCGCCCGGGCCGGCTCACGCGTCTGAGGCAGTCGTACCAGCGGTACTGGTACGCGTACGCGATGATCGCCCCGGTGGTCGTCGTGCTCGGCGTCCTGGTGCTGTATCCGCTGGCCCGCGGCTTCTACCTCACCCTCACCAACGCCAACAGCCTCAACTCGGCGCGCACGATCGGCGTCAACCACATCGAGGCCACCTACGAGTTCATCGGCTTCGACAACTACGCCGACATCCTGTGGGGCCCGACCTCCTACGACCGCTTCTGGTCGCACTTCGTCTGGACGATCGCCTGGACGGCCCTGTGCGTCGCCCTGCACTACCTCATCGGCCTCGGCCTCGCGCTGCTGCTCAACCAGAAGCTGCGCGGCCGCACCTTCTACCGGCTGATCCTGGTCCTGCCGTGGGCCGTCCCCACCTTCGTCACCGTCTTCGGCTGGCGGTTCATGCTCGCCGACGGCGGTGTCATCAACGCCGGCCTCGAAGCGCTGCACCTGCCGACGCCGCTGTGGCTGGAGGACACCTTCTGGCAGCGGTTCGCCGCGATCATGGTCAACACCTGGTGCGGGGTGCCGTTCATGATGGTCTCGCTGCTCGGCGGACTGCAGTCCATCGACACGACCCTGTACGAGGCCGCGGAGATGGACGGCGCGAGCGCCTGGCAGCGCTTCCGCCACGTCACCCTGCCGGGCCTGCGCTCCGTCAGCTCCACCGTCGTCCTCCTCGGCGTCATCTGGACCTTCAACCAGTTCGCCGTCATCTTCCTGCTGTTCGGCGACACCGCGCCCGAGGCGCAGATCCTCGTGACCTGGGCGTACTACCTCGGCTTCGGGCAGCAGCCGCGGGACTTCGCGCAGTCGGCGGCCTACGGCATCCTGCTGCTGGCCATCCTGATCGTCTTCACCTCCGTCTACCGCCGCTGGCTGAACCGCGATGAGCAGCAGCTCGCGATCTGAGGCAGGAGCCCCCATGAGCACCACGACCGTCAAGACCACGGCCGGCGAGGACGGGCCGGTCGCGCGGACCGCCCCGGCGCCCAGGACACGCCGACGCGGTGAGAACAGCCCCGCCGGCGCTTTCGCCTCCCACACGATCCTCGTGCTGGCGAGCCTGGCCGCGCTCTTCCCGATCGCCTGGCTGGTCTTCCTGTCCCTGGGTCCGGACAAGGACGATTACCTGCATCCCGGACGCATCTTCGGCAAAATGACCTTTGCCAACTACTCGTACGTGCTCCAGGAGACACCGTTCTTCGACTGGCTGGTCAGCACCCTCGTCGTCTCGCTCGGCACCACCGTCATCGGGGTGCTGATCGCGGCGACCACGGGCTATGCCGTCTCCCGCATGCGCTTTCCGGGCTACCGGAAGTTCATGTGGGTGCTCCTGGTCACGCAGATGTTCCCGGTGGCCGTCCTGATGGTGCCGATGTACGAGATCCTCTCGGAACTGAAGCTCATCGACAGCTACCTCGGCCTCGTCCTCGTCTACTGCTCGACGGCCGTGCCGTACTGCGCCTGGCTGCTCAAGGGCTACTTCGACACGATCCCCTTCGAGATCGACGAGGCCGGACGCGTCGACGGGCTGAGCCCCTTCGGCACGTTCGCGCGGCTGATCCTGCCGCTCGCCAGGCCGGGCCTCGCGGTCGCCGCGTTCTACAGTTTCATCACCGCGTTCGGGGAGGTCGCCTTCGCCTCGACGTTCATGCTGTCCGACACCAAGTACACCTTCGCCGTCGGCCTGCAGAGCTTCGTCAGCGAACACGACGCGCAGCGCAACCTGATGGCCGCCACCGCGGTCCTGGTCGCGATCCCCGTCTCCGCGTTCTTCTACCTCGTGCAGAAGAACCTGGTCACCGGCCTGACCGCGGGCGGCACGAAAGGCTGACCGCCGACAGGGCCGTGAGGGGGCCGTCGCTCGCCGCGGCTCTCGTGGGGGCCGGTCGCGCGGTTCACCGCGCCCCTTCGGGGGCGCCCGAAGACCCGAGACGGCCGCGCTGGCCATCCGACCCCGCTGTCACCGCGGCCGTCTCGCCCACATCCTCATCCTTCCGCCCAGATGACCCGCCACGCATCAAGGACGTCATGAGCCACCAGCACTCCACCACCACCCCCACCGCGACCCCCACCGAGGCGCAGCGCAGCGACTGGTGGCGCGACGCGGTGATCTACCAGGTCTATCCGCGCAGCTTCGCCGACAGCAACGGCGACGGCATGGGCGACCTGGAGGGCGTACGTTCCCGGCTCCCGTACCTGCGCGACCTCGGCATCGACGCCGTGTGGCTCAGCCCCTTCTACGCCTCCCCGCAGGCCGACGCCGGCTACGACGTCGCCGACTACCGCGCGGTGGACCCGATGTTCGGGTCGCTGCTGGACGCCGACGCCCTGATCCGCGACGCCCACGAGCTGGGCCTGCGCATCATCGTCGACCTGGTCCCCAACCACTCCTCCGACCAGCACGAGTGGTTCCGGCGGGCGGTCGCGGAGGGTCCCGGCTCGCCGCTGCGCGACCGCTACCACTTCCGCGAGGGCAAGGGCGCCTGTGGCGAACTCCCCCCGAACGACTGGGAGTCCATCTTCGGCGGCCCGGCCTGGACGCGGGTGACGGAGCCGGACGGCACCCCGGGCGCCTGGTACCTGCACCTGTTCGCCCCGGAGCAGCCCGACTTCAACTGGGACCACCCGGCGGTCGGCGACGAGTTCCGCTCCGTGCTCCGCTTCTGGCTCGACATGGGCGTGGACGGCTTCCGCATCGATGTGGCCCACGGCCTGGTCAAGGCCGAGGGCCTCCCGGATCTCGGCGCCCACGACCAGCTGAAACTGCTGGGCAACGATGTCATGCCGTTCTTCGACCAGGACGGCGTCCACGCGATCTACCGCGAGTGGCGCCTGGTGCTGGACGAGTACGCCGGGGAGCGCATCTTCGTGGCGGAGGCGTGGACCCCCACCGTCGAACGCACCGCGAACTACGTCCGCCCGGACGAACTGCACCAGGCCTTCAACTTCCAGTACCTGAGCACGGCCTGGGACGCGGCCGAGCTGAAGACCGTCATCGACCGCACCCTGGACGCGATGCGCCCGGTGAACGCCCCCGCCACCTGGGTCCTGTCGAACCACGACGTGACCCGCCACGCGACCCGCTTCGCCAACGAGCCGGGCCTCGGCACGCAGATCCGCCTCGCGGGCGACCGCGCGCTGGGGCTGCGCCGCGCCCGCGCCGCCTCGCTGCTGATGCTGGCCCTGCCGGGCTCGGCGTACGTCTACCAGGGCGAGGAACTGGGCCTGCCCGACGTCGTCGACCTCCCGGACGAGGTCCGCCAGGACCCGGCGTACTTCCGGGGCGCGGGCCAGGACGGCTTCCGCGACGGCTGCCGCGTCCCGATCCCGTGGACCCGGTCCGGCTCGTCGTACGGCTTCGGCGCGGGAGGCTCCTGGCTGCCGCAGCCCGCCGAATGGGGCGAGCTGAGCATCGAGGCCCAGACGGGCGCGGCGGACTCGACCCTGGAGCTGTACCGCGCCGCCCTGTCCGTCCGCCGGGAGGAACCCGGCCTGGGCGCGGGCGACTCGGTCGAGTGGCTGAAGGCACCCGAGGGTGTCCTGGCCTTCCGTCGGGGCGACTTCGTGTGCGCGGCGAACACGACGGGCGAGGCGGTCACGATCCCCGCGTACGGCCGTGTCCTGCTCGCCAGCGCCGAGGTGACCGTGGCCGAGAACGAGGCGAAGCTGCCGGGGGACACGACGGTCTGGTGGACGACCGGCTGAACCTCCGCAGTACGCCGGCCGCGCGGCACCCGCGGCCGGCCTTCAGGGCCCGTCGCCCCGCACCGGGGCGGCGGGCCCTGCCGCGTCGTCCGGCCGGGGTGCGTCCCACGTGCCTCAGGAGGACAGTGGAAAGAGGTGGGGGCGACGGGGAGATCGGCCAACACCGGGATGTGAGCTAGATGGTTGACGGTACAACGAGCGGTCGGGACCCGGCCGAGGAGACCGTGGCCCGCGACTCGCACGGGCCGTCCCGTCCCGCCCGGTCCCGCCACCGGGTCCGCATCCCCGGCTTCGCGCGTGAGGACGGGGACATCGGGCTGGGCGACGCCGTCGCCCGTGTGACCGCGGCGGTGGGGGTCCGGCCCTGCGGCGGCTGCGAGCGCAGGGCCGCGGCCCTGAACCGGTGGATGACGATCGACGGCGGACGAGAACGCTGAGCACCGCGCGAGGCGCGTGCACGACTCAGGATGCCCGGTGCGCGACCGCTCCGGGCCGCCAGCCCGACGAAGCGTGCGTGAGGAGTGACCCATGGACCCCGAGATCACCGACGGTGTCACCGACACGAGTCCTCCCTCGGAGGCCGGGCCACGATCGGCGGCACCGGCACCGGCACCGGCTCCGGCCCCGATACCCGCGTCCGATCCCGGCGACGCCCGACCCGTGCCCGTGGAGTCCGGTGTCACCCAGGCCTGTTGCGGCTGCGGGGAGACCGGTTCCCACCAGGGCGGCGGGACGGGGCACGGCGACACCGGCCCCGCCTACGTCTACGTCCTCGGACGCGTGCGCGCCGTGTTCCCCGATCTCTCCGTCCAGCAGGAGTTCTCGCAGGTCGCCGGCGCCGACGGAAGCCGTGACGCCACCGACGCCGACGCGCTGTACCGGGTTCTCTCCGCTCCGGAGAACCGCTACATCGCCCGGCAGATGTGCTACGTCCTGTCCGTCCAGGGCGTCGACACCTACGTGTTGGAGCCCGTCGAATCCGCGGGCCTGGACGACCTGTTGGAGTCCCTGCGCCCGGTCCGGGACTGCCGCGACCTCGCTGTGGTCGTCGGTACTCTCGGCCCGCTCGTGCCGCCGGGCGCGTGCCAGGGACTCTCCGTCCCGGTCGTCCATGTCGAGAAGATCTGGGCCTTCGACAGCAGGGAGCTGATCGAGGCGATCGACCGCCCCGAGGACACCTCCCGCAAGGAGTTCGAGAGGACCGCCAGAGAGGTGCTCGACCGGGTGCTCCAGCTCAACAACAACGCCGGCCTCGACCCGACCCACCGGGCCCTCAACTACCTGACCGTGCGGGAGCAGGAGATCTACCGGAAGACCAGTGAGCTGCGCGCCGAGGGCTACGCCCTGTCCGGCGTGGAAGCGGCGCCCTCCCGGCTCAGCGTGGGTGCCCAGAGCGTCGTCACGGTCGTCCTCTCCTACACCCACCGCCGGACCAACGTCACCGAGAAGCTGTTCGTCCGGGTAGGCGTCTCCGGACTGTTCCCCTACCGGGTGACCCCGGTCCAGCGCTACTACGACCGGTGAGCGTCACGAGGCGAGAAGGAACGAAGCGACGAGAGCCACGAGACCGACGAGACCGACGAGAGCGACGAAGCAACCAGAGAGACGAAACGACCAAAGAGACGAGACACCGAAAGAGACGACAGGGAGAAGAGGCGAACGGACATGCGTATCCCCGGATTCGCCGTCGAGCCGACGGCGGCACGCGGAGCGAACACCGGTGATCTGCTCGTTCCGCAGCAGTTCACCTGCGAGGAGGAACTGAGGCCGGTCTGCCGCCATCAGTGCCGGAATGCCCACAACCCCGCGGCGTGCGTACGGAAGTGCGTGGCGAGGCTCTGCGCGGAGAAGTGGTGACCTCGCGATGAGCCTGCCAGGATTCAACGGCACGCCGGCGGGTGTGACGGCCGGTGACCGGGTCGTCCCCCAGCAGATCACCTGCGAGGAAGAGCAAGGCCCGCCGTGCAGGACCCAGTGCGAGCATTCCTGGAATCCCGCCGTCTGCCGACGCGAGTGCGTCGAGGAGCGCTGCTACCCCTCCTGGGGTTCGTCATGACCTTCCCCGGATTCGCGCGGCACTCCGCCCCCGCCGGGCCGGGTGATCTCCTGCACCCGCAGGAGATCACCTGCGAGCGCGTCGAGGGTCCGCTCTGCTGGTCGCGCTGTGAAGGGCTCGACGACTTCGAGGGGTGCTACGCCTCCTGCCTGGCGGACCGGTGCCGGGATCCGGCGTGGTGGGGAGGCGCGCCATGACGCTCCCCGGATTCGCCGCCGCGGTCCCCGGCCCGCCGGTCCCGCGGGACGGGGCCGGTGACCGGCTGTACGCCCAACTCGACACGCACTGCGCCACCTTGTGCTCCAACCTCTGTGCCGACGAGTGCCAGGACGTGCCGCCCTACGAGGCCGGAGACTGCTTGAACCGCTGCGCGGAGAGCTGCCTCGCGGGCTGCCTTCCGCTCGAACCCGTGACCGAGTAGACCGGCGGTCCGCCGGGCGGCCGGAGGAGAGGGGCGTGTCCGTGGACCCCTTGGACCTGGTCGGCCTCACGCCACTCATGGCACACACCTCGGGCCGCCCCTCGGTCGTCGTCGGCGTGATCGACGGACGAGTCGCCGTGGACCACCCGGCCTTCGCGGGCCGCGCGATCAAGGAACTGGGCCGGTCCGCGGGCCGGGCAAGCTGCGGTCGCGCCGACGTCTGCTGCGCGCACGGCACGGCCGTGGCGGGCATCCTCGTCGGCGAAGGGGGTGTCGCCCCCCGCTGCACCCTGCTGTCCCGTCCTCTCTTCACGGACCACCCGGCGGGCGGAGGCCCCGCGACCTGTCTCTCCGGCGTACGGACCGGGGAGCTGGCCGGGGCGCTCACGGAGATCGTGGACGCCGGCGCCCACGTCGTGAACCTCAGCATGGCCCAGCCCGCGCCCTCCGGAGTCCGTGACCACGCGCTGGAGGCGGCCCTCGACCATGCCGCCGACCGGGGCGTGATCCTGGTGGTCGCCGCCGGGAACCAGGGCCGGGTGGGCTCCTCCGTCCTCACCGACCACCCGTGGGTCGTCCCGGTGACCGCCTACGACCGTGCCGGGCACCCCATGCCCAGGTCCAACCTGGCCGCGTCCATCGGCCGCCACGGTCTCGGCGCCCCCGGCGACCGCATCCCGGGCCCGGGGCCCGACGGCCGCCCTTTCCTCCTGAGCGGCACGAGCGCCGCCGCGCCCTTCGTCACCGGCGCCCTCGCCCTGCTGCGCTCGGCCTTTTCGCACGTCGGCCCGGAGGCCGTACGCTACGCCGTCACCCACGGCCCCGCCCCGCGGCGTTCGGTGACCCCTCCGCTGCTGGACGCGTGGGCCGCGTACACGGCACTGCGCGACGCGGTGGGCGTCCGGGGCCCGTTCCGCCGAAGCGCCGGCCCCGGCTCCTGAGCCGTCAGCGGCTCGCCCCCACCCGCCCGCACCCCCACCCGGAACCGCGACTGCGCCCCGAACGCGGCCGGCGCACCTCGGTCTCGGCGACGCCGGTGCCGGACATCTCGCCGAGGCCCACGCGATCGCCCCGTGCTCGCGGTCCACCACGACCTCCACGCCGACAGGCGCGACGACGCGGCCCTCCCGTCCGCCCGCGAGGAGGCAGGCATCGGACCGTGGAGCCCACGTCCCGTTGTTCCCGCTCGGCGGCGGCCTCACCGACCTCACGGGCCACCGCATCACCGAAGTGCCGCGACGCCACCGCGGCCACGGTCCCCCGGATCGCCCCGGCCCGGCCGCGCGCCGCCTCCCCCGTCACGCCGCACCGCCTCAACTCCCCACCCCGTGAGGAGATTTCGGGCGCGTGAAGAAGGCGTGTCCGGAGGGTTGACCGTGCGACAAGTGGACTCGTACCTTCCTGACGGTTGAAAGTTTTCAGCCGTCTTGCAGCAAGATTCGGCAACTGATCTTGCGCGAGTTCCGGCTCGCCCCCTCTGGACCCCTTCAACGGAGAAGGACCCCACACATGACCAGCAGAACCCTCGCCGGCGCGCTCGCCCTCGCGGCGGGCGCGTCGGTCGCGCTCGCCGTGCCCGCCGGGAGCGCGTACGCGTCGCCACCCGGGACCAAGGACGTGACCGCCGTCCTGTTCGAGTGGAACTTCGCCTCGGTCGCCAAGGAGTGCACCACCACCCTCGGGCCGAACGGCTACGGATACGTCCAGGTCTCGCCGCCCGCCGAGCACATACAGGGCTCGCAGTGGTGGACGTCGTACCAGCCGGTCAGCTACCGGATCGCCGGACGGCTCGGAGACGCCACCGCCTTCCGGAACATGGTCGACACGTGCCACGCGGCCGGCGTCAAGGTCGTCGTCGACACCGTCGTCAACCACATGTCGGCCGGGAGCGGCACCGGCACCGGCGGCTCCTCGTACACGAAGTACGACTACCCCGGCCTCTACTCCTCCTTCGACTTCGACGACTGCACCGCCACCATCAGCGACTACACCAGCCGCGCCGACGTCCAGAACTGCGAACTCGTCACCCTCGCCGACCTGGACACCGGCGAGGAGTACGTCCGGTCGGCCATCGCCGCGTACATGAACAGCCTGCTCGGACACGGTGTGGACGGGTTCCGGATCGACGCCGCGAAGCACATCCCGGCCGCCGACCTCGCCGCCGTCAAGGCACGGCTCGGCAAGCCGTCCGTGTACTGGAAGCAGGAGGCGATCCACGGCTCCGGCGAGGCCGTGCAGCCGAGCGAGTACACCGGAAACGGGGATGTGCAGGAGTTCCGGTACGCCTTCGACCTCAAGCGGGTCTTCAACGACGAGAACCTCGCCTACCTGAAGAACTACGGCGAGGGCTGGGGCTACCTGAACAGCTCCGTCGCCGGGGTCTTCGTCGACAACCACGACACCGAACGCAACGGCTCCACCCTCAGCTACAAGGACAACGCCACCTACACCCTCGCCAACGTCTTCATGCTGGCGTACCCCTACGGCGCGCCCGACATCAACTCCGGCTACGAGTTCTCCTCCACCGACGCCGGGCCGCCGAACAACGGCCGCGTCGACGCCTGCTGGCAGAACGGCTGGAAGTGCCAGCACGCCTGGCCGGAGATCATGCGCATGGTCGCCTTCCGCAACGCCACCCGCGGTGAGGCCGTCACCGACTGGTGGGACAACGGCGGCGACGCGATCGCCTTCGGGCGGGGCGGCAAGGGTTTCGTGGCCATCAACCACGAGTCGAACAGCCTCAGCCGTACGTACCAGACCTCCCTCGCGGCCGGCACCTACTGCGACGTGCAGAAGAACACGACGGTGACCGTCGACGGCTCGGGTCGGTTCACCGCGACCCTCGGCGCCCACACGGCCCTCGCGCTCTACGCGGGCAAGTCCGCCTGCTGACCGGCTTGTAAGGCCTTACCGTTACTTTCACGCCTCTTGCTGAAACGCTTTCGGCGGCGATACGGTCGCGCGGGGTCGGACCCACCAGAGCCGTCATCGCAAGGAGTCCATCCGTGATACCGAGATGGCCGACGCCGTCCAGGCGCCGAACCACCCACACCGGACGGGCCGCGGCGGTCGGCGCGGTCACCGTGACCGCGCTGACCGCGGCGCTCGTCCAGCCCCTCGCGGCCGGGGCCGCGCCCGCGCCCAAGCCTCCGTCGGACGCGAAGCTGGCGAAGACCGCCGCCCGTCACGAACTCACCCGCGAGCAGTTCTACTTCGTCCTGCCGGACCGTTTCGCCAACGGTGACCGGGCGAACGACAAGGGCGGTCTGACCGGCTCGCGCCTCGCCACCGGATACGACCCCACCGACAAGGGCTTCTACCAGGGCGGCGACCTCAAGGGCATCACCCGGCGGCTCGACTACATCAAGGGCCTGGGCACCACCTCCATCTGGCTGGCCCCCATCTTCAAGAACCAGCCCGTTCAGGGCACCGGCGAGAACGCCTCCGCCGGCTATCACGGCTACTGGATCACCGACTTCACCAAGGTCGACCCGCACTTCGGCACCGACAAGGACCTTCAGACCCTGATCTCCAAGGCCCACGCCAAGGGCATGAAGGTCTTCTTCGACGTCATCACCAACCACACCGCCGATGTCGTCGACAACGAGGAGAAGTCCTACGACTACCTCTCCAAGGGCGCCTTCCCCTATCTGACCAAGGACGGGAAGCCCTTCGACGACACCGACCACGCTGCCGGGGGCACCGGCTTCCCGTCCGTCGACCGGGACTCCTTCCCCCGCACCCCCGTGGTCCCCGCCGCGAAGAAGAACACCAAAGTCCCCTCCTGGCTCAACGACCCGACGATGTACCACAACCGGGGCGACTCCACCTGGGCCGGCGAGTCCGCCACCCACGGCGACTTCGTCGGGCTGGACGACCTGTGGACCGAGCGCCCCGAGGTCGTCTCCGGCATGGAGAAGATCTACGAGAAGTGGGTGCGGGACTTCCGGATCGACGGCTTCCGGATCGACACCGTGAAACACGTCGACATGCGGTTCTGGACGCGGTGGGCCACCGCGCTCGACGCGTACGCCGCGAAGAAGGGCCGCGACGACTTCTTCATGTTCGGCGAGGTCTACTCCGCCGACACGTCCGTGACCTCCCCGTACGTCACCCGGGGACGTCTGGACTCCACCCTCGACTTCCCCTTCCAGGACGCGGCGCGCTCGTACGCCTCCCAGGGCGGCAGTGCCAAGAAGCTCGCCGCGGTGTTCGGGGACGACTACAAGTACACGACCGACAAGGCCAACGCGTACGAGCAGGTCACCTTCCTCGGCAACCACGACATGGGGCGCATCGGGACCTTCCTGAAGCAGGACAACCCCAAGGCCTCCGACGCCGAACTGCTCGCCAAGGACAGGCTCGCCAACGAGCTGATGTTCCTCGGCCGGGGCAACCCGGTCGTCTACTACGGCGACGAACAGGGCTTCACCGGCGCGGGCGGTGACAAGGACGCCCGCCAGACCATGTTCGCCTCGAAGACCGCCGACTACCTGGACGACGACCAGCTCGGCACGGACCGCACCCACGCCACGGACGCGTACGACACCAGAGCACCGCTCTACCGGCAGATCAGTGCTCTCGCCAAGCTCCGCAAGGCCCACCCGGCCCTCGCCGACGGCGTCCAGACCGAGCGGTACGCCGCCGACGGCGCGGGCGTCTACGCCTTCTCGCGGACGGACGCCAGGACCGCCACCGAGTACCTCGTCGCGTTCAACAACGCCGACGACGCCGAGAAGGCCACCTTCACCACCGGCTCGCCCCGCACGGCCTTCCGGGGCCTCTACGGCACCGGCGCCACGGTCACGAGCGACGCCGACCGCGAGGTCACCGTCACCGTCCCGGCCGGGTCCGCGATCGTCCTCAAGGCCGCCGGCCCACTTCCGAAGCCCGCCAACGAGCCGTCCCTCACCCTCAAGGCGCCGGCCGCCGGAGCCACCGGCACGGTCGAGATCGGTGCCGATGTCGGGGGAGGAGGGCAGCTCAACCGTGTCGTCTTCGCCGCACAGGTCGGCAACGGCACGTGGCGGACGCTGGGCTCCGCCGACCACGCCCCGTACAAGGTCACCCAGACCCTCGGGGAGAAGGTTCCGGCCGGGACGGCCCTGCGGTACAAAGCGGTGGTGATCGACCGAACCGGACGTACGGCGAGTGCCGTCGCGACCTCCACCACCGGCGCCCCGCCCGCCCCCGAGATTCCCACCGCCACCTCGCGCGACCACGCGATCGTCCACTACAGACGCGCCGACGGCGACTACACCGACTGGCGGCTCTACGCCTGGGGCGACCTCGCCGACGGCGAGGCGACGACCTGGCCGGACGGCCACGACTTCGTCGGACGGGACGCGTACGGCGCGTTCGCCTACGTCAAGCTCAAGCCCGGTGCCACGAACGTCAGTTACCTCGTCATCGACAAGGACGGGAACAAGGACGTCCCCGCCGACCGCTCGATCGACGTCACGAGGACGGGCGAGATCTGGGTCGAGCAGGGCAAGGAGGCCGCCGCGACGCAGCGGCCCGACCTGCCGGCGCCGGACACCTCCAAGGCCGTCCTCCACTACCACCGCGCCGACGGGAAGTACGACGGCTGGGGCCTGCACGTCTGGGCCGGCGCCGCGCACCCCACCGACTGGTCGAAGCCCCTGGAGCCGGTACGGACCGACACCTACGGCGCCGTCTACGAGGTGCCGCTCACCGAGGGCGCGACCAGCCTCAGCTACATCATCCACAAGGGCGACGAGAAGGACCTCCCCACCGACCAGGCGCTGGACCTCAAGGCCACCGGCCATGAGGCGTGGCTGCTGAACGGGCAGGAGAAGTACCTGCTCCCGCAGCCCGCGGGCAGCGCCGCCGCCCTCGACCTGACCACCTCCAAGGCGGTCTGGATCGACCGGAACACCGTCGCCTGGAACGGGAACGACACCGCCGCCTCCACCCAGCTGCTGTACTCCCGCACCGGCTCCATCACGGCGAAGGACGGCGCTCTCACCAGCACCGACGAGCGCTGGCTCCGCCTGAACAAGTCGGCCCTCACCGACGCCCAGAAGGCGAGGTTCCCGCACCTGAAGGCCTACACCGCCTGGACCGTCGACCCGCGCGACCGCGACCGGGTCCGCGAGGCCCTGCGCGGTCAGCTCGTCGCCTCCCAGCGGGCGTCGAACGGCGCGGTGCTCGCGGCGACCGGCGTGCAGATCGCCGGGGTGCTCGACGACCTGTACGACGGCTCCGACGCGGACCTCGGCCCGACCTTCCGCGACGGCCGTCCCACCCTCGCCGTCTGGGCGCCCACGGCCCAGCGGGTCTCCCTGGACCTCGACGGCACCCGCATCGCCATGAAACGGAACGACACCACCGGCGTCTGGTCCGTCACCGGCGCGAAGTCCTGGAAGAACAAGCCCTACCGGTACGTCGTGAAGGTGTGGGCGCCCAGCGTCCGCGAGATGGTCACCAACGAGGTCACCGACCCGTACTCCGTCGCCCTGACCGCCGACTCCGAACGCAGCCTCGTCGTCGATCTGAGGGACAGGTCCCTGGCGCCGGGCGGCTGGTCGTCGTACACCAAGCCGAAGGCCGTACCGCTGAAGGACGCGCGGATCCAGGAGCTGCACGTCCGGGACTTCTCCGTCGACGACAAGGCCGTGCCCGCGAAGGACCGGGGCACCTACCTCGCCTTCACCGACAAGGGCGGCGACGGCGCGAAGCACCTGCGGAAGCTGGCGGCGGCGGGCACCTCGTACGTGCACCTCCTCCCCGTCGCCGACATCGCCACCATCCCCGAGAGGAAGGCCGACCAGGCGAGCGTCGACTGCGACCTCGGCTCCTACGCCGCCGACTCCGACCAGCAGCAGGAGTGCGTGGCGAAGGCCGCCGCGAAGGACGCCTACAACTGGGGCTACGACCCCTACCACTACACGGTCCCGGAGGGCTCGTACGCGACCGACCCGGACGGCACCCGGCGCACGGTCGAGTTCCGGAAGATGGTGAAGGCGCTCAACGCCGACGGCCTCGGGGTCGTGCTGGACGTGGTCTACAACCACACCCCGGCGAGCGGCCAGGCCGACAAAAGCGTCCTCGACAAGGTCGTCCCCGGCTACTACCACCGCCTCCTCGCCGACGGTTCGGTCGCCACCTCCACCTGCTGCGCCAACACCGCCCCCGAGAACACCATGATGGGCAAGCTCGTCGTCGACTCGATCGTCACCTGGGCCAGGGAGTACAAGGTCGACGGGTTCCGCTTCGACCTCATGGGCCACCACCCGAAGGCCAACATCCTGGCCGTCCGCAAGGCCCTCGACGCGCTGACCCCCAAGAAGGACGGCGTCGACGGGAAGAAGATCATCCTCTACGGGGAGGGCTGGAACTTCGGCGAGGTCGCCGACGACGCGCGCTTCGTCCAGGCCACGCAGAAGAACATGGCCGGGACGGGCGTCGCGACCTTCTCCGACCGGGCCCGTGACGCCGTGCGCGGCGGCGGCCCCTTCGACGAGGACCCCGGCGTCCAGGGCTTCGCCTCCGGCCTGTGGACCGAGCCCAACTCCTCGGACGCCAACGGCACTCCGGCCGAGCAGAAGGCGCGGTTGCTGCACTACCAGGACCTCATCAAGGTCGGGCTGAGCGGCAATCTGGCGAACTACCGGTTCACCGACACCGGCGGCAAGGAGGTCAAGGGCTCCGAGGTCGACTACAACGGGACCCCCGCCGGCTACGCGGACGCCCCGGGCGACGCCCTCGCCTATGTCGACGCCCACGACAACGAGTCCCTGTTCGACGCCCTGGCCTTCAAACTGCCGAAGTCGACGAGTCCGGCGGACCGCGCGCGGATGCAGGTCCTCGCCCTGGCGACCGCCGCCCTCTCCCAGGGCCCGGCGCTCTCCCAGGCCGGCACCGACCTGCTGCGGTCCAAGTCCCTCGACCGCAACTCCTACGACAGCGGCGACTGGTTCAACGCGATCCACTGGGACTGCCGGGACGGCAACGGCTTCGGGCGCGGACTGCCGCTCGCCGCCGACAACAGGTCCAAGTGGTCCTACGCCAAACCCCTGTTGACCGCCGTCGAGGTCGGCTGCGAGCAGATCGAGGGGGCCTCGGCGGCCTACCGGGACCTGCTGCGGATCCGTACCACGCAGGACGTGTTCTCCCTCGGCACGACCGGGCAGGTCCAGTCGAAACTGTCCTTCCCGCTGTCGGGGAAGGACGAGACCCCGGGCGTGATCACGATGGAACTCGGCGACCTCGTCGTCGTCTTCAACGCCACCCCCGAGGTGCGCGAGCAGACCGTGGACGGCCTGGCCGGGACGGGGTACGCCCTGCACCGCGTCCAGGCGGCGGGCGCGGACTCTACCGTCCGGACCTCGTCGTACGAAGCAGAATCGGGGACCTTCGTCGTTCCGGGGCGGACCGTGGCCGTATTCGCACGATCCGCCCGCTAGAGCGCTAGCTTGGGTGGTGCGGGCGGTGAGAGGACCGCCCGCACCACCCGAGCTTCAGCGACGACGAGAGCCTCATGAGCCCGATGGCCGACGGAGCAAACAGCACGGTGCTGGTGGTCGACGACGCGCCCGCCGGCCGGTACGCGATGGACGCGGTCCTGCGCCGGGCCGGGCACCGTGTGGTCCCCGTCGCCACCGCCGGAGAGGCGCTCGCCGAACTCGACCTGCGGCTGCGCTCGGGCCCCCTGCCCGACGTGGCCCTCGTCGACGTCGGCCTCCCCGACATGAGCGGCTTCGAACTCTGCCGCCGGCTCAAGGCACAACCCCCGACGGCCGCCCTGCCCGTCGTCCACTTCTCCGCCGCGTCCGTCGCCCCCGGCGACCGCTTCCGGGGCCTGGACGCGGGCGGCGAGGCCTATCTGACGGTCCCCGCCGAGCCGGAGGAGATCCAGGCGGTCGTCCGCGCGGCCGTGCGCGGTGCCCGGATGCGCAACGACGCCGAGGCCCTCGTCCGCCGGCTCACCCTGCTGTCCGAGACCATCGTCGACGTCCAGGCCGCCCGCACCCTCGAAGAACTCGCCGCAGCCGCCGCCGAGGGCGCCGCCCGGCTCACCCGGTTGCCCGCCGCCGTGTTCGTGCTCGGCGAGGACGGCCACCTCTACAGCGGCACCTCCCGGGCCAGGGCCCGCACCACCCTCCCCGACGTCGGCGCGCACGAGGCCGTGGCCCGGCTCATCCGCCGTGTCACCGACGGCGTCCCCGGGACCGCCGACACCGTGGTCCCCGCACCCCTGTGGCCGGCCGGCTTCTTCCGGCCCGGCGTCACCGAGGACGCCCGACTGGTCCTGGCCCGCACCGAGAGCGGCACGCCCGTCTGCGTCGCCACCCCCGTACGCGGCACCCCCGGGACCGCCGCCGGCACCACCGGCCTGGTCGGCCGCCTCGCCCAGGCCACCGCCCTGGCCGCCCAGCCCCTGCTCATGTACCAGGTCGAGCGCCATGTCGCGCTCACCCTCCAGCACAGCTTCCTGCCCAAGCGGGTACCCGAGTTCCCCGGCCTCGACGTGGTCGTGCGGTACGTGCCCGCGTCCCACGAGACCGAGATCGGCGGCGACTTCTACGCGGCCCTGTCCGCCTCCGGCGGCATCCTGACCGCCGTCGGCGACGTCGTCGGGCACTCCCTGGACGCGGCCACCGTGATGGTCGAGATCCGGCACGCCCTGCGTGCCTACTGCGTGGAGGAGTCCGACCCCGCGGCACTCGCCCGGCGGCTGGACCGGATGCTCCAGCACTACCACCCCGACGTCACCGCCACGGTCTGTCTCGCCCTCGTCGAGCCGGACACCGGGCGCGTGCGGGTCGCCAACGCGGGCCACATCCCGCCGCTGATCGTCCGCGACTCCGGAGAGGCCGCGTACGTGAAGGCCGCCGGGCCGCTCCTCGGACTCGGACTCGACCGGCCCCCGCCCACGGAGACGACGCTGTGGCCGGCCGATCGGCTGCTCATGGTCACCGACGGGCTCGTCGAGACCCGGGGCATCGATCTCTCGCTCTCCCTGGAGCAGCTGCGGGCCGCCGCGGCCGACGCCCCGGACGGGACGGTGGCGCTGTGCGACACGTTGCTGCACTGTTTCGGGCGGGACCGGGAGGACGACATCGCCCTGCTGGCGTTGCGGCTGCGGTTAGGGTGACCCTCATGCCGCAGATCACCGTTGACTACTCCGCCGTTCTCTCCGAGGGCTTCGACCGGCCCGCGTTCGCCAGGGCCCTGCACGAGGAGGTCGTGCGCACCGCCGCCGCGAAGCCGGAGGCGTGCAAGACGCAGTTCCGGGCGACCGAGGACACGGTCGTCGGCCCCGACACCGACGGGCACGCGATCGTGCATGTCACGCTCGGCCTGCTCGCGGGACGGACCGACGCCACGAAGGTGACGCTGACCGAGAACGTGCTGGAGCTGCTGCGGAAGTTCGTGCAGGTGGGGGAGGGGCTGGCGCTGCACGCGTCGGCGGAGGTCCGGGACCTCGACCCCTCGTACCGGAAGTTCTAGATCCCATCTTCCCGAAAGGCGGCGGGCCAGGACCCGGTCCGTACGGGTCTAGGGGCGTCCCAGAGCCACGAGGCGCCCCGCCAGATCGCTGAACGGGCCGTCCCGCGGCTCGTCGGCGAGTATGCCGCGGAGCAGGGCCGCCATCTCCTCGTCCTGGGCCGCGCTCACCGCCGCCAGGGCCGCGAAGTCGTGGACGAGTTGGACCTCCAGCTCCTGCCTGGGGATGCGGCGCCCGTCCAGCCAGAGGAGGGCCGTGGACTCGGCGAGGGAGATCCAGGAGCGGATGACCAGTTCGAGCCGCGCGGGTGCGGTTTCGACGTCGAGGTGCGAAAGAATCTGGACATAGGCGGCCTGGCGCACACCGTCGACGAGGGCGTTCGTACGGGACGAGCCGACGGCCGGGCCGCCGCGCATCAACGCCGAGAAACCGGTTCCGTGCTCGTCGACGAAGTCGAAGAACCGGTGGGTGACACGGAGCAGCCGGGCGCCGAGGGGACCCTCCCGGGGTTCCACGAAACGGTGCGCGAGATCGTCGGACGCACGCGTCAACGCGGCCTCGTACAGGCTGAGTTTGCCCGGGAAGTAGTGGTAGACCAGCGGGCGCGAGATACCCGCGGCCGACGCTATCTCGTCGAGGGAGACCTCGTCGGGCGGGCGCCGGCTGAACAGTTCGAGGGCCACCCCGATCAACTGCTGCCGCCGCTCCTCCACACTCATCCTGTGGCGCGCACCGGTTCGCATACGAACACTCTACCGATTGATTCCAGCCCGCCATGGGCGAGATTCCGTCAGGGCGTTCGACGCGCGGGCGCTCACCGGGCTGGCTGCAGTCCGCTGATCTCCCGGCCGTTCGCCAGCGTGCCCTTCAACTCGGCCCGCACACCGTCCCCCGCCGGTACGGCGAGCAGGTTGCCCGGCGCCGAACCGCTCACCCCGCCGCTCAGTTCGACGGAGACGGTGTCCCTGGCACCGGCGGCGAGCAGGTACGAGTCGCCGGTCGCCGACTTCCAGGGACCGGCCGCGAGGACGTGCGGGTCGGCAGGGCCACAGGCCGGGACCTCGTCGGCGGCGGCCGTGACGTACGCGCCGGCCGGGGTGTCGAACTGGGTCATCGCCCGGGTTCCCGCGCCCCGCCAGGTCTCGGTGCGGGTGCACACCCAGTCGGCCGTGCCGCTGCCGTCGGGCAGCGGCTGACGGGCGAACCGCCAGGCGTTCACGGACCGCACACCTTGTGACCGCACGGCGGCCAGCGAGCAGGCGAACGGCGCCCAGACCCCCGGAGCGGCGGACGCGTCACGCCTGGTCGAGGCGGCCGACGGGCGCCCGATCGTGAGGTGCGCCGGCGTCACCTCCAGCAGATCGGTCAGCAGCCGCGTACCCCCCGAGGCATCGGTGAGCCGCAGCACGTCCCACGACCGGCACTCCCCGGTCCGCACCGCCGGGCTGGCGAACGGCGCCGTCGTCCCGTCCTTCGCCAGCGCGAGCGTACGCACCCGGGCGCCGGGCCTCGCCAGATCCCGTACGGCCGCCTCACGCACCCAAGGGGCCGTCAGATAGCGGACGTTGCCGTCGGACCGGCCGAGGACCAGGGCGCTCGCGCCGGCGCCGGTCGCCCCGTCGGCCCGGGTCAGGTCGAGGGCGGCCATGCCCGGGTCGTCGAGCGGCTCGGCGTACCGGGCGATCCGCAGACCGTCGTGCAGCAGGACGACCCGGAGGTTGTCGACCTGGCCCGCGTACAGCAGCTGCGGCGGGCCTGGCGGGGGCCCGGCCTGGGTGCCGAGGGTGACCGAGACCTGCACGGACTCGCCGGGGCGGGCCCAGACCGCGAGGGCGCGCCGCAGCAGGGCTCTGTCCTTGACGAGAGCGCCGCGCGCGGGCCAGGTGGTGAAGTCGGTGCGCCCCGTCGCCCGCCACGCCGTGGCCGTCGCCGTCGTCAGCTGCCCCGGGTCGAGGGCGGCCTGGGCCGCCGGGTTCCGCGCGTACGAGGGCGCCGCCGCGCCGTCGGGTCCCCAGCTCTCACCGGGCAGCCCGAGCAGCGCCGCGCTCACGACCACGGCGGCCGTCGCGGCCAGCGCCGCCCTCGTGTGCTGGCGGCGGCGCATCAGATCGGTGGGGCGGGCGTGCAGCGAACAGGGGTCGTACTCGGGGGAGGAGAGCAGCGCGTACTGCTGCGCCGGCACCGAGTCGGCCTCCTTCAGCGCGGCGGCCGGGGCGTCGACGCCCGCCTCCTCCAGGAGCGATGTGATCACCGCGTCGGGGAGCCGCTCCAGGCCCCGCAGGACGTAGGCGGCGCGCCCCGGCGAGGAGAGCGCCGACAGCCGCTGGTCCAGGGCCATCTCGTCGGCGCCTCCGGAGCGGGGGAACAGCCGCAGGCCCCACACCCGCGGCAGCAGAGGCGGCAGTTGGGACCGCTTCGGCCACACCGTCCGCCTCAGGGGCAGGCCCGCCTGCAGGGCGGTGCGGACGACCTGGAGCCGGACGAAGGCGTACCCGGGGTCGCGCTCCCGGTCGGCGCCCGTCGCCTGCGCCGGGATGAGAGACGTCGACCTGCGGCTCCTCGGCAGGGCCCGCTGGGCCAGCGCGTGTGCCGTCAGCACCCGGCGGTTGCGGCCCAGGCTCGACGGCAACGTCAGATAGGCCAGCCGGACCAGACGCGGATAGTGCTCGACGAGCGCGGCCTCCGCCTGCTCGACGTCCACGACCGACTCCTGGGCGCGGGACGATGCGGGGCGGCGCGGGGCGACATCCTGTGACTGCACGTTCAGCAGAACGAGCGAATGGTCGGATGGTCACCGCAGCGCTCCGCCGGGTGGGGCGGCTGGGGGGTGGGGTGCGTCGTCCGGGCGCGGCCCGGTGGGGGTTGCTCGCGCAGTTCCCCGCGCCCCTGAGAAGCAGGGGCTGCGCCCACTGCTTCTCAGGGGCGACAGGGCCGTGTCTGTCACGTCAGCGACCACCCGCTGAACTCGACCAGGCCCCTCGCCCCGCTCCCCCCGTTCGTCGCGCTCATGAACATCCCCACGTCCTGCCCCCCACCCGCCGCCCCCGGCACACTCACCGACGCCACCACCCGCCAGGTCGCCCCCTCGTCGACGGAGCACTCACCCACGTACGCCCCCGTCCCCACCCGGCTCAACCGCAGCACCACCGGCGCCCTCACCCCCGTGATCCGCCGGTACGTGTCGAGCGTCCCGTCGCCCGAGCTGTCGTACGACAGCACCACCCCGTTGGCCGGAGTGACCGCCAGATTCACGAAGCCCTTCGACCCGGCCTCACCGAGCACGTCGCGCACCACGATCCCCGCCCGCGCCCAGTTCCCGGTCGCCGCCTGGGAGTCGACCCGGAGCGTCACGGACGTACCGTCCCGGAAGGCCCCCGCCCGATAGACCGTGCCGAACTCCGACGTCCCCCGCCACAGGTCCGCCCCGGCACCGTCGATCGCGAAACGGCCCCCGAGCTGCCCGAAGACGGCCCCGTTGTTCGTGTAGGTGCGCCACCCCGCATCGAGCGCCCCCGCCTCGAACAGCGTCCCGTCGAAGCGCCCCTCGACCCGGTCCTCGCCCCGGGGCCCGTACACGACCGTGACCGTGTAGGGCAGCGGCCGTAGCGGCCGGTCGAGCGGCGCACCCGGCGTGTCCGCGCGCCAGCGGACCGTCCCCGACCCCGCCGCCGCGACGCCCGGCAACGATGTCGGCCCCTCCGGCTCGGCCGTACCGGCGAAGCCGCCGAGCGCGAAGTCCACCCGCCCGGTGTCCCGCAGCCCGTTGACGTTGCGGAAGACCGCCGACAGCCGCGCGCTCCCGCCGGGCGGCAGCACCGGCGGCTCCGCGGTGACGGTCAGGGTCCCCTGGTACGGCGCCCGCGCCAGCACGTCCCGCACCCGCGCCGCCGTCCGGTACGCGTCGCCCACCGGCCGCAGCGGATAGTCCTTGCGCTCCCGGGTCCACGGCTCCTCGAACGCGAACCAGTCCACGGCCGCCGGAGCGGTCCCCGTCGCGAGCGCGTCCTCCAGGGCGTCCAGCCACTTCTGCCAGCGCGGAACGTAGAAGTCGGCCATCAGGCCGTTCCACTCCCGGTTGCCGTACTCGTGCAGATCCCCCGTGTCGGAGGTGGCGCGCCCTCCCCACACCGTGATCAGGACCTTCGCCGTCCGCTCGAACTCCGCCCGCTCGGCGTCGTCCGTCGCCAGCAGCCGCGCGTCGTTCACCCACGGCCCCAGCAGGAACGCCCCGTCCGTGCCCGTGACCTCGTCGGACAGCCGCATCAGCCGCAGCCAGAGCGTGGACAGCGCGCGGAACGTCGTGAGGTCCTTGCGCCGGTGGGCCGCCCGCAGCTGCGGCAGGTACTGGCGGCTCCGGTGCGCGAGCGCCTGCCGTGCCAGGTCCACCACGTCGTACCGGTACGCCGGATTGCGGCGCCGCCCGCCCGCCACGTCCAGCAGCCCGGCGAAGGCCGCGTCGAAGCGGCCGGGGTCGTAGGTCAGCGTGCGCGGCGCGTACTCGGCGGCGCGGTCCGCGGCGAGGTCCGGGCGGGCGCAGAACAGCGAGTCGTGCGGGTCGCTGCGCTCCACGGCCCGCTGCTGGTAGGCGGTCTCGTGCAGCGCCCGCCAGGCCGCGCGCGCCGCGTCGTCGCGGCCGCCGTAGCGGAAGTCGGCGTACGCGGAGAACCAGGCGGCCCGGTCGATCTTCCCCGGTGTCCAGGCCAGTTCGGAGAAGAGCTCGAAGGCCGCCGGGTCGCGGTCGGTGGCCTCCGGCATGTACGCCGTGCCCACCAGTGCGCTGTCGGGCTTGTCCCGCCAGGCGAAGAACTTGTCGGTCCACAGGTGCGCGCGGGCCCCGATGGTCGTCCGGCCGCCGAAGTTGGGGATCGTGCCGAAGCAGTACGGGGTGCCGCCCCAGTCGCGTTCGCGGTCGGTGACACTGGCGTAGCGGTCGGAGACGCCGTCGACGATCAGCATTCTCGACCGGTCGATGGCGTCCAGCAGCTCCGGCAGCGGGTTCTCCTGCCAGCCGAGGATCACCCAGATGGCGTCCGGGTGGGCCTTGTGGAGCGCACGTTCGACGCCCCGCGCCGCGTCGGGGACGGGCACGTCGCCCGCGGTGCCGCCCTCGTGCAGGAGGTCCATCTTGAAGTGGGCCGCCGCGCCGAACACGTCCCGCACATGACCGTAGAAGGAGGCGGCGACCCGGGCGAAGGAGTCGGTGCGCGGATCGAGCCAGTCGGGGCGCTCGAAGCCGTGCCAGAGGCCCTGCGGCACGACGTGCGCGTCACCGCCGTTGCGCTCGACGAACTGCTTGGGGACGTGCCCGTAGTAGCCGGGAAGCACCGGGGACATGCCCAGCTCGCGCAGGCGGTCGGTGATGCGCCGGCCGAGGCCGGCCCGGCGGGCGATCAGCTGTGGGGAGAGCGGGCCGCCGTACCCGGAGAGGTTCTGCAGCAGCCACCAGGGCTGGTGGGAGGGGGCGGGGAGCCAGGCGCGGGACTCCTCGTCGGAGTAGCCGAAGTCCTTCAGCAGCCGGTGGTAGACGGCCTCCATCCCCGCGATGACCAGCACCTCGTTGCAGCCGTGCGCCGCCAGGAGGTCGATCTGGTGTTCCCAGTACGGCCAGTCCGCGTACGGGGCGGTGTATCCGTCGTTGGTGTCGTTCAGGGCGAAGCGATGGGGGAGGGCGGTGGAACCCTCCAGGGGGCGGGCGGGGGCGGGAAGGCGGCTCGGCAGGTCCAGTTGGCTGCCGTTCCAGGCCAGGTGGGCCCCGCAGACGTACTTCAGGTACCAGTGGACGCCCATGAGGAGAGTGGCCGGTGTGGTGGCCTGGACCTGGATGTCTCTCTTGGTGCCTGTGACACGGAACCGGTCGACCGTGCCGCTCCGGTCGAGCAGACTGAGCCGGAACTGTCCGGCATGACCGGGCAGCAGCCGATTGAGCGCCGAGCGCGCGGGAGCCGTATCGAAGGCGGGGCCCTCGCCAGGGCTCTCAGCGGCGTGGGCCGGGGCCGACCACCGCAGGTGGGTCCCGAGGCCGATGACACCGGCCGAGCCCAGCACCATGCGTCGCGACGGACTGTTCATGTCTGTGTGCCCCCTGTGTCGACAGTGGCGGCACGCTAACGGGGCGACCGTCCGTGAACAACGGTGCGCACGGAGCTGGCGCGTTCACGTCGCCTGAACGGACCCGGAGGTACGGATGAGTATGACGAGGAAGAGGCTTGCGGGAACCGCGGCCGGCGCGGTCGCCGCCCTGCTGGCGCTGACCGGCTGCGGCGCGGGCGACGACGCCGAGGCGGCCGTCCCGAAGACGGCGACGGGGACGCTGGAGCACATCGCGGGCGAGGTGGGCTGCAAGCCGGACATGCAGACGGACGCGGACACCATCCGTCAGGCCCTGTGCACCAACAAGGACGGCGACTTCGACGGCAAGTTCGTCCTCGCGACCTTCGCCACCGACCGGGGCCAGGCGGAGTGGCTCGCCGGCGCCAAGGACTACGGCGGCTACTACCTCGTCGGCCGCAAGTGGGTCGCCGTCGGCCAGAAGAAGACCGTGGGCGGGCTGCAGGGCACCCTCGGCGGGGAGATGCAGGAAGGGTCCGCGCACATGAACCCCGGTGGTAGCCACAACGACGGCAGCCACAGCGGCTGACCGCGCCGGCCCCGCTCCCGGAAACGTCGAAGCGGGAAGCGAGGGGCCGGGGATCGGGAAAGACGAAAGCCGGCGGTGGGAGATCCCACCGCCGGCTTTCGTCTGTGGCTCAGAAGCGCTCGGGCACTACTTGCAGTTCTGGCCGTTGTTGATGCACTGGACCATCTTGTTCATCGTCTGCTGGTTGAAGAAGTTGATGAAGTCGTTGTGGTCGGTGATCGGCTTGTGCAGGTTCTCCGGGAAGGAGTCGACCGCGTAGGGCTGCACGACCTGGCCGTTCTGGATCTGCGGGGCCGGGACGTTGTAGACCAGGCGGACCTGGAGCTGGGGGATGGCCTGGAAGCCGTTCGAGCAGCTGCCGTCCGCCTCGACGAAGTCGACGTGCGTGCGGTGGTTGGCGCTGTCGATGTTCTTGCCGTCCCAGCAGCTCTGGAAGAAGGACGTCCGCACCACGGAGCTGCCTTGCGGGCAGATCGGGTACTTGTCCGTCACCACACGGTCCTCGAAGCCGGTGCAGCTCCAGTTGGTGTTGGCGTTGTTCAGGCCGTTCACGAAGGCCTTGGCGTCACCGGTGATGATGCGCAGTGCCTGCGGCATCGCGACGACGGGGCCACGCTTGTTGCCGACGAACTTCAGCTGAGCCTGGCTCGGCTCGACGATCTTGCCGACGTTCTTGTCCGCGCCGCCGCCGGGCTTGTTGGCGTCGATGTCGTTCGAGCCGTCCTGGATGCGGATGACCGGCCAGAAGTACGACGACTTGTCGCCCTGGTTCTGGCAGGAGGTCTGCGCGTTGGCCAGGTCCTGGTCGCTCGCGAAGGCGTTGTTGCTCTGGTTGCCCACGTAGTCGTGCTGGTGCTGGGCGCCGTTGCTGACACCCGGGGCGACGATCACGTTGTCCGAGTTGCGCAGCTCGTTCTTGTTGACGCCACAGCTCGTGGTGAAGGTGCCCCGCGAGCCGCCGTTGCCGTTGGCGGCGAGACCGTTGCCGTTCACGCCCTTGGGGCCACCGTTGGGCTGGACCTGGTTGATGTTGATGAAGTCGCCCGCGACCGGGCCGTTGCCGCCCTGGCCGTTGCCACCCTGACCCTGGCCGCCGTTCTGGCCGCCCTGGTTCTGGCCGCCCTGGTTCTGACCCTGGCCGCCCTGGTTCTGGCCGCCCTGGTTCTGACCCTGGCCGCCCTGGTTCTGGCCACCCTGGTTCTGACCCTGGCCCCCGCCGGCGTTGGTCTGAGCCTGGTCACCCTTGCCCTGGCAGGCCGCGAGCTGCGCCATGCCCTGCGGAGCCTGGCCGCCCACGCGCCGGATGTTGATGGCGATCCGGTCGATGGTGGCCGTCCGCTTGGACTTCAGCGGGCCGAGAATGGCGTTGTTGACGAAGTTGGTGTCGCCTGCCTGCGCCTGGCGCGTGTCAGCCAGGCGCTTGTACGCCTCGGTGATCTGCCGGTCCAGCAGCGCCAGCTCCTTGGCGACACCCGCGCGCGCCTTCTTCGGCACGTTCGTCAGCTTCTGGCCGACGTCCGGGCAGGCGATGGTGGCCACCTGGGCGGCCGCCAGCGTCGCGTTGGGCTTGGACTTCGACTCGCCCGCTGAGGCGTAGAAGTTCGCCCAGACCAGGCCGCCGCCCGCGACCGCGAGCGCCGCGGATGCGGCAATGGCCCGAACGGCCAGCGGCGAACGTCGTTTGCGTGTGTTGCGTCCCATGGAACTCCTCTGACTTCCTTGCGGGGCTATCGAGGCGCCCGACAGGAGTGAAGCGGCTCCATCAAGTACGCGGTGCGTCCCAGGAGTGTTCAGGTGACTCAGAAATTGATGAGAGATTCGTGGGACAAACTGGTTTCAACACCCCACACGGCACCGGGAGTTGTCGATCCCCTACGGCGTGTACATGGCGAGGGGGCCTGGCGGAGCCCGTGAAAGGGGGGTTTCGGCGGCTCTGGCCAAGGTGCGCGAGAACCGCCGTCCCCATGCCGGTTTGCCCGGCTAGAGCCCCAGCAGCTTCGCCTCCACCGAGGCGTCCAGTCCCACCGCCGGCCGGTCCGGTCGTCGCGGCGCGACTCCGCCGAGTTCCGTCAGCCACTCCCAAGTGTCCCGTACGGTCTCCTCCACACCCCGGCAACGCAGCCCGTCCCGCAGGGCCCGGGACACGTCCGCCCGGTGCAGCGCGTCGTGCAGGTCGCTCCCCCCGGGCACCCACACCGGCAGCTGCGTCCACGGCTCGATCCCGGCGTCGAGGATCAACTCCGGTGACGTCCAGCGGAGTTCGGCCGAACCGCCGGTCACCCGCACACAGGCGTCCAGCAGTTCGCCCATCGTGGTCGTGCCCGTGGGACCGATCAGGTTGTACGCGCCGCTCGCCCCCTGTTCCGCAGCCCCGAGGATCCAGGCGGCGAGGTCGCGGACGTCGACGTACTGGAGGGGGAGGTCGCGGGGGCCGGGCGCCAGGACCGGTCCGCCCCGGGCGACCCGGGTGAGCCACCAGGGCAGCCGGCCGATGTTCTCGTACGGCCCGAGGATCAGCCCGCTGCGTACGAGGAGCGAGCGGTCGGCGCCGAACGCCTCGACCGCCGCCAGTTCCCCGCCCCGCTTGTCGCGGGCGTAGTCCGTCCCGTCGGCGTCCGGCGACGCGCCGTCCACCAGGGGTGCCCGCTCGTCGTACCCGGCGGCCGGTGGCCAGGCGTACACCGAGCAACTCGACACGTACACATACCGTTCGGCCACGCCGGACAGCAGGCGCGCGGTGTCCCGCACGGCTCGCGGTGCCGCCGACCAGGTGTCGACGACGACGTCCCACCCGCCCCCGCCCCCGCCGGCGCGGGCGTCGGCGAGCGCCGTGAGCCCGTCCGGCGCGGTGCGGTCGCCCAGCAGCGACCGCACCCCGGCCACGGGCGCGTGCCGTCCCCGGTGGAAGACGGTCACCTCCCAGCCGCGGGCCAGTGCCGCCTCCACGACGGCGCGGCCCACGAACTCCGTACCACCCAGCATCAGAAGTCTCATACCGCCGACTCTGCCCGCCGGACGGCCGGTACGGAACGGGAATCTGCTCTCGGAAGATCCGCTCTCGGAAGATCCTCTCGGGAGATCCGCTTTCAGAGGATCGGCCCCGCGACGAGCGCGGTGGCCGTCAACGGGCCAGCGGAGGCGTGTACTTGTACCCGACCCGCCGTACCGTCTGGATCGCCTGGCGGAATTCCGCACCGAGCTTGCGGCGCAGCCGGGCGATGTGGACGTCGACCGTCCGCCCGTCGCCCACATGCCCGTAGCCCCACACCGTGGTGACCAACTGGTCGCGGGTGTGCACCCGGTTGGGGTGCGCGACGAGATGGGCGAGGAGCTCGAACTCCAGATAGGTGAGGTCGAGCGGCCGCCCGCCGACCTCGGCCGTGCGCTGCACGGTGTCGACGCGGACCAGTTCGTCCCCGGCCCCGACGGAACCGGAACCGGAACCGGAACCGGAGACGGGACCCGCGGCGGCGCCCGCGTGGTCGAGAGGGCGCTCGTCCGGGACGGCGAACGGCGGCACCGGCGGCTGCTGGTCGGCCGGCAGGAGCACCAGGTAGCCGACCATCGGCGGCCGGCCCGGAAGCGAGGGCAGGGTGTGCTGGGGGGCGGGGAGCCAGGTGGCGCCCGGCGGCAGGAAGTCCGTGATGTCCACGACCTCGTCCCGGCCCACGGCTCGCAGCCGGTGCCGGGGGGAGGCGCCGGACGCGGGGACGGCGACGGGCGCGGCGCCCGGCGCGGAGGTCAGCGGGGCGGCGGTCGACAGAGAACGGGTGTTCGCCATGAGAGGTCAGCTCTTTCGCGCGAGAGGTTCGTCCGGGAGACCTCGGCGACCGAGCTCGTGGCCGGCCGCGCCGAGGGACGTACGTCGTTCCGCGCCGACCGAAGGCCGGGGTGTACGGCTTTAGAGGGCCGGCGCGTTCGTCGCGCGGCAACACACCCGGTCGAAGTCGTGGTGCTGACGGGAAGGCCAGAAGGGCTCCAGGTCATGGCGACCCGTCACGCGTCGATTCTGGAAGCCGGCCATGGGTTCATTGAAGCAGACACACGCCCGTCGCAGGAGCCTCCTCTCACTGCTTGGACGCTTCTTTGACATCACACCCACGTCGCTGCCGTCACGCACCCGTGCGCCCCGGCCCGGTCCTGGGCGGGCCGGGGACGCCGAAGGGCGCCCACCGGTTCGGTGGACGCCCTTCGGCGAAGCTCGGGCCCGTGCGGCCCGGACGGATCAGACCTGGCCGGCCTTGTCGAGCGCGGTGCAGCAGGTGTCGACGATCAGCCGCGTCACGACATACGGGTCGACGTTGGCGTTCGGGCGGCGGTCCTCGATGTAGCCCTTGCCGTCCTTCTCGACCTGCCACGGGATACGGACCGAGGCGCCACGGTTGGAGACACCGTAGGAGTACTCGTTCCACGGGGCGGTCTCGTGCAGACCGGTCAGGCGGTCGTCGATGCCGGCGCCGTAGTTCTTGACGTGGTCGAGCGGCTTCGAGCCCTCGCCCAGCGACTCGCACGCGGTGATGATCGCCTCGTAGCCCTCGCGCATCGCCTTCGTGGAGAAGTTGGTGTGCGCGCCGGCGCCGTTCCAGTCGCCCTTGACGGGCTTCGGGTCCAGCGTCGCGGAGACGTCGAAGTCCTCGGCGGTGCGGTAGAGCAGCCAGCGGGCCACCCACAGGTGGTCGGAGACCTCCAGCGGGGGGACCGGTCCGACCTGGAACTCCCACTGGCCGGGCATGACCTCGGCGTTGATGCCGGAGATGGCGAGACCGGCCTTCAGGCAGTTCTCCAGGTGGGCCTCGACGATGTCACGGCCGAAGATCTCGTCGGCGCCGACACCGCAGTAGTAGCCGCCCTGGGGGGCCGGGAAGCCGCCGATCGGGAAGCCGAGCGGGCGCTCGCCGTCGAAGAAGGTGTACTCCTGCTCGATGCCGAAGATCGGCTCCTGGGCGGTGAACTTCTCGGCCACCTCGCGCAGCGCGGCACGGGTGTTGGACTCGTGCGGCGTCATGTCGATGTTGAGGACCTCGCAGAGCACGAGGATGTCGTCGCCGCCGCGGATCGGGTCCGGGCAGGAGAAGACAGGCTGGAGCACGCGGTCCGAGGAGTGCCCCTCGGCCTGGTTCGTGGAAGACCCGTCGAAGCCCCAGATCGGCAGCTCCGCACCCTTGGCGTCGTCGGCGAAGATCTTCGTCTTCGAGCGGAGCTTGGCCGTCGGCTCGGTGCCGTCGATCCAGATGTACTCAGCCTTGAAGGTCACGGGACACATCCTTCGGGGTGGGTCACTAGGCGCATGTGCGGGTGCTGCGGCGCTGCGGCACTGAAACGCCGCGCTGATGCCGCGCAGCCTGTCAACACGCGATTTCCCGGCCGTTGCTCGAATGTGAACCCCGTGTTACCTGGAGTCGCTGTGGCGCGACTCACGTCCCGGCGGACGTGTTGGTCGTACGCGCTGGTCGTACCCACTGGCCGTACCCGCGGACGAGGCCGGCCATCGCTGTGCGCGGTGGCCGGCCTCCCGGAGTGCGGTCGCCCTCTCTTCACCTCACCGTTACGAGCGGGCTCACGCCGCCGCCCGGACCGGCGTCACCCCACCTTCTCGATCAGCGCGCGGCGGATCAGGAACTTGCCGGGTTCCCGGACCTGTTCGAAGGCGGCGTTGTTCAGCAGGGCACAACTGCCGGAGACCGAGGTGACCTCGACGGTCGTGGACTTGTTGTTGTCCAGGTTGGTCACCCGCAGCTTCGTGCCGGCCGGGAACTGGTTGCTGGACGCGGCCGGGGCGCCGCCCTCGCCGGAGAGGGTGACGGTGGAGCCGTTGCAGACCTGCTGGCCGGCCCCGGCGTTGCCGGTGTCACCCGCGCCGCCCGTGTTCCCCGCGCCGCCGCCCGTGTTCCCGGCCGCCTCGTCGCCCTGGGGGTCCTGAGCCGACCCCCCGGTCTGCGTGGTCGGCGCGGACGGCTGTGCGGGCGGTGCGGCCTGGGAGCCCTGAGCCGACTCCCCGACCACGCAGTCCGACGCGCCCTGCTGGACCTTGATCTGGGCGATGACCGCCTCGCGGTTGGCGATCCGCGCCGCCGACTGGGCGTCGGGCTTCGCCTTCTGGTCCGCGATGAACCGCTCGTTGTTGCCGAGCGCGGTGGCCAGCCCCTGACAGACACTGGAATCCGCCGCGGTCTGCGCCGCGTTCGACGTGGTCGCCATGGCGAAGGCCCCGCCTCCCGCCACCGCCGCCGCGGTCACGAACAGCGCGACCTTCTTCTTCGTGCCGAGCGTTCTCCTACGCGACATGCGCGCCTCCTGTTCCCGGCGGGCCTTCGGATCGGCCACCGGATCGGACGAGTACGCCGCTACGTACGAGATGTCGAACGAAGCTACTCAACGGTCACAGCAAACCCTCAAGTGACGCACGTCACGCCACGGTTGAGAGCCGGGGCGACCGGGCCACCTGTTACCTGGACAGAGCGTCCCGTACCGCCTCCTCCGTGCGGGCCACCACCGCCGTGCCGTCCTCGGCGGTGATGATGGGCCGTTGGATGAGCCCCGGGTGCTCGGCGAGTGCCGTGACCCAGCGGTCGCGCGAACCCGCGTCCCGCGCCCACCCCTTGAGGCCCAGCTCCTTGGCGGCGGCCTCCTGGGTGCGGGTGACGTCCCACGGTTCGAGCCCGAGCCGGTCGAGTACGGCGCGGATCTCGTCCTCGCTCGGGATGTCCTCCAGGTAGCGGCGGACGGTGTAGTCGGCACCCTCGGCGTCGAGCAGGCTGAGCGCGCTGCGGCACTTGGAACAGGCCGGATTGATCCAGATCTCCATGCCGCCCACGGTAGTCAACCGGTCGCGAAAACTCGTGTTCCACCTGCGCCACAGGACCCCTCAGATGCCTTCTGGCCAGGGGCGATTGTCAGTGCGGAGTAGTAAAATAGAAGCAGTGTTCGAGGGTTGCCGACGGGGGATTCCGGCGGTGCCCAGACCGCGACAGGAGGATGTCCGTGCCCGCTGCCGCACTGAAGTCCAAGCCGCTGCCCACCCAGTCGACCGTCCAGCATCCCGTCCTGCTCGATCTCCCGTACGAGCCGGTGGTCAAGCACACGCTCCCGCCGGGCCGTCCGCGTGAGTGGTACATCACCCACAACCGGCGCCTGAAGGCCATGCGCCTCGCGATCGCCCTGCTCGACTCCGGCGTCCACATGCCGAACCAGGCGCGCAACGAGACGATCCGGAGCACGGCGGAGGTCATCGGCGTGCATCCGCCGTCGGACACCACGTGCCACATGGTGCGGGCGCTGATGCGCTACAGCCGCTAGTGCGGTGGGGGCGGTCGGCGCGGTGTACCGCGCGACCGCCCCGTCGATCCGCCGAGGAAAGCCGAGGGGTTCACCGGGAATGGGCGATCTCCGGCCGCCAGGGTTGGCCGGAGATCGCTCTAGCCCTGCCCGTCCGGGCTCCATACGATGCGGTCGCCCCCCGGTCTTCACAGCTGTTTCACAGACTGCGCTCGCGCGGTCCGTGGCGTCGCAGGCCGTGGGGTTCTCGCACCTGTCTATTGACATGTGCATGACTCTGATGGGAGAACCCCCCATGGTTCGTGGTCTCCTCCTGGGCGGCGCCGTAGCCGCCCTGTTCGCCAGTGCGCTTCCCGCGCAGGCCGAGTCCCCCTTCGAGGACCCGCCCCCGGACAAGATCATCATCAAGGTCGCCACGGTGAACGGCTCCGGCTGTCCCCAGGGCACGGCCGCGGTCGCCGTCTCACCGGACAACACCGCGTTCACGGTGACCTACAGCGACTACCTCGCCCAGGTCGGCGGTGGCGCCCCGTCCACCGCGTTCCGCAAGAACTGCCAGCTCAACCTGATCGTCCATGTGCCCGGTGGCTTCACCTACGCCATCGCCAGCGTCGACTACCGCGGCTTCGCCTCTCTCGCGCGCGGCGCGAGCGGCGTCGAGAAGGCCTCGTACTACTTCCAGGGCTCCCCGGACACGGCCTCCAGGACCCACACGTTCAGCGGCCCGAAGGAGGACAACTGGCAGGCCACGGACGAGACCGACTGGGCCCAGCTGGTGTGGGCGCCCTGTGGGATGGAGCGCAACTTCAACATCAACACCGAGCTGAGGGTCAACCGGGGGTCGTCGCCGGCCAGCAGCACGAGTTTCATGACCATGGACTCGACGGACGGTGACATCAGCACGATCTATCACCTGGCCTGGAAGCAGTGCCCCTCGGAGTGAGCCGGTTGCCGGGTGCCCCCTGCTTCTGGGGTACCCGGCGCTTTGTGTGGGCGGGGGAGGGCCGGGTTTCGTCCGTGGGTGGTGGCGCAGCCCCTGCTTTTCAGGAGCGCGGGGAACTGCGAGAGCAACCACGACGCACCCGCACCCGCCGACGCATCGCATCCGCCCTCTCCGACGCACCCGCCCTCTCCGACGCACCCGCCCCCACCAACGTACGAACAGCCCCCCCACCCCGGCCCGCGCACCCGCATCACATCAATTCCTTCTCCAGCGGCGTCCGAAAGCGCGGTGTGACCCGGGTGTCACCCACCCACCCCCGCAGCCGCGCAGCCTCCGCACGGATCGCCGTCTCGGCCTCCCGCCCCACCCCCTCCGTGTCGAGCAGCCGCCACACGACCTCCCCGTCGGACCGCTGGGCCCAGCCGCCGATCACCCGGCCGTTCCACCACACCGTCGGCCCGACGTTGCCGCTGTAGTCGAACAGGGCCGGCCGGAGTTCGGGGGCGAGATACCAGTCGCGTTGCCGCCAGCCCATCGCCGTCGGATCGAGGGCGGGCACAAGGGCGGCCCAGGGCTCGCCGGGGTCGGAAACCGGCTCCTCGTCCTCGGCGGTCACATACCCCGTCCCCTCGTCCAGCGCCACGACTCGCGCCGCGATCGCCGCCAGCGCCCGGCGGACCTCGGTGACACGCCACCCCGTCCACCACTTCAGATCCGCCTCGGTCGCCGGGCCGCAGGCCGCCAACCACCGGCCCAGCAGGGACGCCTGGGCCTGCGCCACATCCAGCTCCGGATGCGCGGGGGCCACGGCCCACCGGAACTGGCTCGACGTCCAGGAGCCCAGCGGCCGCCCCCGCACGACCCTGCCCTCCACCCCCAGCACCCTCAGCAGCCGCGTCGAGACGGTGTGCGTCCCCTCGTAACTCTTCCCGGCCGCGTACGCGAACCGCTCCCGCAACCTCGGTTCGTCCTCGGCGAGTTCGGCCGCGGTCGCCTGGCCCCGGCGGGCCAGCGCGGCCAGCGCCGACTCCTCGACCTCCTTCAGCCAGGCCGCGTCCGGCGCCCCGGCCGCGGCCATGTCCTTCAGCAGCGCCGCCCGCTCCCTCGCGGCGACCGTGATACCGGTCGAGGCGTGCACCACGGCGGTCAGCTCGGTCGGGAACACGAACACGGTGTGCCGCATACCGTGCATCCGGACCAGCGAGCGGTCCACGTACAGCGCCCGCTCGGTCTCGGCCACCGTCCGCCCGGGATCGGCGAGCCGCGCGCCCACCGCGAGCGGCACCGTCGCGGGATCCGAGCCGTGCAGGGCCACCAGGGAATCAGCCACCTCCTCCGGCCCCGCCGCCCGCACGGATCCGGCCAACCGCTGCCGCAGCCCCAGCCGCACCCGCCGCTCGGCCACCCCGACATACCGCTGCCGCCCGTCAGCCATGCCCACCGCCTCACCCTCACACCGCGCCCGGCATCCGGAGCGCCGACCGCGCCGGAACACCCGACGCAATCCTTCCGGACGCCACTGACAATCGGACGCCCCAGCGCCCGGCCCCGCCCGGCTACCGGAATTCATTCGCAGTGCATCGGCCTTCAGGCCGGTGGTGAAGCGAATCTGATGGTGGCGACGCGGAGCGTCGCGGATTCAGGTCCGGCGGAGCCGGACGGTGTTCACACCGGCCGGTTCTGCTGTTCGATGTACTGCCTGACCACGCTGAGCGGGGCGCCGCCGACCGTTCCGGCGAAGTAGGAGCCGGACCACAGCTTGTTGGCCCTCCAGTAGTGGCGTACCAGGTCGGGGAACTCCTGGCGCAGGCGGCGGGAGGAGACGCCCTTGAGGGAGTTGACCAGTTTGGTCACGGCGACTTTGGGCGGGAAGTTCACCAGCAGGTGGACGTAGTTGTCCTCACCGTTGAACTCCACCAGCTCGCATTCGAAGTCCGTACACACCGACCGCATGATCTCTTCCATACGCCTCAAGTGGGCATCGGCGAACACGCTGTGCCGGAACTTGGTCACGAAGACCAAGTGGACGTGCATCACGAAAGCACAGTGCCTGCCAGTTCTGATCTTCTGCATCTCGCCCATAACCCAAGTATGTATCGTGATGGTCATGCAGCTCCGGTACTCCTTCAGGTTGTACCCGGACACCGGCCAGCAGAGGGCATTGGCGAGGGCGTTCGGGTGTGCTCGTGTCGTGTTCAACGACGCGGTCCGCGCCCGTGAGAAGGCCAGAACGGCCAAGCAGCCGTTCCCCAAGGCCGCAGAGCTGTCGAAGAGGCTGATCACCGAGGCGAAGCAGACGGTGGAGCGGTCCTGGCTGGGCGAGGTCTCCGCGGTGGTGCTCCAGCAGTCCCTGCGGGACGTCGAGACTGCGTACCGCAATTTCTTCGCCTCCCTCAAGGGCGATCGCAAGGGCCCGAAACTGGGCGTACCCCGGCACAAGTCCCGCAAGGACGCCCGGCAGTCGATCCGGTTCACCTCCAACGCCCGCTGGAAGATCACCGGCAGCGGCCGTCTGGACCTGCCGAAGATCGGTGCGGTGAAGGTGAAGTGGTCCCGCACCCTGCCCACCACCCCCACTTCCGTCACCGTCGTCAAGGACGCGGCCGGGCGGTACTTCGCCTCCTTCGTCGTCGACACCGACCCCGCGGCCGATGCCACCCGGATGCCCGACACCGACCAGAACATCGGCATCGACTTGGGCCTGACGCATTTCGCCGTCCTGTCCGACGGCACGAAGATCAACTCCCCGCGGTTCCTGCGCCGGGCGGAGAAGAAGCTGAAGAAGGCCCAGCGGGAACTGTCCCGCAAGCAGAAGGGATCGAAGAACCGCGCCAAGGCCCGCTTGAAAGTCGCTCGCGCCCATGCCGAGGTCACCGACGCCCGCAAAGAGTTCCACCACCAGATCTCCACCCGGCTGATCTCCGAGAACCAAGGAATCGCCGTGGAAAGTCTGTCGGTGGCAGGACTGGCGCGTACCCGGCTGGCCAAGTCCGTGCACGACGCAGGATGGTCCTCGTTCGTCAGCATGCTGGAGTACAAAGCGGTCCGGTACGGCCGGACCCTGGTCACGATCGGCCGGTTCGAGCCGACCTCCCAGACCTGCTCCACCTGCGGTGTCAAGGACGGACCTAAACCCCTGAACATCCGGGAATGGACCTGTGCCGCCTGCGGCGCCGTCCATGACCGGGACACCAACGCCGCGATCAACGTCAAAACGGCCGCCGGACTGGCGGTATCGGCCTGCGGAGCGCCGGTAAGACCAGGAGCGATCCCGGCACAGCGCGAAGAAACAGGAAGCCACGGATTCCCGACCGGAAACCGTGCCGCGTAGCGGCACGGCAACCAGCCGAGAAGGCCAGAATCTTCGCCCTTCAGGGCGAAGAGCAAGTCAAGCGTACCGCTCCAGCACCCCGCCCACGTACCCCTCCAGCCGAGCCCCCAGGACCTCCGGCGTCAGATCCGTCCGCCCCAGCTCCCGCCAGGGCACCGCGAGCTTCTCCGCGTCCGGGGCGTAGCCCAGTGCGTCCAGCAGCCGCCAGTACACGTGGTCCTGGTCCACGGCCGGCCGACGCCCGCCCCGCGCCTCGTACCGCTCCCTGAATCCGAGCCCGTGCTCCACCCCGTACAACAACGCCAGGGCGGTCGAACAGTGCGCCACATCGAGGTCCGCCGGCCCCCACGAGGTCTCGACCCAGTCCACGACCCCGCTGACCCGAAGACCACCGCCCGCCCCGTCACCCGTACCCGTGAAGAGGACGTTCCCGGGATGGAAGTCCCGGTGCAGGAAGCACCCTTCGTACGCGGGTGCCTCCCGCCGGATCACCTCCACCGCCCGCTCCCACAGCGCACCGCCCGGCGTGCTGACCCGCTCGGGCGAGGTCCAGGCCTGGTACGTGCGGGGCCGTCGCTCCGGTACGACCGCGTGGATGCGGGCGAGCTGCCCGGCGAGCAGATCCAGCCGCGCCTCCAGGTCCGCGTCCTGCGCCATCCGCAACGATCCCGGCAGCAGGGACATCAACAGCGAGGGGTGGTCGGCGAGTTCGGCGGTCGGGTCGACGGCGTGCAGGCGTGGAGCGGGAATGCCGTCGTACGAGGCGAGCAGCGTGAGGATCTCGGCCTCACGGTTCAGCAGCCCCGGAGCGTGCAGCCGGAAGAACGGTTTCACGAACGACCGCAGGACGAGCCCCGTCCCGTCGTCGAGCGTCAGCCCGCGCATCCGGGAGGTCCAACCACCCCGCAGATCCGTCCAGTTCCGTACGGTGCGGCCCTCCGGGAGCCGCTCGGCCACCCATGCCCGGGTCGCGGCCCACTCATGATCATCCGATGCCATGGACCCAGCATCCCCGACGCACCCCGGCCGTTCCCCGATAAATGGGATGCCCTCGCACCCGCCACACCATCATCCTGGACACGCGCAGCGAAGCCCCTCGGACACCGGCCCCGCGCAAGGCGGGCATCACTTCCCGGCGCCAGGGCTACTCTTCCCCGCACAGTCATCACCCACGCCACGCCCCGAGGAGTCCCGTCATGGGCACCTTGATCCTCTCGGCGACCGCGGTTCTGGTCGTCATGGGTTTCTCCAACCAAGTCCTCTGGCTGGCCGCCGTCGCCCTGCTCTACCTGTACGTCCGCCACGGCCGCACAGGGGGAGGTTCGGCGGCCTCCTCGTCGGGCTCCCCGGCAGGCGGCGGCCCGGCCCAGCCCGGCTCCTACCGCGCGTACCGCGATCGCCGTGACCAGCAGGCGAGGTGGGAGCGCCGCTACCGCCGCGAACGGCCGCTCGCGACCCGTCGACAGGACCGCGACAAGGGCGGCAGGTAGCGCGGCCGGGGCTCGCCTCGGCCGCGCCACCACACCCGCTCAGTACGACGACCGGTAGTTGATGTAGCCGATCAGCGCGATGAGCCCCGCCACGCAGCCGAAGACGATCAGCGTCGACACCCACGAGGACCGGCGCGGTCCGGCCGGGCCGGGGTCGGCGCGGAAGGGCTGGGGCGCGGGAGGGTTCTCCTTCCAGCGGGCGGCGAGCATCCGGGCCCGGGCCGAGGGCTCCTTGTGCTCGGCGCCGTCCGCCCACTTGATGTCGAACTCCCGCTCCTGGTCGTCCTGTTCGGGCATCCCCGTGCCTCCCCCGTCATTCATCGAACAGTTGTGGCAGAACAATACGACGGCGCCCCCGTCCCGAAAAGCGGGAACGGGGGCGCCGTCGCACGACTCAGCGGCCGACCGGAACCGCACGCCTACGGCGCGGGCTCACGGGCTCGATCACACGTCGAAGTACAGCTCGAACTCGTGCGGGTGCGGACGCAGCTGCAGCGGGGCGATCTCGTTGGTGCGCTTGTAGTCGATCCACGTCTCGATCAGGTCCGGCGTGAAGACGTCGCCCTGGAGAAGGAACTCGTGGTCGCGCTCCAGCGAGTCGAGGACGGCCGGGAGCGAGGTCGGGACCTGCGGGACGCCCGCGTGCTCCTCGGGCGCCAGCTCGTAGAGGTCCTTGTCGATCGGCTCGGCCGGCTCGATCTTGTTCTTGACGCCGTCCAGGCCCGCGAGGAGCAGGGCCGAGAAGGCGAGGTACGGGTTGCCGGAGGAGTCGGGCGCGCGGAACTCCACGCGCTTCGCCTTCGGGTTCGAACCCGTGATCGGGATACGCATGGCGGCGGAGCGGTTGCGCTGCGAGTAGACCAGGTTGACCGGGGCCTCGAAGCCCGGAACCAGGCGGTGGTACGAGTTCACCGTCGGGTTGGTGAAGGCCAGCAGCGACGGGGCGTGCTTGAGGATGCCGCCGATGTAGTAGCGGGCCATGTCCGACAGACCCGCGTACCCGGCCTCGTCGTAGAAGAGCGGCGAGCCGCCCGCCCACAGCGACTGGTGGACGTGCATGCCCGAGCCGTTGTCACCGAAGATCGGCTTCGGCATGAAGGTCGCGGTCTTGCCGTTGCGCCAGGCCACGTTCTTCACGATGTACTTGAAGAGCTGGAGGTCGTCGGCCGCGGCGAGCAGCGTGTTGAACTTGTAGTTGATCTCGGCCTGGCCGGCGGTGCCCACCTCGTGGTGCTGGCGCTCGACCTGGAGGCCGGACTTGGCCAGCTCCAGGGAGATCTCGGCACGCAGGTCGGCGAAGTGGTCGACCGGCGGGGTCGGGAAGTAACCGCCCTTGTAGCGGACCTTGTAACCGCGGTTGTCCTCCAGCGCACCGGTGTTCCAGGCGCCCGCCTCGGAGTCGATGTGGTAGAAGGACTCGTTCTCCGAGGTCTTGAAGCGCACGCTGTCGAAGACGTAGAACTCGGCCTCGGGGCCGAAGTACGCGGTGTCGGCGATGCCGGTGGACGCGAGGTACGCCTCGGCCTTCTTCGCCACGTTGCGCGGGTCACGGGAGTACTGCTCGCCCGTGATCGGGTCGTGGATGAAGAAGTTGATGTTGACCGTCTTGTCGCGGCGGAAGGGGTCGACGCGCGCGGTGGACAGGTCGGCGCGGAGCGCCATGTCGGACTCGTGGATGGCCTGGAAGCCGCGGATCGAGGAGCCGTCGAACGCGAGCTCCTCGGCCGGGTCGAAGGCCTCGGCCGGGATCGTGAAGTGCTGCATCACACCCGGCAGGTCGCAGAAGCGGACATCGACGAACTTGACGTCCTCGTCCGCGATGTACTTCTTGGCCTCGTCGGCGTTCTGGAACATCCAGCTCCTCCTACTCCCGACGTCACCTGCCGGGGTGGTAGTTCGTTCGTGCTGCCAGTGCGGTGGCACACGCTGTTCTCGACACTAGGGACGGGTGATTTCTCGTACGTGACCCATTTGTTTCGCACAAGTTAACCGGACATCCCGCCCCGCACCCCACCTGTCCGTATGGCAAAACGCTCGCAGTACGGTGGACGCGTGGACAAGAGGCAAGCACTCGGATCGTGGCTCTCCGGCCCCCGCAGCGCGGCGGAGGACGCCGGGGTCGACTTCGGATACAGGGGAGAACAGCTCGGTCTGCCGGAGGAGGGACCCGGCTCCATCGCCCGCCCCGGCCGCCGTCTCGGCGCCCTCGCCGTCGACTGGGGCCTGTGCCTCTTGATCGCATACGGCCTGATCACCGACGGCTACGACCAGGCCACGAGCAACTGGGCCCTGCTCATCTTCTTCCTGCTCCACGCCCTCACCCTGGGCACGGTCGGCTTCACCCCGGGCAAGCGCCTCTTCGGCCTCCGTGTGGTCGCCCAGGACGTCGGCACCGTCAACCCGTGGCGCGCGCTCGTCCGTACGGTCCTGCTCTGCCTCGCCATCCCGGCCCTGGTCTGGGACCGCGACGGCCGCGGCCTGCACGACCGGCTGGCGCGCACGGTGGAGGTGCGGATCTAGCGCGAGGTGCGGATCTAGCGCTGGGACGAGGGCTCGTACGAGGCGTACGGCGATGGGGCGCCCGGAGTGATCCGGGCGCCCCATCGTCGTACGTGTCTCGTCGCGTCGGTACGGCCCCGTCAGCGGGCCTTCGGGCCGCCCCTCGGCATGCGCATGCCCTTGGGCATCGGACCCTTGGGGAGCGGCATGTTGCTCATCAGGTCGCCCATCGCGCGCAGCCGGTCGTTGGTGGCGGTCACCTGGGGGCCGGAGAGCACGCGCGGCAGCTTGAGCATGGTCGTGCGGAGCTTCTTCAGCTCGGTCTGGCCCTCGCCGGTGCCCACGACCAGGTCGTGCACCGGGACGTCCGCCACGATGCGGGCCATCTTCCGCTTCTCGGCGGCCAGCAGGCTCTTGACCCGGTTCGGGTTGCCCTCGGCGATCAGGACGATGCCGGCCTTGCCCACGGCCCGGTGCACCACGTCCTGGCTGCGGTTCATCGCCACCGCGGGGGTCGTGGTCCAGCCACGGCCCACGTTGTCGAGCACCGCGGCCGCCGCGCCGGGCTGGCCCTCCATCTGCCCGAACGCCGCGCGCTCGGCCCGCCGTCCGAAGACGATCGCCGTCGCGAGGAAAGCGAGCAGGAGGCCCAGAATGCCGAGATAGATGGGGTGACCGATCAAGAAACCGATCGCGAGGAAGACACCGAAGGTGATGATTCCGACAGCCGCGAGTACAAGACCGATCTTCTTGTCGGCCCTGCGGGTCATCTTGTACGTGAGAGCGATCTGCTTGAGTCGCCCGGGGTTCGCAGCGTCCGCTGCGGGTTCCTTCCTCGCCATGGCACGAAGTCTACGTGTCCGGGGAAGCGAGGACGACGGCGGTGCCGGTGGGGACCGGGATCCGGCGGCTGCGCCGGGGAAGCGGCGCCGGGCGGCGGCGGTGCCGGCGGTCGTGCTGCGGACGGGGTCGTGCGACGAGCGGGGTCGTGCGGAGGGATCCGACTACGAGGTGCGCGAGGAGACGGCCGCCTCCAGGACGCGCTCGGCCTCGACACGGTCCTTGGCGCGGCGGCGGTCCTCCAGCACGGAGGTCCAGGCGTTGCGACGGGCGGTGCGCTGGCCGCTGCTCAGCAGAAGCGACTCGACGGCACGCAGTGCATCGGTGAACGACGGGATCGGTGTGGCGCGGACGGGTGCTGCCTGCATGGGAGGTCCCCCCTCGGGATGGCTGCTCTGGCTAGGGCCCTGTACCGGGTGTGAAACCAGGGTCACTCATTGGTGTTACCAGGGCATGACCGACCGGTCAAACGAGGGTGAAGCCTTGATGGGGGGCCCTCAAACCTCGACGCGGCCCTGACAGGGCCCTCATCTGCGAGGACGGTCAGGACCGCGGTCAATCGGCCATTACTGGCGAGTAGCCTCTTGTGCTGGGATTCACACGACCTGATGGCACTGCGTGCCATTTGGCGGAGTGGTCGGCGGAGGGGCTGGTGGAGGGGTCAGACGGCCTGCGAGGCGATGTACGAGCCCCGCTTCTCGACGGCCATCTGGTACAGGCGGCCGGCGCGGTACGAGGAGCGGACCAGCGGGCCGGACATCACGCCGGAGAAGCCGATCTCGTCGGCCTCCTGCTTCAGCTCGACGAACTCCTGCGGCTTGACCCAGCGCTCCACGGGGTGGTGGCGGACGCTCGGCCGCAGGTACTGGGTGATGGTCACCAGCTCGCAGCCGGCGTCGTGCAGCTGCTTCAGCGCCTCGCTGACCTCTTCGCGGGTCTCGCCCATGCCGAGGATCAGGTTCGACTTCGTGACCAGACCGTAGTCGCGGGCCTCGGTGATGACCTTCAGGGAGCGCTCGTAGCGGAAACCGGGGCGGATGCGCTTGAAGATCCTCGGGACCGTCTCGACGTTGTGCGCGAAGACCTCGGGGCGGGACTCGAAGACCTGCTGGAGCAGCTCCGGCACGGCGTTGAAGTCGGGGGCGAGCAGCTCGACCTTGGTGTGGCCGGTCTCACGCTCGGCGGTCTGCCGGTGGATCTGGCGGACCGTCTCGGCGTACAGCCAGGCGCCGCCGTCCTCCAGGTCGTCGCGGGCGACGCCGGTGATGGTGGCGTAGTTCAGGTCCATGGTGACCACGGACTCGCCGACACGGCGGGGCTCGTCGCGGTCCAGCGCCTCGGGCTTGCCGGTGTCGATCTGGCAGAAGTCGCAGCGGCGGGTGCACTGGTCGCCGCCGATGAGGAACGTGGCCTCGCGGTCCTCCCAGCACTCGTAGATGTTGGGGCAGCCCGCCTCCTGGCAGACCGTGTGCAGGCCCTCGCTCTTCACGAGGCTCTGCATCTTCGTGTACTCGGGGCCCATTTTCGCCCGGGTCTTGATCCACTCGGGCTTGCGCTCGATGGGGGTCTGGCTGTTCCGGACCTCCAGGCGCAGCATCTTGCGTCCGTCGGGTGCGACTGCGGACACATCGGCTCCCTGTGCTTCGATTCTTCGGCGTCCCCCAGGGTACGCCCGTACGGTTCTCGCTCTCCGGGGTGGGCAACCTTCACCTTCGCGGTGCCATTCCCCGCGCCGGCCCCGCGAGGGGGTGCGTCTTGCGGGTGCGGGCCCGCGCTCGCCCGCGAACCCCGGCCGCTACACCGCTGTGCGCAGAACCACCCGCGGCTGCAACTCCGCGTTCTCCAGCACGTCCCGCAGATGCCGCTCGACCACGGGAAGGACCTCCGCGATGCCGATGTCCCGGCCCAGTTCCCCCGCGAGGGAGGCGACCCCCGCGTCACGGATCCCGCACGGGATGATCCGGTCGAACCACTTGTTGTCGGGGTTCACGTTGAGCGCGAAGCCATGCATCGTGACCCCCTTCGCCACCCGGATCCCGATCGCCGCGATCTTGCGGTCCTCGCGCCGCTGCCCGGCGTTGGAGGGCGCGTACTCCGGCCCGTTCATCCGCGGATCGAACTCGTCGTCGGTCATCCGGGGGTCGAGGTCCAGCGAGAGCCCGCCGAGCCGCTGCTCGACCGGATCGCCGAGCACCCACACCCCGCTGCGGCCCTCGACCCGCGTGGTCTCCACCCCGAACTCCGCGCACGTACGGATCAGGGCATCCTCCAGGCGCCGTACGTGGGCCACCACGTCCACCGGCCGGGGAAGCTTCTGGATCGGGTAGCCCACCAGCTGCCCCGGACCGTGCCAGGTGATCTTGCCGCCGCGGTCGACGTCGATGACGGGGGTGCCGTCGAGGGGACGCTCGTTGTCGGCCGTGCGCCGGCCGGCCGTGTAGACCGGCGGGTGCTCCAGGAGCAGCACGGTGTCGGGGACCTCGTCGGCGAAGCGCGCCGCGTGCACCCGGCGCTGCTCGTCCCACGCCTCCTGGTACTCGACGGCCTCCGCGCCGAACCCCATGCGGACGAACCGCAATCCACTCACGGCAAGCGCCTCCCTCGGCGGTACCACCGGGCGGCGGGACCGCGATAGCCCTGTCAGGCGCGTGACGCGCCCAAGCCACTGTACGACCGCGCGGCCGGGCGGTGTTCGAGCGGTCCGGGGCGCCGGCGCCGGAGATCGTCGTACAGGGCGCGGAAGCGGAGCCCGACGCTCGTCGTACGCCCCGGCCGCCGGGCGTACGAGATGCCCAGCCGGCGCGTGACGGAGGCCGACCACGTCAGCCGTGCGGTAAATCCTCACACGATCGGATGAATGGTTGCGGAAGTGTGCGATCGGACGCTTACTCTCCGCTACATTCGCGCCGTTCACAAGGCCGCAAAAGGCTTCTCACCAGGCAATCCGGGAAACCCCGCCGACACCCGGAAGGCAGGAGACCGCACCGCAGATGACGGAACGACCCGCGCAGCGCACCCCCAACCGCCAGCTCGCCGCCCTCATCGCAGAAGCGGGGTTCTCGAACGCGGGACTAGCGCGCCGTGTGGACCAGCTCGGTCTCGAACACGGCCTCGACCTCAGATACGACAAGACGTCGGTCACCCGCTGGCTGCGTGGTCAGCAGCCCCGGGGGACGACACCCGCACTCATCGCCGAGGTGTTCACCCGCCGCCTCGGCCGCCGGCTCACCGCCCAGGACCTCGGCCTGGACGCCTGCGCCCCCGTCTACGCGGGCCTGGAGTTCGCCGCGACCCCCGAGGAGGCCATCGACATCGTCGGCGGCCTGTGGCGCAAGGACTCCGGCAGCCACGCCGAACTCCGCAAGATCGCGTTCACGCCCGCCGGGCTGGTCGTCCCCAGCCGGGACTGGCTGATCGGCCGCGCCGACGACCGGGTGGGCCGGGGTGACCCGGGCGCGACCCGGGTCCCCCCGCAGGGCCGTCCGGTCGTGCCCCGGCAGCGCAGTCAGACCGAGCGCGGCCCCGGCCAGAAGGTCACCGGCGGGGACATCGCCGCCCTCCGCTCGGTGGGGGAGCTGTTCCGCGCCCTCGACGACGCGTACGGCGGCGGTCACGCCCGCCAGGCCCTCGTGCGCTACCTGGAGCACGAGGCCGAGCCGATGCTGCGCGGCGCCTACGGCGAGCAGGTCGGCCGGCGGCTCTTCGCGGCCGCCGCCGACCTGACCCGGCTGGCAGGCTGGACCTCGTACGACATCGGCGCCCACGGACTCGCGCAGCGGTACTTCGTGCAGGCGCTGAGGCTGGCGCAGGCGGCGGGGGACCGGGCGTACGGGGCGTACGTGCTCGTCACGATGAGCCGTCAGGCGGTCTATCTGGGGCATGGGCGCGAGGCCGTGCAGCTCGCCCGCGTCGCCCAGCAGGGCGTCGGGTCGGCCGTGCCGCCGGTGGTGCAGTCGCTGCTGCACTCCGTCGAGGCGCGGGGGCACGCGGTGCTCGGCGAGGTGCGGGCCTCCACCGCCGCGCTGGTCCGGGCCGAACGCGCCCTGGAGACGGCCCGCCCCGGGGACGAGGTCCCGTACTGGGCGCGGTTCTTCGACGAGGCCCAGCTCGCCGACGAGTTCGGGCACAGCCACCGTGACCTCCAGCAGTACCGGGCAGCCGCCCAGCACGCCGAGCGCTCCCTGCAGCTGCGGGCACCGGCCTACGCCCGCAGCCGCCTCTTCTGCCGCGTCGTCCTCGCCTCCGCCCGCCTGGGCCTCGGAGAGCTCGACCAGGCCTGCCAGTTGGGCGCGGAGGCCGCCGGGCAGGCCTCCGAGATGCGGTCCGTACGGGCCGTGGAGTACGTCCGCGACTTCGAACGCCGCCTGGAGCCCTACCGCGACGCGGCCCCGGTGCGGGGGTACCGGGACAAGGTGGCGGCGCTGGGGTAGGCGCGCGACCCCGTAGGACCCGTAGGACCCGTAGTACCCGTAGTACCCGTAGTACCCGTCTCAGGGGCGCCCGGCACGGCGCCGGGCGCCCCTGAGACGTCTCCCGGGGAGCCTCACGCGGCCGTCTCCAGCGGCTCCGCGGAGAGCAACGGGCGGATGTCCAGGTCGGTCAGGACGGCGTGTGCGGCCCGTCGGGCGGAGTGCAGGGCGCCCTGGACGGTGCTGGTGTCGCGGTGGTCGCCGCAGACGTAGAGGCCCGCCAGGAGGCGCACCGGACGGCGCAGGTCGTGCGGGGCGGGCATCGCGGGGACCGCCTCGGGGACGTGGTGCGCGGCGAGGAGCTCCCAGCGGGTCGTGGACGTCCGGTAGAGGCGGGCCAGTTGGGCGCGGACCGTGGCGTCGAGGTGCGCGGGGTCCGGAGGAGTGCCGAGGACCGTGGAGGTGATCAGCGCGCGGCCGGCCGGCGCCCGGCTCGGGTCGACCTGGCTGACGACCGCCGTGTGCGAGACGGGCCCGCTGCGGTCGGCGTCGAGGAGCAGCGCCGGTTCGGTCAACGGGGGCTCGTCGGTGGCGTGGTGCAGAACCGTCACCGGGTGGAACCTCGGCACCCGCAGGCCGGGCAGCAGTTCGGCGGCGGACCGGGCGTCGGTGGCCAGCACCACGGCACGGCAGGTGAGTTCACCGTGGTGGGCCGTGGTCACCGAGGTCGTGCTGATCGCGGTGACCTGGACCCCCGTGCGGACCGAGCCCGGCGGCAGCGCGGCCGCGAGCAGCTCCGGAAGCGTGTCGGCGCCGCCCTCCGGGATGCACAGCCGGCCCGTCGCGAAGGTGTGCAGCGCCAGGTCGGCACAGCGGCTGGAGGTCTCCAGCGCCGGGTCGGCGAGCAGGGCGGCCAGCAGGGGGCGTACGAAGCCGTCGATCGTCCGGGGCGGGAAACCCCGGGCCGTCAGTGCCTGGGCGGCCGGTACCTCCACCCGGGTGAGGAGCCGCTCGGGCGCGGTCGCGGCGAGCCGGGCCAGGGCCATGGCCAGCCGGGACTGGTCGGCGGGAGCGCCCAGCCGACCGGGCCGCGTGCCCGAGGAACGGGCCGGGGAACGCCCCTGGTTTCGGGGGAGCCTGGGGGCGCTTGCCAGGGCGCGCGCAGCCGTGAGTGCGCCCCTCGCGCTCCGCAGGACCGGGGCGGCGCCGGCGCGCTGATGACGGCCGTCGGCGTGCAGCAGGATGCCGGGGGCGAACGCACGCAGGGGGAGCCGGTCCAGGCCGGGCGTACGGCGCAGTTCCGGGTACGACGTGGAGAGCAGCCGCGTCGTCCGGTCCAGGCGGAAGCCGTCGATCTTCTCGGTGGACATGCGGCCGCCGACGGCGGGGGCGGCCTCCAGGACGGTGGTCCTCAGCCCCGCCCTGGTCAGATGTGCGGCTGCGGCGAGGCCGGCCACACCGGCTCCTACCACGATGACGTCCACGTCCTCCGTGTCCGCCGGGAACGCCGACTGGTGCACCGACTCAAGCACGTGCCCCTCCCGAGGTCGCGCGGCTGCGGGGACGTTATGCCCCCAACATCCTTCTGAAATACCTGAGTTCGGCATGAGAGTGAAGGCGGGCGCCGGTACCGGGGAAGGAGCGTGTGGCCTCGCACGGGGGCATGGACGGGGCGAGTGTGCGCCGGGCGTTCGGGGGGTGGCGGTTGTCGGGCGGCCGCGGGCCGGGTGGGGCTTCTCGCGCGGTTCCCCGCGCCCCTGAATGCCCAGGCCCTTGCGGGCCTGAAAAGACCCGGGTCGGGCCGTCGCAACCCTGAGAGGCGACCGGCCTCCTGGGCCGAAAGGCGACGGCTGCGCGGGGTGAGAAGCGATGGCCTCGTGGGCCGAAAGGCGACGGCTGTGGGGGTGAAGGCGGCGGCTGGCCCGGGAAGCGACGTCTGTGCGGGCCGAAAAGCGACGGCTGCGCGGGGTGAGGAGCGACGGCTGCGCCGGGTGAAAAGCAGTGGGCGCAGCCCCTGCTTCTCAGGGGCGCGGGGAACTGCGCGAGAAGCCCCACCGGGCCCGCGCCCGACACCGCACCCGCACCGACGACGCACCCGCCCCCTCAGCCGAGCGCAGCTCGGATCGCGTCGTCGATCTCCGGATACGTGAACGTGAACCCCGACTCCAGCAACCGCGTCGGAACGGCCCGCGTACTGCCGAGCACGTCGCCCGCGACCTCGCCGAGCGCGAGCCGCAGCGCCGGCGCGGGCACCGTGAACAGGGTGGGCCGGCGCAGCACCCGGCCCATCGCAGCGGTGATCTCACGGTTGGTGCGCGGGGCCGGCGCGGTCAGGTTGAACGGACCCGACAGCGACGGCGTGAACAGCAGATGCCGCAGCGCCGCGACCTCGTCGTGCAGGGAGATGAAGCTCCAGTACTGGCGGCCGTCGCCCATCCGCCCGCCCAACCCGGCCTTGAACAGCGGGAACAGCGGACCCCAGGCGCCCCCGCCCCGCGCCACCACCAGCCCCGTACGGGCGAACGCGGTACGGATCCCGGCCTCCCGCGCCGCCTCGGTCGCCCCCTCCCACTCCACGCACAGCCCGGACAGGAACTCCGAGCCCGGCTCCGCCGACTCGTCCACGACCCGGTCGCCCGTGAAGCCGTAGAAGCCGACGGCGCTGCCGTTGACCAACACGTTCGGCGGGGTGTCGAGGGAGGCGGCGGCCTCGGCGAGCGTCCTGGTGCCGAGCACCCGGCTCCTGCGGATCGTCGCCTTGTACGCGTCCGTCCAGCGGCGGGAGGCGACCCCCGCGCCGGCGAGGTTGACGACGGCCGCGCACCCCGCGAGGCCGGCCGTGTCGACCCGCCCCGCCTCCGGGTCCCAGCGCACCTCACCCGGCGCCCGGGGCGCCCGCCGCACGAGCCGGAGCACCTCGTGACCGTCCTCGGTGAGCGAGCGGGCCAGCGCGGAACCGATCAGGCCGGACGCACCGGCGATCGCGATACGAGAACCGGGCGGAACGGGCGATTCGACGGTCATGTCTCCATCCTGCCCGTCGCACGGCGGGACGGCGGGTCCGGGGTGCACGATCCGGCGGCGATTCGCCGGTGCGGCCGTCGTACAGTGGCCGCCATGCCCGCACCGCACATACGCCTCGCCACCTCGGAGGACGAGGACACGCTCGGCCGACTCGACCGCGACACCTGGTCCACGCTGCACTCCGTCCAGGAACGCCCCACCCAGCCGTACGCGCCGTTCTTCAGCGAGCGCTACGGCCCCCGGGACCACCTGGTCGCCGAACTCGGCGGCACCGTCGTCGGGTACGTCCGCCTCGCCCTGTCCTCCGGCCTCGCCTGCCACACGCACGTCCGTCAGATCCAGGGCCTCGCCGTCGCCGACCGGGCGCGCGGGGCGGGCGTCGCACGGGCGCTGCTGCGCGCCGTCCAGGACGAGGCACGCCGCCGCGGCGCCCGCCGGCTGACCCTGCGGGTCCTCGGCCACAACACCGCGGCCAGGAGGCTCTACGAGTCCGAGGGCTTCGTGGTGGAGGGGATCCTGCCGGAGGAGTTCCTGCTCGACGGGGCGTACGTGGACGACGTGCTGATGGGCCGTCGGCTCTGACCCGACCGCCCGTCACCGGCCCTCACCTCACCAGGTCGCCCGGCCCTCACCTCACCAGGTCGCCCGGCCATCGGGTCATGAGGTCACCAGGTCACCCGTGTCCACCGGGGTCGTCGCGTTCGCCGCGCGCTTCGCGTCCGGGAGGACCTCGTCGACCGTGAGGACGTAACCCGTCTCGGCGTCCGAGGTGGAGCGGGCGAAGACGACGCCGAAGACCCGGCCGTCGGTGGTGAGGAGGGGCCCGCCGGAGTTGCCGGGGCGGACGGTGGAGCGGATGGAGTAGATGTCGCGGGTCACCGAGTCGGTGTTGTAGATGTTCCGGCCGGTCGCGTCGATCCGGCTGGCGACCGTGGCCGCCTGGAGGTCCAGGCCGCCGTCCTCCGGATAACCGGCCACGACCGACGCGTCCCCGCGCTCGGCGCTGTCGTCGAAGCGCAGCAGCGGGGCCTTGAGCCCCGGGACGTAGAGGACCGCCACGTCCTTGTCGGAGTCGAAGAGCACGACCTTCGCCTCGTACGCCCTGCCCACGCCGCCCACGCGCACGCTCGGGTCGTCGATGCCCGCCACCACATGGGCGTTGGTCATCACATGCTCACCGGCGTACACGAAGCCGCTGCCCTCGCGGCCCTGGGTGCCCGCGACGCCCTCGATCTTCACGGTGCTCCGCTTGGCGGCGCCGGTCGCGGCCGCGGTGACGCTGTCGCCCGAGGGCTTGGCGACCTCGGCTGTCGCCTCGTTCTCGAACGGGTTGAAGACCTGCGGGAAGCCCGCCTCGGTGAGCGCCGAGGTGGCGTCCGAGAACCAGGCCGGGGTGGTGTCCGGCATGGTGTTCTGCACGGCGCCCAGCAGCGCCGAGTTCCGGATCGAGTTGGTCACCACCGCCGACGAGGACGCCCCGAGGACGCTCGCGGCCACCCACGCCACGATGAGCACGGCGAGGGTGTTGGCCGCCGCCCCGCCGATGCCGTCGGCCACCCGCAGCGGGCTGCGGTCGATCTCCCGGCGCAGCCGCAGCGCCAGCCTGCCCGCCAGCTCGTGCCCGATCACCCCCGGCACCAGGACGGTCAGCACCGCCGTGACCGTCGCCGTGGGCGTGCCCGCCTCCACCAGCTCCATCATCCAGGGCAGCACCCAGACGCCGGTCGCCGCACCGCCCACGAAACCGGCGAGGGACACACATCCCGCCACCAGGCCGCGACGGTAACCCGACGCCGCGTAGGCCAGGATCACCAGCATCAGCAGGATGTCGAGCACGTCCACTCCAGCCGCCTCTCTCTAGGGACCCTGTAGTACGCGCGCGGCGGCCGCAGTGATCAGCTGCGCCCCCGCGGCACCCCGCCGGTCCGCGCGAACCGGCCACCACCGCGCCACATCCGCCCTGGAACAGTGAAAACGCCCCGGACCACGACGTTGGTTCCTTCCGCTTCCACCGGGTGGCCCACCCCACATCGCGGCGGGGGCGCATCCGGGTGACTCTGGGGACATGCGTGTGTTCCGGAGGTCGCGGGGGGCGCGAATACGGCGGCACCTGCGCCGGTCGCGTGACCGCGTGCGCCTGGCGTGGGAGCGTGCGGATCCGCCCCGGCGGGTGCTCCTGCTGCTGCTGGCCTCCCTGCCCGGCCTGGCGGCCGTCCTCGCGCTGGTCATGCTGGTGTTCGGCGTGGACCGTACGGGGCAACGCCCGGCCCGGCCCGCCGCGGCCCGGCCCGCGCTGCCGCACCAGGCACCCCGGCCGCCCATCGTGCCGAGGACCCGCTGGCTGGAGAAGGACGCGCCCAGCCAGCCACCCGCCCGCTACGACGACGAGGTCGCCGCCGTCTTCATCCACCACACGGACTCGCCCAACGGCTACGACTGCGCCGACGCGCCCCGCATCATCCGCTACCTCTACGCCGGCCAGACCGGCGCCAAGGACTGGGACGACATCGGCTACAACTTCCTCGTCGACCGCTGCGGCACCATCTACGAGGGCCGCGCGGGCGGTATCGACCGTGCCGTCACCGGCGCCCACACCCAGGGCTTCAACCACCGCACCACCGGCATCGCCGCCCTCGGCACCTTCACCGCCGGCGTCCCGGTCCCGCAGGCCATGACCGACGCGATCGCCGCCCTCGCCGCCTGGAAACTCGGCCTCTCCGACACCGACCCGCGCGGCAGCGTCCGGCTCACCTCCAGCAACAGCCTCAGCCGCTACGCCTCCGGCACCACCGTCCTGCTGCCCACCCTCGCGGGCCACAGCGACGGCTACATGACCAGCTGTCCGGGCGCGGCCCTCGCGGAACGCCTGCCCGCGATCAGGGAGCTGGCGGCCCGCCTGCAGGGCCGGCGCTGACCCGGATCTCATCAGGTTCACAGACAGCGTGCCGGGGCCTCACAGACCACTCCAAGATCCGCGCCCTACCTTCGTGATGTCACGCCGACCGGAGATGGGGAAAGTGGTGGGGAAGATGCTCGGCAGCCGTACGAAGAACGACGCGTCCCGCGACCGGCGGAGGTCCTGGTCCTCGACCCTGCGGAGCCCCTGGACGGTGGCCTGCGCGACCGCCGTCGTCGTGCTCGGCCCGTCCGCCGTCACCGCGTCCGCGCTGGACCGCGCCAACGCCGCGCCCCTGCACGGGGCCCACGCCCCCGGGCACCCCGCCCCGGGGCAGGAACGACGCCACCACGCCCAGCCCTCCACCACCGAGCAGTACGCCTACCTGCCGCGCACGCCGGGTCGTGGCTCGCGGGCCTGAGAGACCCCGCCCCGCCGGAACCGGCCCGGCTCAGCCCTCGCCCCGGAAACGCTCCCAGAGCTTCGGGTAGCGCTCCGCGAGCGCCGTCTCGTCCTCGAAGTCGAGCGGGGTGCCCTCCGGTTCGCGGGGCGGGGGCGGGATACCGAGGTCCGGGGCGACCACACCGGTGAGCTGCTCGTACGCCTCGTCCGCGGCGTAGCCCAGCTCCTCACCGTCCCCGTCGATCTCGTCGTCGAAGTCGTCCAGCAGACCGGCGAGCGAGTCGGGGTCGTGGACCGCGCCCTCGAAGACCTCCCGGCCCTGACCGATCAGCCAGCACCGGAAGAAGTCGAACGCGTCGTCACTGGCACCGTCGAGCAGCACCCACGCGGCGCCCCAAAGGTCCCAGGTGTAGGCGCGGTTGTAGCGGGACTCGAAGTGCCGGGCGAAGTCCAGCACCGCCTCCGGGTCCAGCCGGCCGAGCCGTTCCACGAGCAGGTCGGCCTGGTCCTCGGGGTCGCCCTCGGCATCCTCGCGGGCCGTGTCCACCAGCTCCCAGAACTCCGTCTCGTCCATCACGGGTCCAGCATCGTGCCTGGGCGGGTGCGACGCACGTGGAGAACGGCGGATTGTTATGTCCGCCACGGTGTCCGCAGGGCCTCACGGGGTCGCGTACAGCTCGGCGAGCCGGCGCGCGTCGCCCGCGAAGCGCTCCCGCAGGCCCGCGGGCGCCAGCACCTCGGCCTGCGCCCCCAGCGCCGTGAGCTGCGTGTGCGCCACCTCCTCCGACTCGACCCGGAGCGTGAGGGTGGTCCGGTCGTGTTCGTCCGGCGCCCCGGCCGCCGTCAGCGCGTCCCGGGCGGAGACGGGATCCACGACGTACGGCAGTCTGCGCACGCCCTCCGCCGAGAGCCGCACGACGACCTCGGTGTGCAGGATCGACCGGGCGAACCGTTCCGCCTGCGCGTCCCAGTAGGCCGGCAGGTCGAACTCCTCGTCGCGGGCGAAGCGGTCGCCGCCGTCCTCGACGGAGAGAAAACGCTCGATGCGATAGGTCCGGAAGGAGCCGGTGCCGCCGCCGGTGAGGGGGACATGGGCGCACAGGTACCAGACACCGGCCTTGAGGACGAGGCCGTACGGTTCCAGCGCGCGCTCGACCTCGGTGTCACCCCTGCGATAGCGCGCGACGATCCTGCGGTCGTCCCACACGGCGTCCGCCACCGCGGGCAGCAGCTCAGGGGTCCTCGGCTCCTGGAACCAGCTCGGCGCGTCGAGGTGGAACCGCTGGGACGCCGTACGGGAGGCATCGCGCAGGGAGGGCAGCAGTGCGGCCGAGACCTTCAGCCGGGCCGCGGAGGCCGCGTCCTCCAGCCCCATCTCCCGCAGCGCCCCCGGCACACCGCTGAGGAACAACGCCTCGGCCTCACCGCGGGCCAGGCCCGTGAGCCGCGTGCGGTACCCGCCGATCAGCCGGTACCCACCGGCCCGCCCCCGGTCCGCGTAGACCGGCACCCCCGCTTCCGACAGCGCCTGGGCGTCCCGGGTGACGGTCCGCTCGGACACCTCCAGTTCACGGGCGAGTTCGGCGGCGGTCATGGAGGGCCGGGACTGGAGAAGCAGCACCATCTTGATCAGCCGAGCAGCACGCATGCCTTCATGATGCCGGGCGCGTGGGGGCCCGGGGATCCGGGGGCGCCCCTGAGAAGCAGTGGGCGCAGCCCCAGTTCTTCAGGGGCGCGGGGAACTGCGCGGGAACCCCCACCGGGCCGGCAGACGGGGGTCGAAGGGGCGCAGCCCCTGGGGGAGGGACGGGTAGGGGCGGCGGGGGCGAGGAAAACGCCCCCACCGCCCCGCCGGTGTCACAGCCCGTACCGCTCCCGAGCCTCCTTCACCGCCGTCGCCTGCACCTCACCACGGCGGGCGAGCTGCGCGAGCGCGGCCACGACCACGGACTGCGCGTCCACGCCGAAGTGACGACGGGCGGCCTCACGGGTGTCCGACAGCCCGAACCCGTCCGCACCGAGCGACGAGTAGTCCTGCTCGACCCACTGCGCGATCTGGTCCGGAACCTGGCGCATGTAGTCGGAGACGGCCAGCACCGGCCCCTGCGCACCCTGCAACGCCTGCCGGACGAACGGCGTCCGCTCCTCCCCGCGCAGCAGCGCGGCATCCGCCTCCAGCGCGTCCCGCCGCAGCTCGCTCCACGAGGTCGCCGACCAGACGTCCGCCGCGACACCCCACTCCTCGGCGAGGAGCTTCTGCGCCTCCAGGACCCAGTGGATCGCCGTACCGGAGCCGAGCAGCTGGACGCGCGGGGCGTTCGCCACCGGGGACAGCCCCGCCGACTCGGCCGTGTTGAAGCGGTACAGGCCCTTGACGATGCCCTCGTCCACCCCGGCGACGCCCGGCTTGGCGGGCTGCGGCAGCGGCTCGTTGTAGACGGTCAGGTAGTAGAAGACGTTCGGGTCCTCGCCCGGCGCCGCCTCGCCGTACATCCGGCGCAGACCGTCCTTGACGATCGCCGCGACCTCGTACGCGAACGCCGGGTCGTAGGTCAGCGCCGCCGGGTTCGTCGCCGCGATGACCGGCGAGTGGCCGTCGGCGTGCTGGAGGCCCTCGCCCGTCAGGGTCGTACGGCCGGCCGTCGCGCCGACGAGGAAGCCGCGGCCGAGCTGGTCGCCGAGCTGCCACATCTGGTCGGCCGTGCGCTGCCAGCCGAACATCGAGTAGAAGATGTAGAAGGGGATCATCGCCTCACCGTGCGTGGAGTACGCGGTGGACGCGGCGATGAAGTCCGCCATGGAACCGGCCTCGGTGATCCCCTCGTTGAGGATCTGGCCGTCCTTGGCCTCCTTGTAGTACATCAGCTGGTCGCGGTCGACCGGCTCGTACGTCTGGCCCTTGGGGGAGTAGATCCCGAGGGACGGGAACAGCGACTCCATGCCGAAGGTGCGCGCCTCGTCGGGGACGATCGGCACCCAGCGGCGGCCGGTCTGCTTGTCGCGGACCAGGTCCTTGACCAGGCGGACGAAGGCCATGGTCGTCGCCACGTTCTGCGAGCCGGAGCCCTTGTCGAAGGAGGCGAACGTCTTGTCGGCGGCGGCCGGCAGCGGGGCCAGCGCGTGCGTACGGCGGGCCGGGGCGGGACCGCCGAGCGCGGCGCGGCGCTCCTGGAGGTAGCGGACCTCGGCGGAGTCGGCGCCGGGGTGGCCGTAGGGGACGACCCCGTCGACGAAGTCGCTGTCCTTGATGGGGAGTTCGAGCAGATCACGCATCTGCTTGAACTCGTCCGTCGACAGCTTCTTCATCTGGTGGTTGGCGTTCTTCGACGCGAAGCCCTCGCCGAGGGTGAAGCCCTTGACGGTCTGGGCCAGGATGACGGTCGGCGCGCCCTTGAACTCGACGGCGGCCTTGTAGGCGGCGTACACCTTGCGGGCCTCGTGACCACCGCGCGAGAGGTGGAAGCACTCCAGGATCTTGTCGTCGCTCAGCAGCTTCGCCATCTCGACGAGCGCGGGATCCTTGCCGAAGAAGTCCTGGCGGATGTAGGCGGCGTCACGGGTCTGGTACGTCTGCACCTGCGCGTCGGGTACCTCGCGCAGCCGGCGCAGGAGCGCGCCGGTCGTGTCCAGCTGGATCAGCTCGTCCCAGGCGGTACCCCAGAGCGTCTTCACGACGTTCCAGCCGGCGCCGCGGAACTGGGCCTCCAGCTCCTGCACGATCTTGAAGTTGGCGCGGACCGGGCCGTCGAGGCGCTGCAGGTTGCAGTTGATGACGAAGGTGAGGTTGTCGAGACCCTCGCGGCTCGCCAGTGCGAGGGCCGCCGTCGACTCCGGCTCGTCCATCTCGCCGTCGCCGAGGAACGCCCAGACGTGGGAGTCGGAGACGTCCTTGATGCCGCGGCTGGTGAGGTAGCGGTTGAAGCGCGCCTGGTAGATGGCGGAGAGGGGGCCGAGGCCCATGCTCACCGTCGGGAACTCCCACAGCCAGGGCAGGCGGCGGGGGTGCGGGTAGGACGGCAGGCCCTCGCCTCCTGCCTCACGGCGGAAGTTGTCCAGGTGGGACTCGTTCAGGCGGCCGTCGAGGAAGGCGCGGGCGTAGATACCGGGGGAGGCGTGGCCCTGGATGTAGAGCTGGTCGCCGGAGCCGTCCCGCTCCTTGCCCTTGAAGAAGTGGTTGAAGCCGGTTTCGTAGAGCCAGGCCGCGGAGGCGAAGGTGGCGATGTGGCCGCCGACGCCGTATTTCGAGCCGCGGGTGACCATCGCGGCCGCGTTCCAGCGGTTCCAGGCGGTGATACGGCGCTCCATCGCCTCGTCACCGGGGATGCCCGGCTCGGCGGCGGTGGGGATGGTGTTGACGTAGTCCGTTTCGAGCAGCTTGGGCAGCGCGATGCCGTTGCCCTCCGCGCGCTCCAGGGTGCGGCGCATCAGGTACGCCGCGCGGTGCGGCCCGGCCGCCTTGGTGACGGCGTCCAGCGAGGCCTGCCATTCGGCGGTCTCCTCCGGGTCCCGGTCGGGGACCTGGTCGAGCGCGCTCGGCTGGATGGCGTGGGAGTCGGTCATTGCGCCGCCTTCCTCAGTCGAAGGGGGTTCCCTCATCGGTAAGGGTTCGGGGGTGCCCTTGGTCTTTGGCAGGACAGGGCGGTGGGCTTCGGTGGAAGCCCGTCGGCGACTGTAACCCGCTGATCGATGATCGATCAAAGGGTTCCGGGGCAAAATATCTTGATCACGAGAAAGTCGGCACGGGGTGCCCCCGGCGGAGACACCGGGTGCCGCGATGGGCCCGAGTATGTGCAGGTGGGGCGGCGTTTGAGCGGGGGTGCGCTCAAGGGGGAGGGGGTGGAAATACGTCGGCGGGTGCGGCCCGGTGGGGGGCGTTCGCGCAGTTCCCCGCGCCCCCAAAAGCACCGGGCCCGCGGTCGAGACGTCTACGCCGGCTCGTCGTCCGTGTGCGGGGCGCAGCCCAGGACGTGGGACTTGACCAGGTCGGCGATCCGGGGATCGCGTCGCCGGAACGCCGCGACCAGCTCCTCGTGCTCCTCCGCGTAGGACTGCTGGACCGTACCCAGCCAGCGGATCGACAGCGCGGTGAACACCTCGATCCCCAGCCCCTCCCACGTGTGCAGCAGCACCGAGTTGCCCGCCGCCCGCACCAGCTCCCGGTGGAACGCCACCGTGTGCCGCACCTGGGACGTCCCGTCGGCGTTGCGGTCCGCCTCGTACAGCGCGGCCACATGCGGCTCCAGCGCCGAGCAGTCCTCCGCCAGCCGCTCCGCCGCCAGCTCCGCGGCGATCGCCTCCAGCCCCGCCCGTACGGGGTAGCTCTCCTCCAGATCGGCCGCGGTCAGATTCCGCACCCGTACGCCCTTGTTCGGCGCGGATTCGATCAACCTCAGCGACTCCAGCTCACGCAGGGCTTCCCGTACGGGAGTCTGGCTGACCTCCAGCTCCGTCGCGATCCGCCGCTCCACGATCCGCTCACCCGGCTTCCACCGCCCGCTCACGATGCCTTCCACGATGTGCTCGCGGATCTGTTCGCGCAGCGAGTGGACGACGGGCGCGGTGGTCATGCGGGCTCCTTCGGCGGGGGACCGGCGGGGGACGAGCCCCAGGGGCGTTGACCTCTAGACAATAGAGCCGCGGCCCTCCGGTGGAGAGGCGCACGGGGGTCCTTTCGCGCAGGTGAGACGAGACTTACACGCTCCCACGGGCGGCAGTTTTGTAAAGACCCGTACCGGCCAGGCTCGCGGCGGGTTCCCCGCACACCGACGGCGGAGCCCGCACGCACCGGTGCCCCGCCCGGAGAACTCCGGACGGGGCACCGTCGTCCCGCGATCAGCGGCCTCTGCTCACAAGCCCCTGCTCAGAGGCTCACAGACCGAGCTCGACCTCGAACTCGCCCGCCTCCAGGATCGCCTTGACGGCCGTCAGGTAACGGGCTGCGTCGGCGCCGTCGACCAGACGGTGGTCGTAGGAGAGGGTCAGGTACGTCATGTCGCGGACGCCGATGACCGCGCCCTCCTCCGTCTCGATCACGGCGGGGCGCTTGACCGTGGCGCCGATGCCGAGGATCGCGACCTGGTTCGGCGGCACGATGATCGTGTCGAAGAGCGCGCCGCGCGAACCGGTGTTGGAGATGGTGAACGTCGCACCGGACAGCTCGTCCGGCGTGATCTTGTTCGCCCGCACCTTGCCCGCCAGGTCGGCGGTGGCCTTGGCGATACCGGCGATGTTGAGGTCACCGGCGCCCTTGATGACCGGGGTCATCAGGCCCTTCTCGGAGTCCACCGCGATACCGATGTTCTCGGCGTCGAAGTAGGTGATCGTGCCCTCGCCCTCGTTGATCCGGGCGTTGATCGGCGCGTGCGCCTTCAGCGCCTGGGCCGCGGCCTTGACGAAGAACGGCATCGGGGAGAGCTTGACGCCCTCGCGGGCCGCGAACGAGTCCTTGGCCCGGGCGCGCAGCCTCATCAGACGGGTGACGTCGACCTCGACGACCGAGGACAGCTGCGCCTGCTCGTGCAGCGCCTTGACCATGTTGTCGCCGATGACCTTGCGGATGCGCGGCATCTTGATGGTCTGGCCACGGAGGGGAGAAGCCTCCAGGGACGGCGCCTTCTTGGGGGCGGCGGCCGGTGCGGCAGCGGCGGGAGCCGGAGCGGCGGCAGCGGCCTTCGCGGCCTCGGCGGCGGCGACGACGTCCTGCTTGCGGATACGGCCGCCGACACCGGTGCCCTTGACGGAGCCCAGGTCGACACCGTTCTCGGCGGCGAGCTTGCGCACCAGCGGGGTGACGTAGGCGCCCTCGTCGGTGGCCTTGGCGGCAGCCGACGCGGCCGGGGCGGCGGCCGGAGCCGGGGCGACCGGAGCGGGCGCGGCAGCCGGAGCGGCCGGAGCCGCGGCGGCGGGCGCCGGAGCCGGAGCGGCGGGAGCGGCCGGAGCGGGAGCCTGAGCGGCCGGAGCCGGCGCGGCGGGCGCCGGGGCAGCGGCGGCGGGCGCCGGAGCCGGGGCGGCCGGAGCCGGAGCCGGAGCGGCCGGAGCCGGAGCGGCGGCCGGGGCGGCACCGGGAGCGCCGATGACGGCCAGCTTGGCACCGACCTCGGCGGTCTCGTCCTCGGCGACCGTGATCTCCAGCAGCACACCGGAGGTGGGCGCCGGGATCTCGGTGTCGACCTTGTCCGTGGAGACCTCCAGCAGCGGCTCGTCGGCCTCGACGGAGTCGCCGACCTCCTTGAGCCAGCGGGTGACGGTGCCCTCGGTGACGGACTCGCCGAGCGCCGGGAGGACCACGTCGGTGCCCTCGGCGGAGCCGCCGCCGGTGGCCGCCTCGGCGGTCGGGGCCGGCGCGGGGGCCTCCTGCTCGGTGGAGGGCGCGGCCGCGGCGGGCTCGGGGGCCGGAGCCGGAGCCTCCTCGGCGGCGGGGGCCGGGGCGGCGGCGGGCGCGCCCGAGCCGTCGTCGATCAGGGCCAGTTCGGCGCCGACCTCGACCGTCTCGTCCTCGGCGACCTTGATGGACGCCAGGATGCCGGCGGCGGGGGAGGGGATCTCGGTGTCGACCTTGTCGGTCGAGACCTCGAGCAGCGGCTCGTCGGCCTCTACGCGCTCACCCTCGGCCTTCAGCCAGCGGGTGACGGTGCCCTCGGTGACGCTCTCGCCGAGCGCCGGAAGGGTTACGGAAACCGCCATGGTTTCTGTTGCTCCTTAACGATTGCGGAAGTCTGGATCGTCGCTTCGTCGACCGAGGGGTCAGTCGTGCGAGTGCAGCGGCTTGCCCGCGAGGGCCAGGTGGGCCTCGCCGAGCGCCTCGCTCTGCGTCGGGTGGGCGTGGATGAGCTGGGCGACCTCGGAGGGCAGCGCTTCCCAGTTGTAGATCAGCTGGGCCTCGCCGACCTGCTCGCCCATGCGGTCGCCGACCATGTGGACGCCGACCACGGCACCGTCCTTGACCTGGACGAGCTTGATCTCGCCCGCGGTCTGGAGGATCTTGCTCTTGCCGTTGCCCGCGAGGTTGTACTTCAGAGCGACGACCTTGTCCGCACCGTAGATCTCCTTGGCCTTGGCCTCGGTGATACCGACGGAGGCGACCTCGGGGTGGCAGTACGTCACCCGCGGGACACCGTCGTAGTCGATCGGAACGGCCTTCAGGCCGGCCAGACGCTCCGCCACCAGGATGCCCTCGGCGAAGCCGACGTGCGCGAGCTGGAGCGTCGGGACCAGGTCACCGACGGCGGAGATGGTCGGGACGTTCGTCCGCATGTACTCGTCGACCAGGACGTAGCCGCGGTCCATCGCGACGCCCTGCTCCTCGTAGCCGAGACCGGCGGAGACGGGCCCGCGGCCGACGGCCACCAGCAGCAGCTCGGCCTCGAACTCCTTGCCGTCGGCGAGGGTGACCTTGACACCGTCCTGGGTGTACTCGGCCTTCGAGAAGAAGGTGCCCAGGTTGAACTTGATGCCGCGCTTGCGGAAGGCGCGCTCAAGAAGCTTGGAGGAGTTCTCGTCCTCGAGCGGGGCGAGGTGCTTGAGGCCCTCGATGATGGTGATGTCGGTGCCGAAGGACTTCCAGGCGGAGGCGAACTCGACACCGATGACACCGCCGCCGAGGACGATCGCCGACTTCGGGACGCGGTCCAGGACGAGGGCGTGGTCCGAGGAGATGATGCGGTTGCCGTCGATCTCCAGGCCCGGCAGCGACTTCGGCACGGAGCCGGTCGCCAGCAGGACGTGACGGCCCTGGACGCGCTGGCCGTTGACATCGACGGAGGTGGGCGAGGACAGACGGCCCTCACCCTCGATGTAGGTGACCTTCCGGGAGGCGATGAGCCCCTGCAGACCCTTGTACAGGCCGGAGATCACCCCGTCCTTGTACTTGTGCACGGCGGGCACGTCGATGCCCTCGAAGGTGGCCTTCACACCGAACTGCTCGCTCTCGCGGGCCTGGTCGGCGATCTCGCCCGCGTGGAGCAGGGCCTTCGTGGGGATGCATCCCCGGTGCAGGCAGGTGCCGCCGACCTTGTCCTTCTCGATCAGGGCGACGTCCAGGCCCAGCTGGGCCCCGCGCAGGGCCGCGGCGTAACCACCGCTACCACCGCCGAGGATCACTAGGTCGAAAACGGTGCTGGCGTCGTTCGCCACGTCACGTCCTCCATGCATGTGCGCCGTACGCCGGTCGTCCACGACCGCGCGGCGGCTGGTGTCCGGCCGCTCTTCTTCGGCCCTGTGGTGGGGGCCCTGTCCTGCCGAGCCCCATCTTCGCACTTGTCGAGGGCGAACGAGACGCCGGGCCGGGGTGTGAGACACCACACGCTCAGATGTGAAGGTGTGCTTCGTGACGCGGGCCGACGGCAGCGGCCCCAGGGGCGCGGGGAACTGCGCGACGAGCCACCACGGACCCGCAGCCGCCCACGCCCCTCGGGCATCGAGCTCCTAGGCGAACATCAGCCCAGGTCACCCGAAGCGGCCCGCTCGGCCAGCCGCACCAGTGTCCTGACGGCGGTCCCGGTACCGCCCTTGGGCGTGTACCCGAAGGGCCCGCCCTCGTTGAACGCCGGTCCCGCGATGTCCAGGTGGGCCCAGGTGATCCCCTCGCCCACGAACTCCTTCAGGAACAGCCCGGCGACGAGACCGCCGCCGTAGCGCTCACCCATGTTCGCGATGTCGGCGGTCGGGGAGTCCATGCCCTTGCGCAGGTGGTCCGGCAGCGGCATGGGCCACGCCGGCTCCCCGGACTCCTCGGCGGCCTCGTGCACCGCGGAGCGGAACGCGTCGTCGTTGGCCATGATCCCGAAGGTCCGGTTGCCCAGCGCCAGCATCATCGCGCCGGTCAGCGTCGCCACGTCGACGATCGCGTCCGGCTTGTCCTCGGAGGCCTTGGCGAGCGCGTCGGCCAGGACCAGCCGGCCCTCGGCGTCGGTGTTGAGCACCTCCACCGTCGTGCCGCTGTACATGCGCAGCACGTCACCCGGGCGGGTGGCGGAGCCGGAGGGCATGTTCTCGGCGAGGGCGAGCCAGCCCGTGACGTTGACCTCCAGCTTGAGCCGGGCGGCGGCGACGACCGCGGCGAACACGGCGGCGGCACCGCTCATGTCGCACTTCATCGTCTCGTTGTGCCCGGCGGGCTTGAGCGAGATGCCGCCCGAGTCGTACGTGATGCCCTTGCCGACGAACGCCAGGTGCTTCTTCGCCTTGGAGCTGGTGTACGACAGCTGCACCAGCCGGGGCGTGGCCGCGGAGCCCGCGCCGACGCCGAGGATGCCGCCGTAGCCGCCCTTGGCGAGCGCCTTCTCGTCGAGAACGGTCACCTTGATGCCGTGCTCCTTGGCCGCGGTCTGCGCGACGGCGGCGAAGGCCTCGGGGTCCAGGTCGTTCGGCGGGGTGTTGATGAGGTCGCGGGCGCGGTTCAGCTCCTCGGTCACCGCGATGGCACGCTCGGCGGCCGCCTTGTGGGCCTTGTCGCGCGGCTTCGCGCCGAGCAGGACGACATCGGCGAGCGGCGCCTTGCCGTTCTTGGCCTTCGGGTCCTTGGCGTTGCCCTTGTAGGCGTCGAAGGAGTACGCGCCGAGCAGCGCGCCCTCGGCGACGGCGGCCACGGTGTCGGCGTCCCCGACGGGCAGCGCGAACGCGGCCTTCTTCGTACCGGACAGGGCACGGGCGGCGGCACCGGCCGCGCGGCGCAGCGCCTCCGCACCGAACGAGGCGTCCTTCTCGGGCACCGCGCCCAGGCCCACCGCCAGCACGAGCGGCGCCTTGAAGCCGGACGGCGCGGGCAGCTTCGTCACCTCGCCCTCCGCGCCCGAGGCGCCGAGGGTCTCCAGAAGGCCGGCGAGCTTGCCGTCGTACGCCTTGTCCACGGCTTCGGCGCCCGGCGCTACGACCAGGCCCCCAGGCCGAGATGCAGAGCCCTTCGCGACACCGACCACGATCGCGTCGGCGCGGAGGCCGGGCGCGGCGGCGGTGCTGAGAGTGAGAGCAGTCACGGTGGTGAAATCTCGCTTCCGATTGAGTTTCGGTGGCCGAACGGATGGGTCGACGTGCCGAGAACGAGCCTAGGCCCTTGTTCGGCCCATCGGACCTGGGGCGTGGGCCGGTTGCGTTCCCGCCGTCCGTGCGGTGTCCGCTGCGACCAGCCTCCCCGACTTTGCGCCCCGGGCGTGCAGGGAGATCCCCATGTCTCAGGCGTAGGGGGATCCCTTATCGCCGCGCGGCCGTGGCCGCTCCAGGGTCTTCGCGCACGGCACATACGGTCTTCGCGCGTAGCGTCGGCCACCGGTTTCGCTCACTCCTGCGGGCGTTCACCCCTAGGTGGCTTCATGGTCGGTTTCGTGTCCCCTATGCCATGACCTGGGCCGCGTTCGTCCCGCCGGTGAGGATCGGCTCATCGGTGTGCGTCACTTCCCACCCGAGCCCATGACCGGCGAACCGGCCTGCCTTCACCGGGAGTTCGTGGCCGCGCGGGCGTGCCACCCGGGGCCTCCGTGCACCGCGCCGTACCCGGCGTGGGGGATCATCCCTGGGGTACGTCGCCGCACGCCCTGGAGCCCACCCGATGAGCCGCGCCCCCGCCCGCCGCGCCCTGCTGACCCTGATCCCGCTCCTGTTGGCGGCGGGGTGCACCACGGGGGAGCGGACGGACGCCCACTGGCGGCCGGAGCCCGGCATCCAGTGGCAGTGGCAGCTCAGCGGGCGCCTGGACACCTCCGTCGACGTCCCCGTGTACGACATCGACGGCTTCGACCACTCCGCCGACACGGTCGCCGAGCTGCACGACGACGGCCGCAAGGTCATCTGCTACCTGTCGACCGGCGCCTGGGAGGACTGGCGCCCGGACGCCGAGAGGTTCCCGGACTCGGTGGTGGGCAAGGGCAACGGCTGGGAGGGTGAGCGCTGGCTCGACATCCGTGAGACCGATGTCCTCGAACCCCTGATGGCCGCCCGTATCGACATGTGCGCGGAGAAGGGCTTCGACGCGGTCGAGCCCGACAACATGGACGGCTACCGCAACAGGACGGGCTTCCCCCTCAAGGCCGCCGACCAGCTCCGCTACAACCGTCTCATCGCCCGCCTGGCCCACGAACGGGGCCTCGCGGTCGGCCTGAAGAACGACCTCGACCAGATACCCGAACTCGTGGACGACTTCGACTTCGCCGTCAACGAGCAGTGCGCCCAGTTCGAGGAGTGCGACGACCTGACCCCGTTCATCGAGGCAGGCAAGGCCGTCTTCCACGTCGAGTACGAGAGGCAGACGGGCGACTTCTGCCCCGAGGCCCGGCGCCTGCAGCTCAGCTCGCTGCTGAAGAAATGGGAACTGGGGGCATGGCGGAAGGCCTGCTGATCCCGACCACCCCGGTCGGCGCCCCGCAGACACTTCCCTAAGGTCCCCCTGGAGGTCCCCTCGGGGATCACCCCAGGGTGAACACGACGAGGGCCGCGGTCGCCGCCGTTTCCGCCAGGCCTCCGAAGACATCACCGGTGACCCCGCCGAACCGCCGTACGCAGTGGCCGAGCAGCAGCTCGGCGGCACCACAGGCGACGACGACCGCCAGCACCGCACGGCCCAGGTCGTAGGGGCCGAGGAGGGCCCCCGCGCCCGCCGCCGCGCATGCGACCAGGGCGGCCGTGAGCAGCGCGGACCGAACCGGCACCACCCCCGCCACCGCCGCCCCGAGCCCCTCCGGCCGGGCCGGGGGCATGCCGGCGCGCGCCGCCAGGGTCAGTGCCAGCCGCGCGGCGGTCGCCGAGACGGCCGCCGCGAGGGCGCCCAGCGCCCAGGACTCGCCGTACGCCTCGGTGAGCGCGGCGACCTGGGCCAGCAGCACCAGGACGAGGGTGACCACCCCGAACGGCCCGATGTCCGACTGCTTCATGATCCGCAGGGCGTCCTCGGCGGGCTTGCCGCTGCCGAGGCCGTCGGCGGTGTCGGCGAGCCCGTCCAGGTGGAGCCCCCTGGTGAGGACCGCCGGTACGGCGACGGAGGCCACGGCGGCGAGCAGCGGACCGGAGCCGAGAAGCAGCAGGAGGGCGCCGAGCGCGGCCGCGCCCAGACCGACGACCAGGCCGGCGACCGGCGCCCACAGCATCCCGGCGCGCGCGGCCTCCCGGTCCCAGCGGCGCACGCTCACCGGCAGCACGGTGAGGGTGCCGAACGCGAAACGCGGGCCGTCGAGGAGCGCGGGGCGGGGTGGGAGGCAGGGCTCGGGGGTCGTGGACACCGGCGCAGGCTACCCGGCGGAGCCGACGGCCTCGGCGGCGGCCGGGGGCGGCCGGGAGCGGTCGTGGATAAAGTTCGCATATGGGCCACTGGTGGGAGCGGAACATCATCGAGCCGGGCAAACTGCCCCTGCTTCTCGCGCTCACCGCGTTCGTCCTGACCTTCCTGATCACCCGGGTCATCACCCGCCTGATCCGTGCGGGCAAGGGCCCGTTCCGCAACATCAGCGGCAGCGGCGGGGTGCACATCCACCACGTCGTCCCCGGCATCGTCCTCACCGTCGTCGGCGGCTTCGGCTCGGTGGCGGGCGACGGGCATGGCTTCGGCGCGCTGATCTCCGCCGTGCTGTTCGGCATGGGGGTGGGGCTGGTGCTGGACGAGTTCGCGCTGATCCTGCACCTGGACGACGTGTACTGGAGCGAGGAGGGCCGCAAGAGCGTCGAGGTGGTCGTGCTGACGGCCGCCCTGGTGGGCCTGATGCTGGTCGGGTTCCTGCCCTTCGGCGTCAATGACCTCGACGACGAGGAGGTCCAGGGCCGGGGCGCCGTCATGCTCAGCATGGGGACGAACTTCCTCATCGCCCTGATCGCCCTCGCCAAGGGCAAGACCCGCACGGCGATCTTCGGCGTGGTCATCCCTTTCATCGCCGTCATCGGGGCCATTCGCCTGGCCCGCCCCACCTCCGCCTGGGCCCGCCGTTTCTACCGCCGCCGCCCGCGCGCCCGCGCCCGCTCCTGGAAGCGCGCCTACCGCCACGACCGCCGCTGGACCGGCCCCAGCCGCCGGTTGCAGGACTGGATCGGCGGCGCCCCGGACGCGGCACCGGAACTGGAGTCCGCGGCCCGCCCCGCGCTCCCGGCCGGCCCGTCGGACCCGACCGGGCGCACCGGCCCGCCGGAGTCGGCCGAGCGGCCGGAGCGCCGCTGACGCGCGGTCACGACCCCGTACACCACCAGCACGGCCGCGATCGCCGCCAGATGTTCCTTGCCCGCGAGGTTCTCCTTCACCAGCACCTCGACGACCATCGCCACCACGACCGCCCCCGCCGTGAGGTACGCCCGGTGCCGCCACCCCACGAACACGGCGAGCCCCACCACGGCCGCCGACGGCCCGGTGTCCACGACCCGCGCGTCCGACGCGGGCAGCCCGACCAGGGGGACGTCGGGCCCCAGCGCGATGCCCACGCGCGCGTACAGCGTGCCGGCCAGCGTGGCGACGTACGCGATCACCAGGGTCCGCCGTCGGCCCAGACAGATCTCCGCCATCCCGAACACGAGCAGGATCTGCGCCAGCGCACCCCACACGGGCAGGTCCAGCGCCGGTACGAAGAGGGAGAGCGGTGTCCGCAGCAGTGCGAGCCCGAGCGGGTCCTCCGCCCGCACGGCACCGACGTCCTCGATGAACCGGTAGCCCCAGGGCTGCCGGTGCACCAGGTGAACGGCGGCCGCGAGGCAGACGGCGGTGAGCGTCAGGGGGACGGCCCGCAGACGACGGCCCGTCAGGGCCGGGCGCACGGCCCCGTACAGGCGGCCCCATTCGGCGCGGGCCCGACGGGCGGCCCTGTTCAACGGTCCGTCCTCATCCGTGCGACCTCGTCCGTGCGACTCCAGGAACCAGGCGCGCTGTTGCGCCCGCCGTGGTCGAAGACCGGCCGGAGAGGTGCGAAGTTGAGCGGGACCCGCGTGATCCCGGTCTCTCCCGGCCCGCTCGTCCGGTGGGACTTCTCGCGCGGTTCCCCGCGCCCCGGCAAGCCCAGGCCCCTGCGGGCCCGAAAAGCACGGGGCGCGGCCCCTGCATTTCAGGGGCGCGTGGAACTGCGCGACCAGCCCCCGCTCACCCGCACCCGAAGAACCGACGCCCCGGCCGGGACTCGGGTCGACTCAGGTCGCGTCGTACTCCTCGGCCGGCTTCGCCGGCTTCGGCGCCGTCGCGTCCGGCTCCGCCGCGTCGGGCTCGCGCTCGGGCAGCTCCGCCGCCCACGCCGCCGCGGCCCGCACCAACGGCAGCGCCAGCAGCGCCCCCGCCCCCTCCCCGACCTTCACCCCGTGGTCGAGCAGCGGCTCGATGGCCATCCGGTCCAGCGCCTTGGCCTGGGCCGGCTCCCCGCTGCTCTGCCCGGCCAGCCACCAGTCCGGCGCCCGGAAGGCGACCCGCTGGGCGACCAGCGCGCACGCCGCCGACACCACGCCGTCCAGGATCACCGGCATCTTCCGTACCGCGCTCTGCAGCAGGAACCCGGTCATCGCCGCGAGATCCGCCCCGCCCACGGCGGCGAGCAGCTGCAGCTGGTCCCCCAGCACCGGCCGGGCCCGCCGCAGGGCGTCCCGGACCGCCGCGCACTTGCGCATCCACGTCAGATCGTCGATCGCCCGCCCGCCCCGCCCGGTGACGACGGACGCGTCGGTCCCGCACAGCCCGGCGACGAGAACCGCCGCCGCCGTGGTCCCGCCGACGCTCACATCGCCGAGGACGACGAGATCGGTCCCGGAGTCCGCCTCCTCGTCCGCGAGGGCGACACCCACCCGGAAGGCGGCCTCCGCCTCCTCGGCCGTCAGTGCGTCCTCGACATCGATACGCCCCGACCCGCGCCGCACCCGATGCCGGACGACCTCCGCGGGCAGCGCCTCGGGGTCGCAGTCCAGCGCGAGGTCCACCACGCGCACGGGGACGTCGAGCTGCCGGGCCAGCACCGCCACCGGGCTGCTCCCGTCGAGGACGGCCCGCACCAGCTCGTCCGCCGTGCCCGCGGCCCGCGCCGAGACCCCGAGTCCGGCGATCCCGTGGTCGCCCGCGAACAGCAGCACCCGGGCCCGGCCGATCGGCCGCACCGGCACGGCCGACTGCGCCGCCGCCAGCCACTCACCCAGTTCGTCGAGGCGGCCCAGCGCCCCGGGCGGCACGATCTGCCGCTCCCGCCGCGCCTCGGCGTCGCGGCGCACCCCGCCGTCGGGGCGCTCGATCAGATCGGTGAAGTCGTCGAGATTAAGCGAGCTCATTCGCCGAACAGTACCGGCAGCGATCGAACACGACCGCGCCACACCGTGCCCCCGCGACCGGCGAACGTCCCACCGCGCCACGGGCACGTCGTTGCGCCCGGGATCCCGCTCACCTACGTACCTTTTCGGTGCGAATGTCCGTACGTCATCACCCCGGTCGCGTACGCGATCCCGTCGTTCCCAGGAGCCGCCATGCCCCCCACCCCGCGGCCGGAGCCCGGCCGACCCGCCACGGGAGCCGACCCCTTCCACGAACCGCGCCGGGACGACTGCCCCTGGTGCGGCTCACGGCAGTTGCGTACCCGCGTGCGCGCGCCGGAGGGCAGGCGGCGCACGCCGGGCACCTTCGCGGTGGACGAGTGCCGGGACTGCGCGCACGCCTTCCAGAACCCCCGGCCCACGGCGGACGGCCTGCTGCTCAGACACCACCAGCACCCCGGAGCGGACGACGGCCGGACCGATCCGGACGGGCGCCGGCGCCGCGGACACCATCGGGGCGCCGCCCGCGCACTGCTGCCGTACGCCGAACCGGAGAGCTGGCTGGACGTCGGCACCGGACACGGCCACTTCCCGCAGGCAGCGCGCGCGATCCACCCCTACACCTCCTTCGACGGCCTCGACCCGACCCGGCGCATCGAACGGGCCTGGGAGGCCGGGCGGGTGGAGGAGGCGTACCAGGGCCTGCTCACCGACCCGGAGATCACCGCGCGGCTGCGCGCCCGCTACGACGTGGTCAGCATGTTCCACCACCTCGAACACACCGCCGACCCCCGCGACGAACTCCGCGCCGCCCACACCGTGCTGCGTCCCGGCGGCCACCTCCTCCTCGAAGTCCCGCACCCCGCGCGCCCGTTCGGCACCCTGCCCCTCGGCGACCGCCGCTACTGGAGGCCGCGCGACCGGCCACGCCCCCTCCACCTCATGCCCCCGCGCAACCTGCTCACCGAACTGCGGTCCCTGGGCTACGAGATCCTCACCACCCGCCACTGCACCCCGCTCCCGCCCCGCGCGCACCGCATCCTCGCGCGCCGCACCACGTGACGCGCGCCCCCTGGCGCTTCCACACCCCGTGTCTCACTCCCGTCGGGACCAGCCCGTGCCTCACCCCCGCAGGGACAGCGCCTGTCCCGCCACCACCAGCAGCACGTGCTCGCACTCCGCCCCGAAGGACGCGTTGAGCCGCCCGAGTTCGTCGCGGTAGCGGCGGCCGGAGGCGGTGGCGGGGACGATGCCGGAGCCGACCTCGTTGGAGACGGCGACGATCGTGCGGCGCGTGTGCCGTACGGCGTCGGTCAGTTCGGTGACGCGCGCCCGGAGCGCGCGCTCCCCGCCGTCGGCCCACTCGGCGTCGTCCCACGCCCCCACCTCGTCCATCGCGTCCGTCAGCCACAGGGAGAGACAGTCGATGAGCAGCGGCGGCCCGTCGTCCTCCTTCAGCAGCGGGACGAGGTCGCACGTCTCCACGGTGCGCCAGGAACCGGGCCGCCGCTCCCGGTGGGCGGAGACCCGCTCGGCCCACTCCCCGTCGCCGCCCCGCGTCCCGCCGGTCGCCACGTAGAGCACGTCCGGGAACGCCTCCAGCCGCCGCTCGGCCTCCACCGACTTCCCCGACCGCGCCCCGCCGAGCACCAGCGTGCGGCGCGGTACGTCGGGCACGTCCTCGTAGGCCCCCACTGTCAGCGTCGTCCCGTCGGGCACGGCGCGCGCGCCCGCCGCAGCGAGCCGGCGCGGCAACTCGCCGTCCGCCGGCACGTCGTGGTCGATGTGGACGGCCACGACATCGGTCGTCGGCCCGACGGCACCCGTCCTCCGCAGCCGCGCCAGCGCGTCCGGCCGCCCGAGGACGTCGGCGAGCACCATGTCGTACGGCTCCGCCGCGTGCTCCTCCAGGCCGGCGGGCGCGCCCCTCGGGGGCAGGTACAGCAGCCGCTGCCCGCCCGGCCCGGTCACCGCGTACCCGGTGCCCGGCGCGTCCAGGGCCAGTGCCCGCACCCGGTGCCCGGTCAGCAGCGCCAGCTCACGCCCGTCCGGCACCCGGCCCGGCTGCGGCAGCCCCGGCGGCACCTCCACGGCGGGTCCGTCGTGCGGGTGCGACAGCAGTACCTGCCGCACCCCGGTCAGGGAGTGCCCGGCGCGCGCGGCCGCGAGGGCGGCGCCCGGAGTGAGGTCGAGCAGCAATGCGCCGTCCACGAGCAGCGCGGTCGCCCCGCGCGCGGCATCACCGAGCGCGGTCGCGCACACCGCGCACGGGCAGTCGGGGCGGGGAAGCCCCGCGGGGGCGCCGGTGCCGAGCAAAGTCAGTTCCACGCCCCCGATTTTCGCGTGTCCCGATGACCACCCGCAGGTCTTGTGCGTCCGACTAGGCTCAGGGGAGGAACCGGATCTTGCTTGGCACCCTGTGTGCGGTGCCGGGCCGGTACTTACGGAGGCTCACATGGCGGCATGGCTGTGGCGGTTCGAGAAGGCCGACGGGGCGGAGGTCCAGCCCGCGGTCCAGCCCGAGGAGTTCACGACCCAGGGGGACGCCGAGTCGTGGATCGGGGAGCACTGGAAGGAGCTTCTGGAGGGCGGCGCCCACCAGGTCCGCCTCTTCGAGGACACGACGGAGATCTACGGCCCGATGAGCCTGCAGGCGTAGTGCTCCGCGGCGGGGCGGGGTTCCTGTCCGGGGCTCCGCCCCGCCCCCGCCCCGAGCCCCGCACCCCCGAGCTGCCGGGCGTCCCTCAGCCCCGCACTCCACACAGGTGCAGCAACGCCGCCACCTGCCGATAGGGATCCGTCCGCCCCGCCCGTTCCTCCGCCGCGAGCAGCGCCTCCAGGTTCCCCTGCCCGTCGGGCACCACCGCGTCGTCCGCGGCGAGATCCGTGAACACCCGCACCCCGTACCACGCGTGCAACGGCGCCCCGATCCCCGCCAGCGCGTCCGTCAGCGTCGCCAGTCGGTCCGCCCGCACATCCAGCCCGAGCCGATTGCGGTACGCGGTGGTGTCGAAGGCGGCCAGCGCCCCGGCCCAGTCCCCGGCCAGCCCCGCCCGCATCGCGAGCGCGTCGCCGTTGCGCACGAGCAGGGACAGCAGTCCCCCGGGCGCCAGCATCCGCGCCAGCCCCGCCAGCAGCGCGTCCGGCTCCTCGACATACATCAGGACGCCGTGACAGAGCACCACGTCGAAACTGCCCGGCAGGAAGTGCACGCCCGTGTCCCGGCCGTCGCCCTCCACGATCCGCACCCGCCCCCGGATGCCCTCGGGCTCCGCGGCGAGCGCCTCCCGGGCGACGGCGATCAGCTTCGCCTCCCGTTCGATCCCGGTCACCGCGTGCCCGGCACGGGCCAGCCGCAGCGCCTGCGTGCCCTGCCCCATGCCCACGTCCAGGACCCGCAGCCGCTGGCCGACCGGGAAACGTCCGGCTATCTGCTCGTCGACCTGCCGGGAGACCAGCTCCTGGCGTACGACCTCACGCAGAGTGCCCAGCCGGTTCAGCCAGGCCTGCGCCGCACTACCGGAGAAAGGGGTCGTGCTCAGGGCCGCTCTCCGCGCTTGACCTGCGGCTTCGGCAGCCGGAGGCGACGCATCTGGAGCGTGCGCATCAGGGCGTAGGCCACCGCGCCCTTCTTGTTCGCGTCGGGGAAGCGCTCGTTCAGCTGCTTCTTCAGGCGGAACGCGAGAGCGATCGAGTCGACCACGATCAGCACGATCACGAACAGCCACAGCAGCAGCGCGACGTTCTGCAGCGACGCCACCCGCACCATGCTCAGCACGAGGATGAGCACGGCCAGTGGCAGGAAGAACTCGGCGATGTGGAAGCGCGAGTCCACGAAGTCACGGGCGAACCTGCGCACGGGACCCTTGTCCCGGGCGGGCAGATAGCGCTCGTCGCCGGTGGCCAGCGCCTGGCGCTGCTTCTCCATGGCGGAGCGGCGCTCGTCGCGGGAGCGCTTGGCGGCCTCCTTGCGCGTCGTCGGCGTATTGGCGACGCTTCGACGCTGGCCTTGGGCCACACTCCGCTTGGGAGTGGGCCGCCCCTTGGGGGCCTGCGGGTGACGGGTCTGCGGGGAGTCGGTCACCGCCGCCTTGTCGGCGGCCGATTCCTTCTCGCTCTTGGCGCGGCTACGGAACACAAAACCCAAGGGTACGGGGTGCCGGGGCATGGACCCCAGCCGAGTGGGGAACGATCCGGCAACACCCGGCGTCCGTACTGGAGACAGAGGTGGGGCGACAGTGGCCGGGAAGCAGCCCGGGTACCGGAAAAGGGGGAGCGCGGTGACGGTTCGTCCGTAGGTAAGGCGCGGTGTTCCGCGGGACCGGTTCGTACGCGACCCCGGGGACCACCTACTCCCTACGCCGGAGCGGTGCCGTACACAGTCGTCCTTGGGGATGAGCGCATCCGTCCCCGAACAGTGCGGTAATAGAAGCAGGGCCCGTACTGTGGGTTCTGTCGCAGACCTGTGAGCTGGAGTTCCGTCAGAAGGGGGCGCGCGAAGCCCATGAGCGGTGTCATGAAGCGTATGGGGATGATCTTCCGCGCGAAGGCGAACAAGGCCCTTGACCGGGCCGAGGACCCGCGCGAAACCCTCGATTACTCGTACCAGAAGCAGCTGGAGCTGCTCCAGAAGGTGCGCCGTGGCGTGGCCGACGTGGCCACGTCCCGCAAGCGTCTGGAGCTCCAGCTCAACCAGCTCCAGTCCCAGTCCTCGAAACTGGAGGACCAGGGCCGCAAGGCGCTCGCGCTGGGCCGCGAGGACCTGGCCCGCGAGGCGCTCTCGCGCCGTGCCGCGCTCCAGCAGCAGGTGACGGACCTGGAGACCCAGCACTCCACGCTCCAGGGCGAGGAGGAGAAGCTCACCCTCGCCGCGCAGCGCCTGCAGGCCAAGGTCGACGCCTTCCGGACGAAGAAGGAGACGATCAAGGCCACGTACACCGCTGCCCAGGCCCAGACCCGGATCGGTGAGGCGTTCTCCGGCATCTCCGAGGAGATGGGCGACGTCGGTCTCGCCATACAGCGCGCCGAGGACAAGACGGCGCAGCTCCAGGCCCGCGCCGGCGCCATCGACGAGCTGCTCGCCTCCGGTGCCCTCGACGACCCGTCCGGCATGCACAAGGACGACATCCAGGCCGAGCTGGACCGCCTCTCCGGCGGTACGGACGTCGAGCTGGAGCTCCAGCGCATGAAGGCGGAGCTGGCGGGAGGCCCGTCCGCCCAGCAGCAGGCCATCGAGGGCGGCACGGGCCAGTCGGCCCCGCAGCAGCAGTCCCAGCGGCAGGACACTCCGCGTTTCGAGAAGTAGGCGTCTCGTCCCCGAGGAGGGCGACATGATCGTACGGATCATGGGGGAGGGGCAGGTGAGGCTGGACGACGCCCACCTCGCCGAGCTGAACAAACTGGACGACGTCCTCCTCGCGGAGATGGAGGTCGGCGACGGCCAGGGCTTCCGCCACACCCTCCACGCCCTCCTGGACAAGGTCCGCGAACTGGGCGCCCCTCTCCCCGACGACTCCCTGGAGCCCTCGGAGCTGATCCTCCCGGCCCCGGACGCGACGTTGGAGGAGGTCCGGGAGATGCTCAGCGACGACGGTCTGATCCCGGGGTGACCTCACGGACACGGGAGACCGGCCCGCGGAGCAGTCCGAGGGAATGGGGCGGTACTGACCTCGCGGCCACCACCGCGGGGGCGCGACCGGCCCCCACGCACCCCCGCCCGACCACCTCGCTCTCTCTCGGCAAGCGCGTCAGGGCCTGGCTGACGGCGCACCCCACCGCCCTGGACGCGGCCCTCGCCGTCGGTGTCCTCGCCGCGATGGTGGCGGGCGCCTTCGTCGACCCCCACGCCGAGCACGGCGCCAAGTGGGGCGCCCGTACCCCCTCCGCCCTGAGCTTCGCGCTCATGGTGCCGGCCGCCGCCGTCCTGATCGCCCGCCGCCGCGCCCCCCTGGCCGTGCTGGCCGCCACCTGCGCCCTCACCCTCGCCGAACTGGCGACCGGCGACCCGCGCGCCCCCGTCGCGATGTCCGCCGTCATCGCCCTGTACACCGTCGCCTCCACCACCGACCGCCCCACCACCTGGCGCGTGGGCCTGCTGACGATGACCGTGCTGACGGGCACGGCCATGCTCGCCGGCCCGCTGCCCTGGTACGACCAGGAGAACATCGGCATCTTCGCCTGGACCGGCATGGCCGCCGCGGCCGGCGACGCGGTGCGCAGCCGCCGCGACTTCGTGCACGCCATCCGGGAACGCGCCGAGCGGGCCGAGCGCACCCGCGAGGAGGAGGCCCGCCGCCGGGTCGCCGAGGAGCGCCTGCGGATCGCCCGCGACCTGCACGACGTCGTCGCCCACCACATCGCCCTGGTCAACGTGCAGGCCGGGGTCGCCGCGCACGTCATGGACAAGCGGCCCGACCAGGCCAAGGAGGCCCTCGCCCACGTCCGTGAGGCCAGCCGCTCCGCGCTCGGCGAACTGCGCGCCACGGTCGGTCTGCTCCGCCAGTCCGGCGACCCCGAGGCCCCCACCGAACCCGCCCCCGGCCTGGTGCGGCTCGACGAACTCGTCGGCACCTTCCGCAGCGCGGGCCTCGCGGTCGAGGTGGTCCGCGCCGACGAGGGCGTGACCCTCCCGGCCGCCGTCGACCTCGCCGCGTACCGCGTCATCCAGGAAGCCCTCACCAATGTGCACAAGCACGCGGGCGAGACGGCGAAGGCCGAGGTCAGCGTCGTACGCGTCGGCCCGAACGTGGAGATCACCGTCCTCGACGACGGCGCCGGGCAGACGAAGAAGGACGCCGAGGGCGAGGCGGCCGACGGCGGCGGCCACGGGCTCCTCGGCATGCGTGAACGGGCCACCGCGCTGGGCGGCACCCTCACCACCGGTCCCCGCTACGGCGGCGGCTTCCGCGTCCATGCGATCCTGCCGCTCACGACCCGCACGACCGCCGTGCAGGCGGCACGACCGTGACCAGCGCCCCGGGGGACCCCGTATGACGATCCGTGTCCTGCTCGCCGACGACCAGGCCCTGCTGCGCAGTGCCTTCCGGGTGCTCGTCGACTCGGAGCCGGACATGGAGGTCGTGGGGGAGGCGTCGGACGGGGCGGAGGCCGTGCGGCTGGCGAAGCTGGAGCGGGCGGACGTCGTGCTGATGGACATCCGGATGCCGGGCACGGACGGGCTGGCCGCCACCCGTCTGATCAGCGCCGATCCGGCGCTCACCCAGGTCCGCGTCGTCATCCTCACCACCTTCGAGGTCGACGACTACGTCGTGCAGTCACTGCGCGCCGGCGCCTCCGGCTTCCTCGGCAAGGGCGCCGAACCGGAGGAACTGCTGAACGCGATCCGCCTCGCCGCCGGCGGCGAGGCCCTGCTGTCACCCACCGCCACCAAGGGCCTGATCGCCCGTTTCCTCGCCCAGCCGGACGACTCGGCCGACGGCGACGCAGGTGCCGCCGCCCGCTCGGAGCGCCTCGCCACCCTGACCGGTCGCGAGCGGGAGGTGCTCGTCCAGGTCGCGGGCGGCCTCTCCAACGACGAGATCGCCAAGCGGCTGGAGGTCAGCCCGCTGACCGTGAAGACGCACGTCAACCGGGGCATGGCCAAGCTCGGCGCCCGCGACCGGGCCCAACTGGTGGTCTTCGCGTACGAGTCGGGCCTGGTACGCCCAAGGGTGGACTGAGAGCGCCCGGGACTACTCCACCCGGAGTAGGCGGGGGATAAGGAAATGGCCCTGGGGAGCGAGGGAACAGGGGCCCCCTATGGCCCAGGGTATGAGGTGAGCGCTCACATCCGCTTCACACGGGCGACACATGGGGGGATCCAGCCGCATGTGGCACGGGCGTTCGACCTCTGCTCACGCCACGGAAGAGAGACCCTGACCCATGTCCTGGCTGTCTCGGTTCAGCCTCGCACAACGGGCCCTCGTCGGTCTGATGTCGATCATCGCGCTCGTCTTCGGGGCGATCGCGATACCCCAGCTCAAGCAGCAGCTGCTGCCCACCATCGAACTGCCCATGGTGTCCGTGCTCGCGCCCTACCAGGGCGCGTCCCCGGACGTGGTCGAGAAGCAGGTCGTCGAGCCCATCGAGGACAGCCTCGAAGCCGTCGACGGCATCACGGGTGTCACCTCCACCGCCAGTGAGGGCAACGCCCTGATCATGGCGTCCTTCGACTACGGTCCCGGCACCGACCAGCTCGTCGCCGACGTCCAGCAGGCCGTCAACCGGGTCCGGGCGCAGCTCCCCGACGACGTGGACCCGCAGGTGATCGCGGGATCGACGGACGACATGCCGACCGTCGTCCTCGCCGTGGCCTCCGACCAGGACCAGCAGGCCCTGGCCGACCAGCTCGACCGGACCGTGGTTCCCACGCTGGAGGACATCGACGGCGTCGGCCAGGTCACCGTCGACGGCGTACGGGACCTCCAGGTCACCGTCACCCCCGACGAGGCGAAGCTGGCGAAGGCCGGCCTGAGCACGATGGCCCTCAGCCAGGCCCTCCAGGCCGGCGGCGTCACCGTCCCCGCGGGCTCCTTCGACGAGGACGGCGCCAACCGCACCGTCCAGGTCGGCGGCGGCTACACCTCGCTGGAGCAGATCGAGAACCTGATGGTGCGCGGCCAGGGCGCCAAGAAGCCCGTACGTCTCGCCGACGTCGCCGCCGTCAAGGAGGAGCAGGCCAGGGCCGACTCGATCACCCGGACCAACGGCGAGCCGAGCCTCGCGGTCATGGTCACCATGGACCGGGGCGGCAGCGCGGTCGCCATCTCCGAGGCCGTCGAGGACAAGCTGGCGGACATGCGCCGGGACCTGGGCTCCGGAGCCACCGTGACCGTGGTCAGCGACCAGGGCCCGGCGGTGTCCAAGTCCATCGACGGACTGACCACCGAGGGTGCCCTCGGCCTGGTCTTCGCGGTCCTGGTCATCCTGGTCTTCCTGGCGTCGATCCGCTCGACCCTCGTCACCGCGGTGTCCATCCCGCTGTCGGTGGTCCTGGCGCTGATCGTCCTGTGGACCCGCGACCTGTCCCTCAACATGCTCACGCTCGGCGCGCTGACCATCGCCATCGGCCGGGTGGTCGACGACTCGATCGTCGTCCTGGAGAACATCAAGCGTCACCTCGGCTACGGCGAGGAGCGCGAGGAGGCCATCCTCAAGGCGGTCCGCGAGGTCGCCGGCGCGGTCACCTCCTCCACCCTGACGACCGTCGCGGTGTTCCTCCCGATCGGTCTCACCGGCGGGATGGTGGGCGAGCTGTTCGGCAGCTTCTCGCTGACCGTGACGGCGGCCCTGCTGGCCTCCCTCGTGGTCTCGCTGACCGTGGTCCCGGTGCTGTCGTACTGGTTCCTGCGCCCCCCGAAGGGCACGCCGGAGGACGCCGAGGAGGCCCGCCGGAAGGCCGAGGAGAAGGAGGCGAGGAGCCGCCTCCAGCGCTTCTACGTCCCCGTCCTGCGCTTCGCCACGCGCCGCCGGCTGACCAGTGTGGCCCTGGCGGCCGTCGTCCTGGTCGGCACGTTCGGCATGGCCCCGCTGCTGAAGACGAACTTCTTCGACCCGGGCGACCAGGAGGTCCTCAGCCTCAAGCAGGAGCTGAAGCCCGGCACCAGCCTCGCGGCGACCGACGAGCAGACCAGGAAGGTCGAGAAGCTGCTCGCCGGCACCGAGGGCGTCAAGGACTACCAGGTCACCATCGGCTCCTCCGGCTTCCTCGCCGCGTTCGGCGGTGGCACCGACTCCAACCAGGCCTCGTACAGCGTCATGCTGGACGACTCGGCCACGGCCGCGGACGTCCAGGACACGATCGAGAAGGGCCTCGCCGGGCTCTCCGGGGTCGGTACGACGACCGTCGCGGTCGGCGACGCCTTCGGCAGCCAGGACCTGAGCGTGGTCGTGAAGGCCGCCGACGCCGGCGTCCTGCGCAAGGCCGCCGAGCAGGTCCGTGACGCGGTCTCGACGATGGACAACGTCTCGGACGTCACCAGCGACCTCGCCCAGAGCGTGCCCCGGATCTCGGTCCGGGCCACCGACAGGGCGGCCGCGGCCGGCTTCGACGACCAGACCCTCGGCGCCGCCGTCTCCCAGGCCGTCCGCGGGACGACCAGCGGCCGGGCGATCCTCGACGACACCGAGCGGGACATCGTCATCAAGTCGGCGAAGCCCGCCGAGACCTTGAAGGAGCTGCGCGACCTGCGGCTCGGCGCGGTGAAGCTGCGCGACATCGCGGACGTCGAGCTGGTGGACGGCCCGGTCTCCATGACCCGGATCGACGGCCAGCGGGCCGCGACGATCACGGCGAAGCCCAAGGGCGACAACACCGGCGCGGTCAGCACCGACCTCACCGCCAAGCTGGACGGCCTGAAGCTGCCCGAGGGCGCCACCGCCGACATCGGCGGCGTCTCCGAGGACCAGGACGAGGCCTTCGCCTCCCTCGGCCTCGCGATGCTCGCGGCGATCGCGATCGTCTTCATGCTGCTGGTGGCGACCTTCCGGTCCCTGGTCCAGCCGCTGATCCTGCTGGTCTCGATCCCGTTCGCGGCCACCGGCGCCATCGGTCTGCTGATCATCACCGGCACGCCCTTGGGTGTCCCCGCGATGATCGGCATGCTGATGTTGATCGGCATCGTGGTGACGAACGCGATCGTGCTGATCGACCTGATCAACCAGTACCGCCGCCAGGGCTACAGCACGGTCGAGGCGGTCATCGAGGGCGGGCGTCACCGCCTCCGCCCGATCCTGATGACGGCACTGGCGACGATCTTCGCGCTGCTGCCCATGGCGCTCGGCATCACCGGCGAGGGCGGCTTCATCGCCCAGCCGCTGGCCGTGGTCGTCATCGGCGGCCTGATCACCTCGACGCTGCTGACGCTCCTGCTGGTCCCGACCCTCTACACGATGATCGAGATCCGCAAGGAGCGCCGGGCGAAGAAGAAGGCCCTGAAGCGGGCGGGCAAGGCGTCCGAGCCGACGAAGCCGGAGTCCGGCTCGCAGGCGGAGAAGCCGGAGCCCGCCGGGGTCTGACACCCCGTGAGGCCCAGGGCGGCCGGGTTGCGGAACCATAGGGTCCGCGGCCCGGCCGCCGTGCGTCGCCCGCACGTATCCTGTGCCTCTGATCGCTGGTTGGACTGCTTGTCGGGGGGAGGGACCAGGGCGTGCCGCTGCGCAGCGACGACCCCGGATCGGTCGGCGGGTACAAGGTGGTCGACCGGCTCGGCACCGGCGGCATGGGCGTCGTCTACCGGGCGAGATCCCGCTCCGGGCGCGAGGTCGCCGTGAAGGTGGTGCACGCCCAGTACGCGCAGGACCCCGTCTTCCGCAGCCGGTTCCGCCAGGAGATCGAGGCCGTCCGCAAGGTCAGCGGCGCCTTCACCGCGGCGGTCGTGGACGCCGACCCGGACGCGGAGCGCCCCTGGATGGCGACCCAGTACGTGCCCGGCCGCTCGCTCGCCCAGCGGATCCGCGACCACGGCCCGCTCCGTCACACCGAACTGCGCCCCTTGGCCCTGGGGTTGGTGGAGGCGTTGCGGGAGATCCACCGGGCCGGCGTGGTGCACCGGGACCTGAAGCCGGCCAACGTGCTGATGGCGGACGACGGCCCCCGGGTCATCGACTTCGGCATCTCGCGCGCCGCGGACAACCTCTCCCTGACCGAGACCGGCCAGATGATCGGCACCCCGCCGTTCATGTCCCCGGAACAGCTCACCGACGCCCGTACGGCGGGCCCCGCCTCGGACGTGTTCTCGCTGGGGACGCTGCTGGTGTACGCCCTCACCGGGCGGGGGCCCTTCGACGCGGACAGCCCCTATCTGACGGCCTACCAGGTGATGAACGACGAACCCGTGCTGGACGGGGTGGACCCGCGGCTGGGCTCCGTACTGACGCGCTGTCTGGCCAAGACGGCCGCCGACCGGCCCGGACTCGACGAACTGGCGCGGGAGTTCGAGGCCGTCCTGCCGCAGCCGGAGCCGGGTGCCCTGCCGAGGGTGCCCCGGCGCGAGGAGGTCGCGGCCGCCGCCACCGAGATCCACCTGGAGAGCGGCGCGGACCCGGCACCCACCCCGCACCCCGCCCGCCGCCGTCTCCGCCCCCTGTGGGCCGTGACCGGCACCGTCGGCGTACTGGTCCTCGGACTGACCGCCTACCTGCTGGGGCCCGGCCAGGCGCGCACCGGTGACGCGGCGACGCCCGCGCCGTCCCCGACCTCCCGCTGGACGCCGCCGCCCAGTGGCTGGAAACCCTGGCAGACGACGCTGTTCGCGACGGCGGCGGCGGGCGCACGGCGGTCACTGCCCGCGAAGGACGGCGACAACGGCGGTGCTCCCTCCTGCCAGGGGCACGGGGACGACGTCTACTGCGGGGGCGCGGGAGTCCTCCCCGTCCGCCTCGACGGCCGGACCGGCAGGACGGTCTGGCGGGCGGGCATCGCGCCGGCGACCACCGTGCGGGACCGGTACTACGCAGGCATCCTCGGTGTCCGGGACGGCACGGTCCTCGTGCAGCAGACCGTCTTCAGCGGCGAACCCGTCGTGGACCCCATCGATCTCGTCGCCCTCGACGCGGACACCGGCGAGCGGCTGTGGACCCGCCGGGTGGGCAGCACCGACATCGACTCGGCAGTGATCGGCGACCTCGTCCTCACCGCCGCACCCGACGGCCGGACGCTCACGGCCCGTTCCTTGCGCACGGGCGCCGAGCGCTGGTCCCTGCCGTTGCCCGTCGGCCACCACTGCGTGTTCACGTCGGCCGGAGCGGGCACGTACGCGCACTGCCGTCCGGTGACCCGGGACGCCAAGGCGGCGAACACGGAGTCCCGGGTCCTGGTCGTGGACCGCGCCGACGGCTCGGCCAGGACCGTGAAGGTGCCGCTGGGCAGCGTCCTCCTCGGCGTGAAGCAGGGAGATCTGGTCCTGGTCAGGGAGGACACCGAGCACACCGACGGGGCCCCCGGCAGCGACCCGGTATACGACACGACCCTGCTCGTGGACCTGGAGACCGGGACCCGTGTGACGACGAAGCCGGGCCGGAACGGGCGGGGCCGGGCGGCCCTGGCGGGCGGCGTGCTGGTCTACACCCGGTCGGGCGGCCAGGTGACCGCCGTGTCACCGCACACGGGCGAGCTGCTGTGGCGGACCCGAACCAGTCTGGAACGGCCGGGCGAGCCCGCGTACGACGCCGCGACGAGCACCCTCTACCTGGTCAGCGACACCGGCAGGGTCGCGGCGCTCGACAGGGTCAAGGGCACCCTGCTGTGGGAGACGCTGCCCAGGACCACGCCGACCTGGTCCGTCCAGGGCACTCCCTGGGCGAGCCCCCGGGCGGGAGCGCTGGTCGTGGCCGTCGCCGACGGCACGGTCTTCTCCCTCGACCCCGCCCACCCCGACCGCGAACCCGCCGCGTCGGGGTGAGCACGTGTCCCGCTCGGTCCCCGGGAACGGTTACGGCAGCGCCAGCATCCGCTCCAGCGCCAGCTTCGCGAACGCCTCCGTCTCCTTGTCGACCTCGATGCGGTTGACCAGGTTGCCCTCGGCCAGCGACTCCAGGGTCCAGACCAGGTGCGGGAGGTCGATGCGGTTCATGGTCGAGCAGAAGCAGACCGTGCGGTCGAGGAAGACGATCTCCTTGCCCTCCGGCGCGAAACGGTTCGCCAGCCGCCGGACCAGGTTCAGCTCGGTGCCTATGGCCCACTTGGAACCGGCCGGAGCGGCCTCCAGCGCCTTGATGATGTACTCGGTCGAACCGACGTGGTCGGCCGCCGCCACGACCTCGTGCTTGCACTCGGGGTGGACGAGGACGTTCACGCCCGGGATCCGCTCCCGTACGTCGTTCACGGACTGCAGGCTGAAGCGGCCGTGCACCGAGCAGTGCCCCCGCCACAGGATCATCTTCGCGGCCCGCAGCTGCTCGACCGTGAGGCCGCCGTTCGGCTTGTGCGGGTTGTACAGGACGCAGTCGTCGAGCGACATCCCCATGTCCCGCACGGCGGTGTTGCGCCCCAGGTGCTGGTCCGGCAGGAACAGGACCTTCTCGCCCTGCTCGAAGGCCCAGTCCAGGGCCCGCTTCGCGTTCGACGAGGTGCAGATCGTGCCCCCGTGCTTGCCGGTGAAGGCCTTGATGTCGGCCGAGGAGTTCATGTACGACACGGGCACGACCTGCTCGGCCACGCCCGCCTCGGTCAGCACGTCCCAGCACTCGGCGACCTGCTCGGCGGTGGCCATGTCGGCCATGGAGCATCCGGCGGCCAGGTCCGGCAGGACGACCTTCTGGTCGTCGCCGGTGAGGATGTCCGCCGACTCGGCCATGAAGTGCACACCGCAGAACACGATGTACTCGGCCTCGGGCCGTGCCGCCGCGTCCCGCGCCAGCTTGAAGGAGTCGCCCGTGACGTCCGCGAACTGGATGACCTCGTCGCGCTGGTAGTGGTGGCCCAGCACGAAGACCTTGTCCCCGAGCTTCTCCTTGGCGGCGCGGGCGCGCTCCACCAGGTCGGGGTCGGACGGGGAGGGGAGGTCGCCCGGGCACTCGACACCTCGCTCGCTCCGCGGGTCGGCCTCGCGGCCGAGCAGCAGCAGGGCGAGGGGCGTCGGCTGTACGTCGAGTTCCTGGGTCTGGGCGGTGGTCACGGCACGCACCCTTTCTGTTCTGCGGCTCGCCGCCCCCTGGGAGGGGCGGCGGGACAACCGGGCGATCCTTTTCGTCGAATTGACGCTATCTATCATATCCGCTTCACGTCAGTTTGACGATGGCCATAGTGTCCATGTGACATGAATCCCGGCCGCCCGCGCCGAACGGCCTGGCTCGCCCCGACGCGTGGCGTTGTCCACAGCCCCCCGCGACCTCGTGTCCCTGCCGCGGGCCATGTGCGAGCATGAAGAGAGACGCGTGGCTCATCCGCGCGACCCGGAATGAATCCGGGGCTCCGACGGTTGCACCCGTCGGCAAGCAGTCTCCGTACAACCCGGGAGAGATGTAGATGTCCGTATCGGACGAGACCGGCACCGTCACCGACGGCATCATCGTGACCGACGCCGCCGCGGCCAAGGTCAAGGCCCTGCTCGACCAGGAAGGCCGTGACGATCTGGCGCTGCGCGTCGCCGTTCAGCCCGGCGGCTGCTCCGGCCTGCGGTACCAGCTCTTCTTCGACGAGCGCTCGCTCGACGGTGACGTGGTCAAGGACTTCGACGGCGTGAAGGTCATCACCGACCGCATGAGCGCCCCGTACCTGGGCGGCGCCACCATCGACTTCGTCGACACCATCGAGAAGCAGGGCTTCACCATCGACAACCCGAACGCGACGGGTTCCTGCGCCTGCGGCGACTCCTTCAGCTAGGGTCCCCGCGCGCGGCAGCGGTACGCGCACGGCGACGTTCAGGTACGACGAAGGCGGCGTCCCCCTCCACGGGGGACGCCGCCTTCCGTCATCCCGGGCCCGGTGCGGCCCCGGCGGCGCCTACCGCGGCTCCAGCTCCGCGATGCCGCCCTTCGGGATCGCCTCGCCGTCCGACCCGACCACCTTCCGGTCGCCCAGCGGCTCGTCGAGGCGCACCGTCCGCTCCATCGCCTTGGCGATCAGGATGCAGGCCCTGCCCTCCCGCGGGGTGTCGGTCACGGTGACCCGCACCTCGCCCGACTCCTCGCTCACCCCGGCCGTGTACGCGCTGCACACCCCGCCCCAGAAGGTCACGGTCAGCTCGTCGCCGTCGACCGTCCAGCCCTGGATCCGCACATCGCGCGAGGACGCGCCGGTGGAGGGTGTGTCACCCGGCCCACCGGGCTTCTCGGTCGGCGCCGAACGGGACTCGGGGCCGGCCAGGTACGCGGGGTCGATCGCCGGGTGGGTCACCGTGTAGGTGTCCTCGGCCCCGGTCGGCCGTACCTCGAACAGCCAGGACGGCACCAGCGCCGGCCGCCCGTCCACCTGGTGCGAGGCCAGCCCGAACACCGCCTTCTCGACGGCGACCGCCTCCGGCTTCGGTGCCGTGGTCACCCGCTCGCACGGCGTCTCGCCCGACGTGGCCGTCCCGCTCCCGACGACCGCCCCGTCCTCCCTCTCCAGCGGTACGGGACCGGTGCAGCCGCCGATGCCGCCGCGCTCGGTGCCGGCGCCGCCGCCTTCGGTACCGACGCCCTGCCCGGAGCCGTTCAGCAGCTCCAGCGTCCGGTCCGCGTCCACGACGGGGTACGTGTCGCTCCTGACCGGCGACTTCAGGTTGCCGCTGCCGCCGAGCACCTGGCCGTCCGCGCCGATGCGGATGCCGGTCGCCCAGCCGTACGTGGGCAGCCCGCCCACCTCGGGGTCCGCGTTCACCACCCGTACGGCGCCCATGAGCTGGGTGGCGTCGAGCTTGGCGTCGTCCTGGCCGACGGCCTTGAGGACGGGCGCCGCGGCCTTCCGGGCCACCGCCTCGCTCACCGGGTCGCCGGCGCCGGCCGTGCCGCCGGACGCGCAGACGGTCACCTTTACGCAGTTGTCCGTGCCCGGCGTGTACCGGTCGAACGTCCAGGCCCCCGGCGCCTGCCGGCTCACCCGCAGCACCGGCTCCGAACCGTCCCCGGCCGCCCCCACCCGCCAGCCCTCACCCTCGGCCGTCGGCTTGCCCGTCACCCCGAGCGCCTCGGCGAGCCGCGCCACCTCGGCGGCCGTCACCTCGCCCTTCAGCACGTACACCGGAGCCGAGCCGGGGCCCTCGGGCAGGTCGTCACCGGCGCGGTAGGTCACCCCGTAGGGGTTCGGTTCACCGGGCGCGATGCCGTTCGAACCGCCGCCGGAGTATCCGTCGAGCGCGAGCGGCGGGGGAGTGCCGTCGCCGCCGGGCGCACCGGACCCCTTGCCGTCGCCCCCGGACCCGTCGGAAGCGGTGGTGGCGAGGAGCGCCCCACCACCCCCGACCAGCAGCACCGCGGCGGCCACGGACGCGACGATCACCCGGGAGCGCCGCCGGCCCGACCGCTCGGCACCGCCGCCGCCCACGACCTCGGCGCTCGCAGCGTCCGCATCCGCATCCGCGTCCGCATCCGCGTCCGCATTCGCAGTCGTATCCGTAGACGCAGCCGCGTCCGTGGAATCGGCCGCTCGCGCAGGCTCATCCGCCCGGTCGGCGGCCTCTGCCCCGTCCGTCTCCGCCTCGGTGGCGTCATCCCCGGCAGCCCCGAGCTCCTCGGCGGCGTCGGGCTCGGGGCCCTCGTCCGGGTTCTCGGGGTTGTCGGGTCGCTCGGAGTTCACCGCATCGCTCCTTCGGCAGGTCGTACACCGCATCCCCTCTACGGGGGACAGCGATGGGACGCGGCGCGCGAGCCGGCGGTTCCCTCAGTAGCCGTACTCCGGCATCGCGTCCACCAGCCGGGCGGACGCCACGGGCACCGTGACCCCGTGAATGAGCGAAGGGGAGACCGGAGCCGTAATGACCTTCGCGGGGGCCGCCCAGTGCGGAGCCATCCGGGCGCAGTCACCGCGCAGTGCCGCGAGGCTGCCGCCGTCCGGGTCGAACGGGGCGGAGCCGTGGATCTTGAGGTTCGTCATACCGGCACCGTACGCACCGCGAACCCGCGAAGAAAGACCTACTATCGGGTAGTTTCGCCTGCTTCAGAGCAGGTGGAGGACCCGGTAGCGTGAACTGTCAATCCCCTCTCCCTTCGCAGGAGTGTGTCCTCGCCGTGCGTATCGCAGTCTCCGGCTCCATCGCCACCGACCATCTGATGACCTTCCCGGGCCGCTTCGCCGACCAACTCGTCGCGGACCAGCTGCACACGGTCTCCCTCTCCTTCCTCGTCGACCAGCTCGACGTACGCCGGGGTGGTGTCGGCGCGAACATCGCGTTCGGCATGGGACAGCTCGGCACGCGCCCGATCCTGGTCGGCGCGGCGGGCTCCGACTTCGACGAGTACCGCGCATGGCTCGACCGGCACGGGGTGGACACCGCCTCCGTGCGCATCTCCGAGACGCTGCACACGGCCCGCTTCGTGTGCACCACGGACGCCGACCACAACCAGATCGGGTCCTTCTACACCGGAGCGATGAGCGAGGCCCGCCTCATCGAGCTGAAGACCGTCGCCGACCGCGTCGGCGGCCTCGACCTCGTCCTGATCGGCGCGGACGACCCGGAGGGGATGCTCCGCCACACGGAGGAGTGCCGCACCCGGGGCATCCCGTTCGCCGCCGACTTCTCGCAGCAGATCGCCCGCATGGACGGCGACGAGATCCGGATACTGCTGGACGGCGCCACCTACCTCTTCTCCAACGAGTACGAGAAGGGCCTCATCGAGTCCAAGACCGGCTGGTCGGACGCGGAGATCCTCGCCAAGGTCGGCCACCGGGTGACCACGCTCGGCGCGCGCGGCGTCCGCGTCGAGCGGGCCGGCGAGGACCCCATCGAGGTCGGCTGCCCCGAGGAGGAGCGCAAGGCCGAGCCCACGGGTGTCGGCGACGCCTTCCGGGCGGGCTTCCTCTCCGGGCTGGCCTGGGGTGTCTCGCTGGAGCGGGCGGCGCAGGTCGGCTGCATGCTCGCCACCCTCGTGATCGAGACGGTGGGGACGCAGGAGTACCAGCTGCGGCGGGCGCACTTCATGGACCGGTTCGAGAAGGCCTACGGGGACGAGGCGGCGGCGGAAGTGAAGAAGCACCTGGGCTGAGAGGGCCGGGGCGACCACCGGATTGCCGGGTCGGTGCGTTGTCGGCCGCGGATTCGATATGGCCGGTCGCGCTCGCGCGGCGGAGCCGCATAACGACACAGCCCCGCGCCCCGAAGAGAGGCCTTCGGCCTCACCTTCACGGGCGCGGGGCTCCCGTCAGCTCACCCGGCGCACCACGTACGCCGAACCCCGCTCCGCCGGCTCTTCCCCCACGTACTCCTGACCCCGCATCTCGCACCACGCCGGGATGTCCAGGCGCGCCGCCTCGTCGTCCGAGAGGACACGGACGGTGCCGCCGACCGGGACGTCCCCGATCACCTTGGCCAGCTCGATGACGGGGATCGGGCACCGCTTGCCGAGCGCGTCCACGACGAGGGCGTCCTCCCGCACGGCCGTCACGGCGGTGCTCACCGGCGCCCCCAGCTTCTCCCGTACCGCCGCGACCGCCCCCGGCAGCACGGACAGGAACCGTTCGACGTCCTCGGCCGCCGCCCCCGCCGGCAGGGAGACCCGCACGTTCCCCTCGCTCAGCACCCCCATGGCCCGCAGCACATGGCTGGGCGTCAGCGTGCTGCTCGTACAGGAGGAGCCCGAGGAGACGGAGAAGCCCTCGCGGTCCAGCTCGTGGAGCAAGGTCTCCCCGTCGACATAGAGACACGAGAAGGTGACCACCCCCGGCAGCCGGCGCTCCGGATCGCCCACCACCTCCACATCGGGCACCAGCGACGGCACCCGCGCCCGGATCCGCTCCGTCAACTCCCGCAGCCGCACCGCCTCCGCGTCCGCCTCCGCCCGCACGGCCCGCAGCGAGGCGGCGGCCGCCACGATCGCCGGGATGTTCTCGAACCCGGCGGCCCGCCCCGACTCCCGCTCGTCGGCGGGCCCTTGCGCCGCGAAGCGCACCCCCTTGCGCACGGCCAGGAGACCGACCCCGGACGGGCCACCCCATTTGTGCGCGCTGGCGGTCAACACCGACCAGTCGCCGTTCACCCGCCCCCACCCGAGCGACTGCGCCGCGTCCACCAGCAACGGCACGCCCGCCGCCCGGCACGCCCGCGCGACCTCCGCCACCGGCTGCTCGGTCCCCACCTCGTGGTTGGCCGACTGCAGACACGCAAGCGCCGTGTCGGGGCGCAGGGCCTCGGCGTAGGAGGACACGGCGACCGACCCCGTACGGGCCACCGCCACCCGGGTGACCGACCCGCCGTCGGCCTCGTGCGTCAGCGCCGCGTGCAGCACCGAAGAGTGTTCGACGGACGACACGATCAGGTGGCGCCCCACCCGCCGCCGCCCGGCCAGCACCCCCGCGATCCCGGAGTGCACCGCCCGGGTCCCCGACGAGGTGAAGACCAGTTCGTCGGCCCGGCATCCGACCGCCTCGGCGGCGGCCTCCCGGGCCGCGTCCAACAGCAGCCGCGCCCGCCGCCCCTCCCGGTACAACCGCGCGGGATCGGCCCACCCTTCGTCCAGCGAGGCCGTCAGGGCCTGCCGCGCGACGGGATGAAGGGGAGCGGAGGAAGCGGAGTCGAAGTAGGCCACAGGGCAACGCTAAAGCCTCGGGCCGACGACACCGGGGCGAGGGGAACTGCGCGAACAGGCACAACGCGCGCGCACCCGCCAAATCACCCGAAGCCCCGAGCTATTACGCGCTCGGCATGACCCGCGGAGTGTTGGGCCCCCCTCCCCGCGCGACCCCAAAACGCGTCCAGTAGGGTTTGGTCCGCATAAACATCCAAACCCCTGCCCGTCGCAGGGCGGCGACCGACCAGCGAGAAGGCCGCAGCCATACCGCGCGGGCGAGACTCTCGGGAAGGCGCTACGTGAGTCCCAACGGCTCCGACCGCTCGCCGCGGCGCCCGATGCGGCGGAAGCTGCTGCAGGCAATGACCGCAGGCCTGGTCCTGGCGACCGCCACCGGTTGCACATGGGAGGACTTCCCCCGCCTGGGTATGCCCACCCCGACCACGGAAGAGGCTCCGCGGATCCTCTCCCTGTGGCAGGGGTCGTGGGCGGCCGCGCTCGCCACGGGCGTGCTGGTGTGGGGCCTGATCCTGTGGAGTGCTTTCTTCCACCGGCGCAGCCGCACCAAGGTCGAAGTTCCCCCACAGACCCGGTACAACATGCCCATCGAGGCGCTGTACACGGTCGTCCCGCTGATCATCGTCTCGGTGCTCTTCTACTTCACCGCCCGCGACGAGTCGAAGCTCCTCGACACGTCCAAGAAGCCCGATCTCACGGTCAACGTGGTGGGCTTCCAGTGGAGCTGGTGCTTCAACTACATCGAGAACGTCGAAGGCTCCACCGGCGACGCGGCCACCGACGAGAACCTGGCCGCGATCCCGGACCGGTACAAGAAGGACTTCCCGGCGAACGCCGGCGGCGTCTACACCTGCGGCATTCCTGGCGACAAGAACCCGCAGACCGGCAACCCGGGCCCGACGCTCTGGCTCCCGGAGGGCAAGACGGTCCGCTTCGTCCTGACCTCGCGTGACGTCATCCACTCCTTCTGGGTGGTGCCGTTCCTCATGAAGCAGGACGTCATCCCGGGCCACACCAACGCCTTCCAGGTGACTCCCAACCAGGAGGGAACCTTCCTGGGCAAGTGCGCCGAACTGTGCGGCGTGGACCACTCACGGATGCTCTTCAACGTGAAGGTCGTCTCCCAGGAGCGCTACGAGGAGCACCTCAAGTCGCTCGTGGAGAAGGGCCAGACCGGTTACGTCCCGGCCGGCATCGAGCAGACGAAGCACGAGAAGAACCGGGAGACGAACGTACTGTGAGCATCCTCAATGAACCTCAGGGTGCCGAGACAGCGGGTTCCCACTACGAGGACGAGCTGCCGGTCCGGCGCCAGCGTCGTGGTGAGGTCGTCGTCAAGTGGCTGACGACCACCGACCACAAGACGATCGGCACGCTCTACCTGGTCACGTCGTTCGCGTTCTTCTGCATCGGCGGCGTCATGGCGCTCTTCATGCGCGCCGAGCTCGCCCGTCCGGGCACGCAGATCATGTCGAACGAGCAGTTCAACCAGGCGTTCACGATGCACGGCACGATCATGCTGCTGATGTTCGCGACGCCGCTGTTCGCCGGGTTCGCCAACTGGATCATGCCGCTGCAGATCGGCGCGCCGGACGTGGCGTTCCCGCGGCTGAACATGTTCGCGTACTGGCTGTACCTCTTCGGTTCGCTCATCGCGGTCGCCGGCTTCCTCACCCCGCAGGGCGCGGCCGACTTCGGCTGGTTCGCCTACAGCCCGCTGTCGGACGCGGTCCGCAGCCCGGGTATCGGCGCCGACATGTGGATCATGGGTCTGGCCTTCTCCGGCTTCGGCACGATCCTCGGCTCGGTCAACTTCATCACCACGATCATCTGCATGCGCGCGCCCGGCATGACCATGTTCCGCATGCCGATCTTCGTGTGGAACGTGCTGCTGACCGGTGTCCTGGTCCTGCTCGCCTTCCCGGTCCTCGCGGCCGCGCTGTTCGCCCTGGAGGCGGACCGCAAGTTCGGCGCGCACGTCTTCGACGCGGCCAACGGCGGCGCGTTGCTCTGGCAACACCTCTTCTGGTTCTTCGGCCATCCAGAGGTGTACATCATCGCCCTGCCGTTCTTCGGCATCATCTCCGAGGTCATCCCGGTCTTCTCCCGTAAGCCGATGTTCGGCTACATGGGCCTGATCGGAGCGACCATCGCGATCGCCGGCCTCTCGGTCACGGTGTGGGCGCACCACATGTACGTCACGGGCGGCGTGCTCCTACCGTTCTTCTCCTTCATGACGTTCCTCATCGCCGTACCGACGGGCGTGAAGTTCTTCAACTGGATCGGAACGATGTGGAAGGGCTCGTTGTCCTTCGAGACACCGATGCTCTGGGCCACCGGCTTCCTGATCACCTTCACCTTCGGTGGTCTGACCGGTGTCATCCTGGCCTCGCCGCCGATGGACTTCCACGTCTCGGACTCGTACTTCGTGGTGGCGCACTTCCACTACGTGGTGTTCGGCACCGTCGTCTTCGCGATGTTCTCCGGCTTCCACTTCTGGTGGCCGAAGATGACGGGCAAGATGCTCGACGAACGCCTCGGCAAGATCACCTTCTGGACGCTGTTCATCGGCTTCCACGGCACGTTCCTCGTCCAGCACTGGCTGGGCGCGGAGGGCATGCCGCGTCGTTACGCGGACTACCTCGCGGCCGACGGGTTCACCGCGCTGAACACGATCTCCACGATCGCCTCGTTCGTCCTCGGTCTGTCGATCCTGCCGTTCCTCTACAACGTGTGGAAGACGGCCAAGTACGGCAAGAAGGTCGAGGTCGACGACCCGTGGGGCTACGGCCGCTCGCTGGAGTGGGCGACGTCCTGCCCGCCGCCGCGGCACAACTTCCTCACCCTGCCGCGGATCCGCAGTGAATCCCCGGCGTTCGACCTGCACCACCCGGAGATCGCCGCGCTCGAACAGCTCGCGCACGGCGGCCCGGCGGCGGACGAGCTCGCGGCCAGCGGCAAGGAGGCCGGCAAGTGAAGGTCCAAGGCAAGATGTTCATCTGGCTGAGCGTCTTCGTCCTCGCCATGGCGATCGTCTATGGCGTGTGGTCGAAGGAGCCGGCCGGTACCACGGCGCTGTTCCTGGCCTTCGGCCTGTGCATCATGGTCGGCTACTACCTGGCCTTCACGGCCCGGCGGGTCGACGTGGGCGCGCAGGACGACAAGGAGGCCGACGTCGCGGACGGCGCCGGTGAGATCGGGTTCTTCAGCCCGCACAGCTGGCAGCCCCTCGCCCTCGGCATCGGTGGCGCCCTCGCCTTCATGGGCGTCGTCTTCGGCTGGTGGCTGCTGTACTTCTCCACCCCGATCATCCTGATCGGTCTCTGGGGCTGGGTCTTCGAGTACTACCGGGGCGAGAGCCAGAACCAGTGACACCGCGCCCGTAACACGCGCAGAGCGGACGGAAGCCCGGACACTCCGAGAGGAGGTCCGGGCTTCCCCCTTTTGCCACACCGTCCGTAGCTCGGTCGGGTCACCCGGCGCGCCACGCCTGACGGGCGTTCCTACGGTGAACTCATGAGCACATCACCCCGTAACCGTACGGTCGCCGGCTGCACCCTGTTGGTGGTCTCCCTGGGAGCGGGCGTCACCGCCTGCGGTTCCGGTGGCCACCCGCTCTCGGGCAAGCCGTACGACGCGGCCGACCAGGTCTCCTTCAACACACCGACCGGCGAGGGCGCCAAGGCCGACCCCGACAAGCCGCTGGAAGTCACGGCGCAGGACGACGGACGCATCACCGACGTCACCGCCGTGGACGCCGCAGGACGCTATGTGGCGGGCGAACTCTCCGAGGACGGAGGCCGCTGGCACTCCACCTCACCGCTGGCCGCCAACGCCCGCTACACGGTCCGGGTGAGCACCGAGGACGAGGACGGCGCCCCCGGCCGCGAGACCCTCGCCTTCGACACCGGCCGCCCCCTCACCAAGAAGCGCCTGAACGTCACCTTCGGGCCGAAGGAGGGCCGGTACGGCGTCGGTCAGCCCGTCACCGCGGAGCTGAGCCGCCCGGTCAAGGACAAAGCCGCCAGGGCCGTCGTCGAACGCGCGTTGAAGGTGGACTCCACCCCCGCCGCCGAGGGCGCCTGGCACTGGGTGGACGACAAGAAGCTCCACTACCGCCCGAAGGAGTTCTGGCCCGCCGAGGCCACCATCCGGGTGCACAGCAACCTGGAGGGCCTCAAGGTCGGCGACCGGCTCTGGGGCGGGAAGGCCGAGCCCATCGAGCTGACGACCGGCGCCAAGATAGTCGCCGTCACCGACGCCTCCTCGCACCGGATGACGGTCTACAAGAACGACCAGGTCATCAAGGAGATACCGGTGACCACCGGCAGACCCGGCTACGACACCCGCAACGGCGTCAAGGTCGTCCTGGCCAAGGAAGGCACCGTTCGCATGACCAGCGCCAGCATAGGCGCGTCGGACTTCTACGACCTGACCGTGCACCACTCCGTCAGGGTCACCAACAGCGGCGAGTACGTCCACGCGGCCCCCTGGTCGACCGGCTCCCAGGGATACGCCAACGTCAGCCACGGCTGCACCGGCATGAGCATGGGCAACGCCGAGTGGTTCTACGACACCATCAACGAGGGCGACATCGTCGAGGTCGTCAACTCGGCCGGCGACACCATGGCCCCCTTCGGCAACGGCTACGGCGACTGGAACCTCGACTGGAAGAACTGGCGCGAGGGCAGCGCCCTGGTCGGCGGCACCGCGGAAACGCCCTCCGCCCAGGTGCAGGCCCGCCTGAGACCGGAGTCGGTGTAGGGGCGGGCCCGCGGCGGGCTAGGCGCTCAGCGCCTGCTTGCGGCGCAGCAGCGACGCCAGTGCCGAGGCGAACTCCACCGGCTCCACCGGCAGCGTCACCGCCGCGTCGGCCCGGCTCCAGGTCGCCAGCCACGCGTCCTGCGGCCGCGCGATCAGCACCAAGGCGGGCGGGCACTCGAAGATCTCGTCCTTGATCTGCCGGCACACGCCCATGCCCCCCATGGGCGCGGCCTCGCCGTCCAGGACGACGACGTCGATCCCGCCCCTGTCCAGCTCCTTGATGACGGCGGCCGGGGTGGCGCACTCCAAGAACTCGACCTGCGGCACGTCGGCAGCCGGTCGCCGGCCGGTGGCCAGCCGCACCTGCTCCCGGGTGCCCGAGTCGTCGCTGTAGACCAGCACCGTGGCGGTCGGCTGCATTGTTCCTCCGTTACGCAGTGGTCGGACGTCGTACGGACAACAAGACGGACAGGGCCCGATGCGCGGATGCTACTCCCTCGAACACCACGTCAGCACCGGTACGGAAGGGAGCAACACTCCGAACGGCACCCCCCGGAGTGAGGGCGGGATAAGCGACCGACATAATGTCGGTCGTGGCGACAGCAACGACAGTAGAAACCGGGCACGCGCACCCGTCGGTCAACCGGCCGAACCTCACCAGCGTCGGAACCATCATCTGGTTGAGTTCCGAGTTGATGTTCTTCGCGGCCCTCTTCGCGATGTACTTCACCCTGCGATCGGTGACCGGTCCGGAGTTCTGGCACGAGAAGGCCGGCACTCTGAACTTCCCGTTCTCGGCGACGAACACCACGATCCTGGTGCTCTCCTCCCTCACCTGCCAGCTCGGTGTGTTCGCCGCCGAGCGCGGGGACGTGAAGAAGCTCCGGATGTGGTTCATCGTCACGTTCGTGATGGGTGCGATCTTCATCGGCGGTCAGGTCTTCGAGTACACCGAGCTGGTCAAGCACGAGGGCCTGTCGCTCTCGTCCGACCCGTACGGCTCGGTGTTCTACCTGACCACCGGCTTCCACGGCCTGCACGTGACGGGCGGTCTCATCGCCTTCCTGCTGGTCCTCGGACGCACCTACGCGGCCAAGAGGTTCACCCACGAGCAGGCCACCGCGGCCATCGTCGTGTCCTACTACTGGCACTTCGTCGATGTCGTCTGGATCGGCCTCTTCGCCACGATCTACATGATCAAGTAGACCGGGCGGCCGGGCCGGGCGGACCGAACGCCTGCCTCGAACCGAGAACGACCCTTCCAGAAGCACCGACGCAGAAGATCCTGACACCGGGGTAATCCGTGAAAAAGCTCTCCGCACGACGACGCCATCCGCTGGCGGCGGTCGTCGTCCTATTCATCGCGTTGGCGGCCTGCGCGGGGCTGTACACCGCCTTCGCCCCCGCGGACAAGGCGCAGGCCGACGAAACCGCCCAGACCCTGACCATCGAGGAGGGCAAGAAGCTCTACTCGGTCGGGTGCGCCAGCTGCCACGGCAACGGCGGTGAGGGCACCACCGACGGTCCTTCCCTGGTGGGTGTGGGCGCGGCGGCAGTCGACTTCCAGGTCGGCACCGGCCGTATGCCGGCCCAGCAGCCGGGCGCGCAGATCCCGAAGAAGCCGGTCGTGTACTCGCAGGCCGAGATCGACCAGCTCGCGGCGTACATCTCGTCGCTGGGCGCCGGTCCGGAGATCCCGACCGAGAGCGCGTACGACCCCGAGGGCGCGGACATCGCCGAGGGCGGCGAACTGTTCCGCACCAACTGCACGCAGTGCCACAACTTCACCGGCAAGGGCGGTGCGCTGTCCGAGGGCAAGTACGCGCCGGACCTTGAGGGTGTCTCCCCGAAGCACATCTACGAGGCCATGCAGACGGGCCCGCAGAACATGCCGTCCTTCCCCGACACCACGCTGACGGAAGAAAACAAGAAGGACATCATCGCGTACCTCGACGCGGTCAACGGCGACGACACCGTGGAGCCCGGTGGCCTCAGCCTCGGCGGACTCGGCCCGGTCAGCGAAGGTCTCTTCGGCTGGGTGTTCGGGCTCGGCCTGCTGATCGCCGTCGCCGTCTGGGTCGCCGCTCGGACCGCAAAGGCCAAGAAGTCATGAGTAGCCAAGAGATTCCAGAAGAGAACCTGCCCATCGAGCAGGACGCGCACGGCGCGGTGCAGGTCGCGGACGAGAAGCATCCCTTCGCGGACCCCGGCCTCCCGCCCCACGAGCACCGGGTCCAGGACATCGACGAGCGGGCCGCGAAGCGGTCCGAGCGGACGGTCGCCCTGATGTTCACGGTGTCGATGCTGGCCACCGTCGCCTTCATCGCCTCGTACCTCGTGATCGACGTACACAAGTCGATCTACGTCTGGCCGATCGGTCACATCAGCGCGCTGAACTTCGCGCTGGGCATGACGCTGGGCGTCTCGCTGTTCTGCATCGGCGCGGGCGCGGTCCACTGGGCCCGCACGCTGATGTCGGACGTGGAGGTCGCCGACGAGCGTCACCCGATCGAGGCGGCGCCCGAGGTCAAGGCGAAGGTCCTGGCGGACTTCGCGGACGGTGCCAAGGAGTCCGCGCTCGGCCGTCGCAAGCTGATCCGCAACACGATGTTCGGCGCGCTGGCCCTGTTCCCGCTCTCCGGTGTGATGCTGCTGGGCGGCCTCGGTCCGGCGCCCGGCACCAAGCTGCGCCACACCACCTGGGCCAAGGGCAAGAAGCTCCTCAACATGAACACCAACGAGCCGCTGCGTCCCTCGGACGTCGCGGTGGGGTCGCTGACCTTCGCCATGCCGGACGGCCTGAGCGAGCACGACCACGACTTCCAGAAGAACATCGCCAAGGACGCCCTGATGATCGTCCGGATCCAGCCGGACGACATCAAGGACAAGCGCGAGCTGGAGTGGTCCCACGAGGGCATCGTGGCGTTCTCGAAGATCTGCACCCACGTGGGCTGCCCGATCTCCCTGTACGAGCAGCAGACGCACCACGTGCTCTGCCCCTGCCACCAGTCCACCTTCGACCTCGCCGACGGCGGACGGGTCATCTTCGGCCCCGCGGGTCACGCCCTTCCGCAGCTGAGGATCACCGTCGGTGAAGACGGCTACCTCGAAGCGGTCAGCGACTTCGATGAGCCCGTCGGTCCTGCCTTCTGGGAGCGCGGATGAGCACTACGACCACCACCGGTTCGCGCGACAGGCGCGAGAAGGCACCGGCCGGCGAGCGCGTCGCCGACTGGGCCGACGGCCGGCTCGGGATCTACTCCCTGGCCAAGTCCAACATGCGCAAGATCTTCCCCGACCACTGGTCGTTCATGCTGGGTGAGATCTGCCTGTACAGCTTCATCATCATCATCCTCACGGGTGTGTACCTGACGTTGTTCTTCCACCCGTCGATGAACGAGGTGGAGTACCACGGCCCGTACGTCCCGCTGCAGGGCCAGCTGATGTCCGAGGCGTTCAACTCGACCATGCACATCTCGTTCGAGGTGCGCGGTGGTCTGCTGATCCGGCAGATCCACCACTGGGCGGCGCTGATCTTCCTCGCCGGCATGTTCGTGCACATGATGCGCGTGTTCTTCACGGGCGCGTTCCGCAAGCCGCGTGAGGTCAACTGGCTGTTCGGCTTCCTGCTGTTCGTCCTCGGCATGTTCACCGGCTTCACCGGTTACTCGCTCCCGGACGACCTGCTCTCCGGCACCGGTGTCCGCTTCATGGAGGGGGCGGTCCTGTCCGTGCCGATCGTCGGCACGTACCTGTCGTTCTTCCTCTTCGGCGGAGAGTTCCCGGGCGGCGACTTCGTGGCCCGCTTCTACTCGGTCCACATCCTGCTGCTGCCGGGCATCATGCTCGGCCTGCTGGTGGCGCACCTGATCCTGGTCTTCTACCACAAGCACACGCAGTTCGCGGGCCCCGGCAAGACGAACAACAACGTCGTCGGCATGCCGCTGCTCCCGGTGTACATGGCGAAGGCCGGAGGCTTCTTCTTCCTGGTCTTCGGCGTCATCTCGGTGATCTCGGCGATCGCCACGATCAACCCGATCTGGACCATGGGCCCCTACCGGCCGGACCAGGTGTCCACCGGCGCCCAGCCCGACTGGTACATGGGCTTCTCCGAGGGCCTGATCCGTGTCATGCCGGGCTGGGAGATCAACTTCTGGGGCCACACGCTCGTCCTGGGCGTGTTCATCCCGCTGGTGATCTTCCCGCTGGTCCTGGTCGCGATCGCGGTCTACCCGTTCATCGAGTCCTGGGTCACCGGCGACAAGCGCGAGCACCACATCCTGGACCGCCCGCGCAACGTCCCGACCCGTACGGCCTTCGGTGTCGCGTGGATCACCTGGTACATGGTCCTGCTGATCGGTGGTGGAAACGACCTCTGGGCGACCCACTTCCACCTGTCGATCAACTCGATCACCTGGTTCGTCCGGATCGCGTTCTTCGTGGCCCCGGTGATCGCGTTCATCGTCACCAAGCGCATCTGCCTCGGCCTGCAGCGCCGGGACAAGGACAAGGTGCTGCACGGTCGGGAGACCGGCATCATCAAGCGTCTGCCGCACGGTGAGTTCATCGAGGTCCACGAGCCGCTCAGCCAGGAGCAGCTGCACACGCTCACGGCGCACGAGCAGTACGCGCCGGCCGAGATCGGTGCCGCGGTCGACGAGAACGGTGTCGCCCGCAAGATCACGCGCCTGTCGAAGCTCCGCGCCAAGCTGAGCAAGGGCTACTACGGCGAGGACAGCCAGATCGCCAAGCCCACCGTCGAGGAGTACAAGGAGATCACGAGCGGCCACGGCCACCACTGATCGTCCCGCTTCGCCACACCACGGTCGAAGGGCCCCCGTCCGATCTTCGGACGGGGGCCCTTCGCCGTGCTCCGACCTGGATAGGGTGGGTGCATCAGTGATTTCACGATCCGCGCGGCCCCTTTCTGCCCGCGGTGACGACACCCAGGAGCGGCTATGAGCGCTGTGACCCCCGCTGGAGGCGACACCGCGGCGGGCCGTTCCTGGCCGGCGGTACTGAACGCGCTGCTGTCCGGGCACGACCAGGACGCCGGTGCCACCTTCTGGGCGATGGACCAGATCATGCGCGGCGAGGCGACGGACGCGCAGATCGCCGGGTTCGTGGTGGCGCTGCGGGCCAAGGGGGAGACCGTCGAGGAGATCACCGGTCTCGTCGACGCGCTCTACGAGCACGCCAACGTGATCGAGGTGGCCGGGGAGACGGTCGACATCGTCGGCACGGGCGGGGACGGCGCCAAGACGGTCAACATCTCCACGATGTCGTCGATCGTCGTCGCCGGTACGGGCGCGAAGGTCGTCAAGCACGGGAACCGGGCCGCGTCGTCGGCGTCCGGCGCGTCCGACGTGCTGGAGAAACTGGGCGTCAATCTGGAGCTGACCCCGAAGCGGGTGGCCGAGGTCGCCGACGAAGCCGGGATCACCTTCTGCTTCGCGGTGAAGTTCCATCCGGCGCTGCGTCATGTGGCCGCCGCGCGGGGCCAGTTGGGCATCAGGACGGTCTTCAACGCGCTCGGCCCGCTGGCCAACCCCGCGAAGGTGCGCGCCCAGGCCGTCGGTGTCGCCGACCCCCGGATGGCCCCCATCATGGCGGGCGTCTTCGCCGGGCGCGGCAACTCCTCGCTGGTCTTCCGGGGCGACGACGGCCTCGACGAGCTGACGACGACGGCGACGTCACGGGTGTGGGTCGTCCGGGACGGCAAGGTCACCGAGGAGGCCTTCGACCCGCGCGACGTGGGGCTGGAGCTCGTGCCCGTGGAGGCGCTGCGGGGGGCCGACGCGTCGTACAACGCGGATGTCGCGCGGCGGTTGCTGGGCGGCGAGACCGGGCCGGTGCGGGATGCGGTGCTGTTGAACTCGGCGGCGGCGCTGGTGGCGTTGTCGCCGACGTCCGGGCCGCTGGCGGAGCAGCTGCGGGACGGGATGGCCAGGGCCGCGGAGTCGATCGACTCGGGGGCTGCGCGACAAGCTCTCGAACGGTGGGTCGCCGCCACCAACCGGTAGTGCGTCGGGCGCGGGCCCGGTGGGGCTTCTCGCGCAGTTCCCCGCTCCCCTGAAGACATCAGGCCCTGCGGGCCTGAAGGACGGCGGTCGGGCGGGGCTGGAGGACGGCGGTGGGGCGGGCCAAGGACGGCGGTCGGGCGGGCTTCAAGGGCGGTGGTGGGGCGGGGAAAAGCACGGGGCGCGGCCCCTGCTTTTCAGGGGCGCGGGGAACTGCGCGAGGAGCCCCCACCGGACCCGCACCCGCAGACGAAACCGCGCCCTCGACCCGTCACGCGCCCCATTCCGCCATCCGGACACGAGTTGCGGCGCGCCGATCACTTCACGTACGTTCCTGATCAGGTCATGAGTGACAGCCCTAAGCCCCGGCTGGCTGTCCGGCAACCCTCCGTCGTGGCGGGGTGCCCCGGGTGAAGACCGGGCCGTAGGCAGCGAGGTCTACGGCAAGCGCGGCTTCGAGGGAGTCTTCCGTGAGCAAGCGAATGCGATAGGGCCGCCGAGCCCCGCCTCCGCGCACCCTTTTCTCTTTTCTCCGCATGCCCTCCTTCGGCATGCCCCTCACGGGAGTTCGCCATGTCTGTCTCCACCCTTGCCGCCGACCGTGCCGTCTGTGCCCCGCTGCCCGTTCTGGGCCGAGATGTCACCGTCCCCCTCGTCACCGGTGGTGAGGTCACCTACGCCGCCCTCGACTACGCCGCCAGCGCCCCGGCCCTGCAGCGCGTGTGGGACGACGTGGCGGCGTACGCGCCCTACTACGGCAGCGTCCACCGCGGTGCCGGCTACCTCTCCCAGCTGTCGACCGACCTCTTCGAGAACGCCCGCACAACCGTCGCGGAGTTCCTCGACTGCCGGGCCGACGACCAGCTGATCTTCACCCGTTCGACCACCGACTCCCTGAACCTCCTGGCCGCGGCCCTGCCCGCCGACTGCCAGGTCTTCGTCTTCGAGACCGAGCACCACGCCTCGCTGCTGCCCTGGCGCGACGCCCGGGTGACCTACCTGGACGCGCCGCGTACGCCCGGGCAGGCCGTGGCCACCCTGGTGGCCGCGCTGGCCGGACGTGACCCGCACGGGCCGGCGCTGGTGTGCGTCACCGGTGCCTCGAACGTCACCGGGGAGATCTGGCCGGTGCGCGAACTGGCCGCCGCCGCGCACGCGCACGGCGCGCGGATCGTGCTCGACGCCGCCCAGCTGGCGCCCCACCACCCCGTCTCCGTGCAGGAGCTGGACGTGGACTGGGTCGCCTTCTCGGGGCACAAGCTGTACGCGCCGTTCGGGTCCGGCGTGCTCGCCGGGCGCGCCGACTGGCTGCGTGCGGCCGACCCGTATCTCGCGGGCGGCGGCGCCAGCCGCAAGGTGACCCGCCGGACGGACGGCGGCGTGGACGTCGAGTGGCACGAGAGCGCCGCGCGCCACGAGGCCGGCTCGCCCAACGTCATCGGTGTTCACTCCATCGCCTCCGCCTGCAAGGCCCTCACCGAGGCCGGGTTCGACACGCTGGTCGCCCGGGAGCGGCATCTGATCGACGCCGTACGGGCAGGGCTCGCCGAGGTGCCCGAGGTGCGGACCCTCTCCCTCTTCGGGGACGACGCCCCGCGCGTCGGCGTCCTCTCCTTCGTCGTCGAGGGCTGGAACAGCTCCCACTTCGCCGCCGCCCTCTCCGCCGAGTACGGCATCGGCGTACGCGACGGCCTCTTCTGCGCCCACCCCCTCGTCCGCACCCTCCTCGGCAGCGACCCGCAGAACCAGGGCGAGTGCGGCGCGCCCGAGGCGGCGCCCGGCGAGCGCTCCCTCAACGCGATCCGGGTGAGCTTCGGCGCGGGCACTCCCGACGAGCACGTGGAGCGCTTCGTGCGCGCCGTGAAGGAACTCGTACGGAACGGCGCGAAGTGGAACTACCGCACGGAGAACGGCCGTTGCGTCCCGGCCGTCTGACCCGAACGGGCTGATCCCCCGGCGTGTCCCCGACGTGGGTGCACGGGGTGCGGGCGCTGCGCCAGAAGGACCCTCGGCGGGAACGGCACGCACACCGCACGGGTCGTCGACGCGGACACCGAGGGCGAGCGGCCGTGGACGGCCACGGAGTCCGTCGACGGGCCGAACCTGCGCGACGCCGTCCTCGACCGAGGGCGTCGCGGCCGTCGACCTCCCCGACCGACCCCCGCCGCAGCGGCCCGCGTGAGAGGCCCCTAGCCGTCCAGCCCGATGGCGAAGGCCGCCTCCAGGTCGTGCTGGGAGTAGGCGCGGAAGGCGACATGGGTGTCCGTGCCGAGGACGCCCGGGATCTTGCTGATACGGCCGGGGATCACGTCCGCGAGGTCCTCGTGCTCCTTCACCCGCACCATGGCGACCAGGTCGTACGTGCCGGTCACGGAGAACACCTCGGTCACCGAGTCGATCGCGGCGATCGACTCCGCGATCTCCGGGATCCGGTCCACGCTGGTCTTGATGAGCACGATCGCGGTGATCACGGCTGTTTCTCTCCCTCGGGGGCCGGAGCAGGGACGTGTCCTGACGCGTCCGCTGGCGGTTTCACTCTAGCCCCACGCCCGAAACGCCCCCACGCGAAGACGAACCCCAGTGCGAACCCGACCAGGTGCGCCAGATAGGCGACGCCCGGCCCCGAGGTCTGCCGCCCCGCCGCCAGCCACTGCAGGCTCACCCAGAACGGCAGGGTCACCCATGCCGGGAAGCGCAGCGGGAGGAAGAAGAGGAAGGGCAGGAGGCTCGTCACCCGCGCCCGCGGGAACAGGTACAGGAACGCGCCGAGGACCGCGGAGATCGCCCCGGAGGCGCCGACCAGGGACTGCGGCGACCCGGAGTGGGCCGCCGCGTACGCCACCAGCGCGAGGTAGCCGCAGCTCACGTAGAACAGGGCGAACGCCACCCGGCCCATGCGTTCCTCGGCCATCGCCCCGAAGACGAAGAGGAAGAGCATGTTGCCGAGGAGGTGCAGCCAGCTGCCGTGGACGAAGAGCGCGGTGAGGGGGGTCAGTGCCGCGCGCGGAGTGCCGTCGAAGAGTTCGACGGGGACGACGCCCCAGCGATGGAAGTACGCGCGCTGCGCGGCGAGCAGTTCGTCCCCGGTGCCGTACGCGGGGTTGAGGCCCGCAGCCGGTCCGATCAGGAAAATCGCACAGCAGGCGGCGATCAGCCCGTAGGTGACGGGCGCCGACTCGTTCCGTACGGCCCGGGCGGCCGGGGCGATCCACTTGCCGATCATGCGCAGAGCATGACGTAACGGGACCCACTCGCACAGACCGCCTCGCCGCCCGCGCGCATCGCCCGCGCCGCCGGAGCCGATCGGCGCCGCCGCCGTGGGCGAACGGGCGTCCGGTACCGGTCAGGCCGTAGGGTTACGAGCCACAAGCACCGGGACGTCGGCGCTTCACGGAGACTGGAAGAAGGAAGAGCAGCCACGATGACGGTTCCCCTGCCGACGGACACGACCCGCTGGCGCTGCACGCTCTGTGGCAATCTCACGCGGTTCGACGTGACCCGCTCGTCGAAGGTCGTCGAGTACGTGCACCTCGACCTCGCCGGGCAGCCCAAGGTCGAGGAGCGCGAGGTGGTCAGTGAGACCATCGAGTCGGTGCGCTGCCGCTGGTGCAACGCAGTGGACCAGGTGGAACTCGTGGACAGGCCGGGCGCCGACTCCTGAGGGAGCCGGTCCCGCACGGACAGTGGGGTGACGGATGGTGGAGACCGCAGGCGGGGGGCCGGGCGACGGCGCCGCCGAGGTGCTCGACCGCCCGCTGCCCGAGGGCGTGCGCAAGCGGGTCGTGCAGATCGTCTCGGACGGGTTCGGCGGCCTGACGGTCGCCGAACTGCCCGCACAGCTCAGGCAGTACGCCCGGTTCACCCCGACCCGTCGGGTGAAGTTCGCCGGGAACGCGATGGCGGCCGCCGTGGAGAGCGACACGCTGTTCAGACAGCGGATCGGGGAGCGGTTCCGGGAGGCCCACCCGGAGCTGTCCGGCGCCCTCGACACGGGCACGCCGCCGCCGGCCGCTGACCCGCTGGACGTGGCGGCCGCGGCCTATGTGCTGCGCCCCACGGGCTGGGTGAAGCTGGTCGCCGCCGCCGGCGAGGAGGCCCTGCGGGCGGACGCCGAGCGGGCCGACGAGGAGAGCCGTGCCGAGCTGGAGCGGCTGCGCGAGCAGCTCGCCGAGGCCCGTGGTCACACGAAGTCCGAGACGGAGCGGTTGCGCGCGGAGCTGGAGGCGGCCAAGAAGGAGGCCGACTCGATGCACCGCAAGCTCCGGGCCGCCCTCAGCGACGTCAAGCGGGGCGAGGCCGCCCTGCGCAAGCTGCACGCCGAGATGGAGACCGTACGCGCCGAGGGCCACGCCCAGGTGTCCGCCGCCGAGAGCGAGAGCCGGCGGCTCAAGGCCCGGCTCGGCGAGGCGGAGACCGCCCTGGAGGCCGCCCGGCGGGCCGCCCGCGAGGGCCGCAGCGTCGAGGACATGCGGGTACGGCTGCTGCTGGACACCGTGCTGGAGGCCGCCCAGGGGCTGCGCCGCGAGCTGGCGCTGCCGCCGGTCTCCGTACGGCCCGCCGAGACCGTCGACGCGGTCGAGCCGGGGCGGATGACCCCCAAGGACATCGCCGCCCGCGCGCTGTCGGAGAACGACCCGGCGATCCTGAACCAGTTGCTGGCGCTGCCGCAGGCGCATCTCGTCGTCGACGGCTACAACGTGACCAAGACCGGCTATCCGCAGATGCCGCTGGAGAAGCAGCGCCTCAGACTCCTCGGGCAGCTCTCCCAGCTCGCCGCGCAGACCGGCGCCGAGGTCACCTGCGTCTTCGACGGGGCCGAGCTGGCCGCGCCGGTGCTGCTCGCGCCGCCGCGCGGGGTGCGGGTGCTGTTCTCCAAGCCGGGTGTCACCGCCGACGAGTTGATTCGCCAGCTGGTGCGTGCCGAGCCGCCCGGCCGGCCGGTCATCGTCGCCTCCACCGACCGGGAGGTCGCCGACGGGATCGCGAAGGCGGGTGCCCGCCCGGTGGCGTCCGCGGTGCTCCTCAAGCGGCTTACCTGAGCTTTCGACACCGTCCGCCCCAACAGCAACAAACAGGCCCTATGCCCGAATTGACCGAAACGTTGCGCGACGTAGCGTCAACCGAGCATTACCGCATGTGCGTTGAGTGTAAATTGTGCGCCCTGGGACGGGATTTTTCCTGTGGGGGATTTGAAGTGATCACCGTTGGGTCACTAGGGTCTGGGCTCAAACCTCTGAACGGGTGATCGTCGCCGGAGTCCCCGCCGGCCGGTCGCTCACATGAAGGAGTTCACCTACCGTGGCGTCCCACCGTCGACTCAAGCAGCCGAGCCGTGCGCGCGTGACCGTGCTCACCACCGCCGCCGCCGCTGCCGTGGCCCTGAGTGCGCAGGCCGCCAACGCCGCGCCCGCGGAGAAGCCGAGCAAGGACGAGGTCAAGACCAAGGTCCACAAGCTCTACGAGGACGCCGGGCGGGCCACCGACAAGCTCAACGGGGCCGAGGAGAAGCAGGAGAAGCTCGAAAAAGAGATCTCCACGATCCAGGACAACGTCGCCAAGGGCCAGGAGGAGCTCAACGAACTGCGTGAGGGCATAGGCCTGGCGGCCAGCGCCCAGTACCGCTCGGGCGGCATCGACTCCTCGATCCAGCTCTTCCTCTCCGCCGATCCGGACGAATACCTGGACAAGGCCGCCACCCTCGACCAGCTGACCAGCCAGCAGGTCGAGGCGCTGAAGAAGATCCAGGACAAGCAGCGCACACTCGCGCAGCAGCGCCAGGAGGCCACGGAGAAGCTGGAGGACCTCGCGGACACCCGCGAGACCCTGGCCAAGAAGAAGAAGGAAGTCCAGAGCAAGCTGGCCGCCGCGCAGAAGCTCCTCAACTCCCTGACGGCCGAGGAGAAGGCCGATCTGGACGAGCAGGAGACCCGCGCCAGCCGCGACGCCGGGGACCGCGTCGAGCTCGGCGACGAGGCGCCCGCCTCCAGCTGGGGCGCCGCCGCCCTCGCCGCCGCCGACACCCAGCTCGGCAAGCCCTATGTCTCCGGCGGCAGCGGCCCGAACTCCTACGACTGCTCCGGGCTGACCCAGTGGGCCTACGCCCAGGCCGGTGTGTCGATCACCCGGACCACGTACACGCAGCAGAACGACGGCACGAAGATCGGCCGCGACCAGCTGATGCCGGGCGACCTGGTCTTCTTCAACAACCTCGGCCACGTCGGCCTCTACGCGGGCAACGGCATGGTCATCCACGCCCCGTACCCGGGCAAGGTCGTCCGCTACGAGTCGATGAGCACCATCGGTTCCTTCCAGTTCGGTGTCCGCGTCGCCTGACGCCCTCCCGCCTGATCAGGGCCGACCGTCACAGAACGTGACGGTCGGCCCTGTTTTTGTTCAAGATCAGGACACAGGGCCGCCCGAACGGGCGAATTCCCGTGCCTCGCGCTGACCCCTTTCCCCGCTGGTGACCTGGGGCCCCAGCCCGGACGTCACGCTGTGTGGCCGCCGAGGTCTTTGGCTGGGACACGGTCGCGCGGCTACTGTCGGCCGCGCTTCCCTCACCCGCCGTGAGCGCGCCCCCTCCGGGTCGCCGTCCGGCCCGGGGGAGGGCCCTGTCCGTCGTCGAAGGGAGTGCGGCTTCCCGTGGTGTCCCACAGTCGCCTTGTACCGTCCGGGTTCGACCGGGGCGCGGCCGCCGCCCTCGGTGTGCTGTCCGCCGCTGCCGCAGCCCTCGGCGCCATCCCCCTCCAGCAGGCCGCCGCCGCGCCGCACCACACCATCCGGGCCGAGGTGGACCGGCTGTACGAGGAGGCCGAGCGGGCCACCGAGGCCTACAACAAGGCCGACGAGCGCGCCGACGAGCTGCGCGACCAGGTCGGTATCGCGCAGGACTCGATCGCCCGGCAGCAGGACCGCGTCAACGTCATGCGGGAGTCGCTGGGTTCGCTCGCCGGAGCCCAGTACCGCTCCGGCGCCCTCGACCCGTCGATCGCGCTGCTGTTCTCCGACGACCCGGACGACTACCTCGACACGGCCGCCGCCCTGGACCGCATCAGCGTCCACCAGGCGGGCGAGCTCCACGACCTGCGGCAGTCCCTGCGTGAACTGTCCCAGGACCGTGCGGAGGCCCGCGGCAAGCTCACGGAGCTGGAGAAGAGCCGCAAGGCCGTCGCCCGGCACAAGCGGGTCGTCGAGGGGAAGCTCGCGGCGGCCCGTCGGCTGCTCAACTCCCTCACGGACGAGGAGCGTGCCGAGTACGACCGCGCCTCCCGCTCCACCGGCCCCGGCCGCACCGACATGCCGGACCCCTCCGGCGCCGTCGCCCCGAACGGCCGCGCGGCCGCCGCCGTCGCCGCAGCCCGCTCCGCCCTCGGCAAGCCGTACGTGTGGGGCGCCACCGGCCCGCACGGCTTCGACTGCTCGGGTCTCATGGTCTGGTCGTACGGACAGGCCGGCGTCGGGCTGCCGCGCACCTCGCAGGCCCAGCGGTACGCGGGCACCCAGGTCCCGCTCTCGCAGGCCCGGCCCGGCGACATCGTCACCTACCGGCCCGACGCCAGCCATGTCGGCATGTACGTCGGCAACGGCCAGGTCATCCACGCCCCCTACCCGGGCGCCCCGGTCCGCCACGACCCCGTCGGCATGATGCCGATCGCCTCGGTCACCCGTCCCTGACCGGCGCCGGGTCCCGGCCGCCGACGGCCGGTGACCGGGGCCCCGTACGATCGGGAACGTGGCTGGCCGAAGGCGCACGACGCGTGCGGGGTCCGGAGTGCTCCCGGGCCCCGGACGTGTTCTCCCGGCGGCCGCGCTCGCCCTCGCCCTCCTCGCCGGCTGCGGCGGGCCGGCGGCGCCCGACACCGCCCGCTCCGAGGTGCTGCGGATGCTCGACCGACGGGCCACGGCGGTCCTGGAACGGGACGGGGCGGCCTACCGCGCGACCGAGGCGGCCGGCGCCGCCTCCGGCCGACTGGCCACCGGGGAGGCCGAGTTCACCAACCTCCGCGGCCTGCCGCTGGCCTCCTGGTCGTACGACCTCACCGCCTTCCACCGCTCCGGCGACCGGGCCACGGCCGAGGCCGCCCTCCGCTACCGGATACGCGGCTACGACCGGGCGCCCGTCACCGCCGTACGGACGCTGACCCTCGTCCGGGACGACGACGGGGTGTGGCGGGTCGCCGCCGACGAGCCCTCGAAGGAGGGCACCGAACAGCTGTGGGAGCAGGGGCGGATACGGGCCGTGCGCGGGGCGCGGAGTCTGGTGCTGGGGGTGGGACGGTCGGTGGCGGACCTGCGGGCCTACGCGGCGCTGGCGGACCGGGCCGTGCCCGCCGTCACCGAGGCGTGGGGCGAGGACTGGGCGCGGCGGGTCGTGGTCGTCGTCCCCGAGTCGCTGGAGGAGATGGCGGGGCTGCTGGGGGCGCCGGCCTCCGGGTACCGGGGGATCGCGGCGGTCACCACCGGGGAGACGGGGGGTTCGGCGAGGGCGCCGGCGGACCGGATCGTCGTCAACCCCGACGCGTACGCGCTGCTCGGTGACTTCGGCAAGCAGGTCGTCCTCACCCACGAGACGACCCACGTCGCCACCCGCGTCCACACCGACACCTCCACGCCCCTGTGGCTCTCCGAGGGCTACGCGGACTGGGTCGGCTACCGAAAGGCCGGCCGTACGGCGTCCGAGGTGGCCCCCGAACTCGAGCGCGCCGTCGCGGAGGGCCGGGCCCCGAGCGCCCTGCCCGCCGACGCCGACTTCGGCTTCTCCGGCGACTCCGGCGGGCTCGCACGGGCCTACGAGGGCGGGTGGCTGGCCTGCCGCATGATCGCCGACCGCTGGGGCGAGGGCCGCCTCGACGCGTTCTACCGGGCGGTGGGCGCGCACGGCGGGCGCGGTGGGGCGGTGGAGGGGGCGCTGGAGGAGGTGTTGGGGACGACGGTCGAGGACTTCACGGCGAAGTGGCGCGAGTACGTACGGGCCCAGCTGCGCTGAGGCCTGGGTGCGGGGGGTTGGATCGTCGGCCGCGGGTCGGTGGGGGTTCTCGCGCAGTTCCCCGCGCCCCTGGAAGGCCGGGCTGCGCCTCGGGCCCTGGGTTTTCAGGGGCGCGGGCCCTGGGTTTTCAGCCCGCACCTGAGCCGCACCCGGACGACGACCGCGCCAGGGGGCGGTTCAGGTGCCCAGGGGTTCCTCCGTGCGGGAGGGCGGGTCCGGCAGGGGGCCCGGGGCGGGCCGGGGGACCGTGTCCTGCCACAGTTCGTACGCGGCGAGGAGGCCCGCGGCGACGAGCAGGCCGTTGCGGACGAACAGGAGGGTCACGCCCAGCCAGTCGCTGGCGACGACGTGGGCGAACCAGATCGGGAACTCCAGGACGGTCACGAAGGACGCCACCAGGACCATGACCGCGGGCACTCCCATACGGCTCGCCCGGAAGCAGAGGCACACCGCGGCGAGACCGACCAGCCACACCATGTACTGGGGGCTGATCACCCGGCTCGTGGCCGTGAACATCAGCACCGCCACGAACGCCGCGTCCGCGAGCGTGTGCGCCGCGAACCGCCGGGCCCGCACCCGCCACAGCAGCAGCCAGGCGAACGCCACCCCGCTGAGCAGCAGGGCCGCGTCGCTGACCGTGTCGACGTGGGCGCCGAGGAACTCCACGGAGCCGTAGTTGAGCAGCACCTCGCCGTCCCAGCCGAAGTGCCGGGCCACATGCAGCACGAGGGCGCCCAGCGACTCCACCTCGGTGCCCCGCTCGCGCTGGAACGTCAGGAAGGCGAAGGCACCGGGCATGGAGAGGGCGAAGAGGCCGGCCACCACGAGACCGGTACCCGCCGCCCACGCCCAGGCGGCGCGTCCGCGGACGCCCAGGAGCAGCAGCGCCGGCCAGACCTTCAGCAGGGCCGCGAAGGCCGTCAGCGCCCCCATCGCGCGCGGATGGCGGCTGCCCGCGAGCAGGGCCGCCACCGCCACCGCCGTCACCATCACGTCGTAGCGGGCGTACGCGGTCGGGCCGAGGAGCGGAAGGCCGACCACCCACACCCGGGCGCCGCGCCCGGACCCGCCGGGGCGGGCGCCCGCGTACAGGAGCAGCGCGAGCACCACCAGGTCGGCGAGGAACGCGAGGACGAAGAACGCCGACGCGTAGTCCAGGAAGGGCAGCAGCGCGGGGGAGAGGATCGCGAGGGCGGCGGCGGGCGGGTACTGCCAGGTGACGTCGTCCAGGGGATACGTCCCGGTGCGCAGGGTCTCGTACCACCCCCGGTAGATCACCGAGACGTCACCGGTGACGTCGGGGCCCGGGAAGACGTACACCTTGAAGACGAACAGCAGCAGCACAAGCCGGGTCGCGCCCCAGAGGGTGAGCAGCCCGAACGGGAGCCGGCGAGAGCCCGTCATGTCCTTCTGCGCCACGTGAGTCCCTGTCCGTCCGCGCCGCGTTCAGCGCCGCGTTCCGCGTCTGTGAGGGACATGATCCCCCGCCGGCCTGTGAAGCGGCCGTCAAGCGTGGCCGGGGCGGGCGGTGGCCGGGCCGGGCGGTGGCCGGGGCGGTGTGGCTGTGCCTGCGGACAGCCGGCCGGAAGCGGTTCGGTAGGGTCGGCGGCGATGCACAAGACCCTGATCGTGACCAACGACTTCCCGCCCCGGCCCGGCGGCATCCAGGCGTTTCTGCACAACATGGCGCTGCGGCTGGACCCCGAGCGGATCGTCGTCTACGCCTCGACCTGGAAGCGGAGCCACGAGGGCGTCCGGGCGACGGCCGACTTCGACGCCGAGCAGCCCTTCACCGTCGTACGCGACCGGACGACCATGCTGCTGCCGACGCCCGCCGTCACCCGCCGCGCGGTCTCACTGCTGCGGGAGCACGGCTGCACGTCGGTGTGGTTCGGCGCGGCGGCCCCGCTCGGTCTGATGGCCCCGGCGCTGCGCCGGGCGGGCGCGGAGCGGCTGGTGGCCACCACGCACGGCCACGAGGCGGGCTGGGCCCAGCTGCCCGCCGCCCGGCAGCTGCTGCGGCGGATCGGCGAGGGCACGGACACGATCACCTATCTGGGCGAGTACACCCGCTCCCGGATCGCCACGGCCCTCACCCCCGACGCGGCCGGGCGGATGGTCCAGCTGCCGCCCGGTGTCGACGAGAAGACCTTCCACCCGGGCTCCGGCGGCGCGGAGGTCCGGGCCCGGCTCGGGCTCACCGACCGCCCGGTCGTCGTCTGTGTCTCGCGGCTGGTGCCGCGCAAGGGGCAGGACACGCTGATCCGGGCGATGCCGGGCATCCTGGCGAAGGAGCCGGACGCCGTGCTGCTGATCGTCGGCGGCGGACCGTACGAGAAGGAGCTGCGCGGGCTCGCCCGCGAGACCGGGGTCGCCGCGTCCGTCCGCTTCACCGGCGCCGTCCCCTGGGCCGAGCTGCCCGCCCACTACGGCGCCGGCGACGTCTTCGCCATGCCGTGCCGCACCCGCCGGGGCGGTCTGGACGTGGAGGGGCTCGGGATCGTCTACCTGGAGGCCTCCGCGACGGGTCTGCCGGTGGTGGCGGGCGACTCGGGCGGCGCCCCCGACGCCGTGCTCGACGGCGAGACCGGCTGGGTCGTACGGGGCGGCTCCCCGACGGACGCCGCCGAGCGCGTCGTCACCCTCCTCGGCGACCCGGAGCTGCGGGCCCGCATGGGACAGCGGGGGCGGGAGTGGGTGGAGGAGAAATGGCGCTGGGACCTCTTGGCGGAAACTTTGAAAACCCTGCTGTAGCCCCGTGACGGCACGGGCAACCGCGCGACCAGCCACAGGACGACCGGAACTCGTCTTTCGAGAGCGACCGGCGCCCCGGTAACGGCCGCCGGTCGGACGCGGCCTCTAGTCGGAGTCCGATAATCCGCACATGCTGCGCACATGACAGCAAAACTGATGCAGCGTCAGCTGACGAGACGTCACATACTGGGTATGGCCGCGCTCCAGACCGCGGCCACCCTCGGCCTCACCCGTATCGGCCTGCAGTCCGCCCGCGCGGCCGAGCCCGACGCGGTCGACAACGCCCCCGCGATCGTCATCGGCTCCGGCTACGGCGCCGCCGTGGCCGCCCTCCGCCTCGGCCAGGCCGGCATCCGCACCCTCGTGCTGGAGATGGGCCGGGCCTGGACCACCCCCGGCGCCGACGGCAAGATCTTCTGCTCGACCAGGGAACCGGACGAGCGGTCCATGTGGTTCAAGACCCGGACCGAGGCCCCGCTCGCCACCTTCCTCTGGCTGGACGTCGTCAACCAGGACATCAGCAGCTACCCCGGCGTCCTGGACCGCGTCCGCTACGCCAACATGTCGGTCTTCCTGGGCCGGGGGGTCGGCGGCGGTTCCCTGGTCAACGGCAGCATGGCCGTCACCCCGCTCCAGTCCTACTTCGCCGAACAGTTCCCGACCGTCGACACCGCCGAGATGTACTCCACGTACTTCCCGCGCGCCCGCTCCATGCTCGGTGTCAACACCATCGACCCCGCGTGGTTCGAGTCCACGGAGTGGTACCGCTTCAGCCGGGTCTCCCGGGCCCACGCCGAGAAGGCGGGGCTGAGGACCACCTTCGTGCCGAGCGTCTACGACTTCGGCCACATGCGGCGCGAGGCCGCCGGCACCGCGCCGAAGTCGGCCCTCGCCGGAGAGGTCATCTACGGCAACAACCACGGAAAGAAGAGCCTCGACAAGACCTACCTCGCCGCCGCCCTCGGCACCGGCAACGTCACCATCCACACCATGGAACGGGCCCGGGGCATCCGCCGGCTGAGCGACGGGACGTACGTCGTCACCGTCGACCGGATCGACGACACGGGCGCCGTCGTCGAGACCAAGGAGTACGGCTGCACCTATCTGTTCCTCGGCGCGGGCAGCGTCGGCACCACCGAACTCCTCGTCCGTGCCCGGGCGAAGGGGACCCTCCCCGCGCTCCACGCCAGTGTCGGCGCCGGCTGGGGCTCGAACGGCAACGTGATGCTCGGCCGGGCCAACCACCTGTGGGACACGGTCGGCGCGAACCAGTCGACCATGCCGGTCATGGGCATCGACGACTGGGCCAACACCGCCAATCCCGTCTTCGCCGAGATCGCCCCGCTGCCCACCGGCCTCGAACACTGGGTCAGCCTCTACCTCGCCATCACCAAGAACCCGGAGCGCGCCTCCTTCACCTACGACGCCGCGAGCGACTCGGCGAAGCTCGGCTGGAGCGCCGCCCAGAGCGCGGTCTCCTCGTCCATGGCCAAGAAACTCTTCGACCGGATCAACTCCGCCAACTCCACGATGTACCGGTACGACCTGTTCGGCTCGTCCAACAAGGTGTTCGCCGACGACTTCACGTACCACCCGCTGGGCGGCTGCGTGCTCGGCAGGGCGACCGACGACTACGCAAGGGTGAAGGGGTATTCGAAGCTCTACATCACCGACGGCTCGCTGGTGCCCGGCTCGATCGGGGTGAACCCGTTCGTCACGATCACCGCGCTCGCCGAACGCACGATGGCGCGGATCCTCGTGGAGGACACCGCGCCATAGCCTCGTACGTGTGTGACTACTTCTGATAGATCGCCTCGATCTCGTCCGCGTAGTCCTTCGCCACCACGTTGCGCTTGAGCTTCAGGGACGGCGTCAGGTGGCCCGACTCCTCCGTGAACTGGGAGGACAGAATGCGGAACTTCCGCACCGATTCCGCCTTCGACACCGCGGCGTTGCCGTCGTCGATCGCGGCCTGCACGGCCGCGTTCAGATCGGCGTCCGCGCTCAGCGACGCCGCGGTGGAGCCCGCGGGCTTGCCGTGCTCGGTGGCCCAACGGCCCAGGAACTCCTCGTCGATGGTGACCAGCGCGCCCACGAAGGGCCGCCCGTCGCCCACCACCATGCACTCCGCGACCAGGGCGTGCGCCCGGATCCGGTCCTCGATCACGGCCGGGGCGACGTTCTTGCCGCCCGCGGTGACGATGATCTCCTTCTTGCGGCCCGTGATGCTGAGATAGCCGTCCTCGTCGAGGGTGCCGATGTCGCCGGTGTGGAACCAGCCGTCGGCCAGCGCCTCCTTCGTCGCGCCCGGGTTGTTCCAGTACCCCTGGAACAGGTGCTCGCCGTGCAGCAGCACCTCCCCGTCGTCCGCGATCCGGACGACGGAACCCGGCAGCGGCTGCCCGACCGTACCGATCTTCTGGCGGTCCCAGGGGTTGAACGCGGTCGCCGCACAGGACTCGGTGAGGCCGTAGCCCTCCAGCACCGTGAAGCCGATGCCGCGGAAGAAGTGGCCGAGGCGCTCACCCAGCGGGGCGCCGCCGGAGATCGCGAACTCGCCCTTGCCGCCGAGCACCGCCCGCAGCTTGCTGTAGACGAGCCGGTCGAACACCTTGTGCTTGATCTTCAGACCGAGGGCCGGACCCGACGGGGTGTCCAGCGCCCTGCTGTACGCGATCGCGGTGTCCGCGGCCTTGTCGAAGATCTTGCCCTTGCCGTCCGCCTGCGCCTTGGCCCGCGCCGAGTTGTAGACCTTCTCGAAGACCCGCGGCACGCCGAGGATCAGCGTCGGCCGGAAGGAGGCCAGCTCGTCGGTGAGGTTCTTGATGTCCGGTACGGTGCCCAGCTTGATCGGCGCCATCATCGGCGCGACCTGCACGAGCCGCCCGAAGACGTGCGCGAGCGGGAGGAACAGCAGGACCGAGCACTCGCCCGTACGGAACAGGGGCCGCAGCCGCTCCACCACGTTCCCGCACTCGGCGAAGAAGCTGCGGTGGGTCAGGACGCAGCCCTTCGGGCGGCCCGTGGTGCCGGAGGTGTAGACGATGGTGGCCGGGTCGTCGGCCTTCGCGATCGAGCTGCGCTCCTCGACGGCGTGATCGGAGACGTCCTGGCCGAGGCGGCCCAGCTCCTCCACCCCGCCGCCCTCGATCTGCCACACGTGCTTCAGCGCCGGCAGCCCCTCGCGCACCGACTCGACGGCCGCCGAGTGCCCGTCCAGCTCCGTGATCATGGCGGTCGCGCCCGAGTCGGCGAGGATCCACTGCACCTGCTCCGGCGAGCTGGTCTCGTACACCGGCACGGTCACCGCGCCGGCCGTCCAGATCGCGAAGTCCAGCAGGGTCCACTCGTAGCGGGTACGGGACATCAGCGCGACCCGGTCGCCCGCCTGGACCCCGGAGGCGATGAGGCCCTTGGCCGCCGTGCGTACCTCGGCCAGGAACTGGACGGCGTTCACGTCCTGCCAGGCGCCGTCCACCTTGCGGGCGATGACGGCGACATCGGGGTGCTGCGCGGCGTTTCTACGGACGATGTCCGTCAGATTGCCGTCCGTCGGGACCTCGTACAAAGCCGGAAGGCTGAACTCGCGCAAGACTGCTGCTCCTCATAGGGCGCCGGCGCCACGACTCTGTGTGTGCTGCGACGGTGCGGTCCAAGGGCGGGAGAGCGCTCAGGTCCGCCTTTGTTCTTCGTTCCTGGTGGTTGAAAACCTGAGCACAACTGGACTGCCCGGACGTTACCCGTCGGTATGGCCTCTACGCGAGGGGGGCCGGGCGAGATGTTCTTCGCGTCACACGTGGGGTTCTCCCGAGCAGAATAATCCCCCAACTTACTGACTGGCCAGTAACCGCACGTCCGACCGGCTCTGTTCACGTATGCCGCACACGCCTACGCTTGATCGCCATGGCACGCACACCGGGCGGTAAAGACAGGACGCGCATTCACGTGGTCAGCGACGTGCATGGCAACGCGACGGACCTGGCCAGGGCGGGTGAGGGTGCGGACGCCCTGGTGTGCCTGGGCGACCTGGTCCTCTTCCTCGACTACGCCGACCACTCCCGCGGCATCTTCCCCGACCTCTTCGGCGCCGAGAACGCCACGCGGCTCGTGGAACTGCGTACCGCCCGCCGCTTCGAGGAGGCGCGCGAACTCGGGGCCCGGCTCTGGGCGGGTGTCGAGGAGGACCGCTCCGCCGTGATCGAGGAGGCCGTCCGCAAGCAGTACGCCGAGATGTTCGCGGCGTTCCCGGTCCCGACGTACGCCACCTACGGCAATGTCGATATGCCGATGCTGTGGCCCGAGTACGCCGGCCCGGGGACGACCGTGCTGGACGGCGAACGCGTGGAGATCGGCGGACGGGTCTTCGGCTTCGTCGGCGGCGGGCTGCGCACCCCGATGCGGACGCCGTACGAGATCAGCGACGAGGAGTACGCGGCCAAGATCGAGGCGGTGGGGGAGGTGGACGTGCTGTGCACGCACATCCCGCCGGAGGTTCCCGAGCTGGTGTACGACACGGTGGCACGCCGCTTCGAGCGGGGGAGCCGGGCGCTGCTGGACGCGATCCGCAGGACCCGTCCCCGGTACGCGCTGTTCGGGCACGTCCACCAGCCGCTGGCGCGGCGGATGCGGATCGGGACCACCGAGTGTGTGAACGTGGGGCACTTCGCGGGGACCGGGAAGCCGTGGGCGCTGGAATGGTGAGCCTTGGCAGGCGGTAGCCTTCACGCTGCACATACGTGCGCACCCACCTCCCTCACCGGACAGTCTCTGGAGGAGCCACGGCGATGGCGGAATTCACCAGTTCGAGCATCACGATCGAGGCTGCGGCGGTCGACGTCATGGGCGTGATCGCCGACTTCGCCCGCTACCCCGACTGGACGGGCGAGGTGAAGGAGGCGCAGGTGCTGGAGACCGACGGCCAGGGCCGCGCCGAGCAGGTCCGGCTCGTCATGGACGCGGGCGCGATCAAGGACGACCAGACGCTGGCGTACACCTGGGCCGGCGCGAACGAGGTCTCCTGGACGCTGGTCAAGTCCCAGATGCTGCGCTCGCTCGACGGCTCCTACCTCCTGAAGCCGGTCGGCGACTCGGTGACCGAGGTGACCTACCAGCTGACCGTCGACGTCAAGATCCCGATGCTCGGGATGATCAAGCGCAAGGCGGAGAAGGTCATCATCGACCGGGCGCTGGCGGGCCTGAAGAAGCGGGTCGAGTCCGGGGCGTAGACCGCCGAGCCGCCGTCCCGGCCGCGGGCGTCCGCGCGGCCGGACGAGAGGGGCCGGCCCGGCCGGCCCCCTCTCGGCGTCGGTGAGCACCCTTGCGCTGGGTTACCGTTCACCCTCATGCGCACCATCCTGATCACCGGGCAAGGCGGCAGCGGCCGTACGACGGTCGCGGCGGCCACGGCCGTCGAGGCGGCCCGTGAGGGCGCGCGGACGCTCGTGCTGAGCGCGGACCGGGTCGACGCCCTCGGAGCGGTGCTCGGCGTGGCGACCGGACCCGAGCCCGTCCGGGCCGCGCGGAACCTCACCGCTTGGCGGCCCGACGCCGCGGCCGGGTTCCGCGAGGACCTCGTCGCCTTCCAGGACAGAGCCGCGTCCGTCCTCGGAATGCTCGGCGCCGCCCGGCTGGACGCCGAGGAACTCACCCCCCTGCCCGGCGCCGAGGAACTCGCCCTGCTGCGGGCGCTGCGCGACGCCGCGCTGTCGGAGGCCTACGACCTGCTCGTCGTCGACCTGCCGCCCGCCCCCCAGGCACTCGCGCTGCTCGCCCTCCCGGAGGAGCTGCGGCGCTACCTGCGGCGGCTGCTCCCGCCCGAGCGGCAGGCGGCCCGCGCGCTGCGGCCGATCCTCGGACGGCTCGCCGGAGTGCCGATGCCCGCCGAGTGGCTGTACGAGACGGCCGGCCGGTGGGACGTGGAGCTGGCCGCCGTCGCGGCGATCGTGGAGGACCCGGGGACGACGGTGCGGCTGGTCGCCGAGCCGGGCCCGGCCGGCGCCGACCACGTACGCCTCGCGCGCCTCGGACTCGCCCTGCGGGCCCTGCCCGTCGACATGCTGATCGCCAACCGTGTGCTGCCCGAGGGCACGCACGAGACCTGGCTCGCCGGCCTCGTCTCCCAGCAGCGCAAGGCGCTGGAGGAGTGGGAGGAGGCGCCCGCGCCGAGCGGGGCGCGTTCCGTGCGGCGCGTCGCTCACCTCGGCCACGACCCCCGCGGCGGCGACGACCTCGACGCCCTCGGGGTCCCCGGTACGGGTGACGTCCCCGCGCGCGTCGAGTGGGCCGTCACCGACAACCTCGGGGACGAGGGCGTGTTCGTGTGGCACATCCCGCTGCCCGGGGCGATACGGGACGAGCTGGATCTCCTCCGGCGCGGCGACGAGTTGGTCGTCACGGTGGGGCAGTTCCGCCGTATCGTTCCGCTCCCGTCGGCACTGCGCCGCTGCACGGTCGACGGCGCGGCCCTGCGCGACGGCGAACTGAGGATCCGATTCGCGCCGGACCCGCTGTTGTGGCCCCGGACACGGTGAACCGCATACCCCCGTTCGGGTAACGTCGAAGGTACGAACCGTAGGCAGGAGCCCGCCATGAGCGAAGAGCGCCCCACGTCCGACGCCGGTCGTCAGGACGCGGCCGAGGAGGAGCGGTCGGCCGAGCAGGACCGCACGACCGACCGGGTGCGCGCGACCGACTCCGACGCCTGGGCGACCGCGTGCGAGGAGGACCTCGCCGCGGAGAAGGCCCGCCGCCGGGCGAAGTACGGTCCGCCGCCGGGCTCGGCCGCCGAGGAACTGCGCAAGCTGGTCGACACCGTCGCGGAGAAACTGTCCGGGCTGCAGTCGCCGTTGCTCGGCGCGGTCGCCGGCGGAGCGGCCCAGCAGATGGTCAGCCAGGTCGTCCGGCAGGCCAAGGCCGCCGTCGAACCGGTCATCGAACGCAACCCGGACGTCTTCGACCACCTCGCCTCCGCGGGCGGCGAACTGCTCGCCGCGTACCGCTCCGCCGTCGAGGCCCAGGAGCGCCGCTGGACGAGCCGGGACGCCTCCCACCGGGAAGGCCGTGGCCAGGGCGACGAACCGGGCCCCGGAGAGCGGATCGACCTGGACTGACGCCCGGCGTCCGCCCGGCGGACGCCGGGACTGCGGGGGCGGGGCCTCGGGTACGGTTGGCCGTAGCGGGGCTCGACCGAAACTGAGGGATTCATGGGACTCACCATCGGCGTCGACATCGGCGGAACCAAGATCGCGGCCGGTGTGGTCGACGAGGAAGGCAACATCCTCTCGACCCACAAGGTGCCGACCCCGGGCACGCCCGAGGGGATCGTGGACGCCATCGCCGCCGCCGTCGAGGGCGCGCGAGCCGGACACGAGATCGTCGGTGTCGGCATCGGCGCGGCCGGTTACGTCAACCGGGAGCGGTCGATGGTCTACTTCGCCCCCAACATCGACTGGCGCAACGAGCCGCTCAAGGAGAAGGTCGAGGCCCGTGTGGGCCTGCCGGTCGTCGTGGAGAACGACGCCAACGCCGCCGCGTGGGGCGAGTACAAGTTCGGCGCCGGCAAGGGCCATCGCAACGTCATCTGCATCACCCTCGGCACCGGCCTCGGCGGCGGCATCATCATCGGCAACAAGCTGCGCCGCGGCCACTACGGCGTCGCCGCCGAGTTCGGCCACATCCGCATGGTTCCCGACGGGCTGCAGTGCGGCTGCGGCTCGCAGGGCTGCTGGGAGCAGTACGCGTCGGGCCGGGCGCTTGTCCGCTACGCCGCGCAGCGCGCCAACGCCACTCCCGAGAACGCCGAGCTCCTCCTCGGCCTCGGCGACGGCACGCCCGACGGCATCGAGGGCAAGCACATCTCCATGGCCGCCCGGCAGGGCGACCCCGTCGCCGTCGACTCCTACCGCGAACTCGCCCGCTGGGCCGGCGCCGGCCTCGCCGACCTCGCCTCCCTCTTCGACCCCTCCGCGTTCATCGTGGGCGGCGGCCTGTCGGACGAGGGCGAACTGGTCCTCGACCCGATTCGCAAGTCCTACAAGCGCTGGCTCGTGGGCGGCAACTGGCGCCCCGTGGCCGAGGTCATCGCCGCCCAACTGGGCAACGACGCCGGCCTGGTGGGCGCGGCGGACCTGGCCAGAGAGCCCGACCCGATCATGTAGCCGAGAGGTACGCCCCCGTGCCCCCGTCCTGGTTCTCCAGGGGGCGCGGGGGCGTATCGGCGTACGCCCGGCGCGTGGCCCGGGAAACACGCCCCACCGGCACCCGCACAAGGACAAATGCACCCGAGTCCTTGGGCGTACATTGATCCACATGACGCCGCTGCCCAACTCCCGCACGGACCCCGACGGTTCGGCGATCATCCGCGTCCTCAGCTACAACATCCGCTCGATGCGGGACGACACCGACGCCCTCGCCCGGGTGATCACCGCCTGCGCCCCCGACCTGGTCCTCGTCCAGGAGGCGCCCCGTTTCTTCCGCTGGCGCAAGAAACTCGCCAGGCTCGCCGCGGCCTCCCAGCTGGTCACCCTCTCCGGCGGCGCCACCGCCTCCGGCCCCGCGCTGCTGTGCAGCCTGCGCGCCACCGTCGAACAGACCGACGACGTGCTCCTGCCCCTCACCCCCGGCCTGCACCGACGCGGCTTCGCCACGGCGGTGGTCCGCTTCGGCCGCGCCCGGCTCGGCGTCCTGTCCTGCCACCTCTCCCTGCAGAAGGACGAGCGGTACGAACAGGGCGGCCTGCTCCTGGACCGGCTGGCCGCCCTCGGTGTGACGCACGCGGTCGCGGGCGGCGACCTCAACGAGCGACCGGACGGCCGTACCTTCCGCCGCCTCGCCGGAGAACTCCAGGACTGCTGGACCACCACCCCCTGGGGCGGCGAGTACAGCTCCACGCCCACCGACCCCCACCAGCGCATCGACGCGATCCTGGCCACCCCCGGCATCGAGGTCCTCGGCTGTGGCGTCCCCCTCGACCACCCCGGCATCAGCGAGGACGATCTCAGGACGGCCACGGACCACCTGCCGGTCCTGGCCGCCCTCCGGGTCCCCGCCGAGCCCTAGCCGGGGGCGGCGGGGACTGCCGCGACCCGGCCTCCGCCTCGGCTCCGTCCGCGGCACCGTCGAGGGCCCGCCCGGAACACTCCCGGACGGGCCCTCGTACGACGCCGGCCGCGGGGTCAGACGACCGCGCCCCGGCCGGGATCGTCGTCCCCTTCGTCGTCGGCGTTCATCCGCATCACCAGGGTGGCGAAACCGCCGAGGAAGCCGCCGATGCCGAGGGTGGTGAGCCACCAGGTCATCTCCCAGCCGAGCAGGACGGCGAGCAGCAGCAGAACCGGGCCGCCGATCACCCCCAGCCAGGCGAACTTGGCGGTCGCGTCGGCCTCCGGCAGCGGGGGCGGCTCGGGCGGCACGAAGTGGCCCTCCCCGTCCCCGTCCTCGTCCTCGTCGTCGGAGTCCGGGTCGCCCGGGTCCTCGCCGACCGGGTCGGGCACGCTGTAGTCGCGCGGGCCCGCGCCGACGCCGGGTGCGAACGCCACCGAGCTGCCCAGCGGCCTGGGGGCGGCGGGGCCGGCGGCGTCCGCGGCGTCGGGGGACTTGTCCTCGGCGTCCTCCGGCTCGGCCTCCAGCAGGGCGAGATCCTCCACCGACCGGAACGGCTTGGTGCCCGGCGGGTCCGGGGGCTCGGTGCCGAACCCGGCCACGATGGCCCGCCACGCGGCGTCCTCGTCGAACGGCACGTGCTGCTCCTCACCGGCGGACCCGCCCGGCGGTTCGCCGGACGAGGCGCCCGCGGAGCCGCCCGAGGAGCCGCCCGGGGTGTCGCCGGGCGAGGCGCCGAGAGGCGCTCCCTTCTCCTCCGGCTCACGCTCGGAGTCGTGCTCAGCCACCAGTGGCCGTCCCTTCCCTCTGCTCCAAGGATCCCGGACCGGTCTGTCCCGCGGATCCCGAGTCAGACTGCTGTACGGATTCCGCGTCGGACTCCTTCACCCGCGCCGCCCCGGACTCCGTCACGAGCCGGGTGACGAACGCGAGGCTCTCCTCGAAGATCCGGCCCGCATCGTGGTCCAACGTCGCGACATGGTGGCTCTGTTCCAGCAGGATCTCCGTGACGTCCGTGGACGACACCCGGCCGAGGACGCGCTCGGAGTCGACGGGCGGCACCACATGGTCCCGCGGGCTGTGCAGCAGCAGCAACGGCTGGGTCACCTGGGGCAGTTCGCCGTCGACGAGACGCAGGAAACTGCGCAGCGAGTGCGCCGCGTGGAGCGGCACATGGCTGTACCCCACCTCCTCGACGCCCTCCTTCGCGATGTCGCTGGTGATCCCCTTGGTGGTGGGGACGAAGTGCCGCAGCAGGGGGAGGGCGTGCGCGGCCGGGCCGTGCACCTTGTTCGCCGGGTTGACGACCACCACGCCGTCGACCGCGTCCCCGTGCTTGGCTGCCAGCCGCAGCGCCAGCGCGCCGCCCATGGACAGCCCCGCGACGAAGACGTGCGCACAGCGCTCGCGCAGGGCCCGCAGCTCGCGGTCCACCTCCGCGTACCAGTCCTGCCAGCCGGTCGGACGGAGGTCCTCCCAGCGGGTGCCGTGTCCCGGCAGCAGGGGCAGCGCGACGGTCAGCCCCCGCGCGGCGAGATATTCCGCCCAGGGGCGCATCGACTGCGGGGACCCGGTGAACCCGTGACAGAGGAGTACTCCGACCTCCCCGCCCTCGTGGTGATACGGCTCGGCTCCAGGAAGGACCGGCACGGTTCGGTCTCCTGTTCGTGAGAAAGGTGTGAATGAGTGCGGATGTGGTTCACCGTACGCGACCGCTCCGACACCGACCAGGGGCTTCGCCCGGTGGTGGCCGACACCGGCCAGGGGCGTAGGACCGTTCTCCTGGCGTCCGGGTTAAGGTCTGATCCTCAGAACAGAGAGAGGCACTCGGGTGTTGTACGGCGCGATGAAGGTCGCTATCGGGGGACCGCTCAAGGTCACTTTCCGGCCCTGGGTGGAGGGTCTGGAGAACATTCCGCCCGAGGGCGCGGCGATCCTCGCGAGCAACCACCTCTCCTTCTCGGACTCCTTCTTCCTCCCCGCGGTCCTCGACCGCAAGGTCACCTTCATCGCGAAGGCGGAGTACTTCACCACCCCCGGGGTCAAGGGCAAGCTGACGGCCGCCTTCTTCAAGGGGGTCGGCCAGCTCCCGGTGGACCGTTCCGGGGCGCGGGGCGCGGGTGAGGCCGCCATCAACAGCGGTGTACAGGTCATCGAGAGCGGCGAGCTGTTCGGCATCTACCCCGAGGGCACCCGCTCGCCCGACGGCCGCCTCTACCGGGGCAAGCCCGGCGGCCTGGCGCGGGTGGCCCTCGCCACCGGCGCGCCCGTCATCCCCGTCGCCATGATCGACACGGAGAAGATCCAGCCGCCGGGCAAGGTCCTGCCGAAGGTGATGCGCCCCGGCATCCGGATCGGCAAGCCCCTCGACTTCAGCCGCTACCAGGGCATGGAGCACGACCGCTTCGTGCTGCGGGCGCTGACCGACGAGGTCATGTACGAGATCATGAAGCTCTCGGGCCAGGAGTACGTGGACATCTACGCGACCGCCGCCAAGCGGCAGATCGCGGAGGCGGCGAAGGCCGAGAGGGAGGCCGACAAGGCCGCCAGGGCGGCCCTGGTCAAGGCCGAGAAGGAAAAGGCGGCCAAGGACCGGCCGGCCGGGGAACAGCGGGGACGGGCGGAGGACACCCGGGCCGACCGGGACCGGCCGGCTTCGTAACGGCCGCTTTCCCGGGTACGGTCGCGTTCCCGGACGCGATCGTCGTGGGGTCCGGTGGGTGGGTGGGGGATATGCCTGAGCGCGAACGAGTCATGCGCATGTCGGTCGAGCAGCCGCTGTGGCGTGCGCTCACCGGCTACCGGGTCCTGACGGCGGTCTACGCCGTCGGCCTCTTCCTCAGCGCGTACGACAAGTTCCCCCGTCCGTGGCCGGCCATCGCCTACCTCGCGGTGCTGGTCGCCTGGACGCTGCTGACCCTGCCGAAGGTGGCGAGCGCGGCCGGCTGCACCAAGCGGTTCCTCGCGGCCGACCTCACCATCGCCATCGTCGGCATCCTGCTCACCCGGCTCGCCGACTCGGCCGCCCGGGTCGAGGCCGGCGGCCCCACCCTGCCGTCCATATGGACCGCCGGCGCCGTGCTGGCCTTCGCCATCAAGGGCGGCTGGCGCTGGGCCGCCTTCGCCTCCACGCTCATCGCCGCCGCCAACCTGATCCACCGCGGCGCACCCACCCGCGACACCGTCCACAACGTGCTCCTGGTCTGGGTCGCCTCGATCGCCATCGGGTACGTCGTCGAGGTGGCCCGCGCCTCCGAGCGCACCCTCGCCCGCGCCCTGGAGATCGAGGCCGCCACCCGTGAACGGGAACGCCTCGCCCGGGACATCCACGACGGCGTCCTGCAGGTCCTCGCCATGGTCCAGCGGCGGGGCACCGCCCTCGGCGGCGAGGCGGCCGAGCTGGGGCGCATGGCGGGCGAGCAGGAGGTCGCGTTGCGCACCCTGGTCTCCGGCGGCCTGGTCCCCGTCTCCCGGATCTCCGAGGACGCGGCCCGGGGAGCGCTCGTACGGGTGGTGGACGAGCCGGACCCCGACGCCGACGCCGGCCCGATGGATCTGCGGGCCCTTCTCGCCCCGTACGCGAGCGCGACGGTCACCTTCTCGGAGCCCGGCGGACCGGTGCCGCTGCCCCCGGCGGCCGCGCGGGAGCTGGCGGCGGCCGTGGGCGCCGCCCTGGACAATGTGCGCGCGCACGCGGGCGACGGGGCACGGGCCTGGATCCTGGTCGAGGACTGGCCGGACGAGATCGTCGTGACCGTACGGGACGACGGCCCCGGCATCCCCGACGGCCGGCTCGCCCAGGCCGAGGGCGAGGGCCGGCTCGGCGTGGCCCTCTCCATCCGGGGACGGCTGCGCGACATAGGCGGCACGGCCGAACTGATCTCGGTGCCCGGACAGGGCACCGAAGTGGAACTGAAGGTGCCCAGGGCCGCGGAACGGCCCAAGGGCGTACGGGGGAAGGCGGAGAAGCGGTGACGGAGCGCGTGGAGAGCGAAGAGAGTGTGCGCGGCGGCGGGCCGGTGGACGTGGGCGCACCGTCCGGCGGGGGCGGCCCGATCCGGGTCATGGTGGTCGACGACCACCCCATGTGGCGCGACGCCGTCGCCCGTGACCTGGCCGAGTCCGGCTTCGACGTGGTCGCCACGGCGGGCGACGGCGAGCAGGCGGTGCGGCGCGCCGGAGCCGTCGCACCGGACGTCCTCGTCCTGGACCTGAACCTGCCCGCGAAGCCGGGGGCGCAGGTCTGCAAGGAACTGGTCGGCGCGAACCCGGCGTTGCGGGTGCTGGTCCTGTCGGCGAGCGGGGAGCACGCGGACGTCCTGGAAGCGGTGAAGTCCGGCGCGACGGGTTACCTGCTGAAGTCGGCCTCGACGGAGGAGCTGGTCGACGCCGTACGCCGTACCGCGGTCGGCGATCCGGTCTTCACCCCCGGTCTCGCGGGCCTGGTCCTCGGCGAGTACCGCCGTCTCGCCTCCGAGCCCGCCCCCGCGCCGGGCGCCGACGAGCCCAAGGCGCCGCAGCTGACCGACCGCGAGACCGAGGTGCTCCGGCTCGTCGCCAAAGGGCTGAGCTACAAGCAGATCGCCGAGCGCCTCGTCATCTCCCACCGCACCGTCCAGAACCATGTGCAGAACACCCTCGGCAAGCTCCAGCTCCACAACCGGGTGGAACTGGTCCGCTATGCCATAGAGCGCGGGCTCGACGACGTGTAAACGTCATGAATCACCCCATAGGGTGAAGGCGATTTGATCAACTTCGATCAACTCACCCTCTATCAACAGCAATTCGCCGGAATTGACCTTCCCGCGCATGTCGAAGTGACCTGGATCACTATTAGCGTGACCCTCACCAGGCAACCGCGGCGAAGGGACTTTTCCATGCGCGTCGGAGTACTCACCGGAGGCGGCGACTGCCCCGGGCTCAACGCCGTCATCCGGGGCGTCGTGCGCAAGGGCGTGCAGGAGTACGGCTACGACTTCGTCGGCTTCCGGGACGGCTGGCGGGGGCCGCTGGAGAACGACACCGTCCGCCTCGACATCCCCGCCGTCCGCGGCATCCTGCCCCGCGGCGGCACCATCCTCGGCTCCTCGCGCACCAACCCGCTCCAGCAGGAGAACGGCATCCGCCGTATCAAGGACAACCTCGCCAAGCAGGAGGTCGACGCGCTCATCGCCATCGGCGGCGAGGACACGCTCGGGGTGGCCGCGCGGCTGTCCGACGAGTACGGGGTGCCGTGCGTGGGCGTCCCCAAGACCATCGACAACGACCTCTCGGCCACGGACTACACCTTCGGCTTCGACACCGCCGTCGGCATCGCGACGGAGGCCATCGACCGCCTCCACACCACCGCGGAGTCGCACATGCGCGTGCTGGTGGTGGAGGTGATGGGCCGGCACGCCGGCTGGATCGCCATCCACTCCGGCCTGGCCGGCGGCGCCAACGTCATCCTCATCCCCGAACAGCGCTTCGACGTCGACAAGGTGTGCGCCTGGGTGACGTCCCGTTTCAAGGCCTCCTACGCGCCGATCGTGGTCGTCGCGGAGGGGGCCATGCCCAAGGACGGCGAGATGGTCCTCAAGGACGGCTCGCTCGACTCCTTCGGCCACGTCCGGCTCTCCGGGGTCGGTGAATGGCTGGCCAAGGAGATCGAGAGGCGTACGGGCAAGGAGGCCCGTACGACCGTCCTCGGCCACGTCCAGCGCGGCGGCACGCCCTCGGCCTTCGACCGCTGGCTCGCCACGCGCTTCGGCCTGCACGCCATCGACGCGGTCCGTGACCGCGACTTCGGCAAGATGGTGGCCCTGCGCGGCACGGACATCGTGCGCGTCCCGATCGCCGACGCGACGGCCAGGCTGAAGACGGTGGATCCGAAGCTGTACGAGGAGGTGGGGGTCTTCTTCGGCTGAGGGCGCCCGGTGGCGCGGGGCGCGGGTTCGTGGGCGGGTGCGGCTCCGGTGGGGCTTCTCGCGCAGTTCCCCGCGCCCCTTGAAGCCCCAGCCCCTGCTTTTCAGGGGCGCGGGGAACTGCGCGACTATGCCCCCACCCGCCCCGCACCCGACCCACGACCCCGCACCACCCCGCGGCCCCCTGTACCGCTATACCGCCCGCAGTGACTGAACCCCCGCCACCAGCTGACGCACCACACTCACCCCGTCCAGCGTCAGCACCGACTCCGGATGGAACTGCACTCCCGCGAACCCGGCCCCGCGCAGCGCGTGCACCTCACCGCTCCCGCTGCGGCTGACCTCCACCCCGTGGGCCGCCAGCTCCCCGGCCGTGCCGTCGTCGCAGCGGGCCACGAAACTGTTGTAGAACCCCACGGTCTCCTCCCTGCCGAAGAGATCGATCGCGGTCTGCGCCCCCTGGTAGGGCACCTCCTTGCGCACGATCTCCAACCCCAGCTCCGACGCGATGAGTTCGTGCCCGAGGCACACCCCGAGCACCCCGTATCGATGCCCGCGCAGCACCTCGGCGGTCAGCGACCGCAGGAAGCGCATCTTCGGGTCGCCGAGGTCGCCCGGATCCCCGGGGCCGGGCCCGAGGACCACCACCCCCTCGTGCGCGAGCACGGCCTCCCGCAGCCCCGGCTCGTCGTACCGCCGTACCGTGACCTCCAGCCCCGAGGACCTGAGCAGGTGCGCGAGCATCGCGGTGAACGTGTCCTCGGCGTCCACGACCAGCGCGTGCCCGGTCAGCTCGGCCGTCCGCTCCCGCATCCGCAGCCAGAACGGCGCCAGAGCCCCCCGCCGCCCGTCCAGCGCGGCCCGCACCCGGGGGTCGTCCGCCAGCGCCGGCCCCACCCGTTCCGGGCCGGGCCGCCTCGGCCGCACTCCCAGCGCGGCCAGCACCCCCGCCGCCTTCGCGTGGGTCTCGGCGACCTCGCCCGCCGGATCGGACCCCCGGACCAGCGTGGCCCCCACCGGCACCTTCAGCCGTCCGTCCGCCGCGATGTCGGCGGTCCGGATCAGGATCGGCGAGTCCAGGGTCTGCGCCCCTCCCGAGTCCCGTCCCAGCAGCGCCAGCGCCCCCGCGTAGTACCCGCGCCCGACACCGTCCCGCCCGACGGGCTCGTACCGCTCGATCACCCGGCACGCGTTCTGCACGGGCGACCCGGTGACCGTGGCGGCGAACATCGTCTCCTTCAGCACCTCCCGCACATCCAGCGAGGACCGCCCGCGCAGCTCGTACTCGGTGTGCGCGAGGTGGGCCATCTCCTTCAGCCGGGGTCCGACCACGACCCCGCCCATGTCGCCGACCGTGCACATCATCTTGAGCTCCTCGTCGACGACCATCGACAGCTCCTCGATCTCCTTGCCGTCGGCGAGGAAGGCCAGCAGATCCTCCGGTGTCGGCCCCTCGGCCGGATAGCGGTAGGTCCCGCTGATCGGGTTCATCACGACCGTCCCGCCGGACATCCGTACGTGCACCTCCGGGCTGGCGCCGACCAGCGTGCGCTCACCGGTGTGCACCACGAACGTCCAGTACGCGCCCCGCTCGCCCCGCAACAGGCGCCGGAACAGCGCGAGCGCGTCGGCCCGCCCGAAGCCCGGGACCGTGCCCTCGTAGGTCCGCCGGATCACGAAGTTCGCGCCCTCGCCCCGCCCGATCTCCTCGCGCAGGACCCGGCCGACGATCTGCGCGTACTCCTCGTCGTCCACGTCGAAGCCCCCGCCCTCGACCCGGACGTCGTGCGCGGGCAGCTCCGCGAGGACCCGGTCCAGCGGCAGCTCGTACGACTCCTCGGGCACCAGCACGGACAGGGGTGTGCCGTCGTCGCGGACGTCGAAGCCGCGTTCCCGGATCTGCCGGAAGGGCACGAGCGCCAGCCCCTCGTCGGGCAGGTCGGCGAGCCGCTCGCAGGTGGTCACCGGACCGATCAGCAGCTCCACCGTGTCGTGGTCGTGCAGGCCCGGTGTGCGGCGGCGCAGCAGCGCGAACGGGCGGTCGTCGGACAACAGCCGGGTCAGGTCCATGGGTTCCTCTTCCCTGGGGATCACGGTCTCGCGGTGATCGGGGAGGAGCGGCCGGGCCCTGGAAACGCCGAAGGCCGCCCCCCGGGCGGCCTTCGCGAAGTCTTGCGTACGCGCAGTCAGTGGGCCGCCGGATGAGCGGTCCACCACCAGTTCTGGATCGAGTGCGCGAACATGCGCCGCACCCTACCCGACATCTCCCCGGAACTCATGCGAGGCTGCTGAACGTGTCCGGCGGCAGAACGGTGATCCAGGACGCCTACGCCGCGTCCCGCTATGTGGGCCTGCAGGGCGGCATGACCTGGACCGACGGCGCCGGACTGCTGAACTTCGCCTTCCACAAGGGCTGCGCGCTCCAGCCCGCCGTCTTCTCGCACACCTGGGTGGGCGACACCCGGGCCACCACGGCCTGCAACCGCACGGTCGACGGGAAGGTGTACGCCAACGGCAACTGGGCGGTGGGCACGCCCCAGGCCCTGAGCTACTGGCCGAAGCTCGGCGCGGACCCGGTGGAGGAGCTGTGGGGGCTGACCGAGCACATCTGCGCCGGTACGACGCTGCGCGCGAGCTTCCCCCACGAGTTCGAGGCCGTGGAGGAGCCCGACGAGAAGCGGAACGCCTGTGACGGCTACAGCGCCGCCGTCAACCTGTCGCTCAGGACGGTCTTCGCGGTCGGCTTCGACGACAGCGCGGTCATGAACCTGCACTGACACCGGCGGCACCGCCGTCACCGGCCGGGCCGACCGTCCGACGAACCCCGCTCCCGATCGAGCGGGGTTCGTCTCACTTGATGAGCAAGGGGATGGACGCCCGACACGACCCCGTAATGTGGAGGTCGTGACCGTGAACGCTAAGTCCAGCGCGAGCGCTGGCAACACCTGGCGAGACCTTCCCGCGGCGCAGCAGCCCGAGTACCCCGACACCGAGGCTCTGCGCGCAGTCGTTGCGGAGCTCGAGTCGTATCCGCCGCTCGTCTTCGCGGGCGAGTGCGACCAGCTGCGCGCCCGGATGGCGTCCGTCGCCAAGGGAGAGGCGTTCCTCCTCCAGGGCGGCGACTGCGCCGAGGCCTTCGACGCCGTGTCGGCCGACCACATCCGCAACAAGCTGAAGACGCTGCTCCAGATGGGCGCGGTCCTCACGTACGCGGCCTCCGTGCCGGTCGTGAAGGTCGGCCGTATCGCCGGTCAGTACTCCAAGCCGCGCTCCAAGGGCACCGAGACCCGCGACGGCGTCACCCTGCCGACCTACCGCGGCGACTCGGTCAACGGCTTCGACTTCAACGAGGCCGCCCGCATCCCGGACCCCGAGCGCCTGAAGCGGATGTACCACGCCTCGGCCTCCACGCTGAACCTGGTCCGCGCCTTCACCACCGGCGGCTACGCCGACCTGCGCCAGGTGCACGCCTGGAACCAGGACTTCGTGAAGTCGTCCCCGTCCGGCCAGCGCTACGAGCAGCTCGCCCGCGAGATCGACAACGCGCTGAACTTCATGCACGCCTGCGGGACCGACCCGGAGGAGTTCCGCACCGTCGAGTTCTTCTCCTCGCACGAGGCGCTGCTGCTCGACTACGAGTCGGCGCTGACCCGCGTGGACTCGCGCACGGGCCGTCTCTACGACGTGTCGGCGCACATGGTGTGGATCGGTGAGCGCACCCGGCAGCTGGACCACGCGCACATCGAGTTCGCCTCGCAGATCCGCAACCCGATCGGGATCAAGCTCGGCCCGACGACCACGGCCGAGGACGCCCTGCGCTACATCGAGCGCCTCGACCCGGACCGCGAGCCCGGCCGGCTCACCTTCATCGTGCGCATGGGCGCGGACAAGGTCCGCGACAAGCTGCCCGAGCTGGTCGAGAAGGTCACCGCCTCGGGTGCGACGGTCGCGTGGATCACCGACCCGATGCACGGCAACACCTACGAGGCGGCCTCCGGCCACAAGACCCGCCGCTTCGACGACGTGCTCGACGAGGTCAAGGGCTTCTTCGAGGTCCACAAGGGCCTCGGCACCCACCCGGGCGGTATCCACGTGGAGCTGACCGGCGACGACGTCACGGAGTGCGTGGGCGGCGGCGACGAGATCTTCGTCGACGACCTGCACCAGCGCTACGAGACCGCCTGCGACCCCCGGCTCAACCGCAGCCAGTCCCTGGACCTGGCGTTCCTCGTCGCGGAGCTGTACCGGGACTAGTAGCTGATCAGCAGGGGATGCGCCTGTTACAGGAGCGCGAGGTGGGGCGCGGATCACATACGATCCGTGCCCCACTCCACTTTTGCGCTTCGGGCCCGCCGGGTAAGGTTAGGTTAGCCTCACCGATCATCGGGATGGCGCCTCGTATTCGATCCCGGCGGGAGGTGGACCGCGTGTTCGTGTGCAGTTGCTTCGGTGTCACCGAGCAGCAGGTCAGGAAACATGCGGCGGACGGCGCCTGCACCCCCCGCCAGATCGCGTCGGCCTGCAAGGCGGGCACGGACTGCGGGTCGTGCGTACGCCGGATCCAGGCGCTCCTCGGCAGGGGCGCGTACCCGCGCCCGGAGCCGGTCGAGCAGGGGGCGGCGGTCTACGCCGAACTCGAGGAAGCGGCCTAGTCGAGGCCCGGCCCACCCTCGGCCCGCGCCCGCTCAGCTCTCCGGCTGCTCGATCAGCTGTGCGATGTAGAGCGCCTCGCCCAGCTTCTCCAGAAGTTCCAGCTGGGTGTCGAGGTAGTCGATGTGGTGCTCCTCGTCCGCGAGGATCGACTCGAAGATGTTCGCCGAGGTGATGTCACCCTTGTTGCGCATCACCTCGATGCCGCGCTTGAGGCGGTCGATCGCCTCGACCTCGACCTGGCGGTCCGCCTCGAACATCTCCTTGACCGTCTGGCCCACCCGGACGTGGAACAGTCGCTGGTAGTTCGGCAGCCCGTCCAGGAACAGGATCCGGTCGGTGAGTACCTCCGCGTGCTTCATCTCGTCGAAGGACTCGGCACGCGTGTACTTCGCGAGCTTCGTCCAGCCGAAGTTCTCCTGCATCTTCGCGTGCAGGAAGTACTGGTTGATCGCGGTGAGCTCCGCGGTCAGCTGCTCGTTGAGGAATTCGATGACCTCGGGGTCGCCCTGCATCGCAGAAGCTCCTTCCAAGCGGGGGAACTGGGAGGTTGCGCCGCGATGATTGCACCGCAGTCGAAGATCGTCCAGTAAGTGCGAGCTTAGTAAGTAAGCACAGCCTTAGCTCTAAATGTCCGAGTCGGGTGGACCCTGGTCATGTGCACCGGTCGAGGTCTGTCAGGATGGAGTCATGGGTCAGCCGGTGGAACGCGAATCAGGAGATCGCGCATCTGAGAACGCGGCGTCGTCGCAGCTCCCGCCGGGACAGCGGCTCCAGCGCGGCTGGCCGGTCACCCACTACGGGCCCGTCCCCAAGTTCCGTCCCGAGCGCTGGGACTTCCGGGTCTTCGGCGCCACCGCCGACGGTGAGAAGCACTGCTGGAACCACGACGAGTTCACCGCCCTGCCGTACGCCTCGGTCGTCGCCGACCTGCACTGCGTGACGAAGTTCAGCATGGTCGGCGCGGAATGGGGCGGCATCCCGGCCCGCACGATCCTCGCGACCGCGCCGCCCGCCCCCGAGGTCACCCATGTGATGGTGTGGGCCGAGTACGGCTTCAGTTCCAACCTCCGCCTCGCCGACTTCGCCGACGACCGCACGATCTTCGCCACCCACAAGGACGGCGAACTCCTCACCGCCGAACACGGCTTCCCGCTCCGCCTCGTCGTCCCCCACCTTTATGCCTGGAAGGGCCCCAAGTGGGTCCGCGGCATCGAGTACATGACCGCCGACCGCCGCGGCTTCTGGGAGGAGCGCGGCTACCACAACATCGGCGATCCCTGGCAGGAGCAGCGCTACTCCTACCAGGAGGAGCCCGGGGAGGGCCCCGAACTCTGACGCGGCGTGCCCGGGCCCGGGTGCGTCAGCCGTCCCGGAGCTTCTTCAGGCGCTCCACGTCCGCCGCGTGCCCCTCCTTGCCCCCGGGGGTCTCGATGATCAGGGGGACGCCCTCGGTGGCGGGGTGGGTCATCAGCGCGCGGAACGGGTCCTCGCCGATGTGACCGGAGCCGATGTTCTCGTGGCGGTCCTTGTGGGCACCGACCACGTCCTTGGAGTCGTTGGCGTGGATCAGCTTCAGCCGGCCCTCGCCGACGGTCTCCACCAGCAGGTCCAGGGTCCGGTGCATCCCGTCCGGCCCGGTCAGGTCGTGCCCCGCCGCGAAGATGTGGCAGGTGTCCAGGCACACGCCCAGCTTCGGATGGGCGTCCAGCGCCTCGAAGTACGGCCCGAAGTCCCAGGTGCGCGAGCACAGCGAGGATCCCTGGCCCGCCGTCGACTCCAGGAGCAGACACGGGTCGTCGTCGTGGGTCAACTCGTCCAGCAGCGGCAGCAGATACTCACGCACCTGCTTCAGCGCCACCGACCGGTCCCGCCCGCCCGTCGCGCTCCCGGTGTGCACGACGACCCCCAGCGCGCCGATCTCCCGGCCCCGCCGCAGCGAGTGCCGCATCGACTCCACGGACCTCTCCGCCGTCGCCTCGGTGTGCGACCCGAAGTTGATCAGGTACGGCGCGTGCACGTACGCGGGGATCGACTCCTCGGCGCAGGCCGCCCGGAACTCCTCGTCCTGCCGGGGGTTGCCGGTCGGAGTCGCCCAGCCGCGCGGATTGGCCACGAAGACCTGGACCGTCTCGGCCCGTAGATCACGTGCGTACGCCAGCCCGACGGAGTTCAGGCCACCGGCGACCGGGACATGCCCGCCGACGGGGTTCCGGGACGGGCCGGGAAGGCGGGGGAGGTCGGGAAGGCCGGGGGACTGCTGGGTGCTCACGGCACCCAGGGTGTCATGCGGCCGACGGCGCCCGGCCGGCGGCTCCGGCGGCCGCCCCGTCAGCCGATCTCGATCGTGATCTTCGAGCCCTTGGGCGCCGTGTCGCCGCCGTCGACCGACTGGCCCTTCACCTCGTCGGCGAAGAAGCCGAGGATGCCCCGGTCCTCCTCGACCTGGAAGCCGGCGGCCTCCAGCCGACGCGTGGCCTCGTCGACGTTCTCGCCCACGACGTCGGGGACCTCGACCAGCACGGGGCCCTTGGAGAGCGTCAGGGTGACGGTGTCGCCCGTGCCGACCTGCTTGCCCACGCCCGGCGACAGCTCGGCCACCAGACCCTTGTCGTACTCGGAGTTGACCCGCCGCGAGGCGATCTTCACCTTGAGGCCGGCCTCCTCCAGCTGGGTTCTGGCGTCCTCGACCGAGGCGCCGCCCAGCTCGGGCACCTGCACCGGGGCGCCCCGGCTGACCACGATCCGGACGGCCGTGCCCGCGGAGACCTCGGTGCCGGAGTCCGGCTGCGTGCGGATCACCTGGCCCCGGACGACCTCGTCGCTGAACTCCCTGTTCACCAGGCCCGGTTCGAGACCGTCGCCCTTCAGCCGGTCCTTCGCGAGGTCGAGCCGGAGGCCCGTCGTCTCGGGCACCTTCACGGTCTCCGGGCCCCTGGAGATCGTCACCGTCACGGAGTCGTTGTCCCGGATCCGCTCCCCGGGGGCCGGGTCGGTGCCGATCACCTTGCCGCGCTCGACCGTGTCGCTGTACGCCTCCTTCACGTCGACGTCCAGCCCCGCGCCCTCCAGCCGCTTCGTGGCGTCCGCCTCGCTCTGCTGCAACACCGCCGGGACCTGTGTGAACTGGCCCGAGTTGATGTACCAGATGCCGCCGCCCACGCCGAGGACGAGCAGCACCGCCACGACGGCCGCCAGCAGCCCGCGCCGGGAACCGGGGACGGCCCGTGTGCGCCGGGAGGGCGGCGGGGGCGACCGGAAGCGGCTCGTGCGGTCGACCGGGTGGGGGTCGAGCCCCACGGACCGCGACACGGCCAGCGAGCGCGGAATCACGCTCGTCCGGTCCTCCGCGTTGTCATGGCCGCCGGCTATCGCCTGCGGCGGCACCGCGTCCAGCTGCTCCTCGCTCAGCGCGGCCCGCGCCTGGAGCGTCTGCGCGAGCAGCGCGACGGCGTCGTAGGGCCGCAGCTGCGGATTGCGCGCGGTCGCGGAGGCGACCAGCGCGTCCAGCTCGTACGACAGCCCCGGCACGGCGGCCGACGGCGGCGGCACGTCGTCGTGCAGCGCGTGGTACAGCACCTGCGCGGGGGAGTCCCCGGCGTGCGGTTTGCCGCCGGTGAGCATCTCGTAGAGCGTCACACCGCACGCGTAGACATCGACGCGGGCGTCGGTCGTGCCGTGCTCCAGCTGCTCGGGGGCGAGGTAGGAGACGGTGCCGAGGACGCTGCCGGTGGTGCTGGTGACGGTGTCCACGGCCCGTACGAGCCCGAAGTCGGCGACCTTGACCCGGCCGTCGTCCCCTATCAGCACGTTCTCCGGCTTCATGTCCCGGTGCACGAACCCGGCGCGGTGCGCGGCGCCGAGCGCGGCGAGCACCGGCTCCAGGATGTCCAGCGCCGCCCGGGGCTGCAGGGCCCCACGGTCGCGCAGCACGTCGCGCAGGGTGCAGCCGGCCACGTACTCCATCGCGAGATAGACGTACGAGCCGTCCGTGCCCTGGTCGTAGACCCCCACCACGTTCGGGTGGGACAGCCGTGCCACCGACTTGGCCTCGCGGATGAAACGCTCGACGAACGTCCGGTCCGCGGCCAGCGTCGGATGCATCACCTTGAGTGCGAGCACGCGGTCGAGGCGGGTGTCCACGGTCCGGTAGACCGTGGCCATCCCGCCGACCGCGATCCGCGCCTCGACTCGATACCGGCCGTCGAGCACCTGGCCGACAAGCGGGTCCTGAAGGGTCGTGTCCACGCAGGTGAGTCTACGAGCCGCCGCCGACGGGCCCAGGGGCGGCGGGGCTCCGGGGCCGTACTGCAGCAGAGCTGTGACCCGGGTCCTGGGGCTGTGACAGGCGGCCGCGCGACCGAACTCGTTCGGCTGTTCGAGTGAGGGTCTGATGGCGTGAGATCCGACTCAGAAAGCGGGACGCTCCGGATCCAGCCGCGCCAGCCCCTCGACCGGTGACGACGCCTGCGCGAAGTGCCGACGCGGGATACGGCCCGCCCGGTACGCCAGCCGGCCCGCCTCCACCGCGTGCCGCATGCCCTCGGCCATCAGGACCGGCTCCTGGGCCCGGGTCACGGCGGAGGCGAGCATCACCCCGGCGCACCCCAGCTCCATCGCGAGGGCGACGTCCGAGGCCGTCCCCGCGCCCGCGTCGAGGATCACCGGCACACGCGCGTGCTCCACGATCAGCTGGAAGTTGTGCGGGTTGCGGATGCCGAGCCCCGACCCGATGGGCGAACCGAGCGGCATGATCGCGGCACAGCCCACGTCCTGGAGCTTCCGCGCGAGCACCGGATCGTCGTTCGTGTAGGGCAGCACGGTGAACCCGTCGTCGACGAGCGTCTCGGCGGCGTCGAGCAGTTCGACGGGGTCGGGCAGGAGGGTGCGCTCGTCGGCGACGACCTCCAGCTTGACCAGCGACGTACCGAGCGCCTCGCGCGCGAGGCGGGCCGTCAGCACGGCCTCGCCCGCCGTGAAACAGCCGGCCGTGTTGGGCAGCACACGAATGCCGAGCCGGTCGAGCACGGACAGCACCGAGCCGTGCACGGACGCGTTCACGCGGCGCATCGCCACCGTCGTCAGCTCCGTGCCGGAGGCCACCAGCGCCCGCTCCAGCACGTCCAGGCCGGCCGCTCCGCCGGTGCCCATGATCAGGCGGGACGAGTAGGTCGTACCGCCGAGGACGAAGGGGTCGTCTGCCATGGGATCAGCCTCCTTGGACGGCGGTGAGGACCTCGACACGGTCCCCCTCGGCGAGTGCGGTGGTCGTCCACCGCGCGCGCGGGACGACGGTTTCGTTGAGCGCGGCGGCGACACCGGAGGGCGACGCGGTGAGCGTCCGCACCAGCGCGTCGAGCGCCGTGCCGGGAGCGATCCGCCGGCGCTCTCCGTTGACGAGGACGGTCAGCGTCCCGGTGGTGTTCATACGGGCTGCTCCAGGAGTTCGCGGGCCGCGCCGGCGCGGAACCGCAGCGGGGTGAAGTCGCGTGCCTGCGCCGGCAGTTCACCGGTGGTCAGCACATGGGCCAGGACGTCACCGGTGACCGGGGTGAGGAGCACCCCGTTGCGGTGGTGCCCGGTCGCGAGGATCAGACCGTCGAGCCCGGTGGGGCCGAGGAGCGGCGCGTTGTCCGGGGAGGCGGGGCGCAGGCCCGCGCGGGTCTCGGTGAGCGGGAGTTCGGTGATCCCGGGGACGAGTTCATGGGCGTCCCGCAGCAGTTCGTACACCCCGCCCGCGGTCACCGTGGTGTCCCAGCCCTGCTCCTCGCTGGTCGCGCCGACGACGAGTTCGCCGTTCTCGCGCGGCACCAGGTAGACATGGCTGCCCCGCACCACGGCCCGTACCGTACGGCTCAGGAAGGGCGCGTACGGCTTCGGCACCGTCAGCCGCAGCACCTGTCCCTTCACCGGCCGCACCGGCGGCACCACGTCCCGCGGGATCCCGGCGAGCCGCCCGCTGAGGCTGCCCGCGGCGAGGACGACCCGCTCCGCGGCCAGCCGGTCACCATCGCCGGTCCGGACCCCGGTGGCCCGCTCCCGGACCACCGACAGCTCCTCGGCCCTGGCCCGGTGGAACACGACCCCCGCGCGTTCGCAGGCCGCGACGAGGGCCCTGGAGAGCCGCCTCGGGTCGATCTGGTGGTCCCCGTCGGCCCGCAGTCCGCCGCGCACCCCCGGCGCGAGCATGGGCTCCAGGCGGCGGCAGTCGCGGCCGCTCAGCCACTCCGAGTCCAGGCCCGACCGGCGCTGCAGGGCGTGCAGTTCACGCAGATGGGCGCGGTCGTCCGCGTCCAGCGCGACGGCGAGCGTGCCGCAGCGGCGGTAGCCGAGGTCGAGGCCGGTCGCCTCCGTCAGCTCGGCCACGAAGTCCGGATAGAGGCGCGCGGACTCCATGTTGAGCCCCAGCAGCGTCTGCTCGCCGTAGTGCAGTTCGGTGACGGCGGCGAGCATCCCGGCCGCCACCTGCGCGGCCCCGCCGCCGGGCGCGGGATCGGCCACGGCCGTGGCGAACCCGCGCAGCGCGGCCCGCCACGCCGTCACGAGCCCGATGATTCCGCCCCCCACGACGAGGACGTCTGACGTGTGCGTACGCGACATGGGCGTCCAGCCCCTCCCTTCGCCGGCATGACCCGGATCAGGTTCGTACGGTCGGAGGCCGCCAGCCTCCCTCTCAGCCCGGTGCGTCCGGGCTCCCGCGAGTGCTCTACGGTGGCCCACCCTAGCCCTCGCCGTTCGTCCCAGAAAGGGAGCCTCCGCCCATGGCCCGCTCGCTCGACGGTCTCGTCCTCGCCCCGGTCGCCGACCAGGCCCCCGGTCAGGTGGGCACCCGGACCCGGTTCGTCTACCACGAGCGGGACGGCGAGATCTGGGCCGAGTACGCGGGCGGTGACGTCGTGCGGGGCCATCTCGTGGGCACGCGCGCGGGGGACCGGCTGGACTTCCGGTACGCGCAGCTGAAGACCGACGGGACCACCGCCTGCGGGCACTGCGTCTCCCTCGTGACCGAACTCGCCGACGGGCGCGTCCGGTTGGAGGAGACCTGGGAGTGGGAGTCGCGGCCGGGCAGCGGGACGAGCGTGGTGGAGGAGGTCGGCGAGCGGGCGGACCCGCCGCCGGGGAGCGACCCCCGCCCGACCGGCTGACCGACCGAATGCCGGTTGTCTATGGTGACCGGGTGAGCGAGCAGACGCAGCACAGGAGCGGGACGCCGGCGCGGCGCGTGGTCGTCGTGGGCGCGGGCATGGCGGGCGTGCAGACCGCGGTCGCGCTGCGCGAACAGGGCTTCACCGGCGACGTGACACTGATCGGCGCCGAGCCTCACCAGCCCTACGACCGCCCGCCGTTGTCCAAGGCCGTGCTGCTCGGCAAGGCCGAGGGCTCCGCCTTCGACGTCGACTTCGAGGCGCTCGGCATCGAACTCCGGCTGGGCCGCGAGGTGTCCGGCCTGCGCCCCGCCGACCACGCGCTCGACACGGCCGCCGGGCCCGTCCCGTACGACGTCCTGGTCCTCGCGACCGGCGCGGAACCGATCATGCTGCCGGGCGCCGAGGGTGTGCCCGGGGTGCATCTGCTGCGGACCCTGGACGACGCCGAGCGGCTGCGGCCCGTACTGGCCCGCCGGCACGACATCGTGGTCGTCGGCGCGGGCTGGATCGGCGCCGAGTTCGCCACGGCCGCGCGCGAGGCGGGCTGCGCGGTGACGGTCGTCGAGGCCGCCGACCGCCCGCTCGCGGGCGCGCTCCCGGCGGAGGTGACCGCGCCGATGACCGCCTGGTACGCCGACAGCGGCACCACCCTGCGCACCCACGCGCGCGTGGAGCGCGTCGAGCCCGGGACGGTGGTCCTGGACGACGGGACCCGGGTGCCGGCCGGCGCGGTCGTCGTGGGGATCGGCGCCCGCCCGGCCACGGGCTGGCTCGCGGGCTCGGGCGTCGAACTGGGCGCGCACGGCGAGGTGGTGGCCGACGACCACCTGCGCGCCTCCGCGCCCGATGTCTACGCGGTCGGCGACTGCGCCTCGTTCCCCTCGGGCCGGTACGGCAGGCGCCTCCTCGTCCACCACTGGGACAACGCCCTCCAGGGCCCCCGCACGGTCGCCGCGAACATCGTCGGCGAGACCCCCGAGCCCTACGACCCGGTCCCCTACTTCTGGTCCGAGCAGTTCGGGCGCTTCGTCCAGTACGCCGGTCACCACGCCTCGGCCGACACCATGGTCCGGCGCGGCGACCCCACCGGCGCCGCCTGGTCGGTCTGCTGGCTCCGCGAGACCCGGCTGGTCGCCCTTCTAGCCGTCGGCCGTCCCCGGGACCTGGCCCAGGGCCGCCGCCTGATCGAGGCGGGCACGCCGATGGACCCGGAGCTGCTGCGGGACCCGGCCCGGCCCCTGAAGGCGGCGACGGCCTAGCGACCACCCTCGTCGGAGGGAGGCCCGGCTACCCACTGTCGGTCCCAGATGGCAGTCTTGGAGGCGTGACCGAGATTGACGCAAAGATCGATGCTCTCGTCCCCGCGTGGCTGACCCTGCCCGACATCGCAGAGATGCTGGACGTCGAGGTGACCCGCGTGCGGCAGCTGGTGAAGGAAGGCCAGCTCATCGCCGTACGCCGTGGTGAGAACCGCGCGCTGCACGTCCCCGCCGCCTTCATCGACGAGGACAAGGTGGTCAAGGGCCTGACCGGCACCCTGACCCTGCTGAGGGACGACGGCTTCAGCGACGAAGAGATGCTGGAGTGGCTGTTCACTCCGGACCCGAGCCTGCCCGGCACGCCGGCCCAGGCCCTGAGCGAGAATCGCGGCACGGAGGTGAAGCGCCGCGCCCAGGCGCTCGCCGTCTGACCCGGACGCCCGCCCCACCCGCAGCACCGAGACAGCACCGACGCAGCCGCCCGGACGGCGTACGGAAGCCGTGGCCCATGAGGGCGGGGCTCCCGTACGCCGCACCGACGGCCCACCGCCGACGGGGGACCCACCCATGCCCGACGCCGCAGCCCGGCTCGCCGACGCCCGGCTCTACCTCTGCACGGACGCCCGCAGGCGCCAGGGCGACCTGCCGGAGTTCCTGGACGCGGTCCTGGGCGGCGGCGTGGACATCGTGCAGCTGCGCGACAAGGGCATGGAAGCCGCCGAGGAGCTGGAGCACCTCCACATGTTCGCCGACGCGTGCCGGCGGCACGGCAGGCTGCTGGCCGTCAACGACCGCGCGGACGTCGCGCACGCCATCGGCGCGGACGTGCTGCACCTGGGCCAGGGCGACCTTCCGGTCCCCGCCGCCCGCGCCATCCTCGGTGAGCGCGTCCTCGTCGGCCGTTCCACGCACGCCGAGGAGGAGGCGGCCGCCGCGGCCGTCCAGGAAGGCGTGGACTACTTCTGCACGGGCCCCTGCTGGCCCACCCCGACCAAACCCGGCCGCCACGCCCCCGGCCTGGACCTCGTGCGGTACACCGCCACCCTCGGCACCGACCGCCCCTGGTTCGCCATCGGCGGCATCGACCTCACCAACCTCGACGAGGTCGTCGAGGCCGGCGCCCGCCGGGCCGTCGTCGTCCGGGCGATCACGGAGGCCGACGACCCCGGAGCCGCCGCGGCGGAGTTCACCGAGCGCCTGCGCGCCCTCTGACCGGCCCCGCCCCGCCCACGGCTGTCCAAGGCGTGGACAGCAGGTCGGCAAAACGGACAAAATTCCCAGCTCTGGTTGGGGGACGGCCGTGACCTGACTAACCTGCCGGTATGGCCCTAGGAACTGCTTCGACCAGGACTGATCACGCACGCACCGTGCGCGACATGCTCGCCACGGGCAGGACCACGTACTCCTTCGAGTTCTGGGCGCCCAAGACGGAGAAGGGCGAGCGGAACCTGTGGAACGCCCTGCGCAGGATCGAGGCGGTCGCCCCCAGCTTCGTCTCCGTGACGTACGGCGCCGGCGGCTCCACCCGGGCCGGCACGGTGAAGGCCACCGAGCAGATCGCCGCCGACACCACCCTCACCCCGGTCGCCCACCTCACCGCGGTCAGCCACTCCATCGCCGAGCTGCGCAACATCATCGGCCAGTACGCGGACGCCGGGATCCGCAACATGCTCGCGGTCCGCGGCGACCCGCCCGGCGACCCCATGGGCGAGTGGATCGCGCACCCGCAGGGCCTGACGTACGCCGCCGAACTCGTCCGACTGATCAAGGAGTCGGGCGACTTCTGTGTCGGCGTCGCGGCCTTCCCGGAGATGCACCCGCGCTCCCCGGACTGGGACAGCGACGTGGCGCGCTTCGTCGACAAGTGCCGCGCGGGCGCCGACTACGCGATCACGCAGATGTTCTTCCAGCCGGAGTCGTACCTGCGTCTGAGGGACGCGGTGGCCAAGGCCGGCTGCGAGACCCCCGTCATCCCGGAGGTCATGCCCGTCACCAGCGTGAAGATGCTGGAACGGTTGCCGCAACTCAGTAACGCCGCCATCCCGAACGCCCTGAAAGAGCGGATCGTCACAGCCAAAGACGATCCGGCCGCTGTACGCTCCATTGGCATCGAGTTCGCCACGGAGTTCTGCGCGAGGCTGTTGGACGAAGGAGTCCCCGGACTTCACTTCATCACCCTGAACAATTCCACCGCGACTCTGGAAATCTACGAGAACCTGGGTCCGCACCACCCATCACGGGCCTAGACCGGTCGCACTCGCGTACGACACACTGCGTAGCGGCCACAGGGAGAGGGGCGTACATGGGCTGGACGGTCCTCTATATCGCGTTCGGTGTCGTCGCGCTGTGGCTGCTGGGCGAGGTGCTGCTGCAGTACAAGGCGCGTCTGCGCTGGCGGCTGCTGGCCTTCGCCGGCTTCCTCTGTGTCGTCCTCGGTGTGCTCATCCCCAACGTGATCGTCATCGCGCTGGGCGCGATCGCGTTCGCCACCGGGCAGACCTACGTGACCCTCTCGTTCCGCCGCGGCTTCGAGGCCGGGTGGGCCGTCCGCCCGCGCACCGGCGAGGACGAGGGCGAGGAGCAGGGCGGCGTCAAGCCCCCCAGGTCCGCCTTCGCCAAGGCCGGCAAGAAGCGGCGGCGCGGCGAGCCGACCCAGGATCCGGCCCTGGAGGCCATGGACCTGGACTCCACCGCTGCCGGAACGTACCGGCAGGGCGACGACCCGTTCGACGACCGCGACGACGACGTGTTCGTCCGCCCGCAGTCCGCCCCCGCCACCGTGTACTCGCCGGAGCCCATGCCGGACGACACGAACACCTACGGCGTCTACCGCGAGGACAACGCCTACGCGGGTGCCGCCGACCAGCCCTACGCGACCGCCGACCAGTCCGCGCAGGACGAGGCCTTCGCCTACTACGGCTACGACCAGCAGGGTTACGGCTACGACCCGAACCAGCAGCAGTACGCCGCCTACTCGGACCCGTACATCGGCACGCAGACGTACGACGCCACGGCCTCGTACGACCAGTCCTACGGGCAGCAGGGATACGCGCAGCAGGGTTACGGCCAGGACCAGTACGGCAACGGCGGCTACGGCGAGACACCGCCCGGCGGTGTCTGGGTGCCGCAGCAGCGCAACACCGACGACCCCTTCGGCTCCGACCTCCCGGGGGACGAGCAGTACCCGTACCAGGGCAACGGCAACGGCAACGGCAACGGCAACGGCAATGGCAACGGCAACGGCAACGGCCAGAACGGCTACGACGAGCAGCAGTACCGTTTCTGAAGGCTTCTCCGCAGCTTTCCGAAGGACGACGCCGGGGCCTTGCTGAGCCCCGGCGTCTCACTGTGAGCCGCGGAAACCGGGTCCCTCCACGATCAGCCCGGCCACCAGCGCCCCCGACATCCCGGCGTGCGGGAGGCCGCCGCCGGGGTGGGACCAGCCGCCGACGGTGAACAGGCCCGGTGTCGCGGTGGAGTTGGACGGGTGCAGCCATCTTCCGCCGGCCGCCGCGAGCGCCGGGGCCGGGATCGCGCCCGTCGGCGCACCGGTCGTCCGTGCGATGTCGGCCGGGGTGCGGACCTCGTGCCACAGCAGGCGCTCCCGCAGATCGGGGACGGCACGCTCGGCCGAGGTGATCAACCGCTGCGCGTACCCCTCGATCGCGTCCGGCTCCCGGGCGGGGACCGCGCACGTGACGGTGACCGCCTCGTGGCCGGGGCCTGGCACCAGCGCCGGATCGTCCGGGCGCAGCACGGTGACCGTGGGCCGCGCGACCGTCCTGGGGGAGGAGCCGAACAGGAGGTCCAGCTCGGCGTCGCGGTCCTGCGCGTGCACCACCGTCCGGTGCGCCGCGCCCTCGGGCCGACCGCCGCGCAGCGCCAGCAGCACGGTCAGCCGGCTCGTCGCCCCCCGCTGCGCCGGTACCTCGCCCTCGCTCCGTACGGCCGACCGCCGCGCCCCTCGGTCCAGCATCTCGGGGGCGACCCCGGCGACCACGAAGTCCGCCTCGGCGACCGAGCCGTCCGCCAGTTCCACGCCGGCCGCCCTGCCGTCCTTCTCGACGATCCCGGTGACCTCGGTGCCGAAGACGAACTCGACCTTCCGTGCCAGGCACCGCTCGTACACCGCCCGCGCCAACTCCCGCAGCCCGCCCCGGACGTACCAGGTCCCGAAGGCGTGCTCCATGTACGCCAGGACGGCCGCGCTCGCCGGGACGGTCCGGGGATCCAGGCCGTACGCGAGGGCGTGGCTCTCCAGCAGGGCCGTCAGCCGGGGGTCGCGCAGCTCCCACGCGCCGACCTCCGCGAGGGTGGTGGCGCGGCGGGTGCGCAGGAGCCGCCTGTGGGGCACTGAGGGATACGGCTCGCGCTCGGCGAGGACCGTCCAGTCGGGCCACAGCGGCTCCTCCAGGAGGGGCCGCCGGGTGCGGTCCCAGGCCTCGCGGGCCCGCACCAGGAAGTCGCCCCAGCGGTCGCCGGCGCCCGGGCCGAGCGCGGCGTTCAGGGCGGCGACCACGCCCGCGCGTGAGGCGTTGGGAAGGCGCAGGTCGGTGCCGTCGGCGAAGACGTGCCGGGCCGCCGGGTCCACCTGGACCAGGTCGACGCACTTCTCCAGCGGCTCCTTGCCGGTCTTGACGAACAGGTCGCGGTAGACGGCGGGCAGCGTCAGCAGCCCGGGGCCTGTGTCGAACACGAAGCCGTCGCGCTCGAAGCGGCCCACGGCCCCGCCGTAGGTCTGCGTGCTCTCGCGCACCACCACGTGGTGGCCCGCGACGGCCAGCCGGGCGGCGGCCGCCATGGCGCCGAGTCCGGCGCCGATCACCGCGATTCTTGCCATGCCGGCGACCTTATCGGGCGCCGCGCCCCCGGACTTTCGCGGGAGCGGCCGGGCCCTTCGGCGAGTACGAACGCGGGCGTCATCGTCACCAGTCGGCAACAGCCGGGGCTGGGTCTGAGTACACAGGGCTGAGTACACGTACTCAACGGGTGAGATGAGTACGCGCGCGGATGGGCTCCGACCTGCGCGAAGGAGAAGGTGGAGGCACGGGAAAGGGCGCGGCCGCGGTACCGCCGACACGGGGCGGCGGAACGGCACTCGCGCTCCGACCGCTCCTTCCGTCGACGAGAGCCGGCGGGAGCGAGGCACGGGGGAGTACGGGGAGCACGGGGGATCGGGAAAGCGCCGGTTCGAGGTGGCACGCGGGGGACGCTGCCGGTTCGGGCCGGCGCTTCTCGTCCGTCCCGGCCCGGTCAGCGGTGTCCGCTCACCCGGCCCTGGAGGAGGCGGGACAGCGCCGCGTGGACATCGTCCAGGGAACGGTCCGGCTGGAACGCCTTCCAGTCCAGCGCGGCCACCAGGACCATGCCGACCAGGGCGGACGCCGTCAGGCCGACATCGATCTCGTCGCTCAGCTCGCCCCCCTCGACACCCTCGCGCAGCACTCTCTCGACGACCGCGACGGCCTCCTGCCGGACGACCATCAGCGTGGACTGCCAGGCACGGTTGGTGCGCCACAGTTCGGCCACGTAGAGCTGGGTGAAGGACGGGTAGCGGTCGATGAAGAGGAGGCCGGCCCGGATCATCGCGTCCAGCGAGTCGACCCTGCTGCGGCCCTCCCGCGCGGTCCGCTCGGCGGCCTCGCTCAGGGAGGCGGTGAGGAGTCCCACGCCGTGCCGCAGCAGCTCCTCGAAGAGGACCGACTTGCTCGCGAAGTTGTAGTAGACCGTGCCCTTGGCGACACCGGCGCGCTCGGCGATCTCGTCCACCGTGGTCGCGGAGAACCCCTGCTCCGCGATGAGGGTGACCGCCGCTTCGTAGAGTTTCTGCCGGGTCGCCTCGCGGCGGCCCCCGCCTGCGCCGCCGGGGGCGTTGGTGCTTTCCATGGCCCTGATTGTCACAGGAACCGTGCCGTGCGCGGTCACAGGCTCAACTCCGGATGCAGTCGGTCCAGGGTCCACACCTGCTTGCGGCGGGCGGACAGGGCGGTCAGCGCGAGGGCGCCGGCGGTGAAGGCCACCAGCACCGCGCACGCCTGCCACACCGGGCCGAGGCCACCGCCGGTGATGAGCCTGCGGAGGGCGTCGACGACATGGCTCATCGGCAGGAAGGGGTGGACCGCGTTGAAGAACGCGGGGCTGGTCTGTACGGGGTACGTGCCGCCCGCGGACGTCAATTGCAGCATCAGGAAGGCGAGGACGAGGATCCGGCCCGCCGCCCCGAAGCGCGCGTTGAGCCACTGCACGATCGCCGCGAAGCACGCCGTCACCAGGAACAGGAAGCCCACCGTTCCGGCCGCCCGCGCCATCTCCAGGCCGACCGCCCAGTGCAGCACCGCCATCAGCGCGACCGTCTGCAGCACGCCCAGGGCGGCGACCGGAAGCCAGCCCGCCAGCGCGATGCGCCAGGCCGAGGCACCCGCGGCGAGGGCACGCCGGTTGAGCGGCTGGATCAGCATGTACGCCACCATGGCGCCCACCCACAGGGACAGCGGGATGAAGTAAGGGGCGAACCCGGTGCCGTAGTTGGGCGCCTTGTGCAGGTCCCTGGTGGCCAACCGCACCGGGTCGGCCATCACTTCGGTGCGCTTGTCGCGAGCCTGCTCGTCGTAGTCCGGGATCTGCTCGGCCCCGTCGTGCAGACCGCCCGCCAGCTTCCCCGAACCGTCGGCGAGCTTGTACATGCCGCCCTTGAGGTCGACCGCGCCCGTCTTCAGCGCGCCGACACCCGTGTCCAGGTCCTCCGCGCCGGTCTTGGCGGTGCCGAGACCGGTGTGCAGGGTCTTCGCCCCCTTGGCGACCTTCGTGGCGCCCTTGTCGAGGGCGTTCACCTTGGCGACGGCGTTGTCGAGATCGGTGGAGAGGGTGGGCGCGGCCTTCGCGAGGGCACGGGCCTGCTTCTCCAGGGTCTCCAGGTCCTTGTCGAAGGCCTTCAGGTCACCGTCGTAGTTCTTCACCACGGTGTTCACGTCCTCGGCGAGCACGGCGGCCTTCGCCGCCGCGTCCTTGGCCTTCTTCAGGTCCGCGCAGGCCGCGTCGGGCGGTACCGGTTCCTCGCAGCGTCGCCGGTACACGTCGTCGAGGGTGTCGGAGGCGGTCCGGGTGCCGGTCGCGGCGGCCGGTGCCGTCGTCACGAACGCGTCGAGGTGGTCCCGGATCGTGGCCGCCGAGTCGGCGACCAGGGTGGCGGTGTCGGCGATCGTGTCGCCGTTCTTCGCGAGGAAGGGCCGCACCTGGTCCGCCGCGGCGCCGACCTTGTCGGCGAGCTTCCCGGTGCCGTCCGCCACCTGCTGGGCGCCGTCCTCCAGATCGCCCGCGCCCTTGTCCAGGTCGTCGAGACCGCCGGACAGTTTCCCGCTGCCCTCCTTGGCCGTCCGCAGGCCGTCCGCGAGATCCTTGGAGCCCTTCTCCGCCTTGTCGATGCCGCCCTTGAGGTCGTCGGCGCCGTCGGCCGCCTTCTCGGTCCGTCCGTGGAGGTCCGAGAACGAGATGAAGATCCGGTCCAGGAACGACCGTGACGCCTTCGTCGACGCCGCCGTCCGCACCTCCGAGAACACGGTCCGCGAGATCTGCCCGACGATGTAGTTGTTCGCGTCGTTCGTCCGCACCTGGAGGGCGCCCGTCTCCGGCACGTCCCCGGAACTCGACGCGATCCGCTCGCTGAAGTCCTTCGGCATGGTCAGCGACAGGTAGTACGTGCCGTCCTCGACACCGGCGCGGGCCTCGGCGGCGCCCACCCGGTGCCACTCGAAGGTGTCGCTCTCGCGCAGCCCCTCGGCGATGTCGTCACCCGCCGTCAGCCGCTGCTTGCCGACCGACGCCCCCCTGTCGTCGTTCACCAGGGCCACGGGGATGCGGTCGAGCCGCCCGTACGGGTCCCAGAAGGACCACAGGTACAGGGCGCCGTACAGCAACGGCAGCAGCAGGAGCGAGACGAGCGCGGCGCGCGGCAGCTTCCCCCGGCCGAAGCGCCTCAGCTCAAGAGCGGCGAGTTTCGGCGAGCGCATCGGCGTTCTCCTTGTCGGTGGCTTCGGTGGCTTCGGTGGCTTCGGTGGCTTCGGTGGCTTCGGTGGTGGCGCTGTCGTCGGCTTCGTCGGTGGTGCCGGTGGTGTCGGCGTGGTCGACGCGTTCGGTGCTGTCGCCGTCGTCGCCCATGTCCGCACGCGCGCGTGCGTCGTTCTCCGGCGCCGTGGACACCACGACCGCCCCCTCCGGGGCCTCGCTGCACACCGCCACCACCGTGATGCCGGACTCGGTCAGAGACCTCAACAGAGCCCACACCTGGGCCCGTTCGGCGCCGGAGAGCTTCAGGTCGCTGTCGTCGACGCCGAGCAGCCGGGGCCGGCCGACGAGGGCGAGGGCGACGGACAGCCGAAGGGCCTCCATCCGCTCCAGGTCGCGTACCGCGGTCCGGGAACCCTTGGGCAGGGCCTCGCGATCGAGCCCGGCGGCGGTCAGGGCGGCCTCGATCCGGCCCTTCGCCTCGGCGGCGCGCTCGGTGCGGGACCGCAGCAGCCCGCGCAGGGAGCCGTCGAACCGCCGCTGGAGCAGGGCCCGCTCGCGCAGGTGCTCTCCGACGGTCAGGGCCGGGTCCAGATCGGTCACACCGGGGACGTGGGCGAGGGCGCTGACGCGGCGCACGGCCGCCATCCGCTTCGGCAGCCGTAGGGAGCCGATCGTGGCGTGCCCCTCGCTCGGCTTCATGCGTCCGGTGAGCGCCAGCAGCAGACAGGTCCGGCCCGACCCGGACGGCCCCTCGACCGCGATCAGCGAACCGGCCTCGGCGTCGAACCCGACGCCCCGGAACGCCCACCCGCGCGGCCCCTTCAGCCCGAACCCCTCGGCTCCGACGGCGACGCCCCCGGCCGTTGCCTGCCGGGCGTCGGCCTCCCGCGGCTCTCCCATGCTCCCGAGCCCCTCTGTATTTCTTTGAACTGACTGGTCAGTGCAAAAGCTACTCCGAACTTCTGATCGAAGCAAAAGAGCAGGTCAGAACGGATTGTCAGTGGCATACCGCACGATGGGCACATACGGCACCTCGTGTCAGAGCGTGTCGTCCGAAGACGACAGGAGGTTCGTCATGGCCAGCCACCACGCAGCAGCCGCCAACCGGCGCCGCGCCACCGGCCCTGCCCCCTCACTGACCGGCCCGGCGAGCGACGTGCACCCCGTGCTGCGCCGGGCGACGGCCCCGCCCGCCGCCCTCGACCTGCTCGCCCAGGCCCGCTCCGGACTCGACGAGGCGTCCGCCCACCAGGCGCCCAACGAGCGGTACGCCACCGCCCACCTGGCCGCCCTGCGCACCGCCGCCGCGGTCCTCGCCGCCCGGGGCCGCCCCGAACTCACCCCGAAGCGCCGCGCGAAGATCCGCAGCGCCTGGGAGGTGCTCCCCGAGATAGCACCCGAGCTCGCCGAGTGGAGTGCGCTGTTCGCCTCCGGCGCCGCCCGCAGGGCGCGTGCCGAGGCGGGCATCCAGGGCGCGGCGAGCGCGCGGGACGCCGACGACCTCATACGCGACGTGGCGATGTTCCTGCGCCTGGTCGAACGGATGCTGGTGCTCCAGCCGGTGCTGCCCCAGCCCCGGCGGGACGGCGAGCCGGGGGTCCCGGACGCGGGCTGACCGACCGCCCAGGCGCCGCCCATTAGGGTTGGGGCAGTCGCCACCCTCCGCCGCGGCCCCGGGCCCGGTGGAGACGCAAGCCCATCGCTCCGCCGTACGCCAGGCGGTGCCGCGCCGAGGAGTCAACTGCCGTGTCGGACCCGATGCGCCCCCGCGCCTCCCTCCGTACCGCCGTGGTCTGGGAGGTCCTGCAAGACGCCCTCGACCGCCGGGTGAAGGCCACGGCACGTGAGTCGCTCGACGTCCTGGACACCGGGGGCGGCAGCGGCAACTTCGCGGTGCCCGTGGCCCGCCTCGGTCACCGGGTCACCGTCGTCGACCCCAGCCCGAACGCGCTGTTCGCGCTGGAGCGCCGGGCCGCCGAGGCCGGCGTCGCCGACCGTGTGCGCGGCGTCCAGGGCGACGCCCACGGCCTCTTCGACGTCGTCGAGCGCGGCGGGTACGACGCCGTCCTCTGCCACGGCGTCCTGGAGTACGTGGACGACCCCGCCGAGGGCATCGGCAACGCGGTCGCCGCGCTGCGCCCCGAGGGTGTGCTCAGCCTGCTCGCCGCGGGCCTCGGCGGCGCGGTCCTCGCGCGGGCCCTCGCCGGGCACTTCAAGGAGGCCCGGCAGGCGCTCGACGACCCGAACGGACGCTGGGGCGAAGGTGATCCGGTTCCCCACCGCTTCACCGCCGAGCAGCTCACCGCGCTCGTCGAGGGCGCGGGCCTGGAGGTCGCCGCCGTGCACGGCGTGCGGGTCTTCGCCGACCTCGTCCCCGGGGTCCTCGTCGACACCGAGCCGGGCGCCCTGGACGCCCTGCTCAAGCTGGAGGCCGCGGTCGCCGAGCAGCCCGCCTTCCACTCCGTGGCGACCCAACTTCATGTGCTGGGCGAGACGCGAGGGGCCGCCGGGTCCTGATCCGGCCCCCGGGACGAATGGGGTGACCCCCTGATCAGGGGCTCGGCGGCGGATGGAGTACGCCACAGGCCCCCCGATACGGCGCTCGGAGCCGTATGATCGAGGGAGACCGTACCGGCATGACGGGCCGTCCGCTGGGGAATTCACACCTCAGCGAGTCGGGGTGCCATGGCGGTCCCGGTTGGCGAATTGGCGTAGAGGGGCGGGTTTCAAGGGGGCGAATCCCTGCCTATCCTGAAGAGGACCCCCCGGGTCGCCCCGGCGACCGCACGATGAGGAGGACTCCGTGCCGCTCTCAGAGCACGAGCAGCGCATGCTCGAGCAGATGGAGCGAGCGCTGTACGCCGAAGATCCCAAGTTCGCGTCAGCGCTCCAGGGAAGCGGGCTGCGTACGTACACCCGGCGGCGGGTCTACCAGGCGGTCGCGGGCTTTCTGGTGGGTATCGCGCTCCTCATGGCCGGAATGGTCGCACAGCAGATCTGGGTCAGCGTGGTGGGGTTCCTCGTCATGCTGGGCTGCGCCGTGCTCGCCGTCACCGGTTGGCGCAAGGCCCCCAAGCCGGGTGAGCAGCCCGTCGGTGCCGCAGGCTCCGCCGGCGCGCGTCGTCAGGCCCGACAGCGCCGCTCCATGATGGACCGAATCGAACAGCGCTGGCAGCGTCGTCGGGACGAGCAGGGCGGCCACTGAACCCGCCGGATCGCCGATCCGACAGTCACAACTGAACCGCTGCACTGAAAACGGACGAAGGGTGACCACCCGAGGGGCGGTCACCCTTCGCGTACGCCCAAAACCCGAAACCCCGCACCCGAAACCTGAAATCGAACAGCTGCCCCTTCTCCAGTGGCGGCTGCTTCGGCGTGCCCGGAGCGGCAGCCGGGGTGATGCCGGCCGCGGCCCAGCCCCGGCCGCCGCCCAGCCCCAGCCCGCCGTCCCAGCACCCAGCCCCACCCCCAGCTCCAGACGGTCAGCCCGTGCGCAGTACGGACGGACGCCTCGGACCCGCGCCCTCGGGCCCACACACGTCTGCCCCCGCCCGGCGAACCCGGGAGGGGGCAGACATGCGCGGAGCCGCCGGCAGCAGCCGACCGCCGGCCGCTAGCCGGGCCGGCCGGCCGAGGGGCGTCTCCAGGGCGGGCGTGGCGTCGGGACGCGGGACAGCAGCTCCTCCAGGGCGTTCGTCCAGCGGGCGGAGACGGACCAGACCACCCGAACGGTCGAACGCGGCAGCAGCAGTGCCCGCAGCTTCGTCCCGCGGTCGGCGTGCTTGCGAAGGCCGGTTCCGACCTGGTGCGCGTCCCGGGCCAGACCCGCCGGGACCTGCGGACGCGGGGCGAAGAGGACCTGCTCCACCGCAGCCGCCACCCGGTGCACCGCGTCCGCGGCCGACGGTTCGAGCTCCCCGATCCGCACGATCCGCGCGGCGGCCTTGCGAGGCGTCAGCGACTCGTCCGGCGTGATCCCGTAGTCCCAGGCCGTGTCGGTCACCTCCTGCCAGGCGGCCAGCGCATGGGCCGCGGCGGCCTCCGAACGGCCGAACCCGCCGGCTCTGCTGCCCGCCGGGGCCGGAGACCCCGGTCCGCCCGCCTCCTCGGTCACGTCCCGGGCGACGGCGGGCCCACGGTCACCCTTCGGCACCGCGCCGTCATGCGCGCCCAGCCGCACGGACCGGACCCGCAGCCGCCACAGCATCGGCAGCAACGGGATCGCCAGCAGCAGGAGGGCGCCCGGCACGATCAACAGGGTCCAGGGCGAGAAGAACAGCAGACCCCACAGCGAACGCTCCTCGTCGTCCGCATCCGCCACGGCCGCCGCGGACTCGCTCGCGCAGGCCCCCAGCTTCACCTCCTGCGGGGTGCAGCTCTCGCTCGCCGACGGCACGGCCGACGGCGCCGTGGACGCCGACTGCGAGGGCCGGGGCACGTCGGGCAGACCGCCGGTGCCGGAGTCCTCCGGCACCGTGTACGGCGGAGTCGAGCCCCGGTTGGGGGTCGGCTCGAAGCGGGTCCAGCCCACACCCTCGAAGTACAGCTCCGGCCAGGCGTGCGCGTCGCGCAGGCCCACCGACATCGTGCCGTTTGTCTGCGGGGTGCCGGGCGTGAAGCCCACGGCCACCCGGGCCGGTATGCCCAGCGTGCGGGCCATCGACGCCATCGCGAAGGAGAAGTGGACGCAGAAGCCCTCCTTGTCCTGGAGGAACCGGGCGATCGCGCGCGCCCCCGTCCCGGAACGCACCTCGGTGTCGTACGTGAACTCGCCGCTGAACGCGAACCAGTCCTGCAGCTTCACCGCGCGCTCGTAGTCGTTCGTCGCGCCCTTGGTGACGTCCAGCGCGGTCTTCGCCACCACCGGCGGCAGCGAGGCCGGCACCTTGGTGTACTCCCGCCGCAGGGACGGCGGCGGCTCCGGCGCCGAGGCCAGCTGCTCCGCCGTGGGCTGCACGATCAGGCTCTCGACCTTGTACTGCGCGCCCTTGGTGTTCTGGCCGTGGTCACCGACGAGCGTGCGTCCCACGGGCTCGTACCGCCAGTCGCCGTCGATGTCGACGCCGGTGACCGGGTACGGCATCGGCAGCCAGTTCTGCTCGTAGTCCTGCGCCGCGACGATCCGGGTCTCGATCGAGGTCCGCTTCACGTCGGAGGCGAGGCCGATGGGGGTGCCGAACTCCTCCGGAACGCCGGTGATGGAGCGCTCGGTCGGCGTCCAGGAGGTGCCGTCGAACCTGTCCAGGGAGACGATCCGCAGATACATCTCCTGCATGTTGTCCGTGTTGGTGCGGTAGGACAGGACCTGGCGGTCCTCGTCCACGTTCAGGCTGCCGCTCAACGCCACCACGGGGTTCACCGCGGAGATCGTGCCGCCGCCGGAGCCCCCGCCGATGCCGGTGCCCGTGCCGCTCAGCAGTCCCCCGTCGAGGGAGGGCAGTCCGAGGGGCACCACCAGAGCGATGCCCAGCGCGACCGCGCCGATGCGCCGACCGGTGCGGACCGGGGCCACCGCGCCGCCCGCGGACTCCGCGCGCGAACCGTGGGGCGCGCCGCCGAAGACCCGGCCCCACTGCGAGAGCCGGTCGCGGCTCTCGGTCAGGAGCAGCAGCAGATAGCCGGCGGAGGCCAGCAGGAACCACAGCCACGCGGCGCCGTCGGAGAGCCCCGCCGCGACCGAGTACAGCGCGAGCAGCGGCAGGCCGGCCGGGGCCGCGCTGCGGAACGTCACCGCGAGCGCGTCGACCATGAGGCCTATCACCAGCACACCGCCGATGATCATCAGCTGGATGCCGTCGCTCAGCGGGGCCGGGATGGCATACCGTCCGACGTCGTCGGCGCCGGCCCGCAGCAGCTCCGCGAACTGCTGGAAAGCCTCCGGACCGGGGACGATCCCGGCCACCGCCTGCTCCCGGGCGAAGACCAGCGTCAGCATCATCAGCGCGACCAGCGCCTGCGCGGCCACGGTCAGCGGCCGGGCCAGCGGGACCCGCCGGGTGAGCGCTCCCACGCCGGTCAGCACACCCAGCATCAGGGCGGCCTGGAAGATCCAGGTCGCCGGGTCGACCAGGGGCAACAGGGCGCACGCCGCCATGACCGTCGCGGCCCAGGCGCACAGCGCCAGTCTCGCCCGCCCGCTCATGACCGTCCCTCCGTGCCGCTCCCGGACATCACACCGAGACGCTGTCGGTCCGCCTGCCGCCACAGGTCCGCCAGCGAGGCGCCGCGCGGGACGGTCAGTGCCGTCCAGCCCGCCTCGTGCAGCAGCCGCAGCGACTCCTCGCTCGCGCTCCCGGCACCGGGCACCTCGCCCGTCTCGGTCGTCCACGCCTCGCTGTCCAGCAGGAAGGCGACCGCCCCGCCGCCGCGCTGGCGCATCTTGCCGATCACCGTCGCCTGTTCCTCGTCGAGGTCGCCGAGGAAGGCGATCAGCAGCCCTTCGTTGCCGCCGCGCAGCACGTCGTACGCGGGCGAGAGGCCCGATCCGTCGGAGTGGTCGATCACCGCGAGGGTGTCCATCATCAGTCCCGCCGCATCGGCCGACTCCTGGCTGGCACCCGCGAACCCGTCCGCGCCCTCGCCGGGCACCGAACTGCCGGTGTCCGTCAACAGCCGTACGGAGAAGCCCCGTTCGAGCATGTGGACCAGCATGGAGGCGGCGCCGGAGACGGCCCACTCGAAGGCAGAGTCCGGGCCCGCGCCGAGGAACGCCTCGGCCCGGGTGTCCAGCAGCACCGTGCAGCGGGCGCGCTGCGGTTGCTCCTCGCGGCGCACCATCAGCTCCCCGTAGCGCGCGGTCGAACGCCAGTGCACCCGGCGCAGGTCGTCGCCGTGCCGGTAGCCACGCGGGATCACGTCGTCCTCGCCGGCCAGCGCCAGTGAGCGCTGCCGGCCGTCGCCGTACCCCTTCGCCTCCCCGCCCAGCCGCACCGGCGACAGCGCCTCCACGCGCGGGACGACGGTCAGGGTGTCGTACGTGGAGAAGGAGCGGGTCAGCTCGCACATGCCGAACGGGTCGGTCAGGCGCAGCTGGAGCGGACCCAGCGGATAGCGGCCGCGCAGATCGGAACGGACGCGGTACGACACCTCGCGGCGGCCGCCCGCCTCCACCCGGTCCAGCACGAACCTCGGGCGCGGACCGAGCACGTAGGGCACCCGGTCCTGCAGCATCAGCAGCCCGGTGGGCAGCCGCGAGACGTTGTCCATCCGCAGATGGACGCGGGCCTCGCCGCCGGCCGGCACCCGCGCGGGGGAGAGCCGGCGGCTGCCCGCGACCCGGTAACGGGTGCGGTACAGCACGGTCGTGCAGACCAGCGGCAGCACGGCCAGCAGCAGGCCCACCCGCAGCAGATCGCTCTGCCCGAGGACGTACGCGCAGATCGCGGCCGCGATGCCGGCGGCCAGGAACGAGCGCCCGCGCGTGGTGAGGCCGGCGAGGGCCGTGCGCAGCCCGCCCTTGTCCTGCTCCGGGGTGGGCGCCGGCCCGGGGGTGGTCATCCAAGCCTCCGCGGCGGCTGCTGCGGGTACGCGGGCGTGGCGTGGACCGAGCCGAAGGCGCTCTGCGCCTGGGGCGCCTGCGGCACCGGCGTGCGCTGCAGGATCTCCTGCACGACCTGCTCCGGCGTCCGGCGGTTGAGCTGGGCCTGCGCGGTCGGCAGCAGCCGGTGGGCGAGGATGGCCACGGCCAGCGACTGGATGTCGTCCGGCAGGGCGTAGTCCCGGCCGTTCAGGGCGGCGGTCGCCCTCGCCGCGCGCAGCAGATGCAGCGTGGCGCGCGGCGAGGCGCCGAGTCTGAGATCCGGGTGGCTACGGGTGGCGCCGACCAGATCCACCGCGTACCGCCGGACCGTTTCCGCGACGTGCACGCCCCGGACCGCCTCGATCAGCTTCACGATCTCGTGCGCGTGCGCCACCGGCTGCATGTCCTCCAGCGGCGAGACGCCGCCGTGGACGTCGAGCATCCGCAGCTCGGCCTCCGGGCTGGGGTAGCCGACGGAGACGCGGGCCATGAAGCGGTCGCGCTGGGCCTCCGGCAGCGGGTAGGTGCCCTCCATCTCCACGGGGTTCTGCGTGGCCACCACCATGAAGGGGCTGGGCAGCTCGTACGTCGTGCCGTCGATCGTGACCTGGCGCTCCTCCAGCGACTCCAGCAGCGCGGACTGCGTCTTCGGCGAGGCGCGGTTGATCTCGTCGCCGATCACGATCTGCGAGAAGATCGCGCCCGGCTTGAACTCGAACTCCTTGCGCTGCTGATCCCAGATGGACACACCCGTGATGTCCGACGGCAGCAGGTCCGGCGTGAACTGGATACGCCGCACAGAGCAGTCGATGGACCGCGCCAGTGCCTTGGCCAGCATGGTCTTGCCGACGCCGGGCACATCCTCGATCAGAAGATGCCCCTCGGCGAGCAGCACTGTCAGCGAAAGCCGTACGACCTCAGGCTTGCCCTCGATCACTCCTTCGACCGAACTGCGGACTCGCTCCACAGTGCTGGTCAGATCAGTGAGGCTCGCTCGATCGTCATAGGTCGTCACCCGGCCCTCCTCGGCCCGTTCTTTCTCCGGGCCGTCGCTCTGCGATGCGGACCGGCCCACCCCGAAACACGGACACCACGCGGAAACTGCTCAGCGTGACGTCACATCCGCATTCTTGCTGCCGTTACCAATCCGTGTCACTCGCCTGTGGATAACGGTCTGCGATATGTCGGATTTGTAGTCTTTTGTAGGTCGTGATGCCAGCAGATTGACAGGAAACCGGGGCTGCGCGCGACCTCCCTCGGGCGGTAGGAGAGGGGTCGCGCGCGGCCCGGTTCGACGGGATCAGGCGGGGTCGACCTCCCGCAGCAGGCCCGTCGTCACGTCGAAGACGAAGCCGCGCACGTCGTCGGAGTGCAGCAGGAACGGGTTGGTGCGCACCCGCTGCATGGACTGCCGTACGTCCTGGTCCACGTCCCGGAAGGACTCCACCGCCCAGGCCGGCCGCTGTCCGACCTCCGTCTCCAGCTCGTTGCGGAAGTCCTCGGTGAGGGACTCCAGTCCGCAGCCGGTGTGATGGATGAGGACCACGCTGCGGGTGCCGAGCTTGCGCTGGCTGATGGTGAGCGAGCGGATCACGTCGTCGGTGACCACGCCGCCCGCGTTGCGGATGGTGTGACAGTCGCCGAGCTCCAGGCCGAGCGCGTCGTGCAGGTCGAGGCGGGCGTCCATACAGGCCACCACCGCGACGCGCAGGACGGGGCGGGCGTCCATCCCGGGGTCGGTGAACGCGGCGGCGTACCGCTGGTTCGCCTCGACGAGACGGTCGGTGACGGTGCCGTCGGATATGGCGCCTTCGGGGCCGGTGGGAATTGCTGCGGAGGTCGTCATAACCATGACGGTACTGGTCACGACCGCCGGAGGCGCTCTGTGAGAGAGGACAAAGAACGTCATCGAGGCTTGTTGTGAGGTAACCCACAGGAGTGGCCGGATCTCGACCGTACAGGTGATTTCTCCGGCATCGCCGGTTCACCCGCAGGAGGCGCCGCGACGCGCAGGCCGGTTGATTGACCGCGATATGCCGTGGACTAGAGTGACGCGGAGCGGGAGGCGAGGCCCCCTGCTGGACTCGAATCCCCAGGAGAACCGGCGACAGCCCGGCGTCTCCCCGCGTGCGCGGCGCGTACGTGCGGCTCGCGCCGGACCTGAGAGGGCCCCTTGAGCAACAGCCGCCACGTCCCCGTCATGCTCCGGCGCTGCCTGGACATGCTGGCCCCGGCCCTCACGGAGCCCGGCGCGGTGGTGGTCGACTGCACGCTCGGCCTCGGCGGCCACAGCGAGGCGCTCCTCGCCCGGTTCCCCGAGGCGCGGCTCGTCGCCCTCGACCGCGACAAGGAGGCCCTGCGCCTCTCCGGTGAACGGCTCGCCCCCTTCGGCGAGCGCGCCACCCTCGTGCACGCCGTCTACGACGAACTCCCCGACGTGCTGGACCGCCTGGGCCTGCCGCGCGTCCAGGGCGTCCTGTTCGACCTCGGCGTCTCCTCCATGCAGCTCGACGAGGCCGACCGGGGCTTCGCCTACGCCCAGGACGCCCCCCTCGACATGCGGATGGACCAGACGACCGGCATCGGCGCGGCCGAGGTCCTCAACACCTACCCGGCGGGCGAGCTCGTCCGGATCCTCCGGGCGTACGGCGAGGAGAAGCAGGCCAAGCGGATCGTCTCCGCGATCGTGCGCGAGCGCGACAAGGAGCCCTTCACCAACAGCGCCCGCCTCGTCGAACTGATCCGCGACTCCCTGCCGCAGGCGGCCAAGCGCACCGGCGGCAACCCCGCCAAGCGCACCTTCCAGGCCCTGCGCATCGAGGTCAACGGCGAACTGACCGTCCTGGAGCGGGCGATCCCCGCCGCCGTGCGGGCCCTCGCCGTCGGCGGCCGGATCGCCGTGCTGTCCTACCACTCGCTGGAGGACCGCCTCGTCAAGCAGGTGCTCGCCGCCGGCGCGGCCATCACCGCGCCCCCCGGACTGCCCGTGGTCCCCGAGCGCTACCAGCCGAGGCTCAAGCTCCTCACCCGTGGTGCCGAACTTCCCACCGAGGAAGAGGTCGCCGAGAACCGGCGCGCCGCCCCCGCACGTCTGCGCGGGGCGGAACGCGTGCGGGAAGACGTTGAGTGAGGCGCGTGAGCCGCATGAGGCCTACGAGGCGGCCGTACACGGTGCGTGAAGGGTGACGGTGAGTGAGTCCGAGAAGCGAACTCGCGGGGACGGTGAGTGAGTCCGGAAGCCGAACGCACAGGGAGGACGCGTGAGCAGGAAACCCGAACTGAGAGGCCGGGCCGCCCGTCTCGCGCGGCTCCTGCCCGTGCGGCCCAAAGGCGCCGCACGCACCCCGTTCGTCCTCCTCGTCGTCCTGCTGCTGGGCGGCGGCCTCATCGGACTCCTCGTGCTGAACTCCGCCCTCAGTGAAGGGTCGTTCAAGCTCGACGACCTCCAGGACGACGTCAAGAGCTACACCGACGAGGAACAGGCGCTCCAGCGCGACGTGGACGCCTACTCCGCGCCCGACGCCCTCCAGCGCCGCGCCCGCGAACTGGGCATGGTCCCCGGCGGAGACCCGGCCTTCCTGAACCCCGACGGCACGGTCATGGGCGTACCGAGCGCGGCCCAGCAGTCCGTGGCCCGTATGCCGCTCGTCCTCGCGCCCGAGATCCTGGACCCCGGCCCGCCCGCGAGCCCGGTCCCCCCTCCCAGCACCACCCCGAGCCCCACGCCCCCGGCCTCCGCGACGCCGTCGCGGCAGCCCGCGTGGACCCCGGCGCCCGTGGACACCCCCACCCCGGCCCCCACGCCCACCAGCGCGTCCCCACAGTCCATCCAGCTCCCGACGAACCCCGGCAGGTGACGGAAGTGGCCGATTCAGGCAGGCAGCCCCCCCGCCGCCGCGTACCCGGACCCGCCCGGCCTGCGCACCCGGGCGGCCGGCAGCACCGACCAGGCCCCGGCGCCCGGCCCGCCGCGCAGCGCCGCCCGGCCTCACCCCGCCAGCCGGCCGCGCGCACCATCCGGCTGGGCAGCCCGCGGCCGAGGCTGCGCATGGTCAGCCTCGCGCTGACCCTGGTGATGATCGCCTTCGTCGTACGGCTCCTCCAGGTGCAGGCCGTCGACGCGAGCGAGTACGCCTCCAAGGCCGACCGGAACCGTTACGTCGGCCGGGTGCTGTCCGCCGAGCGGGGCGGGATCACCGACAGGAACGGCGTCGCCCTGGCGATCAGCGCCGACGCCAACGACATCACCGCCGACCCGACGATGTTCACGCGCGAGCAGCTGAGGGTCGACGACGGACCGGAGCAGGCGGCCGCCCTCCTCGCGCCGATCCTCGGCGCGGACCAGGAGACCCTGACCGAGAAACTGCGCACCAGGAACACCCGCTACGTCGTCCTCGCCCGCCGCCAGACCCCCCAGGTCTGGAACCAGATCCGCGACCTGAAGTCCGCGCTCGTCCAGCGGTCCGGCGACGACAAGGGCACGGTCAACGTCCTGGCCGGCGTCTTCCAGGAGCCCAGCAGCAAGCGCGTGTACCCCAACGGCGGCCTCGCCGCCGGAATACTGGGCTGGGTCAACGCCGAGGGCAAGGGCGGCGGCGGCATCGAGCAGAAGTGGAACAGCCGTCTGGCCGGCAAGGACGGCAAGATCCGCTACGCCCAGTCCGGCGGCCGTCTGGTGCCCACCGCGGGCTCCACCGAGACCCCCGCCGTGGCCGGCTCCGACGTCGAGCTGACCATCGACCGTGACATCCAGTGGGCCGCGCAGAACGCCATCACCGACCAGGTGAAGGAGTCCAAGGCCGACCGCGGGTACGTGATCGTGCAGGACACCCGCACCGGCGAGATCCTCGCCATGGCCAACTCGCCCGGCTTCGACCCCAACGACCTCACGAAGGCGAACCCGGACGCGCTGGGCAACGCGGCCCTCCAGGACGCCTTCGAGCCCGGCTCCACCGCCAAGGTCATGTCGATGGCCGCCGTACTGGAGGAGAACGTCGCCACACCGGGCACCCACGTCACCGTGCCCAACCGGCTGCACCGCGGCGACCGCCTGTTCAAGGACGACATCGACCACCCGACCTGGTACCTGACGCTCAACGGCGTCCTCGCCAAGTCCAGCAACATCGGCACGATCCTCGCCACCGGCGAACTCGGCCGGAACCAGCGCGAGTCCAACCGGATCCTCCACTCCTACCTGCGCAAGTTCGGCATCGGCAGCTACACCGGCCTCGGCTTCCCGGGCGAGACCAAGGGCATCCTCGCCGCGCCCGGCGACTGGTCGACCTCGCAGCAGTACACGATCCCTTTCGGCCAGGGCGTGTCGATAAACGCCATGCAGGCGGCCTCCGTCTACTCGACGATCGCCAACGGCGGCGTACGCGTCGAACCGACCCTGGTACGAGGCACCAAGGGGCCGGACGGCCGTTTCACCCCCGCTCCCGAGCCCGAGAAGAACCGGGTCGTGAGCGAGAAGACGGCGAAGGCCCTCGCCCGGATGCTGGAGTCCGTCGTGGACGACGAGGAGGGCACCGGCACCAAGGCGCGCATCCCCGGCTACCGGGTCGCGGGCAAGACGGGTACGGCCAACCGTGTGGATCCGGCCACCGGCCGCTACCGCGGCTACACCTCGTCCTTCGCCGGCTTCGCGCCCGCCGACAAGCCGAGGATCACCGTCTACTGCGCGATCCAGAACGCCACCAAGGGCAACTACTTCGGCGGCCAGATCTGCGGACCCATCTACAAGGAGGTCATGGAGTTCGCCCTGAAGACCCTCCAGGTCCCGCCCACCGGGGCGAAGCCGGCGAACCTGCCGGTCGCCTTCACGCCCTGACTCGCCGCCTGACCCCGTCCTGATCCACCCGCTGATCAGCGCAACCAGCCAGGAACCGACTCGTGACCATGATCACTCCCGACCCCGGGAACCACACCTCCGAGCCTCGCTCGCACAAACCCTCGCTTCGCTCCCGTGGGGGTGCGCCCGGTACGCTCACCGCCGTGCCACACGCTGATCAGTCCCAAACCACCCAGAAGGACGTTCCCGTGACATATCCGGGACCGCCCAGGCCGCTCCAGGTCTCCGCCACATCCCTCGCGGACCTCGCCGGCCAGGTGGGTGCCGAGCAGCCGGGGAGCGCCGCGGAGGTCACGGGCATCACCCACGACTCGCGGGCCGTCCGCCCCGGCGACCTGTACGCCGCCCTGCCCGGCGCCCGTCTGCACGGCGCCGACTTCGCGGACCAGGCGGCCGGCCTCGGCGCCGTCGCCGTGCTCACCGACCCGAGCGGCGCCGAGCGCGCCGCCGCCGCCGGGCTCCCCGCGCTCGTCGTGGAGAACCCGCGCGCGCGGATGGGCGAGCTGGCGGCCACGATCTACGGCCGGCCGGGCCGCGACCTGCTCCAGATCGGCATCACCGGCACGTCCGGCAAGACCACCACCGCGTACCTCGTCGAGGGCGGTTTGCAGGCCGTGCGCTCCACGGGGCTCATCGGCACGGTCGAGACGCGCATCGGCGACGAGCGCATCAAGTCCGAGCGGACCACCCCCGAGGCCACCGACCTCCAGGCCCTGTTCGCGGTCATGCGCGAACGCGGCGTCGACTCGGTCGTCATGGAGGTGTCCAGCCACGCCCTGGTCCTCGGCCGGGTCGACGGCTGCGTCTTCGACGTGGCGGTCTTCAACAATCTCAGCCCGGAGCACATGGAGTTCCACTCCGACATGGAGGACTACTTCCGGGCCAAGGCACAGCTGTTCACCCCGGAACGCAGCCGGCTCGGCGTGGTCAACCTCGACGACGAGTACGGCCGCCGGCTCGTCGGCGAGGCCACGGTGCCCGTCGTCACCTTCTCCGCCGAGGGGCACCCGGACGCCGACTGGCGCGCCGAGGGCGTCCGGGTCGGCCCCATGGACTCGACGTTCACGGTGGTCGGGCCCAAGGGCGAGCGGATCACCGCCAGGTCCCCGCTGCCGGGCTCCTTCAACGTCGCCAACACCCTGGCGGCCGTCGCCGCGCTGGCCGTCGCCGGGATCGACCCGCAGACCGCCGCGGACGGTGTCGCCGCCGTACCGGGCGTGCCGGGCCGGCTGGAGCGCGTGGACGCCGGGCAGCCCTACCTCGCGGTCGTCGACTACGCCCACAAGACGGACGCGGTCGAGTCCGTCCTCAAGGCGCTGCGCAAGGTCACCGAGGGCAGCCTGCACATCGTGCTCGGCTGCGGCGGCGACCGGGACACGACCAAGCGCGCGCCGATGGGCGCCGCGATGGCCCGGCTCTCCGACACGGCCGTACTGACCTCCGACAACCCCCGCTCCGAGGACCCCCTCGCGATCCTCGCGACCATGCTCCAGGGCGCGGCGTCCGTGCCGGCGCACGAGCGCGGCGAGGTCCTCCTGTTCGAGGACCGTGGCGCCGCGATCGCCGCGGCGGTGGCCCGCGCGCGGCCGGGCGACACCGTGCTGGTCGCGGGCAAGGGCCACGAGCAGGGCCAGGACATCGCCGGCGTGGTACGTCCCTTCGACGACCGCCAGGTGCTTCGCGAAGCTATCCAGCAGACCCAGGGATGAACTTGTGATCGCCCTCTCTCTCGCCGAGATCGCAGAAGTCGTCGGCGGGCAGACGCACGACATACCGGATCCGTCGGCGCTGGTCACCGGACCGGTCGTCCGGGACTCCCGTGAGGTGGGTCCCGGCAGCCTCTTCGTCGCCTTCGCGGGCGAGCGCGTGGACGGACACGACTTCGCGGCCGCGGTCGTCGAGGCGGGTGCGGCAGCGGTGCTGGCGTCCCGTCCCGTCGGCGTGCCCGCGATCGTCGTGCCCGACGTCCAGGCGGCGCTCGGCGCCCTCGCCCGGCACGTCGTCCGCAAGCTCGGCACGACCCTCGTGGCCCTCACCGGCTCCGCGGGCAAGACCAGCACCAAGGACCTCGTCGCCCAGGTGCTCCAGCGCAAGGCGCCGACCGTGTTCACGCCCGGCTCCCTCAACAACGAGATCGGGCTGCCCCTCACCGCGCTCAGCGCCACCGAGGAGACCCGTTTCCTGGTGCTGGAGATGGGCGCCCGGGGCATCGGCCACATCCGGTACCTCACCGACCTGACCCCGCCGAGGATCGGCCTCGTCCTGAACGTCGGCACCGCCCACATCGGCGAGTTCGGCGGCCGCGAACAGATCGCGCAGGCCAAGGGCGAGCTGGTGGAGGCCCTGCCGTCCGCGCAGGAGGGCGGCGCGGCGATCCTCAACGCCGACGACCCCCTCGTGCGGGCCATGGCGTCCCGTACGAAGGCCCGGGTGATCCTCTTCGGAGAGTCCGGCGAAGCGGACGTACGCGCCGAGAACGTCACGCTCACGGACGCCGGACAGCCCGCCTTCAGGCTTCACACACCCTCCGGTGCAAGCGATGTGACCATGCGCCTGTACGGTGAGCACCACGTGTCGAACGCGCTCGCCGCGGCCGCCGTCGCCCATGAGCTGGGCATGTCCGCAGACGAGATCGCCACCGCGCTCTCCGAGGCGGGCTCCCTCTCCCGCTGGCGCATGGAGGTCACCGAGCGCCCGGACGGCGTGACGGTCGTCAACGACGCCTACAACGCGAACCCCGAGTCCATGAGGGCCGCTCTGCGCGCCCTCGCAGCCATGGGCAAGGGGCGGCGGACCTGGGCGGTGCTCGGCAAGATGGCCGAGCTCGGGGACGAATCGCTCGCCGAGCACGACGCGGTCGGACGGCTCGCCGTCCGGCTCAATGTCGGCAAGCTCGTCGCGGTCGGGGGCAGGGAAGCGTCCTGGCTGCAACTGGGCGCATATAACGAGGGTTCGTGGGGTGAGGAGTCGGTGCACGTGTCCGACGCACAGGCGGCGATCGATCTGTTGCGCAGTCAGTTGCGCCCGGGGGACGTCGTGCTCGTGAAGGCGTCCCGGTCGGTCGGGCTCGAGAGCGTGGCCCAGGCGCTGCTCGACAGCGGCAACGAGGGTGAGGTCGCCGCCCGATGATGAATCAGATCCTGTTCGCAGGAGTCATTGGCCTCTTCCTGACCCTGGTCGGCACGCCGCTGCTGATCAAGCTGCTGGCCCGCAAGGGCTACGGCCAGTACATCCGCGACGACGGCCCGCGCGAGCACGCCAGCAAGCGCGGTACGCCGACCATGGGTGGTATCGCCTTCATCCTGGCGACGGTCGTCGCGTACTTCCTCGCCAAGGTGATCTCGGGACAGCCGCCGACCTTCTCCGGTCTGCTGGTGCTCGGCCTGATGGCGGGCATGGGTCTCGTCGGCTTCCTCGACGACTACATCAAGATCGTCAAGCGCCGTTCGCTCGGTCTGCGGGCCAAGGCGAAGATGGCCGGCCAGCTGATCGTCGGCATCGGCTTCGCGGTCCTGGCGCTGCAGTTCCCGGACGCCCGCGACCAGACGCCGGCCTCCACGAAGATCTCCTTCGTCCAGGACTTCGGCTGGACCATCGGCCCGGTGCTGTTCGTCATCTGGGCGCTGTTCATGATCCTCGCCATGTCGAACGGCGTGAACCTGACCGACGGTCTGGACGGCCTCGCCACCGGCGCCTCCGTCCTCGTCTTCGGCGCGTACACCTTCATCGGCGTCTGGCAGTTCCAGGAGTCCTGCGCCAACACGCAGACCCTGACCAACCCCTCCGCCTGCTACGAGGTACGAGATCCGCTCGACCTGGCGATCGTGGCCTCCGCGCTGATGGGCGCCTGCCTGGGCTTCCTGTGGTGGAACACCTCGCCCGCGAAGATCTTCATGGGCGACACCGGTTCGCTGGCCCTCGGCGGCGCGCTCGCCGGTCTCGCGATCTGCTCCCGCACCGAGCTGCTGCTCGCGCTCCTCGGCGGTCTGTTCGTCCTCATCACGATGTCGGTCGTCATCCAGGTCGGCTCCTTCAAGCTGACCGGCAAGCGGGTGTTCCGCATGGCCCCGCTCCAGCACCACTTCGAGCTCAAGGGCTGGTCCGAGGTCCTCGTCGTGGTCCGTTTCTGGATCATCCAGGGCATCTGTGTGATCGTCGGACTGGGCCTCTTCTACGCGGGATGGGCGGCCGACAAGTGACCGACTGGCAGGGCAAGCGCGTCACCGTCGCCGGGCTCGGCGTCTCGGGCATCCCGGCGGCCAAGGTCCTGCACGGCCTCGGCGCGGCCGTCACCGTCGTCAACGACGGCGACGACGAACGCGCCCGTGCGCAGGCGGCCGACCTGGAGGCGCTCGGCATCACCGTGCGCCTCGGCGACGGCGCCACCCTGCCCGAGGGCACCGAACTCGTCGTCACCGCCCCCGGCTGGAAGCCCGACAAGCCGCTGTTCGACGCGGCCCGCGCGGCCGGCCTGGAGATCTGGGGCGACGTCGAGCTGGCCTGGCGGCTCCGGGGGCCGGGCGCGGCCCCCTGGCTGGCCGTCACGGGCACCAACGGCAAGACCACCACGGTCCAGATGCTCGCCTCCATCCTGGAAGCCGCTGGCCTGCGCACGGCCGCCGTCGGGAACATCGGGGTCTCGCTGCTGGACGTGGTCCTCGGTGACGAGCCCTACGACGTCCTGGCCGTCGAGCTGTCCAGCTACCAGCTCCACTGGGCGCCCTCGCTGCGCGCCCACTCCGCCGCCGTCCTCAACCTCGCCCCCGACCACCTCGACTGGCACGGCTCCATGGAGGCGTACGCCGCCGACAAGGGCCGCGTCTACGAGGGCAACCGGGTCGCCTGCGTCTACAACCTGGCCGACAAGGCGACCGAGGATCTGGTGCGCGAGGCGGACGTCGAGGAGGGCTGCCGGGCCGTCGGGTTCACGCTCGGCACCCCGGGGCCGTCCCAACTGGGCGTCGTCGACGGCATCCTGGTCGACCGCGCCTTCGTCGAGAACCGGCAGAAGAACGCCCAGGAACTCGCCGAGATCTCGGACGTGAACCCGCCGGCCCCCCACAACATCGCCAACGCCCTCGCCGCGGCCGCCCTCGCCCGCGCCTACGGGGTGCCCGCCGCGGCCGTACGGGACGGCCTGCGGGCCTTCACGCCGGACGCGCACCGCATCGCGCACGTGGCCGACGTGGACGGCGTCGCGTACATCGACGACTCCAAGGCCACCAACACGCACGCGGCGCAGGCCTCGTTGGCCGCCTACGAGTCGATCGTGTGGATCGCGGGCGGACTCGCCAAGGGCGCGACCTTCGACGAGCTCGTCGCCGGTGCGGCCGGGCGGCTGCGGGGCGCCGTGCTGATCGGCGCGGACCGCGCGCTGATCCGGGAAGCGCTCGCGCGACACGCGCCCGAAGTGCCGGTGGTCGACCTCGACCGGACCGACACTGGGGCGATGCTCGCCGCTGTCCGCGAGGCGCGGACGCTGGCGCGGGCGGGCGACACCGTGCTCCTGGCGCCGGCCTGTGCGTCGATGGACATGTTCGTCAACTACAACAAGCGTGGGGACGCGTTCGCGGAGGCTGTGCGCGGACTCTCCCCCGCGGACGGCTGACCCGGCCCGGCCCCGCCTGGCGGCGCCGGGTGACCCTGGGAGGGACGCGTGACACGGATCCGTTCGGTCGGCGGCGAGGGTGCCCCCGATGCCCGGTAGCCGTACGAGCCGTGCGCCCCTCCAGCGCGTCACACGACGGCCGCCCGTCTCCCGGCCGCCGCGCGAGAACCCCGTGCGGCGGCTGCTCACCCGGGCGCGCAAGGCCTGGGACCGGCCGCTGACCGCCTACTACCTGATTCTCGGCGGCAGCCTGCTGATCACCGTGCTGGGCCTGGTGATGGTCTACTCGGCCTCGCAGATCACGGCGCTGCAGAAGTCGCTGCCGGGGACCTTCTTCTTCCGCAAGCAGTTCCTCGCGGCCGCGATCGGCACCGCGCTGCTGCTCACGGCCTCGCGGATGCCGGTCAAGCTGCACCGGGCGCTGGCCTACCCGCTGCTGGCCGGCTGTGTGTTCCTGATGGCCCTGGTTCAGGTGCCCGGAATAGGGCAGTCGATCAACGGCAACCAGAACTGGATCGCCATCGGCGGCTCCTTCCAGATCCAGCCCAGCGAGTTCGGCAAGCTGGCGCTGGTGCTCTGGGGTGCCGACCTGATGGCCCGCAAGGAGGACAAGCGGCTGCTGACCCAGTGGAAGCACATGCTCGTGCCGCTCGTGCCGGTGGCGTTCATGCTGCTCGGGCTGATCATGCTCGGCGGCGACATGGGCACCGCGATCATTCTCACGGCGATCCTGTTCGGCCTGCTGTGGCTGGCCGGGGCGCCGACGCGGCTGTTCGTGGGCGTGCTGTCCGTCGCCGGGTTCATCGGGTTCGTCCTGATCAGGACCAGCGAGAACCGTATGGCCCGCCTGGCCTGCATCGGAGCCACCGAACCCCGTACCGACGGCGCCGACTGCTGGCAGGCCGTGCACGGCATCTACGCGCTCGCCTCGGGCGGGATCTTCGGCTCGGGACTGGGCGCCAGTGTGGAAAAATGGGGCCAACTCCCGGAAGCGCACACCGACTTCATCTTCGCCGTCACCGGCGAGGAACTGGGCCTCGCGGGGACGCTGTCGGTGCTCGCCCTCTTCGCGGCTCTAGGCTATGCGGGTATCCGCGTGGCCGGACGCACGGAGGACCCCTTCGTCAGGTATGCCGCGGGAGGCGTGACCACCTGGATCACCGCTCAGGCAGTGATCAACATCGGTGCGGTGCTCGGTCTGCTGCCGATCGCCGGAGTCCCGCTCCCGCTGTTCTCCTACGGAGGGTCCGCCCTGCTGCCGACCATGTTCGCCATCGGGTTGCTGATCGCCTTCGCGCGCGACGAACCCGCGGCGCGGGCGGCGCTGGCCATGCGGCAACCCCGCTTTGGTAGAAAGCGTGGCGGCGGCCCTTCGGGGCCAGGGAGATGGAACACGATGCGACGGCGTGCCTCGGCACGTCCGTCCGGAGAGCGGTGAATTTCGGTGCATGTCGTACTCGCCGGTGGCGGAACCGCCGGTCACATCGAGCCCGCGCTCGCGCTCGCGGACGCCCTGCGCAGGCAGGACCCGACCGTGGGCATCACGGCCCTGGGCACGGAGCGCGGCCTCGAAACACGCCTCGTCCCCGAGCGCGGTTACGAACTCGCGCTGATCCCCGCCGTGCCCCTGCCGCGCAAGCCCACCCCCGAGCTGATCACCGTGCCCGGCCGGCTGCGCGGCACGATCAAGGCGACCGAGCAGATCCTGGAGCGCACCAAGGCCGACGCGGTCGTCGGCTTCGGCGGCTACGTCGCCCTGCCCGGCTATCTGGCCGCCAAGCGCCTCGGCGTGCCGATCGTCGTCCACGAGGCCAACGCCCGCCCCGGCCTCGCCAACAAGATCGGCTCCCGGTACGCGGCCCAGGTCGCCGTCTCCACCCCGGACAGCAAGCTCCGTGACGCCCGCTACATCGGCATCCCGCTGCGCCGCGCCATCGCCACCCTCGACCGGGCCGCCGCCCGCCCCGAGGCCCGCGCGATGTTCGGCCTCGACCCGAACCTGCCGACCCTGCTGGTCTCCGGCGGCTCCCAGGGCGCCCGCCGCCTCAACGAGGTCGTCCAGCAGGTCGCGCCCTACCTCCAGCAGGCCGGGATCCAGATCCTGCACGCGGTCGGCCCGAAGAACGAACTGCCGCAGGTGCACCAGATGCCGGGGATGCCCCCGTACATCCCGGTACCGTACGTGGACCGGATGGATCTCGCGTACGCCGCGGCCGACATGATGCTCTGCCGCGCGGGCGCGATGACCGTCGCCGAACTCTCCGCCGTCGGGCTCCCGGCCGCCTACGTCCCGCTGCCCATCGGCAACGGCGAACAGCGACTGAACGCCCAGCCGGTGGTCAAGGCCGGCGGCGGACTGCTGGTCGACGACGCGGAGCTGACGCCCCAGTGGGTGCAGCGACACGTCCTGCCCGTCCTCGCCGACCCGCACCGGCTCTACGAGATGTCCCGCGCGGCCAGCGAGTTCGGCCGCAGGGACGCCGACGACCTGCTCGTCGGGATGGTGTACGAGGCGATCGCCGCCCGGCGTGGACACCGCTAGGGAGCGGTTCGCCGGCTGAGGCGCCCGGAGGCGAACCGGGCCAGGAGAGGGAGTGGGCGTGGCCGGACCGACCACCGCCGAACGCGGCGCAGACGAGGATCTGGACCCCGGCCCGCCGCCCCGGCGACGGCTCCCCGGCCCCCGGGTGCTGATCGCCGTCGCGGTCGCTCTCGTGCTGATCGGCGGCGCCTCGGTCTGGGCCCTGTACGGCTCCTCGTGGCTGCGGGCGGAGCGGGTGTACGTGTCGGGCACCCGCGTGCTCACCGTGGGGGAGGTGCGCCGGGCCGCCGCCGTACCGCTCGGCGATCCGCTGATTTCCGTCGAACTCGACGGGATCGAGTCACGTCTGCTGCGGAAATTGCCGCGAATCGACTCCGTCGAGGTCACCCGTTCCTGGCCCCACGGAATCGGGCTGAAAGTGCGCGAACGTACTCCGGTCCTGATTGTCGAAGCGGCCGGAAATGCGGGCAAGTACGTCGAAGTGGACGCGAAAGGGGTGCGTTTTGCCACGGTTTCGCGCGCCCCGGAAGGGGTTCCCGTACTGGAATTGACGGTGTCCCGGTCGGGTTCGTCCGCCGCCGGTCTGCGGCGATTCGGTGAGGACCGGCTCGTACGGGGGGCCGTACGGGTCGCCGGTGACATTCCGGCCGTGATCGCGCACGAGACCCTGGTCGTCAAGGTCCGTTCCTACGACTCCATCACGCTGGAGTTGACCGGGGACCGCACCGTCGCGTGGGGAAGTGCGGAGAAGGGGCGCGCGAAGGCCCGCGCACTCGCCGCCCTGATCAAAGCCGCCCCAGGCGCGGGGCACTTCGATGTGAGCGTCCCCACCGCGCCCGCGTCATCAGGGAGTTGACGCGCATCGGTGCAGGCCAGCACCCTGGTTGGGCATCGCTATGCCTGATCACATAGGGTGAAAAGAAAAACGGGAGGTTCGGCGTGTTCGTTGAACGTGCGCCACTTGTCGACTTAGTGTCCTGTTCGGAAGAGTCCAAGGAACAGTCACACTGGTAACCCTAAACTTCAGCGTTAGGGTTCGGGTCGGCGTTCGGACCGTCCCACTTCGGCATCAGTCGTCGCATCACGGGTACCCCGCGAAGCGGCGACACGTAACTCGAGGCGAGAGGCCTTCGACGTGGCAGCACCGCAGAACTACCTCGCAGTCATCAAAGTCATCGGTGTCGGCGGCGGTGGTGTCAATGCCATCAACCGGATGATCGAGGTCGGTCTCAAGGGCGTCGAGTTCATCGCCATCAACACCGACGCGCAAGCTCTGTTGATGAGCGACGCCGACGTCAAGCTCGACGTCGGCCGCGAACTCACCCGCGGACTCGGCGCCGGTGCCAACCCGGCCGTCGGCCGCAAGGCGGCCGAGGACCACCGCGAGGAGATCGAGGAGGTCCTCAAGGGGGCCGACATGGTCTTCGTGACGGCCGGCGAGGGCGGCGGCACCGGCACCGGCGGCGCGCCCGTCGTGGCCAACATCGCCCGCTCGCTGGGCGCCCTCACCATCGGCGTGGTCACCCGCCCCTTCACCTTCGAGGGCCGCCGCCGCGCCAACCAGGCCGAGGACGGCATCGCGGAACTCCGCGAAGAGGTCGACACCCTCATCGTCATCCCGAACGACCGGCTGCTGTCCATCTCGGACCGCCAGGTCTCGGTGCTGGACGCCTTCAAGTCGGCCGATCAGGTCCTGCTCTCCGGTGTCCAGGGCATCACCGACCTCATCACCACGCCCGGCCTGATCAACCTCGACTTCGCCGACGTCAAGTCCGTGATGTCCGAGGCCGGTTCGGCCCTCATGGGCATCGGCTCGGCCCGCGGCGACGACCGCGCGGTGGCCGCCGCCGAGATGGCGATCTCCTCGCCGCTGCTGGAGGCGTCCATCGACGGCGCCCGGGGCGTGCTGCTCTCCATCTCCGGTGGCTCCGACCTCGGTCTGTTCGAGATCAACGAGGCCGCACAGCTGGTCAGCGAGGCCGCCCACCCCGAGGCCAACATCATCTTCGGCGCGGTCATCGACGACGCGCTCGGCGACGAGGTTCGGGTCACGGTCATCGCGGCCGGGTTCGACGGCGGCCAGCCCCCGGCCAAGCGGGACAACATCCTCGGCTCGGCCGCGGCCAAGCGCGAGGAGCCGGCGCCGGTCCGGCCCGCCGCCGAGAGCCGGCCGTCCTTCGGCTCGCTCGGCAGCGTCAAGCCGAAGGAGGAGCCGGCGCCCGCCCCCGAGCCGGTGAACGAGGTGCCCGTCGCCCCGCCGGTCCCGCCGTCCCGGTCCTACTCGGACAGTGCGGCGGAGGAGCTGGACGTGCCGGACTTCCTCAAGTGATAGGACGGCACGAGCACGTGGGCGGCGCGCACTTCGCCTTCACCGACAGGTGGGACGGGGTGAGCGCCGCTCCGTATGAGCAGCTCAATCTCGGCGGGGCGGTCGGGGACGACGCCGGCGCCGTGACGACGAACCGGGAGCTGGCGGCCAAGTCGCTGGGTCTGGAACCGGACCGGGTCGTCTGGATGAACCAGGTGCACGGCGCGGACGTGGCCGTGGTCGACGGACCCTGGGGCTCCGGCTCCGGCCCGGCCCCGGGCTCAGGCTCCGGTTCCGGCGACATCCCGTCCGTCGACGCGATCGTCACCACCCGGCGCGGCCTCGCCCTCGCCGTCCTCACCGCCGACTGCGTACCCGTCCTGCTGGCCGACCCCGTCGCCGGGGTCGCGGCCGCCGCCCACGCGGGCCGGCCCGGCATGGTCGCCGGGGTCGTCCCCGCCGCCGTTCGGGCCATGACCGAACTCGGCGCCGAGCCCGCCCGGATCGTCGCCCGGACCGGACCCGCCGTCTGCGGCCGGTGCTACGAAGTGCCCGAAGCGATGCGCGCCGAGGTGGCCACCGTCGAGCCGGCCGCGTACGCCGAGACCAGTTGGGGCACGCCGTCCGTGGATGTGTGCGCCGGAGTGCACGCACAGCTGGAGCGCCTCGGGGTGCACGACCGGGAGCAGTCGCCGGTGTGCACGCTGGAGTCGCGCGATCACTTCTCGTACCGCCGCGACGGCGCCACAGGGCGACTCGCGGGATATGTCTGGCTGGACTGATGGGCATGACGGACCGTAAGGCACAACTCGCCGCGAACCTGGCGAAGGTGGAGGGTCGCATCGCGGCGGCGTGCGCGGCCGCGGGGCGCGGGCGGGACGAGGTCACTCTGGTCGTGGTGACCAAGACCTATCCGGCGGACGATGTGCGGATCCTGTCGGAACTCGGTGTGCGTCATGTCGCCGAGAACAAGGACCAGGACGCGGCGCCCAAGGCCGCCGAATGTTCGGATCTGTCCCTTGTGTGGCATTTCGTGGGGCAATTGCAGACCAACAAAGTCCGCTCTGTGGTGCGTTATGCGGATCTCGTGCAGTCCGTCGATCGTTCCAGGCTTGTCACGGCTCTGTCGAAGGAGGCAGTCCGGGTCGGGCGCGAGGTGGGATGTCTCATCCAGGTCGCGCTCGACGCCGACGCGGGCGGCCGGGGGGAGCGAGGAGGTGTCGGGCCGGACGGGATCGAAGAGTTGGCCGACCTCCTCGCGGGGGCGCCGGGGCTGCGGGTCGATGGTCTGATGACCGTCGCGCCGCTCACCGGGGAGTACGCCGGACGGCAACGGGCCGCTTTCGAGCGGTTGATGGATTTGTCGACCGACCTGCGCCGAGCCCATCCGGCTGCGAACATGGTCTCCGCCGGGATGAGTGCGGACCTCGAGGAGGCCGTCGCGGCCGGAGCGACACATGTGCGCGTCGGCACTGCGGTACTCGGAGTCCGTCCCGGGCTCGGGTAACGTCGCCAAGAAGTCGGACCACAGCAGAAAATATGGTCATTCCGTCGAGAGGCGGGCGCAACGACCTCGTGGATCGCGGGCACTTGGAAGTCGTCAGTGGATCCACCACAGAGCGGAGGACTCAGAGCATGGCCGGCGCGATGCGCAAGATGGCGGTCTACCTCGGCCTCGTGGAGGACGATGGGTACGACGGCAGGGGCTTCGACCCCGATGACGACTTCGAGCCCGAGCTCGACCCGGAGCCGGAGCGGGACCACCGCCGGCACGAGCCGGTGCATCAGGCACACCAGTCACACCAGTCCCAAAGGGATGAATCGGTGCGAGTGGTACAGCCCCCCGCGCAGCGCGAACCGGTGTCGCACGCCACTTCGCTCCCCGCGGAATCGGCGCGACCCGCCCGGATCGCGCCCGTGGCGTCCATCACACAAGAACGTTCGAGTCTGGAGAAGAACGCACCGGTGATCATGCCCAAGGTCGTGTCCGAGCGAGAGCCTTACCGGATCACCACGTTGCACCCGCGGACCTACAACGAGGCCCGTACCATCGGGGAACACTTCCGTGAGGGCACCCCGGTGATCATGAATCTGACTGAGATGGACGACACAGACGCGAAGCGACTTGTCGACTTTGCGGCCGGTTTGGTGTTTGGTCTTCACGGCAGCATCGAGCGGGTGACGCAGAAGGTGTTCCTGTTGTCGCCTGCTAACGTCGATGTCACGGCGGAGGACAAGGCCCGTATCGCAGAGGGCGGGTTCTTCAACCAGAGCTGAGACGCAGGACCGGAACAAGATGTGGGACAGGGGAGAGGGAAGCACGGATCATGAGCGTGGTTTGGCAAGTGCTCTGGATCGCTCTGATGTGTTTCCTCATCGTGCTGATCTTCCGGTTGGTCATGGACTATGTGTTCCAGTTCGCCCGCTCGTGGCAACCCGGCAAGGCGATGGTGGTCGTTCTGGAGGCCACCTACACTGTCACCGATCCACCGCTGAAGCTTCTGCGGCGGGTCATCCCGCCGCTGCGTCTCGGGGGCGTGGCGCTCGACCTGTCCTTCTTCGTACTGATGATCATCGTCTACATCCTGATCAACATCGTGGGTGGACTCGCGAGGTGACTGTGGACGATCCGGTCTTGCCGACTGCCGATGACTACGTTGAGGTGAAGAGATGCCGTTGACCCCCGAGGACGTGCGGAACAAGCAGTTCACGACCGTCCGCCTCCGAGAAGGCTATGACGAGGACGAGGTCGATGCCTTCCTCGATGAGGTCGAAGCCGAACTGACGCGCCTGCTACGTGAGAACGAGGACCTGCGCGCCAAACTGGCCGCGGCCACGCGTGCTGCTGCCCAGAACCAGCAGAACATGCGCAAGCCCCCGGAGCCTCAGGACCAGCAGCAGGGCGGCATGCAGCAGGGTGGCATGCAGCAGCAGGGTATGCAGCAGGGCGGCATGCAGCAGGGCGGCATGCAGCAAGGCGGCATGCAGCAGCAGGGTATGCGCGGTCCCGGTGGACCCGTACCCGCTGGGATATCGGGCCCGCCGCAGCAGATGGGGGGCCCCATGGGTGGCCCGCCCCAGCTGCCGAGCGGTGCTCCGCAGCTGCCCGCCGGCCCCGGTGGCCAGGGTGGGCAGCAGGGTCCCGGCCCGATGGGTCAGGGACCGATGGGCCAGGGCCCCATGGGCCAGGGCCAGATGCAGCAGATGGGCCAGGGCCAAATGGGTCAGGGCCAGATGGGCCAGGGTCCCATGGGCGGCCAGCCTCCCATGCAGCAGATGGGCGGTCCGATGGGCGGCCCCATGGGCGGTCCGATGGGCGGCCCCGGCCAGGGTCCCGGCGGCGACAGCGCCGCGCGTGTGCTCTCGCTGGCCCAGCAGACCGCCGACCAGGCGATCGCCGAGGCCCGTTCCGAGGCCAACAAGATCGTCGGTGAGGCCCGTAGCCGCGCCGAGGGTCTGGAGCGGGACGCCCGTGCCAAGGCCGACGCGCTGGAGCGGGACGCGCAGGAGAAGCACCGCGTCGCGATGGGCTCCCTGGAGTCCGCCCGCGCCACGCTGGAGCGCAAGGTCGAGGACCTGCGCGGCTTCGAGCGCGAGTACCGCACGCGTCTGAAGTCGTACCTGGAGTCGCAGCTGCGTCAGCTGGAGACCCAGGCGGACGACTCGCTGGCCCCGCCGCGCACCCCGGCGACCGCGTCGCTGCCGCCGTCCCCGGCGCCCTCCATGGCTCCGGCCGGCGCGAGCGCCCCGTCGTACGGCGGCAACCCGGGCGGTATGGGCGGAGGCATGGGCGGAGGCATGGGTGGAGGCATGGGCGGCGCCCCGTCTCCGGCCGCGCCCTCCTACGGCGGTCAGCAGCAGATGTCGCCCGCCATGACCCAGCCGATGGCTCCGGTCCGGCCGCAGGGTCCCTCTCCGATGGGACAGGCTCCCTCGCCGATGCGCGGGTTCCTGATCGACGAGGACGACAACTGACGATTACTGGTACGCCGTAGGCGTCGGCAGCGTTCAGGGCGGGGCCCCGGATCTCTTTCCGGGGCCCCGCCCTTTTGCCGTGCGGGCCCCGGGGCGGGGCGGTCGCGCGGGGATACGCGCGGATGTGCGGCGGACACAACGCCGAAGGCCTGGGGCGCCGAGATCTCTCACGGCGCCCCAGGCCTTCTTGGTCTCCCGGGGGTGGTGCGGAGCGGGGCCCTGCTCGCCGACCCGGCCGAGCAGGGCGACGGGGCTACGCCTTGCGGAGGCGGAACGTCAGGGTCAGGCCCTCGTCCGTGAAGGGCGTGCCGAAGGTCTCGTCGCCCTCGCCGGTGGCGAAGTCCGCGGCGAGGACCTCGTCGGCGATCAGCGGCGAGTGTTCGGTCAGTGCGGCCGTGACCGCCGGGTCCGTGGCCGTCCAGCGCAGGGCGATACGGTCGGCGACGTCGAGGCCGCTGTTCTTGCGGGCCTCCTGGATCAGGCGGATCGCGTCACGGGCCAGGCCCGCCTGTCGCAGCTCCTCCGTGATCTCCAGGTCGAGGGCGACCGTGGCGCCCGAGTCGGAGGCCACCGACCAGCCCTCACGCGGGGTCTCCGTGATGATGACCTCGTCGGGGGCGAGGGTGACGGTCTCACCGTCGACCTCGACCGAGGCGGTGCCCTCGCGCAGGGCGAGGGACAGGGCGGCCGCGTCGGCGCCCGCCACGGCCTTGGCCACGTCCTGGACCCGCTTGCCGAAGCGCTTGCCCAGCGCGCGGAAGTTGGCCTTGGCGGTGGTGTCCACCAGGGAGCCGCCGACCTCGGAGAGCGAGGCGAGCGAGCTGACGTTCAGCTCCTCCGTGATCTGCGCGTGCAGTTCGGGGTCGAGGGAGTCGAAGCCCGTGGCGGCCACCAGGGCGCGAGAGAGGGGCTGGCGGGTCTTGACGCCCGACTCCGCGCGCGTGGCGCGGCCCAGCTCCACCAGGCGGCGCACCAGGACCATCTGCCTGGACAGCTCGGGGTCGATCGCGGAGAGGTCCGCCTCCGGCCAGGAGGCCAGGTGCACGGACTCGGGGGCCTGCGGGGAGACCGGCACGATCAGGTCCTGCCAGACCCGCTCGGTGATGAACGGGGTCAGCGGGGCCATCAGCTTCGTGACCGTCTCGACGACCTCGTGCAGGGTGCGCAGCGCCGCCTTGTCGCCCTGCCAGAAACGGCGGCGCGACCGGCGTACGTACCAGTTCGACAGATCGTCGACGAAGGCCGAGAGGAGCTTGCCGGCGCGCTGGGTGTCGTAGGCCTCCAGGGCCCCGGTCACCTGGTCGGTGAGGGCGTGGAGTTCCGACAGCAGCCAGCGGTCCAGGACCGGGCGGTCGGCCGGGGCCGGGTCCGCCGCGCTGGGCGCCCAGTTCGACGTGCGGGCGTACAGGGCCTGGAAGGCGACCGTGTTCCAGTAGGTGAGGAGGGTCTTGCGGACGACCTCCTGGATGGTGCCGTGGCCCACGCGGCGGGCCGCCCAGGGGGAGCCGCCGGCCGCCATGAACCAGCGGACGGCGTCGGCGCCGTGCTGGTCCATGAGCGGGATCGGCTGCAGGATGTTGCCCAGGTGCTTGGACATCTTGCGGCCGTCCTCGGCGAGGATGTGGCCGAGGCAGACGACGTTCTCGTACGACGACTTGTCGAAGACCAGGGTGCCGACGGCCATCAGCGTGTAGAACCAGCCGCGGGTCTGGTCGATGGCCTCGCTGATGAACTGGGCCGGGTAGCGGGACTCGAAGAGTTCCTTGTTCTTGTACGGGTAGCCCCACTGCGCGAACGGCATCGAACCCGAGTCGTACCAGGCGTCGATCACCTCCGGGACGCGCGTGGCGGTGGCGCCGCAGCCGTCCTCGGGGCACGGGAAGGTGACCGCGTCGATGAACGGGCGGTGCGGATCCAGCTCGGACTGGTCGGTGCCGGAGAGGCGGCTCAGCTCCTCGCGGGAGCCCACGCAGGTGAGGTGGTTCTCCTCACAGCGCCAGATCGGCAGCGGGGTGCCCCAGTAGCGGCTGCGGGAGAGCGCCCAGTCGATGTTGTTGTTCAGCCAGTCACCGAAGCGGCCGTGCTTGACCGAGTCCGGGAACCAGTTGGTCTTCTCGTTCTCCTGGAGGAGACGGTCCTTGACGGCGGTGGTGCGGATGTACCAGGACGGCTGCGCGTAATACAGGAGCGCGGTGTGGCAGCGCCAGCAGTGCGGGTAGCTGTGCTCGTACGGGATGTGCCTGAAGAGCAGGCCGCGCTGCTGGAGGTCCTCGGTGAGCTTTTCGTCCGCCTTCTTGAAGAAGACGCCGCCGACGAGGGGGACCTCCTCCTCGAAGGTGCCGTCGGGACGGACGGGGTTCACGACGGGCAGGCCGTACGCGCGGCAGACCTTGAGGTCGTCCTCGCCGAAGGCGGGGGACTGGTGGACCAGGCCCGTACCGTCCTCGGTGGTGACGTATTCGGCGTTGACGACGAAATGCGCCGTTTCCGGGAACTCCACCAGGTCGAACGGACGTTGATAGGTCCAGCGCTCCATTTCGGCGCCGGTGAAGGTCTGGCCGGTGGTCTCCCAGCCCTCGCCGAGCGCCTTGGCGACGAGCGGCTCGGCGACGACGAGCTTCTCCGTGCCGTCCGTGGCGACCACGTAGGTGACCTCGGGGTGGGCGGCGACCGCGGTGTTGGACACCAGCGTCCACGGCGTGGTCGTCCACACCAGGAGCGCTGCCTCGCCGGCGAGCGGACCGGAGGTGAGCGGGAAACGGACGTACACCGAGGGGTCGACGACCGTCTCGTAGCCCTGCGCCAGCTCGTGGTCCGACAGGCCGGTGCCGCAGCGGGGGCACCAGGGGGCGACGCGGTGGTCCTGGACCAGCAGACCCTTGCCGAAGATCTCCTTGAGCGACCACCAGACGGACTCCACGTACTCGGGGTCCATGGTCCGGTAGGCGTCGTCCAGGTCGACCCAGTAGCCCATGCGGGTCGTCAGCTCGGTGAAGGCGTCGGTGTGCCGGGTCACCGAGTCGCGGCACCTGGCGTTGAACTCGGCGATGCCGTACGCCTCGATGTCCTTCTTGCCGTTGAAGCCGAGTTCCTTCTCGACCGCCAGCTCCACCGGGAGGCCGTGGCAGTCCCAGCCGGCCTTGCGGGCCACGTGGTAGCCGCGCATCGTGCGGAAGCGAGGGAAGACGTCCTTGAAGACGCGGGCCTCGATGTGGTGGGCGCCCGGCATGCCGTTGGCGGTGGGCGGTCCCTCGTAGAACACCCACTCGGGGCGGCCCTCGGACTGCTCCAGGCTCTTGGCGAAGATCTTCTGGTCGCGCCAGAAGTCGAGCACCGCGTGCTCGAGCGCGGGCAGATCGACCTGGGCGGGCACCTGGCGGTACGTCGGCTCTGTCATGAGCGGGCTTCCTCCAACGGACTTGCTGCCTTCCGTCGGAGGGACGAGAGCTTCGATCCTTCGTACGCCGTGTGCGGCGCGCTCCCGCGGTACCACCCTCCTTGGTTCCCCTGTGCGCCGTACGCGCCGGTGAACCCCCTCATTGAGGTCGCGATACCGGGTCTACTCGCCGCGCCCCAGGGACGGTGCCATGGGCTGCGGCTTTCTTCCGGCGGCTCCGGGGTGATCTTCACATCGCGCTCGCCCCCGGGCTTCCACCGTCCCCGGGTCGCTCTGGGCTGCGTACGACGCTACTCGTCCCCATCCACGCTTCTCGCTGCGCCCAGTGTACGGCGCCGCACGGACGGCGGCCGACCGGTTTTCGAGGGCGCGCGGGAGGGGTGGGGCGGGGCCTTCGGCGGGCCTCGCGGCCGGGCGCGCGGTGACCTGCGGGGTGACCCGAATGGAGCGGGCGGGGCGTCCGGATCCTGGGACCTCCGGCGGGGCGGAATACCCGGCGGGGAGCTGGGCACAACGCTTGCAGGCTCGTCGCGTGACGGCCGTGAGGTGGGAGAATCGGGTGGTCTGCCCCGTTGCCGAGGGACTCAGGTCGATTTATCGTCCCAGCACGATTCGCGTGCAAGATCACCATATGTGAAGGGGCCGCGGCCATGGTGGCGAAGAAGGCGGTGGCGAAGAAGACCGCGGCCGAAGGGACGGTCGCCGCGAGGACGGCCGTGAAGAAGACCGCGGCCAAGAAGGCGACGGCGTCCGGGAAGCCGACGGTGACCGGGACGACGGTGGCGGCCGAGGAGGCCGCGGCGGTCGGGAAGGCCGCCGCGCACAAGCCCGCCGCGAGGAAGAACGCGGGCGGGAAGAGCACGGCGAAGAGCGTGGCGAAGAGCGTGGCGAAGAGCCCCTCTGCGAAGAAGAGCACGGTCAAGAAGGCGGACGCGGCCCAGGCCGCCGAGACGACGGGAGCCACGACGGTGGTTGCGAAGAACACTCCTGGTACGGCTACGGCGGCGAAGCGGAAGCCCTCCGCCGTCCCCAAGGCGCGGCCCGCCGCGGTGGAGCCCGGCGAGCTGGCGGTACGGCCCGGCGAGGACCCCTGGAGCCCGGAGGAGGTCGCCGAGGCCCGCACGGAGCTGCAGTCCGAGGCCGTGCGGCTGAGGGCCGAGCTGGAGGCCTCCGAGCGGTCGCTCACGGGCCTGATGCGGGACTCGGGGGACGGCGCCGGCGACGACCAGGCCGACACCGGGGCGAAGAACATCACGCGCGAGCACGAGCTGTCGCTCGCCCACAACGCGCGCGAGATGCTCGACCAGACCGAGCGCGCCCTGGACCGGCTGGCCTCGGGCACATACGGCCTCTGCGAGAACTGCGGCAATCCGATCGGAAAGGCACGGATGCAGGCGTTTCCACGGGCCACTCTCTGCGTGGAGTGCAAGCAGAAGCAGGAACGCCGCTAGTGATCGCGGACTGAGCCCCTGGTCCGTGTGGGTCGTGTCGTACCTTTGTCCTCAGTCAGGAACCTAGGTTGAGGGACTCACGTGGCAGAGGCGGAGCGCATCATCGGTACGCCGGACATCCCAGACGCGTCGGGGACCGACCCGGAGCAGTCCGACGGCGGGAACGGTGCCGTGGCGGAGCAGGCCGACGCGCCCGCGCGCCCGCGCGGCAAGCGCCGTATCGCCGTGCTGTTCGGGGTCGCCGCGCTGGCGTACGCGCTCGACCTCGTCAGCAAGATGATCGTGGTCGCCAGGCTGGAGCACCACGAACCGATCGAGATCATCGGGGACTGGCTGAAGTTCGAGGCGATCCGCAACGCGGGTGCGGCCTTCGGCTTCGGCGAGGCCTTCACGATCATCTTCACGGTGATCGCGACGATCGTGATCGTGGTCATCGCCCGGCTCGCCCGCAAGCTCTACAGCCTGCCCTGGGCGATCGCGCTCGGCCTGCTGCTCGGGGGCGCGCTGGGCAACCTCACGGACCGGATCTTCCGTGCGCCGGGGGTCTTCGAGGGAGCGGTCGTCGACTTCATCGCGCCCAAGGGCTTCGCGGTCTTCAATCTCGCCGACTCGGCCATCGTGTGCGGCGGCATCCTGATCGTCCTGCTGTCGTTCCGGGGGCTCGACCCGGACGGGACCGTCCACAAGGGCTGAGAGCGGGGCCGCCGCGTCGAGGAGGTTGTCCACAGGCACGGTCGGGCGGCTCTCACCCGTCCGGCATACTCGACGGGTGAGCACGATTCCCGAGATCCGTACCCTGCCCGTGCCCGACGGCCTGGAGGGCGAGCGCGTCGACGCCGCCATCTCCCGCATGTTCGGCTTCTCCCGTACCAAGGCGGCCGAACTCGCCGCCGCGGGGAAGGTCACGGTCGACGGGTCGGTGGTCGGCAAGTCGGAGCGGGTGCACGGCGGGGCCTGGATGGAGGTCGAGATGCCGCAGGCGCCCGCACCGGTACAGATCGTCGCCGAGCCGGTCGAGGGCATGGAGATCGTGCACGACGACGACGACGTGCTGGTGATCGTCAAGCCGGTCGGCGTGGCCGCGCACCCCAGCCCCGGCTGGTCCGGGACGACCGTCATCGGCGGCCTCGCCGCCGCCGGGTACCGGATCTCGACGTCGGGCGCCGCCGAACGCCAGGGCATCGTGCACCGGCTCGACGTGGGCACCTCGGGACTGATGACGGTCGCCAAGTCGGAGCGGGCCTACACCTCCCTGAAGCGCCAGTTCAAGGAGCGGACCGTCGACAAGCGGTACCACGCGCTGGTCCAGGGCCACCCCGACCCCACGAGCGGCACCATCGACGCGCCCATCGGACGGCACCCGAACCACGACTACAAATGGGCCGTCACCGCCGAGGGCAAGCCGTCGGTCACGCACTACGACCTGGTCGAGGCGTTCCGGGCCGCCTCGCTGCTCGACATCAAGCTGGAGACCGGGCGCACCCACCAGATCCGCGTCCACATGTCCGCCCACCGGCACCCCTGCGTCGGCGACCTGACGTACGGCGCCGACCCGACGCTCGCCAAGCGGCTCGGCATCACCCGCCAGTGGCTGCACGCCGTGCGGCTCGGCTTCGAGCACCCCGGGGACGGCAGCTGGGTCGAGTTCGAGAGCGACTACCCGGCCGATCTGCAGAAGGCCCTCGACAAGGTGCGCGAGGAGACGTACGCGTGAGTCCCGTCCCGGTGTCCTACGAGGTGCGCGTCGCCGACGGTCCCGCCGACCGCGAGGCGTGCTTCGCGGTGCGCAAGGAGGTCTTCGTCGTCGAGCAGGGCGTGCCGCAGGACCTGGAGTACGACGCGTACGACGCCGGGGCCGTGCACGTCCTCGCCGTCCGGGACGACGGGACGCCCCTCGGGGCCGGGCGGCTGCTGTACGGGGAGGCCGCCGCCGGCAAGACCGGTGGGGCTCCGGGCGTCGGGGCGCTGGGGCGGCTCGCGGTCGTGGGGGAGGCCCGCGGGCTGGGTGTCGGGGTCGCGCTGGTGCGGGCCGTCGAGGAGGCGGCGCGGGAGCGCGGGCTGACCGCGGTGGACCTGGGGGCGCAGACGCACGCGCTCGGGTTCTACGAACGGCTGGGGTACGTGGCGTACGGGGCGGAGTTCCTGGACGCGGGGATACCTCATCGGTCCATGCGGCGGTCGATTTAGCGTTCGACGGTGCGGGTGGGGCACCCTGAAGACTGGCCGGTCTTGATCGTCTAGCACCAGCGGAGCACCCCCATGGATCAGTTGGCCCTGTTCTTCGTGTTGCTGGTCGGGGCCGTGGTCAGTGTGCCGGTGGGGGAGCGGCTGAAACTGCCGGCGCCGGTGCTGATGACGCTGCTGGGCATCGCCCTCGCCGTACCCGGCTTCGTGCCCAACGTGCAGATCCCGCCGGAGCTCATCCTGCCGCTGCTGTTGCCGCCGTTGCTCTACGCGGCGGTGCGGCGGACCTCCTGGCGGCAGTTCACGGCGAACCTGCGGCCGATCCTCCTGCTGGCCGTGGCGCTGGTGTTCGTGACCACCGCCGCCGTGGCCGCCGTGGCGCACGCGATCGTGCCCGGACTGCCGATCGCGGCGGCCCTCGCGCTCGGCGCTCTGGTCGCGCCGCCCGACCCGGTGGCGGCGACGGCCGTTGCGGGCCAACTCGGGCTGCCGCGCCGACTGGTGTCGATCCTGGAGGGCGAGGGTCTCTTCAACGACGTCACGGCCATCGTGCTCTACCACGTGGCCATCGCCGCGGCCGTCAGCGGATCCTTCTCCTGGCCCCGGGCCGCGCTCCAGCTCGTGCTGTCGGGGGTCGTCGCCGTCGTCGTGGGGATCGTGCTCGGCTGGGCCGCCAACAAGCTGATGGACTTCCTGGAGGACGCGACGCTGCAGATCGGACTGACCCTGCTCGTGCCGTACGCGTCGTACGTGATGGCCGAGGAGTTGCACGGGTCCGGGGTGCTCGCGGTGCTCACGACCGCGCTGTTCCTCGCGGAGTACGCGCTCGGGGCGGACGACGTCATGACACGGCTCGCCGGGCACACCGTCTGGGACGTCGTGGACACGCTTGTCACCGGCGTCGCCTTCGGGCTGATCGGGCTGGAGCTGCACAACGCGATCCGTACGGCGTCCGGGCGGTGGCAGGAGATGCTCGGCTGGGCGGCGGCCGTCGTGGTCGTCGTGGTGCTCGTCCGGCTGGCATGGCTGCTGCCGGCCACCTGGCTGGCCCGGCGGCTGCACGCCAAGCGGGACTACGACGAGGAGATTCCCGTGTCGTGGCGCGAGACCGTGGTGATGTGGTGGTCGGGGATGCGGGGGGTGGCGTCCGTGGCGCTGGCGCTCGCGATTCCGCTGGAGACCGAGAGCGGGGCGCCGTTCCCCGACCGGGACGAGATCGTGTTCATCGCGTTCGGCGTGATCATGGCGACGCTGGTGCTGCAGGGGCTGACCCTGCCGCGGCTGGTGCGGTGGTTGGGGGTGCGGGCGGACGAGGGGGCCGAGAAGGAGTTCGAGAAGGCGTTGGCCGTGCGGGCGGCGAAGGCGGCGAAGCGACGGCTGAAGGAGATCGAGGAGACGGAGGAGCTGCCGGAGGAGATGTCCGAGCGGCTGCTGCGGCGGGCCGTCGAGATCGCGGTGCGGATCAGCCCGGAGGTGGGGGAGGACGAACGCCGGGAGGGGCACGAGCAGCGGGTGCACAGGCTTCGCCGGATGCGTCGGATCCAGGGGGAGATGTTGAGCGCGGCTCGGCACGAGGTGCTGGCCGCGCGGAGTGAGCCGGGGGCGAATCCCGAGGTGGTGGACCGGGTGCTGCGGCATCTGGATGTGCGCAGTCTGCGGTGAGTCGGCGGACACTGCGGTGAGTCGGTGAGTCGGTGAGTCGGCGGGTGTGGGTGCGTCTGCGTCTGTTCCTCCCCGGCCGCTCGGCTGACGTGGTCCGGGTCGACGCGAGTGCAGGCGCAGGCGGCGCAGGTGCGGGTGCGGGCTCAGACGGCGTGATCCGGCCGCTGAGCCCGCACTCGCGGTCTGTCAGCCTCTGCCCGGCGACCACGGGGGCTCGTGGACCTTGCTGCGCGTGAGGCGGGGGACGCGGCCGTCGACGTGGCCGTTGGGGTGGGTCGGGGAGAGGACCGCGTCGGCGGTGTTGATGCGGGGGAGGGCGTACGGGTGGGTCTCGGTGAGCCAGTGGACGAGCTGCTCGCGGACGGTGACGCGGACGGTCCACAGGTCGTCCGGGTCCTTGGCGGTGACGAGGGCGCGGACCTCCATGGTGGAGGGGGTCGTGTCGGTGACGGTCAGGTCGTAGTGACGGCCGTCCCACGCGGAGCAGGACCGCAGGATGTCGCGGAGCTTGTCGCGCATCGCGAGCAGCGGCGCGGCGTGGTCGACGTGGAGGAAGACCGTGCCGGTCATCTGGGCGCCGCCGCGGGACCAGTTCTCGAAGGGCTTCGAGGTGAAGTACGACACCGGCATCGTGATGCGGCGCTCGTCCCAGGTGCGGACCGTCAGGAAGGTGAGGGTGATCTCGTCGACCGTGCCCCACTCGCCCTCCACCACGACCACGTCACCGAGGCGGACCATGTCGCCGAAGGCGATCTGCAGCCCGGCGAAGAGGTTGCTCAGCGTGGACTGCGCGGCGATACCGGCGACGATGCCGAGCAGCCCGGCCGAGGCCAGCAGCGAGGCGCCGGCCGCGCGCATCGCCGGGAAGGCCAGCAGCATCGCGGCCGCGGCGACCACACCGACGATCGCCGAGACCACCCGCATGATCAGCGTCACCTGGGTGCGCACCCGGCGTACCCGGGCGGCGTCGCGGTGGACGCGGGCGTAACGGCTGTACGTCGTCTCCACTATCGCCGCCGCGATGCGGATCACCAGCCAGGCCGTCGAACCGATCAGCACCAGCGTCAGGGTGCGGCCCGCGGCGGTCCGGTGCTGCTCCAGCAGCTGCGCCTCGTCGTACGTCGCTCTGAGCAAGGCCGCGCACAGGAACAGCTGGTAGGGGATGCGGCCGCGGCGCAGCAGGCCCCACAGAGGTGTCTCGTGGTGCCGCTGGTCCGCTTTGCGCAGCAGCAGATCGGTCGTCCAGCCGATGAGCAGCGTGAGGACGACCGAACCGCCGACGACGATCAATGGGCGGAGTAGATTCTCCATGCCTTCGAACGTAACCGGCCGCGCGGGGTCATGAACATGTGACTTCCGACGCGCTCTGGGTACGGGCGTCGCGGCCCTACGGCGAACCGGTCGGCGAATCGGCCGGCGGGCTGCTCGGGGAACCGGTCGGCGGGCCGGGTGTCGGATCCGGCTGGCACGATGGCCTCATGAACATCGTGCTCTTCCACTCGACCTACGGTCTGCGGCCCGCCGTGCGCGACGCGGCGGACCGGCTGCGCGCCGCCGGACACGAGGTGTGGACCCCCGACCTCTTCGCCGGACGGACGTTCGACACGGTCGAGGACGGCATGGCCTTCAACGAGGAGCTGGGCAGGGAGGAGCTTCTCAAGCGGGCGGTCCTGGCCGCCGCGCCGTACTCGGAGCGTGGCCTCGTCTACGCCGGGTTCTCCCTGGGAGCCGCGACCGCCCAGACGTTGGCCCTGGGCGACAAGAACGCGCGCGGGCTGCTGCTTCTGCACGGCACCTCGGACATCGCCGCCACCGCGTCCGTGGACGACCTGCCCGTCCAACTGCACGTCGCCGAGCCCGACCCCTTCGAGCCGGACGACTGGCTGAGTGCCTGGTACCTCCAGATGCGCAGGGCCGGGGCCGACGTCGAGGTCTACAGATACGCCGGAGCCGGCCACCTCTACACCGACCCCGAGCTGCCGGACTACGACGAGGAGGCCGCCGAGGCCACCTGGCGGGTGGCGCTCGGCTTCCTCGAAACCCTCTAGTCCCGCGGCTGGTTCATCGCGGTCTACACGGGGTCGTACGTGCGCTCCACCTTCTGGGTTCCGCTCCGGGTCCGGTACGAGCGTGCCCAGGAGGACGTCGCGTCGGGCTTCGTACGGTCGGAGAGGACGTAGAAGTCCATCTGGGCGCGCGCGGCCGTGATGTCCAGGACGCCGTAGCCGTGGCGGTCGGTGTCGACCCAGTGCACATGCCGGTTGGCGGCGCGGATGAGCGGGGAGGCCAGCGCGGAGACGGTGCCCTCGGGGACCTTGACGAGGTCGTCGAGGTTGTCGGAGGTGACCGAGGTGACCACGAACTCGGTGGCGGCGGAGGCCGACAGCGGGTACGTCCCGGCGTTGACCGGTACGTCGTTGGCCCAGGCCATGTGGATGTCGCCGGTGAGGAAGACCGTGTTGCCGATCGCGTTCTGCCGCAGATGGGCGAGGAGTTCGCGGCGGTCGTCGGTGTAGCCGTCCCACTGGTCGGGGTTGAGGGCGAGGCCCTCCTTCGGCAGACCGAGCAGCTCCGCGAGGGGTTCGAAGAGGTCGGCCGTGAGGTTGCCGAGGGCGAACGGCGCCATCATTACCGAGTTGCCGACCAGCCGCCACGTCGTGTCGGACGACTTCAGCCCGGCCTTCAGCCAGTCGAGCTGGGCCCGGCCCGTCAGCGTACGGTCCGGGTCGTCGACCTCGCCGTCGCCCACGCCCACCTGCTGCGAGCGGAAGGAGCGCAGGTCCAGCAGGGAGAGGTCGACGAGCTTGCCGAAACGCAGACGGCGGTAGGTGGTGCCCGCCAGCGCCGGGCGCACCGGCATCCACTCGAAGTACGCCTGCTTGGCCGCCGCCTGCCGGGCCGCCCACGTGCCTTCCGCGCCCTCGGTGTGGTTCTCGGCGCCGCCCGACCACGCGTCGTTGGCGATCTCGTGGTCGTCCCAGATGGCCACGACCGGCGCGACCGCGTGCAGGGCCTGCAGATCCGGGTCGGTCTTGTAACGGGCGTGCCGGACGCGGTAGTCGGCGAGGGAGACGATCTCGTGGGTCGGCGCGTGCGGCCGTACGACCTTGCCGCGGGTGGCGTACTCGCCGGTGCCGTACTCGTAGATGTAGTCGCCGAGATGCAGCCAGGCGTCCAGGTCGCCGCGCGCGGCCAGATGGCGGTAGGCGGAGAAGTGGCCGCCCTCCCAGTTGGCGCAGGAGACCACGCCGAAGCGCAGGTTGGCGGTGGCGGCGTCGGCGGCCGGGGCGGTGCGGGTGCGGGCGGCGGGCGAGTCGGTGCCGCCGGCCGAGAAGCGGAACCAGTAGTGCGTGGCGGGCACCAGGCCGCGGACGTCGGCCTTGACGGTGTGGTCGGAGGCGGCGGTCGCGGTCGTCGAGCCCTTGGCGACGATGTTCGTGAACGCCTTGTCCAGGGCGACGGTCCAGCCGACCTCGATGTCCGGGCCGAGACCGGAGCCGGGTATCGCGGCGGCGGTGGGTGTCACGCGGGTCCACAGCAGGACACCGTCGGGCAGCGGGTCGCCGGAGGCGACGCCGTGCAGGAAGGCGGGGGACTGCGCCGCGTGTGCCGGGATCACGGCGGAGAGCGGCGCGGCGAGAACGGCCCCGGCGGCGGCCGCCTTGACGACCGTACGGCGACTCGGTGCGGCCGAACCCGTGGGCTGGGCGGGGGAGTCGGGGCGGGAGTGAGATCTGCGACTGGTCACGGCCGACGAGATTACTGATCGGTAGGGCCGGGGGTAAGACAGAAGCCTGAAATCCGCGCAGAGTTCAGACGGTTGTGCGCTGTACGTCGGGTGGCGAGCGCGGGCCGGGCCGGGCCGAGGAGCCGTCAGTGGCCGTGCCACGGCGGGCCGGGCGCCGAGCAGTCGGCCCGCCGCTCACCGCTCGTCGGCGTATTTCCTGGCCAGGGCGATCAGTGCGGCGCGGTCGGGGCGGCCGGTGCGGTCACGGAGGCTGGCGAGGTGCTTCTCGACGGTGCGGGGGGAGAGGAACAGGTGCTCGGCGATCTCCTGGTTGCCCAGCCGGGCACCGAGCAGCCGCAGGACCTCGTACTCCCGTGCGGTCACCCCCGCGCGCCGCAGTTCTGCCGGGATGGTGTCGTGGCCCTGGCGGCGGCGGGGCACGGGGGATCCCGCGTCGCGCAGCAGCGCCCGGCACGCGGCCGACACGCGGGTCGTGCCCCGCTCGTGGAAGAACTGCTCGGCGGCACGCAGCCATTCGACGGGCCGGCCCCAGCCGTCGGCGAGCGCGGCCTCGGCACCCAGGCGCAGACAGAGATGCGCGGCCAGGGGGATCCCGGCGGTCCCGGTCAGCGCCTCCTGAGCCGCCTTGGCGGCCTCGGCGGCGCGGCCCTCGCGGCCCAGCAGGACGGCTCGGGACCAGCCGGCGAAGGGGCGGTCCCACTGGACCTGGGTGAGCCGCTCGGTGCCGGGGCCGTCCAGTTCACCCCAGTCGGCCGTGCCGCGCAGGGTGCGCAGGAGGAGGTACGGGCCGAGGAAGCCGGTCACGCCACCGGTGCTGGGCAGTGCCCGCATGACCCCGTCCGCCTCCGTGAACTCGGCCAGCGCGCGGTCGTGTTCCTCCCGCAGCAGGGAGCAGATGCCCTGGGCCCAGCCCCAGACGGAGGTGTCGGCGTAGCCCCACAGGGCCCCGGCGCTCCGCCCGGCGAGCGCGCGCTCCAGGGTGCGCAGGGTGGCGTCGAGCTTCTCCCGCTCCCCGAGCGAGGCGGCGATGATGCCGTCCACCCCGGCGCCGATCAGCTCCACCTCGCGCAGCCGCAGTCTGCGGGCCGTCGCCCGGAGCTGGCGCGCGGACTCCGTCGCCCGGTCGTGTTCGTCGCGCAGGATGTGGGCGAGGGTCAGGTGCATGTCGGCCCAGGCCGTCAGGAGCACCGCGCCGGTGTCCTCGGCGGCCGCGCGCGCGGCCAGCAGCCGGTCCGTGCCGGTGAACCGGACGCGGTCGAGCACGCCCAGTTCCAGCAGGCCGCGGATCCGCCACACCGGCAGCGCGTGGGCCTCGGCGGTGGCGACCAGCCGGGCGAACGCGTCCTCCGCCTCGCCGAGGTCCCGGGGCCGCAGGCAGTAGCCGAGCATGTTCAGCGCCTTGCACGCCACCTCCGGCAGCCCCACCTCCTCGGCGGTCGCGACGGCGCCCTCGGCGAGCGCGCGGGCGCCCTCCAGCCGGTCCGGGCGCTGCGAGTTGAGCACCAGGTGGGCGGCGACCGCGTCCAGGGCCGCGCGGGCCGCCGGGTCGGGCGTGTCGCGGAGCAGCTCCCTCGCCCGACGTACGGCGGTCAGGCCGGCCTCCCACTGCTGGGCGGTGGCGGCGGCCCGCGCGCGGGTCAGGAAGCCCGCCGCCCGGCGCGTGGCCGGCGCACCCGAGACCGTCAGGACCCGGTCCAGCCGGTCTCCCAGCTCGGGCACGCGCCGTACGTCTCCGGTGAGGACCAGCGTGTCGAGCAGTTCCTCCAGCAGCCGGGCCACGGCCTCGGGCGGCGCGTCCGGCGAGTCGGCGGTCAGCTCCAGACCCCGGTCGAGGAGTTCTACGGCGGTCAGCAACGCACCCCGCGCGACCGCCTGCCGCCCGGCCCGCACGAGCAGCACGGCCGCGCGCGCCGACCGCCCCGCGGCCACGCACAGCTCCGCGGCGAGCCGGTACAGGTCGTCGTCGGCGTCTCCGCCCAGGGGCCGGCGGGGGTGGTCCGACCCGGGGGAGAGGCCGACACGGTGGCTTCCGCGGCCCTCGTCCTCGCCGCGTCCACCCCAGCTGCTCGGGCGTGTCGGATCGGTCCCGTCGGCGGTCGTCCCTTCGAGGCCCGCCTCGGCAGAGTCCGCCGCGTCGAGGCCTGCCCGGTCGAAGCCCGGCCCGCCGGCGCTCGCCTCCTGACGCCCCACCCCCTTCGCCGCCTCGATCGCGTCCGCTGCCGCCAGGCACAGCGCCGTGCGCTCCGGCGGGAGGAGGCGGCGGGTGATGGCGTCGGCGGTGAGGGCGTGGCGGAAGGTGTGCCAGCCGGGGTCCGACGCGGTGGTGGCGTCGGAGACCAGGTGGGCGTGGGCCGCGTGGCGGAGCTGGGTGAGGGCGGTGGCGTGGTCCAGGCCCGCCGCACGGGCGGCGATGTCCACGGGAAAGCGTCTGCCGAGGACCGCCGCCGCTTCCAGCAGGGCGATGCCGGCCGGTGGCAACTGGTCCACGCGCTGCAGGACGGCGGCGGCGACGGTGTCGGGCACGCCGGCGTCCAGCGAGCCGGTCACCGTCCAGCGGGAGTTCTCGTCCCGGACGAGACCGCCGCCGTCGACCATGGCCCGCAGCAGTTCCTCCACCACGAAGGGAACACCCTCCGACACCGTGTGCAGCCGGTCCAGCACCGCCGCCGGGACGTCCTCGGCGGTGTCGTGGCCCAGACACCGGGCGGCCAGCTCGGCGGTGCCGCCCGGCCCGAGGCGGGCGAGGCGGATCGTGCGGGCCGTACGACGGGACGTGGCACCCTCGGCGAGGTCGAGCGCCGGGCCGGGCTCGCCGCGCAGGGTGGCCAGCAGCACGGCCCGCTGGCCGGCGAGGTTGTCCGTCAGATAGTCGACGATGGCGAGCGTGTCGGCGTCCGCGTCGTGCAGATCCTCCAGCACCAGGACACAGCCGCCCTGCCGGCCGAGGACGTGCAGGAGCCGGAGCACCGCCTCGGCGTACCCGACGAGCGGGGCGCCGTCCTGCGGTGCCAGCCCGCACAGCCGGGACAACAGCGGTTCGTAGAAGCCCAGATCCCCGCTTGAGGGCGCACCCTCGCCCCGTGACCCCGAGAACACCGCCTCCGCCAGCGGACGCAGGGGCACGGCCCGCCCGGCGGACGCGGCGCGCCCGCGCAGGATCCGTGCCCCGGCAGCGGCGGCGGCCGACGCGGCGTCCTCGACGAGCCGGGACTTGCCGATTCCGGGCTCGCCCAGCACGAACACCGACGAACCCCGCCCGTCCCGGGCCGCCCCGACGGCAGCCGTCAGCAGGTCCCGCTCCGCCTGTCTGCCGACCGGAGTGGGCGACGACAACGACGAGAAGGACGTGAGGGACGAGAAGGACGAGAACGCCGGAACCGACGAGAACGCCGAGGACCGCGTCGAGGAGAACGACGACGGCATCGAAGAGAACGACGACAACTGCAGGCCCCCTGCGCCCTGTCGGGATGGTCGTGGCAGCCCGCGTACGCCCCCGTACGCAACCCCCGCCGGGCACCCCTCGAATGCACCTTCGAGGCGCGTACAGGGTAGCCCCCACTTCCCCGGGGGTCGCACCACTACATGGGGGATCTTCCCCGATATCCGGGGGCCCTGCGTCCGGCAGGCTTCTGTTCGGCAGGGCAGGGGGGACAGGGCATGACCCGGGGGGACATGCCCTGCCTGCCGCTTTTCTCTTTCGGCAGGGAGGTCGTCATGCAGCGTGCCCGGATCTGGGTCGCCGCAGGAGTGCTGGGCGTGGTCCTGTGCGGGTGTTCGTCACCCGCCGCGACCACGGGGGCCGGGAGCGGCGGCGGATCGTCGTCGGGCGGGGCCGCCGCGGACGAACCGGAGGTTCCGGTGACGACCCAGGACCTGGAGCGGGTCTGCTCGGACGGGCTCGGCTTCGAAGGACTGCCGGCCTACGACCGAGCGAAGAAGACCGTGCACCCGGCGCAGCTCATGAACAGCACCGGTGACGGCTGGACGAGCAGCGTGCCCGTCGACGGCGACTTCCCCAAGGGCTGGTTCCTCGGCTACGAGGACAAGCCGGAGGAGGCGGAGCTGGTCGTCTGCGTCGAGCGCACGAAGGCCACTGCGACCGGCAAGGTCTGCGACATGGAGGCCGACGGCAAGCCGCTGAAGATCCGGACGTACAACACCTCGTACCGGGTGCGGGTCGTCGAGGCGCGCACCGGCAAGGAGCGGTACGTGTACAAGGGCAAGGCCGAGTCCGACGAGTGCCCGGTCTACATCTTCACCTCGGACGACGAGGACGCCGACAAGTACTACAACGAGGTGCGTGCCGAGGACTACCGCAAGCGGGTCAAGCCGTACATCGCGCCGTAGCCGCCGAGCCGTCGTAGCCGCAGCCGCCGTCGGGCGGGCGCCCCGGAGTCGTTCTCCGGGGCGCCCGCCCGTTCACACGTGCCCCGCGGCGGCCGCCTGCGGCCCGCTAATCGGTGACGCCCGCGTCCTTGAGCGCCTTCTCCCAGTCCGCGACCGTCGACGGGTTGGCGATCACCTTGTCGTTGATCTTGATGGTCGGAGTCGACTTGACCCCGTCGGCGTCGTCGAAGGACTTGCTCATCCTCATCGCCCAGGCGTCGTAGGTGCCCTTCTTCACGGCGTCCTGGAACTTCTTGTCGTTCTTCAGCGCGTCGACCGTGTTCGCCACCTTGATCAGATAGCTGTCCTTGGCGAACTCGTCGGTGGTCTCCTCCGGGTGGTACTTCGTCGAGTACAACGCGGTCTTGTAGGCGAGGAACGCGTCGGGGCTGACGTCCAGGGCGGCGCCGAGGGCGCTCAGCGCGTTCTTCGAGCCCTCGCCGGTGAGGTTGCCGTCCAGGAAGGTGCCCAGCGTGAAGGAGAGCTTGTAGTCGCCGTCCTTCATGCCCTTGTTCACCGTCTCGCCGACGGTCTGCTCGAAGGCGGCGCAGGCCGGGCAGCGCGGGTCCTCGTACAGGTGGACCACGTTCTTGGTCGTGGAGTCGCCGATCAGCACGGTGGTGCCGTTCTTGCCCGAGGTGTTCGCCGGGGCCACCACCGTGGCCTTGGCGGCCTCCTCCCACTTGGTGGGCTGGTTGTTCTGGACGACGGCGTAGCCGATGCCGCCGGCTATCGCGAGGACCGCGACGATCGAGGACGCCACGATCGCCTGCCGCCTGACCTTCGCGCGCCTGGCCTGACGCTCGCGCTCCAGACGCAGCCGCTCACGGGCCGCCGACTTCGCCGCGCTGCTGTTCCGCTTGCTCATGTGGATGAACTCCCTGGGAAACGCGCACACGTGGTGCGCGGAGAGATGTGAGGGGGGACCTGTTCGTGCTCAGGAGGTGGTCACGCGAAGGTGACCGAGCACGGCGGTCCACGCCGCCCCAGGGAGTGCGTGTGGAGAAGGGTGCGCGCACTGTCCGTACGGTGCGCGGTGCGCGTCGGCCGGTGCTGGGCCCGCGGGGGCCGCACCAGGACCGCGGCGACCGCGATCAGCAGCGGCCGGAAACCCGCGGCGACCGCGGCGTCCAGCAGCTGGGCCAGCGCCCGCTCGCCGCGCCGCAGCCAGGCGGCGGCCAGCAGGCCGACGCCGATGTGCGCGGCGAGCAGCAGCCAGGCGACCCCCGGACCGGCGCCCGCGAGCAGCGCCGCCGCCCGCTCGGAACCGCCGGCGACCCGCGCCAGCGGCGCGCCCACACTGCCGCCGCCGCACAGCACGTCCAGCCCGACCTGGCGCAGCGGACCCGTGACGGGACCGCCCGCCTCGCCGTAACAGGCGTGCTGACCCGCGGTGAAGACCGTGTCGGCGGTCAGCTCCAGCGGGATCAGCACCCCGGCGATCCGCCCGAAGCCGCGCTCGCGGCCGGCCAGCGCGTAGGCGGCGAGGAAGACGGCGGCGGTGATCGCGCCGACGACGGTGAGCGGGAGCGGGACCCCGGACAGCAGCACGTGCGACGCGGTGCCGAGCGTCACGACGACAGCCGTGAACAGCGCCGCGCGTACGGCTCTGAAGTGGGTCCCGGATATGTCCATGGCGACTGAGAGTGTCCCACGCGGGCACGTAAGGGACCGCTAAAAGGTCCCTGTGAGTGCCCGACGTCTCGTCGGCGTCGGTGCCCCTTCCGCGTGTGCTCAGTGGTTGCGCAGGCCGGGGATCCGGCCGTTGCGGAAGAGGTCGACGAAGATCTGGTGGTCCCTGCGCGCGCGAGCCCCGTACGCGTGCGCGAAGTCCACCAGGAGCGGTGCGAAGCCCTCCTCGTCGGCGGCGATCGCCGCGTCGATGGCCCGCTCCGTGGAGAACGGCACCAGGGACTGCCCCGTCAGGTCGTCCGCCGCCGCGTGCATCGTGGCCGTGGCCCGGCCGAGGTCGGCGACGACCGTGGCGATCTCCTCCAGGTCGTCGATGTCGCTCCAGTCCAGGTCCACCGCGTACGGCGACACCTCGGCGACCAGCTGCCCGGCGCCGTCCAGCTCGGTCCAGCCCAGCCACGGGTCGGCGTGGGCCTGCAGGGCCCGCTGCGAGATCACCGTGCGGTGACCCTCGTGCTGGAAGTAGTCACGGATCCGCTGGTCGGTGATGTGCCGGGAGACGGCCGGGGTCTGGGCCTGCTTGATGTAGATCACCACATCGTTCTCCAGGGCGTCGCTCTGCCCCTCCAGCAGGATGTTGTACGACGGCAGACCCGCCGAGCCGATGCCGATGCCCCGGCGGCCGACGACGTCCTTCACCCGGTAGGAGTCCGGGCGGGTCAGCGAGGACTCCGGGAGCGTCTCCAGATAGCCGTCGAAGGCGGCCAGCACCTTGTAGCGCGTGGCCGCGTCCAGCTCGATGGAGCCGCCCCCCGGCGCGAAGCGGCGCTCGAAGTCGCGGATCTCCGTCATCGAGTCCAGCAGGCCGAAACGGGTCAGCGAGCGGGCGTCGCGCAGCGCGTCCAGCAGCGGGCCCTGGGCGGTGTCGAGCGTGAACGGAGGCACCTCGTCCCGCTTGGCGCCGGTCGCCACCGCGTGGATCCGCTCGCGGTAGGCGGCCGCGTAGGTCTCCACCAGCTCCGTGATCTGCTCGTCGCCGAGCGCCTTCGCGTACCCGATGAGCGCCACGGAGGCGGCGAAGCGCTGCAGGTCCCAGGTGAAGGGGGCGACGTAGGCCTCGTCGAAGTCGTTCACATTGAAGATCAGGCGGCCCGTGGAGTCCATGTACGTGCCGAAGTTCTCCGCGTGCAGGTCGCCGTGGATCCACACGCGCGAGGTGCGCTCGTCCAGGAACGGACCGGCGGCCTTCTCGTCGTCCAGATCCTTGTAGAACAGGCACGCCGTGCCCCGGTAGAACGCGAAGGCCGATGCCGCCATCTTCCGGAACTTCACGCGGAACGCGGCCGGATCGGCGGCCAGGAGCTGGCCGAAGGCGGTGTCGAAGACGGCGAGGATCTCCTCGCCGCGTCGCTCGTCGTCGAGCTGGGGAACCGACATCGCGGGGTGCCTCCTGATGATCACGGGTGGGTCGATCTCTCAACGTGCGGAGCCGCGCGCGAGTGCCCGCGACTCCTTCGTCGAAAGGTACGGGGGACACCCCTCGCGGTGTCAGTCCCGAGGCATAGACTTCGACGCTGTCCCCCAGACTGTCCGCAGCCCGTGGGGATGCCGTTCACGCCTGTTTCCCCTGTTGTGTCCCTTGGAGGCCGAAGCCGTGTCAAAGCCGCCGTTCACGCACCTGCACGTCCACACCCAGTACTCGCTGCTGGACGGTGCCGCGCGGCTCAAGGACATGTTCAACGCGTGCAACGAGATGGGCATGACCCACATCGCGATGTCCGACCACGGCAACCTCCACGGGGCCTACGACTTCTTCCACACCGCCAAGAAGGCCGGCGTCACCCCGATCATCGGCATCGAGGCGTACGTCGCCCCCGAGTCCCGGCGCAACAAGCGCAAGATCCAGTGGGGCCAGCCGCACCAGAAGCGCGACGACGTGTCCGGTTCGGGTGGTTACACGCACAAGACGATCTGGGCGGCGAACAGGACGGGCCTGCACAACCTCTTCAAGCTCTCCTCCGACGCGTACGCCGAGGGCTGGCTGCAGAAGTGGCCCCGGATGGACAAGGAGACCATCTCCCAGTGGTCCGAGGGGCTCATCGCCTCCACCGGCTGCCCCTCCGGCGAGCTGCAGACCCGGCTGCGCCTCGGCCAGTTCGACGAGGCGGTGAAGGCGGCCTCCGAGTACCAGGACATCTTCGGCAAGGACCGCTACTTCCTGGAGCTGATGGACCACGGCATCGACATCGAGCACCGGGTCCGCGAGGACCTGCTCCGCGTCGGCAAGAAACTCGGCATCCCGCCGCTGGTCACGAACGACTCGCACTACACGTACGCGCACGAGGCGACCGCGCACGACGCCCTGCTGTGCATCCAGACCGGCAAGAACCTCTCCGACCCGGACCGCTTCAAGTTCGACGGCACCGGCTACTACCTGAAGTCCACCGAGGAGATGTACGCCGTCGACTCCTCGGACGCCTGGCAGGAGGGCTGTGCCAACACCCTGCTGGTCGCCGAGCAGATCGACACCTCCGGCATGTTCGAGGCCAAGAACCTCATGCCGAAGTTCGACATCCCCGACGGCTTCACCGAGGTCACCTGGTTCCAGGAGGAGGTGCGCCGGGGCATGGAGCGCCGCTTCCCCGGCGGCATCCCCGACGACCGGCAGAAGCAGGCCGAGTACGAGATGGACGTCATCATCCAGATGGGGTTCCCGGGGTACTTCCTCGTCGTCGCCGACTTCATCATGTGGGCCAAGACCCAGGGCATCGCGGTCGGCCCCGGCCGTGGTTCCGCCGCCGGTTCGATCGTCGCGTACGCCATGGGCATCACCGACCTCGACCCGATCCCGCACGGCCTGATCTTCGAGCGGTTCCTCAACCCCGAGCGCGTCTCCATGCCCGATGTCGACATCGACTTCGACGAGCGCAGGCGCGTCGAGGTGATCCGGTACGTCACCGAGAAGTACGGCGCCGACAAGGTCGCCATGATCGGCACCTACGGCAAGATCAAGGCGAAGAACGCCATCAAGGACTCCGCGCGCGTGCTGGGCTACCCGTACGCGATGGGCGACCGGCTCACCAAGGCGATGCCCGCCGACGTCCTCGGCAAGGGCATCGACCTCAACGGCATCACCGACCCCTCCCACCCGCGCTACAGCGAGGCGGGCGAGATCCGGTCGATGTACGAGAACGAACCGGACGTGAAGAAGGTCATCGACACCGCCAAGGGCGTCGAGGGCCTGGTCCGGCAGATGGGTGTGCACGCGGCCGGCGTGATCATGTCCAGCGAGCCCATCGTCGACCACGCCCCGATCTGGGTGCGGCACACCGACGGCGTGACGATCACCCAGTGGGACTACCCGCAGTGCGAGTCGCTCGGCCTGCTGAAGATGGACTTCCTGGGCCTGCGCAACCTCACGATCATGGACGACGCCATCAAGATGGTGAAGGCCAACAAGGGCATCGACCTGGAGATGCTCGCCCTCCCGCTGGACGACCCCAAGACCTTCGAACTGCTCTGCCGCGGTGACACCCTCGGCGTCTTCCAGTTCGACGGCGGCCCGATGCGCTCCCTGCTCCGCCAGATGCAGCCCGACAACTTCGAGGACATCTCCGCCGTCTCGGCCCTGTACCGACCGGGCCCGATGGGCATGAACTCGCACATCAACTACGCCGAGCGCAAGAACGGCCGCCAGGAGATCACCCCGATCCACAAGGAGCTGGAGGAGCCGCTCCAGGAGGTCCTCGCGGTCACCTACGGCCTGATCGTCTACCAGGAGCAGGTGCAGAAGGCGGCCCAGATCATCGCCGGGTACTCGCTGGGCGAGGCCGACATCCTGCGCCGTGTGATGGGCAAGAAGAAGCCCGACGAACTGGCGAAGAACTTCACCATCTTCCAGGCCGGTGCCCAGAAGAACGGCTACAGCGACGAGGCCATCCAGGCCCTGTGGGACGTCCTGGTCCCCTTCGCCGGCTACGCCTTCAACAAGGCCCACTCCGCCGCGTACGGACTGGTCTCCTACTGGACCGCGTACCTCAAGGCGAACTACCCGGCCGAGTACATGGCCGCCCTGCTCACCTCGGTCAAGGACGACAAGGACAAGTCGGCGGTCTACCTCAACGAGTGCCGCCGCATGCGCATCAAGGTGCTCCCGCCGAACGTCAACGAGTCCGAGCACAACTTCGCCGCCCAGGGCGACGACGTGATCCTCTTCGGCCTCGAAGCCGTGCGCAACGTCGGTACGAACGTGGTCGAGTCGATCATCCGCAGCCGCAAGGCCAAGGGGAAGTACGCCTCCTTCCCCGACTACCTCGACAAGGTCGAGGCCGTCGCCTGCAACAAACGCACCACCGAGTCGCTGATCAAGGCGGGCGCCTTCGACACGATGGGGCACACCCGCAAGGGCCTCACCGCGCACTTCGACTCGATGATCGACAACGTGGTCGCGGTCAAGCGCAAGGAGGCCGAGGGCCAGTTCGACCTCTTCGGCGGCATGGGCGAGGAGGAGAGCAACGAGCCGGGCTTCGGACTCGACGTCGAATTCACCACCGACGAGTGGGAGAAGACCTATCTCCTCGCCCAGGAGCGGGAGATGCTCGGCCTCTACGTCTCCGACCACCCCCTCTTCGGTCTGGAGCACGTGCTCTCCGACAAGGCCGACGCGGGTATCGCCCAGCTCACCGGCGGCGAGCACGCGGACGGCGCGGTCGTCACCATCGGCGGCATCATCTCCGGTCTCCAGCGCAAGATGACCAAGCAGGGCAACGCCTGGGCCATCGCCACCGTGGAGGACCTCGCCGGTTCCATCGAGTGCATGTTCTTCCCGGCGTCCTACCAACTCGTCTCGACCCAACTCGTCGAGGACGCGGTCGTCTTCGTGAAGGGCCGCCTCGACAAGCGCGAGGAGGTGCCGCGGCTGGTCGCCATGGAGATGCAGGTCCCCGACCTGTCGAACGCGGGCACCAACGCGCCGGTGATCCTCACCATCCCGGCCACCCGTGTCACCCCGCCCATGGTCAGCCGGCTCGGCGAGATCCTGACCCACCACAAGGGCGACAGCGAGGTCCGGATCCGGCTCCAGGGCCCCACCAAGACGACCGTGCTGCGCCTGGACCGGCACCGGGTGAAGCCCGACCCGGCCCTGTTCGGCGATCTGAAGGTGCTGCTCGGCCCGTCCTGCCTGGCCGGCTGAGCGAGGCCCGGCGGAGCGCGACAGGCGTGAACTTCGCGAGGGGCGCGTCCGGTGTTACGGACGCGCCCCTCGGTGTGTCCGGGCTGCAACGGCCCGGCCCGCGATGTCAGTTGTGACCGAAGCGCTTCTGCCGGCCCTTGCGGGCCATGTCGCCGGGTGTCACCTGGGTCATGCGCGTCTCGGTCTGCGACTCCAGTGAGGGCTGCTGGGTCTCCTGCCGACCACGCTCGGACTGCGGCTGCTTACGGTCCTGCTTCTTGTTCTTGGCCATGGGGATCTGCCTCCTGAAGGGGGTCTAGGGGCCAGGGCCGCGACCAGATTCACATAGCATGACAACACGCGCATTTCGGAAAATCACCGTCCGTGACCAGAGTTGTCGGACCGCGTGCCGTGTCGCGGAAGGGCGCACGGCGTGGCACACGGTGTGGCACACGGAGTGAAGACGCCACGCCGAAGATCGAGTTCCGGCCGTTAACCTCCGCGTGGTCGGGCAGACTCGAAGGAAGCCCGAAGCAAACCTCCCGGAAAGAGGGTGGATCGCGTGGACCGCTGCATCGTCCTGGTGGACGCCGGGTATCTGCTCGGCGCGGCCGCCAGCCTCCTCGCCGGGGAACCCTCCCGCTCCCGCATCACCGTCGATCACGCCGCTCTCATCCAGGGGCTGCGCGAGCGCGCCGAGGCCGACACCGAGCGGCCGTTGCTGCGCATCTACTGGTTCGACGGTGCCCCCGACCGCGTCCCGCAGCCCGAGCACCGCAGACTGCGCGTGATGCCCCGGGTGACCGTGCGGCTCGGCGCGCTGACCCGCAGCGACGGGCGGTGGGCGCAGAAGGGCGTGGACGCCGCCATGCACGCCGAACTGACCGAGCTGGCCCGCAATCGCGCCTGCTCCGACGTGGTCCTCGTGACCGGCGACGGGGATCTGCTGCCGGGCATGATGGCCGCCAAGGAGCACGGCGTCGCCGTGCATCTGTGGGCCGTGCAGGCCGCCGACGGCGACTACAACCAGTCCGAGGACCTGGTCGCCGAGGCCGACGAGCGGCGGGTCCTCGACCGGATGTGGATCACCAAGGCCGTACGGGCCAAGGACCTCGGCGGGGTCTGCGCGCCGCAGCCGGTGCCGCGCCCGGAGATCGCCGCGATCCTGTCGGCGCCGCTGCCCGAGTCGGCCCTCGCGGCCGCCACCGAACGGCCGACGGGAGAGCCCGAACACACCTCGGGGGCCGGAGCCGCGCGCAACGGGACCGAGGAACGGGCGGCCACGCACAAGGGCGTACCGACGCCGAAGGACCTGGCCGCCATGCGGGCGCCGGGGGCGCACCCCGCGCAGCACCCGGCGACGGCCACCCTGCGGTGGTCCTCCGACAAGGGCTGGGTGGACCGGCCCGGAGGCGCGGCGGAGCCGCCCGAGGCGGCGGCCATGCCGACGCTGGCGCAGCTGACGAGCGCGGAGCAGCGGTGGGCCGACCGGGAGGAGGACATCACCACGGTCGGCGGCGATCCCTTCGAGGTCGGACAGGTGTTCGCCCGGCGGTGGATGGCCCGACTCCCCGACCAGACGCATCTGCAGAAACTGTCGGGGATGTATCCGCGGGTGCCGCACCGCGTCGACGGGGAGCTGCTGCGGTACGCGGCCCGGTTCGGACTGCTGGCCCACAAGGACGACCAGATCGACGAGCACGACCGGTACGCGATCCGGGCCGGCTTCTGGCGGGAGATCGATGTGCGGACCACCTCCGGCGGTGGCGCGAGCACCTCCTGACCCGGGGTCGCGTGCGCCGGCGTTCGCGGCCGGGCGCCGGGGAGCGCGGCTCGGGTGACCCGGAGGGAAAAGGGCGCCCCGGACCCCGTAGGCTCGTCCCTCGTGAGTACGCGTACGGCACAGGCGGTCCGGCATGGTGGGGATGTCGTGTGCGCTGTGCGGGGGCTCACCAAGACGTATCCGGCGACCCGGGGGCGGCGGGGCACGCCGGGCACTCCCGAGGTGCGGGCGAACGACGCGGTGGCGCTGGAGGTCCGGCGCGGGGAGATCTTCGGTCTGCTCGGGCCCAACGGGGCGGGCAAGACCACGCTCGTACGGCAGCTGACCGGGCTGATGCGGCCCGACGACGGCACCGTCGACATCCTGGGCCACGACATCGTGCGCCATCCCGAGCGGGCCGCGCGGATCCTCGCCTACCTGGGGCAGGAGTCGACCGCCCTGGACGAGCTGACCGTGGCGCTCGCCGCGGAGACCACGGGGCGGCTGCGCGGGCTGGAGGTGCGGCGGGCGCGGGCCGAGCGGGACGCCGTGCTGGAGGAGCTGGGTCTGACCGGGCTCGCCGCACGACCGCTGAAGAAGCTGTCCGGCGGGCAGCGGCGGCTCGCCTGTTTCGCCACCGCGCTCGTCGGAGAGCGGCCCCTGCTGGTGCTCGACGAGCCGACCAGCGGCATGGACCCGGTGGCCCGGCGGGCCGTGTGGGCCGCCGTGGACCGGCGGCGGGCCCGGTCCGGCACCACCGTCCTGCTGGTCACCCACAACGTCATCGAGGCGGAGACCGTCCTCGACCGGGTCGCCGTCCTCGACCAGGGGCGGGTCATCGCCTGCGACACCCCGGCCGGGCTGAAGGAGCGGGTCGCCGGCGAGGTGCGCGTCGAGCTGGTGTGGCGGGAGAAGGCCCCGCTGGACGTGCCCGAGGTCGCCGCGCTGCGCCCGCGCGCCGTGGAGTCCGGGCGCCGCTGGACCCTCCGGCTCGCCCCCGAGGAGGCGCGCGCGGTGGTGGCCACGGTGACCGGGGGCGCCGCCTTCGTGGCGCTCGACGACTTCACCCTCGCCACGCCCAGCCTGGAGGACGTCTACCTGGCGCTCGGCGGCAGCGCGGGCAGCGCACAGGGACTGGTCAAGGGGTGAGGGACACGGGTGTGAACCGGAGAACGGCCGGCCCGGGCGTGAACGGCCGGGTGAACGGCCGGGCCGCCGTGGCCGTACGACAATGGGCGACAGCCGAAGCGCAGAGGAGCAGCTCGACGTGAGTGTCGTACCCGCCGAGATCCTGCCGGGCCAGGCCCTGGCCGCAGAGGGGCGAGTGGAGCGTGAAGCCGCCGAGCTGGGGCCTCGCGCGCGCCTGTGGCCCTCGCTGTGCGCCGTGTACCGGGCGCAGCTCTCCCGGGCGCGGGTCGCGCGGATCCCCCTGCTGTTCGTGGCCACCTTCCAGTCGATCGGGATCATGATCCTGATGCGCGGAGTGGTGGACGGCGGAGCCGAGGCGCACGCCGTGGTCGCCGGTTCGGCGGTCCTGGTCGTCGCGTTCGTCGCCCTGAACCTGCTGGCCCAGTACTTCGGGCAGCTGCGCTCCAGCGGCGGTCTCGACCACTACGCGACGCTGCCGGTGCCGCCGGCGGCGGTGGTGCTGGGCGCGGCGGGGGCGTACGCCTCCTTCACCGTGCCGGGGACCGTCGTGACCGCCGTCTTCGGCTGTGTGCTCTTCGGGCTGCCGCTGACGCACCTCTGGATGCTCGCCGCCGTGATCCCGCTCGTCGGGGCCGCGCTCGCCGGACTGGGTGCCGCGCTGGGTCTGCTCGCCCCGCGACCGGAACTCGCCACCGTCCTCGGGCAGCTCGGCATGTCGGCCGCGCTGCTGCTCGGCGTGCTGCCGGCGGGCCGGATGCCGGGCTTCATCCAGTTCGCCCGGGATCTGCTGCCCTCGACGTACGGGGTCGAGGCCCTCGCGCGGACGTTCGGGCCGAACCCGGACTGGGCGTTCGTGCTCGGGGACCTCGCCGTGTGCGCGGGGGTCGGGGTCGTCTCGCTCGCCGTCGCCACCTGGGCGTACCGGCGGGCCGCCGTCCGGTGACGCGGCGCCCGGCCGGGCCTGGCACGATGGCAGGGTGACCGCACCGTTGACTCCCCCTCCGCCGCCGCACAACCAGTCCCCGAACGACCCCTGGGGTCCGCCGCCCACCAGCGGCGGGGGCGAGGCGGAACTCTGGTACGAGCCGCAGAAGCCGGCCGGTCCCGGACTGCGGACCGAACTGATCGAGGCCGCGGTCGTCACCGTGGTCACGGCGGTGCTCGGCGGTGCGGTGCTCGGTCTGCTGTGGTGGTGGCTCGCGCCGCACGTGCCGCTCGTCTCCGACGGGTCGGCGGTCTACTTCGAGGACACCGAGGGCGAACAGGCCGTCGGGGTCGACGGGACGTTCGTGCTGCTGGCCCTGGGCGCCGGCGCGTTGTGCGCGATCGTCGTCTTCCTGCTGCGCCGGCGCGGCGGGGTGCCGCTCGTCGCGGCGCTCACCGTCGGCGGGCTGCTGGCGGGGGTGCTGGCGTGGCGGCTGGGGGTGTGGCTCGGGCCCGAGACCGATGTCGCGGCGCGGGCGAAGGAGGTCGGGCAGGGGGTGACGTTCTCCGCGCCGCTGAAGCTGGCCGCGAAGGGGGCGTTGCTGGCGTGGCCGATGGCGGCGCTGCTGGTGCATCTGTGCCTGACCGCGCTGTTCGGGCCGCGGGATCCGGAGCCGCCGTTCGAGGACGGGTACGGTACGTCTTCGCCGAGTGCGTGAGGGCACTCGGGGTGGTCGGGGCACCCCGACCACCCCGCGGAGGGGTCACGCGCGGCCGATCGGCGCGGCAACCGCCTCCGTCAGCTTCAGCAGGTCCTGAGGGGACAGCTCGACCTCCAGCCCCCGCCGCCCCGCGGAGACACAGATCGTGGCGTGACCCTCCGCGGACGCGTCCAGCACCGTACGGAGCTTCTTGCGCTGGCCGAGCGGGGAGATGCCGCCCCGGACATACCCCGTCGTGCGCTCCGCCAGAGCCGGATCCGCCATCGCCGCCCGCTTGCCGCCGACCGCCGTCGCCAGCGACTTCAGGTCCAGCGAACCCGCCACCGGCACGACCGCGACCACGAGCGCGCCGTCGACGTCCGCCACCAGGGTCTTGAACACCCGCTCGGGGGACACACCCATCGCCTCGGCCGCCTCCTCGCCGTAGGACGGATGCGCCGGATCGTGCTCGTAGGCGTGCACGGTGAACTCCACGCCCGCCGCGCTCAGGGCCACCGTCGCGGGCGTGCCGCCCGCCTGCTGCTTCTTCGACTTCTTCGCCATCGGCCTATCCGTGTGCGTCAGTTGAGGCTCGTCGGGCTCCGCGTCAGCTCCGACGCGGGCAACGACGGCAGACTACGGATGATGGCGGACTCGGCGCGCAGGAGTTTCAGCTCGTCGCGCAGCCGGGACGCCGTGTCGGGAGCCTGCAGCAGCCGCTGCTTGGCGGGCGTGTCGAGCATCATCGCGGCGGCGACCAGGTACGAGACGACGGCCGGCTCGTCCGGCAGGTCCGCACCCGTGGACAACGAGCGCTCCCGGGCGCCCGCGAGCCGCTTCTGGTACTGGCGGAACGCCCGCAGGACACCCTCCGCGAGAGCGCCCGCCTCGTCGCCCGCGTCCTCCGGCAGCTCCTCCAGATCCGCCACGAGGAACGGGCCCGAGGCGTCCACCGAGAGGATCCGCACCCGGGTGGTCCCGGTCGCGAGGACTTCGTACGTGCCGTTGTCGCGCTCCCGGATGGTCGCCGCGTCCGCGATGCAGCCCACGGAGTGGAACGCCTTGGTCGGCTCGTCGCCGAAGCCCGCGGTCGGGCCCCGGTCGGGCTGGGCCGTCGGATCAGGCATGCCGGGGGCGCTCGGCGCGACCTCGTGGCCGTCGCGGATGGCGACGACGGCGAAGCGGCGGGGTTGGTCCTCGGGGGTCTTCAGCAACTCGCGCATCATGGCGCGATAGCGCTCCTCGAAGATGTTCAGAGGTAGCACGAGCCCCGGGTACAACACCGAGTTCAGGGGGAAGAGCGGCAGCCGGACGGTGGTCACGAGGCCAGAGCCTAATGGTCGTCGGGGCGCGCGCGTTCGTCCGTACTCGTTTGGTGACCTCCGGCGGACGCTATCCTGCGGCCCGTCCCGGCCGCTCGGGCCGTGCGCGCAGCGGGATCGAGCACGCCACTTCGAGCCGTACGCCGTCCCGCAGGTGCAGGAACTGGCCCAGCGGATCGTCGGACATCCGGTCCCACGGGAAGGACGTGGCGTACGGGCCGATCATGCGCAGCTGGGCCAGCGCGTCGGGCCAGCGTTCCAGGCGGATCAGGACGTAGGTCAGCAGGTTGCGGACCTCCGCGGGCCAGGGATCGCCCGGCGCGTACTCGGCGGAGAGCGCGATCGCGCCGTCCGCCGCCTCGTCCAGCCGCGCGCGGGGGATCACGGCACCACCGCCCTCGGTGAGGTACGCCAGCGCCGCCCGGACCGGCAGGGCCCGGACGAGGGAGCCGGGCAGCGCGTCCTCGGCGGCCCGCTCGGCGAAGTCGAAGCACTCGCGGTGCGAGCACCGGGATGTGTGGGGGGTGTCCCCCCACCGAGCACAGCAGGCGGCCGAGAGGTACTTCAGGGCCGATACATGACACCCGTAGTGGTGCGGGGAGCGACGGACCGCCTCCGCCCACAGCCGCTCGAACCCGGTGTGGCCGAGGCCCGTGCCCCGGGCGTGGTCGAGCGCGATCCGCCAGGGCACCGGGTCGCGCGGCTCGCCCTCCGCGGCAGCGGCGACCAACGGACCCACTTCGCGCAGCAGTTCGACCCGGGCGGGGGAGTCCCAGCCGCGGGTCACCGCCAGCTCGGCCCTGATCAGCAGAACGTCCGGGTCGTGCGGGGCGGCCGCGTGCCAGGCCCGCAGCCACGCGTCGCGCGCGTGGGCGAAGGTGGCGAGGCGTAACGCGTACCGGTCGCGGTTCTCCCACTCGGCGGCCTCCCGGGTGGTCGCCAGCAGCTTCGCCGCCGGCGCGTACTCACCGCGGCCCGCCGCCACCAGCGCGGGTCCGAGCCGTTCGTCCGGGGCGTCGAGCAGTACCTCGTCGTCGGCGACCAGGCCGACGGCGAGCCGGGAGGTGTGACGTGCCATCCGGACGGTACGCACGAGCGCGCGCAGCGGCCCCATGACACCCCCTTGCGCTTGAACCGGCGCCGCTCCCGCGGGCCGGTGTCCTCGCCGTCGTGGTTTCGCGACCGGGAAGATCGCGACCGGTGGTTCTGCTGGCAAGACGACGGGAGGGCGAGTCCGGTTGTGTGCTGCCCAGATTAAGGTCCGGGGCATCGAGGGGCCTCCAGAGACAACCGGAGACAACGGAGGCAACCGGAGCAACCGGAGGCAACCGGAGGCAACGGGTGAGAACAGGTGTGAACGGTTGACAACCGGTGAGAACAGGGGAGAACCGGTCAGTTCCTGCTCAGGAGCCGGGTTGCGCCCGCCGCCACCGTCGTCGCGAGGATCCAGCCCAGGATGATCACCACCGCGGCCAGCCACTGCCAGCCGCCGCGCAGCTGCCAGTAGCCGACCTGGCCGAGGTCGACGATCGGCAGCAGCAGGTCCAGGGCGAACAGGGAGGGGCTCCAGTGGGGGTGCTCGCCGCTCTTCATCGGCGGATGGTCCGACTGCGAGAAGGCCAGCGAGGTCAGCGCCCACAGCACCGCCATCCACACCGCCGCCCGGCCCGGCCGGTACCCGTAGGCGACGGTCCAGTCCTGCGCGTGGCCCCAGAGCTTGGCCGCGAGCGGCAGGTTCTCCCGCCGGTGGCGCTGCTTGGCGAGGAGCACCTCGCGGGCGCCCTCGTCGTCCCCACCGGTCCGCAGCACGCTCGCCAGTCGCTCGTAGGGCTCCGGGCTGTACTCGGCGGTCGCCGCCGCCACCCACTCCAGCCGCTCGACCAGCGGGAACTGGCCACGCGGCACGAGGGTCTCGTACTGGAAACCGCCCATGTGCAGATTGCCCGGGCCGGGCCAGCTCTCCGACTTGTCGATCAGGACGCCGACGCGCGCCCCGGACAGGACGACCTTGCCGCGCTCCGGCCGGTCGCCGAGAAAGCGCAGCTCGGGCACCTGGACGCGGCGCAGCGACAGCTCCTGCTCGTCCGTGAAGGTGAAGCGGGCCCGCTCCAGGTCGACCGAGTCACCGAAGCGCCCGTCGTCCAGCCGGATCCCGCCCGTGCACTCGAACCGCTGCACGCGGGTGCCGCGCGCGGGCGTGCTGCCGCTGGTGTGCAGCGGATTGCCGATGCCGGCCGGGGTCAGGTACAGGGTGCGCTCGACGGTCAGCTGGGGCGCGTTCAGCGCGAGGCGGCCGTAGGGGTTGGCGAGACGGCTGCCGCGCAGGCTGAGCGAGGCGCCGACGGTCGCGCCGCGCAGGCTCAGCTCGCCGTGCGACTCCAGCATCTCGGCCTGGACGTCCTGGGCGACGGTCAGCCCGTCGGCGGAGAGCGAGCGGCCGTGCCGGTCGCGGTAGACGACCGCCTGGTTGAGCAGCAGATCGGTGCCGATGTGGGCGTCCGCGAGCCGCACCCCGTTGTGGAACCGGCAGCGCGGCAGATGCAGATCACCCTCCGTGTGCAGCCGGGCCGCCTCCAGCCGGGGCACCGAGCAGTCCACCAGCCGCACGGTCGTGAACCGCGCCTCCGGCACCAGGATCTCCTTCTCGAACCGGCAGCCCTTCATCTCCACGTACGGCACCACCTGGCCGCCCGCCAGCTCCAGGACGCCCTTGATCTGGACGCCGACCAGCTTCAGTGCCGAGACCCGCCCGGCCAGCGCGGGCGGCCCGTCCAGCAGCAGCCAGGCCACGATCCGCGCCCGCACGCTCCGCTCGGGCCCCCAGGGGTGGCCGCCGTGCGGGTCGTCCACGGCGACGTCCCCGTCGCGCAGGTCGTACACGCTGCCGTTGCGGAAGGCCTGCCACATGCCCGCTTCGGCGGCGGTCAGGTCGTCCGGCAGATCTCCGTCGTCCCGGATGCCGGGCCCCTCGCTCACGCCTGTTCCCTTCCCCGTCCTGCGCCCCTCGCGTGCACTCACGCGCATCCACGTGTATCGCGCAACTGTTTACGCTGGTGATGCCCGCTGGGTGACGTCCTGAACACAAGACGTGAAGGTGATCTTCCAGGTTCCCCGGCCTACCCGTATCACCCACTGGAACGCGCGGATGACGGCCGACGCGGGTCTGAGAGAATTGGGAACGTGATCTCCCGAATCGACCTGCGCGGCGACGCCCTCCCGGAGGGACCCGCCCTGCGCGACCTGCTGCCCCGAGCCGACTTCGACGTCTCGGCCGCCCTGGAGAAGGTGCGTCCGATCTGCGAGGCCGTGCATCATCGGGGCGACGCGGCGCTGATCGACTTCGCGGAGAAATTCGACGGCGTCCGTCTGACGTCCGTCCGGGTCCCGGCCGAGGTCCTCGCGCAGGCGCTGGAGCAGCTCGACCCGGCCGTCCGCGCGGCCCTGGAGGAGTCGATCCGCCGCGCCCGCATCGTCCACCGCGAGCAGCGCCGCACCACCCACACCACCCAGGTCGTCCCCGGCGGCACCGTGACCGAGAAATGGGTGCCGGTCGAGCGCGTCGGCCTGTACGCCCCCGGCGGCCGCTCGGTCTACCCCTCCTCCGTGATCATGAACGTGGTCCCGGCGCAGGAGGCCGGTGTCCCCTCGATCGCCCTCGCCTCCCCGGCGCAGGCCGAGTTCGACGGGCTCCCGCACCCCACGATCCTCGCGGCCTGCGCGCTGCTCGGCGTCGACGAGGTGTACGCGGCCGGTGGCGCCACCGCCGTCGCGATGTTCGCGTACGGCACCGAGTCCTGCCCGCCGGCCCCGATGGTCACCGGGCCGGGCAACATCTGGGTGGCCGCCGCCAAGCGGTACTTCACCGGTGTCATCGGCATCGACTCCGAGGCAGGCCCGACCGAGATCGCGGTCCTCGCGGACGACACCGCCGACCCGGTGCACGTCGCCGCCGACCTGATCAGCCAGGCCGAGCACGACCCGCTCGCGGCCGCCGTGCTCGTCACCGACTCCGTCTCCCTCGCCGACGCCGTGGAGAAGGAACTTCAGCCGCAGGTCGAGGCCACCAAGCACGTCGAGGACCGGATCCGTCCCTCGCTGGCCGGGCGGCAGTCCGCGATCGTGCTGGTCGACGGCGTCGACGAGGGCCTGCGGGTCGTCAACGCCTACGGCGCCGAACACCTGGAGATCCAGACGGCCGACGCCGCGGCGGTCGCCGAGCGGGTGGTCAACGCCGGCGCGATCTTCATCGGCCCCTGGGCGCCGGTCTCCCTGGGCGACTACGCGGCCGGCTCCAACCACGTGCTCCCCACCGGGGGCTGCGCCTGCCACTCCTCCGGTCTGTCCGTCCAGTCCTTCCTGCGCGGCATCCACATCGTCGACTACACCAAGGACGCGCTGGCCGAGGTCGCGCACCACGTGGTGACGCTGGCGGAGGCGGAGGACCTGCCCGCGCACGGCGCGGCGATCAAGGCAAGGTTCGGCTGGAAGGTGCCCGGCAAGTGAGCTTCGGAATCGACGATCTTCCCGTACGGGACGAACTGCGCGGCAAGAGCCCCTACGGCGCGCCCCAGCTCGACGTCCCCGTACGGCTGAACACCAACGAGAACCCCTACCCGCTGCCCGAGGCGCTGGTCGAGCGGATCGCCGAGCGGGTGCGGGAGGCGGCCCGCCGGCTCAACCGCTACCCGGACCGGGACGCGGTGGAGCTGCGGACGCGGCTCGCCGAGTACCTGACGAAGACGTCCGGGTACGGGGTCGAGGCGGCGAACGTCTGGGCGGCCAACGGCTCCAACGAGGTCATCCAGCAGCTTCTGCAGACCTTCGGCGGACCCGGCCGCAGTGCTATCGGCTTCGAGCCCTCGTACTCGATGCACGGCCTGATCGCGCGCGGCACGGGCACCGGCTGGATCTCCGGTCCCCGCCGCGAGGACTTCACGATCGACCTCGCCGCCGCCGAGAAGGCGATCGCCGAGCACCGGCCGGACGTCGTCTTCATCACCACCCCCAACAACCCCACCGGCAACGCGGTCTCGCGCGAGACCGTCCTCGCCCTCCACGACGCCGCGCAGGCGGCCAAGCCGTCGATGGTGGTGGTCGACGAGGCCTACGTCGAGTTCAGCCACGGCGACTCGCTGCTGTCCCTGCTCGACGGACGGCCCCACCTGGTCGTCTCGCGGACGATGTCCAAGGCCTTCGGCGCGGCCGGCCTGCGCCTCGGCTACCTCGCCGCGCACCCGGCGGTCGTCGACGCCGTCCAGCTCGTCCGGCTGCCGTACCACCTCTCCGCCGTCACCCAGGCGACCGCGCTGGCCGCCCTGGAGCACACCGACACCCTCCTCGGCTACGTCGAACAGCTGAAGGCGGAGCGGGACCGGCTCGTCGCCGAACTGCGCGCCCTCGGCTACGAGGTGACCGAGTCCGACGCGAACTTCGTGCAGTTCGGCAGGTTCGAGGACGCGCACGAGGTCTGGCGGAGCATCCTCGACAGGGGCGTCCTGGTCCGGGACAACGGTGTACCGGGATGGCTGCGGGTCACCGCCGGAACTCCCGCCGAGAACGACGCGTTCCTCGACGCGGTACGTGAACTGAAGAAGGAGCAGCACGCATGACTCGCCAAGGCCGCGTCGGCAGAATCGAACGGACGACCAAGGAGACCTCGGTCCTCGTCGAGATAGACCTCGACGGCACGGGCCGCACGGAGATCTCCACCGGGGTCGGCTTCTACGACCACATGCTCGACCAGCTCGGCCGCCACGGTCTGTTCGACCTGACCGTGAAGACCGACGGCGACCTGCACATCGACTCCCACCACACCATCGAGGACACCGCCCTCGCGCTGGGCGCCGCCTTCAAGCAGGCCCTCGGCGACAAGGTCGGCATCTACCGCTTCGGCAACTGCACGGTCCCGCTGGACGAGTCCCTCGCCCAGGTCACCGTCGACCTCTCCGGCCGCCCGTACCTCGTGCACACCGAGCCCGAGAAGATGGCGCCGATGATCGGCGAGTACGACACCACGATGACCCGGCACATCCTGGAGTCCTTCGTCGCCCAGGCCCAGATCGCGCTGCACGTGCACGTGCCGTACGGGCGCAACGCGCACCACATCGTCGAGTGCCAGTTCAAGGCGCTGGCGCGGGCCCTGCGCTACGCCTCCGAGCGTGACCCGCGCGCGGCCGGCATCCTGCCCTCCACGAAGGGCGCGCTGTGAACGGCCTGTCGACCGTCCTGATCGTCGTCGGCCTCTTCCTGGTCGGCGGGATCATCTCCTTCGTCAAGCAGGGGATGCCGAAGCAGCTCGTCGTGCTGCTCTCCGTCGGCGCCGCGATGTGTCTGGTCGCCGGTGTCATGAGGCTGGAGGTGTGGAATTGAGCGCCCCCAAGAAGGTCGTCGTCTTCGACTACGGCTTCGGCAACGTGCGCTCCGCCGAGCGCGCCCTCGCACGCACCGGTGCCGAGGTCGAGATAACGCGTGACTTCGACCGCGCCATGAACGCCGACGGGCTGCTCGTGCCGGGCGTCGGCGCCTTCGCCGCCTGCATGAAGGGGCTGAAGGAGGCGCGCGGCGACTGGATCATCGACCGCCGGCTCTCCGGCGGCCGCCCGGTGATGGGCATCTGCGTCGGCATGCAGATCCTCTTCGCACGCGGCATCGAGCACGGGGTGGAGACCGAGGGCCTCGACGAGTGGCCCGGCGCCGTCGAGCCGCTCCAGGCCGAGATCGTGCCGCACATGGGCTGGAACACCGTCGAGGCTCCGGCCGACAGCCGGCTGTTCGCCGGCCTCGACGCCGACGCCCGCTTCTACTTCGTGCACTCCTACGCCGTCCACGACTGGTCCCTGGAGACGCACAACCCCGCGCTCACCGCCCCCAGGGTCACCTGGTCCACGCACGGCAAGCCCTTCGTGGCCGCCGTGGAGAACGGCGCCCTGTGGGCCACGCAGTTCCACCCCGAGAAGTCCGGCGACGCCGGAGCGCAGCTGCTGACCAACTGGATCGGAACCCTGTAGCCATGGCAAAGCTCGAACTCCTTCCCGCCGTCGACGTCCGCGACGGCCAGGCGGTCCGGCTCGTCCACGGCGAGTCCGGCACGGAGACCTCCTACGGCTCCCCGCTCCAGGCCGCCCTCGCCTGGCAGGGCGCGGGCGCCGAGTGGCTGCACCTGGTCGACCTGGACGCCGCGTTCGGCACCGGCGACAACCGGGACCTGGTCGCCGAGGTCACCCGGGCGATGGACATCAAGGTCGAGCTGTCCGGCGGCATCCGGGACGGCGCCTCCCTGGCGAAGGCCCTGGCCACCGGCTGCACCCGGGTCAACCTGGGGACGGCCGCCCTGGAGACCCCCGAGTGGGTCGCCAAGGTCATCGCCGAGCACGGCGACAGGATCGCGGTCGGCCTCGACGTGAAGGGCACCACCCTGCGCGGTCGCGGCTGGACCCGCGACGGCGGCGACCTCTACGAGACGCTGGAGCGCCTCGACAAGGAGGGCTGCGCCCGCTACGTCGTCACGGACATCGCCAAGGACGGCACCCTGCAGGGCCCCAACCTGGAGCTGCTGCGCAACGTGTGCGCCGCGACGGACCGCCCGGTCGTGGCGTCCGGCGGCGTGTCGTCCCTCGACGACCTGCGGGCCATCGCCGAACTGGTGCCCCTCGGCGTCGAGGGTTCCATCGTCGGCAAGGCCCTGTACGCGAAAGCGTTCACCCTGGAAGAAGCACTGGAGGCCACGTCATGAAACCGGACACAACGTCATGACGTCCGAAGGCGTGCGGCGGGTGCAGAGCGGGAGTCCCTGGGAGGAGTCCATCGGTTTCGCGCGCGCCGTCGCGGCGGGTGACCGCGTCCTGGTGGCGGGCACCACGGCCTTCAGGGGCGAGGTACTGCACGGGGAGGGCGACCCGTACGAACAGGCCAAGGTCGCCTTCACCAGCGCGGTCCAGGCACTCGGCGAGTTCGGCCTCGGCGCCGAGGCCGTGATCCGCACGCGGATGTACCTGACCCACATGCGGGACGTGGAGGCCGTGGGGCGGGCCCACAAGGAGATCTTCGACCCGGTGCGTCCGGCCGCGACCCTGCTGGTCGTCGAGGGTTTCGTCGACCCGCGCATCCTCGTCGAAGTAGAGATCGAAGCATTCAGGGGCTAGGCCCTCCAGAACCCTTGTTAGGAGCCGTGGATTCATGACCCTGGCGGTCCGAGTCATCCCCTGCCTGGACGTGGACAACGGCCGGGTCGTGAAGGGCGTCAACTTCCAGAACCTGCGCGACGCGGGCGACCCCGTCGAGATGGCGAAGGTGTACGACGCCGAGGGCGCCGACGAACTGACGTTCCTGGACATCACCGCCTCGTCGGGCAACCGCGAGACGACGTACGACGTGGTGCGCCGCACCGCCGAGCAGGTGTTCATCCCGCTGACGGTCGGCGGCGGCGTCCGTACCGCCGAGGACGTGGACAAGCTGCTGCGGGCGGGCGCCGACAAGGTCGGCGTCAACACGGCGGCGATCGCCCGCCCCGACCTCATCCGCGAGATCGCCGAGCGCTTCGGCCGCCAGGTGCTGGTCCTGTCGGTCGACGCCCGCCGCACCGAGGCCGGATCCTTCGAGGTCACCACCCACGGCGGCCGCAAGGGCACCGGCATCGACGCCGTGGAGTGGGCCCACCGCGCCGCCGAACTGGGCGCCGGTGAGATCCTGCTCAACTCCATGGACGCGGACGGCACCAAGGACGGCTACGACCTGGAGATGATCACGGCCGTCCGCAAGCACGTCACCGTCCCCGTCATCGCCTCCGGCGGCGCCGGCCGGCTCGCCGACTTCGCCCCGGCCGTCGAAGCGGGTGCCGACGCCGTCCTCGCCGCCTCCGTCTTCCACTTCGGCGACCTGCGCATCGGCGAGGTCAAGAACGCGCTGCGGGGGGCGGGTCACCCGGTGCGGTGACCTCGCGCCCCGCCGGATCCCGGCCGCCCGAGGGGGGGCAGGGATCCGGCGTTCGGGATCAGGCGGTCGGGCGTCAGATGCCCAGCTGCTTCGTCTCGTGCAGCTTGGCGATCGCCTCCTTCTCACCCTCCAGTTCGACATCGGCGACCTGCTGCCGGCCGTAGAGGAACAGCAGCAGCTCCGCGGGCTCGCCGGTGACGGTGACGACCGGGGCGCCGCGGTGGGCCACCGCCGTCCGCCCGTCGGGGCGGCGCAGGACCAGGCCGGTGGGGGAGCGGCGGCCCATGAGGCGGGCCGTGCGCTCCAGACGGGACCACAGGGCGTCCTGGAAGACGTGGTCCAGCTCGCGCGGGGTCCACTCGGGACGGGCGCGGCGGATGTCCTCGGTGTGGACGTAGAACTCGATCGTGTTCGACGCCTCGTCGATCTGCTTGAGGTTGAAGGGCGAGAAACGCGGCGGACCGGTACGCACGAGCTGGATCAGCTCCTCGTACGGCTTGGCGGCGAACTCCTCCATCACCCGGTCGAGGCGCGACGCGAGCTGTTTGATGAGTATGCCCCCGGCGGCGTCCGGGCGGCGCTCGCGCACGACCACGTGCGCGGCCAGATCACGGGTCGTCCAGCCCTCGCACAGGGTGGGGGCCTCGGGGCCCGCGGTCTCCAACAGGTCGGCGAAGAGAAGCCGTTCACGCTTGGCATGGGTAGACATGACAGCCACCCTACGACCGGGGCACCCCCGCGCCCAGCGCAGGTCCGGCCGATGCGTGGCCACGGATACCCGGACGGTCGCCCGACGACCGGTCATTCGTACGACAAGAGGGTCCGGCCTGTGGACAACGGACGAGGCCGCCCGGCCCGGCGCGGCACAATGGCACGCATGACCCGCACGCCGTCCTCCAGCAGCCCCCACGGTCCCGGAGCCCCCGCCGGCCCCGGCACGCCCAGCGCGCTGGATCCCGAGATCGCCGCCCGCCTCAAGCGCGGCGTCGACGGGCTCCTGCCCGCCATCGCCCAGCAGTACGACACCGGTGAGGTGCTCATGCTCGGCTGGATGGACGACGAGGCCCTGCACCGCACGCTCACCACCGGCCGCTGCACGTACTGGTCGCGCAGCCGCCGTGAGTACTGGGTGAAGGGCGACACCTCCGGGCACTTCCAGTGGGTGAAGTCCGTCAGCCTGGACTGCGACGCCGACACCGTCCTCGTCAAGGTCGACCAGGTCGGCGCCGCCTGCCACACCGGCGCCCGCACCTGCTTCGACGAGGACGTCCTCAAGGCCGTGGAAGGCGTCGGGAGCGCCGCCGGTTCCGACGTACCGTCACTGGATCAGTAAGGTCAGCCGCCATGGACCTCGAGACGTTCCGCAAACTGGCCGGCGACCGCCGGGTCATCCCCGTCAGCCGCAAGCTCCTCGCCGACGGCGACACCCCGGTCGGGCTCTACCGCAAGCTCGCCGCCGAGCGCCCCGGCACCTTTTTGCTGGAGTCCGCGGAGAACGGCCGCTCGTGGTCTCGCTACTCCTTCGTGGGCGTCCGCAGCCACGCCACCCTCACCGCCCGCGACGGCGAGGCCCACTGGCTCGGCACCCCGCCCGTCGGCGTCCCCGTGGACGGCGACCCCCTCGCCGCCCTGCGCGCCACCATCGAGGCCCTCCACACCCCCCACCAGGAGGGCATGCCCCCCTTCACCGGCGGCATGGTCGGCTACCTGGGCTACGACATCGTGCGCCGCCTGGAGAAGATCGGCCCCGGCGGACGGGACGACCTGAAGCTGCCCGAGCTGACCATGCTGCTGACGAGCGACCTGGCGGTCATGGACCACTGGGAGGGCTCGGTCCTGCTGATCGCCAACGCCATCAACCACAACGACCTGGACACGGGCGTCGACGAGGCCCACGCCGACGCCGTCGCCCGCCTCGACGCCATGGAGGCCGACCTCACGCGGCCCGTCGCCCAGCCCCCGGCGGCCCTGCCGCCCTCGGAGCTGCCCGAGTACACCGCGCTGTGGGGCGGCCCCGACTTCCAGACGGCCGTCGAGGACATCAAGGAGCGCATCCGGGCCGGCGAGGCCTTCCAGGTCGTCCCCTCCCAGCGCTTCGAGACCCCGTGCACGGCAAGCGCGTTGGACGTCTACCGCGTCCTGCGGGCGACCAACCCGTCCCCGTACATGTACCTGTTCCGCTTCGACGGCTTCGACGTCGTCGGTTCCTCCCCCGAGGCCCTGGTCAAGGTCGAGGACGGACAGGCCATGGTCCACCCCATCGCCGGCACCCGGCACCGGGGGGCGACCCCGCAGGAGGACCAGGCCCTCGCCGACGAACTGCTCGCCGATCCCAAGGAGCGCGCCGAGCACCTGATGCTCGTCGACCTGGGCCGCAACGACCTGGGCCGGGTCTGCGAGCCGGGCTCGGTCGAGGTCGTCGACTTCATGTCCGTCGAGCGGTACTCCCACGTCATGCACATCGTGTCCACCGTCACCGGCCGGGTCGCGGCGGGCCGTACCGCCTTCGACGTCCTGACCGCCTGCTTCCCCGCCGGCACCCTCTCCGGCGCCCCCAAGCCGCGCGCGATGCAGATCATCGACGAGCTGGAACCCTCCCGCCGGGGCCTGTACGGCGGCTGCGTCGGCTATCTCGACTTCGCGGGCGACTCCGACACCGCCATCGCCATCCGCACGGCACTGCTGCGCGACGGCACGGCCTACGTCCAGGCCGGCGCCGGCATCGTCGCCGACTCCGACCCCCTCGCGGAGGACACCGAGTGCCGCAACAAGGCGGCGGCGGTCCTGCGCGCGGTGCACACGGCCAACCGGTTGGGAGAGTAGGGCGCTTCTCACGTGCGCCCCGGGTGACGCTCCACCCGGGGGGCAGGCGATAGTGGAGTACGTGACCGCAGCACCAGACCACCCCCGTTCCGAACCCGCGTCCGTCCGTGCCGGCCGGCGCAGTCTCGCCCTGGCGCTGCTCAGCGGTGCCCTCGGCGCGGCCGTCGCGCTGCTCGCCAGCCGACAGCGCTGGTCGGAGGGCACCATCTCGCTGGCGGGCGGCGACTTCCCGCTGACCGCCCAGGGCAGCGATGTCACGGGCGTGCCGGCAGCGCTCGCGGTGGTGGGTCTCGCCGCGCTCGTCGCCGTATTCGCCGTACGCCGGTCCGGGCGCGTCCTGGTCGCCGCGCTGCTCGCCCTCTCCGGGGCGGGCATCATCGCCGCCGCGCTGCTCGGCGCCCGGGACGGCACCGCGCTCGACGGCAAGGCGGCCGAGGCCTCCGGTGACACCGCCGCGACCGTCGACGCGCTCAGCCACACCGGCTGGCCGTACGTCGCGGCCGCCGGTGGCGCGCTCATCCTGCTCGCCGGGCTGCTCGCGCTGCGCTACGGACGGCAGTGGCCCGCGATGTCCGGCCGCTACGAACGCGACGGCACGCCCCGGCCGCGCAAGGTCCGTCCGGTCGACCCCGACCGGCCCGAGGACATGTGGAAGGCCCTGGACCGGGGCGAGGATCCCACGGGGCCCGGCCCGGCCTGAGGCGCCGAGCCGCACGGAGCCGGGAACGTGAGAGTGGACACCCCCGCTCATGGCACCCGTACCCGTACGGAACAATGGACGACGAGCGTCCGACTCAGCACAGGCATCGAGCGTCACGCATCGAGCACGACGCAATGAACAACGAGGAGCAAGTCATGGCGGGCAGCAGCCACGGTCACACCCCGGCCGCCTGGACCGGCGTCACCATCGCCTTCATCGGTTTCTGCGTCTCGGGCGCCTACATGGTGATGGCCCAGCCGCTGGGATTCTGGGCCGGCATGGTCATCGTCGTCCTCGGCGGCGTCGTCGGCATGGTCATGCGCGCCATGGGCATGGGCCAGCCGAAGGACGCGCACGCCGCGTACGAGACGGCGGCGGTCCGCGCGCAGAGCGTGACCACCCCCGAGCCGGCCGGCGCCAAGGGCTGACCCCCGCCGGAGGGACGGTCCCGTGTCACCGCGGGCCGTCCCTCCGGCGCGCGTACGGCCCGCGCGGGGCACAATGCGGTGTGTGAACGCCGACACCCAGCCGACCGCGCCACCGCCGCGCGTCCACGGCGCCGAGCCGGTCGATGCGACCGTCGCGACCGGCGGCCCTCCTCGGACCACCGGACGCACGCTCCGCGCGCTCGCGGTGCCCGCCGGGGTGCTCGCGGCCGTCGGCGGGGCCTTCGCGTACGTGGCGGCCGTGGACCCCAACGAACCCGGCCACTACCCGGTGTGTCCGCTGTGGCGCTTGACCGGCCTGTACTGCCCCGGCTGCGGCGGTCTGCGCAGCGCGCACGCCTTCGCGCACGGCGACCTCGCGACCGCCCTCACCGACAACGCGCTGGCCGTGGCGGGTTTCCTGGGCTTCGCGGTGCTGTGGACCGTATGGGTGGTCCGTACCGCGCGCGGACGATCCCTGCGCCTGCGCCTCGGGCCCGTGCAGATGTGGTCGCTCGGCGCGTCGGCGCTGGTCTTCACGGTTGTCCGGAACCTGCCGTTCGGTGGCTGGCTCCATCCTTGATCAAATGGTGAACGTCCAGGTAGTGGGACCGCCGTCAACCGGATGCGAGGCCTACGCCCTCCTGCGGATACCATCACAGTGAACTGCCCGAACCATGAGAACCGCTCGACTGTCAATGCGTGACGGTCAAACGTTGTCACCGATTTCCACCGTCTGAAAGGGGGCCGCTCGCGTGAGTGTGCTCGACGAGATCATCGACGGAGTCCGTGCCGACCTCGCGGAACGGCAGGCGCGCGTCAGCCTCGACGAGCTCAAGGAGCGCGTGGCGAAGGCTCCTGCGGCCAAGGACGGCGCGGCCGCCCTCCGCGGCGACGGCGTCAAGGTGATCTGCGAGGTCAAGCGGTCCAGCCCCTCCAAGGGCGCGCTCGCCGCCATCGCCGACCCGGCCGGTCTCGCGGCCGACTACGAGGCGGGTGGCGCGGCGATCATCTCCGTCCTCACCGAACAGCGCCGCTTCGGCGGCTCGCTGGCCGACCTGGAGGCCGTCCGCGCGCGCGTGGACATCCCCGTCCTGCGCAAGGACTTCATCGTCACCTCGTACCAGCTGTGGGAGGCGCGGGCGTACGGCGCCGATGTCGTGCTGCTGATCGTCGCCGCCCTCGACCAGCCGGCGCTGGAGTCGCTGATCGAGCGTGCCGAGTCCATCGGGCTCACCCCGCTCGTCGAGGTCCACGACGAGGACGAGGTCGAACGCGCGGTCGATGCCGGTGCCCGGGTGATCGGGGTCAACGCCCGCAACCTCAAGACCCTGGAGGTCGACCGCACCACCTTCGAGCGGGTCGCCCCCGAGATCCCCGACTCCCTCATCAAGATCGCCGAGTCCGGCGTCCGGGGCCCGCACGACCTCATCGCCTACGCCAACGCCGGCGCCGACGCCGTCCTCGTGGGCGAGTCCCTCGTCACCGGCAAGGACCCCAAGACCGCCGTCGCCGACCTCGTCGCCGCCGGCGAGCACCCGGCGCTGCGGCACGGGCGGGGCTGACCCCGCCATGACCGACCGCGCCTTCGCCGCCGACCGGCCGGGACCCGTCCCGGCCGGGGCGCCGGGGTGCGGGGGAGCCTCCGTATCGGCCGAGGTCACCCACACGGGTGAGCCGGGGCCGGTAGGCTGTGCCCCGATGTTCTCGATCTCCATGACGACCAGGGACCCCTACGCCCGCCTCGCGCGCGGGTGCCGTCCCCGTGGCTGCCGGGCACCCGCCCGCCGGGTCCACGGGCGCCGGGTCCGGTACGTCATCGGTGACGAGCCGGGTCAGGTGAACGGCATGCGATGGCCCCGGTCACGTGCGCGCCGATGCCCTGCGGGCAGCTGAGCCGCGTCCGCCTTCCCTGACCGCCGGGTGTTCTCGCCCCGACGGTCGCCGAGGGCGCTTCCGGTCGGTTTCGGCACCGCCGAACGACACCGTCGTGGTCGCTCGCCGTCGTGGTCGCTCGCCGTCGTGGCGGGTGAAACCCGCGGCGGCGGGTCGACGGCGCCGGGGGCGGCGCGCGTACGTGATCACCGCGAGTCGTTGCGAGTCATAGTCCGGCCAACTTCGGGCCCATGCCCCTGCGAGGTATCCGCATGTCCAGTGAGTTCTTCATTCCCGACCCCGAGGGTCAGGTTCCCAGCGCCGAGGGGTATTTCGGCGCGTTCGGCGGCAAGTTCATCCCGGAGGCGCTGGTCGCCGCCGTGGACGAGGTCGCCGTGGAGTACGACAAGGCCAAGCACGACCCCGAGTTCGCGCGCGAGCTCGACGACCTGCTCGTGCACTACACCGGGCGGCCCAGTTCGCTCACCGAGGTGCCGAGGTTCGCCGAGCACGCCGGCGGAGCGCGGGTGTTCCTCAAGCGCGAGGACCTGAACCACACCGGGTCACACAAGATCAACAACGTGCTCGGGCAGGCCCTGCTCACCCGGCGCATGGGCAAGACCCGGGTCATCGCCGAGACGGGAGCGGGCCAGCACGGCGTCGCCACCGCCACGGCCTGCGCGCTCTTCGGGCTCGACTGCACGATCTACATGGGCGAGATCGACACCCAGCGGCAGGCCCTCAACGTCGCCCGCATGCGCATGCTGGGCGCCGAGGTCATCGCCGTGAAATCCGGCTCGCGGACCCTCAAGGACGCCATCAACGAGGCGTTCCGGGACTGGGTCGCCAACGTCGACCGCACCCACTACCTGTTCGGAACGGTCGCCGGCCCCCACCCCTTCCCCGCCATGGTCCGTGACTTCCACCGTGTCATCGGGGTCGAGGCGCGGCGCCAGATCCTCGAACGCGCCGGACGACTGCCGGATGCCGCCGTGGCCTGCGTCGGCGGCGGGTCCAACGCCATCGGACTCTTCCACGCCTTCATCCCCGACGCCGGCGTACGCCTCGTCGGCTGCGAACCCGCCGGCCACGGCATCGAGACCGGCGAGCACGCGGCGACGCTCACCGCCGGTGAACCCGGCATCCTGCACGGCTCGCGCTCGTACGTCCTCCAGGACGAGGAGGGCCAGATCACCGAGCCGTACTCGATCTCGGCCGGCCTCGACTACCCGGGCATCGGCCCCGAGCACGCGTACCTCAAGGACAGCGGCCGGGGCGAGTACCGCGCGGTCACCGACGACGCGGCCATGCAGGCGCTGCGTCTGCTGTCGCGCACCGAGGGCATCATCCCGGCGATCGAGAGCGCCCACGCGCTCGCCGGCGCCCTGGAGGTCGGCAGGGAACTGGGCAAGGACGGGCTGATCGTCGTCAACCTGTCCGGGCGCGGCGACAAGGACATGGACACGGCCGCGCGCTACTTCGGCCTGTACGACACCGACGCCGAGGTCGCGGCCGACGCGGCCGATCTCGCCGAGATCGAGGGGGACGCCAAGTGAGCGGCAACATCCAGCTGTTGAGCGACACCCTCGCCGCCGCCAAGGCGGAGGGCCGGTCCGCGCTCATCGCCTATCTGCCGGCCGGGTTCCCGACCGTCGACGGCGGCATCGCCGCCATCAAGGCCGTCTTCGAGGGCGGCGCCGACGTCGTCGAGGTCGGGCTGCCGCACAGCGACCCGGTCCTCGACGGACCCGTCATCCAGACCGCCGACGACATCGCCCTGCGCGGCGGCGTCAAGATCGCCGACGTGATGCGGACGGTCCGGGAGGCCTTCGAGGCCACCGGGAAGCCCGTCCTCGTCATGACGTACTGGAACCCCATCGACCGCTACGGCGTCGAGCGCTTCACGGCCGAGCTGGCGGAGGCGGGCGGCGCGGGCTGCATCCTGCCCGACCTGCCCGTCCAGGAGTCGGCGCTGTGGAGGGAGCACGCCGCGAAGCACGGGCTCGGCACGGTCTTCGTCGTCGCGCCCAGCAGCAGGGACGCGCGGCTCGCCGAGATCACCGCGGCGGGCAGCGGCTTCGTCTACGCCGCCTCGCTGATGGGGGTCACGGGTACCCGGGCGTCGGTCGGCGCGCAGGCCCAGGACCTGGTGGAACGCACCCGGGCCACGGGCTCGGGCCTGCCGGTCTGCGTCGGGCTCGGCGTCTCCGACGCCGAGCAGGCCGCCGAGGTCGCCGGGTTCGCCGATGGCGTGATCGTCGGCTCCGCGTTCGTGAAGCGGATGCTGGACGCTCCCGACGAGGCGGCCGGTCTGGACGCCGTGCGCGAGCTGGCGGGCGACCTCGCGAAGGGCGTACGCCGGGGCGCGTGACGTTCACCCGTTTGTCGTACGGGGCCGACCGGACGTAACGGGCAGAACGCTCACTCGAACGGGTGGAAGTGGGACCGGGGAGGCGCGGTGCGCCTCCCCGGTTCGTTCTGCGGGATGTGAGCGAGAAGAACCGTGAGGGAAAGCGCACCGCCCGGGAACGGCTGGCGGAGGAGCGCGAGAAGCAGAAGACCGCCGAGAAGCGCCGCAAGGTCCTGATCGTGGGTGCCTCGGTGCTGGGCGTGCTGGGCCTGGCCGCCGTGATCGGCGTCGTGGCGGCGAACGCGGGCAAGGACGACGCCGACAGCGCGGGCCCGGTCGTGGCCCCCTCGGGGGCCAACGGCGAGGACAGCCTCGCGATCCCCGTCGGGGACCCCGGCGCGAAGTCGACCCTCTCGGTGTGGGAGGACTTCCGCTGCCCGGCCTGCAAGTCCTTCGAGGACGCCTACCGCTCCACGATCCACGAGCTGACCGAGGCCGGAAAGCTGAAGGTCGAGTACCACCTCGCCACCCTGATCGACGGGAACATGGGCGGCAGCGGCTCCCGCAAGGCCGCCAACGCCGCCGCCTGCGCACAGAACGAGGGCAGCTTCCCGGCCTACCACGACGTGCTCTACGAGAACCAGCCGCCCGAGACGAACGACGACTTCGCCGACGAGACCAAGCTCCTCGACCTGGCGAAGAAGGTGGACGGACTGGACACCGCGCCCTTCCGCACCTGCGTCGAGGACGGCAAGCACAACAGCTGGGTCGCCAAGTCGAACGAGGCGTTCCAGAAGGGCGGTTTCTCCGGCACGCCGAGCGTCTTCCTCAACGGCACCAACATCTACGCGGACCAGTCCATGACCCCCGCCAAGCTGAAGCAGATGGTGGAGGCGAGGGCAAAAGGGTGAGAGCGGCGTGTGAGCCGAGGGGCTGCCGGGGGCGGTGAGGCGTCGCGCCAGAGGTGACACGGCGTTATGGACCCGTTGCCGGGCCGCCCGCCGTCGGCCGGGCCCGACAGGGTAGCGTCGACCCTGCCATGGAACTTGCCTACATTCCCAGCCCGTCGCGCGGGGTGCTCTACCTCGGTCCCGTCCCGCTGCGCGGCTACGCCTTCTGCATCATCATCGGTGTCTTCGTAGCCGTCTGGCTCGGCAACAAACGCTGGGTCGCCCGGGGCGGACAGGCCGGCACGATCGCCGACATCGCCGTCTGGGCCGTGCCCTTCGGCCTGGTCGGCGGGCGGCTCTACCACGTGATCACGGACTACGAGCTGTACTTCAGCGAGGGCCGTGACTGGGTCGACGCCTTCAAGGTCTGGGAGGGCGGGCTCGGTATCTGGGGCGCGATCGCGCTCGGCGCGGTGGGTGCGTGGATCGGCTGTCGCCGGCGCGGGATCCCGCTGCCCGCGTACGCCGACGCCGTCGCGCCCGGCATCGCCCTCGCGCAGGCGATCGGGCGGTGGGGCAACTGGTTCAACCAGGAGCTGTACGGCAAGCCGACCGATCTCCCGTGGGCCGTGGAGATCACCTCCTCCACGGACGGACGGCTGCCGGGCACGTACCACCCGACCTTCCTCTACGAGTCGCTGTGGTGCATCGGCGTCGCGCTCCTCGTCATCTGGGCGGACCGTCGCTTCACCCTCGGGCACGGGCGGGCGTTCGCGCTGTACGTCGCCTCGTACTGCGTCGGGCGGTTCTGGATCGAGTACATGCGGGTCGACGAGGCCCACCACATCCTCGGGCTGCGCCTGAACAACTGGACCGCGCTGCTCGTCTTCGTCCTCGCGGTGATCTATCTGGTCCTGTCGGCGCGGAAGCGGCCGGGGCGGGAAGAGGTCGTCGAGCCGGGCGTCTCCGACGGGAACGGGGACGAGGGCGCCGCCGCGGTGGACCGGAAGGACGACGGGGACTCGGAGTCGGCGGAGGCCTCGGGGAAGACCGACGCGAAGGATGTCGACGACGTCAAGGACGCCAAGAGCGTCAAGGGCAAGAGCGTCGAGGACAAGAGCGTCGAGGACGTCGAGAAGAAGAAGGATGCGGAAGTCTCCGACCCCGTGGTCGGGAAGAAGGCCGAGTCCGCGGAGAAGAGCTGACCCGTAGTTGTTCGAGCACCCATCTGCCCCTAAGGGGGCGGGTGGGCGCTTTGGGTTCGGGGCTGCTGCGGCTTCGATGGGGCTTCTCGCGCAGTTCCCGGCGCCCCTGAAGAACCAGGCCTGCGGGCCGGAGGCCTCGGCCCCGGCAGGTTGGACGCCGACCCCGCGAGTCTGAACGGCGTCGGGGCGCGGGGAACCACGCGGCACGTGGGTGTCAGTGTCTGGTGGGGCGGTTGGCCAAGGTCAGGGTTCTCTGGGCGGCGGCCACCACGGCCGGGTCGACGAAGCGGCCGTCGGGGAGGGCCTGGGCGCCGGGGGTGGTGGTCGCGGCTCTGAGGGTCTCCTCGGCCGATTCCACCTCCTGCGGGGTGGGGGCGTAGGCGCGCTCGATGACCGGGAGCTGGCGGGGGTGGATGGCGGCGCGGCCCAGGAAGCCGAGGGCGCGGCCGTGCGCACAGGAGACGGCCAGGCCTTCGAGGTCCCTGATGTCCGGGTGGATCGACTGGGCCGGTGAGGGGAGGCCCGCCGCGCGCGCCGCGAGGACCACCCGGGAGCGGGGCCAGTCGAGGGCCCGGTCGTGGTGGACGGCCAGGTCGGCGCGGAGGTCCGCCTCGCCCAGCGCCATGCCGCGCAGCGCGGGATGCGCGGTGGCGATGTCGTAGGCGCGTTCCACGCCCAGGGCCGATTCGAGGAGGGCGTACAGAGGGATCGGGCCCCCTTCCGCGTGAGCGGTCCCCTCCGCGACGGCGGTGACCTCGGCGGGGGAGGTGACCTTCGGGAGGCGGAGCCCCGACAGGCCGAGCAGGGGCGAGAGGGCCTTGAGGTCCTGTTCGGCGTCCGGGGTGTGCAGAGCGTTCACCCGTACGTGGACGGGCACGGGGGGCGGGGCCGAGAGCAGGTCGGCCGTGGCCGCGCGGGCGTAGGCCTTGCGCTCCGGGGCCACCGCGTCCTCCAGGTCCACGATCACCACGTCCGCGCCGGAGGCCAGGGCCTTGGTGACCACCTCCGGACGGTCGCCGGGGGCGTACAGCCAGGTCAGGGGGATGGGGTTCACAGGGCGCCCTCCTTGCGGAGGGTCTCGATGTCCGTGTCCGACAGGCCCAGTTCGGTGAGGACCGAGTCCGTGTCGGCGCCGTGGGCGCGGCCCGCCCAGCGGATCGAGCCGGGCGTGTCGGAGAGCCGGAAGAGGACGTTCTGCATGCGCAGCGGTCCGAGATCGGGGTCGTCCACGGTGGTGACGGTGTCCAGGGCCCGGTACTGGGGGTCGGCCATCACGTCGGTGATGTCCTGGATCGGGGCGACGGCCGCCTCCGCCTTCTCGAACACATCGATGACCTCCTCGCGGGTGCGGCGGGCGATCCACGCGCCGACCGCCTCGTCCAGGACGTCAGTGTGGCGGGCCCGCTCCGCCCCGGACGCGAACCAGGGCTCGTCGATCAGCTCGGGGCGGCCGACCAGGCGCATCACCCGTTCCGCGATCGACTGGGCGGAGGTGGAGACGGCCACCCAGGAGCCGTCCGCCGTGCGGTAGGTGTTGCGGGGAGCGTTGTTGGCGGAGCGGTTGCCGGTGCGGGACTGGACATGGCCGAGCTGGTCGTACCAGAGGGGTTGGGGGCCGAGGACGGTGAGGATCGGCTCGATGATCGCCATGTCGACCGTCTGCCCCTCGCCGGTCCGGTCACGCGCGGCGAGGGCGGTCATCACCGCGTACGCCGTCGCCAGTCCCGCGATCGAGTCGGCGAGGCCGAAGGGGGGCAGGACCGGTGGGGCGTCCGGCTCGCCGGTGATCGCGGCGAAGCCGCTCATCGCCTCGGCGAGCGTGCCGAAGCCGGGGCGGTGCGCGTACGGGCCGAACTGACCGAAGCCGGTGACCCGGGCGAGGACCAGGCGGGGGTTCACCGTCGACAGTTCCTTCCAGCCGAGGCCCCACTTCTCCAGGGTGCCGGGGCGGAAGTTCTCGATGACCACGTCGGCGGTGGCGGCCAGGCGCAGCAGGGTGTCCCGGCCGCCGGGGGTGGAGAGGTTCAGCGTCAGGGTGCGCTTGTTGCGGCCCAGCAGTTTCCACCACAGGCCCACGCCGTTCTTCGAGGGGCCGTGGCCGCGGGACGGGTCCGGCTTCGTGGGGTGCTCGACCTTGATGACCTCCGCGCCGAAGTCGCCGAGCATCGTGGCGGCGAGGGGACCGGCGAAGAGGGTGGCGAGGTCGAGGACGCGGAGGTGGGAGAGCGGGGGGTCGTACGCCTCGGTCATGGGTGGGGGATCTCCCGGAGGGTGAGGTGGGCCAGGGTGTCGAAGCCGGTGCCGTTGAAGTCGGCGATCGAGGTGGCCAGGCGGTTCTTGAGGGGGGCCGTCCAGCGCTCGGGGAGCGCGTCCGGGGAGCCGGCGAGCAGGCCGGCGATGCTGCCCGCCGTCGCGCCGTTGGAGTCGGTGTCCCAACCGCCGGACACCGCGCGGCAGATGGAGGCCGTGAAGTCGCCGTCGGCGTGGGTGAGGGCGGCGGTGAGCAGGGCCGTGTTGGGCAGGACGTGGACCCAGTGGTGGTCGGCGTAGGTGGCGTGGAGTTCGTCGACGACCGTGTCGAAGTCGCGGTGGGCGGTGGCCAGTCGCAGGGCGTGGCGGATCGCCTTCGCCAGGCGGGAGTCCGGGGGCACGACCGTGAGGCCGGTGCGCAGGCAGTGGTGGATGTCGTGGGTGCCGGTGGCCGCTTCCGCGATGGTGGCCGCGACGAACATCGCCGCGTGGACGCCGTTCGCGGTGTGGGTGAGGGTGGCGTCGCGGTGAGCCTGTTCGGCCGCGCCGGCCGGGTCGCCGGGGTTGGTCCAGCCGTGGACGTCGGCGCGGATCAGGGCGCCGATCCATTCGCGGAACGGGTTGCGGTGGCGGGCGGTGTGCGGGGGCTCGACGCCGCTGAGGAGGTTGCGGTAGGCGACGCGTTCGGCGGTGAAGGTGCGGCCCGCGGGGAGTTCGGCGAGCCAGAGCGTGGCCACGTCGGTGGTGGTGAAGTCGCGGCCGTGGCGGCTGAGTAGGAGGAGGTTCAGCAGGGGGTAGTTGAGGTCGTCGTCCTCGGGCATGCCGTCGATGTTCTCGGCGAGGGAGGTGGGGGCCGAGCGACGGTTCCAGGGGTGGGCGGTGAGGAGTTCCGCGGGGACGCCGCGGGCGGTGAACCAGGTGGTGAGGGGCCAGTTGCCGGCGGCCCTCGCGAGCGCGCGGATCGCGGACAGGGGGAGCTTCTCGACGGGTTTGCCGAGGAGGCAGCCGACGGCGCGGCCGAGCCAGGCGGCTTCCAGACGGGGGAGGTACGCGGCCGGGGTGGGGCGGGGTGGTGCGGGCGGGGCGCCGGGGGCGGACGGGGGCGCCGGCCAGTTCGGGCAGAGCGCCTTGATCCCGCTCAGGTCCGTCGGCTCCACCTCCCGCAACCCGCTCGGCAGGTCCGCCAGTTCGTCCAGCAGGTCCTCGGCGAGTTGCCGCAGGTAGCGGGAGACCCGCTGGGGGGAGGCGCCGGCGCGGAGGGGCGCCGGGGGGCCGCCGGCCGCGCGCCAGCGGGCCGCGACGGCCGAGGGCGCACGGCCGTCCTGTACCGCCTGGTGGAGTTCGTGACCGAGAAGATCCTCCGGCTGGACCCAGGTGAGACGGAGGGGGGCCAGGGGGGTCACCGGATCGAGGCCAGCGCGGCGAAGGCGGACTCGTGGGCCCGGCGGCGGCGTACGTCCTGCGCGTGGATCCGGCGGGCGACCTCCGCCAGGGTCGTGGCCGGCGCGTGCAGGTCCAGGCGGCTGGCCTCCGCCACGGTCTTGGCCCAGTCGGACGGGATCTCCGAGCCCAGCGCGCCCGCGAGGGCACCCGCCATCGTGGCGATCGAGTCGCAGTCGCGTCCGTAGTTCACCGAACCCAGGACCGCGTGGCGGTAGTCGCCGCGGGCCACCAGCAACATGCCGAGGGCGATGGGGAGTTCCTCGATGGCGTGCAGGCGGGAGGGGCGGCGGGCGCCCAGCGAGGGGGCGCGGTAGTCCGGGCCGACCGTGTCGAACGGGGCCACCGCCTCGCGGAGCGGCCGGAGCGCCGACTCGAAGTCCCTGAGGGGGGCGGCCACTTCGCACACGGCCTCGATCGCCGCGCGGGTGCCGTCCTTCGCCAGGGCCAGGCACGTCTCGATCACCGACTCGGCGGTCGCGCCCGGCGTGCACGCCGCCGCGACTCCCGCCGCGAACACGCCCGCCGCCTCCCTGCCGTACGACGACTGGTGGGCGCCCGCGATGTCGAGCGCCTCGGCGTACGCGCCGGGCGGATCGGCCGCGTTGACGAGGCCGACCGGGGCCATGTACATCGCGGCGCCGCAGTTGACGATGTTGCCGGTGCCGGCCTCGCGCGGGTCGACGTGGCCGTAGTGGATCCGGGCCACCAGCCACTTCTCGGCGAGGAAGACCCGCTGCAGGGGGAGGGCCTCCGCCTCCAGTTCGGGGATCCAGCGCGGGGTCGTCATCATGTCGGGCACCAGGTGCTCGGCGACGGCGTAGGCGTCCAGGTGGTCGCGTACGCGGTCGTACACCCGGATCAGCGCGTGGGTCATCAGGGTGTCGTCGGTGACGTGGCCGTCGCCCTTGTGGTACGGCGCGATGGGGCGGGCGGTGCGCCAGTCGTCGCCGTTCCAGGGGCCGACGACGCCATGGACGCGGCCGCCGTGGCGCTCGGCGATCTGCTCCGGGCTGTAGCCCTCGACCGGGCCGCCGAGCGCGTCGCCGACGGCGGCGCCGACCAGGGCGCCGGTGATGCGTTCTTCGAGGGTCACTGCGGTGGGGGGTTCCTTCGAGGGCGTCATGCCCGAATCATCCTCCGGGGGTGGCGAGTTCCGTGGTTGCGAGAAGTTCGGCGAGGTGTACGAGATCGGTGCCGGTGAGGCGGGGGAGGGCGCACCCGGAGAGGGTGCGGCAGGCGTTCCGCCAGGAGTCGGGGATGGCGGCGGCGCCGCCGAGCGCGCCGGTCAGGGCGCCGGCGAGGGCGGGGGCGGAGTCGGCGACGCGGGAGAGGCAGGCGGCGGCGGGGACCGCCTCGGCGATCCGGCCCTCGGCGGCGGTGGCCAGGGCGAGTGCCACGGGGACGGTTTCGGCGGCGGCGATGCCGTAGCTGTAGACGTGGTCGACGATCTGGTGCTCCAGGAGCGGGACCAGAGCGAAAGTTCCCTCTTCCCTGTGGCGGTGGGCGAGGTCCAGGGCATGGCGGGCGTTGCGGCCGATCTCCGTCTCGGCGGGGAGTTCGGCCAGGGCCGCCGCCGCGCAGTCGTCGACGTTCGCGCCGACGAGCGCCAGCGCGAGCGCGGCGGCCATCGCGCGTGCGCCGTGCACGCCGTCGCCGTCCTGGGTGTAGCGGGCGTCGAACTCGGCGAGATCGGCGGCGCGTCGGGGGTCGCCGGGGTGGGCCGCGGCGAGCACGCAGGCCCGTACGCAGGCCGCGTCGTCGAAGTAGTGCGGGTTGTCGTGGCCGGTGGCCGGTGGGCGCAGGCCGGTGGCCAGGTTGCCGAGGCCGGCGCGCACGGAGATACGGGCGCGCAGCGGGAGCACGGCGGACTCGACCTCGGGGGCGCGTTCGGCGGCTGCGGCGATCTCGCTGGCCACGGCGTTCCAGGAGAGGTCGATCGAGGCGCGGGTGCGGCGTTCCAGGCTGAGGTCGCCGAGGGCGGCGGCGTCGCCGGCGCGCAGCAGGGCCTCCGCGGCGAAGGCCGCCCATTCCGCGTCGTCGGAGGGGCCGAGGCGCAGGGGCTCGGGGGGCTGGTTGAGGGCGATGGGGACCGGGAGGGTGGTGGTGGCGTTCTGCTCGGCGAAGGTGTCCAGCTCACGGGTGAGACGGCGGGTCCACTCCGGCATGCGGGCGGCCCGGTGCCGGGCGGCGGGCCAGCCGGCGGCGTCGCCCGCGGCGAGGCCGAGCAGGAGGCCCTCGATGCGGGAGCCCCGCGGGGGGCGCGGCGTCATATCGTCCTCGGCCGCGCCTGCGGCCGGGTCGGTCCGGCCGCCCGCGCGGTGCGTGCGAATCTCGTCGTCGGGGGCGGGCGGCCCCTGCGCGGGGACCTCGCCGACGGCGACGGTGACCGCGGGTTCGGGGGTGGGGGTGGGTGACCCCGTCCCGGGGTGCTCGTGCGGCGGGTGGGCGGGCGTGAGCGCGGGCTCGTCGCGCGGCGTGTGCGCGGGCGTGAGCGCGAGCTCCTCGTCCGCCGTCGGCGTACCCGTCGGTGTACCCGTCGGCGTCGCCGTGCGCCGCGTGTCGTCGTCCTCCGTCGAGGGAGCCGTGGGTGTTGTCTCGTCCCACGGTGTCGGTGGGGTCATGAGAGGGTCTCCGGTCGGGTGGGCGGGGCCAGGGTGAAGGCGGTCGGGGGGCGCTCGTCGTGGGGGAGGGGGCTCGCGGTGGCGGTGGCCCACTTGCCGCCCTCGCCGGGGACCAGGAGTTCGGCCACGTCGAGGACGTGGTGGCCGGCCATGGAGGGAAGGCAGCTGCCTCGCGCCGGGCCGATGGCCGCCGCCCACTCGGGCGGGATCGAGGACGCGCCCCGGGTCGCCCCGGCCAGCGCGCCGGCGACGGCGGCGGTCGTGTCGGCGTCGCGGCCCATGTTGACCGCCGTCAGCACCGACTCGGTGAAGTCGCCGTCGGCCGCCGCGTAGGCGCCGAAGGCGAGGGCGACGGCCTCGGGGGCCAGGTCGGTCCAGGGATAGCCGCCGATGACCACGGCGGAGCGGACCGCGCGCTCGCCGCGGTGGGCGACCGCGACCGCCCGGCGCAGGGACCGGGCCGTCCAGGAGTCGTCCGGGACCACGGCGAGGGCCGACGCGACCACGGCGATCGTGGGGGCGCCCGCCATCGCCGCCGCCACCCCGGCCGCGACCGCCTGGCCGCCGTAGATGCCCTCGCCGTCGTGGCTGACCGACCCGTCGACGGCGACCAGACGGGCTGCCTCCGCCGGGCGGCCCGAGGCGAAGACGCCGAAGGGGGCCGCGCGCATGGCCAGTCCGTCGCTCCAGGCGTGCCGGTGCTGCGCGGAGATGGGGGCGGCGAGGCCCCGGCGGAGGTTCTCCAGGGTGCCGCGTTCGCTGAAGCCGGCGCCCCGGAAGGGGCCCTCGTCCCGGTCCGCGATCCATTGGTGCCAGGCCGTCTCCACATGCGTGACGGTGAGCGCCGAGCCGTGCCGGGCCAGCAGCAGCCCGGAGAAGATGGCGTACTCGGTGTCGTCCGTGCCCGAGGGGTGCTCGGCCACGTACCCCGTGATGCGCCCCCAGCGTGCGCGGATCTCGGAGGGTTTCATGTTCTCGGCGGGCGCCCCCAGCGCGTCCCCGACAGCGAGCCCGAGCATGGCCCCGCGTGCGCGCTCGCGCAGATCGGCGGCGTCCCCCGGCGCCGGTACCGAAGGAATGCAGGCGATGGAAGGCATATGGCGCCTCTCTGGCCCTGAGGGCAGGTCTGGCCTTGGGGCCCTTCCCGCCCGGTGGGCAGCTCGGGCCCGGCGGGCGGTCGATCCGCTCTGAAGATCTGCAGATGCGGAGATCCGACGATGTGGAGACCGAAGACTTCCGCTGTGAAGATCTCTGCCACACCGGGCACCCCACCGGCTGCCGGAACGCCCTCGTATCACCCGGTCGACATCTGTGCGGTGCCCTGTACGAATGAGCGGCGGGGGTTTCTCGAACAGTCGTCGGCCCGGGTGAGTGCCCAGGTAAGTACGGCCTTCCTTGCTGGCAGAAGCAATTTTCCGAGCGTACGTTCGACGTGAGGAAAGGGGCTTGACCGTGGCGATCATCGACACCGAGGCCGCGCTGCACGAGGCGCACCGTGACAACCACACCCACCGGGACGTGAACGGCGGCTGGCTGCGGCCCGCGGTGTTCGGGGCGATGGACGGGCTCGTGTCGAACCTGGCCCTGATGACCGGTGTCGCGGGCGGTTCGGCCGGCCGGGAGGCGGTCGTCGTCGCCGGGCTCGCGGGGCTCGCCGCCGGAGCCTTCTCCATGGCCGCCGGCGAATACACCTCCGTGGCCTCCCAGCGGGAACTCGTCGAGGCCGAACTCGACGTCGAGCGGCGGGAGTTGCGCAAGCATCCCAAGGACGAGGAGCAGGAGCTGGCCGCGCTCTACGAGAGCCGTGGGGTCGAGGCGGGACTCGCCCGAGAGGTCGCGCGCCAGCTCTCGCGCGACCCTGAGCAGGCGCTGGAGATCCACGCCCGGGAGGAACTGGGTATCGACCCCGGCGACCTCCCGTCGCCCGCCGTCGCCGCCGTGTCGAGCTTCGGCTCCTTCGCGCTGGGCGCCCTGCTGCCCGTACTGCCGTACCTGCTCGGCGCCGGCGCGCTCTGGCCCGCCGTGCTGGTGGCGCTCCTGGGACTCTTCGGGTGCGGGGCGGTGGTGGCCAGGGTGACGGCCAGGACCTGGTGGTTCAGCGGCCTGCGGCAGCTGGCGCTCGGGGGTGCCGCGGCGGGTGTGACGTACGCCCTGGGCAGCCTGATCGGAGCGGCCGTATGATGAATCGGATGGCTACGTATGCGTGGGACCGCATAAGTAGGCGTTACCAGGCGGTTTCGAATGCTTAACCGCTGGGCATGAGCCGTAAGCGCCGCAGGCAATGACGCCTGCCTAGCAACTGAAAGCAGTGGCGACGACGCCTTCTGCGCCCCCCCCGGTCTGCCGACATCGATCTGTCCGGTCGACCCCCTGGTCACGCCTGTCGAAGCCAGTTCACGCCACCGCGTGCGGTGCACCCCTCCGCGCCCGTGGCGTCCGCATGTTGGGACGAAGTATCCGCTTCCCGAGAACCGCTCCATCATGTAACCTGCACGAAATTTTGCACTTTCGCAGAGGGCCAACGTCGTCCCTCGGCACACGCTCCCCCAGAGCCTCAAGGGCCTGGGAGGTGCCCCCAGCCAGATGACGACGACGGGAGAGCCGATGCGTACGCCGCGCCAGCCGTCCCAGCACTCCACGAACGGCCAGAAGTGGTCCTTCATGGATGCTCGCCCTGCCGCGCAGGGTATGTACGACCCCCGCAACGAGCACGACGCCTGCGGCGTCGGCTTCGTGGCCACCCTCACCGGCGAGGCGAGCCATGCGCTGGTCGAGCAGGCGCTCACGGTTCTTCGCAACCTGGAGCACCGAGGGGCGACCGGTTCGGAGCCCGATTCGGGTGACGGCGCCGGCATTCTCTCGCAGGTCCCCGACACCTTCTTCCGCGAGGTGGCCGGTTTTGAGCTGCCCGAGGCCGGCTCCTACGCCGTCGGTATCGCCTTCCTGCCCGAGCACGGCGCCGACGAGGCCGTGGCCCGGATCGATGCCATCGCCGCCGACGAGGGCCTGACCGTCCTCGGCTGGCGCGAGGTGCCCGTCGCCCCCGGGCTGCTCGGTGCCACGGCCCGCTCCACGATGCCCTCCTTCCGTCAGGTCTTCGTCAGCGACGGCTCGGCCACGCCCGCCACGGGCATCGACCTCGACCGCAAGAGCTTCGTGCTGCGCAAGCGCGCCGAGCGCGAGGTCGACGTCTACTTCCCCTCGCTGTCCGCGCGGACCATCGTCTACAAGGGCATGCTGACCACCGGCCAGCTGGAGCCCTTCTTCCCGGACCTGTCCGACCGCCGCTTCGCCTCCGCGATCGCGCTCGTGCACTCCCGGTTCTCCACGAACACCTTCCCGTCGTGGCCGCTGGCCCACCCGTACCGCTTCGTCGCGCACAACGGCGAGATCAACACGGTCAAGGGCAACCGCAACTGGATGGTCGCCCGCGAGTCCCAGCTCGCCTCGAACCTCTTCGGTTCGCAGGAGACCCTGGACCGGATCTTCCCGATCTGTACGCCGGACGCCTCCGACTCGGCGTCCTTCGACGAGGTCCTGGAACTGCTCCACCTCGGTGGCCGCTCCCTGCCGCACTCCGTGCTGATGATGATCCCGGAGGCGTGGGAGAACCACGACACCATGGAGCCGGCCCGCCGCGCCTTCTACCAGTTCCACGCCACGATGATGGAGCCCTGGGACGGCCCGGCCTGCGTCACCTTCACCGACGGCCGTCAGGTCGGCGCGGTCCTGGACCGCAACGGCCTGCGCCCCGGCCGCTACTGGGTCACCGACGACGGCCTCGTCGTCCTCGGCTCCGAGGTCGGCGTCCTCGACATCGACCCCGCCAAGGTCGTCCGCAAGGGCCGCCTGCAGCCCGGCCGGATGTTCCTCGTCGACACCGTCGAGCACCGCATCATCGAGGACGACGAGATCAAGGCCCAGCTCGCCGCGGAGAACCCGTACGCGGAGTGGCTGGAGGCCGGCGAGATCGAGCTCTCCGACCTGCCCGAGCGCGAGCACATCGTGCACACCCACGCCTCGGTCACCCGCCGTCAGCAGACCTTCGGGTACACCGAGGAGGAGCTGCGCGTCATCCTCGCGCCGATGGCCAAGACCGGCGGCGAGCCGCTCGGTTCCATGGGCACGGACTCGCCGATCGCCGCGCTGTCCGCCCGTCCGCGGCTGCTGTTCGACTACTTCACCCAGCTGTTCGCGCAGGTCACCAACCCGCCGCTGGACGCCATCCGCGAGGAGCTCGTCACCTCCCTGCGCTCCTCGCTGGGCCCGCAGGGCAACCTCCTGGAGCCGACCGCCGCGTCGTGCCGCAGCGTCACCCTGCCCTTCCCGGTGATCGACAACGACGAGCTGGCCAAGCTCATCCACATCAACGCCGACGGCGACATGCCCGGTATGAAGGCCGCCACGCTGTCGGGTCTCTACCGGGTCTCCGGCGGCGGCGACGCCCTCGCCGCGCGCATCGAGGAGATCTGCGCCGAGGCCGACGCCGCCATCGACAACGGCGCCAGGCTGATCGTCCTGTCCGACCGCCACTCCGACGCCGAGCACGCGCCGATCCCGTCGCTGCTGCTCACCGCGGCCGTCCACCACCACCTCATCCGCACCAAGCAGCGCACCCAGGTGGGCCTGCTGGTCGAGGCCGGTGACGTCCGCGAGGTCCACCACGTCGCCCTGCTCGTCGGCTTCGGCGCCGCGGCCGTCAACCCGTACCTGGCGATGGAGTCCGTCGAGGACCTCGTCCGTGCCGGAACGTTCCTGTCCGACATCGAGGCCGAGCAGGCCATCCGCAACCTGATCTACGCCCTCGGCAAGGGCGTCCTCAAGGTCATGTCGAAGATGGGCATCTCCACCGTCGCCTCCTACCGGGGTGCCCAGGTCTTCGAGGCCGTCGGCCTCGCGGACGACTTCGTCGAGAAGTACTTCAACGGCACGGCCACCAAGATCGGCGGCGTCGGCATCGACGTCATCGCCAAGGAGGTCGCCGCCCGCCACGCCAAGGCGTACCCGGCCAGCGGCATCGCGCCGGCCCACCGCGCCCTGGAGATAGGCGGCGAGTACCAGTGGCGCCGCGAGGGCGAGCCGCACCTGTTCGACCCGGAGACGGTCTTCCGCCTCCAGCACTCCACGCGCACGCGCCGCTACGACATCTTCAAGAAGTACACGGACCGCGTGAACGAGCAGTCCGAGCGCCTGATGACGCTGCGCGGCCTGTTCGGTTTCAAGGCGACGGAGGGCCGCGCCCCGATCTCCGTCGACGAGGTCGAGCCGGTCTCCGAGATCGTCAAGCGCTTCTCGACCGGCGCCATGTCGTACGGCTCCATCTCCAAGGAGGCGCACGAGACCCTCGCCATCGCCATGAACCAGCTGGGCGGCAAGTCCAACACCGGTGAGGGCGGCGAGGACCCGGACCGTCTGTACGACCCGGCGCGGCGCTCGTCGATCAAGCAGGTCGCCTCCGGCCGCTTCGGCGTGACCTCCGAGTACCTGGTCAACGCGGACGACATCCAGATCAAGATGGCCCAGGGCGCCAAGCCCGGCGAGGGCGGTCAGCTGCCCGGCCACAAGGTCTACCCGTGGGTCGCCAAGACGCGTCACTCGACGCCGGGCGTGGGCCTCATCTCCCCGCCGCCGCACCACGACATCTACTCCATCGAGGACCTGGCCCAGCTGATCCACGACCTGAAGAACGCGAACCCGCGGGCGCGGATCCACGTGAAGCTGGTCTCCGAGGTCGGTGTCGGCACGGTCGCCGCGGGTGTCTCCAAGGCGCACGCGGACGTCGTCCTCATCTCGGGCCACGACGGCGGTACGGGCGCCTCCCCGCTGACCTCGCTCAAGCACGCCGGTGGTCCCTGGGAGCTGGGCCTCGCCGAGACCCAGCAGACGCTGCTGCTCAACGGCCTGCGCGACCGCATCGTCGTCCAGACCGACGGCCAGCTCAAGACCGGCCGTGACGTCGTCATCGCCGCGCTCCTCGGCGCCGAGGAGTTCGGCTTCGCGACCGCGCCGCTGGTCGTCTCCGGCTGCGTCATGATGCGTGTCTGCCACCTGGACACCTGCCCGGTCGGCATCGCCACCCAGAACCCGGTGCTCCGCGACCGGTTCTCCGGCAAGGCCGAGTACGTCGTGAACTTCTTCGAGTTCATCGCCGAGGAGGTCCGCGAGATCCTCGCCGAGCTGGGCTTCCGCTCCATCGAGGAGGCCGTCGGCCACGCCGAGACGCTCGACGTGACCCGCGCGGTCGACCACTGGAAGGCGCAGGGCCTGGACCTGGAGCCGCTCTTCTACGTGCCCGAGCTGCCCGAGGGCGCGGCGCTCCACCAGGTGATCGAGCAGGACCACGGCCTGGAGAAGGCCCTCGACAACGAGCTGATCAAGCTCGCGGCCGACGCGCTGGCCGCCTCGGACGCCACCGACGCCCAGCCGGTCCGCGCCCAGATCAAGGTCCGCAACATCAACCGCACGGTCGGCACCATGCTCGGCCACGAGGTGACGAAGAAGTTCGGCGGCGCGGGTCTGCCCGACGACACCATCGACATCACCTTCACCGGCTCGGCGGGCCAGTCCTTCGGCGCCTTCCTCCCGCGCGGTGTCACGCTGCGCCTGGAGGGCGACTCCAACGACTACGTCGGCAAGGGTCTCTCCGGCGGCCGGGTGATCGTCCGTCCCGACCGGGGCGCCGACCACCTCGCCGAGTTCTCGACCATCGCGGGCAACACCATCGCCTACGGCGCGACCGGCGGCGAACTGTTCCTCCGCGGTCGTACGGGTGAGCGGTTCTGTGTCCGCAACTCCGGCGCCCTGGTGGTGGCCGAGGGCGTGGGCGACCACGGCTGCGAGTACATGACCGGCGGCCACGCGGTCGTCCTCGGCGAGACGGGCCGCAACTTCGCGGCCGGTATGTCCGGCGGCATCGCCTACGTCATCGACCTGGAGCGCGACAACGTCAACGTCGGCAACCTGGGTGCCGTCGAGGCCCTCGACGACACCGACAAGCAGTGGCTGCACGACGTGGTGCGCCGCCACGCCGAGGAGACCGGCTCCACGGTCGCCGAGAAGCTGCTCGCCGACTGGCCCGTCGCCGTGGCGCGCTTCAGCAAGATCATCCCCAGCACGTACAAGGCAGTGCTCGCCGCCAAGGCCGCCGCCGAGCAGGCCGGTCTTTCCGAGACCGAGATCACCGAGAAGATGATGGAGGCGGCGATCAATGGCTGACCCGAAGGGCTTCCTGAACCACGGGCGCGAGGTCGCCAAGTCCCGCCCCGTCGACGTACGCCTGAAGGACTGGAACGAGGTCTACGTCCCGGGTTCGCTGCTCCCGATCATCTCGAAGCAGGCGTCCCGCTGCATGGACTGCGGCATCCCGTTCTGTCACAACGGCTGTCCGCTCGGGAACCTCATCCCCGAGTGGAACGACTACGCCTACCGCGAGGACTGGGCGGCGGCGTCGGAGCGGCTGCACGCCACGAACAACTTCCCGGAGTTCACCGGGCGGCTGTGCCCGGCCCCGTGCGAGTCGGCGTGCGTGCTCGGCATCAACCAGCCGGCCGTCACCATCAAGAACGTCGAGGTCTCCATCATCGACAAGGCGTGGGACAGCGGCGACGTCGCGGCCCAGGCCCCGGAGCGCCTGTCCGGCAAGACCGTCGCGGTCATCGGCTCGGGCCCGGCGGGTCTGGCCGCCGCCCAGCAGCTGACGCGGGCCGGTCACACGGTCGCGGTGTACGAGCGCGCGGACCGCGTCGGCGGTCTGCTCCGCTACGGCATCCCCGAGTTCAAGATGGAGAAGCGGCACATCAACCGCCGCATCGAGCAGATGCGCGCGGAGGGCACCCGCTTCCGTACGGGCATCGAGATCGGCCGCGACCTCAAGGCCACGGACCTGAAGAAGCGGTACGACGCCGTCGTCATCGCCGCGGGCGCCACCACCGCCCGTGACCTCCCGGTCCCCGGCCGCGAACTGGCCGGCATCCACCAGGCCATGGAGTACCTGCCGCTGGCCAACAAGGTCCAGGAGGGCGACTTCGTGACGCCCCCCATCACGGCCGAGGGCAAGCACGTCGTGGTCATCGGCGGCGGCGACACGGGCGCGGACTGCGTGGGCACCGCCCACCGGCAGGGCGCGGCCTCCGTGACGCAGCTGGAGATCATGCCGCAGCCGGGCGAGGACCGTGCCGCGAACCAGCCGTGGCCGACCTTCCCCATGCTCTACAAGGTCACGAGCGCGCACGAGGAGGGCGGTGAGCGGGTCTACTCCGTCTCCACCACCCACTTCGAGGGCGACGAGGACGGCAACGTCCAGTTCCTGCACCTCACCGAGGTCGAGTTCATCGACGGCAGGCTGACCCCGAAGCCGGGCACGGAGCGCAGGATCCCCGCCCAGCTGGTGACGCTGGCCATGGGCTTCACGGGCACGGACCGCGAGAACGGTCTCGTGGACCAGTTCGGCCTGGACCTCGACGAGCGCGGCAACATCGCCCGCGACGCCGACTTCCAGACCAACGTGCCGGGTGTGTTCGTCGCCGGTGACGCGGGCCGCGGCCAGTCCCTCATCGTCTGGGCGATCGCCGAGGGCCGCTCCGCGGCCCGGGGCTGCGACCGCTTCCTGACGGGCGCGAGCGAACTGCCGGCACCGATCCGGCCGACGGACCGCTCGCTGATGGTCTGATCCCCGGACCTCCCCACACGTCCCGTACAACGGCGTACGGAACACAGACGGCGCCTGCCCGCCAGTCCCCGACCGGACGACTGGGCAGGCGCTGTCGCACGTCCGGGGACCGACGGGAGCGGGGCTGAGCAGGAGAGGCGGCTCGGCTCGCAGGGAGCGGGGCCGCCGCCCGGTGGCCGCCGCCCGGTCAGGCCGTCATCGCCGCGACCCTGAGGACCGCCGCCACCACCAACAACGCCGCCAACGCCGCGCAGGCCCCCGCCTGCACCAGCACCCGCCGCCGGTCCCGAGGCGCGTAGGCCAACGCCAGGGCGGTCAGACCGCCGGTCAGCAGGCCGCCGAGGTGCCCCTGCCAGGACGTCACGACCGCCGAGACGACCAGCCACACCAGCAGACCGGCCATGAAGCGGTTGAGCCCGGCCGCGTCGGCGCCCAGGCGGCGGGCCAGGACGTAGTACGCGGTGCACACGCCGAAGATCGCGCCGGAGGCGCCGACCGTGCTGGTGTCGGGCGCCAGGAGGAGCACGAGGACGGAGCCGCCGAGAGCGGAGAGGAGATAGAGGGCGAGGTAACGGGCGCGGCCGAGCTGGGCCTCGACGATCCTGCCGACGTTCCACAGCGTGACCATGTTCATCACGATGTGGAGGATGCCGAACGTGCCCTCGGTGGGCGGGAGATGGAGGAAGGCACCGGTGAGCAGGCGGTACCACTCGCCGTCGGCCACGCCTTCGAGGTGGAAGTCGGCGGGGTAGGCGCTCTGCCAGACGTAGTGGAGCCCGTCCGGGCCGAGCAGACCCCGGCCGAGCATCGCGAAGTCGTCCACGACCTGCTCGCGGAGCAGTTCGGCGACGTAGGCCATGACGTTCAGACCGATCAGGACGTACGTCACCAGCGGGACGGCCGAGATCCGGCCGCCGAAGGCGGTGCGGGCCTGCCGGACCCCTCTCGCGCCCTCCTTCACACACTCGGGGCACTGGTGGCCCACGGCCGCGTCGCGCATGCAGTCCGGACAGATGAACCGTTCGCAGCGCGTGCAGCGGACGTACGACTCCACTTTCGGGTGGCGGTAGCAGGTGGTGACGACGGGCTCGGACGACGACGGGGACTCGGGTTCCACGGCCGGCTCCTTGGGGGTGCGGGGCTGATGACGAGCCGGTGAGGACGGCGGCGAACAAAATAGCGAACGATCAGGACAGAGGGGACAGGGGGAGTGCCCTAACCTCGGGGCTGCCGCAGCGCCTTGAGGTCAGGAGGACCGCCGTATGTCCGCGATCAGTCTCACCAAGATGCTGGAGACCGCCCCCGCCCTCGTGGACCTCTACAAGGCGGCCGGGGCCTGCCTCGACCGGCACGGGCTGCGGGGACAGCGGGCCGCCGTCTATCTCGTGATCGACCACAGCGGGTCCATGCGGCCCTACTACAAGGACGGCAGCGTGCAGGCCCTCGCCGACCGGGTGCTCGGGCTGTCCGCGCAACTCGACGACGACGGCAGCGTGCCGGTCGTCTTCTTCTCTACCGGCATCGACGCGGTCACGGAGATCACCCTGGCCGATCACCACGGCCGGATCGATCGCATCGTGGCCGGGCTCGGGCACATGGGGAAGACCGACTACCACCTGGCCATGGACGCCGTCATCGACCACTACCTCGACTGTGGCGCCGAGGACCCGGCGCTCGTGGTGTTCCAGACGGACGGCGGGCCCACCAGCAGGCTCGCCGCCGAACGGTACCTGTGCAAAGCCGCCCGCCTCCCCCTCTTCTGGCGGTTCATCGGCTTCGGCGACCCCGACAGCAGGCAGTTCGACTTCCTGCGCCGGCTCGACGACCTGGCCGTCCCGGGGAAGCGTGTCGTCGACAACGCCGGCTTCTTCCACGCCGGCTCGGATCCGCGGACCGTCTCCGACGGCGAGTTGTACGACCGGCTGGTGGGGGAGTTCCCGAAGTGGCTGGCGGCGGCTCGGGCCGAGGGCATCGTCGCCTGAGGGCGCCCCGGGCAATCAGCGGAGGCGACCGGCGCCGAGCACCGCGGCGCGGCACTCGGCCGGGGTGCCCCAGGCCGTCCGGAGCGCCCGCGCCCTGGTCAGCCAGAGGGACAGGTCGTACTCCGCCGTGTATCCGATCGCGCCGTGCAGCTGCAGCGCCGTGCGCGCGGTCGCGTACGCCGCCTCGCACGCCATCACCTTGGCCGCCGCCGCATCCGCCGGGTCCAGGGTGACCGCCGCCCCGAAGACCAGCGGACGCGCGAACTCCAGCGCCACCTTCGCGTCCGCCAGCCGGTGCTTCACCGCCTGGAACGAGCCGATCGGCACGCCGAACTGGGTGCGCCGGCGGACGTGCACGACCGTCCTGTCCAGGAGTGCGAGTCCCACGCCGAGGGCTTGCGCGGCCACGGCCACACGGGCCCAGGTGAGGGCATGGGTGAGGGAGGACGGGGTCGTGGGGAGGAGCTCGCCGCCGGGGGAGAGGGGGGTCAGACGGCGGGCCGGGTCCAGGGAGGGGCGGACGGGGCCGTGGCCGGGGGAGAGGCGCAGCTCGCCCCTGTCCCGGTCGAGCGAGAGGCGAATCGTCGCCGCGTCCCCGTCCAGCGCGTACGACCCCGGCGCCGGTGCCGCCGTGGCCATCGCCCTGCCGGACAGCAGCGCCGGGAGCAGGCGCGCTGCCGGGTTCGGGTCCTGGAGGGAGGTCAGGAGGACCGCCGCGGTCGCCGTCTCCACGAGAGGGCCCGGCACCGCGTGCCGCCCCAGTTCCACGAAGGCCACGGCCAGTTCGACGGGAAGGGGGCCGACCCCCTCGTACGCCTCCGGCGCCGCCAGCGCGAACACCCCGGCCTCCGCCACCCGGGACCACAGCGCCCGCCCGGCCCGGTGCTCGCCCTGCCCCCACGCCCGTACGACCGAGGGGGTGTCGGCCGCCGTCAGCATGGCGTCCAGCGACTTGGCGAACGCCCGCTGCTCGGTGTCCAGGAGGAAGCGCATCAGTGGCGGCCCTTCAGGAGGGGATCAGGCATCAGCGGCGGCCCTTCGGCAGGCCGAGGAGGCGTTCGGCGATGATGTCGCGCTGGATCTCGTTGGTGCCGGCGTAGATCGGGCCCGCCAGGGCGAAGACATAGCCCTCGGACCAGTCGGTGTCCGCCGACTCGCCCTCCTCGCCGAGCAGGTCGAGCGCCGTCTCGTGCAGCTCCAGGTCCAGCTCGGACCAGAAGACCTTGTTCAGGCTGGACTCCGGGCCGACCGGCGCGCCCTCCAGGAAGCGGGAGGCGGCCGCGTAGGTGAACAGCTGGTAGGCGCGGGCGCCGATCACCGCGTCCGCCACCCGGTCGCGGGCGGACGCCGGGCTTCCCTGGGCCCGCCACAGGCCGAGCAGCCGGTCCGCGGAGGCCAGGAAGCGGCCCGGGGGGCGGAGCGTCAGGCCGCGTTCGTTGCCGGCGGTGGACATGGCGATGCGCCAGCCCCGGCCGGGCTCGCCGATCACGTCCTCGTCCGGCACGAACACGTCGTCGAGGAAGAGTTCGGCGAAGGCGGGCTTGCCGTCCAGACGGCCGATCGGGCGGACCGTCACGCCCGGTGCACGCAGGTCGAACATCAGATACGTCAGGCCCTGATGGGGTTGCGGGGCGCCCGGCTCACTGCGGAACAGGCCGAACGCCCGGTCCGCGAAGGCGGCCCGCGAGGACCAGGTCTTCTGCCCGGTCAGCAGCCAGCCCCCGTTGGTACGCACGGCCCTGGAGGTGAGCGAGGCGAGGTCCGACCCGGCCTCGGGCTCCGACCAGGCCTGCGCCCACACCACCTCGCCGGAGGCCATCGGGGGCAGTACGCGGGCCCGCTGTTCCTGGGTGCCGTGGTCGAAGAGGGTCGGGGCGAGGAGGCTGATGCCGTTCTGGCCCACCCGGCCCGGGGCGCCCGCCGCGTAGTACTCCTCCTCGAAGACCAGTCTCCGCAGCAGGCCCGCGTCACGGCCGCCGTACGCGGCCGGCCAGTCGACCACCGACCAGCGGTCGGCGGCCAGTTCGGCCTCCCAGCGGCGGTGTGCGGCGAAGCCCTCCGCCGTCTCCAGGGAGGGCAGCGGCTCGGGTGGGACATGGGCGCGCAGCCAGGCGCGGGCCTCGGCGCGGAAGGCCTCGTCGGCGGGGGGATGGGCCAGGTCCATGGGGCGCCCTTCTTTGCCCGGCCGGCCGGCGGCCTGGCTGCCTGGTCGGCGCTGACGGGCTGAGTGGTGGGTGCGTGGGTGCGTTGGTGCGTGGGTGTACCTGACGAACGTCAAGCCTTCCCTAACAAGTGTTTGGTAGGTTAGCGTGCCCCCATGAGCAACGTCGACCCCCCGACGTACCCTCCCGCCCACGGCCTCCTCGCCGGCCGCACCGCCGTCGTCACCGCGGCCGCCGGCGCCGGTATCGGCGGAGCGACGGCACGGCGCTTCCTGGAGGAGGGTGCGCGCGTACTGATCAGCGACGCCCACACGCGCCGGCTCAAGCAGTACAGGAACGAGCTGGTCGCCGAGTTCGGGGCGGAGTCCGTCCACGCGGTGCCGTGCGACGTGACCGACGACGATCAGGTGCGGGCGCTGTTCGAGGCGGGGGCCCGGTTGCACGGTGGGCTGGACATCGTCGTCAACAACGCGGGCCTCGGCGGTACCTCGGATGTCGTCGACATGACGGACGAGCAGTGGTCCAGGGTGCTGGACGTGACGCTGAACGGCACGTTCCGGTGCACCAGGGCCGCTCTGCGGCTGATGCGGGAGGGCGGTGGGGGCGAGGGAGGCGGGCGAGGCGTGATCGTCAACAACGCCTCCGTCGTCGGCTGGCGCGCCCAGGCCGGACAGGCGCACTACGCTGCGGCGAAGGCGGGCGTGATGGCGCTGACCAGGTGTGCGGCGGTCGAGGCGGCCGCGTACGGGGTCCGGGTCAACGCCGTGTCACCGAGCCTCGCCATGCACCCGCACCTGGTGAAGGTCACGACCCCCGAACTGCTGGCCGAACTGACCGCGCGGGAGGCCTTCGGGCGGTACGCCGAACCCTGGGAGGTCGCCAACGTGATCGTGTTCCTCGCGTCCGGCTACTCCTCGTACATGACGGGCGAGATCGTCTCCGTCAGCAACCAGCACCCCTAAGGACAACGAACAGCGTGCCGACCAAGAAGACCCCCCAGGCGCCCGGCGCCGCGCCCGCCCGCCGCCGTGAACTCCTCGACAAGGCCGCCCGCGTCTTCGCCGACCAGGGGTACAACGCCACCACCATGCGCCGGATCGCGGACGACGCGGGCATGCTCGCGGGAAGCCTCTACTACTACTTCGAGTCCAAGGACGCGATGCTGGAGGAGATCCTGCGGACCTTCCTCGACGAACTCTGGGAGCGGTACGACGCCGTCCTGGACGCCGGAACGGGCCCCCGGGAGACCTTCGAAGCGCTGGTCACCGAGTCCTTCCGGGCGATCGGGCGGCATTGTGACGCCGTCCGGATCTACCAGAACGAGTCGAAGCAGCTGATCGCCCAGGAACGGCGGTTCTCCTTCCTGGAGCAGTCGCAGACCAAGTTCGAGAAGGTGTGGCTGACCGCGCTGGAGAACGGGGTCGCGCGCGGAGAGTTCCGGGCCGACCTGGACACGAGGGTCACCTACCGGTTCGTGCGCGACACGGTCTGGGTCGCCGCGTCCTGGTACCAGCCCAGCGGAAAGTACAGCCCGGAGGAGATCGCCCGGCAGTACCTGTCGATGGTCCTGGACGGGATCGCCGTACGCACCGGGCCCTGACACACATTCGGTGAACAACCTTTGACACCAAGGGAGTTGCCATGGCCGAGGCCTACATCGTCGAAGCGGTCCGGACGCCCGTCGGCAGGCGCGGGGGAGGGCTCGGCAGGGTCCATCCGGCCGACCTCGGCGCGCATGCCCTCAAAGCGCTCGTCGCGCGCGCGGGCGTGGACCCGGCCGCCGTGGAGGACGTCGTCTTCGGCTGCCTGGACACCGTCGGACCGCAGGCCGGTGACATCGCGCGTACGAGCTGGCTGGCGGCCGGGCTGCCCGAGGAGGTACCGGGCACGACCGTCGACCGGCAGTGCGGATCCTCGCAGCAGGCCGTCCACTTCGCCGCCCAGGCCGTGCTCTCCGGCACCCAGGACCTGGTGGTCGCGGGCGGCGTCCAGAACATGACGATGATCCCCATCGCCTTCGCCTCCCGCCAGGCCGCCGTCCCCCTCGGACTCACGCAGGGGCCCTTCGCGGGCAGCGAGGGATGGCGGGCACGGTACGGGGACCGGCCGGTGAACCAGTTCGCGGGCGCCGAGATGATCGCCGCGAAGTGGGGCATCGGCCGCCGCGACCAGGAGGAGTACGCGCTGCGCTCCCACCAGCGGGCGGTGCGGGCCGTCGACGAGGGCCGCTTCGCGCGTGAGACCGTGCCGTACGGCGACGTCACCGTCGACGAGGGACCGCGCCGTGACACCTCCCTGGAGAAGATGGCCGCCCTGAAACCCGTCATCGACGGCGGCACCGTCACCGCCGCCTGCTCCTCCCAGGTCTCCGACGGAGCCGCCGCGCTCCTCCTCGCCTCCGAGCGCGCCGTACGGGAGCACGGGCTGACCCCGCGCGCCCGCGTGCACCACCTCTCCGTGCGCGGCGAGGACCCCATCCGTATGCTCACCGCGCCGATACCGGCGACCGCCTACGCCCTGAAGAAGACCGGCCTCACCCTCGACGCCATCGACCTCGTCGAGATCAACGAGGCCTTCGCGCCGGTCGTCCTGGCCTGGCTGAAGGAGACGGGCGCCGACCCGGAGAAGGTCAACGTCAACGGCGGCGCGATCGCCCTCGGTCACCCGCTGGGGGCGACCGGCGCCAAGCTCATGACGACCCTCCTGCACGAACTGGAGCGCACGGGCGGCCGGTACGGGCTCCAGACGATGTGCGAGGGAGGCGGGCAGGCGAACGTGACGATCATCGAACGGCTGTGACGAGCCTCGAACGACCGCGACGGTCGGCGAGAGGCCGTGACGGTCACCGAACAGCCGTGACGGTCACCGGATGTCTGTCACTGTGACCGTCACCGTCTCACCGTGTCCGTGACCGTCACCGGATGTCCGTGACCGTCACCGAGGGGCGTCGAGTCGCCCCAGGGACGTCAGCGCCTCCTCCGCCTCCTTCATGATCCGTTCCACCAGCTCCGCGCACGACGGCAGGTCGTCGATCACCCCGGCGACCTGCCCGGCCGCCATCACCCCCAGGTCCGTACGGCCGTCCACCATCGCGGACCTGAGCAGCATGGGCGTGTTGGCGGCGAGCAGGACCTGACTCCAGGTGAGGTCCTTGCCGTGCCGCAGCGCGCGCCCGTCGCGGATCATACGGCGCCAGGTCAGCCCGGAGATCCGCCGGAACCCGGCCGCGTGGCGCACGGCGCGCACGAGGGCGCGCGCACGGCCGGACGCCTCCAGCGCGCTCACGAACTCCGTGCGCAGCATGCGGTGCGGCAGCCCGTCCACGGCCCGCGTGACGGTGACGTCCCTGACCGTCGCGGCCAGATAGCGGGCCTTCACCTCCCCGGGCACCGTCGAGTCCGAGGTGAGCAGGAACCGGGTGCCCATCGCCACCCCGGCCGCCCCGAACGCCAGCGCGGCCACGAGCCCGCGCCCGTCGTGGAAGCCGCCGGCGGCGACGACGGGGATGTCGACGGCGTCCACGACCTGTGGCAGCAGTACGGTCGTCGCCACGTCCCCGGTGTGCCCGCCGCCCTCGCCGCCCTGCACGATCACGGCGTCCGCGCCCCACGCCGCCACCTTCTCGGCGTGCCGCCGGGCACCGACGGACGGGATCACGACCACGCCCGCGTCCTTCAGCTCGGCGATCAGCTCCCTCGACGGCGCGAGCGCGAACGACGCCACGCGGACGCCCTCCTCGACGATGATCCGCACCCGCTCCCGCGCGTCCCCCGCGTCGGCCCGCAGATTCACCCCGAAGGGCGCGCCGTCCGTACGGGACTTCACCTTCCGTACGGCGGACCGGAGTTGCGGGGGCGTCATCGTCGCCGAGGCAAGGATGCCGAGGGCTCCCGCGTTCGCCGACGCGGAGACCAGACGGGGGCCGGCCACCCAGCCCATGCCGGTCTGCACGATCGGGTGGCGGACGCCGACAAGCCGGGTCAGAGGCGTTTGCATCAGCCGTTCACCTCCCGCGCGCGTGTGTTCTCCGGGTCGATCACCTCACGGATCAGCCTCAGCTCGTCCTCGGTCGGTGCACGGGTGCACGGCACCTCGTCCGGGACGGCGAGCGCGAAGCCCGTCGCCTCCTCGACCCGCTCGACCGTGACGCCCGGATGCAGCGAGACCAGCCGCATGGCGTGGTCGGGGGTCGCGAAGTCGAAGACCCCGAGGTCGGACACGACCCTCGGGAGGTGGTGGTAGCGGGCGGCGGCCGGATGCTCGGCCACGCGGTCGTAGCCGACCCCGCACACCATGTCGACCTTCTCCACGAAGACCCGTCGGGAGTGCTTCGGGATCCAGTAACTGGTCGGGTTGTTCAGGGTGTTGACCGGCGCGCCCCGCACCCCGAGGAGCTGCCGCCTCGGCTGTGCCCAGTCGCCCACGCACGAGATGTTCTGATTGCCGTACCGGTCGATCTGGCTCGCGCCCATCATCACGTGCCGGCGGCCGCCGGTGACCAGGGCCAGGTGCCGCCGGTAGGGCAGCCATCCCTCGACGGTGCCGTCGAGTCCGACGAGCAGCGCCTCACCGTCGGTCAGCAGCAGATCCGGCGAGAACGTCCGCTTGGCCAGGCGCGCGCCCAGGGACGGGACGAGCCCCATGGGACTGGCGAGGATCTCCCCGGCGCCGCGCCAGGCCTCGGCACAGGCGATCACGCAGTACTCGGCGCGGGTGACACCGCTGACGGCTGCCCTGCTCATGAGCCCTCCTGGTGCCACGCCCGCACGGCCGACCGGTAGGCGGGCTCGTCCCCTGTCAGGAACCGCTCGGCGAAGTCCGCCCACGGTGTGCTCGCGTACGCCTTCTGGAAGGCCTCGTCCCGGCCGTAGTCGGGGGCGCACGACGTGAAGTGCGCGCCGCCCGGGGCCTCGATCACGCCGGTCACCACATGGCGGCCGACCAGCAGTGACTGGGGTGGCGCGTCCTTCGTCAACTCGGCCGTGTCCACGATCCGTTCGCAGGAGACGTACGCCGTGTCGGCGGCCTCGCAGAAGAGGTCGTCGAAGTAGGGGTCCGGGCCCAGGTACTGGCCGTTGCCCTGCCGGTCGGCCCGGTTGACGTGCACGAACGCGGCGTCGAGGCGCAGCGCGGGCATGGCGACGAAGGTCTCGCCGTCGTCGTACGGCGACGTGACCGTCTTCAGGCCGGGGTTGACCCGCATCACGTCCGAGCCGATGCCCGCCCGTACCGGCAGGAAGGGCAGCCGGTGCGCGGCGGCCCGCAGCCCCCACATGAACATCGCCTCGTCGACCTCCATCAGCTCGAACGCGCCCCGCTCGCGCGCCGCGCGGAAATGCGGTTCGAGGGGGATGGAGTCGAGGGTGGCGAAGGCGGCGACCAGCTTCCGGACCCGCCCGGCGGCGGCGAGCATGCCGACGTCCGGTCCGCCGTACGAGACGACGGTGAGATCGGTGATCTCGGACCGGAGCAGTGCTCTCACCAGGGCCATCGGCTTGCGGCGCGACCCCCAGCCGCCGATGCCGAGGGTCATTCCGCTCGCCAGCCGCGAGACGGCCTCGTCGGCGGTCATCGTCTTGTCACTCACCCGGCTCCTCCCTCCTCCACGTCCGTACTCCCCGCGACCTGCCCACGTGCCCCGGCCGGTCCGCAATTCTCGGCCGCCCCGGCTCTCCCACCTGTGCCCCTCCCGCCGCTCCCGCCGCTCCCGCCGCTCCCACCCCTCCCCGCCGTCCCGAACGTGTCGCGGACCTCGTCGGCCACCCCGCTGAGGTTCGCCTCGAAGGTGAAGCCCTGCTCGAAGCGGTAACTGCGGCGGACGTCGACCGGGTCGATGCCGTTGATGGCGGCCTTGGCCAGCCGGAGCAGCCGGCCGTCCTTCGCGGCGATCTCCCGCGCCAATTCCATTGCCCCGCCGAGCAGTTCGGGGCGGGGGACGACCCACCACACCGACCCGTGCGCCCGAAGCTCGGCGGCCGTCGCCGTGCGCGAGGTGTAGTACAGCGCGCGCATCAGATGCTGGGGCACGAGCCGGGCCAGATGCGTCGCCGCGCCCAGCGCGCCCCGGTCCAGCTCGGGCAGCCCGAAGGTGGCGTCCTCGCTGGCCACGATCGCGTCCGCGTTGCCCACCAGCCCGATTCCGCCGCCCAGGCAGAAGCCCTGCACGGCCGCGACCACCGGCACCTCGCACTCGTACACGGCGGCGAAGGCCTCCGCGCAGCCGTGATTGGCGCCGATCAACGCGTCCGGGCCCGCCGCCTGGATCTCCTTGATGTCGACCCCGGCGTTGAACCCGCGCCCCTTTGCCGCCAGCACCACGCACCGGACCCCGGGATCGCGGCCCGCGCCGCGCACGGCGTCGGCCAGTGCGTACCAGCCTCGTACCGGCAGCGCGTTCACCGGCGGGTAGTCGACCATGACGACGGAAATTCCCTTTTCCGGGGACGAGGTGGAGACACTCATCGGCGCATCAGCTACCTTCCACCTAACGTTTGTTAGGTTCGTCTCGTGAGTGGAAGGTAGCAGCGGATGCGGCTCAGCGGGAAGCTCGCGGTCGTCACCGGAGGCACGCGCGGTGTCGGCGCGGGCATCGCCCGAGCCTTCGCCGAAGCCGGCGCCGAGGTCGTGACCTGTGCCCGACGCCCGCCCGAAGTGCCGCTCAAGGGAGCCGAGTTCATGCCCCTGGACGTCCGGGATCCCGACGCGGTGCACCGCTTCTTCGCCGAGCTGCCTCGCGTGGACGTCCTCGTCAACAACGCCGGCGGCACCCCCTACCGACCCCTCGCCGAGGCCGACGCCCGCCGCCACGCGCGCGTCGTCGAACTCAACCTCGTCGCCCCGCTGACCGTCTCCCTCGCCGCCCGCGGACACCTCCGGCGGGCCCGGGGCACCATCGTCATGATCGGCAGCGTGAGCGGCGACCGCCCCTCGCCCGGCTCGGCGGCCTACGGCGCGGCCAAGGCCGGTCTGGCACACCTGGCCCGCTCCATGGCGGTGGAGTGGGCCCCGGAGATACGCGTCAACACCCTCGTCCTCGGCCTGGTCCGCACGGAACTCTCCCACCTCCACTACGGCGACGAGCAGGGCATCGCCGCCGTGGCCGGCACGGTCCCGCTCGGCCGCCTCGCCACCCCCTCCGACATCGGCGCCGCGGCGGTCTTCCTCGCCTCCGACGCGGCCGCCTACATCACCGGAGCCTCCCTCCACGTCCACGGCGGCGGCGAACGCCCGGCCTTCCTGGACGCGTCGACGGCCGACCGGGGACGACCGTCCGCCGACCGGGGACACCCGACAGCCGGTCAGAACCCAGGAGACCAGGACCCGCAAAACCAGGACCCGCAAAACCAGGACCCGCAGGACCAGGACCCGGAGAGAGGGAACCCGTGACGAGCAACAGCGCGCACCGGCTCTGCGAAGGGCGTGTCGTGGTCGTGACCGGCGCCGGACGGGGGCTCGGGCGGGCGCACGCGCTCGCGTACGCCGCCGAGGGCGCCCAGGTGGTCGTCAACGACCTCGGGGTCGGACTCGACGGCACGCCGGACCCCGACAGCCCGGCCGCCCGGGTCGTCGCGGAGATCCGGGAGCAGGGAGGGGAGGCGGTCGCACATGGCGGGGACATCGCCACCACCGACGGCGCCGCCGGCCTCGTCCGTACCGCCCTGGACACCTTCGGCCGACTCGACACCCTCGTCAACAACGCCGGCTTCCTGCGCGACCGCATGCTCGTCAACCTCGACGAGGACGACTGGGACGCCGTACTCCGCGTCCACCTCAAGGGCCACTTCCTCCCCCTGAGGCACGCCGCCGCCCACTGGCGCGCCGAGGCCAAGGCCGGCCGCACCCCCGCCGCCAGGATCATCAACACCAGCAGTGGCGCGGGCCTGCTGGGCTCACTCGGCCAGGGCAACTACAGCGCCGCGAAGGCCGGCATCGTCGGCCTCACCCTCGTCGCCGCCGCCGAACTCGCCCGCTACGGCGTCCAGGTCAACGCCATCGCCCCCGCCGCCCGCACCAGGATGACCGAGGGCGCCTTCGCCGAAGCCATGGCCGCCCCCGCCCCCGGCACCGCCTTCGACGCCATGGCCCCGGAGAACGTCTCCCCGCTGGTGGTGTGGCTCGGCTCCGCCGCGAGCGAGGGCGTCACCGGCCGGGTCTTCGAGACGGAAGGCGGCCGCATCACCGCCATGGAGGGCTGGCACCCGGGCCCCACCACGGACAAGGAGGCCCGCTGGACCCCGCAGGAGGCGGGGGAGACCGTACGAAAGCTCCTGGCGCGGGCGCGGACTCCCGGGCCGGTGTACGGGACCGGCTGATCCATGGCCCCCACCTCCGGCGCGCGCACCGAAACCCTACGTGTCGCACTCCAGAACCGTCCGGCACAACCCGCACCGCGCCCGCACCCGCCCCCGCACCGGCACCCGGATCCGCTGATGACAGGTCGGGCAGGGGAACGACACCCGCAACGGCCCCCGCCCGTCAGGCGTGAACGCGTACGGCACCCCCGGCCCCGGCGAACCCGAGGGCAGGTCCTGCGCATGGCGCCGGTCGCGCGCGTACCGCCGCCGCCCCGCCCACCCCGCCGCCGTCAGCGGCGGCTGCTGCCCGTCCCGCAGAGCCCGCACCCGGCCCTGCGCGAACGCGGAGTACGCCTGCGCGCTGGTGAACCACACCGAAGGGTCCTCCCCGAACACCTGCGCCCGCTTGGCCAGCACGTACCCGAACTCCTCCGGCGTCAGATACCCCAGCTTCTGCGACGACGCGGCATCCTCCCGGTACGCGTCCAGCAGCAGCCACCCCGCCCCCAGATACGTCGCCGCCGTGTCCGTGAGGATCTCGTTCTCCCGGGTGCCGGGGAAGGACAGCCCGAGCCGGTGCAGATAGACATGCATCACCTCGTGCGCGAGAGCCGCCCCGATGTCCCGCCGATGTGTCCGGAAGCGGTCGTTGAGTTCGACGAAGTACTCGGGCCCCGCCGCCAGTTCGACACTCGCCGCATGCGTCATCTCCCGGAAGCCGACGACCATCCGGGCCTGCGGCAGCCGATAGTGCCGCACCAGCTCCCGCGCCACCCGCTGCGCACCGAGATGAAGATCGTCGCTGTCGCAGAACGCCACGTCGACCGGGGCCACACTGGTGGCGAACTGCTGGATCGTGTCGTAGGACAGACGCTTGTACAGCGCGGTGATCGACGCCCGCACGGTGTCCAGATGCGGGTAGCCGTGCTCGACAGGTCCGCCGTCCGCCACGTCCGTACCCCCAAAGACGCCTCGATACGTTCCACTCTAGGCCGGTGCGGGCGCCGCACCACGGCGTCGTAGGGTGACGACCATGACCACCAGCCACACCGATGACGCGAGGACCGCGACCGCGCCGGCCGCCGAGGTCGACGCGGACGTCCGGGCGGAACTCACCCGGCTGCGCGACAGCATCGACAACATCGACGCCGCCGTCGTCCACATGCTCGCCGAGCGCTTCAAGTGCACCCAACGGGTCGGCCATCTCAAGGCCGCGCACCACCTGCCGCCCGCGGACCCCGGCCGCGAGGCACAACAGATCAACCGGCTGCGCGGACTCGCGACAAGTGCCAAGCTGGACCCGGCGTTCGCGGAGAAGCTGCTGAACTTCATCATCGCCGAGGTCATCCGGCACCACGAACGCATCGCGGACGACGCCCTGAACGGCGGCACAGCGGACACGAGCGGCACAGCGGAAACAGCGACCACGACGGACACCACCGGCGCAGCGCCGGACATGGGGGAGTGACAACCGGCCCGCCGACGGGGCATCCTGCGTGAGCACTCCTTGTCAGGGAACGACTACACGCGGTGAGAGGTCATGCCGTCCGAAGCCAGGATCCTCATCGTCGACGACCACGAGGACACGCTGTACGCCCTGGAGAGCGCCCTCGCCCCGCTGGGCCACCGCCTCACACGCGCCACCAGCGGCGACGCCGCGCTCAAGGAAGTCCTCCGCGGCCAGGTCGGCCTGCTCCTCCTCGACGTCCGCATGCCCGGCGTCAGCGGCCTCGACGTCGTCCACTACATGCGCGGCGTCGAACAGACCCAGCACATCCCCGTCATCCTCCTCACCGGCTTCGGCCCCGACGCCGACCTCACCGCCGCCGCCTTCCGCCTCGGCGTCGCCGACCTCGTCATGAAGCCCGTCGACCCCTGGGCCCTGCGCACCAAGGTCCGCTACCTCTACGACGCCCACGCCCGCGCCCACACCCTGGAACGCGAGGTCCGCGACCTCCGCGCCCGCCTCAAGGAACACGAGAACCTGGAGTCCGCCGCCGACCACCGCCGCGAACGGGGGCGCGTCCCCGCACAGCACGACGGCGCGAACGACCGGGCATAGGCCGCAAACGGCCGGACGCACGGCGCACACGACCGGACATAGGTCGCGTACCAGGCCCGCCCCTGTCCTGGGCCTGAGGCATCAGGCAGCATGTCCCTCATGTCCGTACTGACGCGCGACGAAGCGCAAGCCCGTGCTCGGCTCCTCGACGTCCACCGCTACGAGATCGCACTCGACCTCACGCGTGGCGACGAGACCTTCGACTCCCGTACCGTCATCCACTTCACCGTACGGGGGAAGAAAAAGGCCGCGGACACCTTCGTCGAGCTGAAGCCCGCCGAACTGCGCTCGGTCACCCTCGACGGAGAACCCCTCGACCCCGGGACCCTCGACGGCAACCGCCTCCCCCTCAAGGGCCTCACCGCGGGCACCCACGAACTGCGCGTCGACGCCGCCATGCGCTACTCCCGCACCGGCGAGGGCATGCACCGCTTCACCGACCCCACCGACGGCGAGACCTACGTCTACACCCAGCTGTTCATGGACGACGTGCAGCGCGTCTTCGCCGCCTTCGACCAACCCGACCTCAAGGCCGTCTTCGACCTCACCGTCACCGCCCCCGAGGCCTGGACCGTCCTCGCCAACGGCATCACCGAGCGACAGGACGACGGCACCGTGCGGGCCGCGACCACCCCGCCGATCTCCACATACCTCGTCGCCGTCGCCGCCGGCCCCTGGCACTCCGTGCGCACCGAACACCGCGGCCTGCCCTTCGGCATCCACTGCCGGCGCTCCCTCGCCCCCCACCTCGACACCGACGCCGACGAGATCCTCGACGTCACCCGCGCCCTCTACGACCGCTACCACGAGAAGTTCGAGGAGCCGTACCCCTTCGACTCCTACGACCAGGCCTTCGTCCCCGAGTTCAACGCCGGCGCCATGGAGAACCCCGGCCTCGTCACCTTCCGCGACGAGTTCGTCTACCGCTCCGCCGTCACCGACACCGAACGCCAGACCCGCGCCATGGTCATCGCCCACGAGATGGCCCACATGTGGTTCGGCGACCTCGTCACCCTCCGCTGGTGGGACGACATCTGGCTCAACGAGTCCTTCGCCGAGTACATGGGCTACCAGACCCTCACCGAAGCCAGCCGCTTCGCCGACACCTGGGTCGACTTCGGCGTCGCCCGCAAGGCCTGGGGCTACGACGCCGACCAGCGCCCCTCCACCCACCCCGTCGCCCCCGAAGCCGTCGACGACACCGCCGCCGCCCTCCTCAACTTCGACGGCATCTCCTACGCCAAGGGCGCCTCCGCCCTGCGCCAGCTCGTCGCCTGGATGGGCGAGAAGGACTTCCTCGCCGGCATCAACGCCCACTTCACCCGCCACCGCTTCGGCAACGCCACCCTCGCCGACTTCATCGACAACCTCACCGGCGCCACCGAACGCGACGTCCACGCCTGGGCCGACGCCTGGCTCCGCACCACCGGCGTCGACACCCTCACCCCGAAGATCACCCGCGCCGCCGACGGCACCCACACCCTCACCGTCGACCGCGCCGGCGGCCGCCCCCACCACATCGCCGTCGGCGTCTACGACCGGGACCCCGGCGACGACCACGGCCACCTCACCCTCCGCGACCGCCTCGCACTCGACCTCCCCCAGACCGCCGACCAGCCCATCGGCAAGCGGCCCGCACTCCTCCTCCTCAACGACGGCGACCTCACCTACGCCAAGATCCGCTTCGACCCCGAATCCTTCACCGCCGTCACCGGCCACCTCAGCGGCCTCCCCGACCCGCTCACCCGCGCCGTCGTCTGGAACGCCCTGCGCGACGCCGTACGCGACGCCGAACTCCCGCCCACCGCCTACCTGGAGGCCGCCCGCACCCACCTCCCGCGCGAGACCGACCTCGCCATCGTCCAGGGCGTCCTCTCCTTCGCCACCACCCAGGTCGCCGACCGCTACCTCGCCCCCGAGCAGCGCGCCGCCGGCCTGTCCACCCTCGGCTCCCTGTGCCGCGACCTCATCCGCCGCACCGAGGACGGCGACAACCCCGGCCTGCGCCTCACCGCCGTACGGCACTTCATCGACGTCGCCGCCCACCCCGAGACCATCGCCGCCTGGCTCGCCGACGGCACCGTCCCCGGCGGACCCGAACTCGACCCCGAACTGCGCTGGCGCGTCCTTGGCCGCCTCGCCGTCCTCGGCGCGGTCGACGCCGCAGCCATCGCGGAGGAACTCGAACGCGACCCCAGCGCCAGCGGCCGGGAAGGCGCCGCCCGCTGCCGGGCCGCGCTGCCCGAACCCGAGGCCAAACAGGCCGCATGGGAGGCGATGTTCACCGGCGACGACCTCTCCAACTACCTGTTCACCGCCACCGCCCAGGGGTTCTGGCAGCCCGAACAGGCGGACCTGCTGACGGAGTACGTCGAGCGGTACTGGGCCGACGCGGGTGCCCTCGCCGCCCGGCGCGGACCGGCGATCGCGGAAGCCGCGGGACGCTGGGCGTTCCCCGTGTACGCGGTCGACCCGGACACCCTCGGCCTCGGGGAACGGTTCCTCCAGGACGGCGACCTGATCCCGGCGCTCCGGCGGAAACTGGTGGACCAACTGGACGACCTGCGGCGCGCGCTGCGGGTACGCGAGGCGTAGGGACCGGTCACGGGCAGCGGCGGCGCGCCCCCTTCGGGGCGTGCTGCCGTCGAGGGCAGGCCCCCGTACCCTCTTTCGGCTGTATTCAACGGCTTTTCCGCTCTCAGCACCCGATCGGCGTACAAGATGGGGTTCCCCGTGCTCCGGAGGAATCCATGACCACCCCGCCCCTCGCCTCGGGACCCCACGGTCCCGGCAGCCTCCGTCCCCTCCTCGACACGGTGCTCGACGCCCTGCGGGAAGGCGCGGAGGCCCGGGGCGGCCCCCTCCCCGCCGGCGGCCCGCGGACGGTCGCGGCGCAGGTACGCCAGGCCCTCGGCGAGGCGCTGCCCGCCGAGGGCGAGCCGGACGCCCTCCACCGGCTGGTCCGGGCCCTCGCGGCAGGCACCGCCGACCCGGCCGACCCCCTGTGCGCGGCCCACCTCCACACACCACCCCTGGCCGTGGCCGCCGCCGCGGACCTCGCCGCCACCGTGCTGAACCCCTCCCTCGACTCCTGGGACCAGGCCCCGGCCGCCTCCGCGCTCGAAGCGCTGGTCACCCGGGCACTCGCCCAGGAGATCGGCGCCGCCGACGCCCTGGTCACCACCGGCGGCACCGAGTCCAACCAGCTCGCCGTCCTGCTGGCCCGCGAGGCCCACCCCGGAGTACGGCTCGTCACCGCGGCGGGCGCCCACCACTCCCTGCCCCGCGCCGCCTGGCTCCTCGGCCTCCCCGAGCCCGTCGTCCTGCCCAGCCCGGCCGGCACCCTGGACCCCACCACCCTGGACGACGCCCTCACCCACCTCCCGGGCCCCCTCCTCGTCGCCGCCACCGCGGGCACCACCGACGCCGGACTCATCGACCCGCTCCCCGAGATCGCCGACCTCTGCGCCGCCCACGGCGCCCGGCTCCACGTCGACGCGGCCTACGGCGGCGGCCTCCTCCTCAGCGACCGGCACCGCCCCCTCCTCGACGGCCTCACCCGCGCCCACACCGTCACCCTCGACCTGCACAAACTCGGCTGGCAGCCCGTAGCCGCCGGACTCCTCGCCGTACGCGACGCACCCGACCTCGCCGTCCTCGGCCACCGGGCCGACTACCTCAACGCCGACGACGACACCGAGGCCGGCCTGCCCGACCTCCTCGGCCGGTCCCTGCGCACCACCCGACGCCCCGACATCCTCAAGATCGCCGTCACCCTCAAGACCCTGGGCCGCCACGGCATCGGCCGGCTCGTCGACCAGGTCTGCGCACTCGCCCAGGACTTCGCCACCACCGTCGAGGCCCACCCCGCCTTCGAACTCCACGACCGGCCCACCATCAGCACGGTCCTCTTCCGGCCCACCGGCGCCCCCGACGACGCCGTGGCCGCCGTACGCCGCCGACTCCTCCACGACGGCCGGGCCGTCATAGGCCGCGCCGCACTCGACGGCCGCCTCTGGCTCAAGGTCACCCTGCTCAACCCCCACACCCGGCCGGACGACCTCACCACCCTGCTGAAGCTCGTGGAAGCCGCCACGGCCACCGAAGCCACAGCACCCACGACTCGCGCAGACCTCCCCGAAGGACACACCCCCGCATGAGCACGCCCCCACCCCACGACCAGCCCGACCCCGAAGCCCCCCGTGACCTCGTCGGCATCGGCATCGGCCCCGCCAACCTCTCCCTCGCCGCCCTCGCCCACCCCCTCACCGAACTCGACGCCGTCTTCTACGAACAGCGCCCCGGCTTCGACTGGCACCCCGGACTGCTCATCGAGGGCGCCACGGTCCAGGTCCCCTTCCTGGCCGACCTGGTCACCCTCGCCGACCCCCGGAGCCCCTGGTCGTTCCTGAACTACCTCAGAACCCGCGAACGCCTCTTCCCGTTCTACTTCGCCGAGCGCTTCCACATCCCACGCGCCGAGTACGACGCCTACTGCCGCTGGGTCGCCGAGAACCTCCCCGGACTACGGTTCGGACACCAGGTCGACTCGGTGCGCTGGAACCCCGAACGCGACCTGTTCGAGGTCGACCACACCCGACTGGACGCCGACGGACAGGCCACAGCACTCGCCCGCACCTACGCCCGCAACATCGTCCTGGGCGTCGGCACCGAACCCCACGTCCCCGAACCCCTCAAACCACTCGTCGAAGCGACCGGCGTGCCCGTCATCCACGCCGCCGACTACCTCGACCAGCGCGATCGCCTCCTCGCCGCCGGACACATCACCGTCATCGGCGCGGGACAGTCCGGAGCAGAGGTCTTCCTCGACCTCCTGCGCCACCGGCCCCCCGGCCAAGAACGGCTCCACTGGCTCGGCCGCACCGAGGCGTTCGCCCCCATGGAGTACTCCAAACTGGGCCTGGAACACTTCACACCCGACTACACCCGCTACTTCCACGCCCTCACCGAACCCACCCGGGACCGGCTCGTCGCCGCCCAGTGGCAGCTCCACAAGGGCATCGGCGCCGACACCATCGCCGCCATCCACGACGAGCTGTACCGCCGCACCCTCGACGGCGGCTGGCCCGACGCCGTCCTCACCCCCGGCGTACACGTCCGCACAGCCGGCCGGCTCGCCACCACCAAGGTCGAACTCCACCTCGAACACGGCGAACAGGGCACCCGCTCCCGCCTCACCACCGACGCCGTCGTCCTCGCCACCGGCTACCGCGAACGCCCCCTCGACCGCGTCCTCGCCGGCCTCGACCCCTACATGCGGCGCGACAGCCGCGAACGCTCCCGCGTCGACGAGAACTTCCGGATGATCCTCGACCCGTCCGTCACCGCCGCCGACCGCCACGTCTACGTCCAGAACGCCGAACTGCACACCCACGGCGTCGGCGCCCCCGACCTCGGCCTCGCCGCCTGGCGCAGCGCCACCATCCTCAACACCCTCACCGGGAAGGAGCCCTACCCCCTGCCGAGCCGCACCGCCTTCACCACCTTCGGCCTCGAACCCGGGCCCCGGATCCCGGCCGCCCGGCAAGCGAGCACCCGCACCCCACTCACACCGCTCGTCGACGTGCGCTAGCCGACAACGAGGCATCGCCGCCGCCGCAGCCGTCGCGGACCCGGACCACCCACCCCGCATCCGCACCCGCGACGACCTCGACGACGGCGACACCCACCGTCCCGTACTTCCCGTACTAGAAGACCGGCGTACCGTTCCGCGTCAGCTTCCAGTCCACCGACGCGAACGCCGCCGGGTCGATCGACCCCTTCGCCTTCACCCACGCGATCATCGTGTTACGGATCTCGTCCGAGTTCGACCACACCATCTTCGCCGCGGCGACATGCGGGAAGTTGCCGCCGCCGTTGGCCCGGTAGTTGTTCACCGCGAACACGAACTGCCGGTCGTCCGCCAGCGCCGCACCCTCGAACCGCACGTTCGACACGCGCGACCCCGCCGGCTTCGCGATGTCGATCTCGTACGACAGACCACTCACCGCGTCGTAGTTGTAGTCCGGCGTCCCGTTCGCGTTCGTCAGCTTCGCCGGATCGATCACCGCGTCCGCCGCCGTCTGCACGAAGTAGTTCGCCGAGAACTCCAGATACGCCTTCATCTGCGCACCCGTCATCAGACGCGCCTCCAGCGTGTTCTCGAAGACGTACAGACCCGCCACATCCCGGATCGTGACGTTCCCCGCCGGAATCACCGCACTCCGCGAGAACGCCGCCGCCTGCGACAACACCGGCAGCGACGCGTACTCGGTCGAGGCGAGCGCCTGCTTCACCGTGTCCGCCTGGATGTGGTTGATCAGATCGATGATCGCCACATCCTTGTACGGCGCCTCCACCGACGTCATCTCCGCCGCGTTCGTCCCGATGATCTGGTTGACGTACGCCACGACCTCCTTGTGCTCGTCCACGAGCATCGACACGATCTTCGGGTCCTCCTCCACCGTGTTGGAGTTGAGAACCTGCGCGCCGACCTTCTCCAGCTTCCAGGAGCCCTTGCTCCACACCATCTCGAAGTCGAACAGCGTCAGCCGCTGCCCCCACTTCAACGGCTCCGACAGCACGACCTGCTTGCCGGTCTCCTTGTTGGTGACGAAGTACTCCGGGATCTCCGTGTGCGCGTGCCCCACCAGGATCGCGTCGATCCCCGGCACCTGCTCGGCCACCAGCCCGGCCGCGTTCTCGATGTACGGCAGCTGATCACCGTACGACGACGTCCCCGACGACCCGCTGTGCGCCGACACGATGACGACGTCCGCACCCATCGACCGCAGCTTCGGCACCCACTTCGCCGCCTGCTCCTCCAGACCCGGGAACGTCATCTTCCCCTGCACATTGGCCTTGTCCCAGATCGCGATACCCGGGTTCGTCAGCCCCAGCACCGCCACCTTCACATCCGGCCCGTGCGGCGTACGCATCCGGTGCATGCTGTACGGCGGGAACGCCGGCAGCAGGGTCTTGGCGTCCAGCGCGTTCGCACCCAGCAGCGGGAAACGACACTGCTTCTGGAACTTGCGCAGCACCGGGATGCCGTAGTTGAACTCGTGGTTGCCCAGCGCCGCCGCGTCGTAGTCCATCGCGTTCATCGCCTGCGCCATCGGATGCACCGGACCACCCTTGGCGGTGATCGGGTCCACCTTCGCGTAGTAGTACGACAGTTGCGTGCCCTGGATGGTGTCGCCCGCGTCGATGAGCAGCGTGTTCCGACGGCCCTTCTCCTTGCGGATCCGGTTCACCAGCGTGGAGATCTTCGCCAGACCGACGTCGTTGTGCGCCTTGTCGTCGAACTCCTTGTCCGTGAAGTAGTCCCAGTTGAAGACGTTGCCGTGCAGGTCGGTCGTCCCCATCACGGTGAAGCTGTACCGGTCGGTGTCCTTCTTCCGGCCGGTGGCCTTCGCCTCCGCCGCCTGCGCGCTCGGAGCCATGGCCGAACCGGCGATGGCAACGCCCGCACCGGTCACGGCCGACTTCTTCAGAAACTTCCGGCGGTTCAAGGGCATCTCGGGTACTCCTCGGAGGAACGGGCGGATCTCAACGCGCGTAGACCATGGGCGACGCAACACAACCCAAAGGTGACGACGCGCGTAGATTCTGACCCGCACCACCCCCCACGCAACAGACCCCACAGGTTGCGATCTGGTGACCTGCGCACCCCTGCCACCAGGCCATCGGTGACAGAGTGGGGCGTATGACCACCAGTGCAGAGGAAGCCGCACCCGCAGCCGTCCCCTACGGCACCCCCGACGCACCCCGCATCGCCGTCCGCGGCGAAGCCCGCCTCGAAGTCGACCCCGAGATAGCCCGCATCACAGTCACCGTCCTCGCCCGCGGCAAGGACCGGCGCGCCGCCCTCGACGACCTCACCCGCCGCAACACCACCGTCCTCGACCTCGTCAAAACCTACGGCCAAGCCGTCGAACGACTGGAGACCGGCGCCTTCTCCCTCACCCCCGAACTCAAGGAGAAAGGCCGAGGCGAACGCATCCAGGCCTACCACGGCCGCGTCCACATCACCGCCGACCTGACCGACTTCACCGCCCTCGGCGAACTCACCACCCGCCTCGCCGACCTCGACCTCACCCGCGTCGACGGCCCCTGGTGGTCCCTCCGCCCCGACTCACCCGCCCACAAACAGGCCAGACAACAGGCAGTGAAAGAAGCCGTACAGCGCGCCCGCGAATACGCCGAAGCCCTCGGCACCACCCTCGCCGCCCTGGTCGAACTCGCCGACATCGGCGCCGAAGCCCCCCAACCCCTCCGCCCCGCAGCCCCCGGCGGCCTCATGCGCTCCGCCCGAGCCAAGAGCGCCGACGACACCGACGCCCCACCCCTCGACCTCGAACCCCAACGCCAACACGTCTACGCACAGGTCAACGCACGCTTCACCATGCAGCCCCCACGACTGTGACCTGACACCCGGGACACCCCGGCCCCCACCCGGCCGGGGCCCCTTCAGATTCTGATGACTACTTGTCAAATACCCCTCACCCGAAGGCCGTTGAGTAGTCAACCCCCACCACCTCGCTACCGGCCGGTAAGCCCTAGGCTCGCACCATGCGCCGAGCAAAGATCGTCTGCACCCTCGGGCCCGCCACCGACTCGTACGACCAGATCAAGGCACTGGTCCAGGCCGGCACGGACATCGCCCGCTTCAACCTCAGCCACGGCGACCACGCCGAACACGACGAGCGCTACCAGCACGTCCGCAAGGCCGCCGACGAGACCGGCCGCAGCGTCGGCACCCTCGCCGACCTTCAAGGCCCGAAGATCCGCCTCGGCCGCTTCACCGAAGGCCCCGTACTCCTCGAACGCGGCGACACCTTCACCATCAGCGTCGAGGACGGCGCGACCGGGAACAGCGAAGGCTGCGGCACCACCCACGCCGGCCTCGCCACCGACCTCACCCCCGGCGAACACATCCTCGTCGACGACGGCAAAGTCACCCTCGAAGTCACCGCGGTCGACGGCCCCCGCGTCCGCACCAAGGTCATCGAGGGCGGGATCGTCTCCGACCACAAGGGCCTCAACCTGCCCGGAGTCGCCGTCTCGGTCCCCGCCCTGTCGGACAAGGACGAGGAAGACCTCCGCTGGGCCCTGCGCACCGGCTTCGACATCATCGCCCTGTCCTTCGTCCGCTCCGGCCGGGACATCGAACGCGTCCACCAGATCATGGACGAGGAGGGCCGCCGCCTCCCCGTCATCGCCAAGATCGAGAAACCACAGGCGGTGGCCGCCATCGAGGAGATCGTCGCGGCCTTCGACGGCATCATGGTCGCGCGCGGCGACCTCGGCGTCGAAATGCCCCTGGAACAGGTCCCCCTGATCCAAAAGCGCCTTGTCAAGCTCGCCAAACGCAACGCCAAGCCGGTCATCGTCGCCACCCAGATGCTCGACTCGATGATCCACCACTCCCGGCCCACCCGCGCCGAGGTCAGCGACGTCGCCAACGCCGTCCTCGACGGCACGGACGCGGTGATGCTGTCCGGCGAGACGAGCGTCGGCAAGTACCCGGTGGAGACGGTCCGCACGATGAGCCGCATCGTCGCGGCGGCGGAGTCGGAGCTGCCGGCGAAGGGCCTGCCACCCCTCACCGAGCACAACAAACCCCGCACCCAGGGCGGCGCCATGGCCCGCGCCGCCGCCGAACTCGGCGACTTCCTCGACGCCAGGTTCCTGGTCGCCTTCAGCCAGTCCGGCGACACCGCCCGCCGCCTCTCCCGCTACCGCTCGCCCATCCCGCTCCTGGCCTTCACCCCGGACCCGGCGACGCGCTCTCAGCTGAGCGTGACGTGGGGCGTGGAGACCTACCTCGGGCCCCGGGTCGACTCCACGGACGCGATGGTCGACCAGGTGGACGAACTGCTGCTCAGGTACGGCCGCTGCGGGAAGGGGGACGTGGTGGTGATCACGGCGGGCTCACCGCCGGGGGTGGCGGGCACGACGAACATGGTGCGGGTGCACCGCATCGGGGAGGGCGGCGGTTCGAAGTAGGGGGTCAGTATTTGGGGCCTACGTGGGTGTCCATGAGGGCGACGGAGGCTTTGCGGGCGATGGAGACGTTGCGGGCGTTCGCAAGTTTCCAATCGACGCCCACTCGGTCCAGCGTGTCCGTGAAGAGCCGGATGATGTCGCCCGACATGTTGGTGAAGAAGTAACGGGGGTATTCATAGCGCTTGCGCTCACCGCCGACCAGGCGGGTCGTCCAGTTGGTGATGCGGCAGCCGTCGGAGTGGATGAGGCCGCGGATGAAGTCCCAGGGGTGGTTGCCGACGATGGCCTGCTGCCAGGGGTCGAGAGCGATGGCGCGCTCATGCTTCTTGCCGGGGCCGTGCTGGGGGAAGAGGAGGGGCCAGTGTCGGGAGTAGCTGGTGACCATCGTGCAGCCCTCCCTCTGGAGGAGGTAGACACCGGTACCGGGGCGTACGTTCGTGATGGCCTCGCGGCACTGTTCCATGAGACCGGGCCATGCGTCGGCGCAGGCGATGCGTAGGTAGTAGCCACTGCGGGGGTGGGCGCTGATGCAGCCGTCGCCCAGGTAGAGGCCCAGCAGATAGGAGTACGCGCCATCATCCGCTGGTGGGCCTGGATCGGTGGGCGCCATGCGAGGCAGGGGTTCCAGGCGTTGTTGCCAGGCGCGGATGGCGGCTCGGGAGATGCCCGTTTCCTGGCTCACGGAGTTGAGGCTGCGCCCCTGAACGACCAACATGAGTGCTCGCTTGCGTGTGCTGATGTCGTACATGCGGCCACTCTGTGTTACTCGCCGCGTCCGCATGCAGCAGAAAGCGGACGTTCACGAGAACGTGAACATCCGCTTCTGAATGGTGACCTTGGAATCAAAGGAAAAGTGCCCCGAGTCGGACTCGAACCGACACTGTATGGGTTTTGAATCCATTGCCTGCTGCCAATTGGGCTACCGGGGCTCGTGAATCGAAGGTTTACCTCGACCCGCTGCCTGACCACCATATCGCAGCTAGGTACCCTCATGTCAGCAGTACCTGCCCCGGACAAGGAGCCCCCCGTGACCGCCCCCGAGTCGCCCCAGCCCGTCGCCGACGACGATGACAAGTCGCATGTGCCTCCGCTGACGACCCGTGTCGTCATCGCCGAGGACGAGGCCTTGATCCGTCTCGACCTGAAGGAGATGCTCGAAGAGGAGGGCTACTCCGTCGTGGGCGAGGCCGGTGACGGGGAGCAGGCCATCGAGCTGGCCCGGGAGCATCAGCCGGATCTCGTGATCCTGGACGTGAAGATGCCCAAGATGGATGGCATCTCCGCCGCCGAGAAGATCGCCGAGGAGGGCATCGCGCCCGTTCTGATGCTGACCGCCTTCTCGCAGCGTGACCTTGTCGAGCGGGCCCGGGACGCCGGTGCGATGGCGTATCTGGTGAAGCCGTTCAGCAAGAGTGACGTCGTGCCGGCGATCGAGATGGCCGTGTCGCGGTTCACGGAACTGAAGGAGCTGGAGAAGGAGGTCGCCGACCTCACCCTCCGCCTGGAGACGCGCAAGCTGGTGGACCGGGCGAAGTCGATTCTGCAGACGGCGTACGGGCTGACGGAGCCGGCCGCGTTCCGGTGGATCCAGAAGACGTCGATGGACCGCCGGATGTCGATGCAGCAGGTCGCGGAGGCGGTCATCCAGGACGCCGATGAGAAGAAGGCCGCGAAGGGCTGATCCCCGCGCCGTACGCGGGCTGTACGACGAGGCCCGCACCCCCTGACGGAAAGGGGGTGCGGGCCTCGTCGTGTGCGGCGGGAGGTCAGTCCTCGCCGAGGTAGGCCTTGCGGACCGACTCGTCGTGCAGCAGGTCGGAGCCCGTGCCGGAGAGGACGACCTTGCCGATCTCCATGACGTGGCCCTGGTCGGCGAGGGAGAGCGCGGCCTGCGCGTTCTGTTCGACGAGCAGGATCGTGGTGCCCTGGGACTTCAGTTCGGCGATGGTCGCCATGATCTTCTGCATCATGATCGGCGAGAGGCCCATGGAGGGTTCGTCGAGCATGAGCAGCTTGGGCTGGGACATGAGCGCGCGGCCCATGGCCAGCATCTGCTGCTCGCCGCCGGAGAGGGTGCCGGCGGCCTGCTTGCGGCGCTCTCCCAGGATGGGGAAGAGGTCGTAGGCGCGCTGGATGTCCTTCTCGATGCCGGGCTTGTCGCTGCGCAGGAAGGCGCCGAGGCGGAGGTTGTCCTCGATGGTCATGCGCGGGAAGATGTGCCGCCCCTCGGGGGAGTGGGCGAGTCCGAGCGCGACGATGTCGTGCGCGGGGACCTTCTTGAGCGATTTGCCGTTGAACTTGATCTGGCCGCCGACGGGCTTGAGGAGGCCCGAGAGGGTGCGCAGGGTGGTGGTCTTGCCGGCGCCGTTGGTGCCGATGAGGGTGACGACTTCGCCGGCGTCGACCTTGAAGGAGATGCCCTTGACGGCTTCGATCTTGCCGTAGGCGACCCGGAGGTCCTCTACTTCGAGCAGTGCGGTCATCGGTCGTTCTCCTTGCCGGGCACGGTGTCCGTCGTGGGCTCGGCGTTCGCTTCGGCGGCTTCGACCTCGGCGACCTCGTCCTGGCCGGGTGCGTCCTCGAAGGGTTCGCCGAGGTAGGCGGCGACGACGCGCTCGTCGCCCTGCACGGTGGCGCTGTCGCCCTCGACGAGTTTTTCGCCCTGGACGAGGACGGCGACGCGGTCGCAGAGGTTGAAGATGAACCGCATGTCGTGCTCGATGACGAGGACGGCGATGCCCTGGTCGCGGATGGCGAACACCAGTTCTTCGGTGGTTCGCGTCTCCTGGGGGTTCATGCCGGCGGTGGGCTCGTCGAGGAGGAGCAGGCCGGGCTCGCTGGCGAGGGCGCGCGCGATCTCGAGCTTGCGCTGTTCGCCGTAGGGCAGGTTGCGGGCGAGGTGTTCGGCCTTGGCGTCGAGGCCGACGAACTCCAGGAGTTCCATGGCGCGTTCGCGGGAGGCCTTCTCGGCCTTGTGGAAGCCGGGGCCGCGCAGGAGGGCGGACCAGAGGCCTTCCTTGGTGCGGGTGTGGCGTCCTACGAGCACGTTCTCCAGGACCGTCATGTTGGCGAACAGACGGATGTTCTGGAAGGTGCGGGCGATGCCGGCCGCGGTGACCTTGAAGGACTTGGGCGGCAGGACCTGGCCCTTGTAGCGGACTTCGCCCTCGGTGGGGATGTAGAGGCCGGTGAGGCAGTTGAAGAAGGTCGTCTTGCCGGCGCCGTTGGGGCCGATCAGTCCGACGATCTCGCCGCTGTTGACGGTGAGGTTGACGTTGCGTACGGCGGTGAGGCCGCCGAAGCGCATGGTGACGCCGCGGGCGTCGAGGACGGTCTCGCCGGCGGCGCTGGAGCCGGGGGCGGTGTCCTTGGTGGTGGTGTCGGTAGTCATGGTGGTCAGGCCCCTGCCTTGCTGAGCACTGCGGGCGCTTCGGCCTCTTCGTGGAATTCGAGCTGGCGGCGCCGGTTGGGGATGAGGCCCTCCGGGCGGAAGCGCATCAGGAGGACGAGCGCGAGTCCGAAGGCGAAGAGCTGGTAGTCGTCCAGGAACTGGAGCTTGGACGGGATGAGGTAGAGCAGTGCGGCGCCGACGAGCGGGCCGCTGATGGTGCCCATGCCGCCGAGGACGACCGCGGCGAGGAGGAAGGCCGAGTTGGGCGGGACGACCGCGGCGAACTGGTACTGCTCGGGTGTCACGGTGTAGGTGACGTGGGCCTGGACCGTGCCGGCGAGGCCGGCGAGGGCGGCGCCGAGGGCGAAGGCGATGAGCTTGACGCGGAAGCCGTTGATGCCCATGGCGAGGGCGGCGGTCTCGTCCTCGCGGATGGCGATCCAGGCGCGGCCGATGCGGGAGTCGCTGCTGCGCCGGAAGACGACGACCACGACCAGCGTGATGAGGAGCATCAGCAGGAAGTAGTTGGCGAAGCGGGCGATGGTGAAGCCGAGGAAGGTGTGTTCCTGGCCGAAGTCGAACCCGAGGATGTTGAGGTTCGGGATCGAGGAGATGCCGTTGGAGCCGTTGGTGATGTCGGGGCCGGAGGTGCCGTCCATGTTGAGGACGGTGATCCGGAAGATCTCACCGAAGCCGAGCGTCACGATGGCGAGGTAGTCGCCGCGCAGGCGCAGGGTGGGGGCGCCGATGATGACGCCGAAGATCATGGCGACGGCGGCGCCGAGGATGGCGGAGGCCCAGAACGGCAGGTGGATGTCGAAGGGGGAGGAGGGGGAGCCGGAGACCATGGCCGCGGTGTAGGCGCCGACGCCGAGGAAGGCGACGTATCCGAGGTCGAGGAGGCCGGCGAGGCCGACGACGATGTTGAGGCCGAGGGCGACGGTGGCGAAGATCAGGATGTAGACGCCGATCGTCGCGTACTGGTCGTCGGACTGGGTGAAGGGGAAGGCGGCGGCCGCGACGAACGCGCCGATCATCGTCACGTTGCGGTGCTTGGCGGTGAGCGCCGAGATCCGGCCCACGAGGCCGGCCTTGGCGGCTGCGCCGAAGCCGAAGCCGGCGGTGATGAGGAAGCCGATGAACAGTTCGTCGTACTCGGTGCCGATGCCGTAGGTGAAGACGGTGAGGCCGAGGGCGAGTGCGGCGACGATGATCAGGATCTCGGCGTACGCGGGCAGCTGGCGCGCGGGGGTGGCGGTGCCGGAGGCGAAGGCCCCCTTGACGACGGTCCGCTGTTGGCGGGCCTTGTGGCGGAACTGGTCCCAGCCGGTGTCGTCGGGGTCGCCGGGCTCGGTCTCCGGTCGTGCGTAGGGCAGGGAGAGGGCGCCGAGGAGGGCCACGAGGGTCGCGATGCCCGCGATCCAGCCGCCGGGTTCCAGGTTGACGACGCCGCCGAGCTTGGTGCTGATCGCGATGATCGTGTACCAGGCGGTGGCGAAGGCGCCGAGTGCGGCCAGTTTGAGGGCGCTGTCGGCGCCCGCGGGGGTCAGCCAGCGCAGGCCCTTGATGCCGTAGGAGGACAGGCCGAGGAGGGTGGTGAGGGCGCCGCCGATGAGGACGAGGACCTGGAGGCCGCCGGGGTAGCCGTAGACGGTGAGGTCGCCGGGGAAGGCGGAGGTCCACGTCCAGGCCATGAAGGTGGAGACGATGGCGAGGGCTCCGCCGCCGGTGGCGAGGGCGCGGCCGAGGTGCGGGGGGATGCCCACGAGGCGGGTCGGGGTGCCGGCGGCGGTGGTCTCGCCGGTGGCCAGGGGTGCGGTGGTCTGTGTGGTCATCGGTGTCACGCCCTGTCCGACACGCGCTCGCCGAGCAGGCCCTGTGGCCTGACGAGGAGGACGAGGATGAGGAGTACGAACGCCCAGACGTTGGCCCAGGACTGGCTGCCGAACTGGTCCATGCCGGGGATGTCGGAGATGTAGGCGGTGGAGAGGGCTTCGGCGACGCCGAGGACCAGGCCGCCGAGCATGGCGCCGTAGATGTTGCCGATGCCGCCGAGGACGGCCGCGGTGAACGCCTTCAGGCCGAGGATGAAGCCCATGCGGAACTGGACCTCGCCGTACTTGAGGCCGTAGGCGACGGAGCCGACGGCGGCGAAGGCGGCGCCGAGGGCGAAGGCGACCACGATGATGCGGTCGGTGTTGATGCCCATGAGCTTGGCGGTGTCGGGGTCCTGCGCGGTGGCCTGCATGCCGCGGCCGGTGCGGGTCTTCATCACGAAGTAGGCGAGGATCGCCATGCTGATGGGGGCGGCGAGCAGCAGGAAGATGTCACCGGTCTGGATGGTGACGCTGCCGATCTCGAAGGGGCCGCCCTCGATCTGGGGGAAGGTGATCGCGGACCGGGCGTTGGGGTACCAGGCCCATACCGCCTGCTGGAGGGCGAGGGAGAGGCCGATGGCGGTGATGAGGGGCGCGAGGCGTGGTGCTGTGCGCAGGGGGCGGTAGGCGAATCGTTCGGCGCCGACCGCGACGAGCACGGCGACGAGTACGCCGCCTATGAGCATGAGGGGCAGCGCCACCCACATGGACGTGCCGTCGGGCAGCACGTACAGGTACATGGTGAGGGCGCCGAATCCGCCCACCATGAAGATCTCACCGTGGGCGAAGTTGATGAGCTGGACGATGCCATAGACCATCGTGTAGCCGATGGCGACCAGCCCGTACATGGATCCCAGTAGCAGGCCGTTGACCAGCTGCTGCGGCAGTTCGTTCACCGCATGTCCTCCGAGACTTCGGATATATCGAGGGATGTTGACCGGATGCGAGTCCGCGCGGGGCGCCAGTGGTGCGGCGCCCCGCGCGGCTCAGGGATGGGTGTGGGTGAGGGTCAGCCGGAGTAGGTGCCGGACTTGACGGCCTTCCACTCGCCGCCCTCGACGGCGTAGACGGTGAGCTGCTTGTTGGTGGCGTCGCCGTACTCGTCGAAGGAGACCTTGCCGGTCACGCCGTCGAAGGAGACGTTCTGCACGGCCTCGGTGACCTTGGCGCGGGCGTCGCTGGGGAGCTTGCCGTCGTTGTCCTCGACGACCTTCTTGACGGCCTCGATGATGGCCCAGGCCGAGTCGTAGGAGTAGCCGCCGTAGGCCTCGTAGGCCTCCTTGTAGCCCTCGGTCTTGTAGTTGGCGACGAACTCCTTGGCGGAGGCGAGTTCCTCGACGGGGGCGCCGACGGAGGTGGCGAGGTCGCCGGTGCCGCTGGCGCCGGCCAGCTTGATGAAGTCGGCGCTGTAGATGCCGTCACCGCCGACGACGGGGACCTTGGCGCCCGCGGCCTTGATCTGCTTGCTGAGCGGGCCGGCCTGGGGGTACTCGCCGCCGTAGTAGACGACGTCGGCGCCGGAGGACTTGACCTTGGTGGCGACCGCGGAGAAGTCCTTGGTCTCGGGGTCGATGTGCTCGGTGCCGACGACCTTGCCGCCGAGCTTCTTGAACTCCGCGGAGAAGGTGGCGGCCAGGCCGGCGCCGTAGGTCTTCTTGTCGTCGATGACGAAGACCTTCTTCTTCTTCGCGTCGTTGAAGACGTACTGCGCGGCGAACGGGCCCTGGATGGCGTCCGTGGTCGCGGTGCGGAAGTACGACTTGTACGGGCGGACCTTGCTCTTCTGCCAGTCCGGGCCCTGGGTCAGGGCCGGGTTGGTGTTGGCCGGGGAGACCTCGACGAGCTTGGCGTCGTCGAAGACCTTCTGCATGGACTCGGCGACGGACGAGTTCAGCGGGCCGACGACACCGAGGACGTTCTTGTCGGCGACGAGCTTGGTGGCGTTCTGCTGGCCCGAGGAGGGCTGCGCCTGGTCGTCGAGCGCCTCGATCTTGAAGGTGACGCCCTCGACGTACTTGTCCTTGTTGGCCGTCTTGGCGGCGAGGTCCACGGAGTTCTTGATGCCGAGGCCCAGCGCGGACAGATCACCGGTCAGCGGGGCGTCGACGCCGATGACGACAGTGGTGCCACTGCCGGTGTCCGAGCCGCCCTTGTCCTCGTCGCGCGAACCACAGGCGGTGAGAGTGAGTGCTCCCGCCGCCAGCGCGGCGGTGATGGCTATGAGCGAACGTTGACGCACGATCAGTCCTTTCCCTGGCACGGCCCTTCCTGTTTGAAAGGGGCCGAGTCGAGCGCTGGGCCGAAGACGTGACTTCGATTCCGGTGGCGCGGTGACTGGCCGTGACTCTAAGCGGGTGTAGGGAATGTGTAGGAGAGTCTGACCAAGGCTGTGACGCTCTTGTTATGACACGAGGTAATGCAGAGCGGTACTCAGTGGGTGGATGCGCGGAATTCGGACCGATTCGCCCTGTCCACATAGTGAGAACGTGCAGGGTCGACGCGGGTAGGTTCAGGAGTGTTCAACCTTTTGGTGCTGACGCGGAATCGTTGCTGCAGGCGACTTGGAGGGCGTCGGAGAGGTCCCGCGCGTAGCGCTCGCCCAGCATGAAACTGTGCGCTTCTATTGCACGCGTATTACGTAGAGTTACGTCCAGGAAAGGGAGCCCGGGGTTCTCGGGCGCTTTCCGGCATTCCGTGACGCGCATGGTGACGACGATCCTTCGGGGCCGGTCCGTCCCGATCCGTACCGGAGTGCGCGGATCCGTCCGCAGGGTGAGACCCGCGTAGGGCTGGGTCATCCGCTCGACGGTGACCGGGGGGCCGGACAGGACGCGCAACTCCACCTCGAAGCCGAACCTCGTGCGCGGGGACCCGGCGGGCTGGGTCACCCGGCCCAGATAGCTGACGCCGACCGCCTGGGAGGGGTAGGGCGGGGCCGCGGGCTCGGGCGGCGGGGCGGGCTCGGGGCGGGTGGCGTACAGGTAGCCGCCGCCCGTGAGCAGGGCGAGGGCCGTCGCCACCGTGAGCACGGCGCGGCGATGGCGGGCGTACGCCTGCGCGCCCCCGCGGGGAGGATCGGGCACGCCCGCGGCGTCCGCCTCGGAGCCGTCCCAGGTGCCCTCGCCCGGCTCGACGGGGCCGATCCCGCTCACCGCCAGGGTCCCCCGCCCGGCCCGCCCGAGCGGTACCACGTCTCGCAGTCCGTCCGGGCCCGCCGGCCGATCAGCCGGTCGGCGGCCCTCGGGCCCGTGCGCCGCCGCTCGGCCCGTGCCGCGTCCACGACCGCCCGCAGGATCTCGTACTGCCCGTTCGAGAGCCCCATGGACTGGTAGTCCCCGTAGGTGCCGCTGTCGAGCACCTGCCGCGACCAGTACGACACGATCTTCGCGCACAGTTCCTCGCGCGGGGTGGCCGACGGGGACGGCGAGCCGCCGCTCCGCGCGGACGCCGGTCCGCCCGTGGTGCCGGGCGCCGCGCACCCGGTGGCCAGGACGCCGGTCAGCACCGCGAGCCCGAGCGCCACGCGCGGCCAGGGTGCTCTTGCCGTTGCCATGCCCCGACGCTAGGGCCTGTGCGCCCTGCGGGACCAGAGGCGATAACGCCCCCGCCCCGGCCCGGCCCCCGCCCGCACGCATCAGCCGGACGTCCCCGTCCGCTCGCCCGGGGCCGCCGGGGCGTCGCGCAGCAGGCAGGTCAGGCGGGCCGTGCAGACCCGCTCGCCGTCCTCGTCGCTGACGACGATCTCGTACGTGGCCGTCGAGCGCCCCCGGTGCAGCGGGGTGGCGACACCGGTCACCAGCCCGGACCGCACACCCCGGTGGTGGGTGCAGTTCAGGTCGACGCCCACGGCGATCTTGGAGCTGCCCGCGTGCAGCATGGAGCCGACCGACCCGAGCGTCTCCGCCAGCACGGCGGACGCACCGCCGTGCAGCAGGCCGTACGGCTGGGTGTTGCCCTCCACGGGCATCGTGCCGACGACCCGGTCCGCGGAGGCCTCCACGATCCGCACGCCCATCCGCGTGCCCAGATGTCCCGCGGAGAACATCGCCACCAGGTCGATGCCGAGGGCCGCGTACTCGTCGATGACCTCTTGCGGGAACTTCGCGTGGTGCTGCTCGCCCATGGGGCTCCGTCCGTCCTCGATCGAAAGTGCCGCCGGCGGGGTCGGGTGCCGGCACCTGAGCAAACGCTCAGTCGGTCGACGATTGTTCCAGACGGATCACGACGGACTTGCTGGCCGGGGTGTTGCTGGTGTCGGCGGTGGCGTCCAGCGGCACCAGGACGTTGGTCTCCGGGTAGTAGGCGGCCGCGCAGCCGCGGGCGGTCGGATAGTGCACCACCCGGAAGCCGTCGGCCCGGCGCTCCACGCCGTCCCGCCACTCGCTCACCAGGTCCACGTACGAGCCGTCCGCGAGCTTCAGCGCGCGCGCGTCCTCGGGGTTGACCAGGACGACCCGGCGGCCGTTCCTGATCCCCCGGTAGCGGTCGTCCAGGCCGTAGATGGTGGTGTTGTACTGGTCGTGCGAGCGCAGCGTCTGCAGCAGGAGGCGGCCCTCGGGCAGCCGCGGGTACTCGACGGGCGCGGCCGTGAAGTTGGCCTTGCCGGTGGCGGTGGGGAAGCGCCGCTCGTCGCGCGGGGCGTGCGGGAGGGCGAAGCCGGCGGGGTCGGCCACGCGCGCGTTGAAGTCCTCGAAACCGGGGACCACGCGCGCGATGCGGTCGCGGATCGTCGCGTAGTCCTTCTCGAACTCCTCCCACGGCGTACGGCTGTCCTCGCCGAGCACCCGGCGGGCCAGCCGGCACACGATGGCCGTCTCGGACAGCAGCTGCCCGCTCGCGGGCTCCAGCCGGCCGCGTGAGGCGTGCACCATGCCCATGGAGTCCTCCACGGTCACGAACTGCTCGCCGCCGCCCTGGAGGTCACGCTCGGTGCGGCCGAGGGTGGGCAGGATCAGGGCCCGCGCGCCCGTGACCGCGTGCGAGCGGTTCAGCTTCGTCGACACGTGCACGGTGAGCCGGGCGCGGCGCATGGCCGCCTCGGTGACCTCGGTGTCGGGGGAGGCCGACACGAAGTTGCCGCCCATGGCGAAGAAGACCTTCGCCTTGTCGTCGCGCATGGCCCTGATGGCCCGTACGACGTCGTAGCCGTGCTCGCGGGGCGGGGCGAAGCCGAACTCCCTCTCCAGGGCGTCCAGGAAGGCCGGGGCGGGCCGTTCGAAGATGCCCATCGTGCGGTCGCCCTGCACGTTGGAGTGGCCGCGCACCGGGCAGACGCCCGCGCCGGGGCGGCCGATGTTGCCGCGCAGCAGAAGGAAGTTGACCACCTCGCGGATGGTCGGCACCGAGTGCTTGTGCTGGGTGAGGCCCATGGCCCAGCAGACGATGGTCCGCTTCGAGGCGAGGACCATGCGCAGCGCCTCGTCGATCTTCTCGCGCGTGAGGCCGGTCGCGGTGAGCGTCTCGTCCCAGTCGGCGGCGCGGGCGGCCTCGGCGAACTCCTCGAAGCCGTGCGTGTGCCCGGTGACGAACTCCTCGTCGACCGCGCCCTCGGTCTCCAGGATCAGTTTGTTGAGGAGGCGGAACAGGGCCTGGTCGCCGCCGATGCGGATCTGCAGGAACAGGTCGGTGAGGGCGGCGCCCTTGAACATGCCCTGCGGGGTCTGCGGGTTCTTGAACCGCTCCAGGCCGGCCTCGGGCAGCGGGTTGACGGTGATGATCTTCGCGCCGTTGGCCTTGGCCTTCTCCAGCGCGGAGAGCATCCGGGGGTGGTTCGTCCCCGGGTTCTGCCCGGCGACGACGATCAGGTCGGCCTTGTAGAGGTCCTCCAGCAGGACGCTGCCCTTGCCGATGCCGATGGTCTCGGACAGCGCGGAGCCCGACGACTCGTGGCACATGTTGGAGCAGTCCGGCAGGTTGTTCGTGCCGAACTCGCGGGCAAAAAGCTGGTACAGGAACGCGGCCTCGTTGCTCGTGCGGCCCGAGGTGTAGAAGAGGGCCTCGTCGGGAGAGGCGAGTGCCTTCAGTTCCTCGGCGACGATGTCGAAGGCGCGCTCCCAGGTCACCGGCTCGTACCGGTCGCCGCCCTCGGGCAGGTACATGGGGTGGGTGAGCCGCCCCTGCTGGCCGAGCCAGTAACCACTGCGCGTGGCGAGGTCGGCCACGGTGTGGGCGGCGAAGAACTCGGGGGTGACCCGGCGCAGCGTCGCCTCCTCGGCGACGGCCTTGGCGCCGTTCTCGCAGAACTCGGCGGCGTGCCGGTGGTCCGGGTCCGGCCAGGCGCAGCCCGGGCAGTCGAAGCCGTCCTTCTGGTTGACCCGCAGCAGCGTCAGCGCGGTCCGCTTCACACCCATCTGCTGTTGCGCGATCCGCAACGTGTGCCCGATCGCCGGCAGGCCCGCCGCGGCATGCTTGGGCTCCGCGACCTGCGGCGCGTCCTGAACCGGATCACTCTTCGGCGCCTTGCCGGCCATGGCTGCTCCCCATTCGCATACACGTGCTGTTCAGGCGTGAGGCTACGCCTTCGATCCTCGCACGTGTCAGCGCCGGTGAACGGAGTGGTGGGGTGGCCGGCGGTGGGGGCGCGGATGAGGGGTGTCCAAGGTGTCCTCGGCGTAAGGGCGTACGGCTGCGAGCACGCGGCGCACTGGGTCGCCCCGCCCCCTCCTCTGCGGTGCCGAGGGCGGAGGGCCGGCCGCCGGTCCGGCAGGCGCAACCGGTCACATTCCCCCGTGCCGAACCGGTCGTCCTCGCCCGGAGCGGTCCCCCGTCACGTCCCTGGGGTCCGGCTGTCAGTGGTACGTGGCAGGATCGGGTTCGTGGCAGAGACTGGATCGAAGAAGACCGACAGCACCCCCGGCGGCAGCCGTCCGCGGCTGATGCTCATGGACGGGCACTCGCTGGCCTATCGCGCGTTCTTCGCGCTGCCCGCGGAGAACTTCACGACGGCGACGGGCCAGCCGACCAACGCGATCTACGGCTTCGCGTCGATGCTGGCGAACACGCTGCGCGACGAGGCCCCCACCCACTTCGCGGTCGCGTTCGACGTCTCCCGCAAGACCTGGCGCTCCGAGGAGTTCACCGAGTACAAGGCGAACCGCTCGAAGACCCCGGACGAGTTCAAGGGCCAGGTCGAGCTGCTGGGTGAGCTGCTCGACGCGATGCACGCCGTCCGCTTCGCCGTCGACGGCTTCGAGGCCGACGACATCATCGCCACCCTCGCCACCCAGGCCGAGGCGGAGGGCTTCGAGGTCCTCATCGTCACCGGTGACCGTGACTCCTTCCAGCTCGTCAGCGAGCACACCACCGTGCTCTACCCGACGAAGGGTGTCTCGGAGCTGACCCGGTTCACCCCGGAGAAGGTGTTCGAGAAGTACGGCCTCACCCCGGCCCAGTACCCGGACTTCGCGGCCCTGCGCGGTGACCCGTCGGACAACCTCCCCGGCATCCCCGGCGTCGGCGAGAAGACCGCCGCGAAGTGGATCAACCAGTTCGGTTCGTTCGCGGATCTCGTCGAGCGCGTGGAGGAGGTCAAGGGCAAGGCCGGGCAGAACCTCCGCGACCACCTGGAGGCCGTCAAGCTCAACCGCCGCCTCACCGAGATGGTGCGCACCGTCGAACTGCCCAAGGGCGTCGCCGACCTGGAGCGCGCCGCGTACGACCGCAAGGCCGTCGCGATGGTCCTGGACACCCTGGAGATCCGCAACCCGTCGCTGCGCGAGCGCCTGCTGGCCGTCGACCCGGGCGCCGAGGAGGCGGACGCCGGTCAGCCGGCCGCCCCCGGCGTCGAGGTGGACGGCACGGTCCTCGGCTCCGGCGAGGTGGCCCCCTGGCTCGCCGAGCACGGCACGGAGATCCTCGGCGTCGCCACGGTCGACACCTGGGCGCTCGGCGCGGGCTCGGTGGCGGAGATCGCGCTCGCCGCGGCCGGGGGAGCGGCCGCCTGGTTCGACCCGACCGAGCTGGACGAGGCGGACGAGACCGCGTGGGCGGCCTGGCTCGCCGACACCGCCAAGCCGAAGGTGTTCCACAACGCCAAGGCCGCGATGCGGGTCTTCGCCGAGCACGGCTGGACCGTCGAGGGCGTCGGCATGGACACCGCCCTCGCCGCGTACCTCGTCAAGCCGGGCCGCCGCTCCTTCGACCTGGACGCGCTCACCCTGGAGTACCTGGGCCGCGAGCTGGCCCCCGCCGCCACGGCCGACGGCCAGCTGGCCTTCGGGGCGGACGAGGGCGCCGAGGCCGACGCGCTGATGGTGCAGGCCCGCGCGATCCTCGACCTCGGCGTGGCGTTCGGCGAGCGTCTGGCGGAGGTCGGCGCGGCCGACCTCCTGCGGGACGTGGAGCTGCCCACCTCCGCGCTCCTGGCCCGGATGGAACGCCACGGCATCGCGGCGGACCGGGCCCACCTGGAGGCCATGGAGCAGATGTTCGCGGGCGCCGTGCAGCAGGCGGTGAAGGAGGCGCACGCGGCGGCGGGGCACGAGTTCAACCTGGGCTCGCCCAAGCAGCTCCAGGAAGTCCTCTTCGGCGAGCTCGGCCTGCCCAAGACCAAGCGGACGAAGACGGGCTACACCACGGACGCGGACGCCCTGGCCTGGCTCGCCGGCCAGACGGACAACGAACTGCCGGTGATCATGCTCCGCCACCGTGAGCAGGCGAAGCTGCGCGTCACGGTCGAGGGCCTGATCAAGACCGTCGCGGCGGACGGCCGCATCCACACCACGTTCAACCAGACGGTCGCCGCCACGGGCCGCCTGTCGTCCGTGGACCCGAACCTCCAGAACATCCCGGTCCGCACGGACGAGGGCCGGGCCATCCGGCGCGGCTTCGTCGTGGGCGAGGGCTTCGAGTCGCTGATGACGGCGGACTACAGCCAGATCGAACTGCGGGTGATGGCACACCTGTCCGAGGACGAAGGCCTGATCGAGGCGTTCACCTCCGGCGAGGACCTGCACACCACGGCGGCCGCGCAGGTCTTCGGTGTGGAGCAGTCGGCGGTGGACGCGGAGATGCGCCGCAAGATCAAGGCGATGTCGTACGGCCTGGCCTACGGGCTGTCCGCGTTCGGCCTCTCCCAGCAGCTGAACATCGAGGCGGGTGAGGCGCGTGCCCTGATCGACGCGTACTTCGAGCGCTTCGGCGGCGTACGGGACTATCTGCGCCGGGTCGTGGACGAGGCGCGGGCGACGGGCTACACGGCGACGCTGTTCGGGCGCCGGCGGTATCTGCCCGACCTCAACAGCGACAACCGGCAGCGTCGCGAGGCCGCCGAGCGGATGGCCCTCAACGCCCCGATCCAGGGCACCGCCGCCGACATCGTCAAGATCGCCATGCTGAACGTCGGCCGCGCCCTGGACGAGGCCGGTCTCGCCTCCCGCATGCTCCTCCAGGTCCACGACGAAATCGTCCTGGAGATCGCCCCCGGCGAACGCGACCGCGTCGAGCAGCTCCTGCGCCACGAGATGGCCGACGCGGTCCACCTGAGGGCCCCGCTGGACGTCTCGGTGGGCCACGGCCCGGACTGGGAGTCGGCGGCCCACTAGCCGACCACGGCCGGGCTGCGCCCCTGGCAGGCAAGGGGCGCAGCCCCTGCCTTCCAGGGGGCGCGGGGGGACTGCGCGACAAGCCCCCACCGGCCCCGCACCCGTCGACGGAACCGCGCCGATGGGCCCGCACCCGCCGACAGAACCCCCATGGCCCCGCACCCGCCGATGGAACCCGCCCCCGAGAACCGTCCCGGTGATCACCCATCCGGCCCACACCAGGAGGCCCCCGGCAGCGCCCAGCCGTAAGGATGCCCGCATGGGCATACGCACGCTCCGCCGCCGTACAGCGACAGCTGCCACCCGCCTGTCAGGGGTGCGAACCCGCCTCACCCGGGCCCCCTGGGCCCGCCCACGCGTCCGGCGGCCGCACAGCCTCTACCCCTGGCCGCTGACCCACCCCCTGGCGGCCCTCCTCGGGCACGTCCCCCCGTACGCCGCCCGCGCCGCCAGGCCCCGCTTCCCCAGCGGCACCCCGGCCCGGCGTCCGGCGGTCAGCGGCGGACCGAGCTGTCCGCCTCCGCGTCCACCGCGGGCGCCGCAGCGGCGGGAGCCGGGCGCCGCGCCCTGACGCCGACGCCGTAGAGGAGCACGCCGACCACGAGCCCGGCGCCCGCTCCGAAGCACACGGTCGGGATCACCTCGTACGGCTTGGCGACCGACCCCCAGTGCGCCCACCAGCGGGCCACCCGCTGCACGGCCGCGACCAGCGCGCAGCCCCCGATGACGGCGCCCGCCACCCACCGGTCGGCCGCGGAGAGCACGGGCACGCCCACGGGTTCGACCACGGGCTGCCGGCGCAGGGCCACCACGACGAAGACGGCGATCACGACCGCCGCGACGGCGGAGCCGCCGTACTGGAGGTACCAGTAGAGCGGCGAGCCCGCGATCTCCTCGCCGAGGACGGGCAGCAGCCGCATCCCCCACCGGTCGAGATGGGTGAAGGCGTCCCACACGACATGGGTCAGCGAGCCGAGGGCGGCGCAGACGTACCACCACAGGGCCAGCGAGAGGCTGAACGGCCGCGTTCCCGCCCCGCAGCGCACCAGCGCGGCCACCCGCCCCTGCCGTCCCCTCGGCAGCAGGGCGACCAGCGGCTCGCGGAGCAGCAGCCACAGTCCGACCAGCGCCCAGGTGACGAGGACGTCGACGGTGAACACCCCGGCGAAGGAGTGCGTGACGTCGCCGAACTCCATGGCCTCCGGCAGCACGCTCGCCACGTAGTAGGTCATGTCGGGCGCGAGCGAACCGGCGACGAGGACCGACGGCACCAGGGGCCCGCGCCCGGTCCCGTTCGCCCGCAGGGCGGGCAGCACGGCGGCCGCGTGGCTGAGCGTGAAGGGCAAGTCGTCCCCCTGTGACGGACTTTGGCCGGACGTGTCGGCCCGGCGATGACCGGTGGCCAGTATGCGTGACCTGTCCCCGCCTGTCCGAAGGGCGCTCGCGTGACAGTGAATCGATATGGCCAATCGGTGAATATCGGGCGCGAACGGGTGTCCGGGCGGCGGGAGTTGTCGTAGGGTCGCCTGGGTCGTCGCCCCGTTCGGTGGGTTGGCCGCCGGAGTTCTGGAAAAGGAATGCCGGGACAGGGCAACCAAGACCGGAACTCCGGAGTCGGTGTACCTGTGCGGGAAAGCCGGTTCGCCGAAACCGGAAAAACGCCCGAGACGTCAAGAAGCGGTAATACACGGCAGTAAGCGAAATGAACGTTGACGCGTTCGACCACCGGGGAGGGGTTCGCTCAATGGCGGCGCAGTTCGGTTTGAGGCTCCGCAAGGGGGCGGCCACGACCGCCCTGGCCGCGGCCACGGTGGCGGCGCTCGCCGCCTCCCAGGCCCCGGGCGTGACCACCGACGGTGCGGGCAGACAGACCGCGGGCTCGCCCTCGCCGGAGATGAGCACACAGGCCGACGAGACCGCTTCGGGCAACTCGCGGTACTACACGGACCTGCCGTCGCTCGACAGCCCCACCCCGACCACGGGTCCGGACGGCGGCCCGGGCACGACCGGCGCCTCCGAGAGCGGCATACCCGCGACCGTCCTCGACGCGTACAAGAAGGCCGAGGCCTCCCTGCGCGAGTCCAAGCCCGGCTGCAACCTGCCCTGGCAACTCCTCGCCGCCATCGGCAAGGTGGAGTCCGGCCAGGCCAGTGGCGGCCGTGTCGACGCCGAGGGCACGACGATCGGCAAGATCCTCGGCCCCCAGCTCAACGGCAACGGCTTCGCGAACATCAGCGACACCGACAACGGCGCGTACGACGACGACAGCAAGCACGACCGGGCGGTCGGCCCCATGCAGTTCATCCCGTCCACCTGGGAGTGGGCGGGCCGCGACGGCAACGGCGACGGCGCCAAGGACCCCAACAACGTCTACGACGCCGCCCTCGCCGCCGGCCACTACCTGTGCCGCTTCGACTGGGACCTGTCGAACGACGCGAACCTGCGCAGCGCGATCCTCAGCTACAACAACTCGACGGAGTACTACAACACCGTCATGTCGTGGCTGGCGCACTACCGCAAGGGCACCCACGAGATCCCGGACGGCACCGGCTCCCTGCCCCAGACGCCGAGCGGCCCCGGCAACAACACCGGCACCGGCGGCAACACGGGCACGGGGACCGGCAACAACACCGGCAACGGCAACGGTGGCTCCACGCCGAAGCCCAGGCCCACGCCGCCGAAGACGCCCGAGCCGAACCCGAGCGAGCCGGGCAGCGGCACCACCCCGCCCCCGCCCACCACCAACCCGCCCAAGCCGCCGGGGACGCCCACCGACTCGGTGCACCACCTGGAGAACGCGGGCGCGGCGAGCCTCACCGCGATGGCCGGCGACACCTTCACCGGCAAGCTCGCCGCCCGCACGGAGACCAAGGCGGGCAAGGCCGTGGCGAAGGTGCGGGTCCGCTTCACCGTCGTCGGCGGCACGGACACCACCTTCACCGGCGGCGAGAAGGTCGCGACCGTCCTCACCGACAGCACGGGCAAGGCCACCGCGCCCGCGCTCGTGGCCGGTGAGAAGACCGGCGACCTCACGATCCGCACCACCGTCGTGGGCCGCACCGTGGCCGCCCTGGACCACAAGGCGACCGTCACCGCCCGCCGGGCCGACGCCCTCACCCGCGTCGGCACCACCGCGCTGACCTGTGTCGCGGGCGGCGAGTTCGCGGAGCGGATCGAGGTGAAGGCCACCTACCGGGGCGAGATCGCGGACAAGGTCGCCGCCACGGCCACCCTCGTGACCTCGCTCCTCGACGCCACCGAGAACGACAAGGGCCCCTACTTCGAGGGTGCGGACGGCAAGCCCGTGCGCACCTTCGCCCTGGAGACCGACGCGGGCGGCGTCCTCAAGCTCCCGAAGCTGTACGCGGACGACACCACCGGCACGTTCCTGCTCCGCATCCAGACCGAGGGCGGCGCGACCCTCACCCTCGAACTGAAGGTGGAGGCGCCCGCCGCCACGGCCGAGCCGACCGGATCGGACGTGCCCGCGACACCGAGCGCCGACGCGTCCTGACCGGCACCCACCGCGCCTACGGCCACGGCGGCGTCCCTCTCCCGAGGGGCGCCGCCGTCGTCGTTGTGTGCGACGTGTTCTCATCTCGCCCGGCCGTTGCTACCGTGCCGGATCTGACGAACTATCAGTTTCCGTCATGAGGCCCGTAGTCGGGAGGTCCGTATGCGCGCCCTGATCGCCGCCGCGACCGGTCTGGCCCTCGCCTTCGCCCTGGTGTTCACGATCACTGTGCTCGGCTCACCGACGGGCGAGACCTCACCGAAGCCGTTGCTGACGACGGTCCCCGCACATCCGTAGCCGCACCGGCCGAGGGTGGCCGCACGCCCACACAACCGTCCGGGAGGGAGACCGAGATGCGCCGTAGGGCCGGCCTGATCCTGCTCACGCTCGCCGTGTTCTTCACCGCCCTGTCCCCACTGGTGCGCTGGTACGCCTTCCCGCACCTGGCCAAGATCCCGGCGAACCAGTACCAGGACATGGTCCTGGAGGCGAAGGACGCCACCCTCCTCGACTACGCCACGATGACCGCCCGCACGGTCCCGAAGGTCACCATCGTGCAGACCCTCAAGGGCGACGTGGAGGCGTCCGAGGCCATCGAGAAGAACACCGGCCGGGACGTCGTCGTCTGGGACGGCCTGTCCTACGTCCAGGGCCCGGACGGGGAGATGGTCTCCCGGATCCCCGAGCGCTACATCTTCGACGCCCACACCCAGGAACCCGTGCACGCCAAGGGCGAGATGGTCGACGGCGACCCCGTGGAACGGGAGGGTCTGGAATTCAAGTGGCCCTTCCTCACGGAGAAGAGGGACTACGAGTACTTCGACGCCCAGGCCCGGATCACCGCCCCCATCCACTACAAGGGCACCCAGGACTTCCGGGGCGTCGAGGTCTACTACTTCGAGCAGACCATCCCCTGGACCGAGGTGCCCTTCCCACGCGTCATGCCCGTGGAGGGCATCACCCGCGAGACGGTCGCCGGGACGGGCACGACCCGCTGGTACACCACGGTCCGCAAGTTCTGGGTCGAACCCGTGACCGGCGCCCCCGTCTACGGCGAGGAGATCCACAAGGAGGAACTCCGCGGCGGCACCCTCCTGGGCGACCGCGAGAAGGTGACCGCCTTCGCCGGGCACGTGAAGATGCGCGAGGACTACATCGAACACACCGTCGACCTGGTGAAGTCCCAGCGCCTGCTCGTCCTGCTCATGACGTCCTACCTGCCCTGGGGCTTCCTCGCCCTCGGCATCGGGCTCCTCGCCCTCTCCCTGTGGGTCGAGGCCCGCGGCCGGCGGCCCGGCGCGGCCGCGTCCAGCAGGCCTCCGGCGTCCGAGCCGGTCAACGCCTGAGCCGCGCGTTGGTGAACCGGGTGGGCTCGGCCGTCGCCGGGTCCTCCGGCCACGGATGTCTGGGATAGCGGCCCCGCAACTCCGCCCGCACGGCCCGGTACCCGTCCTTCCAGAAGGAGGCGAGATCGGCGGTGACGGCGGCGGGCCGCCCGGCGGGGGACAGCAGATGCACCAGCACGGGCACCCCGGCCAGCACGGGCGACTCCCGCAGCCCGAACATCTCCTGCAGCTTCACCGCCAGCACCGGCTGCTCGGGCCGCGCGTAGTCGACCCGGATCCGGGACCCGCTCGGCACCTCGATCCGCTCGGGCGCCAGCTCCTCCAGCCGTACCGCGTCCCCCGTGGCCCACGGCAGCAACCGCTTCAGCGCCTCCCCGGCGTCGATCCGCCCGAGGTCCGCCCGCCGCCGGGCCCGCCCCAGCTCGGGCTCCAGCCACTCCTCCACGCGCGCGTGGAGGACGTCGTCGCAGACATCCGGCCAGGGCGCGCCGAGCCGCCCGTGCAGAAAGGCCAGCCGCTCCCGCAACCGGGTGCCGTCCTGCGACCACCGCAGCAGCCCGAACCCCTCGGCCCGCAGCCCCTCCAACAACGCCTCCCGTACGAGCCCGGGCGCCGCCTCCCGCAACGGCCGCACCGCCAGCTCCACGGCCCCCAGCCGCTCCACCTTCCGGGCGACGACGTCCCCGTCGCGCCATGCCACCTCCTCGCCCCGGCCGTACAGACTTCCGGCCGCCTCCCGGGCGATCTGTTCGTCGACGGCCGCCCCGAGCCGCACGCGCGCGTGCCCCGCGCCCGCCGCCCGGTCGGCGACGGCCACGGCGATCCAGGGCGCCCCGCGCAACCCGGACCCCTCGCCCACCTCGGCCCGGGTCCCGGAGACCATCAGATAGCCGCCCCTGTCCTCCCGCGCCACCCGTTCCGGAAACGCCAGAGCCGCCACGACCCCCACTCCCCGTTCCTCCCCGGCACCGGCGCCCCACGTCGCGGACGCCCGCTTCGACGCGGGCTTCGACGCGGGCTTCGACGCGGGCTTCGACGCGGGCTTCGACGCGGGCTTCGACGCGGGCTTCGACGCGGTGCGCAGCCGCCGCACCTCCGTGCGCCAGCGCGCCGCGTAGGCGTCACCCCCGCGCCGGGCGGTCCGCAGCGCGGCGGTGAGATCGTCGCCGTACTCCCGCGGGGGCTCCTCGCTCAGCAGCGCCACGACCTCGGCGGCCCGCTCCGCCCCCACCAGCGGCGTCGCGTCCAGGAGCGCACGGGCCAGCCGGGGGTGCAGGCCGAGCCGGGCCATGCGTGCGCCCCGGTCCGTGGCGTGCCCGGTGGGGGAGACCGCGCCGATCGCGGAGAGGACGTCGCGGGCAGCCGCCATCGCCCCGCTCGGAGGCGGGTCCAGGAGCGCGAGCCCGGAGGCGTCCGGATCGCCCCAGCAGGCCGCCTGGAGGGCGAACGCGGTCAGGTCGGCCACCTTGATCTCCGGCGACGGGAAACCCGGCAGGCGGCCGTCCTCGGCCTCGGTCCAGCACCGGTAGACCGCGCCGGGGGCCTCACGCCCGGCCCGTCCGGCCCGCTGTCGTCCGGCCGCCCGCGAGGCCCGCACCGTCGTCAGCGTGCCGATCCCGCGCGCGTGGTCGACACGCGGCTCCCGCGCGAGCCCGGAGTCGACGACCACCCGCACCCCGGGCACCGTCAGCGAGGACTCGGCCACCGAGGTCGCGAGGACCACCCGGCGCCCCTCCCCGCCCGTCAGCACCGCGTCCTGCACGGCCGCCGGCGCCCGCCCGTGCACCTGGAGCACCTCCACGTCACCGAGACCCGCCAACTGCCCGGCGACCCGCGCGATCTCACCCACCCCCGGCAGGAAACAGAGCACGTCCCCCGCCCGCTCGGCCAGCGCCCGCCGCACCACCGACGCCACATGCGTCAGCGCCGCCGGGTCCACCCGCATCCCGTGCGGCGGCCGCACCGGACGCGGCGGCGGCGCCCACACCACCTCGACCGGGTACGAGACGCCCTGCGCCGCGACCACCGGCGCCCCGCCCAGCAGCCGTGCCCAGCCCTGCGCGTCCGTCGTCGCCGACGCGGCCACCAGCCGCAGCCCGGGCCGCAGCGCCTCGCGCACGTCCAGCAGGAACGCCGCCGCCGTGTCCGCGTCCAGATGCCGCTCATGGCACTCGTCGAGCACCACGACGTCCACGCCCGGCAGCTCCTGGTCCCGCTGCAGCCGTTGCAGCAGGACACCCGTCGTGACGACCTCCACGCGCGCGCGTGGCCCGACGACCCGCTCGCCGCGCACGGTGTAGCCGACGCTCGCGCCGACCTTCTCGCCCAGCAGCCACGCCATCCGCCGCGCCGCCGCCCGCGCCGCGATCCGCCGCGGCTCGGCGACGACCACCCGCCGTACCGGGCCGCCGTCCAGCAGCCCCGCCAGGGCCAGGGGCACCAGCGTCGTCTTGCCGGTCCCGGGCGGCGCGACGAGGACGGCCGCGCCGTGCCCCTCCAGAGCGTCGTCCAGCGCGGGCAGGGCGGTGCGCACGGGCAGTGCGTCCAGGGCGTCGTAACGGATCACGCCCCCAGTGTCGTACGCCCCCGGAGACGCCCTCCACGCGCGCGTGCCTCTTTCCCGCTCGCACGCGCGGGAAGAGGTACGCGGAACCCGCCGGACCCGCTCCCGCTCAGTCCCGCTCGCACACGAAGATCGCCGACCCCGGGATCAGGTTGCCGCGCAGCGGGGACCAGCCGCCCCACTCGGAGGTGTTCCAGGCGGGCCACTGCGGCTCGACGAGGTCCACCAGCCGGAAGTCCGCCGCCACGACGTCCCGGACGCGGTCGCCGATCGTGCGGTGGTGCTCGACGTACACGGCCCGGCCCTCCTCGTCCTGTTCCACGTACGGAGTGCGGTCGAAGTAGGAGCCGGAGACGGACAGGCCCTCCGGGCCGGGCTCGTCGGGGAACGCCCAGCGGATCGGATGGGTCACCGAGAAGACGAAACGGCCGCCGGGACGCAGGACGCGACGGACCTCCCGCAGCACCCGCACGGGGTCCGCGACGAAGGGCAGCGCCCCGTACGCCGAGCACGCCAGGTCGAAGGAGCCGTCCGCGAAGGGCAGGTCGCCGGCGTCGGCGCACACCAGCGGGAACGATCCGCCGATGCGCAGGGCGTGCTGGAGCTGGCGGTGGGAGATGTCCAGGGCCACCGGACGGGCGCCCTGGGCGGCCAGCCAGCGCGCGCACTGCGCGGCGCCGGCCCCGATCTCCAGGACGTCCTTGCCCTTCAGCTCCTCGGACGGTCCCAGCAGCTCCGCCTCCACCTCGTCGAGCCCTTCCGGACCCCACACGAAACGGTCGTCGCCGAGGAAGGTGCCGTGCTCGATCTGGTACTCGTCGGCGTTGCGGTCCCACCAGCCCCGGTTGGCCCGGGAACTCTCCGTCGCACCGGCCTCGCGCCGGGTGGCCTCCGCTTCGTCGGCCTCCGGCGCGCCGTGGGCCCCGTGGGCCCCGCGTACCTCGTCGGGCTCGTGGACTTCAGGCTCTTGGATGATCGGCTCCCTCGTCGTACTCTTCCGTAACCCGCGTGGCGCGACCCGCCCCGGTGGTGTCACGAATGGGGTCTGCCATGGCCCGCGTGGCCTCACGGGACAGGTTTTGTGCCGGGTATGCGGCGTTCCGCCCCGGGTGTGCGCCTTCGCGCATTGACCCTGCCTGGCTGCCCCCGTATGCTACAAGTTGCGCTGCGGGCCTGCGCACCTCAGACGTAGCAGGCTGCGCTCGCATCTGTCGTATGTCCCCTCGGTTGTCGAGGCGCCACCGGATTTCTCAAGTGGCGCTTCCTAGGCTGTCCGGCTTCTTCAGAGCGATACGGGCTCCCGGCGTAGCAGTACCTACGACTCACTGTCCGTACCGGAGCCCTTTCCCACATGACGAGCAGCACCGAGACCACCTCTACCACCCCGCAGGTAGCGGTCAACGACATCGGTAACGAGGAAGCCTTCCTCGCCGCGATCGACGAGACGATCAAGTACTTCAACGACGGCGACATCGTCGACGGCGTCATCGTGAAGGTCGACCGGGACGAGGTCCTGCTCGACATCGGTTACAAGACCGAAGGTGTCATCCCGAGCCGCGAGCTCTCGATCAAGCACGACGTCGACCCGAACGAGGTCGTCAAGGTCGGCGACGAGATCGAAGCCCTTGTTCTCCAGAAGGAGGACAAGGAAGGCCGCCTGATCCTCTCGAAGAAGCGCGCCCAGTACGAGCGCGCCTGGGGCACCATCGAGAAGATCAAGGAAGAGGACGGCATCGTCACCGGCACCGTCATCGAGGTCGTCAAGGGTGGTCTCATCCTCGACATCGGCCTCCGTGGCTTCCTGCCGGCCTCCCTCGTCGAGATGCGCCGTGTCCGCGACCTCCAGCCCTACGTGGGCAAGGAGCTCGAGGCGAAGATCATCGAGCTGGACAAGAACCGCAACAACGTGGTCCTGTCCCGCCGTGCCTGGCTGGAGCAGACCCAGTCCGAGGTCCGTCAGACGTTCCTCACGACCCTCCAGAAGGGTCAGGTCCGCTCCGGCGTGGTCTCCTCGATCGTCAACTTCGGTGCCTTCGTGGACCTGGGTGGCGTCGACGGTCTGGTCCACGTCTCCGAGCTGTCCTGGAAGCACATCGACCACCCCTCCGAGGTCGTCGAGGTCGGCCAGGAGGTCACGGTCGAGGTCCTCGACGTCGACATGGACCGCGAGCGCGTCTCCCTGTCGCTGAAGGCGACCCAGGAAGACCCGTGGCAGCAGTTCGCCCGCACCCACCAGATCGGCCAGGTCGTGCCCGGCAAGGTCACGAAGCTGGTTCCGTTCGGTGCGTTCGTCCGCGTGGACGAGGGCATCGAGGGTCTGGTCCACATCTCCGAGCTGGCCGAGCGCCACGTGGAGATCCCGGAGCAGGTCGTCCAGGTCAACGACGAGATCTTCGTCAAGGTCATCGACATCGACCTCGAGCGCCGTCGCATCAGCCTCTCGCTGAAGCAGGCCAACGAGTCCTTCGGCTCCGACCCGGCCTCGGTCGAGTTCGACCCGACGCTCTACGGCATGGCCGCGTCGTACGACGACCAGGGCAACTACATCTACCCCGAGGGCTTCGACCCCGAGACCAACGACTGGCTCGAGGGCTTCGAGTCCCAGCGTGAGGTGTGGGAGGGCCAGTACGCCGAGGCGCAGCAGCGCTTCGAGCAGCACCAGGCCCAGGTCATCAAGTCCCGCGAGGCCGACGAGGCCGCTGCCGCCGAGGGCGGCGACACCGCGGGTGCGGCTCCGGCCGCGGGTGGTGGCTCGTACTCCTCCGAGGGTGCGGACACCTCCGGTGCCCTCGCTTCGGACGAGGCCCTGGCCGCCCTGCGCGAGAAGCTGGCCGGAGGCCAGAGCTGAACGCGGACGGCTGAGCACTAGCCGATAACACCTCGGGCCCGCATCCACCAGGATGCGGGCCCGAGGTGCGTCCGGGGGTGTATGTGCGCCGCCCCGTCCGGGAGTTGCCCGCCCCGACACCGCGACGGGTGCCCGGGACGCGGAGCCGACGGCCGGGGAGCGAGCCCCGTTGCCGGGGCATGGCGCGGATGCTCAACTCCGGGGCGCGGGCGTGAGGGTGCTCCACGCGCGCGTGCCACGGCCGTGGCGGCGCGCCCCGCACACGTGGAACGGTCGGCGGGAATGCCCCGCCACCGATCCGCGTTGGGGAGTAGGAACACGAGGAGGAGCGGTCACAGTGCTTGATCCGCAGGATTTGTACGCATGGGAGCCGAAGGGCCTGGCCGTCGTCGACATGGCACTCGCCCAGGAATCGGCGGGACTCGTCATGCTCTACCACTTCGACGGATATATCGACGCGGGTGAGACGGGCGACCAGATCGTCGAACGGCTCCTCGGCTCGGCTCCTCACCAGGTGGTGGCGCGCTTCGACCACGACCGGCTCGTGGACTACCGGGCCCGCCGCCCGCTGCTGACGTTCAAGCGCGACCGCTGGACCGAGTACGAGGAGCCCGCCCTGGAGGTGCGGCTCGTCCAGGACGCCACCGGGGCCCCCTTCCTGCTGCTGTCCGGGCCCGAGCCCGACGTGGAGTGGGAGCGTTTCGCGGCCGCCGTCCAGCAGATCGTGGAGCGCCTCGGCGTACGCCTCTCGGTGAACTTCCACGGCATCCCCATGGGCGTGCCGCACACCCGCCCGGTCGGCCTCACCCCGCACGGCAACCGGGCGGAGCTGGTCCCCGGCCACCGCAGCCCCTTCGAGGAGGCCCAGGTGCCCGGCAGCGCCGAGGCCCTCGTCGAGTACCGCCTCATGGAGGCCGGGCACGACGTGCTGGGTGTCGCCGCGCACGTACCGCACTACATCGCCCGCTCGCCCTACCCGGACGCGGCCCTGACCGTCCTGGAGGCCGTCACGGCCGCCACCGGCCTGGTGCTGCCCTCGGTCGCCCACGCCCTGCGCACGGAGGCCCACCGCACGCAGACGGAGATCGACAGGCAGATCCGGGAGGGCGACGAGGAACTGGTCGCCCTCGTCCAGGGCCTGGAACACCAGTACGACGCGGCCGCGGGCGCCGAGACACGGGGCAACATGCTCGCCGAGCCCGTCGACATCCCCTCCGCCGACGAGATCGGGCGCGAGTTCGAGAAGTTCCTGGCCGAACGGGAGGGCGAGGGCTGAGCCCCGCTCCGCCCGCCCGCCGCGGCAGGGCCTAAGCTGCCGGGCATGCTGAAAGTGGGTCTCACCGGCGGTATCGGCGCCGGCAAGAGCGAGGTGTCGCGGCTGCTCGTGGAGCACGGCGCCGTGCTGATCGACGCGGACCGCATCGCGCGCGAGGTCGTCGCCCCGGGCACCGCCGGACTCGCGGCGGTCGTCGAGACCTTCGGCGAGGGCGTGCTCGCGCCGGACGGCGGCCTCGACCGGCCCAGGCTGGGCTCCCTCGTCTTCGCCGACCCCGAGAAGCTCGCCGCGCTGAACGCGATCGTGCACCCCCTGGTGGGCGCCCGCTCCAGAGAGCTGGAGGAGTCCGCCGCCGAGGACTCCGTCGTCGTCCACGACGTCCCCCTGCTCACCGAGAACGGCCTCGCCCCGCTGTACGACCTGGTCGTCGTCGTGGACGTGGCCCCCGAGACCCAGCTCGACCGTCTGCTGCGCCTGCGCGGCATGACGGAGGAGGACGCACGCGCGCGCATGGCCGCCCAGGCCACCCGCGAGAAGCGTCTGGAGATCGCGGACATCGTCATCGACAACGACGTACCGCTGGAGGACCTCCGGCAGCGGGTGCGGGAGGTCTGGGCGGATCTCACCCGGCGGGCCCACACGGCCCGGCAACGATCCGAACACACACTGGAATAGCCGGGTCCGTGGGCGCGTTGAACCCACGCAGCAAGGGAAGGACTCAGCCGTGCCCGAGACCAGCGGTTCCACCGGACGTACCCCGGAGACGCACGTCATCGACTTCCGCGCCGCCGAGCATCTGCTCGCCGCGCGCGATCCGCGGGGTGCGGTCAAGCTGCTCGACAAAGTCATAGCCGAGCACCCCGAGAACACGGCGGCCCGGCTGCTGCGCGCCCGCGCCTTCTTCGCGGCGGCCCAACTGCGGCCCGCCGAGCTGGAGTTCACCATCGTCCTGGAGCGCGAGCCGGACAACGCGTTCGCGCACTTCGCCCTTGCCCGCACCTATCAGCGCCAGTCCCGAGACGACGAGGCCAAGCGTCACTTCCGGCTCGCCGCGGCCCTCGACCCCAACCCGCAGTACCTGGAAGAGGCACGCTTCGACTCCTGACGGCCGCGCGCCCCGCACGCCCCCGCGCCCTCGGCAGCGCAGGCCTACGGGCGGGGCGTGTGCGGTGGTTCGTACGGCGGGACGTCCCGGCCGGGCTGGTAGTGCGGGCCCTGGCGGATGTGGCGCAGGACCATGGTCAGGTCGACGGTGACGATCAGCCACAACACCGCGCAGGCGGCTGCCCAGCCGGGGCGGCCGGCCAGAGCGAAGGCCGTCGTCCCGGCGATGGCCCAGATCAGCCCCCACACGCTCAGCCAGAGCCGCATCCGCAGGGGACTGCGCGCGGTCGTCGGTTCACTGCCGGTACGCATCGGATCGCCCCTCCGTTCCCTGTCGTCTCCTGCCTCGTCCTACTCGGAAACGTACTCCCCGCCCCGTACGTTCTCCAGGAGACCGATGCGGTGCTACGGGGGAGACGACGGTGTTGCTGGACGCGGTGCGGGCGGACGAGAGGCTCGCCGACTGGCTGAAGGACCTGGAGGAGGACGGGAGCCCCCCGGCGACACGGGCCCGGCTGCCGGAGGCCGACGAGCTGCCGGACGTGCTGGTGGACCTCGCCGTCCCCTACGAGGACATCAACGAACTCGTCGCGCTCCGCCGCACACTGGCCGCCGACGAGGGGGCGACCTGGCTGCTCGAACGGTGCGCCGATGGTCTCGTGCGCGACATGGGGAAGATCGGCAAGGGCCCGAGACTTCTGCCGCTGCCCCTGGAGTCGGGCCCGCTCGGCCGCTACTTCCACGTCTACGTCTTCGCCGCGGTCCTGCCGTACGTGCGCGCCCACCACCGCGAGCGCGCCATCCCCGACGACATCTCCCGGCGCACCCTCGCGGACCTCGGCCGCGGACTGGTGCTGCACCGCCGGCGGTACGGCGTGGGCGGGCTCGTCGCGCCGGGCTGGTACGCGCTGCACTTCCACGGGGAGCTGTTCCAGCTCGGCCGGCTGCAGTTCCAGCGCTCCCGCGTCAGCGGACGGGAGGGTGTCGCCCTGGCGGCGGCGGGCCTGCCGCTGGGGCCCGGGGAGCCCTGCCTCGACCTGCACATACCCGACTACGCGGGACCCCTGACACCCCAGGCGTGCGACCGTTCGCTGGCGTCCGCCCACGACTTCTTCGCCCGGCACTTCCCCCAGGAGCGCTATACGGCGGGCTGCTGCCACTCCTGGCTGCTGGATCCCCAGCTGAAGCGGTACCTGCCGGCGGACGCCAACATCGTCCGCTTCCAGGAGCGGTTCCGGGTCTCCTGCGGCACCGGCGAACCCGAGGACGACCTGCCGGTCCGCTTCGTCTTCGGGGACCCGGACCTGCCGGTGGAGACACTGCCCCGCCGCACGCGCCTCGAACGGGCCGTGGCCGATCACCTGCGCGCGGGCGGGCACTGGTACAGCGGGCACGGCTGGTTCGCCTGGTGAGACCCGAGCGGCCGGACGGGCACGACGACCGACGCGGTGCCCCCACATTCACCCCATCGGGTGATGAGTGACCGGAACGGCCCGTGTCAGCCCGGCCGTTGGACGGTTATGAGCATCCAGATGCGTGAAGGACACGAGGGGACCGGACCCGGCGCGATCACCCCGGACGGCTGCGCGGTCGAGCTGTATACGCGCCTGCCGGTGGGCGACGAGCCGGAGGTGATCGCGGGGGTCGCGCCCGCGGGCGCACGCATTCTCGAACTGGGCAGCGGTGTGGGCCGCATGACCCACCCCCTGATCGAACGGGGGTTCACCGTCACGGCCGTCGACGAGTCGGCGGCGATGCTGGAGCGGGTGCGCGGGGCCCGCACGATATGCGGCCCGATCGAAGAACTCGACCTGGGGGAGAGGTTCGACGTCGTGCTGCTCGCGTCGTTCCTCGTCCACACCGGCGACCCCGAGGTGCGGCGCGGGATCCTCCGGACCTGTCTGCGGCATGTCGCGGACGACGGCTTCGTGCTGATCCAGCGCGAGGGGGAGGACTACCACACGAACGTGCCCCGGGAGCGGGTCGACCCCCGAGGCTTCACCGTCCGCGTGGTCTCGGCCGAACCGGTCGGGGACGGCGTCGACTCGGTGTTCGTGGAGTATCTCTTCCCGGACGGCGAGTGGACCCAGACGTTCCGGGCGCGACCACTGACCAGGGAGCAGTTCGAGGAGGCGCTGGGGGAGGCGGGGCTCGCGGTCGATCGGTATCTGACGGAGGACCGGATGTGGGTGAAGGCGGTGCCGGCCGTGCCCGCGGGATGAGGCGGACGGGAATTCCGGCGGGAAGGTCCGGCGGACGGCGATGAGTTCGGGGGAGGGGACCGGTCTACCTCTGTGACAGCGATCGGAACCGCTTCACACAGGAGATCCCATGTCCGAGACCACCGCTTCCGCCGTCCGCACGACCAGCACCGCGCGCAGCAAGGGCGCACGGATCTCGCTGCGCGCGCTGCAGATCGTGCTCGCGCTGTTCTACGCGTTCGCCAGCGCGCTGCCCAAGCTGATCGCGCACCCGTCGGCCGTCGAGTCCTTCGACACGCTCGGCTGGGGCAGCGCGGGGATGTACAGCATCGGCGCGCTCGAACTGGCGGGTGCCATCGGACTGTTGATCCCCGCGTTGGCCTCGGTCGCGGCGGTGTCGCTGGGCGCGCTGATGGTGGGGGCGTTCATCACGCAGATCACCGCCTTCGACGGGCAGTACGCGGCGACCCCGCTCATCCTGATGGTTCCGCTCGCCCTGATCGCCTGGACGCGCCGCCAGGACGTGGCCGGGCCGGCGCAGTGGGTGCGACGGGTGCGACGGGAGGCGTGAGCGTCGCGGACCCGCTTGCGCGGCGGGCATCGCCGAGGGGCTTCCCGGTGGGCGTCGGGAAGCACCTCGGCGATGCCCGCGGCAGGGGTGGGGTGCCGGGGCGTGGGCTGCCGGTGCCGGTGCCGGCGTCCGTGCCGCCGGCGCTGTCGGTGTGCTCGCGCGCACGGCCGCTCGCGGGGGGCCCGGGGCCGCGCTATGTGGGGCGGCGGTGGCGCTCGGCGTTCGCGGCCTCGGCCAGGCCCTGGAGGCGTTCCAGGTCACGGCGGTCGCGTTTGGTGGGGCGGCCGGTGCCTCGGTCACGGATGCCCGCCGGAGCGGTGGCCTCGCGGGGCGGGGGCGGCGGGGAGTTGTCGACGTAGCACTCGGCGGCGACGGGCGCCCCGACCCGCTTGCGGATCAGCCGTTTGACGACGACGATCCGCTCATGTCCCCCGGCCTGGCGCAGCCGCACCTCGTCGCCGACGCGCAGCGCATGGGCGGGCTTGACGCGTTCACCGTTGACACGGACGTGCCCGCCCCGGCAGGCGGTGGCGCCCATCGAGCGGGTCCTGACCAGGCGGACGGACCAGATCCAGCTGTCCACGCGCACGGTCTCACCGCTCGCCGGACGGGCGGCCTCGGCGGCCTCGACCGCCGGTGACGCTGCCCCCGACTCGCGGGCACCCCTGTCCGCGGTGTCCGGACCGCTCGTCCGCTCCTGCGTACCTTCAGCAGCCATGCCTCGACCTTAGCTCCCCGTGGCTCCCCGATCAGGCCGCACAGCGGAGGCGATCACCGGACGTACCGTGGAGACATGGGCGGCGGCAGGGGCAGTGGCAGTGGCGGGGCGGCGGGGCTGGCCGCGCTGGACTCACGGATCAGCGGGTGCCGGGCCTGTCCCCGGCTGGTCGAGTGGCGGGAGGAGGTGGCGCGTACCAAGCGGGCCGCCTTCGCCGACCAGGAGTACTGGGGGCGGCCGGTGCCGGGCTTCGGGCCGCCCGACGCCGCGCTGCTGATCGTCGGACTCGCTCCCGCCGCGCACGGGGCGAACCGGACAGGGCGGATGTTCACCGGCGACCGCTCGGGCGACGTGCTGTACGCGGCCCTGCACGACCTCGGCCTCGCCTCGCGCGGTACGGCGGTCGGCGCGGACGACGGTCTGGAGCTGCACGGCGTACGGATCACCTCGCCCGTGCACTGCGCGCCGCCCGCGAACAAGCCGACTCCCGAGGAGCGGAACACGTGCCGGCCCTGGCTGGTGCGGGAGTTGGAGCTGCTGCGGCCGACGCTGCGGGCCATGGTCGTACTCGGGGCGTTCGGCTGGCAGGCCGTGCTGCCCGCGCTCGCCGAGGCCGGCTGGGACATACCCCGGCCGCGACCCGTCTTCGGGCACGGCACCCACGTACCGCTCGACGGGCTCGACCTCCACGGCTGCTTCCACGTGAGCCAGCGCAACACCTTCACCGGCCGGCTGACCCCGGCGATGCTGCGCGAGGTCCTGCGTACGGGGGCGAGGTCCGCGGGGCTGGCCGTCACCGCGTAGCGGAGCTGTCGGGGCCGGGAGATAACCGGCTGCCGAGCGTGCCCCGGGCCGGTTAGGGTCGCGCGATGCCCCTCTACCCTGAGATCGAACCGTACGACCACGGCCTGCTCGACGTCGGCGACGGCAACCGCGTGTACTGGGAGGTCTGCGGGAATCCGCGCGGCAGGCCCGCGGTCGTGCTGCACGGCGGGCCGGGATCCCGGGCCAACGCCTGGTTCCCGCGGCTCTTCGACCCCGAGGCGTACCGGATCGTGCTGCTGGACCAGCGCGGCTGCGGGCGTTCGACGCCGCCGGCGAGCGCGTACGAGACCGACATGACCGTCAACACGACGGATCACCTGATCGCCGACCTGGAACTGCTGCGGCGGCATCTGGGGATCGGCCGATGGCTGGTGTGGGGCGTGTCATGGGGGTCGGCGCTCGGCCTGCGGTACGCGCAGACGCATCCGGAGGCCGTGACGGAGCTGGTGCTGACCGGGGTCACCTCGGCCTCCGACGCCGAAGTCGCCCTGCTGACCAGGGGACTCGGACAGTACTTCCCGGAGGCCTTCGAACGGTTCCTCGCCGAACTGCCCGAGGGCGAGCGGGGCGGGAATCTCGCGGCCGCGTACAACCGGCTGATCGAGTCGCCCGACGAGGCGGTGCGGGCACGGGCCGCGCGGGCCTGGACCGACTGGGAGACGGCCATCGCCGGACAGCCGCCCCGCTCCGTGCCACGCTACGAGGACCCGGTCTTCCGCTACGCCTTCGCCCGTACCGTCACCCACTACTGGGGCAACGGCCACTTCCTCGACGGAAGCGGCGACGGTGTGGTCCTGCGGGACGCGCCGCTGCTCAAGGGCATCCCCGGCACCCTCGTCCAGGGCAGCCTGGACCCCGGCAACCTGCTCGGCATCGTCTGGCGCCTGCACCACGCCTGGCCCGGCAGCGAATTGGTGCTCGTCGACGACGTGGGGCACGACGCGGGCGCTCCCGACGTGGCCGAGGCGCTGGTGGCGGCGACGGACAGGTACGCCAGGGGCTGAGCCTCGGGTTCAGGGTCTGCCGTGCGGGCCGCCGCACGCCTCGTCGCTGTCGCTGTCGCCGCCGCTGTCGTCGCCGAACAGATGCCGCACCGTCGACCGGTAGTTGGTCCGCACGTGGGTGAGGGCGTGGGCGCGGGCGCGGGCGGGGTCGCCGGAGGCGATGGCGTCGTACAGCTCCCGGTGCTCGGCGAGGAGTTGGGGCCACTCGGTGTTCTGGCTGGTCAGCCAGCGCAGGCGGCCGTCGACCGGCTCCATCACGGAGATGAGCAGGCTGTTGCCGGCCATGGCGAGGACGCGGTCGTGGAAGCGGGTGTTGATGTCGGTGATCGTCTCGGCGTCGTCGGCGCGGGTCGCCTCCGCCGCCCGGTCCAGCAGCGCCGACAGCTCCGCGAGGGATTCCGGGGTGGCGCGGGCGGCGGCGAGCCCGGCGGCGTAGACCTCCAGCGCTTCGCGCAGTTCGAAGAGTTCCGCCACGTCCGCCGGGGTGAGGCGGCGGACGACCGTGCGGCGCGGGGTCTCGAAGTGGACGAAGCCCTCGGCGACCAGCGCGCGGATCGCCTCCCGGACCGGGACCCGCGAGACCCCGAAGCGGTCGGCCAGCTCGCGCTCGACGAGCCGGTCGCCCGGACGGAGGCGTCCGGCGATGATGTCCTGCCGCAGGGTGCCGAGGACACGTTCCCGTACCGCGCCCAGGGGTTCGATCTTCGCTCCTTCCGGAGCCAGGGAGCTCATGGGGCAATCTTCGCCGACTCCCGGGGTCTTTTACCGACCGTTAACCACAACGACATCGGTCGGAACTGTTGACGGGAGGACGATGAGCGCAGTTTGGTATACCAAACTGCGCGAGGTGCTCCCCTGGCCCCCCACGCCGGTGCCGCGCCCGTCCCCGCCCCCCGACCCCGTCTCCTCTCGCTCCCGGAGGCCCCGTGTCCCTCGCCGACCGTGCCGAAGTCACCGGCACCACAGCGTTCGTCCCCGACCCCCGCCTCACCAACGAAGACCTCGCACCCGCGGGGAAGCGGAACTGGAAGGTCTTCGACCTCTTCGCCCTGTGGATGTCCGACGTCCACAACCTCGGCAACTACACGTTCGCCGCGGGCCTGCTGGTCCTCGGTATGAACGTCTGGCAGGTGTTCACCTCGCTGCTCGTCGGCTTCGTGATCATCTACATCGGGATGAACCGGATGGGGAGGATCGGGCAGCGCCACGGCGTGCCCTTCCCCGTGGTCAGTCGCATCAGCTTCGGCGTCTGGGGCGCCAACATCCCGGCCCTCATCCGGGCCGTGATCGCCATCATGTGGTACGGCATCCAGACCTACCTCGCGTCCGTCGCGGTCAACATCATGCTGATGGCCGCCTGGCCGGGCCTGGAGTCCTGGACGCACCACTCCTTCCTCGGCCTGCACCAGCTCGGCTGGTGCACCTTCGTCGCCCTCTGGCTCATCCAGGCGCTGATCATCAGCCAGGGCATGGAGTCGGTCCGCAAGTTCCAGGACTTCTGCGGCCCCGCGATCTGGCTGGTCATGATCGCGCTCGCGGTGTGGGTCCTCGCCAAGGCCGGCTGGACCATCTCGCTGACCTCGACCCCCCACCCGGTCTCCGTGGGCGAGCAGTGGCGGCAATGGTTCGGCGCGATCGGACTGATCCTCGCCACCTACGGCACGCTGATGCTCAACTTCTGCGACTTCTCCCGCTTCGCGCCCGACTACCGGACGGTCAAGCGAGGCAACTTCTGGGGCCTGCCGATCAACTCGACCGCCTTCGTGGTCGTGTCGGTCATCGTCACCGCCGGCTCGCTGGAGGTGTTCGGCGAGGCCATCACCGACCCGGCGGAACTCGTCGCCAAGGTCGGCAACACCTGGGTCCTCGTGCTGGGCGCCCTGACCTTCGCCGTCGCCACCATGGGCGTCAACATCGTCGCCAACTTCGTCTCACCGGCGTACGACCTCGCCAACGTCTGGCCGCAGAAGATCACCTTCAAGGTCGGCGGCATGATCAGTACGGTCGCGGCACTGGTCGTGACCCCGTGGAACCTCTTCTCCAACCCCACCGTCGTCCAGTACTTCCTCGGCGGCCTGGGCGCCTTCCTCGGCCCGCTGTTCGGCGTGATCATGCTCGACTACTTCTGGGTCAAGCGCGGCCGCATCGACGTCGACGCACTCTTCGACGCCCAGCCCGGTTCCCGCTACTACTACCGCAAGGGCGTCAACCCCAAGGCGCTGTGGGCGTTCCTGCCGGCCGCGGCCGTCTCCGCGGTCCTCGCCCTGGTACCGACCTTCGGCGAGGTCGCCCCGTACTCCTGGTTCATCGGCACGGCCCTCGCCGCGAGCCTGTACGCGGTGCTGTGCCGGGACGAGCGGGCCTCGGAGCCGGCCATCGCAGCACCGGCAGCCGTGGAGGGCTGAGCGTGCGCATCGTCGTCACGAACTGCAACACGACGCAGGGGATGACCGAGGAGATCGTGCGAGGTGCCCGGGCCGCGGCAGGCCCGGGCACCATCGTGACCGGACTGACCCCCGCCTGGGGTCCCGAGTCCGCGGAGGGCTGGCTCGACAGCTACCTCTCCGCCGCCGCCGTCCTCGACGCCCTGCGCACCTACGAGGAGCCGTACGACGCCGTCGTGATGGCCGGGTTCGGGGAGCACGGGCGCGAGGGTGCCCGCGAACTGGTGGACGTCCCCGTCGTCGACATCACCGAGGCCGCCGCCCACCTCGCCTGTCTGCTCGGCCGTCGCTACGGCGTCGTCACCACGCTCGAACGCTCCCGCGGGCAGATCGAGGACAGCCTCGACGCCGCCGGCGTGGGCCGCAACTGCGCGGCGATCGTCGGCACCGGGCTGGGCGTCCTCGACCTCGCCGACGCCGACCGCACCACCCGGGCCTTCCTCGCGGCCGGGCAGCGTGCCCGGGACGCCGGGGCCGAGGTGCTGGTCCTCGGGTGCGCCGGGATGAGCGGACTGCAGCGGGCGGTGGGGGAGAAGCTGGGGGTGCCGGTCGTCGACGGGGTGGGGGCGGCCGTCAAGCTTGCCGAGTCACTGGTGGAGCTGGGGCTGACCACGAGCCGTGTGGGCGGGTACGCGAAGCCGCTGCCGAAGAGGAGGAGCTGGGGGGCCGCCGGACCGGCCGAGCCGGACAGCGGGGGGTGAGGGCGCGGCGGGGTTCCTCCCCGTACGTCCGGAGCCCTCACTCGGCCGGGGGCTGCGGGACCACCGCCGTCGCCGTGATCTCCACCAGCTGGCCCGTGTAGCCGAGGCAGGCCACGCCGAGGAGGGTCGAGGAGTGCGGGCCCGTGCTGAGGCCGGACGCCTCGACGACTTCCCAGACCGCCGAGAGGACCGCGGGCTCGCCGCTGACGACGTACACGTCGGTGGCGGCGACATGCGCGAAGTCGCTGCCCACCGCCCGCAGTTGCTCCCCGAGGTTCGCCAGCACCTGCTCGGCCTGCCGTACGGGGTCACCCTCCCCGACCAGCTTCCCGTCGGCGTCCAACGGAACGGAACCGGCCAGGAAGGCGAGCTTCGTCCCGGCCTCGACGACGGACGCGTGCGCGTACATGGGCGGTGCGAAGAGGCCGGGGACGGTGGTGCGCCGGATCATGAAGGCTCCTCGTGGTGGTCAGCCGGTCGGTGTGGTGGACAACCCGACGATGATGCGGACGCCCCGCCGCCGACGCATCCCCATTTTCGGCGGACGCCACGAATTTCGCACGTGCCGCATGCGGCTGTGCGTGCGCGGCACAGTGACCGTGCGTCCGCAGCGCGGTGAACGTGCGCCCGCAGCGCTGTGAACGGCGCGCAGCCGCCCCGCCGTCCGCCCGGCGCCCCTGCATTTCGTGCTGGGCACCCGCCCGCGAATAATCCTTCGAAGGGAGTGCGCTGACGCTGTTACCGTCTCTCGCGTGGCGAAACTCAATCAGATCATCGCAGTGGAGAAGGGCGTCAAGGCCAAGTCGCATCAGGACCTGACGGCCTCTCAACATGGGCTGCAGAAACCGGCGTTGCTGGCCGGTATCGCGCGCACCTATCAGCCGAAGGACGAGGAGGGCGAGCAGTTGCCGCCCGAGTCGACCCGGGTGCAGGTGCGGGCGGAGGACGTGCTGCGGGAGACCGCGGGGATCCTCACGCGGCTGTTCGATGTGACCGCCACCAAGGACTGGGCCAACTGCACGGCACGGGCGGACGTGAAGGTCGAGGGGCGCGTGCTCGTCGCCGACGTTCCCGTGGCCTATCTGCTCTTCCTGGAGAAGCAGCTCGGGGAGATCAACACGCTGGTGCGGAAGCTGCCCGTGCTCGACGCCTCCGAGGCGTGGGCACAGGATCCGTCGACCGACGACTGGAAGACCGAGCCCGTACGCACGGTGCGGACGAAGAAGGTCCCGCGCAACCACGTGAAGGCCGAGGCGACCGACAAGCACCCCGCTCAGGTGGAGGTGTACTACGAGGACATCCCGGTCGGTTACTGGACCACCGTGAAGTTCTCCGGAGCCCTGCCCGCCCGGCGCGTGAACGAGATCCTCGACCGCGTCGAGAAGCTGCAGCAGGCCGTGAAGTTCGCACGGGAGGAAGCGAACGGCGTGGACGTCGTCGACCAGCGCGTCGGTGACGCCGTGTTCGGCTACCTGTTCGGATAGTTCGGGTAGCCTCATTGATTCCCCGACCGGCCCCGAGGCCGGACGGGGTGCGCGAGGAGCGCAAGCTGAAGCTGAGGCTTGTCGTGAAGGAGCGGTCCGTACCCGCCGAAGAGTTCAGGGACGGGCCGTCATCAATCTCAGACTATTGCTCCAGACTCAGTATTCGCCGCCGATCGTCGCAACGACCGGGCCCAGGCCCCGGGACGTCGAAATGCTGGTTCAAGTCCAGCCCGCGCAGCTCGATGCGTGGTGGTCCAAAGGCAGGACGCGGCGACATGACGACTGACCTGGGTTCTTTACCGTGGCGGCGTGCCCTATGGGCGGCATCACAGGGCCCGGGGGCCGGCTACGCCCTCGGGCCCACCTTTTTCGCCGTCATGACCCGCGTCACCGTTCCGCCTCGGCTCACACCCCTTTTCGCCTCGGCTCACACCCCTTTCGACTCGGCTCACGCCGCTTTTCGCCTCGGCGCACGCGTGCGCGCCCTGATTGCGTTCATAAAGAACATGGCATCTACAGGGATCGTCACATCGCGGCAATACGAGCGTTCCATATCCTCCAGGTCGGGCACCTACGGTGGAGAGCACGAGCACCGAAGCCCTCGGCGGCGCATCACCTGTCGCCGCCGGACCACCCACGCCCCGGCCACCGTCGCCCGAAGGCACACCCCGCCCTCACCCGACGACAGGAGCCCCGTGTCCCGCCCCGCCGCCCTGCCCCTGCCGCCCTGGCTCGCCCATGCCCTGCGCGCCCAGAGGGGTCCGGTGCCCTGGAACGCGGTGGTGCGCGGGGCACTGGCCGGTGGGCCCTTGCTCCTGGTGGCCGTCTGCATGGGGCGCCCCTCCGTCGGGGTCCTCGCCGCGCTCGGCGCCATGCTCGCCGGGATCAACGACCGCCCCGGAAGCAGGCGCGTGGCCGTGCAGCGGCTCGGAGTGCCCGCGCTCGCGGGAGCCGTGGGGCTGCTCGTCGGCACGTACGCGGGGCAGTACACCGGCGCGGTCGTCCTCACCCTGCTGCTCACCGCGCTCGGACTGCTCGCCGGCGGGATGAGCGCGGTCGGGCTCGTGGCGTCCGGAGCGGGTACGCAACTGCTGGTCGCGGCCGCCATCGGAGCCGGCATGCCCTTGCCCGAACCGGGCTGGGAGCGGGCGCTCGCCTACCTGGCCGGCGCGGGATGGCTGCTCGTCCTGCGTCTCGCCCTGCCCACGCCCGCGGTCCTCACCGCCGGTGACTACCGTTTCGACGGGGAACGGGACGCCGTCGCCGCCGTCTACGACGCGATCGCCGGGCTGCTGGACGCCGTCGGCACCCCCGACGCGCTCGCCCGGCGCTCCGCGCTGACCGCCGCCCTCGACCACGCCCAGGACGCGCTCGCCGGACCCCGGCTGCGGCGGTACGCCAGCTCGTCGGCCGAGCGGCGGCTGCACGCCCAGTACGCCGCCGCGCTGCCCCTGGCCGAGGCGGCGACCGCGCTGGCCTGGGACCGGGACGCCGTCGTCGGGCGGGCCTCCGAAGGGCCCCGGCGGCTCGCCGCGGCCGTGCGCGGCAACACCGCGACCGGGCCGCTGCCCGCGCCCGTCCTTCCCGGCGCCCGGCATCGTCCGTCGGCGGACGCCGCCTTCGCGCCCGCGCTGCGCGCCCTCGACGACGCGCTCCTGCGCGCCGCCGAGACCTTCGACCGGGGCGGCGACGCCCGCGCCCTGCACACCCGCCGCCGAACCCTCGGCTCCCTCCTCAGGCTCGGCCTCGGGTCCGGCGGACGCGAGTACGGGCTGCGGGTCGCCCTGTCCTTCGGGGCCGCCGCGGCCGTCGCCCAGGCGCTGCACCACGAGCACTGGTACTGGCTGCCCGCGACCGCCGTCTTCCTCGTCAAGCCCGACCTGGGGCCGCTGGCGTCCCGCGTGCTGTGCCGGGCCGCCGGGACCGTGCTCGGCGCGGTGCTCTTCGCCGCCTTCGCCGCCGTACTGCCCAGGCCGGAAGGGCTCATCGCGCTCGTCGCGGTCAGCGGGGCGCTGATACCCGTGGCCACCCGGCACTTCGCCGCCCAGACCGCCGTCGTCACCGTCCTCGTCCTCGCCCTCGTCATGGTCGGCGGCGACCCCCAGGCCTCCTGGAGCCGTATCGGCGAAACGCTGCTGGCCTGCGCCATCGTCCTGATCGTCGGCCATCTGCCGATGCCGAGGGGGCAGCGGGGCGGCGGCGTACGCGCCCGGCTCACGGAAGCGGGCACCGCGGCGTACGCCTACGTCGCGCACGTCCTCGACGAGCCGCGCACGCCGGGCGCACGCTCCGGGACGAGCGGGACGAGCGGGACGGGCGGGACGGGCGTGACGTCGTCGCCGGGCGGTTCGGCCACGCCCAACGGCGTCACCGTGTCCGTCGGGTCCGCCCTGCCGGGTACGGCCGACGTGCGGGCGGCACGCTGGGCCCTGCGCCGCGAGGCCTACCGCGCGCTCGCCAAGGCCCGCTCCGCGATCGCCCTCTCCGAAGCCGAACTGCCCGCTCTGGCCCGGCACACCGAGGGCACCGACGAGGTCGCCGCTCTCCTCGAACGACTGGTCGACACCACCACCGCCTGCGCCGTGCATCTCGACGACACCGGACGGCTCAGCCGCCACCACACCGACCGCCTCACCGCACTCCTCGACGAACTCGCCCGCCACCAGAGGCACACCGGCACCACCCTCCCCGAGGCACCGGACGTGACCGACGCGTCGGGCGGGACCGAAGCAGCGGACGAGGCCGACCGCCGGGGAGGCAGGGCCTGAGCCCGTGAGCGGTAGGCACGGGCCGGCGCGTCCGAGCGCGCGCACGAGCCGGTGGGGGTGGACCACGTGAGCCGGCGCACGTGAGCTTGCGCCCGCGGGTCCGCCCCATCGGTCCGCCCCCGTGCACAGCGCCCGCTCCGCCGAGGCCCGCGCCACGATCGTCGACGGCCGTCGTGATGCGCGACCGCGAGCCGCTCACCGTCGACGCGCCCGCGACCGCGGCCGGACTGCCGGCCCTCGCGGCACTGGGAGCGGTGGGCGACGAGCGGAGCCGCTACCACGACGAGTACGAGGAGTGACTATTAGCGCAAGATTCGGCACTTAGCGTCACCGGAATGTGTGGTTTCTGAGAGGTACCTCACGATCCACCGTTGACCTCGTGTCAACTACGTCTCAGTACCGTCACTTCCCGAGCCGTTCACCCCGTGGTTGGCGTTTAAATCTACAAGCTGCCCGGCCGCGGATCACCGGCCACGGGCACGGCGCGACATGGAGGTGCAGCATGAACGGGAGAACGGTGCTGGGGCGCTTTCCCGCCGGCGGGCCGCGCGGCTCGTGGCCGGCGGAGGAACTGGCGCACGCGGCCCGCCTCGACGGGCTGCAGGCCGAGGTCGTGATGGACATCGCGACCGACATGTTCCTGGTCATCGTGCGCGGCGCCGACACCGCCGTGACCGCGTCGGCCTGACCTCACCCCGGCTCCGGCGCGGCAGCCTTCGTCGAGGAGGCCCCGGTCGGCGCCGGCACGGGAGCCGTGGTCGGCGCCGTCGTGGGAACCCGCGCGGGCGCCGGCACCTTCGCCGCGAACTGCTCCGCCTGCAGCGAGTACAGCTCCGCGTAGACCCCGCCCGTGGCCAGCAGCTCCTCCGGGGTGCCGGACTCCACGAGACGGCCCTGGTCGAGGACGTGCACGAGGTCGGCGTGGCGCACCGACGCCAGCCGGTGCGTGATCAGGACGACCGTCTGACCGGTGCCCGCCAGGGCGCGGATCTTCTCGAAGACCTCCAGTTCGGCGCGGGCGTCGAGGGCCGCCGTCGGCTCGTCGACGATCAGGATGCGCCCGCGCCGGTACGCGGCCCGAGCGATCCCGAGGCGCTGCCACTGCCCGCCCGACAGTTCGTGCCCGCCGCTGAATCCCCTGCCCAGGAGCGTGTCCAGGCCGCGCGGCAGGTCCTCCAGCACGTCCTGCGCCCCGGCCTCGGCGACGGACGCGGCGAGCCGCTCCTCGGTCAGCGGCGCCGAGGGGCGTCCGATCGCCAGGTTGACGCGGGCCGTGAACGGCCACCGCTTGAAGTCCTGCGCGACCATCGCGATGCGCTCGGCGAGCTGCCGCCGGTCGGCGCCCGCCGCGTCCACGCCGTCCCACATGATCCTGCCCTGGTCAGGGGTGTACAGCCCGGCGAGCAGCTTGACCAGGGTGGTCTTGCCCGAGCCGTTCTCCCCGACGAGCGCCACGATCTTGCCCAGCGGCACGGTCAGGGTGACATCGCTCAGCGCGGGCCGGGCGGCCTTGCCCGGGTAGGTGAAGGTCACGTTCTCCAGCCGGATCTCCCGCGGGTCCTCGGGCAGCGCGTCACCGCCCTCCGGGATCGCGCGCTTGGCGGCCTCCACGTACAGGCGCTGCATGTCGCCCACGAAGAGGGCCTCCTCGTGCAGGGAGTTCACCTCCAGCACCAGGGTGTCGAGGCTGGCGGAGCCGGTGCGGATCGCGATGACGGCCGTCCCGGCCACGGACAGGGCCATCGCGCCGGCGAGCAGCAGACCGCCCAGCGTCGCGTACGTCGCCACGGTGGCCAGCCCGGTCCACAGCGCCGCGTACAGGCCCGTACGGGCCGCCAGCCGGGCCAGGCGGGCCTGTTCCGCCTCGGCCGTCTCCGACATGGAGCGGAAGTGACGCAGCAGGAACGGGCCGACACCGTGCACCCGGATCTCCGGCGCGGCCTCCGGCTCGATCAGCAGGGAGCCGATCAGATACCCCGCGCGCGCATGCTGCACCCAGGCGTGGAAGGACGTGTACCGGCGACGGGCGATCGTCAGCGCGCTCCAGGCGCTCGGCAGCGTCATCGTGACGAGCAGCGGCAGCAGAGCCGGGTGCAGCACGGTCAGCACACCGGCCGCCGCGATCAGTGAGATCAATGCGTTCACCACGTGCGCCGAGTAGCTGATCATCCGGCGGGCGGACTGGGCGCCGTACTTCGCGGTGTCCAGCAGCTTGTGGAAGCCGTCGTCCTCGATCGCGGACAGCTCCACGGCCGCCGCCCGCTCCAGGTACAGCTCGGTCGCGACGCGCTCCACCTTCGGTTCCAGCCGGCCCGTGGCGTACGTCGACGCGGCCCGCAGCAGGGTCGAGACCAGCATCACGGCGGCGATGGCCACGAGCGCGGGGGCGGCCCCCCTCAGGCGCTGCTCGACCGTGCCGTCCGCGATCAGCCGGGCCAGGATCGAGTTCATCGCGAGCAGGCTCACCGCCTGGGCGAGACCCCGGCCCGTCTCGGACGCCAGCACGGTCCGGGCCGCCCAGCGGTCCGCCTGCCAGGCCAGCCGGAAACTCGACGCGAGCAGTGACGGCAGCCGCCGCACCATCGCGCGGAAGTTCAGCTCCAAAAACGCGTTCGCATGCTGCGACCAGCCCATGTCGTACCGCAGCGGCCCTCCGAACAGCAGCAGCTCCGACTCCGAGGTCTCCGGCTTGTCCCCGTCACGCGCCTTGCCCACCCACGGCCTCCCCCGAGTCGTCGCCGACAGGCCACTATCCCGGCGCACCCCGTCCCCGACCAGGGCGCACGACGACCGGACCCTCGTCCGCCCGGAGCACGCCGGGGCGCGAAGAGGCAGGGAGGAGTACGTCGCGAGGCGGGTGAAGGGGCCGCACACCGTTCGTTCGGCGGAGGAGGCAAGGGTGACAAGGCCGCGGAAGCAGGGGGTGGCAAGGCCGCGGAGGCAGCAGAGGCCGCGGAGTCCTACGCGGTCATCGTCCGGGACCAGGACGGCGTGGTCCCGGTGACCCGGCACAGCGCCAGGTACAGCGGTATCGGCGGGGTGTAGGCGATGGCCCCCTCCGGCCGGAGGATCAGCGCGGGCACGTCCGCACCGTCGGCGACCAGCGCGCCGGTGGTGTAGCGCACCGGGGCGGGCCACTCCAGCGCGTAGTCGGAGTCGGCGGGCACGATCCACCACCAGTGCGCCCTGTCGGCGTAGACGCACCCCACGCGGGGCAGGCGGGGCAGGACCAGCGGCCCGAAGCGGGCCGGTACGGTCACCGCGTCGCAGCCCATGGGCGCGGTCATGCCCTCGGGCAGGGGGACGGGGCGGGGCGTCGCGGCGGGGCGCTGGGCGCGGCGCAGACGGGTCAGGGTGTCGAGGCTCACCACGCGAGCCACTCTGCCCCCACCGGGGGGCCGAGCGGGACCGATCGACGCGCTCACACCCATTCGGCCCCCGACCAGCGTCCGACTTCGGGCCGGACCTCGACTTCCCGACGACTCTCCGTACCCGGGCGACCCCCGGCCACCGCGAGGCCCGCGATGCCCCTGCGGACCTCGGTCCCTCCACGGGTCTCGCCATCCCGGCGGGTCTCGCCACCCCGGCGGGTCGCGGTGTCCCTGCGGGCTCCGGCACCACCGCCGAGACCGTCGGCACCCGTGCGGCGGAAGGCCTCCGGCTCGGCCTCCCGGCCCTCCGGCGGCGGCTTCTTCGCGCCCCAGCCCAGGTCGGACCGGGCCGCCGTGTCCGCCGCGGGGGGCAGGCTGGTGACGGTCACCGCGCTCGCGCCCAGGTCGGGGGAGACCGCGTCGGCTAGCCCGCGCGGCACGTCCGCCCACACCAGGAGCCCCAGACCGACCGGCTGCGCCCCCCAGGAACGACAGAGCGACTCTATGAGGAGCAGTCCTCTGCCATGTTCCTCCTCCGGTCGCTGCGGCGAGGGGTGCGGTTCACCGGGCGCACAGCCCTCGTCCCGTACCGCTATGCGCACCAGCTCGTCGCCGTCCAGCAGTTCGCAGACGATCTGAGTGCTGGCGGTGTGCACGATCGCGTTGGTCACCAGCTCGGACACGACCAGGGCGGCCGTGTCGCAGGTGTCCTCGCAGACGGCCCAGCCGGTGAGCTGGGTACGGGTCACACGCCGAGCCTGGGCCACCGCACCCGGGTGCGCGGCCAGCTCGAATCGAAACCGGCGCTCGGCGATTGTCTCGGGGCGCGCCCCGGCGGCCGGACCGGGACCGACACGGTCTCCGGCGGCGTCTGTTCCTAACGGCGCAGGGGGCGGAATCACGCTTGCCACTATCGCCCCGCCGTGAACACTTGGCAAGTGTCACTCTGAAAATTGCAGAGTGCCGTATGACTCTCTGAACGGCCGTGGCACACTGCACGCAACAGCACGTGTAGCGGCGCCAGTTGGAAATCCCTCGCACAACGTTCTTAAGCACGCACAGTGTTCGTTTGCGTACACGGCCACGCGCGGCGCGCGAGGCCCGAAACAGCGCCGCCCGGCTGCCGGAACCCGACGGGCCGGGAATCGACGTAGGTCAGCGCAGAGTCAGAGAAGAGAGGGGCGAGATGAGCGAGCCGCGGTCCGCGCCGACGGTCGGCCAGGTCGTGCTGGGCCGGCGGCTGCTGGACCTGCGTGAGCGCGCGGGCATCCGGCGCGAGGAGGCCGGACGCATCCTGCACGTCGCCGCCGCCACCGTCCGCCGCATGGAGACCGCCGAGGTCGCCCTCAAAATCCCCTACCTCCAGCTCCTGTTGAAGGCGTACGGGGTCGCCGACGAAGAGGCCGAGACCTTCGTCCGGCTCGCCGAGGACGCCAACAAGCCCGGCTGGTGGCAGCGCTACCACGACATCCTGCCGGGCTGGTTCTCCATGTACGTCAGCCTGGAGGGCGCGGCCGGCCTGATCCGCGGCTACGACCCCCACTTCGTCCCCGGCCTGCTGCAGACCGAGGACTACGCGCGCGGCGTCATGACCTCGGGCGCCATCGGCCAGACCAAGCCCGAGGACATCGAGCGCCATGTCGCCCTGCGCATGCAACGGCAGGAACTGCTCACCCGTGAGGACGCGCCCCGGCTGTGGTGCGTGATGGACGAGACCGTCCTGCGCCGCTCCGTCGGAGGACCGGCGGTCATGCGCGCCCAGATCGACCGACTGCTGGAGGCCATGGAGCTGACCCATGTCACGCTCCAGGTCGCCCCCTTCGACACAGGACCGCACCCCGGCACCTACGGGCCGTTCGTCCTGTTCCGTTTCGCCATGCCCGAACTTCCGGACATGGTCTACAGCGAGTACCTGACCGGCGCCGTCTATCTGGACGACCGCTCCGAGGTGGCGACCCACCTCGAGGTCATGGACCGCATGGCGGCGCAGGCCGCCACGGCACAACGCACGAAGGAGATCCTCAGGGATCTCCGCAAGGAGCTCTGAAGACACCGAATGGAACTCGTCAAGTCGCAGTCGCGCACGCGCAAGCAGTCGCACACACGCGTCTACAACGGCATGCCCGCCCGGGAACTCGGCAGCGAGGGCTGGCACAAGCCCTGGAGCGGAGGCAACGGCGGCAACTGTCTGGAGGCCATGAAGCTCGCCGACGGCCGCATCGCCGTACGGCAGTCCACCGACCCCGACGGACCGGCACTGATCTACACACCCGACGAGATGAACGCCTTCATCCAGGGCGCCAAGGCGGGGGTGGCCGACTTCCTCCTGTCCTGAGGCCTGTTGCGTCCTCCCTGTTGTTCAGTCGCTTTCCCTATGTTGGCCTTGAGTTGATCACCTGCCGCCGCTCGTTCCCATGGAGTTCGTCATGAACGGGAGTCCCCCCGTCGAGATCGACACGAGCAGACCCCACCCCGCGCGTATGTACGACTGGTACCTCGGCGGCAAGGACAACTACCCCGTCGACGAGGCCATGGGCAGGCAGATGCTGGCCCTCGATCCCCGGGTGCCGGTGATGGCACAGGTCAACCGGGCCTTCATGCACCGCTCCACGCGCTGGCTCACGGAGAACGGCGTACGGCAGTTCCTCGACATCGGCACCGGCATCCCGACCGAGCCGAACCTGCACCAGATCGCCCAGCGCGTCACCCCCGATGCGCACGTCGTCTACTGCGACAACGATCCCATCGTGCTGGCCCACGCGGCCGCCCTGCTGCGCGGTACGCCCGAGGGGCGCACCGAGTATCTGCAGGCCGACGTGCGCGACCCGCACGCCGTCGTCGAAGGCGCCAGGAAGATCCTGGACTTCGACCGGCCCGTGGCGCTCTCGCTGATCGCGCTGCTGCACTTCGTCTCCGACGAGGACGGCGCGCACACCCTGGTCCAGCGGCTGATGTCCGAACTGCCCTCCGGCAGCTACCTCGTCCTCTCGCACGCCACCGCCGACTTCACCCCCGAGGAGTCCAGGGCCGCGACCGAGAAGCTCAAGGCCGCGGGCGTCACCCTGGCCCTGCGCTCCCGTGCGGAGTTCACCCGCTTCTTCGACGGCCTCGAACTGGTCGACCCCGGCGTCGAGGTGCCCCAGCACTGGCACCCCGAACTCGGCGAACCCGTCCCGGGTCAGGACGACGGGATCATCCCGGGATACGGGGCGGTGGCGCGCAAGCCGTAGGGCTTCGCGGACGGTCACGCACGAGCGCGGCGCGACCTTCCCGGCACGCGCCGCGCACGCACGTCGGTCGCGGCGCACGTATGTGGTCGCGGCGCATGCACACGGTCGCGCGCGGGGGCGCGCTCGGGTGTGGGGGGCGCGCTCGGGTGTGAGGGAGCGGATCACCCGGAGCGGATCACCCGGAGGGCAGCACCCCTCACCCGGGCGGCAACACCCCGCACAGCGCCTCGACCGCCGCGCCGTACGCGTGCTCCGGGGGCGTCGCGTACCCCACGACGAGCCCGTCCGGCGCGTCCCCCACGGCCTCCGGATGCCGGAACTCCGACAGACCGTCGAGCGCGACGCCCCGCCAGACCGCCGCCTTCACCGCGGAGCGCTCGGTACCGGGCGGCAACCGCAGCACGGCGTGCAGTCCGGCGGCGATCCCGGTGACCTCGACGTGCGGCGCGTGCGCGGCGAGGGCCGCGACAAGGCGGTCCCGCCGCGCCCGGTACCGCTGCCGCATACGCCGCACATGACGGTCGTACGCCCCGGAGACCACGAAGTCCGCGAGCGCCAGCTGCTCCGGCACACTCGCCCACGCCTCCCGCTCCCCCTTGGCCTCCAGCACGGCGCCCACGTACCGCTCCGGCAGCACCATCCACCCCAGGCGCAACGCCGGCGACAGGCTCTTGCTCACCGAACCGATGTGCACGACCCGTTCGGGATCCAGACCCTGAAGGGCCCCGACGGGCTTACGGTCGTAGCGGAACTCCCCGTCGTAGTCGTCCTCCAGAATCAGCCCCCCACGCGCGCGTGCCCAGTCCACGACAGCGGACCGCCGGACGGGATGCAGCGGACCGCCGGTGGGGAACTGATGCGCCGGCGTGAGCAGCACGGCCCGCTCCCGGCCCAGCCCGTCCACCCGGGCACCGTCCTCGTCGAGCGGCAACGGAACCGTCCGTACGGAGCCCGCCGACAGCAGCTCACGATGGAAACCCAGCCCGTACGACTCCACGGCCAGCGGCCCCCGCAGCACCCGGCCGTGGAACAGCAGCCGCAGCGCGTGCGCGAAGCCGGAGCAGACCACGATCCGCGAGGGCTCGGCCCGCACGCCCCGCGCGCGTGCCAGGTACTCGGTGAGCGCCTCCCTCAGCTCGATCCGGCCGGCCGGGTCACCGGGCCCGAACACCTCGTTGGGCGCCTGCGCCAACGCCCTGCGATACGACGCCGACCAGGCCGTCCTCGGGAACGCCGACGCGTCCGGAGTACCCTGCCGCAGATCGTGCCGAGGCCCACGCACGCGTGGATGTGCCTCCCGGGACCTGCGCGCGGGGACGTCCAACGGCTCGGCCCGCTCGGCGACCCGCGTCCCCGACCCCTGCCGCGCCGTCAGCCAACCCTCCGCGACCAGCTCCGCGTAGGCGTCGGCGACCGTGTTCCGGGCGATCCCCAGGTCGGCGGCGAGCGAGCGGTACGGGGGCAGCCGGGTCCCGGGAGGGAGCCGCCCACCGCGCACCGCGTCCCGCAACGCCCGGATCAGCGCCGCCCGCCGCCCACCCCGACCGGACAGTTCGAGATGCAGATCGGCTCCGATCCGCTCCGCGGAATTGACCCATGAATCCACCATGAGAATGCACCCTATGGCAGGTCTTTCTCCGTCATAGATTCATGGTCATGACGACGAACACGGTGCAGAACGCGATGGACACGGTGACGGGCGCGACGGGTGCGACGGACCCGACACACGCGACGGGCGCGGCGAACGCGACGGGCGCGACCAGCGCGGCGAACGCGGTGAACACGCCCCGCCTCGACTTCGCGAAGTCCGCCCGGAACACCTTCCGGGCCCTCATCGGCTTCGACGCTGCGGCCCGCGAGGGCCTCGACCCGACCCTGGTGGAACTGATCCAGATCCGCGCCTCCCACCTCAACCACTGCGCCTACTGCCTCCACATGCACACCAACGACGCCCGCAAGGCCGGCGAGAGCGAGGACCGGCTGCACATGGTCCCGGTCTGGCGGGAGGCCCGGCACTTCTTCACCCCCCGCGAACAGGCCGCGCTGGCCCTCACCGAAGCGGTCACGCTCGTCGCCGACGCCGGTGTCCCCGACGACGTCTACGCGGAAGCCGCCACCCACTTCGACGACACCGAACTGGCCCATGTCCTCGCCCTGATCTTCGCCATCAACACGTGGAACCGCATCGCCCTCTCCACCGCCAAACGAGCCGGCACGGACACCCGCTGACCCACTCGGGTCCGCCGCCCCGCCAGGTCACCCGGCCGGGTCACCCCGCAGATCACTCCGCCAGGTCATCCCGCCGACGCCGACGCGGCCTGGCGACGCGGCCCGGCGATGCGATGCCGCCCCCGGCCGGTCACGCCGTCATGGGCCGGTCGTATGGTCCGATCGGTGCCGGCAGGCGTCCCGTGCCGGTCAGCCGCCGGTCGACCGCGGCGGCCACCGCGCGCCCCTCGGCGATCGCCCAGACGACGAGGGACTGCCCGCGCGCGGCGTCCCCAGCGGCGTACACACCGGGCACGGTGGTCGAGAAGTCCGGTCCCCGTGTGATCGTCCCACGCGGATCAAGCGCCAGCCCGAGCTGCTCGACGAGCCCGTCGTGACGGTCCGGCCCGGAGAACCCGAGGGCCAGCAGGACCAGATCGACGGGCAGCGACCGCCCGGTTCCGGGCCGGACCTGCCGCCGTCCATCGACCTCGACCAGGTGCAAGGCCCGCACATGCCCCGCCCCGTCTCCGGTGAAGCGGAGCGTGGACGCCGCGAAGAGTCGCGCGTCCGCGTCCGCCGCCGGCGCCGACCGAAGCTCGCGCGCCTCCTCGTGCGCCGCCGAGAGCCGGTAGACCTTCGGATACGTCGGCCACGGATCGAGGTCCTCGTCACGCTCCGCCTCCGGCAGCGGATAGATGTCCAACTGCGTCACGGACGCGGCCCCTTCCCGCACCGCCGTCCCCAGACAGTCCGCCCCCGTGTCACCACCTCCGACGATCACCACATGCTTCCCGGCCGCGGACAGCGGCGACACCTCCAGGTCCCCCTCGCACACCCGGTCGGCCAGCGGCAGATACTCCATCGCCTGATGAATCCCACCCAACTCCCGCCCGGGGACGTCCAGTTCGCGCCAGGCCGTGGCCCCCGTGGCGATCACCACCGCGTCGTACCGGGCCCGCAGCTCGGCCGCGCCGACGTCCCTCCCGACGGCGGTCGACGTACGGAACTTCGTTCCCTCCGCCCGCATCTGCTCCAGCCGCCGGTCCAGATGCCGCTTCTCCATCTTGAACGCCGGGATCCCGTACCGCAGCAACCCCCCGATCCGGTCGGCCCGTTCGTACACGGCGACCGTGTGCCCGGCCCGCGTCAGCTGCTGTGCCGCCGCCAGCCCGGTGGGCCCGGAACCGACGACGGCGACCGTCCTCCCGGACAGCCGGTCCGGTGGGCGCGGGAGTGTGAAACCGTCCTCCCAGGCCCGGTCCGCGATGGCGACCTCCACGTTCTTGATGGTCACCGCGGGCTGGTTGATCGCCAGCACGCACCCCGCCTCGCACGGCGCGGGACACAGCCGTCCGGTGAACTCGGGAAAGTTGTTCGTGGCGTGCAGCCGGTCGCTCGCCGCCCGCCAGTCCTCCCGTGACACGAGGTCGTTCCACTCGGGGATCAGATTGCCCAGCGGACAGGCGTCGTGGCAGAAGGGAACCCCGCAGTCCATGCACCGGTCGGCCTGTCTGCTGACGATCGGCAGGAGCGCCCCCGGGACATACACCTCGTCCCAGTCCCGCACCCGCTCCTCCACAGGCCGACGGCGCCACTCCTCGCGCGGCGTGGTCAGAAAACCCTTGGGATCGGCCATGGCCGTCTCCCTCACGTATGGCGTACGCGGACGGGCACGGCCGCACAGGGCCGTACTCCGGCGGACTGGATCGGCATGAGAGGCATGAGAGGTACGAGAGGCATGAGAAACACGCGGGGCTGAGGGGCAGGAGGACGGGGGCGCGAAGCGCGAGGCTGTACGCCGTCGGGCGGCTCTCTTCCCGCCACGATACGACGCGCCCGCCGCCCCCGCCTCAGGCCAGCGCGAGGAGATACGACAGGGCGGCCGCGGCCGACGCGACAGCCCGGACGGTGTTCCAGGTCGTCCACCGGCTCACGTACTCACGCCAGTACGTGGCGGCCTCCGCCGTACCCGCGTCCAGCTTGGCGAGCGTCTCGTTGCGCGGCACGTTCGCCACCATCGTGACCCCGAAAGAGCCGAACAGAAACAGCGCACTGCCCAGCAGCAGTGCCACCCTGCCCTCGTCCGGCCACAGCACGAACGTCACGACGGCCAGCACCGCACACAGCACCGCCGTACCCATGAACACGAGCATGAACGCCGGCGTCAACGCGCTCGCGTTGATCGCCTGCATCGCCGCCACACCCTGTGCGGGCGGCAACGACGCCAGCCCCTTCATCACGAACGTCGAGAACCCGCAGAACACGCCCGCCACGATCGCCGTCCCGAGCAGCCCCAGCACCGTCAGCACGAAATACGGCCCATCGATCATGTCCGCTCCCACCTCGATCCCCCGAATCCCCAAGATCCTGCCCCGCACCCACCGTCACCACAAGTGAACAGATGTACAGCCAGAGTCACCCCCGCGCGCACACGCCGGCCCACGCGCGAGCGTAGGCGGCCCTGGGCTTTCGAACCTGGCGGTACCCCTTCCGGGGGGCCTCCCCCCGCCCCCCGCCCCCCACCCCTCACCCCTCACCCCACCCCCCGCCACTCCCGCAGTCTCGCCTCCACCGCCCCCACGATCCGCCGTCTCGCCTCGTGGCGGGGCACGCCGGTCATCAGCAGTCGGTCGTACGGCGTGTCCACGTGCCGGACGGACGCGATGACGGCGGAGGTCACCGCGACCTGCGTCAGCGCGCGTCCGGCCGCGCTGCGGCCCACGCGGCCGCTGCCGCGCATCGACGCGTGGGCGGCGATCTCCCGGGCCCGCTCGGCCGGGCACGCGGGGAACAGCCGTCGTACCTCCGCGGCGAACGCGTCCGTGAAACGTACGTCCTCCACCGCCCGCCGCCGTGCGTCCCGCAGCCGGCGTCGGCGCCGCACCTCGGCGTCCGCCAGGCATCGCTCCTCCGCGCGGACCAGCGCCGCCTCCTCCACCAGGACACCCTGCCGCTCGTGACGACTTCGGCGCCGGTTGAACCGTACGACCACCGCCGACAGCGCACTCTCCTCCCGGGCGCGCCGCGTGAGCGCGGTGTCGCCCCGGGGCAGGAACACCAGGTGCCCGAGATCCGCGCAGTCCAGGCAACGCGGCGCTCCCTCCTCCAGCACCAACAGCGCCACCGGACCGCTCCGGCACTCGGCGCAGTGCTTCTTCCTGAGTGCCTGCACGACGACAAGCCCGATACGGGGCGGGGGAGTAGCGAGCGCTGCCATACGCGGTACTTTCCCGCCGGTGGCCGTGTGGTCACGTCGTCGTCGCACCGGCGCCCCGACCGGCTCCGGCGCGGTCGGTCGCGCGCGGCATCATGGGCCGTGTGCGATTCGAAGCGATCACCTGGGAACGGCTCGGCGACCTCCTCGCCGACCGCATCGTCGACCTGAAGCCGGACGACGGATCGCCCTGGCCGCGCATCGCCTTCGACGGTGCCCCGGCCGCCCGCCCGGGAGACCTCGCCGACCGGGTGGCGGAGGCACTGCGCATACGTGGCCGGCCCTCGCTCGTCGTGGGCACCGAGGGGTTCCTCCGGCCCGCGTCGCTCCGGTTCGAGTACGGCCACGAGGACGTGGAGGCGTACTACGACGGCTGGTTCGACACCGCCGCCCTGTGGCGCGAGGTCTTCGGCCCCCTCGACCCCGGCGGCACGGGCCGGATCCTGCCCGACCTCTGGGACCCCGCCAGCGACCGCGCGACCCGCAGCCCCTACGTCCAACTCCCACCCGGTGCGCTCCTGTTGACGCACGGCCCCCTCCTCCTCAAGCACTGGTTCCCCTTCGACCTGACCGTCCATGTCCTCCTCTCCCCGGGCGCCCTGCGCCGCCGCACCCGTGAGGGCGAGCACTGGACCCTCCCCGCCTTCGAGCGCTACGAGGCCGAGACGGACCCGGCCGCCACCGCCGACGTGCTGGTGCGTGCCGACGACCCACGGCACCCGGCCTGGAACGGCTGACAGACACGCAGCGAACTCCGGAAGCTCCGCCACGTCCGGCGGTCCGGTGGGCCCCATGCGCCGGCCTTGCCCTCGGAGCGGCGGGGCGCGGCGTGCGCATCCGAATCGTCGGCGGGCCCTTGTGTGCGTACCGGGCACTTCGCCGTCTGGGGGCACATCGGCATCCCCCGTGGGCGGCGCGGGCCCGCCCGATTACGCCCCCGGGTGCGGTTCACTCCGGTCGCGGCAAGAATGAAGGGCGCCGGGACTAGCGGTGTGTCCTGCGCCGCGCCGGCCGTCCGGCACCGGGAGGTACTACATGACCACCGCCGGAGACATCATGCACCGCGGAGCCCAGTGGATCCCCGCCCACGAGACCCTGGACCGCGCCGCGCAGCTGATGCGCCAGCTGAACGTCGGGGCACTCCCCATCAGCGACCAGAACGAACGGCTCTGCGGCATCCTCACCGACCGCGACATCGTCGTCGGCTGTGTCGCCCTGGGCCATGACCCGTCGACGATCACGGCGGGCGAGATGGCCAAGGGAACCCCGCGCTGGATCGACGCGAACGCGGACATCGGTGACGTACTGGAGGAGATGAAGGGGCACCAGATCCGCCGTCTCCCGGTGATCGAGAACAAGCGGCTCGTCGGCATGATCAGCGAGGCCGACCTGGCCCATCACCTGTCGGACGACCAGATCGCCGCCTGGGTCGAGAGCGTCTACGCCAAGAGCACGACACACTGACCCGAACGACCGAACGACCGAACGACCGAACGACCGAACGACCGAACGACCGACCGAACGACCACCACTCCGCTCCCCGCGCCGTTCCCGTTCCCGTTCTCCTCCGGGAGTCACAGCCACCCGTTGCGCTTGAAGCCCCGGTAGAGGGTGACGCAGGCGGTGGCTATGACTCCCAGGACGAGCGGGTAGCCGAACCGCCAGTGCAGCTCGGGCATGTGCTCGAAGTTCATGCCGTAGACCCCGCACACCATGGTCGGCACGGCGATCAGCGCCGCCCACGCCGTGATCCGCCGCATGTCCTCGTTCTGCGCGACGCTGACCTGCGCCAGGTGCGCCTGGAGGATCGAGTTGAGCAGTTCGTCGAACGCGGCGATCTGCTCGGTGGCCCGCAGCAGGTGGTCGGAGACGTCCCGGAAGTAGGCCTGTATCTCCGGGTCGACCACCCGGATCGGCCGCGAGGTCAGTTCCAGGAGGGGGCGGGCGAGCGGGGCCACCGCCCGCTTGAGTTCGAGCAGTTCGCGCTTGAGCTGGTAGATGCGCCCGGGGTCGACGCGCGCGCCGTTCGCGGCGAACACATCTGTCTCGACCTGGTCGATGTCCGTCTGCACAGAGTCCGTGACGTTCAGATAGTCGTCGACCACGTGGTCCGCGATCGCGTGCAGTACCGCGGCCGGTCCCTTGGACAGTTGCTCCGTGTTCGCCTCCAGCTCCTCGCGCAGTGGACCGAGCGAGCCGTGCCGCCCGTGCCGGACCGTGATCACGAAGTCGGCGCCGACGAACACCATGATCTCGCCGGTGTGCACCACCTCGCTCGTCGCGGTCAATTCTGTGTGCTCGACGTAGCAGACCGTCTTGAACACCGCGAACAGCGTGTCGCCGTAACGCTCCAGCTTGGGGCGCTGATGGGCCTCGACCGCGTCCTCGACCGCCAGCGGGTGCAGGTCGAAGAGTTCGGCGATGCCGGCGAACTCCCGCTGCGTCGGCTCGTGCAGCCCCAGCCAGACGAAGCCGTGGTCGTGCTTGCGGACCTGCTTGACGGCCTCGACGACATCGCGGCCACCGGGGGAGCGGACGCCTTTGTGGTACGTCACGCAGTTCACCACCGAGGTGCCCAGCGGGGAGCGGGCCGGGTGGCTGAGGTCGACGCGGGGACGCCGTCGGGCCAGCCGTGCCATCCTGCGGAGACCACCGACCTTGTCGAGGCCGGTGACCTTCCGCAGATTCCCTGCCATGGACATCTGGTTCTCCTTGCGTGAATCCCCTCGCACCGCACTCCGTGCCTTGTCGCGCCAGTTTGCCAGGGCCGAACGAGTGCCGGGTAAGCCTGTGGGAACGGAATGTTCCACTTCGCTTGTAGATGTAGACGTCCTTGCCGACGCCGGCCGTTCCTGATTCGGCCGCCGTGATCCGACCACCGTGTTCCAACCGCCCTGATCCAGACGTCCGATCCGGTCCGTTCCGTCCGATCGCCGTCCGATCGCCGTCCGATCGCCGTCAGGGGGACGGACCTCGCGGACCGCTGGAGAGTCGCCGTGAGTGATAAGTCGGGCAAATGGGAAGATCGCGGCATGATGCGAACCGACGGGTATCTCCTCGACCACCGGCAGGCCGAGACGGGCCAGGGCCCCGACGCCTTCGCCACCCTCTTCGACCCCACGACGTTCCGGCACATGGAAAGCTTCGGACTGGGTTCGGGCTGGCGCTGCTGGGAGGTCGGCGCGGGCGGCACCAGCGTGGTCTCCTGGCTGGCCAAGAAGGTCGGACCGACCGGCAAGGTCATCGCGACCGACACCGACATCTCCTGGGCCGTCCCCTCGGTCACCCGCCCGCCGGTCGAGGCCCTCGTCCACCACCTGGGCGTCGACCAGCCGCCCGGCGACGGCTTCGACCTCGTCCACGCCCGCCTCGCCCTGGCTCAGGCGCCGGACCGGGAGCGGGCGCTGCTGTCGATGACCAAGGCTCTGCGTCCTGGTGGACGCCTCCTGATCGAGGACGCCGACCACGATCTCCAACCCCTGGCCTGCCTGGAGGAAACCGGCCCCGAGCATCAGCTGGCCAACAGGCTCCGTGAGGCCGTCCGCGCCCTGCTCGCCGAACGTGGAATCGATCCGGCACACGGCCGGCGACTCCCGCGACTGCTGCGCGCGGCGGGACTGCGCGGTGTGGAGGCCGACGCGTACTTCCCCGTGGCCTCACCCGCCTGCGCGGCGCTGGAGTCGACAACCATCGGCGGGCTCCGTGCGGCACTCGTCGAGGCGAACCTCGCCACGGAGGAGGAGATCGACCGGCATCTGGCCGACATCGCCGCCGGAGCCATGGACATCGCCGCCCCGCCGCTGATCTCGGCGTGGGGCCGAAAGGCATAGACCCGAAAGCCATAGAAGCCATAGACCCGAAAGGCATAGTGCGCGTGCTCGCGCTCGGCCCCGCGCGGGCATCCGGGGGCGCAACCGCCCGACCTGCGCCGCGCAAGACCCTCAGCCCACCCCCGGCGGCCGTCCCCCCACTTTCTGCACCGCCCGCGCCCCCGCCCCGCACCCCTCGATCGCCGCGTCCTCGGCCTCCGCGCCCGCGAGCAGCGCCGCCAGGAACGCCCCGGTGAAGGCGTCGCCGGCGCCGGTGGTGTCGCGCGGCGTGGCTGGAGCCGCCGGAATCCGTGCCGCGACACGGCCCCCGCGGGCGACCAGCGCGCCGTCGGCGCCCTGCTTGGCCACCACCAAGGGGACGAGGCGGCTCAACTTGGCCGCCGCGTCGGCCGGATCGGGCAGTCCGGTCAGCAGGGACGCCTCGTCGCGACTGGGCAGCAACAGGTCGACCCCCTCGACGAGCGAGAGGAAACGGGCCACGCCCAGCCGCCTGAGGAAGCCCGCCGACGCGGGATCGACGCTCACCGGCACTCCACGCGCGCGTGCCGACTCCATGGCCACGGACACCAGCGCGCGACTCGGCTCCGAGAAGAACAGATAGCCCGACAGGTGCAACCGCGCGACCCCGTCGAGCAGCGACGGTGACCAGTCGTCAGGGTCGAGCCGCAACGAGGCGCCACTGTCGGTGAGGAACGTGCGTTCGGCCGCCTCACCCGTGTCCACCAGGCAGATCACCGTCCCCGTGGCCGCGTCCGGATCGACGACGAGACGGGGCCGTACCCCCGAAGCCCGCAGCTCCCGCTCGTGCCACGCGGCCCCGTCCGTGCCCACCCGCCCCAGCAGCCGCACGTCGGCGCAGCCCCAGTGGACCGCCCAGCAGGCCACGTTGGCACCCGCCCCGCCCGGCAGCGTCCGGATCGCGGAGGCCGTGTCGGTGCCCGGCGCGAGCGGTCCGCGGTGCCGGGCGACGACATCCGTGACGACGTCCCCCACGACGAGCAGCGCCCCGCTCATGTCACGCCCCGGCCCAGGCCGCCGCGATCCGGGACGCGAGCCGTACGTTGCCGCGTACCGCGGCCAGGTTGGCGCTGAGGGAGGCGCCGTCCGTGTGCCTGACCAGATGGCTCAGCAGGAAGGGGGTGACTGCCTGCCCCGTGACTCCCTCCGCCTCGCACGCCCGCAGCGCCTCCGCGAGCACGCGCGCGTGCAGTTCGGGATCGAGCTGCTCCTCCTCCGGTACGGGGTTGGCGACGATCAGCGCCGACTCCGGTCCGTCGAGCGTGTCCTGTGCCCGCATGACGTCCGCGACCTCGTCCGGCGACCGAAGCGTCCACTCCACCGGATGACCCGAGTCGGACAGATAGAACCCGGGGAAGCGCTCCGTGCCGTACCCGGCGACCGCGACACCCAGCGTCTCCAGGCGCTGCAGCGTGGCCGGGACGTCCAGGATCGACTTCACGCCGGCGCACACCACCGTGATCCGGGTGCGGGCGAGAAGGCCCAGGTCGGCGGATTCGTCCTGGGTCGACGTCCACTCCCGGTGCACACCCCCGAGCCCGCCCGTCGCGAACACCCGTACGCCTGCCAGGGCCGCCAGTTGGGCGGTCGCCGACACGGTGGTCGCGCCGCTCGCACCGGAGGCCACCGCGAGGGGCAGGTCCCGGTGTCCCAGCTTGCGGATGCCGTCCTCGTTGGCGACCCGCTCCAACTGGTCCTTGCCGAGGCCGATGTGGGGCCGCCCGTCGAGCACGGCGATCGTCGCGGGTACGGCTCCCTCCTGCCGTACGACCTCCTCCAGTTCCAGTGCCACCTGCAGATTGCGCGGGCGGGGAAGCCCGTGCGCGATGATCGTGGACTCCAGCGCCACCACGGGTCGACGCGCGTCGACCGCTTCCCGCACCTCTTCGGACACCACCAGCACGCGCTTGCCTCCTGTCTGTCGTTCTTCCCTCATCCCTGGCGGACGGCGCGCCCGGCCAAACCCTTGCGCACTGTGGTGCAGGACACCAGCCTGAAGTGCATGAAGGACAACACGACACGCCTCGACCATGTCGTCCTGTGGGTGCGGGAGCCGATCGCCGCGGCCGCCTTCTACGAGGAGGCCGTGGGCCTGGAGCCCGTGCGGATCACCGAGTACGCGGCGGGAGGAGCGCCCTTCCCCTCCGTACGCCTCAACGACGAGACGCTCCTCGACCTCATGCCGCTCACCATGGCCGAGACCCTGACCATGGTGCCCGGCGCCGCCGACAGCGCGGGGCACCCGGTCAACCACGTCTGCCTGGCCATGCCCGGCGACGCCTTCGATGAACTGCGCACCCGCCTGGAGGACAGGGCGGTTCCCGTCTCCGACTTCTCGTACGACTCCTTCGGCGCGCGGGGAGCGGCCCGGCGCAGCTTCTACTTCCGGGACCCGGACGGCAACGTGTTCGAGGCACGCCACTACGACCAGGCGTGATCGGTTTCCGGCTGCTCCGCGCCTGCCGGAATGCCGCCCGCTGACCGATGCGCGCCCACCGCACCCGCCTTCGGTGCCCCTTGCGCACAGGCCGGACGCGGACACACACGGTCCGTCCACGGACACGCACGGTCCGGTCACGGCCGTCTCAGAACAGGGGCTCCGGAAGCACGCCCTCCAACGCCAGCAGCTTCCGCTTGGTCTCCAGCCCGCCGCCGAACCCGCCGATGCCGCCGTCGCTCTCGACCACCCGGTGGCACGGCACGACCACGGGCAACGGATTCGACCCCATCGCGACTCCGACCGCCTGGGCCGCGCCCGGCTGCCCCACGCGCCGAGCGAGATCGCCGTAACCCACGACCGAGCCGTAGCGGACACCGGACGCCAGCTCGCGCAGCACCTGGCGGTTGAACCCCGAGATCAGCGACCAGTCCAGCGGCAGCTCGAAGTCATGACGCTCGCCCGCGAAGTACGCCTTCACCTGACGTATCGCCTCCGCCAGCTGCGGCGCGCCGGGTGCCTCCACGGGGGTGGTGCCCAGGCGGGAGACGAGCCGGCCGAGTGTCTGGTCGCGCACCGCGTCCGTGGCGTGGAACACGACGTGCACCAGGCCCTCGTCCGTCGCGGCCAGCAGCAGCGGCCCGATCTCCGTGCCGACGACGGCCCATACGACCCGCTGCTCGTCCTGCGCATGGCTGTTCATGCGACCACCGTACGGGCCGCCACCGACAACGGCGGCGGCGTACGGTCCACCCCGGCGAAACGCACGCCCTCGGCCCCGGACCGTGTCAGCCCTGCGTGGCCTCTCTGACCACGTCCGGCTTGTTGGTGATGATGCCGTTCACGCCGTAGCCCGCCACCCGGCGCGCGTTGACCGCGTCGTTCACGGTCCACGTGAGGATCTCCAGCGGCTTCCCGTGCGGACCCACCAGCGCGTGGAGCGTGGCTACGTAGGACTCGGAGATGGTCGTGTACGAGGAGTTGATCTGGTCGCTGAACGTCGCGTATTCGGGCAGGTCGGCGATGTCCGGGGTGCCGAGGAGGCCGGTCTTCACCGCCGGGCGCAGCTCGTGCACCCGCCGGACGGCGTCGGCGCCGAAGCTCTGGATCACCAGCCTGTCCAGATGTGCCGGCCCGAGCCAGCCCTCGTTGCCGAGCACCTTGAGGGTCTCCTGCTCGATGCCCGGATAGAGCTGCGGGTTCTTGATCTCGAGGAGGAGCTTCTGGTGGTTGCGCGACACACGTCTCATGTACTGCTCCAGCGTCGGAACGCGCGCGCCCGCGTACGCGTCGTCGAACCAGCTGCCCGCGTCCAGGCGCGCGATCTCCGCGGCGGTGAAGTCCGCCACGTTCCACGGAGCGCGCTCCGGATAGAGCTCCTCGACGTTGGTCGTCCGCGTCAGCGTCGCGTCGTGGACGACGACGAGCCTGCCGTCCCGGGTGCGCTGGACGTCGTTCTCGACCCACTCGAAGCCCATCTCGTCGGCCTTGTCGACGGCGGCCAGGGTGTTCTCGGGCGCGTAGGCGGATGCTCCGCGATGCGCGACGACCAGCGGATTCTCGGTATCGGCGGCCGCATGCGCGGCGGAAGTGGGGAGCAGGAGGACGGTGGCCCCCAAGAACGCTGTGGTCGCGGCGGCAACTGCGCGCACGTGCATGCGTACTCCTCGCGTCGATCGATCACGGTCAGCTCAAGAGTGACAGCAGAGGGTCAACGGCAGAGGGGCGCAGGATGGCCACGAATTGAATGGAGTTGCCCAAGTCCGCTCACGGGCACCGCACAAGTGAGGCAAGGGCGTGTTTCTTTGCCGGAAAATCGTTCGACCATTCCGGTGGGGGTCATACTCTCTGCGACAACCCTGACCGTCGTGGCGGTCCCGGGGCTGGGGGCACGTCAGGGAATCCAGGGACGCGACAGGGCGGGAAAGGCAGCCGCGAATGCAGGGCACGGTCGACGGCTTCAGCTACGGACTCGTCACACCGGTGGTGGCCTATCTCATGGCCTGCCTCGGTGGCGCGCTGGGTCTGCGCTGCACCACCAGATCGACGCTCGTGGACGGCCGATGGAGGATCGGCTGGCTCGCGCTGGGCTCGGCGGCCATCGGCTCCGGCATCTGGACGATGCACTTCGTGGCGATGATGGGGTTCAAGGTCCTGCACACCCCGGTCCGCTACGACCCCCTGACGACCTTCGCGAGTCTCGCCGTCGCGATCGTCATGGTCGGCATCGGCATCTTCATGGTCGCCTCCAAGGGGGCGACCGGGGCCGCGCTCTTCACCGGCGGCACCATCACGGGACTGGGCATCGCCTCCATGCACTACCTGGGGATGGCCGGACTGCGGCTCAACGGCACGCTCGAATACAACACGCTCACCGTGGCCGCGTCGGTCGTGATCGCCGTGGTGGCCGCCATCGCCGCCCTGTGGGCCGCCGGACAGGTCCGCGGTTTCCTGTGGAGCGTCGGCGCCAGTCTCGTCATGGGGATCGCCGTCAGCGGCATGCACTACACGGGCATGGCCGCCCTCGACGTCCATCTGCACGGCGCCGCCGCCTCCGCCCCGGCCGACGGCTCCTCCTCCGCCGGACTGCTCGCTCCGCTGATCATCGGCCCGCTGGTCTTCCTGCTCCTCGCGGGAGTCGTCGTGATGTTCGACCCGTTCATGATCATGGGCCGGTTCTACGCGGGTCCGGTCGAGCGGCGGCCCGGCATCCCGGCCCAGGCCACCGCGCACACCTGCCGGCACCCGGAGCCCCACCTCGCCCGGGAGTACCGCGAGCGCAGTTCCCGCACCCCGCAGAACCGCTGATCGGAGCCCGTTGTCAGTGCGGGGTCGTACGGTGGATTCCATGCGGCCCGTTTCCAAGATCGAACGCACGGTGGCGCCCCTCGAGGTCGTCAGCCCCTACCAGCCGAGCGGTGACCAGCCCACGGCCATCGCCGAGCTCGCCCAGCGCATCGGGGCGGGTGAGAAGGACGTCGTCCTGCTGGGCGCGACCGGTACCGGCAAGTCCGCCACCACCGCGTGGATGATCGAGAAGCTCCAGCGCCCCACCCTGGTGATGGCGCCGAACAAGACGCTGGCCGCTCAGCTGGCCAACGAGTTCCGCGAGCTGCTGCCGAACAACGCGGTCGAGTACTTCGTCTCGTACTACGACTACTACCAGCCCGAGGCGTACGTCCCGCAGTCGGACACCTACATCGAGAAGGACTCCTCGATCAACGAGGAGGTGGAGCGCCTGCGCCACTCCGCGACCAATTCGCTGCTCACCCGCCGCGACGTCGTGGTGGTCGCCTCGGTCTCCTGCATCTACGGCCTCGGTACGCCCCAGGAGTACGTGGACCGCATGGTCCCCCTCCGGGTCGGTGAGGAGTTCGACCGGGACGAGCTGCTGCGCCGGTTCGTGGACATCCAGTACACGCGCAACGACCTGGCGTTCTCCCGCGGCACCTTCCGTGTCCGCGGCGACACCATCGAGATCTTCCCGGTCTACGAGGAACTCGCCGTCCGCATCGAGATGTTCGGCGACGAGATCGAGGCCCTCTCCACGCTCCACCCCCTCACCGGCGAGATCATCAGCGACGACCAGCAGCTGTACGTCTTCCCCGCCTCCCATTACGTCGCCGGCCCCGAGCGCCTGGAGCGCGCCGCCAACGACATCGAGAAGGAGCTGGGGGAGCGGCTCGCCGAGCTGGAGAAGCAGGGCAAGCTTCTGGAGGCCCAGCGGCTGCGCATGCGCACGACCTACGACCTGGAGATGCTCCGCCAGATCGGCTCCTGCTCCGGCGTGGAGAACTACTCGATGCACTTCGACGGCCGTGAGCCCGGCTCCCCGCCGAACACCCTGCTGGACTACTTCCCGGACGACTTCCTCCTCGTCATCGACGAGTCCCATGTCACCGTGCCCCAGATCGGCGCGATGTACGAGGGCGACGCCTCCCGCAAGCGCACCCTGGTCGACCACGGGTTCCGGCTGCCCTCCGCCCTGGACAACCGTCCCCTGAAGTGGGAGGAGTTCCAGGAACGCGTCGGGCAGACGGTCTACCTCTCGGCGACCCCAGGACAGTACGAGCTGTCCCGCTCCGACGGCCATGTCGAGCAGATCATCCGTCCCACGGGCCTGGTCGACCCCGAGGTCGTCGTCAAACCCACCGAGGGTCAGATCGACGACCTGGTGCACGAGATCCGCAAGCGCACCGAGAAGGACGAGCGGGTCCTCGTCACCACCCTCACCAAGAAGATGGCCGAGGATCTCACCGACTACTTCCTGGAACTGGGCATCCAGGTCCGCTATCTCCACAGCGATGTCGACACCCTGCGCCGAGTTGAACTGCTGCGCGAGCTGCGGGCCGGTGAGTACGACGTCCTGGTGGGCATCAACCTCCTGCGCGAGGGCCTGGACCTCCCCGAGGTCTCCCTGGTGGCGATCCTCGACGCCGACAAGGAAGGCTTCCTGCGCTCAGGGACCTCACTGATCCAGACCATCGGCCGCGCGGCTCGCAACGTGTCGGGGCAGGTCCACATGTACGCCGACAGGATCACCCCGGCGATGGCGAAGGCCATCGACGAGACCAACCGGCGCCGGGAGAAGCAGGTCGCGTACAACAAGGCGAAGGGCATCGACCCCCAGCCGCTCCGCAAGAAGATCAACGACATCGTCGCGCGGATCGCCCGCGAGGACGTCGACACCGAGCAGCTGCTCGGCACGGGCTACCGCCAGGGGAAGGACGGCAAGGCCGCCAAGGCCCCCGTCCCCGCCCTCGGTGGCAAGGCGGCCAGAGCAGCCAAGGGAGGAGTGAAGGAAGCCGCTCCGACCGACCGCCCCGCCGCCGAGCTCGCCCAGCAGATCGACGAGATGACGCAGCGCATGCGCGCGGCCGCCGCCGACCTGCAGTTCGAGATCGCCGCCCGGCTGCGTGACGAGGTCTCCGAGATGAAGAAGGAGCTGCGGCAGATGAGAGAGGCGGGGCAGGCCTGACGGCCGGGGCGAGCGCCGGGGGAGGAGGCACACCCCCCGGCGCGGGCGCGCTGTGTTGCAAGACCGACACAAAGTGCCACACGGACTGCGGCAATGTCAGTGCCGCTGCGTAAGGTGCTGCACATCCGCGGACTCCGCGGAAACAGGGGACAGTTCGAGAGGGGAAACAGCGCGTGACCGTCAACATGACCAAGGGTCAGGCCATCAGTCTGCAGAAGAACGACGGAGGCAGCCTGACCGCGGTACGCATGGGTCTCGGCTGGCAGGCTGCCCCCAGGCGCGGCCTGTTCGGATCCCGCACCCGCGAGATCGACCTCGACGCCTCCGCCGTGCTGTTCGCGGACAAGCAGCCCATCGACGTCGTCTTCTTCCGCCACCTGGTGAGCGACGACGGCTCGGTCCGCCACACCGGCGACAACTTGGTCGGCGGCGTGGGCCAGGGCGGCGACGACGAGGCGATCCTCGTGGACCTGGCCCGGGTGCCGGTCCACATCGACCAGATCGTCTTCACCGTGAACTCCTTCACGGGCCAGACCTTCCATGAGGTGCAGAACGCGTTCTGCCGTCTGGTCGACGAGACCAACGGCCAGGAGCTCGCGCGCTACACCCTCGCGGGCGGCGGCCAGTACACGGCCCAGATCATGGCCAAGGTGCACCGCGCGGGCGCGGGATGGCAGATGACCGCCATCGGCACGCCCGCCAACGGGCGCACCTTCCAGGACCTGATGCCGGCGATCCTGCCGGTTCTCTAGGCGAGCACGACGCAGCACGCGGTGAGCGACACAGGGGGAAGAAGCCGATGACGGCCGAGCTGGTCCGGGGGCAGAACCATCCGCTCCCCGAGGTCCGACTGGAGATCCGCGTCTCGGCCGGCACGCCGATCGTGGCCGGGGCCACCCTCGGCGACGAGCGCGGCCGGGTGCACGGCGTGGAGTGGGTCGCCCACCCGGGCGCGCCCACCCTGCCGGGCGTCGAGGTCCCCAGACAGGCGGCGGCCGACCACCGCCTCGCCGTGGACCTCGATGCCCTGACACCGTCCGTGCACCGGGTGACCGTGCTGCTCGCCCTGCCGTCCGGCAGCGGCGGGCCGGCGCGGTTCGGTGCCGTCGCCGCCCCCTTCGTCGCGGTCACCGGACTCGACGGCACCGAGGTCGCCAGCTACACCATCACCGACCTCGAGGCGGAGTCGGCGGTCATCGCTCTGGAGCTGTACCGCAGACAGGGCGCTTGGAAGGTCCGCGCGATCGGCCAGGGGTACGCGGGCGGCCTCGCCGAGCTGCTCACCGACCAGGGGCTGCCGCAGGCCCAGCAGCTCGCCGGCAGCATCCACGAGGCCGTGGTCCAGGGCCTCGCCCGCTCCGTGGCCGCGCCTCCGCCCCGCGTTCCGGAGACGGACCGTCCCCGCCGGACGGCCGCCCCCGCACAGGGCCCCGACCAGACCCACGGGGATGCGACACCTCAGGGCCTGCCCGGGAACACCCCACCGCAGCAAGGGCATCCACCCGCCTCCCCGTACGGCAGCACACCCCCGTACGGCTCCTCGCCCGACGCCACACTGCCCGATCACCTCTCGCCGCAGCACGGCGACCCCGCCCCGGCCGACCCGTCCGCCGGGTCCCAGCCCGCCGCGTCCACCACCGGCGGCCCCGTCAACTACAGCCACCCCGGCCGCCAGACCACCGCGCCGCCGCCTCCGCCGCCGACCGCGCCCCCGGCCCAGCCGGGACAGCCCGCGCGGCCCGTCGCCGGTGACGCGACCGGCTGGTCCATGGAGGAGCGGCTCTACAACCAGGTGTGGGGCATGTTCGAGGACCTCGCCCGCACCGCCGCCGCGTATCGCAGCGCCGTCGATTTCGCCGAGTCGCGCATGGAGCAGGAGCTGGACAGGGCCCTGTCCGACCCGCGCAGCCGGATCGGCGGGCAGGGCGACGCGGTGCGCGAGGCCGCCCGCGCCAAGCACGCCCAGCTCGTCGACCAGGCCCGGGACGCCCTCGACCGCGACCTCGCCCAGCTCCGGGCCGAGGCCGATGTCGTCGAGCCCGCGCTGCCCCCGGCCTTCGCCGGCTGGGACAACCCGGTCTGGCACGGCTACCGGGTGCCGATGGAGATCCCGATGGCCCTGCGCCTGGGCGACCTCCGGCTGCCGGAGAGCGAGGACGTGCGCATACCGATGCTGGTCCGGCTGCCGCTGGAGCGCGGCCTGTGGATCGACAGCGGGCGCTCCGGCTCCCGCGACTCGCTCGCCGACTCCGACGAGCTGCGCCGCCGTGCGCTGGACACGGCGGTGGCGCTCGCCGCGCGCCTGCTCGCGGTCTACCCGCCCGGCGAGTTCACGGTGCACGTCGTCGACGCGGCCGGCGCCGGCGTGTCCGCGCTGGCTCCGCTGGTGGGGGCGGGTGTGCTCGCCGGACCGCCGGCCGCCGGAGCCGCGGGCGTCTCCGACGTCCTCGGGCGGCTCACCCAGCGCGTCGACCTCGTGCAGATGGCCGTGCGCGGCGGTGCGGCCGACGCCCTGCCCCCCGGCTTCGACACGGCCGAGCAACTGCTGATCGTCAACGACTTCCCGCACGGTTTCGACGACCGCGCCGTCACCCAGCTCCGCTATCTCGCGGACGAGGGCCCGGCCTTCGGCGTCCACCTGATGATGGTCGCCGACCGGCAGGAAGCCGCCTCCTACGGGCCGTTGCTCGACCCGCTGTGGCGTTCGCTGATGCGACTCACACCCGCCCCCGACGACCATCTCGCCGACCCCTGGGTCGGGCACGCCTGGACGTACGAGCCGTCGAGCGTCCCGCCCGGCAGCCGGGTCATGCACGACGTCCTCGCCCGCGTCGCGGACGCCCGCCGCTCCTGGAACCGGTGAGCCCAACCCTGTACCAAGCCCTCGCAAAGCCGCCTGACCTGCGGTTTTGATTCTTTCTTTGCCAGACCCTTTACCTATTCTTGGTGATTGGGTACTCTTTTCGTGCGGAGGGGAGTACTCCCTACATGCTGCGGCGTACCCGTCAATACGGATCAAGCCTGATCCCGGGGCGTCGGCCCGGCGGCACCGGACGTTGTGGAACGTCCCGGAGGACCGGGTGGAAGAGACCTCCGGTAGCGACGACGCTGAAATTTGCCGTTACGTACTGCCGGAGGCGCAGTGGATGTTTCAACGACCCTTTGGGTCCTCACAGTTGTGGGCCTCGCCGCCCTCATCACGGTCGACTTCTTCATCGGCCGCAAGCCCCATGAAGTGTCCATCAAGGAAGCCGGAATCTGGACGATCGTCTGGATCGTCCTGGCCGCCCTCTTCGGACTCGGGCTGCTCGTCTTCTCCGGCGGCCAGCCGGCCGGAGAGTTCTTCGCGGGCTACATCACCGAGAAGTCCCTGAGTGTCGACAACCTCTTCGTCTTCGTGCTGATCATGGCGAAGTTCTCGGTGCCCACGCAGTACCAGCAGCGGGTGCTGCTGGTCGGTGTGCTGATCGCCCTGGTGCTCCGCGCGATATTCATCGCCGCGGGCGCGGCGATCCTCGCCAGCTTCGCCTGGGTCTTCTACATCTTCGGCGCGTTCCTGATCTACACCGCCTGGAAGCTCATCCAGGAGGCCAGGGCCGACGAGGCGGAGGAGGAGTACGAGGAGAACAAGCTCCTCAAGGCCGTCGAGAAGCGCTTCGGCGTCGCCGACCGGTACCACGGCACCAAGCTGTGGATCGAGCAGAACGGCAAGCGCGTCATGACGCCGATGCTGGTCGTGATGCTCGCCATCGGCACCACGGACATCCTCTTCGCGCTGGACTCGATCCCGGCGATCTTCGGTCTGACCCAGGACCCGTACATCGTGTTCACGGCCAACGCGTTCGCGCTCATGGGCCTGCGACAGCTGTACTTCCTCATCGGCGGGCTGCTGAAGAAGCTGGTCCACCTGTCCTACGGTCTGTCGGTCATCCTCGGCTTCATCGGGGTGAAGCTGGTGCTGCATGCCCTGCACGAGTCCGGGGTGCACGTCCCCGAGATCTCCATCCCCGTGTCGCTCGGCGTGATCTGCGCGGTCCTGGTCGTCACCACGATCACCAGCCTCATCGCCTCCAAGAAGCAGGCGGAGGCGGAGGCGGCGCAGGAGAAGGCCGAAGGCACCGAGAAGGACAGCATCGAGGCCTGACGCCGGGCCCGTACCGCACGGCAATCACTGATGGGGCCCCGCACGACGGTGACGCGTATCCACGGCGTCCACCGGCGTGCGGGGCCCCTTCACGTCTGAAAGGATCACCGTATGCTCGCTCGGCTCCGGTCGCTCACGACACGATGGACCGATGTCGTCCCGGTGGCCGCGGTCGTCCTGCTCGCTCTCAGCTGGGGACGTGATCTGCCCCCCGCGGCCGTCGCCCTGGTGACCCTGGTGCTCGCGGGCGCCGTGCTGGCCGCCGTGCACCATGCCGAGGTCGTCGCGCACCGGGTCGGGGAACCGTTCGGCTCCCTCGTCCTCGCCGTCGCCGTCACGATCATCGAGGTCGCCCTGATCGTCACCCTGATGCTCGACGGCGGTGACAAGAGCGCGACCCTCGCCCGCGACACCGTCTTCGCCGCGGTGATGATCACCTGTAACGGCATCGTGGGCATCTGTCTGCTCGTGGCCTCACTGCGCCACGGACTCGCGGTCTTCAACCCGGAGGGCACCGGCGCCGCGCTCGCCACGGTCGCGACGCTGGCCACGCTCAGCCTGGTGCTCCCGACCTTCACCACCAGCAAGCCGGGCCCGGAATTCTCCACACCGCAACTCACCTTCGCCGCGCTGTCCTCACTGGCTCTGTACGGCCTGTTCGTCGCGACGCAGACCGTGCGCCACCGGGACTACTTCCTGCCCATCACCCGGCTGGGCGAGGTGATCGCCGAGGACGACCACGCCGAGGCTCCGTCGGCCCGCACCGCCAAGATCAGCCTCGGCATGCTCGGTCTCGCACTCGTCGGCGTGGTCGGCCTGGCCAAGGGGGTCTCGCCCACCATCGAGTCCGGTGTCGACGCCGCGGGCCTGCCGCACGCCGTCGTGGGTGTGGTCATCGCGCTGCTGGTGCTGCTGCCCGAGACCATCGCGGCCCTGCGCGCGGCCCGCCGTGACCGCGTCCAGACCAGCCTCAACCTCGCCCTCGGCTCGGCCATGGCCAGCATCGGCCTGACCATCCCGGCCGTCGCCCTGGCCTCCGTCTGGCTCTCCGGCCCGCTCGTCCTCGGCCTCGGCGCCACCCATATGGTGCTGCTCGCCCTGACCGTCGTCGTGGCCTCGCTGACCGTCGTCCCCGGACGCGCGACACCCCTGCAGGGCGGGGTCCACCTGGTGCTGTTCGCGGCCTATCTGGAGCTGGCGGTCAACCCGTAGGCCGGTGGCCGTCGCGCGAGGTGATGCGTACGGCACAGAGGTGCTCACCTCGCCGCGGCCTCCGCCTGCGCCGTCGCAGTCAGGGGCACCGGCCGGGTCTCCGGGAGCAGGGCGAAGCAGCCCAGACTCAGCACGGCGATCCCGGTCAGATACGCGCCCACGCCCCAGGGCACCCGCCCGCCCTGGGCCATGGCGGTGGCCACGATCGGGGTCAGGGCACCGCCCAACACGCCGCCGAGGTTGTAGCCGACGGCGGCGCCCGTGCAGCGCACCCGGGGTTCGTACAGCTCCGGCAGGTACGCGGCGACGACGGCGAACATCGTGACGAACGCGAGCATCGCCACGAGGAAGCCGAAGAAGATCAGCAGCGGTTCACCGGTCGCCAGCAACGCGACCATCGGGAACATCCACAGCACCGTGACCCCGCAGCCGATCAGGCACATCGGGCGCCGCCCGTAGCGGTCGCCCAGCACCGCCGCCACCGGCGTCAGGGCGCCCTTCACCACCACGGCGCCCATGACGCAGGTCAGCATGACCGTCCGGCTGACACCGAGCCGTTCGGTTCCGTACGCGAGGGACCAGGTGGTCACCGCGTAGAACACCGCGTACCCGATCGCGAGCGCCCCGGCCGTCAGCAGGACGAGCCGCCAGTGGTCGCGTACGACCTCGGCGAACGGCACGCGCGCGGGCTCGTCGATCCCCAGGAACGGCGGACTCTCCGTGAGCGACGACCGCAGCCACAGCCCCGCCACGGCCAGGACGCCCGCCGCCCAGAACGGCACCCGCCACCCCCAGGCGGCGAACTGGGCCTCCGTCAGAGTCGCCGACAGTGCCAGCATCACGCCGTTGGCCAGCAGGAACCCCACCGCGGGGCCGACCTGGGGAAAGCTCGACCACAGTCCGCGCCGGTCGGCCGGCGCGTGCTCCGCCGTCAGCAGCACCGCTCCGCCCCACTCCCCGCCCAGCCCGAGCCCCTGGAGGAAGCGGAGCACGAGAAGGAGGAAGGGGGCCATCACACCGATGGAGTCGAACGTGGGGACGCAGCCGACGGCCACGGTCGCGCCCCCGGTCAGCAGCAGCGAGGCGACGAGCACCGGCCGCCGCCCGCGCCGGTCCCCGATGTGCCCGAACAGCACCGAGCCGAGCGGCCGTGCCACGAACCCGACCCCGAACGTGGCGAAGGCCGCGAGGGTCCCCGCCAGGGGTGAGAACGTCGGGAAGAACAGCGGCCCCAGGACGAGCGCCGCCGCCGTCCCGTAGACGAAGAAGTCGTAGAACTCGATGGCCGTCCCGGCGAGCGAGGCGGACGCGAGGCGCAGCATGGACGGCGGTTTCACGGTGCGTGCTGGTTGCATGCCGCGTCAACTACCCACGGTGACGGGCGGTTACGGGGGGCGTGCGGAGGCTCGTGCGAGGACACTGTGTTCCGGGAGGCGTCAACGGGCCTCAGTACGTCACGGTGATGCGCCGGGCGGGACCGTCCACCCGGACCACGCCTCCGTAGGGGATGACGACCTGCGGATCGGTGTGCCCGAGATCGACGTCGAAGACGATCGTGGTGTCGGGGGCGTACGTCCGCATGGCGCGCAGGACGGCCTCCCGCTGTCCGGCCGTGTAACGGGCCGCTTCCTCCGAAGTGGTGGGCCGCTCCAGGGACCACGCCTTGGGGCGTCCCATCAGGAGCGCGGAGAACCGGTGGAGCAGGCCGCGTTCGCCCATGTTCCGCAGGGTGCGGAAGACCTCCTCGCCGCTGGGCAGTTCCTCCGAGGTCTCCAGGAAGAGCACCCCGCCGTCGAACACGGACAGGTCGCGCGGCACCTCGCGGTCGGCCATCAGCAGCCAGCCCAGGATCTCCAGACAGCCGCCCCAACTCCGGCCCTGCACCACGCGGTCGGCGTTCACCCAGGTCCATCCGGTGCCGGGCACGGTCTCCGGCTCCGCGTCGAAGGTCGCCGGGTCGGCCCAGTCACGGTCGATGTCGTTGAAGCGTTCGGCCGGCCGCAGTGCGTAGGGCCCGGAGGTGAACAGGGCGGCGCGCAGGGATTCCGCGGTCAGCGGGTCCATGGCGACGGACCTGCCGAGTGCGGTCATGACGGTGCCGCCGTGGTATCCGACGATTCCGGTGGCGTGGAGGAAGGCCAGCAGGTTGGTGTTGTCGCTCAGTCCGAAGAACGGCTTGGGGTTGGCCCGCAGCAACTCCCGGTCGAGCAGCGGCAGCACGGTGATCTGGTCGTCACCGCCGATCGACGTGAACACCGCCTTGATGTCCGGGTCGGCGAAGGCGGCATGGATGTCGTCGGCCCGCTGCCGCGGTGTGGCGCCCATCTTCCGGGTCGTCGGGTACTCGACCGGTTCGAGACCGTACTCCTCGCGCAGCCGCCGCAGCCCGAGTTCGAAGGGCCGCGGGAAGAGTTCGGGCAGGCCGGCGCCGGGCGAGAGGACGGCGACACGGTCACCGGAGGAGGGCTTGGGAGGGTACGCGGGCGTGGTCATGCGGGGAGGGTACGGCTTCCTGCCGCATCGTTTCACCGTGATAAACCGGGGTCGAGCAGCGGTCCCCGACGGCCGCCCACACCGAAGGACCGGAGGAACCGTGCCCCGCAGCCTGGCCCACGCCCCGATCATGATTCTCAACGGCCCCAACCTGAACCTTCTGGGGCAGCGCCAGCCCGAGATCTACGGCTCCGACACACTTGCCGACGTCGAGGCGATGTGCGCCGAGGCGGCGGCCGCGCACGGGGGCACGGTGGACTTCCGGCAGTCCAACCACGAGGGCGAACTGGTCGACTGGATCCATGAGGCACGGCTCCACCACAGCGGCATCGTCATCAACCCCGGCGCCTACTCGCACACCTCCGTGGCGATCCTCGACGCGCTCAACACCTGTGACGGGCTGCCCGTGCTGGAGGTGCACATCTCCAACATCCACCAGCGGGAGACGTTCCGGCACCACTCGTACGTCTCCCTGCGCGCCGACGGGGTCATCGCCGGCTGCGGGGTGCAGGGCTATGTGTTCGGCGTGGAGCGCGTCGCCGCGCTGGCGGGGGCGGGGAGGGCGGAGGCGTAGGGCTCGGTCATCGGGGGTGCGCGGTCGGGCCGGACCGGTCCGACCGGCGAGGCGGACGGTAACGCCCGATCTCCAGGTGGTCGGCCCTTACACCCGTCCCTTACATCCGCCCCTTGCACCCGTCCTTTGCACCGCCCGTCACAGACGGCCCGCCTCCACGATCCGGCGCAGGAACTGCCGTGTGCGTGGTTCACGTGGGTCGCCGAAGACCTGCTCCGCCGTGCCGTGTTCCAGCACCACACCTCCGTCCAGGAAACAGACCTGGTCGGCGACATCGCGCGCGAAGCCCATCTCGTGGGTGGCCAGCACCATCGTCATGCCGTCGGCCTTCAGGTCGCGCACGACGTTCAGGACCTCGCCCACCAGCTCCGGGTCGAGGGCGGCGGTGATCTCGTCGAGCAGCAGCAGCCGGGGGCGTACGGCCAGGGCGCGCACGATCGCCACGCGCTGCTGCTGGCCTCCGCTGAGCCGGTCGGGGTACGCGCCCGCCTTCCCGTTCAGCCCGAGCCGGTCCAGGAGCCCATGGGCCCGCTCCTCGGCCTCCGCACGGCCCACGCCGTGCACCCGGCGCGGGGCGAGGGTGATGTTGTCCAGCACCGTCATGTGCGGGAACAGGTTGTACGACTGGAAGACCACGCCGATGCGGCGGCGTACCGCGTCCTGGTCGGCGCGCGGGTCGGTGATCTCCTCGCCGTCCAGCCAGATCGCCCCGTCGTCGATGTCCTCCAGCAGATTGGCGCAGCGCAGCAGGGTCGACTTGCCGGAACCGGAGGCGCCGATCAGCGCGGTGACGGTGTGCGGGGCGACCGCCAAATCGACGTCGCGCAGCACGACCGAGCCGCCGAAGGTCTTGCGCACGGACTCCATCCGCAGCACGGGGGACGCCTCGGGGGCGTGCACGGTCTCTCGGGTGTCGCTCATGTCGTCCCTCCCTGCGCGCGCTGCCGGTCCATCCGGGCCGTGACCCAGTCGGTGAAGCGGGTCATGGGGATGGTCAGGGCGACGAAGACCAGTCCCGCGACGATGTACGGCGTGTAGTTGAGGCTGCGGCCCACGATGATGTCGGCGGCGCGTACGGCGTCGATCGCGCCGCCGATGGAGACCAGTCCGGTGTCCTTCTGCAGCGACACCAGGTCGTTGAGGAGGGGCGGTACCTGGCGGCGTACCGCCTGGGGGAGCACCACGTGCCGCAGTGCCTGCCGGTTGGTGAGGCCCAGCGAGCGGGCCGCCGCGCGCTGCGAGGGGTGCACGGACTCGATGCCGGCCCGGAACACCTCGGCGACGTACGCCGAGTACGTGAGCGTCAGCGCGGTGCCGCCGAGCAGCACCGGATCGACGGTCACGCCCTGGAGCCTGAGCGCCGGGACGCCCAGCACCACGATCATCAGGTTGATGATCAGCGGCAGACCGCGGAAGAAGTCGGTGTACGCGGCGGCGAGAGCCCGCAGAGGGAAGAACACCGGACCGCGCAGGGTGCGGGCGACGGCGATCAGCATGCCGAGGACCAGGACGGCGACGCCGCAGACCAGCAGCAGCCGGACGTTGAGCCACAGCCCTTCGAGCACCTTCGGGAACGCCTCGCGCGCGTACTCGGCGCTGAAGAACGTCTCCTTGGTGCGCGGCCAGCCGGGAGCGTTGACCACGACCAGATAGAGGACGACGGCCGTGGCCAGGGTCGACAGGGCGGCTACGCCGGTGGCGCGGCGGGCCCGGTCACGCTTGTAGCGCTCCCGGTCGAGTCGTCGTGGTGAGGGGACGTAGCCGTCGTCCCCGCCGGGCATGCCGTCGTCGTCGGCGTCCCCCTGCCCGGACTCCTCCTTCACGACCGTCACTTGAGCACCGGGGCGTCGACGGCTTCGGACAGCCACTGCCGCTCGATCCTCGCCAGCGTGCCGTCCTCGCGCAGCGCGTCCACGGCGGACGTCACGCAGGACGTGAGGGCGCTGCCCTTGTCGAGGACGAGCCCGAACTGCTCGGGGGTGCCGCCCTGGTTCTCGAACTGGCCGACGATCTGGGCGTCCGTCACCTCGGCGGCCGTGATGTAGAACGCGGTCGGCAGGTCGACCACGATGGCGTCGATCTGGCCGTTCTTCAACGCGGACTTGGCCTGGTCGTTCTTCGCGTACGCGGCGGCGTCCCGGGCCGGCTTCACCACGTCGTCGATGTAGTTGAGGCTGGTGGTGCCGACCTGGGCGCCCAGGTGCAGCTTCCTGAGGTCCGCGATGCTCGTGGCCTTCGCGGCCGCGGAGCCCTTCAGCGCGACGACGGCCTGACGCACGTCGTAGTAGCCCGACGAGAAGTCCACGGCCTTCTTGCGCTCGTCGCTGATCGAGACCTGGTTGATGTCGAAGTCGAAGGTCTTCGCCCCCGGCGCGAACGCCTTGTTGAAGGGCACGCTCTGCCAGACGACGTCCGCCTTCGCGTAGCCCAGCTGCTCGGCCACGGCGTACGCGACCGCCGACTCGAAGCCCTTGCCGTTCTTCGGGTCGTCGTTCGTGAACCAGGGTTCGTAGGCCGGTTCGTCGGTGGCGACGGTCAGTTTGCCGGAGGTCTTCGTGTCCAACCCGCCCTTGGCGCAGGACGCCCCGGACGCCGAGGCGGAGGCCGTGCCGGAGGCATCCTCCTCCGGCTGCGGGGCGCAGCCCACCGCGACGGTGGCGAGCAGGGCGGCTATGGCGGCGGAGACGGCACGGCGCGGGGAGCGGGCGGCTCGCAGGACAGGACGCATGGCGTGAGATTGACAGCGTGACGTCCTGTTTGTCGAGGTCACATGGGTAACTGTCCGCATTCTGGGAACGTGTGTTGCATTCCTGTGAACGCTGGGCGGGGCCGCCGGCCGAGGGCGGGGATGGGTGGCCGGCGGCCCGTCCGCGCGGGAGCCGTCATCCCGTGCGGACCTGCTTCCAGTGGACTACGCCACGGCGTACGCCGGGAGCGCGCGCGGGGCGTCGGCGTGTGCGTTCGATTCACACGGGGCGCGTGCGGGTGGCTCCACGCCCCCTGTCGGCCGTCTCGCCAACTGCCTTACGGCGCAGGAGAGTTCACCGTCCCCGTGCGCGCCACTCCGACGGGTGCGGGCGCTCCGGGCCGTGGAGCAGGCCGGCGAACGCCTAAGGGTCCTTGCGGGTGTTGCCCACGCGGACGTCGAAGTCGGGCGTCGTGGTCACTGCGCGGCCGCCTCGCGGGCGATCTCGTCGAACCGGGCGCTCATCGCCTCGGACAGCGCCTTCGCAGCCGACAGCGGGCGCACCATCACCGTGAAGTCGTCGATCTTTCCGTGCTCGTCGAAGTGCAGGAAGTCGCAGCCCTGGAGCTTCTTGCCGCCGACCTTCGCGGTGAAGACGAAGGCGTGGTCGCGGCCGTCGGGATTGGCGATCTCGCGGACGTAGGTGAAGTCCTCGAAGACCTGGATCACATGGCGCAGGATCGCGGCGGTGACCGCCTTGCCGGGGTACGGCGTGAAGGCGACCGGGCTGGTGAAGACGACGTCGTCCGCCAGCAGGGCTGCCACGGCGTCCATGTCGCCGGCCTCGACGGCCTTGCGGAAGGGATGCATGAGACCCCCACCTCCCATAGTCAATAAGTTGAATAGATAGCGGGGAGGCTAGAGGCCTCAGAGTGGCCCTGTCCAGAGAGTCTGCGCATGGACTTGATCACCTTATTGACTAGTCGCAATTCTGATAGATTGGGTCAATGGCATTGCGGAACGCGGTGATGGCCGCACTGTTGGAGGGCGAGGCGTCCGGTTATGACCTCGCGAAGGGGTTCGACGCGACGGTCGCCAACTTCTGGATGACGACACCTCAGCAGCTCTACAGAGAGCTGGAGCGCATGGAGGCCGAGGGGCTGATCGCGGCCCGGGTCGTCGAGCAGGAGCGTCGCCCCAACAAGCGACTGTTCTCGCTGACGGAAACCGGGCGGCAGGCTGTGCGCGCCTACACGGCGGCGTCTGCGAGCCGGCCCGTGGTCATCCGGGACGAGTTGCTGGTCAAGGTGCAGTGCGCGGACGCGGGGGACGTCGAGGCGGTGCGGGCGGCCGTCGCCGAGCGCATGGAATGGGCCACGGCCAAGCTGGCCCGCTACGAAAAAATGCGCCGGCGTCTGCTCGACGGGCGCTCGGAGGAGGCTTACTTCACCGAGGCCGAGCGCATCGGTCCGTACCTCACGTTGCTGCGGGGGATGGCGTTCGAGCGGGAGAACCTCGCGTGGGGGGACATGGCGCTGCGTCGACTCGGGCAGCGTGCGGCCGCCGATACTCCGTGAAGTGACTGGATCGGGTGCGTCCTTCGACCGTATGAGGGGAAGCCGCACAGCGGCCACCGATCCGCGCTCGTGGAGCGGCGGACCGCCCGGACCGCCCGCACCGGTCCGCTCGGCCACCGGCGATCCGTCTCCGGGCGGCCCCGGCCGGATCGGCTGATCACCAGCCGCGGGCTCTCCACTCCGCCAGTTGCGGCCGCTCGGCCCCGAGTGTCGTGTCGTTCCCGTGGCCCGGATAGATCCACGTCTCGTCAGGCAGGGGGCCGAACACCTTCTCCTCCAGCCCGTCCATCAGGCTCGTGAACTCCACCGGGTTCGTCGTCCTGCCGGGACCGCCCGGGAAGAGGCAGTCCCCGGTGAACACGTGCGGATGCCCGTGCGGGTCGTCGTAGACCAGGGCGATCGAACCCGGCGTGTGGCCCACCAGGTGGCGCGCGGTCAGTTCCACGCGCCCGACCCGGATCGTGTCGCCGTCGCCGACGGGTACGTCGGTCGCCACCGGGATGCCCTCGGCGTCGTCCCGGCCCGCAAACGTACGGGCGCCGGTGGCCGCCACCACCTCGGCGAGCGCCTGCCAGTGGTCCCCGTGCCGATGCGTCGTGACGACCGAGGCGATCCCGTCGTCCCCGATCAGGGTGAGCAGGGTTCCGGCGTCGCTGGCGGCGTCGATCAGCAGCTGCTCGTCGGTGGCCCGGCAGCGCAGCAGGTACGCGTTGTTGTCCATCGGGCCGACGGCGACCTTGGAGATCATCAGGTCCGGCAGCTCGTGCACATCCGCAGGACCGCCGACCTTCACCGCTCCGCTGTACGTCATGGTGGCAGCCTATAGCGGGGGCAGCGGCGGGAGAGCCCCTCCTTCGACGCGCAGCGCGGTGCCGTCGCGGCGGCCCGCGAGCCAGCCCAGGAGGGTCGGCGCGGTGCCGGTCACCGTCACTTCGGATCCGGAAGCGGCGCTACCGGTGGTCCACACGTGCGTGCCGTCCGTCAGGCGCGTGTGAGGCACGTCGGGATGCCCGGTGAAGCGGTCGACGAGGAAGTCGATCTCCCGCTCCACGAACTCACGCGGAAGATCCTCCAGCTCGTACCCGATGCCGAGGTCCACGTGATGGAGCTCCACCTCGATCCAGCGCCGGAAGGGCAACCGGGACGCCGATTCCGTGACCCCGTTGCGCAGCTCGACCGTGCGGGCCCGGTCCGCGGGGAGCGAGGCGGCGTCCTGGAACCGGTCCGCGCTGTCGCGCACGTCGGCGAGCTGCGCCTTCAGGGGCCGCGGCGCGTCCCGCCCGATGTCGAGGTCCCGCGCTTCCTCGGAGACGTACATGGGGCGCCCTTCGAGCACGTTCACCAGTGCGTCCGCGTTACGGGCGAGATGAGCCAGGACGTGACCCCGGCTCCAGCCGGGCAGCCGTGACGCGTCGGTCACAGCGGCGTTGTCCAGTGCGGCGGCTGCGGTGAGGAGCCGGTCCGTCGCTTCTCGTACAGAGGCCAGGTCACGTGCGTGATCCATCATGCCGCCGACCCTAGCCCCGCCACACCTTCGGGTGAAGCGGTCCGGCCACCCCCGTAAATCGAATGCGCGTGCTATATGGTCGAGTGCGGCGTCGGGCATGCTGGAAGGCCCGGGATTGTTCTGGAACGGGGAAACAGGACCGGCGTTGTCAGTGGCTCCCCCTAGTCTGTGAAGACGGGGGCTCTGGCCCCTGTCATTCACTCAAGAAAGGTGCGGACCGGCGTGGCCGACCGTCTCATCGTCCGTGGCGCGCGCGAGCACAACCTGAAGAACGTCTCGCTCGACCTGCCACGCGACTCGCTCATCGTCTTCACGGGCCTGTCGGGGTCGGGCAAGTCCTCGCTGGCCTTCGACACGATCTTCGCCGAGGGGCAGCGCCGGTACGTCGAATCGCTCTCCTCCTACGCCCGGCAGTTCCTCGGGCAGATGGACAAGCCGGACGTCGACTTCATCGAGGGTCTGTCCCCGGCGGTCTCCATCGACCAGAAGTCGACCTCGCGCAACCCGCGCTCGACGGTCGGCACGATCACCGAGGTCTACGACTACCTGCGGCTGCTCTTCGCGCGCATCGGCAAGCCGCACTGTCCCGAGTGCGGCCGCCCGATCTCCCGCCAGTCGCCGCAGGCCATCGTCGACCGGGTGCTGGAGCTGCCCGAGGGCAGCCGCTTCCAGGTCCTCTCGCCGCTGGTGCGGGAGCGCAAGGGCGAGTTCGTCGACCTCTTCGCGGACCTCCAGACCAAGGGGTACAGCCGCGCGCGGGTGGACGGCGAGACCGTCCAGCTCTCCAACCCGCCCACACTGAAGAAGCAGGAGAAGCACACCATCGAGGTGGTCGTCGACCGCCTGACGGTGAAGGACTCCGCCAAGCGCCGCCTCACCGACTCCGTGGAGACCGCCCTCGGCCTCTCCGGCGGCATGGTCGTGCTCGACTTCGTCGACCTCCCCGAGGACGACCCCGAGCGCGAGCGCATGTTCTCGGAGCACCTGTACTGCCCGTACGACGACCTGTCCTTCGAGGAGCTGGAGCCCCGTTCCTTCTCCTTCAACTCGCCCTTCGGCGCCTGCCCCGACTGCTCCGGCATCGGCACGCGCATGGAGGTCGACCCCGAGCTGATCGTCCCGGACGAGGACAAGTCGCTCGACGAGGGCGCCATCCACCCCTGGTCGCACGGCCACACCAAGGACTACTTCGGCCGCCTCATCGGAGCCCTCGCGGACGCGTTGGGATTCCGGACCGACATCCCCTTCGCCGGACTCCCGCAGCGCGCGAGGAAGGCCCTGCTGTACGGCCACAAGACGCAGATCGAGGTGCGCTACCGCAACCGGTACGGACGCGAGCGGGTCTACACGACGGCCTTCGAGGGCGCCGTCCCCTTCGTGAAGCGGCGCCACGGCGAGGCGGAGAGCGACGCCAGCCGTGAGCGCTTCGAGGGCTACATGCGCGAGGTGCCCTGCCCCACCTGTGAGGGCACCCGGCTGAAGCCGATCGTCCTCGCGGTCACGGTCATGGAGAAGTCGATCGCCGAGGTCGCCGCCATGTCCATCAGCGACTGCGCCGACTTCCTGGGCAAGCTGAAGCTCAACACCCGCGACAAGAAGATCGCCGAGCGCGTCCTGAAGGAGGTCAACGAACGGCTGAGGTTCCTGGTCGACGTCGGCCTCGACTACCTCTCGCTGAACCGCGCGGCCGGCACGCTCTCCGGCGGCGAGGCGCAGCGCATCCGTCTGGCCACCCAGATCGGCTCCGGTCTCGTCGGCGTCCTCTACGTCCTCGACGAGCCCTCCATCGGTCTGCACCAGCGCGACAACCACCGGCTCATCGAGACCCTGGTCCGGCTGCGCGACATGGGCAACACACTCATCGTCGTCGAGCACGACGAGGACACCATCAAGATGGCCGACTGGATCGTCGACATCGGTCCCGGCGCGGGCGAGCACGGCGGCAACGTCGTGCACAGCGGCTCCCTGAAGGAACTGCTCGACAACGCGGAGTCGCAGACCGGGCAGTACCTCTCGGGCCGGAAGGCCATCCCGCTGCCCGACATCCGCCGCCCGCTCGACCCGACCCGCCGGCTCACCGTGCACGGCGCCCGGGAGAACAACCTCCAGGACATCGACGTCTCGTTCCCCCTGGGCGTCTTCACGGCCGTCACCGGTGTGTCCGGCTCCGGCAAGTCCACGCTGGTCAACGACATCCTGTACACGCACCTGGCCCGCGAGCTGAACGGCGCCAGGAACGTCCCGGGGCGGCACACGCGTGTGGACGGCGACGACCTGGTCGACAAGGTCGTGCACGTCGACCAGTCGCCCATCGGCCGTACGCCCCGGTCCAACCCGGCGACGTACACCGGCGTCTTCGACCACGTCCGCAAGCTGTTCGCCGAGACCACCGAGGCGAAGGTCCGCGGCTATCTGCCCGGCCGCTTCTCCTTCAACGTCAAGGGCGGCCGCTGCGAGAACTGCGCGGGCGACGGCACCATCAAGATCGAGATGAACTTCCTCCCGGACGTCTACGTCCCGTGCGAGGTCTGCCACGGCGCCCGGTACAACCGGGAGACCCTGGAGGTCCACTACAAGGGCAAGTCCATCGCCGACGTACTGAACATGCCGATCGAGGAGGCCACGGACTTCTTCGAGGCCGTCCCCGCGATCGCCCGTCACCTCAGGACGCTCAAGGATGTCGGCCTCGGCTACGTCCGGCTCGGGCAGTCCGCGACCACCCTGTCCGGCGGTGAGGCGCAGCGCGTCAAGCTCGCCAGCGAGCTGCAGCGCCGTTCCACCGGACGCACGGTCTACGTCCTGGACGAGCCGACCACCGGACTGCACTTCGAGGACATCAACAAGCTCCTCAAGGTGCTCTCCGGCCTGGTCGACAAGGGCAATACGGTCATCGTCATCGAGCACAACCTCGACGTCATCAAGACCGCCGACTGGGTCGTGGACATGGGACCCGAGGGCGGCGCCGGCGGTGGCCTCGTGATCGCCGAGGGCACGCCCGAGGAGGTCGCCGGGGTGCCGACCAGCCACACGGGCAAGTTCCTGCGGGAGATCCTGGGCGCCGACCGGATCAGCGACGCGGCCCAGGTGAAGGCCCCGCGCAAGGCCGCGGCCAAGCGGACGGTCGCCGCCGGGGCGCCCGCGAAGAAGACGGCGACGGCCCGGACGGCCACGGCGGCCACCGCCAAGAAGGCCGCCCCCGCCAAGAAGGCCGCCACCGCCACGAAGAAGGCGGCCACGGCCACCAAGAAGGCCGCTCCGGCGAAGAGGACCACGCGGGCCCGCGAGGACTGAGGCGGCGTCGCGGCGCCTGACCGACAGGTCCGCCGAAATCCGGAAAAGTGCGGTGGCCCGCGGGAACTCCCCGCGGGCCACCGCTCGTTCTTCTCTCAACTGCCCTGGTCCTGTGGCCAGTCAGCCCTCCCGCGCCTCGGGCTCGACGAACCGCATGTCCAGTCGCACCTTGACAACATCACCGAGAAGCCCGGCCCCGAAGTCCAGCCCGTAGTCGCCGCGCCGGATCTCACCCGTCGCCTCGAACCCGGCGCGCCTGCGCCCGTCGCCGGGTGGGTCCACGAGCCCGCCGAACCGGACGGCGAGCCTCAACGGACGGGTCACGTCCCCGATGGTCAGGTCCCCTTCCATCGACCACCTCTCGCCCGCCCCGCGCACTCCCGTCGAGCGGAAGGTCATCGTCGGACGCCTCTCGACATCGAGCAGGTCCGCCGAGCGTGTGCGCGCGTCACGGTCGGCGTTCCCGGTGTCGAGGGAGGCGAGGGCGATCTCCGCGCCCACCCGCACGTCGTCGGCCGTCACGCCGATGTGCAGCTCGGCCGTGAACCGCTCGAACCGGCCTCGCACCTTGGCGATCCCGAGGTGCCGGACCGTGAAGCGCACGGCCGAGTGGAGCGGGTCGAGTTCCCAGTCGCCGGGGGGCAGGGGCAGAGCGCCGGCGGTGGGCCGGCGCGGAGCGTCGTCATGCGTCATGCCTCCACCATCCGCCGTTTCGCACCCGGGCGGGCGGTCCGGTCGGGGGTGGTGGGGCGAGGGCACCCCTCGGCAGCGGCACACCCTGTACGTTCGACGGGTGAGCGACAACGAGTTGGCCGCCTTCCTGCGCAGCCGCCGCGAGGCCATGACCCCGGCCGAGGCGGGACTGCCCACCGGTCTCCGCCGCCACGCACCCGGCCTGCGCCGCGCCGAGCTGGCCACCCTCGCCGGGATCGGCGTCGAGTACCTCACCCGGCTGGAACAGGGCCGCGACCACACCCCCACCTCTCAAGTGCTCGGCGCCCTCGCGGACGCGCTGTGCCTGTCCGTGCCGGACCGGGTACTGCTGCGCCGACTGGCCGGGGGGAGCGGCGACGACAGGACGGTCCGCCCGGCGGCCGCTCCGCCGGCCCGGACCGTGCGCCCCACCGTCCGAGCCCTCCTCGACCGGCTGGAGCCCACCCCGGCCGTGCTCCTCAACTGGCTCGGCGACATCGTGGCCCACACCTCCGGCTACGAGCGCTTCGCCCGCCCGCTCGGTCTGCTCGACGGGGACCCGCCCAACGTCACGCGGTATCTGTTCACCGACGAGCGGGCCCGCGCGGTGTATCCGGGCTGGGAGCGGCTCGCCGACGAACAGGTCGCCCATCTGCGCCACGAGGCCCCGCCCCACGACCCGTATGTGGCCGCCCTGACCGACGAGTTGACGGTCACCGCGGGAGCCAGGTTCACCCTGCGGCTGAAGGGCGTACCGGCCATGCCGATGCGCAACGGCACGGATCTCGTCGAGCATCCGCAGGCGGGACGGCTGCGCCTGGCGTACGAGACGCTCGCGCTGCCGGACGACGGGCAGCGCCTCATGGTCCACCTCCCGGCCGACAAGGCCACGGCCACCGCCCTCGGCCTCCTCGACAGCCGTGAGCCGGGTGCGCTGCGCGCGGTCGGCGGCTGACCACGCGAACATTCCAGGGCCCGCGGGCACCGTGCCGGGCACCGCGGGCGAAAACGCCGAGCGGCCCGGACAGGACACCCCGCGCGAAGGGTCCTAGACCTCGCCCACCTCCGCCGCGTACGGCGGCTCGGCGCCCGCCCGGGAGCAGGTGATCGCCGCCGCGCGGGCGGCGAAGCGGAGCAAGCGGGTCCACTCGTCGGCGCCGAGGGCGGAGAGGCCCCCAGCGGAGAGGGCGTCCCGCGTCGACAGGCCGTGGAGGAGGGCCGCGTTGACCGTGTCGCCGGCCCCGATGGTGTCCACGACGTCGACCTTCTCGCCGGGTACGGAGTGTTCCGCGCCGGCGCGGGTGCGGACGGTCAGGCCGTCACCGCCGCGGGTGACCACGACCGCGGCGGGCCCGGAGTCCAGCCACTGGCGGGGGGTGCCGCCCAGCCACCGCGCGTCCTCCTCGGAGAGCTTGAGCAGCGACACCGAGGGCAGCCAGCTCCGGAAGCGGGCCCGGTAGGCGTCCGCGTCGGGAATCAGCCCCGCCCGGATGTTGGGGTCGAGGGCGGTGAACACACCCCGGGCGGCGGTGGTGTGGAGCAGCTTCTCGTAGGCGCTCGCGCCGGGTTCGAGGACGAGAGAGCAGGTCCCGAAGGAGACGGCCCGGGTGCCCGGGGGCAGCCGGTCGGGGGTCTCGAACAGGCGGTCGGCGCTGCCCTCGACGTAGAAGGAGTACCGGGCGGAGCCGTCCTCGCCGATCGAGGCCAGGGCGAGGGTCGTCGGTTCGGGCCCACGCTGCACGGACGCCACCTCCACGCCCGCGTCGCGCAGGCCGTCCAGCAGGGTCTCGCCGTAGGCGTCGTGGGACACCCGTGAGCAGAAGGCGGTGGGGGAGCCGAGACGGCCGAGCGCCACGGCCGTGTTGTAGGGGCCGCCGCCGCGCGCCGGACGCAGATCCACGAGCGCGCCCGCACCCTGCGGAACCAGGTCGATCAGGGCTTCACCGGCGACGACGATCACGAGGCGGATCCTTTCTCGGGGACTGTCGGCCGGAAAGTATCGCAAAGGCGTGCGCACCATGACGGACGGTCGTCCCGGCGCGGGCCCCGTGCCTCCCGGCCGTCACTCCCAGTCCCAGCCGATGCCCACGACCCCCGTCCGCACCCGTGGCTCGACGAGGTGGACCGAGCGGTGCGGGCCGCTCAGAGGAAGGATCTGCCGGCCGCTGCGGGGGGCCGCGGCGGAGTGCTGGCTGAAGCGGTGGCAGCGCAGGGGCAGGGCCCGTTCGTCGAAGCGGACCTGGAGGGCGTACTGGCCGCCCGTGGAGCGGAAGCCACGGACGTACTCGGTGCACTCACCGGCCGTGCCGTCGTCGAAGCCGTAGCGGAAGAGGTACGTGTCACCGCTGCGCAGCCAGGTGTCGAAGAGGAGTTCGGCGACGAGGACGCCGGTCTCCCGGTCCCAGCGCACCCTGCCGCTGCGGCAGTTCTCCAGGGCACGGACGGCCATCCGCTCCGGCGCGCAGCCCGGGTCGCCGTGATGGACGGCCACATAGCGGTCCACGCCGTCCTTGTGGGCGCGCACGATGTGCTGGGACTCGCGGCCCAGCAGCTCCCGGCCCGCGCCGACGCGGACCCGCTCGTGGTGGCCGACGGTATGGACACCGCCGTCGAGCGGCACCCGCAGTTCGCCGAGGAGGCGCTCCAGGACGTCGGAGGCCTCCACGACCGAGCGGTACGAACGGCCGGCGGGGCGCTCCGGGCCGGGGTGGTCGTCGGCCCGGGCGAGCAGCCGGATCAGGGACTCGTCCGGCAGCTGGAGGATCTCCTCCAGGGCTCGCACGGCCCGCAGCGACTCGGGACGCTGGGGGCGCCGGGCGCCCTGCTGCCAGTAGCTGAGACTGGTGACACCGACCTTGACCCCGTAGCGCGAGAGGTGGTGCTGCACGCGCTGCAGCGGCAGGCCGCGGGCGGCGATCGCGGCGCGCAGCGCGACATGGAAGGGGCCGCCCCGCAGGACCGACTCCAACTCCGCCGTGGCGGCGTCCGTGACCGTCGCGACGTCCGCGTGCTCTGTGGCGTGCCGCATGCAGAGACCTTTCTGTTGAAGAGAGCGCGACGAGTAGTGGTCGGACCACGCGGGCCGAGGGGGCCCAGTGGATTCTCGGGGCCCCGGGCCCCGCCCCCACCCCGCGGCCGTCGGCGACCGTCCGTCCGAACCCCCGTCCGAACCCCCGTGCGTACCGCTGCCTCTGTCCGCACCTCCGTCCACGCGTCCGTCCGTCCGCGCATCCGTAGGGAGGGCTCCTTGCCCCGAGTTCCTCCGCATTGAAGCGTGTTGACCAGGTCCCGACAACACCTGATGCGTCACATGGCCGGACACCGACGGCAAGATCCTCAACGCGCCAGGGGCCCCTGATCAGGCCCCAGCAGGTCCCGTAGCGCCCGCCCCGAGAGCTTCGACTTGTGCAGAAAACCCCGGGCGGGGCTGGCGGCGACGAGTTCCTCGAAGTCGTCCAGCGGGTGCGTGGAGGTGAGGATGATGACGGACGCGGCGGTGCGCGCGAGCCTCGGGGCGAGCTCCAGACCGCTCTCGCCGTCGAGGTCGATGTCCAGCAGGACGAGATCAGGGGCCAGTTCCAGGGCCCGTGCCAGCGCCTCCGCGCCTGTGCGGGCCACACCGACGACGCGGATCCCGTCGCGCTCCAGCAGCGTACGGGCAGCCTCCAGGAACCGGGCGCTGTCATCGACGAGGAGACAGCGCGTGGACATGCGCACAGCCTCGCAAGGCGGTCATGGACGCACATTCCGGCTAGCGGGAAAGAGTGGGCCCCGCCGCGCACCCTCCGGTGGAATGTGCCCACGTCCTGTGCCGGAACGACGGGTTCACTCTCACCCAGGGAATCGGGCGCGACACGAGGAGTAGCATGTCGCTGCCCTGGGGGCCGTACCCTCCGGTCAAGTGGGGGTGTGCGATGCAGAAACAGCGCCGGGACCTCGGAGAACGTCCCGTCCGCCGTGCCCTGTTGTCGGGTTCGGCGGCGGCCGTCCTGCTCCTCGCCGGATGCAGCGGCGGCGACGGCGACGGCCGGGTGGACGAGGAGGGCAAGGCGGCGGCCGACACGACCTGCGACGGACGGATCGAGGGCACCGCCCACATCACGATGTGGTTCCACGCCGGGCAGAGCGGAGAACAGAGCACGCTCAAGAGCCAGGTCAAGGAGTTCAACAGGTCCCAGCGGCAGGTGCGGGTCGAACTGGTCACCCTGCCCGAGCAGCGCCCGTACAACGAACTCGTCCTGTCCGCGGCGGCCAGCGGCGACCTGCCCGACCTGCTCGACTTCGACGGCCCGAACCTCTACAGCTACGCCTGGTCCGGCACCCTCAAGCCGATCGACTCCTGCGTACCCGCGAGGACCCGCAAGGACCTGCTTCCCTCCATCCGCGAACAGGGCACGTACGACGACCGGTTGTGGGGCGTCGGCACGTTCGACTCCGGACTCGGCCTGTACGTACGGCCGTCGGTGCTCAGGAAGGCGGGCGTGCGCGTCCCGAAGGGCGTCGACGACGCCTGGACCGCCGACGAGCTGACGCGGATCCTGCGCAAACTGCGCGCACAGGGCTACGAGGCGCCGCTCGACCTGAACTTCACCGACTCCCGCACCGCGGACGAGTGGAACACCTACGCCTTCGCACCGGCCGTGCGGTCGGCGGGCGGCGACCTCATCGACCCCGAGGAGTTCCGCACGGCCGACGGATTCCTCAACGGCCCCGAGGCCGTCCAGGCACTCACCACCATGCAGAGCTGGGTGAAGCAGGGCTATGTCGACAGGGACGAGAAGAAGGACAGGAGCGCGTTCGTGAAGGGCCGCAGCCCCATCTCCTGGATGGGGCACTGGAAGTACGGCGAGTTCAGCAAGGCGTACCCGGGCGACGTGGCGATCGTGCCGCTGCCCGACTTCGGCACGGGTACCGTCACCGGCATGGGCTCCTGGCAGTGGGGCATCCCCTCGGGGGGCGCCGACGGCGACGCGGTGTGGCGTTTCCTGGAGTATCTGCTGCGGCCCGAGCAGGTGGCGAGGATGAGCGAGGCCAACGGCGCGATCCCCGCGACGGAAGGGGGCGTGAAGCTGTCCCCGCTGTACGACGAGGGCGGCGCGGAGCGGCTGTTCATCGAGCAGCTGCGCAGCGGCGCCGCCCGGCCGCGGCCGCAGACACCGGCGTACCCGGCGGTCACCGTCGCGTTCTCGCACGCGGTCGCCGACATCGTCTTCTCCGGAGCGCCCGTCCAGAAGACGCTGGACAAGGCGGTCGAGAGCATCGACCAGGACCTCGCGGCCCACGACGGATACCCCAAGAGCGGACCATGACCCGAGCCGCCGGACCCCGGCGCAGCACGCCCCGCCCGGCGGCGCTCCTGCTCTGCATGGCCCTGCTGCTCGCGGGCTGCGAGGCGGGCGGGGACGGCGACGAGGACCCCCGGCGTGCCTCCGACGCGACCTGCGACGGGCGGATCGACGCCCCCGCGCAGATCACCATGTGGTACCACCGGCCGTCGGCACGCGGCGAACTGGAGGCCCTGCGCGCCCAGGTGAAAGCCTTCAACACCGCCCAGGACGACGTGACCGTCCGGCTCGTCCACCATCCGAAGGGCGACCACGACGAACTGGTCCGCAAGGCGGCCGCCGACGGCGAACTGCCGGACCTGCTCGACTTCGACGCCCCGAAACTGTTCAGCCACGCCTGGGCCGGCGACCTCCGGCCGATCGACTCCTGCGTCCCGAAGTCCCTGCGCGCCGACCTGTTGCCGTCCGTCCTCGAACAGGGCACCTATCGCGGCAGGCTGTGGGGGCTCGGCACGTTCGACTCCGGACTCGGGCTGTACGTACGGCCGTCGGAGCTGAAGAAGGCGGGCGTACGCATCCCGCGGGGCGTCGGCGACGCCTGGACCGCCGACGAGTTCACCGGCATCCTGAAGAAGCTGCGCGCTCACGGCCACGAGCGGCCGCTGGACCTCCAGCTGCAGTGGGCCGACACCGAGTGGGGCACGTACGGCTTCGCACCGGTGCTGTGGTCGGCGGGCGGCGACCTCATCGACCGCTCCACCTATCGAACGGCCGACGGTGTGCTCAACGGGCCGCGGTCGGTCCAGGCACTGACCACGCTGCAGGGCTGGGTGAAGACGGGCTACGTGGACGCGAACAAGGACTTCGAGGCCTTCCAGAAGGGCAGAACCCCGGTGTCCTGGGCCGGCCACTGGTCGTACGGGCGCTACACCGAGGCCCACCCGGGCGACGTGGCGATCGTGCCGCTGCCCGACTTCGGCACGGGAAGCGCCACCGGCATGGGCTCCTGGCAGTGGGGCATCCCCGCGGGCACGGCGGACGGCGACGCCGTGTGGCGGTTCCTGGACTTCCTGCTGCGCCCCGAGGAGATCCTGCGGATGACCGAGGCCAACGGGGGGATTCCCGCCACCGGAACCGCGATCGAGCGGACCGACGCCTTCGCCGAGGGCGGCCGCGCACGCCTCTACATAGAACAACTGCGCGCCGGGGCCGCACGTCCCCGGCCGCAGACCCCCGCCTATCCGGCGATCACCGAGGCCTTCTCCCACGCCTTCGCGAAGATCATGGGGGGAGGGGCCGTGCGGCCCGCGCTGGACGAGGCGGTGCGGGCCGTCGACCAGGATCTGGCGGACCACGGGCACTACCCCCCGACCGGACCGTGAGGCCCGGCCGTGCTCCGCCCGCCGTCCCACGGACGTACCCCCGCCCCGCGCCCCACCGAGGTCCGCCGGCCCGCCACGGGCGCGAGCCGCGTCCCGTTCCTGGCGCGGCTGCGCGTCGGCCCCAAGCTGATGCTGCTCGTCCTGCTGCCGGTCACCGTCCTGCTGTCCTTCACGGCGTTCACCGCCATGACCCAGTGGCAGGAGGCGCGGACCCTGCGCGACTTCGACACCGCGATCGAGGTCTCGTTCACGACCAGCGAGGTCGGAGGCGCCGTCGCCCGTGAGCGGATCGCCGCGGTCGAGGCCCGGCTGGATGCCCGGCCGGACACCCTGCGCGCCCGGACGCAGGCCCAGCGGGTCACCGACGACGCCCTGCGGCACGCCTTCGGGGAAGCCGTGGACCGGCAGGTGGGGTCCGACGTCGCCGGGGTCCTCGACTCCGTACGCCGCCAACTGCACGCCCTGCGGGTCCAGACCGGTACCGGCTCGCTGGACGCCCGGACCCTCACCCAGCGGTACGAGGTGATCCAGAACAAGGTGCTCGACACGGTCGCCGGCCTCGAAGCCGGGCGCCCCACCCGGGCCGCGGGCCGCGCGGCCGACGCCCACATGGCGATGCTGCGGGCCGTCGCCGCCACCGAGAGCGAACGCGCGGAACTCGCCATCCTCTTCCACACACCCGGCGAGCGGCGCACCACCGCCGCCGCCGGCCGCTGGACCGAACTGGAGAAGTCGCAGCTCAGAAGGTTTCGGCTGACCGCCTCGGACGGACTGAACGCCGAACTGCACACCGTGATCTTCCAGGCCCCCGGACGCGAGGTCCGCACGGTCCGCGACCTGCTCGCCGCCGACACCGACCCCCGACCCGCCGACTGGCCCTCGTACGACAGCTGGCTCGACGACTCCGCGCGCTACGTCGACGCCCTGCGCGGCATCCAGGACCGCGCCGCCCGCGAACTCGACGACACCGCCCACCGCGATCTGCGCGCCATACGGGCCCAGGCCCTGACCGAACTGGGCATCTCCCTCGCCGTCCTGACCTTCGTCACCCTGCTCGCGCTGGCCCTGCGCCGCTCGATCACCCGCCCTCTCGGCGAGGTCTCCGAGGGCGCCCGCGCCCTGTCGGAGGGCGACCTCTCGTACGACATCCACTACACCGGACGCGACGAACTCGGGGACGTCGCCGACACGTTCCGCGAGCTGCGGGTGACCAGCGGACGGCTGGCCGGCGAGATCCGGGCCATGAACACCGCGATCGACGCGGGCCGGCTCTGCCACCGGGCCGACGTCGACTCCTTCGACGGCACCTGGGCCCAGCTGCTGGGCGGCATGAACGGCACCATGGCGTCCTTCGCCGCCGCCCACGGCCGCCGCAGACGAGCCGAACAGGAACTGGAGAGCATCTTCAACCTCTCCATGGACCTGCTCTGCATCAGCGGCGTCGACGGCTACTTCAAGCGCGTCAACCCGGCGTTCGAACGCACCCTGGGCTACCCGATCGAGACGCTGACCTCCCGGCCCCTGCTCGACTTCGTCCACGAGGAGGACCGGGACAAGACCCGCGAGACCATCGCGCTGCTGGCGAGCGGCACCGAGGTCGCCGAGTTCGAGAACCGGTACGTCCGCGCCGACGGCACCGAACGCTGGCTGCAGTGGAGCGCCCGGCCGGTCCCGGAGGAGGGCCTCATCTACGCGGCCGCCCGCGACGTCACCGAGAGCCGCCGGGCCGCGCTCGAACAGGCCGCGCTGCGCCGGGTCGCCACCGCGGTCGCGCGCGGCGTACCGCCGGCCGACGTGTTCGGGAAGGTCGCCGAGGAGGTGGCGTCCCTGCTGGGCACGGCGGCGGCCGTCCTGCGCCACGAGCCCGACGGCAGCGTCAAGGTCCTCGGGATCGCGCACGCGCGCGGGGACGAGGCCGCCGAGATCGTGCGTACGACCCGCCATGAGGCGGCCCGGAGGACCATCGACGAGGTGGCCCGCACCCGGAGCGCCGCCCGCTCGGGCACCTGTGTGGGCGCCCCCATCGTCGTCGAGGGCTGCCTGTGGGGGGTCGTCGTGGCCGCCTCGCTCCTCGACCCGTTGCCCGGGGGCACCGAGTCCCGGCTCGCCGACTTCACCGAACTGATCGCCACCGCGATCGCCAACGCCGACAGCCGCGCCCAGCTGGCCGCCTCCCGCGCGCGCGTGGTCGCCGCCGGGGACGCCTCCCGGCGGCGCATCGAACGCGACCTGCACGACGGCGTCCAGCAGCGCCTGGTCTCCCTGCAACTGGAACTGAGGATGGCCGAGACCCTGGTGGAGGACCCCTCCTCGGAACTGGCCCGGCGGCTTGACCAGCTGGCCAGGGGCCTCGACGACACCTTCCAGGAGCTGCTGCAGGTGGCCCGGGGCATCCACCCCTCCGTCCTCTCCAGGGGTGGCCTGGGCCCCGCTCTGCGCGCCCTGGCCCGCCGCTGCGCCGTGCCCGTGGAACTCGACCTCGCCTTCGGCAAGGCCCGCTTCCCGGAACAGGTCGAGGTGGCCGCCTACTACGTCATCTCCGAGAGCCTCACCAACACCGTCAAGCACGCGCGCGCGAACGTGGTGACCGTGGTGGCCGAGGAGCGCTCGGGCGTGCTGGAACTGGTCATCCGCGACGACGGCGACGGGGGGGCGGAGCCCGACAAGGGGTCGGGGCTGATCGGGCTCATCGACCGGGTGGAGGCGATCGGCGGCCGGTTGACGGTCGCCAGCCCGCCCGGCAGCGGGACGACGCTGAGCGTGCGTCTGCCGCTGACGCCGCCGCAGGAGGAGGACGCGGCGGTCGTCCAGCCGCGTGTGTGACGTGAGTGACCTGCGTGAGGTGTGTGACCGCCCGAAGCGTACGCGGTGAGGCCCGTTCAAGGGGGGAGTTCGGGACTCGGTACGGGCGTACGTTCCGGGCGGCCGAATCGGACGGCGGAGACGGCCGTCCGGTCCCGGGGCAGGGCGGGATGGCTCGCCGTCTCCCGTCGGAGGTGCCGGTCCACCCGCGGCCGCACATCTACGAGCATGGCGGACAGACGTTCAGGTGTCTTCACGGCCCTCCCCCAACTAGGCTTCCGGCTAGCCGTAAGACCCGTGTTCAGGCAGGCTGTCGAGACGAACGGGACAGGTCGGGCAAGGGGGAGACCGAGACCATGGAGGCCGATCAGCATCCGGTGCGCGGACGGGTGGTGCTCGCGGACGACGACGTGCTGCTGCGGGAGGGGCTGGCGAGCCTGTGCGAGCGCGTCGGCTACGAGGTGGCGGGCCAGGCGGGCGACGCCGACGGGCTCATGGACCTCGTCGAGACGGAGCTGCCGGACATCGCGATCGTCGACATCCGGATGCCGCCGACGCAGTCCACGGAGGGACTGAAGGCCGCCGGCACCATCCGGGAGCGGTATCCGTCGGTCGGGATCCTGGTGCTGTCGGCGTTCGTCGAGGTCGAGGACGCCCTGGAGCTGCTGGCCGGCGGGCGCAGCATCGGGTATCTGCTCAAGAGCCGGATCACGGTCGTGGACGAGTTCCTGGAGACCCTCGACCGCATCCGCCGGGGCGGGTCGGTGGTCGACCCCTCACTGGTGCAGGAGCTGGTGGCCGCGCAGCGCCGTGACGATCCGCTGTCGATGCTCAGCAATCGTGAGCGGGAGGTCCTCGGCCTGATGGCGGAGGGGCGGTCCAACTCGGGCATCGGCCGTCGGCTGTGGGTGACCGAGGGGACCGTGGAGAAGCATGTGCGCAGCATCCTCGGGAAACTGCGGCTGCCCGAGGAGCCGGACGACCACCGGCGGGTCCTGGCGGTACTGACCTTCCTGGAGACGCGTTAGAGCCCGGGGCGCGGTGCCGTCCGGCCGCTGCGCTCCGTCCACAGGGCCCCCGGGTTGTCACTCCCCGCCAGTAGGGTGTGGAGCATGGCCGATCCCTCCAGCTACCGCCCCAGCCCGGGGCAGATCCCGGACTCTCCCGGGGTGTACAAGTTCCGTGACGAGCACCGCCGGGTGATCTACGTCGGGAAGGCGAAGAGCCTGCGTCAGCGCCTGGCCAATTACTTCCAGGACCTGACCGGCCTCCACCCGCGCACCCGCACGATGGTCACCACGGCCGCCTCCGTGGAGTGGACCGTCGTGTCCACGGAGGTCGAGGCGCTGCAGCTGGAGTACTCCTGGATCAAGGAGTTCGACCCCCGGTTCAACGTCAAGTACCGCGACGACAAGAGCTATCCGTACCTCGCGGTCACGATGAACGAGCAGTACCCGCGCGTGCAGGTGATGCGCGGGCACAAGAAGAAGGGCGTGCGGTACTTCGGGCCGTACGCGCACGCGTGGGCGATCCGGGACACGGTCGACCTGCTGCTGCGCGTCTTCCCCGTACGCACCTGCTCGGCCGGGGTGTTCAAGAACGCGGCCCGCACCGGCCGGCCCTGTCTGCTCGGTTACATCGGCAAGTGCTCGGCGCCCTGCGTCGAGCGGATCTCCGCCGAGGACCACCGCGAACTGGCCGACGAGTTCAGCGACTTCATGGCGGGGCGCACCGGCACGTACATCCGCCGTCTGGAGAAGCGGATGACGGACGCGGCCGAGGACATGGAGTACGAGCGGGCCGCCCGGCTGCGTGACGACATCGAGGCCCTGAAGAAGGCCATGGAGAAGAACGCGGTCGTGCTCGCCGACGCGACCGACGCCGACCTGATCGCGGTCGCCGAGGACGAGCTGGAGGCGGCCGTCCAGATCTTCCACGTACGCGGCGGACGGGTGCGCGGACAGCGCGGCTGGGTCACCGACAAGGTCGAGGCCGTCACCACCGGTGACCTCGTCGAACACGCGCTCCAGCAGCTCTACGGCGAGGAGACCGGCGACTCCGTGCCCAAGGAGGTCCTGGTCCCGGCGCTGCCCGACCCCGTCGGACCCGTCCAGGAGTGGCTCACCGGCCGCCGCGGGGCGGGCGTCTCCCTGCGCATCCCGCAGCGCGGCGACAAGAAGGCGCTCATGGAGACCGTGGCACGCAACGCCCAGCAGTCGCTCGTCCTGCACAAGACCAAGCGGGCCTCCGACCTCACGACCCGCTCCCGCGCGCTGGAGGAGATCGCCGAGGCCCTCGACCTGGACAGCGCCCCCCTGCGGATCGAGTGCTACGACATCTCCCACCTCCAGGGCGACGACGTCGTGGCCTCCATGGTCGTCTTCGAGGACGGACTGGCCCGCAAGAGCGAGTACCGCCGCTTCCAGATCAAGGGCCGGGTCGGGGACACGCAGGTCTGGCACGGCGAGGGCCAGGACGACGTCCGCTCCATGCACGAGGTCATCGCCCGTCGCTTCCGGCGCTACCTCGCGGAGAAGGAGAAGACGGGCGAGTGGGTCGAGGAGGACGAGAACGCGGGCATCGACCCGAACGCCTTCACCGAGGAGGACGGCCGCCCCAAGCGGTTCGCCTACCCGCCCCAGCTCGTCGTCGTCGACGGCGGGCAGCCGCAGGTCGCCGCCGCCCGGCGGGCGCTCGACGAGCTGGGCATCGACGACATCGCCGTCTGCGGCCTCGCCAAGCGCCTGGAGGAGGTCTGGGTGCCCGGCGAGGACGACCCGGTGGTCCTGCCCCGCAGCAGCGAGGGCCTCTACCTCCTGCAGCGGGTCCGCGACGAGGCCCACCGCTTCGCCATCACCTACCAGCGCGCCAAACGCGCCAAGCGTTTCCGGGCGAGCCCCTTGGACGACGTGCCCGGCCTCGGGGACGCTCGCAAGCAGGCCCTGCTGAAACACTTCGGTTCGCTGAAGAAGCTGCGCTCCGCGACGATCGACCAGATCTGCGAGGTCCCCGGCATAGGCCGCAAGACGGCCGAGACCATCGCCGTGGCCCTCGCCGAGGCGGCTCCGGCCGCGCCCGCCGTGAACACGGCCACTGGAGAGATCATGGATGAGGAGGAGCCCGGTACGACGGCGGACCCCTCTGGGGAGCCCGTGGCCGCGGGCGCCCCGGACCGGCGGCGAGGGCAGGAGACATGACCGAGCACGACGAACGACCGGAACTCCCGGAGCCCACAGAACTCCCGGGGCGCCCGGAGCGTCCGGAAGAGCAGCACCACGAGCACACGGCGGAGCGCGGGGAGGCCCACAGCGCGGTGGGCGACGCAACCCCGCAGCACCCAGCGCCACAGGAAGACGGAGCACACGTGAGTACGGGCATCGAAACAGCCGGGGTCCCCGAGGCGGCCATCCCCGAGCTGGTCATCATCTCCGGCATGTCCGGCGCCGGACGGTCCACGGCCGCCAAGTGTCTGGAGGACCTCGGCTGGTTCGTCGTCGACAACCTGCCACCCGCGCTGATCCCCACCATGGTGGAACTCGGCGCCCGCTCCCAGGGGAACGTGGCCCGGATCGCGGTCGTCGTCGACGTCCGCGGCCGCCGCTTCTTCGACAACCTCCGCGACTCCCTCGCGGACCTGGAGACCAAGCACGTCACCCGGCGCATCGTCTTCCTGGAGTCCTCCGACGACGCCCTCGTGCGCCGCTTCGAGTCGGTCCGCCGCCCGCACCCCCTCCAGGGCGACGGCCGCATCACCGACGGCATCGCCGCCGAGCGGGAACTGCTGCGCGAGCTGCGCGGCGACGCCGACCTGGTCATCGACACCTCCAGCCTGAACGTGCACGAGCTGCGCGCCAAGATGGACGCCCAGTTCGCCGGCGACGAGGAGCCCGAGCTGCGGGCCACCGTCATGTCCTTCGGCTTCAAGTACGGCCTCCCGGTCGACGCCGACCTGGTCGTGGACATGCGCTTCCTGCCCAACCCGCACTGGGTCCCGGAGCTGCGCCCGTTCACCGGTCTGAACGAGGAGGTCTCCGCGTACGTCTTCAACCAGCCCGGCGCCAAGGAGTTCCTCGACCGCTACACCGAGCTGCTGCAGATGATCGCCGCCGGCTACCGCCGCGAGGGCAAGCGGTACGTGACCATCGCGGTCGGCTGCACCGGCGGCAAGCACCGCTCGGTCGCCACCTCCGAGAAGCTCGCCGCCCGCCTCGCCTCCCAGGGCGTCGAAACCGTCGTCGTGCACCGGGACATGGGGCGCGAGTGACCGGACGTGCTGCTCTGCGGTTGGGCAGACTGCGCCGCGTCACCCCCGAGGGCCGCGCGGGCCAGCCCGCCGAGGCGCGCGGGGCCAAGCCGCGCCGCCGGGGAGCCCAGCCCAAGGTCGTCGCGCTCGGCGGCGGCATGGGCCTGTCCGCCTCGCTCGCCGCCCTGCGCCGGATCACCGGCGACCTCACCGCCGTGGTCACCGTCGCCGACGACGGCGGCTCCAGCGGACGCCTGCGGGACGAGCTGGGCGTCCTGCCGCCCGGCGACCTGCGCAAGGCGCTGGCCGCGCTGTGCGGCGACGACGACTGGGGCCAGACCTGGGCCCGTGTCATCCAGCACCGCTTCCAGTCCCAGGGCGACCTGCACGAACACGCGGTCGGCAACCTGCTGATCGTCGCCCTGTGGGAACAGCTCGGCGACCATGTCCAGGCCCTCGACCTGGTGGGCAGGCTGCTGGGTGCCCAGGGCCGGGTGCTGCCCATGTCGGCCGTACCGCTGGAGCTCCAGGCCCTGGTCAAGGGGCACGATCCGGCGCGCCCGGACGACGTCGAGACGGTCCGGGGGCAGGCGACCGTCGCACTCACCCCCGGTGAGGTGCAGTCCGTGCACGTCGTGCCGCACGACCCGCCCGCCGTGCCCGAGGCCGTCGCGGCGGTCCGCGACGCCGACTGGGTGGTCCTCGGTCCCGGCTCCTGGTTCTCCTCGGTGATCCCGCACCTGCTCGTGCCCGAGCTGCTCGACGCGCTCACCGAGACCAAGGCCCGGCTCGTGCTGTCGCTGAACCTCGCACCGCAGCCGGGAGAAACCGATGGCTTCTCCCCGCAGCGTCATTTGGAGGTTTTGGCACGACACGCCCCTAAACTCGCCCTGGACGTGGTGCTGGCCGACGAGGCCGCCGTGCCCGACCGCGACTCCCTGACCGACGCCGCCAAACGGTTCGGCGCCGCGGTCGAGCTGGCGCCGGTGGCCCGGCCCGACGGATCTCCGCGGCACGACCCGGAGCTGTTGGCCGCCGCGTACGACCGTATTTTTCGGATGCATGGAAGGATCGGCCCATGGCGATGACGGCAGCGGTGAAGGACGAGATCTCCCGGCTACCCGTCACCCGGACCTGCTGCAGAAAGGCGGAGGTCTCGGCGATCCTGCGGTTCGCGGGCGGGCTGCACCTGGTGAGCGGACGCATCGTGATCGAGGCGGAGCTGGACACCGCGATGGCGGCCCGCAGACTCAAGCGGGACATCCTGGAGATCTTCGGCCACAGCTCCGAACTGATCGTGATGGCGCCCGGCGGCCTGCGCAGAGGCTCGCGCTATGTCGTACGCGTGGTGGCGGGCGGCGACCAGCTGGCCCGGCAGACCGGTCTGGTGGACGGCCGCGGCCGCCCCATCCGGGGCCTTCCCCCGCAGGTCGTCTCCGGGGCCACCTGTGACGCCGAGGCGGCCTGGCGCGGCGCCTTCCTGGCCCACGGCTCGCTCACCGAGCCCGGCCGCTCGTCCTCCCTGGAGGTGACCTGCCCGGGCCCGGAGGCGGCGCTCGCGCTGGTCGGCGCCGCCCGCCGGCTGTCGATCGCGGCGAAGGCCCGCGAGGTACGGGGCGTGGACCGGGTGGTCGTCCGGGACGGGGACGCGATCGGCGCGCTCCTGACCCGCCTCGGCGCCCACGAGTCCGTGCTGGCGTGGGAGGAGCGGCGGATGCGTCGCGAGGTCCGGGCCACGGCGAACCGGCTCGCCAACTTCGACGATGCCAACCTGCGCCGCTCGGCCCGTGCCGCCGTCGCCGCCGGCGCCCGCGTGGGCCGTGCCCTGGAGATCCTCGCCGACGACGTCCCCGAGCACCTCGCGGCCGCGGGGCGGCTGCGCATGGAGCACAAGCAGGCCTCCCTGGAGGAGCTGGGCGCGCTCGCCGACCCGCCGCTCACCAAGGACGCCGTCGCGGGCCGGATCCGCCGTCTGCTGGCCATGGCCGACAAGCGCGCGTCGGACCTCGGCATCCCGGGCACCGAGGCCAGCATCACCGAGGAGATGGCCGAAAACCTGGTGGGGTGACAGATCATCGGGGGAGGCTCAACTCGCCGGTGCCGACGGCCACTTGTGCATGTCGGCACCGGCTTTCTGCTTTCCGCGTGAATTCCGTGATTGGCCTGTGTCGCCTCCTTGACTTGGCCCAGATCTGACATGAGCCTGGCGTCTGTTCGCTACTGGGGCGAACAATGCAAGGGGGGCTCATGAGACGAAGAGCGAGATCGATCCTCGCCGCCGGCGCACTCCTGCTGGGCGGTGGCGCGGGACTCGCGCCGCTGGCCCAGGCCGCCGAGAACGACGGCTCCGACACCGACGAAGTCAAAGTCTTCCGGGCCGAGGTGACGAAGAAGCAGATACCGCTGCTGCTCGCCGCCGGGCAGGACGGTCACGAACTCAGCGAGCAGGCACCCGAGAAGGGCACCGCGTCGGTCGAGGTCTACCTCACCGACAAACAGGCGGACGCCCTGGAGGAGCAGGGCGTCAAGCTGAAGGAGCACCAGCTCACGCGTAAGGCGGAGGCGCGTGTGGACGCCGCCGCCGACGGGGTCTACCGCCCCTACAGCGGAGCCGGGAACATCAAGGAGGAGATCCTGCGGACGGGTCAGGAGAACCCGTCCCTGACCAAGGTGGTCTCCCTCGGCACGTCCCTCCAGGGCCAGGACATCCTCGCCGTGAAGCTGACCAAGGACGCGAAGAAGACCAAGGACGGTGCCAAGCCGTCCGTGCTGTACATGTCCAACCAGCACGCGCGCGAGTGGATCACGCCGGAGATGACCCGGCGCCTGATGCACCACTACCTGGACAACTACAAGACGGACAAGCGGATCAAGAAGATCGTCGACTCCACCGAGCTGTGGTTCGTGATCTCCGCCAACCCGGACGGCTACGACTTCACCCACCGCGACGCCGCCAACCGCCAGTGGCGCAAGAACCTGCGGGACGTCAACGGCGACAACGCCATCACCGTCGGCGACGGCGTCGACCTCAACCGCAACTTCGCCTACAAGTGGGGCTACGACAACGAGGGCTCGTCCCCGTTCCCCACCAGCGAGACCTACCGCGGCGGCGGCCCGGGCTCGGAGCCCGAGACCAAGGCCCTGGACGCCTTCGAGAAGCGCATCGGCTTCGAGTACGGCATCAACTACCACTCGGCCGCCGAACTCATCCTCTACGGGGTCGGCTGGCAGGTGGCCACGCCCAGCCCGGACGACGTGCTCTACAAGTCGCTGGCCGGTACCCCGGACAACCCCGCGGTCCCCGGCTACCACCCCCAGCTCTCCTCCGAGCTGTACACCACCAACGGTGAGGCGGACGGCCACGCGGCCAACGTCAACGGCACGGCGATGTTCACCCCCGAGATGTCGACCTGCCAGACGGCGTCGAACATCGACCCGAACGACGCCTGGAAGCCCGAGGACTGCGCCTCCGTCTTCACGTTCCCGGACGACGAGAAGCTGATCCAGCAGGAGTTCGCGAAGAACATCCCGTTCGCGCTCTCCGTCGCCGAGTCCGCCGCCACGCCCGACCGGCCGAAGTCCTCGGTCGGCGTCGACGCCCCCGACTTCACCCCGGCGACGTTCGGCACGTCGTACTCGCGCGGCAAGAAGCAGGAGGTCTCCGTCGTCGCCCGCAGGTCCGTGAGCGACAAGGAGCTGAACTACCGGGTCAACGGCCGCGGCGCCACGTACCAGGAGAGGCTCAAGCCCTGGAAGGGCGGGGAGACCTTCGGCGGTGAGGACAACCTCTGGTTCGACGAGTACCGGGCCAGGGTGCGCGAGGGCGAGCCCGGCGACAAGGTCGAGGTCTGGTTCACCGGTGAGACCAAGAGCGGCAAGCCCACCAAGAGCGAGCGCTTCACCTACACCGTGGCCGAACGCCCCAAGGGCGACATCCTCGTCGTCGCCGAGGAGGGCGCGACCGCGACCCAGACGCAGGCCTACGTCGACGCCCTGAAGGCCAACAACAAGAGGGCGCTCGTCTGGGATGTCGCGACCCAGGGCGCTCCCGACGCGCTCGGCGTACTGGAGCACTTCAAGACCGTCGTGCACTATACGGGCGCCGTCCGTCCGGGCGTCGCCACCCAGCTCGCCCTGCGCGCCTACCTCAACGAGGGCGGCAAGCTGATCGAGGCGGGCGAGAGCGCCGGCGGTTCCGTCGACCTCGGCGACGGCACCCTGTCGAACGACTTCAGCCAGTACTACCTGGGCGCCTACAGCCGCACCTCACTGCCCAACGCCACCGCCTTCGCGGGCCTCGGCAAGCTCGGCGGCTTCAGTGGCAAGCTCGGCGACGCGCCCGGGAACCCGCTGAACACGGCCGGTTCCTTCGGGGTCACCTCCGACGCCCTGCCCGTGGAGACGTTCCCGCAGTTCAAGAGCGCGGGAGCGGGCCAGTACCCCGGGACCGTCAACCCGTACGGCCCGTACGAGGGCGCGTCCATGGCGGCCGCCACGCACACCGACTACGCGTGGAACCGTCTCACCCGCACCATCGACCTCACCTCGGTGAGCGCGGCCGACAGGCCCGCCCTGCGCAGCCAGCTGCTGTGGAGCACCGAGGAGGGCTACGACCACGCCCTGCTGGAGGCGCACACGGTGGGGGCGGACGACTGGACGACGCTGCCGGAGGCCGGCGGCGCCACCTCCACCGCCGTGCCCGTCGAGTGCGAGGCCGGGTACTTCATCCAGGGCCACCCGGCGCTGAAGCGGTACCTGACCCTGGGCTCCGGCGGCTGCACGCCCACCGGCACCAGCGGCTCCTGGAACAGCTTCACCGGGGCCTCGGACGGCTGGCAGAAGGTCGAGTTCGACCTGTCCGCGTACGCCGGGAAGAAGGTCGAGGTGTCGCTCAGCTACGTCACCGACCCCGGTTCCGGCGGTCGTGGCGTCCTGGCCGACAACGCCACCGTCGTCATCGGCGGCACGGCCGGCGCGGTCGAGGGCTTCGAGACGTCGCTCGGTGCCTGGAGCACTCCCGGTCCGCCCGCGGGCAGCCCGGCCGTGGTGAAGGACTGGGGCCTGTCGGGTGAACTGTTCAAGACCTACGGCGCGGTCACCACGGGCGACACCGTGCTGCTGGGCTTCGGTCTGGAGCAGGTCCCCGCGGCCGCCGACCGCAAGGCACTGCTCGGCAAGGCGCTGGCTGCTCTGAAGAACTGAGCGCCGACTGCGCCGAACGGCTGGAAGAAGGCCTCGTGAGCGGCCCTGCGGACGTCTGGAATCAGATGATCGGAGGGCCGCTCAAAAGGTAATCGCCTTGCAAAACCAGGGCGGTCCGTACCCCTACTGGCGAGTACGGACCGCACCGGCATGTATAGGGCATCTCGATGTCACTCGACGGGCCCGGGGGAGGTAGGGTCGTAGGCGGTCGGGGACATCCCATACAGCTCGCCGGCACTGAGCCGGCGTACCAACGAGGAGATCGGTTCGTGACGATCCGCGTAGGCATCAACGGCTTTGGCCGCATCGGTCGTAACTACTTCCGCGCGCTGCTGGAGCAGGGTGCTGACATCGAGATCGTGGCTGTCAACGACCTGGGTGACACCGCGACCACCGCACACCTCCTGAAGTACGACACCATCCTGGGCCGTCTCAAGGCCGAGGTGTCGCACACCGCCGACACGATCACCGTGGACGGCCACACCATCAAGGTCCTCTCCGAGCGCAACCCCGCCGACATCCCGTGGGGTGAGCTGGGCGTCGACATCGTGATCGAGTCCACCGGCATCTTCACGAAGAAGGCCGACGCCGCGAAGCACCTCGCCGGCGGCGCCAAGAAGGTCCTCATCTCGGCTCCGGCCAAGGACGAGGACATCACCATCGTGATGGGCGTCAACCAGGACAAGTACGACGCGGCCAACCACCACGTCATCTCCAACGCCTCCTGCACCACCAACTGTGTGGCGCCGATGGCCAAGGTCCTCGACGAGAACTTCGGCATCGTCAAGGGTCTGATGACGACGGTCCACGCGTACACCAACGACCAGCGCATCCTGGACTTCCCGCACTCGGACCTGCGCCGCGCCCGCGCCGCCGCCGAGAACATCATCCCGACCACCACCGGTGCCGCGAAGGCCACCGCGCTGGTCCTCCCGCAGCTCAAGGGCAAGCTCGACGGCATCGCGATGCGCGTCCCGGTCCCGACCGGCTCGGCCACCGACCTGGTCGTCACGCTGCAGCGCGAGGTCACCAAGGACGAGGTCAACGCCGCGTTCAAGAAGGCCTCCGAGGACGGCGACCTCAAGGGCTACCTGGCCTACACCGAGGACGAGATCGTCTCCTCGGACATCGTCAGCGACCCGGCCTCCTGCACCTTCGACTCCTCCCTGACCATGGTCCAGGAGGGCAACACGGTGAAGATCCTCGGCTGGTACGACAACGAGTGGGGCTACTCCAACCGCCTCGTCGACCTCACGGTCTTCGTCGGCGAGCAGCTCTGACCGACAGAGCAGGCACCTTCGTGTGACGTCGGGGCCCGTGCGGCGCAGGGACGCGCCGCCCGGGCCCCGACCCACGTACACAGCGGCCCTCCTACGATCACGAGCACCACACGTCCTCCCCGGGAGCCCTCTTTCATGAAGACGATCGACGAACTCCTCGCCGGGCCGGTCGCCGGCAAGCGGGTCTTCGTCCGCGCCGACCTCAACGTGCCGCTGGACGGCACGACCATCACCGACGACGGCCGCATCCGCGCCGTGCTGCCCACCGTCAAGGCACTGGCCGAGGCGGGCGCGCGGGTCGTCGTCGCCTCGCACCTGGGCCGCCCCAAGGGCGCCCCGGACCCGGCCTTCTCCCTCGCCCCGGCCGCCGCCCGCCTCGGTGAACTCCTGGGCGCCGACGTGGCGTTCGCGACGGACACCGTCGGCGAGTCCGCCACGGCCACCGTCGCGGGCCTGGGCGACGGCCAGGTCGCCGTCGTGGAGAACCTGCGCTTCAACGCCGGCGAGACGAGCAAGGACGACGCCGAGCGCGCCGCCTTCGCCGACCAGCTGGCCGCCCTCGCCGACGTCTACGTCGGCGACGGCTTCGGCGCGGTGCACAGGAAGCACGCCTCGGTCTTCGACCTGCCGGCCCGCCTGCCGTACTACGCCGGATACCTCATCGCCACCGAGGTCGGCGTCCTGAAGAAGCTCACCGACGACGTCCAGCGCCCCTACGTGGTCGCGCTTGGCGGCGCCAAGGTCTCCGACAAGCTGGCCGTCATCGACCAGTTGCTCGGCAAGGCCGACCGCATCCTCATCGGCGGCGGCATGGCGTACACCTTCCTCAAGGCCCAGGGCCACGAGATCGGCAGCTCCCTCCTCCAGGAGGACCAGCTCGACGCCGTCAAGGAGTACGTGGAGCGCGCGGAGCGGACCGGTGTCGAACTGGTCCTGCCCGTCGACGCCGTCGTCGCGCCCGGATTCCCGGACCTGAAGAGCAAGGCCCCGGCCGACGCCACCGCGGTCGCCGCGGACGCCATGCCGACCGACCGGATGGGCCTGGACATCGGCCCGGAGTCGAACAAGCTGTACGCCTCGAAGATCGCCGACGCCGCCACCGTCTTCTGGAACGGCCCCATGGGCGTCTTCGAACACCCCGATTTCGCCGAGGGCACCAAGGCGGTCGCCCAGGCACTCCTCGACTCCGAGGCCTTCACGGTCGTCGGCGGCGGAGACTCCGCCGCGGCCGTGCGCATCCTCGGCTTCGACGAGAACGCATTCGGCCACATCTCGACCGGTGGTGGCGCCTCCCTCGAATACCTCGAGGGCAAGACGCTCCCCGGGCTCGCCGCACTGGAGGACTGACCCTCGATGACCGCTACGGAACAGAGCCGCCTGCCCCTCATGGCGGGCAACTGGAAGATGAACCTCAACCACCTCGAGGCCATCGCGCACGTCCAGAAGCTCGCCTTCGCCCTCGCCGACAAGGACTACGAGGCCTGTGAGGTCGCGGTCCTGCCGCCCTTCACCGACCTGCGCTCGGTCCAGACCCTGGTCGACGGCGACAAGCTCAAGATCAAGTACGGCGCCCAGGACCTCTCGGCCCACGACTCAGGTGCCTACACCGGAGAGATCTCCGGGCCGATGCTGGCCAAGCTCAAGTGCACGTTCGTGGCGATCGGCCACTCCGAGCGCCGCCAGTACCACGACGAGACCGACGAGATCGTCAACGCCAAGGTCAAGGCCGCCTACAAGCACGGCCTGACCCCGATCCTGTGCGTCGGGGAGGAGCTGGAGGTCCGCGAGGCGGGCAACCACGTCTCCCACACGCTCGCCCAGGTCGAGGGCGGTCTCAAGGACGTCCCCGCCGAGCAGGCCGAGACCGTCGTGGTCGCCTACGAGCCCGTCTGGGCCATCGGCACCGGCAAGGTCTGCGGCGCCGAGGACGCGCAGGAGGTCTGCGCGGCCATCCGCGGCAAGCTCGCCGAGCTGTACTCCCAGGAGATCGCCGACAGGATCCGCATCCAGTACGGCGGTTCGGTCAAGGCCGGCAACGTCGCCGAGATCATGGCGCAGGCCGACATCGACGGCGCCCTCGTCGGCGGTGCCTCCCTGGACGCGGACGAGTTCGTCAAGATCGTGCGCTTCCGCGACCAGTGAGTAGGCCCTGACGGCGTAACGTCGTACTCTTGCGGGGACCGGCCACGCGGCCGGTCCCCGCAGTCCATCAGAATCCGAGGAAGTTGGTCCAGCCGTGGTTATGGGGTTCTCGATCGCCCTGATCGTCTTCAGCCTGCTGATGATGCTGCTGGTGCTGATGCACAAGGGCAAGGGCGGAGGCCTCTCCGACATGTTCGGTGGCGGTATGCAGTCCTCCGTCGGCGGCTCCTCGGTCGCCGAGCGCAACCTCGACCGGATCACCGTCGTGGTCGGTCTGTTGTGGTTCGCGTGCATCATCGTCCTCGGCATCCTGATGAAGGTCAACAACTGACCTTTGGGCCGACACCGAGAGACAACGCGTCACGGACGCACCAATCCGCACGTAAAGCCCCATGACGGGTACGCGACTTCGAACGCGGCCTATCATGGGGCTTGCGTCTGTGGGCGGGATGTAACTCCAATCACTGGACGCGCGTTGGGCCTTACGTAGACTGAGGCGCTCGCAGCGAAGCGAAACGCCGACTCGCTTCGCCGCACCATTACGCAGGGAGTTACGACCGTGGCAAGTGGCAACGCGATCCGAGGAAGCCGGGTCGGGGCGGGGCCGATGGGCGAAGCCGAGCGCGGCGAGTCCGCACCCCGGCTGCGCATCTCCTTCTGGTGCTCCAACGGACACGAGACCCAGCCGAGTTTCGCCAGCGACGCACAGGTCCCCGACACCTGGGACTGCCCGCGCTGCGGCTTCCCGGCCGGACAGGACCGCGACAACCCCCCGGACCCACCGCGCACCGAGCCCTACAAGACGCACCTCGCGTATGTGCGAGAGCGCCGCAGCGACGCGGACGGCGAGGCGATCCTCGCCGAGGCGCTCGCCAAACTGCGGGGCGAGATCTAGAAGTCGACACCGGCCGGGCACCGAAGGTGCCTGGCCGGAGCTGTTCCGGGGCTGCGGCCCGCGAGTTCCGCGTTCCTGCTGGTCAGGGCGCTTACCGGAGCGTGGTCATGTTCCGCGGAGCGCGCCGCCGATGTCGGTTGCCGTCGGCTTTCCCCGCCCTGTCCGTCGCCGTGCTGATACCGGTGCTCGGTAGGGACGTATCCGTTGTTGCACCGGACGACCGCGGGACGACGGCTCGTGTTCCCTTGTGATCAATTAGGTTGGGACCGGCAGCGGGGCAAGGTACGCAGGACCAGGTAGGAAAGAAGGCTGAAGTCCGAGATGAACGCAGAAAGCCGTACCAGGCTCGACCAGACGCCCGAATGGACCGCGCTGGCCGAGCACCGGGAGCAGCAGGGTGAGGTCCAGCTGCGCGAGCTGTTCGCGGCGGACCCCGGGCGCGGTACCGGGTACACGCTGGAGGTCGGCGATCTGCACGTCGACTACTCCAAGCATCTGGTCACCGACGAGACGCTGCGGCTGTTGCGTGAGCTGGCCGCCGCGACCGACGTGTTCGGGCTGCGGGACGCCATGTTCCGCGGCGAGAAGATCAACACCACCGAGGACCGCGCCGTCCTGCACACCGCGCTGCGCGCCCCGCGCGACGCGGTGATCGAGGTCGACGGCGAGAACGTGGTGCCGGCCGTGCACGCCGTGCTCGACCGGATGAGCGGCTTCGCCGAGCGCATCCGGTCCGGGGAGTGGACCGGCCACACCGGGCGGCGCATCAAGAACATCGTCAACATCGGCATCGGCGGCTCCGACCTCGGCCCGGCGATGGCGTACGAGGTGCTGCGCTCCTACACCGACCGCGACCTGACCGTCCGCTTCGTGTCGAACGTGGACGGCGCCGACCTGCACGAGGCCGTGCGTGACCTGGACGCGGCGGAGACGCTGTTCGTCATCGCCTCCAAGACGTTCACCACGATCGAGACGATCACCAACGCGACCTCCGCGCGCGAGTGGCTGCTCGCCGAGCTGAAGGCCGGCCCCGACGCCGTCGCCAAGCACTTCGTCGCACTGTCGACGAACGCCGGGAAGGTGTCGGACTTCGGTATCGACACGGCCAACATGTTCGAGTTCTGGGACTGGGTCGGCGGACGCTACTCGTACGACTCGGCGATCGGCCTGTCCCTGATGATCGCGATCGGCCCGGACCGCTTCCGGGAGATGCTCGACGGGTTCCGGATCGTCGACGAGCACTTCCGGACGGCGCCCGCCGAGTCCAATGTGCCGCTGCTCCTGGGGCTGCTGGGGATCTGGTACGGCAACTTCCACGACGCCCAGTCGCACGCGGTGCTGCCCTACAGCCACTACCTGTCCAAGTTCACGGCCTACCTGCAGCAGCTGGACATGGAGTCCAACGGCAAGTACGTGGGCCGGGACGGTGAACCGGTGGCGTGGCAGACCGGGCCGGTGGTGTGGGGCACGCCGGGGACGAACGGGCAGCACGCGTACTACCAGCTGATCCACCAGGGCACGAAGCTGATCCCGGCGGACTTCATCGGCTTCGCCGAGCCGGTCGCCGAGCTGAGCGACACGCTCAAGGCCCAGCACGACCTCCTCATGGCCAACTTCTTCGCCCAGACCCAGGCGCTGGCCTTCGGCAAGACGCCGGACGAGGTGCGCGCGGAGGGCGTGCCGGACGAACTGGTGCCGCACAAGACGTTCCTGGGCAACCACCCGACGACCACGATCCTGGCGAAGGAGCTGACCCCGTCGGTCCTCGGCCAGCTGATCGCGCTGTACGAGCACAAGGTGTTCGTCCAGGGCGCCGTCTGGAACATCGACTCCTTCGACCAGTGGGGCGTCGAGCTGGGCAAGGTCCTCGCCAAGCGGGTGGAGCCGGCGCTGACGGAAGGGGCGCAGGTGCCCGGCCTGGACGAGTCCACGAAGGCGCTGGTCGCCAAGTACCGGACACTGCGCGGACGGTAGCCGTACGGGGCGGGGAAGCGGGCGGCCGCGCGACGTCCACTTCCCCACCCGGCCCGCGGCGCCGCCTCAGTGCCCCAGTCCGGCGCCCCCGTCGACCGGGACGACCGCGCCGCGGACGTACCCGGCGCCGGCCAGGAAGACCACCGCGTCGGCGACCTCCTCGGGGGTGCCCAGGCGTCCGGCGGGGGTGGTCCGCAGCAGTGCGCCACGCTGGTCCGGTGTGAGAGCGCGGCTCATGTCGGTCTCGGTGAGGCCGGGGGCGACGACGTTGCAGGTGATGTCGCGGGGGCCGAGCTCCTGGGTGAGGGCGCGGGCGAAGCCGACGAGACCGGCCTTCGCCGCCGCGTAGTTGGTCTGGCCGGGGGCGCCGCGCAGGGCGGCCGTGGAGGAGACCAGGACGATACGGCCGTGGCCCGCGCGCAGCATGCCCCGCACCGCGCGCCGGGCCACACGGAAGGCCCCGGTGAGGTTGGTGTCGAGGACCGAGGTGAAGTCCGCCTCGGTCATCCGGACCAGCAGACGGTCCTGGGTGGTGCCCGCGTTGGCGACCAGGACGGAGACCGGGCCGTGGGCGGTCTCCGCCTCCTTGAAGGCCTGGTCGACCTGGGCACTGTCCGTCACATCGCACCGGACGGCGAGGAAGCCCTCGGCGCCGGGGGGTTCGGTGCCCCGGTAGGTCACCGCGACCCGGTCCCCGGCCGCCGCGAAACGGCGGGCCATGGCCAGGCCGAGGCCTCTGTTGCCACCGGTGACGAGGACCGAGCGGGGCGTGGGCTGTGTCATCGAGCTGTCCGTCTCTCTTTGTCGGGTTTCTCTCCGGCGCCTACCGAGGGCCGTGTGCGCAGGCCCACGACGGCCACCGCGCATCCGATGAGCGCGAGGGCGGCGACCGAGAGCGTGGCGGCGTGCATGGCGTCGAGGAAGGCGCGGTCGGCCGTGGTGGCCAGCTCGGGCAGGTCCAGGGAGCGGGACAGGGAGCGGGCGGCCTCGGCGGAGGCGCGGGCCTGTTCCTCGGCCGCCGGGGACAGACCCCGCGTGGCGCCGGGCAGTTCGGCTTCGGCCATCCGGTGCCGGTAGACGCCGGCGAGGATCGAGCCGGCCATGGCCACCCCCAGGGTGCCGCCGACCTGCCGGGTGACGCTGTTGACGGCGGAGCCGGCACCCGCCAGCCGCGGCGGCACCCCGCGCATCATCACGGCCGTGACCGGCGTGCCGACCAGACCCATGCCGAAGCCCTGGATCCACAGCAGGACGGCGACCACCCAGAGGGGGGTGCTCCCGTCGAGCCAGGCGTAGGCGACGTAGGTGAGGGCGGTGGCCAGGACGCCGGAGGCGACCGTCCAGCGGGCGGACCACAGGCGGCTCAGCGCCGGGGACGCCTGACTGCCGAGGACGATGCCGACGGCGGCGGCGATCATCACGGTGCCCGCGTCGGCGGGGGAGAGGCCCCGGGGGCCCTGGAGGTAGAACGCCGCGTAGAACAGGTGACCGGCCAGTGCCATGAAGGCGATCAGCAGCACCACGCTGCCCGCCGTGAAGCCGGGCTGCCGGAACAGCCTCAGGTCCAGACTGGGCGCCGCGGACCTGCGCTGACCGGCGACGAAGACCGCCAGCACGACACCGCCCAGCACCAGGGGCAACAGGACGTGCGGGCCGTACCAGACGCTGCCGCCGCCGAGTTCGATGATGCCGTAGACGACGCCGCCCAGGCCGAGCACCGACAGGGCGAGACCCGGCAGGTCGAGCACCCGGCGGCGGGAGCCGCCGAGGTCGGGGACGACGGCGAGGACCGCCGGCAGACACAGGGCCACGATCGGCACGTTGACCAGGAACACCGAGCCCCACCAGAAGTGGCTGAGCAGCGCCCCGCCCGCGACGGGGCCGACGGCCACGCCGAGGCCGCTCGACGAACTCCAGATCGCGATCGCCCGGGTGCGCTTCTCCTCGGGGGTGCTCTGCACGATGACCGTCAGCGTCGCGGGCATCAGCAGGCCGCTCCCCGCCCCCATGAAGGCCCGCGCCACGATCAGCCACGCCGGGCTGTCCACGAACGCGCCCGCGCCGGAGGCCACGCCGATCAGCGCGAGCCCGGCGACCAGCGTCCTGCGGGGGCCGAAACGGTCGGCCAGCGCGCCCCCCGCGAACAGGGTGCAGGCGACGACCAGGGTGTAGGCGCTCGCCACCCACTCCAGCTCGCCGGGGGTCGCGCCCAGGCCCTCGACCGGGTCGGCGAGGGTGGTGACGGCGACGTTGAGGATCGAGGTGTCCAGCCAGATCAGCATCTGCGCGCAGACCACGACCAGGAGGACGGGCCAGGAGCGGGCGGGTGAGGCGGCCGGTGTCGCGGTCGTCCGGCTCACGGTGCTCACCGCGTGTCTCCGTTCTTCTCGTGACCGCGCGGAGCTTCGTGCGGTTCTCGGCGCCGCTCTCGGTCCGGTTCCCGGAGCCGCTCCCCGCCCAGCTCGGCGTGTCTGCGCAGCGCCCGGTCGATCAGGGCCTCGGCCGCGCCGGTGTACCGGGCCGGATCCAGCAGGTCCGAGAGCCGGTCGGGGGTGAACCGGGCGGACAGTTCCGGGTCGGCGGCCAGTACCGCACGCAGGGGGCGGCCGGTGTCGGCGGCCTCGGCCGAGGCCGTGGTCAGGAGCTTCTTCGCGCGGACCTTGCCGAGCACCGGGGCCAGCGCCACGTTCAGACGTTCGGTGACGATGGCGCCGCCGGTCAGTTCGAGGTTGGCCCGCATGCGCTCCGGATGGACGATCAGCCCTTCCGCGAGTTCGACGGCGGTGTGCGCGGCCCCGCCCGTCAGGCGCAACGCCTCCCGCAGCGGCTGCCACTCGGCGTGCCACGCCCCGGCGGGTCTCTCGTCCTCGGCGAGCAGACACTGCGCCAGCACGAGAGCGTGCGCGGGGACCTGCCGGGCGGCCGACACGATCAGCGTGGCCAGCGCGGGGTTCCGCTTCTGCGGCATGGCCGAGGACGCGCCGCGCCCGGCCCCGGCCGGCTCCGACAGCTCACCGATCTCCGTGCGGGACAACGTCTGCACATCGAGCGCGAACTTCCCGAGCGCTCCGGTGACGAGCTGGAGCGCGGCCCCGAGTTCGGCGACAGGAGTGCGGACGGTGTGCCAGGGCAGGGTGGGCTCGGCGAGGCCCAGCGCCTCGGCGAACGGCTTGAGCAGCTCCAGTCCGCCCTCACCGGTGCCGCCGTCGCCTGTTGCGTCCGGGCCCCCGCGGTCCACAATCGCGTACTCCCGATAGGCGGCCAACGTCCCACCCGCCCCTCCCAACTGGGCCGGAAGCCGCGAGGCCACCGCCCGCACCCGCACCGACGCGTCGGTGACCAGCTCCAGCCAACCCGCCGCCTTCAGCCCGAAGGTCGTCGGTACCGCGTGCTGGGCGAGGGTGCGGCCGGCGAGAACGGTGCGGCGGTGGGTGTCGGCCAGCGCGGCGAGGGCGGCCGTCACGCGGCACAGGTCCGCCGCGATCAGGTCGAGCACCCGGCGGCCGATCAGCATCGCCGCCGAGTCCAGGATGTCCTGGCTGGTGGACCCCCGGTGCACATACTCCGCGGCGGCCGGATCCTTCGCGGCGACGACCTCCCCGAAGACGGTCACCAGGGCGACCACGGGATTGGCGGCCGCCCGGGACGCGTGGGCGAGGGCAGCCAGGTCCAGGCGTTCCGCGCGGGCCGCCGCGGCGATCGTCTCCACGGCGGCGGCGGGGGTCAGCCCGACCGCGTGCTGGGCGCGGGCCAGCGCCACCTCCGCGTCCAGCATGGCCTGCAGCCACGCCTCGTCGGTCACCTCGGCGGCGACGGGTGTGCCCGCCCAGGTGGGGGCGAGCAGGCCGGCATCGGTGCCCACGGATACGGACATCGCGTTCACGCTCCTCGACTCCTCGTGCCTGATGTCCGATGCGGGGACGGAACGACGGCGGTCTCGTGGCTCCCGGCCTCCGCCGTCGGCCCCGGCGCCGACCCGGGTTCCGGCCCCAGCCCCAGCGCCGCACGCGCGATCGCGTCCGAGTCCTCCAGCGTCACCGAACCGACGCCGGGCCTGATGCCGACCGCCGTCACCCAGCGCACCCCCTCCACCGGCACCCCGAAGGCGAACCGGCGCGGGTGCGGCCGGCCCGCCGCGTCCACCAGCCGGGGCGGGCCGTCGGTGACCGCCAGCCCGCCGGGCTCGTGCCCCGGCGCGCCCGCCAGCCGGTACGGGCCGCAGGCGCCGGACGCGAGCAGCCCCCGGAGCAGCGGGTCGGTGCTCCGCCGCAGGTCCACGGCGGGCAGCCGGGCCTCGATCAGGGCGGTGACCCGCACCGGGGGTTCGTCCACCGACTCGGCGTCCACGAGGAAACCGCCCTCGCCGGTGCCCGCCACCGCGTCGGCACCGGACGTCCACGCCCGTACCCGCATCCCCGGGCCGAGCACCTGGACGACCTCCGCCTCGATCAGCGCGATCAGCTGCTCGATGCGGAAGGCCGGCGGGCCGATCGAGGTGAAGGCGTTCAACGGGGTGTACCAGCCGTCGAGTTCGGCGCGGTACGAGTCGCCGGAGACTCCGCCGTGGTCGACGACGAGCCGGATCTCGTTGCGCAGGTCCCGCAGGGCGTCCAGCGCCGCCTTCAACGGACCGCGCACATTGCCGCGACGGGCCTCGGCGACATCCCGGCGCAGATACGCCAGCAGCCAGTCCCGGAAGTCGGCGCGGCCCGCGAATTTCCGCTCTCCGTAAGGGCGTTCGATCCGTTCCCAGTCCCAGCGCTCGCCGGGCGGGACCGCGTGACGGTCGAGCAGGGCCGCCTCACCCCGCCCGTCCGGGTCCGCGAGGCACGACCGTACGAACTCCTCGGCCGCCTCCGCTCCCCGGGCGGCGCGGATCCGTGCCTCGTGGTGGACGGTCCGTACCTCGCGGTCGACGAGCGGCCAGAGGTCCCGGCGGAAGCCGAGCGGGCGCCCTTCGGCCACGCGGCGCCGCAGCCCCGCGATGACGTCCGGGGTCAGGAAGCGCGGCTCGTGGCGGCCGAGCGCGCCCTTCTCGTTCTCGCCCCGGGCGTGGTACGGCACCCCGCGCCGTGAACCGGCGTACAGCACGGGCTCGTTGCCGCTCGGGAGGTACACGAGACCGGACTCGCCCTCCTTGAAGGTGCCGCCGCGGCCCTCGGTGAGCAGGGCCAGGCAGTCGAAGAAGTTCAGGCCCAGTCCCCGCAGGGCGACCGGCGTGCCCGGCGCGACACGGCTCAGGTCGGTGTCGGCCGGGTTCGCGGGGGCCACGTGGACGAGGTGGTGGCGGTCGGCGAAGGCGCGTAGGGCGCGTTCCTCCGGCGACGGCGTCACAGCGCCGTGGCCGAGGGCGAGCACCACCGCGTCCAGCCCCGCCAGGCGCCGGCCGTTCGCCAGTGTCACCCGCTGCGGCGGGTTCGCGGTGTCCTCGTCGTGCCCGGTTTCGGCCTCGTCGGTGAGTGCGACAGCCGTCGTCCGGTGGGTGCGGACCGTCACGTGCGCGGGGGCCGTGCGCAGCAGGTGCCGGAAGACCCATTCCAGGTAGTGGCCGTGGAACGCGCGGGTCGGATAGGTGTCGGGGCCGAGCCGCCGGGCCTCCTCCACCGCCCGTGCGGGCAGGGCCTGTGCGACGTCCCGGCCGAAGCCGTCCTCGACGTCCCTGCCGCGGATCGCGCACGCCCACTCGTAGAGGCTCGGTCCCGGCACCGAGGGTCCCGCGCAGTCCACGCTGTCGTCGGTGAACAGGGTCACCTGCGAGGCGACCGTGTTCATCAGCAGCTCGCCCGGCTGGTCCGTGCGCCAGACCGCGCCCGCGCCCGGCGGGTACGGATCGACGAGGTGGACCTCGACCGGCCGCCCGACCCCTCGCGCGTTGGCGCAGATCCGCTCCAGCACGGAGAGGCCGCGCGGACCGGCGCCGATCACGCAGAGGGCGAGGGCGTCATCGGTTCGGGTCATTCCCGGCCCAGCCCGTCGCGCCAGCTCGCTCTGACCGGCTTCCAGCCGAGGGCCGTACGGGCGCGGTCGTTGGCGGCGCCGTGCGCGGCGTTGAGCTGGTGGGCCATGAACCAGCCGAGCAGCCGGGGCGCGAGAGCCGCGGGGACCGTGCGCGGGGAGGGCGCGGCCAGCGTCCGGGCGAGGTGCGGCAGCCACTGCGCGGCGGGGGCGGGGTCGTCGTCCGTCACATGGAACACCCCGGTGGCGTCGGACTCGACGGCCGTCACGGCCGCCCCCACCGCGTCCTCGACGTGCAGGAACGACGTGATCCCGGCCCCGCCGCCGGCCAGCGGCAGCCGTCCGGCCAGCACGGACGCGGCGGTCGCGCCGGTCCGGGCGTACGCGGTGCGCGGGCCGTACAGCGTGCCGTAGCGCAGCACCACCCCCTGCGGGCCGTCACCCGTCACCCGCCGTTCCAGCTCGGCGACGGCCCGTACGGTCGAGGCCCAGCCGGGGTCGGGGGCGTCCACGTACAGCGGCGCGTCCTCGTCCAGGACCGGATCGCCCGCCGGGGCGGCGGCGAAGGCGATGGACTGGGCGACCAGCCGGCGCGCGCCGGCTTCGCGGGCCGCCTCGACCAGATGGGCGGTGCCCTCGGTGCGCAGCCGCGCGGTGAGGGCGAAGGCTCCGGGCGGGTCGTCGCCCAGCAGCCGCAGGGCCGACAGCTGGTGGACGACCGCCTCGGGACGGGCGGCCGACACCGCCGACAGCACGGCGGCACGGTCGAGGGCGTCGGCGACCACCACCTCGTCGGCCTCGGGGGCCCGGCCCAGGGAGCCCTGCCGCACCAGCGCGCTCACGTGATGGCCCCGCGCCCGGAGCGCGCCCACCAGCGGATGCCCGACCACTCCGGTGGCCCCGGCGACGAGTACACGCACGCCTCAGCCCTCCGCACCCGGTGCGAGGGGGGTGGCGATCCGCATGAGCAGACGGCACGCCGGGTCGCCGTCCCGCAGACAGCTCTCGGCCCGGTTCTCCGTCAGGGTCGCGCCGAGGCCCTCGGACCAGCCCGCGTGGACGGCGGTGCAGGGGCAGCGGTACCCCTCCAGGGAACCGGCCATCCGGACCATGGTGATCGCGAAGTTCCGCTTCAGGGTGAGCACGACGAGGTCGTCGTCCTCGACCTCGGTGGAGGCGTTGCGCAGCTCCGGCGGGAACATCCGGTCGCCGCACTCGTCGTAGCGGCGGCGCAGCTCCTCCAGGTCCTTGCGGCTGTCGCCGGTGTCCGGGAGCGGTCCGCGCAGCCGGGCGACGCGCTGCCCGACGTGCAGGGCGACCTTCCCCATCGCCTCCGCGTTGATCTCGTTGGCGACCTCCTGGCCGTACCGCGCGGCGACCCCCTGGTACCAGTTGGCGTCGTGCTGCCACCAGAGCCGGTACGCCTCACCGGCGCGGGCGCGGTGGTTGACGCCGTCGGCGTCGCTGTGCGTGCTCATGCGTGCTGCTCCTCGGCGGCGGTCGCGGCGGCCAGGCGGGCCGCGAACCGGTCCCGCATCACTCGTTTGAGAACCTTGCCGGTGGCGCCCTTGGCCACGTCGTCGGGCTTCATCCGCAGCGCCCGGGTGACCGGCGGGAACCCGGCGGCCGTCAGCACGGCGTTGACGCGCGCGGTCCACACCTCGTCGTTCTCACCGTCGTCGTCGGTGCCCTCGCCGTCCGCGAGCTGGAGCAGCGCGTACGCCTCGGCCTCCCCGTCGCCGTCCCAGTCCGCGCGGACGCCGTCGGGGGCGACCCCCACCACCGTGCAGTCGGCGAGCCTCGGCAGCCCGGCCAGCAGCAGTTCCTCGGTGCGGGTGCTGAAGACGATGCCGGCGCGGGTGCGCACGGCGTCCGGGACCCGGTCCAGGTGGTAGAAGTTGCCCTCCTCGTCCTGGTGGGCGAGGTCGCCGGTGAGCCAGTAGCCGCCGAGCCGCATCCGGTTCCAGGTCAGTGAGTCGTTCCAGTAACCCGGCGTGAGCGTGGGCGACTTGAGACCCAGCCGGCCGATCTGCCCGGGTGGCAGCGGGGTGCCGTCCTCCGCCAGCACCGCGGCCTCGGCGAAGCTGATCGGCTTGCCGACGCGGCGGGAGTAGGCCGAGGTGTCCTTGGTGTGCCGGTTGTGGAAGACGGAGTACCCGGCCTCCGACGAACCGAGGCCGTCCACGAAGACCGAGCCGTCGACCCGGACCCGGCTCAGGTCGCGCCGGATCTCGGTGTGGCTCCCGTGTTCCACGAGCGCCCGGATGTGCGCCTCGTGCGCCGCGTCCCCGGTGTTGAACCACACCTGCACGCTGGACAGGTCACGTGCCGCGAGGTCCTCCGCCGCCATCTCGCCGAAGGTCCCGGCGAAGGCCAGGACGGTCGTCGGCCGGAACTCCTCGACGGCGTCCAGCACGTCCGGGCCGCGCTGGCTGGAGAGCAGCTTGATGTCCGTGCGCAGCAGCAGGCAGTACAGCAGCGTCGCCACCATCGCGTTGTGCGCGCCGGGCAGTCCCACCAGCGTGCGCTCCATGTCGGCGCCGGTGGAGAAGCGCAGCCGGTGCACCTGGGCGTACATCAGCGTGCGGTGGGTGTGCGGCACCCCCTTGGGCATGCCGGTGGTGCCGGACGAGTGGGAGATGAGCACCGGGTCGGTCGGGTCGTGCCGGTACGGGTACGACGGCGGGAGCGACGCGCGGTGCTCCGGCCGGATGTCGGCGGCGGTCACCAGGAAACCGAGGCCGGTCCCGCCCGCCGCGACCTCGGCGTCGCCGGTCAGCACCTCGCGGTGGGCCTCGTCGGTGAAGGCACCCACCGCGCCCTGCCGGCGGACGTACTCCCGGGCGGTCTCCGGGGCCAGGTTGCCGTTGACGAACGAGGGGACGGCGCCGAGCGAGGTCAGCGCCAGGAAGTTCACCGCGAACTCGGCGGCGGAGAAGGAGTGGACGGCCACCGGGTCCCGGGGCCGCACGCCCCGGGCCGCGTACCAGCCCGCGTACGTCTCCACCACCTCGTACAGCTGCCCGAGCGTCAGCACCTCGGGCCGGCTGCCGTCCGGCGCGCGCCAGGTGCCGTCGGTCCGCAGCACCGGCTCGTCGAGCGGGCGTGCGTAGGCGCGCAGCCGCCCGAGGACGTTGCCGGCGCCGAGTTCGGTGTCGGAGCAGATCCGCGCCCGCTCCTGCCTACTGATGAGCATGGGTCTCCGTCTCGTTTCTTTCCGGGAGGCGTTCGGCGTCCAGGCGGAACGCGGGCGTCCGGGGTTCGGTGACCAGGACGTGGGTGCCGCCGTCCCGCAGCAGCCGCCGGTGGGCGGCGGCCAGGTCGAACAGGCCCTGGACGCTGCCGGGGTGCGCGAGGGCCGCCGGCCGCGCGCCGTCGTGCGTGTCCGTCGCGCGGACGCTCACGGGTACGCCGGGGCCGGGGCGGCCGAGCAGGACGGCCGCCGCCAGGGCGGCGGCTTCCGGGAGGTCCGGGACCGGCCGGCCGCTGATCGCGGAGAGCTCCCGGTGCACGGCGGCCGTACGCGCGCCGCCGCCCAGTTCGACGCCCGCCACCAGGACCCGGTCGAGATCCGGGTCCTCCAGGAGGAGGTCGGCCATGGCCAGCAGTTCGGTCACCGGATCGTCGAGCGTGGAGAGGCTGAACATCTGCCCGGTGATCCGGAACTCCCGGCTGATGTGCCCCAGCACGGAGTTGGGCGTGGCCTGCATGAACAGCAGCGGGTTGTGGACCCGCCCGGACACCACCCGCCGGCTCGCCAGATCGGCCGTGGTGGTGTCCCCCATGAGGCTCGCCAGCACGACGGCCGTACGGGCCCCGTCCCCGGGCCGCTCGGTCAGGCACCGCGCGGCGACCTCGTACGCCAACGGGCTGAACGCCGACTCCACGAACCCCGGCAGCCGGGGCAGCGGGATGTCGTCGGGCCGCCCGGTGGCGTGCGTCGCGGTGGCGGTGGTGAGGACGCCCAGCGGCGAACGCAGGGGCCCCTTCCCGGCCGGCACGGTCTCCTCCGCGCGGGCCGGCGTGCTTGTCCGTGTGCTGGTCGGAGTGGCTGTCGGCGCGGCTCTCCCACCGTGGTCCGTCGTCGTCACGGCCGCTCCAGGACGAGTGCGGTGTTGGCGCCGCCGAACGCGGCGTTGATGGTCAGGGCCCGGCGCAGGTCGGCCTGCCGGGCCCGGTTCGGCACGTAGTCGAGGTCGCACTCGGGGTCCGGCCGCGTGAGGCCCGCGGTCGGCGGCAGTACGCCGTCCATGAGGGCCAGCACCGTGATCACGAACTCCACGACTCCGGCCGCCTCCAGGAGATGGCCGGTGGTGCTCTTGGTGGAGCTGACCGGGACCGACCCGGCCCGCTCCGCGAGGGCGGCGCGCAGCCCCCGGGTCTCGGCGCCGTCGTTGTACTTGGTGCCGGTGCCGTGCGCGTTGACATAGCCGAGGGCCGACCCGTCGGGGTCCCCGGCCAGCCGCAGCGCCTGCCGGGCCGCGCGGGCCAGGCCCACGCCCTCCGGGTGCGGCTGGGCGATGTGGTGGGCGTCGGTGGCCGCCCCCCAGCCGACCACGCCCGCCAGCGGCCGGGCCCCGCGCCGCCGCGCGTGCTCGGCGGACTCCAGCACGACCGCCGCGACCCCGTCGCCGAGCAGCAGCCCGGTGCGGTCCGCGCTGAACGGCCGCACCATGCCGTCCCGGGACAGCGCCCGCCCCGAGTCGAACTTCCCGAACGTCTCCTCCTCCACGAGGTAGCCGCCGGCGCACACCGCCACATCGGTCCGGCCGGACGAGATCAGCCGGCAGGCATGGATGATCGCGGCGGCGGAGGCCACACAGGCGTTGGTGAACGTGAGCCGGGGCCCCGTCAGGCCGAGGCCCCGGGCCAGCGACTCGGCGAGGTGCGCCGGGACGGCGTCGGCGAGGTGCGCCGCCGCGTCGGCGGGCCCGGACGCGGCTTCGTCGCGCCCGTCGGCGCCACCGCTCGTCTCCGCACCCGGCCCCGCCGCCGCGTCCCGCCAGTGGCGCGTGATGCTCGTGCAGTCGCCCGCGATACCCAGCAGGACCGCCGCCTCGGTGCCCGGGGGCAGGCCCGCCATGTCGAGCGCCTCCCTTCCGCAGTCCGCGAGGGCGGGGCGCAGGGCCCGGTGCTCGGCTCCGTCGGGGCCGTCGGGGGCGGCGCCGGCCATCGGGGTGCGGTACGGGCCGGTGTCGAAGCGGGTGGTGGGGGTGAAGGAGGGGACGCCGGCGAAGACACCGCGACGCAGGGCGTCCGCGCCCGCGCCGAAGGCCGTGCGCACACCGAATCCGGTCACCGTCACGTCACCGGTCAACGCGGTCACCCCCCTGCGCCGCGTCCGCCGCGGACGCGCCCAGGAACTCCGTGAGCCGCCGGAGCGAGGTCAGGTTCGCGATGTCGTCGTCGCCGGGCTCCACCACCAGGCCGTACCGCTCCTCCACCACGTGCAGCAGCCACACCAACCCCAGTGAGTCCAGGACCAGTTCGGAGTCGTCGCCGAGGTCGTCCGGGACCCCGGGGAAGATCTTGCGGTCGGACAGCAGCTCCCGGACGGTGCCGAGGGTGATCACGGACGACGCGGAGGTGCCCGGTACGGACGACGGTGACGTGCCCGGGACGGACGGCGCGGAGACCTCCGCGCTCATGCCTTCGCCCCGCGTCGGACGACCTCGGTGACGAGCCCGCCGAGGGTCAGGGAGGCCAGCGGCTCGATGTCGGTGTCCGGGATCTCCACGCCGAACCGCGACTCCAGCCGCAGCGTCAGCTCGATCAGGCTCAGGGAGTCCAGCTCCAGCCCGCCGACGGTCACCGGGCTCTCGTCCGTGATGCCGTCGCGGCTCAGCAGGATGTTCATCTCGTCGATGACCGTGGTCAGGACGAACTCGCGGATCTCGTTGTCCAGGGTGGACGTGCTCATGATCGCCATCTCCATGGGGGAATGTCGTGAGAAGGTCATGCGAAAAGTCGTGCGAGGACTGCTCGTCGTGGGAGTCGCCGCTCTCGGGGGTCGGCCGTCGGGCCGCTACGCGCCGCTCGCCGCCGCCTGGAGCGTGGCCGCCCGGCGGACCAGCTTCCCGTTCGAGGTGCGGGGCAGGGTGTCCAGCACCCGGATCACGCGGGGCAGCTTGTGGTCGGCGAGCCGCTCCCGGCACCAGCGCAGCAGCTCCTCCGCCGACGGGCTCCCGGCCCCGGCGGCGACCGCCACGTACGCCTCGGTCACGTCCTCGTGGACCAGGACCGCCTGTTCGACGGCCGGGTGCGCGCGGAGCACCTGCTCGACCTCGGTGAGGTCGACCTTGAGGCCGCCGACGACGACGAGGGAGTCGGCGCGGCCGCCCACGGTGACCGTCCCGTCGGCGTCCACCGTGGCCCGGTCGCGGGTGTGCAGCCAGCCGTCCTCGTACTGGGTGCCGCCGGAGTCGAAGAGGTACGGCGACGCGTCGAGCGCCACGTCCAGTTCACCCTTGTGCTCCCGGACCAGCACACCGGGCGCGGGCCGCCCGACCGTGGGCCGGAGCGTGCCGCCGACGTCGATGGCGACGATGCCGGTCTCGGTGGTGCCGTAGGCCTCGCCGACCGCGACGCCGTACCGTTCGGCGAACCGCGCGGCGACCTCGGGGGGCATCAGCTCACCACCGGAGACGGCGGTCCGCAGCTCGGACAGCTCGGGAGGATCGAGGGCGGCGGCGAGCAGTTCGTAGTGCATCGGCACCCCGAACAGATGGGTGATCCGGTGTTCGGCCGAGGTCCGCAGGATCTCGCGGGCGGAGACCCGGGGCGCGAAGACGACCTGGACGCCGGCCGCCAGCGCGTGCAGCAGCCCGCCGATCAGGCCGAAGCTGTGTGCCGTGGAGCTGAGCAGCAGCAGCCGGTCGCCCTCGCCCGGCATGCCGGGGACCGCCGCGAACGACTCGATCTCGGCGGCGATCGACCCGGGAGTCCTGCCGATCACCTTCGGACGCCCGGTGGAGCCCGAGCTGAACTGGACCAGCCGGTGCCCGCCCGAGGCCGGCCGGCCGCCTCTGCGGCACTCGGTGGCGACCTCGTACTCGGGCCGGAAGCCGAAGGCCGACCGGACGTTGGACCCGGCCCGGACCATGAACTGCGGCCGGCAGCCGGCGCAGAGCGCGTCCACCTCGGCTGGCTTGAGCCGGAAGTCGAACAGCATCACCTGCGCGCCCAGCCGCCACAGCGCGAGCAGCACCTCGACCTGGGTGAAACTGGGCGGCGTCCGCAGCCCCACCGTGCTGCCGGGCCCGATGTCGTAGCCGGCGAACACGGCGGCCTGCTTGGCCACCCGCTCCCGTAACCCGCCCCGGCCGACGGTCTCCCGCTGATGCGTCAGATACGGCAGGTCGTCGTCCCGCGCGTCGAACAGCCGCTGGACGAGGACGCCCATCCCGTCCTCACCGGCCGCGGCCGCCACGAGTTCGCCCATGGGGCCTCAGACCTCCTTGCAGAACTCGCCGATGGGCAGGCCGACATGGCGTTTGTCCTGCGCCAGATAGCCGAGCAGTTCGTCCCCGGTCCGCAGTTCGGTGACGTTGAGGACCTTGCCGCCCGGTCCGAGGACCCGTACGTGCCAGTCGTCCTGCACGGTCAGGCTCACCAGGCGCCCGTCCTCCGCGTGCGTGCGGATCTCCAGCAGCGGCCGGGACTCCAGCTTGGCCCGCCCGACCACCACCCGCCGGGTGCGGCCGTCGGCGCCGACCGCCAGCAGGGCGCTGCCGGAGCCGACCTCGCTGAGGTAGTTGGTGCGGTTGTCGGGGCCCAGTGTGTACGAGTGCAGGGCACCGGCGTTGACCCGGAACGGCCGGGTCGGCATGTACGGCAGCGGGTGGGTCTCGCTGCAGCAGAGCACGAAACCGGAGGAGTACGAGCCGACGAGGATGCCCTCGTCCTCCTCGAAGTGCGAGCAGGTGTCCACACAGACCCGGTCGCCGAGCCCGACGTGCCGGATGCTCTCCACCGTCAGCGTGGACAGCTCCAGTTGCGGGGTCGTCGCCTCCAGCAGCCGGGCCAGCGCGAACACGTCGTCCGCACTCCGGGGGGTGAACAGGATGCCGTCGGAACCACGTTCGAGCACGTCGAAGACGATGGCCGCCTCCTCCAGGTCCCCGACGACGGTCACCAGCTTGCCCTCGGCCGACTCGGCCGCCGCGAGCACGATCTCCAACGGGATCTTCGTCGGGTCGGCGAAATGGATCACCGTGTACGGCAGCGCCATCGCGCCCACGCACGACAGCTGGAGCGTGCGGTCGTCCCGTACGTCGACGAAGCCGGCGACGGGTGCGGCGGTGACCGGCGCACCCGTGGCGGGCCCACCTGAGCCGGGCATTCGGACGGCGGCCCGGTTCTCGGCGGCGAGCGCGTCCAGCTCGTCCTGCGTGGAGAACTTCCGCAGCAGGACGTCGATCCCGGCGTCCGCGAGGGTCCCGGCCGCGCCGGAGGACTTGGCGTCACCCGCGCCCTTGGGCTCCTTGCCCCCCTTGTCGGCGGACTTGTCGGCCGGCTTCCTCGCGAGCGCCGCCGCGGGCTCCGCGGACACCAGCACCCGGGTCACGGTCGGCGGCAGCGTTCCCAGCAACTCGGCGTCGGCCGAGACCACTCCGGTCATCCGGGCGTGGACGGCCGCGTCCACCACCGCCTGGAGCTGCGGACGGGGGACTTCACGGAGATCGATCCACGCGAACCTCATGCGACACCTGCCACGATCGTCGAGTAACGGGGGGAGGGGGGAGCGGTCATGCTCATGTCTTCGGTGATGCCGTCGCCGCCGGACCCGTGCACCACGGCCGCGAGCCGGGAGACCAGGGAGGCGGGGGAGGGGGAGGAGAAGATCCGGCGGCCGACGGCGAGCCCCCGGCAGCCGGCCGCCATCACGGCGGTGCCGTACTCGATGAGGTCGGAGCCGTCCGGTGGACCGCCGGCCGCGAGGACGGGGATGGGGCTGTGGGCCACCACCTCGGCCATCCGCTCCACCGGCAGGGCGACGGTCGTCTTCACCATGTCGGCGCCCAGATCGGCGGCGACGTTCACGATGTGCGCGAGGAGAGCGGGATCGTGCGGGTTCTCGATCCGGGGGCCGCGCGGATAGACCATCGCGATCAGCGGCATGCCCCAGGTGTCGCACGAACGGGCCACCGCGCCCAGGTCGGCGAGCTGACGCCCCTCGGTGTCCGAGCCGATGTTCACATGGACGCTGACCGCGTCCGCGCCGAGCGCCACCGCCTCCTCGACATCGCCGACCAGCACCTTGGCGTCCACGTCGGCGGAACAGGCCGTACTCGCGCTCAGGTGCACCACCAGCGCGCAGTTCCCGAGGAGGTCCGGGGCGAGTGCGCGGGCCCGCCCCTTGTGGACGACGATCCCGTCGGCCCCGCCGGCCACCAGGGCCCGAAGGAGGTCCTCCCACTGTCCGGGAGGGGCGACCGGGCCGTCCGAAACGCTGTGGTCGAGAGGGATGAGCAAATGCCGGTCATCACCGGCCCGAGAAAGTCTTCTCCAACGCAATGGCTTGCCAGTTTTCAGCATGGGTAATGCGCCTTCCCGGCTCTGAGGCCGCATTTCAGAAAGTCGAACCGCGGCAACCCGATGCGGTCTCCATGTCCGAAAAACGATGGTCGTAGAACTTTCAAGTTCTGCCAGGACGTCAGCATTCCGTGCGTGATCGGGGGTTGGCAAGGAGTGACCTGTGGGCAATTTTTATGCAGGTTGACACATGATTATTTGATAACGACTTGACAGGTTCTACCGGGTTGACGCCGTGCGAGGGTGGTGTTCGTGGCACATTCTGCCGACCTGTCCGCGTGCATAGCGGGATCACACGGATCACATAGGGATCACGCGGGATCACATGCCCTATTCACTGTTGTCGCGTGTAAACGTCGCCTACGGGTCCGTCGAAAAAATTCGACGGGGATCCCGGACCGCCATTTCCGAGGCTTCCTTGTGGGAATCGAATTTCGCGGCCTAGGGTGACAGCCACACTCCGGTTCGTGTTTCATGCGTGGCCGTCCCCCTCTGCACCCGGACATTCGTGTCCGGGCGTACCGGAAGTGAGCCCCCCATGCCCGAATCCCCGTCCGAGACCGTCTCCGAGGCCGTGGACCCCAGATCGGTCGCGTTACCGTCGTCGGCCTCCCCGACGCCTGGCGCCTCGCCGCCGGCCGAGCCGAGCAAGGCGCCCAAGGTCGCCGCCGCGAGCCTCATCGGCACCACCATCGAGTACTACGATTTCGCCGTCTACGGCACGGCCTCCGCGCTCGTCCTCGGACCGGCGTTCTTCCCCTCCGGCAACGCGACCGTCTCCACCCTCGCCGCGTTCCTCACCTTCGCCGCGGCCTTCCTGTCCCGCCCCCTCGGCGTCGTCCTCTTCGGCACGATCGGTGACCGGCTGGGCCGCCGCCGCGCCCTGGTCGCCTCCCTGCTGCTCATGGGCCTCGCGACGGTCGGCGTCGGCCTCCTGCCGACCTACGAGACCGCCGGACTCCTCGCGCCCGTCCTCCTGGTGACCCTCCGTCTGCTGCAGGGCGTCAGCATGGGCGGCGAGTGGGGCGGCGCGGTCCTGCTGGCCGCCGAACACGCCCCGCCCGGCCGCCGCGCGCTGTACGCCGCCATACCCAACGTCGGTCCCTCGCTCGGCTTCCTGCTCTCCAGCGCCGTCATCCTGCCCACCCTGAACATCGTGGGCCGCGACGGCTTCACGGAGTGGGCCTGGCGTGTGCCGTTCCTGCTCAGCGCGGTGCTTGTCCTGGTCGGGCTGTGGGTACGGACGACGGTGTCGGAGTCGCCGGTGTTCAAGGGCTCGTCCCCGGCGGCGTCCCCGGCGTCCCCCGCCTCTCCCGGATCCGCGGGGTCCCCGGCGCCGCGCTTTCCGCTCGGGACGCTCCTCGCGCGCCACCCGCGCCGGCTGCTGCTCGGCACGGGCGCGGCGATCGGCGGCTCGGCCGTGTACTACCTGACGATCGTCTACAGCCTGTCCTACGGTCCGAAATCGCTCGGCATCCCGCAGAACACGATGCTCACCGCCGCGAGCGTGGGGGCGGCGGCCGGGATCGCGATCACGCTGCCCGTCGCGCGGCTCGCCGACCGGATCGGGCGCCGGCCGCTGATGCTGGCGGGCGCGGCCGGCTGCGTGGTCTGGTCCGTTCCCATGTACGCGTCTCTCAGCACGGGCGACGGGTTCGTCATCACCGGCGCGTACACGGTCGGGCTCATGCTGCTCGCCCTGATGTTCTCCCCGGCGGCGGCGTTCCTCGCGGAGCTGTTCCCGGCGAGGTTGCGGTACACGGGGGCGTCGGCGGCGTTCATCCTGGCCAACACACTGGGTGGCGGCTTCGCTCCGCTCGTCGCGACCTGGCTGAACAGCCAGTGGTCGTCGCCGCTGGTGCTCGGGTTCTACACGGGTGGGTTGTGCCTGGTGAGTCTGCTGTGCGTGTGGGCGCTGCCGGAGACCCGTGAGGACGACTTCACGTCCTGACGGCTTGAGCGGGGTGCGTTGTCGGGTGCGGGTCCGGTGGGGCTTCTCGCGCAGTTCCCCGCGCCTTCAGGGGCGCGGGGAACTGCGCGAAGCCCCCACCGGACCCGCACCCGAACGGACTTACGGCGAGGCAGGCGGATACAAGGACCGCGGCAGCCGCGACGCCGCGGCCGCGTCCAGCAGCCACAGGGTCCGCGACCGCCCGTACGCACCCGCGGCCGGCGCCTGGATCTCCCCCGCACCGGACAACGCGATGGCCGCGGCCGCCGCCTTGTCCTCCCCGGCGGCGAGCAGCCACACCTCACGCGCGGCGCGGATCGCGGGCAGCGTCAGCGTGACCCGCGTCGGCGGCGGCTTCGGCGCGCCACGCACGCCCACCACCGTCCGCTCGGTCTCCCGTACGGCCGGCGACTCGGGGAAGAGCGAGGCCACATGGGTGTCCGGCCCGACCCCGAGCATCAGCACGTCGAACGTCGGCACGGTCCCGTGGTTCTCGGGCCCCGCCGCCCGCGCCAGCTCCTGCGCGTACGCCGCGGCCGCCGCGCCCACATCGGCACCCCACGGCCCGTCCGACGCGGGCATGGCGTGCACCCGCTTCGGATCCAGCGGCACCGAGTCCAGCAGCGCCTCCCGGGCCTGGGTGACGTTCCGCTCGGCGTCACCCTCCGGCAGGAACCGCTCGTCGCCCCACCACAGATCCAGCCGGCCCCAGTCGATCGCGTCCCGGGCGGGCGCCGCGGCCAGCGCGGCGAGCAGCCCGTTGCCGTTGCGGCCGCCCGTGAGGACCACCGAGGCATAGCCGCGCGAGGCCTGCGCGTCCACGACCTTGGTGATCAGCCGGGCCGCCGCGGCCTGAGCCATCAGCTCCTTGTCACGGTGCACGACCAGCTGCGGGGTGCTCACGGCGAGGCCGCCTTCTTCACGGGCGGCATCTGCGCCGGCGTGGGCCGCTCGGAGTCCTCGCCACCGGCCGACCCCGCGGACGCCACGGAATCCGCAGACCTCGACACATCTGCCGAGCCGGACGCGGACGAGCCGGCCGCACTGATCGAACTACCCGAACCAGCCGACCTTGTCGGCAGAGCCGGAAGCGCCGGCGGCAACGCCGCCGAGGCCCCCCGTCCCGCAGCGCCGTCCAGCTCGGAGGCCGCCCCCGCCGAGCCGGCCGCGGGCGACAACGCCCCGCCCAGCCGGTCCACCCCGAACCGCAGCGCCGACGCGTACGTGTCGTCGGGGTCGAGCCTGCGCAGCTCCTCCGCCAGCAACTCGGACGTCTCGCGGCGCTTCAGCGCGACCGCCCGGTCCGGCTGGCCCTCCAGCGTGAGGAGGGCGAGCCCCCCGGCGGGGCGGTACAGCCGGATGGGACCGGTGCTGGTGAGCATCCGCACCTCGTTGAGGCCCGGCCCGGCCGACACCCCCCGCCGTACGTGGACGTGGAGGCGGTCCGCCAGCCACATCGCCAGCAGCTCCACGCTCGGGTTGTACTGCTCGCCCTGCACCTCCGCGGAGATGACCTCGCAGTCCACCTGGTCGAGCGCGGCGGCCAGCATGGAGCGCCAGGGGGTGATCCGGGTCCAGGCCAGATCCGTGTCGCCGGGCTCGTAGTTGTCGGCGCGGCTCCGCAGCTCCTCGATGGGCTTCTCGGCGGCGTAGCTGTCGGTCACCCGGCGCTGGCCGAGCGCGCCCAGCGGGTCGCGGGCCGGGTCGAGCGGCGCGTTGACCGGCCACCAGACGACCACCGGCGCGTCCGGCAGCAGCAGGGGGAGCACGACCGACTGGGCGTGGTCCGCGACCTCGCCGTACAGCCGCAGGACGACCGTGTCACCGGTGCCGGCGTCCGCGCCCACCCGTACCTCGGCGTCGAGGCGGGACTTCGTGCGGTCCCGGGGGGAGCGGGAGACACGCTTGATGACCACGATCGTGCGCGAGGGGTGCTCGCGGGAGGCGTCGTTGGCGGACTTGAGCGCGTCGTACGCGTTCTCCTCGTCCGTCACGATGACCAGCGTGAGCACCATGCCGACCGCCGGGGTCCCTATCTCCCGGCGGGCCTTCACCAGCGCCTTGTTGATCTTGCTGGCCGTGGTGTCCGTGAGGTCCGTCTTCATGGCCGGCGCCAGCTCCGTCCGTCTCGTTGCAGCATCTGGTCCGCCTCGACGGGACCCCAGGTGCCCGCCTGGTACTGCGCGGGCCTGCCGCTCTTGTCCCAGTACTCCTCGATCGGGTCGAGGATCTTCCAGGACAGCTCGACCTCCTCGGTGCGCGGGAAGAGGTTCGAGTCGCCGAGCAGGACGTCGAGAATGAGACGCTCGTACGCCTCGGGCGAGGACTCGGTGAAGGACTCGCCGTAGGCGAAGTCCATCGACACGTCCCGGATCTCCATCGACGTGCCGGGCACCTTGGAGCCGAAACGGACCGTCACGCCCTCGTCGGGCTGGACGCGGATGACGATCGCGTTCTGGCCCAGTTCCTCGGTGGCGGTGGAGTCGAAGGGGGAGTGCGGGGCACGCTGGAAGACCACCGCGATCTCGGTCACCCGGCGGCCGAGGCGCTTGCCCGTCCGCAGGTAGAACGGGACGCCCGCCCAACGGCGGTTGTCCACCTGCACCTTGATCGCCGCGTAGGTGTCGGTCTTCGACTTGCGGTCGATGCCGTCCTCTTCGAGGTAGCCGATGACCTTCTCGCCGCCCTGCCAGCCGGCCGCGTACTGCGCGAACACGGTGTCCCGGCCCAGGTCCTTCGACAGCTTCACCGCGCCGAGCACCTTGGTCTTCTCGGCGGCGAGCGCGTCCGCGTCGAAGGAGGCGGGCTCCTCCATGGCGGTCAGCGCCATCAGCTGCAACAGGTGGTTCTGGATGACGTCACGGGCGGCGCCGATACCGTCGTAGTAACCCGCCCGGCCGCCGATGCCGATGTCCTCGGCCATGGTGATCTGCACGTGGTCGACGAAGGACCGGTTCCAGATCGGCTCGAACATCGTGTTGGCGAAGCGGAGCGCCAGGATGTTCTGGACGGTCTCCTTGCCCAGGTAGTGGTCGATGCGGAAGACCTGGTCCGGGGCGAAGACCTCGTGGACGACCTTGTTGAGATCCTCGGCCGACTCCAGGTTGTGCCCGAACGGCTTCTCGATGACCGCGCGCCGCCAGGAGCCGCTGCTCTGGTCGGCCAGACCGTGCTTCTTCAGCTGCTGGATCACCACCGGGAACGCGGACGGCGGCACGGACAGGTAGAAGGCGAAGTTGCCGCCCGTCCCCTGCGCCTTGTCCAGCTCCTCGATGGTGTCGCGCAGCCGCTCGAAGGACTCGTCGTCGTCGAAGGTGCCCTGGACGAACCGCATGCCCTGGATGAGCTGCTGCCAGACCTCCTCGCGGAAGGGCGTGCGCGCGTGCTCCTTGACCGCGTCGTGCACCTCCTGCGCGAAGTCCTCGTTGGCCCATTCCCGGCGTGCGAAGCCGACGAGCGAGAAGCCCGGCGGCAGCAGTCCGCGGTTGGCGAGGTCGTACACGGCAGGCATCAGCTTTTTACGTGACAAATCGCCTGTGACGCCGAAGATGACCAGGCCCGACGGCCCCGCGATACGCGGGAGCCGTCGGTCCGCGGCGTCACGCAGCGGATTGCTGCTCGACAAGGTGTTCAGCCCTCCGAGGGTGCGAGGCGCCGAAGCTCCGCCTCGGTCGACTTGAGCAGGTCGTTCCAGGACGCCTCGAACTTGTCGACGCCCTCGTCCTCCAGGAGCTGGACGACCTCGTCGTACGAGATCCCGAGCTTCTCGACCGCGTCCAGCTCGGCACGCGACTGCTCGTACGTCCCGGCGATCGCGTTGCCGCGGATCTCACCGCTCTCGGCGGTGGCCTCCAGCGTGGCCTCCGGCATGGTGTTCACCGTGTTCGGCGCGACCAGCTCGTCGACGTACAGCGTCGACTTGTACGCCGGGTCCTTGACGCCGGTCGAGGCCCACAGCGGACGCTGCTTGTTGGCGCCCGCGCTCTCCAGCGCGCTCCAGCGGTCGGTGGAGAAGACCTCCTCGTACGCCTGGTACGCCAGACGCGCGTTGGCGACGCCGGCCTTGCCGCGGGCGGCCTTGGCCTCGTCGGTGCCGAGGGCGTCGATGCGCTTGTCGATCTCGGTGTCCACGCGGGACACGAAGAAGGACGCCACCGAGTGGATCTTCGACAGGTCCAGGCCCCGCTCCTTGGCCTTCTCCAGACCGGCCAGGTAGGCGTCCATGACCTGGCGGTAGCGCTCCAGGGAGAAGATCAGCGTGACGTTGACGCTGATGCCCAGACCGATGACCTCGGTGATGGCCGGCAGGCCGCCCATCGTGGCCGGGATCTTGATCAGGGTGTTCGGGCGGTCCACCAGCCAGGCCAGCTGCTTGGCCTCGGCCACCGTCGCCTTGGTGTTGTGCGCCAGGCGCGGGTCGACCTCGATGGAGACCCGGCCGTCCTGGCCGCCGGTCGCGTCGAACACCGGGCGCAGGATGTCGGCGGCGTCCCGGACGTCCGCCGTCGTGATCATGCGGATGGCTTCTTCGACGGTGACCTTGCGGGCGGCGAGGTCGGAGACCTGCTGCTCGTAGCCGTCACCGCTACTGATCGCCTTCTGGAAGATCGACGGGTTGGTGGTGACGCCCACGACGTGCTGCTGGTCGAGCAGCTCGGCGAGGTTGCCGGACGTGATGCGCTTGCGCGACAGGTCGTCCAGCCAGATCGCGACGCCCTCCTCGGAGAGGCGCTTGAGTGCGTCTGTCATGGAAATTCCATCTCCTACGTGTCGTGTGTAGAGCGTCAGCGCTGAGCGGCTGCGAGTGATTCCTGCGCGACCGCGGCCACGTTCTGCGCGGTGAAGCCGAACTCCTGGAAGAGGACCTTGCCGTCGGCCGAAGCGCCGAAGTGCTCCAGCGAAACGATGCGGCCGGCGTCACCGACGTACTTGTGCCAGGTCAGTCCGATACCGGCCTCGACCGCGACACGCGCCTTGACGGACGGCGGCAGAACGCTCTCCCGGTACCCCTGGTCCTGCTCCTCGAACCACTCCACGCACGGCATGGACACCACCCGCGTGGCCACACCGTCGGCCTCCAGCCGCTCACGCGCCTCGACGGCCACATGGACCTCGGAGCCGGTGGCGACGAGGACGACCTCCGGCGCACCGTTCGACGCCTCGAAGAGCACGTAACCGCCCTTGGCGGCATTCTCGTCGGCCTCGTACGTCGGCACACCCTGACGGGTCAGCGCCAGACCGTGCGGGGCGCCCTTGCCGAACTCCTTGGTCCAGCGCTTGAGGATCTCGCGCCAGGCGATCGCCGTCTCGTTGGCATCGGCCGGGCGGACCACGTTCAGGCCCGGGATCGCCCGCAGCGAGGCCAGGTGCTCGACCGGCTGGTGGGTGGGGCCGTCCTCGCCGAGACCGATGGAGTCGTGCGTCCACACGTACGTCACCGGCAGATGCATCAGCGCCGACAGGCGTACGGCGTTGCGCATGTAGTCGGAGAACACCAGGAACGTGCCGCCGTAGATACGGGTGTTGCCGTGCAGCGCGATGCCGTTCATCTCCGCGGCCATGGAGTGCTCACGGATGCCGAAGTGGATCGTGCGCCCGTAGGGGTCCGCCTCCGGCAGCGGGTTGTCCGCGGGGAGGAACGACGACGTCTTGTCGATCGTGGTGTTGTTGGAACCGGCGAGGTCGGCGGAGCCGCCCCACAGCTCCGGGATCACCGCGCCCAGCGCCTGGAGGACCTTGCCGGACGCGGCACGGGTCGCCACCGACGTGCCCTCCTCGAAGACGGGCAACGCTTGCTCCCAGCCCTCGGGCAGCCGGCCCGCGACCACCCGGTCGAACAGGCCGGCCCGTTCGGGTGAGGCGGCACGCCACTCGGCGATCCGCCTGTCCCAGGCGGCGTGCGCCTCGGCGCCCCGGTCGAGTGCCCGCCGGGTGTGGGCGAGCACGTCGTCGGCGACGGCGAAGGTCTTCTCCGCGTCGAAGCCGAGGACCCGCTTGGTGGCGGCGACCTCGTCCGCGCCGAGCGCCGAGCCGTGCGCGGCCTCGGTGTTCTGCGCGTTCGGCGCCGGCCAGGCGATGATCGTGCGCATCGCGATGATCGAGGGGCGCGAGGTCTCCTCCCGCGCGGCCAGCAGCGCGTCGTGCAGGGCGTGCACGTCGATGTTGCCGTTGAACGCGGGGTCGATCCGCTGGACGTGCCAGCCGTACGCCTCGTACCGCTTGAGCACGTCCTCGGAGAACGCGGTGGCCGTGTCGCCCTCGATGGAGATGTGGTTGTCGTCGTACAGGAAGACCAGGTTGCCCAGCTGCTGATGGCCCGCCAGCGACGAGGCCTCCGCCGAGATGCCCTCCTCCAGGTCGCCGTCGGAGACGATCGCCCAGATGGTGTGGTCGAACGGGGACGCCCCCTCGGGCGCGTCCGGGTCGAACAGACCGCGCTCGTAGCGGGCGGCCATCGCCATGCCCACGGCGTTGGCGACGCCCTGGCCCAGCGGACCGGTGGTGGTCTCCACACCGGCCGTGTGCCCGTACTCGGGATGGCCCGGCGTCTTCGAACCGTGCGTCCGGAACGCCTTGAGGTCCTCCAGCTCCAGCTCGTACCCGGCGAGATGGAGCTGGGTGTAGAGGGTCAGCGAGGTGTGGCCGGGGGAGAGGACGAAGCGGTCGCGGCCCGTCCACTCGGGGTCGGCGGGATCGTGTCGCATCACCTTCTGAAAGAGCGTGTACGCGACGGGCGCGAGGCTCATCGCCGTACCCGGGTGCCCGTTGCCGGCCTTCTGCACGGCGTCGGCGGCCAGCAGGCGGGCGGTGTCGACGGCGCGCCGGTCGAGTTCTGTCCAGTTCATGTTCAAGAAGTCCTCGCTGAGACGGCGGAATTGGTCTAGCGCATTCAAAAGTAAAAGTCTGACTTTTGATGGGGTAGGTCGTCGTGTGCCAGCCTTCGGTGAAACTGGGACACCGACGACGCGGCGGCGAGGACATGACGGAAAGAGACTTCCCGGACGGCGACCGGATCAAGACCTTCCCTTTCCCCGTCGACGACGGCCTCTCCGGTGTCGGGATGCGGGTGGGCCCGATGGACGACGGTGAGCTGTGGCGCGCGGACATACCCCTGGAGGGGGTCCACCGCATCGACTTCCACGTGGTGCTGCTGTTCGACGACGGTCCGGTGCGCCACATGGTCGACTTCACCGAGTACGAGGTGGGCGCGGGCGACCTGTTGTGGATCCGTCCGGGGCAGGTGCATCGATTCTCACGCGTGAGCGAGTACCGCGGGAGGGCCCTCACCATGCAACCGGGCTTCCTGCCCCGCGCCACCGTCGAGGCGACCGGCCTCTACCGCTACGACCTGCCGCCGCTGCTTCGCCCCGGCAAGGAGCAACTGACGGCCCTGCGCGCCTCGTTGGCCCAACTGGAACGCGAGTACGCCGACGCGACCGCGCCGACCGCCACCCTGCCGCTCGGTCTGCACGCCGCCGTGCTGCGGCACTGCCTGACGGCCTTCCTGCTGCGCCTGGCCCATCTCGCCGCCGCCTCGGCCGAGTCGGCGAGCCGGCCCGACGACACGGCCTTCACCCGCTTCAGGGACGCCGTCGAGCGGGGGTTCGCCGGCAACCACAGCGTCAGCGCCTACGCCGACGACCTCGGCTGCTCCCGCCGCACCCTCGTCCGCGCGGTCCGCGCCGCGACCGGCGAGACACCCAAGGGGTTCATCGACAAGCGGGTCGTCCTGGAGGCGAAACGGCTGCTGGCCCACACGGATCTGCCGATCGGCCGCGTCGGCGCGGCCGTCGGATTCCCCGACGCGGCCAACTTCTCCAAGTTCTTCCATCTGCACACCGGGACCACGCCGGTGGCGTTCCGGGCGGAGATGCGGTGACGCGCGACGAGGGGCGGGCTCCACGCCGTGGAGCCCGCCCCTCGCCCAAGCCGTCCGTCAGCGGCCGAAGTTGAACCAGTTCACGTTCACGAAGTCCTGCGACTGCCCGCTCGTGAAGGTCAGATAGACGTCATGGGTGCCGGTGACCCCACTGATGTTCGCCGGCACCGTCCGCCAGGACTGCCAGCCCCCGGTGCCGGCGATCGAGAAACTGCCCACCGGCGCGTTCGACCGGCTGTCGAGCCTGACCTCGACGAGGCCGCTCACCCCCGAGTTGGCGCCGGAGGCCACGCGGGCGACGAACTGCCTCGCGGCCGTGGAACCGAAGTCGACGTCTTGGAACAGTGCCCAGTCGCCGTTGGCCAGCGCGCCGATGTTCTGACCGCCGCCGGAGTCGGTCGTGGCCTCGGTGAGGGTGCCGCTCTGGCTGTCGTACGACTCGGCCTGGATGGCGCTGTACGCGTCACGGGTGCCCGTCGGGGGCGGGGTGGTCGTGCCGCCACCGGCCGACAGCACCTGCACGTAGTCGACGACCATGGGGACGCCGGAGCGGGTGTCGCCGTCCAGGCCGCCGCCGAACGCGTCCGGGAAGGCGCCGCCCATCGCCACGTTGAGGATGATGAAGAAGCCGTGGTCGGTGGCGTTGGACCAGGTGGTCGCGTCGACCTGGTTGGCGTTGACCGAATGGAACTGTGTGCCGTCGACGGAGAACCGGATCGTCTCGGGGGTCACCGAGCGGTCCCACTCCATGGTGTACGTGTGGAAGCCGGACTGGCAGGTCGTGCCCGGGCACACGGTGGAGTTGCCGATGCCGGTCGTCTCGTTGCACGGGCCGCCCGGGTTGGTGCCGCAGTGGATCGTGGCCCAGACCTGGTTGCGGCCCTGCACGTTCTCCATGATGTCCAGCTCGCCGACGCTCGGCCAGTTCTGGTAGTTGCCCCGGTAGGGAGCGCCCAGCATCCAGAACGCCGGCCAGTAGCCCTCGGCGGCCGTCCCGGTCACGTTCGGCATCTGGAGCCGGGACTCGACCCGCAGTTTGCCGCCCGCCGGGGGCTGGAAGTCGGTGCGCTTGGTCTCGATCCGGCCGGACGTCCACCTGCCCGCCGAGTCGCGGACCGGGGTGATGCGCAGGTTGCCGTTGCCGTCGAGGGAGACGTTGTTGGTGCTGTTCGTCATGGTCTCGACTTCGCCGGTGCCCCAGTTGGCGGGGCCGCCGGGATACGAAGTGCCGGTCGCGTACTGCCAGTTGGAGGTGTTCACGCCGGTGCCGGCCGTGCCGTTGAAGTCGTCGACGAAGACCTGGGTCCATCCTGCGGGCGGTGTGGGGGCGGCGCCCTGCGCGGTCGTCGCCCACGCCGTGGCCAGCGCCAACGCGCCGGCCATGGCGAGGAACGCGCGCCTGAGCGTGCGGGGACGTCCGAGGGGTGTGCCGGAGGGTTCACTCATAGCGGCCTCTTCGGGTGTACGGAGTGAATGCGCGGGTGGGGGGAGCGCTCCGTGGAGTCCCGTCCTGAGAGCGCTCTCAAGAAGAGCGTGCGGTCAATGTGCGCTCCGGCGCTGCGGCCGTCAAGAGTTAAAGCGGAGAAAGTCCTTGCGCGAGGGGCGAGTTCACCCTGTGAAGATCGGCCGTTGTCGGGTGGTGTCCGGCCCAGGAATGGGGGCCGGCGCCGCCGACGGCGCCCGATGTCCGGCCGCGGACGCGCAGGGCCGGGCTTTCGGTTCGCCCGGCTCCACGAAGAATCGTGTCGCTCTGCGGGGCCGGACGCGGCGGTGACGTCCCGCGGCGAGCGCAACTGCTCCGGCGACCTGAACGGCGATGTGCCGGCGAACAATTCGATGGCTCCGTCGGCGAGGCCCCGCTACCTTCCCCTCATGGCGATGACTCATGGCACGTGCACGGACAGGTTCGCCGCAGTGCGCGAGGCGCTGTCGGCCTCGCTGGACGACAAGGACGTGGGCGCGTCGGTCGCCGTCTTCGTGGACGGTGAGCCGGTGGTCGACCTGTGGGGCGGATACGCCGACGCGGCGCGCACCACACCGTGGGAGCGCAACACGCTCACCCATGTGTGGTCCACCACCAAGACGATGACCGCCCTGTGCGTGCTGATGCTCGCCGACCGGGGCGTACTGGACCTGGACGCGCCGGTGGCGACGTACTGGCCCGAGTTCGCGGCGGCGGGCAAGGAGAACGTACGCGTCAGCCATGTGCTCGCGCACACGGCCGGCCTGCCCCGCTTCGAGGCCCCCACGACGCTGGAGGACCTGTACGACTGGCCGACCGTCACCTCGCGGCTCGCCGCGCAGGCACCGGCCTGGGAGCCGGGCACCGGGGCCGGCTACCACGCGCTCACCCAGGGATATCTGCTCGGGGAGATCGTCCGCCGGGTCACCGGCCGCAGCCTCGGCACCTTCCTCGCCGAGGAGGTCACGGGCCCGCTGGGGGCCGACTTCCACATCGGGCTCGCCGCCGAACACGACCACCGGGTGGCGCCGATCATCCCGCCGCCCTCCTCCCCGCCCCGGAGCGGTCCGCCGCCCAACCCGGAGGTCCCGGAGGGCGCCGCCAACACGACCGCCTGGCGCCGCGCCGAGATCCCGGCCGCGAACGGTCACGGCAATGCCCGCTCGGTGGCCGCCGTGCAGTCGCTGCTGGCCTGCGGTGGCGCGGCGCGCGGGGTGCGGCTGCTGTCGGAGAAGGGGTGCGAGCGGGTTCTGGAGGAACAGTTCGACGGCGTGGACAGCGTCCTGGGCGTGCCGATGCGCTACGGCATGGGCTACGGGCTGAACGGCGGCCAGCTGCCCAACCCCCGCACCTGTTTCTGGGCCGGCTGGGGCGGCTCGATCGTCCTGGTCGACTTCGACGCCCGGATGTCCGTGGCGTACGTGATGAACCAGATGATCGACGAAGGGCTCTCCGACGACCGGGCCTTCGTGCTTCTCGCGGCCGTCTACGAGGGCCTGTCGGCCTGAGCCCGACGCCTCACCCGCACATCCCTCACGAGGGGGACGAGCCCCGGCCCGGGATCAGTGACCCCCGGCGGGGCTCGTCCGGCTGCCAGCCCAGGGCGCGGGAGATCCCGCGTGCCGCCACCCGTACGGCGGGTGTCAACACCGGTACCTGGGCACCTGCCTGGGGCACCACGACCGAGACGGCCGCGACGACGCCACCGCCGGGGCCGCGTACCGGCGCGGCCACCGACAGCGCGTCCTCGGTGACCTGACGGCTGCTCACGGCCACGCCCGTGCGCCTCACCTCGGCGAGGACGCGCCGCAACCGGGGCGCGTCGATGATCGTGTACGGCGTGAACGAGGCCAGCGGCCCCTGGCAGTAGGTCTCCTGGGACACGGTGTCGCCGTGGGCGAGGAGCGCCAGGCCCACCCCGGTGGCGTGCAGGGGCCAGCGGGCGCCGACCCGGATGTGGACACCGACGGCCGAGCGCCCGGAGAGCCACTCGATGTAGACGACGTCGTCGCCGTCGCGCACCGCGAGCTGCACGTTCTCGTGCGTGGCCTCGTACAGGTCCTCCAGGTACGGCAGTGCGATCTGGCGCAGCGCGAGCCCGCGCGGGGCGAGCGCGGCCAGCTCCCACAGGCGCAGGCCGACGTGGTAGGTCCCGGACGCGTCCCGCTCCAGGGCGCCCCACTCGGTGAGCGCGCCGACCAGCCGGTGGGCCGTGGTGAGGGACAGCCCGGCCCGGCGGCCGATGTCGCTCAGGGAGAGCGCCGGGTGCTCGTGGTCGAAGGCGGCCAGGACGGCCAGGAGCCGGTCCGGCGCGGAGCGGGCGGCTCCCGTGGACGTGGGCGCGGCCGTCCGGGGCGCGGTCCCCGGCGGCGACGGCTGCCGGGGGACGGGCCCCGGCCACGGGAGCGCGTCGGCGGTCATCGGCATGGCGTCACCCCAGTCCGGCCTCGGCGACCTTCTGCAGCAGTACGTGGAGGGTCTCGCGCTCGTCGGCGTCGAGGGGTTCCAACAGCTCGTTCGTGACGCGTTGTCCCGCCTCGTCGGTGTCCCGCAGGAAGGCGCGGCCGTTCTCCGTCAGGACGACGATCCGGCTGCGGCGGTCGTCGGGGGCGGGGCGCCGCTCGGCGAAGCTCAGCTTCTCCAGGTCGTCCACCAGGCCGACGATCGCGCTCGGGTCGTACCCGAGCGACGCGCTCAGCTCACGCTGGAGTGCCCCGGGGGACGTGGCCAGGAAGCGCAGCAGCGCGTAGTGCCGCAGCCGCAGCCCCGACTCCTGGAGGGAGGAGTTGAACAGCTGCCCGGACCGCATCCCCAGGCGGTACAGCAGATAACCCGTGTCCGCGTGCAGGGCGCGCATCCAGGGCTCGCGCGCGTCGATCGGGGCGGCGTTCTGCGTCTGCTGGCGGGCGATGGCGGGCTCCCGTGGTCGAGGCCCCGGGCAGGGGGCGTGCCGGTGTTCCGTCCCAGCATGACGCAACGCCCGGAGAACAACAACTATTGACGTCAACAACTATTGCTCTTAGCTTCGATCTCACAGCCGCAGTCGGCGGACGTTCGTCAGCGTCCGTCGTCGCACCCCCACCGAAGGGATCCCCTCGTGCCCAGCATCGATCTCACCGGCAAGGTCGCCGTCGTCACGGGCAGTGGCCGTGGCCTCGGTCTGGCCTACGCACAGGCCCTCGCCGCCGCCGGCGCCTCCGTCGTCGTCAACGACATCGACGAGGCCGTGGCCGAAGCGGCCGTGAAGTCCCTCACCGAGGCGGGCGGCAGGGCCGTGGCCGAGGTGGTCCCGGTCGGCACGACCGAGGCCGCCGACCGGCTTGTGGGACGCGCGGTGGAGGAGTTCGGGCGGCTCGACATCCTGGTCACCAACGCCGGCATCCTGCGCGACAAGGTGCTGTGGAAGATGTCGGACGACGACTTCGACGCGGTGATCACCACCCACCTCAAGGGCACCTTCACCTGCGCCCGCGCCGCCGCGATCCGCATGCGCGAGCAGGGCGAGGGCGGCTCCCTGATCCTCGTCGGCTCCCCGGCCGGCCAGCGCGGCAACTTCGGCCAGACGAACTACGCCGCCGCCAAGGCCGGCATCGCCGCCTTCGCCCGCACCTGGGCGATGGAGCTGGGCCGCGCGAACATCACCGTCAACGCCATCGTCCCGGTCGCCGCCACCGCGATGACCGAGACCATCCCGGTCTTCGCCCCGTACGTCGAGGCGCTGCGCGAGGGCAAGCCGTTCCCGGACTTCCTGCGCAAGGGCGAGGGCTTCGGCACCCCCGAGGACTGCGCGGCCCTGGTCCCCTTCCTCGCCTCCGAGGCGGCGCGCGGTGTCACCGGCCAGGCCATCGGCATCGGCGGCGACAAGGTGGCACTCTGGTCGCACCCGCAGGAGATCAAGACGGCGTACGCGAACGGCGGCTGGACCCCCGAGGCCCTGGCCGACGTGTGGCCGACCTCCCTGGGCGCCGAACCGCAGACCGTGGGCGTCCCCGCCCCGAAGATCCCGGAGGCGTGATGAGTGCCGCGCAACCCGTCATGAACGTGGACGAGCTGGTCGCGATCGACGTCCACACCCACGCCGAGGTGTCCTCCAAGGGCAACGCCTCCCTGGCCGACGACCTGCACGACGCCTCCTCGGCGTACTTCAAGGTCGAGGGCAAGCGGAAGCCGACCCTGGAGGAGACGGCCGCCCACTACCGCGAGCGGAAGATGGCCGCCGTGATCTTCACGGTCGACGCCGAGTCCGCGACCGGCACCGAGCCCGTCCCCAACGAGGAGGTCGCCGAGGCGGCCGCCGCCAACGCGGACGTGCTGATCCCCTTCGCCTCCATCGACCCCTTCCGCGGCAGGGCGGGGGTCAAGCGGGCCCGCCGGCTGGTCGAGGAGTACGGGGTGAAGGGGTTCAAGTTCCACCCCAGCATCCAGGGCTTCTTCCCCAACGACCGCTCGGTGGCCTACGACCTGTACGAGGTCATCGAGGAGACGGGCACGATCGCCCTCTTCCACACCGGTCAGACGGGCATCGGGGCCGGGGTACCGGGCGGCGGCGGCATCCGCCTGAAGTACTCCAATCCGCTGCACGTCGACGACGTGGCCGCCGACTTCCCGCATCTCAAGATCATCCTGGCGCACCCGTCCTTCCCCTGGCAGGACGAGGCGCTGGCGGTCGCCACGCACAAGCCGGGCGTGCACATCGACCTGTCCGGCTGGTCGCCGAAGTACTTCCCGCCGCAGCTCGTGCAGTACGCGAACACCCTGCTCAAGGACAAGGTCCTCTTCGGCTCCGACTACCCCGTCCTCACCCCCGACCGCTGGCTCGCGGACTTCGCGAAGCTGCCGATCAAGGACGAGGTCAGGCCGAAGATCCTGAAGGAGAACGCCGCCCGGCTGCTCGGACTGACGAAGCCATGACCGTGGCCGTCACGACGAAGCCATGACGAGACCGTGAGGGACACCCCCATGTGCAACGACGGACAGGGGCACAGACATGCGCAATGAGGGACTGGGATCGTGGCCCGCCCGCCGTGCCCGCAAGACCCCCCGGCGCACCGCGCTGATCCACGGCGACACGAGCCTCACCTACGGAGAGCTGTACGAGCGCACCACGCGCCTCGCCCACGCCCTGCGCGCCTCCGGCGTGCGCCGCGGCGACCGCGTCGCCTACCTGGGGCCCAACCACCCCTCGTACCTGGAGACGCTGTTCGCCGCCGGCACGCTCGGCGCGGTCTTCGTCCCGCTCAACACCCGCCTCGCGGGCCCCGAGATCGCCTACCAGCTGGCGGACTCCGGGGCCAAGGCACTGGTGTACGGGCCCGCTTTCACCGGGCTCGTCGCCGGGCTGCCCGGCGACGGCACCGATGTGCGGACGTTCCTGGAGACCGGCGCGGAGTACGAGGCGCTCCTCGCCGGGGCCGAGACCGAGCCGATCGACCAGCCCGTCACCGCCGACGACACCTGCATCATCATGTACACCTCGGGGACGACGGGCCGCCCCAAGGGCGCGATGCTCACCCACGGCAACATCATCTGGAACGCCGTCAACGTGCTCGTCGACCAGGACGTCATCGCCGACGAACGCGCTCTCGTCTCCGCCCCGCTGTTCCACACGGCCGGGCTGAACATGCTCACCCTGCCCGTGCTGCTCAAGGGCGGCACCTGCGTCCTGGTCGAGTCCTTCGTCCCGGACGCCACCTTCGACCTGATCGAGCGCCACCGGGTCACGTTCATGTTCGGCGTGCCGACCATGTTCGACCAGATCGCCCGGCACCCGCGCTGGGCCGACGCCGACCTGTCGTCGCTCAGGATGCTGTCCTGCGGCGGTTCCCCGGTGCCGACCCCGCTCATCGCCCGCTTCCAGGAGCGCGGACTCACCTTCCTCCAGGGCTACGGCATGACGGAGGCGGCCCCCGGCACCCTCTTCCTCGACGCCGAGCACGCCGTCAGCAAGGCCGGCTCGGCGGGTGTGCCGCACTTCTTCAGCGATGTGCGGGTCGTACGGCCGGACATGACGCCGGTCGACATCGACGAGCCCGGCGAGGTCGTGGTCCGCGGACCGCACGTCATGCCCGGCTACTGGGGCCTGCCCGAGGAGACGGCCGCCGTCTTCGCCGACGGCTGGTTCCGCAGCGGGGACGCCGCCCGCGTCGACGAGGACGGCTACGTCTTCATCGTCGACCGCATCAAGGACATGATCATCTCCGGCGGCGAGAACATCTACCCCGCCGAGATCGAGGACCAGCTCCTCGCCCACCCCGACATCGCCGAGTGCGCGGTCATCGGCATCCCCGACGACAAGTGGGGCGAGGTGCCGCGCGCGGTCGTCGTCCCGCGCGAGGGCCGCGCCCTGGACGCCGACGAGGTACTGGCCTCCCTGGCCGGGCGGCTCGCCAAGTACAAGATCCCGAAGTCGGTGGTGATCGCGGAGGAGCTTCCGCGCACCGCCTCCGGAAAGCTCCTCAAGGCCCGGGTGCGCAAGCGCTACGGGACCGACTCCTAGACGCACCCACTCCCAGACAAGGAACGCCCCATGAGCATCACCGTGAACGGCATCGACGAGCTGAAGAAGCTCGCGGGCAGCGACCTCGGCACCAGCGAGTGGATCGAGGTCACCCAGGAGCGCATCGACACCTTCGCCGACGCGACCGGGGACCACCAGTGGATCCACGTCGACCCCGAGAAGGCGGCCGAGGGCCCCTTCGGCGCGCCGATCGCCCACGGCTACCTGACCCTGTCGCTGTTCATCCCGCTGTTCACCGAACTGCTGGACGTCGAGGGTGTGTCGACGAAGGTCAACTACGGCCTGAACAAGGTGCGGTTCCCCTCGCCGGTCAAGGTGGGGTCCAAGATCCGCCTCGTCGGCCGGCTGGCCTCGGTGGAGGACGTGCCGGGCGGGGTGCAGATCACCGTCGACGGCACGATCGAGATCGAGGGCGCGGCCAAGCCGGCGGCCGTGCTGCAGAGCCTGTCCAGGTTCTACGCGTAGGGGGGCGTGGGGAACCGTGGGACCGTCCTGGCGGTCACGCGGTTCCCCCAACGCCCTGTCAGGCCCTGGTGTTCACCGTATGTCCACGAACACCGGGTTGGAGTAGAACCACGTGTCCTCCCACGGGTTCCCGTCGCCCGGCGCGTGCGGGATCGGGCCGTGCGGGTCCACGGACGCGCCCAGGTGACCCGCCCCGTTGCGCCTGCCGTCACTGCCCCGCAGACGGAGGTAGAAGGACTCGTCCCCGGCCGTGACCGGGATGCGCAGGGTGTACGTGCCCTTGCGGCCGCTCACGTCCTTCGTGTGGACGACCTTGGTGGCGGGGGCCTGCCAGGCGTCCCGGTCGGTCACCGGGCCGCGCACCGCGCCCCGGATGACGTCGACATGGGCCAACTCGGGCAGGATTCCCTGGGCGTTGGGGCGCGACGCGCTCGTCACGGTCACCTCCAGGGTGAGCTTCTCGCCCTTGCGGACCCGCAGCCGGCCGCCCAGCGTGACGCCCCGGCCGGGGCTGCGGTCCCGCTTCACGCGGACGTCGAGGCCGTCGAGCAGATGGCCGTGGTCGACCCAGACACGGCCCTCGCGCAGGCCCCTCATCACCGCGCGGTACCCGTAGCGGGTCACGCCCACGTGGGTGCGGCTGAACTGGCCGGGCCAGAAGTCGCTGCCGGGCTGCGGGGCGTCGGTGTTCACCGGGTCCGGCAGCTTGCCGGTGTTGTCGAAGTTCTGCCCGGCCGGCCAGTCGCCGTTCCTCCAGGTGTCGAAGACGATCCGGTGGGCGTCGGAGTTGGTGGTGATCGAGAACAGCCTGCCCTCGGCCAGCATGGCGTCCCAGAGGCCGCCCACCGTCGCCGTCGCCCAGTCGAAACCGCCGTACGTGAGGAACGCCTGCGCCGGGTAACCGGGCCAGGACTGGGCCGACGGCTTGTTCTCGTACTCGCCGCGTATCGAGGTGGCCCCCCGCCAGCCGGGGAGCGCCGCGCCCTGGGCGCCCGGCGCGCCCTCCATGCCGATCATGATCTCGGGGGCAGCGTCCCGCCAGTTGCGCAGCTCGTGCGGGGAGTCGATGCCGAGGCGCAACGGGTGGTTGGCGAGGACCAGCACGTCGTCCACGTAGCCGGAACGGCGTTGCTCGGCCAGCCACTTGATCGCGTTCACCGCGTGCGCCTCGTTGCGGGCGGTGTCCGCGCCGCCCGCGGAACCGTCCGTGTAGTTCAGCAGCTTGCCGTCGTAGGCGCGCTCGAAGCGGGTGAGGAGGTCGACCTCGTTCCGGCCGGGCGTCGTGAAGACCGTGCAGTGCTCGGCGGCCGGGATGTACCACTCCAGGCCCTGGAAGATCAGCTGCCGGGGGTTCTCGGCCCGTGCCTTCAGGATCTCCTTGTGCTCCAGCGCGGCCCCGAAGTCGGCGTGCCCGAAGTTGGAGTGCTCGGTGAACACCATCCAGTCGAGGCCGTACTTCGCGCCCGCGGCGGCCAGTTGGGAGAACGTGTACTTGGCGTCGTGGCTGTAGACGGTGTGGATGTGGTGGTCGCCGACGAGGTAGGCGAGGCGCGGGTCCTCGCCGCCGTAGGGGCGGGAGGCGGCGGAGGCCGGTGCCGCGAGGGCGCCCGCGGAGCCCATCGCGAACGCGGCGCCGAACAGGCCCGCGCCGCGCAGGAGCCCACGGCGCGACACCCCCTGTGCGTCGAGGTCGGTGGCGGAGACGGACGGATCGGCCCAGGTGGGCAGCTGTTGCTCGGGTGTGCCGGAGAGGTCGGACATGATCGGTGTTCTTCCTTCGCGTCTCAGTGGTTCATGAACGACTCGACGGGCAGAGCCCGTGCGACGATGCGGACGTCACCGAGACGCCCGTGCAGGATCTGGTCGATCTTCCCGGCGTACTCGTAGCCGCCGAGGATCCACGGCAGTCCGACCGAGGTCAGCCCGACGGCCCTCGCCTTGGGGTTGCGCACGACCGGGCAGCCCTGGACGTAGAGCGTGGTGCGCTTGCCGTCGTTGACGACGGCGAGGTGCCACCACGTCTCCAGTGGGGTCTCCTGCCCCCAGTTGGTCGCGATGCCCTGCTGGTCGAGCGGGCGCACCGCCCACTGCGGCTCCCGGTCGTTCGAGAGCGACAGCGTGGCCAGCGGCTCGTCGGGGTCGTCGGCACTCTTGCCCGCCGCGCCGCCCGTGCCGGTCCGCCCGAGGAGGCCCGCCCAGGCGTGGTTCGAGGGGTTCCAGTCGGCGGGCAGCCGGTAGAACGCCTCGATGGTGTAACCGTCCCTGAACGTCTCGGAGTTCAGCGGCGCTCCGTCGACCGTCCGCAGATACGCGCCCTTCAGCGGGGGCTTGCCGCCGTGGAACTCCAGGCTGCCGTGGCCGGGCTGGTCGGGGTGGTGGTCGGCGGACCAGGTGAGCGTGCCGCCGCCCACGGTGACCAGAGCGAGATCGTTGCCGTGGCCCGAGCGGTCACGGACCCTGCCGCCGACGGCCGCTCCGTCCTCCTGCCCGTCGAAGCGCCAGTACGCGACCGTGCCCGGCACCAGCATCCGCGCGACCGGCCGCGACGGCCGCGCGGGCACCGGCGCGAAGCCGGCGAACCGCTTGTCGAAGTCGATCTCGACCGTGAACCGGTCGGCGTCGCCGGTGAGTTCGCTCTCCTGCCGCTCCAGCTCGTTGAGCCCCTCGGCGGCCCGGCCCAGGATCCACGGGGAGACCGTCTCCACGTCGATGGTGTTGCGGTCGAGGTCGAAACGGTAGAGGCGGATCATCGCCGCACCGCCGAAGTAGCGGTTCTGGTAGTTCGTGAGATGCAGGTGGACATCGTTGTCAGCGGTGTTCTTCCGCGTCGCGCGCGCCGCCGGCCAGTAGTGCCCGTTGAGGGTGAGGAAGATCTGGTCGTGGTCCTTGACCAGTCGGTCCCACAGCGTCCGCCCGTAGGGGGAGAGGGAGTCGTCCCCGTCGACCAGCTCGTGCGTGGTGAGGACCACCGGGGTCCTCGGATGCCGGGCCAGGACGTCCTTCGCCCAGGCGAACCCCTTCGCGGACAGCCGCCAGTCCAGGGCGAGCACCATCCACTCCCGGCCGCCCGCCTCGAACAGGTGGAAGGAGTTGTAGCCGTCCGGCGAGGCCCCGCCGAAGGTGGGCCGGCCCTCGAAACGGTCCGGCCCGAACTCGTCGAGGTACGGAGTCGGACCCCGCTGGTCGTCGGTGGAGGAGCGCACGTCGTGGTTGCCCGCGAGGACGCTGTAGCCGACGCCCTTGCGGTCGAGCAGCCGGAACGCGCCGCCGATCGCCGCGGTCTCCCGCGCGGTGCCGTTCTGGGTGAGGTCGCCGAGGTGGGACAGGAACACGATGTTCTCCTCCTCACCGTGCTCCAGGAGGTACTTCAGGGACGCCTCGACGGGCTTGTCGTCGATGCTCGGTCCGTCGAAGAGGTACTGGGTGTCGGGCATGACGGCGAGCGTGAAGCGGCGGCTTCCGGGGTCGGGCTTCGGGCGCCGGGGTGCCGCCTGTGCCGTGGCGGTGGGCAGCGCGACGGTCGCCGCCGCGCCCAGCAGGGCCGTGGCGCGCAGGAAGTTGCGTCTGCCCGAGTGGGCGTGGGCAGACTCCTGCCCCGGTTCGTGCGAGGTGCACACAGTTACTCCGTAGAGGGTTCGTGGGTCAGAGTGCCCGCAGCGTCCACGACCAGCGGTGGACGCCCGTCGGGACGAGATACGGGGGCGAGGTGTCCGGACCGCAGGAGGCGGTGCCGAGGCCGCGGTGCGCCGCGTCGATGTGGACCACGCAGCCCGGCCGGGGTGTCAGTTCGTCGTGGTGCCCGGCGGCCGCCAGGTCTCTCGCCCGGTGCCGGGTGACCGAGACCTGCCGGGGGCTGTCCAGCCGTACCGACAGGGCGTGGCCGCCGCCGGAGAGCGTGAAGTGCCGGACACCGTGCCGGCCTCCGCTCTCCTGCGGACGCAGATAGGGGGTGAACAGCGCGTCCACGCCGGCGACGTGGTGTCCGACGGGTGCTCCGGCCGCCCGGTCCGGGTAGCTCTCCCAGGGGCCCTGCCCGTACCAGGCGAGCTGGTCGAAACCGTCCGCGGTCTCGAACACCGTGCCGACGCGGGCCACGTCCGTCAGCTCCTCGGGCAGCACCGCCGTCTCCTCCACGAGGACCCGGCCGTCCACCAGCGCCGTGCACGCCTGCTCGTGCTCGACGACCCCGGCGCCCGTCGCCCAGCGGGACCGCACCCGCACGGTGGACCCCTTGCGCTCCACGGCGACCAGCTCGCGCTCGGCGCGGTCCAGCCCCCACGCGCGCCAGCGCTCGGCCATGCCGCCGAGGACGTCGTTGTCGGTCGGGGCCCGCCACAGGCTCAGGACCGGCGGGGAGGCCAGCAGCGGGTGCAGCAGCAGCCCGGCCCCGTCCGTCTCCGGCGGGGGGACGTGCCCCGGATCCTCCTCGGCGCCCACCACCGGCTCGCCCTCCTCCGCCGGGTACCAGCGGACCTGCGGACAGCACACCTCGGTGCCGCGCGGGGCCCAGGGCTCGTCGGCGGCCGTCGTCACCCGCAGGGTCAGCCAGACCTCGCCGGCCCCGCCCGCCGGCTCGGGCCGGTCGATCACCGCCGAGCCGCCGGGCGGTACGTCCGGCAGCTGGGCCGGCAGGGTCCAGGTGCCGCCGTCGGCCGCCGCGAACTCCCACTCGGCGGCCAGCCACGAGAGGTCGCGGAAGTGCTGCCGGTTGTGCACCCGCAGCACCCGCCAGGTGCCCTCGCCCTCCACGGACAGCCGCACCGGGGCGGCGATCTCCCGGTGTTCGAACATCACCGGCTTGGGCGTGCGGTCGGGGAAGACCACCCCGTCGGCGATGAAGGCGCCGTCGTGGACCGTCTCGCCGAAGTCGCCGCCGTAGGCCCAGCGCAGGCCGGGTCCGGCGACGCCGTTCTCGTACAGCCCGGCGCCCCCACGCCCGGCCGGTCGTCCGTCGTTCACACGCTGGAGGATGCCGTGGTCCCAGAACTCCCAGATGAACCCGCCCTGAAGACCGGGTGTGGCCTCGATGGCCGCCCACGTGTCGGCGAGAGTGCCGTTGCTGTTGCCCATGGCGTGCGAGTACTCGCACTGGATCAGCGGCCTGGTCTGCTCGCCCGACAGCGCGTGCGCCACACAGTCCTCGATGGGCGCGTACATCGGGCAGGCGATGTCGGAGGCGTCGTCCGTCGCCGCCCAGTCCAGCCTGGCCGCCCCCTCGTACTGCACCGGCCGCGTCGGATCGTGCCGCCGCAGCCAGCCCGCCGCCGCGTCGTGGTTCGCGCCGTAGTCGGACTCGTTGCCCAGCGACCAGACGATCACCGACGGGTGGTTCCGGTCGCGCAGGACCATCCGGGAGACGCGGTCCACGAAGGCGCTGAGATAGCGCGGGTCGTCGGCGATCTCATGGGCGTGGTCGTGGGACTCGATGTCCGCCTCGTCCACCACGTAGAAGCCCAGTTCGTCCGTGAGGTCGTACAGCGCCGGGTCGCCCGGATAGTGGGAGGTGCGGATCGCGTTGAAGCCGAACCGCTTCAGTGTCAGCAGGTCCGCGCGCATGTCCTCGTACGACACCGTCCGCCCCGTCAGCGGGTGGAAGTCGTGCCGGTTCACGCCCCGGACGTAGACGCGCTCCCCGTTGACCAGCAGGTCCCGGCCGCTGATCTCGACGTCGCGGAAGCCGATCCGGTGGTGGGAGGTGTCGGCGACCGTGCCGTCCGCGCGGTGCAGCCGGACGGTGAGGCCGTACAGCTCGGGGGTCTCGGCGGTCCAGGTCCGCACGTCGGGGACGATCGTGCCCATACGGGCCTCGCCGAGGAAGTCGGAGACCCGGTCGTCCTCGGCGTTGAGGCGGTCGAACCCGGTGTCCTGGACCAGCTCCAGGCCGTCCAGCTCCCCGCTGACGTACCACCCGGCGGGCAGCGCGCCGGTCCCCGTGCCCGCCGCCGAGCGCACCCGGCAGTCCACCCGCAGCTCCCCGTCGCGGCTCGCCCGCACGCCCACGTCCGCCAGATACAGCGGATCGGTGGCGTACAGCAGCACCGGGCGGGTGATCCCGCCGAGCCACCACTGGTCCTGGTCCTCGATGTGCGAGGCGTCGGACCACTTCACCACCGTGAGCCGCACCGTGGCCGGCCGGCCGGGCCGGACCAGTGCGGACAGGTCGAACTCGGCGGCCAGATGGGAGTCCTTGGAGAGCCCGGCCGGCCGCCCGTCGACATGGACGAGCAGCACGCTCTCGGCCGCCCCGACGTGCAGGACGATCCGGCGTCCGGCCCAGTCGGCGGGTATGTCGACCTCCCGCTCGTACACACCGGTCGGGTTCTCGGGCGGCGAGTCGGGCGGGAACTGAGGCCACGGCATACGGACGTTGGTGTACTGCGGCGGGTCCTGCGCCACCTGCAGCGCCCAGGAGCCGGGGAGTTCGGCCCACGACCAGCCGGGGCCGGGCTCCCGGTCGGGCGAGGGCAGCAGCTGGAACCGCCACCGGCCGTCGAGCGACAGGGCCCGGTCGCGCCGGTCGACGGCGTTCATGGGCAGCCGCCGCCAGGAGGTCACCTCGGGTGTTTCCCAGGGGCGCAGGGCGAAGAGTGCGTCGGTCATGACCGTTCCGGGGTTGGGGGCGAGGAGGGGGAGGCGGCCGGCCGGGGCAGGACACGGCCCCGCAGGCCCCAGGCGGGGTCGACGGGGATGCCGAGCCGGTCCAGGACGGTGGGGGCGAGGTCGACGAGGCGTGGCGCGTCCAGCCGGGTACCGGCGGGCGCACCGGGCTCGGCGAGGATCACGAACACCTCGCGCTCGGCGCGGGTGTCGCCGCCGTGGCCGCCGGTGTCGAGGTGCCCGTGGTCGGTGGTGACCAGGACCGTCCAGCGCTCGTCCGCGCGGCGGGTGTCGCGGCGGCGGGCCGCGATCGCGTCGAGCAGCCGTCCGAGGTGGGCGTCCTGGGCGAGCAGCGCCCGGTCGTACGCGGGACCGAGGGGGCCCGCCGAGTGGCCGGCCTCGTCGGTGGCGCCGAAGTACACGAACAGGGCGTCCGGGTCGTCCTCGGTGAGCCAGCGCTCGGCGGTGTCGGCGACGAGGCGGTCCGCGTCCTCGTACCCGCCCGACTCGCCGTCGTGCACCACGCGCATGCCGACGGCCGGGCCGAGGGTGCCCCGGCGCACCAGCTCCGGCCAGGACACCACGGCCGCCGTCCGCAGTCCGCGCCGCGCGGTGGCGGCACGGCTGAGGAAGTCGGGGTGGCGGGCGTAGTCGGCGCCGGCGAAGTCGTTGCCGCTCACGCCGTGCCGGTCGGGCCACACCCCGGTCAGCACGCTGGACCAGCCGGGACCGGAGTCGGTGTAGGCCATGCTGGTGGACGGTCCGCCTTCGGCCCGGCCGTCCACCTCGCCGTAGGGCAGCAGGCTGCTGCCGTGGGTGCCCGCGGCCATCAGGCCGTGCAGCACGGGCGCCGTGGCCGGCGGGCGGGGCGGGCCCGCCGTGGGCCGGGACAGGGGCAGCCGGTCGTAGCGCAGCCCGTCCATCCCGACCACGAGCACCTTGCCGCGCCCCGGCCCTCCGGCGCCGTCGGGGTCCGCCATCTCGCACCTTCCCGGGAGCGGTTCAGCTGCCCTGTACGGCGCCCTCGGTGGCGCCCGCGATGAACCCGCGCGCGAAGATCGCGAAGACGGCGACCAGCGGGAGGGACGCCATCAGGACCCCGGCCATGACCATGCTGTAGTCGGTGTTGTGGCCGACGTTGAGCTGGGCCAGCTCCACCTGGAGCGTGACGTGCTGGGGATCGGTGAGCACGATCAGGGGCCAGACGTAGTCGTTCCAGGCGCCGACGAAGGCGTAGATGGCGAGGAAGGACATCGCGGGTCTGATCATCGGCAGCGCGACGTTCCAGTACTGCCGGAAGAAGCCGGCGCCGTCGATGCGCGCCGCGTCGAGGAGCTCGTCGGGCACACCGGTCTCGATGTACTGGCGGAGCCAGAAGATGCCGAAGGCGTTGGACAGGGCGGGCCAGACCAGTGCCTTGAGCATGCCGACCCAGCCCAGCTCGGACATCAGGATGAACTGCGGCAGGACGGCCAGCTGCAGCGGCAGCATCATGAACACCAGCAGCGTGCCGAAGAGCAGCCTGCGCCCGGGGAACTCGAACTTGGCGAAGGCGAAGGCCGCCAGGGAGTCGACGAACAGCACCAGGGCCGTGGTGACGCACGCGATGACGACGGTGTTGAGCATCGACCCGAAGAAGTCGACCGTGTGCAGCACACCCCGGATGTTCTCCAGCAGATGGGAGCCGAAGGTCAGCTTCGGTGGGCTCTTGTAGATGTCACGGGTGGTGTTGGTCGCCATCACGATCGTCCACACGAACGGGAAGACCGAGACCAGGACGGCGATGCCGAGGAAGACGTGCGGGGACAGGCCCCTGGGGCGGCGCGACCGCTTCGCGGCCGGGGCAGGCCGTGGCGTGGCGGCTGTCGTCATGACTTCCTCCCTCGTTGCACGATCCGCCAGTTGACGACGACGAGCACGATGATCAGGACGAAGAAGGCCCACACGATGGCCGCGCCGTAGCCGTAGTCGTTGTCGAGGAAGGCCGACTGGTAGAAGTACAGCAGCGTGGTCAGGCCCGCCTGGCCCGGTCCGCCGAGGTTCTGGTTGGCGGCGTTGCTGGCGAAGAGGACCTGGGGTTCGCTGAAGCTCTGCAGACCGTTGATGGTCGAGATGACGACGGTGAACAGGATGATCGGCCGCAGGATCGGGATGGTGATCTGGAAGAACGTACGGATCGGACCGGCACCGTCCATCCGGGCGGCCTCGTAGACCGACTGCGGGATGGCCTGGAGGCCGGCCAGATAGATGATCATGTTGTAGCCGGTCCACATCCAGGTCATCAGCAGCGCGATGACCACCTTGATCAGCCACGGGTCGCTCAGCCACGGCACGGGCGAGATGCCGACCACGCCCAGGATCGCGTTGACCAGACCGAAGTCGTTGCTGAACACCGCGCCGAAGAAGATCGCCACGGCGACGATCGACGTCACGTTCGGCACGTACAGGGCGATGCGGTAGAAGCCCTTGAAGCGGCGCACCGAGTGCAGCAGCGTCGCCAGCACCAGGGCGCCGAAGAGGGTGGGCACGGTGGACAGCACCCAGATCGCCAGGGTGTTGCGGATCGACAGCCAGAAGACCGGGTCGCTCCACAGGAACTCGAACTGCTGCAGGCCCACGAACTGCTTGGTGCCCAGGCCGTCGTAGCGCTGGAAGGACAGATACAGCGAGTACAGGACGGGGACGAAGGAGAAGGACAGGAAGATCAGGTAGAAGGGCGAGATCGCCAGGTACTGCCGCCAGTACGACAGCACCCCGCGACGCGCGGGCCGCGCCGCGCCCGCGGGCGGGGTGCGCCGCGGGCGGAAACGGGCCGGGCCCGGCCCGCCACGGTGCCGAGGCACCGTGGCGGGGCCGGTGACCGGAGGTGACGTCACCTCACTTCACCCCCTGCCGCCTGGCGATCTGTTTGGCCTGGGAGACCGCGTCCTTCCAGGCGTCGTCGGGCTTCTTGCCCTTGGCCTCGATGCTGGTCAGCTCGGCCATGAAGGGGGCCATGACCGCCGAGTCGGCGGGTGCCTCGTAGCTCACGGGGATGGCCTCGGCGGCCGGGCCGAAGACCTCGATGATCTTCTGGCCGCCGAAGAAGGCGTCGGGGCCCGTCATGGCCGGCATCGCGTAGGTCTCCGGGGAGGCGGGGAAGATCGCGGCGTCGGTGTAGCTCTTGGCGTTGTTGTCCGGGCTGAGGATCCAGCTGATGATCTTGAACGCCTCTTCGGGGTTGCGGCACTGCTTGGGCAGGGTCAGGTAGGAGCCGCCCTGGTTGGCCGGCCCGCCCGGCGTCGCGCAGACGCGCCACTTGCCCTTGGTGCCCGGGGCCGCCGACTCGATGTCCAGCGCGTGCCAGGCGGCGCCGAGTTCGGTGGTCAGGCTCTTGCCGACGGCGGCGTTCCAGCTCTGGTCGTTGATCTTGGCGTCGAGGCCGAGGGTGTAGGCGCGGACCGCGGTGTCCCACGCGGCGCGGATGTGGTCCTGGTCGCCGATGAAGTGGTTGTCCTGGTCGATGAACCGCTTGGTGCCCTGGCCGACCGCGATGTTGAACACCGAGCCCATGTTGTTGACCAGGAAGGTGCCGGGCAGCGCCTTCTTCAGCTCGGTGCCGAGCGCGAAGTAGTCGTCCCAGGTCTTGGCCTCGGCCGCGACCTTTGCCGGGTCGGAGGGCAGCCCCGCCTTGTCGAACTGGTCGGCGCGGTAGAAGAGCGCGGTGGGGCCGATGTCGATCGGGAAGCCGATCTGCTTGCCGTCCTCGGTCTGGGCGAGCTTGGTCTTCCACTCCAGGTACTGGGACGAGATCTTCTTGAAGCCCAGGTCGTTCAGGTCGAGGAAGCGGTCGGCGTTGGGCAGGAAGGAGGCGATGTCCTCGCCCTTGATGCCGGTGATGTCCGGCACGGAGGAGCCGCCGGCCGCGAGGGTGGTGGTGAGCTTCTGCTTGAAGTCGCCGCCGATGGAGGAACTGGTCAGCTTGATCTGGCTCTTGAAGTGCGTCTTGGCCTCGGCGACCACCTTGTCGCTGAGGGCTCCGCCCCAGTACCACATGGTGAGGCTCTTGCCGTTCTTGGTGCCGCCGGATTCCGAGTCGCCGCCACAGCCGACGGTCAGGCCGGAGGCCGCCGCGGTGAACACGGCAGCCTGGAGGAAGCCTCTACGAGAAAGGTCCACGGGTCACTCCTGTTTGTTCCTGTTCGTGGTACTTCAGGGCTTTGGTGCGTGGGGTCGGTGGGGCCGCGCGGGCGGGGTGACCGGGGCGTGGCGCACCGGGGGGCCGACGTCGGCGGGGATGCGGTCCGTGAGGAAGCCGTAGGCCTTCTTCAGGCCGGGGTCGGTCAGTGAGCGCCACCAGCGGTCGACGCCGTACCAGCCGGGCGCCGCCAGGCCTCCGCCGTGATGGCCCACGGACAGGCCGGCGGACAGGACGGCGAACCGCAGCCGCTCCGCGAGCGGCCAGCCGCCGAGGGAGGCGGCGACGAAGCTCGCGCCGAAGACGTCACCGGCGCCCGTCGCGTCGAGCACGTCGACGTCCAGGGCCGGCACCTGCGCGTACTCCCCGGTCGTCTGGTCCACCGCGACCGCGCCCTCGCCGCCGCGGGTGACGACGGCCACCGGCACCAGCTCGCTCAGCGTGCCGAGCGCGGCTGCCGCGCTGTCGGTGCGGGTGTACGCCATCGCCTCCGCCTCGTTGGGGAGGAAGGCGTGGCACAGGGCGAGTTGGTCGAGCAGGTCGCGGGACCAGCGCTGGGTGGGATCCCAGCCGACGTCCGCGTAGATGTGGGTGCCGTTCGCGGCGGCCTTGGCGAGCCATGCGCGGGGCTCGGCCTCGATGTGCACGAGCGCCGTGCGCGACTCGGGCGGGTCGCCCATCAACACGTCCTGCGAGTACGGCGGTTCCTGGCCGTGGGTGACCAGGGCCCGGTCGTGAACGGGGAGCGCGAGGGAGACGGTGACGGGGGTGTGCCAGCCGTCGGCGGTGCGCGAGAGGGAGAGGTCGACCCCCTCCTGGCCGGCGAGGACGTCACGGCAGTAGCCGCCGTAGTAGTCGTCGCCGAAGACCGTGGCCAGGGAGGTCCGCAGACCGAAACGGGCGGTGGCCACCGCGAGGTTGGCGATGCCGCCCGGACCGCAGCCCATGCCGTCGGTCCAGATCTCCTCGCCGGGGGCGGGAGGCTTTCCCAGCCCCGTGAGCACGAGGTCGTAGAAGAGCAGCCCGGTCAGCAGCACATCGGGCCGGTCGTCGTCCACGCGTGCACCCTCTCGTCGAGACGTTCGAAGATCACTCTTCAAAAGTCTTCAATTTCGGTGCACAGATCGTGCGCGCCTCCGAGAGGTTTGGCAAGAGTCAAGCAGAAGTGAGCATGGAAATGATTGGGAATGACGAGTACTGTTCAGCGCGTGCTGGCAGAGCGTAGACACCAACTCATCCTGCGGGCCCTGCGATCAGGGGGCCCGGCGGCCGTCACCGACTTGTCCGAACAACTCGGTGTGAGCCCCGCCACCATCCGGCGTGACCTCGTCAGGCTGGAGGAGGAGGGGCTGCTCACCCGGGTGCACGGCGGCGCGGTCGTGGACGAGGGCGACCAGCCCTTCGCCGAGGTCGCCGAGGTGCGGGTGGCCGAGAAGGACGCGATAGCGGCGCAGGCCGCCTCGATGGTCCGCGACGGTCAGTCCGTGCTCCTCGACATCGGGACCACCGCCTACCGCCTGGCCCGGCAGCTGCACGGCCGCCGCCTCACCGTCATCACCAGCAATCTGGTGGTCTACGAGGAGCTGGCCGACGACGAGGGCATCGAACTGGTCCTGCTCGGCGGCATGGTCCGCCGTGAGTACCGTTCCCTCGTCGGCTTCCTCACCGAGGACAACCTCCGGCAGCTGCACGCCGACTGGCTGTTCCTCGGCACGAGCGGAGTGCGCCCCGGCGGGCAGGTGATGGACACGACCGTCGTCGAGGTCCCGGTCAAACGCGCGATGATCAGGGCAGGTGACAAGGTCGTCCTGCTCGCCGACTCCGCGAAGTTCCCCGGTACGGGAATGGCGCGGGTCTGCGGCCCCGGGGAACTCGACGTGCTCGTGACCAACGGGTCCCTCGACCCGGGCACACGGTCGTCGTTCGAGGACGCGGGGGTCGAAGTGGTCACCGTATGACCGCCGGCACGGCCGCCGGGCGGCGACGGCTGACACGTGTCGGACGCACCGTGCGCCCGGACCGCGCGCACGGTGTGGGGACGGCCCGCACTCCCCCACTCCCGGCTCCGCTGGAGCGGGAGGGGCCCCCATCACGATCGGCAAAGGTGGTAGTTGCGTGAAGCTGACGATTCTGGGCGGCGGAGGATTCCGGGTGCCCCTCGTGTACGGGGCGCTCCTCGGGGACCGCGCCGAGGGCCGGGTCAGCCGTGTCGTCCTGCACGACCTGGACGCCGAGCGGCTCTCCGCCGTCACCCGCGTCCTCGCCGAGCAGGCCGCCGACGACCCCGACGCCCCCGAGGTGACCGCCACCACCGACCTCGACGAGGCCCTCACCGGCGCCGACTTCATCTTCTCCGCGATCCGCGTCGGCGGCCTGGAGGGCCGCGCGAACGACGAGCGGATCGCCCTCGCCGAGGGTGTCCTCGGCCAGGAGACCGTCGGCGCCGGCGGCATCGCCTACGGCCTGCGCACGGTCCCGGTCGCCGTCGACATCGCCCGCCGCGTGGCCCGTCTCGCCCCCGACGCCTGGGTCATCAACTTCACCAATCCGGCGGGCCTGGTCACCGAGGCGATGTCCCGGCACCTGGGCGACCGCGTCATCGGCATCTGCGACTCACCGGTCGGCCTCGGCCGCCGGATCGCCCGCGTCCTCGGCGCCGCGAAGCCGGCCGAGGCGTGGATCGACTACGTCGGCCTCAACCACCTCGGCTGGGTCCGCGGCCTGCACATCGCCGGCCGCGACGAGCTCCCGCGCCTGCTCGCCGACCGCGACCTCCTCGGCTCCTTCGAGGAGGGCAAGCTGTTCGGCGTCGACTGGCTCCAGTCCCTCGGCGCCATCCCCAACGAGTATCTGCACTACTACTACTTCAACCGCGAGGCCGTGCACGCCTACCAGGCGGTCGAGAAGACCCGCGGCGCCTTCCTCAAGGACCAGCAGGCCCACTTCTACGAGGAGATGCGGCGCCCCGACGCCCACGCGCTCAAGGCCTGGGACCGCACCCGCGCCGAGCGCGAGGCCACCTACATGTCGGAGAACCGGGAGACGGCCGGCGCCGGCGAACGCGACGCCGACGACCTCTCCGGCGGCTACGAGAAGGTCGCCCTCGCCCTGATGCGGGCCATCGCCCGCGACGAGCGCACCACCCTCATCCTCAACGTCCGCAACAAGGGCACCCTCTCCGCCCTCGACACCGAGGCCGTCATCGAGGTGCCCTGCCTGGTCGACGCCAACGGGGCCCACCCGGTCGCCGTGTCCCCGCTGCCCGACCACGCCACCGGCCTGGTCTGCGCGGTCAAGGCCGTCGAACGCGAGGTGCTCGCCGCCGCCGAGGCGCGGTCCCGTACGACGGCGGTGAAGGCCTTCGCGCTGCATCCGCTGGTCGACTCGGTGAACGTCGCCCGCCGCCTGGTCGAGGGCTACACGGCGGTGCACCCTGGCCTGGAGTACCTGAAGTAGGCTCCCGCCCGGAAAGCGCTTACCGCCCGTGTGCGGGCTCCTTCCTCCGACCTCTGCTCACCGCTCCGCCCTCTCTGGAGACCTCCCATGCATGACGAACGCCACCGGATCGAGGAACGCGTAGAGCGCGTCCACACCCAGCGCATCAAGCCCGCGATCTACGCGGCCTCCGTGCCCTTCGAGGTCGAGGCCTGGCAGGCCCCGGGCGAGCCCGTCCCCTTCGAGGAGGCCGCGGCCGCCTCGTACACCCCGTTCGCGATGGACACCCCCTGGGGTCCGCCGTGGGGCACGACCTGGTTCCGGATGCGCGGACAGGTCCCCGCCGAGTGGGCGGGCCGCCGCGTCGAGGCGGTCGTCGACCTCGGGTTCGTCGGCGACTGGCCCGGCAACCAGGCCGAGGCCCTGGTCCACCTCGCCGACGGCACCCCGCTGAAGGCGGTCAACCCGCTCAACCAGTACGTACCGATCGGCAACCCCGTAGGCGGCGGCGAGACGATCGACTACCTGGTCGAGGCGGCCTCCAACCCCGACATCCTCGCCGACAACTTCTCCAGGATCACGCCGCTCGGCGACATCCTCACCGCCGGCGACAAGCCCCTGTACACCTTCCGGCGCGCCGACATCGCCGTCCTCGACGAGGAGGTCTTCCACCTCGACCTGGACCTCCAGGTGCTGCGCGAGCTGATGGTCCACCTCGGCGAGCACGAGCCCCGCCGCCACGAGATCCTGCACACCCTGGACCGGGCCATGGACGCCGTCGACCTCGACGACGTCTCCGGCAGCGCGACCGCCGTCCGTGAGATCCTCGCCCCGGTCCTCGCCAAGCCCGCCCACGCCAGTGCCCACACCATCTCCGGCGTCGGCCACGCCCACATCGACTCCGCCTGGCTGTGGCCCATCCGCGAGACCAAGCGCAAGACCTCCCGCACCTTCTCCAACGTCACCGCGCTGGCCGACGAGTACGAGGACTTCATCTTCGCCTGCTCCCAGGCCGTGCAGTACGAATGGGTGCGCGACAACTACCCGCAGGTGTGGGAGCGGATCAAGAAGGCCGTCGACAAGGGCCAGTGGGTGCCGGTGGGCGGCATGTGGGTCGAGTCCGACGGCAACCTGCCCGGCGGCGAGGCCATCGCCCGCCAGCTCGTCCACGGCAAGCGGTTCTTCATCGAGCACTTCGGCATCGAGACCAAGGGCGTCTGGCTGCCGGACTCCTTCGGCTACAACGCCTCCTACCCGCAGCTCGCCAAGCTCGCCGGCAACGACTGGTTCCTCACCCAGAAGATCTCCTGGAACCAGACCAACCGGTTCCCCCACCACACCTTCTGGTGGGAGGGCATCGACGGCACCCGCATCTTCACCCACTTCCCGCCGGTCGACACCTACAACGCCCGCTTCAGCGGCGAGGAGATGGACCGAGCGGTCCGCAACTACCAGGAGAAGGGTGGCGGCACGCGCTCCCTGGCCCCCTTCGGCTGGGGCGACGGCGGTGGCGGCCCCACCCGCGAGATCATGGAGCGCGCCCGCCGCCTCGCGGACCTTGAGGGCTCACCGAAGGTGGTCGTCGAACACCCCGACGAGTTCTTCGCCAAGGCCCGCGCCGAGTACGAGGACGCCCCCGTCTGGAACGGCGAGCTGTACCTCGAACTCCACCGCGCCACCTACACCTCCCAGGCCCGCACCAAGCAGGGCAACCGCCGCAGCGAGCACAAGCTGCGCGAGGCGGAGCTGTGGGCGACGACGGCCGCGCTGCACGCGCCCGGCTACTCCTACCCGTACGAGAAGCTCGACCGGCTCTGGAAGACGGTCCTCCTCCACCAGTTCCACGACATCCTGCCGGGCTCCTCGATCGCCTGGGTCCACCGCGAGGCGGAGGCCGAGTACGCGCGGGTGGCGAAGGAACTGGAGGAGCTGACGACGGAGGCGGTCACGGCACTCGGCGCGGGCGACGCGCGCGTCTTCAACACCAGCCCGCGCGACCGGGCCGAGGTGGTCCGCACGGCCGGGGGCGCGCCGGTGTACGTCGAGGTGCCCGCGGGCGGCAGCGCGCCGCTGACCGCCGCCGAAGCCCCGCACCCCGTCACCGTCTCCGGCCGCGTCCTCGACAACGGCCTGGTCCGGGTCGAGATCGCCGAGGACGGCACCCTCGCCTCGGTCCGCGACCTGGTCGCCGACCGCGAGGTGCTCGGCGACACGGGCAACCTGCTCCGCCTGCACACCGACCTCCCGAACTACTGGGACGCCTGGGACGTCGACAAGCACTACCGCAACCGCTACACGGACCTGCTGGACGCCGACTCGGTCACCGTCGTCGAGGAGGACCCGCTGCTCGGCGCGGTCCGCGTGGAGCGCTCGTTCGGCAAGGGCTCCCGCATCAGCCAGACGATCACCCTGCGCGCCGGCAGCCGCCGGATCGACTTCGCCACGGACATCGACTGGCACGAGGCCGAGAAGTTCCTCAAGGCCGGCTTCCCGATCGACGTCCGCGCGCCGCACTCCTCCGCCGAGATCCAGTTCGGCCACATCCAGCGCCCCACCCACACCAACACCAGCTGGGAGGCGGCCCGCTTCGAGGTCTCCGGCCACCGCTGGGTGCACGTCGGCGAGCCCGGCTACGGCGTCGCGGTGATCAACGACTCCACCTACGGCCACGACGTCTCCCGCACGGTCCGCGAGGACGGTGGTACGACCACCACGGTCCGCCTGAGCCTGGTCCGCGCCCCGCGCATCCCGGACCCCGAGGCCGACCAGGGCAAGCACCGCATCACGTACTCCCTGCTCCCCGGCGCGACCATCGAGGACGCGGTCGCCGAGGGCTACGCCCTCAACCTGCCGCTGCGCGTCGCCGACGCGGCGGGCGCGCCCGAGCCGGTCGTCTCCGTCGACGGCGACGGTGTGACCGTCGAGGCGGTCAAGCTCGCCGACGACGCGTCCGGCGACGTGGTGGTCCGGATCTACGAGTCGAGCGGCGGCCGGGCCCGGGGTGTCCTGCGCACCGGCTTCCCGCTGGCCGGGGCCCAGATCACCGACCTGCTCGAACGGCCCCTGTCCGAGGCGGCCACGGAGGGCAACGGCGTCCCGGTGACCCTGCGGCCGTTCGAGGTGCAGACGCTGCGGCTGGCGGTGGGGGAGCGGTGACCCCGTGACCGGCGGGCGGTGAGAAAGGCCGCGGCGGGCTGCTTGCCCGCTGCGGCCTGGTTCGCCGAGCGCGGGAGGCTATCCGGCGGCAGGAGGGCGGGTGCGGGTCCGGTGGGGGCTTCTCGCGCAGTTCCCCGCGCCCCTGAAAGCCCAGGCCCAGCGGCCCTGAAAGCCACGGCCCTGCCGGCCTGGAAAGCCACGGCCCTGCCGGCCTGGAAAGCACGGGGCGCAGCCCCTGCTTTTCAGGGGCGCGGGGAACTGCGCGACCTGTCCCCACCGGGCCGCGGGGGCAGGACTTCCCGGGTGCCTCAGACCGCCAGCGGCCGGTCCGCGGACGGCTTGCAGGCGACCGGCGCCCCCACCGCGAGCGGTCGCGCCTCCACGGACTCCGGCTCGGGCAGCGTCACGGCGACCGGCGTCTCGACCTGGTGCGGCAGCACGACCGGCCGCACCGGCCGTGTTCCCGACACCACCGTGTAGTCCTGCCCCAGCCGCGTCGGCACCACGTCCCCGGGATCCTCGCCGAGCGCCAGCTGCACAGCGGCCCAGGGCGCGTTGATGCCGCACAGCGCGAGCTGGTGCAGCCCGCCCGCCGGACGCGTGTTGACGTCCATCAGCACCGGCTCGTCGCCGAACATCCGGAACTGGATGTTCGTCAGGTAGTGCAGCCCGAACCCCTCCGCGATCCGCCGCGCGGGCTCGATCCACGCGGGGTTCTGGCTGAACCCACGACGCCGCCCGTTCTTCGTCCGGCCCACGGACATCCGCACCCGCCCGTCGGGACCGGTGAGGCAGTCGACGGACACCTCCGGCTGCTCCAGACGCGGCATCACCATCCAGTCCACGGGTTCCTCGGCCGCCCGCAGGGCCTCCACGACCATGTCGAGCTGCACGTGCGGGCTCGGGAAACCGCTGAGCTGGGAGAGCGAGAAGGGGGTGCGCGAGACGACCCGGAAGCCGACCCCACCCGCTCCGGACGCCGGCTTGAAGCAGGCCCGGTGCCCGGCGTCCTCCAACTCGTCGACAGCCGCGACGAGTTCGTCGGCGTTCGTCACCCGGAACCACGGCGGCACCGGAACCCCGTGCGTCTGGACCGCCTCGTACGCGGTGACCTTGTCCTCGAAGACCTCGATGGCCCCGGCGGTCGGCGCCAGCAGGACCGTGCCGACGGCCGCGAACTCCTCGCGGTGCGCGGCCAGGGTCGCCTGGTGCAGCCGGGGCACGAACACGTCGATGCCGCGCTTGGCGCACTGATCGAGCGCGTACTCGACGTACGCGGCGGGGGAGAGGCCCTCGGGCTCCAGGTCGGCGGTGTCGGCGGCGGCCAGTACGGGGGAGTCGGCGTCACCGTGCGTGGCATGGATGTCCACCGGACGAGCGTGCGGATTATGCCGCAGCTGATCCATGAAGAAGACGTTCTCCGCGTACGTGCGGTTGAGCCAGACGCGTACGCGAGAGACCATGCAGGCCGCCTTTCAGGGGTTCGCGGGCACGGCTGAGCAGGCCGTGCCCGGCCAGGGGGGATGGAGGTACGCCGAACCGCCGTACGCGAAAGAGAGGGCGTGGCGGTGGTGTAGGAGGGATCATACGGCCACCGGGCCCCAGGTTTCTGTCACGCGCGTGTTAATCCTCGCGCGGCGGGGTCACCGGGACGCGGGCCGGACGGCTCGGCAGGTCGGTCTTGTCCGCCGGCGCGCCCGTGTGTTCTCGTGTTGATGTTCGGTGTTCGGAAGGGAGCACGGGTGGACTCGAAGGCCGGCCGGCAGGGAAATCTGCTGGCCATCAGCGATCTGCACATCGGCTATCCCGAGAATCGCGCCCTGGTCGAGCGGATGCGCCCCGAGACCGACGACGACTGGCTCCTGGTGGCGGGTGACGTCTCCGAGAGCGTCGCCGACATCCGCTGGGCCCTGGAGACACTGGCCGGCCGCTTCGCCAAGGTCGTCTGGGCGCCGGGCAACCACGAACTGTGGACCCACCCCGGCGAGACCGTTCCGTACCGGGGCGTCGAGCGGTACGAGCACCTGGTCGCCCTCTGCCGGGAAGTGGGTGTCGTCACACCGGAGGATCCCTACCCCCTCTGGGACGGACCGGGCGGCCCGGTGGTGATCGCCCCGCTGTTCCTCCTGTACGACTACTCGTTCCTGCCCAAGGGCTGCGCGACCAAGGACGAGGGGCTGGCGTACGCGCACGGCACCGGCATCGTCTGCACCGACGAGCACGTGCTGCACCCCGACCCGTACCCGAGCCGCGAGGACTGGTGCCGCGCCCGCGTCGCCGAGACCGAACGCAGACTCGCCGAACTGCCGCCCGGCCTGCCGACGGTGCTGGTCAACCACTACCCGCTGGACCGGCACCCCATGGACGTCCTGCACTACCCCGAGTTCGCCATGTGGTGCGGCACCGAACTGACCGCCGACTGGCACCGCCGCTTCCGTGTCGAGGTCATGGTCTACGGTCATCTGCACATCCCGCGGACCACCTGGCTGGACGGCGTCCGCTTCGAAGAGGTGTCCGTGGGTTACCCCCGCGAGTGGCGGCCGCGTCCGGGACCGCCCGGCAGGCTGCGTCGCATTCTGCCGATGGAGGTCGAAGCCGGTGATCGAGGAACTGCTCCCGGGAGCGGTCGTGGCCGTGGAGGCGTACGCCCCTGACACGGACGCGGCCGTCGAGGGGATCGAGCTGTACCCCGAGGAGGAGGCGGTCGTGGCGCGCGCGGTGGCGAAGCGGCGCCGCGAGTTCACCGTCGTCCGCGCCTGCGCCCGGCGGGCCATGGAGAAGCTGGGCGTGGCGCCGCGGGCGATCGTGCCGGGGGAGCGCGGCGCCCCCGGCTGGCCGGACGGGCTCACCGGCAGCATGACCCACTGCGAGGGGTACGCGGCCGCCGCCCTGGTCCGCCAGGACGACCTCGCCTCCCTCGGCATCGACGCCGAGCCGCACGGCGCCCTGCCCGAGGGTGTGCTGGCGGCGATCGCGCTCCCCGCCGAGGAGACCCGGCTGGGGCGTCTGGCCGCCGGCGATCCCACGGTCCACTGGGACCGGCTGCTCTTCAGTGCCAAGGAGTCCGTCTACAAGGCGTGGTTCCCGCTCACCGGGCGGTGGCTGGACTTCTCGGAGGCCGACATCGAGTTCTCCGTCGAGCCCGGCGGCCGCTCCGGCGCGCTGCGCGCCGAACTCCTCGTGCCGGGACCTGTGGTGGACGGCCGACGGGTCGACGCCTTCGACGGACGCTGGACGGCCCGGCGGGGACTGGTGGCGACGGCCGTGTCGGTTCCCCGTTCCACGGCGCCGCTCGCCGTGGAAGCCCGCTCCGGAGAGGCCCGGGACGCCGGGTGATCGTTCTCGCCTGCGCGGACCTGCACGAACGGGTCTCGCCGGCCGTCGACGCGGAGATCGCGGCCGCCCTGGAGCATCTCGGGCCCTCGTCCACGGCCGTACGAACGTCCATGGCCGGGCTGCTTCACCACCAGCGGATGACCTACCCGCTCTGCGTCCTCCCGCTCCTCGTGCACGCCGCCGAGACCGGCACCCCGGAACCGGCGATCCCGCTGGCGGCCGTCCACGTCCTGTGGTGGACCTCCGCCTGCTACCTCGACGACCTGGCCGACAGCCACCACGGGCGCCCTCCCGCCGGACTCGGCACCGACGAGGCGCTGTTGGCGGCCGTCCTCGCCGGAGGGGCCCTCCCCCTCCGGATCGTCCAGGCGCAACCGCTCCCGCACGCGGTGCGCAACGCCCTCGCGGCCGAGATCGTCGACTGCTCGATCGCCGCCGTCGAGGGGCAGTTGCGGGATCTGCGCGGCGACCTGGAAAAAGCCTCTCCCGAAGCGGTCGTCGCCGTCTACCGCGGGAAATCCGGTGTCCCGTTCGGAATGATCACGGCGATGGCCGCGATCCTCTCTGGCGCGGACACCGAACGGACCGAGCGATGGCGGGAGTTCGGCGCGGCCTTCGGCGTGCTCTGGCAGCTGTTCAACGACCAGGAGGACCTTCTCTCCGGCCGCGACGAGGACCTGCGCAACGGCACGGTCACCTATCTCCTCACCTGCGCGATGCGGGAGACACCCCCCGCGGCACAAGGCCGGCTCGCGGAACTCGTGCGTGCCGCACGCGGTTCCGCTCGGGCCCGCACCGAACTCCGGGCGCTGCTGCTCACCCCCGCCGTGCTCCGCCGCTACGAGAAGGACCTCGCGGCGTTCCGCGACGAGGCACACCGGGCGCTCGACCGAATGGACGGCGACGCGGCCTGCCTGCGGTCCCTGCGACAGCTGGTGGACCAGGCCGCCGCGCCGTATCTGACGAGCCACCACGGCTAGGGCGCCCGACGACGACGGCCCACCGGGACCCCCGGCGGACCGTCGCCGCACGCCTCAGACCTCCGGACACCAGCTCCGCAGCAGCCGGAAGAAATCCTCCTCGTTGCCCGTGAGTCCCGCCGCCGTCAGCGCCTGCTCCGCCTCGGCGAGCACGGCGGGCGGCACCACGGGTGGTCGGCATGCCCCCCCGGACCCGTCGAACGCTGCTCGTACGGTCCCCAGCAGCCGTAGATAGGCCTGTACGGCGGCGCGCTCGCGGTCGGTCAGTACGGCGGTCGGCATCGAACGGCTCTCCCCTGGTCGGATCGGCGAAACTCCGTGCCCGCCCCGGCGTACGGGCGGCACGCTCCCAGCTTGCCGTCCCCCACTGACAATCCCGTTCTCCCGCGCGCTGAAGTCGCCCGGGGGGCTACCGCGGAGGCGTCCCCAGCACCGTCCGTCGCTCATGGTCCGTCAGCGGCGGTTCCGTCAACGGGGCTCGGACCGGACCGCGCAGCACCGCCAGGAACACCTCCGGCCGGACGAGGGCGCCGATCGGTGCGCTGAGAGTGACCACACCGAGATACGCCTTGCAGACCAGGGGCCGGCCGAGCGCGGTCCGCGCCAGCCGGTCCACATAGCGGCCGAAGAGTCTCTGCACGGCGTTCGGCCGCTTGCCGATGGCCTCCGGGTAACGGATGTCGGCGCCGGTGGCCAGGTCCCAAGCCAGGGACACCGGTACCGCCACCGCCTTCTGGACCCGGCGCGCGAGTCCGGGCGCCGTCAGACCGTGCGCGGCGACCCGCTCACGCAGCGCCAGGGCGCTCTGGGCGGCGACGGACATGCCGTGGCCGTATATCGGGTTGTACGTGGCGACCGAGTCACCGATCGCGACGAAACCGTCGGGCCAGCCGGACACCTTCTCGAAGAAGCGCCGCCGGTTGATCGTGCTGCGGGTGACCACGACGTCCGTCAGCGGCTCGGCGCGGGCGATCAGCTCGCCCACGACCGGGTGCCTGACGTCCCGCGCGAACGCCTCGAACTCCTCGGCACGGGCGTTCGGTTGACCGCCCCGGGTGCCCGACAGCGTCACCAGCCAGCGCCCGTCCTCGATGGGCACGAGGGTGGCGCTGCGCCCCGGCACCGGCTGCGACCCGTCCGGCTGCACATTGACCACCGGATACTCCTCGGTGCCCGCCGGCGCCCGGAAGACCCGGCTGGCGTACACGAGCCCGGAGTCGACCTCGTCCATCGGCGCCGGCGCGACCCCGAGGGTGTCGAGCCAGGCGGAGCCCCGCGAACCGCGGCCGGAGGCGTCCACCACCAGATCGGCGGCGAGGACCCGCCCCTCGCCGTCGGCGGAACGGACCCGCAGCCCCGTCACCCGGGAGGCGTCGCCCTCCAGTCCCAGGATCTCGGTGCGGTCGAGCAGGGTGACCCGGGGCCCGGCCAGCAGGCGGGCGCGGACGACCGACTCCAGCAGATCGCGGCTGCACGCGATCATGAACTCCAGCTCGGGCCAGCGGCGCACCCAGCCCTGGGGCGACAGGGAGACCAGACCGGTCGGCAGCGGGATGCGCCGGGCACCGGCCGCCAGCCAGGCGTCCGTGACCCCCGGCAACAGCTCCTCCATCGCGCGGGCCCCGCCGGACCACAGCAGATGGGCGTGCCGGGCCTGGGGCACGCCCCGGCGGGGGCCGGGCCCCTCGGGCAGCGCGTCGCGTTCGACGACGGTGACGTCGGCGTGGTCGCGCAGCGCGGCGGCGGCCAGCAGGCCGGCCAGGCCCGCGCCGACGACGACGGCACGCCGGGATGTCGTGACCACGGTGTCGCGCGGGCCGCTAACGGGTTCGCTCATGGAAGTCGCTCTCTGACCTGGTCGCGGCGGCCCATTCACGGGCGGCCGCTACGACGGGTGACTGACGCAGGGCGATGGACATCCGTACGAGGTCACGGGGGTTCTCGGTGGGCGGGACGGCGGCCTCGGCCGTGGCGGAGCTGATGACCCGGCCCTCCGGGTCGTGCTCCCTGGCCCGCACCGCCGCCGTCACCATCGCCGCGTCGGCCTCCGCCCGCGCCTGGGCGGGCTCGGAACCCGCCGCGACGGCGGCGTCGTACGCCTTGGCACGGACCCCGGCGTCGAAGTACGGGTACAGGCTGAGCATGCCGTCGTGGATGTCGGACTCCCGCTGCGTCATCTGCAGCCGGGCGGGCGCCCACCAGGAGATCCGCACCTCGTGGCTCGCCTGGGCCCAGACGGGACGCAACTCCCGCCACAGCGGGCCGAGCCGGCGGTACATCGACCAGATGGTCCAGGAGTCGCCGAGGCGCTCTCCGGCCAGGGGCAGACAGAATCCGACCGCGCAGACCTGCGCGCCGACGGACGACAGCACGGGGGCGACGTACGTGCTCAGGTAGTCCAGGTCGCCGCCCTGCCAGCGGGCGGCCACGGCGATCAGCTTGACCGCCGCGAACGGTACGTTCAGCAGGAAGCCGAAGGCGATGATCAGCAGTCCGGCGCGCAGCCAGCCACGCACCTGGAGCGCCCAGCGCCAGCACATGACGTTCATCGCGACGCCCGCGACGGTGAACCCGGTCAGATACAGCACGATCATCTCGCGCATGAAGGGCGTGCCGGCGTAGTACGTGTCGAAGTCCCGCACGCGCTCCACGGGGGCGTCGCCGAGCACGAACAGCAGCACTATCGCCGCGCACACCGCGCCGTACCCGGCGATCCAGCGGTGCGAGAGGCGGCGGGTCGTCTCGGGCGGGCCGCCCCGCCAGTTGGTGATCAGCACAAGGCAGGAGCCGCTGAACGCGCTCAGCAGGAAGTACACGACGGCCGCCGAGACGTTCGTGACGCCGGTGACGCGGTTGAACTCGCTGATCGTCGGCGGCGCGGCGAAGAAGAAGACGAGGGTGGCCAGCGTCATCAGCGCGCACACGGACCTGATCAGGGGGTCGCCCCAGTTCCGCAGCAGCGCGGGCGTCTTCGAGGCCAGGGCGATCGCCATCGCGACGGCCGGAAGGTAGTAGCTGGACCCGTCCATGTTCTCGATGTCTCTGCGTCTTCGCGTCGTGACGTCTCGGCGTCTCGGGCCGCTCAGCCCTGCGGTCCGCGGTAGCCCAGCGAGGCCCCGATGCGGCCGGCCAGGTGATCGCGGCGCACGGGCGCGCGCAGCGCCGAACCGGCGAGCCAGGCACGGCACTTGCTCGCCAGCAGCAGCCCGAAGCTCTCGGCGTCCTGCTCGTCCGTCAGGTCGAAACGCGTACGCGCGGCGACCTTCAGCACGGTCGCCCGCAGATCGGCGTCCTGGCTCAGTAAACGCGCGGCGACCGCCGTGCCCTCCACGTGCCGGCCGCAGTGCCCGGCCTGCATGTGCCACAGCTCGTGGCCGAGGATCACCAGCTGGTGGTCGGGCGCGGTGCGTTCCTCGATGACGACCAGATCCTGTTCGGCCATGTCCAGCCACAGCCCGCTGGCCGTGCCCGGTGGGAAGACGGCCGTGCGGTACTGGACCGGGCGGCCGCGGCGCCTGCTCATGGCGTCGCACAGGGCGCCGTAGAGATCGGCGGGGTCCGCCGGTGCCGGCAGGGTGAGTTCGCCGACCAACTCGCCGCACAGACGGCGCATTTCCTTTCCGATGCCCACAGATCTCCCCCGGTCAGGACTCGGGCCGCTTGACGCTCTCCAGCAGCATGTCCAGCCACTCCGCCACCTTGTCGCGGTGCTGGTCGGTGGGCAGCTGGGCCGCCCGCCAGGCGATGGAGCGCACCCCGTGGTTCTGCAGCAGCCGCTGCAACGGGTCGTCCGCGGCCTCGGCCGCCGCGCGTTCGCGGTCGGCGAGCTGCTGGAGAAGCTCCTGCTCGGTCCGCATCAGGGCGCTCGCCAGCGCCTCGGGGTCCTCGGCGGTGAGGAAACCGGCGTGCACCCGGAAGAAGCGCTGGATGGCGTCGCAGTGCTCCATCGTGGGCCGCCGGTCCCCGTTGATGAGGGCGCCCGCCTGCTGGCGGGACATCCCCGCGCCGTCGGCGATCTCCTGCTGGGTGTACTTACGGCCGCCCGGCTTGAGACGGGTGCGTCGCAGCAGGTCCAGGCGCTGCAGAAAGCGGGCCTGGACGTCGGGCTCACCGGCGCGTTGCCCGCTCAGCAGCGCCTTCACCACGGCCTCCGGCACGCCCGAGGCGACCGAGAGCCGTCGGGTGTCGAAGACCTCCGTGTGGCCTACGCGCAGCTTGTCCGCCAGCGCGGTGACACGGGCCACGACGGCCGGCAGCAGAACCGTCGCCGCGGCGTCCGGAACCTCGAAGCCATCCGTCACCGACAGATCTCCTACGTCTCTCTCAGGCCAATTTCGCGGTACTGCGGAATCCGTGGATCCAAGCCTGGCGCGAGACCCTGGTCCCGGCAAGTACACCGTGAACTGCGGGGAGACTAGCGGTTTTGTCGAACTCACATCCAGGTCTCGCCACAACTGTGGCGAGATTCAGCCGTCAACCGGCGCCGAATGCCACGATAGTTGACACCGATCCGACCGGGGCACCAGGATCAAGGCGCCGCGTGAAGGCCGCATAGGCAAGAGGGGTGACCTCCCGATGGCGTTTCAGGCAGGAGGGGAGCGGTGGGTACCGCGGCCCGTCCCCGACACTCTCGAAGCCCAGGAAGCACAGGCGTACCTCCAGGACTACGCCGTGCTGCTGGATTCCGTCCTGTTCCCGTCCGTCGTCCTCGACCACCGCTGGGACGTCGTTCTGGCCAACGCCGCGTTCCGTGCCCTGTTCAACGGCGTGGGGCCGCACCCGACGGCCATGCCGGGTGACAACTTCCTCCGCTTCGTACTCTTCCACCCCGACGCCGCCACCGTCCTCGGCGACCACGAGTCCGGCTGGTGCCTGCCGATGCTCGCCCATTTCGCCGCCGCCGTGGAGCACCACCCCAAGGACCGGGGCCTGCAGGCCGTCCGCCGGGAGATCGCCCAGGACCCGATCATGGACGCCGCCTACCGCCAGGGACTCCCGCACTGGCTCCGCACGGTCGGCCCGGCGGCCGTGCGCCACGACGGCGCCGTACGCCACGTCGTCCACCCGGACCCGCGCTGGGGCGCCACCGTCTGCCGGATCGTCGGCGAGACCCCGGACACCCTGCGCGACATGGGCTACCACCGCATGACCCTCGTCCTGCGCGAGGTGGGTCGCCCGGCCGACCCGCTGCGCCGGACGCGCCGCCCCCGGCACGCCGCCACGAGCCATCTGAGTGTGGTGCCCTCTCCCGAGCGGTGAGCCGCACCCCCTCCGGCGCCGCCGGCGTTCAGGTCGCCGACGGCGCCGGAGGACAACCGCTCCACCCGCGCTCACCCCTTGTCCAGGACCGGCGGGACACCCCGCTTCGCCGCCTGGATCTGCTCGTACACCTGGGTCCGCAGCTCCGCGAAGCGGGGCGCCACCCGGGTGTGCAGCTGGTCCCGGTCGGCGGGCAGGTCGACCTTGAGCTGTTCCCGCACGACGGTGGGGGAGGCGGAGAGGACGAGGACCCGTTCGCCGAGATAGACGGCCTCGTCGATGTCGTGGGTGACGAAGAGGATCGTGATGCTCCGATCCCGCCACAGGCCCCGCACGAGGTCCTCCAGATCGGCCCGGGTCTGGGCGTCGACCGCCGCGAACGGCTCGTCCATCAGCAGCACCTCCGGCTCGTACGCCAGCGCGCGGGCGATGGCGACCCGCTGCTGCATACCGCCGGACAGCTGCCAGGGGTAGGCGTCCGCCGCGTCGGACAGACCGACGGAGGCGAGCGCGTCGTCGACCAGTTCCCGCCGCCGGGCCCTGCCCGACCTCTTCTGCCGCAGGGGCAGTTCGACGTTGTCGCGGACCCGCATCCAGGGGAACAGGCTGCGCCCGTACTCCTGGAACACGACAGCCATGCCCGGCGGCGGGCCGTCCACCGGCCGTCCCCCGAGGCGGACCTCACCGGCGGTCGGGTTCAGCAGCCCGGCCACGCATTTGAGCAGGGTCGTCTTGCCGCAGCCCGACGGGCCCACCAGGCAGACCAGTTCGCCGGCGTCCACGGTGAAGGTGAGGTCCCGCACCGCCTCCACCCGGCGCCCGGAACCCTCGTAGACCTTCCGCAGACCCGCCACTTCCAGCAAGGCGTCCATCGCCGGCTGCCCCTTCTCCCGTTTCACCAGGACCGCCGGGAGGACGCGCGCAGACCGTGGTACCAGCCCAGTACGCGCCGCTCCACCAGCCGGAGGACCACGGACAGCAGGAACCCCAGCAGACCGAGGACGAGAATGCCGGTCCACATGTCGGGGATCGCGAAACCGCGCTGAAACTGGACGATCGTGTACCCCAGTCCGTCGCTGGACGCGGTCATCTCGCTGATGACCATGAGGATGATGCCGATCGACAGCGCCTGCCGCAGCCCCGCGAAGATCTGCGGACTCGCCGAGCGCAGGACGACGTTCCGCAGCCGGGCCGCGCCCGTGATGCCGTACGACCGGGCCGTCTCCGACAGCACCGGGTCCACCGCACGTACGCCCTCGACGGTGTTGAGCAGGACCGGCCACACACAGCCGCTCGCGATGACGGCGATCTTCATCGTGTCGCCGATGCCCGCGAACAGCGTGATGACCGGGACGAGGACGGGCGGCGGCACGGCCCGCAGGAATTCCAGGACCGGCTCGCACACCGACCGCACCCGGCGGTAGGAGCCGATGACCGTGCCGAGCGCGACGCCGACGACGGCCGCCACCGCGTACCCGGCCGACAGGCGCAGCAGGCTCGGCAGCACGTCGGCGCGCGCCCGCTCGGCCGTCCAGACGTCCGGGAAGGCGGCGAGGATCGTGCGCAGGGGCGGCCGGAACACATCGGTGCTGCCGTACGAGGCGAACCACCAGACGGTGACCAGGACGAGGGGGAGGGCGACGACGTACACCAGCCGCAGCAGCGGCCGTCTCACCCCGCCACCTCCCCGCGCACCGACGGGTGCCAGGCCAGTGCCCGGCGCTCCACCGTACGGGCGCCCACATTGACCAGCAGCCCCAGCAGCCCGGTGACCACGACCAGGGCGTACATCTCCGGCACCGCCTGCGAGGTCTGCGCGACCGAGATGCGCTGGCCCAACCCCGGTGCCCCGATGACCAGTTCGGCCGTCACCGCCAGGACGAGGGCCACGGCGGCGGCCAGCCGCAGGCCCGTCATGACGTACGGCAGGGCGGTGGGCCACAGCACGTGCCGGACCCGCGCCCAGGGGCCGAGGCCGTAGGAGCGGGCGGTCTCCTCGGCGACCGGGTCCACGTCCCGGACGCCGTACAGGGTCTGGATCAGGATCTGCCAGAAGGACGCGTACACCACCAGCAGGAGCACCGACCGCAGTTCGCTGCCGTACAGCAGGACGGCGAGGGGGATCAGGGCGACCGAGGGGATCGGGCGCAGGAACTCGATCGTGGAGGACGTCGCCTCCCGCAGATACGGCACGACGGCGATGACGATCCCCATGAGGATCCCGGCGGTCGCGGCGATCAGGAGCCCGAGCGCCCAGCCCGTCAGGGTGTCACCGAGCGCCGTCCAGAACGCCGCGTCGGCGAGTTCGCCGGCCAGCGCGCCGGCGACCCGGCTGACCGGTGGGAGGTACTCGTCCTCGACCAGGCCGAGCCGCGGCAGTGCCTCCCACAGGGCGAGGAACCCCGTCAGCCCGGCCGCGCCGAGGAGCGTGTCGGCACCCCTCACGGCAGCAGCTCGTCCAGGTCCGGGGTCTTCTCGAACAGGCCGTCCTTCTGGCCCAGTTCGCCGAGCCGCTCGATGGAGGCGCGGTCCGGCTCGGCGGGCCAGCGGGGCAGGACGACCGTCTCCAGCAGGTTCCGCGGGATCTTCGTGTACGTGGTGATGATCTGGCGGACCTCGTCGGGGTGCTCGTCGGCGTAGGCGAGCGACTCCGCCGTGGCCTCCTGGAACTTCTTCACCGTCTCCGGGTTCTCGGCGGCGTACTTCTGCGAGGTGAAGTACATGGCCACGGTGAGGTACGGCGACACGTCGACGAAGTTCGAGGCCAGCACGGTGCCGCCCTGGGACTTGATGGCGGCCAGCGCCGGTTCCACGACGCAGGCCGCGTCGACCTGGCCCTTGGCGAGCGCGGCCGGCATCTGGTCGAACGGCATCTCCACGTACTCCACCTCGGACGGATCGCCGCCGTCCTTGCGGACCGACTCGTTGACCGAGGTGTCGCAGATGTTGCCCAGGGTGTTGGCCGCGACCTTCTTGCCCTCCAGGTCGCTGGCGGTCTTGAGCGGGCTGCCCTTCCTGACCATGATCTCCGCGAAGTCGGCGCCGGCCTTGCCGGTCGAGGCGACCCCGTTCACCACGGCCTTCACCGGCACGTTCTTCGACTGGGCGACCAGCAGGGAGGTCATGTTGCTGAAGCCGAAGTCGAACTGGCCGGAGACGACCCCGGGCACGATCGCCGCTCCGCCCTGCGCGAGCGTGGGCTCCAGTTCGAGACCGCGCTTGCTGTAGAAGCCCTTCTTCTCGCCCAGGTACAGGGGCGCGACGTCGATGATGGGGATGACGCCGAGTTTGAGCGTGGTCGTGCCTCCGGACCCCGCGTCCCCGCCGCCAGGCCCGGAGGAACCGCAGGCCGTCGCGGAGACGAACAAGGCACCGGCCGCGAGACCGATGAGCAGACGACGCATGACTCCCCCTGGTGGGAACGCTCCTCGACAGGCTGTGCGCACACCGCACACAAGTGCTCAGCGGGAAGGTAGAACGCCGTCGGTTGCGGGTCAATGCCCTTGCGCTGCAAGCCCGTTGACAGTTGCAGAAGTGTGCTCCTAGCGTGCGCACCACGCACCGCCGTGCGTACGGTACGCGGGTGCGGAGCCTCGTTCGTGTGGCGTCCGTGCGGCGTTCGTGCGGTTTCCGTGCGTTCCTGGAGGCGACGATGCCCGATCGAGACCGGTTCGGCGCAGCCCGCCGGCCGCACTTCGTCCGGTCCTTCGAGCGGGGCCTCGCGGTCGTCCGCGCCTTCGACGCCGAGCACCCCGCACTGACGCTGAGCGAGGTCGCCCGCGCCTGCGAGCTGACCCGGGCCGCCGCCCGCCGCTTCCTGCTCACGCTCGTCGACCTCGGCTACGTCCACACCGACGGCCGGCTGTTCCGGCTCACCCCGCGCGTGCTCGAACTCGGCTACGCGTACCTGTCGAGCGTCACCCTCCCCGACCTCGCCGTACCTCATCTGGAACGACTGGTCGCACAGGTCGGGGAGTCCTCCTCGCTGTGCGTCCTCGACGGCGACGACATCGTGTACGTGGCGAGGGTCGGCGCGCGCCGCATCATGACGGCGACGATCACCGTGGGCACCCGCCTCCCGGCCCACGTCACCTCCGTCGGCCGGGTGCTCCTCGCGCATCTGCCGGACGAGGAGACCGACGCCCGCCTCGCCCGCGCCGACCTCCGACCCCTCACCCGGCGCACCCTCACCTCCGCCGACCGGCTCAGGACCGAACTGCGCCGGGTGCGCCGCCAGGGGTACGCCGTGGTCGACCAGGAACTGGAGGAGGGGCTGCGGTCGGTCGCCGCCCCGGTGCGCGACCGGCACGGCGAGGTGGTGGCCGGCGTGAACATCCCCGTCCACGCCGGCCGCACCTCCGTGGAGTCGGTGCGCCGGGACCTGCTGCCCCACCTGCTGGCCACGGCCGCCCGGATCGAGGCCGACCTGTGCGTGACGGGGACCGCCACGGGCCGGGCGCGCGCCGGGGCCGTACCGCTACAGGTCGAGCACCAGCCGTGACCCCTGGCACCGGGACACGCAGATGAGCATGGTCTCCCCGGCCTCGCGCTCGTCGTCGCTCAGCACCGAGTCGCGGTGGTCGGGGGTGCCCTCCAGAACGTCCGTCTCACAGGTCCCGCAGGTGCCCTCCGTGCAGGAGAACAGGACCTCGACCCCGGCGGCCCGCACGGAGTCGAGCACGGAGACCCCCACGGGCACCGTGACGGTCTTCCCGGTCCGCTCCAGCACGACCTCGAACTCGCTGTCGGGACCCGCCTCCCGCTCCTTCGGCCGGAACCGCTCGATCCGCAACGCCTTCCCCGGGCACCGCGCCTCGACCGCGTCGAGCAGGGCGCCCGGCCCGCAGCAGTAGACGAGCGCGTCCTCGGGCAGGCCGTCCAGCACGGACCCGAGGTCGAGCAGCCCGGTCTCGTCCTGCGGGGCGACGGTGACCCGGTCCCCGTACACGGCCAACTCGGCCTGGAAAGCCATGGATTCACGACTGCGCCCGCCGTACAGCAGGGACCATTCCGCGCCCGCCGCCTCGGCCGCCGCCAGCATCGGCAGGATGGGGGTGATGCCGATGCCGCCGGCCACGAACCGGTACCGGGGCACCGGCTCCAGGGCGAAGTTGTTGCGCGGCCCGCGCACCCGGACCTTGTCGCCCCGTGCCAACTCCGTGTGCACGTAAGCCGATCCACCGCGTCCGTCGGGCTCGCGCAGGACGCCGATCCGCCAGACCCCGCGGTCCGCCGGGTCACCGCACAGCGAGTACTGCCGCTCCAGCTCCGGCCCCAGCAGCACGTCGATGTGCGCGCCCGGCTCCCAGGCCGGGAGTTCTTCGCCGAGCGGATGCCGCAGGGTCAGGGTCAGCACACCGTCAGCCGCGAACTCCCGGGTCTCGACGACCAGTTCGGCCTCGTATGCGGGCGACGCGGGCGACGGCGAGGGGGACGGGGTCATGACGTGGTCCCTTGCGGCTCGTGTCCTTGGGGGTGGGCGAGCATCCACTCCCACATCTCGATGGGGTCCTGCGCGGTGTGCTCGCGCCCGCAGTGACAGGTGCCGTGCAGGATGTCCGTGCCCGGCAGCCAGTCGACGCGGTAGACCTCTCCGGTCCGGTGGGTGGGCGACGTGCTCACTGGACCTTCTCCACCGGCTTCTCGCCCTGCTCGACCAGCCGGGCCAGGATGCGGCGGGCGGCCAGCCCACCGGTGTCGATGTTGATGCTCAGCTCCTGGTAGCCGGTGCGCTCGGTGCCCAGCGTCTCCTGGAGCAGGTTCAGCGCGACGACGTCCTGCATGACGACCGTGTGGTTGTTGCCCCTGAGGAACCCGGTGACCTCCTCGCTCTCGGTCGCCCAGTCCCGCGAGACCATCCAGAAGTCGTACACCTTGCCGTCCGAGGACGGGGTGATCGCGTAGGTGATCTCGGTGTGGAAGCCGTTCGGGTCGCTGCCGTCCGCCTCGGGGAGCACGCCGACGGGGGCGATGCGGCTGTGCAGCAGGTACAGGCAGGGCGCGAAGTACTCGATGTCCTGCCAGCGGGTGATCCGGCCCTCGATGCCGGTCGACCTCGCGTAGAACGGCGGGCACTCCGCGTCGTCCATGTGCCGGCTCACCCGCACCACACCGGCGCCCTCGTCGACCTCGGTGGTGATCGGCGTCTCGGCGACCTCGGGGGTGCCGATGTAGCCGCCGTGCAGATAGGTCTCATGGGACAGGTCGAGCAGGTTGTCGACGAGGAGCCCGTAGTCGGCGTCGATCGGCTCCATGCCGCGCACGGTGGTCCAGCCGGGGGCCGCCAGGTGCCGGGCGCGCGGGATGGTCTGCGGGTCGGCGAGCGCCGGGTCGCCGATCCAGACCCAGATCAGCGAGTCCTGTTCGACCACGGGGTACGAGGCCACGCGCGCCGTCCGCGGGATCCGCTTCTGCCCCGGCACGTACACGCAGGCGCCCGTCGTGTCGTACGTGAACCCGTGGTAGCCGCACACGATCCGGTCCCCGTCCAGCCCGCTCTCCGAGAGCGGGTAGCGGCGGTGCACACACCGGTCGTGCAGCGCCACCGGCGTCCCCTCCTCCTCGGTCCGGTAGAACACGAGCGGCTCACCCAGGACGGTCCGTCCGAGCAGCTCCCGCCCGACCTCCTCGGCGTAGGCGGCGACGTACCACTGATTCCTGGCGAAGGCGGTCATGTGAGGCATGGCGATCCCGTCCCTGAGAACCCTGACCGCGGAGCCACGTCACTCCGCGTGCCACCACATTCCTGAGCGCGCCCGGGACCGGGCAATACCCCTTCCGTCAGACGGAAGCCCGCCGCACCCGGCTTTGCCCGAAGGAGGGCCGCCCGCCCGCCGCTGTTCGCACGGCGGCCCTCCCCGCGTCACACCCGCGCCACGGGCCCTTCCCCGGTGTTGGTTCCTCTTGGACCATTCCTTGCGCGCAGGTCACATCCGACGCACCACGTCAGGACAAGAGGTCATCCACCCATGCCTGAAGTCAACCGGCGGCGATTCCTCCAGGTAGCGGGCGCCACAACGGCGTTCAGCGCACTGTCGGCCAGCATCCAGCGGGCCGCGGCACTGCCCGCGCACCACCGCTCCGGCACGATCGAGGACGTCGAGCACATCGTCGTCCTCATGCAGGAGAACCGGTCCTTCGACCACTACTTCGGCGCCCTCAGAGGCGTACGGGGCTTCGGCGACCCCCATCCGGTGACGCTGGACAACGGCAGGTCGGTCTGGCACCAGTCGGACGGCACGAAGGACGTCCTGCCCTTCCACCCCGAGGCCGACGACCTCGGCATGCAGTTCCTGGAGGGCCTGCCGCACAGCTGGCCGGACGGGCACGCCGCCTACAACGGCGGCAAGTACGACAGGTGGGTGCCGGCCAAGGGCACCACGACGATGGCGTACCTGACCCGTGAGGACATCCCGTTCCACTACGCCCTCGCCGACACCTTCACCGTCTGCGACGCCTACCACTGCTCGTTCATCGGCTCGACCGACCCCAACCGCTACTACATGTGGACGGGGTACACGGGCAACGACGGCAAGGGCGGCGGCCCCGTCCTCGGCAACGACGAGGTCGGCTACGACTGGACCACCTACCCCGAGCGGCTCGAAGCGGCCGGTGTCTCGTGGAAGGTCTACCAGGACATCGGTGACGGCCTGGACGCGGCCGGCTCCTGGGGCTGGATAGCGGACGCCTACCGGGGCAACTACGGCGACAACTCGCTGCTCTACTTCAACAAGTACCGCAACGCCAAGCCCGGTGACCCCTGGTACGACAAGGCCCGCACCGGGACGAACGCCAAGGCCGGCGACGGCTACTTCGACCGGCTGAGGGCCGACGTGAAGGCGGGCAGGCTGCCGCAGATCTCCTGGATCGCCGCGCCCGAGGCGTTCTCCGAGCACTCCAACTGGCCCTCGAACTACGGCGCCTGGTACATCTCCCAGGTCCTCGACGCGCTGACCTCCAACCCGGCGGTCTGGGCGAAGACGGCCCTGTTCATCACCTACGACGAGAACGACGGGTTCTTCGACCACCTCGTGCCGCCGCTCCCGCCGCGCGACGCCTCCCGCGGCAGGTCGACGGTCGACGTCGGCCCGGACCTCTTCGCGGGCGGCGCGAACCATGTCGCCGGTCCGTACGGGCTCGGACCGCGCGTGCCGATGCTGGTCGTCTCCCCCTGGAGCAAGGGCGGTTGGGTCTGCTCGGAGACCCTCGACCACACCTCGATCCTGCGGTTCATGGAGCGCCGGTTCGGGGTGCGGGAGCCGAACATCTCGCCGTGGCGGCGGGCTATCTGCGGTGACCTCACCGCCGCGTTCGACTTCTCCCGCAAGGACAGCCGGCCCGCCGCGCTGCCGGACACCGACGAGTACGAGCCGCAGGACCGCGAGCGGCACCCCGACTACAAGCCGGCCGTGCCGGGCGACCCCAGCATGCCGAGGCAGGAGCGCGGGGTGCGCCCGGCCCGGCCGCTGAAGTACGCGCCCAGGGTGGACGGCGCGGTCGACCCCAAGGCCGGGACCCTCACGCTCACCTTCGCCTCCGGCGGCAGGGCGGGAGCGGCCTTCCTCGTCACCTCCGGGAACCGTACGGACGGACCGTGGACGTACACCACCGAGGCGGGCAAGACCGTGTCGGACACATGGAACTCCGCGTACTCCGGCGGCTCGTACGACCTGACCGTGCACGGCCCCAACGGCTTCCTGCGGGCCTTCGCGGGACCGGGGGAGGCGGGGAAGGCCGGGCCGGAGGTGACCGCCCGGCACACCGGCGACGACGTGGAGCTGACCTTCACCAACAAGGGCGCCGGCACCGTGACCCTGAAGGTCGCGAGCGCCTACGGCGGCCGGTCCCGCTCGGTCAGGGTGCGGGCCGGGGCGCGAGTCCGCGAGGTCTTCGACCTGGCGTCGAGCCGCCGCTGGTACGACCTGACCGTCACCGCCGACGGGGGCTTCCTGCGGAGGTTCGCCGGGCACGTGGAGAACGGCCGGGCCGGGGTGAGTGATCCGGCGCTGGGGCGGCGGTAGGCGGGGCGCCGCCCGGTAGCTCCCGGGCGGCGCCGGTGGTCGCCGGTGGGTGCCGGTGTCTCGGTGTGCGCTGGTGTGTCGGTGGTCGCCGGGGCGCCTCCTCCCCGTCCGCTTCAGAGGGGAGTGAGGTGCCCGGGCACCGTGCGGGGGAGCAGGGACGGTTCCGCCGGGGCGCGGTGGGGTTCCAGGGCCAGTACGGCCGCGACCGGGTGGTCCTCGTCCACGGGCGCGGGGTCCGTCGGCCGGACCTCGGCCTGCCCGGTCACCCGGGTCAGCAGCACCACGCCCCGCGCCGCGAGTGCCGCTCCCGCGACGGCGAGCGACACCCCGGCGACGCCGCCCCGCAGGCCCTCGCCGAGGAGGGTGAGGCCGATCATGGCGGCGGCCAGGGGGTTCGCCAGGGTCACGACCGCGAGGGGCCCGCCCAGACCCCCTCGGTACGCCGTCTGGGACAGCAGCAGGCCGCCGACCGCGAACGTGGCGACCAGGAGGGCCACCACGACGACCTCGGCGTCGAGGAGGGAGCCGGAGCGGTCGGTGGCGGCGACCGTGACGGTCTGGGTGAGCGCCGAGGCGACGCCCGAAGCCATGCCGGACGCGCCGGCGTGGCGCAGTCCGGGCCTGGTGCCCGGACGGGAGAGGAAGCCGATGAGGGCGGCGGTCGCGCCGGCCACGGCGACGGCCTCCGGGACGCTCAGCACGTCGTCGGGGGCGGGCCCGGACGCGGCGATCAGGATCGCGGCGAGTCCCGCCAGCGTGAGGGCCGTGCCGCGCCACTCCGTCGCGGTGACCCGGCGTCCGGCCAGCCGGGCCCCGAGCGGCACCGCCGCCACGAGGGTGAGCGCGCCCAGGGGCTGGACCACGGTGAGGGGGCCGTACTTGAGGGCCACGACGTGCAGCAGCGCGGCGCCCGCGTTGAGCGCCACCGAGGCCCACCAGGCACCGCTGGCGAGCATCCGCCCGACGCCCGTGGCGGCGCCCCGGGAGGCGAGCCTCTCCTGCGCCACGGCGGCGGCCGCGTAGGCGACGGCCGAGACGAGGGACAGGGCGACGGCGACCAGGGTGGCGTTCATCGGCCCGCTCCCACCAGGACGGGCTCCTCGACCGGAGCGAGGGACTTTGAGTGCTGCCCGGCGGTGGTGACCGTCCGGTGCGGCAGGGGGATCACGGCGAGGGCGGCGGCCAGCAAGGTGCCCGCCACGATCGCGTCCAGCCAGTAGTGGTTGGCGGTGCCGACTATGACGACCAGGGTCACCAGCGGGTGCAGCAGCCACAGAACGCGCCACCGGGAGCGGGTCGCGGCGATCAGGCCGATCGCCACCATCAGCGCCCAGCCGAAGTGCAGCGAGGGCATCGCCGCGAACTGGTTCGCCAGGGAATCGGTCGTAGGCGCCGCCGAGTAGACCGTCGGCCCGTACACCTGTCCGGTGTCCACGAGACCGGCGACGTCCAGCAGTCGCGGCGGGGCCAGCGGAAACGTGAGGTGGAGCAGCAGGGCGGCGGCGGTGAGGGCGGTGAGGATCCGGCGCGCCCAGACGTAGTGCGCGGGCCGCCGCAGGTACAGCCAGACCAGGAAGGCCACGGTGGCCGGGAAGTGGACGGTCGCGTAGTAGACGTTCGCCAGGTGGACCAGCGTGTCGCCGTGCAGCAGCGCGGACTGGACGGAGCCCTCGTCCGGTAGACGCAGGAGCCGTTCCCAGTCCCACATGAGGTGGGCGTTGCGGTAGGCCTCGGCGGTGTGGCCGTCGGCCAGCGTCCGGCCGAACTTGTAGACGAGGAAGAGCCCTGCGACGAGCAGGAACTCACGGACGAGCGGCGGACGCGCTGTCGCGGCGGCCCGCTCCTCCACAGGCTCGGTGTGGCATTCCATCCCCGGCCCTTTCCCTGACGGCGCCGGTGGCGCTGGCTTCTCCTGGCGGTACGGACGATCGATACGCGGTGGTACCGATACGCGTAAGTACCGATACGAGAGTGTACCGATACGCCACTGTACCGAAACGGATGGGTATCGATACGGCACTGTACCGATACGTCGGCGTTCCGGTACAGTGGCGTATCGACAGGCCTTTCGGCTGGGGACGACCGAAGGAGACACGAGTCATGACGTCGCAGGCAGCGGAGGGGCCGGAGACGGCCGTAGCCTCGCGCCGCTCCAAACTCACACCCGAGCGTGAGCAGGAGTTCTTCGACGCTGTGCTCGAACAGGTCCGCGAGTGCGGCTACGACTCGGTGACCATGGAGGGCGTCGCCGCGACCACGCGGTGCAGCAAGTCGACGCTCTACCGCCAGTGGAGAACGAAGCCGCAGTTCGTGGCGGCCGCGCTGCGCGCGCGCCGCAGTGTCCGCTTCGCCGGGATCGACACCGGCACCCTCGCGGGCGACCTGCGCGAGGTCGCCCGGCACGCGGGAGCGGGCTATGTGCTGGAGGGGCGGCTGTTCCAGGCGCTCGGCCACGCCGCCGTGCAGGACGACGAGTTGCGGACCGCCCTGCGGGACGCGCTGGTGGAGCCGGAGATCGACGCGCTCCGCACGATGATCGCCCGGGGGGTGGCCCGGGGCGAGGTCGCCGCGGACCATCCGGCGCTGGAGTTCGTCCCGGCGCAGATCTTCGGCGTCCTGCGGGCACGCCCGGTCCTGGACGGCCAGGAGGCGGACGAGACGTACATCATCAAGTTCATGGAGGCCGCCGTGCTGCCCACGCTCGGCCTCGCCTGAGACTCAGGCCGCCGTCCTGGCACCGATCCGGACGACGACCTGATCGCGCCGCACCGTGGGGACGGGGGCGGCGCGCACCCCGGCCGGGTGGGGTTCCTCTGGAGCGGAGAGGAACCCCGCCCGGCCGCCTTCTCCGCCCGGCGGACGGAGCGTGGCACGGGGTGGGTGCGGGGGTGGGCGTGGGGGTGCGAAGAATCACACGCCCTGACCGCTGCCGCCCCCGCTGATCGACGCCTTCTTGATGCCCTTGGTGATCTCGTCGATGACCGACTGCTTGGGTGCCTTGTCGCTCACGTCCACGCCGAAGCGGACCACGACGAGCCGGGCGGAGTCGGCCGGGGAGGGGAAGGCCAGCGACTCGACATAGCCGTCGTCGCCCTTGCCCGTGACCACCTTCCAGCGGACGTAGTACCCCTTCTCGCCGGCCACGGTCACCGCCTTGGACGCCAGCTCCTGGTGGGAGGTGATCTTCCCGTAGCCCTCGGTGCCGTAGGCGTCCTCGGCGGCCTGGGAGATGTCCTCCTTGGCCGCCGCCTCGGCCGTGGTGGCCTTCAGTTTCAGCAGTTCGGCGGGCGAGGAGTAGGCGCCGCCGCGGGTGCAGGTCTTGGTGGCGTCGGCCGGGCACTTGTACGACGCCTCCGTCGTCACCTGCGCACCGGACTGCAGGGGCCCGCCGAGCCAGCCCTCGGGCACGGGGAGGCTGATGCCGCTGGTCGTGTCGGTGGCGTACCCGTCCTCGACCTGCGGGGGCTGCCCGGAGCCGTCCGGCCCGGGGGTCCGGCCGTCCGACCCGCCGGACCCACCGGGTCCGCCCCGGCCGCCGTCGTCACCGCCGCCGTCGTCGCCCCGGCCGTTCTGCCCGCCGGAGCCCTGGGACGTCGTACTGCCCTCGCTGCCACCGTCGTCGCCGGCCAGCGCGTACACCCCCACTCCGATGCTGACCAGCACCGCGGCCGCCACGGCGACGGCTATCCCGATACGGAGGCCCCGCCGGGGGGCGGGCGCCGGGTACCCGGGATACCCCGGGTACCCCCCGGCCGCCGACGGGTAGGAGCCGGCCGCCGCCGGGTACGGTCCCGCACCCGGCGGGTACGGCCCGCCACCTGGCGAATAGGCCGGAGGCCCGAACCCCGCGGCCGAGCCCACGGGCCGGATCTGGTCCGTCCACGCCTTGCCGTCCCACCAGCGCTCGGTGGCGGGCGCGTCACTTGTCTGGCCGGGGTCGGGGTACCAGCCGGGAGGAGTTGCCTGCGTCATGGTGCAACCGTATGAGGCCGGAGTGAAAACCGGATGAGAGGGGACGCCTATCGGCGCGCCCGCGGGCCGATTTCCTGCCCCGGTCGGCCAATTCCCGCACTGATCGCCTGTTTCCTTCACTAACCAGATGATTTGGACGCCAACTGCACGATCGGGCAGTGGCGTCCCCGATCGGAACGGCAGCCGCCCTCCCCACGACTCCAGCTCCGCGGAGGGCAGGAGGGAGACCGCAGCGCGGCGACCCCCGGCACAGCCCAGCAGCTCCGGCGCCACCGTGACGTCGTCGCCACGGTCTTCGGGGTGATCACCAGGATCAGCACCGGGCGGCGTCCCACCCGGTCGCCGAGCCTGCCGCCCCACCGAGCCCGCGAGCAGGGCCTGCGCGCCGGCCACGCCGGCACGGGGTGGGGGGTGGGGCGGACTGGGGCGGATGCGGCCGTTCCGTCTCCGACAGGAGTGCGGACCCACCTACTTCGAGGAACCGGGAAAATAAGCCTCTGAGCACGGGCAGTTGACTTTCGATCACCTTCAACGCCACAGGTGGGCGGCCGGATGCGTCGTCCGTCGGCCGCCCGATGTCACCCGACTCGGCAATACGTGCCCGGACCCGCCTCCACTTCGCCATGCAGAGGGCTACGCTCAATGACCTGTGCATCGTTCGGGCGACCTGGGGAGGTAGCGGGATGACGGAGGCGCGGTCCGACGCGGCAGCCTCGGCCTCCCTGTGGGAGCGCGACGCGGAGATCACCGCCATCAAGGAGGCGATCGACGAACTGCGCGTCGACCAGGCTTCTCCCGGTGGCGTCCTGGTCTTCAACGGCGAGGCCGGTGTCGGCAAGACCGCCCTCCTCACCGAGGCCCGCAGGATCGCCGAGGAGCGGGGCTGCACGGCCTGGTACGCACGCGGCGGCGAGACCATCACGTCCGTCCCCTTCAACGTCGTACGCCAGTTGCTTCAGCCCGGACTGCTCGGACTGATGGAAGAGGAGACCCGCGAGTACCTGGGCGACTGGTACGACATCGCGGGACCCGCACTGGGCCTGGCGGAACCGGCCGCGCGTCAGGCCGACCCGCAGGGGGTGTGCGACGGCCTGGTTGCCGCCGTGAACCGGCTCGTGCGCCGTGCGTGGCCGCTCGTCCTGCTGATCGACGACCTCCACTGGGCCGACCAGGAGACCCTGCAGTGGCTGTCCGCCCTGGCCGACCGCCTGACCGAGATGTGCGTACTGGTCGTGGTGGCCTACCGGCCCGGCGAGGCCTCCGGCGAGCGGGCCGAGCACCTCGCCCGGATCGCCGCCAAGGCCCGGCCGGTCACCACCCTCAGCGCACTGACCCCCGGAGCCACCGCCGGGCTCACCCGTGCCACGGTCGGCCTGCACGCCGACGATCCCTTCTGCCGCGAGGTGTGGGCGGTCACCGGCGGCAACGCGTACAACACCGTGGAGCTCCTCGCCAAGGTGAAGGACAGCGGACTGGAACCGGTCGAGGACTCGGCCGCCGAACTGCGCGCCCTGAACCGCTCCGCGCGGGGCCACGGGCTCGTCGCCCGACTCGAGGAACTCGGGGTCGAGGCCACCCGTTTCGCCTGGGCGGCGGCCATCCTCCACACCGGCATCACCGTGGACATCGTGGCGCGCCTCGCCAGCCTGCCCCGGTCCAAGGCGAAGCTGTGCGCCGAGCTGCTGACCTCCGCCCGCATACTCACCGAGCCCGATCCGGCCAACCGTCAGGTGGACGACGGAGACCTGGAGTTCGTGCATCCGCTGATCGCCACCGCTGTCTACGACTCGATCCCGCCCGGCATCCGGACCGCGTTCCACGGCGTCGCCGCGACAGCCGTCACCGAGTCCGGACGCGGTGCCGCGGCGGCCTCCCGCCACCTCATCGAAGTCCATCCGGACGGCGAGGCCGATCTGGTCGAGCAACTGCGGGCCGCCGCGACGGAACACCTGGCCGTGGGTGCTCCGGACGCCGCCCGCCGCTGTCTTGAGCGAGCCCTGAAGGAGCCGCCCCTGCCGGACGTCCGGGTCCAGGTGCTCTACGAACTGGGCTGCGCCACGCTGCTCACCTCGCCCGCCACCACCGTCGCCTACCTCCGCTCGGCACTCGCCGAACCGGGACTCGACAGCACCGAACGCGTCGACGCGGTCTTCCGCCTGTCCCAGGTACTGGTGCACAGCGACCAGTTGGACGAAGCCGTCCGTACGGTCGACGCGGAGATCGCCCGACTGGAGCCGGGACCGGCGCGGATGCGGCTCCAGGCCGCGCGGTACATGTGGGAGGGCGTCCACGCCGGCGAGGAGCTTCCTCCCACGCACTCCCAGGAGCTCGCCGCAATTGCCGCGACCTGTACGGGCCGCGACAACTCCGAGCGGGCGCTGCTCATCCTGCGCGGCTTCGACGCCATGACACGAGGCGAGAACGCCGAAGAGGTGGTCGAACTGTGCGACCGCGCGCTCGTCAACGGCCGCCTCGCGCCCGGACTCGGCTGGACCGACTCCGAGTGGGGCATCGAACTTTTGCTGATGCTGGCCACCGCGTACGCCTACGCCGACCGGCTCGACCGCGCGGAGAGCCTGTACACGGAGGCGCTGCGCACCTACGAGTCCGACGGATGGAGCGGCGGCCATCTGGCCCTGGCCCATGCCTATGTCGGGCTCGGACACCGTATGCGGGGCCGCCTCAAGGACGCGGAAGCCTCCCTGCGCAAGTCGCTGGTGCTCGCCGAGCGGGTCGGTCGCGGACTGCCCCTGTACTGGAGCACGACCTGCAACCTCGTCGACACGCTCCTCGTCCGCGGTCACGTCGAGGAGGCCTGGCAGGTCGCCGAGCAGTACAACTTCGCCCCGCCGTACCCGTCCACCATCGTCCTGCCCGAACCGCGCTCCGTACGGGGGCGGCTGCTCCTCGCCGTCGGCCGCACCAAGGACGGCATCAACGAACTGGAGGCAGCCGAGAAGGCGACGGCCGCCCGGGGCCACTTCAACCCCGTCTCGGCCACGTGGGGCGGAGCCCTCGCCCGGGCCCTCGCCACCGAGGACCCGCGCCGCGCCGCCGAACTCGCCGCGACCGTCCGCCGCCGTGCCGAACGCTTCGGCACGGACACGGCCATCGGTGAGGCACTCCGCGTCGAGGCGGCTCTCGCCACCGGCCGGACCGCGGTCTCCCTCTACACCCAGGCAGTCACCTACCTGGCTGCCTCGCCCGCCTGTTACGAACACGCCGCGGCCCGCGTCGAGTACGGCACTGCCATCCGCTCGGTGTCCGAACTCAACCGGGGGCTGACCCTGGCCGAGTCCTGCGGCGCGGACGGCCTGGCCCGGCAGGCACGGGAGGCGATCGAGCGGCTCGGCTAGTGCGCGGCCGCCACCGCCCTGGCTCCGGGCAGGCCGGTCAGCCCCGCTCCTCCTCCGCCAGCACCCGCTGAGCCGTGGCGAACGCCGAGTTCGCCGCAGGCACCCCGCAGTACACGGCCGTCTGGAGGAGGACGGCGCCGATCTCCTCCGGGGTGAGGCCGTTACGGCGGGCGGCTCGGATGTGCATGGCCAGTTCGTCGTAGTGGCCGTGGGCCACCAGGGCGGTCAGGGTGATCAGGCTGCGCTCGCGGTGGGACAGGGTGGGGTCGGTCCAGATCTCGCCCCAGGCGTAGCGGGAGATGAAGTCCTGGAAGCGGGCCGTGAAGGGAGTCTGCCGGGACTGGGCGCCGTCGACGTGCGTGTCGCCGAGGACCTGGCGGCGCACCTCCATACCGCGTTTCGCGTATCCGTCGAAGTGCCCGCGCAGCGCGGCCAGGACGGCTTCCGGGCGCTCGGCGGGAGCGAGATGGGACGCGCCGGGGATCTCCGCGAGCGAGGCTCCCGGCACCGCGTCGGCGATCTCCCGCAGATGCGCGGGCGGCGTCGCCGGGTCCTGCCGGCCGGCGACGAGGAGCGTGGGCGCGGAGATGTCCGGCAGGTCCTCGCGGATGTCGAACGAGGCGAGCGCGTCGCAGCAGGCGGCGTACGCCTCCGGGTCGGCGGCGCGGTGGTCGTCGACCAGCTCCGGCACGGTGAAGCCGGGCGTGAACCAGCGCGCGTCGGCGGTCTCCGCGAGCCCCGCCAGCCCCTCCCGGCGCACCAGCTCCGCCCGTTCCCGCCACGGCCGGGCCCCGTTGAAGTGGGCCGAGGAGCAGATCACGGCGAGGGACGAGACGCGCTGCGGGTGGTGCGCGGCCAGGTGCAGACCGACCGCGCCGCCCAGGGACACCCCCGCGTACGCGAACCGTTCGACGCCCAGCGTGTCCGCCAGGGCCAGCACCAGCGCGGCGAGGTCACCGACAGTCGCCCCCGGAGCGAGCAGGCCGGCGGGGGAGTCGCCGTGCCCCGGCAGGTCCCAGCGGATCACCCGGTGCGTGATCGACAGTTCGGGAGCCACCTTGTCCCACAGCCTGGTCGAGGTGCCGAGGGAGGGGCCGAGCAGCAGCGGGGGAGCGGAAGTCGGACCCTCCGCGCGGTGGTTGAGCATCGAGTCGGTCAACGTCGCTCCAGGGCACGGTCGGTGAGATCTCCGGCGGAGCCGGTGTAGTGCGTGGGGTCGGTGAGTTCGGTCAGGTCGAGGCCCCGCAACTCCGGTTCCTCGGCCAGGAGTTCGGCCAGTGGGCGGCCCTCGGTGTGGACCCGCCGGGCCACCCGCGTCAGCAGTTCCTTGGCACGGGCCCTGCCCAGCACCGGAGCCAGCTCGGCCGCCAGCCGCTCGGAGACGATCAGGCCGTGGGTGAGGTCCAGGTGGGCGCGCATCACGCCGGCGTTCACCCGCAGTCCCCGTACGAGGTCCACCGCGTCCCGCGCCGCGCCCCCGACCAGCCGCAGCAGGTCACGCAACGGCTCCCACTCGGCGTGCCACGCCCCGGCCGGCCGCTCGTCCTCGGCGACCGGCGCGCCGTACAGTGTCGCCGCCAGCTGGGGCGCCCGCCGGGCCGCCGCCGCGATCAGCGTGGACCGTACGGGGTTCGCCTTGTGCGGCATCGCCGACGAGCCGCCCCCGCTGCCCTCGGCGACCTCCGCGATCTCCGTACGGGCCAGGGTGAGCACATCCGCCGCGATCTTGCCGAGGGCACCCGCGGCGAAGGCCAGTGCCCCGGCGAGGTCCGCGATCGGGGTGCGCAGGGTGTGCCAGGGCAACTCCGGCTCACGCAGGCCGAGTTCGCGGGCATACGCGGCGACGAGTGCGCGCGTGTCGACCTGGGTGTCCGACGGGGCCGGGGAGCCCGCCGAGGCGGCCCCGCTGTCACCCTCGGCCGCGGCCTCACTGTCGGCCCCGGCATCGGCCCCGTTCTCGGCGCCGGTCGCCCGGAAGACGGTGAAGGCCGCCAAGGTGCCCGCCGCGCCCCCGAGTTGGGCGGGCAGGCTCGCCCGTACGACCGCGAGCCGGTCCCGGGCGTCCAGGACCAGGGAGCGCCAGCCCGCCGCCTTCAGCCCGAAGGTCGTGGGCACGGCGTGCTGGGTGAGGGTGCGGCCCGGCATCGCGGTGTCCCGGTGCGCGGCGGCGAGGGCGGCCAGCGCGGACTCCGTACGGCCGAGGTCGGCCAGGACCAGGTCGAGGGTGCGGGCGGCGACCAGCATCGCGGCGGTGTCCATGATGTCCTGGCTGGTCGCGCCCCGGTGGACGTACGGGCCGTACGCGTCGCCCACCGCCTCGGTGAGGTCCGCGACCAGCGGGATCACCGGGTTGCCGCCGCTGCGGGCCCGCTCCGCGAGGGCGGTCACGTCGAAGGCGGCGGTGTCCGCTGCCGAGGTCACCGCGGGGCCGGCCGCTGCGGGGACCAGCCCCAGCGCGGCCTGGGCGCGGGTCAGCGCGGCCTCGGCGTCGAGCAGTGCCCGCAGGTAGGCGGTGTCGCCGGTCGAGGACGCGGCCGGGGAACCGGTCCACCCGGGGGCGAGCAGACCGGTGTCGGCATCGGCAGAAGTCACTGGAACTCCAGGAAGACCGTTTCGCCTTCGCCCTGAAGGCGGATGTCGAAACGGTAGGTGCCGTTGCCCTGCTTCTCGGCGATCAGCGTGCCCCGGCGCGCCTCGTCCACCCGGGTAAGCAGCGGGTCGGCGCTCAGCGCCGCCTCGTCGCCCGGCAGGTAGATCCGGGTGAACAGGTGGACCAGCAGGCCGCGCGCGAAGACGCACACGCTGAGGTACGGCGCGTTGCGCCCGCGTGCGCCGGGTCGCAGCGTCCGGGCCGTCCAGTGGCCGTTGGCGTCGGTCTGGACGCGGCCCCAGCCGGTGAACTCCACGCCGTTGCGGCCGAGGAAGCCACCGCTGGCCTGGTCGCGCCGCATGGAGCCGTCGATCCGGGAGAGGTCGCCGTCCGGATCGGGGCCCCACAGCTCCAGAAAGGCGTCCGGCAGCGGGTTGCCCTCGCCGTCGAGGACGTAGCCCTGGAGCGCGATCGTGTCGGGGTGGCCGACGGGGGCGATGTCGCCGCCGCCGGGGAAGGGCAGGGCGTGGCCGTAGAACGGGCCGACCGTGTGGGACGGCGTCGGGAGCACCGTCTCCGGGCGGCTGGTGTCGATCTTCGTCATGGCGGGTCAGCGTCCTTCTTCGATCCAGGTGGCCTGCGGGCCGTCGAGCACGATGTCCCAGGCGTAGCCCATCGAGAACTCCGGCACGGACAGGCTGTGGTCGTAGGTCGCGACCAGCCGTTGCCGGGCCGCGTCGTCCGTCACCGACTGGATGATCGGGTCGTAGGGGAACAGTGGGTCGCTCGGGAAGTACATCTGCGTCACGAGCCGCTGGGTGAACGCCGAGCCGAAGATCGAGAAGTGGATGTGGGCCGGCCGCCAGGCGTTGAGGTGCTGGCGCCACGGGTACGGGCCCGGCTGGATCGTCGTGAAGTGGTAGTGACCGTCGTCGTCCGTCAGCGTGCGGCCGACACCCGTGAAGTTCGGGTCCAGCGGGGCGTCGTGCTGTTCGCGCTGGTGGGCGTAGCGGCCGGCCGAGTTGGACTGCCAGATCTCGACCAGCTGGCCGCGCAGCGGGCGCCCGGCGCGGTCGAGGAGCCGGCCGGAGACGGTGATGCGCTCACCGATCGGCTCGCCGTCGTGCTGCCGGGTGAGGTCGTTGTCGATCTCGGTGATGTCCCGCTCCCCGAAGGCGGGGGAGGACAGCTCCACCAGCTCCGGGTCCTGGGTGACGTCGATCCCGACGGGCGGCTGCTTCGGGTGCCGCAGCACCGAGGACCGGTAGGGGGCGTAGTCCCGGCGCGGCTGATGCTCCACGGGCGCGCCGTCGGCGACGCGCTTGGCGTAGGCGGCGTGTTCCGCGGCGATCTCTTGGTCGATGTCGTGCTGGGTGAGGGTCATGGGCTGTCCCTGGGGTTCCTGACGTTCATGTCGAAGGGTGAAGGTCGATGTCGCGCCCGTCAGGGGCGCGTGGAGCCGCGCGACCGGTCCCGCCTGCGGTCCGCGGTCTTCTCACGTCGCCGCAGCGGAGCGTCGACGCTCCGGAACGAGGGAGACCGTCCCGGCCGGCCCCGCACCGGAGGCGTCCGGCGGATGGCCGGGGGCGACGGCGCGTGTCACGCCGTCCGGCACATCGGCCACCGCCTCCGGGGCGGTGGCGACCACCATGTCCATCCGCGGGGCCCCTCTCGTCCGCGCCCCCGGTGAACCAGTTCATCAGGGCACTGAGCATTTAGGTGAAGTTTCGTTCACGCTGCCACTCGTCGGTCGCCTCGTCAAGGCCTGGTGGGACGACCGTGTCACGTGTGTGCGCGGATCTGGACAGGCTCTGCCGGATGGCGGATATTATTCCGTGCACGTACGAATTGCCGTGCACGTACAAATTGCAGTGCACGTACGCATCGCCGTGCACGGACGAATCGTCACGCACGTACGCATCGCCGTCGGTGACCCACGGACGGTGGCGCGCACGGTCCGACTCGTCCGACGCACAGTGTCCGACTCATCCGAGCCGAGGAGCGAACATGGCCGCGGTGGACCTCTCCGCCCACCCCGGGCACCTGGCCCGACGGCTGCAACAGGCCCACTACCTGCTGTGGAACGTGATGGTCTCCGAGGAGATCACCTCGCCGCAGTTCGCGGTCCTCAACACCCTCGTCGCCGAGCCGGGGCTCGACCAGCGCTCGGTGGGGGAGCGGGTGGGGCTCGACCGCTCGACCATGTCCGAGGTCATCAGCCGGCTCGGGCGCCGGGGCCTGCTCGACAAGGTGCGCGATCCGCAGGACGGGCGGCGTTTCCTGCTCCGGCTCACGGAGGACGGCGTGCGGACGCACCGCAGGCTCACGGTGCGGACGGCCCGGATGAACCAGGTGTTCCTGGCACCGTTGTCGCCGGACGAGCAGGACATGTTCTTCCGGCTGATACGACGGGTCGCCGACGCGGCCGAGGAACTGCGCAGCCCGGCCGAGCCGCCGGGCGCCCGGTAGCCTCACGCCTTCGCGTACACCACCCACACCTGGCCCCGCGCGAAGGGCATCGGCTTGCCGTCCGCCGTCGTGAAGGCCGTGCCGTCCGCCGGGGTCCTCCGCTCCCAGCGGGTGTCGAAGACCCGGCCGTCCCGCAGGACCTCCGCCCGGCCCGAGCCGACCGTCTGCGTGTACGGGGTGTTGTTGCCCAGATAGTCGTGGAAGCGGGACTCGCGGATCGTCACGTGCTGGACCACGACCGTGGCCGGGGCGACCCGGGTGCCGTCGGTGGTGACCGCCCGGGTGCCGTCCATGGAGACCTCCCAGCGACGGCTCTCCTGCGACCAGGCGAAGGTGAAGCGGGCCGCCGGATAGCGGACGGTGCGGGAGTCCTCGGGCGTGCCGCCGTCGGGGAGGGGGCCGTAGCGGAAGCCGGTGGTCAGGGCTTCGGCGCCGGGTGGGGGGTCGATCAGTTCCTTCGGGCGCAGATACAGGTTGTGCGGGACCGGCTTCTCGTCGCCGCGGAAGTACGCGCCTTCGGCGTCCCCGGGAGTCTTCGCGTGCAGGGGCGCCCGGTCGATCAGCGGAAGGAGCTTGCCCTGCGCGCCCGAGAAGGCCAGGGTCGGCTCGTCGAACTGACGCAGCAGCTCCAGATCGGATTCGCGGGCGCTGCGCACGGGGCCGACGCTCTCCGGGAACGTCGTCGCGTAGAGGGCCATCAGGCGGCTGAGACCGCCCTCGACCTGCTCGGCGTAGACGATGTCGGCGGTGTCGAGGCCGGTCTGGGGACGGGCGGCGGAGGCGTTGTCGATCTTCACCGCGAGGACGGAGCCCACGGGCGGCGCGCTCGTCCGGTCGTCCCGGCCGCCGTCGCTCCGCCCTCGTCCGTCGTCGCCGTCCGGCCCGGTCACCGTGCACCCCGCCAGCAGCGCGGCCGCGGCCAGGGCGGAGAGCAGCGCCCCCGTCCGCGCGCGACGCCCCGCCCGCCGCGCGCGTGGTCTTCCCTGTACCGTGCTCGTTCCGTCCATAGTGTCTTCGATTGTGCGCTTATCCGTTGATGAATGGCCATACCGGTTCGTTTCTGACTGGTTCGGCGAGGAGGCGTCGGGTACCCGTGCGGAACTTGCTGACCGATGCAGGGAACGGAGTGTGGGCGCGATGAAGGCAGTGACGTGGCAGGGCAAACGGGACGTACGCGTGGAGACCGTGCCCGATCCGGTGATCCAGGAGCCGACGGACGCGATCATCCGGATCACGTCCACCGGGCTGTGCGGCTCCGACCTGCACCTGTACGAGGTGCTCACCCCGTTCATGACGCCGGGCGACATCCTCGGGCACGAGCCCATGGGCATCGTCGAGGAGGTCGGCGCCGGCGTGCCCGACCTGGCGGTCGGGGACCGGGTGGTCGTGCCGTTCCAGATCGCCTGCGGTGCCTGCTGGATGTGTCTCACCGGACTCCCCACCCAGTGCGAGACCACCCAGTGCAGCGGCGAGGGCATGGGTGCGGCCCTCTTCGGATACACCCGGCTGTACGGTGCCGTGCCGGGTGCCCAGGCCGAGTACCTGCGCGTCCCGCAGGCCCAGTTCGGGCCGATCAAGGTGCCGCACGGGCCGTCCGACGACCGGTTCCTGTATCTCTCCGACGTCCTTCCCACCGCCTGGCAGGCGGTCGAGTACGCGCACATCCCGCCCGGCGGCAGCGTCGCCGTGCTCGGCCTCGGCCCCATCGGGGACATGGCCTGCCGGGTGGCCCTGGAGCGCGGTGCCGAGCAGGTGTTCGGGGTCGATCTGGTGCCCGAGCGGCTGCGCCGGGCACGTGAGCGGGGCGTCGAGACGTTCGACCTCCGGGACTACGAGAACGAGAAGGACCTGGTCGGCGCGGTCCAGGACCGGACCGCCGGACGCGGACCCGACTCGGTGATCGACGCCGTCGGCACCGAGGCCCACGGCAGCGCGGCGGCCCGGCTCGTCCAGAACACGGCCGGACACCTCCCCCGCGCGCTCGGCGCGCGCGTCGCCGAGCACTTCAGCGTGGACCGGCTGGCCGCCCTCTACACGGCCATCCACCTCGTACGACGCGGCGGCACCATCTCCCTCTCCGGCGTCTACGGCGGCAAGGTCGACCCGCTGCCGCTGCTCACCATGTTCGACAAGCAGATCCGGCTGCGCATGGGCCAGGCGAACGTCCGCACCTGGACCGACGACATCCTGCCCCTCCTCACGGACGGCGACCCCCTGGGCGTCGACGACTTCGCCACCCACCGGGTGCCGCTGAGCGACGCACCGCACGCGTACGAGATGTTCCAGCGCAAGGAGGACGGGGCGATCAAGGTCGTGATGGAGCCCTGATACGGGCCGTCCCCGCCCGCGACGCGCCCGGCGCCGCGGCCGCCCGTCAGGGCCCGGTGCCGGGGCCGAGGATCTCCGCCAGGTCGTAGGTGACCGGCTCCTCCAGCTGCCCGTACGTGCAGCTCTGCGCCGTGCGGTCCGGGCGCCAGCGGCGGAAGCGGGCCGTGTGGCGGAAGCGGACGCCGTTCTCCATGTGGTCGTAGGCGACCTCGGCCACCCGCTCGGGCCGCAGCGGTACCCAGGAGAAGTCCTTCTTCGCCGACCATCGGCTCGGGGCCCCCGGCAGCCGGGCCGTCTCGTGCGCGGCCTCCTCGGACCAGGCGGCCCAGGGGTGCTCACGGACATCCTCCAGGCGCCACGGTTCCAGTTCGTCCACCAGCTCCGCGCGCCGCTTCATGGGAAAGGCCGCGCAGACGCCGATGTGCTGGAGGGCGCCGTCGTCGTCGTGGAGGCCCAGGAGCAGGGAGCCGACCACCGGCCCGCTTTTGTGGAAGCGGTAGCCCGCGACCACCACGTCCGCCGTCCGCTCGTGCTTGATCTTGAACATCGCCCGCTCGTCCTGCCGGTAGCGCAGATCGAGCGGCTTGGCGATCACCCCGTCCAGGCCCGCCCCCTCGTACTGCTCGAACCACTGCTCGGCCAGCTCGCGATCCGTGGTCGCCGGAGCCACATGGACCGGGGCCGTCGCACGGGACAGGGCCAGCTCCAGCAGCGCGCGGCGGTCGGTGAGCGGCACGTCGAGCAGCGACTCGTCGTTCAGGGCGAGCAGGTCGAAGGCCACGAAGGAGGCCGGCGTCGTCTCCGCCAGCATCTTCACGCGCGAGGCGGCGGGGTGGATGCGCTCGGTCAGGGCGTCGAAGTCCAGCCGCCCGCCCCGCACGATCACGACCTCGCCGTCCATCACACAGCGCTCCGGCAGCCGCTCCCGCAGGGCCTCCACCAGCTCGGGAAAATACCTGGTCAGCGTCTTCCCCGTGCGACTGCCGATCTCTACCTCGGCCCCGTCACGGAACACGATCGCCCGGAACCCGTCCCACTTCGCCTCGTAGTGCATGTCCGGCGGGACCGTCGCCACGGACTTGGCGAGCATCGGTTTCACGGGCGGCATCACCGGAAGATCCATGCTCCGATTCTGCGACCGCGGTGCGGGTGTCGCGCGGCGGATGCACCCGGTATGCGGCTTTCTTCCGTTCCGCCTACCGTGGCTCGCATGGGCGAAGCGGTGGAGCTGGAGGCGGCGGGGCGGACGGTACGGCTGTCCAGCCCGGGGAAGATCTTCTTCCCGGAGCGCGGCTTCACCAAGCTGGACCTCGCGCGCTACTACATCGCCGTGGGACCCGGCATCCTGCGGGCCCTGCGCGACCGGCCCACCACGCTGGAGCGCTACCCGGAGGGGGTGACGGGCGAGAACTTCTTCCAGAAGCGGGCTCCCAAGAACATGCCCGACTGGATCCCCACCGCCCACATCACCTTCCCCAGCGGCCGCAGTGCCGACGAGATGTGCCCCACCGAGGTCGCCGCCGTCGTGTGGGCCGCGCAGTTCGGCACGCTCACCTTCCACCCGTGGCCGGTCCGCCGCGACGACGTCGACCGCCCCGACGAACTCCGTATCGACCTCGACCCCCAGCCCGGCACCGACTACGCGGACGCGGTACGCGCCGCGCACGAACTGCGCGAGGTCCTGCACGAGTACGGCGGGCTGCGCGGCTGGCCCAAGACCTCCGGCGGCCGCGGCCTGCACGTCTTCGTGCCGATCCGGCCCGACTGGACGTTCACCCAGGTGCGCCGGTCGGCCATCGCCGTGGCCCGCGAACTGGAGCGCCGGATGCCGGAACAGGTGACCACGGCCTGGTGGAAGGAGGAACGCGGCGCGAAGATCTTCGTCGACTACAACCAGACCGCCCGCGACCGCACCATCGCCTCCGCCTACTCCGTACGCCCCCACCCGCACGCGCCCGTCTCCGCACCCCTCACCTGGGACGAGGTCGGCGTCGCCGTGCCCCGCGACTTCGACCTGGGGACGATGCCGGCGCGCTTCGCGGAGGTCGGCGATGTCCACGCCGACATGGACGAGCACGCCTTCTCCCTGGAAGCGCTGCTGGAGCTGGCGGCGCGGGACGAACACGACCACGGGCTCGGGGATCTGCCGTATCCGCCGGAGTACCCGAAGATGCCGGGCGAGCCGAAGCGGGTGCAGCCGAGCAGGGCCAGGAAGGCGTGAGACGCGGACGGGGTCGTTGCCGCCGCACCCGGTCGGTCACCCGGTGCTCCGCCCCGCGTCGGTCTCCGGGTCGGTCTCCGCGTCGCGCTCCAGGGCGGCCACCGTCCGACGGCAGTCCCGCAGCAGCTCCTCGTCGGCGGTGATGTCCTGGCGTGGATCGGCCGACCCGTCGTGGTGATGGCGGCGTGGTGACGCCAGCTCCGCCCGGAGCAGGGGGAGCGCCGGTGCCGCGGCGGCGCCCATCCCGGTGAGACAGGCGGCCAGGGACGGCCGGGACCCCGGGTCGGCGGTCCAGTGGTGGAGGAGGCGGGGCAGCGCCGCGTCGATGTCGCCCGTCACCTGCCAGAGGGTGACCGCCGCACGTGCGGTCCCCTGCGTCGCGCGCAGGAGGTCGCTCAGGGGCGCCGCCGCCGGACCCAGGGTGCCGAGCAGCCGCAGGGCGATGTCACGACTGGAGGCGTCGTCGGACTCCAGACCGGTCCGCAGGGCCGGCAGTGTCGTCGCGGTGTCCCCTGTCGTCGCCCACAGGGCATGGGCCGCCGCCAGACGGGTGTCGGGGGACCCGGCGCCATGGGTCAACTCCCGCAGCAGCGGCGCCGCTTCGGCCGCCGCCTCGCCGTACCGGGACAGGGCCCGCAGCACGCACCACCGGGTCGTCCGGCTGTCCCCGCCCGCGCGGAGCCGATCGACGAGCAGGTCCAGCGACTCGGCGTGGGCGATCAGGCCCAGGGCGCCGACGAGCCGGTCCCCGTCGGTGCTCCGGTCGTCCGGTCCGAGCGCGGTGAGCCGTTCGTGCAGCACGGGGCCCAGCTCGGCGGCGGTCTCGCGGTCGAAAGCCCCGAGCCACCGTTCGAGATGCGGGGGCAGCTCGGGGAGCCGGCCCACCACGGACCGCACCGCGTTCGCCACGCGCTCGTCGCCCTGGAGCGCGAGCAGGTCGATGGCCCTGCCGAACGCCATGTCGTCCCAGGACAGACCGTTCTCGTCGCCTCTGCGGCGCTCCGCGAACTCCGTGAGGAAGTCCACCACGTCGTCGGTCACGACACGGCTGATCGGAGCGAGCGTGCGCAGTTGCCCGAGCGCGGCCCGGCACAGCGCGAGTTCGGGCTCGCGAAGCTGCCGGGCGAGCGCGATGACCGGTTCGTCGTCCGGGGCCCGCCACCCCCGCAGCACCTCTCCGCACATGGCGACGGCCCGCATGCGCTGCTCCCGGTCCGGGCTGCCGAGCTGGTCCAGCAGCAGCGGGAACCGTATGTCGGTCCGGTCCTTGAGACCGCGATGGAGCCTCCGCAGGATGTCGGGGGTCTCGTCGTCGTGGTCGGCCTCCGTGCGACGCGTGGCCTCCAGCTCGCGCAGATGCGACACCAGGGTGTCCGTCCGGGGGCGCTCGTCCGGGGGCCGGACCGTCCCGGCGGCGGCCGCCTTCCGCTCGTGGGCGTGCCGCATCACCTCGATGGCGATCTCGGCGGTGTTCTCGGGCAGCCGGTCCGGGGCGCTGCGCGCCAGGTGATCCAGAGCGCTCAGCCGTGCGTCGGGGACGCGGTCGGTCGACTGCGCCACCGCCTCCAACACGGGCCCCGCCTCCTCCGCCAGGCGCTCCCCGTGCCTGACGGCCAGCTCCCCGACCGCGTCCACCAGAGCCCGCTGTGCCTCCGGATGCGGCTCGTGGGGCAGTCGCGCGCTCAGCGAGGCGAAGGCCCGCACCGGATCGGGGTGCAGCTGGGCCAGCGCCTCGGCGGCCGCCGCGCGCACCTCCGCGTCCGGGTCGGCCAGCAGCCCGTGGAAGGCGTCCGCACGCGCCCGGACCCCCTCCCAGGCGTCCAGGTACGGCTGGACGTACGCCGCGTCCTCCTCCTCGTCCTCGAAGAGACCGCCTATCTCCTCCGGATCGGGTTTCTCCTCGCCCCCGATGCTGCACAGCAGATACACGATCGCGGCGCGGTCGGCGAGTCCCTCCCACGCGGCCAGTTCGAACAGGAACGGGACGCACGCCACGGTGCTGCCGTAGACGTCCCCCTGGTGGTGCACCGCGCCGTACATGCCGTCCAGCGCGATGTCCCGCTCGGCGGGGTCGTCCGACGCCAGGCCCCGCAGCAGGTCCGGTACGTCCGTCGCCGAATCGGTGTACGCATGCCCCAGCGACGCCCAGTCGACGTCGTCGATCCCCGTGAGCACCAAGCCTCCCCGTCGCACAGCAGTGGCGTACGGCGGCCACTGATCACAGCTTGCCGTACGCCACTGACAACGGGCCGGGCCGGAGTGGTCCCGGGCGTCCCTACAGTTCCTTGATCCTGACGTCGCGGTAGGAGACGACGTCCGTCGTGCCGTGCACCTGGAGGCCGAGGTAGCCGGAGGCGAACCGGCGCCCGTCGGTGCCCGGGTCGTCCGCGCGGGGCGGGGCGAAGTCCTGGCCGCCGGTGTTGTCGAACTCGTTGATCAGGACGCCGTTGCGGAAGACCGAGTAGTGCTGGTCGACCACGCGGATCTCGTAGTCGTTCCAGGTGCCCTTCTGGGTGACGCCCGCGCCGGCGAGCCCCACCCGGTCGAAGCCGTAGACCGACCCGGTCTTGTACATGTCGCCGTCGGGCCGGTCGAAGACCTGCACCTCATGGCCGTACTTGATGGCCACCCACTCCGGCCGTGACTCCTCCGGGTGGTCGTGGACCCCGGGGAAGCGGACGAACACACCGGAGTTGGCGTTGCCCGTGCCGGGGGCGTCGTCGCGCCACTGCAGGCGCAGCGAGAAGTCGCCGTACTTCCGCTCGGGGAACCACAGCATGCCGAGCCCGGCCTTCGTGGTGCCGGAGGTGATGGAGCCGTCGGCGTTCCGCTCGAACGAACCGCCGCCCACCTGCTGCCACCTGGCGAACGACTCGGCCGTGCCGTCGAGGATCGTGCGGTAGCCCTCGGTCTGGCCGGGTTTGCCGATGCCGGACTCCGCCGCCGCCTCCCGCACGGCGGTGTGTTCGCGCAGGTCGACGACCCCGCCCCTGAACAACTTGTCGAGGACGGTGTCCACGTGCTTCAGGAACAGGGCGTGGGACGTCCACTCCTTCTCGTCCTCGATCAGCTCGTTGATGCGGCACCGGTTGTCGGTCACCCGGTTCGGCACACCCGAGTCGACCGTGCCCACGAAGACCGTCGAGCGCTCGTCGTACTCGGCGCAGTTGGGGGCCGGAACCCCGCCGCCCGCGACGACGGTGAAGCTCACCGACCGCGCGGCGGCCGTGTTGCCCGCCTTGTCGCTCGCCCGGTAGGTCACCGTGTGGGTGCCCGCCCGGTCGACCACCACGGGCGCGGCGTAGGCGAGATAGGGGCCGCCGTCCAGCGCGTACTCGACCGCGGCGACACCCGAACCGCCGTGGTCGGTCGCGCTGACGGTGACCTTCGCGCTCCTGAGGTACGCGCCGGCGGAGTTCCGTTCACCCTCGACGGTCACGCCCGTCACCGGGGGAGTGGTGTCGGCGGCGGGCGGGGCGACGACGGTGAAGGAGACGTTCTTCTCGGCCGCGACGTTGCCCGCCCTGTCCGTGGCCCGGTACCGCACCTTGTGCGTGCCGGCCTCGTGCACCATCACGGGGGCGGAGTACGGCTGCCAGGCCCCCGAGTCGCCGAGCGCGTACTCGATGGTGTTGACGCCCGATCCGGTGTCCGAGGCGGTGACGGTGACGGTCGCCATGGACACGTAGTCGCCCTGCGGGTTCTTCTCGCCGGCCACCGTCGCCGAGGTCTCCGGCGCGGTCGTGTCGTCCGTCGGCGGTGCCACGACCGTGAACCCGACGTTCTTCTCGGCCGCCGTGTTGCCCGCCTTGTCGATCGCGCGGTAGCGGACCTTGTGCGTGCCGACCCGGTCGATCACCACGGGCGTGGTGTACGGCAGCCAGGCGCCGTCGTCGCCGACCGCGTACTCGACCCGCTCGACCCCGGAGCCGCCCGTGTCGGTCGCCCTCACCGTCACCGACGCCGAACCGACGTACGCGCCCTGCGCGTTGCGCGTCCCGGCGACCTCGGCCGATGTCTGAGGCGCGGTGGTGTCCTCGCCGGTGCCCTCCGTCACCACGAGGATGCCCTGCATCTGCCCGTGCCCGGGGATCGTGCAGTAGTACCGGTAGCGGCCGGGGGTGAGCGTGACCTCGGTGGTGTGCCGGCCACCCTGGTCGTCGCCGGGGTTGGCCAGGATGTTGAGCGGGACGTCGTTGTTGTACTCCGGGTCGGAGACGTCGAACGTCAGGGTGTGCGGCATCCCCATGGTGTTGCCGGTCGCCCTGCTGTTCTCGAAGACGATGGTGGTGGGGCCCGCCACCGCGGTCTGCGGGACGGTCAGGTACTTGGTGATGTCGTCACCGGCGGTCCAGGTCAGCACCTGGACGGCCGCGTCCGGAGCCGGTGCCTGCCCCGCGCGGCCGGACGCGGGCGTCGAGGTGAGCCCGAGCACCATCAGCAGGGCCGCCAGCAGGGCCGCCCACACGTGTCTAGCCCGCATCACTCCGCCTTCCTCGCCAGTTCGTCGGCCGCGGGCGTCGGACCGCCGCCCGTGTAGGTGATGCGCCACAGCGCCGACTTGGCGTCCGAGGTGAAGAACCCGCGTCCGTAGTCGAGGACGTACAGCGCGCCGTCCGGTCCGAACTTCCAGTCCATGAGGTTCCTGATGCCTTCGGCCCCGACGGGCACGATCTTCTTCAGCGACTCCGCGTGGACCGGGAGTCCGCCGCTGCCCTGGTTCTTCGGGTCCATGACCACCGCGTGGCGCGGCTGGTCGGCGTCGTAGAAGTCGCCGACGAACCACTTGCCGTCCCAGTAGGCGGGCCAGCGCGCCGAGTTGTCACCGGAAGCGGAGTACCGGTAGACCGGTCCGTTCATCGTGGCCTGGCCGCCGCCCTTGAGCCACGGCAGCAGGTACGTCGCCTCCTCGTTCTTGTACGAGGGCAGGCCGCCGGCGTCCCGGGGGAAGTCGGGGGCGCCTCCCTGCGGCGAGTACCAGATGTTGTTGCCGGTCACCGGGGGCAGGTTCACGAGCCCGTCGTTGTTCGGGGACTCGTTCTTCGGGTGGTCGCAGTCGTACCAGCCCAGCGGCTTGGACGGGTCCGGCAGACTACGGTCCCGGTAGGGCTGCTTGTTGCCCATGCAGTACGGCCAGCCCCGGTTGCCGGCCTCCGTGATGGCGGCGAAGGTGTCGTACTTCGCCGGGCCCCAGGTCGTCGAGGGCGCGCCGGCGTCCGGGCCGACCCAGCCGGCGTAGAGGACGTCCGTCTGCCGGTCGACGAAGATCCGCGCGGGGTTCCTGACGCCCATCACATAGATCTCACCGCGGGTCTTGCCGCCGCCCTCGGCGGTCTCCTTGCCGGTGAAGAGGTTCCCCGCGGGCAGGGTGTAGGTGCCGTCGGGCTCCGGGTGGATGCGCAGGATCTTGCCGTTGAGGTTGTTGGTGTTGCCGGCGGTGCGGCGGGCGTCGGCGAACGAGAGGCCCCTGTAGTTCGGTTCGGGGTTGTTGCCCGAGTAACCACCGCTGAACCCGCTGGAGTTGTTGTCCCCGGTGGCGATGTACAGGTTGCCCTTGGAGTCCCAGGTCATCCCGCCGCCCGCGTGGCAGCAGCTGTGGATCTGCACCGGCCACGTGAGCAGGGTCTTCTCGCCGGCCAGGTCGAGCTTGTTCGTCGTGAGGTCGAGGGTGAAGCGGGAGACGCGGCGCTCGGCCGTGCGGGTCTCGCGGTCGATGCGGGAGTGGGGGGTGTAGTGGAGATACACCCAGCCGTTGTGCTGGAAGCCCGGGTCCAGCTCGATGCCCAGCAGCCCTTCCTCGACCTTGATCAGCTCGTCGCCGCCCCCCTTGTTGCCGAAGACGGTGAGCGCGCCGGCGAGGGTGACCTGCTTGGTTCTCGGGTCGTAGACGTGGATCTCGCCCTTGCCCTTGCCGATGTCGGGGTTGTTCCAGTCGGTGACCACGGGCTTGGACGAGTCGGCGCCGCCCCGGCCGATGTAGAGGACCCGTCCGTCGGGCGCGGTGACCAGGCCGTGCGGCTCGCCGATCTGGTCGTTCTGCCCCGGCTGGTTGGGCCGGGTCAGCCGCTCGGCCTTGTAGTTGGCGTCGATGGTGGCCTTGCAGTCGGCCCGCGCCAGGCGGGAGGTCCACAGCAGGGCGCCGCGCAGGTGCGTACGGAAGTCCGTCTCGTCGTACGCCTGGACGGTCCCGCCCATGGCGGTGTAGAAGGATCGGCCGCCGTCGTAGTCACGGCACCAACTCACCGGGTGGTCCCAGCCGTTGGCGCTCGATCCCGGCTGGTACGTGGACTCGCGGACCCGGGCCACGGTGTGCACCGTGCCGGACGGGTTCTTCGTCCAGTTGAGCCACTTGTCCGGCCGCTTCCACTGCACGGGCAGATCCTTGGTGGCCGGATGCCGCCGGTCGCCCACCTCGACGGTCGCCCGCTGTACGCCCGCCGGGCTCGACGCGGCCGGGCGGGCTCCGATCAGTCCCGTGAACCAGTCCGAGTACGGCTCGGCGCGGGCCGCGTCATGGACGCCGACGAAACCGCCGCCCGCCTCCATGTAGGTCTCCAGCCCCGCCTCCTGTTCGGGGTCGAGGACGTCACCGCCGCCGGTGAGGAAGACGACGGCGTTGAATCCGCTCAGCCGGTCCTCGTCGGTGAAGACGGAGGCGTCACCCGTGGCGACCACCCCGAACCGTTCGGAGGCCGGACCCGACAGGCCGATCCGCTCGATCGCCTCGATCCCGGCGTTCACGACGGGCGACTCGTCCCCGGCCGCCGCGGAGCCGTGGAAGATCAGCACCCGGGGTCCGGACCCGCCCGGCGGCGACGTGATCGACATCGTTGTCAGCGGCGGTTCCGGCGCCTGGCCCGCGTGGGCCGCGGGGCCCGACAGGAGCCCCGCGGTGACGACCGAAGCGGTCAGTGTGGCCGCCCAGGCCCGTCTCTTGGTGTCGCTCAACCCTCGTAAGTACATGGGCACCTCCTCGGTCACAGCAACAGCGCCATGGAAGCTAGCCCCCATTTGCGCGGCTCGCCAAGACCTATGACCGGAATGGTGCGAACTTTGTCCTGGGTGTGGAGAAACCGCTGGGGTGCCGCTACCGTCACACAGGTTGATCACAGGCGCGTCTCCGCAAATCCGTATGAGCATGGGGAGTTCCGCATGGACGCGATGGGCAGACGAGGGTTCAGCCGGCGGGTGCTGCTGGGCGGCGCGGCCGCCGCGACATCGTTGTCCGTGGCCATCGAGACCGTCACCGCCCCCGAGGCCGCCAGCGCCGCCGGACGGGCGAGGACGGCTCCGGCGGGCGGCGAGGTCAAGCACATCAAGATGTACGCCGAGAAGCTGTCCGACGGGCAGATGGGCTACGGCTTCGAGAAGGGCAAGGCCTCCATACCGGGCCCGTTGATCGAGCTCAACGAGGGCGACACGCTGCACATCGAGTTCGAGAACACCATGGACGTGGCGGCGAGTCTGCATGTGCACGGCCTCGACTACGAGGCGTCCAGCGACGGCACCAAGCTGAACAGGAGCGACGTCGAGCCGGGCGGCACCCGTACCTACACCTGGCGCACCCACGCCCCCGGCGCCCGTCCGGACGGCACCTGGCGGGCGGGCAGCGCCGGCTACTGGCACTACCACGACCACGCCGTCGGCACCGCACACGGCACGGGCGGCGTCCGCAAGGGCCTCTACGGCCCGGTCGTCGTCCGCCGCAAGGGCGATGTGCTGCCCGACAAGACCGTCACCGTCGTCTTCAACGACCTGCGCATCAACAACAAGCCCGCCCACACCGGCCCCGACTTCGACGCCACCGTCGGTGACCGCGTCGAGTTCGTCGTCATCACGCACGGCGAGTACTACCACACCTTCCACATGCACGGTCACCGCTGGGCCGACAACCGCACCGGCATGCTCACCGGCCCCGACGACCCCAGCCAGGTCATCGACAACAAGATCGTCGGACCCGCCGACTCCTTCGGCTTCCAGATCATCGCGGGCGAGGGGGTCGGGGCGGGCGCCTGGATGTACCACTGCCATGTCCAGAGCCACTCCGACATGGGCATGGCGGGCCTGTTCCTGGTCCGCAGGACGGACGGCACGATTCCGGGGTACGAGCCGCACAAGCCGCACGTGGCCGTCGATCCGGGGGCGTTGGACACGGCGGGCGGGTCCGGCTCGACCGGGGCCGCGCACGACCACTGACAGAGGGGCAGGTCGGCCGCCCGCCCGCAACGGTTCGCGCCCTACGACGCCTCGACCTCGAAGGCGAACCGCTCGACGTACGGCTCCTCCTGGACGGTAGGCGACGACGAAGCCGCCGTCCGGGAGGGAGCCGAGCTGAGCCGAGCCGCGGGAAACGGGCCGGCACCGGGCCGAGCCACGCCGCGCGGGAGCAGCCGTCCGTGACCGTGACGACCAGGGCGTCGTACGGCGCCGGGGGATTCGCGTGCTCGGTCAGCAGCCGGTGGGCGCCGCCGAAGGCGTCGACCGTGCTGTGCCGGAGGTGCAGATCGCGGTACGCGCGCGGGGGGCGGGCGTACGGGGACAGGCGCTCAGCCCTCATGGGCCTTTCTCATGGTCATCCGAGGATCCTCGACCGAGTGACGACCCCGCGCACAACGGGATTTCGGGGCACCGGCCGATGATCAGGGAGCGCTCTCAACGACCCCCTCCGGGGCTATCCTGAGCGCACCCGCCCCGGAGGAGAGTTCCCAAGTGACCGAGACAGCGTCGCGCCCCACGTTGGAGGCCGTGGCCGCGCGGGCCGGGGTGTCCAGGGCGACGGTCTCGCGGGTGGTGAACGGGGGCGAGGGCGTACGGGAAGTGCTGGTCGAGCGGGTGCGCAGGGCGGTCGACGAACTCGGCTACGTACCGAACCAGGCGGCCCGCAGCCTCGTCACCCGGCGGCACGACGCGGTGGCTGTGGTGATCGCCGAACCGGAGACCAGGGTCTTCGCCGACCCCTTCTTCGCTCTCCAGCTCCGGGGCATCAGCAAGGAGTTGACCGCACACGACTCCCAGCTCGTCCTGCTGCTCACCGAGGGCCCGGAGGACTACGCGCGCGTGGGCCGGTATCTCGCCGGCGGGCACGTCGACGGGGCGCTCGTCTTCTCGCTGCACCTCGACGACCCGCTGCCGGGCCTGATCCGGGGCGCCGGCGTCCCGACCGTGTTCGGCGGCCGGCCCGGCTGGGCGGACGGCTCGCGCGGCGACACCCCCACCGTGTACGTCGACAGCGACAACCGGGGCGGCGCCCGGGACGCCGTACGCCATCTCGTCGGCCTCGGCCGCACCCGGATCGCCCACATCACCGGGCCTGTCGACCAGACCTCCGCGGTGGACCGGCTCGACGGGTTCCGGGACGTCATGGTGGACGCCGACCCCCGGCTGATCGTCGAGGGCGACTTCACCCCGGCGGGCGGGGAGCGCGCGATGCGGGCACTGCTCGACCGGTGTCCTGAGGTGGACGCGGTGTTCGCCGCCAACGATGTGTCCGCGGCCGGGGCGCTGCGTGTGCTGCGGGAGCGGGGGCGGCGGGTGCCCGAGGACGTCGCCGTGGTCGGCTTCGACGACATGCTGCCGGTGGCCGAGCACTCCGATCCGCCGCTGACGACGGTCCGTCAGGACATCGAGGAGATGGGCCGGTTGATGGCCCGGCTGCTGCTGCGGGGGCTGGAGCGGCGAGTCGCCGGCGAACAGGGGGGCCAGAAACTGGTCGGCGCGCCGACCAGCGTGGTCCTCCCGACCACGCTGGTACGACGCGCCTCCGCCTAGGAGCCCCGGCTCAGCAGACGACCCGGTCGAAGTAGAAGTGGTCGGCGCTGGTGATCTTCCGCCAGATGGCGTCCTTGCCACGGCGGTCCTCCGACTTCGCTTCCCGCGACTGGCCCCACCAGTGGTAGTAGGTCTTGCAGTCCTTCGGGAACCTCACGGCATCGGTGTCGTAGAAGTAGGAGTAGTTGTCCTCCCGCTGCCCGGGGGACAGCCAGACCCGCGCCTTTTCCATGTTGCCGACCCGCACCGGGTTGCCGTGGCACGGCAGGTTGTCGCCGTTCTCCCAGGTGCCGTAGGAGTCCGCCCAGCAGTTGGAGATCGACAGGTAGGTGTTGGTGTTGTTGTCGACCTCACCGCCGCACCCCGGGGTCGGACAGGTGTCAGCCGCCGCCGGACCGGTCAACGTGGTCAGATTCATCGACGCTGCGGCCACGGTGACCAGCACCGCGTATACGAAGCCTTTCCTCAACAGGATTCCCTCCCTGGATGTCCCGGCGTCCTGCGGCACGTTCCGCAGAGTCCCCGCTCGGGACGGACGGGTGCAGGTGTCGTCAGCGCGGCAGCGTGCCGTGGTGCGTGTCCCCCGTCACCGGTTCGCCCGGCGAGGAAGATCTTCGGTGGCCGGAAACCGAAGGACAAGAGGGGCAGGGCAAGTTGGCACGCCTGGAACGCGGTCCACGCTCTGTACTGGGAGAACGCCGAGCGCTGGAACGCCTCCGCCGGAGTGGGCGGCCTCGGCGCACGACCTGGGTACGCCGTCGGACGGGTTCTGTCGTGGCGAACCGGCGTTCGACGGTGGCGCATACTGTGCGCACGGCTGCTGGGGGGCAGCCCGGTATCAGACCGATGCTGTGGCAGAAGACCAGGGGAACCGCATGGCCGAGGCGTCGCATCGCAAGCAGCTCGGGGCCCTCCTCGAAGACCTCAAGCAACGCAGTGGCCACAGCTATCAGCGGATCGGCCAGGGCGTCCGTGCGAGCAAGTCCACCGTGTACCGGTACTGCACCGGACAGATCGTGCCGCCGGATTTCGCCACGATCGAGCGCATAGCGAAGACATGCAACGCCGGCAAGGCCGAGATGGCCGAGCTGTACCGGCTGTGGATGGCCGCGTCCTGCGCCCCGGACGAAGTCCCGGTCCATGTCCACACCCCGGTCCACACCCCGGACCCCGTCCCGGCCGACTCCCCGGATCACGTTCCGGACCATGCCCCGGCCGACGTCCCGGCCGACCTCCCGGCCGGCGCCCTCGCGGCACCCGAGCAGCCCGGCGTCCCCGCCACCGCCCTCGTCGGCGCCCCCGCCGAAGCGGACTCTCCCACCACCGGTCCGCCCCCGAGCACGCCGCCGCTCTCACCATCCGCACCACGAGCCCGGCCCGTGCCGGCCGTGCGGCCCGCCGACGGTACGCGAAGACCCGGCGGACGCTCGCTGCTGTTCGCGCTCTCGGCCGCGTTGGTGACCCTTCTGGTGGCCATGACGGCGACGAGCAGCGGCCCCACCCTGCACGGTACTTCGCCCCGGAGGGCGGAACAGTGGATACCCGGGCCCGCCTGGGTGAGCGCCCCGGCACCGGTACGGTCCACCCTCTTCGGCGTCACCATCAACAGCACCACGGGCACCATGCCGTCGTTCCGGACGGGTGCCGTGCGTCTCTGGGACAGCGACACGCGCTGGTCGAACATCCAGCCCCGGCGCGGCGAGTTCGACTGGGACGTCCTCGACCGGCTGGTCGACGGTGCCGAACGGGCCGGTTTGCCCGCGCTGTTCGTCATGGGCGGCACCCCGCGATGGGCGAGTCCAAACGGCCCGGTCGGCCCCTACGCCGACGGTTCCCGGGCCGCGCCGCCCGACCGCCTCGCCGACTGGGACGCCTTCGTGAGCGCCCTCGTGCGGCGCTATCAAGGCCGCATCGAGGCCTACGAGTTGTGGGTGCTGGCGAACGACTCCCGGTTCTACAACGGCAGCGTGGAGACGCTGGTCGAGATGGTCCGCAGAGCCGGCCGGACGATCCGGGCCGCCGATCCGGAAGCCACCGTCGTGTGCCCCGGCATGGGGCGCCTGTGGGAGCCGGAGGCCGTCCACGTCCTTGAGCGCTTCGCGGAACTCGGCGGATACCGGCACTGCGACGTCGCGGGCGTCAAGCTCTACCAGCGCACGGCCTCCGATCCTCCGGAGACCATGCTCGCGCTCACCCGCACCGTCGACCGCATCCTGCACCGCGCCGGGGTCCATCCACGCCTGTGGAACACCGGCACCATGTACGAGATCCCCCTGCAGAAGCCCTTGAGCCGCCGTCGCGCCGCCGACTACGCGGTGCGCTTCTACCTCGTGGGGCTGTACGCCCGCGACGCCAACGTCGAGCGCATGTACTTCTACAACTGGGGCGGCACCAAGATCCCCGTCGTGCTGCAGGCCGAGGGCGGCGCGCCGACCCGGGCGGCACTGGCGGTCGAGCAGCTGCAGCGATGGCTCGCCCACGCCCGGATCCACTCCTGCGGCCATGGTCTGGCCTCGGGCCTCGGCGCCAACGTGTGGGAATGCAGGTTCACCGTGACCGAGTCCGGGCCGAGTCACGAGGCCACCGTCCGCTGGACCGATTCCGGCACCGCCATGACCACGTCCGAACCGGGCCTCGCCTTCGTGCACCGGCTCGACGGCACGGTGACCGCCGTCCGGCCCGGTGACACCATCAGGATCACCGAGCAGCCGGTCCTCCTCGAACAACGCCCGGTGGGCTATACGCCGGTGCGCCGCGAACCGCCCCGGCCCGTGGGCAGGGGCGATCGCGGCGAAGCGCTCAGGCGCCCACCGTCACCGTGAACCGGCGGGGGTTGCCGTCGTGGGCCGCGCCCGACACGTCCGGCTGGCCGTCGGGGCGCACGTCGTCGTACGGAAAGGCGTACCCGATGGGCGAGTTGGCGTGCACCACACGTGACCAGTGGTTCGTCACGGTCCCCCGGTAGTAGTCGGCCGTCGTCGTCCCGTTCGGCTGTGTGGGGTGGGTGAGCATGATCGAACGGTTGAATCCGGCGGCGAGACGGGCGAGGAGCGCCTTCTTGGTGTCGGAATCACCGGGGTTGTTGGTGAAGGGGCCGTGGTTGCAGGTGAAGATGTCCTTCGAGGTCGGTCTGGTGAACGAGTGGCCGCCGGCGAAGGTGAGCGTGTCGCCGGAGACGCGGCCGGCGAGGACGCCCCGCCCGCCCTGGAGGTCGATCCGCAGGTCCGTCCCCCGGTACTTCTGCCACACCTGGTCGATGGAGGAGTTCCAGTAGGCGCGGAACGGCATCAGGTCGGGCCGGTCGAAGTACGGCGCCATCAGGTTCTGCGGTGAGATGACGCGCAGCACCTTGCCGTCGCCGCCCCGGATGACGAGCCGGTCCCACGGCTGGGCGGCCCGCGCCGACTGCGCCACCAGATCGGCGGCGATCCGGTCCACCGCCCCGTCGGGCAGCGGGGCGACCGTGTGCGTGCGGTCGCCCTCCAGCGTCAGCCCGATCGGCAGGGCCGTCACCAGGTCGACGTAGCTGATGTTGGCGAACAGCTGCGTGGAGTTGAAGGTGAACTCGCAGAACGACCACGTCTTGCCGTAATTGGGATCGGCGGGCGTCGCGAAGGCGGGCTCGACCAGCGCCGGACCCGGGTTGAGGAAGAACTGCAGGGTGCTGTCGCGTACGAAGTAGACGCGGGCGCCGTACATCTGAGGCAGCGTCAGCACTGTGGGGGCCGACCCCGCCGGGCCGAGCGGGATCGCGCAGTCGACCGGCAGCGGTGTCTGCGGCGCGGAGGGCGAGGTGGGCCGGTAGACACCCCCGTCGGCCCGCAGCAGCAGCCAGGCGCCCGTCGCCTGCTCGTGCCCGGTGACGTAGGCCCGGACCGTGCCCGGCAACGAGGCGTTGCGCAGGGCGAGTTGGCAGGTCGCGGGCGCGGCCTGGGCGGGTGTGCCGAGAGCGCCGCCGAGGGCGGTCGTGCCGACGGCGGCTGCGGTTGTGGACAGGAAGATACGGCGGGAGATCACGGTGGCCTCCTGGGACGTGGGGGAGTGGAGGCACAGCGGACGGGGCCCCTGCTGTGGTTCCCCCACTGTTCCCAGGGGAAGTTGAGCCGTCAAGACTTATGACTGAGAGCGCTCTCAAGACTTTCGTGTCTTCATGAGATGACGACAGGCCGAACGGCGTCCGGACCCGGTATCCGGGCGGAGCACCTGACGACGGGCGGGAATCAGCCCTGCGGCTGCTCGCTCCGGATCACCGCGAACCGTGCCCCGTACGGGTCGGCGAGCCGGGCGAAGCGCCCCGCGCCCGCGAGATCCGTGGCGGGCGCATGGACGCCGCCGCCCAGCTCCCGCGTCCTGCTCACCACCGCGTCCGGGTCCGGGACCTCGAAGTACGGCAGCCAGTGCGCTGCGGACTCCTCCTCGCCCCGGTCCTCGTCGAGCGGGACGATGCCGCCGAACATGGCACTCGGCTCGGTCCCCGACGGGCTCACGCAGGTGTAGCTGCCGCCGCCGGCGTCGATCGCGGAGGTCTCCCAGCCGAACACCGAGTTGAAGAACCCGGCGGCCGCGGGCAGGTCCGGGGTGTGCAGCTCCAGCCAGCACAGCGCGCCCGGGTCGGTGACGACGTCGAGGCCCTTGTTGCCACGGGGCTCCCAGACCCCGAAGGGAACCCCCGCCCGGTCGGCGAGGATCGCCATGCGGCCCTCGTCGGCGACGTCCATGGGCCGCAGCAGCACCGCGCCGTGAGCCTGCTCGACCGCCTTGACCGTGGCCTCGGCGTCCGGCGTCCGGAAGTAGACGTTCCAGGACGAGGGGCCCTGTTCCGGCGGGTTCTGCATACCGGCCGCGGCGGTGCGGCCGTCGAGCTGGAAGAAGCCGTAGCCGCCCATGTCGGGTCCGGCCGGCCGGAATTGCCAGCCGAAGAGATCCTGGTAGAAGCCGGCGGCACCCTCGATGTCGGGGGTGCCGAGGTCGATCCAGTTCGGGGCGCCGGTGACGTAACGGGTGGTGAGCATTGCCGTGCTCCTCCGAGGGGGTGCGAGGGCCCATGTCCTGTACTGCCGAGTCTGGCACCGTCCAGGGACGATCGCCCGCCTCGCGTCACGGCCGAGGGCGTCGTTCCCCGTGGGCCTCGCTCAGCGCGCCGTCGTGCGTCGCTCCACCGCCTCGGGGACCATGGCAGGCCCGGACCGTCGTGTTGATGCCGCGTTGATCGAACGTTTTTCGGCGCGCGGCACGATGCTGCGCATGCACTACGACACGATCACCCCGATCGACAGCGCCTGGCAGGAGCGCGCGCTGTGTGCGCAGACGGGGGCCGACTTCTTCTTTCCCGAGCCCGGCAGTTCGGTGCGCGAGGCGAAGCGCATCTGCGGGATGTGCGAGATGCGCACCGCATGCCTGGAGTACGCCCTGTCCCACGACGAGCGGTTCGGCGTCTGGGGCGGGCTGTCCGAGAAGGAGAGGCTACGGCTCCGGCGCGCCGAGAACGGCTGACCCACGACACCGGAACCCCCGCTCACCCCCACTGCCCCGATCCTCGTCGGACCGCAGGCGAACCGCCCGTCGGCGTGAGCCGGTCGGAGATAAAGCGGTAGGTCCCGTCCCGGGCGGTCGCATAGGATCCGCAGGCGCGGTTCGAAAGGTGGCGCGGAGACGGTCGCACCGCCTCCGCAGGGCGAAACCCCGGTACGAATCCGGCCGTCCGCACCGCGCTCGACACCTTCCGCGGTGCCCGGCCGTGCCACGGGTCCGACGGCCGCGTGGGTGCGGCCGGGACAGCGGTACGGGGCACGGGCACGCGGGCGGGGGCACGCATGGGCGAGAGCGGCGGGATCACCGAGGAGGAGCTGGCGGCCTTTCACCGTACGGTCGGCAGGCTGCGGGCGCTGCCCGTGGACGACCCCGTGCGGCTGAGGACCGAGCGGGTCGCCGCGTCCTTCGCACGCGACGGATGGAAGCGGCGGCGTACGGCGCTCAGCGCCGAGAAGTCCGCCGCGGACGCCGCCGTGATGGCCGCGACCGCCACGGGAGCCCCCTCGCGGCGCGAGGACGCCCCGCTGTCACAAGCGGCGGCGGGCGGCGGGGGAGTGCTCCACAAGGCGCGGCACTGCTATGTCTGCAAGACGTCGTATCGACAGGTCGACTCCTTCTACCACCGGCTGTGCCCGCGATGCGCCGCCGACAACACCGCGCGACGCGCTCTGAGCACCGACCTGAGCGGCCGCCGTGCCCTGCTCACCGGCGGCCGGGTGAAGATCGGCTTCCAGCTGGCGCTGATGATGCTGCGCGACGGCGCCGACCTGCTCGTCACCAGCCGTTTCCCGCACGACACCGTACGCCGCTTCCGGGCCGAACCCGGAGCTGAGAAGTGGCTCGACCGGCTGACCGTCGTCGCCGTCGATCTGCGGGACCCGCGCCAGGTGCTGGGCCTGTGCGAGCAGTTGCGCCAGGAGGGCGAGCCGCTCGACATCCTGGTGAACAACGCGGCCCAGACGGTACGGCGGCCACCGGAGTCGTACGCGCTGCTGGCCGGCGGGGAGTTCGACGCGCTGCCCGAAGGAGCGCGCCAGGCACCCGGGTTCACGCCGCTGCGGATGCTGCCGGACGGGGCCGCCGCGCTGCCCGTCGCGTTGCGCGAGGCCGACGAGGCCGGGCTGCTGCCCGACCCCTCGCCGGAGAACTCCTGGTCGACGCGGCTCGGTGCACTCGACCCGGCGGAGGTTCTGGAGACCCAGCTGGTCAACTCCCTCGCCCCGGCGCTCCTGTGCGACCGCTTGCTGCCGCTGCTGCTCACCGGGCCGCGCCGGCGCCGGTACGTGGTCAACGTGACGGCCGTCGAGGGCCGTTTCGCCGTGCGCAACAAGACCGCAGGCCATCCGCACACCAACATGGCGAAGGCCGCGCTCAACATGCTCACCCGCACCAGCGCGGCCGAACTGGCCGACCAGGGCGTGCACATGTGCGCCGTCGACACCGGCTGGATCACCGACGAGAACCCGGCCCCGAAGAAGCAGCGCATGGCCGGCGCAGGCTTTCGCACCCCGCTCGACATCATCGACGGCGCGGCCCGCGTCTACGACCCGATCGTGCGCGGCGAGGCGGGCGACCCGGTGTCGGGTGTGTTCCTCAAGGACTACCGGGAGGCGGAGTGGTGAGCCACAGGGCTGGGGTGGCCCGCAAGGCGGGGTCGTAACGCAGAGGCAGGCGCGCCGGTCTCCAGAACCGGAACACGTCGGTTCGAATCCGCCCCGCCCCGCCCCTGCCCCACCCGTGCGGCCCGGACCGTGTCCGTCAGGCCCCCGCGCGAGCCGCCATCCGCGCCTTGCGCGCCGCGAGCTTCTCGTCGAACTTGCGGGCCTCCGCGTCGAGCCCGCCCATGTAGAGGCCGAGCTCCTCCTGGGCCTTCATGCCCTCGGGGCCGAGGCCGTCGATCTCCATGATCTTCAGGAAGCGGATGACGGGCGCGAGGACGTCGTCGTGGTGGATGCGCATGTTGTAGACCTCGCCGATGGCCATCTGCGCGGCGGCGCGCTCGAAGCCGGGCATGCCGTGGCCGGGCATCCGGAAGTTCACGACGACGTCGCGGACGGCCTGCATGGTGAGGTCGGGGGCGAACTCGAACGCGGCCTTCAGCAGGTTCCGGTAGAAGATCATGTGGAGGTTCTCGTCGGCCGCGATGCGCGCCAGCATGCGGTCGCACACGGGGTCACCGGAGTGGTGGCCGGTGTTGCGGTGCGAGACGCGGGTGGCCAGCTCCTGGAAGGCGACGTACGCGACCGTGTGCAGCATCGAGTGCCGGTTGTCCGACTCGAAGCCCTCGCCCATGTGGGACATGCGGAACTCTTCGAGCTTGTCCGGGTCCACCGCGCGCGAGGCGAGCAGGTAGTCGCGCATCACGATGCCGTGCCGGCCCTCCTCCGCGGTCCAGCGGTGCACCCAGGTGCCCCAGGCGCCGTCACGGCCGAAGAGGGTGGCGATCTCGTGGTGGTAGCTCGGCAGGTTGTCCTCGGTCAGCAGGTTCACCACGAGGGCGATCCGGCCGACCTCGGTGACCTTCGACTGCCCCTTCTCCCAGGCCTCGCCGTCCTCGAAGAAGCCGGGGAAGTTGCGGCCGTCGCTCCACGGCACGTACTCGTGCGGCATCCAGTTCTTGGTGACCTTGAGATGCCGGTTCAGTTCCGTCTCGACGACCTCCTCCAGCGCGTACAGCAGGCGCGCGTCGGTCCATTCGCTGGACGGGCTGCCGAGGTGAGGAGAAGTGATCGACACAAGTGCTCCAGGGGGACGAACAGGGGGCTTGTCTTCTTGCCGGCCACGGGCGGGTGGCCTGAACTTACGGCATCGTAGGCTACGAATCCGTAGGTTACGATGCCGTAGGTTAAGAGTGCTGTAAAGAGTGCTGATCAGCGGGGTGGCGCAAGGCTTCGTCGGGCGTGCCGAAGGCCCCGTGGAGCCGCAGGTCCCGGGGCCGGAAGCGTGAAGGGATCACCTGCTCAGGCGTACAGCCCCCGCAGTCGCACCGAGAGGCATGTCACACAGCCCTCCAGCTTCTCGAACTCGCTGATGTCGACCACGACCGGCTCGTACCCGAGGTCCGCGTACAGCTCCGCCGTCTTCGGCGCGCTGGCCGCCATCAGCAGCTTGTCGCCGCCGAGGAGCACCACATGCGCTCCGGCCTCCTCGGGCACCGGCAGGAAGCGGCCGAACAGCGAGGGCGTGTCCATCTTCGGGATGTGCCCGACGACCGTGCCGTCGGGCAGCGCGGTGACCGCCGACTTCAGATGCAGCACCTTGCTCACCGGCGCGGAGACGACCCGCGCGCCCAGTGGCTCGAACGCGGCCCGCAACTGCTGCACCCCGGCCGCGTTCGTCCGCCCGCCGCGCCCGACGAAGACGGTGTCGCCGACCTTGAGGACGTCGCCGCCCTCCAGCGTGCCCGGTGCCCAGACCCAGTTCACCGAGCAGCCGAGCGCGGCCACGGCCTCCTCGATCCCCTCGGTCTCGTCCCGCCGGGACTCGGCGCCGGGGCGCGCGATCAGGGCCACGTTCTTGTACATCACCACGGTGTCCTCGACGAAGACCGAGTCCGGGCAGTCGTCGGCCGGCTCCACCTCGATCGTCTCCCAGCCGTGGTCGCGCAGGGCCTTCCCGTACGCCTCCCACTGCTCGACCGCGAGGTCGACGTCCACCTCGGTGCGTTCGACGTGCGTGACGAGGCCCTCGGCCAGGCGGGGGCTGGGACGGCGGACGAGGGCTTTCCTGCTGGGCACGTGGGTGACTCCGAATCGAACGACGGTTTTCCGGCGCCCGTGAAGCGACGCCGGTCCGCCATCATGCAGCCCCGGCGCACGAGGACAAAACCACCGGAGCCAGGCTGTGGCCCGACTGAGATACTCGGCGGTAGGCGGGCCCGGCGCGGTCGTCCGCGCCGGACCCGCCGAGTCAGCCGGCCGCCTCGATCTCCTCCGGCGTCGTGGCCCGCAGCTCTCCCTCCTCCATCAGCAGCCACCGGGTGATCCCGATCGACTCCAGGAACGGCAGGTCGTGGCTGGCCACGATCAGCGCCCCCTCGTAGGACTCCAGTGCGGTCGTCAGCTGCCGCACGCTCGCCATGTCGAGGTTGTTCGTCGGCTCGTCCAGCATCAGCAGCTGCGGGGCGGGCTCGGCGAGCATCAGCGCGGCGAGGGCGGCCCGGAAGCGTTCCCCGCCGGACAGCGTCGCCGCCGGCTGGTCGGCGCGGGCGCCCCGGAACAGGAAGCGGGCCAGACGGGCCCGGATCCGGTTGTTGGTGGCGTCCGGCGCGAACCGGGCCACGTTCTCGGCGACCGTCAGCTCGTCGTCGAGGACGTCGAGCCGCTGCGGCAGGAACCGCATCGGGACATGCGCCGTCGTCTCGCCGCTCACCGGCTCCAGCTCGCCCGCGATCGTCCGCAGCAGCGTGGTCTTGCCCGAGCCGTTGCGGCCGATCAACGCGATCCGCTCCGGCCCGCGCAGGTCGAGCCCGCCCTTCACCCGGGCGCCGTACCTCAGCTCCAGGTCCAGCAGGGTGAGGACGGTACGGCCCGGGGGCACGGCCGTGTACGGCAGCTCGACGCGGATCTCGTCCTCGTCCCGTACCGCCTCCACCGCCTCGTCGAGCCGCTCCTTCGCCCCGGCGAGCCGCTCCTCGTGCAGGATGCGGTGCTTGCCCGCGGACTCCTGAGCGGCGCGCTTGCGCGCCCCGGCCACGATCTTCGGCACCCGCTTCTGGTCCTGCATCTTCTGCCCGAACCGCTTGCGCCGGGCCAACTTGACCTGGGCGTCGATCAGTTCGCGCTTCTGCTTCTTCAGGTCGGTCTCGGCGACCCGCACCATCCGCTCGGCGGCCTCCTGTTCGGTGGCGAGGGCCTCCTCGTAGGCGGAGAAGTTGCCGCCGTACCAGGTGACCTCGCCGGCGTGCAGATCCGCGATCTGGTCGACCAGGTCCAGGAGTTCACGGTCGTGGCTGACCACGACCATGACCCCGGACCATGCCTCGACGGCCTCGTACAGCCGGCGCCGAGCGAACAGGTCGAGGTTGTTGGTCGGCTCGTCGAGCAGGAGGACGTCGGGCCGGCGCAACAGCAGCGCGGCCAGGCGCAGCAGCACCGACTCGCCGCCCGAGACCTCGCCGATCGTGCGGTCCAGATCGACGTGGCCGAGGCCCAGCTGTCCGAGCGTCGCCAGGGCGCGTTCCTCCACGTCCCAGTCGTCGCCGATCGTCGCGAAGTGCTCCTCGGCCACGTCACCCGCCTCGATGGCGTGCAGCGCGGCACGGGCGGCGGCGATACCGAGCGTCTCGTCGACCCGCAGGCCGGTGTCGAGCGTGACGTTCTGCGGGAGGTAGCCGACCTCGCCGGCCACGCGGACGGTGCCGTCGGTCGGGGTGAGTTCCCCGGCGATCAGCTTCAACAGGGTTGATTTTCCTGAGCCGTTGACACCGACGAGCCCGGTCCGGCCGGGTCCGAAGGCGACCTGCAGATCCTCCAGGACGGGGGTGCCGTCGGGCCAGGCGAACGACAGGGAGGTACAGGTGAGAGAGAGGGGAGTAGACATGAGGAACCTCGCGGGTGCGGGAAGCGGCCAGGGGCGACGCGTTCGAAACACCGCGGGGCGACAGGACGGAGGCGGGGAAGAACCCGCTGCCGGCAGGACGGCTCAGACGCCGAGGTCGCACGCAACGCACACACGCGGGCGCCGGGATACGGCGGGGTGTGTGACGCGGTGTCTCAGGACCTCAGACGAGCAACGTCCTTCTCCAATCGACGGCAACAGGACCGTGAACCAACGTACGGAGGGCACCGGAAGGCTGTCAACGCATTAACGCGCGGCCCGCTCAGGGGGCGGCGCGAGTGGAGGCGGGGAGTGGGGCGGGGCCTCAGCGGGCGTCGTGGCGCGGGGCCTCAGCAGGCGTCGCGCATCAGCTGCGCCAGGTCGTGGTCGAGGTCGACCTGGTGGTGCTCCAGGCCCAGCGGCACCAGATCGATCGTGCTGTCCAGAAAGCGCCGCACCTCACCGGTGTGGACATGCACCACGGCGGTGCCCTCGGGGGCGTGGAACTCCAGGACCAGCCGCTCGTAGCCGTAGGGGCGGACGCGGACGTCCCCGTAGCCCACGGACTCCTCCATCCCGGTCACGAGCAGTTCACGGGCGAAGGTCCAGCAGACCTCGACGCCCTCCAGCGTGGCCGGGGCGGGGAAGGTCATACGGACGGCGAAGGGGTCGCGACGGTCGTAGTGGAGCGTGGCGGGAATGCTCGGCATCCGCGGCGCGGCGGCGACGAGACGGGCCTCTACGGGCTGCTCGATGACGGTGGACAACGCCTTGCTCCCTTGTGACGGGTGGACGGATTCCGGATGACTGAGGCCGGGCATTTCAGAAGACGCCGGATCGGGCCGATCCGTGCACATGAGGGTCGAGTGACCTCTGTCACCGAGCCCAATCACCGAGGTGATCGATTTCTCATCGCGTGTTCCGGGACATGGGAGAGGACACCGGACGCCGCCCCGCGGTTCCCGCGGAGGCCATCTGGACGGCACCGGATCGGTGCACTAGCTTCGCCCGCCATGAGGGGCTTGGGGCAGTCGAGGCGGATGAGTCGGACGAGTCGGACGATGGCGACGGGCCTGGCCGCGGTGGCGCTCGCCGCCGCCCTGGCGGTGCCCGCGCAGGCGCACGGGGAGGGCCGGCCACCGCACTGGGAACCGAAGCAGACCGGCACCGACGCGCGCTTTCGCGGTCTGGCCGCCGTCAGCCGGAACAGCGCGTGGCTGGCGGGTTCCGCGGGCACCGTGCTGCGCACCGGTGACGGGGGCAGGACCTGGCGCGACGTCTCGCCGCCCGGCGCACGGGAGTTGCAGTTCCGGGACATCGAGGCATTCGACGCACGCAGGGCGGTCGTGCTCGCCATCGGAGAGGGGGAGGCCTCCCGCGTGTACCGCACGGACGACGGCGGCGCGACATGGACCGAGTCGTTCCGGAACACCGACCCGCGTGCCTTCTACGACTGCCTCACCTTCTTCGACCCCCGTCACGGACTCGCCATGAGCGACCCGGTCGACGGGAAGTTCCGCATCCTGTCCACGCAGGACGGCGGCCGGTCCTGGTCGGTCCTGCCGAACGAGGGCATGCCCGCGGCCCTGGAGGGAGAGGCAGGCTTCGCCGCGAGCGGGCAGTGCCTGGTCGGTTCCGGTCCGCGCGACGTCTGGCTCGCGACCGGCGGGGCCGCACGCGCGCGGGTGCTGCACAGCGCCGACCGCGGGCTGACCTGGACGGCCGCCGACACCCCCGTCCCGGCCGGCGATCCGGCCCGTGGCGTCTTCGCGCTCGCCTTCCGCGACCGGGCGCACGGCATCGCCGTCGGCGGCGACTACCGCGCCGACCAGCCGTCCCCCCGGGCCGCGGCCACCACCGGGGACACCGGCCGCACCTGGAAACCCGCCGCGCAGCCGCCGCCCGCCTACCGCTCCGGGGTCGCCTGGCTCCCGTACAGCCGTACGACCGCCCTCGCCGTCGGCCCCACCGGCACCGACGTCACCACCGACGGGGGCCGCACCTGGCGCACGGTCGACACCGGCTCGTACGACACCGTCGACTGCGCTGCGGACCGGGGCTGCTGGGCGGCGGGCGAGAAGGGGCGCGTGGCCCGGCTGGAGAGCTGATCGCCGCGGAGTTGTTCCGGCGGTGCTGGGTACCCGTGGCGTGTTCGAATCACGAAGGGAGTGTGATCCGCATGCCACGCGGTTCGAGTCCCAAGAGGGAACGCCAGTACGAGCACATCAAGGAGAGCGCCGAGGACCGGGGCGAGAGCGAGTCGCGTGCCAAGGAGATCGCCGCCCGGACGGTCAACAAGGAGCGTGCGCGGTCCGGGGAGTCCAGGACCGCGAGCCGCACCTCCACGCGGGACATGTCGTCGAGCAGGCGCGGCGGTCAGCGCTCGCACGAGGGCTCCGAGGGGCCCACGCGCGACCAGCTCTACGAAGAGGCCAAGAAGCGCGGCATCCAAGGCCGTTCGGACATGAACAAGAGCCAGCTCAAGCGTGCCCTCGACAAGTAGCCCCGGATCTTCGCGCCATGGGGGATGCGTACGCTCGTCAGCATCATGACGACCGTACGCATCCCGGCGGGCTGGCCCGCCACCGAAGAGCAGGCCCTCGCCGTGCAGGACGAGTTGCGGGGCGAGGTGGTCCTCGACGAGAGCGGACCACCGCCCGGCACCGGGTACGTCACCGGCGTGGACGTGGCCTACGACGACGAGCGCGACGTCGTCGCGGCGGCGGCCGTGGTGCTCGACGCGGTGAGCCTCGACGTGGTGGCCGAGACCACGGCGGTCGGGCAGGTCTCCTTCCCCTACGTCCCCGGACTGCTCGCGTTCCGTGAGATCCCGACCGTGCTGGCCGCGCTCGACGCGCTGCCGTGCGACCCCGGTCTCGTCGTCTGCGACGGCTACGGCCTCGCCCACCCGCGCCGCTTCGGCCTCGCCGCCCACCTCGGCGTCCTCACCGGCCTGCCCACGATCGGCGTCGCGAAGAACCCCTTCACCTTCACCCACGACGACCCGGGCACCGCGCGCGGCAGCGCCGCCCCGCTCCTCGCGGGCACCGAGGAGGTGGGCCGCGCCCTGCGCACCCGCGACGGCGTCAAGCCGGTCTTCGTCTCCGTCGGCCACCGGGTGAGCCTCGACAACGCCTGCGCCCACACGCTCGCCCTCACCCCGGCCTACCGCCTCCCGGAGACCACCCGCCGCGCCGACTCCCTCTGCCGCCGGGCCCTGCGGGACACGACCGGCTGAACCCCGATTCCGGGCCGCGAGCGGGCGCCAAGGCATCTTCGCGCATACGTACCAACCTGATACCTGAGTACGAACTGAGTACCTGTACGGATGCCGGCGCACGTCATGATCGGCAGGCTGTGCCGTATGACGACGCACCGAGCACCGAAGCCCGCCGCCGCCCCCACCCACTCCGTCGAGCGGGTCGTGACGACCGGGCTGCTGCTCGCCCTGATCGCGGGGCTGGCCTGGATCGCCGGGATGATCTACACCCTGACGGGGTGGGCCCAGTAGGGCCCACCCGCCCCGAGGACGCCGGGAGGGGCCGTCCGCTACCGGCTCGCCGCCACCCGGAAGGTGATGCCCGCCGCGCGCAGCCGCTCGATCAGCGCGTCGCCCATCGCGACCGCCGTCGTGACCTGCCCCGCCGTGGCCGGCAGGTCGTCGAGGGCCAGGCACAGGGCGGACTCCGCGAACATCTTCGCCGTCTCGCCGTAGCCGGGGTCGCCGCCCGCGACCTCCGTGAAGACCCGGCGACCGCCGCCCTCGCCCACGAACCGCACCGAGAACCAGCTCTTCGCCCGCTTCTCCGCGCTCGGCCCCTCGCCCGGCTTGAGCCGGTCGCCCAACCAGCGCCGCACCGGCGGAACCTGGGCCGCGGCGACGACCGCGCCGACGAACGCGACCCCGCCCACCGCGAAGGGCAGGGTCTTCACGGCCGCGTAGTGGCGGTAGCGGAAGTCCGGCCCGTAGCGGGGCAGGGCGCGCGCCGAGCGCTGCACCACCTGCGCGTCGATGGTCGGCAGTGGCAGCGCCCACGCCCCGACCTCCTTGGCGAACCGGGGCGCGCTCACCGGCGCGTACGCCCGGCGCCCCACCATGCGCGGCTCGTGCCGCTTGCGGTCCCGCGCGGCGGCCATCGTCTCCCGGGTGCGCGAGAAGCCGGTGAGCGCGGAGTTGAACGTGCCGCCGGAGAACATCCCCTCGGCGCGCACGAAGCCGTCCACGGTGATCGGCACGTCCTTCGGGAGCTGCCGCACGGTGAAGTACGCGCCCAGGTCGTGCGGTATCGAGTCGAAGCCGGCCGCGTGCACGATCCGGGCGCCGGTCTCCCGCGCGCGTGCGTCGTGCCGGACGTACGTCAGGTCGACGAACTCGGGCTCGCCGGTGAGATCCAGATAGTCGGTGCCCTCGTCGGCGCAGGCGGCCACCAGCTCCTCGCCGTGCGTGATGTACGGACCGACGGTCGTGGCCACCACCCGTGCCTGCCGGGCGAGTTCGCGCACCGCCTGCGGATCCGACCCGTCCGCCCGGAGCACACCGATCCCCGCACCGCCGGGCAGTCGCTCGCGCAGGGCCGCCAGTTTCCCCGCGTCGCGCCCGGCGATCGCCCAGCGCAGCCCCTTCGGCGCGTGCGCGGCGAGATACTCCGCGGTGAGTTCCCCGACGAACCCCGTGGCTCCGTAGAGAACGACGTCGTACGCCCGATCCGGCCTGTTCTGCCCGCTCATTGCACCCCTCAGCACTCGCCCCCGCGCCGTTGTCGGTGGCTGAGGCTAGCGTGAGGGACGAGCAGCCGAGCGCGCGGGATCCGGAGGTGGCCGTGACCGTACCGAGGAACGCCCTGAAAAAGTGGCAGAAGGTACGCGAGTTCGCCCTCGCCATGCCCGGTGCCGTCGAGGAGTTCCCCTGGGGCGAGAGCGTCGCGAAGGTCAACAAGAAGGTGTTCGTGTTCCTCGGTACGGATGACGGCGGCCATCCGCTGGGCGTCACCGTCAAGCTCAGGGACGAGGAGACCCATGCCCACGCCCTGAGCTGCCCCGGCGCCGAGCCCGCGGGGTACGGCCTGGGCAAGGCCGGGTGGGTGCGCGTCCCGCTGGAGGAGAAGGGCGCCCCGGCCGTGGAGCTGCTGTGCGACTGGGTCGAGGAGAGCTACCGCGTGATCGCCCCGAAGAAGCTGATAGCGGAGCTGGACGCCCGCTGACTCCGGCGCCGGAAGCCGGGCGCGTGCGGGCTGACACGTGCGGCGACTCCGGGCACAATGACTGAGCGCCGATGACTAAGCGTTTGCTCATTCGGGGCTTGTGCGAAGGGGAACCCGTTCCTAACATCACCGGTGTCACATCGAATGTGTCACAGAGCATGGGGGCTCGATGACAGTGGCGAAGACGCCCGGCCACGGCCCGCTCGCCGGTGTGCGCGTGGTGGAACTGGCGGGCATCGGCCCGGGACCGTTCGCCGCCATGCTCCTCGCCGATCTCGGCGCCGACGTCGTCCGCGTCGACCGGCCGGGCGGCACGGGCCTCGCCGTGAACCCCCTGTACGACGTCACCAACCGCAACAAGCGCTCGGTGATCGTCGACCTGAAGTCTCCGGCCGGCCCGGACCTCGTCCTCGGCCTGGCCGACCGCGCCGACATCCTGATCGAGGGCTACCGGCCGGGCGTCGCCGAGCGCCTCGGCGTGGGCCCCGAGACCTGCCACGCCCGCAACCCGCGCCTCGTCTACGGCCGGATGACCGGCTGGGGCCAGCAGGGCCCGCTCGCCCGGCGCGCCGGGCACGACATCGCCTACATCGCCCTGACCGGCACCCTCGGCATGATCGGCGCCCCGGACACCCCGCCGCCCGCCCCCGCCAACCTGCTCGGCGACTACGCGGGCGGCTCCCTCTACCTCGTCGTCGGCGTCCTCGCCGCTCTCCACCACGCCCGCGCGACCGGCGCCGGTCAGGTGGTGGACGCGGCCATCGTCGACGGCACCGCGCACCTCTCCGCGATGATCCACGGCATGCTCGCCGCCGGCGGCTGGCAGGACCGCCGCGCCGCCAACCTCCTCGACGGCGGCTGCCCCTTCTACGGCACGTACGAGACGGCCGACGGCCGGTACATGGCCGTCGGCGCCCTTGAACAGCAGTTCTACGCCGAGTTCGTCGACCTCCTCGGCATCGCGGACCGGGCCCCGGCCCGCAAGGACGTGGCCGCCTGGGGCGAGCTGCGCGAGAGCGTCGCGGCCCGTTTCAGAAGCCGTACGAGGGACGAGTGGACGGCCGTCTTCGAGGGCTCCGACGCCTGTGTGGCCCCGGTCCTGTCGCTGAGCGAGGCCCCGCACCACCCGCACCTCGCGGCCCGGGGCACCTTCACCGACTTCGGCGGCATCACCCAGCCCGCCCCCGCGCCCCGCTTCTCCGCCACCCACACCTCCGTCCGCGGCGGACCCGCGCAGCCCGGCGCCGACACCGCCGAGGTCGCCCACGACTGGGGCATACCGGGCCTGTCGCCGAACGCCTCCGTCGTGGACGGCCCGGCGCCGGACGCCTCTCCCGCCGGTGCCTTCCCGCCGGACGGCGCCTCCCCGTCGGACGCGTCCGCCGAGGACACCGCCTGACACCGGCCCCCGGGCCGCACCCTCCCGCACTGGAAAGGCCAGACTCGTGAGCACCGAAGCGTACGTGTACGACGCGATCCGCACCCCGCGCGGCCGCGGCAAGGCCAACGGCTCCCTGCACGGCACCAAGCCCATCGACCTCGTCGTCGGCCTGATCCACGAGGTCCGGCGGCGCTTCCCCGGCCTCGACCCGGCCGCCGTCGACGACATCGTGCTCGGCGTCGTGGGCCCGGTGGGCGACCAGGGCTCCGACATCGCCCGCACCGCCGCGATCGCCGCCGGGCTGCCGGACACGGTGGCCGGCGTCCAGGAGAACCGCTTCTGCGCCTCGGGCCTGGAGGCCGTCAACCTGGCCGCCGCGAAGGTTCGTTCGGGCTGGGAGGACCTGGTGCTCGCGGGCGGTGTCGAGTCGATGTCCCGGGTGCCGATGGCCTCGGACGGCGGAGCCTGGTTCAACGACCCGATGACCAACCTGGCCGTCAACTTCGTACCCCAGGGCATCGGCGCCGACCTCATCGCCACGATCGAGGGCTTCACCCGGCGCGATGTCGACGAGTACGCGGCACTGTCCCAGGAGCGCGCGGCCGCCGCCTGGAAGGACGGCCGCTTCGACCGCTCCGTCGTCCCCGTCACCGACCGCTCCGGTCTCGTGGTGCTCGACCACGACGAGTACATGCGTCCCGGCACGACGGCCGACTCGCTCGCCAAGCTCAAGCCGTCGTTCGCCGACATCGGCGACCTGGGCGGCTTCGACGCGGTGGCGCTGCAGGAGTACCACTGGGTCGAGGAGATCGACCACGTCCACCACGCGGGCAACTCCTCCGGCATCGTGGACGGCGCCTCGCTCGTCGCCATCGGCAGCAAGGAGATCGGCGAGCGGTACGGCCTGCGCCCGCGCGCCCGGATCGTCTCCGCCGCCGTCTCCGGCTCCGAGCCCACCATCATGCTCACCGGCCCCGCCCCCGCGACCCGCAAGGCCCTCGCCAAGGCCGGGCTGACCATCGACGACATCGACCTCGTCGAGATCAACGAGGCGTTCGCGGCAGTGGTGCTCCGCTTCGTGCGGGACATGGGCCTCTCGCTCGACAAGGTGAACGTCAACGGCGGCTCGATCGCGCTCGGCCACCCGCTCGGCGCGACCGGCGCGATGATCCTCGGCACCCTCGTCGACGAGCTGGAGCGGCAGGACAAGCGGTACGGACTGGCCACGCTCTGCGTGGGCGGCGGCATGGGCATCGCGACGATCGTGGAACGCGTCTGAGACCACCGGCGGATCACGCGTCGCCGAAGCACGACGCGGATCGCACGACGCGGATCGCACGACGCCGATCGCACGACGCCGATCGCGACACGCGACCACCCGACCCAAGACTTCTGCGGAAAGACTCTACGGAGACCCTGTCATGACACAGAGCACCACCATCCGCTGGGAACAGGACCGCACGGGCCTCGTCACCCTCGTCATCGACGACCCGAACCAGTCCGCGAACACCATGAACCAGGCGTTCCGCGACTCCCTCGCGGTGACCACCGACCGGCTGGAGGCCGAGAAGGACAGCATTCGCGGCGTCATCATCACCTCCGCCAAGAAGACCTTCTTCGCCGGCGGTGACCTCCGCGACCTCATCAAGGCCACCCCCGAGACCGCGCAGCAGCTGTTCGACGGCGGCCTGGAGATCAAGCGCAACCTGCGCCGCATCGAGACCCTGGGCAAGCCCGTGGTCGCGGCCATCAACGGCGCCGCCCTCGGCGGCGGTTACGAACTGGCCCTCGCCTGCCACCACCGCGTCGCCCTCGACGCCCCCGGCTCGAAGATCGGCTGCCCCGAGGTGACCCTCGGTCTGCTGCCCGGCGGCGGGGGCATCGCCCGCACCGTACGCCTGCTGGGCATCGCCGACGCCCTGCTGAAGGTACTGCTGCAGGGCACCCAGTACAGCCCGCAACATGCCCTGGAGAATGGCCTGATCCACGAAGTGGCCGCCACGCAGGACGAGTTGATGGACAAGGCCCGCGCCTTCATCGACGCCAACCCCGAGTCGCGGCAGCCCTGGGACCAGCCCGGCCACCGCATCCCCGGCGGCACCCCCGCCCACCCGAAGTTCGCGGCGAACCTGCCCGCCTTCCCCGCCACGCTGCGCAAGCAGACGAACGGCGCGCCCTACCCGGCCCCGCGCAACATCCTCGCCGCCGCCGTCGAGGGCGCCCAGGTCGACTTCGAGACCGCCCAGGTCATCGAGGCGCGCTACTTCGTGGAGCTGGCCGCCGGGCAGACGTCGAAGAACATGATCCAGGCCTTCTTCTTCGACCTCCAGGCCGTCAACTCCGGCGCGAACCGCCCCAAGGGCGTCGAGCCGCGCCAGGTCCGCAGGGCCGCCGTCCTCGGCGCCGGGATGATGGGCGCCGGCATCGCGTACTCCTGCGCCCGCGCGGGCATCGACGTCGTCCTGAAGGACGTGACGCCCGAAGCGGCCGCGAAGGGCAAGGAGTACTCGCGCAAGCTCTGCGCCAAGGCGGTCGCCAAGGGCCGCACCACGCAGGAGAAGGCCGACGCGCTCCTCGCCCGCATCACCCCGACCGCCGACCCGGCCGACCTCGCGGGCTGCGACGCCGTCATCGAGGCCGTGTTCGAGAACACCGAGCTGAAGCACAAGGTCTTCCAGGAGATCGAGGGGGTCGTGGCACCGGACGCGCTGCTCTGCTCCAACACCTCCACCCTCCCCATCACCGAGCTGGCCGAGGGCGTCGTCCGCCGGTCCGACTTCATCGGCCTGCACTTCTTCTCACCCGTCGACAAGATGCCGCTCGTCGAGATCATCAAGGGCGAGCAGACGGGGGAGGAGGCCCTGGCCCGCGCCTTCGACCTGGTCCGCCAGATCAGGAAGACCCCGATCGTCGTCAACGACTCCCGCGGCTTCTTCACCTCCCGGGTCATCGGCCACTTCATCAACGAGGGCGTCGCGATGGTGGGGGAGGGCATCGAGCCCGCCTCCGTGGAACAGGCGGCGGCCCAGGCGGGCTACCCCGCCAAGGTCCTCTCCCTCATGGACGAGCTGACCCTCACCCTGCCCCGCAAGATCCGCGCCGAGTCACGGCGGGCCGTGGAGGAGGCGGGCGGCACGTGGGTGGAACACCCCGCCGACGCGGTCATCGACCGCATGGTCGACGAGTTCGCCCGGCCGGGCCGCAGCGGTGGCGCCGGCTTCTACGACTACGGCCCCGACGGCCGCCGCGCCAAACTCTGGCCCGGCCTGCGCGAACACTTCACCAGGCCCGGGTACCGGATCCCCTTCGAGGACATGCAGGAACGCATGCTCTTCGCGGAGGCCCTGGACACCGTCCGCCTCCTCGAAGAGGGCGTCCTGACCTCCGTCGCCGACGCCAACATCGGCTCCCTCCTCGGCATCGGCTTCCCCGGCTGGACCGGCGGCGTCCTCCAGTACATCAACGGCTATGAGGGCGGCCTGGCCGGCTTCGTGACCCGAGCCGAAGAACTCACCGCCCGCTACGGCCCCCGCTTCACCCCACCGGCCCTGCTACGGGAAAAGGCCCAGAGGGGAGAACCCTTCACAGACGCGTAAGCCCTCCGGGCGGGGGCGCGTCGGCCGGGTGCGGCCCGGTGGGGGTTGCTCGCGCAGTTCCCCGCGCCCCTGCTTTCAGGGGCGCGGGGAACTGCGCGAGAAGCCCCACCGAACCCGCAGATGGGCGTCGAAGGGGCGCAGCCCCTGGTGGGGGAGGGACGGGTAGGGGCGGCGGGGGCGAAAACACCCCCCGGCACACCCCCCGGCACACCCCACCCCCTCAAGACTCCACCACCCACCCCCGCAACTCCTCCGTCAACGACCGCTGAAAGGCCGTCAACAACGCCTGCACGACCAGCGGCTGCATACGCCCCGACAACGAACGCGCAACCTGCGCATCCCGCCCCGCCACCGCCTCCCGGAACAACCGGGACAACTCCCCCGCGGCAGCTCGCGAATACTCGGTCAACACACCCCGCGCCGCGAGAATCGACTCCTCGGACAGGGGCACATCGAGCAGCTCCACCCCGAGCCGCAACAACCCCACATCCACCCGCACAGCGTCCCCGTCCCGCTCGACCACCCCCATCGCGAGCAGCCGCTCCACCTCCGCCTCCCCCAGCGCCCGCCCGGCCCGCCGGTCCAGCTCCTCCCGCGTCACCGTCTCCACCGCGTCCGGCGCCCACGACGCCACCACCGCACGCTGCAGCGCGAGATCGCGCGGCGTGAGATCCGCCGGCAGCTGCCCCAGATACCGCTCGATGGCCGCGAGGGTCATGCCCTGCCGCTGCAGCTCCTCGATCAGCGCGAGCCGCGCGAGGTGATCCCGCCCGTAGTGACCGACCCGGCGGGGCCCGATCACCGGCGGCGGCAACAGCCCCCGCGTGCCGTAGAAGCGGACCGTACGCACCGTGACGCCCGCCCGCGCGGCCAGCTCGTCGACGGTGAGAACGATCTCTCCGGCGCCCTCGACGGTGCCCTCGCCGGAGCCGCCGCCGGTGCTCTGCGCGGTGTCGGTGGTCATGCACAGCAGTATCGCTGTCGCACCCGTGCCGTGACCTCCGGACGGCCGATTGTCAGTACCGCCCCGTACGGTGGCGTCATGTCGGGGATCACCTACGTCCGCGGGGACGCCACCACGCCGCTGGGCAAGGGCGTCAAGATCATCGCGCATGTCTGCAACGACATGGGCGGCTGGGGCAAGGGCTTCGTCCTGGCCCTCTCCCGCCGCTGGCCGGAACCGGAGGCCGCCTACCGCGCCTGGCACCGCGACCGGGCGCGCAACGACTTCGGACTCGGTGCCGCCCAGTTCGTCCGGGTCGGCCCGTACACGTGGGTGGCGAACCTGATAGGCCAGCACGGCACCCGCACCGGCAGCAAGGGCGCACCCGTCCGTTACGAGGCCATCGACACCGCCCTCGGCCTGCTCGCGGACAAGGCCCTGGAGCTGGAGGCCTCGGTCCACATGCCCCGTATCGGCTGCGGGCTCGCGGGCGGCACATGGTCCCGGGTGGAACCGCTGACAGCGGACCGCCTGGTGCGCCGCGGGATTCCGGTGACGGTGTACGACCACGGGGACTGAACCCGGGCCGGAGCGCGGTACCGCCGGGACGCGAGCGGGTAGGGCACCCCTATGGAACTGCTCCCGATGGACATCGGCCCGCTCAACCCGGTCGTCGCGGAACTCGTCGTCGCGGCGCTGCTGTTCGCCCTGGTGTTCCTCTTCTTCGTCCGGCTCGTGCCCCGCGTCCAGCGGGTCCTCGACGAACGGGAGGCGGCGACCAAGGGAACCGAGGCGCAGGCGGAAGCCCTGCGGGAGGAGATCCGGATCAAGCGGGCGGAGGTGGCGCGGACCCTGGCCGAAGCCCGTCACGAGGCGGCCCGCATCCGTCAGCGCGCCCACGAGGAGGGTGCCGCCCTGATCGCCGAGGCCCGCGCCGACGCCCACCGGGAGTCCACCACCCTCCTCACCGAGGGCCGCGCCCGCCTCGGCGCCGACCGTGCCAGGGCCGAGGCCGAACTCGGCGTCCACGTCTTCGCGCTGGCCTCGGACCTCGCCGGCAGAATCATCGGCGAACCGGTCGAGGTGGAGGTCCAGCCGCGCCCCTGAGGCCGACGGCCCTGCGAGCGGCTCCTTTCGGCCACAGGCGTGGCCGAAGCCCCGCGAACCCCAATGATGCCTCTTTTGCACGGGAGTTGACCGCAGTACCGTCCGCGCATGCCGATACCTGTGCGACGCACACGCTTCACGACCTGGAGATCGCTCGCGACGGCGGCCACGGCCGCCGCCCTCACGGCCTCGTTCCTCACCCCGGCGGTCGCCGGCACCCCGGCCCCCCGGAAGAGCGAACCGGTCTACTCGTACGACAAGGCCATCCGCGAGGCCGTCTGGGTGGACACCGGGCTCGACGGCGACCGCGACGGGAGGAAGGACCGCGTCGCGGTCGACATCGTCCGTCCGAGCGAACCCGCCCAGCGGGGCCGCAAGATTCCCGTGATCATGGACGCCAGCCCGTACTACTCCTGCTGCGGACGCGGCAACGAGAGCCAGCGCAAGACGTACGACGCCCAGGGGAACATCGTCCAGACACCGCTGTTCTACGACAACTACTTCGTGCCCCGCGGCTACGCGTTCGTCGCCGTCGACCTCGCCGGCACCAACCGCTCCGACGGCTGTGTGGACGTCGGCGGCCGCTCCGACATCCAGTCCGCCAAGGCGGTCGTCGACTGGCTCAACGGCCGCGGCAGGGCGTACACCACCCGCACGGGCGGCGCGTTGGCCAAGGCCCGCTGGACCAACGGCAGAACCGGCATGATCGGCAAGAGCTACGACGGCACGATCGCCAACGGTGTGGCCGCCACCGGCGTCGAGGGCCTGGAGACCATCGTCCCGATCGGCGCGATCTCCTCCTGGTACGACTACTACTTCGCCAAGGGCGCCCCCCTCTACGACTCGGGTCCCGAGTGGCTCTCCGACTACGTGGAGAGCCCGGGAGCCCGCGCCAAGTGCGGTCACGTCCAGCGGAAACTGGTCGACGGGGCCCCGCGCACCGGCGACCGGACCCCCTTCTGGGCAGAGCGCGACTACGTCAGGAACGTCCGGAAGATCGACGCCAGCGTCTTCGTCATCCACGGCCAGCAGGACCTGAACGTCCGCCCCAAGCACTTCGGCCAGTGGTGGGACGCCCTCGCCGCGCACGGCGTCGAGCGCAGGATCTGGCTCTCCCAGACCGGCCACGTCGACCCGTTCGACTTCCGCCGCGCGGAGTGGGCCGACACCCTGCACCGCTGGTTCGACCACGAACTCCTCGGCTACGACAACGGCATCGACGACGAGCCCATGGCCGACATCGAACGCCACCCGGACCAGTGGGAGACGTCCACGCTCTGGCCGCCGCGCGCGACCAGGACCGCGACCCTCCGCCCGGCGAAGGGCAGCGCACCGGGCGTCGGCACCCTCGGCCTGCGCAAGCGGTCCGGCACCGAGTCCTTCACCGACGACCCGGCGCTGGACGAGACCGACTGGGCCGCGTACGTCGACAGGTCCACCCCCGACAAGGCGGGCTTCGTCACCGCGCCCCTCACCAGGGACCTGCGGCTGTCCGGCTCCTCCAAGGTCACCGTCACCGCCACGTCCACCACCTCCGCCGCCCACCTCTCGGCGGTCCTGGTCGACCTCGGCCCGGACACCGTCCGTGACTACGCGGCGGCGGGCGAGGGCATCACCACCCTCACCGAGCGCACCTGCTGGGGCCCGAGCACGACCGGCGACAGCTCCTGCTTCCGGGAGACCCGGGCGAAGACGGCCGACGTGGATTACACGATCTTCAGCCGCGGCTGGGCCGACCTCGGCAACCACTCCTCGGGCACCGGAGCCCCGCTCACGCCCGGCACCCCGTACACGATCACGCTCGACCTGCACGCGAGCGACCACGTCGTTCCGGCCGGCCACCGTCTCGCGCTGATCGTCGCGGGCACCGACAAGGACCTGATCGACCCGCCGGCCGCCACGCCCACCCTGACCATCGACCTCCGGAGGACCTCCGCGAAGGTTCCGCTGGTCGGCGGTGCCGCCGCCTTCGAGAGGGCGACCACCGGCGCCACGGCCACCCCGGGGGCCACCGTGCTCGACGGCGTGCGCGACCCGGGCCGGGCCGCCCGCGTGCCCGGCGGCACGGCGTGAGGGCCCGGATCGCGGCGCTGATCGCCACCGCCCTCGCCGCCCCCCTGCTGTCGACGCCCGCGTACGCCACGGACACCGCCCCGCCGCGCACCGGGTTCGAGCGGTCGGGCGGCGCCCGCTGGACCACTCAGCCCGAGGAGCAGGAGTTCCTGGCCGCCGTCGACCGGGCGAGCGACCGTGTGTCGGTCGCCCGGATCGGCACGACCGGGCAGGGCCGCCCGCTCCAGCTCGTCCGCGTCGGCGCCCGGTCCGCCTCGCGCACGGTCCTGCTCATCTGCAGCCAGCACGGCGACGAGCCCTCCGGCCGCGAGGCCTGCCTCACCACGATCCGCGACCTCGCTCGTTCCGGGGACGAGCGGACCCGGCGGCTGCTGCGGTCCACCACCGTTCTCGTCGTCCCCACGGCCAACCCCGACGGCCGGGCCGCCGACACCCGAGGCAACGCCGACGGCATCGACATCAACCGCGACCACCTCGCCCTGCACACGGGCGAGGCACGGGCGCTCGCCGCCGTCCAGCGCGACCACCAACCTGACGTCGTCTACGACCTGCACGAATACGGTGCCACACCCCAGTACTACGACAAGGACCTCTTCGACCTCTGGCCCCGCAACCTCAACACCGACGCGGCCGTCCACGCCGAGGCCCGCACCCTCTCCCTGGACCACGTGCGCCCGGCCGCGTGGGCCGCCGGTCACACGACCGGCACCTACGGCATCTGGACCGACCCGGTCACCGGCGACCCGATCCGCCAGGTCGCCGGTGACGGCCAGGAACGCATCCTGCGGAACATGTCCGGAATCAAGCACTCGGTCGGACTGCTGATCGAGAGCCGCGTGGAACCGGCGGCCGGCGGCACCGAGGGACCGGCCAACCACCTTCGCCGGGTGAACTCGCAGCTCGCGGCGCTGAAGGGGCTGTTCGCCTTCGCCGGTGAACGCGGCCGACGGGTCGACCGGGTGACCGGCGCGGCCCGTCTCGCCGGCCTGCGCGACACCGGCCCGGTCTACGTCGGCGGTGCCGACAACGACCCGGCCGAACCCGCCGAGGTGATCCCGGACCCGCCCTGCGGCTACCGGCTCACCGAACAGCAGTACGAAGAGTTCGCGGACGAGCTGGCCCTGCACGGCGTCCGCGTACGGCCCGAGGGTGACGGCGACGGCGTACTCGTACCGCTGCGCCAGCGGCTGCGGGCGCTCGTGCCGCTGCTGCTCGACGAGCGGGCGCCGTACCACCTGGCGGAGGGAGTGCCCGACACCACCTGTTGAACAAGAAAGTGTCGAGGTCACATGTGATAGGCGTTCCTGGGCAGGAGAGGGTCAGTTCCAGCCACTCTTGAAAGGTTCCACCTGTGACGCACGACCAACAGACCCCCCACCACGGGGGAGGCGCGCTTCCCGGCTCGGAAGCGGGCCTCTCCGGCGGCGGGCGGCCCCGGACGGACCGTGTCGTGTTCGGCGTGACGGCGGCACTCACCCTGGCCTTCGTCCTCTGGGGTGCCATCTGGACCGACTCGCTCGAAACCGCCTCCGGCAAGATGCTGAGCGGCCTGATCCACAACGGTGGCTGGGCGTTCATGCTGGCCGCCTCCTGCTTCGTCATCTTCGCCCTGTGGCTCGCGGTCAGCCGCTACGGCCGCATCCACCTGGGGGTCGAGGGCGAGAAGCCCGAGTTCCGCACGGTCTCCTGGGTCGCCATGATGTTCAGCGCCGGCATGGGCATCGGCCTGATGTTCTACGGCGTGAGCGAACCCCTCGCCCACTACACCGCGCCCCCGCCGGGCACGAACCCCGAGGGTTCCGGCGAGCGCATGGAAACGGCGATGGCGACCACCCTCTTCCACTGGACGCTGCACCCCTGGGCGATCTACGCGGTGGTCGGCCTCGCCATCGCCTACAGCACCTTCCGCAAGCGGCGCCGCCAGACCATCAGCGCCGTCTTCACCCCGCTGATCGGCGAGAAGCACGCCAACGGCACCACCGGCCGGGTCATCGACATCCTCGCGATCGTCGCCACGATCTTCGGCTCGGCGGCCTCCCTCGGCCTCGGCGCCCTCCAGATCGGCTCCGGTGTCACGGAGCTGGGCTGGATGGGCAAGGTGAGCACCGGCCTGCTCGTCGGCATCATCGCGGTCCTGACCCTCGCCTTCGTCGCCTCCGCCGTGTCCGGAGTCGAGAAGGGCATCCAGTGGCTGTCCAACATCAACATGGTGCTGGCCCTGCTGCTGGCCGTCTTCGTCTTCGTCGCCGGCCCCACCATCCTCATCCTCGACCTGCTGCCCACCTCGGCCTTCTCCTACCTCGGCGACCTGCCCCAGCTCGCGGGCCGCACCGAGGCGTCCGGCGGCAAGGGCGTCGCCGACTGGCTCGGCAGCTGGACCGTCTTCTACTGGGCGTGGTGGATCTCCTGGACGCCCTTCGTCGGCATGTTCATCGCCCGCATCAGCCGCGGCCGCACCATCCGCCAGTTCATCGGCGGCGTCATCCTCGTCCCCAGCTCGGTCAGCCTCGTCTGGTTCGCCGTCTTCGGCGGTACGGCGATGAAGCTGCAGGAGCAGGGCCGGCTCGGTGAGGAGGCCACCCCGGAGGGCCAGCTCTTCGCCGTCCTCCACGAGTTCCCCGTCGCCACGGTCTCCAGCCTGCTCGTGATGATCCTCGTCGGCATCTTCTTCGTCTCCGGCGCCGACGCCGCCTCCATCGTCATGGGCACGCTCTCCCAGCGCGGCGCGCTCGAACCCGGCCGCTTCGTCGTCGTCTTCTGGGGCGTCGTCACCGGGGCCGTAGCCGCGATCATGCTCCTGGTCGGCAGCGGGCAGGGTGACGCCCTCACGGGCCTGCAGAACCTGACGATCCTGGCCGCCGCGCCGTTCGTCGTCGTCATGATCGGCATGTGCGTCGCGCTCATGCGCGACCTGCGCCGTGACTCGGTGATGGTGCGCGAGGAGATGGCCTCCGAGGCGGTCGAACTCGCCGTCATCGAGGGCCACAAGCGCTACGACGGCGACTTCGAGATCAGGGTCGGCCCCGGCCAGGGCACGGAGATCGAGGGCGACCCGATCGGCCACCGCGCGGAGTGAGAGGGGCAGGGGCGCGGGGGGAGTGGGCGGGCGGCCGCGACATTTCGCGGCCGCCCTCGTCACGCCTCGCACGCGCACTGGCTCGCACGCGCACTGGCTCGCACGCGCACTGGCTCGCACGCGCACTGGCTCGCACGCGCACTGGCCTAGGCACTCGCACTCGCCCCCGCGCCTGCGCCGGTCACCCGGAGGCGAGTCGTGCCGCCTCCCGCGCGCAGCCCCACGCCACCGTGACCCCTGCCCCACCGTGACCGTAGTTGTGCACCAACACCCGCCCGCCCGGCAGGACCTCGCGCTCCAACCGCACGGCGGGCCGCGCGGGCCGCAGCCCCACCCGGTGCTCGATGACCCGGGCCCCCTCGATCTCGGGCCGGATCGCCGCACACCGCCGCACGATCTCCCGCGCGATCACCGGATCCGGCGTCAGGGACCAGGCGTCCTCCTCCGCCGTGCCGCCCAGGATCAGACCGCCCGGCTGAGGAATGAAGTACGTGCTCTCGGACCCGCCGTGATCCACCGAGGTGAGCCAGGTGGTGACCCCGGGGTTCTCCACGACGACCAACTGACCCCGCACCGGCCGTACGGAGGGATCCGGCACCAGCTTCCGCGCCCCCAGCCCCGTGCAGTTGACGACGACCGGCGCGTCGACCGCCGCGAGATCCGTGACCGTACGCTCCTCCACCACCCCGCCCGCCGCGGCGAACCGCTCGCGCAGCCACCGCAGATGGACCGGCATGTCGATCAACGGCAGCCGCGCCCACAGGCCGACGCCCGCGTACTCACCGGCCGTCGCCACCCGCAGCCCGGGCACCCGGGAGGCCCACGCACCCAGTCCGTCCAGTTCGGTCCCGCCGTGTACGCCCTCGACCATGCGTACGCCCGTCTCGCCGGACCGGGCCGTCAGCTCCTCGTACACGGACAGGGTGACGAGCGCCCACGCGCCGACGAGCTCCTCCGGCTCGATCCGATAGGGCCACCACAGTCCGCCCGCGACGGCGGACGTCGTCAGCTCCGCGGGCTCCCGTGTCCGGATCCGGACCCGCCTGCCGCCCTCCGCCAGCACGACGGCCGTCGTGAGACCGACGACTCCGCCACCGACCACGATCACATCGCTGTTCGATTCCTTGGTCACGCAGGGACGCTAACGGAATGTGGCGGACCGTGCGCAGAAGTCTGCCTTTGTGGGGATACTCACACCATGTCTGCCGAGTACGCGACCTTCGGCCTGGCACCGGCGATGCGAGCCGGTGGCGTCCTCGCCAACGGTGACTACCAGGTGCACCGGGACTTCGTGGACTTCATCGTCGACGGACGCCCGCTGCTGTACCAGCTCTCCGACCTCGATGCCGTCTCCCCACTAGCCTCCGACGTCCCGCCCTCGATCTTCACCGCCCAGGTGCGCAGCCTGCTCCTGGAAGCCGAAGCCCCCCTGACGCAGGGCCGTTACATCATCTACGGCTGCCCCGAATGCGCCGACCTCGCCTGCGGAGCCGTGACCGCGGTCATCGAGCGGGCCGGCGAGGACTTCGTGTGGCGGGACTTCGCCTGGCAGACGGCGGAGGAGGCCGACCTCAAGCTGAACGGCTACACGGGCATCGGTCCGTTCCGCTTCCGCGGCCCCGAGTACCGCGGCGCGCTGCAGTCCCTGCTGTCGGAGTCCGCCGCCGAGCCGTCGGTCCGCCGCCGGGTCCTCCTCATCGGTGCCCGGGTCGCCGTCCTCGCCAGACTCGCCGCCGCCCTGCGTGCCATCGGCATCGGCACCGACATAGCGCACGACGCCACCGGTGTGCCCGAGGACGAACTGCGGACCTACGGTGCCGTGGTCTTCGGCCGGGCCGTCGGCGAGGCGGACCGCGCCGCCGTGCGCCTGGCCTTCGACCGCGCGGGGGTCAAGGTCGCCTACGTCGACGGGCTCGCCCCGATCATCCCGCTGCTCGTCGCCCAGATCGAACACGCCCTCGACCGCAGCCCGGCACGGCAGCGCCGCCTGATCCGTCTCGTCGCCGCCGGGGGACAGGCCGGCATCGAGATCACCTCCACCTGCCGCGTGGAGCTGACCGCCTACCGCCTCGACCGGCTCTACCGCCCCCACACCTACCGCTTCTTCGACGGCATCCTCCCGGCCGGCCGGCACCGCATCGGCCTGGACCCCAAGGCGGTGAGGGGAGAGTCGTTCATCGTGGCCCGCACCTCGGGAACGGTCCTGGTGGAGCCGATGGCGGCGTGAGTTCGCAGGGCGGGCGGGACCCGGCACCCGACGCGGCTGGGAGGTCCCGTCCTCCTGTCGTTAGGATCGCCCCCTGTGACCGCCACCCTCGTCGTCAAGAACCTCGCCGCCGGCCACGGCGACCGCTCCCTCTTCTCCGGGCTCGACCTCGTCGTCGCCCCCGGCGATGTGATCGGGCTGGTCGGCGCCAATGGCGCGGGCAAGTCCACGCTGCTCAGGCTGCTCGCCGGTCTGCTCCCGCCGGAGGAGGGCGAGCTGCGGCTGTCCCCGCCCACGGCGACCGTCGGCCACCTGCCGCAGGAGCCGGAGCGCCGGGAGGGCGAGAGTGTCCGGCAGTTCCTCGCCCGGCGCACGGGCGTGGCCGAGGCCCAGCGCGTGATGGACGAGGCCACTCAGGCCCTGGTGGACGGCGCGCCCGGCGCCGACGACGCGTACTCGGTGAGCCTGGAGCGCTGGCTCGACCTGGGCGGCGCCGATCTGGACGAGCGTGCGGAGGAGGTCACCGCCTCCCTCGGCCTCGGCGTCGACCTGGACCAGCCGATGACCGGCCTCTCCGGCGGCCAGGCCGCCCGCGCCGGACTCGCCTCGCTCCTCCTCTCCCGCTACGACGTCTTCCTCCTCGACGAGCCCACCAACGACCTGGACCTCGACGGTCTGGAACGGCTCGAACGCTTCGTCTCCGGCCTGCGCGCGGGCACGGTGGTCGTCAGCCACGACCGCGAGTTCCTCACCCGCACGGTCACCAAGGTCCTCGAACTCGACCTCGCCCAGAACCAGATCAACCTCTACGGCGGCGGCTACGAGGCCTATCTGGAGGAGCGGGAGACGGCCCGTCGGCACGCCCGCGACGGCTTCGAGGAGTACGCCGACAAGAAGGCCGCCCTCCAGGACCGCGCCCAGATGCAGCGCTCCTGGATGGACAAGGGCGTCAAGAACGCGCGGCGCAAGGCGAACAACGACAACGACAAGATCGGCCGCAAGTTCCGCAGCGAGGCGAGCGAGAAGCAGGCCGCCAAGACCCGGCAGACCCAGCGCATGATCGAACGGCTGGACGTCGTCGAGGAGCCGCGCAAGGAGTGGGAGCTGCGCATGGAGATCGCGCCGGCCCCGCGTTCCGGTGCCGTCGTCGCCACCCTGCGCGACGCCGAGGTGCGGCGCGGCGACTTCGCCTTCGGACCGGTGTCGCTGCAGATCGACTGGGCCGACCGCATCGCCATCACGGGCGCGAACGGCGCCGGCAAGTCGACGCTGCTGGGCGCGCTGCTCGGCCGCGTCCCGCTGGACTCGGGACACGCCGTCCTCGGCTCGGGCGTCCTGGTCGGCGAGGTCGACCAGGCGCGGGGGCTCTTCCACGGCCCCGAGTCCCTGCTCGACGCCTTCGCCGCGGCCGTCCCCGACACGGAACCCGCCGAAGTACGCACCCTCCTCGCCAAGTTCGGCCTCAAGGCGGCCCACGTCCTACGCCCGGCGGTCACCCTCTCCCCGGGCGAGCGCACCCGCGCGGCCCTCGCGCTCCTCCAGGGCCGAGGCGTCAACCTCCTGATCCTCGACGAGCCCACCAACCACCTCGACCTCCCCGCCATCGAACAACTGGAGTCCGCCCTCGACTCCTACGAGGGCACGCTCCTCCTGGTCACCCACGACCGCCGCATGCTGGACGCGGTCCACGTGACTCGCCGCCTCACCGTGGAGGCGGGCAAGGTGACGGAGGGCTGAGCACCGCTGTCGACTGCGGCTGAGCGGGGGCTGGTCGCGCAGTTCCCCGCGCCCCTAAAAGCCCAGGCCCTGCTGGTGGGGGAGGGACGTGTAGGGGCGGCGGGGGCGAACCCCCGCCGCCACACTCACCGCCGCTTCTTGTCCACCAACCCCGCCCGCCGCAACGCATCAGCCATCGCACTGTTGGAGGGCGCGGGAGCCCCAGCCCCCTGCCGGGACCCACCGCCCCCACCCCCACGCCCCTGCTGCCGGGGCGGCTGGGACCCACGCCCCCCACGCTGAGGCCGAGACCCCCCGCCCGACTGCCCCGCGCCGCCCTGCCCCTTCGCCGCCGCCTCGTCATCGAGCCGCAGCGTCAGAGAGATCCGCTTCCGCGGAATGTCGACGTCGAGCACCTTCACCTTCACGATGTCCCCGGGCTTCACCACATCCCGCGGATCCTTCACGAACGTCTTGGACAGCGCGGAGACATGCGCCAGACCGTCCTGGTGGACACCGATGTCGATGAACGCCCCGAAGGCCGCCACGTTCGTCACGACCCCCTCCAGCACCATCCCGGACACCAGGTCGGAGATCTTCTCCACGCCCTCCTTGAAGGTGGCCGTCTTGAAGGCCGGCCGGGGGTCACGCCCCGGCTTCTCCAGCTCCTTCAGGATGTCCGACACGGTCGGCAGACCGAAGGTCTCGTCCACGAAGTCCGCGGGCCTGAGCGACCGCAGCACCTCCGTGTTGCCGATGAGCGCCGCCACCTCCTGGCCGGAGGTCTTCACCATCCGCCGTACGACGGGGTACGCCTCCGGGTGCACGCTGGACGCGTCCAGCGGGTCGTCGCCGCCCCGGATCCGCAGGAACCCCGCGCACTGCTCGTACGCTTTCGGACCGAGCCGCGCCACGCCCTTCAGCTGGGAACGCGACGTGAAGGGGCCGTTGGCGTCGCGGTGGGTCACGATGTTCTCGGCGAGGCCGGAGGAGATGCCGGACACACGCGCGAGGAGCGGCGCGGAAGCCGTGTTCACGTCCACACCCACCCCGTTCACGCAGTCCTCCACCACCGCGTCCAGTGAACGCGACAGCTTCACCTCGGACAGGTCGTGCTGGTACTGCCCGACACCGATGGACTTCGGGTCGATCTTCACCAGCTCGGCCAGCGGGTCCTGGAGGCGGCGCGCGATGGACACGGCGCCACGCAGCGAGACGTCCATGCCCGGCAGCTCCTGCGAGGCGAACGCCGACGCCGAGTACACGGATGCGCCGGCCTCGGACACCATCACCTTGGTGAGCTTCAACTCCGGGTGCTTGGTGATCAGTTCACCGGCCAGCTTGTCGGTCTCGCGGGAGGCCGTGCCGTTGCCGATCGCGATCAGGTCGACCGCGTGCTCCTTGGCGAGCCGCGCCAGCTTCGCGATGGCCTCGTCCCACTTGTTGGCCGGGACGTGCGGGTAGATCACGTCGGTCGCCACGACCTTGCCGGTCGCGTCCACCACGGCGACCTTCACGCCCGTACGGAAACCGGGGTCGAGGCCGAGCGTCGCGCGGGTGCCGGCGGGGGCGGCGAGGAGCAGGTCGCGCAGGTTCGCCGCGAACACGTTCACCGCCTCGTCCTCGGCGGCCGTCCGCAGCCGCAGCCGCAGATCGATGCCGAGGTGGACGAGGATCCGGGTCCGCCAGGCCCAACGGACCGTGTCCGTCAGCCACTTGTCACCGGGGCGCCCGCGGTCGGCGATCTGGAAGCGATGGGCGACGATCCCCTCGTAGGACGAGGGACCGGGCTGCTCGGAGGGCTCCTCGGGCTCCAGGACGAGATCGAGGACGTCCTCCTTCTCACCGCGCAGCATCGCCAGGATGCGGTGGGAGGGCAGATCGGTGAACGGCTCCGCGAAGTCGAAGTAGTCGGCGAACTTGGCGCCCGCCTCCTCCTTGCCGTCCTTCACCTTGGCGGCCAGCCGCCCCCGTACCCACATGCGCTCGCGCAGTTCGCCGATCAGGTCGGCGTCCTCCGAGAACCGTTCGGTGAGGATCGCCCGCGCGCCGTCCAGCGCGGCCTGCGGATCGGCGACGCCCTTGTCGGCGTCCACGAACGCCGCGGCGGCGGCCGACGGCTCGATCGTCGGGTCGCCGAGCAGTCCCTCGGCCAGCGGTTCGAGGCCCGCCTCCCGGGCGATCTGCGCCTTCGTGCGCCGCTTGGGCTTGAAGGGGAGGTAGATGTCCTCCAGCCGTGCCTTGGTCTCCGCGGCACGGATCTGCGCCTCGACCTCCGGCGTCAGCTTGCCCTGCTCGCGCACCGAGTCGAGGATCGCCGTCCGCCGCTCCTCCAGCTCCCGCAGATAGCGCAGCCGCTCCTCCAGCGTGCGCAGCTGCGCGTCGTCGAGCATCTCCGTCGCTTCCTTGCGGTAGCGGGCGATGAAGGGCACGGTCGAACCGCCGTCGAGCAGCTCCACCGCGGCTCTGACCTGCCGCTCCCGTACGCCGAGTTCCTCGGCGATCCTGCCTTCGATGGACCCTACGAGGGGTGTCGTCACGTTCCCGTACCGCCTTCTCCACTGGGGTTGCGCGGCAATTGTGGCAGGTGGCACCGACAGCGGGGGCTCAGGCCGTGAGACTCGTCGACCGGGACGGGCGGACCGGACCCGGACCGGACAGGACGTGGCCGGAAGGGACGTGGCCGGAAGGGACGGTCCGGACGCACGGGGAGCCGGACGCGTCGCTCGCGTCCGGCTCCCGAGGTCCACTCGGCCGTCTCAGGCCCGACGGGCCCGCCCGCCGCCGCGCGTCGAACTCGACGCGCCGCCGAAGAGCCGGGCCACGGCCCGGAACGGCAGCGTGACCACCGTCGCGATGGCCCCACCGATCTGTCGCAACACGTCTGCGATGGCACGGAACACGTACTTCCCCTTTCGTTTCCCGGCTGGCTGGGCCAGGACTGATCGGGTACCGCGTCCGCCGTCGTTCATGCCTGAACCGTTCGGATCAGCCCTTGCCGGTCATCCCCGCCGGGAACGCCCCCGCGGCGAGCATGGTCGTCACCAGTGTGCTCATCAGCTCGGTGAGCCGCTCCACCCCGGCCGCGCCCAGATGCTCGTACGGCGCCAGGTCGAGCCGGTCCGTGGCGTCCTCGATGTTCCGGCGCAGGGCCACACCCGCCTCCGTCAGTTCGCCGTCGCCGTCGGTCAGCCCGCGCTCCCGGAGCCGGGTGAGCGCGGTGTCCCACTCGTCCCGGCTCCAGCCGCGTGTGCCGGCGGCCCACTTCGGGGACATGCCCTTGCCGGTCGCCGTGTGGCTGGCCAGCGCCTCCACCGGATCCAGACCGGCGTCGAGGAGCACCGCGAGATGCCCGTCGCCCCGGTGCTCGCGCAGCAGCGTGGCCGCGTGCCAGAGCGCGAGGTGGGGGCGCTCGGGTACGGGGAGATCAGCGTGCGCGGCATACAGGGGGCGCGCGGTCCTCGTGCACGCCTCGGTGGCGCGCAGGGCCAGCCGCGCCGCCTCGGCCAGTTCCTCGGAGGCGATCAGCTCCTCACCGAGCAGCCGCCGCAGCGTGGCGTCGACGGCGCGTTCACGGGCCGCCAGCACCGCCGGAGGCGCGGCGGCCTCCCACACGGCGGGCACGTGCTCCGCGACCAGCTCATGACGGAAGTTGAAGAACGTCGCCGTCACCACGCCCGCGCCGACCGGGCCCATGGCCGCGGCCCGCACCGCGAAGTACGCCGCCTGCGGGTGCTTCACCCCCACGGCGGCCAGCTCCCGGCCGAGGTCCGGCGAGAAGTAGTGCGCGGAGTGGAAGGGATTGAGGAAACCATGGCAGCGCCGCCCGGCGCGGTCCGGCAGAGAGGAGGTCATGGCGGGCATGTTACCGACCGGTTAGTAGGTCGTGGGGAGTCGGACCGCCCGTCTTTTCGTCCATGGCAGGAAAGGAGGGGTGCTCGTCATTGCGGCCATGCCCCGCCCGCCCAAGAATCGATGACATGCGAACTGTCCTGGTCGTCCTCTTCGACGGCGTGCAGAGCCTCGACGTCACGGGCCCGCTGGAGGTCTTCGCCGGCGCGGAACAGCACACTCCGGGGACGTACCGCATCGTCACGGCCTCCCTGGACGGCACGCCCGTGCGCACCTCCAGCGGGCTCACCCTCGTCCCCGACCACTCCCTCGCCGCCGCACCCACCCCGCACACCCTGCTGGTCCCCGGAGGCCAGGGCACCCGCAGCCCCGCCCCCGAGACCGTCGCCTGGCTGCGCGAGCACGGCCCGCGCGCAAAGCGCCTGGTCTCGGTCTGCACCGGCGCGATCCTGCTCGCCGAGGCGGGCCTGCTGGACGGCCGCCGGGCCACCACCCACTGGGCGTACTGCGACACCCTGGCCCGCCACCACCCGGCGATCGAGGTCGACCCCGACCCCATCTTCGTCCGCGACGGCGACATCGCCACCTCCGCCGGTGTCACCTCCGGCATCGACCTGGCCCTCGCGCTCGTCGAGGAGGACATCGGCCGCGACGCGGCCCTCACCATCGCCCGCCACCTCGTCGTCTTCCTCCGCAGACCGGGCAACCAGGCCCAGTTCAGCGCCCAGCTGGCCGCCCAGACGGCCAAGCGGGAGCCGCTCCGCGACGTCCAGCAGTGGATCACCGAGCATCCCGCAGCCGACCTGGGGGTCGAGCGCCTGGCCGCCCGCGCCCGGCTCTCACCCCGCCACTTCGCCCGCGCCTTCCGGGCCGAGACGGGCATGACCCCGGGCCGATACGTGGACCGCGTCCGCCTCGAACACGCGCGCCGCCTCCTGGAGGACACCGCCGACGGCGTCGAGGAGATCTCCCGCACCTGCGGCTACGGCACCGCCGAGGCCATGCGCCGCGCCTTCGTGAAGGCCCTCGGCGCCTCCCCGGCGGAGTACCGCCGCCGCTTCCGCCCGGCCTCCGCCCCCACCCACTGAAAGGGATCCCATGCAGATCGCCATCGTCCTCTTCGACCGCTTCACCGCCCTCGACGCGGTGGGCCCCTACGAGACCCTCGGCCGTCTGCCCGACGCCGAACTCGTCTTCGTCGCCGAGGAGAGGGGCCCGGTCCGCTCCGACACCGGCGCCCTCGCGCTCACGGCCGACAGGACCCTCGCCGAGGTCCCGAGTCCGGACATCGTCGTGGTGCCGGGCGGTCCCGGCCAGTTCGCGCAGATGGAGAACGAGACCCTCCTCGCGTGGCTGCGCACGGCCGACCGCACCAGCGCCTGGACGACCTCCGTGTGCACCGGCTCCCTGCTGCTGGCCGGCGCCGGTCTCCTCGAAGGCCGCCGGGCCACCTCGCACTGGCTGGCGCTGGACTTCCTCAAGCAGTACGGCGCCGAGCCCACGGGGGAGCGGGTCGTGTTCGACGGCAAGTACGTCACCGCGGCCGGGGTCTCCTCCGGCATCGACATGGGCCTGACCCTGGTGGGCCGGATCGCGGGCGACGAACACGCCCAGGCCGTCCAGCTGATGACCGAGTACGACCCGCAGCCGCCCTACGACGCCGGCGCCCCGCACAAGGCCCCCGCCCACCTGGTGGAGGAGTTCCGCACCAACAGCCGCTTCGCCCTGATGTGACCGCTGCCGGCCGCCCCTCAGACCGTCCAGGTGAACCGGGGCTGCCGGCGTTCCAGGAACGCGGCGACGCCCTCCGCGGCGTCGGCGCTGCCGCGTGCCTGCTCGGCCCAGTGGGCGTCGCGGTCGGTGCGGCCGTTCGCGAACTCCTTGGCCGCCGCCTGCGTCAGCCGGGAGCGCGAGACCAGCACCCGGGTGAACTCCGCGAGACGACCGGCGAGTTCGCCCACGCGCAGCACCTCGTCCACCAGCCCCGTGCGCAGTGCGCGCTCCGCGTCGATCAACTCACCCGAGAACAGCAGGTACTTGGCGGTGCCCGGCCCGACCAGCGACACCAGCCGCCGCGTGGAGGAGGCCGGGTAGACGAGCCCCAGCTTCGCCGGAGTGATCCCGAACAGCGCCCCCTCCTCCGCGAACCGCAGATCGCAGGCCGCCGCCAGTTGCGAGCCGCCGCCCACGCAGTGGCCCCGGATCGCCGCGAGGGTCGGCTTGGCGAAGGCGGCGAGGGCCTCCTCGGCACGACCCGCCAGCTCCTGGGCCTCGCCCGGGGCCTCCCGCAGCGTGGAGATGTCGGCGCCCGCGCAGAACGTGTCGCCCTCCCCGGTGAGCACCAGGGCCCGTACACCGGGGTCGGCGCCCAGCCGGTCGAGCAGCGGGGGCAGCGCCCGCCACATCCCGGCCGTCATGGCATTGCGCTTGGCCGGGTGGTGGACGACGACGGTCGCGACCCCGTCGGCGACGGATTCCAGCAGCTGAGGCTCCATGCACCGGATGCTAGCCACCCCTCGCGCGCGTACGAGCGGGGCCCCGTCGCGGGCCCGGCGGGCGCTCCGGTCGGCGCGCCACCGGCTTCGGCGTCATACCCGTACAACCCGAATAGTTCCGCAAGGGACAAGTGTCGAACAAAGACGGTCGCACGACTTACTCATTCGCTCGCGAACGATCCGAAAGTCGTCGATACGCGCTGACTTCTGTTCAGTCCTCCGTGCTCGGCGCTCCGTTACCAACACTCGACATGTGGTGACAATCGAGCGCAAGGGTGGCGACCGGACGATGGACGACCAAGGGCGCGGGAGCGACCCACGCCCTGACGGCGGCGGGCACGGCTCCGAGGACCCGGGTCCGCCGGAGCCACTGCCCTACGAAGGGGTCTGGCGGTTCACCGCTGCCGCCGTCGACGCCTCGGTGCCGCAGGCGCGGCGCGCCGTCCGGGACCTGCTCGCCCGTCAGGGTGTGCCGATCTCGGACGACCTCGTCCAAGGACTTCTGCTGATCGTCTCCGAGCTGGTGACGAACGCCGTCAAACACGCGGCGCTCCTGTCGCCCACGCTGGCCGTCGAGGTCGCCGTCGGAGCGGAGTGGGTGCGGGTCTCCGTGGAGGACAACCACCCCTACCGCCCGACCGCCCTGGAGACCGACCACGGCCGCCTCGGCGGCCGCGGTCTGCTGCTGGTGCGCGAGATCACGCTGGAGGCGGGCGGCGTCTGCGACGTCGAGCACACCGCGAGCGGCGGCAAGGTGATCTGGGCCGCCCTGCCGCTCAGACCCGCACACCTGATCCAGGGGTGAGTGATCACCGGTCCGCGGATCGGGTCCACCGACCCGGTGCCGTCACCAGCCCGCGGCCGGACCCGTCAGCTCCCTGACCGCCGGCCGGGCCGCGTCCAGCACCGTCATGAACCAGGCCGAGAAGATGTCCTCGGCGTGCCGCTCCGCCAGCTCGCCCGGGGTCACGAACGCGGTGGCCCCGACCTCCTCCGGGTCCGGCCGCAGCGGGGCCTGCAGCAGACCGACGAACAGATGGTTGAACTCCTGCTCCACCAGGCCCGAGTCCGGGTCCGGGTGGTTGTAGCGGACCGTGCCCGCCTCGCCGAGCAGCGCCGGGGAGACCCCCAGCTCCTCGTGCGTCCGCCGCGCGGCCGCCGCGAAGGGGGACTCGCCCGGGTAGGGGTGCCCGCAGCAGGTGTTCGACCAGACGCCGGGGGAGTGGTACTTGCCGAGGGCCCGCTGCTGGAGCAGCAGCCGCCCGCGCTCGTCGAACAGGAACACGGAGAAGGCCCGGTGCAGTTGACCGGGCGGTTGATGAGCGGCCAGCTTCTCCGCGGTGCCGATCGTGGTGCCGTCCTCGTCGACCAGCTCCAGCAGGATCGCTTCCGTGGTCCCGTTCTGCGAACTCTGCACCGCGGTGGCAGGTGTGATCGGCATGCCCATCCTTCGCCTCGTTCTTCGAGCCTCAAGTCTGCCGCACGAAACCGCCGCTCCCGGCACTTCGCGCGAACCCGCATGTCCTACCCGCCCGCCCCGGCCCGCAGACACGCCCAGGCCCGCGCGTCACACCCCGAAGGCGGCCGGATACCTGAGGGTGCCGGGCGCCACCGGCGCGGAACCGTCCAGCACCAGCGCCATCATCGCCGCGTCCGGCACGTCGAAGCCCGGCCGGATGCCGTACTCGGACGCACGTACGAAGCCGAAGCGCGGGTAGTACTCCGGATGCCCCAGGACGAGGACCAGCCCCTCCTCACGCGCGCGTGCCGCCTCCAGTGCCGCGCGGACGACGGCCGCACCCGCTCCCTGCCGCTGCCGGTCCGGCAGCACCGCGACGGGCGCCAGCGCCAGCGCGGGGACCTCGTCCACATGGCAGCGCGTGATGAGCGCGTAGGCCGCGAGCGTGCCGTCCGGCGCCTCGGCGACGTAGGACAGCTCCGGCAGCCAGGCCCCGGGGTCCTCGCGGAGCGCGTCGACGAGCCTGGCCTCCGCGTCGGTCTCGAAGGCGGCGGCGTTGACGGCGTACACCCCCTCCCGGTCGGCCGGCGTCTCCGGTCGCGTCGTCCAGTGGGTCGTCCCGGTGGTCAGTGACACAGTCTCGCCTCGTGTTCCGCGTGGCCGCTCGGCTCCAGCTGGAAGGTGCAGTGCTCGACGTCGAAGTGGTCGCCGATGCAGCCCTGGAGGTCGTGCAGCATCTTCTCGTGGCCGATGGAGTCCAGCGTGTCGGAGCCGACCACCACATGGGCGGAGAGCACCGGCATACCGGACGTGATCGTCCAGGCGTGCAGGTCGTGGACGTCCTCCACGCCGGGCAGCGCCAGGATGTGGGCTCGCACCTCGGCCATGTCGACGTTCTTCGGGGCCGCCTCCAGCAGGACGTCGAGGGTCTCGCGCAGCAGTTTCACCGTCCGCGGGACGATCATCAGGCCGATGACCAGCGAGGCGATCGGGTCCGCGGCCTGCCAGCCGGTGAGCAGGACGACCGTCGCGGAGATGATCACCGCCACCGAGCCGAGGGCGTCCGCGGCCACCTCCAGGAAGGCGCCCCGTACGTTCAGGCTCTCCTTCTGGCCGCGCATCAGCAGCGTCAGCGAGATCATGTTCGCGACCAGACCGATCGCGCCGAACACGACGGTCAGCCCGCCCTCGGTGCCGACCGGTGTGACGAAGCGCTGGATCGCCTCGTACAGGACGTAGCCGCCGACGCCGAGCAGCAGCAGGCAGTTCGCGAGCGCCGCGAGTATCTCGGCGCGGGCGTAGCCGAAGGTGCGGTTGCCGCTCGGCGGGCGGTTCGCGAAGTGGATCGCGAGGAGCGCCATCCCGAGACCCACCGCGTCCGTCGCCATGTGGGCCGCGTCCGCGATGAGCGCGAGCGAATCGGCGAGCACGCCGCCGACGATCTCGACCACCATGACGGTGAGCGTGATCGACAGCGCGACGCGCAGCCGTCCGCGGTACGCCGCTGCCGCCGTACCCGTGGTCGGCGCGTGATGCGCGTGCCCGTGATCGTGCCCAGCCCCCATGGGGTTGCCGCCTCTCGAAAGCGTCCGTGTGTTCGGCTCCGGACCACAGTGAACTACGGGTGGGGGGTATCCGGCAACGCGGCACTGAACACCGTTGTCATGTGCTCTGACCTGCGGAAACGATGTGCAGGTCAGAGCGTTGCCATGATCGGTACGGGTCAGAGGCCGCGATGCAACCGCCAGCCCTCCCAGGCCGACTCGACCATCTCGCGCACCCCGCGCCGGGCCGTCCAGCCGAGCTCCCGTTCGGCCCGTGCGGCCGAGGCGACCGCGCGCGGCGCGTCGCCGGGACGGCGCGCCTCGACGAGCGCGGGGCGTCGGTCGCCGGTCACCTCGCCCACCAGGTCGATGAGTTCGCGGACCGAAACGCCCTCGCCGCGGCCGATGTTCACGGTCAGGTCGCCCGTGGCGCCCCCGGCGAGGCGCCGGGCGGCCGCGAGGTGCGCGTCGGCGAGATCGGCGACGTGGATGTAGTCCCGCACGCAGGTGCCGTCCGGGGTCGGGTAGTCGTCGCCGAAGATCCGCGGGGCCTCGTCACGGGTGAGGCGGTCGAAGACCATCGGGACGACGTTGAAGACGCCCGTGTCGGCCAGTGCCGCGTCGGCGGCCCCCGCCACGTTGAAGTACCGCAGGCACACGGTGGCCATGCCGTGCGCCCGGCCGGCGGCCCGGACCAGCCATTCCCCGGCGAGTTTGGTCTCGCCGTACGGGCTCATCGGGGCGCACGGGGTGTCCTCGGTGATGAGGTCCACGTCCGGGTTGCCGTAGACGGCGGCGGAGGAGGAGAAGACGAAGCGGTCCACCCCGGCTCCGGCCGCCGCCTCCAGGAGGGTGGCGAGACCGCCGACGTTCTCCTGGTAGTAGCGGGTGGGCTGGGCGACGGACTCGCCCACCTGCTTGCGGGCGGCGAGGTGGACCACGCCGGTCACGGCGTGCTCGGCCAGGACGCGCTTGAGGAGGTCGGCGTCGAGGGCGGAGCCGTGGACCAGCGGGATGTGCTCGGGGAGGCGGCCGCGGACCCCTGCGGAGAGGTCGTCCAGTGCGACGACCTGTTCGCCGGCCTCGGTCATGACCTTCGCCACGTGTGCGCCGATGTAGCCCGCCCCGCCTGTGATCAGCCATGTCATGGGGCCACCTTATTCGGGGGCGGGCCGGGGGCCGTGTTGTGTCCGTTCACCGGGGAGGGCGTGCAGGGTTGGCGGGCACGGCTCTCGTCGTGGCCCGACGCACGGTTCCCCGCGCGGTGTGCGGGGGACGCGGATCACGGTCCTCACAGGGGCCCGCACCCACTCCTTGACCCCGTATGAACTGATATGCGTACCGGAGTTTGTGGCGCACCCCCCACATCCCCGATGATGATCGCGGCGGAGGAGCAACGCCCTGAGCAGGTGCGACCGATCAGGCCGTGAACGGGCGGTGAACGCCTGCTTCCCTTCATCCGATAACCTCTGCCGACACGCCGCCGGCCCCCAGGGCCTGGCCGCCTTCCACCACGTACATGTCCGGCGCGGTCGCGTCGGCACCCAGGGAGTGAGTTCCTCTGTCGACCGCCATCCTCACCGGTCAGCCGGTGCCCGGATCGTCGCTGGAGGGCGATCTGCGCTCGCTCGGCTTCGACGTGCGGGTCGCCTCCGACGCCGGTGACGCCGCGAGGCTCCTGGCGGCGGTGCCCGCGGACCAGCGGGTCGCGATCGTCGACGCCCGCTTCGTGGGCCACGTGCACGCCCTGCGCCTGGGACTCACCGACCCCCGCTTCGAGGCGGCCGCCCTGCCGGGCGCCGTGACCGTACGGGCCGCCGGCCGTCAGGCGCTGACCCGGGTGCTCACCCGCGAGAACCCCGCCGCGAGCGGCGGCACCGCCGTCGCCGTCGACAGCGTCGCCGACCGGATCGTCGCCGCCCTCGACGCGGACGGCGTCAGCCTGTACCGCCCCGAACTCGGCACCCTGGTCGCCGCCGTCCCCGCCGACCCGCGGACCCGCGACGAGGCCCACCGGGCGGTCGCCGCCGTCGACGACGAGGCCGTACGCCTGCGCACCGCGGTGAAGTCCCGCGACGGCTTCTTCACCACGTACTGCATCAGCCCGTACTCCCGCTACCTCGCCCGCTGGTGCGCCCGCCGGGGCCTGACCCCGAACCAGGTCACCACGGCCTCGCTGATCACCGCCCTGATCGCGGCGGGCTGCGCGGCCACCGGCACCCGCGGCGGCTACGTCGCGGCCGGCCTGCTGCTGATCCTCTCCTTCGTCCTCGACTGCACCGACGGCCAGTTGGCCCGCTACTCCCTGCAGTACTCCACGCTCGGCGCCTGGCTCGACGCCACCTTCGATCGCGCCAAGGAGTACGCCTACTACGCGGGCCTCGCCCTCGGCGCCGCCCGCGGCGGTGACGATGTATGGGCCCTCGCGCTCGGCGCGATGGTCCTGCAGAGCTGCCGGCACATCGTCGACTTCTCCTTCAACGAGGCGAATCACGACGCCACCGCCAACACCAGCCCCACGGCCGCGCTTTCGGGCAAGCTCGACAGCGTCGGCTGGACGGTCTGGATCCGCCGGATGATCGTCCTGCCGATCGGTGAGCGCTGGGCCATGATCGCCGTCCTCACGGCGGTCACCACACCGCGCGTCACCTTCTACGCGCTGCTCGTCGGCTGTGCCTTCGCCGCGACCTACACCACGGCCGGCCGCGTCCTGCGCTCACTGACGCGCAAGGCGAAGCGGACGGACCGTGCGGCGCGGGCGCTGGCGGACCTCGCGGACAGCGGGCCCCTGGCCGAGTTCCTCGCCCGTGTCCTGCCCGGCGGACCGCGTGCCCTGGCGCCGGTGTTCGCCCTCGCGGGCGCTGCCGTCGTGGTGCTCGCGGCCTGGATCGACGGGCCCGGCCGGGCGGTGGTCATCTGCGCCGGCGCGTACGTCCTGGTGTCCGCGGAAGCCGTCGCCCGCCCCCTCAAGGGCCCCCTCGACTGGCTGATCCCCCCGCTCTTCCGCGCCGCCGAGTACGGCACCGTCCTGATCCTCGCGGCGAAGGCCGAGGTGAACGGCGCCCTTCCGGCGGCTTTCGGGCTGGTGGCCGCGGTCGCCTACCATCACTACGACACGGTGTACCGCATCCGCGGGGACGCCGGAGCGCCGCCGCAGTGGCTGGTGCGGGCCATCGGGGGACACGAAGGCAGGACCCTGCTGGTCACCGTCCTGGCCGCGCTGCTCGCGCCCACAGAGTTCAAGGTCGCGCTCACGGCTCTCGCCGTGACCGTGGCGCTGCTGGTGCTCTTCGAGAGCATCCGCTTCTGGGTGACCGCCCATAAGACAGGCGCACCCGCCGTACACGATGAAGGAGAACCCGCATGATCGGCCTCGTGCTGGCGGCCGGCGCCGGACGGCGTCTTCGCCCCTACACCGACACCCTTCCCAAGGCGCTCGTGCCGGTCGGTCCGGAGGGCGACGAGGACAGCCTCACCGTTCTCGACCTGACGCTCGGCAACTTCGCCGAGATCGGCCTGACCGAGGTCGCGATCATCGTCGGGTACCGCAAGGAGGCCGTCTACGAGCGCCGCGAGGCGCTGGAGCAGAAGTACGGCGTCAAGATCACCCTGATCGACAACGACAAGGCCGAGGAGTGGAACAACGCCTACTCCCTGTGGTGCGGCCGTGACGCCATCAAGCACTCGGTGATCCTCGCCAACGGCGACACCGTGCACCCGGTCTCCGTCGAGAAGACCCTGCTGGCCGCCCGCGGCGACGGCAAGAAGATCATTCTCGCCCTCGACACGGTGAAGTCCCTCGCCGACGAGGAGATGAAGGTCGTCGTCGGCCCCGAGGGCGACATGACGAAGATCACCAAGCTGATGGACCCGGCCGAGGCGACCGGTGAGTACATCGGCGTCACCCTCATCGAGGGCGAGGCCGCCGACGAGCTGGCCGACGCCCTGAAGACGGTCTTCGAGACGGACCCGCAGCAGTTCTACGAGCACGGCTACCAGGAGCTCGTGAACCGCGGCTTCCGTATCGACGTGGCCCCCATCGGTGACGTCAAGTGGGTCGAGATCGACAACCACGACGACCTCGCCAAGGGACGTGAGATCGCGTGCCAGTACTGACGAGGCTCATCCCCTCGCCGATCGTCGTGGACATCCGTCCCGGCGCGCTCGATGACCTGGCGACGATCCTGTCGGACCAGCGCATCGCGCCGTCGGGCCGGCTGGCCTTCGCCATCAGCGCCGGCTCCGGCGCCGCGCTGCGCGACCGGTTCGCCCCGGCGTTCCCGGAGGCCGACTGGTTCTGCGACGCCGACGGCACCATCGACGGCGCGGTGCGGCTCGCCGACTCGATCAAGAAGGGCGGTCACTACGACGCCGTGGTCGGGCTCGGCGGCGGCAAGGTCATCGACTGTGCCAAGTACGCGGCCGCCCGGGTGGGCCTGCCGCTGGTCGCCGTCGCCACCAACCTCGCCAACGACGGTCTGTGCTCCCCGGTCGCCACCCTCGACAACGACGCGGGCCGCGGCTCCTACGGTGTGCCGAACCCGATCGGCATCGTCATCGACCTCGACGTCATCCGCGAGGCACCGGTGCGCTTCGTGCGCGCCGGCATCGGCGACGTGATCTGCAAGATCTCCGCCGTGGCCGACTGGGAGCTGTCCAGCCGGGAGACGGGCGAGAAGGTCGACGGACTGGCCGCCGCCATGGCCCGCCAGGCCGCCGAGGCCGTGCTCCGCCACCCCGGCGGGGTCGGCGACGACGAGTTCCTGACGACGTTGTCCGAGTCGCTCGTCCTGTGCGGGATCTCCATGTCCGTGGCCGGCGACAGCCGTCCCGCCTCGGGCGCCTGTCACGAGATCAGCCACGCCTTCGACCTGACCTTCCCCAAGCGCAACGCCCTGCACGGCGAACAGTGCGGCCTCGGCGGCGCGTTCGCCACGTTCCTGCGGGGCAACCACGAGGTCGCGGGCCAGATGGTCGAGGTCCTGCGCCACCACGGCCTGCCGGTCCTCCCGGACGAGATCGGCTTCACCGTGGACGAGTTCGTCCAGGTCGTGGAGTTCGCCCCGCAGACCCGGCCGGGCCGCTACACCATCCTGGAACACCTCGAACTGAGCACCGACCAGATCAAGGACGCCTACGCCGACTATGCCAAAGCCATCAGTAGCTGAACTCCGCCCGGTCGTTCACCCCCCGGGTGTGAAGGACCGGCGGAGCGGTGAGCACTGGGCCGGCCGGCTCTACATGCGCGAGATCTCGCTGCGGATAGACCGGCACCTGGTGAACACCCGGGTCACGCCCAACCAGCTGACCTACCTGATGACCGTCTTCGGCGTCCTCGCCGCCCCGGCCCTGCTGGTGCCGGGCATCCCGGGCGCCGTCCTCGGTGTGCTGATGGTCCAGCTGTACCTGCTGTTCGACTGCGTCGACGGCGAGATCGCCCGCTGGCGCAAGCAGTACTCGATGGCCGGCATCTACGTGGACCGGGTCGGCGCCTACCTCTGCGACGCGGCCGTGCTGGTCGGCTTCGGCCTGCGCGCCGCCGACCTGTGGGGCACCGGCCGCATCGACTGGCTGTGGGCCTTCCTCGGCACGCTCGCCGCGCTGGGTGCCATCCTGATCAAGGCCGAGACGGATCTCGTCGGGGTGGCCCGGCACCAGCAGGGCAAGCCGCCGGTCCAGGAGTCGGCCGCCGAGCCGCGCTCCTCCGGCATGGCGCTGGCCCGCAGGGCCGCCGCCGCCCTGAAGTTCCACCGGCTGATCCTCGGCGTCGAGGCCTCCCTGCTCATCCTGGTCTTCGCGGTCCTGGACCAGATGCGGGGCGACCTGTTCTTCTCCCGGCTCGGCGTCGCCGTGCTCGCCGGCATCGCGCTGCTGCAGACCCTGCTGCACCTGGTGTCCATCCTGGCCTCCAGCAGGCTGAAGTGAGCGGCGGCATGAAGGTCGGCGCGGTGATCATCACCATGGGCAACCGCCCCGACGAACTCCGCGCCCTCCTCGACTCGGTCGCCAAGCAGGAGGGCGACCGGGTCGAGGTGGTCGTCGTCGGCAACGGCTCGCCCGTCCCGGACGTCCCCGAGGGCGTACGGACGGTCGAGCTGCCCGAGAACCTCGGCATCCCCGGCGGCCGCAACACGGGCATCGAGGCGTTCGGCCCCAGCGGCCGGGACGTCGACGTGCTCCTCTTCCTCGACGACGACGGCCTGCTCGCCCACCACGACACCGCCGAACTCTGCCGCCGGGCCTTCGAGGAGGACCCGCGACTCGGCATCGTCAGCTTCCGGATCGCCGACCCGGACACCGGGCAGACCCAGCGGCGCCATGTCCCCCGGCTGCGGGCCGCCGACCCGATGCGCTCCTCCCGGGTCACCACCTTCCTCGGCGGCGCCAACGCCGTACGCACCCAGGTCTTCGCCGAAGTCGGCGGGCTCCCGGACGAGTTCTTCTACGCGCACGAGGAGACCGACCTCGCCTGGCGGGCCCTCGACGCGGGCTGGATGATCGACTACCGCTCCGACATGGTGCTGTACCACCCCACGACCGCCCCCTCCCGGCACGCGGTCTATCACCGCATGGTCGCGCGCAACCGCGTCTGGCTCGCGCGCCGCAACCTCCCGGTCCCGCTCGTCCCGGTCTACCTGGGCGTCTGGCTGCTGCTGACCCTCCTGCGCAAGCCCTCCGGCCCCGCGCTGAAGGCCTGGTTCGGCGGTTTCAAGGAGGGCTGGACGAGCCCCTGCGGCCCCCGCCGGCCCATGAAGTGGCGTACGGTGTGGCGGCTGACCCGACTGGGCCGACCGCCCGTCATCTGACAAGCTCGAAATCTGAGAGCATTCGGCCGTACCCGGCCCAGGTTTCCGCCTCGGTCCGACCAGGCTGCGCACTTTGAGGACGAAAGTTTCCATTTGTGAGTGAGACAACGCATGACGGCAGGGTTGTGGTGAGCGACCGTCCGTCGCCCGACGACGGGCTCTCCGCGACGGAACTGGCCGCCAAGTACGGGCTCGCCGTGAGCGGCGCCCGGCCCGGACTCGTGGAGTACGTCCGCCAGATGTGGGGGCGGCGTCACTTCATCCTCGCCTTCTCCCAGGCGAAGCTCACCGCGCAGTACAGCCAGGCCAAGCTGGGCCAGCTGTGGCAGGTGGCCACCCCGCTGCTCAACGCGCTCGTGTACTTCCTGATCTTCGGCCTGATCCTCGACGCCGACCGGGGCATGTCACGCGAGGTGTACATCCCGTTCCTGGTCACGGGTGTGTTCGTGTTCACCTTCACGCAGAGTTCCGTGATGGCGGGCGTCCGCGCGATCTCCGGCAACCTGGGCCTCGTGCGCGCCCTGCACTTCCCGCGCGCCTCGCTGCCCATCTCCTTCGCGCTCCAGCAGCTCCAGCAGCTGATGTTCTCGATGATCGTGCTGTTCTGCGTGGCGGTCGGCTTCGGCAGCTACCCGCGGCTGTCCTGGCTGCTGATCGTCCCCGTGCTGGTGCTGCAGTTCCTGTTCAACACCGGCCTCGCGCTGATCATGGCCCGCCTGGGGTCCAAGACCCCGGACCTCGCGCAGCTGATGCCTTTCGTGATGCGGACCTGGATGTACGCCTCCGGCGTGATGTTCTCCATCCCGGTGATGCTGGAGGACCACCCCGAGTGGATCGCCAGCGTCCTGCAGTGGAACCCGGCAGCGATCTACATGGACCTGATGCGCTTCGCGCTGATCGACGGCTACGGCTCGCAGAACCTGCCCCCGCACGTGTGGGCGGTCGCCGGCGGCTGGGCCGCGCTGATCGCGCTCGGCGGCTTCGTGTACTTCTGGAAGGCGGAGGAGAGGTACGGCCGTGGCTGAGTCACTCATCCCCACCGTCATCGCGGACGAACTGCACATCGTCTACCGCGTCAACGGCGCCAAGACCGGCAAGGGCAGCGCGACCGCCGCCCTCAGCCGCATCGTCAAGCGCGGCGAGGAGCGCGGCGTGCGCAAGGTGCACGCCGTCAAGGGCGTCTCCTTCATCGCCTACCGAGGCGAGGCCATCGGGCTGATCGGCTCCAACGGCTCCGGCAAGTCCACCCTGCTGCGCGCGATCGCCGGTCTGCTCCCGGCGGAGAAGGGCAAGGTCTACACCGACGGCCAGCCCTCGCTGCTCGGCGTCAACGCCGCCCTGATGAACGACCTCACGGGCGAGCGGAACGTCATATTGGGCGGCCTCGCGATGGGTATGTCCCGCGAGCAGATCAGGGAGCGCTACCAGGGCATCGTCGACTTCTCGGGCATCAACGAGAAGGGCGACTTCATCACCCTGCCGATGCGTACCTACTCCTCCGGCATGGCGGCCCGGCTGCGGTTCTCCATCGCGGCGGCCAAGGACCACGACGTGCTGATGATCGACGAGGCCCTCGCCACCGGCGACCGCGCGTTCCAGAAGCGGTCCGAGGCCCGTATCCGCGAGCTGCGCAAGGAGGCCGGCACGGTCTTCCTGGTCAGCCACAACAACAAGTCCATCCGGGACACCTGCGACCGGGTGCTGTGGCTGGAACGCGGCGAACTGCGCATGGACGGCCCGACGGACGAGGTCCTGAAGGAATACGAGAAGTTCACGGGCAAGTAGTCCCGAACGACCCGGGCCCCACCGGAACTGTTCCGGTGGGGCCCGGCGTCTGCAGGGGATACCGGGGAGCCGCGTCCGCAAAGGAAACGCCAACTTCGGCAAGGATCGGCAAGGACCGTGCCAACTCCGGCCGCCCGTAGGAATCTTGGGGGCAATCGGTGCTTTCTTGTGATGTGCAGGACACCCCGACGGAGCATGGTGCGTTGTACAACGTAAGCTGTAACGGTGCCGAATTGCGGCAAGTGGGTCCATAATGCGCGACACCCGGCATCCGCCGCAGACGCCGCCCGCTGGGCGGCGTGTCCGAAATAGTGCGTCTTGGGTCGGCAGTGTAGAACGGGAGATGTGACGGCCATGGCTACGGAGACTCCCCAGCTCAACCACGCTTCCGCCGTGCCCGCGCCGGGTGACGAGCGGTGACCGAAGCCGGGACGGCGCGCACCGGGGACCCGGAGCGCGACACCCTCGACAAGGCCGGGACCGAGAACTTCCCCGTCGCCCCGTTCTTCCTGCCCCGGGCCTGGCGCGACGACCTCATGGCCGTCTACGGCTTCGCCCGCCTCGTCGACGACATCGGCGACGGCGATCTCGCCCCCGGCGGCGCCGACGCCCGCCTGCTCGGCGTGTCCCCCGAGGACGCCGACGACCGACCGCTCCTCCTCGACGCCTTCGAGGCCGACCTCGCCCGGGTCTTCGACGGCACCCCGAACCACCCGCTGCTGCGCCGGCTGCGGCGCACGGTCCGCGACCGCCGCCTCACCCCCGAACCGTTCCTCGCCCTGATCGCCGCCAACCGCCAGGACCAACTGGTCAAAAGGTACGAGACCTACGACGACCTGCTCGCCTACTGCGCGCTGTCCGCCAACCCCGTCGGCCACCTGGTCCTCGCCGTCACCGGCACCACCACCCCCGAGCGGGTCCGGCACTCCGACGCGATCTGCACCGCGCTGCAGATCGTCGAGCATCTGCAGGACGTCGCCGAGGACCTGGGCCGCGACCGGATCTATCTCCCCGCTACGGACATGAAGCGCTTCCACGTCCAGGAGAGGGACCTCGCCGCGCCCACCGCGGGCGCGTCGGTGCGCGCCCTGGTCGCGTACGAGGCGGAACGCGCCCGTCGGCTCCTGAGCGACGGCGCCCCCCTCGTGAGCAGCGTCCACGGCAGGCTGCGGCTGCTCCTCGCGGGGTTCGTGGCGGGCGGAAGGGCGGCGCTCCACGCGATCGCCGCCGCCGAATTCGACGTACTTCCCGGCCCGCCCGAGCCCGGCAAGCTCCGGCTGCTGCGCGAGGTGGGCGCGACCCTGCGAGGAGAGGGGTGATCCGGACCGTGGAGTCGGAAACAGACATGTCCGCGCCGGTACTCGCCGCCTACAGCTACTGCGAGGCCGTCACCGGACAGCAGGCCCGTAACTTCGCGTACGGCATCAGGCTGCTGCCGACGCCCAAGCGCCGCGCGATGTCCGCGCTGTACGCCTTCTCCCGGCGCGTCGACGACATCGGTGACGGCGCGCTCGCGGTCGAGGCCAAGGCGGCCCGGCTGGAGGAGACCCGGGCGCTGCTCACCCGGGTCCGGGACGGCTCGGTCGACGAGGACGACACGGATCCCGTCGCGGTCGCCCTCGCCCATGCCGGGGCGGCCTTCCCGATCCCGCTCGACGCGCTCGACGAACTCATCGACGGCGTCCTCATGGACGTACGCGGCGAGCACTACGAGACTTGGGACGATCTGAAGGTCTACTGCCGCTGCGTCGCCGGTTCCATCGGCCGGCTCTCCCTCGGCGTCTTCGGCACCGAGCCGGGTGTGCGCGGCGCGGAACGCGCTCCGGAGTACGCCGACACCCTCGGGCTCGCCCTCCAACTGACCAACATCCTCAGGGACGTTCGCGAGGACGCGGTGGGCGGCCGCACCTACCTGCCCGCCGACGACCTCGCGAAGTTCGGCTGCTCGGCCGGGTTCGCCGGGCCTCTCCCACCGGCCGACTCCGACTTCGCGGGTCTGGTGCACTTCGAAGTGCGCCGTGCCCGCGCCCTGTTCGCCGAGGGCTACCGGCTGCTGCCGATGCTCGACCGCCGCAGCGGCGCCTGCGTGGCGGCCATGGCGGGCATCTACCGCCGTCTGCTGGACCGCATCGAGCGCGAGCCGGAGGCCGTGCTGCGCGGCCGGGTCTCGCTGCCCGGCCGCGAGAAGGCGTACGTCGCCGTACGCGGCCTCTCCGGTCTCGACGCCCGCCATGTGTCGCGCCGAACCGTCAGGAGGCGCGTCTGATGGACAATTCGCTCCAAGACGAACCCATCGGGGAAAAGCGGTACGCAACCCTCCGCACCACCGCGGCGTCCCTGACTGCGACGGTCCTCCGCGGCGGGATGCGGCACCCCGGCGGACCGGCAGGGGAGGGTGCACGATGACCGACGGCGCGCAGTCCGAGGGACTGCCGGACGAGGATCGTACGGACCGGCCCCGCGGCACGGCCGTGGTGGTCGGCGGGGGACTGGCCGGTGTCACCGCCGCGCTCTCGCTGGCCGACGCCGGCGTCGGGGTCACCCTCCTGGAGGGACGGCCCCGCCTCGGCGGTCTGGCCTTCTCCTTCCAGCGCGGCGACCTGACCGTCGACAACGGACAGCATGTGTATCTGCGGTGCTGCACCGCCTACCGCTGGTTCCTCGACCGCGTCGACGCTGCCGCGCTCGCGCCCTTGCAGGATCGTCTCGACGTGCCGGTTCTCGACGCCGGGGGCAGGCCCGGGCGACGGCTCGGCAGACTGCGGCGCGACGCGCTGCCCGTCCCCCTGCACCTGGGGCGCAGTCTCGCCACGTACACCCACCTCTCGCTCGCCGAGCGCGCGAAGGTGGGGCGGGCCGCACTGGCGCTCAAGGCCCTCGACCTCGCCGATCCCGCCCTGGACGAAGGGGACTTCGGCAGCTGGCTGACCGCGCACGGCCAGTCGGCGCGGGCCGTCGAGGCGCTGTGGGACCTCGTGGGGGTCGCCACCCTCAACGCGGTCGCCCGGGACGCCTCCCTCGGACTCGCCGCGATGGTGTTCAAGACCGGCCTGCTGTCCGAGCCGGGCGCCGCCGACATCGGCTGGGCGCATGTCCCGCTGGGCGAACTGCACGACCGGCTGACCCGCAAGGCGTTGGACTCGGCGGGCGTCCGCACCGTACTGCGCACCCGCGTCACCTCCGTCTCCGCCGCGGGGAAGGGGAGTTGGCGCGTCGAGACGCCCGGCGAGAGCCTCGACGCCGACACGGTCGTCCTCGCCGTACCGCAGCGCGAGACGTACGACCTGCTGCCCGAGGGCGCGCTCGACGAGCCCGGACGGCTGCTGGAGATCGGCACCGCCCCGATCCTCAACGTCCATGTCGTGTACGACCGCAGGGTGCTGAGCAAGCCGTTCTTCGCGGCGCTCGGCTCGCCCGTGCAGTGGGTCTTCGACCGGACCGAGGCGTCCGGGCTGCGCGAGGGGCAGTATCTGGCGCTGTCGCAGTCTGCCGCCCAGGACGAGATCGACACCCCCGTCTCCGCACTGCGCGCGCGCTATCTGCCCGAGCTGGAACGGCTGTTGCCCGCCGCGCGCGACGCGCGGGTGCGGGACTTCTTCGTGACCCGGGAGCGCACGGCGACGTTCGCTCCCACCCCCGGCGTCGGACGGCTCAGGCCCGGCGCCCGCACCAAGGCACCCGGCCTGTACCTGGCCGGAGCGTGGACCGCCACCGGGTGGCCCGCGACCATGGAGAGTGCGGTCCGCAGCGGCATCGGCGCGGCGGACGCCGCCCTCGCCGCTCTGGGCCGGCCCCGGGACCACCTCTTCGACTTCGAGGAGGCCGCGTGAGGCTCGACGCGCGCAGAAACGGTTCCCGCACTCTCGGTACCACGAACACATCGACATCTGGAGAGACTGTGCCCACTGTGCCCCCGGCCGTGACGGCCGCCGCGAGGACCGCGGTGGACGTGACCGCGCTCCTGGAGCGCGGGCGGACCCTGGCCACACCCGTGCTGCGGGCGGCCGTCGACCGGCTGGCGCCCCCCATGGACACCGTCGCCGCCTACCACTTCGGCTGGATCGACGCCCACGGCAACCCGGCGGACGGCGACGGCGGCAAGGCCGTACGCCCCGCGCTCGCCGTCATGTCCGCCGAGGTCACCGGCGCCGCACCCGAGACCGGCATCCCCGGCGCGGTCGCGGTGGAGCTGGTGCACAACTTCTCGCTGCTGCACGACGACCTGATGGACGGCGACGAACAGCGCCGTCACCGCGACACCGTCTGGAAGGTCCACGGCCCCGCCCAGGCCATCCTCGTCGGCGACGCCCTGATGGTCCTCGCCAACGAGATCCTCCTCGAACTGGGCACCGCCGAGGCGGCCCGCGCCACCCGCCGCGTCACCACCGCGACCCGGGCGCTCATCGACGGGCAGGCCCAGGACATCTCCTACGAGCACCGCGAGCGGGTCACCGTCGAGGAGTGCCTGGAGATGGAGGGCAACAAGACCGGCGCCCTCCTCGCCTGCGCGTGCTCCATCGGCGCCGTCCTCGGCGGCGCGGACGACCACACCGCCGACACCCTGGAGAAGTACGGCTACCACCTGGGCCTCGCCTTCCAGGCCGTCGACGACCTGCTGGGCATCTGGGGCGACCCGGTCTCCACGGGCAAGCAGACCTGGAGCGATCTGCGCCAGCGCAAGAAGTCCCTGCCGGTCGTCGCCGCGCTCGCGGCCGGCGGCCCGGCCTCCGAACAGCTCGGTGAACTCCTCGCCGCCGACGCCAAGAGCAGCGACTTCGAGAACTTCTCCGAGGAGGAGTTCGCCGTGCGCGCCGCCCTCATCGAGGAGGCGGGCGGCCGGGAGTGGACCGCCCAGGAGGCCCGCCGCCAGCACACGATCGCCGTCGAGGCGCTCGACTCGATCCGGATGCCGGAGCGGGTGCGGGAGCAGTTCGCGGCGCTCGCCGACTTCGTCGTCGTACGGAAGAGATGACCGCCATCGCCCAGGAGTCGACCTTCGCCGGTCGAATAGTGCTCGCGTAGTCGCCGGCCGGTGCCCGTCACCGGACACGCACCGGCCGACGGCTGACCCACCGCAGAGAGATCCGTCCACTGCACGAAGGGGAAGCCATGACAGCGACGACCGACGGAAGCACCGGGGCCCTGCCGCCCCGCGCCCCCTCGGCCAGCGACACCGACCACGGCACTCCTGTGGCGGCAGGGGTCCAGGAGGCTGCCGTGCACGCCGTACGGCGTGCCACCGACCTCCTGCTCTCCCGACAGGACGCCCAGGGCTGGTGGAAGGGCGACCTGGAGACCAACGTCACCATGGACGCCGAGGACCTGCTGCTCCGTCAGTTCCTGGGCATCCGCGACGACAGGACCACGCGTGCCGCCGCGCTCCACATCCGGGGCGAGCAGCGCCCGGACGGCACCTGGGCCACCTTCTACGGCGGCCCGTCCGACCTCTCCGCCACCGTCGAGGCGTACGTCGCGCTGCGGCTGGCGGGGGACGACCCGGCCGAGCCGCACATGGCGCGGGCGTCGGCGTGGATCCGGGAGCGGGGCGGGATCGCCGCCGCCCGGGTCTTCACCCGTATCTGGCTGGCGCTGTTCGGCTGGTGGAAGTGGGACGACCTGCCGGAGATGCCGCCGGAGATCCTCTACTTCCCCTCCTGGATGCCGCTGAACATCTACGACTTCGGCTGCTGGGCCCGCCAGACGATCGTGCCGCTGACCGTCGTCTCGGCCAAGCGCCCGGTGCGGCCCGCGCCGTTCCCGCTCGACGAGCTGCACACCGACTCGGGGCGGCCCAATCCGCCCAGCCCCCTGGATCCGCTGGGCAGTTGGGAGGGCGCCTTCCAGCGGCTCGACCGGGCCCTGCACGGCTACCACAGGGTGGCGCCGAGGCGGCTGCGCCGGGCGGCCATGAACCGAGCGGCCCGCTGGATCGTCGAGCGTCAGGAGAACGACGGCTGCTGGGGCGGCATCCAGCCCCCCGCCGTGTACTCGATCATCGCGCTGCACCTGCTCGGCTACGACCTCCGGCACCCCGTGATGCGGGCCGGGCTGGAGTCCCTCGACCGGTTCGCGGTGTGGCGCGAGGACGGGGCCCGGATGATCGAGGCGTGCCAGTCCCCGGTGTGGGACACCTGCCTCGCCACCATCGCCCTCGCCGACGCCGGCCTGCCCGCCGACCACCCCCAACTGGTCAAGGCCGCCGACTGGATGCTCGGTGAGGAGATCGTCCGCCCCGGCGACTGGTCGGTGAAGCGGCCCCAACTCCCGCCCGGCGGCTGGGCGTTCGAATTCCACAACGACAACTACCCCGACATCGACGACACCGCCGAGGTCGTCCTCGCACTGCGCCGGGTCAAGCACCACGACCCCGAGCGGGTGGCGAAGGCGGTGCGGCGCGGGGTGCGCTGGACCCTGGGCATGCAGTCCCGGAACGGGGCGTGGGGCGCGTTCGACGCCGACAACACCAGCCCGTTCCCCAACCGGCTGCCGTTCTGCGACTTCGGCGAGGTCATCGATCCCCCGTCCGCCGACGTCACCGCGCACGTGGTGGAGATGCTCGCGGCGGAGGGCCTGTCCCACGACCCGCGCACCCGGCGCGGCATCGAGTGGCTGCTCGCCGAACAGGAAGCCAGCGGCGCGTGGTTCGGCCGCTGGGGCGTCAACTACGTCTACGGCACCGGGTCGGTGGTCCCCGCCCTGGTGACCGCCGGGCTGCCCGCCGCGCACCCCGCGATCCGCCGCGCCGTGTCCTGGCTGGAGACCGTGCAGAACGACGACGGCGGCTGGGGCGAGGACCTGCGCTCCTACCGAGACCCCGCCGAATGGGGCGGCAAGGGCGCCTCCACCGCCTCCCAGACCGCGTGGGCGCTGCTCGCGCTGCTGGCGGCGGGGGAGCGGCAGACCAAGGCCACCGAGCGCGGCGTCGAGTGGCTGGCCCGGACCCAGCGCGAGGACGGCTCCTGGGACGAGCCGTACTTCACCGGCACCGGGTTCCCCTGGGACTTCTCGATCAATTACCACCTCTACCGCCAGGTCTTCCCGCTCACCGCGCTCGGCCGGTACGTCCACGGCGAGCCGGCCCTCCTGAAGCCCGGGGGACGCTGATGGACGCGCCCTCCGCCCCGGCCCCGCTGCTGATCGCCTGCGCGCTCGGCATCGAACAGCTCGCCCTGCGCAGCGGCGACCGGGGCGGCGCCGGAGGCCCGGTCACCGTCCTGCGCACCGGCATGGGGCCGAGGGCCGCCGAGCGGTCGGTCACCCGACTGCTCGCCGACCCGGGGCTGCGCGGGGCGGCCGTACTGGCCACCGGGTTCTGCGCCGGACTCGCCCCGGGCATGCACCCCGGCGACCTGGTCGTCGCCGAGGAGACCTGGGGGCCGGGTGGCGCCGTGACTCCTTGCGTCTCCACCGGACGCCTGGTCAAGGAGCTGGAGCGCGCCGTGCCAGGACGGGCGGTCCACACCGGCCCGCTCACCGGGTCCGACCACGTCGTACGCGGCCAGGAACGGTCCGATCTCCACGCGACCGGCGCACTCGCCGTCGACATGGAGTCCGCCGTCACGCTCCACTGCGCCGTGAGATCCGGCGCACGCCCGGTTGCGGCCGTCCGGGTGGTCGTGGACGCTCCAGAGCATGAACTGGTCCGGATCGGCACGGTACGCGGTGGAATATCAGCCTTCCGCGTTCTTCGTGCCGTCCTTCCCGCTTACTACGAATGGCACCGTTCCTTGCTGCTCCCCAGGAGGTGAGCCAGATGGCCATGCCGCTCCGCCAGTCCATCAAGGTGGCGACGTATCTCGCTGAACAGAAGCTCCGCAAGCGGGACAAGTTCCCGCTGATCGTCGAGCTGGAACCGCTCTACGCCTGCAACCTGAAGTGCGAGGGCTGCGGCAAGATCCAGCACCCGGCGGGCGTGCTCAAGCAGCGCATGCCGGTGGCGCAGGCCGTGGGCGCCGTCCTGGAGTCCGGTGCGCCGATGGTGTCGATCGCCGGCGGTGAGCCCCTGATGCACCCCCAGATCGACGAGATCGTCCGGCAGCTGGTGGCCAAGAGGAAGTACGTCTTCCTGTGCACCAACGCCCTGCTGCTGCGCAAGAAGATGGAGAAGTTCAAGCCCTCGCCGTACTTCGCGTTCGCCGTGCACATCGACGGTCTGCGGGAGCGGCACGACGAGTCGGTGGCGAAGGAAGGGGTGTTCGACGAGGCGGTCGCCGCCATCAAGGAGGCCAAGCGGCGCGGCTTCCGGGTGACCACCAACTCGACCTTCTTCAACACCGACACCCCGCAGACCATCATCGAGGTCCTCAACTTCCTCAACGACGACCTCCAGGTCGACGAGATGATGATCTCGCCCGCCTACGCCTACGAGAAGGCCCCCGACCAGGAGCACTTCCTCGGCGTCGAGCAGACCCGCGAACTGTTCAAGAAGGCCTTCTCCGGCGGCAACCGGCGGCGCTGGCGGCTCAACCACTCGCCCCTGTTCCTCGACTTCCTGGAGGGCAAGGTCGACTTCCCGTGCACGGCGTGGGCGATCCCCAACTACTCCCTCTTCGGCTGGCAGAAGCCCTGCTACCTGATGAGCGACGGGTACGTCACCACGTACCGGGAACTGATCGAGGACACCGACTGGGACGCGTACGGCCGGGGCAAGGACCCGCGCTGCGCCAACTGCATGGCGCACTGCGGCTACGAGCCGACCGCGGTCCTCGCCACCATGGGCTCCCTGAAGGAGTCCCTGCGCGCCATGCGCGAGACGGTCTCCGGCAACCACGGGAACCAGGGGTGACGCCGTGACCGCCGTGTCGCTGGGCGTCCCCGAGGTACCGGTCCGGCCGATCGCCGAGCGGCGCGTGTCGCGAGGCATCCAGGTGGGGTCGGTGGCGGTCGGAGGCGGAGCCCCCGTCTCGGTGCAGTCGATGACGACGACCCGTACGTCGGACATCGGCGCCACCCTGCAGCAGATCGCCGAACTCACCGCGTCCGGCTGCCAGATCGTCCGCGTCGCCTGCCCCACGCAGGACGACGCGGACGCCCTCGCCGCCCTCGCCCGCAAGTCGCAGATCCCGGTGATCGCCGACATCCACTTCCAGCCGAAGTACGTGTTCGCGGCGATCGAGGCCGGCTGCGCGGCGGTGCGGGTCAACCCGGGCAACATCAAGCAGTTCGACGACAAGGTCAAGGAGATCGCGCGGGCGGCGAAGGACCACGCGACCCCGATCCGGATCGGGGTCAACGCCGGCTCGCTCGACCGGCGGCTCCTGCAGAAGTACGGGAAGGCGACGCCCGAGGCGCTGGTGGAGTCCGCGTTGTGGGAGGCGTCGCTGTTCGAGGAGCACGGCTTCCGGGACATCAAGATCTCGGTCAAGCACAACGACCCGGTCGTGATGATCGAGGCGTACCGGCAGCTGGCCGCCCGATGCGACTACCCCCTGCACCTCGGGGTGACCGAGGCCGGTCCCGCCTTCCAGGGGACGATCAAGTCCGCCGTCGCCTTCGGGGCGCTGCTCGCCGAGGGGATCGGCGACACGATCCGGGTGTCGCTGAGCGCTCCGCCGGTCGAGGAGATCAAGGTCGGCATCCAGATCCTGGAGTCGCTGAACCTGCGGCAGCGGCGGCTGGAGATCGTCTCGTGCCCCTCGTGCGGGCGCGCGCAGGTCGACGTGTACCGGCTGGCGGACGAGGTCACCGCCGGGCTGGAGGGCATGGAGGTGCCGTTGCGGGTCGCGGTCATGGGCTGCGTCGTCAACGGACCCGGGGAGGCGCGGGAGGCGGACCTGGGGGTCGCCTCCGGCAACGGGAAGGGGCAGATCTTCGTGAAGGGCGAGGTCATCAGGACCGTGCCCGAGTCGAAGATCGTGGAGACCCTCATCGACGAGGCGATGAAGATCGCCGAGCGGATGGAACGGGACGGCGTCGCGTCGGGGGAACCGGCGGTCACCGTGAGCTGACAACACGGGCTGAGAGAGCACGGATCGAGAGGGGGCCCGACGTGACGATTCTGGAGAGCATCCGGCAACCGCGCGACCTGAAGGCGCTGACCGAGGCGGAACTCGGTGAACTGGCCGAAGAGATCCGGGAGTTCCTGGTGCACGCGGTCGCCAGGACCGGTGGTCACCTGGGGCCCAACCTGGGGGTGGTGGAACTGTCCGTCGCGCTCCACCGGGTCTTCGAGTCACCCGTCGACCGCATCGTCTGGGACACCGGTCACCAGAGCTATGTGCACAAGCTGCTGACCGGGCGGCAGGACTTCTCCAAACTGCGCGGCAAGGGGGGCCTGTCCGGGTACCCCTCGCGTGCGGAGTCCGAGCACGACATCGTCGAGAACAGCCACGCCTCCACCGCCCTCGGCTGGGCGGACGGCCTCGCCAAGGCCCGCCAGGTGCGGGGGGAGCGGGGCCATGTGGTCGCGGTCATCGGCGACGGCGCGCTCACCGGCGGCATGGCCTGGGAGGCGCTCAACAACATCGCGGCGGCCAAGGACCGGCCGCTGATCATCGTCGTCAACGACAACGAACGTTCGTACTCCCCGACCATCGGCGGCCTCGCCAACCACCTCGCGACCCTGCGCACCACCGACGGCTACGAGCAGTTCCTCGCCTGGGGCAAGGAGATCCTGCTGCGCACCCCGGTCGTCGGCAAGGAGGTCTACGAGGCGCTGCACGGCGCGAAGAAGGGCTTCAAGGACGCGTTCGCGCCGCAGGGCATGTTCGAGGATTTGGGCCTGAAGTACGTCGGCCCGATCGACGGGCACGACATCAAGGCCGTCGAGTCGGCGCTGCGCCGCGCCAAGCGCTTCCACGGCCCGGTCCTGGTGCACTGCCTGACGCAGAAGGGCCGGGGATACGAGCCCGCGCTGGCCGACGAGGAGGACCACTTCCACACGGTCGGCGTGATGGACCCGTTGACGTGCGAGCCGCTCACCCCGGCCGGCGGACCGTCCTGGACCTCGGTCTTCGGCGAGGAGATCGTCCGGATCGGCGACGAGCGCGAGGACGTCGTGGCCATCACGGCGGCCATGCTGCACCCGGTGGGCCTCGGCCGGTTCGCGGAGAAGTTCCCCGACCGAGTGTGGGACGTGGGCATCGCCGAGCAGCACGCCGCCGTGTCGGCGGCCGGCCTCGCCACGGGCGGACTGCACCCCGTCGTCGCCGTGTACGCGACCTTCCTCAACCGGGCCTTCGACCAGTTGCTGATGGACGTGGCACTGCACCGGTGCGGGGTCACCTTCGTCCTGGACCGCGCAGGTGTGACGGGTGTCGACGGCGCGTCGCACAACGGCATGTGGGACATGTCTGTCCTCCAGGTCGTACCCGGGCTGCGGATCGCCGCCCCGCGCGACGCCGAGCAGTTGCGGACCCAGTTGCGGGAAGCCGTCGCGGTGGACGACGCCCCCACGCTGATCCGGTTTCCGAAGGAGTCGGTGGGGCCGGAGATCCCGTCCCTGGAGCGGGTGGGCGGCATGGACGTCCTGCACCGCTCGGCCTCCTCGGACGATCCGGCGGTACTGCTGGTCGCCGTCGGCGTGATGGCGTCGGTGTGTCTGCGGGCCGCGGAGCTGCTTCAGGCGCGGGGCATCGGCTGCACGGTCGTCGACCCCCGCTGGGTCAAGCCCGTCGACCCCGCGCTGCCGTGGCTCGCCGACGCACACCGTCTGGTGGCCGTCGTGGAGGACAACAGCCGGTCCGCCGGGGTCGGTTCGGCGGTCGCCCTCGCGCTGGGGGACGCCGAGGTCGACGTGCCCGTACGGCGGTTCGGGATTCCGGAGCAGTTCCTCCCGCACGCCAAGCGCGGGGAGGTGCTGGCGGACATAGGTCTGACGCCGGTCGAGATCGCCGGGCGGATCAGCGCCTCGCTGGCCGCGAAGGGCGAGTCGGCGAAGGGAAACCTGCCTGTGGCGGGGCCGTCCGAGGCCGAGCCGTCTGTGGCGAAGCCGTCCGAGGCCGAGCCGTCCGAGGAGAAACCGCAATGACCACTCCGGAACCCGCCGCCGTCACCGAGGGGTTCGACCTCGCCGGACTCCTGGCCGAGCGCGGCGCGGAGCGCTACGAGCTGCACGCCCGGCACCTCAACCACCAACTCCCGCGCATGCTGCGCACCATCGGTTTCGACAAGGTCTACGAGCGGGCCGAGGGCGCGTACTTCTGGGACGCGGACGGCAACGACTACCTGGACATGCTCGCCGGGTTCGGGGTGATGGGGCTCGGCCGCCACCACCCCGTGGTCCGCAAGGCGCTGCACGACGTGCTCGACGCGCAGCTCGCCGACCTGACCCGCTTCGACTGCCAGCCCCTGCCCGGGCTGCTCGCCGAGAAGCTGCTCGCCCACAGTCCGTACCTGGACCGGGTGTTCTTCGGCAACAGCGGCACGGAGGCCGTCGAGACCGCGCTGAAGTTCGCCCGGTACGCCACCGGCAGGCCGCGCGTCCTGTACTGCCACCATGCCTTCCACGGGCTCACCACCGGCTCGCTCTCCGTCAACGGCGAGGACGGTTTCCGGGACGGCTTCGCACCGTTGCTGCCCGACACGGCCGTACCGCTCGGCGATCTCGACGCGCTGGCGAGGGAGTTGAAGAAGGGCGACGTGGCCGCCCTCGTCGTCGAGCCCGTCCAGGGCAAGGGCGTGCACGAGGCACCACCCGGCTATCTGCGCGCCGCCCGGGAACTGCTGCACCGGCACAAGGCGCTGCTGATCCTCGACGAGGTGCAGACCGGGCTCGGGCGGACCGGGGACTTCTACGCCCACCAGCACGAGGACGGGGTCGAGCCCGATCTGGTGTGCGTGGCGAAGGCGCTCTCCGGCGGCTATGTCCCGGTCGGCGCCACGCTCGGCAAGGAGTGGATCTTCAAGAAGGTCTACTCGTCCATGGACCGCGTTCTCGTGCACTCGGCGAGCTTCGGCTCCAACGCCCAGGCCATGGCCGCCGGGCTCGCCGTCCTCTCCGTCGTGGAGGACGAGCGGATCGTGGCGAACGCGCGGGCCACCGGCGGACTGCTGAAAGCCCGTCTTACGGCACTGGTCGACAAGTACGAGCTGCTCAGTGACGTACGGGGCCGGGGGCTGATGATCGGCATCGAGTTCGGCAGGCCCAGATCGCTGAAGCTGCGCAGCCGTTGGACGATGCTCCAGGCGGCTCGCAAGGGACTGTTCGCGCAGATGGTCGTCGTACCGCTGCTGCAGCGGCACCGCATCCTCACCCAGGTCTCCGGCGACCATCTGGAGGTGATCAAGCTGATCCCGCCCCTGATCATCGGGGAACGGGAGGTGGACCGGTTCGTCGAGGCGTTCACCGAGGTCATGGACGACGCCCACAGCGGGGGCGGACTCATGTGGGACTTCGGCAGGACTCTGGTGAAGCAGGCGGTGGCCAACCGGTAGAAGGCCGGTGCGGGCGAGTGCGGGTGCCTGCGTTGCCTGTGGGCCGTTTTTGCCTCTGAGGCAAGGAATTTGCCGCAGAGGCAAAACTTCGGCTGAATGGAGGCATGAGCCCCTCCGAGGGTACGCACCCTCCCGAGCCCCCGCCGGACGAGGCACTGCCCGTCGTCGCCCCGCAGCTGCGGGCCCTGCGCCGCCGGGCCTCCCTCACCCTGGAGGCCGCGGCCCGCGCCGCCGGACTCTCGCCCGCACATCTCTCCCGGCTGGAGACCGGGCAGCGCCAGCCCTCACTGCCGATGCTGCTCTCCCTGGCCCGCGTCTACGGTACGACGGTCTCGGAGCTGCTCGGCGAGACCGTCGCCGAGCGGGACGCCGTGCTGCGGGCCCCCGACATGGAGCCCACCCGGGCGGGCGGCTGGACGTACTGGCAGGCGGGCGCGTCCGGGCGGGGGATGCAGGCCCTGCGCGTCCATGTGCCGCACGGCTCGCAGGGCGACATCGTGCGGGTGCATCCCGGCGAGGAGTGGCTCTACGTGCTGTCGGGGCGGCTGCGGCTGCGCCTCGGGGACACCGCGCATCTGCTCGCGCCCGGTGACAGCGCGCACTTCGACTCCCTGACCCCGCACCGCATCGCCGCCGCCGACCACGACGGCGCCGACCTCCTGTTCGTCCACACCCTGCTGCAGAGCCCGACGACCGCGCTGTGCCTCGGGCCGATCACTCCCGGAGAGACCCCATGACCGATATGGAAGAGAAGTTCCCCCGCGCCCTGTGGGTGCGGCTCATCATCTACATCGCCGTCGGCCATGTCTTCGCGGCCTTCATCTACCTGCTGTTCGAACTCGGCGCCCAGCAGTAGCCACCGGGCGACCGGTGGGGACGGCTGTTCCGCGCGGCCGACTGCTCCCGGCCACGATCCGGCCCCGGCCTAGTCGAGCAGGCGCTCGCGCAGCCGCTCCCGGGTCTGCGGGGTCAGCTTCAGGCCCTGCTCCAGATAGGTGTCGACATCGCCCCAGGTCTCCTCCAGGGTGTCGAAGGCCGCCTGGAGATACTCGGCGCGGGCGTCGAAGAGAGGGCTCAGCAGCTCCATGATCTCCGGGGACCAGGCGCTCGCGGAACTGCTGCTGCGGTGCACCTTGTAGCGGCGGTGCTTGGCGTTCGACTCCAGGTAGTCGGTGACGACGGCCTCGCGCTCGACGCCGAGGGCGAGAAGCGTGACGGCGATGGCGAGCCCCGCGCGGTCCTTGCCCGCCGCGCAGTGCATGAGCGCGGGCACACTGTCCTCGGCCAGGGCGTGCAGGACACGGGAGTGCTCGGCCGTGCGGCGCTTGATCATCGTCCGGTAGGAGGCGATCATCCGGCCGGCCGCTCTGCCGTCGCCCAGCAGGGCGCGCAGATGGTCCAGGTCGCCGTCCCGGACCATCTTCCAGAACTCGGCGCCGTCCGCCGGGTCGCTCAGCGGCAGGTTCACATTGAGCACGCCGGGCAGCGCGACGTCCGGGCCCTCCAGCTTCTGGTCGGCCGCGTTGCGGAAGTCGAAGACCGTGTGCAGGTTGAGCGAGGCCAGGAACGCGGTGTCCTCGTCGGTGGCGTGCGCGAGGTGCCCGCTGCGGAACAGGACCCCGTGACGCACTCGGCGGCCGTCCACCGTCGGCAGGCCTCCCACATCGCGGAAATTGCGCACTCCGGTCAGCTCGGGCTCGGTCGACGGGATCTGCTGCGTCACTGGGGCTCCCTCCCATCCGTCCGCCGGCGGCATCACCGACGGGCACGCCCTCGACACTGAGCGCGCCCTCGACGATACGACATGGGTGCGTACGCCAATGAGTTGTCCACAGGCGGTCGCGGCGTGCCCGTCCGAGGTTGTCCACAGGCGCCGTCGAGTGCGCGGAGCGACCTGCGATGATGTTGCCGCCTGATCGCACCTGTTCGAATCTGTGGGGGCTTGATGTTGGAAATCGGCACAGACGGCCGGACCTGGATTCTTTCCGGGCCCAGGAGCAGCTATGCCCTGCGGCTCACGGATAACGACGAGCTGCTGCACCTGCACTGGGGTCCCCGGATCGCCCTCGCCGACGCCGAGGCGCTGGCCGCGCGACAGCAGTTGCCGTACTGGCCGTTCGAGGCCCCGGTCGACGGACACGAGGAGTACCCCCTCGAGGGCGGTCCTCGCTTCACCCGACCCGCCCTGTCCGTGCGCACGGACGAGCGGCGCGGCACCGAGTGGACCTTCCGGGAGTACGAGGCGGACGGTGACGAGCTGCGGTTGCGATTCGCCGACGGCGCGCTCGGGATCACGCTGCACTACCGACTGCGCGACGACGTCATCGAGCGCTGGGTGACCCTGGTCAACGACGGGCCGGCGGTGGAGCTGCTGCGGGCCGACTCGGCGACGTGGACGCTGCCACCGCGCGCGGACGAGACCTGGCGGCTGTCCCAGCTGCACGGACGATGGGCGGCCGAGTCCCGGCTCGTGCGCGGCGACCTCACCTACGGCGAGAAGGTCATCGGCAGCCGCCGCGGCCACACCGGGCACCAGCACCTGCCCTGGGTCGCCCTGGACACGGATGCCACCGAGGAGCACGGCGAGGTCTACGGCTGCGCCCTGGGCTGGTCGGGGTCCTGGCGGATCGCGGTCGCACAACTGCCGGACGCCCGCGTACAGATCACCGGCGGCGCCGGGTACGACGAGTCCGGTCTGCTGCGGCTGGAGACGGGGGAGGCGTTCACCACGCCCGTCTTCGCCGGCCTGTGGAGCGACGGCGGCCACGGCGGGGCGAGCCGCGCCTGGCACGCGTACCAGCGGACGTACGTCATCCCGGACGCGGACCAGGACCGGCCGGTGCTCTTCAACTCCTGGGAGGCCACCGAGTTCGACATCTCCGAGGAGCAGCAGGGGACGCTCGCGCGACGCGCGGCGGCCATCGGGGTCGAACTGTTCGTCGTGGACGACGGCTGGTTCGGGGCGCGTACGAGCGACCGGGCCGGCCTCGGCGACTGGACGCCCAACCCGGACCGCTTCCCGAAGGGGCTCAAGCCCCTCGCCGAATACGTGCACGCCCTCGGTATGCAGTTCGGTATCTGGGTCGAGCCCGAGATGGTCAACCCGGACAGCGAGCTGTACCGGGCGCATCCCGAATGGGCACAGTTCCAGCCGGGACGAAAGCGGACGGAATTGCGCAATCAGCTCGTCCTCAATCTCGCCCGCGAGGACGTCCAGGAGTACCTCTGGGAGAAGCTGGACACGTTGCTGTCCAGTGCGCCGATCGACTATGTGAAGTGGGACTTCAACCGCTGCTTCACGGATGCCGGCTGGCCCGGCGAGCCGTATCCGCAGAAGCTGTGGGTCGAGCACGTGCGCGCCTTCTACGCCCTGCTGGACCGGCTGCGGGCCGCGCATCCGGGGGTGGCGTTCGAGTCGTGCTCCGGCGGCGGCGGTCGTATCGACCTCGGGGTGATGGCCCGGACGGACCAGGTGTGGACGTCGGACAACACCGACCCGCTCGACCGGCTCGCCATCCAGCACGGCTTCAGTCAGATCCACCCGGCCCGGACCATGGCCGCATGGGTCACCGACAGCCCGAACAACCAGCTCAACGGCCGGGTCAGCACCCTGCGGTTCCGTTTCGTCAGCGCCATGGCGGGTGTGCTCGGCGTCGGCGGCGACCTCACCGAGTGGACGGAGGAGGAGCTGGCAGAGGCGGGGAGCTGGGTCGAGCTGTACAAGCGCATCCGGCCGGTCGTGCAGCGCGGTGATCTCTACCGGCTGCGCCCGCCGACAGGTGGACTGAGCGCCGTGCAGTACGTCCTCGACGACGAGGTCGTGGTCCTGGCCTGGCTCCAGGCCCAGCACTACGGCGAGCCGCCCGCTCCGCTCCGGCTGCGCGGGCTGGACCCGACAGAAGTGTATGAGTGCCGCGAAACGGGCGAAGTGCACCGAGGGGGCGTTCTGTTGCACCACGGGTTGCCGACGGGGCTGCGCGGTGACTTCGATGCGACGGTTATCCACCTGCGTCGCACTTGAGCGATCTGTCCGAAATGCAGCTGTAATTCCAACAAGCCCTGGAATAAAGCCTACTGGCACGTAGGGGCGTGAGCAGCGTCATACTCGTGACGTTCCGCTGTCGCCATGTGCACGTAATTCGCGCATGTTTCCAGGGCGGTTGGGAAATGCTCAGGACCGGTCTTCGACGGAGCGTGATGGTGGATTGATGTAAGGATCAGGTAGGAAGGTGCACAGGAAGTCCCAATGGTTGTCTCTGTGGGCACAAGTCGCTTACGTTCGGCGTCAATCCGGACGGACGCCCAATCCTGCCGCCGACCGGAGCCGCACACCGACCCGATCCACGGCAGGAGCGGGGGACCCACAGGAATCACCGCCTGTTCCGGTCTCCGGAACGGCTAGGGGTAAAGCCGTGCAGCGAGCACGGCCGGACATCTCCAGTCCGCACCCGACAGCTCACCTCGTAGGCGCCGGAGAGGAATTCGCCATGCCCGCGAAGGGTAAGCACCGCCGTCCCAAGTCCCAGCGTTTCACCCGTTCGATCGCCGCCGCCGGGACCGGCGGTGCGGCGCTCGCCCTGCCGCTGGTCGGAGCCGCCGGCGCCCAGGCCGCAACCCCGACGGCCGCCGTGTCCGGAGCCTCCGAGAAGACGGCCACGATCGCCACCGAGCAGGCCGCGGCCGAGGCGGGCGCGCGGATCGAGCAGGTGGAGAAGGCCGCGCAGGCCGAGCGGACCGCCACCAAGAAGACCGCCAAGACCTACTCGGTGAAGGTCGGCGACTACCTCGCGAAGATCGCGGACGAGCACGACGTCGACGGGGGCTGGAAGCGCCTCTACTCGGACAACCGCGGTGCCATCGGCTCCGACCCGTCGCTGATCCACCCCGGTCTGAAGCTGTCGATAGGCGGGCAGGCCGCGTCGGGCGGTACGTCGCAGTCGTCGAAGCCGCAGCTGTCGCAGTCCTCGAAGCCTGCCGAGTCCTCGCCGTCGCCGAAGCCCTCCGCGCCCGCCAAGCAGGAGGCCAAGGACACCCAGGCGTCGACCTCCACGTCGAACGGCCAGTCCTCGTCGGCCAACAGCTCCGGCTTCAGCCTGCCCATCCAGGGCGCCACCGTCGGCACCCCGTACAAGAGGGCCGGCAGCATGTGGTCCAGCGGCTACCACACGGGCGTCGACTTCGTGGCCCCGACCGGGACCGCCCTCAAGGCCGTGGGCGCGGGCACCGTCGTCTCCGCCGGCTGGGGCGGTGCGTACGGCAACCAGGTCGTCATCCGGCTGGCCGACGGCTACTACGCCCAGTACGCCCACCTCTCCTCGATCTCCGTCTCCGCGGGGCAGGCCGTGAGCGGCGGTCAGCAGATCGGCCTCTCGGGCGCGACCGGCAACGTCACCGGGCCGCACCTGCACTTCGAGATCCGCACCACGCCCTCCTACGGCTCGGACCTCGACCCGCTGGCCTACCTTCGCTCGAAGGGCGTCAGCGTCTGAGGCTCCACTCCTCCATCACGCCGAAGGCCGGCCCCGCTTCCTGGGGGCCGGCCTTCGGTGTTGCGGTCCTGTGGCATGGCCGACCGAAGCCTCGACAGGGGGCGAACGGGAGTACACAGTGATCTCCGTAAGCGCTTTCTATGCGGGGGATCCGGGTTTTGCGTCGCGCCGCGGCGTCGTTCCGCTTTCCTTCCACCGGGGACAGGAGTGTCATGACCACCCGTAGAGCTTTCGGAGCCCTCGCCGCCGGCGCCGCCCTCGCGGCGCTCGCTCCGGCGGGGACGGCGGCCGCGCACCCGCGTCCGCGGCGGGGCCGGCTGATCGCCGCCGACGACTTCCGGCACGGGCTCGGGCAGTGGGCCGTGGAGTTGGAGAGGGGCGGGGTGGTCGCCGCCTCGCGGGGTGTGCTGGAGGTCGACGTGCCGGCCGGGGCCACGGTCTGGTTCAAGCGAAGACTGGAAGGGCCGTACGTCGTCGAGTACACGGCCACGCCCATCTCGGCGGGCGGGGCCAACGACCGGGTCTCCGACCTCAACAACTTCTGGAACGCCGTCGATGTGCGCTCACCCGGTGATCTCCTCGCCACCCCGCGTTCGGGCGCGCTCGCCGAGTACGACCACCTGAAGACGTACTACGTCGGGTACGGCGCCAACACGAACACGACGACACGCCTGCGCCGGTACGTCGGTGAGGCGGGCGTGCGGCCACTGATCCACGACTACACCGAGCCGCTGCTCGTCGCGAACGCGCCGCATCAGGTGCGGATCGTCTCCGACGGGTCGACGGTCCGGTGGTGGAACAACGGCCGGCTCGTGTTCGACTACGTCGATCCCGCGCCGTACACGAGTGGGCACTTCGCCTTCCGCACCACCTGGAGCCATTTCCGGATCGAGGACTTCCGGGTGTGGAGGTTGCGCGGTCGCCGTTGAGGGGGAGAGGGGCCGGGATGGTGGGGCGCGGCCATCCCGACCTGGTGTATTCCGGGTTGGTCAACACGTGACCCGTGGTCTATCTCACCGTCCGTCAAGCCCTTATTACGGTCGCGTAGGTCACATGCCACGGTGAATCATGGGCCGGTGACAGACGATTCGAATGACAGCAGAACGATGATCGGGTCGTACGTGGCGCTGGGGGACAGCTTCACCGAGGGCGTCGGCGATCCGGGGCCCGACGGGCGGTTCGTCGGCTGGGCCGACCGGTTCGCGGTGCTCCTCGCGGACCGGGTGCCCGAGGGCGACTTCGACTACACCAACCTGGCCGTGCGGGGAAAGCTCCTCGACCAGATCGTGGCGGACCAGATTCCGAGGGCTCTCGAGCTCGCGCCGGATCTCGTCTCCTTCTGCGCGGGCGGCAACGACATCATCCGGCCGGGCACCGATCCCGACGAGGTCGCCGAGCGGTTCGAGCGCGCGGTGTCCAGGCTCACCTCTGCCGTCGGCACCGTCATGGTGACCACCGGCTTCGACACCCGTGACGTACCGGTGCTCCGGCATCTGCGCGGCAAGATCGCCACGTACAACCTGCATGTGCGGGCCATCGCCGACCGGTACGGATGTCCCGTGCTGGACCTGTGGTCCCTGAAGACGGTGCAGGACCGGCGGGCCTGGGACCTCGACCGGCTGCACCTGTCGCCGGAGGGGCACACGCGGGTCGCCCTGCGGGCCGGGCAGGTGCTGGGCGTCGACGTCCCGGCCGACCCCGACCAGCCGTGGCCCCCGCTGCCGCCGCGCGGCACGCTGGAGATGCGGCGGGACAACATCCAGTGGGCGCGGGAGTATCTGGTGCCGTGGATCGGGCGGCGGCTGCGGGGGGAGTCCTCCGGGGACCACGTGTCGGCCAAGGGGCATCTGTCGCCGGACGACATCAGGGTGCGGATCGGGGTGGTGGCCTGACCGGCTCGCCTGCGGCGGTCGGCCGAGCCTGACGCGGGACCCGGGCTTCGGGGGGTGGGGGGTCTGGGTCTCGTGGGGGTGCGGGTCGGTGGGCTTGGTCCTGCCCCTCGTGGTTGTTCGCGCAGTTCCCCGCGCGCCTGAGAGGGCGGGCCTGCGTGTGGTGTGTCGCTGGGGCGGCGCTGGTGTCGATGGGTCGCTTCCCACCGCCGTAGGGGTTCTGCTCGGTGGGCCCGGTTGCGATCGTCGTGGTTGCTCGCGCGGTTCCCCGCGCCCCTGAAGGGGCGGGGCGGTGGGCCGGGTCCCGTCCCGTGGCTGCCCGGGGGCGGGGTCGTCAGCGGGTCGCCGCTGTCAGGGCCTCCCGGGTCAGGCCCAGTTCGTGGGCCAGGGCCTCGTCGGCCCATTCCTGGGCTCGGGTCCGGGAGAGGGGCCCGCCGTAGGCCGTCAGCTGGACGGCCAGGCCGTCCAGGAGGGCGGTGAGGCGCAGGGCCGTCGCCGCAGGGTCCGGGCAGCTGAACTCGTCGGCCGCCACGCCCGCTTCGATGACCTCGGCCAGGGCGGCCTTCCACTGTCGGTCCAGGTCGCGGGTGACCTCGCGCAGGGCCGGTTCGCGCAGGGCGGCCGCCCAGCCCTCGATCCACAGGCGCCAGCCCTTGGCCTGGCCGGTGGGGGCGTACCAGCGCACGGCCGCGCGGAGGCGGCGCAGTGCCGTGGTGCGGCGGCCCAGCAGCTTGCGGAGGTGGGCGAGGTCGCCCTCGGCGGCGTGGCGGAAGGCCTCGGCCACCAGTCGTTCCTTGGTCGAGAAGTGGTAGAGCACCAGGGCGTTGCTCACCCCGAGGACGGCGGCCACGTCGGCGATCCGTACCGCCGCGACGCCCCGCTCCTCGATCTGCTCGATGGCGGCCCGGAGCAGCTCCGCACGCCGCTCGGCCACACTCAACCGCACCCTGCCCACGCGGCAACCCTACCCAGGCCCACGGGCAGCCGCCGAGGGGCCGCTCAGCGGTGCCGGCCGAATCGCTCCGTGATGACCGGGACCCGGTCGGCGGCGATGGCGTGGGCGGCGGCGCGGGGGGTCGTGCCATCGGCCTCGGCCCGGGTCAGCATCAGGTCGACGAGGGCACGCATGGACCGGCGGGTGTGGGTGAACGCCTCCTCGGCGGTGGGGCCGATGTCGCCGAAGAGGGTCCACCACCACCAGGCGTTCGTCCCGGAGTTGACCACGACGTCGGGCAGGACGGTGACTCCCCGGCCCGCGAGCAGTTCCTCGGCTTCGGGCAGGACGGGCATGTTGGCCGCCTCGACGATCAGGCGGGCGGTGACGCGGTGCTCGTTGGTGGTGTCGATCGCGTAGGAGACGGCCGCGGGGACCAGCACGTCGGCCTCCGCGGCGAGCCAGGCCTCGCCCGGTGCCTCGTGGTCGGTGGAACGGAGTGCGGCGCGGTCGACCGTCCCGTGCGGGTCGCGGGCGGCGAGCAGTGCCTCGACGTCCAGGCCCGCCGGATTGGTGATGGTGCCCTTGATGTCGGCCACGGCGACGATCGTGAGTCCGGCGCGGGCCAGGAAGCGCGCGGTGGCGCCGCCCATGGTGCCGAGGCCCTGGACGGCGACCCGTGTCCCGGCGTACGGCGCGGCGGCCCGGTCCAGGGCCGTGAGCACGGACTCGGCGACGCCGCAGCCGCCGACCAGCTCGTCGAGGCCGATGCCGTCGACCTGGACCGCGAAGGCGTCCGCGAGGCGCCGCCGGGCCGCGTCCTCGTCGTCGAGGAGGGGGTACACCGCCTGGATCGTCGACACCAGGCCCGCCTCCGCCGCCGCGCGGTCCATCAGGCCCTGGGTGAGACCGAGATCCTCACCCGTGGTCCAGAAGTGCTCGATGTACGGGCGCATCGCCCGCAGGTAGCGCACGAGGACGTCGTACGCCTCCGGGTCCCGGGGGTCGAAGTCGATGCCGCCCTTGGCGCCGCCGAGCGGGACGTAGCGGCTCCCGGGGGCGTAGTGCAGTGCCTCCTTCATGGTCATGCCGCGGGCGAGGCCCGCGACCTCGTCGAGCGTGCAGCCCGGCCGCATCCGCAGACCGCCGCTGGAGACCCCGCGCACCAGACGGTCCACGACGAGGAAGCCCCGTCGGCCCGTGACGTGGTCGGTCCAGGTCAGGGACACGAAGGGGGACGTGGTCATGCGGCTCCTCGGGAGGGCCTCGGGAGGCGGAGAACGGGGGGGGAGACGAACGAGAGCGACGGGAACAAAGTGAGCAACTGAATAGTTGGTCAGTATTGCATCGCGCGGGTCGGGTCGGGCTCGGCGCTGTCACAGGGGCGGCCCATAATGGGATGCCTGAGCGAATTCACCAGGAGGTGCCGTGTCCGGTTCCGGATCCCGTTCTCTCAGCTCGGGGCTGCGCGCAGCGCGGCCCGCGGCCTTCGGCGCGGACCCGAGCGGTGCCCGAATGGAGCGGATCCGCAGATCCCCGCACTTCGCGAACGGGGTCTTCGTGAATCCCGAGGGCGCCCAGGTCCGTCCGTCCGGCGGTGCCGTGGCGGAGATGGCCAAGAGCTGGTTCCGCAAGGACGAGCGGGTGCGGCGGGCCCCGGCGGGGCTGATCCCCGTCCACGCCACGACCCTCGCCGACCTGGCCAAGCCCCCGGCGAGCGGGCTGCGGATCACGTGGATGGGCCATTCCAGCGTGCTCGCCGAGATCGACGGGCACCGGGTGCTCTTCGACCCCGTCTGGGGTGAGCGCTGCTCCCCGTTCGCCTTCGCCGGCCCCAGACGGCTGCACCCCGTGCCGGTGCCGCTGGCCGCGCTCGGCCCGGTCGACGTCGTCGTCATCTCGCACGACCACTACGACCACCTCGACATGCCCTCGATCAAGGAACTGGCCGGGACGGACACGGTCTTCGCCGTCCCGCTCGGCGTCGGTGCCCATCTGGAGCACTGGGGCGTCTCCGCGGACCGGATCCGCGAGCTGGACTGGCAGGAGGCGACCAAGGTCGGCGGTCTCACCCTGACCGCCACCCCCGCCCGTCACTTCTGCGGCCGGGGCCTGCGCAACACCCAGCACACGCTGTGGGCCTCCTGGGTCGTCGCCGGTGACGAGCACCGGATCTACCACAGCGGTGACACCGGGTACTTCGGCGGCTTCAGGGACATCGGTGCCGAGCACGGCCCGTTCGACATCACCATGATCCAGGTCGGCGCCTATTCGGAGTTCTGGCCGGACATCCACATGACCCCCGAAGAGGGGCTGCAGAGCCACCTCGACCTCCAGGGCGGTCAGCCCGGCGGTGTGATGATGCCGATCCACTGGGCGACGTTCAACCTGGCGATGCACGCCTGGGCAGAGCCGGGCGAGCGCATGATGTGGGCCACGCACGACGCGGGGGTCACCATGGCCGCGCCGCACCCCGGGCAGCCGTTCGAGCCGCGGAGCACGCCTGCGGTGGACCCGTGGTGGCGTGCCGTGTCCCAGCAGCCGGTCGGCGGCTGGGCCGCCTGGCCACCCGTGGGGGAGCGGCTGGACCTGGTGGCGGAAAGCTGAGAAACCGATCGGGAATTCTCCCGACAGGGTGATTTTTCGATGGACGTCGAGGGCCGGGGAGCAATGCGCTCCCCGGCCCTCGACGTCTTTCAGTGACCTGTTATGAACAGCTCTGATCAAAATTCGGATGCAAAAGGAATGCGAGAGGAACAAGCGTCCGAAGACTAATCGGACTGTCGCACGAGGCCTCATACCAGAGCGGGACGCATTGCGAAGCTATTTGTCAACTGCGCACCGCACATGACGCAATGGCGACTACTGTCAGTTGCCGTCGGACGACGCTGGGCCGAATTCTTCGACTCTCCCGACCGGCACGCGATGGCGCATGCCCAAGTCGCCCAGATACGGCAAACCCCCACGCTCCAGACGGACCAGTACGAGGACGCTGATGTCTCACCTTCGCGCACCGGCCGCCCGCGCAGACCGCCGTGAGGGCGGACGGCACGGGCGATCGGCCACCCGCGCCGTCCCCTCGCTGCCCGAGATCCACATACGGCCACAGCTGATGCGCCTCGCGGTCCTGCCTCCGACCGCGGTCGCCCTCAGCGCCTGCGCCGCCGTCCTCTTCACCTTCCGCGCCGGCGGCGCCCGCCCCAGCCTCACCCTGTGGGCGGTCCTCGCCGGAACCGCCGTGGTGGCGCTCGCCGGCATCGTGATCGGCGCCGTGGCCGCCGGGCGCACCGCCGGATCCGTCCGCGAACGCCTCGGTGCCCTGCGACAGGTCAGCACCAGGAGCGAGGACGACCTGCGCGCCCTCGTCGACGCGCTCCGGCGCGGCGACCAGCCGCCCCCGCGCGGGCCGCACGCCAAGCCCGACGCGGACGCCGACGACTTCGCACTGCTCACCGCCGACCTGGCCCGGGCCCACGACAGCGCCGTCACCGCCGTCGTCCGGGCCTCCCAGCTCTCCAGCCACGCGGGCAACGAACAGAAGCTCGAAGTCTTCGTGAACCTGGCACGCCGGCTGCAGTCCCTGGTCCAGCGCGAGATCTCCATCCTGGACGACCTGGAGAACGAGATCGAGGACCCGGACCTCCTCAAGGGCCTCTTCCACGTCGACCACCTGGCCACCCGCATCCGCCGCCACGCCGAGAACCTCGCCGTCCTCGGCGGCGCCGTCTCCCGCCGTCAGTGGAGCAACCCCGTCTCCATGACGGAGGTGCTGCGCTCGGCCATCGCCGAGGTCGAGCAGTACTCCCGGGTCAAGCTGGTCCCCCCGGTCGACGGCACCCTGCGCGGACACGCGGTGGCCGACGTCATCCACCTCCTCGCCGAACTCGTCGAGAACGCCACGGTGTTCTCCGCTCCGCACACCCAGGTCCTGCTCCGCGCCAACCTCGTCACCTCCGGACTGGCCGTCGAGGTCGAGGACCGTGGTCTCGGCATGCCCGTCACCGAGCAGAACAAGATGAACGCCCTGCTCGCCGACCCCGACCAGGTCAACGTCGCCAGCCTTCTCCAGGACGGCCGCATCGGCCTCTTCGTGGTCTCCCAGCTGGCCCGCCGCCACGGCATCCAGGTCCGCCTGCAGAGCAACATCTACGGCGGCGTCCAGGCGGCCTTCATCGTCCCCCAGGGCCTCCTCGGCAGCGAGCCCGGTGACCTGCCGCTGACCCAGCCCCGGGCCGGGACCCCGACCGGCATCCAGACCCAGCCGCACGCCGGACAGAGCACCGGCGTACGCCACCCCGACAAGCCCCGCCACGCACAGGCGGCCCCACCCCAGCGGTCGTCCGGATCCGGCCCCGCCGACCGTCCGGCGGCCGACCGGCCCGGCCACCCCGCCACCGACCGCCCCGCACCCGCGCAGCCCGGCCGTCCGGCCCCCGCGCGCCCCGAGCCCGGCCACCGCTCCACCCCGAGCCCGGCGCGTGCCTCCGTGCCCCGCCAGCAGGGCCCGGGGCGGGCCGGGGACCAGCAGGGGCCCGGCAGAGGCGGCGGCCCGGTCCCGCTGCCCATGCGACGCGGCGCCCGGGACGAGCGGCCCAACCCGGCCGAGGCCGTGCCCGGCGTCCGCCCCGACGACCGGCGCACCGTCACCGAGAACGCCGGGACGCCCCCCACCCCCCGGGTCGGCGGCGCCGTACGCGGCACGATGGGCAAGCCGCAACTGCCCCGCCGCCGTGCCCAGGAGCACATCGTGCCGCAGCTCCGCGGCGGCCCCGCGCCCACGCCCTCGCGGGACCCCGACCACTACATCGGCCACGACCCCGGGCTGATGGCCGCCTTCCAGCGCGGCATCGGGCTCGCCGAGGCCCGTCAGGCGGAGAGCTCCGACTGGGACACGTCCACGCTGGACGCCTCCACGCTGGACGCCTCCACGCTGGACACGGCCACGCTCGACACGTCCACGCCGGCCCCGACCGCCGCGGACCTCACGCCACCCGCCCCCGACGCCGCCTCCCGCATCGACACGGGACAGCTGGGCTCCGGACACCTGAACACCGGGCACCCGCACTCCACACACCTGAACATCGACCTGCCCACGGGCCGCCCGGCCCCGTCGGCCCACGGTGGCACGCGCCGCGCGGACGCACGGCCCGTCGAGCCCGCCCACAGGGAAGTCCCCCACAAGGACGCCGCACGGCCCCTGGGCGGACACCCCAGGGGCGCCGCCCCCATAGCCGTACCGCCGTCGGCCCTCGACGCGGCACACGACCGCACGTCCCGGCAGGACGGGAGCGCACCGGCCGGATGACCACCCCCCTCCCCACCCCCACCACGGTCCCCACCCCTTCCGCTCCCGCAGACCAACGCACCCCAAGGAGTCGATCCACCATGGCGAGCGATGCGCCGACCGGCCATGTATCCGATCTCGACTGGCTGATGAGCGGCCTCGTCCAGCGCGTGCCGCACACCAGGAGCGCGGTCCTGCTCTCCTGCGACGGGCTCGTGAAGTCGGTCCACGGCCTCGATCCGGACAGCGCCGACCACATGGCGGCCCTGGCCTCCGGCCTGTACTCCCTCGGACGCAGCGCGGGCGTCCGCTTCGGCGACGGCGGTGACGTCCGCCAGGTCGTCGTCGAACTCGACTCGACCCTGCTGTTCGTCTCCACCGCGGGCTCCGGCACCTGCCTCGCCGTGCTCGCCGGACGCGAGGCCGACGCCGCCGTCCTCGGCTACGAGATGGCGATGCTCGTCAAGAGTGTCCGCCCGTACCTGGTCACCCAGCCCCGTCAAACCGTCCACCCCTCCGCGATGAGGCCTTGAACGTGCCCGCGGCCGGCGACGGACCTCTGTACGACGACGCCGCCGGGCGTCTGGTACGCCCCTTCACCGTCATCAACGGCCGGACCCGACCGACCACCGCGCTCGATCTCCTCTCACAGGTGATGGCCACCGGGGCGACCCCCCTCGGCTATCTCGGCCCCGAGCACGCAACCGCACTCGACCTGTGCCGGGCACCCGTCTCGGTCGCCGAGGTCGCCGCTCACCTCAAGCTGCCGGCGGCGGTCACCAAGGTGCTGCTGTCCGACCTCGTCGACTGCGGGGCCCTCACCACCAAGCCCCCGGTTTTCCACCACAACCCGACAGACCGGTCTCTTCTGGAGGCAGTGCTCGATGGACTACGACGACAGCTCTGACCCCTTTCCCACCGCACTCAAAATCCTGGTGGCGGGCGGGTTCGGGGTCGGCAAGACGACCTTGGTCGGCGCGGTGAGCGAGATCGCGCCGCTGAGCACGGAGGAACTGCTCACCACAGTGAGCGCCGCCACCGACAATCTCGACGGCATCGAGAACAAGGTCGAGACGACCGTCGCGATGGACTTCGGCCGCATCACACTCGATCCGCGCCATGTGCTCTATCTGTTCGGCACCCCCGGGCAGCAGCGGTTCTGGTTCATGTGGGACGAACTCTCCGAGGGCGCCCTCGGCGCGGTCATCCTCGCCGACACCCGCCGTCTGGAGGACTGCTTCGCCGCCGTCGACTTCTTCGAACAGCGCGGCCTCGGCTTCATCGTCGCGATCAACGAGTTCGACGGCTCCTACCGCTACGACGCCGACGAGGTACGCGCCGCCCTCGACCTCGACCCGGAGATCCCCGTCGTCTGCTGCGACGCCCGTATCTCCAGCTCGGGCATCCAGACCCTGCTCACCCTCGTCCGCTACCTCCTCGCCCACACCCCGACGCAGCTCCCGAGCCACGGAGCCCACACGTGACGTACGACCCGCCGCGTCCGGTCGGCCGGCTGCTGCTCACCCCGGAGGACCGGGACGCCCCCGAGCGCGTGCGACGGCTGCGGTCGCTGGGACTGGGCGAATACGCCGAACCGGCCTTCGACGCCTTCGCGGACCGGCTCGCCGAGGTCGCCTCGGTGCCGTACGCGATGGTCAACTTCATCGACGAGCACCGGCAGTTCTTCGCCGGTCTGCATGCGTCGGCGCGGCCCACGGCGGACACCACGGTGCTCGGGGTGGACCGGCGTCTCGCCCGTGACCACGGCTTCTGCCCCTACGTGGTGGTCCGCCGCAAGGGGCTCGTCCTCGACGACGTGGCGGAATACCCGAGGTTCGCCGGGAACCCCGTCGTCGACGACCACGGCATCCGCTCCTATCTCGGCGCCCCGCTGCTCGACCGCACGGGCATCGCCCTCGGCACGGTGTGCGTCCTGGACGTCCGGCCGCGGCCGTGGGGCAGGGCGGGCCTGGAGACCATCAAGTCGATGGCCGCGGACCTGGCCGCCCGGATCGAGGGGCGAGAGGCGTTCCCGTGACCGGGGAAACGGGCGGCACTTCATGGCGGATGGCGCGGCCCGGCCGGGTGTGAAGGAAAGCTGCGGCGGAGGTTAAGAAAACCTCGATGGACCCGGGGTGCCGAGGTGCGGCAGATTGATCGGCGTTCCCACCCCTCTCCCCGGTACGGGCCTGTTCGTCATGCCCGGCGCCGGGGGCGCACCCACTGGAGCCGTAGCGTGAAGGCGCTGGTCAAGGAGAAGGCGGAGCCCGGTCTGTGGCTCGTCGACGTCCCGGAGCCCGAGATCGGCCCCGGCGACGTACTGATCAAGGTCCTGCGGACCGGGATCTGCGGCACCGACCTGCACATCCGGGCCTGGGACGGCTGGGCCCGGCAGGCCATCCGCACACCGCTCGTGGCCGGCCACGAGTTCGTCGGCGAGGTCGTGGACACCGGCCGTGACGTCACCGACATCCAGGCCGGTGACCGGGTCAGCGGCGAGGGGCACCTGGTGTGCGGAAAGTGCCGCAACTGTCTCGCCGGCCGCCGCCATCTGTGCCGCGCGACCGTCGGTCTCGGAGTGGGCCGCGACGGCGCCTTCGCCGAGTACGTCGCGCTGCCCGCGACCAACGTCTGGGTGCACCGCGTCCCCGTCGACCTGGACGTCGCGGCCGTCTTCGACCCCTTCGGCAACGCCGTCCACACCGCGCTGTCCTTCCCGCTGGTCGGCGAGGACGTCCTGATCACCGGCGCGGGGCCCATCGGCCTGATGGCGGCGGCGGTGGCCCGGCACGCGGGCGCCCGCAACGTCGTCATCACCGACGTCAGCGAGGAGCGCCTGGAACTGGCCCGCAAGATGGGCGTCAGTCTGGCCCTGAACGTCACCGAGGCCCGGATCGCCGACGGGCAGCGTGAGTTGGGGCTGCGCGAGGGCTTCGACATCGGTCTGGAGATGTCCGGACGCCCCGAGGCCATGCGCGACATGATCGCCAATATGACGCACGGCGGCAGGATCGCCGTGCTGGGCCTGCCCGCCGAGGAGTTCGCGGTCGACTGGGCCCGGATCGTCACCTCGATGATCACGATCAAGGGCATCTACGGCCGTGAGATGTTCGAGACCTGGTACGCGATGTCGGTCCTCCTGGAGGGTGGGCTCGACCTCGCTCCCGTGATCACCGGCCGCTACGGCCACCGCGACTTCGAGGCGGCCTTCGCCGACGCGGCGAGCGGCCGGGGTGGCAAGGTCATCCTCGACTGGACCGCGTAAGTCATCCGCCTCTTCTAGGAGTTTCTCCGATGTTCGACTCCGTGCGCGACGACCTGCGCGCCACCCTCGACGAGATCCGTGCCGCCGGCCTGCACAAGCCCGAACGGGTCATCGGCTCCCCGCAGTCCGCGACCGTCGCCGTCACGGCCGGCGGCCGGCCCGGCGAGGTCCTCAACTTCTGCGCCAACAACTACCTCGGTCTCGCCGACCACCCCGAGGTGATCGCCGCCGCCCACGAGGCCCTCGACCGCTGGGGCTACGGCATGGCCTCCGTCCGCTTCATCTGCGGCACGCAGGAGGTGCACAAGGAGCTGGAGGCGCGGCTGTCGGCGTTCCTCGGCCAGGAGGACACCATCCTGTACTCCTCCTGCTTCGACGCCAACGGCGGTGTCTTCGAGACCCTGCTCGGCCCCGAGGACGCGGTGATCTCCGACGCCCTCAACCACGCCTCGATCATCGACGGCATCCGGCTCTCCAAGGCCCGCCGCTTCCGGTACGCCAACCGTGATCTCGCCGACCTGGAACGGCAGTTGAAGGAGGCCGCGGAGGGCGGCGCCCGCCGGAAGCTCATCGTCACCGACGGCGTGTTCTCCATGGACGGCTATGTGGCCCCGCTCCGTGAGATCTGCGACCTCGCCGACCGCCACGACGCCATGGTCATGGTCGACGACTCGCACGCCGTCGGCTTCACCGGCCCCGGCGGCCGCGGCACCCCCGAACTGCACGGCGTCATGGACCGCGTCGACATCATCACCGGCACCCTCGGCAAGGCCCTCGGCGGTGCCTCCGGCGGTTACGTCGCCGCCCGCGCCGAGATCGTCGCCCTGCTGCGCCAGCGCTCCCGCCCGTACCTCTTCTCGAACACGCTCGCCCCGGTGATCGCGGCGGCCTCCCTGAAGGTCCTCGACCTCCTGGAGTCGGCGGACGATCTGCGCGTCCGCCTCGCCGAGAACACCGCGCTGTTCCGGAGCCGGATGACCGAGGAGGGCTTCGACATCCTGCCCGGTGACCACCCCATCGCCCCCGTCATGATCGGCGACGCCTCGAAGGCGGGCCGCCTGGCCGAGCTGCTCCTGGAGCGCGGCGTCTACGTGATCGGCTTCTCCTACCCGGTCGTTCCGCAGGGCCAGGCCCGTATCCGCGTCCAGCTCTCCGCCGCGCACTCGACGGCGGACGTCCACCGCGTGGTCGACGCGTTCGTGGCGGCGCGGGCCGAGCTGGAGGCCTGAGCCGGAGCCCGGGCCGGTGGCCCGGGCGGACCGGTTCAGGGGGAAAGCGCGCATTTGAGAGAATCGGTCTCATGATCGAAGCGCGGCGGCTCCACATCCTGCGTGCGGTGGCCGACCACCGCACGGTGACGGCGGCTGCCGCCGCGCTCTACCTCACCCCGTCCGCCGTCTCCCAGCAGCTGACCGCCCTGGAACAGGAGACGGGCCACCGCCTGGTCGAGCGCGGCGCGAAGGGCGTACGACTCACCCCGGCCGGCGAGATCCTGCTCGGCCACACCCACGCGGTCCTCGCCCAGCTGGAGCAGGCGGCGGCGGAACTGGCCGCGTACAGCTCGGGCGCGGCCGGCACCGTCACGGTCGCCGCCTTCGCCACCGGGATCGCCCAGGTCGTCGCACCCGCGCTGGCCCGCCTCGCGGTGTCGGCGCCCGGCATCCGCCTGCGCGTCCAGGACGCCGAGGGCGACGCGAGCCTGCCGATGGTCCTGGACCGGCAGGGCGACATCGCCGTGGCCGTCGAGTACCGGGGCGCCCCGGCCGCCGACGACCCCCGCCTCACCCACCTCCCGCTGTACGCCGAGCCCTTCGACGCGGTCGTGCCCCTCGGCCACCGCCTCGCCGACACGGCCGAGGTGCCGCTCGCCGAACTGGCGAAGGACCCCTGGATCGGCCCCTACCCCGGCAATCCCTGCCACGACGTGGTGGTCCTGGCCTGTGAGAACGCCGGCTTCCAGCCCCGTCTCGAACACTCCTCCGACGACTTCCGTGCCGTCGTCGCCCTGGCCTCCGCCGACGCGGGCGTCGCCCTCGTCCCCCGCTCGGCGCTGCGGGGCACGGACCTCACGGGCGTGGTCGTCCGCCCCGTGGACGGCGTGGCCCCCACTCGCCGTGTCTTCGCCGCCGTCCGCCGCGGCGCGGAGGGTCACCCGCTGATCCGGCCGGTGCTGGAGGCGCTGGGGGAAGCGGCGCAATGAGACGGCCGCCGACGCGGCGTCCCGGACGAGGGATAGCATCCCGAATATGGGAAGTGTCGAAAAAGTCGTCGAACCGGACCCCGTCGATCTCCGGCTGGCCGCGCGCCTGGCCGAGCTACGGGCCGAACACGGCTGGTCCCTGGGGGAGTTGGCGGACCGCAGTGGAGTGAGCCGGTCGACCCTCTCCCGGGTCGAACGGGCGGAGACCAGCCCCACGGCCGCCCTGCTCAACCGCCTCTGCCGGGTGTACGGCCGGACGATGTCCCAGCTTCTCGGCGAGGTCGAGGCGGAGCCGGCCTCCGTCGTGCGCGCGGCGGAGCAGGCGCTGTGGGAGGACAGGCCCTCCGGATTCCTCAGGCGCTCCGTGTCACCGCCGATGCCCGGCCTGCGCGGCGAACTGGTCGAGGGGCGGCTGACGGCGGGCGCGGACCTCTCCTACGACGGCCCACCGGTAGCCGGCCTCGAACAGCACATCTGGGTCCTGGACGGCACCCTCCACGTCACCGACCGCGACGCCGAGCACCGTTTGGCCGCCGGGGACTGTCTGCGGATGCGGGTGTGGGGGCCGACGCGGTTCCGGTGCCCGGGAACCGAGGACGCGCGGTACGCCCTGATGGTGGTGAAGCCGTGAACGAGACCGCGGCCGGCCCCGAGGCGCCGTCCAAGTCCGCGTCCGGAGCGGTGATATCCCGGCTCACCGGACGACAGCCACCGTCGCTGGTCGAGGGGATGGCGGACCTGCTGGTCGACACCGTGCGGGGCGGTGCCTCGGTCGGCTTCCTCGCACCGCTGGACCGGGCGGCGGCGGTGGCCTGGTGGAGAGAGCGCGTCGAGGCCGTGCGGAGCGGTGGGCAGGCCGTGTGGGTGGCCCGCGACGGCGCCCGGGTGCTCGGCACGGTCGGCCTCGTCTTCCCGGACCGGCCCAACAGCCGCCACCGGGCCGAACTCGTCAAGCTGATGGTCCACCGGGACGGCCGTGGCCGCGGTCTCGGCCGCGCGCTCCTCGCGACCGCCGAGCGGGCCGCCGCCGAAGCGGGCGTCACCCTGCTCCACCTGGACACCGAGACCGGCAGCCCCGCCGAGCGTCTCTACGACGGGACCGGCTGGACCCGGATCGGACAGATCCCCGACTACGCGGCGGACCCGCACGGGACACTGCGGCCGACGTCCGTCTACTACAAGCGGGTGGGCGCCGATGTCACGCCCGCAACGGCAGCCCCGTGACGGCCTCGGTACCGGCTCCCACCGCTGATTGTCGGTGGCGCCCGCTACGGTGCGTCCCATGCCGGATGCCGAAGACGTACGACGTGCCGCCCTCGCCCTGCCCGACACCACGGAGAAGGTCGCCTGGAACATGCCGACCTTCCGGGTGGCGGGAAAGATGTTCGCGACGCTGCCGGAGGACGAGACCTCCATGGCGGTGCGCTGCCCGAAGGAGGAGCGCGACGAGCTGGTCCTCGCCGAGCCCGGCAAGTTCTGGATCGCCGACCACGAGGCGGGCTTCGCATGGGTGCGGGTGCGGCTCGCAGCCCTGGAGGACGCCCCGGAGCTGCGCGACATCCTCGCCGACTCCTGGCGCCAGGCGGCCCCGACCGGACTGCTCGACGCGCACCCGGAGTTGGGCCTCCCGGCGGCCGACTGACAAGACGCCCCGACAAAACGGGTGCGCGACCACCGGTCCGAGTGCGGTATTGTTTCCGTGCACGTTCAGCCAGGGGAAACCCCAGGTCAGACGGGCAACGGGACGTGGCGCAGCTTGGTAGCGCACTTGACTGGGGGTCAAGGGGTCGCAGGTTCAAATCCTGTCGTCCCGACTTTACGAAGTCGTGGTTCAGGGGCCATTTCAGAGAAGATCTGAAATGGCCCTCGATCATTTCTGCTCCCTGCTGTCGGAGTCCGGCCCGGCGGGCTGTTGCGGTGCGGTGCGAGGCGTCCAGTCCGCCCCCGAGCGCTGCCGGAAGGCGTGGACGGCGGCCTCCACGGTGGGGAAGAAGTGGCGCGGGTCGATGGTGCGGGTGAGCCCGTAGCGTTCGATCTTGTGGCGCACGGGGTCCTTGAGTTCGGCGAACACGAGGTGGACGTCCTCGGCGTTGAGTTCCCTGTCCAGCTCCTCCAGGACGTCCGCGGCGGTGGTGTCCACGTCGGTCATCGGCTCCGCCGCGATCACGATCCAACGCGGCCTCGGCTCCGTACGCGCCAGCCGCCGGACCTCGTCGCGGAAGGCCCTGGCGTTGGCGAAGAAGAGCGGGGCGTCGAACCGGTGGATCACCAGGCCCGGCAGCTGCTCGGCGTGCGGGTAGGAGCGGACGTCGTGGTACCCCTCCAGATCCCTCACCCGTCCCAGCACGGTGTTGTACGGCCACCAGGCGCGCCGGAAGACGTTGAGGACGGACAGCGCCACGGCGATGGCGATCCCCTCCAGGACGCCCAGCAGCGCCACGCCCAGGAAGGCGGCCACCGACAGCAGGAACTCCGCCCTGCGCTGCCGCCACAGCCGTACCGTCCCCGGCAGGTCGGCCAGGGAGAGCGAGGCCGTGATGACGACGGCGGCGAGGGCCGGCTGGGGCAGGTCGCGGAACATGCCCGGGGCCAGCACCAGCATCAGGACGATGAGCGCCGCCCCCACGACGCCGGTGAGCTGGCTCCTGGCACCGGCCCGCTCCGCCACCGCCGTACGGGATCCGCTGGTGCTGACGGGGAAGCCCTGGAAGAGACCGGCCGCCAGATTCGCCACCCCGACCCCGGCCATCTCCTGGTTGCCGTGCACCTCCTGCCCACCGCGGGCGGCGAAGGCCGACGCGTTGGAGATCGTGTCGGCCAGGGACACCAGGGCGATGCCCAGCGCGCCGGCGAACAGCGGCGCGAGGTCGGCGAGCCGGATGTCGGGGATCGTGAAGGGCGGGAAGCCCTCGGGCAGTTCTCCGACCAGGTCGACGCCGTGCTCACCCAGGTCGAAGACGGCGGCCGCGGCGATCGCCAGGACCACCATCACCAGCACGGCGGGCACCTTCGGCAGCCGGCGCTGCACCACCAGGATCAGCAGGATCCCGCAGACGCCGACCGCGGCGGCGGCAGGCACCACCGCCCCGTCGGCGAGCTTGTGCACCAGGCCGACGCACTCCCCGATCAGGTGGTCCGCCTCGACCTTGAACCCGAGCAGCTTGGGCAGCTGGCCGATCAGGATGGTGAGGGCCAGGCCGTTCATGTAGCCGATCATCGTCGGCTTGGAGATCAGGTCGGCGATGAAGCCGAGCTTCGCCACCGAGGCCAGGATCATGATCGCCGCCACCATGAGCGAGAGCACCGAGGCGAGGGCGACCGCCCGGTCCGGATCCCCGTCCGCCGCCACCAGGGGCAGCACGGTGGCGGCGATCATCGGCCCCAGCGACGAGTCCGGGCCCAGCACCAGGATGCGCGAGGGCCCGCACACGGCGTAGCCGAGCAGGCAGAGAATCGTCGTGTACAGGCCGGTGATGGCCGGCAGACCCGCCAGTTCGGCGTACGCCATGCCCTGCGGCACCAGCAGCGTGGTCAGGACGATGCCCGCGACCAGGTCCTTGCCCAGCCACTCACGCCGGTACGACGTGAGGGTGCGGATGCCGGGAACGGCCCGGAGCCGGGACAGCGCCGGATGACTGTCGTGCTGGTCGGTCACGGGCTGTCCTCTCGGCGGTCCCGCAGCTCGCGTCCCCGGCTGCCGTCCTCGGGTGCACGGTACTGGTGGCCTCGTCGGACCGGGGAGGGCGACCCTGCCCGCCTCACCGATCAGCGCCGCTCGCCGTCGTCGTGACCGTGCCCGCCGCCGGCGTGCGCACCGCCGGCGGCCGTGCCGAGTGCCTTCCGGGCCCGGCGTTCGGTCAGAATCGGAACGAAGGCCCGGAGCCTGGCCTCGCGGAACGACTCGTACGCCGACCTGACCGCGCCTTCGACGACGGCCTCGTCGACCGAGGGCCAGGCGGCACTCAGCCGCGCCACGATGTCCCGGAGGACCAGGGTGTCCTGCGACGAGCCGGGCGTCGGCCGGCCCGGCTCCGGCTCCGGCCGCCTCGCCGGATCCGTATGCCCCAGGGGCACCGGATCCGTATGCCCCAGGGGAGCGGGGGAGTGGTGTGCGACGTCGGTGGAGCGCAGCGTGCCGACCGCGGGCCTGTCCTCGTCGACCGTCATGACCGCACGGCTCCGGCGTCCGCGGGCCTGCGCGTCCGGCTTCCCCGGTGCGCTGGGAAGGCCCGGTCCCGTGCTCCGTTCCTGACCGTCACGCGTTCCATGCCTGACGACCTCCAGCCCCTCGCCGCCTCACCGCACACCGTCGCGCCTGCGTGCCCAGGCTCATTCTCGGCCGGGCCGCACATGATCGCCCCCTGAGGCGTGACCTGCGTGCTCGGGACACGGCCGGCCCCCGACCGCGCGTGCGCTCGACACCGCGTACGAGGCGAGTCCCCGCACCGACGGCGGGCGCACGGTGGTGATTCGAGGGGCGTCGGGGGTGCTCGGTGGACTGCGGGGCGTGCCGGTCGCTTTGATGGGGGTCGCGGGGTGATCCGTGCCGTCACGGGCGGCGACCGCGAGCCGACGACACCCGCCACGCGCCGGAGATGAACTGCCATGGTGACCGACCGGTACGGCAACCGTCTGCACGAGTGCACCGCCGAAGGTGTGGAGCACCTGGACCGGGCCGTGGAGGGGCTGCTGTTCTTCCGGCCGGAGTTCCCGGACGCCGTCGCGGACGCGGTGGCCGCGTGCCCGACCTCGCCGCTGGCCCAGGCGTTCGCCGCCTACCTCGGACTACTGGGGACCGAACCCGGTGACGCTGCCCGGGCCGCCGGCCGGTTCGCGGACTTCCGAGCCGGACTGGACCGTTCCGCCCTGCCCGTACGGGAGCGGATGCACATGGAGGCGGCACAGGCCTGGCTCGGGGGTGATCTGCGGGCGGCCTCACGGATCCTGGAGGATCTGGTCGTCGTGTGCCCACGTGATCCGCTCGCCCTGGCGGTGGGCCATCAGCTCGACTTCTTCACCGGCGACGCCACCCGCCTGCGGGACCGGATCGGCGGGGCCCTGCCCGCGTGGGACGAGCACGACCCCCACCGCGGGCCGCTGATGGGCATGTACGCGTTCGGCCTGGAGGAGTCGGGCCACTACGGCCGTGCCCAGGAGATGGGCCGGGCCGCCGTCGAGCGCAACGCCCATGACATCTGGGCCATCCACGCCGTCGCCCACGTCCACGAGATGCAGGGGCGGTTCGCCGAGGGGATCGGCTTCCTCGACGCCCGTGTCGACGACTGGGCGAGCGGCAGCCTGCTGACGGTGCACAGTTGGTGGCACTACGCCCTGTACGCGCTGGAGGCGGGCGACACGGCGACGGCCCTGCGGATCTACGACGCCGTGCTGCACCACGAGAACTCGACCGGGTTCGTCATGGAACTCCTCGACGCCGCCTCGCTGTTGTGGCGCATGTTCCTGGACGGGTCGGACCAGGAGGCTCGTTGGCAGGCGCTGGCCGACGCGTGGGCCGCGCGCGAGGACCCGCCGTTCTACGCCTTCAACGACGTGCACGCCGTCATGGCCTTCGTGGGGGCGGGACGGCTGGAGACGGCGGACGCGTTCGTGGCCGACCGGGCGCGCTGGCTGCGGGCGCCGCGCGACGACGGGCGCGCGCCCACCAACCACGTGATGACCGGCCGCATCGGTCTGCCCGTGTGCGAGGCGCTGGTGGCCTACGCCCGCGAGGACTACGCGGCGGTGGTGGACCTGCTCTGGCCCGTCCGCCGCCGGCTGCACACCTTCGGTGGCAGCCACGCCCAGCGGGACGCGATCCAGCGGACCCTGCTGGAGGCGGCCCTCCGCGCCCGCCGGGACGACCTGGCGCGGCTGCTGCTCGGCGAACGCACGGGTCTGAGCCCCCACAGCCCCTACAACTGGCTCGGCCGGGCCCGGCTCGCCGACGCCCTCGGCGAAGCGGGCCGGGCCGCCCTCGCCCGCGACGCGGCGGTCGAGCTGGCGGCCCCCGCCGCACGGATGCTGAGCGGGGACCCGCACCACGCGTATCTCGGAGGCAGGTCCTGAACGCGCGCCGCCGGCCAGGGCGACAGCCCAGGTGACCCCCGCCGCGGGCCAGGACCGACGACCCAGGTGATCCGGAGGGCCGGCCGTCGGCTAGGACAGACAGCCCACGTGCGCCAGGGCCTGCTTCAGCAGCACTCCCTGGCCGCCGGGCATCTCGTTCTGCACGGAGGCCGACGCCGCTTCCTGGGGGCTGAACCACACCAGGTCCAGGGCGTCCTGCCGGGGGCGGCAGTCGCCGGACACCGGCACGATGTAGGCGAGGGAGACCGCGTGCTGACGCGGGTCGTGGAACGGGGTGATGCCCTGCGTCGGGAAGTACTCGGCGACGGTGAAGGGCTGCAGGGCGGACGGGACGCGCGGCAGCGCGACCGGGCCGAGGTCCTTCTCCAGGTGCCGCAGGAGCGCGTCGCGCACCCGCTCGTGGTGCATCACGCGGCCGGAGACCAGATTGCGGCTGACCGTCCCGTCCGGGCCGATCCGCAGCAACAGCCCGATGCTGGTGACTTCGCCGCTGTCGTCGACGCGCACGGGCACGGCCTCGACATACAGGATCGGCATCCGGGCGCGCGCCGATTCGAGCTCGTCGGACGGCAGCCAGCCGGGCGTGGTTTCGGTCATGTCAGACATTGGCCGATCATACTTTCCACGTCAGTCGGAGCGCGCGTCGCTCCGATCACACCTGTCACTGATGCCCGCGTCCCTCCCCTCGCATGCACGGCGCCGGCGATCAGTCGCGCGCGGCCCACAAACCGCGTACATGGCCGAGATGGCGGGTCATCACCGCGTGCACGGCGGCCTCGTCGCGGTCGAGGAGGGCGTCCAGGAGTTCCAGGTGCTCCTGTGCGGAGGAGAGCAGCCGACCGGACTCGGCGAGCGCGGTCAGACCGTAGAGGCGGGCCCGTTTGCGCAGGTCACCGACCACCTCGACGAGGTGCGCGTTGCCCGCGAGAGCGAGCAGGCCGAGGTGGAAGCGGGTGTCGGCCTCGACGTAGGCGATGAGGTCCCCGGCGGCCGCGGCGGCGACGATCTCCCGGGCGGCGGGCCGCAGCGCCTCCAGGGAGACCGGGTCGGCGGTGCGGGCCAGACCGACGGTGGTCGGGATCTCGACGAGCGAGCGGACGTGGGTGTACTCGTCGAGCTGTTTCTCCGTGACGGCGGTGACCCGGAACCCCTTGTTGGGCACGGTGTCGACCAAACCCTCCTTGGCCAGATCCAGCATGGCCTCGCGCACCGGCGTCGCCGACACGCCGAAGCGGGCGGCGAGCGCTGGCGCGGAGTACACCTCGCCCGGCCGCAGCTCACCGGCGATCAGCGCGGCCCGCAGCGCGTCGGCGACCCGCTCGCGGTAGCTGCTCTTCTTGCCGCCGAGCACCGGCAGGGCCGGGGCCGGGGGAGTGGCGGCGGCAACGGCGGACGGGTCGCCGGTGCGCTGCGAGGCCATGGGAGGCATGCGGTCTCTCCTGGAGTCCTGAAGTCCCGGAATCCTAGAGGACGAATCCGGACGGGAACGGGTCGGACGGGTCGAGCAGATACTGGGCCGTGCCCGTGATCCAGGCCCGGCCGGTGAAGCTGGGCAGCACGGCCGGCACGCCGGCCACCTCGGTCTCGCCGAGCAGCCGCCCCGTGAACCGGGTGCCGATGAAGGACTCGTTCACGAACTCGGTGTGCAGGGGCAGTTCGCCGCGCGCGTGCAGCTGTGCCATGCGTGCGCTGGTGCCCGTGCCGCAGGGAGAGCGGTCGAACCAGCCGGGGTGGATGGCCATCGCGTGGCGCGAGTGCCGGGCGGTGGCGCCGGGAGCGTAGAGGTGGACGTGGTGCAGGCCGCGGATCGAGGGGTCCTCCGGGTGGATGGGCTCCTCCTCGGCGTTGACGGCGTCCATCAGGGCGAGCCCGGCCCGCAGGATGTCGTCCTTGCGGTCGCGGTCGAAGGGCAGGCCGAACTGCTCCAGCGACAGGACGGCGTAGAAGTTGCCGCCGTACGCGAGGTCGTAGGTGACCGTGCGTCCGTCGGCGAGCGTGATCTCGCGGTCGAGACCGGCGGAGAACGACGGTACGTTCCGCAGGGTGACGGCCTTCGCCGCGCCGTCCTCCACCGCCACCTCGGCCACGACGAGGCCCGCCGGGGTGTCCAGCCGGATGGTGGTGACCGGCTCGACGACCTCGACCATGCCGGTCTCGACGAGCACGGTCGCGACGCCGATCGTGCCGTGGCCGCACATGGGCAGATAGCCGGAGACCTCGATGTAGACGACGCCGTAGTCGCAGTCGGGGCGGGACGGCGGCTGCAGGATCGCCCCGCTCATCGCCGCGTGGCCGCGCGGCTCGTTCATCAGCAACTGCTTGACGTCGTCGCGGTGTTCGCGGAACCACAGCCGTCGTTCGTTCATGGTCGCGCCGGGGATCGTGCCGATCCCGCCGGTGATCACCCGGGTGGGCATGCCCTCGGTGTGCGAGTCGACGGCGTGCAGGACGAGTTTGCTGCGCATGACCGGGCCCTTCCTTCCGCTGTGGTTACGCCAAACCCGCCGCGACGGCCTTCTCGGTGGCCGCCCGGATCACGGCCTCCTGCTCCGGCAGCAGTTCCACCCGGGGCGGACGGCAGCGTCCGCCGGGCCGGCCCACGATGTCCATCGACAACTTGATGGCCTGCACGAACTCGACCTTGGAGTCCCAGCGCAGCAGCGGGTGCAACTGCTCGTACAGCCGCTTGGCCGTCGCGAGGTCGCCGTCCACCGCCGCGTGGTACAGCTCGACCGTGGCGGCGGGCAGCGCGTTCGGATATCCGGCGACCCAGCCCTTGGCGCCCGCCAGCGCCAGCTCCAGCAGCACGTCGTCCGCGCCGATCAACAGGTCGAGTTCCGGGGCGAGTTCGGTGAGCTGGTACGCCCGGCGGACATCGCCGGAGAACTCCTTGACGGCCCGGATGTACCCCTCGCCGTGCAGCTTGGCGAGCAGTTCGGGGACGAGGTCGACCTTGGTGTCGATCGGGTTGTTGTACGCCACGACCGGCAGGCCCGCCTTCGCGACCTCCGCGTAGTGAGCGAGCACCGACCGCTCGTCGGCGCGGTACGCGTTCGGCGGCAGCAGCATCACCGACGCGCAGCCCGCGTCCCGCGCCTGCTCGGCCCAGCGCCGCGACTCGGCGGAGCCGTACGCGGCCACCCCCGGCATCACCCGCGCGCCGCCGATCGTGGCGACGGCCGTCTCGACGACCTTGATCCGCTCCTCGGGCGTCAGCACCTGGTACTCGCCGAGCGAACCGTTCGGTACGACGCCGTCACAGCCGTTCTCGACCAGCCAGGCGCAGTGCTCGGCGTACGCGTCGAGGTCGACGGAGAGATCGTCGCGCAGGGGCAGCGCGGTCGCGACGAGGACACCGCGCCAGGGACGGTTCTCGGTGGTGGTCATACGGGTTCCCTCTCAGTGGGGTGTGACATATTACTGAATCTTGCGGGCGTCATGCCGACGGCGGGAGTGTTCAGGGGCTGCCGTCCTCCTCCCCGGGCTCGGGCGGCCGCCCCGCCCGTGCCAGCACGCCCAGCGGCACCGGTCGGGCGAACGGCCGCCGGGTCACGCTCTCCGCGCATCCGGCGATCCCCGCGACCGCCGGCCCGCACATCCGGCCCTGGCACCATCCCATCCCGGCACGGGTCAGCAGCTTGACCGTCCGCACGTCCCCGGCGCCCAGCTCCCCGACGGCCTCGCGGACGGCCCCGGCGGTGACCTCCTCGCACCGGCACACGACCGTGGTGTCGGTGACCTGCTCGGTCCAGCGCGCCGGCGGCACGTACACGGTGTCGAGCACACCGAAGAACTCCCGCAGCGCTGCACGGGACTTGGCGGCCCGCGCCCACTCACCCGGGTCCGGGACCCGGCCCAGCAGGCGGGCGGCGGCCGACCGTCCGGCGATGTGGCCCTCGGCGAGGGAGAGGGCCGCGCCGCCGATGCCGGTGGTCTCGCCCGCCGCCCAGACGCCCGGCACATCGGTGCGTTGCTCGTCGTCGGCCCATACGCGCGTTCCGGTGGGCTCGACGCGGCAGCCGAGCGTCTCGGCGAGGTCGGTGTGCGGGAGCATGCCGTGCCCGACGGCGAGGGTGTCGCAGGGGATGCGCCGCCCGGTGCCCGGCCGGACGCGCCCCTCGGTGTCGAGCGCGGCGACGGTCACGGCCTCCAGCCGGTCCTCGCCGTGCGCCTCGACGACCGTGTGCCGTACGAGGGTCCGCACCCGGCGGCGCAGCAGCTCCACCGCGTACCCGGCCCCTTCGGCGAGCTTGTCCGCCCGGCCCACCAGCGCTCCCGTACGCCGTGCCAGGGCCTTCGGATCCGCCGACTCCACCAGCGCGGCCACCGTGACACCCGCCGCCGCGAGCCCGGTCGCCACCGGCAGCAGCAGCGGCCCGGTCCCGGCCACGACCGCCGTACGGCCGGACACCACGAGGGAGCCCTTCAGCATGGCCTGCGCGCCGCCGGCCGTGACCACGCCGGGCAGGGTCCAGCCGGGGAAGGGCAGCACCTTCTCGTAACCGCCGGTCGCGAGGAGGACGGCGTCCGCGCGCACCTCGACGGGCCGCTCCTGGGCGGGGCCGAGCAGGGCGTGGACGGTGAAGCGCCGGGGGCCGTCGGGGTGCCGTTGCACGCACCACACGTGGTGGTCCGGGAGATGGGTGACGTGTCCGGCGGCGACCTGCCGGGCGAGGCCGTCGCGCAGCCGCCGCCAGGTGCGCCATTGGTGGTGCAGGGCCTGCGGCCGCCGCGCGCCGAGTCCGGCGGCGGGCTGCCGGTGGAACTGGCCGCCGGGCGCCTCGGCGGCGTCGACCAGCGTGACCCGTACGTCCCCTCCGGCCGCCGCAAGGGCCGCGGCGAGGCCCGCCGGGCCGGCGCCGACGATCACCAGGTGGGGCCGCGGGGGTTCAGTGGTCATGGCCGATCCCCTCCTGGGTGCCGATGGCGTCGCCCGGCCGGACCGGGACCAGGCAGGCCCGCTGGTTGGGGCGGTCGTTGACGGTGACCAGGCAGTCGAAGCACACGCCGATGCCGCAGAAGATGCCCCGTGGCCGGCCCGCGCCCCGGGTGGTGCGCCAGGAGGTGACCCCGGCGGCCCAGAGCGCGGCCCCGACGGTCTGGCCGGGCAGGGCCTCGATGTCACGGCCGTCGAGCGTGACGGTGAAGGCGGGCCCCGGTACGGCCCGCGCCAGTTCCAGCGGGTTCATGCCGCCTCCCCCTCGTACGTCGCGAACCGGTCCGGGCGGAACGGCGTGAGGTCCAGCTCGGGCGGCCGGCCGCCGAGCACCTGCGCGATGAGCCGCCCGGTACCCGTGGCCAGCCCGATCCCGGCGCCCTCGTGCCCGCAGGCGTGGAAGAGGCCCGGGGCGCGGGGGTCGGGCCCGATCGCGGGCAGATGGTCCGGCATGTACGGCCGGAAGCCGGCGTAGGACCGCATCGCACGCACGCCTTCCAGGAACGGGAACAGCCGGGTCGCGCCCGCCGCGAGCGCGGCGACGACGGGCAGCGAGAACGTCCGGTCGAAGCCGACCCGTTCGCGGCTCGCGCCGATCAGCACGGGCCCGGCGGCCGTGCCCTCGACCACCGGGGAGGTCTGCAGCGCCGCCGAGTCGCTGGCCACGTCGGCCACGTAGTCGGCCGCGTACACCTTGTGCCGCACCATCGGCGGCAGCGGTTCGGTGACGAGGACGAAGCCGCGCCGCGGGAGGACGGGGAGGGTGACTCCGGCGAGCGCGGCCAGTTCGCCGCCCCAGGTCCCGGCGGCGTTCACGACCGCCGGAGCGTGGAGATCGCCCCGGTCGGTCCGTACGCCCCGTACGGCACCGTCCGGCGAGCGCAGCACCTCGGTCACCGTCCGGCCGGTGAACAGCCGGGCGCCGGAGGCCCGTACGAGGTGGGCGGCGGCCAGGGTGGGCATGACCTGGGCGTCCTGCGGGTAGTGCACGCCGCCCGCGAGACCGGGCGCCAGGTGCGGTTCCAGATCGGGGAGTCGGTGGGCGGGGACGGACACCGCCTCGACTCCGGCGGCGCGTTGCCCGGCCGCGAACCGCTCCAGCGCGGTGAGCCCTTCCGGGGCGGAGGCGACCACGAGGCCGCCCTTGGCCTCGTACTCGAACGCCGGCCCCAGGCCCGGCTCGGCGGCCAGCTCCGCCCACAGCCGGCTGGACAGCAGGGCGAGTTCCAGCTCGGGGCCGGGCTCCTTGTCGGAGACGAGGACGTTGCCCTCGCCGGCGCCGGTCGTGCCGCCGGCCACCGGGCCACGGTCCACCACGACGACGCGCAGGCCCGCCCGGGCCGCGTACAGGGCGCAGGCCGCGCCCACCATTCCCGCTCCGACAACCACGACGTCGCAGGTCAGTCGCTCGGTCACGTCAGTACTATGTCACATGGCTCTGTGGCGCGGAAGCCTGTGTCGCCGCGCGCCCGAACCGTGGTCGTCGGCGGCCCGGTGGTCGTCAGCCGCCCGTGGGCGGTCAGAGGCCGAGCCCCTGCACCATCTCGTCGACGACGATCCGGCAGCGGGGCAAGGGACGCGGGTCGGCCCGCGAGGGGAGAGTCTCCTCGTCGGCCGTACGGGCCGCCCGGGCCGTACCGGCCGCGCGGTCCGTCGACGCGGCCACCGGGATCTCCTTCAGCCACCGCTCGACGACCCGCACCGGCAGGCCGTTGCGGCGAGCGGCGTCGCGCACTGTGAGTCTGCCGGAGAGGATGGCCGCGAGGATGCGGATCCGCTCGGTCGGGGGAAGCTCCGAGTCGCTCAAGAGCCGGTCCTTTCCGTGAGCCGTTCATCGAGTCGTCGTCCCGTTCGCGGATGACCGTGCGCCCTGAGCAGCTTCGGACCGCGCCGGAGAGCGGTCCCTGCCGTGGCATGGCCGTCGGCCGTCCGGAAGATGAAGAACCGCGTACCGCAGATGAAGAACCGAGCACCGCCCCTCCCGGACACCGCACACGGACACCACACCCGGACACCCACGCCCCGACGCCACCACCCGGTCACCCTTCCGGCCGAGTACCGGAACGGCTCCCGGGCATGCCTCCCCCGCACGGTCACGACAACTCGAACGCCCCGCCCCACATGCCGCGACCCCGTGGCCCCCCGACACTGACCCCATGCCAGACCCCGCCCCCGACCCCCGCATCGCCCCCCGCGGCGGACCCGGCCGCATCGAGGACTACGCCCTCATCGGCGACCTCCTCTCCGCCGCCCTCGTCGGCAGGGACGGCAGCGTCGACTGGCTCTGTCTCCCCCGCTTCGACTCGCCCGCGTGCTTCGCCGCCCTCCTCGGCGACGAGGACAACGGCCGCTGGCGCATCGCGCCGGCCGAGGAGAACGGCCCGTACGCCCGCCGCCGCTACCGGGACGACACGCTGGTCCTGGAGACGGAATGGGAGACGGCGGGCGGCCAGGTCCTGGTCACCGACTTCATGCCGTGCCGGAAGACCGGGGCCCCCAGCGTCGTCCGCATCGTCGAGGGTCTCTCCGGCACCGTGGACATGCGGATGGACCTGCGGCTCCGCTTCGACTACGGCCGGGTGCTGCCCTGGATGCGCCGGCGCAACGGGCATCTGACGGGGACGGCGGGGCCGGAGTCGGTGTGGCTGCGCACTCCCGTCCGGCCGGTCGCCCACGGCACCGCCCACACCGCCGTCTTCCCGGTCACGGCGGGCGAACAGATCCCCTTCGTGCTGACCTGGCACCCCTCCCACCTGCCCGCACCGGCCGAGGTGGACGCCTTCGAGGCCCTGCGCAGCACGGAGTCGTACTGGCGCCGCTGGCTGCGCAGGCTGACGTACGACGGGCCGTACCGTGACGCCGTCGCCCGCTCCCTGATCACCCTCAAGGCCCTGACGTACCAGCCGACCGGGGGCATCGTCGCCGCCCCGACCACCTCCCTGCCCGAGGAGATCGGCGGCGTGCGGAACTGGGACTACCGCTTCTGCTGGCTGCGGGACGCGGGGATGACCCTGGAGGCGTTGCTGCGCAGCGGCTTCAAGGCCGAGGCGGACGCCTGGCGGGCCTGGCTGGAGCGGGCGGTGGCCGGACGGCCCGAGGACGTGCAGATCATGTACGGCATCGCGGGGGAGCGGCGGCTCACCGAGTGGGAGGCCGACTGGCTGCCCGGTTACGAGGGCTCGCGCCCGGTACGGATCGGCAACGCGGCCGCCGGTCAGCGGCAACTGGACGTCCCCGGTGAGGTGATGGAGGCCATCCATCTGGCCATCGGCTGCGGCCTGCGCCCGCGCCAGCACCTGGTCTCCCTGCAGGCGGTCTTCCTGGAACACCTGGAACGGGCCTGGTCCGAGCCCGACCAGGGGCTGTGGGAGATGCGCGGCGCCCCGCGCCACTACACGCACTCCAAGGTGATGTGCTGGGTCGCCTTCGACCGGGCGGTGCGGCTGGCCGAGGCCCACGCGCGCCCCGGTCCGGTGGAGAGATGGCGCGCGGTCCGCGACCGTATCCACCGCGAGGTCTGCGAGAAGGCGTTCGACGCGGAGCGGGGCACCTTCACCCAGTCGTACGGATCCCGCGAGCTCGACGCCGCTCTGCTGCAGATCCCGCAGACCGGGTTCCTGCCGCCGGACGACCCCCGGGTGATCGGCACCATCGAGGCCGTACAGCGCGAACTGCTCACCGACGGGCTGGTGGCCCGCTACTCCGTGGGCGCCGCCGACTCGCCCGACGGCCTCAGCGGTGGCGAGGGCGCCTTCCTCGCGTGCTCCTTCTGGCTCGCGGACGCCCTGCTGCTGATCGGCCGCGCGGACGAGGCCCGTGCCCTGTACGAGCGGCTGCTGGAGCTGCGCAACGACGTCGGCCTGCTCGCCGAGGAGTACGACCCCCGCACCCGCCGCCAACTGGGCAACTTCCCACAGGCGTTCACCCACGTCCCGCTGATCCGGGTGGCCTACGAGCTGGACCGCCACGCCCCGCACGCCCGCCGGGAGAACCCCAAGGCGCCGCCGCCCGGCACGAGGAGGGGGTGAGACGTGCTGCCCGGCTTCCTCACCAGGGCCGTCGAGCTGCTGCTCGGCAGGGAAGGGAGCCACTCCCTCCATCTGAGGGCGGCGGGCGGGGCCACCGTCGTGCTCGTCGTGGTGATGCTCCTCGGCTCCTGGGCGGTGACCGCCGCCGAGCACGGCGCACCCCGCGCCAACCTGACCTCGTACCCGAAGGCTTTGTGGTGGTCCGTCGAGACGGCCACGACCGTCGGCTACGGCGACTTCTACCACGTGACGTTCTGGGGCCGGGTCGTCGGCGCGGCCGTCATGGGCGTCGGCATCACCACGTACGGCATGGTCACCGCCGCGATCGCCACCTGGTTCGTGGGCCGGGAGCAGAAGCGCCACCAACTCACGCACAGAGCACACGAGTTGTGCGACGAGACCGCGCGTGCCCTGCATGAGCGGTTCGACCGGCTGGAGCGGAGGCTCGGGGTCGAGGGGGACCGCGACTGACCATCGGGGTGCCTGTGCCCGGAGGAGGCCGACCGGTCGGTGTCCCACTCCTCGGACGCGGCGACCATTTCGCGGACACCCTCTTGACGTGCGGCGTGGTCGGCCCGACACTCCAGGTGGGGTATTTCCTAGTGAACAGGTAGGGAATGATGGGGCGTCCGGAGCCGGTGGTCACTCGTGTACCGCGCGCACGCCGACAGTCCCTCCTTCTGACCTCCCGCCGGCACATCGATCTGCTGCGCGTCTGCAGCGCGAGTCGCCCCCTGGGCTGACCCGGCCGAGCCTGCCCGACCCGACCGAGCCGCCGACGCGGCCCGCCGTCGACGCTCGCGCGTCCGTGTACTCGCGTCACCACCGCTGCGCCGCGAACCGTGTCGGCGCGTCACCACGTCACAGCGCGCTCGCCCGACCGCGCGACACAACCCCCGGGGAGACACATGTCCGCCATGCCCGTCCACGCCCTGAACGCCGTCCCCTCGCCGCGGCCCCTGCCCGCCTTCCGGGGCCGGATCGGCTGCGACGCCCGCAGCGGCCACTACGCCGTGCCGCGCCGCTACCGGCTCCATCTGTCGCTGTCCTGTCCGGGTGCGCTGCGCATCGCCGTCGTCCACAGCCTCCTCGGACTGGCGGACGTCTGCCCCGTGACCCTCCTGCCCGCCGTGCCCGACGGCCCCGACGGTGAGCACTCCGCCCTGCGCCCGCTGTACGAGGCGAGCGCGCACCGCTACCCCGGGGCGGCCGTGGCGCCGGTGCTCAGCGACGACTGGTCCGGACGCATCGTCAGCACCCACGCCCCCGACATCATGCGCGACCTCGCCCGGCGCTTCGGCGGCGGCCGCCCGGCGCTGTACCCGGAGGGAGTCGAGGCCGAGATCGAGGGCGTCGCACGCCTGGTCGAGCAGGGCATGGACGGCGCCGCCCAGCGCGCCGGCCGCGCCGACGCCGGCGACTCCGAGCGCCGCGCCGCCCTCGGCTCCCTGCTGCGCACCCTGCGTACGCTGGACGCCCGGCTCGCCGGGCAGGAGTACCTTCTCGGCGGGGAACTCACCGTCGCCGACGTCGAGTTGTGGGTCGCCCTGGTGCGGCTCGACACCGTGCACCGCTGGCACCTGGACGCCTCCGCCGTGCACCGCGTCGCCGACCACCCGCACCTGTGGGCGTACGCGCGCCGCCTGACCGCCCACCCCGCCTTCGGTCCCCACCTCGACCTCGACGGCATCGCACTGCGTCACCACGCGCACTGTCAGGGCCTGGAGGCGGCCGGCGCGGCCGTGCAGATCCTGGACTGGGCCTCCCATGTCCCGGACCAGGGCGTATCGGCAGACGGACAGGCGTCCCATGTACTGGACTGACGTTGACAGCGGCCCGCCGGGCCTGAGTTACTTACGGCCACCCGCAGAGCACGAGGCCCACCGGGCCGGAAGAACGATGGTGACGGACATGTACGCAACCCCGAGGACGGCCGCATGGCGCCGCCACGGTTGCGTGCCGCTCTGCGCCGACCGCGCCGTCGATCTGCTCCGGGTCAACAGCGCACTGTGTAGCGCACGCTAGCGCGCGGTCCGGGCCCGCCCGGCGCCGCGCTCCCGTCGAGGCCGACGGTTCACCGAACCCCCGAGACACCGCACCAGCGGTCCGTCTCTCTCCGCCGGCCCCGGTTCGTGCGCATCCGTGTGTCTTCCGTGCTCTCCGTACGGTGAGCGGTCCCCGACCGCCCCTGCGGCCGAAGTCGCCTGCGTCGCCCGGGGTTTCGACACTCCTCCGGAGCCCTTGATGAGTGAACCCCCAGGCACCGCCCTGTCCCCGACCGAGGCGCCGCCGCCCGCCGACACACCGGCCGAACCCCTCGCCGCCCAGCGGGTACTGCCGCTGCGCCGCCCCGGCCGCTGGATCGCCACCGCGGTCGTCCTGGTCCTCGCGGCCCAGTTCGTCCACGGCCTGGTCTCCAACCCCTTCTACCAGTGGGACCGTTTCGCCTACTGGTTCCTGCGCCCGACGATCCTCGACGGACTGCTCATCACCCTCGAAGTCGCCGCCTACAGCGCGGTTCTGGGCCTGATCGGCGGTGTCCTCCTGGCCCTCGCCCGGCTCTCGAAGAGTCCGGTCCTGCGTTCGGTCAGCTGGGTCTACATCTGGGCCCTGCGCTCGATCCCGCTGATCGTCGTCCTGCTGTTCCTCTACAACTTCAGCGCCCTGTACCAGACCCTCAGCCTGGGCGTCCCCTTCGGCCCGGCGTTCCTCACCTTCGACGAGTCGCGCCTGGCCACCGACATGGCCGTCGCCGTCATCGGCCTCAGTCTCAACGAGGCGGCCTACGCCGCCGAGGTCGTCCGCGGCGGCATCCTCTCCGTCGACCAGGGCCAACACGAGGCGGCCTCCGCGCTCGGCCTGCCGAAGGGCTACCAGTTCCGCAGAATCGTCTTCCCGCAGGCACTGCGCTCGATCACCCCGAACTACGTCAACCAGCTGATCGGCCTGATCAAGAGCACCAGCCTGGTCTTCTACGTGTCGCTGCTCGACCTCTTCGGCACCGCGCAGGCCATGGGCTCCACCTACCCGGGCGACATCGTGCCGCTGCTGCTGGTCTCCACCGTCTGGTACCTCATCCTCACCAGCGTCGTCTCCGTCATCCAGTTCTACGTCGAGCGGTACTACGCGCGGGGCGCCACCCGCACGCTGCCGCCGACGCCGCTGCAGAGACTGCGGGCCGGTGCCACCGACCTGCGGGCCCGCATCCGCAAGGAGGCCGCCGTATGACCGCCGGGACGCTCGACCAGGCGGCCGCCACCGTCGAGGTGCACGACGTGCACAAGTGGTACGGCACCCACCGGGTGCTGAACGGCGTCGACCTGACCGTACGGCCCGGCGAGGTCACCGTGATCCTCGGCCCGTCCGGCTCCGGCAAGTCCACGCTGCTCAGGATCATCAACCACCTGGAGAAGCCCGAGATAGGCCATGTCAGCGTCAACGGCGAGCTGATCGGCGTACGCCGGCACGGCGACCGTCTCAAGGAACTGAGCGAGCGGGCGATCCTCGCCCAGCGCGGCCGGATCGGCTTCGTCTTCCAGAACTTCAACCTCTTCCCGCACCTGACCGTGCTGGAGAACGTGGCCGCGGCCCCCGTCGCGACCGGAAAGCTCGGCAGGGCGCAGGCGGACGACCTCGCCCGTGAACTCCTGGACCGCGTCGGCCTCGCCGACAGGGCCGCCGCCTATCCACGGCAGTTGTCCGGCGGCCAACAGCAGCGCGTGGCGATCGCCCGCGCCCTCGCCCTGCGCCCCGGCGTCATCCTCTTCGACGAGCCGACCTCCGCCCTCGACCCCGAACTCGTCGGTGAGGTGCTGGCCGTCATCAAGGACCTGGCGCGGGGCGGCACCACGCTGGTGATCGTCACCCACGAGATCGGCTTCGCCCGGGAGATCGCCGACCGGGTCGTCTTCATCGACGGCGGCCGGATCGTCGAACAGGGCCCGCCCTCGGAGGTCCTGGACAAGCCGCGGCACGAGCGGACCAAGGACTTCCTCGGCAAGGTCCTCTGAGACACGGGCCCGCACGACCGCCGGCCCCGCCAACCTCCCCCCCGCACCGCCCACCACACACCCACGCGAACGACAAGGACAGTCATGCCCACGCACACCCGCTTCTCCCGGCGCAGCCTGCTGCGCGGCATCACCGCGGCGACCGCAGCCGCCACCCTCGCCACCGGGCTCGCCGCCTGCGGGGGCGACACCGAGGCCGCGAGCAGGACCGAGGCCGCCGGCACGGTCACCGTCGGACGGCTCGCCAACGGCGCCGCCGAGGAGACCGAGATCAAGGTCTCCGAGGTGAAGTCCATCAGTGCCAAGCTGCCCGCCGCGATCAGGAAGCGCGGCAAGCTGGTGATCGGCTCGGGCACGCTGCCCTCCGGCAGCCCCCCGCTCGGTTTCATCGGCAGCGACCAGAAGACGCTCACCGGCTCCGAGCCCGATCTGGGCAGACTCGTGGCCGCCGTCCTCGGTCTCGAACCCGAGATACGCCAGTCGACCTGGGAGAACCTGTTCATCGGAATCGACAGCGGCAAGGTCGACGTCGGCTTCTCCAACATCACCGACACCGAGGAGCGCAAGCAGAAGTACGAGTTCGCCTCCTACCGCAAGGACGACCTGGCCTTCGAGACGAAGAAGGACAGCGACTGGAGCTTCGACGGCGACTACGAGAACCTCGCCGGCCGGACGGTCTCCGTCGGCAACGGCACCAACCAGGAGAAGATCCTCCTGGAGTGGAAGGCGAAGCTGGCGAAGGAGGGCAAGAAGCCCCTCACCGTCAAGTACTTCCAGGAGAGCAACAGCATCTATCTGGCGCTGAGCAGCGGCAAGATCGACGCCTACTTCGGCCCCAGCCCCAACCTCGCGTACCACGCGGCCAAGACGGCCGGCACACCCCAGGCGACCCGGATCGCGGGCCAGTTCTCCGGCGCCGGTGAAAGCCTCCAGGGCCTGATCGCCGCGACCGCGAAGAAGGGCAGCGGCCTCGCCGAACCCCTCGCCGAAGCCATCAACCACCTGATCGACAACGGTCAGTACGACGCATGGCTGAAGGCGTGGAACCTTCCCAACGAGTCCGTGGGGAAGTCCGAGGTCAACCCGCCGGGTCTGCCCCTCACCAACTCCTGACACACGGTCAGGTCGTGTGAACGGCAGGCCTGTCGACCGAGAAAGGGGCTCCGCCTCCGTGACACACCGGACCGACCTCCACGGAGGCGGAGCCCCGCCCGCACCCGCCGGCGCACCCCGCGCCGCGTTCGCCGCCGCCACCCCCGCGCTCGACATACCCGTCCTCGACAACGCCGTCTGGGCCTCCCGCGTAGGCCCGCACGCCGGCTTCGCCGAACGCCTCGGCGCCGCCGCCCGCTACCCGGGAGACGTCTACGACTTCGCCGCCCTCGCCGACCCCGCGGACCCGGCCGCCTGGGCCGACCTGCACGCGCTCGTCGGCGCGGAGACCGTCGTACGGATCAAGCCGGTCCACGAGGTGCCGGACGGTTGGGAGGTGGCCGGCGGTGGACAGGGCGTCCAGCTGGTGGACACCGCGCTGCGGGCCGAGCACGCCCCCGAAGCGGTACGGCTCGGGCTCGCCGACGTTCCCGAGATCCTGGACCTCATCGCCCGCACCCGGCCCGGCCCCTTCCTCAAGCGGACCGTGGAAATGGGCACCTATCTCGGCATCCGGGACCGGGGGCGACTGGTCGCCATGGCCGGCGAGCGCATCCACCCACCCGGCTGGACGGAGATCAGCGCGGTCTGCACCGACCCGGACCACCGCGGCCGGGGCCTTGCCACCCGGCTCGTCCGCGCGGTCGCCGCCGGCATCCGCGCACGCGGCGAGACACCGTTCCTGCACGCCGCCGCGGACAACATCACCGCGATCCGCCTCTACGAGTCCCTCGGCTTCACCCTGCGCCGCCGCTCCACGATCGTGGCGGTCCGCAGCCCCGGCACGCCCCGCGACAGGGCCGTACGAACTTCCTAGGAAGGCACCCACCCGTGTCCCCAGCCGCGTCTTTCCCCTCCTCCACACCCGCCCCCGCCTCCGCGCCGTCCCCGCTGCACCTGGCCGTCGCCCTCGACGGCACCGGCTGGCACCCCGCCTCCTGGCGTGAGCCGGTGGCCCGCCCCCGCGAGGTGTTCACCGCCGCCTACTGGGCCGACCTCGTCGCCGAGGCCGAGCGCGGGCTGCTCGACTTCGTGACCATCGAGGACGGCCTCGGCCCGCAGTCGGCCCACTTCCTGGAGCCGGACGAGCGCACCGACCAGCTCCGCGGCCGACTGGACGCCGTCCTCGTCGCCGCCCGGATCGCCCCCCTCACCCGGCACATCGGCATCGTGCCGACCGTCGTGGCCACCCACACCGAGCCCTTCCACATCTCCAAGGCCATCGCCACCCTCGACTACGTCAGCTCCGGCCGCGCGGGCCTGCGGGTGCAGATCACCGCCCGGCCGAACGAGGCCGCCCACTTCGGCCGCCGTACGATCCCGCGCATCGAGGCCTACGACAGCCCGGACGCACAGGAGTTGGTGACCGAGCTGTTCGACGAGGCCGCCGACCACGTCGAGGTCGTGCGCCGGCTGTGGGACAGCTGGGAGGACGACGCGGAGATCCGGGACGTGGCCACCGGCCGCTTCGTCGACCGCGACAAACTGCACTACATCGACTTCGAGGGCCGCCACTTCAGCGTCAAGGGCCCCTCCATCACACCCCGCCCCCCACAGGGCCAGCCCGTCGTCAGCGCGCTCGCCCACGACACCGTCCCGTACCGGCTGGTGGCCCGCCAGGCCGACATCGGATACGTCACGCCCCACGACACCGACCGGGCACGGGCGATCGTCGACGAGATTCGCGCGGAGCAGCGGGCCGCCGGGCGCGCCGACGACCCGCTGCACGTCTTCGGCGACCTCGTGGTCTTCCTCGACGACGACCCGGCGGCAGCGGCCGCCCGACGGCAGCGCCTCGACGCGCTGGCCGGCGAGCCCTACGCGAGCGACGCCCGGATCTTCACCGGCTCACCGGCCCGACTGGCGGACCTCCTCCAGGATCTGGCCACCGCCGGTCTGACGGGGTTCCGGCTGCGCCCCGCCGTGCTGGGTCACGACCTCCCGGCGATCACCCGCGGCCTCGTGCCCGAACTGCAGCGGCGCGGCGTCTTCCGCCGGGCCTACGAGGCCGGGACCCTGCGCGGCCTGCTGGGGCTGCCCCGCCCCGCCGCACGCTACGCCGCCGCCACGACCGCGACCGTCTGAGCCGTAGGAGACCGACCGCCATGAGCAAACCCCTGAAGCAGGTCCATCTGGCCGCCCACTTCCCGGGCGTCAACAACACCACCGTGTGGAGCGATCCCAAGGCCGGCAGCCACATCGAGTTCAGCTCCTTCGCGCACTTCGCGCGGACCGCCGAGCGCGCCAAGTTCGACTTCCTGTTCCTCGCGGAGGGCCTGCGGCTGCGCGAACAGGGCGGCCACATCTACGACCTGGACGTGGTCGGCCGCCCCGACACCTTCACCGTGCTCGCCGCGCTGGCCGCCGTCACCGAGCGCCTCGGACTGACCGGCACCATCAACTCCACCTTCAACGAGCCGTACGAGGTGGCCCGCCAGTTCGCGAGCCTCGACCACCTCTCCGACGGGCGCGCCGCGTGGAACGTCGTCACCTCCTGGGACGCCTTCACCGGCGAGAACTTCCGCCGGGGAGGCTTCCTGCCGCAGGAGGAGCGCTACTCCCGCGCCAAGGAGTTCCTGGCCACGGCGAACGAACTCTTCGACTCCTGGGACGGGGACGAGATCGTCGCCGACCAGGAGACGGGCGTCTTCCTGCGCGACGCCAAGGCCGGAGCCTTCGTGCACTCGGGGCAGCACTTCGACATCGAGGGCCGGTTCAACGTCCCGCGCTCCCCGCAGGGCCGCCCGGTGATCTTCCAGGCGGGGGACTCCGACGAGGGCCGTGAGTTCGCCGCCGCCGGCGCCGACGCCATCTTCAGCCGCTACGCGAGCCTGGACGCCGGCCGGGCCTTCTACACCGACGTCAAGAGCCGCCTCGCCAAGTACGGCCGCCGCGAGGACCAGTTGCTGATCCTGCCCGCCGCGACCTTCGTCCTCGGTGACACCGACGCCGAGGCCGAGGAACTCGCCAAGGAGGTACGCCGCCTCCAGGTCAGCGGCGCCACCGCCCTCAAGCACCTGGAGTTCGTCTGGAACCGCGACCTGTCCTCCTACGACCCGGACGGCCCGCTGCCCGACATCGACCCTGAGGTCGGCGACACGCACATCTCCAAGGGCCGCGCCCAGGTGCGCATGTACCGCGACCCGCTCGCCACCGCCCGCGAATGGCGGGAACTGGCCGCCGCCCACGACTGGTCCATCCGGGACCTGGTCATCGAGACCGGCAACCGCCAGAACTTCATCGGCTCCCCGGAGACCGTCGCCCGCACCATCGACGAGTACGTCCAGTCCGACGCCGCCGACGGCTTCATCCTCGTCCCCCACATCACCCCCACCGGCCTGGACCCCTTCGCCGACAAGGTCGTCCCCCTGCTCCAGGAGCGCGGTGTCTTCCGCACGGACTACGAGGGCCCGACCCTCCGCGACCACCTGGGCCTGGACACCCCCGCCTGACCTCGACGACCGGGTTCCCCGTCCGGCGCAGCCGCACCGAGCACCGCCGCCGGACGGAGCATCCCGCCCCCGCCCCGCGCCCCCGGCCCTGTCGGCGGGGGAGAGCGGCCGCCGTGCCAGTGCCGGCGAGCCGGCGGCCGCCTCGTGTGCGTGTCACTCGGCGCCCGCATCGCTTGACGCCCGCATCGCTTGACGCCCGCCCCGTGAGGCCGTTGACTCCGCAGGGATGGGGGTGGTCGCCGTGGCGATCCGCACACACCGACCCGACGCCGTCCGCCGGGCAGGGCGCCTCGGACGGGACCGGACACGCGAGGAGCACCACGGGCCCGTCCGCCCCGACCGCGCGGGGAGCGCGCGTCCGTCGGGAAGACCCCGCACCGCGACAGCCGGCGCGCCGCCCTCGTCCCGGTCGTCCCCCTCGTCGGCCGGGTCACGGGAACCGCCCGCGAATCCGCCGCATACTGACGTTCCGTCAGCTCTCATACGCACCCACCTCTGGGAGGAACGGCGATGACCGAACGGATGCTCCTGCGCGCGGGCCATGTCGTCTCGATGGATCCGGACATCGGCGACCTGCCCCGGGGCGACGTCCTCATCGAGGACGGCACGATCACGGCGGTCCGGCGCGAGATCGACGCGGACGTGGACGCCGAGGTGCTCGACATGACCGGCCGCATCGTGATCCCCGGCTTCGTCGACACCCACCGCCACACCTGGGAGGCGCCGATCCGCGGCTGCGCCCCCGACGCCACCCTCGACGACTACTTCGTCGACGTCCTCGACACCTTCGCGCCCGTCTACACCCCCGAGGACGTGTACGCCGGCAACCTGGCCGGCACCCTGGAGTGCCTCAACGCGGGCATCACCACGCTCGTCGACTGGTCGCACATCAACAACACGCCCGAGCACCCGGACGCCGCGATCCAGGCGCTGACCGAGACGGGCATCCGTGCCCAGTACGCGTACGGGAGCGCGAACACCTCACTCGCCGACTACTGGTTCGACAGCAAGATCGCGGTACCCGGTGACGACGTACGCCGCGTCCGCGACCAGCACTTCGCCTCCGGCGACGGCCTGCTGACCATGGCCCTGGCCACGCGCGGCCCCGGTTTCTGCGCCGACGACGTCGTCACCCGCGAATGGGGCCTCGCCCGCGAGCTGGACATCCCGATCACCGTGCACGTCGCCATGGGCCGCCTCGCCGGGCGCTTCGGCATGGTCAGGCAGCTGAACCAGCTGGGTCTGCTCGGGCCCGACACGACCTACGTCCACTGCTGTCACCTCAGCGAGGACGAGTGGCGGATGGTGGCCGACAGCGGTGGCACGGTGTCCATTTCCGCCCAGGTGGAGACGCAGATGGGCCACGGCTGGCCGCCCGTGATGCAGGCCGTCGAACACGGGCTGCGGCCGTCCTTGAGCATCGACGTCGTCACCACCGTGCCCGGCGACATGTTCACCCAGATCCGGGCCGCCTTCGGCGCCGAACGGGCCCGGGTCAACGCCGACTGCTGGCAGGCCAACCTGCCCGTCCCGAAGACCATGTTGACGGTACGTCAGATGCTGGAGATGGCCACGCTCAACGGGGCCCACGTGGCCGGCGTGGAGGACCGTACCGGCTCCCTGACGCCCGGCAAGCGGGCCGATGTCGTCGCCCTCGACGCCACCGCCCTCAACATGGCGCCGGTGCACGACGCGGTGGCGGCCGTCACCCTCTGCGCGGACGTCTCCAACGTCGAGACGGTCATCGTCGACGGAGTGGTCCACAAGCGCGACGGCCGGCTGCTCGCGGACGTGGGCCGGGCCCGCCGCCTGGTCGAGGAGTCACGCGACCGGCTGCTGACCGCCGTGGCGGCGAAGAAGCCGGACGCCTGACGGACCACTGACACGCCGGACCGCCGGGGTGCCCGAAGCCGTACGGCTTCGGGCACCCCGGCGGTCCGGGACCGTCGCGAAGGACGGCGAGCGCGCAGGCGCCGCCCGCCCGCCGCGCGGTCAGTCCTCGCGCGGCCAGTTCTCCGCCTCGAACATCCAGCGCTGCTTCTCCAGCTCGTAGGTGACGGAGATCAACAGGTCCTGCGTGACCTTGTCGGCCTCCTCCGTGACCTCGATGCGCCCACGCAGCCGCCCGATCGCCGCCTCCAGCGCCTCCACCAGCAGCCGTACGACCTCGGTGTCCCGCAGCCAGCCGTCCTTCGGCCCCTGGAGGGCGAACCGGGTCGCCACGGTCTCGGGCCGGCCGTCCGGGGCCACCCCGATCGCCGCCGCGCGTTCGGCGACCTGGTCGGCGAACGTCCGTGCCGTGGACACCACCTCGTCGAGCTGCAGGTGGATCGAACGGAACCTCGGTCCCACCACGTTCCAGTGGGCCTGCTTCCCGATCAGCGAGAGGCCCAGCAGATCCACCAGGCTCTCCTGCAGCGCGTCGCCCGCGATCCGGCGGGCGGACTCGGGAAGTGTGCTCCTCACCATCGTCATTGCGCAGTACTCCTCAATCGCTTCATCCAGGCATACCGGCCAGCGCCTCGTGCCGGGCGGCGTCGGCGCTCCCGGCTCTACGGAGCAGGTCGGTGCGTTCCTCCTCGCCCATGCCGCCCCACACGCCGGCCGTCTGCCCGTTGCCGAGCACCCAGTTCAGGCACTCGCGGCGCACCGGGCAGCGGCCGCAGACACGTTTGGCGGCGGCGACGTCGTCGAGCGCCGGTCCCGTGGTGCCCACGGGGAAGAACAGTTCGGGGTCCTCTCCCACGCAGGCCGCTTGCCGCAACCACTCCATGCGGGTGCGGGTGCCCAGGTCGGACACGTGAAAACGCGGCGTACGCCGGCGCCTCAGCGCCGCAGCGCACAGTCCACGAACTCCTTGACGTCCGCGAGCACTTCGGCCTTGTTCGTCTCGTTGAACACCTCGTGCCGGGCGCCCGGATAGACCCGCTCGGTCCAGTCGGCGCCCCGGAACTCCTCGATGCCCGTACGGCTGCCGGACAGCGGCACGATCCGGTCGTCGTCGCCGTGCAGCCACAGCAGCGGGAGCGCTTCGAGCGGACCGTTCTTCGAGATCGCCGCCAGGCCGCGGTCGATCGCCTCCAGCGTCGGCCGCTTGAACGGGCCGTGCCACACCAGCGGATCGTTCGCGTACGCGGCGCCGACCGCCATGTCCCGGGAGAGCAGCTTCGGGTCGAGCGGGACCTCGGGCACCCCCGGCGGGGCCAGCAGCGCCCGCAGCGGCTCCCAGATCCCGATCAGCGGCCCCGAGAGCACGATCGCGGCGAGCCCGGCGCCGTACCGCTGGGCGTACCGCGCGGCGATCAGACCGCCCATCGAGTGGCCGATCAGCACCACCGGCAGACCCGGGTAGGCGGCCCTGGCCCGCACCTCCACCGCGTGCAGATCGGTGACCACGGCCTCGAAGTCCTCGATCAGCACCCGCTCGCCCGCCGACCTGCCGTGCCCCATGTGGTCGGGGCCGAACACCGCCGCGCCGTGCCGCACCAGGGCATCGGCCACATGCTCGTACCGGCCGATGTGCTCCCCGTAGCCGTGCACCAGGAGCACGACGTAGCGCGCCCCCTCGCACGGCCATTCCCGTGCGGTGACACCGCCCCGCGTACCGGCGAAGCTGTGCTCGCGCGAGTCGGCCATGACTCCTCCAACTACGTCGGTGAAGGTACCCGGGGGATCTTGCCAGCCCGTCGGACGATGGTCCATGGGCCGTCCGGGGCGAAACCCGCCACCGGGCGGCCGGGAGATGACCGGATCCCGGACCGGGGCGGGAGCAGGGTCAACTGGCGAGACGGTCCTGTCGCGTGCCGATAGGTGCGCATACCATCGGACCCCGCATGAACACGATGACTCTCTGGCACCTGTCCACGGCCGAGCTCGCGGCCCTCGCCTTCGCGGCCCTGCTCGTCGGTTTCTCGAAGACCGCCGTGAGCGGCGCCAACACGGTCAGCCTCGCGATCTTCGCGGCGGTCCTGCCCGCCCGTGCCTCGACCGGCGTCCTGCTCCCGATTCTCATCGTCGGGGACGTCCTCGCCGTCCTGACCTACCGCCGGCACGCCCACTGGCCCACCCTGTGGAAGCTCTTCCCGGCGGTCGGCGCCGGTGTCGTCCTCGGCACGCTCTTCCTGATCCGGGCCGACGACCAGATCGTGCGCACGTCGATCGGCGCGATCCTGCTGCTGATGGCGGCCGTCACGATCCGGCGCCGGCGCACGGCCGACAAGGACGACGAACCCGACGCCGTCACCACCCGCGCAGGCCGCGTCAAGGCCCGCTCGTACGGCGTTCTCGGCGGCTTCACCACCATGGTCGCCAACGCCGGCGGGCCCGTGATGTCCCTGTACCTGCTCTCGGCGGGCTTCCGGAAGCTCGGCTTCCTGGGCACGTCCGCCTTCTTCTTCCTCATCGTCAACGTCTCCAAGGTCCCCTTCAGCGTGGGCCTCGGCCTCATCGACGCGCACTCCCTGCTCCTGGACGCCGCCCTGGCCCTGTTCGTCGTGCCGGGCGCCTTCCTCGGCAAGTGGGCGGTGAACCGCATCAACCAGAAGCTGTTCGAACAACTGGTCATCGCGGCGACGATCGTGGGCGGCCTGCAGCTACTGCTCCGCTGAGGGGCCGGGCGCGGAGGACTCCGGTGCCGGGTGCGCGGGGCGCAACCGGGGGGCCCAGGCCCGCGCGTCGACCGCGCGGTCCTCCCGCTCCACGACGCCGGCCAGCCGCCGCGCCCAGGCCCCGACCCCGGCCAGATCGACGCCGTAGGGCTGCCGCCGTCCGCTGGCGGCCCCCCACTCCTCGACGGCCCCGGCCCCGCGCCGCAGCAACAGGGCTCCGCCCTTGACGTTCCCCCGCGCCGAGTGGGTGAGGCCCACCGCGAGCTGGGCGAGCCCCCGCCACAGCGCGCGTTCCTCGTCGGGCCCGGACTTCCAGGCGTCCTCGAAGACCTCGTGCGCGTGGAACGGCTTCCCCGCGTCCAGCAGGGCCTGCGCCTCGACGACCGTCTCCTCCGGCTCCCGCAGCACCCCCTCGGGCTGCCGCTCGACCCCCGGCGCCCCGTAAGGCAGCGGGCGCCCCAGCCCGTCCCGGGGCCGCGCACTGCGCACCCGCCCCTCCTCGTCCCGGTCCCGCCCCCGCCCCGTCGTCCCGTCCTCCGCTGTCCCGCTCATCCCTCGATTGTCCCCCGCCTCGCACCGGCTGCGGGGCAGGGGCCGACGTACGGTAAAGTTCTCACTGCGCGATCACGCGGTTCACCGCGGACAGCGCACCGGGACGTGGCGCAGCTTGGTAGCGCACTTGACTGGGGGTCAAGGGGTCGCAGGTTCAAATCCTGTCGTCCCGACTTCACGAAGACGTGGTGAAGTCGCAGTTCAGGGGCCGTGGCGGAACACTCCGCACGGCCCCTGAGTCATGCGCGGCCGGACCGGGAGCGCCTTCCGGCGTCACCGGGCGGCTACACGGGCTGCGGGGAGAAGGCACCCAGGACGTCCTCCCCGGGCCGGACGACGCCGTAGCTGTTCTCGGGGACCTCGTTCCAGGCGCCGGGCATGTCGCCCAGGGGCTCGGAGACGATGAGACGGGTCTCGTCGGAGACCTCCCGCAGGAACGACAGGTCGGGGTGGAGCGCGCGCAACGTCTCCACCCGGGTGCTGTAGAACAGCGAGCGCGACTGCTTCTGGCTGGAGTAACGGAAGGCCCACAGCGCCTCTCCGTCCGTCAAGGCGACCGTCATCTGCAGCGGGAACTCCACCCCGTGCTCGCGACCGACCCGCTCCACCAGGCCCGCCATCCGCGCGACCGCGCCCGGAGGGTCCTCCTCCAGACCGAGAGTGAGCGCCAGGTAGAACATCAGCTCCGAGTCCGTCTGCCCCTCGATGTCGGCGAACAGCTCCGGGTCGACGGCCAGCGAGAGATCCCGCCGTATCCGGTGGAAGTCCGCGATCGCGCCGTTGTGCATCCACAACCAGCGGCCGTGCCGGAAGGGGTGGCTGTTGGTCTGCTGCACCGCCGTACCGGTCGACGCCCGGATGTGGGCGAAGAAGATCGGGGAGCGGACATGGTCGGCGATCTCCCGCAGATTGCGGTTGCTCCAGGCCGGACCGATGTCGCGGAAGATCGCGGGGGTCTCCAGGCCGGGCGAGTACCAGCCGATGCCGAACCCGTCACCGTTGGTGGTCTCGACACCCAGCCGGGAGTGCAGACTCTGGTCGATCAGGGAGTGCGCCGGCCGGTAGAGGATCGTGTCGAGCAGGATGGGCGTTCCCGAATAGGCGAGCCACCTGCACATCGGCTACCACCTTCCTGGCAGACGGGCCGTACGGGTGAAGCGGCTTTCCCATGGTCGTGCGGCCGTCCGATGATCGCCACACGACGGCCGCCCGGCACCGCCGCTCCCGTGCGCGAACGGCTCAGCCCCGGTACCCCCGCAGCTTCCGGTACAACGTGGCACGGGCGATGCCCAGCGACGCCGCCGCGCGGGCCTTGTTGCCGCCGTTGCGGCGCAGGGCCTCCAGTATGGCGGAGCGTTCCGCGCGCTCCATGGGGCTCAGGCGCCGGGCGGCCGGGCCCTCGCGGACGGGATCCGGCAGTTCGGCGCGCACGACGGGCCCGGACACGCGCCGCTGTTCGGCCAAGGCGCGGACCAGATGCACGAGTTCGGTGACGTTGCCGGGCCACGGATGCTGCTCCAGGGCCCGCAGGGCGTCCAGTGTCCAGGTGAGCGGCGGCTGACCCGGTACCGGCTTCGGGGCCAGGGCCGTCAGTAACTCCCGGATGTCCTCCGGCCGTTCACGGAGGGCCGGGAGGGTGACGGACCGGGCGGCGAGCCTGTCCAGAAGGCGCTGGAGGCAGGGGCTGGGCGGTGCTCCGGGGGTGTAGGTGGCCAGCAGCGGTGTCCCCGGATGCGAGGCGAGGAGTGAGTTGAGGGTCGCGGTGTCGGGCTGCGCGAGGCGCTCGACATGGCGGATCAGGAGCGTGTGGCCCTCCCTCAACGCCAGGAGTACCGAGCCCAGTTCACCCTCCGCCGCGTCGACGACCAGCAGCTCGGGCGCCAGTTCGCGGGCGAGCGCGGTCTTGCCGGTACCACGTTCGCCGACGAGCAGCAACGGCTCGGGCGACCGGGCCAGCTCCGCCGCCCGGCCGGCCGCGTACCGCCACGGCACCGAGCGCCCGGCCAGGGCCACGACACCCCGTCCGAGAGGCACGGCGCCACCGGATCCCAGCGGCTCCAGCACGGCCACCGCGCCGATGACCGACCCCCGACGCGCCACCGGGGAGACCTTGGCCGAACACCGCACACCGTCCGGCAGCCGGACGCGGTACGAGTCCGGGGCGGCGGCGGTCGTGGTCATCGCCCCGGAGGCCGAAGCGGGTACGGGCACGAGTGCGGACGCCGAAGCGGGTACGGGCACGTCGGTGTCCATGCCGGCTTCGGCCCCTGCCGCGGACACCGCTTCCGGCGCGGCCGCACCCGCGTGGTCAGCCGCCGCATGCCGGCTCCCGCCGCCCCCGTCCCGTAACAGCGCGACGACGCTCCGCTCCAGCGCGTCCAACCCCTCCGGTGACAGCAGCCGCCCCGCGGCCTCGCTGACCAGACGGTTGCGGCCGTCCAGGGCGACGACCGCCCGCCCCCGCTGCCGCGAGGCCCGCAGATACGCGTCCAGCAGGACCCGCTCGGCGGGCTGCGACCGCGCCAGCAGCTCCGCCTCGACGGCATCGGCGGCGGCCTCGGCGAGGGACGCCCACGGATGCGGGGCGCGGTCGGCGCACAGTCCGGTGGTGACCGTCACCGTGCCCACGGCCCGCCCGGTCTCCGGCGCGAGCACGGGCACGCTGACCGCCGACACGTCCTGCCACAGGTCGAGGAAGTGCTCCGGACCGTGCACCTCGGCGCGGCGCCGGGTGCGCAGCGCGAGCGCCGCGCTGTTGTTGCCGACCACCTGTTCGGAGAGGTCCTCGCAGAAGGGGGCGCCGGGAGCGCATCCGGTAGCCCACAGCACCCGCGGCCGTTCGTCGGTCAGCAGGAGCGCCGCCCGACCGGTGCCCACGGCGGGAGCGAGGCGTTCGAGCACCGGCCGCGCCGCGGTCAACAGGTCGCACCCGTCCGGTCGTACGGCATCGCGCGGCGGGGCGGCGGGCCTCGGGGCCGCGCCGCTCGTGCCGGTCACCTCGGCCGCCCCGGTCGCGGAGCGCGGCACGTCGTGCCGTAGGCCGAAGAACCGGGCACGCCTCCAGGCGGCGAGGATCTCCTCCGGTACTCCGTCCGGGAGTTGGCGCCCCGCGAGGAACAACTCACGGGCCCTGCCCAGCGATTCCAGGGCAGGGTGGACGGGGAGTTGCTCCACTGTGGTCACGACACCACTCACCGTACCCGGCGAGATCGAAAGCGTGCCGTCCATCCCGGATTTCCCCGCCAGGTGAGCCCGCACCGCCCGCTTGCCCCGCCACGGCCGCCCACCCGCCCGCCGGATTTCGCCCCCCGGCACTCCACGCCCGCCCGCTCTCCCAGCCGGAATCCGCCCTCCCGCGCTCCACGCCCTCCCGCTCTCGAACGGCCCCGGCCTGCGGCCCCGGCCTGCGGCCCCGGCCTGCGGCCCCGGCCTGCGGCCCCGGCCTGCGGCCCCGGCCTGCGGCCCCGGCCGCCGCACCCCGTACGACGTCCGTCGGCCAAGCAGCGCGCACTGTCTCAAGTTGAGACACCCACGCTTCCGCGCCGCCCTCCATGATCTTGAGCGGCCGTGCCTGTCCTCATTCCTTGGAGCGTCTCTCGTGCACACCGTAGAGCCGGATGTCGTGACCGACGTACTGATCGTGGGCAGTGGCCCCGCGGGCGCCGCCGCCGCGCTCGCCCTGAGTACGTACGGCGTCCCCAACATCGTGGTGACCCGCTTCTCGCGTCTCGCGGAGACGCCCCGGGCGCACATCACCAACCAGCGCACCATGGAGGTGCTGCGCGACCTCGGCGTCGAGGACGAGGTCGTCGCGAGAGCCACGCCGCAGGATCTGATGGGCGACACGACGTTCTGCACCAGCCTTGCCGGGGAGGAGCTGGGCCGAGTCCGATCGTGGGGCAACGACCCGCTCGTCCAGGCCGCCCACGAGCTGGCCAGCCCCACCCGTATGTGCGACATGCCGCAGCACCTCATGGAGCCCGTGCTCGTCGACGCGGCGGTGGCGCGGGGCACGAACCTGCGCTTCAGCACCGTATACAAGTCCTTCGTCCAGGACGACGAGGGCGTCACGGTCACCGTCGAGGACCGGCTGCGCGGCGACGAGTACACCATCCGCGCCAAGTACCTCATCGGCGCCGACGGAGGCCGCTCCCAGGTGGCGGAGCACGCCGGTCTGCCCATGGGCGGTCAGATGGGTGTGGCCGGCAGCATCAACATCGTCTTCGACGCCGACCTCTCGAAGTACACCGCGCACCGCCCGTCCACCCTCTACTGGGTGCTGGCCCCCGGCGCCACCGTCGGTGGTATCGGCGCGGGCCTGGTCCGGTGCGTCCGGCCCTGGGACGAGTGGCTGATCGTCTGGGGCTACGACGTGACCGCGGGCGCCCCCGACCTGACCACCGAGTACGCCGAGTCGATCGTCCGCAGGCTGGTCGGCGACGACGAGATCCCGGTGACCATCAGGTCGTCCTCGGCCTGGACCGTCAACGAGATGTACGCGGAGACCTACTCGAGCGGGCGGGTCTTCTGCGCCGGCGACGCCACGCACCGCCATCCGCCGTCCAACGGCCTCGGCTCCAACACCTCCATCCAGGACTCCTACAACCTGGCCTGGAAGCTCAAGCTCGTCCTCGACGGCACCGCGTCGCCCGCGCTCCTCGACACCTACACCGCCGAACGCGCCCCGATCGGCAGGCAGATCGTCACCCGTGCCAACAAGTCCATCGGCGAGACCGCTCCCGTCTTCGAGGCGCTCGACGGGCTCGCCCCGCAGACCCCCGAGCAGCTGTGGGCCAACATCACCGCCCGCAAGGACGACACCGAGGCCGCCGAGAAGCAGCGGGCGAAGCTCCGCGAGGCGATCGGGTTCAAGGTGTACGAGTTCAACGCGCACGGCGTCGAACTCAACCAGCGGTATTCCGCCGAGAGCTCCGCCGCCGTCGTCCCCGACGGCACCCCCGACCCCGGCTTCGACCGCGACCCCGAGCTGTTCCACCAGCCCACCTCCCGCCCCGGGGCCAAACTCCCGCACGCCTGGATCACCTCCGGCACCCGCACCCTGTCCACGCTCGACACCGTCGGCAAGGGCCGCTTCACCCTGCTCACCGGCATCGGCGGCGCCGACTGGATCCGGGCCGCCGGCGCCCAGGACCTGCTGGAGATCGCCACCGCCGTCATCGGCCCCGGCCAGGAGTACGAGGACCCGTACGGCGACTGGGCACGGCTCAGCGAGGTCGCCGACGGCGGAGCCCTCCTCGTACGGCCGGACGGGTACGTCGCTTTCCGGCACGCGCGGGCGGCCGTGTCCCCGGAGGAGGCCGAGCGGTTGCTGACGGGGGCGGTGCGGCGCATCCTCGGGCGTGCCTGAGACGGAGGTCCCCGGGGCGGGCGTCGCGTGCGTCCCCTGCGGGGAACAGCTGTCGGCTCCGCCCCGGCGGAGCCGCGTGAACGTTCGTAGGAGTGGGGCATGACCACCGAATACACCACCCGGATCACCGAGGCCGTCGTCGACAGCTTCGACGGCACGGCCGACCCGCGCCTGCGCGAGCTGCTCGCCGCCCTCACCCGCCATCTGCACGCCTTCGTCCGCGAGGCGGAGCCGACGATGACCGAGTGGGAACAGGCCATCGCCTTCCTGACGGCGACCGGGCGGGCGTGTACGGACACCCGGCAGGAGTTCGTCCTCCTGTCGGACGTCCTCGGCATCTCGATGCTGGTCGAGACGATCAACAGCGAGGGCCGGGGCGGACGGGACGAGCGCGACGAACGCGACGAGGGGGAGGGGAAGGAGGAGCGGGGCGAGAGCGAGGGGCCCGACGGCGTGACCGAGTCGACGGTCCTCGGCCCGTTCCACATGACCGAGTCCCCGGTCCGGGAACTCGGCGCGGACATCGACCTGGTCGGCGGCGGCGAACCGTGCGTGATCAGCGGGCGCGTGCTGTCGAGGGACGGCACCGCGCTGCCCGGCGCGGTCCTCGACGTCTGGCAGGCGGACGCCGAGGGCTACTACGACGTCCAGCAGCCCGACGTCCAGCCGCCGGGCAACGGCCGCGGACTGTTCACGGCGGACGCCGACGGCCGCTTCTGGTTCCGCACCTGCGTACCGAGCCCGTACCCCATCCCCACGGACGGTCCGGTCGGCGACCTCCTGCGGGCGACCTCCCGCCACCCCTACCGCCCGGCCCACATCCACTTCATCGTCTCGGCGAAGGGACACACCCCGGTCACCACGCACATCTTCGTGGCCGGCAGCGACCACCTCGACTCCGACGCGGTGTTCGCGGTGAAGGAAAGCCTCGTCCAGGACTTCACGGAGACCGACGACCCGTCCCTGGCCCAGCGGTTCGGCATCCCCAACCCGTTCCGGCACGCCCGCTTCGACCTCGTACTCGGCCCAGGGGACTCCTCCGTCACGGACGGCTCGGAGCGTTCGTGATGGAGTTCGAGTACGAGGCCCGGCCCATGCGGATCGTCATGCGTCCGGGCGCGGCGGTGACCGCGGTGGCGGGGGAGGCCGAACGGCTGGGCCTGCGGCGGCTGTTGGTGGTGTGCGGCCCCCGGGGTGCCGCGACGGCCCGCGCGGTCGCCGGCTCACTCGGCGACGCGTGTGCCGGACTGTTCGCGCAGGCTCGCCAACACGTGCCGGTGGAGGTGGCCGACCAGGCGGTCGGGGCGGCGCGGGACGCGGGCGCGGACGGTTGCGTGGCCGTCGGCGGCGGCTCGGCGATCGGACTGGGCAAGGCGATCGCGCTCCGCACCGAACTGCCGCTGATCGCCGTGCCGTCGACGTACTCCGGCTCCGAGATGACCCCGGTCTGGGGCCTGACCGAACACGGCGCCAAGCGCACCGGCCGCGCCCCGTCGGTCCTGCCGCGCAGCGTCGTCTACGACGCCGAACTCACCCTCTCCCTCCCCGTCCCCCTCTCCGTGACCAGCGGCATCAACGCGGTCGCCCACGCCGCCGAGGCCCTGTACGCGCCGGACGTCTCGCCCCTGGTGTCGCTGACGGCGCAGGAGGGCGCCCGGGCCATGACGGGCGCGCTCCGCGAGGTGGTGGCCGACCCCGCGAACCTGGCGGCGCGCGGACGCGCCCTCTACGGCGCCTGGCTGTGCGGCACCGCACTCGGCGCGACCACCATGGGCCTGCACCACAAGCTGTGCCACGTCCTCGGCGGCACCTTCGGCCTCCCGCACGCCGAGACCCACACGGTCGTCCTGCCGTACGTCGTCGCCTACAACGCCCCGGCCGCGCCCGACGCCCTGACGGCACTGGGCCGCGCCCTGGACACCACCGACGCCGCCGAGGCTCTGTGGAACCTGACGAGCGACCTCGGCGCGCCCCGCTCCCTGGCCGAACTCGGCCTGAAACACTCCGACTTGGAACGTGCGGCCACCGAGGTGACGGGACAGGCCTACCCCAACCCCCGGCAGGTGACCACGGCGGACGCCCTGGCGATCCTCGAAGCGGCGCACGAGGGCGTCCGGCCACGGGTGTGGTCCTGACCGACACGGACCACTCGACACCAGCCGCATCCGCGAACCGCACGACACGAACCGCACGACACGAACCGCACGGCGAGCACCGAGAACCCGAAAGGGAGCCGCGACTCCGCGGACGAGCCCGACAACACCCGTGACCCACACCTGCGTTCCGCCGACATCCTCGGCGTCGAACGCTGTGCCGGCCCGTCCAGGCCGATAGCGGGTTTGCGGCGCAGGGAAAGAACATCCGGGCATGCGGGCATTTCGGAAGCAATGGATTCCGTTTGCCGGATGGTTATGCCATGTGTCGCCACTGCTCGCTGACAGAGGTGGCGGCTGCCCTAATTCGGCCATGGTGGCAAGGAAAGAGTGGACAGGATCTGGAATGCTCCCCCGCTGGGCCCGGTTCGATCGACGTCAACTGTCGTGTGGACGTGGGAACAGCACTGACAGAGCATGAACAGGGAATGTATCCGGGCGGGGCGCACTTTCCGCGCCCATCGGCTCTCAGGGAGGCAGCAAGGCATGGACGCGCCTCAGAACAGCCACAACGGCACGCAACTGGTCGACATCTCGACTTTGTCGCCCGGCCAGCTGCGGCTGGTGGCGGGCATGGACACGGTGTTGGGTCATGCCGTGCGACGCCATCTCCAGGAGCGAGACAAGTCGTCGAAGACGACAGACGTCGTCTTCGAAAGCGCGCTGTGACGACGGCGGGGTGCGAGTCGGAGGGAACGCCAACAGTACCCTTTCGGCAATTTCTGCTCAAAATACATAGCTTATGCAATTTGTCGTGCGACTACTGCTATGTGTATTTTGCGGCGGACCAGAGTTGGCGCAGACGTCCGGCGGTGATGACCCTCGACACCATGCGTCAGGCCGCCGACCGCATAGCCGAACACGTCCGTGAGCACGGCATCCCCATGGTGCGGATCATTCTGCACGGGGGAGAACCCCTGCTCGTCGGCAAGAGACACCTGGGAGAACTGCTCACCGCCATGGGTGAACGCCTGTCCACGGTGGTCGAGGTGCGCTGCTCGATGCAGTCGAACGGCACCCTCCTCGACGAGGAGACCCTCACACTGCTGCGCCGCCACGCGGTCGGCGTGGCAGTCAGCCTGGACGGTTCCTCCGCCGCACACGACCGGCACCGACGGTTCGTGAACGGCCGCCCGAGCCATGCGCGTGTCGCCGCCGCGCTGCGCCTGCTGAACAGCCCCCGTCACAGGGAGCTGTTCGTCGGTCTGCTGTGCACCGTGGACCTGGCCAATGATCCCGTGGAAACGTACGAGGCTCTGTTGGAATTCGAGGCTCCCCGGGTGGACTTCCTTTTGCCGCACGGCACTTGGGTGAGTCCGCCGGCCGGCCTGAGCCACCGCGACCTACCGCCGGCGCGGCCACCGGTCGTCGTTCCACCGGACGAGCCGACGCCCTACGCCGATTGGCTCATTGCCGCGTTCGACCGCTGGTTCGACGCGCCTCACAAGGAGACCCGGGTCCGGATGTTCGAGGAGGTCATGTCCGGTCTGCTCGGCGGTGCCGTGAACGCCGAGACCTTCGGGCTCGCACCCGTGGATCTCGTGGTGGTGGAGGCTGACGGGACGATGGAGCAGTCCGACTCGCTGAAGGTCGTCGGCGAAGGGGCGCCCGAGACCGGTCTGGACGTCTTCCGGCACTCCTTCTCGGACGCGTTGGCGAACGAGACGGTACGACGCAGACAGTCGGGGCTGCGCGGTCTCGGCCAGGTCTGCCGCGACTGCGCTTTGGCCCGTGTCTGTGGCGGGGGGCTCTACGCCCACCGTCATCATCCCGTGACGGGCTTCGACACTCCGTCCGTCTACTGCTACGACCTGTCGGCCTTCATCACCCACGTCCGTTCCAGGATCCGCGCGGGGATGGCACCTCTCGTCGAGGCGGTGGAGGCGCCCGTGGAACGCCCGCCTGTCGTCCGCGAGCCGGAGCGTGACTCGGGGCGCACGGGGTGACGCCACGCAGCGCATTGTGAACAGGCTGTCTCAACGGGCGTTGGACGCGAGGATCGGGGGAAGCATGCTTTCGGGCCCTCCGGAGAGGGGCCCGTCGGGCCGGGCGGCGGTATTGTCGTCTGTCTCGGCACGACTCAACCAAGGCTAAGGCTGAGGGGTACCGGTTGGGGGGTGAGGAGGTGTGGGAAGCAGCCGAACCGCGCGCACTTCCGCCGGTGTCGGTCACCTCCCGAGGCGCGAGAACCCATCCACCCCACGACAGGGACCCCGCGAACGCGCGTCGGGGGCTCCTTGGAACCGTACTTCTTCCTGAGTTATGCGCGCAGGCGCGGCCCCCGGGTCCTCGTCAAGCGGTTCTACGACGACCTGTGCGCGGAATTACGCCAAGAACTACGGCGATTACACAAGAGCGATGCGGTCCCTTTCGACCGTCCGTTTCTCGACGTTCAGTCGATTCAAGTGGGGCAGGACTGGAACGCGGCCCTGGGCGAAGCCCTGGGGCACTGTCGGACCATGCTGGCCCTGTACACCCCCGACTACTTCCGCAGCGACTTCTGCGGTCGCGAGTGGAAGGCGTTCGAGGACCGGCAGCGCAGCCACAGAGCAGTGACGGGTGTGGACGCGAAGGCACTCATCCCCGTTCTGTGGGAACCGGTTCAGAACATCCCCCCGGGCGCGGCCCACATTCAGTACGACAACCTCGATCTGGGCGAGAACTACGCGCAGTCGGGTCTGCGGCGCATTCTGGCCTCGGACCCGGGCGGCGACGAGTACCGCCGCATCGTCAATCACATCGCGCACCAGATCCTCGTCGCCGCAGAGCACTTCCGCATACGGCCCGTCAACGACCTGGACATCAGCGGACCGGGATCCGCCGGCCCCTTCCCGTCCGCCACCGAACGGGCGGAACCGGGCAGCAGGGCCCTGCTGTTCGTCGCCGCCCGGACCTCGGTGAACGCCCACAGGAAGGCGACCGACCCGGGCTGTCACGGGCAGAGCCCGACCGACTGGAACCCGTACCACGCCGAATCCCCTCAGCCACTGGTCGAAAGGGCGAGCAGTCTGCTGGAGGAGCGTGGCTTCACGGTACGAACCGAGATCGTCTCGGACGTGCTGGGCGCCGCCCTGGACGAGGCCCGTGGGCAGGGGCAGGTCGCGGTCCTCCTGGTGGAGGCCTCGGCCGCGGCGGACGAGCCGTTCGAACGGGCCCTGCGTGCCTACGACCGCAGCAATCATCCGGGCTCCGCGGCCATAGTGCCGTGTGATCCGGACGAGGCGGGTGACGGCCCCCGGGGCAAGGCCTACTGGGAGGCGGTCCGGGGCGCCCTTCCGTTCAACTGGGCCAGGGGAGCCGGGGATCCCCTGCCGCTCCTGCAATCGGGCATCGGTTCGGATCGGTTCGAGGCCGTTCTCCACGCCGTCATCGCGAAGGCGCAGAACCAGCTCGTCTCTTTTCTGGAGATCCTGAAGATCAACTCTTTGGAGACGCCTCGGACCACGTCACCCTCACTCCCCGTTCTGACCACCGTGGCCACCCCGCGCAGCCGTACCGGGCTCGCACCCCCGATCGCTGCCCGCCTCTCCTCCCACCAGACACCGTTTGAGAAGGAGCAGGAAGATGACCCATGACGACCGCGGCCGGGGCACCATCATCACCTTCTACTCCTTCAAGGGTGGTACAGGTCGCACCATGGCGCTGGTCAACACCGCCTGGATCCTCGCCAGCAACGGTCTGCGGGTCCTGGTGGTCGACTGGGACCTGGAGGCTCCCGGACTGCACACCTACCTCCAGCCGCTGCTGGCCGACCCCGAACTCACCGAGAGTGCCGGCGTCATCGAGATGGTCAAGAACTTCGCCCGGCACGCGGTGGTGCCGCGCGTGGGATCCGGCGTGGACGCCGCAGGAGTGTCCGGCCCGTCCCGGCCCGGCGGAGGCGGCCTCCGGGACGAGCCCGATCCCCGGGAGCTGGCTCGGGTCGACCGGTATGCCGTCGGCACGGAACTACGGCTGCCGCCGGGCGGCAAACTGGACCTGCTGCCGGCCGGCGTACAGGACCCCGACACGTACGCGGTCACCGTCAGCACCTTCGACTGGGGCACCTTCTACCGCATGGGCGGAGCCGACTTCCTCACCGCGCTCCGCGACGACATGGCCGCGCGATACGACTACGTACTGATCGACAGCCGGACCGGTCTCAGTGACACCGCGAGCATCTGCACGGTCGTCATGCCGGACATCGTCGTGGACTGCTTCACGCTCAGCCGGCAAGGCGTCAACGGCGCAGCCCACGTCGCCCGATCGATCCGTCGGATCGCCGACACCCAGCGACGCGACATCCGCATCGTTCCCGTCCCCATGCGCGTCGAGGACGCGGGCCGCGACCGTCTTGAGGCCGGCCGCTACCAGGCCCGAAACCTGTTCGCCCCCTTCCTGGACTGGGTACCGACCGAGGAGCAGGACCAGTACTGGAGCAGTGTCGAGATCCCGTACAAGCCCAGTTACGCGTACGAGGAGATACCCGCGACCGTCGGCGAGCGACGGCAGGACGGCACCCTGCTCGCTGCGTTCGAACGGCTGACCGCCCGGCTCACGGACAACAGGGTGACCCAGCTGAGCAATATGCCCGAGCGCTACCGGCAGACGCTGCGCGCGGAGTACGAACGGTCCTCCCCGATCATCCGCAAGGACTTCTACGTCAGCTACGCCGCCCCCGACCGGCTCTGGGCGGACTGGACCGTCACCGTGCTGCGGGCGGCCGGGTACGAGGCGACGCTCGCCCCGATCGAGGTCGAGGACCTCGCGGCCGCCCCGCAAGAGACGCCGACGTGGCTGGAACGCACCCTCGCGGGTGAGGGGCGCATGGTGCTGCTGCTCTCCCCGCAGTACACAGCCCTGCCCCAGGCCCGGGAGATCCGGCAGCGCACCAGCCGCAGGGATCCGTCCGGCCAGATAGGCATGGTCGTGCCCCTCCGTGTCGATGACTCACCACCCCCGGCCGAGTTCGCCCCCCTTTCGGCGGTCAGCCTTGCGGGTGTCTCCGCCGAGGAGGCCGTGGCCCGCCTGCTGACCACCGTCGACCGTGTCGGCACGGTCGAGCCGGGGTCGCGTCCGGCGGCCACCGGCCTGGCCGCAGCCGCTCGACTCCCCGGTACTCCACCGCAGGCCATCGGGGGGCGACCGCAGCGCAACGCCGTCTTCACCGGCCGTCGAACACTGATCGAACGACTGCGCGACAGCTTGCTCTCCGGCACCACCGCCGTGCTGCCCCAGGCGCTGTACGGCCTCGGCGGCGTGGGCAAGACACAGGTCGCGCTCGAGTACGCCTACCGCTTCGAATCGGACTACGATCTCGTCTGGTGGATCAACGCGGCCGAGCCGACGCAGATCCGCCAGGACCTGAACAGGCTGGCCGGGCATCTCGGTGTGCCCCTCGGTGGCAAGGACTTGACGGCCATATGCAACGAGGTTCTGGACAAGCTGCGTCGCGGCACCCCCCACGCGCGCTGGCTACTCGTGTACGACAACGCCGAGAAGCCGGCCGATCTCGGCGGTCTGATTCCGGACAGTGGGCCCGGTCATCACATCCTCATCACCTCGCGAAACCCTGCCTGGGCCGAGCGTGCCGAACGCATCGAGGTCGATCTCTTCACTCGTGAGGAGAGCGTTGCGCTGTTGCGCCGCTACAACCCGGACCTGGAGCCCGCGGACGCGGCCCGGGTCGCTGAGGAACTCGGGGATTTCCCACTGGCCGTGAGCCTCGCCGCCGCTTCGTTGCAGGAGTCGGCGATGCCCGTGGACACCTATGTGGAGATGCTCCGTACTCAGATGACCGACATCCTGCGCAACCAGTCCGCCCCCGACTACCCGACGTCGGCAGCGGCAAGCTGGTCACTCGATCGGCTGAAATCCCGTACGCCGGCCGCCGCCGCACTGCTCCAACTGTGCGCGTTCTTCGGGCCCGACCCGATCCCGCGAGACATGCTCAGCAGTCGGCCCTCCCTCGAACTGCTCGAACAGCACGACCCGAGTCTGTCCGACCCACTGCTGATGAGCCGGCTCTACGGAGAGATCGTCCGCAACGGACTGGCCCAGGTCGATCAGCGGACGGACACGCTGACATTGCACCGTCTGATCCAGCGTGTGCTCCGGGACCAGCTCACGCCCGAGGAACAGACCGGCATGCGGCAACGGGCGCATGCCGTTCTCGGTCAGGCCAATCCCAAGGTCCCCGACGAGTCCGACAGCTGGCGGCGCTATGCCGCACTCCTTCCGCACCTGTGGCCCACCCGGGCGGAGGAGAGCGACCACCTCCCGGTGCGGAACTGGATCTGCGACACGGTCCGGTACCTGTGGCGCAGCGGCGACGCCGACACCGCCAACAGGACGGCCGAACGGGTGCTCCAGAGCTGGCAGCCCCACTTCGGTGAGGACGACGCGCTCGTCCTGAGGCTGCGCACCGAACTCGGCAACGCACTGCGTGACCAGGGTCGCCTCCCCGAGGCGTACGAAGTGACGCGTGACGTCTACGAGCGGGGCAGCCGGATCCTGGGCGAGGACCACCCCTACACCCTGGGCGCGGCCATGAGTCTCGGCTCCGACCTGCGTAGTGTCGGCCGGTACGCCGAGGCCATGGAGAGCGACCGGGAGACCCTGCGACGTACTCGGCGGGTCTTCGGTGAGAACCATTCACGCACGCTCTCCGCCGCCAACAACCTCGCCGTGTCCGAGTTTCTGTCCGGTGACCGGAAGGCCGCGCGCGACACCAACAGGGAGATCCTCAAACAGCGCCGGGAGATCTCCGGGCCGGATGAGCGGGCCACACTCAACTCCGCCAACAACTTCGCCCGCGACCTGCGGGCCGCCGGGTTCTTCCGGGAAGCGCTGAAGCTCGCCGAGGACACACTCAAGCGCAGTCGACGGGCCCTGGGGGCCGACCACATCGTCACGTTCCGCGCTTCTCTCGGGGTAGCGGTTCTGTACCGTCGGCGCGGCGACTACGAAGCGGCGTACAAGCTAACGAGTGAGACCTACGAACAGGCGTTGAAGGAGCTGGAGCCCAATCACCCCGACACCCTCGCCATCGCGACGAACCTGTGCGCGGACCTCTACGACCGGGGTGAGGCCGTCCGGGGCCGGGAACTCGCCGAGGAGACCCTGGAGCGTTACAAGCGCCGGTTCGGCCCGGACCATGTCTTCACCCTCGCGAGCGGCACCAACCTGGCTGTGCTGCGTCGGCTGACCGGTGAGCCGGAAGCCGCGCTCGAACTGTCGAGGAGCACCCTCGAGCGTTTTCGCCGACTCCTCGTGCCGCGCCACCCCTACACCCTCACGTGCATGCTGAATCACGCAACGGACCTGTCCGAGAACGGTGACCACGCACAGGCCGTCGCGTTGGGACGAGAGGCGTACGAGGGGTTCACAGAGGTGCTCGGTCCCGATCACTACCTCACCATCGCCGCGACCTCGAACCTCGCGACCGAACTGCGTCGGGACGATCCCGACGAGGCCGAACGGCTGCACCAGGAAGCCGAACGGAGCGCTCGCAAGAGCGGCGAACTCGGCGGTGACCATCCCATGACCCGGGCAGTCACTCGCTGGCAGCCCATCGACGCGGACATCGAGCCGCCCGTCACCTGACACGACTCTTGCGAACGCAGTGCCACCGGAGTCCCGCAGACCAGAGGGTCTGCGGGACTCCGACGGTTGGGCAACTCAATGTCGAGGCGGTGCGTCGGACCGCCTCGCCCCCGCCTAACGGGCGCCGGGGCTCTCGCCCGCCCTTCGCGCTGCGCGCGACTCCTGGCGCATCTGTGGCCTCGGCGGGCGGCGCGCGGCTGACGACGTCCGGGTGCTCCTGCCGCGCACCGAGCTCCGCGACATGCCACGGGGAGTCGGCCCGGCCGGACGGCGCGCCGTACGCCGACTGGCTGCGACGGGTCTTCGACCGTTGGTACGACGCCCCCCGTACGGGAGACGGGTGTCCGCCTCTTCGAGGAGCTGATGGCGGGCGTCCTCGGGGGTTCGATGCGTACCGAGTCGGTGGGGCCGGCCCCGGCGAGCCTGGCCGTGATCGAGAGGGACGGCTCCATCGAGCAGTCCGACTCCCTCAAGGTCGCCTACGACCCCTGATCCGCCAAACGCCAGTCCGGCGCCGCCAGGTTCGGGCCCACGTGCGGACGCTGCCCGCTGCTCGGGGCGTCGCGGGGCTTGTCCGAGCTGGACGTCAGGGGTACGTAGGGTAGGGTTTACCTGCGTGTTCACAGGCGGCATCGTGGACGGCACGGCGGGACGTGGCGCAGCTTGGTAGCGCACTTGACTGGGGGTCAAGGGGTCGCAGGTTCAAATCCTGTCGTCCCGACTGGAGACAGTCGCAGTTCAGGGCCGGTTTCGGAGGCATCCGAAACCGGCCTTTGATCATTCTGGGGTGTCGGCGGGGGATCACGGTGGGGGATCACACCGGCGCCCCGAGGCGGGCGGGGCCGCGCGAGTCCGGCCCGCAGTCACGACCGGGTTGGCGAGGAACTCGGTTCGGGGGTGCGGGAGTTGACATACGCGCGCTCGCAGTGAGGCCAGTCGTCGAAGTTCCCCGCGCGCTTGTACAGGCGATGGGCGGCCTGGATGTTCCACTCCGGTTGCAGGGCCTCGCGCGGGGTCCCGCCGAGTTCGCGCAGCCGGGTGTCGGAGATCTGGAAGACGCCCCAGTTCCGGCTGCCGTTGGTGTTCGGCAGGATGTGGAGCGGGTCGAGGAAGGACTGGCAGTCGGCGATCGCGACGGCGTGGCCGGGCTCCTCGGTGAACACCTGGCGGATGTGTTGCCTCACCTTCCGCGGTGACCAGCTCCGGATGCGTTCCTTCGGGTCGTAGAGCGCTTTCTTGGTCTGCGCGCCGACCATCCCGTCCGCGTCGAGACCGTGGAGCACCTGGAACGCGGTGACCCGGCGGAGGGTCTGCGGACCGAAGGAGCTGTCCACGTCGATGTCCGCGCCGGCCTCGGCGAGCAGCCGCTGCACCTCCTTGACGCAGGCATCGTGCTGCCCCATGCCGACCGGTTCCGCGCACGCGGGGGAGAACAGCAGCCGTCCGTCGCCCGGGACCTCGGCGGCGGCCTCCTGACGGGACGCCAGGGTCAGCCAGGTCCCGCCGGCCGTCAGCAGCAGGAAGCACACGCCGAGGATCGGGAGCGCACGCCGGAGCCGGTGGCGGCGCGCCACGGATGCTGACGGCGCGGCCTCCGCCGCGGCCACCGACGGGGGCGCCGCCTCGTCGGGCCCCGGCCCGGCCCGTTCCTCGGTCTTCGAAGCGCTCGCGTCCACCTCGGCGCTCCCGGTCCTCTCGTCGCCCGCCCGGCTCATGTCGGCCACGGCCCACAGCCGGTGCAGCTCTCGCAGCTCGCTCGGGGAGGCTCCGCAGGCCGAGGCGAACCGGTGTACGGGGCCGTAGTCCGGCGGGACGTACGAACCGGAGCAGTAGCGATGGAGAGTGGACCTGCTGCTGCCCGTCCGCGGGGCGAGCGCCTCGTAACTGAGGCCCGACCGCTCCTTCAACGACCGCAGGAAGGCCGCGAATCTCTCGGGATCGGCGCCGGCTCGCACAAGTAACCCCTAGCAATCGGTCGTTCGGAGACGGGGACCCTAGACCAATTCCACCCCGTGCGCATCTCGTGTTCACCGTGTGCGCGTTCCGTGCGCACCGCATCGATGTCCCACGGGCGTCCCACAACCCCGGCAAATCCGCAGGCAGTTGAGGGGTTGGCGTCTCACTCTCCCATGACCTGCGGTCTTCCTTGCCGGGACGGGTCCTCGTTGCCAGTGTCTGCGGTGCTCACCGGGCACCGGCCCGATGGCTCGAAGAGAGGACTCCCATGAGCCTGCGCACGACACGATTCAAGCTGGCCGCCTGCACGGTCGGTGCCGTGGCCGCGGCCACCCTCGCGCTGGCCACCACGCCGGCCGTCGCGAGCGGGACGTACAGCGGGCTCGCCTACGTCTACGGTGGCGACTCCTACGTCGACGACTGGGGCAACGAGGGCGTCCTGTCGACCGGCACCCACACCAACTCCAACGCCACCTGCCTCTGGCAGAAGATCCTCTGGGCGGACGGCTTCCTGGACTCAGCCTCGGACATCGACGGCAAGTTCGGCTCGGGGACCAAGGCCGCGACCGAGGACCTCCAGAGGTACTTCGCCCTCGGCGTCGACGGTTCGGTCGGCCAGGAGACCTTCGGGCACATGGACAAGTGGCTGTACTTCGTGTCCGGCAGCACCGCCGACGGCCAGACCGCGAACCTCCGCTACGACGGGATCGTGCGCGACTTCAACCTCAGCCGCAACGCGGACGGCAACTACACCTTCCCCGACGGCGACGGCAACAGCCGGCTCGCCGGCTACAACTACCTGACCTGCACCTGATCCATGTCCCACGGCCCCCGACCGCGGCTCCACGGCCTCGGTCGGGGGCTCACCCGCCGCCGTCGAGGTCGTCGCGGCGCCGCAGCACGGTCAGTTCGTGACCGTCGAGGCGCATCTCGTAGAGCTTGCCGCGGGCGTTCTCGAAGGGGCGGTGGAGGATCATCATCAGCCCGCCGTCGAAGGTGCGGAACAGCATGCCGTGGCCGCTGTCCTCCCGCACCAGGGGCCGCCGTTGGTCCCACGGGCCCGCGAGGCCGCCGGAGCGCGAGACCGCGTAGGTCTGCACATAGCCGCCGCTGACGGTGCCGTCGTCGCCGGCCAGGTTCTTCTCGTACGTGGACCACAGCATCAACAGGGAGCCGTCGGGCGTCCGGTACGGCTGGGGGCCGTCGGTGATGTAGGGCGCGAGCTGGTGGGGGACCCCGGCGGGGATCTGCTCGGTGAGCCAGGACGCGTCGGAGGCCTTGAACAGCAGGACCGGGTCGCCGATCGTGCGGGTCAGGTCCGGGGCCAGCCGGATCGCCTCCATGGTGCCGTCGACGGTCTGCAGCCACTCGTGCGCGTACACCATCCAGGGCTGACCGGACGGGTCGACGTACAGGGTGCCGTCCAGGGTCATCAGGTTCGCGGGCGGGGTGGGCCGGCCGGGGTCGACGACGGTGAACGGGCCCAGCAGCGAGTCGGACACGGCCGTGACCGTGCCGCGCATGTGGTGGGGCAGCTGGAAGGGCGTGCCCCACCGGCCGGCGGCCGGCACCGGGAGCGGCCTGCCCTCGTCGTGCAGCGTGGTGAACAGGTAGTACCTGCCGTCCCATGCGTGGACCTCCGGCGCCCACCCACCCTCCGTCGCCCAGATCCCCGGCTGCTCGTCGGTCCGGAAGACCACGACGGGACGTGTCCAGTCCCGCAGGTCGGTGCTGCGGTAGACCATAGTGCCGGTGCCGTCCACGCCCGAGGCGGCCGGGTCGTTGGACGTGTACAGGTGGTAGGTGCGGGTGGCCTCGTCGGCGACCACGAACGGATCGTGCAGCGGCATGTCGGGAAGGCGCATGCCCGGCAGCCGCTCGTCGTGAAGCCGCTCGTCGTGAGGCCGCTCGTCGGGGGGCCGTATCGGTTCGGTGTCGGTCACGGTCGCAGGATAGTCAGCGACGGACGTCGACCTCGCCGGTCACTCCCGGCCGACGTTGACCGTGAGCAGCCGCAGCAACTGCTTGGTCAGGGTGTGCTGTTCGGGGGTGAGTCCCATGGCCTCGCCGATGTTCACGGGGACGGTCCGGGCCCGCTCCTGGAGCCGGGCGCCGGCCTCGGTGAGGCGGATGGCGACGGAGCGCTCGTCGTCCCTACGGCGCTCGCGGCGCAGCAGACCACCGGCCTCCAGGCGCTTCAGGAGCGGGGAGAGGGTGCTGGACTCCAACTGGAGCGCGGCACCCAGGTCGCGTACGGAGATCGAGTCCTGTTCCCAGAGCACGAGCATGACCAGGTACTGGGGATAGGTCAGCCCCAGCTCGTCGAGCAGTGGCCGGTAGCGGGCCGTGACCGCGCGGGAGGCGGCGTACAGCGCGAAACAGAGCTGGTCGTCCAGGAGCATGCCGTGCCCCGGAGCCGGAGCCGGAGCCGGAGCCGGAGCCGGAGCCGGTGTCCGAGCCGGTGCCGGGGCCGGTGCCGAGTCCAGGCCTGGGTCCTGGGCAGGTCCGGTCGTGTCCGCGATGTCGCCGACTGTGCTCACGGTGTCGCTCCTCCGCCCCTGCGCTCTGTATGACGATCACCCACCCTACCTTCAAGTCTCCCCGACTGTATCGTGCACGACTTAGTTGTGTACGACCTAGTCGTGCGATACGTTTGTGGTGTGCCGCCGGCACCCGGCGAACCGCGCCGGCCGAGCCTGCCCGTGGCACCCCACGCGAGGAGACCGCCATGTCCGACACCGCCCCCGGCCCCCGCCCGGTCCTGGAGCCCGCCGCCGCCGATTTCGCGGAGGCGACCGCGAACCCGCCGTACCTGTTCGACCTCGGCCCGGTGGAGGGCCGTAAGACGGTCGACGAGGTGCAGTCCGGAGAGATCGACAAGCCGGCTGTCGACGAGGAGTGGGTCACTGTGTCCGGCGGCCCCACCGGGCGGGTGCGCGCACGCCTTATCCGGCCGGCCGGTGCCACCGGCACCCTTGCGGTGATCCTCTACATCCACGGCGCCGGCTGGGTGTTCGGCAACGCCCACACGCACGACCGGCTGGTGCGCGAGCTGGCCGTCGGCGCGAACGCCGCGGTCGTGTTCCCCGAGTACGACCTCTCGCCCGAGGCCCGCTACCCGGTGGCCGTCGAGCAGAACTACGCGGTGGCCCGCTGGATCGTCACCGAGGGCGCCGGCCACCGGCTGGACGCCGGGCGCATCGCCGTGGCCGGTGACTCCGTGGGCGGCAACATGACCGCCGCCCTGACCCTGATGGCCAAAGAGCGGGGCGATGTCCCCCTCGTCCAGCAGGTCCTCTTCTACCCGGTGACCGACGCCTCCTTCGACACCGGCTCCTACCACCAGTTCGCCGAGGGCTACTTCCTGCGCCGCGACGCGATGCAGTGGTTTTGGGACCAGTACACGACCGACGAGCGGCAGCGGGCGGAGATCACGGCGTCCCCGTTGCGCGCCACAAAGGAGCAGCTGACCGGTCTGCCGCCGGCGCTGGTCATCACCGGCGAGGCCGACGTGCTGCGCGACGAGGGCGAGGCGTACGCCAACAAGCTGCGCGAGGCCGGTGTCCCCGTCACCGCCGTCCGCTACCAGGGCATCATCCACGACTTCGTCATGCTCAACGCCCTGCGCGGCACCCACGCCGCCGAGGCCGCCATCGCCCAGGCGATCGCCACCCTGCGCACGGCCCTCGGCACGGGCTGATCGCGGGACCCGGGGGAGAACGGCCGACCCCGGCCGGGACTGATCCCGGCCGGGGTCGGCTCATGCGTGGGTCTGGGCGAGGGCGTGGGCTCAGGCGAAGTTCGCCAGCGCCTCGTTCCACGTGGCCGACGGGCGCATGACCGCGGCGGCCTTGGCCGGGTCGGGCTGGTAGTAGCCGCCGATGTCGGCCGGCTTGCCCTGGACGGCGATCAGCTCGTCGACGATCTTCCGCTCGTTCGCCGTGAGGGTCTCGGCGAGCGGGGCGAAGGCCTTGGCCAGGTCGGCGTCGTCGGTCTGCGCGGCCAGCTCCTGGGCCCAGTACAGGGACAGGTAGAAGTGGCTGCCGCGGTTGTCGATGCCGCCGACGCGGCGCGAGGGGGACTTGTCCTCGTTGAGGAAGGTCGCCGTGGCGCGGTCGAGGGTGTCGGCGAGGACCTTGGCGCGGGTGTTGCCGGTGACCTCGGCGTACTGCTCCAGGGACGGGACCAGGGCGAAGAACTCGCCCAGGGAGTCCCAGCGCAGGTAGTTCTCCTTGACCAGCTGCTGGACGTGCTTCGGGGCGGAGCCGCCGGCGCCCGTCTCGAAGAGGCCGCCGCCCGCCATCAGCGGGACGACCGACAGCATCTTGGCGCTGGTGCCCAGCTCCAGGATCGGGAACAGGTCGGTGAGGTAGTCACGCAGCACGTTGCCGGTCACCGAGATCGTGTCCTCGCCGCGGCGGATGCGCTCCACCGACAGCTTGGTGGCCTCGACCGGGGCGAGGATCCGGATGTCCAGGCCCTCGGTGTCGTGCTCCGGCAGGTACTGCTCGACCTTGGCGATCAGGTTGGCGTCGTGCGCGCGGGTGGCGTCCAGCCAGAACACCGCCGGGTCGCCGGTGGCGCGGGCACGGGTGACGGCCAGCTTCACCCAGTCGCGGATCGGGTCGTCCTTGGTCTGGCAGGCACGGAAGATGTCACCGGCGGAGACCGCCTGCTCGATCACCACGTCGCCGGCCCGGTCGACGAGGCGGACCGTGCCGGTGACCGGGATCTCGAAGGTCTTGTCGTGGGAGCCGTACTCCTCGGCCTTCTGCGCCATGAGGCCGACGTTCGGGACCGAGCCCATGGTCGACGGGTCGTAGGCGCCGTTGGCGCGGCAGTCGTCGACGACGACCTGGTAGACGCCGGAGTACGAGGAGTCCGGGAGCACCGCGAGGGTGTCGGCCTCCTGGCCGTCGGGGCCCCACATGTGGCCGGAGGTGCGGATCATGGCCGGCATGGAGGCGTCGACGATGACGTCGGACGGCACGTGCAGGTTGGTGATGCCCTTGTCGGAGTCGACCATCGCCAGCGCCGGGCCCTCGGCCAGCTCGGCGTCGAAGGAGGCCCTGATCTCGGCGCCCTCCGGCAGGGCCTCCAGGCCCTTGTGGATGCCGCCCAGACCGTCGTTGGGGGAGAGGCCGGCCGCGGCCAGCGTCTCGCCGTACTTCGCGAAGGTCTTCGGGAAGAACGCGCGCACCACGTGACCGAAGACGATCGGGTCGGAGACCTTCATCATCGTGGCCTTGAGGTGCACGGAGAACAGCACGCCCTCGGCCTTGGCACGCGCGACCTGCGCGGTCAGGAACTCGCGGAGCGCCGCCACGCGCATCACCGAGGCGTCGACGACCTCGCCGGCCAGGACGGGTACGGACTCGCGCAGCACGGTGGTGGAGCCGTCGTCGCCGACCAGCTCGATCCGCAGCGAACCGGCCTCCGAGATCACCGCGGACTTCTCGGTGGAGCGGAAGTCGTTCTCGCCCATGGTCGCGACGTTCGTCTTGGAGTCGGCGGACCAGGCGCCCATGCGGTGCGGGTGGTTCTTGGCGTAGTTCTTGACCGAGGCGGGGGCGCGGCGGTCGGAGTTGCCCTCACGCAGGACCGGGTTCACGGCGGAACCCTTGATCTTGTCGTAACGGGCGCGGATCTCACGCTCCTCGTCGGACTTCGGGTCGTCCGGGTAGTCCGGCAGCGCGTAGCCCTGGCTCTGCAGCTCCGCGACGGCGGCCTTGAGCTGGGGGATCGACGCCGAGACGTTCGGCAGCTTGATGATGTTCGCCGCGGGCGTCTTCGCCAGTTCGCCCAGCTCGGAGAGGGCGTCGGGGATGCGCTGCCCCTCCTCCAGGTACTCCGGGAAGACGGCGATGATGCGCCCGGCCAGCGAGATGTCACGGGTCTCGACGGAGACGCCGGCCTGCGAGGCGTACGCCTTGATCACGGGCAGGAACGAGTGGGTCGCCAGGGCGGGCGCCTCGTCAGTGTGCGTGTAGATGATGGTCGAGTCAGTCACCGGGTGCTCCGCTCCACGTCTGCAACATTGCTCGACATCAAGATATCTCGTGCGGGGGAGGGACTCGACAGGGGTCGGCGTGTGCGGGGGCTCACCACGGATCTTTCCCGCCCCCGTCAAGGACTCGGGGCTGCGTCCCGGACCCCGGTCGCGCGCTCCCCGCGCCCTCGAAGAGGGGCGCGGGGAAGCGCGCGGCTACGGGGCGACCTCGATCGAGGACTCCCGCTGGTGGGGGATCTCCACGCTGCCGCCGCCCGTCTGCAGGGTGATCGCCCGGCGCGGCACCGGCACGCTGATGCCCTCGGCGCGGTAACGCTTGTGCAGGCGCTTGATGAACTCGTGCTTGATCCGGTACTGGTCGCTGAACTCCCCGACCCCGAGGATCACCGTCATCCCGATGCGCGAGTCGCCGAAGGTGTGGAAGCGGACGGCGGGCTCGTGGTCGGGGACCGCGCCGCCGACCTCCTTCATGGTCTCGGCGATGACCTCGTTGGTGACCTGCTCGACATGCTCCAGGTCGCTGTCGTAGCCGACGCCCACCTGTACGAGCACGGTCATGTCCTGCTCGGGCTGGTTGAAGTTGGTCATGTTCGTGCCGGCGAGCTGGCCGTTGGGGATGATCACCAGGTTGTTGGAGAGCGACTTGATCGTCGTCTGCCGCCAGTTGATGTCGACGACATAGCCCTCCTCGCCGCTGCTCAGCTTGATGTAGTCACCCGGCTGGACCGTCTTCGAGGCGAGGATGTGGATGCCCGCGAAGAGGTTGGCGAGGGTGTCCTGGAGGGCCAGGGCCACCGCGAGACCGCCGACGCCCAGTGCGGTGACCAGCGGGGCGACCGGTATGCCCAGGGTCTGCAGGATGACCAGGCAGCCGATCGCGAGGACCGTGACGCGGGTGATGTTCACGAAGATCGTGACCGAGCCCGCGACCCCGGCCCGGGACTGGGCGAGCGAGCGCACCAGACCGGCGATCACCCGGGCCGACGTGATCGTGGCGACCAGGATGAACAGCACCGTCAGGGACTGGTTCACGTTGTGCTGCACGGTCTTGGTCAGCGGCAGCACCGCCGCCGCGGCCGCCGCGCCGCCGACGAACGCGCTCCAGGGGACCAGGGAGCGCAGTGTGTCGACGATGACGTCGTCACCGCCCCAGCGGGTCTTCGTCGCGTGACCGCCGAGCCAGCGCAGCAGCAGCCGCAGCAGGAACGCGGCCAACAGGCCCGCGGCCAGGGTGATTCCGGCCACGAGGTAGTCGTCGAGGGTGAGGGCCCGGGTCATCGGCCGCCTCCCGAGGGACGCGGGGAGCGGCTCCAGAGCCGTATGTGATGTGTCGTCACCTTGCCACCTGCTCGAAATCGAGATGCACGATCAGCGCCTGCCCGGACGCGTGTACGCCGTCGGGCGCGACCGCTCATCCTGCCGCATCCCCACGGCTGATCGGCACCGGACCTGCGCGGATCGGCCGACGACCGGCCCCGCGTCCCCGGGATTGTCCGGATGTGCACCGTGGTACGGCCGCCTCCCGTACCGGGATCGCCCGCATCCGCTCCCCGGGCCGGCTCGGCCGACATCCGGCCTCTCGCCCCCGTCCCACCCCCCGTCAGATCACCTTCAGCCGAACCAGCGCGCCGAGCGTCAGCGCGCCCGGCAGCAGGGGGAGCCAGACCGTGATGACCCGGAACGTCAGCACCACCGCCGTCGCCACGGCGAGCGGGCCGCCGGCCGCGACCAGGGCGACCACGAGTGCGGCCTCCACGGTGCCGAGACCGCCCGGAGTCGGTACGACGGCGACCGCGACCGTGGCCGCGAGATAGGCGAGTGCCATGTGCGCCACCGGCACGCGAAGCCCCAACGCCAGCCCCACACTGACCAGTACGCCCGCCTGGAGGGCCGGGAACGCGAGCGAACCTCCCCAGAGCGCCAGGACGCGCGCCGGCCGGGTGTGCACCGCGCGGGCCTCGCCCAGCGCCGTGCGCACGAAGCCGAACACGGCCGTGCGCAGGCGTCGTACGAGCAGAACCACAGCCACGGCGGCGCACGCGACGGCAACTGCCGTGACCAGCAGGGGAGTCGACGTACCGGCAGGAAGGAGCGGGCCGAGCCGCAGCGCCCGGGGGAACGCCAGCAGCAGGGCCAGCAGCAGGCCGACGCGGGCGACGGACTCGGCGAGCAGATACAGCGCCAGCGCCGCCGAGGAGCGCGGCAGTGACACCCCGCACACCGTCATGAACCGCAGGTTCACCGCGCTCGCCCCCAGCCCGGTCGGCAGCAGATGGTTCGCCGCGCCCGCCGCGAACTGGGTGGCCAGCAACCGCCCCGCCGGCAGCCGCTCGACGAGCGCCCCCTGCCGGGTCACGGCCGCCGCCACCCAGGTCAGGCAGGTCGCGCCGACCGCCGCGGCCAGCCAGGGCCGGCGTGCCGACGCCAGCTGGGCGAGGCCCTCGACGAGAACGGCACGGTGCCGCACGGCGACCACCAGCACCAGGGCGAGGGGCAGCAGGCAGAGGATCCGCCGTACCGGGACCCGCCCGGCATTGCGTCGGGGGAGTGGTATCGCTGTCACACCGGAAGAGGTTCTCCGTGCCCGGCCAACCGGGGGTTGCGGGCGCGCGTACGGCGGTCGACCGGCGGCGGACTTCCCCGCGCCCGGGTCCGCCGTCCCCACTCGCGCCCCGGCGTACGCCGACCCAGGCTTGACCTCAAGCTAGGTCGAGGTCCTAGCGTCCTTCGTATGAGTATGGAGACCACCGCCTGGACCCAGCTGCAGGGCCTGATGACCGCCCGGCAGCACAGCCGCCCCTTCGCCCGCGCGACGCTACGGCGTATCGGCGCCTTCGCCCGTCCACATCGTCGCCGTATCGCGTGGTTCGTCGCCCTCAGTGTCGTGACCGCGCTGCTCGCCGTGGCGACGCCGGTGCTCGCGGGGAGCGTCGTGGACGTGATCGTGTCCGACGGCGACGAGGCACGCGTCGTCCGCCTTGCCGTGCTCATCGCGCTCATCGCGGTCGCCGAAGCGGCGCTCGGACTGCTCGGCCGCCGCCTGTCCGCGACGCTCGGCGAGGGACTCATCCTCGATCTGCGGACCGCTGTCTTCGATCATGTGCAGCGCATGCCGGTCGCGTTCTTCACACGTACTCGTACGGGAGCGCTCGTCAGTCGTCTCAACAACGACGTCATCGGCGCACAGCGGGCCTTCAGCAACACCCTGTCCGGAGTGGTGAGCAACGTGGTCACCCTGCTGCTCACCCTCGCCGTCATGCTCACGCTCTCCTGGCAGATCACCCTCCTGTCCCTCGTCCTGCTGCCCGTCTTCGTGATCCCCGCCCGCCGCATGGGCCGCCGGATGGCCCGGCTCCAGCGGGAGGCGGCCGACCTCAACGCGGCGATGGGCACCCGGATGACCGAGCGTTTCTCGGCGCCCGGCGCCACCCTCGTCAAACTGTTCGGACGGCCGGACGACGAGTCCGCCGAGTTCGCCGAGCGCGCCGCCCGGGTCCGGGACATCGGCATCCGTACGGCGATGGCGCAGTCGGCGTTCATCACCGCCCTCACCCTCGTCTCGGCCCTCGCGCTCGCCCTGGTGTACGGCCTCGGCGGCTGGTTCGCGCTGCGCGGCACCCTGGACGCGGGCGCGATCGTGTCCCTGGCACTGCTGCTGACCCGGCTGTACGCGCCCCTGACCGCGCTGGCCGGGGCACGCGTGGAGATCATGAGCGCCCTGGTGAGCTTCGAGCGCGTCTTCGAGGTACTGGACCTCAAGCCGCTCATCGAGGAGAAGCCGGACGCCCGCGAGGTGCCCGAAGGCCCGGTCGCCGTGGAGTTCGACGACGTCCGCTTCGGCTACCCGTCCGCCGACAAGGTCTCCCTCGCCTCCCTGGAGGAGGTGGCCTCCCTCGACACCCGAGGCGGCACCGAGGTCCTGCACGGCGTCTCCTTCCGCGCCGAACCCGGCCAGACCGTCGCCCTCGTCGGCTCCTCCGGCGCCGGCAAGTCGACCGTCGCCCAACTGCTGCCCCGGCTGTACGACACGGACGCGGGGGCCGTCCGCGTCGGCGGCGTCGACGTGCGCGACCTCAGTACGGCGTCACTGCGCGGCACCCTCGGCATGGTCACCCAGGACGGTCACCTCTTCCACGACACCGTGCGGGCCAACCTGCTCCTGGCCCGCCCCGACGCCACGGACGACGACCTGTGGGACGTCCTGCGCCGGGCCCGCCTCGACGACCTCGTCCGCGCCCTGCCCGACGACCTCGACACCGTCGTCGGCGAACGCGGCTACCGCCTCTCCGGCGGCGAACGCCAGCGCATGACGATCGCCCGGCTGCTCCTGGCCCGCCAGCGCGTCGTCATCCTCGACGAGGCCACCGCCCACCTCGACAACACCTCGGAGGCCGCGGTCCAGGAGGCCCTCACGGAGGCACTGGAGGGGAGGACGGCCGTGGTCATCGCCCACCGTCTGTCGACCGTACGGACGGCCGACCAGATCCTCGTCGTCGAGGCCGGCCGGATCGTGGAACGCGGCCGGCACGAGGAACTGCTGGCGGCGGACGGACGGTACGCGGAGCTGTACCGGACGCAGTTCGAGAAGACGGCGGAGCCCGAGGTGGAGGCACCGGTCGGCGCCGTGTAGGACCGGCGCGGTTCCCCGGGGTTCAGCCCTCGACGCCGGTCGCCGTATGGGCGGCGCCGACCGGCTTGGACTCCGTCGTCCCCCGGCCGGGGCAACGGCCGTTGGGACCCTCCTGGGACGTGGTGCGATCCGGGTGCACCGGCTGCCGGTTCACCGCGAAGGCGCGCCGGACGACCGGCTGGGCGACATCGCGCACCCGCATCCCACCGCTCGTGATGCCGTGCTCGGTTTCCAGGTGGGCATGGCCGTGGACGGCGAGGTCGGCGCCGGACCCGTCCACCGCCCCGGCCGGCGGACCACTGCCGAGGAAGGGGTGGATCTCCAGCGGCGCACCGACGAGCGTGTCCGGTACGGGCGAGAAGCGCGTGAGCGCGATCCGCACCGCGCAGCCGTACCGCGCCAACGCGTCGAGGGCTCGGCGCAGCCCGTCCGCGAGCCCCCGGGTGCCGCGGACGAAGGCCTTCATCTCCGGTTCGCCGAACTCGCTGCCGCCGCGCCCGGCGAAGCCGCCGCCGAACCCCCTCGTCCCGGCGCCCCCGACCCGTACGCCGCCGACCCGGACGACGGTCCGCTCACCCTCCGGGACGGTCACGCCGGCGTCCCGCCGCACGGCCGTCACGCCCTCGGACCGCGGCGTGGTGGTCGTGGCCGGACGTGCGGGCACGGACATGCGAGAGGCCCGCCGTCGCGGCCGGGCCGCGGTGACGGGTCTCGCGCGAGGGGGTCAGCCGGTCAGTCCTCCAGCGTCACATCGAACAGATCCAGCTGCAGCAGCGGAGTGACGGTGACGTTCCTGGTCCGGGTGGACCAGCCCGACTCCACCTTCTGGTACCACAGCGGAATCGCCGGCATGTCCTGCAGGATCTTCTTCTCCGCCTGCTGGTAGAGCGCCCAGCCCTCCTGCTCGGTCGGGGCGGCGTCCGCCTCGGCCAGCAGCGCGTCCACCTCCGGGTTGGAGTAATTGGAGCCGTTGACCGCCGCGCCCGTGCGGAAGATCGGGTTGAGGAAGTTCTCGATGGACGGGTAGTCCGCGACCCAGCCGGAGCGGAAGACGGTGGTGATCTTCCGTTCGTTGATCAGCTTGCGGAACTCGCCGAAGGTCGGGACCGGCGCGTACCGTGCCTCGACGCCCAGGGCCGCGGTGATCGTTTCGCAGGCCGCGTCGATCCACACCTGGTTGGCCGAGTCGTCGTTGGAGGTCAGCTCGATCGGCCCCTGGAAACCGGACGCCTCGAACAACGCCCTCGCCTTCTCCGGCTGATAGGTGCACAGCTCCCCGCCGGCCCCGCCGCCGTACCCGGGCACGATCGGCGGCACCAGCCCGTCGGGGAGCATCTTGTCGCCGTCGAACGCCTTGTCGATCACATACTGCCGGTCGATGGCCATGGAGAGCGCCTGACGCAGACGCGGGTCACCGAAGCGCTCGTCGTGCATCGGGAACGATATCGACTGCACGCCCATGTACGGCTTGGAGACGCAGCGCCCGGCCAGCTCCTCCTTGTACCGGCCACCGTCGAGCGCGTCCGCCGGGACGAAGTCGAGATAGTCGAGCTTGTTCGCCACCACGTCCGCGTAGGCGTCCTCCAGCATCCGGTAGAACCGGAACTCCACGCCGTCGACGTGCGGTTTGCGGACTCCGGCGTAGGCGTCGTAGCGCGTCAGCAGGATGTGCTCCCCGGCGGTGCGCGAGGCGAAGCGGAAGGGCCCGTTGCCGATCGGGTGGGCCTCGAACGCCTCGCGGTCGGAGAAGAACGCGCGCGGCAGCGGGAAGAACGCGGTGTACCCCAGCTGGGTCACGAACGCGGAGAACGGCGCCGACAGGGTCACCTCGAAGGTGCTGTCGTCGATCACCTTCAGGCCCGACAGTTCGTCCGTCGATCCGCTCTGGGTCGCCTCGTAGCCCTGGATGTGGGAGAGGTACTCGGCGCCCTGCAGTCCGTTCGGGCCGTAGGCGGTGTAGTTCCAGGCGTCGACGAAGCTCGCGGCGGTGACCGGGGTCCCGTCGTGGAACGTCCATCCCTCGTGCAGGGTGATCCGGTAGACCCGGGAGTCGGCCGAGTCCATCGACTTCGCCACCGCCGGGCGGGGTTCGGCCGTGTGCGGGTCGTACTCGACGAGGCCGGTGAACAGGGCGTTCACGATCTTCACGCTGTCGCGCTCGGTCGCGTCGCCCGGCACCAGCGGGTTCTCCGGTTCGGTGCCGTTCCAGCTGATGATGTTCATACGGGTGCGTCTCCTCATAGGTGTTGTCGGGTGGCGGTGCTCAGCCGGCCGCGTACGCCGGACGCGCGTCCCGGGCGCCGGACCGGGCGCCGTGCAGCCACTCGACCCGGTCGTGCAGGTCCCGCACGGACAGCGCGCCCAGATCGGTGTCGCGTCGCCGGGCCGCCTCACCCGTCGCGTGGTAGAGCCGACGGCCCATCTCACGGGCGGTCAGCTGGGCGGCGGCGGTGCGGTCGCGCCGTTCGTCGGCGAACTCCTCGAAGTGCCGCTCGAAGTCCGCCTCCTCGGTGCCGATCAGGTCACCGAGGACCACCGCGTCCTCCAGGGTCTGGCAGGCGCCCTGGGCCGCGTACTGGAGCATGGGGTGGGCCGCGTCGCCGACGAGGACCACCCGTCGGTCGGTCCACCGCCGGACCGGGTCGCGGTCGCAGAGCACCCACGAGCGCCAGTCCTCGCCGAGGCCGAGCAGCCTGCGGGGGGTCTCGCCGAGCCGGGGGAACGCGGCGAGCACCCTGGCACGGGACACGGGGGTGCCCGTCACCTCCTCCGTGGCCCCGTCGTCGACGGTGGCGGCCAGGTTCAGGAACCTGCCGTTGCCGATGGGGTAGTGGACGAAGTGCCGGTCGGGACCGGCCCACAGGGTGACCGTGTTCCAGCGCAGTTCCTCGGGTACCGCCTCCATCGGGATCACGGAGCGGTAGATGGTGTGCCCGGACACCCGGGGGCCGCCGTCCCCGACCAGCTGACCGCGCACGGCGGAGCGGATGCCGTCGGCGCCGATCAGCGCCGCGCCGCGCACCCGTTCGCCGGAGGCCAGGTGCACGGTCACGCCCGCGTCGTCCTGCGTGTAGTGCGCCACCCGGGCGCGGGTGCGCAGCCGGACGGCGGTCGAGGCCCGGCAGGCCTGCAGCAGCGGGGCGTACAGGTCGACGCGCCGGACCACCGCGTAGGGGTTGGCGAAGCGCCGGCGGTACGCGTCGTCGAGCGGCAGGCCGGCGATCCGCCTGCCCGTGGTCCCGTCCATGAGGCACAGCTCGTCGATGTGGACGGCCCGGGCCCGGACCGAGTCACCGACGCCGAGCCGGTCGAGCGCGTGGAACGCGTTGGGCGCCAACTGGATGCCCGCGCCCAGCTCGGTGAAGTCGCTGCGGCCCTCCAGCACCAGCACCCGGTGGCCCTGGCGGGCGACGCTCAGCGCTGTCGCCAGCCCGCCTATGCCGCCACCTGCGATGATTATCTGCGCCATCTCGCTTCCCGACTCCCTGGTCGTGGCGGTTCGTTCGGTCCTGCCCGGGCCGGCGACGCGAGCGGTCGCAACGGCGGGGAAAGGCAGTGCCGCTGCTCCGGAACGCTCGCGGAATTCCCGCTTCTCACAGCGGAATTCGCGCTTTTCACGCCCTCCCGCCGTCGATCGGCGGGAGTTCGCCCGGAACGAGCGCGGGGCATTCGCGTCACTCGACCGAATTCCCGCGCCCGTGGCGGCTTCGGATCACAGGGCCTTGAGGCCGATGTTGAGTGCCGTCGCGATCTCGACCGCGCGGCGGGCCTGGAAATCGATCGCATCCAGCTTCTCCTCGCCCGGAGCGGTGGTGTCGTGCGACACATGGCTGGTGCCGTACGGATTGCCGTTGGCGGCGGCGAACTGGATCGGGTCCGCGTAACCGGGGGCGACGATGATGGCGCCCCAGTGGTAGAAGGTGTTGTTCAGCGCCAGCAGGGTGCTCTCCTGGCCGCCGTGGGTGGTGGAGGTGGACGTGAACGAGGAGACCACCTTGTTCACCAGCCTGCCCTGGTTCCAGAGGTCGCCGGTGCTGTCGATGAACTGCTTCAGCTGGGCGGCCGGCAGGCCGAACCGGGTGGGTGTGCCGAACAGGAGGACGTCCGCCCACTCCAGGTCCTCCAGCGTCGCCCGGCCGACGTGGGCGGTGGCGGCGAGGTGCTCTGCCCATTCCGGGCTCGCGGCGACCACGGACTGCGAAGCGGTCTCCTCGACCCTGCGCAGGCGCACCTCGGCGCCGGCCTTCTCGGCCGCCACGGCGGCCGCCTCGGCCATCGTGTGCACATGACCGGTGGACGAGTAATAGATGACGGCGACGTTGGTCACGATCAGAACTCCAATTCGCAGGGGCTGCCGGACGGGGCGAACCGATTGAGCGGGCCGCGCAGAAAGGACTCTTCCGCGACGGCCGGTGCGACGGCGAACAGGCGGCCACGATTTCGTCACCTTGCGGGTCGGAAGAAGCGCGGCCCGGCCACAGGAGGGAGAAAAGGCCGTGCGCGATCCGATTCACCGCCGGTCTATGTCAAGTCGGCGCGCCACCGGGGCGATCCGGCTCCTAAGCTGTCCCGATATCCGAAATCCACCCTCCGACGCGGAAGGAGCGTCAACGATCCATGTACACGGACCGAACCCCCGTGGGCCGGACGCCGCCCGCGGACAGAAGGGGCAACCGCGTGGCGGTGCTCGGATCGCCGGTGGGCCGCTCCCTGTCGCCCACGCTGCATCGAGCCGCCTACGCGGCGATGCGACTGCGCTGGGACTACGAGACGATCGACTGCGACGCATCCGCCCTGCCGGCGCTGTTCGACTCGCTCGGCGACGACTGGGCCGGGCTCTGTCTGACCACTCCGCTGAAGCGGGCCGTCCTGCCGCTGGTCGACGAGGTGTCGGATCTGGCCCTGGACGTGGGCGGCGCGGACACGGTGGTCCTGCGGGACGGCCGGAGTTTCGGTGACCACTGCGGCGTGCACGGCATCGTCGCCGCCCTACGGCAGGCCGGGCTCGGCGCGCCGGGATCCGCCGTGGTGCTGGGTGGCGGAGTCGCGGCCTGCGCGGCGCTGGCCGCCCTGCGGGAGGTGGGCGTCAGGGAGCCGGTCGTCGTGGTGCGCGAGCGCGGTCACGCCAGGGAGACCGAGGCGGCGGCCGGACGGCTGGGCGTCTCGGTCGACCTGCACCGCTTCGAGGAACTGGGCCGGCTGCTCCGGGGTGTCGCAGTGGTGGTCTCCACCCTGCCGGCCGGCGCGGCCGACGCCCTCGCCCCGACGGTCGCCCGCTCCGGCGCCGCCGTCCTCGACGCGGCGTGTTCGGCCTGGCCGACCCGGCTGGCCAAGGCGGCGGGTTTCGTCGGCGGCACCGTCGTCCACGGACTGTCTCCGCTGTTGCACCGGGCCGAGCGGCAGATCGAGCTGCTGACCGGTCTGACCGATGTGCCGGTCGCGGCGATGCGCGCCGCGGCCCATGCCGAACTGGTCCGGCGAGCCGGCCTGTCGGCCGGGCCCGCCGTCTCAGGCGGACAGTTCGTGTGAGACGCCGGGGCGCTGCCGGCGTGCCGAGGACAGCACCAGGATCGCGTGCGCCACGGAGCAGAGCGTCACATGGCGGTGCCAGCCGGCGTAGGAGCGTCCTTCGAAGTCGCGCATGCCGACCCGGGTGCTGACCTCCGAGAAGTCCTTGCTCGCCCGCCGGGTCAGCCGTCCCAGGCGCAGCAGCGCGGCAGGCGGCACGTCCACCAGATTGGACAGCCAGAGCTCGGGCGATCCGCCCTTCTGCATCGGCCATCCGCCGACGAGTGTCAGCGCCTGGTCGGGTTGTGCGGGCATGCCCGGCCTGCGGGCCGCCGGCATGGTCACCCTGGTACCGCTCACCAGAACCGACCGGGTTATCGAGTACTCCGGGTCGACCCAGCAGACCGGCTTGGACAGCTTCTTGCCCCGCTCGACCAACTGCCGTGCCTGGAACAGCTGTTTCCCCGAACCGGACTGACCGGGATCGAAGCCGAGCACCCGGGTCGCCCCGTCGACACGCATGACGAACGGGATTCCGCGGCGCGTGATCTCCTCCAGCAGGGCGGGGGAGTCCAGGGTGCGGGCGTCCAGGACGACCGGCCGACGCCGTAACCCCCAGGCCGCGTCGGCGAGTTCGGCCGCGGTGTGCACCGCGCCCGCCTCCACGCTCATGGCCGTGGCGTCGTCCGGGATCCGGGCCCGCCGTCTGCGCTCCGCGTTCTCCAGCCACTCCGCGGGCAGATTGAGGCCCCAGTTGACGGGCACGCTCAACTGCTCGTTGGCCAGGGAGACCCCGTAGGCCTGCTGGCTGTTGACGACCCGTCCGAGGTCGAAGCGGAAGGACTCCTCGACCCCGACGGAGTGCGCCCCGGCCTTGGGGATGGCCATGGAGCCGATCACCCACGCCTGCGGCAGCAGGACCCGGTCCAGATGGCGGGCGAGCGCTTGCCGTACGGGTGCCCACGCCCAGGAGGAGTCACTGATGAAGTGGTGCAGACTCTGTTCGGCGGCGCCGTGGTCGGTCACGGCGGCCAGGGCGCGCATGGACTTGCGGCCCGGCACGGACAGCAGTCCGGAGACGTACCACTCACCCCTGGTGCGCTGGTCACGTCGCTTCAGTGAGGCCAGCATCCGCCGGCAGAACTCGGTGACGAAGTCGTCCGCGACGTCTCCCCAGGTCTGCGCCAGGTCATCGCTCTCCACGCCTTCCATGGCTCTCCCTCCCTCTGACGGGCGTCGACAGACCGACCATACAATACCGGACGGTTGGTTTTCTATACTTCGTCATGTCGTCTCGTCCTGCAAGCGGTCTCGGCTTGAGGCAATAATATACCGCACGGTTGGTTTATTGTGGGGCTGTTCACCGGCTGCACTCTGGCGCGGGCCCGAGGCGAGATCGCCGTGACGAGGGAGAGGTCATGCCACGCCAAGAGCGAGCCGAACGCACGCGCGAGCAGATCGTCCGGGCCGCGGCCGTGTGCTTCGACACGAAGGGCTTCGGGACGACGAGCCTGAGCGACATCGTGGAGACGGCCAAGGTCTCCAAGGGGGCCCTGTACTTCCACTTCACCTCGAAGGAGAAGCTGGCCCAGGCCGTCGCGGCGCGGTCGAGCGCGGATTGGCGGATCATCCTCCGGGCGGCCAGGGCACCCGGCGGTCCGGTGCTGCAGGTGCTGATCGACACGACGCACGGCCTGGCCCACCGGATCAGGCACGACGTCGTGTTCCGGGCGGGTCTGCGGCTCTGCGACGAGCGCCGGCCCGGTGGGAGCGGCCACCCCGGCGCGTACCCGAGTTGGCGGCGGGCCGTGGCGCTCGTGCTCGCCCGGGCCGGCCGCCGGGGCGAATTGCTGCCCGGTCTGGACCCGCGGCAGGCCGCCCGCATGCTCACGGCGGCCACCGCCGGCGTCGAGATGCTCTCCCGCCAGGACCGGAGCTGGCTGGCCGCGGCGACCGTCACCGGCGTATGGGAGTCCCTGCTGCCCGCCCTCGTGCCGCCGGAGCGGATCGGCGACCTGCGCCCCTCCGGGCGACCCACGCTCCCGGCCCCGCGCGGGCCGTCACCACGGGGCGCCGGACCGAGAGAGCGCGGGCGCCCGGGGGAACGGGCCGGCGCGCCGGGGCGGGCCGGCGTGGGCTGAGGGCCCGTGCGGGGGCGGTGCGGGGCAGGACGGTGCGGGGCTGGACGGTGCGGGGTGCGGGCCCGCGCGCTGTTCATCGGCGCCGGGCGTGTGTCCCGACTCGGCCCGGCCGGTGTGGGGCCAGCCGCCCGCCGTTGGTCGGGGCGGCGAGGTCTCACGGGGTTCTGGGTGGCGCCGGGGGACGGGAACGGCCCTGGTGATGGGGTGTGCCGACGCGCCTGGCGGGTTGCCGGGTCGGTCGGCGGTGGGGTGGGGCGGCCGCTGCTCGGTGTCGGCGGGGGTCTCGCGCCGCTCGGTGGAGGGGTGGGGCCCGTGCGACGGCCGGTCGCGGTGGGGGAGGGCTCCCGTGCTGCTTCGTGGGGGTGCGGCCAGGATCAGGCGGCTTCCGCTCGGGTGTCGGCGGGGGTTGCCTTGTCTTGCGTGAGTGCGTGAGTGCGTGAGTGCGTGAGTGCGTGAGTGCGTGAGTGCGTGAGTGCGTGAGTGCGTGAGTGCGTGCGTGCCGGGACCCGTGCGCCGGTCGCTGCGTGGTGAGCGTCCCCACCCGCTCGGCCGGGTCGGTCGAGAGCGCGGCGGCTACCGATCGGCCTGGCCGGGGGTTCCGTCCGCTGGGCCGTGCGAGCCGGCCCGTGCGCCCGCTCGTCGTGGCCAGGTGAGCGCCCCCGCGCCGCCCTGTGCGTGGGATGACGCCGCCCGGCGGCAGCTCCGGGGCGCCCGAGATCCCCGCGTCGCCACCGACGTATGCAGGGACTCGCGGCCCTGGCCGAAGGAGGCTGGGCGCTCTCGCCGAACGAGGTCGGGCGGGTGGCCGCCGCTGCCGCTGGTGCGGGCGGGGCCGTCCTGGTGGGGTGAGTGACCTGCTGCGCCCGCCCGCCCGCGCGGGCTTGATCGAGGGCCCGCGCGTCGCTCGGTGTCGCTGCGAGCCCCGCGGTCACTACACGGCGGCTGCCTGCTGTGCCTGCTGTGCCTGTTGCAGGCGGGCGCCGCGGTCGGGGGCCGTGTCGAGGCGGGCGAGGGCGGCCGGGATGGCGACGGACGGCAGGATGTGCTTCCACATCGCCGACACCCGCGTCTCCAGATCCAGCAGGGCCGAGCTGATCTGGGAGAACGCCTGGATCCCGGTGAAGGATCCGACGATCAGCTCCGCCGTCTCATGGCAGTCGACGTGCGGCAGCACCTCGCCGTCGCGCCTGGCCTGCTCCAGCAGTTGCTCGCACACCTTCGCCCAGGACAGGAAGGGGCTGTCCGACGCGAAGTCGATGGACCCGCGCTCCAGCGCCAGACGGCTCCCGGCGCGCAGCATCGCGTCGTTCGGCAGTGCGTGGGCGACGGCCATGGTCAGGTCGATCACCTCCTGCAACTTGGACGTCTGGGGTGACACGTGCAGATGGAGCGTCTGCTCCTCCAGCACGCCGCGCGCCAGGTCCTCCTTGGACGGGAAGTGGAAGTAAAGGGCGCCCTTGGTCACCGACACCCTGGACAGGATCTCCTTGATCGACGCCGCGTCGTAGCCCATCTCGTCGAAGACCAACGCCGCGCCCTGCAGGATGAGCCGCCTCGTCTCCACTGCTCGCGCCTGCTGTGCCATGCGGTTTCTCCTGTGCTCGAGTAATGCCACCGCCGACCGGAGCGGTACTCGGAACGGCCGGTACGACAACTTATCAAGTCGGTGCCCTCAGACGATGGAAAAAAACCGGCTGACCTGTATTGTGATGGAGCCGACAGGGGTTCGAATCTCCTTTTGGGGGGGACATGTCCGTATCAATGCTTGAGAACGACGTGGAACTGGAAGCCCCGCTTCCGCTGCTCGACCGGCCCAACAGCTCCGATTCCAGCTCCAGGATCTTCATCCCGGCACAGAGAGGGCAGCAGCCCAGGTTCACCACCACGGTGCCCAAGGAGTACGTCCACCGCGCCGCCGTGGCCGAGGTGCTGCTGACGGGGTGGCAGCGCCTGGACGACACCCGCTTCGTGGCCTCCGCGCAATGGCCGCGCGCCCACAGCTACTTCACGTCCTCATGCGGGGAGCACTACGACCCGACGCTGGTCGCGGAGACCATCCGCCAGGTCGGCACCCTGCTCTCGCACGCCGAGTTCGGTGTTCCGCTCAACAGCCACTTCATCCTGAACGGCCTCGAATACACCTGTGACCCCGAGCAGTTGAAGATATTCGGGACGCCGGCCGAGCTGTCGCTGTCCATCACCACCGCGAACGTCCGGCACAGGGGCGGGCAGTTGGCCGGGGTGGACTTCCACGTCGAGATCATGCGCGACGGCCGGCCGGTGGGCTCGGGCGTGGCGAAGGCCAGCATGCTCCGGCCGCAGGTCTACAGCCGGATCCGCGGCGAGCGGCTGACGCCGGACGCCCGGACGCAGACGCCGCTGGCCGAACCGGTCGAGCCCGCGCTGGTCGACCGCCGTTACGCCCCGGACGTGGTGCTCGCCCCGGGGGACGCTCCGGGCCGGTGGCTCCTGCGGGCGGACCAGCGTCACCCCATCCTCTTCGAGCACCCCAACGACCACATCCCCGGGATGGTGCTGCTGGAGGCCGCCCGGCAGGTCACGCGGGTCCTCGTCCCCGGCAGCACGGCCATCTCCACCGAGAACTCCTTCGAGCGGTACGTGGAGTTCGACACGCCCTGCCTGATCGAGGCGGAGGAGTGCGAGTCGACCGATCCGGCGGTCAGGGTCGTGTCCGTGCGGGCCGTACAGGACGGTCGTACGGCGTTCACCAGCACCATCGTCCTTGCGGTGCCCACCGCGTAGACCGGCGCCTGGGGGGGCGGGCTCGCCCGGCGCCACTGCGGCGGCGGCGAGCACCGGACGCGAGCGACGTGGGCAGCGCGAGGAGCACGGCGAACGCGATGAGCACGATGAATACGAGGACGCGAAGGGCGAGACGAACGCGAGGAGCACGACGAACGGGGTTCCGCACCACGCGGAACCCCGTTCGTCGTCCGGTCAGAGGATCGTGAACCCGCCGTCCACCGGCAGGATCACACCGGTGGCGAACGAGGAGCGGTCGCTGCACAGCCAGGCGGCCGCCTCGGCTATCTCCTCGGGCTCCGCCGTGCGCGACTGCGGGGTGAGCTGATGGAGCATCGGCTCCACGCCCGGGTTGTCGCGGAACCAGTCGTCCACCATCTCGCTGCGCGTCGTCCCCGGAGCCACCGCGTTGACCCGGATCCCCTGGCCGGCGTACTCGGCGGCCGCCGCCCGGGTCAGACCGACGACCGCGTGCTTGGACGTGACGTACGGCGCCGCGACCGGCGTCGCCACCAGGCCGCCCACGCTGCTCGTGTTGACGATGGAGCCGCCGCCCGTCTCCAGCATCGCGGTGATCTCGTGGCGCAGGCAGTTCCAGACGCCGCGGACGTTCGTGTCCATGATCCGGTCGTATGTCTCGTCGTCCATCAGATGGAGCGGGGTCTGCTCCACTCCGTATCCGGCGTTGTTGAAGGCCACGTCCAGCCGCCCGAAGTGCTCGACGGCAGCCCGTACCGCCTCCGCCACCTCGGCGCCGTGCGCCACGTCGGCGACCGCGTAGCGGGCCTTGTGTCCCTCGGACTGCAAGGCGTCGACCAGGTCGGCCAGTTGTCTCTCCCGTCGGGCGACGAGCAGCACACGGGCGCCTTCACGTGCGAAGACCCGGGCGGCGGCGGCACCGATGCCGCTGCTCGCACCCGTGATGAGCGCCACCTTGTCGGCGAGAAGTCCGTTCCCTGAAGATGTCATGCCCACTTCATAGCGCAATGGGGACGTCACAGAACGGAATCGCGTCTATCAATTGGTCGAAGCCGCAAGATACTTCGTTTATCGGTCCTGCCAGCAGGTCCCGTCCGCCGCCTCGGCGTCCAGGGTGCGCAGCAGGTCCACCCCGATCTCGGCCGGTGACCGCACCAGATGCCGTACGCCCACCGCGCGCATCGCCTCCCGCTGGAAGCCGTGCTCGAAGTCGCTGGGGCTGCCGACGAAGGGCACCCCGAGACCGCGGGCCGTCTCGGCGACCCGTGCCACGTCGTCGATGACGAGCACCTGGTCGGGCCGGAGCCCGAACGTCTCGGTGACGAGCTCGCGGATCCCGGGGCGGTAGGCGTCGGTGCACACGTACCCGGGGTCGTCGAAGAGGCCGGCGTGCTCGCCGAGAGCGCTGTCGAAGTGGGAGCGGTCGAGGCCGCCGTAGCAGACCGTCCGCAGTCCCGAGGCGCGGAGCAGTCCGACCATGGCGAGCGCTCCGTCGAGAATCCGCACCCCGTGACGCTCGACGTACTCGGCCCGTTCGCGGAAGTACACCTCCAGGACCTTCTCCGGGGACCAGGCCACGCCCGCCGCCTCGGCGATCACCCGCGCGGCCTCGGCCTGCCGTTGGGAGAAGATCCGCCGTTCCAGCTCGGCCGTGTAGACACCGCCACGGCTGACGATGAAGTGGTGGATCACCGGACTGAACGTGTCGTTCAGCATCACCCCGTCGATGTTCACCGCAGCCGCACGCAGATGCCGGAGCCGTCCGCCCGTCATGCCCTTCCCCCTTCAGTCGGCGGGGTCATCCTAGTGAGCGGGGGCGTGAAGATCCCGTCGTTCCGCGCGCGGGCCGGTGCGGATCCGGTCCGGACGCGAGGGGCGCTCCTCCAGGAGGGAGGTGAGCAGATCGGCCATGACGCTCAGGCCGTTCTGGCTGAGCACCGACTCCGGGTGGAACTGCACCGAGCGGAAACCCGGCCCGCGCAAGGCATGCACCTGGCCGTTCTCCTGGTCCCGGCACACCTCCACGGCGTCCGCCACCCCGGGGGCGACGATCAGATCCGTGTCCGCGCGGGCGGCGAAGGTGTTGTAGAAGCCGACCAGTTCGAGCCGGCCGAACAGATCGATCTTTCTCTGCACCCCCTGGTCGGGGTGGTCCTTGCGGACCAGGTCGAGGCCGAGGAGACCGCTCAGTACCTGGTGGCTCAGACACACCGACAGAAACGGCCGCCCCTCGTCCAGCAGCCGGCGCGTGAGCGCGCGCAGACGGGCGATCTTCGGGTGCCGCGTCCGCCTGGGGTCCCCGGGCCCCGGCCCGAGCACGACGAGGTCGTAGGCGTCGGGGTCGTACGCGTCGTCGAAGCGGCGCACGGTCACCACCGGTCCCAGCGCGCGCAGTTGGTGGTCCCACATCGCGGTGAAGGTGTCCTCCGCGTCCACCACCAGCACCCTCCGGTCGACGAGCGCGGGCACCGGGTGGGCCCTCGGTCCGGTGTCCCCGAGCCAGAAGGAGGAGAGGGCGCTGTTGCGCTGTCGCAGAGCGGCGAGGACGTCGGGATGCCGGGCGAACGACGCCGGCCGCGAACCCGGACCCGCGGGCGGTGCGGTCGGCTCGGGGCCGGGCGCGTGACCGAGGGCGGACAGCAGTCCTGCCGCCTTCGCCCTGGTCTCGGCCGCCTCGGCCCACGGATCGGAGTCGCGGACCAGGGTGGCGCCCACGCCGAGGGTCATCCGGCCGGCCGCGTCGATGACGGCGGTCCTGATCAGGATGGAGGAGTCCAGCGTACGGCCGCCCTCGGCGTCGCGGCCGATGAGCGCCAGCACACCGCTGTAGTAGCCGCGGCCGTGCGGCTCGAATCTGCGGACGACCTTGGCCGCGCTCTCCAGCGGACTGCCGGTCACCGTCGGCGCGAACAGGGTCTCCCGCAGGACGTCGCGGACGTCGGCGGTCGCCCGGCCCTCCACGACGTACTCCGTGTGCGCCAGACCGGCCATCTCGACGAGACGCGGACCCTTCGCCCGGACCCCGAAGTCGCTGACTCGGGCCATCATCTTCAGTTCCTCGTCGACGACCATCGACAACTCGTCGGCCTCCTTGGCGTCGGCCAGGAAGGACAGCACCCCGGTCAGCGTGGGGCCCTGTGCCGGGTACCGGTAGGTGCCGCTGATCGGGTTCATGACCGCGACCCCGTCCGACAGGCTCAGATGCCGCTCCGGGGTCGCGCCGACGAACGTCCTGCCGCCCGCGTGGACCACGAAGGTCCAGTACGCCCCCCGCTCCCGCTCCAGCAGACGGCGGAAGACCGCCAGGGCCAGCAGTGGCGAATAGTCGGAGATGTCCGCGACGAAGGTCCGTCTGACCACGAAGTTGGCGCCCTCGCCGTTGCCGATCTCCTCCTCGACGACGCGGCGGACCAGGTCCGCGTACGCCGCGTCGTCGATGTCGAAGCCACCTCCGGCCAGATCGATCCGGGCGTCCGGCAGCTGCGCCAGTGCCTCGGAGAGCGGGAGCGACTCCTGCGTACGGATCCGCAGCGTGATCACCGGGGCCCCGTCGTCCACCGCCTCGAAGCCGCGCTCGGAGAGCTGCCGGTAGGGGATCACGACCAGTACCTCGTGCTCCGCGCGCCCGGTGCCCGGGGCCCGGCCGGCGGTGTCGCTCCGCAGGGGGATGTCGGCCAGGCGTGACACCTCGGCCGAGTCACCGACCAGCACCTCGATCCGGTCGGCGGGTCCGATCCGCGGCCGGTGCAGCAACGCGAACTCCGGGTGCGGCGCCGCCAGGATCCGCCCGAGCGGCGATGCGGCGTACGGGTCGTCGCGCACTGCCTGCGTCATGGCGCCGCCTCCTGTCGGACGTGTCCGCCGTCCGTCACCGGGGAGAGCCGGTCGAGGACGGCCGCGGTCGTCAGCGTCATCGCGCACCGCTCGGCCGCGTAGCGCAGGGCGAACCGGTGGTGCTCGGGCGTGAAGTCGGCGACGGCGTCGGCGACGAGGAACGACTGGATGTCCGAGGCGAAGGCGTCCGCGCTGGTCATGAGGATTCCGACATGGGCGTACACACCGCACACGATCAGCTGGTCGCGCCCCCATTCCCGCATGGACGCCAGGAGCCGGGTGCGGTGGAAGGCGCTGTAGCGCCACTTGGTCAGCACCAGGTCGCCCGTACCGGGCCGGATCGGGTCGACCACCTCACGGTGCTCCCGCGCGACGGTCATCCCGGAACCCCAGAAGTCCCGCAGCAGGCCGCGCTGTTGCTCCGTCATCCCGCCGGGCTGGGTGGTGTAGGCGACCGGGACGTCGAGCGCCGCGCACCGCTCCCGCAGGGCGGTGACATGGTCGACCAGTTCCGTCACCGGCGACCGGCCGGCGGGGAAGGGCTCGACGAAGTACTTCTGCATGTCATGGATCAGCAGGACCGCCCGCCGCGGGTCCACCGTCCACCGGACGGTGTTCCGCGGCAACTCGTCCTCGGTCGGCATCGGGTAGGCCGTGATGGCCGGGATTCCCATACGGGAACTCCTCTCTGGGAGCCGGTGCGGCCCCGGGGACGGCGGGTTGCGGACGCGCACACCACCCCGCGCCCCCGGGGCCTTTGTGATGGATCGCCGCGGCGTCGCGACACCGCCTCGAAGGCGACGGCCGACGCGGGCGCTGTGCGGGGACTTCGGAAAGACCCCCTAGTGACCGAGCGCCGCGCCGCCGTCGACGGTCAGGTCCTGCATCGTGATGTGGGCGGCCCGGTCGGAGAGCAGGAACACCACCGCGTCGGCGATGTGCTGGGGCCGTGCGATGCGCCCCAGCGGGATGCCGACGCGGAACGCGGACGCGACGCCGTCGATCGACGCCCGTTCGGCGCCCTCGTCCCAGAGCGCGGTCAGCATCGGGGTGTCGGTGGAACCGGGTGCCACCACGTTGCAGCGGATACCGAAACGCGACACCTCCAGGCCCAGACACTTGGTGAACATGGTCGAGGCGGCCTTGGACGCCGCGTACGCGGCCATGTCCACCCGGGGGGTGCCGGACGCGTTGGACGCCACCGTCACGATGGCGCCCCGCCGGCGTTCGATCATGCGGCTGACCACGGCGCGCGAGACATGGAAGACACCCGCGGTGTTCACCGCGAAGGTGGCCGCCCAGTCCTCGTCGGTGAGGGCCCACGTCCGCCCCGGCCGCAACACGCCTGCACCGTTGACGAGGTGGTCCAGCGGACCGAGGCGCCGTTCCACCAGTTCGACGACGGCCTCGACGGCGGCGCTGTCCGTCACGTCGGCGGGGAACGCCTCCGCCCGCCCGCCCGAGTCCCGCACCCGTGCGGCCAGTTCCTCCAGCCGGTCCGCGTTCCGGTCGAGCATCGCGACCACGGCACCGTGCGCGGCGAGGGTACGCACCACGGCCTCGCCCATGCCACCGGCTGCCCCCGTGACCAGGGCGACCCTGTCCTCTATTCCATCGACATCCATGACGAATCCAAAGATCGACGACGATCGGCCACGGCCGACCAGGGGTTTCGCGGTGGGACCGGAACGCGGCGCGTCAGCGCAGCAGCGACCGGCCCTGCCAGGCGGCGGCGACCTCCAGTGCCTGCGCCGGATTCAGCCGCGGATCGCACAGACTCGTGTACCGGTCCCCGAGGGATTCGACGGATCGCGCGTCGTCGACGCACTCGACGACGTCGTCGGGGGTGGTCTCCAGATGCAGACCGCCCACGACCGCGCCGGCCTCGTCGATCGCCTTCTGGAACTCCCGCACCTCACGGATCACGCTCTCCACGAGCCTGGTCTTCAGGCCGCCCGGCCCGCTGATCGTGTTGCCGTGCATCGGGTCCGACAGCCAGACCACCGGGTGCCCCGCGTCGCGCACGGCCGCGGCCATGGCGGGCAGCCGGTCGGCCACCGCGTCCGCGCCCATCCTCGCGATCAGGGTGAGACGGCCCGGCTCGCGGTCGGGGTCGAGCCGTTCGCACAGGGCCAGCAGGTCCTCGACCCGCATGTCCGCACCGACCTTGGAGGCCACCGGGTTGGCCACGGACGCCAGCAGCGCCACATGGGCACCGTCCAACTGGTTGGTGCGGTAGCCGATCCACGGCCAGTGGGTCGAGGCGAGATAGCGCCGGCCTGTCTCGTCGTCGCGGATCAGCGGCGCCTCGTAGTCGAGCAGCAGCGCCTCGTGGCTGGTCCACACCGGGGTGACGAAGGCCGGGGGCTGCAGGGCGATCCGGGACCGCAGCGCCTCCATGGCCCGGCTCGCCGCGTCGTAGCCCGAGCGCAGCCGGCGCGGGTCGGGGCGCCGTGACCGCGCGTCCGGCTCGGGGCCGTTGACCATGTGGCCCCGGTAGACCGGCAGTTCGACGCCGTCCACCAGCTCGGTGGGGCGGGAGCGCGGCTTGGCGAACTGGCCCGCCATCCGGCCGACCCTGAGCGTGGGCAGCAGGGTGTTCATGGACATCACCCCGGCGAGCGCCTCCAGCAGCGCCACCTTGCGGGTGACATGGCCGGGCTCGCACTCGGCCGGGTCCTCCGCGCAGTCCCCCGCCTGGACCACCTGGAACCGTCCGGCCACCACCTGGGCCAGCAGGCCGCGCAGTTCGGCCACCTCCCCGGCGGTCACCAGCCCCGGCCGGTCGGCGAGTTCGAACGTGACTGTGGCCAGGAGGTCGAGGTTCTCCCATTCGGGCTGCTGCCGTGCGGGCAGGGCCCGCCAGAGCTCCCCCCGGTCCTCCAACAGGGCCGGCCCGCCTGCGGCCGGTCGGGTCGCGATCGCGTCGCTGGTCACCAAGAACCTCCGTGGTCGTGAATGGTTCACCGTCTCTGAGAGGGCGTGTCCGATACGCCGCACCGCTCCCCGCGCCGCGCGGACGGCTGACTCTCGCCGAGTGCGCTGTCGTGGCACGGGCGATCAACCGCGCGGCGGTCGACTCCGCCGGTTTCCACGGGACTTCGTCGTACGCCGGAAAGCGAAGCCGTTCGGAACCGACGCCTTGAATACTCCGCGACCGGCGACCGGCCCGATCCCCTTCTCCGGAAGTGCCGGGCGGACTCCGTCAAGTCCGTACCTTTCGCGCGCGCCGACGCCCCTGCCCGTGCTTCGCGCGCGCCACGTCGTCGCGCGCGTGTTCCCGCAGGCCCGTGACGGCGGACGGACGGAAGAGGCCCCCGGCGGCGAAGGAACGGACGCCAGGCGGCGAATGAACAGACCCCCGGCGGCGATTGAACAGACCTCCGGCGGCGAAAGAACGGACCCCGCCGCGGACTTGATTGCTTTCGCCGTTCAAAGCTCCCGGTCAATTCGGCCTCCTGTTGGACTCGGAGGTACGCGGACGCCGATCACCCCACGAGGACCGGACCGAACACACCGTCGACCTGGTCCGACGCGGACGCGCGAGACGTACGGGGCCCGGCCGACCGGGCCGCTCCGGCAGACCACCAGAAAGGGCACCGTGAACAGCGAACTGCTTGTATCCGACGTGAGCCACTTCCGGGTCGACTACGAGATCAACCCCTACATGGACACGGCCGTCCAGCCCGACATCCAGGCGGCGCACGCCGAGCACCAGGCCATCGTGGCCGCGCACCTCGCGGCCGGCCGCAAGGTGGAGTACGTGCCTTCCGCACCCGACTGCCCGGACATGGTGTTCACCGCCAACGCCGCCGTCGTCCGCGGCGAGCGGGCCCTGCTCGGCAGCCCCCCGCCCGAACGCAAGGCCGAGGTGCCATACTTCGCGGAATGGCTGGCCGACCGGGGGTTCGAGGTCATCGAGGCGCCCTACGCGTTCAGCGGGCAGGGCGACGCGCTGGCCTACGGCGACCAGCTGCTCACCGCGTACGGCCAGCGCACCGACGAGCGGATGCTCCGGGTGCTGGCCCGCGAACTCGACTACGAGGTGGTGCCGCTGCGTACGGCGGGCTGCCGCTGGTACGACCTCGACCTGGCCGTCGGTGTCATCGCCCCGGGCCTGCTGGCGTACTGCCCGGACGCCCTCGACGCACCCAGCCTGCGGACCCTGCGCGGCCTCGGGGCCGACCTGGTCGAGGTGTCCGCCGAGGAGGCCGCGAGGTTCGCGCTGAACCTGGTCAGCGACGGCACCACCGTGACCATGACGCGGGGCGCGCCGCTGCTCGCCGCCGCACTGCGCGACCGAGGCCTCGACGTGGTCGAACTCGACACGACCGAACTGGCCAAGGGCGGCGGCGGGGTCCGCTGCACCGCCCTGACGCTCGACAACCCGCCGGCGCGGCAGGGTTCATGATGTCGGGGCCGTGCGCACCGGGGACCGGGTCCGCACGGCCGTCCGCACGGCCGTCCGCACGCATGAAACGGCCGTCCGCACGCACACGTTCGTCGTCCCTCCCCGCCGGTGAGCGGGGCGGGCCGATCGCCCACCGATGGGGGAGCAGGCAGGTATGAACAGGGGATCCGCGCGGGTGCGCCGGGCTCTCGGCGCGCTGACGGCGGTGCTCGCCGCCGTGCTGATCGTGCTGGGCGGGGCCGGTACCGCGGCCGCCCACGCGGAGCTCGACTCCACCGACCCGGCGCCGGACTCGGTCGTGCCGAGGCAGCCGTCCGCCGTCACACTCACCTTCAGCGAGGGCGTGACGCTGCCCGCCGACTCGCTCCGGGTCCTCGATCCGGCGGGCGAGCGGGTCGACACGGGTACCCCGGGACACGCCGCCGGCCGGCCCGAGACCGCACGGGTGAAATTGCGCGACGGTCTCGCGGACGGCACCTACACGGTGGCCTGGCAGGTGATCTTCGCGGACTCGCACCCAGGGGGCGGCGCCTTCACGTTCTCCGTCGGAAAGCCGTCCGCCAGCTCCGTCTCCGTCGCGGAACTCCAGGGCACCCGGACGGACGGCCTGATCGCCTTCCTGTACGGCACCGGTCGCGCGGTCGCGTACGCCGCGTTCGCGCTGCTGGCGGGGGCGGTGGCGTTCGTCCTGGTCTGCTGGCCGGCGGGCGCGGCGGTCCGGCGGGTGCAGGGGCTGCTGGCGGCCGGCTGGATCGGTCTGCTGGGCTCCACCATCGTGCTGATGATGCTGCGCGGCCCCTACGAACAGGGCAGTGGCATCACGCCGTCGACGGATGCCGTGCCGACGGAAGCCCATGTCCCCGTGGACGAGCGGATCTATGTCGCGCTGGCGATCCGCCTGCTGCTGCTCGCCGCGTGCGGTGTGTATCTGGTGCTGCTGGTGGGGCAGTTGGGCCAGGCCCGGAGGCAGGGCCGGTCAGAGCCGCTGTCGCAGGGGCAGGCGCAGTCCGACGACGACGCGACGGAGCGGTCCTGGTCCCGGAGTCGTCTCGGCGCGGTCGGGCTGTTGCTGGCGGTCGGCCTGTCGGCGACCTGGGTCATGACGAACCACGCCTCCGAGGGCGCCCAGGTCTGGCTGGCCCTGCCGACGACCGCGCTGCATCTGCTGGCGATGGCGGCCTGGCTGGGCGGGCTGGTGACGCTGGCCGTCGGGCTCCGCCGAGGGCTCACGCCCGCCGCGGTGGAGCGCTTCTCGCTGGTGGCCGTCGGCTCGGTGACGGTCCTGGTTCTGACGGGGCTGTACCAGTCGTGGCGCGGAGTGGGCTCCTGGGAAGCGCTGTTCGACACCGAGTACGGGCGCCTGCTGCTGATCAAGGCCGGATGCGTGGCCCTGATGCTCGGGGCGGCATGGTTCTCCCGCTCCCGCCTCGCCCTCCTGCGCTCCGAGGCGGAGACGGGAACTTCCGCCACCCCCATGACGGCTGAGGTGGGAACTCCCGCCACCTTCACGGCGACCGAGGGGGGAACTCCCGGCACCCTCACGGCGGCTGAGGCGGGAACGTCCGCCACCCCCATGGCGGCTGAGGGGGGAACTTCCGTCACCCTCGCGGCCGCTGAGGCGGGAACTCCCGCCGCCCTCTCGGCGGCTGAGGCGGGAACTCCCGCCACCCCCATGGCGGCTGAGGCATCGTCGCGAACCGGGGGCCACTCCGCGCGGGTGGGCCTGCGCCGTTCCGTCCTGGCGGAGTCGGCTCTGGCCGTGGCGGTCCTCGTGGTGACCACGATGCTCACCTCCACACCGCCGGCCCGCACGGCGAGCGCGGCCGGGTCCGCTCCGCGCGACCCCGCCGCTTCGGCCGCGAGCGCCGCGCCGGACCGCACCCTCACGCTGACGATCCCGTTCGACACGGGCGGCCGGACCGCGAACGCGCAGGGCACGGCGACGGTGAGCCTCGTCCCGGCGGCGACCGGCGGCCGCACCGTAGAGCTGCGGCTGACCGGGGCCGACGGACGCCCGGCGGACGTGCCCGAGGCCGCCCTGGCCTTCACCCTGCCCGCCGAGAACCTCGGACCGCTGGGCGTGACGCTCCGACCGGACGGCGCCGGACGCCGGGTGGGCGAGGTCCGGCTCCCGCTGGCGGGCAGGTGGACGGTGTCGCTGACCGTGCGCTCGTCCGACATCGACCAGACGACCGAGAAGCGGCGGGTCACGATCGGAGGCTGAACTCCCGCTCGGGCGATGGAAAGCGCGGACCTGACAAGGTGTCCGCGCTCCGCTTTCCGGGCGGTCGGGAGTCGACCACGCTGGGCGAATGATTCGTCACAAGTTCATGTGGCCGTGGATGATCGCGGCCATCGGATTCGTCGCGCTGGTCGCGGCGGCTGGGTTCCGGGCGACCCCCGGAGCCCTGGTGGAGCCGCTGCATCGTGAATTCGGATGGTCCAACGGGACCATCGGTTTCGCCATGTCCGTCAACCTCGCCCTCTACGGCGTCACCGCGCCCTTCGCCGCCGCGCTGATGGAACGCTTCGGCGTGCGCAAGGTGACCGCGAGCGCCATGGCCCTGATCGCCCTGGGCAGCGGCCTGACCGTCTTCATGACCGCGTCCTGGCAGCTGGTGATGCTCTGGGGCGTGATGGTCGGCCTGGGCGCCGGCGCCATCTCCCTCGGCTTCGTCGCCACGATCGGCACCCGTTGGTTCGTCAAGCAGCAGGGCCTGGTCACCGGTCTGCTCTCGGCGGGCGGTGCCACCGGTTCGCTGGTGTTCCTGCCGCTGGTGGCGAAGCTCTCCGAGGCGCCGGGCGGCTGGCGGACCGCGGCGATCGTGGTCGCCGTGGTGGCCTTCTCCACGGTGCCGCTCGTGCTGCTCTTCTTCCGCGAGCACCCCGCCGACGTCGGGATCCCGCCGTACGGCGCCGACGAGATCGTCCCCGCGCCGCCCGCCGTCAACAACGCGGCGCGGCTCGCCATCGACGGCCTGAAGAGCGCCGCCCGCACCAAGGCGTTCTGGTTCCTCGCCATGGCGTTCGCGATCTGCGGCGCCACCAGCAACGGGCTGGTCAACACCCACTTCATCCCCGCCGCCCACGACCACGGCATGCCGACGGTCACCGCCGCCGGGCTGCTCGCCCTCATCGGGATCTTCGACCTCATCGGCACGGTCCTGTCCGGCTGGCTCAGCGACCGCTACGACTCCCGGATCCTGCTGCTCGCCTACTACGCGCTGCGCGGGGTGTCGCTGCTGATCCTGCCGCAGCTGTTCAGCGAGCAGGTCACCGGCTTCATGCTCGTGTTCGTCATCTTCTACGGACTCGACTTCATCGCCACCGTGCCACCGACCGTCGCCCTGTGCCGGGAGTACTTCGGCATGTCCGCGCCGATCGTGTTCGGCTGGATCTTCGCCGCCCACCAGCTCGGTGCCGCCTTCGCCGCCACCGCGGCCGGCCTCACCCGCGACGGTTTCGGCAGCTACGCGCCCGCGTGGTACGTCGCCGGTGCCCTCAGCATCGGCGCGGCGTTCATGTCCATATCGATGAAGCGTCCGGAGCCCGAGAAGACGCTGCTGCAGGAGCCCGCGGTCGTTTGACGCCCGCGATCCCTCCGCGTCAGACCGTCCTTCCAGAGCCCCTCCGATCAGTTCTCTCCGAGCAGTTCCCTCAGACCCGTCCCCTCACATCCGTTCCCTCAGATCCGTCCCCTCCTCGTCCCTCCCCCTTCCTGTCCCTCTCCACCTGTCCGTCCCCCTTCCTGTCCGTCCCCTCTCGAACCGGGGTGGCGCCCCACTGTGCTCCACGGAGGCGCCACCCCGGACTCACGGACGGGCCACGGGTCCCACCACGGGTCCCCCCCACCGGTCCGGGCCCGAGCCCCCGGTCGCGGGTCACGACCTGACGGAGTCACCCCGGTTCCGTCGACCGTAATTCCCGTTTAGGGAAGCATGTTGAGTAGATCCTCTTTTGTGAAAGGTGCCGTCATGGCGAACAACCAGCAGGTCAAGGCCGTCCTCCTCCGCGAACTGCACGAGAAGGGCGTACTGGTGCTGCCGAACGCCTGGGACGCCGGCAGCGCGGCGCTCATCGCCCAGGGCGGCGCCAAGGCCATCGCCACCACCAGCGGCGGCGTGTCCTGGTCGGCGGGCAAGCCCGACCAGCAGGCCCTCACCCGCGACGAGATGACGACCCTGGTGCGCCGCATCGTCGACGCCGTGGACGTCCCGGTGACCGCCGACATCGAGGGTGGGTACGGAGCCGCCCCCGAGGACGTGGCGGAGACCGTCACCGCCATGATCGGGGCGGGCGTCGTCGGCGTGAACCTGGAGGACTCCAAGCCGAGCGGCGAGCTGTTCTCGGCCGAGGAGCAGGCGGCCAGGATCCGTGCCGCGCGGCAGGCCGCGGAGCGCGCCGGGCTGCCCGAGCTGGTGATCAACCTGCGCACCGACGTCTTCCTCTTCCAGATCGGCGCGCCCGAGGGCCGGCAGGCCGACGTACTGGCCCGCGCCACGGCCTGCGCCGAAGCCGGGGCGGACGTCCTGTTCGTGCCGGGCCTGCTCGACCTCACGGTGATCGCCGAGCTGGTCAAGGGCCAGCCGCTGCCGGTCAACGTGATGGCCGGGCCGGGCGCGCCGACGGTGGCGGAGTTCGAGGCGGTCGGCGTACGCCGGGTCAGCGTCGGCACCGCCATCGCCCAGGCCGCCTACACGGTGGCCCAGCGGGCCGCCGCCGAGATGGTCGGCAAGGGCACGTACGACGTGCTGGCCGACGCGCTCGACTTCGGCGCGGTGAACAGCAGCTTCAGCCGCTGAGACGGCGGGAGACCCACGGGAGAACCGCGCGGCCCGAAGACATACCCGCGCACGGGGGCGCGGGTCGGTCGGTGACACCGGACTGGTCCGCCCCTCGCGCTTTCCACAGGTATACGAGCCCATCCGATACGTATACGAGAGATCTAGGGGATGGAAATGGGGAGACCGGAGAAACCGGTGGACGCCGCGGGCGGAGCGGTCGCGGACTTCGCCGGCCGGCTGCGCCGACTACGGATCGAGGCCGGCAGTCCGACGTACCGGGACATGGCCAAGTCCGCCATGTACTCGGCCTCGGTCCTGTCCAGCGCGGCGAACGGGCACCGGCTGCCCACGCTGCAGGTCGCCCTGGCGTATGTGGCCGCCTGCGACGGTGACCGTGAGGAATGGCGCCGGCGCTGGCTGGCGGCGGCCGGCAGCGGGGTCCCGGTGACGCCACCGCGCCCCGCCGCGCCGCCGCCCTCCGAAGCGGCGGCCGGGGCCGTACCCCCGGACCCGCAGGGCCCGACGCCGACCCTGCCGAAGCCCTTCCAACTGCCGCCCCGCCCGCAGGGATCGGCGGGCCGCGCCGAGGAACTGGCCCGGCTCGCCGCCGCCCCGGCCGGTCCGGTGCTGATCAGCGGCCCGATCGGTGTCGGAAAGAGCGAACTGGCCCTGCAGCACGCGCACGACCTGGCCCCCGACATGGTGGACGGCCAGCTCTACGCCGTCGTCGGCCCGGTGCCCGAGGGAGGGTACGACGTGTCCTCCCTGATCGGCGGCTTCCTCGCGGCCCTCGGGGTGCCCGAGGAGCGAATACCGGCGACGGTGGACCAACGGGCCGGGCTCTACCGCTCGTTGCTCGCCCAGCGCAGGGTGCTCGTCCTGCTGGAGAACGTGCACTGCGAGCGGCAGGTCCGCCCGCTGCTGGTCGACTCCTCCACCAGCACCACCGTCGTCGTCAGCCGCTCCTCGCTGCTCGGCCTGCGCGACGTCCAGCGGGTCCGGCTGGAGCCGCTGCCGCGCGCCGACTCCGTCGCCCTGATCGCCCGGGGACTGCCGGAGCGCGCCCAGGCCGACCCGGCGAGCGCCGACCGGTTGGCCGAACTCTGCGGCGACCTGCCGCTGGCGCTGGACATCGCCACCCGCAAGCTGCTCGCCCGTCCCGAACTGTCGCTGCGCGGCGCCGTGGGCCGGCTGGACCGCCCGGAGGCGCTGCTGGACTGGCTGAGCGTCGGTGACCTCTCCATGCGCGAGATCCTCAACTCGGCCCACGTCCAACTCGGCGACCCGGCCTCGGACCTGCTCGACCGGCTGGCGAACCTGCCGCAGCCGGAGCTGCGGGGCGACGAATCAATCCTGGCCGGAGCCGATCAATTGATCGACGAGTTGGTCGAGGCAGGCATGCTCCGGACCACCGAACGGTTCGGCTCGTACCGGCTCGACCCCCTGGCGCGGGCCTTCGTCGCCGACCGCGATCCGGCCCACAACCTGCTGCCTCGTCGTTCGGTGCCGTTCCCCCGCATCCGGCCCAGGGCGGAGTCCCGGCAGCTGACCTGACCTTCCGATCAACTCCGGTCCGGCGCCCGTTGATTGTGCGCTCCGGACAAGCCTGTCGATCAACAGCCGACCTCGTTGTACTCGTCCTATCGAACGGATCCGAACAGCACGACGGACCGTTCACCTGCTCGCTCGAACGAGCGGTAGGACGAGTCACGAGAGGCTGAGCATGACTAACCACGAGGTCGAGGTCCTGGCGATCGGCGCCGGCCCCTCCAACCTGGCCCTGGCGGTGGCGATCGAGGAGTCCGGCGCGACCGGGCTGGCGTCCGACACGCTGATACTGGAGCAGCACCACGACGTGGTGTGGCAGCGCAACCTGCTGCTGCCGTTCGCCCGCAGCCAGGTCTCCTTCGTCAAGGACCTGGTGACGCTGCGCAACCCCCAGAGCCGGTTCTCCTTCCTCTCCTTCCTGCACGCCAAGGGCCGGCTCGACGAGTTCGTCAACCTCGGCACCTTCAACCCCTTCCGCCGGGAGATCTCCGAGTACCTGCAGTGGGTGGCCAACTCCCTGGACCACGTGGGAGTCCGCTACAACTCCCGGGCCCAGAGCGTGGCCCCGCGCAAGGCCGACGACGGCACCGTGATCGGCTGGCGCGTCACCCTGACCGACGGCGACACCGTGGACGCCCGCGACCTGGTGGTCGGCACCGGCCGCGACGCCAACATCCCCGCGGAGTTCGCCGGCCTGCCGCACGACCGGCTGATCCACAGCACCCAGTACTCCACCCGTATCGCCCAGTACCCGATCGACCGCCCGGTACGGGTGGTGGTGATCGGTGCCGCGCAGAGCGCCGCCGAGATGTTCGTCGCCGTCCACCAGGACCTGCCGCTCAGTCAGCCGACCCTGGTGCACCGCTCGATCGGCCTGATGAACTACCAGACCAGCAAGTTCGTCAACGAGCTGTTCTTCCCGTCCTTCATCGACGAGTTCCACGGCAGCTCCCCGGACGCCCGCAAGCAGATCCTGGACGAGGTCCACCTCACCAACTACGCGGGTCTGGCGGCGCCGTTCCTGGACGAGATGTACATGAAGCTCTACGAGCAGAAGCTGACGGGCTCGCAGCGCTCCGCCGTCCGGTCGATGACCGAGGTGATCGCGGCCCGCGAGGAGGACGGCGAGGTCGTCCTCGAACTGCGCGACCGCAGGACCGGCCGCGTCGAGATCCTCCGCTGCGACCTGGTCCTGCTCGGCACCGGCTACGACCAGCGCATGCCCGCGATGGTCCGCAGTCTGGCCGACCAGGTGGGCGTCGACCAGGTCGAGGTGAACCGCCGCTACCGGGTGGACCTCGGCGAGGCACGCGCCGGTCTCTATCTGCAGGGCTTCAACGAGCGCACCCACGGCATCTCCGACTCGCTGCTGAGCGTGCTCGCACAACGCTCGCACGAGATCACCACCGACCTGCTGGACCGCCGCAGCGTCGGCGCCACGACCGGGGTCCGCTGATGGAGATCCGTCGACTGGACCGCGCCAATCTGACCCCCGCCTACGGCATCGAGGGCGAACGCCTGCAGCCCTGGGACGCGCTCAACGCCCCCTTCGAGGGCGCCTGGTGCGTGGTCCGGGCCGGGGGTGAGTCCACCCCGCACAGCCACCACGAGTACGAGATCTTCATCGCGCTGAGCGGCCGTGCCGCCCTGGTCGTGGACGGCGCCGAGCGCGAGTTCGCCGCCGGCGACATCGTCCACCTGCCGCCGGGCTGCGACCACAAGGTGGTCAACGGCTCCGCCGAGGACTTCGAGTACTACGGCATCTGGTGGGACACCGACATGTCGGAAAGCTTCCTGACCCGCCATCAGAAGGAGAGCACAGCATGAGCAAGCGCGTGGCGGTGATCTCGCCCGCCCCGACCGCCAACGGCGACCTGCACCTCGGTCATCTGGCCGGTCCGTTCCTGGCCGCCGACGTCTTCACCCGCTACCAGCGTGCCGTGGGCCGGGAGACCGTCTTCGGCACCGGCGCCCAGGACACCTCCACCTTCGTGGTCACCACCGCCCGTCGGCTGGGCACCACCCCCGAGGCCCTGGTCGCCGACTCCACCGCCAAGATCGAGGCCACCCTCGCCGCGATGGGTATCGCGGTGGACGGCTTCACCCGGGACGAGGAGCGCTTCACCAAGCAGGTGCTGCGGTTCGTCAGCCGGCTCCACGACGAGGGAAAGCTGGTCCTGCGGCCCACCCTGTTCCCCTACGCGCCGAGCACCGGACAGTACCTGGTCGACGGCTTCGTCAAGGGCGGCTGCCCGAACTGCCTGGCCGAGGGCTGCGCCGGCCTCTGCGAGAGCTGCGGCCATCCGCTGGCCGCCGGCGACCTGATCGACGCCCGCTCCACCGAGAACCCCGAGGAGGTCCTGGAATGGCATGAGATCCCGGTGCTGGTGCTGCCGCTGGAGGAGTACCGGGGCCGGCTGCGGGAGTACTTCGCCACCACCGGCGCCGCGCTGCGGCCGCACATGGCCCAGGCCGTCGAGGAGATGCTGTCCCGTCCGCTGCCGGACTTCCCCCTCACCTACCCGATCTCCTGGGGCATCCCCGCCCCCTTCCCCGAGGTCGCCGGACAGTGCGTCAACCCCAACGCCGAGACGATGGCCTGGTCCATCTACACCACCGGCCTGTCCGCCGAGACACGCGGCGAGGTGCTGGCCGAGGACGACCAGCTGTGGTGGCCGGAGTCCGACACCGAGGTCGTCTACTTCCTCGGCTTCGACAACACCTTCCCGTTCGCCATCGCGGGGGCGGCCATGCTGCTCGCCCTGCACGACCGGTACGCCCTGCCCGCCGGCTTCGTCACCAACGAGTTCTACGAACTGGAGCACCAGAAGTTCTCCACCAGCCGGGGCCATCTGGTCTGGGGCCAGGAGCTCGCGGACAGACTGCCGCGGGACATCGGCCGCTACCACCTGGCCGCCACCAGCCCCGAGAACCAGCGCACCAACTTCGGCTGGTCGGCCCTGGCCGCCGTCACCGGAGCCCGGCTGGTCGAACCGTGGAACCGGGTGGCCGCCAAGGCCGAACGCTGGACCGGGCAGACCCTGCCGGTCTCCGCCGCCTCCCGTGAGGCCGCCGCCCGCATCACCGAACGGTTCGCCGCCACCTACGAACTCGGCACCTTCAGCCTCGGCCGGGCGGCGGAGACACTCGCCGAACAGCTGGGCCGACTGGACCGCTGGGAAGTGACCGACGCGCAGGCCGGCGACTTCTTCCACCAGGTGCGGACCGTCCTGCGCGGCGCCGCCCCCATCCTGATCGACCTCGCCGAACGCGCCGGCGTCGACACCCGGCTGACACGGGACGACCCGACGACCGAGATCACCGTGGGCCGGCTGCCGCGGCTGGACGGCGAGGCGATGTAGATGGCCACCGACAGACGACGCGTAGTGGTGGTCGGCGCCGGGGTGACCGGACTGCTCTCGGCGGTGCGCTGCGCACTGGCGGGACACCACGTCACGGTCCTCGACCGGGACGCGATCCCGAACCCCGGCTCCACCTCCTTCGACCAGCACCGCGCCGTCCGCGCCCTCGACCTGACCGACCGCGCCGCCTCCCGGCGGGTAGCGGTGGCACACCGCCGCTGGATGGCGCTGGAGGCCCTGACCGGGTCCAAGTTCTACCGCCGGGTGGGCATGATCACCGCCTGGGCCGCCGACGAGGTGGACGAGGTGATGGCCGCCGCGGCCGCCGCCGACCTGCCCGTCAGCGTGGTCGACCCGGACTCCGTACCCCACGTCCGCTTCCCCGAGAACACCGTCGGGGTGCTGGAACGCCACGGCGGCGTCCTGCTCGCCGACCACGCGCTGCAGGTGCTCGTCCGCTGGCTGAACGAGCAGCCGAACGTCACCCTCCGGCCCTGGCAGCAGGTCAAGGCGGTGGATCCGGAGACCGGCCGGGTGTACCTGCCCGATGCGGAGTTCCTGGACTCCGACCTCACCCTGGTCGCCACCGGCCCCTGGTCCAAGGACCTGGTCGACCTGCCGATGGTGCTCCACCGGCAGACCCTGGTCTACCTCAAGCCGCCGGAGCAGCTGGCGTCGGCCTGGGAGAACACCCCGGGGATCGGCCGGATCGGCACCTCGGGCCTGGCCTGGCTGCTGCCGCCGGGGGACGGGACCCTGCTCAAGGTCAGCTCGGCCTCGGTCTGCCGTGAGGCGGACGCGGTCACCACCGGCTCCTCGGTGGAGGAGCGCCGGTGGGCCGAACAGGTCCTGGCCGAACGGTTCCTGACCGACCCCGACCGCTACAGCGTGATCGCGGTCAAGCGCTGCCACTACCTGGTGGACGCCGAGACCGGCGCCGCCCACCTGGTCAAGATCGGCCCGCACACCTGGGCGAGGACGGCCAGCGGCGGAGACGGCTTCCGTACCGCCCCGCTGGTCGCCGAACGGATTCTCGAAGCACTCACCACAGACTTCCGGGAGGAGACGATATGAGCGCCGAAGACCGCGTGCTGCTGGTGATCGGCAGCGGACTCAAGGTCTACCGCGAGTACCTGATCGAGTCCGCCGCACGTCGGGCGGCCGAGCTGGACCTCAAACTGGTCCTGGTCAACAACCTCAAGCCCACCTGGCAGAACGACTACTTCGACGAGATCACCGTGGCCAACGTGTTCGACCACGACGAACTCCGCGCAGCCGCCAGGGAGATCGCGAGCCGTCGTACGGTCGTCGGACTGTTCTGCTACGACGAGCCGCTCGTGATGCCGGCCGCCGAACTGGCCGCCGAGTTCGGGCTCCCGGGCCTCGGACTCGCCGGCGTGCAGGGCTGCCGCGACAAGCACCGGACCCGGTCCATGCTGACCGCCGCCGGCCTTCCCCAGCCCGGCTTCGAACTGACCGACAGCCTGGAACAGGCCCGCGAGGTGGCCGCCCGGATCGGCTACCCGGTGGTCGTCAAACCACGGGCGCTGGGCGCCTCGATGGGCGTCGTCCTCGCCGAGGACGAGACCCAGCTGGACCGCGCCTACCTGGTCGCCTCCAACGCCAGCCTGGTCGGGGACGAGCCCTTCCGGGGCGGGGCGATCGTGGAGGGCTACGCCCGCGGCCCCGAGATCAGCATCGACGGCGTCGTCCACGAGGGCGAGTACCGGGCGCTGTTCGTGGCCCGCAAGGAGACCGGGCACTACCCGTACTTCGAGGAGGTGGGCCATGTCGTCGACGCGGCGGACCCGCTGCTGCGGGACCCGGAACTGATCGACGTCCTGACCAAGGCGCACGAGGTGCTCGGCGTCGAGAACGGACTGACCCACACCGAGGTCAAGCTCACCTCGTACGGCCCGGTGATCATCGAGATCAACGGCCGGCTCGGCGGGGACCTGATCCCCTTCCTCGGCCGGATCGCCACCGGGATCGACACCGGCGAGCTGCTGGTGGAGGTCGCGGCCGGGCACCGCCCGGACACCGCCTTCACCCGGCACGAGGTAGCGGGCATCCGCTTCGGCTACCCGGTCGAGGACGCCACCATCCACGCGGTCAGGGTGCCGACCGGACTGCCGGGGCTGGTGACCGCCTCCCCGATGGTCGAACCGGGCACCGAACTGCGGCTCCCGCCCGGCGGATACCTCTCCCGGCACTCCTTCGTGGTCTGCTCCGGCGAGGACACCGGGGCCTGCCGGGAGCGCCTCGCCACCGCCCTCGCGGCCGTCGAACTGGACGCGGACCCGCTGGAGCGCAAGGACGTCGCCGCACGGCTGGAGATGCCGGCCGGACTGCTGGACGCGGACGTATGAGCATCGACTACAACGGCCGCCAGTTCCGCAAACTGGCCGCGGCGGACGGGGTGACGGCCCAGTACCACCAGAAGGACGACCTGGTGTGGGCGGACTTCGCCGGCGGTCTCGTCCGCCGGGGGAGCGTGAACGGGATCTGCGAGCCGGACGGCACCCTCCGCCTCGCCTACACGATGGTGCTGGACGGCGGCGAGGTCATCGCCGGGAGCACCGTCAACACCCCGGAACAGGACATCGAGTTCGGTCTGCTCCTGCGCGAGGAGTGGAAGCGGTACACGCCGCGCTCGGAGACCGGCGTCTCGTACCTGACGGAAGTGACCGAACCGGAGGAAGCGGGATGACCGACTGGCAGGGCCTGCGCGAGCGGGTCGACGGAACGGTGCGGTTGCCGGGGGAGCCCGGTTTCGACGAGAACAGCAGCGCCTTCAACAAGCGCTACGCGGACATCCGTCCGGCCGGGGTGCTCTCGGTGGCGAGCGTCGCGGACGTCGCCCGGGGCATCGCCTGGGCCCGGCAGCAGGGGCTGCCGGTGGTGGCCCGCGGCGGCGGCCACAGCTACGCCGGCCAGGCCGCCACCCCGGGACTGGTGCTCGATCTGCACGGCCTGAACACCGTCACGGTGGACCGTGAGCGGGAACTGGTCAGGGTCGGCGGCGGAGCCCGCTCCGGCGAGCTGTACGCCGAGCTCCAGCGCCACGACCTCGCGGTGCCGCTCGGCAACTCGGACGAGGTCGGCATCGGCGGCCTCACCCTCGGCGGCGGCGTGGCCGCGGTCTCCCGGGCCTTCGGCCTGACCTGCGACTCCCTGGTGGAGACCGAGATCGTCCTCGCCGACGGCACGCTGGTGGTCTGCGACGAGACCAACCACCCCGACCTGTTCTGGGCCAGCAAGGGCGGCGGTGGCGGCAACTTCGGGATCAATGTCTCCTTCACCTTCCAGGCCCGCCCGACGGTCGACAGCTCCACCTGTCTGGTGGTGTGGCCGCTGGACGACGCCGAGGCGGTCCTGCCGGTGATGCAGCGCATCATGCGGGACGCGCCGGACCGGTTCGCCGCCCGGATCGGGGTGAGCCGGGCCGGGGACGACGACGGGATCGTCTCGGTGATCGGCCAGCACCTGGGCCCGGCCTCGGAGCTGCGCGCCCTGCTGGCGCCCGCCCTGGCCACCGGCTCACCCTCCACGGTGGAGATCGAGGACCGCGGCTACTGGGAGGCCAAGGACTACCTGCGCCACGAGACCTCGGGGGACCCGTTCGCGGTCCGTACCCGCACGGTCGGCGAGCCGCTCACCGAGGCCGGCGTGGACACCGTCCTGACCGCCCTGCGCAAGTGGCCCGGCAGTGGCAACCCCGACGGCGCCGGTATCGCCCTGTTCACCTGGGGCGGCGCCATCAACCGGGTGCCCGTCACCGAGACCGCCTTCCCCCACCGGGACGTGCTCTTCCTGATCTCCATGGACACCTCCTGGTCCACCGACGACCCCGCGGACGTGCGCCGCGCCAACCTCGACTGGCTGACCGAGCTGCACGCCGCGATGGGCGCCCACGCCCGGGACGCCTCCTACGTCAACTTCGCCGACCCCGACCTGCCCGAGGCCCAGGCCGCCTACTTCGGCCCCAACCTGGCCCGGCTCCGCGAGATCAAGCACCGCTACGACCCCGACCGGGTCTTCACCTTCCGCCAGGCCGTCTAGTACCGAGGAGAAGCCGTCATGTCACCCGATCTGCGCGGCACGATGCGCAACTTCGCCACCGGAGTCTGCGTCGCCACGACCTACACGGACCGCGGGGGCTCTCGCCGCCACGACGCCGTCACCCTCAACTCGCTGACCTCGGTGTCGCTCGACCCGCCGCTGGTCTCGCTCTCGCTGCACCGCGACTCCCAGTTCCTGGGCGATCTGCTGGAGACCAAGAAGTGGGCCGTCTCCATCCTGGACAGCGAAGCGGAGCCGCTGGCCCGGGGCCTCGCCAAGGGCCGCGACGCCCGCGCCGAGGCCGTCGCCGCCCTCGACGCCAACCCCGGCCCCGCCACCGGAGCCCTGATGCTCGACGCGCAGAGCAGCCTGGAGTGCGTGCTCTGGGACAGCTTCGACCTCGGCGACCACACGATGCTGATCGGCGAGGTGGTCTCCACCGGCGTCCGCGACCAGCAGCCTCCCCTGCTCTTCCTGCACGGCAACTTCCACCAGCTCGCGACCGCCACGGCCAAGGAGTCCTGACATGACGCACACCCAGGCGATTCCCAACACCGCCGCCGAGATCCTCGCCGCCTCCCGGGCACTGGCCCCGCGGCTGCGGGAGCGCGCGGTCGAGATCGAGCAGAACCGCCGTCTGCCCGCCGACGTCGTCGAACTGATCCGCTCGACCGGCGCGTTCCGGATGGGCTTCAGCAAGGCATGGGGCGGCCCGGAGCTGACCTCGGTCGAGCAGACCGAAGTGGTCGAGGCCCTGGCCTACGGAGACTCCTCGGCCGGCTGGGCCGTGATGATCGGGATGGACTCCGGCCTGTACGCCTCGTTCCTCGACGAGCGGGTCGCCAAGGAGATGTTCCCCCGGCTGGACATGACCACCGCCGGCCTGCTCTTCCCCACCGGCCGGGCCGAGCGCGTCGACGGCGGGTACCGGCTGACCGGGAAGTGGCAGTTCGGCAGCGGCATCACCCACGCCGACTGGGTGATCTCCGGCGCCTTCATCTACGAGGACGGCGAACCCTACCTGGTCGACGGGTCGCACGACTCCATCCTGCTGATGGTGCCGCAGTCCGACGTCGAGATCATCGACACCTGGAACACCACCGGCCTCGCGGGCAGCGGCAGTTGCGACTACGCCATCCACGACGTCTTCGTCCCCGAGGGCCGCACGCTCACCTTCGGCACGGTACGCAACGGCGAGGGCCCGCTGGCCCAGCCCGAGGTGCACATGCGCAACATGCCCGGCGTCCCGCTCGGCGTCGCCCGGGCCGCGCTGGACTGGGTGCGCGAGCAGGTGGTGGCCAAGTCCCCGCCCGGCGGTGGCGGCTGGGCCGACAACTGGCGGATCCAGGTCGGACTGGCCGAGTGCGAGGCCGACTTCAACGCCACCCGCGCCGCGGTCTACGCAGCGATGGAGCGCCAGTGGGAGGTGCTGGCGGCGGGCGGCACCCTCGACGACCTCACCCCCGACGAGCGCGCCGCGCTGCCCCTCTCCCGGCTGCACGCCTTCCGTTCCGCCCGCTCCATCGTGATGCGCCTGTACGACCTGATGCAGACCGCCTCGATCTACAAGCCCAGCCCGCTCGACCGCTGGCTGCGCGACACCATGACGATGTGCCAGCACGTGGTGGCCCAGGACAAGATCCTGCAGTCCGCCGGCGCCCATCTCCTCGGCGCCAGGCCCGCCTTCCCCCTCAGCCTCGGCATCACCGGCTGACCGCGCACCAGCGCCCCCGTTCACCGCATCCTCACTTCGAAGGGCCCTTCTCATGACCGAACTTCTCGCGCCCGCACTGGAACTGACCGAGCGCCAGGCCCGTACCCGGGACTACGTGATGTGCCGCCCCGAGCACTTCGAGGTCACCTACAGCATCAACCCGTGGATGAACCCCGAGAAGCCCACCGACAAGGCACTGGCCCTCGCCCAGTGGGAGGACCTGCGCGCCCTGTACGTCGAGTTCGGCCACCGGGTCCGCACCATCGACGCCGCCCCCGGGCTGCCCGACATGGTGTTCGCCGCCAACGGCGCCCTCGTGGTCGACGGCAAGGTGCTGGTCTCCAAGTTCCGTCACCCCGAGCGCCAGGCCGAGGCCGGGTTCTGGGCCGACTGGTTCCGCGGCCGGGGCTATACGGAAGTGGTCCAGGCCGCCTTCACCAGCGAGGGCGAGGGAGACTACGTGACGACGGCCCGGGCCGTCCTGGCCGGCAACGGCTTCCGCTCCGACCCCCGCTCCCAGGACGAGGCCCGGCAACTGTTCGGCCGCCCGGTGATCAGCCTGAAACTCGTCGACCCGCGCTTCTACCACCTGGACACGGCCCTGGCCGCCCTCGACGACGACGAGATCGTGTACTACCCCGGCGCCTTCGACGCCGAGAGCGTGCGCGTACTGGAGAGCCTGTTCCCGAAGGCCGTCCTCGCCGACGAGGAGGACGCCCTGCTCTTCGGACTCAACCTCGTCTCCGACGGACGCAACGTCATCCTCCCCGAACCGGCCACCGGCCTGGCGGCCAAGCTCCGCGCCCACGGCTTCCGCACCCACCACGTGGACCTGTCCGAGCTGCTCAAGGCGGGCGGCAGCGTCAAGTGCTGCACCCTCGAACTCCGCCACTGACCCCTGACCACTGCCCGCTGACCACTGACCCGCGACCCCGCCCCCGGTCCCCCGCCCCCCGTCCCCCGCCCCCCGTCCCGGTACAGGAGAAGCATCATGACCGAGCAGCCCTGGATCATCGTCGGATTCGTCAACATCCTGCCCTACATCAAGGAGTTCGCCCCGAACTCGGTGATCGTCATCGACGAGCCGGACGTGATCCGCAAGCAGGACGTCAAGAGCGCCCTCGAAGGCGCCGAGATACTGCGCGAACTGATCGAGTGGGAGTACCAGCTCCCCGCCGCCGCGGACGAGTTCTACAACACCTACCCCGACCTCGCCCCGGAGGTCGTCGCCCCGCTGGTCGAGTACGCCACACCGTTCGCGGCCCGGCTGGCCGAGCGGTACGGCCTGCCCGGGGCCGGCGCCGGAGCGGCCGGCATCATGCGGGACAAGTCGCTGCTGCGCCGGGTCACCCGGGCCGCCGGCGTCCCCAACCCGGCGTCCCGGGAGGTCACCTCCCCGGACGAGGTACGGGAGTTCGCCGCCGCCCACCCCGGCTCGCTGGTCCTCAAGCCCGCCAACCGGCAGGCCTCCGTCGGCACCAAGGTGCTGCACTCGCTGGACGACCTGGACTCCACCTGGGTCGAGTGCACCAGCCAGGACGAGGGCGACCGGGTGCCGGACCGCGAGCGCGAACTCCGGATGATCATCGAGCAGTACGTCCACGGTACGGAGTACAGCGTCGAACTGCTGGTCCGCGAGGGCGAGGTGCTGTTCTCCAACGTCACCGGCAAGCTGCTCTACCCCGGTCCGCGCCCCGTCGAGCTGGGGCACACGGTGCCGGCCGCCGACCTCCCGGACGAGCTGAACGACCTGCTGGTGTCCCAGACCGAGGCGGTGCTGCGCGCGGTCGGCTTCGGCAGCGGCATGGTGCACTGCGAGTGGATCGTCAGCGACGGCCGCCCCTACCTGGTGGAGTGCGCGGGCCGCTTCCCCGGCGACGGCATCCCGATGCTGATCGAGGAGGCGTACCGGATCGATCTGGCCGGGGCGTTCTACACCGTCATGCGGGGCCTCCGGCCGGAGCCGCTGCCGCGCAGGGCGGCGGGCGGCGCCGCGGTCCGCTTCATGGAGGCGGTACCCGGCGAGGTGGTGGCGGTCGACGGAGCCGAGGAGGCCGGCCGGCTGCCCGACGTCCTCTCGCTCTCGCTGCACCTGAAGCCCGGGGACACCGTGCGCGAACTGCAGAGCTCCTGGGACCGGGTGGGCTCGGTGATGACCAGGGGAGCCACGTCGGCGGACGCCCTGCGCACCGCCGAGGCACTGGTCGACACGATCCGGATCACCACCGTCTGAACTCCACCGACACCACGCACGCCGATGCGACCGGGGGCCGAACCAGGTCCCCGCTTCGCTCTGCGGGGAGTCTTGGAGCTGGGAAGGAGCGGGCGGTCGCGGGGCAGCCACGCGGGCCGCGCGGCAGGCGGGGTGAGGGGCATCCTCTTCGTTCCGCACACAGGTGCTCAGCGGATGTGTCTGACCCGATGACGGGACAGTGCGGCGCTACGGCTTCGGGCGCAGTCCGTCCAGGGAGAGCGCCAGCACTCCTTGTTCCAGGCCCACGACTAGGCGGCTCGCAGTCCAGGCCAGGGCGTAGGCGGGATGGCGCACGGGAATCTCCTCCACGATCGCACCGGTGGACGGCTCCCACAGTCGGACCGTGCGGTCGGTGCCCGCGGACGCGAGCAACACGCGCCCGCCCAGGTCCACGGCCGTCAGCGCGTTGGCCGACGTCTCGTGCCCAGCCGTTTCGGCCATGACGGCCCCCGTCTGCGGATCCCAGAGGGTCACTGCGCCCCTGGCGTCCGCCGACGCCAGCGCAGCGCGCCCGTCCGCCCGGACGGCGCACAGGGCGTACACGTCCGTCGTGAAGCAGCCGGCCGCGGTCTGCCGGGGCTCGTCCGTGTGGGGGTCCCACAGCCAGATGCCGCCCCGGACGCCCGCCCCGGCCGTGACGATCAGCGGGGGGAGGCCGTCGAGGTCGAGCCTGCACAACGCGTAGCCGTTGCTGTGACCGGGCAAGGTGCGGACGGGGCGGAGGAACCAGGGATCCCAGAGCCGTACGACTCCGTCCGCGCCGGTGGTCGCCACCATCGGCTGCCCTTGGAACGGCACCTCGCACGCGGCATAGACGGCGCGCGGCAGTCGTCGCGTCACCGGCCCCGTCCGGCCGGTCGACTCCCACAGTGTGATCCCGCCGTCCCCGCCCGCGACGATCCGCACCTCCGGGCCGAGGTCGACCGCGCCCAGGGCCCGAATCCAGTCGGGCTCCCGGCCCACGCTGCCCCGGACTGTGCCGTCTGCGACGTCCCGCAGCCACACTGTCCCTTCGTCGCCGGCGTAGGCCATCAGAGAATGGTCGTCGCCAGGCACGGCGCACACCGAGCGCACGGCGGTCGCACGGTCGGCCGGGGGCTTGGCCGGGTCCCACAGGCGGACGGTGTGATCCTCGCCGCCGCTGGCGATCAGCGTCCGGCCGTCGAAGTCCAGAACGCACAGGGCGGACACGGCGTCGACGTGGCCGTTCAGGCTCTGGTCCTCGGCGCCGCTGACTGGATCCCACAGCGCGATGACGTTGTCGTTGGTGGTGGCGAGCAGAGTCCGTCCGGCGGCTTGCACGGCACGAAGGTTGACCACCACGTAGGGCAGCCGAATCACCCGTAGGCACCGACCCTCCGTGAGGTCCCAGATTCGGATGGTGTGGTCCGACCCGGCGCTCACCAGGCGGGTCACACCGTCCAAGGCCGCCGTGCACACCGCGTTGATGGACGCGGTGTGGCCGCTCAGCACTTGCAGGCACCGCCCGTCCGCGTCCCAGATTCTGATCGTGTGGTCCTCGCTGCCGGAGGCCAGCACGGTGTGGGATCCGGTCCGCACCGCGCAGACGCTGGTGACCCAGTCGGCGTGGTCGCGCAGCACCCGCTCCGCGCGCCGGACGAACGGATTCCACACGCGTACGGTCCCGTCCGAACCAGCAGTGGCCAGCCTCGGCCCGTCCGAGGTCTCCAGCACGCACATGTCGTTGATCCGGCCGTTGTGTCCCCGCAGCCGCCCGAACCCCCGGCGCTCGGAGGCGTCCCAGAGGCTCACCTCGTCGCCCGACGCGACGGCGAGCCAGCTTCGGTCGCCGTCGTCGAACGCGCACATGACGCCGCCCACCCCGTCCTTCTTGGCCAGGACTCGTGTGGTGCGGGAGGTGAAGGGATCCCAGAAGCGCACGGTGCCGTCCGCGCCGCCGCTGACGAGCTGGGTGTACGGGGGCGCGCCGATCGTGCAGAGGGCGACGATCTCGCCGCTGTGGCCCTCGAGAACCGCTTCCTCGGCGCGCGGCGCGACGGCGGCCCAGGCCGCGCGGTAGCTGCTGTCGGCCGCCAGCCGTCGGTAGGTGTCGCCGAGGTTCTCCTGCGCCTCGGTCACGCTGAACAGGGCGGCCCTCCTGGCAGGCGGGCGACCGAGTGCCTGCGGGGTCTGGCGTAGCAGCTGCCCCCGCGCGCGGGCCGGACCCCTCACACCGCCCGCCGCGGCGATGAGCCGCCGCAGATCGGCGTGGAGCGGATACCGCTCGTCGTCCAGCAGTTCCTCCACGACGCCCCCGCGCTCGGCGTGCCGGGGCAGCGAACGCAACAGGTACGACGGTGCCCGGTCCCAGCCGGTGAGCTGCCCGTAGGCCAGGAACGCGCGTGCGAGCGCCCGTTCGTCGGCCCTTTTCGACATGGTCTGCGCCCGCCCCTGCTGCAGGGCGTCGTCCAGTGCCTGGTGGAACAGCCGGAAGCACCCCGAGTGCTGCTCGCTCGTGCTGGCTTCGACCAGGAAATTGGCGGCGGCGGACCGGGCGAAGGCGGCGAGGCGGATTTCCGACGGAGCTGTGCCGGTGAGGGCGCGAGTGGCCGTGCTCCACAGCGACAAAGGCAGACCGGGCGCCTCCGCGTAGGCGAGGGCGCTCAGTACGTCGGCTGCCGGCACCCCGTCGACGGGGTGCAGCCTAGCCATGTAGTCGTCGAGGGCGGCGGCCACCGTGGGGTCGAAGGAGATGTCCGCGGGTCTGGCTGCGACCACGTCGTGAAGGCCATGGGCACGCGCGGTGAGACCCGCCACCAGGAAGTTGGCGTCGGCCAGTTCGGCGATGCGAGTCGCGACCGGCAGTGCCGCGGCGTCGTCGGAGTACGGGTTCCCAGGACGTTCGTCGCCCAGGAGCTGAAGGGTGGCCATGGCGTAGGAGACCAGGTCGGCCTGGTCGAAGTAGGCGGGTTCGTCGAGGTCGATGATCTGGGTGGCGGCACCGAATATGCCCAGCAGGTCGCCCGCGTCGTCCCGGCGACGGCTGCCCACCAGGACCCGGACCCGCAGGTCGGTGCAGCTCTCGGCGAGGGGCAGGGCGACGCGTCGGGCGATGAGCCTGGCCTGCTCCGGCGTGGTGGCCTCGTCCAGCGCGTCGATGACGACGGTGAATGGCCGCACGTCGCCGGCTGCGTCGCGATCGCTGAGCGCGGCGCGTAGGACGACGGCCAGATCCTCGGGTGCGGCGGGCGGCTTGGCGGAGGCGGCGCGCGCGATCTCCTGGGCGACCTCCAGCGCTGTCTTGCCCTTGGCGTGGACGGCGCAGGCCACCGAGCCGACCGGGGCGCGGACGGCGTCGTCCTCGGGCGGCAGCGAGGCCACCACGCCCGCGTCGGCCGAGGTGACGATCCGGCCCAGCACGGCGGACTTCCCCACTCCGGGCGAGCCGGTGAGGACGAGTACATGACGGGGCGCGCCGTCACCCGTCAGCCAGTCGACGATGGCGGTGATGGCGGTGGTACGTCCACGGAAGCGAAAGCCCCGCTCCGCGTCGGTGCTCACGCCTCGGGCTCGCGGCCTCCAGTGCCGTCCGGCCTCGGGATCGTCGTCGAGTGACCAGCCCCAGGCCGCCAGGGCCGTCTCCCCGGCGGCCTCCGCCGTCCACGCGGCGAGCAGTCCCACCTTCTGTTCCGGCAGGCAGCGTTCGACCTGGTGAAGGGTCAGGGCTCGGGCATCGCCGTTGGCCGCGCTGGCCTGCCCCACCAGACCCACCACCGCCTGGTAGGTGGGAGACCACAGGGCGGCCCCGCTGTAGCCGCCCTGTACCGGGTAGCGCGACTCCGTGTCCAACCTGATCCAGCCGTAGGCAAGCGCCTCCCCGACCACCCCGTCGGCGGAGTTGCCGAACGGGTCACCGCCCGGGAATCCGAACGACCACCACGGCTCGCCGACGAGCTGGTCCGGTAAGGGGTGCCGCAAACGGGCCGCAGTCTGGCTCCCCGCGCTCTCCGCGAGAACGAGTACGGCGATGTCCTGGACACGACGCGCCTGTTCGGGTTCGGGCGCCACGACCTCGCGCACCGCGATCCTGCGATGCATGAGCTGCTCGGACTTGGGGAACGCCACCCACAGCGGCTTCTGCCTGTCCCACGAAGGACAGGCGACATGGGCGCACGTGAGGATCCGGTGGTCGTCGATCAGGAAACCGGAGCCGAGCGGTTCGTCGTCGAACTCGGTCAGATGGACCGCGGCCACCCATCCGTCGCACCCCGGGCGCGGACCCGGCGCAGGGGTGGCGTTCACTGCTGGGCGGTGTCCGCCTCGGCTGCCCGATCGGGGCGCCAAAGCAGCGACACCTCGAAGTTGGCCTCGGTGGCAGTCTTGGCGACGAGCCAGTTCGCCGTGCCGTTGACCTTCACCCCGAACTTCACCTGGACCTCGTCCGGCCGCAGGGCCGCGGCCTGGTCGAGGACGGCTCGGGCGGCTTCCACGGCGGGGCGTACCGCTTCCCGGACCCTGCCCACGATCTCAGCCGCACCGACCTGACGGAACCCGTCAGCGGGATCGATCTCGAACCGTACGACCGTGTCGTCGTCGAGTTCGTACGACACCACCTGCGCTGCCACGAACCGCCCCCTGCCCTTGGTTTGCGTCCAGCTTATGTGGTGGCACCTGTGCGTCCGCTCACGGGTGCCACCGCCCGCACGAAGCGACGTTCCTCACAATCCTCGAGTCCGGCGCGTGCCAGTTGTACAGTGCAGGACGCCCTTGACCTGCAGAAAGCAGGCAGGGAGCCGTCACCCGGGAGTGCAACATGCTTCGTACCATGTTCAAGTCCAAGATCCACCGCGCCACCGTCACCCAGGCCGACCTGCACTACGTAGGCTCCGTGACCATCGACGCCGATCTGCTCGACGCCGCCGACCTGCTGCCCGGCGAGCTGGTGCACATCGTCGACGTCAGCAACGGCGCCCGTCTGGAGACGTACGTCATCGAGGGCGAGCGCGGCTCGGGGGTCGTCGGGATCAACGGTGCCGCGGCCCATCTCGTCCACCCCGGAGACCTGGTGATCATCATCAGTTACGCTCAGGTCTCCGACGCCGAGGCCCGCGCACTGAAGCCCAGGGTCGTGCACGTGGACAGCGGCAACCGGATCGTGGCCCTCGGCTCGGACGCCTCCGAGCCGGTGCCGGGTTCGGACCAGCGGCGCAGCCCGCAGGCCGTCACCGTCTGAAGGCCACGCGCGAGCGCCCGGCGTCCCCGACCGCACGCGAGGAGTGCCATGAGCGACGTACAGATCCGTGACGACCGGCCGGGCGGCCGGCTGGAGGCCTTCGCCGGTGACGAACTGGCCGGTCACATCCAGTACTTCGTCCTGGAAGCCCCGCGGCGCGCACTCGTCCCGGTCCACACGATCGTCGAGCCCGCGCACGAGGGACGGGGCGTCGCGGGCTCGCTGGCCAGGGAGCTGTACGGCATCGCGGCCCGCGAGGGCGTCGTCGTCGCACCGCTGTGCCCGTACGTCGTCAAGTGGGCGGAGCGTCACCCCGATGAGGCCCCCGCCGCCGATCCGGAGCTGCTGCGGGCGGCGAAGGACTGGCTGATCGCCCACCCGGAAGGCTTCTGAGGGGCGGGCCGGCGGGAGCGGTCACGGCGGTGTGGCCGACCGGGTGACTGCCCGTGCGGACGACGGGTACCCGTGGCATCGGTCCTTGGACCGACGTACCCCATGGCTGGAGGACGCGATGACGTACCCCGACCGGGACCCCGTGCACCCGGACCCCGCCCCGGGCCCCGACCGCCCGGAACCCCTTCCGCAGCCCCCGTTCCCCGACCCCGTCCCCACCCCGGACCCCCGCCCCGTCCCCACCCCGGACCCGGTCCCGAATCCTCCGGGCCCGGACCCGGTGCCGGGAGAACCCGGGCCCGGCCCGCTGTCCTAGGCGTACGAGGACGAGAAACGGCCCGGCGTGGATTCCTCCACGCCGGGCCGTCCGCCCGCTCAGGGGGCGAGAGAACCTCAGGTCCCCTCAGGTCCCCTCAGGTCCCCTCAGGTCCCCTCAGGTCCCCTCGGTCGTGCTACGCCTCGACCTCGGACCGGCCCTGCCCCCACAGCGTGTGGAACGAACCCTCCCGGTCCACCCGCCGGTACGTGTGCGCACCGAAGTAGTCCCGCTGTCCCTGCGTCAGCGCCGCGGGCAGCCGCTCGGCGCGCAGCGCGTCGTAGTACGCCAGCGCCGCCGCGAACCCCGGCGTCGGCACACCCTGACGCGTGGCCGCCACCAGCACCTCGCGCCAGTCGTCCTGTGCCGCCCCGATCTCCTGGGCGAACGCCTCGTCGGAGAGCAGGCTCGGCAGGTCGGGCCGGGCGTCGTACGCGGCCCGGATGCGGTCGAGGAACGCGGCGCGGATGATGCAGCCGCCCCGCCAGATCGACGCCACCTTGCCGAGGTCGATGTTCCAGTCGTACTCGTCGCGGGCCGCGTCGATCTCGTGGAAGCCCTGGGTGTACGACACGATCTTGGAGGCGTACAGCGCCTGCTCGACGCGGTCGGCGAAGGCACCCGCCTCGGCCGCGCTCAGCGGGGTGGCCTTGGGGCCGGCCAGCGAGCGGGAGGCGTCGCGCAGCGCGGCGTGGCCCGACAGCGAGCGCGCGAAGACGGCCTCGGCGATGCCGGAGACCGGGACGCCCAGGTCCAGCGCGATCTGGACCGTCCAGCGGCCCGTGCCCTTCTGCTCCGCCTGGTCGACGACCACGTCCACGAACGGCTTGCCGGTGTCCGCGTCCACGTGGGCCAGCACCTCGGCGGTGATCTCGATCAGGTACGAGTCGAGCCGGCCGGTGTTCCAGGTGCGGAAGATCTCCGCGATCTGCGCGGGGCTGTATCCGGCCACATCGCGCAGTAGCTGGTAGGCCTCGCCGATCAGCTGCATGTCGGCGTACTCGATGCCGTTGTGGACCATCTTCACGAAGTGCCCGGCGCCGTCCGGCCCCACGTGCGTGACGCACGGCGCGCCGTCGGCGGCCTTCGCGGAGATCTTCTCCAGCATCGGGCCGAGGGAGTCGTAGGACTCGACCGGGCCGCCCGGCATGATGCTCGGACCGTTGAGCGCGCCCTCCTCACCGCCGGAGATGCCCGCGCCGACGAAGTGGATGCCCTGTTCGCGCAGCGCGGCCTCACGGCGGCGGGTGTCGGCGAAGTGCGCGTTGCCACCGTCGATGATCATGTCGCCGGGCTCCAGCAGCGGCGCGAACTCCTCGATCACCGCGTCCGTGGGCCCGCCCGCCTTCACCATGACCACCAGGCGCCGGGGGCGCTCCAGCGCCTGCACGAAGTCCTTGGCGGTCTCGGCCGCGATGAAGTCGCCCTCGTGCCCGTGCTCCTCGATCAGCGCGTGGGTCTTCGCCGCGGAGCGGTTGTGGACGGCGACCGTGTAGCCGTTGCGGGCGAAGTTGCGCGCGAGGTTGCTCCCCATGACCGCGAGGCCGGTGACGCCGATCTGGGCTGAAGTGCTCATACGGTTGGCTCCTATGGATCCTGATATCGGTGGTGCCGTTCCTGCACGCCAGTATTGTCCTTCCGGCCATCCTGACGTGCACCGGCCCCGTCCGCACTGCGCGGTCCGCCGGGCTTGAGTACGCAGGAAGGGCCCTACCTGCCTCAATGGGGCGCGCAACGGGGTGGTTTGCGCGCCGTCCCTGCTCACTCGTGCGCCGGACGAGGGCACTTACGCGCCGGAGCAGGTCGCTTACCCGCCACACGCGGGACCAGAGCGGCTGAATTCTCGTCTTGTCCTGGCCGGTTCCTCACGCTTACTTTTGCGGCTCATGGCATATGCGAGGGGGGCTTCTCCATGGCCGCAAGCGGTCGGCACCGCCGGTACCAGCCGAACAGAATCAACCGCGCCTCACTCACCGTCACGGCGGGCGGCGCGGGGATGGCGCTCCCGCTGATCGGCACCGGGGTCGCGGAGGCGGCCGATGTCGAGACCTGGGACAAGGTGGCGGCCTGCGAGTCCACCAACGACTGGAACATCAACAGCGGGAACGGATACTACGGCGGACTCCAGTTCAGCCAGTCCACCTGGGAGGCCTTCGGGGGCACGGCCTATGCCGCTCGCGCGGACCTGGCCACCAAGGAACAGCAGATCGCGATCGCCGAGAAGGTCCTCGACGGGCAGGGCCCGGACGCCTGGCCGGTGTGCTCGGGCCGCGCGGGCCTCACGATCGGCGACGTGAAACCCCAGACCACGCCCCAGTCGCAGGCGGGCAGGGTCGAGAGATACACGGTCGTCCGGGGCGACACCCTCTCCCAGATCGCCGACACCCAGGACGTACGGGGCGGCTGGCGCAAGCTCTACGAGGCCAACCGCAGGACCATCGGCTCCGACCCGGACGTGATCATCCCCGGCCAGCGTCTGAGCCTGAACACCGCCGGCCAGAAGAAGGAACAGCGGAAAGAGCAGCAGAAGGATCAGCACAAAGAGCAGAAGAAAGAACAGAAGAAAGAACAGAAGAAGGTCCACAAGGAGCAGAAGGCCGACAAGCAGCAGACGTCCGAGAAGCGGCAGCAGTCCGGTTCCTTCGTCGCGCCGGTCAGCGCCTCCCTCGGTACGCCCTACCGCGCCTCGGGTTCCTCCTGGTCGAAGGGGTACCACACGGGCGTCGACTTCCCCGTCGCGACCGGCAGCTCGGTGAAGTCCGTGGCCGCCGGGCAGGTCGTCACCTCGGGCTGGGGCGGGTCCTTCGGCTACCAGGTGGTCATCCGGCACGCCGACGGCCGCTACACGCAGTACGCCCACCTGTCGGCGATCTCCGTGAAATCCGGCCAGAGCGTGAGCGCCGGCCAGCGCATCGGCCGCTCCGGCTCCACCGGAAACAGCTCGGGCCCGCATCTGCACTTCGAGGTGCGCACGGGACCCGGCTTCGGCAGCGACATCGATCCCCTCGCGTACCTGCGGGCGCGAGGGGTCCGGATCTAGACGCGGCGCGGACGGTCCGACATGGCGCGGGAGGCCCGGTCCGGGCCTCCCGCTCAGGTTTTCACGCGGTCGCGATGCCGGTCGAGGAGCGCTCGGGGCACGTACAGCTCGCCGTGGAACGGCTGCAGCAGCAGGCCGGGCGGCGTGTCGTTCTCGTCGGCCGCACTCCTGCCGAGGAACGGGGCCGGTACGACCACGCGCTTGTCCAGCCCGATCGCGTAGTCGGCGTCCGGGACCTCCGCGGTCCGCCGCGGCAGCCCCGCGAGCAGCTCCTCCAGGGCCTGGGACTCCCGGTCGGCGGCCGTGACCGTGACCTCCTCGTCCGTGCGCTCCGCTCCGGCCTCTTCGGCGAGGCGCTCGGTGGTCAGCAGGATCAGCCCGCCCGCCGCGACCACACCGCAGCCCAGCGCGAGCAGGGTGCCCGTGGTGCCGTAGCGGAACGTCTCGCCGAACATCGTGATGCCGACCGCTGCCGCCACCACAGGGTTCACCACCGTGAGCGTGGCGAGCGGGGCCGCGAGGCCGCCGCCCCGGTAGGCGGCCTGGGAGAGCAGCAGACCGGCCGTCGCGAAGACGCCTATGACCGCGAGGGTCGGCAGGTCCGAGAGCGCGACGCCGTCCGTCCAGTCGACGGCGACCGTCTTGGTGAAGACCGAGGACATACCGAACGCGACACCGGAGGCGACCGCGAGCAGGATGCTGCGCACCGCCGGATGCCGGTGCGCGGCGTGGCCCGCCACCATCAGCGCCGCCACCGCGCCACCGCTGACCACGGCCACCAGCACCCGCTGGGCCGTGTCGAGCGACTGCGCGTCGGCCGCGCCGACCAGGGAGAGCAGGCCCGCGAGACCCACCGTCGCCATGATCGCGCCACGCCAGGCCGTCGCTCCGGCCCTGCGCCCCACGAACAGCGCCGCCATGGGCAGGGCGAAGACGATGGTCAGCGCGCCCAAGGGCTGCACCAGGCTCAGCGGGCCGTAGGCCAGGGCCACCACGTGCAGCAGCCCGCCGAGGCCATTCAGCCCGACGGCGGCCCACCAGACCGGCCGACGCAGCGGTGCGTAGGACCGGTCGGGGGAGGACACCGCGACACGCTCCTGCACGATCGCCCCGCCCGCGTACGCCACGGCGGAGACGAACGACAACAGCACGGACAACGCGAGGGCATTCATGAGGTGCTCCTCGACGCGGCGCGAGGGCTCCGGGCCCGGCGCGGTGAACGCTCGGCTTTCATGGTGACCACGATGCCTCGTGAAACCGTTCACGTCGTCGTACCAGAGCACTCAATGCGTCCTACTGCCGATGGAGTACGACGGGCGCCGCCTCATCCCCAGGAGGGGCGACACGCGGTGCAAGCCCCCAGGTGGGCGCCTCGGCGGGGCCTGGTACTACTCGTCCTCGTGGACCACGACCCCGGCCTCACCGCCCTCTCGGCCCTCGGCGGCTTCTTCGTACTACACACGGGCCGACCGCCGGGCGGGCCGCTGCCCACGCTCGCGCGGGCCTACGCGGCACGGGATGCCGATGTGAAAAGGGAGGTTTACGAGAATCCGGTAATTTTCCGTGTCCGCAAGGTCGCGCGAAGTGTGCGGGCCCCCGAACCGCGCGTGGCCGCCTCCCTCGCCCACCTCGGCCTCGCCGCCCGCCTGTGGTCGGTGGCCCTCGGCGCGGCCGCCGTGTACGGCAGGCTTCCCGACCTCGACCCGCGCCTCCTGCGCTGGGACGCGGACGCGAGCGCCCCGGACGAGCTGTGGCTGACCGAGGTGCGCGGTCTTCCCGCCGAGCGGATCGGCGAGGTCGTACGGGACGGCCACCTCGTGCCGCTGGCGGCGGCCCTACGGGCTCAACTGCCCATATCTGAAAGCCTGTTGTGGGGAAACGCGGCCTCCGCGCTCATGGGGGCGGTGCGTCAGATCGATCGCTGGGCCGCCGCCGACGGCCGCATGGAGGTGGCGGACCGGGCCCGTGCCCTCGCCGCCGGGCTGTTCGCCCACCCCACCCTGGCGGGCACCCTCGACCCGGTGACGTCCCGCCGCCGCAGCTGCTGTCTCTACTACCGGCTGCCCGGCGGCGGCCTGTGCGGCGACTGCTGCTTCGACCGGCCCCCCGGACCCCGCCCCCTCGGCGGTCCCCGCCGCACCTGAACCCCGCGAGCGCGGCCGCGCGTCAATCGTGGTCTTCCCCAACTCACCCTTCTGGGTGACCATGTGGGAACCAGCCGCAGAGACAGGGGGTTCCGGGTGCGAGTCGGCCTGCTGACCCGGGAGTATCCGCCCGACGTCTACGGGGGCGCGGGAGTCCACGTCGAGTTCCTCGCCCACGAGTTGCGGTCCCTCGTCGACCTGGACGTGCACTGCTGGGGCGAGGGGGCGAGCGGCGGTGTCGTACGCCACCGGCCCTGGTCCGCGCTCGACGGGGCCAACGACGCGCTGCGCACCTTCTCCGTGGACCTCTCCATCGCCGCGGGCCTCGAAGGCCGCGAACTGGTCCACTCGCACACGTGGTACGCCAACCTCGCCGGACACTTCGGCAAGCTGCTGCACGGCATCCCGCACGTGATGACCGCCCACTCGCTGGAGCCGCTGCGCCCCTGGAAGGCCGAGCAGCTGGGCGGCGGCTACGCCCTGTCCGGCTGGGCCGAGCGCACCGCCGTGGAGTCCGCCGACGCGGTGATCGCCGTCTCCGGCGCCATGCGCGACGACATCCTCGGCTGCTACCCCGCCCTGGACCCGGCGAGGCTGCACGTCGTGCACAACGGCATCGACACCTCCCTCTACACCCCGGACCACGGCACGGACGTCCTCGACCGGATCGGCATCGACCCGGGCCGCCCCTATGTCCTGTTCGTCGGCCGCATCACGCGGCAGAAAGGCGTGCCCCACCTGCTGCGGGCCGTCCGGGACATCGACCCGGCCGCGCAGGTCGTGCTCTGCGCGGGCGCGCCCGACACCCCGGAGATCGACCAGGAGTTCCGCGACCTCTTCGAGGAGCTCGGCCGCGTGCGCGAGGGCCTGTTCTGGATCCCGCAGATGCTGCCGCGCCCGGATGTGATCCAGCTCCTCACGCACGCCGCCGTCTTCGTCTGCCCGTCGGTGTACGAGCCCCTCGGCATCGTCAACCTGGAAGCCATGGCCTGTGGAACGGCCGTCGTCGCCTCACAGGTCGGAGGCATACCGGAGGTCGTGCGGGACGGCGTCACGGGTCTCCTCGTGCCGACCGACGACGACTTCGAGGGGCGGCTGGCACGCGCACTCGACGAGGTGCTCGCCGACCCCGCGACGGCCGCCCGGATGGGTGAGGCCGGCCGGGAACGCGCGGTGCGGGAGTTCGGCTGGGACGCGGTCGCGCGGCGTACGGTGCAGCTTTACGAGGAAGTCCTCAAGCAGGCGTAGTCAGGCAACAGGGTTAGGCACAACCGGGTGGGTGTAGAGGGGCGGCGGGATGCGGCGCGGTGGACCTTCGGTGCTGGGGATCGTACTGGCGGGCGGGGAGGGCAAGAGGCTGATGCCCCTGACCGCCGACCGTGCGAAACCGGCGGTGACTTTCGGCGGCACGTACCGCCTGGTGGATTTCGTCCTTTCCAATCTCGTCAACGCGGACATCCTGCGCATCTGCGTGCTGACGCAGTACAAATCGCATTCGCTGGACCGGCACATCACCACGACCTGGCGGATGTCGAGCCTGCTGGGCAACTACGTCACCCCGGTCCCGGCGCAGCAGCGGCTGGGCCCGCGCTGGTACCTGGGCAGCGCGGACGCGCTGCTGCAGTCCCTGAACCTGGTCCACGACGAGCAGCCCGAGTACGTGGCCGTGTTCGGCGCCGACCACGTCTACCGCATGGACCCGCGCCAGATGCTGGCCCAGCACATCGAGGGCGGAGCCGGCGTCACGGTGGCCGGCATCCGCGTCCCGCGCACGGAGTCGTCGTCCTTCGGGGTGATCACGCCCGGCTCCGACGGCCGGGTCGTCGAGCGCTTCCTGGAGAAGCCGTCGGACCCGCCGGGCCTGGCCGACGACCCCGAACGCGTGTACGCCTCCATGGGCAACTACATCTTCACCACCAAGGCCCTGGTGGAGGCGCTCCAGCGGGACGCCGAGGACGAGAACTCCGTCCATGACATGGGCGGCTCGATCCTGCCCCAGCTCACCGACCGGGGCGAGGCGCAGCTGTACGACTTCAGCGCCAACCACGTGCCCGGCGAGACCACCCGCGACCAGGGCTACTGGCGGGACGTCGGCACGCTCGACGCCTACTACGACGCCCATATGGACCTGATCGCCGAGCGGCCCGCCTTCAATCTCTTCAACCGCACGTGGCCCATCTACACCAGCTCCGGCCAGCTCTCCCCGGCCCGGTTCAACGCGGGCGGCATGGCCAGCGAGTCGATCATCAGCGCGGGCTGCCTGATCCGCGGTCAGGTCACCAGATCGGTCCTCTCCCCGGGGGTTGTGGTGGACCCGGGCGCGGTCGTCCAGGGCTCGGTCCTGCACGACAACGTCCACATCGGGCGGGGCGCGGTCGTCCGGGGTGCCGTGCTCGACAAGAACGTCCAGGTGCCCCCCGGTGCGACCATCGGCGTCAACCCCGAGCGGGACGCCGAGCTGTACACGGTCTCCCAGGGCGGAGTGATCGCGCTGGGGAAGGGTCAGCAGGTCCCTTAGCCCGCGCCGCCGGTCAGGCCTCGGTTCCCGGCCCTCGTCCGGGTCCTTGGTCCGTCAGGGTGATCCCGGTGAACACAGATGCCCCATGCGTCCCACCTTCACCAGGAGGTGGGACGTAATCTGTTGTTAACTGTGCGTAGCTTGATCGTACTTGACCGTAATCGGCCAACAGCGATTGACTGCGTACTCACCCGTCGTCGACGCGAGGCAAGCCATTGACTTCCGACCTGCTCGCCCCACTCGACCTGGCGTTCTGGAACATCGAGTCCGCCGAACACCCCATGCACCTGGCCGCCCTCGGCGTCTTCACGGCCGACTCGCCAACCGCCGGAGCCCACGCCGCCGAACTGCTCGCCACGCGGGCCGCCGCCGTGCCGGGACTGCGGATGCGGATCCGGGACGTGTGGGTGCCGGACGTCCGGCTGCCGCTGGCGTTCGGCGGCGCGACCCGGGAGCCCGTCACCGACTTCGAGCCCTTCGACCACGTACGGCTGCACGAGCCGACCCCCGACTTCCACGAGGTGGCCGGGCGGCTGATGGAGCGTCCGCTGGAGCGCGGCCGGCCGCCCTGGGAGGCTCATGTGCTGCCGGGGGCGGACGGCACCTCCTTCGCCGTGCTGTTCAAGTTCCACCACGCCCTGGCCGACGGACTGCGGGCGCTGACGCTCGCCGCCGCCGTCATGGACCCCATCGAGATGCCCGCGCCCCGGCCGCGCCCCGCGGAGCCGCCGCGCGGCCTCCTCGACGAGGTGCGCAAGCTGCCCGACCTGGTCCGGGGCACCTTCTCCGACCTCGGGCGCGCCCTGGACATCGGTGCGTCCGTCGCCCGCACCACGCTCGACGCGACCCTCGGCGCCCGCTCCTGCGCCGCGCTGACCTCCGACGCCAGCGGCACCCGCCGTACCGCCGGCGTGCTCGTGGACCTCGACGACGTGCACCGGATCCGCAAGACCGTCGGCGGCACCGTCAACGACGTCCTCATCGCCGTGGTGGCGGGGGCGCTGCGGCGATGGCTGGACGAGCGCGGGGACGGCAGCGACGGGGTCGCGCCCCGGGCCCTGATCCCCGTCTCCAGGCGCCGTCCCCGCACGGCGCACCCGCAGGGCAACCGGCTCTCCGGGTATCTGATGAAACTGCCCGTGGACGACCCGGACCCGCTCGGGCGGCTGCGTACGGTGCGCACGGCGATGGACCGCAACAAGGACGCGGGGCCCAACCGGGGCGCCGGCGCGGTGGCACTCCTCGCGGATCACGTGCTGCCGCTCGGCCACCGGCTCGGCGGGCCGCTGGTCAGCCAGGCGGCCCGTCTGTGGTTCGACATCCTCGTCACCAGCGTGCCGCTGCCCAGCCTCGGGCTCCGCCTCGGCGGCTGCCCCCTCGCCGAGATCTATCCCCTGGCCCCGCTCGCCCACGGCCAGTCCCTGGCCGTCGCCGTCTCGACGTATCGGGGGAGTGTCCACTACGGCCTCGTCGCCGACGCGGAGGCCGTCCCGGACCTGGAGCGGTTCTCCCGGGCGGTCACCCGGGAGGTGGAGGACCTCCTGGCGGCGTGTGAACCGTGACACCTGGCGGTGCCGGGGCCTTTCCTCGCCCTCCCCGCCCCTACCCGTCCCATCCCCGGGGGCCGCGCGCCCCCTTCGGCCCCCGGTCACGGACTCGGGGCTCCGCCCCGGACCCCCCCACCGGGCCCGCGGCCGGGGGTCGAAGGGGCGCAGCCCCCGGCGACGGGACGGGAAGGGGCGGTGGGGGCGAAAGACCGGTTTTTGGTGAGCGGGGGCCGCGCTACGTAGAATTCCGCGTTCGGTGGCGGACGCGGTGGGCGAGCCGCGGGTGATCAGGGAAGCGGCAGCGCGATGACGGTGACAGAGGACGGCCCGGCGACCACGGACGAGGTCGCGTACGGCCCGGGCATCGACCCGGAGCGGCTCGCCGTGTGCCTCGGCGTGCTGGAGGAGCTGGACAAGCTGGAGGTCGACCACCCCGACGCGATCGCGGTGCGCCGGGCCACGGCCGGTGTCTACCGCATGGTCAAGCAGCGCCGCCGCCAGGAGCGCCGCGCCGCCAAGACCGCCCACGACAAGGCGGTCACCGAGTCCACGGCCACCGGCTCCGCCCAGCGGATCGACGACGAGACCGAAGGCATCCTGCCGTCGTCCGTGACCGAGGAGGGGAAGATCGCGGGGATACTCCAGCGCCCCCGCTCCTGCTACACCTGCAAGACCCGCTACGTCGAGGTCGACTACTTCTACCACCAGCTCTGCGCCGACTGCGCCCGCCTCAACCGCGGCAAGCGCGACGCCCGCGCCGACCTCACCGGCAAGCGCGCCCTGCTCACCGGGGGCCGTGCCAAGATCGGCATGTACATCGCCCTGCGGCTGCTGCGCGACGGCGCGCACACGACGATCACCACGCGCTTCCCCAAGGACGCCATCCGCCGCTTCAACGCCATGGACGACTCGGCGGACTGGATGCACCGTCTGGAGGTCGTCGGCATCGACCTGCGCGACCCGGCCCAGGCCGTGGCCCTCGCCGACCAGGTCGCCGCGTCGGGCCCGCTGGACATCCTCATCAACAACGCGACCCAGACCGTACGCCGGCTGCCCTCCGCCTACGCCGCCCTGGTCGAGGGGGAGAGCGCCCCGCTGCCCGCCGGTGAACTCCCCCCGCACCACGTCATCGGCGCCTTCAACTCCGGTGCCGTGGACGGCCTGACCGGGATGACCGCACTCCCCGCGGGCGTCAGCGGCCTCGACGCGCAGCAGGTCGCCGACCTCGCCCTGGTCGCCGGCAACGCCAGCGTCGCCCGGCACCTCGACGGCACCGCCATCGACGCGGGCGGCCTCGTCCCGGACGTGGTCGACAGCAACACCTGGGTGCAGACCATCGAGCAGATCTCCCCGGTGGAGCTGCTGGAGACCCAGCTGTGCAACTACACGGCGCCCTTCATCCTGATCAGCAAGCTCCGCCCGGCCATGGCCGAGGCCGCGAGGAAGGCGGCCAGCGGACGGGCGTACGTCGTGAACGTCTCGGCGATGGAGGGTGTCTTCGGGCGCGGCTACAAGGGCGCGGGCCACCCGAACACGAACGCCGCCAAGGCCGCGATGAACATGGTCACGCGGACCAGCGCCCAGGAGATGTTCCAGACCGACGGCATCCTGATGACCTCGGTCGACACCGGCTGGATCACCGACGAACGCCCTTACTTCGACAAACTGCGCCTCGCCGACGAGGGCTTCCACGCCCCGCTCGACCTCGTCGACGGCGCGGCCCGCGTCTACGACCCCGTCGTGCTCGGCGAGCAGGGCGAGGACGTGTACGGCGTCTTCCTGAAGGACTACGCGCCCGGCAAGTGGTGAGACGAGGCCCCGACCCGGCCGGCCCGCTCCGTCCGGGCCGCCCGGTCGGCCACCAGTTCCAGCACGGTCCGCCAGTCCTCCAGCACCCCGGCGTCCACCCCGGCCGACCGCCCGGCCTCACCCGCCTGGCGTAGCGTCAGCACGTCCTCGACGAGACCCGCGTCCACCCAGCCGCCCGCATGCAGTCGTACGAGGTGATCGGGGCCGAGGGCGTGCAGGCGTACGAGCTGGGCGACCCGGTCGCCGAGCAGCGGCCGGAGCGTGTCGGCGGCCAGATCCGCGTGGCCGGCGTCGTCACCCGGTCGGAGCAACTGCCCCAGGGTGTGCACCAGGCCGGCCACCTGGAGTTCCTTGTCGGCGGGCCGGCCGCGGCGCAGCAGCGCGGCGGTCCGCAGCGCGTGTGCGTGCGGGTCCGCAAGGCTGCCCGGAGGGCGGTCCGGTCCGTCCCGGCGGTGGTCCGGTTCCCGGCCGCCGTCCCGGCGGGCGTGCAGCAGATCCATCAGCTCGTCCACGCCGCGCAGTTCCATCCGCCGGTCCTCCCGAGTCCGCCCGTGAGAAATGCCGTTGCGGCACATGAGCAGATCATGGTCGGCTTGCGATCCGGCCAACAGGACCTGAACTACGCGCCGAGGCCGGTGATCCGATGGGTCGTCGGGCCGGTGCGGGGTGCGAGTGCTGAGCCGAACGGGTGATGGGAAAACCCATCAAATGGGTTAAATTGCCCTAGAGTAAGGCGTGCTGGGCGCTGAACGACTCAAGACAGTTACCTCTTGTTTTCAGCCCCATAGAGCGGCCACCCGCTCATTTGGTTACTCTGTACCGGACGGACAGCCTTATTTGGGTCCCACCCACACCCACGGTCCGTCCCGGGACAAGCCGGTCACCACGGCCTGCTCTCACACCCAGACGATCCGGCGCCACCGCGTCCGAACTGACATCGACTCAGACCCGAGTGGACGCCAGACGCGCAGCGGCAAGCTGGGCCGACGTCCCGAGGGTGACCCGACACATAAGGAGTGCGCGGTGACACCAGAGAAGACGAATGGCGATCAACGCCCCAAGGAACGCACCGAGGGCGGCCGGTCGAAGAAGGAACTCGGCAGCCTGGACGTGTGGGCCAGGTCCGCCCCGATCCGACTGGCGGGCTACGAGGACGACCTCGCCGAGCCCCACATCCTGCCCAGCGTGGACTGACCGGCAGGATCAAGTGATCGCCGTCTGCATGGGCGTGCCAGACTCGCGCCCATGCAGATCAGAGAAGCCACCGCCGACGACTGGCCCGGCATCTGGCCGTTCTGGCACCGCGTCGTCGCCGCCGGGGACACCTACACCTGGGACCCGGACACCTCCGAAGAGGCAGCCCGTGCTCTGTGGATGGCCCCCGCCAAGCGCGTGTACGTCGTCGAGGACGAGACAGGGGCGCTGATCGGCTCCGCCTTCCTCACCCCCAACTACGGCGGTCCCGCCGCCCGCGTCGCCAACGCGGGCTTCATGGTCGACCCCGACCACGGCGGCCGCGGCATCGGCCGTGCCCTCGCCGTACACGTCCTCGCCGAGGCCGGGGCCCAGGGTTTCCGGGGCATGGTGTTCAACGCCGTGGTCGAGACCAACCCCGCCGTACGGCTCTGGACCTCGCTCGGCTTCACCGTCCTCGGCACCGTGCCGGACGCGTTCGAGCACCCGAAGGACGGCCGGGTGGGGCTGCACATCATGTACAAGGCGCTCTGACGCGAGCCGCCGCGACGCCGGCCGCCGCGACAGGGCCGCCGCGACACGGCCACCGCGACGCGGTCAGTCGAGCGGCGCCGTCCGCCGCCACGGGTTCAGCTCCTCCAACCGGCCCGCCACCGCGAGGAGTTCGGGCTCCGAGCCCGGTCGGCCCACCAGCTGCACCGCGCAGGGCGCGCCTGACGGCAGTGTGCCGAACGGCACGGACATCGCCGGCCAGCCCGTGAGGTTCCACGGCGGTGTCAGCGGCGAGTAGTTCGTGTTCACCAGCAGATTGCGCAGCCATCCCCGCTCGTGCCAGTTCGCGGCGGCGGGTCCGCGCCGGGCGAGCGCGGGGGTGAGCAGCACGTCGTGCTCGGCGAAGAACGGCTCCAGCCGACGGCGCAGCAGCTCCCGGCGGTCGCCCGCGCGCACCCCCTTCACGAAGCGGCGTCCCACGGCCGCGTGCACCCGCGTGCGCCGGGTGAGCAGCTTCGGATCGAGCCCCTCGGCATCCACCGCCGTGCCCGCCGTCCAGTGCGCCAGCGAGGTCGTGCCCAGCCAGAGGGGATACGGCGGATCGGCCGGCCGGACCGTCAGCCCGGACCCGGCCAGCAGCTCGGCCGCCCGGCGCGCGGCGTCGGCGTACGGGCGGGTGACGGTCACGCCGACCAGGGGGCTGCGCACGGACAGGGCGATGCTCGGCACGGGCACGGGCACGGCGGTGGCAATGGCGGAGATCGGGCCGGTGTCGGTCCCCGCGAGTATCCGGAACATCAGACGGGTGTCCTCGACGGTCGTCGCCAGCGGGCCGTTCTCCGACATGCCGAACCAGTCGCCGTGCCCGATGTCCGCCGGGACGACACCGAAGCCCGGCTTGAGGCCGAGCAGACCGCAGTTGGCCGCCGGTATCCGCAGTGAGCCCATCCCGTCGTTGCCGAGGGCCAGCGGCACCAGCCCGGCGGCGACCGCGGCCGCGCTGCCGCCCGAGGAGCCGCCCGCCGTGCGCGAGGTGTCCCAGGGGTTGCGGGCGGTGCCGTGCACGCCGTCCGTGGTCCCGAAGACACACAGCTCGGGCACGTTCGTGAGCCCCACGACCACCGCGCCCGCCGCCCGCAGCCGGGCCACGGTCACATGGTCGCCCGCCGCCGGCGTCCGCGGGGTCGCGTCGGACCCGTTCCGGGTGGACTCGCCCCGCACGGCGAGGTTGTCCTTGATCGCCACCGGCACGCCCGCCAGCGGCAGTTCGGCGAGATCGGCCCGGCCGGCCACCTCGTCCGCCTCGGCCGGCGCCGCCTCCGCCCGGACCGTGCGGAACGCCCCGATCCGCCCGTCCAGCGCCTCGATCCGGGCCAGATGATCCGCCACCACCTCGCGCGGCGTGACGCGCTTCTCCCGTACGGCGGCGGCTATCTCGGCGGCGGTCCGGCCGGCCCAGCTGGTCACGGGCGCTCCCTGGCGGTGTCGGGCGCGTCGGTGTCGTACGCGACGCAGGTACGTACCCGTGAGTAGGGACCGAGTACGGGAGCACTGTGCCCTGCGGCGCTGCCCCGCGTCGAGGGTCCCCCGCGAAGAAGTCCGTCCGTGGCCCGCTACGGCGTCCGCGCGGGCGGTCCGGCCAGCCGCGTCGGCGGCATGAACTCCCGCACGTACGTCCGCTCCCAGCACGCGCCGGTCTCCCGCAGTTCGCGCCAGGTCGTGTAGCGGTAGCGGAAGAGGCGGGCACGGACGAACCGGGGCGGGGCGTCGGTGGGGAACGGGGAGCGGCGCAGCAGCCGCAGGGTGTCGCGGTCGTTCTCCAGGAGCCGCTCCATCAGCGCGCCGAACCAGGATCCGGCGTACGCGGGGGAGAGCGCGGCGAACCACATCAGCCAGTCGAGCCGCAGATGGTGGGGGGCGAACTGGCGCGGCCAGCGTCGCGGATCGCCCGGCTTGCCCCGGAACTCGTACTCCCGCCACTCGGAGTCCTCGCGCGGCACGTCGTCCGCCGTGCCCTCGATCACCACCTCGTACCGCACCCGGCTGACACTCCCGAACGCCCCGTAGCTGTTGACCAGGTGCAACGGGTCGAAGGAGCGGTTCATGACCTGGCGCCGGGAGATCATGTTGCGGACGGGGTGGTAGCTGAGACCGAGGAGCAGGGCGGCTACGGCGAGCACGAGGACCGTGTACCACAGGGGCGTGCCGGGGGTGTCCGGGGCCGGCGCGGGGCTGCCGAAGTCGACCGCGGACAGGGCCAGCACGATCGTGATCCAGTTCAGCCAGGCGAAGTTGCCTGACAGCACCAGCCACAGCTGGGTCAGGATCATCAGCGAGGCCGCGGCCGTCGCGATCGGCTGCGGGGTGAACAGCAGGAACGGCACCACGAGCTGGGTGACGTGGTTGGCGGCAACCTCGACCCGGTGGAACGGCTTCGGCAGGTGGTGGAAGAACCAGCTGAGCGGGCCGGGCATCGGCTGGGTCTCGTGGTGGTGGTCGAGGCAGGTCAGCTTCCGCCAGCACGCGTCGCCGCGCATCTTGATCAGTCCGGCGCCGAACTCGACCCGGAACAGCACCCAGCGCAGCAGGAACAGCACCACCACCGGGGGCGCCACCTCGTCGTTGCCGAGGAGGACGGCCAGGAAGCCGGTCTCCAGGAGCAGAGACTCCCAGCCGAACGCGTACCAGGTCTGCCCGACGTTCACGATCGACAGGTACATCGCCCACGGCACGGACCACAGCAGCATGGCCGCCCAGAGCGGCAGCAGCGCGTCCAGCCCCGCGACGAGCGCCGCCGAGACCACGCAGCCCGCCCAGGCCCACCCCGCGAAGAAACGGTCCGAATAGTGGCGGTGGAACACGCTCGGCGCCCGCCGGAACGGCACCCGCTCGACGAAGCGGGGCACCGGCAGCATCCCGTGCTCCCCGATCAGCGCGCGGAACTGCAGGGCCGCACCCAGGAACGCGACCAGATAGACGGCGGCCAGCGAACGCTGGAAGATCAGTCTGCTCAGCCAGAGGTCGGGCGCGGTGAACCAGTCCACACCACTGACGATAGAGAGTGCGTCGACGATGCTCCCTCCACTCGAATAATCGGGTGAATGCTGTCAAAGTGGCCCCATGGTTGATCGGGGAGCGAGCGCTTCTGACGTCCCGGACGACTGGCTCGCCCACCCGGACCCGGTCCTGGCGCTCAACCTCATGGGCACCTTCGACTGGGACCTCGACGCCGGTGCGTTCCACATGGACGCCACCGCCCACGAGATCTTCGACGTGCGCCCGGACGAATACGACGGCAACCCCGAGACCCTGTCGCTGCGGGTGCCCCCGATGGAGGGCCGCAGACTCGACACCCTCGTCTCCCAGGCGCTCAAGGACGGCAGCGAGAACTACGGCGCCTACTTCCGCCTCCGGCTGCGCGACGGCACCATGCGCTGGACCCACACCCAGGGCTACATCCGGCGCGACGCGACGGGCCGGCCGTACCGGGTCATCGGCATCGTCCGCGACGCCACCCGGGAACTGCGCGAGATCCGCTCCCGCACCGAGCGGGCCGCGCACGACGAGGCCCGCCGCAGACAGCCCAACGTCGTCCAGATCATCACCGCCGCCCTGGCCCACGCCCGGACCGTCCAGGACGTGATCGACGTCCTGGAGGACACCGACGGCCTCACCCACCTGGGCGCGACCAGCCTGGTCATGGGCCTGGTGGAGGCCGGACGGATCCGGATGGTCGCGGCCGGCCCCCAGGACAGCTACGTGCCCGGCACCCGCGTCACCCGCCTGGACGTGAAGTACCCGATGAACGAGGTCGTACGGCAGCTCGTACCGCACTTCATCGAGTCGCCGGAGGAGTTCGCCGAGTCGTATCCGTTGCTGTGGCCGCACATCACCGACCTCAAGATCACCTCCGCCGCCTATCTGCCGCTGATCGTGCAGGCCCGCCCCATCGGCGCGATGGGGCTGCTCTACAACGACCGGCGGGGCTTCAGCTCAGAGGAGCGCGACGTCCTCATCGCGCTCGGCAGCAGCATCGCCCAGAGCCTGCAGCGGGCCATGTTCTACGAGCAGGAGAAGGATCTCGCCGAGGGCCTCCAGCAGGCCATGCTGCCCCGGTCCATCCCCAGCGTCCCGGGCGCCGACATCGCCGTCCGCTACCGGGCCGCGTCCTTCGGCGGCTCCTTCGGCCGGGACATCGGCGGCGACTGGTACGACCTCATCCCGCTGCCCGGCGGGCGGGTCGGCGCGGTCATCGGCGACGTCCAGGGCCACGACACGCACGCGGCGGCCGTCATGGGCCAGCTGCGCATCGTCCTGAAGGCCTACGCCACCGAGGGCCACACCCCGGCCACCGTGATGGCCCGCGCCTCCGCCTTCCTCCACGAACTCGACACCGACCGCTTCGCCACCTGCCTGTACGCGGAGGCCGATCTGGCCACCGGAGTGGTCCAGGTGGTCCGGGCCGGGCACATCGACCCGCTGATCCGGCACACCGACGGCAGCTGTCACCGGGTGACCGTGGACGGAGGGCTGCCGCTCGGGCTGTCCGCCGAGTTCGGGGGCCTGGAGTACCCGGTGACCGCCGTCGAGCTGGACCCCGGCCAGACGCTCCTGCTGTGCACCGACGGTCTCATCGAGGAACCGGGCGCCGACCTCGACGAGGGCATGCGGACGCTACGGGCGCTGATCGCCACCGGGCCCGACGACGTCGACGATCTCGCCGACCGGCTCATCGACGTGGCGGAGGAGCGGGGCGGTGACGACGACGTGGCCCTGCTCCTGCTGCGCCGCCGCAGCCGCAGCGCCGAGCAGCCCGGCGGGCGGCTCCAGCAGCACGTGGGGCCGGGCGATCCGGAGGCGCTCACGGAGGCGCGGCACATGATCGGCGCGGCCGTCCGTACGTGGGGGGCGCGGGAGCGGGCCGACGAGATCGAGCTCGTCGCCGACGAGCTGATCACCAACGCGCTCATGCACACGGAAGGGGCCGCGATCGTGACGCTGCGGGCGCTGGTGGGGTCGGACCGGCGGTTGCGGGTGGAGGTGGAGGACTCCTCCAGCGCGTTGCCGCGGCGGCGGGAGGCGGGGGAGGCGGGAGTGTCGGGGCGGGGGTTGATGCTCGTGGACCGGCTGACGGATGTGTGGGGGGTGGAGGCCCGGGGTGGGGGGAAGTGCGTGTGGTGCGAGTTTCTGCTGCCGGGTGGAGGTGCGGGTGGGGGTGCCTAGGGGGGTGGTGGGTTGCGGTGCGTCGGCGGGCGCGGGTCCCGTAAGGGCTGGTCGCGCAGTTCCCCGCGCCCCTGAAAAGCAGGGGCCGCGCCCCGTGCTGTCCCCTCGCGTCCCCGTCGCCTACAAGGCCGGCGGGGCTGTGGCTTCTCAGGCCCGCCAGGGTCTGGGTTTCAGGGGTGCGGGGACCGCGCGAGCAGGCCCACCCGGCCCGCACCATGCACCCCGCAGCACCCCGTCGCGCCCCGTGGCACCCTTGACGTATGCCTGAACTGCCCGAAGTCGAAGCGCTCCGGGACTTCCTGGTGGGGAGCCTCGTCGGTCATCGGGTCCGGCGCGTGCTCCCCGTGGCGATCAGCGTGCTGAAGACGTACGACCCCCCGGTCACCGCGTTCGAGGGGCGCGAGGTCACCGGCGTACGGCGCTACGGGAAGTTCCTCGGCGTCGAGGCGGACGGGGGAGAGCTGCACCTCGTGACCCATCTGGCGCGCGCGGGGTGGCTGCAGTGGAAGGACCGGCTGCCGGACGCCCCGCCGCGGCCGGGCGGCAAGAGTCCGCTGGCGCTGCGGGTCGCCCTGGAGAGCGGCGAGGGTTTCGACCTCACCGAGGCCGGCACCCAGAAGCGGCTGGCGGTGTACGTCGTACGGGACCCGGCGCAGGTCCCGGGCGTCGCACGGCTCGGTCCGGATCCCCTCGCCGACGAGTTCGACGTGACCCGGTTCGCCGGGCTGCTCGCGGGCGAGCGGCGGCAGATCAAGGGCGCGCTGCGCGACCAGAGCCTGATCGCGGGGATCGGGAACGCGTACAGCGACGAGATCCTGCACGCCGCGAGAATGTCGCCCTTCAAGCTGGCCTCGTCCCTGAGGCCGGAGGAGACCCGGCATCTCTACGAGGCGCTGCGCACCACGCTCACCGAGGCCGTGGAGCGCTCCCGGGGGCTGGCGGCCGGGCGGCTGAAGGCGGAGAAGAAGAGCGGGCTGCGCGTGCACGGCCGGGCCGGTGAGCCCTGCCCGGTGTGCGGTGACACCGTCCGGGAGGTCTCGTTCAGCGACTCCTCGCTGCAGTACTGCCCGACGTGTCAGACGGGCGGCAAACCGCTCGCCGACCGACGGCTGTCACGGTTGCTCAAGTAGGGCGTCGGCGCGGCCCGGATGTCACCGGACGTCCTTCGGATCCGAGGCCGACCATGATCCGCAACCATTGAAGGTACGGACCAATTCCGCGCGGGTTCGCAGGCGGTTCGACGGGCCGGTCAGCGCCAGGCGGGGGCCTTGAGGGTCACCAGAAGTTCCCCCTCCTGGCTGCGCACCTCGAAGTGGCTGATGTCCTCGCGCCGCATGGCGGTGCCCCCCATCATCTCGGAGGCCTTGTCGGCGCCCTCGGGGGACTTCCAGTTGGCGGCCGTCTCCTCGGAGCCGTCCTTGCCGATCACGACGAGCCGGCAGGCGTGGGCGCCGTCGGCCTCCTTGACCTTCAGCTCGATGTCGCTGCCCCAGAGCCGCTCCTCGGCCTTGACCTCGGCCCATACGCCCGTCTTGGTGTCGGTGGCGGCGACGGTGTCCGGAGCATCGCCCGGACCTGCGAGAACGGCCACGGCGGGGCCGCCCACGGCGATGACCACGGAGGCCGCCAGCGCGAACAGCCAGCGCCTGCGCCTGGCCCGGTGCCGGGTGGCCACCTCGTCGAGCAGCCGTCCGAGCATCCGAGGGCCGGGGGCCGCGAAGGGGTGCACGGAGCGCGGTGTGGCGTTGCGGTAGAGCATCAGCTGCCGGGCAGCCGGACGGAACTCGGTGACCTGTAGCGCGCACTGGGGGCAGTCGCGGACATGGTCCTCGAAGTGGAACGAATCCACCTCGTCCAGCACGCCCAGCGCGTACGCGCCGACGTCGTGATGACGATCCTGGGACCACATGGCGATTCCTCGGGCCGGTGTGCGGTGGGGGTTGCTTCCTGCCCCCACCGGTACGGACCAGACCGGCGAATCATTCAAGCCCTCGGCCAATGCCAACCAAAAGATTCGGAGCCCTCCGCCGCGCGGATTGGTCCGAGAACGAAAAACTTGGTCCCCCCGGGCCGCGACATCCGGATGGCCGCCGCCCGAACGTGGGGTGTCGGCGCCGGAAGAGGTCCTAGAAGACCGGAAGAGGTCCTAGAAGAGGTGGATGGCCAGGTGCCCCAGCGGCAGACCGAGCCGCCAGGCCGGCGTCCAGACCTTCGGGCCGTCGTCCTCGCCGAGGACCGCACCGCCCCCCGGCACCGCGTCCAGGTCGGGTGCGAGCAGCTCCGTCTCCTCCAGCCAGCGCCACGCGGCGGCGGCCAGCTCCAGGTCAGGTGACGGGCCGCCCGACTCCAGCGCCTCGGCGGTGAAGTCGGCCATGCGTTCGCACACCCAGTCCTGCCACGGCTGGTCGTACGCCGTCAGCGACAGCCAGGTCTCCAGCTGGGTGACGACCCGGATGCCGGACAGCTCACCGCCCGCGTCCGAGAGGAAGACGGTCAGCGCCAGGGCGTCCCGCCCCGCTCGGAACTCGAAGGACGTCGGCGGCATCAGGTCGCCCGTCCGCAGCAGCTCCTCCGCGATGTACTCGGCGTAGAACCACGCCATCGGGACGGCCAGTTCGCCTCCGCCGGCGCCGTCCGTGCTCTCCTGCCCTTTGTGCAGCATCCCTTCCCTGCCTTCCTCCGGTGCGTGCGCGTCGCCCGACCCCGGGCCCGGAGAACGGGCCCGAGCCCCCATCCGGAACACGGATAGAAGACAGCTGATTGCTCAACCGGGGTATTCGGCAAGGCGCTTTACGGAGGTTTGACTCGGCCATGGGTTTCACCGCAGGTCGGCCGCGTATCCGGGAAGCACCCGGCGCAGGGCGCGCAGCGCGTAGTACGCGCGAGACTTCACCGTACCGGGCGGGATTCCGAGGGCCTCGGCGGCTTCCGCCACACTCGCACCCTGGAAGTACACCTGCACCAGTACTTCGCGGTGCTCGGGAGTGAGTGTCTTCACAGCTTCCCGTACATCGAGGGTCGCCACCGACCGTTCGGCGTGATCCGCCATCACACGCGCGTTCTCCAGCACCGCGTCCCCCACCTCGGCGGGGCGCGCCTGCCGGGCCCGCCGCGCGTCTATGGCGAGCCGCCGCCCGACGGTGAGCAGCCAGGGGCGTACGGAGTCGAAGTCGTCGGCGCGCAGCGCCTCGGGGTGTTGCCAGGCGCGCACGAAGGTCTCCTGGACCAGGTCCTCGGCGCGATGGCGGTCTCCGTCGGAGAGCCGCAGCAGCAGGGCGAAGAGGGGGCGGCCGTGTTCGCGCTGGAGCTCGGCCAGCTCGTGTTCGGCGGTCGTCCCGTAGGTGATCGTGGTTCCGGCCGTCATGGCCGTATGGGAACGCGGGGCGCCGCGGGAGGACAGGGGCCGGTCACGGGTGTGCGGCGGGCGGTCGAACCTGTCGGCGAACGGTGCGACGAACGGTATGCCGCCGAACGGGTCCTGCGTGCGCGCTTGCTCCGGTGTGCCTACTTGACGGATGTGTACCGCTGTATATGGATTCGTGATGACTAGTCAGTAAATACGACAAGACTGAGGTGCTTATCCATGCCCGCACACCGCGGTCCCGTCGGCGTCTCGCTCACCGTCCTCCTCCTCGCCACGACCGCCGCCTGCCAGTACCCGGGCTCGTCCCCCCGGCCCGGACCCTCGGCCCCCGCCGGGGACGGCCGCGGCTTCACCCTCGTCGCCTCCGGTGACGTCCTTCCGCACATGTCGATCATCGAGCGGGCCCGGACGGACGCGGGTGGCGACGGCTACGACTTCGCGCCGATGCTCGCGGGCGTGAAACCCGTGGTGTCCGAGGCCGATCTGGCGATCTGTCATATGGAGACCGTCTACGGGGCGGACGGGAACTACAGCGGCTACCCGGTGTTCAAGTCACCTCCCGAGGTGGCGGCGGGCCTCGCGGCCACGGGGTACGACGCGTGCTCCACCGCCTCCAACCACTCACTGGACGACGGCGCACGCGGTATCCAGCGCACGCTGGACGCGCTCGATCGCGCCGGCGTGCGGCACGCGGGATCGGCGCGTACGGCCGAGGAGGCGCGGCGTCCGACCCTGATGCGCGCCGGGGGCGCTCAGGTGGCGCACCTGGCGTACACGTACGGGACGAACGACATTCCGCTGCCCGTGGACCGGCCCTGGGCGGTGAACCTGATCGACCGGGAGCGGATCCTGACGGACGCGCGGGCCGCCCGGCGGGCGGGCGCCGACGTCGTGGTGGTGTCGCTGCACTGGGGGACGGAGTGGCAGGACGCGCCCGACGCCCAGCAGGTGACCCTGGCGGAGGAACTCACGCGCGCGGCCACCGGCGGCCGGCCCGTCGTCGACCTGATCCTCGGCACGCACGCGCACGTCCCACAGGCCTACGAGAAGGTCAACGGGACCTGGGTCGTCTACGGGATGGGCGACCAGGTCGCGGGGGCGATGAAGAACCACTCCGGCGCCTTCGACCCGCGCGGCAACCAGGGCACCCTCGCCCGCTTCACCTTCGCCCCGCCCGCGCGAGACGGTGACCGCTGGGCGGTGACGAGGGCCGAGTTCGTGCCCCAGTGGTTCGACACCGGCCGGGGACGGGTCGTCGACCTCGACTCCGCGATCGCGGCCGGGGCGGGGGCCGACGTCGCCGCCGTACGCGACCGCATCCGGGACGTCGTCCTCAGCCGGGGCGCGGCGCAGGACGGGCTGGTCACGGGGAACTAGGGGAACACCTGGCCGCTCGGGCCCCGAGCCCTGGGTCCCGCCGTACCTCCGGCCCCGCCGTACCTCTGTTCTGGCCCCGCCGTACCTACGGCACCACCGTCACCGGCCAGCGGCCCGCCTTCACCAGGCGCAGGGCCACCGAGCCGACGATGCGGTGGCCGGCCCGCTGGGAGGCGCCCACCACGACCGCGTCCGCCTTGAGCTGCTCCGCCGCCGTCACCAGGCCGTTGTACGGGTCGCCGCGGAAGGTGTGGAACTCCCAGCGCACCTCGAAGATGCCCTTCACCTGCTCCGCCGCCTCCCGGATCTCGGCGACGAGGTGCGCGGCGATCTCGTCGGTCGTCCCGGCCACCGGCACCCCGAGCGCCGCACCGGCCGCCAGGAGGGGCTGGACGTACACGATCGCGAGCAGCGCGTGCTGGCGGCGGGCGAGGCCGGCGGCGTAGGCCACGGCCCGCAGCGAGGTGTCGGAGCCGTCCAGTCCGACGAGGACGACCTTGGGTCCGTCGGTACCCCGTTCGAACCGGTGTGCTTGCTGATCGGTCACGGTCGCGAGGCTATCGGAGCACCCGGGCCCCGGCGTGCGCCGGGCGTGCGTCGAGGGCGCGGACGATTACTCCCTTCGGGTGCTTCCGTGCCGCCGCACCGGTGTCGCGGTGGTGCGGCGTCCCCGCCTTGGTCGACTGATGAGTCATGACGAAGGATCAGATGTTCACGCGTCGTCACCTGTTGACGGGCGGAGCCGCCCTGCTGGGCGCGGCCGCCACGGCGGGCACCGCCGCTCTGCTCATCGACGACGGGGCCTCCGGCCCGGCACCGGCCGACGTCTCCGCCCCGGCGACGGGTCCGGGGGGCCGTCCGGCGCTCAAGCCCTCCTCCTACCGTCTCGGACCCATCGCGGGGTACGGGCCGCCACCCCGGCGCCGCACCCTCGTCCGGCCCTCCGTCCGGCACGAGCCGTTCCTGCGGGTGGACGGCCGCGGCCGCACCATGGTGCTGACCTTCGACGACGGCCCCGACCCCCGCTACACCCCGGACATCCTGCGCATCCTGCGCGACCACGACGTCCGGGCGATGTTCTTCGTGTGCGGCGAGATGGCGGTCCGGTACAAGGACCTGCTGCGGGAGATGGCCGACGACGGTCACGCGGTCGGCAACCACACCTGGTCCCATCCGCTGCTGACCACCCTCTCCCGGTCCCGGATCCACGCGGAGATGGCCCGCACCAGCGAGATCATCGAGAAGGCCTACGGCGAACCGCCACTGTGGTTCCGCGCCCCCTACGGCGCCTGGAACCGGGCCGCGTTCCGGTTCGGCGCCGAACTCGGCATGGAGCCGCTGGCCTGGACCGTGGACACCTTCGACTGGCGGACCCCCGGCGCGCACACCATCGCCCGGCGTGTGGAGGACGGGGCCGCCCCCGGTGTCGTCGTGCTCTCCCACGACGCGGGCGGCGACCGCTCGCAGAGCGTCAGGGCCCTGCGCGACTATCTGCCCGAACTGCTGGATTCCGGCTATCGCATCACCGTGCCCCAGCGGAAATACGTCTAGCGCATTCCGGTGGATTCCCGCCCGCCCGGCAGGGGCACGGTCAGCGCACCTCGACCAGGCGGGCGAACACGACGACGTTCCCGTCGTAGCCGTTCTGCTTGGAGAAACCACCGCCGCAGGTGATCACCCGCAATTCGGGAATTCCGCTGTTCCCGTAGACCCGGTCGCCCGGGAAATCGTTCTTCGCGAACACCTCGATGCCGTAGATCTCGAACACGGCGGTCTTCCTGTCCGCGCGCAGGATCTCGATCTTGGCGCCCTTCTTCAGCGCCCCGAGGCCGTAGAACACGGCGGGGCCCTGGTTGTTGTCGACATGGCCGACGACGACGGACGTGCCCTTCTCGCCGGGGGAGACCGCGCCGGTGAACCACCCCGCGAGGTTCGGATCGCGGGCCGGCGGCGCGTCCACCCAGCCCTGCGCGTCCAGCCCGACGGGCATGGCCGGCGCGTCGACCCGGATCGAGGGGATCCGCACCCGGTCGACCATCGCGTACGGCAGCGGGTCGGGGACATCGGTGAAGGTGCCGTGCGGGGTGCGGCGACTGTCCGCGGCCGCCGCCGACGCGGGCTGCGGCGGCCCCACGTCGAACTCGCCCGAGCCGTTGCGGATCAGGGCGAGACCGGTCAGGAGGACAAGCGCTATTACGCCCCAGGGAGCACGCTTCTTCCGCGGCTCCTCCCATTCGGCCTCGGCCGGTCCGGACGAAGACATATCCCATCCCCTCTCGACCCGGCCGTCGCCGTGTCCCTCGCGCATACGGAAAAGCTAAGCCTGCCGCACGGCGAAGGCGACGGGGCAGGTGCGAACGGGTGGCGGGGCGGGGAGTTCTCCGCCATCCGGGTCCGTCACCCGGAGGAATTTTCTGACGGTCCGTGACCTGCGGCGATATCGAATCGCGCGGAGATATCCCGGCGTGTCCTCCGCCCGCTGCTCACCAGGACGGACCAGCGCCGAAATGCGGGCCCGGGCACGGCATCTGAGGGTCTTTCTGGGAGACGTTTTCTCGCCGATCGACCGGGGACGGGACCCGGGGCGTCTTCCGCGGAGGATCACATGCGTACTACTCGTGTCCTGGCGGCCTCGGCCGCCGCGGTCGCCCTGGTCGGCGTCGCCGCGCCGACGGCCACCGCCTGGGACCAGCCGAGCGCGGTCACGGCCACCCCCAACGTCATCGCCCGCGGCGGACAGCTCGTCCTCACCGTCAGCGGCGGCGACGCGTGCGCGATCGCCGGCAGCACCATCGGCTCCAACGCCTTCCCCACCACCAACCTCAGGTCCATGGGCGGTCCGACCGCCACGGCCACGGTGCGGGTCAACGCCGACGCCAGTCCCGGCTCGTACAGCGTCACCACCAACTGCGAGGGCAAGCGCAAGACGTTCACCGGCGTCTTCACCGTCATCGGCGGGGTCCGCGGCGGCCTCGGCGGCAGCAGCTCCACCGGGGCCACGTCGACCGACATCGCGATCGGCGGCGGGCTCGTGACCGCCGCGGTCGTCGGCGGCGGGGTCTTCTGGATGCGCCGGCGGGCGGAGAACAAGGCCTGAGTCCGGGAACGGATCCGAACCCCGGAACAGGATCCGCGTCCGCACCCGGGATCCGGCCCACCCCTTCGGAGCACGGATCGCACGCCGTACAGTCCTTCGCCCCGGAAGCCCGTGAGGGTCTCCGGGGCGAAGGGCTGTACGGCGGTGCCGCGCGGGGCGCCGGTCAGGAGTGGCCGCCGCCGTCCTCGGGGCGACGGCGCGCCCGGTGCCAGGCCACGCCCAGCGCCCCGGCGACGAGCGCCGCGCCGAGGCCGATCTCATGCGGGTCGAAGCCGGCCACGGTGCCGCCGGCCCCGGCATGGGAGCCGCGGGTGGGGTGGTGGGTCGGGTGATGCGTCGGGTGGCCGGAGACGATGGTGAGGTCCGTCCGGCCGCTCTCGTCGCCGCACTGGAACGACACCTCGTACACCGTGCCCGGTCTGGCGTCCCGGTCGACGGTCGCCGTGGCCGAGGACTGGCCCCGGGGGATGACGACGGAGTCGAAGACGCCCGAGGAGACGGTCGTCCTGCGATGGCAGCCGTCGACACGCAGGAGCACCTGCCCGCCGGGGGCGACCGTCGAGGGCACGACACCGAAGCCGAACGACGTGATGTCGCCGGCCCGTGCCGCGTGCGCGGCGGGAGCGGTGAGGGAGAGGGCGGCCACGCCCAGCAGAGCGGCCGAAGCGACGCGTATCGCGCGCATGATGAGCCTCCGGGTCCCCGAGGAGCCTGCCGCGGACCGTTTCCGCCTGCGTCTGAATGCACCTCGATGACCGAAACGCTAGGAAGGCGCGCCCGGTGGCGCGATCGCAGTAGCGCGAATGGGGCACGCGTGTGCTCCGCACAGGGGACCGGCACGCCCGCGGCCGGGGGGCGTGCGCCGCGCGGCACACGCCCCCCCGGCCGCCGGACCGGGCTCGACGTGCCGTCACCCGCCCGCGTTCGGGAACAGGCTCAGGAACGGATCGGCCGTGGCCGACAACCCTCGGCTGTAGGGCGCGTCGAAGTCCCAGACGAGGAACAGCAGGAACGCGATGAGGGCGGAGAACAGTCCGGCCAGGATCAGTTCGCGCGGCGTACGCCGGATCTGCAGGGCGAAGACCATGCCGACCGTCACCACGGCGCCGATGATCAGGCCGAACCACACCACGCCGGGCATGGTCTCGCCGGTGGAGTCGGCGCGGCTGCCGCGCGCGGCGTCGGCCGCGGCCACCTGGTCGAGCAGCGGCTGATACGTCTGCGCCTCGAAGTCGCTGCGCGGCTCGTAGTCGGTGACGTCGTGGCGGACGGTCTCGAACAGCTCGGTGCCGCGCTCGGTCACCTCGCCCTTCTCCGCCATGACCTTCCACTCGGTGGACACGACATGGCCGACGTACGCGTCGATGTCGCCGCGGATGCGGTCGCGCACGTCCTGCGGATACACCCGTACCCGCTCACTGATCTCGTGCAGGGCCTGCGCCTCCGCCTGGACCTGGTCCTGGGCGGCGCTGCGGGCCTCCCACACACCGGCGATGGCCAGGCCCAGCACGATGGCGTACACCACGCCGATCATCATGGTGATGTACTCGATGACGTCCGGGGTCTCGGACGGGTCCTCGTCCGCCGGTGCGGCGTGATGCCGTACTACGGCCACGATGAGGACGACCAGACAGGCCGCCCCCATCGCGAGGGTGAGAACAAGCCATTCCGACAAGAGGTTCCTCCAGGGATCAGCGCGGACGCAGTGCGGCGGCGGCGAACACCGCGGGCACGGTGACGAGCAGGGCGAGCGAGACGAGGGACGGACCGGAGCGCTTGGCCGCGGAGTGGGTCGGGGCCCGGTACGGCGGATAGCTCACCGGGGTCGGCGACACCTCGGGGCGGACGCTGGGCGCGGGGTCCGGCCGCGCCTTCCTCGGCACGGGAGTCGGGGTGGGGGCGGGCCGGGGCGCCTCGGTGACGGGCGGCGGGGGAGGCGGTGGCGCGGGCCTCGGGGGCGGGGTGGGCTTCGGCTTCGAGGCGGGCGGGGGGTCCGGAGCGGGGTCCGGGGTGGGCGTCGGCGTCGGCGGTCTCGGCCGCGGCGGAGGTGTCGGGGTCGGCTCCGGCGGGCACGACGGGGTCGGCGGCGGCGGCGGAGGGGGCGTGGGCGTGGGCGACGGGGGCGGCTCGCAGGAGTCGGTGCCTCCGATCGCCACGGCGACCGCGCCGGAGCTGTCCGGGCCGACGGTGGCGTACGCGCAGGCGTCGGCGACCGCCGTGCCGCTCGGTGCTCCGCCGAGGAGCCAGGTCAGTGCGAGCAGGGCCGACAGCCGTAGGGCGAGAGCGGATCGGGTCCGCTGGGGTCCTTGCACGTCGCAGATCATCCGGGCTCGCGCGCCCGCGTACGCGGGAGCCCGGGCGGATTGCTCCGGATGGGGGAAGAACGGGCCCCGAAGGTTTGAGTACGGATGCCCGACGCTGACCCTTCGTTCGACCTCCTCGCGGGCCGATGGAGGGCACCGCGCCACAGACTCCGGAAAGAAAATCCGGCCGCATTGAACACTTCGGCCACTCCCGCCCGTACCTAGGACCAGCAAGCGGCGCAATAGGGCGCTGCAACACCCACCGGATACACGGGGAGTTGGAATGAAGACCTCCTGGCGGAGCGCCTCACTCGTAGCGACAGCTGCGGCTGTACTGGTGCTGACGACGGCGTGCGGTCAGGAACAGGGGTCGACGTCCTCGCAGAACGTGGGCGCCGCTTCCTCCCCGACGCTCGGTGCCGGCACCATAGCGGGCACCGGTACCGGTACGGCCGGTGTCGGCGCGGCCGGTTCCGGTACCTCGGACCAGGCCCAGTCCACCACGGCGGCCGCCGCCGGCCAGCTGACGGTGTGGAACAGCGACGAGTACGGCAAGGTCCTCACCGACAGCGCCGGACGCACCCTGTACCGCTTCGACAAGGACTCGTTCGAGCCGCCGAAGACGACCTGTGAGGGCGAGTGCGCCACCACCTGGCCGCCGGTTCCCGCCTCGGGCGCCACCGCCGCCGAGGGCGTCGACAAGGCCCTGCTCGGTGAGGTCAGCCGTCCCGACGGCACCAAGCAGCTGACGGTCGGCGGCTGGCCGATGTACTACTTCGCCAAGGACACCAAGGCCGGCGACATCAAGGGCCAGGGCGTCAAGGGCACCTGGTTCGCCTCGGCGCCCAACGGCAAGAAGGCCTCCACCAAGGGCGGCGGCACCGGCGGCGGCACGGGCGGCACCGGCGGCGGCGGTGGCGAGGCGGTCGAGCAGGCCGGCCTGACCACCCGCAACGACGCCAAGCTGGGCGAGATCGTCGTCGACAAGAACGGCATGACGGTCTACCGGTTCATGAAGGACACCCAGTGGCCGATGTCCACCAAGTGCACCGGCGCCTGCCTCGACAAGTGGCCCGTCGTCGCCCCGGTCGACAAGAACGACACCAAGGGCATCCTGCTGAAGGGCTACACGGTCTTCGACCGTCCTGACGGCTTCAAGCAGCAGACCATCAACTGCATCCCGCTCTACACCTTCGCCAACGACAAGTCGCCCGGCGACACCAACGGCCAGGGTGTCGGCGGTACCTGGTTCGCCATCAACGGCGACGGAGAGCCGATCGGCGCGCAGTAAGGACACCTTCCCCAGGGGTGGACCGCCTCGCCATTCACATCACCGCACGCGGAAGGGAGTGGACGAGAAGAGAGTGCCGGACGCACCACATCAGCGCGGCCGATCAGGTCCGCCCCCTCCGCACCGCACGGAGGGGGCGGACCGCTTCGTATGCCCGGACGCGCCCGAACCGGGCCGTCCGGGCCCGCTGTTCTCCGGCAGGCGCAACCTCCACGGACGAACGGGCATGGCAGGGGCGGTGGTTGGGCAGGTGGCATCGGCGGCGACGTTGAACGGACGGTCAATTTCCGTTTTTACTCGCCCCTTCGGCGGGCGATCAGTAGCCTCAGCTCGAACACCGGATCGCCCACACCACCCCCGAAGCGCTGGAGTACACAGATGGAGCGTCCCGCCTGGGCGCCGCGGAACATCGACATCTCGATGCCGTCCGTGGCACGCATCTACGACTACTACCTGGGTGGTTCGCACAATTTCGAGGTCGACCGGGAAGCGGCCCGCAGGGCCATGGAGCACGTGCCGGGCCTGCCCAAGATCATGCAGGCGAACCGGGCGTTCATGCGCCGCGCCGTGCGGTACGCGGCCGACGCGGGCATCACCCAGTTCCTGGACATCGGATCCGGGATCCCCACCTTCGGAAACGTGCACGAGGTCGCCCGGGAGGCCAGCCCCGGCGCACGGGTCGTCTACGTCGACCACGACCCCGTCGCCGTAGCACACAGCCAGGAGGTTCTGAAGGGGAACGACGACGTGGACGTGGTCGCGGCCGACCTCCGCAAGCCCCGGGAAATCCTCGAGAGCCCCCCTGTCCGCCGACTGATCGACCTGAACCGGCCGGTGGCGCTGCTCCTGGTTGCCATACTGCATTTCGTGGAGGACACGGACGACCCGTACGGAGCGGTGGCGGAGCTGCGCGACGCCCTCGCGCCCGGCAGCCTGATGATCGTCTCGCACGCCTGCCGTGAGGGAATCCCGTTGCCCGCGGAGCGGGCGGCAGGCGTGGTGGACGTGTACCGGAACATTCGCAATCCGCTGACCATGCGCACGTCCGACGAGGTCGCGCGGTTCTTCGAGGGGTACGACATGGTGGAACCCGGAGTGGTGCCGATGGCCGAGTGGCGGCCCGACACGGCTTCCGAGGACGAGGATCCGTACGCCTACGCGCAGTTCGCCGGCGTGGGGACCAAGGCGTGAGGGCGGAGCCGGACGGGCCGGAGGACAGACTCCGCCGGTTCGCGACCATCTGGAGCCGCGCGGTCTTCCCCGCCACCTCCACGTCGCTGACCCGGCCCGAGTTCGAGGAACGACTGCTGCCGCTCGCCCGCAGACTGAGCGAGGCACTGCGGGCGAGGACGTACGACGCCGAGGCGGGCAGGGCCGTCGGCGCCGCCCTCGTCGAGGCCCACTGCACCGAACCCGAGGCGCTCGGCCAGACCCTGGACTGCGTCGGCGCCTATCTGGTGCTCTACTGCGGTGGAGACGGCCCCCAGGAGGACCTGCGGGCCCGTGCCGGGCGGCTGCAGTCCTCGATGGCCGCCGGATTCGCCGAGGCGCTCAGGCAGCGGACGCTGGCCGAGCAGGAGGCCATCGCCCGCGCCGCGCTGGAGGCCCAGGGCGCGGTCGCCCTCGCGCTGCACGCCACCGAGGCCCGGTTCCGCGCGGTGTTCGAGGGCGCCGCCATAGGCATCGGCATCGCCGACCTCGACGGCAACATCCTCCAGGTCAACGGGGCGCTGCTGCGCATGTTCGGGCTCACCGAGCAGGCGATGCGCGGGCGCCGGGTCCCCGAGTGGAAACACACCGAGGACGCACCCCAGGTGTGGCGCCTGTACGACGAACTGGTCGGCGGCGAGCGCGAGCACTACCACACCGAAAAGGCGTTCCACCGGCCGGACGGGACGGTCCTGTGGACCAACCTGACGGTGTCCCTGCTGCGGGACGCGGACGGCCGGCCCCAGTACCAGCTGGCCCTCATGGAGGACACCACCGAGCGCCGGCTGCTCAATCTCCGCCTCCGCTACGAGGCCACGCACGACGCGCTCACCGGACTGCCCAACCGCACCCTGTTCTTCGAGCGCCTGGAGAAGGCCCTCGCGGCGGGCGACGGTCAGCGCTTCGGCCTGTGCTACCTCGACCTCGACGGCTTCAAGACCATCAACGACAGCCTCGGGCACGCGGCCGGCGACCGGCTGCTCGTCGAGGTCGCCGACCGGCTCCAGTCCTGCGCGACCGCGCCCGGTGAAATGGTCGCCCGGCTCGGCGGCGACGAGTTCGTGGCGCTGACCACCGGCACCGACACCGAGCACGAGGTCGACGAACTCGCCGACCGCATCATGAACGCGCTGGTCACCCCGGTGCGCATCGAGGGCCGGGAACTGCTGGTCCGCGGCAGTATCGGCATCGTCGAGGGTCCGGCGGGGGAGCGGGGCCCGGCGGAGGTGCTGCGCAGCGCCGACATCACGATGTACCGGGCGAAGTCGGCGGGCGGCAACCGCTACGAGGTCGCCGACGCGGAGGCCGACGCCCGCGCCATCACCCGGCACGGGCTCACGACGGCGCTGCCCGCGGCCCTGGACCGGGGCGAGTTCTTCATCGAGTACCAGCCCCTGGTCCACCTCGGCGACGGCACCGTGCGCGGCGCCGAGGCCCTGGTCCGCTGGCTGCATCCGCAGCACGGCGTCCTCGGCCCCGACCGCTTCATCCCGCTCGCCGAACGCACCGGCCTGATCGTGCCGCTCGGCCGCTGGGTCCTGGAGCAGTCGGTCCGTCAGGCCCGCGCATGGCAGGAACGCGACGGCGGGAGCGGGGCGACCGAACCGCTGCGCGTCAACGTCAACCTCTCCCCCTGCCAGCTGACCCACCCCGGGCTGGTCCAGGACACGGTGGACATCCTGGAGCGCGCCGGACTCGAACCGGACGCCCTCTGCCTGGAGGTCACCGAGTCCGCCCTGATCGGCGCCGACGACGACCTGCTCAAGCCGCTGCGCAGGCTCTCCGAGATGGGCGTCGACATCGCCCTCGACGACTTCGGCACCGGCTACTCCAACCTCGCCAACCTCCGCCGGCTGCCGGTCCGTGTCCTGAAGCTGGACCGGTCCTTCACCCAGAGCATGCAGCGTTTCCCGGCCGACCCCGTCGACCTGAAGATCGTCGAGGGGATCGTCTCCCTGGCCCACAGCCTCGATCTGGCGGTCACGGTCGAGGGTGTGGAGACGGGGGCCCAGGCCGAGCAGCTGCGGATCCTCGGCTGCGACACGGCCCAGGGCTGGTACTACGCCCGCCCGGGGCCGCCGGAGCGGCTCCACGAACTGGCACTGGTGGACGCGACGGGGTAGGAGAGGTTCCTTCCCAGCCGCCGACGCGTGCAGCGCGCCCCTCCGGGGGCGCGGGGAACCGCGCGATCAACCACGACGAGCCCGCAGACCGCAGACCGCAGCCCGTAGACCCCAACGGCGCTTCCCACCGACGGCGCGAACGGGAAACCAGCGAACCCTCACCGCTCGACCAACATCCGCTGCAACTCCCGCGCGGCCCGAGGCGGAGCCACATCGCTGCGGTGAGCCAGCGCGATGGTCCGGTGCAGACCGGGGCGGGCCAAGGGGGTGACCCGTAGGCCCCGCCCCGAGCGCGTCGCGACCATCCGCGGGACCACGGCCACACCCAGCCCCGCCCGGACGAACCCCAGGACCGCGTCCATCTCACCCCCCTCCACCGCGAAATCCGGCTCGAACCCCGCGGAGCGACACGCGGCGACGGTGAGTTCCCGCAGGTCGTAGCCGTGGCGGAACATGACCAGACGCTCGCCCTCCAGGTCCGACACACGGACGGTACGGCGACCGTCGCCGGGCCTCGGCGCGTCCGGCGAGGAGACCACGACCAGGTCCTCCCGTAGCAGCTCCACCGTGGTCAGGGCCGGAGAGGGCGTGGGGAGCGGCAGGACCACCAGGGCCAGGTCCAGGGCGCCGCGCGCGAGCTGGCGGACCAGGTCGTGGGAGCCGCCCTCCTCGATCAGCAGCCGGATGCCGGGGTAGCGGTCGTGGAAGGCGCGCAGCACGTCGGGCAGCAGCCCCGTGCACAGGCTCGGGGTCGCGCCGAGCCGGACCCGCCCCCGGCGCAGCTGGACCAGCTCCTGCACCTCGTGCCGGGCGGTGTCGGTGTCGGCGAGGATGCGCCGGGCCAGCGGCAGCAGCGCCTCACCGGCGTCCGTCAGTGTGATGTTGCCTCGCGCCCGCCGGAAGAGGTCCGCGCCCAACTCCCGCTCCAGCGCCTTGATCTGCTGCGAGAGCGAGGGCTGCGCCACATGGACCAGCTCGGCGGCCCGGGTGAAATGCCGGGTCTCGGCCACCGCGACGAAGTACTGGAGCTGCTGGAACTGCATCCCTCCACGATACGGGACGATAGTCTCCGGCTATCGAATCGAGCTGTTCCATGTCTTGGACCGATGGGGCCTTGCCGCTCTAGCGTCGTGGGCATGGCTCTGGCAACGCGGACGGAACGGGCGAAAGGTCCGGGACCGGCGGAACGTGCGAAACGGACGGGACGGCCGGGACGGCCGGGACGGAAACCGTCCCGGGTGCGCTCGGTGTGGGACAGCTCCCTCGGCAGGAAGACGGTGATGGCCGTCAGCGGACTGATCATGCTGGCGTACCTGGTCGTCCACATGCTCGGCAACCTCAAGATCTTCTTCGGCTCGGACGAGTTCAACGGCTACGCCCACTGGCTGCGCACCCTCGGTGAGCCCTTCCTGCACCACGAGTGGGCCCTGTGGATCGTCCGCGTGGTCCTCGTCGCCGCGGTCGTCGCCCACGCCACCGCCGCCTACCAGCTCAGCCGCCGAGACCTCCGGGCCCGGCCGGACAAGTACGTCCACAAGAAGCGCCGGGCGAGCTACGCCACCCGCACCATGCGCTGGGGCGGCGTCATCCTCGGCCTGTTCATCGTCTGGCACATCCTCGACCTGACGACCGGCACCGTCCACCCGGGCGGCTTCCAGGCCGGACACCCGTACCAGAACGTGATCGACACCTTCTCCACCTGGTACGGCAACACCGTCTACCTCGTCGCGATGCTCGCGCTCGGCCTGCACGTCCGGCACGGCTTCTGGAGCGCCGCCCAGAGCCTTGGCGTCGGCAGCCGCACCCGCGACCGCGCCCTGAAGGCCACCGCGAACGTCCTCGCCCTGGTACTGACCCTGGGCTTCGTCTCCGTACCCCTCGCCGTCATGACCGGAGTGGTGAGCTGACCATGACCACGTCCTCCGCATTCACGGACTACACCACCGGTGAACCGGTCGTCGACGGCAAGGCCCCCGACGGCCCGGTCGCCGAGCGCTGGGACAGGCGCCGTTTCGAGGCCAGGCTGGTCAATCCCGCCAACCGCCGCAAGCACACGGTGATCGTCGTCGGCACGGGGCTCGCGGGCGGTTCGGCGGGTGCCACGCTCGCCGAACAGGGCTACCACGTGGTCCAGTTCTGCTACCAGGACTCCCCGCGCCGCGCCCACTCGATCGCCGCCCAGGGCGGCATCAACGCCGCGAAGAACTACCGCAACGACGGCGACTCCGTCCACCGGCTGTTCTACGACACCGTCAAGGGCGGCGACTTCCGGGCGCGGGAGTCGAACGTCCACCGGCTCGCGCAGATCTCGGTGGAGATCATCGACCAGTGCGTGGCGCAGGGCGTGCCGTTCGCCCGGGAGTACGGCGGTCTGCTCGACACCCGCTCCTTCGGCGGCGTCCAGGTGTCGCGGACGTTCTACGCCCGGGGACAGACGGGGCAGCAACTGCTCCTGGGCGCCTATCAGGCCCTCAGCAGGCAGATCGCGGCCGGCAACGTGGAGATGCACCCGCGCACGGAGATGCTCGACCTGATCGTGGTCGACGGGCGGGCGCGCGGGATCGTGGCGCGGGACCTGATCACGGGGAAGATCGACACGTACTTCGCGGACGCCGTGGTGCTGGCGAGCGGTGGGTACGGCAACGTCTTCTATCTCTCGACCAACGCCATGAACTCGAACACGACGGCCGTGTGGCGGGCCCACCGGCGGGGCGCGCTGTTCGCGAACCCCTGCTTCACCCAGATCCATCCCACGTGCATCCCGCGCACGGGTGACCACCAGTCCAAGCTGACGCTGATGAGCGAGTCGCTGCGCAACGACGGCCGGATCTGGGTGCCGAAGGCGAAGGGCGACCAGCGCCCGGCGAACCGGATCCCCGAGGACGAGCGCGACTACTACCTGGAGCGGATCTACCCCTCCTTCGGCAACCTCGTCCCGCGGGACATCGCCTCCCGCGCCGCGAAGAACGTCTGCGACGAGGGCCGGGGGGTCGGACCCGGCGGGCAGGGCGTCTACCTGGACTTCGCCGACGCCATCGCGCGCATGGGACGGGAGGCCGTCGAGGCCAGGTACGGCAACCTCTTCGACATGTACCAGCGGATCACCGACGAGGATCCGTACGAGGTGCCGATGCGCATCTACCCGGCCGTGCACTACACGATGGGCGGGCTGTGGGTGGACTACGACCTCCAGACCACCGTCCCCGGCCTGTTCGCGATCGGCGAGGCCAACTTCTCCGACCACGGGGCCAACCGGCTCGGCGCGTCCGCGCTGATGCAGGGCCTCGCCGACGGGTACTTCGTGCTGCCGGCCACCATCAACGACTACCTCGCCCGGCATCCGAAGCAGGGCGAGATCGGCCGCGAACACCCCGTCGTGCAGGAGGTCCTGGCCGAGACCGAGGACCGGCTGAATCTGCTGCTCGCCGTCGACGGCGACCGTACGCCCGACTCCTTCCACCGCGAACTCGGCGAGCTGATGTGGGAGTTCTGCGGCATGGCCCGCACCGACAGCGGGCTGCGGAAAGCGCTGGAGCGGATTCCGCGGATCCGGGAGGAGTTCTGGCGGCGGATCAAGGTGCCGGGGACGGGCGAGGAGTTCAACCAGTCCCTGGAGAAGGCCAACCGGATCGTCGACCACCTCGAACTCGCCGAGCTGATGTGCCTCGACGCGCTGCACCGCGCCGAGTCCTGCGGCGGTCACTTCCGCGAGGAGTCCCAGACGGCCGACGGCGAGGCGGAGCGCCGGGACGAGGAGTTCTCGTACGCCGCCGCCTGGGAGTTCACGGGGACCGGCACGGCTCCCGTCCTGCACAAGGAAGACCTCGTCTTCGAGTACGTCCACCCCACCCAGCGGAGCTACGCATGAAGCTCACCCTGCGCGTATGGCGGCAGCGGGCCGCCGACGCCGACGGCGCCATGTCCACGTACGAGGTGGACGGCATCTCGCCCGACATGTCCTTCCTGGAGATGCTCGACACGCTCAACGAGGACCTCATCCTGCGCGGTGACGACCCGGTGGCCTTCGACCACGACTGCCGTGAGGGCATCTGCGGGGCGTGCTCGCTGGTCATCAACGGGGACGCGCACGGACCGGAGCGGACCACGACCTGCCAGCTGCACATGCGGTCCTTCGCGGACGGCGACACGATCGACGTGGAACCCTGGCGGGCGTCGGCCTTCCCGGTGATCAAGGACCTGGTGGTGGACCGGACGGCGTTCGACCGGATCATCCAGGCCGGCGGATACATCACCGCGCCGACCGGCGCCGCGCCGGAGGCACACGCCACGGCCGTCCCGAAACCGGACGCCGACCTCGCGTTCGAGCACGCGGAGTGCATCGGCTGCGGGGCCTGCGTGGCCGCGTGTCCGAACGGGGCGGCGATGCTGTTCACCTCCGCCAAGATCAACCATCTGAACGTGCTGCCGCAGGGGGCGCCCGAGCGGGAGACGCGGGTGCTGGACATGGTGGAGCGCATGGACGAGGAGGGATTCGGCGGGTGCACGCTGGCGGGCGAGTGTGCGACCGTCTGCCCCAAGGGGATCCCGCTGATGTCCATCACCAGCATGAACAAGGAATGGCTGCGGGCCACGCGGAAGGGCGGGAGGCGGTAGCCCCGTGCGGGGCCGGTCGAACGGGTACGGGCCGGAGCGGGCCCGGCCGCTCGCCCCCCGCGCCCCTGTAGGGGCACAGGACGTTCGCCGAGAGGTGCGAACGGGCGGGGCCGGGTGTGGTGCTCGATCCCGGCCCCGCCAAGGTTTCTCCGGTCGGCACCGCGCCGATCAAGCGCGTAACGACTCGTTCGGGAGCGTCGCCGGTCCTCGCCGTGCGCCGGCCACCGTCGCGACACCCGCCGGTCGACGGAGTCCGACACACCGGCCACCTGGTCCGAGCCGTTCAACCTCCCCACATCCGGGCTCTCGCGACCGGTCACGCCGGTGTCAGCCGACGGCGGCAGAACTAGGGCGGCGGGCCGCACGTCCCCAGGTCCGCCCTGACGCCGCCGAGTCGGCCCGTGACCAGGAGATGCCATGACCGCCTCCACCCTCGACAGCCCGCCCCAGTCGACGGCCCCCACCCGCTACACCGTCACCCTGGCCCGCGGCGAGGAGGACGTCCGTGCCGCCCAGCGGCTGCGGCACGACGTGTTCGCCGGGGAGATGGGTGCCCTGCTGGCCGGTCCGCGGCCGGGGCTGGACGCCGATTCCTTCGACGCCTACTGCGACCACCTGCTCGTCCGGGACACACTCACCGGCGAGGTCGTCGGCACCTACCGGCTGCTGCCGCCCGAGCGGGCCGCGGTCGCCGGGCGGCTGTACTCGGAGAGCGAGTTCGACCTCGGCGCGCTCGACGCGCTCCGCCCCTCGCTGGTCGAGGTCGGCCGGTCCTGCGTGCACCCCGACCACCGCGACGGCACGGTGATCGGCCTGATCTGGGCCGGGATCGCCCGCTACATGGTCCAGGGCGGCCACGAGTGGCTGGCCGGCTGCTGCTCCATCCCGCTCGCCGACGGCGGCGCCCTCGCCACGGGCACCTGGGACCGGGTCCGGGGCAGGAACCTGGCGCCGGAGGAGTTCCGGGTACGTCCGCTGCTGCCCTGGGTGCCGAAGGAGGGGGCGGCGCAGGGCCGTACCGAGCTGCCGCCGCTGCTGCGCGGCTATCTGCGGCTCGGCGCCTGGGTGTGCGGCGAGCCCGCGCACGACCCGGACTTCGGGGTCGCGGACCTGTACGTGCTGCTGTCGATGCGCCGGGTCGACGCCCGGTACCTGCGCCACTTCCTCTCCCTCGTCCCGGCGGCGTGAACCGATGAGCGTGTGGCTGCCCAGCGCGCCCTGCAGCCCTCGGGCGTGCGTGGCGGCGTCCGGGCCGGCCGTCGCCGTCCCCCGGGCCGCCGCCCGGTTCGCGGCGGTCGTGGCCCTGGTCGCGGTCGGAGTCCTGGTGAGTGTCGTCGGCCTGCGACTGCCCGCGGGCGTCGTGCGGCGCTGGTGCCGGTGGGTCGTACGGGCCTCGGGGGTGCGGGTACGGATCGCCGGCTCCGCCCCACCCGCCGGCGGACTGCTGCTCGTCGCCAACCACGTCTCCTGGCTGGACGTACCGTTGCTCGGAGCGGTGCGTCCGGCGCGGATGCTGGCCAAGGCCGACATCCGGTCGTGGCCGGTGGCGGGCGCGCTCGTCGCGCGGAGCGGCGTGCTGTTCATCGAGCGGGACCGGATCCGCGCCCTGCCGGAGACGGTCGCCCGTATCGCCGGCGCCCTGCGGGGCGGTGCGGCCGTCGTGGCCTTCCCGGAGGGGACCACCTGGTGCGGCCGGGCGCAGGGCCGCTTCCGGCGGGCCGTGTTCCAGGCCGCGCTCGACGCCGGCGTCCCCGTGCAGCCGGTGCGCGTCCGCTACCGCTTCACCGGGGGCGGGGCGAGCACCGCGCCCGCGTACGTCGGGGACGACTCGCTGCTCACGTCGGTGTGGCGAGTGGTGTCGGCGCGTGAAGTCGTCGCCGAGGTGGACGTGCGGCCTGTGATCGCCCCGGCCGGTCCCCTCGACCGGCGAGCCCTGGCGCAGGCCGCGCGGACGGCGGTGGTCGACGGGGCGGCGATGGTCGGGCACACGCCGCAGGAGCGCGGCGGCTGCCGGGGAGCCGGGCCGGGTCCCGCGACCGGGGACCCGCTGAAGCCGCTGCGGAGAGGTGGGGTCAGCCTTCGGTCGGGGGGCCGCTGAGGCCCGCGATCCGGGCCAGCCTGCGGTAGGAGTCGAACAGGGCCTCGCGGTCGTACGTGCTCGTCGTGACCAGGACCTCCTGGGCGCCCGTCTCCTTGATCACCGACTCCAGTTCGTGCGCGACCTGCTCCTCGGTGCCGTACACCTGGCCGGTCAGACCGGACTCGTACAGGCCACGCTCCCTGGCCGTCATCGTCCGCCGTTCGACCTCCTCCGCCGGGGACAGCGGCGGGAACGTGCCGTGGGTGCGGGAGTACGCCATGGCCCAGGCCTCCGGGAGGAGGACGCGGTGCGCGTTCTGCGGGGTGTCGGCGACGGCGATCGTGCCGGAGACGACGACGTACGGCTCCTCGGCCCACGCGGACGGGCGGAACCCGGCGCGGTAGCGGTCGATGCCGCGCCGCATCCTGTCGCGGTCGCGGAGGTCGCCGATCACCATCGGCAGGCCGGACCGCGCGGCGATCTCGGCACCCTCGCCCATGGCGAGGACGAACGGGGGTACGGCCAGGCCCTCCGGCGGGCGCGCGTGCACCCCGGTCGGGGAGGTGCCCACGAACCAGCCGAGCAGTTCGTCGAGCTGCTCGGCGAAGTCCGCGGTGTCTGCGGCGTCCTTGTCCCGGCCCAGCGCCCTGCGTACGCCGTCCGTGAAGCCGACGGAACGGCCGAGCCCCATGTCGATCCGCCCCGGGAACAGCGACTCCAGCACGCCGAACTGCTCGGCCACGACCAGCGGGCGGTGGTTGGGCAGCATCACCCCGCCGGTGCCCACCCGGATGGTGTGCGTGGCCGCGGCGACGGCCGCGGCCAGGACGGTGGGGGCCGAACCCGCCACCCCGGGCACGCCGTGGTGCTCCGACACCCAGAAGCGGTGGAAACCGAGGTGCTCCGCGTGCCGGGCCAGGCGCACCGTGTCCCGCAGGGCCTCGGGGGCGCTGTGGCCCTCGCGGGTGCGGGAGCGGTCGAGGACGGAGAAGCGGGTGGCGGAGAGTACGGGGTTCGCGGGGGTCACGGGGGTCTCGGCGGTCACATCGGGTTCAACGTTGTGGGGGTGGAGGGATTCCCTGGCGTCGCGGGCCGCGGCCCGCGGGTTCGTCGTGCACGCTCGCGCAGTGCCCCGTGCCCCTGAAGATCACGAGGCTGCGCCCCTCGCCTCTTCACCCTCCCCACCGCCCGCCCATGCGCCGAGCCGCGCCCGGAAGGTCCGGGCGCGGCTCGGTCTTGCTGGGTGGTGCGATGGTGTTACTTGCGGCCGATGGTGATGCCCTTCGTCGCGGCCGTCTTGTTCTCGTAGACGACCGTGCCGGTGGACTTCTTCCAGATCTTGATCTTGAAGGTGTCCGGGCCGTCGCCGGCCGTGACGCGGAAGAGGTAGCCGCCCTTGCCGTTGACGGTGCCGTAGCCCTGGAGGACCGCCTCGGAGCCGCTGACCACGAGCCATTCGATGCTGGTGGAGCGGAACTTCAGCTTGGCCGCGGCGAAGTCGAACGCGACCTTCCCCGACGGCTTGGTGTCGCTCTTGCCGTACGTGGCGGTGAAGGAGAAGTCCGCCTTGCCGGTCAGCTTCGGGCCTGCCGGGTACGCCCCGGCGGGGGAGGTGAAGCCGCCGTCACCGGTCGCGGAACCGGCCTTGCGGTCGAAGACGACCAGCTCGTCGATCGTGCTGCTCGCCGTGGCGCCGTCGTCGTCGGTGACGGTGATCACCGGGGCGAAGACGCCGGCCGTGCGGTAGGTGTGCTCGGCCTTGCAGCTGCCCGCCGTGACCTTGCCGGCCGCCGGCTTGCCGCCGTCCTTCCAGTCGATGCTGCAGGTGTGCGTGTCACGGGTGCCCGCGTCGGTGAACTTGACCCGGACCCTGGTGACCTTGCCCGTCTCCGAGGTCTTCTTGCTGGTCACCGAGGTGATCTCCGGGGCCGCGTTGGTGACGGTGACGGTGGCCGTGTCCGAGCTGCGGCCGCCGGTGAGGGTGACCTCGAAGGAGCCGTTGTCGGCGCAGGTGATCGTGGTCCTCGCGGAGCCCGCGTCGGCGAAGACGCAGGGCGCGCCCTGCTCGGCCGTCCACTTGGCGGTGCCCGCGCCGGAGACCGTGCCGTTCAGCTGGATCTTGGCGCCTTCCTTGCCGGAGACGTCCGCGCCGGCCCGGGCGATGGTGACCGGGTCGATGCTCTCCAGGGTGGGGACGACCTTCTTGATCAGGCCGTCGGCGTCGAACTCCATCTTGTCGACGGTGGTTTCGCGGTGGGTGCCGTCTCCGCCGGGGATGGCGAAGCGGTGGTAGGCGATGTACCAGTCGTCGGTGCCGGGGACATGGACCACCGAGTGGTGGCCGGGGCCCTTGATGCCGAGCGAGAGGTCCTTCTCCAGGATGACGCCCCGCTTGGTCCAGGGACCGGTGGGCGAGGAGCCTGTGGCGTAGGCGACCCGGTAGTTCTCGTCACGTGTGTCGTTCTCCGACCACATGAAGTAGTAGGTGCCCTTGCGCTTGACGATGAACGTGCCCTCGTTGTAGCCGCTGGGAGTGATGTCCGTGACCTTGGCCGCGTCGAACGACACCATGTCGTCCTTCAGCGGGACCACGTAGGCGCGGCCGTTGCCCCAGTAGAGGTACGAGGTGCCGTCGTCGTCGGTGAAGACCGCCGGGTCGATCATCTGGCCCGGGAGGGTACCGGCCTTCAGCAGCGGCTTGCCGAGGGCGTCCTTGAACGGGCCGGTGGGCGAGTCGGAGACCGCGACACCGATGTTCGCGTCGGCGCAGAAGTAGAAGTAGTACTTGCCGTTCCGCTCCTCCATCGCCGGTGCCCAGGCCCTGCTGTCCGCCCAGGAGACGTCCGGACCGAGGTCCAGGATGACGCCGTGGTCCTTCCAGTGGACCAGGTCCTTGGAGGAGTACGCCTTGAACTGCGTACCGCTCCAGCCCTCGAAGCCGTCGGTGGTCGGGTAGATGTAGAAGGTGTCACCGAAGCGGACGATGTTCGGGTCCGCGTTGAGGCCGGGCAGCACGGGGCTCTTGAGCTCGCGTGCCGACACCGTCCAGGTGCGCTTCTTGCCGTCGGAACCGGTGACCTCGTACTTCACCGGCTTGCTGAAGTTCTGCACGCTGCCGGAGGCGGGGCTGATCGTCGCGCCGTGGGCGAGGGTGAACTGCGGTGCCAGCTCGGTCAGATCGGTGCCCGGCTTCATCGGCAGCGTGACGCGGCTGTCGGCGTCGTCGATGACGGCGTCCGTCTTCTGCGCCGGGTGGGTCACCTTGGCGATGCCCGTGGTGTTGCCGCTGATCTCCAGGACCTCGGCGGGCGTCAGCGCCCGGTCGTAGATCCGGAAGTCGTCGACCTCACCGCCGAAGTACGGGTCGGGGGCGTACATGGACCGGCCGATGTAGCCGCTGTAGTCCTTGTTCGCGTCGTACAGGTCGGACGGCTTGACGGTGACGTCGGTGGCGCGGGAGACCTCGACGCCGTCCGCGTAGAGGATGGCCGTCTTGGCGCCGCCGTCGACGGTGACGGTGACGTGCTGCCACTTGCCGGGGGTGAGCCGGGCGCCGGACAGCTTCTTCTCCGCGCCCCAACTCGCCGCCGTGATGGCCGAGTAGAGGGACGAGGAACCGTTGGAGGGGCTGGCGAACAGGTACTTGTCGCTGTCCGGGCCGAGGCCGAACAGCCACTGCCAGTTGTCGCCGCCCTTCCACTTCGCGTACGTGGAGACGGTGACGCTGTCGGCGCCCTTCAGCACGCCGTTCGGGATCTTGACGTACGGCGAGCTGGAGCCGCTGTCGCCGCCGGACATCTTGAAGGAGCCGCCGTCGACGCCGGTGGCGAAGTCGGGGGTGCGGACGTAGGTGCCGTGGTAGCCGTGGCCGCTGGAGTCACGGGCGATGTTGCCGCCGCTCTCGTCGAAGCCGTAGTGCACCAGCAGGTCGGCCGGGACGTCCGGGCCCTCGGCGGAGACCGTGACCTCGGCGGTGACCTGGATCGCCGAGTCGCCGGGCAGGTCGCCCTTCACCGTGAAGGTGCCGGCCTGCGCGTACTTCGAGGCGTCCACGTCCTCCCAGGTGACGGCGACGGGCCGCTCGGCGCCGTCGGCGAACTCCGCGATGACGGTGGCCGGCAGGACCGGGGCGTCGCCGATGCGCGTCTTGACCTTGATGTCCTCGACGCTCGTGACGATCCCGTCGGGCTGGTAGGTCTTCAGCAGCCGGTCGTACTCGTCCTGGGTGACCGGGAGCACCGTGCCGTGCCGGGGCTTGGACGGCAGGTCGTAGCCGGTGGACGGGGTCCAGACACCGGAGTCCAGGTCCTTCGTCTCGAAGGGGATGTAGCCGCGGCCGCCGAACTCGTCGAGGAACGCGTACCACTTGTCCTCGGTGTTCGACTTGAACACCAGCGGGCCCTCGGCGGCGTTCATCGCGCCCTTGCCGATGCCCTCGGCGACGGAGGTCCAGGAGAGGTTGCGGAGGGTGTCGCTCTTCTCCTCGAAGATGAACTTGCTGTTGGGGGTGGAGGAGGAGTTGTTCCGCTCGTCCTTGGAGAGGCGGTAGTACTCGCCGTCGTGCTGGATGACGGTGGAGTCGATGACGGAGTAGCCGCGGTCGACCCAGACCTTGGGCTCGCTGAAGGTGTAGAAGTCACGGGTCGTCGCGTACATCATGCGGTTGTACGTGTCGCCGGAGTGGGCCTCGTTGTCGTACAGCTTCGACGCCCAGAACACGACGTACTCGCCGAGCTGGTCGTCGTAGTACGCCTCCGGCGCCCAGGTGTTGCCGGCCGAGTCGGGGGAGACCTTGACCAGGCGCTGGTTGGTCCAGTGCACCAGGTCGGTGGACTCCCAGACCATGATGGACTTGCTGCCGGTGCGCTGGGAGGCGTCCCAGTCGCCGTTGCCGTAGATCTTGAGGTCGGTGGCGATCTGGTAGAACTTGTCGCCCTCGGGGGAGCGGATGATGAACGGGTCGCGCAGGCCCTTCTCACCGAGCGTGGAGGTCAGGACGGGCTTGCCGTCGTTCAGCTCCCGCCACTTCAGCGGGTCGTTGCCCTTGCTGAGCGCCGCGTACAGCTGCTCGCCGTCCGAGGTGCCCTCGCCGGTGAAGTAGCTGAACATGTAGCCCTTGAGGGCTTCCTTCTTGGGCAGTTCCGGCACCTTCGCGGTGAAGGCGCGGGTGGTCCTCGCGTCGCCCTTGGTGACCGTCGCGGTCAGCGCGACGGTCGTGGTGCCGTCGCCGTGCGCGGGACGGTGTACCTCGCCTCCGGCGGACACGACGGCGGTGTCGGCGGAACTCCAGGAGACCTTGGTGCCGAAGTCGCCGCTGCCGGGGAGCGTCAGGTTGCCGCGGACGTCGTCGAGGTTGTGCACCGTCAGCGCCTCGGCGGCCTGCTTGACGGCGGTGGTGTCGTCGAAGGTCGGCAGGACCGTGACCTCGAAGGACTTGGTGGCGCTCGCGGGGCCCTTCTTGAGGGTCGCCGTCAGCGTGGCGTGGCCGTTCGGCTGACCGGCGGCGGGGCGGGTCACCGCGCCGGAGTTCGAGACCACGTCGGTGTTGTCGCTCTTCCAGGTGATGGAGGAGCCCCCGGCCGTACCGGTCTTCGGCAGGTCCAGGTCGGTGGTGACCGCGCTGGTGTCGCCCAGGGTGAGGGCGGCCCTGTCGGCGGCGAGGCCCTGCTCGGCGATGGGGAGCGAGAGCTGCTCGACCTCGGAGCCGGTGAGGGCGCGGTCGTAGACCCGGAAGTCACGGATCTTGCCCTTGAAGAGCTTGTCGCTCGTGTAGACCGACTTGCCTATGTGGTTGGCGGTCGTGGTGCCCGAACCGATGGAACCCGGAGTGGTGGTGACCGAGGTGTTGCGGCCGACCTCCGCACCGTCCTCGTACAGCACGCCCGTGGTGCCGGTCTGGGTGTAGGTGAGCTGCTTCCACACCGAACGGCTCAGGTTGTGCGAGTCGCCGGGCCGGGTGTTCTGCTCGGTCGACCAGTTGCCCGAAGCGATGGCCGTGCGCAGCGAGTTGCCGGTGGCGAAGAGATAGCCGTTGCCCGTGCCGCTGCTGGTGTTGCCGAAGCCGTAGATGAAGTACGGGCCGACCTGCGACTCGTCCATCAGCACGTCCATGGAGACGCTGATGGAGTTCATGCCCTTCATGATGTCGTTCGGCACCTTGATGTAGGTGTCCGAACCGTTGAAGGAGAGGCCCTGGCCGTCACCTGTCCAGCCGGCCGTGCCGTTCACCGTGCCGTTGCGGCCGTGGCCGGAGGCGTCGACGGCCGTGGTGCCGGAGGTGGCGTCGAGCTTGTACCAGAGGGCCAGCCCGTCGGTGAGATCGGCGTCGTCCGCGGCGGCCGGGGCGACGGGCCCGGCCAGGCCCAGGAGGAGTGACGCGGCGGTCAGTCCGGCGAGCGGACCCGCCCAGCGTCTCGCGCGGCCGCGCAGACGTTCGATGTACGTCATATCGAGTTATCCCTGCTGAGAGCACGGCTGATGAAGGGGTGGCGAAGGCAAGGGGAAGACAAGGGGAACGGGGTCGGGAAGAGGCGGGAGCCCTCGCCCCGGGCTTCCCGCTGTTTCGACCATGTGACGTCGTGTTGCGAGAGTGTCAATCGGAGTGTGGTGGGGCGTCAAGAGGTTTCGAACAACGTCCGACAGGCCGAACAGAAAGCCCCCGCTCTCCAGGGAGAACGGGGGCTGTGGGTACCGCGCCTACCTGACGGGACGTATCAGTTCCCAGGTGTCGACCGCGAAGTCCAGCTTCATGCCGTGCCGTTCGTAGAGGGCGAGGGCACCGGTGCTGTTGTCGGTGTCGACGCCCAGACCGATACGGTCGCGGCCCAGTGCCGCGAAGCGACCGAAGGCGTGGCCGAGCAGCAGACTGCCGAGCCCGCGGCCCCGGGCCTCGCGCAGGACGCCGAGACTGGTGATCCAGGCCATGGCGGAACGGTCGTTGCGGCACCGCACGGCCGCCACGTCACCGAGACCGTCGACGTGAGCGATCCAGATGAGGGACCAGTCGACGTGCTCGGCGTCGATGTCGTCCAGCCACTGTTCGTACGTACGCGGCTGGAAGTCGAAGTGGTCGGCGAAGGACGCCTGCAGCAGCTCGTGGGCCTTCCTGCGGTCCGGCTCGGTGGCACAGGCGCGCAGGGTGACGCCGGGCGGGGGTGTCGCCGGCGGCTCGGCGGGGGACAGCGGGCGGGCCATGACGTTGTAGCGGCGGACCGCGCGCCAGCCGCGCTCGCGCAGGGCGTCCAGGTCCATCGTGGGCGCGATGTTGAGGTGCATGTGCACGACGGCCCGGTCCGCGCCGTTGGCCGCCGCGCGCTCCGCCGCGCGGGCCTCCATCAGGTCGAACAGGTGCAGCGCGCCGAGCGGTTGGTCCGGCAGCGTGTAGTGGTCCATGTCGATGCGCTCGCCGCCGGACTCGTCCCACTGCAGCCCGTACGCCACCAGTCGGTCGCCGTCGAACAGCAGCCAGGAGTCACGCGTCAGGTCCGCCTCGGGATGCTTCAGGTCGGCCCGTACCTCGCCGAGTTCGGTCTCGGCGCGGCCGATCTCCAGCACGTCGATCTCGTTGAGCAGCGCGCACACCGCCTCCGCGTCGTCGAGCGTCGCCGGGCGCACGGTCAGGCCGGGCGGCAGGGGGGTGGGGTGCGTCGTCGTCATGAGGTCACTGTCGGGGGGCGGGGGCATGGGCCGCAACGGGATTTCGGGAGCGGCGGGGTGGGGTGGTGCGGCGGCGTGCGTTCGTCGGGTGCGGGTCCGGTGGGGCTTCGCACGCTTCCCCGCACGCCGGGCGCGGCGGAACGATCACCCGCGGCACGTGCGCCCCCTACGGCCCCTCACGCCGCCACCGGCAACCCCGGTGTGCGAAAGACCCGTTGCTCCGCATCGACCGCGAACACCTCGCAGCCCTTCCGCGACGCGGCCCACTCGATGCCCTCCTTGCCCATCGCGAAGGCAGCCGTCGCGGTCGCGTCGGCCTCGGTGAGGGACGGGGCCACGACCGTGAGGCTCAGCAGGCCCGTCGCGGGGCGGCCGGTGCGGCCGTCGAGGATGTGGTCGCCGCGCTCGTAGCGGGCGGAGGTGGCGACCGCGCCGTCGGTGACGGACAGGACCGCGCAGAGGCGGTCGGCCCGCTCGGGGTGGCGTACGCCCACCCTCCACGGACCTCCGGTCGCCGCCACGTCGCCACCGGCGTTGAGGCAGAGGCGCCGCGCGCCCAGGCCGGTCAGCAGTTCCGCCGCCCGCTGCACGGCCCACCCCTTCACCATCGCGCAGGGGTCGAGCCCGCGCCCCGGCAGCCGTACGTCGAACGCGCCGCCGGTCGCCACCCGGTACTCCTCACAGAGGGCCAGCACCTCGGCCAGGTCCCGGCTGACCTCGTCCGGCGCCAGTTCGCCCCGGTCCAGCCGCGAGACCTCGCTGTCCTCGCGGAACGGGCTGAACCGGGCGTCGACCTCGCGCAGCCAGGCGAACGCCGGCTCCACGGACTCGGCGGTCATCGGCCCCTCGCGGCCGACGTTCCCGCCCGTGTCCGCTCCGCCGCTCCCGGCCTCGTGCTCGCCGTCCTCGACGAGCAGCGAGATCGGGAACCCCATGATGTGTTCGACGCGGCGCACCGGATCAGGCCTTCGCGTCGAGGGCGGCCTGGAGGGATTCCCGGTAGCCGTCGCTGGTGATGGTGGCGCCGGAGACGGTGTCGATGTCGGCGTTCTGTGCCGCCAGCGTCTCCTTGATCAGTACCGGGACGGCCGCCTCGGTCTGCGGGTGGTTCGGCTGCTTCAGCATCTCCACCGAGGCGATCGCGTCGCCCTCGAAGGTCACCTGGACCTGGACGTCACCCTTGGAGGTCCCGACGGTCGGTCCGGCGACGGTCCGGCTCGTGGTCTCCCCGGACGCCTCCGAGTCCTCCGAAGCGGACCCCGCCGCGGAATCGGAGCCGGAGTCGGAGCCGGAGTCGGCCGAGGACGCCGACTTCCCGTTCTCGTCGATCGTCGCCTGGAGGGACTCCCGGTAGGCGTCGCTGGTGATGGTGGCGCCGGAGACGGTGTCGATGTCGGCGCTCTGTGCCGCCAGCGTCTCCTCGATCAGCACCGGGACCGCCGCTTCCGTCTGCGGGTGGTCCGGCTGCTGGAGCATGCTCACGGCCGTGATCTTCTCGCCCCGGAAGGTCGCCTGGACCTGCACGGGACCCTTCTCCGTGTCCACGGTCGGGCCCTTGACCACGGTGGAGCCCGCCGCGGCGGACGCGGACGGGGCGGGCTCGGCGGTCACCGTCGTGGTCGTCGCGGTCGAGGGGGAGTAACGCCAGAGGGGCACCAGCGCGGCGGCGCTCAGGACCAGGGCGGGTATGACTCGTTTCACAGTGCGTTCCTGTCCCTCAGCCGGCCAGGCTGAAGCGTTCGAAGTGGATCTGCGGCTTGGGTACGTCCAGTTCGCGCAGGCTGCCCAGGACCGCGTTCATCATCGGCGGGGGCCCGCACAGGAACACGTCCCGGTCGGTGATGTCCGGCACCATGCGCCGCAGCTCGCCCGGCGCCAGCAGGTCGGGGCTGACCGGCCCGGAGAGCAGGTGCAGTTCGGCGCCCTTGTCGAACGCGAGCCGCTGGAGCTCGCCGTAGAGGACCGCGTCCTGCTTCGCGCCCACCCGGTAGATGACCACGGCGTGGCCCTCGATCTCCTCCAGCAGGGCCCGGATCGGGGTGACACCGACGCCGCCGGCGATGAGGACGGACTCCGGCCGGGTGCGGTGCATCGCGGTGAAGGCGCCGTACGGGCCCTCGGCGAAGACACGGGTGCCGACCTTCACGTGGCGCAGGGCCGCGGAGCCCTCGCCGGCCGCCTTCGCGGTCAGCCGCAGCTGCTTGCCGTCGGGCGCGGCCGACAGCGAGAAGGGGTTGGCCTGCCACCAGCGGTCCCGGGTCAGGAAGCGCCACAGGAAGAACTGGCCGGCCCGCGCGGGCATCCGGTCCAGGTCTCGGCCGCTCATGTAGATCGACACGACGTTGTCCGCCTCCGGGACGACGGCGGTGACCCGGAGCTGGTGACGCCAGTTGCGCCACAGCGGCAGCACCAGCCGGCCCAGGAACACCGAGGCCAGGGCCACGCCCCACAGCACGTACCAGTAGGCCGTCGCGGTCTTCGACGAGGCGAAGGACGTACCCGCCGTGACCTGGTGCGTGAAGGCCAGGACCACCGCGACGTAGGTGTAGAGGTGGATGAAGTGCCAGGTCTCGTAGGCCAGCCTGCGGCGGGCGAAGCGGGCCGAGACGACACCGATCACCATGATGATGCCGAGCGCGACGATCGCGCGCAGTACGCCCTCGACGGTCTCGGCGAGGTCGACCAGCTGGCTGACCGGGTCCATGTCCGAGGACTGGGCGTACCCGAAGCTGATGAACGTGCCGTGGGCGATCAGCAGCCAGAGCACCGAGAACCCGGTCCAGCGGTGCCAGGAGGTCAGCCGGTCCATGCCGATGCGCCGGTCGAACCACGGCAGCCGGGCCACCAGCAGCAGCTGGAAGGCCATCAGCAGCGCGCCGTACAGACCGGTGAGGCGACCCAGCACGATGAGGGCGTTCGAGGCGAAGCCCCCCTGGACGAAGAAGAAGGTCACCAGGGCCGCGTTCGCCGCCAGCACCGAGTACAGACCGGTGCGGGCGACCACTTTGGGGCGTGCTCCCGAGCGGCCGACCGCCGCGGGGGGTTGCTGGACAGTGGTCACGGGGACAGCTCCTTGATCAGGTGGGGATACGAGCTTCGCCGGTCCGCGCTGTCGTTTTCCTGTCGGACAACTTTCAAGTTTTTATCGATCGGCTTCCAAACCGTGAGCGGCTATGGCGTCAAGCGATCGGTGCCGCAGTATGAGGGCGTGGAAAAAGTGCGACTTCTCGTGGTGGACGACGACCCGCCGATCGCTGACCTGGTGGCGACCGTCGCCCGCTACGAGGGCTGGGACGCGGTCACGGCACACTCCGGTGAGGAGGCGCTCCGGCAGGCAGCCGCGTTCCGTCCCGACATCGTGGTCCTGGACCTGATGCTGCCGGGCGTGGACGGCTTCGGCGTGCTCGACCGGCTGCGCCAGTCCGGCACGATGGTCCCCGTGGTGTTCCTGACCGCCCGCGACGGCGTCGCCGACCGCGTCGCCGGCCTCACCCGGGGCGGCGACGACTACCTGGTCAAGCCCTTCGCCGTCGAGGAACTCATGGCCCGGCTGCGCACCGTGCTGCGCCGCAGCGCCGGGCCCGCCTTCCAGCGGTCCGTGCTCCACGTCGCGGACCTGTCGATGGACGAGGACACGCGCGAGGTCCGGCGCGGCGACAAGCTGCTCACGCTCACCCCCACCGAGTACGAGGTCCTGCGCTACCTCATGCGCAAGTCCCCGACCGTCCTCACCAAGGCACAGATCCTCGACCACGTCTGGGAGTACGGCTTCGGCGGCCGCTCCAACGTGGTGGAGCTGGTCGTCAGCCGGCTGCGCCGCAAGCTCGACGACACCGGCGAACCCCTCATCCACACCGTCCGGGGCTTCGGCTACGTACTGCGTCAGGCCACGGAGTGATCGCCCGGCTTCGGCAGAGCTACCGCTCCACGCGCCTCGGCACCCGGCTGGCCCTCGGCCTGGGCGCCCTGGCGCTCGTCGTGTTCGCCGTCGTCGGCAACGCGCTGACCATGTACATGCGCGACTACCTCTCCGCCCAGCTCACCGAACAGCTGCGGATCGCGCAGGTCGCCCAGTCCAAGAGCATCGCGGCCGACGGCACGCTCAAGGGCAAGAAGTACTGGGGCTGGTACTACGCGGTGTACGACACCTCCGGTGGCACCCCGGTGCTCCGCACGCCCGAGGACCCCGCCGACGTGCCCGAGGACATCGAGGAGTTCACCCTCGTGGCCAAGGCGCTGACCGCCGAGGGCACGGAGGTCACCCGCACCGAGTACCTCAAGGGCGCGGGCCAGTACCGGCTGCGGGGCTGCGAGGTCGAGCCCGGCCTGGTTCTGGTCAGCGCCGCGCCGATGGAGGACATCGACGACACCGTGACCCGGTTGATCACGGTCCAGGTCGTCACGTTCGCCCTCGCCCTGCTGGCGCTGGTGGTGTTCGGCCGGGCGATGCTGCGGCGCGGGCTGAAACCGCTGAGCGACATGGCGCACACCGCCCGCGGCATCACCTCGCACGACCTGACGGACTCGGCGCGGCTGCCGGTCCGCCACGACAACCGCGACGGCGGCTTCGAGGTGGAGGAGCTGCGCACCGCCTTCAACACCATGCTGGAGCACATCGACGACGCGCTCGCCGTCCGCACCGAGGCCGAACAGCGCCTGCGCCGCTTCGTCGCCGACGCCTCCCACGAACTGCGCACCCCGCTGATGTCGGTACGCGGCTACGCCGACCTCTTCCAGTACGCCGCCGCCCACAGCCCCGAGGAACGCGACAAGCACCTGGCCCGGCTGCGCGCCGAGGCCGCCCGCATGGGGTATCTGCTGGACGACCTGCTGATGCTCGCCCGCCTCGACGCCGCCGACGTGGAGACCCCGCTGCGGCTGGAGGAGGCCGACCTGGTGCAGCTGGCGCTCCAGGCGGCGGACGCCTTCCGCGCGGGCCACCCCGGCCACCCGCTGACCGTGTCGACCGGCTCCGGGCCCGTACGCCTGCGCCTGGACCCCCTGCGTCTGCGCCAGGTCCTGGACAACCTGCTCACCAACGCCGCCGTGCACACCCCGGGCGGCACGGAGGTCCGCCTGGAGGTGCGCGTCGGGTCCGGTACCGCCGAGGTGCGGGTCACCGACTTCGGTCCCGGTATCCCGGCCGACGACCAGGAGCGGGTCTTCGACCGTTTCTACCGCGTCGACAAGGCCCGCAGCCGTGACCGGGGCGGCAGCGGCCTCGGCCTCGCCGTGGCCAGCTCCCTGGTCCGCGCCCACGGCGGCACCATCACCCTGGCCGGCGAACCGGGCACGACGACGTTCACGGTGAGCCTGCCCACGGGAGACGCGGGTGCAGGTGCGAGCGCGGGCGCGGGCGCGGGTGCAGGCGACAGCGGCGAGGGCGAGGGAGAGGGCAAGGCGTAGGGGGGCGACGACCACGGGGAGCGGTCGGCTCGGGCCGCTCCTGCCCAGCCCCGCCCCACCCCGTCGCCCACGCCGACCGGCATGGGCAGGACGGTGCGGCAGGCCGCGCGGGCCACGGTCCACCTGGTCGTCGCCGCCGCGATGGCCTTCGGCCGTCGCGGGGAGCGGCCCCGTGGTCCTGCCCGCACTGCTGGAACACCGCCCGGACGTCGCCGTCCTGGGCGTCCGGATGCCGCCCGGCTTCCGTGACGAGGGACTGCCGCCCTGGAGGCCCGCCGGGTGGACGAGCTCCTGGACGCCCTCGACCGGGTCGCGGCCGGCGGCGCCGCGCTCGACCCCGAGGTGGCGACCGAACTGCTGACCCGCCGCCGGGACTCGCCGCTGGACTCGCTCACCCCGCGCGAGCGGGAGGTGCGGCCGCTGATGGCCGAGGGGCACGACACCGCCACCATCGCCAGGACGCTGGTCGTCACCGAACGCGCGGTCGGCAAGCACATCGGCAACGTCTTCCTGAAGCTCGGCCTCCCGACCGGCGACACCGCGGTCATCGCAGGGTGCTGGCCGTGCCGGCGTACCTGAACCACAGGCAGCGGGCCCCGAGGCGGGCGGGGGAGAGGGGGCGCCGGCCGGGCCCGGCCCCGGAGGGCCCCGGGAACGACGACCCTGCCGGCGTCGGCCGACGGTCCCGGCCGGGGCGTGGCTCGTCAGACGGCGGCCCAGGCGTCGTCCACCGGCAGCACCGCGCCGTTGACGAAAGCGGCCGCGTCGGAGGCGAGGAAGAGGATCGCGTCGGCCTGCTCCTCGGCCGTGCCGAGCCGGCCGATGTTCGCGCCGATCAGCCCGCCGATGACGGAGGGGCCGTGGGCCTGCTGGTCGGCGTCCACCTGGATGTTGGTCATCGTGGGGCCCGGCGCTATGGCGTTGGCCCGGATGCCCTGCTTGCGGTACATCACCGACAGGCTCTTCACCAGGCCGACGATCCCGTGCTTGGACGCGGTGTAGGCGGCACCGGCCGCGCCGCCGCGCAGTCCGGCCTCGGAGGCGGTGAAGACGATCGCTCCGCGCCCCGCCTCCAGCATGTGCGGCAGGGCGGCCCGGGTGAGCAGGAACGGCGCGGTCAGGTTGACCCGGACGACCCGCTCCCACTCGGCGTCGGTGACGTCCGCGAGGGCCGACATCCGGTCCATGATCCCGGCGTTGTTCACCAGGACGTCCAGCCCGCCGAAGGCCTTGACGGCCCGCGTGACGACCTCGTCCACGACCGCCTGCTCGCTGAGATCGCCGACCACCGGCAGGGCGGTGCCGCCGGCCGTCCCGATCGTCGCGACGGTCTCCTCGGCGGCCGCCTCGTCGAGGTCGGCGACCAGCACCTTCGCGCCCGCCGCGGCGAACTTCAGGGCCGCGGCCCGGCCGATGCCGGAACCGGCGCCCGTGACGACGACACTGCGGCCGTCCAGCCCGTTGTCGCTCATGAACTGTTCCTCTTCCGTCGGGTGGGCCGCTTGCGGGGCGGGGGATGTCCGCCCCGCGAACGGCCCACGATCAGTGGTCCGAGGGCGCATCGCGTCCCCCGAGCACGTGCGGGACGCGGAGGCGCGAGCGAGCGTCCCCGGACCCGGCGCCGTTCCGGGGGGTGGTGATCGGCGACCTGGCCCCGGGGACGGCGCCCGGCCCCGTCCCCACGGGTGCGGCGCGCCGGATCCGATCCGCTCGAACGGGCCCGGCCCCAGGTCGCCCACGGCCGGGAAGCCTCGGGCGACGTCTTGCGAGCGACGCCCGCCCCGGGCGTCGTCTTGCTTGAGTTAGGCAAGCATATGTGGCTTACTTGAGTCAACGATCGAGCCTGGTGGGATTGCTTGAGTTAGGCAACGAGAGGGGTAGGGTGAGGTTCATGTCCTCATCGCCGCCGACGGCCGGTTCCGCCTCCCCGGAAGTGATCGACATCGAACGGGCTCTGACCCGGATCACCTATCTGAGCACCAGGGCCCGCCGGCACGAGCGACTGATGGCCCTCGCCGGAGTGCCGCTGGACCGGGCCGCCGTCTCCCTCCTGCGACAGGTGGCCGACTTCGAACCGCTGCGCCCGGGGGAGCCGGCGGACCGCCTCGACGTCGAGGCCCCCCATGTCACCCGCCAGGTACAGCGGTTGGAAAGGTCCGGCCACCTGACCCGTGTGGCCGACCCCGGCGACCGTCGCGCCCTGCGCGTCCGCCTGACCCCCACCGGCCGGCAGGCCGTCGACCGGATTCGCGAGGCCGGCGCGATCGGCATGTGTCTGGCACTCGCCGACTGGCCCCCGGACCGGATCCGTCAACTCGCCGCACTCGTCAACCGCCTGGTCGACGCGTTCCTGACCCACCCCGTCGACGCGGGCCAGGGCCCCGGCACGGGATCACCGGCCTCCGCCGCAGGTGATTCCCGGGCCGTGTCACGGTGACCTGCCTCGCCCTCCGTGCCCAAGTGGCCGTGGGGACCGCACGAACGGCCACGACGAACAGCCACGACGGACAACGCTCCGCCCGAACGGTCACGACGAACAGCGCTCCCCCCGCACAGCGACACCCTGGCGGCGAAGAGGCGAGCAGGCGGACGGCGAGCAGGCGATCGCCCCTCCCGAAGCGCCCGCTCTCGAAGCGCCCCTCCCGATGTACGCCTACCGAAGCATCCCTTCCCCGCGAAAGAGCCCGACACGGATGGTCTTAACCATGCACGGCAGTCCCAGTGACAAACCGTCGCTCCCCCGAGGCGCAGGCCAGCACGTCCTCGTCGTCACGCACGACCCGGACGCGGCCGAACTCCTCTCCACGACACTGGAGTTGGCGGGATACCGGATCCACACGGCGGACACCGGCACCGATGCCGTGCACCGGCTCAACGGCGGGCGCTTCGACCTCGTCGTGCTCGACCTGGCGCTTCCGGACCTGGAGGGCCTCGGCAGGGAACGCCGCCCCGTCGCCCACCGCCCACCCGTGCTGTTCCTGACGCAGTACGACTCCCTCGGCAGACTTCTCCCCGAAGTCGGTCTGGGGGAACAGGACTACGTCACCAAACCCTTCCGTATCGCCGAGGTGCTGGCCCGTGCCCAAGTCCTGTTGCGTGGCCGCGAACCCGTCCGCCGGGACGGTGAACTGTCGTACGGCGACCTGGTCCTGAACGATCCGGCCTGCCAGGCCCTGCGCGCGGGGCGGGCGTTGAACCTCACCCCGGCGGAGTACCGTCTGCTGCGCCACCTCCTGGTGAACGCCCACACCGTGCTGTCGAAGGAGCAGATCGGCCGCTATGTGTGGGGCGACTTCCGCGGCGACAACGCCATCGAGCAGCTCGTCTCCCGCCTCCGTCGCAAGGTCGACCGGACGGCCCCGCCCCTGATCCACACCCGCCGGGGCTTCGGTTACTGGCTGGGCGACGCGCATGGCCAGGAGCGCTGAACGAAGCCTTCATGGGCATCCCGAGCAGCAAACGCACCCTCATCGCGTCGGTAGACCCGACACCCCACCCCATCGCCACCAGGGCGGCGCCGGACCTCTCCGGCGTCGCCCTTCCGCGTTCCGGGCAGACGCGCCCCGCTCTCCGCGTGTACGTCAACTGCGCTACGGGACAAGCTGCTTGGAGTCACACCCCGGGTCCTTACGGTCCCCGGCGCGGCGCCGCGATGTGATCCGGGTCACGTCAGCTTCCTGTCAGGCAACTGGCGGCGAGTCGTCAGACCACTCTGTTTGCATGTGCTCATCGAGGCCTCGAAGCATCCCCGGCGCTCCGCCCCACCGCCAGCCCCCACCACCGAGGAGAGTCCATGGCCGACACACTGACCGACGCCGCGTCCGGCCCGCACGGGCAGCTCCCCGACCACCCGATGGCGAGGGCGTCGGCCTGCCCCCTCGCACCGCCCCCGGCAGCGGCCGGGCTGCGCGGCGACCGGCCGATCACCCGGGTGCGGATCTGGAACGGCAGCACTCCGTGGCTGATCACCCGCCACGCCGACCAGCGAACCCTGCTCACGGACCCGCGTGTCAGCAACGACGACCACGAGCCGGACTTCCCCCACGTCAACGCCCACCGGGCGGCGATCGCCCCGCACACCCCGAAGCTGATCACCAACACGGACGCACCGGAACACACCCGACTGCGCCGCTCGGTCAACGCGCCCTTCCTGGTCAAGCGGGTCGAGGCGATGCGCCCGGCCGTGCAGAAGATCGTCGACGACCTGATCGACGCCATGCTCGCCGGCCCCAACCCGGCCGACCTGCTCACCGCCCTGGCCCTGCCGGTGCCCTCACTGGTCATCGCCGAACTGCTCGGCGTGCCGTACGAGGACCACCACTTCTTCCAGGAGAACAGCAACCGCGTCCTCGACAACTCCCTCACCGCCGAGGAGGCCCAGGAGTCCAGCCGTGCCCTCGGCGGCTATCTGGACGCCCTGTTCCGCACCAAGCTCGAACAGCCGGGCGACGACGTGCTGCCCGAGATGGGCGCCCGCGTCACGGCGGGGGAGATGACCCATCAGGAGGCCGTCAGCATGGGCGTGGCCATGCTGATCGCCGGCCACGAGACCACGGCCACGATGATCAGCCTCGGCACGCTCGCCCTGTTCGAGCACCCGGACCAGCTGGCGGTGCTGCGGGACACCGAGGACCCGAAGGTCGTCGCGGGCGCCGTCGACGAGCTGCTGCGCTATCTGTCCATCGTCCACTCGGGACTGCGCCGGGTCGCCAAGGACGACATCGAGATCGGCGGCCAGGTCATCCGCAAGGGCGACGGCCTCCTCTTCGACCTCCAGACCGCCAACTGGGACCCGGCCGCCTTCCCCGAGGCCGAACTGCTCGACCTCGCCCGCCCCGCCCGTCAGCACAACGCCTTCGGCTACGGCCCCCACCAGTGCCTCGGCCAGAACCTGGCCCGCCTCGAACTCCAGGTCGTCTACGGCACGCTCTACCGCCGGATCCCCACCCTCCGCCCGGCCGCCCCGATCGAGCGGCTGGCCTTCAACCACACCGGCACCACGTACGGCGTGACGTGTCTGCCGGTCGCCTGGTGACACCCCCCATGCCCGCACCAGCACCGGAACCAGAGGAGCGACCCATGCGTGTGGAACTCGACGAGCCCAAGTGCGTGGCCTCCGGCCAGTGCGTGATGGCCTCCCCCGAGGTGTTCGACCAGCGGGAGGACGACGGTGTCGCGATCCTGCTGGTGGAGCACCCCGGCGACGACCTCATGGACGGCGTGCGGGAGGCCGTCGCCATCTGCCCCGCTGCCGCCCTCCGCCTGGTGGACCGGTGAGGCGGACGGTGGTCGTCGGCGCCTCGGCCGCCGGGCTCGCGGTGGCCGAGACGCTGCGCCGCGAGGGCTACGACGGCACGCTCACCCTCGTCGGCGACGAACCCCATGCCCCCTACGACCGGCCCCCGTTGTCCAAACAGCTCCTCGCGGCGGAGTGGGACACCGACCGGCTGGCCCTGCGCACCCCGGCCCACCTCGACGGGCTCGACCTGGACCTGCGCCTCGGGACCGCCGCGACAGGCCTCGACCTGGAGCGGCGCCGGGTACGGCTCGCCGGCGGCGACGCGGTGCCGTACGACGCTCTGGTCATCGCCACCGGCGTACGCCCGCGGCGGCTGCCCGGTGCGGGTGCGCACGTGCTGCGCACCCTGGACGACGCGCTGGCCCTGCGGGAGCGACTGACACCGGGGACGCGGCTGGTCGTGGTCGGCGCCGGGTTCCTCGGCGCGGAGGCCGCCGCCGTCGCCGGGCGGCTCGGCGCGAAGGTCACCCTGCTGGAACCGGCGCCGGTGCCGCTGGCGCACGCGGTCGGCGGGCAGGTCGGCGCGGTGCTGTCCCGGGCCCACCTCGACCACGGCGTGGACCTGCGCACCTCGGTCACCGTCACCGAGGTGACCGAGGACGGGGTGCGGCTCGCGGACGGCGCGACGGTCGAGGCCGACGAGGTGCTGGTCGCGATCGGCTCGCTGCCGAACACCGAGTGGCTCGCGGACAGCGGCCTGGCCGTCGGCGACGGCGTGCTGTGCGACCGGTACTGCGAGGCCGCGCCGAACGTGTACGCGGCCGGTGACGTGGCCCGCTGGCACAACCCGCTGTTCGGCACCTCGATGCGCGTCGAACACCGTACGAACGCCGCCGAGCAGGGCATGGCGGTCGCCCGCAACCTGCTCCGGCCCGAGGAGCGCCGGCCGTTCGCGCCGGTGCCGTACTTCTGGTCCGACCAGTACGACATGAAGGTCCAGGCCTACGGCCGTCCGCGCGGCCACGACGAGGTCGCGGTCGTGGAAGGGGATCTGGCCGAACGGCGGTTCGTGGTCGTCTACCGCACCGGCGACCGGGTCACCGGCGCCCTCGCGGTCGGCATGCCGCCCAAGGCGATCCGGCGGTGGCGGCAGGCCGTCGCCTCCGGCGCGCCGTGGCACACGGCGCTGCCCGACGAGCGTCCGGCCGCGGCGGCTCCACCGAAGGCGTGACGCCGTCACCGGAGGCCGGCGGCACGGGCCGTACCGGCGCAGACGGCCGGTTCCGCGGCATTCCCAGCCGGCCCCGAAGCGCGTTACATCAACGGCACGGACCTTCTCGTCGACGGCGGACGGCCCGCCCGGCCCCGGCACCACCGACCGGCCCGAGACCTCCGTCCGCCCGCCCCACCGCGGCGACGCGCACCGACACCAGACCTACCAGGACCGCAGAGAGGACACCGATGTCCACCCCCCACAGCCCGTCCGACCCCCTCTCCCTCGACCCGCGGGTGCTGGGCTTCGACCCCGAAGCCCTGCGCGCCCGCTATCGGGCCGAGCGCGAACGCCGCATCCGGCCCGACGGCGGCGCGCAGTACCAGCGGATCGCGGGCGAGTTCGTCTCCTACGACGACGATCCGTACGCCGACGAGGAGTTCACCCGTGAGCCGCTGCACGACCGGGTCGAGGCGGTCGTCGTCGGCGGCGGCTTCGGCGGGCTGCTCGCCGGCGCCCGGCTGAGGCAGGCGGGCGTCGAGTCGATCCGGATCATCGAGAAGGGCGGTGACTTCGGCGGCACCTGGTACTGGAACCGCTACCCCGGCATCCACTGCGACATCGAGTCGTACATCTATCTGCCGCTGCTCGAGGAGCTGGGCTACGTCCCGCGGTGGAAGTACGCGCCGGGCGAGGAGATCAGGCAGCACACCCGCGCCATCGGCCGCCACTTCGACCTCTACCGCGACGCCTGCTTCCAGACGGTCGCCACCGAACTGCGCTGGGACGACACCGAGTTGGAGTGGATCGTCGCCACCGACCGCGGCGACCGCGTCCGGGCCCGCCATGTCGTCGTCTCCAGCGGCACGCTCAGCCAGCCGAAGCTGCCCGGCATCCCCGGCATCGAGACCTTCCAGGGCCACACCTTCCACACCAGCCGCTGGGACTACGGCTACACCGGCGGCGACGCGAACGGCGGCCTGACCGGGCTCGCCGACAAGCGGGTGGCCGTCATCGGCACCGGCGCCACGGCCATCCAGATCGTCCCCCACCTCGGGGCCGACGCGGCGCACGTGTACGTCTTCCAGCGCACCCCCTCCACGGTCGACGTACGCGGCAACCGTCCCACGGACCCGGAGTGGGCGAAGACGCTCACCCCCGGCTGGCAGGGGCGGCGCAGGGACAACTTCCTCAGGACCGTCACCGGCGTCCGGGCCGGGACGGACCTGGTGAACGACGGCTGGACCAGCAGTGCCCGCCTCCAGGAGAAGCTCATCCCGACCGAGGCCTACGCGGACGTACCGGCGGACGAGCGTGAACGGGCGTACGAGATCGCCGACTTCCAGAAGATGAACGAGCTGCGCGACCGCGTGGCGGCGATCGTCGAGGACCCGGAGACCGCCGAGAAGCTGAAGCCCTGGTACCGCTACATGTGCAAGCGGCCCACCTTCAGCGACCAGTACCTGCAGACCTTCAACCGGCCCAACGTCACCCTCGTCGACACGGCCGACACCCACGGGGTCGAGCGGATCACCGAACGGGCCGTGGTGGTCGGCGGCGTCGAGTACGAGGTGGACTGCGTCATCTTCGCCACCGGTTTCGAGGTCGGTGTCTCGGGCCTGCTGTCCGGCCGGCTCCCGGCCTACGGCCGAGGCGGCGTCGGTCTGCTGGAGACCTGGGCGACGGCCGGGCCCAGGACCCTCCACGGCTTCTACAGCCACGGCTTCCCCAACCTCTTCCAGCTCGGCCCCCTGCAGAACGCCAGCGCCGTCAACTACGTCCACATCCTCGACCAGCAGTCGATCCACGTCGGCGAGGTCGTCGCCGAGGCCCGCAGGCGCGGAGCCCGGTACGTCGAACCGACCGCCGAGGCCGAGACCGCCTGGGTCGCCACCCTCCGCGAGAAGGCCGCCGACCTGTACCGGTTCCAGGCGGAGTGCACCCCCGGCTACTACAACAACGAGGGCCGGCCCCGCCGGCGCAGCGAGTCCTACGGCGACGGACCGGTCGCCTTCCACGAACTGCTCCGCCGCTGGCGCGCCGACGGTGGCATGGACGACGTGCTCGTGGGTGCCGAATGAGAAGGGCGCACGAGGACATGACGGCCCCGGGAACGGAACCGGGCGCGGGGCCCAACCGGTACGACGAGAGTGGCGCGCTCCGTACCACCGGCCCGCGGTGGCGGGCGCGGCGGCTCAACCCGCCCAACCCGCTGTGGGGTTCCAACGGCGTCGCCTTCGGTCCCGACGGGCGGCTGTACGTCGCGCAGTTCCTCGCCGGGCAGATCAGCGCCGTCGACCCGGCCACGGGGGACGTGGACGTCGTCGTCCCGATGGACGGTCCGGTGCAGTCGCCGGACGATCTCGCCTTCGGCGCCGACGGCTCGATGTACATAGCCGATCTGGTGCCGGGCCGGGTGTGGCGCCGAAGCCCGGCGGGGGAGTACCACCTCGTCTCCGACGACGTCACGAACCCCAACGGCATCACCTGCGTCGGCGACCGTCTCTTCGTCAACGAGATGAAGCCGGGCGGGCGGCTGATGGAGCTGTTCCCGGACGGCGGCGACCCGGTCGTCCTCACGGACGGTCTGGCCCTCGGCAACGCGATGCAGCTCGGCCCGGACGGACACCTGTACTACCCGCACATGCTCACCGGTCAGGTCTGGCGGATCCCGCCGGACGGCGGGACGCCCGAGGTGGTCGCCGAGGACGTGCACGAGCCGGTCGCCGTCCGCTTCGACCGGGGCGGTGTCCTGCACGTCCTCTCCCGGGGCGTCGAGGGCATCGTCACCCGCGTCGACCTGCACGGCGGCGGCAGTCGCACGCGCGTCACCAGCGGGCTGAGGGGTCTCGACAACGCGGCCTTCGACGCCGAGAACCGCATGTTCGTCTCCAGCTACGCCAGCGGCGGCATCACGGAGCTGCACCCCGACGGCCGCACCCGGGAGATCGTGCGCCGCGGCTTCGACGGCCCCTACGGCGTGACGGTCGACCTCGGCGGTACGGTCCACGCCGCCGACCACTACCGCCTGGCGAGCCCGGCGACCACCGACGAGGGCGAGCCGCTCGGCCCGTCCCCGCAGGCGGGGCCCGGCGGAGTGCGGACCCACCTCCTGCTCCCCTTCGCCCACGGCATCACCGCCGACGGTGAACTGCTGCACCACACTTCACAGTTCGGCACGGTGCGGACCTACGACACCACCACGGGGGAGGTCCGGGAACGGGCACGGGGGCTGAACCGTCCCCTCGGCATCGCGGTCCGGCCCGACGGTGCGCTCGTGGTCGCGGAGACGGGCGCGGGCCGGGTCCTCGCCATCGGGGACGAGGACGGCCCCGACTCGGTGACTGTCCTCGCGGAGGGTCTCGACCAGCCCACTGACGTGGTCCTCGACGAGGAGGGCCGGCTCTACGTCAGCGAGGAACGGCTCGGCGCGGTGCTCCGGATCGGGACGGACGGGGGGACGGCCGTCGTGGTGGACGGGCTCGGCGCCCCGCAGGGCCTGACGGTCCTCGGCGCGGAACTGTTCGTGGTGGAGACCGGGCACCGCAGGCTGCGGTCGGTCCGTCTCACCACGGGGGAGTCGCGGATCGAACTGGAGGAACTGCCCGTCGGCCCGCCGCCGGGCGTCGTCCCCCGCACGGAACCGGCCCTGTTCGCGGACATCATGCCCGGCATGGCCCGCCGCTTCGCGGGCCTCGCGACCGCCCCGGACGGCACCCTCCTGCTGTCGGCCGATGGCGAGGGCACGGTCCTGCGGCTGACACCCGGGCAGGAGGACCGGCCCGAGGAGTAGGCACCCTCGTCCCCACGGGCCCCACCGCCCGCTGTCAGGGGAGGAATCAGGGGAGGATTCCGGGGAAGAACGCCCGCCGCACCTGTTCCGCGATCAGTGGATACACCTCGCGGGCCCTGGCCTCGTCGCCGGTGTCGTAGCCGTGGTCGGCGCCGGTCACGTCGTGATGGCCCACGAGGGACCCGGCCGTGCGCAGCCGGTCCGCGTAGGCCACGCCCTCGGCCTTGAGGAGGTCGTACTCGGCGGTGACGACGAAGGCCGGCGCGATGCCCCGGAGGTCGGCGGTGTCCGAGGGGTGCGCGGGCGAGACCAGACGGTCGGCGCGCATCGTGGGGTCCGGGATGTACGAGCTGTCGAACACGTCCGCCATCCACGGGCGCAGCAGGGGCCTGGCGATGGCGGCCCGCTTGTCGCGGGCGCCGGTCGCGAGGTCGAGCGGCGGATAGTGCAGGACCTGGAGGGCGATCGAGGGGCCGCCCTCCTCCAGCGCCTGGCGGGCCACCGCCGCCGCGAGGCCGCCGCCCGCGCTCTGGCCGCCCACGGAGAGCCGGCCGCCGTCCCAGCCGTGCTCGCCCCCGTGCCCGGCGGCCCACCGGACCACCTCGAACGCCTGCCGGGGCGGCGCCGGGAACGGGTGCTGGGGAGCGACCACGTAGTCCACGTTGAGCACGGCCACACCCGCCTCGGCGGCCAGACACCGGCACAGCGCGTCGTCCAGCTCGATCTGCGGCATGACGTAGCCGCCGCCGTGGAAGTTGACGTGGAGCGGCGGGGGAGGGGCGCCCTCGGCACCGGCGGGTACGTACAGCACGGCGCGGGCCGGGCCGTACGCGGTCGGTACCGTCAACTCGCGGGTGGCACAGGTGTATTCGGGCAGTCGGGCGAGCCAGGCCGCCCGGGACCCTGGCCCACTGGGCCGGCGGGCGGCCACGCCCGAGAGACGTTGCATCGCCTTGGCCGCGAGGGCGGCCACCGCCGGACGGGCGAGAAGGGACATGGAGACTCCGTTCGGAACACGGGGACCACCCGGGGCGATGAACTTACTTGAGTCAGGCAACAAGATGGTAAAGTAGGGCTCATGCCCCCCTCACCGCCACCCTCCGACCCCGCTTCCCCGGAAGTGATCGAGATCGAGCGAGCCCTCACGCGCATCACCTACCTCAGCACCCGGGCCCGGGCGCACGAGCGTCTGATGAGCCTGGCCGGGGTGCCGCTGGACCGCGCCGCCGTGGCCCTGCTGCGGCAGATCGCCGATTCCGAGCCGTTGCGGCCGGGGGAGCTGGCCAACCGCCTCGGGGTCGAGGCCTCGCACGTCACCCGCCAGGTCCAGCAGCTTCTGAAGGCCGGTTACGTCACCCGCGTACCCGACCCGGACGACCGGCGCGCCCAGCGCATCGAGCTGACGGCGGTCGGCAGGGAGGCGATCGGCCGTATCCGCGAAGCGGGGGTGCGCGGTATGCAGATGGCGTTGTCCAAGTGGTCGCCCGAGGAGCTTCGGCAGCTGGCGGGACTCTTCCACCGGATGGTGGACGACTTCCTCACCCACGCCAACGACCTGGTTCAGGGGGACTGACGGGGTGTTCGGGTGCGGGTTCGGGGGCTGCTGGTTTCCGTGCCCGCACCCGCCGCTCAACCGGCGTAACCCAGCTGCTTCCTGATGTACGGCGTCATCAGCGTCCTCGCCTTCGCCAGCGTGGACGTACGGCCCCCGAGCACCGCCGTCTCACCCCCCGGCACCGGCAGGAGCGTGATTCCGTCGGCCGGCCCGAGCGGCACGATCAGCGGAGTCCGCCGGATCGGCCGGTACAGCCGCGGCTCCTTGCGGTGCCTGCCCGGACTCTCCAGATACGCGCGGATGTTGTGCGCGGCGATGTCCGCCTGGGCGAACGCGACGGGGGACACCTTCAGCTCGCTGGCGTCGTTCACGTCACCGACCGCGAACACGTCGAGGCGCCCCTCGACGCGGAGCGTCCGGTCCACCTTGACCTGCCCCGCCGGGTTGAGCCAGTCCCCGTGCCCGGCCAGCCGCAGCCAGAGCGTGTTCGGCGTGGTGCCGTTGGCCCAGAACGACAGGTCGGCCTCGATGAGGTTGCCCCGCCCGTCCCGGTAGGTGCCGAAGTCCGGCCCGGGTGAGACGAACGAGTCGAGCCGCACCTCCACGTCGCGCGCCTCCAGCCACGCCAGGGCCCGCCGTCCGGCCCACTTGCTGCCGGTGGAGCTGAGCAGCTCGGACCCGGCGTGCGCGAGGGTGACCCGCGCGTCCGGCCGGGCCAGCCGGATCTCGGCGGCGAGTTCCACGCCGCCCGGCCCGCCACCGACGACCAGGACGTGCTCGGCGGCGGCCACGCTCTCCTGGTGCGCGGTGAACGTCTTGCCCGCCTCCTCGGTGGTGGTGCCCAGGAAGCGGGCCGGTTCCGGGTAGTCCGCCCCGGTCGCGATCACCACCACGTCGTACGGCAGCCGCTCGCCCGTCGCGAGGGTCACCTGCCGCTCGCCGGTGTCGATGCCGACCGCCTTGCCCGTCACGACACGGCCGTTGCGCAGCAGCCTGTCGTACGGGATGAAGGGCGTCGTCGTCCATGCCTCGTGCACGCCCGCGCGCAGTGCGGCGATGCGGTGGAAGAAGACCTCCTTGCGGTCCACGAGGGTGACCCGTGCGACCTCGTCCAGTTGTTTGGCGAGGCGGATGCCCCCGTATCCGCCGCCGATCACGATGATTTCGCCGTCAGGCACGCCGATTCTCCTGTGCTGTGTGGGGGGAGAGGCGACGAGCGTAACGTTTGAAACATCAAGTTACTGGTGGAGTTCGTGTTTGTTGTGTGAAGCGACAACGGACGACACGAGTCATCTGCTGCCTAGGCTGGGGCCGTGACCGACAACCACCGGCCCCTCGCCGTTTTCGACCTGGACAACACCCTCGCCGACACCGCGCACCGGCAGCGGTTCCTGGAGCGCAAGCCGCGCGACTGGGACGCGTTCTTCGCGGCGGCCCCGCAGGATCCGCCACTGGCCGAAGGGGTCGCGCTGGCGCGGGAGAGCGCACGGGAGTGCGAGGTGCTGTACCTGACGGGGCGGCCCGAGCGCTGCCGCCGCGACACCGTCGACTGGCTCGCCGCGCACGGCCTGCCCGAGGGGCGGATCCGGATGCGCCGCGACAATGACCGCAGGCCCGCCCGCCGCACCAAGCTGGAGATCCTCCGTGAACTCGCCCGGACCCGCGAGATCCGCGTCCTCGTGGACGACGACGAACTCGTCTGCGAGGACGCGGAACGGGCGGGCTTCACGGTCGTACGGGCGCGCTGGGCCGCCGCCTCCGCCGCGCTGAAGGCGGCGCAGGAGCGGGAGGGGCGGACCTGAGCGCGGGCCCGAACCGGCCGGTCAGTCGGTGTCGTCCAGCCGGAAACCGAGCTTCAGGCCGACCTGGTAGTGCGCGATCTGCCCGTCCTCGATGTGTCCGCGGACCTGTGTCACCTCGAACCAGTCCAGGTTGCGCAGGGTCTGGGCGGCGCGGGCGACGCCGTTGCGGATGGCGTGGTCGACGCTCTCGTCCGAACTGCCGACGATCTCGGTGACCCGGTAAACGTGGTCGGTCATACGGGTTCTCCTTGTCACGTGCTCCGCCGTGGCCGGTGCGCCACACGCCATTCCACGGTGCCTCAGAGTGTGCGGGTCCGCGAGACGGCGGGGCGCCCTGAGAGGTTCTTCGTCGGGTGCGGGTCCGGTGGGGCTTCTCGCGCAGTTTCCCGCGCCCGTGAGAGCTTGCGCCCCTGAAGGCACAGGCCCCTGCGGGCCTGAAAGCCGACGCGTTGCGGGCCCGGAAAGCACGGGGCGCAGCCCCTGCTCTCCAGGGGCGGGGGCGCGGGGAACCGCGCCGGAAGCCCCCACGCACCCGCACTCACACACGCACCCGCATTCGGCGGGAAGCCGCTACGTCGCGCGGCTCAGGGACAGCGCGAAGCGACCCTCCGCATCCGTCCACCAGTGGGACAACTCCAGCCCTGAGGACCCCAGTTCGTCCCGCACCCCCTCCTTCCTGAACTTCGCGGACACCTCCGTCCGCACCTCCTCCCCGGCCGCGAAGTCCACCGCCAGATCGAGCGCGGGAACCTTCACGGTCTGGGCCGTACGGGACCGCAGCCGCATCTCGATCCACTCGCACTCGGCGTTCCAGAGGGCGACATGGTCGAAGGCGTCGGGGTCGAAGTCCGCCCCCAACTCCCGGTCCACCACGTTCAGCACGTTCTTGTTGAACTCGGCGGTCACCCCGGACGCGTCGTCGTACGCGGCCACCAGCACCGCCTCGTCCTTGACCAGGTCCGTGCCCAGCAGCAGCGCGTCACCGGGGGCCAGCAGCGCGCGGACGGCGGCCAGGAACGCGGCACGTTCCCCGGGCACCAGATTGCCGATCGTGCCGCCCAGGAACGCCACCAGACGAGGACCCGGAGTCTCGGGCAGTTGCAGCCCGGCGGTGAAGTCGGCGATCAGGGCGTGCACGTTCAGCCCCGGCCGCTCGGCGGCCAGCGCCTCGCCCGCCTGCCGCAGCGCGCTCTCGCTGACGTCGACCGGCACGTACGTGTGCAGGCCCGGCATCGCGTCCAGCAGGTGCCGGGTCTTGTCGGACGAGCCGGACCCCAGCTCGACCAGGGTGCGCGCGCCGCTCGCCGCGGCGATCTCGCCCGCCCGGTCCACCAGGATCTCGCGCTCGGCACGGGTCGGGTAGTACTCGGGCAACTCGGTGATCCGCTCGAACAGTTCGCTGCCGCGCGCGTCGTAGAACCACTTGGGCGGCAGCGTCTTCGGCATGCGGGTCAGGCCGTCCAGGACGTCGGCGCGCAGCGCGGCGTCCGTGGCGTCCTCCGGCAGGGTGCGGGTGAGAAGGAACGGGCTCACGCGGGGAGCTCCTTCGACAGGGCGGTTGAGGGGGCGTCGTCGTGGGGACGGGAGGCTTCGTCCGGCTCCTTGAGCGGGGTGAGCAGGACGTCCGTACGGCTCGCCGCGAGCAGCGTGCGGTCCGGGACCACCACCCAGTGCGGGGCGTCGTCGTACGGCTCGGACGCCACGACCGTGCCGCGGCCGGGCTCGGTGAGATACCAGAGCGTGTCGCCCCAGGCTGTCGCGGCGATCGTCTCGCCGTCGGTGAGCAGCAGGTTGAGCCGCGATCCGGGGGCCGCGCGGGCGACCTCCAGGACCGTGTCGGCCAGCGCCTGGCCCTCCGTGTCGCCGGCCCTCAGCCGGTTCAGGACCAGGGCCCACACGAGCGCCGAGTCGTTGCGCGCCTCCATCGACAGCACCTCGACGGCGGGCAGTTCGGCGGCGAGCGGCGCCAGGGAGCCCGGCCATCCGGCGACCGCCCCGTTGTGGCTGAACAGCCAGGGCCCGGCCGAGAACGGCGCGGCCGCGGCCTCGTCGTCCGCGCCCGCCACCGTCGCGTCCCGTACGGCGGCCAGCAGCGCCCCGGTGCGGACCACCCGGGCGAGGTCCGCGAAGGACTGGTCGCCCCAGATCGGCCCGGCCCGCCGGTACCGCCCCGGCACCGGGTCGCCCTCGGCGTACCAACCGACCCCGAAACCATCGGCGTTGACCGTCCCGTACCGCTGGCGTCGAGGTGCCCACGACTGCCGGAACAGACTGTGCGGCGGGTCCACCAGGACCCTGCCCAGCGGCACATCGGTGCCGAGACAAGCGAGGTGGCGACACATCAGACGACCTCCGGGGAGGCGTCGCGGGCCGTGCGGAACCCGCTGAAGATCTGCCGCCGGATCGGATAGTCCCAGTTGCGGAACGTCCCCCGGCACGCCACCTGGTCCACGGCGAACGAACCGCCGCGCAGCACCTTGTGCTCGGGGCCGAAGAACACCTCCGAGTACTCCTTGTACGGGAACGCCGAGAACCCCGGATAGGGCAGGAAGTCGCTCGACGTCCACTCCCACACGTCACCGATCAACTGCCGTACGCCCAGCGGGGATCGACCCTCCGGATAGCTGCCGGCCGGTGCCGGGCGCAGATGCCGCTGCCCGAGGTTGGCGTGTTCGGGCGCCGGATCGGCGTCGCCCCACGGGTAGCGGGTCGAGCGGCCGGTGACCGGGTCGTGCCGGGCGGCCTTCTCCCACTCGGCCTCGGTGGGCAGCCGGCGCCCCGCCCAGCGGGCGTACGCGTCCGCCTCGTACCAGCACACGTGCAGCACCGGCTCCTCGGCCGGCACGACCTCGGTGACGCCGAAGCGCCGCCGCAGCCACTGCCGGCCGTCGCGCCGCCAGAACAGGGGCGCGTGGATGCCGTGCGCGCGGATGTGGTCCCAGCCCTCGGCCGTCCACCAGCGCGCGTCGTCGTAGCCGCCGTCCGCGATGAACGCCTGGTACGCGCCGTTCGTCACCGGCGTGGTGTCGATGTGGAACGGCGGGACGATCCGCCGGTGCGCGGGCCGCTCGTTGTCCAGCGCCCAGGGCTCGGTCGAGGTGCCCATCGTGAACTCACCGCCCGGCACCAGGACTTCGGAGGGGCCCGTGAACGGCGGGACGGGCTCGGGATCCGGCGCCGACAGCACGGCCGGGCCCTGCCGCAGCTGATGGGTGATCAGCATCGTCTCGTCGTGCTGCTGTTCGTGCTGGGCGATCATGCCGAAGGCGAAGCCCGCGTCGGTGAGCCGGGTGCCGTGGAAGTCGGCGCTCTCCAGCACGTCCAGGGCCCGGCCGCGCACCTCGCGCAGATACTGCCGGGCCTCCTCCGGCGCGAGCAGCGGCAGCGAGGGCCGCGCGGCACGGGGATGCTCGAAGGCGTCGTACAGGCCGTCGATCTCGGGCCGCATCGCCTCCCGCCCGGCGACGTTGCGCAGCAGCCACAGCTCCTCCTGGTTGCCGATGTGGGCGAGGTCCCAGACCAGCGGGGACATCAGCGGCGAGTGCTGCGCGGTGAGATCGGGTTCGTCGACGGCGGTCGTCAGGAGCGCGGTGCGGGCCCGGGCCGTGGTCAGCGCCGTCAGCGCGCGCTCCCGGAGTATGTCGGGGTCGGCGCCGGCCGTCGGGGCCGGCGTCCGGGGTGCGGTCATGCGGGGTCGTCCTTCCCGTGGAACACGTCGAGCAGATCGTCGGCGGGGCAGCGCCCCCGGGCCACATAGCGGTCGGTGTACGCCGCGACCGCGTCGAGCACCTCGGTGCTCGCGCCGAGCCGGGGCAGGGCCTCGGCCGCAGCGGCGAAGCAGACGGCGGCCGCCTCCCGCAGTTCGGGATCGGTCAGACCGTCGCGCACGGCCGCCTCCCACAGCGGATTGCGCGGTGGCGGTCGCGAACCCGCCCGCTCCGCGAGCGGCTTGACGGTCCGGTACGCGATCTCCGCGGCCTCCGGGTCGTCGAACAGCGCCGTCGTCACGGCGAGCGGGACGATCCACCCGTCCTCGCCGGGCTGGGCGTCGATCATGCGCAGTTCCAGATGGCCGCGCGGACGCGCCGGCGGGAACAGGGTCGTCAGGTGGTAGTCGAGGTCGGCGCGGCTCGGCGGGGTGTCGGACCGCGTCCACTCCCGGAACGTCATCGCTCCGGGCACACCCCAGGGGCCCTCGTCGGCCCGGACGCACATCACCGGCGCGTCCAGCACCAGCCGCGCCCACTCCTCACGCGGGTCGCCGTCGAGGGCCGGCGCGTTCGTCCGGCCCGGGTCCATCGCCGCCCACAGCGCCTGACGGGTCGAACGCAGGCCGGTCGCCCGGCCCCGCGCCAGCGGGGAGTGCGCGAACGAGGCCACCAGCACGGCGCCGAGCTGGTGCGCAAGCCACCAGCGCCGCCGGTGGCCGAGGGGGCCCGGCTCCTCGTACCCGGCGTCCAGGCACACCTGCACCGAGGCGGTGGAGCACATCATGTCCCGCCCCTCGGGGCCGAAGCGGTCGAGGTAGATCTCCATCGCGTCGTACCGGGGCTCGTGGAGGTAGCGGGCCGGGGGGTTCCAGGGTTCGTGGCCGTAGCCGCTGATGCCGAGATCCGCCTCGCGCAGCGTGGCGCGCACGGCGGCGAGGTCGGCCGAGACGGACCCGAGGCACTCCATCAGGGAGGCGGCCGGCGCCGAGCTGAGCTCCAGCTGGCCGCCGGGCTCGACGGTCAGCGGTGAGTCCAGGGTCAGGGTCCGCAGTGTGGCGTAGGCAGCTTCGAGTCGTGCGGGTGTTGCGGGGAGCCGCGGATCACGCAGCTCGTGGACGTGCCATTCCAGTTCGACACCTAGGGTCCGGGGTGGACCGGTCTTGAAGCAGATGCCCCGTACCAGGGCTTCCACCTCCGCCTCGGTGACCGGGGAGCGTCGCTCCGTACAGTCACTCAGCGAATCTGACATGTCGGGATCCTCCTGATATGCCAATCTCGTCGGCCGAGCCTCCGATCCGTACCCGATGAGGTGGGACCGGTGGCGCTCGTCCCACCCAAAACCCTCGCGCGGCTCTCGCACAAGGGGGCACATCGTGGCAATGCGGATCGGCGATCTCCGTTTCCGGGGATCTTCAGGCACCTCTTCCCTTTCCGGTACCAGGCCATTCACACGAGGAAATTCCGTTGCGGCCCTTCACCAGCATCGCCCAGGATGCGCCCATGAGCACGACGGGGGAGAAGCGGGCGTCCGCGCCGCACGAGGGGGTGGCGGCATGAGCGCGCGCCTGCGAGGAATCGCACGTGAGACCGAGGACATCGTCGCGGCCGGGCACTATCGCGCGCCCTCCGGCCACCAGGTGTCCATCGCGGACGAGGTGGCGGCCGCACGGGCCGCGACCCGGCTGTACGGCCCCGACCCGGTGAGCACACCGCGGGCCGGCCCGGTGCGCGCGGCCGGCGAGGCCTCCGTCGAGGTCACGGGCGAGAGCAGCCTGGAAGCCGCCCAGCGGCTGACGAGGGACGACCCCGCCCCGGTGGCCGTCCTCAACTTCTCCTCCGCCCGCAACCCCGGCGGCGGCTATCTGAACGGCGCCCAGGCCCAGGAGGAAGCCCTCTGCCGGGCCTCCGCGCTCTACACCTGCGTCCGCGAGGCACCCGCCTTCTACGCCCACCACCGCGCCCACCGCGACCCGTTCTACACGGACCGCGTCATCCACTCACCCGCCGTACCCGTCTTCCGGGACGACCGCGGCACCCTCCTCGACGCCCCGTACACCACCGGCTTCCTGACCTCCGCGGCCCCGAACGCCTCCGTCGTCCTGCGTACGGCCCCGCGGCGCGCCGCCGAGCTGCCCCGGGCCCTTGCCACCCGCGCGGAGCGCGTCCTGGAGACGGCGGCGGCGCACGGCTACCGCCGACTGGTCCTGGGCGCCTGGGGCTGCGGTGTGTTCGGCAACGACCCGGCCCAGGTGGCGGGGGCGTTCCGGGCCCTGCTCATGGACGGCGGCAGGTTCGAGGGCACCTTCGCACACGTGGTGTTCGGGGTGCTGGACCGCACGAAGGGCGCGGTGGTCCGCGGCGCCTTCGAGCGGGAGTTCGCCACCGGCTCCTGAAGGGCCGTCTACCGCCACCCGTACCGCTCGCGCAGCCGGTGCACGACGGAGTTGAACCGCATCCGGTCCAGCGCGCAGGCCTCCCGCCGCATCCCCGTCTCGTGCAACCGCAGCACCCGGTCCACATCCACCCAGGAGTCCCGCCCCGACCGGTCCCACGGCCCGCTCCCGATCGGGACCCACTCCCGGTCCCCGTCGTGCCGCTTGCTGGACAACTGCACGGCGAGCAGCGTCCCCCGGGCCTCCCGGGCCACCACGAGCACGGGCCGGTCCTTCCCGCGCCCGTCGTTCTCCTCGAACGGCACCCACGTCCAGACGATCTCGCCGGGATCGGGATCCCCGTCGTACGCGGGCGAGTACTCGGTCCGCACGCGCCCGACATCACGGGGATCGGCCTCGGTGGTGGCGGTGGGCCCGTAGCGCCCCGGCACTTCTTGATCAGCGAAGGAAGTCACGGGGTCACGCTAGCCCGCGCCCGTTTCCCGCCCCCCGAAAGGGGCGCGGGAAACGGGCGCGGGCGACCCCGAACACACGAGAGCCCCGGGGTTACGACTCCCTGTCGACCTGCACCTTCTCCACGGCCGGCTTCTCCACGGGCGCCCCGTTCAACCCGGCCGCGCCGCCGGCGGGCGCCCCGTTCTGGTTCATCGAGGACAGCAACTGCCGGGCCAGCCCCAGTCCGGTCCCGCCCATCGTGAGCGCCTTGGCGAACATGTCCGCCATGCCGTCGGCCCCGTTGAGCAGCACCATGTTGTCGACGTTGCCGAACGCGGAGGCGCCCGCCTGCACGATCTCCGGCCACTGCTCGGCCAGTTGCTGCGCGATCACCGCCTCCTGGTTCTCGGCCAGTGCGGCGGCCCGCGCCTTGATGCCCTCGGCCTCGGCGAGCCCCTTCGCACGCGTGGCCTCGGCGGCGGCGATCCCCTTGGCCTGCCGGGCGGCGGCCTCGGCCTCACCGGAGATCTGGGTCGCGGTCGCCTCGGCGGCAGCCGCGAGTTCGGTCTCCTTGGCCTTGGCCTGCGCGGCGGAGATACGGGCGTCGCGCTCGGCCTCGGCGAGAGTCCGCTTCTCGTAGGCCTTGGCGTCGGCCGGCTTGCGGACGTCCGCCTGGAGCTGCTGCTCGCGCCGGGCCGCCGCCAGCTCCGCCACCCGGGTCTCCTGGACGACGACCTCCTGCAGGGCGGCCGCCTCGGCGAGCGGGCCCGCCTGCTTGGACTCCGCGGCGGCCTTGTCCCGCTCGGCCTGGTATCCGGCCTGGAGGATCTCGCTGTCCCGGGTGGCCTCCGCCATCCGCGCCGCGGCCATCTGCTCGGCCTCGGTGGCGAGCCGGTTGGCCTCGGCCTGCGCGATCCGGGCGTCGCGCTGGACGGCCGCCGCGTGCGGCATGGCCAGGTTCTTGATGTAACCGGTCGGGTCCTCGATCTCGTGGATCTGCAGCGAGTCGACGATCAGACCCAGCTTCTCCATCTCCGTACCGCACGCCGCCCGTGTCTGGCCGGTCAGTTTGTCGCGGTCGCGGATCATGTCCTCGACCGTCAACCCGCCCACGATGGACCGGAGATGACCGGCGAACACGTTGTGCACGCGCTCCGAGACGCGCTTCTGCTGGTCGAGGAAGCGGCGGGCCGCGTTGGCGATGGACACGAAGTCGTCGCCCACCTTGAAGATGACGACACCACGGATCTTCAGCGGAATGCCCTGATGGGTTACGCAGTCCACGGAGAGCTCTGTCTGGTTGAGGTCGAGCGAGAGCTTGCGCACCGCCTGCACACCGGGCAGCACGAGTGTGCCGCGCCCGGTGACGATGCGGAAGTTCATGCCCTCCTCCAAGCCCTCCATCTTGGTCTTGGAGCCGGAGATGATGAGCGCCTCGTTGGGTTCGGCGACCCGCCACATCAGTTTGAACAGACCGATCAGTACCAGGACGGCTCCTACGGCCGCCCCCGCGATCATGCCGATGACCATCGGCACACCCCCTCAGCCAGGTGCCCTTACGGCACCGAACGTCGGGAGTGTCCCGCGTGGTTCAGCGGGGGAACAGACACCGGGGCCCCTTGTTGCAGTCCTGATGCGAACCGGTTCCCGAAGACCGACACAGAGCGCCCGGAAGACCCGACGGGCCGTCAACTGTCGTACGCCACCGACACGTACACCGTGCGCGGCGGCAGGTACTCCATCACCATCACCAGCGTCCCCGGCGCGATCCGGTCCTTCGCCGAGGCGGGGTACGCGAGGAAGTGCTCGGCCCCGCCCCGCACCCGGACGATCACCTCGCCGACGAGCCCGGGACCGACCGTACCGGTCACCCGTCCCATCAGCCCGACCATCGACGCATCGTCCATGGTCACAGCGTACGGGTCGGAGCGCGGGCGCCGAACCCGCCCGCCCGCGCCCAACCCGCCTACTCCGCCGGGCAGTCCGCGGTGCTCCGCCGCGGCGGCCACTGCTCGTGCCAGCGCTGGTCCGCCTCCAACTGCGCGGCCAGCGACAGCAGAAGGGGCTCGCTGTTCGCCGGGCCGAGCAACTGCGCGCCCACCGGCAGCCCGTCGTCGACGAACCCCGCCGGTACGTTCACGCCGGGCCAGCCCAGCACGTTCCACGGCCACGCGTACGGGCAGGCCGCGATCATCGCGCGGTCGGTGCCGAGCCCGCCGAGGTTCAGCATGGAGCCGATGCGCGGCGGCGGAGCGGCGGTCGTCGGCGCCAGCAGCACGTCGTACGACTGGAACAGCACGCCGATCCGCCGGTGCAGCGGGACCTCGGCGCGGCGTGCCAGCCGCAGGGGCGCCCCGCCGAGCAGCCGGCCGAGGCGGGCGGCGTCGAGGGTGCGCCGGTCGAGGAGGCTCTGCTCGGCGACGGCGCCGACCCGTTCGGCGATGCCCGCGGTGGCGCGCGGGATGAAGGTCAGCCCGATCTGCCCGTACCGGGGTTCCGCCTCCTCCACCACGTGCCCGAGCGCGGCGAGCCGCTCCGCCACCGCCCGCACCCGTTCCCGCACCCGGGGGTCGAGCCGCGCGGGCAGCGCGGTGAACGGCGGCTTCAGGGACAGGGCGATCCGGAGCCGCCCCGGATCCCGGCCGACGGCCTCGGAGGCGTTGACGGCGGGCGGCCGGTGCAGGTCGCCCTCGTGGTTGCCGCTCGCCGCGTCCAGCAGGAGGGCTGCGTCGGCGACCGTGCGGGCGAGGGTGCCGTTGACGGTGATGCCCTGGAAGGACTCCGCGTGCGGCCAGGTCGAGATGCGGCCGCGCTGGGGCTTGATGCCGATGAGATGCGTCCAGGAGGCGGGGATGCGCACCGATCCGGCGCCGTCCGAGCCCAGCGCGGCCGGGACGATCCCCGCGGCCACGGCCGCCGCGGAACCGCCGGAGGAGCCGCCCGGGGTGTGGTCCGGGTGCCAGGGGTTGCGGGTGGCCCCGAAGGCGGGCCCCTCCGTGAACGGCCACTGTCCCAGCTCGCACGTGTTGGTCTTGCCGACGACGATCGCCCCGGCCGCGCGCAGCCGCCGTACGGCCTCGCCGTCCTCCGGCAGCGAGGGGAACTCGCCCCGGCAGCCGAACGCGGTGGGTTCGCCCGCCACGTCCATGTCGTCCTTCACGGCCACCGGCACGCCGAGCAGCGGTCGCCGTCCGCCCTCCGCCAACTCCTTGTCCGCCGCGTCGGCCTCCATGAGCGCCGCCTCGGCCCGCACCCGCCGGAACGCGTTCACGGTCGTCTGGCTCGCCTCGATCCGGGCGAGCGTCCGCTCCACGAGCGTCCGCGACGTCACCTCCCCGGCGGCCAGCGCGCGAGCACATTCCACGAGACCCGGCGTACGGTCGACACCCATACGGAACACCTCCGGAAGCAGGATTTCTACCGAACGGTAACGTCCGCGCGGGCGCGACGGTACAGCGCGGACGACTTGCCTGACGAGGGCGGCGATTCGTGCGTGCCTGCGCCCGCTCAGGCGCCTCCGCGGGCCAGATGCCGCAGGGTGAGGGCCAGATGCAGCCGTAGCCGGCCCCGGGGTGTGCGCACGGGCCAGCCGAGGAGGGCCTCCGCGTGGGTCAGGCGGTCCTGGAGGGTGGAGTGGTGGACGTTGACGCCGGTGGCCGCCGACCGCAGGCTCGCCGTCGTGGCGACCGCGTGGAGCGTGGCGAGCATCCAGGGCGAGTCGGCCGCGGCCCGCTCCAGATCGCGTACGTCCGGCGGAGGTTCCGCCCCCGGCGCGATCAGCTGGGCGAGGAGGGCGAGCGCGCCGAGGTCGTCGGCGTGGACCACACGCTCACCGGGGTCCTGCGCGGTGCCCTCGGCGGTGAACCGCAACGCGGTCCGCGCGCCGGCCCAGGACTCGGGCAGCTCCGGCACGGACACCGCGGGCCCGACACCGACCCGTCCGGCGGGCAGCCCCTCCTCGCCGACCCGGGCCGCGCGCACGCGCAGGATGTGGGGCCGGCCGCCCAGCGGGGCGAGGGCCCGCGCCAGGGTGGTGGGATCGTCGGGGTCGAGGCCGAGGTGCCGGGCGGCCCGCAGACGGGCGCGCTCGGTGGCGGTGGGGTCGAGGACCGTCTCCACGAGTGCGGGGTCGTCGGCGGGGGAGAGGGGCGCCCGGCCCCGGGTCCGGTCCAGCACCACCCGGAGCGCACCGGCGGCCCGCTCCAGGATGACGGCGTCCACCACGCTCGGCTCACCGCCCCCGGCCCGCTCCAGCCACAGCGCCGGCACACCGTCCGGCACGAGCGCGGCGCAGGGCCAGGCCGGGTCCGGCGGAACCTCGCTGTCGTGGCGCCGCCCGTCGGGCTCCACCCGCACCCGCACGTGCCGCTGCGCGTCGACCAGCCGCGCGGGACACCCGGCCAGCACGGCCGCGCCCCGCACCATCGCCTCCAGACCGGCCCGCGCCTCGGCCAGCGTGTCGAAGTACGCGATGACCCGCACGGCGGCCCCCGCATCCGGATCCACCGCGGTCAACCGCCCCGCCAGCTCTTTCATACCCCTCATAGTGCGACATGGCTCCGCCGGCGGGGAGGGGCGTTCGTCCGCGGGCCCGGTGGGGAACTGCGCGAGAAGCCCCACCGGACCCGCACGTGGGGGTCGAAGGGCCGCAGCCCCTGTGGGACGGGACGGGTGGGGGCGGCGGGGGCGAAATCCCCGCCGCCCCCACCGGCACTCACTCCCCGAGCAACCGCCGAACCCACCGCACCTGCGCCTCCCGGCACTCCCGCGACACCGCCGCTTGAGGCGCGAACCCGTCGAACCCGTGGAACCCCCCGGGCCACACATGCAACTCCGCGACCCCACCCGCCCGCCACAACCGGGACGCGTACGCGACGACCTCGTCCCGGAACGTCTCCGCCGACCCCACATCCAGAAACGCCGGAGGCAACCCACTCAGATCCTCCGCCCGCGCCGGCGCCGCGTAGGGGGACACATCGGCCCCACCCCGCCGCTCCCCGAGCAACGCCGTCCACCCCGTCTCGTTGGCCGTCCGGTCCCACACCCCCCGCCCCGCCATCTGGTGGGCGGACGGCGTGTCGTTGCGGTCGTCGAGCATCGGGCACAGCAGCACCTGCCCGATCGGCCGGGGCCCCTTCCGGTCCCGCGTGAGCAGGGCCAGCGCGGCGGTCAGTCCGCCGCCCGCACTCGCCCCCGCGATGACGATCCGCTCGGCGTCGCCCCCGATCTCGTCCGCGTGCCCGGCGGTCCACAGCAGACCCGCGTAGACGTCCTCGACGGGCGCCGGATGCGGATGCTCGGGGGCCAGCCGGTACTCCACGGACACCACGACCGCGCCCAGCTCCCGGGCCCAGGCCAGCGGCGCGTCCACACCGACCCGGTTGTTGCCGACGATCATGCCGCCGCCGTGGACGTGGTAGATCACCGGCAGCGGACCCGGTGTCGTGGGCGCGGCCGGGCGGCAGATGAGCAGCGAGATCTCCGGCTCCCCCTCGGGCCCCGGCACCAGCCGGTCCTCGACCTCGAAGAACCCGTCCACGGTGAGGTCGAGCTGGGCCATCAGCTCGATGCCGGGCCCCTGGCGCATCGCCGGGATGTCGTCCATGGTCAGCCCGCGCGGCACCAGGTCCTTGATCGTCTCCAGGGCCGCCGCGAGCTCCGGATCGAACGGGGGCGGGGTCATGGCCATGGCTTCTCCTCGTGCGGGTTCCGCATCCACGGTGCGCACCGCGACGCGTGGCCGACGGGGCGTACCGCGACGCGTGCGGGCGGTTCGTATCGCGATGATGAGCGCCGCGGCAAGCGCGCGGACGCCGTCGTACGGCGGCGGTTGCCCGCCATCCGGCGGGTGGTCCGCGGGTCGCCCGGAGCGGCACGGTCGGCGGGCGCGGCGCCCGTGTACGCGCCCGCGCCCGCGTCCAGCACACAGTTCACGCCATAGCTTTCGCGTGTCGGCACCCCGTGCCGCGCCCTTCGCGGGCGGTCGCCGTGCCGGCGGCGGGGACCTGCGCGCGTCCCCCCGCGCGAGCCGGTCGCACGGCCTGGCCAGGCGCGCGACCGCTCACCCGCCGTCTACCCCGACCAGCGGATCGGCCCCCGTCGTGGGCGGAACCCCGATGTGCCGTGTCGTCACGAGGCCGCCGGGGGACCGGACGTGGGCCGGTCGCCCGCACACCGGCCCGGTGCGGAAAGCAGGCCACACGTGCGTGCGGAGCCCCCGCGTACGTACTCATGTGGAGGTGGCGTGAAATGGCCGCCCGATTGAACGGATTTCGAACACATTCGCCAAACTGCCCAGCCACAAAGATCGGTGGCCCGACCCCGAGCCCCCGCACGGCCGACGGTCCCCCGGCCGGAACGACCTTCACCACTTCTGCAAGGATGCCCTCCTCATGGTGCAGATACCGAAAGAGCCCGTCCCGCCCTCGCCCCTGCAGCGATCCGTGCCCACGAGCGCCGACGTGGCACGTCTCGCGGGTGTCTCACGTGCGACGGTCAGCTACGTCCTGAACAACACCAGCGCCGTCCGCATCAGCGAGCCGACCCGCCGCCGGGTCCACGAGGCCGCCAAGGAACTCGGCTACGTACCCCACGCGGCGGCCCGCAGCCTGCGCGCCGGCCACAGCCGCCTGGTGCTGATGCCCACCCCGAACGTTCCCATCGGGCCGCTGTACAGCCAGTTCATCAACGAGATCCAGTGGGCCCTCAGCCGGCTCGACTACACCGTCGTGCAGCACGGCGGCCTGGGGCTGCGCGGCGACGACGCCGCCCGCGCCTGGGCCGAACTGCGCCCGGTCGCGGTCATCATGCCCGGCGTCGGTCTCGGCCCGCAGGGCGTGGCCGTACTCAAGCGCTCCGGCGCCAAGGCCGTGGTCACCCTCACCCCCGAACCCGTCGAGGGCGCCCACGCGTTGATCCTGGACCACGCGGGCGTCGGCCACAGCGCCGGCCGGCACCTGGTCGAGAGCGGCCGCCGCCGCATCGGTGTCGTCGTGCCCGAGGAGCCCGGCCTCGGGGTCTTCTCCCAGCCCCGCCTGGCCGGCGTACGACGCGCGGTGCAGGGCACCGAGGCCACGGTCACCGAGCTGCCGCTCGCCTACGACGAGGCGGCCGCCGCCCGGCTCGCCCGCGACTGGCGCTCGCTCGGGCTGGACGCGGTGTTCGCGTACAACGACGAGTACGCGATGCTGGTGATGCGGGCCCTCCAGGACGAGGGCATCGGCATCCCCGGGGAGACGGCCGTGGTCGGGGCCGACGACCTGATGCTCGGCCGGCTGTTGCGGCCCCGCCTGAGCACCGTCCACCTGGAGCTGCCCTCCGGGCGTCACCTCGCGGAACTGGTCGACCGCGTGGTGCGCGACCCCACCTCGGTCCCCACCACCCACGACGTCCTGGGCGCGAGGATCGTGCACCGCGAATCGAGCTGAACGCGCACGGCCGAACGCGCACGGTCGAGCGGATACGGCCGAACCGGCACAGCTGAACGAACACGGCCGAGCGGACACGGCTGGACGGGCGGGGCCGCACGGGCGAGGCTGGGCGGACAGGGCGGGACCGACCGCCCGCCTCGGGAGGCGCGTCATGCGCACGAAGGTCGGCATCATCGGCGCGGGCCCCGCCGGGCTCCTCCTCGCCCGGCTGCTGCACCGGGCGGACATCGACTGCGTGGTCCTGGAGAGCCGGACCCGCGCGCACGTGGAGCGGCGGCCGGTGGTGCCGTCGGCCGGAGGCGTGCTGGAGCAGGGCACCGTCGACGCGCTGCGCGCGTGCGGGGCCGCCGCACGCCTGGAGACCGAGGGCGTGGTCCAGCACGGCATCGAACTGCGCTTCGACCGCGAACGGCACCGGCTCGACCTCCCGGCCCTCACCGGCGGCCGCAGCGTCACGATCTATCCCCGGGCGGAGATCGTCAACGACCTCGTCGCCCTCCAACTCGCTGACGGGCCACCGCTGTTGTTCCAGGCGGAGGCGATCGGTGTCGAGAACCCGCTCGGCGAGCGCCCGGTGGTGCACTTCGTCCACGACGGGTACCAGGAGGAGCTGTCCTGCGAGTGGGTGGCCGGCTGCGACGGCTTCCACGGCATCTCCCGCCATGTGTTCCCGGCCGCCGCCCGCCGGGTGTACGAGCACGAGCACCCGTACTCCTGGCTCGGCGTCCTGGCCGAAGTCCCGCCGTCCCGCGAGGAGTCGGTCTACGCGCGCGGTGACCACGGCTTCGCCCTGCACGGCATGCGCTCACCGTCGGTGTCCCGGTTCTGCCTCCAGGTCCCCAGCGGCACCGACCCCGCCGACTGGCCCGACGAACGTGTATGGGACGAACTGGCCGCGCGCTTTGCCATCGACGCTGACTGGAGTCTGGAACGAGGACCGGTCACCGCCAAGTCCGTGACCCCGATGCGCAGTCACGTCCACGAGCCGATGCGGCACGGACGGCTGCTGCTCGCCGGGGGAGCCGCCCACACCGTGCCGCCGACCGGCACCGAGGGGCTCAACCTCGGGGTGTACGAGGTGTGCGTCCTCGCCCGCGCCCTCGTCGAGCTGTACACCCACGGAACGGCACAACTCCTGGACCGCTACTCGCAGGTGTGCCTCGACCGGGTCTGGCGGACGGCCCGCTTCTCGTACGACATGACCAGGATGCTGCACGCGCTGCCGGAGGGCGGCGCCTTCGACCACCGCCTCCAGCTCGCCGGGCTGCGCCGGATCACCGCCTCCCGCCAGGCGGCCGCCGAACTGGCAGCCCACTACACGGGGCTGCCGCCTGCCTGGTGAGTCGGCCGGCTACTGGCCGTTCTGCTCCACCTGCGCCTGCTGCTCGGCGACGGCCTTGCGGACCTCGTCCATGTCCAGCTTCCGGGCCTGCCCGATGACGTCGGTCAGCGCGGCCTCGGGCAGCGCGCCCGGCTGCGCGAACACGGCGACCTGGTCACGGACGATCATCAGCGTCGGGATGGACTGGATGCCGAAGGCCTGCGCCAGCTCCGGCTGGGCCTCGGTGTCCACCTTGCCGAACACCAGGTCCGGGTTGTCGTCGGCGGCCTTCTCGTAGACCGGGGCGAACTGCCGGCAAGGCCCGCACCAGGACGCCCAGAAGTCGATCAGAACGAACTCGTTCTCGGTGACCGTCCGGTCGAAGTTCTCCTTGGTCAGCTCCACGGTGCTGCTCATGGCGTGCATCCCTCTTCCTGGTTTCGGTGCTCGGGGGCGAGCCGCACTCGACAACGCCGCCCCGCGGTGGCGTATTCCGCGCGCGTACCCGTTTGGCCACCGCGCACACCAGCAACCAGACTGACCCCATGACGGATACGGAAATCACCGAAGGCCCAGCGGACGACGCGACACCGGCCGAGTACGACGTCGTGGTGCTCGGTGCCGGACCCGTGGGAGAGAACGTCGCCGACCGCACCCGCGCGGCCGGCCTGTCCACCGCGATCGTGGAGAGCGAACTGGTCGGCGGCGAGTGCTCGTACTGGGCGTGCATGCCGAGCAAGGCCCTTCTGCGCCCCGCGATCGCCCGCGCCGACGCCCGCCGCGTACCGGGTCTGCGCCACCTGGCCGAGGGCCCGCTGGACACCGCCGAGGTGCTCGCCCACCGCGACTACGAGACCGCGCACTGGAAGGACGACGGCCAGGTCGGCTGGCTGGAGAGCGTCGGGGCGGACCTGTACCGGGGTCACGCGCGCCTGGCCGGACCCCGCCGGGTCGTCGTGGACGCCCCCGACGGCGGGCGTCAGGTCCTCACCGCCCGGCACGCGGTGGTCGTCTCCACCGGCAGCCGCGCCCTCCTGCCCGACCTGCCGGGACTCGCGCAGGTCAAGCCCTGGACCAGCCGCGAGGCCACCAGCGCCCAGACGGTCCCCGGCCGGCTGATCGTCGTCGGCGGCGGTGTCGTGGCCGTCGAGATGGCCACCGCCTGGCGGTCCCTCGGCTCCGAGGTCACCGTCCTCGTGCGCGGCAAGGGCCTGCTGCCCCGCATGGAGCCCTTCGCCGGTGAACTGATCGCCGAGGCGCTCGCCGAGTCGGGCGTCGACGTGCGGACGGGTACGTCGGTGACGGCGGTGTCCCGTGAGGACGGGACCGTGGTGGCCCGCACGGACACCGGCGACCGGCTGGAGGCCGACGAGATCCTCTTCGCCACCGGCCGCGCCCCGCGCACCGACGACCTCGGCCTCGACACCGTGGGCCTGGAGTCGGGCTCGTGGCTGGAGGTGGACGACAGCCTCCGGGTGACGGGCAGCGACTGGCTGTACGCGGTCGGGGACGTCAACCACCGGGCCCTCCTCACCCACCAGGGCAAGTACCAGGCCCGGATCGCCGGGGCCGCCATCGCCGCCCGCGCGGCCGGGGTCCCGCTCCTGGAGAGCGACCGCTGGGGCGCCCACGCGGCCACCGCCGACCACGCCGCCGTCCCCCAGGCCGTCTTCACCGACCCCGAGGCCGCCGCCGTCGGCCTCTCCCTCGCCGAGGCCGAACAGGCCGGTCACCGCGTCCGGGCGGTCGACGTCGAGTTCTCCTCCGTCGCGGGGGCGGGCCTGTACGCCGACGGCTACCGGGGCCGCGCCCGCATGGTCGTCGACCTGGACCGCGAGATCCTGCGCGGCGTCACCTTCGTCGGCCCCGCCGTCGGTGAGCTGATCCACTCCGCCACCGTCGCCGTCGTCGGGGAGGTCCCGGTCGACCGGCTCTGGCACGCGGTGCCCTCGTACCCGACGATCAGCGAGGTGTGGCTGCGGCTGCTGGAGGCGTACCGGGGCTGAACCGGCCGGTCCGGGCGCTCAGTCGGGCAGCAGGAAGCCCAGCGCCCGGGCGGCCCGGACCGGGGTCGGGTCGTTCCAGCGGTCGGCCATCGCCTGGCTGGAGGAGAGAGACCTCAGCTCGGCGTGGTCGAGGTAGAGCGTGCCGTTCAGATGGTCCGTCTCGTGCTGGACGATCCGGGCCGGCCACCCCGAGAACTCCTCGTCCACCGCCCGCCCCCGCTCGTCGAGCGCCCGGAGCCGCACCTTGGCGTGCCGCGCCACCACGGCCTGCCAGCCCGGCACGCTCAGACAGCCCTCGAAGAACGCGTCCCGGTACGGCCCGACGGCCTCGTACGCGGGATTGACCAGGACCCGGAACGGCTGCGGCACCCGGCCCCGGGCCAGCCGTACCTCCTCCGGGACCGGCGCGGGGTCCTCGATCACGGCGAGCCGCAGGGACACCCCGACCTGGGGCGCGGCGAGACCGACGCCCGGCGCCGCGTGCATGGTGGCGCGCAGGGCGGCGACGAAGCGGGCGAGGAGACCCGGGTCGAGCTGGCCGTCGAAGGGCTCGGCGGTGCGGCGCAGCACCGGGTCGCCCGCGGCGACGATCGGCAGCGGCCCCTCATGGGCGAGGAGTTCCTCGACCCGGTCGCTCAGGGGACGGGAGTCGACGCGGTCACGTTCAGAAGCCATCGGGCCAGGATGCCAACCGGGGTCGCGCGACGCGAGGCGGCTCACGCGAGGACCCGCCGGCTCACGCGAGGACCCGCCGGCTCACGCGAGGGCCCGCCGGCTCGCGCGCGTCCAGGCGACAGCATCGGCGCATGTGACCCACATCACACAAAGTGCCGGGAACTCGAAGCCTCCACGATCCGACTACTGGACCGCCACGACGTCCCCGCATCCCGGAGCATCCGCCGATGACCATCGCCCCCTCGACCGAGACGGACGAGTCCCACAAACCCGTCGCCAAGCCCGACGGCGCCACGAGGGGCTGGGCTTCGCTCCGGCCGCTCGTGCTGCGGCTGCACTTCTACGCGGGCGTCCTCGTCGCCCCGTTCCTGCTGGTCGCCGCCCTGACCGGCGGACTGTACGCCGCCTCGTTCTCGATCGAGGAGATCGTCTACGCGGACCGGACGACCGTCGCCGAGGTGGGCGACGCGAAGCTGCCGATCTCCGAGCAGGTGGCCGCCGCCCGCAAGGAGCACCCCGAGGGCACCCTCTCCGCCGTACGCCCCTCGCCGCAGGACGACGCGACGACCCGGGTGATGCTGACGGGCGTCGAGGGCATCGACGAGGGCAACACGCTCGCGGTGTTCGTCGACCCGTACACGGCGGAGGTGCGCGGCGCCCTTGAGCAGTACGGCTCGACCGGCGCACTGCCGGTGCGGACCTGGATCGACAAGTTCCACGCCAATCTCCAGCTCGGCGAGCCCGGCCGCCTGTACAGCGAACTCGCCGCCAGCTGGCTGTGGGTCATCTCCGGCGGCGGTCTCGTGCTCTGGTTCGCCCGCCGCCGCGCCCAGCGCAAGGTGCGCGGCACCAGTGGCCGCCGCCGCACGCTGAGCCTGCACGGCACGGTCGGCGTCTGGGCCGCCGCCGGGTTCTGCTTCCTCTCGGCGACGGGCCTGACCTGGTCGACCTACGCGGGCGCCAACATCGAGGTCCTGCGCACCGAACTCCACCAGGCCACCCCGGCGATCTCCGCCGCCGCGGGAGACCACGGGGATCACGGCGACGGCTCGGCGGAGGAAGGGACCGCCCCCGAGGGCGACCTGGACAAGATCCTCGCCGCCGCGCGGGCCAAGGGCCTCGGCGACCCGGTGGAGATCGTGCCGCCCGCCGACGCGTCCTCCACGTACGTGGTCAGGCAGGTCCAGCGCAGCTGGCCCACCAAGCAGGACGCGGTGGCCGTGGACCCGGCGACCGCCGAGGTCACCGACACGCTCCGGTTCGCCGACTTCCCCGTCCTCGCCAAGCTCTCCCGCTGGGGCATCGACGGTCACACGGGCGTCCTGTTCGGGCTGGCGAACCAGCTCCTCCTCATGGCCCTGGCCGCCTCCCTGGTCGTACTGATCCTCTGGGGCTACCGCATGTGGTGGCTGCGCGGCCGCGCCTCGTCGTTCGGCCGTCCGATCCCGCGCGGTGCCTGGCAGCACGTGCCGCCGCAGATCCTGGTCCCGGCCCTCGCCCTCATCGCCGTCCTCGGCTACTTCGTGCCCCTGCTCGGCATCCCGCTCGCCGTGTTCATCGCGGTGGACGTCGTCCTGGGCGAGATCGCGCACCGGCGCGGCAAGCGGTCGTACGGCGGCCGGGCGGAGGCGAAGTAGGGCGGCCGGGCGGCAGTGACGCGGGCCTCCCCGGAGAGGCGAAGCGGTGAGGGGGCGCGTCCGACCGGACGCGCCCCCTCACGGCGTTCGCACGACCTCTACGCCCCCATGCCCCTACGCCTCCTGCAGCCGCTCGAAGTCGCCCGCGAGCGCCGCGGCGATCCGCAGGTGGGACTCCGCCTCCTGGTGCCGGGCCTGTCGCTCCAGCGTGCGGCCCAGCATCAGCCGGGCGTACTGCTCCACCGGGTCCCGCTCGACGAGGACGCGCAACTCGGCTTCGGCGCGGCGCAGTTGGGCCGAGTGGTAGTAGGCGCGGGCCAGCAGCAGCCGGGGGCCGGTCTGCTCGGGGACCTCCTCGACCAGCGGGCCGAGGACACGTGCGGCGGCGGTGTAGTCCTTGGCGTCGAAGAACATCCGGGCGCGGTCCCAGCGCTCGGCGGGTGTTCCGTGGTCGTAGTACGTGGTGTCCACTGGTGCCTCCTTCGAGGCGCACAACCCCCGCTCGCCGGTGACTATTCCACCGCCTCTCCCACGGCTTCCGTACCCGGCGTCGCGGCGGCGAGTTCCGCGTCGGCGCGCTCGGTGACGAGGGTCAGGACGCGACCGGCGGTCAGCAGGTCCTCGGTGGGGATGCCGGCGTAGATCCGGGCGGAGACGGGCGCGGTCTCGGCGGCCGACCTGGTGAAGGCCTCCCGTCCGGCGTCGGTGACCCGGAGGCGGGACGGCCGCGCCGGGTCGCTCTCCACCAGACCGGCGGAGAGCAACTCCTCGACGACGGCCCGTATGCCGGCCGGCGCGACCTTGAGGAAGCCGACGACCCGGCGCACGACTTCGTCCCGTTCGACGGGCCCGTCGGCGACCGCGAGGACCCGCAGGGCCACCGACTGCTGGAACGTCAGGCCGTGGCCGGCCAGCACGCGCTCCAGGACCGCGCGGCTCGCGTAGTGGGCGAGGGCGACGACCCGGCCGTCGACCATGGGTGCGGTGGAGGTCATGACTGCTCCTTTTCGTGTGCGTGCTCGGTGGAAGGGGTGAGCGGTACGTCGAGCAGGGTGGTCAGCTCACGGGTGAACCGGAGGGCGCGGGCGGAGTCCGGGCCGCCGAGCGGTTCCAGCAGTTGCCGCAGCAGCCCCTGGACCACCTCGATCGCGCGCCGGGTCACCTCGCGCCCCTGCTCGGTGAGCGCCAACCGCACGGCACGGGGGTCGCGGGGGTCCCGGGCGCGTTCCAGCAGCCCGGCGGTCTCCAGGGCGCGGGCCAGTTTGGATACGTACAGGGCCTCCAGGCCGGTGTGGTCCGCGAGCTCCCGCTGGCTGGGCCGCTGTCCGGTCCGGTCCATGCCGTACAAGGACGCGACCAGCGCGTACTGGGCGTGCGTCAGCCCGAGCGGAGCGACCGCGCGGTCCACCGCGACCCGCCACTTCACCGACAGTCGCCAGACGAGAAAGCCGGGCGTCGCGCCCTCGAGATCCGAACCCATGCGAATACCGTACATGGCTACTATAGCCATGGCTACTATTTCCCGCAGCGGGGTCTGGCTGACGGGGGCGGCCGGCGGGGGACGGCTGACGGGGGGAGCCGGACAGGTCTAGGTTGTGCAGCATGAGCAATCTTGATCGCGAGGCGGTGCCCGCGGTGTGCGGTGGCCGGGGCTTCGTGGTGGCCGATCCGGTACGTGAACTACTCAGCCCCCGCCGGGTGAAGCTCGGTGAGTCCACCGAGGTGCGGAGGCTGCTGCCCAATCTGGGCCGCCGCATGGTGGGTGCCTGGGCCTTCGTCGATCACTACGGCCCGGACGACATCGCCGACGAGCCCGGTATGCAGGTGCCGCCGCACCCGCACATGGGCCTGCAGACGGTCAGTTGGCTGCATCAGGGCGAAGTGCTGCACCGCGACTCCACGGGCAGCCTGCAGACGATCCGTCCGCGCGAACTGGGACTGATGACCTCCGGGCGGGCCATCAGCCACTCGGAGGAGAGCCCGAAGTCGCACGCCCGCTTCCTGCACGGTGCCCAGCTCTGGGTGGCTCTGCCGGACAGCCACCGCCACACCGATCCGCGCTTCGAGCACCACGCCGAACTGCCGGTCGTCACGGCCGCCGGCCTGAGCGCCACCCTCATCCTCGGCTCTCTGGACGGCGCGACCTCGCCCGGCACGACCTTCACGCCGATCGTCGGCGCCGACCTCACGCTGGCCCCCGGCGCGGACGTCCGCCTCCCGCTCGAACCCGACTTCGAGTACGCCGTTCTCGCCATGGCCGGCGAGGCCCACGTCGACGGCGTCCCCGTCCTCCCCGGTTCGATGCTCTACCTCGGCTGCGGCCGCGCCGAACTCCCCCTGCGCGCCGACTCGGACGCCTCCCTCATGCTCCTCGGCGGCGAGCCCTTCGAGGAGGAGCTGATCATGTTCTGGAACTGGATCGGACGGTCGCAGGAGGAGATCGAACAGGCGCGCCGGGACTGGATGGAAGGGTCGCGGTTCGGTGAGGTGAAGGGGTACGACGGTGCTCCACTGCCCGCCCCGACGCTGCCGGCGACGCCTCTGAAGCCGCGGAGAAGAGTTCGCTGACCTGGGGAAATGGCTGCTTGGTCGGTGACTTGTGGGTGACTCGCCGCCGTGCGTTGCCTTCCGCGGTTCCATCGTGTGCGCGAGGGTGGCTGTGGCAGGACTACTTGATCAGTTCCTTGGCCCGGTCGACGATGAGCCGGTCGCCCTTCTCGCCGACGCCTGGGATGTCACCGGTGTGCAGCCGCCGCATCCAGCCCGGTCATGCCGCCCGCCTGCCCGATCTCCACACTCGGCCGCCCGGCCACCGCCGTCTGCACCCCGGCGTCCAGCGGGGCCGCGGCACAGATCACGCGTCGCGGGTGCGACAGGTCCGGCTTCCCCACCGTGGGGTGCTCGGTCGGCGCCGGCATCACCGGCGGGGCGACGTACGCGACGGTGATCCGGTCGCGCTCCGGACCGGTCAGGAACGCGTCGAGGTGGAACCGCGCGTGCACATGGACGATCGCGCCACGGCGCAGCGCGTTGCGACGATGGCCACAGTCGCACCCACAGGTTGCGCGACGCGGCCTTACCCCTCCGCCACCGGTACCCGCCACACCAGGGTGGTACCGCCCGTCGCCGGGCTGCTCAACTGCAGTTCCCCGCCCAACTGTTGCGCCCGCTCGGCCATGTTGCCGAGGCCGCTGCGCCGACCGCCGGGCGGGATGCCCACGCCGTTGTCGGTCACCGTCAGCCGCACCTCCCGGCCGTCGGTCTCCAGGGCGACTCCGACCCGGTCCGCGCGCGCGTGGCGGGCGACGTTCGTGAGCGCCTCGCCGAGCACGGCCACCACGTGCTCGGCGGTCTCCCTGGGCACATGGGTGTCGAGCAGGCCATCCATGCGCAGACCGGGGGCGAAGCCCAGGACCGACGCGGCCTCGCCGACCGCGCGTACCACCTGGGAGCGCAGGCGCGGTCCGGAAATTCCGTCACGCGCCCGCAGTCCGAAGATGGTCGACCTGATGATCTTGATGGTCTCGTCCAGGTCGTCCACCGCTCTCAGCACCCGCTCCGAGGCCTCCGCGTGGTCGATGAAGCGGCCCGCGCTCTGCAGGGTCATGCCGGTGGCGAACAGCCGCTGGATCGCCAGGTCGTGGAGGTCGCGGGCGATCCGGTCGCGGTCCTGGAGGACGGCGATCTGCGCGGCGTCGGCGCGGCGTTCCGCCAGTTCCATCGCGACCGCGGCCTGCGCCGCGAAGCCCTGGAGCGGTTCGGTCTCCTTCTCCATGAAGACCGTGCGGCCCGCCTCGCGGACCAGCAGGACGATGCCCCGTACCCCGCCGGTGGTACCGATGGGCACGGCGACGGCCGGACCGAGCCCGGTGAACCGCGCGGTCCCCCCGGCCGGGGGGTTTTCCTGGTCTTCGGTGCCTTCGCCCGGAGAAGCCCTCGGCTCGTCACGGGAGACGTCCGGGCTGGTGACGGGGGCGGCGCAGGAGAAGGCTTTGCCGATCAGGCTGTCGTCCACGGGCAGGACCAGCCCGCGATGGGCCTCCGCCGCCTCCCCGATGGCCAGTTCCACCGTGAGGGAATCGGTGCCCTCCATCGGAACCGCGACCACAGCGAGGGCGGCGCCGGTGATTTCCCTGGCCCGTTCGGCGATGAGGGCGAGGACCTCACCACGGTCACTGCCCGACATCAGCGTGTGGGTGATCTCGGCGTTCGCTCGCAGCCAGCGCTCGCGCAGCCTCGACTCCTCGTACAGGCGGGCGTTGTCGATCGCCACCCCGGCCGCGACGGCCAGCGTCGACAGGACCGACTCGTCCTCCTCGTCGAACTGCGCGCCGTCCCGTTTCTCGGTCAGGTAGAGGTTGCCGAAGACCTGGTCCCGCACCCGGATCGGCACACCCACGAAGGAGTTCATGGGCGGGTGGTGGGGTGGGAAACCGTAGGAGTTGGGGTGTTCGGAGATCTTCGTCAGGCGCAGGGGTTCGGGGTGACGGATCACTTCGCCGAGGATGCCGTGGCCTTCCGGGTAGGGTCCGATCGCCGCGATCTGCTGTTCGGTGAATCCGACGGTCAGGAACTCCGACAGCCGTCTGCCGTCGGGTCCGATCACGCCCAGGGCCGCGTACTGGGCCTCGACCAGCACCGCCGCGGCTTCCACGATGGAGCGCAGCGCCTGTTCGAGGTCGAGTTCGCGGCCGACCGAGAGCACCGCCTCCAGCAGGCTGTGCACCCGGTCGCGGGTGCCGCGGGCCGCGTCCAGACGGGCCTGCAGCTCCTCCAGGAGTTCGTCCAGCCTCAGCTGCGGGAGCTTGACGCGGGCTTCCCTGGCCTGCTTGGCGCTTGCCACCGACGTTCCTCCAGGTCCCTACGACGCACCGGCAACCGGCCGTAGCGCTCCGGGTGCCACGCTATCGGTCCGTCGGAGGGGGCGGTACTGGATCAGGTCCGGCGGTCAGGGCCGAAGCTGTCGCTGACAGTCAGCGCTGGGGCAGCCGGGCGACGATGTACTCGGTGAGGTCGAGGAGCCGGTTGGTGTAGCCCCACTCGTTGTCGTACCAGCCGAACACCTTCACCAGGTTGCCGTGCGCCTGGGTGAGCGGGGCGTCGAAGACGCAGGAGGCCGGGTCGCCGACGACGTCACGGGAGACGATCGGGGCGTCGGAGACCCGCAGAATGCCCTTCAGCGGCCCGTCGGCGGCCGTCCGGAACGCGTCGTTGATCTCGTCGACGGTCACCTCCCGGCCCAGTACGAGGGTCAGGTCGGTCAGCGAGCCGTCCTCGACAGGGACACGGACCGCGAGGCCGTCGAGGGTGCCGGCCAGCTCGGGCAGGACCAGGCCCACGGCGCGGGCCGCTCCGGTGCTGGTCGGGATGATGTTCACGGCGGCGGTGCGGCCTCGCCGGAGGTCCTTGTGCGGGCCGTCCAGGACGACCTGGTCGTTGGTGTAGCCGTGGATGGTGGTCATCAGGCCCTTGTCGATGCCGAAGGCGTCGTCGAGGACCTTCACCATCGGCGCCGCACAGTTGGTGGTGCACGAGGCGTTCGAGACGACGTGGTCGGTCTCCGGGTCGTACGTGCCTTCGTTGACGCCCATCACGATCGTGGCGTCAACTCCCTTGCCCGGTACGGACAGCAGCACCTTTCGGGCCCCGCCCTTCAGGTGCAGCCCGGCGTCGTCGAGGCCGCGGAAGCGCCCGGTGGACTCGATGACGACGTCCACGCCGAGGCCGGCCCAGTCCAGGGCGGCGGGGTCGCGTTCGGCGGTCACGGCGACGCGGTGGCCGTCGACCGTGATCGAGGTGTCGTCGTGCTCGACCGTGCGGTGCAGTCGGCCGTAGGTCGAGTCGTACTCCAGGAGATGGGCGAGCGCGGCCGGGGAGGTGAGGTCGTTGACCGCCACCACCTCGACCGAGGTGCCGGCGGCCGTCTCCGCGCGCTCCAGCACACAGCGCAGATAGTTGCGCCCGATGCGCCCGAAGCCGTTGATTCCCACGCGCACGGTCGTGTCAGCCATGTCCGTCGTCCTCCCGATCGGGGCCCGGTGAGGCCCGGGGTGCGCTGCCAGCCTGTCGGCCGGGGACGCGACCGGGCTTGGGCCCTACGGGGGCGAGCCGAGGGACCTTCGGCCCCACAGCCCGTACGCCGGTCCCGGCAGCCTCGGTGGCCTTCGTGCTTGAGCCGGTCCTGGGCCTGGGGGGCGATGACAGCGGCCTGCATGCGCCGCTCCACGCCGAGCCTCGCCGGCAGACGGGAGATGCGGTTCTTCACCGTCTTCTCGGCGAGGAACAGCCGTCGGCCGATCTGACGGTCGGTCAGTCACTCACCGGCCAGGCCAGGCCGGGCCGGGCATGCGGGAGCGCAGTTCCCGGCAGACGGTCACTCCGTCGCCGTCGGGCACACGGACGTCCAGGAGGGCCACCCGCGGTCGCAGCGCGGGGACGCGCACCAGAGCCTGCTCGACGGTGCCGGCCTCACCGACCACAGGGAAGTCCGGTTCGTCGTTCAGCGGGTCGCGCACTCCGCGTCGTACCACCTGTGATCGTCCAGCAGGAAGACCCGGATGGCGCCCTCGTCGGTGCCGGTTCTTCACTGTCCGCCATCAGACGCTCCTCGTCCCGCGTCGACGCCGCCCCCCCGCCCGTGCGTGTGCGCGGAATCGGTCCCCGTACCGGGATCCTTCTCGTCCCGGAGCCGAAAGACCAGGGCCGGTCGGCCCTGATTCCCGGCACCTCGCCGCCAGCCCCTACCCACTTCCTCGCGGCCGTCCCGTGCGCGCCCCTCCCGCGGCCCGCGGACGGCGCAGGTCTCGCCGGCCACGACCGGGGCCGACCGGCCCACCGGAGGGGACGGCCGGCACCTGCCGTTCCGCCGGCACCCGTCCGACGCTGGAACCGCACCGGGCCCACCAAGCCGTCGTACGAAGCCGAGGAGCGCCACGTCATGGTCCGTTACGTGTACGACTTCCACGAGGGCGGCCGCGACATGGCCGGCCTGCTCGGCGGCAAGGGCGCGAACCTGGCCGAGATGACCCGGCTGGGCCTGCCCGTCCCGCCGGGTTTCGTCATCTCCACCGAGGCCTGCCGCACCTTCCTGACCACCGGCGCGGAACCGGACCGCCTCGCCCGGGAGATCTCCCGGCATCTCACCGGCCTGGAGACCGCCGCCGGGCGGCTGCTGGGGCAGCCCGGCAACCCGCTGCTGCTCTCCGTCCGCTCCGGCGCCCGGTTCTCCATGCCCGGCATGATGGAGACGGTCCTCGACATCGGCCTGAACGACGAATCCGTCCTGGGCCTGGCCAAGGTCTCGGGCAACGAACGCTTCGCCTGGGACTCCTACCGGCGACTCGTGCAGATGTTCGGCAGCACGGTCATGGGTGTCGACTCCGCCCTGTTCGAGCAGGCCATGGATCTGCTGAAGGAGAGCCGCGGCGTCACTGACGACCTGCACCTGGACGCGGGCGACCTCGCCGAACTCGTCGATCAGTACAAGAACCTCATCGCCGACGAGACGGGCGACACCTTCCCGCAGTCCCCCGCCGAACAGCTGCGCCGCGCCGTCCTCGCCGTCTTCGCCTCCTGGAACGGCGAACGCGCCCGCCTCTACCGCCGCCGCGAGCACATCCCCGACGACCTGGGCACCGCGGTCACCGTGCAGCGCATGGTCTTCGGCAACCTCGGCCACGACTCCGGCAGCGGTGTCGCGTTCACCCGGGACCCGGCCACCGGCCGCCCCGGCCTGTACGGCGACTACCTGGCCGACGCGCAGGGCGAGGACGTCGTCGCCGGTATCCGCAACACCGTGCCCCTGGCCGAGCTGGAGCGGCTGGACCCGACGTCGTACGGGCGGCTGCGTGACCACATGGAGACCCTTGAACGGCACTATCGGGACCTGTGCGACATCGAGTTCACCATCGAGCGCGGCACGCTGTGGATGCTCCAGACCCGGGTCGGCAAGCGCACCGCCGAAGCCGCGTTCGCCATCGCCGCCGAGCTGACCGACGAAGGGATCCTCACCCCGGACGAGGCTTTGGCACGGGTGAGCGGGAAGCAGCTGGCCCGGCTGATGTTCCCCCGCTTCGACGCGTCCGCGACCGGCGACGCGCTCGCCCACGGCCTGCCGGCCTCGCCCGGTGCCGCGGTCGGTGCGGCCGTCTTCGACTCCGCGGAGGCCGTGCGGCGCGCCGCGGCAGGGGAGAAGGCCGTCCTGGTCCGCCAGGAGACCGCCCCCGACGATCTGCCCGGCATGATCGCCGCCCAGGCCGTGCTGACCAGCCGCGGCGGCAGGACCAGCCACGCGGCCGTCGTCGCCCGGGGCATGGGCAAGGTCTGCGTCTGCGGTGCCGAGGAGCTCACCGTCGACACCGACGCCCGCCGCTTCACCACCCGCGACGGCACCGTCGTCGAGGAGGGCACGGTCATCTCGGTGGACGGCTCCGCCGGCGCCGTGTACGCCGGTGCGGCTCCGCTGGTCGACTCCGCGGTCATCCGCCACCTGGAGACCGGCGAGCGCGGGGAGCAGTCCGCCCGCGTGGTCGACGCGGTAGCCCGCGCCCTCCAGCAGGCCGACGATGTACGGCGGTTGGAGGTCCGCGCCAACGCGGACACCCCCGAGGACGCGGCACGGGCCCGCCGGTTCGGCGCTCAGGGCATCGGCCTGTGCCGCACCGAGCACATGTTCCTCGGCGAGCGCCGCAAGCTGGTCGAGGAGATGATCCTGGCCGACACGGACGCCGCCCGAGAGCGTGCGCTGGATGCCCTGCTCCCGCTGCAGCGGCAGGACTTCACCGGGATCCTGGAGGCGATGGACGGCCTGCCGGTCACCATCCGTCTCCTCGACCCGCCGCTGCACGAGTTCCTGCCCAACCGCACCGACCTCGCCGTCCGCATCGCCACCGCCGAGGCCCAGGGTGCCGCGCCCGACCCGCACGACACCGAACTCCTCGCAGCCGTCAGCCGGATGCACGAGGAGAACCCGATGCTCGGCCTGCGCGGCGTACGCCTCGGCCTCGTGATCCCCGGCCTGGTCGCCATGCAGGTGCGGGCCATCGCCGAAGCGGTCGTCGAACGCACGAGGGCCGGCGGTCACCCCGAGGCCGAGATCATGGTGCCGCTGGTCGGCGCCGTCGAGGAACTGCGCATCGAACGCGAGGTGGTGGAACACGTCCTGGCCCTGGTGGCCGAGGAGACCGGCGTCCCTGTCCACTGCCCGGTCGGCACGATGATCGAGCTGCCCCGGGCCGCCCTCACCGCCGGCCGCATCGCCGAGGAGGCGGAGTTCTTCTCCTTCGGCACCAACGACCTCACCCAGACCACGTGGGGCTTCTCCCGCGACGACGTCGAGGCGGCGTTCTTCTCCGCCTACCTCGACAAGGGCATCTTCGCCGCCTCTCCCTTCGAGACGCTCGACCGCGCGGGCGTCGGCCGCCTGGTCGGCATAGCGGTCGCCGAAGGCCGCGCCGCCCGCCCCGACCTGAAGATCGGTGTCTGCGGCGAACACGGCGGGGATCCCGACTCCGTCCACTTCTTCCACAGCGCAGGACTCGACTACGTCTCCTGCTCGCCGTTCCGCGTCCCGGTCGCCCGTCTGGAAGCGGGACGGGCCGCGCTCCCCGAGTCGGGGACGAGCGACAGCCGGTGAGGCCGGCCCACCCGGCCCCGCCGGCGGGGCCGGCCGGCCCTGGTCCGCCGGGGCGGACACGCGCAGCAGTCCGGAGCCCGCAGCCCGAACGGGCAGACATGCAAAAGGAGTTGAGCACATGACTGCCAGGGACACCGGAACCCGTGTCACGACCGACGCGGTGCGTGTACGGGCCGAGGGCGACGTGGACGAGGAAGCCCTCGCATACGTCCGTGCCAAGGTCGACGCGGCTCTGGGCCGGCCGGGACTTCCGGCCGTCAGCGGCGAGGTGCGGATCACCAGGGCCCCGGCGGACCACAGTGAGCAGCCGTGGTCCGCCGGGGCCGGGATCACCGTGGGGAGCACCCTCGTGGTGGTGCACGCCCGGGAGGCGAGCGCGCACGAGCTCGCCGACCGGCTGCAGGAGCGGCTGCGCGGCCGGGCCGACCAGGTCGCACACCGCACGGACGCGGCCCGCAGGTCGGCCGCACCGCCGCCGTGGCGGGGCGGGCCGCCTGTCGGGCCGGCGCAGACCGAAGCGACGTACGCCTGAGAAGGCCAGGACGGATCGGACCCGGATGCGCCGGGTGAGTGTGGGCGGAGCCCCGTCACCCGGCGTGCCCCGGGAGGACCCCGTCCCTTCTCCCGCCGGTGAAGGAGGAAGACATCGTGAAGATCCACACCGTGGGCGACGTGATGACCGACGAGGTCGTCCAAGCACACCGTGAGACCCCGTTCAAGGACGTGGTCCGACTGCTGGACGCCCATCGGATCAGCGGGATGCCTGTCGTCGACCACGACGACAAAGTGGTCGGGGTGGTCTCCGGGACCGACCTGGTGCGCGGTCAGGCGGCCCGGGCCGATGGGCGCCTGGATCGCCGTCACCGGATGCCGCGCCTGCGGCGTCCAGGGCACCGAGCGGCTGCCGGGGTGTTCGCCACCACCGCCGGCGAACTGATGTCCACGCCCGCGATCACGGTGCATCCGGAGCAACCTGTCCCGGAGGCCGCGCGGGTGATGGAGCGCCACGGGATCGAGCGGCTTCCCGTGGTGGACGAGGAGGACCGGCTCATCGGCATCGCCACCCGCCGGGACCTGCTGCGGGTCTTCCTGCGCACGGACGAGGACATCCGCCGACACGTGACGGACGAGATCCTGGTCGCCGCTCCCGGCCTGCCGCCCGACGCCGTCGTCGTCTCGGTACGCGACGGCCTGGTCACACTTGAAGGGTGCCTGGAACACCGTACCGACATCGCTCACGCCGTCCGGTCGGCCTGGCAGGCGGACGGGGTCGTCGGGGTGTTCAGCAGCCTGACCTTCCGCCTCGACGACGACCGCCCGGCCGAGAAGGGCCCCTCCCCGGGGATCACCGGGCAGTGACGCGCACCGGCCCGCCGTACAGGCGGTTCGGTCCGTGTCCCACCCACTCGGCGCCACGTTCCGCATCGCCACGGACGTACCAGCGCCGGTCTGCTTCCGCACGTCATCCGCTGCAACGGCACCGTGCCGAGCAGGCTCACGGGCTGGCCCAGGTACGAGAACCACCGTGCCCCGGAACGCTTCCAGGACATCGCCCGCACCCTCGGCCTGCCCGCCGCGGCCCCGCAGGAGGGCGAGGGCGTGGAGTCGCTCGCCGCCGTGGTGGAACGCCTGCGTGACGCCGTGGGCATCGGAACCGACCTTCCGGTCCCTCGGCGTCGACGGGCGTGCCTCTCTCGACGCCCTGCGCCAGCAGGCCATGAACGCCTACGAGGACCAGTGCGCGCCCGCCAAGCCGCGCACGCCCATGCTCTACGACATGCGGGAACTCATGCGCACCGCCTACTACGGCAGTGAGCACATCGGGCACGGCCGTCCGGACGCCCCGCGGCAGCTCAGCCGTAGTCCGCACACCGCGTGACCGGCGTCCGACGGGTCCGACGGAGCTCGGCGACATCGGACCCGCGGGCAGCGCGACCGTCTTCCCCGCGCGGTCGCACCCCCTCATGCCAAAGGTGCGCGGACACCTCCGGCTCCCGCTCGCAGGGCCGTCCGGACCACCGAGGTGGCCCAACGGCCCACAGACAGGCCCCCGGCCCACGGGAAACCGTGGGCCGGGCGGTTCCGCTCGACCGATGACAACAAGGAGTTGTGTGATGGCGAAGGCATATCTGGTGGGCAGCGGGATCGCGGCACTGTCCGCGGCGGCGTTCCTGATCCGCGACGGCGGCTTCGAGGGAAGCGACATCCACCTCTTCGAGGAGCAGCGGACCATCGGCGGCAGCCTGGACGCGGGCGGCACGGCAGACGCCGGCTACACCATGCGCGGCGGGCGGATGTTCGAGGCCGAGTTCCGCTGCACCTACGACCTGTTGTCCGGCATCCCCACCCTCGACGACCCCTCCGTCTCCGTGACGGAGGAGATCCTGGCCGGGCACGAGGACTTCGCCTGGGACGACATCGCCCGTCTCGTCGACGGCGACGGCAAGATCGTCGATACGGCCTCGATGGGGTTCTCCGCACGCGACCGGCTGGAGCTGATCCGCTGCCTGGCCACCCCCGAGGGGCACCTGGACGGCAAACGGATCACCGACTGCTTCGGCGAACACTTCTTCACGACCGGCTTCTGGTTCATGTGGTGCACCACGTTCGCGTTCCAACCCTGGCACAGCGCCATCGAGTTCCGTCGCTATCTGAGGCGCTTCATCCACCTGTTCTCCGAGCTCGCCTCCATGTCGGGCATCCACCGGACCCGCTACAACCAGTACGACTCCATCGTGCGACCGCTGACAGCCTGGCTGCGCGAGCGCGGCGTAACGGTCCACACCGGTTGTCACGTCACCGACCTCGGGTTCGCCCCGGGCACCGGGCGCGGCACGGTCGAGACCGTCTACATGAACCGGGGCGGTTTCGACGAGGAGATCACCGTCGCGCCCGAGGACCTGGTCCTCGTCACCAACGGCTCCATGACGGACGCCTCCAGCCTCGGCTCGCACACCTCCGCGCCCCCGCCGGCCCCGCACCGCTCGGACGCCTGGCTGCTGTGGCATCGACTGGCCCGCGGCCGTGACGACTTCGGCGACCCGTCCGTCTTCGACAAACAGGTCAAGGAGTCCCGCTGGGAGTCGTTCACGGTCACCACGAAGGGCTCCGCGTTCCTCGACGCTCTCGAAGAGTTCAGCGGCAGCCCGGCCGGCAAGGGCGGTCTGATGACGTTCACCGACTCCAACTGGCTGCTCAGCATCGTCGCCAACCGCCAGCCCGTCTACCGCGACCAGCCGGAGGGCGTCTGCGTCTGGTGGGGTTACGGCCTGTTCCCCGGCCGGACCGGCAACCACACACCCAAGCCGATGACCATGTGCTCCGGCCGCGAGATCCTCGAAGAGGTCCTGCAGCACCTCCCGTTCGACGAGCGGGCCAAGGCCCGGGTCCTGGAGACCTCCACCGTCGTGCCCTGCGTGATGCCCTACATCACCAGCCAGTTCCTGGCCCGTCGCCGCGCCGACCGGCCCCGGGTCGTACCCGAGGGATCGGTGAACCTCGCCTTCATCGGCCAGTTCGCGGAGGTGCCCGACGACGTCGTCTTCACCGTCGAGTACTCCGTGCGCACCGCCTGGACGGCGGTGACACAGCTCCTGAAGCTGGACAGGCACCCGCCCAAGGTCTACAAGGGCCACCACGACCCCCACGTGCTGGCCTCCGCGCTGGAGACCATTAACCGCCGGTGACCGACCTGGACCGTTGATACGCCCCCAGCCGCGCGAGGCAGGGACCGCCGGACTTCGACCGAGGCCGAACGGCCCTGGTGCGAGATACTCCCGCGCGGTTCGAATGGCCCGATCAGGCCCACGCCTGACTTCGGGAGACCTGAACTGTGAGTGACCGAACGATACGGAAATCTGCCATGGCCGGCGACGACGACCCGTCGAACTCCTCAGAAGCGCACACGAGCGTCGAGCTCGACGGCGTCGAGGCGCTACGCCTGTTGGGCAGCGTGTCCCTGGGTCGGGTCGTCTTCACCCGGCACGCGCTGCCCACCGTCCGCCCGGTCAACCACGTCCTCGTCGACGGCGACGTCGTCATCCGTACCCAAGGTGACGCCACGCTGGCTCGGTACACCCGGCAGGCCGGGCGTACGGGGGCCGTCGTCGCCTACGAGGCCGACGTCATAGACCCCGACACGCACACCGGGTGGAGCGTGGTCGTCACCGGCTATGCGTGGCTGGTCACCGATCCGCGTGAACTGGCCCGCTACGGTGCTTTGTCGCGCCCCTGGATGACGCAGCGGATGGATCACGCCATCCGTATCCACCCCGACCTGATCACCGGGCTCCGCCTCACGGCCCACGCCCCGTTCCCGTGGGCGTGAACGCCGTCAGTCGTGCGGCACCACCGCGACCGGTGCGACCGCGTGCCGGAGGACCGTGCGGGCCACCGGATCGATGTGCGAGCCGAGCGAGCCTGTGCGGTTGCGGAGCCCGACGACGATCGGCGAGGCCGCGTGCGAGGCGTCCTCCAGGTGCGCACCGGCGTTGCCGCCCGATGCGCCGACGGCATGCCCACGATGATGAGCGCCCTCCAGTCGAGGACGAGGCCCGCCATGGTGACCGCCCGCTTCACGGTCGGCCGGGTGGTCGCCGCCGGTCATCCGCCGGGCACGACGACCACAGGGCAGTGGGACCGGTGCAACAGGGTGTGCGCGACCGGTCCCAACCGCGCTCCCGGCCCGTTGTGCCGGTGCGCGCCGATGACGACGACCGCGGCCTCCCGCGTGGCCTCCAGCAGTGAGCCTGCCACGCCGGTACGGGCCGTGCGGATCTCGACATCGACGCCGGGATGCCGCTCCCGCAGCCGGGTCAGGGCGAAGCGCGGTACGGCCTCCTCGGCGCGGCCGTGCCGGGCGCGCCGCTCCTGTCCCGGGCTCGTCGCGGGCACGAGCGACGGCGGTTCGGGGGCCACCCGCGGGTGGGTCCAGGAGTGCAGAACACGCAGCCGGGCGCCGCGCCGCTCGGCTTCCTGGAAGGCGTAGGCGGCCGCGTCCGCGTCCGAGTCGCTCTCCAGGCCGAGCAGCACATCCCTGCCGTCGTCGCACGGATGGTCCCCGCGTACGACCAGCAGCGGGCCCCGCGTCCGCGCGGTCAGCCGCAGGCTCACCGAGCCGAACATCAGGCCGGTGAGCCGGCCGAAGCCGCGTGTGCCCACAACGGTCAGGACCGCGTGTTCGCTCTCACGAACCAGCGCTTGTACGGTGCCGCCCTCAGCCGCCACTGTCACGACCGGCAGACCCGGGTACCTCTCGCTCGCCCGCGACGCCGCTGCGCTCAGTACGGGTCCGGCCTCGTCCCGGTCCGGCACGGCGTACACGACGCGCAGGCCGGCTCCACGGCGCACCGCCTCGGCCGCGGCCCGGTCCACCGCCCGTACGGCGACCAGCGAACCGTCCGTTCCTACGACCACGTGTTGGAGAGTCATGGCTCATGCTTCCCTTCGGGTGTCGCGGCGGCTTCGCAGTCCACACTCGCCCTCCGCGGACACTGGAGGCAGGGGCCGCCAGAACCCGTCGCAGCGCCGAACGGCCCCTTGTCGCAGGGCCGTTCGGCTCCGGGTCGGTGACGGCCCGTCAAGAGGCAGGAAGAACCCCGTCGTGGAGGCGGCCGGCGACGCGAGGGCACCCAGGAGCGCCGGCCGGGTCCGGGCCGGCCGCTCCTGCTCGGCGGGGCCGGTCACGACCGTCGCCTCGCCGTTGACGACGACGCTCCAGCCAGAGTGGGTGGCCGCGTCGATCTCATCAGCCTCGCGGGCGACCACCGTCCCGTCGATCGCCCGCACCGGTTGCGAGCCGCCGAGGTGCGCAACAGCGCCGAACCGCCGTCGCCCGTACCGCACCTCACGGAACAACCCGCCCGCAGGGCCACCGTCCTGGAACTGCGTGGCGAGGTCGACCTCGCCACGGTGCCGTCCCTTTCGGCACGCCTCGACAGGCAATGCCGTTGACCCCGCAGAGCGGTTGGCCTTCCTCGCCATCGTCGGGTCGTCTTCCTGCCCCATCGTCGCGGTGCCGGACAGTCCCACCCGCGCGACCCCGTCGCACCGCCACGACGAGGTCGCCCTCGGCGTGGACGCGCGTGACCCGCCGGACGCGGCCATCGGCTTCGCCTTCGAGGCCGCTCTGCTGAGGGATGTCCGGCTGCACGCCGTGCACGCGTGGCGACTCCCCTCGTCCGACGCCGAACTGCCGTTCGGCGTCGGACGGAGGACCGGGGTGCCTGGGAGGACCACGAGGTGCAGTTGCTCGCCGACGCCCTGCGGCCGTGGCGCGCGAGACACCCCGAAGTACGGGCGCTCGAAGACGTCGTGCTGTTCGCCCCGGAGCATGCCCTGATACTCAGATCCGCGAGTGCCGCGCTCGTTGCGGCCGGGCAACGAGTCGGCAGTCGGGTCGGCAGTCGGGCCGGCAGCGTGACACGGGCCCTGTTGCGGGATTCCGCGTGTCCTGTCGCCGTGGTCCCTGGGTGAATCAGCACCCTCGACGAACTCTGCCGGGTCCGTACCGACCGATCGGCACGGACCCGGCTGAACCGTCCCTGTCTATACCCGCGTCAACTCGCCCGCGACGCGCTTCGCCCACGCCTCGATCGCGGCGAAGTCCCGGAAGTCGCCGCCCTTGCCCGAGGAGACGATCTTCCGGGCGATGAATCCCTTCGCGCCCTCTTCGAGGCAGCCACCGAAGGTGACGTGCCCCCTGGCGTCGAGCCGGACCATGGCCCGCTTCACGCCGGGCACGGGCGGGATGTCCCGGTCCGAGGCCGAGGCGTCGAGCGGGCCGCTGCTGAACATCCACAGCGGGCGTCCGGCCAGTGCGCGACGGTGGTGGCGCAGGAAGCGACGGGCGTCCTTCTGCCAGCGCCCGGCGTACACGCCACCTCCGACCACCACGGCCTCGTACGACGCCACGCTCGCCACGGACCGGGCGGGCAGCACGTCGACCGTCAGCCCGTCCTCGCGCAGAGCCTTGCCCACGGCCTCGGCGATCTCCGCGGTGGATCCGTTCGTCGTTCCGTAGGCGACCAACACGCTGCTGGGCATGGCGATCTCTCCTCTCACATCAGAACTTGCGAAGCCAGTCGTCGGCCACGCCGTGCACGACAGGCTCGGCGGGGCGCAGGTGCGCGCCGTCCAGCCGCGGTGCGGCTGACCAGCGGTGCGTGCCTTCTCCTTCCGGGTGCGGTACTCGGCGGCGGGTCTGTGAGCCGGCCACCGTCCTCACACCCGCTGGGGCACGACCGCGACGGGGCAGGCGGCGTGGTGCAGGGCGGCGTGGGCGACCCGGCCGAGCTGGAGCCCGAAGTGTCCCTCACGGCGCCGGGCGCCGACGACCAGCAGATCGGCGTCGCGTGAGGCCTCCACCAGCACCTTGCGGGCCGGCCCTTCGACGGTGTGCCGCCGTACCCGTACCGAGGGGTGTCGCGCCGCGGCCGCCCGCAGCGCCGTTTCCAGGACCTCCGCGGCCTGCTGCTCGTGCAGCCGGGCGGGCTCACCGGCGAGCAGGGGGTGATCGGTGCTCTCGTGCGCCGGGCACCGCCAGGCCCGTACGGCGCGCAGGGTCGCGTCCCGGCCGGCCGCCGCCCGGAAGGCGAAGTCCACGGCAGCCGGACTGGTCTCGTCGCCGATGCCGAGCACGACACGCTGCTCGGTCCGGATCCCGGGCCGGCGCTCGGGGCCGCGGCCCACCACGATCACCGGGCACTCGGCGCGCCCGGCGACCGCGAGGCTCACCGAGCCGAGCAGCAGCTCGGTGAGGCCACTACGGCCGCGCGTGCCCAGGACGAGCGCCGAGGCGTCGTGTCCCTCGCGCAGCAGCACGGTCACGGGTCTCTCGGGCAACACCTCGGTGGTGACCTTCACGCCCACCTGACGGCGGTGGGCACGCTCGGCCGCCGCCCCGACGATCGTGTCGGCCAGTATCCGGTCGGTGATCCTGCCGAGATCATGAGCCAGGGCTCCGCCCTCGTACTGCTCCCACAGCGAGGCGTACACCAGCCGCAGGGGCACTCCGCGCAGGGCTGCCTCGTCCGCCGCCCAGTCGACGGCCCCGTAGCTCTCCTCGGATCCGTCGACGCCCACGACCAGGGGCAGGTCCGTCAAGGGCCCGGTCATCCTCGTCACTTCCCCGCGCCCAGGTCGAAGACGATGCGGGCCTTGACCGAGCCGCGCAGGACGTCCTCCATGGACTCGTTGACGGTCGCGAGGGGACGCGTCTCGTAGATGACCTTCGTGCGGCCGGCCGCGTGCAGCTGGAACACCTCGGCCAGGTCCTGTCGGGTGCCGACGATCGATCCGATGACCGAGGTGCCGCGCAGAACGGTGTCGAAGATCGGGACCTGGATCGTTCCGTGCGCGGGAAGGGCCACCATGACGAGCTTTCCGCCGCGTCGCAGCCCGGAGTTGGCCGCCGCGAACGCCGCCTCGTTCACCGCGAGCGCGATGGCCGCGTGCGCTCCGCCGTGCCGCTGGAGCACCTGGCCGACGTCCTCCTTGCGGGCGTCGATGACGATGTCCGCGCCGAGTTCCGCCGCGAGCCGCAGCTTCTCGTCGCTGACGTCGATGGCCGCCACGGTCGCTCCGGCGATCTTCGCGTACTGCACGGCGAGGTGCCCGAGCCCGCCGACACCGGAGACGGCGACGAGCTGCGCGGGCTTGACCCCGGCGACCTTGAGCGCCTTGTACGTGGTGACGCCGGCGCAGGTCAGCGGGGCGGCCTCCAGGGCGCTGATCCCGTCGGGCACCGGCTGGGCGTAGTCGCCCCACGCGAGCATCTTCTCGGCGTACCCGCCGTCGCACCCGTACCCGGTGTTGATCTGCTGCTCGCACAGCGTCTCCCAGCCGGACAGACAGTGCTCGCACCGCCCGCAGGCGCGGCCCAGCCAGGGCACGGCGACGCGCTGCCCGACGGACAGGCGGGTGACGCCCGCGCCGAGCTTCTCGACGAGGCCGACGCCCTCGTGGCCGGGGACGAACGGCGGGTTCGGCCTGACCGGCCAGTCGCCGCGGGCTGCGTGGATGTCGGTGTGGCACAGCCCGGAGGCCTCCACCCGTACCCGGATCTGGCCAGGTCCGGGCTCGGGGTCGGGGCGTTCCTCGATGACCAGGGGCTCACCGAACGCCCGTACGACCGCTGCCTTCATGATGTCTGCTCCTCGGGGTGGGTCAGCCGTGCGCGACGACGGCGACGTGGGCGGTGTCGTGGTGCGGGACGGAGTGGGTGACGGGGCCGATGTGGACCCTGCCGCCACGGGCGCAGGACCTCGGCCAGGGTCTCGGCCTGCCGCCTGCCGAGTTCGGCACGGAGGCCGGGGTCGGCGGAGAGGCCGTACACGTAGCAGGGCGGCGGGTTCCAGCCGTGGACGACCCGCAGGGAGGTGTGGCGACGGGCCGCCTCGGCGAAGGCGAACTCGATGGCGGAATCGTCGGGGACGTCGGTGTCCAGGCCGAGGGCGACGGGCCGGAAGGCAGTGGCGGCGGACGGGATGCCCATCGGGTCCAGCTCGTACTCGTCGGCGGCCTGTTCGCCGGCCCTGACCAGGGCCACGGGCTGGGTGGCGTGTGCCACGACGCGCATGGCGACGGAACCGACCATGAATCCGCCGATCCCGGTGCGGGGCATGATCTCCAACTCCCTGATCGAGGAGGCCGCCCGAATCAGGGCCTGGGTCCAGCGTCGTGGCGAGAGGGTGCGAGGTGCAGGGGCCGCAGGTCCCCGGCCGGGGCCGACCGGCCCTACAGGCGGCAGAGGACGGCGGGGTCCTGGGGGACTCCGCCGCCCCTCCCGCGGTCACCGCAGCCAGCGGTTGCGGCTGACGAAGGGGAGCCTGGCCCACTGCTTGCCGAGGCCCCAGGTGGCACCGGCACCGGCCGCCGCGAGGGCGATGAGGACGACGGCGTAGATGAGGTGGTAGTCGGTGAACGGGTTGGTCGACATGCTCAGCGACCCGTCGGACAGGTGTTTGGCCGGCGGCCACTCGGCGATCCACATCAGCGCCATCATCGCGGTGCCCGCGACGGCTGCGATCCGCAGCGCGATACCGCCGACCAGGGCCAGGCCGATGCCCAGCAGACCGAGCATGAACAGCCAGTTCGCCCACGGGTCGCCGGCCCAGGAGTGGAACGTGGACTCCATCGGCCCGACGGCCACGTTGCCCAGGAAGCCCATGGTGGGCGAGCCGCCGTCGATCCAGCCCTTGCCGGAGGGGGTGGCGTAGCCGAAGCCGAAGGTCTTGTCGAGGAACGCCCACAGGAAGACGAACCCGGTGACCAGGCGTAGGGAGGCGAGGGCGTAGGCCTGCGCGGTGTGGGTGCCGGTACGTGCCGACACGGCGGACTCCGAGGCGGAGGCGGTCCGGCTCCTGCGCAGCGAAGGCAGGTGGAAGCCCGGGCGCCGGTGAGGGTGCTCGTGCACGGCCATGATGGTGATCCCTTCGGGGACGGTCGGGACGGTGTCTGACACCACTGACTCTCGTGGCGCGGAGCGTGCGCCGCCCGATGCCGAAGGTCCGGAACCAGAGGGCTGAACGGCCCTGTTCCGCGGGCCTGTTGGGCGGCGGAGGGCGGCCCCGAGAGCCCCTCGGAACGGCCCGGCTCCTCGCGGTTCCTGGGTGGCCGGCATGCACGACGTCGACGAACAGGAGGGCGCGGTCCGCTGGTTCGTCCTCAACGCCGAGGCCGACGTGGAGGACGGCCTGACGGAGTCATCGGAGCCGACCTGATCCTCCCCACCCTGCCGACCGCCGTGGCCGCGTACCGGGGGTGGGGCCGAGCTCAGTAGGCCACGACGCCCTGTTCCGTGAACTGCTCCCGCACCCGTTCGATCAGCGTGGGATCGGGGGCAGGGGTGTCCCGCAGCGGGAAGGGGATGCCGAGGGCCTCGTACTTCGCGGCGCCCAGCTTGTGGAACGGCAGGATGTCCACCCGCTCGACATGCCCCAGGCCGGCGGCGAACCGGGCGAGCCCCTCGACGGCCTCAGGGTCGTCGGTCCAGCCAGGAACCAGGACGTAACGGACCCACATCGGGACGCTCAGCCGGTCGAGGCGGGTGGCGAAGGACAGGGTGGGGGCGAGCCGGCCGCCGGTCAGTTTCCGGTAGGTGGTGACGTCGAAGGACTTGATGTCGAGCAGGACCAGGTCGGTGTCCGCGAGGAGTTCGTCGGTGGCGCGGGAACCCAGGAACCCCGAGGTGTCCAGGGCGGTGTGCAGCCCGGCTTCCTTGCAACGGCGCAGGATCTCGCCGGTGAAGGCGGACTGGAGCAGCGGTTCTCCGCCGGTGAGCGTCACACCGCCGCCGGCCGTGGTGATGAAGGCGCGGTACCTCTCGATCTCCGTCATCACCTCGTCGACGGTGGCCTCCCGGCCGTCGCGCATGTGCCAGGTGTCGGGGTTGGCGCAGTACAGACAGCGCAGTGGACAGCCCGAGACGAAGAGGACGAACCGGGTCCCGGGGCCGTCCGTGCCGGTGGACAGGTCCCAGGAGTGGATCCGGCCCGTCACCGGCCTGGTCGCGGTGCTCACAACGCTCCGTGGAAGGTGCGGCTGATCACATCGAGCTGCTGCTCACGGGTCAGGCGGACGAAGTTGACGGCGTAGCCGGAGACCCGGATGGTCAACTCCGGGTATTTCTCCGGGTGTTCCATCGCGTCTTCGAGCGTGGCGCGGTCCAGGACGTTGACGTTCATGTGGAAGCCGCCCGAGGCCGTGTAGGCGTCGAGGATGCCGACCAGGTGGCCGGCGCGTTCGCCGGGCACGTGTCCGAGGCCCTCCGGAGTGATCGTCGTGGTCAGCGAGATTCCGTCGCGGGCCTGCTCGTAGGGCAGTTTGGCGACCGAGAGCGCGGAGGCGGCGACACCGTGCCGGTCGCGGCCGTTCATCGGGTTGGCGCCGGGGGCGAAGGGCGCTCCGGCGCGGCGGCCGTCGGGGGTGTTGCCGGTGTGCTTGCCGTAGACGACGTTCGAGGTGATGGTCAGCACCGACTGGGTGTGCTCGGCGTCCCGGTAGGCGGGGTGCTCGCGCACCTTCGCCATGAAGGCCTCGACCAGCCCGACGGCGATGCTGTCGGCGCGGTCGTCGTTGTTGCCGTAGGCGGGGAAGTCGCCCTCGGTGCGGAAGTCGACGGCGAGGCCGGTGGCGTCGCGGAACACCTTCACCCGCGCGTACTTGACGGCGGACACGCTGTCGGCGGCGACCGAGAGTCCGGCGATGCCGCAGGCCATGAAGCGGTGCACCGGGTGGTCGTGCAGGGCCATCTCGATGCGCTCGTAGGCGTACTTGTCGTGCATGTAGTGGATGACGTTGAGTGTGTTGACGTAGGTCCGGGCGAGCCAGTCGAGGACGTGGTCGTAGGCCGCCCACAATTGGTCGTAGTCCAGGTACTCGCCGGTCAGCGCGGGTGCCTCGGGGGCGATCTGCTCGCCGGTCATCTCGTCCCGGCCGCCGTTGACCGCGTACAGGAGTGCCTTGGCGAGATTGACCCGGGCGCCGAAGAACTGCATCTGCTTCCCGACCGCCATCGCGGAGACACAGCAGGCGATCGCGGTGTCGTCACCGGTGCCCGGGCGCGTCAGCTCGTCGGACTCGTACTGGACCGCGCTGGTGTCGATGGACACCTGGGCGCAGAACTCTTTGAATCCGAAGGGCAGTCGGGGCGACCACAGGACGGTGAGGTTCGGTTCCGGGGCGGGGCCGAGGTTGTAGAGGGTCTGCAGGAAGCGGAAGGAGGTGCGGGTGACGAGCGGGCGCCCGTCGCTTCCGATGCCGCCGATGGACTCCGTCACCCAGGTCGGGTCGCCGGAGAACAGCGCGTCGTACTCGGGGGTGCGCAGGAACCGGACGATCCGCAGCTTGATCACGAAGTCGTCGATCAGTTCCTGAGCGCGGGACTCGTCGAGGATCCCCTCGTCCAGGTCCCGTTGGAGGTAGACGTCCAGGAAGGTGGAGGTGCGGCCCAGCGACATCGCGGCCCCGTTCTGCTCCTTCACTGCGGCGAGATAGCCGAGGTAGAGCCACTGCACCGCCTCGCGGGCGGTCGTCGCGGGCCGGGTGACGTCACAGCCGTACATGGCCGCCATCCGCGTCAGTTCACCCAACGCCCTTATCTGTTCGGCGAGTTCCTCTCGGTCACGGATGACGTCCTGGTGCGACGGCTCGGTGTCCAGCCGGGCACGCTCCACGCGCTTGTCCTCCACCAGGCGGTCGGTGCCGTACAGCGCGACGCGCCGGTAGTCGCCGATGATCCGGCCCCGGCCGTAGGCGTCCGGCAGACCGGTGATGATCCCGGCCCTGCGGGCGGCCTTCATCTCGGCGGTGTACGCGTCGAACACACCGTCGTTGTGGGTCTTGCGATAGGTCCCGAACACCCGCGTCACGAACGGGTCGGGCTCGTACCCGTACGCCCTCAGTCCGTTCTCCACCATCCGCAGGCCGCCGTTCGGCATGATCGCCCGCTTCAGCGGGGCGTCGGTCTGCAGGCCGACGATCAATTCCCGCTCGCGGTCGATGTATCCGGGCGCGTGCGAGGTGATCGTGGAGGGGGTCGCGGTGTCCACGTCGAGGATGCCGCGGTGTCGCTCCTGCGGGAACAGTGCGCTGACCGCCTCCCACACGGCTCGGGTGCGGTCCGTGGGACCGGTCAGGAACGCGGAATCACACTCGTAAGGCGTGTAGTTGGCCTGGATGAAGTCGCGGACGTCGATCCGCTCGCGCCATTCCGCGCCGACGAAGCCACGCCATGCCCCGGGCGCCTGGGTTCCGGCCGTCGTCGTTACCGTCATCGCCGGTTCTCTCCCTCGCTTCGCACGGAACTGCCTTGCTCCCGATACTGGTGAGGCGCGACGGCCGCCGGGAGGGCCGGACAGCGCACCCGGACCTCGCCGTCCGTCCCTGCCCGTGGGGCCGTTCGGCCCATGCCGGCGCGCAGCTGTTCACGTGGGGAGGGCGTGGTGCTCTCCTGCCCGGTGGTCACCACCAGCACCGGGCAGTGGGCCCGATTCAGCACCGTGCGGGCCGTGGAACCGAGGTGGCGTCCATGGCCGCCCGGACCAGGTCGGCAGCCGATGATGACGAGGTCGGACGTGAGGGTGGCCTCCAGCAGTGCCTGCGTCGAGGCGGGGCCGGCGTCCTGGGTCTCCCTGCGGACGCGCGGGTGCCGCTCGCCCCGTCCCACCAGTACATCGTCGGCCGGGACGACGTGTGACGCGGCGGCTTCGCCTCGGCGGCGCTGTGCCGGTGCCGGAGCCGGGCGGCGATACGCCGGGGGCCGAAGGACGCGCAGCCCGGCGCTGCGGAGTCCCGCTTCGTGGAGGGCGTACGCGGCCGTGTCCATGCCGGCGTCGAGGACGAGCAGTACCTCGTTGTGCAGGTGCGGTGGGGAGTCGCCGCGTACGACCAGCAGCGGGCCGTGCCCGTGCGCGGCCAGGCTCCGGCTCACCGAGTCCGGCACCGTACCCGCGAGCTCGCCGGGGCTCCGGCGGCCGACGACGGTCAGCGCGGCCTCATGTCCGCGTTCCGCCAGTACGGCTGCCGGATGTCCCTCGACGGGGACGGTGACGACCGGCAGACCTGGATGGCGGTAGACCACCCGGGAGGCGGCAGACGCCAGCACCGGCCAGGCCTCGTCGAGGTCCGGCACGGCGTACACGATCTCCAGAGTGGCGGCGCGCAGGGCCGCCTCGTCGGCGGCCAGATCCAGTGCTCGTACGGTGACGGCCGAGCCGTCCACACCGACGACGACGCGGCGCGTGATCATGACTCCTCCCTCCCTGGGGCCGCGGGTGCCCGGAGCACCCTCGCGGCGCGGGTTCAGTCGTGCGGGACGACGGCCACCGGGCGGCCGACGTGGTGCAGCACCGCGTGGGTGACGGCGCCGACGTGCGGGCCGAGGCGGCTGTTCCGTGGCCTGCGCCCCACCACGACGAGGGCGGCACCGGACGACGCCCGCACCAGCGCGGTCGCGGCCCGCCCCTCGGAGACGGTCTCCGTCACCCGGACCTCGGGATACTTCTCGCACCACGGGCGCAGCGCCGCGACCACGGAATGTTCCTGGGCGGCGAGCAGTTCGGGGCCGGTGGGCGGGACCGGGCCGCCGTCGGCGACGTGGAAGGGCGGGGCGCCGAAGGCGTGGATCACGTGCAACGCGGCATTGCGGCGCCGGGCGGACGTGAAGGCGAAGTCGATCAGTTCGTCGCTGGGGTGTTGGACATCCAGTCCCAGGACGACATCGCGGTACGGGGTCTGAGGTATCTCGTCCGACGCGATTCCGTCCGAAACCGACAGGTGTTCATCAGCGGAGGAATCGCCCGCCCGTACGAGTACGACCGGGCGGGCGGACCTGGCGATGACCCGCTGGGACACCGAGCCCGTCATGAATCCCGCGACGGCGCCGAGACCACGGGACCCGAGCACCATCAGCTCCGCCTCCTGGGCCGCCGCGAGAAGGGCGTCCACAGCGGAGTCGCGCACCAGCCGATCTTCGACCCGCAGCCCGGGGTGCGCGGCACGGATGCTGCCCGCCGCCCGGTGCAGGGTCTCCTCGGCCCAGCCGCGCTCGCTCCGGTCCGCGGGGACGAAGGGTGCGGGGCTCGGGTGCGGCGTCCAGGCGTGCACGAGGTTCAGCGCGACGCCGCGACGCACCGCCTCACGGGCCGCCCAGTGCGCGGCGGCGAGGCTCTCGGCGGACCCGTCGATTCCCGTGGTGATGTGCCGAAGCATGGTGGGCTCCTCCTGTGACTGCCGGGCCTGTACGGCCTGCCCGGTCTCCTGCCGAGCCTCGTGCAGGGACGTCCATGCGACCAGGGGCCGCCCAGCCCCTTCGAGGGGCCCTTCGGCCCCACGCCTGCCGGTCGTGCGCCGAAGCCCACCCGTCGGCCGCACCCCATCGGCCGAGAAGTATGAAGCACGGTTCCTCCCCTGGCCGCCGAGGGCCGGGACCTCGACCACAAGCTCGCACCGCACGACACGGGCACGGAGGGCGGAGGCGAACCGGCCCAGGCCATCGCCGCGTTCGCGAACTCCACCGGTGGCGTCCTCGTCCTCGGGCTCCAGGACGACCGGAGGACCTCGATCCCCCTCCACCCGTCCCCGATCCAGCTCACTGACGGACCGCGCCGCCGCTACAGCGAGCCCCTGGCCTCGCGGACGGCGCCGAACCTGGACGTCGACATCCACTTCGCCAAGGAAACGCACACGTCCGACGGCCAGGTACCGCTGGGCTTCGCCCGGGTGGCGGTGCCGCCCGGCCCACGCTCCCCGCACGCCGTACTGGGCCTCACCGATCTCCGGGACGGCTGCCTGCGATTCCCCGTACGGTCGCGTTCGCGCACCGGTCCATGAATCCGACCGAGGTGGAGACGGCCCTTCTCGACGTGGAGCCTGTGGCGGACGGCTTCGCGTTGCGCGAGGACGTCGTGCGGCACGCGCCCGGGCCGCCGCACGACGACGCCGCGACGCTCCTGCTGCGCTGTCACGGTCATGGGATGGGAAAATCTGCTCGGGCCGATTGAGTGTGCAGGTGCTGCGACGCGTAGAAAGGGAGGCATGGCGGAACACAGGGCCCTCGCGGGGGACATGGATGATGTTGATGCGGTCACTCGTGCGGTGCTGACCGCGTCACGGCTGCTCGTGGCGGTCTCGGCGCGTTCCCTGGCCGAGGTCGAGGAGCGGGTGACGCTTCCGCAGTTCCGCATGCTGGTGGTGCTGTCCACTCGTGGTGCCACGAAGTTGGTCGTGCTCGCGGATCTGCTCCAGGTGGCGCCCTCCACCGCGATGCGCATGGTGGACCGCCTGATCGCCGCCGGGCTCGCCGACCGTCAGGTCAACCCTGACAATCGCCGCGAGACGATGCTCCAGCTCACGGACGAGGGGCGGCGCACGGTCGCGGACGTCACCGCGAGGCGTCGTGCCGAGATCGCGACGATCGTCGGGCGGCTCGGGTCGGAGCAGCGGGCAGCACTCGTCGGGGCGCTCGCCGCGTTCAACGAGGCGGGTGGAGAGCCCCTGGCCCCGATGTCGGACGACCCGGAGTTGTATCCGCTGGGATGGGTGGATACGGCGGCCGGGCGCGGCGCCTGAGGGTGACCGTCATCGTTCCGCCCCCGCCCCTACGGCGACCGAGACCCGGCCTCGTCCTCCCGCCGATCGAGGACGAGGCCGGCGCGGTGAACCGGTGGCCGTGTCACTCCGACGGCGACGGCGACGCGCCGACTGTCGGGCTGGCCGTCGGGGCGGCGGTCTGCACGTTCAGATCCGGGCGAGGGGTCAGGACGACCATCGGGGCTCCCTGCTGGGGCACGGGCGGAGTGGCCTGCTCGCTGGGGAGCTTCGGCGGGTTGGTCTGCTGGTAGTTGACCTGGTCGTGGTTGACCAGGCCGGTCTTCTCCAGCACGGTGATGTGGTCGAGCACGGTGTCGTTGGCGAGGTCGGCCAGCTGGCGCACGAGGGTGTTCCTCGTGCTGGCGCGGATCTTGGCGATGGCCGGGAAGATCTGGCCGTGCGTGACACGCATGATCTGTACCGCGGTGGAATCGAACTCCTTGCCCGTGGCCGCGTCGACGGTCGCCACGAACTGCTGCTGTTGCGGGCTCGCCTGGTTGTTGAGCGTGATGTTCAGCTCCGGAGCGATCTTGCGGCACATCTCGTCGAGGCCGGCGTGCCCGACGACCAGGTGTTCTCCGGCCTCCTTCATCTCCGGTGTCGTGCCGCGTTCCATGGCCATCTCGCCGAGCGGGTACTCCCACAGTCCGGCGGAGCGGACCTTGATGACGAAGTCCCGGTCGGCCTCCGTCAGGGGGCCGTACCGGGTGTTGGCGATGATCCGTTCCGTGCCTGTGGCCGCCTTCTCGACGCCCAGCATGGCGGGGTAGGCGAGCGCGGCGACGGTCAGCAGCAGACCGCCGCTCACGAAGATCGTTCCGATGCTCCACGTGCGACTCATGGCAACTCCTGGCAGCGGGTGGCCGTACCGGCGAGTCCCGGCGTGGTGCGCCGGGACTCGCCGTGCGGCTGGGTCGCCAGAGGGTACGGACGAGAACGGCGGATCAATCATTGCTCTGGGTAAAATTTGCAGTGTGCCTGGGACGGTTGCCTCAGTGATGCGGTGCGCTCCTCGCTGACCTGCGAGAATCCAGGAGGGCGACGCTCTTTCGCCCGTTCGGCGGTAGGGGTGCGGCGTCATCCGGCGCGCGTACGGTGAGCGAACCGCCTCCCCGTTGCTCGACGACGAGGGCGAGGGCGAGGGAGTGCTGGGCGAAGTCCCTTGTGGGGGTGGCCGATTCCGGTCGGATGCGCTGTATGAAGCCGGCTGTCCCGCGGAAAGGGCCGCGGCCGCTGGGGATCTGCATCGGCTGCCCCGGCCCCACGGCGGCACCGGCCGCGGGAGGGTTCGCGCCGCCGTGGATTCCGTCCGTGCCGCCCGCTGTCCGGTGTGCGCAAGGGCCGGCACGCGCACTGACCGGACTCACGGGGTTCGTCGCCCCCGCCTTGGCCTCATGGGGTGTGAGCCGAGTGCTCGTACGGCTGCTGCGCCGCCTCCACCCCGATGAACCCGGTTCGTCCTGGCCGGACTTCGTCGGGCTGCCCTGCACTGTTCGTTCACGGCCGCGCGGAGGCCGCGGGAATCAAGGCGCAGGCGCTCGCGGTGGCGGAGGCCATCGGCGAGAAGCTGAAGGCGGCGGCGCTGGCCGCGCTGGACGAGGCGTCCCGTGGCCACGAGGAGTTCCGACTGCGGCTGGCGGCGGAGAAGGACGTACGGCTGGCCGGGCCGGACGTGCAGCGGCAGGTCGCCGAGGCGCAGTCCACGGTGCAAGCCACCGCGCGGGAGAACGCCGACATCAGCATCGTCGGCGGGGAGTCGGTCTTCCTCGACCGGCTGGTGTCCTCGACCGCGCTCGGCAAGGGCGTCGACGGCTTCGTCCAGCACTCCGAGACCGCGCAGGCTCTCGTGAAGTCCGGGCTGGACGGCACCTCCAGGGCGGCTGCGGGAGCGATACGGCTCGACCGGACGCCGAGACTGCGCGAGTGCCGTCATCTGTCCTGTAGGCGTGGAGACAACTGCCAGGCTGCGGCAAAGTGATCTCTCATGTCTCCCTCCCGCCGCCCATCGAGGCCGCCGTCGGCCCGGGGCCTGTCGCGCGATGCCCCGGACCGGTGCGGAGTACGGCATCAAGGGAGCGTAAAGATTGCCGGAACCAGGCAGTGTTTTCGTCGGGGTGCACGTGTGAGTATTGCGCCACCAGCGCGGTGACAGTGGGGGAGAGGCGGGTGGACCGGGATGACCTGGTTTCTGGGTCTCGGCATCGCAGGAGTCGTGCTCCTCGGCCTGTCCCTCGTCCTCGACGGTGTCCTTGAGGGCCTCTTCGGCGGCGTCGACGCGCTCGACGGTCTCTTCGACGGCTGGCTGTCGCTCCCGGTCATCGCCGGGTTCGTGTCCATGCTCGGCTTCTCCGGCGCGATCGTCATGGGCACCACCGGGCTCGGCGCGTTCGGCGCCACCGCGGTCGGTGTGCCCGCCGGAGCCGCCACGGGCTGGCTCGCCTACCGTCTCAGCCGTGCGCTGTTGAACGACCGGTCCGGGGCCGCCCCGCGCGGCGACGATCTGATCGGCGCATCAGGCTCCGTGGTGACGGCCATTCCGACGGGCGGCTACGGCGAGGTGCTGGTCCACCGGGCCGGGCAGCCGGTGAAGCTCGCGGCGAAGAGTCCGAGCCCGGTGGCGCGAGGCGCCGAGATCTGGGTGGAAGAGGCGCTGTCGCAGACAGCGGTCTCCGTACGCCCTGTCGAACGCTGACCCGCCGCGCCGCTGCGCACATCGGGCGCCGCCGCACCGGCGGCGCCCTTTCATCCACGTGAACCCGTATCGATCTGCCGTCCCCTGGGAGGGCTGAGGGGAAAGACATCATGAGTCCAGTCGTCATCGCGGTGATAGGAGTCGTTGTACTCCTTGTCCTGCTCGGTCTCGTCGTGGTCACCCGCTACAAGGTGGCGGGCCCGAGCGAGGCGTTCATCGTCACCGGCCGTCGCGGCAAGCAGGCCACCGACCCGGAGACCGGCCGGGTGTTCACCGACAACAGCGGGCAGAAGGTCGTGGTCGGCGGCGGTGTGTTCGTCGTGCCGTTCGTGCAGCAGAAGTTCACCCTCGACCTGTCCAGCCGGCACATCCCGATCTCGGTGCGCGGCGCGGTCACGCTGCGGGGTGTGAAGGCGAACCTCGAAGGTGTCGCCATTGTCAAGGTGGGCGGTACCGAGGACTCGATCCGGGCTGCCGCGCAGCGGTTCCTGATGCAGCAGGACGGCATCGTCGGCTTCACGCAGGAGGTGCTGTCCGGCGCGCTGCGTTCCATCGTGGGCCGGATGTCGGTGGAGGACATCATCCGCGACCGGGCCGCGTTCGCCGGGCAGGTCGCGGAGGAGGCGGAGGCGAGCCTGTCCGGGCAGGGGCTGGTGCTGGACGCTTTCCAGATCCAGGACATCACCACTGAGGGTTCCTATCTGGAGGACCTGGGCCGTCCGGAGGCCGCGCGTGCCAAGCAGGAGGCCGACATCGCCGAGGCGGTGGCCCGGCGCGCCGCCGAGCAGGCGCGGCTGAAGGCGGAGGAGGAGATCGCGATCGCCCAGCGGACCTTCGCTCTCAAGACCGCGGAGATCAAGGCCGAGACCGACGAGGCAGCCGCTCGCGCCGCCGCGGCCGGCCCGCTCGCCGAGGCCGCCCGGTCGCAGGAGGTCCTGGCCGAGCAGGAGAAGGTGGCCGAGCGGCAGGCCGCGCTGACCGACCGGGAGTTGGACACCAAGGTCCGCAAGCCCGCCGACGCCGCCCGCTACCAGGCCGAGCAGGAGGCCGAGGCCCGCCGTATCGCCCTGGTCAAGGAGGCCGAGGCGGACGCCCAGCGGTCCCGGCTGACCGGTGAGGGCGAGAAGGCGCACCGCGCCGCGCTCGCCGACGCGGTCCGTATCGAGGGCGAGGCCGAGGCCGCCGCGATCGGCGCGAAGGGCTCCGCCGAAGCCGAGGCAATGCGTAAGAAGGCCGACGCCTTCGCCCAGTACGGCGACGCCGCCGTGCTGCAGATGCTGGTGGAGGTGCTGCCGCAGGTCGTCGCCAAGGCGTCCGAGCCGCTCAGCGCGATCGACAAGATGACGGTGATCTCCACCGACGGCGCCAGCCAGCTCTCGCGCACGGTCGCCGACAACGTGGCCCAGGGCCTCGAACTGCTCGGTTCCACCACCGGAGTCGACCTCGCCGAGCTGCTGAAGGGCATCACCGGCCGGGTCGGCGGCGCGCAGCCCGCGACGACGGCGCTCACCGAGGCCAACGGGAAGGTCGAGATCACCGGCTGACGCCGACAATCGACCGGAGAAGCGAGCCCGGGCGGCCTGGAACCGCCCGGGCTCGTGCGGGAAGGCGCTCTGCCCATCAAGGCTTTTCCCGCCGCTGGGGGCGGCTTTCCCTACGGAGTTACCAGCGGGGTGGCTCTGGCTGATCGGCTGGTCGGCCTTTGCACTGCCCCCGGCCAGCGCCTCGCTGCGGGGCTGGGCGCCGAAGCGAGTCCGCAGCCGTACGAGTCCGGAGGGTCTTCGCGTCGGGGGCGTCGCACTGCAACTGCCGGAGACAGGCAACGACCCGGCTCGGACCGGGCGTTCCCGCAGCCATGCGCTAGAAAGACGTCAACGACGCACCAACTTCAGGGGGACCCATATGGCGGGGCGCGACGTGTCCGTGGACTACGAGGAGTACCTGGAGGGGTACGCCCGCATCCTCGCGGACGCCTCGGCGACCGGTCGCCGACTGACCAGGCAGGAACTCGACTCCCGTCGTGCGCTGGGTGAGCAGGCCGCGGAGGCCGGCCTCGGACTGCGCGCCCTTGTCGGTGCCCATTGGGCAGCCACCAGGACGCACTGGCCGACCGCGGAAAGTGTTTCCGTGGACGCCGCGCTGGGCGCCGCGGCCCAAGCCGTGGACGCGTTCGCCGAGGGCTATGAGCGGGCGCAGCGGCTCGCCGTACGCCAGGAGGAAGCCGCTCGCCGGGAATTCATCGACGACCTGCTGTACGGCCGCAGCGACCTGGGCCGGCTGGCCCAGCGCGCGGAACGCTACGGGCTGCGGCTCTCGTACGAGCACGCGGTCGCCGTGGCCCGCGGCCCGGTCGCGTACGAAGAGGGGGACGCGGTTCTGCGGGAGGTGGAGCGTGCGCTGATCGGCCGGTTCGGCGACCGCAGCATCCTGCTCACGACCAAGGACGGCCGACTGGTGTGCATCGCCCCGGGCGATCAGAGCGAGGTACTCGCCCACTTCGCCAAGCAGGCGTTCGCGGCCACCGGCGGCGGCCAGGTGGGAATCGGCCGCCCGCAACCCGGCGCGGCCGGCGTCGTCCAGTCCTATGAGGAGGCCCTGAACGCCCTCGATCTGGGCGAACGCCTCGAACTCGACGAACCCGTGCTGCACGCAGCCGATCTCCTCGTCTACCCCGTCCTCACCCGCGACCGGCAGGCCATGGCCGACCTGGTGGAGAGCGCCCTCGGACCGCTGCACGGAGCCCGCGGCGGCTCCCAGCCGTTGCTGGACACCCTCACCGCCTACTTCGACTCCGGGTGTGTGTCCGCGGAGGCGGCGCGGCGGCTCTCGCTGAGCGTGCGCGCCTTCACCTACCGTCTGGAACGCATCCGCAAGCTCACCGGCGCGGACCCCTCCGACCCCGTCCACCGCTACACCCTGCAGACCGCGGTGATCGGCGCCCGGCTGCTGGACTGGCCGACGAAGCCCGGTTGAGGCCCGTGGCAACGAGGACGTGGCCACAACGGCGGCGTGCACGCCACGGTCGCCGGTGTGGCCATGGGCGACTCACCAGCGTCACCCCGGGCGAACCGTTCGCCCAGTGCGCGAACCCGCCCCTGCTCGGCATCGTCTCCGGAGCCCTCGCTCTCGGGCTCGGGGCAGCCTCCGGCCGCCGTGCCGTCGTCCTCGCCGGTACCGCCGCCATCGGCATCCTGGCCCACAGCGCACTCACCTTCGCCGCGCAGATCGGGGCGGACCCGCTCGCCTGCGTCTCGCCCTTCCACCACTGCGTCGGCGGCCAGCCGCCGCGGAACGGCTTCCAGCGGACCGACACGGGCATCCTCACCGCGACGGCGAGGCCCTCGTGGGCCTGGGCGCGTGGCGATTCGCGCGCTGTGACATGAACACCTGACATCCGGCTCCGGACGACGACCGGAACGAGTCTCGGCTGGACGGTCTGTGTGAGCCACCTTCACGTCCACCTCGGCCGTGTGCTCATCGAGTTCGACGACGACTACGCCCTGGCCAAAACGGTCGCCCCGGACATCGCCACCGGCGTCCCGCTCGGCCAGAGCCAGGCGACGTCATCGTGGTCACCGGCAAGACCCGCGCGGTGGAGACCTTCGCCGAACTCGGCTGACGCGTATGGAGTGCGTCAAAGACGGCCGGACCGCCGTCAGGGAGCCGTCAAGAGCTGCTGACGCCGACCGGCCGAGCGGGTTTCCTGAAGCGGTCCGCATCCCCACGGGGATGTTCCGCACCTCATCCAGGAGCTCGCGATGGCCGACGTGGCCTTCGTCCTCACCACGATCGCGGTGTTCGCGCTCGTGGCTCTCGTCGCCAAAGGGGTGACGAAGCTGTGACCGCCGAGAACGTCATCGGACTGGTCGTCGCCGTCTCCCTGCTGGGTTACCTCGTCCTCGCCCTGATCTTCCCGGAGAGGTTCTGAGCACGCCCATGAGCCCAGCCCTTGCCGACGTGCTCCTGGTGACCGCGCTGATCGGCGCGCTCGCCCTGGCGCACCGCCCCCTCGGCGACTACATGGCCGCCGTCTACAGCTCCGAGAAGCACCTGCGCGTCGAGAAGTGGATCTACCGCTCGGTCGGCGCGAACCCGGACGCGGAGATGCGCTGGCCCGCCTATCTGCGCGGCGTCCTCGCCTTCTCCGCGGTCGGCGTGATCTTCCTGTACGTGCTCCAGCGCGTCCAGGACAAGCTGCCCCTGTCGCTCGGCTTCAAGCCGATCACCCCGGACCAGGCGTTCGACACGGCCGTCTCGTTCGTGTCCAACACCAACTGGCAGTCGTACTCGGGTGAGACGGCCATGAGTCATGTCACCCAGACCGCCGGGCTTGCCGTGCAGAACTTCGTGTCGGCGGCCGTCGGCATGGCCGTCGCGGTGGCGTTGGTACGCGGCTTCGCCCGCTCCCGAAATGGCGGCCTCGGCAACTTCTGGACGGACCTGGTGCGCGGTGTCGTCCGCATCCTGCTGCCGCTCTCCCTCGTCGCCGCCGTTCTCCTGATCGCCGCCGGCGCCATCCAGAACTTCGGCGACATCCACACCATCACCACCCTGACCGGCGACAAGCAGGCCATCAGCCCGGGTGCGGTGGCCTCCCAGGAGGCCATCAAAGAGGTGGGGACGAACGGAGGCGGCTTCTTCAACGCCAACTCCGCCCACCCGTTCGAGAACCCCAACGGCTTCACCAACCTGCTGGAGATCTTCCTCCTGCTGCTGATCCCGTTCTCCCTGCCGCGCACCTTCGGCAAGATGGTCGGCAACGTCAAGCAGGGCTACGCGATCGTCGCGGCCATGGGCGTCATCTGGTTCCTGGGCGTGGTCGCGGTGACGTGGATCGAGTACGCACACCCGGGCGCCGCCTCGCAGATCGCGGGCGGTTCGATGGAGGGCAAGGAGCAGCGCTTCGGCGAGGGCCCGTCGTCCCTCTTCGCGGTCTCGACCACCATGACATCCACCGGGTCGGTCAACTCCTTCCACGACTCCTTCCAAGGGCTGTCCGGCGGTGTGCTGCTGCTGGGCATGATGCTGGGCGAGCTCGCGCCCGGCGGTGTCGGCTCCGGCCTGTACGGCATGCTGATCATGGCGATCATCGCGGTGTTCATCGCCGGCCTCATGGTCGGCCGGACGCCCGAGTACCTGGGCAAGAAGATCGGCATCCGTGAGATCAAGCTGGCCGCCTGCTACATCCTCGTCACCCCGGCCCTGGTGCTGATCGGAACCGCGGTGGCCATGGCCCTGCCGGACGGCAAGGAAGCCATGACCAACATCGGCGCGCACGGCTTCTCCGAGGTGCTGTACGCCTACACGTCGGCTTCCAACAACAACGGTTCCGCCTTCGCGGGCTTCGGTGCCAACACCCCGTTCTTCAACACGACGCTGGGCCTGTGCATGGCGCTGGGTCGGTTCCTGCCGATGGTGTTCGTCCTCGCCCTGGCAGGCTCACTGGCCGAGCAGAAGCCCGTCCCGGAGACGGCGGGCACGCTCCGTACGGAGAAGCCGCTGTTCACCGGCCTGCTGGTGGGCGCCATCATGATCATCACCGGTCTGACGTTCTTCCCGGCCCTCGCACTGGGCCCGCTCGCCGAGGGGCTGGCGACATGACCACCGACACCGAGAAGCACGAGGACGCGATGTCCACAGCCACTCCCACCCGGGCCCCGCACCAGGACGTCCCGACCGGTCACCAGGAGGGCCGCGTCGGCGCCGGCCTCTTCGACCCGCAGCAGTTGGTGAAGTCGCTGCCGGACGCCTTCCGCAAGATCGACCCGCGGGTGATGATCAAGTCGCCCGTCATGTTCGTGGTGCTGGTCGGCTCGGTGGTCACCACCGTGCTGGCCGTCAGCACCCCGGGCGACTGGTTCGGCTGGGTCATCACCGTGTGGCTGTGGCTGACCGTCGTCTTCGCCAACCTGGCGGAGGCTGTCGCCGAGGGCCGGGGCAAGGCGCAGGCCGACACCCTGCGCAAGGCCAAGACCGACACCGTCGCCCGCCGGCTCGTCAAGGACGGCGCGGGTGAGGAGCAGGTACCGGGTACCGAACTGCGGATCGGTGACCTGGTCGTGTGCGAGGCCGGCGACATCATTCCCGGCGACGGTGACGTCGTCGAGGGCGTCGCGTCCGTGGACGAGTCGGCCATCACCGGTGAGTCCGCGCCGGTCATCCGGGAGTCCGGTGGTGACCGGTCCGCCGTCACCGGTGGGACGAAGGTGCTCTCCGACCGCATCGTCATCAAGATCACGACGAAGCCCGGCGAGACCTTCATCGACCGGATGATCAACCTGGTCGAAGGCGCGGCTCGGCAGAAGACGCCGAACGAGATCGCGCTCAACATCCTGCTCGCCTCGCTGACGATCGTGTTCCTCCTCGCGGTGGTGACGCTGAAGCCCTTCGCGATCTACGCGGGCGCGGACAAGCAGACCTCGATGATCGTGCTCACCGCGCTGCTGGTCTGTCTGATCCCGACCACCATCGGCGCGCTGCTGTCGGCCATCGGCATCGCGGGCATGGACCGCCTGGTCCAGCGCAACGTCCTCGCGATGTCGGGCCGCGCGGTCGAGGCCGCCGGTGACGTCTCCACCCTTCTGCTGGACAAGACGGGCACGATCACCCTGGGCAACCGGCAGGCGTCGGAGTTCGTGCCGGTGCGCGGGACGACCGAGGCCGAGGTCGCGGACGCCGCCCAGCTCTCCTCGCTGGCCGACGAGACGCCCGAGGGCCGTTCCATCGTCGTACTGGCGAAGACGCAGTACGGGATGCGTGAACGCCACCAAGGGGAGCTGGCCGGCGCCGAGTGGATCGCCTTCACCGCCCAGACCCGGATGTCGGGTGTGGACGTCGACGGGCGCAAGGTCCGCAAGGGAGCCGCCGGCTCGGTCGTCGCCTGGGTGCTGGATCAGGGCGGCACGGTCGCCGAGGACGCCGACACCCTCGCCAACCGCATCTCCGAGGCGGGCGGCACCCCGCTTCTCGTCGCCGTCCAGGACGACAAGGGCGCACGCGTCCTCGGGGTCATCCACCTCAAGGATGTCGTCAAGGAGGGCATGCGGGAGCGGTTCGACGAACTGCGCCGCATGGGCATCAAGACGATCATGATCACGGGTGACAACCCGCTGACCGCCAAGGCGATCGCAGAGGAGGCGGGCGTCGACGACTTCCTCGCCGAGGCCACCCCCGAGGACAAGATGGCCCTCATCAAACGGGAACAGGCCGGCGGCAAACTCGTCGCGATGACCGGCGACGGCACCAACGACGCCCCGGCCCTCGCCCAGGCGGACGTCGGCGTCGCGATGAACACGGGCACGTCGGCCGCCAAGGAGGCCGGCAACATGGTCGACCTCGACTCCAATCCCACCAAGCTCATCGAGATCGTCGAGATCGGCAAGCAACTCCTCATCACCCGGGGCGCGTTGACGACGTTCTCCATCGCCAACGACGTCGCGAAGTACTTCGCGATCATCCCCGCGATGTTCGCCGTCGCCTACCCGTCGCTCGACAAGCTCAACATCATGGGGCTGGCGTCCCCGGAGTCGGCGATCCTGTCGGCCGTCATCTTCAACGCGCTGATCATCATCGCGCTCGTGCCGCTCGCCCTGCGAGGCGTGCGATACCGGCCGATGAGCGCGGACAAGATGCTGCGCCGCAACCTCGGTATCTACGGGCTGGGCGGCCTGATCGTCCCGTTCGTCGGCATCAAGCTCATCGACCTGCTCATCTCGCTGATCCCCGGGATCGGATGAAGGACATGAAGAACTCCGTAGTGAACACCGGGCGCATGGCGTGGGCCGCGCTGCGCATGTTGCTCGTCCTCACCGTCGTCACCGGCGTCATCTACCCCCTTGCGGTCACCGGCATCGGGCAGGTGGCCTTCCCCGACAAGGCCAACGGTTCGATGGCCGAGGTCGACGGCAGGGAAGTCGGCTCGAAGCTGATCGGCCAGAGCTGGAACATCAAGGGCACGGACAGGCCGGACCCGAAGTGGTTCCAGGGCCGCCCCTCCAACAGCGGCTACGACCCGCTGGCCACCGGCTCCGGTCAGCTGGGCGCCGACGACCCGACCCTGGTCAAGGACGTCAAGGCGGCGAAGAAGCGGGCCGCCGACTTCAACGGCGTCCCCGAGTCCGAGGTACCCAAGGACGCGGTCACCGGCTCGGCCTCCGCCATCGACCCGGACATCTCCCCGCAGTACGCGGACATCCAGATCAAGCGGGTCGCCGAGGCGAACGGCCTGTCCGTCGCCCAGGTGGAGAAGCTGGTCGAGGACCACACCGAGGGCCGTACGCTCGGCTTCCTCGACCAGCCACGCGTCAACGTCCTCGAACTCAACCTCGCGCTCAAGGAACTGGCCGAGAACTGATGGCCTCGGCAGGAAGCATCGCGACCGAGAGCGGGTGGGCCGAGAGTCCTCGTCCCCCGACGCTCGGCACGGATCTTCCTCCTTCGACCACGTCAACACCCCACCATGCGCAGGGAGCCTGCCGTGATCGTCGCCGTCCTCCTTCTCGCCATCACCTTCGTCATCGTCGTCGCGCTGCCGGTCGGCGCCGCCGCGGGCAAGCTCGCACGCCTGGACGCGCTACCTGCCCCGCCGCCCTAGCCCGTGCCGCGGCCGCCTTCGCGGCGGTCATCCCCCTGCTGCTTTCGGGGCGGACACACCGGTCGTTCCAGGGGTGCCTGGCAGGAGCCGGTACCTGAGGTGATCGTATGCGCCGGTGCGCCGTAAGGGTTTCGTCATCTCCCGCGGCTACGGGAACGGCCGCTCGGCCCGTTGAATGGGTGAGGACGACTGACCGTGGGGACGAGAGGCAGACATGGCGCGCGTACGGAAGGTGCTGGGCAGGCCGTTGGGCGTCGGGCTGCTGGTGGTGGCGGTCGCCGCGGTCGGCTTCGGGCTGTACTGGTTCCAGCCGTGGAAGCTGTGGCAGGACCGAACCGTGGAGGAGGCCCTGCCCGCCGCCCAGGCGACCCCGGGGCCCGCCGAGGCAGAGCCGTCCGCGGCACCCTCCTCCCCGGCAGGGCCCCAGACGTTGGCCGGCGGTGCGCTGATCAGCCATGAGCACGCGACCTCGGGCACCGTGAAGCTCGTACGGTTGGACGACGGTTCGCATGTCGTCCGGCTGGAGAACCTCGACACGAGCAACGGACCGGACCTGCGGGTGTGGCTGACCGACGCGCCCGTGAAGGAGGGGCAGGCCGGCTGGCACGTCTTCGACGACGGCGAGTACGTCAGCCTCGGCAAACTCAAGGGCAACAAGGGAAGCCAGAACTACGCCGTGCCCAATGACGTCGATCCGTCCCGCTACACCAGCGTGAGCATCTGGTGTGACCGTTTCGACGTGTCCTTCGGCGCTGCCGAACTCAGCCGCGCATGACGTCGGCCCCGTGCCGGGTATCGGCGAGGGTGGCCTGCCCTTCGATCGCGCCGAGGCACGAGGGTGAAGACGTGCCGCTCGTCATGCTGCTGCGATGTGGGTGTGGGCCGGACCCGGTCTTCCGGGCCGGCCTGGAAGTGTTCCTGCTGCTGGACGGTGAACCCGCGTCTGCCGAGTCGAGAAAGCTCATCCACCGGCTGCCGCATTCGCCGCACGCCTCACCCGCGGCGGTCGGCGCGACAGCGGTTGCACCGGTGGTCCGGTCGGGTGCCGTCGGCTGTCTGCGCTTGCGGATATCGGCGACCAGGCCCTGGAGACCCGAATTCGCCACGGTGTTCCACCGCCTCACCGAACTGCCCCGCCCCGCCGGCTGACCGGTAGCCCCTGCCCGCCCTCGGCCCGAACGATTTCGGAGAACTCGGCCACCGTGCTGGGGCTCCGCCATGCCCGAGCAGCGAAAACACGCGCCCAGCCGACAATTGACGATCAGCGACGTCTCATCACCCCAACCGCAACAGCTGGGTCGGGAGTCGAAAGGGTCCATGCTCCGGCCGTGCTGAGCAGGAGGAGCACTCTGGGCGCCCTCCTTTGGTACGGGTGGTACGGGGCTGGACTGCTGTGGACATGGACACCCGGCTCGACCTGGGACCGGTTGCCGCCGTGCCTCGCCCCCCGCACATCTGCTCGCGCTGCCGACCGGGCAGGAACGGAGACACGATGAGGGAGTTCCGGGCTCAATCGGCTGGGTCCGACACCCGAGCCGGCCTGGCGAGGGGTCAGATGCAGATGCGGAGAGTTGGTCGCCGCGTCGCAGGTTCAGTAGGCCCGGACGTGGCCGACCCGCAGTAATGCGCGCAGGGTCTGCCATGTTCCGGAACTGGACCGGACGGTCCCAGGAGGAGATCGAACAGGCGCGCCGGGACTGGATGGAAGGGGCGCGGTTCGGTGCGGTGAAGGGGATGCAGAGATGTTCCCCATGCCGTCGGCGGGCACACTCCGGCGCTTCACCCCCAGGCCGTCGGGGAGTCCGCTACAGGAGCAGTTCTGCCGAAATGCCGTCACTGCAGGTGTCCGTGTCGCTACGTTGTCGTGGGTTCGCCGTCGCGCCCGGCGTGGGCCGACGGACAATCAACGGGGGCAGTGTGTTCCGATGGCGCAGGACCGAACAGCCGACGATCTCCATTCCGTTGCCGGACGACGACGCGGATGCCGGCAGCGTGCGGGGCTGGGAGGTGTTCACCCGGTTCAGCCGTGAGGTGTTCGTCTCGGCCCATCCCGAGGACGGGGCCGAGTTCGACCCGGTGCTGGCCGAGTTCCGCAAGGACCCCCACCGTGTCCTGAGGTCCCGTCAACTGCGGCCCAAGGTGGGCAGCGGCGTCATCCTGCAGTCGGCCGTCCCCTACGTGTTGCCGGTGGTGTCGTTGCTGGTGGGGCTCATGGCCGAACGGGTCGTCAACGGCGCACTCGACGTCATCGGCGACGCCACCCGCCGCAAGGTCACTCGTCTGCTCGAACAACGCCGCACGGACACGGCGACCCCGGTGACTCCGCACGACGGGGCGACAGCTTCGGCAGTGGTGACCGCCGCGACTCCCACGGCCCGGCTGAACCCGGACGAGGAACAGGTGCTGCGCACACTGCTGACAGGCTGGGCCGTGGGGATGCGCATGGACGAGGCCAAGGCCCGCGACCTGGCCGACACGATCCTGGACGTCCTGCGTCAACGGGGTGACGCGGCACCGTGACCGATACCGCCACCTCCGGACCTCCCCCACTCTCGCCCACCCCCGCCGAGAGCCTGCCGACCTCGCGGCACTGGCCGGGTGTCACCTCGTCGGCCGGTGCCCGGTACCTGTTGCTGGTGGCCGTCCTGCTGCTCGCCGGCGCCTTCGCCGGGCAGATCATGCACAACCAGATCCTCGGGACCTCGTGGGCGTCGACCACGTTGCGCTGCATCGACGAGGCTGTCCGGGCCGTACCCGGCCAGGGCGTTTCCCAGGAGTTCGCGCGCAACACCCACGTCCAGGACTGCACCCGGCCGGTGCAGCTGCGACTCGCCCTGGTGTCGCTGTCGGGGTCGTTCGCGGTACTGCTCCTGGGAGTGGCGAGCCTGTGGGTGCTGCCCCGGCGGTTGATGCGGCAGGCGGGTCCGCTGGTGAAGGCTCCGGCCGAGTGGCAGCACCGGGCGGCCCTGGCCGCGTCGGAGACGGGCGTCCGGCGGGTGCCCGTCGTGGTGTGGGGTTCGGTGTGGCTCCAGGAGGCGTTCACCGCGGGCCGGCCGGGCCGGACCAGGATCGTGCTGCCCCGTGGGGTGCGGGACCTGCCGCCCGCGCAGGCCGACGCGATCCTCCGGCACGAATTGGCACATGTGGCCGCCGGGGATGTCACCTTGGTGTGGCTGACCCGCGGCGTGTGGTGGGCGCTCGCCCCGGTTCTGCTGGTGCCGACGGTCACCATCGTGGTGCGGGACCGGTACCACGAGCATCGGGGTGCGTTCACCGTGCTCGGCACGTCCTTCTGGGGAGAGTACGGCGTACGGGCGCTGCTGCTGCTCACCGTCGCCGCTCTCATCTCGCAGCACGTGCTGCGCTCGCGCGAGCACGAAGCCGACCTGCGTTCGCTGCGGGGCCGGAGCCGCGAGCCCCTGGAGTCCCTGTTGGCCGGGCAGCCGTCGTCGGCGATGTCGTGGGTGGACCGCGCCCGTGCGACCCACCCCACGGCGGCCCGGCGACTGGCCGCCCTGCGGCAGGCGCGCCTGCCGCTTCCCGTGTCACTGCTCGACGTCACGGTCACCGGCCTGCTCAGCGCGATGGTCATGAACGCGACGGCCGAGCTGGCCCAGGCCGGATTCACCGGCACGTCGCTGACAGGCGGGCCCGCGCTGCTGCTGAGCGCCCTGGTCACCGGATCGCTGCTGTCGGTGGGATGGGGCATCGCGGTGTGGCGCGGCACTCCGGCCGGGGGCGGTGCCGGGCCGGTCCCCCGCGGAGCCCTGCTGGCCCTGGCAGGGAGTATGCCCGTGGGGCTGGTGGCGCAGTTGCAGAGCACCGGCACCAGTGGGGCCGGCCCCTCGGGCCGGTGGCCGCTGGTGGTGACGCTGCCGTTGGCGGTGGCGGGCGCGGGTGCGCTGAGCTCGGCTCTCGCCCGGCTGTGGGTCCGTCGCGGCGGAGCAGCGCCCGGTTCGCGGTGGGGATGGGCCGCGGCCGTCGGCGTCAACCTCGTACTGTTCACCGGCGCCCTGCGGATCGCGCAGGAAAGTGCCCTCTTCCTCGGACTGTCCGGCTGGCGGAAGGCGGTCGACGCGCTCGCGCTCAGCGGCATGTACTCGGCCTCGGCGGACTCCACCGCACTGGGACTGGCCGGTGTCGCCCTGTTCGCTCTCTGGCTCGCCCTGCGGGGCGACCGGACCCTCCCGCCACCCGGCGCCGGGGCCACGACGGGTCGGCACGTGGTGTGGACGGTGGCAGCGGCAGCCGGCGCGGCGGTGGCCGCACGGTGGGCGTACGAACCGGTGGTGCCCCAGGGCGGCTCCCTGTCTGCCACCCAGTTCGACTGCTGGGCGGCAACCTGCGCGGGACTCGCCACTCTGGCCGCCCTGCTCGCCCTCAAGGGCGCCTCGGGCCTCGGTGACGCCCTGTACGCGGCGCCGCTGTCCGCCGCGGTCGCCGGAGCCGTCATGTGGGCGCGCTACCTCGGCTCCTGGCACCACCCTCTCCAAGCTGCCGCCCTCTACGCCACCAACCCCTTCTCCCAGCTCGCCCTGCTCCTGCTCGCGCTCGCGCTCCCCGCGGCTTTCCTCCCCACCCCCACCCTCGGCCCCGGTCGCGGGTGGGTGGCCGGTCTGACCCCGGTCCTGGCCGCCGTCCTCGCGGCAGCGGGCGTCCTCGCGGTCCTTCACTCCGGGGACAGCCTGCTGTTCGTCCCCCCGACGGGCACCTCGCCCTGACGGTCGGCTGGTTCGCCGGGGATACTTCAGGTCCGCCGGGGAGACCCCAGCTCCGCCGGGCCATGGAAGGGGACGTCCCGGTGGCGTGAAGGGGGACGACTGCGACAGGCAGAGCCGCCTGTCGACCCTGCGGGCGCAGCTGGGCACACGCGTCGCTGTTCGGCCGGTGCGACGTGGCCGGTGCGACGTGGCCGGTCCGCGTGCGACTCCGGGGACGGCCACGGGACCGGCTGTGCGGCATGGTGGCCTCGTACGTCGACCGCGCGGCCGTGGCCGGGGAGTGCCCGTCGGCGGCCCCGGGCATGGGCGAGGCGTGCACGGTACGTGCCGCTCGACCTCGCTGCCCGGCCGCCGAACTCGGCTCCCCGCGGCGCGAGTTGCGGCAACCGGATCAACTCTTCGGCCGGCGCGTCACCTTTCCGGTGCCCGGCTCGCCGGTGGAGCTTCGTGCGGCGGTAGTCCAAGGATGCGGCCCCGCGCGGCATATGTCTGGTGGGGCGTGCGACGGCCTGTCGAACAGCCGCCCTCGCCCCCATCGGCCGACGGACCGCTCCGGGTCCGGTGAGGGGGCCCGCGCCGCACTCCGGAACCGTCACGGGTCTTGTCACCTGTGCCGGCGTCGTGCCAATCTCCGCCATGGTTACGTAAACATGGCCGGTTCGAATGGGTCCGAGTATCCGTACCGGACCCTGGTTCATCAGGTTCATCAGTGCCTCGGCTCAGGTGACGAACCCGCACTCCGCCCTCCGCGCTTTCCTGTCACTGGAGACGACATGACCAAGACCCCGACGAGGCACAGGAGGCCGGCCACCGTGCTCATGGCCGGCCTAGGTGCGACGCTCATGTTCCTGAGCGCCGCCCCTCCCGCTCTCGCCCGGTCGGCCGCCGACACGTCAGCCGCCTCGCACGCGTCGGAGAAGCCCAAGCCGAAGGGCGGTACCAGCGACTTCCGCGGAGTGAACTGGGCCGACCCGCGCGACAACTACGCCGGCGACGCCGTGGTGCCGAGCGGGCTGGCGGTGACCGACAACTACCGCACCGTGTACCGCACCACGGACAAGATGGTGCGCGGCTTCAAGAAGAACCTGGGCGCCAACACGCTGCGTCTGCCGATCAACCCGGCGACCGTGAACACCACCTGGTGGAAGTCGTACCGCGCGACGATCGACGCGGCCACGGCCTACGGTGACAAGGTCATCGTCAGCTACTGGGAGGCCGACACCAGCAAGGACGGGCTGGTCGACGACACGGCCGCCTGGAAGAAGATGTGGAAGACCGTGGTGCGGGAGTACAAGCACAACCCGCGGGTCTACTTCGAGCCGATGAACGAGCCGCACGGCTACACCCTGAAGCAGTGGGTGTCCGTCACCAGCGGCTGGCTTGACCGGTACAAGGACGTTCCGCGCGGCCGTGTCGTGATCAGCGGCACCGGCTACAACGACAACGTCACCGGCGTCGGCGCGGCCCGCGAACTGCGCGGCACACTGCTGTCCCTGCACTTCTACGGCTTCTGGAACAGCTACACCAAGCAGTCCGAATGGACCGCCGACCTCAAGGCCCGGATCGGCAAGTACGCCGACCGGACCATCATCGACGAGGCCGGCGCCCCGATGACCATCGGCCTGAACTACGGCGCCTGGAACGGCAACATCTACACCTCGTACCTCGCTGCCGTGGCCGACACCGCCCGCAGCGAGGGAATGGGTTTGGTCTACTGGCCGGGGCTGCGGTTCGACGACGCCTATTCGATCCAGTCGCTGGACGCCAAGGGCAACCTCGTGAACAACAGCGAGACCGGGGTCGCGCTGCTGCGCTGGGGCTACGGCTTCGGCAAGACCCCGCCGGTCAACAACCTGCCGCCCGCGCCTCCCGGTGAGGTCCTGCGGGGCGTGGGCTCGGGCCGCTGCGTCGACGTGCCCGGCTTCAGCACGAAGAGCGGAACCCAGCTCGACCTCTGGGACTGCAACTCCGGAGGCAACCAGATCTGGAACTGGAACGCGGACAAACAGCTCACCGTCTACGGCAACAAGTGCATGACGGTGGGAGGCACCGGAGCCACGGCGGGCGACCCCGTGGTCATCGCCGACTGCACCGGCGCGGCGGCACAGCAGTGGAACGTGAACACGGACCTCTCCGTGACCAGCGTCGCGAACCCGGCGCTCTGCCTGGACGCGGCCGGAGCGGGCACCGGCAACGGCACCTCGGTCGACGTCTGGTTCTGCAACGGCAGCAGCAACCAGCAGTGGACCAGGAGCTGACGCCGGCACCTGTCTGCCTCGGCCCCGACCCGGAGGACCGACCCGACACCGTTCGAAACCGCCGGCGCCGTCGCGCTTCGCCCTACGGCGAGTCCGGCGGCGCCGACGGCGTTCGCGTGGACCAGCCGGCGGGACCAAGCCCCGCCGATCCGCCGATCCGCCGATCCGCCGATCCGTCGGCCCAGAACGGCCTAGGCGAATGCGAAGGCCAGGAACTGGGTCACCTGGCGGGCGGCGAAATTGTCGTCGGAGACCAGGACGACCGTGCGGCGGCCGTCGGGGAGTCGGGGGCCGAGGGTGATGCCCTCGACGTTGTCGACCCGGGAGAGCCCGGCTACGTCGGACAGGTCGGTCACGAGCGTCTTGCGGACCGGCCGGACGGGCTGCGCGGACGGGTCGGTGAGGGAGTCGCGCCCAAGGACGTCGGTGGCGGCGTGCAGGTCGACCAGGTAGATGCGGGCCTTCCAGTTGTTGTCGGCGTAGATCGAGGCGCGCTCCAGGACCAGGAAGCGGCCGTGGCCGAGCGCCACGAGGTCGCTGACCCCGTTGGTGTCGGTGCTGCCCGCGGGGGTCGCGGCGAACAGTGGCTCCAGCGGGTAGGCGTACTGGGACAGCGGCTGCCCGGTGCGGGCGTCGTGGACGGTGATGCGGGTGAGGGCGCCGTGCTCGGGGGTGGGGTCGTCGCCGTCCTGGTGGAGGGGGTCCTCCATGGCGGTGACGATCCGCCGTCCGTCCGGGGTGAAGGTGACCCCTTCCAGGGTCTGGTTCTTGCGGGGGCCGAACTCCTTTGCGTCCATGTGCAGTTGAGGGGGCAGTGCGAGCTGTCCGGTGGAGGTGCCGGTCGTGGTGGCACGGCGGATCCAGGGGTCGCCGAGGAGGGCCGGGCCGTCGGACGGGACGATGCGTTCGCCCTCGCTCGTCCAGGCGAGACTGCCGTCGCGCGGGTCTACGGCGATGCCCTCCGGGTCGGGCGCGACGGTGGCGGTGGCGGTCGAGGTGGGCGGGAAGGTGGTGCCGTCCGGGCGGAGCCAGGGGTGGGTGCCGGTGAGCTCGACGCCTTTGAGGGCGCCGCCGGTGAGATCCACGCGGGCGGTGTAGAAGCGAGCGGGGCCGGTCTGCGACCGGTCGTCGCTGATCAGGTAGTACGCGCCGGACTTCGCGTCGTAACTGATCGCGGACAGCCCGCCGACGGTGGTGCCCTGGAAGGTCATCGCGTTCGGCAGCTCCCGCTCGCCCAGGAAGTCCAGCCGTACGCCGCTGTCGTGAGCGGCGGCGGCCGGGGTGCCGAAGAGGGCGGGAAGCGCGGCGAGGACGACGGCGCCGGCGATGATCCGGGCGCGGGCGGCGCGGATGCTCATGGGGTCTCCGTGAGTTGTGGGGTGGGCAGGCCGGGCGGTGACGCGGGCGCGGTACGTGCCGCGCGGCGGCGTCGCCAGGCGAAGAGGGCGAGTGCGAACAGGGTGAAGGCGTACGGGATCGCGGAGACCAGCTGGGACGGGATGGCGAGGTTGCCGAGCTGGACGGCGAGGGCCTCGGCGGTGCCGAAGCCGAGGGCGGCGAGGAAGACGCCCCAGGGGCGCAGGGCGCCGAGGAAGACGGCGGCCAGGGCGATGTAGCCGCGGCCCGCGGTCATACCGGTGACGAAGAAGGACACCGCGCCCATGCTCAGGAACACTCCGGCCGCCCCGGCCAGCGCACCGCTGAGCGCGAGGGCGCGGAACTGGACCCGGTGCACATGGATGCCGACCGAACGGGCCGCCTCGGGATGCTCGCCGACGGCACGCAGATGGAAACCGAACCGGGCCCGGTACAGCAGCCAGGCCACCGCCGGGGCGGCGGCGAGAGCGGCCCAGGTCAGCACGTTCTGCCCGCTGAGCACCGCGCCGAGACCGGGAACGTCCTCGATGAGCGGCAGCCGGACCGAGGGGAGTGCCCCGCTGTGCAGCCTGCTGGTCCCGCCCTTGTCGCCGAGGAGCGCGTACACGGTGTACGCGGTCGCGCCCGCCGCGAGCAGGTTGAGGCCGATGCCCGCGATGATGGCGTCCGCGCCGAGGTAGAGGTGCAGCACGCCGAGCAGCAGCGCGAGCAGCGCGCCCCCGGCGATCCCGCACGCGGCCCCCGCCCACACCGAGCCGCTGTACCCGGCGACCAGCGCACCCGTGCAGGCGGCGGTCAGCATCGAGCCCTCCAGCGCGATGTTGGGCACGCCGGCCCGCTCGGCCAGCAGACCGCCGAGGGCGGCGAGGACGTACGGCGTGGACACCCCGAGGATCGCCGCGAGGAATCCGGTGCTGAGCACGACGTCGAGGACGGGGCCCATCAGCGGGCCTCCCTTCGGGCGAGGTACCGCTTGACGAGTTCGGGCAGCGCCCGGGCGGTCACGAGCAGCACGATGACCGCCTGGATGATGGTCACGGCCTCGGAGCCGACATCGGTCTGCTGCTCCATCACATCGCCGCCGACGCGCAGATACGAGTAGAGGAGCGCGGCGGCGACCACGCCGACCGGGTTGTTGCGCCCGAGAAGGGCGACGACGATGCCCTCGAAGGCCAGGCCGCCGGCCATGTCGGGCTGCAGCCCGCCGTAGACGCCGAGGGCGAGGTGCGCCCCGGCGAGACCGGCGAGCGCGCCGCCGATGACGAAGCTCCACTCGATGGTGCGCGGTACGTCGAGGCCGCCGTACCGGGCGAAGTCCGGGTTGGAGCCGGTGATCCGGATGCGGTAGCCGAGCGGTGTCCTGGCCAGCAGGAACCAGACGGCCGCGGCGACCGTGAGCATCCCGAACAGGCCGATGTTCGCCCGGTCCAGGGGCACGCCGAAGAAGTCCGAGAGCAACGGCAGCGCCGAGTCCGGCCGCACCGGGGCGGACTGCACCGCGCTGCTGTCGGGCGCCTTGATGTGATCGGTGAGGAGGTAGTCGAAGACCCGCACGACGACGGCGTTCAGCATCAGGGTGGCGACGATCTCGTTGGCGCCGAGGCGGGCCTTCATCACCCCCGGGACCGCGCCCAGCGCGCCCCCGGCGAGGGCGGCGACGGCGAGCGGCACCAGGACGGCGGCGACCGGCGGCAGATGCAGGTGGATCGCCACCAGGGCGCCGGCCAGGGCGCCGGCGTACACCTGGCCCTCCGCGCCGAGGCTGATCTGCCGGGCCCGGAAGGGGATCGACACGGACAGACCGAGCAGCGCCAGGGTGGTGGCGTCGGCGAGCCAGCGGCCGATCCGGGGCGTGCGCTCCAGCGGGCCGGTGAGCAGGGCGTTCAGCGCGCCGGTGGCGTCCTTGCCGGAGGCCAGGACGACCAGGAAGGCGATGAGGACGGCGACGGCGACGGTCAGCACGGTCATCGTCAGCTCGACGACGGCCGTACGGCGCCGGGTGGCCAGGAAATCCCGGCGTCCCCGCGTCTCGGGCCGCCCCTGCGCTTCCGCGGCTGTTCCGGGTTCCAGGGTCGAGGTCATCGGACACCTGCCGTGATCCGCTCGTCGGGATGCCGCTCCACGCCGAGCATGTACAGGCCGGTGGCCTCCTCGGTGAGCCCGGTCGGGTCGTCGAAGCGGGCGACCAGGCGGCCGTCCTTGATGACGAGCAACCGGTCGGAGAGCGCGAGCAGTTCACCGAGGTCGGCGGAGACGAGCAGCACCGCCGCGCCCGCGTCCCGGGCCTCGACGAGCCGCTCGTACATGAAGTGCATGGCGCCGATGTCGACGCCCCGGGTCAGCTGTGCGGCGAGCAGCAGGCGTGGCCGGGCGGACAGTTCGCGGGCGACGACGACCTTCTGCAGGTTGCCGCCGGACAGGGAACCGGCCGTCGCGTCGGGATGCGGGGCGCGGATCGCGTACCGGCCGATCAGGTCCTCCGCCAGTTCACGGATGCGGCGGGTGCGCAGGATGCCGCGCCGGGCGACGGGGGGCCGGTCGTGACGGTCGACGATCAGGTTGTCGGCGATGGAGCGGTCCAGGGCCGCCCCGTTCGACAGCCGGTCCTCGGGCACATGGGCGACACCGGCCCGGCGGTGGCCGGCCGCGTCGAGGTGGGTGACGTCGGTGCCGTCCACGGTGACCGTTCCGGCGGTGGGCCGGCGCAGTCCGGCGAGCAGTTCGACGAGTTCGGTCTGGCCGTTGCCCTCGACACCCGCGAGACCGACGATCTCTCCGGCCGCGATGTCGAGGGACACGTCGTGCACCGAGGGTCCGGAGAGCCCCCGTACCCGCAGCACTCCCGCCCCGGGCCGGGCCGGAGGCTTCGTCACGTCGAGGGACATCTCCCGGCCGACCATCATGGACGCCAGCTGCGCCGGGGTCGCCTCCTCGGTGCGCACGGTCGCGACCATCGACCCGGCGCGCATGACGGTCACGCGGTCGCTGATCTGCCGTACCTCCTTGAGCTTGTGCGAGATGAACAGCACGGTCATGCCCGCGTCGCGCAGTCTGCGGACCGCGCCGAACAGGTCGGTGGTCTCCTGGGGGGTGAGCACGGCGGTGGGTTCGTCGAGGATCAGGATGCGGGCGCCGCGGTGCAGGGCCTTGAGGATCTCGGCGCGCTGGCGCATTCCCACCGACACCGCGTCGACCCTGGCCTCCGGGTCGACGGCGAGCCCCGCCTCCTCGGCCAGCGCGGCGGTACGTTCGGCGGCGGCCACCCGGTCGACGCGGCCGGCCCGGCCCGGTTCGACGCCGAGGACGACGTTCTCGGCGATGGTGAACGACGGCACCAGCATGAGGTTCTGGTGGACCATCCCCACCCCGAGGGCGATGGCGTCCTGCGGCCGGGAGAACCTGACCGGCCGGCCGTGCACGCTGAGCTGCCCGGCCGACGGCTGCTCCAGCCCGTACAGCAGCTTCATCAGTGTCGACTTGCCGGCGCCGTTCTGCCCGACGATGGCCCTGATCTCGCCGACGGGCACCGACAGGTCGACGTCGATCACGGCGCGGGTGCCGTTGGGGTAGGTCTTGCCCAGACCCGTGGCCGCCAGGGCGGGCGGGGCGGACGTGGCCTGTTCCGCGGGCCGGTGCACGGTCGCGTCGGTTTCCTCGATGGGTTCCACCAGTGTTCCTCGGAGGTCAGAAGGCCGAAGGGACCTTGACGGCACCGGACTTGACCTTCGCGGCCTGCGCCTTGAGTTCGGCGCGTACGGCGGCGGGGACGAGCTTGTCGAAGTTGGCGTTCTCCACGTAGCCCACGCCGTCCTCGGCGAGGCCCACGGCGGCGGGCTTCCCGTAGGCGAGCGTGCCCGCCTTGTTCGCCTTGGCCGCCAGGTAGAGCGCGTTGCCGGCGTTCTTGAGGATGGAGGTGACGACCGTCTGGCGCTGGTCGGCGTCGGTGAGCGTCCTGTACTGGTCGGAGTCGACGCCGAAGGCGTACCGCTTGGCGGCCACGGCCGACTCGAACACGCCGAGCCCGGAGGATCCGGCGACGGGCCACACCAGTTCGGCGCCCTGCCCGTACATCGCCGAGGCGATCTGCTTGCCCTTGGCGGGGTCGCCGAACGGGTTGTCGCCGCCGACGTACTGCACGAGAACACCCGAGGACGGATTTCCGCCCGCCGCCTCGAAGCCCGCCTTGAAGCCGACGACGAAGTCCTCGATGACGGGTATCTTCACTCCGCCGATTACGCCCACCTTCCCGTTTTTTTCGGTGCTGCCGGGAAGGGACTTGTCGGCGACGAGTCTGTCGGCGAGGAATCCGGCGAGATAGGCGGCCTCGTTCTGCTTGAAGGTGACCGAGTAGACATTCGCGCACTTGTTGGAACAGCCGCTCTTGCCCGTGTAGTCGACGGAACCGTCGAAGAGCCAGAACTTCTTGTCGGGGTATTCCGGAGCCAGTTCGGAGACGAGGTCGACCGTGTCCACGGTGCCCGCCGCGAGCACGTCGTAGTCGTCGCCCGCGGCGGCGTCCTCGAAGCCGGAGGCCCACTTCGTGCGGTCGCTGCCCAGCTCGACGACCTTCAGGCTGTAACCGAGGTCCTTCTCCGTCTTCTTCAGGCCCGCGTACGCGGAGTCGAAGAAGGAGCGGTCGCCGAGGTTTCCGTTGATGACGAACTTGATTCTCGGCTTGCCGGAATCTCCGGACCGGGCGGAGTCGGTGTCCGTCGAGGCGCCGCATGCGGCGAGGGTGAGGGAGAGCGCCGCGACGCCTCCCAGAATTCTGATCTTGTTCATCGATCGATTCTCTTTCTGTTCAAGATCCTGTACGTGCTTCTCTGTGGGGGTTGTCCATTGGCCGAAAGCTATGCAATGCAAAACGTTTTGGCTATGGGTCTTTGTGTTCTCTCGCGTCAGGAGTTTGTTTCCGGGAGCAGCGAGGTGGCCGCGATGGTGACGGCCCTGTCGAAGTCGGTCTCCCGCTCGGCCGGGGTGAGCGCCTGCGCATGGCGCACGTGGTCGCTGACCGTCAGGACGGCGAGCGCCTGGCCGCCCTCGGCGGCGGCGGTCGCGTACAGGCCCGCGGCCTCCATCTCGACGGCCAGGGTCCCGTGTGCTTCCAGCCGCTCGAACAGCGCCGGCCGCTCCAGATAGAAGTGGTCGGTGGTGAACACCGGCCCGACATGCGTGCGCGGTCCGGTTCCGCCTTCGGCCCGGGCCCCGGCGTCGGCCCCGGCTTGGGCGGCCCGTGCGGCCGCCGCGGCCAGGCCGAAGGAGGCGGCGTGGCTGAGGTGCACTCCGTCGACACGGCTGCTGCCCATCGCCGAGTCGGTGTGGGCCGTCGTGGCCACGACGACGTCCCGCAGCCCCACCGAGGCGGGGAGGGCGCCCGCGGTGCCCACCCGCACGATGCGGCGCACACCATAGAAGCGGAACAGTTCGGTCGCGTAGATCGTGACGGACGGCATGCCCATGCCCGAGGCCAGTACCGACAGGGGAGCCCCTCGGTACGTTCCGGTGAAGCCTTCGATGCCGCGCACGTCGGTGACCAGCCGCGCGTCCTGAAGGATCGTTTCCGCGATGCGGCGTGCCCGGCGCGGGTCGCCGGGCATCAGCACGTCCGGCGCGAAGTCGCCGGGAGCGGCCGAGATGTGGGCGGTGACCATCAGACCTCCGCCTCTGCCGGGGCCTTGGCCAGCCAGCGGACCAGCCGGTCCCACAGCCCGGGGTAGCCCCGCCACTCCAGGAAGGCCGGCGGGGCCCAGTGCGGCGCCAGGTCGGACGTGAAGGCCGCCGACCTGCCCGCGCCGTACTCGCCCACCGCCAGCAGCGGATGACCCGCGCACTCGACGAGCAGGTCCGCGCTGTCCCGTACCGCCACCTCGTTGAGGCCGAGCAGGTCCGGCCAGGTCGCGTCCAGCCCGTCGACCACCGGGTGTCGGCCGAGAACCCGGGGTGCGGCGCCTGCGGGCAGTTCCACCCGGTCGTCCCGGTCGTGCAGGGTGACCGGCAGCGCGGCGGCCAGCGGGGTGCGGCCCCAGCGGGCCTTGGCGTCGATGCCGGTGAAGGTGAGGTAGCCCCCGACCATCAGCAGGCCGCCGCCGCGTTCGACGTAGGCCCGCAGCAGTTCCGTGCGGTCCGGGGCGGGGACGGAGTGGGCGAAGGTCTGCGGGGTGAGCTGGAAGCTGTTGGCCCCGACGTCGCTGATCACGACGACGTCGTAGGCGTCCAGTCCCTCGGTGGTGGCGGGCACTCTGCTCGCTATCTCATGCGCCGGGACGTAGGTCACCGTGTGGCCGCGGTCGCGCAGCGCGTCGAGGAAGACCTGGGCGCCCTCGACGTACTCGGAGGTGAAGAAGGAGTCGAACCCCTTCTGGTGGACGGAGTGGGTGAACCAGGACTCACCCACGACGAGGACATGGGGCATCGCTGTACGGCCTTTCACAAGAGGTGCGGGGTGTTGAGGTGATGGGGGCGGCGGTGCCCCGGGTCAGCGGGTCGGGCGCACGGGCGCCGTACTGGCGCGGACCTTCAGCCGGACCGGCAGGATGTGCCGGGAGGCGGGGGGCACCTCGTCACGGTGGACGTAGCTGAGGAGTTGGGCGCCGGCGGTGCGGCCGACGTCGTAGGCGGGCTGGTGGACGGTGGTGAGGCGGGGGTGGACCCGGGAGGCGAGCATGATGTCGTCGAAGCCCGCCACCGAGACGTCGCCGGGGACGCTCAGGCCCGCGTCCTCCAGGGCGGCGACCGCGCCGAGCGCCATCAGGTCGTTGGCGGCGAACACCGCGGTGAAGCGACACGGGCCGCCGCCGTCCAGGGCCGCGGCGACCACGTCGTAACCGGACCGTTCGACGAACGCGCCCTCGACCTCGGTGACGCCCGCGTCGCCGAACGCCTCCCGGAAACCGGCGATCCGCTCCAGGCTGCTGACCAGGTCCACCGGCCCGCTGATCGCCAGCACCCGGCGGTGGCCCAGCTCCCGCAGGTGCTCTCCGATCAGCCGGCCGCCGGCGCGGTGGTCGGCGGTGACCAGGATGGTCTGCTCCAGCAGCCCGGGGACGACCTCGTCGGCCAGGGCGATGGGGAACCGCCCGAGCAGCGACGCCAGCCGGCCGCGGGAGGGCGGCGAGCCGGAGGCGTACACCATGCCGTCGATGAACCGGCCGCGGAGCATCTCCAGATAGCGGTCCTCGCGGTCGGGGTCGAACTCGGTGTTGCAGAGGATGACGCCGTAGCCCAGGTCGTGGGCGGCGTCGTCGACGCCCTTGGCGAGTTCGGCGAAGAACTGGTTGGTGATGTCGGGCACCAGCAGCCCTATGACGTTGGTCGAACCGGCCTGGAGGTTGCGCGCCGTGGAGGCCGGGACGTAGCCCAGCCTGCTGACGACCGAGCGGACCCGCTCGGCGGTCTCCTCCGCGACCGGCCGGTTGCCGCTGAGCACATGGGACACCGTGGTCGGGCTGACCCGGGCGGCGGCAGCCACGTCCTTGATCGACGCGGGCCGCCGCAACCGGCGGCGGCCCGCGTCCTCGTCCCGTTCAGGGGTCATAGTGCTGCACCGCCCTGCCGTGCGAGGTGTCGAGGAGCGCGGGCACGCGTCCCTCGATCTCGGCCAGCAGCGCCGGCAGGTCCACCGTCAGCAGCCGGCCGTCCCGCACGACGACCCGCCCGTCCACCACGACCGTGCGCACATCGCTCGCCCGGGCGCTGTAGACCAGGGCCGCCACCGGGTCGTGCACCGGCCGGCAGTGCGCTCCGCCCAGGTCGACCAGCACGATGTCCGCGGCCCGGCCCGGTTCCAGCGTGCCGATCCGGTCCCCGAGGCCGAGCGCCCGTGCCCCACCGCGCGTGGCCAGCCGGACGGTGTCGGAGACCGTCATCCAGGTGGCGTCCCGTTCGGCCTGCTTCTGGGTGAGCGCGATCAGCCGCATCGCCTCCCACACGTCCAGCGTGTTGTGCCCGGCGGCCCCGTCCGTCCCGGCCCCGACGGCGACACCGGCGTCCAGCAGGCTCCGTACCGGGGTGAGCGGACGCAGCGCGTGCTTCAGATACACCTTCGGACAGCAGGCCACGCCCGTACGGCCCCGGTGCGCCGCCAGCGTCGCCAGGTCCTCGGGGACGATCCCGCAGCCGTGCGCGATCAGCGCGCCCGCGTCCAGCACCCCGGTCCGCTCCAGCACCCCGATGGGCGTGATGCCGCGCCGGGCGAGAGACGACTCGGTCTGCTCCAGGTGCTCGGCTGCGTGGATGTGGATGCGCAGGCCCGCCCCCTTGGCCAGCTCCGCCAGCCGGGCCAGGTCCGCGTCGTCGACGGTGTAAGGCGCGTGCGGGCCCAGCGACGCCGTGACCCGTCCGCCACCCGTGCCGTGCAGGGCTACGGCGGTCTCGGCGCTCTCCTCCAGGGCCGCGCGTCCCCGGCTGCTGAAGAAGGTCGGCGCGAGGTCGGCCCGGATCCCGGTCCGTACGACGGCGTCGGCGATCCGATCGGCGTGGAAGTAGTGGTCGGCGAAGGTGGTCACGCCGCTGAGCAGCATCTCCGCGCAGGCCAGCTCCGCACCGAGGCCGATGTCGGCGGGGGTGAGGTTGACCTCCATGGGCCACACCCGCTCGTTGAACCAGGCCTCCACGCTCACGTCCTCGGCGGCGCCGCGCATCAGCGTCATCGGGCCGTGCGTGTGGGCGTTCACCAGCCCGGGTACGGCGAGCAGTCCCGTGCCGTCGACGGTCTCGGCCCCCGCCGCCTCCGGTCCGGACCCCGCCGGACCCAGCCAGGCGATCACTCCGTCCTCGACCAGGATGTCCTGGTCGGTCTCCACTCGACAGGGACCCTGCGCGGGCGTCACAAGCACCGAGCAGGACGTCACGATCAGTCGGTGCGTCATGTGGATCCTTCCGTTCGAACCGGACGTTAAGGATCCAAAACGTTTTGCACAAGCCCCTTCCAAGGGCTGCCGTGGAGCTGTGACCCCGCGCTTCAGTCCGCGTCCGCGACCACGGAACCGACGCGGTCGGCGAGGGTCGGGTCACGGCGGACCAGGAGGGCCGCGTAGCCGACGGCGGCGAGCAGGGCGGCCAGTGCCGCGTAGGGGAACCAGTTGTACGGGGCGGGCTGGCCCGGCTTGGCGAGGTAGTAGAGCGGGACCAGGATGGCCAGGGTGCCGAGCGCGGGCAGGACGAGGTGCCGGACCACCCGGAACTCCTGCGGCCGGTATCTGCGGTAGTACAGCGGCAGGGCGATGTTGGAGGCGAGGTAGACCAGCAGGATCAGGATGGTGCCGAGCGTCGAGGACTCGGTGAAGAAGACCACCGGGTTCATCGGTCCGCCGCCGGATCCCAGCAGATGGCCGAGGCCCCAGCCGCCGATGATCAGCAGGGCCGTGGCGGCGAAGGTGACGATCGCGTTGTTCGGTGTACGGCGGGTGGGGTGCACGTAGCCGAAGAAGGACGGGAGCAGCCCTTCGCGTCCGGCGTTGAACACCAGGCGGGCCTGGGAGTTGATGCCGGCGATCAGCACGCCGAGCGTGGAGGTCAGACCGCCCAGGTAGGTGAGGAACGCCAGTGCGCCGAGGGTGTGCTGGGCCACCTCGACGAAGGGGATCGGGGAGGCCCCGAGCCGGTCCAGGTCGTATCCGAAGCCGGTCACGGTGGCGTAGGCGAAGACGACGTAGCTCACCGTCATGATCGCGACGGAGGAGAACACCGCGCGGCCGACGTTGCGTCGCGGGTTCTCCGTCTCCTCGGCGAGCGCGGCCGAGTTCTCCCAGCCGACGAACAGGTACACCGCCAGGGGGAAACCGGCCGCCAGGCCTCTGAAACCGTTGCTGATGTGGCTGGGCAGGAACGGATCGAGGGAAAGAGAGCCGCGGTGTTCCACGAGTGCCGCGATCGAGACCACGGCCAGGACCAGCATCTCGACGCCGAAGAAGTAGCCGGCCCACTTGGTGGAGACCACGATCCCGCGCAGCATCAGCCCCACGGCCAGTCCGGTGAGCAGCAGGGTCCAGAGGATCCACGGCAGGTCCACGCCGGTGTAGTGGTGCAGGGTGATCTGCACGAACCCGCCGGAGATGGCGATCACGGAGGCCATCGCGATGATGTAGCCCACTCCCGCCAGCAGCGCCGTGGTCACCGCGCTCACCGGTCCGAAGGTCTTGCCCACGAAGGTGGTGAAGCTGCCCGCCGACGGGTGCGCCCGGGAGAACTCGGCCAGCGTGTTGCCGAGCAGCGCGACCGCGATGCCCGCGGCGACGATGGTCAGGGGTGAGGCCACCCCCGCGGTGCCGGCCAGGAAGGCGAAACCGAAGAAGAAGCTCATCGCCGGGCCGACGTTGGCCATCGTGGCGGCGGCGATGTCCGCCATGCCGAGGACGCCGCCACGCAGCCGCTGCGGCGCGTCGCCGACGGGACCCGGCGGGGACGGCTTGCCTGCTCCGGGGTCGGGCATGGCGGCAACTCCTTGTGCGGTGGTGGCCTGATGGGTGCCGCTCCGACTACCGGCGCGGGTTCTCGACGGTCGGACCGGCACGACCCGGCGTCAGCCGTGCCGGGAACGCTGGTGTCCCTTCACCGCCTGTACGGCCGGGTCGGTCGCGCCCCGGCCCAGTTCGGTGAGCAGCTCGGCGTGGCACCGGTTCTGCGCCCGTACCACCGCGGGGTGCGGCAGGGGCAGCAGCAGGCAGAGCCGGCCGAGCAGATCGGCGGCGAACTCGCGCATTCCGGCACCGCCGAGCGTCTCCGCGAGGTCCAGGTGGAAGCGGGTCTCCAACTCGGCCAGGTGTGCCGGATCGTCGGTCAGTTCCGTCTCCTCGACCAACGCCCGGAGCCCCTCCAGCCGTTCGCCCGGCACCTCTCCCGAACCGTGGGCCACGAGGCCGCATTCGAGCAGCAGATGGAAGGCGTCGAGTGCGGCTGCCTCCTGGGCGTCGTGCATCACGGCGACGACGGTGTCCCACTCCTGCGCGACGAAGGTGCCGCCCGCACGTCCGCGTCGGCGGTCCAGCAGGCCGTCCTGGCACATGCCCTCCAGCGCCCGCCGGACGGTGATCTCGCTGATCCCCAGTTCCTCGGCCAGGACCCCGGTGTCGGGGAGCCGGTCCCCGGGCCGTACGGAGCGCAGGCGGACCCGCAGGGCGATGCGTGACCGGACGAGATCGGATCCGTTCTGGCCCCCGCCGGGCAGGGCGCGGGCGTGTCCCACGCCGGTGACCGACGTCGTCCGAGCCGGGCCCGGCTGGTTGTACGGCCCGAACTTGCCCGCTGCATTCACCACGACGCCACCCTAACGGCCTGCTGAACGCGGCCCCGGCCCGTGAGGCACGCGACCCGGCGCGCCGGGCCGCGGCGGGGGCGGAGGTGGGGGCGGAGGCGGGCGCGGTCGCACGGCGACCGGCGTCCGGGCGGCCGGTGTCCCGGCGCCCGGTCTCCGGCCCGCAGGTGCTGCGGGTCGGCTTCTCGGCGTTCGCCCATCGGGAAGCGGGCTCGCGCGGGTGTGGTGCACAGGACTCCCAGGGTGCGGGGATCGCCGGAGGGAACTCCCCCGAAGCGGTCCGTGACGGCCCGGGGACAGCCGGGCCACGGCGTGGCGCGGCTGTCGCGCCGGTACGGAGGAGCCGCGATGGAGAAAAATTAGAGCAAGGTGAACAGTTAAACAAGACCTGGCCGCGCCCGGTTCGCGGGCGGGGGAGGGGGTGGGTCGGTGGCCGGGGTGTCACGCCCCTGAGCAGGGGATTCGTGCCTCGTCGCGCGGTCCGCGGGGTGAGGTGACGGCGGCGTCCGCGAGACGTCGGTGCCCCGGAGCGCGGCGCGTGGGAGCCGTCGCCGGGCAGCTGGGCCTCTTGTTTTTTTTGATCGCCGTGAACTATTTTCCTGAGCGTCATCGGGCGGCCGACACGACGGACGCCGACCGGCGGTCGTGATCCACCATGCCTTCCCCGCGACCGTGATCGCCACCCGCGACCCCGCCGCCGACCCGGCAACCCCGCATGTCGCGCCCGGCGCGTCCGGCGGGTCCAGACGGCCGACTCCGTCGGACATCGCCGGAATCATCCACATTCCCCGCCAGTCCCCTGGATGTAGAAATGACAACACGTCCCCCTGCCCCCGCTCCCGATACGGTGACCACCACCGAAAGCACCCCAGCGGAATCCGGCCTGCAGGCCGGGCTGAAGAACCGTCACCTGTCGATGATCGCCATCGGCGGCGTGATCGGCGCGGGCCTGTTCGTCGGTTCCGGCTCGGGCATCGCCGCCGCGGGACCCGGCATCCTCGTGTCGTACGCACTCGTGGGCGCCCTGGTCGTGCTCGTGATGCGCATGCTGGGTGAGATGGCCGCCGCGAACCCGACCTCCGGCTCCTTCTCCGCCTACGCCGACCGCGCGCTCGGCCGCTGGGCCGGGTTCTCCATCGGCTGGCTGTACTGGTTCTTCTGGGTCGTGGTGCTCGCCGTGGAGGCGACCGCCGGCGCGAAGATCCTGGAGGGCTGGATCCCGGGCGTGCCCCAGTGGGCCTGGGCGCTCATCGTGATGATCGTGCTGACCGTCTCCAACCTCGCCTCGGTCGCCTCCTACGGCGAGTTCGAGTTCTGGTTCGCCGGGATCAAGGTCGTCGCGATCGTCGCGTTCATCGGGGTCGGTCTCCTGGCCGTCTTCGGGATCCTGCCGGGCACGCACAGCGACACCGCGGGACTGTCCAACCTCACCGCGCACGGTGGTTTCCTGCCCAACGGGCCCGGCAAGATCCTCACCGGCGTGCTGATGGTCGTCTTCTCCTTCATGGGCAGCGAGATCGTCACCCTGGCGGCGGGGGAGTCCGAGGACCCCCAGCGCGCGGTCACCAAGGCCACCAACAGCGTCATCTGGCGGATCGGCGTGTTCTACCTCGGCTCGATCTTCGTCGTGCTGACCCTGCTGCCCTGGAACTCCCCGGCCATCACCAAGGACGGCTCGTACGTCGCCGCCCTGGACTCCCTGGGCATCGCGCACGCCGGGCAGGTCATGAACTTCATCGTGCTCACCTCGGTGCTGTCCTGTCTGAACTCCGGCCTCTACACCGCCTCCCGCATGGCCTTCTCCCTCGGCCGCCGCGGTGACGCCCCCGCCGCCTTCGGCCGGACCAAGCGCCGGGGTGTGCCGCAGACCGCGATTCTCGCCTCGGTCGTCTTCGGCTTCGTCGCGGTGTTCTTCAACTACGCCTGGCCCGACACCGTCTTCCTGTTCCTGCTCAACTCCTCCGGCGCCATCGCCCTGTTCGTCTGGCTGGTCATCTGCTTCTCGCAGCTGCGGATGCGCCGGATCATCCAGGCCGAGGCGCCCGAGAAGCTCGTCGTCCGTATGTGGCTGTTCCCGTACCTGACCTGGGCCACCATCGCCCTGATCGTGTTCGTGCTCGGCTACATGCTCACCGACACCGCCTCCGGCGGCGGCCGGGACCAGGTCGTCCTGTCCACCCTGGTGGCCGGGGGCGTGGTGGCCTTCGCACTGATCCGCAAGCGGCTGTCACCTGCCCGGCAGAAGGCGGGCACCCCCTCGTAGGGGACCGGGCCCGCACAGGGCCGCCCCTACCGCCGGTGACGCGACTCTCCTCTCGCGTCACCGGCCGCATGACTGCACGGCCGCATGGCTGCACACGCCACCGGGCTGGCCGTCGGCCGTCAGCTCTCGGACGGCTCTTCCCAGGTGACGGACAGTTCGTTGCGCTGGCCGAAGCGTTCGAGGTGGCTGCCCACGACCTCGCGGATGGAGGTGAGCGCGGACGCGTCGGGTGCGGTCACGCGGATCAGGAGGTGGTCCTCGGCGGGCTGGAGGAGGACATCGGTCTGCTCGAAGGTGAGGCGGTGGCCGCCTTCGGAAGTCTGCTCGGTGGGGATCTTCCGGCCGAAGTGCGAGGCGAGTTGCTTGGCGTAGCGGGGGGCGGCGTCGGTGGAGGCGCGACCGAGGGAGGTGGGCATGGGGAGACTCCAAGGGGCGGGGGATCAAGGCGGTGCGACCGTTGCTTCAAATTTGAAGTGACCGTCGTGTCGACCATAGTCCCGCATGATTCAAATTTGAATCAAGGGTGATGTCGCGTGGATCACATTCCCGCGTACCGGGCGGCGAACGGCAGACTGCCCGTATGACCCTCCGCTGCGCAGTGCTGGACGACTACCAGGGCGCCGCCCTCGACATGGCCGACTGGAGCCCCCTCGCCGACCGGGTCGAGGTGCGCACGCTCCGCGAGAACATCACCGACCGGGACGGGCTCGTGGCCGAACTCGCCGACTGCGAGATCGTCGTGGCCATGCGGGAACGCACCCCCATCGACGCCGACCTGCTGCGCCGACTGCCCCGGCTGCGCCTGCTGGTGACCACCGGTATGCGCAACGCCTCCATCGACCTCGCCGCGGCCCGGGCCCAGGGCGTGGTCGTGTGCGGGACGGCGAGCAGCCCCACCCCGCCCGTCGAACTGACCTGGGCGCTCCTCCTCGGCCTGGCCCGCTGGCTCACCGTGGAGAGCCGGGTGCTGCGCGCGGGCGGCCCCTGGCAGTCCACCGTCGGGCAGGACCTGCACGGCCGCACCCTCGGTCTGCTCGGACTGGGCAGGATCGGCACCCGGGTGGCCCGCGTCGCCACCGCTTTCGGTATGGAGGTCCTCGCCTGGAGCCAGAACCTCACCGCCGAACGGGCGGCCGCGGCGGGAGCCGAACTCGCCGCCGGCAAGGCGGATCTGCTCGGCCGCAGCGACTTCGTGTCCGTCCACCTCGTCCTGTCCGACCGCACCCGCGGCCTGCTCGGCGAGCCGGAACTGCGTGCCATGCGCCCGCACGCCCACCTCGTCAACACCTCCCGCGCCGCCATCGTCGACCGGGCCGCCCTTGAACGTGCCCTGCGCGAGGGCTGGATCGCCGGCGCCGGTCTCGACATCTTCGAGACCGAACCGCTTCCCGCCGACGACCCCCTGCGCTCCCTCCCGAACGTGCTCGCCACCCCGCACCTGGGCTATGTCACCGAGCGGAACTACCGCACCTTCTACACGGAGGCGGTGGAGGACATCACCGCCTTCCTCGCCGGCTCCCCGGTCCGCACGCTGACCCCCGGCTGAGCGGGTACGGACGCCCGCCGGCGAGGCCGCCTGCTCAGCGGTGGCAGGTGGCGACCCCCGGGCGCCACGGGCAGGCCAGGGCGGCGAAGCCGCCGTTGGCGGTGACGTCGACGGTGAGCGGGTCGCCGCCGCGCAGGACCCGGCGGTCCTGGACGAGGCCGTCGGCGCCGTCCCGGACCGTCTCGACCAGCCAGCGGCCGGAGCCCAGGGACAGCGGCACCTCGGCGGTGCGGGCCGCGCCGGCGTACACCCCGCCGATGAACCAGCGGTCGCCGCTGCGGCGGGCGAGCACCGCCTCCTGACCGGGCTGTCCTGCCAGGAGCCGGGTGTCGTCCCAGGCGGCGGGGACCTGGTCGAAGTAGGCACGGGCGAGCGGGCGGGCGTCGTACGACTCGGGGGTGCCCGCGAACATCTGCAGGCCCGACTCGTAGGCGACGGAGAGCCCCACCTCGGCCGCGTCGGAGTTGGGGCGCAGTCCGACGCGCTGGAAGGCGCCGGGGGTGAAGTCCATGGAGCCGATGACGTTACGGGTGAAGGGCAGGGTGGTGAGATGGGCGGCGGTGTTGGTGCGCTTCTCCTCGCCCGCGACGCCTTCCAGGGTCATGACGTGCGGCCAGGTGCGCTGGATGCCCTTGGGGATCGTGGAGCCGTGGAAGTTGACCAGGAGGTGGTGGGCGGCGGTCTCCGGGAGGATCGCGTCGTACCAGCGGAGCGTGGCCTGCGCCTCGGAGTCCATGAAGTCGATCTTGACGCCCTTGACGCCCCAGCGTTCCAGGGTGGGCAGCCACCGGGCGCGTTCCTCGGCCGTGTCGAGGTCGCGCTGGTGGATCCAGACGATGATGCCGACCCCCTTGGCGCGCGCGTACTCGACGAGTTCGGGCATCCAGCTGTTGGTCTGCCAGTTCGGGTCGGTGGTGTCCCAGGCGTCGGACCTGAAGTACCAGCCCGCGTCGACGGCCTCGTAGGGCCAGCCGCGTTCGGCGGCGTAGTCGACGTACGCCTTCTGCGCCGCGAGGCTCTGGCCGGCCGGTCGGCCGCCGGCGAGCCAGGTCCACAGGGCGGTGCCGGGCCGGATCCAGGAAGGGTCGCGGACCTTGGAGGCGGGGGCCAGGTCGTCGGTGAAGGTGGAGCGGGTGACGGTGGCGAGGTCACCGGTGACCATGGCCCGCCAAGGGGTGGCGAGGGGGCCGTCGGTGACGACCCGGTCGTCGGCGAGCCTGATCCGGTAGGTGCCCGTGCCCTGCTCGTGGCTGAGCCGGGCGCCGGAGTAGGCGCCGGTGAGGTCGGACTCGGCGAGCAGGGTGTAGCCGCCGTCGGTCGCGAACAGCGCCTGGTCCGCGTACGCGCCGGTGGGTGCGCTCGCGGCGGTGTACTGGACGAACTGCCCCTCGTTGTCGGCCCGGTAGGTGCCGAGCCAGGCCGTGGCGTCCGCCGGAAGGCTGAACGCGGAGGTCTCGCCGAGCACGTCACCGTACCCGGCGGGCAGGACGTACCGGTAGGCGACGCCGTCGGCGGAGGCACGGACGACGAGGTCGAGCCGGGCTCCGGCGGTGGTCGCGAACGACAGCCGGCTCTCGTTCATCCGCGCCCGGCGTTCCAGCCGCTTGCCGGCCCTCGTCCGGTACCGCTCGTCGATCACCCTGTCCCTGCGGTGCAGGAAGCGCAGCCCCTGGGACAGGTCGGCCCGTTCGGTGACGATGCCGACGGGCGACGGCTCGATCACCGTACGGCCGCCGCGGGACACCGTCAGGCTCAGGGCGCCGGTGGTGGAGTCCAGGGACACCCGCGCGCGGGGTGCGTGCGCCGTCGCGGACACGGTCCAGGCGTGGTCGTGCGGTTCGGCCCGCGCGGGCACGGTCGTGAGCAGTGTGGCCACCAGCCCGGCGCAGAGCCCGGCGACCGCGGTCCTGATCGGAACCGCCATGAGAATCCTCCCTGTTGCTGTGTACGTGGCCCTCGGACGGTGGCTGCTACGGCAGTCCCCAGGCGGCACCCGGCTCGCTGACGGCGACCGGCTCGATGACGAGGTCGGGCCGGGAGCCGGAGTGGACGAGCACCTCGCGGCCCTTGGGCAGGTCGATGGCGAGGGTGCCGTCGCCCAGGTCGTCGGTGCGGGCCGGGGTGCCGTCGTCGAGGAGGACGGTGAGGCGGCCGGCGAGCCCGTGCCGCAGCTTCAGCGGTTCACCGGCCAGGCTCCTGATCCGGATGAACCGGGTCGTCCCCGCCCTGCGGACGGCGCTGACCAGGAAGGCCCCCTGGGTGCGGAAGTCGTGCAGGGTCACGTCAGCCCAGGCGGAGGGGACGGCGGGGAAGACGCGGATCACGCCGCCCCAGCTCTGGCAGAACATGTCGTGCAGCGACTGCGAGGCGGACAGCGGTGTCTCGATCACCGGGCCGGCCTCTGTGTAATGGGTGTTGGGCCGGCAGGGGTAGCGGGTGGTGGGGTCGAAGAACTTCCGCAGATAGCTGATCGCGGTGTCGCCGTCGCCGGTCATCGCGTACATCGACGCGGCTCCCGTGTAGCTGTAGCCCCGGTGGGCGCTGGGCAGCGCGTGCCAGTGGACGACCGACCTGGTGATCAGGTCACGGTTCTCGGGCTGCTCCCAGTTGACGAGGTACAGCGGGTACACCATCAGCAGATGCGAGTAGTGCCGGTGGGACTGCGCGTACGGGGTGTCGGCGCCGATCATGAAGCCGTCGTCGTCGACCGGGTACGGGGTGAGCCGGGTCAGCACCTCCTGCCAGCGCGGGATCAACTCGTCGTCCACACCGAGGAGTTCGGCGGAATCGATGAGCGTGCGGCAGCCCCAGCGGATGAGGGCCAGGTCGTAGTTGGTGTCCTGCGGCGGCACGACCGGATACTCGGGGGAGAGCGTGCTCGGCAGATGCAGCCTGCCGTCGCTGCCCGGGGTGAGGAAGTGCAGGTAGTAGTTGATCGCCCGGCGCAGCACCGGGAAGACCGTGTCGCGCAGCAGGGCCTTGTCCATGGAGTGCCGGTAGGTCAGCCACACGTTGTGCAGCGCCCAGGTGAGGTCGCCCACCTCGGCGCCGGTGCCCGGTCGGCCCACGTTCCGGGTGGCGAACATGTCCGAGCTGCGGCCGACACCGGAGCTGTCCGTGCGGTAGGCGGCCGGCACGTTGGCGATGAGCTGTTCCTGGTTCTGGCGCACGGTGGTGGCGAGCGAGTCGAGTTCCAGGTGGTTGGAGCCGTGGACGAGCCAGTACTCCAGCTGGACGTTGAGGTTCCACCACACCGCCGGCCACGGGGTCGGTTCCAGCCAGGGGCCGCAGGTGGCCATGACGGGGCCGCCCGCGCGGCTGGCGGAGGCGACCTTGTAGAGCTGGATCCAGTGGAAGCTCTGCAGCCGTTCGTCGGGGAACGAGACGAAGCTCTTGGGGTAGAAGGCGTGCCACCAGTCGCGGTGCCGCCGGCGAAGGGTGCTGTAGGACTTGGCGCGCCGGAGGTGCCGTAGCGAGTCGGCCTCGGCGGCGGTCGTGGAGGGGGCGCTGTGGCCGACGGCGAGCAGCAGTTCGTCGCCGTCGCGGCGGTAGGCGGTGGCGGTCTGGCCGCCGACGAGCGGCTGGAGCACCTGCTCGGTGCCGTCGGCGGTGGTCCGGGTCGTCCAGGGCGGGTGGGCGGTGTAGCCGGCGGGCGGGGCCTCGCTGATCCTCCGGGGGCTGACGGCCTCCTCGGGGTGGAAGGTCCAGACGGCGCGTTCGCCGCCGGCCGCCGTCACGCGGGTGGCCAGCACCTCGTCGTGGACGAGGGCGGAGAGGGTGAGGGTGCCGGCGGTGGTGGTCACGGTGCCGGTCAGCTCGGCGTTCCACAGGCTCAGCCGCCAGTCGACGGCGGTGATGGTGCCGACCGGGTCGAGCGTGAGGTGGCCGACCGGCAGCCGGCAGGTGCCCCAGCCGCTGCCGAACTCGGGCCGGTGGTCCTGGACGCGGCCGTGCTGGACGGTGAAACGGATCCGGTTGGCGTCCGGTTCCTGGTAGATCATGCTGCCGAGCAGCCCGTCGCCGAGGAACGGGCCCTCGTACCAGCGGGTGGGCAGTCTGCTCCAGCGCAGGTCCTGCTCCCGTAGGAACCGGTCCCAGGAGCGGTCGGTGGTCATGGTGTCGCGGAGTTGCCAGGGGCGTCTGCTCCCCGGGGCGGCCGGCGCGTCGGTTCCGGTGGCCGGTGCCGCCGTCGGTAAGGCCGGTCCGGCATGGGCCGTCCCGGGCAGGGCCGCCGCTGCCGCGCCGCCCAGCGCGGTGCCGATCACGGCACGGCGGGGCAGGGGGGAGTGCTTCCCCGACTGCGAGGTCATCATCGTCCTCCATACCTGACGGATCATCGATACATCGGGTGTATCGGCGAACCTAGGCAGGGCTGAGGGGTCTGTCAATGGGTCGGCCGGTGGCGAGATCCTGCCCAACATGGGCCTGAATTAGCCTGTCTCGCCGGGGAATTGGCCTCCATGCTCACTCTGGCACCTGGTCCAGACGTTTGCACTCCTCCGATGTTTCCTGTCGCGGAAGGACAAGGCTGATGAAGAGACGAACCGTCCTGCGGGCGGGAGCGGGTCTGCTGGCCGGCGGCACGGTCGCCGCCGCCCCCGCCGCCGACCCGACTGCCGTCCCGACCACGCCCCCCGCTGCCGCCCCGACCACGCCAACGAGAACCGTCCCCACTGCCGTCCCGGCCGCCGACCCGACCGACGGCTGGACCCGGACCGCGTTCACGTACAGCTGGCACAAGCCCTGGAACCTCGACCTGAGCGACCGCCACAGCCACACCGGGGGCGTCCACCGCATGTGGGTGTACGCCACCGACGAGCCCTTCGAGCAGGGCAGCTCCACCGGCCCGCGCACGGAGATGCGCTGGAAGAACGACTACACCACCGGCGATCGCATGTGGGACGCCGACGTCTACCTTCCGGCCGGTGCCGACCGCGCGTCCTTCGTCCAGATCCTGCGGACCCGACGCCCCTCGGGCACCCCGGCCACGGACATCATGCTCAACGTCCACGACACCGGCGGCGGCACCGTGCGCCGCTACGACGGCACGGTCCTCAAGACCGACGCCTACGACACCTGGTTCAACGTGAAGATCGCCCACGAGGCGGGCAGCGGAACCGGCACCATCAAGGTCTATCTCGACAACTCCCTCGTCCTCACGGTCGCCGACCGCGGCCCCGCCACCCGCTACTTCAAGAACGGCGTCTACCACCACGGCTCCGGCCGCGCCGAGGCCCGCTTCCGCGACATCACCCACTGGACCCGCTGACCGGGCCCGGCGCGGGAGCGCGGCGGCCGGCTCCCGCGCACCCGGGCACGGGTGCGCAGGTCACCGCCCAGTAGAGTGCGCCTCTGTCGTTACCGAGAACCGCCCCCGATCCGCCCGAGGTACCGCGCAGTGACCCCCGCACGACCAGGACCGCCGTACGCCGTCACCGTCGTCGGGCTCGGCGCCGACGGCTGGCGCGGCCTCCCCGACGCCTCCCGAGCGGCGCTGCGCGAGGCCGGGGTCCTGATCGGTGCCCCCCGGCAGCTCGACCTGCTGCCGCCGGAGTGCGCGGGCGAGCGGATCACCTGGCCCTCGCCCCTGCGGCCCGCGGTCCCCGCCCTGCTCGCCGCGCACTCCGGCCGTCGGATCGCCGTACTGGCCAGCGGCGACCCCATGTTCTACGGCATCGGCCGCGCCCTCGCCGAGGAGGCCGGCGACCGGCTGCGCGTCCTGCCGCACCCCTCCTCCGTCTCCTACGCCGCCGCCCGCCTCGGCTGGCCGCTGGAGGACGCCGAGGTCGTCACGCTCGTCGGCCGGCCCGCCGCCCGCCTGGCCGCCGCCCTGCACGACGGCCGACGGCTCCTCGTGCTCAGCGCGGACGCCGGCACACCCGCCGAGGTCGCGGCCCTGCTGCGGGACCGGGGCTTCGGACCGAGCCGGATGCGGGTCCTGGAACAGCTCGGCGGCGAGAGGGAACGGACGGGCGAGGAGACCACCGCCGACGACTGGGAGCCCGCGCACCCGCCCGGCGACCCCCTCAACATCGTCGCCGTCGAATGCCGACGGGCCCCGGACGCTCTCCGCCTCGGTGCCGGGCCCGGCCTCCCCGACGAGGCGTACGAGCACGACGGGCAGCTCACCAAGCGGTACGTGCGCGCCGCCACGCTGGCCGCGCTGGCCCCGGCACCCGGCGAACTCCTCTGGGACATCGGCGGCGGCTCGGGCTCGATCGCGATCGAGTGGATGCGCACGCACCCCTCGTGCCGGGCGCTGACCGTCGAACGCGACCCGGTCCGCGCCGCACGCATCACCCGCAACGCCGACCGGCTCGGCGTGCCCGGCCTGCGGGTCGTCACCGGGGCCGCGCCCGCCGCCCTGGCCGAACTGCCGCCGCCCGACGCCGTGTTCATCGGCGGCGGGCTCACCGCGCCCGGCCTCCTCGACGCCTGCCGGCAGGCCCTGCCGGTGGGCGGGCGGCTGGTCGCCAACACCGTGACGCTGGAGTCCGAGGCCGTCCTCGCCGCCGCCCACCGCCGCCACGGCGGGGAGCTGGTGCGGCTCTCCGTGGCGCACGCCGTGCCCGTGGGCGGCTTCACCGGATGGCGGCAGGCGATGCCGGTGACCCAGTGGGCCGTACGCAAGCCCCCCCTCGACACCGCCGACACCGCCGACACCACTTCGGGAGCAGACAGATGACCGTGTACTTCATCGGCGCCGGCCCCGGTGCCGCCGACCTGATCACGGTCCGGGGCGCCCGCAGGCTCGCCGCCTGCGGGGTCTGCCTGTACGCGGGCAGCCTCGTCCCGATCGACCTGCTGGCCCAATGCCCGCCGGACGCGCGGCTGGTGGACACCGCCCGGCTGGACCTGGACCAGATCACCGCCGAGCTGGTGCGCGCGCACGAGGAGGGTCACGACGTGGCCCGGCTGCACTCGGGGGACCCGTCCGTGTTCAGCGCGGTCGCCGAGCAGATGCGGCGGCTGGACGCGGCGGGAGTGCCGTACGAGGTGGTGCCGGGGGTGCCCGCGTTCGCCGCGGCGGCGGCGGCGCTGAAGCGGGAGCTGACCGTGCCCACGGTCGGGCAGACCGTCATCCTCACGCGGATCGCGCAGCGGGCCACGGCCATGCCGGCGGGTGAGGATCTGGCCACGCTCGGCCGGAGCGGGGCGCTGATCGTGCTGCACCTGGCGGCGCGGTACGTGGACCGGGTCGTCGAGGAGCTTGTGCCGCACTACGGGGCGGACTGTCCTGTCGCGGTCGTCGCGTATGCCTCGCGGCCCGACGAGCTGATCCTCCGGGGGACGTTGGAGGAGATCGCCGGGCAGGTGAAGGCGGCGGGTGTGCTGCGTACGGCTGTGATCATGGTCGGGCGGACGCTGGGGGCGGAGCAGTTCCGGGACAGCCACCTGTACTCGCCGGAGCGGGACCGGCACGGGTGTTGACGGGCGGGGTGGGTGCGTTGTCGGGTGCGGGTGAGTGGGGGCTGGTCACGCAGTTCCCCGCGCCCCTGGAAGCCCAGGCCCTGCGGGCCTGAAGGACACGGCCCTGCGGGCCTGGGAGCGACGGCCCTTCGGGCTCGAAAAGCATGGGGCGCAGCCCCTGCTTTTCGGGGGCGCGGGGAACTGCGCGAGAAGCCCCACCGGACCCGCACCCGACGACGCACCCGAGCCGGCCCCCGCACTCAGCGGACCTCGCTGCGGCCCACGATCGCCCCCGCGCGGTCGATGCAGATGACGTCGACCGCGACGGGCGCGCCCCGCAGCACGGACAGGGCCTCGTCGCGCGCCGCCACCGCGACCAGGTCGCCGAGCGGCACCCCGGCCGCCGCGCACAGCTGGAGCGCGGCGAGCCCGGTGTTGGCCCCGGCCACCTCGGCGGCCAGCGCCTCGTCCGCGCCACCGCGTCGGGCGAGGTCCGCGAGGAAGCCCTTGTCGACCTGGGAGCGGGCGGAGTGCAGGTCGAGATGGCCGGCGGCGAGCTTGGAGAGCTTGGCGAAACCACCGCAGATCGTCAGCCGCTCCACGGGGTGGCGGCGCACGTACTTGAGGACCGCGCCCGCGAAGTCACCCATGTCCAGCAGAGCGTCCTCGGGCAGCGCGTACGCGGCGACGACCGTCTTCTCCGACGTCGACCCCGTGCACCCGGCGAGATGCGTACGCCCGGCCGCCCGCGCCACGTCGACGCCCCGCCGGATGGAGTCGATCCACGCCGAGCAGGAGTACGGGACGACGATCCCGGTCGTCCCCAGGATGGACAGCCCGCCGAGGATGCCCAGGCGCGGGTTCCAGGTGGAGCGGGCGATCTCCTCGCCGTGGTCGACGCCGACGGTGATCTCGACGTCGCCCGTGCCGCCGTGCCGGGCCGCGACCTCGGCGACGTGGTCCCGCATCATCTGTCGGGGGACCGGGTTCACGGCCGGTTCCCCGACGGGCAGGGGCAGACCCGGACGGGTGACCGTCCCGACCCCGGGACCGGCCCGGAAGACCACCCCCGCCCCGGCGGGCAGTCGCCGTACGGTGACCCGGACCAGCGCGCCGTGCGTGACGTCCGGGTCGTCGCCCGCGTCCTTCACGATCCCCGCCGTCGCGCTCTCGCCGGTCAGCTCCTCCACGGCCAGCGCGAACGACGGCCTCTGCCCCCTCGGCAGGGTGATGGTCACCGGGTCGGGGAACTCGCCGGTCAGCAGCGCGGTGTACGCCGCCGTCGTGGCGGCCGTCGCACAGGCGCCGGTGGTCCAGCCGGGCCGCAGACCGGTGTGCTTGAGTTGGGCCGCGCGACCGCCCTTCGCCGCACCCCCGCCCCCGTCGGCACGCTGCTTCTCGTCACTGCTCATGATCGGACCCGGACTTCCATGCACGTACTGATACTCGGCGGAACCACGGAGGCCCGCCGCCTGGCCGAACTGCTGCACGGCACCCCGGGCCTGCGGCTGACCAGCTCCCTCGCCGGACGGGTGGCGAGCCCCCGGCTGCCCCCGGGCGAGGTCCGCGTCGGCGGCTTCGGCGGGGCCGAGGGGCTGGCCGCCTGGCTGCGCGAGCACCGGGTGGACGCGCTCATCGACGCCACCCATCCTTTCGCCGGGACCATGAGTTTCCACGCGGCACGGGCTGCCGCCACCACCCATGTTCCCCTGCTCGCGCTGCGCCGGCCCGGCTGGGTCCCGGCCACCGGCGACGACTGGCACGACGTCGGCTCACTGGCGGAGGCGGCGCGGCTGCTGCCCACGCTCGGGCGCCGCGTGTTCCTCACCACCGGGCGCATGGGCCTGGCCGCGTTCGCCGCCCTGGACGACCTGTGGTTCCTCGTCCGGTCCGTGGACCCGCCCGAGGCCCCGTACCCGGCCCGGACGGAGGTACTGCTCGACCGGGGCCCCTTCACCCTCGACGGGGAGCGGGACCTCCTGCGGCACCATCGCGTCGACGTCGTCGTGACGAAGGACAGCGGAGGTGCCGCGACCGCGCCGAAGCTGACCGCCGCCCGGGAGGCCGGGGTGCCCGTGGTCGTGGTGCGCAGGCCCCCCGCGCCCGAGGGCGTCAGCGTGGTGCCGGACCCGGAGGCCGCGGCCCGCTGGGTGGGCGAGCGCCTCCACGCCCGCTGACCCCCGACCGCCGCACGGGCCTTCGCCCCGCTCACGCCCGCGCTTCCCCTCCGCTCACGCCTCCGGGTACCGGCGGGGCGTCCACACGATCTGCTCTCCGTCCCCGCGCCGGACCATCCGCGTCTGCGAGGAGCCGACCAGCAGAATGGTCCGCATGTCGACCTCGGCCGGGTCCAGGTCGGCCAGCCGTACGATCCGTACGCACTCGCCGGAGCCGCCCACGTCCCGGGCGACCACCACCGGGGTGTCCGGAGCCCTGTGCTCCAGCAGCAGCTCACGCGCCTTGCCCACCTGCCAGGTACGGCTGCGCGAGCCCGGGTTGTACAGGGCCAGCACCAGGTCCGCCGAGGCCGCCGCCCGCAGCCGCTCGGCGATGACCTCCCAGGGCTTGAGCCGGTCGGAGAGGGAGAGCGTGGCGTAGTCGTGGCCGAGCGGGGCGCCCGCGCGGGCGGCGGCCGCGTTGGCGGCGGTCACCCCCGGCAGCACGCGCACCGGCACGTCCGCGTACTCCTCCTGCGCGGCGACCTCCAGCACGGCCGTCGCCATGGCGAAGACCCCCGGGTCGCCCCCGGAGACGACCGCGACCCGCCGCCCGCGCCGGGCCAGATCGAGGGCGAACTCGGCGCGCTCCGACTCGACCCGGTTGTCCGAGCCGTGCCGTACCTGCCCCGCGCGCCGGGGCACCCGGTCCAGGTAGGTGGTGTAGCCGACCAGGTCGTCGGCGGCGGCGAGCGCGCCCCGCGTCTCCGGCGTCAGCCACAGCGGCCCGGCGGGCCCGGTGCCGACCACGACGACCTCGCCCCGCTCCCGGGCCTCGGGCCGCTCGGTGTCGACCTGGCTGGGCAGCACGGCCACCGAGAAGTACGGCACCGACTCCGGGTCCACGTCCGCCAGTTCGCCGATGCGTTCCCCGGGCATGGTGGCCCGCTCGACATAGCGGGCCTCGCCGAGCCGGCCCGAACTCTCCAGCGCGCCGCGGACCTTGGTGAAGGTCCGCCCCAGCTTCATCACCACGGCCACGTCGGTCGCGGCGAGCCGTGCGGTCAGCTCCTCCTCGGGCAGGGTGCCCGGCAGGATGGTCAGCACCTCCTCGCCCTCGACGAGCGGTGTGCCCAGCCGGGCGGCGGCGGCCGACACGGAGGTGACACCGGGGACGACCTCGGTGTCGTAGCGGTCCACGAGCCGCTTGTGCATGTGCATGTAGGAGCCGTAGAAGAGCGGGTCGCCCTCCGCGAGGACCGCGACCGTGCGGCCCGCGTCGAGATGCGCGGCCAGCCGGGCCGACGCCTGCGCGTAGAACTCCTCCATCGCGCCCTTGTAGCCGCCCGGGTGGTCGGTGGTCTCCGTCGTCAGCGGGTAGACCAGTCGCTCCTCGATGTGGTCGGCGCGCAGGTGCTTCGCGGCGATCGAGCGCGCGATGGAACGGCCGTGCCGGGCGCTGTGATACGCGATCACATCCGCCTCGGAGATCACCTCGACGGCCCGGACGGTCATCAGGGACGGGTCCCCGGGGCCGAGCCCGACCCCGTACAGCTTGCCGCTCACTCTTCCTCACTCGCGATCGCGTTGAGCGCGGCGGCGGCGATGGCGCTTCCGCCCCGCCGGCCGCGTACGACGATGTGCTCCAGGCCCGAGGGGTGCGCGGCGAGCGCGTCCTTGGACTCGGCGGCGCCCACGAACCCGACCGGCACGCCGATGACGGCGGCGGGCCGGGGCGCGCCCTCCTCGATCATCTCCAGCAGCCGGAACAGCGCGGTGGGCGCGTTGCCGACCGCCACGACCGACCCCTCCAGCCGGTCCCGCCACAGCTCCAGCGCGGCGGCGCTGCGCGTGGTGCCGAGCTTCGCCGCCAGTTCGGGCACGCCCGGGGCGGAGAGCGTGCACAGCACGTCGTTGTCGGCGGGCAGCCGCTTGCGGGTCACCCCGCTGGCCACCATCTTGACGTCGGTGAAGATCGGTGCCCCGGCACGCAGGGCCTCGCGGGCGCGTGCCACCACGTCGGGGGTGTACGCCAGGTCCCGTACGAGGTCGACCATTCCGCAGGCGTGGATCATCCGTACCGCGACCTGGCTGACGTCGGCGGGCAGGGCCGCGAGGTCCGCCTCCGCGCGGATGGTGGCGAAGGACTGCCGGTAGATCGCCGGGCCGTCCTTCTCGTAGTCGTAGGTGGTCACGGTGGTCTTCTCGCTGCTCTCGGTCGTCGTACGGGTGTCGTCGGTGCGGGTCGTGCTCGTCTGCGGCCTACGAGGTGATCTCCTCCAGGGCGGTGGCGAGTCGGGAGGCATCCTCCAGGGGCGCGGTCCGGGGGTCGTGTCCGGGGGCGGTGCGGGAGAGCCGGTAGCCACCGTCCGGCACGGCCACCACGTCGACGCGTTCGCCCCGGGGATGTCCGCAGCGGCGCTCGCAGCCGGACCAGTACAGGGGCAGGCCGCCGCCGTGCCGTGCCGCGTCGAGGTGCGTGGTCGCGTCCGCCCGTACGTCCGCCAGGGACTTGGCGCAGCCGGGCCGCCCGATGCAGGCGCCGACGCGGAGCCAGGGGGAGGCGGGATCGGTGACGAGACCGGTCCCGGACAGCCGGGCGAGCGCGTCGGCCGCCCGCTCCTCGCCCAGGCCCGGAACCGGGACCACGACTCCGCGCCAGGGCGTCAGCCGCAGTTCACGGCGGGCGGTCGTGGACGCGAGAGCGGTCAACTCCCGCCACTGGGGGGCGGTGAGGCGGCCGAGGGGGGCGTGTACGGACAGGGCCTCGCCCACGGCTCCGGGGGGCGGACCCTCGGCCGGGCCCGGCCCGGTGGCCGTACGCGGCCGGCTCACCGCCTCGATCCCGGTGGCGGCCAGACGGTCCCGGACCAGGGGGAACAGCCCGTCCGGGAGCGGGAGTTCGGCCACGCGCCAGACGCGGGACCCGCCCTCCCGCGCCGCCGCCAGGAAGGTCTCGGCGGCCGTCAGCGCGGCCCGGGGCGCGTCCTCGCCGGAGACCGACAGGGCCTCGGCGGCCGTGCCGAGGCTCAAGCGCGCGCGGCCGTCCGCCTCCGCCCGCAGGGTCACGTCGGCGTCGAGCCCGCTCACGTCCCCCCGCCCGTCGTCGAGCGCGAACAGGAACCGGCCGGACAACTCCCGTGCCGCCTCGCTCGCACACAGTGCATCGTCGAGGCCCGACAGCCAGGGCCGTACGTCCCGCAGGCCCCGCCCGTCGAGACCGGACAGCGGGGAGGCGACGATGTTGCGCACCCGTTCGTGCGCGGGGGAGGGGAGCAGCCCGGCCGCGTCCAGTGCCTCGGCCAGCGCGCCCCCGCAGCCGTCGGCGAGCCCCCGCAGTTGCACGTTGCCGCGTGAGGTGAGGTGAAGATCACCGTCCCCGAGCCGCCGGGTCGCCTCCGCGAGCGCCTCGGCCTGGCGGACGGTCAGCACCCCACCGGGCACCCGGACCCGGGCCAGCGCCCCGTCGTCCGCCGCGTGCAGCCGCAGCGTCCCCGGGCAGGCGTCGCCACGGTCCCGTGTGACCGCCGTGGCCTGGGACGATGATCGGACGGGAGGCGTGGACATGGCCGCGAGCATACCCACCGGCATCGGGGACGTACTCTCCGCCCTTTTGAGGCGACCCTTACTATGCTGCTTGGCGGATCATCCGGTCCGCCGACGCCACCACGGCGCTAGGGTCTGTCGTCACATTCCCGTCGTCGCCCGAAGGGCGGCCCCGCGGCGTCTGGTGCGTGCTCTCGGCGTGCCGGGCGAAAGACCTCGTACTGGACGTACTTGGGCTTTCGCCCGGTGCGGCGAGAGTGCGTGCCAGGCGTCGCGGGGCAGACGGGAACGTGACGACAGACCCTAGGGGAGGAAGCCGGTGCGAGTCCGGCGCGGTCCCGCCACTGTGAGTCCGTCCCAGGAGGGGCGGGCAAGTCAGGAACTCCCTTCCCCGTACCCCTCGGCCCGTCCGAGCAGGGGAGACTCCGATCCGACACCGCCCGGGGCGCGGACCCCGAGGAAGGCCAGCAGCCGCATGCAGCCATCGCCCGGGGAGCGCTCGACGCAGCCCCACGTCCTGCTCCTGTCGACCTCCGACACCGACCTGCTCAGCGCCCGCGCGGCCGTCGGCCCGGTCCCGTACCGCTTCGCCAACCCCTCCCGGCTCGCGCTGGAGGACCTGCCGGACCTCCTCGACGGCGCCGGTCTGGTCGTCGTCCGCCTCCTCGGCGGCATCCGGGCCTGGCAGGACGGCCTCGACCTGCTGCTCGCCGACGGCCGCCCGGTCGTCGTCCTCACCGGTGAACAGGCCCCCGACGCCCAGCTGATGGCCGCCTCCACGGTCCCGGTCGGCATCGCCGCCGAGGCCCACGCCTATCTCGCCCACGGAGGCCCCGCCAACCTGGAGCAGCTGGCCCGCTTCCTCTCCGACACCGTCCTGCTCACCGGCCACGGCTTCGACGCGCCCGCGCCCGCCCCCTCGTGGGGCCCGCTGCCCCGGGAGGCCGCGGACACCGACGGTCCGACCGTCGCCGTGCTCTACTACCGGGCTCACCACATGAGCGGCAACACCGCCTTCGTGGGCGCCCTGTGCGAGGCGATCGAGGACGCGGGCGCCCGCGCGCTCCCGCTGTACGTGGCGTCCCTGCGCGCCCCCGAGCCCGAGCTGATCGAGGAACTCCGCGCCGCCGACGCCATCGTGACCACGGTGCTCGCCGCGGGCGGCACCAAGCCCGCCGAGGCGTCGGCGGGCGGCGACGACGAGTCCTGGGACGCGGGCGCCCTCACCGGCCTCGACGTACCGATCCTCCAGGCCCTGTGCCTGACCGGCTCGCGCTCCGCCTGGGAGGAGAGCGACGAGGGCGTCTCCCCGCTCGACGCGGCCAGCCAGATCGCCGTCCCCGAGTTCGACGGCCGCCTGATCACCGTCCCGTTCTCCTTCAAGGAGATCGACGAGGACGGCCTCCCGGCCTACGTCGCCGACCCCGAGCGCGCCGCCCGCGTCGCCGGCATCGCCGTACGCCACGCGCGGCTTCGGCACATCCCCAACGCCGACAAGCGCCTCGCGCTCGTCCTGTCCGCCTACCCGACCAAGCACTCCCGCATCGGCAACGCGGTCGGCCTGGACACCCCCGCCAGCGCGGTCGCCCTGCTGCGCCGCCTGCGCGAGGAGGGCTACGACTTCGGGGGCGCCGACGTACCCGGCCTGGCCTCCGGCGACGGCGACGAGCTGATCCGCGCCCTCATCGAGGCCGGCGGCCACGACCAGGACTGGCTCACCGAGGAGCAGCTGGCCCGCAACCCGGTCCGTATCCCGGCGGCCGACTACCGCCGCTGGTACGCCACGCTCCCCGAGGAACTGCGCACGGCCGTCGAGGAGCACTGGGGCCCGGCGCCCGGCGAGATGTTCGTCGACCGCAGCGCCAACCCGGAGGGCGACATCGTCCTCGCGGCCCTGCGCTTCGGCAACCTGCTGATCCTCATCCAGCCGCCGCGCGGCTTCGGCGAGAACCCGATCGCGATCTACCACGACCCGGACCTGCCGCCCTCGCACCACTACCTGGCCGCCTACCGCTGGATCGCGGCCCGCGCCGACGACGGCGGCTTCGGCGCCGACGCGATGATCCACCTGGGCAAGCACGGCAACCTGGAGTGGCTGCCCGGCAAGAACGCGGGCCTGTCCGCCGCCTGCGGCCCCGACGCCGCCCTCGGCGACCTGCCCCTGATCTACCCGTTCCTGGTCAACGACCCCGGCGAGGGCACCCAGGCCAAGCGCCGCGTCCACGCCACCCTCGTCGACCACCTGGTCCCGCCGATGGCCCGCGCGGACTCCTACGGCGACATCGCGCGCCTGGAGCAACTCCTCGACGAGTACGCCCAGATCTCCTCCATGGACCCGGCGAAGCTGCCCGCGATCCGCGCCCAGATCTGGACCCTCATCCAGGCCGCCCGCCTCGACCACGACCTCGGCCTCGACGACCGCCCGGAGGACGACGGCTTCGACGACTTCCTCCTGCACGTCGACGGCTGGCTCTGCGAGGTCAAGGACGCCCAGATCCGCGACGGTCTGCACGTCCTCGGCACCCCGCCGGCCGACGCCGACCGCGTCAACCTGATCCTCGCCATCCTGCGCGCCCGCCAGATCTGGGGCGGTACCACCGCCCTGCCCGGTCTGCGCGAGGCGCTCGGCCTCGACGAGTCCGCCGCCACCCGCACGACCGCCGACGAGGCGGAGGCCAAGGCCCGCGCCCTGGTCGAGCGGATGGAGGAGCTGGGCTGGGACCCGGACTCCGTGCCCGACGAGCACGGCGAACAGGTCACGGCCATCCTGGAGTTCGCCGCCCGCGAGGTCGTCCCGCGCCTGAAGGCCACCACCGCCGAACTCCACCACGTCGTCCACGCCCTGAACGGCGGCTTCGTCCCGGCGGGCCCCTCGGGCTCCCCACTGCGGGGCCTGGTCAACGTCCTGCCGACGGGCCGCAACTTCTACTCCGTCGACCCCAAGGCCGTCCCCTCCCGCCTCGCCTGGGAGACCGGCCAGGCGCTCGCGGACTCCCTGCTGGAGCGCTACCGCGCCGACAACGGTGAATGGCCCACCTCCGTCGGCCTCTCCCTGTGGGGCACCAGCGCCATGCGCACGTCCGGCGACGACGTGGCCGAGGCGCTCGCCCTGCTCGGCGTCCGCCCGGTCTGGGACGACGCCTCCCGCCGCGTGACCGGCCTGGAGGCCGTCCCCGCCGAGGAACTGGGCCGTCCGCGCGTCGATGTCACCCTGCGCATCTCGGGCTTCTTCCGCGACGCGTTCCCGCACACCATCGGGCTGCTCGACGACGCCGTACGCCTCGCCGCGTCCCTGGACGAGCCGGCCGAGGCCAACCACGTCCGCGCCCACGTCCAGGCCGACCTCGCCTCCCACGGCGACGAACGCCGGGCCACCACCCGTATCTTCGGCTCCCGGCCCGGCACGTACGGCGCCGGACTGCTCCAGCTCATCGACTCCCGCGACTGGCGCACCGACGCCGACCTCGCCGAGGTCTACACGGTGTGGGGCGGCTACGCCTACGGCCGGGAACTGGACGGCCGCCCGGCCCGCGAGGAGATGGAGAGCGCGTACAAGCGGATCGAGGTGGCCGCGAAGAACACCGACACCCGCGAGCACGACATCGCCGACTCCGACGACTACTTCCAGTACCACGGCGGCATGGTGGCCACCGTCCGCGCCCTGCGCGGCACGGCACCCGAGGCGTACATCGGCGACTCCACCCGCCCCGAGACGGTCCGCACCCGCACCCTGGTCGAGGAGACGTCCCGGGTGTTCCGCGCCCGGGTGGTCAACCCCAAGTGGATCGAGGCGATGCGCCGCCACGGCTACAAGGGCGCCTTCGAACTCGCCGCCACCGTCGACTACCTGTTCGGCTACGACGCCACCACGGGCGTGATCGCCGACTGGATGTACGACAAGCTCACCGAGACCTATGTCCTCGACGAGACCAACCGCGAGTTCCTCCAGCAGGCCAACCCCTGGGCCCTGCACGGCATCGCCGAGCGGCTGCTGGAGGCGGAGTCGCGCGGCATGTGGGAGAAGCCCGACCCGGCGGTGCTGGAGGGGCTGCGTCAGGTCTACCTGGAGGCCGAGGGCGACCTGGAGGGCGGCGAGGACTGACGCCGGGCGCCGGCGGCCCGGACGAGGGCGTCGAAGAGGGCCTGCTGCACGGGGTCCTCTTCGGCGGTGTCCTCGGGGTGCCACTGCACGGCGGTGAACCAGCCGGTGGCGCCGGGGAGTTCGAGTCCTTCCGTCGTCCCGTCGGCGGCGCGGGCGGTGACCTCCAGCCCCTCGCCCAGCCGGTCCACCCGCTGGTGGTGGTAACAGGACGCCTCCGCCTTCCGCGCTCCGGTCGCCTGCTCCAGCAGCGTGCCGCGCCGGAGCGCCACCGGGTGCACGAGGTGGCGGTGTTCGCGCTCGGGACCGCCCATGTCCTGTTCCAGGGTGCCGCCGAGGGCGACGTTGACGACCTGGAGGCCCCGGCAGACCGCCAGCAGCGGGATGCCCGACTCCAGGGCGGCGCGGGCGACCCGGAGGTCGAAGGTGTCCTGGACGTCGTCCACGTCGTACACGCTGGCGTGGGTGTCCGTCGCGCCGTAGCGGTGCGGTGCGAGGTCGCCGCCGCCGGGCAGGAGGACGCCGTCGAAGCGGGCCAGGCGGGCTGCCGTGTCGCCCTCGGCCGGGTGGATGCTCGCGGGTTCGCCGCCCGCCCGCCAGACGGCCTCGATCAGGGCGCGCGCGTTGACCTCGGCGGCGTACCGCAGCGCGGAGGTCGTGGCGGAGAAACGGGCGGGCAGGGCTATCAGGGGCCGGGTCACAGCTGGATCCAGGTGGTCTTCAGCTCGGTGTACTTCTCGATGGCGTGGGCGGACTTGTCGCGGCCGTTGCCCGACTGCTTCATGCCGCCGAAGGGGACGGTCAGGTCCCCCTCCTCGTAGCAGTTGACCCAGACCGTGCCGGCCCGCAGCGCGCGCGAGACCTTGTGGGCGGTGGACAGGTCGGAGGTCCACAGGCCGGCGGCGAGGCCGTACTCGGTGCCGTTGGCGAGCGTCACGGCCTCGTCGAGGTCGTCGAAGGTGAGGACGGACAGCACGGGGCCGAAGATCTCCTCGCGGGCCAGCCGCATACCGGGGTCGACCCGGTCGAAGACGGTGGGCCGCAGATAGCTGCCGCCGGTGTCGGTCAGCGTGCGTGCGCCGCCGGCCCGCAGGCGGGCGCCGTCGTCGACACCCGCGCGGATGTGGCCGAGGACCCGTTCGAGGTGGGCCTCGCGGACCAGGGCGCCCATCTCGGTGGCCGGGTCCAGCGGGTCGCCGACACGCAGCTCCCGGGCACGGGTCACGATCGCGTCGGTGACGCGTTCGGCGACGGAGGAGTGCACCAGGAGCCGGGAGGGGGCGGTGCACATCTCGCCCTGGTTGAAGAAGATGCCCCAGGCCGCAGTGGCGGCGGCCTTCTCCAGGTCGGGGGCGTCGGGAAGGATGATGTTCGGCGACTTGCCGCCCAGCTCCAGCCAGACCCGCTTGAGGTTGGAGTCGGCGGCGTAGTGCAGGAAGTGCCGGCCCACCGCCGTGGAGCCGGTGAAGGCCAGCACGTCCACATCGGGGTGCAGGCCGATCGCCCGCCCGGCCGTCGGCCCGTCCCCGGTGACGACGTTGAGGACGCCCGGCGGCAGCCCGGCCTCGGTGGCGATCCGGCCCAGCAGCAGGGCGGACAGCGGGGAGTTCTCCGAGGGCTTCAGGACGACCGTGCAGCCGGCCGCCAGCGCCGGGGCGACCTTCCAGCTCGCGAGGGTCAGGGGGAAGTTCCACGGCACCACCGCGCCCACGACGCCCGCGGGCTCGCGGGTGACCAGGGCCAGGGCGTCGGGGGAGGTGTGGGGCGACTCGTCGGTGAGCTTGTCGGCCAGCTGCCCGTACCAGCGGAAGGTGGTGATCGCGGCGCGCAGCTCGATGTCGTGCGCCTCCGTGAACGGCTTGCCCATCTCCAGGGTGATGGTCAGGGCGAGCTTCTCCCGCTGTTCGTCCAGGAGTTCGGCGACGCGGAGCAGGATCCGGCCTCGGTCGGCGGGTGCCAGGCGGGGCCAGGGGCCCGAGTCGAAGGCGCGGCGGGCGGCGGCCACGGCCAGGTCGACCTCGGCGCTGTGCGCGTCGGCGACCTCGACGAGGACCTGACCGTCACGGGGTGACACGACGGCGAAGGAGGCGCCCCCGCCCGGCTCGTCCACCCCGTCGATGTGGTGCCGGCTGGGGAGGGCCAGCTCCTTGGCGCGACGGAGCAGGTCGTCGTGGGCGAGGGCGGCGGGCATCGGCTCTCCTCTTGCTGTTCTGTGTGCGGGGTTTCCGTGGGCGGGGTTCGAATCGGTGGAGTCGGGCGGAGATCAGTCCGTGGCCGGCTGCCGGTTCCGGGTCACCCAGGCCGCGCCCAGACCCAGCGCCAGCACCGCGGGCACGGTCAGCTGCAGCCACACGGCGGTGGTCGGGTCGCCGCCGATGAGCGTGGTGAAGTTCTCGATGATCAGCCAGATCGCCCAGGCGATGCCGAGGGCGCCCAGGACGGGTGCGATCAGCGTGTTCCAGGGCCGGGTGTCGGCACGGGAGCGGCGGAAGAAGACGACCACGGACACGGACGTCAGGAAGTACAGGAGCATCATCGCGAGGACGGCCACCCCGCTGAACCAGGAGAACAGCGTCAGCACGGGATCCTTGCCCAGCAGCGCGAACGGGACGACCAGGCCCGCCGCGATCACGGTCTGGACGAGGCCGGCCGCCCAGGGGGAGTGACGCCGGTTGAGGGAGGTCAGTCCGCGCGGCAGCAGCCCTTCGCGGCCCAGGGAGAACAGGTAGCGGTTGGCGGAGTTGTGGAACGCCAGGATCCCGGCGAACAGCGAGGTGGCCAGCAGGACGGGCAGCACGTCGCCGGTCCACGCGCCGAACTCCGCCGCGATGGGGGCGAAGACCCAGCCCGCCGCGTCGCCGCTCTCCAGGGCCTTGCCCGCCTCCGCCGTCGCCCGGGAGGCGCCGTGCGCGGAGACCAGCATCCAGGAGGTGAAGGCGAAGAAGCCGGTGACCACCGCGACCGACAGGTAGGTGGCGCGCGGGACCGTCTTCCTCGGCTCCTTGGCCTCCTCGCCGTAGATGGCGGTCGCCTCGAAGCCGAACATCGACGCCACGGCGAACATCAGCGCCACCCCGGGAGCGCCCTGGAGCGCCGCGTCCGGCGAGAAGCTGTCGGCGAGGCCGAGCCCCTCGGGTCCGCCGCCCTTGAAGAAGGTCACGAGGGCGAAGGCGATCAGGATGCTGAACTCCGCCAGGACGAACACCGCCAGCAGCTTGGCGCCCATCTCGATCCCGGCGGCGCCGAGGACCTGGACCACCACCATGGTGACCAGCGCCCACACCCACCAGGCGATCCGCACGTCGGCGTACGTCTCGACGAGGCCGCTGACCGTGGCGCCGTAGAGGCCGTACATCGCGGCCTGGATGGCGCAGTAGGCGAAGAGCGCGACGCCGGCGCTGCCGGAGCCGGTCGGGCGGCCCAGGCCCTTGCCGATGTACGTGTAGAAGGCGCCGGCGTCCACGACGTGGCGGCCCATGGTGACGAAGCCGATGGAGAACAGCAGGATCACGACGCCGGCCGCGATGTAGGCGGCGGGGACGCCGGCCCCGTTGCCGATGACCACGGCGATGGGCACGGCTCCGGCGATGCCGGTCAGTGGGGCCTGGGCGGACAGGACGAAGAAGAGGATGCCCAGGACGCCGAGGGAGTCGGGCTTGAGCCTGTCTGCCGGGGATGGTTCGTGCGAGGGGTGCGGGGCGACCGCCGTCTGACTGTCCACTCGGATCACCTGTCGGGGACGGGGAGGGATGGGGTTCGTTTAGGCCCAAACGAATTGCCTCATCGTGGGCTCGAACTATCCGTTTGGCAAGGGGTCTCGTGAAGATTTTCCGCAGGCTTCTCACGCCCCGTACGGGCATGGCGAAAAGCCCCGGACGCGGCACGTCCGGGGCCATGACCGGTGAGGTCAGCGGCTATGCGCGGGCTTCGTCGGCGTCGTACGCGTCCTGGTCGTCGGAGGTGGCGGAGGCGTCGGAGGCCTCGCCGTCGTCGGAGGCGTCGCCGTCGGCGTGGAGCAGCCGCAGGAGCGTGCGCAGCTCCTCCACGGCCCGTTCCGTGACCTCCGGCTCGTCGAAGACGAGCTGGTGCAGGACGAGACCGTCCAGCGCGGCGAAGACCAGCCGGGCGAGCGCCTTGTCGGCGCCGGCCGGCAGTATCCGGCCCAGCTCGCGCCGGGCGGCGTCGAAGTACTCGTCGTACAGCTCGCGGATCTGGGGCAGCAGCTCCGGCCGCCGCCGGGACTCCAGCAGCAGCTCGTACTGGAACGCCTGGGTGTCCGGGTCGGCCGTGACCATCTCCGACAGCCCGACGGAGAAGTCGGCGACCTCGCCGGTGCCCGGTTCCAGGGAGCTGGTGTCGAGCGAGGAGCGGATGGTGTGGGCGAGGGCCTCCTCGATCAGGGCGTCGCGCGAGCCGAAGTGGTGCACGACGAGCCCGTGGGTGACCCCCGCCTCCTCCGCGACGGCCCGGTAGGTGAGCCGGCGCAGCCCGCCCCGCGCCACCACGCGTACGGCGGCGTTCAGCAGGGCTTCCCGCCCCTCGCCGTAGTGGAGGCGCTTGCGCGGCCGTCGGCTCTTGGGGACGTCGGCGGAGTCGGTCATGCGCGTGACCCTACCCGCCTGCCTCCGGCCCGCCGCCCTCCCCTCTCGCCGCCGGGATCACCGCCGGGGCGGGCGGACGCCACGGAACTCCCAGTCGCCGCCGAGCGCCGTGGACAGGACTTCCTCGGACTCGGTGGGCTGTGCGCCGACGTCGGCGCGGACCGGGGTGGGGCCGGTGACGACGTGGTTGGTGAGCCGGCCGAGGCCCTCCACCTCCACCTCGACGACGTCGCCGGGCCGGACGGGCCGGGAGTTGGCCGGGGTGCCGGAGAGCAGGACGTCACCCGGGTACAGCGTGATCGTGCGGGCGATGTCGGCGACGAGGTAGTGCATGTCCCACTTCATCTCGTCCGTCGTGCCGTCCTGGACGACCTCGCCGTTGACGTACGTCCGCAGCCGCTTGCCACGGAAGTCCCAGTCGGTGACGAGCCCGGGGCCGAGCGGGCACAGGGTGTCGGAGCCCTTCACCCGCAGCATCGAACCGGCGTCGGTGTCACGGAAGTCGTGCAGGCCGTAGTCGTTGGCGATCGTGTAGCCGGCGATGTACGCGCCCGCGTCCTCGGGCGCGATGTTCCGGGCGGTCCTGCCGATGACGATGGCGACCTCGCCCTCGTAGTTGAGCCACTTGCAGCCGTCGGGGCGGACGATCGCGCCCCGGTGGCCGTTGAGGGAGGAGGTCGGCTTGTGGAAGTAGGTGGGCGTCTGCGGCAGATCGATCCGGAACTCGTCCACGCGGCTGCGGTGGTTGAGGTGGACGGCGATCACCTTCGACGGCACGACCGGCGGGAGGTGGTGGGCCTCCTCGATCTTGACGCGGCGGCCGTCCCCGGCGACCAGTTCGTCGCCGTCGACGGTGACCTCGACGGTGGCCCCGTCGAGGAGGATGCGGCGGTACTCGGGCATGAGGGCTCCAGGGGTGGGGCTAGTCGCGGGTGTGAGGGTCGTGCGGGCCGGCGGCCGTGGACGTGGCGCCGCTGTCGTCGCCGGTCCAGCCGTGGGCCGGGCGGTCGAACCACAGGTGCACCTGTCCGGTGCCGATGGAGTTCTCGTACTCCCCGTACTGCCGGGCCCTGGCGACACAGGCCTGTTCGCCGAGCGCGCCCGCCATCATCAGGTAGTGGAAGAACCTGGCCTCGGGCTTGTACTTCCAGAACTCGTCCATGGTGTCGAGGACCTTGTCGTGCCGGCCCTCCTTGAACCAGGAGATGCGCTCGCGGTCGGCCTCGCGCGCCTCGGGTGTGAAGATGTGCGCCGGGTCGCTGGACTCGTGGTCGCGCAGCTGGCGCAGCGGCCAGAAGGTGTGCGAGAGGGCGCCGGAGGCGATGAGCAGGACCCGTCGCCCGGGGGTGGCGGCGATGCCGTCGGCGAGCGCCCGCCCGAGCCGCAGATGGTCCTCCATGTCGCCGGTCTGGCAGACGCCGATGGTCACCCAGCGCTTGTCGGGCAGACCCTCGCCGAGGAACTTCCACAGGTTGATCGTGGCGTAGTAGATCGGCAGGTACTCGTCCTCGATCGCGGTGATCCAGGTGCCGTGCCGGTCCGCGAACCGCTCGATGTTCCGGGCCAGTTCGGGGTCGCCGGGGAAGTCGTAGGGCATCCGGCACATCCCGCGCGGCAACTCCTCGGAGGTGAAGAGGCCGGCCCGGCGCGCTTGCGCGGTGACCACGAACTCGACGGTCGTCGCCCAGTGCGAGTCGAGGACCACGACGGTGTCGTAGTCGTCGCGGGAGAAGACGTCCTCGCGCAGCTGCCGCAGGCCGGTGACGAGGGTGATCTCCCTGCCCTCGTTCAGCTCCAGCCGGTCGGCCTGCGGCAGGACGATGGTGGGGACGTGGGCGAGGAGCCCCGCCCCGACGATCTCACCCATGGTTGTTCCATCCGTTCGGCGCGGTCACGGTGTTCTTCACGTCGCAGTAGAAGTCGAAGCTCCAGGTGCCGCCCTCGCGGCCGACCCCGGAGTGCCGGGAGCCGCCGAAGGGGGCCTGGAGGTCGCGGACGAAGAAGCAGTTCACCCACACCGTGCCCGCCACCAGCCGCTCGGTCACCCGGGCGGCGCGCTCGGTGTCACCGGTGACGAGGGTGGCGGCCAGTCCGAAGCGGGTGTCGTTGGCGAGCCGGACCGCCTCGTCCTCGCCCGTGAAGGTCTGCAGGGTCAGCACCGGCCCGAAGACCTCCTCCTGCACGATCTCCGAGTCCTGGGCGACATCGGTGAGCAGGGTGGGCGCGTAGTACCGCCCCTGCCCGGGGTGCCCGCCGATGACCGCCCGGGCCCCGTCGGCCACGGCCCGCCGCACGAAGCCGTCGATCTTCTCCAGCTGCCGGGGGTGGATGTTGGGCCCGATGTCGGTGGCCTCCTCGCGCGGGTCGCCCTGCTTCAGCGCCGACGCCTTCGCCACGAACCGACCGGTGAACTCCTCGGCGACCGACTCCTCGACCAGGAACCGCGTGGCCGCGAGGCAGACCTGCCCGGCGTTGTCGTACTGCTCCACCGCGAGGTCCACGGCCAGGTCCAGATCGGCGTCCGCGAAGACCACCAGCGGTGATTTGCCGCCCAGTTCGAGGCTGAGCGGGGTGAGGTTCGGCGCCGCCGAGGCGGCGATCCGCCTGGCCGTGGGCACCGACCCGGTGAAGCTGATCCGCCGCACGTCCGGGTGCGAGGTGAGCGCGTCACCGATCTCCGAGCCGTACCCCTGCACGACGTTGAGCACTCCGGCGGGCAGTCCCGCCTCGGCGGCGATGTCCGCCAGCAGCGAGGCGGTCAGCGGGGTCCACTCGGCGGGCTTGAGGATCACCGTGTTGCCGGCGGCCAGGGCCGGGGCGACCTTCCAGGTGGCCAGCATCAGCGGCGCGTTCCACGGCGTGATCAGCACGGACGGGCCGGCCGGGTCCCAGCTCACCTTGTTGGTGTGCCCGCGCGTGTCGAAGTCCTCGTGCGCCAGTGTGAGCAGCCAGTCGGCGAAGAACCGGAAGTTGTGCGCCACGCGCGGCATCACACCCCGCCGGTGCGAGCGCAGCAGCGCCCCGTTGTCGTTGGTCTCGACGATCGCCAGCTCCTCGATCCGCTTCTCGACCCCGTCGGCGACGGCGTGCAGGACGCGGGCGCGTTCGGCGGGGGAGGTGGCGGCCCAGCCGGGGAACGCCGCACGGGCGGCCGCGACGGCGGCCTCGACCTCGGCGGTCCCGGCGCGGGCGATCTCGCCGAGGACCCGGCCGTCGATGGGGGAGACGTCGGTGAAGGTCTCGGCGGAGGCGACCCGCCGCCCGCCGATCCAGTGCCGGGTGTCGACGGAGACGCCGGCGACGGTGATTTTGTCAGACATGAAAGAGGATTCCTTCTCGGGAGAGGTGCGGACCCGCTCGGCTGGGGGCGCGGGAGTGTCGCGACGGGCGGTGGGCCGCGTGGACGCGACCGGCCACGGACGGCCCGCGCCGACGGCTGTACTCGACCCGCGCGCGACCGGCGGCTCTACTCGGCGAGCGCGCCCGACAGCCCGGACTCCAGCAGCCGCCCGCCGTCCCAGACGACCCCGACCTGCCGGTAGTACGCGGCGATCGGCTCCTCGACCGACAGGCGGGCCAACTCCTCGGTCGGCGCCTCGAAAAGCTCCAGCTCGGCCTCGCCGACCCACGGCTGACCGCCCTCGAAGGAGGCGGCGCCGGTCTCGATCAGCTCGTCCAGCGCCAGGCCCTTGCCCTTCTCGATCGACGGCAGCCAGCGGTGGTGCGCCATGGGGTGGGCGTTCACGAACCCGTTCGTCTCCGACGGTTCCCGCAGCGTCACCACGGTCTGCGCGAGCCGCCGGTCGGCGGCCGCAAGCGTCGCCCCGAAGCGCGCCCCCGCCTCGATCCGCGGGGCGGGTCCGAAGGGGTGCGGCCGCGTCTGGTGGATGGACCCCAGCTTCTTCGGATACCCCTGGTGCAGCCCGCGCGCGATCGCGAAGTCCTTGTCGACCCAGATGTGGACGCACCGCGAGTAGGTCAGCCCCTTGTACCGGCAGCGGACGACGGCGAAGGCCTCCTTGTACTGGGAGAGCACCGGGTCGAGCAGTTCCGCGCCCGAAGCCGAGCAGGACTGCCAGTCGGCCCAGATCAGCGCGACCGCGCCGGGGTCCTCCTCGGCCAGTTCCAGCGGCTCCGGCAGCAGTTCACGCACCCGCGCGGGATCGGTGCGGTACTCGACGGTGAGCAGATCGCCCGAGTAGCGCCACGGCGGCGACGGGATCAGCGACGAGGCACCGCTCGCGGTCTTGGGGTGGAAGTATCCACGGACACTGGTCATGGTCAGGGGGATCCTTACGCGGTGAGGGCGGGCTGCTTGAGCAGTTCGGCGCGGTGGCGGGCGGCGGCGGACACGGTGGCGGGGCCGCCGAGCGCGACGACCCCGACCAGCCGGCCGCCGTGGTGGTAGCCGGCCAGGACGTCCCCGGCGGGATCGCCCTCCAGGACCCGTACGTCGTCCCGGCCGAGGACCGGTGCGCCGAAGGACTGCAGGCGGAAGTCGTGCTGGTCGCTCCAGAACGTCGGCAGCGGCGCGAAGGGGGGCAACTCGGCGCCGGTGAGGACCTTCGCCGCGTGCTTGGCGGTGTCCGTGGGGATCGACCAGTGCTCGACGCGGCGGGGCACGCCGTCGTAGCGGGCGTTGGGGAAGCGGGCCACATCGCCGACGGCGACCACCTCGGGGCGTCCGCCGACCCGCAGCTGCTCGCAGGTGAGCACGCCGTCGGACAGATCGAGGCCGTTGCCCTCCAGCCACTCGACGTTGGCGAGAGAGCCGACCGACTCCACCACCACGTCGGCGGGCAGGACGGTCCCGTCGCCGAGCACCACACCCGTGACCCGGTCCTCGCCCTCGAAACCGGCGACACCCGTGCCGAGCGCGAACCGCACCCCGCGCTCCTCGTGCCGCCGCAGCAGCGCGCGTCCGAGTAGGTCACCGAGCGGACCGACCATGGGCAGCGGCAGCGGATCGACCACGGTCACCTCGGCGACCCCGAGACCCACGGCCGTGGCGGCGACCTCGCAGCCGATGAACCCGGCGCCGACCACGACCACCCGGGCACCGGGCCGGGTCAGCTCCTCGCGCAGGCCCTGCGCGTCGGCCGGCGTACGGACCGTGTGGCGCCCGGCGAGCGGGCCGGGGCAGTCCAGGCGGCGGGGCCGCACGCCGGTGGCGACGACCAGGGCGTCGTAGGACAGCGACGAGCCGTCGTCCAGTGCGACGGTCCGCTCGTCGAGGCGCGCGGCGACGACCTTGGTGCCGAGCCGCCACTCCACGTCGGCCACGCTCGCGCGGGGACGGAGGGCGAGCGACTCGAAGGGCGCCTTTCCGGCCAGCACCTCCTTGGAGAGCGGGGGCCGGTTGTAGGGCATGTGCGGCTCGTCGCCGACGACGGTGACCGGCCCCGTCCATCCCGCGGCCCGCAGCTGTTCGGCGGCGCGCAGACCGGCCAGGGAGGCGCCCGCGACGACCACGCGTGCTGTCATGGCGCTCAGCCCTCGATCCGGATGGCCTGGAGCGGACAGACGTCGGCGGCTTCCTCGACCTCGTCGAGGAGCGCGTCGTCGGGGTCGCTGACGTAGGCCAGGCGCCCGTTCTCGTCGAGCTGGAAGACGTCGGGGGCGGCGAAGACGCACTGTCCGTGGTCCTGGCACTTGTTCATGTCGACGACGACCTTCATGGCCGGTCCTCCTGGGATTCAGGGCGTCGGGCGGGGTGGAAGCCGATGACGAAGCATCTCGTTTGGCTTCAAACAACATAGGAAGCCGCCACCCCCTGGTCAATACCTGTCCAGGTGGATAATTTTTTGTGGCCGACCCCTTGCGGGCCGAGGAAGACGTTCTTATCGTTTGGCATCAAACAATCGGCCCCAGTCGTCTAGGAGACAACGGTGAGCGCATCTGAAACGCCGGCCGTCGGACATCACCAGGAGCGGCTGGCCGCAGAGGGCATCGACGTGGTCCGGGTGATCTACCCCGACCTCATCGGCACCGACCGTGCCCGCGACGTACTGCTCGACCAGCTGCCGACGGCGTGCGAGCACGGGCTCACCTTCTGCCGGGCCGTCTACCACACCTCCCCGCAGGGCGATGTCGTCCCCGTCGCCGGGGGCCTGGACGCCGGTCTGCCCGACATCCATGTGCGCCCCGACCTCGACACCCTGATCGCCCTGCCGTGGGAGCCGGGCGTCGCCACCTGCCTCGGCGAGACCATCGACCCGGCCACCGGGGCACCCGCCCCCGAGTCCCCGCGCGACCTGCTGCGCTCGGTGCTGGCCCGCTCGGCCGAGCAGGGCCTGCGCCCGGTCGTCGGCCCCGAACTGGAGTACTTCCTCTGCGACGAGGACCCCGCGTCCCCGAGCGGCTTCAAGCGCTACTCGGGCACCACCGGAGCCGTCTACACGGCCGGCCTGCGCGCCGACCCGGACAACCACCTGCTGCGCACCCTGCGCCACCTCCGTGACCTGCGCATCGGTGTCACCAACGGCAACCACGAGTTCGACGGCGGCCAGTTCGAGATCAACCTGACGCATTCAGAGGCCCTCTCGGCCGCCGACCGCTCCTTCCGCTTCAAGGCCGCCGTCAAGGAACTCGCGCGAAAGGAGGGCCGCCTCGCCACCTTCATGGCCAAGCCCTTCAACGACGCGGGCGGCTCCGGCTTCCACCTCCACCTGTCCTGCGACGACGAGCGGGGCCACAACGCCTTCGACGACCCCGCGGGCCGGTACGGGCTCTCCGACACCGCCCGCCACGCCGTCGCCGGAGTCCTCGCCCACGCCCCGGCCCTCGCCGCCCTCGCCAACCCCACGATCAACTCCTACAAGCGGTTCGGCCCCGACACCCTCGCGCCCTGGCTGATCGACTGGGGCCTGGACAACCGCAGCGCCATGGTCCGCATCCCGCCCGAGCGCGGCTCCGGAGCCCGTCTCGAACTGCGGCTCGGCGACGCCGGCGCCAACCCGTACCTGCTCATCGCCGGCACGATCGCCGCCGCGCTGCTCGGCGTCCGCGCGGGTGGGGAACCCCCCGCCCCGCTGGAGGGCTACGGCTACGACACCGCCCGCTCGGCCGTGCTGCCGACCAGCCTGCCCGCCGCCCTGGACGCGCTGGAGGCGGACACCGCCCTCACCGAGATCCTCGGCAAGGACTTCACCACCTCGTACCTCACCTACAAGCGCGATGAGGTCGAACGCTTCCAACGGCACGTCACCGACTGGGAGTTCACCGAGTACGCCTACCACCTGTGAAGCCCGGGAGAACCACTGCCATGACCACATCCGCCCACCTTCCCTCCGCCCTCGTACGCGAGGCCGTCCAGGAACCCATGCCGCTGGACGACGTGGACCTCGCCGACCTCGACAAGTTCACCGACGGCGTCACCCCGTGGCGCATGTTCCACACCCTGCGCCACGAGGACCCGGTCCACTGGCAGCCGGAGGAGGCCCCCAACTCCGGTTTCTGGGCGGTGACCCGGCACGCCGACATCGCCCGCGTCGACCGGGACGCCGAGACCTTCACCTCCACCCGGTTCGTCAACCTGGAGGAGGTCGACGACGACCAGATCAAGATCCGCGCCTCCATCCTGGAGCTGGACGGCGTCCGCCACCGCGCGCTGCGCAGCGTGATCCAGCGGCAGTTCGGCGCGAACGTCATCAACAGCTACACCGACTTCCTGCGCGGCCTGACCGCCCGCACCCTCGACACGGCCCTCGCCAAGGGCACCTTCGACTTCGTCGCCGACGTCTCCGCCGACTTCCCCATCAACGTCCTCGCCCGGCTCCTGGACGTGCCGCCGGAGGACAACCAGCGCCTCATCGACTGGGGCAACCGCATCATCGGCAACACCGACCCCGACTACGCGGACGTCCTGCTGCACAGCGCGGAGAGCGAGCGCTACCGCGACCTGCCCTTCCGCTCGCCCGCCTCCCTCGAAGTCTTCGAGTACGGCCGCGAACTGGCCCGGCAGCGGCGCGGCGGCGACGGCACCGACCTGGTGTCCAAGCTGATCAACACCACCCCGCGCGACGGGGTCCCGCTCTCCGCCCAGGACTTCGACAACTACTTCCTGCTCCTCGTCGTGGCCGGCAACGAGACCACCCGCCACACCATCACCCACTCCATGCTGGCCCTGCTCCAGCACCCGGAGCAGCTGGCCCGCCTCCAGGAGGACCCGTCACTGATCCCGGCGGCCACCGAGGAGTTCCTGCGCTGGGCGTCCCCCGTCTACCACTTCCGCCGCACCGCGACCCGTGACGTCGAACTCGGCGGCAAGCAGGTCAAGGAGGGCGACAAGGTCGTCATGTGGTACGCCTCCGGCAACCGTGACGAGGCGGTCTTCGGCAACCCGTACGACTTCGACGTCGCCCGCGCCGACAACGACCACGTCACCTTCGGCAAGGGCAGCCCGCACCTGTGCCTGGGCAATCTGCTGGCCCGCACGGAGATCCGCATCATGTTCGAGGAGCTGATCCCGCGCCTCGCCGACATCCGCCTCGTCGGCGACGTGCCGCGCGTGCGCTCCAACTTCGTCAACGGCATCAAGAAGCTGCCGGTCGAGGTCACCCTCGCCTGACACACCCTCGGGCACCGGTGGGGGAGATGCCCGCCGGTGCCCGAGTCGTGCGCCCCTCCGAGAGGCGGGAGCCGGGGAGGGACACGTGCCCTACAGCCCGCCCTCCCGCGCCCACGGCCGCAGCTTCGCGGGGTTGCGGACCGCCCAGATCCGGGTGACCTGGCCTTCGGAGACACCGAACGCGGCCACGGTCGTCACGATGCCGGCCCGCCGGGCCACCAGGCCCGGCACACCGTTGACCGACCGCTCCAGGAGTTCGAGCCCAGGGGCCATGTCGGCGATGGCGACCAGGTACCGGGCGATGCGCGCACCGCCCTCGACCGGGCGCAGGACGGCGCCGACCGCGCCGCCTCCGTCGGCGGTCAGCACGGCCGACGGGTCGAGGAGGGCGACGAGGGCCGCGATGTCCTTCGCCTCCCTGGGCGTGCTGATGTTCGGCCTGAGCCTGCTGGCCCTGGCCAGGCGCTGAGCCGTGAGCCGTCCCGCGGCTCCCCTCCACCGCCGTGCCCGACCGGAGCGGGCACAGGATGTCGGGTGCGGCAGGGTGGCTCCTTCCTAGCGTGGTGGGTGAAAGGAAGGAGGCCGGGGTGCTGGAACGGCTCAACCAGGCCATGGAGCACATCGAGGACCGTCTCGATCAGCCGATCGAGGTCGCCGACCTGGCGCGGATCGCGGTGACGTCGGAGTACCACCTGCGGCGGATGTTCTCCGCGCTCGCGGGCATGCCGCTGTCGGAGTACGTCCGGCGCCGACGGCTCACCGTCGCCGGCGCCGAGGTGCTGTCCGGCGAGCGGACCCTGCTGGAGATCGCGGTGCGCTACGGCTACGGCTCGGGGGAGGCGTTCGCGCGGGCGTTCCGCGCCCTGCACGGCGTCGGCCCCGGGGAGGCCCGGCGGACCGGGGCGGCTCTGCGGTCCCAGCCCCGGATGTCCTTCCGCCTCGTCGTCGAAGGGAGCGGAAGCATGCGATACCGAGTCGTGGACAGGGAGGAGTTCCGGGTGGTCGGGAGGGGGACGAGGGTCCCGCTGGTGCACGAGGGGGTGAACCCGGCGATCGCCGACTTCATCCGGGGCATCGGCCAGGAGACGCTGCGGCGCATCGAGAGCCTGTCGGACCAGGAACCGCGGGGCATCGTCTCCGTCAGCGACAACCTCGACGACAGCCGGGCGGAGGGCACCGAACTCGACTACTTCCACGGGGCGGTGACCCGCGTCGCCGCACCCGAGGGCCTGGAGGAGCTGACCGTCCCGGCCGGGACCTGGGCCGTGTTCGAGAACTCCGGACCGTTCCCGCAGGCGCTGCAGTATCTGTGGCGGGACGTCTTCACCCAGTGGTTCCCGTCCAATCCGTACCGCAGCCGGCCGGGCCCCGAGATCCTGCGGACCCGGCTGTCCGAGGACGCGGCGCGGGCGGACGCGGAGCTGTGGATCCCGGTGGAGCGGACTCCGCTCTGAGCGCCGGCGCGCGGCGACTTCCCGTCGTCGCGCGCCTGCCTCCCGTCCTCGCCCGCCGGTAGCGTGGGACGACGTCGACCTGAGGTGGGGGCATGCGGGCGATCGTCGTGGGGGCGGGCATCGGGGGACTGGCCGCGGCGCTGAGTCTGCGGCGCGCCGGGTGCGAGGTGACGCTCGTCGAGCAGGCGCCGCGGTTCACCGAGATCGGCGCGGGCATCCAGCTCGCGCCCAACGCCACCCGCGTCCTGCGCCGGCTCGGACTGCTCGACGCGGTCGCCGCCCGCTCCCACCGGCCGTCCCGGCTGAGCTTTCGCACCTGGTCCGACGGTGGTGAGATCTGCGGCTACCCGCTGGGACGCGAGGTGGAGGACGCGTTCGGGGCGCCGTACCTGCAGACCCACCGGGCCGATCTGCACCGGATTCTGGCCGCCGCCGTGCCGCCGGGGTCGGTGCGTCCGGACACCGTGGCCGTCGGCGTCGAGCAGGACGACAGGTCCGTGTGGCTGACGACGGCCGACGGCGAACGCCTGTCCGCCGACCTGGTCGTCGCCGCGGACGGGGTACGCTCCCGGGCCCGCCGGTGGCTGTTCGGCGCCGACGAGGCCCTGTACTCGGGGACCGCCGCCTACCGGGCGCTGCTGCCGGCCGCCGAGGTGGCCGGACTGGACCTCCCGGAGTACGCGCTCTGGCTCGGGCCCGGACGGCACTTCGTGCACTACTGGGTGCGGCGCGGTGAACTGCTCAACGTCGTCGGCGTCGTCGGTACCGGGGCGGCGCGGGAGTCGTGGACCGCCCGGGCCGAGCCGGGCGAGTACCTGCGCGCGTTCGACGGATGGGACCCCCGGGTGCGCGAGGTCCTGGGACGGGCGGGGGAGGTGCTCCGGTACGGCATCCACACCCGCGCCCCACTCGCCCGCTGGAACGTCGGACGCGTCGCCCTGCTCGGCGACAGCGCCCACGCGATGGTGCCGTTCCACGCGCAGGGCGCGGCCCAGGCCCTGGTCGACGCGGCGGTGCTCGGCGACTGCCTCGCGGGCGCGGCACCGGCCGACGTTCCCGACGCGCTGGACCGGTACGTGCGCCGACGGCTCGCCACCGCCACCCGGGTGCAGGCCGGATCCGCGCGGGCGGGCGAGGACTACCACCTGCCCGACGGACCGGAGTCCCGTGCCCGCGACGCCCGACTGACCGCGCAGGCGGGGCCGAACGGGTTCGGCCCCCATGCGGGTGCCTGGGCGCTCGACACCTTCGACGGGCCCGTGTCGTAGGAGTCACGGGCCACGACGAGGGGTCAGCCGGCCGGTTTCCAGCCCGGGAGTGTCGGCAGGACCTTCTCGGCGATCCGGAACAGGGCCTGGTCGTCGGGCCGTTGGGAGTCCTGGCGCCAGATGACGATTTCGTAGGTGCTGCCGCTGTCCTTCGGGTCGGTCGCGACCAGCAGCCGGCGGGCGACGCCGCCGGGGCCGGACTCGGCGTCGCTGCCGTCGAGCCTGAAGGAGATGGCGATGGTCTGTCCCGAGTACAGGACCGCCCGGTGTCCCAGGACGGTCCTGCTCGTGGCGTCGGCGCCCAGGTAGCCGACCGACTCGCCGACCGGGAGGTCCTCGTAGGACGCCGACAGCTCCACCGCGTAGGTGTCCAGCTCGACCTTCGCCTCGGGGGTGACCGTTTTGGTGCCGTCGGCCCACTTCGACTCGCTCTCGCTGCCCGACGCGCTCACCGCCTGCTCGGTCGGGGTGCCGAGGAGCGCGGGCAGGTCGGCGCGGTTCAGGGCGGTGCACAGCCGCGCCCCGGAGACCCTGCCCCGCGGAGCGGGCGAGGCGTCGTCGGAGGACGAGCACGCGGCCGGTCCCAGGGTCTGGGGCGTCTGGTCGAGGAGGTCTCCCAGTGCCCACAGGCCACCCAGGAGCACTCCGACGGTCGCCACCGCCGAGATCACCTGGGCCGCCGTGCTCATCTCCTTGCCGGAGCCCGCTCTCGCGCCCGCTGCGGGACCCGCCCCCGCACCCGTTCCGGAATCCGCGACGTCGTCGGTCATGCCCCCGTGCCCCCACTTTGATGTGCACACGCCCCCCGTGTGCCGGGGGAGCCTAACCTGTGAGCGGAGTGCGGCAAAACACGATTCCCCGTAGGGGATCCGTGCGGTCACGAGAGGCAGGAACGTCATGTCCCCGCAGGGCTCACCCGGTTCTCGGCAGGGCTCACCCGGTGCGCGGTCCGCGTCGCTCGGCGTCGCCGTCATCGGTACCGGCCGGATGGGCGCCGACCATGTGCGCCGGCTCACCGACGTGATCAGCGGTGCCCATGTGGCCGCCGTGGTCGACCTCGACACCGAGCGCGCCGAGGCGGTCGCCGCCGGCGTCGAGGGCTGCGCCGCCTACGCCGACACCGCGCAGGCGCTGGCCGCACCGGGCGTCGACGCCGTCCTCGTCGCCTCCCCGGGCCCCGCCCACGAGGCGGCCCTGCTCACCGCGTTCGAGTACGACCTGCCCGTCCTGTGCGAGAAGCCCCTCACCCCGGACCCCGCCTCCGCACTGCGCCTGCTGGAGGCCGAACGGCGGCTGGGGCACCGCCGGGTGCAGGTCGGGTTCATGCGCCGCTACGACCGCGAGTACGTCAGGCTCAAGTCCCTGCTGGACGGCGGCGAGCTGGGCCGGCCGCTGCTGCTGCACCACCGGCACCGCAACGCCGAGGCGCCGCCCGGGTTCACCGACGCGATGGCGATCAACGACTCCGTCGCCCACGAGATGGACGTCACCCGCTGGCTGCTCGGCCAGGAGATCACCGCCGTCACCGTGCTGCGGCCCCGGCCGTCGGCCTACGCCCCGCAGGGTCTGAGCGACCCGCAGTTCGTGGTGTTCGAGACCGACGGCGGCGTCGTCGCCGACGTCGAGATCTTCCTCACCGCCCGCTACGGCTACCAGGTCCAGGCCGAGGCGGTCTGCGAGAACGGCACGGCCCGCATCGGCGACGGACACGACATGCTCGTCAACACGGCCGGACGCTGGGGCGGCACCGTCACGCCGGGCTACCTCGAACGCTTCGAGGACGCCTACGACCGTCAGGTCCAGGCCTGGGTGGACGCCACCCGCCGGGGCGAGGTCACCGGACCCGGCATCTGGGACGGATACGCCGTCGCCGCGATCTCCGAGGCGGGCGTCCGCGCCCAGCGGGAGGGCGTCCGCGTCGCGGTCGATCTCGTCGCGCGCCCCGCTCTCCCTCACTGACCTACGACGACCGGCTCGGCACCGTAGGAGACAAATACATGTGATGTATCCATCGGTCAATGTGGCCGTACTTCCGGACAAAGGGGTTAATCACTCTTCACTCCAGCCGCATTCATCCCTGTACAGTCGTTGACACGGGCGGCCCGCATGCCTGACGTTCGTACGTATGTCGCAATCGATCAGCAGGCGCGGGCTTCTGATGGGCGCCACAGCCGTCGTGGCGGCCACCGCCACCGACGTGTTCGCGGCCGGTGGTGCCTCGGCCGCCACGCCGAGAACCTACGAACCGACCTGGGACTCCGTGAACAGACACCCCGCCGCCCCCGAGTGGTTCCGGGACGCCAAGTTCGGCATCTACTTCCACTGGGGTGCCTTCAGCGTCCCGGCGTACGACAGCGAGTGGTATCCGCGCAACATGTACCTGCCCGGCCAGAAGGCGAACAGGCACCACATCGACACGTACGGCGACCCGGCCGACTGGCCGTACCACTGGTTCATCGACGGGGCCGACGATCTCGCGGGCCACCACACGCAGTTCGCGCCGAAGCTCAAGTCGGCCGGCGGGAGGTTCGACCCCGAGGAATGGGCCCAGCTGTTCGTCGACGCGGGCGCACGGTTCGCCGGGCCGGTCGCCGAGCACCACGACGGCTACTCGATGTGGGACAGCCGGGTCAACGAGTGGAACTCCGTCGACAAGGGCCCGGGACTGGACCTGCTGGAGCTGTTCACCGACGCCATCCGGGCCAGGGACCTGAAGCTCCTGGTGGCGATGCACCACGCGTACAACTACACCGGCTTCTTCGAGGGCGCGCCCGCCCAGTCGGACCCCAGCCTCAAGAAGCTGTACGGACAGCTGAGTCCGCAGGCCGAGAACCAGCTCTGGTACGACAAACTCAAGGAGGTCGTCGACCGGTCCCGGCCCGACATCCTCTGGCAGGACTGGCGGCTCGACCACGTCGACGAGAAGCAGCGGCTGAACTTCCTGTCGTACTACTTCAACCAGGCCGGCACGTGGGGCAAGGAGGTCGTCGCCACCTACAAGGACGGGTTCGACAGCCACAGTTCGGTCTTCGACTACGAGCGCGGCGGCCCCGCCGATCTCACCGCGCCCTACTGGCTCACCGACGACAGCATCTCCAACACCAGTTGGTGCTACACCGAGGGCATCGGCTACTACTCCCTCGCGCAGATGCTGCACTCGTTCGTCGACCGGATCAGCAAGAACGGCAGCGTGCTGCTCAACATCGCGCCGAAGGCCGACGGCACCGTTCCGCAGGGCCAGAAGGACATCCTGCTCGGCATCGGCGACTACCTGAAGCGCTTCGGCGAGTCGGTCTACGGCACCCGCGCCTGGACCGTGTACGGCGAAGGACCGACGAAGATGGGCGGCGGGTCCTTCACCCGGCCCACCGCCGGCACCGCCCGGGACATCCGGTTCACCCGCGACAAGGAGGGCACCGTCCTCTACGCGACCGTCCTCGGCTGGCCCGGCGACTCGCTGACCCTGACGACGCTCGACTCCGCCCGGATCGACCTGGACTCGCTCACCTCACTGGAACTCCTCGGTTCCGAGGCCGGCACCTACCACGACCTCGGCACCCCGGCCCAGAGCGCGACCGGGCTGAGGGTGACGCTCCCGGCGACGAAGCCGTTCGACGCCCCCGCCTACGTCCTCAAGTTCCGTTTCTCCGGCCGGATCCCCGTGCTCCGGCCCCACGCCGGGGCGCTGGCCTTCGCGGACCCGCGGTTCAGAGGCGACGGCACCGTACTCGCCCTCGGCGACCACGACGCCGAACAGCTCACCCTGGCCGGCCTGGAGCCGCGCAGGCTCTCCTCGCTGAAGCTCGCCCCGGCCCACCGGCTGATCGGCTTCTCCGGCGACGACCTCACCGGCACCGAGTGGACCTACACCGCCGACACTCCCCGGGTCCGGGACAAGATCGCCTCGCTGCGGGTCGTGTTCGATCCCACCGCGCGCTTCCGGATCACCAACGTCACCAACGGGCTCGCCCTGGACAACGGCGGAGACGTGCCGAGCGGCTCCCCCGTCAAGCAGCTGACGTGGGACGGCTCCACCCACCTGCAGTGGTACGCCGTCGCCCTCGGCAACGGCTACTACAAGCTGGAGAGCCGGGCGAGCGGCATGGTCGTCGACGGGTGGGGCGCCACCGGCGACGGCTCCGCCCTGCGGCAGGCGGCCTGGAACAACGGCACCGACCAGCAGTGGCTGATCACCCACCGCGGCGACGGCCGCTACTCCCTCGCCAACCGGACCACGGGACTCGTCCTCGACGGCGGCGGCGACGTCCCCTCCGGCTCGCCCGCCCAACAGCGGACCTGGGGCAACAGCACCAACCTGTTGTGGACCTTCACCGAGGTCTGACGCCCCTCACGCCTCCCCGGACAGCTCCAGCAGCACCTTGGAGGCGACCGTGCGGTCCTGAGCCGTGTCGAACGCGGCGACGGACCGCTCCAACGGGAAGGTGTGCGTGACAACCGAGTCGACCGGGAGGCCCTGGGCCAACAGGGACAGGGCCTCGTCGAACTCGGTGTCGAAGCGGAAGGACCCGCGCAGTTCCAGCTCACGGGTGACCGCGACATTGCCGAGCAGCCCGATCTCCCCGGGCGGCAGCAGCCCGAGCATGACCACGACGCCACCGCGCCGTACCCGCTCCACACAGCTGCGCAGCCCGGCCGGTGCCCCGGACGCCTCCACGGCGAGGTCGAAGACGCCGGCCCAGGCGGGATCGGCGGGCCGGTCCGCCCGCACGACGGCGGTGGCGCCGACCTCGCCGGCGAGCCGCAGCGGCTCCTCGTGGAGGTCGCTGACGACGACCTCGCCGGCGCCCGCGTGCCGCAGCGCGGCCACGACCAGCAGACCGATCGGACCGGCCCCGGTGACCAGCACCCGCCTGCCGCTGACCTCACCCGCCCGGCGCACCGCGTGCAGCGCCACCGCCAGCGGCTCGGCGAGCACGGCACGCCGCAGACCGAGCCCCGGCGGCAGCTCCCGCACCTGGCCGGCCGGCACGGTGATCCGCTGCGCGAACCCGCCCTGCACATGCGGGGTGTGGGCCGCGCTGCCCAGATAGCGGGTGTGGGCGCAGACGTTGCGGGTGCCGCGCGCGCACTCGGGGCAGACCCCGCACGGCGTGGCGGGGTGGATCGCGACGGCCGTGCCCACCGCCGGAGCGTCCGGTCCCTCGACGCCGGCCCCGAGCGCGGCGACCCGGCCCACCACCTCGTGGCCCAGCACCATGGGCTCGCTCACGGCGAAGTCCCCGACCCGGCCCCGGTGGTAGTAGTGCAGATCCGAACCACAGATGCCGCCGAGGGCGACGGCGACCGCGATCTCACCGGGCGCGGGGCCGTCGTACGGCCGCTCCTCGACGCGGAGATCGCCGGCTCCGTGGACAACACACGCGTGCATGGGTGCTCCTTGAGGCGTCGGCCGGTTCACAGGACAGACAGCATGCCGCCGTCGACGTACAGCAGCTGCCCGTTCACGAAGTCGGAGGCGGGGGAGGCGAGGTAGAGCAGGGCGCCGACCAGATCCTCCACCCTGCCCCAGCGGCCGGCGGGTGTCCGCCCCCGTACCCAGGCGCTGAACTCCTCGTCCGCGACCAGCGCGGCGGTCAGTTCGGTGTCGAAGTAGCCGGGGCCGATACCGTTGACCTGGATGCCGTGCGGCCCGAGGTCGGCGCACATGCCCTTGGCGAGCATCTTCAGGCCGCCCTCACCTGTACGTGCACTACGTGGAGGGCCCCCTCCCGGTCGGCGTCCGCAGCGAGCCGGGCCGCCACGGGCCGCTGCACTGCACCTCGATGGGCAAGGTCCTGACGGCCTTCGCGCCCGACGACGTCCGCGCCGACCTCCTGGACCACGTCGAGCTGACCCCGCACGGACCGAACAGCGTCACCGACCGCGACGTCCTGTGCGCCCACGTGGCCCGCGCCGCCGAACTCGGCTACGCCACGGCCGACGAGGAGCACCACCCCGGCCTGCGCGCCGTGGCGGTCCCGATCCTGCGCCCCGACGGCACCGTCTTCGCCGCCTTCTCCACCGCCGCGCCCCGCCTTCCGCCGCAGCATGGACGATCTCGTCGCCCTGGTCCCGCTGCTGCGGTCGGCGGCGGACGAGCTGGGGGTCCGGCCGCCGTCCCGTTGACCCGTGCTCCCGTTCGCGGTGAACTGCCCCGCAGCGAAGGCGAGTTCACGGCGGAGAGGGCTGACGACATGGACGACCCGGACGGGAAGCGCGCGAAACCGCTCGACGGGAAGACCGCGCTGGTCACCGGGGCGGGCACCGGAATCGGCCGGGAGACGGCCCTGATGCTCGCCGAGGCGGGCGCGACGGTGGTCCTCGTCGGGCGGCGGAGGCAGGTCCTCGACGAGGTCGCCGCCGCCGTCACGGACGCCGGAGGCGCGGCGTTCACCCACCCCGCGCACGTGGAGAACGCCGACGAGGTGCGGGAGCTGGCCGACCGGACCCGGGAGTTCGTCGGTCCCGTGGACATCCTCGTCCACAACGCGGGCGGCGCCGGCCCGGTCGGCGACGTCCGCGGGCTCGGCGAGGACGAGTGGAACGCCGTCCTGGGGGTCAACCTCACCGGGGTCTACCTCCTCACCCAGGCGCTCCTCCCGGACATGCTGGAGCGCGGCGGCGGCTCGGTCATCGCGATCTCCTCGCTCGCCGCACTGCGCCCCACCCCGCTCGGTGGCGCCCCGTACGGCGCGGCGAAGGCGGGCGTGCGCAACTTCATGGCCTATCTGCGCAACTCGTTCCGCGACCGACACATCCGGGCGACCTGCATCCTGCCCGGCGCGGTCGACACCCCCGCCCACGACAGCCGCCCCGCCCCGCCGAGCGCGGAGCGGCGGGCCGCCATGGTGCGACCGGAGGACGTGGCACGGGCCGTCCTGCTGTGCGCCACGCTTCCGGCGCGCACGGTCGTCGAGGAACTGGTCATCGCGCCCACCGTGAGTGCCCCGCCCCGTCCGGGTGGTCCGTGACCCCGGAGGCGACCGGTGCCACGGCCGCGGCGGCCGTCTGGAACAGGGGCTGTGTGGAACCGTGCGCTCCGTGAGGATGCCGGGTACCCGCGCGCGTCGGCGGACGACGAAGGCCGGTGTCCACGACGAACGTCCGGGCCGGCCCCTCGCGAGGGGCCGGCCCGGACGCCGTGATGGGGAGGATCAGACCAGGTCGAAGCGGTCCAGGTCGGCGACCTTGGCCCACGCCGCGACGAAGTCCTTCACGAACTTCTCCTTGGCGTCGTCGCTCGCGTAGACCTCGGCGAGGGCGCGCAGTTCGGAGTTCGAGCCGAACACGAGGTCGGCACGGGTGCCGGTCCACTTGACCTCGCCGGTGTCCGCGTCACGGCCCTCGAAGAGGGTCTGGTCGGCGGAGGTGGACTTCCACGTCGTGCCCAGGTCGAGCAGGTTGACGAAGAAGTCGTTGGTGAGCACGCCCGGGGTGCCGGTGAAGACACCGTGCGTGGACCCGGCGTGGTTGGCGCCCAGGACCCGCAGACCACCGACGAGGACCGTCAGCTCGGGGGCGCTCAGCGAGAGCAGGTTCGCCCTGTCGAGCAGCAGGTACTCGGCGGGGAGGCGGTTGCCCTTGCCCTGGTAGTTGCGGAAACCGTCGGCCGCCGGCTCCAGCGCGGCGAACGACTCGGCGTCCGTGTGCTCCTCGGTCGCGTCCACACGGCCGGGGGTGAAGGGCACCACGACGTCGAAACCGGCGTCCTTGGCGGCCTTCTCGACCGCGGCGGCACCGCCGAGGACGATCAGGTCGGCCAGGGAGACCTTCTTGGCGCCGGCGTTGAACTCCGCCTGCACGCCCTCCAGGACGCTCAGGACGTGACGCAGGTCCTCCGGGTTGTTGACCTCCCAGCCGCGCTGGGGCTCCAGGCGGATACGGGCACCGTTGGCGCCGCCGCGCTTGTCGCTGGCACGGAAGGTGGAGGCCGACGCCCACGCGGTGGACACCAGCTGCGAGACGGTCAGACCGGAGGCGAGGAGCTTGGTCTTGAGCGCCGCGATGTCGGCGGCGTCGATGACCGGGCCCTCGGCCTGCGGCAGCGGGTCCTGCCACAGCAGGGTCTCCGCCGGGACCTCCGGGCCGAGGTACAGCGACTTCGGGCCCATGTCACGGTGGGTCAGCTTGAACCAGGCGCGGGCGAAGGCGTCCGCGAACTGGTCGGGGTGCTCGTAGAAGCGACGCGAGATCTCCGCGTAGATCGGGTCGAAACGGAGCGACAGGTCGGTGGTGAGCATCGTCGGGAGCTTCGTCTTCGACGCGTCGTGGGCGTCGGGGATGATCGCCTCGGCGTTCTTCGCCACCCACTGGTTCGCGCCGGCCGGGCTCTGGGTGAGCTCGTACTCGTACTCGAAGAGGTTCTTGAAGAAGTTGTTGCTCCACTGCGTGGGCGTCTCCGTCCACGTCACCTCCAGGCCGGAGGTGATGGCGTCGCCGCCCTTGCCGGTGCCGTAGGTGGACTTCCAGCCGAGGCCCTGCTCCTCCATGGAGGCGGCCTCGGGGTCGTCGCCCACGTTGTCCGCGGGGCCGGCGCCGTGGGTCTTGCCGAAGGTGTGACCACCGGCGATGAGGGCGACGGTCTCCTCGTCGTTCATCGCCATGCGGCGGAAGGTCTCACGGATGTCGCGGGCCGCGGCGAGCGGGTCCGGGTTGCCGTTGGGGCCCTCGGGGTTGACGTAGATCAGACCCATCTGGACGGCGCCGAGCGGGTTCTCCAGCTCGCGGTCGCCGGTGTAACGCTGGTCGTCCAGCCAGGTGGTCTCGGGACCCCAGTACACGTCCTCGTCGGCCTCCCAGACGTCGGCACGGCCGCCGGCGAAGCCGAAGGTCTCGAAGCCCATCTGCTCCAGGGCGACGTTACCGGTGAGGATCATGAGGTCGGCCCAGGAGATCGACTGGCCGTACTTCTTCTTGACCGGCCACAGCAGACGGCGGGCCTTGTCCAGGTTGCCGTTGTCCGGCCAGCTGTTCAGCGGCGCGAAGCGCTGCTGACCGCGGCCGCCACCGCCGCGGCCGTCGCTGATGCGGTAGGTACCGGCGCTGTGCCAGGCCATACGGATCATCAGCGGGCCGTAGTTGCCGAAGTCGGCCGGCCACCAGTCCTGCGAGGTGGTCAGCACCTCGGCGATGTCCTGCTTCACGGCGGCGAGGTCGAGGTTGTTGAACGCCTCGGCGTAGTCGAACTCCCCGCCGAGGGGGTTCGCCACCACGGGGTCCTTGGCGAGGATCTTCAGGTTGAGGCGCTCCGGCCACCACTGACGGTTCCCGCCGCCCTGGGTCGGGTGCGCGGCACGCCCGTGGGCGACCGGGCAGCCGCCCGTCTCCTCGGGCTTCGCGTCCGTGACGATCGCGTCGTGGTTCTCAGTCATGGGAGTCCTTCCGGAACTGGTGGATCACGGTGCTGAAGTACTGGCTGCGGAACAGGGGGGACACAGGCCCCAGTAGATGACCTCGGCCTCGTCGATCGCGAAGCCGCGGTCGTCGGAGGCGGTCAGGCACGGGGCGTGCCCGACCGCGCAGTCGACGTCGACCACGGCACCGCAACTGCGGCACACGAGGTGGTGGTGGTTGTCCCCGACACGGCCCTCGTACAGGGCGGGGCTGCCGGGTGGTTCGAGGCGGCGCACGAGCCCCGCGCCGGCCAGTGCGTTGAGTGCTTCGTACACGGCCTGGAGCGATATGTGGCCCACACGATCGCGCACCCCTGCGGCGATCGCTTCGACGCCGAGGTGGTCGCCGTCCCGGACGGTCTCCAGCAGCGCCACGCGCGCGGCCGTCACCCGCAGGCCGGCACCGCGCAGCTCCACGGCGGTGTTCGGAGGCTGGGATGCGGTCATGGGACCAACCTACCCTCATAAACACGAAGAGTTCAAGAAAACGAATAACCCAAGTTTATGATGCCGTTTCGGCCACCGTGCGTGACTGCCGGGGCCGCCATGATGATCCGCCACACAGGGGGTACCCGGGCACGTGCGGCGAACCCTGTTCCGGCGCTTCCGGTGAAGGAGGCGGCAGCCGATGAGCCCCACCACCCACACACGTGACATCAGGACGGACGCGAGGACGTACGACGCCGGGCCGTACCTCCCGGGCCGCGGCGGTCTCCCCGCCCATCGCCGGGCCGCGGCCGACTGCCGGGGCTGCCCCCTGTGGGAGGACACCACCGGGACGGTCTTCGGCAAGGGCGACGACTCGGCGCGGCTTTTCCTCGTCGGCGAGCAGCCGGGCGATCAGGAGGACCGGCAGGGCGAGCCGTTCGTCGGTCCCGCCGGGCGGCTGCTGCGGCGGGCGCTGGAGGAGGCCGGCATCGACATGGACACGGCCTATGTGACCAACGCGGTCAAGCACTTCAAGTTCACCCGGCCCCCGGGTGGCGGCAAACGGCGTATTCACAAGGCGCCCGACCTGCGCGAGGTCGCCGCCTGCCGTCCCTGGCTCCTCGCCGAACTGCGGCTGGTGCGGCCCGAGGTCGTGGTGGCCCTCGGCGCGACGGCGGGCAAGGCGCTGCTCGGCGCCTCCTTCCGGGTCACCAGGGACCGCGGCGCGCTGCTGCCCCTGCCCCCGGACGGAGAGCCGGGTCCCCAGGTCGTGGCCACGCTCCACCCGTCCGCCGTCCTGCGCGCGGACGACCGCGAGGGCGCGTTCGCGGGGCTGGTGTCCGACCTGAAGGTGGCCGCCGAAGCTTTGGCCAAGACTGAGCCGTAGGTGCCGCCGTGGGTGCCGTGGTCGCCGTGGTCGCCGGGGTTCCTGTGTCCTCATCGCGGTGCCACACCCTTCAGGGCTTGCGGGCCACGCCGCCGAAACAGTCCACCTCCGACGCCGACGGCTCGTCCGCGCCGCCCGGCCCGGACCGCCACCGGGCCACGGAGACCAGCCCGGGTGCCAGCGGCTCCAGCCCGTCGAAGAAGCGGGTGAGCTGCTCGGGGGAGCGGTTGACCCGCGGGTTGTCGCTCGCCGCGTTCCAGTGCGCGACCATCGCGCGCATCGCCTCCGGCCGGTGGACCTCCGTGCTGTCGGCGAGCACGAGGTGGCTGCCGGAGGGCAGGGCGTCCAGGAGCCGGGCGACGATGCCGTACACGCTCTCGTCGGGCACATGGGCGGTGATCCCGAGCAGCACCAGGCCCACGGGGCGGGTGAGGTCCAGGGTGTCGGCCGCGCGCTCCAGGATGGTGTCCGGGTCGCGCAGGTCGGCGGCGACGAAGGCGGTGGCGCCCTCGGGGGTGCTGGTGAGCAGGGCGTGGGCATGGACGAGGACGGTGGGGTCGTGGTCGGCGTAGACGATCCGCGCGTCCGGTGCCGAGCGCTGGGCGACCTCGTGGGTGTTGTCCGCGGTGGGCAGCCCGGTGCCGATGTCGAGGAACTGGCGTAAGCCGGCCTCCTCGGTCAGGTGGGTGACCGCTCGGCGCAGGAACGCCCGCTGGGCGCGGGCGATGTCGACGATCTGCGGGTTGACCCCACGTATCTCGTCACCGACCTGCCGATCGATCTCGTAGCAGTCCTTGCCGCCGAGCCAGTAGTTCCAGATCCGCGCCGAGTGCGGAACGCCGCTGTTGATCACCGGACGGTCAAGTGGCATGGATGCTCCCCGTGTTGGCGCCTGTAGCCGCCGACAACCTAGCAAGATCGCCATGTACGTGACCGGTGGACAGCCACCGGAACGACCGCCCACCGTCGAGATCCGGCCGAACGCTCCCTGGAGCCCTCCGAAGGGCCCTGGTCGCCCTAGTCGTCGCTCCCGGTCACCAGCACCACCTCCAGGGTGCGCGGACCGTGCACGCCCTCCACCCGGTCCAGCTCGATGTCACTCGTGGCGGACGGGCCGGAGATCCAGGTCAACGGGCGGACCGGGTCGAGGCGTTCGAGGGCCTGCGGCACCGACGACACGACCTGCTCCGGTACGCGGACGACGCAGATGTGGTGGTCGGGCACCAGGGTGATCCGGCGGCGGCCCTGGTCGGGGGAGCCGTCGAGGACGATCGTCCCGGTCTCGGCGATGGCCAGGGCGCAGGCGGTGACGACGCTGTCGACCCGGTCCAGCTCGTCCGCGGTGCTCTCGCCGCGGTCGGGCACCCGCGTCACCCCGGTCGCCGCCAGCCAGGGAGCGGGCAGCCCCGGGGGAGTCAGCACCGATGTCGAGCCGTGCTCGCGCAGCAGCCCGGCGAGGACTCCGGGAAGGCCGTCCGCGTCCGTCCGGTGCACGATCGCCCGGTAGTCCGCCAGGTTCTCCGCCAGCAGCTCCACCGTCCGCCCGACGTCCAGCCCGCCGTGCTCCCGCAGATACCCCCGCTCGACCGCGTGCTCGTACGGCGTGTCGTGGCGGGGCACGTCGGCCAGCGCCCGCCGCACCCGGCCCAGGATCAGATCCCTGCTGCTCACTTGCCCGTCTCCTTTCCGCCGTTCGTACGCCGCCACCAGTCCCGGAACGGCTCGGGCGGCAGCACGGGAAGATCGCGACTGGCGCTCCACGCCCTGCCGGGGCCCGGCAGGGTCCGGGGATGGAAGCGGCGGGTGCGCGACGCGAGCCGCTGCCCGGCGCGCAGCGCGCCGGGGTGGCTGAACGCCCAGCGGGCCGCGCGCATCGCCGCCCGCTCGGCGGCGTGCCCCTTCGCGGGCTTGAGCACGACCTTGTTCCCCCGTTCCGTCACGGTGGCGCCCTGCGCGACGCGCTCCCGCAGATGCACCAGCACCTCCGGGATGTCGATGGCGACCGGGCACACCTCGTAACAGGCACCGCACAGCGAGGAGGCGTACGGCAGGGAGGCGTCGATCTCGCTGCGCGTGCCCCGGAGCTGGGGGCTGAGGATGGCGCCGATGGGGCCCGGGTAGACCGAGCCGTAGGCGTGGCCGCCGGCCCGCTCGTAGACGGGACAGACGTTGAGGCAGGCCGAGCAGCGGATGCAGCGCAGGGCCTGGCGGCCGACCTCGTCGGCGAGCGTGTCGGTGCGGCCGTTGTCGAGGAGGACCAGATGGAAGGTCCGCGGTCCGTCCTCGTCCGTCGTGCCGGTCCAGGTGGAGGTGTACGGGTTCATGCGCTCGGCCGTCGAGGAGCGGGGGAGGGTCTGCAGGAACACCTCCAGGTCCTGCCAGGTCGGGACGATCTTCTCGATGCCGACGACGGAGATCAGCGTCTCGGGCAGGGTGAGGCACATCCGGCCGTTGCCCTCGGACTCCACGACCACCAGCGTGCCGGTCTCGGCGACCATGAAGTTGGCGCCGGAGACACCGACCTTGGCGCGCAGGAACTTCTCCCGCAGATGCAGCCGTGCGGCCTCCGCCAGCTCGGCCGGCGTGTCGGTGAGTCCCTCCGGGGCCGGACGGCCCCACTCGCTCATCTCGCGCGCGAAGATGTCCCGGATCTCGCCCCGGTTGCGGTGGATCGCCGGGACGAGGATGTGCGAGGGCCGGTCCTTGCCCAGCTGCACGATGAGTTCGGCGAGATCGGTCTCGTAGGCGTGGATCCCCTCGGCTTCGAGGGCCTCGTTCAGCCCGATCTCCTGCGTGGCCATCGACTTGACCTTGACGACCTCGCTCTGGCCGGTCGCCTTGACGAGATACGTGACGATCCGGTTGGCCTCGTCCGCGTCGGCGGCCCAGTGGACCGTGCCGCCGGCCGCCGTGACCGACTCCTCCAGCCGCACCAGATACCGGTCCAGATGACGGAGCGTGTGATCCTTGATCTGCTTGCCGGCCTCGCGCAGCGCGGCCCAGTCGGACACCTCCGCGACCGCGGCGGCGCGTTTGGCGCGGATGGTGTGCGTGGCGTGGCGCAGATTGCCGCGCAGCGTCGTGTTGTGGACGGCTTCGTGCGCGGCCTTCGGGAAGGCCGGCATACCGAGATACGTCCCACTCATGCGAGAGGCTCCTCTTCCGTGCTCGCCAGGATCTCCGCGATGTGCACGGGCCGGACGGCCGTGCGCAGCCGGGTCATCGTGCCGCCGATGTGCATGAGACAGGAGTTGTCGGCCGCGCACAGCACCTCGGCCCCCGTCGATTCGGCGTTGCGCACCTTGTCCGTGCCCATGGCCGCCGAGACATCGGAGTTCTTCACGGCGAAGGTGCCGCCGAAGCCGCAGCACTCGTCCGCGCCGGGCAGCTCCACCAGCTCCAGCCCCTTCACGGCCTGGAGCAGCCGCCGGGGCCGCTCACCGAGACCGAGGCTTCGCAGCCCGTGGCAGGTGGGGTGGTACGTCACCTTGTGCGGGTAGTACGCGCCGACGTCGGTCACCCCCAGCACGTCCACCAGGAACTCGGTCAGCTCGTACGTCTTCGGCACCACGGGAGCCAGCGTCCGCGCCAGGGTGTCCCCGCGCCCCTCCGCCCGCGCCCGCTCGCCCATCCGCGGATACAGCTCGCGCACCATCGCCCCACAGGAGCCGGACGGTGTCACGATCGCCTCGTAGTCCCGGAATACATCGGAGAACTTCCGGGCCAGCGGCTCGGCCTCGTGGCGGTACCCGCTGTTGTAGTGGGCCTGTCCGCAGCAGGTCTGCCCGCTCGGGAAATCGACGTCGACGCCCAGCCTGGTCAGCAGTTTCACCACGGCACGGCCGGTGTCCGGATAGAGCGTGTCGTTGACACAGGTCAGGAACAGGGCGACACGCATCGCGGCTCCTTGGGGGTCGGTCATCGGATGAGTGCAGAGTACGGCGTCAATACGCGCAGGGCGAGAGGCCCCCCGCGCCGATCGGCGGAGACGGGTGGAACCGCGTGCCGACCGGTGCCGGGAACGGACACGTGGGGGCCGTCCGGCTCACCGTCCGGTGAGCCGGGCCTCCGCCGCGCGCCAGGCCGCCGGGTCGCCCTGCGGCTCGTACCGCACCAGCGGCTGGGTGCGGGCGAGGAGTTGCCGCATCGAGGCCCGGTCGCCCACCAGACCGTGGGTGCGGGCCTGTACGAGGACGTTGCCCAGGGCCGCCGCCTCCGCCGGTCCCGCCACCACCGGCAGCCCGCAGGCGTCGGCGGTGAGCTGGCAGAGCAGGGCGTTGCGGGTGCCGCCGCCGACGATGTGGACGACGTCCACGGGGTGGTCGGCTAGCGCCTGCGCCTCGGTCACGGCCCGCCGGTGGGCGAGGGCCAGCGAGTCGAGGATGCAGCGGGTGATCTCGGCGGGCGTCTTCGGGACGGGCTGCCCCGACTCCCGGCACGCCTCGGCGATCCGCTCGGGCATCCGGCCGGGCGCGAGGAACGCCGCGTCCCCGGCGTCCACGACCGACCGCAGCGCGGGCACGGTCGCGGCGGCCCGCAGCAGCTCGCCGAGATCGGACTCCCCCCACTCCCGTACGCACTCCTGGAGCAGCCACAGCCCCATGATGTTCCGCAGGTATCGGACCGTGCCGTCGAGCCCCAGCTCATTGGTGAAGTTGGCCGCCCGGCTCGCCTCGGTCAGCACCGGGGCGGCCAGCTCCAGGCCGGCCAGCGACCAGGTGCCGGTGCAGATGTACGCGAACCGCTCCCCGGTCGCCGGGACGGCGGCCACCGCCGAGGCGGTGTCGTGCGACCCGACCGTCGTCACCGGGACCGGCCCGGTCAGCCCGGTCTCCTCCAGCACCCGCGCCCGCAGCAGCCCCGCCGGGTCCCCGGGCCGCCGCAGCGGCGCGAACAGCCTCAGGTCGACACCGAGCCGCTCGGCCACGTCGCGGGACCAGTCGCGCGTCCGGGGGTCGATCAGCTGGGTCGTCGAGGCATTGGTCAGCTCGGTGCCCAGCTCACCCGTCAGCCAGTACGTCAGCAGATCAGGGATGAGCAACAACCGCTCGGCGTAGGCCAGTTGAGCGGAGGACCGGGCGGCGACCAGCTGGTAGAGGGTGTTGAAGGGCGCGTACTGCAAGCCGGTCGCCGCGTACAGCTCGGCGGCGGGCACGGTGGCCCACACCTTCTCCGCGACCCCCTCCGTACGGGCGTCCCGGTAGTGCACCGGGTTGCCCAGCAGCGCGCCGTCGGCGTCCAGCAGCCCGTAGTCGACGGCCCAGCTGTCGATGCCGACGGAGTCGACCTGCCCGGCCGCCCTCAGCCCGTCCAGGACCCCCGCGTAGAGCGAGAGAACGTCCCAGCGCAGGCCCTCGGGCGTGCGCACCGGACGGTTGGGGAAGCGGTGGGCCTCGACCAGCTCCAGCGAGTCCCGCCCCGCGCGGCCGACCATGACCCGCCCGCTGGACGCGCCGAGGTCGACCGCCGCGTACGACTTCACGGACCCGCTCCCGTGCGCACTCATCGCAGGAAGGCGGCGGCCACGCCGGCGTCGACCGGGACGTGCAGACCGGTGGTGTGCGTCAGCTCCCCGCCCGTCAGCGCGAACACCGCGTTCGCCACGTGATCGGGGAGCACCTCGCGCTTGAGGATGGTCCGCTGCGCGTAGAACTCGCCCAGCTTCTCCTCCTCGATCCCGTAGGTCGCCGCGCGCTGGGCGCCCCAGCCGGCCGCGAAGATCCCGGAGCCGCGCACCACCCCGTCGGGGTTGACCCCGTTGACGCGGATGCCGTGCTCGCCCAGCTCGGCGGCCAGCAGCCGCACCTGGTGGGCCTGGTCGGCCTTGGTGGCGGAGTAGGCGATGTTGTTGGGCCCGGCGAAGACGGCGTTCTTCGAGGCGATGTAGACGATGTCGCCGCCCAGCCCCTGCGCGATCATCACGCGGGCCGCCTCCCGCGACACCAGGAAGGACCCGCGCGCCATGATGTCGTGCTGGAGGTCCCAGTCCCTCGCGGAGGTCTCCAGGAGCGGTTTGGAGATCGAGATGCCCGCGTTGTTGACGACGAGGTCGACCCCGCCGAAGGCCAGCGCGGCGGCCTTGAAGGCCGCACCGATCTGCTCCTCGTCCGTCACGTCGACGGTCACGGCGACGGCCTTGTCGGCCCCGCCCAGCTCCTCGGCCACGGCGGCGGCGTTCTCGCCGTTCAGATCGGCGACGACGACACAGGCACCCTCGGCGACCAGCCGGTGCGCGATCGCCTTGCCGATCCCGCTGCCCGCACCCGTCACGAGCGCCACCCGCGTCGCGAGGGGCTTCGGCTTCGGCATCCGCTGGAGCTTGGCCTCCTCCAGCGCCCAGTACTCGATGCGGAACTTCTCCGACTCCTCGATCGGCGCGTACGTCGACACGGCCTCGGCGCCCCGCATCACGTTGATCGCGTTGACGTAGAACTCGCCGGCCACGCGCGCGGTCTGCTTGTCCTTGCCGAAGCTGAACATGCCCACGCCCGGGATCAGCACGATCGCCGGGTCGGCGCCGCGCATCGCGGGGGAGTCGGGCTCGGCGTGCCGCTGGTAGTAGGCGGCGTACTCGTCCCGGTACCCGGCGTGCAGTTCCTTCAGCCGGGCGATCGCGGAGTCGAGATCGGCGGTCGGCGGGAGGTCCAGCACGAGCGGGCGGACCTTCGTGCGCAGGAAGTGGTCCGGACAGGAGGTGCCCAGGGCGGCGAGCCGCGGGTGTTCGGCGCTCGCCAGGAAGTCGAGGACGACGTCCGTGTCGGTGAAGTGCCCGACCTGCGGCCTGTCCTTCGAGGCGATGGCCCGGATGTGCGGTGCCAGGGCGGCGGCGCGCTCCCGGCGCTCCGCGGCGGCGAGCGCCGTGTAGCCCTCCAGGACGGGCCCGAACGGCTCGGCCCTGCCCCGCTCGGCGAGGAAGCGCTCGGCGGTACGGATGATGTGCAGCGAGTTCTTCTCGCACTCCTCGGCGGTGTCGCCCCAGGCCGTGATCCCGTGCCCGCCCAGCACGCACCCGATCGCCCCCGGGTTCTCCCGCTTGACCGCCGCGATGTCCAGCCCGAGCTGGAAGCCCGGCCGGCGCCACGGCACCCACACCACACTGTCCCCGAAACACTCGGCGGTCAGCTTCTCCCCGTCGGCCGCGCAGGCGAGCGCGATCCCGGAGTCGGGGTGCAGATGGTCGACGTGGGCGGCGTCCACCAGCCCGTGCATGGCGGTGTCGATGGACGGCGCCGCCCCGCCCTTGCCGTGCAGGCAGTAGTCGAACGCGGCGACCATCTCGTCCTCGCGCTCCACCCCCGGGTACACGTCGACGAGCGCCCGCATCCGGTCCAGCCGCAGCACGGCCAGCCCCGCCTCGGTGAGCGTCCCGAGGTCACCGCCGGACCCCTTCACCCACATCAGCTCCACCTCGCCCCCGGTGACGGGATCGGTGTCGCTCCCCTTGGCGGACGTGTTGCCGCCGGCGTAGTTGGTGTTCCGGGGATCGGCACCGAGCCGACGGGACCGGGCGAGCAGGGCTGCGGCTTCGGGATGGGTTGCCATGCGAGATCAATCCTTACGGTGGGACGGGTACGGGGTTCAGCTCGGGGTCAGGGGGTGCGTCGCCGGGAGCGGGTGCGCGGGGCTTCTCGCGCGGTTCCCCGTGCCTGCGAAAGCCCGGCCCCTGCTTTTCGGGGGCACGCCGCGCGACCAGCCACGCACGGCCCGCGGTCCGCGACGAACAAGAACAGGACGAACAAGAACAGGCAGGCGGAACCCGGAGATCAGGCTCCCCACCCCGCCTGCTCTCCTCCCACCCGCTCCTCGACGATCTTCGAGGCCCACCCGGAGCGGCGGTACGCCTGCAGGGGCTCGGGGTCCAGCCCCATCTCCTCCCGCACCTCGCGCAGCAACGGCCGCACGTCCGTGTTGTAGGCGTCCATCACGACCGCGTTCGCTTCGAGCACGTCCCCGTCCCGCTGCGCGGCGGCAAGGGCTTCCCGGTCCACCAGCAGCGCCTTCGCCGTGGCCTCCTGCACGTTCATCACCGACCGGATGATCGCCGGGATCTTCGCCTCGATGTTGTGGCACTGGTCGAGCATGAACGCGACCTCGGGGGTGAACCCGCCGCCGCGCACGACCTCGTACATGATCCGGAACAGCTGGAAGGGGTCCGCGGAGCCCACCATCAGGTCGTCGTCCGCGTAGAACCGGGAGTTGAAGTCGAACGCGCCGAGCTTCCCCTCGCGCAGCAGCGTCGCCACGATGAACTCGATGTTGGTGCCCGGCGCGTGGTGCCCGGTGTCGACCACGACCTGCGCCTTCGGGCCGAGCTTCAGACAGTGGGCGTAGGCGGTGCCCCAGTCCGGCACGTCGGTCGCGTAGAAGGCCGGCTCGAAGAACTTGTACTCCAGCAGCATCCGCTGGTCGTCGCCGAGCCGCCCGTAGACCTCGGCGAGGGCCTGCGCCAGCCGGTCCTGACGCTCACGGATGTCGTCCTGGCCGGGATAGTTCGTACCGTCGGCGAACCACAGCTTCAGGTCCCGCGACCCGGTCGCGTCCATGATGTCGACGCACTCCAGCAGGTGATCGACGGCCTTGCGCCGCACCGACGCGTCCGGGTGGCAGACGCTGCCCAGCTTGTAGTCGTCGTCCTGGAAGGTGTTGGAGTTGATGGCGCCCAGCTTCACGCCACGCTCCTCGGCGTGCTTGGCGAGCGCCGCGTATCCATCGGAGCCCTCGACCTTGTCCCAGGGGATGTGCAGGGCGACCGTCGGCGCCACGCCGGTGAACTCGTGGACCTTGCCGGCGTCGTCCAGCTTCTCCCAGGGATCGCGCGGGACACCCTGTTGGGCGAACACCTTGAAGCGCGTTCCGGAGTTTCCGTACGCCCACGACGGCGTCTCGACGGCCTGGGTCTTGAGGGCGGCCTTCACCGCGGCGAGCTCGGTCACGTCAGGGCTCCTACCGGCTTCGATGTCTGAAACGATTCAGCACCGGAAACTATGAGCGGCTCGCCGGGCTGTCAACCCCTCTGCTCCATACCGTTCTCCGTGACCCGGTTGTGACCACTTCTATCGAAAGAATTTCGACCGGAACCCATTGACGCGACATGCGACTGATGCCTAACGTCCCGGCAATCCAGTTGAAACCTTTCACGACGCAGTGAGGCAGCTTCTCCGCTAGCCACCGGCCGTCGTCGAGGAGCCCCCATGACCCACCCGTCCGACACGGGTCCGGCCCCCGTTCTCGCGTTGAAGGGCGTCTCCAAGTCCTTCGGCGCCGTACGCGCCCTGCGGGACGTGTCCCTCGAACTGTTCCCGGGCGAGGTGCACGCACTCGCCGGGGAGAACGGCGCGGGCAAGTCGACCCTGATCAAGAGCCTCGCCGGGGTGCACCGACCGGACTCCGGTCAGGTGCTCCTCGACGGCGAGCCCACGGTCTTCCACGGCCCGGCCGACGCCCGGGACGCGGGCATCGCCGTGATCTACCAGGAGCCCACTCTCTTTCCCGATCTTTCGATCGCCGAGAACATCTTCATGGGCCGCCAGCCGCGGCGCGCCCTCGGCCGTATCGACCACAGGGCCACCCACGCGGCCACCCTCGCCCTGATGCGGCGGCTCGGAGTCGAACTCGACCCCGACCGCCCGGCGCGCGGCCTGTCCATCGCCGACCAGCAGATCGTGGAGATCGCCAAGGCGCTGTCCTTCGACGCCCGCGTCCTGATCATGGACGAGCCGACCGCGGCCCTCACCGGCAGTGAGGTGGCCCGCCTCTTCGGCGTCGTCCGCACCCTGCGCGAGCAGGGCTCCGCCGTCCTGTTCATCTCCCACCGCCTGGAGGAGATCTTCCAGATCTGCCGGCGGGTCACCACCCTGCGCGACGGCGCCTGGATCTCCAGCGAGCCGGTCGAGGGCATGACCGAGGACGACCTGGTCCGCCGCATGGTCGGCCGCGACCTGGAGGAGCTGTACCCCAAGCAGGAGGTCGAGCCGGGCGAGGTCGCGCTGAGCGTGCGCCGGCTGACTCGCGAGGGCGTCTTCACCGACGTCTCCTTCGACGTCCGCCGCGGCGAGATCGTCGGCCTGGCCGGCCTCGTCGGCGCCGGCCGCACGGAGGTGGCGCGGGCCGTCTTCGGCATCGACCGCTGGGACGCGGGCGAGGTCGACCTCGACGGCCGCGCGCTCACCAACGGCGCCCCCTCCACCGCGATGGCCGCCGGGCTCGCCCTGGTCCCCGAGGACCGCCGCGCCCAGGGCCTGGTGATGGACATGTCCATCGAACGGAACATCGGCCTCACCGGACTCCGCAAGACCGTGAAGGCAGGCCTCGTCGACCGCGGCGCCGAACGCGACCGCGCCCTCGACTGGGCCGTCAAGCTCCAGGTCAAGTACGCCAGGATCGCCGACACCGTGAACACGCTGTCCGGCGGCAACCAGCAGAAGGTCGTCCTCGCCAAGTGGCTCGCCACGGGGCCGAAGGTACTGATCGTCGACGAGCCCACCCGCGGCATCGACGTCGGTACGAAGGCCGAGGTGCACCGCCTCCTCAGTCAGCTCGCCGCCGACGGTGTGGCCGTACTGATGATCTCCTCCGACCTGCCCGAGATCCTCGGCATGGCCGACCGCGTGCTCGTGATGCACGAGGGCCGGCTCACCGCCGAGATCCCTCGCTCCGAAGCCACCGAGGAATCCGTGATGGCCGCAGCCACTGGGAGGGCCGCCGCATGACGGTGACCGCCCCCGAGAACACCCCCGTCGCCGATGTGCCGAAGTCCAGCGGCACCCGGCTCGTGGACCGCGTCTTCAAGATGCGCGAACTCGCCATCCTGGCCGTCTTCCTGGTGATGATCGTCGTCACCCAGCTGGGCAACAGCGAGTTCCTCACCGAGCAGGGCATCAAGGACCTCCTGCTCAACGCGACCATCCTGGTGCTGGTCGCCGTCGGCCAGTCGCTGGTCGTCATCACCCGCAACGTCGACCTGTCGGTCGGCTCCATCCTCGGCATCAGCGCCTTCGCCGCCGGCACCTATCTCCAGGGCGGCGGCAACCCGGTCGTGGCCGTGGCGCTGGCGGTCCTGATGGGCATCGGCTTCGGCCTGCTGAACGGTCTGCTCGTCAGCCTCGGCCAGGTGCCCGCCCTCGTCGTCACCCTCGGCACGCTCTACATCATCCGGGGCATCGACTCGATCTGGGTCGGCTCCCGCCAGATCACCGCGTCCGCGCTGCCCGACGGGTTCGTCGACTTCGGCTCCGGCGGCATCTCCGCGGTGCCGTACCTGGCCCTGATCGCGGTCGCGGTCCTGGTCGCGACGGCGTACTACATGAAGCACTTCGGCAGCGGCCGCGAGCTGTACGCCCTCGGCTCCAACCCGGAGGCCGCCCGCCTCGCCGGCATCCCGGTCCGCAAGCGGATCCTGATCGCCTACACCTTCTGCGGCGCCCTCGCCGGCCTCGCCGGAGCCCTGTACCTGGCCCGCTTCGGCAACGTCGACTCCAGCACCGGCAACGGCTACGAACTCACCGTCGTCAGCGCGGTCGTGGTCGGCGGCGTGGTCTTCACCGGCGGCTCCGGCAGCGTCTACGGCGCGGCGCTCGGCGCCCTGCTGCTGACCTCCATCAACAGCGTGCTCCCCGCCCTCGGCGTCAGCTCGGTGTGGGTGCTGGCCATCAACGGCATCCTGCTCATCCTCGCCATCGCGGTCGACCGTGTGGTCGCGCTGCGGGTGGCGGCCGCCCTGAAGAAGAGGAACGCCCGCCATGGCTGACCCGTCCCTGTCGCGTACGAGCGGCTGGTCCTCCTTGAAGCGGTGGGACTCGGCGGTCGGTGCCACGTTCGTCGTGGTGCTCCTGCTGTCCTTCTCCACCGTCGACGGCTTCGGCAACGCCCTCAACCTGTCCTTCCTCATCGGCAACACCCTGCCGATCGCGCTGGTCGCCCTGCCGATGACCCTCCTGGTGGTCTCCGGCGAGATCGACCTGTCGGTCGCCTCCACCGCCGGACTGTCCGGCGCGGTGATGGGCGCCCTGTGGAACCAGGGCCTGACCATCGAGGTGATCATCCCGATCTGCCTGCTCCTCGGCGTCGTCTGCGGACTGATCAACGGACTGCTCGTGACCCGGCTCGGTCTGTCCTCCCTCGCCGTCACCATCGGTACGCTCGCCGCCTACCGGGGCATCGCGCAGATCGTGCTCGGCTCCGACGCGGTGACCGACTTCCCCACGCAGTACCTGGACTTCGCGGCCGGCCGGATCGGCGACAGCTTCGTCCCCCAGGCCTTCATCCCCTTCCTGGTGCTGCTCGTCATCGCCGTGATCGCCCTGCACGCCACCCCGTTCGGGCGCTCCCTGTTCGCGATCGGCGCCAGTGAGGAGGCCGCGCGCTTCACCGGCATCCGCGTCAAGCGCCAGAAGCTGATCCTCTTCACGGTGACCGGCCTCATGGCCTCCCTCACCGGCGTCTTCTGGGCGCTGCACTACGCCAGCGCCCGCTACGACAACGCCACCGGGCTCGAACTGTCCGTCATCGCCGCCGTGTTGCTCGGCGGCATCGACTTCGACGGAGGCAAGGGCACACTCGGCGGCGCGATCGCCGGTGTGTTCCTGCTCGGCACCCTGCAGAACGTGATGAGCCTGCAGGACGTCTCGGCACAGTCGCAGATCGTCGTCACCGGCGTCCTGCTCGTGCTGTCCGTGCTCGGCCCCCGGGTGGCGAGGCAGGTCGCTCTCGCCCGGGCCGGCCGACGATCCGCCGGCGGTTCCGCCGGCGAGGCCGTTCGCAAGACGGCCGTCTGAGCGCTGCCGGCCGTTCATGGCCGGTCGCGCACACGCGGCGCCAGCCGCACAGCGAAGACCTCACCGTGCCCTCTTCGGGGCGCGACACCATCCCTCGTCGTAAAGGACTCCACCGTCATGCGCAGAGCCACCCTCCGTCGTTCCTGTGCGGCCCTCGCCGCCGTCACCTCCTTCGCGCTCGCCGTCACCGCCTGCGGCGGCACCACCAAGAGCGACGTCAAGGACGACAACGCCTCCGCGGCGGCCACCGGCAAGGCCGACCCGAACGCCGCGCTGAAGAAGGGCCTGACCGTCGGCTTCCTGCCCAAGCAGGTCAACAACCCCTACTTCACCTCCGCCGACAAGGGCGGCGAGGCGGCCCTGAAGGAGCTGGGCTCCAGCTACAAGGAGGTCGGCCCGTCCAGCGCGACGGACACCTCCGGCCAGGTCAACTACGTCAACACGCTCACCCAGCAGCAGGTCGACGCCATGGCCGTCTCCGCCCAGGACCCGGGCGCCCTGTGCACCGCGCTCAAGCAGGCCATGAGCAACGACATCAAGGTCGTCACCTACGACTCCGACACCAAGCCGGAGTGCCGCAACGCCTTCGTCTCGCAGGCCAGCGCCGAGGACCTGGGCCGCACCGAGGTCCAGCTGCTCGCCGAGCAGATCGACTACAAGGGCGAGATCGCCGTCCTGTCGGCCGCGCAGACCGCGACGAACCAGAACGTCTGGATCGACTTCATGAAGAAGGAGCTGGAGGACCCCAAGTACAAGGACATCAAGCTGGTCAAGGTCGCCTACGGTGACGACGACGCCCAGAAGTCCTTCCAGCAGACCCAGGGCCTGCTCCAGGAGTACCCGAACCTGAAGGGGATCATCTCCCCGACCACGGTCGGCATCAAGGCCGCCGCCCAGTACCTGTCGGGCTCCAAGTACAAGGGCAAGGTCAAGCTGACCGGCCTCGGCACCCCCAACGACATGCGCAAGTACGTCAAGGACGGCACGGTCGAGGGCTTCGAGCTGTGGGACCCGGCGAAGCTCGGCGAGCTGGCCGCCCGTACCGCGGTGGCGCTGGTCTCCGGCCAGATCACCGGCAAGGAGGGCGAGACCTTCACCGCCGGTGACATGGGCGAGTACACCATCGGCAAGGACGGCGTGATCAGCCTCGGCAAGCCGACCGTCTTCACCAAGGACAACATCGACAAGTTCAACTTCTGATCCGCGAACCGGCGTTACCACCCCCCTCACCCCAGGAGCGGTTCTCATGCAGCGCGTCTGCTTCCTCCTCAAGGTCCGTGCGGAGCGGATCGACGAGTACCGCGAGCGGCACGCCGCCGTGTGGCCGGAGATGCTTCAGGCTCTCTCGGCCACCGGCTGGCACAACTACTCCCTCTTCCTGCGCGACGACGGCCTGCTCGTCGGCTACCTGGAGACCGAGGACTTCCCCCGCGCACTCGCCGGCATGGAGGCCGCCGAGGTCAACGCCCGCTGGCAGAAGGAGATGGCGCCGTTCTTCGAGTCCCTCGACGGCGCCCGGCCCGACGAGGCCATGAAGCCCCTCACCGAGGTCTTCCACCTCGCCTGACCCCCCACGTCGCAGCACCCTCCCCCTCCCCATTTCGCTCGACAACGGAGTCCCCGAGATGAAGAGACGCACGCTGCTCACCGCCGCACTCGCCGGTGCCGTGGTGACCCCCGCCCTCGGCGCCACGACCGCCCGTGCCGCCGACCCCGGCCCCTCGGTCACCCAGACCGGTAACACCCTCCTCGACAGTCAGGCCATCTACTTCGTCTCCTACAACGGCCTGGTCAACAACAACGCCTTCCAGAAGAACGCCCTGTTGACCTACAAGGGCTACCAGTACGCCGTCTGGTACACCGCCGACCGCAACGCCGTCGTCGGCCGCCGCGTCCTCGGCTCCGGCACCTGGTCCACCGTCAAGGTCGGCCACACGCTGCGCTACAACGACTCCCACAACGTCATCTCCATGGGCCTGTCCAAGGTCGACGGCCGCCTCCACCTCAACATGGACTCGCACAGCGACGGCTTCACCTACGTCAAGTCGGTCGCCGGCCTCGCGGACAACCCGGCCGGGCTGAGCTGGACCACGAGCCGCTTCGGCGCCCCGCAGTCCACCCTCGACGGGCTGGCCCTCACCTCGCAGTTCACCTACCCGCAGTTCGTCTCGATGCCCGACGGCAAGCTCCAGCTGAGCTACCGCGCCGGCGTCTCCGGCAACGGCCGCAACGCCATCGCCGAGTACGACGGCACCTCCTGGACCAACCTCGGCGAGTGGACCAGCTCCACCGGCACGTACACCAGCGAGCACGGCTCCAGCACCGCCCGCAACATGTACCTGCACGGCATCGACTACGACCGCAACGGGCGCCTGCACGCCCTGTTCACCTGGCGCGAGCAGAACGGCGCCGTGATGTGCAACAGCGGCGGCATCACCAACCACGACACCGGCTACGTCTACTCCGACGACCGCGGCCGCACCTGGCGCAACAACGCGGGCACCGTCGTCGGCACCACCGGCGGCTCCGACAAGGTCTCCGTCACCGACAGCGGCCTCGTCGTGGACCCGCTGAACCCGGACCACTCCCTGATGAACCAGGAGAGCCAGTGGACCGACTCCGCCGGCCGCCCGCACGCCATCATCAGCTACGTCCCCGGCCGCTTCGGCCAGTGCACCACGAACTACGTCGCCAACCGCACGGCCAACGGCCGCGCCTTCCTCGTCCGCAAGAGCGCCTCCGGCGCCTGGGCGAAGACCGAGATACCGGTGCCGCTCAACTCCAGCCAGCGCACCAAACTGGTCATGGACAAGTACAACAACGCCTACGCGATCTTCCCGTTCGGCCGGATCGCCGGTGCCTCGGCGGCCTCCGGCCACACCGACTGGAGGATCCTGTACGACGGCTCGGGCCTCAACGCCTTCGGCGAGGTCGTGTTCGACGAGAGCCGGATCGCCCAGGACAATGTGCTGTCCGTGATGTACCAGGTGAAGTCGAGCGGGACGACCCCCTCGGCACTGCGTGTCGTCGACTTCGCCCTGCCCGCCTGATCCCCCTGCCAGGGCGACGTTTCCCCGCCTGACCGGGCCGTTCCATGGGCGGCTCCGACGGTAATGTGAACGTATGCCCGCCGCTCCGTACCTTCCTGGAGGTCCCCGTCCGATGTCGCAGCCGGTGGGTATCAAGGACGTCGCCGCAGCCGCCGGAGTCTCCGTCGGCACGGTCTCCAACGTCATCAACCGGCCCGACTCGGTGGCCTCCGGAACCCGGGCCCGCGTGCTGGCCGCGATCGACCGCCTCGGCTACGTCCGCAGCGAGTCGGCGCGCCAGCTGCGGGCGGGGCGGAGCCGGATCATGGGGCTGCTCGTGCTCGACATGGGCAACCCCTTCTTCGTCGACGTCGCGCGCGGTGCCGAGAGGGCCGCGCGCGACGCCGGACTCGGCGTGATGGTCTGCAACAGCGCGCAGAGCGCGAGCGAGGAGTCCGAGTACCTCTCGCTGTTCGCCGAACAACGGGTGCGCGGCGTGCTGCTCACCCCCGCCGACGCGACGGGCCGCAACATCGCCGCGTTCCGCCGTCACGGCATCCCCTTCGTCCTCGTCGACCGGGTCGCCGAGGGCACCACCGAGTGCTCGGTCTCCGTCGACGACGTCGCGGGCGGCGCCCTCGCCGTCCGGCATCTGATCGACGCGGGTCACCGCTCCCTCGCCTACGTCAGCGGACCGGCGGGTTTCAACCAGGTCCGCGACCGCCGCACGGGCGCCCTGGGCGCCCTGCGCGAGGCGGGCCTCGGCGCCGACGCCCTGCGCGAGCTGCCCACCGAGCGCCTCGACGTGGCCGCCGGCCGGGACGCGGGCGCCCGTCTCCTCGGCCTGGTCGACCGTCCCACCGCCGTCTTCTGCGCCAACGACCTGCTCGCCCTCGGCGTGCTCCAGGCCATGTACGCGGCCGGCGTGAGCGTCCCCGACGACCTCGCCATCGTCGGCTACGACGACATCGAGTTCGCCGCCGCGGCCGCCGTCCCCCTCACCTCCGTACGGCAGCCCGCCGTCACCATGGGCGCCCTCGCCGCCGAACTCCTGCTGGAGGAGACCGAGGCCGAGACCGCGCCCGTCCGGCACGAGCACCGGCGGGTCGTCCTCCAGCCGGAACTGGTGGTGCGGCGCTCCAGCCTCTCGGCACGCTGAGCGCCCGTTCGGTGGCCCCCGCCGAAGGCCGCCCCCGTACTGACCCACGGGTCAGCGAGAATTTCTAGATCCACGGGTCGGCCGGGCGGAGAATCTGTGCTGGACTGGACCACGGCCTGGAATCCGTCCGCTCAGGGAGCCCCGTTGTCCGTCAGCTACCGGCAGCCCGGTGTCGTCCTCACCGACCGCCGCTTCACCGTCCCCCTCGACCACGACCGCCCGGCGGGGGAGCGGATCGAGCTCTACGCGCGCGAGGTCGTCGCGAGCGACAAGGCGGACGCCCAACTGCCCTGGCTGGTCTACCTGCAGGGCGGCCCCGGCTTCGGCGCGAACCGCTTCGTCGGCCGGGAGGCCTGGCTCGGCCGGGCCCTTGAGGAGTACCGGGTCCTCCTCCTGGACCAGCGCGGCACGGGCGCCTCCACCCCCGCCAACCGCCAGACCCTCCCGCTGCGCGGCGGCCCCGTCGAACAGGCCGACTACCTCGCCCACTTCCGCTCCGACTCCATCGTCCGCGACTGCGAGACCATCCGCCCCGAGGTCACCGGTGGCGCCCCCTGGGCCGTCCTCGGCCAGAGCTTCGGCGGCTTCTGCGCGGTCACCTATCTCTCCGAGGCGCCCGAGGGACTGAGCACGGTCCTCGTCACCGGCGGGCTGCCCTCCCTCGACGGCACCGCCGACGACGTCTACGAGGCCGCCTTCCCGCGCATCGAGCGCAAGGTCGCCGCGCACTACGCCCGTTACCCGCAGGACGTCGAGCGGGCCCGGCGGATCGCCGAGCACCTGCTCGGGCACGACATCGTCCTCCCCGGCGGCTACCGGTTCACCGTCGAGGCGTTCCAGTCCCTCGGCATCCTCCTCGGCCGCGGCGACGGCAGCCACCGCCTGCACTTCCTGCTGGAGGACGCCTTCGTCACCACCCCCCGGGGCCCCGAACTCTCCGACGCCTTCCAGGAGGAGGTCCAAGGCCTGCTGTCCTACGCGGGCCACCCGCTGTACGCGCTCCTCCACGAGGCGATCTACGGCCAGGACGCGGGCCCCACCGACTGGGCGGCCGAACGGGTGCGCCGGCGCCTGCCGCAGTTCGACGCCGCCAAGGCGCTGACGGGCGACGGCCCGGTGCTCTTCACGGGCGAGTCCGTCCACCCCTGGATGTTCGACAACGACCCCGCCCTGCGCCCGCTGCGCGAGACCGCGCGGAGCCTGGCCGAGGACCGGGGCTGGCTGCCGCTCTACGATCCGGAGCGCCTCGCCCGCAACGAGGTCCCGGTCGCCGCCGCGGTCTACCACGACGACATGTACGTCGACACGGCCCACTCCCTGCGGACCGCCCGTGCCGTCCGGGGTCTGCGCACCTGGGTCACGGACGAGTTCGAACACGACGGCGTACGGGCCGGGGGACCGCGCGTGCTGGACCGGTTGCTGGCGCTGGCGAGGGACGAGGTGTGAGCGGCGGGGCTACGGTGCGTCCATGACCGACCCGCGGAAACACCAGCCGGAGCAGCTCGCCCCCATGCCCGACGACTGGCGGCGCGCCCTCGCCGTCGTGGCCCACCCGGACGACCTGGAGTACGGCTGCTCGGCGGCGATCGCCGCGTGGACCGACGAGGGCCGCGAGGTCGCCTATGTGCTCGCGACGCGCGGCGAGGCCGGCATCGACACCCTGGAGCCCGCCCGGTGCGGCCCCCTGCGGGAGAGGGAACAGCGTGCGAGCGCGGCCGTCGTGGGCGTCACGGAGGTCGAGTTCCTCGACCACGAGGACGGCGTCGTCCAGTACGGGCCCGCCCTGCGCCGGGACATCGCGGCGGCCGTCCGGCGGCACCGCCCCGAACTGGTCATCACCCTCAACCACCGCGACACCTGGGGCGGGGTCGCCTGGAACACCCCCGACCACGTGGCGGTGGGCCGGGCCACCCTGGACGCCGCCGGGGACGCGGGGAACCGCTGGATCTTCCCCGAACTCCTCGCACAGGGGCTCCAGCCCTGGGACGGCGTCCGCTGGGTCGCCGTCGCCGGTTCGGCCACCCCCACCCACGCGGTGGACGCCGGCCCCGGCCTCGACCGGGCCGTCGCCTCCCTCCTGGAACACCGCACCTACCTCGAGGTGCTCACGAAGGAGGACCCCGAGTCCTATGTCCGCGACTTCCTCACGGGACATGCCCGGACCACGGGGGAGAGGTTCGGCGGCAGACCGGCCGTGGCCTTCGAGGTGTTCCCCCGCTGAGGAGCGGGGCCGCCCGGTCCTGTCGGACCCTCGTTAGGGTGAACCGTATGGAACACGGATCCGGCGAGGCCCTCGACCAGCTCGACCAGCACGACCAGCGCGACCGGCGGGCCCTGCGCGTGCTGCGCGCGGACTGCGGCAGATGCTTCGGCCTGTGCTGTGTCGCCCTGCCCTTCTCCGCCTCGGCCGACTTCGCCGTCGACAAGGCCGCGGGCACGGCGTGCGGCAACCTCGGGGACGACTTCCGGTGCGGGATCCACACCCGGCTGCGTGCCGAGGGCTTCAACGGCTGCACGGTCTACGACTGCTTCGGTGCCGGACAGCGGGTCTCGCAGGTCACCTTCGGGGGCGAGAGCTGGCGTACGGGCGGCCCCGGGCACGCCCGGCGGATGTTCGACGTCTTCCCGGTCGTACGCCAACTCCACGAGCTGCTCTGGTACGTGACCGAGGCGCTGACCCTCCCCGCCGCCCGCCCGGTGCACGCCGACCTCCGCCGGGTCCGCGCGGAGACCGAGCGGCTGGCCGGCGGAACGCCCGAGGAACTGGGCGAGCTGGACGTCGCCGCGCACCGGCAGCGCGTCAACGTGCTGCTGCTGCGGGTCAGCGAACTCATGCGCGCGGGGGCCGAAGGACGCAAGCGGAACCGGCGCGGCGCCGACCTCATGGGCGCCCGCCTCAAGGGCGCCGACCTGCGCAAGGCCGACCTGCGCGGCGCCTACCTGATAGCGGCCGACCTCACCGGGGCCGATCTGCGGGGCGCGGATCTGATCGGCGCCGACCTCCGCGACGCCGACCTCCGCGACGCGGACCTGACCGGCGCCTTCTTCCTGACCCAGCCCCAGCTCCAGGCGGCACGTGGCAGCGCCGGGACCCGGCTGCCGGCGTCAGTCACCCGCCCCGGCCACTGGACAGCCTGACGGCGACGAGGGCGACGGAGGTGACGCCGGCTCCTGGGGGGCGCCCGGCACCGCGCCCACCCGCCGCTGTACGCGCAGCCGTAGCCCGTCCGGCATCAGCGTCAGTCGCTCCACCACCCGCAGCCGGTACGCGGGCTCCGCCACCAGCTCGTACCGGCGCAGCAACAGCCCCAGCACCAGGGTGGCCTCGTGCAGCGCGAACTGGCGGCCGATGCAGGCCCGCGCACCCGTGCCGAAGGGTTTGAACGTGTGCGGGGCCCGGCCGCGTACGGCCGCCGCGTCGAAGCGGTCCGGGTCGAACCGCTCGGCGTCCGCGCCCCAGACCTCCGGGTCCCGGTGCAGCATCGACGTCAGCACCAGCGCCCAGGCGCCCCGCCGCATGGGGTGGACCCCGCCCAGCACGGTGTCCTCGCGGGCCTCCCGCGAGAAGGCGGGCGCCGTCGGCCACAGCCGCAGCGCCTCGTCGAGCACCCGGCGCACGTACCGCAGCTTGGCCACCTGCTCGTAGCCCGGCCGCGCGGCGGCGCCCCACACCCGGTCCACCTCGGCGCGGGCGCGGGCGGCCAGGTCCGGGTACCGGGCGAGGTAGTGCAGGGCGAAGGACAGGGCGCCCGAGGTGGTCTCGTGCCCGGCGACCAGGAAGGTGATGACCTGCCGCCGGACGTTCTCGGCGGACAGCCGCTCGCCGCTCTCGGGGTGCGAGGTCTCCAGCATCCGGTCGAGCAGGTCGCCGTCACCGCCACCGCGGCCGCCGCCGGAGGACCGCCGTGCCCGCACCACCGCGTCGACCGTCTCGTCGAGGTACGCCATGTCCGCCCCGTTCTGCCGGGCGGCACCGCGCAGCAGCAGCGGGACCAGCCGGTCGGGCACGACATTGCGGCGCTGGGCGTAGGTCAGGGTGCCGACCATGGCGGCGACGAAGGGGTGCGGGCGGGTGCGCTCGAAGGAGCCGAAGTCGTGGCCGAAGCCGGTGCGGGCGATCGTCTCCAGGGTCAGCTTGGTCATGTCGCCGGGCACGTCCACGCTGGAGCCCGCCGCCTCCGCCCGGTCCCAGTGCTCCGTCAGCCGCTCGGCGACGTCGAGCATCATCGGGTGGTAGCCGGCCATCGCCTCCCGGCCGAAGCCCGGGGCGAGGACGTCGTGCGCCAGCTGCCAGTTCGGCTCGTGGTTGTACGCGGTGAAGAGGCCGTCCCCGGCCACCGGCCGCAGATTGGCGACGCCGACGCCCACGTGCTTGGCGAACCGGGACTCCTCCGCCATCTCGGCCGCGAGCCCCGCGCCCCCGACGAACACGATCTCCTTGCCGAACGCCTTGCGCCGGAAGATCGGCCCGAGCCGCTGCCCGAGCCGCACCGATTCCTGGACCGGCGTGCGCACGTTCGTGCCGAGCACGTCACCGAGGAGGGGGATGCGGTACGGCGGGTGCGGTATCCGGTGCAGTTCGGGCCAGCCCAGCTCCGCGCTGCGGAAGCCCCTGACAGCCGTGGCCCCTGTCGTCGCCGTCATGACCACATCTCCCTCGCCCGCACGCCGTGGCCGGACCCGGTGCGCGGTGTTGTACTCGGGTTCAATAGCGGGCCCAGTCTCGTCCCGTTGTTGAACCCACGTCAAGTAAGGTGACCGGCATGGCAGCCAGGCAGCAGGAGCGCCCGCGGCGTCGGCTCAGCACCGGGGAACGGCGGGAGCAGCTCCTCGCGGTCGGCGCCCGGCTCTTCTCGGAGAGCCCGTACGACGACGTGTGGATCGAGCAGGTGGCCGAGATCGCCGGTGTCTCCCGCGGTCTGCTCTACCACTACTTCCCGAACAAGCGGGACTTCTTCGCGGCCGTCGTGGAGCGCGAGAGCGAGCGGATGCTGCGGATCATGACGCCCGCCCCGGGCGCGTCGGCGCGCGAGCGGCTCGGCAACGGGCTCGACGCCTTCCTCGCCCATGTCGAGGAGCACGCCCACGGCTTCCGGGCCTTCCACCGTGCCGACGCCACCGGCGACCAGGCCGTGCGCAAGGTCTACCAGCGGGCGCTGGCCGTGCAGGAGGCGCAGATCCTGGCGGCGCTGGCCTCGGACGCCGAGTTCGCGGCCGCCCTGGAGGGGCGGCCGGAGATGCGGCTCGCCGTGCGCGGGTGGCTGTCGTTCACGACGGCCGTCTGTCTGGAGTGGCTGCGGGGCGCGGAGCTGTCCCGCGAGCAGGTGCGTGACCTGTGCGCGCGGGCCCTGTTCGGCGTGCTCACGCCCTGAGCCGGGCCTTTCGTTCCGACCGCCTCCGGTGCGCGGAGGCGGGGGAGATTCCGTGGACCGGCCGCCGGTGGTTGGCGTACGCCCCGATCTTCGATAGGTTAGGCAAGGCTTACCTAATGGAGGTTTGGGATGGGTGACCGTCACAGCTGGACGGCCGCGCCCGCCGCGGCCGAGCGCGCCCGCTCGGTGCTCGCCGCGGCGTGGTCCTGCGCGGTGACCGCCGACGGCGGCCGCGAGGAGTTCGTCGGCGCGCACACCGTCACGGAGGACGGCCGTGTCATCCTGCGCGTCCCCGAGGACAGTACGCTCGTCGCCGCCGCGATCTGCGCGCCGCGGGGCGAGCCGTCCGCCGTGCTGGAGTTCGCCGACGTCGCGCCCGTCCCGGTGCGAGGCCGCATCCGGGCCCGGCTGTGGATCGCCGGCTGGTTCACACCCGAGGACGGCGACCTGGAGTTCCGGCCCACCCGCATCGTGCTGCGCGAGCCGTCCGGCGCGGTCGTGGTCGACCTCGACGACTTCGCCGCCGCCGAGCCCGATCCGCTGGTCACCGCCGAGTCCCGGCTGCTGACCCACCTCGCCGACGCCCACCCCGACGCCGTCGAGCGCCTCACCCGGCTCGTCCCGCACGACAGCCTGCACGGCGCCGTACGCGTCCAGCCCCTCGCCGTCGACCGGCACGGCCTGACCCTGCGCATCGAGCGGGCCCGCGGCGACGGCGACGTACGCCTGACGTTCCACAAGCCGGCCGACGACATGGCGCAGCTCACCGAGCGCATGCACATCCTGCTCTCCCAGGCGAGCGCCGCGTCCTGTCCCCGGGCCCTACAGCGGCAGCGCACAGACCGCGACGGGTGACGCGAACGGGCCGCCCGCGCGCCGCAGTCCGCCATCGCTCCCGACCCGGAAGACGCTGACCGCGCTCGACCGCTGCAGCGCGGCGAACAGCAGGCCCCCGTCCGGCGACAGCGCGATCTGGCGCGGGAAGTCCCCGCCGACCGGCACGGTGTCGAGCAGCCGCAGCCGCGCGCCGTCCGCCTCCACGGCGTAGCGGGTGAGGCTGTCGTGCCCCCGGTTGGCGAGATAGGCGTACGCGCCGTCCGGCGTCACGACCAGCTGCGCGGGATAGTTCGTGCCCGAGCCCGTGCCCGTGGGCTGCGGGTCCCCCGGTGCGAGCCGCCCGCTGCCGGGATCGTAGGCGCAGACCACGACCGTGTTGTCGACCTCGTTGGCCAGATAGGCGTACCGGCCCCCGGGATGGAAGGTGAGGTGCCGGGGCCCGGCGCCCGGCCGGGTGCGCGCCCGGGAGACCTCGGTGAGCGTGCCCCGGGACTGGTCCAGACGGTAGGTGTAGACCGTGTCGGTGCCCAGGTCGACGGCGAGCACATGACCGCCGTCCGGGCTCGTGAGGACCTGGTGCGCGTGCGGCCTGTCCTGCCCGGGACCCGGCGCCGGACTGCTGTGCACCACCAGATCCGTGCGCTCGCCCAGGGCTCCCGAGTCCTCGACGGGGTGCACGGCGACACTGCCCGAGCCGTAGTTGGCGCTCAGCAGCCACCGCCCGCCCGGGTGCACCGACAGCTGGCAGGGCGCCTCGCCGCCGCTGCTCCGGGTGCCGAGCACCCGGCGGTCGGACAGCCGTACGGCGCTCACCCCGCCCCGCGTGCGCTCGTTCACTGCGTACAGGGTCCGGCCGTCCGGGTGCACCGCGAGATACGACGGGTCCGCGACACCGGTGATCGTCCCCCCGCCCGTGACCCGGCCGCTCGGGACGTCGTACGTCGCCACCCCGATGCCGGTGCCGCCGCCCTCGGCCGAGGTGTACGTGCCGATGTAGAGCGGCCGGGGGCCGGTGCGCGTCGGGGAGGGCGAGGTGGTCGCGGAACCGGTGGCCGCCCCGGCCTCCGCCTCCCGCGAGGGAGCCGTCGGAGTGTCCCGCGCGGGGGAGGAGGACGTGGGTCCGGCCGTCCCGTCGGAGCCCGCGCACCCGGCCAGGCCGGCCGGTACGGCCGCTCCCGCCAGCAGCCCGAGGACATGGCGCCTGCTCCTGCCGTCCTGATCCCCTGCCGCCTCATTCGTCATGCGTCGCACCTCGGGTGTCGCTCGTCCGGTCCGTCACCACCTTGACGGGTACGAGCGCCTGCGCGCAAAGGCGACGGCGGGCGGCGCTGGTGCGCGCCGCCCGCCGTCGCCCTCGCGTCGGCCGTCGGACCGGCTACCAGTCGCCGTCCTGGACCGGCTTGCCCGGTGCGTCACCGAGCGGCTTGACCTGGCCGGGGGCGGGCGCCTGCCACGGGTCGAGGTCGTCGCCGAGCCAGTCGCCGACGGGCTTCACCGTGCCGAGGGCGTCGGCCGCGTCGAGATCGTGCGCGTCCTCGTCGTAGTAGTCGAACCAGGGCAGCCCGGCCCGCGTGTACGCCGCCCGGTCCACGGGCGACGGCGGTGGGGCCTCCCCGGTGATCCGGCGCCACTCGGGCGGAGTGACCAGATGGACGAAGACCCGCCCGGCCGCCGTCTCGGCCCAGCTGCCGCGCGGCCAGGTGTCCCGGTAGACCTCCTGGCGCATCGAGCCGCCGACACCGAGCCCCATCGCCGCCTGCGCCCGGGGCGCTGCGGCGGGCGCGCCGCGCATGGGCGCCGCGGCGGGAGCGGGCGCCCCGTAGGGCGCCGGGGGAGGCGCGCCACCCGGCGCGGGCGCCGTGAACCCGGTGGACTGGGGCGGCAGCGGAGGCGCACCCGGGGGCGGCATCGGGACCGGGCCCGTGCCGGCGAAGACGCCCCCGCCGCCCACCAGACCGATGGCCGTCTCGCGTTCGGCGCGCCGCCGCTCCTCCTTCCGCCACAGGGCGAGCTGCTCGTCGTTCAGCGGGAACGATTGAAGCTGGACCCCACCGAACACCTCCTCGCCGGTGACCTGGCCCTCGACCGTGGCCCCGAGCCCGAGCGGGACGGCCACGAACTGCCTGACCGTGCCCTTGCCGGAGTTGATGCCGTCGAGCCACGGCTGGCGCGGCAGCACCACGTAGTTCTGCGGGTCGCGCGCGAGCGTGCCGCTCCAGGGCGTGCCCGACACCGCGCACACCTTGCCGACGCCCACCTGGAGCGCGGCCGGTTCCGTGGAACCGCCGAAGTGCATCCACATCGCCTCACGCAGATACACGGGAAGCATCACCCCGCCACGCGCCCGCATCTCCTGCGAGGCGGTGTGCGGATAGTCCTCGACCCGCCGGATAGGGAAGTCGCCCAGACCGGGCGGAAGCTGGTGCGTGCCCGTCTCCGGCAGCCGCAGGGTGCGCTGGAAGCGCACCCGCACACCCCCCGGCAGACACAGTGTGCTCCCGTCGATCCGTACGGTGCCTTCGGCCATTCCGTACGCTCCCCTCGATCTCGCCCGGTGCCTCGTCGCTCGGTACGACGTCACCCGGTACGTCCGGTAGTACGTCCGGCGAGGCCGGACCGGTTCCGCCGGAGGGGGCGCGGGATGCGCACGCGGTCGCGCAGGCGCGTGAGCCGGGGGGAGCGCTCGCGCTGTTCACGGGTGCAGCGGTCGAGCTCCTCCAGGAGCCTCTTGGAGCGGTGCTCGGTGTCCAGCTCGTCGAGGATGCGGTTGACCTCCGTCAGCACGGCACCGTGCAGCTGCCACTGGGCGGCGTCCCGCTGGACCTCTTCGAGGAGGAGCTGGGCCAGCTTGTCGCGGGTCGCGGCGGCCGCCGACAGCTCGGCGGTGAGCCTGTCCTCCGCGGACTCGGCGCTGCGGCTGACATCGGTCGTCACCAGCACCGCGAAGCTGACCACGGCGTCACCGATCTCGGCCAGCAGCCGCTCGACGGCCGCCCCCACCTGGGGGACGAACAGCGGTTCGGGCTCCCGTTCCTTGGCGAGGTCGGTCAGGGTGCGGGCCAGCACCCGCAGGACCACCGTGCAGATCTCCAGCGTGTCCAGACCCGTGCGCAGCACGACCCGGTGCAGCAGGCCCTCCCGTACGCGCGGATTGAGCTTCAGGCTGTCCTCGGCCTGCTGGAGCGCCGCGTCGACCTCGACGATGTCGAAGTCGAGTTCCCGTGCCTCGTGGAGCCGGGCCGCCGCGGCCTCCGCCGGGGTGCGGCCCGCGGCCTCCTCGCCGACGCGGATCATCAGCTGCCGCATCCGCCGGGCCAGGTCCTCGATGGACTCTCCGGCCGCCTCCACCCACACCGGGGGAGCGAGCAGGAGGTTGAAGGCGAGGCCGACGACCGCGCCGATCAGTGTCTCCATGACCCGCGCCCACGCCGTGTCGCCGACCCTGGTCACCCCGAGCACCAGCATGGCGCTGATCGCCACCTCGGGGACGAACTCGCTGACCCGCACCAGATGCCCCACCGCGAGCGAGGCCAGGATGATCAGGGCGAGGCTCCACCAGGTGAGGCCCACCAGGATGCTGAAGCCGATGGCGATGACGACGCCGGCGACCACCGAGTTCACCCGCCGGATGCCCGTGGTGAGGGTGGAGTAGAGGGTCACCTGTACGACGAGGAGGGCGGTGAGCGGAGCCGTCAGGGGCGCCGGCTCCGAGGTGAGCTGCAAGGCCACCACATAGGCCACCGAGGCGGCCGCCGCCGACCGCACCGACTGCACGACCACCGGGTCCTGCCGCCATTGGGCGACCCTCGTGCCGATCAGGTCCCACACATCACGTACGTCTCGCATCCTTGCGCTGTTCCCGCTTCGTCGCTCCGCCGAACTCCTGACCGAGGACAGTAGTCACCTGGGTGATCGGCGGAAGGGCCGGGAGGGGAGGGCGCAGGAGGCCGAAGGGCCGGGAGGCGGACGGCCGGGAGACGGCGGCCGTGGCGGTGTGCTGTCCGGCGCGGACGGCGGCGGGGCGGGGCACCTGCGGCGGCCTCAGTCGTACAGCTTGTCCAGGAACGTTGACAGATTGCCCACCGTCCGGGCGATCTGCTCCTCCACGGTGAGGCTCTCCTCGAAGCGGCTCCCCGTGTCGAGCGCCTTCCTGCCCCGCACGTACAGCGAACACGCCAGGTCGGCGCACATGTACAGCCCCACGGAGTTCCCCTCGCGCCCGGCCGTGCCGGCCTTCCGCGCCGTCATCAGCGAGACCCCGCCACCCCGGTGGGTCGTCAGACACAACGAACACATGCTCCGATGAAGGAAGCCCCGCCGCGCCGCCGGGAAACGCAGCGTGACACCCGCAGGCCGCCCCGCCCGCTCGGTCACGAGATAGCTCCGATCGGGCGCGCCCGGGTCCCGCCAGCCGAGGAAGTCCAGATCGTCCCAGGGCCGCCGCTCCAGATCACGGGGCAGGGAGATCCGCTTCGCCTCGCCCTTGGAACAGTTCACGAACGAGCCGCGGATGTCCTGCTCGGTGAGGGGCTTCATGAGGGTTCCTCCAGGGGAGTGATCGTCGGTCCAACCTAGGGTCACTAGGTTTCTACCTAAGCTAATCGGCACATGGGCGGGTGGCCAATGGATTTCCGCGCACCCCCTCCCGAGGGCTCGTCGTGGGCTTCAGTCGCGCGGACCCGCCTGACAGAGTGATCCCGCAGGGCTGTGCGCGGACGCGACGAGGCGGATCGCCGACCGGAGACAGGGGGACCGGAGTGGACGACGAGGAGCGGGCGCGGCTCGTCCTGGCGGCGGCGGGGCTGGCGCCAGGTGCTCTCGCCGAGCGGCTGCCGCTCGGCGGCGGCACGTACAACACGGTCGAGGAGCTGCGCCTCACCGACGGCACCCGGCTGATCCTCAAGATCCCCCCGCCGTCCACCACCCCCGGCCTGACCTACGAGAGTGAACTCCTCGGCGCCGAGGCCGAGTTCTGCCGGGCCGCCGAGACCGTCGGCGTCCCCGCCCCTCGGGTCGTCGCGGCCGCCCTCGACGCATCCGCCCCCACCGGCCGTCACCTCCTGCTCACCCACTGCCCGGGCGGCGGCTGGGAGGACTTGGAACCCGCCGAAGAGGGGCCGGTGCGGCGGGAGTTGGGCGGCATGGTCGCCCGCCTCCACCGGGTGACCGGCCCCGGTTTCGGCTACCCGTCCGGCGCGTTCGGACCCCTCACCGCCGACTGGCGCACCGCCTTCGCGGCCCTCTATGACGGCATCCTCGCCGACGCCCGCCGCTACGGGGCCTGGCTGCCCCTCCCCGTGGACGAGGTGGCCCGCACGGCGCGGGCCGCCCACGACGCCCTCGACGACGTGACCGTGCCGCGACTGGTCCACTTCGACCTGTGGCCGGGCAACATCCTGGTCGAGCGCGGGGGAACGCCGCGCGTCGGCGGTCTGATCGACGGCGAGCGCATGTTCTGGGGCGACCCGGTCGCGGACTTCGTCTCGCTCGCGCTGCTCGGCGACATCCGCCAGGACTCCGACTTCCTGACGGGCTATCAGGAGGCGGGCGGCGAGATCGCGTTCACGCCGTCGGTCCGCCGCCGCTACGCCCTGTACCGCAGCTACCTGTACCTGATCATGCTGGTCGAGGCGGTGCCGCGCGCTCTGGACGACGGGCACCTCGCATGGCGACGGGAGGCGGTGGCGCCCCAGCTGACGGGGGCCCTGGAGGAGCTGCGCGCCCTTTCCTGACGGAACGGCCCTCGGAACTCCAGGTTTGTGCCGATCACATCGCGGTACCCGCGTGCGGCGCACCCCGGGGACAGGGGGGCGCACCACTCGAACAGGAAGGAGCGCGCCGTGACCGATCACCGGCTGGAGGGTCCCGGCGAGCACCCGGACCCCGTACCGAGGGACCTGCCCGATCAGCAGGCGAGAGAGGGCGAGGACCCGTGGGAGGTGGCGCCGGCGCGTGCCACCGGCGACGCGCGGGACGAGGACGCGTCGCGGGACGACGCCGACGTGCCCGACACGGACGAGGCGGGTACCGGCCGCCAGGGCGCGGCCCGGTCGGGCGCCGTCGACCCCGAGCAGCCCGTGCCCGACGAGCCGTCCGGCTGACCGGCTCCCCGTCGTCGCCGGCGACGCGGCAGGACTCGGCGCCTCCCCGGTGGGACCCGGGGAGGCGCCGTCATGTGCGGAGGTCCGGGACGTGGCCGGCGTGTTCAGCCGACCTTCCGCCCCCGCAGCGGTTCGGTGTCCGCTCCGGCGCCCTGCCGCAGCCCCTCCAGGAACTCCTCCAGCACCTCCACCGCCGTATGCTCCGGATGCCAGCGCAGCTCGTCGCGGGCCTTGGAGCAGTCCATCAGCGGCAGCCGCAGCACGGCGTCGAAGAGATGCGGTGAGGCGGGCAGCAGCCGCAGGTTCCACGCGGCCGCGACCGCCGAGCGGACCGCCGCCCGGGGCAGCTTCACCGGACGGGACCCCAGCACCTCGCTGAGCAGTTCGGCGTCCACGGGGGACTCCGCCGCGAGGTTGAAGGCCCCGCGGGCGTCGCTGTGCAGCGCCAGCCGGTAGGCCCGGGCGGCGTCGTCGGTGTGCAGCGTCTGCACCTTCAGCCCGGGAATGTCGGGCAGGAACGGCAGCAGTTCCGGCCGGGCCAGCGACCCCGGCAGGAAGCGCCCGCCGAAGATTCGGCGCTGCTCGCTCGCCGACTCCCGCTTGAAGAGGAACGCGGGCCTCATCCGCACCACCCGGACCCCGGGATGTTCGTGCTCGAAGGAGTCCAGGGCGCGCTCCAGATACGCCTTCTCCCGGCAGTACGCGGCGTCCGGCCAGCCGTGCGTGGGCCACGACTCGTCGACCGCGCGGTCCTTCGGCCCCGGCGAGTAGGCACCCACCGACGAGGCGTGCACCAGGGTGGGGACCTCGGCCGCCGCCACCGCCTCGAAGACCCGCATACCGCCCAGCACATTGGTCCGCCAGGTCGAGGCCGGGTCGTGGGTCGGCTGGAACGCCCAGGCGAGATGGACGACCGCGTCCGCCCCCTCGAACTCCTTGACCAGATCGGCCTGCTCGGACCCCACGTCCACGGCCGACCAGTGCGTCTTCGGGGGTGTCCATTCGGGCACCCGACGGGCCAGCCCCCGTACCTCCTCGACCCGCTCGTCCTCCGCGAGCAGACGCACCAGACTCGTCCCCACATTGCCGGTGGCGCCAGTGACCACGATCCTGCCGCCGGATTCTCCGTTCACCGCTGACTCCTCTCGCGCGTTTCGTCACTCCGAGCCGCCCACGAGTACCCGGACCCCACCCATGCACGCGGTCATAACCGGACACACCGCCCGCCGCGGCTTCCGTCCGCGCTCCTGCCCGCATCCGCCACGGCGGCCGGCCTGTCCGGCCACCCCACCGAGGGGTGCCACTGGTCGTCCGGCGACCGCTACCGGCCTTGACGACGGGCGTGCCCTCGGCGCTGTACGGGCCGACGGAACCCGGCGCCTGCACGGGCCGGAAAAGGGGGAAGCCCCGACCGGGACGGGGGAATCGCGGTCGGGGCGGTCTGTGTGTGGGTGCGGATGGCGGTCGCCTCTCGGCGAAAGGCTCCACAGGGCTTCAGCCGAACGATCGTCCCTGTGGGCAAAAGGTGAGGCCCGGGGACACTGTCCCATCCACACCCACGGTTGGTTCAACGGGAAAGTACCAGGGGGTGTTCCTTACGTATCCGGACATTGCCGGTGATCTGCGTCACGTCCCGCACGGTCGCCCGGAGCGGCCGTCACCAGGTCATTCCTCCCGCCCGAGCGGACTCTCCTCCAGCGCGGCCAGCAGATGGGCGGGATTGCGGAACACCGCCTCCGCGCCGGCCGCCTCCAGTTCGATCCTCGGGATGCCGCCGCTGAGCACCGCCACACAGCGCACTCCCGCCCGGGCGCCCGCCCGCATGTCCCAGACGGTGTCCCCGACGAACACCGACCGCTCGGCCCGCGCGCCCGCCAGCTCCAGGGCCCGCTCGACCGGATCCGGCGCGGGCTTCCCCTCGGCCACGTCATCGGCGTTCGTGGTCGCGGTGATGGCGTCGTCGGCCCCGATCGCCCGCTGCAGCGCCGCCAGCTCCGTCCCGCCCGCCGAGGTAGCCAGCACCACGCTCCAGCCCGCCCCGTCGAGCCGCCGCAGCAGCCGCCCCGCGTCCGGCAGCGCGGGCAGGCGCTCGAAGTACGTCCCGTACAACGCCTTGTGCGCGGCGCTCAGCGCGTCCTTCTCCTGCGGATCGCGCTCCTCACCCAGCAGATGCGTGATCAGATCCCCGGACGGCAGCCCCACCGCCCGGTGCACGTCGTGCATGGACACCTGGTGCCCAGCCTGCCGAAACGCCTCCCACCAGGCGACGACATGCAGATGATTGGTGTCGACAAGAGTCCCGTCGACATCGAAAACAGCAGCCCTGCTCATCGGCTCACCTTCCTCGACAACTCCCGTGTCCGCGCCCGGACGGGCGCGGGGAACCGCGCGACCGGCCGCGAGGGCCCCGTACCCGCCCGGCCGCCGAACCCGCGGCCCTCAGGCACCCGCCGCCCCCACCCGACCGGGAATCTCCCGGTCCCGGGCCCATCCCAGAACCTCCTCCACCCCCCAGGTGGTCACCACCCGCTCCGCGGGTACCCCGCACTCCTCCGCCCGAGCACATCCGTGCACCTGCCACGTCAACTGCCCCGGCGCGTGCGCGTCCGTGTCGACGGAGAACAGCGTCCCCGCCTCCACGGCGGTCCGCAGCAGGCGCCGGGGCGGATCCAGCCGCTCGGGCCGGGAGTTGATCTCCACCGCCGTCCCCGTCTCCGCGCACGCCGCGAACACCGCCTCCGCGTCGAACTCCGACTCGGGCCGCCCCCGCCCGGTGACCAGCCGCCCCGTGCAGTGCCCCAGGACGTCGGAGTGCGGGTCGCGGACGGCCGCGACCATCCGCCGGGTCATCGCGCGCGCGTCCATCCGCAGCTTGGAGTGCACGGACACCACCACCACGTCGAGCCGCCCCAGCAGCTCGGGTTCCTGGTCCAGCGAACCGTCGTCGAGGATGTCGCACTCGATACCGGTGAGCAGCCGGAACGGCGCCCAGGTCTCGTTCAGCGCGGCCACCACGTCGAGCTGCTCCCGCAGCCGCTCCGGGGACAGGCCCCGGGCGACGGTCAGCCGGGGGGAGTGGTCCGTGAGCACCGTCCACTCGTGGCCGAGGCGCGCGGCGGTCCGGCCCATCTCCTCGATCGGGCTGCCGCCGTCCGACCAGTCCGAGTGCACATGGCAGTCTCCCCGCATCAGCTCTCTCAGCTCCGCGCCCGCGCCACCCTCCGTGAGCGGGGCCTCGGCCCCCTGTTCCAGCTTCCGCAGGTAGGTGGGCACCTTCCCGGCCAGCGCCTCGCGCGCCACCTGCGCTGTCTTGGGCCCGACCCCCTTCAGCGACTCCAGCGAGTCCGCCGCCGCCCGCTCGGCCAGCTCGTCGGCCGACAGCGCCCCGAGCACGGCCGAGGCCGTACGGAACGCGCGTACGCGATAGGTGGGGGCCCGGTCCCGCTCCAGCAGGAAAGCGATCCGGTCCAGGGCCTCGACGGGATCCATGCCACCTCCAGCCTTCCGCTTCCAGCGTCACCCCGTCCCCGGGTACCCGCACGGCGGCCGACCCCGTCCCCGGCCACCCGCACGGCGGCCGGAACCGCTCTACGCTCTAGACATGACCGAAAGCGCGAGCCCCTACATTTCCCACCCCCGGGTCATGGTGCTCGGGGTACAGCCCGGTACACCGCCGTTCCGGATCGTGGAGATCGACGGCCAGGTGGTCGGCGAGGCGAAGACGATGACGGACGTCCTCCAGGCCGCGGCGGCCTACGGGGTCGTCGTCCACGATCTCGACGACCCCGACCAGGTCCGCTGGGTCGGCGGCGACAAACTCACTTGGAGGCCGCGCTAGCACTCCCGCGGCGGCGGTTCATCCGCAGGCGCTGTGCCCAGGCGGCGCGCGGTGTCCTCCGCGCGGGTGTTGTGCGTGCGGGAGCCTTGCGGGCGGGGGCCCTGCGCGGGGCCGGCGCGGTCTTCGGCTCGCGCGGGGCGCGGGCGTGCACGGCCCGGCCGAGCCGCCGGCCCAGCAGCAGATAGCCCAGCAGCGCACCCGTCGTGTTGAGGATGACGTCGTCGATGTCGAACGCGCGACCGGTGACGAGCGCGCCCTGCACCAGCTCGACCAGCAGCATCACCACCGCCGTCAGCGCGGGCACGCGCAGCAGGCCGCGCGCCCCGGGCGCCAGCACCGGCAGCAGGAAGCCGAACGGCACGCCCAGCAGGATGTTCCCGCCGACCTGCTTCAGCGCGTCGCGCGGGTCGGGGTGATGCCAGTAGAGCTCCAGCGAGCTGCCCGGAGTGAGGTTGCTGTGGGTGAGCGTCTCCGACGCCGGGGACGGCTGGAGGGTGAGCCCGGCCAGGACCGCGCCGAACGCCACCATGGCCAGGAAGGCCAGTGCCATCGCCAGCAGCCGCAGCGGCAGCGGGAGTGGCCGTCGATCGTGCGGGGACGCCGGGGGGCGGCGGCCGGACGTCGTGGAACCGGAACGTGCCGTGGTGCCGGCCATGCGACCCTCCCGATGTCAACTGCCCTCTGTCCCCAAGCTGTTACCCCTGAAGCGGTCCACGACTCCCACCCGGAGCACCGGACGGGAAAGTCGTCCGCGGAACCTCGCAGGTTTCCCCTCGCCCGCCCTGGGCACTCCGGGACGGGAGTGACAGGGACCCGCTCCCGTTCGAGGGGTGCTGGGGAGGCACCCGGGAGTGGGAGGGCGTGGGAGGGCGCGTTCGTGCGCCGGCGGCGGTCGAGCCGGCATACGGCGCGCCCTCCCCGAACCAGGGAAGGGCGCGGACCCGCGGCGGAGGACGTCAGGACCCGTAGGTCACCTTCACCTCCTTGAAGCCGAGGGACGTCAGGAGTCCTTCGAGCATGTCGGTGGTGTTGGCCTCGGCGCGGTCCGTGAGCTTGCTGTCCTTCGCGGCGTCGCCGATGTGCTTGACGGCCAGGCGCTGTACGGCCTGTTCGCCGTTGGGGTTGTCGGAGAATATGTCGCCGAGCCGGTCGAGCAGCCCGCGCTGCTTGGAGACCGCGTAGGAGTGCTCGGTGTCGAGGGCGGGCTTGCCCAGTCGCGCGTGCGGGAGGTTGATGGTGGCCGACGTGCGGTCCTCGTCGACCTTCACGTCGTCGTCGCCGACCTTGCCGAGGTCGACGTAGGCGTCGACGGTGCCCGCGCCGACGTACAGCGTGCGGGTGCCGCGGATCGCGTCCGGCAGGTACTTGGCGTCCTTCTCCAGGTCGACGACCACCTGGAAGTTGCCCGAGGCGGCGTCGTAACGGCTCATGTCCTGGATGGACTTCAGGAGTGTGGGCCCCGAGCGGTCGTGCTCCTCGGTGCCGAACACGTCCTTCAGTCCCCCGAAGACCAGCATCCGCAGCGCGGCCAGCAGCACCACGATGAGGATGACCACGCCGATGAGCAGCTTGGCCCAGCCGGGCAGCCGCGTGCGCTTGATGGACGTCGTCATGTCGACGGTCCTCCTTCCTGCTTCAACGATTGCCCGCAAACACCTTGGGGGAACGCCGAGCCGGTGATTGTCCGCAATCGGCCGTAGAAGGTGGGGTGGGTCGCGTCCGGACGGCCGCGATCGATCGGCGTACGCGGGGCGGCCAGTAGCATGAGCCGCGCAACCCGTAATGATCATGTTCATGCGAGGAGCCGACCGTGCGTGACATCGCCGTCTTCACCGGCAGCGCCCACCCCGAGCTGGCGGACGAGGTGTGCGCGCACCTGGGGGTGCCGCTGAGCCCGTCCCGGGTGAGCCGTTTCGCCAACGACTGCCTGGAGGTGCAGCTCCAGGCCAACTGCCGGGAGAAGGACGTGTTCCTGGTGCAGCCGCTCGTCGCGCCCGTCCAGGAGCACCTGGTCGAGCTGCTGCTGATGTGCGACGCGGCACGCGGTGCCTCGGCCGGCCGGATCACCGTGGTCATGCCGCACTACTCGTACGCCCGCTCCGACAAGAAGGACGCGCCGCGGATCTCGCTCGGCGGCCGGCTGGTGGCCGACCTGATGGTGGCGGCGGGCGCCGGCCGCGTCCTCGCCATGACGCTGCACTCACCGCAGGTGCACGGCTTCTTCTCGGTGCCGGTCGACCATCTGCACGCGTTGCGCGAGCTGGCGGCGCACTTCCGGCAGTACGACCTGTCGCGTACGACGGTCGTCTCGCCGGACCTGGGCAACGCCAAGGAGGCGGCGGCGTTCGCACGGATGATCGGGGCGCAGGTCGCGGCGGGTGCCAAACAGCGGTTCGCGGACGACCGGGTGAGCATCAACTCGGTGATCGGCGAGGTCGCCGGGCGGGATGTGATCGTTCTCGACGACGAGATCGCCAAGGGCAGTACGGTTCTCGAACTACTGGAGCGGCTGCGGGAGTTGGGGCCGCGATCGATCCGGGTGGCGTGCACGCACGGGCTGTTCGCGGCGGGTGCCCTCAAGCGGCTGAGCGCGCAGCCCGACATCCTGGAGATCGTCTGCACCAACACCGTGCCCGTGCCGGTCGAGGAGCGTACCGAGAAGCTCCGGATCCTCTCCATCGCGCCGGCGCTCGCGGAGGCCGTACGCCGCATCCACAACGGCGAGTCGGTCAGTGCTCTGTTCGACGCGCCGTCGAGGGAGTAGCGGAGGCGGCGAAGGGGGCGGGGGCCGGAGGGTGAGGGGCTCGGGGGAGGGGACGGCGAGGGCCGGACGGCAGGGTCATAACGTGCCGGTCGCGGCCTCGGACTGTTCCAAAGCCGCCTCCAGCGAGGGGGCGGGCGGCAGCAGCCGGGCCAGTCCGGTGACCTTGAGGACGCGCAGGGTGAGCGGGTGGGTGCAGACCAGCCGCAGTTCGCCGTCGCGGTCGAGCACCCGCTGCCGGGCCCGGTAGAGCAGCCGCAGACCCGAGCAGTCGAAGAACTCGACATGCCGCAGGTCGATCACGATCCGGGCGCCGGGGCCGCTCGTCACCGCGTCGAGGTGCGGGATGATCTCCACGGCCGCCGCGATGTCGATCTCGCCGTGGAGTTCGAGCACGGTACGGCCGCGGTCCGCGCGGACGCGCAGGTACCCGGTCGTGGGCGGTGTGGGGTCGCTCGACACGACGGCATCGCCTCCAACCGGACTGAGTGAGGACGGGCATGAGGGCACGCAGGAGAGCAACACCCGTCCCTGCCCTGCAAGTTACCCCCGTCAGGGTGAATTTCAGCATGTTCGATTGACATATGTCTTTGATTTCTCCGGCAATGCGTCCGGAGTTTTGCGCAGAGCGCTCTACGACAGGGCGTGCCAGGCCCTGGACAGTGCCTGCCGGAACTGGTCGGCCTGGTGTGGGGTGAGGCCGCTGAGCATGCGTTCCTCCAGGTCACGCATGGGTTCGGCGAAGCGCGCGAGCAGCTCGCGCCCCTCGTCGGTCAGCAGGATCAGCAGCTCGCGCCGGTTGCGCGGATTGCGCTCCCGGCGCACGAGTCCCCGGTTCTCCAGACTCCGCACGAGGTCGGCGATGGATTGGGCCGTGACGAAGGAGTCGCGGGCCAGCTGGGCGGCCGAGAGCCCGTCGTGCCGCTCCAGCACGGTCAGGGACGTGTACTGCAGGGCCGTGATCCCGGCCGGCCTGACCAGCTCGTCCAGGTGCGAGCGGACAACCAGCTCGACCTGCTTGACCATGTAGAGGAGGGAGGGTGGTGCCTTGGTGCCGACCATGGGGTCAGCCTAGGGCATTGACAGGAAACCTGTGTGTAATGAGACTGCGAACCAACAGGATTCCTGTTGGTTGAAGATTTGGCGATCAATGCCGAAGCAAGCTTGATCAAGGCTGAGGAGTGGGCAATGACGACCACCTTCGAGAGCGGGCCCGGGCGGCTGTTCATCGGTGGACAGTGGCTCGACGCGACCGACGGAGCACGTGCCGACGTGATCGACCCGTCGACGGGCCAGGTGGTCACGACGGTCGCGGAGGCGGGCGCCGCCGATGTGGACGCCGCCGTGCGCGCCGCGCGCGAGGCGTTCGACAGCGGTACGTGGTCCGGGCTGAGCGGCCGTGAGCGCGGCCGGATCCTGCACCGCGTGGCCGAGTCGATCCGGGAGAACGCCGACGAGATCGCGGCCCTGGAGAGCCGTGACGTGGGCAAGCCCATCACCCTGGCCCACGCCGTCGACGTGACGAACGCGGCCAACGACTACGAGTACTACGCCTCCCTGGCCTGGTCCCTGGACGGCTCCGCCCGCGACGTCCCGAACAACCGCCTCGCGTACACCAGGCGCGGCCCGATCGGTGTGGTCGGCGCGATCACCCCGTTCAACTTCCCGCTGATCCTCGCCGGCAGCAAGATCGCCCCCGCCCTGGCGGCCGGCAACACGGTCGTGCACAAGCCCGCCGAGGAGACCCCGCTCAGCGCCCTCTACATGGCGGGCCTGCTGCAGAGGGCCGGCGTCCCGGACGGTGTCTACAACGTGGTCACCGGCACGGGCCCGGTCGCGGGTGAGGCGCTGCTGCGCAACCCCGGCGTCGACAAGATCGCCTTCACCGGCTCCACCGCCACCGGCCGGCACGCGGCGAGCGTCGCCGGGGAGGGCCTGAAGCAGGTCACCATGGAACTGGGCGGCAACGCCGCACACCTCGTCTTCGAGGACGCCGACATCGAGAAGGCCATCGGCGCCATCATCAAGGGCTTCGTCTTCAACACCGGCCAGTTCTGCATGGGCGGCCCCCGCCTGCTGGTCGCCCGCTCGGTCCACGACACCGTCCTCGGCATCCTCGCCGAGGCCGTGCCCGGCGTGCCCCTCGGCGACCCCCGTCGGCCCGAGACGGTCATCGGCCCGATGGCGGGCGAGCGGCACCTGAAGAAGGTCGAGGAGTACGTCGAGCTGGCCCGCAAGGAGGGTGGCCGCATCGTCTGCGGCGGCGAGCGCCTCGACCTGGACGGCGGCTACTACTACAAGCCCACCGTCATCGCCGACCTCGCCAACGACTCCCGCGTCGTGCAGGAGGAGGTCTTCGGGCCGGTCCTCACCGTGCAGCCCTTCGACTCCGAGGACGAGGCCGTCGAGCTGGCCAACTCCACGCCGTACGGCCTCGCCTCCGGCATCCAGACCACGGATCTCGCCCGTGCCCACCGCGTCGCCGACCGCCTCCAGGCCGGCATCGTCTGGGTCAACGACTGGCCGATGCTCGACCCGGCCGTGCCCTTCGGCGGTGTGAAGGCCTCCGGCTTCGGCCGCGAGTACGGTCCCGAGGCCCTGGAGTCCTACACCCAGGTCAAGTCCGTCGTCGTCTCGCTCGACTGAGCGCCTCCCCGGAAACCAAGGAGTTCATGAGCATGTCCACCACCACACGCGCCGCCGTGGTCGAGTCCGGGGGCGCGCCCTTCACCCTCTCCGAGGTCGTCCTCGACCAGCCGGCGCAGGGCGAGGTCCTGGTCCGCATGGTCGCCGCCGGGTTGTGCCACACCGACCTGGGGGTCGCGAGCGGCGGGCTGCCCTTCCCGCTGCCCGGCGTGCTGGGCCACGAGGGCGCCGGTGTCGTCGAGGCCGTCGGCCCGGGCGTCACCTCCGTCGTGCCCGGCGACCACGTCGTGCTGTCCTTCACCTCCTGCGGCACCTGCCCGAACTGCCGGGACGGGCACCCGGCGTACTGCGCCACCTGGCTGCCGCTGAACCTGCTCGGCGGACGCCGGGCCGACGGCAGCAGCACCATCAGCCGCGACGGCCAGGACCTCGGCGGGCACTTCTTCGGTCAGTCCTCCTTCGCCGAGCGCGCCCTGGTCGACGAGCGCGGTCTGGTCAAGGTCGACCCGGACGTACCGCTGGACTCCATCGCCCCGCTCGGCTGCGGCGTCCAGACCGGTGTCGGCGCCGTCTGGAACGTGCTGGAGCCTCGCGCGGGCAGCACCCTCGTCGTCCTCGGCGCCGGAGCCGTCGGTCTGTCCGCCGTGATGGCGGCGGCCCTCACCCCCGCGACGACGGTCATCGCCGTCGACAAGGTCGGCGAGCGGCTGGACCTGGCCAAGGAACTGGGCGCCACCCACACGGTGAACGCGAGCGAGGCCGCCGACATCACCGAGGCGGTCATGGAGATCACCGGCGGCCGGGGCGCCGACGGCGTCGTCGAGACCACCGGCAGCGTCTTCGTGCTCCGCAAGGGCGTCGACGCCCTCGCCGCGCGGGGCACGCTCGTCATCGTGGGTGCCCCGCCGTTCGGCACCGAGGTCTCCCTCGACGTCAACGGCATGCTCGGCGGCAAGCGCGTCGTCGGCCTCACCCTCGGCGACAACGAGATCCAGACCGCCATCCCGGTCCTGGTCCAGCTGGTGAAGGAGGGCAAGCTCCCGCTCGACCGGCTGATCAGCCGCTACAAGTTCGAGGACATCGGCCAGGCGGTCGCCGACATGAGCGGCGGCAGGAGCATCAAGCCCGTGCTGACGTTCTGACGGGTTTCGACGTCCCGAGGAGCCATCTCCCGCCGGGGCACGTACTCCCCGCGTGACCCCGGCCCTGGGGGTGACCCGTACACCGGGTCATCCACAGGGCCGTCGCACGTCCTGGACCCGGGGCGGGGTGGTGCGGTTCACCGGCTGCGGTGCAGGGCGATCAGCAGCTGCCACGCCTGGTCGGCGATCTCCTGGGGGGTGCCGTCGAGGAGGCCGTGCAGCCAGTCGGCGAGGACTCCGGCGAAGGTGGCGGCCACGGCGGAGGCCACCAGCGGGGCGTCCGCGGCCCCCACCAGCTCGCGTTCGCGCAGGCTGTAGGCGCGCAGGTCGCGGTGCAGGACCCGGCCGAGCGGCCCGCCGCCGCCGGGTGCCAGCAGGGCCCGGTACAGGGCCGCGTGCGGGGCGAGTCCGGCGAAGAACTCCGGCAGCGCCGCCGGAGCCCGCACCGGGTCGGGGCGCCCCCGCCAGGCGTGCAGCGCCTCCACGGCCTCCCGTACGACATCGGCGCAGGCGTCGACGGCCAGCGCCTCCAGGTCCGGGTAGTGCACGTAGAACGTGGCCCGGCCCACCCCCGCCCGGCGGACCAGCGCGGCCACGCTGACCTCGTGCAGGGGGTGGGTGGCGCACTCGTCGAGGAGGGCCTGACGCAGCCTGGCCCGGGTGCGGGCGGCCCGGGGGTCCTCCGTGGCCCGGGGTTCCTCCGGGGTCATCCCGCGACGAGGACGGCGGCCAGGGCGAGCGCGCCGGGGAGCGCCTGGGCGACGAGGATGCGGCGGTTGGCGGTGGCGGCGCCGTACACACCGGCGACGATCACGCAGGCCAGGAAGAAGATCTGGACCCGGTATCCGGTCGGGTCACCGGCGATCAGGCCCCACACCAGACCGGCGGCGAGGAAGCCGTTGTAGAGCCCCTGGTTGGCGGCCATCGCCGCCGTCCGCTTCGCCATCTCCGCGTCCAGGCCATGGAAGTTCATCCCCGGCTTCTTCTGCCACAGGAACATCTCCATCACCAGGATGTACGCGTGCAGCACGGCCACCAGCGCGACCAGCACGTTCGCCAGGATCTCCATGGTCAACAGTCTCCGTCGTTCACTTCGAGCTTCCGAACTTCTTGGACAGGTGTCCACTATACCTGGACGACTGTCCATGAAGTCCAGCGGAGGCGGCTGTGACCACGACCACGCGTGGTCGGACCCTGGCGCCGGGTTACGGTGCCGCTACGGCGCCGAAGCGTTCTCTCCCGGGCTCGTTGTCCGGCCCCCTCCGCCGGGCGGCCCGTCACCTCGGCCGGCCTCATGGCGCTCCACGTCCGGCCCGGGCACCGGCGTGGGCGGGTCGGGGCGCGGATGGTCGGTCGGTGACTTCCTCGCGTGGGCGCGGGAGCGGGGCGCCGCGTACGCGAAGGTGACCGCCTCGGCGGGGAACGTGGACGGGATCCGGTTCCACGAACGGGAGTTGTTCCGGTCCCGGGCGCTCACGCTGCGGCTGAATCCGTAGCCGGCGGGTACCCGGGGAGCGTATGGGCGGCGGCGGACCGTCCCCCGCGCCCGGGATCCCGTACGGAGGAGACATGGCACTGGTACAGGCGGGCCTCGTGGTGCTGGACTGCGCCGAGCCGGAGAAACTCGCGGTGTTCTACAAGGAGCTGCTGGAGGGGGAGGAGACCGACGCGACGGCCAACCGTGTCGAGATCAAGGGCGCCTGCGGCGCCCGGCTGGCCTTCCGCCGGGACGTCAACGCCACCCCGCCGAGCTGGCCCCGCCCCGAGAACTCCCTCCAGGCTCATCTGGACTTCTACGTCGACGACCTGGACGAGGCCGAGCGGCGCATCGTCTCGCTCGGCGGCCGCCCGGTGGACAGCAAGGACGCGGCCGGGCCGTTCGAGGAGCGCGGCTACTCCGACCCGGCCGGTCACTCCTTCACCCTGCGCCGCGAAACGTCCACGGCCCCGAAACAGGGCTGACGACGACAGGGCCGACGACGACCAGGGCCGACGACGACCAGGGCCCGACGCGGCCGGGGCCGGTCCGGTGATCCGCGCCGCGGGTCACCGGACCGGCCCCGGACGTCAGTCCCTGCCGCCCTTCTCGGTGGCCGGCCACACCCCGGTGGACCGCTCGATGGCCTTCGCGCCCGCGCGGTCCACCGCACTGCGCACGACCGCGAAGATCGCGCCCTGCACGGCCGCGGCGAACAGCACCTCGCCCCAGCCGCGGTCCCGGTCCAGCGCGTCGGGCGCGTCGTCCTCGTGCCGGATCAGCTTCCAGGTCTTCTGGAACGCCAGCGAGGCCAGCGCACCGCCTCCCCAGCCCAGGGCGAAGCCCAACGGCTGGTAGGCGAGCGGGAGCTTCTTCTTCTTGGACATCTGGTCCTCCTCCTACGTGTAGCGATGTCGCCGGTCAGGGGCGACCCTGCGGGGCCACGGCCTCGGCGGTGGGCACCGACCCCGGCGCCGTCCCGTCCCCGAACGGGCTGCCGCCCAGGTCCTCGCGGCCGTGCGGCGTGAGCCAGCCCGCCAGATCGGGTCCCAGCGGCACCACGGCGGTCGGGTTGATGCCCGTGTGCACCTGGTAGTAGTGCCGCTTGATGTGGTCGAAGTCGACGGTGTCGCCGAATCCGGGGGTCTGGAAGAGATCACGGGCGTAGGCCCACAGCACCCGGTCCTCCGTCAGCTTCCAGCGGTTGCACTTGAAGTGACCGTGGTAGACGGGGTCGAAACGCACCAAGGTCGTGAAGAGCCGGATGTCCGCCTCCGTGATCGTCTCCCCGACGAGGTACCGCTGCCGTGCCAGCCGCTCCGACAGCGCCTCCAGCCGCCGGAACACACCGGCACAGGCCTCCTCGTACTCCTCCTGCCCGGTGGCGAAGCCCGCCCGGTACACCCCGTTGTTGACGTCCTCGTACACCTCGGCCATGACGGTGTCGATCTCGTCGCGCAGGGCCCGCGGGTACAGGTCGGGCGCGCCCTCGCGGTGCAGGGCCGTCCACTCGGTGGCGAGGTCGAGGGTGAGTCGCTGGTAGTCGTTGGTGACCAGCTTTCCACTCGGCACGTCCACGAGCGCGGGGACGCTGACCCCGCCGGGGTAGCCGCTCTCCCGCGCGTCGTACGCCTCCTTCAGGAACCGGATGCCGAGGACCGGGTCGCGGCCGTCGGGGTCCAGCGTGAAGCGCCAGCTGCGGTCGTCCTGCACGGGGTCGGCGACGGCCATCGACAGGGCGTCCTCCAGGCCCAGCAGCCGCCGGGAGATCACCGCCCGGCTCGCCCAGGGGCAGGCCCGGCTGACCACCAGCCGGTAGCGGCCCGCCTCCACGGGCCAGCCGTCCCGGCCGTCGGCGGTGACCCGGTCCGCGAAGTGGCTCCCGGACCGCTTGAACGGCTTCCTCCCGTACGCCTCATTGCCCTCGCCGACACTCATGCCGTCCGACCTCCCGGTCCGTCCGGATACGTATGCCCTGATGAGAGTTCCCCGATTTCGGCGACACCCACGGTGTGAGCGCGACGGGTCGGGGCAAGCGGCGAACGTGACGCGGACACCAGCAGACACGGAGACGACGGACGACCGGGGCGGGGCGGTGCTCGAAGGGCCGGGGACCCACGACGAGAGCAAGGCGCGGGAGGACCACAGGACGCGGATCACCGTCCTGGTCGCCCTCGGCGCCAACCTCGTGATCGCCGCGGCCAAGACCGTCGGCGGGCTCCTCGCCGGATCGCCGGCCCTGATGTCGGAGGCGGCGCACTCGGTCGCCGACAGTCTGAACGAGGTCTTCCTCCTCGCCGCGCTGCGCCGCAGCCGCCGCCCCGCCGACAGCCGGCACCCCTTCGGCTACGGCAAGGAGCGCTTCTTCTGGTCCCTGCTGGCCGCCGTCGGCATCTTCGTGATGGGCGGCTGCTTCTCCTTCTACCAGGCGTTCCACGCCCTGACGGCCGAGAGCGCCGAGTCCTACGACGGCTATGTCGCCGGCATCGCCGTCCTCGGTGTGGCCCTCCTCTCCGAGGGCGCCTCACTGCTCCGCGCCCTGCACCAGGTGCGGAGCCAGGGCGGTGTCGAGGGGCTCCGGGACCCGGCGCTGCGCACGGTCGTCGCCGAGGACGGCACGGCGGTCCTCGGCGTGACCCTCGCGATCGCCGGGATGGTCCTGCACATGATCACCGGCCAGGTCGTCTGGGAGGCCTCCGCCTCGTTCGCGATCGGGGCGCTGCTCGTGTACGTCGCCTACTGGCTCGGCCGGGACGCCCGCGAACAGCTCATCGGGGTCGCCGCCGCCGCCGAACCCAGCCGGAAGATCCGCTCCCTGCTGGCGGCGCAGCCGGAGATCGACAGCGTCGAGGCTCTGCTGACCATGCAACTGGGCCTGGACTCCACCCTCGTGGCCGCCCGCGTCGACCTCGTCCCCGGCCTCGACAGCGAGGAGGTCGAACAGGTCGCCGTCCGTATCAAGGGCTCCATCGCCCACATCGTCCCCGAGGCCGACCAGATCTTCCTCGACGTGACGGAGAAGACGGGTGCGGGGAAGCGGGCATGGGAAAACCCCGCCGCGACGGGGGAACGCGGCGGGGCCTGAGTCTCGGGTGCCCGGTGCGCGAGGGGTCATGCGGGGGCGTCGAAGGAATTTCGGTCCGTGCTCCCCGGCGCTCTCCCTCGCACCCCCTCTCACCGGTGGCGGGCCGACGGGAGGGTCCTCATTCCGCCGCCGGCTCCAGCACGAAGACGGGAATCTCCCGGTCGGTCTTGGTCTGGTAGTCCGCGTACGGCGGGTACGCGGCCACAGCGCGCTCCCACCACTCGGCCTTCTCGTCCCCGGTGACCTCCCGCGCGGTCAGTTCCTGCCGCGCGGGTCCGTCCTGGAGTTCCACCAGCGGGTCGGACTTCAGGTTGTGGTACCAGACCGGGTGCTTGGGCGCGCCGCCCTGCGAGGCCACGACCGCGTACCGTCCGTCGTGCTCCACCCGCATCAGCGGTGTCTTGCGGAGCTTCCCGCTCTTCGCGCCGCGCGTGGTGAGCACGATGACCGGCAGCCCCGTGTCCCGCAACGTCGTCCCGCGCGTGCCGCCCGAGCTCTCGTACAACTCGACCTGCTCGCGCACCCACTGCGCCGGGCTGGGCTCGTACTCTCCCTCAAGTGGCATGGCAACCGTCCCTGGTAGTCGTGTTCGGCTGTTCCTCGCATTCAACACGCGCCCCTCCCGGTTTCATCCTCGTCCCGGCGAACGGGCACGGGACCTGCCCGCCTTCCCCACGCGCGTCACCCACCGTGCGACGGCACCAGCATCAGCACCGCCAGTACCGCGATCACGGCACTGGACAGCAGGCCCGTCACCAGGCGTCCCCGGTGTCCGGTCAGGGCCCGCCCGAGCAGTGCGCCGCCGCCCGCGAGCAGCAGTTGCCAGCTCGCGGAGGCGAGGAACGCGGCGAGGACGAACACCCCCTGTTCCAGGGGGCTGACGGCGTCGGTGGCGCGGCTGCCGAGCACCAGCGCGGCGAAGTAGACGACGGTGGTGGGGTTGAGGAGGGTGATGCCCAGGAGGGCGACGTAGGCGCGGGCCGGGCTCACGGGGTCCCGCTGCGGGCGGGTGGTGAGCCGTCCGGCGCGGTACCGGCGCAGGGCCGTGACCGCGCCGCGCGCCGCCAGGGCGAGGAGCACCAGGGCGGAGACCCAGCGCAGGGGCGTGAGCACCGGCTGGAGGGCGGCCGCGAGGGCCGTACCGCCGAGTGCGGCGAGCAGCGCGTACAGTCCGTCGGCCGTCGCCACGCCGAGCGCGGCGCAGGCTCCGGTCCGCAGCGACGTACGGGCGGTGAGGGAGACGAGGTACGTCGCGACCGCTCCGACCGGGATGGCGATGCCATAGCCGGCGAGGAGTCCCGCGACGAGCGCGGCCGTCATGAACGGGGCGGTGTCGGTCCCCACGGTCGGCCGGACTGCTGCTGTCCCCGCACCGGCGAGGCGGTGGCGGAGGTCAGGGGCAGGGAGGCGTCGATGATGAGCATGGGCAGATCCTGGGGTCGCGGGCTTGGTCCCCGCAATCGAATTACCGGGGACTCTTGACCGGGGTTCCTCGTCTGCCTAGTTTGTTTGCATCCAAACGATTCAGGGCTGTGTGAGGGGGGTGGGCGCGTGGAGGCGCGAGCGTGCCCGCCGCGCGGGCCTCAGGCCTTCGGTCGCCGTCCGCTGCGACGGGGCGCGGGCTCGGCGCCGTTCAGCAGCGTGCGACGGCGCTCCTCGCCGTGCTCCTCGACCTGCAGCACGACACTGCGCAGTCCCTCCGCGAGGCTCCGGCACTCCGTGTCGCTGAGCTGCCCGGTGACGAAGGCCTCCTCCTCGTTGAAGGCGGGGAACACCCGGCGCATCAGCTCCTCGCCCTGGTCGGTGAGGGCCAGCAGCACCAGCCGCCCGTCCGTCGGGTGGGCCGTCCGCCGCACCAGCCCCCGGGACTCCAGCGTGCGGGCCACCCCCGTCAGCGTGCCCTTGGAGATGCCCGCCTCCTCGGCCACGTGCCGGGTCTCGGACTCGCCCCACACCCACACGACCCACAGCACCACGAAGGCCGTCCACGTCAGGTCGGAGCCGCGCAGCACGGAGTTCTCCAGGTGCTGCCGCACCGCGGAGGCGGCCCGGTAGATGTTCGCCACCGCCGCCATCTGGTCCCGGCGGACGGAGAAGTCCCCCAGTTTCGCCGCGGCGAGCTTCTCGGCTTCGGTGATGGATCGCTGGCCGGGCACGAGGGCTCCTCGAATCGATGGTGCGGACGGGTCGATGGGTCGGTCATTCGGCATCAAATTGTACGGAGGAGAGGGAAACCGCCATGAGCACCACCCCCCGCATGCTGCTGGTCCTCAGCGAGAACTGGACCCTGACGGGCGGTCGGGCCGACCTGCCCGCCGCCGTACGGTGGGCCCGTGAGGCCGAGGACGCCGGGTTCGACTCCGTCATGGTCAGCGAACACATCGTGCTCGGACCCGACGCCGCCGCCGACGGGATCATGGGCAACCCCCGCGACTACGCCCTCCCCGGCAACCAGGACCCCTACACCCCCTGGCCCAACTCCCTTCTCCTCCTCGCCTCCATCGCCTCCGTCACCGAGCGCCTGCGCCTGGCCGCCGCGGCCGTCCTCGCCCCGCTGCGCCACCCCCTGCTGATGGCCCGGGAGCTGGGCACCCTCGATCTGCTCAGTGAGGGACGGCTGCTGGTGCAGCCCACGGTCAGCTGGAGCAAGGACGAGTACGACGCCCTCGGCGTGCCCTTCGGCAGGCGCGGCCGGCTGCTCGACGAGCACCTGGAGGTCTGGGCGAAGGCCTGGGGACCGTCCCCGATCTCCCACGTCAGCGAGCACCACCCCTTCCGGGACGTCTACTTCGAGCCCAAGGCGTACCGCCCCGAGGGCCCGAGGCTGTGGTTCGGCGGGCAGCGCCTGCACGGCCCCGTACTGCGCCGGCTCGTCCGGTACGGCCACGGCTTCCACCCGCTCGGACGGCCCACCCCGGACGACCTCGACGCGCTCGACGAGGCGATGACCGCCGCCGGACGGAACGCCGCCGACCTGGAGATGATCGGCGGCGCCCGGGCGGTCTTCCCCGACGACCACGCCCCGGCGGACCTCGGCGCGGCCCTCGCCTCGATACCGGAACAGCTGGCCCAGGGCTTCACGACCTTCTGCGTCAAGCCGAACCAGTTCATCGACGACCCCGACGGCGTGGGCGCCTTCTGCAAGGAGGTCATGCGCCGGGTGGGGGCGCTGACGGGATGAGAACACGGCGTGGGGCCGCTGGCGCTCGCGATACCGGTCCCACGCACGCACCCCGCCGCTCAGCGCTCGAAGACGACCCCGCCGTCGAACACCGTCATGTCCACGCCGACCTCGGTGATCACGTGCGGATCGAGGTCCGCCGGCGGCCGGTCCGGGACGCACAGGTCGGCCACCCTGCCCACCTCCACGGGCGCCTTCCCCTCCTCGGCGAAGTCCTGCCGCGCCGGGTGGATGGTGTACGCCCGCAGCGCCTCGGTGAGTTCCACGCGCTGTTCGGGACCGCTGACCCGGCCGCCGGCCTTCGACTCGCGCAGCGGCATCCCGGCGACGCCCTGCCGCCAGTCGGGCTCGGTGATCGGCGCGTCCGAACCGGCGCACACCGCGAAACCTGATGGACGCGTTCGTGGCGGCCCAGGAGGCCGTGCCGCGCGCCGACGCCCGGCACTACGTCGTCCACGGCGGCTTCGTCGGCGCCGACAGCCTCGCCCCGCGTACCGTGCACACCCACGCCGAGCATCTGTCGCGCAGGACCGGCGCCGCCACCCGCGCCGAGGCCACGGCTCTCGCCGTCCGCGACGGAGTGCTCCGGCCGACCGCCGAGGACGTCGAACGCTTCGCCGAGGGACCGTCCGGCGGGTGAGCGGGGTTGAGTAGGGTCGAGGGGTGACTGCCACCGCGAACACGGCCGAGGCCCGGTCCGGACAGGGCGGAAAACCCTTCCTCTACGTCGTCGTCTGCGCCGCGGGCATCGCGGTGGAGGTCGGCAAGCTGATCACCGTCGCACAGGAGCGCGACTGGGAGGTCGGGGTCATCGCGACACCCCTCGCCCTGGACGGCTTCTTCGACGCGGCGGCGGTCGAGGCACGGACCGGCCGCCCGATCCGCTCCGCCTGGCGCCGGCCGGGCGATCCGCGTCCCTTCCCGCCGCCGGACGCCGTCGTCGTCGCGCCCGCCACCTTCAACACCGTCAACAAATGGGCCGCCGGCCTGGCCGACACCCTCGCGGTCGGCACCCTGTGCGAGGCGTCCGGCCTCGGGGTCCCGATCGCCGTCCTGCCCTGCGTGGCCGACGCGCTCGCGGCCCACCCGGCGTACCGCGCGAGCCTGGACCGGCTGCGCGGCATGGGCGTCCGGTTCGGCGATCCGTACGCGGGCGGGGCCGAGGAGGGCGACGGGCGTCGGGAGTTCCACTGGGAACGCGCGCTGGACCTGCTGGAGGCGGGCGGCGCGGGCGCATCCCTCACACGCTGATGGCCGTCGCCGTCCCCGGCGGCAGCCAGCGGAAGGCGTCGCGCACCTCGGCCGGGGCCCCGGCCAGCGTCCGCTCGGCCGCCGCCCGGGGCTCGCGGAAGTGGCTCCACCCTTCGTAGTGCACGGGCACGACGGTACGGGGACGGAGCAGCCGGCAGACCTCGACGGCCCCGGCGGCGGTCATCGTGTAGCGGAGCGGCCCCGTGACGGGGAATCCGACGCCGCCGAGGTGGAGCAGCGCGGTGCCCACGGTCAGGCGGCGGCCGACCTCCCGTACGCCCTCGAAGACGACCGTGTCGCCGGAGATCCACAGCACCCCGTGCCGCTGGCCCGGCCAGCCGAGGGCGAAGCCGGTGACCTCGCCGACGATCGGGCGGGACAGCGGCGGGCCGTGCCGGGCGGGGGTGGCGGTCACCTCGACGGCCGTGCCGTCGGGGGCGGACAGCTGCCAGGTGTCCCAGGGGGCGAGCCCGCGTGCGTTGCCGCCGAGCCGCCGCGCCCCGGACGGGGTGGTGAGCACGGTCTCGGCGCCCGGCAGCAGGGCGCGGCCCGCGTCGTCGAGATTGTCGCCGTGATGGTCGTGGGTGAGCAGCACCGCGTGCACCGGGGGCAGTTGAGCGGCCGGCAGGGCGGGCCCGGCGGTCTTGCGGGACGACGTGCCCCAGCCGAAGGCGTAGCGGCGGCCCGGCGGGTCGAACGTCGGGTCGGTGAGCAGGCGCAGCCCGCCGATCTCGATCAGGGTGGTCGGGCCGCCTATGTGCGTGACGCGGACGCCGGTCATCCGGAGTTCCCTTCCAGCAACTGGAACGAGGTGAACAGGGCCTGAGCGATCGGGAGTTGAGACCACCGCTGAGGGAGAGGAGCGGAGTCCCGCGCGGGGGACGCGGTGGAGCCGCCTCATTCAACCAGCGGGCCGCCCGTCGTACGAGGACATCGGGTCAGGGCGGTACGAGGGATCGGCCTGAGGCGCGTGGGGCGCGAGGACCGGGTGCGTGTCCCGCCCCGAGACCCTGTTCAACCGAACGGTTGAACAGGGTCTCGGCTTCCGGGGGACGCGGCGCGGACGCCGTCGATCACAGACTTACGGTGCCGCCGCAGCGGCATCGCCGTCGAGTCAAGCCCTGAAAGGACCTTTCCCCCCATGGCCAGCAGCTTCAGCAGGCGACGCATTCTCACCACCGGAGCGGGCGCCGCGCTCGGCGGTCTCGCCGCGACCGGCACCGCCCAGGCCGCCACCGCCCAGGCCGCCACCGCGTCGGCGGCCGGCTCCCGTACGGCGGCGCCGGGCCCGGAGGAGACCCGCTCCCTCGACGAGCTGTACCGCGACGCCGTCGCCGAGGGCGGCAGGCTCGTGATCTACGCGGGCGGCGACACCGCCACCCAGCAGGACTTCACGGCCCAGGCGTTCCGCACGCGCTTCCCGGACATCGACCTGACGATGGTCGTGGACTACAGCAAGTACCACGACGTCCGGGTCGACAACCAGCTCGCGACCGACACCCTGGTCCCCGACCTCGTCCAGCTCCAGACCCTGCAGGACTTCACCCGCTGGAAGAGCCAGGGCAAGCTGCTGCCGTACAGGCCCGCCGGTTTCTCCAAGCTGTACAAGGACTTCCGCGACCCGCAGGGCGCGTGGACAGCCGTCGCCGTCATCGCCTTCAGCTACATGTACGGCGTCGACGCCGTCGCCGGGAACGCCCCCAAGTCGCCGCAGGAGCTGGTCGACCCGCGCTGGAAGGACGCCATCGCCTCCTCCTACCCGCACGACGACGACGCGGTGCTCTACCTCTACTCCCTCTACCAGGAGGCCTACGGCTGGGACTGGATCGCGCAGTTCGCCGCCCAGCAGCCGCAGTTCAACCGCGGTTCGCACACCCCGGGTGTCGCGGTCAACGGCAAGAAGAAGGCCATCGGCGTCGGCGGGTCCGGCTCGCTGGCCGCCCCCTCCACCGCCGCGACCCGCTTCGCCGTGGCCGACGGACACCCCTTCATGGCCTGGGGCCAGCGCGCCGCGATCCTCAGGAAGGCCGCCCACCCCACCGCCGCCAAGCTGTACCTCAACTGGGCGCTGTCCGCCGAACGCCAGCAGGGCTCCTTCAACGGCTGGTCCGTCCGCACCGACATCACGCCCGCCGGCGGCCTGAAGCCCGTCTGGACCTACCGCAACGCGCACCTCGACGGCTTCCCCCGGTTCATGGAGGACCGTGCCCAGGTCGAGCGGTGGAAGCAGACCTTCGCTCTCTACTTCGGCGAGGTCAAGGGCGACCCGACCCCGGGAGTCCTGGGCCTGCACCCCGGGCGGCAACCCCCCCGCCGGTCACGGCGGGTACGGCGCTTTCCTTTACCCCGGACACACGTGTCGCTGTCTACACTCGGCTGGTCCCGCCAGCCTCGTGCCCGTCAGCCCCGTGCCCGTCCGGACCGTCGTAGAGGGAATCGCCGCCGTGCCCGCCATCGCCGCCCCCGCCGTCCCGCACCGAGGTCCACTGCCGGTTCGACGGCTGCCGGACCTGCTGTTCCTGACCGTGGTCGTCGGCGGAGTCGTCCGCCTCGTCGACCTGAACTCCGCGCTGTGCTGGGAACTGGTCCCGCTCATCGTGCTGTTGGCGGCCGGGTACGTGGCCGGGCCCGCTCTGCGGGACCGGCTCGGCCGGTGGGGCAGGCCTGTGTGGTTCGGCGCGCTGCTGGCGCTGTGGTGCCTGGTCTCCTGGGAGATGCCGACCCCGGCCGCCACCGCCTACACCTGGCTGGCGCTCCCGCTCGCGATCCTCGCCCTGCGCATGTTCACGGGCCCTGCGGCACTCGCCGTCGTCGGCGTGCTCACCGTGCCGCTCGTCGTGCTGATCGCCCGGACCACCGGAACCGTCCATCCCGAACAGCTCCTCCCGCCGACCGCCGCGCTGTGGGCAACGGTCGCCCTCTACCGGGCCCAGCAGCGACTCCTCGGCGAACTGCGGAGCACCCGCGCCGAGTTGGCACGGGGCCAGCGCGAGGCCGGCCGGCTCGCCGAGCGCGCCCGGATCGCCCGCGACCTGCACGACACCCTCGCCCAGGAACTCGCCGGCAGCCGTATGCTCCTCCAGGCCGCCGACCGCGACTGGGACCGCCGCCCCGACCTCGCCAGGGCCCAGGTCCGCACGGTCGTCGACGCACTGGACACCAACCTCGCCGAGACCCGCACCATCATCAGCGACCTCACCCCGCCCGCCCTGGAGCACGACGACCTCTCCACCGCGCTGCGCACTCTCTGCACCCGCACCACGGCCACGCCGTCACGGGTGGTGTTCCGCACCGAGGGCGAGCCGGGCGACCTGCCGCACGACCGGGCCGCCGCCCTGCTCCGCGTCGCCCAGGGCCTGCTCGCCAACGCCTGTGAGCACGCCCGCGCCCAGCACGTCTGGGTCACCCTCGACCACCGCGACGACACGACCGTCACCGTCGAGGTACGGGACGACGGCGTGGGCTTCGACACGAGGGCGACGACGGCGAAGCGGTGCGACCGGGGCCTCGGCCTGACCGGCGGCCGGGAGCGCCTGGGCGCCCTCGGCGGCTCGCTCACCGTCCGCAGCGCACCCGGCCGCGGCACCCTGGCCCGTGCCAGTCTCCCCATGGGCTCCCTCGCCCTGGCCGGCCCGGCGGGCGACCGGTGACCGCCCCGGACGGCACCCCGCTGCGCGTCCTGATCGTGGACGACCACAGGGTCGTACGGGCGGGCCTGCGCGCCCTTCTCGGCGGTGAGCCCGGCTTCGACGTCGTCGGTGAGACCGGCGACGGCGAGGAGGGCGTACGGCTGGCCGTGCGGCTCGGCCCCGACGTGGTGCTGATGGACCTCCGCCTGACCGGCGACAGGACCCCCGGCCGCCGGCTCGACGGGCTGGACGCGACCCGGCGCATCACCGCCGAGGCCCCCGGCAGCAGGGTCGTCGTCCTCACCGGCTCCGGCACCCAGGGCGATGTCGTACGGGCCATGGAGGCCGGCGCCCGCGGCTACGTCCTCAAGGCGGGCCCGCCCGAGGAACTGTTCCGGGCCGTGCGCGCCGCGGCGGCCGGCGGCATGGGACTCGCTCCCGAGGCCGCCGGACACCTCGCCGGGCACCTGGCCGATCCGGGCGCCGCCCTGAGCGACCGGGAGATCGAGGTCGTACGGCTGCTGGCGCTGGGCCGCAGCAACCGGGCCATCGCCGCCGCCCTCCACCTCACCGAGGCCACGATCAAGACCCATCTGGTCCGTGTCTACCGCAAGCTCGGCACCGAGAACCGGGCGAGCACGGTGTCCGAGGCGGTCCGGCGGGGGCTGCTCGAACTGGGCTGAGACCGGGCCCGGTTCAGTGGGCGCCCATCGGCGCGAACTCCGTGCCGCACGGGCCCGCCCCCTCGCTCTCCGCCAGCGGCACCGGGGCACCCGTCATCGTCAGCACGTCGTAGTAGCGGCCGATGCGTTCGGTGGAGCGGCCCACGTAGTGGCCGATGAAGGAGCGCCGGAAGCGGTCGGTGGTGCGATTGGGCTGGGAGCCGTGGACGAGGCTTCCGTTGAAGAAGAGGACGTCGCCCGGGGCCATGTCGACCGGCACGGCGGACAGACCGGGCGGCGGCGGGACGTACTCGCGGACGAACGAGACCTCCGCGTCCGCCACCTCGGGGCAGAACAGATCCATGCGGTGCGTCCCCGGCACGACCTCCAGACCGCCGTTGGCCCGGTCGATCACATCGCAGGCGATCCAGGCCGCCACACAGGTCCCCGGCTCGACCCGCAGATAGAAGTTGTCCTGGTGCAGCGCCTGCCCCCGGGCCCCCGGCGGCTTGAAATAGAACATGCTCTGCGCCGCCAGGACCTCTTCCCCCAGCAGCCCTTCGAGAATGACCCGCAGCCGTGCGTCCAGGAGCACCCGCAGCGACAGCTCGTCGATGCGGTGCGGGTGCATCACCCGGGGGTGGGTGTCCAGCGGGTCGGCCGGGCCGTCCGCCGCGGGCGTCCTCGGCCGGAAGTGCCCCGGGATCGGCCCGCCCTCCCGCAGGGCCGTGAACCGGTCGCACAGCTCCTCGATCTCGGCGGACGAGAACAGCCCCCGCGCCACCAGAAAGCCGTTCTCCTCGAACTCCGCCCTGCCCGTGGCTGCCATCGGCGTGCCCCTTTCCCTGTCGTCGACCGTGTCCCACGCTAGGTCCGAGCGCCTTTCGGGAGGATGCCTGTGCGTGCTGAGGACCTGTCTGGAACTGCTGCGCCCGCCGACCCGTCGCCTCCGCCGGGCCAGATGATCGTCGGCCGCTTCGACCAGCGGCCGCCGTACGCGGTGCACCGGCCGCGCGGCGCGGACAGCTGGCTGTTCACCTGGACCACGGGGGGCGCGGGACTGCTGCGGCAGGGCACCGCACGGACGTGTGCGACGCCGGGCGACCTGGTGGTCCTCGGCCCGGGAGTGCCCCAGCGCTACGCGGTCGGGCCCGGCGCCGGGCACTGGGCGTTCTGGTGGGTCCACTGCCAGCCGCGAGCGTCCTGGACGGCCTGGCTGCGGCCGTACGAGTCCGGCGACCGGCTGTACGCGATGCCGTCGGCCCCCGACGGCATCCGTGAACGTGTGGAGGCGGCCTTCCGCCGGATGCTCGCCGACGCCCGCTGGACCGGCGACGGCGCACCGCCCGCACCCGCACCCCCGGGCGACGAGCACACCGACGTCGCGGTGGCGCACGGCACGGCGGCCCGCGAACTCGCCCTGTGCTCCCTGGAGGAGGTGGTGCTGCTCACCGCCGCCCGGTCCGAGTCCCGCCCGTCGGGGGCGGATCCGCGGATCCGCCGGGCGGAGGACCTGATCGCCGCCGACCCCGGAGCGCCGCACACCGTCCGTTCCCTCGCCGAGAGCGTCGCCCTCTCCCCGTCCCGGTTCGCGCACCTGTTCACCGAGCAGCTGGGGCACTCCCCGATGCGCGCCCTGGGCCACGCCCGTCTGCGCCACGCCGCCCGTCTCCTGGAGGCCACCGAACTGACCGTGGAGCGCGTGGCCGCCGCCTCCGGGTTCGGCAGCCCGTTCCACTTCAGCAGGGTGTTCCGCCGGCGCTACGGGGTGCCGCCGGGGGAGTACCGGCAGCAGCTGCGTGACGGCCGCTGACGACCACACGCTTCGGCGGCGTGCGCGCTCAGCCTCCGAAGGCGAGCAGCGACAGCCACAGCGCCACCACCGAGGAGAGCAGTGCGGCCGGGACGGTGAGCAGGCCCAGGCGGGTGAACTCGCCGAGGTCCACGTCGTGCTCGTGCTGGTGGACGATGCGACGCCACAGCAGGGTCGCCAGGGAACCGGCGTAGGTCAGGTTCGGGCCGATGTTGACGCCGAGGAGCACGGCGAGGACGGCGCCCGTGCCGAGCGGGGCGGCGAGGGGGACCAGGACCAGGACCGCCGGCAGATTGTTGATCACGTTGGAGAGCAGGGCGGCGAGGGCGGCGACGCCGAGGAGGGCGAGCAGACCGCCGCCGGACGGCATCACGCGGCCGAGCGCGTCGGCGAGGCCGTTGTCGACCACCGCGCGCACCACGATGCCGAGCGCCAGCACGAACGCGAGGAAGGGCAGCGAGACGGACCGCAGCAGCGCGATGGGGCCGGTGGTGCGGCGCACGAGCGCGCGGACCGACAGCACCACGGCCCCGGCCAGCGCCGCCCACACGGGCTCGATCCCGAGCACGGACGTCAGCACGAACCCGGCGAGCGTGCACAGGACGGTGACCAGCGCGAACATCGGCAGCTGGGGCGCCTCGACCGGCTTCTGGGGCGCGGGCGCCACGACATCCAGGTCGGCCGCGAAGAACCTGCGGAAGATCACGTACTCGGCGGCCACGGCCACCGCCCACGGCGCCGCCATCAGCAGCGCGAACCGGGTGAAGGTCAGCCCGCTCGCCGTGAACGCCAGCAGGTTGGTGAGGTTGGAGACGGGCAGCAGCAGCGAGGCCGTGTTCGACAGATGCGCGGTGGCGTACACATGGGGTTTGGGGCGGGCGCCGAGCCGGGCGACCGTCGCGAACACCACCGGGGTGAGCAGCACGACCGTGGCGTCCAGGCTGAGCACCGCCGTGATGCCGGAGGCCAGCACGAACGTCGAGCCCAGCAGCCGCCGGGGCCGGCCCGCCGAGGCGCGTGCCATCCACGCTCCGCACGCCTGGAAGAGTCCCTCGTCGTCGCAGAGCTTGGCGAGCACGAGCACGGCGGCCAGGAAGCCGAGCACCGGGCCCAGCAGTTCGGCCTCGGCGCGGGCGTGGTCGAGGGAGACGGCCCCCACGGCGACGACGAGACCGGCGGCCGGGACCGCGACCACGGCCTCCGGCAGCCCGAACGGGCGGGCGACCGCGCTGCCGAGGACGACGACGAGCAGGACGACGGACAGGACCTCGGCGAGGGCGGCGTTCACAGCAGGGCTTTCGGGCGGTAAGTGGCGCGGAGACCTGAGCACCCTACAGTCGCCCGGCCGGGCGGGGCGCCGCGCGGCCCTGTGGTGAGGCCCTTCTCACGCGGCCCGGGGCGCCTGTCTCACTCCTCGGAAAGGGTCAGCTCCGCCCAGATCGTCTTTCCGTCCTCGGTGTGCCGGTTGCCCCAGCGCTGGGTCAGCTGGGCCACCAGCAGCAGACCGCGCCCGCCCTCGTCGAAGGTCTTGGCGCGGCGCAGGTGCGGGGCGGTGCCGCTGCCGTCCGACACCTCGCAGATCAGGGTGGTGTCGTCGTGGATCAGGCGCAGCTGGATGGGCGGGACGCCGTGCCGGATGGCGTTGGTGACCAGCTCGCTCACCACCAGTTCCGCCGTGAACGCCGACTCGCTGATGCCCCACAGTGCCATCTGCGTCAGCACGTACTGGCGGGTGCGGGCGACGAACGCGGGGTCGGCGGGTATCGACCAGGTCGCGACCTGTGCCGCCTGCAGTCCGCGCGTACGGGCCAGCAGCAGGGCCACGTCGTCGGGGGCGCCGTTCGCGGGCAGCAGGGAGTGCACGACACCCTGGCAGATGTCGTCCAGCGAGCCCGTGCGGCCGGAGAGCGCCTCGGCCAGCAGCTCCTGACCGGCGTCGATGTCCCGGTCGCGGGTCTCGATCAGCCCGTCGGTGTAGAGGGCGATGACGGTTCCCTCGGGCAGTTCGAGTTCGGCGGACTCGAAGGGCAGTCCGCCGAGGCCCAGGGGCTGTCCCGACGGCACTTCCACCTCCATCGGGCGGCCGTCCGGGTCGAGCACGACCGGCGGCGGGTGCCCGGCGCGGGCGAAGGTGCAGCGGCGGGTCACCGGGTCGTAGACGGCGTACAGGCAGGTGGCCCCCACCTCGCCGGTCACCCCCTCGCTGCCGGCCTCCGCGGAGAGCCGTACGACGAGGTCGTCGAGGTGGGTGAGGAGTTCGTCGGGGGCGAGGTCGACGTCGGCGAGGGTGCGGACGGCCGTGCGCAGGCGGCCCATGGTGGCGGAGGCCTGCACGCCGTGGCCGACGACGTCACCGACGACCATGGCGACCCGCATCCCGGACAGCGGGATGACGTCGAACCAGTCGCCGCCGACCCCGGCCTGGGCCGCCGGGAGGTACCGGGAGGCCGCCTCCAGGGCGGGCATGCGGGGGAGCGTCTGGGGGAGGAGGCTGCGCTGGAGGGCGAGGGCGGTCTCGCGCTCGCGGGAGTAGCGGCGGGCGTTGTCGATGCAGACGGCGGCCCGGGCCGTCACCTCCTCGGCGAGCAGTTCGTCGTCGGCGGTGTAGGGGTCGAGTCGCTTGAAGCGGGTCAGCACGGCGACGCCGAGGGTCGTGCCGCGGGCCCGGATCGGTACCGACATGGTGGTGTGGACGCCCAGCTCCTTGACCCGCGCGCTGCGCAGGGGGTCCCAGGCGAGCCAGTCCGCCAGGGTGTTCGCCGGGTCGGCCGCCACGACGGTGTGGCCGACGGACAGGGAGGCCGCCTGTGGTGAGGTGGCCGGGTAGACGTCGGTGCGGCCCACCTCGACCACCGCCTCGGGGCAGCCCGGAGTGACCGACCGGTGGGCGGCGCGGCGCAGCGTGAAGGGTGCGGAGAGCGGGCCCTCGTGCGGTTCGTCGCCGTGGTCGAGGGACTGCATGAGGTCGACGCTCACGAAGTCGGCGAGGACCGGGACACAGACGTCGGCCAGCTCCTGGGCGGTGCGCGCCACGTCGAGGGTGGTGCCGATGCGGATGCTCGCCTCGTTCACCAGCTGCAGCCGCTGTCGTGCCAGGTACTGCTCGGTGATGTCGTGCCCGGTGACACAGACCCCGATGGGTACGCCGGCGTCGTCCAGGAGCGGGGCGATGGCGGCCGACCAGGCGTGGGCGCGGTTCTCGTCGGCGGCCCGCAGGAAGGTCTGCACGTCCTTGCGCCGGCCGCCGGCGAGCACCTCGCGCAGGTGGCCCTCCAGTTTCTCGCCCTGGCGCCCGCCGATGATCTCGGACATGTGCAGGCCCCGGAGGTTGTCCTCGGGCATCCCCACCGCGTCCGCCATCACTTCGTTGATGCCGCGCAGCCTCAGCCGGTCGTCGAAGACGGCCATGGCGCACGGTGACTGGAACATGACGGCCGCCGCGAGCGGATCGTCCCGCCCCAGCGGGCCGGGATCGTCCAGCGGACACAGAACCAGCCAGTTGCCGTCGCCGTCGCCGTTCTTCGAGCCCTGTTGGTGGGCGAGCAGCCACGCGGTCACCGCGCGGCCGTCACGGTGACGCAAGGTGAGCGTTCCGCTCCAGCTGCGACTGCCCGGCGGGGGTGGCAGGAGAGGGTCGCCCGGGGCCAGCAGCTCCTCGGCGGGGCGTCCCACGACCTCCGCCGCGGGCCAGCCCAACAGGCGTCTCGCGCCTTCGTTCCACTCGACGATCGTGCCCTCGCCGTCCATGGCCGCCCGTGCCGTGGCGGCACCGTCCAGGGCATACGCAGGAGTGTCACCGTGCGTTACCTTGCGGCTCCTCATCGTCGCGAGTTCCATTTCGCCGGACCGAACGGGCTTACGGGTGAAATCCAGCCTATGCGCTCCGCCGGGAAAGCGGACCGGAAACCGCATGCCCGTGCGTCCTGCCGTGCCGGTGTTCGCCGAGTGGCATGCGGGACTCCTGCCATCCCGGAGGTGCCGCCGTCCGATCCCGTGGGTCACGCTCGCCGGTGACCGCACAGGGGGTGCTGCGCAGGGGGTGTCGCGCCGCCTGGCTCCGCGCATCTGCCCCCCCGCCCGTGCGACAAGGGCCCACCACGGACCGCCCGCCACCCGCAGGTCCTCGCTCGCCGCGGGCGCCTGGGCCGACGGCACGGCCGCGGCGCCCCGGGTGAACCTCCGCCGACTGACCCGGGCCGGACCGGACGTCCCACTCCGCGAAGACCGGCGCCTCGCCCTCGCCGATCCGGGGCCCCGACCCCGGGGGCCTCGACCCGGTGGCCTCGACCTGGCCGGCGATTACACCGACGCCGCGAGCCCCGGCTGCGACGACTCGGCCCGTGCCGGGCCGCCGTCCCCCATGACCGGAGCCCCGCCGCGCGGCAGCCGCATCCACCTCACGCTGACGAGTCGTCATCGGGGCGAGTCGCGCGGTGCGCCCGGCTCGCTGCGATGCGGCGCGATGCGGCACGGATCGGCCGACCGTCCGCTCCCTTCGGAGGGCGACGCCGCGTAGGTACGGGAGAGCCGGAGGCAAACCAGTCCCGTCCTGACCGTTGACGGGCTGTCATGTCTCTAACAGCATGGCCAAGGTCCGCATCTGGGAGCGCTCCCACGCTCAAGTCGTCTCCTGCACCACCGTTCGCCCGTCACCGCTGTGCGCCCCCACCTCCCCCGAGGAGCCCAGACGTGAAACGACGCAGAACCAGCCTGCTCGCCCTGACGGCCCTCGTGGCGGCCGCGCTCACCGCGCTGCCCGCCGGGCCGGCCCAGGCCGAGGAGGTCGAACAGGTCAAGAACGGCACCTTCGACACCACCACCGCCCCCTGGTGGACGACCGGCAACGTCACCGCCGGTCTCACCGAGGGCCGTCTGTGCGCCGACATCCCCGGCGGCACCACCAACCGCTGGGACGCCGCCGTCGGCCAGAACGACATCACCCTCGTCAAGGGCGAGTCGTACCGGTTCGCCTTCTCCGCGTCCGGCACCCCCCAGGGCAACATCGCGCGGGCGATCGTCGGCCTGTCGGTGGCCCCGTACGACACGTACTTCGAGGTGAGCCCGCAGCTGAACGTCTCGGGCGACTCCTACACCTACACCTTCACCTCGCCCGTCGACACCACCCAGGCCCAGGTCGGCTTCCAGGTGGGCGGCAACGCGAATCCGTTCACCTTCTGCATGGACGACGTGTCGCTGCTCGGCGGAGTACCGCCGGAGGTGTACGAGCCCGACACCGGCCCCCGGGTGCGCGTCAACCAGGTCGCCTATCTGCCGGCCGGGCCGAAGAACGCCACCCTGGTCACCGACGCCCCGGCGAAGCTGCCCTGGAAGCTGAGGAACGCCTCGGGCACCGTCGTCGCCCACGGGCGGACCACCCCGCGCGGGCTCGACGCCTCCTCCGGGCAGAACGTCCACTCGATCGACTTCGGCGCGTACAGGAAGCGCGGTACCGGCTTCACGCTGGTCGTCGACGGCGAGACCAGCCGCCCCTTCGACATCGACCCGCGCGCCTACGAACGCCTGCGCCTCGACTCGCTGAAGTACTACTACACCCAGCGCAGCGGCACCCCGATCAGCGACGCGCTGCGCCCCGGCTACGGCCGCGCGGCCGGCCATGTCGACGTCGCGCCCAACCAGGGCGACGGGAACGTGCCCTGCCAGCCCGGTGTCTGCGACTACCGGCTCGACGTCACCGGCGGCTGGTACGACGCCGGCGACCACGGCAAGTACGTGGTCAACGGCGGCATCTCCACCTGGGAGGTGCTGAGCACCTACGAGCGCGCGCTGCACGCCCGTACCGGGAAGGCGGGGAAGCTCGGCGACGGCTCGCTGGACATCCCGGAGAGCGGCAACAAGGTGCCCGACCTGCTGGACGAGGTCCGCTGGGAGCTGGACTTCATGCTCAAGATGCAGGTTCCGAAGGGCCGGCCGCTCGCCGGCATGGCCCACCACAAGATCCACGACGAGCAGTGGACGGGTCTGCCCCTGATGCCCGCCGCCGATCCGCAGAAGCGCGAACTGCACCCGCCGAGCACCGCCGCGACCCTGAACCTGGCCGCCACCGCCGCCCAGGCGGCCCGTCTCTACCGCCCCTACGACCGCGCCTTCGCCACCAAGGCGCTCGCGGCGGCCCGCACGGCCTGGGCGGCGGCCGTCGAGCACCCCGCGATGTACGCCTCCGAGAGCGACGGCGTCGGCGGCGGCACTTACGCCGACAACACCGTCACCGACGAGTTCTACTGGGCGGCCGCACAGCTGTACCTGACCACCGGTGAGAAGGCGTTCCAGGACTACGTCCTCGCGTCGCCGGTGCACACCGCCGACATCTTCGGCCCCATCGGCTTCGACTGGGCCCGTACGGCCGCCGCAGGACGGCTCGACCTCGCGACCGTGCCGAGCAGGCTGCCCGGCCGCGACAAGGTCCGCAAGTCCGTGATCGAGGGCGCCGACCGCTATCTGGCCGCGCTGGAGTCCCAGCCGTACGGCATGCCGTACGCGCCGGACGGAAACGTCTACGACTGGGGCTCCAACCACCAGATCCTGAACAACGCGGTCGTCGTGGCCACGGCGTACGACATCGGCGGAGCGTCCAAGTACCGCGAGGGCGCGCTGCAGAGCATGGACTACCTCTTCGGCCGCAACGCCCTCAACATCTCCTACGTCACCGGCTACGGCGAGGTCGACGCCCGCAACCAGCACAGCCGCTGGTACGCCCACCAGCTCGACCCGGACCAGCCCAACCCGCCGGCCGGCACCCTCGCGGGCGGCCCGAACTCGGGCATCCAGGATCCCTACGCACAGAGCAAACTCCAGGGCTGCGTCGGTCAGTTCTGCTACATCGACGACATCCAGTCCTGGTCGACCAACGAACACACGATCAACTGGAACGCGGCGCTGGCCCGCATGGCGTCGTTCGTGGCGGACCAGACCTGAGCACCTGTGACGGAGTGTGCGGCCGGCGCCCCGACCGGGCGTCGGCCGCCTTCGTCGGTACCGCTGGTCATGCCAGCTGACCTGCGACTATTTACGGGTAAGTACCCGCGAGGTACCGTGGGCGCATGCCAGCTCTGAATGTGGAGTTCAGCGACCGCGAGCTAGAGGACCTGCGGCAGATCGCCAAGGAACGCGGTACGTCGATGAAGGCGCTCGTGCGTGAGGCGGCCGCGGCCGACATAGTGCGACACCGGGCGCTCAAGGAGGGCGCGGAGGCCTTCCGCCGGTTCTTCACCGCGCACGCCGACGAATTCGCCGCCGCCTTCCCGGACGACGAGCCCGCCGCGCGGTTGCGAGGACGGGCCGTCTGACCGATGGCCTCCGTCATCCACATCGACGTGCCCTGGCTGCTCCAGCGGCACGAAGAGGTCATGCCCGAGCAGCCCAGCATCAACGACTTCTCCGCACTCGTCGCCGCCGTGGCCCGGCACCGCGTCGATCCCCCGCGGCTCGGTGTCGACTCCGACCCCGCCTGGCGGGCCGCCGCCCTGCTGCACACCCTCGCGGTGCTCAAGCCCCTGCCGGCCGCCAACGCCCGGTTCGCCTGCGCGACGGCCGTGTCGTACATGCTCGTCAGCGGTGTCGGCATCGACCCGCCGTACGGATCCCTCGTGGATCTGGCGCGCGATCTGCTCTCCGGGGCGACGGACGTCTACGGGGCGGCGGACCGGCTGCGGTCCTGGCAGATCTGAGCGGGAGACGGACGCGGCCCCCGGGGCCGCCGGCCGAGGGCGGGAGGATCAAGGCCGGCGGCCGTTTCGCGCGGGAGAGCCGCCGTTCCGCGCGGGGCCTTCCGAGGGGGCCGCCTCGATTGAACTACCAACGACCTGCTCGGGGGAACGTGCGCGTGCCGTCGGGGTGTGCGCACGGTTCACACGGGGCGCTCGCGTCCTTGAGTTCTCAAGAACCGGAAGGCTTCATTCTGCGAAGCGGAAGCTTTCGTACCGGTCATCTGACCTGCTTTTAGTGATGCAGATGTTGCTCTAGCGCCTTGTTAGCCATGAGTAACTTGTGCAAGGGTGAACTTCCTGCGCATGGGCAATGGCCCGGCTGGAAAGGCTATTTGGCCTTTCCGGTCGCCGAAGGGCCCAAAAGGCTCTGGGGAGACGGCCGTTGCGCGGCCCGGTCCCCGGCCGCTTTCCCGGCGCCCGCCAAAAAGGTACGCACCAATCCAGGGCCCTTTTCGGCGGCCACAACTCCGTGTGCCATCTTGTGCCTTGGAAGGAAACCCGCTCTGTGCACACCCCCCTCCCTCCCCGCCCCACCTACGCGCCCGCTCCCGGCCCGGTGCCCGGGGAGTCCGACGAGACTCTCGCCGCCCGACTGAGAGGCTGGCCGGAGGGCGGCACCGGCGACCCCGTCGCCCTGCTGATGGCACGGCACTGGCAGTCGACCTACGACTACGCCGCGATCTGTCTCGCCACGCAGTCCGGTGTCGCCTCGATGGTGACCGCCTCCGCGTTCCACCGGGTGCTCGACGGGCTGATGCGGGGCGAGTCGGGCGTCGCGCTGCGGCCCCGGCTGCTGGTGGCCGCACGCGACACCGTCAAGGAGTGGTCCGCGGACGAGGGTGTCTCCCAGGTGCTGTCCGACCTGAGGAAGCCCGCCGGCGGGCGTGGTATGCGGGCGGCGAAGTCCATGACGCCCGAAAATCGCAAGCTCATCGAGCGCTCTTTCCAGGCTCTTCCGGCGGTCTCCCAGTGCCTGTTGTGGCACACCGAAGTGGAAGCCGAAACGATAACCATACCCACTGGTCTGCTGGGGCTGGACGCCGACAGCGCGGTGGCCACGCTGGAACAGGCGCGCGAGAAATTCCGGGAGGGCTGCGTCCGCGCCCACCGGGAACTCGCGCCGTCCAAGGACTGCCGCTTCTACAACCGGCTGCTGGACGTGCCCATTCGCCGCGGCGGAGCCCTGCTGCCGGATGTCCAGCAGCATCTGCTGGAGTGCCGTTACTGCCGTTACGCCGCCGAGCAACTCAGCCATTTCGAGGGCGGACTCGGCGGTGTGATCGCCGAGGCCGTACTCGGCTGGGGGGCCCGGCGCTATCTCGACTCCCGGCCCGGCCGCATGCCGCTGAAGGGTGCCTCCAGACGTCCGGGGAGCGGTGGCCGGCACCGCCTGCTCTCCCAGATCCCCGCGCAGCGCCGCAAGCTCACCTCCGGCGCGCGCAACCCCCGGGCCCTGATCACCGTCGGGGTCTCCTCCGGCGCGCTGCTCGCGGCCGTCCTCGGCGCGGCGTTCCTCTCGGACGACGGCGGCGCGGCCGATCCGGCCGCCTCCACCAGCGCCACCGGAGGCGTCGCCACGGCGCCGGACACGGGCAACGAGACCACCAACGACACGGCCTCGCCGACCCCTCCGGCCTCGGCCGGACGGCCCACGGGACCCCAGCAGACACGGCTGCGCAACCAGGCCGCCGACCTGTGCCTCGACATCAAGGGAGGCAAGGCCGAAAAGGGTGCCTCCACCGAACTCGCGGCGTGCGACTCCGACTGGACCCAGAAGTGGTCCTACGAGGAGGACGGTCTGCTGCGCAGTGTCGCCGATCCCGAACTGTGCCTGGACTCCCAGGTCGACGCCGGAGTCGTCGTCCTCGGCAAGTGCGCCGACGAGGACTCCGAGCGCGGTGACGACGTGCGCTACGACTTGACCGTGCAGGGCGAGTTGCTGCCCCGCTGGGGCGAGGGGCTCGCCCTCGCCCCCATCGGCAGCGACCCCCGGGCCGACATCGTCATCAAGGTCCGGGACCACTCCGGCCGTCAGCACTGGCTCACCGACGGCGTGGCCGCCGGCCCCGACTCGCTCTCCGTCTCCGGCTCCGAGGCCGCCACGCCCGAGGCCGAGCCGGTCACCCGCGAGCCCGAGACGGACGCCTCCCCGGCGCCGGGACCGGAGAGGTCCGGCTCCCCGGAGCCGGGCCCGTCCCCCGAGGCGGAGGCCGAACAGAGCGGTTCGGTCCGGTCGGTGGCCGACGCCACGACGACGGAGACCGGGCCCGGCACCGGCTTCGGCTCGGGCACCGGCTTCGGCTCGGGCACCGGTTTCGGCACCGGCTTCGGCCCAGTGCCGGTACGTCCCCTGACGTCCCTCCACATTCCGCAACCCCTCACAGGGTTCAGCTGGTGAGGCGGAGCGGTCCTCGCGCGCGGGGGCGCGAGGACCGGCGGCGCGGTCAGGCGTCCGCGCCGACGAGGCTGTCGGGGCCGACCGAGGTCGGCGTACGGTGCCCGGACAACGCGAGCGTGAGGTCGAACTCGGCGAGCAGACACCGGATGACGTGTTCCACACCGGGCTGCCCGTCGAGGGCGAGACCGTAGACGTAGGGGCGCCCGAGAAGCACGGCCCGCGCGCCGAGGGCCAGCGCCTTGAAGACGTCGTCGCCGCCGCGGATCCCGCTGTCGAACAGCACGCTCACGCGGTCGCCGACCGCCCGGGCCACGCCCGGCAGCGCGTCGGCCGCCGCGACCCCGCCCGCCACCTGCCGGCCGCCGTGGTTGGACACCACCACCCCGTCCATCCCGGCGTCCGCGGCGAGCCGGGCGTCGTCGGGGTGCAGAACGCCCTTCAACACGATCGGCCCGTCCCAGTGTTCGCGCAGGAACGCCAGGTCGGGCCATGTCTTGGCGGGATCCCCGAACATGCCCGCGAAGTGCAGCACGGCCGCGTTCGGGTCCTCGTGGACCGGCTTGGCGAGGCCCGCACGGAACGCCGGGTCGGAGAAGTAGTTGGCGGTGCCGACGCCGTGCAGGAACGGCAGGTACGCCCGCTCCAAATCACGCGGCCGCCAGCCGAGCAGCGGGGTGTCCAGGGTGACGACGAGCACGGAGTACCCCGAGGCCCTCGCCCGGTCCAGGAAGCTCCGGGTGACCTCACGGTCCTTCGCCCAGTACAGCTGGAACCAGCGCTCCGCGTCGCCCAGCACCTCCGCGACCTGCTCCAGGGGCGTGCTGGACGCCGAGGACAGGATGTAGGGCACGCCCTGCGCGGCGGCGGCCCGCGCGGCCGCCACCTCCGCCTCCGGGTGCACGATCGACAGCACGCCCACCGGGGCCAGGGCCAGGGGCGCGGGCAGCGTGCGGCCCAGCACCTCGACGGACAGATCACGGTCGCTCACGTCCCGCAGCAGCCGTGGCACGATCCGCCGCCGCTCCAGCGCCGCCCGGTTGGCGCGGGCCGTGCCGCCGTCGCCCGCGCTGCCCGCCACGTAGCCGACGGGGCCCGCGCCGAGCCGGTGCTCGGCCAGCTCCTCCAGCCGGCGCAGATCGGTGGGCAGCCGCGGCACGGACCCGCTCATCCCGCCCAGGTAGATCTCGTACTGGAAGTCCGCCCAGTGCTTCGCCATCCGTCCGCCCTGCCCCTCGCCGTCGAGAACACCCCGCGTCGCCGACGATCCTGACGAGCGGGGCGGGTGCCGTCCAGCGTCGCGCATGGGGGAGGGCGCTTCGTCTCTTCCGCGGGGCCGAAATGGATGAATCGTCCAGCGTTCCCGGCCGTGCGGGTGCCGTGCGGGTGCCGTGCGGTGGCAGTGCGGGGGCCGTTCGGGCGGTTGTCGTGAGCGGAAGCGGAATGTTTCAGGCCTATTGCACAGCCGTGTGGATCCGGCCATTCATGATCACGGGGCGATCGGGAGCCGCTCAGAATCGGGGTTCGCATGGTCGGATTCCGTGACTTCGAGCCACTGATTCAATACTCAAAGTTACTGAAACGCGTGGGGTCGATGTGTGTTCCGGTCCCGGACCCGGCAGACTCGCGCTCGCCGATCCGGCACCGGCCGGGCCGGCTTCGTACACACGACCGATGTGACGGGGCCGCCCGGGAACTCCTGCAGAGCGGAAGGATGCACATCATGCGGAAGACCGCGCGTTGGGCAGCGACTCTCACCCTGACGGCCACCGCCGTCTGCGGTCCCCTCACGGGCTCCGCGCTCGCCGCCCCCGAGCCCGCCGCCGCCGGGCTCTACGCCCCCTCGGCCCTGGTGCTGACCACGGGCCACGGCGAGACCGCGGCGGCCGTCACCCCCGAGCGCGCGGTCACCCTGACCTGCGCGCCGAAAGCCTCCGGCACGCACCCGGCACCCGTCGACGCCTGCGCCGAGATCCGCCGCAGCGGCGGCGACTTCGACGCCCTGGTGGGCCGTGCCCACGCGATGTGCAACAAGCAGTACGACCCGGTGGTCGTCACCGTGGACGGTGTCTGGCAGGGCAAGCGCGTCGCATACGAGCGCGTCTTCGCCAACCCGTGTCTGAAGGACGCCGCCGCGAGCGTCCTGTACGCCTTCTGAGCATCCCCGACGACCAGGCCGCCTCGCGCGGCCGACAGACCGGGGTCGTGTGGTTCCGCGAGTGATGAGCTAGGGCCCGTGGCTGGGGAGCGCGAGCCCTGTCGCGGTGTGCCACATGATCCCGCCCGGGGGCCGGCCGAAGCGGAGTGGGGCCGCGGCCGGCCCCCGGCATCACCTCTGCCGGGGAGCCTGGGGCCGGTCACTCGGGAGCGATGCTCCAGCGTCCGACCTCCTGGTGCCCGGAGTCGTACAGGGGCTGGCCGTCACCGGGTTTGATCTCGCAGTGCCGGAGGTTGCCGCCCCAGTAGCGCAGGATGCGCTCCAGTTCCTGCACGGTGGTGCCCTCGTCCCAGTCCGTGCCGTCCAGGTCGACTTCGAGAAGAAATTTCACTGCGCGTGTCCCCGCTTCCGTGTCACTTCTGTGTCGCTCGGATTCCGTGCCGGCGTCCGCCGGAACGGAGGGTGTGCCTGGCGCGGTCCTTCAATCGTTTCATTGAACTGCTACTTGAGACTTGGCCGCTCCGGCGGGGGCGGCGCGGGGGGAACGGGAGGCAGCTCCGCGAGCGGCGGGAAGCGGCCGAGCAGCCGGGCGGCGCGCAACAGCCGGTGCATCAGGGGCTGGTCGCAGACGAGCCGGAGCCGTCCGCCGCGTGCCGTGGCCGTGGCCTCGGCCCGGCACAGCACGCGCAGGCCCGAGCAGTCGAAGAAGGCGACCTCGCGCAGGTCGACGAGCACGTCCGGCTCGCCGGGGCCCGTGGCGGCGGCCGTCAGGTGCGCGGCCACGAGATCCGCCGACGCGACGTCGATCTCGCCCGCGACCACGATCACGGTGTAGGGGCCGATCCGGCGGGTGCTCGCGTACGGGTTCGCGGGCGGGGCGGCAGGCGGGGAGTCGGCGGATTCCGTGGCCGGACCGGGTCCGGGCCCGGCGGCCGCGTCCTCGGGCCGGGGGGCGGCGCGGTCGTGGGCATCCGGAGTCATGGCGGCTCCACCTTGTCAGGGGTAGGGCGCGGTAGATCCCGTTAGCTACCCCGGCGCGGAGCCGGTCATCCCTTCCGAGCCGTGCGCAAGATCTACAGCACTCGAAAAGGTGAATTCCCCTTTTATGTATTGACGGTGGCAAAGTCTGCTGATCCGGAGAGTGTCGTCCCGGAGTGCGCCGGGCTGTCGTCCCGTCGGCGGCGGGGGCGTCAGTCGTGGTGGGACTCCTCCTGCGCCTGTTCGTTGGGCGTGATCGCGTCGCCCGCCTCGCCCCGGCGCCGCTTCTCGGGGTCGGTGACGCGGGTCTGCGCCTCCTCCGCCTCGTGCAGGACCTCCTCCAGGGCGGTGTCGGGTGTCTCGTCGGCGTTCCGCTCGTCGTGGTGGGTCATCGTGTGTGCCTTTCGGTGGGGGAGGGGTCAGCGGGCCGGCGCGGCGATGCGCAGGGGCACCGCGCCCGCTCTGCTCGACACGGCCGACCCGGTGGCCTCGACGTCCCGCGTCACCTCCGACCACCACGCCGGGCCGTCCTCGATGTGTCGCAGCAGCACGCCCTCACGGATCGCCCACGGGCAGATCGTCACGGACTTCAGGCCCGCGAGCTTCATCGTCGTGTGCCCGACCAGCGCCCCGGCGAGGCTCTGCTTCGCCCGGGGCGCCGAGATGCCCGGGAGCACCGACCGCTCGGCCGAGGGGAGGCGGGCGAGCCGCGCGATGGCGATCTCCAGGTCCGCGCACCGCAACTCCCGTTCCACGAAGGGCCCGTGCCGGCCCGGCGCAGACCCGCACAGCCGGGAGAGCTGCTGGAAGGTGCGCGAGGTGGCCACGGCGGTGCGCGGACCCTCCCAGCGGATGCGCGCGGAGACGTCCCGCAACTGATGACGGACCTTGCGCCGCAGTGCCTTGACGCTCTCCGGCGACGGAGGGTCCTGATCGAGGAAGAACTCGTGGGTCAGCCGGTTCGCGCCCAGCGGCAGCGAGGCCACGAAGTCCGGCAGTCGGCCGCGTCCGAAGGCCACCTCCAGCGAGCCGCCGCCGATGTCCAGCAGGGCGAGCGGCCCCGACCGCCAGCCCATCCAGCGTCGCGCCCCGAGGAAGGTCAGCTCGGCCTCCACCTCGCCGGGCAGGGTACAGATCGCTACCCCGGTCGCCGCGCGCACGGCCCGCAGCACGTCCTGGCAGTTCGGCGCGGAGCGCACCACGGCGGTCGCGAAGGCGAGCGGCGTCGACGCCCCCCATCTCTGCGCCGTCTGCGCCGCGGCCGCGACCGCGACACACAACTGCCGTACGGCCTCGTCGGGCACCTCACCCCCGGGCGTCACCTGCTCGGACAGCCGCAGGCGCCACTTCGCGGTGTGCACCGGCAACGGCACACCGCCCTCCGCGTCCGCCACGACCAGCCGTACGGTGTTCGATCCGACATCCACCACGCTCATCCGCATGACCGACGACGTACCCGTAAGCCGTCCGCCCACGCGTCCCCCGTTCGGCGGGCGGTGGCACGCGGTCGCATACCGGCCGCCCGGGCGCCGTCGCGCACGCCCGGCGGAGGGCGGATCGCGCGGTACCCGGGCCGCCCGGCGGGTCACGCCGGCCGGAGGGTGGACGTGCGCACTCCCGATCGGAATGATCAGCCTTATTGCCTATGATGCGCAGGTGCAGAACTACGACATCAGAGTGGCGGGACCGGGTGACCTCGACAGCGCCCGAACGGTGATGCTCGACACCGTCTACCGCGACTTCGGCACCGGCTATGTGCCGCGCTGGCACGGGGACATCATCGATCCGCTCGGCGCGTACGTCGCTCCCGGCCGGCATGTGCTGCTGGTGGCGGTCGACCGGCGGGACGGCGCGGTCGTCGCCACCGGGGCGCTGGACTCCCGGGGGCCCGCCCATCCGCCCAACCCCCGCTGGCTGGCCGAGCGTTACCCGTCCGGTGAGACCGCCCAGCTGCGCCGTGTGTACGTGCGCGCCGAGCACCGGCGGCGCGGCCTGGCCCGGCGCCTGGTCGCCGCGCTGCTGGACTTCGCGGCGGCCGACGGCGGTTACCGCTCGGTGTATCTGCACACCGACCCCGGGGTGCCCGGCGCCGAGGCCTTCTGGCGGTCGCAGGGCGTGGCCGTGTGTGACGAGCGCGAGGTGACGGGGGAGCGGGTCGTGCACTTCGAGATCCCGGTGTCCGAGACGGCCGGCCCCCTCATCGCGGGATGAAAATCATTCTCATGTAGGCTGCCTCGCGCACCACCGCCACCCCCGCTGTCCTCACAGAGAACCAAGGACCATGCGCACTCCCCGCCGCCGTCGCGTCGTCGCCGGCCTGCTCCTCACCCCCGTGCTGACCGGCTGCTTCGCCTCGGGCGGTGACACCGCCGACGGCGCCTCCTCCGACGGCTCCCGGCTGCGGGTGGCCCTGGCCTTCCCGCCCGCCGAGAACCTCTCCCCGTACGGAGCCGACGCCACCCTCCTCAGCCGGCTCGGGGTCACCGAGGGCCTCACCAAGCTCGACACCAACGGCACCCCCGCCCCCGCGCTCGCCGAGTCCTGGACCCGTGAGAACGACCGGAACTGGCTTTTCACCCTGCGGGAGGCCACCTTCCAGGACGGCACCGAGGTCACCCCGGCCGGCGTCGCCGCCGCCCTCGTCCACGCCACCGAGGCCGAGCCGGTCACCGCCGCGCTCTCCGGCATCACCCTCACCGCCGAGGCCGACGGCGACCGGCAGGTGAGGGTCACCACCGCGGACCCGGACCCCGCCCTGCCGCTCAGGCTCACCAGCCCCGGCCTCGCGATCCTGTCCGCCAAGGCATACGGCGCGAAGCGCGTGAACCCGGTCGGCACGGCCACCGGCCCCTTCGAGCTGACCAAGGTCACCGGCACCACCGCCGCCACCCTGGACCGCTACGACGCCTACTGGGGCGGCCGTGCCCAGTCGAGCGGCATCGACGCCCGCTTCATAGCCGACGGCTCCGCCCGCACCAACGCCCTGCGCACCGGCCAGGTCGACGTGGCCGAGTCCGTCCCCGTGGCCCAGGCGTCCACCCTGGACAAGGGCACCCGGCGCGAGACGGCCACCACCCGCACGGCCAGCCTCCTCCTCAACACAGAGTCCGGCGCTTTCAAGGACCCGAAGCTCCGGGCCGCCGCCCGCGAGGCCGTCGACGGCTCCGTCCTCGCCAAGGACGTCTACGAGGGCTACGCCGACGCCGGAGCCGGCATCTTCGGACCCGCCGTGACCTGGGCCGCCGGCAAGCGCGTCGCACCGGCCGGCCGCGCGAAGGCCGCCGCCCCGGACGGCACTTCCGTGACCATCGCCACCTACGACAACCGCCCCGAACTGCCCGAGGTCGCCCAGGTGCTGCAACAGCAGCTCCAGAAGGCCGGGTTCAAGGTGAAACTGGAGGTCCGCGAGTACTCCCGGCTGGAGAGCGACGCCCTCGCGGGCAAGTTCGACGCCCTCGTCGGCGCCCGCAACTCCCTGCTCGACACCGGCGACCCCGTCTCCATCCTCGCCAGCGACTTCACCTGCGACGGCAGTTACAACCTCGCCCTGCTCTGCGACAAGAAGGTCGACCGGGCCGTCGCCGCCGCCGCGAAGGAGTCCGACACCGCGAAGCGGCAGCAGGCGGCGATGAACGCCGAGGCCGCGATCCTCGGCACGGACGCCACCGTCCCGCTCGTCCACCAGAAGATCATCACCGGCGTCGGCACCTCGGTCCGGGGCGTGATCCTCGACCCGTACGAGCGCACCCTGGTCGGAACGGGGACCCGGCGCTGAGACGGATACTCTGGCGGGCCCTGCTCGCCGTCACGCTGCTGTGCGGCATCGGTCTGCTGCCGTGGCTGTCGCACACGGACCCGGCGCTCACCGTCCTCAAGGCGCGCTCGGCCGAACGCGACCCGACGCCGGAGGTCCTGGCGGCCGTACGCGAGGAGATCGGCCTCGACGCGGGCCCGTCGAAGCTCCTGGTCCAGTGGTGCGGCGGGCTGCTGCGCGGTGACGCGGGCCGCTCGTGGATCTCCGGCGCGGAGGTCACCCCCGCCGTCGTCCAGGCCCTCGGCGCCTCCCTGCTGCTGATGGCCACCGCGCTCCTCGTCGCGGCGGCCACGGCCGCGGCGGTCTGCGCCCGCACCCTCTGGCTCGGCGCGCACCGCCGCCTCGACGACCGACGCGGCGGCGGCAGCGCGGCCGCGATGCTCGCCGCGCTGCCCGAGTTCCTCACCGGCTCCGTGCTCGCCGTCGCCGTCGGGGTGCACCTCGGCTGGCTGCCCGCGCTCGGCTGGTACGGGCCGCGGTGGACGGTGCTGCCCGCCCTCGCCCTCGGTCTGCCCGCCGGCGCGCTGCTCGGCCGGATGCTCGACGACCTGCTCCCCGGCGCCTTCGCCGAACCCTGGGCGCTGGCCGCCGCCGCCCGCGGCATACCCGGGCGGGCCACCGCCCGCCAGGCCGTACGCCGCTGCATACCCGGACTCCTGCCCAACATCGGCCTGTTCGTGGTCGGGCTCACCGGCGGTGCCGTCACCGTGGAGCAGATCTTCGACATACCCGGCCTCGGCCGTACCGCCCTCCAGGCCGCCATCGCCCAGGACCTCCCCGTCCTCCAGGCCGGCACCCTCGCCCTCGTCCTGCTGGCCGCCCTCGCCGGAGCCCTCGCCCGCCTCGCCGCCCGCCTCCTCATCGGCCCGGCCCTCCGCGACGGCGCGCTGCACTCTCTGCACCGCCCGAACCCGCCGGCGCCACGCCGCTCCCCCCTCGTCCACGGCACCGTCCTGCTCACGGTCGTCGGGCTCGGCCTGACCCGCGACCCGCTCGCCCTCGACACCGGCGCCCGGCTCCGACCCCCGTCCTGGGCACACCCGTTGGGCACCGACGCACTCGGCCGGGACCTGCTCGCCCGTATCGGCCACGGGGCGTTCACGACTCTCGCCCTGGCGGTCACGATCAGCGCGGCCGCACTGCTGACGGGCCTTCTGCTCGGGCTGCTGCCCCGGCTCTCCGGGCCCCTCGTCGACACCGTCAACGCGATACCGGCGGTCCTCGCGGGCCTGCTCGTCGCCGGTGTCGCCGGCAGTGGGGCGACGACGCCCGCGCTGGCCGTCGCCGCCGTCGCCTGGGTGCCCCTGGCCGCGCACACCACGGCCCTGCTCGAACAGGAACGGGCCACGACGCACATCACGGCCACCAAGGGGCTCGGCGCGGGGGACGGCTATCTGCTCCGCCGCGAACTGCTGCCCGCCGTCCTGCCGCCCGTCGCCCGCCACGCCCTCCTCCGGCTGCCCGGCGTGGCCCTCGCCCTGACCTCCCTCGGCTTCCTCGGCCTCGGCGCACAGCCGCCCGACCCGGAATGGGGCCTCCTCCTCGCCGAGAACCAGCCCTACGCCGAACGCGCCCCCTGGGCCGTCCTCGCCCCCGCCACCGCCCTCGCCCTCCTCGGCGCGCTCGCGGTCACGGCGGCGGGCGGGGTGCGCCTGCCGCGCCGCCCGCTCGCCCGGGCGGCACGTCAACCGCGTCCGGCCGCCGCCACGACCGCCGGCGAGACCGGATGACCGGGCCCGAGGAGCAGCGAACGGTGACCGACGTCCCGACCCCCCGGACGACCGGCGGGACGCCCTTGGACACGGCCAAGCCCTCCCGGCGCGGCACCTGGGCGAAGCTCGACCCCCTGCTGAGGCTGCTGATCCTCACCCAGCTCGCCTTCAACGTCGGCTTCTACGCCGTGCTGCCGTTCCTCGCCGAGCACCTCGGCACGGCGATCGGCATGGCGGGCTGGATGGTCGGCTTCGTGCTCGGGCTGCGGACCTTCAGTCAGCAGGGGCTGTTCGTGGTGGGCGGTGCGCTGACCGACCGCTATGGGGTACGGCCCGTGGCGCTGGCCGGATGTCTGCTGCGGATCGCCGGGTTCGCGTGGCTCGGCTACGCGGACGAGACCTGGTCGGTCGTCGGCGCGGTCCTGCTCATCGGGTTCGCCGCCGCGTTGTTCTCCCCGGCCGTGGAGTCCGAGGTCGCCCGGCAGGCGGTGGTCTGGGAGACGTCGGGCGGCGGTCCCCGGACGAGCGTGCTCGCGCTGTTCACGGTGGCGGGGCAGGCGGGGGCGTTCGTCGGGCCGCTCATCGGCGCGTTGCTGCTGGCGGTGGACTACCGGGTGGTGTGCCTCGCGGGCGCCGGGGTCTTCGTGCTCGTCCTCGCCGGGCACGTCCGGCTGCTGCCGCGGCACCTTCCGGGGCGGGAGCGGGTCGCGGTGAAGGGCGGCCTCGGGGGGCTGCTGCGCAACCGGCGGTTCCTGGCGTTGTGCTGCGCGTACGGGGCGTATCTGCTGGCCTACAACCAGCTGTACCTGCTGCTGCCCGACGAGGTGGAGCGGGCCACCGGGTCGCAGACGGCGTTGGCCTGGCTGTTCGGGCTGTCCTCGTTGCTCGTCGTGACCGCGCAGCTGCCGCTCACGCGGTGGGTGGCTGAGCGGCTGGATCTGCGGCGGGCGATGACGGTGGGGTTGTTGCTGATCGCCGCCGGGTTCGCAGTGGTGGGTGGGGCGCTGCCCGCGGGGTGGACGGGGGGTGCGGGGTTGCTGCCGGCCGCCGGGTTCGTGGTGTTGCTGACGGTGGGGCAGATGCTGGTGGCGCCTGCCGCGCGGGCGTGGGTGCCGGATCTTGCGGCCGAGGGGCGGTTGGGGCTGTACACGGGGGCGATGTCGTCCGTGTCGGGGTTGATCGTGTTGGTGGGGAGTGCGGGGGTCGGGGCGTTGATGGATGCGGGGATGTCGGGGGTGGTGCCGTGGGTGGTGCTGGCGGTGGTCCCGGTGGCCTCGGTGCTGCTGCTGCCGCGCGGGATTCGTAGTCGGGTGCGGGTCCGGTGGGGTTTCCCGCGCAGTTCCCCGCGCCCCTGAGAAGCAGGGGCTGCGCCCCCTCGCGTATGGGCGCGGACATGAGGGAGGATGGATCGACGAGCACGGCAGCCTTGCTGATCTGGGAGCGTAGGGAACTCCATGATCCACAAGAGCCGTGCTGTTTCATGTCCGGCCATCGTTGATCATCCGACCAAACCGCGACCTACGGAACTCTCCTCGGGCCCCTGGTCCCATAGACCGCACCGACGCGTGATCCTCAATTACATCTGAGGAGATAGTCGCATGTACTAGTGCCATCGCGGATGCCTTTTTCGCTGTTCAAAACGTAGAAGCCCTGTGGCGCTGGAATCACAATCATAGTTTGCTCTTGCATTCGCTCCGAACTCGGGGCCACCTCCTTCTGCAAAGTTTCGAAAAGGTTGCTGCCCAGATTTAGGACATGGTGTGCTCGATATTTTCTCTGCTCCCATTTTTGGGCCGACGCAACCCATCCCGTTGCCGTGACCAGTGACTCCGCCCATGATTTGCCACTGTAGGGGGCCATATTTTTTTGCTGGCCTTTTAGTTCGTGTACAAGATCTCCGCTCGCCCTCTCGTGAAAGTCGGCCATGTGGATGTGCAACTGATCCTTGGTGCGGGCCGACTTCGAATTGATTCCCAATCCGGTGGACGCCGGGGGCATGTGCTTGCAAACATATTCCCAGGCGCTGTGCCAGTAATTGGGGGCCCCGGGTTGCCAGATCGTATAGCACTCGATGCCCTTCACGCGATCGATGGGAACCACCAGGCCGCCGTGCATCACGGCGCAGCGCTGTGCCTTGTCGACGTCCACGCAATTACCCGCACTGATGCACTCCTGAACCTTGAGCCAGAGACCATCTCTAGGACCGTGGTCACCTGGCTCGCCACAGTTCTTTGGGTCGAGGCGTGAAGCCGGGGTGTTTTCTGGCTGCGTATCGTACATGCGAAATCTCCGCGCTTGGGGGCAGCCCGCAGCCGCCCGCTCGGAACCGCTTTGCGTCGGCCCTGTCAATCAACAACCATATTTCCGACCTGGGGTGGGCGCGTAATCCCCCCGGCCTCTGAACCAGCCTTATGGGGTAACGCACCTTCCGGCCCTGACGTGAACTCCACGAACGGCAGCCTGCGGTCCCGGGCGAGGCCGTCAGGCACACAGCCCTGCTTCCTGGAAAACGCGCAGCTTTGCCGGGACTACCTGCACGGCGCGTACGTCCTGATCCTGGTCCTCTGCCTCCGTGAGGGGGAGGTCCTCGGCCTCGTCTGGCCGGAATCGAAACAGGCTTGGACTAATTCCCGAATCGTGGATGCTAAAGGTTGTCCCGTAACATCTACGACGCCGAGTTCCGGGCGCGGTGACGGACAGAGCGCCGATCGGCCGGTCCTGCTCGTCGGCGGTCACGAGAGTCAGGCTGACGCTGGCCATCGAATCGGCCATCGAGTGCCCGATCGTCCTGCGCGCGAAGTCCTCGATAGCCGAGTGGGCCCACCGCTGCGATCAGGCGGTACTGGCCCGGATGGGCTGTCCCTTCGATCCGTTCGCCGGCCGCTTCCGGGCGCCGGGAGAGCGGACCTTGCGGGACGTCTTCGCCCGGGTCGACCCCGGCGCTCTCGCAGCGGCCGGATTCGCCCGACTCACCTCTCTGACACCGTCCGTGGTAGGGCCGCTGGGCCCGGAGGGCATTCCGGAGCGCGAGCAGCGCCGCGCCCACCGGACCTCCGCACGCAGCCGGGATCAGCGCCGGCGCCGGCGGGCGTTCGCGGTCGACGGCACGTGCCTGCGCGGAGCCGTCCGCGCTGATGGCAGCCGGGTATTCGTGCTGACCGCTGTCCGTCACGATGACGCGCTGACCACGGCCCTGCGTGAGATCGGCGCGAAAGCCAACGAGATAACCGAGTTCGCCCCGCTGTTGGACACCATCGACGACCAGGACCTCAACGATGCCGTGGTCACGGTCGACGCCCTCCACGCAGCGGGCCCATGCCACCTACCTCGTTAAACAGCGCAAGGTCCACTACCTACTCTCCGTGAAGTCCAACCAGCCTAAACTGGCAGGCCAGTTGAGCCGCCTTCCCTGGAAGCGGGCCCCAGTCATGGACCGCTCCCGCGACCGGGGCCATGGACGTGAAGAGATCCGCGAACCGCAGGTCGTCACCGTCGACGGCCTCCTGTTCCCGCATGCCCGCCAGGTCATGCGGATCCGTCGCAAGCGACGCCGGACCGGCACCCGGAAGTGGTCGACCGAGACCGTCTACGCGGTCACCGACCTCGAAGCCCACGAAGCCTCCCCGGCCGAGCCGGCCGCCTGGAGCAGGGGACACCGGATCATCGAAAACAAGATCCACTGGGTCAAGGACGTCACCTTCGCCGAGGACGCCAGCCAGGTCCGCCGCCACCGCACACCTGCCGTCATGAGCTCCCTCGCGACCTCGCCCGGGCAACCCCCCACCGAGCCGGCTGGGCCGACATCGCCAACGGGCGACGCGCTCACACCCGCCCGGAGGACGTCCTCACCCTTCACGGCAACCCACGATCAAAAGCGGACGTTCCGGATTCTCCCCGTGGCCTTGGCCTGAGAAGCAGGGGGCGCAGCCCTTGCCTCTCAGGGGCGCGGGGAACTGCGCGAGAAGCCCCACCGGACCCGCACCCGACAGCGAACCGCCAGAGGCGACGGGGGACCTAGGCCAGTTGTCGGCGGACCAGTTCGTGCAGGTGGCCCCTGGGGTCGGCCAGGAGTTCCGCCGGGGCGCCCACCTCCGCCACCTTTCCCTCCTCCATCACGACCACCCGGTCCGCGTCCATGACCGTGGACAGCCGATGCGCGATCACGACCCGCGTCGCGTTCAACGCCCGCGTGCTCTCGATGACCGTCCGCTGCGTCTCGTTGTCGAGCGCGCTCGTGGCCTCGTCGAAGAAGAGGATGCGCGGACGGCGGATCAACGCCTGGGCGATCATCAGGCGTTGGCGCTGGCCCCCGGAGATCGCGCCGTTGCCCTGGACGATGGTGTGCAGCCCCATCGGCATCAGCTGGATGTCCTCCGCCAGCCCCGCCATCGCGGCAGCGGCCATCGCCTCCTCCGGAGTGAACGGCTCGGTGCCGCAGATGACGTCCAGGATGGAGCCCGTGAACGGCTGCGCGTGCTGGAGGACGACACCGCACTGCCGTCGCACGGCGGAGGGGTCGAGGGCGCCCAGGTCCTGGCCGTCGTACAGGACGCTCCCCGACACCGGCTTGTCGAAGCCGATGAGCAGGCGCAGCAGGGTCGACTTCCCGCAGCCGCTCGGACCGACGATCGCCACGAACTCCCCGGGAGCGACGGCGAGGGACACGTCGTCCAGCACCAGGGGGCCGTCGTCGGCGTAGCGGAAGGAGAGTCGCCGGGCCTCCAGCGCGCCCGACAGCACCCCCGGCCGGGTGCTCGCCGTGCGGACCTCCGGGGCCGCCTCCAGCACGGGCTTCAGCTCCTCGAACAGCGGCAGCACCGCGACCGCCGACACGAACGCCCCCGTCAGCTGGGTGACCGACGTCAGCAGCATCGTCACCGAGGTGTTGAAGGTGAGGAACTCCGCCGCCGACATCGAACCCCGGGCCGGGCCCGCCAGCAGCATGAACATCAGCAGGGTGCACAGCGGCAGATACACCGCGCCCAGCACGGTGTTGAGGTTCTTGATCCCGCCGACCTTCTGCTGCAGCTCCCGGCTGCGTGCGAACTCGCCCGCCCAGGCCGCGTACGCGTAGTTCTCGGCGGCGGCCACCCGTAGCTTCGGCAGGCCCCGCAGGGTCTGGTACGCCTGGTTGTTCAGCTTGTTGCCCAGTACCACCAGATGGCGCTGCCAGCGGACCTGCCACAGGCCGAGGCCCAGGAACACGGCGGCCACGATCACCAGCATGCCGATCGCCGCCAGGGCCATCGGCACGCTGAACCAGAGCAGCAGACCGAGGTTCACGGCACCGATCGTCACCGACTGCGCGACCACCGGGCCGACCCCGGCCAGGGTGCGGCGGATCGCGCTGATGCCCATGGCCGCGCCGGCCAGCTCACCGGTCGAACGAGAGGCGAAGAACGTCGTGGGGAGCCTCAACAGGCGGTCCCAGACGGCGGGTTGGAGTGTCGCCTCGATCCGGCCCTCCATCCGGAGGATCGTCAGGTTCTGGAGCAGCAGGAACGCGGCCGACACCACACTCGCGAGCATGATCGCCAGACAGACCCGCACGATCAGGTCCTCCTGCGCCTTCGGCACGTACTCGCCCAGGATCGTGCCGGTCGCCACGGGCACGAGCGAGCCGAGAACGACCGTCACCAGGCCGCTCAGCAGCAGGCCCGTCAGATCGCCACCGGTGCCGTGGAGGCTGAACCGCATCAGCCGCAGCGGGGTCAGCGCCCGTTCGGGCAGCGGCCGGTAGAACATCACGGCACGCGGCTCGAACTCCGCCGCGTTCGCCTTCTCGACCGGAGTCTCCCGGCCGGACGACGGCTGCACGGCCACATAGCCCCCGCGCCGCCACAGCAGCGCCACCGGCGCGCCGGACAGGGCGCGGTGCCCGACCAGCGGGCCCACGTTCTCCCGCCACCAGTTCCCGGCGAGACGGACGGCACGGACCCGGACCCGGGAAGCGAGCGCGATACGTTCCACCGGGTCGAGCCGGTCGCTCTCGGTGCCGCTCTGCGCCGGCTCCGAGAGCGTGATGCCGGCCGTCCGCGCGACGAGCACGCAGGCCGCGTACGTGGCGTCGGCGTCGGCGGCCGTGGCGGGCCGCTTCGCGGAGGATCTGCCGATGGAGGCGAGCAGCGTGCGGTCGGCCTGGGCGCGCACCGCCTCACCGGCCTTGATCCCGGCGGCCGTACGGTCCTCGTGGGTGCGCTCCAGCTGCTCGATCCAGCGGTCCAGCGTGGCCAGCAGCCGGAACTGCTGGTCGACCATGCTCTGCCAGACCCCCGGGTCCATCAGCAGGTCGGCCGCCGCCTGCGCGCCGTACAGCGAGCCGTACTGGACGCTGCCGGGTGGCACCCGCATCCAGAACACGTCGTCGTCGGTGGGCGCGGCGGCCTGCTCGGTGGCCATCGGCGCCTGGAAGAGGATGGACAGGCCCCGGCCGACGCCCAGGGCGAGGGCGTGTTCGAGGGGGCTCGTCCGGGGAGACACGAGCTGCGGGTTGCCCCACGCGTCGTACGACCAGGTCTCGGTGCCCCCCTGTGGGTACAGCTCACGCAGGCCGATGCGCCGCACCACGCAGTCGCGCGACGGCCGGGCCACCAGGGTGTGCTGGGGCCCGGCGACCGGACCGAGCAGCAGCGCGCCCGCTTCGAGACGGCCCAGGTGGTGCCAGTGGCCCTGCCGGCCGGCGTCGACCGCGAACAGGTCCAGCGCGCCGGACGCCACCAGCCACAGGGTCTGCGGGCCTTCGAGGTCGAGCCGGGTGTGGCCGGCGCAGTCGAGGGGCGTGCCCAGCGCGCCGAGCGCGCCGAGGACGAGGTCGCCCTCCTGGGGTACGGCGGTCATCTCATCGCTCCCTGACCAGCTGGGCGTACGCGCCGCCGCGTGCCAGCAGTTCCTCGTGCCGGCCCCGCTCCACGATCGTGCCGTGCCGCAGGACGACGATCTCGTCGCTGTCGCGGACCGTGCTGAGCCGGTGGGCGATCACCACACAGGCGCAGCCGCGCTTGCGCAGGTTGTCCATGACGGTCAGCTCGGTCTCCGCGTCCAGCGCGCTGGTCACCTCGTCGAGGATCAGGATGCTGGGCCTGCGGACCAACGCCCGTGCGATCTCCAGCCGTTGGCGCTGACCGCCGGAGAAGTTCCGGCCGTCCTGCTCGACCCGGCTGTGGATGCCGCCCGGACGGCGGGTCACCACGTCGTACAGGGCCGCGTCCCGCAGCGCCTCCACGACGGCCTCGTCCGGGATCGAGGGGTCCCACAGGGCCACGTTGTCGCGGACCGTGCCCTCGAAGAGGAAGACCTCCTGGTCGACGAAGGAGACCGAGGCGGCCAGCGCTCCCCTCGGGATGTCCTCCAGACGCCGGCCGTCGATCCGGATCACCCCCTCCCAGGGGGTGTACAGGCCGGAGAGCAGCCGGGACACCGTCGACTTGCCGCTGCCCGAGCCGCCGACCAGCGCCACCTGCTGACCGGGGCCGACGGTGAGGTCGAAGCCGGTGAGCAGGGGCTTGTCGAGGGGGCTGTAGCCGAAGGAGATGTTCTCCAGCTCCACATGCCCCTGCAGCCTGCGGGTGGACCCGGCGGCGTCCGGGCGGGCGTACAGCGGGTCGGCCCGGAAGTTCTCGACGTCCTTGAGGCGGGCCACGTCCGCCGCGAAGTCCTGGATGCGGCCCGCGACTCCGTTGAGCCGGGTGATCGGCGCGGTGAACCGGGTGACCAGGGCCTGGAAGGCCACCAGCAGGCCGACGGAGATATGGCCCTCGACCGCCCGCATGCCGCCGATCCAGAGGATGAGCGCGCTGTTGAGCGTGGCGAGGGTCGGGGCGACGACCCCCAGCCAGGCGCTCGGCACACCGAGCCGCTGCTGCTCCTCCAGCGTGGTGGCGTGCTGCCCGGCCCACTTGCGGAAGTAACCCTCCTCGCCGCCGGTCGCCTTCATCGTCTCGATCAGCTGCAGACCGGTGTACGCCGTGTTGGTGAGCCGGGCGTTGTCGGCGCGCAGCTTCGCCGTACGGGTCGCGCGCAGCCGGATCACCACCCGCATCGCCACCACGTTCAGCAGCGCCACCGCGATGCCGACGAAGGTGAGCTGCGGATCGTAGGTATAGAGGAGTACGGCGTAGAGGACGACGACGACCGCGTCCACGCCGGCGGCGGCGAGGTCCCGGGCCAGGGTCTCGGCGACCGCGTCGTTGGACTGCAGCCGCTGGACGAGGTCGGCGGGGCTGCGCTGGGAGAAGAAGGTGACGGGCAGCCGCAGCAGGTGGCGCAGGAAGCGGGCGCTGGACAGGGTGGAGGAGATCAGACGGCCGCGCAGCAGGTTGGCCTGTTGCAGCCAGGTCAGCAGGACCGTCAGCAGCACGCACGCGCCCATCGACCCGAACAGCACACCCAGCAGGGAGGTCTGGCCGCCGATCAGGAACATGTCGATGTAGGTGCGGCTCAGCGCGGGCACCGCGGCGCCGACCGCCACCAGCAGCAGGCTGGCGAGGACGGCGGCGGGCAGGGTGCCGGCCGTGCCGCGCATCCGGGCGGGCATGGCGCCGAGGACACCGGGTCTGCGGCCGCCCTCGGCGAAGTCGTCGCCCGGCTCCATCACCAGGACGACCCCGGTGAAGGAGGCGTCGAACTCCTCCATGGGCACGAACCGGCGCCCCTTGCCGGGGTCGTTGATGTGCACACCGCGCCGGCCGAGGCGGCGCCCCATGCCGTCGTAGACGACGTAGTGGTTGAACTCCCAGAAGAGGATCGCCGGCGCCCGCACCTCGGCGAGGGCGGCCACGTCCATCTGCATGCCCTTGGCCGTCAGCCCGTGACTGCGGGCCGCCTTCAGGACATTGCTGGCGCGGGAGCCGTCCCGGGAGACACCGCAGGCGATGCGCAGTTCCTCCAGCGGGACGTGCCGTCCGTAATGGCCGAGGACCATGGCGAGGGAGGCGGCGCCGCACTCCACGGCCTCCATCTGCAGGACGGTCGGGGTGCGCACGGCCCGCCGACCGCCCTTGGGTGTCGGGGGCTTGCGCGGGGCGGCCTTGCGTCTGCCGCGCGTCGGCGGCCGGGCGGTGTCCTCGGACGCGGTCACGGGAGCAGCCAATCGATCGGACGCTCGTCGGCCAGCCGGATCGAACCCGTGGCCATGGTCATGGAGGTCAGCTCGAACGGCGGCCCGTCCTGCGAGGACCACTTGTAGCCCGACTCCGTCGAGGCCTTCCGGTCCAGCCGTACGGTGACGGCCACCGGCCGGCCCTTCGCGGTGAACTGCTCGCCCAGCCGGCTGTCCCCGAGGAACGCGCCGATCGACTGCGGGGTCTGCGCGGCGCGGTCCACCTTCGTCACATGGCCGCGCAGCACGCCGTACCGGCGGGTGGGCGCCGACTGCACGGTCAGGTCCACGGGGGCGTCCTCGGGGATCGAGGCGGCGTTCTCGGCGGGGACGTACACCGTCGCGTAGAGCGGGTCGTCGGCGTCGGCGACCTTCTCGATCGCCGCGACGTCGTCGCCGGTGCGGATGATCCGGCCGATCGTCGCGGCGAGCGCGGAGACCCGGCCGGCCGCGACGGACCGTACGACGGTCTCGCCGCCGGCGGTGGCGACCTTGACGACGGGGGCTCCGGCGGGCAGCCGCTCGCCCTGTCGCGCGAGCACGGCGGTGACCTGGCCGGCCACCGGGCTCTGCAGGATGTAGCTGCCCTGCCCGTGGGTGAGGACGGCGGGAGCGCTGACCGTGGAGGCGACGGAACCCGTGACGGCCCACACGGACGCGGCGGCCATGGCGACCACCGTCACGGACAGCACCAGCCAGCCCTGCGGGCGGGCGAAACGCACCGGCAGGTCGAGTTCCTCCGGTGACTGGAGCTTGGCGAGGGCCTGTTGGCGGAACTGCACGGGACTTCCCTCACCTGCGCGACTCGGGAGGAGGACGTTCGAGCGCCGGAGAGTCCCGGAACCTGTCAGGTGGTTCCGGGACTCAACGGCACAGGGGCTCGATCAGAGACCGGCGACCAGGCTCGTGACCGGGGCGGTGTTCAGACCGGTGACACCCTCGACGGTGCCGACGGCCGTGTTCACCAGGCCGGAGACCGGAGCGACGCCGTCCACCAGGCCGGTGACGGTGCCGACGGCGTTGACGGACAGGCCACCGGAAACGGCGTCGAGGGCGGCGTCCGAGATCTCGGCGGTCTCGACCTGGGGGGTGGAGTTCATGGGGGAACTTCCCTTCGTATAGCTCTTCATAGGGGGGAGCGGCCCCCTTCTGGGGACAGAACGACGGCCGCGCACGGGGATGCCCGCTCTCGTCTCCGAGAGTCCGGCGGCCCCCGCGGTGCGATGGATCAAAGCAGATCGCCGCCGCGCATCTCCAATCAACATGGCCTCCCACCAGCGCACTTGGTGACCATGACGGTTTATCCGTGCAGGGTCGCGCACGTGTTGGGGGCAGCTTCTTCACACGGATCCCGGCATCGTCATAGGTCGTCCATGGCCCGCCGGAAAGCGAAATGGACAGTCCCGCCCCAAAGGCACGGCACACGCCCGGGCCCTGTGCGGAACCGTCGTCGACCGTGACCCCGCCGGGTACGCGGTGTGGAGATTCGCCGAAGCCGGTTTCCGGTCCGACGCCGACGACGCAGGGCCACCGGCCGATCGCCGAATGTGCGGGGCCGGGCAGTCGGCCGCCCTGCCCGCGACGGATCGCGAAAGCGCGTCCGAGGAGGGTCGCAGGAGGGCCGCAGGAGGGCCGGAGGGGTCCGGAGGAGGGCCGCAGCCGTCGCCGCGGAGGGGCTCCGCGGCCCTCGACGGGCCCGTGCGTGCGGGAAGTCGTGACATGGCGGGCGAACTGGGGGCGTAGCGCGCTTTGCGAAATGGAAGACCGGAATCTTTTTGCGGAGCGTTGAACGCCCCACCGGAACCATCCGTACCAACTGGCAACCAGGCGCCCCCAGTTCACCCGCACGACGGCGGTACGGACCCCGTCCCCAGGAGGTCAAGAGTTGAGTCACAAACGAGCCACCAAGCGTAAGGCGTTCATAGCCGCAGGCGGCGTGGCGGCGCTCGGCGCGGCAGCCCTCATCCTGCCCAACGCGATGGCTTCCCAGACGGAGTCGAAGGACGCCGCCCCGAAGACGCTCGCCGCGAGTGACGCCTCGGACCTCGCCTCCCAGCTCCGGGAGGCACTCGGTGACGCGTTCGCAGGCGCGTACTACGACTCGGCCGAGAAGCAGCTCGTCATCAACGTCGTCGACGGCCTCCAGACCGCCGGTGACGACAACAACGTGATCGTCCAGGCCCAGTCGGCCGGTGCGGAGGTCCGTGAGGTCGAGAACAGCTGGTCCGAGCTGCAGAAGGGCGCGGCGACGCTGAAGGCGAAGGCCGGCGTCCCCGGCACCGCGTGGGCGATCGACCCCCGCACCAACAAGATCCAGGTCACCGCCGACTCCACGGTCACGGGCGAGAACTGGGACACCATCGAGTCGGCCACCAAGTCGCTCGGCACGGGCATGGCGACGATCAAGAAGTCCGCCGGCACCTTCAAGACGTTCCTGGAGGGCGGCGACGCCATCTTCGCCGGCGCCGCGCGCTGCTCGGCCGGCTTCAACGTCGTCAACGCCGAAGGCGCCCCGGCCTTCCTGACCGCCGGTCACTGCGGTGTCGTCGAGGCCGAATGGTCGGAGGAGGAGGGCGGCGCCCCGATCGCCACGGTCGACGCCGCGACCGCCACCTTCCCCGGCGCCGGTGACTTCGCCCTGGTCAACTACAACGACCCGGCGACCCAGGCGGCCAGCACGGTCGACCTCGGCAACGGCCAGACGGTCGACATCAAGGCGGCCGGCGAGGCCGAGGTCGGCCTCCAGGTCTTCCGCATGGGCAGCACCACCGGTCTCGCCGACGGCCAGGTCACCGGCCTCGAAGCCACGGTGAACTACCCCGAGGGCACGGTCACCGGTCTCATCCAGACCGACGTCTGCGCCGAGCCCGGCGACAGCGGCGGCTCGCTGTTCACCGAGGACGGCCAGGCCATCGGCCTGACCTCCGGCGGCAGCGGCGACTGCACGGCCGGCGGCGAGACCTTCTTCCAGCCGGTCACCACCGCCCTCGCGGCGGTCGGCGCGACCCTCGGCGAGGCGGGCGCGGGCGCCGGTGAGGAGGCCGCCGGCGGTGCCGGTGACGCCGCGGGCGCAGGCGAGCAGGCCGACGGCGGTGCCGCCGCCGGTGCCGGTGAGGAAGAGGGCGCGGCCGCCGCGGGCGCGGGCGAGGAAGAGGGCGCGGCCGCGGCCGGTGCGGGCGAGGAGCAGGGCGTCGTGGGCGGTGCCGGTGACGCCGGCGCCGCGGCCGGTGCCGGTGACGACGCCGGAGCGGGCCAGCAGCACGACCAGGGCGCCGGTGACCAGGGTGTCGGCGAACAAGGTGCCGGCGACCAGGGCGCCGAGCAGCAGGGCGTCCGGCAGTAGGCGGACACCCCCCCCGCACGTGGACGACGGCCCGGGCTCAGCGGCCACTGATCTCCGGCCCGTCACCCCACGACCCACCTGTCGGCCCACCCCAGCGGTGCGGCCGGCAGGTGGAACGGTCCGGCCCTCCGGCGGGAGGGCCGGACCGCTTTCGTCCGTCCGGTGCGCTCTCGTCCGTGCGGCGAGGACCCCCGACCCGCCGCACGCGGGCGGTCACCCGGCGGCGCCCGTGGCCCGCAGCAACAGCAGGGCCACGTCGTCCGCCCGCTCCTCCGCCGCCTCCGTCTCGCGCACGAGTCGGTCGGCGAGCCATTCCAGGGGCCGTTCCCCGGCCGTCGACAGCCGCTCCCCGAGAGCGGCCAGCGCGTCCTCGATGTCCACCCCGGGCGACTCGATCAGCCCGTCGGTGTACAGGACCAGCACCGACCCCGGTGCCAGCGCCACCTCGGTCGTCGGATACGTCGCCGCCGCGTCGATGCCGAGCAGCGGACCACCCGCGAGGTCCAGCACCCGTACGTTCCCGTCCGGCCGGCGCAGCAACGGCGGCGGATGCCCCGCCCGTGCCATGACGGCCGTGCCGTGCGCCGGGTCGAGCCGCAGATACAGACAGCTCGCGAACAGCTCCGAACCCAGGTCGATCAGCAGCCGGTTGGTACTGCTCATCACCTCCTCCGGTGACTGCCCGACGGTCGTGTACGCGCGGACCGCCGTACGGATCTGCCCCATCAGGCCCGCCGCCGTCACGTTGTGCCCCTGCACGTCCCCGATCACGGCGGAGGCCCGCCCGTGCGAGAGGACCAGGTCGAAGAAGTCGCCGCCGATGTCCATGCCCCGGGTGGCGGGCAGATAGCGGGAGGCGGCCTCGATTCCCGGGATCGACGGCAGCGAGTGCGGCAGCAGCGCCTGCTGCAGACCGTGCGCGAGCTGGTGCTTGGCGTCGTACAGCAGCGCCCGCTCCAGGGCCTGGGCGATCAGCCCGCTGAGGCTGGTCAGCACCGCGCGCTCGTCGGCGGGGAAGGGATGCGGCTCCGCGTACCCGAGCACCCACGTGCCCACCGGCCGCCCCGAGGCGATCAGCGGCACGTACGCCCAGGCGCTCAGCCCGTCCGGGGTGTCCCGCCGCACCGGATACAGGTGCTCCAGCTGCTGCCGGGACTCGAAGAAGGCCGGCACCCCGGTCGTCAGGGCGTGCGCCCCGGGCATCGGCGCCGTGAGCGGGGTGCCGTCGAAGCGCTCCACGAGGTGCGGGTCGGCGTAGCCGCGATGGCCGAGCACATGCAGCCGCCCGGCACGCGAGCCGTACATCACGAGGGCCTGCCCGCCGATGGCCGGGACGATCTCGTCGGCGACCAGATCCACCACGTCCTGCACGCTCACCGCCTCCGTGAGCGCGCTCGCCAGCGCCAGCACGTGGTGGATGGTCACCAGGCGGCCCGGCCCGTCGCTCTCCACCTGCGCGGCGTGCTCGGCCTCGGCTACCGCGCGGGCCCGCGAGATCCGTACGCTCAGCCCGTTCGTCCCCGGGTACAGCCGGAACGACAGCCAGTCGCTCGGTGGTCGGAGCGCCACGAACGACGTCACGTGCTGACTCATCAGCGCCGCCCGGTACCGGTCCTCGTACGCCGGATCGTTGAGCCACGGCACCGACACCCACAGCTGGGTGCCCAGCAGACCGCTCACCGGGATGCCGAGCAGCTCGGCCGTGGCCGCGTTGGCGAAGGTGATCCGCCCGTGCAGGTCGAGCGCGCACATGCCGTACGGCAGCCGCGCCACCATCCGCGCCGCCTCCACCGTGCCGAGCGTCCCCGCGACCATGGTCGCCGACGGCGCCGACAGGTCCGGCTCCGGCAGCACCGGGCGGCCCTCCTCCTCCGCGCGCCGCAGCCGCTTGGCGAGCCGGTCGCAGGCCGAGGTCAGCTGGTCCCGCTCGCGTTCGCTCAGCTCCGGCGGATGGGAGCCGGGCCAGGTGAGGAAGACGGCGCCGTAGGTGGTGTCGCGGGTCGCCACCGGCAACGCGGCCAGGGCGAACGGATAGGGCAGGACCACGGCGATCCGGGGATAGCGGCGGGCCATCTGCTCCTCGCCGCTGACCCACACCAGCCGCTGTCCCCGCACCGCCTCGGAGACGGGGACGGGGGCGCTCAGCCCCACCCGCTCCCACGGCGCGGCGAACGACCTCGGCAGTCCCGCCATGACCGCCATCTCCAGGACCGGCTCGTCCGGCGCCAGCAGATACACCGCCCCGGAGTGCGCCCCGACGTCGTCCATCATCGAGGCCAGCGCCAGGGAGAGCAGCGGATGGCCGACACGGCCCGTCTCCACGGTCGTCCGCCCCGCGGACGCATGGACGTCGGACATGCCCACCACCTCCTCGCACGGCCGCGCGACGGTTCCAGGGTCCAGGCTCCTCCTAGGGGGCCGCCCACGCACGGCGAGCGCCCGCCCGGACGAAACGCTGTACCCCCTCCCGCCCGGCCCATGCCCCCTCGTCTGATGCGCGCGCTCGCGCGCGGGCGCCGCGAGTGCGCCCCCGCGCCCCCCGATGGCTGGTTCTCCGTGCCCTGGCGTGTGGTCGGGGACGCCGACAATGGGCACGCGCTTGGGGCGGAGGACATCGGTGGGCCGGGAGGCGGAGGGCGAACGTGATCGGGGTACTGCTCGTGCACGACGAATGTCTGGTCAGGTCGGTCCTCGCGGAGTGGCTGCGCCAGGAACCCGACCTGGTGGTGTACGACGCGTCCTGGCGCGCGGCGCCGGGCCGTGTCCGGTCCCTGCGGCCGGACGTGTGCGCGGCGGACCTGGACTGCGCCGACGCGGTCGGCATCCCGCCCCTCGGCGACCTGCGCGCCGCGGGCGGCCCCGCCCCCGGGCTGCTGGTCCTGGCCCACGCGGGCAGACCCGGCCTGCTGAAGCGCGCGGCGGAGGCCGGGGCCCTCGGATACGTGGACAAGAAGGGCTCGCCCCGGCGGCTGGTGTCGGCGATACGCGAGGTCGCCCGAGGGCAACGCTTCGTCGACGATTCCCTCGGCTTCGGATTCCTCAAGGCCGCCGAGATGCCGTTCACGCGCCGCGAGCTGAGCGTGTTATCCCTGGCCGCCGAGGGTGCCTCGGTGGCCGAGATCGCCGGCAGCCTGCACCTTTCCCACGGGACCGTGCGCAACTACATGGCCGCCATCACCCGTAAGACCGGGGCGCGCAACAGGATCGACGCCATCCGGATCTCGCAGGGGGAGGGCTGGCTCTGAACAGCGCCCGCCGCGCGGGTGCGGCGGGGCCGGTACGGGGGACCATGCGCCGACCAGGTCCCGGTAGAGCGGCGAGCGGGCCAGCAGTTCGCCGTGCTCCCCGTGGGCGACGGACCGCCCGTCCATGACCAGCACCCGGTCGGCGCGGCGGGCCGAGCTGACGCGATGGGCGACCACCACGAGGGTCGTGCCCGGCCGCCGGGCGAAGGCCCGTTCCGCGCGCTCCTCCGCCTCCGGGTCCAGGTGACAGGTCGCCTCGTCGAGGATCACGACCGGCGCCGGCGACAGGTACGCCCGGGCCAGCGCGATGAGCTGCCGCTCCCCGGCGGACAGCGCGCGCGGGTCGACCTCGGCGGCCGGACCGCCCAGCCGGACCATCACCTCGGTGAGCCCCACGGCCTCCGCGGCGCCCCACAGCTCCTCCTCGGGCACGGGTTTCGGCCGCAGTTCGGCGAGATTTTCGGCGAGGGATCCCCCGAAGACGTACGCCTCCTGCGGGATGAGCACCCGGTGTGCACGCGCTGTGGCGCCGGGTACCGGCTCCCCGCACAAGCGGACGCTGCCGTGCCGGGGGAGCAGCAGACCCGCGGCGAGCCCCGTGAGGGTGGACTTGCCGATGCCGCTGGGGCCGACGACGGCCAGGTGCGTGCCCTGGGCGATGTGGAGGCTGAGGCCGTCGATGACGGGCATGGCGGAGGAGCCGTAGGCGAAGGTGACCGAGGAGAGCGAGAGGGCGGGAGCGGACGGGGTGGGGAGGGGCGAGGTGTGCGGCGGGTCGGGAGGGTGGGGCGGGTCGCCCGGCGGGAGCAGGCGGCGCAGTACCACCGCGAGCCGGGAGCCGCTGGTGCCGAGGCCGTGGACCAGGTTCTGGAGGGCGGGCAGGAGCGACTGGGTGACGTAGGCGAGGGCGCCGATCAGGGCGCCCGCGGTGACGCCCCGGGCCAGGAGCCAGGGCGTGGTGACCAGCAGCAGGACGACGGGCAGGTGGCCGCCGATCGCGAGGGCGGCGACACGGACGACGCCCCAGCGGGCCAGCGCGCGGGCGGCCCGGTGCTCGGCGTCGACGCGACGGCCGGTGTCGGCGGCGACGATGTCCTCCGCGCCGGCCGCCGTGATGTCGCGCAGCCCGGGGCAGACGTCGCCGAGCCGGTCGGCGAGCGCCTCGTCGGCGGCGAGGAAGGTCTCCTGGCGACGGGCCAGCGGCCTGAGCGTCGCCAGGAAGAGGGCCACGCCGGCGACCAGCGGGGGCACCACCACGAGCAGCAGCGGCGGCGCCAGCGAGAAGAGTCCGACGAGCGCCCCGGCGGCGGTGAACACGAACGAGCGCGACACCATCACCAGCCCGGCGAAGGTGTCCCGGGCGATCTCCACCTGCTGGGTGAGCCCGGACAGGGCCCCGCCGTCCGCCTCCCGCACCCCCCGCCCGACCACCCCGCGCACCAGCCGGTCCCGCAGCGGCTCCACCAGCCCCGCCACACACCCGTACACCCGCCCGGTGCCGAACGCCCCGACGACCACCGCCCCCGCCCCGACCCCGAGCCACCCCAGTCCGACGCCCGCCCGCCCGGCCAGGAACCCCTCGTCGAGGGCCCGCGCCGGCGCGTACCCCGTCAGAAACGTCTGCACCGCCTCCAGCACGGACCACAGCACCAGCCTGACGACGACACGCGCCCGGCGCCGGAGAAAGCGCAGGCCGCGACGGGGGAGGCCGGGTGGGGGGAAGGACTGTCCCGGCAGGCCGGCTCCGATGGCCGGCCGGTCGGTCGTACGACGTTCGTCCCGGTCGCCCATCACGAACCGCCGTACGGGGGTGTGTCGTCCTCGGCGGCCTTCGCCCCGCCCGAGCCGGGCGAGGCGGAGACGCCCTCCTCGCCTCCCTCTCCGAACAGTTCCCGGTACGCCGCCGTCCGCCACAACTCGGCGTGGGACGCCACCGCCCGGACCCTCCCCCCGTCCAGCCACGCCACCGTGTCCGCGCGGGCGGCCGTGGTGGCGCGGTGGGCGACGATCAGGCGGCTGCCGCCGGCGGGGCGCAGCAGGGCGGCGGTGATGTGGCGTTCGGTGACGGTGTCGAGGCTGGAGAGGGCGTCGTCGAGCACGAGCAGACGGCTGTCGCGGGCGAACGCCCGTGCGAGACCGAGGCGTTGGACCTCCCCGCCCGACAGGGGGGCGTCGGCGCACGGGGTGGCGTAGCCGTCGGGCAGGCGCCGGACGAAGGCGTCGGCGTGCGCGGCGCGGGCGGCTTCCCGGACGCGGGCGGGGGAGGGCCGGGGGACACCGAAGGCGATGGTGTCCTCCACGGACTCGCCCAGCAGCGCCGGGCGTGCGAAGGCGTGGGTGATCGCCCGGCGCAGCTCCCGGCGGTCCAGTTCGGGCAGGGGCACCCCGTCGAGCCGTACCTCTCCCTCGTCCGGGTCCGTGAGCCGCCCCGCGACGGCCGCGAGCAGCGACTTGCCCGCCCCGGACCGGCCCACGACGGCCAGCGTGGTCCCGCCCGGTACGACGAGATCGACTCCGTCCAGCACGGTGCGCCCCCCGCGCCGGACGGTCACGGAGCGCAGTTCCAGCCGCCCCTCGGGGGCGCCCTGCCCCGGTGGTGGGAGCAGCCGTTCGCCGTACGCGGTCGGAGGCTCGGCCAGGATCTCGGCGAGCCTGTCCGACCCCGCCCGGGCGCGGACGAGGCCCGAGACAAGGCCGACCAGGACACCGATGCCCGCGGCGAGCACCGCGTAGCGGGACGCGGCGAGCAACTCGCCCACGGACAGACGGTCCCGGGTCACCAGGACGCCCGCCGTGGCCACGACGGAGAGCTGCAGCAGGGGTGCCACGGCGGCCGCCCGCGCGGCTGCCCGGCCCTGGACCCGCCACATCCGGTGCCCTTCACGGGAGAGTTCGGGCAGGGGGCCAAGGACGCGGGCGACGGTTCGGTCGGCGATGCCCGCGGCGGCGATCGTGCGGTGTCCGGCGACGGCCTCGGCCAGACCGCCCGCGATACGCCCCTGGGCCCGCTGATAACGCGCGACGCACTCGGAGGAGTCCCGGGCGAGCGCGCGCAGCAGCAGCGCGAGCAGCGGCGCTCCGACCAGGAACACCACCGCGAGGAACGGGTCGATCAGGCCCAGGGCCACCACCGCGCCCAACGGCCCCGCGAGCGCCGCGAGAAGCGCGGCGACGGTGGCGGGCGCCGTTCCCGCCTGGGCCGCGTTCCCGACGAGGCGGGCCACCAGGTCACCCGGCCCGAACCGGCCGACGGCCCGTGGACCCACCGCCAGTACGTGTCCGACCGTGCGGTGGCGCAGCCAGGCGGTGGACCGGGCGTTCGTGGTCCCGGCGAGGACGGTCTCGACCGCGTCCAGGGCGGCGACGGCGAGAACCAGCCCGGCACACCACAGCACCCGGCGCGAGGCGCCGGGGTCGCCGGCCAGCAGCAGATCCAGGGCCCGCCCGAGGGCGAGCGGCAGCGACAGGTTCGCCCCCGTCGCGGCCATGGACACCAGTGCCAGGACCGCACAACGGGGGCCGGAGTGCCGGACGGTGGAGCGCGGCAGGGAGAGGGACGCGGCCGGGCCGGGGGCGCCGGCTTCGGAGAGGGTCGTCATACCCGTCCTGACGTGGGATGACCGGGTGACCGGGAGGACCGGACGAAGGGGCGGAGGCGTGGACGGAGGCCGCACGACCGCCGTGTGACCGTGGCGCGGAGGTGAGTGAGCCCCGGACGGCCCCTCCCCAGGCAGGGGAGAGGAACCGTCCGGAGCCGTCGGCGCGGCTCAGCCGCCGTGCCGGTCGGACGGACGCCCGGGATCACCCGGACGCCCCGGCCGGGTCAGAGGCAGAGCGTGATGCTGGCCGCGCTCACACAGGACAGGACGCTCAGGGAGCTGGGCCCGCCGGTGCCGGTCGTCTCGTCGGCTTCCATCGTCTGCAGGTCGAGGAGTGCCATGTCGATTCCTTTCGGTCGTGGCCCCTTCAGGGGCCTTGGGGACGGGGGTGTTGCGTCACGACTCCGCCGGGTGGCGGAACCGCGTCATCGGGGCCGCCGTCGTAGCGGCGGCAGGAACGGAAGGTGTGGCGTGGCGTCGTCGGCGGCGGCGTGTGCCGCGCCGAGCGCCAGCAGGCAACCCGCCGTCCCGGTACCGAGGTCCATGGAGAGCCGCATCAAGTGGTTGCCGGGGAAGGCCAGTTGCCCCCCGTACGGCATGGAGTGCCAGCCGAGAGCCGCGATCTGTTCCGTCAGCGCCTCGCGCGGGGCGCCCGTCCGGGCGAGGTGCAGGATCATCCCGGCGCGGCCCTCGAACAGCCCCGGCTGGGCGTAGAAGCGGTAGGTCGCGGCGGTCAGGACGCCCGCACGGATCCGGACGAAGTCCTCCGCGAAGTTCTCCACGCCGAGGGTTCCCTGGGCCGTGGCCTCCTCCGCTTCGAAGACGGCCGCCGCGGAGGCGCCCGCCGCTGAGGCACCCGCCCCGGGGGCGGCGGTCCAGGAGCCGTCGGTCCTGGAGCCGTCCGTCGCGATGGCGGCCGCGGCCGTGTAGTCGTCGAGCACCATGCCGACGCCCACGCTCCCGTCGCCGAGATACGGCATCGTCCGCCATCCCTCGTCGACGGCCAGACCGCCGTTCGTCTGCTCGACCAGGCACTCCAGGTCCTGCCGCAGCGCCTCACCGGCCGAGGCGAGCAGCGCGGGATCGCCCGTCGCCTCGTACCGGCGCAGGAGGAACAGGGCGGGCCCGCTCGCGCCGCGCAGCAGGCCGGCGCGGCGGCGGGGCGGAGCCGGGCGGGGCTCGGCGAGGCGGTCGACGAGGAGGCGCGCGGCCTCGGCCGCCCGCTCGCGCAGCCCCGACTCACCGGTGGTCCGCGCCAGCTCGTCGAGCACCAGACCGAGCCCGGCCAGACCCCCGCGCAGATCGGACGACAGCCGGTGCCACTTCTCGGCGAGGATCCGCTCGACCAGGTCCAGGGCCCGCTGCCGGTGGCCCAGCCGGTCCAGGGTCAGGGCCACGCCCGCGAGCCCGTCGTACAGGCCGAGCGGGGTCCCGATCGGCACCGGGGCGGTGTGGTCGAGCAGCCAGCGCTCGCCCTCCTCGTAGCGCTCCGCGCCGACCTCCGCGAGCGCGTACAGGACGCCCGCCGCTCCGTGCGCGAGGCCGAGTCCGCCGCCGTCGGAGAACTGGGCGACGTCCCCGGGGAAGAGCCGGTCGTCGCGCTCCGGCGTGGCCGAGGCCAGGATCGCCTTGACCATCGAGTCACGGCTGTACGGCCAGTCCGCGGGCCCGGCGAGGGGCCAGTCGCCCTCCGGGGCGCGTGTCCCCCGTGCCCCGGCCGGCCGGTGGCCGGCGGCGCCGCCCGCGCGGGTGATCTCCGCCACCGCCTCGTCGAGGAACGCGCGCGGGACGTCCGGGAACTGCTCGGCGATCACCGTGGCCAGATGGGCGGCCTTCTCCCGCTCCACCACGAACAGGGACGTGACCGGCAGGAACAGCGCGAGGCGCAGACACGCCAGGGCGTAGCGGTCGACGTCCGGGCCGGTGCGGTCCGGGGGCGCGAGGAAGCCGGGGTGGGCGACGGTCTGGCGGCCGTCGTCCTCGGCGGGCGCCGCCGCCTCGAAGTCGAGGAGGGACACCGACCGATCGTCGGGCGCGACCATGATGTTGAAGACGTGCAGGTCGTTGAAGACGATCCCGCGCGAGTGCACCGCCGCCACCGCCTCCTCGACGGCCCGGTGCACGTGCAGCGCCCAGGCCGTGTACGCGGCGACCGCGTCCGGCCCGGGGTCCGGGGCCAGCAGGGGGTGCCGTTCGGCGACGCAGGAGTTCAGCGGGCGGCCCTCGACGAAGTCCATGACGAGGAAGCGGTGGTCGCCGAGCGTGAACCAGTCGCGCACCTCGGGCACCACACCCAGCCCGGCCAGCCGCTCCAGCGCGTCCTTCTCCCGCTCCAGCCGGGTCACCGCGTCGGCCCCGTCGGCGGCCAGCCCGGCGTGCGGGCGCCCCTCCTTGAGGACGACCCGGCGGCCGTCACGGGTGTCCGTGCCGACGTACACCCCGCCGCCGTTGGAGAAGTGCAGGGCCTTGTCGATGCGGTACGGCAGATCGCCGACCGTGGTCGTGTTGCGCGCCGCCAGCTGCGGCTCCAGGAACGCGGGCAGGGTCACCCACTCGGGCACATGGAAGGTCGGCTTCCGCTGGTCCGGCACCAGGGTGCCCGCGCCGTCGCGGACGGCCGGTACGAGCGTGCCGCGCTCGTCGACGACGAAGGAGCGGGCGAAGGCGCCGTAGCGGACGTACAGCGGTCCCTCGTTCCAGCGCAGGTCCGTGAGGATGTACGGCCCTTCGTGGCCCTTGAGGAGATCGCCCAGCTCGCACAGGACGAGGTGCAGCTGCTCCTCGTCGGCCGGGTAGACCGTGACGAACTTGCCGCTGGTGTCGCGGGCCGCGTACTTGGCGTTGCGCAGATGCAGCAGATGCGGGCCCGGCACGAACTTGAACGGGATGCCGCGGGGCACGCAGTAGTCCCACACGATCGCCGCGATCCGGTCCGCGTTCCCCCGAGTGGCGGAGGCGTGCACCTTCCATCCCTGGGTGGGCCCGGGACGGGGCCGCCCGCCGTCGTCGACCGGTGTCAGCGTCAGCCAGTCCCCGATCCGGGCGGCCCGCCAGCCCTCGGGAACCGCGCGCCCGGCGGTCGCGTAACCGGGAGCCGCCGCGCCGACGCGGTCGCCGGCCGAGAGCCGGTCCGGTGTCTCGTAGAAGTGTCTGTCGGCGAGCGCGTACGCCTCGTACCGCTTGTCCATGCCGGTTCCCCCGGGTCGTGTGCCGTCGCTCCCTGGGCCAAGTGACGACGAGCCTTCCAGCCCGCCGCGGCGCCCGACAGTCACGGCTGTCACCAGAAACCCGTCACGGCTGTCACGCGCTCACCGTGCGGAACGCACGCGTAAAGATGTGTTCGACGTTCTTCGAAACGGGCAGCCCGCGGCGGGCCGGCGACCCGGCGGAACGGTCCCAGGGGCTGCGCGACCGTGCCGGAAGCGCTGTAATTGCGGACGTGGTCAGTGCAGGCGCTGCGGAACGCGGAACGAGGACGCTGCGTGCCGAACTCGCGCTCAAGTCGCTCGGCGGCCATCTCGATCCCCACGAGCGGCTGCACGCCATCCTCGAACAGGTGCTCGTGTTCACGGGTGCGGCCGTCGCCGCCGTGTACCTCCCGGACGGCGAGGGCCAGGCGCTGCTGCTGGCCGGCTCCGCCGGCGTCCCGAGGAACCTGTACGGACTCCGGGACAGCTATCCGGCGGCGGGGACCACCCCGGTCGCCGAGGTGTGCCGTTCGGGCCGGCGGCGCTGGCTCGCCTCCGCCGACCTCCAGCACGACGGCGACGTCCGCCGGGCCCACGCCGAGGAATTCTCACTGGGCGTGCTGCCGCTGCGTGAACGCGGCTGCCTCGTCGCCGTCGGCGACGGCGCGGACGCCTTCGGGCCCGAGGACCGGCAGTGCCTGGACCTGCTTGCCGAGGCGGTCACCAGCTCCGCACCCGCGCCGCCCGCCGGACCCGGCGCCTCGTTCGACCTGGCCATGGACACCGGGCGGGTGGAGGTCGACGAGGGGCTGCTGGAGCTGTTCGGCATGGGTCCGGACGACTTCGACGGCCGGGTGGAGACCCTGATCGCGCTCACCGTCCCCGAGGACCTGCCCGCGCTGATGTCCGTCGTGGAGGCGGACCACATGTCCATCGGCGACCGGGAGCTGGAGTTCCGCATCCTGCAGCCCTCCGGGGAACAGAAGTGGCTCCGGCTGCGCGGCCGGATCCTGCCCGGCGGCGAGGACCGGCCCGCCCGTCTCGTCGGCACCGTCGCCGACGCCTCCACCCTGCGCACCGGCCGCGGCGACGTGGCCCGCATCCAGCGCCTCGCCGCCTCCCTGGCCACCGCCGGCACGGTCCGCGACGTCAGCCAGGCCGTGGTGACCGCCCTGCGCAAGCCGCTGCGGGCCGACCGGATCGCCCTCGCCGAGCTGGAGGGCGACCGCCTGGTCGTCACCGTCCTCGATCCGCCGCAGCCGGAGGTCTGGCCCGAGGTGTGGCGCTCCGAATGGCGCTACGAGTGGCCAGACGCGCCCGTGCGCACCATGCCGACCCTCGCCACCGCGCTCCGCGAGGGACGCGCCGGGATCTGGCCCGCCGGCGCCGATCTGGAGCCCGCCCTCGCCGAGGTCGGCCCCGGCGGCCTGGCCGTCCTCCCGCTGCCCGCCGGGGGCCGGATGGCCGGGGCCTGTCTGATCGGCTGGGACAGCCCCCACGACTTCGGCCCCGAGGAGCGTGCCCTGCTCACCGCGGCCTCGGGCCTCGCCGGGCAGGCCCTGATGCGGGCCCACGCCTTCGACGCCGAACACGAACTCGTCGGCATGCTCCAGCGCACCCTCCTGCCGCGCCGGCTGCCCCAGCTGCCGGGCGCGGTCGCCGTCGCCCGCTATCTGCCCACCACCGCCGGTCTGGAGGTCGGCGGCGACTGGTACGACGTCATCCCGCTCCCGGACAACCACGTCGCCCTCGTCATCGGTGACGTCCAGGGCCACAACGCGGGCGCCGCCACCCTCATGGGCCAGATGCGCACCGCCCTGCGCGCCTACGCCGTCGAGGGGCACCCACCGGACGTCGTGGTCTCGCACGCCAACCGGCTCCTCATGGACATGGAGACCGACCTCTTCGCCACCTGCTGCTATGTCGACATCGATCTGGAGGAGGGGTCCGCCTGGTACGTGCGCGCCGGACACATCCCGCCGGTGCTGCGTCACCCGGACGGCTCCACCGAGATCAGCGAGTCGGAGGGCGGCCCGCCGCTCGGCGTCGTCATGCGCGCCGACTTCCCGATGAGCCCCCTGCGGCTGGCCCCCGGCACACTGCTGGCCCTCACCACGGACGGCCTCGTGGAGTCCGCCGACATCGACGTGGAGGACGGCCTCGACCATCTCGCCGCCGAACTGGCCGCCGCCGCCCCCGCCCACCTCGGCGTGGTCGCCGACACCCTGCTCGGCGGTGCCAACCGCGACGACGACGTGGCCCTGCTCCTCCTGCGCTACGACGGCATGGCCCTGCGCCCCCAGCGCGAGAACTGGAGTGTCTGGCGGGTCCCCCAGGCGGTCGGCCAGGCCCGCCGCTACACCCGGCGTGTCCTGCGCCGCTGGGGCGTGGAGTCCATGGCCGACACCGTGCTCCTCGTCGTCTCCGAGCTCGTCACCAACGCCCTCGTCCACACCGACGGCCGCGTACGCCTCGATCTCACCCTCCTGGCCGACCGCCTGCGCGTCGCGGTCGCCGACTCCTCCCCGCGTACGCCGGCGAAGCCCACGGTCATCGGCTGGGAGGCCACCGGCGGCCGCGGCATTCTCCTCGTCGAGGCCGTGTCCGCGGCCTGGGGCACCGTCCCCGTCAGCGGCGGGAAGCAGGTGTGGGCGGAGATCCCCCTCGACTGAGGCGGGTACCGGCCGGATCGGCCGGCGGGTCGGTGTGCGTGCGGATACGCGGCCGGGGCCGGGTGCGGGTGCCGGTGCGGGTGCCGTCGCGTGAGGCGCGCTCGGCGGGTGGCTCCAGCGCCGCCGACGGCGCAATGCCCTCACCGGATGCGACCCTGTCTCCGTGCGCCTCCTGCTGACGACCGACACCCACCTGCCCAAGCGCGCCAAGGCGCTGCCCGAGCGGCTTCTCGCCGAGATCGCGGAGGCCGACGTGGCCGTCCACGCCGGCGACTGGGTCGACGAGGACACCCTCGACCTCCTGGAGACCCGTGCACGCCGGCTGATCGCCGTGTACGGCAACAACGACGGCCCCGCCCTGCGCGCCCGCCTCCCCGAGGTCGCCCACGCCGAACTGGCCGGTCTGCGCCTCGCCGTCGTCCACGAGACGGGCCCCGCCCAGGGCCGCGAGCCGCGCTGCGCCGCCCGCTTCCCCGAGACCGACGTCCTCGTCTTCGGCCACAGTCACATCCCCTGGGACACGACCACGGCCACCGGTCTGCGCCTGCTCAACCCCGGTTCCCCGACCGACCGCCGCCGCCAGCCCCACTGCACCTACATGACGGCGACGGCGCAGGACGGCCGACTGACGGACGTCCGGCTGCACCGACTGCCGCCCCGGACCTGACCGAGGACCTGACCGAGGCGCTCGCCGCCGGGCTCACCGGGACGGGTCCGGCGGGGGATGGATCACCCCGGTCGTCGCCGTCAGGGGCACCCCGCTGCCGCCCCACCTCAGAGCGACGATCTCCGCCGCCACGGACACGGCCACCTCCTCCGGTGTGCGGGCGCCGAGGTCCAGGCCGACCGGGGAGCGCAGCCGGGACATCTCGGCCGCGCCGAGCCCCGCCTCCCGCAGCCGCCGTGCCCGGTCGTCGTGCGTACGGCGGCTGCCCATCGCCCCGATGTACGCGGCCGGCCGGCGCAACGCCTCCCGCAGAAGCGGCACGTCGAACTTGGGGTCATGGGTGAGGACGCAGATCACCGTGCGGTCGTCGGTCGCGGTGCCCCGCAGATAGCGGTGGGGCCAGTCGACGATCACCTCGACGGCGGCGGGGAAGCGCTTCGAGGTGGCGAAGACGGGGCGGGCGTCGCACACCGTGACGCGGTAGCCCAGGAAGTCGCCGATACGGGCGACGGCCGCCGCGTAGTCGATCGCGCCGAACACCAGCATGCGGGGCGGCGGCGCGAAGGAGTGCAGGAAGACGGTGACCGAGTCCTCGCGTCGCTCGCCGTGCGGCCCGTAGTGCCGCTGCCCGGTGGCACCCTGGGCCGTCTCACCCCGCGCGTCGGCGGCGACGGCCACGTCCAGCCCCGCCGAACCGAGGGTGCCGAGGGTGCCGTACGCGGGGGACCCGCCGGGCACGGCGTCCGGCCACACGGCGAGGGTGGCGCCGCGTGGGGCCGGACCGTCGAGCACGGTGGCCACGGCCACCGGGTGCCCGGCGCCCACGGACTCCGCGACCCGCCCGAACGCGGGGTCCTCGGCCGCCGTCACCCGCCGCACCAGCAGCGTGATCTCCCCACCGCACGTCAGCCCCACCGCGAACGCGTCCTCGTCGCTGTAACCGAAGGTCTCCAGTCGCGCCTCCCCGGACGCCACGACCTCCCGGGCCAGCTCGAACACCGCGCCCTCCACACATCCTCCGGAGACGCCGCCCACGACCTCGTCACCGGGCCCGACCGCCATGGCGGCCCCCGGCCCGCGCGGCGCGCTCCGGCTGACCGCCACCACCGTGGCCAGCCCGAAGGGGGAACCCGCCGCGTACCAGGCGCCGAGCGCCGGAAGGACCTCACGCACGGACCCGCTCCTCTCACCGCCGCCCCGTGCCTCCAGCGTCCGCCGACTCGGCCCGCACCGCCCGCCGGACCAACGCCCCGAGGGCGAGGAAACCGTTTGCGACGGCGCAAACCGCTCTGCTTCACTGCGAAGGAACCCCCCCAGCGATCAAGGAGAGCCCCGATGCGCGCAGCGTCCATGTCCCACCAGGAAGGAATGCACCCCATTTCGAAGGACATGACGCTTGTCACGCACGCTCAACCTCGGCATCCTCGCGCACGTCGACGCAGGTAAGACCAGCCTGACCGAACGCCTGCTGCACACCGTCGGAGTCATCGACGAGATCGGCAGCGTCGACGAGGGCAGCACCCGCACGGACACCCTCGCCCTGGAACGGCGACGCGGCATCACCATCAAGGCCGCCGTCGTCTCGTTCGCGATCGACGATCTCACCGTCAACCTCATCGACACCCCCGGCCACCCCGACTTCATCGCCGAGGTGGAACGCGTCCTCGACGTCCTTGACGGCGCCGTCCTCGTCGTCTCGGCCGTCGAAGGGGTCCAGGCGCAGACCCGGGTCCTGATGCGCACCCTGCGACGCCTGCGCATCCCCACGCTGATCTTCGTCAACAAGATCGACCGCCGGGGCGCGCGCCACCAGGACCTGCTGGAGAGCATCGCGGCACGCCTCACCCCGGCGATCGTTCCCATGGGCGAGGTCGCCGGACTCGGCACACCCGAGGCCCACTTCCTCCCCTACGACCCTCTCCCGCCCCGGCTCCTCGAACTCCTCGCCGAGTACGACGACGACCTGCTCGCCGCCTACGTCGACGACGAGACGGCCGTCCCCGAGGCCCGACTGCGCGCGGCCCTCGCCGCCCGGACCGGCGGGGCCCAGGTCCACCCGGTGTTCCACGGCTCGGCGATCACAGGATCGGGGATCACCGAACTCGTCGACGGCATCCGGGAGTTGCTGCCCTCGACCGACGCGGACCAGGGAGACGACACGGCGGGCGGCGGAGACGGGGAAGCGGCCGCCCCACCCTCGGGCACCGTCTTCAAGGTCGAGCGCGGCCCGGCGGGCGAGAAGATCGCCTATGTGCGGATGTTCGACGGAACCGTACGCATCCGCGACCGACTGGCCTTCCGTGACGGCGCCCGCGAAGGCAAGGTCACCGCGATCAGCGTCTTCGAAGGCGGCGCGGACGTGCGCGCGGCAGCCGTGTCCGCGGGCCGGATCGCACGGCTGTGGGGCCTCGCCGACATCCGGATCGGCGACACCGTCGGCGTGCCCCGGGACCGGGCGACGGCCTACGGGCACCACTTCGCCCCGCCCACCCTCGAAACGGTCGTCCTCCCCGCCCGCGCGGAGGACGGCGCCGCCCTGCACCTCGCCCTCACCCAACTCGCCGAGCAGGACCCGCTGATCGGCCTGCGCCACGACGAACTCCGGCGGGAGATCTCGGTGTCGCTGTACGGGGAGGTGCAGAAGGAGGTGGTGCAGGCGACGCTCGCCGACGAGTACGGCCTCGACGTCACCTTCCGCGAGACGACGACCCTCTGCGTCGAGCGTCTCGCCGGGGTCGGCGCGGCCGTCGAGTTCGACAAGAAGGACGGCAACCCGTTCCTCGCGACGGTCGGGCTGCGGGTGGAACCGGCGCCGGCCGGCTCCGGGGTCGCCTTCCGGCTGGAGGTGGAGCTGGGGTCCATGCCGTACGCCTTCTTCAAGGCCGTCGAGGACACCGTCCGGGAGACGCTGGAGCAGGGGCTGCACGGCTGGCGGGTCCCCGACTGCACGGTCACGATGACGCACTCCGGTTACTCGCCCCGGCAGAGCCACGCCCACCAGGGCTTCGACAAGAGCATGTCGAGCACGGGCGCGGACTTCCGCGGGCTGACCCCGCTGGTGCTGACGGACGCCCTGCGGCGGGCCGGTACCCGCGTCCACGAGCCGATGCACCGCTTCCGCATCGACGCCCCGGCGGACACCCTGGGCGCGGTGCTGCCGGTGCTCGCCGCGCTGCGTGCCGTGCCCCGGGATACCCGGACGAGCGGGGCGGCCGTACGGCTGGAGGGGCTGGTGCCCGCCGCCCGGGTGCACGCCCTGGAGCAGCGGCTGCCCGGACCGACCAACGGGGAGGGTGAGCTGGAGACGGCGTTCGACCACTACGCGCCCGTCGACTGCGCGGCCGTTCCCTCCCGGCCGCGTACCGACCTCAATCCCCTCGACCGCAAGGAGTACCTGCTGCACCTGACCCGCCGGACGGGTGTCTGAGCGGCGGCGCGGGAGGGGCGCGCGGGATTCCTGGGGCAGGAGCGGCTAGGGGGTCTTTATCGGGTCCTCGCGCGGGCGCGCAAGGGCCCACCGGGTCGCACAGGGCAAAGAATCGGCCGTGGATGGTGAACTGTCTTGCGAAAACGGGTACTTACTCGTGCGTCAGTTGCTATTGACGGCCCGCCTGACCATTGGGACGGTAGTGCACATGTCGAATGTGGCGGACATGTCAAGATTGCGCACTCGTCTGCTCGGTGTCCTGGTACTCGTCACCGGCTTCCTGACCACGGCGGGCCCCACCCAGCCCGCCTCCGCTCTCACTGATGATCTCTGGTTCGACTCGCAGGCCGCGGCCACCCTCACCGTCGAGGGCGGCCGCTTCAAGGACGGACTCGGCCGCGAGGTCGTCCTGCGCGGTTACAACGTCTCGGGTGAGACGAAACTCAAGGAGAACAACGGTCTGCCCTTCGCCTCGGTCGCCGACGCGAGGAAGTCGGCGACCGCGCTCCGGGCGCTGGGCGGCGGCAACTCCGTCCGCTTCCTGCTCTCCTGGGCGTACGCGGAGCCGGTGCGCGGGCAGGTGAGCACCTCCTACCTCGCGGCGGCCACCGCGCAGATGGGCGCGTTCCTGGACGCGGGGATCAGGGTCTATCCCGACTTCCACCAGGACCTGTACTCCCGCTGGCTGTTCGACTCCGACAGCTGGTACACCGGCGACGGCGCCCCCAAGTGGGCCGTGGACCTCGGCAACTACCCCGACGAGTACTGCGGGATCTGCCCGTTCTGGGGCCAGAACATCACCTCCAACGCCGCGGTGACGAAGTCGACGTACGACTTCTGGCACAACACCTACGGTGTCCAGGACTCCTTCCTGGACACCGCGCAGAAGACGATGGCGTACGTGAAGTCCAACCTCACGTCCGCCCAGTTCCAGGGCGTCGTCGGCTTCGACCCGTGGAACGAGCCCCATCCCGGCGTCCTCGACTCGGGGCAGACCAGCAGGACGTGGGAGAAGGACGTCCTGTGGCCGTTCTACGTCAAGTTCCGCTCCCGGATGGACGCGGCGGGCTGGCAGGCCAAGCCGGCCTTCGTCGAGCCGAACCTCTTCTGGAACGCCAACATCGACTTCCAGAAGCAGGAGGGCGGACTCCTCGACGCGGGCACCATCGGACCGCGCTACGTCTTCAACACCCACTTCTACGACCAGAAGGCGATCTCCGGCATCTTCATGTGGGGCAAGGCGGAGAACGGCCAGTACGTGAACGACTTCGGGACGGTGCGTGACCGGGCCACCGCCGGCGGCACCACGGCGATCATCAGCGAGTTCGGACACCCGCTCAGCGGCTCGGTCTCCGACAAGGCGCCCACGGTCTACAAGGCCATGTACCAGGCGCTGGACTCCCGGGTGAAGGGCGTCGACTGGTGGTCGAAACCGGCCTCCTCCGGCCCGGTCCTCTCCGGCTCCCAGTGGCAGTGGGACATCTACTGGGGCCGCCACCACGAGCTGATGAACGACAACCCCGACAAGGTGCAGGCCGAGGCCGACGGCTGGAACGGTGAGGACCTCTCCGCCGTACGTCTCGACGACTCCGGTACGGCCGTGCTCCGCCAGGACGCCCGGATGCTGGACCGGATCTACCCGAGCGCCACGGCGGGCAGCACGGTCGCCTTCACCTACGAGGACCGCTCGCGGGACGGTTCCACGACCCTGACGTGGAACCCGGTGCCCGGCTCGATGCCGAACGTCTCCTCGCTCGTCGGCTCCGGACAGTACTCCCTGCTGGTCTGGCGCTCGGACGGCAGTACGGAGCCGACCGAGCTGCACCTGCCGGCGTCCTTCCCCACCGCGTCCACCACGGTGGTGTCCGACCTCGGGGTGACGGCGGCGCCGCCGGCGTACACCACGTCCACGCCGGTCGCCGCCGCGAAGGAGCCGGGCGGCACCGGCAGCCGCCGTCTGCTGCTGACCGCCGCCGACACGGGCAAGCTCCACTACGCCCTGGTCACCAACGGCGCGACAGCCCCGTCCGCCGCGCAACTGGGCGCGGCACGGACGGAGCTGTCGAACTGGCTGACCGCCAGGTTCAGTTAGCCGAGGGTCCGGTCCAGTCGGCGGGCACCTGTGCCACGCGCACCCGCTGGGGGTGGTCGCCGACTGCGACGGACACGGTCTTCTTCCCGGTGGCGAAGTCGATGGCCGTGACCTGGTCGGCGCCGCTCTCGGAGACCACACAGGACTTGCCGTCACCGCTGACGGTCGACCAGTACGGCTTGGAGACGGGGACGAGCGGGCCCTCCTGGAAGGTCGCGCGGTCCACGACGACCGCGTAGTCGTCCATCGTGCCGGCGATGCACAGCTTCGTGCCGTCCGGCTTCATCGTGAGGCCGTGGTGGCGCGAGTCGTTGACGAAGGTCGTACGGTCGTCGCTGACGCCCGGGGACTTCGGCAGGGTCTTGGTGCGGGTGATCTTGTCGGTGGCGATGTCGTACTCGAAGAAGCCGTTGAAGAACGACACCTGGAAGTACAGCTTCGTCTCGTCGGGCGAGAACGCGGCGGGACGGACCGCGTCCGAGTAGTCGCGCAGCCCGATGGCGTCGAGCCGCGCGCGCATGTCGATCACCTTGACCTGCTGGAAGGTGTTCGCGTCGGCGACCGTGATCTTGCGGTCGCCCTTCGTCCAGTCCAGCCAGGGTGCGTCGCTCTGGGTGTTGACGTCCCCGATCGCCATGTTCCAGATGTACTTGCCGTCCTTGGTGAAGATGTTCTCGTGCGGCTTGTCGCCGGTCTTGAACGAGCCGAGCTGCTTGCCGGTGACGATGTCCAGCACGTGCACGGTGTTGCCGGTCGACGCCGACACCGCCACGCGCTTGCCGTCGGCGGAGACCGCCATGTGGTCGGAGCGGTAACCCGACACCGGGAAGCGCCAGTTGATGGCGCCGGTCCTGACGTTGATGGAGACCACGTCGGCGAAGCTCGGGCGGGAGACGACCATGGAGGAGCCGTCGGGCGTGGAGTACATGTCGTCGACGTACTGGTCGTGGCCCTCGCCCACGCTGTTGCGGATCGTCATGTAGGCGATCCACCGGATCGGATCGGCGTTGATCTCCGCCATCCGGGCGGCCTTGTCGGGGATGACGTTGATCCGGCCGATCTTGGCGAAGTCGCCGGAGGCCTTGATGACGTCCGCGGTGCCCTCCCAGTTGTTGCCCACGAACATCACCTCCCGCAGGTCGGCCGCGGCATTCGCGGGGCCGGCGGTCGCCACGGCGGTGGCGGTGAGCGCGAGCGCGGCTACGGCGGCACCGACATGCCGGGTCCTCCGGCGGCGGGGGGTGGGGGAGAGGGGCATATCGGTTCCTCCTGCTTGCTCAGGGCATGACAAGGCGGCTCGGGGACCGTGAAGGTCGGAAGCGGCTACGGGAAGTCTGAATACGGCAGCGTTCAAATGGACTTACTGGAAAGTAAGGAACGGCCCCGCTTCACCACAAGACCAAAGACACGACAAAATCAGCCGACGGCCGAACCCGGCCGTCGCAGCGAGTGGCGTTTCGTCGGGAGGAGCAGCGTGGCGGGCAGGCTCAAACAGCCCACCGGCCGGTACGGGGGCAGGTCCGCGGCGGAGCGCCGGGCCGAGCGCCGGGACCGGTTCCTCGACGCGGGTCTTCGGATGTTCGGCGACACCCCCGGCTTCCGTGCGACCACGATCGCGGGTCTGAGCGAGGCCGCCGGACTGTCGACCCGCCAGTTCTACGAGGAGTTCCACACCCTGGAGGATGTGCTGGCCGCCCTCCACCTCCGGGTCAACGACTGGGCCGAGGAGGCCGCGCTCACCGGTCTCGCGGCGGCACAGGGCGAGTCGATCGCCGAGCGCGCCACCGCCGCGTTCCGCGCCTACGCCGCGAACGTCACCGGTGACCCGCGCCGACTGCGGATCACCTTCACCGAGATCATCGGCGTCAGCCCTCGCCTGGAGCGCCAGCGCCTCGAACGCCGCTCCCGCTGGGTCGACTTCATCTGCGCCGAGGCCACCGCGGCCGCCGAACGCGGCGAGGCCGCGCACCGCGACTACCGCATCGCCGCCACGGCCTTCATCGGCAGCGTCAACGGCCTCCTCCACGACTGGCAGGCAGGCTTCGTCGACGCCCCCCTCGACGAGGTGGTCGACGAACTGGTCGGCCTGCTGCTCGGGATCCTGCGTCCGATGGGGTGGAGCCCACAGACGGACTGAACCGGAGCCGGGGCGGAGGCTGCGGCCGGGTGCGGGCAAGGGCCGCACCGCACGGGCGGCGCCCGAGGGCGGGGTGAGCCGGGGCGGTCGGTCCGAACCCGCGTGCGGGACCCGGCGAGGACGCACCGGACGCCGGTGGGCGGGAGGCCCGAGCGGTGAACCGGGGATGGCTGGTCCGGGGGCCGGGGCCGGTGAGCGGGGTCGGCGAGGAAGGAAGGTGCCGGCCGGGAGGGTGGAACCGGCAAGGCGGGGCGCCGAGGGACGTTGACCGAGGAGGAGCCGGCCCGACGGGTGGTGACTGCGAACCCGTGCACAACCGGGGGACGGCTGGAGCGGAGGCCGGTGAATGGGGGCAGGTTGAGTCCGCAGTGGCCCGGAAGGTGCGGCCGAGCGATCGGGGAGCCGAAACCGTGGCGGCGGGGCGAGGCCGGGCCGGAGGTCGGCGACCCGGAGGTGAACCAGTCGGAGGTGAACCAGTCGGAGGTGAACCAGGCGGAGGTCGACGATCGGGAAGGGTCCCGGTCGGTGGCCGGCGACCAGGAGGTGGCCGGCGGCCGAGCCCGAGGCCCGCGTGTGGGAGAGGAGCCCGAGGCCCGCGTGTGGGAGAGGAGCCCGAGGCCCGCGTGTGGGAGAGGAGTGCGAAGGTCCGGCGTCAGGAGAGTCGGTCCAGGGCCGTCAGGACCGGTCGCACCCCGTCCTCCCCGCGCAGTTCCCCGGCCAGTGTCCGGGCGCGGTGGCCGTACGACGGGTCGGTGGTCGCGCGGCGCAGGGCGGACGCCAGTGCGGCGGGGGTGAAGCCGCGCAGGGGTACGGCCGTGGGCGACACGCCGAGGGCGACGAGGCGGGCGGCCCAGAAGGCCTCGTCGAACTGGACGGGCACCGGCACCGCCGGGACCCCGGCACGCAGACCCGCCGCCGTGGTGCCCGCGCCCGCGTGGTGGACGACGGCGGCCATCCTCGGGAAGAGCAGGGAGTGCGGCACCTCGCCCACCGTGAACATGTCCTCGCCCTCGCCCCGCAGTTCACCCCAGCCCCGCTGGATCACCCCGCGCAGCCCCGCCGCCCGCAGGGCCCGTACGACCTCGCCGCTCATCCGCTCCGGATCCGGCACGGTCGCGCTGCCCAGGCCCACGAAGACCGGGGGCGGCCCGGCGTCGAGGAAGTCCAGCAATGGCCCCGGCAGCCGGTCCTCGCGGTCGTACGGCCACCAGTAGCCGGTGACGTCGTGCCCGGCCCGCCAGTCGCCGGGGCGGGGCACCACCCGGGGGCTGAAGCCGTGGAAGACCGGTCGGCCCTGCCGCTTGCGGGCCCGGCGCGAGGCCACCGGGCCGGTGCGCGGGAGCCCGTACTCGGTACGCAGCCGCCGCACCTCCTCCGTGAAGATCCACTCGACGGCCGCGTTCACCGCGTGCCCGGCCACCCGGTTGCCGACCGGGCCCCAGGACCGGACCCCGGTCATCGGCGGGGCGAACTCCCGTGTCGGCGCGAGGGGTTGCAGATTGACGCCCAGGCTCGGGACCGACAGTCCCCGGGCGATGGCGTGGCCGAGCGGCGCGACCGTGCCGGCCAGCAGCAGAACCTCACTGGCACGGGCGGCGGCCTCCAGATCACCGGCCATCCGCCCGACCAGCCTCCGGGCCATCTCCGCCGCCCGGTACAGCTTCCCGGCCCCGGTGGAACTCCGGTGCAGTCCCCGTCCGCGCTCCGACTCCAGCTCCGCCCGGGGATCCACGGGAAGGGCGTGGAAGGCGACCCCCGAGCCCGCCACCAGCGGCTCGAACCGGGCGTGCGTCACCAGCGTGACCTCGTGCCCGGCCCGCGCCAGCCCGTGCCCCAGCCCGGTGTACGGGGCCACGTCACCCCGGGAACCCGCCGTCATGATCGCAACACGCACGCCCGACAGTATGGCGTCGCCGCACCGCGATGACCCGAAATAGCCGCTGTCCGAAACCGCCAGCACGGTCCGGGCTACTCGTCCCAGGCCTGAAGCAGGGTGTGGTCGATGATCTTGCCGTCGCGCAGGGAGATCATCGAACTGGCCCAGACCCGCGCCCCGTCGGGGTATTCGCAGGACTCCGTGACGGCGACCTGATCACCCTGGACGAGGCACTGCTCGATCTTGTGCGTCATCTCCCGGCTGCAGACGTCGTCGTACATCGCGGCGATCTCGTCCCGGCCGTGCAGCACCTTGGGATGGCTGGGCTGGGTGTTGCGGTCCACGACGCGCATCTCGGCGTCGTCCGCGTAGAGCGACGTCAGTGTCGCCGCGTCCGCTTCCTCCGTGCCCCGGCGCAGCGCTTCGACATCGAAGGCGGGGCTCGTCGAGGTGCCCATGGCTGACCTCCTCAGAAGGCCGGGCCCGGCAGGGGGCAGCGGGCCGCTCAGGGCCTCTCCTGCCAGGCTCCTCCGCCGAGCGGCGCCCGGCAAGTGCGGAGGCGGACGTGCGCCTCACGGGTGAGCGGCCGTGACCGACCGGGGCCGGAGAGCGTTGCTGAGGGCATGATCTCAACTCGACGCATCGTCGCCGCCGTGGGTCTCGCCGTGGGTGTCACGGGCCTGGCCGCACCGATGGCGAACGCGGACGCGACGGCGGACGCGACCCGCTTCAGCCCGATCTCCACGCTGGACTCGCTCGCCGTCGGCGACCTCCCCGAGGAGCAGAAGCGAAGCCTTCCGCGTCCCTCGCAGCAGCTCGCCGGCCTCAACCAGGTCCACGAGCTGAACCGGCTGAACGAGCTGCACCAGGTCACCGACCTCGCCGCGCCCGCCCTCGGCCTGCTGGGCGCCGTCCAGTAGCGCAGCCGGTCGAACAGAGCGAGAGCCCCGCCGCGATCAGCGTGGTGGGGCTCTTGACATCCCCGGGAACCGGGCAGAGCATCACGGAACAGTAACGTAATTGAAATTCGCACTACGATCGTTCGCGAGCGCTCATGCTCGATCACGTACCGTCGTCGATACGTACCCCGAGGAAGCCGCACCATGGCCTTGACCCGTGACCTTCTGATCGGCGGCAAGGACGTGCCCGCCACGTCCGGCCGCACCGCCGAAGACCTCGACCCGTACACGGGGGAGGTGTACGCGACGGTCGCGGCGGCCGGGCCGGAGGACGTGACCCGGGCCGTGGACGCCGCCGACGCCGCGTTCGAGGAATGGGCCGCGCTCGCCCCCTTCGCCCGGCGGGCGATCTTCCTCAAGGCCGCCGACCTGCTGGAGGGCCGGGGCGACCAGGTCGCCGACATCATGGCGCGCGAGGCCGGCGGCACCCGCCCCTGGGCCTACTTCAACGTGGCGCTCGCGGCGAACATCCTGCGCGAGGCGGCGGCCGCGATCACCGCTCCGCGCGGCGAGGTGCTCGCCACCCAGAAGGAGGGTGCGCTGAGTCTCGCGGTGCGCGAACCCCTGGGCGTGGTGGCCGCGTTCGCGCCGTGGAACGCGCCGGTCATCCTCGGCGTACGGGCCGTGGCGGCACCGCTGGCCGCCGGCAACACCGTCGTCGTCAAGCCCAGCGAGGACGCGCCCATCGCCTGCGGGCTGCTGGTCGCGGACGTGCTCCGGGAGGCCGGGCTGCCCGACGGCGTGCTCAACGTCGTCACCAACGCGCCCGAGGACGCCGCGGAGATCGCCGAGGCGCTGATCTCCGACGAGCGGGTGCGCGCGGTGAACTTCACCGGCTCCACCGGCGTCGGCCGCATCATCGGCACGCACGCGGCGAAGCACCTCAAGCCCGCCGTACTGGAGCTGGGCGGCAAGAACGCCGTCATCGTGCTCGAGGACGCCGACGTGGACTACGCCGTCGACGCCGTCACCTTCAGCGTCTTCATGAACGCCGGACAGATCTGCATGTCCGGCGACCGGATCCTCGTCCACGAGTCGCTGGCCGAGGAGTTCGCGCGGAAGTTCACCGCCAAGGTCGCCACCCTCCAGGCCGGAGACCCGAACCACCCGCACACCGTGGTCGGCCCGCTCGTCAGTGCCGACGCCGCCCGGCGGATCGCCGCGCTGGTCGAGGACGCCGTCGCCAAGGGCGCCACGGTGCTCACCGGAGGCGGGCAGCCGGAGGGCGCGGTGCACCCGGCGACCGTGCTCACCGACGTCCCCCAGGACGCCGACCTCTACTACCAGGAGTCCTTCGGCCCGGTCTGCGTGCTGCAGACGTTCGCCGCCGACGCGGAGGCCGTGGCCATCGCCAACGACACGGACAACGGCCTGAGCTGCGGCGTCATCACCGAGAGTGCCACGCACGGCCTGACCGTCGCCCGCCGGATCCGCACCGGCATCGTCCACGTCAACGACCAGTCGGTGGCCGACGAGCCGATGGTCCCCTTCGGGGGTGTGAAGGCCTCCGGCTACGGGCGCTTCGGCGGCCGCTGGGGCATCGAGGCCTTCTCCAACACCCGCTGGGTGACCATCGCCACCCAGCAGGCGCACTTCCCCTTCTGACCGGCCCCGGTCGTTCAGCCGGCCGTCGCGAGGAACTGCGTGGCCGCCAGCTCCGCGTACAGCGGGTCGGCGGCCACCAGTTCGCGATGGGTGCCGACCGCGCGGACCCGGCCCGCGTCCATCACCACGATGCGGTCGGCCATCGTCACCGTCGACAGCCGGTGGGCCACGACCAGCACCGTCGTCGTACGGGCCACGTCGGCGACCGTGTCCCGCAGCGCGGCCTCGTTCACCGCGTCCAGCTGGCTCGTCGCCTCGTCGAGCAGCAGCAGACGGGGGCGGCGCAGCAGGGCGCGGGCGATGGCGACGCGCTGGCGTTCACCGCCGGACAGCTTGGTGCCCCGGTGGCCGACCAGGGTCTCCAGGCCCTGCGGCAGCTTGGCCACCAGACCGTCCAGCCGGGTCGTCCTCAGCACGCGCGTGAGGTCGCTCTCGTCGGCGCGGGGGTTGCCCAGGAGCAGGTTGTCGCGCAGGCTCCCGGACAGCACGGGCGCGTCCTGCTCGACGTAACCGATCGCGGACCGCAGCCGGGACAGCTCCCACTCGGCGACATCGCGGCCGTCGACGGTGATCAGCCCGGCCTCGGGGTCGTAGAACCGCTCGATGAGCGAGAAGACCGTCGTCTTGCCCGCGCCCGAGGGCCCCACGAACGCCGTCATGCCCCGCGCCGGGACCTCGAAGGTCACCCCGTGGTGGACGTACGGCAGATCGTCGGCGTACCGGAAGCGGACCTCGTCGAAGGAGAGCGCGGCCGGTGCGGCGTCGGGGGAGGGCAGGGGAGCGGGCGCGGAGGCCGGTTCGGCGGGCAGCCGCAGCGCCTCCTGGATGCGGGAGAGCGCGGCGGCACCGGTCTGGTACTGGGTGATCGCGCCCACGACCTGCTGTATCGGCGACATCAGATAGAAGACGTACAGCAGGAACGCCACCAGGGTGCCCACGTCGATCGCGCCGGTCGCGACCCGGGCGCCGCCCACCGCAAGCACCGTGATGAAGGCGATCTGCATGGCGAGCCCGGCCGTGTTCCCGGCGGCGGCCGACCACTTGGCGGCCCGTACGCTCTGCCGCCACGACTCCTCGGCCGCCGCGTGGATCGTCGCCTCCTCGCGGTGCTCGGCGCCGGACGCCTTCACCGTGCGCAGCGCGCCGAGGATCCGCTCCAGGGAGGCGCCCATCGCGCCGACCGCGTCCTGCGCGGCCCGGCTCGCCCGGTTGATACGGGGCACGATCACCCCGAACACCACACCCGCGCCCACGATCACGCCAAGGGTGACGCCCAGCAGCACCGGGTCCACCAGCCCCATCAGCACCACCGTCGCCACCAGCGTCAGCCCACCGGTGCCGAGGCCCACCAGGGTGTCGGTGGTGACCTCGCGCAGCAGCGTGGTGTCGGAGGTGATCCGCGCCATCAGGTCGCCCGGCTCGCTGCGGTCCACCGCCGTGATCCGCAGCCGCAGCAGATAGGAGGACAGGGCGCGCCGCGCGCCGAGCACCACCGACTCGGCGGTGCGCCGCAGCACGTACGAACCCACCGCGCCCACCGCCGCGTTGGTGACGACCAGCACGGACATCAGGACCAGCGCCCAGGTGATGGTCCGGTCGTGCGAGAGGTCGTCGATCAGTTCCCGGGCCACCAGCGGCAGCGCGAGGCCGGTGGCGCCGGTGACGAGGGACAGCAGCGCGCCCAGCAGCAGCGCCCAGCGGTGGGGCCGTACATAACCGAGCAACAGCCGCCAGGTGGGCGGCTGTCGCTCGATCGTGGTCTCAGGGGTGCTCACGAGGCTCCTCGGCAGGTCGGTCGGGGAGTGGGGACCGGGGCGCGGAGCTTCACCCTACGTCGGGGGCGCGGGCCGGCGGACCGCACGCCCGGACGGGAGCGCTGCCGAACCGACAGGAGCCCCCCGCCCGACGAGTACGAGCACACCGGCGGTGCAGAGCACGACGACGCTCCCCGGCCCAGGTGGCGCGCGCCGGTCCGGCGCGACGCACGAACCCCTCCGGAGGCCGTACCGGCTGGTCACTCCGTAGGGTGACCATGGGCGGGCGACCGCCCGATCTCGGATCGACGGAAGGGCTGGGTTCACCATGGCACAGGAAGTACGCGGCGTGATCGCACCGGGCAGGAACGAGCCGGTGCGGATCGAGACGATCGTCGTGCCCGACCCGGGGCCGGGGGAGGCCGTGGTGAAGGTGCAGGCGTGCGGCGTGTGCCACACCGACCTCCACTACAAGCAGGGCGGCATCAACGACGACTTCCCCTTCCTGCTCGGCCATGAGGCCGCCGGTGTGGTGGAGTCGGTCGGCGCAGGTGTCACGGACGTCGTCCCCGGCGACTTCGTGATCCTCAACTGGCGTGCCGTGTGCGGCAATTGCCGGGCCTGTCGACGCGGGCGCCCCTGGTACTGCTTCAGCACCCACAACGCCACGCAGAAGATGACCCTCGCCTCGACCGGCCAGGAGCTGTCCCCGGCGCTCGGTATCGGCGCCTTCGCGGACAAGACCCTCGTCGCCGCCGGCCAGTGCACCAAGGTCGACCCGGCCGCCGCCCCGGCCGTCGCCGGACTGCTGGGCTGCGGCGTCATGGCGGGCATCGGCGCCGCCATCAACACCGGCAACGTCGGCCGGGGCGACAGCGTCGCCGTCATCGGCTGCGGCGGTGTCGGGGACGCGGCCATCGCCGGGTCCCGGCTGGCCGGCGCCGAGAAGATCATCGCCGTCGACATCGACGACCGGAAGCTGACCACCGCCAAGAGCATCGGCGCCACCCACACGGTCAACTCCAAGGACACCGACGCCGTCGAGGCGATCCGCGAGCTGACCGGGGGCTTCGGCGCCGACGTCGTCATCGAGGCGGTCGGCCGCCCGGAGACGTACAAGCAGGCGTTCTACGCCCGCGACCTGGCCGGCACGGTCGTCCTGGTCGGGGTGCCCACCCCGGAGATGAAACTCGAACTCCCCCTCCTCGACGTCTTCGGCCGCGGCGGCGCCCTGAAGTCCTCCTGGTACGGCGACTGCCTGCCCGACCGTGACTTCCCCATGCTGATCAACCTGTATCTGCAGGGCCGCCTGGACCTGGAGGCGTTCGTCACCGAGACCATCGGGCTCGACGACGTGGAGAAGGCCTTCGAGCGGATGCACGGCGGCGACGTCCTGCGCTCGGTGGTGACGCTCTGATGGCCGCCCGCATCGAACACCTCGTCACCTCCGGCCGGTTCAGCCTCGACGGCGGCACCTGGGACGTCGACAACAACGTCTGGCTCGTCGGCGACGACCACGAGGTCGTCGTCATCGACGCCGCCCACGACGCCGACGCCATCGCCGAGGCCGTGGGCGAGCGCCGACTGGCGGCCATCATCTGCACCCACGCCCACAACGACCACATCGACGCGGCCCCTGCCCTCGCCGAGCGCACCGGTGCGCCGATCTGGCTCCATCCGGACGACCTGCCGCTGTGGAAGCAGACCCACCCCGACCGGCTGCCCGACCACTGGCTGGCCGACGGGCAGGTCATCGAGGCCGCCGGCGCCGACCTGACCGTCCTGCACACCCCCGGCCACGCGCCCGGCGCCGTCTGCCTGTACGACCCGGGCCTCGGCACGGTCTTCAGCGGCGACACCCTCTTCTCCGGCGGCCCCGGCGCCACCGGCCGTTCGTACTCCCACTTCCCGACGATCATCGACTCCATCCGCGACCGTCTGCTCGCCCTTCCGCCCGACACGGTCGTCCGCACCGGCCACGGCGACACGACGACGATCGGGGCGGAGGCCCCGCACCTGGAGGAGTGGATCAACCGGGGCCACTGATCAGGAGAGTCCAGCACCCCGCGCCCTCAAGGGGCGCGGGGAACTGCGCGAGAAACCCGAGCGAACCCGCGGCCGCCCATTCACCCGAACGGCCGAGCTATTCGGTGCCCCACCGAAAACCCGACACAAGATGTCCGGCTTCCACGACACCCTCGTGTCGAGGACACCGGAACCCCCCGTGTCCTCCAAGGTGGCAGCCACACACAGGAGGTCGGACATGCCGAAGCCGCTGGACGGCAAGGTCGCACTGGTCGCCGGAGCCTCGCGCGGAGCGGGCCGCGGAATCGCCGTGGAACTGGGGGCGGCCGGGGCGACGGTGTACGTGACGGGCCGTTCCACGCGGGAGCGGCGCTCCGAGTACGACCGCCCGGAAACCCTGGAGGACACCGCCGACCTGGTCACCGAGGCGGGCGGCCACGGCATCGCCGTACCCACCGACCATCTCCGGCCCGCGCAGGTCCGCACCCTGGTGGACCGGATCGCCGAGGAGAGCGGGCGGCTCGACGTCCTCGTCAACGACGTCTGGGGCGGTGAGAAACTCTTCGAGTGGGACACCCCGGTGTGGGAGCACGACCTCGACAACGGACTGCGGCTCCTGCGCCTCGCCGTCGAGACCCACGCCATCACCAACCACCTCGCCCTGCCCCTGCTGCTGCGCCACCCCGGCGGCCTGGTCGTGGAGATGACCGACGGCACGGCCGAGTACAACGGCGCCCACTACCGCAACTCCTTCTTCTACGACCTCGCCAAGGCCTCCGTCCTGCGCATGGCGTTCGCCCTCGGCCACGAACTCGGCCCGCGCGGCGCCACCGCCGTCGCGCTCACCCCGGGCTGGCTCCGCTCGGAGATGATGCTCGACGGGTTCGGCGTCACCGAGGACACCTGGCGCGACGCCCTCGACCGCGTCCCCCACTTCGCCATCTCCGAGACGCCCCGCTACGTCGGCCGGGCCGTCGCCGCCCTCGCCGCCGACCCCGAGGTCGCCCGCTTCAACGGCGACTCGCTCTCCAGCGGCTCCCTCGCCCGGACCTACGGTTTCACCGACCTCGACGGCAGCCGCCCCGACGCCTGGCGCTACGTCGTCGAGGTCCAGGACACGGGCAAGCCGGCGGACACCGCCGGCTACCGCTGAACCGTGCTCAGGTGCGCGGCGTCGGCGCCGGCGCCGACGGTGGGGCGGAGGGAGGCGTGGTCCCCGTGAGTCCCGCCGCCGACGCGGGCCGCAGTTGCCACCGCCCCGAGTGGCCGGGCGGCAGCGCCAAGTCCTCGCGTACGGCGGCGTAGTAGGCGTCCCGCCCGGCGCGCTGCCTCTCCAGCAGCGACTGCCAGGCCCCCGGGTCCCGCGTCCCGGCGCGCAGGAACTCCTCCATCCCCATCACCGTGACGACCCAGGCGCGGGCCCTCTCCACCACCTCCGGGCTGCCGAGGAGCAGCAGTGCCTCACCGGAGGGGTCCCGGGCGGTCGTCGCCTCCGCCATGAGGGGTGCGGCCTCCTCCGGCGACAGGGGGTGGGGGTGCGGGTCGTTGCCGAGATGGGCGGCGACCCGGTAGGTGAGCGTGACCGACTGCTTCACGGCCCGTGCCCAGTCGGCGTACACCGCGAGCCGCCGCTCCTCCCAGCGGGTCTCCCGCTCGCGCCGGAACCGCACCTGCTCGCCGCGCATCACCACCAGATACGAGCCGAGCGCGCCTATCACGACACCGAGCAGGGCGGGGAGTTGCTGCACGAAGGTCGACATGAGCAGACGGTATCCGGATCCGGGACGGAGATCGCGTCGCGTCTGTCCCGGTGATCGGCGGCGCAGTACGGTCGCCAATATGCGTACGACGGAACGCTTCGAGGGGTACGGGGTTCTGATCACGGGCGCGGCGCGGGGGATCGGCGCGGCGACGGCCCGGCGGCTGGCCGAGGAAGGGGCCCGGGTGCTGGTCACCGACGTGGACCTGCCGGCGGCCGAGCGGAGCGTGACGGAGCTGCGGGGGCAGGGGCTGGCCGTCGAGGCGTACCGGTGCGACGTGGGGGACGGGGAGTCCGTCGAGGCGGCGGTCGCGCACGCGGTGTCGGTCCTCGGTTCCCTCGACGTCCTGGTCAACAACGCCTTCGGTTGCACCCAGGACGAGCCGCTCTTCGAGAACACCCCGGACGAGACCTGGGCCCGCGACCTCGACCTCACCCTGACCAGCGCGTTCCGCTGCTCGCGCGCGGCACTGCCGCACCTGGTGGCGTCCGGCCGCGGGGCGATCGTCAACATCGGCTCCGTCAACGGGCTCCAGGACTTCGGCAACCACGCCTACAGCGCCGCCAAGGCGGGCCTGGTCTCGCTCACCCGCACCCTCGCCGGGGACGCCGCGCCGCGCGGGGTCCGCGTCAACCTGGTGGCCCCCGGCACGATCCGCACCCCCGGCTGGGCGGGCCGGGAGTCCCATCTCGACGACCTCGCCGAGATCTATCCCCTGGGCCGGGTCGGGGAGCCGGCGGACATCGCGGCGGCCGTGGCCTTTCTCGCCTCGCGGGACGCGGCCTGGATCACCGGTACGACCCTGCGCGTGGACGGCGGCCTGCTGGCCGTCAACACGTCGTTCGAGCGCGTGGCCCGTGCATGGCGGGAGGCGGAGAACGAGACATAGGGGCGGCCGTCCGAAGGTGCCCGAACGTGCTCGGCGGTCCGAAAGGTGCATAGCCGTGCTCGGCGGTCCGAAAGGTGCACAACCGTGCTCGGTCGTCCGGAAGTCCCCGACCGTGCTCGGCGGCCTCACCCCATCGCCGCGACGATCCCGTCCCAGAAGCGTACGCGTGCCTCCAGTGCCGCCGTCGCCGTCTCCACCGCCTCCTCCCAGCGCCGGTCCTCCCCTCCGCACAGCTCCGCCACCATGGCCATCGCCATCGGCGTGTGCTCCTCCCCGTCCACCTCGATGTGCCGCGCGAGATAGTCGCAGAACAGCGGGAACCGCTCGGTGCCCTCCTTCTTGATCACCTGGTCGAACATGTCCGGGATCAGGTCCTCGCGGGAGAACGCGAAGGCGGCGGCCCGGCAGTGCAGCGGCCCTTCCCGGATGATCTCGAAGGTCGTGCGGACGAACTCGGCCGCGGGGCCGGGTACTCGGGCCACCCGCAGTGCCGCGGGCACGTCGTGGCCCTCGCCGACGAGCCCGAGGAACGCGTCGAGGCGGGAGGTGTCCGCGCCCGCCTCGCCCATGCCCGCCCGGTACAGCTCGAAGTGGCTGGTGAACCCGCCGTTCAGCTCGTCGCTCTCCTCCACCAGCACGATGTCGTTGACGAGCCGTCGGCCGACCGCGGACCCGCGTGGCACCCAGGGGACGTCCACACAGGTCAGGTCCCGCTGGAGGGATTTCAGGAGGGACATGAAGTCCCAGACCGCGAAGACATGGTGTTCCATGAACACCGCCATATCGGCGCGGGTGTCGATGCGCCGATAGACCGGATGTGCGGTGACTTCTTTCCGTACGGGTTCGATCGCGGCGCGCGCCCGGTCGATTCCGTCGTGGTTCATATCCCAGTCGTACCTGGACATCGGCTCTCCTTCGTCTCCAGCAATTCCCCCCGAGCCTGTGAGTGATGGTGCTCCTTTTCCGACCGGTCGGGCAACCGCTTCCTGGATTTGCCGGAAGTTACCCAGGCGTACCTCTCGCAGAAGACGTCAAGGCATCTGAAACAGAGTCATAGGCGCACGTTCCGGACACCTTGAAAATGTTCGTTGAAGATTTGAACGGGGTCTTGGTTCCTCTCGTATTCGACATCGTGAGCAGGAATCCCGTTACCGTCACCGTCGCGTACCAGGTGGTGCCGGGGCGCGAGGCCGACTTCCACTCCTGGGGGTGGGCCGCGCTGCGTACGAGTGCGCAGCAGCCGGGTTTTCTGGGGGGTGGCGTACTCGTCGACGGAGAGGCGGATTGGCATGTGGTCTACCGCTTCGACAGCGAGGATACGGCCCGGACCTGGGAGAACTCCGTGGTCTGGGCTCAGTGGTCGGCCCGTGTCGACGCGCTGGCGCAGGAGACCGGGCGCCGGAGCATCGCAGGGTCCAGGGCCTGGTTCGACTCCCAGACCTCCCGGGCCCCGGCGTCTGCCGGCCCTCCCGGGCCACCCCCGAAATGGAAACTGTGGCTGGTGAACATGAGTGCGGTCTTCCCGCCCGTACTCTTATTCAACCTGCTGATACTTCCCTATCTCAACGACCTGAATCCGCTTTTTCGTACACTTCTGCTGTGTCTGGCCGTGACCGCCATTGTCACCTGGATTCTCATGCCGAGACTCCAGCGTTTCCTGAAGAAATGGCTGTATCCGCCGCTGCAGGCGCTGCGCGGCCGGCACAAACGACGGACCGCCTAGGTCCGCGAACGATCAGAGGGGGGTGGGCGGGTGAAGACCCTGCTCATCGACAATTATGATTCGTACACGTACAACCTGTTCCAGCTGATCGCCGAGGTCAACGGCGAGGAACCGGTGGTCGTGCTGAACGACGCCGCGGTCGAAGACATCCCGGAGCTGCGGGAATTCGACAACGTGGTGGTGTCGCCGGGGCCCGGGCACCCTTCGGAACCGCGCGACTTCGGCATCGCCGCCCGGGTGATCGCCGAGGCCCGGATCCCGGTGCTGGGCGTGTGCCTGGGCCACCAGGGCATCGCGGTGGGCGAGCGGGCCGATGTGGAGCCCGCCCCGTGGCCCCGCCACGGGCACCTGTCCACGGTCCGGCACGACGGACGCGACCTGTTCCGGGGGCTGCCCCAGAACTTCACGGTCGTCCGCTACCACTCGCTGTCCGTGCGCGAGCCGTTGCCGCCGACCCTGGAGGCCACCGCCTGGTCGGAGGACGGCGTCCTGATGGGGCTGCGTCACCGCGAACGACCGCTGTGGGGCGTGCAGTTCCACCCCGAGTCGATCCTGACCGAGCACGGCCACCGTCTGCTGGTCAACTTCCGTGACCTCACGGAGGAACGGGCCGGCAGCCCGCGTACGAACAACACCGCGGTCATCTCCCTCAGCGGTGCGATCCCCCGCCCCCGGCGGGCCCAGGGGCCCGCCTACCGGCTGCACACCCGCCGTATCGCGGGCGCGATCGACGCCGAGGCCGCCTTCACCCGCATGCACGCCGACGCGCCGCACGCGTTCTGGCTGGACAGCTCCCGCGTGGAGCAGGGCCTGTCGCGGTTCTCGTTCTTCGGCGACGGCAGCGGCCCGCTCGCCGAGGTCGTCCGCTACGACGTCGACAGCGGCCTGTGCGAGATCGAGCGGGAGGGGCGCCCGACCCGCAGGGTCAAGGCGAGCGTCTTCGACTACCTGAAGCGCCAGCTGGCGAGCCGCAAGGTCGACGCGACGGGCCTGCCCTTCGACTTCACCGGCGGATACGTCGGCTACTTCGGCTACGAACTCAAGGCCGACACCGGGTCCCCGAACCGGCACCGGGCCCAGACCCCGGACGCCTCCTGGCTGTTCGCGGACCGGCTGATCGCGGTGGACCACCAAGAGGGCCACACCTACGCGGTCTGCCTGGCCGAGGACACCCCGGCGGCGTCCCGTGAGGCCGGCGACTGGCTCGATTCCGCACTGGCCCAGCTGACCTTCATCGGCTCGGACACCACGGTCCCCCTGCGGTCGGCCACGCCGCCCTACCCGCGCGCCGCCGAACCCTGGCTCGTCCGCGACCGCGCCACCTACCTCGCCGACATCGACGCCTGCAAGGCCGAGCTGAACGCGGGCACGAGCTACGAGATCTGTCTGACCAACGCCGCCCGGTTACCCGCCCCGTACGACCCGTACGACTTCTACCGGGTGCTGCGCCGCATCAACCCGGCCCCGTACGCCGCCTTCCTCAGGTTCGGTGACCTCGACATCGCGGGCTCGTCGCCCGAGCGTTTCCTGCGGATCACCCGCGACGGCATCGCCGAGGCCAAGCCGATCAAGGGCACCGCCCCCCGGGGCGCCACCCCGGCGGAGGACGAGCGGCTGCGCGCCGAGATGGCGGCGGACGCCAAGACCCGCGCCGAGAACCTGATGATCGTCGACCTGCTCCGCAACGACCTCGGCCGGGTCTCCCGCACCGGGTCCGTGAAGGTCACCCGCCTCATGGCCACCGAGACCTACGCCACCGTGCACCAGCTGGTCTCCACCGTCGAGGGCAGACTGCGCGAGGGCACCGACGCCGTCGACTGCGTCCGAGCCTGCTTCCCCGGCGGATCGATGACCGGGGCCCCCAAGCTCCGCACGCTGGAGATCATCGACTCGCTGGAGACCGAGGCGCGGGGCGTGTACTCCGGAGCCCTCGGCTACCTCGGGTGCAGCGGCGGCGCCGACCTCAACATCGTCATCCGTACCGCCGTGTTCCAGGGCGGCCGTATGCATCTGGGCGCGGGCGGCGCGATCGTCCTCGACTCCGATCCGGCCGCCGAGTACGACGAGATGCTGCTGAAGACCGCGGCGCCGATGCGCGCCCACCGGGAGCACGCCTCCGCCCCGGCCGTCACCGAGGAGCCGACGCGATGACGATCACGACCACAGCGAAGCCCACCCGGCTCCCCGCCGACGCGGGCGCCCCCGGCAACCTCGCGGCGCACCTCGCGGCCCTCGCCGACCGCCGCGGCTGGACAGCCCGCCCCGCCTTCCACCAGGGCCACCGGGCCTACTCCCACGGCGAGGTGCACGACCTCGCGGCCCGCACCGCCACGGTCCTCACCGAGCACGGCGTCCGCCCCGGCGACCGCGTCCTGCTCGCCCTCCCCGACTCCGTCACCTGGGTCACCACGTTCCTCGCCCTGGCCCGCCTGGGCGCGGTCGCGGTCCTGGTCAACCCCGAACTCACCCCGCCGGAACTGCAGTTCATGGCGGAGGACACACAGGCGGTGCTCTGGGTGACGGGGCCGGCGCTGGACACCTACATCCCGGCGCCCCGGACGGGGCGCGACCGGCCCCACCCGGCCCGCGGGGCCACCACCTCACCGCCCCGCCTCGGGTCCGACCAGCTGACCGCCCTGAGCGCCACGGCCGCCCCCGCCCGGCGCGCCCACCCCGTCGACGCCCACACCCCCCTGTACATCCAGTACACCTCCGGTACCACCGGCCGCCCCAAGGGCGTCGTCCACGTCCACGGCGACCCCAGGACCTACCACGACCTCATCGGCCGCCGGCTCCTGCGCATCACCCCGGACGACGTCACCCTGTCCGTCTCCCGGCTGTACTTCGCCTACGGCTTCGGCAACGCCCTCGTCTTCCCCCTCTTCTCCGGCTCCTCCGCCGTCCTCGCCGACCGCCGTCCCACCCCCGCGGCGGTCGACGAACTCGTCGCCCGGCATCGCGTGACCCTCCTGTACTCGGTGCCTTCGGCGTACGCCGCCCTGGTCGCCGACCGCGCCGACGGCCACGAGGAATGCTTCGCCTCGGTGCGCGCGGCGGTGTCGGCCGGTGAGGGCATGCCCGCCGGACTCGGCAAGCAGGTCACCGAACTGCTCGGCGCCCCCGTCCTCGAACAGATCGGCTCCACCGAGGCCGGACACGCCTTCTGCGCCAACGGCTTCGACCACAACCATCCCGGCACGGTCGGCCGGCCCGTCCCCGGCTTCGAGGTCGAACTCCGCGACCGCGCGGGCGCCCAGGTCGCGGACGGCGAGGCCGGCGAACTGTGGGTCCGGGGCCCGACGGTGACCCCCGGCTACCTCAACCGGCCCGAGGAGACCGCACGCACCCTCGTCGGCGGCTGGCTGGCCACCCGGGACCGGGCCGTGCGCGAACCCGACGGCACCTACCGGCACCTGGGCCGGGCCGACGACATGGAGATGGTCGGGGGCATCACCGTCTCCCCGCTGGAGGTGGAGGCCCTGCTGCGCACCCACCCCGGGGTCCGGGACGTCGCCGTGGCCGCGGTCACCGACGAGCGCGGCGCCAGCAGGCTGCGGGCCTTCGTCGTGCCCGTCCCGCCCATCGGGGTGGGCCTGGAGGCCGAGCTGATCTGCATGGCCCGCGACCGGCTCGCCGCCTTCAAGGTCCCCCGCAGCGTCAGCTTCGTGCCCACGCTGCCCCGCACCGCGACCGGCAAGCTCCGCCGCCACCTCGTCCGTCAAGGGGCGTGGTGACGCCATGGCCGACACCCGCACCCCCGCAGAAAGGCCGAGTCCCATGCGCGACCAGCTCCAGGCCGACCGGCAGCCCGCACTCGCCCTCACCGGCCGCGGCTTCTACCTGGGCTCCATGTTCCGCGAGGCCGCCGACCGCCACGGCCCTGTCTTCGTCACCCTGGACCGGCCCCTCGACGTCCGCCCCGACCTCGGGACCGACCTCGCCTACACGACGCTGGCCGACGTGGTCGACGAACTCTCCGGCCGTCTCTGGGAAGCGGGCGTGCGCCCCTCCGAGGAGGTGGTCGTCCACAAGACGGACAACGTCGACCTCGTGCTGCTGACCTGTGCGGTCTCCCGTATCGGTGCCGTCCCCGTCCTGTTGTCGCCCGGCCTCGCGGGCCCCGTGGTCGGACAGCTCCTCGAACGCCTCCACCGGCCCTGGCTGATCACGGACAGGGCCAAGCTCGAAGGCCCCCTGGCGGACGTCGGTCTCACCGGCCTGGTGCGGCGCACGCTGTCCGTCGACGACGCCCCCGGCGCCGAACCGCTGCAGAAGTACGCGGGCGCCCCGACTCCGGCCGCCGTCCGCCTCCACCCCCGCGACCCCTCCCTCATCACCCACAGCTCGGGCACCACCGGCCTGCCCAAGCTGGCCGTGCACTGCCCGAACACCATGTGGAACCGGCTCGTCCCGCAGAAGGCCATGGGCTGGCCCACGCGCGGCGAGACCGCCGCCCTGCACATGTCGTTCGTGCACTCGCGCTTCTACCACCTGCTCGGCGTCCTGCTGCACTTCGGCAGCCCGCTGCTCCTGATCATCGACCCGGAACCGTCGAACGTCGGTCCGCTGCTGGCGCGCCACCGCCCCGGCATCGTCGAGACCCACCCCAACACCTTCGTCCTGTGGGAGGAGCTGGCCGACGCGCCCGGAGCACCCCTGTCCCGCGTCCGCTCCTACGGCTCCACCTTCGACGCCATCCACCCGCGCACCGTGCAGCGGCTGTTGGACGCCTCCCGGCGGCGCTCGCCCTGGCTGATCCAGCTGTACGGGCAGAGCGAGACGGGTCCGGTCGCCTTCCAGTGGTTCACCCGCCGCAGCGCCGCCCGCGCCGACGGCCGCCGGGTCGGCATCGGCATCCCGGGCTTCACCCGGGTCCGGGTCGCCGACGACGCCGGCCGCCGGGTCGCCCCCGGCACCGCCGGCCGCATCGAGGCCCGCACCCGGGGCCGCATCCTCACCTATCTCGGCGCCCGGGAGCGCTACCTCCGCCAACTCGACAGCGGCTGGTGGCAGATGGGCGACATGGGCTACCAGAGCCGCTGGGGCGGCCTCTACCTCATCGACCGCGAGATCGACCAGATCGACTCCGTGCACAGCAACCTGGAGGTCGAGGACACCTTGATGTCCCGCCTGGAGGAGCTGCGCGAGGTCGTCATCGTCCCCGGCGCCGACCGTGAGCCCGTCCCCGTGGTGTGCGTGCGCGGCGAACGCCCGCTGGACCTGCGGCGCTGGCACGAGGCCACGGCCGACCTGCCCACCATGGCCGAGCCCCGGCAGTGGCGGTTCGAGGAACTGCCGATGACGTCCACCTGGAAGGTCAAGCGGGTCGAGATCACCCGCATGCTCACCGAGAGCGCCCGCGCATGACACCCCCTGTCCTCGTCGTGGGCGCCGGCCCCGTGGGCCTGACCGCCGCTCTCGCCCTGCGCGCCCACGACCTCCCCGTCACCCTCCTGGAAGCCGACCCCGAGGGCCGCGAACGCCCCGGCAGCCGCGCCCTGTTCGTGCACCGCGAGACCCTGGAGCTTCTGGAGGGCATCCACCCCGGACTCGCGGGCAAGATCGCCTCGTACGGCCGGACCTGGCACACCCGACGCACCCTGTACCGGGGCCGCGAGGTCTACGCCCGCACCTTCCCGCCGCCCACCGGCACCCCGCCCTTCACCAGCCTCCGCCAGGTCGACACCGAGCGCTTCCTGCTCGCCGCCTGCCGGGACGCCGGCGTGGAGTTCGTGTGGGACGCGCGGATCACCGCCGTGACGACCGATCCGGACGGGGTGAGCCTCACCGGCGAGGACGGCCGCACCTGGACCGGCGTCCACGCGGTGGCCGCCGACGGCGCCCGCTCGGCCGTCCGGCGTGAACTGGGCATCCCGATGGAGGGCACCCACGGCGAGGGCTTCCACGTCGTCGCCGACATCGCCGACATTCCCGGCGCCGAACTGGCCCTGGAGCGGGTCTTCCACTACGAGCACCCGGCGCTCGGCGGCCGCAGCGTGATGCGGGTGCCGTTCACCGGCGGCTTCCAGCTCGACCTGCAGTGCCGCGACGACGACGCGACACAGGAGTTCGGCACCGAGGAGGCCGTACGGCGCTGGCTGCCGGAGGTCGTCGGCGACGGGTACGACGAGCGCGTCCTGTGGGTGTCCACCTACCGCTTCCTGCGCAAGGTCGCCGCCGACTTCACCGACCCGCACCGCCGGGTGCTGCTGGCCGGCGAGGCCGCCCATCTCTTCCCGCCGTTCGGCGCGCGCGGGATGAACAGCGGCATCGCGGACGCGGTCGCCGCCGCCCGCGCCATCGCCGACGGCACACCCGCGGCGGTCGACTCCTTCGCCGAGGTCCGGCGCTCGGCGGGGCTGTTCAACAGCGCCGCCGCCGGCACGGCCCTGGACCACCTACGGCCCCGGCGCCGTATCGTCCGCGTCAAACAGCGGGCGGCGGCCGCCCTCGCCCCCATGGTGCCCCGCTGCGGTGCCTGGCTGGAGCACGCCCCCTACGGACCCCGGCACGGCTCCCCGGCCGTCGCGGGCCGCAAGTACTGACCCGGAAGACCGACAGGAGCACCGAGTGACACAACCGGCCATCGCGGAAGGTCTGTTGACCTGGTCACCCGAACACGGCCTCGTCCCCGGCCAGGCACACGGCGGCCGCCTCCTCGTGGCGGACTCGTGGCTGCTGCGCGACGGACGGGTGCGCGGCTTCGACCGGCACCGCGAACGGTTCCTGCGATCCTGCGGCGAGTGCGGCGCACCCGCCCTGGCGCAGGCCGTCGACTTCTGGCAGGACATGACCCGGGCCCTGCCGCGCACGGGGGAGTGGTTCCCCCGGGTCGAACTCGCCGCCGGATCGCTGGAGTTGCGGCTCCTGCTGCGCCCCGCGCCGGCCCTCACGGCCGAGGTGCGGGTATGGGCGGCCGGTCAGCCCGACCCGCGGACCGTGCCCCGCCGCAAGGGGCCGGACCTGGACGCCCTGGCCCGTGTGCGCGGACGGGCGGCGGGCGCCGACGCCGACGACGCCGTGCTCATCGCGCCCTCCGGCCTGGTGCTGGAGGCGGCCAGTTCCAGTGTCCTGTGGTGGGAGGACGACACCCTCTGCCTGCCGCCGCCCCGCCTCCCCCTGCTCCCCGGTGTCACCCAGGCCCTGGTCCAGGAACGGGCCGCCCGCACCGGTGTCCGGGTCGCCCACCGCGAACGCTTCCTGCCCGAACTGGAGGGCCGCGAGGTGTGGCTCGTCAACGCCCTCCACGGCATCCGGCCGGTCGCCGCCTGGACCGGGCGCCCGATGACCCCGGGCCCGGCCGTCCACGCCCCGCGGTGGCGGATCTGGCTGGACAGCCTCATGGAGCAGTTGCCGGATCGCTGAATCGACAGCGACACAGGGGCGCAAAAAAGCGCCGGACCGAAAGGAATTCGGCCCGGCGCTGAAAGTCGTTCGGAAATGCTGACGGAAAGGTCTCGGCGGCTTCGGGGTTATTTCTGGACGGGCTGGTAGGCCCCGGGGACCATACGCGTGGCGATCGCGATCCGGTTGTACGCGTTGATCACGGTGGCCGCCCAGATCAGTGCCGCGACCTGCTCCTCGTCGAACACCTCGGCGGCGGCCGCGTAGACGTCGTCGGGCACCTGGCCGTCGGCGACGAGGGTCACGGCCTCGGTCAACGCCAGGGCGGCGCGCTCGCGTCCGGTGAAGAAGGGGGTCTCGCGCCAGGCGCTGAGCGCGTAGATCCGCTGCTCGGTCTCGCCCTGCGCGCGGGCGTCCTTGGTGTGCATGTCCAGGCAGAACGCACAGCCGTTGATCTGCGACGCGCGAATTCTGATCAGTTCGAGTATCTCGGGCTCGACCTTCGCGTCCTGGGCCGCGGAAACGGCGGCACCGTGCAAGGAGCCCATCGCCTTGGACACATCGGGAGTTATTTTCTTGAGGGCCACACGAGAAGGGGAATGACTGTCGCTCATGGGGGAACTCTATATCCGAATTCCAGGCTGTGTAACTGTTTCGTCTCGACGTGGGCCGAAGTACAACCGCGGGCGCCGATTGCATGTCTGGACAGGCAGAAGCAGCGAGAACGTATGAAGGGGGAGGGCCCGGCATGGGGGACATAGGCAGAAGAGGCGCAGTCGCACTCACGATCACCGGTCTGCTGACACCGCTCACGCTCGCGATGGGCACCGCGCCCGCGCAGGCGGCGAGTTGTACGGCGACGAAGGGTCCGTACCAGAAGCAGGTGGAGAAGTTCCTCGGCCGGCCGGTCGACGGCAAGCAGTCCACCGCCGACTGCGAGGCCATCAGGGCCTTCCAGACCAAGCACGGCATCTCGCCGAACCTCGGCTACGCGGGCTCCGTCACCTGGGGCGTGATGGACCTGATGAACAAGCAGAAGGCCGTGGGCAAGAACCCCAACGCGGCGGGCAAGTGCCCGACGAACAAGGGCCGTATCGCCTGTGTGAACCTGACCCTCCAGCTGAGCTGGATCCAGGACGGCGGCAAGCTCGTCTACGGGCCCGTCCCGGTCCGCACGGGCCGCGACGGCTACGAGACCCGCACCGGTCTGAAGAAGATCTACTGGCGGAACATCGACCACGTCTCTTCCATCTACCACGTGCCCATGCCCTACGCCCAGTTCTTCGACGGCGGTCAGGCCTTCCACTCCGTCGGCGTCAGCATGTGGAACCCGCCGGGCTCCCACGGCTGCACCAACATGACCAAGACCGACGCCAAGAAGTACTGGTCGCTGCTGAAGAAGGGCGACGACGTCTACGTGTACGGCCGCAAGCCGGGCACCTGACAGGCAACCAGGAGCCCGGCCCGTCGGCCGGGGCGGGACGTCACGCCCCGGGGGCGTCCCCGAAGTCCGGGATCTCCAGCCTGACCCCGCCCTGCCGCGCGGACTCGTGCGCGACGATGCCCGGCAGGGTGTAGCGGGCGGCCACCCAGGCGTTGACCGACGGCAGGGTCCGGGTGGTGACGGCGGTCACGAAGTCGTCCACCAGGAAGTGGTGGCTGCCCTCGTGCCCGTTGTGCAGCTCGTCGAACTCCCGCGGCAGCCGCGACCGGTCGTGCACCGGCGCCGAACCGGAGGTGAAGGCGGCCCGCAGGTCCGGCGCGATGTGCTGGAGGGAGGGATCGTCGGGAGACAGCGTCTGCTTGGGCTCCAGCAGCTCGCTGATGTCCGTCACCCCCTTCTTGTCCTGCCAGAACGCCACCGTGGCGAGCTGCTCCATGCTGGCCTCCGTGCCGAAGAACCGGAACCGCGACTCCCGGATCTGCGAGGGGTAACCGACCCGCCGGAACTCGTTGGTCCGGAACGAACCTCCGCCCGCCACCTCGAACAGGGCGGTCGCGTTGGAGAAGTCGTTGCCGAACTGGCTGACCTCCTTGTCGAACACCCCGTCCCCGCGCCCGTCCACGACCCCGATCGCCGACACGCTCACCGCGTGCGTCTGCCAGGCGCCCAGCACGCCGCCCACCGAGTGCGTCGGGTAGAGCAGCGGGGGATAGCTGGCGGTCCGCTTCCAGTCCTCGCCGCCGCTGTACCGGTAGGCCTCGTAGAACCCCAGGTCCATGTCGTGGACGTAGTCGCCCTCGGCGTAGAAGATCCGCCCGAACGCCCCTTCCGCGATCTGGTTGCGGGCGTGCACGGTCGCCGGGTTGTACTGGCTCGTCTCGCCCATCATGTACGTCAGCCCGGTCTCCCGGACCGCGTCGATGATCGCCGCGATCTCGTCGGTGGTGATCGCCATGGGCACGGCCGAGTAGACGTGCTTGCCCGCCGCCAGCCCCTTGAGGACCAGCGGCCCGTGCGTCCAGCGCTGGGTGAAGACGGCGACCGCGTCGACCGCGGGCGACTCCAGCATCGCCTCGTAGGAGGGGAAGGTGCCGGCCAGGCCCTGCGCGGCCACGAGCTCCTCGGCCCGTTCGGGCAGCAGGTCCGTGACGTAGACGTCGCCGACGCCGGGGTGGGCCTGGAACAGCGTGGCGAACTGGCCGGAGAACTGGCCGGCGCCGACGACGCCGAGGGAGAACGTCATGTGAGGAATGTCCTTCTCTGCTGGAGAGTCACTGCCTACTTACTTTCGCCACGAAAGAATTGTGGCGTCAAGAGGTTGCCGGGCACCATTTTGTGGCCGTCTGGGTGGGCTGCTTCGGATAGATTGTTTCCGCGACGGAAGAAATCTGATGTGGGAGTCTGACCCTCATGACCGCACTCGCCGCCAGTTGGCTGCCGCTCAGTCCCGGGGAACGCGCGGTGGCGATCGAGGTGCTCGTGCACGGTCCGCTCTCGCGCACGGAACTGGCCCGGCGGCTCGGCCTCTCCGCCGGAAGCCTCACCCGGCTGACCAAGCCGCTGATCGAATCGGGACTGTTGGTGGAGTCCGCCGAGGGCGCCGCGCTCCCCGAAGTCCGTCAGGGGCGCCCCTCACAGCCGCTGGACATCGTCGCCGAGTCCTGCGCCTTCCTGGGCTTCAAGATCACCGACGACATGGTGTACGGCGTCGTCACCACGCTCCGCGGCGAGATCGTCACCCGTCTCGACCGCCCCCTCACCACCCATGACCCGGAGCGGGTCGCCGACCTCCTCGCCGGCATGGCCGCCGAACTCGCCCGTACCCATCCCGCGCTCGCCGGCATCGGCATCGGGGTCGGCGGCTTCGTCCGGCGCCGCGCGGTGGTCGGGGAGTCGCCCTTTCTGTCGTGGCGTGACGTCCCGCTGGCCGAACTCGTCGAGGAGCGCACCGGGTTGCCGGTCGTCGTCGAGAACGACGTCGCCGCCCTCGTCGAGGCCGAGACCTGGTTCGGCGCGGGGCGCGGCCTCGACCGTTTCGTCGTCCTCACCATCGGCGCGGGCATCGGCTACGGCCTCGTCCTGGGCGGCAGGCGGGTGGCGCACGCCGAGGAGGACCGGGGATTCGGCCGCCACTGGATCGTGGACCCCGCGGGACCCCTCACTCCCGACGGCAGGCGCGGCAGCGCCGTCTCCCTGCTGAGCATCCCCAGCATCCGCTACCAGGTGCGGGCGGCGACGGGGCGCGAGGTGACGTACGAGGAGATCCTGGCCGGCGCGGCCGACGGCGAGCCGATGTGCGCGCGGGTCGTCGGGGAGGCGGGGCGGGCGCTGGGCACGCTGCTGGCCCAGATCGCCAACTTCGTGATGCCGCAGAGGATCCTGCTCGCGGGGGAGGGGGTGGGGCTGATGGAGGTGGCGGGAGAGGCGGTGGACGAGGCCGTCCGCGCGCACCGGCATCCGCTGGCCGCACCCGTCCCGCTGGAGACGAAGGTGTCCGACTTCCACGACTGGGCACGGGGGGCCGCAGTGCTGGCCATTCAGGTCCTCGTACTCGGAACGGTGGAGCCGTAAACGCAGAGTGATCAGCTTCACGGTCCGTAATGTCCGAAGTGGGATCTTTACTCACGTCGGCTTCACGTTCGAGGACATATGGTTTACACCATGTCCACTACCCCTGATGTCGTCCTGGAAAGAGCGGAAGTACCGGCGCGAACGGCCGCCGAGGTCAACGAGGAGATCCGGGCGCTCTGGTTCCGGAGCGGCGGGACGTTGAACAGGGAGCAGCGGAGCGAGTACGAGCGTCTTGTCCTCGAATGGGCCGCCGCTTCGTAGTCCGTCGGCCGCGCCCCTCGCCGGGGCGCGGATCACCGGGGGCGTCGGCCCCTGGGCCCTAACTCCAACTCCCCGAGTACTGGCGGCGGTACGCCTGCCGGTCCTGTTCCGTGCGGATGAAGCGGGTGGCCGCCAGGGCGACCATGCTGCCGGCGATGACCAGCAGGCCGGGCCCGACGTTGCGCGGGTCGACGAGGCGGTCCAGGAGGTCGGAGGCCGCGCCGATGGACTCGACGGGTTCCACGGACCCCGGCTCGGCCCCGCCGGGAGCGGCGGCTCCCTGGGAGTCGTCGCCGGAGGAGCCGTCGGCCGCCGCGGTGGGCTGGGCGGCGGACTGGGGCAGACCGGTCAGCCGCACGCCGAGATCGTCGAGCGTGTCGGACAGCGGCTGGAAGAACGTCGTACCGCCCTTCTCGCAGTCGCCGTTGCCGCCGGAGGTCACCCCCAGGGCCACCCCCTCCGAGAATAGCGGGCCACCGCTGTCGCCCGGCTCGGCGCAGACCGTGGTCTCGATGAGACCGCTGACGGTGCCCTCGGGGTAGTTGACCGTGGCGTCGAGGCCGGTCACCTCGCCGTTGCGGAAGCCGCTGGTACTGCCGCTGCGGAAGACCCGCTGGCCGACCGCCGCCTCACCGACGGAGGTGATGCGCACCCCGCGCCCGTCACCGACCGAGACGATGTTCGTCTTGTTGCTCGGCGCGTCCTGGAGGTACTGGACGAGCGAGTAGTCGGACCCGGGGAAGTTGGTCTCGGTCGTCCGGCCGATCTCCTGCCGGCCCTCGTTGTCCGAGAACCAGACCGAACCGGCCGGACCGCAGTGCCCGGCGGTGAGCATGTAGTCCCTGTCGCCGTCGGTCACGTTGAAGCCGATCGAGCAGCGCCCGCCCGTGCCGAAGATGGGCTGGGCACCGTTCAGGCGCATCGTGTACGTGCCCTCGACGCGCTCCATCCGCACGGACCCGCCGATCGTCTCGGCGAGATCGGTCAGGCTCGACCAGTCCTTCTTGGACACGGTGCTGTCGGCGCGCACCACGACCTCGTTGGAGGCGGGGTCGACTGCCCAGGAGGTGCCCGCCACCCGGGGCGCGGAGCGCAGCGTCCTCGCGGCGGACCGCAGGTCCTCGCCGCTGAACTCGACCATCTTGGGCCGGGCGCCCGCCCGCTCGACCTCGGCGGCGGCCTTGTCGTCGGTGACCGCGACGACCGGCTTGCCGTCGTCGGCGATCCAGGTGCCGGCCGTGCGCTCGGACCCCAGCTCGCGCACCAGGCCGTTCCCGGTGCCGGAGGCGGCCAGCACCGCGCTTCGGGTCGCGGGCGGGGAGGTGGTGGGTTCGGTCGCCATCGCCGCCTGCGTGACCATCAGGGCTCCGCAGATCAGTCCACCGGCGGCCGTCAGCCGCGCCACCCGCTTCACGACTCGTCGTCGTGCGTGCCTCATCGCCTGGCTCTCCCGAACCCCGTCCGACACGGTGTCAACACCGCCAGGGCGTCCGGTCCTTGAGCGCCCTCCTCTTCTACGTGCGGGGGTCGGCACATGTTCACCGGTCCGCGTCGACGTATCCCAGCGTCCGGTTCACGGCGATCGCGCGCGCGTCGGCCGGGTGGTGCACCGTACGGACGGTGCTCACACCGCGGACCCCGGCGAAGCCGATGCCGAAGGTCTTCATGGCCACCGAGATCCCACGGCCCCGGTGGAGGGCGCGCACCCCGGTCATCTCGTTGAACACGAACCCGGACCGCCGCCGGTCCGAGGTGGCCGCCCTGCCGATCCACCGGTCGCCGTCGAGGGAGTCCAGGGCGAGGACGACCCCGCGCGGATCGTGGGCGGGCACCTCGAAGCGGAGCCGGTGGTACTCGTCGTACGCGAAGAAGGGGCCGCGCCCCGGGATGTCCGCCGAGCACTCCTTGGTGAGTTCGTACAGCGTCCGGCGGTGCCGTGGGGTGTCGCCGAGTTCGCCGGAGGGTCGTCAGCCGGATGTCGGCAGGTGCGGCACCTGTCGACCTACGGCTGGAAACGTGCCAGGTCGACGCGGCTGACGTCCAGTGGGAGCCGGACCATGTCCGTTCCCGTCAAGGCTTGCCTCCCACGCCGCAGTACATGGGCACGACCGCGGGTTCCCCGCCATCAGGATCGCCGGTGGCCTCCGGTCGCCAGCGTGTGCACGAGACGATGCCGGGCTCCAGCAGGTCGAGGCCGTCGAAGAACCGGGCGATCTTCTCCGGGGTGCGCTGGGTCAGCGGCGGGATGCCGTGCTCGTTCCACCAGGCGGCCGCGATGTCCACATCGGGCCACTCCGGGCTGGTGATGGTGTGGGAGAGCACCAGATGACTGCCGGAAGGCAGGGCCCGCAGCAGGTGACGCACGATGCCGTACGGGTCCTCGTCGTCGCGGATGAAGGCCAGCACGTCGAGCAGCAGCAGCGCGACCGGCCGGGTCAGGTCCAGGGTGCGGGCCGCGTGGGCGAGGACCGAGTCGACATTGCGCAGGTCCTCGTCGACGTGGTCCGTGCGGCCTTCGGGAGCGCTCGTCAGCAGGGCGCGCGCGTGCACCAGGACCAGCGGGTCGTTGTCGACGTAGACGATCCGGGAGTCCGGCGCGATGTGCTGGGCGACCTCGTGGGTGTTCTCCGCGGTCGGCAGCCCGGCGCCGATGTCCAGGAACTGCCGGATGCCCACCTCGGCGGCCAGATGACGGACGGCCCGCCCCAGGAACTGCCGGTCCGCGCGGGCGTAGTCGCCGATGCTCGGATACAGCCGGCGTATCTCGTCCCCGGCCTTCCGGTCGACCTCGTAGTAGTCGCCGCCGCCGAGCCAGTAGTTCCAGATCCGTGCCGCGGCGGGCCGCGTGGTGACGATGCGGCGGTTCAGCGAGGAAGAGGGGAAGTCCGGGGCTGCCGGGTTGTCCGTCACGGAGTCGACTCCTGGATCTTCTGTGAAGGTGCTTCATCCAACCGGCAATGTAGACCTGTCGGTTGGCCTTTGCCGAGACTTCGGCGATCTTCTCGGCGGCCGGACCGGACGGGTTCCGCCCGGCGCCGCCCGGCTTCGCGCGAGGGCCGCCGAACAAGGGTCGTCGCGACCCCTCTACTTATCAGTAACTCTTAGGTAGTCTCCCGGCCACCAATGGGCATGACCATGACCAGTGCGGCGGGGGTTTCATCGACCTCGCCGCTCTGACATGAGAAAAAGGGGACGAAGATGACAGGAAGCGGTGTGGGACGCCGCATCACCACGGTCGCCGCGGTGGCCGTACTGGGTCTGGGCGGTTCGGTGGCCGCGGCGGTGCCGGCGGTCGCGGCGCAGAGCGGGACCGAGGTCGCCGCGGCGACGGCCGCCGAGGTGCCCTACGCGACCTGGCAGACGGACGTGAAGGCCGTCGTCGACACGGCCACGCCCTACGTCCAGCAGCGCACCGCGAACTCCTCGGGGCAGAAGCTCGCCATCGTCTTCGACATCGACAACACGACGCTGGAGACGCACTACACGCCCTGGTACCAGCTGCCGACCCCGGCGCTGAAGCCCTCCCTGGCGCTGGCCAAGTACGCCAAGTCCCGCGGGGTCGCCGTCTTCTTCGTCACCGCCCGGCCGGGCATCATCGAGAGCGTCACCAAGTGGAACCTGAAGAACGTCGGTTACCCGGTCGACGGTCTCTACGTCCGTGACCTGCCCGACCTGTTCGCCGAGGTCTCCGCCTACAAGACCGCCTCGCGCGCGGACATCGAGTCCGACGGCTACACGATCATCGCCAACGTCGGCAACAACACCACCGACCTCGTCGGCGGCCACGCCGAGCGGACGTACAAGCTGCCCGACTACGACGGGCTGCTCGACTGACCCCGCCCCACCGTTCGTTCCTGGGTACGGCCGCCGGTTCCCGCCGGCGGCCGTATGCCTGGGCCCCTCAGGAGGGCTCTAGACTCGCGCCATGGCCGACGACACCTCGCTCGACGCGCTCGGCGCGGGCAAGTACCTGCTGCTCACCACCTACCGCAAGAACGGCACCACCGTCCCCACGCCGGTATGGGTGGTGCGGGACGGGGACGCGCTCGGTGTCTGGACGGTCGCGGACTCCTGGAAGGTCAAGCGCGTCCGCAACCGTGCCGACGTCCTGGTCGGCCCCTGCGACGTGCGCGGCAACCCCACCGGCGGCACCGTACCCGCGCGCGCCGAGATCCTGGACGCGGCCGGCTCCGCCGCCTACCGCGGGCTCATCGCCCGCAAGTACGGCGTCCTCGGCCGACTCACCCTGCTGGGCAGCCGGCTCCGCCGGGGCGCCGAGGGCACGGTCGGCATCCGCGTCACCCTCACGCCGTAGGTCTCCCGGGCCGCCGCGGACTTTCAGGGCGGGCGGACGTCACCCGCGGTCGCCCGCGTGCCCCGTCCGCCACGCCCACGCCGCGATCTCCACCCGGTTCCGGGCGGCGAGCTTCAGCTGGATGCTGCCGAGGTGGGTCTTGACCGTGGAGAGGGAGACGAACATCGAGGCGGCGATCTCGGCGTTGGTGTGCCCCAGGGCGACCAGGCGCACGACGTCCAGCTCCCGGTCGGTCAACGGCTCCTGGGCGGGCGGGGCCCCGGAACCGGGCGCGGCGCCCTTCTCCGCTGTCCCCGCCCTCTCCTGCGTGACGTGCTTGAGCAGCCGGACCGTCACCGACGGCGACACCAGCGCATCGCCCACCGCCGCAGCCCGGACGGCCTCGGCCAGCAGGGTGGGCCCGGAATCCTTCAGCAGGAAGCCGCAGGCACCGCCGCGCAACGCCCCGTAGACGTACTCGTCGAGGTCGAACGTCGTCACCACGACCACCCGCAGCGGATCGGCGACACCCGGACCGGCCAGCATCCGGGTCGCCTCCAGACCGTCCAGCCTCGGCATACGGATGTCCAGCAGACACACGTCGGGCCGCAGCTCACGGGCCAGCCGTACGGCCGTCTCGCCGTCGGCGGCCTCGGCGACCACGGTGATGTCCGGCTGTGCGTCGAGGAAGAAACGGAAGCCGGTGCGGACCATGTCCTGGTCGTCGGCGATCAGGACCCGGATCGGGCTGCGGTCGTTCATGGGCGCATCATGCCTGAGCGGTGAAGGAGATCTGGCGGGGGGAGCGGGGAGCGGGACGGACCGACGGGGTGACGCGGGGTGTCAGCCGGGGTCCTGGTCCCGTTCCTCCGTGACCTTCCGCAGCAGCGGCCTGCTCCCGGCGAGTGCCGCGAACATGGTGAGCGTGCCGAGGGCGACACACAGGGCGAGACGCACGGCTCCCGACGCGTCCGGCTCCAGGTGGAACATCTCGTCGACCTTCAGCCCGGCGTAGATCCCGGTCGCCGTCGTGCCACCGGCGAGGACCACCAGGGGCAGCGCGGTCTCCCGCATCCGGGCGCGGTCCAGTACCTTCAGCGGCGTACCGGCCAGCCGCAGCAGGCCGTACACCCGGCGCCGGTCGAGCACCGTGGCCGCCGCGGTGAGTCCGGCGGAGGCGGCGGCCACCAGGAACCCCAGGGCCAGGACCGCGAGGCCCACCCGGCCGATGAGCCGGGTCACGGTGTCCCCCTCGGCGTTGACGTGGTCCTGGGTGAACGGAAGGTTCCCGGGGGAGAGGGCGGACAGCGCGGTCGAGGCGGTGTCCAGTTGATCCTGACCGCCGCGCACGTGGACCACGAGGCCCTCGTCGCCTCCCAGCAGCCCGTCCCAGGTGCCCGGGTCCGGGGTCCCCACCCGCGCCCGCACCTCGGCGTCCGCGAGCAACTCCTTCGCCCGTGCCGCGAGTTCGGCGGTCCTTCCGTGCTCCGCGCGGACCGCCACCTGCCCCGGATAGTCGTACCCCACGAGACCGACCTGACCGACGGTGAAGAACCCGGCGACGAGACCCGCCAGGACCAGACCGCTGACCGTGCGCCAGGCAGCGCGCGGATCGTCACTGAGCCGGCGCGCGGCCAGCAGCGTGGCCGGGCGGCGCGCGAAGCGGCTCAGCAGCCGGCCCAGCATGTCGACGACCCAGGGGCCGAGGGCCCAGAAGGCCCCGTACACCAGGACCACCAGCGCGAGCGTCCGGCCGGTGCTCAGCCCGCCGCCGTGGGCGCTCACCGCCACGTACAGCCCGACGGCGACGAACAGCACCAGCCGGATCAGTTTCGTCCGGCGCGGATCGGCCTGCTGGGCGACGCCCAGCGGGGAGCGGGCCACCCCGCGCAGCGTCGTCATGGCGCTGACGGAGGTCAGCACGGCCACGAGCCCCACCACCGTGAGCAGCAGGGGCAGGCCGACCCACAGCTGTCCGGTGTACCAGGTGCCGATGCCGTACGGCACCCGCGCGAGGACCGGCAGCAGCAGGGTGTACGCGACAGCGCCGAGGACACCGCCGGCCAGGCCCACCGCCGCCGACTCGACGCCGGTCATCGCCAGGATCTGCCGAGGGGTCGCCCCGGCCAGGCGCAGGGCGGCCAGGCGCTGCTCCCGGCGGGCGGCGCCGAGGCGTCCGGCGGCCGAGGCCAGCACGATCACGGGGACGACGAGGAGGGCGCCGCCGAGCACGGAGGCCTGCTGGTCGAAGGCGGTGAACAGGCTGGGCCGGGTCCCCTCGAAGCCGTCCACGCGGGCGCGGGCGGAGAGGGTGTCCAGGGCGTTGCCCCGTGCCGCGTGGGTGATCGCGGGGTCGGTGGGAGCGCGGCCGACGACCGCGACGAGTTCCTCGGGGGAGGCGAGACCGGCCTCGCCGATGGTGCCTTGGCCTGCCCCGGTGGGGAAGCGGTCCGCGAGTCGCCCGGCGGGCAGCTCGCGCATCAGCTCCACCAGGGCGGGGGACAGGTAGGTGTGGCCGGCGGCGGGGAACCGTTCCAGGCCGGGCGGTGCGGGGGTCCGGGGCCGGTGGGGGAGCTGGGCCAGGGAGACGACGGTGACAGGACGGTGGTCGACGTACGTCGTGCCGAGCGTCTGGACGGCGGTGGCCTGTCGCGCCGGTACGGCGTCGGGGGTGCGCCAGGCCGTGCGGTCGGCCCGGGCGCCGGCGCCCAGGTAGGCGGCGAGGAGGGTCAGCAGGACCAGGGCTCCGGTCGCCGCCGCGGCGGCGGAGAGGAGGTGGCTCTGCAGACCGCACCTGCCGGAGGAGCGGGTCAGGTGCCAGGTGAGGGGCAGGACGGGGGAGCGCATGTTCTGGTCTCCGGTGAGTGGTGTGCCTGAGAGCTGGGCGGGATCGGTCGGAGAGGGGACGTGACGCGTGTGCGGCCGGTCGCGCGGGTCCCCGCGTCCCCATGGGTGTCGGTGGCGCTCACGTCACCGTGTACTGGCTGTAGCCGCTCACCCGGCCGTCCCGCACCTGCAGGACGCGGTCGCAGTGGGCGGCGACCTCCGCGTCGTGGGTGACCATGACGAGACAGGCGCCCTGCTCGCGGGTGACCGAGGTGAGGAGGCGGATGACCTCCTCACCGGTGGACTGGTCGAGGGCACCGGTCGGCTCGTCGGCGAAGACCACGTCGGGTTCCACGGCGAGGGCGCGGGCGATGGCGACCCGCTGGGCCTGCCCGCCGGAGAGCTGGCCGGGGCGGCGGTGCTCCAGGCCCGCGAGGCCCAGCGGGGCGAACCACCTGCGGGCCTGCCGCACGGCCTGGCGGCGGGGCACGCCCTCCAGCATCAGGGGCAGGGCGACGTTCTCCTCGGCGGGCAGTTCGGGCAGCAACTGGCCGAACTGGAAGACGAATCCGAACCGCTTGCGGCGCAGCGCGCTGAGCTTGTTCTCCCCCCAGTGGTCGATGCGTTCACCGCGCAGCAGCACCTGGCCGCCGTCGGGCCGGACGATCCCGGCGAGGGTGTGCAGGAGGGTCGACTTGCCGGAGCCGGACGGACCCATGATGGCGAGGGACTCGCGCTCGGCGACCGCCACGTCCACCCCTGCCAGGGCGGTGGTGGAGCCGTACTTCTTGATGAGGCCGTTGCCGGCCAGGACGGTGTTCATGAGGTGCGGTACGGCCCTTCTCTACTTGCGCTCGAACTTCCAGGTGACGCTGGAGGCGTCGGCCTTGACGACGGTGACCGGTATGGCGAGGTCCCTGCCGTCGCCGTCCCTCGCGGTGCAGGTCACCTTGGTGCCGGCCACCGCCTTGAGGTCGGGGCACGTCAGGTCCGAGGTCGCGCCGCCGATCCAGGGCAGCGGGCTGTACTTGGACGCGGTGCGGCCGGCGACGAGGCCTCCCTTGAGCGCCTTCTGCCCGTCCACGGTCACGCTGCTGAACCGGTCGAGGCCGGTGGTGGACTCCGTACCGCTCAGCGCGTAGGTGAGGGCTCCGCCGCCGACGGCCACGGCCGCCACGGCGGCGCCGGTGATGACGAGGGGGCGGCGTGTCATGAGGTGCTCCCGGTGGGAAGGGGGTGGGGTTGCGGCACCCAACCTCTCCCGGCGGCGGTGGCGTCCGCCTCGGCCGAACGGCCAGGCTTCCCGGCCCGCCGACCGCGTTCGCTCAGCCGTTCGGCCGATCCGGCTGCCGCCGGGGCTGCCTACTGTGTAGGGCGTGAACCTCCTGCTCGACACCAAGGAACCCGTGGGCGACGGCACCGGACGCCCGGCCCGGCCCGCCCGGCCGGGCTGTGTCACCGTCGGCGGCGTCGTGGCCCTGCTCCTGGCCTGTGTCTCGGACCTCCTCATCCTGCCGCTGGAGGACACCGACCACCTGTGGCTGCACCTGTCCGCCGTGGCCGTGGGCCTCGCCGCGCTGCTGTGGCCCGCGCGCCGCCGGCCCGCCTGGCTGACCCCGCAGGTACGCACCGGCGCACCCGCCCTCGCCGCCGCGGCGAACGTGGTGACCCTCCTCGTGGCGCACCACCCCGGCGGCTTCGGCCCGGGACAGGCCGCCGTGCTGCTGTGCCTGATGGTGATCGCCATCCGCACCTGCCCGCCCGGCTGGGCGCTCGCCTGCGGACTCCTCGACGGTCTCGTCCTGCTCATGCTTCCGCTGCCGTACTACGCCGCCGAGCCGGACGCCAGCCTCATCGGCGTCGCCATGGTCCTGTTGCTCATCGGCGGGAGCGCGGCCGCCGTGGCCGCCTACCTGCGCACCCTGGACGACCGACGGGCCCGGGTCGTCTCCGGGACCCGCCGGGCGGAGCGCCTCGCGATGGCCGCCGACCTGCACGACTTCGTCGCCCACCACGTCACCGGGATCCTGGTGCAGACACAGGTCGCGCGGATGATGGCCGGCACCGAACCCGAGCGCCTGGACCCCGTCCTCGCGGGCATCGAGCGGGCCGCGACCGAGGCGCTGGCCTCGATGCGCCGCACGGTCGGCGTCCTGCGCGACCACGAGGAGGAGAGCGGCACCGCCGACCGGCGCCCGGTCGGGGATCTGGCCGGTATCGACGAACTGGTGCGCGGCTTCGGCGGTGTCGGCGAGGCCGACGGACGCGCGGTTCTGTGGCACGACCCCACCGTCCCCGCCGACCTGCCGCACGAGGTGCAGGCCGCCGCCTTCCGCGTGGTGCAGGAGGCCCTGACGAACGTCCGCCGTCATGCCGCCGACGCCACCGAGGTCACCGTCGACCTCCGTTACGCCCGCGGCGAGCTGGAGGTCGCGGTGCGCGACGACGGGCGCGGCGGTGCCCGGCTGCCGGAGGCGGCCCGGGGCGGCGGCTTCGGCCTCGTCGGTCTCACCGAACGGGTGACCGCGCTCGGCGGCCGGATCACGGCCCGGCCGCGCGAGGACGGGCCCGGCTGGGAGACCGTCGCCGTGCTCCCGGCCGCCCCGGTGACGGCCGGGTGAGCTGAACCTCCCGGCCCGGCTTCCCGTATCTCCTCTCGGGGATGGCGGGAGACCGCGTGCACGGAAGGAGAACAGCGTGTCGAAACCGCCCGAACCGGGCCGGACGACGAAGCGTCCCACGATCGAGCCGACGTATGTCATGCGCCGACGCCGGACCGAGGCCCTGGCCGAGTTGCTGCGGGAGTTCGAGCAGTACAAGGGGGCGGCCCCCGCGCCCGACGAGTACGAGACCGTCGCCGTGCCGCCGGCACCCGAGCCGACGCCCGCTCCGGCGCCACCGCCCGAGCCCGCACCGCGGGCGCGGCCCGCCGCCGAGCGGATCCTGCCCCGGGTGGAGTACGAGACCGAGGAACTGCCCCCGGTCATGGTCGGCGAGGACTTCGGCTCCGGCACGGTCCCGCCGCGCGCCGAGCGGCGGCAGCGGCAGCGGCGGCGCGCGGCAGCCGGCGGCGGACCGGGCCTGAAGCGCGCGGCGGTGGTCGTCGGCGTCGGCGCGGCGGCCCTCCTCGGCTTCGCCGCCGCGCTCCTGCTGCCCGGCGGCGACACCGAGAAGGAGGCGCGCACCGTCACCCCGAAACCGACCCCCACGGCCCCCGCCGCCCCGGCGCCCGCGACCTCGGCACCCGCCCCGGACGGCGACGTCGACCCGGACGGCGCCGGCACCCTCCGCGAGGGCGACAGCGGCCCCCAGGTCTCCGAACTCCAGCAGCGGCTGCTCCGTATCCCCGACGTGTACGCGGGCGGCTCCACCTCGGGCCGGTACGACGGCGTACTGAAAGAGGCGGTGGCCCGCTTCCAGCTCTGGTACGGCATCCGGGGGGACGAAACGGGCGTCTACGGCAACGACACCCGCCAGGACCTGGAGTCCCGTACCGCCCTCTAGCCCCGTGCGGCCGAGGCGGGGCCGCGCACCCGGTACGTCACGGGCGGATCCGGGTTGTTGCCCCGCCTCGGACGGACCATCCTGGCCATATGGTGACGAAGGGGTCCGGTGTCTCGCGGGCTGCCACGGCCGGTGAGGCGATGGCGGTGGTCGACGCGCGCGGCCTCGTCGTGGGCTGGAGCGAAGGGGCCCGGCGGCTCACGGGGTACGCCGCCGGGGACGTGACCGGCAAGCCGGCGGCGGACCTCCTCGACGGGGACGCGGCGGCGGTCCGGCGGATGCTGCTGGCACACCGCGACGCGGTGGTGGACCTGCGCTACCGGGACGGGCGGCCGCGGAAGGTGGCGCTGCGGATCTGCCCCCTGTGGGCCGGGGAGGGCGAGCAGCGGCGGTTCGTCGTCAAGGCCGCGCCCGACCGGGCCGAGCGCGGTCTCGGCGAGCTGGCCTTCGCCCAGGCCTCGATGTCCATGTCCGTCTTCGACACCGGGCAGCGCTATCTGCGGATGAACGACTGGGCGTGCCAGGTCATGGGCCGGCCGGAGGAGGAGTTCCGGCACCGGTACTTCCCCGACACCGTGGAGGACGCCGAGCACAGCCAGGGCTTCCTGCGCCACCTGGAGATGGTGGTGGAGACCGGGCGGCCGGTCCGCTACGAAAGCTGGACCCGGTCGCCCTCCGGTCGGCGCATGCACGCCTGGACCTCCGAGATGTGGCCGGTCCGGGACGACTCCGGCCGGCTGATCGGCACCGCGCTCGCCGCGTTCGACAGCAGCGAGCAGTTCGCGGCCCGCCAGCGCCTCGCCCTGCTGAACGAGGCCGCCGGGTCCATCGGCACCAGGCTCGACGTCGTCCAGACCGCCCGCGAACTCGCCGAGCTGGTCGTGCCCCGGCTCGCCGACTTCGCCAGCGTCGACCTCCTGGAGTCCGTGCTGCGGGGCGAGGAACCCGAGATGAACCCCCTGGGCGGCGGTGTCCGACTGAGCCGGGCCGCTCACCGATCGCCCACGCCCGGTGTCCCGGAGGCGGCGATCGCCCAGGGCTCCGCCGACGTCTATCCCCCTTCCTCGCCGCCCGCCCGCGCCCTGCTCACCGGTGAGCCCGTGCTCACCGGCACCGGCGACGGCTCCCTCGACGAGTGGTTCGCACGGCACGGTGCCCGCTCCCGCAAGCTCCGGGAGGCCGAGGACAACGACCTGTCGCTGATGGCCGTGCCGCTGGTCGCGCGGGGCACCACGCTCGGGGTGGCCGTCTTCGTGCGGCTCCTGACCCCCGAGCACCCCGACGCCTTCGACCGGGAGGACGTGTCGCTCGCGGAGGAGCTGTGCAGCCGGGCGGCGATCTGCGTCGACAACGCCCGCCGCTACACCAAGGAGCGGACGACCGCGCTGGCGCTGCAGCGCAGCCTGCTGCCGAAGACGGTCGCCGGACAGGCGGCCGTGGAGTTCGCCTCCCGCTATCTGCCCGCGCTGTCGCAGGCCGGGGTGGGCGGCGACTGGTTCGACGTGATCCCGCTGTCCGGGACCCGGGTGGCGCTGGTCGTCGGGGACGTCGTCGGGCACGGCATCCAGGCCTCCGTCACCATGGGCCGGCTGCGCACCGCCGTGTGGGCGCTCGCCGACGTCGACCTGCCGCCCGACGAACTGCTCACCCACCTCGACGACCTCGTGGAGCACCTGGCCGCCGGTGACGGCACGGGCGAGGGGGAGATCGGCGCGACCTGCCTGTACGCGGTGTACGACCCGGTGGACCGCAGCTGCACGATCGCCTCGGCCGGGCATGTGCCGCCCGTGGTGGTGCGGCCCGACGGCGGCGTGGAGGTCGTGGAGGTGGTGGCGGGACCGATGCTCGGCGTCGGCGGACTCCCGTTCGAGGCGACGGAACTGGCGCTGCCCGAGGGATCCGTCCTCGCCCTCTACACCGACGGTCTGGTCGAGGCCCGCGACCGCGACATCGACACGGGCACCGCCGCCCTGTGCGCCGCGCTGCGAGGGCCGGTGGGCAGTCTGGAGAGCGCCTGCGACACCGTGCTGAAGGCGCTGCTGCCGCAGACCCCGGGCGACGACGTGGCCCTGCTGCTCGCCCGCACCCGCGCCCTCGACGCGGAACAGGTGGCCGTGTGGAACCTGACCGACGATCCGGCGCTGGTCGCCGGCGCGCGCAAGCTGGCCACCGACCAGCTCACCCGCTGGGGGCTGGAGGAGGCCGTCTTCGTCACCGAACTCGTGGTCAGCGAACTGGTCACCAACGCCATCCGCTACGGCGGCGCCCCCATCCAGCTGCGCCTGATCCGCGACCGCGCCCTCATCTGCGAGGTCTCCGACGCCAGCAGCACCTCGCCCCATCTGCGCCGGGCCCGCAGCTTCGACGAGGGGGGCCGCGGTCTGCTCCTCGTCGCCCAGCTCACCGACCGCTGGGGCAGCCGCCCGAGCGGCGCGGGCAAGACCATCTGGGCCGAGCAGGCCCTGCCGCCGAGCCCGTGAACGGCTGTCGGGGGCGGCTCGCGCCACCCCCGACAGCCGTTCACGGTGGGGTTACTTCTTCCGCAGGTGGACCGACACGCCGTGCGCCGTGAAGACCTGCTCGGCCGTCCAGCCCTCGACGGCCACGGAGACCTCGGCGAACCGGCCCTGCACGGACCGCGCCCCGATGACCGCCACCGTGTCGCCCGAACGCGGCGCCTGCGCGGCGTCGAAGCGGACCACCAGCTTGCTGCCCCGCTCCAGGACCGCGCGCCGGTCCACGTCGAGGGCCGGGCCGGTGCCCCGGTCCAGCGTCACGTCGAGGACACCGGCCTGCGTGTAGTCGCCGCGAACGCGCACGGACCGCCCGCCGATGGCCAGCGTGCCGTCCTTCACCCGGACGTCACCGCGGCCGAGGGCCTCCTCGGAGCCGGCCGCGAGCACACCGGCCTCCACGACGGTGTCACCCTTGTACCGGTTGGCGCCGGTCAGCGTCAGCGTGCCGCTGCCCCGCTTGACGAGACCGCCCTTGCCGTCGATGTCGTTGCGCCAGGCGTCGGCCGCGGCGAAACCGCCGAGCGCGGCGTCCAGCGTGACGGTGACGTCCGTGTCGAAGGCGCCGTAGCCGTCCGCCGCCGCGAACAGGTTGAGCCGGCCCCACTGCTCCCAGCCGTCCAGCAGGACGTACCCGGAGGGCAGCGCGGTCGTGCGCAGCACCTCGCGCCGCTGCGCCGCGTCGAGGTACGGCAGACGCGTCTCCAGCAGGACCTCGGCGCCCTTGGGCACGGTCATGCCGACGGAGTCACCGCGCCGGCGCAGCACGTACGTCAGCTTCGGCTCGACCAGACGGGCGTTGGCCCCGCGGTCGGCGTACCGGTCGCCCGCGTCGGAGTGCGCGTAGGCGAACAGCGTGTCGGCGGTGGTGCCGGTCCTCGCCTGGAAGTACTCGGCGGCCTGCTTGCGCGCGGCGGCCTTGAGCGCGGTGTTCCCCGGCTTGTGCAGCACGGCGGCGGCCAGCGCGGTGGCCATGATCCGGCCGCCCATGACGTCGACCGTGGAGTGCATGCCGGACATGATCCGGGTGTGGCTCAGCTCGAAGGCACGGGTGATGATCTCCTGGAAGCGCTCCGGGACCGCGTACGCGTACGCCAGGGCCGCCAGGTGGAAGGCGTTGGTGTGGCCGCTGGGGAAACCGCCGTCCTCGGCCGGGACCTCGCTGCGCTGGCGCAGCAGCTGCGTCACGACGACGACGTCGGAGTCGTAGACCGGGTACCCGAGCGCGTCCTTCTCGCCGGTGTCGACGACCTCGCTGTCCTCGTTCATCCGCCACGGCCGCGGGTACTGGAAGGTGAACTTGGCCGGGTTGCTGGAGGTGAAGTCGCCGCGCACGGTGTCGACGAGCTTGGCCACCAGGCCGAGGTCCGAGTCGTACGAGCCGGCGCCCAGCGCGGAGCCGGCGGGCGCGCCGGCGGGGACCGCGTCGTTGATCTTGGTCGCGGGGATGCCGTCGGGGGCGGCGGTGATCGAGGTGACCGCCTTGGCGCCGGAGCGGTACAGGTCGGCCAGCGGGCCGAGCCCGCCGATCATGGCGTAGCTCTGGTGCTGGCGGTCGTAGACGAACGCCTCGCGGGCCTGGGCCTCGGTGCGGCGGCCGGTCAGACGCGCGCAGTAGCGCATGTTGTCGCGCAGGATCTCCGGCAGCAGCGGGGTGCCCGTGTTCCAGGCGCCGCCCGTCTTCCATATCTCGGCGAAGCCGCCGAGCGCGCGGACCACGGCGTTGGTCTCGGCGGTCTGGTTCGCCGTGGTGTTGGTGGAGTAGTCGTCGACGAACGCGGCGAACGCGGTGGCGGCCTTGGCCTCGGGGGCCTGCCACAGGCTCGTGAGGGTCGGAGCGGCGATCAGGCCGGCCGACACGCCGAGGGAGTTCCTGAGGAAGACACGGCGGTCGAGCGAGTGGTGCCCGGCGGATGACGGCATGGAGCGCCGCTCCTTTCGCGAGGTGGTGATCGGGTGCGGGCTGAGCGTGAGGGTGACGCATGACCGGTCGATGTCCGGTCGGCGACCGGACGGTGATCAGCGCATGGCCGGTCGGAGGAGAGTGCGTGAGAGTGCCAACGCCCCTACGACCGGCGGCACTTGGAGCATGTGCGGTCGCGCGGACGGTACAACGTCGAGCAGTGCTTCGGCGAATGCGGAGTACAGGGCGGGCCTGGCGAGGATCGTCCCGCCGGCCACCACCACGTCGTCCACGGCGACCCCGCGGGCGTCGAGCCGTGCCACGAGCGAGGCGAGTGCGCGGCCCCCGTCGGCGATCACCCGGCGGGCGAGGAGAGAGCCCTCCTCGGCGGCCTCGAACACCACGGGCGCGTGCCGGCCCCAGTCGGCGGACACGTCCGTGGCCGCTTCCAGTGCCCCGCCGAGAGCCGGGACCTCGCTCACCGCGAAGGCGGCCACGAGCCGCTCGGCGAGCGCGTCGGGCGCCTCGCCCCGGTCGTGCGCCGCCCAGACGGCACGGGCGGCCTCCCGGACGAGACCGGCGGCGCCGCCCTCGTCGCCGAGGACCGCCCCCCAGCCGCCGACCTGCACGGACCTGCCGTCGGCGGCCCGGCCGACGGCCACCGATCCGGTGCCCGCGACCAGCCCCACCCCGCGCTCGAAACCGGCGGCGGGGGCCAGCAGCTCGGCGTCGCCCACCACCAGGCACGGCACCTGAAGCCGTTCCTGGAGGGCGAGACGTATCCCTTCGCACTGCCGGGGGGTCTCGCAGGCGTGCGCGCCGACGGCCACGGCGGACGGGAGGGTGCGCGCGGGCAGCGCCTCCTCGACCAGCGTGGCCAGCCAAGCGGTCGCGGCCGCCGGGTCGTGCGGCCGCCAGCCGCGGCTCGTACGGACGTGGTCGGCGACGGTGTCCGTCCCCGTGACAGCACGGAGATGGGTCTTGGTGCCGCCCACGTCGATACCGACCGCGACCGGTCCGGAGTCCTGCACGGAGACTCCTCCTTCGTCGTTGCGTTGCGATGGCGCAGCGACGGCTGGGCGAAACCGTGCCTGGACCCACAGGGGCTGTGGGGTGCTGTTGGGGTGCTAGGGAAGCCCCGGGACGGGCCTCTGGCGGCGCGGTAGGCGAGTACCGCTTGACTTCGTTAGGAAATTAACTAACGAATAAGGGTGCGTCAAGGGTTCGGACCCGGATACCGCACGACCGTGCGGCCGGAAGATCGCGGCACGACTGGCACGACTGGGGAGAGCATGCAACTGAGCGAGAGCGCCCGCGCTGTCTTCGCCGTACTGGCCGCGTCGAGCACCGCCACCCGCCCCCAACTGGCGACCGGGGCGCGGCTTTCCAAGCCGACCGTCTCCACCGCCGTCGCGGAGCTGGAGGCCGCCGGTCTCGTCGCCCGGTCCGGCACGCTCTCCGGCGGAACCGGCAGGTCGGCGGCCGTGTACGACCTCGGCGCGGCCGCCGGCGCCGTACTGGCCGTCGACCTCGGCCCGAGCCTCACCCGGGCACGGGTCTGCGCCCTGGACGGCACCCTGCTCGCCGAGGGCACCGGCTCCCGCGAGCGGGCCGCCGACGCGGTGCGCGAAGCGCTGTGCGCGCTCCCCGCAGGAGCTCCGCTGCGCACCATCGTCGTGGCCGTCGGTGATGTCACCGCGCGCGCCGAGGAGGGCACCGAGCGTCCGGCGACCGCCAAGGCGGGGCCCGCCTTCGACGCGGTGGCCGTGGCGCTGCCGCCCGGGGTGCCCGTCCATCTGGAGAACAACGTCAACTGCGCCGCGCTCGCCGAACTCCACGAGGGCGCGGCGCGCGGCCGGAACACCTTCGGCTATCTGCGGATCGGTGTCGGTGTCGGTCTGGGCATCGTGGTGGGAGGCCAGGTGCTGGCCGGGGCGAACGGGGCGGCCGGAGAGCTCGCCCGGCTGCCCTACCCCTGGAACGACGACCTGGAGCCCCGCCACGAGGCCCTGGAGGAGTACATCGGCGCCCGCTCGCTGCTGCGCCGGGCCGCCGAGGCCTGGCCGGAAACCGGCGATTCATGCCCTCGTACCGTAGATCGGCTTTTTTCGCTGGCCGGACAGGGCTGCGCCCCGGCCCGCGCGATCGTCGACCGGCACGCGGTGGACGTGGGCCGGCTGGCCGCCGCGGTGACCGCCGTACTGGACCCGGGGCTGCTCGTCCTCGGCGGCAGTACCGGCGCGTTTCCGCAGCTCCTGCCCGGTGTGCGGGCCGAGCTGGAGCGGCTGAGCTGGCCCACCGAAGTGGTCAGCAGCCAGGTCGGCGATCTCGGTACCGTGGTGGGCGCGGCGAGGCTCGCGGTCGCCAGAGGAGTCCAAACCGTGACCGAGGTGGCGCGGACGAAGGATTGACGGTTTCGGACTCGGTCTGCCAATGTCCGGACAAGCGCTTTCTAGGTCGGCCGGGACGCCGACTTGGGGTGAGCATCCCGCCTGTACGCGACGTACGGCGACCGCACGAGGGCGTGCCCGTGCGGTGACGGCCAGAACGGCCGGGGATCCCGCCCCGCGTGGACGACGCGGCCGGGCGAGGCTGCGCCCGGAAGCGACGTTTCCTGCAAACTGCACCCGTGCCGCCTCGGTCGGCCCCGTGCTCTGTCCCCTATCGACGAAAAAAGGGATCGAAGATGACCACTGTGGGTGTGCGGCGCTCCCGCCGACTCGGCCGCGGCGGTATGCGCCGCCTGGTTCCCCTCACTGCCGTTGCCGCGGCAGGGACCCTGCTGCTCTCCGCCTGCGGAGGGGAATCCGACTCGGGCGGTACCTCCAAGTCGCTGACGTTCTGGATCTCCACCGTTCCGGGGCAGGACGCGGGCTGGAAGAAGATGGTGGCGCAGTACGAGAAGGAAACCGGCGTCAAGGTCAAGCTCGTCAACATCCCCTACGACGGCTACACGACGAAGCTGCACAACGCCGCGCAGGCGAACTCCCTGCCCGACGTGGCCGCCGTGCCGGCGCTGGACCCGATCTGGTCGAACAAGCTGATCGACCTCAGCTCCATCGCCGAGAAGAAGAGCAACAACATCAACGCCAACTTCCTGGCGAAGGACTCGTCCGGGAAGGTGCTGTCCATCCCCTCGGACGTCACCGCGTCCGGCATGTTCATCAACAAGTCGCTCTTCGAGAAGGCCGGCGTCTCCTACCCGACCTCGCCCGACAAGACCTGGACCTGGACCGACTTCATCAAGGCGGCGGACAAGGTCCGCGAGAAGACCAAGGCCAAGTACTCCCTGACCTTCGACCAGTCGCCGTCCCGGCTGCGCGCGATGGTCTACGAGATGGGCGGCAAGTACGTCCACGCGGACGACGCCGGCAAGTTCTCGGTGGACGACGCGACCAAGAAGGCCGTGAACACCTTCGTCGGGTGGAACGACGACAAGACCATGCCGAAGTCGGTGTGGACCAGCGGCGCCGACCCGTCCGCGATGTTCCAGAGCGGTGACGTCGTCGCCTACTGGTCCGGTGTGTGGCAGGTCCCCGCCTTCGCGGAGAGCATCAAGAAGTTCGAGTGGGCGAGCGTCCCGACCCCCGCCCAGCCGGTGCAGGCCAGTGACGTCAACAGCGGCGGCATGACGGTGGGCTTCGACAACAACGCCGACGCGTCCGCCGCCGCGAAGAAGTTCCTGTCCTGGCTGTACGAGCCCGACCACTACCGGACGCTGTGCGAGACCTCCGGCTTCCTGCCGGTCGAGAGCGGTCTGGACCCGAAGTACCCGTTCAAGTCCGAGGCGGCGCAGGCGGCGTACAAGCTCTACAACGAGTCGATCCCGCTGTACGACCCGATCTCCGGCTACTTCAACAGCGCGCAGACCGAATGGGTGCTGAAGGGCAAGAGCCTCACCGAGGACCCGACCAAGACGGAACTCGGCAAGGCGATCAACGGCCAGCAGTCGGCCGACAAGGCCCTGGAGAACATCGTGGCCGGCTACAACCAGCAGGTCGGCGGCTGAGCGTAGGCCCAGGGGCCGGGCGGCGGGGTCCAGACGCCGCCGCCCGGCCCGGGCGCCCACCCAGTGCCGGGCTCATGGTGTGAGCCCACGGGGCTCACGCCGGTGAGCCCGCAGCAATCCATTCCACCAGCACGGAGTCAGGAAGATGACAAAACGCGCCTCGGCCGTGTCCGCGAGCCCACCCAGGAGACGGAGCAAGTACACCCTTGCGCCGCTGGTCCTCATCGCGGCCAATGTCGTGCTCTTCTCGCTGTTCTTCGTCTGGCCGGCGGTGATCGGGCTCATCTACAGCTTCACGAACTACACGGGAGTGGGGGCGTTCCAGTACATCGGGCTGGACAACTACCACAACCTGTTCGGGGACTCCACCTTCTACGCCGCGCTGACCCGGACCCTGCTGTACGCCGTGCTCTTCGTACCGCTGAACTTCGCGGTCTCGCTGCTCACCGCCAACCTGCTGGTGAGCAAGCACGCCAAGGGAGCCTCGGTCGCCCGCGTCATCTTCTTCATCCCCTGGCTCCTGTCGCCCATCGTCGTCGGTGTCCTGTGGCGCTGGCTGTTCGGTGAGAACTTCGGACTGGTCAACTACATCATCGAGCAGTTCGGCGGCAGCGCCGTTCCGTGGCAGTCCAACGCGGACCTGTCGCTGATCGTGGTGGTGATGGCCGCGTCCTGGGCCTGGACCGGTTTCTCGATGCTGCTGTTCATCGCGGCGATCAAGAACGTGCCGGTGTCCTACTACGAGGCCGCCTCGCTCGACGGCGCCGGCCCCTGGCGCCAGTTCTTCAGCATCACGCTGCCGAGCATCGCCCCCACCTCGTTCATCGTCATCCTGCTCAACACGATCAACGCGATGAAGGAATACCCGGTGTTCGTCGCCCTCAACAACGGCGGACCCGGCACGTCGAACAACCTGCTCGTGCAGTACATCTACGAGACCGGCTTCAAACGGGGCCAGATCGGCTACGCGAGCGCCGCGTCGTTCGTGCTCATGCTCATCCTGATGGCCGTCGCGATCGTTCAGCTGATCGTCAACCGGCGGGTGGAGAACCGATGACAACCACAGACATCCCCCGCCCGGTCGACGCCGGGTCCGCGCGACCCGTCTCCAAGAAGCGGCCCCGCGGTGCCGCCACCGGTGGCCTCCGGCAGGCCGTGTCCGCGACGACGCTGCTGTGGATCCTGGCGTGCCTGTACGGGCTGCCGGTGCTGTGGTTCATCCTCAGCTCCCTCAAGCCGGCCAGCGACCTGTTCTCGTATCCGCTGACGCTGGTTCCGCGCAATCCCACCCTGTCGGGCTTCGAGGCAGCGTGGGACAGCGCCAACTTCTCCCAGTACTTCATCAACACGGCCATCGTGTGCGTGATCACGACGATCCTCACGGTGGGTGTCAGTTGCTGCACCGGGTACGCGCTGGCCAAGTACGACAACAGATGGCTCAAGGCCTTCTTCATCTGCATCCTGGCCACCACGATGCTGCCGGGCGAGGTCATGCTCGCCCCCTCGTTCCTCGTGGTCCGCGACCTCGGCCTCTACAACTCGTTCAGCGGCATCATCCTGCCGGCCGTGCTGACCGCGACCGGATGCTTCATGTTCCGCCAGTTCTTCCTGACGGTTCCCGACGAACTCGTGGAAGCCGCGCGCATCGACGGCGCGCGTGAGCTGTCGATCTTCATGCGGATCATGGTGCCGATCTCCCGGCCCATCATGCTGACCCTCGCCATCCTCTCCTTCCAGTGGCGGTGGAACGACTACATCTGGCCGCTGCTGATGCTCAACGACCCCAACAAGTTCACCGTGCAGATCGGCATCCAGAGCATCGTCGGCGCGCAGAACATCAACTGGTCGGTCCTGCTCGGCGCGTCGGTCATCTCCATGATCCCGCTGATCCTGGTCTTCCTGGTCTTCCAGCGCTACGTCATGGGCGCCGACATCAACGCCGGACTGAAGGACTGATCTTGCCCACCCCGCTCGACCACGAGTTCGTCCGGTCGGTGGCCCGCGCCGCCGACCGGCAGGCCGCCCCGCTCGCGGACCGCCCCGAAGAGGAACCCGCAGGTGTGCCGCACCGCGGTCTGGCGCGGCGGGTGAAGACCCTGGTCGCGGCATACCGGTCCCCCGACTCCGCCCTGCACGGCAGCGGGCGGGCGGTCGCCGCCGCGATGACACACCTGCGGGCCCTGCGGGCCACGCAGACCACCACCGGCCTCTTCGCCGGCGGCGACAACGTGCAGTCCCCGCCGGACTCCGCGTTCACCGTCAACGACGTGTGCGACGCGCACCTCCTCGCCGCCGGCGCGGGGCCGGAGCTGAGCGAGGTCACGGCGGCCCTCGCCGAGATCGCCGGCGCCGCCTCCGACAGCCTGCGGACGGGCGGGGTGCACACCCCGAACCACCGCTGGGAGCTGTGCGCGGCGCTGGCCCGGCTGCACCGGTCGTTCCCCGACGGCCGGCTGCTCGACCGCGTCGAGGAGTGGCTCGCCGAGGGCGTCGACATCGACGCGGACGGCCTGTACTCGGAACGGAGCGCCAACTACGCGGCCCACGTGTCCAACCCGTCCCTGCTGCTCCTGGCCGAGGTGCTCGGCCGCGCCGATCTGCTGCACGCCGTCGAACGCAACCTCGCCACCACCCTGGACCTCATCCGACCGGACGGCACGGTGGAGACCGTCCACTCGCGGCGGCAGGACCAGTACGCCCCCTTCCCGCTGGCGCCCTATCTGCCGCACTACCGGCTGCTGGCGATCCGCACCGGCCGGGGCGACCTCGCCCGGGCGGCACGGCTGGCGGCCGCCGACGGTGTCGAGGACCCCGACCTGCTCGCCCAGACCCTCCTCACCCCGGACCTGTGCCGCGCCCTGCCGGCCCCTGCCGCGCAGACGCTTCCGCGCGAGCGGTACCTCACCACCGCCCGCCTCGCCGCACGCGCCTCGGCCGCCGCGCACACGGTGGTGTACGGCGGCTCCGACGTGCCCGAGCACCGGCGCATCCGCTCGGGCCTCGCCTGCAACCCCACCTTCCTGCGCCTGTTCGCCGGAGAGGCCGTGCTCGACGCGGTCCGCCTCTCGCGGGGGTTCTTCGACCTGGGCCCCTTCCGCGCCGCCGACATGGAACAGCTCGCCGAGAGCCGGTACCGGCTCACCGAGACCCTCACCGCCGCCTACTACCAGCCGCTCCCGAAGGACCGGAGGCGGGACGACGGCGGCTACCGGCTGGGGGACGAGGGCCGCTTCTCGGCCGCGATGGCCTTCCCGGACCGGCCCCGCGACGAGGTCTCCCACACGACCCGCGTCGAGGTCGACCTGCGGGAGGACGGCGCCGACCTGCGGATCGACCTCAGCGGCCCCCGGGTGCCCTGGGCCCTGGAACTGACCTTCCGGCCGGGCGGCGTGCCGCACGGCGCCGTACCGCTGGGCGACGGTCGCTGGTGCCTGACGGACGGGCCGATGACCTACCGGGCCGGTGACGACGAGATCCGCGTCGAGGCCACCGTCGAGGCGGGCGAACCGCTCGCCGGGCCGGACCGGAGCGAGGTACTGCGGTACGACCCGGGCCAGGACCACACCGTCGTGCGCGGCACCGACGCCACGACCGGAAACCGTGTCCACCTCGGTGGAATGGGCCCGCACACCCTCACCGTCGCCCTGCGCGCCCGCCGGTCCGCCCCCGTCGCGTGACGCACCACGCACCCGCACGGGCAGTGCCGTACCCCGCAGACGACGGGGACACGTCATCGGTTGACCCGGCGGGCGACGACCGGGGGGAACCGACCCTGACGCCCCACGCCTGATCACAGGCCCCGATACCAGCAGCCCGGCGTTCCTGACGACGCCGGGCTGCTGCCCGTCCGCACCCGGCACCCCACCCCCTCTACGCCCGCACCACCGGCATCGCCGACGCCGCCACCACCAGGTCGGCGTGACGCCTGCTCGCCGCCACCGCCTCCGCGTTGCGCCGATCCGTACCGTCGACCCAGGCGACCGCCTCCGCGTGCCCCTTGCCGAACTCCTCGTGCCGGGCGACGAGCCGGCGTACCCGCTCGGTCTCGTCGAGGTCGCAGAACCAGACCTCGTCGAGCCGGGAGCGGACCCGCGCCCAGGGCCCCTCGTCCAGCAGGAGGTAGTTCCCCTCGGTGACGATCAGACGGGCCGACGGCGGCACCGGGATCGCACCCGCGACGGGCTGCTCCAGGGTGCGCTCGAAGCCCGGCGCGTACACGACGTCGTCCTCGTCCCGGCGCAGCCTCTCCAGCAGGGCGGCGTAGCCCGCCGCGTCGAAGGTGTCCGGCGCGCCCTTGCGGTCCCGGCGGCCGAGACGGTCGAGTTCCACGTCGGCGAGGTGGAAGCCGTCCATGGGGACATGGGCGACCCAGGGCTCGCCGTCGCCGTTGAGCGCCCGGGTCAGCCGTTCGGCCAGGGTCGTCTTCCCCGCGCCGGGGCTGCCGGCGATACCGAGCAGCGCACGGCGGCCGGGGCGGGACAGAGCGGCGGCCCGGTGCAGCAGGTCGTCGAAGGTCACAGGCATGCCGTCGACGGTAGACCGATCCGGCGTACGCGGACAGGGAGCGGGCAGACGAGCACTGCTGCTGCCGAACGAGAACAGCGGAAGGTGCGGGATGCGAGCGAGTCCCTGGTCGGAGCCCGACGGCGAGGACGAGGAGGAGGTCCGGGAGGAACTGGCGCGGCTGCGTGCCGAGGTACGGCAGCTGCGCACCCGGATGGACGGCCGCCCCCTGATCGCCGAGGCCCAGGGCATGCTGCGGGAGCGCTATGCCCTGCCGGACGCCGAGTCCGCCTTCGCACTGCTCCAGCGGGCCTCGCAGCAGTACAACGTCAAGCTGCGCATCCTGGCCGAGGCGGCGCTGGGCGCGCCCCGTCCGGAGGATCGCCGCACCCTGTGGTTCCCCGGCCGGATCCGGCGCGCGGAGCCGGCCCTCGGTTTCGGGGCGGCGCGCGACCGCCGCGGCAACCGCGGCGGGGTCCTGGCCGCCGTCCTCAGTCAGACCCTCGCCGTCGTCGGCACCGACATGGGCAACGTCCAGATCGCCGACCGCGCGGAGGGCGGACTGCGCATCGAGCGGCACACGGGACTCACGGCGGACTTCGTCGACTTCTTCGCCCACGTCGGCGACGACGGCACCGCCTGCGCCAAGGCCGCGCGGGACGTGTCCCAGGTCACCGTCCATGACGTGGCGACGGACCCGGTGTTCACCGAGGACGCCCGCGAGGCGATCCTGCGCGCGGGCAGCCGCGCCTGCCACAGCGTGCCGCTGACCACCTCGTCCGGGCTGGTCGTCGGCATGGTCTCCGCCCATCTCGACCGTCCGCTGCGCGGCCTGACGCGGGCCCAGACCAAGGAGTTGTCCGTCGTGGGCGCCGAGGCCGGCGAGTGGCTCGCCTGGTACGACCGGACCGTCGTCCTCGACGCCCTGGAACACCTCCACGCCCTCGGCCGCGCCCACGGCGGCGGCAGCCTCAGCCGCCGATGACCGTTTTCTCACCCGCCCCGGCCACTGACCCCCGCCGCGGGGGGAACCCCCCTCCCATGACACAGACGACCCGACCGACCGAACTGGGCCTGCCGAAAAGGATCCGCGCCTGCCTCTTCGACCTCGACGGGGTCATCACCAGGACCGCCGTCGTGCACGCCGCGGCGTGGCGGCGCGCGTTCGACGAGTTCCTGCGCCGCCGCGACGGCGACGCCTTCCGGCCCTTCGACCCGTCCGCCGACTACGACCGGTACGTGGACGGCCGCCCCCGCGCCGACGGCGTGCGCACCTTCCTCGCCTCCCGGGACATCCGCCTCCCCGAGGGCACCCCCGACGACCCGCCCGACGCCCCCACCGTGCACGGCCTCGGCAACCGCAAGAACGAGATCCTGCTGGACCTCATCCGCACCGACGGCGTCGAGGCCTACGACGGCACCCTGCGCTACGTCGAGCGGGTCCGCGACCACGGGCTGCGCACCGCCGTCGTCTCCTCCAGCGCCAACTGCCGGGACGTGCTGCGCTCGATCGGCGCCGAGCACCTCTTCGACGTACGCATCGACGGAGTGGTGGCCGCCGAGCGGGGGCTGCCGGGCAAACCCCGCCCGGACACCTTCCTCGCCGCCGCCCACGACCTCGGGGTCGAACCCGCCGACGCCGCCGTGTTCGAGGACGCCCTCGCCGGCATGGACGCCGGACGCGCGGGCCACTTCGGCCAGGTCGTCGGACTCGACCGCGTCGGCCAGGCCGACGCCCTGCGCGCCCACGGCGCCGACGTCGTCGTAGCGGACCTGACGGAACTGGGGGAGTGGGCGTGATCACCCACAGGTCGTACGCGGTCGAACCCTGGTCCCTGCGCGAACAGGGCCTCCATCTCGACGTCCTGCCCCAGAGCGAATCCGTGTTCGCGCTGTCCAACGGGCACATCGGCTGGCGCGGAAACCTCGACGAGGGCGAGCCGCACGGCCTGCCAGGCAGCTACCTCAACGGCGTCCACGAACTCCACCCGCTGCCGTACGCCGAGGCCGGCTACGGCTACCCCGAATCCGGGGAGACGGTCATCGACGTCACCAACGGCAAGATCCTGCGACTGCTCGTCGACGACGAACCCTTCGACCTGCGCTACGGCCGGCTGCGCTCCCACGAACGCGTCCTCGACCTGCGCGCCGGCGTCCTGCGCCGCAGTTGCGAGTGGACCTCCCCGGCGGGCACGACCGTCCGGGTCCGCACCACCCGTCTGGTGTCGTTCACCCAGCGGGCCATCGCCGCCGTCGCCTACGAGGTCGAGGCCGTCGACGGCGAGGCACGTGTCGTCGTGCAGTCGGAGCTGGTGGCCAACGAGCAACTGCCCGAACGGAAGGGCGATCCACGGGCCGCCGTCGCCCTGAGGACACCGCTGGAGGCGGAGGAGCACTTCGCGGACGGGACACGGCTGCGGCTCGTGCACCGCACCCGGCGCAGCGGCCTGCGCGTCGGCGCCGCGGCCGACCATGTCGTCACCGGCCCCGGTGACATCACCACCGGCGCGGAGAGCAGGGACGACGTCGCCCGCCTCACCGCCACCACCGTCCTGCGGCCCGGCGAACGGCTGCGGGTGGAGAAGACCGTCGCCCACGGCTGGTCCGGCACCCGCTCGCTGCCCGCCGTCGGCGACCAGGTCGACGCCGCCCTCTCCGCCGCCGCGTACGCCGGCTGGCAGGGCCTCGTCGACGAACAACGGTCCTACCTCGACGACTTCTGGGCCCGCGCCGACGTCGAGGTGGACGGCGACGAGGAGATCCAGCAGGCCGTACGGTTCGCCCTGTTCCACGTCCTGCAGGCGGGCGCCCGCGCCGAACAGCGCGCCATCCCCGCCAAGGGCCTCACCGGTTCCGGCTACGACGGCCACGCCTTCTGGGACACCGAGACCTTCGTCCTGCCGCTGCTCACCCACACCGCGCCCGGCGCGGTCGCCGAGGCCCTGCGCTGGCGCCAGAACACCCTGCCGGCCGCCCGCGACCGCGCGGCCCAACTCGGCCTCAAGGGCGCCGCGTTCCCCTGGCGCACCATCAACGGCCGGGAACGTTCCGCCTACTGGCCCGCCGGCACGGCCGCCTTCCACGTGAACGCCGCCGTCGCCGACGCCGTGGTCCGGCACACCGCCGCCACCGGTGACACCGCCTTCGAACGCGACACCGGCGTCGAACTCCTGGTGGAGACCGCCCGGCTCTGGCGGTCCCTCGGCCACCACGACCACCACGGCGCCTTCCACATCGACGGCGTCACCGGCCCCGACGAGTACAGCGCCGTCGTCGACGACAACACGTACACCAACCTCATGGCCCGCGGAAACCTCCTGGCCGCCGCCGACGCCGTCGAACGCCACCCCGACCGTGCCGCCCGCCTCGGTGTCGACGACGAGGAGAGCGCCGCGTGGCGCGACGCCGCCCACGCGATGCACGTCCCCTACGACCACGAGCGAGGGGTGCACGAACAGCACGCCGGGTTCACCCGCCACCAGCGCTGGGACTTCGAGAACACCGGGCCCGACCGGTACCCGCTGATGCTGCACTTCCCCTACTTCGACCTGTACCGCAAACAGGTCGTCAAACAGGCGGACCTGGTCCTCGCGATGTACAAGTGCGGCGACCGTTTCGACGACGACCAGGTGGCCCGCAACTTCGCCTACTACGAGCCGCTCACCGTCCGCGACTCCTCCCTCTCCGCCTGCTGCCAGGCCGTCGTCGCCGCCCAGGTCGGCCACCTCGATCTCGCCTACGACTATCTGACCGAGTCGGCGATGATGGATCTGGCGGATCTGGAGGACAACACCCGCGACGGCCTCCACCTCGCCTCCCTCGCCGGCACCTGGACCGCGCTCGTCGCCGGCTTCGGCGGAATGCGGCAGCACGGCACGGCCGTGAGCTTCGCGCCTCGCCTCCCCGAGCGCCTGAGCGGGCTCGCCTTCCACGTCGGCCTGCTCGACACCTGTCTGCGCGTACGGATCGAACCCCGGCACGCCACCTACGAACTGCTCTCAGGCGACACCCTGACGATCCGCCACCACGGTGAGCCGGTCACCCTCGACGGCGACAAACCCCGCCGCATGGACATCCCGGCACCGAAACCCTCCGGTCCGGTGCCGCGGCAGCCCCCGCACCGGCGTCCCGGCCGCCGCCGGAGGCGGCCGGACTGAGACGCAGGTGGCCCCGACCGGACCTCAGCCGCAGAACGTGGACTCCAGCGTGCTGTTCACCGTCGCGTACACGGGACCGTTGTTGGACGTGTTGGCGAACGAGGTCACACTGCGCTTGCCGCTCTTGGAGGTGAACGCCCAGGTGTAGTAGCCCTGCACGGTTCCCGTGTGCCCGTACACCGAGACCCCGCACGACAGATCACGCCGGCGCAGCCCCAGCCCGTACGCCTGGGTGCTGTTGACCGGTGTCCACTTCAGCATCTGCTTCAGCTGCGCGGCCGAGGTGAGCTTGCCCTGCACCAGCGCGGACATGAACTTGTTCAGGTCCTTGGCACTGGACACCAGGGCGCCCGCGCTCTGCGCCCACGACGTGGTCTGCTGGGTCGAGTCGATCTTCCGGCCGGTGGAGTCGGCGGTCATGTAGCCGCGGGAGTACTTGCCGGGGATCGTGTTCTTCGGGTGGACGTAGAAGGTGTCGGCCAGCTTCAGCGGCTTGATGATCCGGTTCTGGTAGGCCGTCGCCACCGGCTTCTTGGTGATCTTCTCGACGAGCATGCCCGCGACCACGAAGTTGGCGTTCGAGTACGCGTAGAGCGCGCCCGGCTTGTTGGTGCGCGGCTCGGCGAGCGACATGTCCATCAGCTGGCGGTAGGTGAACACCTTGTTGCGGACCTTCTCGAAGCCCGCCACGCTGGGGGAGAAGAGGGTGTTGGCGTAGTCGTACAGCCCGCTGCGGTGGCTGAGCACATGGCGCACGGTGATCTTCTTGTCGGGCAGCAGCCCCGGCAGGTAGGTGTCGACCGAGGAGTCGAGCTTGACCTTTCCCTCGTCGACCAGCTGCAGCAGGACCACCGCCGTGAACGTCTTGGTGACGCTGCCCACGCGGATGCGGTCCCCGGTGCCGAGGGCCCGCTTGGTGCTCCGGTCCGCGACACCTTCCGCCAGGTGGTGCACCGTGCCGTTGTCGTCGATCCTCGCGAACGCTCCCGGCGCTCCCTGCGACAGCGCCGTGCGCAGCAGTTTTCGCAGCCCCGTCGTGTCGGGCCCGGCCTGGGGGGCCGCGTGGGCGGGGACCGCCACGAGGGACAGGACGATCGCGCCGAGCGTCGCCACACCCGTGCCCACCGTTGTCGAAACCATCTGATTCGTCTCCTGTCGCTCTCCGTCATCGACAGGGTGCATTGGAGTCCAGCGATCACGGAGAGTCAAGTAGCCGGAGGCGGGGGTGAGTTGAGCGACTCGAAAGAGGGACAGCCGCGGCGGGTCGGTTTCAGCCGCCGAAGAGCTGGGTCCAGTACGTGCCGGCCGCGCCGCCGCCGACGAATCCGACACCGATATGGGTGAAGCCGGGTTTGAGGATGTTCGCGCGGTGTCCGGGGCTGTTCATCCAGCCGGTCACGACCTCGGCGGCGGAGCGCTGGCCGCACGCGATGTTCTCCCCGACGGACTGGTGGGTGGATCCGGCCGCCGCCGCGCGGTGCCACGGCTCGCCGCCGTCGGGCGAGGTGTGCGCGTAGAAGGCCCGCGCCACCATGTCGGCGCTGTGGGCCTGGGCGGCGTGCGCGAGGAGGGGGTCGGGGGAGAGCGGGGGGAGACCGGCGCCGGCCCGTTCGGCGTTGGTGAGGGTGATGACGTCCGCTGCCGTCCGGCGCAGGCCCGCGGGGGAGAAGGGTTCGGCCCACAGGGCTGTCCAGTACACCGTCCCCGACCGGGGGTCGGTCGCCCGGCCGAGGCCGGTCTCGGTGCAGGCGGGTTCGCGGAGAATCTGCCCGGCTCGCCGGTCGGAACGGCAGTGGTCCACGAACTCGGCGGGGGTGCGGGGACCGGAGACCAGGTGTTCGCCGACGGCCAGATAGGCGTATCCGGTGGCGGTGAGGCGTTGGTGGAGAAAGACACCGTCCTCGCCCTCGGAGGTCAGCCGGCCCTGTGCGGCCATCGAGGTGGCGTGCGTCCGGGCCGCGGCCGTGAGCCGGGAGTCCAGCACCACGGGTGGGGAACCCGCGGCGGCCCGGACGGAGTTGACCAGGTCGAGGAAGCCGTCCGTGTGCGGGTCCGGCGGAGCCGTTCGCGCGGTGCGCGTGGGCGCGGGCCCGGACGCCGCGGCGGGAGTCTCCTCGACCACGTCCACCCCGAAGTCCCTCGCCACCCCCGCCAGTCCGTCGGCGTATCCCTGGCCCAGGGCCCGCAGCTTCCAGTCCGCGCCCCTGCGGTACAGCTCCGCCAGGAGGAGTACGGTCTCGCGCCGGGGCCGGGGCGGGGTGAAGCGGGCGATCGTGCGGCCGGCGGCCCCGGTGACGAGCAGGGTCGGGGCGGGCAGGTGGCCCAACGGCGTGTCGGGGGCGGCCGGGCTGATCGCGACGGTGAGGCGGGTCGCGCCGGGGCGCAGGGCGCCCGGGTCCACCGTCAGGGTCTGGCCGGTCAGCCGGGCGCCCGGTGCCGCCGGCTGGTTGTAGAAGACGAAGTCGGCGTCGCCGCGGACCTTGCCGGTGTCGTCGGTGACGAGGGCGGACACGTCGAAGGGGCCCGGCACCCTGATCGTCAGGGTGCCGCTCGGCAGGGGGAGATTGCCCCCGGGGACCAGCTCGCTCATCGGTGCCGTCCGTCGCAGTGACCGTCAGCCCGACAACGTCTCACCCCCGCAGGGCGGTTCCCGTGCCCTCCTGGCCCTCGCCGGCCAGCGCGTCCTGGCGGCCGGAGCGCATCGTCCGCAGGGCGAGCAGGAGGACGCCGATGTCGTCCAGGTACACCGGGTCCGGTACGAGGTCGGTGGGCAGGACGAGATAGAGGACGGCGCCCCAGAAGACCCACTTGGGACCGGTGGGGAGCCCGGCCCGGTTCAGTTCGCGCCGGGTGCGCACCAGCCTCAGCAGCAGCCAGACGGCCACGCCGAGGACGGCGGCCGCGACCAGGGCGATCGCGGCGATCACACCCCATGTCCAGGAATCCATCGGTCCGCCCCTCAGTCGGGCCGGGCGGTGCGCCCGGCCTGTGCCTGCCCATCGTCTTCCCCCGCAGGGCGCGCGGTATCGCGGCGCGCGGGGATCGGGGCGGGGTCAGTTCGAGGCGCGGGCGAGGTTGTGGTCCACGAGGGCCTGGCTGACGGCCCGGATGGAGCGGGCCATGTGGTTCAGCTGCATGACCTCGGCGGCGTACATCTTGATCGTGTGCTCGATGACCGACTCGGACATACCGAGGCTGGGCAGCTCGGAGCGGGCGGTCTGCAGGGCGGTGCGGGCCACCCGGATCTCGTGCTGGACCTGGATCTGGGCGTGGCGTGCGAGCAGCACGGGGTGCCGCATCATCGCCGGGTAGCTGCCGTACCGGGCCGGCACCAGCTCGCGCAGCCACTTGGCCGCGGACCTCTCCCAGTCGTAACTGCCGGGTGTCTTGACCTGACACGGCCAGTCCGTGCGGAGGGGCGAGGTGGTCAGGGCCATGTTCAACACTCCGGTCTTGCGTCGACGCCATGGGGTTGCAGCGGGTGGTGGAGTCTGGGCGGCCCCGGCATAGGGGATGGCCGGGGCCGCCTCACCCGGGGCGCCGTGGCGGGTAGGAGCGGACGGACCCGGGTGGACGGCGTGACCCGGCGTTCCACCGGGTCACGATCCGGGGAGCAGTATTTATATATACCCCCGAGTACGCAAGGGCATGGAAAAATTCATTCAGGGGGCGGGGTGAAGAATCCCCTGCCGTCCCGGCCCGGCGGGCGGTGCGGGATCAGTCCCGCAGGAAGAAGTGGTGCTGCTCCGAGACCTGCTCGTACGCCTCCAGCCGGGCCTGGGTGCGCTCGGGGTCGGCGTCCGTCATGGCCTGGAGCAGGGCGGAGGACATCATCACGGGGGCGGCGTAGGAGTCGAAGACCAGGCGTGAGCCGGTGCCGATGGCGAAGACGGCGTCGGCCTCGTCCGCGAGCGGGCCGAGCGCCAGGTCGGTGACCAGGGCCACCCTCAGACCGGCGCCGTGGGCGACGCGCAGCGCGGTCAGCGTCTCCTGCGCGTGCCGGGGCATGGAGAACGCCAGCACCCAGGTGCCGCCCGCCTCCCGGGACTGCAGCAGGGCGTCGTAGGCGACCGTGCCGCCCTTCGTCACCAGCCGGACGTCGGGGTGGATACGGCGGGCGGCGTACGCGAAGTACTCGGCGAGCGCACCGGAGATCCTGAGCCCGAGGACGGTCAGCGGGGCCGAGCGGGACAGGGCGCGGCCGACCTGGATCACCTGGTCGGGGTCGGCGAAGTCGCGCCGCAGGTTCTCCAGGTTCTCGATCTCGGCGTCCACGGCGGCCTGCAACTCGTTGCTGCGGTCCGCGGCGACGACGCCCGGGGCGCTGCCGAGAGTGGCGAGCGCGATGGCCTGGAGGCGCTCGCGCAGCGCGGGATAGCCGCTGAATCCGACGGCAGCGGCGAACCGGGTCACCGAGGGCTGGCTCACGCCGACCCGCTCCGCCAGATCCGTGATCGACAGGAACGCGGCCTCGGTGATGTGCTCGATCAGGTACTGGGCGATCCGCCGCTGCCCCGGGGAGAGCCGGGGGCCGTCGAACAGTTCCCTGAGCCGGGACGTGGGCGACTGCTCGGTCTCCGGGGCGGTCCGCCCGGACGTGATCGCTGATGCCTGCGCACGTGCCTGCTGCGGCGATGGCACGCGCGCGCCTCCTTCGTCTGCCACGAGCACTCAACATAGCCCACGGCCCGTCCGCCCCCGGCGCCTCGCGCGCGACCTGCGAGAACCCCGTTTCGGGCACACCATGGGGGTACTCGGGGTACCCGCATCCTGTCGCCCACACGAGGGAGAAGGCTCGTGACCCTGCCCAGTCTGCCGGTGTCCCAGGTCGAGGTCGTGCTCTGCGACTGCTCGGCCGACGACGCCGAACGCGTCTTCGCCTGTCTGCGCACCCACTTCGAGACGGACCGGCGCGCCGACGATCCGCCGCACGAGACCGGCACCGGCCGGCCGACGATGTGGACCGGCATGTACGACACCGCCGCCGCGGTCGCCTCCGGTGGGGGAACACCCCCCGAGCCGCCGTCCGCGCCCGTCACGGTCGAGGTGCAGGGCAGTCCCCCCGCCGTACGGCTGCTGCGCGAGGCGCTGGAGGAGGCGTACAGCGTCCGCCAGGTCGGTGTGGACGCCGGTGATCAGGAAGTGCAACTGCAACTGCGGGTCGAAGGACGGGAGAGGCGCGGCTGATGACCACTCTGGGGGTGGGGCGCGGGCGTGCCGCGCGAGGTTCGGTGACGGAGGGCGCGGCGCGTGCGGGACTGACCGCACGCGGCGTCATCTATTTGCTCGTCGGGGCACTGGCCCTGCAGATCGCCTTCGGCGGAAGCTCGGAACAGGCCGACAGACAGGGCGCGTTGGAGGAGATCGCCGAGAAACCACTGGGTTCCGTGCTGCTGTGGGCCCTGGGCATCGGCCTGGTGGGCATGGCGCTGTGGCGGCTGTCGGAGGCCGTGTTCGGCGCGGCGGGGCCGGACGGCCGCAAGGTGAGCAAGCGGCTGGCGTCCGCCGCGCGCTTCGTCTTCTACGCCTTCGTCGCCTACTCGGTGCTGACCTTCGCCGCCGGTGAGGGCGGCGGGGGCGGTTCCAGCGACCAGCAGTCCCGCGACGTGACGGCGCGGGCCCTGGAACTGCCCGGTGGGCAGTGGCTGGTGGGCGGGGCGGGGGCCGGGGTGATCGCCGCCGGTGTGTGGATCGGCGTCCGGGCCGTGATGCGTTCGTACCACAAGCATCTGCGGCTCGGGGAGATGTCCCGGCGGATGCGTCGGCTCGTCGACGTGACCGGCGTGGGCGGCGGGGTGGCGCGCGGCCTGGTGTTCGCCACGGCGGGTGGCTTCGCGGTGCGCGCCGCGATCCAGTACGAACCGGACGAGGCCAAGGGCCTCGACGACACCATCCGCTCCTTCGCCGAGACCCCCGTCGGCCCGGCGCTCCTCGCGTGTGTCGCGGCCGGGCTCGTGCTGTTCGGGATCTTCTCCTTCGCCATGGCGCGCTGGCGCAAGGTGTGAGCCGGGCCCCGGCGGGCGGGCCCTGGCCGGATTCGCTCGTGCGACTGGAACGGCGAGGCAGGTGCTTGGTGGTCGAGGGAACGGCGCCATGCAGGAAAGGGAACATCGACATGACAGGGAGGGCGCGTGACCGAGGTGAGAGGCGAGCGAGGGCGTGACGAGACCGAGGACGAGCGGGCCGACCGCCGCTGGAGCGAACTCATCCAGGAGGTGAGGGTCGCCCAGACCGGTGTGCAGATCCTGTTCGGCTTCCTGCTCACCGTCGTGTTCACCCCGCGCTACGACGAGCTGGCGCAGACCGAGAAGACGATCTACATCGTGACCGTCGTCCTCGGCGCCGCCGCCACCGGCGCCCTCATCGGGCCCGTCTCCTTCCACCGGATCGTCGCCGGACGCCGTATCAAGCCCGCCGCCGTGCGGTGGGCCGCACGGCTGACCGTCGTCGGCCTGGTCCTGCTGCTCGCCACGATGACGGCCGCGCTGCTGCTGATCCTGCGCGTGGCCACGCACGACGAGTTCGTGCCCTGGCTGGTGGGCTGCGTGCTCCTCTGGTACCTCCTGTGCTGGTTCGTGCTGCCCACCTGGATCCGCCGCCGCCACGCCGACGACTGACCGCCACGCCGACGACTGCCCGCCGCGCCGTTGCGCCGACGCCCGATCCCGGCACCGTCGCCGCCGCCCCGATCCCGGCCCCGTCGTGCCGCCGTCGTGGACGCCCGGCCCGGGCCGTCGTTGCGTCGACGACCGTTCTCGGGCGCCGTCGTGCCGACGACTGCCCGCCGCGCCGTTGCGCCGACGCCCGATCCCGGCACCGTCGCCGCCGACCGGGCCCGGGCCGTCGTGCCGCCGTCGTGGACGCCCGGCCCCGGCCGTCGTGGCGCCGACCGCCGGCCTCGGGCGTCGTCGTGGCGCCGACCACCGGCCCCGGGCATCGTCGCGCCGGCGCGTGCCACCGGCCGCCGTCACACCCCCGGGTGACATCCCCGATGGCGGGAATGGCGGTGTTGCCGGTGGGCCGCGAGGTGCGCGAGCGTGCGGTGTCATGGACCGTGACCAGAGTCACCGCACCCCGCCCCTGACCCGCCGCCGACTCCTCGCCGCCACCGGGGCCACCGGGGCGGCCGCGGTCCTCGGCACCACCGGCGCGGCGGCGTCCGGCACCGCCCGGCCGGGCACCTCCGGCCTCGCCCTCACCTTCACCCGGGCCACCAACGGCTCGGCGACTCTCGCCCCCACCGGTGACACCCTGATCGCCGAGATCCAGAGCGGCCTGTGGTCCCTGCCGCGCGGCGGCGGCAGAGCGCTCCCCCTCACCCCGGCCGGTCTCGAACCCAACCGGCCCACCTACTCCCCGGACGGCGACCTCGTCGCGTTCTGCGCCTACCAGGGCGGCGGCTTCCACCTCTGGACCATGCGCCCCGACGGCTCCGAACTCCAGCGGCGCACCGACGGCCCCTGGGACGACCGGGCCCCGGCCTGGTCTCCCGACGGCACTCGCATCGCCTTCTGTTCCGAACGCGGCGGCGACCCCGACGCACCCGCCGGCGGATGCCCCTACCGCGTCCACGTCCTGGACCTCGGCACCGGCGACATCACCCGCGTCACCGGCCTCCCCGGCCAGGACGGCCCCCTCCAGGACGACGGCTGGGAGGACTTCGACCCCACCTGGTCACCGGACGGCACCCGGCTGCTGTTCGTACGCGGCAAGGTCGTCACCGCCGGCACGACCCCGGCCGTCGAGTCCCGCACCGTCGCCGCCGTGGCCGCCGACGGCACCGGCCCGGTGACCGTCGAGCACACCGAAACCGCGACCGCGCAGGTCATGACCCCCGCCCTCGCCCCGGACGGCCGCCTCGCGTACCTGCGCACCACCGCCTCCCCCCACGGCTCCTGCACCCTCGTCGTCGCCGGGGAACCCGTCCCGGTCGACGGCGACCTCGCGCCCGTGCCGCCCCGCTGGACGGCCGACGGCGAACTGCTGCTCACGGTGGACGGCCGGTTCACCCTCCTACGGCCCGAAGCGCCCGCCCGACCGCGGGAGATCCCCTTCGAGGGAACCCTCCCCGTGGACCGGCCGCGCCGCCGCGTCAAGGAGTACGACCTCGGAGAGGCACGCGTGCGGCCCGCACAAGGCATCCACCTGCCCGCACTCTCCCCGGACGGGCGGAGCGTCGCGTTCGCCGCCCTCAACGCGCTCTGGCTGGCGGGCACGTCGGGCGGTCGCCCGCCGAAGCGGCTGCGGCAGTCCCCGCCCACCCGCTGGCTCCTCGCACCCTCCTGGGCCCCCGACGGGCGGTCCCTCGTCCATGCCGACGACCGCGACGGCCTCCTCGGTGTGTACCGGCACGATCTGGCCACCGGCGAGGAGACCGCCCTCGCCGGCGGCGGCCGGGTGATGCCCGCCCTCGCGCCCGACGGGCAGCGGCTCGCGTGCCTCGACATGGCCGGCCGCCTCGTCGTCCGGGACCTGGCGAGCGGCGAGGAACGCGTCCTCGCCGCCCCGCTCGGTGGAGGCGGCATCCCCGGCAGGCCGAGCTGGTCGCCCGACGGCCGGTACCTCGCGCTGTGCGACCGCAACCGGCTCGGCGCCCGCTTCCGCGAGGGCTACAACCTGATCCGGATCGTCGACGCCACGACGGGCGCCGACCGGCTGCACACGGTCGCACCGCACACCTCGATCGCCGACCGGTACGACTCCGGGCCCGTCTGGTCGCCCGACGGCCGCTGGATGGCCGTGATCGTCGAGTCCGCGCTCTGCCTGCTGCCCGTGACCCCCGACGGCACCCCGCGCGGCAGGCTCCGCACCCTCACCACCGAACCCGCCGACCACCCCAGCTGGTCCGGCGACTCCACCACGCTCCTGTACCAGTCGGGCATCCGCCTGCGCCTCGTCGACGTCTCCGGCGACCGTCGGCGCACCGTCCGCGTACCGCTCGACCGCACCCGGCCCGCCCCCGCCGACACCGTCGTCCACGCGGGCCGCCTGTGGGACGGCACCGGCGAGACGGTCCGCGACGACGTCGACATCGTCGTACGCGACGGCCGGATCACCGCCGTCGAACCCCACCGGGGCAGTCGCCCTGCCGCCCTCCGCCGCGTCGACGCCTCCGCGCACACCGTGCTGCCCGGCCTGTGGGACACCCACACCCACCCCTGGCAGAGCACCTACGGCAGCCGCCAGGCCGCCGGTCAGCTCACCTACGGCGTCACCACCGCCGTCTCCCTCGGCGGCTTCGCCCATGAACAGGCCCGCATCCGCGAGGAGGTGCACGCCGGCCGGCTCGCCGGGCCCCGGCTGCTCACCACCGGGGAACTCCTCGACGGCGGACGGGTCGCGTACAGCATGGGACGCGCCCACCGGACGAGGGCGGGCCTGCGCCGCTCACTGGAGCGGGCCGCCGCGCTCGACTGGGACTTCGTCAAGACGTACGTGCGGGCGCCCGGTTGGGTGATGAGCGAGGCCGCCCGCTTCGCCCACGAACGTCTCGGCGTCCGCACGGGCGGTCATCTGCTCTCTCCGGGCGTCCAGCTCGGCCAGGACCTGACGACCCATCTGCAGGCCACCCAGCGGGCCGAGTTCGGCCACGCCACGACCGCCGCCGGGCGGTCCTACGAGGACGTCGTGGAGATCTACACCCGACAGGGCGTGGACTTCTCCCTGATCGCCACCCCCTTCACGGCCGCGCCCCTCATGGGAGCGGACCCGTCCCTGGCCGACGACCCCCGGGTCACGGTCGTGATGCCACCGTGGGACGCCGCCCTCGTCCGGCAGGGGGCGGAGGTCCCGCCGACACCCGACCAACTCGCCGCTCTGCGCACCGAGACCGACATCTACCGGCGGATCCTCGCGGCCGGCGGGGTCGTCGCCCTCGGCACGGACCAGCCGCTGGGCCCCGTCGGCCTCTTCCTCCACCTCGCCCTGCGCGCCCTGCACGCCGGTGGACTCACCCCGGCCGAGACCCTGCGCACCGCGACCGCGCTCCCGGCCCGGCTGTTCGGCCTGGACGACCACCTCGGGACGGTCGCCACGGGCAGGCTCGCGGACCTGACCGTCGTCGACGGCGACCCGTTCACGGACTTCGCCGACCTCGTCCGCACGGTGTCGGTCCTGCGGGGCGGACACCTCCACACCACCGAGGAGTTGGTGGCCGCGTACCGGCCCGCGGCCCGGCGCGCGAAGGCCGCCGGGACCGAGGAGGACTGGCTGGAGGTGGGCCGGCTGATGCGCCAGGACGGCTGCTGCCACGACGACCGCTGAGGGCGTCCGTTCCGTGCCTGGTGGTCGGTGCCTAGTGGTCGGTGTCCTTGCCGATGAACAGCTCCGCGAAGGTGGACGCGGCGGCGGGGGAGCCGAGGACGCGACGCAGCCGGGCGGTCGCGGCACCCGCCCGGAACGCGTCGCCGGACGACGGCCCGTGCAGCAGCTCCGCCAGCCACTGCGAGAACTCCTGGTAGTGCCAGACCCGCCGCAGACAGGCCTGCGAGTACCCGCGCAGCCCACGGTCGTCCCCCTCGCGCAGCCGGGCGATCAGGGCGTCCGCGAGGAGCAGGGCGTCGTGCAGCGCGAGGTTCATGCCCTTCGCGGCGATCGGCGCGACGAGGTGCGCCGCGTCGCCCGCGAGGTAGAGGCGGCCGTACGCCATCGGCTCGGTGACGTAGTTGTGCATGTCGAGCACCCGCTTCTCGACCAGCGGGCCCTCCGTGAGCGGCCGGGTGCCGGGCACCGCCAGCCGGGTGTGCAGCTCGGACCAGACCCGCTCGTCCGGCCAGTTCGCCGGATCGTCGCCCGCCGGGACCTCCAGGTAGTAGCGGGTGACCTCCGGGCCGCGCGCCATGTGCCCGGCGAAGCCCCGGGGATGGACGCCGAGGATCACGCAGTCCGACGAGGGCGGCGCCTCGGCGAGCAGCGCCAGCCATCCGACGCCGTGGTCGTGCCGGGCGACCGTGGCGTGCCCGGCGGGCGGCGCGGTCCGCGTGACACCGCGCGCGCCGTCGCAGCCCGCGACGAACTCGCAGTGCAGCAGCCGCCGTTCGCCGCTCGACGGGTCCACGTACGACACCGAGGGGCGCTCGCCGTCGATGTCGTGCAGCTCGACGTCCCGCACGCCGAAGCGGATGTCGCCGCCCCGGACGTCCGCGTACTGCCCGACCAGGTCCGTCACGAGCAACGGCTGCGGATACACGTAGTGGTGGTGCCCGGTGATCTCCGTGTACGGGAACCGCCGGCGCTCACCCGCGAAGCGGAACTCGAACTCGGTGTGCACCGGCGCCCGTTCCACCAGCCGCCCGGCCAGCCCGCGCCGCTCCAGCGCCCGTACCGCCCACTCCTCCAGGAACCCGGCCCGGGGCCGCCGTTCGATGAACTCCCGGCTCTCGGTCTCCAGCACCACACAGTCCACGGAGGCGGCCCGCAGGATGTTGCCGACGGTCAGCCCGGCGGGTCCGGCACCGACGACGACCACGGGGACGTGCTCGGTGGGGGAGGTCATCCGAGCATTATGCCGGTCCCGGACGGCCCGTCACCGCAGTGCGAACCGCTCTGCCCAGTCCGTGATGTCGGCCGTGGTCGCGTTGCCGCCGCAGACCACGAGGCCCAGCCGGGCGCCGTCGCCGACCCGCTCCAGCACCTGCCGGGCCGCGGGCAGCAGGCATCCGGCGGCGGGTTCCGTCCACACCTTGGCGTGCTCGGCGAACTCCAGGACGCCCCGTACCGCCTCCGCGTCGGGGACCACGAGGACGTCCCCGACGAGGGCGGTCGCATGGTCGTAGGTCAGCCGGGAGACGGAGGGTGCGCTGAGCGTGGTGACGACGGAGGAGAGGGGGACCGTGACGGGGCCGCCGGCCGCGAGGGCCTCGGTCATGGCCGTCGCGCCGACGGTCTCCACGCCCCAGACGCGGACGCCGGGACGCAGGGCCTCGAAGGCCGCCGCGACACCGGCGATCAGGCCGCCGCCGCCGATGCTCACGAGTACGTCGGTGAGCGCGCCGGGGCCGTCCGCCCCCTCGGTGTCCGCGGCGAACTCCAGGTCGACGGTGCCCTGGCCGGCGATCACCAGCGGGTCGTCGAAGGGGTGGACGAGGGTGAGGCCCTCCGAGCGCAGCCGCTCGGTCAGCGCGAACGCCTCCGCCATGCCGTCCGTGAGCCGCAGCGAGGCGCCGGCCGCCTCGACGCGGTCGATGGCGCGCCGGGGTGCGGACCGGGACATCACGACCGTGGCCTTGGTGTGCAGCGCGGCGGCCATGTGCGCCAGCGCGATGCCGTGGTTGCCGCCGCTGACCGCGACGACGCCGGCCGCCCGCTCGGCGGGCGTCAGCGCCAGCAGCTTCGCCGTGGCGCCGCGCGCCTTGAACGAGCCGGTCCGCTGCAGCAGTTCCAGCTTCGTGGTCACGGGGACACCGAGCAGCTCGGAGAGCCCCGGGCTCGGGACGGTCGGCGTCCGCACGACATGGCCGGCGATGGTGGCGGCGGCTTCCCTGATCTCGTCGATCCCGATCAACACGGTGGCACTCCGTTCGGTGGTGCGGTCATCTGCGGCCCGGTGGGGGCTGCTCGCGCAGTTCCCCGCGCCCCTGAAGCCCAGGCCCTGCGGGCCCGAGGACCGGGGTGGCCGGGGCTGCCTTGCGGGTGCGGCTCCGGTGGGGCTGCTCGCGCAGTTCCCCGCGCCCCTGAAAGCACAGGCCCTGCGGGCCTGAAAGACCACGGCCCTGCGGGCGAGAAGCCACGGTCCTGCGGGCCTGAAGCCATGATCCTACGGGCCGAAAGCTACGGCCTTGCGGGCCTGAAGCCATGATCCTACGGGCCGAAAGCTACGGCCTTGCGGCCTGAAGCCACCGTCCTGCGGGCCTGAAAGCGCGGGGCGCAGCCCCGGTTCTTCAGGGGCGCGGGGAACTGCGCGAGAAGCCCCCACCGGGCCCGCACCCGCAGGACAGCCCCAGCCACTGCCCACCCCCCCCGCGTCACCTCACCGCAGCCGATCCGCCCAGTCGTCCGGCACCCGCCCGGCAGGGCCCGGCACCGGCTGTTCCGCGGGATGGCTGAGCGGCGGGGCGAGGTCGGGTCCCGACTCGTACATCTCGGAGGTCTCGTAGTTCCAGAACCAGGACTCCCCGGGTTCGAAGCTCCGCACGAAGGGATGCCCGGCGCCACCCGCGTGGGCCGTCGCGTGCTGCGAGGGCGATGAATCGCAGCAGCCGACGTGCCCGCACTGCGCGCAGCGCCGAAGGTGGAACCACCAGCCCCCGGCCGCCTCGCACTCCACGCAGCCCTCGCCGCTCGGCGGCACATCGGGGTCGATTCCGGCGGGCGGCGTCATCGGGTCTCCTCGGACAGGTCGGGGGCGTGGGGCAAGCCGTCGGCGGGGTCGTCGGCGAGCGTGAGGTCCAGGTCCGCCGCCGGCGCCGTCAGTGGCAGGAACACCTGGAAGCGGGTCTCGCCCGGCCGGGACCGGACCTCGATGTGGCCGTGGTGCTTGTTGACGACGATGCGCCAGGAGATGTCGAGGCCGAGCCCGGTCCCCTGCCCGACCGGCTTGGTGGTGAAGAACGGGTCGAAGATGCGGCCCTTGATCTCCGCCGGGATGCCGGGACCGGTGTCACGGAACTCGACCAGCACCTGGTCCCGGTGGTCGAGCGCCGTGCGTACCGTCAGCGTGCCCGCGCCGCCCGTCTCGTTGATCGCGGAGACCGCGTTGTCGATCAGGTTCGTCCACACCTGGTTCAGCTCACCCGGATAGGCCGGGATGCGCGGCAGCGAGCGGTCGTACTCCTTGACCACCTCGATCCGCTCGCCGATCTTCCCGGACAGCATCAGCAGGGTGCTGTCGAGGAGTTCGTGGACGTCGGCGTTCTGGTAGGGCGCCCGGTCGAGCTGCGAGTACTGCTTCGCCGCGTCCACGAGCTGGGTGATACGGGTCGTGGAGTCCTCGATCTCGTTCATCAACAGCTCGGTCTCGACCGTGTAGTTGAGCCAGCGGACCGCGCCTTCGAGGGTGTGCTCGTCGACGGCGGCCGCGACCCGGTCCAGCCAGGCGGTGTCGAGTCCTGCCTGGACGAAGTTCGGCGCGAGCTGCCAGCCGCCCGCGATGCCGTGGTCGTCGAACCAGTCCGACAGCTCGTCCTCCCGGTCGGAGGCCTCCAGCGGACTGAGCGGGGTCGACTTGGCGACCTGCTCGGCCGTCCGCTCCTGGAGATCGACCAGCGACTCCAGCATGGCCCGCTTGTACGGCCCGGCGGCGATGACCCCGAGCTTGTGCCGCATCCCGGCCACCCGCTCCCGCAGCGCGGAGGTGGCCCGCACCGCCGCCGCGGCGGGGTTGTTCAGCTCATGGGTGAGCCCGGCCGACAGCGAGCCGAGCGCCAGCAGGCGTTCGCGCTGGTTGATGGTCCGCTGGGTGTTCTGCTGACCGAAGAACAGGCCCTCCAGCAGGTGGACGGCCATCGGGAACCAGTCGCGCATGATCCGGGCGAACGAGTCCGCGGGCAGGACGAAGAACCGGGAGGGGACCGTGACCCGCATCGAGCCCTTGTAGCGGGCCTGGTCCGCCTGGTCGCCGAGATACGCCTGGAAGGCGCCCGCGTACACGCCGACCTGGGAGCTGCGGCTGATCTCCACGTCGTCCTCGCCGACCTGCCGGGACATCACCACCGTGCCCTCCAGGAGCACGAAGAAGCAGGTGGCCGGCTCGCCCTCCCGGTAGACGGGGCCGGGCTCGAACCGCTCCACCCGGCCCTCACGGCACAGCCGGTCCAACTGCCCGTCGTCCAGCTTCTCGAAGAGGAACAGCCTGCCCAGCTCGGCCCGGTCGCACGGCGACGGCTGCCCGCTCACGACGACGTCCGTCCGGCTGTCACGACTGCTCCAGATACCTGTGCACCAGCATCACGGCCATCGCTCCCTCTCCCACGGCGGACGCGACCCGCTTCGCGGACTCCGACCGCGCGTCCCCGGCGACGAACACGCCGGGCACATTGGTCTCCAGGTGGTACGGGGGCCGGTCCAGCTCCCAGCCCGGCGGCGGACCCCCGTCGGCGGTCATGTCGGGCCCGGCCACGATGAACCCGCGCTCATCGCGGAGGACGGTCCCCTCCAGCCAGTCGGTGTGCGGCTCGGCGCCGATGAACACGAACAGCCACTGCGCGTCGACGAGTTCCTCACGCCCGCTCGCCAGGTCCCTGAGCGTCAGCTGCTCCAGCTGGTTCGTGCCGTGCGCGGCCTCGACGACCGTGCCGGGGCGCACGAAGATGTTCGGCGCCTCCCCGAGCTGCTGGATCAGATAGTGCGACATGGACGCGGTGAGCGACTCGCCCCGTACGAGCAGGGTGACGGACTTGGCGCCGCGCGCCAGGTACATCGCGGCCTGTCCGGCCGAGTTGGCGCCGCCCACGATGTACACGTCGTGCCCCTGGCAGCCGGCCGCCTCGGTGAGCGCGGAGCCGTAGAACACCCCGCAGCCGGTGAGGTCCGCGCAGCCCGGCGCGGCGAGCTGGCGGTACGACACGCCGGTCGCCAGGATCACGCTGTGCGCGGCGACCGTCGAACCGTCGGAGAACCGGACGGTCCGGGCCGCCCCGTTCACCTCCAGGCCGCTCACCTCGCGGGCGGTGAGGATCTCCGCCCCGAACTTGGCGGCCTGGCGCCGGGCGCGGCCGGTGAGCTGCCCGCCGGACACCCCGTCGGGGAAGCCCAGGTAGTTCTCGATGCGTGAACTCTGCCCGGCCTGCCCGCCCGTGGCCGATCGCTCGACGAGCAGGGTCCGCAGCCCCTCCGAGGCCCCGTACACGGCCGCGCCGAGCCCGGCGGGCCCGCCGCCGATGACGACCAGGTCGTAGAACTCCTGGGCCGGTGTGGTCGCCAGCCCCACCTTCTCCGCCAGCTCCGGGTCCTCCGGAGCCACCAGCGGTGTGCCGTCCGGGGTGACGACCAGCGGCAGCCGCGCGCCGTCCGCGCCGGCCGCAGCGAGCAGCCGCCGCCCCTCCGGCTCGTCCGAGGAGAACCAGCGGTACGGCACCTGGTTGCGCGCCAGGAACTCGCGTACGCCGGACGACCGCGCCGACCACCGGTGCCCGACGACCTTCGTGGCGCCCACACAGGTACGGTCGGCGGCCCGCCATGCCTGCAGCAGGTCGTCCAGCACCGGGTAGAGCTTCTCCTCCGGCGGGTCCCACGGCTTCAGCAGATAGTGGTCGAGGTCGATGACGTTGATCGCGTCGATCGCCGCGCCGGTGTCGGCGTAGGCGGTCAGCAGGACGCGCCGGGCGCCCGGATAGACGTCCAGCGCCTGTTCCAGGAACTCGATGCCGTTCATCTCCGGCATCCGGTAGTCGGCCAGGATCACCGCCACCTGGTCCCCTCGCAGCTTCAGCTCCCGCAGGGCCTCCAGTGCCGACTGCCCGGACTCAGCCCGCACGATCCGGTACGACTCGCCGTACCTGCGCCGCAGGTCCCGTGCCACCGCACGGGACACCCCGGGATCGTCATCCACCGTGAGGATCACGTTCCGCGCCGGACCGACCGCCTGAGTCATACGCCTCCACCCCGAGCCAATGCGCCCATCGTATGTTCGGCCGTCCGGGTTCGCTCGGTTTCCGCTCAGCCGCAGGCCGGGGCCGTTCGCGGGGGTTCAGCTCCCGCGCGGGGCCAGTACGCAGAACTCGTTGCCCTCCGGGTCCGCGAGCACCACCCACGGCTCGTCACCGCTCTGCCCGACGTCCGCGTGCCGGGCCCCGAGGGCGAGGAGGCGGGCGACCTCCGCCGCCTGGTCGTCGGGGCGGAAGTCGAGGTGCAACCGGTTCTTGCCGGTCTTGCTCCCTCGGTCGAGCCCGAACAGGAGGCCGGGAAGGCGGTCCGGGGCCGGACGGATCTCGAACTCCTCGGGGGACTCGTCGACCACGACCCAGCCGAGCGCCTGCGCCCACCAGCGTCCGAGGGCCGCCGGATCGGCCGCGTCCACCACCAACTGCTCCCACTCCAAGGCCATAAGGCGAGCGTAGTGAAGACTGGGCCCGTCAGCGATGTGAGGACAGAGAGGTGGCCGATGACGACGCGCCCGATCACCGCCGCAGTGGACGGCACGCCCGAGAGCCTGGCCGCACTGGCCTGGGCCGGCCGGGAGGCCGTACGCCGGGGCCTGGAGCTGCGGGTGGTGCACGCGTGGCAGTGGGAGCCGCACGAGGCGGTCGCCGTGGACCGGGACGGACAGGCACAGTGGGCCGGGGAGGCGCTCGCGCAGGCGGCGCGAAGCGTCTCCGAGCGGCACCCGGAGCTGGCGGTGACGACGGACCTGCTGGAGGGCCCGCCGGTCGAGACCCTGGTCGGCGCCGCCGGGCAGGCCGAGACGCTGGTGCTCGGCTCGCGCGGGCACGGCGCGGTGATCGGCTTCCTGCTGGGCTCCGTCGGCCAGCAGGTGATCGTCGAGTCGCCGTGTCCCGTGGTGCTCGTCCGCGCCGCGGACAGTCCGGCGGGTGAGGCCGCCGGGCGGGAGGTCGTGGTGGGCCAGCAGGGCACGGCCGAGGACAGCGCCGACGTGCTGCGGTTCGCCTTCGAGACGGCGGCGGCCCGCGGGGCGTCCCTGCGCGCGGTCCGGGCGTGGGCGCTGCCGCCGCTGTACGCGTACAGCCCCAGCTCGCTGAGGCTCCTCGACGAGGCCGGCGGTATGGAGCCGTACGAGAAGAAGGCGCTGGCCGCCGCGCTGGAGCCGTGGCGGGAGAGGTTCCCCGAGGTGCCGGTCACCGAGCACGTCGAGATCGGCAGCGCCGGGCAGGTGCTGCTGTCCGTGGCGCAGCGGGCCCAGCTGATGGTGGTCGGGCGCCGCGCCCGCCGTACGGCCGTCGGCGCCCGGATCGGCTCGGTCACGCACGGTGTCCTGCACCACGCGCACTGCCCGGTGGCCGTGGTCCCGCACCGGTGAGGGCGGCCGGCGGTCCCGGCCGCCCGGCGGTTCACATGGGGGTGACGTCCTGCGCCGGTGGCGGCAGCAGCGCCAGGGTCCTCGGCAGGACGTTGTCGATGTAGTCCTTCACCGCCGTGTCCAGGCCGATGTCGTGCTGGGCCCGCTCGGACAGGTACCAGCGGTGTTCGAGGAGCTGGTGGTAGATCTCCGCCGCGTCCATCGAGCCGCGCAGTTCGAGCGGGACGGCCCGCACGGTCGGGCGGAACACCTCCCGCACCCAGCGGTGGGCCAGTACCTCCGGGCGGGCGCCGAGGGGGTCGCCCGGGGCGTAGTCGTCCTGGGTGGCCATCCAGCTCTCCAGGTCGTTCAGGAGCCGCCGGGCCTGGTTCTCCTCGGTGTCGAGGCCGGTGAGCCGCAGGAGCTGGCGCTGGTGGTGGCCCGCGTCGACGACCTTGGGCACGAAGGTCACCGTGTCGCCGTTGTCGGCGTGCTCGATCTGCATCTCGGCGACGTCGAAACCGAGTTCGTTGAGACGGCGGATCCGGCGCTCGATGTAGTGGTACTTCCCGGCCGGGTACACCGACCGGCGCGTCAGCTCCTCCCACAGCCCGTGGTAGCGGGAGCAGATCTCGTTGCCGAACTCGATGGGGTCCACCGAGGGGTGCAGCGCCCCGGACGCCTCCAGGTCCAGCAGTTCGCCGCTGATGTTCACCCGGGCGAGATCGAGGTCGTACTCGCGCTGCCCGGAGCTGAGCCGCGTGTGCAGATCACCCGTCTCGGCGTCCACCAGATAGGCGGCGTACGCGCCCGCGTCCCGCCGGAACAGTGTGTTGGACAGCGAGCAGTCGCCCCACGCGAACCCGGCGAGGTGCAGTCGCACCAGCAGGACCGCGAGGGCGTCCATCAGACGGTGCATGGTGGCCGGACGCATGGTCGTCTCGAACATCGAGCGGTACGGCATCGAGCCGCCGAGGTGCCGGGTGATCAGCACGGACTCCAGGGGATCGCCCGCGTCGTCGAGCCGCCCGGTGACCACGCCGAGGGCGTCCACGGCCGGGATGCCGAGCCGGTCCAGGTCACGCAGCAGCTCGTACTCGCGCAGGGCGGGCCGCTCGGCGAGTTCCTTCACGGCGACGACCTCGTCGCCGGCCCGGGCGTAGCGCACGACGTGCCGGGAGATACCGCGGGGGAGCGGCACGAGATGGTGCTCGGGCCACTCCTCCAGCGGCACGTGCCACGGCAGTTCGAGCAGCAGCGCGGGGTGTTCCGGATTGGTGGCGCTGATCTGCAGTGCCATGGGTCCTGGTCCTCAGCCTTCGTCTCACGGTGGTGCGGAGTGCTCGTGGGGAAGCGGTTTCCCGCTGTCGCCCGGAGCATCTCCGCATCCCGAGGACCGTTTCGTCAACAGCCGCCCGATCCGCGGTCGGGCGGTCCTACGGTCAGGAGGTCAGGAGGTCAGGAGGTCAGAAGGTCAGGCGGGAGCCGGAGCCACCGGCTCCTCCGTCGGCCGCCTGAGCGCGGACCGGACGTTCCAGCCGCCCACGGCCAGGCACGCCAGCCCGGTGACGCCCGGGTACAGCCAGACGCCGTTGTCCCGCTCGACGGCCGTGGTCGAGGACGCGTCGTCCACGTAGACCGGCACCAGGCCGGTGGGTCTGGTGGCGAACGTGGTGTCCACCTCGACCTCGGGGATGCGGAACGAGTCGTCGTCGGCCCGGAAGGAGCCCCTGCACTGCCACTCGTCGTCGCCGCGCGACTCGGACACCTTGCACCCGGAGACCACGAACTGCCCCGCGACACCGTTCAGTTGAGTCTCCAGCCGGAGCACCGCCGCGCCGAACAGAAACGCCCCTCCGCCCAGCGCCACCACCGTGGTCAGCAGCTTTCTCGGACCCATACGCGCCATCGATGATCCCCCTGTGTGTTTTGTGCGGCTTCTCGGCCGGATTCCCGGCCGTTCTTCTCGCGCGTCCCGCGCGGTCGTTCCGCTTCGTCAGTGCCGCATGCGGCGGAAGACGTCGTCGGAGTCCGAGTCGTCCCAGCCCCCGGTCTCCTCCGGCACGCCGCGGCGGACGGCTCGCGCCGAGGTCGCGTACATCGTCTCGATCTCCGCCTCGTACCGCCGCACGATGGCGTCCCGGCGCAGCTTCATCGACGGGGTGAGCAGGCCGTTGGCGAGGTCGAAGGGCTCGGGCAGGATGCGGTACACACGGATCGACTCCGCGCGCGAGACCGTGCTGTTGGCCGCCGCGATCGCCCGCAGGACCTCCTGGCGCAGCGCGTTCTCCTCCCGCGCCTCCCGGCCCAGCAGTTCACCGGGCGCGGACAGCGAGCCCCGCCAGTGCGCGAGGAACTCCGGGTCCAGCGTGAGCAGGGCGCCCACGCAGGGCCGGTTGTCGCCCACGACCACCGCCTGGTGGATCAGCGGGTGCATCCGCAGCTGCTCCTCCAGCGGCGCCGGGGCCACGCCCTTGCCCCCGCTGGTGATGATGATCTCCTTCTTGCGGCCCGTGATCGACAGGTACCCCTCGTTGTCCAGCCGCCCGATGTCCCCCGTGGCCAGCCAGCCGTCCTGCAGCGCGGCCCGCGTGCCCGCCTCGTCGTTGACGTAACCCTGGAACACGGAAGGGCCGTTGACCAGGATCTCCCCGTCCCGGGCCACCCGGATCTCCGTACCCGGCAGCGGACGGCCCACGGTGCCGAACTTCTCCCGGCCCACCGGCTGGGCCGTGATGCCGCCGGCGGTCTCGGTGAGGCCGTACCCGTCGTGGACGAGGATGCCGATACCGGCGTAGAAGAGCGTGAGGTCGCGGTTGAGGGGGGAGCCGCCGGAACAGCCGCCGCGTACCCGGCCGCCGAGGGCCCCGCGCAGCTTGCGGTACACCGTCTTCTCGTAGAACGCGTGTTGCAGCTTCAGATCCATGGCGGGACCGGCGCCCGTGCCGAGCCGCTGCCGCTCCGCGGCGAGGGCGAAGTCCTGGGCCGTGCGCACCGCGCGCTCGAACAGGGGCCCCCGGCCGGCCTGTTGGGCCTTGCGCAGGAAGTTCTTGTAGATCTTCTCGAAGAGATAGGGCACACCGAAGAGGAACGTGGGCCGGAAGGACCGCAGCGCGTCGGACAGCGCCTCCTCGGTCGGCTCCGGTTCGTGCGCGAGCAGCAGCCCGCCGCGCAGACACATCCCCTGGATCATCAGGCCGTAGACGTGCGAGAACGGCAGGAACGCCAGGATCGCCGGCTGTTCGCCCGGCCGGGCGGCCGTCTGCCGCCAGCCGGCGAGCAGTGCGTCGCAGGGGCTGGCCAGGCTGCGGTGGGAGAGCGCGCAGCCCCGGGGGCGGCCGGTCGTGCCGGACGTGTACGCGATCACCGCCGTGGAGTCCGGCATGACGATGCGACGCAACGAGTCCACCGTCGCGTCCGGCACGTCCCGGCCGGCCTCGACGAGCCGCGGCAGACAGTCGGTGTCCAACTGCCAGACGTGGCGCAGCAGGGGGAGCTTGGCGCACACCGAGCCGACAGTCATCACGCCCAGCTCGTCCTCGACGACCACGCCCACACAGGTCGCGTCCCGCAGGATCCACTCGATCTGGTCGCGCGACGACGTCGGACAGACCGGCACGATCTCGGCGCCCACGGCCCACAGCGCGACGGCGAGCAGCGTCCACTCGTAGCGGGTGCGGGCCATCACGGCGATCCGGTTGCCCGGCCGGATCCCGGACGCGATCAACCCCTTGGCCAGGTCGGCCACTTCGTCCCGTGCCTCGGCCGCGCTGACCTGGGTCCAGGTGCCCGGGAAGGCGGGATCGCGGCGCGCGATCTGCGGCAGAGCGGGATCACGGTACGCCGTCTCGAACAGCGGATCGGCCAGCCCTCCGGTCATGACCGGTCCCGTCGGTGGAGCAAAACCGAAGTTGCCCATGCGACGCTCAGAACCTTCCCTGCACGCGACCTCGCCGAGCGGTGCGCCAACCGGCGGTGATCGAACGTAGCGTACGGCGTCGGCGTCGCGCGCGGGGAATCGGCAACTCGGCTCCCGTCCATCCGCACGGTGGACCGTGGACGTGATGTGCGGCACGTACGGAACCTGCCTGTCGGCGCCCTCCCGGCAATCGTCGCTGCCCACGGCTTGATCACCTCTGACCGGCGGTGATGCCCCGCGACGGGACGCCGGACGGGTGTGGCACTGTGGTGCGCGCGAACGCGGGAGATGTCCCGCCGATGTGGAGAGGTGGACGGTGCGCGAGCCCAATGTGATCGGGGACTGGCAGGAGTACGAGGGCGACCTGGCCGGCCTGCGCGTGCGCGTCCACCAGGCGGAGTGCGCCGAACCCCCACGGGGGCGCGACGACGCCGCCGAGGGCCTGGCGTACTTCCGGTTCCGGGTCACGGTGGAGAACCGGGGCGCCGAACACGTCGGCCTCCACCTGGAGGACGGCCAGCTCGACATCCGCACCGGCCCCGACGGCGAGAGCGCCTTCCTCGACTGGCGCAACTCCCGGTTCATCGAGGGCTTCGACCTCTACCCGCTGCGCCGCGCCACCTCCGTGCTGTACGCGGCGGCTCCCGAGGGCCACCTCACCCAGTTCGACATCCAGGTCCAGCTGCGGGTCGACGAGGAGTGGACCGAGCGGTACCTGTGGTCCGGCGGTATCGGCGTCGACGAGGACCTCCTCGACCCGGCCGCCGGTGCGGGCCGGGAGGGTATCGCCGGGCAGATCAGCGCGTTCCTGCACGAGGAGGCGGAACGGGGCGCTGCGGGCTGAGCCCCGCCCCGGGGGTCGGCCGGTCCGGAGGTCACCCGGTTCCGGCGGGCGTGCGGTCCCCGGCCGACTCCGGCCCCGCCACCCCCTCGATGGCGCCCCTGCCCCACTCGTCCGGGTGTTTCGAGAGCCGCTTCTCGGTGACATACGACAGGAAGGTGGGTATCTCGGCGCCGTCCGCCGGGACCGCGCCGAACGGGAAGCCGATGAACGGGCCCCGCAGCCACGACTTCCAGGTCCGCCGTACATCGGAGCGGCCGAGCCACGGGCGGCCCACCGGGATCGGCTCGGGCGGGCTGCGCCGCAGGTGGGCGGCGACCCACAGCGGCACGGTCCTCGGGCCGACGGGACCGCGTCGCGTGAGGTCGACGTCCATGGTCGGCGCGTCGGTCAGGATAGAAGGCCGAGGGCCGGCAGCAGGACGCAGACGCCCGGCTCGGAGTGGTCGCGCAGCCGGGCGCGGCGCTCGACGGCGGGGGCGGGGGAGTGCCGGTGGTGCCCTCGTCCGTGGTCACAGCCCCAGCTCCTTCAGCACCGACACCACGCGCTTGTCCTGGGCGTCCAGGAACGCGCCGAACGCGTCGCCGGTCAGGAACGCGTCGTCCCAGCCGTGGCGCTTCAGCGACTTCCGCCATTGCGGTGAGTCGTGCAGCTCCTCGATCAGCCGGGTGAGTGTGTCGCGCTGGGCCTCGGTGAGGCCGGGCGGGGCGACGATGCCGCGCCAGTTGGTGAAGTTCACGTCGTAGCCCGCCTCCTGGAGGGTCGGGGCGTCCAGCCCGGCCACCCGCTTCGGCCCCGTCACCGCGAGCAGCCGCAGCTCGCCCGCCTTGATCTGGTCCAGGTACTCGCCGACGCCGGACACGCCGAAGGCGACCTTGCTGCCGAGGATCGAGGCGAGCAGTTCACCGCCGCCGTCGAAGGGGATGTAGTCGACGTCCTTCGGGGCGATCCCGGCGGCCCGCGCCATCAGCATCGGCGCCAGATGGTCCGGCCCGCCCGGCGCCGACCCGCCGCCCACCGGCAGCTTCCCGGGGTCCTCCTTCCACGCCCCGATCAGCTCGTCGATCGTCTTGTACGGCGAGTCCTTCGCGACCACCACGACGTCCTGCTCCTCGGTGAGGCGGGCGATCGGCGTGGTGTCGGCGAGGGTCCTGGGAGCGTCGTTGGAGCGGACGGCGCCCACGACGCCGAGGCCCATCGACATCGCCAGCTTGCCGTTGCCGTGCTCGCCGACCAGCCGGCTCAGACCGACCGTGCCGCCGGCTCCGGGCAGGTTGAACACCTCGATGTCGTGGGTGAGCCCGGCGTCCTCGGCGTTCTTCGCGGCCGTGCGGGCCGTGATGTCGTAGCCGCCGCCGGGTGTGTTCGGGACCATCAAGCGCAGGCCGGGGATCTGGGTGCCTCTCTCGCCGCCGCTGCCGGTCGTCAGCAGCGGTGGTCCCACGAGCACGAGAGCGGCCGCCCCGAGCAGGGCGAGGGGGGTGCGCAGCCGCACGAGAGCCACCACCTGTCGGTCAGGTCGAGGGGGAGGAAGGTGATCTGGGCCACATCGTGCCCGCGTGGGGGCGGTGCCGACTCCGTTGCGCAAACAACGGAGGTTGTGGTCGTAGTGGTCACGGCCCCTGTCACCGTATGAGCACGTCCCGCACACCTCTCTTTCCCGGATCGGGACCGGGCGCCATGATTGTGCGACCCACCGCACGAACCGGCGCCCGAGCCGCCTGACATCGTGTCGGCACGAGAGAAGAGTCCGTCGTGGTGTTCCGCCGCCATAGTCTCGCAGGCGAGATGCTGGTCCTCCAGCTCGCCATCGTCGTGGTGGTGCTGCTGGCGGTCGCCGGGGTCTCGCTCACGCAGTCGGCGGCCACCTTCAACCGGGTCGAGGGCCGTCGTGTCACCGCGCTCGCCGAGCAGCTCGCCGCCAACCCCCTGGTCCGCGACCGGCTCGCCCGGCCCGTCGCGCACGAGGCACTGGCGCCCCTGGTGAGCTCCGTCCAGACCCAGTCGGGGGTCACCTCCGTCACCGTCGCGGACGCCGACGGCCGGATCGTCAGCTCCACCGACCCGACCGTGATCGACCGGGCGATGCCCGTCGGCGAGGGCGCTGTCGCCGGCCGCGGCTGGTCAGGCCCGCTGACCTTCGACGGCAGCCGCGAACTGGTCGCCCAGGTCCCCGTGCTCGGCGCGACGGTCGACGACGACCTGGGCCGGCTGCTGGGCACGGTGATGATCGGCGAGGCCGCCCCGACCGTGTGGCAGCGCCTCGGCGGCGCCTCCTCCTACCTCCTCGCCTACCTCGGCATCGCCAGCGGCCTCGGTCTCGCCGGCTCCTGGCTGCTGGCCCGGCGCGTCAAACGGCAGACCCTCGGCCTGGAGCCCCAGGAGATCGCCGGCCTCGCCGAACACCGCGAGGCCATGCTCTACGGCATCGCCGAGGGAGTGATCGCCCTCGACCCCCAGCACCGGCTCACCCTCGCCAACGACATGGGCCGGCGCCTGCTCGACCTGCCCGAGGACTGCGTCGGCAAGAGCCTGGCCGACCTGGGTGTGGAGGGCCGCCTGCGGGACGTCCTCGTGGGAGCGCAGGAGGCGGGGGCCGGCGGCCGTGAGGGAGGGACGAGCGCCGGTGGCGGCGAGCCCGGGGCTCGTGAGGGGGGTGCGCAGGGCCGTGGCGACGGTGACGCCCCGGCCGACCGGCGTGACGAGGTCGTCGTCCGCCGGGGCCGGGTTCTCGTGATGAACCGGATGACCGTCACCAAGGACGGGCGCCATCTCGGCTCCGTCACCACACTGCGGGACCGCACCGAGCTGGCCCGGCTCGAACGCGAGATCGGCTCCTTCCGCAGCTCCGCCGAACTGCTGCGGGCCCAGGCCCATGAGTTCGCCAACCAGCTGCACACCATCTCCGGGCTCATCCAGATCGGCGAGCAGGACGAGGTCGTCCACTACATCCGCGCGCTGAGCCGCCACCGCCACTCCCTCGACGTCACCCTCAGCCGCCGCGTCCGCGACACCGCCGTGGCCGCGCTGCTCATGGCGAAGACCTCCCTCGCCGCCGAACGCCGGGTCATCCTGCGCGTCTCGGAGAGCACCGCGCTCGACCGGCTCGCCCCCGAGGACGCCGCCGACGTGGCGACCGTCGTCGGCAACCTCGTCGACAACGCCGTGGACGCGGCCGCCACCACCACCGTGTCCGAGGCCCACGAGGCCTGGGTCGAGGTGGAGCTGCGCCAGGACGCCTCCAGCGTGGAGATCGTCGTCCGCGACTCGGGCCCCGGAGTGGCCCCCGAACTCGCCCGTGAGGTCTTCTCCCACGGCTTCACCACCAAGGCCGCGCGGGAGGGCGAACGCGGCATCGGCCTGGCCCTCACCCGTCTGGTCTGCGAACGCCACGGCGGGGAGATCTCGGTGACCAACACCCCCGACGGGGCCATGTTCACCGCCCGCATGACCGTCAGCCACCTCGCCGACGCGGTGGCGGAAGGAGCGACACCATGAGCGGCACGAACGGCACGAGCAGCCCACCCGGCCCGATCGACGTGCTCGTCGTCGACGACGACTTCATGGTGGCCCGGGTCCACCGCACCTTCGTCGAACGCGTCGAGCCGTTCCGCGTCGTCGGCGTCGCCAGCACCGGCGAACAGGCCGTCCTGGCCGTCGACGAACTCCGCCCCGACCTGGTCCTGCTCGACCTCTACCTCCCCGACGGCTTCGGCCTCGACGTCATACCCCGGCTGCGCACCGCCGGCCACGACTGCGACGTCATGGTCATCAGCGCCGCCCGGGAGGCCGACAGCGTGCGCGGCGCGGTCCGCCACGGCGTCGTCGACTACCTCCTCAAACCCTTCGAGTTCGAGGAACTGCGCTCCCGGCTCCAGCGGTACGCCGCCCAGCGCGGCCGCCTCCTCACCACCGTCGTCCGCGGCCAGGCCGACGTCGACCGTGTCCTCGCCGGAGCCGCCACGCCCGCCTCGGCGGCCGGCGCCCTGCCCAAGGGCATGAGCGTCGAGACCGCCGAGCTCATCGAAGGCACCCTGCGCGGCACCGACGGCAGCCTGTCCGCCACCGAGTGCGCCACCCTCACCGGCATCTCCCGCGTCAGCGCCCGCCGCTACCTGGAGTACTTCCACGGCACCGGCAGCGCGGACGTGTCCCTGCGCTACGGGGTGGCCGGACGGCCGGAGCGCCGGTACAGCTGGCGGGTGTGACGCACACGCGTCGCCTTGACACCCGCCGGCGGGCCGGCGGGTGCCGGCCCGCGCCGCCGTCTCCGTACTACAGCCCCAGGTGCCGTCGCACGACGTCGAAGACCTCCTCCGGCCGGTCGTCGAGGTAGAAGTGGCCGCCGGGGAACACGCACACCTCGGTCGGCCCGTCGGTGTGGTCCGCCCAGGCACGCGCGTCCGCCACCGGGGTCACGGGATCGGCGTCGCCGGTGAGGACGGTGACCGGGCAGCCCAGCCGGTCGCCGGGGCGCGGCTCGTACGTCTCCAGGGCCCGGTAGTCACCGCGCAGGGCCGGCAGGACCAGCCGGAGCAGCTCCTCGTCCTCGAAGACCTGGCCGGCGGTGCCGTTCAGCGCGCGTACCGCCGCGAGGAGTTCGGCATCGCTCGCCGTGTGCAGGCTCCCGCGGTGGCCGAGCGTGGAGGGAGCGCGCCGCCCCGACACGAACAGCCGGACCGGGGCCCGGCCCGCCGCCTCCAGCCGCAGCGCCGCCTCGTGGGCGACCACCGCGCCCATGCTGTGGCCGAAGAGGGCGAGCGGACGGCCGTCGTCCCCGCCGACGGCCTCGACGACCCGCTCGGCCAGCTCCCGGATGCTCCGCGACGGCGGCTCGGCGTAGCGGTCCTGACGCCCCGGGTACTGCGCGGCCAGCACTTCGGCCGCCGGGGCGTGGGCGCGCGCCATGGCGAGGCAGGAACTCGCCGAGCCGCCCGCGTGCGGGAGGCACAGCAGCCGGACCGCCGCCTCGGGGGCGGGCCGGAACCGGCGGATCCACGCGCCGCCGTCGACCGCCGAGGTCATGAACCCACTCGCTTTCCGATCACCTGTCGCGCCTCCACCGTCGGTACGCGTTCCAGGACGCCGCCCGCGAAGACGTCGTACAGGGGCAGTGTCTCCAGATGGACGTAGCCGATGTGGCAGTCGCAGACGGACAGCGGGCACGGGCGGGGGGCGAGGGCCGCCCGGAAGGAACCGTCGTAGAGGTTGCCCAGCTCCGCCTTGACGAAGTGACAGCGCCGCACCGTCCCCGTGCCGTCCACCGACACGACCGTGGAGCCCGTACGGCAGGCCCGGCCCGCCGAGCGGTGCGGATGACGGCTGAAGGGGAAGAGGGGGTCCAGCCCGCTCCACACCGCCGCCTCCTCGTCGGTGTAGGTGTGCCCCTCGGCGGCGTTCACCCACAGGTACACCTCCTGCGGCAGCTCCCCGCGCAGCCGGCGCGCGTCCTCCAGATGCTCGGGCAGCCCGACGACCCCCACGCTGAACCGGATGCCCATCCCGGCCAGCCGCCGCGTCTTGTCGAGGAACCGCTCGTACGGGGTCTGCCCCGGGTGGTACGTGCACCACAGGGCCACCGTGTCCCGGTCGGCCCGCGCCAGCCACTCCGTACGGCAGCTGAGGTTCGTCTGGATCGCCACCCGGTCGATGTGCGGCTCGTGGGAGAGGCCGACCAGCGCCTCGCGGTACCAGGAGCGCACCAGCCCCTCGCCCCACGGCGTGAAGAGGACCGAGAGCCGGTCACCGGTCTGCTCCCGGGCCCAGGTGGTGAAGCGGTCGAGGGCCGCGCGGTCGGCCCGCAGCCGGTCCGTGGAGTCACGGCGCTTGGCGAACGGGCAGTACGGGCAGTCGTAGTCGCAGGAGGCGAGAGGGCCCCGGTACAGGATCGTCAGGTCCATGGGCTCCGTCACCGCAGCTCGTACTCGGTCATCGCGGCCCGGACGGCGGGCGAGAAGAAGCCGGGCCCGATCGCGTCGGAGTGGGCCAGTCCCTCGGCGGACAGGCGCAGCATCCCCTCGCCCGCCTCCGTCAGCCAGCCGCGCCCGGCCAGCAGCTCCAGCTCCGCGGGGAAGTCCGCGTACGGGTCCGATCCGAACCGCCGCCGGTAGTCCGCCACCGGCAGCCCCCGGGCCTGGAGCAGCGACTGCAGCAGATGACGGCGCCGTGCCTCGTCCTCGTCGACCGCGCGGCCGTGCACGGCGCGGCCGAAGTCCTCGGTGGCCGTGTACTCGTCGATGATCGTGCGGATCCGGCTCATGCCGACCGCGTAGTCGAAGGAGTAGTGCAGCCTCGACGTGTACGACCGGGCGCCGCAGCCCAGGCCGATCATGCCGTCGGTCTGGCAGGCGTAGTCGTCCGGGCCCTGCGGCGGCGCGTCCGTGCGGCGGAACATCCGCATGGAGACCTGCTCGTAGCCGTGCGTGAGCAGATGGTCGCGGCCCTCGCGGTAGCGCCGCAGCCGGGTCTCGTCCCAGGCGCGGTCCGCGACCGCCGGGTCCGCGTGGCGGCCGAGTCCGGTCAGCGGCCGGACGTACAGCGGATAGAGGTAGATCTCCTCCGGCCGCCAGGCGAGGGCCGCGTCCAGGGACAGCCGCCAACTGGCCGCCGTCTGCCCGTCGATGCCGTAGATCAGGTCGATGTTGAGGACCGGCAGGGCGGCGTCGCGGATCCGGGCCAGCGCCGCCTCCACGTCGGACCGCCGCTGCGGGCGTACGGCCGCGCGGGCCTCCTCCGCCACGAAGCTCTGCACACCTAGGCTCAGCCGGGTCGTGCCCCGCTCGGCCAGTACCGCCAGCCGGTCGGCCGTCGCGGTGGCGGGGGAGGCCTCCACCGACAGCGGGATCGCCCGCAGGTCCGCACCCAGATGCCGCTCGGCGATGTCGCACAGCCGCTCCAGCTCGGCGGCCTCCAGATAGGTCGGCGTGCCACCGCCGAACGCGGCGTTCGCGAACCGCACCGGCTCCGCGTCCCCGAGGGCCTCCCGCACCGCGATCGCCTGCCGTTCGAGGGCGTCCAGATAGCGGCCGGTCAGCCCGTCCGGCGCGCCGATGCGCGTGAAGAGGTTGCAGAAGCCGCAGCGCACCTCGCAGAACGGGATGTGCGCGTACAGCGAGAGCGCCTGCCGGGACTCCCCGGCCCACAGCTCCGCGAGCCGCGGTCGGCCGGGCAGCTCCCGGTACGCCGTCTTGTGCGGGTAGGCGTACACGTAGTGCTGATAGGGACGCCGCGATGTGTCGGTGTCGGTGTCGGTGTCGGTGTGGGGGTCGGTCGCGGTGTCGGTGGCGGTCATGCGGGCGGCTCCAGGAAGAAGTGGCTGTAGGGGACGGTCCACACGGCCTCGTGGCCGAGCCGGTGTCCGGTGTAGCCGTCCTCGCCGTAGGCGGTCCCGTGGTCGGAGCAGACGACGGCGAAGCAGCGGCGCCGCGAACTCATCGCCGCGAAGAGGCGTCCGACGTGCCGGTCGATGTACTCCAGGGCCGCCGCGTGCGTGACCCGGCTGTCGCCCGCCTCGCGGGTGGCGCCCGGCAGATGGAACCAGTTCGGCTGGTGCAGCGCCGAGGCGTTGAGGAACAGGAACAGCCGCTGCCCGGCGGGCAGTTCGGCCACGATCCGCTCGGCGCGGGCCACCTGGGACTCGAAGGACGTCGGGGACGCCACGGAGAACTCCGGCTCCCAGTGGCTCTCCTGGAACAGGCCCGGCAGGACGCTGCCGAGGGCCCCCTGCTTGTTGAAGAAGCCGACACCGCCGACGCACACCGTGCGATAGCCGCGCTCGGCGAGCGCCGACACCAGGTCGGGGCTGTCGAAGACGAAGGTGCGCCCCGCGGTCGTCTCGCTGCCGGCGAACCGGCCGGCGAAGAGCCGCGGATGCGGCCCCGGTGCGGCCGGGGTCGGCAGGAACCCCGCGAACATCGCCTGGTGCGAGGCGTAGGTGAAGCTGCCGGGCGCGTGCCGCTTCTCCCAGGTGCCGCCCGGCAGATGCCCGGCCAGGTTCGGCAGCCGGCCCGCCGCGGCCAGCTCCACCGCCACGTCGTACCGCAGGGTGTCGAGGGTGAGCAGCAGCAGGTCGTCGCGGCCCACGACCTCGTTCATGTCGGGTGCCGGAGCCGTCTCGGACGGCCGGTGGGCCGTCCCTGCCGGACCCCCGGTGTCGGCCGGGTCAGAAGGGTGCATGGTCTTTCCTTGCCTGGGGCCTTGCGCGGGGGAGGGGCGAGGGGGCCGGGGACATTGCGGCGCGCACCGCCGCGAGCTGTGCCGCGTAGGTGTCCAGGCCCTCCGCCGGACCGCCCGGCAGCCCGGTCAGCCGGGGCAGCAGATCCCCGAAGGCGTTGACCTCGCCCACGGCGAACCGGCGCCAGCCGATCGCCGGCAGCAGGTCCACCCCGACGCTCAGCGTGCCGGGGAAGCAGGCGGCGGCCCGCTCACAGATGTCGAGCGCCTGCCGCCAACGGTCTCCCGCCGCGTCCACGACCGACGTGAGATCGCCCCGGGCCCCGCCCAGATGGAGATTGGTCATCGGGAAGCGGCTGGTGCGCACGACGGCGTGCGTGGCCCGGCCCGCCACGACCAGCACCCGCAGATCGGCGGACCTCCCGTGCGCGGACGCCTTCGGCAGCCACCGCTCGATGTGCAGCCCGTCGGCCGCGAGGGCGTCGACGATGCCGGCGATCTCCCGCTCGTCCGCGTAGCGCCGCACACGCAGCGAGTTGTGCAGCCGGAGCGGGGCGCGCAGCCGGCCGTCGGCGGCGACCTCCACCGAGGTGGTGGCCCTGATCCGCCCGCTCGCCGACGACTCCACGGCCAGCACCCCGGACGCGGAGGACCCGTGGGCCGGCTTCACGAAGACACGCGGCATGCCGTGTTCCCGCATCGCCGCCCGTACGTCGTCCCAGCCGCGCACCGGCCGCGCGCCGCCCGAGGTGGGCGACGGGGGCACCGGGACGCCCGCCGCATCGAGCCGGGCGTGGCACAGCCGCTTGTCGAACAGCACCGGCAGATCCGCCGGATCGTCCAGCCGCAGCCCGCCCCTCAAGGACTCCACCGCGGTCAGGAAACGGCCGTACCAGGTGGCCGAGCCCTCCACCCGCGTGGGATCGTCGACGCCCCGCAGCAGCCGGTCCACCTCGGCGTTCTCGCCGGGTGAGTCCAGCCGTACGACCTCGTCGTCGGCGAACGTGTGGCCGCCGTCGCGCAGCACGTCCCGCCACTGCACCACCCGCGGCGTGCCGACGCCGGCCGCCTCGGCCGCCGCGACGAACAGCCCGACCCGCCGGTTCTCCCCGTTCCCGACGACCACCCACCGGTACGGGCCGGGACCCGCCCCCGCCGCACCGCTCCATCCGGACATGTGCCCCCCTCTCGCCCGCGAACGCCTACGCGCTCACTCGCCCACCGCGACGAACCGCCAGACCGTGCCGTCCTCCTCCTCGTCCGACTCGGCGTCGTCGGCGTCGGCGTCGACCTGGACCCCCTCGGCCTCCAGGGAGTCCCGGAGGCGGTCGCGCAGCGCCGGGCTCAGGTAGTTGTGGTGCAGGTCCAGCGTGGTGAGGTGGGTCAGCGGCTGGCCCGTGAGCAGCGCGGTCGCGCCGTCGTCGGTGAGGACGCCCATGGACACGTCGAGGACGTCGAGGCGGGCCACCACGGGGGCCGAGGCCAGAGCGGCGCAGATGTCGTCCTGCATCTCGCTGTTGCGCAGGGCCAGGTGCTTGAGGGCCGGCAGGCGGGTGCCCGCGAGGATCGGCGCCAGGTCGGCCACCTCGCAGTCGCCCCCGTACTCGGACGTGCCGAGCCACAGGTCCAGCTCGACGAGGGCCGGCAGGTCGCTGCCCGCGACCCCCCGGACGGCCTCGACGGGCATGCCGCCGGTCTCGACCGTCAGGGTCCGCAGCCGCTCGTGCCGCAGCGCCGGGAAGCCGAGCCCCTGGCCGCCGCGCACCCCGAACTCCTCCAGCTCCGGGAAGGCCTCCAGCAGCGGGCTCACGTCCCCCTGGTTGATCCAGGAGATCTCGCACTCCTCCATCACGATGTCGCCGAGGAAGAGGGCGCGCAGCGCGGGCAGCCGGTCCTTCGCCGCGACCAGGGCCTCGACGATCGCCTCGGGGCCGTTGTCGTAGGCGTCGCTCCAGGCCCCCACGATCAGCGCCCGCACCTTCTCGGTGTCGACGCAGGCGAGGAACCTGGCGAACGCCTCCTCCCACGACTCCTCGCTGTCGTAGGACTCCACGGCGATGCTCCAGGCCACCGACTCGGGAGCGGGCAGGTGCCCGGCGCCCTGCGGGCTCTCCACCGACTTCGGGAAGCGGTGGACCGGCAGGCCGTGGAACTCCTCCAGATGGCTCCCGATGGTCATGTGCGCCCGCCCCTTCGTTCCATGTCCGTGGGCGGCGCCGAATCCCTGTCCGGTCCGCCCGTCGCGCACCCGGAGCGCGTGGCGCCGCCGGGTAGGGGAGTTCTACCAAGTCCGACTGACAACGTGTGCGGCGGACCCCCGTCCTGTGGACGAACATCGGTCCGCGCCCCGGCGAACGGGCGGGCGCGGGCCGGTTGTCAGTGGCTGCCCCTACGGTCCTGTCGTGGCACAGCGAGTGCCCGACGGGAGGGAGACCCATGTACCGGCAAGGAGACGTCCTGATCGCGCCGTTGGCCGAGAGCGCCGTGCCCGGCGGCGCGCTCGACGCCGCCTCGGAGCCGCGCGACGGCCGGGGGCGGCTCGTCCTCGCCCTCGGCGAGGTCACCGGCCACGCCCACGCCGTGGTCGGCCCCGGCCGTCTCGTCCGCGAGGCGGGCGCGTTCGGGCCGATGCTGCTGCACGTGCCGCAGGGCGCCCGCGTCGTCCACGAGGAGCACGCGGCCATCTCCCTGCCCAAGGGCTGGTACCGCGTCGTGCGGCAGCGCGAGTACGTACCGGGGTCGGTGCGGATCGTCGCCGACTGAGCCGGTGGGCAGGAGGGCGGCCGTGGCCCACGGCGGCCCGCGGGGACGGACTTGAGAATCCTGGAGGAACGGCGTGACGGAACGGACGAGTTGGCGGGCGGTGGCGGCGGCCACGGGGGCGGGCGACCGGGCACGGGCGGAGGCGGGCGTGCGCCTGGCCTACCGACGGGCGGGGCTGCGGGAGCCCGGGCGGATCGTGTGGGTCCGCTCGCCCCTGGAGGCGGTACGGCTGCTGTCGGGGGCACCGGCACCGGGCGGTGAGGTACTGCCGGCGACCGGGGCGAGCGTCCGTGACGCGGTCCGCAACGGGACCGTCGCCGCCGAGCGGGCCCGGCTGCACACCCGGCTGGGCCCCACCGGCTGGAGCGAGCACTGGCGGGCGACGGGCGCCGACCTGTGGGAGACCACCCGGCCGCTGATCGACCGCGTCCGCACCGGAGTCGTCGAGGCGCTGGCACCCGCCGACCGCAAGGAGGAGACCGGCATCCGGCTGCTCCTCCTGGACGCCGTCCTCGGTCAGCACGACGCGGCCTGGCTGTCCGCGTTCGACGCGGCCCCCGGCCTCGACGGACTGGCCGAGGTGGCCCGCACGGCTGGCTGGTGGTGGCCGTACGAGGAGCTCGCGGTCGTCGCCGAGCGGCCCGTGGAGCTGCACCGCGACGAGGCGGGCCGGCTGGACCGGGGCGACGGGCCCGCGCTCGCCTACGCCGACGGATTCGCCCTGCACGCCTGGCGCGGGCTGCCCGTTCCCGGCGCGTTCCTCGACCGGCTGGGCTCGTTGACCCCGGCGGAGATCCGGGCGGAGGAGAACGCGGAGCTGCGCCGCGTGATGCTGGAGTTCTACGGCTACGACCGCTATCTGGAGGAGTCCGGGGCGAAGCCGGTGCACCGCGACGAGACGGGTGTGCTGTGGCGCATAGCCCTGCCCGGTGACGAGGACGTGGTGATGGTGGAGGTCGTCAACTCCACGCCGGAGCCGGACGGCACGAGCCGTACCTACTGGCTGCGGGTGCCGCCCGCGACCACCACGGCCCGCGCAGGGGTGGCCTGGACGTTCGGGCTGAGCGCCGAGGCCTACGAGCCGCTGCGGCAGACCTGATCCCGGCCGCCGCCCGCGGGATCACTCGAACCGTGACGTGTCGCCCGCGCCCTTGCGGATGATCTCCGCCTCGCCGCTGGAGAAGTCGATGACGGTCGTCGGCTCCGTGCCGCAGTCACCCGAGTCCACCACCGCGTCGACCAGGTAGTCCAGGCGCTCCTTGATCTCCCAGCCCTGCGTCAGCGGCTCCTCCTCGTCGGGCAGCAGCAGGGTGCTGGAGACGAGCGGTTCGCCCAGCTCCGCGAGCAGGGCCTGGACCACGCGGTGGTCGGGGATGCGCACCCCGACGGTCTTCTTCTTCGGGTGGAGGAGCTTGCGGGGCACCTCCCGCGTCGCGGGGAGGATGAAGGTGTAACTGCCGGGCGTCGACGCCTTCACGGCGCGGAACACGTCGTTGTCGACGTGGACGAACTGACCCAGCTGCGCGAAGTTCTCGCACACCAGGGTGAAGTGGTGCCGGTCGTCGAGCTGCCGGATCGTGCGGATCCGCTCGATGCCGTCACGACTGCCCAGCTGGCACCCCAGCGCGAAGCAGGAGTCCGTCGGATAGGCGATCAGCCCGCCCTGACGAATGCTGTCGGCGACCTGGGAGATGGCACGCGGCTGGGGGTTGTCGGGATGCACGTCGTAGTACTTGGCCATTGGACGAGCTTATGCCCCTGGGGCCGCGGGCCCCTGAAAGGGGCGCGGGGAACCGCGCGCCCGGCCACGGACGACCCACAGGCTCGACCACGGTCCGCAGTTCCCCCCGCCCGTCGGTGGAGGGCCTACGCGCCGCTCTCCCGCAGCATGTCCTCACGCTCGACGATCTTCACGCGCTCCCGGCCCTGCGGCTCGCCCAGCGCCTTCTCTGCGGCGTCGAGCCTGTACCAGCCCTCCCACGTCGTGAAGCGCACCTCACGCTCCGCGAGGAAGGCGTCGACGGCCTCCGGGGCGGGCGCGGACGGCTCGTGCAGCCGCCCGTTCGCGAAGTCGTCCAGCAGGTTGGCGACCGTCTCGTTGGCGTCGCCCTTGGTGTGTCCGATGAGGCCCACCGGACCGCGCCGGATCCAGCCGGTGACGTACGTCGACTGCAGGTGCGCGCCGGTCTCCTCGATGACCCGGCCGCCCGCGTCCGGGACGGTGCCCGACGCGACGTCCCAGGGCAGCTTGGGCAGCTTGTCCGAGAGGTAGCCGACCGCGCGGTACACGCCGGTGACGTCCCAGTCCTTGAACTCGCCGGTGCCCTTGACGTTGCCGGTGCCGTCCAGGGCGGTGCGTTCGGTGCGCAGGCCGACGACCTTGCCGTCCTCGCCGAGGATCTCGGTGGGCGACTCGAAGAAGTGCAGGAACAGCTTGTGCGGGCGGTCGCCGGTGTCGCGGATCGCCCAGTTCTCCAGGGTCTTGGCGACCATGTCGGCCTGCTTGTTGCCGCGCCGGGTCGCGATGGAACCCTCGTCGTAGTCGATGTCCTCGGGGTCGACGATGACCTCGATGTTGGGGGAGTGGTCCAGCTCCCGCAGCTCCATCGGGGAGAACTTCGCCTGCGCCGGGCCCCGGCGGCCGAAGACGTGGACCTCCAGCGCCTTGTTGGCCTTCAGACCCTCGTGGACGTTGGCCGGGATCTCGGTCGGCAGCAGCTCGTCGGCGGTCTTGGCGAGGACGCGTGCCACGTCCAGCGCGACGTTGCCGACACCGAGGACGGCGACCTTCTCGGCCTCCAGGGGCCAGGTGCGCGGGACGTCCGGGTGGCCGTCGTACCAGGAGACGAAGTCGGCCGCTCCGTAGGAGCCGTCGAGGTCGATGCCGGGGATGTCGAGCGCGCGGTCGGCCGTCGCGCCCGTGGAGAAGATCACGGCGTCGTAGAACGCGCGCAGATCGTCCAGGTTGATGTCCGCCGGGTAGTCGACGTTGCCGAAGAGACGGATCTGCGGCTTGTCGAGCACCTGGTGCAGGGCGGTGATGATGCCCTTGATGCGGGGGTGGTCGGGGGCCACGCCGTAACGGATCAGTCCGAACGGGGCGGGCATCCGCTCGTAGAGGTCGATGGACACACCGGGCTCGGTGGCCACGTCGGACTTCAGCAGCGCGTCGGCGGCGTAGATCCCGGCGGGTCCGGCTCCGACGATGGCCACCCGCAGAGGGCGGGGCATGTTCAGGTTCCCTTCGAGCGGAGAAAAGCGACTCGACGGCAACCCTAAACTAAGGCAACCCTTACCAGGTACACGGGTCGGGTCTATGACCTCATAAAGCGATCTTATGCCATGCGGGGGAATGGGCGGACGGCGGGAGGGGCCCGGAGACCCTCGGCGGACACGGTCCTCGACAGGGTGTTTGGCGCGGCGTCGAACGGCAACGCGGTCTCCATGAATCAGTCGAACAAGGAACCGAACGAGAACTCCGCGTCCGCCGGGACGACCGCCGCCAAGGCCCGCCGGACCGCCACCAAGGCGACGGCTCCGGCCACCGAGTCCGCGAAGACGGCCGCGGACAAGACCGAGGGCGCCGCCTCGTCCGTCAAGGCCGGTGCCGGGCACGCGGCCGAGGCGACCAAGCGCGCCGCCGACAGCACGAGCGCGGCCGTGCACAGCGCGGCCAAGGGCGTCGAGGCCGGCCGCCAGGCGGTCGTCCAGGCATCCGGCCAGGTGGCGGCCACCGCGAAGACGGCCGTGACCGTCATCGCCCAGCGCAAGCTCGTCGCCGCCGGTGTGGGCGCGGGCCTGACGGCCCTGACCGCCGCCTCCTACGCCGTCGGACGCCGCTCCGGACGCCAGGTGCAGGGCCCGCTCACCCGGCTCACGGGCGGCCGTATCTGACGCGCCGGCCGCGAGGCGTGAGCCCACGTGCGGGAAGCGGCCGACCGGCCGCCTCCCGCACGGCGCCGTCTCGCGCCCCGCGCGCTACCAGCGGCCCTCGACCTGCTCCTTGATGCGCCGGTCGTACAGGTCCCGGATCGCCGTGAGTGTCTGCCCGGACAGCTCCGGCAGTGCGGCCGCCGCCGCGTTGGCGCGGGCCTGGTCCGGCGTGCGGGCGCCCGGGACCACCGTCGTGACGCCCGGCAGCTGGATGATCCAGCGCAGCGCCAGCTGGGCCGGGGTGTAGCCGTCGGGGGTCAGCCCGGCGAACTCGACCGCCGCCTCGACGCCCGTGGCGTAGTCGACGCCGGAGAAGGTCTCGCCCTGGTCGAAGGCCTCGCCGTGCCGGTTGTACGTGCGGTGGTCGTTCTCCGCGAAGACCGTGTCCTTCGTGTACCTGCCGGACAGCAGCCCCGAGGCCAGCGGAACCCGCGCGATGATCGCGACCCCCGCCTTCTCGGCCGCCGGGAGGACGTCGAGGAGCGGCTTCATCCGGAACGGGTTGAGGATGATCTGCACGCTCGCCACGTTCGGGCGGGCGATCGCCGTCAGCGCCTGCGCGCAGGTCTCCACGCTGACGCCGTACGCGGCGACGCGCTCCTCCGCGACCAGGGTGTCCAGGGCGTCGAACACCTCGTCCGAGGAGTAGACGGGTGTGGGCGGGCAGTGCAGCTGGACCAGGTCGACGCGGTCCACGCCGAGGTTGCGGCGGGAGCGGTCGTTCCAGGCCCGGAAGTTGTCGAGGACGTAGTTCTCGGGGATCTGGTCCACGCGACGGCCCATCTTCGTCGCGACGAACACATGGAGGTCGGGCCTGCTGCGCAGGAACGTGGCGATGGTCTGCTCGCTGCGGCCGTCGCCGTAGACGTCGGCCGTGTCGAAGAAGGTGACCCCCGACTCGGCGGCCGCCTCCAGCACCGCCAGGGCCTCCGTGTCGTCGACGTCTCCCCAGTCGGCGCCCAGCTGCCATGTGCCGAGACCGACGACGGACGCGTGCTGACCCGACCTACCGAATGCGCGTTCTTCCATGCCGCCAGTCTGTCATCCGTCCCGTACTCCGCTCCGCAGGGCCGGTGACGGGGCGCGTGGCGGGATCAGTGCGGGAAGGCGCGTGGCTGGCGCTGCCGGGGCAGCCCGTCCCGGAACTCCTCGACGACCGAGCTGATCTGCCGGGTGAGTTCGGTCTTCTCCAGCCGGTCGAGGTAGAGGTTGCGGCGGGCGAGTCCCACCGCGTCCACGCAGAAGTACAGCGCCATCAGCGGGTTGATGAACAGTTCGCTGTTGCGGGTGCGGTCGGTGAAGCGGACGTCGCCGAACTCGCCCCGTACGGCGGCCGCGACCGAGCCGTTGACGATGCTCGGGTGGGTCGGCGTGCACCGCTGGGCGTGGGCCACCGCGTCCAGGTACAGCGCGCCTTCCCGGCTGTCGCGCGGCAGCGAGAACGCGCCCAGGTAGGCGCCCTCGCGCTCCAGCGCGGCCAGGTTCTCCAGCACCAGCGAGTGGTTGACCCCGTGGTAGGCGTCCACGCCGAAGCCCAGGCATGCCACCAGGCGTTCGGGGACCTCGTCGAGCCCGGCGACGGCGCCCAGGCTCGCCATGTCCTCCTCCGGTGTGCCGAGCCCGTGCTCGTCGCCGCGCATCAGGATGTCGGTGCCGCCGTCGACGAGGACGACGGCGTCCACCCCGCCCAGATGGTCGACGAGCGCGCGGTAGGCGGCCCGCAGGGGCGCCACACCCGTACGGGACAGCGCGTACACGGTGCTGGGCAGCCGGTGCAGGGACAGCCACCGGGCGAGGGCGCGCTCGGGGAAGTAGTCGCCCCGGAAGGCGGTCTCCGGGCCGATGGCCGCGACATCGGGCTCCAGCCACACGTCGGTGCTCAGGCCGTAGAGATCGGCGAACGACAGGTTCGCGAGATGGACCTCCTTGCCCTCGGCGCGCAGGGCGAGGGCCAGCGGCAGCCCCGCGTACACGTCGAACCCACCGCCGGCACCGGCGACGAGCACACGCCGCGCGTCGCGCAGCCGGGTGAAGAACGGGGGTTGCTGGAGGGAGAACACCGGGGGAAGTTAGCAGGGCGGCGCGGCGGGCGCGCGTGGTTTCCCTCCCGCGGCGCTCTGGGGTGGGGGATCGGGGCGGGCGCCCGTCCGGCGGCGCGCGGCCGGCTGGCCGGGAGCGGCGGCCCGCGGGCCGTCCGCCGTCCGCCGCCGCCCCGCCACCAGCCCGGTCGTCCGTGCCGCCGCGCAGATTCCTCGGCCGACGCCGGTGACGTGGGGCCGGGGAGGCGGCTACCGTACCGGTCAGTAACCGGACCGCACCGCAGGAGGCCCCCATGCCGCAGCTCGAAGTCGACGGCGCCGTGCTGACGTACGACGACGAGGGCCCCCGGGACGGCGACGGCGTGCCCCTGGTGTTCGTGCACGGATGGACCGCGAACCGGCACCGCTGGGACCACCAGGTCGCGCACTTCTCCGGGAAGCGGCGCGTGATCCGGCTGGACCTGCGCGGGCACGGCGAGAGCCGTGGCCCGGGGGTGCGCACGATCGAGGAGCTGGCCCGGGACGTGCTCGCTCTCCTCGATCACCTGGAGGTCGAGCGGTTCGTCCTCGTCGGCCACTCCATGGGCGGCATGATCTCCCAGACGATCACCCTCGCCCACCCCGAGCGGGTCGAGCGCCTGGTCCTGGTCAACTCCATCGGCCGGATGACCTACAGCCGCGGCCGCGGCCTGCTGATGGCGGTCTCCACCCGCGTTCCGTTCAAGCTGTTCGTCGCCGCCAACATCCAGCGGGCCTTCGCCCCCGGCCACCCCCGCGAGGAGATCCGCTCGTACATCCGCGCCTCGGCGGCCACCCCGCGCGAGGTCGTCATGACCCTGTACGGCGCCATGCGGGCCTTCGACGTCCTCGACCGTCTCGGCGAGATCAGCACGCCCACCCTCCTCGTCCACGGCTATCACGACATCCAGCTCCCGGTCTCCCAGATGCTGAGGATGGCCAAGGCATGCCAGGACGCCGAGGTGCGCATCCTGGACGCCGGCCACGAACTCCCCGTCGAGAAGCCGGCGGAGCTCACGGCCACCCTCGACCGCTTCCTCACCGGCGCCCGCCCCTGAACCCCGCCCACCGAGCGGGGCGCGGTCACACGGCAACTCGAACGTGGCTCGGGAGCCCCGCGTATCAGCCGGTCAACCGCCCCTCCGCGGCGACGAGCAGCTCCGTCACGCGCAGCGCGAAGGCCGCGTCGCACGGATGCGGGCGTCCACCACGGGCGGCCGCCAGCAGCGCGTCCCCCGCCCGTACGAGAGCCGGTACGGCACCCTCGTCGGACTCGGGCAGGACGGCCGTCCCGGTCCGGCCGCGCAGCTCGACCGTGGCGCCGGAGGCCGCGGGCGGTGCCGTGAGGCTGAGGGTGAGCGTGCTGGACGCCCCTCCGGTGTGCAGAAGGATCAGATGCACCGTGTCCCCGGGGCCGCGCACGGCGGCGGCGACCTGTTCCACGTCCCCGAGGACCGGCAGCAGCACGGACAGGGCGTGCGGGCCCACGTCCCACAGGCCGCCCTTCTCGCGCCGCCACGGCGAACGCGCGAAGGGGCTGTCGCTCTCCTCGTCGAACAGCGACCCGAACCACTCCGCGCGGGCGGTGAACCAGCCCCCGTCGGCGGCCCGTTCGGTGATCCACGCGTCGATCGCGCTCTGGAAACGGGCGGTGAAGAAGACGACCGAGGCGACCCCGGCATCCTCGACCGCCTCGACGACGGCCCGCCCCTGCTCCACATCCGTCGCCAGGGGTTTGTCGAGCAGCAGATGGCAGCCGGCCCGGGCGGCCCGCGCCGCGAGCGGTGCCTGGACAGAGGGCGGCAGGGCCACGGCGACCGCGTCCACGTCGGCGAACAGGGCGTCGACGTCCTCGTACACCGGCACTCCACCGTGCCGTGCGGCCAGTTCCTTGGCCGCCTCCGGGCGCCTGCCCCACACTCCCGCGAAGTCCAGCTCCTGGTGCGCGCTCAGCGCGGGGGCGTAGGCCATCTCGGCCCACGGGCCGGTTCCGAGCAGTCCGATACGCATGCTCCGGTCTCTCCTTGCGCTTGGGGACCCCTCCCCTGCGGGCAGGGCCTGTCGAGGACCGTCAGGGCAGCGCCTGTTCGGTCCAGATGGTCTTGCCCGTGGGGGAGTAGCGGGTGCCCCAGCGCTGGGTGAGCTGGGCGATGAGGTACAGCCCCCGGCCGCCCTCGTCGGTCGTGGCGGCGTACCGCAGATGGGGCGAGGTGTGGCTGCTGTCGGTGACCTCGCAGATCAGCTGACGGTCGTGGATGAGACGGACCCGGATGGGTCCGCCGCCGTACCGGATGGCGTTCGTGACCAGCTCGCTGAGGATCAGCTCGGTGGTGAACTCCAGCTCCTCCAGGCCCCACGCGGCCAGCTGCCGGGTGGCGTCGGAGCGGGCCCGGCGGACGGCCGCCGGGTCGTCGGGCACCTCCCACTCCACGACGCGGCTGCCGTCCAGCGCCCGGGTGCGGGCGACGATCAGCGCGATGTCGTCGCTCGCCCGGCTCGGCGGCAGCGCGTCGAGCACGGCCTCACAGGTGCCCTGCGGGGAGGTGTCGGCCCCGGTCAGCGCGGTGCGCAGCAGTTCGAGGCCGTCGTCGATGTCCCGCTCCCGGTGCTCGACGAGGCCGTCGGTGTAGAGCACCAGCCGACTGCCCTCCTCCAGCTCCAGCCCGGCGGTCTCGAAGGGCAGCCCACCCAGGCCGAGCGGCGGACCGGCGGGCAGGTCGGGGAACTCGACGGTGCCGTCGGGGCGGGCCACCGCGAGCGGCGGATGGCCGGCCCGGGCGACGTCGCAGCGCCGCGAGACCGGATCGTAGATCGCGTACAGACAGGTCGCCCCGGTGATCGGGGCGGTGCCGTCCAGCACCGCCTCGTCCTGGTCGATACGGCTGACCATCTCGTCCAGCAGCCCGAGGATCTCGTCCGGGGGCAGGTCCAGCGCGGTGAAGTTGTGCACGGCGGTGCGCAGCCGCCCCATCGTGGCCGCGGCGTGCAGCCCGTGACCCACGACATCGCCCACGACGACCGCGACCCGGGTGCCGGACAGCGGGAGGACGTCGAACCAGTCCCCGCCCACCCCGGCCTGCGCCGGCAGGTAGCGGTAGGCGACGTCCAGGGCGCTCTGTTCGGGGAGGTTGCGCGGCAGCAGGCTGCGCTGCAGGGTCTCGGCCATCGTGTGCTCGCGCGTGTACCGGCGCGCGTTGTCGATGGAGACCGCCGCCCGCGCGACGAGTTCCTCGGCGAGCGCCAGTTCCTCCTGGTCGAAGGGCTCGGGCTTCTCCGAGCGCCAGAAGTTGGCGACGCCCATCACCAGCTGGCCCACCCGCAACGGCACGGTGATCAGGGAGTGGATGCCGTACTGGACGACCTGCGCGGACCGTTCGAGATCCTGCGCCTGCCAGCCGGTGGCCCGGCTGAGGTCGGTCACCAGGGTCGACGTGCCGCTGTCGATGCTGCGGGCCTGCGGCGAGGAGGCGACGAGGTCGATCCGCTCGCCCACCTTGTACAGCGGCGCGTCCTTGCGGATGCCGCTGCACGCCGTACGGCGCAGGGTGGTGACCGTGTCGGGCTCGTCGCCGTTGAGCGTCGCAGGGGCGAGGTCCACGGTGACGAAGTCCGCGAACCGGGGGACGGCCACCTCCGCCAGTTCCTCGGCGGTGCGGGTCACGTCCAGGCCGGTGCCGACGCCCACTCCGGCGTCGTAGAGCAGCCGCAGACGCTCCCGGGCCGCCTCCGCGCGGCCGGACAGGGCGCGCAGCTCGGTGGAGTCGCGGAGGGTGGCGACGCTGCCGGAGGGTTCGCCCTGCAGATCGGTGGCCCGCTGGTTGACGGCGAGCAGCCGGTCGCCGACCAGGTGCACCTCGTCGTTGGCGACGCGCCCCGAGGCCAGCAGGTCGGCCATGGGGGATTCCAGGCCCAGGGCGTGGACGTCCTGTCCCTCCGCATCCGAGGGGAGGTCGAGCAGACGGTGCGCCTCGTCGTTGGCGAGCAGCAGTCTGCCTCCGCCGCCGACGATGATCACACCCTCCCGCACGGCGTGCAGCACCGCGTCGTGGTGCTCGTACATGCGGGTCATCTCGGACGGGCCGAGGCCGTGGGTCTGGCGCAGGAGCCGCTTGCTGACGAGCGCCGTGCCCGCCGTGGCCAGCGCGAGGGCCGCGGCGGCGGCGATCAGCACCAGGGGCAGCTGCTGTTCCGCGGCCCCGCCCACGTTCTCGGTGGTGATCCCGGCCGAGACCAGGCCCACGACCTTGCCGTCGGGGTCCTTGACCGGCACCACGGCCTGGACGAGGGGGCCGAGGGTGCCGTTGACCTCCTCGGTGAAGGACTCGCCCTCCAGCGCCGGCCCGAGGGTGCCGACGAACTGCTTGCCGATGCGGTCCGGCTTCGGGTGGGTGTAGCGGATCCCGTCGGTGTTCATCACGACGATGAAGTCGACCTTGGACTGCACTCGGGCGGCCTCGGCCCTCGGCTGGAGGATCGCCGTCGGATCGTCGGCGGCCAGCGCCTCCCGGGTGCCCGGCGCGTTGGCGAAGGTCTCCGCCACGGCGAGCGAACGGTTGTGCGCTTCCTCGCTGCTGTCGTGCCGCACCTGAAGGACCAGCGCCACCACGGCCGACACGACCAGGACCAGCACGATCACGACCTGGAGCAGGAAGACCTGCCCGGCGACGCTGCGCCCGCCCACCGCCGACCGCAGCCTCGCGAGCGGGCCCCCGCGGTGTTCCGGATCCCGGTCCGCGCCGCCGTCGGATCCGTGCCGTACCCGTCGGGCGCGGTCGTCCGGGCCCTGCGCGGGCCGGCCCTGGGGGCGGCGGGTCGACTGAGAGCGAGATCGACCCAGGAGACGCACCATGTGCCCATGTCTACACTGCCACGCGCCCGGAGGCGAGAGGGGGTCACGCGCGGTCACGGCCGGTGCCGCCGACGAAACGGCGGGGAGAGCGCTTGCTGCCGCTTTGACCATGTGTGACTTACCGCTACCTGTCATCTTCCTGTGAATTTACGAGGCGTTTGAACACTTCGGCGTCCGGCTCCGTATTGGGCTGGGGTTTTTCATGCCCGGACCCGATCCGACGTTGTAGGAGCTATCCGTGGGACGCACCACCAGGCGCAGACGCCCATCAGGAGCACGGCGCGCGACCTCAGCCGCGATCGCGCTGATCTTGGGCGGAGGCGGCCTCGTGGCCGTCAATGTCTACGCGTCGGCCACCGAGGAGGACGCGGCAGACGACTCCGTCCAGCAGGTCAACTCCGCCGCCGGCACGATCGACTGTCCGGACGTCGGCGACGCGTTGACGGAGGTGCCCGACGGGGCACGGGCCGAGGTCGACAAGGAACTCGCCGCCCTGGACCAGCAGATAGCCGAGGCCTACCAGCGGCTGCAGAACTCCGCCCAGGCCCAGCAGCAGGACGGCGGCTTCGCCGACAACGCGATCATGAACCCGCTCAAGGAGAAGCGGGCGGCGACGATCGAGCGGATCGCGATCGCCATCGACCGTGTCGGCGACCGCCCCGACGGTCTCGACTCCCTGGCCGCCTGCGAACTGCGCCCCGCCGAGAACCAGAACGGCGGCGACCAGAACGGCGGCGACCAGAACGGGGACGACCAGAACGGCGGCGGTGAGAACGACGGCGGTGACGGTCAGGACCAGGGCGGCCAGCAGGGCGATCAGGGCCAGGGCAACGGCGGTCAGGCCGGCAACGGTCCGGTGGCCGCGGACTACGCCGACATCACGACCGTCCAGCCGAACGCGGGCGACGGGGGCCGCCGACAGGACGGCTCCACCGGCTCCTTCAGCACCGACTGCGGCGTGAACGCGGGCGGCCTGTTCAACTCGGACAACGTCATCGTCGCCCCCGGCGTCTCCAACGGCGCCCACCACTTCCACGACTACGTGGGCAACCAGGGCAACAGCGCGTTCGCCAGCGACGAGGACCTCGCGGCCGCCGACACCAGCTGCGAGAACCAGGGCGACCGGTCCTCGTACTTCTGGCCGGTGATCCGCCTGCAGAACGGCGCCGCCGAGCAGGACGCCAACTCTCCCGGCGGCGGCATCGAGGGCAACGTCGGTGAGATCGTGACGCCCAAGCAAGTCACCATGACGTTCGAGGGCAGCCCGCGCGGCGACGTCACGGAGATGCCGCGCCTGCTGCGCATCATCACCGGCGACGCCAAGGCCTTCGTCAACGGCACGGCCAACGCCAACGCGTCCTGGAGCTGCACCGGCTTCGAGGACCGGCAGTTGAAGGACAAGTACCCGCTCTGCCCCGCCGGCAGCGACGTGGTGCGTACGTTCAAGTTCCAGAGCTGCTGGGACGGTCGCAACATCGACAGCGCCAACCACCGCACCCACGTGGCCTTCGCCGCGGCGGACGGCAGCTGCGGCGCCGGCTTCAAGGCCATCCCGCAGCTCGTCCAGCGCATCGTCTACGACGTCGACGCCCCGAGTCTTCAGGACGGCGGGCGTACGGCCCCGCTGTTCGCGGTGGACGCCTTCCCCGAGCAGCTCCACAAGCCCGTCACCGACCACGGCGACTTCATCAACGTCTTCGACGAGGACCTGATGCGGGAGATGGTGGACTGCATCAACGACGGTCGCGAGTGCGACGCGGCCGACATCGGCGGCGACCAGGGCGATGGCGGCGACCAGGGCGGCAACGGTGGCGGCCAGGGTGGCGATGGCGGTGGCCAGGGCGATGGTGGCGACCAGGGCGACGGTGGCGACCAGGGCCAGGGCGGTGACAACGGCCAGGGCGAAGACCAGGGTCAGGACCAGCCGGGCAACGACCAGGGTCAGGACCAGCCGGGCAACGACCAGGACCAGCCGGGCAACGACCAGGACCAGAACGACGACCAGGACCAGGACCAGGACCAGAACGACAGCCCGGCCGAACCCACCGAGACCGCCCAGGCCCCCGGGAACGGGGACGACAAGGCGAACCAGGGCGACGACAAGGAGCCCCAGGTCCTCGGTTCGGTGAAGGCGACCCAGCGCGGCAACCCCGGCGAGGGCAAGGACGCCGGCAAGGATGCCGACGGCGCTGACGACGGTGGCGCGGTCGTGGCTCCCGAGCAGACGACGCCCGCCGCCAACATCCCCTCGCCCGCCGGTCAGTCCGGATCGCAGGGGTCGCAGTCGGCGGCGGGCGACCTCGCCGAGACCGGGGCGCAGTTGTGGCCGGCGATGATCGGCGGCGTGGCGGTGCTCGCCGGTATCGTCCTGCTGCGCCGGGTCAGGCGCGGGACCTACTGATCCGGGAGAACCCGCCGGACGGGGCACCCACGCTCCGCCAACCTTGTTGATTTGGACGGGAATCGATCCTGTACCGAACGACTCGGGGCGGAGCATGGCGGAGGTCGGGGCCCGGTGGCTGCCACCGCCGGGTGATGTCGCGTCGGCCGCCGTCGTGCTCGTGGCGATGGTGGCCGTCGGGCTGGGCGCCGGAAGCGACACCGACGCCTCCCCGGCCGTGACGGTCGCGCTCGGCGCGGTCATCTCCGGCAGCCTGGCGTTCAGGCGCCGTGCCAGCTGGCCGGGTTCGTGGTGGGCACCGCCGGGCTCGCCGTCGAGGCGCTGTGGGCGGGTCCCGGTCCGCTGACCCCGGTCGCGAACCTCATCGGCGTCCACGCGCCGGGCCTCTACGCGAGCCCCGCCGGGCCGCGCTCGGCGCGCTGCTCGTCCCGCCCGGCGTACTGGCGTACTTCGCCCCGAAGGAGGACCCGGCGGTGGTGCCGGTCGCGGTGGTCGAAGGCCGCCTCCCCGATGGCGGCCATGTCGGTGCCGCGCTGACGAACGCCCTGCGCCACGGCCATGCCCGGTCCGCCGAGGTGACCGCCCGCCGACAGAGGTGGGGCAACACCGTGCTCGTCCGTGTGGTGGACGGCCGGGGACTTACGCCGCGGTACCGGCCCGGACGAGGGCTGCGCGGTATCGGCGAACGGGCCGCCGCCCACGGCGGATCGATGGCCCACGGCCCGGTCGGCGACGGCGGCGGGTTCGCCCTCAGCGTCGAACTGCCGCTGCCGTCACCGCCCGTGCCGCCGCCGGGGCGGCCGTGCGAGTGCTCCTGGCCGACGACGACGCCGTGCTGTGTACCGGCGTGGCCGTGACGCTCGGCACCGCGCCGGACATCGAGGTCGTCGGGGAGACGGCCGACGGGATACGGGCCGTGGAGCTGTGCCACGCGTTGACCCCGGACGTCGTGCTGATGGACGTACGGATGCCGGGCATCGACGGCATCGAGGCCAACTTCTCATGGCCTCCGGGGCCCTGCACGGCGTGGTGGCGGTCGTGGACCGGGAGCCGTGGTGGGGAGCGGTGTCCTGGCGCAAACCGGTCGCGTTCGGGGTGCCGTTCGCATGCTCGCCCACGCCGCCGGACTGCACGGCATCCAACTCCTCTCGGTGCTCGCGCCCCTGAGCGACACCGGCCGCCTCCGGCCGCGGGGAGCGGCGACCGTCCTGGCCGTGCCGGCCCTCGGCTACACCGCCGCCTTCGCGGCGATCACCGCCACCGCCTACGCCGGCCGCGCCCCGTACGATCCGGCCGTCCCGCTCGGGATCCTGCTTGCGGCCGGCGTCCTGACCACGGGCACGGCGGCGGCCGTCGTCCTCGCACAGGCGTTCCCCGCCCGCCGCACTCCGGATCGTGCGCCGGAGGAGGAGGAAAAAACCCCGCTCCCCGAGCGAACCGGCCGGTGACCTCCGTGCGTCAACAGGCTGTGGGGTCCACGCCTGCGCCCCTCGCCGGGTGCGGCGCACGGCCCTTCCGGATCATCACGCACGCGGTGGTCACAAATGGAAACCGATCTTTGCCGGTGCCCGGGAAACGCCTGTCGCGGCATCGACTTTCGGCCGTACACTGACAATTCGTAACCATGCGGGTGGAGTTGACGGGGGGATCCGAGATGTCCGGGGATCAGTACGGGGTAAGAGACCAGGACGGCTGGAGCCACAGCTACGTCGTGCCGCCCGTGCCGCCCATGCCGCCGGGTCCGCCGCCCGGCCCGGCGGACGCCTGGCGGGCCGTCGGCGTGGGCCTGCTGAACCTCAGCGGACTCGGACTCGGCTACGCCCTGATCCGCCGCCCCCTCCTGACGCTGGTGTGCTGGGTGGCCACCGGCCTGCTGGTCTTCACGGTGCTGCCGGCCGACCCCGACGGCGTCTCGGGCACCACCCTCACCGTCTATGGCCTGTTCCTCCTCCTCGCCGCCGTCCACGGCGCCTTCCTGGGCCTGCGCACCCGCCTGGTGTGGCCCGCGCGGTCGCCGCTCGCCATCGTGCTCGGGGTCCTCCTCCTCGCCGTACCGGTCGCGGGCGGTCTGCTCTACGAGACCGCGCGGAAGGAAGCCGTCGAGGAGATGCTCCTGGACCGGCTGGAGAAGGCCGACGACCTCGTGGACAAGGCCTCCGGCGAGTCCTTCTCCACGACCCAGTCCGAGTTCCGCAGGGCGCTGACCGCCTACGACGACCTCAGCACCGACCACCCCGACTCCCGGGCGGCCGAGAAGGTCCCGGACCGGCTGAAGACCTTCTACACGACGGTCGGCGCCCCGTACGAGAAGCAGGAGTACTGCGACGCCGTCGCTCCCCTCGAATACCTGCGCACGGTCCCGCAGACCGTGAGCAAGAGTGACCTCGGCTCGCTGGCCGACTGGCCCGACGACCGGCTCGCCACCTCGCTGTACGAGTGCGCCTCCGCCGGCCTGGAGGGCAACACGGCGGGCTGGCAGGACCAGTTCAGCGACCTCCTCACCACGTTCCCCGACTCCGACCAGGCGGCGAAGGTCGAGCCCGACGTGAAGGCGGCCGTCGACAAGGCGGTCAAGGCCGTGGGCGGCGACGACCCGTGCACCGCCGTCGACCAGCTGGAGACGCTCGGCTCCCAGGTCAAGGCGCTGCCGGGGGACAAGGCCGGGGTGGCCGACGCCCTCGCCGACGCCGCCGGACGGGCCGAGGACTCCGCGTCCACGGGTGTCTACACCTGCGGCGTCGACCAGTACCGCGACGGCGACTTCGCCGAGGCGGTGACCTCGATGAACGACTTCGTCGGCGCACACAAGAAGCACAAGAACGCGCCACGCGCGAAGAAGATCGCGATCGCCGCCGAGATCGCGCAGGAGGTCCCGGCGGCGGGCAAGAAGCTGCCCACGACGCGCTCCGGCGGCAGCATCTCCGTCACCGTCAAGAACGACAGCCCCGACGAGATCCAGGTCATGTACACCGGCCCGGTGACCGGCACCTTCACGCTCAAGGGCTGCGGCACCTGCTCCAGCTACAGCTGGAGCAGCACCCTCGTCAGCGGCTTCAAGCCGTGCAGCGGCAACGACAAGTACCCGCAGCGCACGATCAGCCTGCCCGTGGGCACCACGTACTTCCTGCACAAGCCGAAGGGCGGCAGCGCCTCCAGCGCCGCCTCCGACACCGCCAAGCTGGAGCCCGGCTACATCTACACGGAATGCGCCTACGTGACCTCCGGCTACGGTCTGGACTCCTGACGCGCGCCCGGTCACGGTGATCGTGCGGGGCCGCGGGAGCGACTCAGCTCCTGCGGCCCTCGACCCACCGGGCGACGTCGTCGAGATCCCTCGCGACCGCCCTGCGCACGGCGCGGGCGCCGACGGCACCCATGACCTTGGCGAGCAGACCCGCGACGCCACCGGTCGGCTCGGCCGAGAACGTCATCAGGATCGTCGTCGACTCCGGCCCGTCGGCGCGCAGCTGCCACGCGGAGACATAGCGGGAGCCGTGCGACTCGGCCTCCACCACATAGCGTTCCGGCGGCTCGCTGACGGTCACCCACATCTCCTCGGTGGCGTCCTTGCCGAACATGCGCCGGGTCTCCCGCCAGCGCGTGCCCACCCCGAAGACCCCGTCCGTGAGGACCTCGATCCTGGTGACGCCGCCGAGCATCCGGTCCATCCGGCCGAGATCCGTCAGGGCCTCCCACACCCGCCCCTGGGAAGCGGTGACCCGTCGCTCGACCACCACACTTCTGCTGGTCATGGGATCCATGAAAGCACCGGGCGGCGACCCCCGCCCCACGACGGGCCCGTCCCGGCCGGTCCGCCGGGTTGCGTAGGCGGGGTGCGTAGTTTCACGGACGACCGCGCGGGAGGCGTTCTGCGAGGCTTGGATCTTCAGGTGCGGCCGAGGCTCCGGAGGCCGCATGGAAGGGATCGGGCCGCGGGTATTTCTCCTCCACGCGTTCGCGCACGGCACCCTGCCGTCCTGTCCGGCGGCGCCGCCGGGCGGGCTCCGCAGCCGCACCCCATCCACCACGACACGAGGAGAAGCCGATGACCGACCGCCCCGAGGGTGCGCCGGCACAGCCCCAGCCGCAGGATCAGCCGTCCGCGTCCCCGGCCTGGCCGCCCCCGGGGCAGCCCGACCCGCGGGCCCAGCCGCCGGGGCCGGCTCAGGCCCCGACACCGACCCAGGCGGAGATACCGGTCCCGGCGCAGACGCCCGGCCAGGCGGCGGCCCCGAGCGCCTATCCGTACCCGAACCCCCAGTCTCCGTCCGTCTACGGCCCGCCGGTGCCGGCCCAGGCCTCCGCGTACGGCCAGCCGGCAGGTGGCTATCCGCCGGGCGGCTACCCGCCCCTCGGGGCGCCGCCCGCGACCGGGGCCGGCGGGCGCGCCGTGCTGTGGGTGCTGGTGGGCGCGGTCGTGGCGTCGGCGGCATGGGCCGGCGGTGTCTTCCTGCTGGGCCTTGGCAAGGGCGACACGGAGGCGGACCTGCGTGGGTACAAGGCCGAGTCCAACCTCTGCTCCTCGGTGGACTACTCGTCGTTCAAGAACGAGTACCCGCAGGAGGACACCGAGCCGGTGCACAACTCCCTGGAGCACGAGGCCCTCGACGAGAGCTACTGCAGCATCTCCCTCAGGGAGTCCTCGACCTCCTCCCTCTCCGACGCCTACTTCTCGGTCCAGGTGGACCTCCACAAGAAGACCGACCCCGGCCCCGAGTTCACCGCCCAGTGGTCCGAGTACGACCAGCGGTACGAGGACTACGACGTGGACAAGGTCTCCGGCTTCGGTGACGAGGCGTATCTCGTCACCGAGGACACCACGTCCGGGGACGACAACAGCGGCAGCCGGGCGGCGACCCTCGCGGTGCGCGACGGCTGGATGACGTACGAGATGCGGTGGAGCGCCTACGGCTCCACCTACGACGACGGCGCGACGATGCCGGAGGTGAGCGACGTGGTGGAGTGGCTCAAGAGCGACACCAACGCGACGCTGGACAACCTGCGGGAATCCGGCGGGGTGTAGGTCCCCTCGGGTGCGGGTGCGGGTGCGGGTGCGGGTGCGGGCGCGGGCGCGGGCCCCGGCCACACCGACGGAGGCGGGGCGCTCGCGCCACCGCCTCCGTCCCCTTGCGCACCCGGGTCGGCTCAGTCGTCCTTCGCCTTCGCGTAGTCCTGGGCCATCTGACCGGCGAAGTCGTACACCAGGCACTGCTCGTCGCCCACGACCCACGCGTCGTGCCCCGGCGCGCACACGAAGGCGTCGCCCGGTCCGACCTCGCCCTCACCGCCGTCGTCCATACGAATGTGCATACGGCCACGGACCACGAAGCCGTTGTGGTGGACCTGGCAGCTGTCCGTGCCCGCGATGGGGCCGACGGACTCCGACCAGCGCCAGCCCGGCTCGAAGGTGGCCACGGCGAAGTCGAGCCCGGTCAGGTGCACCGCTTCGAGGTGGCCCCGGGGGAAATCGCGCCGCTCGTCCGGTTTCTCGACCGTCTTGATCTCCAGCATGACGGCTCCCTTCCGTTAGGCCGTCCCACCTCCCCATCGTCCGCCTGTCAAGCCGGGGCCGCCATCCGGGGGACCGGCGCCCGCCGGAGGTGCCGGGCCCCCGACGGCGTCGTGTAATGGCATGCGGGAGATCGCTCCCGAGGGAGAGACGATGCGCTCAGGTCGTTCCGGTGAGGGTGAAGGTGAGGGCGAGGGCGAGCGGACGGGCGGGACCGACGCCGCGCCGGGCAGGCTGCGGCGGCTCGGCGAGTGGTGCGCCCGGCACTTCGTGGTCGTCATCGTCGCCTGGCTGGTCGCCCTCGCGGCCGTGCAGGTGCTGAACCGGGCCTACGGCGGTGACTACTCGGACAACTTCTCCCTGCCCGGCGTGCAGTCCCAGAAGGGCCTGGACGTGCTGAAGGAGCACGATCCGGCGGCCGGCGGCTACGGCAGCCAGATCGTCCTGCACGACAAGGACAAGGCCCTCACCTCGCTCGGCTCCCAGATGTCCGAGACGGTCGACGACCTGCAGAAACTGCCGCACGTGCTGTCGGTGCAGAACCCGCTCACCGCGCCCTCCGGTCAGACCTCGCAGTCGTCGTCCCAGTCGCAGCAGCCGAACGTCGGCCCCCTGTCCTCCGACCAGCGGACGGCGTACATCACGATCCGCTTCGACGTGCAGCCCTCCACGCTCGGCGACGGCTACCTCGACGGGGTGGACGACTCCGTCCAGCCGCTGCGGTCGGCGGGCGCCGAGGTCGAGTACGGCGGTCCGCTCGGTGAACTGGCCCGGCCCGACGCCGACGACCGGATCAGCGAGCTGATCGGCTTCGCGGTCGCGATCGTCGTCCTGGTGATCGGCTTCGGCAGTGTCATCGCCGCCGGGCTGCCACTGGTGACCGCCCTGCTCAGCGTGGTCGGCGGCCTCGCGTGCCTCGGTCTGCTGGCCGCCGCGTCCACCTTCGCGACCGTCTCCCCGACCCTGGCGACGATGATCGGCATCGGTGTCGGCATCGACTACGCCCTCTTCCTGACCACCCGTCACCGGCAGAACCTCATGGACGGCGACGATCCGGTGCGGGCGGCCGGCCGCGCCGCCTCGACCAGCGGCCACGCCGTCCTCGTCTCCGGCTGCACGGTCATCGTCGCCCTCGCGGGTCTGTACGCGTCCGGCGTGAGCTTCATCGGCAAACTCGGACTCGCCGCCGCCGTGACCGTCGTCTCCGCGATCATCGGCGCCCTCACGCTGGTCCCGGCCCTGCTCGGCCTCATCGGCACCCGCATCGACCGTTACCACCTCCGCAAGCCGATCGCCGAGACCGGCGCCGAGGCGGGGGAGGAGATCACCGGCACCTGGCATCGCTACGCCCAGCGCGTCGAGCACCACCCGTGGCGGTTCCTGACAGCCGGACTGGCGACCGTGGCGATCCTCGCGATCCCTCTCTTCTCCATCCAGCTGGGCCACATCGGTGACGGCGCCGACCCCACCTCCTTCACCGACCGCCGTGCCTACGACCTGATGACCGACGCCTTCGGCCCGGGTTCCAACGGGCCGCTCACGGTCGTCATCGACCAGACCTCGGTGCCGTCGTCCGACCGCCAGAGCCTGCAGAGCACCGCGCAGAAGAAGCTCGACGCGGTCCAGGGCGCCCACGCGGTCACCCCGCTGACCCCCACCCAGGACGGGGACGTCCTGGTGGGCACGGTCTACTCCGCGCAGTCCCCGCAGAGCGCCGAGACCACGGACCTCACCAACCGCCTCGTCGACGACACCCTGCCCGCCTCGGTCGCCGGCACGAAGGCCGAGGGGTACGTCACCGGCACCACGGCCTCCCAGGTCGACTTCCGCGACCTCGTGGCGAGCCGGCTGCCCGTCATCATCGCCGTGGTCGTGGCCCTCGCCTTCCTGATCATCCTCGCCGTCTTCCGCGGCCTCCTGGTCGCGGTGAAGGCGGCCGTCCTGAACGTCCTGTCCATCGCCGCCTCGTACGGCGTCGTCGTCGCCGTCTTCCAGTGGGGCTGGGGCGGACCCGCCCTGGGCGTCCACGGCAAGGTGCCCATCGAGAGCTACGTCCCGATGATGATGTTCGCCATCATCTTCGGCCTCAGCATGGACTACGAGATCTTCCTGCTCTCCCGCGTCCACGAGGCCTGGCTGCGCACCGGTGACGCCCGCGCCTCCGTGGCCCACGCCCTGGAGATCACCGCCCGTGTCATCACCTGCGCCGCCCTGATCATGGTCAGCGTCTTCGCCGCGTTCATCGTCAGCGACAACATCGTGGTCAAGATGCTGGGTCTGGGGCTCGCCGTCAGCGTCCTCATCGACGCCACGGTCGTACGGCTGCTCATGGTCCCCGCCGTGATGACGCTCCTGGGCCGCCACGCCTGGTGGACCCCGCACTGGCTGGACCGGGTGATGCCGCACATCGACGCGGAGGGCGACACGGCGAAGCGGCCGGTCCCGCAGGCGCAGGACCGACCGCTCGGCAGCTGAGGTGCTTCAGCGCACCGGGAGTCGACGGTTCGTCAGAACGTCAGCTTCCAGCTGTCGATGTAACCGGTGTCGAGGCTGGCCACGTCCTGCACCCGCAGCTTCCAGGTGCCCGCGGCGGTCTCGGAGGAGGCGTCCACCGTGTACGTCGCGATGACGTTGTCGGCCGAGTCGGACGACGAGGAGTTCTTCAGCCGGTAGGCCGTCCCGTCCGGGGCCACGAGGTCGACGACCAGGTCACCGCGCCAGGTGTGGACGATGTTCACGTCCACGGTGAGCGTGCCGGGCGCCGCTCCGGCCCGGTTGACGTTGATCGGGGACTCGACGGTGGAGTTGTCGGGGATCTGGTAGTCGGCGGTGTTCTCGAACACCGACTGGTTCCCCTCCTCGTCCACGCGCCAGGCGAAGCTCGCCGTCCCGGTCTTTCCGGCCGCGTCCGTCACGGTGACGGTCGGCGTCCAGTTCCCGGCCGTGGTCGGGGTGCCCGAGATGCGTCCCGTGGCGGCGTCGATGGACAGCCCGTCCGGCAGGCCGGTGGCCGCGTACGACAGGGCGCCGGCGTTGGTGGACGACGCCTGGACGTCGAGGGTGACCGCCTGCCCGGTCAGGGTGTACTGGGCGGCCGGCGGTACGACCGTCACACCGTCGAGGATCCGGGAGCCGACGTTGATCGCGGCCCAGGCGTTGGCGGTGTTGTTGTAGGTCACCGAGCCGAGCCCGTACAGGTCGGCGGCGGCCCGCAGGGTTTGGGTGCGCGCGGCCGCGTAGTTGGTCGTGGACGTCATGTACGTGGTGAGCGCCCGGAACCAGATCTTCTCGGCGGCCTCGCGGCCTATCGGGGTCACCGGAAGTCCGTCGGAGGTCGGTGAGTCGTAGGAGACACCGTTGACGACCTTCGCGCCGCTGCCCTCGGAGGCCAGGTAGAACCAGTGGTTGGCCGGGCCCGAGGAGTAGTGCACGTCGATGTTGCCGAGCGTGGAGGACCAGTAGTCGCGCGAGGAGCCGTCCTTGCTGGGCTTGTCCATGTAACGCAGCGGCGTGCCGTCGCCGTTGATGTCGATCTTCTCGCCGACCATGTAGTCCCCGACGTCCTCGGAGTTGCCGGCGGCGAACTCCACGGCGGCGGCGAAGATGTCGGAGGTCGCCTCGTTCAGCCCGCCGGACTCACCGCTGTAGACGAGGTTGGCGGTGACCGACGTCAGACCGTGCGTCATCTCGTGCGCGGCCACGTCGATCGAGGTGAGCGGGTTGGCGTTGCCCGACCCGTCGCCGTACGTCATGCAGAAGCAGGTGTCCTGCCAGAACGCGTTGACGTAGTTGTTGCCGTAGTGGACCCGGCTGTACGGGGCGACCCCGTCGTTGCGCAGTCCGTTGCGGCCGTGGATGTTCTTGTAGTAGTCCCAGGTCAGCGCGGCCCCGTAGTGCGCGTCCGCACCGGCGGTCTCCAGGTCGGCGGTGGTCCCGTCGCCCCAGACGTCGTCGCTCCCGCTGAACAGCGTGCCCGTCCCGGAGGAGCCCCGGTTCAGGTTGTACGTCCGGTGGTTGCCCCGGTCCGCGTCGGTCAGCGTGTACGAGGAGCCCGACTGGCTGGAGCCGAGGTCGACCGTCCCGCTGTAGCGGGTGTTGCCCGTGCCGGTGTGCACTGCCTCGTACTCGAACAGCTTCTTGCCGGTCTGCGCGTCGGTGATGACGTGCAGTTCGCTGGGCGTGTCGTCGTGCTGGAAGCCGCTGACGACCGTCTCGTAGGCGAGGGTCGGGGTGCCCTTCGCGGCCCAGACGACCTTGCGGCTGCTGTCCGGAGCGGCCTTGGTGGACCCCTCCTTCTTCGCGGCCGTGAGCGCCTGCTTCTCGGCGGTGGCCCTGCTGACCGCGGGGCTGAGGTCGGACACCTTCAACGCGGGCTTGTAGGCCCGGGTGACGCTCTCGACCGCACCGGACTTCGCGGCGTGGACGACCAGATCCCCGCCGAGCACGGGCAGTCCGGCGTAGGTGCGCTCGTAGCGGGTGTGCACGGTGCCGTCGGCGTCCTTGACGACGTCGCGGACCTTCAACTCCTCCTTGCCGCCCAGGTCCAGGCGGTCGGCGGTGGTGTCCACGGCCTTCTCGGCCTTGCGGATGAGGGACGTGCGCTGGCTGGGGGTCAGCTTCGCGGGCAGGGACCCGCGGTCCGGCTTCGCGGCCGCGGGACGGACGGTGCCTTCTCCGCCGTCACCGCGTGCGATCGCCGGGGTGCCCGGGACGGCGACGGCGAGCATCGCCGCCGCGACGACGAGGGCGGCCGTGGCCGTGGTGCGTCTGTGGGGGGTGGATCTCACGCGAACTCCTTAGCTGCGGCCGACGTTGGACGAGCGGCCGTACGAAGGACCCGGTGCACGGGTCGAGGCACCGGGTGGAGCAGGGAGTACTGCGATGCGGGTGCGCGTGCGCCGTCGTGAGACGGAGTGGCCACAGAGTGACAGATGTGAGGGTGTTGTGTCAGGAGCACGCCAAGCGATTGGCCGGAAAGTGATCGATCAACGACCGTGGGAGGTCAGGGAGTTGCCGGGTGTCGTCCGCGCCTCCCGGGCAGGGGCACCGTTCGCACGAGGCCGGGGGTCGGCCGGAGCCGTGGCTCCGACCGACCCCCGGCCCGGGTGAGGTGTGCGGGGGCCAGGCGCGCGGCCCCACGACGCGCGGCCTCACGGCTTTCGGGCGAGACCTCCGTGTTCCGCGACGACTTCCGGGGCGGGACCGGTGGGGTCCGGGCGCCACAGGGGGACCGAGACCACACCGGGGTCCAGCAGTTCCAGGCCGTCGAAGAACGAGGTGATCTCGTCGACCGTGCGCAGGTTGTACGGCACGGCGCCGCTCTCGTTGTAGCCGTCCTGGGCGCGCTCGAAGACCGGGTCGATGTCCCGGGAGCCGTCGTTGATGGAGAGGTAGCTGCCGGACGGCAGTGCCCCCAGCAGCCGGTCGATGATGGAACGTGCCTGGTCGTGGTCGGCGACGTGGCCCAGGATGTTGCTGAGGATCAGCGCGGTCGGCCGACCGAGGTCGAGGGTGTCGGCGGCCGCCGCGAGGATGCGGTCCGGGTCGAGCACGTTCGATTCGACGTAGTCGGTCGCCCCCTCCGGCGTGGACTGGAGCAGGGCGCGGGCGTGGGCCAGGACCAGCGGATCGTTGTCCACGTAGACGATGCGCGCCTCGGGGGCGATGCGCTGGGCGACCTCATGGGTGTTGTCCGCGGTCGGCAGGCCCGTCCCGACGTCCAGGAACTGCCGTATGCCCGCCTCGGCGACCAGGTACGTGATGTTGCGGCGCAGGAACGCGCGGCTGCTGCGGGCGATGGTCACGATGCCCGGGAACACGGCGGTGTACGCGTCGCCGGCCTGTTCGTCGACGGGGTAGTTGTCCTTCCCGCCCAGCCAGTAGTTCCAGATACGGGCCGAGTGCGGCACCGAGGTGTCGATCTTCTGATGCGCCGTAGGTCCGGGGGAGGTCGCGTGGTCGGTCATGTCTACCGTCCGTCTTTCAGCCGAAGCGAGGAGTTCCGGACACAACTTACGTCCCGATACCCTTTCTCCGTACGTCAGTTCACGTTTCTGATGGACCGGGGCGGCAGGACGCCGGGTCCGGGGAGTGGGCGGGGCGCCGCTTCACGCCGGACGGGAACTTCTCGGCTCGAACAGGCGTCCCTACTGGTGAGGCTGGACCGCACACGGTGCGCGACGGAAGTGGGTTGCCATGACGACGATCGACCCGACCAGGATCGAGACCACGCTGGCCGACGGCCGCCGCATGACCCTGTCGCTGCCCGCGACGGACGCGGGATGGGCCGCCGAAGGCATCAAAACCCTCCGCCCCGTCCCGCCCACGCACACCGGCCGCGGCCAGGACCCTCCCGCCCTCCCCGAGCGCCCGGCGCTCCCCCTCGAAGTGGCCCTGCTGGGCTTCGCGTTCTAGTGCCGCGTCAGGCAACGTTCGCCCGTCAAGGAGCGGCGTCCGGTGCGTGCTCTCGATGTGCCGGCCGGAAGGCCTCGTACTGGACGTACTTGGGCTTTCGGCCGGTGCGGCGAGAGTGCGTGCCGGGCGTCGCGACGGGGCGAACGTTGCCTGACGCGGCACTGGCCCGGCGGCATGCCTGACGGGTGGCAGTGGGACCCCACGCTCTTCCGGGGCAGCGCGGTCCACTACGCCCGAGGCCGGCTCCCGTACGCCCCGGGCCTCCCCGAGGCGCTCGCCGGGGCGCTCGGCCCGGACGGCCGGGGCCGGCTGCTCGATGTCGGCTGTGGCCCGGGGACCGTACTGCTGCCGATGGCACGGTTCTTCGCCGAGGCGGTCGGTGTCGATCCGGACGAGGACATGCTGGCCGAGGCCCAACGGCGGGCCGGACGGCGAGGGGTGACCCACGCGCGCTGGGTGGCCGCCCGCGCCGAGGACCTGCCCGCGGGACTGGGGGAGTTCCGGGTCGTGGTGTTCGCGCAGTCCTTCCACTGGACGGATCGCGACCGTGTCGCGGCCGTCGTGCGGGACATGCTGGAACCGGGCGGCGCGCTCGTCCACGTGAGCGAATTGAAGGACCCGCTCCCCGCACCTCCGCCGCCGCCGTCCACCGCGCCGCCCTACGCACGCATCGGGGAGCTGGTACGCCGGTACCTGGGCCCGGTGCGCCGGGCGGGGCAGGGCGTACTGGTCGACGGCACGCCGGGCGGGGAGGAACTCGTCATCGCGCGCGCGGGGTTCAGGGACTTCACGCGCCATGTGGTGCCCGGCGGGCAGGTCGTCACCCGCACCACGGACGACCTCGTCGCCTGGGCGTTCTCCCGGTCCGACTCGACGCCGCACCTGTTCGGCGAAGGGCTGGCCGACTTCGAACGGGACCTGCGGGCGCTGCTGGAGCGGGAGGTCCCGGGTAAGCACCCGTTCGCGGAGCGCCTTCCGGCCACCGAGATCAGGATCTGGCGCAAGCCCCCGGGGTAGGTGAGGCGTCAGCGGTGGTCCACCGGCGCTGTCGGTGGCGTGGAACGGGCTGCGGTCGAGGTCTCGGCCAGGGTCTCGGTGAGCAGGGCGAGGACCTGGGGGGCCTGGTCGACCAGGTAGAAGTGGCCGCCGGGATAGGTTCGCAGGGTGAAGGGGCCGCTCGTGTGCTCCCGCCACGCCCGTACGTCCTCCAGGGGGGCCTTCGGGTCGGTGGTGCCCACCAACGCCGTGACGGGGCAGGTGACCTGGTGGAAGCGGGTGGGGCGGTACAGCTCGGCGGCGCGGTAGTCGTTGCGGAGGGCCGGGAGGATCATGCGGAGCACCTCGTCGTCGCCGAGGATGCGGGTGTCGGTGCCGGCCAGTCGCCTGATCTCGGCGAGGAGGGCCTCGTCGCCCCTGCGGTGCACGTCGTCCTCCGGACGGAAGCGGGAGGGCGCGCGCCGGCCGGAGGCGAACAGCATCGCCGGTACCACGCCTGCCCGTTGCTCCAGCAGGCCCGCGAGTTCGAAGGCGAGGGACGCGCCCATGCTGTGCCCGAAGAGGGCGAGGGGGCGGTCCGCCTCCTGGAGGACCAACGGCAGGAGCCGGTCGGCGAGTTCGGGGATCGTCTCGACGCAGGGCTCCAGTCGGCGGTCCTGGCGGCCGGGGTACTGGACCGCGAGCACCTCGATCCGTGGCGCGAGGGCCTGGGACACGGGGAAGTAGAAGCTCGCCGATCCTCCGGCGTGCGGCAGGCACACCAGCCGCACCGCACTGTCCGGGGCGGGGTGGTAGCGGCGGATCCACAGATCCCTGTCCTCGGTCTGCACGGTCACCTGATGGCTCCGGGGGCTCGGGGCTGGCGGTCCTCGGACGCTAACAGCCGTCGATGACGGGCCGGTTCCCGTCGGCCCCCTGACCCCACCCCTAACCTCCGAAGCCTAGGTCAGGGGTGTTGCGAGACGACCGTGATCGTTCTACTTGAAGCTCCAAGCATCCAGGACCGCTCGGCCCGCCGTCCTGCGGCAGCCGCTGCCCGCTCCCTGGTACACATCCGCACGGCTCCGACCCCAGGGGGTTCCAGTGACGGACGAAGCACGGCTCGTCGAGTACATCCGCACCATGACGGGCGACCTTCGCAAGGCGCACCGACGGCTCAAACAGCTGGAGGACGCCGACAGCGAACCCATAGCCGTCGTCGGGATCGGATGCCGCTTCCCCGGCGGCGTCGACGGCCCCGACGATCTGTGGCGACTGGTGGACGAGGACCGGGACGCCGTAGGGGCCATGCCCGACGACCGCGGCTGGGACTTCGAGGCCCTGTTCGCGGACGGTGACGACCGGCTCGGCACCAGTCGCGCCCGGGAAGGGGCCTTCCTCTACGACGCCGGCGAGTTCGACGCCGGCTTCTTCGGGATCTCGCCCCGCGAGGCCCTCGCCATGGACCCGCAGCAGCGGTTGCTGCTGGAGGTGACCTGGGAGGCGCTGGAGCACGCCCAGATCGTGCCGGCGACCCTCGCCGGCAGCCGCACCGGCGTCTACGCCGGGATCATGTACCACGACTACGGCGGCGAACTGTCCACCCTCCCCGACGAGGCCCAGGGCCTGCTGAGCACCGGAATCGCCGGCAGCGTGGTCTCGGGCCGGGTCGCCTACACCCTCGGCCTCGAAGGCCCCGCCCTCACCGTCGACACGGCCTGCTCCTCCTCGCTGGTCACCCTGCACCTGGCCGCCCAGGCACTGCGGGCCGGCGAGTGCGAGCTGGCGCTGGCCGGCGGTGTCACCGTGATGTCCAGCCCGTTCACCTTCGTCGAGAGCACCCGGCAGGGGAACGTGGCCCCCTACGGGCGTTGCCGGTCCTTCGCGGACGCCGCCGACGGCACCGCGTGGGGCGAGGGCGCGGCCGTACTGGTGGTGGAGCGCCTCTCGGACGCCCGGCGCAACGGGCACCGGATCCTCGCCGTGATCCGGGGCACCGCCGTCAACCAGGACGGTGCCTCCAACGGGCTGACGGCGCCCAACGGACCCTCCCAACAGCGCGTCATCCGGCAGGCGCTGGCGAACGCCCGGCTGACGGCGGCCGACGTGGACGTCGTCGAGGGGCACGGCACCGGCACCCGGCTCGGCGACCCCGTGGAGGCGCAGGCGCTGCTGGCCACCTACGGCGCGGAGCGGCCCGAGGGTCATCCGCTGTGGCTCGGGTCGGTCAAGTCCAACCTGGCCCACCCCCAGGCCGCCGCCGGCGCCGCCGGAGTCATCAAGATGGTGATGGCGATGCGGCACGGGCGACTGCCCCGCACACTCCACGTGGACCGGCCCACCCCTCAGGTGGACTGGACCGCCGGCGCCGTCGAACTCCTCACCGAGCCGCGCGACTGGCCCGACCTCGACCGGCCCCGGCGGGCGGCCGTCTCCTCCTTCGGCGTGGGCGGCACCAACGCGCACGTGATCATCGAACAGGCCCCGGCGGACGTGGAGCCGGCCCCGATCGCGGCGAACGAACCGGCGCGGACCGGCGACCAAGACCTCCCCGGCCAGGGCGGGTTCGGCCCGCCCTCGACCGATGCCCCACCGGATGCCGGGCGGGCTTCTGCCGCCGAGGGGCGGCGGGCCGACGCGCCGGCCCTCGCGCCGCTGCCCGTCGTACCCGTCCTCGTGTCCGCCCGGGATGCCGAGGCGCTGGGCTCGCAGGCCGCCAGGTTGCACGCGCAGTTGACGCGGGACAACGCCGACGCGGGCGCTCCCCGGCTGCTCGACCTCGGCCTCGCCACCGCCACCACCCGGGCCGCGCTCGAACACCGGGCCGTGGTCGTGGCGACGGACGGCGACGACCTCGCCGACGCCCTGACGGCCCTGGCCGCCGCGGAACCCGCTCCCGGCCTTGTGACGGGACTGGCCGACGACCAGGTCTGCGCCTTCCTGTTCACCGGGCAGGGCGCCCAGCGGCCCGGCATGGGACGGGAGTTGTACGCCGTCTTCCCGGTCTACGCACAGGCCCTCGACTCCGTGTGCGCGCAGCTCGACGGACACCTGGAACGCCCCCTGCGCGACCTGATGTTCGCCGAGGCCGGCACCGACGGCGCCGCGCTGCTGGACGAGACCCAGTACACCCAGGCGGCGACCTTCGCCATGGAGGTGGCGCTGTTCCGGCTGGTGGAGAGCTGGGGCGTGACACCCCGCCTCCTGGCCGGGCACTCCATCGGCGAACTCGCCGCCGCCCATGTGTCCGGCATGCTGGCACTGCCCGACGCGTGCGCCCTGGTCGCCGCGCGCGGCCGGCTCATGCAGGCCCTGCCCGCGGGCGGCGCCATGGTCGCCCTGGAGGCCACCGAGGACGAGATCGCGCCGCTGCTCGCGGGTCAGGAGGGCGTTGTCGCGCTGGCCGCGGTCAACGGCGAGCGTTCCGTCGTGGCCTCGGGCACGGCCGCCGCCGTCACCGCGATCGCCGAGCACTTCAGCGGCCTCGGCCGCCGCACCCGGCACCTGCGGGTGTCCCACGCCTTCCACTCGCCGCTCATGGACCCGATGCTCGACGACTTCCGCGACGTCGTACGGAAACTGACGTTCCACCCGCCCGCCGTCCCCGTCGTCTCCAGCGTCACCGGCGCCCTCCAGAGCGACGACGCGTGGCGCTCACCGGACTACTGGGCCCGGCAGGTCCGGGACACGGTCCGCTTCCACGAGGTGACCCGCGCACTGCGGAAGGCGGGCGTCACCGCACTGGTCGAACTGGGCCCCGACGCCGCGCTCACCGCCATGGCGGACACCGACGACGAAGCCCTCCGGCCCGTGGCGGCCCAGCGCCGCGACCAGCCCGAGACCCGCGCGCTCGTCACCGCCCTCGCGCGACTGCACACCCGCGGCGTCCCCGTGGACTGGGCGGCCTTCTTCGCCGGGCGGGGCGCCCGACCGGTGCCCCTGCCGACGTACGCCTTCCAGCGGCGCCACTACTGGCTGCGGCCCAAGCCCGGCACGGCGGCCACCACGGGCGCCGCCGGACTGCCCACGGCCGGACACCCCCTGCTGGGTGCCGCCGTCACCGTGGCGGGCACCGGCACCCTGCTGCTGACCGGGCGCCTCGGCCTGGACACCCACCCGTGGCTGGCCGACCACGCCGTGGGCGGCTCGGTCCTCGTCCCCGGCACCGCCCTGCTGGAGCTGGCCCTGCACGCCGCCTCCCGGCTGGAGGCGACGACCCGCACGGCCCTGGCCGTCACCGAACTCGTCCTGCAGGCCCCTCTGATCCTGCCCGTCACCGGAGGCGTACGGATTCAGGTCGTCGTCGACGGACCCGACGACGACGGCCGGTGCGCCTTCCGCGTCGTCTCCCAGCCGGAGTCCGCCGACGGTGACGCATGGACCACGCACGCCGACGGCGTCCTCGGCGCCGAAGCGCCCGAGGACGGTGAGGCCCCGGCCGGGCCCTGGCCCCCGGCCGACGCCACCCCCGTCGACACCGACGCCCTCTACGCCGACTTCGCCGCCGGCGGCTTCGCCTACGGCCCCGCCTTCCAGGGCGTCCGGCGTGCGTGGCGGCACGGTGACGAGGTGTACGCGGAGGTCGCCCTGCCCGAATCGGTCGCGGGCGCCGCCGACTTCGCGCTCCACCCCGCGCTCGCCGACGCGGCCCTGCACGCGGCCGTGTTCGCGGGCGGACCGTTCGCCGATGCGGCCGGCCAGGCGCGGCTGCCGTTCGTCTGGGACGGCGTCACCCTGCACGCCACCGGCGCCACCGCCCTGCGCGTGCGGATCACCCCCACCGGCCCGGACGGCTTCGCCCTCGCGCTCGCGGATCCGACGGGCACCCCCGTGGCGACGATCCGCTCCCTGACCGTCCGGGCCGCCCCCGACCTCGCCGCCCCCGCCCCCGCCGGCGCGCCGACCGACGATCTCCATCTGCCCGGCTGGGAAGAGGTGCCGCTGCCGGCCGGGCCCGGCGCCGCGGCCGAGCGCTGGGCCCTCGTCGGGGACCCCGGCCTCCTGCCCGACCTGCCGGAAGCCGCCCACCACCCCGATCCGGCCACGGCCGCGCACGACGCCGACCAGGTCGCCCTCGCCCTCGACGCGGCGCTGCCACCGGCCACCGGGCCCGGTGACCCCGAGGCCGTGGCGGCCGTGCACACCGTGACCGCGCGGGCCCTCGACACCATCCGGAACCTGCTCGCCGACTCCGCCGACACCGGCGCCGCCCGGCTCGTCGTACTGCTGCGGGGCGCCGTACGCGTCGGGGACGGGGAGGACGCCCCCGATCCGGTGGCCGCCGCCGCGTGGGGGCTGCTGAGTTCCGCCGCGCACGAGAATCCCGACCGGATCACCGTCGTCGACTGGGACGGGGCGCCGGAGTCGGCCGCCGTCCTCACCCGGGCCGTCGCGTACCCGGAGCCCCGGCTCGCCCTGCGCGCGGGCTCCCTCCACGTGCCCCGGCTCGTCCCCCTAGCCCGCGACTCGGCACTGCTGCCGCCGTCGGAGCCAGGCCCCTGGGTCCTCGACCGGGCGGTGGACGGCGCCACCATCGACGACCTGGCACTCGTCCCGGCACCCGAGAGCCTCGCGGCACCGCTCGGACCCGGCCAGGTACGCGTCGAGGTACGCGCCGCCGGCGTGAACTTCCGGGACGTCGTCGTCGCCCTCGGCCTCGTCGACGGACTGCGCGGCCTCGGCGGCGAACTCGCCGGTGTGGTCACCGCCGTCGGCCCCGACGTGACCGGCGTCGGGCCGGGTGACCGTGTCCTCGGGCTGGGCCCCGCCACGTTCGGCCCGGTCGCGGTCACCGACCACCGCTGGCTGGCCCCGATGCCCGAGGGCTGGAGCTTCGAACAGGCCGCCGCCGTCCCCATCGCCTATCTCACCGCCTACTACGGCCTGGTGGACCTCGCGGGCGTCCGCCCCGGCCAGAAGGTGCTCGTCCACGCCGGAGCCGGCGGCGTCGGCACCGCCGCCGTCCAGCTCGCCCGGCACCTGGGCGCCGAGGTGTACGCCACCTCCAGCGCCGGGAAGCGGCAGGTGCTGCGCGCCGCCGGACTCGACGACGCCCACACCGCTGACTCCCGCAGCCTCGACTTCGCCGACCACTTCCGGCAGACCACCGGCGGGCAGGGCATGGACGTCGTCCTGGACTGTCTCGCCGGGGAGTTCGTCGACGCCGGCCTCTCACTGCTGCCGCGCGGCGGTCACTTCCTGGAGATGGGCAAGACCGACATCCGCGACCCGGAGGCCGTCGCCGCCACCCACGCCGGGGTCGTCTACCAGGCGTACGACCTCCAGGAGGCGGCCCCCGCCCGGATGCGCGAGATGCTCGGGGCGGTCCTCGACCTCTTCGCGCGAGGCGCCCTCACCCCGCCGCCGCTCACCGTCTGGGACATCCGCCGGGCCCGTGACGCCTTCCGCGCGCTCAGTCAGGCCAAACTGGTCGGCAAGGCCGTCCTCACCGTCCCCCGCGGCACCGATCCGGCGGGCACCTTCGTCGTCACCGGCGCGAGCGGCCACCTCGGCGGCCTCGTCGCCCGGCACCTCGTCGCCCGCCACGGAGCCCGGCACCTGCTGCTGCTCAGCCGCCGGGGCCCCGACGCCCCGGGAGCCGCCGCACTGGAGGCCGACCTGCGCGCGGCCGGTGCCGCCGACGTCACGACCCTGTGCTGCGACACCGCCGACCGCGACGCCCTGCGCACCGCACTGGCCGGCCTGCCCGCGGACCGGCCGACCACGGCGATCGTGCACACCGCCGGAGTCCTCGACGACGGTATCGCCGCCGGGCTCACCGACGAGCAACTGCACCGCGTCCTGCGGCCGAAGGTCGACGCGGCCGCCCACCTCGACTCGGTCACCCGCGAACTCGGCCACGACCCGGCCCTGTTCGTCCTGTTCTCCTCCGCCTCCGGCTTCACCGGCAACCCCGGCCAGGCCAACTACGCGGCGGCGAACCTCTGGCTGGACGCCCTCGCCGCCCGGCGCAGGGCCCGAGGACTCGCCGGCGTCTCCCTGCTCTGGGGCGCCTGGGAACAGGCGGGCGACGGCATGACCGCACAGCTCGGCGACAACGACCAGCGACGCATGGCCAGGTCCGGACTGCGCGCCCTCGGCCCGGACCGGGGACTCGCCCTCCTCGACGCCGCCCTCGGCGCGGACGCCGACGCGGTGGCACCCCTCGCGCTGGACACCGCGGGCCTGCGCGCCCAGGCCGAGGCGGGCACCCTGCCCGCCGTCTTCCGCGGCCTCGTCCAGGCCCCCGTCCTGCGTCGCGCCGCCGTCGCCGGCGCCCGGGAACCCGCCCTGGCCGAACGGCTGGCCGCGCTCTCCGACCCCGAGCGGGACCGCCTGCTGCTCGACCTCATCACCAGGCACACCGCCACCGTCCTCGGCCACGGCTCACCGAACTCCCTCGGCTCCCAGCGGACCTTCCGCGAACTCGGCTTCGACTCCCTGACCGCCGTCGAACTGCGCAACAGCCTCGGCGCCGCGACCGGGCTGCGGCTGCCCGCGACGCTCGTCTTCGACCACCCCACCCCCCAGGCGCTGGCGGAACTGCTGCGCACCGAACTCGCCCCGCCACAGGCGTCACCGGCACAGGAGGCGCTCGCCCTGCTCGACGGCCTGTACCGGCACCTGGACGCGGTCTGCGAGGACGACCCCGACCGCAGGCGGCTCGACGAACGGCTCCGCCAGGTGCTGGAGACCTGGCGGCAGCCCGACGGCACCTCCACCGACCCCGACCACGACCTCGACACGGCCTCCGACGACGACCTGTTCGCCATGGTCGACGACGGAGTCCGGCTGCCCTGACCCCGGGCGGCACCGCCTGCCCGGCGAGGCCACACCCCGCCCCGCCGGGCAGGCATCACACCCCCCACCGCGAGGAAAGTGACGCACGCATGCCCAGCACATCGGACGAACCCGGCAGCGCCACCGAGCACAAACTCCGCGAGTACCTCAGGCGGGCCATCGCCGACGCCCGCGACCTGCGCGACCGGCTCCGGCAGACGGAGGACCGGATACGGGAACCGATCGCCGTCACCGGCATGGCCTGCAGGTTCCCCGGCGGGGTCGCCTCCCCCGACGACCTGTGGCACATGGTGGCCGGCGGCACGGACGCGATCGGCCCCTTCCCCCGTGACCGCGGCTGGCCGCTGGAGGACCTCCACGAAGCGGCCGTCGGCGCCTCCTCCCCGATGACCCTGGAAGGCGGCTTCCTCGACGATCCCGCGGGTTTCGACGCGGAGTTCTTCGGTATCTCGCCGCGCGAGGCGCTGGCGATGGACCCGCAGCAGCGGCTGCTGCTGGAGGTGTCCTGGGAGGCGGTGGAGCGTGCCGGCATCGACCCGTGGTCGCTGCGCGGCAGCCGCACCGGAGTGTTCCTCGGCGGCGGGACGGAGGACTTCGTCGGACTGCTGTCGATGTGCCGGGACTCCGAGGAGACCTCCTCGCTCACCGGGACGACCAGCAGTGTCCTGTCCGGCCGGGTGGCGTACACGCTCGGCCTGGAGGGCCCGGCGCTGACCGTGGACACGGCCTGCTCCTCCTCCCTGGTCACCCTGCACCTCGCGGTACAGGCCCTGCGGATGGGGGAGTGCGATCTCGCGCTCGCCGGCGGTGTGGCGGTGATGTCGACGCCCGGCATCTTCCCCGAGTTCGCCCGGCAGGGCGGTCTGGCGGCGGACGGCCGCTGCAAGGCGTTCGCCGACACGGCCGACGGTACCGGCTGGGGCGAGGGGGTGGGCGTGCTGATGGTGGAGCGCCTGTCGGACGCCCGTCGGCACGGGCGTCCGGTACTGGCGGTGGTTCGGGGGTCGGCGGTGAACCAGGACGGCGCCTCCAACGGTCTCACCGCCCCCAACGGCCCGTCCCAACAGCGCGTGATCCGGGACGCGTTGACGAACGCGGGGCTGTCACCGGCGGACGTGGACGCCGTGGAGGCGCACGGGACCGGGACGCGGCTGGGCGATCCGATCGAGGCGCAGGCGCTGCTCGCGGTGTACGGGCAGGGGCGGCCGGAGGACCGGCCGGTGTGGGTCGGGTCCGTCAAGTCCAACATCGGGCACACGGTGGCGGCCGCCGGCGTGGGCGGTGTGATCAAGACGGTGATGGCGCTGCGGCACGGAGTGCTGCCGCGGACCCTGCACGTGGACGAACCGACCCGGCAGGTCGACTGGTCGGCGGGCGCGATGGAGGTGCTGACGGAGGCCCGGCCGTGGCCGGAGACGGGCCGTCCGCGCCGGGCGGGCGTGTCGTCGTTCGGGATCAGCGGCACCAACGCCCATGTCGTCCTCGAACAGGGCGACGACGCTCCCGCCGGGTCTTCGGAGGAGGGAGGGGACGGCACCGCCCTGCCCTGGTTGCTCTCCGCGCGCACCGAGGCCGCGCTGCGGTCCCAGGCGGCCCGGCTCCTGGCCCGTCTGGAGGACCACCCCGACGCCCGCCCCCAGGATGTCGGCCTCTCGGCGACGGTCTCGCGCTCCGCGTTGGAGCATCGGGCGGTGGTGGTGGGTGTGGGGTGTGGGGAGTTGGTGCGGGGGGTGGTGGCGGTTGCGGAGGGGCGGCCGGATGCGGGGGTGGTGCGGGGTCGTGTGGTGGGTGGGGGTGGTGTGGGCCCGGGTCCGGTGTTCGTGTTTCCGGGGCAGGGGTCGCAGTGGGTGGGTATGGCGGTGGAGTTGCTCGCGACCTCGCCGGTCTTCGCGGCGCGTATGGCCGAGTGCGAGGAGGCTCTGTCGGCGTTCGTGGACTGGTCGCTCGGTGAAGTCCTCTGCGACAGCGACGAGTTGACACGGGTCGATGTGGTCCAGCCCGTGCTGTGGGCGGTGATGGTGTCGCTGGCGGAGGTGTGGCGGTCCTACGGCGTGGAGCCGGCGGCTGTGGTGGGTCATTCGCAGGGTGAGATCGCGGCGGCTGTGGTGGCGGGGGCTTTGTCGTTGGAGGACGGGGCGCGGGTGGTGGCCCTGCGTTCCAGGGCGCTTGTCGCGCTGTCGGGTGGTGGGGGTATGGCGTCGGTGGAGTTGCCGGTTGCCGAGGTGCGTGCGTTGCCTGCGGTGGTGGAGGGGCGGGTGGAGGTGGCGGCGGTGAATGGTCCGTCGTCGGTGGTGGTGGCGGGGGGTGTCGGGGGGGTGGATGAGGTGATTGCGCAGGTGGGGGCGCGTGGTGTTCGTGCGCGGCGTGTGGAGGTGGATTATGCCTCGCATTCCGTGGGGGTCGAGGTGCTGCGTGCGGAGGTTCCGGCGGTGCTTGCGGGCCTTGTTCCTGTTGCTTCTTCGGTGCCGTTTCATTCGACGGTGACGGCGGGGCGGTTCGACACCAGGGGTTTGGACGGGGAGTACTGGTATCGCAATCTGCGGTCGACCGTCCGTCTGGAGGAGACGGTGGCGGGGCTGGTGGAGGCGGGTCATGACCTTTTTGTCGACGTGAGTCCGCATCCGGTGCTGACGGGTGCGGTGCAGGCCACGGCGGAGGCGGCTGGTCGTGAGGTCGCCGCGATCGGCACGCTGCGTCGCGGCGAGGGCGGCCTCCAGCGGCTGCTGTTGTCGTTGGGCGAGGCATATGTGGCCGGGGCCCCGGTGGAGTGGCGGCGGTGCTTCGCCGGGACCGGCGCCCGGACCGTGGACCTGCCCACCTACGCCTTCCAGCACCAGCGCTACTGGACCGAGATGCCGGTCGCGCGGTTCGGTGACGCGGCGCTCGCCGGGCTCGGCCGGGTCGAACACCCCCTGCTCGGTGCGGTCGTGGAACCGGCCGACGCGGATCGCACGGTGTTCACCGGGAGGCTCTCGCCGAGGGACCAGCCGTGGACGGCCGACCACGTGGTGCACGGGACCGTCCTGCTGCCCGGTACGGCCTTTCTGGAGCTGGCCCTGTGGGCGGGGGAGTGGCTCCGGACACCCCGGGTCGACGAACTCGTCCTGGCGGCTCCGCTGGCACTGCGCGAGTCGGAGCCGGTGCGGTTGCAGATCGTGGTGGACGAACCGGACGAGGAGGGACGGCGCGCGGCGCGCTTCTTCTCCCGCGCGGAGTCGGCGGACGAGGAGGAGTGGACCCGGCACGGCACCGCTGTCCTGAGCGAGGAGCCGCAGCCGGACTTCGATCTGGGCGCGTGGCCGCCCACCGGGGCCGAGCCCGTCGAACTGGACGGCCTCTACGAGAAGATGGCGACCGCCGGGTTCGGGTACGGTCCGGCCTTCCGCGGGCTGCGCGCCGCCTGGCGGCGGGGCGACGAGGTGTTCGCCGAGGTCGAGACGGACCCCGCGCTCGCCTCGGGCGACGGCTTCGTGGCGCACCCGGCGCTCCTGGACGCGGCCCTGCACGGCGTCAGTCTGCTCCCGGGCACCCTGGACGGGGGCGCGCGGCTGCCGTTCTCGTGGTCGGGTGTCACGGCGTACGCGACCGGTGCCACCTCGCTGCGGGTCCGGCTGGCCCCGACGGGCTCCGACGGACTGTCCGTGCACGCGGTGGACGCCCTCGGGGCGCCCGTTCTCGCCGTGGACGAACTCGCCTTCCGGCCGGTCTCCCCCGACCGGCTGACACCGGCGGCGTCCGGCGCGCCGGACGGACTGCTCCGCGTCGAGTGGCGGGAACTGCCGGTACGTGCCGCCACGGCCGGGACGTACGCCTGGCTCGGCGCGGGCGCCCCGGAGGGTCGGCCGGACCGGGGCGACGAGGCAGCGCCGGAGAGCGCCGGGGACCGATGGCAGGTGTACAGCGACGTGGCGGCGCTGGACGCGGCGCTCGCCGCCGGTGCGACGGCGCCTTCGGCCGTGGTCGCGTGCTGCCCCGTCACGGCCGAGGAGGACACGCCGGCCGACGCGGCCGAGCGGGCGGCGGGCTGGGGGCTCGAACTGGTGCGGCAGCGGGCGGCCGACGGCCGGAGTGCGGAGGTGCCGCTGCTCGTGGTCACCCGAGGCGCCGCGCCGGTGCCCGGCGCGGCGCCGACGGCCACGGGAACCGCCCACGCGGCCCTCGTCGGACTGCTCCGCTCGGCCCAGGCGGAGGAGCCGGGCCGCATCGTCCTGGTGGACGTGGACGACCCTGCCGGCGGCCCGTCCGCCGAGGCCCCTCCACCCGGCCTCCCGCTCCCTGCGTTCCTCCCGCTCCTCCCGCCCCTGCTCGACCTGGCCCTCGCCGCCGGCGAACCCGAAGTCGCCGTGCGCGACGGCAGGGTCTACGGGCGGCGCATGACACGTGTCCTCGACGAGCCGGGCGGACTGCGCGCGCCCGCCGGGGTCGCGCAGTGGCGGCTCGACGTCACCGAGCCCGGGTCGTTCGGCAACCTGGCCCTCGTGCCCGACACGGAGGGGACCGGTGAACTCGCCGAGGGCCAGGTGCGGGTGGCCGTACGGGCGGCCGGCGTCAACTTCCGGGACACCCTGATCGCGCTCGGCATGTACCCGGACCGGGCCCGCCTCGGCAGCGAGGGGTGCGGGGTGGTGACCGAGGTGGGCCCCGGTGTCGTACGGCCCGCGGTCGGGGACCGGGTGATGGGCACGCTGGACACCCCCTTCGCGCCGCTGTCCGTGGCGGACGCCCGACTGCTCGCGCCGGTCCCCGCCGGGTGGACCGATGTGCAGGGCGCGTCGGCCACGGTCGCGTTCCTGACCGCGTACCACGGCCTGGTGGACCTCGGCGGGCTGTGCGCCGGCCGACGCGTGCTGATCCATGCCGGGGCGGGCGGGGTGGGCTCCGCCGCCGTGCAGCTCGCACGCCGTCTGGGCGCCGAGGTGTACGCGACGGCCTCCCGGCCCAAGTGGGACGCGCTGCGCGCGGCCGGGCTCGACGACGCGCACATCGCGGACTCGCGCACCCTGGAGTTCCGGGACGCGTTCCTCGCCGCCTCCGACGGCCGGGGCATGGACGTCGTCCTCAACTGCCTGGCGGGGGAGTTCACCGACGCCTCCCTCGAACTGCTCCCGCACGGCGGGCGGTTCGTCGAGATGGGCAAGACCGACCTCCGGGACCCCCGCCGGATCGCCGCGGACCGTCCGGGAGTCGTGTACCGGCCGTTCGACCTCGCCGACGCGGGGCCGGAGCGGATCGAGGAGATCCTGCGCGAGCTGGGAACTCTGTTCTCCGACGGCACCCTCACCCCGCCCCCGGCCACCGTCTGGGACGTCCACCGGGCCCCGAGCGCCTTCCGGGCCCTGGCCCAGGCCACCCTCGTGGGCAAGGCCGTACTGACCGTGCCGTCCGCCGGGTTCGCCCCCGACGAGGCCGTGCTCGTCACCGGCGGCACCGGCACCCTCGGCGCCCTGGTGGCCCGGCGCCTCGTCACCCACCACGCGGCCCGTCACCTGCTCCTGCTGTCCCGATCGGGTCAGCAGTCGGCGCAGGCCCGGGCGCTGTGCGCCGAACTCGCCGACGCGGGCGCCGATGTGGAGATCGTCGCCGATGACATCGCGGACCCCGGCGCCGCCGACCGGCTCCACGCCGTCCTCGCACGCCTCGCCGTACGACTGGGCGGCATCGTGCACTGCGCGGGCACCACCGACGACGGTGCGATCGGCTCGCTGACCACAGAGCGGCTGAGGGCGGTGCTCCGGCCGAAGACGCACGGGGCGTGGAACCTGCACCGGCTCACACAACTCCGTCCCGAACTGAGGAAGTTCGTCCTCTTCTCCTCCGCTGCCGCCACCGTGGGGACGCCGGGGCAGGCGAACTACGCGGCCGCCAACGCCTTCCTCGACGCCCTCGCCGGTCACCGACGGGAGCAGGGGCTGCCCGCCGTGTCCGTCGGGTGGGGGCTGTGGGAGCGCAGCAGCGGCCTCACCGCTCATCTGGACGCCACCGACCACCGGCGGCTGCGGGCCGGCGGCTTCCGGTCCCTGGCCACCGACGAGGCGCTCGCCCTGTTCGACGAGGTGCTGCTCGGCGTGACGGCGGACCCCACCGTCGTGGCGGCACCGGTGGACGGCGCGGCCCTGCGGGCGCGGCACGCGCGTGAGCCCCTGCCCGCGCTGTTCCACCCCCTGCTCGGCCCGTCCGCCGCCCGTGCGCGACGCCGGGCCGCCGTCCGGGAGGCGCACGAGCCCGGAGAGGTGCTGCGCACCCGTCTCGCGGCCATGCCCCAGGAGCGGCGCACCAGTGCCCTGCTCGGTCTGGTGCGGGCCGAGGTGGCCGCCGTGCTCGGGCACAGCACGCCCCAACTCCTGGACACAGGGCGGTCGTTCCGCGAGATGGGCTTCGACTCTCTCACGGCCGTCGAACTGCGAAATCGGCTCAATGCCGTCACCGGCTTGCGACTTCCGGCCACTTTGGTCTTCGACCATCCCCGTCTCGACGTGCTCGCCGCCCATGTGTCGGCCGCGCTCGCGCCGGGCGGGACCGGGGCGGACACCGCGCCGGACGGTGGCGCGAAGGAGGCGGAGATCCGCAGCCTCATCATGTCCGTGCCCTTGGCACGACTGCGCGAGAGCGGTCTGCTCGACCCGTTGCTCGCCCTCGCCGCCGGCCGCTCGGCACCGTCGAGCGTGTCCGGGCACACCGAACCCGACCGGAGCGAGGGGATTCGGGCCATGGACGCGGCGGCGCTGGTGCAAATGGCCAGATCCCTTTCCGCGGAAGGCGAAGTGGACAGAGAAGTGACGCGTAATCATCCCTCTGGCTGAACTCGGAGAATCTCAATGCTTCGCACGAGAAGTGTTTGCGGAATGCTCACTTCCATGGGTGCTGTGCCTTGGCTATGTTGGGGGCGAGTCCGTCCCGACCGTGAGGTCGAGGCGGCGGAGCAGCCTTATGTGGTATCGGCTCGACCTACCGATGCGGTGTTTGCGGGGGCACTGGCCGCATCGGACAGTTCTACAGACCGTCCGGCGCGCTCTGCGACCGTTCTGGGTTGATTCCGCAGAACACGCAGAACACGGTGGGGTGTGATTGGGGTTAGGTACATGTTGTTTTCTGCCCGAGACGACAAACTGCAACTCATGAAGTCCCTCCTCGAAGAGTGCGCACGCGGCACCGCCACGACCGTGGTGCTGGAGGGCGGCGTCGGCTGTGGGAAGACCGACCTGGTGGACGGCTTCGCGCACTACGCCGCGGAGACCGGCGCCACCGTTCTCACCGCCGGTGACATCGGCGGCCTCCCCGTGACGTGGACGGAGAACACGGCCCCGGCGGGCTCACCGTCGGACGACGAGCCCCCGCAGTGGGACGACCTGATAGCGAAGCTGGCCGAGACCTCGCCCGTCGTCGTCTGCTTCGACCGGCCCGGGGACCGCGAGGCGCCGCACTGGCGCCGACTGCTGGAGGCCACACGGCGCCGACTGCGCAAGAGCCCCGTCATGCTGGTGATCACCCTGCTGCCCTTCGGCGGCGGCTGCGAGGGGGAGGTGCACTGCGACCTCCTGCGCCAGCCCAACCTCCACCGGATCAGGCTGGGCCTGCTGGACCGGGAACAGACCGCCGAACTCTGCGCACACCTCCACGGCGCCCGGCCGGACGACGCGGTCCGCGACGCGCTGCACACCGTGAGCGGCGGCAGCCCGCTGCTCGTCCGCGCCCTGGCCGAGGAACTGGACATGCGGACGCCCGCCGGCCCCGGTACCCCCTGGCCCAGCCCCCGTGGTCTGTACGCCCAGGTGGCCGTGGACTGTGTACGCCACAGCGGACCGCTGGCCGAGGAGGTCGCCCTGGGGATGGCCGCGTTGCGCGAGTTCTCCGACCTCCCGGCGCTGGCCGCCGTCCTGCCCCTGGACGCCACGGAGATCGTGCGCGGCATGGACCGGCTGCGCGCGGCCGGGCTGGTCGACGGATGGCGGCTGCGGCATCCGGTGATGGATGCCGTGGTGCTGGAGCAGGCGGGCCGCGAACGACGGGCCGGGATCCTGCTGCGCGCCGCCGAGCGGCTGCGTGAGCGTGGCGTCGGGGCCCGGGTGACGGCACGCTATCTGCTGGAGGTCGGCCGGGTCACCGAGCCGTGGCAGTCGGCCACCCTGCAACGGGCCGCCGACGAGGCCCTGGCCGTGGACGACGCCCGGTTCGCCGACGCGTGCGTGGAACTCGCCCAGGAGTTCACCACCGACTGCTGGGAGCGGGCCCGACTGGCGCTGAAACGCTCCGTTGTGCTGCTGCGGACCGAGCCGTGGCGGGTCGAGCAGCAGTATCCGGAGAAGACCGGGTGGCCGCAGTGCGCCCACGGGCCGGGCGACTGCCCCGCGCGGACCGTGCTGACCGCGCTCCTGCTGATCGGCTGCGGCCGGCTGGAGGAGGGCCGGACCCTGCTCCGGGGGGTGGCGCCCCTCGCGTTCGACAGAGGGGAGGAGGGCCACCAGCCGGAGCACTTCAACGAGGGCTGGCCCTGGTTCTTCTGTCTCACCCCCGGTGTCCCGGACGCCTGGTCGCTGCGGATGTCGTCCGAGCGGACCGCCTGCGGCGAGGACCACGACACCGGCGGCAGGGTCTCGGCCGACGGGGTCAGGATCAACGTCTGCGTCAACCACCACCACCTGCGGGCACGAGCGGTCCACACCATCGAGGAGCACCTCGGCTCCTGGACGCTCGGCGACACCACCCTCGCGCTGATCGTGCCCGAGCTGCGCCATCTCATCGCCGCCGGCCGGCCGGACCTGGCGGACGCCTGGTGCGAACACTTCGGCCGCGAGGCCGCCGAGCGCGGGGTCGAGGGCTGGCGACAGATGTTCATCGCCCTGCGCGCCGAGAGCGCTCTCGCCCAGGGCAGACTCGCGGAGGCCGAGACCTACGCCCGCGAGGTCGTCGACCTGGGTGGGGAGGCGCCGAGCCACTGGCTGTGCGGCGGGGTCCTGACGGTCCTGATCACCGTGTGCACCGCGTCCGGTCAGTACGAGGAGGCCGTCCGGCTCCTCGACCGGCCCGTCCCCGACGGGTTCTTCCGCAGCGTCTACGGGCTGGACTACCTCAGGGCCCGCGGCCGGTTCCTGCTGGCCGTGGGCCGGCCGCATCTCGCGCTGTCCGACTTCCTGGCGGTCGGACGGTACACCGAGCGCTGGGAGCTGTCCCTGCGGCCCCGGCCGACCTGGCGGATCGACGCGGCCGAGGCCTGGCTCGCCCTCGGCAACGTCCGGGAGGCCGAGCTGCTGCTCGCCACCCACGAGGCCGCCGGTATCGAGGACGCCCTGGTCACCGGGTTGTGGCTGCGCGTCAGCGCCCAGCTCGCCGAGGCGTGCGAGCGGCCGGGCCTGCTCACCCGCGCCGCGGAACAGTTAAAGGCATCGGGCGACTCCGTGGAGCTGGCCCGGGTGCTCGTCGACCTCGCGGAGGCCTACCGGGACCTCGACCAGTCCGCGCGGTCCGACCTGACGCTCCGCAAGGCGCAGCAGCTCACCGAGGAGTGCGGGGCGGGGCCGCTGCGCGAGCGGATCGCCCTGCTCGGGCTCGTCGAGGGGTGCTCCGTCCTGCGGCCCCCGGGCGGAGCCCTGCGACTGCAGGCCCCCGCGGCGAAGCTCAGCGACTCCGAGAGGCGCGTGGCGGTGCTCGCGGCCCGGGGCATGACCAACCGCGAGATCTCGACCGAACTCTTCATCACCGTCAGCACGGTCGAGCAGCACCTCACCCGTGTCTACAAGAAACTCGACATCACCTCCCGCCAGGAACTGCCCCTGCACATGGAACTGGGGTTGCCCGAGAGCGCGTGAGGCGGTTCTTACGGGGCCCGTAGGGGTTGTTCCCCCGGCCGGGCGCTGCCAGATTTCCTGAGACGGTGAATCGCTGCTCCGTGCTCCCCGCCGTGATGCGCGATCCGTCATCCGCGTATTCATGAATCCGCCAGAGAACAGAGGTTTTCGGCATGGTGAATTACAAGGTGCTGCTGTCCGACGGCCCGCCGTCCCTTCCCGAGGAGGAAAGGGTCCAGTTCGCGACCTCGTTGACGGAGAAGATCAAGCACCGGTTCGGCGCGGGATATGAGCACTTTGTCCACGAAGGGGAATTCATCACGCTCGACGGCGAAGAGGTCGCCGTATTCCGCTGGACGACCCGGACCGCGATCGCGGAGTAGGGGGCGCGGCCGACATGGGTTCTGTGACAGACGCGGTGCTCGCCGGGGCGGGCCCCGAGGAGCTGGAACGGGCGGCCCTGCCCGAGGAGTTCACCGCCGCCCACCTCCGCATCGAAGACGTCGACGTCTTCCGGGACGTCGCCGACAAGGACGTACGCAAGACCCTGCGCGTCGGCCCGGTGCCGATGCCGGAGCCGGCGCCCGACGAGGTGCTGATCGCCGTCATGGCCAGCTCGATCAACTACAACACCGTCTGGTCCGCCACCTTCGAACCCCTGCCGACCTTCCGGTTCCTCGCCTCCTACGGCAGGCAGGGCGGCTGGGCCGCCCGCCACGACCAGCCGTACCACGTCCTCGGCTCCGACGCGGCCGGTGTCGTCGTGCGGGTCGGCTCGGCGGTCCGGCGCTGGCGCGTGGGCGACCACGTCCTCGTCAACGCCGCCTGCGTGGACGAACAGGAGGCCGTCACCCAGGCCGACGGCATGCTCGGCGAGCACCAGCTCGCCTGGGGCTACGAGACCAACTTCGGCGGCCTCGCCCACTACTGCCTCGCCCGCGCCGGTCAGCTCATCCCCAAACCGGCCCACCTCACCTGGGAGGAGGCCGCGTGCGTGCCCGCCTGCGCCGGCACCTCCTACCGGATGCTGGTGTCGGACCGCGGCGCCCGGATGAAACAGGGCGACGTCGTCCTGATCTGGGGTGCCACCGGCGGAGTCGGCGCCTACGCCGTGCAGTTCGTCAAGAACGGCGGCGGCATCCCGGTCGGCGTCGTCGGCTCGCCGCGGAAGGCGCAGGCACTGCGCGCCCTCGGCTGCGACATCGTCATCGACCGGTCGGAGATCGGTGTCGGCGAGTCCGAGGGCGACGACTTCGAGCAGGCCATCGCCGACGGCAAACGGCTCGGCGCCGCCATCCGCAGGGAGACCGGCGAGGACCCGCACATCGTCTTCGAACACGTCGGGCAGGCCACGTTCGGGATGTCCCTGTTCGTGGTCCGGCGCGGCGGCACGGTCGTGACCTGCGGCTCCAGCACCGGATACCGCCACCGCTACGACAACCGCTACCTGTGGATGAAACTGAAGCGGGTGATCGGCAGCCATGTGGCCAACCTCCACGAACAGTGGGAATGCGCCCGGCTGTTCGGCCAGGGCCGCATCATGCCGGTGATGTCCTCGCTGTTCCCGCTGAGCGAGGTCGGCGAGGCCACCCGGCTGGTGCAGCGCAACGAACACATCGGCAAGGTCGGAGTGCTGTGCCTCGCCCCCGAACCGGGGATGGGCGTCACCGACCCCGAGCGGCGCGCCCGTATCGGCGAGGACCGGCTCAACCCGCTCCGCCCCTACGCCGCCGACGTCCCCGGCGCCCTGGCGGTGCCCCGATGACGACCTCCATCGGCATCCTCGGCACCGGCTCCTACCTCCCCAAGGAGGAGATCGGCAACGAGGAGATCGCCCGCCGCGTCCCCGGCATCACCGCGGAATGGATCGGCCGCCGCACCCTGATCACCGGGCGCCGCTACGCCGCACCGGACGAGGCGACCTCCGACCTGGCCCGGCACGCCGCCACCGCCGCCCTCGACGACGCGGGGGTCACGGCCGACCGCATCGACCACCTCATCGTCGCCACGTCCACCGGCGACGCGCCCCTGCCGCCCACCTCCTCACTGGTGCAGAGCGCGCTCGGCGCCCACCGCGCGGCCTGCTTCGACATCAACATCGCCTGCGCCGGCTTCGTCTACGCCCTCGACATCGCCCGCGCCCTCGTCGCCCAGCGCCCCGGCACCCTCGCCCTCGTCATCGGCGCCGACCTGTACTCACGGTTCCTCGACTACACCGACCGGGGCACCGCCGTCCTCCTCGGCGACGCCGCCGGCGCCGCGGTGGTCGGCGCCGTGCCCGAGCCGTACGGCATCCTCGACGTCGAACTCGCCGGCCGGGGGGACGCCCACGAACTGATCTGGATCGAGGGCGGCGGCAGCCGCGTCCCGGCGTCGGCGCAGACCGTCGCGAACGGCGGGCACCACCTGCGGATGATCGGACGCGGCGTCGCCGACTTCGTCATGGCGAACGTGCCCCCGATGATCACTCCGCTGCTGGAACGCACCGGCACGACCCTCGACGACATCGCGCACTTCGTGCCGCACCAGGCCAACGGAGTCCTCCTCGCCGAACTGGTCGAACGCTGCGGTCTCACCGGCGCCCGCACCCACACCCCGCTCGTCAAGTACGGGAACATGGGCGCCGCCTCGGTGCCCGTCGCCCTCGACGAGGCGTCCCGCGCCCATCTGCTGGGCGACGGTGAAGTGCTGTTGCTCGCCGGATTCGGCGCGGGCATGGCGGCCGGGCTGTGCCTGCTGCGCTGGTCGGCCTGAACCCCGTACGCGCCCGTCGCCCCGCCCCGCCGCGCACCCTTCCGTACGCCCGTCATGCCCGGCCTCCCTCACAAAAAGGACCACGTGCCGTGACCGAAGCCCCCGCCTCCGACGACGTCGACCTGCCCCTGCTACGACAGTGTCCCTACGCGCCGCCGGAGCGGTACGACACCTTCCGGGCGACCGGAGCCCCCATCCCGGGGCGGATCCACAACGGCCGGCGCGTCTGGCTCGTCACCCGGCACGACCAGGCCCGCGCCGTGCTCGGTGACGAACGCTTCAGCTCCGACATCACCAACCCCGGATATCCCCTCTACGCCGCCGCGTTCGAGGGATTCCGGGCGTTCCCCCTCCTCAACACCATCGACCCGCCCCTGCACACCGCGCACCGCAAGGCCCTCGTACGGGAGTTCACGCTGCGCCGGGCGGAGGACCTGCGACCCCGGATGGAACGCAAGGCCGACGAGCTGATCGACGGCATGGTCGCCGCGGGCGGATCCGCCGACCTGGTGGGGCAGTTCGCCGAGCCCTTCGCGGCGAGCATCACCTGCTGGGCGCTCGGCATGGAGTACGCGGACATGCAGGCGTGGCTGGCGAGCGTCTACGCGAGTGACGGCGCGCCCAAGGACCCCGAGGAGGCGGCGGCCGCGGCGGCCAAGGCGATCCTCGCGCTGCAGGAGTACTTCACCCGGTTCGTCGACGCCAAGTACGAGTCCCCGGGCGACGATCCGATCAGCCGGGTGATCGCGGAGCACGTCGTGGGCGGGTCGCTGACCAAGGCCGAACTCGCCGGTCTCTGCTTCGTGATCTTCACGGCCGGCCAGAAGCCGGTCCAGACGATGCTGACCGTGGGGGTGGGGATGCTGCTGGAGCACCCCGACCAACTGGCCCTCGTCCGGGAGGACCCGGCGGCCCTGCCGGCCGCCGTCGACGAGACGATCCGGATGGTCAGCCCGCTGGACCTGATGCCCCGGGTCGCCCGGGAGGACGTCGAGGTGGCCGGGCAGCTGATCCGCGCGGGCGAGGGCGTCATCGTCGCCGGCGGCGGCGCCAACCGTGACCCGGCCGAGTTCCCCGTCCCCGACCGGTTCGACGTGCGCCGCTCGGCCCGGGGACACCTCGCGTTCGGCTCCGGCATCCACCACTGCCTCGGCGCCAACCTGACCCGGGTCGGCCTGGAGGTCGCCTACGGAACCCTGTTCCGGCGCCTGCCGGAACTGCGGCTCACCGCCCCGCTGCAGGAGGCCTACACGATGCCGAGCTGGCATCCCGACATCCCCCGGCTGCCCGTCTCCTACTGAGCGGCGACCCGCCCCCCGCACACCAAGTGGCCGCCGCCCCCTCGGGGACGGCGGCCACTTCCGGGCCCAGACGGTCAGGCGCCGCGCGTCACGTCGACGAGCAGACGGCGTGGGCCGACCACGTTCTTCGGGTGGTGATAGGCCACCGCGTCGTCCTCGCCGACCACGGACAGCTCCGGGAACCGGTCGAGCAGCAGGTTCAGGACGATCCGGCCCTCCAGGCGGGCCAGCGGCGCGCCCATGCAGAAGTGGACGCCCTGGCCGAAGCCGAGGTGGCGGCCCTGCTGGTCGCGGTGGAGGTCGAAGCCGTCCGGGTCGTCGAACCGCTCCGGGTCGCGGTTGGCGGCCACCGTCCACAGGGTCAGCACCTGACCGGCGGGGATCGTCACACCGCCCACGTCCGACTCCCGGGTGGTCATCCGCACCAGCCGGGAGAAAGCCGGGCGCAGCCGCACCGCCTCCTCGACCGCCGCCGGCACCAGCGAGCGGTCGCGGCGCACCTCGGCCAGCGCCCCGGGGTTCTCGTCCAGGCACAGCACCGTGCTGCCGAGCACCGCGGTGGTGGTGATGTGACCGGCCAGCAGCAGCGTGCCGACGAAGCCGACGATCTCGTCGTCCTCCAGCCGGCCGTCCTCGGTCCGGGCCGTGACCAGCCGGCTGATCAGATCGTCCCCGGGCTTCGCGCGGCGCAGGGCGATCTGCTCCAGCATGTACGCCCGCATCTCCGTGGCCGTCTGCACGAAGGAGAGGACGTTCTCCTCGCTGGGCAGCGCGCTCTCGCCACCGCCGTTGGCCGAGATGAACGCGAGCCCCCACTTCTCGAAGAGGGGCCGGTCCGCCAGCGGGATACCGAGCATCTCCGCGATCACGAACACGGGCAGCGGATGGGTGACCGCCTCCACCAGGTCGAACCGGTCGCGGCCGGCGACCGCGTCCAGCAGACCGGTGGCCAGTTCGGTGATCCGCGGCTCCAGGTCGGCCACCAGGCGCGGTGTGAACGCCCCGCTGACCAGGGAACGCAGCCTGCGGTGCATCGGCGGGTCCATTCCGACGACGTTCCCTTTCGCGATCCAGCCCGTGTCCGGGTGCGTCGGAATCACGGCGGACATGTCACTGGAATAGGTCTCGGTGTCGGACAGCACCCGGGAGACATCGGCATACCGGAAAACGTGCCAAAGGCCGGGGAAGGCATCGGGAAGAACCGGACTGTCCCGTCGGTTCTTCGTCAGCCAGGCGAGCAGTGACGGAAAATCGTCCTGCGTCTCGGGCATCGGAGACTGCTGATCGGTGGTCATCGTCTCGCTCCTTCGGGAAGGAACCGGGCAGTACGCCGGTCCCGCCCGCCGGAGCCTAATGACCACGGGTAATGCCGAACACCCCTAGCCGGACCGGGCGGCCCCCGATCAATCGCGGCGCACCCCCTAACCGGTCCGTACGGGCTTGTGCGGCGCAATGCCGAGTCCATAAATTCCCCTCGGTATCCATATCGGTATCCACACGTGTCCACGGTGTACGCGGTGCCCCGAGCCTCCGGAGTTGGCCATGAGCGCGCAGCCCATTCAGTCCTCGGACGACGCTCTGCGGGATTCCGTTCCCGCCGCGAGCGGTGAAGTCGTCATGCCCGGCCGTGGTGAACCTGCGCCGGAAATGCGGCAGCTGGATTTCCTGCTGGGGGATTTCCGCATCGAATACACGAATCTGACCACGGAAATGGTCACCACCGGTGAGGCGACCTGCTCCACCCGCTCCCTCGCGGACGGCCGCTTCCACGAGCTGACCCAGCGCATCCCGGTGCCCGGCATCGTCGCCACCTGGCTCATCGGCTGGAGCGACGTCGACAAGGCGTTCACCAGCTTCTACTACGACGACTGGGGCCACCACGGCGTGTTCGGCGGCCCCGGCTGGGTCGACGGCCACTTCAGGCTCACGGGCGAGAGCGCCGTCTTCGGCGCCCGCCACGGTTTCGTCGAGGACTTCGAGGTGATCGACGACGACCACATCGTCAAGCACGGCTTCGTCGCCGTCGGCGACGAGCTGGTGCCGGGCGACATCCTCCACTTCCACCGCATCTGAACGCCGCTCGGAGCCGCCGCGACCCAGCGGCCGGCCCCGACCGGGCCGGCGGCCCGTGCGGGTCGTCACGTGCTGGACCCCAGGGAGGGGAAACGGATGACGGGTACGCCCGAGGCGATCGCCGTGGTCGGCATGGCGTGCCGACTGCCCGGGGCCGGCAGCCCGGCCGAGTTCGCGGCCCTGCTCGCCCGCGGCGGCGACGCCGTCGCCGAGGTGCCCGCCGCCCGCCGCGCGGCCGTTCCCGACCTCCCCGGGCTCCCCGCCCGGGGCGGATTCCTGGACCGCGTGGACGAGTTCGACGCCGCGTTCTTCGGTGTCTCCCCGCGCGAGGCCGCCGCCATGGACCCCCAGCAGCGCCTGTTGCTGGAACTCGGCTGGGAGGCCCTGGAACACGCCGGCACCGTGCCCGCCGGACTCGACGGCACCCGCACGGGCGTCTTCGTCGGCGCCCTCGCCGACGACTTCGCCCGGATCGTCCAGCGGTCCGGCCCCGACGCCGTCTCCCCCCACACCTTCACGGGGCTGCAGCGCTCACTCCTCGCCAACCGGCTCTCTTACACCCTCGGCCTGCGCGGCCCCAGTCTCACGGTCGACACCGGTCAGTCCTCCTCGCTCGTCGCCGTCCACCTGGCCGCCGAGAGCCTGCGGCGCGGCGAGTGCACGCTCGCGCTCGCCGGCGGCGTCAACCTGATCCTGTCTCCCGACAGCACCCACGCCGTCGCCCGTCTCGGAGCCCTCTCCCCGGACGGCCGCTGCCACACCTTCGACGCCCGCGCCAACGGATTCGTCCGGGGCGAGGGCGGCGGCCTGGTCGTCCTCAAGCCCCTCTCCAACGCCCTTGCCGACGGCGACCGCGTCCACTGCCTGATCCGCGGCAGCGCCGTCAACAACGACGGCGGCGGCAGCGCCCTGACCGTCCCCGACCCCGACGCCCAGCGTGAGGTGCTCCTCCTCGCCTGCGAGCGGGCGCACACCGACCCCGCCGACATCCAGTACGTCGAACTCCACGGCACCGGAACCCCCGAGGGGGACCCGGCCGAGGCCGCCGCGCTCGGCCGTGCCCTCGGCGCCGCCCGCCCCGCCGGCCGGCCCCTGCGGGTCGGCTCGGTCAAGACCAACATCGGGCATCTGGAGGGCGCCGCCGGCATCGCGGGGCTCCTCAAGACGGTGCTGTGCCTGCGTGACGCCCGCCTCGTGCCGACTCTCCACCACGAGATCCCGCACCCCCGCATCCCGCTGCCCGACCTCGGGATCGCCGTCCAGCGCACGGCCGAGCCCTGGCCGGACACCGCCGGATCGCCCCGGGTCGCCGGGGTCAGCGCGTTCGGGCTGGGGGGCACCAACTGCCATGTGGTGCTGTCCAGTTGGGGTGAGGGTGAGGTTGAGGGCTCCGAGGAGGAGAGCCTCGGGGACGGGCGGGCCGACCGTTCGGTCGCCGAAGGCCCCGCCCCCGCCCCTGCTCCCGGTGCCGCCCCCGCCATGGTGCCGTGGGTGCTGTCCGCCCGCACCCGCGAGGCACTGGCCGATCAGGCCAGGGAGATCCTGCGGGCCGACCCCGGGGCGGCGCCCGCCGACGTCGGCCACGCCCTGCTGACGACCCGCACGCTCTTCCCGCACCGGGCCGTGGTGCTCGGCTCCGACCGCGCCGCCCGGCTGCGCGGCCTCACGGCGCTCGCGGCGGGCGAACGGGCCCCCGCCCTGGTCACGTCGCCGGGCCCGGCGCCCGCCCGGCCGGGCCCCGGCCCCGTCTTCGTCTTCCCGGGCCAGGGCTCCCAGTGGGCCGGGATGGCCGTGGAACTCCTGGACTCGCGCCCGGAGTTCGCCGCCGCCTGGGACCGTTGCGAGCAGGCCCTCGCCGCCTGTGTCGACTGGTCGCCGAGCCAGGTGCTGCGGGCCGCGCCCGGCGCACCGGGCCTCGACCGGGTCGAGGTGCTCCAACCCGTGCTGTGGGCCGTCATGGTCAGCCTCGCCGAGACGTGGCGCGCGTACGGGGTGGAGCCCGCCGCGGTCGTCGGGCACTCGCAGGGGGAGGTCGCCGCGGCCTGCGTGGCCGGCGTGCTCTCCCTGGCGGACGGCGCGCGGATCGCCGTCCGCCGCGCCGAACTGATCGGCCGCCGGCTCTCGGGCCGGGGCGGCATGGTGGCCGTACCCGAGTCCGAGGAGAGCGCCCTCGCCCGGCTGGCACCGCTCGGCGGACGGGTCGAGATCGCCGCCGTCAACGGCCCCGGCTCGGTCGTGGTGGCCGGCGACACCGACGCGCTGGACGCCCTGCTGACCTCCTGCGCCGCCGACGGCGTACGCGCCCGCCGCATCGCCGTGGACTACGCCTCCCACTCCTCCCGCGTCGAGGCCGTGCGCGCCGATCTCCTCGGCGCCCTCGCGGACGTCACCCCGCTGCCCGCCCGGGTGCCCCTGCACTCCACGGTCGACCGGGGCCGGGTGGTGCTCGGGGAGGACGGGCCACGACTGGACGGTGCCTACTGGTACCGGAACCTGCGCGAGCCGGTCGCCTTCGCCGCCGCCGTCACCGCGCTCGCCGAGGCGGGACACCGCACCTTCATCGAGATCAGTCCCCACCCGGTGCTCACCACCTCGGTGGCCGACTCCGTCGAACACGTCGGTGCCGCCCCGGTGGTCGTCCCCACGCTGCGCCGCAACCACGGCGGCCCCGAGCAGTTCGCGGCCGGTCTGGCCCAGGCCTTCGTCACGGGCACGGACGTGGACTGGTCGCCCGCCCTCACCGGACACCGGCCCGGCCCGGCCGTCGAGCTGCCGACCTATCCCTTCCAGCGCCGTCGGCACTGGCCCGCACCTGTCGACGGCGGGAACGGGGAGACCGGTGCGGGCGCTGACGCGCGTGCGAGTGCGGCTGCGGGTGCGGGTGCGGGTGCGGGTGGCGGTTCCGGGGATCCGGGGCGCGGCTCGGAGCACCCGGTCGCGCGCGCCCCGCGTGATCACCTCGACCTCGTGCGGGCCGAAGCCGCCGCCGTCCTGGGCCATGACGCGCCGGCGGACGTCGACCCGGGGCTGACGTTCAAGGATCTCGGGCTGGACTCCCACCTGGCCCTCGAACTGCGCACCCGGCTGAGCGCCGCGACCGGCCGCCCCCTGCCCACCACCCTGCTGTTCGACCACCCCACGCCCACCGCGCTCGCCCGGCACCTCGGGGAGGACCCCGGGGCGGAGCAGGAGCCCCCCGCCGCCACGGCCGTCGCGGTCGCGTTCGCGGAGCCCCTCGCGATCGTCGGCATGGCCTGCCGTCTGCCCGGTGGCATCCGCGACCCCGAGGGCCTGTGGCGGGCCCTCCTGGACGAGGCCGACGCGATCTCCGCACCACCGGCCGATCGCGGCTGGGACGACGCGGGTCACCGGGGCGGCTTCCTCGCCGACGCCGCCGACTTCGACGCCGACCTCTTCGGTATCGCGCCGCGCGAGGCCCTGGCGATGGACCCGCAGCAGCGACTGCTCCTGGAGACGGCGTGGGAGGCCCTCGAAGGGGCCGGCATCGCCCCCTCGTCCCTGCGCTCGACCCGGACCGGCGTCTACGTCGGCGCCATGTCCCAGGAGTACGGCCCCCCGCTCCACGACGCCCCCGACGACCTGCGCGGCCATCTGCTGACCGGGAACACGGCCGGGGTCCTCTCCGGCCGCCTGTCCTACGTCCTCGGCTGCGAAGGCCCGGCCGTCACCGTCGACACGGCCTGCTCGTCCTCGCTCGTCGCCCTCCACCTCGCCGCCGAGTCCCTCCGGCGAGGGGAGTGCTCGACGGCCCTCGCGGCAGGTGTGGCGGTCATGGCGACGCCGGGGCTGTTCGCGGAGTTCGCGCGCCAGGGAGGGCTGGCGGGGGACGGCCGCTGCAAGGCGTTCGGGGCCGGGGCCGACGGCACGGGCTGGTCCGAGGGCGTGGGCGTACTCGTCGTCCAACGGCTCCGCGACGCCCGCCGCGAGGGCCGCTCCGTCCTCGCCGTGCTGCGTGGTTCTGCCGTCAACCAGGACGGGGCGTCCAACGGCCTCACCGCCCCCAACGGGCCCGCCCAGCAAGGGGTGATCCGCGACGCGCTGGCGAGTGCCGGGCTGTCACCCGCCGAGGTCGACGCCGTGGAGGCCCACGGGACCGGGACCCGCCTCGGCGACCCCGTCGAGGCGCACGCGCTGCTTGCCACGTACGGCCAGGACCGTGAACGGCCGCTGCTCCTCGGGTCGTTGAAGTCGAACATCGGCCACGCCCAGGCCGCGGCCGGGGTCGCGGGGGTCATCAAGACCGTCATGGCGCTGCGGCACGGGGTGCTGCCGCGCACCCTGCACGTGGCCGAACCCTCGCCCCACGTCGACTGGTCGGCGGGGGCGATGGAACTGCTGACGCGGGCCCAGCCGTGGCCGGAGACGGGCCGTCCGCGGCGGGCGGGCGTGTCGTCGTTCGGGATCAGTGGGACGAACGCGCATGTCGTCCTCGAACAGGCGCCGGTCGAGAACACGGCCGGCGCCGGTGTGCGCGGTGAGGCCGGTGCCGAGGCCCATGAGGAGGCCGGCACGGCCGATGCCGACGGGCGAGGTGTCCCGCCCCGGCGGCCCGGCACATCGCCGGGACCGGCTCCGGTACCCCTGGTGCTGTCGGCCGCGACCGAGGCCGCGCTACGGGCACAGGCCGGGCGGTTGCGCGCCCGGCTCCAGGAGGAAAGCGCGGAGGTCGCCCTCGGCGGGCTCGGCCACGCGCTGGCCGTGACCCGGTCCGCGCTGCCGCACCGGGCCGCAGTCGTGGCCGCCGACCGGGAGGAGGCCCTGGCCGGCCTGGACGCCCTGGCGGCCGGGGCGGAGACACCCCTGGCCTTCGGGGCGACGGCCGCCGAAGGACGGACCGCCTTCCTCTTCACCGGTCAGGGCAGCCAACGGGCCGGTATGGGAACGGAGTTGGCAGCTGCCCAACCCGTGTTCCGGCGTGCCTTCGACGACGTGGCGGCGCGACTCGACACACACCTGCCGCTGCCCCTCGCGAAGGTCCTGGCCGACGGGACGGGCCTGCTCGACCGCACGGAGTACGCGCAGCCCGCCCTGTTCGCCCTCGAAGTGGCCCTCTTCCGGCAGCTGGAACACTGGGGGATCACCCCCGACCACCTTCTCGGGCACTCCGTCGGCGCGCTCGCGGCGGCGCATGTCGCCGGGGTGCTGTCGCTGCCGGACGCCTGCCGGCTCGTGGCGGCCCGAGGCCGGCTAATGCAGGCGCTGCCCGGGACCGGTGCCATGGCCGCCGTCGAGGCGACCGAGGCGGAGATCCTGCCCGAACTCGCCGGTCGCGAGGACGAGATCGGTCTCGCCGCCGTCAACGGCCCCATGTCCGTGGTGATCTCCGGCGACGCCGAGGCCGTGGCCCGCACGGCACGGGACTGGGAGCGCCGTGGCCGCCGTACCCGGGCGTTGCGCGTCTCCCACGCCTTCCACTCGCCGCACATGGACGCGATGCTCGCCGACTTCGGCGAAGTCGCCCGCTCGGTGACGTACCACCCGCCGACGCTGTCGGTCATCAGCGACGTCACGGGCGAACCGGCCACGGACGACGAGCTGTGCTCGCCCGGCCACTGGGTCCGCCACGCGCGCGAGACCGTCCGCTTCCACGACGGCGTAGGCCGACTGCGGGCCCTCGGCACGACGCGCTATGTGGAACTGGGGCCGGACGGTGTGCTCGGCGCGATGGTGCGGGAGAGCACGACGGAGGGGAGCGGGGGACGCGGCGCGGCGCGGGGAGGTGAGGGGGCCGGTGCCGTGGCACGGGCCGACGCGCTCGTGGTGCCGCTGCTGCGGCGCGGCCGGCCGGAGCCGCAGAGCCTCATGGCCGCCGTCGCCCGGTTGCACGTGACCGGTCACCCGCCGGACTGGGCGGCCGTCTTCGAGGGGCAGCCGCCCGCCCCTCCCGGGGCCCTGCCGACGTACGCCTTCCAGCGCCGCCGCTACTGGCTCCCCCCCCCCCCCCCCCCCGCCCCCCCCCCGCCCGGTACGACGCCGCTCGGCCACCCGCTGCTCTCGTCGGCCCTCACCCTCGTGGCCTCCGGGCACACCACGCTGACCGGCCGGCTCTGCCGCACCGCTCATCCATGGTCGGCCGACCGCACGGTGCACGACAAGCTCGCCGTCCCCGACGCGGTCCTGCTGGACCTCGCGGTCACCGCCGCGCGCGAGACCGGAGCCGGTCAGGTCGTCGAACTGCGGCCCACGGCACCGCTGGTGCCGCCCCCGCACGGGGCGCTGGAGCTGCAGGTCACGGTCGGCCCCCGAAACGGCGTGCACGGCCACCGCCCCGTGACCGTGCACGCCCGCCCCGAAGGCGTCGACGCCGGATGGGTCCGGCACGCGGAGGGCGTCCTGGCCCCCGCTCCACCCGCGGCCCCCGCGGCCCCCGTGACTCCCATGGACGCCATGGCCGACGGGCCCGGCACGGGGGAGTGGCCGCCGAGCGGTGCGGAGCCGGTGGACGTGCGAGCGGCCGCCGACGTGGACGACGCGGGGTCCGGGATCCGTTACGGACCCGGCTTCGCCGCACTGCGCGCGGTGTGGCGGCGCGGCGCCGACCTCTGGGCGGAGCTGGTGGCACCGGAGACCGACGGGGTCGCCGCCGACGGCTTCGCACTGCACCCGGCGCTGCTGGAGGGAGTGCTGCACGCCCTGCGGCTGTCCCGGACGGACGGCGGAACGACCTGGTGCGCGGCGACGTACCGGCACGTCCGCGTGCCGGGCCGGGCGACCGGACGTCTGCGGGCCCGGATCAGCCCGGTGGGCGACGGCGACGGTGACGGCGACGGCGTCGCCGTCCGGATCACGGACCTCGCCGGGCGCCCGGTCGCGAGCGTCGGCAGGCTCACCTCGCGCCCGCTGCCCAGCCCCGCCGAAGCCTCCGGCCTCCTCTCCGCCGACGCCACGCCGTACGAACTCGCCTGGCGCCCCGTCGAGCGGCCGCTCGACGCACCGCCCGCCCGCTGGGCACTGCTCGGCGACCCCGCACTCCTCCCGGCCGGCGCCCTGCCGGGTGCCGAGCACCACCGGGACCTCGCCTCCCTCACGGCCGCGGGCCCGTTCCCGGATCACGTCGTTGCCCCCTGCGGCAGCGGTGCGGTGGACGGGACCCCGGGCGCCCCGGAGCCGGCCGCCGACGACACCGTGGCCGCCGCCCGGTCCGTCGCCCATCGAGCGGTCCGGCTGGCGCGTGCGTGGCTCGCCGACGACCGGCTCGTCGACACCCGGCTGGTCGTCGTCACCCGGCGGGCGGTCCCGGTCGACGACGAACCGTGCGAGCCCGGGCAGGCTCCCGCGTGGGGACTGTTCCGTACGGCGCAGACCGAGCATCCCGGCCGGTTCCTGCTGGTGGACCTGGACGACGACGCGAGGTCCGCCGAGGCCCTCCCCGCGGCGGTCGCCTGCGGCGAACCCCAGATCGCGATACGGGGCGGCCGTCTGCACGCCCCCCGCATCGTCCGGCCGGCGCCCGTCACGCCCGCGACGGCCCGCACCTCATCGGCGTCTCCCCCCACCCGTGGGGAACCGGCGGTGCTCCCCGTCGAAGCCGCCTCCTCCCCCTCCCCGGCGGCAGCCGGGTCCGCCCGCGCCGGGTCCGCCCGCGCCGGGTCGGAGACATTCGATCCGGCTGGCACCGTCCTCGTCACCGGCGGTACCGGCGCCCTGGGGCGTCTCGTCGCCCGGCACCTGGTGGCACGGCACGGTGTCCGGAACCTGCTGCTGGTCAGTCGCCGGGGTGGCGACGCCCCGGACACCGACGAGGTTCTGGCCGGGCTCGGGGCGGATGCGGACGTCACGGTCACGGTCGCCGCCTGCGACGTGGCGGACCGGGACGCGCTCGCCGCCGTCCTCGCCCGGATACCGGACGCGCACCCGTTGACCGCGGTCGTGCACACGGCCGGGGTGCTGCACGACTCCGTCGTCGAGGCCATCGACCCCGGCGACCTCGCCCGGGTGCTGCGTCCCAAGGTCGACGCGGCGTGGCACCTGCACGAGCTGACCGCCGGGACCGACCTCGCCGCGTTCGTGCTGTTCTCCTCCGTCTCCGGCATCAACGGGGCTGCGGGCCAGGGCAGTTACGCGGCCGGCAACGCCTTCCTCGACGCGCTGGCGCAGGCGCGCCGCGCCCGGGGGCTGCCCGCCGTCTCGCTCGCCTGGGGGCCCTGGGCACCCGGCGGCGGCATGACCGGCGGCCTCACGGAGACAGACCTGCGCCGGATGCGTCGCTCGGGCCTGCTGCCGCTCGACCCCGAGGCCGGTCTCGCGCTTCTCGACGCGGCCCTGACCCGGCCGGGCCCGGCGGTGCTGCTGCCGCTGGCACTGTCCCTGCCGGTCGTGCGCCGGAGGGCCCACGACGGCGCGGCGCCGCCGCTCCACCGTGAACTCGCCGGCAGCGCCTGGCGGGATTCGGCCACCTCGCCCTTCGCGGCTGCGGTTGACGATGAACTTCCATCCCGACCGCTTGGTGGGCGAGCGTCCGATCCTTCTCAGGATGGCGGAAGACGGCGTCTACCGCTCGCAGTTCGTGACCGGCACCAGCAACGGCGGTCTGACTGCGTATCCGGGTGGGGACCGGTGGCGCTGGGAGAGCCGTATCTTCGGTGGTGCCTATGACTGCGCCGCACCTGACGAGCGGCCGGTCTACGGCGCGCTGAACTACCGGCACGTATCCGTCGGCGGGGCGCCTCGGTTTGGCTCCTCGTACTTCAGGCTCGCCGCCCACACCCTCGCACGCGCGACGTTCTGCTACCCGGACAGCTCGACCGGCCCTTCGGCGTTCGGTGTCGCGAGCCGTTTTGCTCTGATCGACTTGGCCGAGGCCGACGCGCTGGACGCCTTGGACGGTCACATCGAGGCACAGATCCACGGGACCGTCAGGCTTGACCGTGATGTGGAGGCACTTGTCCTGGATCCCAGCTATCGCGGAACAGCCGTAGAAGCCGATGCCCGCCGGCTTCCGTGCCCTGTCGAATGGCACCCTGGCTACCACCTGACCGTGGAGCATCTGCGGCGCCACCCGGACTACCGCGGACAGGAGTACGTCGACCTGGGCGCCGAGCTCGCGGCCAACGGCAGCGTCGATCCCCGCATTATCGGCGAGGCGGCCTCCTCCGGCCACTACGACCCGCAGGATCTCAAGAAGGTCTGGCACTGCCTGGCGCGCTTCGGCGCGCCGCCCCTTGCCCGCAGTGAAACCCCGAGCCTGGTCGCCACCTGGCCTGCGTTCCGCGCAATTCAGGGGTTCTGGAGTCCCCGCCGAGGTGAAGGTGCAGGTCAGCGGGCTGGAGTCTGGTGACACGGCCGGATTCGCCTAGAGACGCGATTTTCCGGATTAACCTGCGCTGAACTGGTCTTGCTCCATATGGTCTGGAGTCGTGTATGTGAAGACGACGAAGCGGGAGAACAAGTCCGGCACGGTCCGGTACCTGCACCTGGCTCACAACGAGTGGGATCCGGTGAAGGGCCGGGCGGTCCCGAAGGTGCTGTTCACGTTCGGCCGTGAGGACGACCTCGACCGGGACGCGGTGAAGCGCCTGGTCGCGTCTCTGTCGCGGCTGCTGGAACCGGGCGAGGCACTGGCGTCGACCGCGGCGGGTGACCTGGAGTTCGTCTCCTCGGTCCCGTTCGGCGGCACCTACGTCCTCGATCATCTGTGGCGTCGACTGAAGATCGACAGGATCGTCGGGCAGGTCGGGCAGCCCAAGCGGGGCCGGCGCCGGGACATGTCGGTGACCGAGCGGGTGCTGTTCTCCATGGTCGCGAACCGGGCCCTGGCCCCGTCGTCGAAGCTGGCCGCCGCGGACTGGGTCACGCACGACGTGCATGTCGACGGCCTGCCGGCCACCGACGACGACGCCTGCTACCGGGCGATGGACTGGCTCCACGAAGTCCAGGACGACCTGGAGAAACGGGTGTTCGACGAGGTCGCGAACCTTCTCAACCTCGAGGTCGACCTGCTGTTCTTCGACACCACCAGCACCTACTTCGAACTGGAGGAGGCCGACGAGCCCGTCGCCCGCGACGACAAGGGCCGCCTCCTGCCCGCCGCAGACGACACTCCCGCCGACGCCGACGACAGCGGTGACGCCCCGGACCAGGCCGGGTTCAGGACCTTCGGCAAGTCCAAGGACTCCCGCGACGACCTGCCGCAGATCGTGATCGGGATGGCCGTCACCAGGGACGGCATCCCGGTCCGCGTCTGGTCCTGGCCCGGCAACACCGGTGACAGCAAGCTGATCCGGCAGGTCAAGGACGACATGCGCGACTGGACCCTCAGCAAGATCGTGTGGGTCACCGACCGGGGATTCTCCAGCGAACGCAACCGCCGCTACCTCCGCCAGGGCGACAACGCCTACATCGTCGGCGAGAAACTCCGCTCAGGCAGCCCGGAGGTGAAGGCCGCCCTGTCCCGGCAGGGCCGCTACGGCGAGATCGCCCAGAACATGCGGGTCAAGGATGTGCGGATCTCCGACACCGAACGGTTCGTGATCTGCCACAACCCCGAAGCCGCCACCCGTGACCAGCACATACGCGAACAGCTCGTCGCCCAGCTCACCACCCTCATCGACGGCACCGACAAGCTCAGCGAGTTCAAGCGCGGCGAACTCCGCGGGAGGATCGCCGACAAGCCCGGCCTCAACCGCTACCTCCGCACGACCCCGGCCGGCAAGCTCCGCATCGACACCGCGAAGATCAAGGCCGAGGAGAACCTCGACGGCAAGTACCTGCTGCGATGCTCCGACCCGCACCTGTCCGCCGAGGACATCGCCCTCGGCTACAAGCAGCTCCTCGAAGTCGAGCGGGGCTGGCGGGACATGAAGCAGATCATCGACCTGCGGCCCGTCTATCACCGACTCGAGAAACGCATACGCGTGCATGTCATCCTCTGCTGGCTCGCCCTGCTGCTGATCCGCATCACCGAGATCACCACCGGCGCGACCTGGCCGACCGTCCGCCGCGAACTCGACCGGCTCCACCTCGGCACGTTCACCGGCCCCACCGGCCTGTTCCAGCAGGTCACCACTCTCACCAAGCCCCAGACCGATCTCCTGGCCAAGCTCGCCATCCCCACACCGAAGCAGATCATCGCCCTCGAACCCACACCTCGCTGACCAGCACGAACACCAGCGCCTAGAGAAACGCCTCTCAGGCGCCCTCACCCATGTCCGCGCAGCTCAGACCCCAGATTCGTGACTCTATGCCGCTGAATTACGCGGAACGTAGGACCTGCTGCTTCCCGGAATCGGGAAGTCGGTGAACGCCGCGTGGGCCTTCGTGTTCGGGGCACCCGACCCGTCCCTGCGGATGCCGCAGCCGCACATGGCCGTGCCCGCACTGGCCGATGCCGCCCACTCCGACCCGCTCCAGGCCGCCCTGGACGCGGTGTACGCGGGCGTGGTCACCTACGGCGAGGACTACCCGGCACTTTTGGAAGAGGTCTGGTCCGTGTGCCGCAGCCATCGATAGACACGGAGGCTCATCTGCGGTCAGCCCGCCCGGCGGGGGAGCGGTCTGCCCGCCGTAGGGCCGTCGCGCGGGCACATCTTCATGCCACCGGATGACGCCACCGTGAAATGGTGGCTATTCTGCATTCATGTCTGTCACCACAATGACGCTGCGCATCCCCGATGAACTCGCCCCCTCGATCAAGGCGGCGGCTTCGGGCGCCAACATGAGTGTGAACGCGTGGATAGTCCGTGCCGCCCGCCGCGCCGCGACCCTCGATGCCGCGCACCAGCTCGCCGGCCTCGGCCTCGGAGACGATCTCGCGGGCGAGGGAGACACTCTGTGAAGCGTGGCGAGGTCTGGGTCCTCCCCGACGAGCGCAACGTCCTGATCGTCTCCCTGACCGGCCTGGAAGAGGCCTACGGCGCGGTCGTCGTGATCGTGCTGCACCCCTCCGGGAGATTCCCCGACACCGCTATGTCCGTCGTGATCGGCGACCCGGTCCCGTGCACCGCCGTCGCGGTCAACATGCAGCAGCTGCGGGCCACCCGATTCGACGGCGCCAAGCTTCTCGGCGAGGTCGCCCCCGAGGCGATGGCCCGCGTCGACCAGGCACTGCGCGCCGTCCTCGACCTCTAGCCTGCGTATTTCACGTGCCGCAGTGCCCGGATCTCGCGCTACTGAAATCCTCGCTACGCTCCGACATCTGGCCGCAGGACCGCTACGACGCGCGCGCGAAGGACCCGCTGACCGGCATAGCGTTCAGCAGCGTCACGGAACTGGCCGACACGGACAGCACCAACGCACTGTCGGCTGCGGGGCACGGCTGGTTCTCCGAGCGCTGCTCCACCGCGTACTCCTGCCACGCCCGCGCGGCTGTGTGCCGACCGGTGACGCGGCAGCGGCGCCTGGTGGAGCCGCCCCTGCTCTGGGCGAGGTGGTGACGGAGTTCCCACAGCTGTCGCACGCCTGTTCACTACCGGCGGCAACCCGGTAGGAGGGCCGTACCCGGTCGGGTGAAGGCACGGCGCTGGGTGAACTCGTTGCCGGTGCTGGTCGTCGTGCTGGGTATGGAGCCGATTCAGGATGTACATGTGGCGCGGCCGGGCCTGGTGGTCGTGGACATCGCGGCCGCCGACGACGCGACCGCGCTCGCTGTCCAGGCCGTACTCGCCGGCCGCTGGGCGACCGCCACCGCAAAGCGTACGACCCGGATCCCGGGCAGCCCGGCGTACGGCTGCGCCTGTACGCCGACCTGGAACAAGAGGTCGCCGACGGCGGCGCGGAAACCGGGCAGAGCGGGGCGGCGGCAGGCCCCCGTCTCCGGGGGTGAGGCGGTCGGCGGCCCGGCGGTGCCGTCGCGGTGCCGCCGGGCGTGGCCGCTCGTAGCCTGGAGGTCTCGGGGTTGTCGCGGAGGTGTGCTGTGCCCCGAACCGTGTGGTCAGGTGCGATCAATTTCGGGCTGGTGACTTCTCTGAACTTTGGGGCCGTTCCGTCCCGAAGCCTCTGATCTGCAGCTCTATGAAACTGAATCGGGGAAGCCGGAGAAATCACAGCAACATGCTCAGCCGCTCCGCCTGCCGCCTCAGTACTGTGACTTCGCATGACCGACACCGAGATCGAGATCACCGCAGACCTGGTTCGCGACCTGCTACAGGAGCAACATCCAGACCTTGCGGGGCTGGCCATCCGCGAGGTGGCGGGCGGCTGGGGCAATCAAATGTGGCGTCTCGGGGACGAGTTGGCCGTGCGCATGCAGCGCATGGACCCCACCCCAGAGCTCCAACTCAAGGAGCGGCGGTGGCTACCCGTGCTGGCTCCGCGCCTGCCGCTCCCGGTGCCGACTCCGGTGCGGTTCGGTGAACCGTCCGAGCGCTTCCCCAAGCACTGGACCGTGATGACGTGGGTTCCCGGCGAGCCGCTGGACCACGGCTCGATCAGCCGCGGCGCCCACGCGGCCGACACGCTGGCGGGCTTCCTTCGGGCGCTCCACGTGGAGGCGCCCGCCGAGGCGCCGATCAGCTCGGACTTCGGCGCTCATCCCAAGAAGTGCACGGACGGTTTCGACTACTTCTTTGAAGCCGTTGTCCCCGGCGACATTGCCGACGAGGTCCGGGCCGTCTGGGACGATGCCGTTGCGGCCCCCCCAATGGGAGGGCCCGCCGGTATGGGTGCACGGTGACCTGCATCCCGCGAACGTCGTCGTCTCGGACGGAACGCTCTCGGGCATCGTCGACTTCGGTGCCATGTGCGTCGGCGACCCGGCCTGGGACCTCGCCGCCGCATGGGTGCTGCTACCCGCAGGGACGGCCTCACGGTTCTTCGACATGTACGCGCATGCGGACGAGGCGGCGATCCGGCGCGCCCGCGGGCTGGCCGTGATGAAGAGCCTCTTCCTGATGTTCATGGGGCAGAACGGAGATCGGGGTCTTCCCGGCGGCAAGCCGAACTGGGGACCAGTAGGCCGGGCGGCACTTGATCGTGTTCTGAAGGGCGTTTGATGCGCGCTTCTTCGAACTTGTTCTCGATCTTGGTTGAGGGCCGTGCGGCAGTCCACCTTCGTGGGTTCATCGACGACCACGCGTAGTAGGGATGCCAAGGTCCACGGCCGTATGCTGCCCGTGGCCTCGATCGCGCTGACGGAGCTTCTCCTCAGCGCCAGCCAGGCTGACCTGGAGAACTTCGACCTCGCCGAGCCAGCCTTCCGTCTCGGCTTCGGCGATTCGCGCGATCAAGTTGTCGCGGATCTCGCCAAGCCGCGCCCGTTGGGCCGGGTCAGGCCGGAGGAGCGAGCATCTGACGCAAGCTTATCCGAACTACCCAGTTCACGGACCGATGGGGACGATCGCAGTTGAGTTGCTAGAAGTAGTGGGCAACAATCTCGGCGTCGGGGAGTATCCGGGTGTGTCGTACCGCCAACTCCTGTCTGGCCGCCCAGGAGCGGGGACGGGCGAGAATGCAGCACATGGATGACGCGTTCACACACCTCCGACAGGCCGCCGACCTGCTGCCTGAGGAAGCAGCGGCAGAGAACGGCCAGACGGTCGGGGATGTTCGCGAGGATATTCGGCGCCAGGAGTGGGAGATGGTGCTCGGCGTTCTCATCGAGATCGGGGATGTCCACCCCGTGTCCGTGGACTTCTGGGAGCTCCTCGCCGAGGCCGCTCGGCAGATGATGCTCGACCGCAGCCGTCGTTGGTGCGACTGGCGGGGCTGGGAAGTCCGGCACGGCACTGTGCGAGCGACCCTGAGCCTGGTGGGTGCGGAGGAGGGCCAACGCCGGACTGCCATTTCCGGAGACGGACGGCTCCGGCCGATGTGGAACATCGGCAACTGCACCGCCGGCGGTGAGCGAGCGCTGAACATCGCCAGGCTCTGGGTGGAGTATGCGCAAAAACTCGGTCCGGGCGAGACCGCCAACGTTCGGCTGGCTCCCTTGAGCCCCGAGCAGTGGAGGCATCTGAAATGCGGTGATGTGATCACCATGCATGAAGCCCGACCTGTTGCCGGAACGGCCACCGTGATCGAGGTCCTGCCGCCGCGCACGTGAACCCAGGCCATCGTCCCAGGTGCGCCACCAGTGGCAGACGGCCGTCAGTCGCCGCCCGGGCTCGGGGCGCCAGCCGACCCGCGCTGTGGCGCGTCATGGATACCACGTCCCAACTCAGCCGGCCTCGAGGGCGTCTGCCCGCCTCGTCAGGTCCGCTGCGACGAGATCCCAGTCCGGTCCGTGCAGCCACAAGTTCTCGGCAGCCTCGCGCATCAACGCTGGCTCATCAGGTCGCTGCAGGAGCACCAACCGATATGACAGGTTGCGAACCCAGACCGGCAGACGACCATCGACCAGGTGCGGACTGAGCTCACGGAGCATGGCGAGGATCGAATCCGCGTCAGCAAAAGTCAGTTCCTCGACGAAGTAGTGCTCCTGGTGGTCGAGGTCGCACGCAGGCGTCGGTCGGAACTCGTCTCCGTAGAGACACCGGGCGTGCTCCGTCAAGGTGCTGTGCATGTCCTAGAGCCTATGACGCCTTGATCCGCTGGAACGAAGCTACTGAGGTTGAACTCGTGGAGTCGTAGGGGCTGACGACTCGTTGCCCGTGCGGTATCACCGAAGGCATGCGGTATCCACAAGGGGGCGGGCTGACCGCCGAACGGCAGCAGTTCCGCGAGGAGTTACGGCTGAAGGCGGCCGAGAGGTTCGCCCAGGGTGAGGCGAGCTCGGTGATCGCGAAGGACCTGCGGGTCAGTGTCCGGTCGGTACAGCGGTGGCGTCAGATGTGGGACGAGGGCGGTCCGCGGGCTCTGCGGTCGCAGGGGCCGGCGTCGCTTCCGAGGCTGAGCCAGAAGCAGTTCACACAGTTGGAGGCGGAGCTGGCCAAGGGGCCGGCCGCGCATGGCTGGGAAGACCAGCGTTGGACGCTGGCGCGGGTCAAGACGGTGATCGGCCGGCGCTTCCACCTGTCCTACACGCTTCAGGGTGTGCGCAAGCTCCTGGTGCGTAATGGGTGGTCCTGCCAGGTCCCGGCCCGACGGGCCATGGAACGGGACGACGACGCGGTCGCGGGGTGGGTCAAGGAGGTGTGGCCGTGCGCGGAAGACTCGCGGCGGCCCGTGGAGCCTGGATCGTCTTCGAGGACGAAGCCGGATTCTCCATGACGCCGCCGCAGGCGAAGACCTGGTCGCAGCGCGGCCGGACCCCCGTGGTGCGGGTCCGGGGCCGTTCCCGCAGGCGAGTGTCGATCGCCGCGCTGACCTGCTACAAGTCCGGCCATCGGTCCCGGCTGATCTACCGGCCGCGCCGGGACGACGGCCGGCGCGACGGCCGCAAGAGCTTCTCCTGGCGCGACTACCGCGACCTGCTGATCGCCGCACATCAGCAGCTCGGCGGCCCCATCGTGCTCATCTGGGACAACCTCAACGTCCACAAAGCCGCTGATCTGCGGGAATGGGCGGAAACCCGGGACTGGCTGACCATCTACTACCTGCCGCCCTACGCACCCGACCTCAACCCCGTCGAAGGGATCTGGTCACTTCTGCGGCGCGGCTGGCTCTCCAACGTTGCCTTCAGTACTCCCGAACACCTCGTCCGGCGCATCCGACGCGGCCTACGGCACATCCAGTACCGCACCCATCTCATAGACGGCTGCCTCGCAGAGACCGGCCTGGCCATCAGACCCGCCTGACCAACAGCACGACATCACGAGTTCAACCTCAGTAATCGTCGCCCAAGGCGAGCAGGATCACGAAGATCTCGGCCGTGGTTCCGGCAACGACGACATCGAGGCCGTGCCGGGTGACGGGCGTCCATGCGCGGCCGTTGCCTATGTTCTCCGTGTTCGTGACCCAGCTCGTGCCCCGACCAAGTAGCTTCGCCACCCGTGTGGCGCCCGCTCCGCGTGATCGCGATCCCGGAGAAGGCTCCGCGAGTAGACGAGGTCGAAGGCCGACAGGTTCGTCACCAGCTTGATCGCTCCCTTCGCGTCGACGGGTCGAAGCGCCGCCTCGATGGCTCGGGCAGATGCGGGACCGACCGCGTCTGCGGCCGCCTGATGCGCCCAGTCGTCCTGCGCGACCATGACGAGGTCGACCACCTCCTCCGCGACGGTGGCCTCCGCTATCGCGCCCAACTGGCATATACATGACTCGATGCGGCCAGTGAGCTCAGCAACGGCGCGATTTCCTCCAGGATCTCCATCCGGGCATCCTGCCAGGCCCCACTCCATGAGCGGCCTGGCATTTCGCTGGCTGATGATCGGGAATGTGTCGGCGCTCAGCGTTCTGGCTCGGCGCTGGTTCGTCCGGCGTCGCGGCGGAAGTCTGGCATGCCGAGATAGACGGTGGACGGCTGGGCTGCACGGTCGTGCATGGCCTCCAGCTTCTGCGCGGCGGCGGGTCAGAGTGGTCTCGATGGCGGCGACCTCGCCGAGCCAGCCCTGATCCTTCGCCTCCTGGAGGTGGTCGACGAGGTTGGCGTGGATCTCCTGGAGCCGTGGCATCTGGGCCTTTTACTCCTCGCCGGGGCGGGAGGCCCGTCGGCGGGCGATGAACGCCTTGTGGGCCTCGATCGTCTCGGCAGGGTAGATCGCTAATGGTGGAGTCGGGTATTGGAACTGTCCGAATGCCCAGGGCTTCGGCATAGTCACATGACGTCCGGTTCGTGATCATGTGAGGCCGAGTAGGGCGAGCGGACGGTTGGGGTCGCGGGCGTTGGCGCGGAGTGCGGCGGCGATGTTGGTGGTGTCGGACAGCTTGAGGGCGCCGATGGCCAAGTTGCGCCAGGTCGCCATCGCGCGTGGTGCATTGCCGGTCCGCAGTTGGGAGGCGTCCTCGGCGAACGTCGTGTCGCGGACGTGGTGCAGGGCCTCCACCTTCCAGTGGTCCCGGACCAGCTTGGCCAGCTGGGCAGGGGTGGACTGCTCAGTGGCCAGGCTGGTGACGGCGTAGACGGTTTTGACGGTTGTTCTGCCCGTCTTGCGGTCGGTGCGGCGGCGCTTGATGATCTGGAGCGCCTGGCTGGCTCCGGGGAACAGCAGGTTGTTCACGGTGGCGACCTTGATCCGGCGGATCTCGGACCGTCCGTGACCGACGCCGCGCGTGCGGCCCTGGAGCGGGATGTCCTTCCAGGGAAGGGCTTTGAGCTGCTTGCGGAGCGTCTTCTGATTGCCCTTGACGATCACGATGTAGTGGGCTCGCGCCCGAGGAGGTAGACGGCATGCTCACGCTGGGTGTGCAGCGCGTCGCTGGTGACGACCACGCCGGCCAGGTCGGCGACCGTCTCCAGCAGCGGCTGGAAGCGGGTGATCTCGCCGGTCTTCTCACCTACGTCCAGCTGAGCCAGCACGAGACTGGCGGTGTGGTCCAGCGCGGCCAGCAGGTGGATCCTGCGGCCCTTGGCCCTCGCGGCGCCGCGCAGGCTCTTTCCGTCGACGGCAAGTCCTCGCAATGGGAGTGCGGTAGGGGCGCGGCGGTCGGCGAGCCAGCAGGCCATGGCCTGGTCAAGTGCGTCACCGTCGATGCGGGACAACAGTCTGCGTACGGTCGTTTCCGCCGGCAGGTTCCGCTTCGGGCACAGTGGGTCCGGCCGCACGCCGAGGGGTTCGAGTAGCTGGGGAGGGGTGTCGACGATCCATTCGCCGACCGCCAGCAGGGAGTTCGCCCCGGCCAGCACCGCGCACGCGGTCAGAGCATGCCGCACCCCTCGCGGATCGCGCGGGTCGGGCCCCTCGGCAAGACGTTGCAGAAGGCCGGGGACTTCCCCCGGCACCACCTTTGGATGCTCACTGAGCTGGTCAAGGGCAGGCTGGATCGGCGATGATGCGTCGGCAGGCACGGTCTTCCAGGCAGGTCATGGGGCGTCGAAAACTCCATGATCTTGGAGGCCCGCGAGAACCACAGGGGTGTGCCGTTGGGTGCGGCGACGACCTGCACGTTGATGCCGTGCTTCTTGTGCTTCTTGGAGTAGTACGGCTCGTCCGCCGCGACCCGGTCGGTGGGGATCAGAGTGCCGTCCAGGGTCACGAAGTCGTCCTCGCCTCGGCCGGTCAGGGCCTCGCGCAGGCCGGGTGCCCAGGCGGCGAGGACGTCGACCGTCTCGTCCACGTACCGCCAGGCTGTCGCTTCGGAGACGCCGAACCCGGCGCTGAGCTGGGCGAGCGTCTCGTTCTTGCGCAGGTGGGCAAGGGCGAGTTGTGCCTGACGGAAGCAGCTCAACTTGCGCCAGCGAGTGCGGCGTTCACACCTTCGGGCGTAGATGAGCCATGAGACATGCTCGACCAGCTCGTGCCGGACATCGAGCGTGGAAGGATACGGAACCAACGAAGCCCCCCGGCCGTCGGCGTGTTGAGTGAGATCACCACACCAACGACGAGGGGCTTCGCCACGTCACCGCCCCTGACCAGCCTGGTTCACCCGACAGCCCAGGATGAAAGAGGTTCACTGAGGGGGATACATGATGCGGAAGCCAACCATGATCCTGGCGGGCGCCGTCGGGGCGTCGCTACTGTGTGTCGGCGGCTGGTTCGTGACCGGCGCATCCGGGGACAACCCAAGGACCGCTATCGCAGTTCCACGGCGGCAGACTGGGTGTCCAACGCGGACCATGTCGTCGTGGCCACCGCAGTGTCGGAGAAGGAGGTTCCTCCCACGCAGAGCGAGATCGACCGAGGCGAGGGCCTTATCGGCCGCTCGGTCGAGATGCGCGTGGACCAGGTGCTGTGGTCACGCGAAGGTGCCGAGCATCCGGCACCGCAGACCTATACGCGACAGTCCACCGGCTGGGTTTTCGACGGCGAAGTCGCCAACCGTCCGAGTACGCGCTGCACGAGCGGCCCCGGATCGAACCCGGCCACAGCTATGTGATCGCCCTGCGCTGGGAGCCCGCCAGGTGCTCCGAGGGCGATGAGCCCGACGCCGCCGGCTGGGTCGGCCTCGGTTCCGGATCCACCTTGCCCTTCGACGAAGACACGCTCGGAAAGGGAGAGTTCGAGGGGACTGAGCGTCCCGCCCCATCTCCGTCGGCCACCACCGGCGACGACACCCCCGTCGCCGATCTCCTCACCGGGCAGGGAGCCGACCAGATCAAGGAACTCCTGGCCACGACGTCCTCGACGCCCACACCCACCACCTCGTCAGGGCCGTCGAACGCGGGCTCGTCCGCCCCTACTACGTCGGGAGCCTGCTGACACGGCCGCATATACGGAAGGGGTGCCCAATCATTGGCCAATCGACCGGCTCCGCAGGCCTTGACTGCTCAGGCACATCACCACAGACTGACCCCGCACCCCAGATGGCGCGTCAATCCCTTTCATTACAACGGGACTTGTGCGATATCGCGGCTGCCGCGGTGGGTGAAGCGGGGTGTACACCCACCGCCGGAAGCGTCGGCCGTGGCACCGCCCCTACCGTCAAGGCACAGCCGCTCCAGCCCGTCACCGGAGCGAGGCTGGCAGACCAGGAGCGGGGGCGTCCCGTCCTGCGGCGACTCCCTGCGACCGCACGGTCATCCGCAACGACCGAAAAGGGACACTCATGAGTGCACGTACGAAACGAAACCAGCTGGCCGCAGGCATAGTCGGCGTGCTGACCGTCGCCACACTCACACTGAGCACCTCGCCGGCTTCCGCGAGCGGTACCTACAGTGGTCGCGCCTACATCTACGGCGCCGGCAACTGGGTCGGCGACTGGGACGACGAAGGCATCCTGTCGACCAGCACAAACGCGTCATCCAATGCCACCTGCCTGTGGCAGAAAATCCTCTGGGCCGACCTCGCCACCGAAACCAACGGTACCCCGTTCGACGCTGCGGACATCGACGGCCACTTCGGAGCGAACACCAAGGCCGCGACCAAGGACTGGCAGGCCAGGTACCACCTCGAAGCTGACGGCTCGGTCGGCAAAGACACCTGGGCAGAAGCCGGCACGAATCTAGAGGATCACTACGACCCCGGCGACACTGCCGTTGACACGTACAGAGGCATTTGGGACAACCTCGCCCTCACCCGCGACAGTGACGGCAGGTATCACTTCGAGGACGGCGACGGCAACGCGCGGATTGCCGGCTACGACTACCTGACCTGCACCTGACGTCACGTCCCTTCGGCGCAATGTGTGGTGCTGGCCTCCAGAGGAGGCCCGGACACCGCATGAGCCCAGTCGCGGACCTGCTTGGGACCATCCCCGCGTGTGCGGGGAGCAGGTCTCCTCGAGGACGATCCGCCTGGCGTACCCAAGGCCATCTCCGCGCATGCGGGGAGCAGCTTCTCTGGGGCCCCTATCCCTTTGGCCGGCGGAAGCACGTTCTCCTCCACATCGGAGGTGCGGTGTGGGATCAGCATGACCGCCCGCCCATCCACCTGCGCGGGCACCGGCGAGGCTGAGACGCGCTCATCAGCGATCTCTTCGCTTACTCGCTCAAGGACCCGTTCGCGACAGCAAGTTCGTCTCACTCGGCCCGCACCTCCGCCAGCTGCCTGGCCAGCTGTTCTTCGCGTTCATCCAGTTCCGCGCGCCGCGCGGTGATGTGTTCCAGCAGCTCGGGATCCAGCATGGACCGGATCGTAGAGGGCTGCCGGGTCGGAGCGGGCAAGAATGGGACGGTTTCAGTTCCCCTTTGTGCTGCCGCCCCGTCAGGCCAGCCCATGGAGCACGCCGCGTGGCCTCCGCGAAGGTGTGGGTCTGGCTGATGCGGATGGACTCCTCGAGCCACTGCTCGCTCAGCGCCTCGCACAGCCCGCGTTTGCCCCCGAAGTAGTAGGTGATCAGGTGATGGCTGACACCGGCCGCCTCCGCGATACGGACGACGGGCCCCGTCGAAACCGTGGGCGCCGAACTCCGCACCGGCCGCGGCCAGAATGGCACGCCGGGTGCCCACTGGATCCCGCTGACGACCGGGATCGTCGGGGTGCTTCCGGCGCTGCCGCATCCCGGACGCTGCTTCCGACTTTCCTGATGTCGCCTCTTCCCCTGTCACATCGACGACCTTACCGGCGGTGTTTGTTGGAGGGGCCAACTACCTGCGGTGTCCGGTGTGCTCACTCAGCCGACGGCCGAGGACTCCACGCGGACCACGCTCCAGTCGACCTCCGGGGCCGGCACCGCTGCGCGCTCCGCTGCGGCCTCATGACCGAGCAGGTCGCGAGCGATCTCTCCCACGGCCCAGGTGGGTGTGTTCGCGGCCAGGACCCGGCCCTCGCTGGTGATCACCACGGCTTCGCCGCCCAGGTGCTTGAGGGAGCGGATGACGATCTGCTCGAAGGCCGCCACCGGGACGTCGGCCCCGACGACGCCGACGAACTCCCCGTGAACCGTCAACGGCCGGGTGAAGGTGAGGATGTACAGGCCGGCGCAGTGCAGGTCGACGTACGGCCCCATGACCGTGCCGTGGCCCTCGTTGCGGGGAATCACGAACCACGGCTTGAGCGTGTAGTCGTAGAAACTCTCGCTTCGCGGGTCCAGGTTCAGCCGCAGCGGCCGGGCGTCCTGGTCTCCGGTTCGCTGCCACCACTCGAGGTGGAAGGTAGCGTCGGTGAGCGCGTCGGGTGCCATGACCACGCCCGTGCCGTTGAACCGCTCGCCCTGCTCGCGGAGCAGGGTCTGGATGGTCGGTCGCAGGGCGGCGAGGTCGCTCGTCCCGGGATGCCTGATCTTCCGGCCGGCAGCGCTCAAGCGCTCTCGCGCTGCGGCCTCGAGGACGGCCAGCGCCGAGAAGACGGATTCCACCGCGTCCCGGATGGATGCGCTGCACTGGACGATGCCGGTGGCTGGGGTGCTGGTCATCACTGTGCTCCGTCAAGGAGGGTGGCGTGGCGTGCGCCACCGGGTCAGGCGTCGGTCAACCGTAGGTGCGTACGTACGAGATGGCGAGTGCCGGCAATCGTGTGTGCCTCGGCGAGGCGACGTGCCTCGGCCGCGTCTCCGGCCATGACGGCCACCAGGATCTCGTGATGCTGGTCGGCGAAGGCCGACGCGTCGGGCCCGTCGCCTCCCGGCAGCCACAACAGCGGCCCGAGCTCCGCCTGTAGCCGGACCTCCAGGCGTGTCAGCCGGACGGACTGCGCTGCGACGGCCACCTCTATGTGGAAGCGGGCGTCGGCCTTGCGCCGTTCGGCGGGGGACTCGGCCTTGCGCAGCGCCGTGACCAGGCGGTCCAGGCTCTTTGCCAGGTCCGAGGGGGCTCGTTCGGCGGCGAAGCGGGCCGCAGTGCCCGAGACGGCGAACTGCTCGTCGCCGAGATCGCGCAGCTCCGAGATGCCGAGTTGCTTGAGACGTGCCTGATGGATCCTGGTCAGGCCCTCCTCCGGGTTCCGCACGAAGCTTCCGCCGTTGCGTCCGCGCCGCGTCTCCACGAGTCCCTGCTCGCGCAGGATGGCCAGTGCCTCACGGACCGTGCCGTTGGCGACACCGAGCTGACAGGCGAGGTCGCTTTCGCTGGGGAGCTGCTCCCCATCCGCCATCAGCCCGATTGTGACCGCTTCGGCAATCCGGCGGACCACCATGTCCGCCCGGCCCGAGTCGCTCAGAGGCGCGAAGGCGGCGCTCATCACCGGCGAGCGGCCGTCCACTGCAGCCACGGCCCCTCCTCAGTCGCAGATCGTCATGAGAGATCGTTCCCACGCTATCAGTCAAACCGTTGTCCTATGAACTTCAATGTAGTAGGTTTTGCGCACTCGGCCCGCCGGACACCGGCCGGTCCTCGTCGGCTTCCCCCACGGCCCCGGCCCCGCCGCCCTCCCGCTCACAGCGTGTTTTCTCAAGGAGCCCGTCGATGAACGAAGTCACGCAGTCCCCGCCGTCCCCGGCCGAAGGTGACGCCGACGCCCGGCGACTTGCCGCTCTCGGGTACGAGTCCGAGTTCAAGCGGGACATGAGCCTGTGGGCGAACTTCTCGCTGGGGTTCACCTACCTCTCGCCGGTGGTCGGCGTATACACCCTGTTCGCCGCCTCCCTGATGGCCGGCGGTCCGCCGATGATCTGGGCCTTCGTGATCGCGGGTGTCGGCCAGTTGCTGGTGGCCCTGGTCTTCAGCGAGGTCGTCGCCCAGTTCCCGGTGGCCGGCGGGGTGTACCCGTGGGCCCGGCGCCTGTGGGGTCGCAAGTGGGGGTGGATGACCGGCTGGATCTACCTCCTCGCGCTGCTGTCCACCATCTCGGCGGTCGCCTACGGCGCCGGACCGTACGTGGCCGCGGTGTTCGGCTTCGCCTCCAGCACCACCACGACGATCCTCTGCGCGCTGGGACTGCTCTTGTTTGCGACGATCATCAACTTTGGCGGCACGAAGGTGCTCTCCACTGTCGCCGTGTTCGGGTTCGTGGCCGAGATTCTCGGAGCCGTCGTGGTAGGCGCCTGGCTGCTGATCGCCAACCGCCACCACGGTCTCGGCGTGCTGTTCGACGGCTTTGGCTCCCAGGGCAGCCACTCGTACTTCTACGCCTTCGCGGTCGCCTCGCTCATCGGCGTCTTCCAGTATTACGGCTTCGAGGCGTGCGGAGACGTGGCCGAGGAGGTGCCCAACCCCGGACGGCGCATCCCGGTCTCGATGCGGCGCACCATCTACATCGGCGGGGCTGCCGCGACCGCGGTGTGCCTCGCCCTCATCCTCGCCGTCAGCGACTTCGGCGCCGTGATATCGGGCAAGGACGCCGACCCGGTGACCACCGTGCTCACCGACGCCTTCGGCAGCGGCGGCGCCCGCGCCGTCCTGGTCGTCGTCCTGCTGTCCTTCATCTCCTGTGCGATGAGTCTGCAGGCCGCAGCCAGCCGGCTCACCTACTCCTTCGCCCGCGACCGGATGATCGTCGGCAGCCGCGTGCTGTCGGCCTTCTCTGAGCGGCTGCGGGTGCCTCCGTACGCCCTGCTGCTCGCGGCGGTCGTCCCCGCTCTGATCATCGTGGCCTCCACGTACTCCGCCGACGCACTAGTGAAGATCATCTCCTTCTCCACGCTCGGCATCTACCTGGCCTTCCAGATGGTCGTCCTCGCGTCCCTGCGGGCGCGGCTGAGGGGTTGGAGGCCGTCCGGCGAGTACCGGCTGGAGCGGTGGGGGCTTCCGGTCACGATCGGTGCCCTGGTCTACGGCGCCGTCGGGATCGTCAACATGAGCTGGCCGCGCACGCCCGGAACACCCTGGTACGACAACTACATCGTGCTGGTCAGCGGCGCGGTCGTGGTGGGCGCGGGCGCCGTGTACATGGCCATCGCCAAGCCGCACGAGCGGGGGGACGCCCCGGCGGGAGACGCGCTAGCCGTACCGGCCCCGCAGGAGACGCCCTCCCCGGCCGCCTCCGTCTGAGGCGCGTCGGCGCCCCGCTTCCCATCCGTCCGTCGCGCGCTGCGCGACGGTGACCTCCGAAGGTGGAGACCAACATGTCCACATCCCTGCCCACGCAGGCCCTGGTCGACGGTTCATGGCTGGACGGTGGCGCGGGCACTTTCCCGGTGCACTCCCCGCAGTCCGGTGAGCTCATCGCGCAGGTGGCCCGCTGCGACGCCCAGGACGCCGAGCGCGCCGTGGAGGCCGCCCGGCGGGCGCAGCCGCACTGGGCCGCGACGCCCCTCATCGAACGGGTCAAGATCCTGCGCCAGGTCCACGCGCTCTTCGCCGAGCGCGCCGAGGACATCGCCCGGGTGCTGACGCTGGAAATAGGCAAGACCGTCGCGGAGGCCCGTGAGGAGGTCATCGAGTATTCGGCCCCCGCCTGGCAGAAGGCCGGTGAGGAGGTGCTGCGACACCGGGGCATGTCGTTCCCCTCCACGCAGGAGCGGACGAACAACAAGCGGCTGGTCATGAACTACCGCCCGCTTGGCGTCGTCGGCGTCATCACCCCGTACAACTTCCCCACCGACATCTCCTCGATCGCGCTGGCGCACATCGTCGCCGCCGGAAACACGGCCGTCTGGAAGCCCTCGGAATACGCCCCGATCAGCTGCAACCTCGTGGCGGAGATCTTCGCCGAGGCCGGCCTGCCCGACGGCGTGATCAACGTGGTGCACGGATTCGGCGACGTCGGGGCGGCCATCGTCGAACACCCGGACGTCGACGGCCTGTTCTTCACCGGCTCCACCGCCACCGGCGAACGCATCGCCCGCGCCGCCGCCCTGCGCCCGCACCTGCTCGAACTCGGGGGCGACGGCCCCTTCATCATCCTGTCCGACGCCGACATCGACGCCGCGGTGGAGGCGGCGATCAATGGCTGCTTCTACTTCGCGGGCCAGGTCTGCACCTCGGCCGAACGGCTCCTGGTCCACGAGGACGTTCACGACGAGTTCGTAGCCAAGCTGACCGCCCGCGCCGCGCAACTCCGCGTCGGTGACCCGGCCCTGGAGGACACCGACATGGGCCCCGTACGCAACGAGGCCACGCTGCGGCGCATCGCGGAACACGTTGAGGACGCCCGGAGCAAGGGCGCGGATGTCGTCCAGTTCGGCAAGGAGGAGGGGCTCTTCTTCCCGGCCACGATCCTCACCGGCGTCACGACCGAGATGCGCATCGCCCAGGAGGAGACCTTCGGCCCGGTGGCTCCCGTTATCAAGGTCTCCTCGGTACAGGAGGCCGTGGAGATCGCCAACTCCACCGACCTCGGCCTGATCGCGTCCCTGTGGACCAGGGACCTGGCCACCGCCTGGCGCGTGGGGGAGGCCCTGCAGCACGGCACGGTCAACATCAACGAGACCAGCAACTACTGGGACCAGCTCGCCCCCTTCGGCGGCACCGGCAAGAGCGGCGTCGGCCGCGAACTCTCCGGCTGGTTCCTCGACACCTTCACCGAGTCCAAGCTGCTCGTCTTCGACCTGGGCGACAGCGAACTGCGCTACGACCGCCGTGCCGAAGGAGGTTGGTGACCATGAAGAAGTTCCGTCTCGCCGCCGTACTCGTCGCCACTGTCTGCGTGCTTGCCGCCCTGGGACTCTCCGTGGCACAGGCTGAACCACAGTCCTCCAGCCGGCACGGAAGGGCCACCACCTTCACAGTGATCGAGCACGCCGACACCGACACGGTCGTCGACCTCGGACCGCGCGGCGACAGCATCGGGGACACGCTGGCCTTCGGAAACCCCATCTATGACACGGCAGGGAACAGGGCCGGCGACTCCCAGGGCTCCTGCGTGCGGACCAAGGTCGGCACGGCATGGGAGTGCAGCTGGACGACGACGCTGAACGGCGGATCGATCGTCGCTCAGGGCCCGTTCTACGACACGGCCGACTCCACGCTCGCCATCACCGGCGGAACGGGCAAGTGGCGCACGGCACGCGGACAGATGCAACTGCACGCCCGCGACGCCAAGGGAAGCGCCTACGACTTCACGTTCGCGGTGAAGCGCTGACCCGGCCGAATCAGGCAATCTTTTTTTACCTCTATTACTGAATGTCATGGACGGTGAGGTACGTGGGCGTACCGCTTGCCTGGCTGACGCGGCGCCAGGACTTGCGGCTGCGGGTGCTGGCGGGACGCGACAGCCTGGACCGGGACGTGGTCTGGGCGCACAGCATCGAACTCGTCGACCCGGCACCGTGGTTGACCGGTGGTGAGCTGGTGCTCACCACCGGGCTCCACCTGGCGGCGGACACGGAAGCCTGCGCGGACTACGTCACCCGGCTCACGAAAGCCGGGGTGGCCGCTCTGGGCTTCGGGGTCGGTCTGTCGCACGAGCAGGTGCCCGAGGCACTCGTCGGCGCAGCCGAGGAGGCCGGGCTGCCGTTGCTGGAGGTCCCGCTGCCCACGCCGTTCGTGGCCGTCACCAAGGTGGTCATGGAACGCCTGGCTCACCAGCAGTACGAGGGTGTCGTCCGGGCGTCACGCATCCAGCCGCGGATGACCCGGGCCGCGCTTCGCGGCGGGGCCCAGGCAGTGGTGCGCGAACTGGCCGTCTCCACCCGCACATCCGTCGTCTTCCTGGACCACGAGAGCAAGGTGCGCGCGGTCCATCCCCCCGGCGTCGCAGCACCCGAGGCCGCCGTGCTCGCAGGTCTCGGCACCGCGGGGCAGACGACGGCAGCGGTGAGCAGTAGCGAGGACGGTGTGACGGCCGTGCAGCAGGTCCGTGTGGGACCGCGTGTCCACGGCCGCCTGGTCGTGGCGGCCGAGCGGGCTCTCACTCCGGTCGACCACCTCCTGCTCGGGCACGCGGCATCGTTGGTCGCACTGGAGGCGGAGAAGCCTCTGTCGCTGCGCGACGAGCAGAACCGCGTCAACGGTCTGTTCCTGCGGTTGCTGCTGGACGGCACCGTCGCCGCACCCCTCGCTCGCGACCATCTGACCGAGGCGGGCTTTCCCGTCCGTGACGGCATCCGTGTCCTCGCCCTGCGCGGCGGCAGCCCACGCCAGTCCCTGCAGATCGTGGGGGAGGAGCTGGCCGAGCGCGGTCTGCCCCTGTTCGGCCGTGTGCACGCCGGCTACGCGGCGGTGTTGTTGCCTGCCGGTCACGCGGCCACGGCACACACGGCAATGGACGGCACGCGTGCGCGGCTGCGGTCGCCCCTGTGGGCCGGCCTGAGCGCCGTCCACGATCTGACCGACGGGCCCGCGGCCCTGATCGAGGCGCTGAACGCCGCTTCGGTGGCCCAGGCCCGAGGCAGCCCGGCCGTGGTGCCGTTCGAGTCCCTGGCCGGCCGCATGCTCACCGCTACCCCCGAGACCAGGAATGTCCTCGCGACGCTGGCCGAGACCCAGCTGGCTCCGCTCGCCGCGCACGACACCGCACACGGCACCGACCTGATCCACTCACTGCGCGCCTTCCTGGAGCACAACGGCCAGTGGGAGGCCGCCTCGGCGGCTCTCGGTGTGCACCGGCACACCATGCGCAGCCGCATCGAGCGTGTGCGCGGCCTGCTCGGCGCGGACCTCGACTCGGCGCACGTGCGCGCCGAACTCCTGTTGGCGTTGTCCGCCTGGCAGGAGCCCGGCGGCAGCGACCGCACCGGTTGACCGAGGATCACGCGGTCGAGGCCAGCTCCTTGGCGATGGCCTCTCCCAGGACGGTCAACCCCTCTTCCAGCAAGGCGTCCGAGATCGATAGGGGCGGCAAAAACCGCAGCACATTGCCGTAGCTGCCCGCCGTCAGGACCAGCAGCCCGTCCGCGTGGCAGCGCCTGGCCACACGGGCGGCGAGGTCGGGAGCGGGCACCCTGTCACGTTCCGGCTCCACCAGCTCGATCGCGATCATGGCACCCCGGCCCCGGACGTCACCGATCGCCGGGTACGCGTCGGCGAGCTCGCCCAGGTGTTGCAGCATGGTGTCGCCGATCTCCCGAGCCCGTGCCAGGAGGTCATGCGCCTCGATCTCCTCGAAGACACCGAGCGCCGCCTCACAGGCCACCGGGTTGCCGCTGAAGGTCCCGCCCAGACCGCCCGCCGGAACCACGTCCATCAGCTCGGCGCGGCCGGTCACCGCACCCAGCGGCAGTCCACCGGCGAGTCCCTTGGCGGTCGTGATCAGATCCGGCTGGATGCCCTCGTGCTCGCAGGCGAACATCCGGCCGGTGCGGGCGATGCCGGCCTGGATCTCGTCCGCGATCAGCAGGATGCCCCGAGTCCGGCAGATATTGGCGACGCTGCTCAAGAATCCGGGAGCCGGGACGACGAAGCCACCTTCGCCCTGGATGGGCTCGACCAGGACGGCGGCCACGTTCTCCGCACCCACCTGACGGTCGAGCAGATCCGCGAGCGCATCCGCCGCCTCCTCGGCACACCGGACGGGACCGGTGGGCCAGCGGTACGGGTACGCCATCGGCGCGCGGTGGACCTCGGGGGCGAACGGTCCGAAGCCCTGCTTGTAGGGCTTGTTCTTGGCGGTCAGGCTCATGGTGAGCAGCGTGCGCCCGTGGAAGGCATGGTCGAAGACGACGATGCCGGGGCGGCCGGTGGCGGCGCGGGCGATCTTGACGGCGTTCTCCACGGCCTCGGCGCCGGAGTTCACCAGGATCGTGCGCTTCTCACCGGGGATGGGCGCCAGCTCGTTCAGCTTCTCGCACACGTCCAGATACGACTCGTACGGGTTGACCAGAAAGCAGGTGTGCGTGAACCGGCGCAGCTGCGCGGCCGCCCGCTCCGCCACCGCCGGGGCGGAGTTGCCGACCGTGGTCACCGCGATGCCGCTGCCGAAGTCGATGAATGAGTTGCCGTCCACGTCGACGATCACGCCGCCTCCGGCCGCTTCGACGAAGACGGGAAGGGTCGCGCCGACCCCGGCCGGCACCAGGGCGCGCTGACGGGCCAGCAGCTCACGGGAACGCGGGCCGGGGATCTCGCTCACGACGCGTCGCACCTGCGGTAGATCGGGACCGCCGGCCGGCTGGGAAACACCGGACATGAATCGTCCTCCGGGATGTGCAGGGATGGGGAACGCCGAGCCAATCACCGCCGCAGTTGCACAGCCATGGACGGAACGGAGTGCTCTGGGTGCAGGGCACAGGACATCTCGTCGAGTGCGGTGCCGCCGTCCGGTCCCCAGAATGACGACCGCACAGGCCCGAGCCGCCCACGCGGCGGATACGGACGTAGGAGAAGGGAAGGCCGATGCCACAGAATGCGGGCAGCAGCGCGACGACGGGCGGGCTGTCCCGGTCCGCGCGGTCCCTGCGCCACCTGATCGCGGGGGAGTGGCGAACCGGCGACGGCGACGAACTGGTCGACGTCAACCCGGCGCGTCTCCACGAGATGGTGGCAGCCGGACGACTCGCCCAGGACCGCGGCCTCGACCAGGCGGTCGATGCCGCACAGGACGCCTTCCCCCGCTGGGCGGCGACCCCCCACCACGTGCGCGCCCGGGTCTTGGACCGGGCGGCCGACATCCTCGACGCGCACGCCGAGGCGTGGGGCGAGGAACTGTCGTGGGAGGAGGGCAAGACCCGGGCCGAGGGCATCGGTGAGGTGCGGCGCGCCGCGGAGATCCTGCGCTACTACGTGAGCGAGGCGTCGCGCCCGGCCGGCGAGGTGTTCGCCTCGCCCCGGTCGGCCGAGCAGATTTACGTGATCCACCGCCCGGTGGGTGTCATCGCCGTCGTCACCCCCTTCAACTTCCCCGTCGCGATCCCGGCCTGGAAGATCGCCCCCGCCCTGAGCTACGGCAACGTCGTGGTGTGGAAGCCTGCCGGCCTGGTGCCGCTGCTGGCGGTACGGCTGGCCGAAGCCCTGGTACAGGCGGGACTTCCCGAGGGAGTGCTGTCGCTGCTGATCGGCGACGGCGCCCTGGGCGGCCGGCTCGTCGAGCACCCGGGGGTGGACGCGGTGACGTTCACCGGGTCGACCTCCGTCGGCCGGAGTTTGATCGCGGCCTGCGGCCGACTGGCCCGCCCCGTCCAGACGGAGATGGGCGGCAAGAACGCGGCCATCGTCCTGGCCGACGCCGCCCTGGAACTGGCGGCGGGTGAAGTACTCGCCGGAGCCTTCCATTCCACCGGCCAGAAGTGCACCGCCACCTCCCGGCTCGTCGTGGAGGAGCCGGTTGCCGAGGAGTTCCTGGCCCTGATCACCAAGCGCGCCTCAGCTCTGCGCGTCGGCGATCCGCTGGAGGCGGGTACGGACATGGGGCCCGTGGTCTCGCTCAAGTCCCGGGACGAGATTCAGCGGGCCCTGGACGCCGGGACCACCCGCGCGGGAGTCGACCTCCTGACCGGCGGCCGACCGTACGACGACGACCGTATGGCGGGGGCCTTCCTGCAGCCCACCGTGGTCGAACTGGCGGGAGAGGACCCGTTGTGGCGGGAGGAACTGTTCGGCCCCGTGCTCTCCGTGCGCCGGGCTCGCGACATCCAAGAGGCATTCTCCCTAGCCAACGACAGTGACTTCGGGTTGTCCGCGGCCGTCTTCACCGACGACCTCCGGGCCGTGGCCGACGCCACGGAACAGGTGGACGTCGGCGTACTCCACATCAACTCCGAGACATCGGGGGCCGATCCACACGTCCCCTTCGGCGGAGCGAAGCAGAGCGCGTACGGCCCCAAGGAACAAGGGCGCGCGGCACGCGAGTTCTTCACCCGGACCAAGACGGTGTACGTACGCCCGTCGGAGCGGAAGGAACAGTGACCGCGGCAAGCGGCGGGCCTCTGTCCGGTGTGCTGATCGCCGACTTCGGGCGGGTCCTGGCCGCCCCGTATGCCACGATGCTCCTGGCCGACCTCGGCGCCGATGTGATCAAGGTCGAACATCCGGTCACCGGGGACGACACGCGGGGCTGGGGTCCGCCCCACGCCCAGGGCGAAGCCACGTACTACCTGTCGGTGAACCGCAACAAGCGCTCCCTCGCGCTCGACCTGCGCGACGAGCGGGACCTGCGCAGGGCGACCGAGTTGATACGCCGTGCCGACGTCCTGTTCGAGAACTTCCGGCCCGGGACCATGGACAAGTACGGGCTCGGCCACGACCGGGCCCGCGAACTCAACCCCGGCCTCGTGTACTGCTCGGTCACCGGCTTCGGCACCGGCGCGGGGGCCGCCCTGCCCGGATACGACCTGCTGATCCAGGCGGTCGGCGGCCTGATGAGCGTCACCGGGCCGGCCCCCGGGCAGCCGGTGAAGACGGGCGTGGCTCTCGTGGACGTCCTCACCGGACTGCACGCGACGATCGGCGTCCTGGCGGCCCTACGCCACCGCGAGGCCACCGGGGAAGGACAGCACGTCGAGGTCGATCTCCTGTCTTGCCTGCTGTCCAGCCTGGTCAACCAGTCCGGTGGCTACATCCTGGCCGGTCAGGTGCCGGGCATCCTGGGCAACCGCCATCCCTCGATCGCGCCGTACGAGGTCTTCCCGACCAAGGACCGGCCGATGGTCGTGGCCGTCGGCAACGACCGGCAGTTCCGCGCGCTGTGCCAGGGGCTTCAGACACCGGCCCTGGCCGACGATCCCCGCTTCGCCACCAACACCGACCGGGTGGCACACGTGGACGAACTCGCCCGGGCACTGGGGCAGTCGCTGTTGGCGCGGACCGCGACCGACTGGTTCGACCGCCTCAGCCCGCTGGGTGTGCCCTGCGGCCCCGTGAACGACCTAGCCCAGGCGTTCGACCTGGCCGAACGCCTGGGGCTCGGCCCGCGCGCCACCGTGACCGGACCGGACGGCGGGCCGATCGACCTGGTGGCCAACCCGATTGGTCTATCCAACACCCCGCCCCGCTACGAACGCCGCCCGCCCCGGCTCGGCGAGCACACCGAGGACATCACCGCCTGGCTGGAGTCATGACCCGGCCTCCCCGTCATCCCCGACCGACCACCACCGCCCCCCAGGAGCACACGATGAGCGGCGCCAAGCCGATGAAGGACCCCCTCGACCTAATCGACCTCTCCGCCGTCCTCACGGACGAAGAGCGTGAGATCCAGGCGACCGTCGCCAAGTTCCTCGCCGACCGGGTGCGCCCGCACATCGGGGAGTGGTTCGAGAACGCCCACTTCGCCCGCGAACTCACCCCAGAGCTAGGCAAGTTGGGCGTGCTCGGCATGCACCTCGAAGGGTATGGCTGCGCCGGCACCAGCGCCGTCTCGTACGGTCTGGCCTGCCTGGAGCTGGAGGCGGCCGACTCCGGCTTTCGCAGCTTCGTCTCCGTCCAGGGCTCGCTGTCGATGTTCTCCATCTGGAAGTGGGGCTCGGAGGAGCAGAAGCAGGAATGGCTGCCCCGGCTCGCCGCCGGTGAGGCGATCGGCTGCTTCGGACTGACCGAACCCGACTTCGGCAGCAACCCCTCGGACATGCGGACCAAGGCCGTCCGCGACGGCGACGACTGGGTCCTCAACGGCTCGAAGATGTGGATCACCAACGGCGGCATTGCGGACGTGGCCACGGTCTGGGCGCAGACCGAGGACGGCATCCGCGGCTTCCTCGTGCCGCGCGGAACGCCCGGTTTCACCACCCAGAACATCAAGCACAAGATGTCGCTGCGCGCGTCGGTCACCTCGGAGCTGTATTTCGACAACGTACGGTTGCCCGAGTCGGCCAGGCTGCCGCTCGCTGAGGGCCTGCGCGGACCACTGTCCTGCTTGAACGAGGCTCGCTTTGGCATCCTCTTCGGGGCTGTGGGTGCCGCCCGTGACTCCCTCCAGACGGCGCTCGACTACGCCGACGCGCGCGTGCAGTTCCACAGGCCCATCAGCGGCTTCCAGCTCACCCAGAAGAAGCTCGCCGACATGAGCGTCTCCCTGGGCGGCGCCGCACTGCTCGCCCTGCACTTGGGGCGCCTGAAGGACCAGGGCCGCATCCGCCCTGAGCAGATCAGCGTCGGCAAACTCAACAACGTCCGCGAAGCCCTCGCCATCGCCCGCGAATGCCGTACCGTCCTGGGCGCCAACGGCATTTCCCTGGAGTACTCGCCCCTGCGCCATGCCAACAACCTGGAATCGGTGCTCACCTACGAGGGCACCAGCGAGATCCACACCCTGGTCATCGGACAGGCCCTGACCGGCCAGGCGGCCTACCGCTGACCGGCCCGTGCCCGGTTCCGGACACGGCGAGCGGCCTTCCTGCGTCTGGAACCGAACCCCTTCCCGTCCGTGACCGAGTCAGCGCCGTCCCGTTCGCCCGCCACCCCCAAGCGCAGTACTCCTGGGGACATCCGTTGCGTGGGCGTCGTCGGAGCCGGACTCATGGGCAGCGACATCGCGGAGGTCTGCGCGCGCCGGGCTCCACGTCGTCGTATGCGAGACCGGGCCCGAAGCAAGTGCGCCAGACCGCCTCACTGGCACCCGACGTGGTGCTGATGGACCTGCAGATGCCCGGCACGGACGGCACCACGGCGACCGCTGCCATCCGCGCCGCCCACCCCGAAGTCCGGGTGCTCGCCCTGACCACACGACACGGAGCGAACTGCGACTGCAGTAGCAGTACAGCCGTAGATCGTGATCATGTGTGCGGAGGCCACTTGCCAGTAGCCTGCGTGCGTGGCTGAGATCTGGGATGAACAGCAGCTGGTAGCGGACGGATTCGAGCGCGTCCATGTCGAATTGGCATGGTATGACGGCCCTCGGGAGGGGATCGCCGACGTAGGCGGGGTCCCGCACTACTTTCTCAATCACGACTTTGCCCCCTCCGATGCGGGTGACGAGTACCGAGTGTGGCCTGCGGATGAGGCCGTTCTCGCACTGGAGCGGGAGCAATGGGCGATCTTCGCCAAGTGGTACGCGCGAAACGAAGCAGGAACCGACGCATTGGGCACACAGCCCGGTCAGGGTGGAGTCAACCCCCGCTACGACGAACTGGACTTGCTGCTCGCACCGCACCGTGAGGCGCCGGACGATGCGCGGCGGTTTATAGGCGAGTTGCGGTTCGACGCCCGCGCTCGCTACCGGGCCGAGGGAGTCGCCTACTGGTTCCGGTGGGCTCCGGGCAGGTGAGGCCGCCGTTGATCGTTACCGGTAGTTCGCTAAATCCGGAGGTAGAGGTCAATGCCGTGTCCGGTGGTGACCGCGTCGATCAGGGCCTGGAGGTCGGGGGTTGGGTCTCTGTCCGTCCAGGATCGCCACCATCGGTTCAGGGTGGTGGCAGGGGTGAGCCAGGCGCGGACAGAACGTAATGCCTTGGGCCAGCAGGGCTGTTGGTGCTGGTGGGACGGGACCGGTCCCCCTTCTCTGGCCCCTCGTCGGGGCAGGGGTCCGGCGCTGTGGCATCCAGGGGTCCGGTTAGGGCGAACCACTGGTCCCAGCAGAAGGAGAAGGCGCAGTTGACCAGGGTCTGGTGGCGGCGGATGGCGCGGTCGGAGCGGACCTGGAAGTCGGCCCAGCCGAGTTCGTCCTTGATCTGTTTGTAGCTCTGCTCGATCCAGGGCCGGAGGCCGTAGAGGCGGACGATCTCGGCGAGGTCGGCCGGCGGGTGCGGGCCAGTGGCGGCGTGGGGTGCGTCGGGGTGGGGCAGGTTGGTGGCCAGGTACCAGGCGGCCATCTCCGGCAGCCGGGCTGGGTCGGTGGTGGCCACGACCAGACGGCAGGGCGAGTCGAGACCGTAGCCGCCCAGTCGGGCATCGGCGGCCCACCAGGTCTCGGTGTGCCCATCGCGGAAGTGACGCTCCACGGGCGTCCAGTCGCCGGGACGTTTGGCATCGCGCCAGGTCAGGGTATGGGCCGCTTCGGTGGGGGGTGCGGCTGGTCGGCCGGGGCCGAGGTGCCGCGGTGCGGCTTGAGCGCGACCACGTAGGCCAGGCCGGCCTCGCGCAGTGCCAGACACCAGGTGTCGCTGACGGAGTAGGCGCAGTCGGCGACCACGGCCCGGCAGGCGAAGCCCGCCTCCTTCCCGCGGGTCGCGAGGGCAGCGGACAGTTGCGGTTTCGTGCGGAAGGCGGGATCGGCCCGGCCGAGGGGGAAGTGGTGGGCGGGGGTGTAGGGGTGCGTGTGCAGCGGGTAGTAGACGCGGCCGTCGGTCCACGCCGTGGTCACCGTGACGATGCCGTTGTCGGTCTTGCCGTACCGGCCCAGCCACTGCCGGCCCACGTGCGCGGTCGCGGTGCCGTCCTTGCGGTCCCCGGAGTCGTCGATCACGATGACCCCGCCGTCGTGCGGAGCGGTCGCCGGCTCCTCGCGCAGCAGTTCAAGCCGCCGGTCGTTGATCTGCTCGGCCTCCCAGGGCGACTCGGACAGGAAGAACTGCAGCCGCTGCACCCCCGGCTTCCCCGCACCGGCCACCGGCTCCGCCCCGGCCAGGCAGGTGATCGTCTTGTTCCGCTCCCGCGGCGCCAGCAGCCCGGTCAGATACTCACGAAAACCCCGCCGCTGGGCCAGGCTGAAGAAGAGGTCGTCGAACCGGGCCGCGTACTCCTCCAACGGTCCCGGCGCGGGCGGACACGGACGGCGAGCAGTCATCTTCAGCCCCCACCAAGGCAGTTGACTCCTACCACCGGCCTACGACCAACCCGACCCGTCGTCAATCCCCACCACCGGCCGGATTTAACGAACTACCGGTAACTCTGTGACGGAGCACAGGATCAGACGAAGGCCGCCTTCACGTCCGCTGAACTGCCGAAACGCTGGTCAGGAGTGTCGTTGGGCCCGCGACCTCTGGCACACGGTCCGGGGCTCGCGGGCTGTTCGGGACCCAGCTACAGCTCGAACGCCAGGTCCAGCACGTCATTGGTCTCCCACTTCCGCTCACCGGCCCTTTTTGTTGAACCATCCGAGCGACTGGACGACGGACGCGCCGATAACGAGGATGCCGAGAGGAACGATCGTGAACCAGGTGGCATCGGCTTTCATGGCCGCGAGCAGGGCGATGGCGCCGAGGGCCAGCGCCAGGAGCACGAGCATGCCCAGAAGGACACGAATCTTGGAAACCAACGGAGGACTCTCCAATGTTCAGCCGGGCTCTATCGACCAGACAGCGTTCGCAACCCGTTGGACAGGTGACGGCGGTTGCCCAGTAGGGAGACAGCAAGCTCCCCGGCGTGACACCACGGCTCCGTCAGGAAGCTCATGGGGCGAGTCTCCCAACGCCGCCTTCCCGAGGCGCCAGTAGAACTACGTATTCGAATACGTAGGTTCACTGCCGGGGCGGGACAGCGGCCAGCCGTACAGTGAGCCGTTGCCAATCTCATCTGCTGGATGGGCAGTTGGCCTGACGGACGGATGAAGTCCCTGGTATTCGACCAGGAGAACCGTCTCCACCAGAGGCTTCGTATGCCTGCCTACCCGTCCGGCGTAGACGTGTCCAGCTCTGCCCTGCGCTTGCTCGCTGTCAGTAAGTGAGTCAGGCTCACCAGCAGAACCACCAGTCACATTCTCACTGTCAGTAACGTCCTCTGGGCCCTCCTACGCGACGGACGGCCCTACGAGGCCGTGCCTCCCACAGCCATGGCCGCTTGACAATCGGCATTACTGACTTCGGCTCGTCAGGGTGAATGTGGATCGTCGAGGGTCAGGCCGGTGCCGGCTATGAAGCCGTCGAGGATGCCGGAGCGGTACTGAAGGCGCTTGAGCCGATTGCGGACGAGGGCCTCGAGTCGGTCAAGGGCGACGACGGCGAGGTTGGCCAGGCTGCGCTTGACGTGCGCCCATACCCACTCGACCGGGTTGAGGTCGGGTGAGTAGGCGGGCAGCAGGAACACCGTCAGCCACTCACGCTCGGCGATCAGCTCGCCCATGGCACGGGAGACATGGGTGTTCAGACGGTCCCACACCAGCACGATGGGCGCCTTGACGAGCTGGTGGACACCGTCGATCAGCGCGATGAAGTCCCGCTCGCCCATGCTGCGACGTTTGCCCTTGCCCGCTCGGTGGGTGCGCAGGCGATGGCACAGCCGGGTCCGGGAGCCGGGCCGTATGGCGATCATCCCGGCCACCGACAGGCGTCCCGAGCGTCGCCCGCTCACCGTCACCTGCGGGGTGTGGCCCCGCCGGCCCCAGGTGCGTCCCCTGGGCGGCCGGCGGGTGAAGCCTGCCTCGTCCTCGAAGCAGATGTAGCCCCCACAGGCCGCCCGGACTCTTTTACCTCCGCCCAGGTCACCTCCTTCCACGCGGTGACGGCCTGCTCGTCGCGCTCGGCGACCCGCCGCGCAGGGACCTGCGGGCTGAAGCCGAGCCGGTGCATCAGCCTCGTCGCCCCGGAGACGCTGTAGGAGACGTGGAACTTCCTTCCGATCAGCGTGGCCACCCTCGCCGCGGTCCACACCTGGTCCTCCACCCAGCCATGCGCGGCCGGACCCTGCTCGAGATACCTGGCGAGCTTTTCCAGACAGCGCGGCGACAGACGACACCGGCCCCCACCCGGTCCTCGCGAAAGCAACTCCTCGGCACCGCCTCGCCGCCACAACTGCTGCCACTGATAAGCCGACTTCAGACTCACACGCAGCTGCCGGGCCACCTCGGGCGGTTTGACCTGCTGAGCGAACAGCTCCGCCGCCTGCATCCGCACCGCTTTCCGGCGCCGCCGTGCCGCAGGCGTCAGCCCGCCCCCATCCGCGTATCTCACACCCCACGGACTACCGACAACACCACACCCACATCAGCAGGTTCAGCAAACATCACCCTAACGAGCCGAGATCAGTAAACGGAACAGTGGCGGACGGGTGAGACGGCGCTCAGCAGGACCGCAGACGTTCCAGGAACTCCGGCACCCCGTCGACCGACTTGTACGGCCGGAACGCCGGTCCCAGGTCCAGCACCAGCTTCACGCATCGGTCAGCACCGATCCGTTGTGCCACGTCCAGTGACTCGTTGGAGACCACGAGGGCCTGTTCGACCTCCCGGGCCTGAAGCAGGGACCGTGCCTCGTACGTGCGGAACACTCCCCGTGTCTTGTCCCGCGAGCGCGGGAGCAGCGACAGCCCCTCTTCGATCCGAGCCCGTGCCTCTTGCGTCCGGCCGAGATCGAGCATGCACTGACCGGAGTCCACGGCCAGATCTGCGGTGCTCATCCACCGGCACCAGGACGGCGCCGGGTCTGGGGTATCCGTCAGGAGCGCCGCCTCGGCCGCGCTCAAGTCCTGGTGGCATGCACCGGCGTTTCCCATCGCTGCGTGTGCGCGGGCCCGGCGCAGATGGAGCGCGGACCGCGCCGTGGGGTGCCGGGTGTGGATGAGGGCCTGGCTCAGCGGCTCGACGGCCGACTCCGGCTTCCCAAGCCAGATCGCCTGGTACGCGAAGTCCGACAGGACCCCCGCGCCTTGATCCCGGTCCCGGGCGGTGTGCGCATTGGACAGCGCCGCGTTCCACAGCTTCCCGGCCGCGTAGTGCTGGCCCTGGTCGAACCGGTACCAGCCGCAGGTGCTCGCCAGCGACGATGCCAGCAGATGCAGACGGTGCCCCGTTGGTTCGCTGAAACGGCCGCCTTCCAACAGGTCCGTGACCGTGTCCAGGTGCGCCTGGGCCATCTTGATCATGTACTGGCGTTTCTCCGTCGGCAGTGCCGACAGCTTCGTGCCGGTCTCCTCGAGCCAGCACATCAGCTCCTCGTCAACGTGAGTGCCGTCGGCGGCAGCTGTGAGGCGGTCGGGTTCCAGTTCGGCCCACTGCGAGGCGAGCCCCGCCAGAGCGAGCGCACTGTAGGTCAGGAAAGTTCGGCGTTCGCGGTCCATCACAGCTCTCTGTGCATCTCGAAGGGCGTGGACGGTGTACGCCGGCCCGAGTGGCACCGGCTCCTCGCGGCCGGGTAACCAGTGAGGCCACGGATAGCGCTCAAGGTCGGAGACCGGCACGTCGAACGCGTCAGCGATGAGGAGCTGCGAATCGGCATCGGGTTTCTTCCGGCCGTGCTCCCACCGGCTGACGGCGGCCTTATCCGCGCCGCACCGCAGTCCCTCCGGGCGCATCCGCGCGGCCCTGTGCATCCGGGCCACCAGATTGCTTTGAGACCAGCCGCGTAGGAAGCGCGCGTACGCGAGGGGATGCCGGATCGGTTCGTCCACGGAATCCACCCCATCATCGACAGCTACCCCGAGGGTAGCGAGTGGACGCCCGGGACAACCCCGGGACAACGCCCAACGCCTGTTCGATGAAAGGCAGTTGGGCTGTAATCGTTCATCCCCGGAAGCGTTCGACGCACATCCGGGCACCTCTCGCACACAAAGCGACGCACACTCTCCGGAGGCTTCGATGGACAAACTGCTTGTCACGGGTGGGGCCGGGTTCATCGGCTCGCACTTCGTCAAGCGCATGCTGCGGGCCGACGACATTGGCCATGTGACGGTCCTCGACGCCCTCACGTACGCGGGGCACATCGAGAACCTCGGCGAAGCGTTCCTCAGCCCCAAGCTGACGTTCGTCCACGGCAACATCCTCGATGCCGACCTGGTCGACACTCTCGTACGCCAGCACACGGCGATCGTTCACTTCGCCGCCGAGTCCCACGTCGACCGTTCGTTCGACGACGCCGGCCCCTTCCTGTTGACGAACCTGCTCGGCACTCAGACCCTCGCAGATGCGGCGATGCGGCACGGCATCGACAAGTTCGTGCACGTCTCGACGGACGAGGTCTACGGGCCCCTGCCGCAGGGCTCCGCCACCGAGGCAGACCCGCTGCGCCCGACGGTCCCGTACGCCGCGTCGAAGGCGGCCAGCGACCTGGTCGCGCTGAGCTACCACCACACTTACGGCGTCCCGGTGTGTGTGACGCGCAGCTCGAACAACTACGGCCCCTACCAGCACCCCGAGAAGATCATCCCCCTGTTCGCGACCCGGCTCCTGCGAGGCCAGCAGGTCACCCTCCACGACCGGGGCCAGCACCTGCGGAACTGGCTGCACGTCGAGGACAACTGCGCCGGCGTCGAGCTTGTCCTGCGCGGCGGCACGCCGGGCGAGGTCTACAACATCGGCGGCGGCACCGACTTCACAAGCAAGGAGCTGACCAGCCACCTCCTGCGCCTGTGCGGCGCCGACTGGGACTCGGTCGTCTACGTGCCCGACCGGCGCTCGAACGACGTCCGCTACTCCGTGACCTGGGACAAGCTCGCCGACCTCGGCTACCGGCCGGTGCGCGACTTCGAGGAAGGTCTCGCCGAGACCGTCGACTGGTACCGGCGCAACCCCGACCGTTGGGCGCCGCTGATGCGCAACCCTCACGCGGCCCACACCACGGTCGCCCTCACACCCGCCAAGGAGGAAGCTCATGCCCACTGACCAGATGCCCCCGTGCCGCATCCCATGGCCACAGAACGCGCTGGTCGTACTGGGAGCGTCAGAGGAACAGATCCCGCTCTACCGGGAGGCACAGCGTCGCGGAATTCCGACCATCGGGGTGGACATGCGGCCGGATGCTCCCGCGTTTCGGCTCGCCAACGCGGCCCTGGAGGTCTCCACCCGGGACGCCGACGCCATCGCCAGCGCGCTTGGTGACACACGCCCCGCCGGGATCGTATGCGGCGCGAGCGACGCCGCACTGCCCAGTTGGCACACCCTGGGCCGCCGATACGGCTTCCCTTACGTGTACCCCAAGAGCGCACTCGCCGCTGGTGACAAGGCCGCCTTCCATGAGATCGCCGCGTCCTGCGGCGTCGCCGGATACAGGTGGGTCGCGTCGGACGACCCGGACGAGATCGTCGCGAAGGCGGCGGCGGAGCTGCGCTTCCCGCTCGCGGTCAAGCCTGTGGACGGTTCGGGCAGCAAGGGCGTCGTCCGCGTCACCCGGCCTGATGACCTGTCCGCCGCTGTTGCCCACGCCCGCAGCTTCTCCGCCTCTTGAACCGTTCCGGGTTCGGTGGAGACTCGATTCCGTGAAAGGATCGAGTCATGGCACGTCCCTCCTCCTACCCTGCTGAGCTGCGCAAACGAGCGGTCCGTATGGTCGCCGAAGTCCGCGGTGACTATCCGAACGAGTCGGCCGCGTTGCGGGCGGTCGCGCAGAAACTCGGCATCGGCTCCGCCGAGACGCTGCGGAACTGGATCAGGCGGGACGAGATCGACTCCGGACAGCGTCCGGGGACGACCACGGAGGAATCCGCGGCGATGAAGGCGCTGAAGAAGGAGAACGCCGAGCTCAAGCGGGCCAACGAGATCCTGAAGGCCGCGGCGTCTTTCTTCGCGGCCGAGCTCGACCGGCCACACACACGCTCGTAGCGTTCATCGACGAGTACAAGGACCGCTTCGGCGGTGTCGAGCCGATCTGCCGCGTGCTGACCGCACACGACTGCAGGATCGCCCCCTCCACCTACTACGCCCACCACAAGCGGCAGGCCCGGCCGGCTGCCCGCACGCTTCGCGACGCCGAGCTGAAAGCTCTGATCATCCAGGCGTACGAGGCCAACTACCGTGTCTACGGCGCCCGGAAGATCTGGAGGCACCTGAACCGGCAGGGTGTCGCGGTGGCCCGCTGCACCGTCGAACGCCTGATGCGTGACCTCGGCATCAGCGGCGCGGTCCGCGGCAGGAAGGTCATCACCACGATCCCCGATCCACGTGCGGAACGTGCCCCCGACCTGGTGGACCGTGACTTCGTCGCCCCGAGCCCGAACCGCTGCTGGGTCGCCGACTTCACCCACGTCACCACGTTCGCCGGTGTCGTCTACGTCGCCTTCGTCGTGGACACCTTTTCCCGCCGCATCGTCGGCTGGTCGGCAGCCACTTCGAAGGAGACCCGGCTCGTCCTGGACGCCCTCGAGATGGCCCTGTGGCAACGCGACCGCGACCAACACCCCTATATGAAAGGAGAGTTGATCCACCACAGCGACGCCGGGTCGCAATACACCTCGTTCGCACTCGCCGAGCACCTCGACCGGGCAGGCATCGCCGCGTCCATCGGATCGGTCGGCGACGCCTACGACAATGCCCTGATGGAGTCTACGATCGGCTTGTTCAAGACCGAGTTGATCAAGCCCCGCAGGCCTTGGAAGGCACTCTCCGAGGTCGAGCTGGCCACCGCCGAGTGGATCGACTGGTACTGCCACCGCCGACTCCACGGTGAGATCGGGCACATCCCACCCGCCGAATACGAGACCAACCACTACCGCGAAACCACGAAGTCCCAGCCCACAGCCGCAACCTAGAGTCTCGATCAAAGCCGGGGCGGTTCATCTCAGGCTGTGATCGCCGAGGAGTTCTGCCAGGGTCGTCCACTGGTCATCGACATCTTCATGAAAGGGGGCCGATCGAAGCTCACCTGTATCCACGACGTGGAGTTCTCCGCCACGAGTTTTGCGATCAAACGGCTGCGCTCTCCGGCACAGTTGCCCTTGGCCGTGCGCGACCGGCTGGAGGCAACCGCCGAACGCCTGTGTCTGGCGCTCGGCGTCACCGATGGCCCAGCAGACTTCGACGTCATCCTTGGCACAGACGGCCGAGAACGCGTCATCGAGGCCAACCCGCGTGTCGGAGGCGACGGCATCACGAAACTGATTGCCGCCGCCTACGGCGTGGACAACGTGCGTGCGCTCATCTCGCTTGCGCTCGGCGAGCCGTTCGATGTCCACCTGAAGCCGACGCGCACCGCGCATGCAGCAGTGGAGGTGATCAGCTCACCACTCAATGTGGATGGTGAGCTGATCAGGTGGGAGGGTGTCGCCGAGGCCCGTGCCGTTCCCGGGATCACCGATCTCGACCTTCAGGCCCAGCCGGGCGACTCCGTACGGCCGCACAGCCAGTCCGCCCACAAGATCGGCCTTCTCGTCGCCGCTGCCTCGTCGGCCGAGGACGCGTCCGCATCCCTGGAGAAAGCCAGCGCGCTGATTGGGCCGATCATCCGGCCGATCAAGGGGGCGAAGTGATCGCGCCCAGGCCCGCAACGAAGGGGGAGTCGTGACCACCCCGCCGAAGCCGGATGCCCGGCGCAACGCCAGTCCGTACCTGTACGGGCAGGAGGCCGCGGCAGTGGCCCGGGTGCTGGAGGCCGGGCAGTACGGACACAGCAGTGTCACTGAGGAGTTCGAGCACCGCATCGCCGACTTCCTCGGCGTTCCCGACGCCGTGGCCGTAGCCTCAGGTACCGCGGCCCTCCACGCCGCCCTGCTCGCCGCCGGCGTCGGCCCCGGCAACGAGGTGATCGTGCCGTCCATGACGTTCTGCGCGACCGTCCAGGCGATCCTGGCCGTCGGCGCCACCGTGCGCTTCGTCGACATCGACCCCGCCACGATGTGCGTGAACGACCAGCTCGTCATGGAGGCGGTCAGTGACACCACCGCCGCCGTCGTTCCGGTCCTGTTCGGGGGCCGGGCAGTCGACCTCACCCCCGTCCAGGGGGAGCTGGACGAGCGGGGAGTCGTCGTCATCGAGGACGCCGCGCACGCTTTCGGCTCCCGCAACGGCGCACGGCGCGTGGGCGCGACCGGGGCCCTGACCTGCTTCTCGTTCGGTCCGATCAAGAACCTCACCTGCGGCCAGGGCGGCATGGTCATCCCCCGCACACCTGCGGAAGCCGACACGCTCCGGCGGCTCCGGCTCCTGGGCGTCGCCCAGTCCCAGAGCGAGCGCGCCAACACCACCACCTACCGCGTGGACTCCTTCGGCCTGCGCTACCAGCTCTCGGGTATCAACGCGGCCATCGGCCTAGCCCAGCTCGACCGCTTCGCCACCACAGAGGACACCCGCCGCAGCCTGTGGCGCACCTACCGCGAGGCCCTCGCCCCGCTCGACGGCGTGACGCTCGTCGACGTCGACGTCGACCACACGGTGCCGCACCTGTGCCAAGTCCGCCTGCCACACCGGGACCAGGTGTTCGCCGAGCTGCGCGCCCGGGGCATCGGTGTGGGCGTCCACTACCCGCCCAACCACCTCCAGCCCGCCTTTGCGGCCTGGCGTCGCACGCTGCCGGCCACCGAGCAGACCGGGGTGGAAATCCTGAGCCTGCCCTTCCACCAGCACCTCACCGAGACGGACGTCGAGCACGTGGCCTCCGCTCTCGGCACGGCCCTGCACATCGGCCGGCGACTCCCGTAACTCCCCGCGCCAGTCAGCCGGATGCGGCGGACAGGATCACGTCCACGAGCCTGTCCGCCGCATCCGGCCTCCCGTGTGCCCGGGCTCGCTCCGCCATCGACACCCGCCGCGCGGGGTCGGTGAGCAGCGGGCCGACCGCCTCCTTGAGCCGGTCGGCTGTGACGTCACCCAGCAGGGCGACGGCGGCCCCGGCCTCCTCCAGGTGGCGGGCGTTGTGCGCCTGCTCGTTCCCCGCCGAGGAGGCAAGCGGGATGAACACGGCCGGCTTGCCGAGCGCGGTGAGCTCGGCCAGGGTCCCGGCCCCACTCCTCGACACCACGACGTCCGCGAGCGCGAGGACGTCGGGCAGCTCCGGGCCGACGAACCCAGCCAGGTAGTACCGGCCAGCCAGCAGGGCCGGCAGGGTTGCCGCGTACTGCCGCAGCTCCTCGACGTTGTCCGGACCGCACTGGTGGATCACATTCGCCCGTTCCAGCAGCCAGGGCAGAGCATCCCGCACGACACCGTTGATCTGCTGGGAACCCTGCGCGCCGCCGGTGACGTACACGGTCGGCAGCCGCCGGTCGAAACCGTGCAGGCCCAGGGCGCTCACCGCCTTGTCCGGGTGCCCGGCCAGCACCTCCGGCCGGATCGGGTTGCCGGTGACGACCGCAGCGCCCCGTACTGCCTCCGGCAGAAGGGGCAACGTCGACTCGGAGGACACGGCAATCCGCGTCGCCGAACCGGCCAGCTTCCGGTTGGCCAGACCCAGGCGCACCGTCTGCTCGTGCAGCACCAGCGGACGCCGGCACATTCGCGCGGCCAGCCCAGCGGGGACGGCGACGTAGCCGCCGGTGGCGAGTACCACGTCCGGCCGGAAGTCCGCGACCAGCTTCCTTGCCTGGGCCACGCCGAGCGGCACCCGCGCCATGTCCCGCATGTTCGCCGCCGACATCATCATGAGGGGGTTGCTTGAGCGGCGAATCTTCCCCGTGGCCACGGTGGCGAACGCGATCCCTTCAGCGGGCGCGACACGCGCCTCCAGGCCATCGGCAGTGCCGATCCACAGCACCTCCAGGGCCCTCCCCTCGGCCGCCAGTCGATTCTGCAGCGTGCGGATCGCAGTGAGCGCCGGGTAAGTGTGGCCGCCGGTGCCTCCTCCCGTGACGATGAGGCGGAAACTGTTGACGTGACAGGGTTCACTCTTCACCCGGCGCAGCCTACTGGGCTCCGGATGGCCGCTATGCCCTACTCGACGGGGCGCCCTTCTCCTCGGCCGCCAGCCAATCACGGGCCACGGCGGCCGCACGGCGGATCACGGACTCCTCGGCACCGACCCGGCTGGCCACCCCGATGGCCCGATTGATCCGGGAATTGATCGTGGCGTGTCCCTCACCAGTCACCCGGGCAAGTCGTACGACGAGGCCGTTCAGGTACCCCCGAGGGTCCGGGCCGTGGTCGATGTCCCCGGTGTCGGCCCACGCCAGCACATCATCCGCGATGGCGCTCGGGCTCGTGCAAGGAGTGTGCATGGCGTGGTTGCGGTCCCGGCAGAGGAAGCACACGGTCTCGTCGCAGTGCGCGCAGGCAGTGATCTCGCTGTCGCTATGGTCGTAGTACTCGCCGGGATTCTCACGGTCTCGCAGATCAGCCTTCGTGATGCACCGGCCGGTGCAAAGCATCGCGTCCTCGAATTCCTGCTGCGGCTCGGCGCCGCCGCGGGCCGCCGCGATCGTCTGCTCCAACCAGGTGCACCTATCGAGGTGTTCCTTGTTCCGGCGGCTCCGAGCGGCCGTGCACTGCTCACGTTCAGAGTCGGTGAGGTGCGACCAGCAGGCGGCCACAGGGGCTGGCATGTCGTCGAACTCGGGCCACTCCGCAGCGTCCCGACGGCACGGGCACCGATTGCGGTTGAGGCGGCTACAGGACACGCCCCTGAGTCGCAGGTGGTGGGTGATCAGCGTTCCACAACAGGGCCCGGCGGTGAGGGCGAACAACCCGATACGGGTGTCCGTTCCCAGCGCCGGTGGCGAAATCCGCCCGACCTGCGGCTGGTGACAGCATTCCTACTGGCACCCCAACATACCTGGCGCCGGTCAGCCGTGACGCGCTCGCCGAATCGGCGCACCAGGATCACCGACCGGCCTGGGCCCCGCCGAGCCAGCGCGGAGAGCACGCCCTTCGTCCTTGCGAGACGGACCCACTCGGCGGATCACCTCCGCTCGCGCGGAGAGCACGGTATCCGCTCCGAGTCCGCCGGCGCGATCCGCGGATCACCTCCGCTCGCGCGGAGAGCACCGATGAGGAGGGTCGTGGTGCCCCACTTGGGGCGGATCACCTCCGCTCGCGCGGAGAGCACGACTGCCTCGCGACTGCGCCGGATGCTGTCTCCTCGCGCCGGATCACCTCCGCTCGCGCGGAGAGCACAGTACGAGCACGCGACCAAGGGGAAGTCATGGCGGATCACCTCCGCTCGCGCGGAGAGCACAGGCGTCCCATCTCCTTGAGCCACTGCTGCCACGGATCACCTCCGCTCGCGCGGAGAGCACATCACCCGGCCGCCGATCTGGAACCGGAGGTACGGATATACCTCCGCTCGCGCGGAGAGCACGCGGCCGTGGGCCCCCGTCACCGGCCCGCTTCAACGGATCACCTCCGCTCGCGCGGAGAGCACGTGCCCTGCGACCGGATGGCCGACGCGAACGCCGGATCACCTCCGCTCGCGCGGAGAGCACGGCCTCCGCAAGCCCGAGTTCTCGTGCAACGACGGATCACCTCCGCTCGCGCGGAGAGCACATGGCCGGACCGACCGTCATCAGCCGCTTGAGCGGATCACCTCCGCTCGCGCGGAGAGCACAAGGATCTTCTCCTTCAGGCTCCCGCCGGCCGCGGATCACCTCCGCTCGCGCGGAGAGCACGCGGCCGATCAGGTTGTGCTTGGTGGCGAGTTCGGATCACCTCCGCTCGCGCGGAGAGCACCCGTGCTGATCGTGGGCACCGCATGGCGCCTGCGGATCACCTCCGCTCGCGCGGAGAGCACATGCCACGGCGGCTCACCGAGGAAGAACACAGCGGATCACCTCCGCTCGCGCGGAGAGCACCGGGTCGACGAGAACACCAAGGGCCGCAAGGACGGATCACCTCCGCTCGCGCGGAGAGCACGCGATGACAGCGCCGATGGTGCGGTGGGCGAGCGGATCACCTCCGCTCGCGCGGAGAGCACCATCTCGCTCTCGTACTCGGCCCGGCGGTCAGCGGATCACCTCCGCTCGCGCGGAGAGCACCCCAGCTTCTCGTAGAGAACCTGTCCGAACCGCGGATCACCTCCGCTCGCGCGGAGAGCACTGCATGGCGACGTTCTCGTCGTAGACGAGGGGCGGATCACCTCCGCTCGCGCGGAGAGCACTGTTCCCCTGGCTCAGGTCCACTGCTGGCGGGCGGATCACCTCCGCTCGCGCGGAGAGCACCTTTACTGACCTGCACCGCTAGAGTGGCTTTGCGGTTTCTTTACCTTCCGCCAGGAATGCGACCAGGGTCATGCCATCGAAGTCGAGTGGGTGGCGTCGGTGGGTTCCTGCGGTGCGGAGTTCGAAGCCTTGCTCGTTGTCACTGGGGTAAACCAGGACGGACACTCCGTCACCTGTGCATGCGGTCACGGAAGTCCAGAGTTCGTCGCGTACGCGGGCCGAGACAGTGCCTACGTACAGCTCGGGTGTTACTTCGAGGAGCCAGCGGGTGAGGGCGCCGCGGAGGTGGTCTGGGACCGCGGTGGCGGAGATGGCGATCATGGAGGCCATGGCGGTGTGCTCTTCCTCTTCGCACGAGTATGGGTGGTCAGGTGTCGGCGGCGTGGTTGGCGCCGCCGGGCACGGGGCCGGTGACCGGGTCCCACAGGTCGACGAGTTGCTCCTCGGGATCGGGGACGTCCCGGCTGGATCCGGGATCGAGGAGGTCCTGGATGTCGGTGACGATGCGGGGGAGGAGCTTGAACAGGCGCAGGCCATTGCGGAAGGAGCGCCGGGCTTCGGCTTCGGGGTTGGTGGAGTTGTGGAGGGAGAAGGCCAGGGGGATCGTCAGGTCAGCTTTGTAGAGGTCGGCGATGTCGTAGACGAACGCCTGTTGGTTGCCGCTGTGGACGTATCCGAGGGCTGGTGAGCAGCCGAGGGCGAGGATCGCGGCGTGGACGATGCCGTAGAGGCAGGTGTTGGCGGAGGAGAGGGCAAGGTTGACCGGATCCTGGGTGTCCCAGGAATCGGGATCGTAGGCGCGGCGGAATCGGCCGATGCGGTACTGCTGGGCCAGGAGGCGGTAATGGGCTTTGACGCGCTGGCCTTCGAGTCCGCGGAGTCGGGCGAGGCTCGTGCCCGACGTGACGGTGCCCGCTCCGAATCGCTTCTCGTACATCGCTGTCGCTACGGCCAGGCGCCGGGCGTCGTCGGCCCAGGCCTTGGTCTGGCGTTCGAGCCAGGTGGTAGTGAGTGAATCGGGGAGGGCTGCGGCGTACATCCGGACTCCGCCGGAGCCGGCAATGACGACGGTGGTGCCGTGGCGGGCAAAGGTGGCCAGTGCGCGAGCGGTGATGGACGTGCCCGGGCCGAGGAGAACGCAGCTGAGGGCGGCGGTTGGTAGGTAGACGGTCTCGGTGCCGCGTTGTTCGCTGGTGACTTCGGCGCGGACGCCGGTGTCGTCCTGCTGGATGCGCACGATGTCGAGGTACAGGAAGGACAGGGAGTCGGCGATGCGAGGGAGCATCGCGACAGTCGGGGCCGCGAGCCTGCGTCGTGCCTGGCTGGCGGTGTGTTTGGTGCCGGGTGGGGCGGTGGGGTGGGTCATGGGGTGGTGTCCCTTGCGGGGGCGATGCTGAGAAGGCCGCAGCCGTATGCCTTGCCGCGGCCGATGCCTTCGGTGATCTTTTGGCGGAGGAGGTCGGGGTCGGTGATGGTGGCTGATCCGTCGAAGCGGGTGCGGGCGTGCCGGATGCGTTGTGCGGGGCCTGAGTTGGGGGTGCGGGTGGCGTGGGCGGTGTCGAGGGGGTGGGAGTGGAGGGTGAGGGGTTTCAGGCCGGCGGTGTCGGCCTGGCGGGTCCACCATTCGTCGGCGTGGGCGCCGGTGAGGGGGACGACGGCGGGGAGGTTGTAGAGGGCGCGGGTGGTGGCGCCGGGTTTGCGTACGGGGCTGGCGGCGCAGCGGTAGCGGATGGTCAGGCCTGGTTTGAGAGCGTCGAGGAGGGTGCCGAGGGGGCGGCTCTGGGTGGTGCCGTAGTCGTCGGGGAGGTGGGTGAGGTCGGGCTGGTGGGTGCTTTGCAGAAGGATGTGCGGTCCGGCGGGGGTGTCGTCGATGCGGAACAGGACGCCGAACCGGGCGCGGGGGTCGGGTCCGGCCTGGTCCGGATAGAGGGACATCAGGCGTCGGTGCAGGCTCATGGCTGCTGTGTTGCCGACCAGGTCGCGGCGGGCCTCTGCGGAGCGGGGGTTAGGGACGATGCGGGTCAGCCAGATGCTCAACGTGGGCTCCCTTCGGGGTGGTTGAGGTAGGCGGTGAGGGTGCGCAAATGGTCGGTGCCCAGGCCGGTGTGCCGGTTGGCGGGCAGGTGGAGGGTGCGCCGGTACAGGGGCCGGGAGCGGTAGGCGCGGTGGCGTGTGTGGAAGGTGAGGGGCTGGTCGTTGATCTCACCGGCCGGATGCGTCCCGGTGTCGGTGGACGGCCGGGTACTCGTTTGGGGTGCGGGCAGGTGGTCGAGGGGGTGGTCGGAGAGGAACTCGATCGCGCCCGTGTCGCCTCGGGGCGCAAGAGCGGCCAGTGGCAGGTGGACGAGGTGGTGCAGTACGTCGTCGAACTGGCCAAGGAGGAGAGGGCCTTCGGGTGGACAGGAGCGGCGGCCCAGGTATGGAGGCCAGCGCGGGGCGGCGAGGGCCGTCGCGACTCGGTGGAGGAGATCGGTGTCGCCGCCTGCGGTGAGGGCGAGGGTGAAGGCGGCGTCGGCCAGGTAGCTGCGGTGGGTCAGCAGCGTTCCGGTGTCACCGGGGCGCTTCTTGCCCTCAGCGGTCGTGACCGTGGCCTTCGCGGGCAGGCCGCCGCCGACGGTGTGCAGATCCCGCAGGATGATTCCGGGCCGGTCCGTGCGGATGGTGATCGACAGGCCGGTGAGGTCGTCGATTCCAGCGCCCCGATGGCGGCCGAGGGCGGCGGCGATCAGGCCGATGACGCCGGAGCGGGTGGGGAAGCGGGCGGTGTCGCGATCGTTGAAGTGACTGCGCTCGCCCCAGGACTGCAGCGGGCCCGCCAGGCGCAGCAGGAGCCCCGTCTCGGTGGTGGCGCTCACGCGGTCGCCTCGGCCGTCGCGGGGGTGAGGGCAGCGTCCAGGGCGGTGGTGATCAGGTCGTCGAAGGAGTCGCGGCGCTCGCCGAGTCCTGCCAGGTCGTCGCTGTCGAGGCCGGCCCAGCCGGAGGCGAGGAGGGCGCGTGTGCCGAGCAGGGTGTTGGCGGCCTGGGCGTAGTGGGAGAGCCGGGTGCGGGAGAGGTCGGCGAAGCCGCCCTGGGGACTTGCCTGGACGGGCTTTTCGAAGGCGGCGGCGTAGGACAGGGGCCGGTCGGCGCGGACACTGACGTGGACGAGGTCGGGGATGGTGTGGGGGGCGGTGGAGTTCTTCTTGGCCTGGGGCAAGGACGTGATGAAGGACGTCAGGAAAGCGGCGGTCAGGTCGCGGGCGGCTGCGGGCTCGTCGCCGATGTTGGCCGTCAGGTCGCGCAGATCGAGGGTGGCATAGCGGTAGAAGGTGCCGGCGCTGAATTCGGCGTGTCCCATGTGACCGCTGCCGCTGGCGTCGTTCCACAAGGCGGTGATGTCGTCCACGGCGGAGAAGTAGTCGAGTTCGACGTCGGTCTCGTGAGTGGTCAGGGCGTGGGCGACCTGCACGGCGCCGTCCACCCCGGCGTCGTCGATCTCGGCGAGCATCCGTCCGAAAAGGTTGATGACCCCGTTGCGGGACCGCAGCACGCTCTCCACCTCCGCGGTGGGCAGGACGCTCTTGTCTGCGGGCTTCTTGATGTCCTTGGCCTGCTCCAGAGCCGCGCGGTGGCGTTCGGCGAGGTCGGCCAGCTCGGCGACGGCGGCCTCCGGCACGTACACCATGGCGTTGGTCAGCACCTTGTTGGGCACGGCCTGCTTGCCTTCGCCTGGGGCCTTGGCGAGTTCGAACTTGATGCCGCTGGCCGCCGCGACGTGGCCGCCTGCCCGCTGGGCCAGCTCGGTGGGCCAGCCACGCAGTGACAGGTCGCGGCTGACGCGTTCACCGATGCGGCGGGTGCGCAGCGCGGCGTCGCCGATGTGGTCTTCGAACACGCTGCGGATGGCGCGCTTCCAGGACTGGCTGCTGACACGGGTCCGCAGTGTGTTGCCGTACTGGACGGTCTTGACGGAGTTGGTGTCGTCCCGGTTGAGGTTGGCGAACGGGACGGACTGCAGGACGTGGATGTCGATGAAGCGGGCCGGTGCGTTCATGGCGGGTTTCTCGTTTCTCGGGGATGTGCAGGTGAGGGACGGGTCGACCGGTTGTCCGGTCACCCGGTGGGGTTGTCCGCCTCGGTTTCCGTCTGGTCGGCGCGGTCTGCGTGCTCGCGCAGGGCCTTGGTGCGCTGCATGTAGTAGTGCTGCAGCCAGCGTCGGGAGATCGTTTTGGAGTGGGCGGGCCAGGCGGCGAGGTCGGACAGCATCTGCGCCCAGTCGATGTGCACGCCGGTCTCGCGCAGGTAGCCGACCGCGGCGGGCAGATGCCGGTGCAGACCGTTGAGACTCTGCCGGGTCAGTAGATTCAGCCGTGTCTCGGCGGTGGATTCCCGCATCTCCCGCTCCCGGCCCGGGCTTTCGGTCACGGCGAGCGCGAACGCGTGGCCCAGGCTCTGCCCGTATCGCGGGGCGGGCGCCCTCTCCGAGGCCGCCGCCTCCGACCCCGATCCCGGGTCCGAGACGGGGGCGGAGTCGGTGGCGGTGGCGGTGTCGGTGTCGGTGTCGGGGGTGGCGTAGCTTGTGCGGGGCTGCGCGGCGATCATCGCGGCCACCGCGTAGTACGCCCGCTGCTCGGACTGGGGCACCTGACCGTTGCGGGGCAGCCAGGGGGAGACGAAGCGGTGCATGCGGGGCACGTCGTCGAGTCCCCGGCGCAGGCCGCTGCGCAGCGCGGTCCGCGCGCCGGGATCGTCCCGGCACAATTCCTCGATCCACCGGGTGAAGGCGACAAGCCGCTGTCGCGGGGTGTTAGTTCGGTCGTCTGTGACGGTCTGGGTGGTCATGGGTTGCCTTCCCCTGCTGTGGCGATGGACGGGGCATTTCGGTCATCCGGCCTGGGGGGTCGCCGTCTTCTTGCGGATGCCCCCGAACAGTTCGGTGCGGGCGTTGGAGACGGCTTTCGCGCCGCGCTGGGTACGGGTGATGGAGGCGGTCACCGTCTCGTAGGCGTCGCGGGCAAGAGTCAGGAACGCGATACGGGCGGCAGCCTGGTCGAAGCCGACGTTCGGCACCTGGCCGGTGCGGTCGAGGAGACGGAAGCGGCTCCAGAACTCGGCTTCGGCGAGCGGCCAGTAACGGGCGGCGGCCTCCGCTGCCCAGGTGTCACCGTTCGCCTTCGAATCGTTCGTGTACTCGGCCCAGGCGCGCTTGACCGCACGCTCCAGGCGGCGCCCGTACATCTCCCCGAGCTGACGCATCCGTGCCACCGCCGGCGCAGTCGCCGGCGCCTCCTCCTCGGCGAAACCGAGGACGGGCGGCGTGGCAGCGTCCACGAACTGAGTGTCCTTGGCCTGCCCTTCCTGATCGAAGCCGAGCGCCCGCACCCGCAACTCCTCCGAGACCTCGCTCGCATATTCGAACACCCTGGGACGCTTCGGCTGGGCCGTACCGGGCGGTTCCTTGAGCAGCAAAGCGTCGAGGTCCCGCCACAGTGCGCGCCGGGAATCGGCCGGGCGGGGGTAGCGGTTGTTCTGCTGGCTGATCTGCCAGATCAGATAGTTGTCGTCGCGCGGGATACGGCCAGCGCGGTACGCCCAGGTGATGTACGCGTCCCGCACCAGCTCCGGGTTGTTCTCATCGGGGACCAGGAGCAGGGCGTGCTGGGAGCACGCGGTCAGCCGCGCACACGGCCCCTTCGGAACGAGCGGTGCCTGATCGGGGTCGGGTAGTTCCTCCCGCTCCCACGGGCACGGGTCTTCGTTGCGCCGCACGGTCCGCTCCGGCTGGACCAGGCCCGCCAGCAGCGTCTCGAAAAGGGTCTCCCCTACAGGGTGGTAAGACAGCGCGGTGCGCAGGGGGCCGGCGGTTGCGCTTGCGGACTTGACCCCGTTGACCTCGCGGGCCGAACAGCGTCCCGAGGGCCCGTAGTAATGCCACACCAGCAGGTTCAGTACCGCTTCTGGTGCGGTGGGCAGATCGGGCCGAGCGTCACTGCCGTGCCGGAACCAGGCGTGTGTGTTGCCCGCCGGGCGCGTCACGATCAGCTTGTTCACCCCCGCGGTCCTGTCCGCGTCGCACTGCTGAGCCAGCCGCGCATCCTGCATCCACGGCCGCCCGCTCACGGGGTCGTACACGAAGAACCGCTGCCGGTACTTGGCGATGTAGGTGTCGATCCCCTCGCGGGGCAGTTGCCCGCCCTCCACGATGTTCAGACGCCGCATCCCCCAGTCACCGGGCCCCGCCTCGTCCAGTTCGGTCACCCGCGAGGTCAGGGCGTACAGGATGCGCAGCAGCGCGGAGTGCGCGGGCGGATCGGCGATCGCGAGGGTGGCGATGTCTTCACTGCGGAGGAGCAGGTCGCGCAGGCCGACGCGCTCGGCACGGTCCTCCAGTACGTGGGGAGCCCATCGGACTGGGATCCAGGGTTCGTCGAACAAGTTGTAAACGCTGGTCGGCATCGGACTCCTGTCGCCGGGTTGCCGGTCACAATGGGGTGGGGTCTCCGCAAGGGCGGAGGTGAACCATGGGCTGCCCCTGGGGCGATGTGGATCTCTCACCCCCTGCCCGCGCCAGCGGGTGGACGCCGACCGACAGTGGCGTAGGAGAAGAACTGCCATTGCCGGGACGGCTGTTGGCGACGCTAGGTAAGTGGGCCGCCCCTTGGGGCTATAAGGGCCGCGTGTCACCCGAATGGATTAATCGGCTTCCAGGCCCACGTCGGAGATCTGGATCGTCCGGGTGCCGTGCCGACAGCTCCACGCCGAGCCGGACCCGTTGCTTGCGGGGCTGACAGGCCGCATCACGAGCAGAACCAGGTCGCAAAGCACCGGGTGCTTGGCCCAGCTCTTGGGCGCCGGGTGACCCTCGGCTCCCCGCAGCCAACGGCCCGGAACCGGCGCCACACGGGCCATGACCTGGACCAACCCAGCATGAGGGAGTCCCTGCCGGTCACCGGTGGGCAAAGGAAGCGTTCCCGCCTCGTCGAGGGCCAGGCTGCCGTCGGGCTGCTCGTACAGGCACAGCACGCGTCCGGTGTCGGCGCCGAGCCGGGTGGTCAGCAGTTCCTCGGTGACGCCGGCTTCTCGGCGGCTGAGCTTGTAGAGGTCGCCGGCCACGTCGGCGGGGGCGCAGATGGTGACCATGTCGGCCAGGTGGGCCTGGGCTGCCTCGTCGGCCTGCCGTTCGGCGTCCATACGCCGCAACTCGCGCTGGGCGGAGCCGTCGAGGTGGTCGACGAAGTCCTCCGCGTACACGGCGTCCACCAGCTCCTGCACGTGCCCCGGCACCGCGATGCCAGCTTCTGCCCGCTCACGGAGAAGGTGTGCCGTGCGCTGGAGCAGTCCGGCGTCGTACACCAATCCCCAGGTACGCGGCACCAGGGTGGTGCCGTTGGCGTCGACAGGTTCCAGGACGACAAGGCGCGGCGTGTCCTCCGGCAGTGCCCAATGCGGGCGCCCGTTGGAGCCGCGTGCGTGGCGGCGTCCGCGCCCGGCGCGCTGCAGGAGCTGGGCTAGCGGGGCGAGGTCGCTGACGATCAGGTCGAAGTCGAAGTCCAGTGACTGCTCCACCACCTGGGTGGCGACAAGGATGGAGGCCGGGCGAGGGCGGGCGATGTCCGTGGCCGAGCGGGGTTTGCCGTAGGCCGTCTCGCACTCGCCGGTGATGCGCTGGCGGGTGTTCGCCGGGTAGCGCGAGTGCAGCAGCCGCAACCCTCCGTCACTTTGGACGAGTTGGGGAAAGGCGGCGCGCAGGTCGCGGACGGTCTGCTGGGCCTCGGCCACCGTGGTGCAGCACACCAGCGCGGTTCCACCGGCTGAAGTGACCGGCTCCAACGCTTCACGCAGGGCCTCGCGGCGCCCTCCGCCCTGCAGCGGGCTGCCGGCCGGGTCCGCGGTGTCCCATATGACGGGCTGCAAATGAACGTCCAGGGTGCGTTCGCGTTCGCTGCCGACCTCGTGCGGCGTGCTCACCTCGCCGGTGGCGGCGTCGGTGAACACCCATCCTGGGTAGCACGGCTGGACGGCGGACGGTTCGAGAAACCCGGCCCCGCGCCGGTAAGCGTCCACCAGGGACGAGGCCGTACGCCCCGACAGCGTCGCCGACAGCAGGACCACCGGAGCACCGAAGGCGCCCAGCCACTCCAGCAGACGGGTCAGCAGCTGGTGCATCCACGGCCCATAGGCGTGCGCCTCGTCGACCACGAACACCTTGTCGGACAGCCCGAACAGCCGCAGCGCATTGTGGGTGATCGGCAACACCGCGCTCAGCGCCTGATCGATGGTGCCCGCACCCAGCGGGGCCAGCAGCCCTCGCAACCGCCCGCGCAACCACATCCCGGCCGCAGTCGCGGTGGCCGCATCGGCGCTCACCTCGCCCGCTGCCGCTGCCACCCCGCCTAGCTGCCCGGCCGTCACGTAGGCGGGACTGAGCCAGGCCATCGAGTGCAGCAGCGTCAAGGCCCGCTCACCGCTCAAGGCGTGCTCGGCAAACGCACTGACCCGCGGGTACATGGCGTCGGCGGTGGCCATCGTCGGCAGCGCGAAGAACAGCCCCCGCGCCCCCGCCGCATGCCCCAGCACCGACGCCGCGTACAAGGCCGCCTCTGTCTTCCCGTCCCCCGTCGGCGCCGTGACTAGCAGCAGCCCCGCACCCTTCCCATGTACCACCCCCGGCAGGTGTGACACAAGATCGGCCTGGAGGAGGTTGGGCGGGAAGGGGAACATGTCCTCGAACCGCTCGGCAGTGAACCGGGCCCGCCCCAGCTGCGCGCCCGCTACCAGCCTCGGGGCCGCCTTCTGCGTACGCTCCCAGTGCTCGTCGATCTCCTCCGGCGTCCCCCGCCAACCGGCCGACGGCAGCAGTGGGACGATCGCCTCCGTCTGGCTGGCCAGCCAGTCCGCCACGACGACCAGTCCGGTGACGATGACTGCCAACTCGGCCGGCAGCCCCCGCTCCGGCACAGCCCACCCACCGGTGACCCGCCGCAACTCCACGAAATGCGCCCGCCGTTGGACTGCCCAGCCCTCGCCACCCAGGCCCGCCTGGTAGGCACTCCCGTGGGCCACCTCTTTGGCTCGCAGGACCGCGCCAAAGCATCCATGGTGGCCACCGAGCAGTTGCGCGACCTGATGGCTCACCGCTGCCCGCATCAGCCGGCTGTTGCCCGGATAGCCTGCCTCGTCGAACAGGAGCGTCAACGCCCAGTGCGTGGCCATCTGATGGCGAAACGCCCGCTCCCGCTCCGCACCGGGCGCATACCCGAACGCCGACTCGCTCCGAACCGCCGCGAACGCCTCCGGAACCTGAGCCTGGAACGGAGGAGTGATCTTCCCCAGATCATGCAGCCCCGCCCAGAACGCCAGCACCTGCCGGGTCTCGGCCATCGTCAGCCCCAGCGCCTGCGTAACCTTCTCGCGCACCTGATCACTCAGCAGCGCATCCCACAGTGCGCCGAACACCGCTGCGGCGTCGAGCAGATGGCAGACCACTGGGTACGGACGCGGAAGGCCATGTTCCTTGCCCCACAACCGGATGTCGATCGGGGGATCCCCGGGAGGGGCGGACTCACGCTTCATCATGACGGCAACGGATAGCAGGCCCCACTGACAATGCGCCCTCACCTGCGCGAAGACCAGACCACAACCGGCACGGGACCGTAAACTCCACACCATGGGGCCACAGTTGACGCGATATCTCGCCGATTCGGAGCGAACCGATCCACACACCGCAAAGAACTTGCAAAGTGCCTCAAGAAGCCCAGGTCAGCAAGCCTGCTCTCCGCGCGAGCGGAGGTGAACCGGTGATGTCGCCGTAGTGGGTACCTCCGGTGACCTGCTCTCCGCGCGAGCGGAGGTGAACCGCCCTGCACCGTGAACTCGCCGAGCTGGGCGAACTGCTCTCCGCGCGAGCGGAGGTGAACCGGCCAGCGCCGGGTAGGCGCCGGGCACGCTGACCTGCTCTCCGCGCGAGCGGAGGTGAACCGGCGGAACGCGGCGAGCTTGTCCTGCGCCTTGGCTGCTCTCCGCGCGAGCGGAGGTGAACCGGGGCTGCAGGGGCCGGTAAGGTGACGCTCACCCTGCTCTCCGCGCGAGCGGAGGTGAACCGTGGGGGGCGCCGACTCCGCGGCGGCCGCCGACCTGCTCTCCGCGCGAGCGGAGGTGAACCGAAGTTCGGGCACTACGTGAAGGCACGGTGGGGCTGCTCTCCGCGCGAGCGGAGGTGAACCGCGCCGCCAGGTCGCCGCCATGGACGACGTGACCTGCTCTCCGCGCGAGCGGAGGTGAACCCCACCCCAGGTGCCGCGTACGTCGCCACCCTCGCTGCTCTCCGCGCGAGCGGAGGTGAACCTTCGCTTTGACACCAACGTCGGTCCGGTTGTTCCTGCTCTCCGCGCGAGCGGAGGTGAACCGACTCGTCGGCACTGACCACCCGCAGAGCAGCGCTGCTCTCCGCGCGAGCGGAGGTGAACCGATCTCACTGGTCGCGGTGACGGCCGTGTTGCTCTGCTCTCCGCGCGAGCGGAGGTGAACCGTCCATCCCCACCGAGAGTCTTGATCAGTTCGACTGCTCTCCGCGCGAGCGGAGGTGAACCGCCGCGATCCGGCGCTCGGACGAGGCCACGCTTCTGCTCTCCGCGCGAGCGGAGGTGAACCGAACTCCTACGGGGCGGTGCGGTCGGGCGGGTGCTGCTCTCCGCGCGAGCGGAGGTGAACCGAACTCCTACGGGGCGGTGCGGTCGGGCGGGTGCTGCTCTCCGCGCGAGCGGAGGTGAACCGGATCCTTCGGCGCTGCTGGATTACAGCTGGGACTGCTCTCCGCGCGAGCGGAGGTGAACCGCCGCTCGCCCTCATGCGGTGGCTCGTACGGCTCTGCTCTCCGCGCGAGCGGAGGTGAACCGATCCGGGGGCGGGTCGGTCCTCTTGTTCTCCACTGTTCTCCGCGCGAGCGGAGGTGAACCGAACGGGTTGCGCTACGCGCCCGGCGAGACCTCCTGCTCTCCGCGCGAGCGGAGGTGAACCGGCCGACAGCATCCGGGCCCTGCTCGGTGCCCGCTGCTCTCCGCGCGAGCGGAGGTGAACCGTTCGTCACCGACATCGCCACCCTGGTCGGCAACTGCTCTCCGCGCGAGCGGAGGTAAACCGACGGCCGCGCTGCTGTGCCGCGCCCACCAGTGCTGCTCTCCGCGCGAGCGGAGGTGAACCGATCACGTCACCACCGTCGTTCACCGACGCCGCCTGCTCTCCGCGCGAGCGGAGGTGATCCGAACGTCCCGGATTCGGCGGCCTGCCACTGGGTGTGCTCTCCGCGCGAGCGGAGGTGATCCATCAGACTACGAAGGCCGAGGAGTTCGTGAGGCGTGCTCTCCGCGCGAGCGGAGGTGGTCCGCGGAATCGGAGCGCCGCGCCGGGGAGGAAGCCGTGCTCTCCGAGCGAGCGGAGGTGATCCGATGCTCACCGTCGCGCTGCTGGGCCCGTCGCTGTGCTCTCCGCGCGAGCGGAGGTGATCCGCTGCAGGTCGCCGAGTGCGCTCCTCGCACCCGTGCTCTTCGCGCGAGCGGAGGTGATCTGCCGGTGGGGGAGCGGACCGTCCCCATCTACCCGTGCTCTCCGCGCGAGGAGCAGATCGGAGCAGGAAGACGCCGTGGAGTCCGGCCACTAGAGCTGGGTTGATGCGGTGGATCCTGGCTTGCTCGTCCCGCTGGAGCAGTCGGCCCGCGCCGGCTGGGCCGACGTGGCGCTGCACCGCATGGAAGCGGGTTATGGTCCCGCCGATCTGTTGTTGCGGGATGGGGCTGGAGGGGTGCGTGGCGAAGTACTGCTGCACCGCGTCGTAGTGCAGGGTCGATGCCGGGATCCCGGTGGGGTGCGGCACATCGGTGATGTCGACTTCTGCCATTTTGCTTGACCTCAAGTCGGCGTGAAGTAGAACGCCTGTCATCCCGGCATGGCGAATGCAACCAGAAGGAGAGAATGCGATGGATTCTGCCCGTGGGGCCGATGACGAGCAGGCAGCCCGTTGGAATGGCCCCGTCGGTCAGGCGTGGGGCGAGCTGAAGGGAGTACTGGAGGAGATGTTCAGGCCCATCGAGGAGCTTCTCGTCGATGCCGTCGCCGCCGCGAAGGCTCGGCATGTGCTCGACGTCGGCTGCGGTACGGGCGGCCTCACGCTGGCCGTGGCGCGACGGCTGGGTCCGGGGGGTCGCTGTGTCGGCGTCGACATCTCCGAACCGATGATCAGCACGGCCCGGGAGGACGCCGAACAGGAGGACGTACCGGCATCGTTCGTCTGCGCCGACGCACAGGACCACGCCTTTGAATCCGGCGCCTTCGACGCCGTCATCTCGCGGTTCGGTGTCATGTTCTTCCTCGATCCCGTCCGGGCCTTCGCCAACCTCCGGCGCGCTGTCAGGGACGAGGGCGCGCTGCGGTGTGTCGTCTGGCGTGATCCGGCCGAGAACCCGTTCATGACGACGGCCCAGCGCGCCGCGTCACCGCTGCTCCCGGACCTGCCCGTCCGCCGGCCGGACGAGCCGGGACAGTTCGCCTTCGCGGACGCGGACAAGGTCCGGCGCCTCCTGGCGGAGAGCGGCTGGGCCGGGATCGACATCCGGCCGGTCGACGTGGTCTGTACCCTGCCCGAGCAGGAGCTGGTTCGTTACTTCACCCGGCTCGGTCCGGTGGGCATGTATCTGCCCGGGGTGGACGAGCAGACCCGCGGACGGGTCGTTCGGACGGTCCGTGCCGCCTTCGAGCCGTTCGTGCACGGCACGGAAGTCCGCTTCACCGCGGCCTGTTGGATGGTCGGCGCCCGAGCCTCGTCAGCATAATTTTCCTGAGGCCCGGCCCTCTTGCGTGAACGCGGGCGCCCGGCGCATGGTGAGATCACGATGACGCTGAAGAAGGCCCTGGTGGTTCGCGGCGGTTGGGAGGGGCACCAGCCGGTCGAGGCGACGGAACTGTTCCTGCCCTTCTTGCGGAGTAACGGATACGCCGTCCGGGTCGAGGAGTCGACCGACGTCTACGCCGACACCGTCGAGATGGCCGGCACCGACCTGATCGTGCAGTGCGTCACGATGTCGGAGATCACGGGTGAGCAGCTCGCGGGGCTGACCTCCGCGGTTGTGGCGGGCACCGGGTTCACCGGCTGGCACGGCGGCATCGCCGACTCGTTCCGCGCCTCCTGCGACTATCTCCATCTGGTGGGTGGGCAGTTCGCCACGCACCCGGGCAGGGAACCGTGCGAGCGCCGGGGCGGGCCGGAGGACAACTTCCTGCCGCATACCGTCGCCGTCACCGAAGCCGGCCGCGAGCACCCCGTCACCGCGGGCATCTCGGACTTCGAGCTGCATACCGAGCAGTACTGGGTGCTCCACGACGATCTCATCGACGTCCTGGCCACCACCACGCATCCCACCCGGCCGTGGGAGCCCTGGCACCGGCCGGTCACCTCGCCGGCGGTCTGGACCCGTCGGTGGGGGGTCGGGCGGATCGTGGTGACGACGCCGGGGCACAGCCTCGACGTGCTGGAGAACCCCAACGTCCGCACCATCATCGAGAGGGGCATGCTGTGGGCGACGCGCACCGCGTCGGCGTCGTAGGGCTCGGAGTCATCTCCCGCGCGTACCTGGACACGCTGGCCGGTCATCCCGCCGTGCGTGTGACCGCGGTCGCCGATCTTGACGCCTCCCGGTCGGCAGCGGTCGCCGCCGATCTGCCCGGCGTCCGGGCGCTGACCGTCGAGGAGTTGCTGAGCAGTCCGAACGTGGACACGGTGCTGAACCTCACCACTCCCGGGGCGCACGCCGAGATCGCCCTCGGGGCCATCGGTCGCGGCAAGAACGTCTACGGGGAGAAGCCGCTCGCCGCCACGCTCGCCGACGGCCACACCGTCATGGCGGCCGCCGCGCGGGCGGGAGTCGGAGTGGGGTGCGCGCCGGACACCGTGCTGGGCACTGGAGTGCAGACGGCGCGGGCGGCCCTGGCCGCCGGGAGCATCGGACGCCCGCTGTTCGCCTCGGCCGTGATGGTCACCCCGGGTCACGAACGCTGGCACCCGCACCCCGATTTCTACTACACCGAGGGCGGCGGGCCCCTGCTGGACATGGGGCCGTACTACCTCGCCTCCCTTGTTCATCTGCTGGGCCCGGTGCGGGCCGTGACGGGGGCGTCCAGCCGGCTGCGCGTCGAGCGGGTCATCGGTTCGGGCCCGCGTACGGGAGAGCGGATACCGGTGGAGGTGGACAGTCATGTCTCCGGTGTGCTGGAGCACGTGGCCGGAACGTTGACGACGATCACGACGAGCTTTGACGGGGTGGCTACCACGGCGTCTCCGATCGAGGTCCACGGTGAGGTGGGAACCCTCGCCGTCCCGGATCCGAACCGCTTCGACGGCGATGTACGGCTCTTCGGACTCGGCGGCACGCAGTGGCGCACGCTTCCTCCGTCTGCGGGCTACGTCGACGGCGCACGGGGAGTGGGGCTGCTCGACTTCATCGCCGCCGACGGGCAGCGGGCACCGCGCGCGAGCGGCGAACTCGCCCTGCACGTATTGGAGACGATGACCGCGCTGCTGCGTTCGTCGGCCGAGGGACGGCGCATCGAGCTGACGACGTCGGCGCAGCCGCCCGCCTCCGTACCGCTGACGGCCGCCGAGGACTGGGGTGGCAGGTCAGAGGCTGCCCGCACGGCCCGTGGTCGATGCGCATGATTTGGAAGATGCCGTTCGTGGAGGTGTCACGGTGACGTGATCCGGGATGGCTGTTACGCGCCGTGGGCACAGTCGGGGAGTGTCCTGCGCTGTAGCCAGCGTCCTCGTGTGCGAGTTGTGTGTGGGGCGGCCAACGCCGCTTTGAGGGCCTGGCGGCTGTTCAGGGTCTGGGGGTGGTCCGGGCCCAGGACGCGGATGCGGTTCGTCGAGGGTCCGCTGGTGCAGCCTGGCCGCCCGCGCACCTTCCCCCCATCCCGCCCCCCAGGGGCGGTGGGTTACCTGGCGCAGTCAGGCCGTGCGGGCGCGGAGGCGGCGCAGCATGCGTGGGTCCGTGAATCCGACTGAGCGGGCGGTGGCGTCGATTGTCGCGCCGTGGCTGATGAAGTGTTGGACGCGTTCGAGGCGGAGGGTCTGCTGGTAGCGCAGTGGGGTGAGCCCGGTGGCGCGCGTGAAGAGGCGGGTGAGGGTGCGTTCGCTCACGCCAGCGGCCGAGGCCAGGGTGGGTAGGGGGAGTGGTTGGTCGAAGCGGGCGTCGATGAGGTCCTGGGTGCGGAGCACGGTGTCGTCGAGGTGGGAGCGGTGCCGGAGCATCGCGCTGGACTGGGGTTCATGGCCGTTGCGGCGAGCGTAGACGACCATGTCCCGGGCAACCTGGGCGGCCACGGCCGGGCCGTGCCGGGTCGCGACCAGGTGTAGGGCCAGATCGATGCCGCTGGCGATGCCGGCCGAGGTGATCACCCGGTCGTCGGCGGTGAACAGTACGTCGCGGACGACCATTGCCCTGGGGTGGCGCAGGGCCAGTTCGTCCTGCACGTCGTGGTGGGTGGTGCAGTGGCGGCCGTCCAGCAGGCCGGCCTGGCCGAGCGCCTCGGCTCCGGCGCAGACACTGGCCACCGTCCCGCCCCTGGCGTGGTGGTCCCGGAGGACCTGCAGGGCGGCGGGGGCGATGGCTGGGGTGTCGGCCAGGGGGAGTGTCCGCCAGCCGGGCACCACGATGAGATCCTCGGGCCCGAGCTCGGGCCAGTGCAGTCCGGCCATCAGGGGCAGTCCCTGTGCTGTGGAGACCTGTGGCTGCTCGGCGACGTAAGAGAGCGTGTAGGGGTGCCCGAAGTCGGCGGCCGTGGAGAAGACCTGCGCGGGGCCGGCCAGGTCCAGCAAGTGGACTCCGGGCACCAGGAAGAAAGCGACGTGGCTCACGATTTGGTCATCATGCCGGAAGTCCTGCTGCGGCCTCCATCTGGTCGACCGTCGCGATGGTGGCGAAGCGTCCCGCGAGGGCGTACTCGGTGCGCCTGATGACCTCTTGGGCAGGCAGCGTGCGCGGGTCGGCCAGCAACTCGGCGACGCTCTGGTCGGCGGGAGCATCGCGGTGCGGGATGGGATTGGTCGCGGTCGCGTCAATGACAAAAGTGACCTGGTAGCCGAGGTCGCTGGCGACGCGAGTGCTGGTCTCCACGCACTGCTCGGTTCGGATACCGCAGACCGTGAGCTCACGGATACCGCGCTCGGTGAGGAGTTGCTGCAGGTTGGTGGTGGTGAAGGCGTTGTGCGAGGTCTTGTGGATCAGCGGCTCCCCATCCGCTCGCTCCAGCTCCTCCATCAGCCGAACATGGCCGAGGACCGGGTCGAAGACATCGCCGGTGCCGGGCTCGGAGTGCAATACCCACACCACCAGATCCCCGGCCTGACGGGAGAGCCGGACCAGGCGGTTGACCTGGTCGGTGATCTTCAGGTCGGAAGTGGTTTCCCAGAGCGGACGGGCGCGGAAGGACTCCTGGACATCGATGACGATCAGTGCTCGGGTCATGTCCCCAAGCCTGAGCCACGCGGGCGGAGCGGCGACAGGCCGCATCGGGTCTGGCAGCGGACCGATCCGGTCATCAGGAGTCAGACAGTCGAGCACCCATGCATCGCGGCAGCTGCCACTCGAATGGGTGACAGTTCCTCTGACGTGCAACTGTCGAAGGCTCCCTTCAGTCCTCCACATGCAGCACCGTTCGTTCCACCGTGGAGGACCATCTTGCGTAAGCGTTCCATCCTGGCCGTAGCCGTCACCGCGGGCACTGTTGCCGCGCTGGTCCCCGCCGTGTCGGCTCAGGCCGCCGAGTACAGCTCGGCGCTCAAGGTCCGCGGGGTGCAGTACGACGCACCCGGCCGGGACTCTAACAGCTGCTCCACCGGCAACACGGCCGCCGAGTACCTGACGGTCAAGAACTACTCGTCCACGGCGACCGTCAACCTCAAGGGCTACGTCGTCAAGGACGCCACCGGCAACCGCTTCACGTTCACGGCCAATCACTACCTGGAGCCCGGCGACTACGTGAAGCTGCGTGGTGGCCACGGCAGCGCCTCCGACAAGTACAACGTGGTCTACCGCGACAACTGCAACTTCCTGTGGAACAACGACCGCGACACCATCTACCTGTACAAGCCCTCCGGCAGCCGCGCCGACGTCCACTCCTACACCAAGAGCGGATCCGACCCCGACGGCGACGGCTACATCCGCTACCACAACTAGGCCTATCCGCAGGCGGACTGGGTCTCGTCCCAGGCGGGCCGTTCCCGGCCACCGCGCAGGCCACCGTGCTGGTTGCATCCACCTCAGGATGTCGAGTGACACCCGTTCCGTAGACCGTCGGTTCGGATCGATGGGTTCGCGTGTGCAAGCAAACCAACCGACATCGAGCGGCTCCCGCCGTGACAAGGGGCCCGCTCTCCGCTGATCACGGGGAGGAAGATCGGCTCCCGCCCAGCGGGATGTCCGTCGGCGGGAACGATGGATCGCACTGGGCCAGCTCGCCGGGCTGATAGGCACTCACTCTTCGCTCCGGCCGGGATGGGGGTGGCGGCGGATTTCGACCTCGCAGGTCGTGGCGCCCTTGATGTCGCCCCTGCCCTCGGCGGCGGCCCGCTGCCGGTCCAGCGCCGTGCACACATCGCATTCAGGGACAGGCTGCGGCGGGCGCGTCGGATCCGTCAGCACGACGGGCGGTTCGTCAGTCGTCTGCTGCCTCATCGGGGTTCCTCCGAGGGAAGTCGGTGTCCGCCTCCGGGGCCGAGCGCGGCGGCGATCAGCGTGGGGTCGTTCAGCTGGCCGCTGCCGTCCGGGCGGTGGATCCACAGACGGCCGCACTGGTACCAGCCGGTCGGCGGGCAGTGCAGCGGCCAGCCTTCCGGCCGCACGCGTACCTGTCGTATGTCGGCGAGGTCTTCGGCCGCGTCCGGCGCGATCAGCCACCAGGCCCGCTCGACGCCGGGGTCGGCGAGGACCGGGCCGAGCCGTTCGGTTCCGATCCGGTTGACCGCGTACATTGTGTCGAGGAGACGGGCCTCGACGGCGAGCCAGTTCCTACCGCTGGCGATCGGTGCGAGCGCCTCCATATCCCAGGCCTGGCGTACAAGGAGCGGGTGTGCGGAGCAGGCTGCGAGCCAGGAATCGCCGACCTCGTACAGCTTGGCGATCGTCTCCGAAGGCGATGCGGCCCACTGTGTGCTCATGCCGCAGGGGCCTGTCCCCGAAGTGTCCGTGCCAGTCGCATGGTCACGTCCGCGCGGACCCGCCCGAGGTTGACGAGCCGGAGATCGGGTGCTGTGTGTTTCACGGCGAGGGAGGGCAAAATGATTCGGGCCTGGTCGGGAGCCGCCCTCAGGGACTCCACGGCGGTGACCGGATCGACGTCAGGCGTCGCAGGTGTTGGGGTCATGAGCAGGACCGTAGGGGCGGCGATTGCGGGTGCGCGCGCCGATTGCTCGGGATTGCGCCCGCAGTCAGAGCGATTGCTGCCGATTGCTCACGAGAGGGTGAGACCGGCTCGAGCCCGTGCGATCAGCCTGTGTGCCTGGTGGTCAAAGACCGCGGTCTCGCGCATCAGGTCCCACACTCTGCGGTAGAACGCCACGTCGTCCGCGGAGTCCAGCCACAGCTCCGCGTTCCAGGTATCGGCGACGACGAGCCGCTGGTCGATGATCCAGAACCCGTGCTTCGGGGAGAACGGCGTTCGCGCACCGAGCGGGATCACGCCGAGCGTCACGGTGTCGAGGCCGATGAACCCGCTGAGACGGTTGAGCTGCGCGGCCATGGCCTCCGGCGCGCACCGTACGACGTGCAGGGCGCCCTCCCACATCAGGACGTGGAAGCGGCGGCCCGGCTCGTACACGGCTTCCTGGCGCTTCATCCGTGCCCGCACTCCCTCCTCGACGTCGCGGGGCGTACCGAGCCGGTCGGACACGTCGGTCAGGACGCCGCGCGCGTAGTCGGCGGTCTGGAAGATGCCCGGGATGATGCTGGACTCGAATAAGTGGATCGTCTCGGCCTGCGCCTCCTGGAGGACGTGGCTCTCCTGCACGGCGCGGTGGCCGGCCGACAGTTGCCGCTTCCAACTCCGGTACGCCGTCTCCAGGCTGCGCAGTCGGCGCTTCAACTCGTCGACGGCGTCCGGGCGCTCGGCGGCGCGGGCCCACGCCTCGACGTCCGTCTCGGTCGCGGTCTGCTTGCCGTTTTCCAGCCTGCTGACTTTGGAGCGCTGCCAGCCGAGGCGCTCGGCGAAGTCCTTGCCGTTCAGGCCGGTCTCGGTGCGCAGCTCACGCAGCCACGCACCGAGCCCCTCGCGGGCCTGCTGGTAGTCGGTGCTCACACGGTCGAAGCTACCTGCGCCACGAACTCCTCGCGCCGGATGGCGTGATGCCAGGCGGCATCCCGGATCTGGCAGAACCGGACGACGCGTTCCGGGTCTTCGATGAGTTCGGCGCCGAGGTAGCCGTCCGTTTCATCGAAGTGCAGGAGCAGGGCGCGGCGGGAGTCGAACAGCCAGAAGTCCTCGGTGGGCAGGTCGGCCTTGTTCGCGTCCGTACGCCACAGGTTGCGGATGTCCTCGCCCGCGGCGTTGTTGATCGCGGAGGCGGCGAGCAGGAACAGTTGCTCCTGCGTGGGTGGCGAGTCGACGATCCGTACGCGCTCGATGCGCTTGCCCTGTTCGGTCTGCGCCCGGACGTTGACGCACCAGGGCCGGTGCGAGTCGTCGGGCACCTTACCGGTGTCGAGGTAGCGGCGGTACTTCTCCCCGGCACGGTCGGAGGCGTAGCCGCGGCGGGACTCCAGCCTCCAGGCCGTGTGCTGGAACTCCTCGAAGTAGGCCCCGAACGTGGTGTCGTCGATGAACTGCGGCACGCCTCTACTCCTTGGGGGCGAAGCGGGTGAGCAGCTCGCGCGGGACACGTACGAACGATTCGCCGGTGAGGATGTTCTGAAGCTGGGCGACGTCCTCGGGATCGGTGACGGTGTAGCCCTGCACGACGATGTCGCCGGTATCGACGTCCTCGTACAAGGTGGGGCACTTGCCGTCGTCGCTCGTGGTGCCGAGCATGCGGAGCTGTAGGGCCATGGCCGGTCTCCCTCTCGTGCCGGTGGGTGAGTCTTCAGAATGCGGCTGATGGCGGCCGGGCGTACGGAGATTGCGGCAGATTGCGCGGCCGGTGTGCGGCGAGGCTGGATTGCGCGCAATGGCACCCAGTAGCCGACGCTCCTCGGCACACCCCTAACCGCATAGGAGATGCGGTCTATTGGCTATGACCTGCGGGTTTCTATGGGTGATGGCGCTCGTATGGCACGCCGTGGGTCTGTGAGCCACAGAGTGCGGCAGGGGGGAGCGCGTGATGCACTGGGGGCCAACATTTAGTTCGGCACGGCGGTGGTGGCTATGGCTGGTGCTGGCGGGCGGCGGGCTCGAGGGCCTGGATGGCGGGCCAGAAGAAAATGGGCCGCGATGGGGTGGCCCGGCCGGATCGTCAGTGTGGTCATCGGCCTTCTGGTGATCTTCATCGTGCTCGGTGCGGTCCTCGCGTCGTGTGGCGCTGAGGAGAAGGAGACACCCCGGTCGCCTTCTCCGTCGAGTCCGTCGCCGACAACCTCGAAGGAGACACCTGGGTCGCCCTCGCCATCGAGTCCGTCGCCGACGACCTCCCCGCCTGGCGTGCCGCCCTCGCGGCCCGCTGTGACAGAGACGGCCACCGTGACGGCTACCCCTGTTCCGCCCCCGCAGGAGACGGACCCGGAACCCATGGAGCCCACGACGGCGCCGCCCGCAGACGTGTACTACGAGAACTGCGACGCGGCACGGGATGCTGGAGCAGCACCTGTGTACGCCGGGGAGCCGGGGTATGGGCCGCACCTGGACCGGGATGGCGACGGTGTGGCGTGCGAGCCGTAGTGGCCGAGAACGCGACAGCGTCGGATTCGTCTGCCGGTCACCCTCAAGGCCGGTAAGTCACATCGTCGTCCCGTTGCTTCCGTCGGCGGCGCGTTCTGTCCCTCGGCAACGGGTCGGGGCCGCCTGGGAGCAGCGACGAGGCCGGGACCCGGTGGTCCCGGCCTGCGCCGGTGGAGGGGCGAGCCACCGCCCGTTCCGCGAAGTTTGGCGCGACGGGCGCGAGCCGATGGGGCTCGGTGCCGCAATCGGCGCGCTGGTGACCGGGTGGGCTTTGGAGCTTCCGGCCGCCGGCGAGGCGGGAGGGGGTGGCCGTCGGTGGCTCGCAGGGGGACGCGCCCGGCCGTGGGTGGCCGGGCGCGTCCAGGTGCTTTGGGTGTGGGTGGGTGGTGGTCGTTTGTGTGGTGGTGGGTCAGTGGTGGTGGCCGCCTCCGCTGTGGTGGTGGCCCCAGGAGTCGCTGTCGATGTGGCGTCCGCGGTCGTTGCGGAGGGTGGCGGTGTCGGAGCGGTTGTCCCAGACGTAGCGGCGGCTGTCCTGGTAGAGGTCGGTGTCGGTGTCGCGGCCGTGTCCGGTGTGGATGCGGACGGTGGTGCGGCCGTCCAGGCGGTAGTCCTCGAAGGTGTAGGTGTGGCCGTCCTCGTCCTTCAGGGTCCAGCCGTCGAGGTTGACGCTGCGGCGGGCGGTGTTGGTGATTTCCACCCACTCGCGGTTCAGGGAGCGGTTGGAGCGGTCGTCGTAGCCGGGGGAGTCGTACTGGACGTCCGAGATCTTCACCCTCGACCGCTCAGGGCGGTGGTCGGCGGCCGATGCCGGCAGCGTGACCATGGAGACCACGGCGCCGGCGGCGAGCGCGGCGGCGACAAGACTACGAGCGGTGACAGAAGCGGAAGCGGACATGAGACTCCTCAAGATCCGGACACCCTCCCCCGAAGCCTGAACAGGCCCCGGGATCCGGTGTGATGTGCGTCGGCGGCCGACTGGCCGCACACCCACCTTGTCCACACCACAGGGCACCCACGGGCAGAACACGGCCTCTGTTACCTGCTGCCCATATTTCCATGACTCTCAGATGCAACGCCCACTTATCTCACGTATGGCCGTGTTGACGTGCCCGCAGGTCGGGAGAGGTCTTGCAGGGGTTAGGGCATGGCGTCTCTCCGCCACGGTGCGCCACCCTGCTGGGTTCGGGCCGTCACCCGAAAGTGAGTAACAGCAGGCTGCCTCCGAGCTCGACTATCACCACCTGCGCCGATGGCCCCGTCAGCGAGGCGTCCGCCACCGTATTGCCCGCAAGGGTGTCGACTCCTCGCAGCGGCTGGGCAGACACCGCTGGGTGGTCCAAAGAACCGTGTCCTGGCTGGTCGGCTACCGAAGGCTCCACCGGTGCTACGAGTGAAAGGCCGAGCACTTCCTGGCCTTCGTCGGCATAGCCGCACCCCTCATCGGCTACCGCCACTGATTCGGTGAGCCAGTCGGTCCGAGCGACAGTCGGTCGGCGTCGGTGGTGTCAGTGACGGCTCGTAGGGTGCGCTGACATTCGACGAGGAGGTTCCATGGGCTTTTCCGGTCATCTGGTCTTTGCGCGCAGCGGGCGCCCCTTGTTGGAAGCACCCCTGTTCGGCAGCATCGGTAAAGGGCTGAGGGACGACGTGCATGAGTGGGAGCCGAGACCGGGCGGCTGGCAGACCCTGCAGTTGGATCGAGGTGTCTGGGAAGACGAGTACCTGTTCACCTTGGTCGAATGGTCCGGTGCCCCGGCCTGCGTCGCCGATGTTTCCGACAGCAGCGTCGCCCTCGTGACCGGCCTCGACGCCTACGGGCGCCGCTGGCAGACATGGCTCAATCCGGACAATGCCGCGGCTCTCCTCGTTGAGGAACCCGAGGACGTGGACGACGTGACCCTGTGGATGGCCACCTCGGAGTTCGAAGAAGCCGTCAGACATAAGCGTGCAGAGCTCGATGCGGAGGTACCGACCGACGCCGAAGGTGCTCTCATGTGGGCTTCAGCAGCCAGTGTCCAGGCCACGGCGCAGCAGCCTCGGATTGAGGAACTGCTGCGCACTCGACAGACCTTTGTGGAGGAGTTGTTCGACGTGCTGCTCGACGAACTGGGCTTCCCTGAAGCTGCCCGCTCTGCACCGTAGCCATCCGCAACGACGTCCTACTGGTCGGATGGGAGAGGCGTTCCCTCACCCGGTAGGACGGCCGCGGCATCTGGCGGTCGACTTCGGCGCGGCCCAGCCCGGCAGCAGGGCGTTTCGTCGCGCGTGGCCGGACGTCGGCGTGGTCGTTTCCTCCGCCCGCGATGCCTCGTTGGGTCAATCGGGCGCGGCTTCACCGGGAGGGGGCGGTTGTGCGGGGTGGGGAGCAGGTTCTTGCGGCGCTGGGGGCGCTGGATGAGCGGGCGCAGGCGTCGGTGCACGGCTGGGTGCTGGCCGCGGACGTGCTGTCGATGAAGCAGCAGGTGCGAGGGCTGGCCGACCGCGGTCTGGTGGAGATCGCCGGCAGGGAGGACCGGGCGGAGCTGTCGGCGTGGGAGGGCACCGTGGTGCTGTGGGCGGCCCGCCTGTCCCCGGCCGGACACGACCTCCTGCTCTACGCCAGCTCCCGCCCCCGCCCCCACAACGCCGGCGAAGTACCGGATGCGGGACGGCGGCTGGTGAAGTTGCTGCCCTCGCAGATGGCGGCGCTGCGTCTGTTCCTGGGGCTGGCCGGCTAGCTGCGGGTGCCGGTGGCGGCTGGGCTGGCGGAGCAGGCGCGTACGGCCCGCTGCGATCACGGGGCGCGGCGGTGGCTGCTGTACCTGACACAGGAGCAGACGGAGTCGGTGTCGTACGGGTTCTGGCTGCACCGGATGACCGGATCAGCGATGGAAGCCAACCACTTCGCCCGCGACTACGGCATCACCCACCACCCCGCTCCACGCCCGGCGGCCTCTCCCGCCTCACGGCGGGCCAGCCCCAGTGAACAGCCGTAAGCGGCATCATGGCCTCCGGATTTGCCTGACCTCCGCCGCGCTGCGGACCGCACGGGAGAGACTGGTCCCGGGGCGCTCGTGCGCCCGCTGCCAGCCCCCGGGTAGACAGGGGGTTCCGGCGAGCCAGCACAACCCGCAGCAGTGTTCCGCAGGGCTCGGGGATAGCGCTGCTGGCTTCCTCCAGATGCCCTTGAAACCGGGGCCCAGCCCACGCCGCCGCGGGCGCCGTACGGTACGCGGCCCAGCGGCTGAAGAAGCCCGGCAGCGCCGACAACAACGCCGCCGCCGGCACCATCAGCTCCTGCAACTGGCACACCGCGGCCAGCGGAAAGACCTACGCCTGCTGAAGGCCCACGGCGGAACGCGGCTGCCGGGACTCCCGCGTTCCGGCTACTGCGGGGCCTGTGCCGCGCCTCCGTGCCGGACGCGCTGGACGACGTCCGCTTGGAGCGCGGCCAGCCCGCCCGGCGGCAGGGGGGCGGGGCTGCCGGTGAGGGTGTACCACTCCTCCGCGCCCGTGTACTGGATCCGGACGTCGGCGCGCCCGTCGGGCAGGGGGCTGGTGGCGATGGTGAGGTCGCCGGTGATGACTCCGACCTCGTCGGTCATGGCACCGCCGCGCCCGGCTGTCACCTCGCTCTGGAGCCGCTCGGGCACGGGCCTGCTGTCGGGACTGGTCATGACGTACAGGTGTCCAGCATTTCGGCCAGCATGTCCTTCTCCGCCTCGGTGACTGTCAGCTCGTAGGCGGTCTTCACCGCGGTCCAGGCTCTCCCGTAGGTGCACCAGTAGGTCTTGGCCGGCGGCTGCCACTCATCGGGGCCCTGGTCGCCCTTGGACCGGTTGGAGGAGGCTGTCACCGCGATCAGCTGCGGATGGGTCAGGTCGTTGGCGAATGCCTTGCCCTTGTCCGCGTCCCAGGTGCTGGCACCGGAGCGCCACGCGTTGGCCAGGGGCACCATGTGGTCGATGTCGAGCCTCGAGGCATCCGTTACGGTGACGTCGTCGTAGACGCTGACCCACGTTCCGGAGGTGGCTCGGCACTCCTCATCGCGCTGTACATCCGTGCCGTCGCGCTCGAGCACCGCCTCGCGGGTGTTGCAGTTCTCGCCCTGCTCCGCCCAGTGGGAGAACTTCGAGCGGCTGTAGCCGGTCATCGAGCCGTGTGCGGCCACCTTCAGCCCGGCCAGCTGCGTGCGCGCGGTATCCGCGTCCGGAACTCCGGGCAGCGTGCCGTCATCCGGGCCCGCCTTGCTGTCACCGGGCCCGGCCTCGGCCCCCGACTCGGACGCCGTGCTTCCTTCCGGGCCAGCGACCCCGCCGTCCTCGAGCGCCGTACACCCCGTCATCGCCATTACGGCCACAGCCGCCAGACACCGCCCCCACCACTGCTGACGCCTCATGACCTGCTTGCCCCTCCCCGCCGACGGCCTTACCCGCGCGCAGCCTAACCCCCCATCAGGGCACATCCGCACAAAGAGCACCGAAGCCGTCTGCAGAAGCCGAAGGCGAACGGCCGGGCAGGGCTTCCACTGAAACAGCAACTGGTCGTCCAGCCGTCGGCGAGGTCGTCGTCGGCGAGGTCCTGCGGGCCAGGGCGGGGGTCCGCGGGCGTGGCGTCCGGCCAGGAGGCGTCCGGGGCGGCTGGACGGAACGCCACATGCGGCCTGAACGGTGGCTATCGCCTGCTCGTAGGGCGCGACCCCGCCCAGGCAGTCAGCACGCGGGCGGGGCCAGAGGTGGGGGCCTCCACGGGGGTTGGAGGACCACCGCCCTCACAGCATTGCACTGGATTCGGCCACAGGGGTTTGACCGGAATCAGTCGCACAGCAGGTGCGGGTACGGGTACGTACCCGTACCCTGGAGGGATATGGGAAGGAGCACGACGATGTCCGATGCCAACGTCCGTATCCCCGAGGAAGCCAAAGACCGGCTGGCCGCTATAGCTGCCGCTGAGGGTCTGTCGCTGCGCGCGTATCTCGCCCGTCTCGCGGAGACGCTGCTGACTCCGGGCGAGCGTGCCGAGCGGGCGGAGAAGGCTCTGGCCGCGTTGAAGGAGTGGAACGGCTATGCGCCGACCGCTGCCGAGGAGCAGGATCTGGACAGCGAGCTGGACCGGCGCCTGGCCCAGGTGACCAGCCGGTGAGTGACGCTGTGCACATCGTCCTGGACGACACCGCGATGGCCGCAGCCGGCCAGGGCAACGTCCTCGCTTCCCGTCTGATCCACCGCGCCCACGCCGAATCGGGCTGGTTCCTGTACGCCCCGGCATGCGCGTTAGTCGAAGCCGACCGCGCCCGGCCCGGCACGGCCGAACACCTCGCCTCCCTTCCCGGCATCACCGTCCTCGATCTGGACCTGGCCGCCGCCCTGGACGTCGCGCGACAGGAGACCTGGGCCGCGGCGCACAGCCAGTACGCGGCGCAGCCCACCCCGGACCGTCCCGACGGCGCAATCATCGCGACCACTGCCCCGCAGCGGTGGGCGGGCGAGCCGGTCCGCGTACTGGACCTCACCCCCTGATCACAGCAGCAGACGTCTGCGGGCCTCGCCGGATTCCGGCGGGGCCCGCAGTGCCTCATCGGTTGGCGCACAGGTGACCGGGCCGGACGGTGACCAGGCCCCGCCCCGCTGGCGCGCGGGCTGCTCTCTGACGACGTACCCGCTGCCACGCCGCTCGCCTGGCACGTCGAGAAGTTCGTCGAGCACAACGGCCAGTTGATGCATAACCGGCTCAGCCACGCGACGTCGCATATCCAGGCAGCACTGCGCTGGTCCGGGACGGCTTCCGTTTCTAGGAGGGCGGCGGCTGGTCGCCGGCAGTTGCTTCGGGCCGGTCGTGGGTGGCGAGTGGCGTCGTCGCGTCGTCGGGGCCGGTGTGTGATCGGTCGTCCAGCGTGATGCCAGGCCCGGCCTGGCCTGCCCGGGCCCGGGGCGGCTGGCGGCGCTCGGGCCGGACGTCTTCCGCCGAACCTGCCAGCGATCCTTCGGCAGGTGTGGAGGGTCAGGGGCGTTGCCCGAGCACAGTGTCAATACGGGACGAAGCAGCAACCCACGCTGCAGCATCCTGATCAAGATAGGTCAGCAGATTGCGCAGGTCGTCGCATCGGCTGGCGAGGTTCTGGTGCCAGATGCCTTCGTGGTGAGCTATCCGGCTCCACCAGCGAGACCACGCTTGCCGTCGGGACAGCGACCCCGGCCCGTGAACACACGTCGTACTCCTACGACGAGGACCGACCCACCTCCGCCGCGGTCTCCGGCCTCGTGACCTCGGTCGTGACAGGAGCGGCAATACCGGGATACGCCACCGACGCGGACACACAGACATCGACAGCCGTCTACGACTGGGCCACCGGACAGCAGAAGTCCACCAGCGGTGGAGAGGAGAGCACCACAGCCACGACGTACGACGACTCCGGCCGCGTCGCAACCACCCGCACAGCCGGATCGTCAGGCTCGGACGCCGGCACGCTCTAGTACTGCAACGGTGCTTGTTCTGAATGCTAGGCAGTTTTCAAGGGCTGTGTCCGCGTCGTTTGTAGTGACTCAACCGTGCTTGGTACTGCCGTCTGCGGCGCCATGTCGACCAGTGGAGGATGTGGTCGGTAGGGGTGGGGCGGCGGTTGGTGAGACGGGTGATCAGGCGTCGGATCTCGGCGAGGCTGAGGTGGATGAGCTGGGAGGATCCGTTTCTGCTTTCTCCGTGTCCAGCTGGCGGGCTCGCAGGACGGTGAGGCAGGCGTGGGCTGCCATGGCGAGGGTCATGTGGCGGTGCCAGCCGGGGTAGCGGCGGACCTGGTAGTCGTCCAGGCCGCACTCCTGCTTCGCCGTCTGGAAGCACTCCTCCACCGCCCATCGGCTGCCCGCGACGCGGATCAGCTCGTCCAGCGTGGTGTCGGCGGGGCAGTAGGCGATGTAGTAGGAGATCTCCTCGGGCTGGCTGACGCTGCGGCGGGCGAGAACCCAGTGCCGGCGGTCCTCGCGGTGCCAGGGCCTCACCTCGACGCGGGCCCAGTCGTAGATCCGCCGGCCGTGGGCTCCTTCACCGCAGGAGCGGCGTTTCCACTTCTGCCGTGGCAGTCCGGGAAACAGGTCGTGGACGGGGTGGTCGATGGACCAGCGGGTGACGACGGTGTCGTGCCGGGTGGTGGCCATGACGTGGAAGACATCGGCCTGCTCGAGTTCGAAGCGCCAGCCCTTGCTGTAGCCGTAGGCGGCATCCGCGGTCACCCACCGGAACGGGATCCGGTCCGTGATCGCTTTTCGGACCATCGCCTTGGCCATGGCCACCTTCGTTTCGAAAGCGATCTCGTCGCTGATGCCGGCCCGGCGGCAGCGTTCCCGGTCGTCCGTCCAGGACGTGGGCAGATACAAACGGCGGTCGATCAGCGTGCGTCCCCGGCTGGCGGCGTAGGCGAGGAAGACGCCGATTTGGGAGTTTTCCGTGCGGCCCGCGGTGCCGGAATACTGCCGCTGCACTCCTGCCGAGCGGGTGCCCTTCTTCAGGAAGCCGGTGTCGTCGACGATGAGCACCGCCTCGCGGTCACCGAGGTTGTCGACCACGTAGCGGCGCACGTCGTCGAGGACTTCGTCGGCGTCCCACTCGATCCGGTTCAGCATCCGCTGGATACGGTCCGGCCCGCCATGGCCCGCTTCCTCGGCCAGCGTCCAACCGTTCTTGCGCTGCAACGGAGCGATCAGGCCCCGCATATAGGCCAGCGCCGACTCCCGCGGCTCCGACCGGCTGAACCGGTGCACGAACCGCCCGTGCACCGCATCCAATTCACGCGCCCACACACGCACATCAGCAAGGTCCCCACCCATAACCACAACAACGACGAACCTGGCCAGCAGTCACGGTAGACACCGTTGCAGTACTAGTACACGTACTACAGCGCCGATGGCACAGGCGCCTGCTCCTCCGTGCTCTGGGCCGGGCTGCTGTGCCGGACCACACCGGCGGCCACGAGCACGGGCGGCGGCAGCAACCCCGCCAGCCTGGTCACCACGGTCTACACGTACAACCGCTGGGGACAGATCGCCACCAAGGCCGAGACAGCGAACAGCGTGACCCGCACCACCACGACCACCGTGGACGCCGCAGGCCGCGTCACCAAGATGGCAATCACCGGCGGCATCGGTACAGCCACACCGGCCACCACCGTCACCTACAACACGGACAACGGCAAGGTGGCCACACAGTCCTCGAACAGCCAGACGATCACCTACGGATACGACACCCTCGGACGCCCGATCTCGTACGACGACGGTGCGGGCAACACCAGCACCACGGCCTACGACCTCCTGAACCGGCCGGTGAAGACCACCGACTCGGCCCCGTCCACGGTGACCTACACCTACGGCACAGCGGGCAACCTCAAGACCCTGACCGACTCGGTCGCCAGCACGTTCACCGCCTCCTACGACGCGGACGGCGCGCTGACCTCCGAAACGCTGCCGGGTGACTACACACTCACCGTCACGACCGACCCGACCGGCAAGGAGACCGGCCGCGAATACACGGACTCGGACGGCGTTACGGTGGCTTCCGATAGCGCCGGGTATGCGATAACCGGCCGTCAGACGGGCCACACGCAGACAGACGGCTCCACACCCAGTCCGAATACACCTACGACAATTCAGGCCGCCTCACCCAGGCAGCCGACACCACCACGACCGGCTGCGTCACCCGCGCCTACACCCTCGACGCCAACAGCAACCGCACCGCGCTGAAGACCAGCTCGGACGACTGCGACAGCAGCACCAACGACACCACCACGGCCATCACGTCGTACACCTACGACAGCGCCGACCGCCTGGCGAACTCCGGCTATGCCTACGACGCGTTCGGCCGCACCACCTCCAACGGTGAATCGGCTCTGACCTACCACACCAACGACTTGGTGGCCTCGGAGACCGTCGGCACCAGCCGTAACACCTGGACCCTGGACGCCACTGGACGCCTCGCTGTCCAGACCGCCCAGACCCAGGCAACCGATGGCACGTGGAGCACTGATGGCACCACCACCAGCCACTATGGTGACGCAACTGACCGTCCGACCTGGAGCAAGACCGGCGACACGGTCAGCCGCAACATCACGGACATGAGGGTGGGCTGACCGCCACTACAGCGGCCAGTGGCTCCATCGTCCTCCACTTCGCCAACATCCACGGCGACATCATGGTCCAGCAACCGCTCGACACCACCGTGGCGAGCACGGTCCAGCACTACGACGAGTACGGCAACAAGAGCGACGGCACCTCCGCGACCCAGTACGGCCCACTCGGCACCTACCAGAGGTCGACTCGCACCCTCAATGGGCTGACCCTCATGGGAGTCCGGCTGTACGACTCCACTACCGGGCGATTCCTCAGTGTCGACCCTGCGATGGGGGGCAACGCGAATACTTACGGCTATCCCTCGGATCCGGTGAACAAATACGATCTCGACGGTCGAAAAGCGATCAAAAAGTACAACAAGACTAAGCTTTCCTGTGGCTATGTCAGTTGCACCCTGAAGCTGAGTAGAAAGAGAACAAAGTGGCTCACGGATCGCATGAAAATTGGTAACTTCGGGATAACTGCGATAGCGGCCTGGATCGAATATGCGGCTGCAGCCGCATCCGGTCCAGCTCTGCTCCTGGCTACTGCCATCTATGCTACAGGTGAGGTGTACAGGCAGTGGCTCAATAAGACGCTCGAGTGGTATCCAAAAAGGGGCACAAAGACAGTGAAGGCTTATGTATCGATTCCCCCGTATGTCACGCATCAGTAGGTCAAATCACCCTGGCAGAAAGCGGAGGGTTACCTCGCTGCGAACCTCTCCTGCGGGTAAATGGTCGCTCTGTCTTGGGTTGTCCGGGATATTCTTCTGGATTCTCGGATGGGTGTGCATGTCGCTTCCTTGGCGTCACGCCGATGCGATCGGTCAAGGCATGCTCTACGCCACACCTGCTCTAGAGGTGGCGGCAATTATCTTCGCCTATCTACATTTTCGAATAGGTGGAAGTGACTGGAAAGAGTGAAACGAGGACGGCTGGCCGATAGCCGCCTGGTGTCACTCCCGCCTCCTGCTATAGCTGGATTTGATCCAGTCGAGTGACTCGGTGAGCCCTTCCAGTCGTAGACTGGAAGGGCTCACCAACGTAGTAGATGGGTAATTGCGTTATTTCTCCGGAGCAGTTCCGGGCGTCGGATTGGTGGCTGCCGCCCTCTGCTGGTGAAGGACGATGACGCCACGCCGCCCGGCAGAATCGGTTCCCGCAACAGGGTTTCGGTCGCGAGAATGTGCAGAAACTCGGTCCGCCATGTGCCGAGGGAGGGCTTTTTTACTCCAGCTGTAGATCGCGATCTTCATGCGTGGGTGGCTTGCCGCTGATAGTGGCTGGCTTAGGATCGGGCCTGGTGGCGTCGTCGCCAGTGGGACCAGTCGAGTCGGTGGGCCGCGTCGTGGGTGCGTCGTTCTTGCGCGGCAGGCCCGACAACAGCCCGAGCACGAACGCCCGTGCCCGGCGCCGTGGTTCCACGCGCACGAACCGCCTCGCGATACGGGCGTACCGCCGGGCGACGTCATGCGCTCGCCGCCTCTCGTGCGGTGCGGCCGACCTTGATGTCAGGGCCGACGGTGGCCGTCGACCAGCGGGCCAGGGTGAACGGGGTGGGTGGCAGCGGCAGCAGGGCGGCGGCCTCGACCGCGCCGAACACGGCCATCGGGGCCGCGCCGCCCAGCGGCCGGCACTGCCGGCGTCCGGCGACCTGCTGGGCCCAGGTGATCGCTTCGGTCTGCATGTGCTCGATCGAGGTGAACTCCCGCCCGCGCCAGAACGAGTCGCGGACATAGGGCATGGGCCGCTCCACCCTGGGCTTGTCCTTGGGCTTCGATGCCCTCGCCGGGTCCACCAACGCTCCGTAGTGGGTGGCAAGTTCGGCATACGCCTTGTTGATTTTCGGGTCGTAGAGGTCGGGCTTGTCGACGCCGGTCTTCAGGTTATCGGGCACCAGTCGGCGCGGGACGCCTCTAACCTCGATCTTTCTTGAGGGTCCACCGACGGAGTCGGTGGACCCTTTTGCTTTCCGGAAGCTGATGCCGGGCAGGTTGGTGGCCCGGCTGTCGCGTCGGGTGGGCGCCAGGTTCCACTGCCCCGGGCGGGTGATGCTGTCGCAGGGACGGTCGGTTGCTGGTCAGCCGGGGTCGGGCAGGAGCGCGAGCCGTTCAAGTGCGGCGGTGATCTCACCGGCCCAGGGCCAGTGCCGGGCGAGGCGGAGAATCCTGCGCCGACCGGTGGTGACGAGCTGGCCGGCTGCGGAGAACAGGCGGAAACCGCAGGCGACGCGGTTCCCAGAGCCTCGCCCGGCCGGTCAGGGCGAGCATGGGCATCCAGGCCAGCAGGTCGAGGGCGATCTGGACGATCTCCAACCAGATGCCGTTCTGCGCGGTGGTGTGCAGGGGCAGGTTCCGCAGTCCGGTGGCACGCGCGGCCCGGATGCGGTCCTCCGCGCGGGCCCGCAGCCGGTGGCGGAGTTCGAGTTGGGCGATGGGCCGGTTGAGTGTGTTGGTGGCGAAGCAGGTGATCCGCATGCCGTCAGCGTCCGTGATCCTCAACTGGGCTCCGGGATGGGGCCGTTCTTTGCGGACGATCAACCGAATGCCCTGCGGCCAGCCGTCGAGCAGGTCGCCGGTGAGTTCGGCGACCCAGGCCCCGTCACGGATCTCGCCGTGCGACTCGACCGCGGGTGTCCAGGCCGATGCCGGGATCTTCAGGACGTGCTCGTGGATGGCCTCGGTGATCACCATGCCGACCGAGTAGGACAGCCAGCGTCCGCGCTGGGCGAGCCAGGCCACGAACTCGTGGGTGCCGCCCGCGGAATCACAGCGGATCAGCGTCCGCCGTCCCCGTCGGTACTTCTTGGGCAGTTGAGCGAGGGCGAGGCGAGCGGCGGTGATGTGGTCGGCGGCCGTGTTCGAGCCCGCGTTGCCGGGCCGAAGGAGGGCCGCGACAGGTTCGCCGGTTCCTCCCGGGCCGTGGTCGACGAAGCCCATGAGCGGGTGGTGGCCGTAGGTCTTCTTCCAGGTCGGGGCTGCGTCCTGCTTGTCCGAGTGCGCGACGACCAGGACCCCGTCCAGGTCCACGGTCACCTGAGCGCCGACGTCCGGAGCACGGTCGTCGGCCAGTTCCCAGACCCGCCTGCGTACTTCGGAACGTGCGGTGCGGATCGCCGTCAGCGCCTTCTCGCCCGAAGCGGCGAGGGTGCCGATCAGGCGGGAGACCGTCGGGTCGGAGGCGACTGGCCCGAACACGGCCGGCTCGGACCGCAGCAGTGCAATGTCGGCGAGGCAGTCCCCGCCGAGTGCGACCGCCAGTGCGAGGTCCACGAGCATCTTGCCGGGGTCGTGGACGGCTCGCGGTCTCCGCCACGGGGTCAGGGCTGCGGATATCGCCTGGTCGAGGCCGATCTTGCGGACCGTTTCGACCAGCAGGACCGAACCGGCCTGCGAGACCACGGCTCGGCCGTCATCCCGGACACGGACATGGGGATAGGACCCGATAGGCTGCTTCACCTGGAAAGTGCCTCCGACAGGGGCGGGAACAAGGACCTCAGCAATCCTCATTCTCGCTGGTCAGAGGCACTTTCTGCTTTCGCGATCACCAGTCGGACAGCCCACCTCGTGAAAGCGCGAGGCTAATATGCGGGTCTCGTTGTCAAGTCATCGTCGAATCGAGGGAGAGTCCGCCCAGTGAGCACTGAGCCGCTCCGCAGCCTGCGCTATGTGGACGACATCATCCGCGATGACGTCCTCGCGCTGGAGGCGTTCATCTACTCCCAGATTCGGCCAGTCCAGGATGCGGCTGGCGAGACCGGGGACACGTTCTGCGCGTTGCGTTCCCTGGAAATCTTGGTCTGCGACTCGGCAGGACTGATGCTCGCACTCCTCGACCGGGGCGGGCTTGGCCAGGAGGAGCGGTCCACCATGCTCCGTGAATGGAACCGGCTGTGGACCACCGCAAGCTGGTGGAACTATCGCGACGGATACGACAGCGACCGCTGGAATCGACTGGAGCATGTGGACGCCCCTGCCGAAGCCTCACACCATGCCGAGATTGCACGAGCTCAGGCAGCCGCTGGGGAGGTCCCGTGAGGTGGGCAACTGTCGTACGAACTTGGCGAGTCGACACAGTCAGGAGGCTTCTCCGTCGAGTCGGCTGAGGAGTCCGTCGAAGATCTGCTCGCGTGCGACCTGTCCCTTGGCCGCCGCGTCGTCTCGCTGGCGTTCGAGGGTGGGCCGGAACTCGATCGTGGTGACGAAGAAGGTGCAGGACTCGCAGATCGACTCGAAGTGGCAGTCCATCTCGACGGGGCGAGCGCAGTAGCCGTTGCCGAGCATCCGGCGGTGCATCTCCCGCCTGAGCTTGGTCATCTCCGTTCCCTCGGCGTCGGCCGGCAGCTGGCGCGGGGCGTCGTAGAGTGCCTCGACCTTCTCCGAGACGGCGAAGTACTCGTCGGCAACGGTCCGGTCAGCGATCCGCGCGTAAACGCGTGTCATGGACAGTGACTTGTGTCCCAGGAGTGCGGCGATGGCCTCCAGGGACATGCCTCGGTTGATCGCCTGGGTGGCCAGAGTATGGCGCAGTTGGTGCGGGGTGACCCTGCCCAGTCCGGCCCGCTCGGCGGCCTTGCGGACGGCGGCCTCAATGCGGGAGGCATTGACCGGGCGGCCGTGGTCGGTGAACAGCAGGTTCGAGCGCAGGCCCTCGGGGCGGTGCAGCAACCAGTCGTCCAGCAGCGCCTTCAGCTGCGGATGCAGGGGAACATAGCGGTCGGTGTGCATCTTGCCGACCGGGACACGGAGCCAGTAGGCGGAGCCGATCTGCACGACCGCATCGATGGTGAGGCCGAGCATCTCGCTGCGTCGCATCCCAGTGCGGGCGAGAATTTCGATGGCCAGGCGGGCGAATACGGATCAGGATCCTTGCGAGCGGCGGACAGAAGTTTGGCGGCCGCGGCGTCGTCGAGGAAGCGCGGCAGTGGCTCGTCCGCGATCGGGAAGTCGCTGTCGAACACCAGCTGGCGAGGTGGCCGGTCGGCGGTGTCCCATTCGTCGAGGCGGCGGAGAAAGCCGCGGACTTTGCTCAGGCGGTCGCGGACGGTGTGCCGGTGCAGCGGGCCTCCGCGGGCGGCCGGCCGCTCCAGCAGCCACTGTCGGTAGCGTTCGACGTGTCGCCGCTTGAGCTCGGCGACGCAGCTGACGGCCGCGTCTTCGGCGGCGACCAGCAAGGCGAACTCTCGCAGCGTCAGCTCGGCGTTCTTCACCGTGCCCGGCCGCAGCGTCCCGGCGATCTGCTGCAGATAGTGCTGCATCGTCTCCGCCATCCTGGCCGGGACGCGGGCCCATTCGCGGGCTCGCATGTCGGCCCGGTCCGGGGTGCGTCGGCGCGGGAGCTGGTCGGTCAACTCGCAGTGGAACAGAGTGGCTTCGAGGTTGAACAGGGCGGTCGACAGGGCCTTGACGCCGCGGTTGGGGATGCGGCGTGCGGCGTCCAGCAGAAGGCGGCGTCCCTCGTCCCAGTCGCGTTGCTGCAGTTCGTGGGGCTGGTTGGCGAACAGTGCCACGAAGTGACCCAGCAGGTTGAACTGGGTCATGGCCACTGTGTCGCGAAAGCCGAGTGTGCGGGCGGTCTCCATGAACCGCAGGTGCAGTTCCGGCTCCGTGCGGGCGAGTACGATCCCCAGTCGCGGGCGCCGGGCGACCAGGTAGTCCGCGCCCGGCTGCATCCGTCCCGTGACCGCAAGCCAGCTGATGAACCGGTGGGTCTCGTGGTTGAAGGCGAGCTGACGTTCCAGTGGCAGGCGACAGAAGTCGGTCAGGTCAGGCACTGCGGCAAGCAGTGCCCGGGCACCCCAGCGGACCTTGTGGTCGGTGTTCATGCCCTGCGCGGCCCGGTGGGCGAGGTAGAACTCGACCAGGTCCGGGCGCACTATCGGCAGGGCCGCGGCGCGGGCCCGGCGCATCAGGACTCCGCTCGGTCGGCGTCGATCGCGGCACTGGCCTCCAGGTACTGCTCGACGAGCCAGCTGTTCGCGAGGTGGATGTAGACGCGGGTCGACTCGATGGAGCGGTGTCCGGCCTGGGCCTGTACCGCTTCCAGAGCCATGCCTGCCTCCCGCAGCCGCGTCAGGCAGGTGTGCCGGAGCTGATGGCATGTCAACTTCGGTAGTCCGGTTCGTCTTCGGACTCCGTCGAGGATCTCGTCGAGACCGTCGGCGGAGAGCGGCCGGCCGCGGGTCGGCCCGCGCAACACCACGAACAGCTGGTCGTGGTCCACGGGTGGACGCTCACGGTCCAGGTAGTCGCCGACCGCGCTGAAGAACTGCGCGGAGACGGGTATCAGGCGCTGGTGCCCGCCCTTGCCCTCGCTGATGAAGACCCGACGCTCGCCCGGTGAGAGGTCACCCAGGCGCAGGCCGAGGACCTCGCAGCGGCGCAGCCCGCCCAGCAGCATCGCCAGGATCATCGCCCGGTCCCGTGCGGTGTTCAGGGCGCCGAGGACCGCCTCGACCTCGGTCGGCCCGAGGACGCGTGGGAGGGTGCGAGGCGTGCGCAGCAGAGGTGCCCCGCGGGTGCCACTGCGGCGGCGGTTGGCCAGTCCCGTCGGCACCGGGTTGCGGTCGACAGCGAGGTCGTCGCGGGTCATCAGGTAGCCGAACAGCCCAGAGACGCTGGCGAGCCGGCGCTTGATGGTCCGGGCTGAGAGTCCGGCTTCACCGTCTTCGAGCCGGACGACCTTCGGGCCTTGACGCGGCTTCTTCTGCGCGGTGATGAACGCGAAGATGTCTGCGGTGACGACGTCGGCCGGCTCCTTGGGCACCACCGAGAAGAAGACCTTCAAGTCGTAGGCGGTGGCCAGCAGGGTGTTCGGCCTGCAGCGGGCCGCCACGAACTCCAGGTAGTCGTCGACCAGGACGTGGCCGAGCGATGCAGCAGGGTTGCCCGCGGCATCAACACGTCGTACCAACTCCGGCTGCCAGGCCATCCGAGCTCCTCGACGGGAGCGACCATCCTGACGGGCAACACGAGATCGAGGAAGAGTTGTCACCCACATAACCGTCGAAGTAGCGGAAGGCCGCGACGTGCGCCTCGGTCCACGCGTGCTGGTCCAGGTGCAGGACCGGCCGGACGAACATGTGCCGTGAGCAGGGCAGCACCATCACGAACGCCCAGACGCGGTGCCGTCTACCGGTGCGGGGGTTGGTCCACTGCCCCAGGAACCCGTAGTCGATCTGGGCCTCCTCGCCCGGCTCGACCTCGTCACGCAGGACGGTGACCTGTGACCGGCTCACCTCGTCGGGCAGCGTGGCGTGGACCCAGCGGCGGAACGAGGAGATCGACACCTTCAGTTTGTACTCGTCCCGCAGCCGCTGGTGGATCGTGGAGACCGTCACGGTCCCCAGCAAGTCCTTGATGTAATCGCGGTGTTCGTCGATGTCGGACCAGGTGACCTGCCGCAGTCTCCTGTCCACGAGGCCGGGGAACCAGCCCTCGATCAGCCCCGCCCAGTCGGCCTCGCTCATCGGCGGGCCGCCCGGGGTGATCCCGGACGCCTCCGCCGGGGCCAGGTACTTCCTCACAGTCTTGCGGTCCACCCCCAGCGACGCGGCCAGCGCGCTCTTCGAGCGGCCCGCGTACCAGTGGACGTAGATCTCGGTGATGTCGACCACGACGAACGTTCTCCTCGCCATCCGGGCTGCCCATCGGCCATCAGAACCACGGGACGAGGAACATGAGCAGCTCCGCGACGACCAGGTCCCTCGATCCCGACCTCCGCGCTGCCCATGGCCAATCAGGAGGAATCGGCATGAATAACTACATGGCGCTCAAACCGCCCGACATGCGGAATTCCTCTGTCCGCCTCACCGAGGTGCGGCCGAATCCCCGGTTGCCCGCCGTTGGCCGGGCCACATGTCGTCATACGCGGCGTCCATGAACTGCGCCTGCGGCCCGCGCAGCGCAGAGGAGTCGGCTATCTCGCCCCGGACTGCCTGCACCAGGGAAAACGCATAACGAAAGGCAGATCCTCGCAGAGGCTCGCTTCTGGCCGCCAGGTCGATCTCCGCCTGCGCCAGCCACAGGTCATCGACGAGTCGGTCGAGCACCGCATCGTCTGCCGTGCCATCACTGACCGGGCGCGTGAGGGCCGCCTTCTCCACTTGCGACGCAATGCCGAGGAACTTCAGCACCGCGTTCTTCAACTCCGCGCGGTGCGCGGCTGATTCCTGCACTTCGAGCTGCCGGGTACTCGCTCGCGACACGATGTACTGGCCAAGGATCGACCCGCCAGCGCCGAGTGCGACACCGGCCAGAGACAACAACGCTGGCCCCAAACTTCCCCAAGATCCCATAGCGGGAGTCTCTCAACTCCCCGCGACCGCCGTCCCCATGGGGACTCGTGACCGTGAGGGTGAGGAATTCCGTGACGCTCAACCCGTCACAACTGGGGAATTCCGTGACCGTCGACAACCGGTGAACCCCGGCTCGATCGCCGGACCGGCGCCCCAACCACCTCAGCTGTAGCCCCTCGGACGGAGATCCACCATGACCACCACCACTGCCAGCTCGCTCAAGACGTACGGCCCTCTGCAGTTCCCCGACCGCTCCGGCCTGACGTTGTGGCAGTTCAGCCGCGCCCAGCGCCTCGGGCTCATCCCCGGCCCCGACGTCGCCGGTGACCGATGGTCCGCAGCCGTCTTCGACGACGCGATTGCCCGCATCGACGCCATCAAGGGGGCCGTCGGCACCCTGCCCGACGTCGGCGCGACCCGCGCTGAGGAGCACCTCGCCGAGCGTTTCAACCTGGTCGTGTACGCAGGCACCGCCGCCGAACTCGCTCGCCGGGGCCACCTGCCCGTGGTCGGCGAGCACAAGGGCTACCTCCTGTACTGCGGGCTCGCCCTGGAGAACTTCACAGACCGGCAGAAGGTCGCACGTGCCTCGACCGCCGGGCAGCTCCACATGCGCGACGCTGCCGCACGGATCCTCGGACTTCGTGCCTCGGACTTCGACCACCTGATCCGTGCCGGGCTCCTGGCCCACGCGGACACGGCCCGCTCCGGCTGGAACAGGCATGACGTCGTCCTGCTCTACCGCCAGGCTGACCTGGACCGGATCGCCCGAAGCCGCCGCATCGACTGGGATGCCGTCCGTGCGTCCCCAAGGGCCACCGGTCCCCTCTCGCCGCGCTCCCCACCCAGCAGCAGGCGGCCGGGCGGTGACGGCAGCGGAGCCCAGCAGCGACTGGTATGCCGAAGTCGCCGCGGGCTGGGCCGCGCGGCAGCGCGCCGAAGACGAGAAGTGGCGCATCCCCGAGGGCGGGCTGTTCGTCACCCACTGCGGGCGGTGGGTCGACGGTGCCGGCCGGGCCTGTCCTCAAAGGCGCTCGCACTCCGGGCCATGCGGACTCCCACCGGACGATGAGGACGACGGGTGCCGCCGCGACTGCCCGGACGGCGAGTGCTACTGCCCGATCCCCGGCGAAAGCCCGATCAACCCCGCCTGCGGCCACCTCCAGTCGTCGATGTGCGACTACGGCTGCGGCTGCTGCACTCTGTGCGCCGGATGCCACTGCTGGGAGTAGCACCTGCCAGCCCCGCCTTCCTGCGACGGCGGTGGTGAAGCACCTGCCCGGAGCCCTGTGCTGAATCGGTGGCCCGTCGTGCACTTGGCGACAAGCCGTACCGGTCCGCCTGATGCCTCCCGTCGTGCACGCGGCCGAAGCCGAGCCTCGCCGCCAGCGCCCTTCTCCCTCATTCTCGTCAGGGACTCCTGACGGTATTGGTACCGTCAGGAGTCCCTGACGGTCTCCGGCCGCAGTCGAGTCGACGAGTGGCGTATGGGCTGGTTGCACACGGACGACGAGGACGGCACCCATGAGGGATGGGTCGTTGCGGTGCTCTCGGGCGGGGAGGATGCGCCTCACGACACCTTCGAGGACTCGGAAGAGACCTGGAGGCGGCGCGTGAACTGGGCGTGGTCTTACAAGTACGACGGCAGCGAAGGGCGACGGCGCGCCCAGGGGCTCCGGGTCCTTTGCGCATGCGGCTGGCGCGGGCCTCGTCGACCCGTGGACTTCGAGGACCCCGATGCCTGCGATGAGGGGCTGCAGCGGGAGTGGGTCCGGCACACCGAGGGCAGCATGTCTCGCACGCTGCCCGAGCGGCTCCGGCGATTGCTCGATGAGGTGGAGGAAGCGGTCCATGCGCTCAGCGCCCCGCTGCGGCCGAGCGGTGAACCCGACGAGCAGCGCCCTCTCCTCGCCGTCTATGTGGCTACCCGGCTCCAGGCGGGTGCCGAGGAACGGCAGAAGGAGGCCGTGCGCGCAGCCAGGGCGGCGGACTACTCCTGGGACGAGATCGCGCAGGCGCTCATGACGAGCAAGCAGTCCGCACACGAGAGGTTCCGGAAACAGGTGTCTGACGAGCAGAAGAAGCAGGAGTCGGCAGCACACAGCTGACCTCGCATTGGGCGAGATTCCATCACCTGCCGGGCGAAGTAAGGAGAAGGCCGGGGCCGATGGGGACCCCGGCCTTCGTTCTGCCCTCGGCCGCCCGCTGATAACCCGACAGCTCCAGCAGGGCTGTCAACGCACACTCCACACCCTCACGAATGAGTGAGTCAGAGCGATAAACTGTGTGACTTTACTTAAGTGACTGCGTGAAAAGTGCTATCATGGCGGTGAGTTACTAGGCCTGGGAGGGTGAGTGAGTCAGTCGCCACAGGCGGAGGCCGCAATGAACGCAACCGCAGCCCGGAACGCCCTGTACTCGCTGGTGAGGCTCGCCGAAGAGGACGGGCGCACCACGTTGATCCACAAGCGGCAGGATCGCGCTCTGCTGGCGCCGCTGGACCGGTTTCCGGCAGCCCGGAAGACCGAGGCGTTCCCGTCCCACGTGCTGAGTGCGGCGCAGAAGGATTTCGGCGACCTCGTCACGCGGGCGGCTCAGGGCCAACCGCAGGTGCTCCTGCGGAACACCACACCGGTCGCGGTGCTGCTTCCCGCCGACCCCGTCTCAAGTGCCCTCTCGTCCGACATGGCCGCGCACACCGGCGCGGCGCCCGCAGGAGGTGCGGTGAACAGCCAAGGCAATCAGGACCGCAGCAGCGCGCCGCGCAGGCTCGCCACGCTGGGCGACGCCATCGGTTCCGTACTCACCGACGGCCCGGTCGGCGGAGCCCTGTTCGGGCTGCCCGGCCTGGACGCCGCGACGGGCGGTCTGCAGCCGGGCCGGCTGACGCTCGTGGCGGCCGCCCCGAACGTCGGCGGGAGCCTGCTGGGTCTTGCCGCCGCACGGCAGACCGCGCTCGTCGACCGTCGCACGGTCCTGTATGCGGCGTCGGGACCGAACCGGGACGACATTTTCCGCCGGATCATCTCCGCCGAGACCGGCGGCGACTACCCGCGCCTGAAGCAGGGGCGTCTCACCGAGCAGGAGCAGCAGGTCGCCCGGCAGCTGGTCCAGGCGGGAGACCTGCTGATGATCGATGACGGCACCAACCTGAGGGCCGAGGACATCGCGGAAACCGCGCCGCACATGGAGGGCCTGGCCCTCGTGGTCGTGGACCGCCTCCAGGCCGCCCATAGCGCCCGCCTGCCGCTGTCCGGAGAGCGTCTCCCCGGTGCCTCCCAGGTCCTGGCCGGCCTCGCACGCACCCTTCACGTACCGGTCCTCGCCGTCGTGGACAGCGACGACCCCACGTTCCTGGCACTCCTGGACGCCGACGTCGTCGTGACGCTCACCGCGACCGCCGACCTGGGCAAGGTCCAAGTGACGGTCACCGAACGCGACTTCGGTACAATCGGCTCGGCATACCTGCAGCCCGACCTGCTCCACGCCCGCTTCCTCGACGTAGGAACCGGACCCATCGACCGCGCCCACAGCCCGGCGGGCCCAGGGCTCTCGCCTGCCACCGGCGGAACGGGAACCGCGGCTCTGGAACTGGCCGAAGCCGCCCTTCCCTACACCTCCGGCGGACACCAGGGGATCCCCGCCGCCCTCACCCACGAACTGGCGGCATGGCGGACCGCAGTCACAGGCGGCGACCAGGACGCCCTCAAGGAGATCCTGCCGCCGCTGCTCCAGGCCGCCGCAGCGGTATCGGAGATGCCGGACACTCACGAAGGGCACCGCCTCGCCGCCGCACTGCGGCCCTTCACCACGCCCATGTCCGCCGACACTGCCGGAAGCGCCGGTCAGGCCCCTGCTGCCGGTGCCCCTGTGCACGCCCCGGCAGACAGCGGCCAGGGGCAGGATGACGTAGCGGAAGACGAGGAAGACGGCGAGGACGGTCTGGCGCCGGGGGACGAGGAGGACGAGCCCGAGGGCCACGTCTTCCCCGCCCTGAAGATCCTCAAGGACTCGGTCGGCCGCTCGAAGATGCACCCGCTCCCCGTCATCCGCACCGAGGCCCGCGACAGCCCCCCGTGGACTCTGATCAGCGAGCACATGGACGGCGAGCCCCGCTGGGTCCACCCCGACGTCACCGCCACCCGTGTTCCCCACATCCGGGCGAACGGAAAGCGCGTCCGGCGCGACCAGCTCGACGTGCCCGACTCCTTCGGAGAGGGCGTGCTGTGCCTGATCGACCGCAACGGCAGCTTCCCCTCCGCCTGTTCGGCCGTTCCCCTCGCCCCGAACAAGCTCCTGCACACCGGCCCCCTCGACGCCTACGACAAGGCCGGAGCCGGCATCTACCTCATCGACATCCCGGCATGGACCCGCACCGACATGCCGCACCCCCTGGGGCGGATCATCGACCGTCCCGACGAGAACGGCCGGGTATGGGTCACCACCCCACACATCAAGCAACTGGAGAAACTCGTCCGGGAGAAGCACCTCGCCGCCATGCCGGCCATTCACGACTCCTGGACCGGGAAGTACAACGAGTCCCTCTTCAAGCCCTTCTACGAGGCCACCCGCAAGGCACGGACCGAGCTCGTCCAGGTCGGCGGCGACCCCTACAAGGCGTACAAGACCCGACTGTCCATCGCGCTGCGCCTTTTGTGGCCCAAGCGCCCCGCACAGCGGTCCCCGTTCTGGCGGCCGGACTGGCGCATGAGCATGGTCGCCGAAGCATCTGTCCGCCACTGGTCGGTGGCCTTCAGGGCCGTCCAGCAAGGCCACCAGCTCCTCGCACTACGCAACGTCGACGCAGCCGTCTTCTGGACGCCCGACGGCACCGCGCCCGCCACGTACCGGATCGGGACCGGCTTCGGCGAAGTGAAGGCCAAGTTCGTTAAGCCCGGCGAGATCATCCCCGAAGGTGACGACTGATGGCAGGCCCCACAGGCCACGGCGACTCCCTCGGCGCCGCACTCAACAACCTCCTGCGCTCCCAGGTCACCCCCCGCCACCGACTGTCGTCGTACAACGCCAAACACTGGCACGCCCAGCTCAGCCAGCTCACGGCGACCCACCGCGGGCAGCAGGCCCTGGCGGACGCCGGTCTCCATGTGACGACCAAGACTCAGGTCAACTGGCTGTCCGACTCCGAGTACAACGTTCGCCGCAGCTACCTGGACATCATCCACACCGCGTACGAGAACGTCGCCATCGTCCCCGCCGACCCGATCCCCGACCACATCAAGCGGGGCCAGTACGAGATCAGCGGCGTCGTCAAAACCGGCGACGACGAACGGACACGCGGCACCGCGGACGCCGCGCCCCTGCGCATCGACGGCAGCCGGGGCAACTGGGACACGATCGAGGAACTCTGGCTCGCCGGCGAACTCACCGACGAGCAGTTCGAGGACCACTTCATCGACGACGTCATCGTCGAGGACATCGGCGAAGGCACCGACGGATGGGACTTCCCCGGCGCCTCGTACTCCGTCGAACTGAGGTGAAGTCGTGCTCCTGGAAGGCCACCACGGAAATACGCGGAGCGCACCACATTCCCCCCGTACCCGTAGGACACAGGCTTCCTGACTGGCTGCCGACCAGCAGCGGGTCCTGCTCCGCAACGTGATCGGGCAGGACCCGCGGGCCCGACGCTGAAGAGCGACGAGCGCCGCATGCCGCCCGCCAGAGTGTGGGTGCCAGTGCCATCGAGGAAGTGCCTACGTAGCTGCGGACCCCGTTACTGACTTCGGCTCGTTAGGGTGAAGTTGCTTGAAGTCCCTGAAGGGTCTGGGGCGGTGGCTGTATCCGTGGTGTTGTGAGGTATGCGGATGGGGGTGGGCTGACTGCTGGGGGGCGGCAGCGCCGGGAAACAGTACGGATGCAGGCAGCCGAGCTGTTCGAGCAGAAGAGCAAGCCGTCGGAGGTCGCACAGCGCCTGCGGGTGAGCCTGAAGTCGGCCTACCAGTGGCGCCAACTGTGGCGGGTTGGCGGTCGTGAGGCTCTGGCCTCCCATGACCCGAGTGGATCGCGATGCCGGCTGTCCCCTCGCTGTCTGGAGAAGCTGGCCGGGTATCTCGAGCAGGGGCCGGCCGAGCATGGCTGGGTGGAGGACCAGGTGTGGACCGCGGCGAGGGTGGCCACGCTGATCGGCAGGAAGTTCCACGTCTCCTACAGCGTCTCGGGTGCCACCAGGTTGATGCACCGGCTCGGCTTCAGCCCGCAGGTCCCCGCGCGGCGGGTCGCCGAGCGCGACGAGCAGGCCGTGACCGCGTGGAAGGAGGCGACCTGGGCCGAGGTAAAAGAGTCCGGGCGGCCTGCGGGGGCTACATCTGCTTCGAGGACGAGGCAGGGTTCACCCGCCGACCGCCCAAGGGACGCACCTGGGGCCGACGCGGAGTGACTCCGCAGGTGACGGTGAGCGGACGACGCTCGGGCCGACTGTCCGTGGCCGGACTGATCGCCATGCGGCCCGGCTCCCGCACCAGGCTGTGCCATCGCCTGCGTACCCACCCCGCTGGAAAAGGCGCACGCCGCAGCATGGGCGAGCGCGACTTCATCGCACTGATCGACGGCATCCACCAGCTCGTCAAGGCGCCGATCGTGCTGGTCTGGGACCGCCTGAACACCCATGTCTCCCACGCCATGCGTGAGTTGATCGCCGAGCGCGAATGGCTGACGGTATTCCTGCTCCCCGCCTACTCACCCGATCTCAACCCCGTGGAATGGGTATGGGCATACGTCAAACGCAGCCTGGCCAACCTCGCAGTGGTCGCCCTCGACCGGCTCGAAACGCTGGTCCGCAACCGGCTCAAGCGCCTCCAGTATCGGCCCCACACCCTCGACGGCTTCATAGCCGGTACCGGCCTGACCCTCGTCGATCCAGCGTCACCTTGACGAGCCGAAGTCAGTAACCGCCTAGTTTGTCAGTGTCTGCTGCTCCACTGACGACATGGCAGAACACAAAGCGTTCCTCGACGGCTTCGACCGTGCGGAGGAAGACGACTGCGATCCGATGATCCAGGCACTTCTGGATCGCGAGGAGCGGCGGCTGATCGCCTCGGCATCGACAGTTCCCGATGGCGTCGATGAGTGGCGGGCGCTGGTGGCCGCGGTGGGCTTCGTCCGACGCAGTTCGGTCTTGGCTCGCGGCGCCCCACTGCACCAGATCGATCAGCGCCAGGCCTGGCAGCGCTTCCCCCGCGGTCTCTACGACCCCCGCACCCTCGCCCTGGCCGCGCTGGAGGCGGTGGTGAACAGGCAGGAGATGGAGGCGGAGGCGACGACGGAGGAGGTGGTCGAGTTCCTCGCGTCCCTGGCGGCCTGTGCGGCGCCCGAGCGGGAAACCTCCGAGCATCTGGCGGTGTCCCGGTTCGTCCTGAGCAGCAGATTGATGGCCGGGGTCGTGGCCCGCAGCACGGCCTGGCCACGCCTGCCGATGCCCTCCTCCAGCATCCGCAGCGACAGGGTGACCCGGCTGTGCCCCGCGCGGTAGTCGCTGTAGGAGACCTCGAACTCCTCTCCGTGCTGCGCGTCATTCAGCAGCTCGCGCGGCCGAGCGGACCGCCGCCGGCTGAGGGTCCGAGCTGGGTCCCTGCGCGGTACTTGCGACCGCGCAGGGACATCTCATGCGCCGGTGACTCCGTCGATCCGCTCGCGGATGAGATCAGCGTGACCGTTGTGACGTGCGTATTCCTCGATCATGTGCACCATGATCCAGCGCAGGGAGACCCCCTGATCGCCGACGAAACCCGCGTCCTGTTCGGACAGGTGACCGGAATCGTCCAGCGATGCGTCGGCGATCACCTCACGGCCTCGGGCGACCTCGGCTTGCCAGGCAGCCGTCGCCTCGTCGAGCCCTTGGTCCGGCCGGAGCGCATAGCCGTCGACGTTGTTTTCCCCGAAGACTGGCGGCACTTCCTGACCTGCGAATACACGCTGGAACCAGTTGCGTTCCACCTCAGCCAGGTGCTGGACGAGACCGAGCAGCGTCATCGACGAGGATGGTACTGCGGCAAGCCGTAATTGATCATCCTTGAGGCCCGAACACTTCAAGGCAAGAGTTGCACGGTGAAAGTCCAGCCATGCCTCCAGCATGGCGCGCTCGTCAGCATGCGCGGGTGGGATAGGCCGTCCGTCCGGTGTCGTATTCATCGGAAAACCATGGCAGCAACAGCCCAGGCCCACGACCGCCTTCGCTGGCGACGAACACGCCTCTCGTCCCCTTCCACGGCGAGCCAGTGACATCAAAACTCGGCTCTGGCACAGATCTTGGGGAGCGGTCGCGGAGCGTCACTGCGGTGTTCGATTGCAAGAGCCCGGATTCGCGCGAGACCGCGTACGCCTTCCCACCTTGCAGCCGAGAGTGACGCTCCGTCAGGTCTGTGCTGGACCTCCCCGGTGACCGCAACGAGCGGTGACGGTGCTGGTCATGCAGGCCGACGCAAGGTTCTGGGACTCGCTCGTGTTCGACGGAATCGACGGCGTGGAGGTCGAAGCGGTGACCGCTGCCTTCGGCACGGTCGACGTCACGGCCAGAGGTCGGGCAGCCGGGGCAGCATGTCCGGACTGCGGCCGCTCCTCGGACCGAGTGCACGACTCCTACCAGCGCAGACTGAAGGATCTGCCGCTCGCTGAACAGTGTGTCGTGATCCATCTGACGGTCCGGCGCTTCATCTGCAGCACGGACGACTGCCCGCGTCGTACGTTCGCCGAGCCGTTCACTCAGTTGACCGCCCCGTACGCACGCTTCACCACGCGGCTGGGCCGCATCCTGGAGCGTGTCGGGCTCGCACTCGCCGGACGGGCCGGCGCCCGGCTGACTGCCCAACTGGGTTTCCACGTGGGACGGATGACCCTGATGCGTAGGGTCATGGCGTTGCCTGACCCGCAGCTCAGCACGCCGCGTGTGCTGGGTGTGGACGACTTCGCCACCCGCCGTGGGCAGACCTATTCCACCGTCTTGACCTGCGGAGAGACCCACCGCGTGGTGGACGTGCTTCCGACGCGCGACTCCGGGCCGCTGGCCGCCTGGCTGGCCACCCATCCGGGTGTGGAGATCATCTGCCGGGACCGGGCGGGGGCCTATGCCGAGGGCGCGCGACTCGGCGCTCCCGCCGCGACCCAGGTCGCCGACCGGTTCCACCTGTGGCAGGGCGTCGGCCGAGCCGTGGAAACTTGCGTCGCGGCCCACCGCGAATGCCTGAATGGACCAACACCGCCAATGCGACAGGACGTTGCGGCGTCGCCTGACGACTCGGTGCGCGGCGGACCGGACCTTGATGGCCGGCGGGCCCAGCGCAAGAAGGCGGCGCACGCCCTGGTTCACGAGCTGATCGCCCAGGGGCACTCCCGCCGGGCGATCGCCCGGCATCTGGGCTGGGGGCTCAACACCGTGCTGCGCTACGCCCGTGCTGCCACCTGGCAGGACACCCTCCGAGAAAACCGCCCCCGGCCCAGTCGTCTCGACCCTTACAAGCCCTATCTGGCGCGGCGGTTCGCCGCGGGATGCACGAACGTCACCCGCCTGCACCGTGAATTGACCGGCGAGAACGCGCCCGTCAGCTACCAGATGGTCCGCGCCTACATTGCCACCCTGCGCGCCGCACCGCCGCAGGCGCCACCCCCGCCGCCGACCGTGCGGCGGGTCACCGGCTGGCTCACCCGTCACCCCTCAACCCTGAGCGAAGACGAGCGCGCCGCGTTGAAGGATGTCCTGGCTCGCTGTCCAGAACTGGATACCGCGGCCGAACATGTCCGCGGTTTCGGCGAGATCCTGGCTCACCGGCTGGGCCCCACCCTCCCCGCATGGATCGAAGCCGTCGATGCCAGCCAGCTGCCCGGCCTCACCAACTTTGCCCTTCACCTGCTCCGAGACCTGGACGCGGTGATCGCCGGCCTCACCCTGCACTGGAGCTCCGGCGGCACGGAAGGCGCCGTGAACCGCATCAAGAAGATCAAGAGGCAGCTCTACGGCCGTGCCGGATTCGAATTGCTCCGCAAGCTGATCCTGATCCAATAGCGTCGGGCCCAGACTCTGCAGCCAACCCTGGTCACGTCAGCGAGCGTGGCGGGCTGAGAAGATCACCGCGAGGCCACAGATTCCGTCGATACCGCGAAGGACAGAATGTGGAGAGACCGCCCATAGACCGGGCCGAGGAGCAACTTCAACATGAGCTGAGCCGTGGACAGCAGCCCCTCGCCGAACTGGACTTGAACGAGGTGTGGCTCAGGTTCGTGCGCTTCGGCTCCCAGCGCTTCGACACCGCGGACACGCCAGACGCTGATGGCCTTCTCTTCCAGTACGGGACTCACGCCTTCGAGGGACCGCCCGTCTTCACGCTGGACCTGGCCCGGCAGTTCGAGATCAACGACTCTTCCGGCGAGCATGATCATTACATCCAGCTCCACTGCGAACTTCGATACGAGCCCGTCCCCCAACTTCGGGCGCTGGGGCACTTCGAGACCTGGTTCTTCCACGACACGGACGACGAACTCGACGCCTGGGCCGACAGCCTTGGCCGCCAGGAATTCTGGCCGATCGTCCGCAACTTCCACCCCCAGGAAGTCCGTGTCTACCAAGAGCAGGTGTGATCACAGCCGCGAAGCGATCTGCCTTGTGACACTCCGCGACCGCTCCCCAAGATCTGTGCCAGAGCCCAAAACTCGCTGACATTGATCTTGCTGAGCCCCGCGAGGTGACTCCCGAAAGCACCTCCAAATGACTCCCCAACGAAGTGACACAGCCAGTACCTGTGAGCGGGTCCTGCGGCTGCTGGGCCGGGCCCATCTGCGGCATACGCAGCTGCTGGAGAAGATCATCGATGCCCGTCCGGCGCTCTTGCGGTCCCAGGCCGACCAGCGCTTCCGTCCCCCGCCGCGTCCTAGTGCCGCATCAGGCAACGTTCGCCCTGCCGTGGCGCAGCGCTCGGTTGCTGCGTCGGGCGGCATCGGACGGCCAGAATGATGACGTGGCTGAACGGGTGAAGGTCCGGGAGATTGATGACGACGAGGGCAGGCGGCTGCTGCGGATCATCCGCAGGGGTACCGGTTCGGTGGTGACCTGGCGGCGGGCCCAGATGGTGCTGTTATCCGCGCAGAGCATGCCTGTGGCGAAGATTGCCGAGGTGACGTTCACCAGCGCGGACCGGGTCCGGGATGTGATCCACAACTTCAACGCGGACGGCTTCGAGGCGCTCTACCCGAAGTACAAGGGCGGCAGGCCCAGAACCTTCACCCTCCCGGAACGCCGGGAGATCAAGAAGATCGCCAGGTCCAGGCCGGCCGAGCACGGCCTGCCGTTCTCGACCTGGAGCCTGGCCAAACTGGCCGACTTCCTGGTCGCTGAGGGGGTGGTCGACGACATCAGCCACGAGGGCCTTCGGGTCCTGCTCCGCGAGGAGGGCGTCTCGTTTCAACGCGTGAAGACCTGGAAGACCTCACGCGACCCGGACTACGCGGCCAAGAAGGCCCGCGTCGAGCATCTCTACGCGATCGCTGACGGCGAGGTCATAGCCGAGGACGGCGAGCCCGAAGTCGTCTTCTGCATGGACGAGTTCGGGCCGCTCAACCTGCAGCCCCATCCCGGCCGGCAGTGGGCCGAACGGGGCGGCCGGCACAAGGACCCGGACCGCGCGCCCCGGCCCGCCGTCGGGCGACCTACACCCGCCCGCACGGGGTCCGGCACCTGTTCGCCGCCTACGACCTGGCCAAGGACCAGCTCTACGGGCACGTCAAGAAGACCAAGAACAGGTCGAAGTTCCTGGAGTTCTGCCGCTACCTGCGCTCGCTGCATCCCATGGACGTGCGCATTGCGGTCGTCTGCGACAACTACTCCCCGCACCTGTCAACGAAGCGCTGCCAGCGGGTCGCGACATGGGCGGCGGCGAACAACGTGGAGATCGCCTACACACCGACCAACAGCTCCTGGCTCAACCGGATCGAGGCCCAGTTCACCGCCCTGCGCTACTTCGCACTGGACGGCACCGACCATGCCAGCCACAAGGAGCAGGGAAGCATGATCCGCCGCTACATCATCTGGCGGAACAAGCACGCCGCCGACGAACGCCTCCGCGAGGTCGTGAACAGGGCGAACGTTGCCTGATGCGGCACTAGCAACTGGGGACGTTCAAACGTACCGGCCCGGCCCGAAGGAAGAGTGCGCCGACAACAGCGGTGGTTGAGCACTCATATGGGCGCCGCATCGAGGGGTTGCGCCGCGTGCAAGTATGGCGGCGTGACGATGACGGGCAACGGCCGCCTTCGTGCCGCGACCGCACACGATGGCGTGGCACTGCTCCATCTCTGGGAGCTGTTGTTCGACGACGCAGATACGCAGGAGTCGTGGAGAGGTCACGCAGCCGAGTGGTTCGCTCGCTTCGTGGACGATCTCGACAATGCACGCTTCCCGGTGATCGAGGTTGACGGTGCCATCGTCGCCACAGCGATCGGCACTCTTGAACTCGGCGTGCCCAACCCCCAATGCACGAAGGGGCGCACGGTGCGCCTTGCAAACCTCCTCACCCTGCCTGAACACCGCGGACACGGCTATGGGACGGCGCTCGTCCTCGACGTGCTCAGCTGGGCCAGGTCCATTGAAGCCGACCGCGTGGACCTGAGTGCTACCCCGGAGGGCAAGCGCCTCTACGACAAGCTCGGCTTCACGCTGGCGTCAGCCCCGCGAATGAAATGCGTCTTGTAAAGGGCCAACCGGAATACGCCGGAAACGTGCCGTAGGCCGCTGTAACCAACCTCGACGGAGTCACGCGCGGGGAGCCGTAGGTGCCACCGGACTCGCCGTGGACCTGACCGATCTCCTCGGCCAGGACCCGGTCTTTGTGCTGCCGGGCGGCCCGGGCCTCGGCGCCAGCGACCAGGCTCTGACCTGCTCGTGAAGGGCATACCGCCAATCCGATCCCGCCGGGGACCTCGGCGACGCAGACCGGGCAAGCTTCACGACGACAAGCGCTATGCCTACTCCCACCTGCGGCGATGGTTGCGCGAGCGCGGCATTACGCACCGCATCGCCCGTAAGGGCGTCGAGTCCTGGCAGCGGCTGGGCAGGCACCGCTGGAGCATCGAAACGCACCATGCCAAGCCCGGCAGAGCGGCGGCTGACCGCTCACCGACAGAGGGATCACCGGAGCGCGAACGATGCTCGCTGCTGCCACCTCGTTCCGTCGTGGACCATCAGATCGACCGACGACACGCGGGCAGTGATGGGAAGTCGGCCGCAAAGGTCGGCCTCGGCCTCCTCCAGCACGGCGTCGCCTTGCCCCTGGGCGATGGTCAGATGCGGGAGGACCTCGTCGAACTGCCCGCCGAACGGTGGGGTCTCCGGCCACCGGTCCGCGATCGCCTCGGTCAGCCGGCGGAACGGGAGGTCCGGTTCGGGGACGAGATACAAGATCCCCGGGAATCGCCCGCAGTACTCGAACCGGGCCTCGAAGGGCCGGTGACGCCCGATCACTTCTCCGACGGCAGCGAGAGCACCGTCGTCGATGCGGCTCTCGTTGAGAAACGGGAACAGGACGGTGACATGGGCCGGAACACCCGCACGAGCTGACAGGTCCAGCCGGTCACGCCACGCTCGAACAGCAGGTTCTGCCTCGGGAACCCTCACGATGAGTCCCGACTGCCCTGCTTGAGATTCACCGGAGTCCTCGCCTGTCATCGCACATATGTATCAGCGAGCCCGGAACGACAGCGACCCGATTACGATCGCGGGCGGTTGAACCCGCGGTCGACACACCCACGGCGACCCCCGCTCAGGTGGGGCCAATCGACTCGGTCGCCGTGCCTGAACGCTGCCGAAGCTCAGCATGACCTCCTGAACCATCCTGGCGTAGGTCCGGGAGGCACCGTTGTACTTTCCGATAGCGGCAGCGACTCACTGCAGAGTCTTCTCTGCATAGAATCCTATGCAGAGAAGACTCTGCAACATACCCTGTTGGCATGTCCGACGAACCCGAACACACACCACAGCCCGCCAAGCCCGCCCGACGCCTCGATGCACGCAGTCTGCGAGGGCTGGCCCACCCGCTGCGGATGAACATCTTCGAACTGCTCAGCCTGGATGGCCCCGCCACCTCCACCAAGCTCGCCGAACGCCTCGGGGAGAACACCGGCACCATCAGTTGGCACTTGCGCCACCTCGCCGAGCACGGCTTCATCGAGGAGGAAACCGGACGGGGCACGAAACGCGAGCGCTGGTGGAGAAGGGTCGGCGTCACGAACGAGCTGAACACTGCCGATTTCCGCGACGACCCCGACACCAGGGGCGCGCTCTCGGTCTACCTGCACGAACTGCTGCAGCAGCACTTCAGTCGGGTCGTGAACTACATCAGCGAGGACTGGGACGACACGTGGCGGAGCGCCGGCACCGTCTCGGACTGGAGCGACCTGCGGATGACCCCGATTCAGCTGGAGGCGCTCAACGCGGAGCTGATGGCTGTCATCGCCCGCCATACCCCTGCTCCGAACGCCGAGCCCGCCCCGGACGCACTCCCTGTCGTCGTGCAGCTCCAGTCCTTCCCCCGCAAGGAGCGTGGCACCGCATGAGCCGTGGCATACGCGGTGGCCTCCTGCACCGCCATCACGATTTCCGCTTGCTGTGGTGCGGCGAGACCGCCGGGAAGTTCGGCGCGTCCGTCACCGGGGTGGCGATGCCGCTGGTTGCCGTCTCCACCTTGCACGCCAGCACCTTCGAGGTCGGCCTGCTGAGCGCCGCCGCCTGGGCCCCTTGGCTGATCATCGGTCTCCCGGTCGGTGTCTGGGTGGACCGGCTGCGCCGCAGACCGATCATGCTGGCCGCCGCCGCGCTCTCCCTCTTACTCTTCGCCAGCGTCCCGGTCACCGCATGGTCCGGGCGGCTGAGTATCGGACTACTGCTGGCCGTCGCCCTGCTGGCAGGCACGGCAGCGGTATTCTTCCAGACCGCCTACAGCGCCTATCTCCCCAGCATTGTGGAACCCGATGACCAGCCCGAGGGCAACGCCAAACTGCACGGCAGCGCGTCCGCCGCGCAGATTGCCGGGCTCGGTTCCGGCGGCCTGATCGCACAGTTGGCAGGTGCGGTGAACGGGATGTTCGCCAACGCCGCGACATTCCTCGTCTCCCTTCTGTGCCTCGCAGGCATCCGGCATCGCGAGCCACGCGTCACCAGAACCGAACATCGCCCCAAGTCACTGGTCAGTGAAGTCCGCGAAGGCCTGCGGCTGATCGCCGTCGACCCCTGGTTTCGCACGCTCACACTCTTCGGAGCCGCCTCCAACCTTGCCCTTATGGGATACCAGTCAATCCAGGTGGTCTTCCTGGTCCGGAGCGTCGGCCTGGCGCCGGGGACGGTCGGCGTACTCATCGCGGCGACTAGCGCCGGAGGCGTGGCCGGGGCATTTGCCGCACGCCGGGTCGCTCACCGGATCGGCACGGCTCGCGCGACACTGCTGTTCGAACTGGGACTTCCCATGCTCGGTCTGCTCATCCCGCTGACCGTCGGCGGAGCCGGGGTCCTGCTCTTTGTGACAGGTGGCTTCAGCGTCTCCGCGGGCGTCGTCGCCGGCAACATCATCAAGGCGAGCTTCCAGCAACGCTACTGCCCGCCGGATCTCCTCGGCCGTCTCACCGCAAGCACAGCATTCCTCAGCTATGGAGCGATCCCCATCGGAGCACTGCTCGGCGGCGTGCTCGGAACCGCACTCGGCCTCCGCACCGCCATGTCCATCACGACAGCGGGAGTCCCGCTGGCCGCACTGATCCTGCTCTTCTCCCCGATCCGGCGAACCCGAGACCTGCCGACGTCCCGCCGGCCAACGAGTGATTCCAAACTCCCGCTGAATTCTGCTGGCGAGTCGGCCCTACCTCGTCATTGACCACGACCGCACCGGGCAATCGCCGCTCGGAAACGAGTGCCAGAACCTCCCGCCCGATCGCACAGGGAAACTTCGCACCCGTGGACACGATGAACTGACACCGTCGCCCACTCACAGTTGGCGAACACGAAGAACTGAGACGCCCCGGCGCCGACCGGGCCCGCCCGCCGGGGCGCGAAGCCGCCCGTCTTTCCCGTCGCCGCGATCGACGACCCGGCGCTGCCAGAGGTGCTGGCCGAGCTGGCGGCGGCGCGGGCGGACGAGATGGACGCCGACACCGTCAACTGGGAGCTGTCCATCACGCGCAAGACGATCGGCTGGTGGCAGCGCCAGGGCTGGATCATCTGCGATCCGACGATCGGCATCGAGCGGCGCCCGGCACCGCCCGACCGCACCAAGGCCCTGGCCGAGAGCCAAATCACCGCCTTGTGGGGGTCTGTACGGTGAGCGGTGTAACTCCCGAGCTGGAAGCGACAGTTGATGACTGACGTGGCGAGTGACATCGGGGCCGTGGAGGCCGTTGTGAGTGGGGCGGGAGCCGTGGATGACGGGCTGGTCGCCGAGTTGGTGGCCCGGGCTCAGGCCGGTGGGGTGAAGCTCACCGGGGAGGGCGGCCTGCTGCAGCAGCTGACGAAGCGGGTGCTGGAGTCCGCACTGGAGGGCGAGCTCACCCGATCGTCTGGGGCACGAGCCCGGTGAGCGGGCCGAGGGCGGCCGGGAGAACTACCGCAACGGGCACCGGTCCAAGACGGTGATCACCGAGTCGGGGCCGGTCGGGATCGCGGTGCCGCTGGCCGGGCCGGGTCGTTCGAGCCGCAACTGGTCAAGAAGCGGCAGCGGCGTCTGGGCGGGGTGGACGAGATGGTCCTGTCGCTGTCGGCGAAAGGGCTGACGCACGGGGAGATCTCCGCGCATCTCGCCGAGGTGTCCGGCGCGGAGATCTCCAAGTCCACCATCTCCACGATCACCGACAGCGTGACGGCCGGCATGACGGAATGGCAGAACCGTCCCCTGGACAGCGTCTACCCGGTCGTCTTCATCGATTGTGTGAACGTGAAGGTCAGGGACGGTCAGGTCGCCAACCGGCCTGTCTACATGGCGGTGGCGGTCACCGCCGAGGGGCATCGGGACAGTCTGGGTCTGTGGATCGGCGACGGCGGGGAGGGCGCGAAGTACTGGCTCCAGGTCCTGACCGAGATCAAGAACCGCGGCGCGGCCGATGTCCTGATGCTGGTCTGCGACGGCCTGACCGGCCTCCCGGACGCCGTGAACACGCTCTGGCCTGCGACGATCGTCCAGACCTGTGTCGTTCACCTGCTGAGGAACAGCTTCCGCTACGCGGCCCGGCAGGACTGGGAGAAGATCGCGAAGGCGCTCAGGCCCGTCTGCACCGCGCCGACCGAGGAGGCCGCGCTGGAGCGGTTCGTGGAGTTCACCGACGCCTGGGGCGGGAAGTATCCGGCGATCGTCCGGCTCTGGAAGGCGGCCTGAGCTGAATTCGTGCCCTTCCTCCGGTTCGACGTGGAGATCCGCAAGATCGTCTGCACCACGAACGCGATCGAGAGCATCAACGCGCGGATCCGCAAGGCCGTCCGGGCCCGAGGACACTTCCCAACCGACCAGGCCGCTCTCAAGTGCGTCTACCTGGCCGTCATGAGCCTGGACCCGACCGGCACCGGACGCAAACGCTGGACCATGCGCTGGAAGGCCGCACTCCAAGCCTTCGACATCACCTTCGACGGCCGGCTCACCGCCGGACGCCGCTGAACAAAACCGACTGAGTTCCACCGTTCGCTACACAGACCCGCTCTTGGAGGCAATCCACTGTTCTGTTGGAGTGGTGCTTCCATATGATCGCGTGATGACTGCCGATGCCCCGCTCACCCGAGAGTCGTTCCGGCGCCTCCACCCCATCAGCACGCCCCGGCCGGTGTCTCAGATTCCTGATCGTGTCTGGACTGACGAGGACTGGGACCGGATCCAGCGCGGATATCGAGCCCGGGACATGGATGAGAAGTGGAACGTCTTCGTTGAAGGCGATGTCCTTTTCATGCACCGGAGTTGGACCGGCCGTGGAGTCTATGAGGTGTCCTTTGCCCCCGCGGCTGGTCGTGGGAGAAGGATCGCCTCTGCTGTGGTCGAGGCCGATGGGGAACGCTATCGGAGCAGAGGCGACGAGTACGACTGTCTGATGATGGAGCTGATCATCAGCGCGATCGTCCTTGGTGAGCCCGCCGCCGAACTCCGGGCTGGCCTTGTTGAGTTGACTGCCAGGGCTTCGGGAAAGAAGGATCTTCCCTCGGGTGTGGTGCAGCACAGTGTTCTCGGATTGCGCTCCGGATCGTAAGTTCTGCAGCCCGGAGAGCGCTGTCATCGCCCCGGGCCGTGTGACTGGATCACGCGGTGCAAGCGCAGGATCTCGCCGTGTGTGGCGGCCAGTCGCTGTTCGAGTTCCTGGAAGCGCTCACGGTGAGTGGTGCGCTCACGTCTGTTCCGGGATGCTCGCCGTGAGCATTTCGTCGGTGCAGCTGCGCAGCCCGACGCCGGCGGGGTCGATCCAGGTGAACCACGGCACCTGCTGGAGCAGGACGTCGTACTGACGGGTGCCGGGGTCGGTGAGGAGGGCGCGGAGCTCGTCGGGGGCGGGGCCGGTGGCCAGGCACAGCCAGGCCAGGCCGGCGCCGATGCGGACCTCGGGCGGTCGTCCGGGATCCGACCACAGGCCCCGAGCCCACTGGGAAGCGTGCTCATCCTGGTGTTCGCGGGCGAGTTGGGCGATCGCAAGGATCAAGCTCACCCGGACCACCGCATCGTCTTCCCCCGCCAGCCTGGACTGCAGAGCGGAGGAGATGTGTGAAAGCTCGCCGGCCGCCGCCGCCAGAACGTAGGCGGTCACGGAGCGGACCTAGGGGTCGGGGTCGGAGAGAAGCGGGAGCAGAAGGTGCAGGTCGTCCGTGACGGCCTGACGGGCGGCCTGGATCGTCCAGTCCACCGGGCACATCGTGCTGCCCTCGATCACCGACGGATCCTCGGCGACCTGGAGCAGTCCTTCCCGCGATCCGTCCCCCATGTGCTGACACCGGCCGATCTCGGCGACCAGGCGAAGGGTTCGGGCACGGAGTTCGGGGCGCGCGGTCGCCGCGATCCGGAGCAGGAACGGCACGGCCAAGGCTCCCACCGCGATCGTGCCGCCCTGGTGGTGAAGACTCGTCCAGAGCTGCCGCAAGGCCCTGTCGGCAGCTTCGGCGTCTGCGGACGCGAGCGTGGCGAGGAGACCGGGGATCTCCTCGCCCGGGCCGTAGAAGTGCCGGAACCGCTGCCAGGAGACCTCGTCGTACCTGAACCCGTCCTTGACCTCCCGCGGGATCGCGCTGACGGCCGCCCGCACGTCGCAGTCCGTGCCGACCCACCGTTCCGGCCAGTCGTCCCAACGGGCATCGTCCATGGCTTGGCCTTCCAGTCCATCGACAGCATCCGAACGCCGGGAGTATAACGACCGGTGATCAAGAGACGGACCGCTTCTGCCGCACTCCGGTGGCACCGCACCACGGCGACGTCACTTCTCGTGAGCATCGGCAGCACTCAAGATCGCCAACTGCTGCACACACTGCTGGTCAAACGCTGCTCCTGCACGTGAACGAAGCCACCTTCGTGCGCCGGTGGCGTCGGGTTTCGGTGCCGTATGCCGTTTGGGGGCTGCGTCGGGTGTTCGGGGCGGTGGAGGGGCGGCAAGCATGCTTAGTGCGTGATCGAGATCACGTGTTGTGGCTGGAACCTTTCTTCCGGCTGGCCTGTTCACGGCACATTCACGGGAGCTACTGTCCTCGTTCACTGAGCTTCTTCAGCGTTGCAGCCCCAGGGTGAGGACGGCCTTGGCGATTGACGTCATGCGGTTGGGGCTGCAGCGGGACCTGCGGAAGATCCGCCAGGACTTCAGGCGGGCGACTCCACGTTCGACGGGGGCTCGTGTGGCGGCCAGGGCACGGTTGCGGGTCTTCTCGGTAGGGGTCAGTTCCTTCAGGGGCCTGCGCTTGATGCCCGTGGTCAGCCACGGACCGGCGCCCTGGTAGGCGAGATCGGCCACGATCGGAATGCCCTGGCGCTCGCAGATCCGGATGATCCGGTGGGTGCGGGCAGCGGTCAGATCGTGGGTGCGGCCCGGCAGGGCGGGCGAGAGCCACAGCAGCCGGCCGCCGGGGTCGGTGACGACCTGCACGTTCACGCCGTGGCGCCGGTGTTTGTGGGAGTAGTCGGCCCGGCCGTCGCCGACCCGGTCGCATTCGGCGAGGGTGCCGTCAAGCAGGACGAAGTCGGGATCGTGGTCGCGCAGCGTCTTCAGCAGACCCGGTGCACGGGCGGCGAGAAGGTCGACGACCGCGCTGGTGTAGGCGTGGGCGGTGGACTCGCTGATCCCGAACCCGGCGGCGATCTTCGCCAGGGTGGTGTGTTCGCGCAGGTACACCAGTGCCACCATCGCTCGCTGTGACGGGCGGAGCTTGCAGCGCCGGTCGCCCTCACGGGTGACGATCAGCATGGTCACCCACTCCACGAGTGCATGCGGCAGGTCGAGTGCGGCAGGATGCATGACCAACGAGGCCCCCGAGCAACGTGATTGAGACGTCAGACATCTCGATCAACAGCCCGGGGGCTTCGCTCGTTGCGCTTCACGGACCGTCACCCGATCGGTGGCCACATCGAAGAAGCTCAGTGAGCTCGACTCCGACTGGGGCGCCTACACCTACGTCTCCTACGTCGGTCTCGGCGCCTGAGAAGGGATGCGAACACCCATGCCACCACGCCGACGCGGTGACGGCCCGCTGATGAACGCCGTCAACCTCCTGGGCATCTTCGGACCGCTCATCCTCGGCGCTGTCCTGCTCGGCCGGTACTTCGCGTGAGCAGCCCCGCCCCCGCCCCATCCCCCTGCCCTGCAGTTGAGGGAGCTGCCGAGGAGCCTTGAGGCCTCGGAGGGAGGCGAGGATCCGCAAGAGCCGGAGGAGTCGGGCGGCCGGGGGTGCCGAGGACACTGAGGAACTGGGAAGGGCCGGATCAGCCCGAGATCGGCGAAGAGTTGGCCCAGTCCATCGAGTCTGCCGAATCCGAAGGGCCCCGCGAATCGGTCGGGCCCGACGAGCTCGCGGATCCGGACGAGGCAACGGACCCCGGCGAGACAGAGGATGTGAACGGGTCTGACACGCCGTCGGAGGAGGACGGCGAGGATGGCTCGGCCGACGCTCCAGAGGCGGGGGATCAGAGGGAGAACCCGCGCCGATGTGGCGCAGGCCCTCGGCAAGCGACATCCCGAGGTGGCTTCGGGGATCACCGGGCTGGGTGCGGAGGTTGCGAACAGGGGAAGAGACTCGCAGGAGGTAGTCGTGACAGATGAGACGGGGGCGAAGTTCGTCATGATTTCGACGTTCCGCAGAAGGGCTGCGGGCGGGTTCATGCTCGCGGCTTTCGTCATCGACGAGAGGGAGTGCGAATCTCCTGCGGAAATGAAGACGATCAGGAACGAAGCCCTCGCCGAGATCCAGCGTCGACGCATCGTCGGAGAGTTCGAGACCCGCAGGGCGAAGGCCGGCGAGCTGCCGTCGACCCTGCCTCGGTGGGCGGAATACAAGGGGCAGCTGGAAGCTGCGGATGGGGAGCCGTCGTGACCCATCGGGTGTTCGGCGCGCGGTACGACTGGGACACCGCCCTCCGACAGTGGCCACCGGCCCGGCGAAAGGACCCCGGTGGACGGCGAGGAACAGCCCATCCTGCCTGTCCAGTTGGCTACGCAAGCGGTCATCCGCGGCGGCGCCGCGAAGAGCACCGTCACCACCTCGCCCAATTGCGTCGTCCGACTGCGTGCCTTGGTCGAGCGTGACGGCGGCTGGCCCCTAGGGCCGCCGCCTGCGCGCGGGCTGCAGATCCCCGAGAAGGTGAATAGGCTGGTCGCAGAGGTCGACGTGGTTCGATTCGAGGAGCCTTCCATGACCAGGAAAAGGAACGGCGCCTGGCGGGCGACGGGAGTTGTCACCGCACTCGCCACGGCCGCCGCGATCGCCTCCGTCGCCCCGGCCCAGGCCCAGACCACCGCTCAACTGTCCGCGTGGGTCAGCGACGGCTGGGGCGGCGGCACCATCACCAGCCAGCCCGCCGGGATCAACTGCCATCAGGAGGCGTGGGACCCGTATGCGACCAACGATCCGCAGCCGAACCCGACCGGCACGTGCACCGCGGGCTTCGAAGTCGGCACGACGGTCACCTTCACCGCCACACCCGACCCGGGGTCCCACGTCAATCAGGGCCCCGCACCGAATCCCGTGACCGTGCGAACGGGCTACAACTACACGTGGGTCTTGTTCTGTCCGAACGACGGTCTGTGCTCCGCAGGCTAGGCGGTTTCGTTTGGATCAGCGGGCGGACCAGAGGAAGATGCCCGCGACGTGAAGTCCGGCGAGGTAGATGGTCGCGGTCTTCTCATAGCGGGTGGCGATGCCGCGCCATTGCTTCAGGCGGTTGATACACCGCTCGACGGTGTTGCGTTGCTGCATGCCTCGCGGTCGAAAGCCGGCGGTCTGCCGCCCGCCTGTCCGCGCTGCCGCCGGCTGGCCTGCTGGTCGGCCCGTTCCGGGATTACCGCACGGATGCCACGTCTGCGCAGGTGAACACGCAAGCGGGCCAAGACGTCCGTGAAGGCGGGTGCGTCACCGGCCTGGCCGGCGGTGAGGGCAAACGCCAGTGGCCGGCACCGGCCGTCGGCCGCGAGGTGGATCTCTGGGCCCGGTCATCGTGGATGCCCCGCCCAGCCTGCTCGCCACCCTCCACCGATGCCGGGTATCGCCCCGTTGGCTCTGCGCGTGTCTGGGGGAGGCGTTTCCCAGTGAGCACGGATGCCATGGCGAGGGCAGCAGGACCGGCGTCGCCGGTTTCGGGAGGGCATCCTGGACGACTGCCGGGCTGTGGCGTGCATGGCCTTGTGCAGCGCGTCTACTCGTCGTCGAAGGTGGCCGGATCAGCGAGTTGCGGCACCGGTGTGATGGGCAGGGGCCAGTCGTCCAGGGCAGTGATCAGTGCTGGGCCTTGGTCGCCCACCAGGTCCGGCAGCGCGCACTCCACTCCCATGCGCCAGACCGACAGCGCGGTGCGCGTGTCGTCGACCAGGGTGGTGACCAGCATGGAACGCGTCATCTGCCCGGTGCGGGCGTCGAGCCGGAGCAGAGCCCACAAGACGTACCCCTGGGCCCGGGGCTGGAGGCCCAGCCGTGTACATGCATCGGGGTAGCTCAGCTCCAGCCCTTCGGGCATCTCCCGGGGGCCGATCACCAGGGCACCGGCCAGCATGGCCTCGGATCGCTGCACGTCTTCTTTCACGGCCTCCATCTTGTCGGGGGCCGGCCCACCGATTCCCGGAGTCACTGACATTGACCATGCTCTAGGCCGCAGGCGACACCCGCGGCCGTCGTGAAACGACGCCCGGGCCGAGCGGCACCACTGTCCGCCGGCTGCCCGGCTCCTGGGCGGCCGGCGGGCGCGCGCGTTCCTCTTCCCGCAGGTCTGCGCCGTGGGCCGGGTCAGGTGCAGGGAGGGGCGACCATGCGGTGGTATTCGGGTTCGAACAGCATCGTGGTGGTGCCCGCCTCGGTGCCGTCGGGCCGGGCGACGTGGAGGGTGACGAGGTCGCGTTGGCCGGGGAGGGGGCCGAGGCGGGCGGGGCGGTGCAGGAGGACCAGGCGGTGGGCGTGTGCGAGGACGCCGGGGTCGTCCAAGTCGTCGGGCCGGGGCCGGCTGTCACCGTCACCGGGCTGGGGGCGCAGGTGGGCAGTGGCGACGGCGGGGACATCCAGGTCCCGGGCGAGGGCCACGAGTTCGGCGGCGCTCTGGCCAGGCAGGGGAGGGGAGGGTTCCATACCGGCTGCCAGGCGGAGCGTGTCGACGAGGAGTAGTCCCGCCCCGCCGGCGGCGGCTTCGGCGCGCAGCCGGCTGACGGCGTTGGAGCCGTCGGGGGTGAGCAGGCGGATCGGGATCCCGTGCAGCCGGGCGGCTGCTTCGGCCACCATCTGCCGGTCGGGGGCGTAGTCGGCCGTTCGGTCGAGGTCCTGGCCGGCTTCGGCGGCCAGCAGGCTGCGCATCGTCGCGTGCGGACTGCTCTGGAGCTCGGCCAGGATGACAGGCCGGCCGCGGTGTCCGTGGTGGCGGGCGATGCCCAGCAGCAGCGCGGTGGTGCCGGCCATGGTCCGCCCGGCCAGCACCGTCAGGGTGCCGGGCGTGAGCGGTCCGAGCAGGCCATCCAGTGCGGGCAGGCCGGTGGCCGCGGTGTGGTCCGGCGCGGCTGGGCCGGTGGAGCGCGCGGTGCGCGGGGTGCGCAGCGCGGCCAGGGCCGCGGAATAGGGGATGCCGGCCCGGCCGGCCAGCTCCCGGGCGCGGGCGGTCAGATCGGAGCTGGTGCGACGACGGCTCACAGTGGTCACTTCCCGGCGCGCCGCCCACGCCTGCGCGCCGTACGAAGAAGGGCGCGGTCAAGCTGCACGGGTCCCCGCCCGGCGGGTGCCGGGGTGCCGGTATCCCTGTCCGGCGGGCCTTCGACCTGTGGGCCGGGGCTGCGTGGGAGCATCTCCGGCGGTCTGGGTGCGTGCGTGTCCAGCACCACCGGCGACGATAGCCGATGCCGCCCTGCTTCCGACGCGCTGACAGACGTTTCCGTCCAGTCGTTCAGTTTCCCGGCCCCGGCTCCCGGTCGCGTACCGTCATGGCCAACTCGGCCGTCGGATGCTGTGGTTGAGGCACGATGGCGGCATGGGACGAGCCTCTCGACGCCGAGCAGAGCGCCGCAGCGCGCCAGGGGAACCGCGGCCGGGCAGCGCCGAAGCGCCGGAGGCCCACGGTCGCTACCTGATCCGCCCGGCCACCCCCCGACGACGACCCCGAGGCCGTGCGCGCGCTGCTGCAGCCGGTCGACTTCCTCGACGAGGCGATGCCCGAGGAGATCATCGACCGGATGCGCACCGGCTGGCAGTTGCCGCCGCAGTTCGGCACCGCGACCCTGCTGCTCGCCCAGGAGCAGCCCGCGGGGCGGCTCGTCGGCCTGGCGCACGCGATCCCGCCGGTCCAGTGGCTGATGGAGATGCAAGCCGGCCTGGGCCGACCGCTGTGCCTGCTGCTCGCAAGGGCGCTCGTCGAGCTGGAGGCGGTGTCCGTGGCCGACAGCGCCCGCGGCCAGGGCCTCGGCCACCAGCTCGTCGACCACCTGGTCCGCTCCTACACCCGCCAGGGCTACCAGGCGATGCTGGGCGGCATCCACACCCACAAACCGCACCTGGCCCCGTACTACGAGGCCGACAACTTCCATGTCCTGGCCCCCGGCGCCCCCCTCGTCCTGCAACTGCCCAACGGGCGCATCCAGTGGCCGGCGGATGCGTCGATGCGGCACCTGGCGCGCCCCCTTACCTCGCGGGTGTCGTACCGGGCCGGGGTGCTGAACGGTCTGCTGGCGGGCCCGTCGTCCTGAGGCCGGCCCGCCTGTCCCAGGAGACCGCGGGCCGGCCTCGGGTGGCGGGCAGTTGCCGTCACTCGCCGCCCACCCGGCCCGCGTTCCCGCCGCGCAGGCGGTTCCTGCCGGCCGGAAGGGGCGCGGATCCGGGCATCGCCTCCGCACGGCTCATGCCCGCCCAGGACAACGCCGCCAAGGTCGCCGAACGCGCCGCCGGCCACCCCCACAGCCCAGATGCCCTGCTCCTGGCCGCACACCTGCTCACCTGGCCCGCCCCCGGCCTCGAACGCGACACCGATGTCCGCCGTCACACCCGAACCCTGCTCGAGGCCGCCGTGGCCCTGCCTGCGGCCGACCGCCCGGCCGAGACGGAGCGGCTGCGCCGGGCGCTGATCGACGCCGGCGAGATCCAGGCCGCCCGCACCTGACGGCCCCGGACCGCGACCCGGCTCGCCGCCGAGCCGACGGGGGAGGCCTGACCCTCCCGGCGCACCCGGCAGCGCATGGTCGGCCCAGAGGCGGTCTCTGCGGCCACAGCGACGCCCTCAAGATGCGTGCCGGAACGCGGTGCCCGCGGAGGAGGCGGCCCCACGGGCTGGTTCGGGCACCCGGCCCCGCGTGTTGCCGCGCGGGCAGTACCTGGGCGCGGCTGCCGCTCGCCTGCGGCGGTGGTCAGGAAGCGCGGGAGGCCGGAGCCGGTCGTGGCGGTGGCGTGGGGGCCCGGACACCTGACAGTGCCGGGGGCGGCCCGAGCCGCCGCAGGTGGAGCTTGACCTGGTAACGGGCCGTGCTGCCATCGCTGGAGCGGACGACGAGGTCGTCGGCGTGGTCGGGGGCGCGGGCGGTGAGTCGGTCGAGATTGTGAGAGGTGGTGATCCAGCGGGGTGGGGTGGCGCCGTTGCGGTGTGCATCGCGGCCGGCGTGATGCTGCAGGGTGGTGGTGAAGGCCTCTTCGAGGACGCGGGCGGGGAACAGCCGGGCGAGGTCGGCGGTCGTGGCGGCGAGTTCGGAGCTCATCTCGGTGTAGATCCCGCCGCTGTACGCCAGGGGTGTCCGGTAGATGCGGCCGTCGATGCGTTGTGTGCGTGGGGGCGCGGGGCGCGTGCCGCGCTGGGTGATGACGTGGTGGTAGGCGTCGATGTACGGGCGCTGTGCGGCCGGACGGCTGATGCCGCAGGCGCTCAGGAACGTGATCAGCTGCTCGGCGCTGGCCGGCAGGCCCTTGCGGTTGACGATCCGCCAGGCGGTGGTGCGTGGCAGCAGCTTGCGGACGCGGGCGTCGTTGAGGGAGGGGGCGCCGGCTCGTTCGTAGAGTTCGGCGAGGGCGAGGGCGAGGTCCCGCTTGGTGGTGATGAACTCGGGGGCTGGTGCCTTGAGCTCGTGGAGCTTGTCGCGCTGTGCGGTGCGACCGCGGGTACGCAGGAGGCGGGCCCGGGCCCGGTCGGCCTCGCCGGCCCTGCAGGCGTGCAGGTAGGCGTCGAGGACGGCCTCGGTGGGCGCGGCGGTGCCGGACTCGGCGCGCTGGACGGCGCCGCGGGAGATGTTGGCGGCTTCGGCCAGGGTGCGCTGGGGCAGCCGGGCGGCCCGGCGCAGCTCGGCCAGGTGTTCCGCGAGGTGAGCGTAGGGGCGCTGCGGTGCGCCGTCGGCAGCAGAACGGGTCATGGACGGCCGCCTACCTGCCCGCGCCGGAGCGCACGGCGGTCTCCACGAGGACCGTCATCAGGCGGCGGCCGCCGCTGGCCGCGGCGAGCGTGGCCGCGCCGATCGCCCCGCAGCCGCCCAGCAGCACAAGGACGGTGTCCAGCTCGGTGCCGGCGAGGAACAGGCCGCAGCCCAGCCCCAGGAAGGCGATCAGCAGGATCAGCGCGTGGGTGGGCCCGAACCGCCCGGCGGTACCGTCCGGTTCGATGCCGCGGGCTGTTGGCGGCACGGCGGCGGCGGAGGGACAGGCACAGGCCGGGGCGGGGCCGGCCGGGCGGGGGAGGGGGACATGGCTCATGGCGTGCAGGACTCCGTCCTGACAGGGGCCGCCGGCGGCATGCCGGGACCCGGGCTCTGGTCGCAAAGTGACGCGTCCCGCAAGGCAGTTGGCCCTGCCACGCTGCGGGCTGCGCGGCACACAGCCTTCCACGATCCCGGATTCCGCCGCCCCACCCCGGCGCACCTTCTATCCGTTATGTGGCTTCCTGGCCTCGCGGATGTTCCCCGCTCCGCCACGAAATCCGCCGCCTCGCCGGCCCCCGCCCACCGTGCCGGCGACGTCGCCGTCCGCGCGCACAGCGCCCTGGGCGGCTCACCGTTTGTTCCAGCCGACTTGCGGCCCAGGCCCCATCAGAAAGACGGTGGTCCCAGCACAACGCCGACGGCCAAGCCGCCGGCGTTCTCCTGACGGCCCTGGTCGCAAGCCCGAACCCGTTTCAGGACTCTCCGGCAGGCGCGTTGGCCCGCGCCCGCCGACCCGCCCAGCCGGCACCGCCCTCGGTGCCGGCTCGGCGCCGTTCCCGGCATCCCCGTCCTCGAGCTGCGGTGCTCCGCGATGAGTGCGGTCCCGCGCAACGTGCGAAGGAAGCGCGGGACCGCAGGCCGCGGCCGTCCTGTCCGGCCGGGCTGTCGCTGAGGCGGGGGGTAGTTGGTGTGTGGGGTGGTGGGTGAGCTGGGGTGTTGGTGGTTGGTTGATAACTGCGTTTGGTGGGCTGTGGGGGCGGTGACCTGGGGTTGTGGGGGTTTCAGTGGGAATGGCCGGGGTGTTGTGGGTGGCTTCTGCGTCTAAGGGTTTGATTGGTGTTTTGCCTGGTCAGGGGTGTTTTGCCTGGTCGGTGGGGGTGTTGTCCTGTAGCGGTTTTCTTGATCGGTTGTGCATGGTGGTCGGGTTGGGTGCACGCCGGTCAGGGGAGGGCGAGGGTGCGGTTACAGGTGCGGGTCGGGTCGGCTGTGGGGGAGTTGCGGTCGTTGCAGGGCTGGTTGCGTGCGGATCCTGAGGTGCGCCGGTCGGCCGCGGTTGAGGTACGGGGTGGTGTGCCTGGGCCGGGGGAGATGGGCACGGGGCTTGAGGTGCTGCAGCTGGTGACGGGGAATGGGTGGAGTGCGGCGTCGTTCGTTTTGGCGGTGGTGGCGTGGCGGCAGTCCCGGCCGCAGCGGCCGCGGGTGGAGATCCGCCGCGGGGACACGGTCGTCGTCCTCATGGACTGTTCCGAGGAGGAGATCGAGCGGGCGGTCCGGGCGCTTGATGCCGCCGCCCGTGATGAGGGCGGTGGTCGGTGAGCGTGTTGCCCGATCCGGGGGCCTCGCGGGCGGTTGTGGTGGGCACGGGCCGCTATGAGCATCTGGAGCAGCTGCCGGCTGTTTCGAACAATCTGCAGGCCATGGCCGATCTCCTGTGTGGCCCGTTGTCTCTGCAACTGCCCACCGGGCATGTGACCGTTGTCGAGGATCCGGTGGCCGCGCACACGGTGGTGGGTGCGGTGAGGCGGGCGGCCGCCGAGGCTACCGACACGCTGGTGGTCTACTTCGCCGGGCACGGCCTGGTGGATGTGCAGGATCAGCTGACTCTGGCTCTGACGCACACGGAGTTCGGGCGTGTGGAGACCGGTCTGCCGTATGACTGGCTGCGTCAGGTTCTCCTGCTGGATTCCCGGGCGGAGCGTCATGTCGTGATTCTGGACTGCTGCTACAGCGGTCTGGCCCTGGGAAGGATGAGTGCGGGGTCGCCGCTTGCCGACCAGGCCGCGGTGGAGGGCAGCTTCCTCCTGGCGGCTGCGGCTGAGACTCGTACCGCCCTGGCGCCGGTGGGGGAGACCTATACGGCTTTCACCGGGGCGCTGCTCGACACGCTGCGTCGCGGGATACCCGGCGGTCCCGTGCTGCTGGATCTCGCGGCTGTCTATCGGCATGTGCGTCTGACGCTGGAGGCGCGGGGGCACCCTGTTCCGCAGGCCCGGGACCGTAACAGCGGTGCTCAGGTCGCGCTTGGACGCAATCACGCGGCTCTGCCCGCCGCACCAGTCACTGCTGCGCCTGGTGGGGGCACCGGGGAGCGGTCGTGGCCGGATCCGCGTGCGATCCGTACGGTCACGGGGTTCTTCACCGCTCTCGCGGGTGTGCGCGTGGTGAGCGGTCTGACCCAGCAGGCGGTCAGTGAGCGCTCTGCCGGGCGTATATCGGCCGGTGCCGTCAGCCGTCTGCTCAACCGCGGCTCGCTTCCCGCCACGTGGAGTACAACGGCCGCTTACCTCTCGGCCTGCGGCGTTCCCGGCGATCAGATCACGCAGTGGCAGGCCGTATGGCAGCAGCTGCGCGCGCAGACCGCGTCAGCTCAGGCGGCGAGCCCGGCAGCTTCCGAGGGCGGCGCGCCCGAGAAGAGAAGGGCATGGCCGGGGCGTTTGTCGGTGTTCCGCCGGGAGCGGGGTCACTGACCGGAGACTGCAGGGGCCGAGGAACTTGATGGCTGGGGGTGAGGCGTCGTGTTCGAGTCGTCGGACTCGCTGCCGAACAGGGTGTTCCACCCAGCGATGGCCAGAACTGCGACCACCAGGACAAGGCCAGTGGACGGCTTCTTCCACCGGCTGGACGCCGACGACGGCTTCACGTAGTGCCCTGCCCGGTAATGCCCCTTGCGGTTCGTCGGCTTTGCCACAGCTACACGTCCCCCGTTCGGTGCGACTGCTTTGTCGGGCAGAGTTTCGCAGTGATCGGCCCGTGTCGGTTCCTGAACGGCTGAGTACGGCTGATTCCGCTCGTTGCGGGAGTGGCCCGGCCTCTCGTGGTCGGGTTTGTCAGTGCCTTGGTGTGGCGCGGGCTTGTTGTTCGGCGAGGTGGTCGAGTTGTACCGCGTCGAGGGCGGCTTTGGTGATTTTTTCGGTGCCGTCGGTGATGGCGGTGATGGCTGCTTGGCGGATGAGTCGGGTGAGGCTTCCGATGCGGCCGGCGGTGCGCTGGTGGAGGTAGGTGGCGTGGCGGGGAAGGACGCCGGGGCGGTGTGAGGCGAGGTCGAGGGCGTTTTCGAGGTCGGTGATGACGTCGGTGAAGGGGCGGGTCTGGCCGTGGCGGGCGGGGAGGGGGCCGCAGGTGATGAGGGTGGCGCGGCCGGCGAGTTGGGCGCCGCGCACCCCGCTGAACAGGGGTGTGGTGGTGACGTCGATGCCGGCGTAGACGAAGGTCGCGTGGATGCGTTCGGTGAGGTCTTTGAGGAGGTCGGCGGCTTGGGCGCCGGTGGTGGTGCGGGGGTTGAGGCGGTGGATCTCGTCGATGAGGACGAGTTGGACGCCGACGGTGTTGTAGGTGTGGCAGACGGCGTCGGTGATCTGGGCCTGGGTCATGCGGGTGGTTACGGGGATGCCGAGGTAGCGGGCGAACTCGGCGGTGAGGGTCTTGGCGGTGGCGCCGGGCGGGACGAGGACGTAGGCGACCGGCACTTGAGGGTGGTGGCCGGGCGGGGTGGGGTTGCGGTGGGTGTGGGCGAGGTGGCAGGTGCGCCCGACGTGAAGCAGCGCGGTGGGTTTCCCCGCGGCTGCGGGGCCGGTGACGATCAGTGAGGGGCGTGCGGTGGTGGTCTGGTGGCGGCCGAGGATCATCAGGGTGCGCACGTGGCGGGCGAGGGTGTCAATGGCGGGGGTGCGGACGGTGACGAACGCGGAGTGGTAGGCGAGGCGTTCTTCCGGGCTGCGGGGCGCTTGGCCGGGCTGGGGTGGGGTCGGTGGTGGGGTGGTGGCGAAATGCTGCCAGCCCTGCCAGGTGGTCACCGGCCAGGACGGCCCTGTCGTGTCTGCTGTATCGGGGGTCAGTGCGCGGTCGCGGCTGCTTTTCCCGTGGGTGCCTTGGGTGTTCACCACTTCAGTGCCTCTGCCTGTGCGTCGTAGAGCCCGAGTCCGGTGTAGGGGACGGCCGGCATGATGGCGTCGCTTTCCTCGGCGTCCTGGTCGAGGTCTTGGGGCTCATCGGGGGTGTCGTCGAGATGGTCGAGGCTGTCGGTGTCCGCCCCGGGCACCGGGGTGGGAGTTGGCGGTTCCTGCTTTTGCTGGTCGTGTTCTGAGCGCGGTGGCGGCAGGGGTGTTCTGGCAGGTGCGGTGCGGGTGATCAGGCGGTGTTCGGCCTTGGTGGCATGGCCGGTGCGGGCGCGGCGCATGAGCTGGTCGAGGGCGTCGGCGAGGTCGGCCTCAAGGCTGTCGGGCCCGGTGGGGCCGGTGTGGCGGGTGATGGTGGTGCGGATGTGCTGCCACGTCTGTTCGTTGAACGGCCGGTGGACGTGGGCGCGGTGGATCCAGGGGATCTCGGCCAGTTGTCCGTCGGGCAGGCGCAGCCAGATCTGGCGGACGTCGTGGGGGTTGGTGTGGATCTCCCACTTCCCGCCGCGCGCCGCGATGGGGGAGGGCTGTCCGCGGTACGGGCCCAGCAGGTCGCAGTCGTAGGTGCGGTGGTTCAGGCGGATGCCGCGTTCGGTGATGGCCTGCCAGCGCACCGGCAGCAGTTCGAGGTAGTCGTCCCTGGTGAGGGGCACGGGTACATAGCCGGCGACCGAGATGAGGGCAGCCCACATCTGGTTCGGCGTCAGCGCGGCCCTGGGCAGCACGGGATGGCGCAGCCCTTCGTGAGGCCGGTGGTGGTAGTGGACGAGCCATTCGTCCAGCAGGTCCTGCAGCTGCGCGACCGTGAAGCACGCTTCGCGTTCGGCGTCGCGGCCGCGGCGGGTGACGTCGGAGCCGGTGTAACCGGGCAGGTGCTGGCAGAACAGCGAATTGATCGAGCCGAAGGTGCGCTCGACGATGCCCTTGGCGGTGGGAGCGAAGGGCGGGGCGGGCTGCACGCTGATGCCGAGGGACTCGCATGCGGCGGTGAACGTCCGGGACAGGAACACTCTGCCCCGGTCGACGACGATCGTCTCAGGGATCACGACGGGGCGGGCGGCCGCCTTCTCGAGGCGTTCGTCCAGGGTCAGCAGCCGCTTGTGGGCGGGCAGTTGGGTGTGGGCGAAGCGCAGGGCGTCGGGCCAGGTGGGGCGGGCCGGGTGGGGCACGGCCATCTCAGCCAGGAGCAGGGCCGCGTCCACGGCCTGCGTGCCGCCCGGGCACAGCACAGCGGCCAGGATCGCGCGCGTCGCGACATCTACCGCGATGGTCATCTCGGGCCGGCCGAGCGTCCCGTCGTCGAACAGGGCGAGGACGTCCAGGCGGGTGGTGTCGATCTGCACCTGCTCCCCGGGCCGCAGTGCGACGGTGGGGGTGTGGCCGCGTCCGTCCTCGGTGATGGGTGGGGTGCGCACGGGGCGTGCGGGATGGTCGGCGGGCCCGGCGAGCTGGCGGACAAGCCGGTAGAAGGTGGCCTGCGCCGGCATGGACACGCTGGTGCCGTGACGGTCCTGAAGGACCTGCGCGACCCGCGGCATCAGCGCGCTGACGGTGCCCTTGGAGCGGCCCCGCTGCTTGCGCAGCACGTCTTTGACCGCGGCGACCACCCTCTCGTCCTGCCGCCCTGAGAGGCTGGGGCCTCGGGTCGTGCGGTGGTCGACGAGCCCCCACAGCCCTTGTTGGCGGTACGCGAGGCGCATGCGCTGCACCGTCGTACGCGACACCCGGCCGAAGCCGAGCGCGGTCAGCTCCTCGGCCTTGGCCTGCTCCCGCTCGGCCAGCGTGTGCCGTTCGGGGTCGTACTGCTCCCGCACCGCCCCACCGCTGCCGGGCCCGCCAGGCAGACCGCATTCGACTTCCCTCACGTGCCGCTGCCAGGCCAGCGCCTTCTCCCGCGCCGCGGCCGGGGCGGTCTCGAACAGCCCCCACCGCGGTACCGCCTGAGGCTGCTCCACTTCCGCCTGCGCTCCCAGCACGGCGAAGCCTGGGTCGGCGAAGAGATGCCCCGCCAGCACCGTCTCATCGCTGCCGTCCTCGCTGGCCAGATGTACCCGCTGTCCGGCCAGGGCGACGACCTGCCACCGCGATCCGCGGAAACGGACATGCCCCCCGACCGCCACCGTCGGCCGCCCGTTGCTCACACCGCCTCCCCGCGCCGGGCGCCGGCCTCATCGCCACCTGCGTCCGTGTCCGCGTTCTCCGCGGTTTCGCTGATGTCCTGGGTCTCCTCGTCGTGGCCGTCCTCCCCCTCACCGGCCTCTTCCTGAAGGCAGCCCGCCGTCACGCCTGCATCGGCAGGGGGGAGGGAGCCGGGACTGACGACCATGGCGCGTTCGTGCAGCGGCGTATCCAGGTCTGTCGTCAGCTGTCTGTGCCACAGGGCATTAAAGACGGCGGGGAGGACCTCGATCGGGTCGCCGGTTGCTTGGGCTCCTTCGATCAGCGGCCGCGGCCGCGCGAACGCCTCGAGGACGGCCGCCGTCAGGCCGGGGCGGCCGGCGTTGCGGGGGTGGCGGTACCCGGCCAGCCATTTCAGGTTGGCGGCCAGAATGTCGTCGAGCGGTGGGAGGCGGCGGTAGGTCCAGCCGATGTGCCCGCACGCCTCGGTTACGGCCTGGGCGGCGCCCAGGGCGCGTTCGCCGCCGGCGTCGGGGTGGCTGGGGCAGTCGGCGAGCAGGGCGGTGCCGTCGGTGTAGCGGGCGAAGAGCTGCGGCACCCAGGAACGCACCTGCCCGCGGGGGTTGCGCCACAGCAGCCGCACCGGCTGCCCCGCCAGGGCGGTCACGTCCGGGTCGCGGTCCAGGACCATCAACTGGGTGCGCATCGCGTTCGAGCCGGCCGACACGTGCCGTCCGGTCGTGGCCGACCACCACAGGCCAGGTCCCCACCGCCGCCCCGGGATCACCGGAAACGCGGACACCGGCGGCAGGTCCTCGAACGCCACCGCGAGGGCGGCGTCCGCCCACCGCTGCTGGACCACCTGCCCGATGGGGTCGAGGAAGACCGCCTCGAAGCCGGCCCCGCGAGCGGCCGTCATCCGCCCGTTCCGGCTCCCCGGCCCGGCTGTATCTGCGTTGATCACCTGCTTCAGCCAAGCTGTATCCGCGTGCAGGCAGGGTGGTTTTGGGGATTCCTGCCACGAACGGGCACCGCATGCGCTAACAGTTGACGAGCCCTCCGGGAAGCTGCCCGCGCGCTGCCGCCGGTCCTTCACCCGCCGTCTTCGTGGCTGGCCGCCAGCATGTCCGTCAAGGCGTCGGCGGACATTCCCGCCCACTGGGCGACCTCTTCCAGGGGCATCCCGGCGTTCGCGGCCGCCAAGGCAGTCCGCTTCCAGGCATTCTCGATGAGGGTGGCACTGTGGCGAAGGTTGCGCAGGAGCTGTCGGGCGACGTCGGCGGTGGGCCCGGTCTGCACTCTGCGCAGCTGGAGCAGCTGTTCCTCGGCGCCCTCGATCGCCCGGGTGATCAGCGCCCGCTGTTCGGCGGACACCGTCGCCCGCCACATCCTCCCCGATCCGGGCGCCTTCTTCTCTTTGCCCAGCACCCGCAGTTGCCCGGCCATGGTCGCGCTCTGGTTCTCCTGGCGCAGCCACCAGGGGTCGTTGTCGTATCCGGGTGGTCCGCCAGTCCCGCGGCGCAGACGGATGACGCTGCCCATCCAGGAGGTCAGCGGGCCGCCGTAGTCGGTCGCGGCCAGTGGCCCCAGCCACGGGCGGTCCACCCGCTCGCCGAGCCGGCGGCAAAACGCGCCGTCGGCGGGCAGTGGCCGTGGCTGCTTGGCGCCGCTGTCGGTCCACGCCAGCTGGGCCATGGCCGGGTCCAGCAGCGCGTCGGCGACGGCCACCACCTCGGGGAAGACGACCGCGTCCCGCCCCACGATCCGCCACCGCTCCAGATCACCGCCGGCGTTACCGCCCGCGACCTGGTGCAGCCGCCGCGGCCAGATCGTCTCCCGCTCCCAATGCAGGCCCTGCTCCCACCACCGGGCCACCACCGCATGCGACAGGGCGAACACCCTTGCCGGCTCGGCTCCGGCCCGGACCGCCCGCCGCGCCACCTTGGTCCACCGCCGCTGCGCCGCGGTCACCTCCGGCAGATCCCGCAGGTCGAGGTGCTCGAGGGGCTGGTCGGCGTCCGCATCCAACTGCCACCGGCCGTGCCGGACACACACCCGCTCCCATCGCGGCACGTACCGCACCACCCGCACGGCCGTCCCCGTACGCCGGGCCGCGCACAGGCGGCAGCCGAACGCCACCGGCCCGGCGACCGCGCCCCCGGTCCGCCACGCCGCCGACGGCACCCCGTCCTTTCCGGCCGACAGCTTGGCGTCCTCCTGTCCCCAGGACGGCAACGCCCGGGCCAGGACGTTCTCCTCGACGCCGCACAGGCTTGCCAGAAGCTGCCGTCCGACTGCGTTGAGCAGCACCTCGGCGTCGGCCCGCGCGCCCCCGCCGTCGTGCCCCGGAGGGTAGTTGCGCCACTGCCAGCAGGAGCGCAGCGTCTTCGCCTCCAGCCCGTAGCTGCCGGCTAAGCGGCAGATCAGCGACGCGGTCGTCTCACCCTGCAGAGGAGCGGTCCGCAGGAGGCCGGGATGAGGGGGCATGTCACCACACTCTCGCGTCTGTCGTTCAGGGCGGGCGCGTTCGCCAGGGAAGGTGGTGGTGTGGATCCAGATGTGCAGTGGGGGCTGGTGTAGTCGACGGCCAGGAACGGGCCAAGTCAGGGCCGCTCCCGGCGGTGGACGCCTCTTCAGCGGGATGTCCCGGCCACGGCCGTTCGGCGCGTGTCTTGCGCCCGCGCGGTGACGGCGCGGACGCTCTTTCGGGCGGGTTATCGCGTAGGCGCGCTGGTGACGAGCATTGCCGAGCGCAGGGGGTCGGGTGTTCGCGCGGGCGTGGGGTGTGGGGGAGCGACGTGAGGTTTACCAGGGCGGGGAGGTGGCGTGGGGAGCTGGTCGAGGAGTTCGTCGGCGGCGTCGTGTCCGGCGACCAGGTGCTGCAGTGTCTCGGTGGTGAGGTAGCGGTAGCTCTGTGGGGGGTGGAAGGCGCTGGTGGTGCGGAGGTGGTCGAGGGGGACCGGGCTGGACAGCGGGCGGGGGGAGTCCAACAGGAGGGCGGAGGCGCGGGCTGCGCCGTCCATGTAGGCGGTGTATTCGGCTTTGCTGATGCCGCAGTTCTTGCGGTGGCGGCGCCAGATCTGTCCGGGGGCGGCGGTGTCCACGCCGGTCAGGCGGGCTGTTCCGGTCAGTGCCATGACGGGTGAGGTGGTGTAGATGATTACCGGTGTGCCGGGGGGGACGGCGACGCGTTGGCGCCGTAGTTCGACGGTCTTGGTGCCGGTGAGGATGGCTGTGGCGAACCGCGGGTGGAGCGAGAGCAGCAGGGCTCGTTCGGGGGTGTTCACCGCAGTCGGTGGCCTTCCTCGTACAGGGCGCGGAGCAGGTCGGGTGAGATCTTGGAGACCGACTGTACGTTGACCTTCTGCCCGTGCCTGGCACCGAGTTCGACAAGTCGCCGGTGGGACACCGTGGATGGGAACAGTGCGGTGTCGGAGAAGCGCAGGGCCATCGCCTGGCCCGCGTACTTCTCGGAAGTTTCCAGCACGTCTTTGCGACGGTAGACGCCGAGGTGCTTGAACTGCCCGTAAAGGCGCTCGCCGTCGTCGATGACGCACTGCTCGAGTCTGGAGCAGGCAAAGACAGCGGACACTTTCATGGTGTCGTCGCTGCTGGCGTACCAGAGGATGCGTGCCGGGGCGCTCTCCCCGCGCGGGAGCGGGGCACGGTAGTAGACGTGCTCGCGGCTGAGGCCGAGGTTGTGGTCGCGCGCGAGGAGTCCTTCGGGGTAGCCGAACAGCTCGTAGCTCCAGCGCGGCTGGACGGGAATGAGGAAGGTGGGCAGCTCGGCGTCGGTGATCTTCACGGGCCACCAGGCGTGTTCGACTGCGGACGCGGCGGTGGCAGGTAACGGAGCGGTGAGCGGAGGCAGCGTCAGATCGAGCCGTTCGGCGAGTTCGGCCGCGTGGGCGTCGAGGGCTGGAGTGTCGGTGAGCCGGTCCAGGACGAGCGCGACGAGGCTTCTGTCGCCGGCCGGGCGGAAGGCGTCCTCCTCGGCGGCCGCCCGGACTGTCCGCTGCAAATGGGGATCACTCAGACGGAGGATTTCGACGCCCTCGGTGCGGCAGCGCTGCCGCAGCAGGAACAGAAGCTGCCGGGCCAAAGTGGCGCCGAGCGCATGCTGCTCGTCCACGCGCAGCAGCGAGACGTGCAGTTCGCCGTCGCGGATCTCGTGGCAGTAGGTGGCCAGCAGCCGACCGTCCTGGTCGGTGATCTGCTGGCGAATCCACCGGCCCGGCAGGGCGGCGAAGTCCCGCAGCCGCTTTTTGAAGGCCTTCTGCTTCTCGCCGGCGGGCTTGTTGAGGAAGACCAAGTGCTGCTGCTCCTGGCCGGCGGCGACCGCTGCCGTGGTCATGGCAGTACCTAGCAGGCTGCCAGGCTGGTAGGCCTGCGCGCGGGTCAGTTCATCGATGGCCAGCACGCTGTCGGTCGGCCCCAAAATCCGCACCCCGCACACCTTCTCCGCCACAGGGCTGAGGGCGATCAGACCTTCATCGCGGGTCACCAGCAGTTGCACGCCTGCGGCGTGGGCCTGGACGACATAGGCAAGATCTGCGCTGTCATTGGGCGTGCGGGGCAGCTCGATGCCCAGGTCTTCCCAGGCTGCCTCGATCAAGTTCCTGAGGACCTGGTCCTCGTCGATCTGTTCGAGTTCAGGGTGGTGATAGCCCATCAGCGCATGGATCTGGACCTTGCGTTCGGCGGCATGGCCGCTGTTATGGATCTCGGCGACGAGCTGTGGCAGAACGACCAGTTTGAGCAGGTCCACCAGCCAGGTGGCGGCCAGGGCCTTGGTTTCCTGCGCGCCGTTTCGTGGGAGCGAGCTGTGCAGGTCGGCGAAGATGTTGCAGTCCATCGCTGCTGTCACCAGCGCCGGCGACTCGATGTCGGTGAACAGGTCGGGATGGCCGTGGCTGCGCCACCACACCACCAGTGGTTCACGTGATTGGCCGCGGCCGGCGACCTCCGTGCGCATCTGGAAGCCCAGCCGGGTCCACATCTTCTCGAGGCCGTAGTTCTTGCGGCACTTGAGTGTGATGCCCAGCCGGTCGGCATGCCGTTCGGAGATGGCGTTGACCAGCTCCGCGTTGATGCCCTGGCCGCGGTAGTGGTCGTCGACGCACAGGTGCGTCAGGCGGACCCGGTCGCCGGGCAGGCCGTACAGGGCGTAGCCAGCCAGTCGACTGCCCTCGACGGCGGCCAGCAACGTGGCGGCCTGCGCGGCCTGCCGGAACGCCGCGTGCGGCAAAAACCCCAGCGTCTTGCGATTGCGGTCGCCCAGGCCGATGACAGCGGCCAGCAGCTGCTCGTCGTCCGCGTTCACCGCCGCGATCCGCACTCTCCCCGCACTCACCGCGTTCACCGGCACAGCGGCATCCCCCGATACGTCTGATGATCTGTTAGACACAGAGTGTGGTCGCCTTGGTCACCTTTGTCAGCCGAACCTGCGGCATTTCGCCTGCAAGTGGCTCAGACAGCCGTCAAGACGGGGGGTCTTGGGGGCGGCAGTCGCAGACTCGGCTGCTGCCCCCAAGACCCCCCGGTTCGCGGCGAGGTCAGCCGATGATGGCGTGGAAGAACATCACGCCGACTCCGAAGCCGGCACCCGCGGCGAGGCCGGCGGCGGGCAGCGAGCTCTGGGCGAGGTAGGTCAGCACGCCGGCACCAGTGCCGGTGAGGACGCCGAGCATCAGCACGATGGCGCTGCGCAGTCCGAGGAGCGGCTGGCCGGCGGGCTGCTGGGTGTCGTGGGTCATGGTGAAGTCCGCTTCTCTTGGTGGCATTTCGCCCCGGGCGGGGCGTGTGGTCGTGAATGCTCTAGCCATCAGCCGCCGCTTTCCCCCCGCCCACCAGGGTGTGACGTGAGTCTCATAATTTTCTCTTGGTTTGGGCGAGGGGAGAGGTGCAGCCGGGGCCTATGACCTCTGCGACAGGCTGAAAAGCGGGCCCACGGGGGCGGCAGAGCGCAAGGGAGCGAGTGTGCCGGATGAGATGTGCCTGGGGGATGCCCTTCAGGGCCTCTTGCGGGAGGACCAAGAGCTCGAGGAGCTCAGCACCGCAGGCCTGTTGAGCCTGGAGAACACACTCGCCGCCACCCCTTCCGACGAAGCTGGCCGCCTTGCGCGCCGTGCCGCAGAGGTCCGCATCGTCGACATCCTGCGCGCCGACAACTTCCAGGGCCCGCGCTACGAGAAGACCACCACCCGGCTGATGGAGTACGGGTGGCTGACCATCAACAAGTGGACGGGTACCGGCGAGATCTTCGCCCAGTCCCGGCGAGCCGGCCGGCCCGTCCCGCTTCACATGACCGCACCCGACTGGGACGCCGACGCCCGCTCCGAGGTCGCCACCGAGACCGTCGTCGCCGGCCTGGACCTGTTCCTCGAGCACGGTCTCATCCGCGGCAAGTGGAACCCGTACGGCGGCGCCAGCCTGGCCACCTACTTCGTCGGCGCCTCCATTCGCTCCTTCCGCACCGTCTATATCCGCTGGTTCCGCGGCGTGCAGTTGGGGCAGGCTGAACTGGTCCTGCCCCCAAGCGACGACGGAGCGTCCAGCGACCGGGACATCCCCGATCAGCGCGCTACCGACCCCTTCTACGCCGCAGCCACCCACGACGAAATCAAGCGCATCCTCCCGTACATCACCGATACCAAGGTCCGCAGAGGACTCGCCCTGCGCGCGCTGGGCCACACCCAGCAGCAGGCCGCCGCCGAGGTCGGGCTGACCGAGAAGGCGCTGGAAGGCCGCATCGGCCGACTCCGCGCCCGCATCCTCACCGACCTGGCCGAGAAGTCCGACCTCGGGGAAGGGGGAGCACGATGACCGTCCGGAAGGGCGAACCCATGGACCACCTCGCTGCGACCGATGAAGAATTCGACGCGCTGCTCGACGCTTCCAGCCTGGGAGCCCCGCACGTCGTCGCCACCACCGGCGACATTCCCGCCACCGCCCGGCGCCGTATGGCGCACGCTGCCAGCCGGCCACCGAAGTCGCTCGGCATGCCCGACAACACCTCATACCCGCAGCCGGACGACGAAGCCGACAGCCGCCCTGCCGCGCCCACGGATGCGGAAGAGGCAGCGCAGGAAGTCCAGCTATTGCGCTGCGGGATCCTGATCGGGGCAACGAGCACCGGCAAGAGCGCGGTTTTGGCTGCTCTCCTCGCCTATCGGCACCTCAGCCTCGGCAGCAGACGCCAACTACTTGCACCACGCTTCTGGATGGATCCCTCGGCAGCCGACCTACTCCGCAGCACACTGAGGCCGACGGGCGGATTCGACGAAGCCGTCAGGTCAGGCAGAGCACAACGCGGCATCCCTCGTGGCGACGGGACGGTGATCTTCTCCAGGCGCCAGGACACGCAGCCATGGCACGACATGCTGGTCTCCGTGCTGCGCAGCCCAAGCGGTGAACCACAGGCGATCCCCTCCTTCACCGATGCATGCCGACAGGCAATGCAGCTTCTCGCGCCGGACATCCAGATGCACGCATCCCCTACACTCCACACGCTCGGCTGGGCATGGGCGGGGCGGAAACAGCAGAGACTGCAGAACCTGCGGCACATGATCGAGCCATGGGCGCATCCCGCGCAGCCCTTGTTCAGTGCCACACCCACGGGGCTTCTTGTGCATCCTGCACCGGCCGCACGCCTCCACATCGCGCGCTTCACCACCTGCGCTTACACGGCGGTCGGCGGCGGACTGCTGCTTCCGAAGACAGGTGCTGCGCCTCAACACCCTCGCTGCGCCCGAGACAGCAGCAGAACAGGTCGGGACCGGAGGCAACCGGCCGCCTCAGGCGGAATGACGCTGCGGCAGACGCTGGTTGGCGGGGTGCACGAACTGTCTGCCGAACTGCCTATGTTGCTCCACATCGAGGAACGCGAGTCACTGGCGCTGACCTCAAGCTTGCACACCCGGCTGACATATCGCGTATCTGACCCCTACGCAGTGGAAGCACGCTTTCGGGCAGACGACCAGGGCGAAACGGTGTGGATTTTTGCCAGGGACCTCCTGAGAGACGGCCTGGAACGCAGAAACGGGCTCGGCGACGTCAGTGTCTGGCCCGACGTTGGGAAGCGAGGACGGCCACGGGTTTTTCTTCGGCTCTCCTCGCCGGAGGGATCTGCACTGCTGTCCGCTGAGTATGCCGACGTACGAGCGTTCCTCGAAGCCGGCAGCAACATGGTTGCCTACGGCGCGGAGCATGCACATCTCCTACCAGCGCTCAACTCTTTGGAGACGACGATAGGAGAGCTGGCACGGCCCGGCCGGTGTGATTAGGCAACCCAGTACAGCTCGTTGGCCCAAGGCACAGCGTTGCATGATGGCGGCGTGACGGCGGGGAGCAGCAGCGTCCGGGGTGCGCTATGCGCACCGTGGACCTGGTGCTGCGACGAAGTCGCCGCTGTCAAACCGAAACCCCCATGCTCCGTGCCGGTTTTATACTGCGGCGTCTGCAGGAACTCCTGATGGTCCACGCAATAGGGGGTGTGGTCAGTGTCGACCCTGGACCCGCGGGAGCAGCTCAGCCGCTATGAGGGGGCCCTTCGGGTATGGGCCTCTGACGCGGAGAGCTACGCCGCCCGCTGCGGTGTCTTCTCGGCGGCCAAGGCTCGTCGACGCTTCACCGCGGTCGGCTGGGAGCGACGTTACGGCGACGATCCGCTCATGCTCGGAGTGATCCGGAAGATCATCGTTGCGCTCCACCGTGATGAGCGCACCGCCACCTGGGAAGGGTTGCAGGAAGCCCTCCGCGAGCAGATGGCACAGTGTGCCGATCTCCATCCGGGGCTGAGAAGGTACGTTGCGCACGCGGTGGAGCAGTATCTGGACGCGCACGATGAACTCGCTGCGCAGTACGGGGAGATGCGGTTCGTCGCCTTTGACCCCGTCATCGGCGGGCAGGGCAGAGAGGTCATCGTCTGGGCGACCTTGTACTGCAGCGCCGACGGAGTGCGGGAGGTCCGACGACTGCGCGTGAAGAAGGCCCGCGGCAGCACCGAGGAACATGATCGCTGGGCGACGGTCGCCGCCTACATCGCTAACGGCGTGCCGATGCGGATGCCGCCTACGAGGATCCGTGTCGTTGAGGTCGGCTTGTTCGACGGCTCCACCGCGGTCGTCTTCGAGGGCACGCCGGATGAGGTCCGCGCGCGCTACGAGGCGCATGGACGCCCTGTTATCAGGGGCCTCGTCGAGCCCGTCGGCTACCGCCCCGGTCAGCCGTGCCAGAAGTGCAAGCTGGCGGGGTGCTGTCCCAGCCTGCAGGACCTTTCGGGCTGTCTTGGCCAGCGACGGCCGGGTACGCACACCCGCTCGGTGAGCGCTGCCGATCTCGAGCTGTACTTGAAATGCCCCTCCCGCTGGTATCTCGAGTCGGAGTTCAGGCTGCCAGCGGACAACACCTCGTCGGACGCGTCGGACCGTGGCCGCGCCATCCATAGGTGGCTTGCTCAAGCTCACGCGCGCGGCACCAGGTGTACCGATCAGGACGTCGCGCCTTACGGCCAGACCGGGGTATTCACGGGAACCCTCACTGCAGAAGAATATGGCAAGGTGCGTGAGTTCCTTATCGCGCATGCTCGTTCGTGTCCATTGTCCGATGATGGTGCCAAAGTTGTTTCGGTCGAACCCTCGGTCTACGGATACGATGAAAACGCGGACGTGGTGATCGCTTCCCAGCCTGATCTGGTTTACCGAGACGCGAGCGGAAGAATTTTCGTACGCGAAACTAAGACGACAACGCAGATGCCTGCAGACGAGAGTGACGCCTTCGATCGCTTCTTTCCGGTCCCTTGGCTGATCAATATAGCCTTCACCGCGAAAGATGCCTTCGGTGAATCCAAAGGACTTCCCAAAATTGAACTAGAGGTGATCACTCCAGAGGAGACACGGGTGTTCTCCTGGGATTTGGAGCGTGATCAGGACGTGGTCCGCATGGCGCGGGCCGAGGTCCGCCAGCGGGCCAGTTCCTGGATTCGGGACGCTGCATGGTCCCCGTCACCCGGACGTCAGTGCACCTGGTGTCCCGTCAGGCGGTGGTGCCCTGACGCGGCGGACGCCCAGAGCAGTGTTGGCGAGCAGTCGCATGTGTATGACGAGCCGTGCACTGGCCTGCAGACGGGCTTGTCCGAGTAGCCCCACGGAGAACACGTGCACGGCAGACCGGCAGAGGGCTAGGCTTGCGTGAGGAGCATATCGGCACGAGGTCGTACGAGTGCGTTACGGGAGGGTAGTTGGATAGGCCGCTACCCACCCCCGGGGGGATGCTGCCCCGCGGCGCGAACCTTCGGCCCCGGCCGTCCCTGCCGCCGGCGCGTCGGTACGCGGTCGATCCGTCACTTCCCCGGCGTCGTCGTCCCGTCACCACTGCTCTGGCGGATACCGGCATGCTCTACGCCCTGGCCCACCGCCCGAAGTACCTGGAGATGTTTCTCGAGTCCTACGGGGAGACGGTGGCCGTGGCCACGGCGGTCGAGGAAGAGATCCGCAAGATCGCGCGGGTCCCGCGGGTCACCCGTGCACGCCGGAACCTGGTGCTGATGGGCGCCTGTGCGGACCGCCTCGTCGCCAAGCTCGACGACAAGACCATCACCGTGCTCGAGCCCTCCGAGGAGTCGGCCGAGCTGGAGTCCACGGTGCAGCAACAGCTCCGGGAGCTCGACCGCGCCGCGGCGGAGCGGCGGGGTACGGTGTGGCGTCCCGTCGATGCGGACAGGGCGAAGCGCCATAACGGCGAGATTGAGAGCATCCTCGTCGCCACCGACATCATCAAGGCCGGTGGTACAGCCATCGTGTTGACCAACGACGGGGGCGCCAGCCGGGTGGCATGGCGGCAGGGGGTGTCCGCGCGGAACCTGCGCGACATCCTCGCCGAACTGGCCTGCGAGAACCCGGACATGAAGGAAGAAGACCTCCTGACAGCGTTCAACGAGATGACGGTCGACTTCGGCACGTTGCCCGCCGACGTCCGTCCGGCCGACTCCTCCGCCTTCCGGTGCCGCGCCCTCGCCGGTGTGTGCCACTTCTGCGGTGACCGTTGACGCGTTAGCCCAGCCCGCTACCGCTCTGGCGTCGCGGCGAGGTCCCACCCCGCGGCGCTCAACTGCCGCGCGGCCTCCCCCTCGTCCCCGTCCGCGATCACGTCGGCTACCGTCGGCAGACTTACGACGTTGCCCGCGAACGCGGCCAGAACGTGGTCGGTCAGCCGGGGTGAGGCGTACCGTCGGCCCTCGGCCTCCGCCATCTGAGCCCACGCTGCACCAGCTCCCACGCTGGCCATCATCGACGCGACCGCCAGGTCCTCGCACTGATCCAGCAGCGAGTCCGAGGGCGTCAGCGGGTACGGCGACTCCCTCAGCGCCTTGAGTGTGGCCTGCCGGCTTATCCCGTAGGAGAGCATGATATCGACGACGACCTGGTTCACATCCGACAGGTCCTTCGCTGGGCCATGCTTCTCCAGAATTTCCTCCAGTGCATCTTCCGGGAATAGGAAGTGGCGAGAAAAAGAGTCTGCGATGATCTCTGGAATGGCATGAGAATTCTGCGCCCGATCAATGATGAATTGCCCACTGTCCTGATACAGGACATGGCTCAGTTCGTGCGCAAGTGTGAATCGCTGAAGCGCCCAGTAGTCGTTCGAATTAATGAGAATCGCCCAGGTCTTGCGACTCCCGCGACTTTCTGGAACTGAAATGCCGTGAACGTTCGTGGGCAAAGGCCGATATTCCACCAGGCACCCCAGGCCCTCAACGAAGCCTGTAAGATCCTCGATCGGCTCGAACGGATCCAGATTGAGCTGAGCCCTTAGCCGGACGGCAGTCGTCTTGCCATCTTCCTTCGGCTTGTACAGCCTTCTTGACACAGGAAAGCGGGAAAGGTCTTCAGTCGGTGTAGTGAAGCCCCAATGCTCGGCCAGTCGATCGGCTGCCAGAAGCTTCATGGCATGTTCGACCGGCTCGACCACATCGTGTTCGACTTCCGCAGTACCCAGACGCAGACTCACGCCAAGTGAAGGCTTCTTCGCGCCCGTCAGGACGGTGGGATCCACTCCCAGCAGCGCCCCTAGGAGCGATGCTTCCCGCCGGGAAGGAAGACGCTTGCCTTGCAGCAGCTCATCCCCGATCTCAGGCGATCCGAAGAGCTCTATCAACACAGACGGAGTGACGTCGTTACGGGAGAGCAGGCTGCTCAGCGCGCGGGCATCAAAGGTTGCGGCCTCATTGCTCACCCGCGTCACCTCCTTGGCCTCTCCCTCTGCGTGCCCACACGTGCGCCCCCTGCAGCAGCGCGGACACCGTCTCCAACGACTCTCCCCCTGTCTCTATCCTGTCCTGGCAACAGGCTTTCAGTCGCAGAAATCTGCAGTCTACGACCGCCCCCTACGCCAACCAGGATAGAGGCGGGCACTGACAATCGCGAAGGCGCGGCAGGCAGGGCGGGGGCCTTGCCCAGGGCACTGCTTAAGCCAGCTGACCAGCGACTATGTGTGACCCGCGAGTGCCTCGGGCGACAAGCGGGGCTCGTGGCGGCAGTGCACCTTGCGAGACTGGTAGCCCTTCGCTGCCTCAACCTGCGGCTGAGGCCACGCCCCAGGGAGTGATCTCGGGGGGTCACGACTGTCTGTCCCTTCCCCGGCAGCGCCCGCGAGACGGCAGTACCCGTCCGGTTACCAGCGCAGTGCTGCGCTGGCATACCCGATGCTCGCCCCATCAAAGCAGCCTTGCCCATGCAACGTCACCCTATTGGGAGAGTTGCACCCATTCGTAAAGCACCAGCCGAGATTCCTTGGCGGGCCCCTATCAGCGCAGGGGGGACTGTAAAACGTTCGGTGTAACTCCTGATCAAGGAAGATGCATCGATGACCAGCGACAACGTGACCGAGGTTGAACCCGGCGAGCCGTCTGAGGCGGCGTCGGCGAAGTCTGTGGACGACCGGCTCATTGACGAGCTGGTGGGCCGGGCTCAGGCCGAGGGCCTGCAGCTGACCGGTGAGGGCGGGCTGCTCCAGCAGCTGACGAAGCGGCTGCTGGAGTCCGCTCTCGAGGGTGAGATCACCGACCATCTCGGCTATGACAAGCACGATCCGGCCGGGAAGAACGGCGGCAACAGCCGCAACGGCACCCGGGCCAAGACCGTGCTCACGGACGTCGGCCCGGTGGAGATAGCCGTGCCACGCGACCGTGAAGGCTCGTTCGAGCCGAAGATCGTCAAGAAGCGGCAGAAGCGTCTGTCAGGCGTCGACGAGATGGTCATCTCACTGTCCGCGAAGGGGCTGACGACTGGTGAGGTCCAGGCCCACCTTGCCGAGGTCTATGGAGCCGAGGTGTCCCGGCAGACCATCTCCACGATCACCGACAAGGTTCTCGAGGGCATGGCCGAATGGCAGAACCGACCGCTCGATGCCGTCTATCCCGTGATCTTCATTGACGCCATCCACGTGAAGATCCGTGACGGGGCGGTGGCCAACAGGCCCATTTACGTGGCCCTGGCTGTCACTGTCGAGGGCCGGCGGGACATCCTGGGCCTGTGGGCCGGCGACGGCGGCGAGGGCGCCAAGCACTGGATGCACATCCTCACCGAGATCAAGAACCGCGGCGTCAACGACGTCCTCATGCTCGTCTGCGACGGTCTCAAGGGCCTGCCCGACGCCGTCGGGACCGTCTGGCCCCGCACCACGGTCCAGACCTGTGTGGTCCACCTGCTGCGGAACTCCTTCCGCTATGCCGCCCGCCAGGACTGGGACAAGATCGCCCGCGTCCTCAAGCCCGTCTACATCGCGGCGACCGAGGAGGCTGCCCTCGACCGGTTCGCCGAGTTCGCCGATGCCTGGGGCAAGAAGTACCCGGCGATCGTGCGGCTCTGGGAGAACGCGTGGGAGGAGTTCACGCCGTTCCTCCGCTTCGACACCGAGATCCGCCGTATCGTCTGCACCACCAACGCGATCGAGTCCGTGAACGCCAGGATCCGGCGGGCGGTCAAGGCCCGCGGCCACTTCCCGAACGAGCAGGCCGCATTGAAGTGCGTCTACATGGCCATCATGTCGCTGGACCCCACCGGCAAGGGCCAGGCCCGCTGGACCATGCGCTGGAAGACCGCCCTCAACGCCTTCGACATCACCTTCGACGGCCGACTCTCCGCAGCCCGCCAGTAACTCCAACCACCCTGGTTACACCGCTCGTTTGACAGACCCGCGCAGGGCACTCAGCTTGGCGTTTAACGTTGCAGGTCGGGTGACCTGCAACGTTAAACGCCAAGCTCAGGGGGCGAAGGCTGTGTAGGTGCCGGTGGTGAGGCCGGAGAAGGTGATGAGTTGGCGGGGTTTGAGGCAGGTGAAGGCGATGTGCATCGTGATGCCGGTGGCGATGGCGTAGGGCGTGGTCTGTTCGATGAGCAGGGCGGGGGGCAGGGCGATTTCCGCGGTGATGACGGTCGTGGCCACCAGGCGCCACAGGCGGACGTCCCGGCTGGTGAGGTTGCCCATGTGGCGGCGGACGGGGGCGGGGATGGCGTGCTGGCTCCGGTAGGGAAGCCGGTCTTTGACCTGGGTGTAGGTGTGGACCCATTGGGCCAGGTAGAGGCCGGTGCGGAACTGTGGGGAGGTGAGTTTGTGCCAGGCGCTGTTCCAGTAGACGTCTGTGGTGATCAGTACGAGGAGGCACAGTGCCCAGGTGTTGGCCGTGCTGGAGCCGTGCTCGATTGTCGGGCCGTGGCCGAGGTCGCCGGCGACGAGGAGGCAGCCGCCGGTGAGCAGGGTGTAGCGCACGGCGTTGGGGCTTTTGAGGTAGCACAGTTCCATCGCGGTACCGGCCAGGACGATCACGAGCGCTGCCCGGGGCGCCAGGCCCGCTGCGAGGGCGGCGGCCGCGGCCGTGCGGGCGATCAGCACGGGCCGGTAGGCGCCGGTCAGGCACCGGGCCCGTGCGGGGCCGTAGCGCTGCTCGGCGGTGTGGGTGCTGAGCGAGCCGGGGGTGAACCGGTCCCATCCGTCCTGGCCGAAGGAGAGGGCGAACCGCAGGGTACAGACGGTGCCGTAGAGGATGCGGAACAAGTGGAGCCGTCCGGGATCGGTGGGGTGCTGGAAGCCGGAGGCGAGGGCGTCAACGAACCACACTGTCGGTCACCTCGATCGGCTGCTCGCCCTGCGCGCAGAGGACTCGTCCGCGGCCGTCGATGCGGTCGTACCCGCCGGTGCGGGTCAGGTGGTTGATGATCGTCTGGAGCCGCTCGGGGCTGAGGAGGAAGCTGCCCGGGGAGAGGTAGTGGTAGGGGTTCACCGGTTCGGTGCGGCCGTTCCTGGTGCCGTCGAGGGTGATGATCGTGAAGCGGGCGCGGCAGAACATTCTCCAGCGCAGCCACCTGCCGGGCAGGCTCGTGAACCCGGTGAGCATCCATCCGACGAGGGCGGCGGTGACGGCGAGTTGGACAGCGGACAGCACAGATGTGGCGTGCATGGGAAAGGGGTCTCCGTGATGGGGAGGGTGACGTGGTGAGGGGCGCCGCGCGAGGGTCGCCGGGGGTCAGTGCTCGGGCTTGGGGGGCCGCTGCATGAGTGCGGCGGCGGCCTCATCGAGCGTGACCTTCTCGTGTAGGAGTGCGCAGACGATGTCCGTGATCGGCATCTCGACGCCGTGGGCGCGGGCGAGTTCGAGGACGGCCCCTGCGGACTTGACGCCTTCGGTGGTCTGCCGGGTGGCGGCCGTGGCCTCCTCGACGCTCATGCCCTGGCCCAGGTGGGTGCCGAAGGTGCGGTTGCGTGAACGCGGTGAGGAACAGGTGGCGACGAGGTCGCCGAGTCCGGCCAGGCCTGCGAGGGTGACCGGGCTGGCGCCCATGGCCACGGCCAGGCGGGTGGTCTCCGCCAGTCCGCGGGTGATGAGCATGGCGGTGGCGTTGTGGCCCATGCCCATGCCGGCCGCGATGCCCACGGCGAGCGCGATGACGTTCTTGACCGCGCCGCCCATCTCGCAGCCGACGACGTCGGTGCTGGTGTAGGGCCGGAAGTACGGGGTGAGGCAGGCCGTCTGGACGCGTCGGGCGACGGTAGCGTCCGGGCAGGCGACGGTGGCGGCGGCCGGCTGGCCTTGCATGATCTCGCCTGCCAGGTTCGGCCCGGACAGCACCGCGATCCGCTCCGCGCCGATGCCGGTCACCTCGGCGATGATCTCGCTGGCCCGCTTTCCGCTTGCGGTCTCGATGCCCTTCATCAGCGACACCACCACCGTGTCCGGCCCGATGAGCGGCGCCCACGCGGTCAGGTTCTCGCGCAGAGCCTGCGCGGGAATGGACAGGACCAGGAAGTCCGCGCCGTCCAGGGCGGCCGCCGGCTCGGTCGTTGCCGTGAGCAGGGCGGGAAGCTCGGTCTCGGGGAAGTAGGCCGGGTTGCGGTGCCGGATGTTGATCGCGTCGGCGATCTCGGGGCGGCGGGCGTGCACGGTGACCCGGCTGCCGGCGTCCGCCATGATCTTTGCGACGGCCGTGCCCCAGGACCCTGCCGAGAACACCGCCGCGCGGCTGTGCTTGCGCTGGCTCACTGCGGGGTCCTCTCGCTGGTCACAGCGCCCTCCGCGAGGCGGCCGGGCTCGGGCATCCTATCGGCCCCCTCGTCCTCGACGTGCGGTGTCGGGGGGCGTCGCAGGGTCAGCAGAACCGCACGACGGCCGGGCAGGGCGGGCAGCATCCGGTGCGCCTCGTGGAGCATGAATTGCGCCTGGTCGCCGAGTTCGCGGTGCAGGTCGTCGGCGTGCACGAGCCACAGCCGGTAGAGCCGCTCCCACATGGCCGGCTCGCCAGGGCGTTCGTCAACGTGCTCCACGGTGAGGCCGGCCGCACGGGCCTGCTCCTCCCACACGGGCTCGGCGCCCTGGCGCAGGGACCGGGTGAGGGTGAGGCGGCCGCCGGGCGCGAGGATGCGGCCCAGCTCGCGGACCGCCTCGCCGCGGTCCTGGGTGAAAGAGAGGGCGTTGACGCAGACGATGCCGTGGGCATGACGGTCGGGCAGGCCGGTTGCGTCGAGGGAGGCGACGTGGAAGGCGGCGCGGTCGGCGGGCACGAACCGGCTGCGGCGCCTGGTCGCGCGGGCGAGGGCGACGGGTGAGATGTCGATGCCGTCCAGGCGGGCGTTCAGGGCGCGGGCCAGCCACAGCCCGATCCCGCCGATGCCGCATCCCGCGTCCACGAGCGTCTGCCCGGGACGCATCCGCAGCCGGGTCGTCATCAGTCCCAGCAGGGGCCAGTCACACGAGCTGGAGGCGTTGACCTCGTGCGGGTAGTCCTCGCCCATCGCCGCCTCGTACAGGCGGGCGACGAGATCGGTGCGGGCCCGGGCGGCGTGGAAGGCGTCGAAGTGGTCCGCCGGGTCTTCGGTGGGCGGCAGGGGTGCGGGCTGGTGTGTGGTGGGGTGTGTCATCGGGGCATCGCCCTCCTGATCCGTGAGCGGGTGCCGGGGCAGACGGCCTGCACCGTGTGGACGGGCAGGCCCGGCGCGGACAGGTCCAGGACCACCGGGTCGTGTCCGGTGACGATCTCGATCCGCTCGGCCACCTCCTCGATGTGGCCGGTGAACCCGCCGCCGGGCGGGGGGAAGTGGGCTGTCGCGTGCGGCCACGGCATTGCCGAGCGTGCCGTGGCCTGCCGGTGCGGCAGGGTGCCGAAATCGGGGCTGTCGCTGGGCAGGTCGTCGCGGGTGCCGCCGATGACGGCCGCGCGGGACTGGGCGGCCTCGGTCAGGGCGCGGGTGGCCGCGATGCCGGGACTGGCGTGGCAGCCGCCGCCCGCGAACACCTGCGGGTGGTCCTCCGACCACAGGTAGGCCACGCACACCGGCAGCCCGTACGGGCCGTCGACGAGGAAGAGTTCCAGGCCCATTCCCGCGTCGAGGATCCGGTTGATCACCTCCCGGGCGTCGGGGTCGGTGACGGTGTGCGGGGCGATCAGCATCCGGTTCCGCCCGCCGCCGCTCCACCCGTCCCGGTACAGCACGTCGCGCTCGACGACCTCGTACAGCGCGTGCAAGAGGGCCTCGTCGCGGGTGCTGCCGCACGCCAGGCCGGTGCTGGTCGCCCGCAGCAGATCAGGGGCCCACTCGGGCCGCTGGGCCCGGCGGCGGACCAGATCGACCGGCACCACAGCTGGCTCGCCGCTGATCAGATGGGTGCCGGGCGTCCACTCCCACACGATGCGGGCGAGATCGTCCGCGCTGTGGGGGACGGTCAGCGGCAGATCGGCGACAGGGCAGGCGGGGGCGACCTCGGCAGCCGGGCCGGCCGCGACGATGGGCAGGGGCTGCTCCACGTGCCACAGCTCGATGGCCTCCATGACCGCCGACAGCCGCGCCAGGCCGTCGGTGAGGCCTTTGCCCTGGGAGGTGGCCAGGGTCAGGGAGGCGGGCCGGATCGCTGTCCACACCGGCACTCCGATGCAGTCCAGGCCGGTCAGCCGGGCCACGCGGGTGATCCCGAACCCCGGCAGATACGGGGTCAGGGCCTGCCATGTCTCCTCGGGGCCCCGGGCCCGCAGGGTGCCCGGCAGGACCACCATGTCGTCATCGCTCCTCACCGGGCCGCCTCCGTCCGCTCGTCCATGAATCCGGGCATCAGCCGCTTCGCCGCCTCGACGGCGCGGGCCCCGCTGACCAGTCCCCGGGCGGACGCGACGGTGTCGAAATCGCCGGCCGGGCACCGCCAGATCTGCCGGAGCGTGCGGCCGGTGAGGTCGTCGCACACGGCCGCGGTCGAGAACCCCGCCACACTGCGGCGCACCCTCTCCAGTGCTTCGGCGTACCGGGCGACCGCCTGGCGGTCCTCGGGTGTCTCCTCGGCCAGCAGCAGGGCCACGGTCTCCTCGTCGCGTAGGTCGATGGCCGGGTGGAACACCTGATGCGCGGCGAGAGACCCGCCCTCGCCGGTGACCTGCTGCAGCCGGGTGCCGAGCGGCAGCCCCGGCCCGTGCTGGGGACGCAGCGAGCGGTGTTCGAGGTAGGCCGTCCACGTCCGCGTGAACTCCGGGGCGAACGCCTGTTGATAGATCAGCCGGTCCTCGGTGGCCAGGTCTAGCCCGTCAACCCGTGAGCGGGCGAAGGTGTTTGACCAGCGCTGGAAGTGCACCGTCCGCCATACCGTCGGCTCCTCGGCAGGGGCCCCGCGGTGCGGGCTGCGCAGGGCGGCCCGGACCGCGCTGAGTGCCTCGGCCCGCTTGAGGTCACCGAAGTGCGGGTTGCGCCGGCGGCGTTCGGTCAGCCACCGGTCGAACTGCTCCTCGCCGCAGTTGCGGGACACGGCCCGCACCGCGGCCCGGGTGCGCTGCGGGTAGTAGACCTCCCGCAGTGCCGCCAGGAGCCAGGCCGCCCGCTCCGGGCCGACGATGCCGCGCGCGGCAGCCGTCTTCAGGACGTACCTGAGGTTGACCAGCGGCCACGTCAGTGACTCCTCCTGGCCGTCCGGGGCCTGCCCCACCGCCACCTCGTCATCCCCGCAGAGGGCGCCGACGGCGTACCCGCGGTAGATGGTGCCGATGCCGCGCATCCCGAACGGCGCGAGTTCGGCCGCCCGCAGGGCGCCGATGCTCGCCGCCCCGATCACCCGGACTCCGCGGGCCATCGCCGCGATGATCTCCTTGTGCCGCAGCGCGGGGGCTTGGTGGTACAGCCCGTCGATGATCACCGCCGTGTCGCCGTCGGGGACCGACTCGGGGAACAGGTCGCCGTGCCGCACCGGCGGCCGGGACCGTACCTGCGGCGCCGTCAGTAACGGCTCAGGCCGGGACAGGGTCGGCCCGGCAAATACATGGATCACTGCTGAAACCTCCTCGAAAGGGCGGGCGCCCTTCCCCGGCCACCGTCGGCCGGAGAAGGGCGCCCAGGTGAGAACTAGTGGTGAGGACTACTCCTCGTCGTCGACGTCGACCGCGATGACCACCTCTTCGGTGGCGAGGTTCTCGGGCGTCTGCGTGGTCGAGGTCCTGGCGGCGGCCTGCGACTTGGCTTCCATGGGCTTTTCCTTCTTCCTTGTGGTGGTGCGGGCCGGCTGCCCGCACGGGTGGTGCTGCGGGGCCCTCGGGCTATGGACCGGCGGGTCCCGCCTGCCCGCCCAGGCAGGGGCGGGAAGCTCTGGGTCAGTCGATCCGGGGAATCCGCCGCGCGAGTCGGACGACGGCGAACGCGTCCGTGCCGCCCACATATCCGCATACGCCCCAGGTCGAGGGACGGGGCTGGAGGCTCATCGCAGACTCGGCGCTCGTGCGGCTCTCGGCACTGCGCACGCTGACCATCGCCTGGTGATCGGCCCACCCGGCGGACACCTTCACTGCGACTTTTCATTTCGGTGTCACCGGTAGTTGTCATCTGGGTGTCATGCATCTTTGCTGTTCAAGACGGAGAAGTGGTGACAGCGAGTGAGAAGGCTTTAGTGACATTGCGTGAGAATCTCCAGCGCACTGAAACGAGAAGGCCATAGAGACTGGTCATCTGACCTGCTGCTTTTTGTTCTTGCAGGGCGAGAGCTGGGGGCGATCCTGAGACTCTGCTCGACATGAGTGAGGGGCTGAGATACCCGCCTCATTGCTTGACCGCCACGCGCGTGGCGAAAAGGCGCGGCTGGACGACCGGGGAGGCGTCACCGTGGAGAGACCCCCGCGGGCGCGAGGAAGACCAACACAGAGCGAGGTCTGGTGGGTTCACGGCGGACAGACCCCCACGGGCGCGGGGAAGCCTCGCGGGCGAATGGTGCCGCGTAGGCTGGGCGGAAAGACCCCCACGCGGGTGGGGAAGACACTCGCGACCAACGCGGTGACGCACAGGAAGAGGAAAGACCCCCACGCGTGTGCGGCAGATGAAGGCGCCGCGGTCGGCGTGCATCGGCCAGTGGGCAGACCCCCACGCGTGGTGGGGAAGACGCGAAGCGCTCCAGCGCAGCTCGGCCTGCTTCGGGCAGACCCCCACGCGTGTGGGGAAGACTCTTCGTGACCTGGGGCTCTGAAGAACGGAGAGGGCTGTTTTGGGTAGTCAGGCGGATCCAGCCCGAAAGGACCCCCCCGCGCACGCGTGGGGAGCGCAATCCTCAATCACTGGCACGCTACCTGCTGCGCGATGGACCCTCATACATATGGGAAGACCTCCAGCTGGGCTACCTGGGTGCATGAGAGGGAACGATCTCCATGCGTGTGGGGAATGCGACGACGGACAGCTGTGCCCGGTTGGCGAACGGCAGACCCCGCAGACGTAAGGGAAGACGGCGACTACTCCCTCGGCAGCTGTGAGGAGCTGGGAAGACCCCCGCGTGTACGGGGAAGACGGAGGATTCCGAGTGGTCCCGGTGGTTCTTGAGGAACGACCCCCGCGTGTACGGGGAAGATTTTTGTCCACCTGCGGTTTCGGAGACAAGCCGACTGTCTTTTGCTCACTTTACATGAGCTGGCCGTGCTGATCAGAGTCGCTGCCGGCGAGCGCTGCCGTCGCCGTTCGACCTGAACTGACTTACTGGCAAGGGGTGTTGGGATCATCGGTAGCGTGCCGGTTGTGCTTGCCTGCGGGGTTTCATCCGTTAGGCGCGGGCTGACCTATGGGACTGCAGCCGACAGCAGTCGTTGAACGGAAAGTGCGGGCTGGAGCCAGACGGATACGAGTCCTGCGGCCACGCTCAAGGGTGCCGCGGGGACGGCAGCGGTAGTGAAGGGGATCCCGGCAAGACGGGGGGCCTGGCGGGGCCTGAACTCAGGATGGCGGGACGCCCGGACCTCTGGCCGGCCATGAAGCAGAGCCCGAGCTCCTCCTTATGCACCCGCAGCTGCCGGGCCTGTGGCAACGGCCTCCCGCGGGAGTGCGTCCAGGGACGATGCCTGCAGACGCGGTCGTTTGTCAGACCTCGCTGCCATACTCGCGGTCCGCACGCTGGACGTGCGGTGCCTTCAAGGAAGAGCCTGCCGGGCCCCCTTCGCAGGCAGCGGCTGATCTGGAAGGACTTGCGTCATGCGCGGTGCACGTTTCAGCGTCGACTTCAGCTTCAATGATCACTGGCTGCGCGAGGTCTCGCTGACCGTGACCGTGGCGCACAGGCGCGGCCGCGCCCCGCAAGCCAAGCCTGAACCCCGCACGGAGATAGACATGCTGGCGGTCATGGAGATGCTGGAGCTGATTGACCGGGGAGCGGTGAGTGCTGGCGAGGTGCGCGGTGTACTGGAGGAGACCGTAGGGGAACTGAGGGAGGAGTTTGAGCGTGGAGAGGAACTCTACGACCAGGACCTGGGCGGACTCGTGCAGCGTGATGCTCCCCCTGGCCAGGAAGACCGAGACGACCGCTTGGTTTATGCCGTGTCCTCGCAGGTAGATCCGAAGGCCGTCAAGATCGGCGTGTCCAAGGACGTTCCTGTGCGGCGTAAGACACTGCAGTCCGGTTCCGGTTCACCGCTGGTCGTGCGGTGGACCTCCTGCGGTGGTGGCTGGCTGGAGGAACGCCTGCACGAACGCTTTGCCGTACGAGCCCTGGGCGGCGAGTGGTTCGATTTCCGTGACGTCGAGGACCCAGTACAGATGATTGAGCGGGCGGCGCGGAAACTGCTGCGGCAGTCCGGAGCGGTCGGCCCCGGGCCGGTGGGCCGCAAACCCTCCCCTCCACGACGCGATGGAGCCGGGACAAGTACCGCGAGGCGACCTAGCCTTGCGGCGCAGCGAGCTCGCACCGGAACCGACCGTGTGCGATCGGACAGCTTCTGACTCGCCCGGGAGGCATCCCCGGGAACCGGGGCAGTCCGGTGCTGGCGCCGCCGGACGGAGCGGACCCACGCGCGCGTTGGGGGCTACTCGCCGCTGTATTCGACCGGACGGTCGGGCCCGTCGGAGGATGCTGCCCAGTCATCCGGGTGGGAGATGGGCAGCAGCCGAAACTGCTGGGCGTGCGTGCTGTCATACGGCGTAGCAGCCGATTTCATGCGGTTGTGGTCGCTGATGAGCAGCATCTCGATCACGCGCGCGGCCGTTTGCAGGTCGTCCGCCGTGGTGCCGGCTTCCATGTCCGTCGGGGAGGAGACGGTGCCATCCGCGCCGCGATCCACGTAGAAGCCCTGCTGCTTGGCAAGGTTGGCCTCACCGGCGGCGAACTCGGCCTCCTCCTGGCCTTTGCGGTGCGCTTCCTCCCATGCCGCATAGCCCGATCCCTCCCCGGGCACGGCACTGTAGTCACCCCAGAACTCGGCGAGTTCGTCTCCGAAGACGACGGACGCAAGGTACTTCTTCGTGTGGCTTCGCCCGTGCTGAGCCAGCGCGTCCACCGTCCGTGACATTCCATCGCCCTGGCTCCAGGCGGTTTGGAAGGCGTCATAGATCCACAGTGCTTTCCCGAGTTCCTCCTGCGCGAGGACGGTGAGGGACCGCGCCCGCCCGAAGGACCCTGCCGTCAGCAGCGTGTGGGCGTCGGTGACCAGCGAGGACGCGTTGTCCATCAGTGCCTTCCAGAACTCCCGCGCCTGCTGCGGGCTCATCTCGACCATGACTTCCCTGCCCTTTCGTTGTCTGTGGGGTCGTCCGCGCTTCGCCTGCCCTGCCCAGCGGCACCATGCAGTTCAGCTGGCTGCATCATTCCCGAGTGCGCGTTCGGTGTGGTCCAGGAACTCCTGGTACGTCAGCACCCCGATGCGGCCCAGATGGCTGTCGACGGTACGCAGCACGCCGTTGACGGTGTCCTGCGGAATCCCGGGCTGCGCGGCGGGGCGGCCGATGAGAACGAGGGCGCGGGCGCGCTGCGTCTCGAGGCTGGCCAGGACGCCGCGGTGAACCCACGCGTGTGGAAGGCATCACGAAGAAGACGCAGAAGGACTACGGGGTGGGACGACCCCACACGTGTGGGGAAGACGGCAGATTGGGCGAGAACGGTGACGTGCTGCAGGACGGACCCCCACGTGAGGGTAGAAAAGCCGTGGACCCCGCCGTCGGCCTCACCTTGGACGATGGCAGACCCCCACGGGTATGGGGAAGACGTTGTGCGGACCTTCGGCAGTATCAACACCCTGGACAGACCTCCACGCACGTGGGGAAGACCCAGCATCGGTGTGGTGACGGTCGCGGACGGCGGACAGACCCCACGCGTGTGGGGAAGACGTCGAATGTGGCCTCGTCGTGTTCACCGGCGCGGACGAACCCCCCCACGCGTGTGGGGAAGACGGCCTGCGAATGGCACAGCTCGCCGCACTGCTGGAAAGACCCCCACGCTGTGGGGAAACACAGGTTCCTGAGCGGCCTGATGACCAGCAGGGGTGCACCCTCACGGGATGAGGAAACCGGTGAGATCGAATCGTAGGCTACACCCTGACCTCCCAAGGCCGCGTACCGGGGGAGATGCTCTACATGCGGCAGGATGGGTGAAACACCCCTGATTCCAGGGTGGGTTGACGTAGAGCGGAGCGGGAGCATTCGGTGGGGGTGCGGGAGGATGCCCGGCGCGACGGAATCAACCTGTCGCCGTGGGGCAAGTTCGACCGCGGAGAGCGGGCGGTGTATGCGCTGCTGTTCCATCTGCTGGATGTCGCGGCGCTCGCGGGTGCGGTCTGGGACGGGTACCTGACCCGCGGCCAGCGCCGGCTGATCGCCGCCGGACTGGGGCTCACTCTGGCTCAGGCGCGCTGCCAGGTGATGTTCATCGCTGGCCTGCACGATCTGGGCAAGTTGTCCGCGTTCCAGGAACAGGAGGCGCATCCCTGGGCCCGGGTCAGTGACACCCTGCGCAGCGACACCGGTAACTGGCGGCGTATGCCGCATGAGCGGGCGTCCATGCACAGTGTGCTGCACCTGCTGGCCGAGGCAGGCTATCCGGCGGACACTTCCGACAGCCCCGGTGTGTTGATTGCGCAGATCCTGGGCGGCCATCACGGCCGGTTCCTGCAGGTCGACATCGATGGCGCAGCCAAGGCATCTCGAGTCAACCTCGCCTTGGGCGGGTCGGCCTGGCAGGACGTGCGCCGCCGCTACTTCGCCCTGTTGCGTCATCTGACCGGCGCCACCGCGGTGCCCTCGGACGTGTCGGTGCCGGCGGCCGTGCTGATCACCGGGGTCGGCGTCATCGCGGACCGGCTGGCCAGCCAGCGCCACTACTGGCTGCCCAAGGCCCAGGCGCCGGCCTTTGGCGCCGGCGAGCACTTTTCCCTGGCCGTCCGGGACGCTCCCGGCGTGGTCGAGGAGTCCGGGCTTGTCCGTATCACTCTGCCGCAGGTGCCGTTCACCCAGGCGCACGGCGGCCTGGAGCGGCCGAACGCCCTGCAGGCCTCGATGATCGGGCAACTGCCCGCCGTGGTGGGGGAGAAGGGGCCCGGCATCCTGGTGGTCACCGATGCCACCGGTGGCGGAAAGAGCGTCACCGCGCTGGAAGCAGCACGGATCTTCAACGCCTCCGGTGACACCTCAGGCATTCTGTGGCTGCTGCCGACCATGGCCACCACGGATGCCGCCTACGACCTCCTCGAGGCCTACGTTGCGGCCCACCATCCCGAGCACGCCCCGGTCTCCCTGGTCCACAGTCACAGCTACAACAACACCGCCTACACCGACCACCGCCTGGCCGCCCGTGAACCCTCCACCAGCGACGCCTACTGGCCCGACAGCGACGACGGCTACGGTGATGAGGGCAGGCCGACTGCGGGGGAGCGGCCCGAAGAACGCGTCACGGTGCCCGACGGCTGGCTGCGCGGCTGGGACAGGGCCCTGCTGGCCCAGTTCACCGTCGCCACCCACGACCAGGCCCTCATGGCCGCCCTTCCGGTCCGCTTCAGCGCCCTGCGCATGTTGGCCCTGTGCGGGCGGACCGTCATCGTCGACGAAGTCCACGCCCTGCCCCCGTTCATGCGGCAGACACTGTCCCGGCTGCTGCACTGGCTCGGCGCCCTGGGCTGCCCCGTGGTGCTGCTGTCCGCGACTCTGCCCGGCCACATCAGCAGCCAGCTCGTGCGCAGCTATCTCGACGGCGCCGGCCACCCGCACCCCGCAACAGCCCACCTGGACTGCCGGCCCCCCTACCCGGGCTGGCTCTACGCCGCCGCCTCAGACGCCTCCCTCACCCGCATCGACCCAGCCGCGGCCGACGCCCACGCCGACCGCCACCGCCGCCGCGCCGACCTCCGTCTCCACCCGGTGCGCCACCCCTCCTGCACCGACCCCGAGGACGCCCCGGCCCGCGAGAGCCGACTGGGGCGCATCACCCAGGAGATCGCCCCCGTCGCCCGCTCGGGCGGCTGCGCGGCCGTCTACTGCGCCACCATGGCCGACGCCCAGACCACCTACGCACACCTGACAACCGCCCTCAACTGGCCGGACGGCGGCCCCGACGGCCAGCTGCTCCTGCTGCACGCCCGCCTGCCGGGCTTCCAACGTGAGGCCCTCACCCGCCGCGTCCGCACCGCCCTGTCGGCGACCGGCGAGCGCCCTCGAAGGCTGGTGGTCATCACCACCAGCCTGCTGGACATGAGCCTGGACGTCGACGTTGACGTCATGGTCAGCGACCTGGCCCCCCTGCAGACCCTCCTGCAACGCCTGGGCCGCCTGTGGCGTTTCGACCACATCAAGCGGCCCGACTGGCTCTGCGGCGACGTCCCCCGCCTGATCGTCCTGGAGCCCACCGACCACCGCGGCCGCACCCTCCTGCCGCCCGCCTGGCGCCCGTTGGACTCCCCGTTCCTGCCGCTCGCCACCGCCGCCTACCTCGCCCGACGGCCCGAGCAGCCGCTCACCCTGCCCGACGACGTGCAGCAGCTCGTGGAAGCCGTACACGGAGACGCCGACGCCCTCGCCCGCACCGACGCCGCCCTGCGCCGCAGCCACACCCTGCACCAGGCCCGCACCCGCACCGAGGAACACCACAGTGCCCTGCACCTCGTGCCGGCCTGGCACGACACCCTCTCGCTGTCCGACCTGCACCGCCAGAACCTGCACCCCCGCGAGGCCGCCACCCGCCTGGGCGCCATGCCCCGCCGTCTCCTGCCCGTCTACCGCATGTCCGGCGGCCGCCTCACTCTGGACGCGGCCGGCACCCGGCCGCTGCCCGAGCACCGCAAACCGACCACCGCCCAGATCCGCACGATCCTCCAGCACACCCTGCCCGTCCCCGCCGCCTGGGTCGCCGGCCGCACAAGAGACCACCACATCCCCGCCTCCTGGCGCAGCCACGCCCTCCTCGCCGACCTCGTCCTGCTCCCGCAGGACGCCGGCGACCCCTCCCGGCCGGTGCGCTTCGGCCGGCACCGTCTGCACCTCGACGACGCCCTGGGACTCGTCCACACCGAAGACTGAGCCGCTTCCCGCCTCACACCGCCCGCCCGAACTCCCCTCACGGGCATCGCCGCTGCAGGAAGGCCGGATCTTCCTGCCCGAGGCACGCAGCAGCGCGATGCCAGAAGACAGAAGGCGGCGAATTCTCATCCCAGGCCGCCAGGGCTTCTCATCCGATGCCACCCTGCCGCTAGCTGGGGCCAGACAGGAATGCCTGACATCTGAGCGAGAACCGGCGGTGACACTGAAATGAGAAGTGACAGTTGTCGCACCGTCGGCACGGATTGAGGAGTGCGGTCCGGAAATGACTTACGTTCAAAAAAGGGGAACCGACCGGTAATTTTCGGCTGAACTATGTGGTTCGGAAGCTGCTTGTCTATAGCTAATATGGAAACGCGGAGCCGGACTGACGTTCGAGTCCGGTCTCGCGCGCCCTGCCTGCTGCGCTGTGTGCACCACACCCTTGGTGTCCCCGTGTAGCCGGGGCGGCACGTCGGTGTGGCCTGACCCGGCCCGCGCCCTGACAGTCTCCCCTTCCTTCTCTTTCCTGCCGCCCTGATGCGCCCCCGGCGTCATAGCGTGCGCAGAATTCCCGCCCCGGCGCACGAATCTTCCCTGAAGTCCCTCTTTTGTTCGCACCCTGCAATGGATCCTGTGTGTCTTCCCCGCGTTTTGAGACCGACAAAGAACCGTGTATTCCCGTCCTCTTCCCGGACGGGCACCAGGAGGAGCTGGGATGGCGGGACGTGCTGCTGCGCGCCCACCTCATCAAGGACCTGGCACTTCCCGTCCCGCCGACGGCATCTGCCGTCTTGCGCCTACTCGTGGTCATGGCCGCACGGGTCAGCGGCCTGGACGCACGAGGACCGGGGCGCATGACGGCACGTCAGTGGGCTGCCCGCCGAAGGGAGTTACTGGCGCATCCCGCCGGGTTCGACCCCGACGCCGTTCACGCCTACTTCGACGCCTACATCTGGGACCTGTTCCACCCGGCGCGGCCGTTCCTGCAAGACCCGAGACTGGCCAGCCAGTGCCCGCAACGCGCCGGCGTCAACAAGCTGGTCTTCGGCCGTCCCGAGGGCAACAACCTTTCCTGGCTCAGCCCGCATACGGACACCGACCCGCAGCCGGTGCCCAGCGCCCAGGCGCTGTGGCACATGCTCATCCACCACTACTACGGCGCGGCCGGACAATGGTCCGTGCGCACCGTAGGCGATCGCTCCCTCAACCGGGCTAAAGCCGGCCCACTGCGCTCGAGTCTGTCCTTCCACCCCCTGGGCCGGACCCTGTACGAGACCCTCCTGGCCGGCATCCCCAAGCCCGACTCGTCCTGGCCGGACACAGTGGACCACTGCCCGTGGGAGGAACCGCTGCCCCACCCCGACCCCGACGACGACGGTGACCCCGTCGAGGGCCCGGACCCCGATACCGCGCCGCCGCCGGTGTCCTCACCGGGCCGTCTGCTGACCGGCCGCTCGCGTCACGCCGTCCTCCTCATCCCCGCACCGGACGGACGCCACGTGACCGACGCCTACCTGACCTGGGCCACCCAGAAGAAACTCCCGGCCCTCGACCCGTACCTCATCCATCACTTCCATGCGGACGAACCGGTCACCCGACGCCACCGACCACGCCGCGCGGACGCCGACCGGGCCCTGTGGCGCGACCTGGACGCGCTGCTGCTGGCGGGCGACGAGGACGACCGCAAAGGCACCCAGGCAAAGAGCGGAAAAGGCCGCTACACCGTCCAGCGACCCGACGCCTTCACGACCCTCAACGACCTGCCCCCCGACCTGCGCGCCGCCCTGCGGGTGCGGGTCTACGGATTCGACCAGGACGGCAAGACCACCAACCGCACCTGGTACACAGCCCTGACCCCGCCGATCTGGCCCTGGATGCAGGAATGCGACCCAGCCGCGGCCGAGCGGATCGCCGCATGCCGCAAGGCCGCCGAAGAGATCGGCGCCCACCTCGACCGCCTCTCCCAGGAAGCCTGGAAGCAGACCACCAACGCCGGCAGCCCCCGCCACCTGCCGCCCTGGACCCGCAGCGCCCGCACCCTGTACTGGCCCCGCGCCGAGGCCACCTTCTGGAACCTGCTGAACGAACCCGCCCGCAGCGCCCGCGCGGCGTTCGCCGCGGACGCCATCGACGCCCTGCGCACCGCTACCCGCCCGGCGATCGCCCAGCACTTCCGCGCCGCGGAAGCCGTCGCCACCGCCCTGGCCCAGCTGCGCCTGCGCAGCCGCTGATCCTCCCTCACCACATCCCTCTGCCCACTCTTTCTTGCCGCCTTCGGAGGCTGCCGCCCCTATGCCCGTCACCACCGCGCAACGCCGCGCCCACTACGACGACTTCGTCCACCAGGTCATCACCCTGTGCGCGGTCAACGGCATCCGCGCCGACCTCAACTCGGGCTTCGGACGGCCCGTCGCAGAGTGCTCCCGGATGCCCGAGCACCTCACCCGGCACATCGCCGGCTTCGGAGCACGCCGCGCCCACTACACCGTGGCCGCACTCATCGCCCTGCACCCCGACCTGCCCCACGAAGAAGGCCCCTACCAGCCGGAACAGCCTGCCCCCGGCAAGGACCAGGACGCCACCACACCGACCGCGAACACCGCTCCAGCATCCAACCCGTCGGGTCCGGCACCGGCGGCGAGCACGGCTGAGCGGCCCTGGCGCCGCCGTCCCGATCTCGGCACCCACCTCGCCATCGCCGTGGCCCGCTACGGCTTCAAAGAAGCCACCATGACCAACCGCGTCAAAACCCTCACCCGGCTCGACACCTCGCTGCTGCACCCGAGGCTGTGGACGCTGACCGGCCACCTGAACAGCCGCGGCGCCGCCCGCCTCGACTTCGCCGTCCTGCTGGAGGACCTGGCCTGGTGGGACGACGACCACCTCGAGACCGCCGCCCGCTGGCGCGAGAACTACTTCCTCACCCTGCACACCCTGACATCCAAGGAGCAGTGACATGACCGCCTACGCCCCCGCCCGCTACGCCGACTTCCACATCCTGCACCCGCTGCCCGCCTCCCTCCTCAACCGAGGAGAGGACGACCTGCCCAAGACCCTGCAACTGGGCGGCGTAGTCCGCGCCCTGGTGTCCTCGCAGTCCTGGAAGCGGGCCGTGCGCCTGCGCCTGGAGGACGTCCTGGACGAGCACGCCGCCCGCACCCGCATGCTGCCCCTGCGGGTGGCCGACGCCCTGCGCGCGGCCGGCTGGCCCCCCGACCTGGCCGCCTTCGCAGGAACCCAGATCGTGCGCTCGGCCACCACGGAAGGCCTCAAGACCGAGGAAAACCAGCGCGGCATCACCTCGGCCACCCTCTACCTGCCGCGCGACGTCCTCGACGACCTCACCGACCTGTGCACCGAACACCGCCCGCACCTCGAAGAAGCCCTCGCCAAGGAAACCGCCGCACAGACCGCCCCGGCCAAGGGCACCCGCAAGAAGCCCAAGGCGGAGGCCGTCCTGCCCACGCCCAGGGTTGCTTCCGTGATCCGCCGGCGCACCGCGACCATCAACCTCTTCGGCCGCATGCTCGCCGAGGTGCCCGACGCCCACGTCGACGGCGCCGTGCAGATGGCACCCGCCTTCACCGTCCACGCCAGCTCACCCCAGCCCGACTACTTCACCGCCGTCGAGGACTGGGCAGCCCCGAACGAGGCCGGCAGCGCCCACCTGCAGACCGCGTTCTTCACCACCGGCCTGCTCTACCGCTACGCCACGGTCAACCTCACCGAACTGACCCGCAACCTGAACGGCGACCACGAACAGGCTCTGCACCTGCTGCGCCTGTTCGCCGACGCCTTCATCGACGTCATGCCCGGCGCGAAGAAGACCTCCACCGCCCCGCACACCTACCCCCACCTGGTCCACTACACGATCCGCGACCGCCGCCCCGTCTCCTACGCCGCCGCTTTCGAGCAGCCCGTCAAGCACGCCCCCGGCGGCGGCTACACCGCCCCCGCCGTCACAGCCCTGTCCGAGCACGCCGCCGGGCTGAACCGGCTGCTGGGCACCCGCCGCCTCGTCGGCTGCGGCTACGCCACCCTGCACCCCGGCCCCGTCGACCACCTCGGCACCGCCCACGCCGGCCTCGACGACCTCATCGACGCCCTCACCAAAAACGCGGCCCTGCCCACCGGTACCCCCGTATGAACGGCATCCTGCTGCGCCTGGCCGCACCGCTGATGTCGTTCGGAGAACACGCCGCCTTCCACTACCGCGACACTCTCCCCTTCCCCTCCCGCTCGGCCCTCATCGGCCTGTTCGCCGCCGCCGACGCACGCCCCCGCAACGAAGCCCTCGCCCCCGACCCGGCCACCGGCAAAACCCCCTACACCGACCTGACGTTCACCGTCCGCGTCGACCGCCCCGGCACCCGGCACACCGACTACCACACCGTCGGCGGCGGCCGCCCGCACCGCCAAGGCCTGCGCACCAGCAGCGGCGCCTACCGCCCCCGCGAGAAGTCCACCCTCATCACCAAACGGGTCTACCTCGCCGACGCCGTCTTCACCCTCGCCGTCCAAGGACCCGACCCGTTCCTGGAACACCTCACTCAGCGGCTCGAACAACCCGCCTTCGGCCCCTACCTCGGCCGGCGCGCCTGCCTCCCCAACGAACCCCTCGTCCTCGGCGGCCCGCGCCCCGACCCCGTCGGTGAACTCCTCCACCACGTCCCGCTCAGCCTCACCACACCACCCCGCGCAGACCAGGCCACCGTGCCTGTCGCCTTCGTCTGGGAACACCCGCCCTCCCACGTGCCTGCCGCGCGTAGCGAACGCGAAGTCGCCGATGTCCCCCATGACTTCACTCCCACACGGCGCTTCCACAAGACCCGCCGCACCTGGCACACCACCGAACCCCTGCCCGCCGCCCTGTACGCCCCGCCGCCCGCACTCACCGAACTGACCGCCTACATCCGCCAGGACGCCACCCCGTGACCAGCACCCCAACCGCCGCCCTCGCCACCACAGCGACACTGACCCGGATCCGCCTCAACCGCCGCAGCCCGGCCGCCCGCCGTGACCTGGCCGACGCCGTCAGCCTGCACAAGAGCGTGATGCTCCTGGCCCCCGACGACCTCGGCGAAAACCCCCGGCAGCAGGCCGGCCTGCTCTTCCGCCTGGAAGACGCCACCGACGACACCCCACCCACCCTGCTCGTCCAGTCCCACCAGCCGCCCGACCTCACCCGCCTGCCCCACCACTACGGCACCGCCGAAACCCGACCCCTGCACCCCATGTTCCAGGCCCTGACCCCCGGCCGAGCGGTGCGCTACCGCATCACCGCCAACGCCAGCGCCGTCCGCCGCGTCCTGGACGACCACCACCCCGTCGACAACAAGCACGGCAGAAAAATCGTCGCGCTCTACGGCGACGACGCCCTCGCCTGGTGGCAGCGCCGCGCCCACCAAGCCGGCCTCACCCTGGCCACCACCGACATCACCCCCGCTCGCTTCCCCCGCACACGCCGCGCCCACAAGCCCGGCGAACAAGCCCACTCTCCCGGCCCCATGCACGCACTGACCCGCTTCGACGGCCTGGCCACCATCACCGACCCCCACCAGCTCAGCCGCGCCCTACTCACCGGCATCGGCCGCGGCAAGCCCTACGGTGCCGGCCTGCTCACCCTCGCCCCCGCCTGACCCACCGCCCCGACGCCCACCACCCCAAGGAAGCCACCCGAACACCCGTGCCAGCCCTACCACCACCCACCGGCCCCTACGACCTCACCTCCCTGCGCGCTGCCGCCGTACGCCGACTGCTGCGCCTGCGCGCCGCAGACCGCCTCGCTCACCACGATGTCCGTACCGTCGCCGCCGGGTTCGACGTCCACTGGCGCACGGTGCGCCGATGGATGGACAACGCCGACGCCCACCACGGCACCTACACCCCCCAAGGCCGCCGCCACTTCACCCTCACGCCGGCCATGCATGAAGCCCTGGCCCGATGGAACGGCAACGCCGCAGCTACCTACCGCGAACTCGTCGCCGACGGCATCTTTGGCAACCCGCCCCGCGTATCCCAGGCAACCTTTTACCGCGCCGTAGACCGGGAACTCAGCCCCGGCCAGCGTGTCGCCCTCAGAGGGGGTGAAGCCGCCCGCCGCCGACACGATGTGCACGCCTTGCGCCCCCACGGCAACCGCAACGACGTCTGGGAGACGGACCATGTCGAAGCCAGCGTCTTCGTCAACGTCGACGGGCGCCGCCGTAAACCCTGGATCACCTGGTTCATCGACCACACCACCGCCGTCATCTGCGGGCTGGCCATCACGCCCCACCAGCCCAGCCAGGACGCCATCCTGGCCGCCGCCCGCGACGCCATCCTCTGCACGGATCACCACCGGCCCTTCGGCGGCATCCCCCGCAAGATCCGCACCGACCGCGGCCGTGACTTCCTGGGCAAGTGCGTGGACGAGGCGTTCAAAAAGTTCGGCACCGAACTGATCGTCCTGCCGCCCTACAGCCCCCACCTCAAAGGCACCGTCGAAGCCATCAACGGCGCCGCCAAGCACATGCTGTTCAAAGGACTGCCCGGCTACGCCCACACCCCCCGAAGCCGTCGCGACCGCCGCGGCCAGCCCCTGTGGGCCCTGGACGACCTCCTCGACTACGAAACCTTCATCACCGTCGTCCTGGACTGGGTGGACTGGTGGAACAACGACCACACCATTGCCCGCCTCCACCGGTGCACCCCCGCCCAAGCCTGGCACGCCGACCTCACCCCCATCGACACCCTCGACCCCGCCGACCTGCACACCTACACCCTCACCGACGCCGGCCCACCCCGGAAGATCACCAGCAAGGGCGTCCGCTGGAAAAGCGCCTACTACGTCGGCGACTGGATGCACGGCCACTCAAGCGCCGGCGAGATGGTCCGCCTGCGCCACGAACCCCACCACTACCACCGCGTCGAACTCTACGACGCTCACACCCTCACCTACCGCGGCTCCGCCTTCCGCAGCGACGAGATGAGCCCCCGGCAATCCCGCGCACTACGCAACGCCCGCCGACGCGAAGCCGACCGCTACGCCGCCAAAGCCCGCCGGGCCCGCAAGAACGCCAACCCCCGCTACGCCGCCACCAGCATCGCCGCCGCGCCCGAGCCCCTCAACCGGCTCACCGGCAGCCAAGCATCTGCCCAGCTGCGCGAGTTGCAGACACCGGAAGCAGACCTGCACGCCGAAGCCCGACCCGACCTCCTCAACCGGCCCAAGCCCGACTCCACCCGCTGGACAAAACCCCTCTCCGACCCCAAACCCCAGGAGACCCAGTGACCCACCCGACCACGCCCAAGAGCCAGCCGGCCACCGACCCCAACTATCACTACATGGGCCTGCCCGGCGCCCGCGCCATGCTGACCCAGGCCAGCGCAGAGACCTACGCCAACCTCGTCACCACCCTCAACGCCGACGCCGGCAAGGGCGCCATCATGTGCGTCCACGGCGGCGTCGGCCTGGGCAAAACCTTCGCCGTCAACAGCCACCTCGACGACCTCGCTCCCCACACCACGCTCCGCATGAAAGTCGGCTCCGCCAAAATCCAGGCCCTACGCGCCGCCTTGTACAAAAAGCTCGACCTACCGGGCGAGGCCCCCCTCAACAGCACCCGCTGCGAAGCCATGCTCAAGGAAGCACTGTCAGAGACCTCGCGCGTCCTGGTCGTCGACGAAGCGCAGTGGCTGGACACCCGGGCCTTCGAATTCATCCGCGAGCTTTGGGACGACGAGGACACCCGCCTCGCCGTCGTCCTGGTCGGAGCCGAAACCTGCTACCAGAAGATCAAGAACCGTCCGGCGCTGGATTCCCGCATCCTCGTCTGGCAGCGCTACAAGCCCCTCACACCCGCAGAAGTCCTCACCGTCATCCCCGAGTACCACCCGCTGTGGGCACACGTACCCACCGACGAACTGCTGTGGATCGACGACGTCGCCTGCCACGGCAACTTCCGCCAGTGGGCCAAAATCACCTACCTGCTCTGGGAACAGCACGACGGCCCCGGCCCACAGGAGGCCGATAGGACAGGTCCGACGAACCCGCCCACCCCACACAGCGCAGCCGCACCGCTACCTCATTACAGCCGGGACCTTGTGCGCGCCGTCCTCAGCCGCCTCGACCCCACCCAACGTCACCCCGACTGAAGAAGCATTCCCACATACACGCCTCCCCGGCGTCTGGGCACATCCGCACCGCCACCGGAGCTGGCGGTGCGGCACCGGTGTTGCCCGGCGCTGAAAATGCCGACGAAGGCGGCGTTCACGATGCCGACGGGGTGTGACGGCGAAGCCCCGCCGGTGGGCATCCTGGCGGGGCGGTCGTCGGCAAGGTGTCGTTTTCTTCGGCGAGGTGCCGGTGGTTCGGCCCGGGGATCAGCGCGAGCGCCGATCCCCGGGCCGCGATGCCGGCTGCGGCCTGATCTCACAAAGCGGTCTGCAACGTCACTGACTGACTCGCGAAACCGTTCCGTTCGTAGAAGCGGATCGCATCGGCGTTGCTGGAGTACGCGGTCACCTCGGCGAGTTCGGCCCCCGCTTCCTTCGCCCAGGCCGAGAACTGCGCGACTAAACGTGCTCCGAGCCCGCCGCGGCGGTGGGCCGGCTGGACATACATGCTCACGAGCGTCGCGACCTTGACCGGCCTCATCGCAGATCCTTCAGCCACGGACCCGGTGAGGTGTCCGACGACCTGCCCGTCGCAGTCCGCGACGAGAAGGAGCCTGGTCGGGTCGTCTATGCCGGCAGCGAAACGTGCAGGTCCGAACTCGCGAGGCCAACTCACGTCGACGCTCGGATCTCTCGTCCCGGCATCTTCGGCAAACAGCGCGCTGCTGCATGCGACCAGGCCATCCACATCGGCTGGCTGGGCACGGCGGACGATGACCTCATGCTGTTGATCACTCATGCCGCGTGACGTTAGCTCAACGCACTGACATCCACGTGTGCTCTGAGACCGGCGGGACACCGGGAAGTGTGAAACGGACATCTCAGTCGCCGACCACCTCGCTCACGGACGCGCGGGCGGCGGCCTCGTCGACGAGGTTCTTGCCGGTGGCGAACGCGGCGACCAGGGCCTGCAGGGCAAGGTTGTTGACCGCCCGGGGATAGCCGCGCGAGGTGGTGTGGATCAGCGTGAGGGCGTCCTCGGTGAACAGCTGGTCCGGGCGCCCGGCGATCTTCAGGTGGTGGGCGACGTAGCTGGTTGTCTCGGTCGAGGTCATGCCCGGCATCGTGTAACGCAGAGCAGTCCGCTGCTCCAGAGCGGCCAGGACGGCGAGCTTCATGGTCCGTCTCAGGGTGGGCTGGCCGACCAGCAGGCAGGACAGTGGGGAGTCCTGGTCCATGCCCTGGTTGGTGAGCATACGGACGGTTTCCAGCTGTTCGTAGGAGAGCAGGTGGGCCTCGTCCAGAACGAGGACGGGGGTGCGTCCGCGCTCCTCCCGCTCGGACAGCAGGGCCCTGGCCGTCTGGACGGCGAGGCGGGAGCCCAGGTGAGAGGGGGTCTGGCCGAAGGCGCCCACGATCTCCTCGTGGATGCCGCGGACCCCGATCAGCGGGTTGGGGATGTAGATGACGGTGTACTTCGACGGGTCGAGGGCGTCCAGGCAGGTGCGGACGGAGACGGTTTTGCCGGCGCCGACCTCGCCGGTGACCACGCCGATGGAGCGTTCGGCGATGCACCAGGAGATGCGGGCGACGGCCTGGTTGTGGGAGTCGTGCCGGTGCAGCATGCCCGGCGCGAGGTTGCGGCCGAAGGGCATGCGCTCGAACCCGTAGTGGGCCTGCAGTTTCTCAATCACGGTGATTCTCCGGGAAGTTCGCAGGTGAGGGCTGGTCGGGTGGGGCCTGGAGGTGTTCGGTGAACAGCTCCAGCGAGACGGTGATCCAGTCGACGGCGGTGTCGAAGCCGAAGTGGGCGGCCAGCGCCTGGTCGACGCAGGCGTCGCAGACCTCGAAGAAGCCGTGCAGCTCGGCCAGGAAGGCGGTCCAGTTGCCGCTGGTGGAGGGCCTGGCCATGGGCTCAGCCCTGGTCGGTTAGGTCGAGGCTCTCGGCGGGCGGCTCGGCCAGTGCCGCGTAGTTGATCTTCTGTCCGAGGTGGTTGGAGTGGGCGTTGTCGACCAGGCCGAGGTAGTCGATGCCGGTGGCCGGCTTGGGTTCCTCGGCGGGGATCTCGGGCCTGGCCTTGGGGTGGGAGTGCCGGTTGATCTGGAACGGGGTGGCGGTGCCCGCGTCCTTGCCGTCGAGGCGGACCCGCAGGAAGGTCAGGTCGAAGGGGTCGAAGACCAGCTCGACCTTGTGGCCGACCAGTTCGGGTTCGACCTGGTAGCGGTTGCCGTGCAGCGAGACGGTCGCGGTCTTGGCGACCCGGCGGTGCTCGGACCAGCGGAAGGCTTCGGCCAGGTCCGCCGGCCGCGGGACGGGGAAGGGGGCCGCGGCCATCCACCGCTGAAGCGGTTCCTGTCTGGTCTCGCTGTGGACACGGCGGTGGTAGATGTTCTCGACCCAGGCGGTGAACAGGCGGTTCATCTCCGCGAGGTCCTTGATCTCCCGGCCGACCTCGCCCTTGTCGGAGGCGATCTCGACGGTGAATTCGCCGTTCACGGTGCGGAAGAACCTCTCGATCTTCCCGCGTCCTTCGGGGCGTCCGGGGGCGGAGTGCACCAGCTTGATGCCGAGTTTCGCGCAGGCCCTCAGCAGCCACGAGTCGACGAAAGCGCTCCCGTTGTCGACGTAGATGTACTGCGGGACACCGCGGGCGGCGAGCGCGGGACGCAGGGCGGCGGCCAGGCGGACGGTGTCCTCCATAAAGCCCCAGCGGTGCCCGACCACTGCCCGTGAATGGTCGTCCAGGAAGGCGAACAAGTACGTTTTGCGGCCGTCGATCCGCGGCCCGTGCAGCGCGTCGCCCACCCAGAGCTCGTTGGGCCGGTCGGCCTCGAACCGGCCGAAAGCGTGGGCGGGCTTGGCCGTCCTGAGCGCGACCAGGCCGGTGCGGTGGAACATCCGCTGCAGCGTGCGCTCGTCCGGCGCCCAGCCGAGCTGGGCTCGCAGAATCCTTCTGACCTGTGCGGCCGTGCGGTCCGGGTTCTCCTTCTTCAGGGCCATCGCCAGCTCGACCACCTCGGGCGGGGTGCGGGGCTGGGACTGACGCGGGGAGGGCACCAGCGCGTCGAAGCCGCCCTGGCGCCACTCCAGGATCCAGCGGTCCAGCGTCCACCGGGTGATCCGCACCGGCCGGCCGTCGGCGTCGATGTGCTCCTGCTGGGCCAGTTTGCGCACCAGAGCACCACGCTGACGGCCGGTCAGGCCCGGGTCGGCGGCCTCACGGATGAGCATGTAGCGGAACAGGCCGATCCGCCGGGCTCTCTCCGTCCGGGCTGCCTCGTCGTCATCTCTCTTCGGCACGTCCACCTTCCTCACCGTCTCGTCACGGTCATGGGCCCGCCGAGGCTGTCAGGAACAACACCGCGAAGATCAGGGGCAGTTGGTGTTGATCGGCGATCAAGGCCAGCTCGGCGACAGCAACTGGCCCCGGCTCGCCGCGGAGGCCAGCTGCCATGGCGACACCTCGCCGACATCCGCCCAGCGTGAGACCGCGGCCTTCCATGCTCCGACCACGGCCGCCACCGCGTCCGCGAACCGGCTCGCCGACGCGGCGGGCGGGATGGGATCGGGCCCGGTGTCGACCAGCAGCACCGTGAAGTACACGCGAACGTGCTCAGCCTGTTGTTCGAACCGTCGCAGCCAGCCCCGCACCGTCTCCACCGGCCGCCCCAACAGGGCCGCGATCGTCCTCGCACCCGAACCGGCCGCTTTCGCCACCAGTGCGGTCCCGATCACGTCCGCCAAGTCCACCCGCCTGACCAGTACGAACACCGGGAGAAGCACATGCGAACCCCCGCAGCCCGAGCACCGGGCCCGCCGCGGCCGCACCCGCACGACACCGTCCGTGTCCCGCAGCACGCGATGCCTCGCCCACCCCCATGGCGCGAGCACACCCCCGCAATCCGGGCACTCGACCTCGCCCGACAACAACCTGGCCTCGATCCGGGCCGCGTCCGCCTCTACCGTGAGCACCGGCGCCTCCATGCGCTGCACGGCCCTCCCGGACTCGGCCAAGAGATCGTCGGGAGGGCCTTCGCATGCCCTCCTCATCGGCAAGGTGTCGCCGCCAACGAACACCCCGACCCCGCCGGCATGCGTCCGAATCCGTCGGCACACAGCATGCCTTCAACTCACCGCCCACATAGGCATCTTGAGTGCCGTTGAACACGGCACCGGCAGCAATCGTGATACCACGGCCGGTAACCCACCTGGGGAGCAGCTGGCACGTCCACCCTCCCAGAGGTGTCGAACAACGAACACCCCGCCACAACCAACCCAACCGTATGGGCCGGTTGCCCCGGAGTCCCGAATAAGTCCACGAAGCAGGGCTCGACCGGCACCCTCGTTCGTTTAGAGGTCCTAACAAAGGCGTTGGACGTGTCGGTGGGTGATGAGACAGGTGGCGAGGCCGAGGAAGGCTTCATGGATGTCGTCGCGTCGTTCCCAGCGGATGCGCAGGCGGCGGAAGCCGTGGAGCCAGGAGAGGGTGCGCTCGACGACCCAGCGGAAGATGCCCAGGCCGGAGCCGTGTGGCTGGCCCCGTTCGGCGATCGCGGGCCGGATGCCGCGTTTCCGCAACAGTCGCCGGTACTTGTCATGGTCGTAGCCGCGGTCCGCGAAGAGCATGTCCGGCCGTCTCCGCGGCCGCCCGACCGTGCCGGCCACGGGTGGAATCTTGTCCAGCAGCGGGATCAGCTGAGTGACGTCATTGCGATTGCCGCCGGTCAGCGACACCGCGAGCGGGATGCCCTGCCCGTCGACAAGGACGTGGTGCTTGCTGCCCGGCCGTGCACGGTCGACCGGGCTGGGACCGCTTTTGGGCCCCGTCGGGCCGCCCGCACGTGGGAGGAGTCGATCACCGCCCTCGACCAGTCCAGCTGCTTCGCCGACCGCAGCTTCTTCAGCAGCACCACGTGCAGCTTCTCCCACACACCGGCCTCGTTCCAGGCGGCCAGGCGCCGCCAGCAGGTCATGCCCGAGCCGAAGCCCAGCTCCTGGGGCAGGTACTCCCACTGGATGCCCGTGTGCAGCACGAACAGGATCCCGCACAGGGCTTGCCGGTCCGGCACCCGCGGCCGGCCCGCCACCAGCTTCGGCCCCGGCTCGGGCAGTAACGGCTCGATGAGCGACCACAGTTCGTCCGACACGATCCACGGCCGCGACTGACGCTTCCCCACGGCCAGACCAACGACCACCTAAGTCGAAAGTCACTTGATCAACAACTTCTGTTAGGACCTCTTAGGGGTCCTTGCAGAAAGATCGTGTTGTGGCACGGTGGAGATGTATGGGATCCCGTCTTTTGTGGGGTGTGACCATGGCGCGGCGGAAGCCGTGGGAGGTCAGTGACGAGTTGTGGGCGGTGATCGAGCCGCTGTTGCCGAAGCATGAGCGGCGGTTCCGGTACCCGGGGCGCAAGCGGATCGATGACCGCAAGACACTCCAAGGCGTGCTGTTCGTCCTCTACACCGGTGTCCAGTGGGAGTTCTTGCCGCAGGAGTTGGGGTTCGGTTCCGGTCCTACCTGCTGGCGGCGGCTGGCCGAGTGGCAGGAGGCCGGGGTGTGGGAGGAGCTCCAGCGGGTGCTGTTGGACGGGTTGCGGGCGGCGGACCGTCTCGACTTCTCGCGCGCCACCATCGACGCCTCTCATGTGCAGGCCAAGCGGGGGCGAAGCAGCCCAAAAGTCGGGCCGAGTCCGGTTGACCGTGCCCGGCCGGGCTCGAAGCATCACGTGCTGACCGACGCCCGTGGCACTCCTCTGCGGGTGTCGCTGACCGGCGGTCACCGCCACGATGTCACCCAGCTGCTGCCGCTGATCGACAGCCTTGGGCCGGTGCGGGGCAAGCGGGGCCGGCCGCGGCGCAAGCCCCGCACGTTATACGCCGACCGCGGCTACGACTACGACATCTACCGCCGCCGCCTGCGCGAGCGCGGCATCACCCCGAAGATCGCCCGACGCGGCCAGCCACACGGCTCGGGCCTGGGCAAAGTCCGATGGGTCGCCGAGTCCGCCATCGCCTGGCTCCACGGCCCACGCCGCCTACGAACCCGCTGGGAAGCACGTGACGACATGCACGACGCCTTCCTTCAACTCGCCCACTGCATGACACTCGCCCGCAAGCACCCGGCTTTCTGAAAGCACCCCTTAGGGCAACCACAACCGACGTGGGGAACAACCTGGTGGTGACCACTGGCGGAGGGAACTGAGGTGCTGCTGCCGCAGGGCAGGAAGAAGTGAAGTGGGCTGCTGGGCGAGTGCCGCCGACAGCTTTGCTGACCGCGCCATGGGTGGCGTCGCTCGATCCTTGGACTGCCCGTGCCGACGCGCACGCCTTGGGCTGGTGCCCCACCGTGTGTGGGGAAGACCCAAACACCCTGCCGGATCCCTGCTGGCGGGGGGATGACCCCCAACGCGGTGGGGAAGACTCAGTGAGTCTGGCCTGTGCGCAGAGCTCGGTACGATAGACCCCCACGCGTATGGGGAATACCCGGAACTGGTCGCTGTAGAGACGGGCGAAAAGGGATAGACCCCCACGCGTATGGGGAATACCCTTGCTGAGCTGGGATTTTGAAGATCAGCACGCTCCCCTGACTTTACATGACTCGTGTCCCGGCGTCAGACCGGGTGCCGGCGCTGTGGTTGGGGCCGGTATCTGGGCGTCGGTGGGTTCGCCTGCGGAGGTCACCAACCCGACCGGCTATGTTCCAGGCTCCCCTTGCGGGGTCCTTGCACAGCTGCAGCAGGGTCTACTGCTACCAGAGCCCGGGCATCCGACTGTTCGCGGTCAGCATCGCGTCGTTTGGGCTCGGTCTGTGCCTTCACTGTGTGCGGTGGATGGAGCGGCCTGATCGTTCTCGTCGTTTCGCACGCGTAGTACCTCGTCGATGCGGTCCCAGCTGAGCCGTTCACCCGGCTCGCTGGCCGCTGCCATGATCAGGTCACCGCACAGCTCGATCTCGGTGAGGGCCACGTGCTCCTGATCCGTGACCGCGCGGGGTACGGAGGGGCGGGAAAGTGCCGCTTCGCGCAGCTCGTCTGGGACCTCATCGTGGCTGTGGTAGCCCATGGCTTCAACCTCTGTCGCCGAATGGGCCCTTCTCGAACCCCTGCTGCCCATCCCGGCCTGCCAGACCACGACCGGCGGTCACCCGGAGAAGTGGTCGCGGCGGGAGATCGTCGACGGCATCCGCTACATCGTCGACAACGGTGCGAAGTGGCGGGCTCTGCCTGCAGATTTTCCACCCTGGGAGACGGTTTACGGGTTTTTCTGGAGGTGGAACCGGGCCGGGGTCGTCACCTACATCTGTGACCAGCTCCGCCGGAGGATCCGTACCAGAAAGGGCCGCTGCCCCCACCCGGTGACGCTGATCGTGGACTCCCAGTCGGTCAAGGGAGCCTCCACTGTTGGGAAGGACAGCCGCGGTTACGATGCCGCGAAGAAAATCAACGGCCGCAAGCGACATATCACCGTGGACACGCTCGGCCTGCCCGTGATGATCACGGTCACGCCCGCCGACATCCAGGACCGCGACGCCGCCCGCGACGTGTTCTGGCGCCTGCGCCTCACCCAGCCACAGATCACCCAGGTCTGGGCCGACCGCGGCTACGCCGGCGAACTCGTGGACTGGGCCCGCGACCGCCTCTGGCTCACCCTGCGCATCGTCTCCCGGCCCAAAGGGGTCAAGGGCTTCGTCGTGTTGCCCCGTCGCTGGAAAGTCGAGCGCACGATCGGCTGGTGCATGAACGCGCGTCGCAACGCGCGCGACTACGAACGGCTGCCCCAGCACTCCGAAGGCCACCTGAACTGGGCGCTCATCACCATGATGACCCGACGCCTCACCCGCAAAAGCCCCCGCACCGACTGGGATAAAAAAAAGCCAAGTATGTCCCCCTGATGACCAACAACCTCAGACCAGCGCCAGCGCCTGGTTCAAGTGGTGCTCGGCAATCCCCTGCATGAACGCCCGGTCGGGGAAGTCTCCGTCGAGCAACCGGAGCGGCCCCGCCGTCAGGGACAGGTGCTGGGTGAGCTTATAGAGGGCGAGTCGGTCCTCGTCGAGGTCCTCCACCGCCAACCGCCGGTATTGGTCCTCGGAGTGGCGGAGCCGCAGGAACACGTGCTCCCACTCGACGTCGAAGTACAGCAACTCCTCGAAGTCGATCACGACCGGGTTACCGGCACGGTCCACCAGCACGTGGTCCAGCCCCAGCTCGCCATGGACGACCGAGTACTCGGCACGCGGCCGCACCTCCGCGGCGAGTTCACGCAGCCGTTCCTCCAGCCTGCCGCGGGCGTCCGCGATCCTCCGGTCACGGGACGCCGCCTCAGCGAGGCAGCGCAGCGCGAACCCAAGCGCTGCCTCCTCACACGACGCCGCCTTGGACCTTCCTCCCTTGTCGATCTGGGCCACCTTGCCGAACGACGGCGCTCGATGGCGTCGCATCGCCGCCAGGGCGTCGGCGAGGCGGGCCATCGTCGGCTCTGCGGCGCGCGGGTCGCGGTTGAACAGGTCCATCAGGTCCTCGCCAGGGAAGTCCTCCACGATCGCCAGGTCGGCCGGGTAGTGAGTGCGGTCCCGGTCGACCAAGTGGACCTCGGGGACCCGCAGGCCGAGCGAGGCCAGGCGCGCGTGGCTGGCCTCGAACAGGTCAAGTCCGACACCGGGCGAGAACGGGTCGGTGAGGTCGCCATCGCCCTCATCCGCTGGCCAGTAGTTCTCCGACTTCTCCCACAGATAGGCGACTGCCGTCGTGGCGTCGTTCATCGTGAGGCGGTACACGCCCTTCGTGGTGCCGCCGGTGAGCCGCTCGACCGCCTCCAGCTGCCGACCGCCCCCCAGTGCGGCCCGGGCCGCCCCCGCCAGCTGGTCCCGCATCACTTCCCGAGGTGCCACGTCCACGACCCACCTTTTCAGCTCGCAACTGGGGAACCCTACGCGAGCCACTACTCAACCCTGAATCCCTTTTTGCGGAGCCTCAGTCCTCTGCCCACCTTCAAAAACACCTACTCAGGTCCGAGTGTCGACAGCGCTTGGGCGAGGGTGTCGATCGCCTCCAGGGCATCGTCCTTGGCCTCCCTGCTTCAGGCATCCGGCCTGGATGTGTCGGCGAGATGGCAGGCGGTGTCGGCGAGCTCTTCGGCGCACTGCTCCGCCCTCGACCAGGCGTTGTGCGGCGTCATGCCTGTGCAACGAATCCCGGACGGAAAAGATCGCCGACGCCGCCTGAGACGAGCCGGGAGCGGTTAGCGGGCGCGGGTGACCTCGATGACCGCCTCTGGGCAGCTGTCGAGAACGTCGGTGAGTGTGGCCTGTTCGGCCGGGTCGACGGCCAGAGCCCAGCGGGTCTTGATCGCGGTCCAGTCGGTGGCGTACGTGCACCGGTAGCCCTCGGCCGGCGGCTGCCAGGTGGTCGGGTCCTGGTCCGCCTTGGAGCGGTTGCTGGAGGCGGAGACGGCGATGAGGGCGCGGGGGTCGTCGAGGTCGTTGGCGTAGGCCTGGCGTTCGCCGGCGGTCCAGCTGGAGGCGCCGGAGTCCCAGGACTCGGCGAGGGGGACCAGGTGGTCGATGTCGAGAGCACGGGCCTGGTCGAAGGTGATGCTGTCGTACGGCGAGTACCAGATGCCGCCGCTCAGCGCGCAGTTGACGCCCTGTTCGGGGGCGGTGACGGCCTCCTCGATCAAGACCTCCGAGCGGGTGTGGCAGCCGTCGCGGTCGGCGTCGATCCGGTGTCGGAACTTCGTCCGCTCGTACCCGGTGCGGTCCTCGTCCCGGATGGTGAGGACTTGGTGTCGACGGTCATGCAATTCGCCACCTCAGGCGGGTTCGGCGTCAGCTAATTCCCCATCCGCGCGGTCATGTTTCCCCACGGGGACGGCGGTCGCGAACGGCGCTAAGGGATGGCGGCTGCCGCCTTGGGGGCGGCGGCCAGTCGCAGGCCGACTTCCACGAGGGCCCAGCCGAGACGGGTACGGAGGTCCCGGGGGTGCCGTGGGTGCCGGGCCGCTGCGGCGAGACGGTACGCGTCGGCTTCGGCGCGGAGTTCGGCGGCGCGGGCATGGTGCAGGGCAAGGTGGTGCTCGGGGTGCATCGGGCTGTGGCCTTTCATTCCGTGGTGAGGGGGAACGCGTGTGTGTGGATGCGTACCTGGGCGGTGTTGGCGTCGTCCTCGTCGGTGGCCCGGTCGCGGTAGGTGTCGACGAGCGCGTGCATCTTCTCGACGAGTTCCCGTGTCAGTTCGGGCGTCAGCCGCAGTGTCGCGCTGCTCATGTCCCAGGTGCGGTTCCATTCCTCCGGCCATGCCTGGCGGTTGCCAAGCCAGGTCGACAGGTCCCGGGTCTGGGTGGTGGCGATCTCGTGGAGGTACATGTCGGCGGCCCCGCGCACGTCCGGACTGGCATCCGTGAGCAGTGCGTCGTCGAAGCGCAGGCCCTTGTGGACCGCCTTCCACCACCGCTCCCGGCCCTTGCCGCGCTCGGGAGCGTCCTCAATGAACCCGTGAATGGCGAGCTGCCTCAAGTGGTAGCTGGTCGCACCGCTTGACTCGCCCAGCTTTTCGGCGAGTTGAGACGCGGTGGCCGGGCCACCGAAGCGCAGGGCGTCCAGCAGTTGCATGCGCAGTGGGTGTGCGAGCCCACGCAGGGATCGGGCATCGAGATTGCGGACGTGCGAGTCCTGGGGCTCGTTCATGCCTACAAAGATAGCGATGCAAAGCAATGCTTGCAATGAAATCTTTGCATCAAATGCTTTGGAGTGGCTGCGTCACACGAGGCGGCGTCACTGGCACCAGATTTTCAGCAGATGGGGCGGTTTGCTAGATATGCGACTTCTATTCTGAATCCTCCTGATTGGCCATGGGTACGGCGGAGTTCGGGATCGAGGGACCTGGTCATCGCGGAGCTGCGGATGGCCCTCGCCCGGTGGGTCCCGAACGCCGATGGGCAGCCCGGATGGCAAGGAGAACGTTCGTCGTGGTCGACATCACCGAGATCTACGTCCACTGGTACGCGGGCCGCTCGAAGAGCGCGCTGGCCGCGTCGCTGGGGGTGGACCGCAAGACAGTCAGGAAGTACCTGGCGCCGGCGGAGGCGTCCGGGATCACCCCGGGCGGGCCGCCGATGACCGAGGCCGACTGGGCCGGGCTGATCGAAGGCTGGTTCCCCGGCCTCGTCGACAGGAGACTGCGGCAGGTCACCTGGTCCGACATCGACCAACACCGCGACTACATCAAGGACTTGCTGGGAACGGTGACGGTCTCCACGATCCACCAGCGGCTGCGGGACGAGCACAAACTGAAGGTGTCGGTCTCCTCGTTCCGCCGCTGGGTGCACGCCACACTGCCCGACGAGGTGAGCCGCTCACAGGTCACCGTCCTGCGCGACGAGGTCGAGCCTGGCGAGGAGGCCCAGATCGACTACGGCTTCCTGGGCCAGTGGACCAACCCCCGCACCGGCAAACGGCACCGCGTCTGGGCGTTCGTGATGGTACTGCCCTGCTCACGGCACATGTTCGTCCGCCCGGTCCTGAACCTGGACCAGCACGCGTGGACCGAGGCGCACGTCGCGGCCTTCCGCTACTTCGACGGTTATGTGGGTGACAACTCTTCCTCGATCTCGTGTTGCCCGTCAGGATGGTCGCTCCCGTCGAGGAGCTCGGATGGCCTGGCAGCCGGAGTTGGTACGACGTGTTGATGCCGCGGGCAACCCTGCTGCATCGCTCGGCCACGTCCTGGTCGACGACTACCTGGAGTTCGTGGCGGCCCGCTGCAGGCCGAACACCCTGCTGGCCACCGCCTACGACTTGAAGGTCTTCTTCTCGGTGGTGCCCAAGGAGCCGGCCGACGTCGTCACCGCAGACATCTTCGCGTTCATCACCGCGCAGAAGAAGCCGCGTCAAGGCCCGAAGGTCGTCCGGCTCGAAGACGGTGAAGCCGGACTCTCAGCCCGGACCATCAAGCGCCGGCTCGCCAGCGTCTCTGGGCTGTTCGGCTACCTGATGACCCGCGACGACCTCGCTGTCGACCGCAACCCGGTGCCGACGGGACTGGCCAACCGCCGCCGCAGTGGCACCCGCGGGGCACCTCTGCTGCGCACGCCTCGCACCCTCCCACGCGTCCTCGGGCCGACCGAGGTCGAGGCGGTCCTCGGCGCCCTGAACACCGCACGGGACCGGGCGATGATCCTGGCGATGCTGCTGGGCGGGCTGCGCCGCTGCGAGGTCCTCGGCCTGCGCCTGGGTGACCTCTCACCGGGCGAGCGTCGGGTCTTCATCAGCGAGGGCAAGGGCGGGCACCAGCGCCTGATACCCGTCTCCGCGCAGTTCTTCAGCGCGGTCGGCGACTACCTGGACCGTGAGCGTCCACCCGTGGACCACGACCAGCTGTTCGTGGTGTTGCGCGGGCCGACCCGCGGCCGGCCGCTCTCCGCCGACGGTCTCGACGAGATCCTCGACGGAGTCCGAAGACGAACCGGACTACCGAAGTTGACATGCCATCAGCTCCGGCACACCTGCCTGACGCGGCTGCGGGAGGCAGGCATGGCTCTGGAAGCGGTACAGGCCCAGGCCGGACACCGCTCCATCGAGTCGACCCGCGTCTACATCCACCTCGCGAACAGCTGGCTCGTCGAGCAGTACCTGGAGGCCAGTGCCGCGATCGACGCCGACCGAGCGGAGTCCTGATGCGCCGGGCCCGCGCCGCGGCCCTGCCGATAGTGCGCCCGGACCTGGTCGAGTTCTACCTCGCCCACCGGGCCGCGCAGGGCATGAACACCGACCACAAGGTCCGCTGGGGTGCCCGGGCACTGCTTGCCGCAGTGCCTGACCTGACCGACTTCTGTCGCCTGCCACTGGAACGTCAGCTCGCCTTCAACCACGAGACCCACCGGTTCATCAGCTGGCTTGCGGTCACGGGACGGATGCAGCCGGGCGCGGACTACCTGGTCGCCCGGCGCCCGCGACTGGGGATCGTACTCGCCCGCACGGAGCCGGAACTGCACCTGCGGTTCATGGAGACCGCCCGCACACTCGGCTTTCGCGACACAGTGGCCATGACCCAGTTCAACCTGCTGGGTCACTTCGTGGCACTGTTCGCCAACCAGCCCCACGAACTGCAGCAACGCGACTGGGACGAGGGACGCCGCCTTCTGCTGGACGCCGCACGCCGCATCCCCAACCGCGGCGTCAAGGCCCTGTCGACCGCCCTGTTCAACCTCGAAGCCACTCTGTTCCACTGCGAGTTGACCGACCAGCTCCCGCGCCGACGCACCCCGGACCGGGCCGACATGCGAGCCCGCGAATGGGCCCGCGTCCCGGCCAGGATGGCGGAGACGATGCAGCACTATCTGCAGCAGATCGCCGGGACGCTGCGGCCGGGCACGGTGAAGAACGCCGAGCTGACGCTGCGAGAGTTCGCCTTGCTGGTCGCCGCCGAAGACGCGGCCGTCAGCTGCGTCGCCGAGCTCAAGCGGCGACACGTCGAACGCTACCGACAGTGGCTGCTGGAGCGGCCGGCCGCCCGCGGAGGCCCGCTGCACCGGCACACCGTCCGCGACCGCCTGAGCAAAGTCCGCGGCTTTCTCCGCCGCCTCGACGAATGGGACACCGCCGACCGGCCACCTCGCCAGCTGGTGTTCGACAGCGACTTCCCGATCGCGGACGAGCCACTGCCGCGCTTCCTCGACGACGCCGCGGCCGCCAAACTTCTGTCCGCCGCTCGCAAGGATCCTGATCCGTATTCGCCCGCCTGGCCATCGAAATTCTCGCCCGCACTGGGATGCGACGCAGCGAGATGCTCGGCCTCACCATCGATGCGGTCGTGCAGATCGGCTCCGCCTACTGGCTCCGTGTCCCGGTCGGCAAGATGCACACCGACCGCTATGTTCCCCTGCATCCGCAGCTGAAGGCGCTGCTGGACGACTGGTTGCTGCACCGCCCCGAGGGCCTGCGCTCGAACCTGCTGTTCACCGACCACGGCCGCCCGGTCAATGCCTCCCGCATTGAGGCCGCCGTCCGCAAGGCCGCCGAGCGGGCCGGACTGGGCAGGGTCACCCCGCACCAACTGCGCCATACTCTGGCCACCCAGGCGATCAACCGAGGCATGTCCCTGGAGGCCATCGCCGCACTCCTGGGACACAAGTCACTGTCCATGACACGCGTTTACGCGCGGATCGCTGACCGGACCGTTGCCGACGAGTACTTCGCCGTCTCGGAGAAGGTCGAGGCACTCTACGACGCCCCGCGCCAGCTGCCGGCCGACGCCGAGGGAACGGAGATGACCAAGCTCAGGCGGGAGATGCACCGCCGGATGCTCGGCAACGGCTACTGCGCTCGCCCCGTCGAGATGGACTGCCACTTCGAGTCGATCTGCGAGTCCTGCACCTTCTTCGTCACCACGATCGAGTTCCGGCCCACCCTCGAACGCCAGCGAGACGACGCGGCGGCCAAGGGACAGGTCGCACGCGAGCAGATCTTCGACGGACTCCTCAGCCGACTCGACGGAGAAGCCTCCTGACTGTGTCGACTCGCCAAGTTCGTACGACAGTTGCCCACCTCACGGGACCTCCCCAGCGGCTGCCTGAGCTCGTGCAATCTCGGCATGGTGTGAGGCTTCGGCAGGGGCGTCCACATGCTCCAGTCGATTCCAGCGGTCGCTGTCGTATCCGTCGCGATAGTTCCACCAGCTTGCGGTGGTCCACAGCCGGTTCCATTCACGGAGCATGGTGGACCGCTCCTCCTGGCCAAGCCCGCCCCGGTCGAGGAGTGCGAGCATCAGTCCTGCCGAGTCGCAGACCAAGATTTCCAGGGAACGCAACGCGCAGAACGTGTCCCCGGTCTCGCCAGCCGCATCCTGGACTGGCCGAATCTGGGAGTAGATGAACGCCTCCAGCGCGAGACTCTCCCTCGATTCGACGATGACTTGACAACGAGACCCGCATATTAGAGGGGTGCCGCGCGGGAAGGTCCGCTACGACAATCTCCGCGCCGCGGTCAGCCAGGTGCAGGGCCACACCCGGGGCCGGGTGGAAAGCGACCGGTGGACGGCGTTCCGCTCGCACTTCTCGATCAATAGTTTCTACTGCAATCCGGGCATCGAGGGCGCCCACGAGAAGGGCGGCGTCGAAGGGCAGATCGGCTGGTTCCGCAGGAACCACCTGGTCCCCGTCCCGAAGGTCGCCTCGCTGGCCGAGCTGAACATGATGGTCGAGCGCTGGGACCAGGAGGACGACGCCCGCCGGATCATGCAGCGGGCGCTGACCATCGGTGAGATGTTCGCCATCGAGCGCCCGCTGCTGGTCGCGCTGCCCGAGGAGGACTTCGAGACCGGACTGGTCTCCTCGCTGCGGGTGAACCGCTACGGCCAGGTTAGTGTCCGCACCAACCACTACTCGGTGCCGGTGCGGCTGATCGGCCGGATGGTGCGGGTCGTGCTGCACGCCTCGGAGCTCGTGGTCTACGACGCGCACAGGGAAGTCGCCCGCCACGAGCGGCTGATCGCCAAGGGCGGCTCCCGCCTGGAATTGGACCACTACCTGGAGGCCCTGGTCCGCAAACCAGGCGCCCTGCCTGGCGCGACCGCACTGGACCAGGCCAGATCGGCGGGCAAGTTCACCCCGGTCCACGACGCCTGGTGGCAGGCGGCCTGCAAGGCCCACGGCGACGCCGAGGGCACCCGCGCCTTGATCGCGGTCCTGCTGCTGCACCGGCACATGGTCCACGAACACGTGGTGGCCGGGATCGCGACCGCGCTGCGGGCCGGCGCGCTGACCGCCGACGCGGTCGCCCTGGAGGCCCGCAAGTGGGGCGAGGCCGACCAGGGCAGCGAACAGCCCACCGACCAGGACAGCGCGCCGCGGCGCAGGGTGGACGGCGGGGCGACGGTGACCTCGCTGACCGAGCGGCGCCTGGCCGCACTGCCGCCCGATCCCAGGCCGCTGCCGTCGGTGGCCGCCTACGACCAGCTGCTGCGATTCCGCCGGCGTCCCGCCGACGGCCAGACATGACCCAGGAAGAGGCACCGTGACCGTCAAGCGCAACCGCGGACTGACCGAACAGGCCGCCGACACCGCAGTGGACCAGGCATGCCGGATGCTCCGGCTGCCCACCATCCGAAACCAGTACCCCGACCTGGCCGAGGCCGCGGTCCGGGACCAGATGACCTACCGCGGGTTCCTGGCCGAGCTGCTGCTGGCCGAATGCGACGACCGGGCCCGCCGGCGCTCGGAGCGGCGGATCAAGGCGGCCGGCTTCCCGCGCGAGAAGTCGATCCGGCAGTTCGACTTCGACGCCAACCCCGTCATCGACCCGGCAACGATCCACACCCTCGCCCAGTGCGACTGGGTCAAGAAAGGCTTGCCGCTCTGCTTGATCGGCGACAGCGGAACCGGCAAGTCCCACCTGCTCATCGCGCTGGGCACCGAGGCCGCGATGCACGAGTACCGGGTTAAATACGTCCTGGCCACCAAGCTCGTCAACGAACTCGTGGAGGCCGCCGACGAGAAGCTACTGGCCAAGACCATCGCCCGCTACGGACGCGTCGACCTTCTCTGCATCGACGAGCTGGGCTACATGGAGCTCGACCGGCGAGGCGCCGAACTGCTGTTCCAGGTTCTGACGGAACGGGAGGAAAAGAACAGCGTGGCCATCGCCTCCAACGAATCCTTCGGAGGATGGACCAAGACGTTCACCGACCCGAGGCTCTGCGCGGCCATCGTCGACCGGCTGACGTTCGGCGGCAACATCATCGAGACCGGCACCGACTCCTACCGGCTGGCAGCCACCCGAGCCCGCGCAGAACAGCAGGCCGCCGGCTGACACCGGAGCTGCACGTTAGAGAACGAGTTTCATGCGTGGGGCTGAGGTCACCGTGAATCCGAGCTTTTCGTAGATGCGCTGACCCGTGGGAGTGGCGCTCAGATCGACACGGTCGGCGGCAATCGAACGGGCCCACGCCACGATGTCCAGTACGAGCATCGTTCCGTGACCGTGGCCGCGATGCTCGGGCAGAGTGATGACGTTCGCGAGGCGCACGGTGCGCCCCCGAATGCACTGAGGGTTGGGCACGCCGAGCTCCAGGGTGCCGATGGCCGTAGCTACAAGCTGTCCGTTTACCTCGATCACAGGGAACCGGGCCTGGCGAGAATCCTCGACATGGCGCGTGAACCACTCACGTGCGTGGCCCGACCAGGGCTTCTCCCGCGGCGTGCCACCATCGTCAAACAAAAGTGCCCAAAGATGCAGAAGTTGGGCGCAGTCGCTTGCCTCTGCGGCCCGCAAGCGGCCTGGAACGATCTTGGTCACCTTGTGATGATCGCACGGGCGGAAGGATCGGGCGGCCGTATTTTCTATGCCCTCCCAGGTGATGATCGAGGAGGCACCCCCTCGTCGGCACCACGCAAAGTGGAGTCACTTCTCACCTACCAAACGAGACTCTCCGGCCGCGAGGTGGAGTCAGAACCCGCCGACAAACGGAGTCAACGAACACCTACGAAGCCAGATCACCGACCCCCGGGGCAACAACACCTTCTACACCTACGACTGGGCCGGGCAGCGCCGCACCGTCGACGACCCCGACGCGGGCACCTCGACGACCGAGTACGACGTCAACGGGCAGATCAGCCAGACCACCAGCAACGGCGGCAAGACCGTCCTGACCTACGGCTACGACAACCTCGGTCGCAAGACGGCCGTCGCCAGCGGCTCGGACGAACTCGCCGCCTGGCTTTGGGACGGCCTGGGCGTCCCCAACGGCAAGGGCCAGATCACCTCCACCACCAGCCGCGACAGTGCCGGCAACACCTACACCACCAGCACCGGATCCTTCGACACCCGCGGCCGCCCCCTGAGCAGCACGGTCACCCTCCCCGCCGCGGTCAGTGGCCTGGCCGGCACTTACACGACGTCGTTCGCCTACGACGCCGCCGACCATCTCACCAAGGCGACCTACCCGGCCGCGGGAGGCCTCGCCGCTGAGACGGTGACCACCACCTACGACACCTACGGCCGACCGGACCGCCTCACCAGCACCCTGGGCGCGGCCGTCTACATCGACGACACCGCCTACGACTCCTACGACCGCCTCACCGGACGCACCTACGGAGCCGACTTCGACGGCACCGGCACCAACGCCCAACGCGCCTACAGCTACGACGACAGCAACGGCACCCGCCGGCTCACCTCCATCGCCACGACCACCAACGTCAACGAACTGATCACCGAAAGGCAGAAGGACACCTACCGCTACGACCTGTCCGGCCGGATCACCGAACTGCGCGAGGAGGCCACCGGCCAGACCGCCCAGTCGCAGTGCTTCCGCTACGACGACCAGAGCCGCCTGACCAGCGCCTTCACCCACACCCTGGTCTGCGCGAACTCCGCACAGACCACCACCAACAACCAGGGCACCGCCCCCTACCAGAGCGCCTACACCTACGACCGCATGGGCAACCTGCAGTCCGTCACCGACACCAACACCGCCGGCACCGCCGCCCTGCGCGACTACCTCTACCCCGGATACGACGACGCCGGCACCTGGACCACCGCCAACGCCAACTGGCCCCACGGCATCCGCAAAATCCTCCACAAGACCGGCAGCACCACCACCCGCACCGACACCCTCACCTACGACGACAACGGCACGATGCTCAAACGCATCGAACAACCTGCCACCGGCACAGCAACGACCATCGACTACACCTGGACCAAACTCGCCCAGCTGGCCACGGTCAAGACCACCAAAGCCAGCGGCAGCGAACTGACCCGCTACGCCTACGACGCCGACGGCAACCTCCTCGTCCGCACCACCCCCAGCGAAGCCATTGCCTCACTCGGCGGCACCGAACTGCGCACCGACGGCACCACCGTCACCGCAACCCGCCACTACACCAGCGGCGGTGCCACCGTCGCCATGCGCACCACCGAAGGCACCACCGCCACCAACGGCAGACTCACCTACCTGATGGCCGACACCCAGGCCTCCACCCAGATCGCCGTCGACGCCACCACCGGCACCTCCACCCGCCGCCGCTACACCCCCTTCGGCGACGAACGCAGCGGCACCCTGCCCACCGGCACCGACAACGGCTTCCTCGGCAAGACAGAAGACACCAGCACCGGACTGTCCCTGCTCGGCGCCCGCGCCTACGACCCCTACCTCGGACGCTTCCTCAGCCCCGACCCCCTCAGTGCGCCGTACCGGCCACAGAACCTCTCCGCCTACAGCTACAGCAGCAACGACCCCGTCAACCGCTCCGACCCCAGCGGCCTGATGGACGCCGACCAGGGCAGCTCCTGCACCAACCACTGCGAAGAACACAAGCAGTGGGTGCGCGAGACCATCCTCGGAGGATCGTGGCAGCAGGAGGGCGATTCAGGAGTCGACCTCAACAACGACGGCTACGTCACCATCTACCCCGCAGTCCACGTCCCTGTCGGCTGGGACCAGGCACAGATCTACACCGAAGCGTTCTACGAAAAGATCGACGAGCTGTGCACCTACGGCCGCGACTCCTGCGCCGACAGCAGCGGCCCAACCGACGCGCTGGCGGTCAACGGAGCGAAGGGCAACGCCTGCGTCGCGGCAGGGCTGAACTGCCCAGACGGGACACGATGGGGCACGAGCGTCGCGATGGCAGGCGGCTTCATGGTCGCCGCCGAAGGCGGAGAAGGCCCAGCAGGAGGCTCCGGATTCGGCGGCCTGCGTACGAAAAGCAGCCCCTGCGCCAAATGCTTCCTGGCCGGCACCGACGTCCTCATGGCCGACGGAACCACCAAAGACATCGAAGACATCGAACCCGGTGACAAGGTCCAGGCAACCGACCCTGAAACCGGTGAGTCCGGAGCCCGCGAAGTCACCCGCCTCATCGTCACACGGGACGACAAGCGCTTCAACGAACTCTCCATCGCCACCGAAAACGGCATCGAACAGCTCACGGCAACCCACGAGCACCCCTTCTGGTCACCCTCCGAAAACGACTGGATCGAAGCCGACGACCTCGCCCCCGGCATGACCCTGCTCGCCGACAAGGGCAACACGGTCATCGTTACGGGAAGCCGGCCCTACCGTCAGCAGGCCACCACCTACAACCTCACCGTCGACGGCTTGCACACGTTCTATGTGCTGGCAGGTGAGACACCTGTACTCGTACACAACAGCAACTGTGGTGGGCGTTGGAAATTGGGAGAAGACTATTCCAAGCCCAGCAAGAATGGCGCCTCTCCATCCTTGTCTACCATGCGTAAGCGATTTTGGAAGAACGAAGCGGCGGAGCCGGGTGCCGCAGACCAATACGGTGCCGCGAACATCGGTCGCATGAAACGGGGGTCGGCGCCACAGCGGCAGCGTCAGGATGGATCGTGGGAATCGATGGAGCTGAGCCACGAACCTATTCCCGAGCGGGATGGCGGTTTGTTGCTGACACCCCGATGGCCAAAGGATCATGTGATTATGGATCCCGGCGGATACCGTAGGCTCCCACCCGGTTACTAACGCTGCGGACGAGCGCGGCGCGAGCGCCCTCTGGCGCCGCGCCGAGCGTTCCCTCAAGGCGTGACGGTATAGGAGGATTCAAGTGAGCACGAGTGGGGCGCAGGCAGCGGCCTTCTTCCGCGAGATCGTTCAAACTCGTACCATTTGGTGGGTTCGGGATGATGACGGCAGTCCGACGCCGGTCTCAAGTTCTGGGCGGCCCGCATTCCCCTACTGGTCATCGGAGGCCCGTGCGCAGCGCGCTGCTCGGCTATGGGGTCCTCAATTTCGTGCTGTTTCAATGCCGCTGGATCATTGGCGAAGCGCGGCTTTGCCGGACCTGGCTAAGGATGATTTTCGGGTAGGGATTAATTGGAGCGGACAGTACCTGACTGGGTGGGACTTCACTGTCGATGAAGTGGTAAATCGTCTCATTCACGCGCTTGGTGAACCACCATACGGCCGGTAGATTCCGTTGTTTTGCAGCGCTCGGAAACAGCTTGTGGAAGCCCCGCCAAGATTCTTTGTGGCGGGCCCGTTGCGGGTGCCGGTGGCGTACGGGTTCTGGCTGCACCGGATGACCGGATCGGCGATGGAAGCCAACCACTTCGCCCGCGACTACGGCATCACCCACCACTCCGCTCCACACCAGCCAGGCCCCTCCCGCTGGCGTCCGAACCAGTTCGGCTCAGCGGTGCTGCGGGCGACGCTGGAGAGACAAGCAACTCTCAGGGCCCGCCCGGGATGGGCTGCCGGTCGCGTGGCGTGGGTCCCGCAGACTAGCCATTGGCTACCAGGGGGCCCGGTGAGCCAGCACGACCATGCGGAGGTGCTTTCTGCCGTGTATGGCGTGCCGCCGCCGACTATGGGCGGCGGGGGCTGTCCCACCTTCGACATCAGCGACCGAAGGCGGATTCCTGCAACACGGGACTCGGCTTCTGCGGGCTTGAGGGGTCGGCCTCGGCACCCCGAAGGTTTCCACTCGATCGGGTGACAGAACCACCGGTGTGCAACTGCCGCAGACTCACCGCAGTCCTCCACGTACAGCACCATCCGTTCTGTGTGGAGGAGCACCATCTTGCGTAAGCGTTCCATCCTGGCCGTAGCCGTCACCGCGGGCGCTGTCGCCGCCCTAGTACCTGCCGTGTCAGCTCAGGCGGCCGAGTACAGCTCGGCGCTCAAGATCCGCGGGGTCCAGTACGACGCACCCGGTAGGGACTCCAACAGCTGCTCCACCGGCAACACGGCCGCCGAGTACCTGACGGTGAAGAACTACTCCTCCACGGCGACGGTCAACCTCAAGGGCTACGCCGTCGAGGACGCCACCGGTAACCGCTTCACTTTCACGGGCAACCACTACCTTGAGCCCGGCGACTATGTGAAGCTGCGTGGCGGTCACGGCGGCGACTCCGACAAGTACAACGTGGTCTACCGCGGCAACTGCAACTTCCTGTGGAACAACGACCGCGACACCATCTACCTGTACAAGCCCTCCGGCAGCCGGGCGGACGTCCACTCCTACACCAAGAGCGGATCCGACGCCGACGGCGACGGCTACATCCGCTACCACAACTGAACCCAGCCTCAGGTCGTCAGGGGCTCGGGGCACGTCCCGCGCGGATGGCCCTGCGGGCGGTGGTCAGGTGAGTGAACGGGGCTTGCGCGCTCCGAAAGCCCCAGCCGCCTCGTGCGCTGGTCTCCGGAGACCCGAACCGGCCCCTCGGAACCGGTTTGTGCAGCCGGTCTCCCGTGCTGCGGATATCGCTCGCTGCCCGGCGGGGCCCGTGCAGCGGTCACTTCACGGCTGTGTGACGGTGTTGCCGGAGCCGGCACCGTTGCACGGAAACATGAGGCAACGTTCGGCAGGACCGGCCTCGTGACCAGTCACTCTTCCTCGCTGCGGAGACCGTGGGGTGTTGCAGCCGAACATCCGGCCGCGATTGTCCGCCGATCACGGTCTGCAACACCTCGCGGTTCCCTCATTCTGGACTTTCCCCCGCAATCCGCTGGGGGACAAGTCCCCTTCCCTTGCGATGGGTTGGATGATCGGAGTTCGTGGTGGACCGCTCCTTGCTGTCGTTGAGATCGACATTGGTGTTCCTGCTCGCTGTGCTCGCCGGCGCGGCAGCAGGTGCACTCACGGCGTGGTCGGGGGAAGAAACGCCGCGCAGTGTGCTCGCGGGTCTCGCCGTCGTGGGGATCTCCGTCCCTTTCTTCAACCGCCTCATCGCCCCTGACGGGCCCACGCACCCGCCGCTGGCTCCTGCTGGAACCGGTGCCGGTGAGGAGGGAAGCGATGGCTGAGTTGCGGCCTTTGGGGGAGGACCTCAACGACGCCTCACGCGCGCTGGCCCTGGCCCTGCGGGAGTTGTTCGAGGGCCTGCAGGTGTCCGTCCGACGGTATGCCGCGCGCCGTCGAATCGACCCGGGTACCGTTTCACGCTATCTCAACGGCACCCGGTTACCGCCGTGGCAGATGATCAACGACCTGTTCGCGGATGTTGCCGAGCACCGGGGGACCGCAGTCACCACCGAGGCCATCGAACTCGTTCGAGGCCTGTACGGGCTGGCTGTGGACGCCGCGTCCTCACCCAGACACGCCGTGCAGATCCTCGAGCAGCAACTCGCCGACGCCGACCATGTCTCCCGGCGGTCAAGCATCCGCGGCGACGTCCTGGGCGACGCGCTGCTGGACAGGACTCAGCGCATCGCCGACCTCGAGACACGGCTCAACCAGCTCGAGGCCGACCGCATCACGGAGCAGAAGCGGGCAGACGAACTTGCGGCGGCACACCCGGATATCTCGGGGCTCATCGCCGAGCGTGACGAGCTCCAGCAGGAAGTCGAGCGGCTGCGGACGGACCTCAACAAGGCCCAGGCTCAGCGTGCCGCGGCGGAGGACCGCTGCGATCTGCTCGAACGCCAGCTCGACGCCGTCGAGCAGGCTGCTCCGGCGGCTGTACTGCCCGCGACGCCACAGGGCATGCCCAAGATCCTCGTCGTCGACGACCAGCCGGACAACCTGCTCGCGATGACCGCGGTCCTGTCCACACTCGACCAGGAACTCATCACCGTCTCCTCCGGCCGGGAAGCCCTCAAGGCTCTGCTGGACCACGACGACTTCGCGGTCATCATCATGGACGTGCAGATGCCGGAGATGGACGGCTACGAGACCTGCGCCCACATCAAACGCCGCCCCCGCACCCGCGACGTCCCGATCATCTTCCTGACCGCGATGGGCGTCGACGCGGAGCACTCGGCCCGCGGCTACGCCGCTGGCGCCGTCGATTACATCAGCAAGCCCTTCGACCCATGGGCCCTGCGTGCCAAGGTCGCCGTGTTCACCTCCATCTACCTGGAACGGTACGCGCAGTAGCCCAGGGCTGACTGATCACCGGCACCTGATGATGAACCCCGGCGGTGGCCTGCCAACGGCGAGCTCCCGGTCAGGGCCGGTGGTGGCGACGCGAGCGCCGAGACGGTCTTCCCGGTGGGTGCAGGCTGGGAGCAACTCCATTGGCTGATCAGGACGCTGACGACGAGTAGCCCTCAAGGCGTTGCACCTCAATGAGATCGGTGGTGCAGGCGTCGTTTCAGCCCGCGCTCGCTGTGGTGGGGTGGGTGTTGATCCAGGAGAGGCCGCCGAGGTCGAGGTGGTGGCGGGCGCGGGTGACGGCGACGTAGGCGAGGCGGGCGTCGGTGTCGTTGACGGGTTCGGGGACGGGGCGGCCCTGGACGTCGTGCTGGTCGGTGTCCTTGGGCGGGGGGAAGTCGTCGGCGATTCTGACGGTGGGCCATTCGCGGCCTTTGGCGGTGTGGGCGGTGGAGACGGTGACGTCGGCGTCTTCCTCGTCGGTGAGCTGGTTGATCGCGGTGAGGATGGCGTCGGGGCCGTGGGTGTCGACGAGGTTGACGAAGGGCTGCAGGTCACGGCCTGCGGGGTCGTGTTCGGCATACTCCTGCAGCTCGCCCCAGGAGCTGAAGAGGACAAGTTCGGGATGGGCGGTGGGGCGGCCTTCTTTGAGGTCGCGGGCGGCGATTGCCAGCGCGGCCAGCGCCTGTGCGCCGCGGGCCAGGGCGACGCGCCGGCCGTCGGCCAGCAGGCGCATGACTTCGGTCATGGCGCCGATGTTGGTGCGGCACAGCACCGCGTCCGGACGGTCGAGGCCTCCGACCGTGGCGGGGACGGTGTCGCTGCCGGTCAGACGGATGGGTGCCTCGGCGAGCTCGAGCCACCGGTTGGCCTGGTCGGCGATCAGAGGGCCGAAACGGAAGGAACGCGTGAGGGTGAGGTGCGTGGCGTCGAAGCCGGTCATCACGTCGCGGGCGCCGCGCCAGCCGTAGATGGCCTGGGCGGAATCGCCGACCAGGACGAGCTGCGTATGGTCGCGCTGGGCGGAGAAGACCTGTTCCAGCACGGGGTTGGTGTCCTGGGCCTCGTCCAGGAGCAGGAAGTCGGCGCCGATGCGCGGTTCGGTCAGGGCCCACATCTTCAGGTAGTGGTCGTGCTCGAAGCGGACCACTCCCTGGTCGGGGCTGTGCAGGTCGACCCAGGCGCGGCGGGCGAACGGCAGGACCGCCTCGGCGAGCTGGGCGTGTTCGGCGGGTGTTCCCAGACGGCGCAGTGTGGGGACGTGGTGGCGGGCCAGGGTGCGGTCGGCGGAGTAACAGAAGCGGGTCACGGTGCGCAGCACGGTGTTGGACAGCGACCTGGCGCTGATCTCGTGCTCGCCGATGCGGACGGGCCGGGTGATGCCGAGCGCCTGGCCGGTCTTCCAGGCGGGCTGACGGGGGCTGTTGAGGCGGTGGGTGTAGCGGTGGCCGAGGGCCGCGTAGGCGGTGGCGTGCGCGGTCTTGCAGTGCACGGTACGCGGGAAGCGGGCCGCGGCGTCGAGGGCGATGCTCTTGTTGAAGGCGAGGTAGCGGCCGCGGCGGCTGGTGGCGGCGGCGAGCATGACGAGGGTGGCCGTCTTGCCCGTGCCGGCGCCGGCTTGCAGGACGAGGTGGCGGCCGGCGCGGAAGGCGTCGGTGGCGTGGATTTGTTCATCGGTGGGCGTAGGCAACGAAGACTCCGCAGCGAGCATGAAGACGAGGAGCCCCCGGGCTTCCTTCAGCCAGGGAACCCTCACAGGAAAGGGGGCGTTACGGTGCCGCCGGTGAACGGCGGCGCCGGCTGAGGGCATGGACGGCGCAGGTCAGCACTTCTTCGAGGGCGTGGTCGGCCAGCAGGACCTGCAGCCGGTCCTCCAGCACGCGAAGGCGCTGCCGCTCCCGCTCAGCGAGGGCCGCGGTCACGCGCCGGCTGAGGAACTCCCCGGGCCGCAGGCCCCGGCAGGCCGCTGCCTGCCGGACGGCGGCATCATCGCTCCGGCTGAACGCGAAATTGAGCCGCACCTGCCCTTTGCGGTCCGGGTAGTGCGTGCTCAGCACGTCGATGGGCAGCCGTGAGCCCAGGCGGCGCCGCAGCCGGTGCAGGGCGTGGGCCGGGCTGCGGGCGTCCTGCACAGCCATCAGCCGGGTGCGGTCGGCATTCGCGGCCAGCGGCACGGCCCTCCGGGCGCGCTTGAGTTCACCGGGGGACAGGGGCCGGGTCAGGAGGATCTCGACGGCATGGTGTCGCGTCACGGGTGTCACGGCCGGGCCGCCTTCCGCGCGCAGCCCGAGGGCCCGGAGCGGCTGTGGGTGGGCAGCCGGGTGTGGATGTGCTCACGGTGCAGGAGGGCGTCGAAGGGCTCCCAGTCCGGCACGGTCAGGTCGGGTGCGGCGGCTGTGGCTGCGTGCTGGGGGCAGTGCTGGGCGCGCCAGCGCAGCTGCTCGGCGTAGGAAAGGCCGCTGAGGTCGTAGACGGCCATCATGTCGGCGGGCAGTGCCAGTTGGCCGGTGGCGGAGGAGGTGGCGGGCATCAAGGTCCAGGTGCCGGCCGGGATGTGGGGAGCGAGGACCGGGCGGGAACAGCGGCCGCGGCGCCGGGTCAGGGCCACGCACTGGATCTCCTCCACCGGGCGGTCGGCCAGGTAGCGGACGTACAGCAACTGCACCACAGGCCGGGCCGGCCGGCACACGGCCTGCTGCGGGACTGCCCCGTCCGGCGGGGCGGCGGGCGGGACGAAGGTGCCGGCGTCGATCAGGCGCCGGGTGTTCACCGCGAGCGCTCTGCGCAGCGCTCCCAGCCCGGCTGCCGCGGGAGTGTCCCTGGCGGGGCAGAGCAGGGCGTGCGGGATGCGGCACCAGCTGCTGCCGTCCCCGGCTGGGTGGGCGATGCCGGAACTGACGTGCCAGCGGCAGTCGGCAGGTACCCGGGCGGCGGGGAGTTCGCGCGGGTGCAGACGGACCATCCGCAGGGCGCTGCGGTGGTACCACTCGATCCGGTTGCCGCACTCACGGCAACGGCTGTGCTGGCCGCAGCGCAGCAGCCGGCTGGTGCCGCCAGGGTTCACCCGCAAAGAACGAAGGGCTGGGGCGGTGACGGGGCTGCCGTCCCAGTGCCGGGCAGAAGACGAGGGAGTGGAGCGCATACGCGTGAACCTGCCAGCCAACACGCCGCACCTGCGGAACTGGCGCCGCCACGTCGCCCGGTCGGCCCTTTATGAGGCTACTGGTGTGCGAAGAGACGCCTGAACGTTCGTTTCGCCGTCGCTGCATCAGGTGATCCGCGGCAACCCTTGGGAAGCCGTCAGCCGTCGGCGGATCCGGGAAGATCATGGTCGTGGCACAGCGTGCCGAAGAGCTGCTCGAACGGAGTCCCCAGGGCGTGCGCGAGAGCGTGCCAGGTCTTCAGGGTGCCGATGGTGCGGCCCTGCTCGATCTCGATGACCGTGCGCCTGGCCAGGCCACTGCGGGCGGCGAGCTCGTCATACGTCCACCCGCGCACCGCCCGCAGGCGCGCGAGCTCCAGCCGCAGCGCGTTGAGGTCCGGATCGGGCGGCAAGATCGTCACCCGACTATCCGACGGTGCAGACCCCTGCCCTGTCAGTGCAGACCTCTGCCCTATTTGCCCAGGTGGTAGCGACAACTGAAGGGCAGAGGTCTGCACTACGGTGTCCGCCGCCGCCCCTTCCCGGACGGACACCAGCGGAGGCACCGATAAGGAGGGCCACCCGCCCATGAGGCTGCGCGCACCATGCCCCGCGACCCCACGCGCCTGGACCGTGGAGCTGCGCTCACACACCGGCGGACTCGTTCTCACCTGCCGGCAGTGCCCCCGCGACGCCAGCCCCATCCCCGCCGTATCCGCCCGCGCGGCCGCCCTCGCCCACCTCGCACGCCACGCCCGCAGCGACACCCTCCCGCCCCACCTGAGGACCTGCCAGTGCCACGAACGCGGCTGCCACTGGCACCGCCGCCACCGCGGCTGCGCCGGCCCCATCCGCCTGCTCCTCGCCTGCGAACACGGCGGCCGCGTATGGCGACTCACCGACACCTGCACCGCCTGCGCCGCAGCGACAGCCCACGCCGCCGTCGTACCCGACACCGCCCTGCCCACCCCCCGACAGACGCCAGCCACCCTCCGCCCCCGCCGCCGACGGCAGCGGCGCAGCGAGCCGGACAGGCAAACCAGAGTCCGGGACATGCTCAGCTATCTGGCTGCCGCGCTCCCGGCCGGGACCTCACCCGCCACCCGGCTTATCGCCCTGCAGTGCGCACTGCGCATAAGCGCCAGCATGCAGGTCAGCCTTCCCGCGGGCCTGCTGCGCAGCTTCCGGCTCGGCTCCGACCCGACCCCCTGGCGGGAACTGGAACAAGCGCGATGGCTGCGCCGGATCCCCGACCACGCCACCGGCAAAGTCGCTGCCGTGCTACTGGACGCGGGGCTGCTCGGCCAGGCGCCCACCCGCACCGACCGCTGTCACGCAGCTGACTGGGCGCTGCGCGCCAGTTGCCGGGGTCAGGCAGGGGGACTCGGTCCGCTGCCGCAAGTAGTAAGGGTCTATCTCGCGGCACACAGCCATTCCGAAACCGGCCACGGACTGAACGACGCCGACCGGACAGCCCACCAATGCGGTATCCAACCCGAGGAACTGCCCCACGTACTCCAGCAGATGACGACAGCAGGGCTGCTGAACGCCTGGCGGATTTCCGCCGATACGGAAGACCTTCACTGGGTCCTGCCGACTCCGCAGTGAAGGGGACGTGCACCTTGCAGCTGCCTGCTGCACCCTTGCACGGATGAGGATGGCCCTCGGCGCGGACGGGATCAGTCGATAGCCGAGGCGGGAGCGTCGGAACTGGCCTTGTGCAGCGAGACGCTGTGCGTGCTCGGGGCACTCAATGGCGCGACAGCAGACCAGACAAGCCGGCCCGGGTGAATCTGCGCGTCTGGCTGGTCCACCTGATGCAGGCACAGATGAAAGTGATGACGAACGAGTTCTGGCCGTATCAGTGACCGGAGGCAGACCGCTGCCCCGCACACACCGGATCACCCCCACGGCGCTCCGTCTCCTGCCACAGCCCTCCCGTCCGACGCCTGTCCTCGGCGCGCACAGAAGGCGCACCCATTCGGATGGCGGTGTGCTGCCGCCCTGCCTCTGCGGCCGCCTTTCCGCGCGGGGGCAGCCTCGTGACCAGGCAGATGTCACAACTCCTAGGGGAAATCGCACTGTTGAGGTGCGCGGGGCGCGTGAGAGCGGGCGAAAAGCCCGTACGGAAAAGGGAAAGGTGCGGAATGGAGCCTGTGATCACCGCAGCGGTGGTGACCGTGGCCGTCAGTGTCATCAACGCCATAGTGAAGATCGCTCAGCGAAGGTTGAACGTCTCCGTGGAGATAGCGCGCATCAGCGAGACGGCACAGACCGAGCGGGTTCGCTGCATCAGCGGGCGGTCCGCAACATCCGCCTCTTACCGCGGCGGCCGCGAGGCGGAGCCCGCCGGCCGGAGCGGGGGTGGCGAGCATGGACGACTCCGTCAGCACTGACTTGCACCTTGCCGAGCCGCTGGAGGCAGATGCCACCCCGCTGCCGGGTATCAAGCTCGCCGGTGCCCTGCACGACGAGCAGTATCCCGCCCTGGTCCGCTTCCTGCTTTTGCAAGGAGCGTCCTGGACAGAGGCCCAGGATGCCGCGCAGGACGCCTTCACCCAGATGTGCGCGCCAGGCGTCACGATCACCTACCCCCGCGCCTGGCTGCGCACGGTGGCCTGGCGGTTCTGGGTGAGCCAGCAGGTGAAACTCGAAGAGACCTGTGCGGACCTGCCGGAACCGCAGCCCAGCCTGCGCTGGCAGACGCCGGCTCACGCCGCCGAACTAGGGGAGGAGGAACGCCAGGTGATCTCTCTACTACATCAGCTGCCGGCCAAGCAACGTGCCGCGATGGCCTGGCATCTGGACGGTTTCACCACTGAGGAAAGCGCACGCGCCATGGGTACCACCCAGGCGGCCGTCCGCCAGAACCTGGCCCGCGCGAGAGCCGCACTCAAGCAAGGCCTGCGGCTCGAGGGCCGGTTCACCAACGAGAGGAGGAAGGCGTGATGGGCAGCGATCCCCGCGCAGCGGAAGGGAACGACCCCCTCGACGCCCTGCTGACAACTGCGCACCGTCGACTGGGCATTGCCGTGGTCGACCGCCTCAACGCCCATGGCGGGCCGCCCGAACTGCGTACCCCGGACCTTGCACTGGACCGCCTACTGGCTACGACCCACCGCGCCACGGGGACGGCTGTCAGCCGCCGTCTGTCCCGGGACGCCGATGCCGCTCAGCGCGATTCCGCGCTCCAAGCACGTCTGGGAGCCCGGGGCCCGCTGGCCCGCCGCCCTGCAACAATCCGGGTGAAGTACCGCGAAGAGGCGCTCCGCCTGGTCCGCAACTACTGGCCTCTCGACCTGGCAGAGGCGGTGCGTACCGCTGTCCGTATCGTCCAGGACCTGTGTGAACTCGCGGGCGATAGCGCACAGCCGCTGAGCCGCGCCGACACTGCGGTGGAACAACTCCGCAAGCACCTGGAGGGCATGTCCCAGCAGCCTGCACTGTATCGGTCCCAGGCCGCCGTCACCGGCCTGGACTATCTCGACGCAGTCGAGTCCGCACTCGCCGATCCGGCCGAGCGCCTCGCCGATGAACTCCACAACATCCGGGAACTCGTGGATGAGGAACTGGCTCCTTCTGTCGCCGCCCTCGTGGCGACCGGACGCGCCTACCTGTTCGGTGTCGAGGTGGTTGCCCAGGACCTCATCGACGATCTGGTCCAAAGCTGCGAGTACGCCGACGCGCTGGTCAAGGCTGTCGCAGAAGTCGAGCGGGCCAGCAACGACTTCGTCGGAGCAGACCTCACCAATGCGAAGTTGGATGACGTGCCCCTGGAGGGAATTCTGTGGGATGCAACGACCTTGTGGCCAGCGCAGTGGGAAACCCGAGTGCGCCGTGCCTCACTGCCGTCCGGTGAAGAGCAAGGAGTCCTCGTGGTGGCAGCCGAGGGATGCGACGTTGTGGTCCATGCCGATGCGTAGGACGCATGCTCGCGATGCCCGTCGGGCCGCAGCGTGTTGCCTGTGTCAGGCGGCGGTCACAGAGCTGGGGTGTGCCCGCCGGTGAACCTGCGGACAGATGAGGCGTCTTTCGAGCGCTGATGCGTCACGGACGACATGCCCTCGAGAATCGCGCAGGAAAGTCGAGAGCCCGCAGACGGCGCCGTTTCGGCGTGTGCTGCTGGGGCTAATTCCGATCAAAGCGGCGACAGTTGGGCGTGTGGGTGACTACCGTGTCTTTCCACTGATCAAGGGGGACCGGGATGCAGACGACATCGCTGCGCAAGGGCGAGAACACGGCACTGGCGACGGCGTCGACGGTCTTGTCCGTGGCAGTGCAGGGGCTTGCGGTGGACGTGTCGGCGTTGCTGCTCGGACCGGATGGCAAGGTCCGAAGCGACAACGACCTCGTCTTCTACAATCATCCGACTCAGGACGGTGTGTCGGTCGCCGGCCCGGCGGTCACCGCGGACCTGCCCCGCCTGCCCTCCGACGTGCACCAGGTGGTGATCGTAGCGAGCGCTGATCCGCTGCAACCAGGGGCCGTCTTCACGCATGCACCCCAACTGACGATCAACCAGAACGGTGCGCCTGCCTGGTCGTTCACCGCACCGGATTTTGCTGCGGGAGAGACCGTCGTGGTTCTGGCGGAGTTGTACCGGCGTGGCGACGGCTGGAAGGTCCGCGCCGTCGGTCAGGGCTACGCCTCTGGCTTGTCAGGGCTGGCCATGGACTACGGCGTCGACGTCGACCCAGAACCCGCCGCTGCGCCCTCTGCACCACTACCGGCGCAGACGCGTTCTGCTCCTGCGCCAGCATCGGTGGATCTGGCAAAGGTGGAACGGCAGGCCCCTGGCCTGCTGGATCCTGCACGACAGGCCGGCCAGGCGCTCGTGAACCGAGGGATTTCAGGTCGGCGGGCAGCGGTATATCTGATCCTGGACCACGACTGGCACATGGAAGAGCTGTACGAGTCCTTTGCGGTCCAGGCTTTCGCTGAACGGGTCCTTGCCTTGTCGGCCAACCTGGACGATGACGGCACCGTGCCCGTGGTCTTCTCCAGCGGACGAGAGCCGTTCCTTGAAGAGATTCGCCTGGACAATTACCGAGGCCGCATCGGGCAGCTGCACACTCAAGTCGACTGGGGCTGGGGCAACGTCGCCGACGCGATGCGCCGCGCGGTCAGCCACTACCAGGAATCCGGCGCGGCTGACCCCGCCTTCATCGTCACCCAGGTCGGGGACGAGCCCTGGGACAAAGCCGAAGTCCGCTCCCTCTTGCAGAACACCGCGTCCCTGGGGGTGTTCTGGCTGTTCGTGGGCTTCGGCCGCGGCAAGCTCGCCTTCTACAAGAACCTCAACGCCTCCGCCTCAGCGACCTTCACCAACGTCGCCTTCTACGACGCCAGCAAGAACCCGGGCTCGGTGCCAGGCGAACAGTTCTACACCGGCCTCGTCGATGCCTTCGCCACCTGGATGCGATCGTGAGCACGCCGCTGCTCCTTCAGTCTCGACCAGGAACGCGAGAACCGGCTGACGGCGGAGGTGATCAGCGACAGCATCCGTGCCAAGTTCGGCCCCGACGCGATCGGCCAGGCCATCACACGCCTACGCCTCGCCTCCCCGAAGACGCCGGGAGGCGAGGGGCCTACTGATCGGGTCGGGCCTGTTGCCGCTATCGTTTGACCCTCCCGCGGATAGCGAGGATGGCGAGGCCAAGGAGTACGGGTTCGGCCAGTCGGGATGACATCTCGGTGTACGTGCCAGCGGTGGTGAGGTCCTGGCCACTAGAGCGGAAGACAACCGAGTTCACTACGACCTGAACCGATTTCTCCCATCGTTCTGATGTGAGCCGTGAGGCCAGTGATCCGCCGGGATTGACGGGGTCCGGCTTGTCGGTAGTCAGCGAAATGTTCTGACCGGCGAGGCTTCCCGTGGTGGCCAGCTTAGGATCGTCCACTGGCAATCCCCACAGCATCATGACGAGCACGGTGGCGGCCATGGAGCAGAACAGCAAGCCCAAAGCGCGCGACGCTCGCAGACCGTATCCGGACACCGCCCAGTACAGCGCCAACAGCCACCGCTCGGCGCAGGGCCGGCTGCGGTCGTGGCGGCGCATCTCCATCTCACCGTAGTAGAAGTCCGCAGCGTCCGGCTCGTTCTTGCTGTCCTCGAACGCCTTCCGTAGCTGCCGGTACACCGGCGCCAACTGCTCCGGCCCCACCAGCTCCTTCCCGGATGGTGCCGCCCTCCAGCCAGACAGCCCCTGCGCGGCGCGCCAGTGCTGCTCCTCGGCCAGCGTGCGACGGGGAGTCCACCGCAAGGGCAACAACCTCCCAAGCCTCAGGCCCGAGGGGACTGGTGCTAGGGGGCAGTCACCTTCTAACCGCAATTGGTCCAAATGCACGGTGCTAGTCAGGTTGCAGCGACTGAGATCTACGTTGTAGAGCGCCAGATGCGCCGCGTCGGCGCCCTGCAGCGACGACATGCGGACCCCTGGATCGCGTGCAGCCAGTTGACCTTCTGATGCACTCAAAGCGAAAGGGGCGGTTCGGGTGGTGATACTCAGCGGATATTCGAAAACAGCGTCTTGGAGGTCGACCGAGGCATACCTGAGACGTAGGGCAGCGACAGAGTCCCATCGCGTTCGGTCGCAAACCACGTATCTCGCTGCAGCCTCGATGGTTACGTGGCTATTGAACCGCGCTGCAGACATTCTGAAAGCCTGTTGGCAAACCAGAGGGCCTAGCTGAGCCGCTGTCTCGAACGTTGCCTTGCTGAAATCAGCATCACCAGAGAAGGCGGCTCTCCTGAAATCGATATCACCAGAGAAAACCGCCTTAAAGAATTTTGCCTGAGCGAACATCGCATCGCCGAACTGGGCGGCGCCAGAGAATTTTGCCTGGTCGAACTTGGCTACAGCAGAGAAAATGCATTTCTCGAAGCATGCCTTCTCTGAGAAATTCGCCCCGGCGAAGCTGGCGGTCTCGACGAATCTCACCTTGGTAAACCAACATCTCTCCGAGAAGGCCGCCGCATCGAAATCTACCTGGCCGACAAATCGGGAATCGTTGAATGTGGCATCACCGGAGAAATTGGTCAGATTGAATGAGACTTCTTGGAAAAATTCGCCTTCTTGAAGGTTGCATGATCATGGAAGGTCACGTTAGTGAACCAGACCTCATCCGCGAACGCTGCGCTCGTGAATCGCGAGACCCCTTCGAACTGGGATCTGTTGAACCTAACGGAGCCAGAGAACCTTACCGATTCGAAACTGGCGACGCGGGCAAACTTGACGTGGATAAATTTTGCTGTGGTGAACATTGCCCCGGAAAAGATGCAGGCGTCAGCGAACGTCGCGTCACTGAACTGTGCATCATTGGAGAATATCGTTCCGTTGAAACGGGCGTAGTCGGAGAAAGTGGTCTCGCGAAATCGGGCGAGTCCGAATCGGGGCCTTCTGCTGAGTGGTTCCCGAATCGCATTCAAGATTTCATCCAGCAGTGCCCCCGAAAGGTGAGTGCCGGAGTGGTCGACGTCTCTGCCGGGCGCGAGTGTGCTGAGGTAGGTGATCCGCTCCGTATCGCTGAGGTGAGCTAGGCACTCCGTATATGGCGCTACCTGGCGGCCACGGCAGCCGACCGGGTCGTTGACCGGATCCGCACCACGTGAGCAGTGTGGCCATAGCGGTGTGGTCATGGAGGGTGAGGTGCCGTTGATCGTCATGCTCCTGAATGCGCTTTAGCCTGCCGCTAGTTGACCCAGTCGGCTGAGACTACCAACCCCTCTGCAACGTCCTTCGACCTTGCCCGAGATCGATGGTGCCCAAGGCTTGTTCCGTAAGTGATCTTCGGTTTGCCTTGGGCGTGCTTGGCGGGCTTGTGGCCTGCTGGTTCTATCCGGCAAGAGTGAGGTTGTGCATCCGGGCGATGCAGCGCACGGCGTGGCGGACGCAGTCGCTTGAGACGGCAGCCACGGAGGACCTTCCAGGTCTTTATGGGGAGTGTAAGTCTACGGCGGACTCGACGATCATGAGAGAGACGTCAAGTGACTGACATCTTCGTGGAGGTGGAGACCGTGAGGCCTGCCTGGTCCGGGCCGTCTGCGCCCGTGTCCGACGAACAGCTGGTCGCGATGCTGGTGGTGCGGGCTCGGTCGGAGGGGCTGCAGCTGACCGGGCAGGTGGGCTGCTGCAGCAGTTGACCAAGCGGGTCCTGGAGTCTGCGCTGGAAGGTGAGATTGCGATTCACCTCGGCTACGAGAAGCACGGTGCCGCCGGGTCGGGCAGCGGCAACTACCTGCAACGCGGCCTGGGCCAAGACTGTGCTGACCGACGTTGGGTTGGTCGAGGTCAAGGTCCCGCGTGACACCTCGGCCACGTTCGAGCGGCAGATCGTCAAGAATCGGCAGTGGCGGCTGACCGGGGTCGACGAGATGGAGTTCTCGCTGTCCGTGAAAGGGGCTCACGCACGCCGAGATATCCGCGCATTTCTCCGCCATCCGACAACGGGACCAACGCCTTCCATAGCTGGCCTGCCTCGACCTCACGGACGGCACCAGCACAATCAGCTGAAGGACGCCACTGGCCTGCACCGGACCACTGTCACCCGCCGTCTGGCCAAGCTCGTCGGCGATTGGCCTCGCCCTCGAACGCGAAGGCATGCACTACCTCCCCCGTCTTGCCGGCCCTTTACCCCTGCAACGCGACGACCCACGCCGCCGAACAGGCCGGTACCCCAGGCCTGGGAGACTGGTTCCGCCCGCGCACGCGTCTACTACCAGCGATACCCGGCCGAACCCGCCCGACACCGCCCCGGTAGGCGTTGCCGACCTGTTCACCGGGCAACTCCTCGACGAGCGCTGCCGTGACTGGGACTGGCCCACCCTGACTGCCCAGTCTTCGTGGAACTGGCGTCGTGCCCCTGCCCCACCCGCCACCCGAGCGAGACCCCAGCCGCATGTGCCTGACGCGCAGCCACCATCGCGCAGTTCACCCAGCAAGGCGGACGCCGATCGGTCAAATCCGTCGCAACGTCCTTTACCCGCCTGCGAAGCTGTGCCGTTGAACTAGCCCGGTATGAGACCAGGAAGCGCGCCATGCCCTCGAAGACGCCCGTCACCTCAGCCGCCCACCGCCGCGTGGAGTGGAAGGTGCTCGACCGCGCCCTGGCCCCCTACGACACCGACTCCCTGATCGTGCTGCTCCAGGCCGCGCTCACCTCGCCGGACTGCCAACGCCTCGCCGACCACCTGCTGCTGATGCTCACTCGTGTCCTGCGCACCCCACCCCGCACCGGTACATCCGCCAGCGCCGAGGACCTGCCCCGTCTGGTCGAGGCCGTTGTGCGGGCCGCACCCGGCCGCGGCGTTGTCACCGGCCGCCATCCCAGCGGCCTGCGCCCAGGAGTACGCCATCTACTCGCAGGCGAGCATCTGCTCGTCCACCCCGGACAGCTCGCCCACCCACTCTTCGTGCTGCGCAGCCTGCAGCTGACGGCCCTGGCCGTCGACGAACCCCTGTCCACGGCCACCGGCTTTGGGATCGGCGACGTGCTCGAGCTGGCCCTGCGTCTGACCGACCAGGCCCTGAGCGCCCTCAGCCCGGTATGGCCCGAACCCGTCACCGGGGACAGCGAGGAGCAGGTCGCCTGCCGCCTCACCCCGGCCGAGGTCGATGCCGCCACCGCGATCGCCACGGCCGACCCGAGCGACCTGGTCCCCGCCTGCCAGCACCCGCAGCGCGCCGCCCGCGCCCTCGCGTGGCTGACCCGGCCGGTCAAGGACCTGCCGCTGCGCTACCACCCCGACGCCCCCCTACTCGGACCGGTCCTGGCCCTCACCGCGCACGGCCGACGTCTGCCCGTCCCCGCCGGCGCGGCCACCGACGCCCTCGCCCCGGCCGCCGGACGCCTGCTCGGCCTGCTGCCACCAAACCAACTGCCCGCGGCCGAGACCAGGTTGCAGGAACTGACCGTCTCCCGCCTCGCCCAGCTCCTCGGCCTGGACCACATCCCCGCCCGCACCGGCCCCGTGTGCCGGCTGACCTCGCCCACCCACCGCTACGACATCGCCGTCGTCAGCGCCCTGGCCGACGGCCGCCTCGGCGCCCGCGTCGAGGAAGGCCGCGCCGCCCTCGCCGACACCCCACCCGGCCGCGGCCGCCTCGTCGTATACGGCGGGCCCCGCTTCCTGGGACGCGAGCTGATCCGCGACACCGCCCTCCTCCACGTCGAGGAACTCGCCGAGATCCTGCACGCCGCCGACGGCGACCCCACGCTCACGGCGCTGTTCCTCCTGGAGCTCACCGAGCACCCCGGCGTGCACGGCGTGGCCTACGACGACGCCCTCGACGCCTGGACCGCCTGGCACCACCACGCCACCCTGCTGCTGCCCGGCCCCGACAGCGACGACGTCGTCTACGTCCCCGCCGCCCCGCACGACGAGGTCTGGGAGCGCGCCGCCGACCACGCGGCCACCGACCGCGTCCTGACCGCCGCCGGCCTGCCCGCCGTACGGGAGTTCAGACACGCCCGGCACACCCCGCCCGAGGCCGGAGCGAGCGGCACCCACACCGACCTCGAGCACCACACGGACGACGGCACGCTGCTGATCCGCACCTCCACCGTCCCCCCAGTGGCGATCGTCGCCATCCCTTCCCACCACCCCGGCGCCCTGCTCGACGCCGACGGCATGGCCGCCTTCGCCGACTCCCTGCGCACCACCCTCACCACCCTCGCGCCCGTCACCACGCACGCCACGCTCCCCGACGGCATGCCCCTCGTCCTCGAGGTGACCGTCACCGACCAGCCCCACCAGCCACCCGCCACCGAAATGACCCCGGCAGACGAGACCAGGGATGCGGGGGAGCGGCTCCTGCTGCGCGCCGGGGCCGACCCGGCCGCCGCCCGGATCGGCCTCGTCATCGACCCGCCCCTGCTCGCCGCGTTCAACGGCGACGGACAGCGAGGACACGACATCCTGGGCATGCTCGTCCACGACCTGATCACCCAGGTCCGCACCGGCCGCGACGCCGGCCCCGGCACCGACGCGGACACCTTCACCACCGCCTGGAACACCGCCCACCCCGTGCTGCGGCTGGCCGGCACCACCCACTCCTGGCCCGCCACTGCCCCCGCCTACACCCTGCCGCGCACCCCTCACCTGCACGCCCGCGCCCTGCGCACCGCGGCCGCCGCCGTCCGCCGCGCCCGCGTTCCGGCCGGCAGCTGGCGCGGCGCCGACGCCCTGCGCCCCGGAGGGCCCGCCGAGCAGCTCCTACACGCGTTGGAGAACGCACTTGCCGAACAACTCCGCGCCCACCAGCCCGCCCTGCTCGGCGAACTCGCCCGCCAGGTGAACGCCGCCTGGGCGCAGCGCACCCGCTCGCTCACCGAGGCCGCAGTCAACCTTGCCGCCCCGTGGGCCGAGAACTGGACCGCCGAGGCGGGCCGCCGGCAGACCGATGCCGTCACCGCCACCTCCGCCCTGCATCTGCTGCTGCAGCAGGCCCTCATCACGGCGCCCACCGGCGCTCGACCCGTCGACGTCCTCGCCGTCGCCGAGCTCGTCGCCCTTGCCGAACTCGTCCTCGACAGCGGCATCACCGCAGTGGCCGCTGCCCGCCGTCTGCACGATGTGAGCCTGGACATCGACCCCGCCGGCGTGTTCACCCTCACCGCCGGTTCCGAAGGCGCGTCGGCCTCCACAACCGAGCCCCGCGGCGGTGAGCATCTGGGGTTCGACCTCGGCGCTTACCGGCGCGCCCGCCAGCAGCGCATGATCGCGGCCGCCGTCGGCGCCGAGCCCGAACTCCTCGACGCCAGCACCCTGCTCGCCGTCCCACCCGTGCGCACTGAGACCCCCTTTGCCGCGCCCGTCCTCCCGTCCGGCAGCCAACTCGCCCAGGCCGACCGGCTTCTGCGCCAGCAGTGGGGTTGCGGCCTGGACGCGCTCGGCGCCGTCCTCGCCACTGCGTCCGACTGGCCCACCAGCGAACACGGCACCGCCACCGTCACCGTCGAGGACCTGGTCGCCGAAAGCGCCGCCTGGTCCGGGCTGCCCGGCGACCACCTCCGCGCCGCCGTCGGCCGCCTGCGCCTGCACCCCGGTAACGCGGCCAGCACCACCGAGCACGCCTACACCGAGGTCGAACGCCGCACCCGCCCCCTGACCCACCCCCTCATCACCGACGGCGAGGACCTTCTCGTCCTGCCCTGGCTCGCCCATGCCTCCCGCGAGGCCTACGCGGCCTCCCTCGACGACGGCCGTCTGCCGCACCCGGAACTCCCCGACCCCGTCGACAAGGCCCTCACCCGCCATCGCCAGCAACTCGACCAGCGCCTGGAGTCCGATGTCCGCGAAGCCGCCCGCGCCGCAGGACTGCCGCACCGTTTCCGCCTCCTGGAGAAGACCGCCGCTCAGCTCGGCGTCCCCGGCCTGACCGGCGAGATCGATCTCATGGTCGCCGACCCGGACACGGGCCGTTTGTGGGTGATCGAGGCGAAGAACCCCACCCGGGCCGTCGCGGTGCACGCCCTGCAACAGCACATCAAGAAGTTCACCACCCGCTACCGGGACAAACTGCTCGCCAAGGCCGCCACCGTCGCCCAGTACGCGGACCACGCGGCGGCGGCCTGCGGCGCCACGGCCGAACGCCCCTGGCGGGTGCTGCCGTTGATGGTCACCCGCACCATCGAGCCGGCCGCGTTCCTCGCCGACCCCCGCATCCCCTACACCACCGCCGACCACCTCACCACGGTCCTGACCCACCCGACCGACCCGGAACCCGGATGGATCCCGGCCCCCGCAGCCACCCCATGACCCCGGCCACAGCATTCGGCGCACGGCGCGAAGGACTGGGCTGTGTCGGTGATCTCCTTGCTTTGGCATGACTCCTCTGATCGTTCAGAAGGTAGAGGTCCTGCTCCCACGCATCATGTGCGAAACCCGCAATTACTTCGCTCACCAAGGCTCTCTCGCAGTTGTCATACATGGGCCACTCCACCCGGACCTGAGGCTGGGCGGGTCCCCTCCGCGGCCGACTCGCTGCCCGCCGCTTCACCGGCGAGCGCTTCGAGAGTCCCTGAGCGTCACACTGAACTCAGTGGTGTTCCGCTCCTCCGGCCAGGACCTGACCACGATCACCAGTCCCAAGTGCCGCAGCCGCTGCAGCGCGTGGTGAAGGACCGGACGATAAACGTGCGCCGCTGGGACCACATCGTCGGCTCTTGGGCAGCCGGCAGCCACCAGAGCCTTGATGCCGCGTGGTAGGACGTAATCGTCGACCTCGGCTCGCCGTGGGGCCAGTACGAGTACATGACCAGCGTCGGCTTCGCCGCATAGAGCCCTGTGCGGAAAAATGGTCTTCGGGCCTGCTGGGATGGCGTACGGTGGGGGATACCGACGCGGGGTGGAGCAGCTCGGTAGCTCGCTGGGCTCATAACCCAGAGGTCGCAGGTTCAAATCCTGTCCCCGCTACTGATGGAGAGGCCCCGGATCCACACGACCCGGGTCCTTTCGCCGTTTCTGGACGAGCCCATCTCTGCACCAGATCTGGTGATGCACGCTCAATTAGGCGACGTCTTTGATCAGCGAGACAGACACAGCCACACATCTCCGCGACTGATGCAATCGCAGCTCCAACGGGTCAGCCTTGGCTGTCATCTCCCGCGCCCGCTCGCCGCCTCAAGAACATCCTCGCGTGCCGTAGCCTGCCCCGTCGCGGTCGCCGTGCGGTTCCGGCAGTTGCCTGACGACCTGGCCGCTCGATTCCTGCGGCGCTCTGGTCCGCTGCGGGGGCATCCCTATCAGTGACTCCTGTGGACGGTCACGCAATTCCCCAAGGCTACGGTCACGTAATTCCCCGGGCTGCCATCCCGCCGCCCCGGAGAGGTACCCGGGGCCACCATGCCTGAAGGCGGCCCGAACTACCGCCCTGAGCGGAGACCACGCGAATGCGCATGACAGTTGCGAGCCGGCTCCGCGATCATTGGCCGATGACCACGAGACCGGATCTTCTCAGTCTGAGCATCGTGTGCCCTCCACCCGACGAGGGCGTCGTGCAGGTCCGCCCGATCGTCAATGGGCGGGATCTTCTGGCCGAGGTGGTGCCCGGTGGCGTGGGAGGCTCCCGGTACCTGGGAGTGGGGCCCCGGTATCTGCTGGGCCGGGACGGGCCGTTGCAGGCCACGGTGACGCCCCACGAGGCTCGTCTCGCTTGGTCCGGGTGCGGCGTGGAGGAGTGCTGCGGCGCCCTGTACATGACGGTCACGCGTAACGGGGATCATGTGGTCTGGGCGGGCTGGCGCGACCTGGCCAATCAGGACTTCGGTATGCCGGAGCTTCGGTTCACCGTGGGTCAGTACGAGGCCGAGGTCCTACGAGCCGGAGAGGACCGCAGTTGGGAGTGGCCGGCAGGAGCGGTTGCGCGGCTGCTTGAGGCGGGGTTGAGGCGACGGGGTGACTGGCTCGCCAGGTGGGACTGCGAGTTGGAAGGCGTCTGGGCCTCCCGCAAGGAACCCGATTGCATCCACGTCGTCCTGATGCATCCCCGTGACCGGGCCGGTGCAGACCTGCCCTGGCTCCAGTTCGGGATGACCCTCCCGATCTCCGCGGACGTACCATCGGCCCAGGCCGAGCGCCTTGAAAGGCGGCTGACCGCAGGCGATCCCCGTGCCACCGCCGAGGTCTGGGGAGGTTCCCATGATGCCGAGCAACTGGACTACCCATGGCCGCCGGTCGACCCGCTGTTCATGTGAACGGCAGGGAGAGTCGGGGTCGGGCCTCCCCTGCCGTTGGGCATCCACTCGCAACCGCCATCCCCATGGGGAAGCGTGACCGTCCGGGTGGGGAATTACATGACGCTGATCATGTAGATCGTGGGTAAAAGCGTGACCGCTGACAACTCCTGCGACGGCTGTCCATAAATGGCCTGCTGGCCGGGGGCGGCCCTCTTTCCTGAACTTTGACCAGGTACTCACGGACGGTGCGGTACTGGAGCTGAGCTGGGCGGCGGACGACCAGGCCCACTCCGTCGACGGCGCTGGTACCTACCGTTTCCCTCTGCCTCACGGACTCGCCCACGACAGCCTGTGTGCTCAGAACTCAGTCCTGTGGCGGGTCGGGGTGGTGGGCGTGGATGGTGAGTCCGGTGATCCGGCCTGATTGGATGACTGGGCCGTGGTGTACACCGCCTTTAACGTGGTTGTGTACGGTGCCCGGCCGCGCGGCTCCGCTCTGGAGGTGCTGCAGCGACGTGAGTAGTTCGCGCAGTTCGGCGCCAGAGACGGCGCGGTCCTCCAACAGATGTCGTAGGTATGCGTCCCACTGTTCGACGGTCTCGCGGGCCTCGTGTGGATGGCCTGTGGACTGGGAAGCGAGGAGCCTGCCCCGCGCGGCGTCCAGATCGGTGATCGTGGAGTTGCCTGGATCGTTGCGTGAGAGGAACCGCCGCAGGAGTTCGCGGGCGTGCGTCCAGGAATCGGTGACCATGAGTGAGACCAGGGTGGTCGCTCCTGACGCGGTCAACGCGGCCAACTCGCTGTCCATGGTTCTCCTTCAAGTAAATCTGGGCTTCCGGGTATTCGGCCGTCTGCGTCATCTGGGGTGTTCTGGCTCTTCTGGCTGGTCGTCCGCGTGGGAAGTGAAGGCTGCTGGCGGGTCGTAGCGGCGCAGCAGTTCATCAGCCGTCTCGTGTTTGTCCTGCGTTCTGATGATGTCGGCGATCTGCTTGGTGAGCATTCCCCGTCGGTCATCTCCGCTGGTGAAGCCCATGCCGGTGAGGAAGGCATCGAAGTGGTCAGAAGCTGTCGGTTCCCGTTCGGCAGGCGTGGAGGTCTCCCTGGACGTGGGGATGAGATCCTGAAGCCGCTCGGGGATGTCGGCGTCGTTGGCTGCGGATGTGAGCTGGGCAAGGAGGCCGAGGTCTGCCACGGTCTTCTCTATGTGGTTGTCGTTCTTGGCCAGCCACCAGACCACCGCGCTGCCAGTGTCCTTGAGTACGTCGTCGCCCAGGTATTCGCGCTTGCTCTGCTCGTATGTGCGCTGGTGTTCCCAGACCGCCTTGTCCTTGCGGATCTCAGCGAGTTTGGTCAGCCGTTCCTGGTCGGGTTCGTGCAAGGTGAGCGTGACGTTTTCTGCCATGACTTGGAGGTGGCCGGTGTGGTCCGGGCGCATTCAGCTGAGGGCACCGCTCAGTTCGTGCTGGACGAGTGAGGCCCGGCCGGGCTCCCGCTGTTCGGTGAGTGTGCGGGCGCGGTCCAGCACCGCTTCGACGGCGAGGCCTGCCGGGTTGAGGACGGGGTCGTCGCCGTGGGTTTCGAGAGGGTGCCACCGTACGGTGGCGGAGAACACGAAGTCGTAGTCGGGCCATCGGCTGGGCAGTGCGACGCGGCTGACGTGGTGTTCTCTGCGCTCGATCGGGGCGGCGGGGAGGAAGTTCGTGAAGTCGGCGGGTAGAGAGCCGCGGCGTGTCGCTGCGATCTTGAAGGCTGCCGCGGGAGCGCCGATGACGGCGAGGGCCAGGGCGGCCCACGCCCATGCGGGCCATTCCTGCACCAGGCCGAGGATGGTCAGCAGTAGGGCACACAGGACGGTGAGGAAGACGATCGTCGTCTTGCGGCCGGTGGTCATCGTGTGGTCCCCCTGGGCGGTGCGGCCGGCGGGCGTAGGCCCTGGGCCGTGGAGATCTTCTGGAGTAGGTGTTCGGTGGTTGCGGCGCCGGATGCCCGTCCACCTGGGGCGGCGGGCTCTGCGGCGCGGGCGGCCGAGTACAGCGCTGCGAGGGTGCTGCCGTTTCGGCCTGCGGCATCGACCAACAGAGCGAGCAGCCGGTCGCGATTTTTGTCGGCGGTGCAGGCTGTGTGCAGCCATCGTTCGGCGTACGGCTGCCAGTGAGGCTGCGGCAGTCGGGCGAGTGCCTCCGCCCAGCCTGCTACCGCGCAGTCCTGGACGCCCTTTTCGTCGATGAGCGGGCGCAGTGCGCCTGCTGGGTCCGTGAGTGCCACGGGGTCGCAGATCCGCAGGAAGAGGTGGGCGTCGACGGTCGGTGCGGCCGAATGACAGGTGAGGCGGTCGAGCATGCGGCGGCGAAGTCGGGCACTGGTCGCTGCCAGGCGGCACAACGCATCGAGAGCGGGGGTGGCGCCGCGTTCCCGGCGGGCCAGGTGATGCAAGCGGATCACGGCCTGGTCAGGGTGAGTGGGGGCGATCACGTCAGTGCAGGCGCGTAGGAGAACATGCGCGAGGTTCCCCGTCAGCTGCTTCCCCTTACACCAGTAGTAGATGAGCATCCGCAGGCTTCGGCCGTAGCGCGGGTCGTTCAGACCGCAGGCCAATGTGTCCACAGCGGCCTCCAGCCGGGCACGGCTCGTGGGCGCAGCGCTCCACTCCTCCGCCAGGAATGCCAAATCGTTTCCCCGTCCGGTGCGCAAGTACTGGTCGGCGAGCCGGCCCACCAGTCGCTTGCGTAGGTCCGAAGTGATATGCGGATCGTCCACCTCCGCACTCTGGGCGGTCCAGGTGCTGAACAGGTGCCGCAGGTCAGGCATGTGGTCCCAGAAGTGGGCGCGGACCGCGGCGTCGTAGTCCAGCCTGTTGAACCGCACGCGGCCGTCCGGCCCGGCTGCTGCACCGATCTCCGCCAAGCGCTCGGCCAGGTCTTTGCCTTCGAGTAAAGGGGTCTCGTCCCGAGGCGTGTTGAGGGTGCTGAGCAGGAGTGCGGCGCCGCGGTGGACGACGTCAGCATGCGCGCCGTGGAGCATGGCGGCGGCAAACAGCAGCGCCCGCTGCTGGGCGGCGCTCTTTGCCGAGACGAGTTCGGCGACTTCCTTGCGCCACAGGGTGCGTGCGTCGCGGGACTGCTCGCACCAAGCGGCGAACCTCCCACGAACCGGAGACGCGGCACGAGCTCGGCGCACGCGGTCGGCGAAGTGCGCGATCTCCTCCATCGGCGGCTGTTCTGCCAGGAATTCATCTAGCGCCGGGGCGGGAACCAGGTACTCCTCGTATGGCATCCGGTGGAGACGCAGATGCCGCCGGAAGACCTCCATGGCCGGCGGGCGCGCAATATCGGCTCGGTAGGGCTGGAGGTGAGACTCCAAGGCGCCATCATGCGGCATGACGACCACCAGATGCGCCTGCTGTTCCTGCACGGCCTTGCGCAGAGCAGACAGGTCCCTGCGCGTCTGAGCCCACTGGGAGACGTCCGCCTCGGCAAGGTTCAACAGCAGCCGGTCACCGACGCCGACCAGACCGGGATCGGTGAGGGCCCCCTCCTCCTCCCCGGGCAGAAGCTCGCGGAAGATTCCGGCGCCCTGGTGAACCTCGTACAGCAGGACGCAGGCTGCCGCGGTCCTGCCGCTGCCAGGAGCGCCGTGCAGGATCACGGTACTGCTGCCGTCGAGCACCCGGCGTGCCATGCCCATCCCGGCGGGGTCGACGAACTGCTGCCGAACAAGGCGGAGCTGGTCATCTGCGATGCGGCGCGGACTTCGGCCGGGCGTCTCCTGGTCGCCAAGGCCCACATGGACGGTGTAGCTGTAGAAGTCACCCGAGCCGGCGTGCACCGGCCCGCCGGGCTGCTCGACGCGCGTGGTGAACGTATCGTTCACCGCTCGTCGTCCTCGGGCTGGCCCGAGTCACCGAACCGGTGGCGAATGTCACCACGCTGATCACCCTCGATGCTCGTCATGCCGTCGCCCGAGTAGTGCCGATCACCCGAAACATGGCGCGAGTTCTGGTAGATGTTTCCCTGACCGGAATGCACAGGACCGGTCGACCCTTTGATCACGGTGTTGCCGACATCTCCGGTGAAGTCACGGCTCTGCACGGCCGTTCCGCTGACGGCGCCAGCCGAATTGGAGACGGAGCCGGGACCAGGCGCCGGTACTTCGGCGTGCTCGAGGTCGTACAGCTCGGGAACCATCTCGGCTACCAGGTCGCTCAGGCGCTTCAAGTCCGCTTCGCCGTTCTGTGTGTCCAGCCGCACGGACTGCAGTTCGGCCAGCCTCGCCAGCTCGTCCGGCAGTCTTTCCTTGCGCAGGCGTTCCGTCCCCCTGCCTGCGAGGATGGGCACCACCGGCACTCCGCAGTTGAACGCCTCCACAATCTCCTTGCGGACCCAGTCCTCCGGGTCGCGCAGCCTGGACTGGAAGTTGAGCCAGTCGGCCCCGATGATCGCCAGCACCAGTGCGCTGCGGCGCACGCTTGTGAGGAGGGCGTCGGGGTAGGTGGAGCCCGGAGGGATGGACCTCGAGGCGCGAAACGCCCGGTCCTTGCCGAAACGGTTGGCAAGCTCGTTGTCGATCAGGGCGGCGATGTCATTGCCGTCCCCTGTGCGGTAGTTGATGAACACCTCGGGCATGCCAGGTTCCTCTCAGGAGACAGGGAGTCGGGATAGCACTGCCAGGCGTGGCTCCAGCCGGCGCACCAGGGCGTGGCCGGAATGGCGGGCCAAGACGCGGGAGAGGCGACGGAGGTCGATCGTCACGGTCGCGGACCGGACAGCCTCCACTCCGTCGAGCAGCGGCGCTGCCAATGCGCAGGCGTGGTCGATCTCGCCATGTGACGCATAAGCCAGCGCCCGGCGTACGCCGTAACGCACCTGCGTACGCACCGCATCAGGCGACACCAGTGCAAGTTGGCGGTCCAATTCCTCGGCTGCCCTCCGCATCTGGCCGAGGTCGAACAGACACCACCCGGTGATCATGCCGACCGAGTCAGGCAGATGCATGCTGCCGATCACGGGAGCGTCGCTCTCGCTTTCCTGGCGGGCCAGCAGTGTCCGGGCCCGGTCCAGAGCGCGCAAGCACGCCTCACCATCGCCGGCGAGAGCGTGCCCCTGCGCCTCGCGCTGCGCGGCAAGACCCCGGATCCGCGGCGGGAGCGTGCCGCTCTGCGCCCGACGTGCCAGAGCAACGGTCTGCTCGGCATCGTCCTGATACAGCGTGACCAGGGCCCGCCGGACCAGCGCATACCCGGCCAGTGCCCGGTCGCCACCGGCTGCAGCAAGGTCTACCGCGCGCTGCGTCCACCACAGCGCCGCCTGCTCGTCACCCGTCTCCTGCACCAGCCAGCCGACGTACTCGGCATACCGGGAGCCCAGCGCCAGCAACTCCTGGCGGGTGCGGGAATCCACGTGTGCGGACAACTCCCGCAGCGTATGGGTCTGCGCTATCAGCCCGGGCAGCAGGAAGCCGGGCTCAACGCTCTGGCCGAGCCGCCGGTAGTGCGTGAACAGCGAACGGGATGCATCCAGCATCCCCACGCCCCCGCTCGGCGATACGCGGCCCTGGCCGCCCGTACGCCAGCTCATCAGCGAGGCTGCACCGGCGCTCACGACCTGCCGCCGACCCACGGGCTGAAACCCGCTCGAACCATCCGGTGACAGCTGTATCACCCACTCCTCCTCATTGACCCCGTAGGGAGCCGGTTCCTTCGGTACGTCAGTAACGGGCGGGGCGACCAAAGCGATCAGCGCTCCGCCGGCGTGGAGGGCGGCGTCGCACAACCGAGCCAGATCACGGCTGGGCGCTTTGATGCCTCGTTCGACCTTGCTCAACTGCGCCTTGCTGTAGTGCACGACCGCGGATAGCGCTGTGAGACTCAATCCGGCGCCCAAGCGCCGCTTCCTCAGCTCTTCGCCGAACTCGCTGGACGGCTGTGGCACGGAAACCTCCAGGACCGTCCATCCAGGCAAGAGGGTTGCTGCACGAAAGAGTGCGGCACCCCTGACTGGACGGACAAGGCAATGGCACTGTTTCCCGTTTCCTCTCCGCAGACGGGAGGCGCTACTCGCGACGAGAGGGACCCGCCAGATCGGGCGCCAGCCGACCTGGCGCGGAGCGGATAAGGGCCTGAACGGAAGATCTTCCCGCAACCAGGGGCTGGACGGAGTTGGTGGCCAGGCCGGCGTGAGAGTGTCGACTGGCCGAGGGCCTTGAGCTGGCGGATCAGGTACCGGGTCCGGCGGGCGGGGTCGACGAGGTGCTGGCGGCGCAGGGAGTTGAGTGGACGCCACGGATCCGTCGGTGCCCTCGATCGGCTGCGCCTCGCCCCTTGCGCCCGCTCCTCAGCGCCTTCCAGGAGAGGTTGTCTGCGAGGACGGCGCTGCCGTCCTGGTGCAGCTCGGCATAGATCTTCCGGCCGTTTTTCGAATCCTCCTCGAAGATCGGACCCTCGGATTCTTCGGACGGGCCGTGGGCCGTCGGCGAGTGGCAGACATGCAAGGGAGACATGACCCCAGGTCCGTCCCGGCAGCATGGCGACGAACATCTGCTCAAGGTGCTGGCCGACGACGATTTCGCCGGTCCGCGCTACACACGCTTCGCCGAGGAGTTCGCCCGTTAAGGCATCTCGGTGTTACAGGGCTTGGATGTCCACCGGCTGGGTGTTCGCCCTCACGGCCCGGCTCGGGTTCCCTCTGTATCCGACCGAGCGCGAGCAGGCGGACCTTGCGGACAACCCCGAACTGTGCACGGACCTGGCGACCATGACAGTGGCTCAGACACTGCCCCGCTTCCGCTCCGAGGCCCTCGGCGGCGGCTGGAAGTACACCGGCGGGGAAACTCGACGCCTGTGGGTGACCGAGGCCTTGTAGTTCTTCAGCCGGCGGATCGCATGCTCGACCTGCGTCGCACGAACCCGGCGATGTTCCGCGTTGTCCGGCTTACTCACCGGCCCAGCAGGGCCCGGCCGGGTCGTTTGCGGTGCGGGACGACACCGCCGGCGTTGATGTAGGCACCGTCGGGTTCTGAGCGACGATCCCCGGGCGTATGTGGCGACGGCTATCGAGAGCGACCAGCTCGCCTACGCGCTCCAGGCCCTCGGCGATTCCGACGACGTCGGCCTGAAGGGGGCAACGCCGGAGGTGCGCTGAGCGCCGCGGCGTGCACGGCTCAGCCCGCGGCCCTGCTGGAGTGGCGCTTCGCTGTCCAGGTCGTCCGGCTCCGCGACGGCCACCAGGCATGTGCAGGCTGATGCCCCATCAGACACCTGCATTCCAGGGTTAGTTGCAGCATTCTATTGGAAGTTCTAAGGCCGCTCGCATGTTCATTAGTCGTAGCAAAGCCGTCACGTACGTCGCCGTCGACGTCGCTGTAATTTCCACGATCATCTGTGCTGCGGAGTTCGGCAACACCGGCGCCGCGCCTTCCCCGCCGCCTGCCCGCACCATCACTATCCTCTCCACCCGGGGCGCCATCGCCCCCGACGCCCTCGACCGCGCCCGGGATAACGCCTACCGGACTCAGCAGCAAGTAATAGACGACGCCAACCGGGCCGGTACACCCTGGCTCGCCCCGTACCACTTGGCTCACTGCCAGTACGCAGCATCCCTAGGGGAATTACGTGAAGATCACCAGGCTGAACCGCTGTCTTTTCCCGGCGGCTGCCATGCTCGCGGCCGTGACCCTGCTGGCCGCCTGTGACGGCGGAGCCAGCAGCGACACCCCGTCGGCAACGAGGACCGCTACTTCGTCGCCGACATCATCTTCTTCCGACGACGTCCTCGACGACATCCAGGCCAGCAACTCCGCTGCCCGCGAGAGCTTGGAGGCCGAGGTTAGCGAAGCCGCCGAGAGCGCCGAGCCCGAGATGCCCGACGTCGTCGGCATGAACCACAGCGAGGCGCTGGCCCTGCTGCACAGCAAGGGTTTCCTCGTTGACGAGGAAGACGCGTCGTCCGAAGGCCGCTGGGTCATCGACAACAGCAACTGGAAGGTGTGCCGTCAGGACCCGGCGCCCGGCGCCACGGACGAAATCCGTGTCGCCATCTACTCCGTGAAGCTCGACGAATCCTGCTGACCTGACGGCCGGGAGGCTGCTCCCATCAGAATGGGCGCAGCCTCCATCCAGGAGAGCCCCATGAACACCGGCATATCCAAGTCACCCGCCCGCCGTACACCTGCAGGCGGCGCTCGGGTCACAACACCGTGTGCAGCCCCAACCGCGACCGGGGCACTGAGGCCTTCGCCGACGATGACGTCGCCGCCACCCTCATGTTCGGCACACGCCTGGCAGTTGCACCAAACCATCCTCTGCCACTCGAATGGGTGACAGCTCCGCTGGTGTGCAACTGCCGCAGTCGCTCAGCAGTCCTCCACATGCAGCACCGTTCGTTCCATGTGGAGGACCATCATCTTGCGTAAGCGTTCCATCCTGGCCGCAGCCGTCACCGCGGGCACTCTCGCCGCCCTGGCACCAGCCGTGTCGGCTCAGGCCGCTGAGTACAGCTCGGCGCTCAAGGTCCGCGGGGTGCAGTACGACGCACCCGGCCGGGACTCCAACAGCTGCTCCACCGGCAACACCGACGCCGAGTACCTGACGGTCAAGAACTACTCCTCCACGGCGACCGTCAACCTCAAGGGCTACGTCGTCAAGGACGCCACCGGCAACCGCTTCGCCTTCCCCGCCAACCACTACCTCGAGCCCGGCGACTACGTGAAGCTGCGCGGCGGCCACGGCAGCGACTCCGACAAGTACAACGTGGTCTACCGCGACAACTGCAACTTCCTGTGGAACAACGACCGCGACACCATCTACCTGTACAAGCCCTCCGGCAGCCGCGCAGACGTGCACTCCTACACCAAGAGCGGATCCGACCCCGACGGCGACGGCTACATCCGCTACCACAATTGAGGCCCGCTGGCTTTCGGTGTCCGTAATGTATCTGGGCCTTGCGGTCCCTGCATGAGGGCTATGCCCGTCCAGGGGCCGTACCGCCGGGAGCCGGACAGTATGGCGATGAGTCAGCGGGGAAGCGGAATTCGCGTAATTGCTGTGCGGACTCCACTCTCTGTGGCACTCTGGGTGCTCGTTCCGGTGTTTTTCGGGGTGAAGTGAAAATGGTTGGACAGGTCGAGAAAAATGAGAAGCGCAAGCATGCGAAGTTCCTCGTCATGGCGGCGGTGGCGCCTGTCCGTCGGATCGGTATTCGGGATCGCCCTTCTGGTGTCCTGCTCTGCCGCTGGCAAGGACGGTGACGCCGAGACCTCAGGGAAAGACCGCCCCTCCGCTTCCCGTTCCTCTTCCCGTGTGCAGGACCCTTATCCGGGCGATGAAAAAGGTGCGCGGGCCCTGATGGAGGAGTTGGGGGAGAGTGGCGGGACCGGGTTGGTGCGGTCGCTCCGGCCAGCCGCCGCGGACTATCATGCGCTGTTCCAGCCGGACTTCGCCCGCCAGGCCGAGGCTTTCTACGAAGGCTCACTCTGGGGGAATTCGCCCCAGCCACCGAGGCCTTGGGCAAAATACGGGCAGACTGAAATGCGGATGTGGAAGGCGACCACCGACGATATCCGGGCCTGGACGCCTGTGGTGCGAGCTAATTTCCCCGGTGGATACGCGCAGGTAAAAGACCGCTTCAAGGCCGGACTGACGGTGTACACCTGGGATTACACGAAGCCCGGCGACGAGCGTGGGATGGCTTACAACGGACTGGTGTACGTGAACGGGCATTGGGCGTTCTTCCCCAAGCCGTGGTACGTGCTGAGGGGGTGAGTTCGAGAGTCCCGATACGCCGAAGTCTGCCGCCCTTTGATATGACCCGTTCAATGAATGAGGAGGTATTTCTGTGCTGACCCGTATACCGCTCGACGGCGGGGGCGCCATTCTCGTCGAGAGTCCGCATGCGGACGGTGGCGGTCCCGTCATGGCGGGCCGTATCGGTGATGCGGTCCATAACGTGCCCAGAAGGCTGGGCGAGATCATCGAGCCGGTAACCCAGACCGCCCGGGTCCTTATGGACCGGCTGAGCGCGGCCGGCCCTTCAGAGTTCGAAGTGGAGTTCGGGATCGATCTCGCCGCAGAGGCCGGCGCGGTGATCACCCGGAGCACAGTCGGCACGCACGTGAAAGTGCGAATGGTATGGACGCGGCCTGAGGGCGGCGCCCCAGACATGCCGCCGACCCCGACATGAGAACCCGCCACAACTCCACCCGGAACAAAGGCAGATGGTGAACTGGGCCGCTTCCGTCGCGCGAGTGATCGGCCCGGACGGCGCCGTTGCGGGAGCCGGGTTCCTTGTGGCCGACGACCTCCTGGTGACCTGCGCACACGTCGTCGCGGGTGCCGGGACGGGCGAACAGGGCGTGCTGTGGCTGGACTTCCCGCAGGCGCGGGGCGCGCCCGAGGCGTACGGGACCGTTGTCCACCGGGGACGGAACGAACCTGCCGCGGAGGACGTTGCGATCGTCCGTCTAAGCGCCCCGCCGCCGGGAACCTCCCCGCTGCCGCTGGCCCGCGCGGACGGGTGCCGCGGCCACCGGGTGCGGTCCTTCGGATTCCCTGGCCAGGCGGTTCCCGGCGGCCACTATGGTGAGGGCCACGCCGGTGAGATTCTCTCGCCCCACTCCGGGTCCGAGGCTCTGCTGCAGGTGGCCTGCGCCAACGACCTCACCCAGGGGTTCAGCGGCGGGCCCGTGTGGGACGACACCGTCGAAGCGGTGATCGGCATGGTCACCCGCATCACCCGCCCGGACCCGCACCAGCGGGGCACCGGGATCGCGTACGCCACCCCCGCTGGGCGGCTGCGTCAGCTCTGGCCCGACCTGGCCGTCCGGGCAGTGTGCCCGTACCGCGGGCTGCAGGCGTTCGGTGCCGAGCACGCTGGCTGGTTCCACGGGCGGGCCGGGGCGGTGCGGATGATCCTCGATCGCATGGCCGCGGTCCCGGATGCGCTCCTTTTGCTCGGTCCGTCCGGAGCCGGCAAGTCGTCGCTGGTCCAGGCAGGGCTGGTACCCGCGTTGGCCGCCTGCCGCCTGCCCGGCAGCGACCGCTGGGAGGTCGTCACCGTTCGGCCGGGCCGGGCCCTGCTGGACACCCTCGACGGCCTCGACCACCTCGGCGGCCCGGTCTCTTTCGGCAGTCCGGATGCCCCGGGCCGGGCGGGTACGGGCGGTGCACCGCACCGGGTGCTCGTCGTGGATCAGTTCGAAGAGATTTTCCAGCCCGAGGAGCTCAGCCACTCCGAGGAGGCGCGTGAATCCCATGGGACTGCTCCGGTCGGGGGAGTCACGCCGACCGGGGAGTCCCCTCGTGCGGTAGGGCTCCCGTACCCCGAAGCCTCCCTGACAGCGCCATCCGCCGCGACAACCTCCGGCTCCGAGCTGCGCGAGGGCCTCGACCGGCTCACCTCGGCCGTTGGGACGCCCGGGCTCACCGTGCTGCTCGTCATGCGCGACGACTTCTACCCCCGGCTGGCAGCCGAAGCACCGGAACTGCTGCGAGCCTTCATGCCCGGACTCGTCAACCTTCCCGCCACCCTGGGCGTCGAGGACCTGCACGACATCATCGTCCAGCCGGCCCGAGATGTGGGCGCCCGTTGCCAGGCCGGTCTGCCTGAGCGGATCATCGCCGACGTCCAGCGGATCGATCAACTGGGCGGCTTGCGGCAACAGACCCCGACAACCGTGCTGCCACTGGTCGAGGTTGCGATGAGCGAACTCTGGGAGCGTGCGACTGACGGCGTGCTGACGCACGCCGGGTACGAGGCGATCGGCGGGATCACCGGCAGCATTACCTCCTGGTACGACGGAGCCATGCGGTCGCTGCGCGACACGGACGAGGGACGCCGTATCGCCCGGCGGGTCCTCACCGCGCTGGTCAGGCCGCCTGACCCCGTGCGGCACATTCCCGCCCTGCGCCGGCAGGTGCCGCTGTCGGTGCTGCGCGAGCTGGCCGCCCCGGCCGGCCCACCCGGCAGGCGGGCAGCCGCGGACGCCGCCGGACTCGTGGACGAGACCGCCACCGGGCGGGACCAGGACAGCGTTGCCACCGGGCCGGACGTGGACGTCACCGCCACCGGCCTCGTGGACCATGTGCTGGCCGTCCTCGTCCGGCGTCGGCTGATCGTGACCCGCAACGTCGCCGCGCACGAGGAACCCGTCGCCGAGCTGGTCCATGACGCGTTGGTCCGGGACTGGGGCGTCCTGCGCGACTGGGTGGAGGGCGACCGCCGCTTCTCCGAGTGGCTCGAACGGGCCGCGGACCAGCGACGGCTCTGGGAGAAGCGGCGCGACAAGGCCGACCTGATCCACGGCACCGACCTGGACGAAGGGCTCGCCCTTTCAGCGGGGCGCCGACTCCCGCGCGCCACGGCCGAGTTCCTGGATGCGAGCAGGCGTGCCGCCCGGCTCGAGGTGCTGGCCCGCCGTGCCTTCACCGTCGGCCTGGTCATACTGACGCTCACCGCGGCGGCCTTGGCGGGGGTTGCCCTCAACTCCGCGGCCGAGGCCAGGCAACAGCGCGCGGTCAGCCTGTCCCGCCAACTCGCCGCCCAGGCACGGGCCATGGCGGAGAAACGGCCGGTGACGGCCCGCCGTCTGGCCGTCGCGGCCTGGTCGACGTCGCCCACCGCCGAGGCGGGCCTCGCCATGACCACGTTGCTGACCCAGCAGCAGTCGGTCCTCGTCGGCCACTCGGGGGCGGTCACCTCGGTGGCGTTCAGCCCCGACGGCGCCCGCGTCGCCACCACCGGACACGACGGGACAGTACGACTGTGGAACGCGGCCACCGGCCGGCCCGGGCACATCCGACGAGCCGCCGCCCGCTCGCGGAAAGGGATCGCCGTCGCCTTCCGTCCCGACGGGAAGATGCTCGCCTCCGCCGACGAGGACGGCACCATCCGGCTCTGGGACGTACGCACCGGGGCGCCGCTCGGCGGTCCACTGACCGGGCACACGAACCATGTCGGCGGACTGGCGTTCAGCCCCGACGGAAAGCGGCTGGCGTCCGCGAGCTGGGACGGCACTGTACGGCTGTGGGACCCGGCGGCCGGGGTCGCATTGGGGGCCCCACTGACAGGGCACACCGAACAGGTCGACAGCGTGACGTTCAGCCCCGACGGCATGCTGCTGGGGTCAGGCGGCCGGGACGGCACTGCGCGGCTGTGGGACGTCACAACCGGCCGGCAGAAAGGCGCCCCGCTCAAGGAGAAGCTCGGCGGCTCGGTACGCGGTGTCGCGTTCCGGCCCGACGGCGGCATGCTGGCGACCGCGCACGGCAATGGGACGATCCGCCTGTGGGACCCGGTGACGGGCCGCACGGTCGGGGAGCCCATGTCCGGGCACACCGGAGCGGTGCTGTCGGTGACATTCGGCCCCAACGGCAAGGCGCTGGCTTCGGCGGGGCAGGACGGGACAGTACGTGTCTGGGACTCGCGCACGCAGAAGCCGGCGGGGTCGCCGATGACCGGCCACGGTGCGCTGGTGTGGTCCGCCGCGTTCAGCCCCGACGGCCAGGTCCTGGCCAGCGCCGGCGCCGACGGCACCGTACGGCTGTGGCAGCCGTCCACCGGGCTGCCGGCCACCATGCCGACGCCCCGTTCGGGCGAGGGGGTGATGTCGGTGGCGATGGCCCCGGTGTCCACGCTCGTGGCGACCCGCACCGCCGACGGCTCGGTACAGCTGCGTCAGCCTGAGAGCGGCCGCGCGCTCGGTCTGCCCGTCGGCGGGCACACCCAGGACGTGCTCACGGTCGCGGCCGATCCGAAGGCGCGGATCGTCGCCACCGCCGGCGACGGCGACGCGGTGCGGCTGTGGAACCCCTACACGGGCAAGGAGGTCACCAACCCGCTCATCGGTCAAGGGGAGTACGTGGCCGCCCTGGCGATCAGCCGCGACGGCACCCGCCTGGTCAGCGCCGGATCCGGCGCGACCGTCCGCGTCTGGGACACCACGACCGGCCGGCTGGTCCGCGCGATCCCCACCGGACACGGGATGTTCGTGCACGCGGTCGCCTTCGCCCCCGACGGCCGCCGCTTCGCCACCGGCGGCGCGGACGGAGCCGTCCGTCTGTGGGACACCGCCTCGGGACGCAACCGCGGGAAGCTCGCCCCACGTGGCCGATACTCCGTCGACGCGCTGGCGTTCAGCCCCGATGGCACCCGGCTCGCTCTGGGCGGAGGCTCCGACGAGTCCGTGGAGGTCTGGAACGCACGCACCTTGAAGGGATTCACGTTGCTTCGCGCCGACGGGTCCATCGAGGCAACCGCGCTCAGTTTCGACCGTGACGGCGAGGTCCTCGCCGTCACTGACCGGAGCGGCACCGTGCGGTTCTGGGACCCGGAGGCCGGACGGCAGCTCGGTGAGGAGCTGAGAGGTGCTCAGGAGCTGTCCGGCGTTATGTCATTCAGCCGCGACGGGACCTTCCTCGCCACCGCCGACATCGAAGCCGAAGCACGTGTCTGGTTCGTACCCGTGCCACGGGTGGCATCGGCGGAACTGTGCGCCCGGTTCGGCGGGCCGACCGACGCGGAGTGGCGCAGATACGCCCCGGGCCAACCGAGACCCTCCCCCTGCCCTGGATCCCCTCCCCGCCCATGATCGCCTGGTCCAGCCCGGTCTTGCGGGCCGTCTCCGTCTCCGCTAGCAGGACGCCTCCCGCCTGCGAGACCACCGCACGGCCACCACCCTCGACACGGACACGCGGGTGGCCGGTCCTCAGCGGTCAGTTCGGTGTGTACGCGCCGGTCGGTACGGGCGAGAGCGCGGCGGAAGACGGCCGTCTCGGGTGCGGTCCACGGCCGGGCCCGCTCCAGCCGTACAGCCCGGTCCGCAGCCGGACGGCGCCGCCAACTGCCCTCGGGGGTGAACCCGTTGGCGTACAGCACGGTGCCGTCGCGCCGTACGACGGTGACGCGGTCGGCGAGCTGTTCGGTCTCGATGACAGCCAGTGTGGCGAGCAGATTCTTCGCGCACGAGTCGTGGTTCTCCCACGATACGTACCGGCCTTGGCCGTTGGCGGTTTCGGTGAGGAAGCGGTCCACGATCCCGAGCTGGCTCAGGGCTTCGGCGGTGGCCACTGTCACCACCTCGATCCGGTGGCCGGCGGGCCGGTAGGCGAGGGAGGAGGCGCGAAAGTTGTCGGAGTCGGCGAGCGCGGACTCCACCACGACGTCAAGCGCCGGGCGCGGACGTGGGCTTCGACGGCGGTCTGCCAGCGGCGGTGTCGGGGCGGACCAGGGCTCCGGCCGTGCGGACATCGTCGGCCAGGAGGCCCGGGTAGCGGCGGTGGACCGGCTTGCACAGGTCCCGGCCGACCCGCACGGCGCCGCCGCGACGGTCAGGGACTGCCTGCACAAGGTCAGCGATTGCGTCTTCCCGGCGATGACGGCCACCACAGGCCGCGGCTGTGAGACGGCGCTTCGCGTCGCGGCTGGGAGGGTCACCCGTGCAGCGCGTCGACGCTTTCCTGCTCGGAGAGCATGACCGAGACCCCGTCTCCTCCTGCCACTACGCCTCTCTGTTCTTCCCGCCCCGAGTCTGAGCGGGCGCGATCCACCTAGCATCATGCGCGATTGAAGCGCGAATCAATGAGCGATCCAATGCGTGATTGATGTAGAGTGGCTTGTGGAGGTGCACTGTGCCAACTGAGAACGAGCTGTTCAGCGCTGTCGATGCGCTGCTGGAGCAGGTCGCCCAGGACGACCTGCCGCCGCACGCTGAGCGCAAACGGCTGCGCGAGGCAGCCGGGCTGACCCAGACGCAGATCGCAACCGCCCTGGAGACCCGCCGGGAAGCGGTGGGGAACTGGGAATCCGGCAAAACTGAGCCGCGACCGCCGCAGCGCGCCGCCTACGCCCGACTGCTCGAGAACCTTGCCGCGCGCTTCCCCGCCCCAGATGCTGGGGCAGCCCCAGCGCCTGAGGTGCCCGAGACGTTCACCGGCATGCCCGCCCCGGCTCCGGCGGGCCCTGTATCGACAGGCCAGGCGCCCGAGGCTGCGGTCATGACGACCGAAGAGAAGACCCAGCCCCGCCCCACCGCCAGCGCCGCAGCTCCGGCTGCCGCGTCGCGTCCGGCGCCCGCCGCCAGGCCGTCGTCGACGTCGCGGCGCCCGGCCGCGCGGAAGGCGGCCCCGGCAAACACCCCGGCCGGTGGCACGGATCCGCGCTTCGCCAACGGTCCGCTCGCGGTCGTCGACGTCGACGCCGACGGCCAAGTCCTCGCGTACTGCGTCGGCGGCCTGGTCCTGGACGTGCCCGCCAAGTCCATCCCGTCCCTGGTCGACTGGACCCTGAAGGAGGCCAAGCTCGGTCAGCCGAAGCTGTCCGGGCCGGGCAAGGACGCTGACCCGCTGCTCGTGCTCACCCAGTCCGCGCTGGAGCGCTACGGCCTGCCCGTCGCCCTCACCGACGAAGAGCGGCTCGCCGGACGCATCCCGGAGGGCCACAAGGTCATCAAGCAGCTGGTACGCGCGGAATGGAAGCTGACCAAGCGCGGGTTCGGGCCGTGGGCGCGGATCTACCGTCCCGCCACCGGCTCGGAGCGGGCCTGCGTACAGCTGTGCATCCCGTCATGGAACGCGCTGGACACCCGGCACTGGGGCGAGGCCGGGCAGCTCCCGCCGGCGGAACTCGCCCGCGTGCTGGGCGTGTACGCGTCCCGGGTGATGACGCCGCGCGGATCGACCGCGGTGACCGGCCTGGAGCTGATGACCGCCCTGCACCCGCCGACCCGCGCCTCCGAGCCGGACGCCGACGGCAAGCGGCACTCCGAACACAACCCCGGCTCGCTGGGCAAGGACGCGGTGGACTGCGCGCCGTGCGAGGCCCCGGACGGGCACCCGCTCCTAGCCGACCTACCGCGTTTCCACGTGCGCGGCCCGGCGGAGAAGCTGTTCGAGGAGGCGTACGACTGGGCGCGGCCGATGACGGATGCCGAGTGCATGCTGCGGCACCTGGTGGGCATCGACGTGAACATGGCCTTCGCCGCCGGCGCCAACGGCCTGGTCGTCGGTCTCGGTGCGCCGACGCACGTGAAGGCGCCGGTGTTCGATGCGAAGCTGCCCGGCTCGTGGCTGGTCGACCTCAGCCATGTGGACCTGTCGCGGGTGAAGGTCGGCAAGGACAAGTGGGCGGACCTGGACGCCAGTCTGCTGCCCAGCCCGTTCACGCCGAAGGGCGAGCGCCCCGAGGGCCCGGCCTGGTACGCGACGCCGACCGTGGCGTACGCGGTGGAGCTCGGCTACGACGTCGCGCCCATCGAGGCGTACGTCCGCTACGAGAACGGCCGCTACCTGGACGGCTGGTACCAGCGGCTGCGCGACGCCTTCCTCGCCACCATGGCCGACCTCGGCGTCGACGCCGACCTGTCGCCGGCCGACTTCCTCGCGGCCATGGATGGCTACAAGGAGCGTGACCCGGAGCTGGCGATCGTCGTCTCGGCGGTCAAGGCGACGGTGAAGGGCGGCCTGGGCAAGCTGCGCGAGCGTCCGCGCGGTGAGGGCTGGCGGCCGGGCGAGCGGTGGCGGGCCCTGGAGCGGCCGACGTGGCGGCCGGACATCCGCGCGGCGGTCATCTCCCGCACGCGGATCAACCTGCACCGGAAGATCGTCAAGCATGCGGCGTTCACCGGGCAGTACCCGGCGGCGATCCTGTCCGACTGCGTCGTGTACGCGGCCGACGGCACCAGCCCGCTGGACCTCCTGCCCTACCGGGACGGCAAGCCGCTGCCCGGCGGCTTCAAGCTCGGCATCAACCCGGGCCTGGTCAAGCACGAAGGCACCCAGAGCGTCCTGTGGGGCGAAGAGGTCCGCGAGCGGTTCAACGCACCGGAGCTCAACCTCGCCCGGTACATCAAGGACGGCACCGTCACCGACGTCGACAACGGAGAGTAGGAGAAGACGACGATGAGCCTGTTCGGGGACGGCCTGGACGCCGCAGTGCAGAAGGCGTTCACCCGCCCGGCGCCCAAGAGCGCGGGCCCGCAGATGCGTTACCTGGTCGAGCAACTCAAGGGCACGAAGGTCGTCGCCGAACTGCTGGGGATTTCCCAGCGGCAGGTGGAACGGTACGTGGCGGGCACGGCCAAGCACCCCCGGAAGGCCCTTGCCGCTCGGCTGGAGCGCGAGGTGAAGAAGCGGTGGCAGCCACAGATCCGTGCCAAGGCGCGGCAGAAGGCAGCGGCCACTGGCGGCATCGTCATCGACACCCGCGCCCGCCTCGGCTACACCGCGCCCATCGGGTCGACAGACCAGGACCGCATCCGGCACCTGACCGTCGCCCTGCCGCCCCGCTACGCCGCCCGCCTCTTCGAGGCCCAGGAGCAGGGCGCCACCGAGCAGCGTCTGCGGGAGATCGCGGCCGAAGCGCTCAAGGAGGTGTACTTCCAGGACGGCGGCCGCCGCGCCGGCAGCCTGGAAGAGGTCCGCTTCACGGACATCGAGCACCTGGAGTTCGACCTGTAGAAGCGTGTGCACGCGGGGGCCGAACCAACGTCCGTGCGCAATCAATCCGGAGCGTCACCTTCCCGCCAGTCCGCACGCCACACGGGTCACGGCTTGAGCAAGAGGTGCAGGAGCGTCACGACTCCGACACCTACCAGTAGAGCGATACCGAAAGCGGGATACCGAAAGGCCACGTACGTGGCACCTACCCCCACCAGCAACAGGACCGCCGTGCGCAGGTCAAGGCTGCCGTTCATTGAGCTTCGCCCTCCCAGGGATCGGGCACTTTCGTGCCGCTCACCACGTGGCCCGTCTGTCGGCCGCGCGTGCACCTACTGGGAAGGGAGCGATGAGCACACTTCACCATTAGGAGCAGTGCTCAAAACCGCCGAGATGAAGACTGGTTGGGCCGGGTAGGCGAGTCAAACCAAATGGGTGGCCCGTGATGTGGATCACGCATTCCGACCTGCTAAAGCGCCCGAGGGTGACTATTCCGCCCACTCAGGCACTCGTCGACTTCGACGGCTCGACGTCGGTGTTTGCCCGTAGCGGACTGGCGGCCGCAGCTATCGCGGGGAGCGTGGGGTTCAGTCAAATGTACAGAATGCACAAATGGGGCACGACGACCAGGGTCATGCCGACGCCGAGGAGGCCAGCCGGTGAGCGTGATGACCACCGCCCTGCGCGAGTCGCTGAAGACGCTGCGGCTGTCCGGCATGCTGGAAACCCTCGACGCCCGCCTCACTCAGGCCCAGAAGGGCGAGCTCGGGCACCTCGATTTCCTCCAGGTCCTCTGCCAGGACGAGATCACCCGCCGCGAGTCCGTCGCCCTCGAACGGCGCCTGCGCAGGGCGAAGTTCGAGCAGCAGGCCACCTTGGAAGGCTTCGACTTCACCGCCTCCCCGAAACTGCCCGCCGCCCAGATCCGCGACCTCGCCGCCCTGCGCTGGCTCCACTCCGGAGAGTCGGTCATCCTGTTCGGGCCCGTCGGGGTCGGAAAGACACACGTCGCCCAGGCCCTCGGCCACCAAGCCGTCCGCCAGGGCGCCAACGTCCGCTTCACCAAGATCAGCCGCATCCTGGCCGAGCTCGCCGGCGGCCACGCGGACCGCACCTGGGACAAACGCATGCGCGAACTCACCCGCCCGGACCTGCTCATCCTCGACGACTTCGCCATGCGCCAGCTCACCGCCTCCCAGGCCGACGACCTCTACGAACTCGTCTCCGAGCGGCAAGGCCGGTCCCTGATCATCACCAGCAACCGGGCGCCCAGCGACTGGTATCCCCTCTTCCCCAACCCCGTCGTCGCCGAGTCGCTCCTGGACCGGCTGATCAACGCCAGCCACCAGGTCATCATGAACGGCCCCAGCTACCGTCCCAACAAGCGCCCCAAGAACCTCACCGACAAGCCACCGGTCAAATAGATCAACTGGCTGCGGAACCGAATGCGGGGCAAGAGCCCTGCCGTCGGGCATGGCCGGTGTTGCGGCCGCGCACGCGCAGGGGCTGCAGCGGTTGGGGGGCAGGGGCCGGGGTGCGGCGGCCGCAGGTCATGACGCGGCAGGCTGGGTGAGAATGGGGACCGAGACGGTCTCCTGTGCGCCAGCAGAGCCCTGGCACAGCCGGTTGTGCGTTCGCGAGGCACCACCGGCTGTGCGTCCGGGCGTGGTGCAGTGCTCAGCCGGAGATCTGGTTCAGCATCCAGGCAGTCAGGGCGCGGACGGCGCCGCTGAGGATAGCTCCCAGAGCGGCGGCGGCTAGGCCCATCCGCTCACGCCGGGTCAGACTGGTGCGAGGCATGGCGATCTCTCCCTTCATAGGGTCGTTGGGGCGGTGGTGTCGGCCGACAGGAACGATGCTCAAGGCCGTGGTGGCTGGGCTGCCCCAATCCGGGACGAGACAGGAATACGCCCGCGTCTGTCCTGGTCACCGCCACCACGGCGTGGGTCGGCCCGGGACAACTCAGGACAGTGAACGAGGCGGGAGGACGTGGATGACAGCAGCGCAGCAGGCACGCGAAGGCTTCGCCACCCAGCTGAAGGAGGTGCTCCGGGAGGCTGGTAGCCCTGCCTATTCGGCCCTGGAACGGCACAGCGGCGGCAAGCTGAGTACCACGCGGATCGGCAATGTGCTGAACGCCGAGTTCACGAAGCCGGTCGCGTGGGAGTTCATCGACGCCTTCCTGACTGCCTGCGACCAGTACGCCAAGCACAACCGCATCGCCCTGAGCAGTGCGTTGTACGACCGGGAGCTGTGGAAAAGGCGTCATACGGTCCTGACCGGCGTGCTGGAACTCCTGGGGGGAGAAGAAGCCGCAGCGGCGCCTGCGGCGTTGTTCACGGTCGAGCCGTTCCCCCGCCCCAGCAGGCAGGCGGCGCCGGCGTGGCGGGATCAGCCCAGCCAGCTGCTGTCTGCCCAGCACCAGGTGGTGCCCTTCACCGGACGCGAAGGCGACCTAGCGCGCTTGGAGGACTGGCGGGACGGCGACGGGCCAGTGGCCGCCGTGACCCTGCTGCACGCTCCCGGCGGGCAGGGCAAGACCCGCCTGGCCGCTCACCTGGCCGAGACCACGGCAACCGGCTGGAAGGTCTGGCAGGCCGTTCGCGGCAGCATGAGCACAGCGGGTACCACCGCACCGACGCTGTCGGCCCTGGGCAGGCGGACCCTGCTGGTGGTCGACTACGCGGAACGCTGGCCCCGGCAGGACCTGCGAACGCTGTTGGAGACGCTGGCGGCCCGCCCTGGCAAGAGGCTGCGGATCCTGCTCCTCGCCCGCTCCGCAGGGACCTGGTGGACCAGTTGGCAGTACGACCTGCGCAAGGTGAACTATCTCCCCGACACGGTCGAACTGCCGCCCCTGCCAGGCCAGCGCACGGACGCCCGGAAGGAGGCGTTTACGGCCGCCCGGGACCGCTTCGCCAAAGCGCTGGGACTGACCGACCCCGAGACCGTTCCGTGCCCAACCAACCTCGCGGCTGAAGCCTTCGGTCTCACCCTGACCGTCCACATGGCCGCCCTGGTCGCCGTCGACGCCCGTCTGCGCGGCACCGCACCTCCCAACGACCCGGTGAGTCTTTCGCAGTACCTGCTGGAGCGCGAAGGCGACTACTGGGCCAAACTCCACGATGACAGCCCCGACGTCGAGATCGTGCCGGAGATCATGGCCCAGGCCGTCTACACCGCGACCCTGACCCGCCCCCTGGACTACGACACCGCCCTGGAAGCCCTCACCCACGCCAGAGTCGATACCCCGGCCACCCTCACCACCGGGCGGGTCCTGAGTGACCACGCCGTGTGCTACCCACCACCCGCCCCGAACACCCCCGACAGCCCAGCCACTTACCTGCAACCGTTGTACCCCGACCGGCTCGGCGAAGACTTCCTCGCCCTGACCACCCCCGGCTACCCGACCCACCGGCACTTGTCCACCGGCTGGGCCGACCGGGCCCCTGCTCACCTTCTGGCAGCCGCCGCAAAAGACCCCGCCCCGGCCCTGCCCTGGACCCGCGACACTCTCACCATCCTGATCAACACCGCAGAACGCTGGCCCCACGTGGCCACACGCCAGCTCTACCCCCTTCTCAAGAAGCACCCCGAACTCGCCCTGCACGCAGGCGGCTCTGCCCTCGCCACCCTGGCTCGCCTCGACAACATCGACCTCACCGTCCTGGAAGCCATCGAGCCCCACCTCCCCGCTGGCCGGCACACCGACCTCGATGTCGGAATCGCCGCCATCACCGCACGGCTGGCACACCACCGCCTGGCCACCACCCACGACCCCGCCATGCGCGCCCGCATCCACGAGACCCTCGCGGCACGCCAGTCCTACGCTGGCCTTCACGATGAAGCACTCACTGCCGGCCACGATGCCCTGCGGGCTTGGCGCGACCTCACCCGCACCAACTCCGCGCACGAACCCGAACTCGCCCGCTCGCTGTCCAGCCTCGGCACGCGCCTGTGGGCGGTGGGGCGGCTGGAGGAAGCCCTGACCGCCAATCAGGAGGCGGTTCAGATCTCGCGTCGGCTGGCGGCAGGCAACCCGGCCGCCCACGAACCCGGCCTCGCCCGCTCGCTCTCCAACCTCAGCGCGGACCTGTCGGCGGTGGGGCGGCTGGAGGAAGCCCTCATCACCGCGGAGGAGGCGTTGGAGATCTGGTATCGACTGGCGGCGCGCAACCCGGCCTACGAACCCGAGTTCACCGCTTCGCTGTCCAGCCTCGGCGCTGCCCTGTCGGCGATGGGGCGGCTGGAGGAAGCTCTGACCGCCAAGGAAGAGGCGTTGGAGATCTCGCGTCGGCTGGCAACGGGCAACCCGGCTGCCCACGAACCCGAGCTCGCCGCCTTGCTTTCCAGCGTTGGCGTCTCCTTGTCAGAGGTGGGGCGGCTGAAGGAGGCCCTGACCACCGCGGAGGAGGCGGTGCAGATCTCGCATCGGCTAGCAACGGGAAACCCGGCCGCCCACGAACCCGAGCTCGCCCGCTCGCTGTCCAACCTCGGCATCTGGCTGTCAGAGGTCGGGCGGCTGGAAGAGGCCGTCACCACCGAGCAGGAGGCGGTGGAGATCTGGTATCGGCTGGCGGCGGGCAACCCGGCCGCCCACGAACCCGGCCTCGCCGGCTCGCTGTCCAACCTCGGCATCTGGCTGTGCGAAGTGGGGCGGCTGGAGGAAGCCCTGACCACCGCGGAGGAGGCGGTTCAGATCTCGCGTCGGCTGGCAACGGGCAACCCGGCCGCCCACGAATACGGCCTCGCCCGCTCGCTGTCCAACCTCGGCGCCGCCCTGTCGGCGATGGGGCGGCTGGAAGACGCCCTGACCACCGCGGAGGAGGCGGTGGAGATCTGGTATCGGCTGGCGGCGGGCAACCCGGCCGCCCACGAACCCGGCCTCGCCGGCTCGCTGTCCAACCTCGGCATCTGGCTGTGCGAAGTGGGGCGGCTGGAGGAAGCTCTGACCACCGCGGAGGAGGCGGTTCAGATCTCGCGTCGGCTGGCGGCGGGCAACCCGGCCGCCCACGAATACGGCCTCGCCGGCTCGCTGACCACTTGGGCATGGGTGCGTTGCCAAACACACCAGGACCTGTCTGAGGCGCTTCGAGTGACGGGAGAAGCAGTGGAGATCTACCGCAGGCGCGTGAGAGCGGTACCTGCACAGTTCCTTCCGCCGCTTCGCTCTGTGCTGGACTTGCAGGCGGACATACTCCTCAGCCTCGGGCGCCCGCAGGAGGCGGGCGAGATCCGGACCTGGCTCGCAGCGAACGACCCCGTTCCCGGCTCGCAGCCATGAGTAGTTCTGAGAGACCGGAGACCACCGCCGGACCGTGTCCGATTTGCCCCTGACTCCCTTCTCAGAGGGCGTTAAGTCCGTTTCTGATAGCGGCCGCGTCCAGGTTGTTCGAGGAGTCCTTGGCGGACGAGTCGTCCCAGGCGGGAGCGGGTGACGTTGATCGAGGGCTCGTCGGTGGGCAGGCCGAGGTGTTCGTGCAGATCGCGGACGCGGAACACCTTCCCGGGGTGCTCGTTGAACGTGGTCACGATGCGCTGGTAGACGGTGTTGGTGGCGGTCTCCGCGGGGGCCGTTGCCTGGTCGGGAGAGGTGAGGCCGTCAATGACCTTGCGGGTGGCGGCGAGCTCGGCCAGGCGGGCCTCGGTCTCGGCGAGGGCGGTGGTGAGCCGCTCGATCTGCTCGCAGGCTGTCGGCTCGTAGGGCGGTCTCATCGTGTTCGGTCTCCAGCAGCCGCAGGAGTTCGCAGACGTTCACGCGGCCAGCTCCACGTCGTCCCGCCAGGTGGGGGCAGGGGTGGTGAGGCGGCGGAGCATGCCGGCGGTGGAGGCCCAGTAGACGCGGGAGGCCGCGTTGTCGGGTCGGTGATCGTAGCCGCGGGCGAGGCGCCGGTGCAGCATGAGGGTGCCGTTGACCTGCTCGACCACCCACCGCTTCGGCTGCGGGACGAAGCCCTTGCCTTCGTCGTCGGGGTTGCGTCGGACCACCTCGACGGTGATGTCCTTCACCGCCCCGTGGATGATCACGACGTCCTTGAAACCCTGGTCGACCAGGACTTTTTCCAGGCGCATCCCGCATCGCTCGGCCGCCTGGTCCAGCAGAGCGATGCCGGCCTCGTTGTCGTGCGCGCTCGCGGCCAGGACCACCACACCGATGATCAGGCCCAGCACGTCGACGGCGAGTCCACGCTTCCTGCCGGGCGTCTTCTTGTTCGCGTCCAGTCCCGTCGTCTCCTTCGGCACCCCGGCGCCACGCGGACGGACTGGGTGTCGATGATCACCAGGGACGGGTCCTCTAATCGTCTGGACCGCTCCCGTACCTGGCAGCGCAGGATCTCCTGGATCCGCTGGTCAAGGCCGTCCTGGCGCCACAGGGTGAAGTAGTAGAACACCGCCGACCAGGCCGGGAGGTCGTGGGGCAGGAGCCGCCACTGACAGCCCGTCCGGTTCTGGTAAAGCAGCGCGTTCACAACCTCGCGCAGGTCGCAGGAACCTGGGGCCCCGGTCGCCGACCGCGCCACCCGCTCCTGCTTCCACGCGGTGACCAGCGGCTCGATCAACGCCCACTGCTCGTCGGACAAGTCCGTTGTGTACGGCATCCGTTCCATGCCCGCGACTCCATCATGCACACGACATGACGCGAGGGCGGAACCACCCCATCACCCACGAACGGGCGACACCACATCATCAGGAACGGGACTTAACGCCCTCTGAAAGATCAGCGTTTGAAACTATGAGCACCGAATGAACCTGCACACGGATCGGAGAGGCGCGTGGGGGACTACTGGCACCTCCTGTTGGGTGACCGGCAGATCAGGAGCGGGAAGAATGAGACGCCCGCCAAGCTGATGACTGTCTTCCGTGAGGAAGACAAGTACCAACATGCCGAGTGGGCTCGGCGCACGGACGAGGTCAATGCAGGCGGGGAGGCGGGGTGGGACTGGTTCGAGGAAGAGAACGTCGACCAACGTGAGCGCTTCGGTTACCGCACTACGGTCCAGACGGCGATCACGCGCCTCAAGCTGATGGGCTTCGATTCCGAGCGCTGCCGCCAGGAAATGATCAAGGAGCTCGAGGAGCTTCACGTGGACGACCCACTCGAGGAGCTTAGCCAGGACGACCTAGAGGATGGTCTTCTGCTGCTGAGCCGTCCCCAACGGCGGGCGGGCAGTCAGGAGAACTGCTACCGGGTCTCCGCCGAAGAGGTCATCAGCACTGGGGTTGCGACCTACCTGAAGCGGGCGGAGGCGCCCGACTGGGAGTGGTCAAAGTACGACGAGCACCCGGATCTGACCGAGCTGGAAAAGCTTTGCCTTTCGGATCTGGACTACTTCACCGAGGATCCTGAAGTCGATCCGAGGCCGCTCCTAGCGCTGATCCTGGCTTCCCAAGATCCTCAAGCCGTCCTGCAGCTCGACCTGAGCGATCTCCTTGACGCTGGCTACTTTGAGAGCAGTGAGGCGGTCTCGACCGAGGCTCTCCAGCAGCTGCGAGACGAGATGGCAAGCAGTGGGCCCATCATCGTCATCACCGAAGGGAAGTACGACTCCCGCGTCCTGGGCCGGGCGCTACGTCTCGTCAGGCCTGATATCGCCAGCTACTTCACCTTCTGGGACCTCGAGGAAACCAAGGCCGCCGGCGGGACAGACCGCGTGGTCGCCAACCTCAGGAGCTTCGCAGCCGCCGGTGTGATGAACCGTGTCGTCGCCCTCGTCGACAACGATGCGGCCGGACGGGCAGCACTGAAGACTCTGGCCAACCCTGTTCTCCCCAAGACCTATGTCGCTCGCAATCTGCCCGATCTGGACTACGCCCGCGCCTACCCAACCCGCGGACCTTCGGGCCCCAGTCTGGATGACATCAACGGCCGAGCATGCTCCGTCGAGTTCTACTTCGGCCTGGACTGCCTCATCGGCCCCGACGGAAATCCCGTCCCCATCCAGTGGACATCACTGAACAAATCGGTGAACACGTGGCAGGGAGAGTTGCAGAACAAGCGCTACGTCGAAGAGAGGATCGATGCTCTGCTTGACGCCGCGGAAGCTGGCCAGGTGCAGCTGGACGAGCGCTGGGATCCCCTTCGAGAGATCGCGCAGATCCTCATCGATGCTGCCCAGAGCCGATAGCACTTCCGGCACTCGCAGCGGTCAACGGTCAGCTCCAAACCATAGCCACAACCTGGCCTGGCACATCGCCCGCCGCCCCGGCGGACTGATCGCGCTCGCGATTCAGTACGGGCACATGCGCACCATCCTGGATGTACGCACCTCCAGCGGCTACGGCTCCCGCAGCCGAGGCGGCATCCACAGCGAGCTCGACATCGAGACCGCTCTCGCCGTAGCTGACACCGCCGCCCGTCTGCGCGACCGCCTCGCCGACGGGGAGAAGGTCTCCGGCCCCGGCGCCCGGCGGGCCCTCACCGCTGCTGCCCAGACCCCTCGCTTCGAGGGATGCATCGTCCCTGGGACGTTCGCGAGGAAGGCCGCCAAGTTCCTCGCCCGGGACGGCGTGGTGCTCTATGACAACCCAGACGCGTTCTTGATCTGCGCTTTCAAACACGACACCGCCCTCTGCGAACCCGAGCCCGGCGCGACAGCCCCGCGGCAGTACGACTGCCGGCCCGGCTGCGGCAACACCGTCCGCACCGACACTCATGCCCACCAGCTGCGGGAGCGCGCCAGCGAGATCGATCAACTCGCCGCCCACGCCCCTGGCCCGGTCGGCAAGCGGCTACGAACCAACGCCGACAAACTCCGCAGGACGGCCGACACTCACGACGCGACCGCCCAGACCGCCGAGGCACCGGCATGAACCACCAGCACCAGGACGAGCGCTTCCGCATCCGTGAGGCGATGGACCGGCTCCTGGCCGGACAGGCCACCACCTCGAACGGCAGTCTCACCGTCGTTGCCCTTGCCGTTGAGGCCGGCGTCCACCGCATGGCCCTCCAAAGGCGGCATGCCGATCTGAAGAATGAGTTTTACGAGCGCGTCCGCAACGAGACGCAACAGATTCCGGAAACTGAAAGGCGACTACGGGAAACCGTCACCAAACTCCGGAAGACCCTCGCCAACAAAGAAGCCGAGCTCGAAGAACTTCGCCAGCGGGTAACTCTGTTGACTCTCGCCGGCGCTGTTCTCACCCAGAAGAAGGACCCAACTCCCGAGCCCCCTCCGGCCCCGGACAACGTCGTCCCCTTCCGCCCATCGAGTTGCTGACCGCTCGACTCGCAGAGCCGCCCCCGTCGCCCTGACGCTGGCGGCTCTGCTGCGTCTCGGGCTGTAGGTTCCGCGATTGAGTGTCCAATCGTGCGGCGTTGAGCTGGTGTTTCGTTCGAGTCCGCGTTGGTTGTCGTCGACGTCCGTCCGCAGAGTCGTGTCCAATCCTCGTGATCAACCGTTCGTGCCGGGGTCGACCCAGTCGAGCGCGGATCTGAGGAGAGCATGGAGTTCTTGGTCGGTTTGGAGGTCTCGGTGCTCAGGACGGTTGTCCCCACTCCCGAGGTCCACGTAGTCGAGTTCGGCTTCGCCGCTGCTCCAGACAGTGATCTGGATGACCCGGTTCCCGGCCTCGACGGTCAGCCATGCGCTGTTCTTGAGCCGGCCGTCTTCTGGGGAGTGCCGTAGTTCGGCGGTGATCCCACGCGCGCAGACGACCGCGTCGTTCTCGGCGAACCATGTCGTGAGCGCGTCCGGGAAGTTAGGCAGTCGCTGGCCGTTCCCGGCTGTGGGGTAGGACATCTGGAAGGCGAGGCGTTCATCGGCCTGGTCACCGATGCGAGCGAGCACGCTGTCCAGGTCGAGAAACTCCTCCCAGACCGACCTTCCGCTCGCCTCCGCGAGTCTGGCGACGACGAGATCTTCGAGTTCGGGGACCCGCTTGTTCTTCCAGATCTTGTCGGCCAGGCTGACCAGGAGGTCTTCCATCCCGGCCTCATCGGCGGTCCAGGCGGCGTGTGTTCCGGCGAAGCGAGCCATGACGGAATCGATGCCTCGGGTTATAAGCAGCTCACGGCCGGCTTCTTCGTGCTGTGCGCCGGGAGCGGACAACTCGGCGGGGTGCTGCACCTTGCCGATGTCGTGGGTGGCGGCTCCGAAGAGAACGGCCTGCGGGTTGATGCCCAGATCGAGGTCGCGTGCAGCGATCCATTCGAGGAGTTGCCCTGCAACGTCGTGGACTGCTCGCAGATGGGCGACCAGGCGTGGCGGAGCGTCAAGGTCGTGAAGCAGTTCGGCTGCTTCGATTGGCAGTGGACGCAGCGGGGGCTGGCCGGTGTCCTGGAGGGCGATCGACAGTATTCGCGAGGTCGTCACCGCGACAGGGTAGCCGTCGCACCCATGGGTGGTTTGGTCAGCGAGGACGGGAGGTGGTCGCTCCCCGCCATCTGGTGACTGTTCCCGGGAGCCGGTCCGCGGGTGATCACCGTGGCCGGGCGACTGTGCTGGTGAGTAGTCGCCGTCCTTGTCCGTGTTGTGGTCATCTCGTCTTCGATGCTGAGGAGGGTGGCCTGGCTGGGACGACGAGCATCGCGTGGCAGGCCGGCGAGGGCCGTCTGCCGCATCCGTTCGGTTGCCGGCCAGCTGTGACGTCAGTTCGGAGTGCCGGAGGTACCGGCACCGGGTTGCGGTTGTACCGGGCCTTGGTTGGGGAGAGCGGGGCTGGGACCCAGCAGGGCTGTCTGTTCCGCGAGTTTGCTGTAGCTGATGGCGGTGAGCATGTGCCAGGAGCGGTAGAAGCCGAAGGCGATGAGCAGACCGAGGACGGTGATGGCGCCCATGACGAGCGGGCGGCGATCGAAGGAGTAGCGCAGGAGCGCCAGGTCCGAGGTGAGGATCAAAGCAGCGGTGTTGAACGCCCAGCCGCGGCAGATCCGGGTACGGGAGCGTGCGTAGTCGGCTTGGGCGGAGAGGGAGGGGATCTCCGCAAGCCGCAGACGCGCTCGTGCGTAGGAAGCTTCCGTGGGGAAGGACGCGGTGCGCAGTCGGCGGTCGATCGGCATGAAGGTGGTGTCGGCGACCCGGTCGGTGAGGACCCCCAGCGCGTAGGCGGCGGCCAGAGCTGCTCCGGCAACCAGCGTGGAGTCTGTCGCAGGCGCGAGTTTCGCTGTGGTGGCGGGGCCGATGAGGGCGATCAGTAGCAGGGTTCCGGCGGACAGGGTACCGATGCCGACCACGAGGACCTCGATGAACATAGCGGTGGCGGCGGCCAGAGTCGGCGGCTGAGGCGGTGCAGGGCTGCTCATAAGGCTGTTCCCCAGGCATCGGCCAAGTCGTTCAGCCATGCCTCGGACAGCTCGCTCTGCTCCCACGCCTCGAGAATGCCAAAGCGCGCGTTGGTCAGCCGTTCGAAAATGATCAGACTTTCTGGCTGGCTCGTCAGAAGGTAGCGGCCGTGCTCGATGGCGTGGACGCTGGTGGGCCCGTAGTCGGTGTAGATCCGTTCGAGGCGGTCGTGGAAGCGTTCGGCGAACTCGGCGAGTCGCTCGCCGTAGGCGGTCTCGTCGTCGATGGCGTCGGCGAGCACCTCGACGACCTCGTAGGACAGATCCCGGCTGTAGGGGTGGTGGGTGAAGGTCTGGTAGATCTGCTCGGCGAGATCGAGTAGGTGGCTGCCGCGGACAAGCTGGGGGTGTTTCGACATGGCCTTCGCCCCCCGTTCGACTTCGAGATCGTAGAGCTCGACCAGAGCAATAAGACGGTACAGCGAACGGCTGACATCGGCAGGAGGGGCGACACCGGGTTTATAGAGGAACTTGTGCGACATCCGCGCCCACAAGTCGACGGCCTCGGTCCGTAGTTGGATCTCGCACTCGTACGGTTTGCCGTCCGGGTCTGTTTCCCCGCCGGCCATGACCGCCTGGATGTGCAGGCGGGGATAACTCAGACGGTCCTCGTTCCCGGCGACGTGCCGGTCGTCCTCCACGTCGATGATCTCGAGGCAGTCGGTGATCACCTTCTTGAGGGGATCCAGAAGCCCGGAGTGCTGCACGACGACACGGACGCCCGCTTTGTCGGTGATCTCGGTCCAGGGGTCGGTGTAGCCCTTACGGTCGATCTTCTTCTCGAAGCTGCTGAGCTCTTTGGCTCGCCAGCTCACTGCACAGGCGAGCTCTTCACGGGCGGCGGCGCGCGCGATGTGATCAGCGGTCGCCTTGGCTGCCTGTCCGATCAGCTCCTGCTGCTCCTTGAAGCGCTGCAGCGCTTGGTCCGGCGTCAGGGCCATCGCGGGCCGCCGCATGACCTGAGGGACGTGGAGATCATGCCTGCGCCGCTGGCGTTTCGCCGTCCGCAGGGCGCTGCTCGGTCTGTGACCGGGCTGCGGGAATCGAGGCACCGTCAGCGCCGGAGGAGTCGGGCGTCGTCGCCGCCTTGCCCTCCTCTTTGGTCTGGGCGCGGCGCCCCGTCCCGGCGAAGCTGCTGGTCTTGGTGACGGTGCCAGGCATAGTGACGAGAATCCGGCCGTCTCCCAGGTCCTGGAGCTCGATGCTTCCGTCCTGCACGGCCTCCACCGGTGCCACCAGGAAAGCGCCGCTAGACAGCTCCACCCTCATCCTCTGCAGACGGTTGCCGACCAGCTCGATGTCCTTGTCGAAGACACGAACAGGGACGTCGTTCTCCTCGAGGAACTCGGCGAAGTCGTCGCGGTGCGCGGAGCGGACGTGCTCTTTGATGAACGCTGTCGGATCCAGCGTGGATGCGGTGCTCTGCAGCTCGACCATGACCGCCATGACGTAGTCCATGCGCACGTCCGGATCCGTGATGCGGCTGTTGACCCACTCCATGGCCGTGTCGTGGAAGCGACGGGTAAGCTCTCGCGGATCGTTTTTGTGCCGACAGCCGAGGAACTTCTCCAGGAAGAACCTGGCCACGGCCTTGCCCGACATCTGCGCGTCAGCGGCCCACCCCTCCAGCTTCTCCTCCGCGGCTCCCTGCTGGGAGAACAGGGCTACCTTGTAGACCTTGGATCGCTCGGTGAAGAGCAGGTTCGCGAAGTACTGCACGTCGAAGGTGCGCAGGCCGTCGGTGACGATCGAGTTGGCCTGCATACCGGTTTCCTGCTCGAGTTTGACCATCAGCAGCGCCGGCTGGTCGCCGAGCCGAGCGGTGGCGACGAGGAGCAGTCCCGCGGGGCTGGACGCGGTCTGATTGTCACGCAGCAGGTGGGCGATCTCACCTGAGACGCTGACGAGATCCTGCTTGTCGTTCAGGAACGCGCGGACAGCGGCGGGGAGCCCGGCTTCGATCTCGGGTTCCTCCACGACCTCGCGCGCCAGACGGTCGAGAACGGTGCGAAGTCTTGCTTGCAGTTGCGTCCGTACCGTGTTGTCGAGCTGGCACACAGTCTGGCTGAGTTCGATAGGGGCGAGTTCTTCTCCACGGATGCGCTTGGGCACTACGTGGACGATGGCCTGCTCGACCACAAGATCACCGAACTCGGTCCGCACTTCTCACCTCTAGCCTCTCCGCCCGCGTCCATCTGGTGGGGCGCTGGGTTGAACCTCACGCGCGGGTGACAGGGAGGGCAGAAAGCGGTGCACTACGCCCCCTCGGTGCCGCTTGGTACACACCGTAGCGCTCTTCGTGACGGAGCGTGTAATAGATGCAGATGCCATGACAATGGGCAGCGAGTGGTCCAACCTCCATCAGTTCTCACCCAGTTGTCGCCGCTGACGCGTCCCGGTGTGTTCGCCCCGGGCGGCGAACACCGCCGACCGTGCGATGAGGCTCTTCCGTTGTGGGGTGTGATCATCTCGCGCAGGGCCGACTGGCGTGGACCCCTTCGTCCCCTGCGAGCTGGGCGGCGGGCACGCCGCGCCGCGGTGCCCGGACGTTGTCGTCTCTCCAGGTCGCGACTCCTTCCCTGCGCCTTCGAACCTTCCTTCGCCCTGCCCCGCAAAAATTGGGCGCATCCCCGTGCAACATTCCGGCCCTCCTGGCGTGGACCTAGGTAGCGACCCGAAGAAATGGAGTTGCAATGGCCGCATTCCACAAGCCGGAAGACGACGACCAGAACGGAGGTGACCCACAGAAGGGGGCCAGCCCAAAGCCGCTGCGGTTGACCCCAGAGCAGATCCCGCACGCTACGGCGCTAGTCAAGGAGTGCTACGAGCCGATCTGCCGAATGCTGTTGAGGGCAACCCGAGACCTCCCCACCGCGGAGGACCTTACCCAGGAGACCCTCTACCGCATGTGCCGGCAGATCGCGAGGGGCCACGTCTTCACCGGCCGCCCGATCGCCTACGCGATGAAGATCGCCACGCACCTCATGATCGACCAGATTCGCAAGAACAAGAAGATGGTCGAGATGCCCCTGGAGGGGGTTGGCGATGCCTCATCGGCGTGGCTGACGGGGCGCGGCGAGATGGACCCCACGGCCGCCACGGTGCGCTTCATCGAGCTGCTCCACGAAGTCCAGAAGGCTATTGGAAACGACGCCGAATACACGGTATGGGCCTGCCGGGTCCTGCTGGGCATGAGCGGCGTCGAGGTCGCGGAGCTTCTCGACGTGAGCGCGGCCACCGTGTCGCGCCGCTACCAATCAGCCGTCCGGAAGGCTGGCGGCCTCAAGTGAGCCAACGGTCAGTAGGCATCGTCTAGAGCCTGCCTCTGAGGTGCGGAAGCCAATCACTCGGGCCGCCGCTTCCGTACCTCGGGGACGGGACCTAGCCAGGTCTCGGCAGCAGGGGCGAAGAGCCCCCATCACAGAGAGGCAGACAGCATCGCACCACCGCATAACGAGGGTGTGGGCCGAGCGCTGCAACGCTCGGCCCACACCCTCGCCTCCGGTCAAATCCATGCGAAAGGAACAGCACTCTATGTTCGATGACATCCCAGAGCCCCTGCCAAACAGCCCGCATCAGCGGATGCTCGACTTCCTGGCGGAGAGCGACGCTGCCATCGCCCACTTCGTGTCGGACGGCCCCGACCCGGACACGGTGATCAACCGGATCAGCCGTGCCCTGGAGAACGAGGACACCCTGCACCTCATCGGACAGGACAGGTAACCGGTGGACCATCACCAGCGAAGTCGTAACGACCTTGCGGTCGTGTATGCATCGATCGGCATCGCCGCACAACTGGTCGCCGCAGTCAGCACCGGCCTTCGAGGAGGAGGAACGAGGGCACTCGTTCCGTTGAGGCCGGCGAACCTGTACTGCCCTGCGACGCACGTACGACCGGCAAGTCCCTGCAACAGCCGCAGCGCATGGCACCAGGCCATGGGCGCGTCCTCGAACACGACAGAAGGAGGTGCTAGTCCTCGCAGGCCGACGGCCGTCATGGCCGGCGCCGACCCGTGGTTGCAACGCCACGGCAACAGGCGCTTTGTCGACGCCAGAAACTGCAGCCTGACTGCCAGGTACGCCAGGCTGCAACCAGGTGAGCACGGACGAAGTCCGCTGCCACCAGGGGTGTTTCAGTGCCTGCTTAGGCATCCACAAAACGACGTCCTCAGCCCACGCAAGGATGCAACGGCATCCAGGCGAGAGCCGGCACCAACACCAGTGGGACACATCGCGCAGTAGGCGAGTGGACCACTCAACCACCTAGTCCCTGAGCCGTCCGTAAGGCTCTAACGCGGGGCAGGGGCATCGGATCTATGCCCCTGCCCCGCACCAAGGAGAAAAACCATGACACCGACGACAAACGACCAACGCCGAACCAGAAGCGACCCCCGGGCCGGGACATGCAAAACGCTCGATTGAGCAAGTGCGTCTCCCGGCTACCGCGCCGTCGTACGGAGGATGGCGGACACGGACGCACCCCACACGGCGCCCGGCGTATCGGGCTCGATCGGCGCAGGCCCACAAGCCCGGAAGAACGCACGCCGACTCGTGGCGCGCTCGCCGTCCTGCGGAGTAAGAAACGTCCGCGACTCCGCCTGCGCCCGCCGTGCGACCTCGCGAGCAAGGCCCTACCGACCCCTGCGGCGCACTCGGCTGACAACCCTCACGACCGTTGCCCACGTCCACTCGACTCCGAGGTCGGCGAGTGCGGTGCTCTCCAGGAGCAGGCTTTCTGATCACCGAGCGAGGGCCTGATCTGGGGTTACCGGTTTGCAGTGTGGTGGAGTTGAGGGTGCTTGGTCGTTTTGGGGGTGGGGCCGGGTTCTGGTGTCGCGGTCTGAGGTGGGGGTTCGTCAGTTTGCGGCCGGGTGATCAGGTTGGGTCGTCCGCGGTGATCAGTGATCAGGCTCCGTGATTGTTGGTGTGGCTGCGTGAGCGGTCATGGCTGTTCTGCCGGGCGCCCCTGACCTTGCAGGCGTGCTGTCAGCCGCGCTCGGGCTGCTCTACGGCCCAGGTGTAGCCCAGCTCAGCGAAGGCTGCTCGCTGCTCCGTATCCAGACGGTCGCGCCTGGCCTTCTGGTTACTCAGAAACACCCCCAGCCTGATCGCCGAACTGTCCGGCAACTCTTCGATGTGCGCCCTTCCAACGACGGTTCTGCCTTCCCGCTGGATGTACTGGGCGAGGGCCGCGAGGCCGCGTTGGAATGCTGAGAAGCCGTATCTCAACCGAACTGGATCGTGTGATTCCTGCTGGTCAGGCATGGTTTCGCTCGGAGTGAGGGAAGTATGCGGCGTCTTGTGTCCGCTTGATGGTCGAGGGGTGCGCGGTGGCGTCGGTGCTGGGAATGTTGGAGGAGCGGGAGGCGGCTGCCCGGGTCCGGGTGGAAGGGCTGCGGGAGGAAGTCGCGCGGCTGACTGAGGTGTTGGAGGCCGCGGAGATCGAGCTGGACCGGCGGGTGATCGCGCGGGAGGAGCTGGTCGAGGCCCTGGCTGTCTCTGCGGCTGAGTCCACTGCCGTGACCGGGGCCGGGGCGGAGCGGGAACACGTGTCCTCTCCCGTGCCGGGCTCGATGGTGCCGCCCTGGCGGGACGGGTTGCCGGTGACGGTGCTGGCGCCGGACTATCAGCGGCTTCTGGGTGTGCTGGAGGAGGGGCGATCAGCGGGCAGAGGGCCGCTGAAGGCCAGGGAGATCGCGGTGGAGCTGGGCTTGGAGACAACGCCGGCGAAGGTCGAGGGGCTGCGCTCGAAGGCCAGGCGTCTGGCGGAGCGCGGGTGGCTGGTGCAGGAGTCGTCAGGGACGTTCAGCGCTGTCCGGCGGCCCGTGGCCTTGCCAGACGCCGGCCCATCCGCGTGATCATCGACCATCGGATCATCGCTTCGCTGGTAGCGGGCAGAGTTTCGTAATCCCTCGCCAGGCGGCGGGAGTTCATCAGCCATGCGAATGTGCGCTCTGCCACCCAGCGCCTGGGCAGCACCACGAATCCCTTCATGTCGTCGGTGCGCTTGACGATCTGCAGGGTGAGGGCGAGTTCCTGCCGGCACCAGTCGACGAGGTCGCCGGTGTAGCCGCCGTCGGCCCAGACAAGGGTGATGTCGCGGTGCAGGCGGCGCAGCCGCCTCAGCAGGCCCGCGGCGGCGTCCCGGTCGCCGATGTTCGCGGCGGTGACGCAGGCGACCAGGAGCAGGCCGAGGCAGTCGGTCACGATGTGCCGCTTGCGGCCCGGCACCTTCTTCCCGCCGTCGTAGCCGCGTGAGGCGGCCGGCACCGTCGCGGCGGCCCGTACCGACTGCGCGTCGATGATTCCGGCCGTGGGCTCGGCCTCACGGCCCTCGCGCTCACGCACCCGACCGCGCAGCCGGTCATGGAACTCGGTGATCAGCCCGTGCTCGCGCCAGCGGCGGAAGAAGGCGTAAACACGGCCCCAATCGGGGAAGTCCGCGGGCATAGCCCGCCAGGAGATCCCGCCCGCGACCAGATACCGGACCGCGTCCAACATCTGACGGTGGCAGTAGCCCTCGGGCTGTCCGCCCCGCCCCTGAAGCCATGCCGGCACCGGCAGCAACGGCCGGATGGCCGCCCACTCTGCGTCCGTCATGTCCGACGGATAGCGGCGGACCCGGTCCGGATGATCGGCCGCATTCCCGTACACGTGCGCGAGGCAATCACACGATCGGGAGCCGAAGTTGAGAACAGCGGGCGTAAGCGCGTACAACTGCGACAACAGGGCCTCCTGGTACTGCTCGGTTCGGTTCGCACCTCCGAGCTACCAAGGGGCCCTGCCTTCATGCGCCGACCGCCAGAAGATCACCCCGGCGAGAAACCTGTTCGACCTGCACGTTCCATGATCGGTTGAGATACGGCTTCTTAGAGGCCCTAACAAAGGCGTTGTACGTGGCGGTGGGTGATCAGGCAGGTGGCGAGGCCGAGGAAGGCTTCGTGGATGTCGTCGCGTCGTTCCCAGCGGATCCGCAGTCGGCGGAAGCCGTGCAGCCAGGCGATGGTGCGCTCGACCACGTAGCGGAAGATGCCCAGGCCGGAGCCGTGTGGCTGGCCTCGTTCGGCGATGACGGGACGGATGCCGCGCGCCCACAGCAGGCGCCGGTACTTGTCGTGGTCGTAGCCGCGGTCTGCGAGGAGCGCGTCGGGTCGGCGTCTGGGCCGGCCGACGACGCCGGCCACGGCCGGAACCTTGTCCAGCAGAGGCAGCAACTGCGTGACGTCGTTGCTGTTTCCACCGGTCAGCGAGACTGCGAGCGGAATGCCCTGTCCGTCGGTGAGGACGTGGTGCTTGCTGCCCGGCCGTGCGCGGTCGACCGGGCTGGGCCCGCTTTTGGGCCGCGCCGAGCTGCCCGGACGTGGGAGGAGTCGATCACCGCCCGCGACCAGTCGAGCTTCTTCGCGGCCCGCAGCTTCCTCAGCAGCACCACGTGCAGCTTTTCCCATACACCGGCCTCGTTCCACGCGGCCAGACGCCGCCAGCATGTCATCCCCGAACCGAAGCCCAGCTCCTGCGGCAGGTACTCCCACTGGATACCGGTGTGCAGCACGAACAGGATCCCGCACAACGCCTGCCGATCCGGCACCCGCGGCCTGCCCTCCACCAGCTTCGGACCCGGCCCGGGCAGCAACGGCTCGATGAGCGACCACAGTTCATCCGACACGATCCACGGCCGCGACTGACGTTTCCCCACGACCAGACCAACGACCACCCAACCCGAAAGTCACATGATCAACAACTTCTGTTAGGGCCTCTTACGCGAGGCCGCGCAGTTATATCGCCAAGCGGTGCCAGAACCTGTGACGTAGCCGTCCTGACGGGGATTCCCGGTGACCGAGGTCCCCTGGGAGAACGCTGCCCGTGCTTCGCGTGCGCCGGTGCGGGCTGATGGGGGAGCCGGATTGTGAGGACTGCGGTCAGCGCCGTCCACTCAGGATGATTTTCCAGACGCGTGTCGCCACCTGCAGATTGAGCCGAGTGTCCACATCCGCCAGGTCGCGGTCGCTGATCTCACGGATACGCTGCAGCCGGTAGCGCAGGGTGCTGCGGTGGACTGTCAGGGCGGCGGCCGCATCGTCGTAGTTGCCTCCGCAGTCGAAGTAGCGCGAGAGGGTTTCCACCAACTCTGTGTCATGCTCTGCGTCGTAGTCGATGAGCTGGCCCCGGCCACCGCGCCATTGGCGTGAGGAACCTTCTCATGACGTACAGCAGTGCCCGGCAGCCCGAACCCGAGCCGCGCCCCACCTGCTCAAGGCGTGCTGAGCATTCGTTCGGCGGCCCGGGAAGCAGTGCCGCGTCCAGTGCCGCGAACGATTCCAACGTAGTGCCCATCACTGCAGCTCACGCCGTCCGCCAGGGGGCCTCCCGGCACGCTGACACCTTTCTCCCTTCCCCTGAAGTGCCAGCGAAGGGGAAGAAATCCACTCCCACGGCCGGGAAGGTGCGGGCTGATGCGCTGCGGTTGCTGGGGTGCGTGCGGATAGCCACGGCCCGGCAGATGGCTCAGGTGATCACGGCGGAGGATCGGGACGGCTGGGGCTGGCGGAGACGAACGGCAAGGTGGGCAAGCATCAGATCTGGAACCTGACTCCGGCGGGGCAGAAGGCTCTGGCCGACGGCAACGAGCTGCCGCCCCGCCCGAAGGCCGGCACCGGCGTGAAGGCCGTGAAGGCTGGGCTCGGCCCGCACGGCGTCGCGGTGACCGACACGACCCTCGCCTACACCGCCACGTTCCCCGCCGGCGGCCGTGAGCATCTGACCGACTGGCAGGTGGAGGTGAACCACGCCATCAAGGAGACCGGCCTGAGCTTCAACACCGACGCCGTGCTCGCCGTGCCGACCCAGACCAGCGAGGTGCGCCTCTTCGAGCTCGACAACGGCACCATGTCCCAGGCCCGCCTCGCCAAGGAGGTCTGGGACTACGAGCGATACGCCGGGCACCGCGTCTGGGAGGGAGCCCGCGGCACCATCGGCCGCACGTTCCCGTTCTGGCAGTGCCACCGCTACACCCGCTCCCAGACCTTCCCGCGGCTGCACGTCGTTCTGGCGGGCAAGGAGGAGCACCTGCTCGACAACCGCCGCCAGGCCCTCACCACCGACGTGCACGGCATCGCCATCGCGGTCTGGGTGAACACCCTGCCCCGGCTGCAGCGCGGCGAGCCCTGGTACGAGATCGGCGTCGACGACCCGGACCAACGCCGCGAGCGCTACCCGGAGCCCATAGGCCGCTGAAGGGGCGGAGCAGGCCCGCCGGAGACGACGACGCTCCCTCACCCAACAGCCGTCGTCCGGAGCGGCAGCAGACCTGACCCGGGCACGCCCGAGACGCAACCGCGGGACCACGCTGCGGGACGGCTCCCGAAGTCGCCGCGCCACCCGGCGGGATGACGAGGGCCACGGCGCGTACCGCGCCCTGGCCACGGCGTACTCAGGTACTCCGATGTCATCAACCGGGAGGCAGCCATGAGGCTCAACAGGCAACAGGAGAAGGAATCGACGCGGGAGAACCATGACGGCTATCCGGGAGATCTGTGGTACGCGATGTCCCGTCTCCACGCAGCCCACCCCGAGCCGGTCGGCCGCAGCGTGCCGTTCGAGCGGCCGTCGGCGCTGCTGTCGTTCATGGAACCGGACGACATCGTCCTCGCGGCGCGGGTGGGACTGTCCGGGACAGAGACGCTGGGCCGCCTTCACGACCTGATCAATACGGTGACGCGCGGCCTCTCCGGGGACAGTCGGATCGGCGAGTCCGCTCTCGTGCCCGACATCGAGCTGGAGGTCACGGTCGGCAGGAGGCAGGAACTGGCGCTGCACACCGGCCACATCGCAGGCCTCACCAAGCTCCTGCGGGAATCCATCGGCACCCTCGGCATCAGCACTCCCGGCGCCCGCACACCCGTGGCCGGCCAGTGCTTCCACTGCGAGGGGACCGGGCATGCCCGCCCGCTGTGGGAGCGGTCGCGGACAGTCCCCATCGACCTCTCGTAGTTCCCGTACAGCGCGCTCGCAGTGGTGCTGAGCGGGGCGGCGGACCAGGCCAGTGCGGTAGTCGCCGGGCAGTCCGGTCAGGGTCGGACGCGCCCGGCGCCCGGGCCGCCCGTTGTCCGGACAGGGCCGGGACGTTGGTGTTCCCGCGTGCGCTCGGATCGCCCGCCATGTCCTCAGCCCAGGAGACCCCGGTGACCGCACAGGAGCCCAGCATCAATCCCGCTGTCAGTCGCGGAGGAGGGGACTGCCCGGCACCAGTGATTCCCGGATGCACGCTGTCGGGCTGGGGGCGCGCTCCGGGCACTGGTCCGAGGAACTCTGCTGCCGCTGACAATCAGCCCGCCCAGCCGATGTCACGGACCTCGATCGCACCGGCATGCGGCATGTACTGGATCCAGCAGCGCCGTCCGAACGCCTCCCGGATCTCCTCCACGGAGCCCGGGTCACGCACATCGGGCCAGACCCTCGGATCCATCCGCGCGACCTCCACGAGCGCCAGCACCTCCCGCCGGGCCCGGTCGTCCGGCAGCTGCGCCATGACCTCCACCGCGAGCTCCTCCACGAGCGGCTCCTGGCACTCGCCATACGACGACACCTCCTTCACCGTGGCCCGCGCCCTCGACATCGACCACCTCGTCCCCCTCGCCGAATCCTGGGACTCCGGCGCCTCCGGATGCCCCCCGGCCGAACGCCAGGCCTACGCCAACGACCTCGACGAACCCCGCGCTCTCATCGCTGTCTCCGCCACGTCCAACCGCTCCAAGTCCGACCAGGACCCCGCCACCTGGCAGCCGCCCGCCGCCGACTACCGCTGCACCTACGCCACCGACTGGACCGCCGTCAAAACCCGCTGGGGCCTCGTGATCGACCCGGCCGAACAGGCCGCACTCGCCGAAGTCCTCGACGGCTGCCCGAATACGGTCGTCGAGGTCACCCTCGCCCGCTGACCCCGCCGGCACGTGTCGTGATCTTTTGTGTCCGGGACGCGTTGCACGGGCATGGAACCGCAGAACGCCAGGCCCGTGGTGCAGCAGTACGCCGAAGAGATCGCCGACATGCCTGCCATCTCGCTGACATAGCCGGGCCGCAAAGCTGGAACACGCAGGCTACGGAGGATGTCCTGGAGGCGATCGACACCCTCGCCGGGGCGTTGTCCGTGCTCGGACCGGACACGGCCCACGCCCTGGCCCCCGTCCTCGCAGCCACCGCTGACGCGCGACGGCACCTCGGGCTTGCCAACGGCGAGGAGAGGACCACGGCCCAGGAGAGGGCCGCGCCTCGCACCACACGGCGGACCCGGCGACGCGGGCTCGGACCCGGCTCACCGGCATGCACATGGACCGGCTGAAGCCGGGCCACTCCCGCTGAAACAGGCGAGTCGGCGGCGCCGGGCGGGGCATGCGATGTGAGCGCTGATCGTGGCCGCCGTGCTGGTGTATGTGGTGTGGCTGGTGAGGGTCGGCTACCTCACTGGGCAGCAGCAGCTGGACGACGGGGACGCCGCCCCGGTGGCGAGCCGTGCCCGTATGTTCGAGCCTGATAGTGAAGTACTGCATCGACATGGAGGCAGCCATGACCATCAATCTTTGGGCCCTAGAGCTGAGGTGCATCGAGACCTCCAGGGGCGGCGGCGATGACGAGGCATACATGATGTTCAACGGTCAGGTGCTCTGGGGCCCCCAGGGCATGGAGGGAGGTTCCGTAGTAGACCTCAGCCATATCCACTACAACATCACCGACAGGGACGTCCAGGTCAGGCTGAGGGAAGAGGACACTTTCGAGGACGACGACCTCGGCTCCCAGGCGTTCAGCAAGCGGGATTATGACCCGTGGGACAATCAGGTGAGAACGACCAAGTTCGCTCTCAATGGGGCCAATTACGACTTCCGGTGGATTTTCGAAAGCGACTCGTGGAACCCCTAATTAAGTCCGGCGGTGGTGTGGGTTGACGACGGGTCGGGTTGGTCGTAGGCCGGTGATAGGGGCCAACTGCCTTGTTGGGGGCTGAAGATGACTCCTCGCCATCCGTGTCCGCCTGCGCCGGGGCCGCTGGAGGACTACGTGGCCCGGTTCGACGACCTCTTCTTCAGCCTGGCCCAGCGGCGGGGGTTTCGTGAGTATCTGACCGGGCTGCTGGCGCCGCGGGAGCGGAACAAAACGATCACCTGCCTGGCCGGGGCGGAGCCGGTGGCCGGTGCGGGGAAGCCAGGGGTGCAGCGGCTGCAGTTCTTCCTGTCCGAGTCGCCCTGGGAGGCCGAGCAGATCAACGACCGGCGGCTTGAACTGCTGCGCGAGGAGCCGGCGACGGCTCCGCACGACGGCGGGGTCATCGTGATCGACGACTCCGGGGACCGCAAGGACGGCCGAGCGACCGCGCACGTGGGCCGGCAGTGGCTGGGCCGGCTGGGCAAGACGGACAACGGCATCGTCACGGTGACCACGGTGTGGACCGACGGCCGCGTCTACTACCCGCTGCACGCGCACCCCTACACCCCCGCCCACCACTTCCCCCGCGGCCGGGCCGATCCGGCCTTCCGCACGAAACCACAGCTGTCCGCTGCCCTCGCGGCCCGGGGCAAGGAGGCGGGCTTCAGCTGCCGGGCCGTGGTCGCCGACTGTGCCTACTCCGTCAGTGACACCTGGTATCTCGCACTGCGCGAGGCCGGCCTGGCCTACGTCGTCGCGCTCAAGCCGCACCGCGGCACCTGGGCCCCGGCCGACCAGCCGCACACCCCCATCGAAGCGGCTCACGTCCTGACCTGGAAGGATGCAAGGCGTCCCGGCGACTGGACACCCGTTGAGCGTCACTTCCGCGACGGGCACAGTGAGACCTGGTGGGCCGCCGATGCCCGACTGGGCGGCTACGGCCCCGATTCATCCTGCCGTCTGGTCGTGGCCACCACCGACCCAGCCCGGCTGCCGGAGAAGGCCACCTGGTACCTGGCCACCAACCTGCCCCACCCGGACGCACCCCACGCCGCCGCCGGCCCGCATCCGCCGGCCGACCTCGCCGAGATCGTCCGCCTCTACGGCCTGCGCCCGTGGATCGAGCAGAGCTACAAACAGATCAAGGACGAACTCGGCTGGGCCGACTTCCAGGTCCGCTCCGACCGCGCCATCCGCCGCCACCAGACCCTGGTCAACTGCGCCTTCTCCTTCTGCTGGGACCAGTGGTTCGCCCCACCCGGACCCCTGGATGCCACCGCCCCGGACCCGTGCCCCGACGAGGGGCCAGAGAGGGGGACCAACCGGACACCACCAGCCCCAACAGCCCTGCTGGCCCAAGGCATTACGTTCGGTCCGCGCCTGGCTCACCCCTGCCACCACCCTGAACCGATGGTGGCGATCCTGGACGGACAGAGACCCACCCCCCGGACCTCCAGGCCCTGATCGACGCGGTCACCACCGGACACGGCATTGACCTCTACCGCCGAATTTAACGAACTACCAGTAACCCCCGAGCCCCGGTCGGCTGCGTCACATCCGACCGGGGCTCGGGCATAACCGGTCCGCAGACATGTGGGGAGCGGGATGTCAGCTGAGGTTGTCTACGACTCGTGTCGATGACCCACAGGGCATGGATGAGGGGGCCGGTCACCGACCGGCCCCCTCAACGCGCGTGTGCGCCTCGCGTCGCCTCGTTCTCTTTGCTGGGAGCGAGAGGGTCCGCGTATCCAGTGATGTTTTGTGGGCGTTGGGAGACGCCAAGACGCGCCGGGTCATCGAGCGGGCGCATGAGCGGGCTATCGCCAAGGCGCTGCGCTAGTTTGAGGATGAGGTCGCGGAGACCCGGTGGTCCTCGGGACGCGGGCGTGCGAGGACGCCGGCCTTGGTCGTTTGCGGCGTTCCGGCACTTCGACAACCGGGACGGATTCCCGCTCCTGCATGACCACTGCCTGGTCCTCAACCGCGTGCAGCGCCTGGACGAAGATGGTGAGCCGGTGTGGGGTGCCCTGGACACCGGCCGCCTCTACCGGCACGTCGTGGCGGCCGGGACGCTCTACACCCTCGCGATGACGACCGAGGTGTGTGAGGAGCTGGGGCTGGCGACGGTGCCCAGGGAGGTGACGCCCGGCCTGCGCCCGGTGATGGAGATAGCCGGTGTCGACTCCGAGCTCATCGACTGGTCGTCGACCCGCCGTCATACGCGGAGAAGCACGGGCGGCTGCCCGGCGAGCGCGCCCGCCAGGGCCTGGCCTGGTGGGCGGCGCAGGAGACCCGCCCCGAGAAGAAGACCCCGCGCCCGTTGAAGCAGCTGCTCGCATGGTGGAAGGCGTCCGCGCTCCTGAAGTTCGGCAAGCAGGTGGTCGACAGGCTCCTTCAGCGCTGCCGCACAGTGGGTGCGGCGATCCGGGCCCGGGTGGATCCGCACGTGGACGCCCTACTCGCCGCCGTCGACGTCGCCGCGGTCGTCTCCACCGTCCGCGGCAAGTTCGCCCGCCGCCATGTCCTGGCCGAAGCCCGCCGGCACCTGCTGGAGACCCTGCGCGGCCAGGAGTTCACGCGCGGCCTGGACGACTACATCGCCACTCGCGCCCTGTCCGACCACTGCCGTCAGTCCACCGTTCCCCAGCCCGGCCGCCGGGCCCCGGCCACCGACCAGCTCTTCTATAAAGCCGGCTTCGCCGAGCCCGACAGATGGTGGATCGTCGGCGCCGACGGCAAGCCGCCTCGCGAGTCGAGCCGGTACGAGCGGGCTCGGGTTGCCAGCCTCGCCGTGCAGAACGCAATCCGCGCCGCCCGTACCCCGCCCGCCGCCGCACGGGGCGACGCCCCGGCCGCCGGGCACACGGAAGACCACCACGATCAGGCGTCAGACCCGCCGCACGCCGTCGACCACCTGGGCCGGGACGCCATGCTTACCCCGGCGCAGCCGGCCGCCGCCGTCCAAGCCCATCAGCAGGCTGCGATGCCGCAGGAGTACCTGGAGGGCCGTACGACCGACCCGGCGACGTGGCTGCGCACACCGCAGAACCTGGAACGGCTCGCCGCCTTCACCCGCGCGGCCAAAGCCCGCCGCCGCGCCATCGAGGACCGAGAGGTCCCGCCCTCTGCCGCCGACCCGGTCGACCCAGTCGACCAGCGCCGCCAGGAGCACGAGCAGCAGCACCAGCAGCCCGGTCCCGGCCAAGGCCAGGGCCTCCAGCCGTGACCCGCCGAGGCCCGTCCGGCGGGACGGAGGACGAAGTCACCACGCCAGCAGTTGGGACACGGGACGGTCATGGACGTGAGACATTCTGTGGTCCCTCTGGGGCGCTCCGGCGGGCCTCGCGCCAGCGGAGGTAGAGGAGGTACGCGGCGAGGCTGCTGCTGTCGACCAGACGGGCCTCGTTGATCATCTGGATGAACTCGCCGTCGGTCACATGCTGGTGGATCATGTCCGCTTCGGTCTCCTCACGGCTGGGTTCGCCGCGTCGAAGGCCCTCGGCGACGAACACTTGCGTGCCCTGACTCGTCATCCCGTGCGCGGTGTCCAGACGGCCCAGCCAGTGCAGGCGCTCGGCCGACAGCCCCGTTTCCTCGGCGAGCTCGGCCCGCGCGAGATCAGCCGTGTCGCCCGAGACCCCGGACGGCCACGAGCCCTGCGGAAACGACCATCTGCGGGACCGCACGGGGTACCGGAATTCCTCGATCAGCCAGAACCCGGTCGCCGTCCGCGGGATGATGAGCGCGAAGTCCGGCTTGTCGACGTAGGCGTAGATGTCCTCACGCCCCGAGAGGTGGAGGACGCGGTCCTCGATCACCGTCATCCAGGCGTTGGCGTACGCGATCGTGCTGCCCAGGGTTCTGATCACGCCGTCATCCCTCCGTCGACGACTAGTGTCTGCCCGGTGATGTCCGCGGCGGCCGGGCCGTTCACGAGGAAGGCGACGGCAGCGGCGATCGATTCCCGCTGCTGGAAGCGGCGCGCCGGAATGCGTTCGAGCGTCCGCACCTCGATGTCGGACACGGCTAGGGACTCTCGCCGTGCCTGCCGTCGGAAGTCCTCCGTGATCATGTCGCTTGCGACGATGCCGGGGGCGACGGCGTTCACACGTACGGTCGGAGCGAGCTCAACGGCCAGCGCCCGGACCAGGCCGTCCAGCGCGGCCTTGGACGCGGAGTAGGCACTGATCAGGGACTGGCCACGCCGAGCCGCCTGGCTGGAGATCGCGACGGCCGCACCGGACCCGCCGGCCCGGAAGTGCGGCAGGGCGGCGGCCACGGCCAGTCCGAAGCCGCGGACGTTGACTTCGAAGACCTCGTCCCACTGTGCCGGGCGGAGACCTTCGATCCCTCCGACATGGGCGACGCCCGGGCAGTACACCAGCGCGTCCAGTCCGCCCAGCCAGTCGGCCGCCTCGGTCACCCCGCGGGCGACGGCCTCGGGATCACGCACGTTCAGGTGTATGTCGAGACGGCCGTCGGTGCCACCGACCGGCGCCCGCGGTGCCCGGCGGCCGGTGGCGACGATGCGTGTGCCGTCCGTGCGGAGGCGGTCCGCCACCGCTGACCCGATGGCACCGGTTGCGCCGATGACCAGGCACTTCGTGGCGTCAGCCGACATGCGAGGGCGCGTCATGCACAGTCCTCCCGAGAGCATTGCATGCGGAGACGAGCGAGCAGGTCTCGTCGAGCCGCCATTCGTCGAACTCGAAGGTGACCTCGTCCCAGTCGTGTCCGACCGTCTCCTCGAGGGCTCGTACGGCCCAGCGCTCGTCGGGGTGGGGCAGCGCGACCTTGAGCACGCCCGTCAACGGGCGTTCGGAGCGGTCACGGAGCCTGGTGAGGACCGCGCCCGCCTGCGCCAGGGACGCGGGATCGTCACCGCGGGCGACGGCGAGCCATCCATCGCCGAATTTTAGGACACGCTGATGCGCGGCCGCTGACGTGCCGCCCACCAGGACCGGGGGGACCGTCGCCGGTGTGGGCCTGGGGCGGAAGATCACATCGGGGGGAATGTCGTAGTGAACCCAGCGGGCCAGTCGACGCCGCTGCCCCCACCCCGTGCGGATGATGTCGAGCTCCTCGTCCATGCGGGCGCCGCGTGTGGCCGGGTCCCACCCGAGCAACGTCATCTCGCGCCGTGACCAGCCGGCCCCCACACCGAGGCGGAATCTGCCCTCCGTGAGGTCGGCGAGTGTGGCGGCGGCTTGGGCGACGGCGACGGGGTGGCGCTGCGGCAGGACGAGCACCGACGTGCCGACCTTCATACGGTCGCTCGTGTTTGCGAGGAAACCGCAGGTCGTGAGCGCCTCGTACTGCGGCAGCTCAGGGTCCCATGTGATGTCCCCGGTGGCCGAGTACGGGTAGTTCTCGGAGCCCACGGGGAACGCGGCGAGGTGGTCGTTCACCCACAGCGAGGTGCAGCCAGCTTCTTCGAGGGCCTTAACGATGCGCCCGAGGCGGGCACTCGTCAGGTGTACCCGGTTCGTCGGGAGGGCGATGCCCAGCTCGGGGTGACGGTTCAATACGGCACGGCTCATCCGGACACCTCCCGCCGGCCTGCGGCGGCGTCGCCGGCGGACCACGGGCCGGGGTGGGGGCCGTAGCGGCGGGCGACGGCACGCTGCTCATACGGCATGTGGTACCCAGGGGAGCAGAGTTCCATCTGCAAGCCCCAGGGGGTGGTGAAGTACACCCATCGGCTTCCGGCGATCGGACCCTCGCTGATGAACTGCGGTGTGCCCTGGCAGACGACGCCTTCCACGGTCTGGAGGTAGGCGAAAGCCGCGTCGATGTCGTCGACGTACAGGGCCAGGTGGTGTCCGCCGATGTCGCTGTTGCGGGGATGCGCGGTGTCCTGGTCCGGGCTCTGGTACTCGAAGAGCTCGAGGTTGCACGTGGGACCGATACGCAGCAGGGCAAGGTGACAGGTGGCGTCCCTGTGTACGTTCAAGTGCTCACGCATCCACTTCCCCCTGCTGATCGGTCCTTCGACGTAGAGCAGGGTCGCGCCGAGGTGGGTCACGAAGAATCTGCACGCGCTCTCCAGGTCCGGCACCGTCAGGGCGATATGGTCGACGTTGCGCGCGGTCGGGATCCCCATGCCCTTCGAGGCGTTGATCTCGCCGATGTTCAGTAGGCCGCGTCCGGGAGCACGATCGCGGGCCCCTCGGTCGCCCGGTCTTTCGAGGCCGGGCCGGCGCGAGGGGATGCGCCCACGGACCGCGTCAGGCAGGACCCGGATGCGGATCAGCTCGGCTCCGTGCCGCCCCGCGGTGGAGCGTACCGGCGTGTCCGTGGGAGCGACGAGCATCATCTGCCCGGTGAGCAGCGCTACTTCGTACGTGCCGTCAAGGCTGAAGCGGACGCTTCCGCTGCCGCACAGTACGAGCTCGAGGCAGTCCGGGTCTAGGAAGGGGCCGATAGCACCGGCCTTAACCGTCGTGACGTCCATGACCTGGACTTCGGACCACAGCATGCCCCGGCGGGCCAGGGACGTCCACCGGGTGCCAGCCGGCGAGGGGATTCGCCCTGCAGGCGTGATGATCACAGGTCTGCCCCTTCGACACGGGAGCTGACCCAGAACAAGGAGGCGTCGCCCAACGGCCGCAGCTCTGCCTCCTCGCCCAACGTCAGGGTGATACCGGTGCCCGCCGTGAGTGCGTGGCTTCCGTGGAAATCGGTGATGACCGCTTCACCGCTGATCAGGTAGGCGAAGATCTCGCACTCCTCTGCCCGGAGCGCCACGGGTGTGTCCGGCCTTAGCTGCTCGTAATGGGCTTCGAGAAGGGGGGCGGCGCCGAGCGGCCGAAGGTCGATGTGGTTGAGGGCGGCGAGGTCGATCGGGTGTAGGGGGAACGTCACGTCCGTGGCCTCCTTTTCGGGGGGTGCCGGCCACAGGGCCGTGGCCGCGGGTACCTCAATGACGAGCCAGTAGAAGTCGCCCTGACCGGTATTGCGGATTCCATGGGTGCTGGAGACGGTTGTCATGGCCATGTGTCCGCGGGGCATCGGGAATGTGCGGCCGTCCAGACTGAGTTCGCCCTGCCCTTGGACCGACAGGTAGATCTCATGGGTTCTGGTGTGCTGATGGAGCCCGCTCATACCCCCTGCTGCCAGGCGGGCGAGTTCCACGGCCTCCCAGGGGCCGCGCAGCGGACGCCCGGGCACGAGCTGCCGCCAACCGCTGGTACCGGCCGCACCGTGCACCCCTGTGACGGTGGCCCATGTACCACCGATGCCTTCGACGATGTTCATCGGAGGTCACCGGCGATGTGTCGCACGTGGGACAGGGCTTCGGCGAGTTCGCGTTCCGTCACCTCCTCGAGGAACTCCGCGGAGCCCGGCTCCACGGGCACGGGTATCCTCTGCCTGCCGCCGCGGTGCAGGGTCGTCTGGGCAAGGCCATGGCTCAGCAGGTCCAGGGTGCACATCGGATGGTCCACGGGGAGTCCCAGACCGTGGAGCGTGACGATGATCTCCCGAAGCGGCCCCTCGTAGAGCAGACCACGCTGGTGGGACAGGGCGCAGGAGATCGCCATGTCGATGGAGACGGCCTCACCGTGAAGGAGCTCCGGCTGGGAGGCCATTTCGAGATCGGGGGAGAAGGTGTGACCAAAGTCGACCAGCCGCCGAAGGTCCCTCTCCCACAGGTTGGGCTGGAGTTCGGCGAGCATACTGTGAATGGCCCGGCTGAGGATCTTCTCACCGCTGTCCGTGAGGGAGGAGTCGGTGAATCCGAGTGCGGTGCGTACGAGTTCGTTGGGTTGCGCGGCGATGAGCTTCCACAACGCCACATCGCACATCAGGCCCATCTTCGCTATTTCGGCCATGCCGTTGCTGATGTGGCGGGCGGGCAGGGTGAGCAGGAACTGCGGGTCCAGCAGCGCGCTGAGAGGCGCGTGGTACGAACCGATGATGTTCTTGTGGCCGTTGTGGTTGACAGCGGTCTTGATGCCCACTCCGGCGTCGACCAGCCCGATCAGAGTGGTGGGGATTCGGATGTACGGGGTCCCTCGGCGGTAGGCCCCAGCGACCCAGCCAGCGACATCGAGCATGACCCCGCCGCCAATAACGACGATCGGTTCACATCTGCGGTCGATTCCGAAGTCGTCGATGGCGTCGACGATCCGGTTGGCGAGGTACTGGTCCTTGACCGATTCATGAGCGACCAGCGAGACCACGTGTCCCGCAAGTCGCCGCTCGCGGAGGTAGGTGACAAGCCGAGCCCCGTAGAAGTCGAAGACCTTCTGTTCCACGATGATCAGCCGCCGGCGCGACGGCCCGCCGAACGCCTCGCGTTCGAGATTGTCGTTGTCGGGGTCGAGCAGGTCGCGACAAGTGCGCACGGTGTAGGTGACCGGCAGCAAGGAAGAGACCTGCCAGCTGGATCCGGTGGGGGAACCGGTCAGTGACCCCTCGGGGTAGTGGGGCGGGTCGAGTAGCGGAAACGACTGCGACATGGAGACCTCCTTCGCGGACGTCAGATCCACTGCGGCTGACGTGCCTCGATGGTGTGTCCGGTGACGAGCTGCGCCTGGGTGAGTATGAACTCGGCGAGGGCGAGGTTGTCGTCCACGACCGGAAGTGGGGGAATTCCTCGGTGCGGCCGAAGGTGCCCGCACGCAGGGTGAGGCGCCTGCGGGCGAGGTGTTTCGGCAGAGATGCCGATGACGTTGACACGGATCCCCAGTGGCTCGGTTTCCTGGGCGAGGCACCGTGCGTACTGCTCGGTGGCGCCTTGGCCGAGGCGAGGGTCTCCACCGGCACGCGTGCGGCGCTCGAGCCGATCTGGACGATGCGGCGACGGCTGACCGTGGCCAAGAGAGGGACATGGAGGCGTACGGCGCGAGCGAGACGCCGAAGAGTTCGGCGAGCTCCCGCAGCTCCACCTTCTACGAGCGGCACACGGCGGCGGTGCTGCACGGGCAGTAGACCATCGCGTATGAGACGCCGAAGTCGGTGTGAGGACACCGTCGACCAGGCGTGTCAGTTGATCGTCGTGCGTGACGATAGTCTGCCGGTAGTTGAAGATGGCGTCGTCCGGGGTCGCGGGACGGGCCGCCCCCACGACCGGGAAGCCCTTGGCGTCGAGCCGCTGGGCGAGCACGAAGCCGAAGCCCGAACTCGCTCCGAGAACCAGCACGGGGTCGCTGTTGTTGTGCCTGGGCACGCCCATGTCAGTCAAGGCACCCCACCATGGGCGGCGGGACGGGTGAGGCAAGAATCCGCTGGTGATCGGCTGCTTCCCGGGCGGTGATGAAGTGACGGGAGGTATGGGAGGCGGCTGCGCGGCCGAGCGCGGACGCTCGGGCCTCGTCGCGCAGGAGCCTCGTCACGGCTGCTACGAACTCGTCGTCGTCACAGGGCCGGTTGAGCAGCAGGCCCGTCTTGTCATGGGTGATCTGGGTGGGGATGCCACCGACGTTCGACGCCACGACGGGACGGGCTTTGAGCATCGCCTCGGTCACCGTGAGACCGAACCCCTCCTGCACGGAGCGTTGGGTTACCACCGCGGCTCTTCTCTGCAGCGCGTTGACCAGGCGGGCGTTGCCCTCATCGTCATCCAGCGTGGTGCACACCAGGTGGGCCCTACGTCGGACAGCGGACGGCAGGTTCTGCCACTGGGTGACCACGGCTTCCAGCACCGCTCTCGCCTCGGGGTCGTCGGTGACGCTCTGCGGAGACGGACCGCACAGGACCAGTTGAGCGGATCGGACCAGTGACGACGACGCGAAGGCTCGCAGCACCCCGCCCATGTCCTTCAGGGGGTCCCAGCGGGAGACCTGGAGTACCAGCGGGTCCTTGCCCAACACGCCTTCGGAATAGAGCACATGCTGACGCCCCGGCCCCGCGGAGGCCCTGCCGAGCAGCCCTGCCGAGGTGAGTACGTCCTTGATCTCGCCTGCGCCCATGTGCCTGTTCTTCACCGATATGGGATCGATGGAGGGCGGAACGATTTCGACATGGAACCCCGTTGCCTCGACCGGCACGAGAGACCGGTGGCTGAAGATCAGAGTGATGTCCCGGGGCCAGAATTGACTGAGGTACCGCCATGTCTCCTTCGTGACGGCGTTCGCCGTCCAGGTGCCGATGTGACATCGCCAGAAGACACGGCAACCCTCGGCCGCCAGCAGCGGGGCGATAGGGAGGGTCTGTGGGTCGTGCAGCAGAACGGAGTCGTCGGACCCGATCCGCTCCAGCAGCCGCGTCGCGTTGTGCTCGGCGAAGGCAAGGAACAACGCGTGCTCGTACGCGTCGGGCAGCTCGCCCCGGTGCACGCCGTGCAGACGGTGATGGAGGCGCTTGGTCGCGGTGAACAGCTTCGCGTCCCTGCCTGTCACGAAGCGGCGGTGGACGAGCGGCGAGGTACCCTGCGGGAACCGGCACAGGGCGTCGAGGACCTCGGCCACGCCGCCGCCCCGCGAAGTCGTGTTGACGTGCCACACCTTCATCGGATACCTGCCTTCAGACCTTTGACGAATTGCTCCCTCAAGTCGGGCCACTTCGGGGCCCCGGAAGTGCTCGCCGTCCGGACCCGGCTGCCGTTCGAGCCCCGCCGGACGACTTCATGCCACCGCAGGACCCCCGGGGGCCCGTGCCGGTGGCACGCCTGCCAAGGACGGCAATACGTCCCTCCCCTCGTCGGGCGTTGGCAGCAGGAGGTCAGCAGCCGTGCGTTGGAGTACGACAATATGTTCGGAGTCCAGGCGCACCCCGCCCAGAAGACCAGCTGCGGGGCACTCACTTGGATGAGGGAAACCGTTCGGCGGACAAACCCCGGATCGGTTTCCACACGGCACGCTACCTCTTACGTACGGGAGGCGCCCGTCGCCCCCAGGGGATGCAGAGGGAGGTCCTCATCGCGGCTCAGCGCCCACGGGTCATCGGCCAGCCTACTCACGCCACTGCTCCTCACCGGACCATCCGGCCCATTCGGAATGCTTGGTTTCGCCCAATATTGGTTCGCAACTACAGGCAGACTGCACCTCGACCGACTGATATGCAACTTGGACACAAAGCGGAAAAAATAAACACTTAAAACATTGCGCTCGCAACCAAACCTTGCCGCTAATTATAGATCCATCGACAGATCATGGCATAGGTTGCGAAGTTGGTCACGCGGTGACTTCATGAAAAAGATGGCACGCACGCACCAGTGCAGAAGATGGAGGTACCCCTCATGCTCCTGGTCGTACTCAGGCAACTGGCCTGCCACCAAATGGAAGACTCCACCGAAGACGAGATCATGCTGAGGTCTGGCGGCGCCCAAGTATTCCCCAACGAGGGCGAGCATGTGATCACAGCAGGTAACTCCGCCTTCATGGAGAAGCCCATCATTTCTGCTGGAGATGTCAACGTTGAACTCTGGGAGGAAGACTGGCCCGACCCGGACGATTACCTCGGCACGGTCACCATTCCTGCGAATGCGACCGGCGCACGGACAGGTGAATTCACTCGCGACGAAGCTCACTACACGCTGCACTACACTGCAGTCCAATTCTGACTGGCTCTGCAAGGCAGCATAAACGAAACCCGCAGGGTGGATGACTCCTGCGGGTTTCGTGTTGTACTGAACTTGATTGAGTGATGTCGGGACGGTTCGCCTGACAGCGACCTGCCAGCTCCGGTAGCTCCTGGGGAGTGAGATACGCACAGGGTGGTGGGCTGACCGACACTGAGAGGGCCGCGCGGGAGCGGATCCGGTTGCAGGCTGTCGTCCGCTTCGAGGATGGGGAGACGAACCGCGAGGTTGCCGCCGCTCTGCGGGTGAGCGAGCGGTCGGTGGAGCGGTGGCGCCGGGCCTGGCGCGAGCGCGGCGAGGCCGGGGTCCTGTCGCAGGGTTCTCCGGGGCGGTCCCGGCTCAGCGAAACGCAGATCGCCAGGCTGGAGCGAGAGTTGGAGCGTGGCCCGCTGGCCCATGGCTGGGCGGACCAGCGGTGGACGCTGGCGCGGATCAAGACGTTGATCGGTCGGCTGTTCCACGTCTCCTACACGGTCGAGGGCACGTGGCGGTTACTGAAGCGGCATGGCTGGAGTTGGCAGCAGCCGGCCAGGCGGGCCATCGAGCGGGATGACGATGCGGTCGAGGTGTGGAAGAAGGAGACCTGGCCGCGGGTAAGAGCATCGCGGCGGAGCGCGGCGCCTGGATCGTCTTTGAGGACGAGGCCGGGCAGTCGATGGGCTCAGTCAAGATTTCCGTGATGGGGTGACGGAGCGTCATTCCGGTGGCATGGTCTGCCGTGTGTGATGACTTGCTGGGCATCGTGTTTCCGCATCTGGAGAAGGTGCGGGTGGAACACGTGTGGGTGGAGGACGGCGTAGTGCGGGTCAAGGCCCGCACCCTGGACGGTGCGTTTCCATGTCCGTCGTGCGGTGTTTGCTCGTACCGGGTCCACAGTCGGTATCGGAGACACCTGGCGGACGCCGCCGTGGGCGGGTGTCCGGTGGTCGTCGACTTGTCAGTACGGCGGCTGTTCTGCGATGTCGCTGATTGTGCGCGTCGTACGTTTGCCGAACAGGTCGAGGGCCTGACCATCCGCTACGGACGTCGCACTGTGGTGCTGGCGGTACTGGTGCAGGCGATTGCCCTGGCACTTGCGGGCCGGGCCGGCGCCCGGCTTGCCGCCGTACTCCACATCGCCGTCAGCAGAGTGACGTTGTTGAACGTGCTGATGGCGCTGCCGGACCCATGCCCTCCCTCACCGCGGGTGCTCGGAGTGGATGACTTCGCCACCCGACGTGGGCGCAGATACGGGACGGTGTTCGTCGACGTCGAGTCCCATGCCGTCCTCGACCTGCTGCCCGGCCGGGAGAAGGAACCCGTGGCTGTCTGGCTGGCCGGACACCCGGGGATCGAGGTGATCTGCCGGGACCGAGCTGGCGCCTATGCCGAGGCGGCCCGCGCAGGCGCCCCGGGCGCGCTGCAGGTGGCCGACCGGTGGCATTTATGGGACAACCTGGCCACCGCTGTCGAGCGCACCGTGATCGCTCACCGATCCTGTCTGCAAGGACCTGAGGTGAGCACCCCGTCGGACCGGCGCATGGCCGCGGCTCCGCCCTCGACGCTCAATCCGGACACCGGCACGGAGAAGTGGCTGGTCACCCGGACACGAGAGCGACACAAGGCGGTTCACCGACTGCTGGCCCGTGGATGGACGATCAGCGCCATCGCGCGGGAGCTGAGCCTTGCCCGGCACACCGCGGAACGCTATGCCCACTGCAAGAACCTCGACGGCCTCATCGAAGGCTCCCTTCGCACCACACGCCTGGACGACTACAAGCCCTACCTGATCCGGCGCTGGAACGAAGGATGCACCGATGCCGCCCGCCTCTTCAGGGAGATCCAGACCCAGGGCTACCCGGGACGAACCCCGCAAGCGGTGCGACGCTATCTCCGGCCGCTTCGCACCGGCCTCGGCTCCATCCGGTCTGCGGCCCCGGTGCTCAAACCACAGCAGGTCACCAACTGGATCATGTGGAATCCCCAGCACCTGCGCGACGACGAAGAACGCCAGCTGGGCGAAGTACTCAGCCGCTGCCCGGAGTTGACTGCCGTCCGCAACCACGTGCACGCCTTCGCGCGGATGGTCTGCGACCTCGGCGGAAAGAGCCTTCCAGCATGGACAGACGCCGTCCACGCAGATGACCTACCCGTCCTGCACGCCTTCGCCGACGGTCTCCGGCGTGATCACCAGGCTGTCACCGCGGGCCTCACGCTGCCCTGGAGTTCCGGCCCGGTCGAAGGCCACGTCAACCGGATCAAGATGCTGAAGCGACAGATGTATGGGAGAGCCGGTTTCGCACTACTCCGCAAACGAGTCCTCCTGGCCTGACTCAAATCACGCTCCGTCACCCCGTCACGGAAATCTTGACTGAGCCAGTCGATGACTCCGCCGCGTGCCAGGACCTGGGGTCGGGTGGGTCAGACCCCGGTCGTGCGGGTGCGGGGCCGGGGCTCCGGGCGGGTGTCGATGGCGGGCATGGCCTGCTTCAAGCCGGGCCGGCGGTCCCGGCTCATCTATACGATCCGCGAGTATCGGGGCCGTAAGGACGAGCCGAAGGGCTTCGGCTGGCGGGATTTCCGCGACCTGGTCGTCCGCGCTCGTACCCAGCTCGGGGGCCCGATCGTGCTGGTCTGGGACAACGTCCGCCTCCACCTGACCGCCGGTATGAAGGAATTCATCGACGCGAATGCCGAGTGGCTGACCGTGTTCCAACTCCCGGCTTACGCCCCTGACCTCAATCCGACCGAGGGCATCTGGGCGCTGGTCAAGCGCGACCTGGGCAACCTGGCTGCCGCGGACCTCGGTGAGATCACCAGAGCCGTGAAACGTCGACTCAAGGGGATCCAGTACCGCCCCGACCTCGTCGACGGCTGCATCGCTGCCACCGGCCTGAGCCTGGACGGCTGACCGGAGCGGGGACCAGTTCCCAGATCACCCATCCCAGTCCGCGTAGTCCCCGATCGCCACGTCGTCGCAGAAGGTCTCCCAGAACCCGTCGTGAACGAGAGCAGTCTCGTCGATGCGGGAGACGAGATCGCGCAGCTCTTCCGCCACCTCCTCGCATCTCTCCTCGTCGCCCTCTGCATAGAACGGGAAGCGTGCGATCACGGCCGCGACGGATCGGTTGAAGGCGCCGAGGTCTCTGTTCACGTGACTGACTGTCGCTGACTCGGTCATGGGAATCTGCACCACGTGACCACTGGCCACGTCGACGGCGATGCGTCCAAACAGGCCACTCGTCGCGATGGCGACCAGCCCCCGCTCACCGATGCCTCCGAAGTACACCGGCTCGCTCAGCGGCCGGTACTCGTATCCGATGAACCCGCCTGGGATGCCAGTCTCCCTGAGATCGACAGCGATCTGGGTGGGCACCTCGGGTGGGGCCTCAATGGAGACCAAGACGAACTCGGGCTTCGGCGACTGCGGCAGGGGCTGACTCACGGGAGGATCCTCTCCCGACGGACAGCCCGGCAACACCCAAAGGCCCGCGAGACGGGCGACTCAGGCCGGTCGACCGGTCCCGACATCACCCAATCAAGTTCAGTAGAAATCAGAACCAGGCGATCTCCAATGCGCTTACGGCTCTTCTTGGATGAATCGGAACTCCGGTCCGAAATTTTTTCCGCTCCCATCAGGCAGGGGGATCCGCATCAAGTCCCGGGCAGGTCCCTGCAACTGGAACATTTGGCCGACTGCTCCGTTAAACATCTGCGCCGCCGTGCCCGGCTGCTCCGCCTGCCACGCTTTTTCCAGGAACCGAAGCAGTGAACTGTAATGGCGGTTGAAGGCATCGAGATCATTTAGCACGCCACCAGGAACCGGGACCCCGCCCTCGACCCAGCCACCCGCCGGGACCGTGCCCATCGGCAAAACCTGCGGCATGGGAACCTCGTCGCCCTGGAAATCGAACCGAGGCGGATTATTTGATACACGAACCAATTTACGCCCGTGGAAGATTTCTCGAAAAGAATAGAAGTGGGCAAGCTCTCCGACTTCGCCGGGAAAGGGGTTATCAGGCGAGGCAGTAGTCCCCTCGCCTTGCTGCTGGATAATTTTCAGGGCCGTCTCTACATCCTCGATTGATGTGAGGGCGACGATATCATTCCCCTCGCCGTGGTGCGACATTACCCTGGTCAGCTGGCGCGTTCCTTTAATCAACTCCGGATGAGAGCGGAAGGCTTCGAGGATCGCAGTATAGAAAGCCCCGATAGACGTATGTACTTCCCCGTTCTCGACGACTGGGTCGTCAGGCTTCTCGATGCGGGAGTACATGTCGAGCGCCTGCTTGCTCAACCCAGTGAGTGAGACTGACAGCTCGGGCTGCACACCACCGGGAAGCGGCCCCGGATACTTCGGCACAATATTTTCATCAGCGATGCGCGGTACGCCACCGATGGTAGTGAGCATGTTACAGGCCAGGCCCATGTGAGACATCTCATCGAAGATGATCGCGTGAATAGTCTGAAAGGCAGCCGATTCCTGGTCTGAATCGTCGATCGACCAGAGACCGCACAAATATGGAGGAAGCGTTGCGAGTTCCAGCATGATGGCCTGCTGCAGTGCCTGCTTCAACCAAAGTTCATCATGCTCCTCAGTAGGCATATTCATGAGTTCGACAATTGCGTTGCTTCGATAGTTGAGAGCATCTGGCATGAGATCTCCTTATGTCGCGTGCGCCAACTATGAAGCGTGGTGGCCTGACTGATCGACTGTGTGCAGCAGATTCATCGCAGAGTCCACCCATTCGGAGGACGATGTTGTGCCGCAAGGTGGAGATCCTTGGAGAGAAGTTTATTTGTAGCAACGGTTCGGTCTCGTCCTTGCTGACGGCCCAGGGCGTCGGCGTAGTCGCCGAACATCCGGTTCATGACGGTCCGCCAGGTTGGTCGGTCAGACAGAGCGGAACAGGCACGGCTTCCAAGATCATGGAGTTCTCGACGCCCCGTGACCTGCCTGGAAGACCGAGCCTGCCGAAGCATCATCGCTGATCCCGCCTGCCCTTGACCAACTCCGCGAGCATCCAGAGGTCGCACCGGAAGAAGTGCCCGGACTGCTGGGCCGCCTCGCCCAGGTGCCCGATCCGCGTGATCCCCATGGAGTGCGCCACCTCTGGTCGGCGTCCTTGGCCTGGTCGCCTGCGCGGTGCTGGCGGGGGCGACGTCGCTGCTGGCGGTCGGCGAATGGATCACTGACGCTCCGCCCCACGTGCTGGAACACGTCGGCGTGCGACACGACCCTCTGTTCCCCAAACGCTCCCTGCCTGCGGAAACGACGGTCCGGCGGCTGCTGGCCCGGATCGACGACGACGCATTGGACCTGGCGGTCGGCAGCTGGCTCGCCGACCGCCGCAACCGAACCCAGGGCCGACCGCGTGGCCTGGCGGTCGACGGCAAAAGCCTTCGCGGAGCGGCCAGGGCCGACGGCCGCAAGATCCACCTGCTCGCAGCCCTGGACCACAGCACCGGCCTGGTTCTGGCCCAGCTGGACGTCGGCGAGAAGACGAACGAGATCACCTGCTTCCAGCCGTTGCTGGAGACCATGGCAGACCTGGCCGGGGTGGTCGTCACCAGCGACGCCATGCACACCCAACGCGAGCACGCCGACTACCTCCTCGACCGCGAAGCCCACTACGTCAAAGGCAACCAGAAGAAGCTCCGCAAGCAGCTCAGATCCCTTCCGTGAACAGAGATCCCGCTGCAGGGCCGTGTGAAGGGCACCGGCCACGGCCGCTCGGAGATCCGACGGATCAAGGCGGTCACGGTCAGAAGCCTGCTCTTCCCCGGAGCCCGGCAGGCCGTCCAGATCAAGAGCCGCCGCACCGACCGCAAGATCGGCAGGACCACCATCAAGATTGTTTACGCCGTCACCAGCCTCACCGCTGAGCAGGCCAACCCCGCCCAGCTGGCGACCCTGATCCGTGATCACTGGCAGATCGAAGCCCTGCACCACGTCAGAGACACCACGTTCGCCGAAGACGCCTCACAGCTGCGAACCGGCAACGCGCCCCGGGCGATGGCCACTTGGCACAACCTAGCCATCGGCGCCCTGCGGCTGGCCGGCGCGACCAACACCGCCGCAGCTCTGCGACACAACGCCCGCAACGCGGACCGCCCGCTCGTCCTGCTCGGCCTCAAGTGATCACGAAACGGACGCCCCCCGACTCTGCCGAAGCCCTGCTCATCACCCCAACCGAAACGGCGAGGGTAGAGGCACAAGAACCGTAGGTAGGTTAGTCGACGTGCGGCCGATACAGGCCTCACCCGGCGAGCGACGTACCTCGCCGAGCGATATCCTTGTAGGAGATGAGGGCCCATATACGTCGAGTTCGAACTTAAAGGCCCTCTGAAGCTGGCCTTGCTCTCACCTGGTTTCGGGATCAACTTTGACCCCACCTGCGGACGGGTCGCCCACTCTATTTTCTGTGCCTATTCCATAGAGCTGGCCCACCCACCCACCAGGCCAGCCTCCATGAGGTGGCCTGGTGTGCACTCCTGAACAAGCCCCTCCAAGTATGCAGAGTGGGGCCAAAATCCGGACCGAAAGTGGACCGACTCTCCTCTCATTCCCGAGGCCACTCATCGAAGGCGCCGATCCAGAGCCTGTTTCGGCGTCCAACCGTCGCCGGAGGCAGATATGACTGCAGCAGCGCGGAGCAGTGATGGAGCATCGCCAACCCCGGAGGAGGTGGTGCAGAAACGAGGCGATCTGCCACGAGAACCGGAATCCGACCCAACCTTGGGGCGCAGGCTCAACCCCGTACCCATATGGGAGGGATCGCCCCAACACCGGCTCGTAACCATTGGCGATTCACTCACGCACGGCTTCCAAAGCGGGGCGATCTTCAACACCGACCTGTCCTACCCGGCAATCGTCGCTTACGAGATGGGATGGAGTGAATCATTCCGGTACCCCTCTTATAACGGTCGCGGGGGTCTGCCGTTCAACATCGAGCTGCTCTTGCGCGAGCTAAAGGACCGTTTCGGTTCTAACCTCGACTGGTGGGAGGTACCACTGGCTCTGTTTCACAGCCGGCATTTCTTGGACGAGGTGGAGGACTATTGGGAGCGCGGGCCGGGAAGAGTCGCCCCCCAGTTGACCAGCATCAACCACAACCTCGCGGTGTACGGCTGGGATCTGCGCGATGTCCTGGACAAGACCGCGAAGTACTGTCACCAAGCCATCGGCGTGCCTCACGACGACTGGCTGAGCCAGGTCGTGCAGGACAACGGCGAACGTGCGGCCCTGCGGGTCCTGCCTTCGGCCGCCGAGGATCAATCACTCACCCTGTTGGACGCAGCAGTGAAGCTAGGTGATGAGCGGAACAGCGACCCAAAAAACGGGATTGAGACGCTGATCGTTTTCCTCGGCGCCAATAATGCGTTGCAGGCTGTGACTCAGCTCAAAGTGGTCTGGAGCGGCGCTGGATATGAAGACCTGCACGGAAAGCAAGGGTACACGGTGTGGACTCCGGACCATTTCCGCGCCGAACTGAGCAAAGTCGCCGAAAAGGTGCGGCAGATTAAGGCTCGCCACGTCATCTGGTGCACCGTACCCCATGTCACCATCGCCCCCTTGGCTCGCGGCGTGGCCATCAAGAACAAGCTCGGCTCGCGCTACTTCCCCTACTACACCCGGCCGTGGATCAGCGACCGCGACTTCAATCCGCGTCAGGACCCACACATCACCGGTCAGCAGGCCGAGGATGTTGACCTGGCCATCGATCTGTACAACTCTGCCATCACCGACGAGGTGAAAATCGCACGGAGTAATGGTTCAGACTGGTACCTCATGGACACAGCGGGCCTGATGGACCGGCTGGCCTCGCGCCGCTACCTCGAAGACCCCCTGGCCCGGCCCCCGGGGTGGGAGCGTTATCCGCTTCCTCCGCAGCTGAAAGCCCTGTCACCCGAAGTGAACTCCCGGTTCCTGGCAAGCAATGGAAAGAAGCGCACGGACGGGGGCCTGTTCTCGCTCGACGGGGTCCACCCCACCACCGTCGGATACGGAATCATCGCTCAGGAATTGATCACCATAATGCGCCGCGCTGGTGTTGAGTTCCGCCAAGCCAACGGGACGCCACGGCCAGATCCGGTCACCGTCGACTTCTCCCGGCTCATCCGCCGTGACACCCTCATCAACGATCCCCCCGGAAACCTCACTTCGGGGCTGAACGTCCTCGAGTGGGCGGACAAGACTCTGGACCTCCTCCGACGCACCCTGTATTTCCGCATGTGACTGAGGAGCCTCGCGTTTTCCGGACAGGCTTCTGACCATTTATTTCACGCGGCGATTCGCAACTTCTCGCACTCGGCATGGACTTCGCGTGAAGGGCGGTACCCCACCGCCGAGTGGAGGCGTTTGCGATTGTACCAGAATTCGATGTAGCGAGTGATGTCCTGCCGGGCGACCTCGCGGGTCAGGTAAGTCACCCTTGATACGCGCTCGTTCTTCAGGGCGCCGAAGAATTATTCGGCCATGGCGTTGTCGAAACAGATCTCGGTGCGGCCGGCAGATCTGCGGAGCCCGAACCGGTCCAGCATCCTTCCGAACTCGCCTGACATGTAGTTGGCGAGTTCAATTGGTCGTTGCAACACCGAGCTGTTGCAGCGAGCGTAGCTGCTCTTCGAAGACCTCGGCCGGTGTCCGCCAACCGAGGATCTTGCGGGGCCGGTTGTTGATCGCCATGGCGACGGCTTCGAGGTCCGTGGACGACCACCGGGAGAGATCGGTGCCCTTCGGGAAGTACTGACGCAGCAGCCCGTTCGTGTTCTCGTTCGTCGGTCGTTGCCAGGGTGAGTGGGGATCGGCGAAGAACACCTTCGTCCCGGTATCGATGGCGAACTGGGCGTGGCCGGAGAGTTCCTTTCCGCGGTCCCAGGTGAGGGTCTTGCGTAGCTGCTCGGGCAGCTGCGTCATCGACGTCGTGAGCGCCGCGTTCATCGCGATCGCGCCATAGCCCCCGAGTGTCGGCGTACTCTCCCTTCGGGCCGGGCCGGTACGTTTGAACGTCCCCAGTTGCTAGGCCACTTCGTTCTCCCGCTCGATGGCCTGGAGGCGGTTCTTGAGCCGGTAGCTCGGGCCGTTGATTGCGATCACTTCGCAGTGGTGGAGGAGGCGGTCGAGGATCGCGGTGGCGAGGACCTCGTCGCCGAACACCTGTCCCCATTCACTGAAGGTCTTGTTCGAGGTCAGGATGATGGAGCCCTTGTCGTAACGCTTGGAGATGACCTGGAAGACCAGGTTCGCCTCGGCGCGTTCGAGGGGCTGGTAACCCACCTCATCGATCACAAGGACGCTCGGCCGCAGGTAGGTGCCGAGTTTGTTGACCAGCCGTCCGGCCGATTCGGCAGCCTTCAGATTGCGGACCATGTCGTCGAGGCTGGTGAAGTAGATCGAGTAGCCGGCTCGGCAGGCCGCGACCGCGAGAGCGACAGCGATATGCGTCTTGCCCACCCCGGGCGGCCCCAGCAGCGCGGCGTTCGCCTTGCCGTCGACGAAGGAGAGGCTGGCGAGGTCTTTGACCTTGCGCGGGTCGAGCTCGGGCTGGAACGAGAAGTCGTACTCGTCCAGCGTCTTGTGGTGCGGCAGCTTCGACAGTCGCAGGCCCTGGCTGAAACGGCGGTCGTCGCGGACGGCCAGTTCCTCGGACAGGACCAGGTCGAGGAAATCGAGGTAGCCCATCTTCGCCTCGTCGGCCCGGCGGGTGTACTCGTTGATGGTCTCTGCCAGGTGCGGCAGGCCGAGCTTGCCGGCCGTGGTGCGGATGCGGTTGCCGGTCAGCTCGCTCAAGACGACTCATTCGTCGGGTAGTTGGTGGTGAAGGGCCGGGTGCCGGTCAGTTCGTCATAGACCGACAGCGGCCGCCTCCCGACCTCGATCTGGGTTGCAGCGGCCCGGTTCAACAGGGCTTGCAAGGATCCGATTCGACCGGACGCGGGGGACTCGCTCCGCGGTGGTGGCGGCTCGTCGCCCGTCGTGGTGCGGCGGTTCTTGCCGGTTGGCAGGCCGTCCCAGTGCTCATCCTGCTTGACAACCACGCCGCGGCCGACCGCCCGCGGATGGCTGGACAGCAGTGTCTCGCCGCTGGCATCGGGGACGGTCGTGTGCAGCATGACCTGGGATTTCGTCGCTCTGATCTCAACCAGCTGACGCGGGCGGACCTTGCGGGCGGGCACCGAGTAGAGGTTTCCGCCGAACGCGACCAGACAGTCCTTGCCCACCGGCCGCAGATGCCGCTCGGCCACCAGATAAGGCGAGGATGGCAACGGCTTGAGGGCGGCGTGATCCCGGGCGGCTCGGTGTCCGATGACCTCGTGGTGTGTGGCGTGGGTGCGGGCGCGTCGCTGCGGCACCCACGCCATGAACGCGGCATCCAGCTCCTCGAGCGAGGAGAACGCCCGCCCGGCCAGCACGTGATCACGCACGATCAACACCTGGCGTTCGACCCGGCCCTTCCCGGTGGGCCGGTAGGCGGCCAGCACGTCGATGTCGAAGTCGTAGTGGCCGGCGAAGCCGACCGCTTCCGGATGCAGCGGAACCGCCTCACCGGGAGCGACGTGCCGGCGCACGACGGTCTTGGTCCGGTCGTAGACGATCGACATCGGCACCCCGCCGAAGTGCGCAAATGCCCGCCGGTGGCAGTCGAAGAAGGTCTGCAGGTCCTGGCTCGTGGTGAAGCAGCAGAACGGATCGCGCGAGTACGGCAGCACCATATGGAACGAGTAGACCTTCGGGATTCCCAGGTGGGCGAGGATCTTGCCTTCATGTCGGGTAGGAGCGCCGCATCGCTGCGGCGCTCCCCCCTCAGAACCGGGCTAGCAGGCTTCCCCGCACCACGGCTCAAGCAAGCCCCGAGGGCGTCACGAGAGTGCAACTGCTGCTGGTCTCCTGCGGATTCGGGCCCGGAGGCCGCGATGGCAGGAGGCGTGCACGAGGCGTGTTCGGTTCCCGCCCGGCGTGTCAGGCCGTCCGTGATGAGTGAGATAGTCGGCGGCTATCGCCCTCTTGACGACGTTCAGCCACCATCGCTCCCATTCCTGAGGTGACTGCGGCGGCTGATCGGCGGTGAGAAGGTGTTCCCCGCAGAGTGGACAGCGGCCGTCCTGCTTGGCGAGCAGGCGCAAGTTGTAGCTGTCCAGCGGGGGTTTGACCCTCTTCCGCCGCCTGGTCCAGTAGTCCGTCAGATCGGGATCGTCGGGTGACGCCCCGCCTGCGATCAACTGGTGCCGGACGATGTTCGTCCAGGAGAACTTGATGAGGATGGGGATCTCCCCGCGGTCGTTGAGCACATTGCCGCGGTCGCCGAATACCCACCGGTCGTTCCTGAACTTGTTGAACCTGCCGAAGTAGCGTCGAACGATCCACTTCTTCGACTTGTTGGGGTGCATACGTCTGGCCCACCGGTAGGTGAGCCACCACACGTAGTGATCCAGCGCCGTGAAGATTCTGCTGGACACCACCCCCCGGTAGTAGGCCGCCCAGCCCCGGACGATCGGGTTGAGCTTGGCGATCACCGCCGTCGCGTTCAAGCCGCGCAGGCTGCGCACCTCGTCCGCGAGCCTCTTCCGGATGCGCCTGACCGCCTCCGCGCTCGGTTTGATCAACAGCTTGCGACGTCGGTAGCGGCGGACGTTGAACCCGAGGAAGTTGAAGCCTTCTTCGAGGTGGACGATGCGCGTCTTGTCCTCGTTGAAGACCAGTCCCCGGGGCGCCAGCCACTCCGCAAGCCGTGCCTTGACCTGTTCGGCCTGCTGTCTGGAATGACAGCAGGCGACCATGTCGTCGGCGTACCTCACCAAGATCGGAGAACCCGCCACCACATCCCCGGCGTGTGTGCCGGTCGTGAGATAGCGGACCCCTGCGGCCTCCTCCAGCCCGTGGAGAGCCACGTTCATCAACAACGGACTGATCACGCCACCTTGGGGAGAGCCCTCGTCGGTCGGTATGAACTGCCCCTTGTCGACCACCCCGGCCTTCAACCACCGTTCGATCAGGTCCCTGGCGGGGAACGAACCGAGCGAGTCGAGCAGCCGCGCGTGGCCGATCTTGTCGAACGCAGCTGACAGATCGGCGTCCAGGATCCACACCCGTCGAGCGAGTGGCCCGCTGAGCGTGGAGAACAGGGAGCCGATCGCATCAGCGCAGCTTCGCCCGGGGCGGAACCCGTAGGAACGGGGCTCGAACCGGGCTTCCCACTCAGGCTCCAGTGCGCTGCGGACCCGTGCCTGGTGGCACCGGTCCAAGATCACGGGAATGCCGAGCGGCCGCTGCTTTCCATTGGCCTTCGGAATGTACACACGTCGGACCGGCATGGGGTCCCAGGACGAGCGCGAGCGGTGCACCCGCACCGCCACTGCCGCCCTGCCCTCGGACGACAGGGCAGTTTCCCCGTCGATCCCGGCCGTCCGGCGTCCAGCGTTGCGCTGAGTGACCTGCCGCACGCTGACCAGCGTGTTGGACCAGGACCTCAGCATCAGTTTCTGCAAGGACCGGACCACGGCCCAGTCCCCTTCTCGTGTCGCCTTGAAGATCCTCCGCCGCAGCCTCACTACGTTCTCCTCGTGAGCCCGCCAGTTGACGGCGTCCCAGTCGAGAACGTCCTCGGGTCCGTTCACCGCAGTGGTGTCCAACATGTCCCTCGGTTCGAGAGGCCCTCGGCCTCGGCGTTCAAAGGCTCACCAGCCCACGTCAGCGCCCTTTCGGGCCCGGTCGCCTGGACCGGCATCCGGCCGGTTCCCCGTGACAGCCGCCTGGAGGGGCAGCCGTGATGTCACGCGTCCCGTTGCCTTTCGGCAGCCGGCATCCGCTTCTTGGACTTCCTGTCCCGCCGGGGGCTTACGCCCCTCTCACGATCGGCCTACCCGGCCTCAAGGCCGGGACCCCGACGGGGTTTCCACGTTCCGCGTATACGAGATGCGACCGGGGAGGACGCCCCCTAAACCCCGGGACCAGCGGTGTTCACACGACCGACGGGGCAGGCTCCGGTCGTCGCTCGCCGCCTCTGCCAGCGGCCAGGCCCTATAACCCGGCATTCATCCCGTCTCCCGGGTTTGTCGATAACGAGGCATCACAGGGGGTTCACTCGCGTTCGTCCGTCCGGCCTTCTCCTTGCCCGGTTGCTCCCCCTGACGGATCGGGGGCCCTTGGGCGTCTTCCCTGAGCTTCGCACCTTCGACGGGCAGGACCCGCGAACGCACGTCAGAGCGGAGATCGGTCTCGAACACTGACCGAGAACTACGCAACCGGCATAACCGGCCTCCAATCTGCGAGTTCACTCATATACGCGACCTCGTGTCGCACCACCCCAGTCGACTTGGACCTGAGCCCCTGGGACCACCTCGAACCGGCGGTGCAGACCGGCCAGTTCGCCCGGGCTGATACCCAGCTCGTCCGCGATCCGGGGCCTCGCCTCCTGCAGATACATCTTCACGCGCTGGTAGTTTCCGGCGAACCCGTACTCCGCGACCAGGCGTTCGTGGATCACCGCACCCTTGAGCAGGATCTCGGCCTGCAGCATCGCGTCGATCAACGGCGCGACCTCGTCCACCACCCGGCTGCGGGGCTTGCCGTTCACCGTCCGGCGCGGCGGCGCGACCGGAGCCTCGGACGACAGGTACTTACCGACCGTGCGGCGATTGAGCCCGGTCTCCTTCGAGATCTCCCGCAAGCTCATCGCACCGGACTCGTAGAGTCCCCGAAACCGCCGCAACTCCAGCCAACGATGCGGATCCAAGACCACCGTCAACCGCCCTCCGCCGACCCCGAACAGACGACAGAAGACTCGCGGCCCCCACCCTGAACCGCATCAACAATGGTGCACTCTCATCCGTACGAGGTGGCGCACGATCACTTGTACGCCGACACCTGCCCGCGCAGCCGCTCGGCCTCCGCGAGGGCCGCGGGCGAGAGCGGCCGGCGGGGCTTGGTCTTGCATGGGGCCCGGTCGCTGACCTGCGCGAGGACCGCCCGCTCCAGCGCGATCACATGCCCGCTGTCGCGGACCTTCCGCCCGGCCCCGCGCGGGGCGAGCTCGTGGCGGGCGACGACCGCCCGGCCTGTGGTGACGATGTGCAGGTAGTTCTCGCCGAGCCGGTGCCGGACGGTCACCTGGGCTCCCGGCATCCCGGGTGGGACCGAGTAGAGGTTGCCCTCGAAAGAGACCAGGGCCTGCGGGCTGACCGTGCGGACGACCTCCAGCTCGGCCGGGAACGGCAGCGCGGGCAGGACGAGCCTCGGCTCGGCGTCGGCGAGCTCGGCGACGGTCACCTTGACGCCGTCGACGCTGCGGCGGCGTTCGTCCATCCGGACGGCGAGTTTGTCGACGCCGGACTGGGCCTGCTCGACCGTCAGCGCGTCCGGGACCGTGCGCCACCACCGTTGTGCCGCCGAGTGGTTGGCCTTCTCCACGACTCCCTTGCGGTTGCCCCGCCGCGGCGGGCAGATCGCCACCTGGACGCCGTAGAACTTCGCGACGCCGGCGAACGCCGGGGTGACCTGGCCGCTGGAGGGGTAGCAGACGGTCGCCATCCGGTCGAACCGCCACTTTCTCGCGGTGCCGCCGAGCTTGCGCAGCACGGCGTCGAGGGCCTGGACCAGGTGCGGGAAGTCCTCCGACTCCGCCAGGACCGCCCGCCAGCGGCCCGAATGCGCGAGCGCCCCGACCAGCAGGTGCGCGTTCGCCCCGACGCCGCAGGCGGCGGGTGGATCAGGGAGCTCGATCCAGTCGAACTGGATCTCCTCGCCCGGTGGGTGCTCGATCACGGCCCGGTCCCGGCCCTGCGAGGCGTGGCATGGCTCGCAGTGCGGCCGGACCTCGTAGCGGCGAAGCGCTCGCGTAAAGGTCGAATAGGCGCCTGCGTAGCCAAGCTCGACGATCTCGTCGAACAGGGTCGAGGCCCACAAGTGCGGATCGTCGGCGAGGCGTTGACGGCAGTAGTCCAGAAACGGCACAAACGCGTCCGGGGCCTGCCGGCGCTGCTGCGGGACGCGCTCGCCGTTCAGGTAGGCGCGGATCGTCTTGCGGTCACGGCCCAGATGCCGGGCGATCGCCGAGATTGTCCAACCCTGGCGACGCAGCGCGTGCGCATCCACGTCTTCCTCCCACGTGAGCACTCAGCCCTCCGAGGAGGCCGAACTCGTTGCCCACGCAGGCTTGCCATCGCTCCAACCGGCCATCCCGACACGCCGACCGAGATCACACGAAGGGTGGGGAGATCAACCGAGCAGGTTTGCCCCACCGCTGAGCACAGGGTGGGGATTTTCAAATATCGCCATCAGCCCCGGGCGGACGCCTGGCCTTCGAGGGACTTCTCCCGGATGTACTCGCGCTCGGACTCGGCCATGCCGGCGAAGAACGCGAACAGGGCGGCGCCGTGCCCGGACGGGTCATAGACCCCTTGGAGGGGGCCGGTGAGGAGTTCGAGCTGGATGTCGTGGTGACGCAGGTCCTCGGCGATGGTCAGCAGTTCAGCGGCGCCGCGGCCGAGCCGCTTCACCCTCGCAAAGCGGAATTCCATTCCAACGCGCAGAGGCTCCGCCCCCGGTGCCGGGGGCGGAGCCTCTTTAGCCGTTGTTGCGGGCCATACGTCGCCTCGTCACCCTACCGGCTCAGCCTCCCTGTTCCAGAGTGAGTGGAAGGGCATTGGGGGTCTGCGGCTTCGGCTGAACCCGAAATTCTGGGCTGCTGCAGACCCGGCGAGATTGTCGATGATGCATGGGCCGGGTCGCATGGCCGGTGCTGTGCCGGATCGTGGCAGCTCCCTAGCCACCACAGGCCGTGTCGTTGTTCCTCAGGGAGTGCGTGGTGTCGTTGAGCTGGTAAGAGCGCAGGTCCTGTATGGAACCCCCATTGCGCCCCACACACACGCGTCGGCCACTGTAGTTGTCGCTCTGATAGACCCGTGCGGTCCTGCTGGAGTTATTGATGACGGAACTGCCGTTACTGCGGATGTAATCCGGGAGGTGGCTGACGCTGCCGTCCGAGGCACGCTTGACGTACGGCTGCCCGCGAAAGTCGCGGTCCGGGTAAATGCACACGAAGCCCTGCGGGCACGCGACGCTGGCCTGGGCATGTGTCCGGGCAGCGGCAGGATTGGCGGCATCTGCGGTGATAGGTACCGCCAGAACCAGTGCGGCTCCCAAGGACAGGATGGAAACGATCTTCCGGGTGGCGTGCATTACTCCTCCTTGATTCCGTGTCTCAGTGAACTGCGCTTGTCCCGCGGGCCCCCGGGCTGAGGACGATCGGCGGTGCCGTGCTGGGTCAAGCGATGGCCTGACGATGCCAGCGCCCCGGGGGTCGGGCGTCAAACGAGCGGTGTATCTCTGCGGTAAACCTCAGGAGTACCGACGCGGTTCCGAACTCGGCTTCGATGAACCAGGTCCAACGGAGGATTTCCCTGTCCACGTTGCGGAGCGTGGTGAAGTGGGGCTCGAAGCTTCTACTACTGGCGCCGGACCGCAGCCGCGAGTGCGGCCCGCCAGGCAGCCGACGCGCAGCTCGGCGCCCGGATACGGAAAGTCCACCAAGGCTCGGACGGCACCTACGGCGTCCCGAGAATCACTGCCGAACTGCGTGAGAATGGCGAGCGGATCAATCACAAGCGCGTCGCCCGCCTCATGCGCCAGGTCGGCCTGGCCGGACTGCGGCTGCGACGCAGACACCGCACCACCGTCACGGACCCGGCCGCCGCCCACGCGTTCCTCACCGAACAGCGCTAGGCCCCAAAAGCCGATACAGCGGACTCACCCTCTACCAGGGCCTCGACACCATCCAAGACCTACTGAACTGCTGGACCGGCACCTGCACCACCTGCCACCGCCCCCTGCTCCCCTTCGTCCAGGCCGCAGCCGACGGCCGCCAGCCTCTCGTAGCTGCGTGTCGGGACTCCCGTGAGTTCTTTCTGCATGGGCCATCATCTTCTGACCTGCGGTACTGGTGAGCGGGGGTTCACTCAATCGCATGGAGAGTCCGACGTTCCGTCGAGATTTCTGACGGTCTGCCGCTATCCATGACGCATGGTCGTTCGCAGTGAGCTGAGGCGTCGGTGACGCTCGCGGTCGTCCGGTCGATCGGGACACCGCGGCGACTGGCGACGGCACAGGAGTACGAGGACTTCGAGCAGGAGCTGGTCGACCAGTTCCTGCTCGCCGGGGTGGGCGCCGGAATGGCGGACGGTTCGATCGCTGACGACCGGCGGGCGATCTTCGAGTTCGTGCGGTTCCTCGGCCGGCCGGTGTGGACCAGTGGCCCGGAGGACGCGGACCGGTTCCTCGCGGACCAGCGCAAGGTCAAGCGGCTTGCGCACAGCACGGTCCAGACGAAGGCGTGGACGCTCGCGCAGTTCTTCGACCCTCGCTAGTGATCAGGTTGCCAGGCCGCTGCCAAGGTGAGCCCATCAGGCATGGGAGATCCTGCTGCGGGAATTAGGCCGTGTGGCGCTGGGCCGCTCGCGCGGGTGAAGTCGACCGCGGCGCCGGAGAACGTCGCCAGGCCGAAGCTGACCGTGCCGTTGTTAGAGAACCTCGCCCTGCCAAAGTCGACCGTGCCGCTGGAGAACGTCGCGAATCTGAAGTCGACCGTGCCGCTGGAGAACGTCGCCCCGAGGCAGTGGACGGTGCCGCCGGAGAACACCGCCCCGATGAAGCTGACCGTGCCGCCGGAGAACTCGGCCCCGCCGAAGTCGACCGTGCCGCTGGAGAACTCCGCTTCGACGAAGTGGACGGTGCCGCTGGAGAACGTCGCCCCGATGAAGTGGACCGTGCCGCCGGAGAACTCGGCCCCGCCGAAGAAAGCCGTAGCGCCGGAGAACTCCGCTCCGCTGAAGTGGACCGTGCCACCGGAGAAAACTGCCCCGCCGAAGTGGACCGTACCGCCGGAGAACTCCGCTCCGTTGAAGTGGACGGTGCCGCTGGAGAACGTCGCCCCGATGAAGTGGACCGTGCCGCCGGAGAAAACTGCCTCCGAGAGATCCCCGCCGTCGAATGTGACGCCCGTGAAGTCGAAGTCGTGACCTTGCCACGAGTGGTGATGTCGGACAGGCAGTCGGAGGTGGTCGCGGATGAGCCGGATGACGGTGTGCCGGACTTCTCGCAGGGCCAGATAAGCGTGGCGGGCTTCCGCATCGGCTTCGGCGGTGTAGGGCAGTCGGAGGTACGCGCACAGGACGTCGATGCATGTTTGGCGCAGTTCGCGGGTGGGGGCGTCGTCGGCTAGTCCGGCCAGGGCATGTACGCCACCGAGGCGTACCGCGGCGGATTCGTCACCGAGCTGGGAGACCGCGGTGGTGAAGCGTTCGGTGTGCAGACGGGTGGCGTCGCGCAGAGCGCCGTCCTCGTCCACGCGCTGGCGACGGTAGGCCACGACCAGGGCGACCAGGGCGCCCGCGCCGGCTACCACCCCAAAGGCGAGCTTGACCAGGTCGAACAACGTTTTCGAGTCGATGCGTCGCTCGGGCTTCAACTCGCGTGCGCCAAGCAAGTCCCATCCGGCGTAGAAAACGGCAGCTGCAACCAGGACCGCAGTGGTGAAAGCCAGAGCTAGGACGATACCTACGGGCCACAGACGTAGACCGCGCCGTTCGGCCTGGCGCCGGGGCAGACGTGGGCTCATAGTCGACAAGACTCACCAGGGTGCACGACTGGTTGCAGCGGTCCCGCCCGGCTGATACAAGCCCTTCGGGTGCCACGGCCGCCGCAGGCGAAAAGGCCTGGTCAGGCAGCAATAAGAAGAGGGGACTACGCGGCGGTGCGCTGGCGTTCGGCGTCAACCGCGCGCCGCAGAGCCTCCAGCTTGAGGGGCAGCAGCTGAGCGGGTCCGGGCTTGCTCGGGTGTCATGATCCGGGCACCGGCCATGAGCGGATTCCTTCCTGGCGAGGGCCGACGTCGTTGTCGTCGCGCCGTACACAGTCGGCATCCTGCTTACCGTGTTGGTGGGGTTGGCGATGTGGACCACGGGAAACAGCGGCCCGCGATGGAGGGAAGTAATGAAAGCGCTGCTCAAGCCCGTTGAGCCCGCCCGGCCGGGTGGCGATCGCCGCCCCTCCAGCTCAAGCGCTGGTTCCAGCGAGTGGTCCAACCAGCCGGACAGCGGGTTTTTCGTCGGCAGCGGCGGTAGCTCGCCCGGCTAGAGCCTGGACCGCCGGAGAGAATCGGATCGTTCCGACCTTCCGGCGGTTTTCCGGTGTTCGGTGATACCCGTCGACAATGGCTCCCGGATAAGTTCTGCGCGCTGCTCGAACTGCCCGTCACCGCCATCACGCCCGGGTCGCTGACCGCGTTCGTCGAGTGGCTGTGGTGGCAGCCCGGTTGGAAGAAGGGCACCTACACCGCGCCCTCGACCATCGACCGCCGCCTGTCCGGCGTCGTCGTCACCGGCCGCACCGACCACCGCCTGGTCCTCGACAAGACCGTGGCCGCCCGCGCCCGCCGGGTGCTCAAGGCCAAGGTGAAGGAGATGCAGAAGACCAAGGAGACCCGGGGTCGGGGACCGGCGCCCGCGCTGCTCGCCGAGCACCTGCGCGCCACCGTGGTCGCCGTGCCGGACAACCGCCTGGGCATCCGCGACCGCTCCATCGGGCTGACCTGCTTCGCCATCGCCGGGCGCGAGCACGAGGTCGCCTTCCTGCGGGTACGCGACTTCGTCGTCACCGAGCACGGCATGGAGGTCGACGTGCGCGTGTCGAAGATCAAGCCGAGGAAGGTGAAGGTGCCGTTCGGCTCCCGGCCGAGCAGCTGCCCGGTGCGCGCGTGGCGGGCCTGGAAGGCGGAGGCCAACCTGACCGACCCGGATGACTTCGCCTACAAGCCGCTGCACAACCGCTGGCACACCGTCATGGACGGCGGACTCGACCCCGAGACCATCGGCGACGTCATCACCCGGCTGGGCAAGTGGGCCGAGCTGGACTTCCGGCCCACCGGGCACTCCCCGCGCCGCGGACTGGCCACCAGCTCCAAACGCGCCGGCAACGACCGCAAGGTCATCGCCAAGCAAGGCGGATGGGTCGAGAACTCCGCGGCAATGGAGGGGTATTTCGAAGAGGGCGACGGCTGGGAGGAGAACGCCCTGGTCAAGGTGCTGTAGGGCGGATACCTCCGGGGTGCGGCCGGCAGGTCGTGGCCGCACCGTGGAGCCATGGGAATCATCGTCGTCGAGGAACCAGGAAGCAGCCTGCACAGCGTGCTGTAGGGCGGGGCCGTCGCAGGTTCGGCCGCACCCTCTCCTGGCCATGACAAGCGCTAGAAGCCCAGAACGACGGTCAGCCCCTTCTCCAGGAGTACGCCAGCGATGATTCCTACGCCAGCAGCCCCTGCGAGCCCAGCTGGACCGCCGAGCACAGCCATGGGCACTGCGGCTCCAAGTAGGAGGAAGGCACCGATGACGGCAAGGGCTGCCCGCGTCATCACCCTCAGATCACCCTCAGGAGTCTCACCTTGCGTCGGCACGAGCAGATCGGTTGCCCGCTTGAGGTCAGCAACTTCGCTAGGCCCCAAGTGTTCAAGGTGTTTTAGGGCTTCCCGGGTGCCTCGAACGAGCTGATCTGCATCGAGTTGACGCTCCGCTGCGGCAGATGACGGCGGCCATGACAAGCTCCCCATAGGCGGCCACTTACCGCCCCACTGATGGCCACGGGATTCCCCACGTACGGCCAGATATCTCCCCGCTCGCATTGGACGCATCCCGCTCGGCGAGGCTCGGGCGGGTGAAGAACAGCAGGGAGATCATGGAGATCCTTGAGGCGTACGACCTCACAGGCAGTTACCGCGCCGCGGCCGAGCTGACCGGCGTCGACCACCACACGGTGGCCCGCTATGTGAAGATGCGGGCGGCCGGCCAGCACCCCGACCAGCGCCGTCACCGGGCCCGCGCGATCGACGACTATCTGCCGAAGATCGAGGAACTGGTGGTCCGTTCGCAGGGCAAGATCCGCGCGGACGTGGTGCACAAGAGGATCGTCGCGATGGGCTTCACCGGCGGGGAACGCACCACCCGCCGCACCGTCGCCGAGGCGAAAGCCCAGTTCAGGGCCGGTCGGCGCCGTGTCTATCGGCCGTGGGTGACCGAGCCGGGGCTGTGGATCCAGTACGACTTCGGCGACGGGCCGACCATCGCCGGCCGCAAGACCATCTTGTGGTGCGCCTGGCTGGCCTGGTCCCGGTTCCGGATCGTGATCCCGATCTGGGACAAGACGCTGCCGACGGTCACCTCGTGTCTGGACGCGACGTTCCGCCGGATCGGCGGGGTGCCGGCCTACGTCCTGACGGACAACGAGAAGACGGTCACCACCGATCACGTCGCCGGGATCGCGGTCCGCAACCCGGAGATCGTCGAGGTCGCCCGGCACTACGGCACGACCATACGCACGTGTCTGCCCGCGGACCCGGAGACGAAGGGCGGTTCCGAGGCGACGGTCCGGATCGCGAAGGCCGACCTGGTGCCGAAGGACGTCAACCTGCGCGAGCACTACAAGACCTTCGGCGAGCTGGAGGCGGCCTGCCGGGCGTTCTGCGACGAGGTCAACTCCCGCACCCACCGGGCGACTCGGCGCAAGCCCGCCGAACGGCTCGCCGAGGAACGACAGCGGCTGCACCCGCTGCCGAGGAGGCCGTTCACCGCCGCGTTCGGCACCACCCGGCGGGTGAACTGGGAGTCCACGATCTCGGTCGAAGGGGTCCGTTACTCCGTTCCGCACCAGCTGATCGACAACCGGGTCTGGGCCCGCTTCCACGGCGACGAGCTGATCGTCACCGCGGTCGGTGAGGACGGCTCGGCCCGCGAGGCCGCCCGCCACCGACGCGGCCAGCCGGGCACTCCGGTCCTGGACGACGCCCACTACCCACCGCGGGAGAACAAGGACAACGACCGCACCCCGAAGCCCACTTCGGCAGAAGAAGCCGCCTTCCTCCAGCTCGGTCCCGGGGCAGCGTCCTGGCTGGTCGAAGCAGGGGCGGCCGGGGTCCGACGCGTCAAGGCGAAGATGGCTGAGGCCGTCGCCCTGTCCAAGCTCTACTCGGTGGCCGAGGTCGACCGGGCCCTGGGCACCGCCGCGGTCACCGCACGCTTCGCGGACAAGGACTTGCTGTCCATCGTCGACTACCAGGCCACCCGCGAGCACACCGAGCCTGTCCGCCGCAGCGAGGAACACTCCCTGCAGCCCGGCACCTCCGCCTGGTCCTCCTTCGGCCTGCCCACCACGACCTCGGACGTCTCCGAGCACGACGAAAGCGATCTCGCCTGATGGCCACCCCACTTCGCACCGTTCCCGGCACCAACGGCGACCCGCTCGCCGAGGCCATCGAGCTGACCAGGCGGCTCAAACTCCCGCACCTGCGGCGGGTGTTGGCCGACCTGATCCCCACCGCCAAGGCACAACGCTGGGACCCTGCCGAGGTCGTCCGCGTCCTGCTGGCCGAGGAAGCCGCCGGCCGCGACCGGGCCAACCTCCACACCCGCCGCAAGCGGGCCGGTTTCCCCACCGGCAAGACCTTCGGCGACTGGGACGAGACCAAGTCCGCCATTCCCCGCCCCACCCAGGACGCCCTCAAGTCCCTGGAATGGATCGGCCGGCGGGAGAACTTCTGCATCTGCGGGCCCTCCGGCACGGGCAAAAGCCACTTCACCGAGGCACTTGGCCAGACCGCGGTCGAGGCCGGGCTGACCGTCTCCTGGTTCACCATCGAGGACCTCGGAGTCCTGGTCCGCCGGCACCGCGCGGACGACTCCATCGCCCGAGCCCTCGCGAAGATCATCCGCTCGGATCTGATCATCGTCGACGACATCGGCCTCCTGCCGGTCTCGCCGGACGCCGCCGAAGGCTTCTACCGCCTGGTCGATGCCGCCTACGAACGACGCTCGGTCGCCGTCAGCAGCAACCTCCACCCCTCCGGATTCGACGAGATCATGCCCAAGACCCTGGCCACGGCGACGGTCGACCGGCTCATGCACCACGCTCACATCGTCGTCACCCAGGGTGACAGCTACCGGCTCACCCAGGCCACCAGCGGACAGGGAGTGAAGTCCTTCAGCTGACCCGACCGACCCGAGGACGGGGAATTATCTGGCCGCCACCGGGGACATCTCGATGGCCGCCAGCGGGGCGAACTCCTGGCCGCCTACGGGGAGAACGAAATGGCCGTTGACAGCCCTGTGCGAACGGTATGACGTGGTCCACCACCTGCGATCGCCGAGTGCAGTACGTACAGAGGCCGGCGTTTGCCTCAAGAACACACAGCAGCTCGAAGACACGCCAACGACGCCTCTTCCTCTCCAAGCTCTCTCCCTGGCTGGTCTGGCTGAAGTCACTCCACAAGGGAGCCCCCGGCCGACTCTCGGCCGGGCTCCTTCCTTCAGGTCTCTAGTGCCTGCCGCCTATGTCCAGCGCATGCCGATGGCGGACAGCTGTTCCATCCGTTCCGGCGTCAGCGTGGCGGCCCTGCTCCGCTGATTCCCGACCCATGCACCAAGCCGGTGCTCCCGTTCCTCCTGGTCCTCGCCGACGGTCCGCTCGATGTGCTTCCTCGGGACCTGAAGGTGTCCCTCGCGCTCGTAGAACTGCTTGGCGGCCTCGTAGTTCATCGCCCACTTGTCGGCCTGTGTGCGGCGCGGGGGCGGCTTCTCGTCCTCGGTGGCGGGCTGGACCCCGAGGACCTGCTCGCACAGCCACTGCTGCACGGTCGTGAGCTGGTCCCACCCCAGCCGCACTGACTTCACCCACCGCCCGAGGTCTTCGCCCTGGCGCAGGACTTCGCCCGCCGTGGTGGGCAGCGCCTTACCGGCGTCCAGGTGCATCCGCACGAGGTGGAAGCACCGCTGCCAGGTCACTGGCCAGCTCGGGCACCAGGACGCGTCGATCTCCTCCAGTTGCTCGCGCCGCTCGTCCGACAGCGCCCCGGCCGACGACTCCACGGGCAGTCCCTCGGCACGCCGCTGCTCGATCTCGGCAGCCTTGCGGGCGGCGGCACGCGCGTTTTTCAAAAAGATGCCCACCCGGTACCCCTGGTAGGTGGCGTCCAGCGGGGCCAGGAGGTGCCCGTGTTCGGCGGCCCACCCGCGCGCGGCGGACAGGCCCTCCTCCCACGCGACGTCGAAGTGGCTCCAGATCATGCCGAGCTTCTCCAGCTGGGCGACGCGGTCCGCGTCCATGTCCCCGCGGGCGTAGAAGCGGCGGGCGTCGGCGGTCCACTGCCCCAGCGGGAACCCGGCGAGCGAGGCCGGCCACCCCTCGCCTTCGGTGGCGGCCTCATCCCCGGCCGGGACGCGGAACGTGAATGGCACCTTCAAGTCGCCATGCACGCGGGCGTAGATGACGGCCGCCTCCACACCGCGCCGCCAGTGCTCGTGCTCGGGGTTGAGGACGCGCAGGTTGATGAACGCGGCGAGGGCGGCCGGGTCGCGGGGCGTGGAGAACTTCAGCAGGGCCTTGGCGGGGCCGCTGACGCCCCCGGAGCCCTCGCCGCTCCCGCCCGAGCTCTTCCCGCTCTCGTCCTTGCTGACGGGCTTGTAGCGGCTCGGGGCCTGCTGCTCCGCGAGGCTTTCCACGATCCGCGCGTCGTGCGCCCGCAGCGCCTCCAACAGCTTGGCCAGCCCGCCGAACGCCCGGGAGGTGAGCATGTTGTCCGCCGTCTCCCCGGGCCCGAGCAGAACCGGCACCACCAGGCTTGCCACCTTGCCCTCGCCCGGCTGCATCCGCAGCGCCCGGCCCACCGCCTGGACCAGGTCCGGCATGGAGCCCCGCACATCCGCCCAGTACACGGAGTCACATTTTTTGGTGTCGACCCCCTCGCTCAAGACCTTCACCGAGCACAGGAAGCACTTCTCCACGACCGTGCCGTCCGTGGCGATCCCGGCAGCGAACTCGCCCAGCAGACGCCGCCGATGCAGCGGCTTGTGATCCCCGCACAGCCAGTCCGCCCAGATCGTGGCCGGGTACAGCTCGGGGTCGGATGCGTGCAGCTGCGCGGCGACGTCGGGAAGGCCGGCCGCGAACGCTTCGGCCTCGCGGACCTGGTGGTGGAAGACCAGCGTGCGGCGGAAGCCCTCCTCGGCCGACGCCTTCACCAGGGCGGTCTGCAGGGCAGCGAGCCGTGCCCCACGGACCTCTGCCGACCGGCCTTCCGCGCCCAGGAGCTGCGCGGCCTGGAGCGCGGTGTCGGTGACGTCCACGCATACGACCTGGTAGGGGGCACAGATTCCCCTGTCGATGGCCTCCGAGAGCGTCAAAGTGAACGCCCTGCTGCCGAAGGGGCCCTCGGGATCGTCTTCCATGCTCGCGACCAGCTCGCCCGGTGCGCCGGCCTCGTCCTCGTCCCCGAGCTGCCACAGCCGGGGCGTGGCCGTCATGTACAACCGGCGCAGGGACGGGATCTTCTGGTTGTCGTGGACGACCGCCCACGGCTTCCCGATCCGGCCGGAAACCCGGTGAGCCTCGTCCACGACGATCAGGTCCCAAGCCGACAAACCCGCAGCGTGCGCCCGCTCCAGCGTGCCCAGACCGAGACTGGCGTACGTGGCGTACACCGTCACCTTGTCCAGGCCCCGCGTCCACTCCACCAGCTCGTCCACGTCCGTGGTGTTGGGGAAGGACACCTCCTCGCCCCGCAGCGAGGACACCCCGATCATCGGCCCCCGGCGGCCCCCCTCACGCCACGCGGCCTCGGTCTGGGCGAGCAGGTCCAGCGAGGGCACGAGCACCAGCACACGGCCCGCGTGGAGCTCCTCCGCGCTGCGGACCGCCACCCGGGTCTTCCCGGACCCGGTCGCCATGATCACCTGTGTCCGCAGACCCCGCTCCGGCACAAGCGATCTTGCAGGCAGTTCGAGGGCACGCAGGACCGCATCAATGGCTTCTCGCTGGGCTGCCTCTCGCTGGTCAGCGCGGCCTGTGCTCGACATATTCGCCTGCCTTCTCCTGGGGTGCCGCCCGGTCGATTCGAGCGGCGGGAAACGGGAAACCTGCGCGTAGAGGAGCCACAAGGGCTACGGTTGGACTGACGCGATCGGCTCGTTGCTATCCCTCACCGGAGCACCGGCAAGGCCGTGGGATGGATCTCGATAACCCTCCGGAGCGGTCCGGGGTGGTGTGCTCTGAGTCCAGAGTCTATCCCGCTCCCAAAAATGAAGCACACAGAACCACGAGATTCCCTCTAACGTGGCTGAAAGCTGTTAGTCTTGCCTTATCGCAAGCCAATCCAAAGCCTTGACGGCCCCTCAGTCCGTCCCCCCTCTGCGAGTGGCCGGGGCTCCCACGCTCAAGACGATCCAGGCTCCACGGGCCGCCGCGAGTCTTCCGCGCACGGCCACACCTCCTTGACCCACCCCGCGACCGCGTCGTCGTCCCGTTCCATGGCCCGTCGGGCCGGGACCTGGCAGGACCACCCATTACGCACCAGGAGCTTGCGCACACCCTGAAGCGTGTAGGACAGGTGGAAGCGCCGGCCGATCACCGTCTTGACCCGCGCCAGCGTCCAACGCTGGTCTTCCCAGCCATGCGCGGCCGGCCCCTTGGCCAGCTCCGCCTCCAACTGTGTGAACTGCTTCTGGCTCAGCCTCGGAAGCGACGCCGGCCCCTGCGACCGCAGAGCCCGCGGACCGCCCTCGTCCCACATCTGACGCCACCGCTGTACCGACCGGACACTGACCCGCAGGTCCTTCGCGATCACCGAGCTCGCCTCACCCTGGGCGAACCTCTCGGCCGCCTTCAGCCGTAACTCCTCGCGGAACTGCTGCCGTTCGGCGGTCAGCCCGCCCCCTTGTGGATACCGCATGCCTTCGGTGATACCGCACGGGCAACGAGTCGTCAGCCCCTACGACTCCACGAGTTCAACCTCAGTAGCTTCGTTCCAGCGGATCAAGGCGTCATAGGCTCTAGGACATGCACAGCACCTTGACGGAGCACGCCCGGTGTCTCTACGGAGACGAGTTCCGACCGACGCCTGCGTGCGACCTCGACCACCAGGAGCACTACTTCGTCGAGGAACTGACTTTTGCTGACGCGGATTCGATCCTCGCCATGCTCCGTGAGCTCAGTCCGCACCTGGTCGATGGTCGTCTGCCGGTCTGGGTTCGCAACCTGTCATATCGGTTGGTGCTCCTGCAGCGACCTGATGAGCCAGCGTTGATGCGCGAGGCTGCCGAGAACTTGTGGCTGCACGGACCGGACTGGGATCTCGTCGCAGCGGACCTGACGAGGCGGGCAGACGCCCTCGAGGCCGGCTGAGTTGGGACGTGGTATCCATGACGCGCCACAGCGCGGGTCGGCTGGCGCCCCGAGCCCGGGCGGCGACTGACGGCCGTCTGCCACTGGTGGCGCACCTGGGACGATGGCCTGGGTTCACGTGCGCGGCGGCAGGACCTCGATCACGGTGGCCGTTCCGGCAACAGGTCGGGCTTCATGCATGGTGATCACATCACCGCATTTCAGATGCCTCCACTGCTCGGGGCTCAAGGGAGCCAGCCGAACGTTGGCGGTCTCGCCCGGACCGAGTTTTTGCGCATACTCCACCCAGAGCCTGGCGATGTTCAGCGCTCGCTCACCGCCGGCGGTGCAGTTGCCGATGTTCCACATCGGCCGGAGCCGTCCGTCTCCGGAAATGGCAGTCCGGCGTTGGCCCTCCTCCGCACCCACCAGGCTCAGGGTCGCTCGCACAGTGCCGTGCCGGACTTCCCAGCCCCGCCAGTCGCACCAACGACGGCTGCGGTCGAGCATCATCTGCCGAGCGGCCTCGGCGAGGAGCTCCCAGAAGTCCACGGACACGGGGTGGACATCCCCGATCTCGATGAGAACGCCGAGCACCATCTCCCACTCCTGGCGCCGAATATCCTCGCGAACATCCCCGACCGTCTGGCCGTTCTCTGCCGCTGCTTCCTCAGGCAGCAGGTCGGCGGCCTGTCGGAGGTGTGTGAACGCGTCATCCATGTGCTGCATTCTCGCCCGTCCCCGCTCCTGGGCGGCCAGACAGGAGTTGGCGGTACGACACACCCGGATACTCCCCGACGCCGAGATTGTTGCCCACTACTTCTAGCAACTCAACTGCGATCGTCCCCATCGGTCCGTGAACTGGGTAGTTCGGATAAGCTTGCGTCAGATGCTCGCTCCTCCGGCCTGACCCGGCCCAACGGGCGCGGCTTGGCGAGATCCGCGACAACTTGATCGCGCGAATCGCCGAAGCCGAGACGGAAGGCTGGCTCGGCGAGGTCGAAGTTCTCCAGGTCAGCCTGGCTGGCGCTGAGGAGAAGCTCCGTCAGCGCGATCGAGGCCACGGGCAGCATACGGCCGTGGACCTTGGCATCCCTACTACGCGTGGTCGTCGATGAACCCACGAAGGTGGACTGCCGCACGGCCCTCAACCAAGATCGAGAACAAGTTCGAAGAAGCGCGCATCAAACGCCCTTCAGAACACGATCAAGTGCCGCCCGGCCTACTGGTCCCCAGTTCGGCTTGCCGCCGGGAAGACCCCGATCTCCGTTCTGCCCCATGAACATCAGGAAGAGGCTCTTCATCACGGCCAGCCCGCGGGCGCGCCGGATCGCCGCCTCGTCCGCATGCGCGTACATGTCGAAGAACCGTGAGGCCGTCCCTGCGGGTAGCAGCACCCATGCGGCGGCGAGGTCCCAGGCCGGGTCGCCGACGCACATGGCACCGAAGTCGACGATGCCCGAGAGCGTTCCGTCCGAGACGACGACGTTCGCGGGATGCAGGTCACCGTGCACCCATACCGGCGGGCCCTCCCATTGGGGGGGCCGCAACGGCATCGTCCCAGACGGCCCGGACCTCGTCGGCAATGTCGCCGGGGACAACGGCTTCAAAGAAGTAGTCGAAACCGTCCGTGCACTTCTTGGGATGAGCGCCGAAGTCCGAGCTGATCGGCGCCTCGGCGGGCGCCTCCACGTGGAGCGCCCGAAGGAAGCCCGCCAGCGTGTCGGCCGCGTGGGCGCCGCGGCTGATCGAGCCGTGGTCCAGCGGCTCGCCGGGAACCCACGTCATCACGGTCCAGTGCTTGGGGAAGCGCTCGGACGGTTCACCGAACCGCACCGGAGTCGGCACCGGGAGCGGCAGGCGCGGAGCCAGCACGGGTAGCCACCGCCGCTCCTTGAGTTGGAGCTCTGGGGTGGGGTCCATGCGCTGCATGCGCACGGCCAACTCGTCCCCGAGACGCCACATTTGATTGCCCCAGCCGCCCGCCACCTCGCGGATGGCCAGCCCCGCAAGGTCTGGATGTTGCTCCTGTAGCAGGTCGCGAACCAGGTCTGCGGTGATCTCGATCTCGGTGTCGGTCATGCGAAGTCACAGTACTGAGGCGGCAGGCGGAGCGGCTGAGCATGTTGCTGTGATTTCTCCGGCTTCCCCGATTCAGTTTCATAGAGCTGCAGATCAGAGGCTTCGGGACGGAACGGCCCCAAAGTTCAGAGAAGTCACCAGCCCGAAATTGATCGCACCTGACCACACGGTTCGGGGCACAGCACACCTCCGCGACAACCCCGAGACCTCCAGGCTACGAGCGGCCACGCCCGGCGGCACCGCGACGGCACCGCCGGGCCGCCGACCGCCTCACCCCCGGAGACGGGGGCCTGCCGCCGCCCCGCTCTGCCCGGTTTCCGCGCCGCCGTCGGCGACCTCTTGTTCCAGGTCGGCGTACAGGCGCAGCCGTACGCCGGGCTGCCCGGGATCCGGGTCGTACGCTTTGCGGTGGCGGTCGCCCAGCGGCCGGCGAGTACGGCCTGGACAGCGAGCGCGGTCGCGTCGTCGGCGGCCGCGATGTCCACGACCACCAGGCCCGGCCGCGCCACATGTACATCCTGAATCGGCTCCATACCCAGCACGACGACCAGCACCGGCAACGAGTTCACCCAGCGCCGTGCCTTCACCCGACCGGGTACGGCCCTCCTACCGGGTTGCCGCCGGTAGTGAACAGGCGTGCGACAGCTGTGGGAACTCCGTCACCACCTCGCCCAGAGCAGGGGCGGCTCCACCAGGCGCCGCTGCCGCGTCACCGGTCGGCACACAGCCGCGCGGGCGTGGCAGGAGTACGCGGTGGAGCAGCGCTCGGAGAACCAGCCGTGCCCCGCAGCCGACAGTGCGTTGGTGCTGTCCGTGTCGGCCAGTTCCGTGACGCTGCTGAACGCTATGCCGGTCAGCGGGTCCTTCGCGCGCGCGTCGTAGCGGTCCTGCGGCCAGATGTCGGAGCGTAGCGAGGATTTCAGTAGCGCGAGATCCGGGCACTGCGGCACGTGAAATACGCAGGCTAGAGGTCGAGGACGGCGCGCAGTGCCTGGTCGACGCGGGCCATCGCCTCGGGGGCGACCTCGCCGAGAAGCTTGGCGCCGTCGAATCGGGTGGCCCGCAGCTGCTGCATGTTGACCGCGACGGCGGTGCACGGGACCGGGTCGCCGATCACGACGGACATAGCGGTGTCGGGGAATCTCCCGGAGGGGTGCAGCACGATCACGACGACCGCGCCGTAGGCCTCTTCCAGGCCGGTCAGGGAGACGATCAGGACGTTGCGCTCGTCGGGGAGGACCCAGACCTCGCCACGCTTCACAGAGTGTCTCCCTCGCCCGCGAGATCGTCTCCGAGGCCGAGGCCGGCGAGCTGGTGCGCGGCATCGAGGGTCGCGGCGCGGCGGGCGGCACGGACTATCCACGCGTTCACACTCATGTTGGCGCCCGAAGCCGCCGCCTTGATCGAGGGGGCGAGTTCATCGGGGATGCGCAGCGTCATTGTGGTGACAGACATGAATGCAGAATAGCCACCATTTCACGGTGGCGTCATCCGGTGGCATGAAGATGTGCCCGCGCGACGGCCCTACGGCGGGCAGACCGCTCCCCCGCCGGGCGGGCTGACCGCAGATGAGCCTCCGTGTCTATCGATGGCTGCGGCACACGGACCAGACCTCTTCCAAAAGTGCCGGGTAGTCCTCGCCGTAGGTGACCACGCCCGCGTACACCGCGTCCAGGGCGGCCTGGAGCGGGTCGGAGTGGGCGGCATCGGCCAGTGCGGGCACGGCCATGTGCGGCTGCGGCATCCGCAGGGACGGGTCGGGTGCCCCGAACACGAAGGCCCACGCGGCGTTCACCGACTTCCCGATTCCGGGAAGCAGCAGGTCCTACGTTCCGCGTAATTCAGCGGCATAGAGTCACGAATCTGGGGTCTGAGCTGCGCGGACATGGGTGAGGGCGCCTGAGAGGCGTTTCTCTAGGCGCTGGTGTTCGTGCTGGTCAGCGAGGTGTGGGTTCGAGGGCGATGATCTGCTTCGGTGTGGGGATGGCGAGCTTGGCCAGGAGATCGGTCTGGGGCTTGGTGAGAGTGGTGACCTGCTGGAACAGGCCGGTGGGGCCGGTGAACGTGCCGAGGTGGAGCCGGTCGAGTTCGCGGCGGACGGTCGGCCAGGTCGCGCCGGTGGTGATCTCGGTGATGCGGATCAGCAGCAGGGCGAGCCAGCAGAGGATGACATGCACGCGTATGCGTTTCTCGAGTCGGTGATAGACGGGCCGCAGGTCGATGATCTGCTTCATGTCCCGCCAGCCCCGCTCGACTTCGAGGAGCTGCTTGTAGCCGAGGGCGATGTCCTCGGCGGACAGGTGCGGGTCGGAGCATCGCAGCAGGTACTTGCCGTCGAGGTTCTCCTCGGCCTTGATCTTCGCGGTGTCGATGCGGAGCTTGCCGGCCGGGCTCGTGCGGAGGTAGCGGTTGAGGCCGGGCTTGTCGGCGATCCTCCCGCGGAGTTCGCCGCGCTTGAACTCGCTGAGCTTGTCGGTGCCGTCGATGAGGGTGGTGAGCTGGGCGACGAGCTGTTCGCGTATGTGCTGGTCACGGGTGGCGGCTTCGGGGTTGTGGCAGATCACGAACCGTTCGGTGTCGGAGATCCGCACATCCTTGACCCGCATGTTCTGGGCGATCTCGCCGTAGCGGCCCTGCCGGGACAGGGCGGCCTTCACCTCCGGGCTGCCTGAGCGGAGTTTCTCGCCGACGATGTAGGCGTTGTCGCCCTGGCGGAGGTAGCGGCGGTTGCGTTCGCTGGAGAATCCCCGGTCGGTGACCCACACGATCTTGCTGAGGGTCCAGTCGCGCATGTCGTCCTTGACCTGCCGGATCAGCTTGCTGTCACCGGTGTTGCCGGGCCAGGACCAGACGCGGACCGGGATGCCGTCCCTGGTGACGGCCATCCCGATCACGATCTGCGGCAGGTCGTCGCGGGAGTCCTTGGACTTGCCGAAGGTCCTGAACCCGGCCTGGTCCGGGGCGTCACCGCTGTCGTCGGCGTCGGCGGGAGTGTCGTCTGCGGCGGGCAGGAGGCGGCCCTTGTCGTCGCGGGCGACGGGCTCGTCGGCCTCCTCCAGTTCGAAGTAGGTGCTGGTGGTGTCGAAGAACAGCAGGTCGACCTCGAGGTTGAGAAGGTTCGCGACCTCGTCGAACACCCGTTTCTCCAGGTCGTCCTGGACTTCGTGGAGCCAGTCCATCGCCCGGTAGCAGGCGTCGTCGTCGGTGGCCGGCAGGCCGTCGACATGCACGTCGTGCGTGACCCAGTCCGCGGCGGCCAGCTTCGACGACGGGGCCAGGGCCCGGTTCGCGACCATGGAGAACAGCACCCGCTCGGTCACCGACATGTCCCGGCGCCGGCCCCGCTTGGGCTGCCCGACCTGCCCGACGATCCTGTCGATCTTCAGTCGACGCCACAGATGATCGAGGACGTAGGTGCCGCCGAACGGGACCGAGGAGACGAACTCCAGGTCACCCGCCGCGGTCGACGCCAGTGCCTCGCCCGGTTCCAGCAGCCGCGACAGAGACGCGACCAGGCGCTTCACCGCGTCCCGGTCGAGGTCGTCCTCACGGCCGAACGTGAACAGCACCTTCGGGACCGCCCGGCCCTTCACCGGATCCCACTCGTTGTGAGCCAGGTGCAGGTACCGGACCGTGCCGGACTTGTTCTCCCGCTTCGTCGTCTTCACATACACGACTCCAGACCATATGGAGCAAGACCAGTTCAGCGCAGGTTAATCCGGAAAATCGCGTCTCTAGGCGAATCCGGCCGTGTCACCAGACTCCAGCCCGCTGACCTGCACCTTCACCTCGGCGGGGACTCCAGAACCCCTGAATTGCGCGGAACGCAGGCCAGGTGGCGACCAGGCTCGGGGTTTCACTGCGGGCAAGGGGCGGCGCGCCGAAGCGCGCCAGGCAGTGCCAGACCTTCTTGAGATCCTGCGGGTCGTAGTGGCCGGAGGAGGCCGCCTCGCCGATAATGCGGGGATCGACGCTGCCGTTGGCCGCGAGCTCGGCGCCCAGGTCGACGTACTCCTGTCCGCGGTAGTCCGGGTGGCGCCGCAGATGCTCCACGGTCAGGTGGTAGCCAGGGTGCCATTCGACAGGGCACGGAAGCCGGCGGGCATCGGCTTCTACGGCTGTTCCGCGATAGCTGGGATCCAGGACAAGTGCCTCCACATCACGGTCAAGCCTGACGGTCCCGTGGATCTGTGCCTCGATGTGACCGTCCAAGGCGTCCAGCGCGTCGGCCTCGGCCAAGTCGATCAGAGCAAAACGGCTCGCGACACCGAACGCCGAAGGGCCGGTCGAGCTGTCCGGGTAGCAGAACGTCGCGCGTGCGAGGGTGTGGGCGGCGAGCCTGAAGTACGAGGAGCCAAACCGAGGCGCCCCGCCGACGGATACGTGCCGGTAGTTCAGCGCGCCGTAGACCGGCCGCTCGTCAGGTGCGGCGCAGTCATAGGCACCACCGAAGATACGGCTCTCCCAGCGCCACCGGTCCCCACCCGGATACGCAGTCAGACCGCCGTTGCTGGTGCCGGTCACGAACTGCGAGCGGTAGACGCCGTCTTCCGCCATCCTGAGAAGGATCGGACGCTCGCCCACCAAGCGGTCGGGATGGAAGTTCATCGTCAACCGCAGCCGCGAATCGAGTGGGCGCCCGACCGACAGGGACGCCACATGCCGCAAAGCCTTCTCCTGCAGCCACCAGGAACCATCACCACCCATCCGCGCAGTGTGCACGAACGCCTTCCGTCACGGCACCCGGAATATCGCGACCTCAGGCCACCAAGCCGTAGTCCGGATAATCATCGGCCATGGCCTTGTCGGCGACCGCCGGACGGCGCAGGAAGTCGGTGGTCACCACGGCCGCGACCGCGTCGTCGGTGGCCAGGTCGTGGATCGCTTCCACCTTCTCCTGGACGCTCTCCGGGGAGTCGACCTTCCAGCCCACCACGCGTTTCGCGCTGTCGTGCGTCCACCGCAGCTGTCCGCCTCGCGGGCTGGACGGGGGGTTGGTGACCGCCTCGAAACGTTCCTGCTCATCGGGGATGCTGGCCAGGATCTTGTGGATCGTGCGCGAGACGTCCGTCCGCCGGCGCTCCTTCGGCCAGCGCGAGGACACCCACCGGTAACTGCGGACCATCGTGTAGGCCAGGCCGACGTCTTCGGCGAACATGCGGAGGGCCTCGCTGACCGTGAACAGGTCGTCCTTCCCTGACGGATTCGCACCCCCATACGAACGCATCGGCTCGATTTCCACAGCCGCATCCCCGAGCCGCCACTGGGCACTGCTCATCGTCGTGACCCAGTCCCGGCCCAGCTTGACCAGCTCGTCGTAGCGTTCCCGGGTCACACTCCCGATCATCGCGGGCATCCGGACATCACCCCCGAGGGACCCGGGTGCGGCACCTTGTCCATGCCATCAACTTGCCCCGGCAGGCCGTCACTCCGCACCATCCAGCCGACTCCAGGCACCTGCCAGGTGCGCACGGCCCCGCAGTGAAGCACGATGACAGCCACCGAATGCGCGGTCTCACAACCCGGTGTCCGCCGCGCGCCGTCTGTGCCAGGCCCGTTTGCGGCAGACGGGAGAGCAGTACATTGCCGAGGCAGGATGGTCGACCCCGACCGTCCACGACGTCCCGCACTCCGGGCAACTGGACGTCACACCGACCTTCACCGCCTCGGTTCTGGCCCTCGCTCGCCGCATCCGCCGCCAATGCCGCGATCGGCAGACGGACGAGCAGAAGACCGCTGTCGCCCTTGCCGACGGCATCAGCGGACCACCGCACCCACGGCACAACCGAGGCCCATCATCGCGGTCGTCCGTGACCACAACCAGCCTCAGCCGAGGAACGCCGTCCCTGCGCATGCTGCCACCGTACGAAACGAAGTTGGCCGTCGGTAGTCCCCCACCGTGGCTTCGAACGTGTCGGTTGGCCCCAGGAGAACGAGAAGTCATTCGCAGCCACCCACCGCGAGGTCGAAGAGCCTGGGGTCAGTAAGCGGCGATCCGGATGCGCATCTCGTCCTGGCGAGCGGACCGGGGTCCTCCAGGCCGCTGTACCGGCTGATAGAGCGGAGGTGCCGCTCGTCCTGCACGCCGTGTGAGCATCCGTTCGGGGGGCAGGCCTCTCAGTCCGAGTCCTCCTTCCTCGTGAGCTCGGCCAGCTCGTCGAAAGTACGGATCAGGACTGCGCGTCGCTCGTCCTTGTAACCCGATGAAGGCGTCAAGGCGTCGATGTGGCCCTCCCATACCGCCATGAACGTATTCTTCCACCCCGCGACCACCTCGGCCTCGGGCAGCGACGCCCCCACGTACCCCTGCCGCGCCAGAAGGCTCAGCAGCTCCAGGTTGGCCGGCACCGCGATTCCCCAGTACTCGTCGGGCTCGATCTCGACCGGGTCGCCGGCCATCGCGTCCGCTACCTCGGTGATGAGCCGGTCCGTGAGGATCGACACGTGGTCTGCGGCCGTGTCGCTGTCGAAGTTGCCGGTTCCCCAGTCGCCCATGGGTCTCCTCTGCTGGTTGGGTCGGTACGCACGAGTTGTATCAGCGCGTACTGACAACCGGACCGCGCAGAGGTGCGGCAGGCAGGGATGTCCGGAACGACGTGGGCCAGGTCTCATGTGTCAGAGCCGGTAGTCGCCCGTCGGCCATCTTCCCGCCGCCTGGCATGCCCGGATCAGGAACAGGCACTCACCTTGTCGTTTAGCCCCGTCAGGGGGTGACGTAGTCGCCCCAGCCGAAAGTGGCGACGTAGGCACGTCGAAGGGCTTCTCCTCCGCGTCCGCCCCTGATGCGGATGACGGTCAGCGCGAGGATGAACCAGGCGGTGAAGCACGCCGCGACGATCAAAGTCCAGCGAGGGCCGGAAAAACGGGCAATGACGACCAGGGCAATGATCGTGACGACCAGTCCGATGTGGCCGCCTCTGATATCCGTGCTGGACCTGCTGCCGCCTGTCATCAGGGTCTCCCGCCAAAAAACCACGCCGCTCTGCGCCAAAGCAGCCTACGGGGCTCCGCCAACGGTGTCAGTGCCGCTCCCACGGCGGGGTTTGGTGCCGACCTTATGGTGGGCGGGACGGTTGTATGCCTCGCCGGTCGCGAGGACGCGGCCCACGTCGTGACGGGTGGCTGGACGGCGGTTCTTCGAACCAAGTGGCCTTCCTGGGCCAGGTGTTGAGGGTTTCGGTGCGCTGGCCGGAGAGCCGGGAGGCTGTCGCGTAACTGCTGCTCGCTGGCCGTCAAGTACGAGTCGATGTTCGATTCCGGTCTTCTAAGAAGCCATCTCATTTGGATGACTCGGTATTCTGTGGGTCATGGTGGGGATCGTTGAGCGGCTGGTGCCGGACGAGTTGTGGGAGTTGTTCCAGCGGGTGGTGCCGGAGGCGCCGTCGCGGCCGCAGGGCGGTGGTCGGCGTCGGCACGGCGACCGGGAAGTACTGGCCGCGATCGTCTTCGTGGCTACGTCGGGTTGTACCTGGCAGCAGCTGCCTTCGGCGTCGTTCGGCCCGTCCGGAGCAACCGCCCACCGGCGGTTCGCCGAGTGGTCGAAGGCAAGGGTGTGGGCCAGGCTCCACCGCCTGGTCCTCGACGAACTCGGTGCCCGCGGTGAGCTGGACTGGTCGCGGTGCGCGATCGACTCGGTGAACATGCGGGCCCTGAAAAGGGGGACCTGACGGGTCCGAATCCTGTCGACCGGGGCAAGTACGGATCGAAGATCCACCTGATCACCGAACGGTCAGGTCTGCCCATATCTGTCGCCATTTCCGGGGCCAACCTGCACGACAGCCAGGCCCTGATCCCGCTGGTGAAGGGCATCCCGCCGATCCGCTCGCGCCGCGGCCGGCGACGGCGCCGGCCCGGCAAACTCCATGCCGACAAGGGCTACGACTACGCCCACCTGCGGCGATGGTTACGCAAGCGCGGCATCACCCACCGCATCGCCCGCAAGGGAGTCGAGTCCTCGCAACGGCTGGGGCGCCACCGCTGGACCATCGAACGCACGATGGCCTGGCTCGCCGGCTGCCGCCGCCTCCACCGACGCTACGAACGCAAGGCCGACCACTTCCTCGCCTTCACCAGCATCGCCTGCACCCTCATCTGCTACCGCAGACTCGCCAAATGAGATGACTTCCTAGACCGTGTCCTACATGGTCAGTTGACAGTTGTCCTGGGCATGGGGAGTGGACGGTGGGGATGGATCGTTCCGGACGGACTGTGGGAAATAGCGAGGCCGTTGTTGCCGCCGGCCCGGGTGCGTCCGCAAGGGGGCGGGGTCGCGAACATCGATGATGAGGCGGTCTTCGCCGCGATCATCTATGTGCTGGTCAGCGGTTGCGCTTGGCGTGCGTTGCCACCGTGCTTCGGGGCGTCGAAGTCGACCGTCCATCGCCGGTTCGTCATCTGGTCGCGAGCCGGGGTCTGGGGGCGGCTGCATCAGAAGATTCTCCGGCTTCTGGACGATCGGGACCTGGTCGACCTTTCCCGCGCGGTCCTTGACTCTGCCCATGTGAGGGCTAAAAAGGGGGCGAACTTGCAGGTCCGAGCCCCGTGGACCGGGGTAAGCCCGGTTCCAAGATGCACATCCTGTCCGACGCGAACGGACTGCCTCTACGCGTCGGAGTCTCCGCCGCCAACACCCACGACAGCCAGGCCCTGAAGCCGATGCTGTCCCATTTCCACATGGGACACGAATCCCACGCGACCGATTCCAAGCCCCAACGCCTGCACGCAGACAAGGCGTACGACGTGCCTCACCTGCGGCGATGGCTGTGGGGCAAGCGCATCGGCGTCCGCATCGCCCGCAAGGGAGTCGAGTCCAGCGAGCGACTCGGCCGACGCAGGTGGGTCATCGAACGCACCATGTCCTGGCTGACCGGCTACCGCCGACTCAACCACCGCTACGAGCGGAAACCAGGCAACTACCTGGCCTTTCTCGGACTGGCCGCAGCCCTCTGCTGCTACAAACGGCTCCGGAAACTGACCATGTAGGACACGGTCTTAGGCGGCCGGCCGCCCTTCGGGTCGTAGACACGAGGCGGCTTCGGCAGTCGCATGACCCGGTCGGAGCGGACCCGGCCGACCAGCTCGACCGGCAGATCGCGCAGGACCCAGGCCAGGCGGGTGACGTCGTAGCCGGCATCGCTGACGATCACGATGTCCGGGTCCCCGGCCCGCCACTGACCCGCGGCGATGAGCCGTTCAACGACTCCCCGCAGCTGGGCGGCTGTGACCGCGGTGGCGTCGTCCACCGGTCCGAGCCGGACCGCGTCCAGGATCGCGGTCCAAGAGGTGGCACCCGGCTCCAGGACGGCGACGAAGGAGTAGGGCCAGCCCGGGAGGAACTGCGACGCCGTCTGCGCCCGGCCATAGACATGGCAGAACAACCGCTCGGCCGAGCACGGCGCGTCCGAACGAAGCCATGGCGACACATCGACGGCCAGGACCAGACGCCCGCCGTCGAACCGCGGCAGCGACAGCCCGGACAGCACCGTCCGCACCTGCTCGACATCGATCCGGCCGTGATTCAGGCCTCCGTACATCGCTCCGTGCCCACGCCGATGCTCGGGCAGCAGCGTCAGGTCCACCGGGGACTTCACCGCACCGTCCGCACACAGCACCGCATCCGTCAGCTCGAACAACTCGTCGCGCCGAGCGGTCAGACACTCGTAGAACTCGCCCCGGAAGCGTGACGCTTCCGCGAACGCATCCCTCCGCACAACATCAGGCAGCAGACTCACCCTCACGGCCTTCGTCTCGGTCACGTACACCTTGGTCGGAGCACAGGATCAGACGAAGGCCGCCCCCACGTCCGGCAAACCCCCAGGTGAGCGACTCAGTACGAGACACCGTTCGAGGCCGGAAGAAAAAGAACAAGCTCAGTAGGTGTTTTTGCAGGTGGGCAGAGGACTGAGGCTCCGCAAAAAGGGATTCAGGGTTGAGTAGTGGCTCGCGTAGGGTTCCCCAGTTGCCGAGCTGAAAAGGTGGGTCGTGGACGTGGCACCTCGGGAAGTGATGCGGGACCAGCTGGCGGGGGCGGCCCGGGCCGCACTGGGGGGCGGTCGGCAGCTGGAGGCGGTCGAGCGGCTCACCGGCGGCACCACGAAGGGCGTGTACCGCCTCACGATGAACGACGCCACGACGGCAGTCGCCTATCTGTGGGAGAAATCGGAGAACTACTGGCCAGCGGATGAGGGCGATGGCGACCTCACCGACCCGTTCTCGCCCGGTGTCGGACTTGACCTGTTCGAGGCCAGCCACGCGCGCCTGGCCTCGCTCGGCCTGCGGGTCCCCGAGGTCCACTTGGTCGACCGGGACCGCACTCACTACCCGGCCGACCTGGCGATCGTGGAGGACTTCCCTGGCGAGGACCTGATGGACCTGTTCAACCGCGACCCGCGCGCCGCAGAGCCGACGATGGCCCGCCTCGCCGACGCCCTGGCGGCGATGCGACGCCATCGAGCGCCGTCGTTCGGCAAGGTGGCCCAGATCGACAAGGGAGGAAGGTCCAAGGCGGCGTCGTGTGAGGAGGCAGCGCTTGGGTTCGCGCTGCGCTGCCTCGCTGAGGCGGCGTCCCGTGACCGGAGGATCGCGGACGCCCGCGGCAGGCTGGAGGAACGGCTGCGTGAACTCGCCGCGGAGGTGCGGCCGCGTGCCGAGTACTCGGTCGTCCATGGCGAGCTGGGGCTGGACCACGTGCTGGTGGACCGTGCCGGTAACCCGGTCGTGATCGACTTCGAGGAGTTGCTGTACTTCGACGTCGAGTGGGAGCACGTGTTCCTGCGGCTCCGCCACTCCGAGGACCAATACCGGCGGTTGGCGGTGGAGGACCTCGACGAGGACCGACTCGCCCTCTATAAGCTCACCCAGCACCTGTCCCTGACGGCGGGGCCGCTCCGGTTGCTCGACGGAGACTTCCCCGATCGGGCGTTCATGCAGGGGATTGCCGAGCACCACTTGAACCAGGCGCTGGCGCTGGTCTGAGGGTGTTGGTCATCAGGGGGACATACTTGGCTTTTTCTCCCAGTCGATGCGGGGGCTTTTGCGGGTGAGGCGTCGGCTCACCATGGTGATGAGTGCCCAGTTCAGGTGGGCTTCCTGTTGACTGAACTAACTTCGGAGTTTTCCCAGTTCAGGACCGATATGGAGGATGCTGCTGCTAGCTTCCGGGCATGCCTGAGAACGAGGGGGTCGAGCGTGATCTGTCTGCTCTGGAGCTGCCGCAGTGGGGCCGCTTACGAGAGACCGGTGATCCCTGGGATCCGTACCAGCTGATCGACAAGGATGGGCGGATCTGCGCGGAGGCTCAGGCGTTCTTCAAGGACCTCCAGGCCGCGGGCCGCGAAAACACGACCCTGCGCTCCTACGCGCTGGACCTGCTGCGCTGGCTGCGATTCCTCTGGGTGCTCGACATCAGCTGGGACCGGGCGACCAGCGTCGAGGCTAGGGACTTCATGCGCTGGATGCTGCTGGCCGACAAGCCCGTACGCGTGCACTGGCGTAGATGAGCCATGAGACATGCTCGACCAGCTCGTGCCGGACATCGAGCGTGGAAGGATACGGAACCAACGAAGCCCCCCGGCCGTCGGCGTGTTGAGTGAGATCACCACACCAACGACGAGGGGCTTCGCCACATCACCGCCCCTGACCAGCCTGGTTCACCCGACAGCCCAGGATGAAAGAGGTTCAGTGCCCCTGCCGGTGGGACGGGGTGGGAGCCGGAGAGGCTGGATGTAGAGCGCGCGGAATGAACCCCGAGCCGTTCAGCTGTGACGGGTCACACCGGAACCGTCAGCGTCGCGGTGTACCCCTGATCGACGGTGCCGGTGACTTTCGCGAGCTGCTGGTTGTAGCCGTCGCTGAAGACCATGTCCGACTCCAGGGAGAGCTCGCTGAGATTCCTCACGCTCTCGCTGTATCCGCCGGTGGCGTACACCCTGTCGCTCACGCCCTTCGGCAGCGCGAGCTGCGAGGTGTTCGTGATGGACCTGGCCGCGGTGGCGTCGGCCAGGCTGTCGTAGACCTCGAAGTGGACGTGCGGCCAGCGGCCCGGGTAGCAGCCGGGGAAGATGCTCTTGAACGTGACCTGTCCCTTGCCGTCCGCCTCCTGGACGCCGCGCAGGTAGTTCTCGTCCGTCACGCCGTCGTTGTACAGGGAGTACCTGCCCTCCCGGTCGCATTGCCAGATGTAGACGGCGGCGCCCTTCTTGGGGGTGCCGCAGCCGGAGGCGGCGTCCACCACCGTGAGCGTGATCGTCAGGGGCACGCCCTCGGCGGTACCCCCTGCGGAGTCGCCGAAGCTCTGCGTGATGTCGCTGCGGACGACACCGCTCTCCTTCAGGACGTTGACGCCGTTGGAACCGTCGCCGGGGAAGGGGCCTTCGGTCTCCTCGGGGATCGTCTCGCACTGAACGGGCGACGACGCGGACGACGGGGAGGGCGACGGGGACGAGGACGCCGTGGTCTCCTCCTCGGAAGTGCAGCCCACCAGCGGCACCAGGCTCACCCCCGCCAGCAGCCGTACCATCCGGCGACGGGCGAGAAGGGGAAGGTCGTAGGAGAGGCCCCGGTCGTGCTCGTGCACTTCTTCCTCGTGGTTTACGGTCATGACAAGACGGTATGGGCCGGTTGCTGTAGGCCACCAGGCATCTGGCCTGTCGGTCCCCTACCGATCGACTGTCATCTGTCTGTCACTGCCCGGGCCCGTCTGTCGGTGACCAGGCGGGTGACGGTCTTGTCGTGATGGCCGAGTGCCTTCGCGATGACGGGGGCCGGGGCCTGGAGGACGAGCTGACGGATCGCGGAGGTCCTGCGCACTGCGGAGGGACGCCGATCTGACGCAGATGGACTTGGAGCTGACCGGGCTGTCCGGGCTGGCGGCCGGAGAAGAGCCACTGCGAGCTGGCTTGCCGGACGTGGGAAGGTCTTGGCGGCTTCGGGTACGCAGTGTCAGTGCCACGGAGACGGACGTGGGGCGCTGTCACGTTGGCTGGGCGGGTGGGATGATCGCCGGGTTGATCATGCTGGGGGCCCGTGGAGAGCAGGTCGCCGTCGTACAAGGGGCACCGGTACCCGGCCGAGGTCATCTCCCACTGTGTGTGGCTGTACTTCCGCTTCCCGCTCAGCTTCCGTGAGGTCGAGGAGCTCATGCTCGAGCGCGGGATCGTCGTCTCCCATGAGACAGTCCGCCGCTGGTGTGTGAAGTTCGGGCAGGCCTACAGGCGGGCTGCGCCGCCGGCAGCCGCGGCCCGGGGACAAGTGGCTCTACGTTCTTGAACGGGTTGGTCCTCCCGTTCGTAGGGCGAGGACACCCAGGGGAGTTGGGTGTGGCTGACAAGTGGCTGCCGTTCGTGGCTTCAGGTGCTTGGCCGCCCGGCTCCCCACGACGACTCGGCCGCCGATTGGGAAGTGCGAACAAGTCGCTGTGTAGAGCAATGTCGGCGAGGTCGTCCGTGGTACGCAAGGCAAGTACGACGACTGGAGCAGGCACTGTCAACTTTGACGCACCGTCATATGATCACAAAGGTGATTGGTAATCTTCACCTCTGATTCCGCGATTGAAGCGCCGAATCGGCCTGCCGGAGGGAGGAACTGGCTGGGCTTTCCTTCTTGATCATCTGACGCCCAGTCAAAGTTGACAGTGCCCACTTCCGACCCCGCCGCCACCTGATGACCGCTCCCGGCTACCGGGCCGAGATGACCATCCGCTTCGCGATCCGGGACCAGTTAACCGGTCGGCCCGCAGTGGCCTGAGCAACAGACCGGAGCCCGACTGAACCATGCCTCGATACACCGTCAGGCCCCACCCACCCAACAACGTGACAACGCCCGCAGCGCAGAACCGGCATTTTGTGATCTTGCAGACCAGGGCGGGGAGCGTATCCATGTACATCCGTCGGTGAGCTCGCGGGGGCACGGTCCCCGGGGTGGCTGGGGTCTGCTTCTGGGCCGTCCGTGGCCGAGCCCGAGCGGGCCGCCCGCGATACCGCGAGCGGCCCGCTGCTCGGGTCAGCATGAACTGACTACGCGTCAGCCCTCCTCGACCGTACGGCGCCTGCGCGCGAAGTAGACCGCGGCGGCGCCGGCCGCCACGACCGCGAGACCGGCACCCGCGACTACGGGAGCACTGCTCGACGCGCCCGTCTCGGCGAGATCTCCGTTCGTCTTCGGGTCGTTCGCCCCCGTGTCCTTGCCGGGCTCGGGCGTGGCCGACTCGCTCGGGGTCGGGGTCGGGGTCGCGCCCGCAGCGGGCGCGTCGTTCCTGGCGAGCTCCGCCGCGAAGGCGCCCGCGATCACTTTGTGGCCTTCGGCGTTGGGGTGGGGGTCCTTCTTCGTGCACGCCCAGGTCAGCTGGCAGATCTTGGCCACGTTCGCCGGCACCTCGCCCGCGCCGGGTACGTTCACCTGGGTGGTGAAGTCGTTTGAGGAGAAGGTCCCGGGCAGGTCCGCCACCTTGAAGCCGGTGGACTTGTAGACCTGGGTGATCCCCGTGTTGGCGGCCTCGAGCAGAGGTGCCGACTCCTTGGCGGCCTGCTGCCCCTCGGCGCCCAGCAACCAGGTCGCCAGGAACGGGTTGTGGTACGTCGAGCCCACGAACTGGGTGTCCTTCGCGCCCGCTTTGCGCAGCGCGCCGGCGATCTGGGCGAGGTTGGTCGCCATGGTCTGGCTCCGGCTGTTCAGGCACGCCCCGTCGAGGGTGCCGGCCGGGCTGACGCAGTTGAGCAGGATGTCGTTCGCGCCCACGCTGAGGGTCACATAGGTGACCTTGCCGTGGTGCTGGGCCATGGCCTTCAGTGCGGCGTCCAGTTGGGACTTGGCGTTCGGGTAGTCACACTTGCCGCCCTTGAGCAGAGACTCGGTGGTCTCAGCGGTGCAGCCCAGACGTATGTGCTTCAGCCCGGGAGTGCGCTGCTTGAGCTGCGTGTACAGCTGGTCGGTGTAGGCGACGTCGGTGTCCTTGTCGACGTCCGGCTGGTAGCCAGAGGCCAGGGAATCGCCGAGCGAGATGTAGTACGTCGCGTCGTTGCCGTCGGCCGCCTCGTCGGCGGTGGCCAGTCCGGGCGTGCCCAGCACGATCGTCATGGCAGCGACAGTCAGCCGGGAGCCGACACTCTGAAGGGGTCTCATCACTTAAGTGTGCACTTTCCAGTTGATGGGGGTGAATGCCCGAAGGACGCGGCGTGAAGTGCGGATGGAGGGCAGCGGGAATTCAGCCGCTACGTTTTTCGGGCACCCGAAGAAGGCCTCGATAAAGGCATGGGGGGCACGCCTCCGTGAGACTGCGGGATCTGCCCGACTTCGCTTCGGAGGTGTGGACATCAACCTAGCAAGAGCGACACCGACTTGGGTATGGGGACCGGTAAAGGGAAGATCACAATGGCACTCGTAATCAACAGAAGGGCTCGGTCGGCAGGGAATTGGTGACCGGACCCGTTGGTAGCCATTCACTGAGTGATCGACTGAGGCTGCATTCTCCGCGCGGCAGCACCTCCCACCTGCACGCACTGAACCGCTCCGGGATCAGTTGAGGCTCTACGGGTTGGGCCGGCCGCCGGTTGGAGCTGGTTGGGCGTAGTAATTGCCCTTGTGTTCGGCGGGCGGGAACGACGCCGGTCGCGGAATGCAGACGCTGAAGGTTAAACCAGCCTGGCTTTTCTGCGGAGTTGGACAGCACACGGCAGATCTGCTCGACCCCGAACGCCTGTTGAACTCGCCGATGAACGTACGAGCGATTTGACGGCCGGTCGAACTCGGCCGCGAAGACAGCCGACGCCGCATCAAGACCGGGCCGCTGCCGTACAACTGGGCGCGGGTCATGCTGGATCGGCGCCGCAGGACCGTCCCCTGGACCTTCGCTCGCGCCCGCTTGGAGGACGGCGCCGGTGTCTGCACCAGTATCGGGAAGATCCTCGGCAACACCATGATCTTCAAGCCGCTGGCGACCTCCGACAACCCCAACCTGACGGCCTACGACGCGGACGGCGGCCGTCCGGGAACAGGGGAAGGGAGCCCATGGGCTCCTGCCGGTGCCGGTAGCCCTCATGGAAGGAACGCAGGCCAGCGCATGCCCTGGAGGCGCCAGATCTGGTTCTTCTTGGCGCTGAGGGTGCTGCCAGAGTCGCAGGTCCACTGGTTGCTCAGTGCTCGCGGCTGGGTGGAGACGCCGGAGACTGCGACGCACTTGCCGCGGTGACGTTGCCGTTGCTGCCGATCAGGATCCTGGCCTTCTTGGCGGTGTTGTCCTTGGGGGCCGGCGGCACGCAGCTCAACGGTGGCGGCTACGCCACCAGCCTCGCCGGCTAGGGGGTGTCCGGCGGATCTCGCAGCCGGTCGCCGTGGTTCCATGTTGGGTCACGGTGCCGTGGAAGACGTAGGCGCGTTTGTCGTAGCGCGTAGCTACGGTCCTGGAGTTTTTGAGCCAGGTTGATCGTGCGCTCGACTTCATTGCGGCTTGTACAGCTGCTTGTCGAACCCGGTGGGACGGCCGCCGTCGCTGCCGCGGCGACGACGGTTGGCGCGCTGGTCCCTCGGCTCGGGAATGGTGTGCTTGATCTGCCGTCTGCGCAGGTATCGACCGCCCAGGGAGCGGCGGTGAACCAGGAGTTCGGTGGAAGCGCGAGCCCCACCAGCGAATCTGGACTCTCGCTGACCACGTGCCCCGGCGGCCGTGCCATCAAGTGGTCCGCCGGGGCACGCCCCATACGGGAAATCACCTCACGCGTCCGGTGCGGACCGGGACGTTGCCCGCTCGTCTGCCACGTCGTCATGGGCGACACGGGGTTTCAGCGCGTCCGGAGCAACGATGGGGTGGGTCGATGCTGTTCAGACCTGGGGGTGCGGGGGCCTAAGTCGAGAGACACCGCGTCAGGCGAGCGCCGAGGCCGAGGTTCCCAGGAAATCCCTGCGCAACGGCATGCCGGACCGGCCGCCACCATCGGTCCTGACCGCCAGCACCTGGTTGACGCCCATCGTGTTGTTCTCGAACCCGACCGCCGAGGCCGCCATATACAGGCGCCACACCCGCGCCCGCCCGGGCGAGGTCAGCTTGACCGCCTCGTCCCAGTGTGCTTCGAGGTTGGCCACCCACTCACGTAGCGTGAGGGCATAGTGCTCGCGCAGGGCCTCGACGTCGCGCACCTCGAAGCCCGCCTCCTCCAGCAGCGACGCGGTGGAACCGACGGGAGCCAGCTCGCCGTCGGGGAAGACGTACCGGTCGATGAAGGGGTCCATTCGGTACTCCCCTTCGTCCCTCAAAGGGCGCCGCGCTATCTGGTGGTTGAGCAACCGCCCGCCGGGCTTCAGCAGCCGGTGCAGGATGTCCGCGTACGCGCGGTAGCGCTTCTTGCCGACGTGCTCGGCCATACCGATCGAGGAGATCGCGTCGAAGGGGGAGTCGTCGATCTGCCGGTAGTCCTGCACCCTGATCTCCACCAGGTGCTCAAGCCCCGCCGCGGCGACACGCTCGCGTGCCAATGCCGCCTGTTCGACCGAGATGGTGACCCCTACGACCTGTACGCCGTAGCGTTCGGCCGCGTGCATGGCCAGCGAGCCCCAGCCGCAGCCCACGTCCAGCAGCCGCTGTCCCTCGCGCAGGGCGAGCTTGCGGCAGACCAGATCCAGTTTGGCTTCCTGGGCCTGCTCCAGCGTGTCGCCGGAGCCGGAGGACGGGTCGCCCTGCCAGTAGGCGCAGGAGTAGACGAGTGAGGGGCCCAGCACCAGGGCGTAGAAGTCGTTGCCCACGTCGTAGTGGTGACTGATGGCCGCCTTGTCACGCCGCATGCTGTGCGCGGGACCGCGACGGCGCACCACCTCTTCGGCGGGCGGAGCCGGCGGGAGCCCCATCCCCGCGAGGCCGAGCGTCCGGCTCACCGTACGCAGGGTGGCGGGTGTGGTCAGTACGCTCAGCGCTTGGCGGAACGCCGCGGTGCGGCTGCCGGGCTCGTCCCGTTCCCACACCAGCGTCGAGATGCGCTTCAGCAGCTCGTACAGGTCACCGTCGACTTCCAGATCTCCGGCCACCCAGGCCCGGGCGAGCCCCAGCTCGCCGGGCCGCCACAGCAGACGCCGAAGGGCTTCGCGGTCACGCAGGACGAAGGCCGGCCCGTCCTCGGGGCCGGCCGTGCTGCCGTCCCAGAGGCGGATTCCCACGGGCAGGGGGAGACCCAGCACCTGTTCACTGAAACGAGCCAGAACTGCTGCGGCTGCTTCGGACATGTGAATTCTCTCAGTTCAACGCAGGGGCCCGCCCGTCTCGCACCGCGGCTGGGCCTGGCACATGGTCACCGCGGCGGCGGTCGGCGCCGTGAGTACAAGCGGACAATGATTGAAAATTAAAGCTACATCCTGTACGAGCAGCTGATGGGGGTATGGCCGGTTATCCGGTCCGGGTCACGACAGGCTCCCCACGCCTGGCCGATCCATGACGCCACGGCGACACCAAGAGCGAGGGCTGCGGCTGTCCGAGCAGGACAGCTCGTGCGGCAACCGCCCGAAGGCCGTCGCGACCGCGGCTCCCCCGCCGGTCGCCGCACAGGCCGTGATCGGACACGTTGTCAGACCCTGGGGCGTGGCCGGCCGTGCGATGACGGGCAGGTCGTAGCCGCACGGCCGCACCGGTCGTCCACTCCCCCACGCCCGCGGCGCGGATGACGACGGTCAGTTGCTCGGGCACCTGCCGGTGCGCGGCCTCGTACTCCTCGATGCGGTCGGCGCGGACCTTGGTGTGCAGGGCGACCTTCATGACGGCTCCTCCGACGGCATGGCTTCCCCGGTCGGCGCGGCTGCGGGGACAGGAGTGTCCGGGGCCAGCAGGCCCTCGGCGCGCAGCTCGTCCCACAGGGCGGCCGGAATCGGGCGCCGCAGCTGCTCCACCGTGTCACGCACCTCGTGGGAGGAGCGCGCCCCGGTCAGGACGCTCGCGACCGAGGAATGGCCGAACGGGAAGCGCAGCGCGGCGGCACGCAGTGGCACGTCATGGCGTTCGCAGACCGCGAGGAGTCGTAGCGCCCGGTCGAGGACCGGCTGCGGAGCGGGGGCGTAGTCGTACGTGGCGCCTGGCCGGGGGGCCGTCAGCAACCCTGAGTTGAACACCCCGCCGATGACGACACTCCGGCCTCGAGCGGCTGCCTCCGGGAGCAGTTCGGTGAGCGAGTCCTGTTCCAGGAGGGTGTAGCGGCCGGCCAGCAGCACCATGTCGATGTCTGTCTCACGCAGGAACCGGGCGGGCAGGGCGGACTGGTTCATGCCGACGCCGATCGCTCCGATCACGCCTTCGGCGCGCAGCCGCTCCAGCGCCGGGTACGCCTCGCGCAACGCCTGGTCGGCGTGTCCGTCCGGGTCGTGCAGCAGGGCCACGTCGACGCGGTCGAGGCCGAGACGTTCCAGGCTGGCCTCCAGGGAGCGCAGCACTCCGTCGGCGCTGAAGTCCCAGACGCGGCGGTGGGTGGCCGGGACGGCGAAGCCGTTGGCGAGGTCGTCGCCGGCGCCTTCCTCCCGGCCCGGCACGAGGAGCCGTCCGACCTTGGTGGACAGGGTGTAGGTGTCACGGGGACGGTCGCGCAGCGCGGCGCCGAGCCGCCGCTCCGACAGACCGAGACCGTAGTGGGGCGCGGTGTCGAAGGTGCGGACACCGACGTCCCAGGCCGCCTCCACCGCGGCATGGGCGGCCTCATCCGTGACCGGATGGAGAAGGTTGCCGAGGGCGGCACAGCCCAGCGCCAGTTCCGAGACCGGTACGGCGCTGCCGCCCAGCGTGGTGGTCCTCACGGCCGGTCCACCGGGCGCAGCCGCAATCCCTGCATACCGCCGTCCACCGCGAGCGAGGTGCCGGTGACGGACGCCGCGGCCGGACTCGCCAGGTAGACGATCGCGGCCGCCACCTCGTCGGCGGTGACCAGGCGGCCCATGGGCTGACGGGCGTTGAGTGCGGCCCGCTCGCCCTCGGGGTCGTCGGCTGCGTCGAGGAGCCGGCCGACCCAGGGGGTGTCGGCGGTTCCGGGGTTGACGCAGTTGACGCGGATGCCCTCGCGGACGTGGTCGGCGGCCATGGCGAGAGTCAGTGAGCGGACCGCGCCCTTGCTGGCGCAGTACAGGGCGCGCTGCGGCAGTCCCGCGGTGGCGCCTATCGAGCACGTGTTGACGACCGCCGCGTGCGCGGAGCGGCGCAGGTGGGGCAGGGCGGCGCGCGTAGTGCGGACGATGCCGAGGACGTTGACGTCCAGGACCCGGTGCCACTGCTCGTCCGGGTTGTCCTCGATGGTGCCCACCGCGCCGATGCCCGCGTTGTTCACGAGGATGTCCAGACCGCCGAGCCGTTCGGCGGCCTGTTCCACGGCTGCGCGCACGGAGACGTCGTCGGTGACGTCGGCCTGGAGGCCGAGCAGCGGTTCACTGACACCGCCCGGGTCTAGGTCGAGCACGGCCACCGACGCGCCCTGGGCCGCCAGTGCGCGGGCCGTGGCGAGCCCGATACCGGACGCTCCGCCGGTGACGACGGCCCTGAGCCCGGACAGACCGATCATGCCGCCTCCTTCTGAGCAGCGCGGTCGGCCACCCAGAACGCGCCGTCCGGGTAGCGGTACTCGGCGATGGATTTCTCCCGCATGGTGGCGGAGAAACCGGGAATGAGCGGCGCGGTGTAGTGGCCGTCGCGCATCACCACGGGAGCGGTGAAGTGCTCGTGGAGGTGGTCGACGAACTCGATGACCCGGTCGTCCGTTGTTCCGGACAGCGCCAGGTAGTCGAACATCGACAGGTGCTGCACCAGCTCGCACAGACCCACACCGCCGGCGTGCGGGCACACCGGCACCCCGAACTTCGCGGCGAGGAGCAGGATCGCGAGGTTCTCGTTGACCCCGCCGACTCGGGCCGCGTCGATCTGGAGCACGTCGATGGCGCCGGCCTGGAGGAGCTGCTTGAAGACGATGCGGTTCTGCACGTGCTCGCCGGTGGCGACCTTCACGGGGGCCACCGCCCGCCGTACGGAGGCGTGGCCGAGGATGTCGTCGGGGCTGGTGGGCTCCTCGATCCAGTACGGGTCGAACTCGGCGAGCGCATTGGTCCACTCGATAGCCTCGTCCACGTTCCAGCGCTGGTTGGCGTCGATGGCGATGCGTACCCCGTCGCCGACAGCGGCGCGGGCGGTGCGCAGACGCCGGATGTCGTCGTCCAGGTCGGCGCCGACCTTGAGCTTGATCTGGGTGAAGCCGTCGGCGACGGCCTGCTTGGCCAGCCGGGTGAGCTTTTCGTCGGAGTAGCCGAGCCAGCCCGGTGACGTGGTGTAGCCGGGGTAGCCGCGCTCCAGCAGGACGGCCTCGCGCTGCGCGAGCCCGGTCCGGCCGTCGCGCAGAAGGGTGAGGGCGTCCTCGGGGGTGAGGGCGTCTGTGATGTAGCGGAAGTCGACCTGGGAGACCAGCCACTCGGGCTCCGCGTGGGCGAGCAGCCGCCACAGGGGCTGCCCGGCGCGCTTGGAGGCGAGATCCCAGACGGCGTTGACGACGGCACCGATGGCCATGTGCATCACGCCCTTCTCGGGGCCGAGCCAGCGCAGCTGACTGTCGCCGATCAGGTCGCGGCTCAGCGAGCCCGGGTCGGCGCACAGCTCCTGAACCGAGCGGCTCACGACATGGGGTCGCAGAGCGTCGATCGCGGCGACCTGGACATCGTTGCCGCGGCCGATGGTGAAGGTGAAGCCGTGGCCTTCGTGGCCGTCGCCGGCGTCGGTGCGCAGTACGACGTAGGCAGCGGAGTAGTCGGGGTCCGGGTTCATCGCGTCCGACCCGTCCAGCTCCCGTGAGGTGGGGAAGCGGACGTCGTAGGTGTCGACCGCGGTGATCCGGGCGGAGGTGGTAGTCAAGGGGGTGCTGCCTTTCACGCTTGGGCGAAGGTCTGGCGCTGGCTGCCGAGGCCGTCGACGGAAAGCTCGACGGTGTCGCCGGGGCGCAGGAAGGGAGTGCCGGGAAGCCCCAGAGCCACGCCCGCGGGTGTACCGGTGTTGATCACGTCACCGGGCTCCAGAACCAAGTACTGGCTCAAGTACGAGACGATGTGGTCGACCCCGAAGATCATCTCGCCGGTGTGGCCGTTCTGCCGCTTGACGCCGTTGACGCTCAGGCGCAAGCCGAGGTCCTGCGGATCGCCGACCTCGTCGGCGGTCACCAGCCACGGCCCGAGCGGGTTGAACGTCTCGCAGGACTTGCCCAGGTCCCACTGCGAGGAGTACTCCAGCTGGAACTCCCGCTCCGAGACGTCATGGCTGATCGCATACCCCGCGATCACCCCGGCCGCCTCCTCGGGGCCCTCCAGATAGCGGGCCCGCCGTCCGATGACGACCGCCAGCTCGACCTCCCAGTCGGTCTTCACCGAGCCGCGCGGGATCAGCACCTCGTCGTACGGACCGACGACCGTGCCCGGGTCCTTCATGAAGACCACGGGGCGGGGCGGGATCGCCGCGCCGGTCTCGGCGGCGTGGTCGCGGTAGTTCAACCCGACGCAGATGATCTTGCCGGGACGCGCGACGGGCGCGCCGATGCGCAGACCGTCCGGGTCGAGCACGGGCAGCTCTCCCGCCTCGACCGCCGCGCGGGCCCGGTCCACTCCCCCGGAGGCGAGGAAGTCGCCGTCGATGTCAGGGGCCACAGAGGACAGGTCCAGCAGCCGGCCGTCGTCGGTACGGACCGCGGGACGCTCCTCACCGGGGGCGCCGACTCGAAGCAGTTTCACTGGGGGCTCCCTTGCCATGCGGGCTTCGTCTGAGTGGTGTCGGCCGTAGGGCTGGGCCGCCGCTGGTGCGCCCGGGCCGGACCTGTCGGCGGGCTTCGCTCATCCGCAGCACAGTCATCGGATGTATGGCGCACAGTGACCTTAGATGCAGGGATCGCGCCTGACAATGGATTCCTCGGATGTATTTCGTCGGCGATGCCAGTCAAGCGCTCACACATGCAGACGGACCACGGCACGAATGGCCACGAGGTCGACTCGCGAACCGCCATCCGATGACTTCGGAGTGAGCCCACCCCAGCTCCCGCCCTCGCCGGCACCGGCGGCTCCATGTGAGCTGCCGCAGCGCATCGCCCGTCACGCGCGAAGGCCGAAACTCCGCAGGTCGTACGGGGCCTCAGTACGGAGTCCCGAGGTCGGGACGGCGCCTCGGCGCCCTACGGCGTGGCGTCCCGCAAATCTCTGGCGGCGAACCCTTGTCAACGTCGGCAACGCCGTCGTAGCGGCCTCGAAGTCCCAAGATACATCGGAGGAATGATTGCACCATCCAGTGCGTCCGTTCGGCTCACAACCGTGCGGTCGCTCCACCTCCGCATCCCTCGGGCCCCGGCTGACCCTCACATCCACCCCTCAGGGCACGATCCGCGCATTGTCCGCACCGGATCGGCAGCTGCCCGTCCGGCGACCTCGCCCCTCGCCCCGTTCGTGGGGAAACGACAGTCGCGGCCATGGATCGTGTCGGATGAACTGTGGTCGCTCATCGAACCGTTGCTGCCCGAGCCTGGTCCGAAGCTGGTGGAGGGCAGGCCTCGGGTGCCGGACCGGCAGGTGTTGTGCGGGATCCTGTTCGTGCTGCACACCGGTATCCAGTGGGAGTACCTGCCGCAGGAGCTGGGCTTTCGGGTCGGGGATGACGTGCTGGCGGCGCCTGGCCGCGTGGAACGAGGCCGGCGTGTGGGACGAACTGCACCTGGTGCTGCTGAGGAAACTGCGGGCCGCGAAGAAGCTGGACTGGTCGCGGGCGGTGATCGACTCCTCCCACGTCCGGGCAGCTCGGCGCGGCCCAAAAGCGGGCCCAGCCCGGTCGACCGTGCACGGCCGGGCAGCAAGCACCACGTCCTCACCGACAGACAGGGCATCCCGCTCGCAGTCTCGCTGACCGGCGGAAACCGCAACGACGTCACACAGTTGCTGCCTTTGCTGGACAAGGGTAGGGGTCAAAATCGGCCAGCGCGGTGGTCCAGGTGATGGCTTCGTCGACGTTCCAGCGCTGGTTGGCGTCCATGGCGATGCGGATGCCGGGCCGACTGCGGTACGGGCAGCCCGGAAGCGCCGGATGTCGTCGTCGAGATCGGCCCCGACCTTGAGCTTGATCTGCCGGAAGCCGTCGGCCACCGCGCGCTGTGCCAGGCGGGTCAGCTTCTCGTCGGTGTAGCCGAGCCAGCCGGGCGAGGTGGTACAGGCGGGATAGCCGTGGGCGAGGAGGTCGCTTTCCCGTGCGGTACGGCCTTCCCGGCCGCGTTGCAGGATCGTTACTGCTTCCTGGCGGGTGAGTGCGTCGGTGATGTACCGGTAGTCGATCTGGTCGGCGAGCCATTCGGGGTCGGCGTCGGCGAGGAACTTCCACAGGGGCTTGTCGGCCCGCTTGGCGGCCAGGTCCCATACGGCGTTGATGACGGCGCCGACGGCCATGTGCATCACACCTTTTTCGGGACCGAGCCAGCGCAGTTGACTGTCGCCGGTGAGGTCGCGCGCGAGGCTGCCTGGGTCATCGCACAGATCCTCTACGGACCGGCCCACGACGTGGGCTCGCAAGACGTCGAGCGCCGCGACCTGCACGTCGTTGCCACGACCGATGGTGAAGGCGAAGCCGTGGCCCTCCAGGCCGTCTTCGCTGTCCGTCCGCAGTACGAGATAGGCGGCCGAGTAGTCGGGGTCGGTGTTCATCGCATCCGACCCGTCCAGCTCCCGGGACGTGGGGAACCGTATGTCGTACGTGTCGAGACCGGTGATCCGGGAGACGCTTGTTGAGGACACGCTGAGCCTTTCGTGATCGGTGAGCCTGACGGACAGTGCCAGGGCCGGCAGCCGCCACCGCATCGCCGGGACCGACCCCGCTGCCAGATGGGTCCGGCTGAGCCGGGTACCTGAGGCCACCGGCGGAAGCACACGTGGGGAGCCTCCTGTGCGGCCGTGTGCCGGCCACGCCGGTTGACCCCGTCGGCGAGAAACAGTGACCTGGGCCCGTGCTTCGGACGCCCTCGCCCAGATGTGTGGACGGGGCCGGGAAGGTCACCGGGCGGGGAGCGCGCGCCGGCCTTCGACGCGGTCCCTTGCGGCCCGTCCCTCGATACTTCGGATGATTTTTCTGCGGCGGTGCCTGACAGTACGACCGCCGGCCCGTTGGCGCAGTCAGTCCTCCGATGTCTATGGTCGAGGACGGGTCCCTAAAGTGATCAGATGGGCGTTTTATCCTGGTGATCCATCTCGGTGTTCGTGCCGTCGGTCACGATCCTGCGCATACATCGGATGAGACTCTTGCCAAGTGTGGCAATGCGCTCGTAACGTCACGCCACGCTCCACAGGCAGCCGAGGAGGACCCTCGGTGGTGAGACGGTTGCACGCCTGAGGTCGCCCCCGGCAAGGCATCGGATGTCTAGTCGTATCGCTGGGGGAAGCTTTCGGCCTGACGGTGGAGAAAACAACCTTGTTTCGGCCATTGCTCGTTGCTGGAACGCGGTTGTAACGTTTCACGCCTTAGCCGCAGGGACTGAGTAGATCCGATGTTTTACCCGGCTTCGCGAATCCGAATCGCGCCCTATCGAGGGGTTTCCCGACCATGAGACGTTTCAATGAAGCACGCCGAAACCCGCTGCCTCGCGCCCTGACGGCGCTGTCCGCGGTCGCCGTTCTCACCTCCTCTGCCGCGGCGTGTTCGTCGTCGGGGAGTGAGGGGAGCGACACCACGGGCTCGGCGCCGGTCACTCTGACCGTTCAGCAGCAGACCGGGCAGGAGACCTTGTTCGGCTACTTCGCCAAGGCCTTCCACAAGGCGCACCCGAACGTGACGGTCAAACTGCAGACGATCAGCCAGGAGCAGAAGGCCGGCTCGAACCTCACTGTGCTGGGCTCGGCCAACGCGCCCGACGTCGGCTTCGTCCCGGTCGGCTCGTCGCCCTACACCGCTCTGACCAGCCGTGGCGGGCTGACCGATCTCAGTGACGTGTGGAGTTCCGGTGACCTCGCCAAGCGCTACGGCAGCGGCGTCTCCGGGTCGCTGAAGGTCGGCGGCAAGCCGTACGTCGTCGCCTTCTCCCAGGCCATCTACAACGTCGTCTGGTACAACCCGGCAGCCTTCGCCAAAGCCGGCGTGACCGTGCCGACCGATCACCGGTTCGCGACGCCGGAAGACCTCATCGCCGCGGCCAAGAAGCTGAAGTCGGCCGGGTACGCACCGCTGCAGCTCGGCGGCGCCTCCGGCTATCAGGCCAGCTGGATGGTCGACGCCCTGCTGCCGACCTCGGCGTCGCCGGCGCAGCTCGAGAACTACCTGGCGTCCTACAACAGCAAGACCGCCGTCACCGCGAAGTACACCGACCCGGCCTTCACCAAGGTGCTCTCGACGCTTAAGAACTACCGCAAGTCGGGCGTCTACCAGGACGGGTTCCTCGGTCAGAAGTACCAGGACGCCGAGACGCCGTTCCTCGCGGGCAAGGCGGGAATGTTCCTCGGCGGCAACTTCACGGCGGCCGACTTCGTGCCCGCGAAGACCTCGGTGAAGCCCGACTGGCTGCTCCTGCCGCCGGTCAACGCCGGGACGAAGACCACGCAGACCGGCTACTACGGCGACGCCCTGGGCATCCCGGTGAGGGCGCAGCACAAGGCGTGGGCGAAGAAGTTCCTCGAGTTCGTCATGTCCGAGAAGGCGCAGTCGGAGGGCGTGGTCGGCACCGCCAATCTGCTCCCCGGGGTTAAGGACCTGCCCGCCTCGGCCTTCACGAAGTTGGACGCGAATTCCCGCAGCATCCTGGCTGACATCGCCAAGAACGGCAGTGCGGCCGGCTGGACGTCGGTGGTGCCGAACGCGCTTGCGCAGACCTTCATCGACCCGAAGATCCAGGCGATGTACTCCGGCAGCCTTTCGCCGTCCGCGCTGGCACAGCAGCAGCAGGACGAACTGCTGAGCTTCCGCAAGTCCGCGAGCTGAGCCGACCGTGAACGAGCCGTATCCCAGTTCGAGGAGAGGTGTATGAGCACGCATTCCGTGATCACGGCGTCGGACCCGGGGGCCGCCGCCGGCGACGCCGCGAAGTCCACGGGCGTCGTGCCCAGCCGGGCGCGATCGCGATCCGCGAGGCGTCCCGGCGCGGGCGGGAGGGGGTCGGGTCGCCGGTCGAGGGCCACCACCTCACCGTTGGTGACCCGCCTGGCACTGGTGCCCGCGCTTGTCCTGCTCGCCGTCTTCGTCCTCGGCGCGATCGTCCAGACGGTACGCATCAGTACCACGGACTGGGTCGGCTTCGGTCCCATGCACTCCGTGGGGCTGGACAACTACCGCACTGTTCTCAAGAGTTCGGACACCTACCAGTCGCTGGGCGTCACTCTCGTGTACGCCGCCGCGTCGGCGGTGGCGACGATCGTCATCAGCAGCCTTCTCGCCGCGGCGGTCAGCCACGGCGTGAAGGGCGGGCGCTTCTACCGGGTCATCTGGTTCCTGCCCGGTGTCGCGCCCGCGGCCGCCGTGTCGATCTTCTGGACGGCGAGTTTCCAGCCGCACTCGGGCGGCGTCAACCAGGTCCTCGGCCACATCGGACTCGGCAACGCGCACGCGTGGCTGGGTGACGCCTCCACGGCCGTCTGGCCGGTGGTGTTCGTGACCGTGTGGGCGGGCGTCGGCTTCGCGTTCCTGCTGCTGCTCGGGGCGATGGAACAGGTCCCCGTCTCCATCTATGAGGCCGCGCGCATCGACGGCGCCTCGACGGCACGACAGTTCTTCAGCATGACTCTCCCGATGATCCGGCCGGTGTTCGTCATGACGGCCCTGCTCGAGTTCATGTGGGCGTTCAACGGATTCACGACCGTGTGGGCGATGACGCAGGGCGGTCCGGGCACGGCGACCTCGATCCTGCCGGTGCGGATCTACCGGGAGGCGCTGCTGAAGGGGCAGTTCGGCCCGGCGTCGGCACTGGCCGTGCTCTCGGCAGTCGTACTCATCGCGGTCGGCCTCGTCGGCGTACGGGCCAGCCGCTCGAAGGAGGCGTGATGCGTAATCTGCTCGGTCGAGGCACCGCACGGGCCGCCCTCGTGCTCTGGACGCTGCTCGCCGTCGTGCCGTTCGTGCTGATCCTGCTGCTCAGCGTCAGGTCCAACGCGGACATCTACCTGAACGGCCTCGGTATCACCGGAAAGATCCTGCCCGGCAACTACGCGCGGGCCTGGCAGGGTTCGGCCGGGACGGCCGGACTGACCAACTACTTCGGCAACAGTCTGATCGCGGCCGTCACCGCGCTCGTCTTCAACCTCGGGGCCGGAGTGACGGCGGCGTACTTCGCGACGCACCTGTCCGACCGCAGCCGCATCTGGTTCACCCGGCTGTTCGTGTCGTCGACCGTTCTGCCGATCGTGCTGATGGTCGTTCCCTACTACCAGGCGTTCAACGCGTTCGGCGTGCTCAACATGCCGGTGGTCATCGGCATCGCGTACGGCGCCCTGGCCCTGCCGACCACCGTGCTGATCATGCACTCGTTCTTCGTCGACTTCCCGGTCGAGCTGCTGGAGGCAGCCGCACTCGACGGCACAGGGGCCTGGCGCACGTACGTCCGCATCGTCCTCCCGCTCGCCAAGGGAGCGGTGACGGCGGTGGCGATGCTCACGCTCGTGTTCGTCTGGGGCGAGACACAACTCGGCGTGGTGCTGCTGCAGTCCGGTGAGTCGCAGACCGTGCCGGTCGGTCTGCTCTCGTTCCAGGGCCAGTACACGACCGACCAGGGGGCGCTGTTCGCCGGGCTCTCGCTGGCGTCCATCCCGATCATCCTGCTGTACCTCGTCTTCCACAAGAACGTCACCAAGGGCATCGCGCTCGGCGGAGTGTTCAAATGACCACCAACCCCCTGTACGCGCCACTGTCACAAGCGGTCGACGGCCTCGATGTGAGCCGCCGCCACCCCATCGTCCGCACGCCGGCCGCCGGCGATTTCTTCGAGGGCGCCCTGCTGGGCAACGGGGAGTTCGGGGCGGTCGTCGTGCCGCGGCCGGACGCCATCGTGATCCACCTCGGCCACAACGCCGTCTGGGACAAGCGGGCCCAGGTCGTCGACCCGGACCGGTTGGGGACGTTCGCCAAGGTGCTCACCGCCGCCGAGGAGGCAGCCCGGCACGGACGCCCGGACGAGGACGAGGAGTTCGCCCGGTACCTCGCCGACACCGAGGAGGGCTACGGGGCGCCGTACCCCAAGCCGTTTCCGTGCGGCTCGGTCCTGCTCAGCCTCGACACCCGGCGCTGCGAGGTCCTCGGCTATCACGTCGACATCGCCACCGGGATCTGCAGCGTGCAGCTCACCATCGACGGCGCTCCGTCCACGGTCGAGATCTTCGTCGCGGCGGATTCCGACACCGCGTGGGTGCGCTGGTCGGCGCACGGTACCGCGACGCTGCCGGTACGGGGCCTGCGCGTACTCCCCGACCCGCTCGGTTACGACGGCGCGGACGGGCCCGCCGACCCCATCGAAGCGGGCAACGCCTACACGCGCCCGAAGTCGGCGTTCACGCCGAACGAACACCTCACCCACGAGCAGTCGTCCCATCACCTCGCCTTCGTGCAGGGCCTGCCCGTCACCGGCGAGGCTCTGCCCGACACTCCGGCATTCCGGCTCGGGCTCACCTCCGACACCGAACTCACGGCCGGAACCGTCGCCGGTTTCAAGGGGCGACGCGTCGCTCTCGACCCCCTCGCCACGCATGTCGCACCGACCCGCGAACTCAACCTGCGGATCGATCTGACCCAAGACGAACTGTCGGCGCTGTCGGCCGCCCCGGTCGCCGTCGAGATGGGTGACCAGGACACGGCCAGGTCGGCGACGACGGCCTCATGGCGCGACTTCTGGGCCCGCTCGGCGATCGACGTCGGTGGCCACGAACTCGAGGCGCTGTGGTACCGCAACCTGTACTGGACGCGCTGTGCGCTGCGGGACGGCGGTGTCGCGCCCGGCCTGTTCGGCCCGTGGACCTACCGGGACATCGGCTCCGGCTTCCACGGCGACTACCACTTCAACTACAACGTGCAACAGCTGTACTGGGGCCTGTTCGTCACCGGCCACGAGGACCTCCACCACCCCTACCTGGATCTGCTGGACTCGCTGCTGCCACAGGCCCGGCGTACCGCAGAGCAGTACTACGGCATGCCTGGTGCGGCCTTCTCACTGATCGGCTGGCCGCTGGAGACCACGCTCGCGCCCTACCTGTGCCCGAAGTGGGCGTGGGAGGCGTTCATCCCGGCCTGGGCGGTGCAGACCCTGTGGTGGCACTACCTCTACACCGGTGACGTCGACCTGCTGGCGGACCGCATCGCACCCTTCCTGGTCGACGTCGCCCAGTTCCTGCTCGACTATCTCGACGCGGGCACCGAGCGCCTGGCCCGCGACGACGGACGGTTGCACGTCTACCCCACGGTCGTCCCGGAGGTGTACGGCCTGTCCGACGGGCTGCGCCTCAACGTCGACGGACACGTCGACATCGTGTTCTTCACCTTCGCCTTCCAGGCACTGGTGGACGCGGACGAGGCGCTGCGTACCGCCGGACGGGACGCTCTGCCCGAAGACCTCGTGGAACGCGCCCGCGCCGCGGTGTCCCAGCTTGTCCCGCTGCCGACGACAGAGACCGACGAGGGCACCGTGTGGGTGAGCGTCGCAGGCGAGGACCCGGACGTCGTCTACAACGTCCCGGCCGCGGCGATGGCGGTCTTCCCGTGCGAAGCCGTCTCGCTCTCGTCACCGGCCGACCAGGTCGACATCGCCCGCCGTACGGTCCGCCGCCAGCGCACCGAGGGAGGCAACGACCTCGTGTTCGTCGCCATGCAGGAGGCACGGCTCGGTCAGCTCGACCTCGAGCGGTGGCTGCGCCACGTCCGGTACTGCACGATCCCCAACGGCACGGCGACAGCACGGGTCCAGTGCGCTGGCGGCCGGTACGACGACGCGACACCCTTCGACTTCATGGCGCGCATGGGGGTGTGGACCGAGAACTTCGCGGCCGGCGCCGTGATCTCCGAGTGCCTGCTGCAGAGCCACGACGGCGTGATCCGCATCCTGCCGAACTGGCCCCTTGATCTCCCGGTCAGCTTCACCGAACTGCGAACTCGCGGGGGTCACCGGGTTTCCTTCACCCGGCGCCCCGGCGAGGCAGACCGGCTCGAGCTGACCGGAGGGCACGAACGTGAACTGACGGTCGTGCCGCCGTGGTCCGGACCGAGCACCGTCCACCCGGCCGCGTACAGCACCGAAGAAGCGCAAGCGATCCACCATCCGCCCGGGCCGATCCGATTGTCGGTGCAGACCGGGACGGTCGTCCGTATCTCACCTGTTCCGTCCCTCAATGACGAGCTCGAAGGAACCACCACATGCGCGATTTCCTGAGACCACGCCAGCTCCCAGCCGTCGGAGCGGCCGCCGCCCTGGTTGCGGGGCTGTTCGCCGGTGCCGACAGCGCGGCCGCGGCCAACAGCACCTACTACGTCAACAACCAGGCCGGAGGGGAGGGGGCTCCGTGGCGCTGAGCGGCCGTCTGCCGGGCCGGAGTTCTGGCGGGCCGCTGTACCCCCGCCGTCACGAATGCGGGCGCGTGAGGCGACCCGGGGCCCGTCCTGGGCTGATGGGGAGCAGCTGCTGCCGCGATGCAGCTGAGGCCGTCACGCTGGTCAGCCGTGCGGGCATCGCCGTGGCTAAGCGTCCGGCTGCACGGAGTCCGTGGTGGTGTTTTGGGGGTCAGGTGGCCGACCGTGGACCGAGGCAGCCTACCGACCCACCCATGTCGCGGACGGCTCCGCATCCGCGATTCACTATGTCATCTGCATGCAGCGATAGCGATAGCGGTATCGGAACCGGCCTGCCTTCTCGCCTGCCAACCTGCGCGGTTCTTCGCCGAACAGGCGGCACGAGCCGCGACATGGCGCAAGGTCGGCCACACGAACACGGTTGGCACGGCCGCGGTCGGGGCACGGCGCCGCCCGCCATGCGCTCGACGGCCTCTCGGCCCATCGGTGGCGAGGCCATGTCCTCATTGGCCGCCCGGACCATGTTCCCGGCCAATCACTCAGCGGTGAGGGAGGTGTGGGGCGGCGGTCACGAGGGGGACGGGTGGTGCCGGCACGGCCAAGAGTGGCCCTGGAAGGTCAAGTCCCAGGCCGCGACGGACGGTCGACCGCCTTGCCCGGGGCCCGCACGCGCACGGCGGTGAAGCGAGAGCGCAATCCGACCTATCGGCTGAATATATCCTATGTTCGGAGCAGTTAGCCCTGGGGGTCGGACGCGTCTGCCAGCTGCACTCTCGGGGCTCACCTGGCGATTTCTGTCGAGGCCCTAGGCGGACCACCGATGGTGTCCCAGTAATACATCCTATGTTACCCCCGCCGACACATGCTGTTTGTAAGGCCAGTCATGACATCGTGTGCTGTCCTGCGAACTGCCAAGAGAAGGCCTTGTCGGAGCCGATCACCCGCCGAACTGGCGCTCAGCGGCATGGCGGTCACCCGCGGCGGGCTTCGCCCATGCGTCCGCAGCCCTGTCTCACGTCAGGTACTACCGACACAGAAGGAACGATCATGCCCATGACACAAAGACGTCGAAGGTTCCTGCCGCGGCTGCGGGCCACGCTGATCGCCAGTGCCGCCGCCCTGGCGTGCATGCTGGTCACGCTTTCCGCGCCCTTTCCGGCGTCGGCCGTCGACCAAGTGACCAGGACCGATGACTTCGAACGCGCCAACGGCTCCCTCGGGGCGAACTGGGCCTCCGACCGAGGAACGTGGTCGATCGCATCCGGTGAAGCCCTCTCCGCTGCCACCCCGACGAACGCTGTCGCCACCTACCGTCCGGTTCAGCTCGGTAGCTCGTACACTGTGAGTGCTCAGATCAGGATCGTCAGCAGCTCGCCTTCCGGTGCGGAATGGAGCGGTATCGCGGCGAACGTACAGGGAACGACCTCGCTGGACTACTTCGTCCTGCGCGTGACGACCGCCGGTGGGGCCCGCACGGGGCAGTGGCAGCTGCTGAAGATGGCGGCCAGCACCACACCGACCGTGCTCGCCCAGGGAAACATGAACGCGCCCTACGGCACATCTCTCGAACTGAACCTCGGTCGCACCGGGACCCGTTTCACCGTCTCGGTGCGCAACAGCGACTCCGGGGCCACCCTCGTCGACACGTCGTACACGCTGCCCACCACCGACCCGACCCGTGTGGGCGGCTCCGCCGGCCTCTACTCGAACACCGGCAACCTGCGCGCGAAGTCGTTCTCCCTGACGACCTCCACCCCGGCCATCACACCTACGGCAACGCGGTCCGATGACTTCGAACGCGCCAACGGCTCCCTCGGGGCGAACTGGGCCTCCGACCGAGGAACGTGGTCGATCGCATCCGGTGAAGCCCTCTCCGCTGCCACCCCGACGAACGCTGTCGCCACCTACCGTCCGGTTCAGCTCGGTAGCTCGTACACCGTGAGTGCTCAGATCAGGATCGTCAGCAGCTCGCCTTCCGGTGCGGAATGGAGCGGTATCGCGGCGAACGTACAGGGAACGCCCTCGCTGGACTACTACGTCCTGCGCGTGACGACCGCCGGTGGGGCCCGCACGGGGCAGTGGCAGCTGCTGAAGATGGCGGCCAGCACCACACCGACCGTGCTCGCCCAGGGAAACATGAACGCGCCCTACGGCACATCTCTCGAACTGAACCTCGGTCGCACCGGGACCCGTTTCACCGTCTCGGTGCGCAACAGCGACTCCGGGGCCACCCTCGTCGACACGTCGTACACGCTGCCCACCACCGACCCGACCCGTGTGGGCGGCTCCGCCGGCCTCTACTCGAACACCGGCAACCTGCGCGCGAAGTCGTTCTCCCTCACGACCTCCACCCCGGCCATCTCACCTCCGGGAACGCTCGATTGCACGGTGGACAAGGGCTCCTACGACTTCCCCGATGCCCAGCAGCAGGTGCTCCAGACGATCCCGGTGGACACGACGTGGGCCGGCATGCCGGTGACGCAACGGGTACTGACACACAATGACGATCAGTACGTGGCCTACTACGACGACGCACGCCGGATGACGATCGCGCACCGCAGCCTCTCGGACGACAGCTGGACCACAAAGGTGCTCCCCTCGACGTTGGGCTGGGACAGCCACAACTACGTCTCGATGGGACTGGACCGCGACGGCAACCTCCATGTGTCCGGCAACATGCACAACGTGGCGCTGGTGTACTTCCGCACCACCGTGCCCGGCGACGTGACGTCGCTGACCCGGGTGACCACGATGATCGATGCGTCGACCGAGAACTCGGTGACCTATCCGGAGTTCGTCAACCGCCAGGACGGCAGTCTCGTCTTCAGCCATCGCAATGGTGGGTCAGGTGACGGCGTGACCTACTTCAACGTGTATGACGAGGCCTCCTCCGCCTGGTCGCGGCTGGTCGACGAGCCGCTCTTCGACGGCGAGGGATCCGACGACAATCCGAGCGGGACGTGGAACGCCTACTTCGAGAACCCCGCCCTCGGACCAGACGGATGGTTCCACATGATCTGGGTCTGGCGCGACACTGGTGACGCCGCGACCAACAGTCGGCTGAGCTACGCCAAGAGCAGGAACCTCGTCGACTGGTTCGACAGTGCCGGCACTGCGCTGACGACCCCGTTCCGGTACGGCGAGGCGGATGTGATCGACCCGGTGCCCAACGGCGGCGGTCTGCTCAACGGCAACGCGAAGCTCGGCTTCGACGCCGAGGGCACTCCGGTCATCAGCTATCACAAGTACGACGGTGACGGGAACTCCCAGATCTACGTCGCGCGCCCCGACGGATCAGGCGCGTGGGACATCCACCAAGTCAGCGACTGGAAGGGCCGCTGGAGTTTCGGCGGTGGCGGCAGCCTCGTCTTCACAGTGTCCATGCTCGGCTCCGAGGTGATGGAGGATGGCAACATCCGCGTCGACTTCACTTGCTCGGGTGAACCGCGGAGCATCGTCATCGACGGTGGCCTGCACCCCGTGGCGGAGGCCGCGACCCCGGCGCTGCCCGCCGAGATCACGGATGTGCGCGGCACCTACCCTGGCCTGGCGGTGCGACTGCAGACCGACCTGGCCGGCCGCAACGACACCGGCACCTACTATCTCCGCTGGGAATCCCTGCCAGCAAACCAGGACAAGCCGCGCACGGACTGGCCTGCGGAGGGAAGTGCGCTGGAGGTGGTGCTCCTGGGCCCGCCGTCCGCGGGGTAGAAGGCGGCTGCTCTCCGCAACGTCGGTTCTGCAGGGCGAGCTCAGGCGAACCCGTCTCGCTGAGCGCCAGCACCAGCACACACACGTCTGCGGCCTTCGTACCGATCCTGTGTTTCCAGACCTGGAACACAGGATCAGGGCGAAGGCCGCCGTGCACTGCGGGGACCAGGCAGACACAGCGATAGACCGGTTCAGAACGAGGAAGCTGTCGGTGCAGGGGGCCGCATTGGACTGGAGGCCTCGCCGAACGTGGGCCTTGCCCCTTGATCAACCTCCCCGTGGTGAGCACTTCCAGCACCACCGCGGTCAAACAGGCGTCCACCTTCACGGCCGTCGCCGGACTGGCCGACGCGGGCGGCTACTCGTTCCGCGACAGCTCCGGCAACTACCTTCGCCGGTACGTCGACCTTCGCGAAGGACGCCACGTTCATCGCCCGGACGGGCACGGCGTCGGGCTCGGTTCGCTTCGAGTCGTACAACTACCCGGGCTACTTCCTGCGCCACTACAACTAAGGAAGACGGATTTCCGCACCCCCTGGACGAAGCGCTGTACCACCCGGAAGACCTGCGGCCCTGACCGAAGGCTTTCACCGGACCGTCCGGTGACCGCCTGGTATGGGTCACCTCCCCTGTACCTCGCCTGCATCTCCCCTATGCGCGCCCCAAATGCCGCATGGCCAGGGCCAGTTGCAGCCTGAGTCGGCCCTGTGGGGTACGGACGGCCCACCCGAGCAGCGCCTCGGCGTGGCCCAACCGGTCCTGGAGCGTGGAGTGGTGGACGTTGACCTCGACGGCGGCTGCCCGCAGGCTCGCCGTCGAGGCGACCGCGTGCAACGTCGTCAGCATCCAGGGCGCGTCCGCGACCGCCGCATCCAGCGCCCGCACATCGGGCGGCGGATCGGCCCCCGGCACGACAAGCTCGGCGAGCAGCCCGATACCGCCGAGCTCATCGGCGTACACGACCCGGGGTCCGGGGTCGTGCGGGGTGCCGTCGGCGGTGAAACGGAGCGCGGTGCGGGCGGCGGCCCAGGAGTCCGGCAGTTCGAGCAGGGGCACGGCGGGGCCGACACCGACCCGGCCCGGTGGGAGGGCGGTGCCGGCGGATCCGGCGTCGAGGTGCGCCGGTCCCGGGTCCGCGGTGGCGGGTCCGGCGTGGGTCGGTGCGGTGCCCCGGGCCGGTACCGGTGCCGGCCCGGGGGTGGACGGCCGGGCGTGCGGGTGGATCGGTCCACGCCGGGCGGAGGCGTTCACGATGCGGGGCGGGCCGTCGAACGGCGCGGCCACGCGGGCCCGGGTGGCCGGGTCCAGGCCCAGTTGCCGGGCCGCGTGCAGCCGTACCTGCTCGGGTGCGGTGGCGTCGAGGAGGGTTTCCACGAGCGCCGGGTCGTCGGCGTGGGCCGTCGGTGCGCGGCCACGGGTGCGGTCGAGGACGACGCGGATGGCAGCCGCCGCCCGTTCGAGGGTCACCGCGTCGACGACGCTGGGTGCCCCCGCCCGCTCCAGCCACAGCGCCGGGGCACCGTCCGGCGACAGCGCGGCGGACGGCCACGCGGGGTCGGGAGACTGGTCCGTGTCCCGGCGGTGCCCGTCGGTCTCGACCCGCAGACGTACCCGCCGCCCGGCGTCGGCGAGCCGCGCCGGACACCCGGCCAGCACGGCGACCCCGCGCACCATCGCCTCAAGACCGGCCCGGTGCTCGGCCAGCCGGTCGAAGTAGGCGATGACCCGGACGGCGGCGCCGGCATCCGGATCCAGTGCGGTCAGCCGCCCCGCCAGCTCTTTCATGGCCCCATGGTGCGCCAAGGGGCCACGTTTCGTGGAGTGTGTACGCTCACAGGTCGCGCGGGGGAGTGCGGCACGGGCCGCCTCCCCCGCGCGACCGCCGCGTACGCGCCCCTGAAGGGGCGCGGGGAACTACGCGACCAACCCCCTCCGCAACCCGCGGCGAAAGAAACCGCCTCCCCCACCACGCGTGGGCAGGCGGGTGCGCGGTGGCAGCCGCGCGTCAGCCACACCCCCCGGTACCCAGCCCCGTCACTCTGCGAGGAGCCTGCGCAGCCACGCCACCTGGGCCGCCTGGCATGCCTGGGAGAGGACCGCCTGGGGGGCGAAGCTTTCGAAGCCGTGGAAGCCGCCCGGCCACACGTGCAGCTCGGCGGCACCGCCGGCCTGCCACAGGCGGGTGGCGTAGGCGACCACTTCGTCGCGGAACGTTTCGGCGGAGCCGACGTCGAGGAAGGCCGGGGGCAGCCCGGTCAGGTCGTCCGCGCGGGCCGGGGCGGCGTACGGGGAGACATCCGGGCCGCCGCGCCGCTCACCCAGCAGCGCGGTCCAGCCGGTGTCGTTGGCCGTGCGGTCCCACGCGCCGAGGCCCTCCATCTGGTACACGGAGGGGGTGTCGTTGCGGTCGTCGAGCATCGGGCACATCAGCATCTGGCCGACGGGGCGCGGACCCTTGCGGTCCCTGAGGAGCAGGGCCAGCGCGGCCGTCAGGCCACCGCCCGCGCTGGCCCCCGTGATGACGATCCGCTCGGCGTCGGCGCCGATCTCCTCGGCGTGGTCGGCGATCCACAGCAGCCCGGCGTACACGTCGTCGATGGGCGCCGGGTACGGGTTCTCCGGTGCCAGGCGGTACTCGACGGACACCACGACCGCGCCCAGCTCATTGGCCCAGCGCAGCGGGGCGTCCACGCCGACGCGGTTGTTGCCGAGCACCATGCCGCCGCCGTGGACGTGGTAGATCACGGGCAGCGGACCGTCCGTCGCCGGATCGACCGGCCGGCAGATCAGCAGCGAGATGTCGGGCGCGTTCTCGGGACCCGGCACGACCCGGTCCTCGACCTCGAACGCCCCGCCCAAGGTCAGGTCCATGTCCGCCCACATCTCTATACCGGGACCGTTACGGGTGGCTTCGATCTCGTCCATGGTCAGCTGGGTCAGCAACGTGTCCTTGATCATCTCCAGGGCGGCGGCGAGTTCCGGGTCGAACGGGGGCGGCGTGAGCGTCATTGCCTGTGCTCCTCATGCTGCGTGTGGCGGATCGTACGGCGATGATCCGCGCGTACGCCGGGCTCCGGCACGCCGCCGTACGGCGGGACTTGCCCGCCGTTTGGCGGGTAGCGCGGATGAAAGCGCTCATCTCGGGAGATGAAGAGGCCGTTTCGCTCATCAAAGTACCTATTCGTTCTGCCGTAGACATGCCATGTTTCGCAGAGGACCGGGGCGCGATTCCCCGGAGGTGCCGCCCAGGTTCAGGTACGGCGCATACGGCTACGAAGGCGTCACCCGCGTCGTCACCTCCGCCAGCAGCACATCGGTCACCGCCAGCGGGCAGACCCTCGTGGTCGCCAGGGCCATCAACGTGCTGCTGACCAAGCCCGGCCGATGCGAGACGCCCACCGACCGGAACCCCCAGTCCCCCACAGGCCACTCTCGCGGGCCTCACGGCCGAGTACGCCACCCTGCTCAGCCGCCACGCCCCGCGGCACCAGGCGATGCACGACCTCCAGCCGCGACCTGAAGGTCTCCGACGCTAATTTCCTCCCCAGGGAGGAACCCAGTGTCGTAGTTGATGCCCCGTGCACGCACGTCAGTGTCCCTTCACATAACCGTTGCCGTGTTCCAGCAAGTCAAAGACGCGCTCGGTGTCCCTTGCCAGCGGGGGAACGGTTACCGAAGGTGTCAGCGAATCCGGAAGAACCCAGTGACTTGACAGACGATCACCCCGGCACGATCAAGAACTCCACCTGCACGAGAACGCCATCCGCAGCCCACACCAGACCCGCGACCAACCACTTCAGGATGGATAATCCTCAATGAGGACATGGCCTCGCCACCGATGAGCCGAGAGGTTGTCGAGCGCATGGCGGGCGGCGCCGTGCCCCGACCGCGGCCGTGCCGACCGTGTTCGTGTGGCCGACCTTGCGCCATGTCGCGGCTCGTGCCGCCTGTTCGGCGAAGAACCGCGCAGGTTGGCCTCACCACCCCTGACGCGTGGCTTGGCCCACGTCGCGGGACAGGGCGCGGCTCGGGCAGTGCGCCGGCAGCGTGGGCGGGGTCACCCCGCGGCGACCGCCGTACGGTCGCTGCTGTGGTCAGGACCTTTGGGTGATCTCTCCGTCTCCGCCTCCGGATGGAGACGGCAGGCCGGGGCGGCCACGCTCACCGCGGCGACCACCTGCTTGTCTCGTCCCGTTCGCGCGGGCCGCCCTTGGCCTGTACCTCCTGAAGAGATCCGATGTATAGCCCAACCTCGGCGCTCCCTCCCTCTTCGGAACCCTTCAGAGGCCCATTGCTGCCAGGGATTATCGTCTTGCCCCTAGACGCGGCCACCGCCGTACTCATATAAATCAATCCGATGACTCCTCGGGTGTGACGCGGAGTGGAGCGCCCAAGCCGTCCGCTCGTAACGCCTGCCTTCCCTCTCCCTGACACATGGAGCCGCACCATGTCCTCAGCTCCCCTCAGCAGACGCTCTCTGATGAAGGCCGCCGCCCTTGCCGGAGGAGTGGCGGCCTTCGGACTGCCGCAGGCCCTGTGGCCCGCCACCGCCGAGGCGTACACCGTCCCCTCGAAGATGGACTGGTGGTACCAGGCCCGGTTCGGGATGTTCATCCACTTCGGGTCCTACTCTTACCTCGGCCAGGGCGAGTGGGCGTTCGACAGCCAGCAGTGGAGCAAGGCGAACTACCAGAACCAGGTCACCCAGAACTTCAACCCGACCCAGTTCAACGCCGCCACCATCGCCGAGCTGGCCAAGAACGCCGGCATGAAGTACCTCGTGATCACCGCCAAGCACCACGAGGGCTACGCGATGTGGAACTCCGACGTGGCGGGCTTCACCGACACCACCGGCACCAAGCTGTACAACCTGCGCGACTTCAACGGCATCCAGACCGACCCGCTCATGAACCTCAAGACCGAGTGCGAGAGCCGCGGGATCAAGTTCTGCCTGTACTACTCGATCCTCGACTGGAACCACCCTTCCCAGACCGACCGGCACGAGAGCGGTCTTACGACGATGTCGTCGCAGGCCGCCCGCACCGCCTACATCGCCGACATGAAGGCGCAGCTTCAGGAGCTGCTGGACCGCTACGACCCGGCACTGCTGTGGTTCGACGGCGACTGGTTCGCCGAGCCCTCCAGCCCGACCCTGGAGGACTGGTGGCTGGAATCGGACGGCGTCGACCTCTACAACTGGCTGATCGCCCGCAAGCCCGGCCTCATCGTCAACGAACGGGTCAAGCGCGACCACGGGCTCGGTGACTACGCGGTCGCGGAGTTCGGGATACCCGCCGAGCCGATGGGCCGGCCGTGGGAGCGGTGCGCCACCATGAACGGCGCCTGGGGTTACCAAGCGGGGAGGGAGAACTCCTACAGATCCGTCAAGGATGTCGTCCAGGAACTCGTCACGGTGGTCTCCCGGGACGGCAACCTCCTGTTGAACATCGGCCCCAAGGGCGATGGCTCGGTCACAGCGGGAACCCAGACCGTCCTGAACGGCCTGGCCTCATGGATGTCGACGTACAGCGACAGCATTCACGGCACCAGCGGCAGCCCGTTCGCCACCGAACCCGCATGGGGGAGGGTCACCAAGAAAAGCGGCAAGCTCTTCGCCCATGTCTTCACCTGGCCCACGAACGGCCAGCTCCGGATCCCAGTGATCGACAACACGATCAGCCGCGTCTATCTGCTGAACAATCCCTCGGTCTCGCTCCCGTACACCGTCACCGACCAGATCAACGTCACCGTGCCGGCCACCGCGCCGAACGCCAACGCCTCCGTGGTGTGCGTCGAGGTCCAGGGCATGCCCGTGAGGGTTTCCGCGACGGTGTTCCAGAACGTCGACTATCAAGGCGCCCGCGCCGTCCTGCCGCTGGGCAGCTACACCTCCTCCCAGCTGTCCGCCGCCGGCCTGGCGCCCGCCGCGGCCTCTTCCATCCTGGTGCCCGACGGTTACCAGGTGACGGGCTACTCCGGCGACAACTTCACCGGCACCGCCTGGACGTTCACCTCGAACACTCCCGATCTCGGGGTGACCGGCAACAATGACGTGATCAGATCACTGAAGGTGACGTTCAGGCCCGACAAGTACTTCCGCCTGAACAATGTCACGAACCACTGGGCGCTGGACAGCGGCGGCAATGTCGCCAGCGGCTCCAACCTGAAGCAGTGGGAGTCGATAGACCACGCCAATCTCCAGTGGCAGGCAATCGAACTCGGCAACGGCTACTACAGGCTCGTCAACCGCACCAACGGCATGGTCGCCGACGGCTGGGGCGCTACCAGCAACGGCGACCCGGCCCGGCAGAAGGCCTGGGACGGCAGTAACACCCAGCAGTGGCGCATCACCCACCGCGGCCAAGGCCAGTACTCGATCGCCAACCGCAGCACGGGACTGGTCCTCGACGGTGGCGGCATGGTCGCCGCAGGCGCCGTGGCCAAGCAGTGGACGTGGCAGCAGCACACCAACCTGCTGTGGACGTTCGGGGCTTGACCCACAGTCTCCCGCTTGCATGTGGCGTCGCGTCACTTCTTCTCGCGCCCCGGCAGAACTCCTGCACCTTCGACTTGAAGCCCTGCCGCACCATCGGCCCCCGGTCCGCGTCGCCCTTCAGGATCGACTCGGCGGTGGTCTCCATCTGCTGCCGGGTCGCGTGCGGCGGGACCGCCGGGTCCGTCAGGAACTCGATCACCGCGGGGCCGCCCGCCTCCAGGCCCGCGCGCCGGCCGGCCTCGACGTCCTCGGGCTTCACCGCGCGGATGCCGGTCAGGTCCAGGGAGCGGGCGAAGGCGGCGTACTGGACGTCCGGGAGCTCCTGCGAGGGCAGGAAGGACGGCGCGCCCTCCATCGCCCGCATCTCCAGCCCGGCGGTCTTGTGGAAGGTGGCATCCTGGGCGTATCTCGTGCATCTCCACCAGCACCGACGGCACGAACTTCACCCAGGTCGCCACCGGCACCTGGGCCGGCGACCGCGCCACCAAGGTGGCCGAACGGCCCGCCCGGAACGTGGGCTTCGTACGGATCCGGGCCAACTCGGCCACCGGCGGCTACGCGAACATGGGCGGCGTGAGGATCGGCGGCCGGACGGCCAGCCGGCACTGCTGTCCACCACGCTGCCCGGCGACGCCACCGGCTGGTCGCCCGGCACAGCGGCAAGGCCGCCGACGTGGAGGGCGGGACCACCGCGAACAACAGCAACGTGCTGCGGAGTGTCACCTCCTGAGCGCCCCAGCCCCTCGACCCGCACGTCCCCACGCGGAAGAGCCGCACGTCCCCACCCAGCAAAGAAGGGCCGCACATGCACACCACCCGAAGACTCGCCGCCAGACTCACGGCCACGGCATCCGCCACCTGTCTGACCGCTGTCGGACTCGCCCTCGTCCCGGCGGCAGACGCCTCGGCCGCGGGCGCGCCGCAGGGCGGCCACGTCTACGCGCTGACAGCGGCGCACAGCGGCAAGAACGCCGCCGTGCTGTCGGACTCCCTGGCCAACGCAGCGGCGGTCGTGCAGAAGACCGCCTCCGGCGGCCCCGGCCAGCTGTGGGAGGCGGTCGACCACGGCGACGGCACCTTCTCGCTGGTCAACATCAACAGCGGCAAGTGCATGGACATCCAGAACGGCTCCACGAACGCGGGGGCCGCGATCATCCAGTGGCCCTGCACCGGCGCCGGCAACCAGCGCTGGACCTTCAGCGGTTCGGCGATCGTCTCCGCCCGCAGCGGCCTGTGCCTGGACGTCTCCGACAACTCCACCGCGGAGGACCACGCGCTCATCCAGTGGACCTGCCGGAACACGGCCAACCAGCAGTGGAGCCTGACCGAGCGCCCGCGCTCGGCGACCTGGGGCCCGAGCATGGTCAGCGGCGGCCAGACCTTCACCCAGCAGACCATCCGGATGGTCGTCCACAACAACACCTCCGGCGCGGGGCTGCGCATCCGGCTGTCCAACCTGCGCAGCACCGCTGCGCTCTCGGTAGGTGCCGTCACCGTGGCCGTCCAGTCTAGCGGCGCCACCGCGGTCGCGGGCACCACGCGTACCGTCACCTTCGGCCGGTCGGCCACGCCGACCATCCCCGCGGGGCAGGAACTGACCAGCGACGTCATCCCGATGCCGGTCGTCGCGGAGCAGAACCTGCTGGTGAGCGTCTACCTCCCGGGCGCCACCGGTGCCTCGACCTACCACTCCGACGCCCACCAGACCTCCTACCTGTCCGCCGCGGGCACCGGCAACCACGCGGCCGAGGAGGCCGCGACGAACTTCACCAGCACCACGGCCCGCTGGTTCTACGTCGCCGGACTCGACGTCGTGTCACCCACGGCCAAGGGAACCGTCGTTGCCATCGGCGACTCCATCACCGACGGCGCCAGCGCCACCAACAACGCCAACCAGCGCTGGCCCGACTACCTCGCCCGGCGACTGCAGGCCCAGTCCGGCGGTCAGCGCCTCGGCGTGGTCAACGCGGGCATCGGCGGCAACCGCGTGGTCACCGACAGCCCGAGCGCGTGGCAGGGCATCGCGGCCGTGACCCGGTTCTCCCACGACGTCCTGACCCAGCCGGGCGTGAAGAACGCCATCGTGCTGGAGGGCATCAACGACATCAACAACACCACCACCCCCACCCCCGCCGACCAGATCATCGCCGGCTACCAGACCATGATCGACCAGGCGCACCAGGCCGGTGTCCGAATCATCGGCGGGACGATCCTGCCGCACTCCTCGCAGACCGCCGCCAAGGCCGCCATCCGTGCCCAGGTCAACGACTGGATCCGCACCAGCGGCGCCTTCGACGCGGTGATCGACTTCGACGCGGCGCTCCGGGACCCGGCCAACCCGGCGCGATTGCTCCCCGCCTACGACAGCGGCGACCATCTGCACCCCAACAGCGCCGGCATGCAGGCCATCGCCAACGCCGTGGACCTCGCGCTGCTCACCTCCTGAGCGGTGTCCACCTCCCGGACTGCGTAGTTCCGTTCGGCGCCCCCTCTCCCGTACGGGGCACCGGACGGAACGGGCCGTCATCCGTGCGCCTGCGGGCAGCTGCTGCCGACGGTGACGACGACGGCCGAGGCATACCGGCTCCTCAAGGCCATCATGGAGACCGCCGTGGACGACGAGCCGACCACACGCAAATCCTTGCCGCATCAAGGTGCCGGTAGGAAGAGGCGGCTGAGCGGCGCATCGCCACGGTCACCCAAGTCGACGCGCTGGCCAACGCCGTCGGGAGGCAGTGGCGTCTCATGATCTACCTCGGCGCCTACAGTCCGATGAAGCGGCGTACCCGGATGTTCGCACTTCGGACGGAGTCCTTTCCTGCGTCCGAAAACGCCGTAGGGATAGAGCTTCTCGACCAGGCCAAGACAATGTACCCGCCCTCTCCAAAGCTGAGTCGACACCGACTTCACGAACACCGTCATCGAGCACGGCGCCAACCTCGAAATCGATGTCGAAGTCGTCAATAGAAACCCGGAAATCCGCGGCTTTCACGTCGTCAAAAGGCGCGGGCAGTAGAACGAAGCCTCGGTTGGCTCATGCTGCACCGACGCCTGTCCCGCGATTACAAGACCCTTCCCGCCAGCTCCGAAGCCGTGATCCACCCTGGGGCGTGGCCGGCCGTGCGATGACGGGCAGGTCGTAGCCGCACGGCCGCACCGGTCGTCCACTCCCCCACGCCCGCGGCGCGGATGACGACGGTCAGTTGCTCGGGCACCTGCCGGTGCGCGGCCTCGTACTCCTCGATGCGGTCGGCGCGGACCTTGGTGTGCAGGGCGACCTTCATGACGGCTCCTCCGACGGCATGGCTTCCCCGGTCGGCGCGGCTGCGGGGACAGGAGTGTCCGGGGCCAGCAGGCCCTCGGCGCGCAGCTCGTCCCACAGGGCGGCCGGAATCGGGCGCCGCAGCTGCTCCACCGTGTCACGCACCTCGTGGGAGGAGCGCGCCCCGGTCAGGACGCTCGCGACCGAGGAATGGCCGAACGGGAAGCGCAGACAGTCACACTCCAGCGTGATTGAACTGGACTGCCCGGCCATCGACACGGAACACTGCGGCACCAGGGCCTCCTGATGTTGCTCGGTGATTGGACACCAACGAGCTGTTCAGGAGGCGCTGTCACGTCGGCTGGGCCGGTAGGGGGCCGCGCCGCCTGGGCGCCCGGCGGCGCGACGGGCAGGCTCGATGCAAGACTTCGGCTACTTCCCCATTCATCGGATGTATAGCTGGGTGGCGACTGTGGGCACAGGAGCGTCGGCCGACAGGGAACATCGGCCGAACTTCACTGCCGATGATACCCATGGGCAGGTGGGAACGCGGTGCGGTAACGGGTGCGGCGGGCGGTGGAGTCCGTGGGCAGTGTCGCGCAAGCCGGCGCACTGGCCCTTGCCAACCCGAGCCACATCGGCGTAGCGTCCTCCCGAATCCAGATACATCGGAGGACTGGTCGTCACATCCGGTGTTCTCCCATGTCTCGGTCTCAGGCTGACCCTCATTCACTCCACGTCGAGAGCGGTCCGCGCATGCCCCTGTGCCGACCAGCCGCCTGCCCGGTCGCCAGCCTCGCCTCTCTCCCGCAGGCGAGTACGCCACCTTCCCCCGTCGCCCCGACGGCTTACCGCCCTGACTCGAGAGAGAACGGCCATGAAGCTCGCTCGCCCCCGCTCCACCGCCGCCGTACTAGCGATCATGGCGCTCGCCACCGCATGCAACCGCGAGACCACGGACTCCTCGAGCGGCGACGAGCCCACCATCGGCATCGACCTGCCTCGCGCCGACTCCGACTTCTGGAACTCCTACGGGCATTACCTGAAGAAGGACATCAGATCCCCGGACGTCGACGCCCTGCCGGTCAGCAACTCACAGAACGACGTCAGCAGGCTCGTCGCCAATGTCCAGTTGTTCCAGAACATGGGCGCCGAGGCCATCATCATGGCGCCCCAGGACTCCGGCGCCATCGCCTCCACCCTGGACACGCTGTCGGCTGCGAAGGTCCCGGTGATCAGTGTCGACACCCGGCCCGACAAGGGCGACGTCTACATGGTGGTGCGCGCCGACAACCGGGCGTACGGTACCAAGGCGTGCGAGTTCCTCGGCGAGCAACTGAGTGGCAAGGGCAAGGTCGCCGAGTTCCAGGGCGCCCTGGACTCCATCAACGGACGCGACCGCTCGGCGGCGTTCGCGCAGTGCATGAAGGAGAAGTACCCGAAGATCAAGGTCTTCGAGCTGCCCACCGAGTGGAAGGGCGACGTCGCCTCCGCCAAGCTCCAGTCGCTACTCGCCCAGCACCCCGACCTGAACGGCATCTACATGCAGGCCGGCGGCGTCTTCCTGCAGCCCACCCTGGCGCTCCTCGAGCAGAAGGGCTTGCTCAAGCCTGCGGGCAATAAGGGCCACATCACCATCGTCTCCAACGACGGCATCCCGCAAGAACTCGACGCCATCCGCGACGGGTACATCGACGCGACCGTCTCCCAGCCCGCCGATCTGTACGCCAAGTACGCGATGTACTACGCGAAGGCCGCAGCGAAGGGCAGGACCTTCAAGCCGGGTCCGACCGACCACCACTCGACCATCGTGAAGATCCCCAACGGTCTGGAGGACCAGCTGCCCGCTCGGCTGGTGACCTGGGACAACGCGGACGACAAGTCGCTGTGGGGCAACAGCCTCCCCCGGTGAACGACAGGCCCCGCCGACCGCGGTGAAGGGACGGGCGACGTCCCTCACCACTTCTCCGCACGGCACCAGCGGGCTCGCGTGCGGGGTGGCGAGGAAGACGTGCCGGAGCGGCTCCGGGCTGAACGGATGGTTCTTGTCGGCGCTGGGCAGCGCAGCGATCGGGGGGAAACCTCCCTGGAACCAGCAGGTGGAGGATCACAGAAACCCTGGTCGAAGCCATCGCACAACGCACCGTGTCCCCGGGCATCAGTCGAAGGCCCCCTCCACGTCCGGCGAATGCCCGGGCGAGAGGTCGAGTTCGAGTCGCATGCCGAGCAACGCTCGTATCCCCAGGACGCAGTCGCCGAGCGGCTCGGCCGCTTCGGGCTGTCAGGGGCGGCTTACCCAGAACAGGGCATGCCCGCCATCGCCTTCGGGGACGAACTCCTCCCACTCAACCGTCAGGCCTGCCTGCTCGATCCACTTGCGGTTGGTGGCGGCATCCGCATGACTCCACCACATCGGAGCACCGCTCCCGAGCCAGTCTTCCTCGATCCCGGGGCGTTGTCACGTTGTTGGCTGTGTGACTGCCTGACGGCGCGTCGTGGTGTGGTGGAGCCTGGTTCCGGGCTGTGTTCAGGCCGCGGTGGCGAGGTCGGCAACGCCGGTGATGTGCTCCCAGATGGCGAAGCAGACGGTCATCTCGGCTCGGTAGCCGTGGGCGGGCATCAGATGGCGGCGGGGCCGGAAGTGGGGCGAGATGCCGCTGAACGCGGACAGGAACCGCTGCGCCCCGCCCGCGGAGCGGAAGCCTTTCATCGCCCGTTCACGCTGCCTGGTGGGCTGGTGGCTGTTCTCGGCCCGGATGTTCAGGCCCTTGTGGGAACGGTGCTCGACGGAGGGCATGACCTCGCGGCGGGCGGCGCCGTAGGAGCGGAGCTTGTCGGTGACGATCACCCGGGGCACCGTGCGGGTCTTCCTGAGGAGTTTGCGGAAGAATCGCCTGGCTGCGGTCTTGTCCCGACGGTTCTGCACGAGGATGTCCAGCACGTTCCCGTCCTGGTCGACGGCCCGCCACAGGTACTTCAGCTCGCCGTTGATCTTGATGAAGACCTCGTCCAGGTGCCACTTGTCACCGGGCCGGGGCTGTCGGCGGCGCAGCGCGCCCGCGCAGGCCTGCCCGAACTTGGCGCACCAGCGACGCACCGTCTCGTAGGAGACGACGACACCGCGCTCCAGCATCAGCTCCTCGACTTCCCGAAACGACAGCGGGAAACGGTGATACAGCCACACACAGTGGGAGATGACCTCGACCGAGTACCGGTGCCCCTTGTACGACAGCGACACGCTCCCCACCGACGACCCTTCCCAGGCTGATCACCAGAAGATCATCCCACCGGTCAGCCAACGTGACAGTGCCGCAGCGCGCACTCCTGGAGGATCTTCGGTGAACCGTCCTTGGCCGTGTGCTCCATGAGGACAATCACGCAACGGGCGCCGTGCACGAGGTCCATGGCGCCGCCCATGCCCTTGACCATCTTGCCGGGGATCATCCGATGGGCGAGGTCGCCGGCGGCGGAGACCTGCATGGTGCCGAGGACGGCGGCGTCGACGTGTCCACCGTAGATCATGCCGAAGGACAGGGCCGAGTCGAAGAAGGAGGCGCCCGGCAGGACGGTCACGGTCTCCTTGCCCGCGTTGATCAGATCCGGGTCGACGTCGTCCTCGGTGGGGTAGGGGCCGGTTGAAGCCCCGATGATCCCTAGAATCCGCCCACCTGCCAGCGTGAGGGCCTCATCGACACATCGCACCAGCCCCACTGAACTGCGGAAACGAACTTGGCGGAGGCTCAGTGGTGAGGGAGACGCCGGCCCGGCGCCGGTCACACCCCGCCGCTCGGTGGTCCGTCGCCCCGGCGGCCATGAACTCACCGGCGACCGCACAGGCGCGAGCGTCGGACTTGGCGGCTGCCCGGCATCAGCTCGCCGCCGCCGTCCGTGCAGTAGTGGGCGAGACGATGGCCGCCGAAGCACGGCTGTGTCCCGGCCCGCCGGGCTCGTTGCCGTCGGGCAATGGGTGACGATGCGTTCCGCGCCCAGCGACGTCTAGTGTCGCGCGCCCTTCAGATACGTAACACTTGCGAATTCTTGCGCACGTGCGCAATACTTTGGTCATGATGCTGGAGTCCCCCACGCTGCCGCCCGCCCGGGATCGCCGCGTTCGCCGATCCCGGGCCGTGCTCATGGCGGCCGCAGTGACGCTCGTGAGCGAGCGGGGCACTGCTGATGTGCCCGTCGCGGAGATCGCCGACACCGCGGACGTGAGCCGGCGGCTGGTGTACCAGCAGTTCCACGACCGCGAGACGCTGTTGCTGGAGGCCGCGCTCGACCTCGCGCGCCGGGAGTTGCTGCCCCGCATCACCGAGGACTGGTCATCCGAAGGCGCCGTGTCCGCCAAGGCACTAGCGCTGGCCGAACACATGGCCAGCCATCGGCGGTTCTATCGAGCCCTGTACACGAGCCCCTGCGGCTTCGCCCTGAGCAAGGCGTTGAACAGCCTCTTCCTCCCGGTCAACCGCCAAGCGGTGTGCGACACCTACGGCAGGCAGATCGACGAGCGCACGACCGAAGACATCGCTGCGTTCCTCACCGGGGGCTGGGGTGACTTCATCCGCGCGTGGGTGGTCGAGGACCCGGATCCACTCGATCCACACGAGTTCACCAGCCGGCTGGTGCACATCGCGTCGATGGTGCTCCGCAGGGCCCACCGACATCCGCAACCTTCAAGGGAGCAGACGATGGCAACTGAGGTGCAACGAGGCACCTCAGCCGCCACATGACCACCGTCCTGGGCAAGCCGCGTGAGTTCGACACGAAGCGTCCGGCACTGACCGACAGGCCGGAGCCAGCCGACAGGCCCAGTCCCGGTGTCCGGGGCGGCGTCACCCGCTCCAGGGGACTCGGGTGAGAACGAGCCCCCGGACGTCGGCGGCTCCGGTCGCCCGGAGCCGGAGCGCGACGTGCTGGAGCTGGGATCCGCTGGTGAACACGTCGTCGACGAGCATGATGATGGCCCCCCTGATGTCGCTGATGTCCCCGGTCCAGGTCAGGGCGGCGGCATGCGCGGTCGCGGCCGCGCGCTTCTCATCCAGGGTGCGGTTCGCGGACCAGGCCGTCTCAGCGTGCTTCACCAGCCGGTGCGCGCCCGGCGGGCTGAGCTTGACTCTGTCGGGGATCTTGGAGTTTCGCGGTGCGGCAGCCTGGTCAACGGGCATGGTCGGGTAGTTCCGATGACCGATGCAGTTGTCGAGGTGCCCGTTGTCCCTTCGTCCACGTTCCGGTGAGCAGGTCCCGTCTCTGACTGCGCAGGTCGCGCGGGCGAGCAACCCGGGCGGCACGACGGCGATATGGGTGCGTGACCGGCTGGACGGGCTGTGGCATGACGAGGACTTCGCCGACTGGTACCCGCGTGACGGGCGTCCGGGTCTCTCGCCCGCTCAGCTGGCCACCGTCTGTGTACTGCAGTTCCTGCTCGGCGTGTCGGACCGGCAGGCCGCCGAGGCGGTCCGCTGCCGCATCGACCTCAAGTACGCGATGGCCATGGAGCTGGACGATCCCGGGTTCCATCACAGCGTGCTGGCCGATTTCCGAGACCGTCTCGCCGAGGGCGGCCGAGCCGACCGCCTCCTCGACCTCGCGCTCGCGCGCCTGAAGGAGGCCGGTCTCGTCCGCGAGCGCACCACCCAGCGCACCGATTCCACCCACGTCCTGGCCGCGGTGCGCGACCTGACCCGCCTGGAGATGGTCACCGAGGCCGTCCGCGCCGCACTCGAAGAAGTCGCCGGCACGTCCCCTCACCTGCTCGACGAACTGGTCGACGAGGACTGGGGGCTCCGCTACGGCCGGCCGGTCCGCCTGGGCAAGAACCCCACCAAACCCAAGACCAGAATCCTCGCCACCGGAAACGACGCCGTCCGGCTCCTGGAACACCTCCACCGGCATGGTCCGGACCACACGTCCGGTCCTCGTGTCCAGGCCCTGCGCCAGATCATGGTGCAGAACTACCACCGTGACGCCGCAGGACACCTGCGCTGGCGCACTGCCGAAACGGAAGGCGGGTCCGGACTGCCGTCCTCGTCCCGGACCATCGTCTCCCCCTACGACACTTCGGCCCGCTACGCGCGACACGGACACATCATCAGCTGGAAGGGGTTCTCCGCTCACCTGACCGAGACCTGTGCCCCCGACGGCCCCAACGTGATCACGGACGTGGCCACCACCGCGGCCACCACTTACGGCAGCAAGGTCCTGCCCGGCATCCACACCCGCCTCTCCCGCCGCGGACTCCTGCCCGACGAGCACCTGGTCGACGCCGGCTACACCTCCCTGCCCCACCTGGAGCAAGCCGCCCGCGAACACCAGGTCACCGTCTCCGGGCCGCTGAAGAGCAACCCCACCCGCCAGCACCGCCGGAACGAGGGCTTCGCCCGGGACGACTTCCACTTCGACTACGACAAGCAGCAGGTCACCTGTCCCCAGGGACAGGTCAGCGCGGGCTGGCACGGCCCCTACCCGACCTCCTCGCCCACCGCGGCACCTCTGATCGTGGCACGGTTCACCAAGAGCCAGTGCCGCCCCTGCCCGACCCGCACCCAGTGCACCAGCACCGCCGACAACGCCCGCACCGTGGGATTCCCGCCGCGAGAACTCCGTGACCTGCAACTCCGCGTCCGCACTGAACAACAAACGCCCGAGTGGAAGGCCCGCTACGCGGTCCGCTCCGGAGTGGAGAGCACGGTCAACGAGTTCGCCCACGGACACGGCATGCGACGCTGCCGCTACCGAGGACAGGGAAAGGCCCACATCCAGCACGTCTTGACGGCCAGCGCAGTGAACATCGAGCGCCTCAGCGGACTGCCACCCACCGAGGAACCCCCCACGCCCCGCCAGCCGACTGCCTTCCAGGACTATCTAGACCAGCGTGAGATACCCCGGCCGAAGTCCTGGCGAACCCTGGGCAGCTGACCTCGGCGGCACCAAGATCCCCGACAGAGTCAAGCTTAGGAGCGGCGCAAGACCCTGCTGGACGCGCCGGAGGCCGGGCTGGTGTGGGAGCCGGGCGATGAGGCATGGGAGTCCAAGCTCGCCGCGCTGCGCTCCTACCGGCAGGCCACGGGCCACCTTGCTCCCCGCCTGGCGCCGTCGGCAAAGCGGGAGTATCGGGTCAGAGCCAGCCCTACGGCGACGTTGGCGCTGGCTCTGCGTCACCGGTGCTCGGCTCCTTGACTACGAGCGGGTTCAGCTCCCACGCGTCGATCGCGTAGCCGAGGCGCGTCCCCGGCATGCTGTTGGCCTGAAGCCGCCACGGGCCCTGCCCTGTCGGGTAGAAGCGCAGGGTGAGGACCTGGCCGGTGGTGGTCAGGAAGATTTCGGCGATGGAGTGGTCGACGACCACGCGTAGGTCGACGGGCTGGGTGGTTGGGCAGGGCATCCGGTAGGAGCCGCCGCGGGCCCGGGGGTCCAGTGAGGCGTGGTCACGGTCGACGACCAGTTCGCCCGCACCGGCGTCGAGGCGGATGTCGAGGTACTCGGAGCCGTCCGGGGTGGTGAGCAGACGCAAACCGGCCTCTCCGGTGGGCTCCAGGCGGGCCGTCAGGTCGAAGGTGCGGCCCACACTGCCGAGGTCCACCGGTTGCGGGCCGTGTGTCTGGCCTGCGGCATGGATGCTGTGCTCGCCGCGCAGGGCGAGCAGTTCGGTGGCGGGCTGTTGGCGCAGCGTGCCGTCGTCGACGTGGATCTCGCGGGGCAGGGTGAGGACGCCGGCCCATCCGTCCGCGACGGTCCAGGCTTCGTCGCGGGCTTCCCACGCCCAGCCCCAGAGCAGCCACCGGTTGCCCGGTGCGTGCAGCAGCGCGGGTGCGTAGCAGTCGGGGCCGTGGTCGACGAGGACGGGTGGGCTAGCTTCGAAGACATCGCCGTTTTGCTCGCCAATGAGGGCTGCGACGCACTGCGGGCCGTCGTCGAGGTTCCACGCGCTGAAGATGAGGGCGCCGGGCCCCGAGACCGCAGGGAGGTACTGGGAGCATTCCCAGCCCTCGCCGGTGTGCAGGCCGGCGCCACCGACGGGCTCCTGCTCGCGGGCCGCGAACGGCCTGCGGTAGGTCCAGTTCTCCAGGTCGGGCGAGTCGTACAGCAGGGCGGCGGCGCGGCCGTCCGCGAGGGCAGCGCCGACCAGCATCCGCCAGTTGTCGCCGTGCCGCCAGACGTACGGGTCGCGGTACATGGTGCAGCCCTCGGGCAGCTGCGGGATGAGCAGTTCGCCCCGCGGGCTGAAGCTTCTGCCGTCGTCGTGGGAGATGGCGCAGGTGACCGGCTGGTGCTGGGGCGAGCGGTCCTCGCGGTGCGCGGAGTAGAAAGCGACGAGACGGTCGCCGTCGGAGACGGCGTTGCCGGAGAAGCAGCCGTCGGCGTCCACGCCGCCGGGGGTCGGGGACAGGGCGATCGGCAGCGGCTCCCAGGTCAGCAGGTCGGGGCTGCGAAAGTGGCCCCAGTGCATGTTCGCGTGGGTCGCTCCGTACGGGTTGTACTGGTAGAAGACGTGGTAGTGACCGTCGTGGAAGACCAGCCCGTTGGGGTCGTTGATCCAGTTGCGGGGCGGGCGCAGGTGCGCCACGGGGTAGTGCGGATCGCGGGGTGGGGTGGACACACGCGTGCCTTTCGGTATGTCGGAGGGGCCCAGCCCCGCCGGCCCTCTGGTTGGCGGGGCGGGGGTCTTCAAGCCGTAGACGGCTATCAGGTCCGGATGCGGAATCCTGCGCTCAGCTGCTGCTCCCGCCGTGAGCTGGGGCCGACACGGAGTGCGAACTCACCTGGTTCGACCACCCGGCGGTTGTCGGCCGTGACGAGTGAGCACTGCGAGGCAGGGACGCTGAGGCGGGCGTCCAGGCTTGCGCCGGGAGGGATTTCGACCTGGGTGAACGCTTTCAGCTCCTGCTCGGCCCAGGTGACACTGGTGGTCAGGTCGCTGATGTATGCCTGGACCGTTTCCAGGGCCGGACGGGCGCCGCTGTTGGTGAGTCGTACCGTGGCACTGACGGTGCCGTCGGCAGGGACGTCGTCGTCGTGCACGACGAGGTCGGAGTAGGTGACGGTGGTGTAGGTGAGGCCCTCACCGAACGCGAACAGGGGGTCCTGGGTGAGATCCGCGTAGCGGTTGCCGTGCTGGCCTCGCACCTGGTTGTAGAAGACCGGTTGCTGTCCGACGTGACGTGCGAAGGAGACCGGGAGACGGCCGCTGGGTTCGGTGAGTCCGAGGAGGAGTTCGGCGAGGGCGCGGCCACCGCGCATGCCCGGGTTGAACGCCTCGACGAGTGCCGCCGCGTTCAGTGCCGACTCTGGGAGGGTGCTCGGCTTGGACTGGATCAGTACGACGATCACGGGTGTGCCGGTGGCGGCGACCGCGTCCAGCAGTGCGATCTGGCCTCCTTGGAGGTCGAGCGTGGCCGTGGAGCGCACCTCGCCGGTGAGGTCGATGGTGTCCCCGACGACCACCACGGCGTAGTCGGCGGCCTCTGCCGCGGCGGTGGCCTCCCGGAGTTGTGCCTGGTTGACCGGGGCGGGGGTGAAAACGGGCGGCTGTGGTTGGCCGTCGGGCCCAACGGACCACTCGGGGTCCTGGTGAGGGCTCGCGATGTCGGCACCGCGGGCGTGCGTGATGGTCCAGTCGGCCGGGGCGACGGCACGAAGGCCGTCGAGCACCGTCTCCACCGACTCGCGGGGGTGGCCTTCGGGCATCCACGGGACCTGTCCGGAGGCCCCCGCCCAGTCGCCGAGCATGGCTTCCGGGCTGTCGGCGTTGGGACCGATGACCGCGATCGTCCGCTGTTTGCCTCGGCTCGCTGCGCGGCCGGTTCCATCCGGGGTCAGCCCGCCTTCGAGGGGCAGGACCCCGGCGTTGCGCAGCAACACCAGGGAACGACGGGCGGTCTCGAGGTTGAGGTCGGCGTGGGCGCGACGGCCGATCACCTGCGCCTGCCGGTCGGGGTCGGGAATACGCGGGTCCTCGAAGAGTCCGAGCTCGAACTTCAGCCGCAGAACCCGCCGTACCGCGTCATCGATCTGTTTCTCCTCGATCAGGCCGCGGGCGACCGCCTCCTGCGCGCCCTCGAAGAACTGCGGCGTGGCCATGATGAGGTCGTTCCCGGAGGTGACGGCGACCGCCGCCGCCTCGACGTAGTCGGCGCAGGTCCGCTGGTCGTAGACCATCCGGCCGACGTTGTCCCAGTCGGTCACCAGCGTTCCGGTGAAGCCCCACTCGCCCTTGAGCACGTCGTTGATCAGCCACTGATGCGCGGTGATGGGCACCCCGTCGATCGACTGGTAGCCGAGCATGAAGCCGCGGCAGCCGGCCCCAACAGCCCGCTCGAACGGGGGCAGGAACCACGAGCGCAGCTTGCGCGGGCTGAGATCGGCTTCGCTCGCGTCGCGCCCGCCCATGGTTTCGGAGTAGCCCGCGAAGTGCTTGGCGTACGCCAGCACGGCTGTCGGGTCGCTGAGGCCCTCACCTTGATAGCCGTGCACCATCGCCGCCCCGAGTTCACCGATCAGGAACGGGTCCTCGCCGAACGTCTCGTTGATCCGGCCCCAGCGCAGGTCCCGGGTGATGCACAGCACCGGGGAGAACGTCCCGTGGATTCCGGTCGTCGCGATCTCGGTCGCGGCCGCACGGGCCACCCGGTGGAGCAAGGAGGGATCCCAGGAGCAGGCCATGGCCAGCTGGGTCGGGAAGATGGTCGCGCCCGGCCAGAACGAGTGGCCGTGGATGCCGTCGTCGGCTGTCAGCAACGGAATGCCGAGCCGTGTCCGCAGGGCCAGTTCCATAGCCTCCGGCATCAGCGCGGGAGACACGTGCAGGACCGATCCGGCCAGCTTGGCCGACACGATGTCCGCCAGGTCCCCGTGTTGCGCGTCGAGCATCAGCAACTGCCCGACCTTCTCCGGCAGGGTCATCCGTGACAGCAAGTCCTCGGTCCTTGCTTCCACGGACGCGTCCGGATCCAGGTAGGCGGCAGAGCGGACCGGCTGTCCCATTGATGGTCTCCAAGTAATGAGTCGTCACAGATCAGAGAGTTTGATCGCCGACGGCGGGGTGCCCTCGCCGCCGCCTGGCGCGGCGGGGCTCGCCCGCCCTCGGCCCCGGGCTGGAGCGGTGCGGCGGGCGGTGGTGTGGGGGCCGGGGTGTCACTTCAGGCCGGTGGTGGCGATGCCGGCCACGAAGTGGCGCTGGAAGAGGAGGAAGACGATCATCACCGGGAGCAGGACGACGACGCTGCCGGCGAGGAGGATGCCGAAGCGGGTGAAGTCCGATCCGGTGCTGACCAGGGCGAGGCCGACCGGGAGCGTGTACTGGTCCTCGTTCTGGGCCACGACGAGCGGCCAGAGGAAGTTGTTCCAGGAGCCGAGGAAGGTGATGATCCCCAGCGTGGCGAGGGCCGGCCGGGTCAGTGGCAGGATGATCTTCCAGAAGATGGCTAGTTCGCGGCAGCCGTCGACGCGGGCGGCGTCGATGAGTTCGTCGGGCAGGGTGGAGATGAACTGCCGCATCAGGAACACCCCGAGCGGTGTGACCATGAACGGGAGGATCAGCCCGAGCAAGGAGCCGGTCAGTCCCAGATTGGCCACCACGACGTACAGCGGTACGAAAGTGACCAGGCCCGGCACCATGAGAGTGGCCATGACCAGGGCGAAGACGCCGCGTCGGCCGCGGAAGTCCAGCTTGGCCAGGGCGTACCCCAGCATCGAGCAGAAGATGAGGTTCCCGGCGGTGACGGCTACGGCCACGATCACGGAGTTGGCGAACATGCCGGTGAAGTCGAGGCTGCTGAACAGTTCGCTGTAGTTGACGGTGGTGGGCTGGCTGGGGATCAGGACAGGGGGCACCTTGCGGATATCGGCCTCGGGCTTGAAAGAGCCGGACAGCATCCACAAGAACGGCGCGATCATCAGCAGCAGGACGCCGGTGAGCGGCAGATACAGCCACGGATGGCCCCAAGTCTGCCGGACGCGGCGGCGCCGCAGGGCCCGGTCCGTGCCCGAGTGTTCCGTCGCGGGGCTGGAGAGCGTGCTCATCGGCATCAGTCCTTGTCTCGCAGCATCCGGAACTGCAGCACGGTCAGGGCCACGATGAGGACGAAGACGACATAGCCGGCGGCCGCGGCGACGTCGTAGTTGCCGTTGCCGAACTGCTGATACGTGTACATCGTGGCTGACAGCGTCGAGTCCAGCGGCCCGCCCTGGGTCATCACGAACGGCTCGTCGAAGAACTGCAGATAGCCGATGCCCGTGGTCACGGCGGTCAGCAGCAGCGCGGGACGCAGGAGCGGGAAGGTGACCCGCCAGAACCGCTGCCAGGGCCCGGCCCCGTCCAACTCGGCCGCCTCCATTAGGGAGTGGGGCACGGACTGCAGACCGGCCAGCATGATGATCATGACCGTGCCGAGGTTCCGCCACACAGCCATCACGATCATGACGGGCAGGGCGAAGCGGGTGTCCGCCAGCCATGCGGGCCCGTCGATCCCGAACCAGCCCAGAGCGGTGTTCACCAGTCCCACGCGGGGTTCCAGGAGTGTCTTCCACACCACGGCGATGGCCACGATGCTGGTGATCACCGGGAGGTAGAAGCCCACCCGGAAGACCGCCCGGAAGCGGCGGATGCCGCGGTCGAGGAGGACCGCCGCGGCGAGCCCGGCGGCCAGCGTCAGCGGCAGACCCACCAGGGTGAACACCGCGGTGTTGCGCAGGGCCGTGAGGAACTGCTCGTCCTGGAACAGGCGCGTGTAGTTGTCGAATCCGGTGAACGACACGTTCAGCGGGGTGCGCACGTCGGCGCTCTTGGTGTCGGTCAGGCTCATCAGCAGCGACCAGACCAACGGCAGCAGCATGAAGGACGCGAACAGGGCGAGGAAGGGCGCGGTCAGAATCCAGGCGGCGCGGGTCTGCCGGCCTCGCGTCGTCTGCCTGAGCGAGGAGGCGCGGCGTTTCGACGGGCGCTTGGGGTTCGGGGGCCGCTGGGCGCGCGTGCCGCCCTGCCCCGCGACAGTGTTCGTGGACATGGAGGTCATCCGTCCGTCCGAGGGGTGCTTACGCGGCGGCGTTCAGCGGCCCGTGCCGATGCTGGTGGCCTTGGACTGCAGCGTCTTCTGCACCTCGGCGACGGTTGCCTTGCCCAGGACGAGCTTTTCCAGCTCCGACTCGATGGCGGTGGCGATCTGCTGCCAGGTCGTGATGGCGGGCGGCGCCTTGCTGACCTCGAGTTGCTTGGCGAACGCCTGCATCGTCTCGTCGTTGCTGAGCTTCGCCTCGTCCCACGCCTCGGGGGAGGCGGGAAGGGCGCCCGAGCCCTTCGCGTAGGCGGCGAGGTTGGCGGACTCGGTCAGGAACTCGACGAACTTCCATGCCGCGTCGGGGTTGTCGGCGTCCTTGAACACCGCCAGGTCGCTGCCGCCTGCGAACGCGGCGGGCTGCCCGCCGGACGGCATCGGCATGGTCTTCCACTTGCCGTCCAGTGCCGGGGCGTCCTTACGGAGGTTGCCGCCGACCCACGGGCCGTCCTGGTAGACGGCAATTCGTCCTTCCTGGAAAGCCTGCATGCTGTCCGTCTTGTCGGTCGGCGCCAGGCCCTGCTTGGGGGTGCTCGCGTAGTACTTCAGCGCCTTGCCGACCGCGGGTGAGTCGAAGGTGAACTTCCCGGTCTCGGCGTCGTATATGTCACCGCCCTGCTGCCAGACCAGCGGCAGCCAGAAAATCCAGGAGTTGAAGCCCATCGCCAGGCTGGAGGCATGGTTCAGATCGGGGTTCTGCTTGCCGGCGGAGTCCTGGATGGCCTTGAGGTCCCTTAGGTAACCGTCCCAGTCCCCGGCCAGGGCTCCCTCGATGCCGGCCTTCGCAGTGAGGTCGGTGCGGTAGTAGACCACCTGGGTGTCCGCGACGAACGGCACTCCGTAGGGGGTGTCCTTGTACTTGGTGGTGTCCCACTGGCCCGGGTAGAACGAGGACGCCTTGAACGAGGCCGGGGTGGCCTGGAAGCCCTTCATGGCGGCCAGTTCGGCCATCCACGTGGAGCCGATCACGGACATGTCCGGTGTGTTGCCGCCGGCGATCGCGGTGGTCAGCTTCTCGTGGGCGGAGCCCCACGGAACTGCGGTGATCTTGACGTCGGCGTCCGGGTTCTCCTGCTCGAACTTCTTAGCCAGGTCTTCCAGCACGGTGTCGGCCTGGTCGCCCATCGACCACATGACGACCTTGCCCTTGGCCTTGCCGCTGCCGATCTCGGCGGGAGCGTCGTTGCCGGGACCGGAGTCCTCATCCCGGCCGCAGCCGGTGGCCAGCAGGGCTGCCGTGACGGTGACGCAGAGGACTTGCAGGGTTCTGGCGGTGTGACGGGTGGTGGTACGCATCGTGCGGCTCCTTTTGCCGTTGAGCGGTACAGGACTCGGGGGTGGCGGGGGAAAGAGCTGTGGGGTGACCGGCAGGGTCAGGCCACAGGTCGGAGACCTTCGGTGGCCGGCGGCGACGGCCACGGTCGGCCACAGGTCACGGCTGGAGTGTCCGACGCGGAGCCGGTAGCGGCCGGGCAGGGTGCGCCAGGCGCCACCGTGCGGTTACCGGGACAGGGAAAGCGCGGACGGGCACGTGCACCCTCGGCGGTGACGCGTGATCCTCGTTCCGCGTGGATGGCGCTGAAGCCGGCAGGCGGACAGGCCGGTCGGGTTGTGCGCAGCGGCTTCAGGTGGACCTGGACGACTCACCGGCCCGCCCGAGGGCCGGTGTCGGTCAGTCCCACGGCCGGCTGGAGTCCGTCCCCGCCTACGGGGCCGGAAAGGACGGCGGAGACGGACGGTTCAGGAACGGTGACGACTCGCACGTCCACCTGGTGCGGCCGAGGGCCCCGCCCGGCCCGGAGGGCGGGACTGAGCCCTTGGGGCTCGCGGAAACGGGGGCCTCGCGATGACGTCGCGTCAGTTTAAGGTCGGCTTACATGTCGATCCACGGATCACGAGGCTGGTCGGAATGGTGCGCGAGGGGGCGGCTTCCGGCGATCTGCGCACATGGTCCAGGAGCAGACGCGCCGCCGCCTCACCCATCTCCCGCATCGGCTGGCGGATGGTGGTCAGTGCCGGATAGGTGTATGACGCCAGCTCGACGTCATCGAAGCCCACCACGGCGACATCCCGCGGAATCTCAAGGCCGGCGCCGTGCAATGCGGCGAGCACGCCGGCCGCCGAGGGGTCGTTGTGCCCGAAGACCGCGTCGAACTCCACGCCGTCCGCGAGAGCCTGCGCGACCGCGCTCCGGCTGTCTTCGAACTGGAAGTCACCGCAGATGATGCGGCGCTGGTCGAGCTCGATCCCGGCCTGAGCATAGACATCCACGAAGCCGCCCAGCCGTTCCCGGGTGCAGCCGTACGCCTCGGGACCGGTCACCACCAAAGGACGACGGCGCCCGATCTCCAGCAGGTGCCGCGCGGCCTGTTCGCCGCCCTCCCGGTTGGTGGTGGCCACGTAGGGGAATCCCGGCCGCTGGAAGCGGTCGTCGATCAGCACCACCGGCAGCCCCGATTCGTGCAGTTCCGTGATGTATCCCAGGGCCCCCTCGGGCTCGAGCACCAGCAGACCGTCGAACGACTTCGCAGCGACCTGCAGGCCCAGCCTGCGCAGAGACTCCTCACCGCGGTTCCAGGTCAGCATGCGCAGTCCGAAGCCCTCGCTCTCCAGCGTGTCGACGACCGCCTGCACGATGCCGGACCAGACCCAGGCCAGATCAGGGACCAGCATGCCAATCATCTGTGTCGTGCCGCGAGCGAGCCCCACAGCCCCGGCACTTGGCACATAGCCGAGCTCCGAGATCGCCTCGCGCACCTTCACGACGGTGCTCTCGTGGATCTCGCCCTTGCCGTTCAGCACCCGCGAGACCGTCGTCTTGCTCACCCCGGCCCGCGCGGCGACGTCAGCGATGGTGATTCCCATGCCACCTCCTCTCCCTCCCATCAGCGGCCGGGATGGACTCCCGCACCGAAGGGCCGATCGTACAGAGACTCGCGGAACCGATACCGGAAGCGATCCCGGAACCGGTTTCGGTACCGGTTCCGGAAGTGAAGCACCGAGACTGCCGACCGGTCAACACACCGGGTCCAACTCGTTAACAGAGAATTTCCGACCTTCGACCGCCCCGCCTGCCGCCCCACATGACGGTCACCACCGAAGCCGTGATCGGCGCGGTTCACCGGGTCGCTCACCGCGCCCCGCACGCTGCTGCTGGGCCACTACGACCCGGCGGGCAACCGACCCGACCGCGCTGTGCTGGCCATCTGGACCCGCCGCGCGGCGCGCATCCATGGACGGGCTGGACGTTCTCGGCAGGCTGGGGAGCGCAGCGCACCCTCGATGCCGTCCTGGTGCAGCCGGATGTCGTGATGGAAGTCGGCGTCGATGTCGCCCACGACAGTGTCGGCCGGTGGCGGCACCCGGCCCGCCGCCACCGCATCCGCGCGGACGTCGACGTCCAGGAGGTGCCGCTGTTCGGCGAAGGCGGCGCCCTGTCATGAGTCAGGGCCGGGCCGTGATCGGCTTCATGGCCGGGTCGGCCACGGCGGCCGCAGTGAACTGCTGGGCGCAGGTCCAGGTAGCAGCGCAGCCGTACGCCGGGCTGACCGGCATCCCGCGTCGTCTGCTCCGCTGTGGCCGTCGCCCTCCGGTCGGCGAGCAGTTGCTGGAAGGCGAGCTCGGTCCGACTCAGGTCACTAGCAGGTGACCCAGATCTTCAGCTCGTCACTGGCTGAGATGCTGACGCTTCCCGCTTCGCCGTTCGATGAGCAGGTGAAGGCGCTGTCACGTTGGTGGGTGGGTGGCTGTCTGATGGTGCGTCGTGGTGGGGTGGTTCCCGGTTCCCGCTGTGTGCTCACGGTGCGGTGGGCAGGCTGGTGACGCCGGTGATCTGCTCCCAGATTGCGAAGCGGACGGTCATTTCGGCGCGGTAGTCGTGTGCGGGCATCAGGTGTCGGCGGGGTCGGAAGTGGGGCGAGATACCGCTGAACGCAGACAGGAACCGCTGGGTCCCGCCCACTGAGCGGAAGCCCTTCATCGCCCGTTCGCGCTGCCTGGTGGGCTGGTGGCTGTTCTCGGCCCGGTTGTTCAGGTACTTCGACTGGCGGTGCTCGACGCAGGGCATGACCTCGCGGTGGGCGGCGCCGTAGGAGCGGAGCTTGTCGGTGACGACCACCTGCGGCACCATGCGCGTCTTCTCCAGCAGGCGGCGCAAGAAGCGCCTGGCCGCGTCCTTGTCCCGGCGCTTCTGCACCAGGACGTTGCCGTCCTGGTCGACGGCCCGCCACAGGTACTGCTGTTCTCCATTGATCTTGATGAAGACCTCGTCCAGGTGCCATGTGTCGCCGGGCCGTGGCTGCCGGCGGCGCAGCGCGCCTGCGTAGGGCTGCCCGAACTTGGCGCACCAGCGACGCACCGTCTCGTAGGAGACTACGATCCCCCGCTCGAGCATCAGCTCCTCGACCTCGCGGAACGACAGCGGGAAGCGGTGATACAGCCACACGCAGTGGGAGATCACCTCGACCGGGCACCGGTGCCCCTTGTACGACAGCGACACGGCCCCCACGAACGGCCCCCTCCAGCACGATCAACCAGAAGATCATCCCACCCGGTCAACCAACGTGACAGCGCCCACGTCCGCCTCCACCTCGGTGATCACGAATGCGGGCCGACACGCGTCCGGGTTGGTCACCGTGTGCTGGTGGGTGGCGACCTCGGTGTCCTGCAGCACAGGCACAGCAACGTCAGCGACATTGAGAGTCTGCTGGTCCTGCTGAATGGTCACCATCCCGCGAGGCTCGGAGCGAAGCTGGCCCGCGCTATCGCAGTAGACCCCGCCCGCGCTGGTGTCGGCGTCGCACGGGTACGGCCAGGCGGCGACCACGGCGGCGAGCGGCGAGCCGGCGCCGGTCAGGCCGCATCCGGTCTCGGGCGGCACAGCACTGACCTCGTACGGGTCAGCCGCCGTGCCCGTGCCGGTCACCGTCACTCCCGTCCCGGCCTCGACGACGGTCGTGCCTCCGCCACCACCGCCGATGACGTACGGTGCGCCGGGCGAACCGTTGCCGTCGACGGTGATGCCGGGGCCGGCGATGACCCGGCAGGTGCAGCGGGACGAGCCGCAGCAGTTGGCCATGGGGGCTCCATCTCCTCGTGAAAGGGATGCGCCCGGCCCACAACCAGCAGCGTTCGTGATGAGTCTATGGCGCGCCGGGGCCCTGTACGGGGCCGCAACGTGTGCGTACATGGTCGCCTCGGCGGCCAGGTCCCGGATGACGTTCGCCCACGCGTGAAGCACCGTGCGGCCCTGCCGGGCCAGGAACGCGCGGCGATCCACGGCCTCGGCTGCAAGGGCAGCGCGGCGAGACGTGGCCTGGTGAAGCTCCCGGATCATCGCCATCCACGCACGCCGAGCCGAAAGAGTTCCTGGGCAGGCTTCCTCGCCCCTGCTTGTTCCATGACATTTCTGCAGGTCGAACGACAGTCGACGCCTCACCCCTACTTGGCCCTTCTCAGCTCTTCTATGACTTTCTCCTTACTTGTCAGCCTTTCTCAGCCCATCTCGGTTTTCCATTCACCCGGCGTTCCCCTTGGTTTCCCGGACAGCCCGTGCAGAGCAGCTGCATGACGCGTGGGGCTCGATCGCGAGGGGCTCTCAAGCACCCGGGCCACCCGGGCCGTCAGCGCCCGCCCGGTCGCCCGCCCACCCGCCTCGGCAGGTCCTGCTCGGCCCAGATGATCTTTCCGGCCCGGGTGTAGCGCGTACCCCAACGGCGGGTCAGCTGGGCGACCAGGAACAACCCCCGGCCGCCCTCGTCGGTGGTCCGCGCATGGCCCATCCGGGGCGAGGTGTTGCTGGCGTCGGACACCTCGCAGATCAACTTGTCATGCCGGATCATGCGCAGCCTGACGGGTGCGGTGCCGTGCCGGATGGCGTTGGTGACCAGCTCGCTGACCACCAGTTCCGTGGTCATCACCAGGTCCTCCAGCCCCCATCCGAGGAGCTGGCGAACGGCCAGCTCCCTGGCGCTCGAGACGAACGCCGGGTCCGTCGGCAGGTCCCACGAGGCGACCCGGTCGGCGCCCAGCGCATGCGGCCGGGCCAGGAGCAGAGCGACGTCGTCGGTCTGCGGGCCGGTCAGCAGTTTGTTCACGACCGCCGAGCACAGCTCCTCCGGCGGCAGGCCGGACTGCGCGAGCACATCGCTGAGGCGGGACAGCCCGACGTCGATGTCCTGGTCACTGCTCTCGATGAGGCCATCGGTGTAGAGGGCGATCAGGCTTCCGTCGGGGAGGGACATCTCGGCGGACTCGAAGGGCAACGAGCCGAGGCCCAGCGGAGGGCCCGCCGGAAGGTTCGGGAAGACGACCTTGCCGGCGGGGGTGACCACGGCGGGCGGCGGATGTCCGGCCCGGGCCATGGTGCACAGCTGGGTGACCGGGTCGTAGACGGCGTAGAGGCAGGTGGCGCCCAGTACCGCGGTGGCGATGGGCTCGTCGTCGCCGCCCTTCTCCTCCGTCAGGCGGATCACCAGGTCGTCCAGGTGGGCCAGCAGCTCATCGGGCGGCAGGTCCATGTCGGCGAGCGTCTGTACGGCGGTACGCAGCCTGCCCATGGTCGCCGCGGCGTTGAGGCCGTGCCCGACCACGTCACCGACGACCAGGGCGACCCGGGCGCCGGACAGCTGGATCACATCGAACCAGTCGCCGCTCACCCCTTCCCGGGCATCGGCCGGCAGATAGCGCGAGGCCACCTCCATGGCGGTCCCGCCGTTCAGCCCCTGCGGGAGCAGACTGCGCTGCAGCGCCAGCGCCGCGGCGTGCTCACGGGTGTAGCGGCGGGCGTTCTCCACCCACACCGCGGCCCGGCTGACAAGCTCCTCGGCGAGCAGCAGATCGTCCTCCTCGAACGGATCCGGATGCTCCGTACGGATGAAGGTGGCCACTCCCAGCACGGTGCCGCGCGCGGACAGCGGCACCCACATCGCCGAGGGCATCCCGAACTCCCTGATACTCGCGGCCCGGGCCGGGTCCTCGGCGACCCACGGAGTGGTGTCTGGGTCCAGACACGGATCCAGCATCGAGGTGCCGTTGACCATGCTCTGGATGTACGGCGACGACATGGGGGCGGCGATGGGGTCGCCGATGGCGATCACCGATTCCGGACAGCCCTCGTGGATCGACTGCTGCCCGGCACGCCGCGCCGGATACGTGCCGTCGGACGGCCGCGAACTGGGTTCCTCACCGTGCAGCACCGCTTCCAGCAGATCGACGGTCACGAAGTCGGCAAGCCTCGGCACCGAGAAGTCGGCCAGCTCCTGGGCGGTCCGCATCACGTTCAGCGTGCCCCCGATACAGGCGCTGGCCTCGCTGAGCAGGGCCAGGCGCTCCCGGGCCCGCCATCTGTCGGTGACGTCCATGCCCATGTAGCACACGCCCAGCGGGCTGCCGTCCGGGGCGTCGAGCCGAAAGAAGGAGGTGGAGTAGGCGTGTTCCCGGTGCGGATCCGCCCAGGTCCAGCCCCGGTACTCGTAGTCGACGACCGGCACGCCGGTCTCCAGCACCCGCCGCATCTGTGCTTCGAGTGCCTCGGTGTTCAGGCCCGGCAACGATTCCGACATCCGGCGCCCGAGCCGCTCTTCGCGCGGCACACCGCCGTAGCGCTCCAGGGTGTCGTTCATCCACACGTACCGCAGGTCCGGGCCGAGCACGGCCATGCCGAGCGGTGAGCGGGTGAGAAAGCCCTCCAGCACCTCCCCGCTGACCGCCCAGGTCGGAGCCTTCGCCACGTCGATCGCCGAGACGAGCCAGGTTTTGCGGTCGTCGGTGTCGGACATCGCGGTCACCCGCAGCCCGACCTCAAGACGGTGGCCGTCACGGTGCCGGGCGCCCACCAGGCCGCCCCAGCTCTCCCGGGTCCCGCACTCCTCGGCGACCTCGGCCGCCCGTGACGCGTCCTCGGGCTGCGCCAGCAGAGTGGCGGCGGAGCCGCCGAGGATCTCCGCCGCGCCGTATCCCAGGAGCCGCTCGGCGGCCCCCGTCCAGCCGATGACCGTGCCGTTCGCGTCGATCACCGCGGCCGCCACATTCGCCATCTCGAACGGCCCGTGCGTTCCGTCCGTTGTTGCCTCCTTGGGGAACATAATGACGGCCGTCCCATCTGACGGATGGCATATGAGTCATTCTATGAGGTATCGCCCGGCGCTGCTCCCCCCTCGGACCGCGCCTGGGCCTCGCCCTACTCCTGGCCCTCGCCGGTGGTGAGCCGGGCGATCATGAGCGCCACCAGGATGATCGCGCCGTAGATGGCCTGGATCCAGAAGGACGACACCTGCGCCAGGGTGAGCAGGTTCTCCAGCATGCCCAGCAGCAGGACCCCGAGCAGCGCCCCGGCCAGGGAGCCCTTGCCGCCGTTCAAGCTGATGCCGCCGATGACAGCGGCCGCGAACACGGTGAAGATCAGGCCCTGTCCCTGATTGGCGTTGATCGCCCCGACCCGTCCGGCGATCACCAGACCGGCCACCGCGGCCAACGTCCCGCCGATGACCAGCACTCCCCAGGCCACCCGGTCGACCCGGATGCCCGCCGCCCGCGCCGCGGGGGCGTTGCCGCCCACCGCGTACACCGCGCGTCCCAGCCGGTGGTAGCGCAGCACCCACCCGGCGACCGCGAAACAGGCGCCGGTCACCCACACGGAGACGGGGACGCCGAGCCAGGTGTCGGACCCGAGGGCCAGGAGCGCGGTGGGGGCGTCGAACAAGGTCTTGCCGGACACCATGCCGACCAGGACTCCGCGCAGCACGATGTTCATCGCCAGGGTCACGATGAATCCGTTGAGCTGGAGCTTGACGATCAGCAGACCGTTCACGGCGCCGATCAGCGCCCCGGTGAGCGGAATGATCAGCAGGCCGAACCAGACGGGCAGCTCGCTGCCGAACCCCGCCGAGGCGGCCGGGATCACGGCCATGAAGCCGAGGGCCGGGGCGAGCCCCGCGATCGACTCCAGCGAGAGGTCCATCTTGCCGCTGATCAGGATCATCGCCTCGGCGAGCACCAGCAGTCCGAGCGCCGAGGAGGCGCTGAGCACGTTCAGCAGGTTGTCCCGCTCAAGGAAGCTGTCGTTGCTGACCGCCCCGATGACCAGCAGCAGGAGCACCGCGGGCAGCAGCGCCAGGTCCCGGATCCGCCCCAGGGCGATCACGCGGACGGGACGGCCGACAGCTCTGTCCGGCCCATCACCCGGCATCGGACCACCCGGCATCGAGCCGCCGCTCGTCGGGCCGTTCGGCGCGGTGTCACTCATGGCCGGTGCCGACCCCTTCGATCGAGGCCACCAGTTCTTCGTCGGTCCAGCCGACGGTGTACTCGGCGGCGAGAGAACCGTTGAACATCACCAGGACGCGGTCACAGCTCCGCAGATCCGCCAGCTCGTCCGAGACGACGAGCGCCGCGCGTCCCGCGGCCCTGGCCCGGTCGACGACCGACAGCAGCGCCCGCTTGGACTGCACGTCGACACCCGCCGTCGGGTTGATGAGCACCAGTACCGCCGGGTCGGTGGCCAGCGCCCGGCCCATGACGACCTTCTGCTGGTTACCGCCCGACAGGTCCTTGACCGGCTGGTGGGGGCCGTCCGTCGTGATGTCGAGACCGGTGATCGTCCGCCGGGCGAAGGCGTCCCGGGCCGGGCGCGAGATCACGCCGAGCCGCCCCAGCCGGTCCATGATGCTCAGGGAGGCGTTCTCGGCCACCGACAGTTCCGGTACCAGCCCTTCATGGTGCCGGTCGCGCGGCACACAGCCCACGCCCGCCGCGAGCGCCGAGGGAACACTGCCCGGCCGCGTCGGACGGCCGAGCACCTCGATCCGCCCGCTGTCGGGCCGGTACAGCCCGGCCAGCGCCTCGGCGACCTGATGGCTTCCGGAGCCCGCGAGCCCGGTCAGCCCCACCGTCTCGCCGGACCGGACGACGAAGCTGACGTCAGTGAAATGCGTGCCGCTCAGCCCGTGCACCCGTGCCGCCACGGGCGCGTCCGCCGACCGCGGCCGGATCGCGCCGGAGCCGGGGACCGCACCCGCGCCCCGCCCTCCGGTCATCGCCTCGACTAGTTCGGTCCGGCCCAGCTCGCCCACGGGCGCCGTGGTGATCCAGCGGGCGTCCCGCAGGACGGTGACGACCTGGCAGACGGCGTAGACCTCCTCCAGATGGTGAGAGATGTAGAGGAAGGTGATCCCGGCCCGCTGCAACCGCCGGACATGGGTGAACAGGCGGTCGATCGCCCGGCTGTCCAGCTGGGCGGTCGGCTCGTCCAGAATGATGAACCGGGTTCCGCGCGAGATCGACCTCGCGATCTCCACCATCTTGGCGTCCTCGACGGTGAGGCGGCCGGCCGGCACGTTCTCGTCGACCTCCACACCCCATTCGTCCAACAGCTCGCGGGCCGCCGCGCGCATCCGCCGCCAGCTGATCATCTGGCCTCGCCCCGTGGGCTGCCGGTTGACGTACAGGTTCTCGGCGACCGTGAGATCAGGGATGATCGTCGACTGCTGGTAGACGCAGGCGACCCGCCGCTGCCACGCCTCACGGTCCGCCGGGCCGGGCGCGGGTTCGCCGTCGAACACAACGACGCCACGGTCCGGCCGCTGCAGTCCGGTCAGGACGGCCACCAGGGTCGACTTGCCGGCCCCGTTACGGCCGACCAGGGCGTGCGACTCACCGGCCCGTACGGCGATCCCCACGTCGTCCAGGGCCACGGTGGGCCCGTAGCGCTTGTGGACCCCGTGGGCCTCGGCCACCGCGCGGCGACCGGCGTCATCGGCGCGGGGGTCGGTCGGTGGCGTCCGGTTCATCGCGGTCTCGCTTCCCGGGGGCCCGGGGAGACGCTCTCCCGGGTCAGGAGCTCTTGCCGATCTGGTTGCCCCACAGCGACGCGTCGTCGACGTTGTCCTCGGTCACCAGCGGTGCCGGAAGCTGGTCCTCCAGGATTCCGCTGGGCAGCCGGACGATGGTGCTGTCGTGGTCGGTCGGGCCCGGGCGGAAGGTCTCGCCCTCCATCGCCCGCTTGATGTAGTAGATGCCGTATTTGGCGTACTGGTCGGCCGGCTGGGAGACGGTCGCATCGATCAGACCCTTGCGGATCGCATCCAGCTCCTGCGGGATGCCGTCGTTGGACACGATCACGACGTGCCCGGGACTACCGGCCGCCACCAGCGCGTCGTGCCGCCGCAGCGTGCTCAGCGTGGGGGCCAGATACACACCGCCGGCCTGCATGTAGATGCCCTTGATATCGGGGTTGGCGGTGTACAGCGCCTCCAGACCGGCCGCCGCCCTTTCCGCCTTCCAGGCGGCGGGAACGTCCAGCACCCTGATGCCTGGGTAGTCCTTCTTCATGCACGCGCTGAACGCCTCCGACCGGTCCCGCCCGTTGACCGACGCCAGATCGCCCTGGATCTGTACGACCTTGCCCGTCTTCACCGCGTCGCCGATGTGCCGACAGGCCTTCTCCCCGTAGGCACGGTTGTCGGCCCTGACCACCATCGCCACCCTGCCCTTGTCCGGCGCCACATCGACGGCGACCACCGGCACGTCCTTGCGCTGCGCCGCGTTCAGCCCGGCGACGATCGCCGCGGAGTCCAGCGGCGAGACGACCAGGCCCTTCACGTCCTGGGCGAGCAGATTCTGGATGTCGGTGATCTGTTTGCTCGGATCGGAGTCGGAGTTCACCGTCTGAAGCAGGCGGACGTCCTGGGCGGCGGCCTGCTCGGGGATGTAGGAGTCGTACGACTCCCAGAACGGTGAGGTCAGCAGCGGCAGCACCACCCCGACCTCGCCCGAAGCGGTGGCGTCGGTGCTGCTCGTGTCCCCGCCGCAGGCGGTGACGGCCGGCCCACAGCCGAGTGCGAGGACTGTTCCGACAGCGGCGATGCGTCGCTTCATGGTGCTCGGCTCCGAGTGAGTGGTCAGTGGTCGGTCAGCGGTCGGTCGGTGGTCGGTCACGTCAGGTCAGGTCAGGTCAGGTCAGGTCAGGTCAGTGGAAGGTGTCCGGACGTGTGCGGATGCCCTGGATCCCTCCGTCCACGACGAGTGCCGTCCCGGTGGTGGCACCGGCCAGCGGCCCGGCGAGATAAGCGATGGCGTCCGCGACCTGCTGGGCGGTGACCAGACGGCCGGTGGGCTGGCGGGCGACGAGAGCGGCGCGTTCGGCTTCCGGGTCGTCGGAGTGTTCGAGCAGCCGGCGCACCCAGGGGGTGTCCACGGTGCCGGGGTTGACGCAGTTGACCCGGATGCCCTCGCCGATGTGGTCGGCGGCCATCGCCAGGGTCAGCGCGAGCACCGCGCCCTTGCTGGCCGCGTACAGCGCCCGCTGCGGCAGCCCGGCCAGCGCCGCGACCGAGCAGGTGTTGACGACGGCCGCGCTGGGAGACCGGCGCAGATACGGCAGTGCCGCCCGGCTGGTGCGGACGATGCCGAGCACATTGATGTCCAGCACGTGGTGCCATTCGTCGTCCGCGTTGTCCTCGACGGTGCCCTGGGCGCCGATGCCGGCGTTGTTGACCACCACATCCAGGCCTCCGAACAGCTCCGCCACCCGGCTCACGGCATCGGCCACCGATACGGCGTCCCCGACATCGGCCTGTACCGGGTGCAGCCACGCGGGCACGGGCCCGGGAACCCGGTCGAGCACCGCCACCCGGCACCCCCTCACGGCCAGGGTCTCGGCGGTGGCCAGCCCGATCCCGGACGCCCCGCCGGTGACGATCGCGGTCAACCCCTGGAATTCCTCCCCGGTGTTCATGCCGAGGGCCCTTCAGCCGGGGGCTCGTCGTACGGTCCAGCAGAGGACTCGTCGTACGGTCCAGCAGCGGACTCCTCGTACGGGACCTGCCAGGCGGCGCCGCCGGGGAACGCGTACGTGGCGAGCGACTCGGGCCGCATCGCCGAGCTGAAGCCGGGGGCGGTCGGGGCCGCGTACCGACCCCGGACGATCACGGCCGGGTCGAGGAAGTGCTCGTGCAGATGATCCACGTACTCGATGACCCGGCCCTGCAGGGTGCCGGAGACCGCCAGATAGTCGAACATCGCCAGGTGCTGCACGAGTTCGCACAGCCCCACCCCTCCCGCGTGCGGGCACACCGGGATCCCGAACTTGGCCGCGAGCAGGAGGATCGCCAGGTTCTCGTTGACTCCCCCGACCCGGCAGGCGTCCAACTGCAGAAAGTCGAGCGCGCCCGCCTGGAGCAGTTGCTTGAACATCACCCGGTTGTGCACATGTTCGCCCGCCGCCACCAGCACCGGCGCCACCTCCCGGCGGATCGCCGCGAGCCCGAGAATGTCGTCCGGGCTGGTCGGCTCCTCGATCCAGTACGGGTCGAACTCCGCCAGCCGCCGGATCCGCCCGACCGCCTCGGCGACCCCCCAGCGCTGATTGGCGTCCAGAGCCATCCGCACCCCGGGGCCGATCACTCCCCGCGCGGTACGGCACCGCCGCTCATCGTCCTCCGGATCGGCGCCGACCTTGAGTTTGATCTGCGTGAACCCACTGTCCACGGCCTCCCGGGCCAACCCGGCGACCTTGCTGTCCGGGTAGCCGAGCCAGCCAGGAGACGTGGCATAGGCCGGATACCCCTCGGCGAGCAGCAGCGCTTCCCGCTCCCCCATCCCGGCCCGCGCCCGCCGCAGAATCCCCAGCGCCTCATCGGGGGTCAGCGCGTCCTCCACGTAACGGAAGTCGATCAACGCGACCACCTGCTCGGGCGCGAGGTCGGCCAGCAGCTTCCACAGCGGCTTCTCCTCCCGCTTCGCGTACAGGTCCCACACAGCGTTCACCACGGCCCCGATGGCCATGTGCACCACGCCCTTCTCCGGCCCCAGCCATCGCAGCTGACTGTCGCCGACGAGCGAGCGGCAGAACCCGCCGAGGTCGGACAGGACCTCTCCCAGCCGCAGCCCCACCACATGCGGGCGCAAGGCGTTGATCGCCGCCACCTCGACCTCATTGCCCCGGCCGATGGTGAAGCAGAACCCATGGCCCTCCAGCCCGTCCCCGGCATCGGTGCGGATGATCACATAGGACGCCGAATAGTCCGGATCGGGATTCATCGCGTCCGACCCTTCAAACCGACGAGACGTGGGAAACCGGATGTCGTAGGCGTCCAGCGCCGTGATCCGCCCCCGCGTCGGGTGGGGCCTCATGTCAGGCGGCTCATCGACGTCATCGGAAGGACTCCAAAGAATCAGGCCTGACGGTAAGCTGGGACGGCCAAATAACTGTATATCGCCCAAAAGCCCCGGCCGCACTACCGCACGCCTGTGTCTCCGAGGGCTTGGTACGGCAACGGCAAGCCGTCTCCCTCCACGAAGGCACCATCGCCGCCCTCAAGGCACGCACCGGCAGGCGCGGCATGTCCGCCTACGTCGAAAGCCTCATCCAGCGCCAACCGGAGCGCGACCGGCTGCGCGAACTCATCGAGGACGCCGAAGCCCAGCACGGTGCTACGTGAAGGGTGAGAAGACGATCACGAGCAGGACGTCTGCGGGGGCGCTGCTACCGCGTCACGGCTTGAGCAGGAGGCTGTTGCCGCGCTCCTTGGCGGCGGCGTAACGCTTGGTCACGTCCTGCCAGTTGACGACGGCCCACATGGCGTCGATGAAGTCGACCTTCTGGTTCTTGTACTGCAGGTAGAAGGCGTGCTCCCAGGCGTCGAACTCCAGGATCGGGGTGGAGCCCTGGCCGACGTTGCCCTGGTGGTCGTAGACCTGCTCGACGACCAGCCGGCCACTCAGCGGCTCGTAGGCCACCAGGACGCCCCAGCCGGAACCCTGGGTGGACGCAGCAGCCTAGCCGTGCTGCGCGGCCTGGCCGCCGCCTTCCTCACTGTCCTGCCCCATACCGGACCAGGTATGGATCACCCTTCCTGCAAGGCCCACCCCTGAGGGAGCGCCGCGACCGCCCACGGGTCAGGCAGCCAGGGCGTCCCTCAAGTCGCGTACGGCGCGCTCGTAGTGGTGCTGAGCTGGGATCGCCTCGTACAGGTCCAGGCCGCGGCGGCGGACCAGGCCGGTGCGGTACTCGCTGGGCAGCGCGGTCAGGGCGGCGACCGTACGGCGGCACGCCTGCTCGGTGTCGCCGTCGTGATGGGAGCACGCCGGCTGTGATCTGTCGTTCGACGCGCGTGCATCCGGGTGTCCCAGCCCTCGGGAGTCGGATGCCGGGAAGGGACGACGGTGGTCGTGGCCGCCAGGACGTTGTCGTCTTGGTCGTACTGAATGGCCTGGTAGACCACGACTGGATGGCGTACCTGGGCAAGCGGCCCGGGCGGCCGTGGCGAACCAGGCGCGGGACTCCCGGCGGCTGCCCAGGTCGTGTAAGACGAACGCGGTCATTCGGGGGAGAGGGTCTGGTCGACGTCGGTCCGGGCGGCGGTGAGGGCGGCGAGGGTGAGGTGGACGTGGTGCTTCTGCTCGCCGTATGTCAGCCAGGTGTCCGACCCCCGGCCATCTGCCCGGCCGTGCGGCACAGCCGCGCCCGTGCGACGTGACGGGCCCGTTCGGCGAGGCCGATCCCGGCCCGGTTTAGACAGCAGGGAGACCGGGGCGCCAGGCGTGTCCGACCCTGACCGGCCTGCCCGGCGACTACCGCACCGGCCTAGCCCGCCGCGCACAGGCCAACGCTCCCCCACGGCTGTTGTGGGATCGTGTCGTCGATCAGCCACAGGTACAGCACGACGCGGATCAGCGACCGTAGCGGGATGCGCCCCAGCGGGGCACGCTCTCGAGCTTCGAGAGGTCTACAACTCACGTCGCTCCGGGAGGAACACTCGCAGATCGCTGCCGTGCGCGCTGGTCTTGCGCGGCTCGGGGTTGGCGAGCATCCCGTCCTCGACCCAGGAGGTCACCAGATCGCTTATGAGGCCGCCGCGATCGGCGCGGCGCCCTGTACGTGAGGAGCCATCATGCCCACCACCGACATGCCGCTCGCCCCGATGAGCCCGGACGCGGCCATCAGCGCGTTCAGCTACCTCCGGGCCGTCCAGGCCGACGACGTCGAAGCCGACCGCGAGTTCGCCAGCGGCGAGCCGCGGATGCCCGAGCTGCTCGTCGACGTCGTCGAACGGATCGTCGTCCCCGTCACCGCGTTGCCCGGCCCGGAGGCGGGCGAGCCCTGCGCGGACACCTTCGCCCTGGAGGCCCTCGGACGCGTCTTCGTGACCTCGCTGCGGAGCTGGGCGCAGGCCGGACCGGACACGGCGGAAGGCGTCGCCCGCGCCGTCATCGACTTCGCCGCGCAGTTCCTCACCGAGGACCACGAGGACGTCGCCGACACTCTGCGCCAGTTGGAGGCCGTCGGAGTGGGCCAGGCTCTCGATGCCCACCCCGCACCGGCGACTCGCACCCGGTGCGCCTGACCATCGTGTAGGCGCACCCGATGCGCGCCACCGCCGCGCGACGCACCGCATCGCCCATCGTGGTGCGCTCCATCGGCATCGTCGCACGGCACCGGGCGCGAGCCACGGCTGGGCGGGCTCCCCTATCCCACACCCCCTTGCCACGACCTGATCGCCAGCCGAAAGGGGCCGTGTCAAGGGGAGATGTCCTCGGTGGCGGACCTGGTCAAGGGGTAGCGCACGCCACCGGCCGCACCCGGTCAAGGGGTCGGTCGGCGGTGGGGGTGCGGTGCGGGACATCGGGTGCGGCGCACCGGGCGCGCGCGAGAGTGCCGGGCATCGTCGGGTGGTGCGCCGCCCGATGCGGTGGCGGACATCGCGGTGCGCACCACGTGGCGTGCATCGTCATCCGGCGAAACGTCACCCTAAACTCCGTCATCTTCCGCTCCAGCGGCCAGGACCTCACCACCACCGGCACCTACATCGAGATGCTCTCGCGGCTCTTGGCGCCCGTCCTCCTGGCCCTCGCCGTACGCGGACGCATCAAACGCTGACCACCTGCGCCTCAGAGGCTCTCGGGCCCGGCACCGGCCTGGTCCTCGCCGACACCGCTCTGGAGGCCGTCATCGCCCTCCAGAGCGGCTGCTGCGCCATCGGCGCGGCCCACTCTGACCACCGCCGTCGGCTGATGCGGGATACGTACGGCGGGGCCGCACGGTGTGTGCGGCCGGGGCCACCGCACCTCCGGTACCCCGGAACTGCCTGGCGGGTCCCGGGGGCAGTGGAGTTGATGACCGAGTCTGACGGTCGACGCCGGCGGAGTGGTCAGGAATTGCGCTCATTCGCCGAGACGTTGGTGACGCGATCGTCCCAGATCGAACTCAGCCTGAAGTGGCTCATCCGCACCGTTGCGCGCTCGTCCGCCGCGGCCATGACGACACCGACGCGGGAATCTGGACCGGGAGAAGGTCGACAGAAAGCTCCTCTCCCTCGCGGCACGTTGAGTCGCGATCGGTCGGGAGATGACGTGGTGGGAAGCGGTCCTCTGGTGTGTCGTACCGCGATCTGACGCTTTCGGACTGGTTGCCCTATGGCGCGGGATGCGCAGGGTCCCCTTCCAGGCCGATCAGGGAGGGTGTCTCGTCCGTAGAGGGAACGTCCGAGGGCGTGAGATCGTGGCGGACGCGTAGTAGGCCAACCGGATTGGACCAGCGGCCGTAGGTGGGGGCGGAGTCTACTTCGACGACGACAGCCAGCTCGACCCGCGCGACGCCAAGGAGAGGCTGCCTCTTCCAGCCTGATCGAAACGACTTCCGGTCCCATGGATGACCAGTGTTCGCGGGGGCGAGTAGCGCACCTAGCTCCCTTCCGGCTGCTTCCTCCACAGGACTGATGCGGCCGACCCAGCGGAAGCGTCCCGATGCGTCGAAGCGGCCGAGCAGCACGGTGTCGGGAGAGGTGGGGGGCCCCGTGACTGCGCCGATGATCCCGGTGTTGCGGCGCCTCAGGGCCGCCAGGTTCAGCACGGCGAGACGGTGGGCTGGCGCGTCTAGGCCGCTGCGGGTGAGAGCTTCCAGGGCGTCAATTCCGCGTTGTTCGTCCTCGTCCCATCCCTTGATCACCATCGTCCATGCCGCGTACACCCGCGCCTTGTCCGGCATATCTGGGTTGTGGGCGATCCTCGAAAGGGCGGTCACCAGCGCTTTTCGTTCCATCATCTCTTTAATCGCCTTGGATCTCGCCCCTTCATGCACCGGACCGGCACCGGTGTCGATGGGAGGGTCAACATCTATGTAGACGTGGAGCCGGTGGGGATGAGCCGCCACCTCGGCCAGGGCCAGCTCGGCACGGGGATCCTCCAACGTGAGGAGTACGTCCAAAGCATCAATGCGGTCCTCGCCCTGCGCCCCGTCCCAGAACGCTGTATCCGTCAGTTTCTCTATGGAGGCATCCACCAACTGAGACGGGACATGAGTGCCCAATATGTGCTGCCTTACGATGAACGAACGCGCTCTGGTTCCTCCGCGCGCAGTCAGTCGGCGGAAGGCACGATCGAGTTCCAACCCCGATTCCTGTGCTCGGTCCAGGACGAACCCTGCATACGAGTCGCCCGACGCCGGAGCATGCCAGGGGAAAGGAGGACCGAATAGTCTCCCGAGGCCGACCCGCGGGCTGGCGTAGATAATGGCAAGGGCTTGCTTTCGCAGAACGGCGGGGTCGCGTGCGAGACTCCGGACAGTGAGGAACTCAGCCAGCGTGTGGTGAATGAACTCCCATTTGCCAGCTCTTTCGACAAGAAGCCCGGTGCTCCGCAATGAGTCCCGCACCACTACGCGCCACACCGTTTTCGGCACTGCGGGCGGGCATTGCCCCAATTCCATGGTGAGAGGCTCGGAGTCGGTGGAAACAGCGTTCGATGCGAGCATTTCAACGATTTTCTGAGTCTCTTCCACCACATGCTCGGAGAGGTTATCTCCGTAGGGGTTCAATGCTGCTTCGATCCGTTGCCGCAGTCCCGAGTGGAACTGGCGCTCCCAGAGTAGGTCGGTGAACCGCCCATACAGGTCGCTGCGTCCACCGACGGGCTCCTCCGCCTGATCATGCGGCTCGAACAAATAGCAGAGCATGGCTGCCATCAGCGGGGTATGGGCCAGTGTCGCGTGCCCCGATCGGGATACCGAGCGAGCCAGGCTCGCCGACCTGCCTGCGGGGTCGGCCGCGCCCTGGGCCGAGAACCACGCGTGCGTGAAGGCGTTGAAGCTCTTCCTGTCGAACGGCTGCAGTTCGAACCGCGGCACACCGTCCTGCAGGACCTTGAATTCGTCCTCGGGAAGAGGGCGGCTCGCCACCACGGCAACACAGACCGGATCCGTGCCTTGCAGCGGGCCCTTGAGGATTTCCAGGACCCGCTTGCGCTGGCCTGGATCGATAATCTCATCCAGACCGTCGACCAGCAGGAGCCATCGCGCGTGGGGTCTGGGCCGACCGCCGAAGAGTTCATGAGCACCGGCAAGTGGCCCCAATTCCTCAACGACGTACTGGGCAACCGAATGCCACAGCGACCGGGAACCGGTCAACGCCCACGCGGGCAGCAGCACAGGGACCGGGGACCCGTGCCCGGCTTCCTCTTTCAGGCCGGCCCTCAACACCTGACGCAGTAGGCTCGACTTTCCGCCGCCGGGCCCCGCTACGAGGACACAGCTCCCGCCGTGCAGTACATCGACGGGGTCCCACGGAGAACCGTCCGCGGGCGCCGAGAACCCCTTGGTAGCCCCCGCTCCGCCAGGAGACGCCTTGATGACGATCTGCGGTTGGTAGACGTCAGTGAGGCTCGGTGTGGTCCATCTCCTGGTCCCGGGGTTGGGGTGCTGAAAAGCGACTTCGCTTACCGCCCGGAGATACATCTCGAGTTTACCAGCGGCCTTTCCGCTGCCCATTCGCAGAGATTTCGCTTCGGCCGCCTCTGCGCGCAGAAACTCGAAGTGCCTGCGCCCCTTGAGGCCTTTCACGTTTTTCTTTGCAGCTCGTTCAAGTAAGTAGTCGATCAGCCAGCGGAACGATTCCGAGTCGCCCGGCACGGTTTTACTGCCGAACCAGTCGCTCAAAGAAGCCTTGTTGAGGAGTGTGCCGCCCGTCGGAGAAAGGCTCAGCTGTATCAGGCTCGCAGCCCTTGGATTTCCGGCCAGACGGCGCAGTTCAGTCAGCGCCGCGAAGAAGTTGCGTTCCTTGTCCGAGAGTCCGGCGTGCTCCTCGCCGGAGAGTCCGTCAGTCATCCTCGCGCCTCCCCTGAAGGCCCCGCCCTCCACCGTTTCCGGAGTTCGGAGCGAACCGCCGACGAACCACTCGCCTGGCGTCCCCGACCAGCTACGTACCCGTCAACAGCACAGTCGTACACCGCATCGACCGCCGCCCGACCTGCCTCCTCGGCTCCTCAGCTGTGCCAGCCCGGCACGGCGCGAGTCCAGGAGCACCCCAGGTGTACGCACCGCGCACAAGCATGTCCCTCCCCACTGCCGCAGGCACCCACCTCGTCGTACCGGCCAGATCCGTCGTCGCACCCACTCGGGTCTTCCGGGGTGACGGCAGGAAACCTCCAGCCGTCTTCGCGGAGGGATTCCACGTTCCCTGCATCTGCGCGAACGTAGACCTCAAGTCGTACGGGTTGCGTAATACGCGTTCTCCTTGGGTCGGGTATTCCAAAAAGGAGAACCAGGCGGCCATGTTCCCCCAGACCGCGCGAGGCAGCACCTGGGTGTACGAAGTAGACCGGCCCGGAACAGGAATCGACGTAAACCGGGCCTTGGGCTACGGATATCTCTTCCGCAACGAACGCGAAGTTATATTCCTGCACGACATGCCGCCGTCCCGGATCAGGCGCGCCGTATGGTGGTCCTGGGGAATGCCCACCAGCCGCGTCGTCGACAATCCTGACTATGTTCCCTTTTCAAGCTGGCGGTGCTGACCGCGAGTTGGACCATCCTGCGCAACGTCGGGCGGGCCCTTTGATTTGGACGCGGATTCCCAGCATGGTGGCTTCCTTCGGACTCGTGAACGGCTGCGGCCGGCGGTGCAGTGAAGCGCCGGGCGCGGGGCCGGGTGGCTCACCTGCGGGCGGCGGCGTCGACGTCGCCGGCGTTGACCAGCGCCGTCCTGAGCTCCTGCACCCCGCAGGGGCGTTCGTCCTGGGCAGAGCCGATGCGGCGTCCAGCAGGGCGCGGGCGTTGCGTCGTACGGCCGCCTCCCGCCATGTCCCGGGTGCCTGGGTGACCAGTGCCGCGGAGCCAGGAGCAGGGCGTCGGCACGGTCGGGGTGGGCGGCAGCGCGTTCGGCGAGGAGATCGGCGTCGGTCAGGGCCGGGGAGTGCTCGGCGCTCGCCCGCATCAGCTCGAGCCACTCCATCTCCCCTATGGCCGCGTCCGCGAAGGTGCCCGCGCCGGCGAGCGCTCCCGCCGGCGGGCCGGGGCGCCGAGCGCGGCCCACCACAGGCCCGCAGCCGCCTCCACCCGCGCCTGCGCGGTCGGCGGGAGCGGGCCGTCGACGCCGGAGCGCGGGGTGCGGGCAGCGATCGCCTCCGGCAAGCGGGAGATGGCGGCAACTCCCTCGCCGGTGCCGACCGCCAACTCGGCCCATCAGGCGGCGGGTTCGCCGAGGAGGGCGGCATCGGCGGCCAGGGCCTGCGACGAGTGCGATCGCCTCCTGCCACCACTCGGGCCCGTCCAGGACGCCACCCGCCGGAAGTGGCGGGTGCGCTGGGCCAGGCCGGCGTCCGCGTCCGCCGCGGCCACGTCCAGCACGGCGCGCGCCAGCCGCGGCCCCCGCCGAGCGCCGCGCTGTCACCGACGCGCACCTGGTCCAGGTCGGCGTGGAAGACGGCCGGCCGGGCCTGGTCGGGAGTCAGCTCGACGTCGTGGGCGAGCAGTTTGGCCAGGACCGCACGGACGGCGCCGACGTTGCGGTGTGCCGGGCCGCGGCGGCCGACCGGGTAGGCGGTGCACGCCAGCTCCCGCACCAGCATCGCGACGTCGTGGTCGGGCAGCCGGGACGCGACCTGCAGCGCTGCCCGTTCGCGCATCTCCTCCTCGGCCGCCACCCAGTCCCCGCCCGCCACCTCATCCGCGTCCGCGGCGCAAGCGACGTCCTCGGCGGCGCCGTCGAGGAGACCGGCGGCCCCCATCCGGGCCCTCACCCGCGCGGCGACCGCACCAAGGCCCAGGTGGCCGACGTGCTCGTCCTCGACCGCTCCGGTCAGCAGCCCCTCCACCGCACCGATCCACTGCCCCGTCCCCTCGGCGCGCGGGACCGCGCGGGCCCACCGCGCCGCCAGGCGCAACGGCGTCCCAGTGGCGTACGGCCAGGCCCAGCAGCGCGTCCAGGGCGGACCGGCCGGAGGCGGCAATCTGCTGGGACCGCCAGGCGCCGGGGGCGGCCTTGTCGGCCGGTGCGTTCAGCCAGGCGCGGCCGGCCACCGTCCGCCGGCTGCCCCGTCCGGCATCAGCAGGTGCGGCACGTGCTCCTGCAGAACGCCCAGCCACCGGGTGGCGGGGCCGGAGCGGAAGAAGTAGGCCTCGGCGCGCGGGTCCGGCCCAGCCGGCGAGTTCCTTCGCCTCGGCGGCGCCGGGGTGTTGGAGGGCGACCAGCTCCGGGACGCGGGCCGCCCTGTGCGCCAGCGGCACCAGCAACTCGCGGGCGGCGCCGAGGATGTCCGCGTACAGGACGGCGGCCTCGGCGGGGTGCGCCGCGCGGCCGTGCAGGATCCCCGAGGCCACCCCGTAGACGGTCCCCACACATCCACACAGGCTGGTCGTTCTCCGCCGCGTGGGGCAGCCAGCACAAGCTGAACGTCACACTGGTGGAACCCGAACTGGTGGTGGAAGTCGGCGTCGACGTCACCCGCGACGCCTCCGGCCGATGGCGCCATCCCGCACGTCGGCACCGTGCGCGACCCGACCTCTCCCGCTGGGCACCGGACCCGTCCGCGCCGCTCGCCGAGGTCGCCAGACGAGGGCGTGGCGGGCCGCGACGAGCTGCTCGACGTCCTCGGGAAGGTGGTCCTCGCCGAGCAGATGCTCGATCAGGTCACCGCTGCCGAAGGCCCACGGCCCGGTGGATCTCCCGCCGGGGAACGCGGTGACCGGCCTGTCCGAACGCCTCCCACCAGGTCACGAGGTGCAGGTGACTGGTGTCGACGAGCGTTCCGTCGACATCGAAGATCGCGGCGCGTTTCGTGGCCATCGCCCGCTCACAGTTCACGCAGGGCGGGCAGCAGCTTCTGCTCGGCCCATTCCAGGTACGGCTCCTGGTGGTCGCCGCCGATCTGGACGAGTGCCACCTCGGTGAACCCCGCGTCGGCATAAGGGCGTACGGCCTCGACCACCGCGTCCACGTCGTCGCCGCAGGGAATAGACTCGGCGACGTCCTCGGCCCGTACGAACTGGGTGGCACCCTCGAAGGAGACGGGTCCGGGCAGTTCGGAGTTGACCGTCCAGCCGCCGCCGAACCAGCGGAACTGGTCGTGGGCGCGGGCGATCGCGGCGTCGCGGTCGGTGTCATAACAGATCGGCAGCTGGCCGACCTTGGGCTTGCCCGCGCCGCCGTGCCGATCGAACGCGGAGGTCAGTTCCGGCCTGGGTTCGGTGGCGATCAGCAAGTCGGCCAGACGGCCGGCGAGTGCGCACGAACGATCACCCGAGACGGCGACACCGATCGGCGGCGCCGTGTCGGGCAGATCCCACAACCTGGCATTCTCGACGTCGAAGTGGTCGCCGTGGTGGTTGACGTTCTCCCCCGCGAAGAGCGAGCGGATGATCTCCACGGCCTCCTCCAGCATCTCGAGCCGGACGTGTGCGGCGGGCCAACCACCCCCCACCACATGCTCGTTGAGGTTCTCCCCGGAGCCGAGACCCAGGCGAAACCGCCCCTGGGAGAGGAGTTGCAGGGTTGCGGCCTTCTGGGCGACGACCGCCGGGTGGTAGCGGGTCGTCGGGCACGTCACGTATGTCATCAGGGGAATGCGTTCGGTGGCCTGCGCGGCGGCGCCGAGCACGCTCCACGCGTACGGGGCGTGTCCCTGGGACGTCAGCCAGGGGAAGTAGTGGTCGGACGTGACGGAGAAGTCGAAGCCGGCGCGCTCGGCGCCGACCACATGCCCGACCAGCTCCCGCGGTCCGGCCTGCTCGGTCATCATCGTGTACCCGATCCGCACCATGCCGCTCTTCTCCTCTGTCGCCTGCGCAGTCCCGGGCGGGTCCCCTCCGCCCGGGCCGGCCTCGTCCGCAGGCGCGAGTACCCCGGTGGTCGACGATGATGCTCTGACGGTGCTGGCGGCGGCGTTGTTGTCGGCGCTGCCGGGCTTCTTCAGCCGCTGGGCCGCGTACCGTACGGCGCCCGCGGCGGCGTGGGCTGGGCCCCGGCTTCAAGGGCATCTGAAGGAAGCCAGCAGCGCTATCCCGAGCCCTGCGGAACACTGCCGCGGGTTGTGCTGGCTCGCCGGAACCCCTGGCTACCCGGGGGCTGGCAGCGGGCGCACGGGCGCCCTGGGACCAGTCTCTCCCGTGCGGTCCGCAGCGCGGCGGAGGCCAAGACGGATCCGGAGGCCATGATGCCGCTTACGGCTGTTCACAGGGGCTGGTCCGCCGTGCAGAGGCGGGAGAGGCCGGGCGTGGAGCGGGGTGGTGGGTGATGCCGTAGTCGCGGGTGAAGTGGTTGGCTTCTATCGCTGATCCGGTCATCCGGTGCAGCCAGAACCCGTACGCCACCGACTCCATCTGCTCCGATGTCAGGTACAGCAGCCACCGCCGTGCGCCGTGATCGCAGCGGGCCGTACGCGCCTGCTCCGCCGGCCCTGCCGACACCGGCACCCGCAGCTGGCCGGCCAGCCCCAGGAACAGACGCAGCGCCGCCATCTGCGAGGGCAACAACTTCACCAGCCGCCGTCCCGCATCCGGTACTTCGCCGGCGTTGTGGGGGCGGGGGCGGGAGCTGGCGTAGAGCAGAAGGTCGTGTCCGGCCGGGGACAGGCGGGCCGCCCACAGCACCACGGTGCCCTCCCACGCCGACAGCTCCGCCCGGTCCTCCCTCATCCAGCGCCCCCAGCGCAGCAAAAACCTGCTCCCCACCCCGCACAACCCCTCCCCTTCCCGTGAATCGGCGTTCAGGGCTCCAACGAGGCATCGCGGGCGGAGGAAACGACCACGCCGTCGTCCGGCCACCGCCGTGGGCGAGGATCCATGCTGCCGGCCCGGGCTGTGCCGAAGTCGACGGCCCGATGGCGCGGCGGTCCTACCGGGTGAGGAAACTGCTCTGCCATCCGATCAGCTCGGAAAGGAGCATGCGCTCCGTGCCGGAGTGAGCTGTACGACCATGATCGAGTGGGAGCGCGACCTCGGCATTCGGGATCTACAGACAGAAATCGAGTGCTCGGAAGCAGCCTGTTGTTACTCACTTTCGGGTGACGGCCTGAACCCCCGCAGAGTGGTGCATCGTGGCGGAGAGACGCCGTGCCCCAACCCCTGCAAGGTCTCCCCCGCCTGTCGGCGCGTCAACGCGACCACCCATGTGACATAAGTGGGCGCTACATCCAAAAGTCATGGAAATATGGGCAATAGGTAACAGAGGCCACGTTGTCCCCGCGAATAATCCGTGACGTTGACAAAGTGTGTGTGCGGTCAGTCGGCCGCCGACGCCCACCACACCAGATCCCCGGCGCCTGTAATGGCTTGCGGGGGAAGGTGTCCGCACCTTGAGGGGTCTCATGTCCGCTTCCGCTTCTGTCACCGCTCGCAGTCTCGTCGCCGCCGCGCTCGCCGCCGGCGCCGTGGTCTCCATGGTCACCCTGCCGGCATCGGCCGCCGACCACGCCCGCCCTGAGCGGTCGAGGGGGAAGATCTCGGACGTCCAGTACGACTCCCCCGGCTACGACGACCGCCCCCACCGCTCCCTGAACCGCGAGTGGGTGGAAATCACCAACAACGCCCGCCGCAGCGTCAACCTCGACGGCTGAACCCTCCAGGACGAGGACGGCCACACCTACACCTTCGAGGACTACCGCCTGGAAGGCCGCACCACCGTCCGCATCCACACCGGACACGGCCGCGACATCGACACCGACCTCTACCAGGACAGCCGCCACTACATCTGGGACAACCGCTCCGACACCGCCACCCTCCGCAACGACCGTGGCCGCTACATCGACAGCGACTCCTGGGGCCACCACCACGGCGGAGGCGGCCACCACCACTGACCCCCAGCACCACACAAACGGCCACCGCCCACCCAGATGGCGGCCGCGTACCGGACGAGAGGACGAAGCAGTGAGCGAGCGCCGCCCCGCCCGTGCGGCAGTGTTCTCCGCCGGGTCCTGAGGCACTGCCGCAGCGACGATCCTCGCGGACGCCGGCACGAGCACCGTCCTGCACGCCCGTCGCAGCGAGATCGCCGACGCGATCGTCTCGCAGCACCGCAACCCGGGTTACTTCCCCGACGTCGAGCTGCCCGCCTCGCTCACCGCCACGACCGATCCGGCCGTCGCGCTGGACGGCGCGGACTTCCTCGTGCTGTCCGTGCCCGCGCTGTCCCTGCGCCGGTGCCTGGCGGCATGGGCGCCGCACATCCCGCCCCAGACGGTGATCGTCTCGCTGATGAAGGGCATCGAGACGGGGAGTGCGTTGCGGGCCAGCGAGATCATCCGCGAGGTGACCGGCGTGCCTGCCGAGCGGGTCGCGGTGCTGTCCGGGCCGAACCTGGCCCGGGAGATCATGGCGAGACAGCCTGCGGCCGCCACCATCGCCTGCCCCGATGAGGATGCCGCCCAGGCATTCCAGGCCGCGTGTCACACCCCCTACTTCCGGCCCTACACCTCCACCGACGTGATCGGCTGCGAGATGGGCGGCGCCCTGAAGAACGTGATCGCACTCGCCGTCGGCATCGCGACAGGCATGGGCCCGGGCCACAACGCCACGGCCCTGATCATGACCCGCGGCCTGGCGGAGAGCACCCGGTTGGCCACCGCACTGGGCGCCGAGCCGGGCTCGCTCGCCGGTCTGTCCGGCATGGGCGACCTCGTGGCCACCTGCTCCTCCCCACTCTCCCGTAACAGGTCCTTCGGCACCCCACCTCGGTCACGGCCTGAGCGTCGACGAGGCCGCCGCCGCGACCCGGCAGACCACCGAGGGTGTCAAGAGCGCCGAGGCGATCCTCGGCCTCGGCCTCGCCCGCGCCCACGGCGTCGACATGCCGATCACGACCGTGGTCACCGCCGTGCTGCACGGCAAAGCCACCCTCGACGAGGCCGCCGCCGCCCTGATGCAGCGGCCACCCAAGCCCGAATAGCGGCGCCCACCACCTTTACTCCCTCCGCATCGTCTACGGCACCGTCCTCACCGTGCGGTTCGTCCTCTCTATCGGACAGGGCGGCTGGAAGCCCCTGGAATAAGAACCCGACCCGTTCCACGGGCCTGGCCGCCTGACTCCGCCACTCATACCGCCGCGCGCCGTGGCAGGCGAGGTGTATTTCACCGGTGTGACGTTCTCTGGAGGAACGGTGCACGTCGGCAGCGCGGTGTTCTCCGGCGGCGCGATGGCCTTCACCAACGTGACGTTCTGCGGTGGCCGGGTGGACTTCAGCAGCACAACGAGTCTGGCTCCAGAGGGCTTCTTGCTGCAGTCGGCACTCCTGCTCCTGCGACGGTCGTACTTCCTTCTACGTGGCTGCTCCCAGATCCGTAGTCCGGCCTTGGCACGCGCGTGTCATGTGTGTTGCGTTCTGCTGCGTCGATAGGAAGTCGCGCAAACCCGATTGGAGGGACCGCGTCAGCGGCAGAGCTTGTCCAGGTCCTCCGAGAAGGACGGGAACTCGGCCTGTGCCTCGGTGATGATGTCCCGGGCGGGTCGGCGCGCCGTGGTGGCGTAGCGCTCGGCGAGTTCGGTCAGTGCCGGGTTCGGTCGCGCTTCGCGCTGCTCGTACTCGACGACCTCCATCGGGCCGAGGCCGTCGGCCAGCAGCCACAGGAAGTCGGACAGGTTTCCCGCCACGACGCCACGCCCGCCCTCCGAGCCCAGGAACACCACGGGCTGTTCGGCGAGGGGCTGGCCCGGGCTCACACGCCACAGGGCGACGAGGCCGCCGGTGCCGTCCTGTCCGAAGACCCGGTAGGCGTCGCCGTCCAGTTCGTGGTTGCCGGTCCAGTTGCGGATCCAGTCGGTGGTCTCCTCAGCGGAGTCGAAGGCGTCGTAGGGCTCGAAGTCCACGCCCTCGCCGTCGTCGCAGTCAAACTCCACCTGGGCGACGGCGGTCAGGGCGGGCGGGAAGCGGCGGTCGTCGCCGGTCGTCTCGATCATGGCCGCAGGCTAGCCGCCGCCACTGACAACGGCCCTGGCCGACGGAGATGTCCACTGATCCCCAAGGTCGAACGCGCTTGCTTTCGGACCGGCAGGCAGGCCGAGGGTGATCAGGGCAGGGATGTGTCGCAGAAGGCTCCCGCTCCCGAGGGGGCGGCCTGGTGGGCGAGGCCGCACACGGTGCGAATCCGGACTGGACCAACACCATTCACCGCAGCTGTGGCGGCCGCCCTGGAAGCCACCTCAGGTGCTGCTGTATGGGCCGCAACCACCCCAAGATTTCCCGGAACTTGCGCACAACCCTCCTGCCACTTCATCAGTCTCCTGTCCGGCAACCTCTTTGACAGCCAGAGAATCCGGTCCGGGGCCCGTGTCTGCCGAGGACGCCGGCCCTCCCCACCCCCGCCACGGAGTCCCTCACCTTGCGCAAGCGCACGCTCCCCCTGACCGTCCTGACCACCGCCCTCCTGACAGCCGCTCCGGCTCTCCCCACGCCCACCGCCACCGCCGCCCCTGCCAAGCACGCCGACGACTTCAACGGCGACGGCTGGCGCGACCTCGCCATGGGTGACCGTGGCGCCACGATCGACGCCAAGAAGCGGGCGGGCGCCGTCATCGTCATTTGGGGCACGGCCAAGGGACTCGACCCCGCCCGACGCACTGTCGTCTCACAGAACAGCCCCGGCATTCCAGGCGCCGCGGAGGCGTCGGACCACTTCGGCACCACCATCACCACGGCGGATCTGAACTCGGACGGTTACGCGGACGTCCTGGCGACGGCTCCCGGTGAGAACGACAGCGGCTATAACGGCACGTTCACCGTCCTGTGGGGCTCGAAGTCAGGTCTGACCACGGGAAGTTCTCACCACAACCCGCAGTACCGCGATCGCGGCTTCGCGTACGACCTGGCCGTCGGCGACTTCGACCAGGACGGCAAGCAGGACGTCGTCGCAGTCGACGGACGGAACATCTGGTATCTGCGGGGCCCGTTCACCGAGTCCGGCAAGCGCGGCAAGGCGACCAACCTCGACCCGACCGACGGCGACCACATCGAGTCGTACACCGTGGTGTCCGGGAACGTCACCAAGGACGGAACAGCCGATTTCGCCGTACTCGGCTGGGACTGGGACGCCCACGGCCTCGGCAAGGAGGGCAACGGCGTCTGGTTCTACAAGGGCGGCCCCGACGCCCCCAAGAGAACCAAGAGGATGCCCCTGCCCGACGGTGCCAACCTCCTGACGCAAGCGAGCGCCACCATCGCCGACTTCGACCGGAACGGCTACGGCGACCTCGCGCTCGGCAGCCGCCGCTCGGGCAAGGGCGGCACGGCGTACGTCTTTTCCGGCACCTCCACCGGCCCCGGCCGCTCGCCTCGACAGATCACCCAGGCGACGCCCGGAGTGCCCGGCTCTCCGGAATCCTCCGACACCTTCGGCAGCGACGTGTCGGCCGGCGACACCGACGGCGACGGCTACTCCGATCTCGCGATCGGCGCCCCGGGCGAGGCCATCGGCGACAGCCTCTTCCGCATGGGCGCTGTCACGGTCCTGCGCGGCGGCAAGTCGGGCCTCACCGGCAAGAACGCGCGCCTGTACGACTACGCCACGGCCGGTGTCGAGGGCGAGCCCGACGAGCGCAACGACGCCTGGTTCGGGGATTCGCTCCTCCTGCGGGACTTCACCCGGGACGGCCGGGCCGAACTCATCGCCGCCGCTCCCGAAGCGGGCCGTCTGCACATCCTCCCCGGCACCTCCTCGGGCCCCACTGGCAAGGGCTCCCTCCTCCTCGACTCCAACAACCTGAACCTCACCTCCCTCGCCAACTTCTGGGCCGAACTGCCCAACTAACCACCCACCACCGTCACCTCGAAGTTCGCAGCACGACGCGCTACGTACCGCGCCCGAGACCGCGCCCAGTGAGCGATATTGGCTACAGCTCGGGGTCGGTGCCGCTGCCGGGGCCGGTGAGGTCCACGCGGGTCGGCCGACGCGGGGCGACGACCTCCGGCCCCGCCGGTGGCTGGTCCCGCTGTCAGGAACAATTCCGAGCTGGAGCCCGTCCGCGCGCCCCGCACGTTGCCCGGACGGGCCGCCCGCTTCGATCGGCCTCTACGGATGGATGGGCGGCTTGCCACAGCAGGCGACGGTGTCGGTCTTGTCGGCGCCGGCGCTGGCGCTGGCGCTGGGTGGGACGGCGAGTACCGCTGCCAGTGCCACGAAGATGCTGAGTACGGTTTTGCGCACAATCTCCTCCGGATCGTCGGAATCTGGTACGGCCTGGGGACTGGTAAGCGCGCATGTTGAGGTGTCGCGTGCTCGTCAGCCGAGGCGTGTTCACGACCTGAGGAGGCGACGGACAGTGAGGTCCGGGAGTCTCGCTCTCTGCTGTTTGACCTCGTCTTGTGACTGCGAGCTTCCGCTTACTCCAGATAGAGAGCTGCCAAGCGGGGCAGTCGGCGAGTCATTTCGTCGTGGTCATCGAAATCGAAGTTCCAGGTGGGGTCCAGCTCCCGGTAGCGGATGGTGGGTGGGCTCGCGGGGAGCTGATCACCGGTCGCCGAGATGTGTGCGTTCCAGGCGATGCCCAGCATGTCCTCGCCCTCCAGGTCGACGCCGTCGGCTGCGGAGGCTTGAACGATGGGCAGTTCTGCCAGGGCATCGGGGTCAGCGACTACGCGCTCGAAGACTTCACGGCCCTGAGCGATCAGCCAGCCGCGGAAGTAGTCGAAGCCGTCGTCAGAGCACCCACCGTTGGCGATGTAAGCAGCGGCCCACAGAGGATTGGTGTAGGAGTCAACCATCAGGTCCCACAGCACCTGCTCAGCTGCGAGGATCTCCTCGACTGGCCGTGAGGCCAGCAGCGAGGCCGCCTCGCGAGCGACCGCTTCGCCGTCGGTCGGATCGGACGCCTGATTGCGGGCTGCCTCAACGAGCTGCCAGAACTGCTGCTTGTTCATGGAGGCAGAGCCTGCCACCTGGTACTGACATCGGGCCGGTCGCGGGCGCTTGGCCCATCAGAGCAGCCACGTCGCCCCTGTCAGCGTGTGTGGTCGCCGGGTGCATATCGGCTCCAGGTTCCTCCGGCTTCGGTGACCAGGGGGGGCGGTCTTGTCGTGGTAACCGAGTGCCTTCGCGATGGCGGGTACCGGGACGTGGAGGCCGAGCTGGCGGATCGCGGAGGTCCTGCCTCGTTGCGGCGGGACGCCGATCTTTCGGAGGTGGACTGCGACGTCCGAATAAGAAGTCGTCTCATTTGGTGAGTCGGCGGTAGCAAATGAGGGTGCAGGCGATGGCAGTGAAGGCCAGGAAGTGTTCGGCCTTGCGCTCGTAGCGGCGGTGGAGCCGACGGCAGCCGGCGAGCCAGGCCATGGTGCGCTCTATCGTCCATTGGTGGCGGCCCAACCGTGTGGAGGATTCGATGCCCTTGCGCGCGATGCGGTGGGTGATGCCGCGCTTGCACAGCCATCGGCGCAGGTGGTCGTAGTCGTAGCCCTTGTCAGCGTGCAACTTGGCGGGCTTACGTCGGCGTGGCCCTCGGCGGGAGCGGATCGGCGGGATTCCACGCACGAGCGGCTCCAGCGCCTGGCTGTCGTGCAGGTTGGCGCCGGAGATACCGACGGAGAGGGGTAAACCGGTCCGCTCCGTGATCAGGTGGATCTTCGATCCTTTCTTGCCCCGGTCGACAGGATTCGGACCTGTCAGATCCCCCCTTTCAGGGCCCGCATGTTCACCGAGTCGATCGCGCACCTCGACCAGTCCAAGTCCCCGCGGGCACCGAGTTCGTCCAGGACCAGGCGGTGCAGCTTGGCCCAGACCCGGGCCCTGCTCCACTCGCCGAACCGACGGTGCGCGGTCGGCCCCGACGGGCCGAACGACGGCGGCAGCTGCCTCCAGGTGCACCCTGACGTGGCCACGAAGACGATCGCGGCCAGCACCTCACGGTCCCCGTACCGCCGCCGACCACCGCCCTGAGGCCGCGACGGAGCAGGCGGCACCACCCGCTCGAACAACTCCCACAACTCATCCGGCACCAGACGCTCCACGATGTCCACGAACGCAGACTACCGACCGAGCCAAATGAGACCTCCTCTAAATGGCCGCCTTCGCCCACACACGCCAACAACCGGCAGCAGACACTTCACCGTCGACCCGCGCACCCCACGTACCGCTCCCCCGGCCATAGGCACTTGATCTTCAACCGCCTGCTGTGCGTGGGCACTCGGTGCTTCGAGCGATGCGTCGTCCTCTATTACGTCGTAATAGCTGTCGGACTTCGCAGCCTGTTGCGGGGCAGGCGCGGCAATCTCCTTCTTCCGACCGCGTTCCTGCCGCTTCGCCTCCATGCGGAGCCTCCATGCCAGCGGCCACCGGGGTACGGCACGATCGCCGCCACCGTCCCTCCCGCCGCATTGGAGGGGTGAGTGATGCGCAGGGCCGTTGATCAGGTACTCCCCCGGGGCCCGAACGCACCTTGGTCATACGTCAAAGAGCGCTCGGCGCTGCCACCCGTTGGGGTTGTTTGACAGGCCATTGGACGATCGTGCGCACGGAGGCCGCGAACACTGGTAGCAGGTGGCGCGTGGCACCGGGAAAGGGGGGCGGCATGGCCGAGGGCACGGTTTTGGTGGCAGTGACAGAGCATCCGGAGGCTGGAGGCGCCACTGCTGGGCAGTTGACGCGCATCGCCGAGGGGATCAGGGCGACCGGCTTGCAGGTCCGGTGGGTGGTGAGCGTTTCGGACGCTGAGGCGGTGCTCAGGACGGAGGCCGGTCTGGCTGCTGCGGTGGTGGCTTGGGATCTTCTGCCCGGAGCTGAGGACGGGCCGGGTGGCGCGATGGTTCTGCGCCGAATCGGACGCCGGTTCCAGAATCTGCCGGTGTTCCTGGTCATGGCGGGCGAGGGGTTGCATGAGTTGCCGCTGTGGGTGTCGCAGTCGGTGGTGGGTTATGTGTGGCCGTTGGAGGACACGCCGGCGTTCATCGCGGGGCGGATCTCCACCGCCGCGCGTGCTTACCAGGACGCCCTGCTCCCGCCGTTCTTCAAGGCGCTGCGGCGCTTCGACGACGCGCATGAGTACTCGTGGCACACCCCGGCGCACTCCGGCGGTGTCGCCTTTCTGAAGTCGCCTGTGGGCCGGGCCTTTCATGACTACTTCGGGGAGCGGCTGCTGCGCAGCGACCTCTCGATCTCGGTGGAGGAGCTCGGCTCCCTGTTCGAGCACACCGGCCCGATCGGCGAGGCGGAACGCAACGCCGCGCGGGTCTTCGGCTCCGACCGTACGTACTTCGTCCTGCACGGCGACTCCACCTGCAACCGTCTGGTTGGCCACTTCAGTGTGACTCGAGATGAAATCGCCCTGGTGGACCGCAACTGCCACAAGTCGATCCTGCAAGGCTTGGTCGTCTCCGGAGCCCGACCGGTGTACCTGGTGCCTACCCGCAACGGCTACGGGCTTGCCGGGCCGCTGCCTCCGGCCGAGATCGCGGCGGACTCGGTGGCGGCGCGGATTGCGACGAGCCCTCTCACAGCGGGCGCGGTGTCGTCGCGTCCCCAGTACGCGGTGTTCACCAACTCCACGTACGACGGCCTGTGCTACGACGCGTCGGCGGCGGCCCGGGCCTTCGCGGCCAGTACCCCCCGGCTGCACTTCGACGAAGCGTGGTTCGCGTACGCCCGCTTCCATCCGCTCTACGCGGGGCGCTACGGCATGTCGGTGGACGAGAAGGCCTTCACCGGCCCCGACCGGCCGACGGTCTTCGCGACCCAGTCCACCCACAAACTGCTGGCCGCGTTGTCGCAGGGCGCCATGGTGCACGTCCGGCCCGCCCCGCGGGCGCCGGTGGAGCACGACCGGTTCAACGAAGCGCTCATGATGCACGGCACGACGTCACCGCTGTATCCGATGATCGCCTCATTGGACGTGGCCACCGCGATGATGGACGGTCCGCAAGGGCAGTGGCTGATCGACGAGGCGATCTCGGAGGCGGTCCGGTTCCGCCAGGAGATGGTGCGGATCGGACGGCGGATCAAGGCCGCCGGGGACCGGCCGCCTTGGTTCTTCGGAGTGTGGCAGCCGGATGAGGTGACTGACCCCGCGAGCGGGACGCGGCTACCGTTCGATGAGGCTCCGGCGGACTTGCTGCGGACCGAGGCATCCTGTTGGCACCTCGCATCCGACGCGGTCTGGCACGGCTTCCCCGGCCTGGCCGATGGCTACTGCATGCTCGACCCGATCAAGGTCACCCTGACCTGCCCGGGGCTCGACGCGACCGGTGCGATGTCCGAGTGGGGCATCCCGGCGCGCGTCCTCACCGCCTATCTGACCACGCGCGGCATCGTCGTGGAGAAGACCGACAGCTACACCACGCTGGTGCTGTTCTCCATGGGCATCACCAAGGGCAAATGGGGCACGCTTCTGGACGCCCTGATGGACTTCAAGGACCTTTACGACGGTGATGCCCCGCTGGACCGCGTGCTGCCCGCCCTGGTCGCCGAGCACCCGCGGCGCTACACAGGGCGCAGTCTGCGCGATCTCTGCCAGGAGATGCACGACCACTTGCGGGATGCCTGTCTGGTCGAACTACTCGACCGGGCCTTCCAGCAGCTCCCGGAGCCGGTCGCCCCGCCCCAGCTGTGCTATGAGCGCCTAATCCGCGGCGGCACAGAACGGATCCGTCTGAGGGACGCACCGGGCCGCGTCGCCGCGGCGATGGTCACAGTGACGCCGCCCGGCATCCCGGTCCTCATGCCGGGCGAAAGCATCGGGGAGGAAGAGGGCCCTCTCCTGCGCTACCTCAGCGCCCTGGAGTCCTTCGACCGCCACTTCCCCGGCTTCGGCAGCGAGACGCACGGTGTGACCCGTGCCCCCGACACCGGCGACTACCTGATCGAGTGCCTGCGCCCGGACGAGCAGGAAGGGCCTGGCGCCATGACGCCTGCGCAGCGACGGAGGACGCAGAGCGCCAAGACGATGGGTTGAGTCCTCGGTCACTGGTCGGCCGAGGGACGGACAGCGTCCCGCGTCGGCCGTGCCTCACGCCGCCGCACCTCATGGGGTGCGGCGGTCCGTGTGCCGGCCCGGGCGGAGCCTGATGGTAAACACGCAACCCTTGCCGGGCTTACCTCCGACGGTGACGGTTCCCTCGTGTGCCTCGATGAACTGGCGGACGATGGACAGGCCCAGTCCACTGCCGCCGGTGCGTCTGCTGCGGGACTTCTCGGCCCGCCAGAAGCGCTCGAAGACGTGGGGGAGGTCATCGGCGGCGATGCCGCGGCCTGTGTCCTCAACGGTGAGGACACAGGCAGGTCGCGTCATGACGGGCGGTAAGGGTGACAGTGCCGCCCGCCGGGGTGTGAGAGCGCGTTGGAGGTCAGGTTGCCCAGGGCCTGCCGCATCCTCGCCGGGTCGGCGTCCAGGACGAGGCCGGGATCGGTGAGGGTGCGCAAGGGGATGTCCGAGGACTCCGCCCGAGTGCGGTGGGCCGACACCGTCTGGGTGACGAGGTCGTCCGCGCTGCGGCAAAGGGGGCTGCAGAAACGCTTCCGCCACCCTGGCCCCCCTCACCCTGACAGAGGTGCGCAGGCTCCTGGAGCTGCACCTCGCTCCGAACCGCCGAGCCGCCCGGACGGTTCGCGCACACGTATTGACCTGGTCACGTTGGCGCCGCAAGGCGCCAGGCAGTCGCCCGCCACTGCCCTGACCAGCGGCCGCTCCATTGGTTGGAGTAGTGCTCGGCGAAGACTCCACCGAGCACCACTCCACCCGACAACACTCCCGTCGCCCTTCTGACCAGCTCAGATAGCGAAGTGGCGTGAAGCGGCTCTTCGACGACGGTGCTGAAAGTTGGGCATCGCCGGGCTGCGGCTGCGGCTGCGCAAGCGCCAGGCCACCACCGTGCCCCGACTGCCCGCCACCCCGTATTGGACTTGCCTCGGCGACTTCGCTGCTGAACCCCAGGTGCGCTCAGGAGGCAGGCTGCCCATCAGGTCGCGAGACGTGGACCTCCAGTGCGACGCGGACCGCCGATTCCAGGGCGCCCTCGATCCAGGCAGGCTTGAGGGAGGTGTGGTCACCAGCGAAGTGCAACGGGCCTTCGGGCAGGGGAATGGAGGGCAGCAACTCGGTGTGTTGGCCAGGCAGTAGTACGGATGCCTCTCCGTAGGCGTAGGGGTCGCGCAGCCAGCTCTGGGTGCGTCCGGCGCCGGTGTAGAAGACCTCGACGCGCTGGCCGTAGACCTGTTGCAGTCCGCACAGGGCGTGCGGGTAGCGGGCCTCGTCGTCCAGGGAGTCCCAGCGAAGTGCGTCGTCCGCCCAGCTGTAGGAGGCCAGCACCACTCCGCCGGAGCTGCCGGGCACCGGGTGGGAGGGGTTATACATGAACCGGTTGGCACTGTCGGACACCGAGCCGCCGCCCACGACGTGTGCGGCCTGCGGCTGGTCGCGGGAGACGGCACGGTTGGCGGCGTAGTGGGTGCGTTGGCCTGCGGTGATGTGGCCGCCCGGCACGGAGGGATGGACGCCGAGCAGGCTGCCGTCGGCGGGTGTGCGGCCGGTGCGGTAGGCGTCGTACAGCTTCGGGTCGATCCGGCCCAGTTCGCGTTTCCAGTCGGCCTCCGTGAACTCCCACCAACGGCGGCTGAACTCCAGGAGGACCTTCGTGGCGCTGTCGTAGTGCAGTTCCGCGACCGCGCGGCGCTTGCGGTACGACATCAGGGGGCTGATCTGTACGTGCCGCAGACCGGAGAAGGGCACGGTGACCACGGCCGCGTCCGCGGTGAACTGCTCGCGCACGACCGGGCCGTCGCGCCCTTCTGAGACCGTGTCCACCCACACCTGAGGGCCGTTGCCGCCGACGTGCGGGGTGTCGGAGGAAGGACGGTCAGGATCGTGGTACTCGACACGGGTGACCCGGCGGTCGAACCGGACCGTGTCGCGTACCTGCGCCAGCAGCGCGTCCGGCAGCACCGCCGTGCCGCCCTCCAGCTCCCAGAAGGCGGTGTCGGGACTGATGAGGGAGGAGCCGATGAAGCTGTGGATGAACGACAGGGGCAGGCGTGACGTGAGGTTCTCCAGGGTGCCGATCAGGTCGACCGTGCGCTCGTCCAGCCCGGCGTGCTCGGTCAGGAAGCGGAACATCGACCAGTCGCCGAATCGCTGGATGACCATGGCCCAGCCCCGCACCCGTTCCGGCAGCGGCTTGTCGATCCGTTTGCCGCCGGCGTCCACGGTGCTGAACTCGTCGCGCACCGGATCCAGCACCGACCGAAGGATGGCCGCGGCGGGAGTGTCCCAGCGGGCGCGCGGCACGCCGAAGGACCGGTTGATGCGGCGGGGCGCCCGGGCGTAGTCCACCCGTCGCATCCGGATGCCGTTGACGTAGATCCAGGTGCGGTTGGCGGGCCGGCCGTCACCGTCGACGTCCACGTAGTGGAAGCGCCGTTTCTTCAGGTTCAGTTGCTCGATGAGACCCATGACCAGCGGGTGGCTGGAGGGCAGGCGCATGGCGCCCGCCTCGGCGTACTGGCGGGGGTCGGCGAAAGGCTGAGCCGCCCGTTCGTGCCCGCCGCGGCGGAAGGTCTTGATGCGTCCGCCCGCCCGGTTGCCGTTCGCCTCGAGAACGGTCACATGGTGGCCCGCCCGCTTCAGCAGCAACGCCGTCACCAGACCGGCCGGGCCGGCCCCGACGACGAGGACCTTCTTGGGCTTGGTCGCCCGCTGAGCAGGCAGTCCGTCCTTGAGGACCCGCTCGTAGCGTGGGACCAAGGGCCGGTCGTGGTCGTCCACGACCAGTAGGGCCCGGGCCACAGCCAGGCACCTGTCGAAGTCCGCGCCCCGGGTGGGCGCCGGTGCGGCCGGGGCGGCCTGTACGGGCATTGCCGAGGCAGGCGCGCCACCACCCAGAGTCGTGGCCGCCGCAGCCATTCCCGCTGCCGTTGCGAAGCTGCGCCTGGACAGGTCCGAACCTGCCACGACGGCTTCGTGATCTTCAGTCATGACGCACTTGTACCGGTCCGCCGACCCGGCCCGCCCACCTGCGCCGCGGCGTTGCCCCGAACGAGCGATGCCGAGGTCGAACCGCTGACGCCGGGTCGGAAGGCCGCAGACCCGCGCCCCTCGGCGACGTCCCCGAAGGGGTGAAAGACAGGCGGTGATCCGCGTGTCACGGCCGCCTCGTCGGCACACTTCCGTGTGGCCGTGGCCGAGGCCGTGGGCGGTCGGTGGGGAAGCAGCGGGGCAAACCCGGAGCGGCATGGCCGCTGCCGCGGGAGCTCGGCGGAACAGGGGGCAGGCGTGGGACGAAGGGCCGAACTCACAGGCAGGGCACGCTACTGGTTCGACACCACTCTGGCACGTGGTACCTCCGTGCTCGTCGGTTGGCTGGCTCTGGGCTGCCTCGTAGTCGTCCTCCCGGCGAGCGCCGTGCTGGTGTGGACGGACCCACATGCGCCGGCGTCCCGTGCGGAGAGGTTGGCAGCGATCTGGCGTCTCACCGGTGAGACGCTGCGGCTCGGCGGAGCGACAGGCCCGCTTCTGCGCGTGCTGCTGTCGGTACTGCTCGCCCTGGTCGCCCTGGTGTACGTGTCCACGCTCGTCGGCCTGATCACCACCGGACTCACTGAGCGGCTCACCGCACTGCGACGGGGCCGCTCTACCGTTCTCGAGCAGGGACATGCGGTGGTGCTGGGCTGGTCCGAGCAGGTGTTCACGGTGGTGAGCGAGCTGGTGGCCGCCAACGCCAACCAGCGGTACGGCGCGGTGGCCGTAATGGCGGACCAGAACAAGACCACCATGGAGGAGGCCTTCAGGAGCAAGGTGGGGGCCACCGGCCGCACCCGGCTGATCTGCCGTAGCGGGCCCCCCACCGACCCCGCCCTGCTCGCCCTGACCAACCCCGGCGCGGCCAGCGCCGTGCTGGTACTGCCCCACGACGGTCCGTCGGGGGACCCGGAAGTGGTCAAGACGCTGCTGGCGCTGCGGTCCGCACTCGGCCAGGGGAAAGGGCCGCCCGTCGTCGCCGCCGTCAGAGACGACCGGTACCGGCTGGCGGCCACCCTCGCCGCCGGATCGCGCGGCATCGTCCTGGAGAGCGACGCGATCACCGCCCGGCTGATCGTCCAGTCCGCCCGCCGTCCCGGACTCTCCCTGGTGTACCGCGACCTCCTGGACTTCGCCGGAGACGAGTTCTACCTCGCCTTCGATCCCGCCCTGATCGGCCGCTCCTTCGGCGACACGCTGCTGGCCTACGCCACCTCCAGCGTGGTCGGCCTGCTGCGCGACGGCAGGCCCTTGCTGAACCCGCCGCCGCAGACCCTGATCGGCCCCGGAGACCGGCTGATCGTCATCACGCGGGACGACGACACCGCACGGCTCAGCGACTGCTCCGGACTGGTCGACGAGTCGGTGATGACGCCCTGGCAGCCGACGAACGCCCGGCCCGAACGGCGCCTGATCCTCGGATGGAACCGGCGGGCCTCGCTCATTGTCGAACAGTTGGGCCGGGCCGCCGCACACGGTTCGGTCATTGCCGTGGTGGCGGACCCGGACGAGGTGACAGCCGAACAGGTCAGGGGCATCGGTACACACTCCGCACCTCGCCTGACCGTCACGTTCCGGCCTGGAGACATCACCCGACCCGAGACACTTCGATGTCTGGAGATCGACTCGTACGACAGCGTTGTCGTGCTCGGCCCGGACCCCGTGGCGGGACAGCAGCCGGACGAGGCCGACAACCGGACCCTCGTCACGCTCCTCGTTCTGCAACTACTGGAACGGCAGACGGGGCGGGAGCTGCCGGTGGTCACAGAGATGACCGACGACCGCAATCGGACGCTCGCGCCCGTCAGCCCCGGAGCGGATGTGATCATCAGTGGAAAACTCATCGGCTTGCTGATGGCCCAGATCTCTCAGAACCGGCACCTTGCCGCCGTGTTCGAGGAACTGTTCTCTCCCACCGGCAGTCAGGTCCACCTGCGGCCGGCGTCGTCATACGTCCTGCCCGGCTGTGAGGCGTCCTTCGGCACGGTCGTCGCAGCCGCGCAGCGGCGCAGCGAATGTGCCGTCGGCTACCGCCGCCACGACCGGGCCATGGCCGTTCCCGACCACGGAGTGCGCATCAACCCGGACAAGAACGAGCGACGCTGCTGGACCGGCCGTGACGAGGTGGTCGTGATCGCGCAGGACTGACACACCCTCTTTACGAGTTGGTGCGTGATAGCGAGTGAGGCGTGTTTGGCCTGGTCGTGGCCTGCTTTCAGGTGGTGACGGTGCGGTCGGAGAGCAGGCTGGCAATCGCGCGGTAGGTGTCGGGCAGGCGATCGCGGCGGTGGGTCCAGCGCGTCAGTTGCTTCCAGCGTTTGTGGTCGGCGAGGGCATGTTCGACGGTGATGCGGTCGGAGGAGTGTTCGTGGCGGGCACGTTCCCGCTGTTCGACCCTGTCGGGGCAGTGCTGCAGGCCGGGGTTTTCTGGGTGGCGCGATGGCTTGCCCGCGGTGGTCACGGCTCAGGCCGAGGTAGCTGTCGTTCAGGAGGACCTCGACGTCGGGGAAATACTGGAAGCAGACGGCGATGCCCTCGGTGCGGGCGGCCGTGGCGTCGTGCATACGACCGGGCCGCAGGGTGTCGGTCCATCACACGTGCGACCCCGCCAGTCAGCGATGACGGTGGCCTTCATGGTGCTCTGTTTCTTCTTCCCGGAAACGAATGCGCGCCGTCCCACCGCGGCCGGCCGGTGGCCGGCGGACCTGGATCTCGGTGGCACCCAACCGCAGCTCGATGCCCTCGGCCTGGGCATAGGCGAACACGTCAGTCAGCGTTCGTAAGCGCAGGCCGGGGCGGTCGGGGACCGCGCACCCCCGCTCGGCCAGGAGCGTCCGTACCTCTCCGATCGCACGGGTGACAGTGGAGCGGTCGACACCGAACAGCAGGCCCAGCACCGAGTGCGGCAGGTCGTGCCGCAGATGGATCAGCGTGGCCACCAGCCGGTCGACGAAGACCAGCCGGTGACGGGCGCCAGCTCCCGCGGCCCGCTTCCGGACCCCACCGCGTGCAGCATGGCGACGACCCTCAACCCCCGGCCTGCCAGGGAGCCGCCAACTCCAACGCCAGGAGCGCGAGATGACGCCGAGAGATCCCCGTGAACAGCCGATGCGCCAGCACTGCCCGATTGACCATGATCGCCACAGACGGATCATGCCACCGACCAGGCACAACGCCTCACTCGCTATCACGCACCAACTCGTAAGTGCTGCCCAAAGCCGTCGACAAACGTTGCCAGCTCCCACCTACAGCACCACCCGGTTGTCCACGCTGTGCGGCAGTGCCGAATTCCTCGTGGCCCGCACGCAGTGACGCGCCGCACGGACGGCCCCTGCTGTCCTTCACGCGCAGCGGGCGCCCGGCACGGGTCCGCCCCCGTCCGCGCGCAAGCGGCGGGCGGAGGCGGTCCCCCTGGTGCGGCACACCACGCGGGGATGCTGTGTGTGCCGCACCGGCCCGGTCAGGCGCCGGGCAGCACGCCGGTACGGGCGACCTCGGCGTACCAGCGGGCGCTGGCCTTGGGGATGCGGGTGCCGGTCGGGTAGTCGACGTACACGGCGCCGAAGCGCTTGCTGAAGCCGTGGGCCCACTCGAAGTTGTCCAGCAGGGACCACAGGAAGTAGCCGCGCACGTCCGCGCCGTCCAGGATCGCCTGGTGGACGGCGGCCAGGTGGCCGCGCACGTAGGCGATCCGGGCGGGGTCGTTGACCTGGCCGGCCGGGTCGGCATAGTCGTCGAAGGCGGCACCGTTCTCGGTGATGACCAGCGGCAGCCTGGGAAAGTCGGCGGTGAGGCGGCGCAGCAGGTCGTACAGCCCGCTGGGGTCGACGGCCCAGCCCATGGCGGTGGTCTCGCCGGGCGGCTGGTGGAAGGCGACCCGGTCGGCGGCCGGCCAGGGGCTGTGGGCGCTGTTGCCGTGTCCGTCGGAGGTGTGGGTGGCGCTGCCGTCGGCCTCGGAGACCAGGGTGGGGCTGTAGTAGTTGACGCCCAGGAAGTCCAGCGGCTGGTGGATGTTGCGCAGGTCGCCGTCCTGGACGAAGGACCAGTCGGTCAGCTCGGCGGTGTCCTTGAGCAGGTCCTCCGGGTAGGCGCCGTTCAGCATCGGCCCGGTGAAGACCCGGTTGGCGAGGGCGTCGATCCGGCGGACCGCGTCGGTGTCGCCGTCCGAGGCGGTCAACGGGCGCACGTGGTGGATGTTGAGCGTGACCGAGACCCGCGCGTCGGCGCGCAGGCGGTCGCGCAGCGCCTGAACGGCCAGGCCGTGGCCCAGGTTGAGGTGGTGGGCAGCTCGCAGGGCGGCGACCGGGTCGGTGCGGCCGGGGGCGTGCACGCCGGAGCCGTAGCCCAGGAAGGAGCTGCACCAGGGCTCGTTGAGCGTGGTCCAGGTCTTCACCCGGTCGCCGAGGGCGTCCGCCGCGAGGGCCGCGTACTCGGCGAACCGCTCCGCCGTGGCCCGCTCGGGCCAGCCGCCCGTGTCCTCCAGTTCCTGGGGCAGGTCCCAGTGGTAGAGGGTCGCGACGGGCTGGATGTTCTTCTCCAGCAGCGCGTCGACCAGCCGCCGGTAGAAGTCCAGACCCTTCTGCACGGCCGGGCCGCGGCCGGTGGGCTGGATCCGGGGCCAGGCGAGGGAGAAACGGTAGGCGCCCAGACCTAGTTCGGCCATCAGGGCGACGTCCTCGTTCCAGCGGTGGTAGTGGTCGGTGGCGATGTCACCGGTGTCGCCGTTGCGGACCCGGCCGGGGGTGCGGGCGTAGGTGTCCCAGATCGACGGCGTACGGCCGTCCTCCGTGGCGGCCCCCTCGATCTGGTAGGAGGCGGTCGCGGAGCCCCAGACGAAACCCCGGGGGAAGGTGCGTGCGGCGTCCGAGGCGGACGGGCTCTGCTGTGCTGCGGTGGCCACGTAAGTCCTTTCGAGGGGGACGGAGGGGTGTGTGGGTGCGGTGGGTGGCACCCGGCGCGGTGAGTTCCGGGGCGCGCCGGGCCGGGCGAGGGCGGGGCCCGGCTTGTTCATGGCCGCGCGGGGGCGGGTCAGCCCTTGACCGCGCCCGCCATGATGCCGCTGACGATCTGGCGGCCGAAGACGATGAACATCGCCAGCAGCGGCAGGGTGCCCAGCAGCGCGCCGGCCATGATCAGCGACTGGTCGCGGACATAGCCCGCGCTGAGCTGGGTGAGGGCGACAGGGACGGTCGGATTGGTCATGTCGAGGACCACGAACGGCCAGAAGAAGTCGTTCCAGGCGTGCACGAACGTGATCATGAACAGGACGGCCATCGCGGGCCGGGCGACGGGCAGCACTATGCTCCAGAAGATCCGCAGCGAGTGGGCCCCGTCCACGCGTCCGGCCTCGACGAGTTCGTCCGGCAACGCCTCCGACAGGTACTGCCGCATGAAGAAGACCCCCACCGCGCTCACCAGCGTCGGGAAGATGACGGCGGGCAGCTGCTGGGACCAGCCCAGGTCGGCCATCATCATGAACAGCGGTACGACACCGAGCTGCGGCGGCACCAGCATCGTGCCGATCACCAGCATGAGCAGCGCGTTGCGGCCCTTGAACCGCAGCTTGGCGAAGGCGAACCCGGCCAGCGTGGCGAACATGACCGTGGACAGGGCGATCACCCCGGCCACGATGAGGCTGTTGATCATGGCCTTGCCCATCGCCGCCTCGTCCCATGCTCGGGCGAGGTTGCCGAACAGGTTCGGCCCGGGCAGGAAGGGAGGCGGTGTCTGGCTGACCCGGGTGTTGTCGGTGGAGGCCGCCACCATCGTCCAGTACAACGGGAAGATCGACAGCAGTGCCATGACGGCGAGCAGCACATAGGCCAGGGGGCCGGCGTGGTGCTGGCGGCCCGCGCGCTGGCGCAGCAGCCGGCCGCCGCGGCCGGCCGGTTTCCCGGAGGTGCGGACCGCGCTGCCGGTCCGGGCCGGGAGACTCTGAGTGGTCATGGTGACTCCAGGTCAGGACGTGCCGGAGCGCAGGCGCTTGACGAGGCGCTGCGCGAGGAGGACGAGGACGAGCAGCAGGAACATCGCCCAGGCGACGGTGGCCGAGCGGCCCATCTGGTAGTTTTTCCAGCCCTCCTCGTACAGCAGCAGGCCCAGCGTCTGGTACTGGTTGTCCGCCCCGCCGCTGATCCCGTTCGGGCCCTGGCCGAAGATCAGCGGTTCGCCGAACAGCTGGGTGGCGCCGATCGTGGAGAGCACGATGGTGAAGACGATGGTGGAGCGGATCCCGGGGACCGTGACGTGGGTGAACTGCTTCCAGCGGGAGGCGCCGTCCAGGGAGGCCGCCTCGTAGCGTTCGGCGGGGATGGCCTGCATCGCGGCCAGGTAGAGCAGGGCGTTGTAGCCGGTCCAGCGCCAGATGACGATGGTGGAGATCGCGATCTGGGCGGGCCACTTGCCCCCTTCCCAGTCCAGGGGGTCGATCCCCACCGTGCCGAGCGCCCAGTTGATCATGCCGAAGTCCCGCTCGAAGATCATCGTGAAGACGAGGGCGGCGGCGGCGACCGAGGTGGCGTAGGGGACCAGGGAGGCGACGCGGAAGAACAGCGAGAACCGCATGCGGTAGTTGAGCAGGTGCGCCAGCCCCAGGGCCATCAGCAGTTGCGGCACCGTGGAGATGACACCGATGGTGATCGTGTTCTGCAGCGCGTTCCAGAACCGGGAAGCACCCCACAGCTCCACGTAGTTGTCGAACGCCACCCACTGCATGACGTCGAGGGTGGCCAGCTCCACGTCGTGCAGCGAGATCCACGACGTGTAGAGCAGGGGGTAGAAGCTGAACGCGGCGAAGACCACGAAGAACGGCGCGACGAACGCATACGGGGCGCCCCTGAGATCGAGACGGTGCAGGAGTGCGCCGCGCCGCCGGGCCGGGGCCTTGTCCGGGGAGTGCCCGGCGGGCCCGCCCCCGGCCGGGGCGGTGGTGGTGGAGGTGGAGGTGGCCACCGGAGGATCCTTCCTGAGAGCGGATGGGTGAGCCGGCCGTCCGGGCCCGCCGCCGAAAGGCGGGCCCGGACGGCCGCGGTCCGGACGGACGGGTGTCAGCCGACCGCCTTTTCGATGCGCTCCGCGGTGGTCTTCCACGCCTTGTCCCGCGCGGTGCCCTGCTGCTCGATCAGGGTGAGTCCCTGGGAGAAGGTGTCCTTGATCGTGCCGTCCTTGCGGCCGAGGACCTGCTTGTCCGGTATCTCCTGGGCGGCGGCGCCGAAGATCTCGCCGATCGGCGCGTCACTGAAGTACGCCGACTTGGCGTTCTTCACATCGGCGCTCTCCAGTGCCTCGCGTGATGACGGGATGTTGCCGATCTCCTTGAAGATGTGGGCCTGCTGCTTCGGCGCGGTCAGCCAGGCGACGAGTTTCTTGGCCTCCTCCTTCACCGGGCTCTGCTCGATCACGCCGAGGAAGGAGCCGCCCCAGTTGGCGCCCTTGGGGGCCTTGGCCACGTCCCACTTGCCCTTGTTCGCCGCACCGGCCTTCTCACTGATGTGGCTGAGCATCCACGCGGGGCACACGGCCGTGGCAAAGGTGCCGTTGGCCAGACCGGGGTCCCAACCAGGCTGGAACTGGCGCAGCTTGGCGGTCAGACCGTCCTCCGCAGCGTCCGCGGCGAGGCTCCACGCCTGTTTGACGGCGGGATTGGAGTCGTAGATCAGCTCGCCCTGCTCGTCGTAGTACTGCTCGGGGTAGCCGTAGACCATGGCGTTGAACAGGCCGCTGGCCGCGTCCATGTAGGCGACCTTTTCACCCTTGAAGTCCTTCTTGAAGGTGCGGCCGACCTCGACGTACTTCTTCCAGTCGCCCTCCCAGAGCGCCGCGACCTCGTCTCGGTCGGTGGGCAGGCCCGCCTTCTCGAAGTAGTCCTTGCGATAGCAGACGGCCATCGGGCCGATGTCGGTGCCCAGGCCCAGCACCTTGCCGTCCGCGGTGCTGATCTGGGACTCCTTCCACGGCAGGAAGTGGTCGGTGCCCGACGTCCCGGCGAAGTCGGCGAACTTGGACGCCTGTGTCTCGGTGATCTCCTTGGCACGCCCGATCTCGATGCCCTGGATGTCCTTCAGGCCCTTGCCGGCGGCGAGCCTGGTCTGCAGCGCGGTGTAGTAGGTCTGTTCGTCACCGGCGATCTCGGCCTTGATGTCGACCCCGGGGTTTTCCTTCTCGTACTGCTCGAGCAGGCCCGTCTCCTTGATGCCCATCACTCCGAACAGGCCCATGGTGATGGTGACCTTGCCGTCCTTCTTGCCCCCACCGGTGACCGAGTCGTCGCTGCCGCTGCAGCCGACGACGAGGGTCAGCGCGCCGACGGCCGCGACCGTCGCCACCGCCTTTCTGTGCGACCAACCGAAAGTGCCCATGGATCTCCTCCCAGCGGCGGCGCCGGCACATCGGAGTGACGAGTTCTGCGATGGCTGCAGCGATGCCGGACAGCGGCTCTGACAAATGGTGGTGGGAACGTGCCCAACGCGGGGTGGGCACGTTCCCACCGCGCATCGAAGACTCGTCGGAGCAGGGCCGGTCTGTCAATGACTTGAACGCAACTCGTCCTGGCGCCGTCCCGGGTGCAGTCGGCCCCGCGGCATCCCGGGTGCCGTGCCGACCGCCGGGTCTGCCAAAATTGCCGCAGGTCACCTCCGCGGCAGGCACCGCCGCGCGACGCCGAGGGGGAAGCACATGTCCGGCAACCGCCGCCCAACGATCAAAACGGTCGCCGCCCGCGCCGGTGTGGGCCGCACCACCGTCTCCCGTGTCGTCAACGGCTCCGACCTCGTCAGCGCCGACGCCCGCGCCCGGGTCCTCGCGGCGATCAAGGAACTCAACTACGTGCCCAACTCGGTCGCCCGCGGCCTGGTCACCAACCGCACCAACGCCGTGGCCCTGGTGATCCCGGAGTCCGAGAGCCGGCTCGGATCGGAGCCCTTCTTCGCCGCGCTCATCCGCGGCGTCAGCGGCGCCCTCGCCGACAGCCGCACCCAGTTGCAGCTGATGCTCGTCCGTGACCAGGCCGAACGCGATCAGCTGACCGAATCGGTGGCGACCCGCCGCGTGGACGGCGTGCTCCTGGTCTCCGTGCACTCCACGGACCGACTGCCTGGCATGCTCGAGGAGATGGGCCTGCCCACCGTGCTCGCGGGCCGCCGCGACGCCGGCGAACAGCTGAGCTATGTGAACGCCGACAATGCCGGAGGCGCCACCGCGGCGGTCGGGCACCTGCTCGAACGCGGCCGGCGGCGCGTGGCCACCATCACCGGCCCCTTGGACATGGACGTCAGCCGCAACCGGCTCGCCGGCTGGCACACCGCACACCGCGAGGCGAACGTTCCCGCGCGTGAGCTGCTCGTCGAGGAAGGAGACTTCACCGAGGAGAGCGGCATCCGCGCGATGCGTTCGCTTCTTGAACGCGCCCCTGACCTCGACGCGGTCTTCGCCGCCTCGGACCTCATGGCCGTCGGCGCCCTCACCGAACTGAAGCGGCAGAAGCGGCAGGTGCCGCGCGATGTCGCCGTCGCCGGATTCGAGGACTCCGTCCTCGCCCGCCACACCAACCCGCCGCTGACCACGGTGCGCCAGCCCGTCGAGGAACTCGGTCGCACGATGGCCCGCATCCTCACCGACATCACCCAGCACGGCGCGCCACGGCGGCAGGTCACGCTGCCGACCGAGCTGGTGGTGCGCGAGTCCACGTGACGATCCCGCGTGTTCGGCGCGGCAGGTCCCGCAGGGCGGCCCACGGGCCTGGCGCACCTTCGGGCACCGTCAGCCCCGGCGGGAGCCCCCGGCCCTCCTTGATGAGGCCTCAGATCGGGTGTGCGTCAGGTCAGCAAGAGGTGTGCCCCTGCCGCCCGCAGACCTTTCCGCAGACCTCTTCGCAGTGCAGCCGCAGTTCAGCGCCCCTCCCCCGCGGCTTCAGCGGGACCGGCGGCATCTCCGGGGCCGACAGGCGGCCCCTTCGGCCTCCAGCGCTGGGCTTCGTGTCCCATGTGGAAATGGGACAGCATTGGCTTCAGGGCCTGGCTGTCGTGGGTGTTGGCGGCGGAGACTCCGACGCGTAGAGGCAGTCCGTTCGCGTCGGACAGGACATGCATCCTGGAACCGGGCCTACCCCGGTCCACGGGGCTCGGACCGTGCAAGTTCGCCCCTTTTTTTAGCCCTCACATGGGCAGAGTCAAGGGACCGCACGGGAGAGGTCGACCGGGTCCCGCTCGTCCAGAAGCCGGAGAATCTTCTGATGCAGCCGTCCCCAAACCGGCTCGCGACCAGATGACAAACCGGCGATGGACAGTCGACTTCGACGCCCCGAAGCACGGTGGCAACGCCCCCAAGCGCAACCGCTGACCAACACATAGATGATCGCGGCGAAGACCGCTTCATCATCGATGTTCGCGACCCCGCCCCCTTGCGGACGCACCCGGGCCGGCGGCAACAACGGCCTCGCTATTTCCCACAGTCCGTCCGGAACGATCCATCCCCACCGTCCACTCACATGCCCAGGACAACTGTCAACTGACCATGTAGGACACGGTCTTAGTTATTCTCGAAGCTAGTCTTGAGCGCACGTAGGCTTCGGCCATTACTTCGGATGCCGTAGAGAAGCTGCTTGCTGATGTGTGCGGGACGCTGGCCCGTGACGGCTTCCATATGAAACGGTGTCTTCCTGGCTCACTCCGGTTTCAGCGGTTGCCCTTACGTCTGGCCAGGGCGGCCATGACGGCCAAAATCAATCCTCCCGCTATCGCCACTGCCCCGAAGATAATGGGCGGCGTGTCGCCAGTTGCAGCACCAACAATACATACGCAGACGCCAGCCAGTATCGCAATAGCTGAGAAGATCAGCGTTTTCCAAATCGCTTCCTCTATCATGAGTCTCCTCGTCGCCCGCCTTCTGCATTCTTCCGATTTCGGTGCTTGCTGCCTGTCGAAACGTCTGGGCTGAGAAACCCCGACCCAGACGTTGAGTCACGCCCACGGCGCCGACCACAAGCCGAACCCGAACCGGTGGCAGAGGCCCGGCAGGCCACCGTTCCGCTACTGCTCCTGCTGCAGTGGGACGACGAGGGAATCCCCGGCAACGGGCCCTGGACCTTCGACGCCTTCGGCAGCGAGGAGAAGGCGTTGCACGCCAATCCGGGCGGGCACACCGGCACCCCGTGGTTCGAACTGGAGGACGCCTGCCGGTTCTTGGACCCCCACCTGCAGTGAGGCCGACCGTCTGCCGGGCCTCGGTCGTCCGGCCCGAGTTGACGCGGCGCGCCCGTCCGAGGGAACCACCTTAACCCGCAAAGTGGTTGGCGCGATCGCGGCCCAACAGCCTCTGTTTTCAAGCCACTTGATGTGCGCAGCGGTCGGATGTTGTGCGAATGCTGTGCGAAGAGGTGACAGGGCGATCTGATGTGCTGCATTTGGTGCGCCGGGGGAGCCCGGGGCCCGTGGGGTTCCCGGGGCACCGACCATCAGGAGGAACAAGAAGTGATCCGTGTCTCGCGCGTGGTGGCCGCTGTTACAGCGGCCCTCACGGTGGCGCTGGTGGTGCCGGGGACGGCACTCGCGGCGCCGGAACCGGAGCCCGGGCGGCCGTCCGCCCCCGCGTCTCCGGGACTTCCCGAAGGCTGGCTGACCACCGGTTCCGGGGAGTCCGCAGAGCTCGTGTGGCGGGCGCCCGAGAAGGTGCCGGTGGGCGACGCCCAGGTCGAGTTCCGCAGCGGGGAACGCCTGTTGGGCACTCCCAGACCCGCCGCGGACGGGCGCACGTTCCGGCTGCCGCTCGACGGGGTGCGCCTCGGCAGCACGGACGATCTGCGGGTCGAGGCCGCGGGCCGCCGTCTGGACGTGGCCGGAGCGAAAGCCGCCGCCCGTGAGCGCCGTGAACTCGACGACTCGTCGGACCCGTCGCTCCTGCCCCGCGCGGCGACCGTGAACGAGGTCGACCCCGGCGTGCCCGGCTCGTTCCGTACGACCAGCGGCGAGTACTCCCTGCCGTCGGTCCACCTGCCCGGTTACGACACCGACGTCGAGATGAAGGCCGTGGTGGTCGCGCCGGAGGACGCCCCGGGCAGCCGCCCGCTGGCGCTGTTCCTCCACGGCCGCCACTCCACCTGCTTCAAGGGCGACGACCTGACCCTGGAATGGCCGTGCCCGTCCGACCACGAGGCCGTCCCGAGCTACCGCGGCTACCTCCACGACCAGCAACTCCTCGCCTCCCAGGGCTATGTGACGGTCTCGATCTCCGCCAACTCGATCAACGCCCAGGACTGGCAGGCCACCGACGCCGGCGCCCAGGCCCGCTCCTCGCTGATACGGCTGCACCTGGCCCACTGGGCGGCCTGGGCCGCCGACCCGTCCACGGCCCCCGAGGCCGTACGCCGGGCGCCCGGCGCCGACCTCGGCCGGGTGCTGCTGGTGGGCCACTCCCGTGGCGGTGAGGGCGCCGACCGGGCCGCGCTGGACAGCCTCGCCCCGCCGCCCGCGGACAAGGACGGCTACCACGGCGAAACCCGCTGGACGATACGCGGAACCGTCCTCATCGGCCCCACGATCTTCGGCCAGAACCCCGCACCCGACGTGCCGTCCGTGACGATCCTGCCGGGCTGCGACGGAGACGTCATCGACCTTCAGGGCGAGCTCTACGTCGACGGCACCCGGGGGGTCAGCCGCGGCAGGGCCCTGCACAGCGCGGTCTACATGACCGGCGCGAACCACAACTACTTCAACAGCGAGTGGACCCCCGGCCAGGCCACGGCACCGGCCGACGACGACTTCTCCTACGGCGGCGACGAGCACGACCCGCTGTGCTCGCCTGGCACCGCCACCCGGCTCAGCGCCGAGCAGCAGCAGAAGGCCGGCTCGACGTACATAGCCGCCGCGGCCCGGCTGTTCGTCGCCGGTGACGACCGGGCCCGCCCGCTGCTCGACGGTTCCCCCGTGCGTGCCGCCTCCGCCGGATCCGCCCGCGTCCTCACGCACGCCGTCGGCGCCGCCCGCTCGGGGGCGTTCCTCCCGGCTCCCTCCGCCACGGTCGGCGGCGGCCGGCTGTGCGCCCAGGTGGACCCGGACCCGGACGTCTCCTGCCTGGACCCCGAACTCAGGACCGCTTCCCCGCACTTCGCCCAGTGGCGCAGGGTGTCACCCGGCAAGGAGCCGGACCGGTACGCGCTGGCCATGAACTGGAGCCGCGCCGGCACCGCCACCGAGCTCAGCCCCGCCCGCCCGGTCTCCCTGTCCGGCGCGAAGTCGCTGAGCCTGCGCGTGATCGTCCCGCCGAACACCACCGGCACCGAGCTGGACGTCGCCCTCACCGACACCGCCGGTCGGCGGGCGGACCTCGGCCGGGTCGGCGTCGACGGTCTGCCGGGCACCTCCCGCACCTCCTCCTACTGGGCGCGCGAGGTCCGCGTACCCCTCACCGCCGAGACGCGGGAGCGCATCGACCTCGGTCACGTCAAGACGCTCCACCTGACCCCGCGCACCGGGTCCGGGACGGCCTGGCTGGTGGACGCGCACGGCTGGCGTCCCGGCACGCCCGTCGTCGAGCCCGCGCGGCTGCCGCGCGTGGACGTCGGCGGGCTGACCGTCGAGGAGGGCGACTCCGGCACGCGTACCTACCAGGTGCCGGTACAGGTCTCCGGGTCGGGCAGCGGCGAGGTCCGGCTGTTCGTGGACGAGCCGGGCAGCGACCAGCAGGTCGTGCGCACGGTGCGGGTCCGGGCGGGCACCCGCGTCGACGTGCCGGTCACGGTCGAGGGCAACACCCGCTACGGCGCCGACGATCTCCACCGGGTGGCCGTCAAGACCGTACGCGGCGCCCTGGTCGGCTCCTACCTGGGCGGCGTCACCGCGCAGAACGACGACCCCCAGCCCACGGTGACCGTGACACCGGTCGCCGACCAGGTCACCGAGGGCCGGCCCTTGGTCTGGCGGATCAGCCTCTCCGCGGTCGCCGATGTCGTGACGTGGACGGATCTGCAACTGCTGCCCGTCCCCGACGGCACCGAACTGTCCACCAAGGACGTCCCCGCGACGTGGCTGGAGGAGACCTTCCGGGCCTCGCCGGATCCCGAGCGGCCCCTGTCCGCCCTGCCGAACGACGCGCTGCTCATGTCCGAAGTGCCCGCGGGCGACCTGAGCATCGACGTGTCCGTGCCCACCGTCACCGACCAGCTCGGCGAGGACACGGAGTCGCTGCGCCTGCTCCTGTGGACCTACGACGCCGACGGAGCGCCGGTCGAGGGCCCGGAGTTCACCGGCACGGTACGTGACGCCTCCTAGCGGAACACCCACACCGCCCGGGACCCCATGAGGCGCCGTCGGGCCTTCCCCTCCCCGGGGGAGGCCCGACGGAACCCCCACGCACCGGCACGGGTGCCACGCGGTTGCCGGCGGTGGGCCCCCTCGACCAGGGCATGCGCTTCACCGGGAGCCGGGCAGCTTCGGGTCGAACACCGGTTTCTTGACGTGGGTGGGCGCACCGAGGCCGACGACCAAGCCGTTGGCACCCGCCGCGAAGGCCATATGCACGTCGATGCCCACCAGGTGACGCAGCGTGCACTCGGCATCCGTCATCGGCCGCGCCCAGTTGTACGCCTCCTCGAACAGCTTCTCGCCAGGGCCACGGACGTGGAAGCGCGGAAGATCCGCCAGGAGCGGGTGCCCGTCGGGGGCGTCGCACGGCGCGCAGTCCACCGGATCCCACGGGCACTGGCTCCTGGACGTGCGAGGTGTGCCGGAGGAGACCGCGGCGCAGCGGCGGTGGGCGGGTGTGGCGCGGCGGGTGTTCGCGCTGGCTCATGCGGTGGTAACCCGGTGGGTGGGAGCAGGCGCTCCACTGGGAGCGCGCGGCGGTCTGGCCGCAGCGCCTGCACCAGGTGGCCGGCGGCAACGCCGGGAGCTAGCGGTGGCGGATCGTGGGACGGGACGCGGCCGTCTTCCCCGAAATGATGGGCCGTCGCCGACGCACTGCTGGACCCAGCCATGGCCGAGCTGGCGTGGCGGGCAAGCGGGGGTATGCGGCTTCGGGCGCGGGGCGAGGACGACCCGTTGTGCCACCGGCTGGGCGAGCGGGTAGACCGGCCGTGGCTGGGGCCGCTGGCCGCGGCCGGACCACGGCGGCCCGCTGGATCGGCGCTCTCGGCCTGGTCCTCAACACCCTCGGGGTATGCCGCCTCATCGCACTCTCAAGGCCCGCTCCGCCCCTTGGTGATGCCCGGCACCTGAGTGAAGGCGCGATCACCCGTCTGGAGCAGCGCGGACGCTGACGTTCCGGGAAGTGGTGTGTCTCACGCTCCGTCGGCGGGCCGGGGGCAGCGCACACCAGGTGGCCGACAGCCCCGTGCGGCGGAGCGGCCCAGCGGATCGGCCGACGGTCCGACGACCGGCCGGCCGCATCTCCGTCCCACTCGCAGCCCTGGGCTCCGGTCCCGGTCCCGCCGGCCGACCGGTAACTGTCGTCGCTTCCGCCCCCGCCGACCGACTGACGTGTGCACAGCCACAACGGACGGGTGACGTCCGGCACTTGCGGGCCGGGGACCCCACACCGGGCGAAGGAACCCCTCTCTGAGAGGCCCTTGGGGCGACTCGCGACGTGCTGGGCCGGGTGGGTGAGAGAGGGGCGCGGGCCGGTGCGTCGCGTCTTTCGGGGTGCGGTCGGCATCTCATCCTTTTGTCTCTTTGAAGGCTTGTCTTCATTTCTCCGGGAGGGCCCATGCGTGTGAACGGGAGCGCCGCTCCGGCCGTCACACCCACCGCCGTTCCGGCGGCCGTCGCGCCGGTGCTCGGCCCCGTCGCCATGGTCGCCGGAGCCTTCACGCTGACCCAACTCCTGCTCGTCCCACCGGAGATGGGGCTCGGCTGGGACGAGACGGTGTATGTCAGCCAGGTCAGCCCACATGCGCCGGCGGCGTTCTTCAGCGCCCCGCGTGCACGGGGGGTGCCGGTGCTGGTGGCGCCGGTCGCCGTGTGGTCGTCATCCACCGCGTTGCTGCGGGTATATCTGGCGGTGCTGTCGGGGATGGGGCTCTACTTCGCCCTGCGCGCGTGGCGGGGACTGTTCCCGGTGCGGGTGCGGGCGGTCGCGGGGGCGCTGTTCGCGTCCCTGTGGGTGACGCTCTTCTATGGGCCGCAGGCCATGCCCAACTACTGGGTCGCGGTCGGCGCGCTCGTCTGCGTGGGCTGTTTCCTGCGGGTGCGGAAGAACCCCGGGGACCGGGCGGCGCTGTGGGGTGCGGGCGCCGGTACGGCGTTGATGGCGTGGATGCGGCCCACGGACACCCTGTGGGTGACCCTTCCGCTGTTCGTGCTGCTGGTGGGCGTACGGGAGTGGCGGCAGCCGCGGCCGGCGGGGGCGATGGTGGTGGGGCTGGCCACCGGGGCAGGGGCGTGGGTCGTCGAGGCGTACGCCCAGTTCGGCGGGCCGGCGCGGCGACTGGCCGACGCGTCGCGGATCCAGGGCGGGCTGGGCTGGAACATCGCTGTCGACGACCAGTTGCGCGCTCTGGTGGGGCGAACCCTGTGCCGTCCGTGCACCGGCGACCTGCCGCATCCGGCGATCTTCGCCTGGTGGTTCGCGCTGCCGGTGCTGGCCGCGATCGGGCTGGCCGTCGCACTCAGGGCCGGGCGGGCGACTCCCACGGTGGTGCCGCTGGTCTGTGCCGCCACCGCCGCGGTCCCCTATCTGTTCCTGATCGGGTACGCCGCTCCGCGCTTCCTGCTGCCCGCGTACGCCCTGCTCGCGATCCCGGTCGCCGACGCGCTGCTGAGTCTCGTCCGGCGGCCGGGCGGAGCGTGGCGGCCGGTCCTCGGGGCGGTCGTGGTGGCCGGGGTCCTCGGGCATCTGGCGGTGCAGTACACCGTGCTGGCACGCACCGTCGAACGCACCGTCGCCTTCCACCGCGACTGGGACCGCGTCGCCGCCGAGCTGCGGCGCCTCGGCGTGCGGCCGCCCTGTCTGCTGACCGGCGCCTACGCCATCCCCATCGCCTACTACGCGGGCTGCTCCTCCGCCCACACTCACGGCAACAACGCCAACATCACCCGGGCCGGCATTTTGCGCACCGCCGAACGCGTCCCCGTCGCCGCCCTCGTCGCGCCGGGCGGCGGCCCGCCCGGATTCGCGCGAGCGTGGCCCGCTCACCAGGCCGCCGGGTTCAGGCTGTTCGTGGCGCAGCCGACGGCAGGCGCACGCGCCCCGGGAAGATGACCGGCCGGTGGATCGCGCCCGGGCAGGGATCAGGAGACGTCTGCGCTGAAGCCGTCCCTGACCTTGTCGAAGGTGGGACGGTAGGCGTCCCCGTCGAAGTCCGGGGCCGAGAGGTAGATGTCGTACTCGCGTTCGCCCTCGCGGCTGTATCCGAGGTCGATGGCACGGAAGACGCGGGCCCGGCCCCGGAAGGTGAACTCCCAGACGGCCGCCGGCTGCCCACGGAAGGTGGTCTGCTGCATCCACAGCCTCCGGTGCGAGCCGGGGTAGTGGGTCTTGGTGTTCGCCTCGATGTCCTCGAAGTGGGCCAGGGGGTGTGAGCCGGCGGGGCCCACGACACCGATCGTGAGTTCGGACAGACCTGTCTCCTCGGTGTAAGTGACCGGCTGGGCCGTCCGTTTGCCGGCCTTCCAGCCGTAGGGGACGGGAAAAGAGACGCCGAGGGTCTCGTCCGTGACCAGTTGGAAGCCCTCGGGGACGGGGAGCGGGAGTAGGACGGGGTCGCGGATGCGTTCGCGCCGCCCTGGGCGGCGGCGTCCCCCGGGGTCCGAATCGAGGTAGAGCGCGGCGCCGGCGACCGAGGCGGCCACGGTCACCGCGACGGTGACCGGGATGAAATACGGCGCTTCCTGCGACCCGTCCGGGCCGGCCTGTCGGCCTCGGGGCCCGTGCCTCCCGAGTCGTTCAGGGCCTCGCCGATCTCGTCGTCCGCGACCGACGCCGGCGATCGGCCCTCACCAATCCCGCTCCAGGTCACCCCGAGGCCAGCTGCTCCGCTATCTCCGCGATCCAACCGGAGGTCTTCGCCGGGTCGTTGAGGGTCTCGGCCCAAGCGTCCGGCTCCAGCTTGTGCTTGGCGGGGCCGGATTTGAGGGCGATGAGCAGGGACCTGGCGGATTCCCGCATCTCGGCTGTGGTGTTCCGGGAGATGTCGGGGCCTGCCGCCAGGGCGTAGATCTCGCGCGCCATGGCCTGGCGTTCGCCCTTCGACACCTTCTTCCAGAACTTCATCGCGTGCTTCAGCGACTCCTTGCGGGAGGCGGCCTCCGCAGGGGTCTCGCCCTGCAGCGCCCAGCGCTCGGGGTGGTGGACCTCTTCGTAGCGCTTCGTGGCGGCACGCAGCGCCTTGTACATGGTGACGCCGAGGACGAGACCGGCCCCGGCCCCGGCGAGGCCCCATCCGACCGGGTTGCTCGCCAGCCCGACTGTTCCCGCCGCGACCGCCGTCACGACGCCGGCTGCGGCCTTGACGGACTCGCCCCCGCCGCCGGCCGTCTCCTTGCCGATCTTGGTGAGCTGCTTCTTCTTCGCGTACTGCTGCACCTTGCTCAGCTTTTCCACGTCGTTTTCAGCGTGCTGGAGGTTCTCGGCGGCGTCACGGGCTTCGCCCATCGCCTCCCATGCGGCGTCGATGGCCTCGGAAACGAGCTCCAGCCGTCCCGGGCCCTCATGCTTCCAGTAGGTGTCCAGCGCGACGTAAGCCTCCGCTGCGGCCCAGCCGGCCTGCTCGTGCGACTCGTTCAGCCGTGCCAGTGACCCCGCCTGGACGAGGTGGGGATCTCCCAGCTTTTTGACCTGCCTGTACTTGTTGGCTGCTCCCCCGATGCGGAAGGCGGACCGCATGCCCTTGATCGCGCCGACGGAAGCGCTGGCGATACCGCTCGCCTCGGATGCCACCGCGGCGTCCGCCGCCTTCTGGATCTTGGTCACTTCCTTGGCGATGGCGGCGCTGTAGCTTCCCGAACCGGCGGCGCCGACGACCGTGTCGACCCCCTTGGTCTTGGCCTTCTTCTTCGCCGTGTGGTGGTTGGCCCCGGTCTCGTGCTTCTTGCTGTCCTTCATGTTCTTGTACGCGTCCATGCCACTGACCAGGGTGCCGGCGGCCTCCGTGAGGAGGTTGCCCGACGCTGCGGAGGTCCCCGAGGCGGCGGCGGAGTGCTTGAGGCCCTCGTTGGCCGCCACGGCGGCCTGCTGGGTGAAGGCCGCGTTGGTGGGGGTCTGGAAGCCCTTGATGAAGGTGTCGATGGGTTCGAGATTCTTCTTGAACCTGTCGAGGAGCGCGGCGATCCGGTCGCGATAGTTCTTCTTCGCTCCGGGGGACGCGTCGCCGTTCGCCGCCGCATTCCCTCTCTCGGTGTCCCGGATGCGTTGCACCGCCGCGGACGTGGCCCGGTTGCCGGCGCGGGACTGCATCTCCAGGAGGGCGCGCTCATGCGAGCGTGCGGACGTACTCCCGGTCCGGCTCCCTCCGTCACGGTGCCGGGCCGACGTCAGGACGGCTGCGGACTGCCGTGTCGAGGTGCGGTGGATCGGCGTGCTCATGGATGTACCTCTCCTGTGCCGGACCGGGCGAGGCGAAGATAGCCAGACCTGGCCAACAAGAGAGGTACGGCAGAGAAATTCCCCACGGACGCCGTGGGGCGCGTGTGGTGGATTCGACCGGTCGTCGCTCCAGCCCGCCCGCCCCGCAGAGCACCGCGAACTGCTCCAGCGGCCGTCCCAGCACCCGCATCAACACGGCCAGCTCCGGCTCCCCGCCGTGTACCTGGTCGTCCGGCTGGAGGAGGTGGTCAGGCGGCGAGTGCCTGGGACGCTCCCGCGGAGGATTTACCACCAAGCTCCATCTCGCCGCCGACGGACGATGCCGCCCCCTCGCCCTCGTCCCGACGCCAGGACACTACGGTGACGGCCCTCAACTCGAGCGTGTCCTGGACCATGTTTCCGTGCCCCGCACCGGAGTCGGACGCCCTCGCACCAGGCCGGACCATGTGCTGGCGGACAAGGCCTACACGTCGCGAAAGAAACGCCGTTACCTGCGACGGCGCGGCATTTCCCACACCATTCCCGAACGCCTCGACCAGCAAAGACACCGGCGCAACCGCGGTTCCCGCGGCGGCAGGCCCACCGGCTTCGACAACGAGCGCTACAAGAAACGCAACACCGTCGAGCGAGCCGTCAACCGGCTGAAGGGCTTCCGGGCCGTCGCCACACGCTACGAGAAACGCGCCCACATCTACCTCGGCACCGTCACCCTCGCAGCCCTCATGATCTGGCTCCGCACATGATCCAAGAAGCAGTCCCAAGTCTTGCGCGTGTACTGAACGATCACGACAGACTTGAGTCCTGATGAGATGTCATGCCCAGGGCGCGGAAGATGTCCTGGGCCTCCTTCCGATACGGGGCCGGGTCCTCCTCGCCGGTCGCGGCGACGGCGCGGCCAAGGATGTCGAGGCTCTCGGCCAGGGCCCTGCGCCAGCCGGTTCCGCGGTGCACCGCGAGGGCCTCGTGGGCGCGGGCGGCGGCGGTGGCCGCTTCGCCGTGCAGCAGTTCGGCACGGGCCAGGGCGGTGAGGGCCTCGCCCTGCACCATCAGGTGTTCCGTGCCCCGGGCGATGTCCAGGGCGCGGGAGATCTGCTCCCGGTCTGGCGGGTGGGTCACGGCGGCCAGGCCGAGCAGGGCACGTGCCCGCAGTTCGTCCGCGCCGCGTTCCTCGGCCAGCTTGAGCGCTTCCCGGTAGACGACATCCGCCTCGCCAGGGCGGCCGAGGACGAGCAGGACGCTGCCGAGGGCGATGCGGGCGTCCGCGCGGTAGTGCTCCTCGCCGTCCTGGTCGAAGAGACGGGTGGCGGTCGTCGCCATGTCCAGGGCGGTGGTGAGGTCACCGGTGTCGCGGTGGACGGAGGACTGGAACCGCAGCACGTACGCCTCGCTGCCCTGTTCGCCGCTCTCCCGGACCATCTTCAGGGCGGTCCTCAGGTGGTGCGCCGCCCGCGCGGGATCCCCGAGGAGGTACAGGGTCCGTCCCAGATTGGCGTGGGTCAGGATCCGGTTGTGCTGGGAGTCGAGGTTGCGCGGTGCACGCTCGGCCCGCCGCAGACGGTCCAGTGACTCGGTCAGGCGGCCCAGGTCGCGCAGCGTGATCCCGAGCGTGAGCAGGACGACCGGGTGGCCGTCCGGCATGCCGTTGCGTCGGTCGATCTCCGTGGCCCGTTCCAGGTACTCCGCGCCGCGTGTCAGCCGGCCGACGAGCCAGTTCACACTGGCGAGGTTGGTGAGCGCCACAGCCGTGCCCTCCAGCCAGCCGCCTGCGTCGGCGAGGGCGAGCGTCTGCTCGAAGTGAGAGATCGCCGCATAGGGGAGGCTCTTGTGGAGGTCCGCGGCGCCGAGCAGGTTGTGCATGGCGGCCTGGGCCACGGGCTCGTCGGCGGCATGGGCGGCGTCCAGGGCGGCCCGCCCGAGGGCCGCCCAGTCCACAGCGGTCTTGCGGGTCCAGGAGTGGCCGGTGAGGGTGTAAGCGAGCCGCCAGGAGGCGGGGTGGCACTCGGCGGCGGCCTGTTGGACGGCCGCGGCGAGGTTGGGCAGTTCGTCGTCCAGCCAGCGGATCGCCGCGGCGGCGTCGGGGATGCGAGGCGGGGGCACGGTGTTGCCTCGGCCGGCGCCGCCCTCACCGTCGCCGTGAGTGCAGCCGTCCGGGCCGCTGGTGCCGGTGGGGGGCAGGGGGTCCTGGCCGGGGTACAGCAGTTGGGCGCAGCGGCCCGTGGCGTTCAGCAGCCAGGTGTACAGGGCGTCGGAGGCCGCGTTGCGATCCTCGGCGGTCTCCTCCAGGCGCAGCCGCTCGGCCGCGTACAGCGCCACCAGGTCATGGCGGCGGTACCGGCCGGCCCGGTGTTCCCGCAGCAGGTGGGCGGCGGCGAGCCGTTCCAGCAGCCCGGCGGCCTGAGCGGGGGCGAGGCCCGCCACGGCCGCGGCGGCGTCCAGACCGGTCTCCGGGCCGGGCACCAGGGCCAGCAGCCGGAACATCCGCCGGGCCGGGGCGTCCAGGGCGTGGTACGACAGGTCGAAGGCGCTCCGTACGGCGGTGGCGGCGTCGCCGGTGACGGACAGGGCGGTCAGCCGGTCGCCCTCGCGCAGTTCGGCGGCCTGCTCCTCCAGCGTGCGCCAGGGGGTGTGGTCGAGGTTTGCCGCGGCGATCCGCAGGGCCAGGGGCAGGTGTCCGCAGGCGTGGGCGAGGTCGTCCGCCGCCCGCGGGTCGGCGTCGACGCGTGCCGCCCCGAGGGTGCGATGCAGCAGGAGCCGGGATTCGTCGGGGCTGAGCACGTCCACACCGACCCGCCGGGCACCGTCGCGGGCGGCCAGCCCGGCCAGCCGGTCGCGGCTGGTGACCAGCACCAGACAGCCGGGCCCGCCGGGCAGCAGCGGCCGCACCTGCTCCGCGTCCACGGCGTTGTCGAGGACGACCAGCATCCGCCGCTCGGCGGCCAGCGTCCGGTACAGGTCGGCGGCGGTCTCCAGCGTCCCAGGGATGACTTCCGCTGCCACCCCCAGCGCCAGCAGGAACCGGCCCAGCGCCTCCACGGGGCGTACCGGGCCCTCCGGCGAATGGCCGCGCAGGTCCACGAAGAGCTGGCCGTCGGGGAAGCGGTCACGCACCCGGTGCGCCCAGTGCACGGCCAGGGCGGTCTTGCCCGCTCCCCCGGCACCGGTCAGGGCACAGACCCCGCTCCCACCGGCGGGCCCCTCCCCGGGGACGGGCAGCAGGGCGTCCAGCCGGGCCAGGTGATCGTCGCGTCCGGTGAAGAACGCGGCGTCGTAGGGCAGCAGGGCGGGAGCGATCGGCGGGGCGGCGGGGGCCGGTGCCTCGGCCGGCGGCCGGGAGGTGGCGGCGCGCGGTACGTCCATGCGCAGGACCCGCAGATGGGCGTCGGTCAGCTCCGGACCCGGGCGGACGCCGAGCTGGTCGTCCAGACGGTCGCGCAACGCCGTGTACAGGCTCAGGGCGGCGGCCTGCTCGCCCGAGGCCGCGAGCGCCAGCAGCAGCCGGGCGTGGACCCCTTCGTGCAGTGGCTCCAGGTCGGCGGTCCGGCGCAGTTCGTGGACGGCATTCTCCGTGGTGCCCGCGGCGAGGGCACTGTCCGCGTACGCCTGGACCAGGGACAGGCGCAGCCGGGTCAGGCCGACGGCGGAGGGGTGCTCACGCAACCCCGGCGCCATGCCCTGGAGGACGGGACCGCGCCATAGCCGCAGGGCCGCCTCGGCCTGCGCGTACGCCTCGGCCCGGTCGTCGGGCTCTCCCCCGTCGTCGGCGAGGGAGGGCAGGGCGTGCGAGGCCAGGACGGTGAACCGCGCCGCGTCCGAGTCCTGTTCGTCCAGGTCCAGTACGTAGCCGGTCCGGGTCCGGCGCAGTACGCCGCCAGGCGGGTCCCCCGGGCCTGTCGCCGAGGTGAGCAGCCGACGCAGCCGGGCCACATAGGTGTGGACCATGTTCAGGGAGCTGGCCGGGGGGCGGCCGTCCCACAGGGTGTCGACGATCTCGTCCTGCGACACGGCGATGCCCGGGTGCAGACCGAGCAGGGCCAACAGAGCGCTCTGTTTCGCCGCGCCGGGTTCGGCGGGCCGGCCCGCCACCTGGAGCAGGAGGGGACCGAGGACGTCGAGCCGGAGCCGCCGTTCGTCGCCGGGTTCCGGAGCGTTGCCCGGTCCCAGTACCTCCATGAGCCTGAGCACCGACGGGCTGTGCGGTGACCGCGCCCGGCCCCGCTCGATATCCCGGATGGTGCGGGTGCTGACGCCGGCGAGTTCGGCGAGCTGCGGCTGACTCAGCCCCAGCTGCGCCCGACGGCCACGGAGCCAGGCCCCCAACTGCTCAGGCATGCACCCCTGCTTCTCCCCGCATCCTCACCGCCCGGCACCGGCGGCGACCTCACCAGGCGGAACCTCCCGCCACGGATGGATGACAGTACGTTTGCGAGCCGTCGCTTGGAGAGACCCTTCTCCGTCAACCACTGGCCGAAAATTCTTCTGCGGAATTGCGCTGACGTCATGTCAATTTCCTTTATATACAGGCAACTTGCGCGGAAAAACATCACTGCCCCCGCCCGGAGCCGCCCGGCGGGGGCAGTGCACGAGACGACCTCAGCCCGGAACGAGGGACGCGTCCCGTACCGATGCGTCGCACGTGTCGTCGTCACGAGCCTCGCGCCGCGCTCTTCGCACGCGTCGCACTCGTCGCGCCGCGAACCGGGGAAGGGCGAGGTTCGTGGTCGGAACCTGGTAGGCGATGACCAGGGCGCCGAACATGGTGAACGCGAAGCTGAAGAGGCCCATGAAGAGCGCTATCCCCGCGTGGAGGGCGATCCCCAGCCAGAACGTCTTGCGCCGCACCTCGGCCTTCCAGAAGAGCGAGAACGCCAGGGCGAGTTCCATGACGAGGACTCCCCAGGTGAGGGCGGCGACCGTGTAGGCGTTCTCCAGCAGGGGCTGCATGGCGGGCTTCCAGAACGGCAGGAGACCGAAGAACGGATCGTTGAGCCAGTAGGCGAGCGCGGTTCCGTCGGCCCACTCCGTCACGCCGAACTTCGCCACGGACGACTGGAAATAGATTCCGGCCACCTGGATCCGGATGGCCCAATGAGTGACGTAGCAGAAGGCGGCGGCGGAACCGCCGAGTTGTTTCGAGCCGCCCTTGGTGCTCCAGTGCCACCTTCTGTCGTCCACCAGCCCGAAGGGAACAATGGACAGCGTAAGGACCAGGGCCACCGAGTCTCCGCCGTCGGGCAGACTGAGCGAGGTAGCGATACTGAACGCGACCCACCAGTGCGGTATCACCCAGAACCTCGGCCGCCAGCCGATCATCACGGGGACCAGAACGGCTGCCAGCAGATACCGGCGGATCTCTGGACTCAGCGAGTCCCCACCGACACAGAATCCCGAGATCGCGGACAGCCCGTCGCAGTACGGGGCGTCCTTCATGCCGATGACGGGGTGGAACAAGGCCGCGGCCGGGGTGAGGAACAGGGTGGCGAACATGCCCACGGCGATGAGAGTGCGCATCAGCCCGTACACATTGGTGCGCGGGTCGAACCGTTCGGCGGCTTCGGGCACAGCCGGAAGTCTGAGTCTCAGCACTGGATGTTCACCTCCGCCGCCTTCGTGACCCGGTACTGGCCTTCTGTCAGCTTTCGCCAAGCCCATGGAATCGGTTCCTCCCGGGTGAGCACGGTCTTCCCGCACAGCGTCGGGATCGGGGAATCGTTGCGGATCTTCGGAGCGTCACCGAAATCGTCGATGCCGCAGTCGGAGACCGTGTATCCCCCACATTTCTTCCAGGCCCGCTCCGGCGTGGCATTCATCAGGATTGCCAGCTCGGGGCCCTGGGCCCGCACTCTTCTGCCGGCCCCGAACACGTTGGACGGGCTGGCATGGGGTCCGATGAACAAGCTCCGTGGCAGCCCGTCGGATGAAATGCTGTAAGCACCCTTGGACGGGCTCCGGGGGCTCTTTGTGAAGAACGACCAACCCTGGGGCCACACCTTGCCGACATACTGACGCGATGCGACGACTCCCGCCGAAGTGACTGCCGAACTCGGCAGGGCCACCAGCAGCGATGTCACACCGACCGTTCCCCACAGAACGGCTCCGCCGAAGAAACCTATGCGAGACATGTCTCTCCACCCCCAAGGGCGGCTCCGCCGCACGCAGCGGAGCCGCCCTTTCGAAGATCTACTTGCCGGCCAGCAGCTTGGTCACGACCGCTACGGCCTCTTCGGTCGTCAGACCGCTCTTGCCTTCCTCGAAGTCCGCCTTTATCACCACCTGATTCACGGCGAGGGCGACCTCAGTTATGATGATCACATCGGAGCCGGTGCCCTGGTCCACGGGCCCCTTGGTGACTGCCTGGTGGATGGTCACAGACATGGTGTCCAGCCGCTCCAGCCCGTTACGGACCCGGTACGGGTCACCTGAGGTGACATCGGCGCGGAACTCCTCGGCGAACCCCGACTCCTTCAGCGAGGCAAGCGCCAGGAAGACCTCCACGTCCCTGGGGGTCGCCCCGACAGCCTCCTTCACGTGCACCAGCGCCAGCTCGGGATACTCCTCGGCCACTACCCCCTCACCCATGAACCCCAGGATGATCTCCGCCGCCGTGTATCCCGAACACTGGTCGGCCGGGTAATCGCTGTTCTCCGGGGTCTCTTCACCGGAGCAGCTGAGGGCGTCCTTCGGGCGGAGGTCGCTGAGGTACGGCTTGCCGGTGAGGCTCTTCTGGACGTCGGGCGGACAAATCCCGATCCACGCGGCCCCTGCGGCATGGTTCTTGACCTTCTTGTCACTGCAGTACACGTCGCGGTCCGCGGTCTTGAAGCACTGGTAGGCCGGGTAACCGCTACTCTCCGGGGACTCTGCCCCGGCGCCGGCGGCGAAGGTGGCTCCCGCCCCGGCGAGGAGGCCGGAGACGGCCAGAAGTGCGGTGGGCAGGACATTGCGGATGCGCATGGCTCTCCTGTGGGTTGATCGGAGTTTTCGGACCGATTTCTTGTGGGCTTCTCGCGAAGCCCCGTCGGTCGGCCGCTTTCTGAGTCAGAGCCTAGGAAGCGGCCCCACAGAAAGGGCTGGATTCGTCCTGGATCAGTCGGACCGGTCTGCTTACGGCTGCTGACCTGCGAAAACTCCGCTCATCGAGTGCGGTGGCGCATCGTGACCGGCAAGGCGGAGTGAAGAAACCGGCAATCGACCGGCAATCGCGCGGCAGGGCGGCGTTTTCGGCGAGGAGCACCGCGATCACCGTTGCTGCTGCATCGAACTGGCCCTGGATCCGACGGCGTTCTGCCTTGTTCCTTCGTAGTTTTTCCTAGCGTTCGGCGAGTTCCTGGTCGCGTTGCCGCCCGCCAACGCGACCAGGGCTCGTGGCGGCCCGGGCATCCCACTCGGCGAGCAGTGCGGTCGCCCGGTTCAAGGCGGCCCGGCTGACCCCGGCTTCCCGCCAGAGAATGTTCTTGGTCAGCTTGCCGTCGGTGTGCCACGGTCGGCCGGAGGAGAGCCGGTCCAGCGCGGCACCAAGGGCCTGCTCGGTCCTGGCGGACACAGCGGGTGGGGGCGGCCGGTCCTTCGGACGACGAGGTCGACCCTCGGGATGACAGCGGGAAGCGGAAGTACGGCCACACGGTGGGAGACGACCTCGACCGGGTACCGGTGCCCCTTGTACGACAGCGACGACGCGCTCCCCACGGACTACCCTTCCCCGGCTGATCAACCAGAAGATCATCCCCCGGTCAGCCAACGTGACGGTGCCTACGAAACTGCTCGCCGAGGCCGAACGGCTGGGCAGCGATGCCCAGCTCAAGGCGCCACGTCTGAGCCTCGCCGCCACCACGGCTGTGGCTGCACGCCCTGCTGGACAGGTCGACGGTCGTCGGCCTGCGGCTCCGCATCGGGATCTGGCCTCTACCGCCCTGTGACACCCGGGTGCGCACACTGGCGGCATGCATCCTCCGTATCTCCGCCTGGCCGCCGTCCTCTGTGCGGCTGCCGTCGTCGCGGCCTGCTCCTCCGAGGGCGGAAGCAAGGGCACGTCCGAGGAGATGCCAAGCGGGCCGGCCCCCGCCTGGTCCGCCCCTGCCCGGCAGGACCAAGGTGAGGTCAACCGCCGCGACTTCAACGGCGACGGCAAGGACGACGCCCTTGTCAACGGCTGGTACAAGCATCCGAAGACCGGCGGCAAGTGGTACAACAACCGCTTCGTCGCCCTCGCCTCGCCCTCCGGCCTCGACCCGGCGAAGGCCGTACGGCTCGCGCACCGCTGGGCGAAGCCTGATCCCCGGCTGACCTCCGCCCCCGCCTATCAGGACCGGTCGGCCCAGTTCACCGGGGACCTGGACGACGACGGCCATGCCGATGTCGTCGTCGACAACGTGCTGAGCAGTCCCGACGGGAAGTACACCTCGAATCGGCGCATCGTCTGGGGCGGCTCCAAGGGCGCCGCCGGTGCCACCGTGCTTCCGCGTAGCATCGCGAAGCCCATCGGAACCGGAGATGTCGACGGGGACGGCGCGCTCGATCTCCTCACCCTCGACGAGACGGTGAGCGACTACGACCGCCGGGGCAAGCGGCAGTACGCCACCGTCCTGCACGGCCCGTTCAACCGCTCCCACGCGGCACCCCGCACCACGACCCGGATCGATGTCAGCCACGAGGGCTGGGTGCCCGTGGTACACACCGCGATCGGCGATTTCGACGGCGACGGCCGCGACGACCTCGTGACGAAGGCGCAGTACGACGAGGAGGACGCCCGCTTCGAGGACGACGAGATGCCGGAGGTCGACGGCAGCTCGTACTACCGCGGCACGGAGAAAGGCCTCAGTGAGGCGGCGCCCGTCCCCGGCATCAGGGCGGAGGACACCTCCTCAGGAGGGGAGCCGCTGGTCGCCGCCGATTTCAACGGCGACAAGCGCGCGGATCTGCTGACGGGGAACACCGGCGGAACGCATGTCGTCTACGGCAGCAAGCAGGGCCCTGGGCAGGGCCGCTCCCCCACCGACCTCCACAGGCTCCATCTGTCCCGCGCCGTCACCGGGGACGTCAACGGCGACGGCTACGCCGACCTGGCCACCGAGTCGCTCGGCGAGGACCGCCGCATCGGCCGGGTCTCGGTCCGGCTGGGCACCCCCGACGGCCTCACCACCGAAACCCCTACACGGATCGACCGGTACTCCATCGGCCTCGGTGGCAAGCCGGCGCACTCCGGCGACAAGGACGAGTTCGGGTGGGATCTGGTGCTGTGCGATCTGGATGCGGACGGCCGGGACGAGCTGCTGATCGGCACGTTCGGCTTCAACACGCCCCGGAAAGAAGCCGGTTACTGGGTGCTGGCGGGCACGAAGGACGGTCCGTCGGTGACGGACCGCCGCTTCGTGAAGACGATGGACTTCGGCTCGTAGAAGGGCACTGTCACGTGGTTGGCGCGTGAGCGCCTGACAGCGTGCTGACGGCTTCGTACAGCCGGCGGTTGCCGCCGAAGGGGGACACCCCCTTCATCGTCGGCGTCCGGCCCCTCCTCCGCGTTCTCTTCGTCGTCCTCGTCGTCCTCGTCGTCCCAGCCACGCTCGTCCCGCACGGTGGCGCAGATGAGGATCGGCGTACGACCGGCGATATCGGCGGCCGCGTAGACCGGACGCCATCGGGGACGCCGACGGCTGAGCACCTGTCAGGGTCCTGCGGGCGGAAGCCGTCGATACCGGTCGCGACCGGGCCCGGGCAGCTGCGTGGTACTCGACGACCGCCCTGCGAGCCCAGGCCATCGCCTCGGAGACGCGCTGCTTCACCATGTGACTGTCGAGCTGTTCGCCTGCGATCGGCTCGACATCGGCGGGCAGCAGGTAGCGGTCGGTACCGCCGAGCTGCCCCCGCGGGGCAACGTTACGCATGCCGGTGGCGTCGTGCTGGCCGCGGGCGGTGCCGGCGACGAAACCGCGATCGAGCGGCGAGCAGGCAACGAAGCCGACGCCCAGCTGCTTAATTCCCTCTCTCGTTCGAGGAGGGCGCGGAATCCGCGCGCGGGTCGACCCGTGAGGCGCTACGACACCGTCAAGCGGGAGAAGGGCAGCCTCGACGTGCTGTGGGCCAGCGCCGGCGGTGGCGAGCCCGCCCCGCTCGGCGAGATCACCGAGGCCCAGTTCGACACCTGGTTCGGGCTCAACGCCCGCGGCACCCTGTTCACCGTGCAGAAGGCCCTCCCGCTCCTCAACGACGGCGGCTCCATCCTCATGACCGGCTCCAACGCCTCCCTCGGCGCCTTCCCCGGCTGGAGTGTCTACGCCGGCAGCAAGGCCGTCCAGCAGGCCTGGGCTCGCATCTGGCTCAACGAACTGAAGGACCGCCGCATCCGCGTCAATGTCCTGACACCCGGCCAGGTCGCCACCGCCAAGCAGGAAGAGCTCTTCGACGACGCCACCAGGCGCCAGTTCGAGTCCCTCATCCCCCGCGGCCAGATGGGCCGCCCCGACGAAATCGCCACCGCCGCCCTTTTCCTCGCCTCCGACGACTCCAGCTACGTCAACGGCATGGAACTCGTCGCCGACGGCGGCACCACCGCCATCTGAACCGGACAACACACAACCAGGGCAGGACATCTCATGAGCAACATCAGCATCATCGGCGCCGGGAACATGGCCCGCACCATCGGCGCGCGGGCAATAGCGGGCGGCAACACCGTCGAGGTCATGGGCCGCGATCAGTCCAAGGCCGCCGCCCTGGCCAAGGCTCTCGGCGGCGGTGCCACGACCGGAGAATGGGGCACCGCCCCGGCCGGGGACATCGTCATCGTGGCCCTGCTGCACAACGGCGTCGTGCCGGTCGTCGCCCAGTACGGAGACGCTCTCGCCGGCAAGGCCATCGTCGACATCGGCAATCCCTTCAATTCCACGTTCGACGGGCTCGCCCACCGCGAGGAGACCTCGATCGCGCAGGAAGTCGCCAAGGTCGCCCCGGCCGGCGCCAGCGTGGTGAAGGCGTTCAACACCGTCTTCCGTCACGTCCTGGAGAAGGGTCGGCCCAACGTTTTCATCGCCGGCGACAATGCGCGGGCCAAAGCAAGCGTGGAGGCGTTCATCGAGACCCTCGGACTGCGCCCGCTGGACGTCGGCGGCCTGAAAATGGCGCACTGGCTGGAAGGAGCGGGCGTGGTCACAGTGGGCCTCGCCAACCACGGGGTGGGGAACTTGGACTTCGCCCTCAGCATCACCGAACTGCCCGTCTGAGCAAGCGGTTGACGGATTACCGAAAGGGAGCGCCCACCGCAAATTCCGTCACCGCACGTTGAGCGGCTCCCGGGCCATCCGAGGCAGGCCTACCTCCTGGTGATGTCGAGCCTGCTGTCCATGGGAAGGGATGGCAGGTGACATGGACGCTGCCCGAATACGATGCTGAGACCCCCGTGTCCGTGCCTGATCTGCACCTGGCCGTGCCGTTGAGCCGAAGCGCAACGGATCTCGGGCTATCGTCCGCGTCGACGCGGGCCAGGTAGGCCGACGGACCACCCTCTTGGTGCGGTCATGGACGATCGACACCGGCACCCCTCTAATATGCGGGTCTCGTTGTCAAGTCATCGTCGAATCGAGGGAGAGTCCGCCCAGTGAGCACTGAGCCGCTCCGCAGCCTGCGCTATGTGGACGACATCATCCGCGATGACGTCCTCGCGCTGGAGGCGTTCATCTACTCCCAGATTCGGCCAGTCCAGGATGCGGCTGGCGAGACCGGGGACACGTTCTGCGCGTTGCGTTCCCTGGAAATCTTGGTCTGCGACTCGGCAGGACTGATGCTCGCACTCCTCGACCGGGGCGGGCTTGGCCAGGAGGAGCGGTCCACCATGCTCCGTGAATGGAACCGGCTGTGGACCACCGCAAGCTGGTGGAACTATCGCGACGGATACGACAGCGACCGCTGGAATCGACTGGAGCATGTGGACGCCCCTGCCGAAGCCTCACACCATGCCGAGATTGCACGAGCTCAGGCAGCCGCTGGGGAGGTCCCGTGAGGTGGGCAACTGTCGTACGAACTTGGCGAGTCGACACAGTCAGGAGGCTTCTCCGTCGAGTCGGCTGAGGAGTCCGTCGAAGATCTGCTCGCGTGCGACCTGTCCCTTGGCCGCCGCGTCGTCTCGCTGGCGTTCGAGGGTGGGCCGGAACTCGATCGTGGTGACGAAGAAGGTGCAGGACTCGCAGATCGACTCGAAGTGGCAGTCCATCTCGACGGGGCGAGCGCAGTAGCCGTTGCCGAGCATCCGGCGGTGCATCTCCCGCCTGAGCTTGGTCATCTCCGTTCCCTCGGCGTCGGCCGGCAGCTGGCGCGGGGCGTCGTAGAGTGCCTCGACCTTCTCCGAGACGGCGAAGTACTCGTCGGCAACGGTCCGGTCAGCGATCCGCGCGTAAACGCGTGTCATGGACAGTGACTTGTGTCCCAGGAGTGCGGCGATGGCCTCCAGGGACATGCCTCGGTTGATCGCCTGGGTGGCCAGAGTATGGCGCAGTTGGTGCGGGGTGACCCTGCCCAGTCCGGCCCGCTCGGCGGCCTTGCGGACGGCGGCCTCAATGCGGGAGGCATTGACCGGGCGGCCGTGGTCGGTGAACAGCAGGTTCGAGCGCAGGCCCTCGGGGCGGTGCAGCAACCAGTCGTCCAGCAGCGCCTTCAGCTGCGGATGCAGGGGAACATAGCGGTCGGTGTGCATCTTGCCGACCGGGACACGGAGCCAGTAGGCGGAGCCGATCTGCACGACCGCATCGATGGTGAGGCCGAGCATCTCGCTGCGTCGCATCCCAGTGCGGGCGAGAATTTCGATGGCCAGGCGGGCGAATACGGATCAGGATCCTTGCGAGCGGCGGACAGAAGTTTGGCGGCCGCGGCGTCGTCGAGGAAGCGCGGCAGTGGCTCGTCCGCGATCGGGAAGTCGCTGTCGAACACCAGCTGGCGAGGTGGCCGGTCGGCGGTGTCCCATTCGTCGAGGCGGCGGAGAAAGCCGCGGACTTTGCTCAGGCGGTCGCGGACGGTGTGCCGGTGCAGCGGGCCTCCGCGGGCGGCCGGCCGCTCCAGCAGCCACTGTCGGTAGCGTTCGACGTGTCGCCGCTTGAGCTCGGCGACGCAGCTGACGGCCGCGTCTTCGGCGGCGACCAGCAAGGCGAACTCTCGCAGCGTCAGCTCGGCGTTCTTCACCGTGCCCGGCCGCAGCGTCCCGGCGATCTGCTGCAGATAGTGCTGCATCGTCTCCGCCATCCTGGCCGGGACGCGGGCCCATTCGCGGGCTCGCATGTCGGCCCGGTCCGGGGTGCGTCGGCGCGGGAGCTGGTCGGTCAACTCGCAGTGGAACAGAGTGGCTTCGAGGTTGAACAGGGCGGTCGACAGGGCCTTGACGCCGCGGTTGGGGATGCGGCGTGCGGCGTCCAGCAGAAGGCGGCGTCCCTCGTCCCAGTCGCGTTGCTGCAGTTCGTGGGGCTGGTTGGCGAACAGTGCCACGAAGTGACCCAGCAGGTTGAACTGGGTCATGGCCACTGTGTCGCGAAAGCCGAGTGTGCGGGCGGTCTCCATGAACCGCAGGTGCAGTTCCGGCTCCGTGCGGGCGAGTACGATCCCCAGTCGCGGGCGCCGGGCGACCAGGTAGTCCGCGCCCGGCTGCATCCGTCCCGTGACCGCAAGCCAGCTGATGAACCGGTGGGTCTCGTGGTTGAAGGCGAGCTGACGTTCCAGTGGCAGGCGACAGAAGTCGGTCAGGTCAGGCACTGCGGCAAGCAGTGCCCGGGCACCCCAGCGGACCTTGTGGTCGGTGTTCATGCCCTGCGCGGCCCGGTGGGCGAGGTAGAACTCGACCAGGTCCGGGCGCACTATCGGCAGGGCCGCGGCGCGGGCCCGGCGCATCAGGACTCCGCTCGGTCGGCGTCGATCGCGGCACTGGCCTCCAGGTACTGCTCGACGAGCCAGCTGTTCGCGAGGTGGATGTAGACGCGGGTCGACTCGATGGAGCGGTGTCCGGCCTGGGCCTGTACCGCTTCCAGAGCCATGCCTGCCTCCCGCAGCCGCGTCAGGCAGGTGTGCCGGAGCTGATGGCATGTCAACTTCGGTAGTCCGGTTCGTCTTCGGACTCCGTCGAGGATCTCGTCGAGACCGTCGGCGGAGAGCGGCCGGCCGCGGGTCGGCCCGCGCAACACCACGAACAGCTGGTCGTGGTCCACGGGTGGACGCTCACGGTCCAGGTAGTCGCCGACCGCGCTGAAGAACTGCGCGGAGACGGGTATCAGGCGCTGGTGCCCGCCCTTGCCCTCGCTGATGAAGACCCGACGCTCGCCCGGTGAGAGGTCACCCAGGCGCAGGCCGAGGACCTCGCAGCGGCGCAGCCCGCCCAGCAGCATCGCCAGGATCATCGCCCGGTCCCGTGCGGTGTTCAGGGCGCCGAGGACCGCCTCGACCTCGGTCGGCCCGAGGACGCGTGGGAGGGTGCGAGGCGTGCGCAGCAGAGGTGCCCCGCGGGTGCCACTGCGGCGGCGGTTGGCCAGTCCCGTCGGCACCGGGTTGCGGTCGACAGCGAGGTCGTCGCGGGTCATCAGGTAGCCGAACAGCCCAGAGACGCTGGCGAGCCGGCGCTTGATGGTCCGGGCTGAGAGTCCGGCTTCACCGTCTTCGAGCCGGACGACCTTCGGGCCTTGACGCGGCTTCTTCTGCGCGGTGATGAACGCGAAGATGTCTGCGGTGACGACGTCGGCCGGCTCCTTGGGCACCACCGAGAAGAAGACCTTCAAGTCGTAGGCGGTGGCCAGCAGGGTGTTCGGCCTGCAGCGGGCCGCCACGAACTCCAGGTAGTCGTCGACCAGGACGTGGCCGAGCGATGCAGCAGGGTTGCCCGCGGCATCAACACGTCGTACCAACTCCGGCTGCCAGGCCATCCGAGCTCCTCGACGGGAGCGACCATCCTGACGGGCAACACGAGATCGAGGAAGAGTTGTCACCCACATAACCGCCGAAGTGGGCGAATGCCTGACGGTGGCAGTCGAAGAAGGTGGCCATGTCCTGGCTCGTGGGGAAGCAGCAGAACGGGTCGCGCGAGCAGGACAAGACCATGGGGAACGAGTAGACCTTCGGGATCCCGACGTGGGCGAGGATCCTGCCCTCGTGTCGGGTAGCGGGGACGCATTGCCGCGTCCCCGCCCCCTCGGAACCGGGCGAGCGGGTTTCCCCGCACCTCGGCTCAAGCAAGCCCCATGGACGGCCGATGGGTGTTCGGAGATCGCGCCAACGTCCTCAACGACCGCGGCGAGATCCCGATTCTCCTCAAGTTCTCCTGGGCGAACATCGTTCGGCACCAGTCGATCGCAAGCGGCCTGAACTTGTTGAACCTGCCGAAGTAGCGTCGAACGATCCACTTCTTCGACTTGGTTGGGGTACCTGCGTCCGGCCCACCGGTAGGTGAGCCACCACACGTAGTGATCCAGCGCCGTGAAGATCCTGCTGGACACCACCCCCGGTAATAGGCCGCCCAGCCCCGAAACCGCGATGAAACGTCCTCATCGGGCGCCCGTCCGGAAACTTCGTGGCCCCTAAGGATCACTTTCGGTGTGCGGTCTGGAGGACGTGCACTCCGTGCTCGGGAGCAGGTGGTGGCGCAGCAGCATCGCCACATCGGGTACGAGGAACCGATCGAGCACGCCCAGGGCCCCGGTGAAGTCCTGGCCCCTGGTGTAGTGGTTGGTCACCACCAGGCAGCGGAGCCCGGCTCCCTGCGCCGCGCGCAGCCCGTTGACCGAGTCCTCCACGGCGATCGCCCGGTTCGGGGGCAGACCTATCCCGTCCAGCACCCGCAGGTAGACGCCCGGGTCGGGTTTGAGCGTGGGGACCTCGGTGCCGGTGACCACACAGGCGAACCGCCCCCTGCCGAAGAGGTTGTCCAGCAGGGGTTCGACCCACATCCGGGTGCCCGTAGTGGCCACGGCCAGTGTCATTCCCGTGGCCGAAAGCTCGCTCAGCAGCGCGCGGATCCCGGGGCGCGGCGGGATGGCGCCCTGTTCGACCATCGTGCGGAAGCGGGCGGTCTTGTCGGCGTGCAGGATCGCGGCGAGTTCCTCCGCCTCGTCGTGACTGTGGCTCTGGCGCCGTAGGAACGTCGCGATGCGCCGACGTCCCCCGGTCATCTGCAGGAGACGGCCGTAGGTCTCGACGTCCCAGTGGTAGGGCAAGCCCGCTGCGGAGAAAGCCGCGTTGAAGGCGGTGCGGTGACCGTCCCGCTCGCTGTCGACGAGTGTGCCATCGACGTCGAAGACAACGGCACCGTTCCGGTTCGGACTTGTCATCCCGGTGCTTCCGCCGGGTCTTCATGCTGACGGTAGTCGACGGCACTGTAGGCGCCGAGTCGGTCGAGGCGGTGCTCGCTGTGCACGAAGCGAACGGTGCCGCTCCGGGCGCGCATGACCAGCGACTCGGTGGCCGCTCGCTCCGGGCCATAGCGCACTCCGCGCAGCAGCTCGCCGTCGGTGATTCCGGTGGCCACGAAGAACGCGTCCTCGCTGGCGATGAGATCCTCGACTGTCAGTACTCGATCCAGGTCGTGTCCCGCCTCCAGAGCGCGACGACGCTCGGTGTCGTCGCGCGGGCGCAGCCTGCCTTGGAGCGCACCGCCGAGGCATTTGATCGCGCAGGCGGCGATGATGCCTTCCGGGGTGCCACCGATGCCCAGCAGCAGGTCCACGCCGGTGTCGTCACGGGCCGCCGCTATCGCGCCCGCCACGTCGCCGTCGGAGATGAACTTGATCCGGGCGCCGGCCCTGCGGACCTGCTCCGCCAGTTCCTTGTGTCGCGGCCGCTCCAGGATGCACACGGTGATGTCCTCCACGGCGCAGCCCTTGGCCTTCGCGACAGCGCGCACGTTGTCCAGGACCGGGGCGCGGATGTCCACGGCGTCGGCGGCGGCGGGTCCCGTGACCAGCTTGTCCATGTAGAACACGGCGGACGGATCGAACATCGACCCGCGCGGGCCTACCGCGAGCACGGACAGCGCGTTGCCCATGCCCTTGGCCGTCAGCGTGGTCCCGTCGATCGGGTCGACCGCCACGTCGCACGCCGGACCGCTGCCGTCACCGACGCGTTCACCGTTGTAGAGCATCGGCGCGGCGTCCTTCTCACCCTCGCCGATGATCACGGTGCCGTCGATCGGCAACGTGCCGATCATCGCCCTCATGGCGTCGACGGCCGCCTGGTCGGCGCCGTTCTTCTCGCCCCGGCCGACCCAGCGGCCGGCCGCCATGGCCGCGGCCTCGGTCACTCGCACCAGATCCATTGCCAGGTTGCGGTCTGGTGCCGAGACCGCGACGTCACCGCCTTCGATACCTGCATCGGCGGGCACCATCGTCATATCCCTCTCCCTTCCGGGGAGCCCCTGTCTGCTGTCGCACGGGGCGGTATCCGATGAGGGGGCAACCGCCCGTACGCACAGTGGTCGGGGATTTCATTTGTGATACGGACGGTGCCCTGTGTCGGAGACTAGGAGCGCGGCCCGTCGGCTCCCACCCCCCGGCGGGTGGAGCGCCGGGGGAAGCCGCCCGACGAGGGGCGACGCCATCCGGTGGTGTGCTCGCTGTCCAGCAGATACTCCAGCAGCAACGACGTGCTCGCCGAGGTCCTTATGTGGGTGGCCGCATGCCAAGGCCGGAGCAGCGGCGTGCCCGGCACCTTCACCTCGGTCAATTCTCCGGTGGCCAACTCCCGGGCGACCGCGTCGCGGGAGACCATGGTGACTCCGACTCCGGCCACCGCCCCCGCGACGACCGCGCCGTTGGACCCCAGGGTCAGCCTGGGCGGGTCCACCTGCAGACCGGCCAGCAGGGCCTCGCATGTGACATGAGTGCCCGAGCCCGCCTCACGGAGCAGCCAGGTGGTGCGCCCCAGATCGAATCGCTCGGCCAGGTCGGGCACGGCCACCACCACCAGCTCGTTGGGGCGGACGGCGTGCACGGTGGCGTCGATGCCGGCCGGTGGCCGCCCGGCGATGACAAGGTCGGCCTCGTGGCTGGACAGCAGGGCCCACACCCGCTCGCTGGTGCCGACTTCGAGCCCGAGGTCCACTCCGGGATGGCGCTGGAGGAACCCGGCCAGGACCGAGGGAAGCACGTGCTCCGCGGCCGATGTCACCGAAGCAAGCCGCACCTGCCCGTGTTCAGGGTCGATGTCGCCACGCGCGGCGGCCAGCGCCTCGTCATGCAGGCCGAGGATGGTGCGGGCGTAGTCGGCGTAGGTCTGCCCCGAGCGGGTGAGGCGTACGCTCCGTCCCTCCCGCTCCATCAGGGGAACGCCGACCTCTCGAGTCAGTGCGGTGATGGCCGCCGAGACCGCCGACTCCGTCAGCGACAGCCGCTGTGCCGCGCCCCGGACAGACCCCACATCGGCGACAGCGACGAAGGCACGCAAGCGGGAGGTCGTCGTCATCCCCATCCCCCATCATCTGGAGCATCTACTCAGACGTCAGTGATAACACCTGAGTGAACCTTTCGGTGTGCGGGCCGATCCTAAGGGTCCTTGCAGGACCTTGTTGTGGAACGGTGGGGTTGCAGGTGAGCCCGTGTTGGTGGCGTGACCATGACACAGCGGCGGCCGAGGAGGCTGGCGCGAGTTGTGAGCGATGATCGAGCCTCTGCCACCGAAGCATCAGCAGCGCTTCCGTTACCCGTGCCGCAGGCAGTCGATGACCGCAAGACGCTGCATTCCCCGCAGGCCCGGCGTCACTCGTTGGCTCGGCCGGCGTCCAGCCGTTCTTCCGCTCGACCTCGTTGAGCAGTCCCTGCGGGTAGGAACCACTCATCACACAACCCTGACCAACCGTCAGCTCTCCCCAACCTCCCCCTCGCCCACCGTCACATCGACTAACCGGTCCCCGCCTGCGGCGCACGAGGACAACCTCGCCGCGAGCAGGTCACCGCCCATGCCGAGCCGCACCGTAGAGCGCACCGGTACCCGCAACGGACTGGGCCCAGCGCTCCGGCCGCGTCGGCAGTGGGCTTGTCCGGGTCGCTCCTCCACCTCGGGAGGACGCTTGCGGTCGCACACATGGCGAACACGGAAGCGACAGAACGGCACATTCGGCCAAGATCGATGCAAAGCCTCCTCGAAGCCCCGGAGCGCGGCATCTCCCCTGCCTGGTCCACCGCGCGGGGGAGGCAGGGCGGGCCGCTGATTCCTAGGGTCGTTGCGCCGGCGCCGCCCTGCTTGAGCGGATTCGGTGCGGCACACCCTCGGTGCCCGGCGGCGCCAGGCAGGAAGTTATCGATCGAAGGAGTGGGTACCGGATGAGTGTTCTGACCGAGACAGCAGCCGCGTTGGTCAGCGGTGGCAAGGGAATCCTCGCGGCGGACGAGAGCATCGGCACCATGTCGTCGCGTCTGGAGGCGGCCGGGGTCGCACCGACCGAGGAGAACCGCCGGGCCTACCGGGAAATGCTGGTCACGACGCCTGATCTGGCCGACGGAGTGAGCGGGGTCATTTTCTGCGACGAGACGCTGCGGCAGCGGCTCTCCGATGACCGCCCGTTCCCCCAGGCCATGCAAGACCTGGGGATTCTGCCCGGGATCAAGGTGGACACCGGTGCCAAGCCGCTCCCAGGATCGCCCGGCGATACCGTCACCGAGGGTTTGGACGGGCTGTTTCCGAGGCTGCAGGAGTACGTCACGCTGGGCGCACGATTCGCCAAGTGGCGTGGGGTCATCACCATCGATCGGACACGGCCTTCCGTTGCCGCGGTGCGCAGCAACGCGCACGCCCTGGCCCGCTACGCCAGTGCCTGTCACCAGGCCGGGCTGGTGCCGATCGTGGAGCCCGAAGTGCTGATGACCGGTTCTCACTCCATGGCTCGTTGCCGGGAGGTGACCGCGCGTGTGCTTCAGGCGGTCGCCCAAGAACTTCGCTCCTTCGAAGTCGACCTCGCCGCCACGGTACTGAAGCCCAACATGGTGCTGCCGGGTTCCTCCTCCGGTGAGCATGCCTCGCCGGACGTTGTGGCGCAGGCCACCGTGGGAGTACTGATCGAGCAGATGCCCGCCGAACTGGCCGGTGTCGCCTTCTTGTCCGGCGGGCAGAGCCCGCGGGGGGCCACCGCGAACCTGGCCGCGATGCAGCCGCTGCCTTCGCCGTGGCCGTTGACGTTCTCCTTCGGCCGGGCGCTGGTCGATCCGGCACTGGCGGCCTGGCGCGGCGAAGCGGACCTCATCGAGGCCGGGCAGCAGGCGCTGTCGGAGCGGACGTCGGCCAACTCCGCGGTGCTCACCGGTTCGGCTGTGGTGTAGTGGCAGGTCGGCGTGCGGCGTTGCGCAGGAAGCTCGGCCGCGGTGGTCGGGGGCGGGCGGCCTCCGCCCGCCCCCGTGACTTCACTGGGGTCGCGCGGTCGGCGTCGCGCTCGCGTGGGACCCGATCCGCCCGGGTGCGGCCTCGGTCCCACCGATGAGGGGCGCTGCAGGGATGCGGCGAGGAGAAGACCGCCGGGATACGTAGCCGAGGCCGCACGACCGGGGTGGGCTGCATAGGGCGCGAGTAAGCTCCCTCGAATGAGAGATCGACCGATGCGGATCGTACTCGTCGACGACCACGAGATGGTGCTCGAAGGGCTCAAAGCGCTGCTGGCACGTTTCCCCCGACGGGTCCGCGTAGTCGGGCAGGCGGTGAACTCGGAGGAAGCGGAACGCCAGGTCGCGGCATACAGTCCCGACATCGTGGTGTCCGATGTGCGGCTGCGTGGAGCCCACAGCGGCTTGGATCTGTGCCGGCGGCTCGTCGAGGCGGACCCCGAGACGAAAGTTGTGCTGCTCAGCGCCTACGACGACGAGCAGTATCTGTTCCAGGCGCTGCGCGCCGGGGCGGTCGGCTATCTGCTCAAATGGATGGGGGGCGAAGAACTGCTCCGCCACTTCGAGCGGGCCGCCGCGGGCGAGACGGTCATCGACCCGACCATGGCCGGCCGGGCCGCTGCCTCCGCCGCGCGACTGCAGGCCGGGGAGTTCTGGCCTGGGGCGGCTGTGGGCCTGACCCAGCGGGAGAGCGAGGTCCTTTCGCTCATGGTGACCGGCCTGTCGAACCGGGCGATCGCCACCGAACTCGTCCTGGGCACCGAGACGGTGAAGAGCCACATGAGTTCCATCTACCGCAAGCTCGAGGTACACGACCGGGCCGGCGCGATCACCGTCGCGCTCCGGGAAGGAATCTTCCGTTGAGCAGGCAGGGTCTCGGACTTGCTGATCCGGAGCGGGAGAACGCGCTGCTCGTGGGGATCATCGAAGCGATATCGGCCGGCCCCGAGCTGGGGCCGCTGGCCGCGAACGTCGCCAGGCTCATCTCCGAGGCAACGGCGACCGACCTCTGTTTCGTGCATGTGCTCGATGACACCGGGGAGACCCTCACGCTCACGGGCGCCACTCGGCCGTTCGACCGGGAAGTGGGCCGGATCAGGCTGCCGCTGGGCCAGGGCGTGAGCGGGTGGGTGGCACGCCATCAGCAGCCCGTGGTGATCGTCGAGCGGAAAGAGGACGATCCGAGATACCTGCACTTCCCACAGCTCCGCGGCCAGGACTTCACGTCCATGGCCTCAGTGCCCATGATCAGCCACCCCGGTGGGTTCGTCGGAGTCCTCAACGTGCACACCCGTGATCGCCGCGAGTTCTCCGACCGGGACGTCCGGCTGCTCACCTCGATCGGCAGCCTTGTCGCGGGAGCGATGCATCAGGCACGCTCCCACCGCCGGCTCGCCGCACGCGAGCGTGCGCTGGAACGGTTCGCCGAGCAGGTCATCGCCGCGCAGGAGGCGGAGCGACGCCGGCTGGCCGCCGACATCCACGATGGCATCACCCAGCGGCTGATCAGCCTGCGCTTTCATCTCGACGCCGCGACCGACGCTCTGGCCGAGGACCCGGACTTCACGGCCAAGCAGCTCGTGCAGGCACTTCGGCTCACGCGCCTCACCCTGGACGAGGCCCACGCGGCGATCAACGGCCTGCGCCCCCCAGTTCTCGACGACCTCGGGCTCGCCCACGCCCTGGCCAGCCTGGCCCGCTCCACCCCCGGCATCGAGGTGGCCTTCGAACTCGATGAGTGCCGGCTGCCCGAACACGTGGAGATCGCGCTCTACCGCATCGCGCAGGAGGCACTGCACAACGTCGTCAAGCACGCGCAGGCCGACCTGGCCCAGCTTGATCTGCGCTACAGCAACAACGAGGTGTCGCTTCGGGTGACGGACGACGGGTGCGGCTTCGATGCCGGTTCGTTGCCGCCCGGGAACCTTGGCGGCGACGGGTACGGCATGAGCAGCATGACCGAGCGCGCCGAACTCGTCGGCGGCCGACTCGAAGTCACGTCCCAACCCGACCACGGCACGACTGTCATGGCCAAGGTTCCCTTGCGTTGACAACCTCTCGGCTCGGAAAGGGCGGAGGTTCACCGGCGTCGGCTGCACTTGTGGGCGGGTTTCGCGGCGCCGTGTCGTACCGGGACCACGGTCCCGGTCTTCCCTCCGGTCCGGTCTCCGGGCTGTTTGTCGACGCCGCCCGGCGCGTTCGCGCCTCGATCCAGTAGGCGGCTCCCGCACAGTATCGCCGCGGCCTCGGCGAGCGCAGTCGCGCCATCGGCTGCTGTCGGCTGTACCCCGGGCCGGCCGATTGGGCGTGACCAGCATGTTCGCCGTGATCGCGGCTGCACGCCCGGCGGGACCAGACCCCGCCCCGGCGGGAGGCAGGACGACAACACTTGACTGTTCATTCAAGTGATTCCGAAAAGACTTGATGGATATGCAGGGCTTCCGAGGTGATGATGAGAGACATCCCGATCGAGCAGGAGGACCCATGACGGAGCGCTGGGGTGCCGGAGTCATTCCGTACGCGGAGATGGGCTACTGGCAGCCCGACTACGAGCCGAAACCGACGGACATACTCGCGGCTTTCCGTATCACGCCGCAGCCGGGCGTGCCCCCGGAGGAGGCCGGTGCCGCGGTGGCAGGTGAGTCCTCGACGGCCACTTGGACGGTGGTGTGGACGGACCGTCTCACCGCGTACGACCACTACCAGGCCAAGTGCTACCGGGTGGACCCGGTGCCGGGCGCCGACGACCAGTACATCGCCTACATCGCGTACGAACTCGACCTGTTCGAGGAAGGCTCGATCGCGAACCTCACCTCCTCCATCATCGGCAACGTCTTCGGGTTCAAGCCGCTCAAGGCGCTGCGACTCGAGGACATGCGGATCCCGCCGCACTACACCAAGACCTTCCAAGGTCCCCCCCACGGCATCGTGATGGAGCGGGAGTACCTCGGAAAGTACGGGCGTCCGCTACTGGGGGCCACCACGAAGCCGAAGCTGGGGTTGTCCGCCCGCAACTACGGCCGGGTGGTGTATGAGGCACTGCGCGGCGGGCTGGACTTCACCAAGGACGACGAGAACATCAACTCGCAGCCGTTCATGCGCTGGCGGGACCGGTCCGTGTTCTGCATGGAGGCGGTCAACCGGGCGCAGGCTGAGACCGGTGAGGTCAAGGGCCACTATCTCAACGTCACCGCGGCGACGATGGAGGACATGTACGAGCGGGCCGAATTCGCCAAGGAACTCGGCAGCCTCGTGGTGATGGTCGACCTGACGGTGGGTTACACGGCGATCCAGTCCATGGCCCAATGGGCCCGCCGCAACGGGGTCCTGCTGCACCTTCACCGTGCGGGTCACGGGACCTACACCCGGCAGAAGAGCCATGGCGTCAGCTTCCGGGTCATCGCCAAGTGGATGCGCCTCGCCGGTGTCGACCACATCCACGCGGGCACCGTCGTCGGCAAACTCGAGGGCGACCCCAACTCGGTGCGGGGCTTCTACGACACGCTGCGCCTCGACAAGGTCGACGCCGACCCGGTCAAGGGCCTGTACTTCGAGCAGGACTGGGCCTCCATGGCCGGCGTCATGCCGGTCGCATCCGGCGGCATCCACGCCGGTCAGATGCACCAACTGCTGCACTACCTCGGCGAGGACGTCATCCTGCAGTTCGGTGGCGGCACGATCGGCCACCCCATGGGCATCGCCGCGGGCGCCACGGCCAATCGCGTCGCGCTCGAGGCGATGATCAAGGCGCGCAACGAGGGACGGGACTTCCTCGCCGAGGGTCCGGACATCCTTCGGGCCGCTGCGAGGCGAAACCGCGAACTCGATGTCGCACTGTCCACGTGGGGCGACATCACCTTCACCTACGAGTCCACCGACACACCGGACGTCATCGCGACTCCGACGACAGCCTGACGGCCGGGAGAACCATGCGAATCACCCAAGGCGCCTTCTCCTATCTCGCCGACCTGAGCGACGAGGAGATCGAGAAGCAGATCCAGTACGCGCTGGACAACGACTGGCCCCTGTCGGTGGAGTTCACCGACGACCCTCACCCGCGCAACACCTACTGGGACATGTGGGGCCTGCCGATGTTCGACCTGCGGGATGCCGCAGGCGTGCTGCTCGAGGTCAACGAATGCCGAAAGGCGTACCCCAACCACTACGTGCGCATCAACGCGTACGACGCGCGGCTGGGCCGGCAGACCACCGCCCTGTCGTTCATCGTCAACCGCCCCGCCGAGGAGCCCGGGTTCCGGCTCACCCGGCACGAGACGAGCGACCGCCGGATTCAGTACACCACGCACGCGTACGCCACCGACAACCCGGCCGGCCGGCGTTACGCCTCCAACCGGTGAGGCGATACCAGCATGACCGTTGACGAAGGCGATCGCCCGGTGTTCGGGATGCGCCCGTCCGCGTCCGGTCCGGTACCGGGCGCGGACGGGCCCCCGTCCCTGGAACTGCCGGATCCGGCCGAGCCGCTTCTGACCGACGACGCGACCGTCGACCTCGAGGCGGAGCGTCGGCACTCGGGTATCGACACGGTGCTGGAGGCTCTGGAACGCCAACTGGTCGGGCTCACCCCGGTGAAGACACGCATCCGGGAGATTGCGGCGCTACTGCTGGTCGACCGGCAACGGGCGCGGTTCGGCCTCTCGGCCAGTCGGCCCAATCTCCACATGTGCTTCACCGGCAGTCCCGGCACCGGGAAGACCACGGTGGCACTGCGCATGGCCGAACTCCTCAAGCAGTTGGGCTATCTCAAGCGTGGCCACCTGGTCTCGGTCACCCGCGACGACCTCGTCGGGCAGTACGTCGGGCACACAGCCCCGAAGACCAAGGAGGTCCTCAAACGGGCGATGGGCGGCTTGCTGTTCATCGACGAGGCCTACTACCTGTACCGAGCGGAGAACGAGCGCGACTACGGACAGGAGGCCATCGAGATCCTGCTGCAGGTGATGGAGAACCAGCGCGACGACCTCGTGGTCATCCTCGCCGGGTACGGGGACCGGATGGATACCTTCTTCCAGTCCAACCCAGGAATGAGCTCGCGTATCGCGCACCACATCGACTTCCCCGACTACACACTCGACGAGCTGACGCAGATCGGCGAGCTCATCGTGGGCGAGCAGCTCTACGCTCTCTCCCCACAGGCGCACATCACATTCCGGGAGTACCTCGCGCGACGCCGCGAACAGCCCCGGTTCGCCAACGCGCGCAGCGTCCGCAACGCCCTGGAGCGGGCGCGGCTGCGGCACGCCAACCGGCTGGTGGACCGTGGCGGCGGACCGCTGTCGAAAGGCGACCTCATGCGGCTGGAGCCGGAGGACTTCCTTTCCAGCAGGGTGTTCTCGGCCGAGCCCTCGGCCCAGGCGGCCGAGGCGCATCCCCGCTGATAGCGTCCCAGGGGTGCGCCGGTCACGGCTGGTGATACCTGCAGCCGACAACTGCCTTGTCACGTCGGCGAGTTGTTTCCGACGGCCCTGATGCCGCGCAGGGAAATGCGAGGCGTCCGGCGACAGGGTTGCGGGCGGTCCGCCACCGTAGGTGGGGTGACGCACCTGCTCGCGGCCCTGTCCCGGCATCGCCCGGCCCGATCGTGCGATCCCCCGTCCACCCGTGCGCCACCCACCGTTGAGAGCACCGGTGGGTGGCGCCCTCGTGGGCCCGTGGGTGGTTGCCCGGCGCGGAAGTCCGCCGGGATGCGCTGACCACAGTGCCGGAACCGTAGGAGCCGCGCCCGCCGGCCGCATCCCGTGTGAGGTGGGCGCCGCGCGTGAAGCCGGTGGCGGAGGCGGTCCCGTAAGGACCCTCCTGGAACCGGCGAGTCCCCGCTCGGCGTTGCGTCGACGCCGCCGAAGGCTCGATGCCGAGGCGTCGATGACAGCGAAGACACGGTCCGCGGGCCGCTTGAGGATGTCGCGGTGCTTCTGGTCCTCCGGCGAAGGGATTCTGACCGCTGCTCCCCTGCTCGTCGCCCCGCCGGTCGGCGGCGACAGGTCCCCGAATCCCCCGGAAGTCTCCCCCGCTCGGGGGGAGTCGCTCGCACCATCCGAACGTAGCTTCTTCCGCAACGCCAACGACAGGAGGCTTCATGGCGCCGACCGCATTGCCGCCACGCATCGTCCCTTCCGTGCTGCCGGCGGATTTCTCGCGACTGGGGGAAGAGTGCCGGTTGCTGGAAGAGGCAGGCGTGGACCGCATTCAGTGGGACGTCATGGATGGCGTCTTCGTGCCCAACATGACCATGGGCCCCGACGTGATCGCGTCGGTGCGCCCGCTGGTGAACCTGGGGTTCGAGGCCCATCTGATGGTCGAGGAGCCGGATCGCATGCTGCCGCACTGGGTGCGGGCCGGCTGCGAGATCGTCATCGTCCACGCCGAGGCGACCCGTCACCTGCATCGCACGCTCGGCGCCATAGGGGAGCTGGGGGCGCGCGCCGGGGTGGCGCTGAATCCGGCGACACCGCTGAGCGAGGTGGAGCATGTGCTCGACCTTGTCGACCTGCTGCTCGTCATGACGGTCGACCCAGGGTGGGGTGGTCAGTCCTACCTGACGTCCATGGAGCCCAAGATCGCACAGGCCCGCGCGATGATCGCGCGCACGGGGCGTGAGATCGAGCTGGAGGTGGACGGAGGTATCGGGCGCAGCACCATCGCCGGCGCCGCGCGAGCCGGCGCCACGACCTTCTGCGCCGGCAGCGCGCTGTTCTCTGAGCGGGGCCGGCTGAGTGAGGAGGTGACGACGCTGCGCTCGCTCGCCGCGGCGGCACCGCATGACGCGCAGGCGTACGGCCCGCAGGAGAACATCGAGGAGGCAGCATGAGCATGCCCGGAGATCGGGGGGTACTGACCGCGCCGACCGTCCCCGTGACGGCTGACCTGGTGCCGCTGCCTGAAGACCTGGACGCCCAGGCGGTCGCCACGATCCGGCTGCTCGCCGCCGACGCGGTGGAGGCCGCACAGAGCGGGCACCCGGGTCTGCCCATGGGCGCCGCGGTTCCGGCGTGGGTGCTGTGGTCGCGCTTTCTGCGGCACGACCCGAGCGAGCCCGGCTGGCCGGACCGCGACAGGTTCGTGCTGTCCGCCGGGCACGGGTCGATGCTGCTGTACTCGCTGCTCCACCTGTTCGGCTACGACCTGCCGCTCGATGAGCTGCGCCGGTTCCGGCAGTGGGGGTCGGCGACCCCGGGGCACCCGGAGTACGGGCATACGCCCGGGGTGGAGACCACTACCGGCCCGCTGGGGCAGGGGCTGGCCAACGGCGTGGGCATCGCCCTCGCCGAGCGGATGCTCGCCACCCGCTGCAACACCGGCGAACACACCGTCGTCGACCACCGCACATGGGTGCTGGCCGGCGACGGCGATCTGATGGAGGGCATCAGCCACGAGGCGGCCTCGCTCGCCGGACACCTCGGGCTGGGCCGTCTGATCGTCATCTACGACGACAACGACATCACCATCGACGGCCCGGCCTCCCAGTCCTGCCGGGACGACGTCCTGGCACGGTTCGCCGCCTATGGCTGGCAGGCGCTGCGGGTCGACGACGGCAACGACGTGGCCTCGATGACGGCTGCGCTCACCGAGGCGGTCGCCGACGAGACCCGGCCGACCCTCGTCGCGGTGCGCACCACGATCGGGTTCGGTGCGCCGACGCTGGCCGGCACCAGCACGGCACACGGTGCCCCGCTGGGTCGGCAGGAACTGGCGGCGACACGGGCACGGTGCGGCTGGCCGGACGAACCGTTCCATGTGCCCGTACAAGTGGCGGAGCACTGTCGGCAGCTCGCCGCACAAGGGCAGGCCGACCGGCTCTCCTGGGAGAAGGAACGGGCACGGTGGGCCGAGGCCCACCCGAAGCTCGCCGCGGAGTGGGATGCCGAAGCGTGCCGGCAGCCACCACGCGACCTCGGCGATCTGCTGCCGCGGTTCGAGCCCGGTACGGCGATGGCCACCCGCAAGGCCTCGGGAGCGGTACTGGCCGCGGTGGGCCCGGAGTATTCGGCGCTGGTGGGCGGGTCGGCCGATCTGGCGGCCTCGACGAACACCACGATCCCCGGCGCGGGTGATGTCGGGCCTGGGTCCTACGGTGGCCGCACGCTGCACTTCGGTATTCGCGAACACGCCATGGGTGCGGCGCTCAACGGCATGGCGCTGCACGGGGGGCTGCGACCATACGGGAGCACGTTCCTGGTGTTCTCCGACTACATGCGACCCGCGGTGCGGCTGGCCGCGCTCATGGGGCTGCCGGTGGTGTTCGTGTTCACCCATGACTCCATCGCCGTCGGGGAGGACGGGCCCACTCATCAGCCGATCGAGCAGTTGGAGTCGCTGCGGCTGATTCCAGGGCTGACGGTGCTTCGGCCGGGTGACGCCAACGAGGCTGCGGCCTGCTGGCAGCTGGCGTTGGAACGCCTCGACGGGCCGACGGCGCTGGTGCTCACCCGCCAGGACCTGCCGGTGCTTGAGCCAGTGCCCGCCGACGTGCTCCGCCGGGAGGGATCCCAGGTGGTTCGTCGTTCTTACGGGGAGCCCGACGTGGTGCTGATAGCGACCGGGTCGGAGGTCGGGCTGGCGTGTGCCGCTTCCGACGAGCTGGCCGATCAGGGCGTTCTCGCCCGGGTGGTGTCGGTGCCCTGGCGCGAGCGGCTCGAGGAGGCCCTGGACTCCGACCCGGAGCTCCTGCCGCGGTGCCCGGCGGTGTGGGTGGAGGCCGGCGTGCCGCATGGGTGGCAGGCCCTGGCCAGGGCCGGCGACCAGGTCATCGGGCTGCGAAGGTTCGGCGCCAGCGCCCCGGGCCCGGTGGTCTACGGCGAACTCGGTTTCACGGTTTCAGCGGTCGTCCAGGCCGCGCTGAGCAGCATCCGTAGCGAGACGAGGCGGGAGACGCAATGCCGCACAAGCTGATGCAGATGCAGCGCGCTGTCAATCAGGGCTCTCGGAGACGACCGGTCATGCTCGCCATCGCGGGCGACAGCGCGACGGGCAAGACCACCCTCACCAAGGGGCTGGTCGAGGCACTGGGACCGGAGCGCAGCACATCGATCTGCGTGGATGACTACCACCGCTACGACCGCCAGGAGCGTAAGGAGCTACCGTTCACCGCGCTGCACCCGGACTGCAACTACGTCGGGATCATCGAGCAGCACCTGCAACTGCTTGCCACCGGTCAGCCGATCCTGAAGCCGGTGTACGACCATGCCACCGGGCAGTTGACACGGCCTCAGCTGATCGAACCGCGGGACTTCGTCATCGTCGAGGGCCTGCTGCCGCTGCACACCACGCTGACCCGGGCGTGCTTCGATGTGACCGTCTATCTCAACCCCCCGGAGGAAGTCCGCCGGGAGTGGAAGATCAAGCGGGACACCCAGAAGCGCGGCTACACCGTTGACCAGGTGCTCGCCGAGCTGAACCGCCGCGAGCCGGAGTCGGAGGCGTTCATCCGCCCCCAGCGGAAATCCGCCGACATCGTCGTACGGTTCGCGCCGATCGCAGGCAGAGACGACCCGCCCGGCACGCCCCTGTCCGCCGAGCTGCTGCTGCGGCCGACCATCCGGCACCCGGAACTCAACGGCGTACTGTCCAAGGGAGACCGACGAGCGATCCACCTGAAGCTGGCCCGGGACGAGGACGGCCGTCCCGTCGACGCACTGCACGTGCACGGCTACGCGCCGCGCGAGGAGAGCGAAGTCGTGGAGAAGTCCATCTGGTCCCAGCTCGGCGTGGACGTCGGCGATCCTCCCGACACCCTGGGCAAGCTCGACGGCACCGACCGCAGTGAGCCACTGGCCATCACCCAGCTGCTCCTGCTGTACCACCTGTTGGAAGCCACCCGCTGACCGGCCTGCCGACCGCGGCCGAGGCGGTCCTGCCACCGGCACCGCCGACATCGAGGTCCGACCGGTCACCGGGGGCTCCTCGCGGTCCGCGAGACTCTCTCGTGATCACGCGGAAGGTCGCACATGGGCACCGTCTTGATCGCGGCCGGCTGCGCGGCGGCGGTGCTTCCCCTCGAGTTCTGCATCGGAATCCTGGCCGTCAGGCAGGCGCGGTGCGTGACTGCGAGGCCGAGCTCGACGTCCTCCTCGCACACTGGGTCGACTCCCGCCTGGCCGATGGGCCCTGGGACGAGGACCGACGGGGAGGACGGGAGGCCGCTTCTCCGCCGGATCCCGGAAGCGCACCAAGGAGGCGGACCGTTCCCCGTTCCTCGGCGAGGTCCCGCTCGCCCGCAGCGTTTCGTCACCGCCCCCACCACCCGCAGCTCAGCTGCCAGGGCCGCGAGAATGGCGTCGCACGTCTACGCATCGCATCCGCGCCGCGCAGTGGCGGACGATTCACGCCGAACGCCTCTGTCACCGAATCGCCGACTCGCCGACAGCTTCCGGAAAGGCAGCGGCGCCGACACCGTGCTGCAATCGCGCGTGTGAGCTGATACGTCCGTGGTCTTCAGGCCAGCCCCGATGGGGCTGACGGCACCTACGGCGAGCGGGTCGCGCCAGGCGTCGACGCCGCCGGCGCCGCCGGCGTGCTCCGCAGGCATGGTCAGCCGGTCGTTCACCTCCAGGCGGACAGCGTCGTCCATGTCGGCCCGGATGGAGTCACCACGTGGCGGAACAGGGGGAATCACTCCTTGAGGCGGCCAGGCTGCTGATCTGTGAACATCTCGGCGGCGAGTACGGTGCCCACCATCGCCGACCTGCGCGCCGGGCACAGCCGGCCTCGCCGAGTCCGCTGCGGAGTGCGGGTGGGGCAGGTCGGTGGCGCGGACCGTGGTGATTCAGTCGGTGTGTTTGGCGGTCGTTGCCCTCTGCTGAGGTCAGTAGCTGAGCGAACTCACCGGTGAGGCGGGCGATTTCGGTCATCTCGGGGCAGGCTTCGGTGAGTTCCGGCAGGAGTGCGGTGTCCTTGTCGCGCAGGTTCTCGGGGCGGGTGAGAAGGAGGCGGGCGAAACGCTGCGGGGTGGTGACCGGCTGCGTGGGCCTGTGGTGGGGTGCGCGGCGGTCGCGGGTGCGCTTATTCGTGCGGGCGTATCGCTTGATGATGTTCAGGGCGACATCGAGGCGGCGGGGGCATTCGAGCAGGCCGACTCCTTGATCGAGCAGATGGTGGACCCGCTGCCGACGCTCGCGGGTGGTCTGCTCGCGCACGGCGCAGGTGCCACCTGTTGCTGACCTGTACCGCTTCGGGGAGGGCCTGGCGGATCGCCTCGCCGTAGGAGCCGGAGCCGTCGCGGCAGACGTATGCGCGCCGGGGTGCTCGCGCAGCCACGCGCCCAGGGTCTGGGCAGGGCGGTCGGGCAGGACGTTGATCCGCTCGCCGGTCTCGGCGTCGAAGATCACGCTGGCGTAGCGGTGCCGGCCCTTGAGGCGAAGTCATCGATGCCGAGCACGCGCGGGACCGCAGCGGCGGTGCCGCCCTGCGCAGGAGCATGCGCCGGTCGAGCGGGAGAAGCCCGCTAACTCCTTGACCACGGAGCCGAGTTGGTCGGCCAGGCGGTTGGCGCGAAGCTGGTAGCGCTCCGCGACGCCGGAAGCCTTCTCACAGAACGTCTGCCGCGGACAGTCGCACCGGGCACATCAGCCGCCGCAACCTCACCGAGACGACCACCCGCCGTCCATCCAGCGGCGCCCTGCCCTCACGGCCACCCCCGCTCAAGCCGGCCGCTCTGTCCGCGGTCGGCACGATGACGCTTCACCTGTCAGGCGTCAGCGGGTCGGAGATCACGGCCGCTTCCCCTCGGAAGGGCGGGCAGGGTTCCCTCTCAGGGGACGAACGCCGAGGCCGTGTCGACCAGGTCGAGGAAGTACTGCGGGAGCAGACCCAGTGCCAAAGCGACCAGCACCCCGAAGCCGATGGAGATGATCGTCAGCGCGCTGGGGACGGCGACGGACGGGCCGTCGGGCTGCGGCTTGGAGAAGAACATCAGGACGATGATCCGGACGTAGGCGAATGCCGCGACCACCGAGGACAGCACACCCACGATCACCAGCGGGACCGCGCCGCTCATCAGTGCCGCCTGGAAGACGGCGAACTTCCCGGTGAACCCCGATGTGAGCGGGATGCCGGCGAAGGTCAGGAGGAAGAGGGAGAAAACCGCGGCCAGCAGCGGGGAACGGCGGCCCAGGCCGGCCCAGTCGGGCAGCCGGGATGCCTCCCCACCCGCATCACGGACGAGGGTGACGGTGGTGAAGGCAGCGAAGGTCACCAAGGAATAGGCGGCCAGGTAGAAGAGGACCGCGGACACCCCCGCCTGGCTGGCGGAGAGCACACCCATGAGGAGAAAACCGGCGTGGGCGATGGAGGAGTAGGCCAACAGCCGCTTGACATCGGTTTGGCTGACGGCCAGCACCGCGCCGACGATCATGGTGAGCACAGCGACGCCGGACAGCACCGGACGCCAGTCCCACACGAGGTCAGGGAGTGCGACGTACAGCAGCCGCAGCAGCGCTCCGAAAGCTGCCACCTTGGTCGTGGCGGCCATGAATCCGGTGACCGGTGTCGGGGCTCCTTGGTAGACGTCCGGCGTCCAGGAGTGGAACGGGACGGCACCGATCTTGAACAGCAGGCCGACTCCCAGCATGGCCAGTCCGGTCAGCAGCAGGGTGTTGTTCGCGGTGGTGCTGCCCAGCGCAGGCCCGGCCGCGGACCGGCCGGCGATGACATCGGCGATGCCGCCGAGTGAGACGGTGCCGGCGTAGCCGTACATCAGGGCCGTGCCGAACAGGAAGAACGCCGAGGCGAAGGCGCCGAGCAGGAAGTACTTCAGTGCGGCCTCCTGGGACAACAGCCGACGGCGTCGGGCCAGTGCGCACAGCAGGTACAGCGGCAGGGAGAAGACCTCCAGCGCGACGAACATCGTCAGCAGGTCGGCCGCCGCCGGGAAGAGCAGCATGCCAGCGACCGCGACCATGGTCAGCGGAAAGACCTCGGTGGTGGCGAACCCCGCTCGGGCTGCGGCGGCTTCTGCCTCAGTGCCGGGCACCGCGGCCGGTTGGGGGGCGAACGCGCCCACGAGCGCGCCGTCCGCTCCGCGCGGCTCCATTCGCCGTTCGGCGAAGGAGAGGACCGCGACGATGGAGGTCATCAGGATGACGCCCTGCAGGAACAGCGCCGGACCGTCCACGGCGACCGCTCCCATGGCGGCCAAGCCGGCCTTGTCGGTGGCGTATCGGCCGTCGGCGAAGAGAGCGATGACGGCGCCGAGGGCAGCCGCCAATCCCAGCACGGCGACGGACACCTGGGCCCGGTGACGACTGCGACGCGGCAGGAACGCCTCGGCGAGGATGCCGACGACGGCGGAGCCGAGGACGATGAGCAGGGGCGCCAGCCGGCCGTACTCGATCTGCGGAACAGGAATGCCGACACTGCCGGACGCCGCCGTCCAAAGGGTGCGGGCGGTTTCCGGTGCGACGAAGGCGCTCACTTCACTTCACCTCTGACGGTCCGATGGTGGGAGAAGGACGACATCAGCCGCGGTCTTCGGCAGCCGGGCGGGCGGGCTTCGAGTCCGTGCGGTGGACCTCGGAGAGTGTGGCGTCGACTGCCGGGGCGACGATGTCCGTAACGGGCTTGGGATAGACGCCGAGCGCGATCAGCAGGAACACCAGCGGGGCCACCACGAGCAGTTCCCTGGCCCTGAGGTCGGCCATGGCGGCCACGCCCTTCGCCACCGGGCCGGTCATGGTGCGCTGGTAGAGCACCAGCACGTACAACGCGGACAGCACGATGCCGAGGGTGGCGATGGCGCCCAGCGCCGGGTGGCGGGTGAAGGTGCCGACCAGGACCAGGAATTCGCTGACGAACGGTGCCAGACCCGGCAACGAGAGGTTGGCCAGGCCGCCGATGAGGAAGGCTCCGGCGAGCACCGGGGCGATCTTCTGCACGCCGCCGTAGTGGGCGATCAGGCGGCTGCCGCGTCGGGAGATCAGGAACCCGGCGACCAGCATCAGCGTGGCGGTGGATATGCCGTGACTGACCATGTAGAAACTCGCGCCGACCTGGCTCTGCGGGGTCATCGCGAAGATGCCCAGGACGATGAAGCCGTAGTGGGAGATCGAGGCATAGGCGATGAGGCGTTTGATGTCCTCCTGAGCGACTGCCACCAGTGCGCCGTAGATGATTCCGGTCACGGCGAGCACCATGATCGCGGGCGCGAAGAACCTTGAGGCACCCGGGAACAGCTCCAGGCACAACCGCAGCATCGCGAAGGTCCCGACCTTGTCGACGACCCCCGTGATCAGGGCCGCGGTACCGGCGGTGGCCTCCCCCATGGCGCCCGGCAGCCAGGTGTGCAGCGGCCACAGCGGGGCTTTGACGGCGAAGGCGAAGAAGAAGCCCAGGAACAGTACCCGCTCCGCCACCGGGTCGATGGACAGTCGACCATCGCGGAGCGCACCGGTGAGGGTGGTCAGGTCCAGCGTGCCGTCAGCCCCACTGCCGATCCCGGCCCGGGCGGAGAGCGTGTACAGCCCGATCACGGCGGCCAGCATGACCAAGCCGCCCAGCAGGTTGTACAGCAGGAACTTCAGGGCCGAATGGGAGCGCCGTGCGGCCGCCTCGCCGTCGCCGCCGTCAGCCCGGTCGCCGAAGCCCCCGATGAGGAAGTACACCGGGATGAGCATGGCTTCGAAAACGACGTAGAACAAAAAGACGTCGGTCGCCAGGAAGGACAACACCACCATCGCCTCGACGGCGAGGATGAGGGCGAAGAAGACCTGGGTGCGGCGGCGGTTTCCGAACGGCGCCTCGGCGAGAGGATCCGCGTCGGCGTCATGCCACGAAGCGAGCATCACCAGCGGCACCAGCACCGTGGTGAGCAACACCATCATCGCGGCGATGCCATCCACCCCAAGTGAGAAGCCCACCCCGAAGCTCTTGATCCAGGGGTATGACTCTGTCAGCTGGTAGCGGGCGCCACCCGGATCGAAACGCCCGGCCACGGCGACGGCCAGAGCGAGGGTGGCGCATGCGAAGACCAGGGCGACGGTCTTGGCTGTGCGCCGCCGGGCATCCGTCGTGGCGGCGGGCAGCGCGGCCGTCACCACCGCGCCGACCGCGGGTACCGCCACGGTAAGGGTCAGCAGCGGGAAGGGGCTCATCACAGCGACCTCATCTGGGAAATGGCGGCGACCAGCACCGCGGCACCACCGAACATGGAAAGTGCGTACGACCGGACCTGCCCGGTCTGAAGGCGGCGCAGTTGCCGGGAAAGACCGCCGACCGCGGAGGCAGTGCCTAGGACGGCACCGTCGACGACAGAGTGGTCGAGGCGAACCAGTCGGCGGGTGAGATACCCACCGGCCTTGACGAACACCACGTGATTGACGTCGTCCTGGAACAGATCACGCCGGACGGCCCGTGTCAGCGACGATCCGTGAGGCGTTGTGACGGGGACCGGACGCCGGCCGTACTGCGCCCAGGCCGCGGCCAGGCCGGTCACCAGCGCGACCATGGTGGCCGCGGTCACGGTGGGCGCGCTCACGGGCGGGTGACCGTGGTCGTGGCCGGTGACCGGCTCCAGCCAGTGCAGGAACGCGTCGTTCACGCTGAACAGGCCGCCTGCGAAGACCGACCCGAAGGCCAGCAGGATCATCGGGACGGTCATCGACGCCGGGGACTCGTGCGGCTGCGGCTTCTTCTCTGGTCGCACCCCGATGCCGGGCTCGACGCTGGATGTCTTGTCCGGGCGGACGGTCGACTGCCACCGCTTTTCACCGAAGAAGGTCATCAGCATCACGCGCGTCATGTAGAACGCGGTGATGGCCGCGCCGAGCAGGGCCACGCCGCCGAGGATCCAGCCCTCGGTGCCGCCCTTGGCGAACGCCGCCTCGATGATCTTGTCCTTGGAGAAGAAGCCGGACAGGCCGGGGAAGCCGATGATGGCGAGGTAGCCGAGGCCGAAGGTGACGAAGGTGACCGGCATGTACTTCCGCAGGCCGCCGTACTTGCGCATGTCGACCTCGTCGTTCATGCCGTGCATGACCGAACCGGCACCGAGGAAGAGGCCGGCCTTGAAGAAGCCGTGCGTCACCAGGTGCATGATCGCGAAGACGTAGCCGATGGGACCGAGGCCCGCGGCCAGCACCATGTACCCGATCTGGGACATCGTCGAGCCGGCGAGGGCCTTCTTGATGTCGTCCTTCGCACAACCGACGATCGCACCGAAGAGGAGCGTGACCGCGCCGACGACGGTGGTGACGAGCTGGGCGTCCGGGGCGCCGTCGAAGACGGCGGCGGAGCGGACGATCAGGTAGACGCCGGCGGTGACCATGGTCGCGGCGTGGATGAGGGCCGAGACGGGGGTCGGGCCCTCCATCGCGTCCCCGAGCCAGGACTGCAGCGGCACCTGGGCGGACTTGCCGCAGGCGGCGAGCAGCAGCATCAGGGCGATGGCGGTGAGCCTGCCCTCGCTCGTCTCACCGGTGGCCGCCAGGACCGGCCCGAAGGCGAAGGTCCCGAAGGTGGTGAACATCAGCATGATGGCGATGGACAGACCCACGTCGCCGACGCGGTTGACCAGGAACGCCTTCTTCGCCGCGGTGGCGGCGCTGGGCTTGTGCTGCCAGAAGCCGATCAGCAGGTACGAGGCGAGGCCGACGCCCTCCCAGCCGACGTACAGCAGCAGGTAGTTGTCGGCGAGGACCAGCAGCAGCATCGCCGCGAGGAACAGGTTCAGATAGCCGAAGAAACGGCGGCGGCGCTCGTCGTGCTCCATGTACCCGATGGAGTACACGTGGATGAGCGAGCCGACCCCGGTGATCACCAGGACGAACGTCATCGACAGCTGGTCCAGCTGGAAGGCGACGTCCGCCTGGAAGCCCTCGACGGGGATCCAGCTGAACAGGTACTGGCCCATCTCCCGGTGTTCGGCCTCCTTGCCGAGCATGTCGGCGAACAGGACGACACCGATGACGAAGGAGGCGGCGGCCAGGGCCGTGCCGATCCAGTGGCCGACGGCGTCCAGCCGCCGGCCGCCGCACAGCAGGACGGCGGCTCCGAGCAGGGGCGCCGCGATCAGCAGCGCAATCAGGTTCTCAGCGTTCACGGTTCAGCGACCCCTTACAGCTTCATCAGGCCGGCGTCGTCGACCGAGACCGAGTGGCGGGTGCGGAAGATCGTCACGATGATCGCGAGTCCGACCACCGCCTCGGCCGCGGCGACGACCATCGTGAAGAAGGCGATGACCTGGCCGTCGAGATTCCCGTGCATGCGCGAGAAGGCGACGAGCGTCAGGTTGGAGGCGTTGAGCATCAGCTCCACGCACATGAAGACGACGATCGCGTTGCGCCGGACCAGCACTCCGGTCGCGCCGATACTGAACAGCAGCGCGGCGAGATACACGTAGTTGACAGGGTTCACCGCTGTTCCGCCTGCGCTGGGGTGGAGGTCGTTGCAGAGGGCTGCCCTGCCGGCGACGGCTGGGACTGCGACTCGGTGCGGGCCGCCTCACTCGCCGCGTCGGAGGCGCCCGCAATGAGCGGAGCGCGTAGGGAGCCGTCCTCGCGGCGACGCGGGGGCGTACGGCCTAGCCAGTCGGCGCTGGAGGTTTCCCACCGCTCGATCCCACGCAGTAGGTCGCGGCTTACGTGACGCATCTGGCGACGGGCGCGCAAGGTGGGATTGACGGTGAGCTCGGACGGTGTGCCGTCGGGCAGCAGACCCGGGATGTCGACCGCGTTGTGCCGGGCGTAGACGCCGGGGGCCGGCAGCGGCGCGAGATGCCCGCTACGCACCCGTGCCTCGGACCACTGGCGCTGCGTCTTGGCGCGCCCGATGCGCTCCCGGTGAGTGAGCATCACCGCCCCGACAGTGGCGGTGATCAGGAGAGTACTGGTGATCTCGAAGGCAAGGACGTACTTGGTGAACAGCAGCACGGCGAGGCCCTCCACGTTGCCGTTCGCGTTCGCCGTGCCGAGGCCGTTGAACTCCGTCAGGGAGGCGTTGCCGATGCCCGCGATGAGCAGGATGCCGAAGCCGGCGCCGCACAGGAGGGCCAGCCAGCGCTGGCCCTTGATGGTCTCCTTCAGGGAGTCCGCGGCGGTGACGCCGACGAGCATGACCACGAACAGGAACAGCATCATGATCGCGCCGGTGTAGACGACGATCTGCACGATGCCCAGGAAGTAGGCGCCGTTGGCGAGGTAGAACACCGCCAGGATGATCATCGTTGCGGCGAGGCAGAGCGCGCTGTGCACGGCCCGCTTCATGAAGACGGTGCACAGGGCGCCGATCACGGCGACCGTGCCGAGCACCCAGAACTGGACGGCCTCGCCGGTGGAGGTCGCGTAGGCGGCGAGTTGCTCCGTCATCGGCCGACCGCCTTGTGCGACGCCGGCTCGTCCTCACCGAAGGTGGACGCGGCCTCCTGGGGCTTCTCGCCCTTGGACACGGCCGTCTGCCGCACCGTGCCGGGCGCGGCCTCGGTGACCAGGCCCCGGTAGTAGTCCTGCTCGTCGGTGCCGGGGAAGATCGAGTGGGGCGAGTCGACCATGCCCTCCTCCAGCCCCGCGAGCAGCTGCTCCTTGGTGTAGATGAGGTTGGCGCGGCTGCTGTCGGCCAGCTCGAACTCGTTGGTCATCGTGAGCGCGCGGGTGGGGCACGCCTCGATGCACAGGCCGCACAGGATGCAGCGGGCGTAGTTGATCTGGTAGACGGCGCCGTACCGCTCGCCCGGCGAGTAGCGCTCCTCGTCGGTGTTGTCGGCGCCCTCCACGTAGATGGCGTCGGCGGGGCAGGCCCAGGCGCACAGCTCGCAGCCGACGCACTTCTCCAGGCCGTCCGGATGGCGGTTGAGCTGGTGCCGGCCGTGGAACCGCGGGGCCGTGGTCTTCTGCTGCTCCGGATACTGCTCGGTCAGCCGCTTCTTGAACATGGCCTTGAAGGTCACGCCGAAGCCGGCGACGGGGTTCTGGAAACCCTGCTTGGTCTCTTTCGGCTCCTCAGCCATCGGACGCCTCCCTCCCATTCGAAGATCCGTCACTGTCAGTATCGGACCCGCCACTGACAATCAGCTCCCGCTCCCGGCGCGGACGCCTGCGCGGCACCGGCGGGGGGGTCTGTCCGGGCAGGGGCGGTACGGGGAAGCCGCCGGCCATCGGGTCGAAGGCGGCCGGTTCGGCGGGCTGGTCCTGGGCCTCGCGCCGGTCGCGGAACATGTCGGCGACCACGGAGAGCAGGAACAGCACGATGACGGCACCGGCGACGTACAGGGCGATCTCGGCGAAGTCGTAGTTCTCGTTGCGCAGGGTCCGTACGGTCGCGACGAGCATCAGCCACACCACGGAGACCGGCAGGAGGACCTTCCAGCCGAGCTTCATCAGCTGGTCGTAGCGCACGCGCGGGAGGGTGCCGCGCAGCCAGATGAAGAAGAACAGCAGCAGCTGCACCTTCACCACGAACCAGAGCATCGGCCACCAGCCGTGGTTGGCGCCCTCCCAGAAGGTGCTGATGGGCCAGGGGGCCCGCCAGCCGCCGAGGAAGAGCGTCACCGACACCGCNGAGACGGTCACCATGTTGACGTACTCGGCGAGCATGAACATCGCGAACTTGATCGACGAGTACTCGGTGTTGAAGCCGCCGACCAGGTCACCCTCGGACTCCGGCATGTCGAACGGGGCGCGGTTGGTCTCCCCGACCATCGTCACGATGTAGATGACGAAGGAGACCGGCAGCAGCACGATGTACCAGCGGTCCTGCTGCGCCTCCACGATCGCCGACGTCGACATCGACCCCGAGTAGAGGAACACCGAGGCGAACGCGGCGCCCATGGCGATCTCGTAGGAGATCATCTGGGCCGCGGAGCGCAGGCCGCCGAGCAGCGGGTAGGTGGATCCGGAACTCCAGCCCGCCAGGACGATGCCGTAGATGCCGACCGAGGCGACGGCGAGGATGTAGAGCATCGCGATCGGCAGGTCGGTGAGCTGCATCGTGGTGCGCTGGCCGAAGATCGAGATCTCGTTGCCGGCCGGTCCGAAGGGGATCACCGCGATCGCCATGAAGGCCGGGATGGCCGCGACGATCGGCGCGAGGACGTAGACGACCTTGTCCGCGCGTTTGACGATGACGTCTTCCTTCAGCATCAGCTTGATGCCGTCGGCGAGGGACTGGAGCATGCCCCAGGGACCGTGCCGGTTGGGGCCGATGCGCAGCTGCATCCAGGCGACGACCTTGCGCTCCCACACGATGGAGAACAGCACGGTCACCATCAGGAAGGCGAAGCAGAACACCGCCTTGACGACGACCAGCCACCACGGATCGTGGCCGAAGAAGTCGAGTTGGTCACCGGGTTCGGCCAGAACTGTGAGGTGACGGTTCATCGGGACTCCTCCGCGGTGGTGCCCGCGCCGACGCCGTCCGACGCGATGTCGACAACGCGGCCGGGGCCCGCCCCGAGCGTGCGTGCGGCTCCGCCGTCGGTGGAGTTGAGCGGGACCCAGACCACCCGGTCGGGCATGTCGGGAGTGGCGGCCAGCGGCAGGGTGAGCGACCCGGCAGGACCGGTCACGGTGACCGCGCCGCCGTCCACCGCGCCGATCTCGGCGGCCGTGACGGGCGACATCATGACCGACGCGGGAGAACGGGTGCCTGCGAGGTGGTCGTCGCCGTCCTGCAGCACGCCGTTGTCCAGCAGCTGCCGCCAGCCGGCCAAGATCGCCTGCCCGGCACATGGCCGGGGCAGCGCCTCGGGGGGATCGTCAAGGACGTCCGGTCGTTCCCCTGTCCATGGACCGAGGGTAACCAGCTCACGCCGGGCAGAGGCGACGTCGGGCAGGCCGAGGGACGCGTCCATGGCATCGGACAACATGCTGAGCACCCTGAGATCGGACGGCAGAGGTCGCCGCGTCAGCTGATCGGGCGTGACCGCCGCCTCGAAAGCCCGTATGCGGCCTTCCCAGTTGAGGAAGCTGCCGACCTTCTCCGCAACGGCCGCGACCGGCAGCACCACATCGGCGCGGGTGGTGACTGCGGAGGACCTCAGCTCCAGGCTGACCAGGAACGGCACCCGTTCGATGGCCTTCTCGGCAGCGGCCGGGTCCGGCAGGTCCGCCGTCTCCACACCCCCGACCACCAATGCCCCGAGGTTGCCGCCCGCCGCAGCCGCCAGTATCTGGCTGGTGTCACGGCCATATCCGCCGGGGATGGAGTCCGCACCCCAGACAGCCGCGGTCTCGGCGCGGGCGTCAGGATCACTGTCGGGTCGCCCGCCCGGCAGCAGCCCCGGCAAGGCTCCGGCTTCCACCGCGCCCCGCTCGCCGGCGCGCCGGGGGATCCAGGAGAGCCGCGCCCCGGTGGCCACGGCAAGTCGCACAGCGGCGGTGAGCGCCCCAGGCACGGTAGCAAGGCGCTCTCCGACCACAATCGCCGCGCCCGGGCATCGCAGCAGTTCGCCGGCCCGGGCGCCCTCCCCCGGCGGCGGCTCGTTACCGGCCAGTTGGTCCAGCCGGTCGGCCTCGGTGCCTGGCACGGTCGGCAGCAGCGTGCCACCGAGTTTGGCCAGTCCCCGGGAGGTGTGGGTGGTGAGGGAGAAGACCTGCAGGCCCTTCCGCGCCGCCTTGCGCAGCCGCAGGAAGACGATCGGTGACTCCTCCTCCGGTTCGAAGCCCGCGAGCAGCACAGCCGGTGCGGCCTCCAGATCGCGGTAGGTCAGCCCGGTGCCGTCCACGTCGATGCCGCGCCCGGCGACAGCGGCGGCCAGGAAGTCGGCCTCCTCACCGCTGTGCGGGCGGACCCGGAAGTCGACGTCATTGGTGCCGAGCGCCACCCGGGCGAACTTCGCGTAGGCGTAGGCGTCCTCTACGGTGACTCGGCCGCCGACCAGGACTCCCACACCAGCGGGTTGGCTGCCGCCAGCCCGGTCTCGCGCGGCGACGAGTCCGGCAGCCGCGGTGTGCAGCGCCTCGGGCCAGCTAGCTGTCTCCAGCTCACCGGTCTGCGCGTTCCGTACCAACGGGGTGGTGAGCCGGTCGGGCAGTTGGGCGTAGCGGAACGCGAAGCGCCCCTTGTCGCAGTTCCACTCCTCGTTGACTTCCGGGTCGTCGCCCGCGAGCCGTCGCAGCACCTTGCCGCGCCGGTGGTCGGTGCGCATCGCACAGCCGGCAGCGCAGTGCTCGCAGACGCTCGGCGAGGATATGAGGTCGAACGGACGTGCCCGGAAGCGGTACGCGGCGGACGTCAGCGCGCCAACCGGGCAGATCTGAATGGTGTTGCCGGAGAAGTACGACTCGAACGGGTCGCCCTCTCCGGTGCCCACTCGCTGCAGCGCGCCACGCTCCATGAGATCGATGAAGGGGTCGCCGGCGATCTGGTTGGAGAAGCGGGTGCAGCGGGCGCACAGCACGCACCGCTCGCTGTCCAGAAGTACCTGGGTGGAGATATTGATCGGTTTGGGGAAGGTCCGCTTGACTCCGTCGAAGCGGGACTCGGAGTGGCCGTGCGACATGGCCTGGTTCTGCAGGGGGCACTCGCCGCCCTTGTCGCAGACCGGGCAGTCCAGCGGGTGGTTGATGAGCAGCAGCTCCATCACCCCGCGCTGGGCCTTGTCGGTGACGGGCGAGGTCAGTTGGGTCCTCACGACCATCCCCTCGCTCACCGTGGTCGCGCACGAGGCCAACGGCTTGCGCTGGCCCTCTACCTCGACGACGCATTGGCGGCAGGCGCCGGCCGGGTCGAGCAGCGGATGGTCACAGAACCTGGGGATCTGAATGCCGATCATCTCGGCAGCTCGGATGACCAGGGTTTCCCTGGGCACCTGGAGTTCGATCCCGTCGATGGTGACCTTGACGAGGTCTTGCGGCGGGACGGGAACCGTCCCGGTGGGATTGCCGGTCGCGACAGTCATGGAGCCAGCCCTGCCTTCTGCTGGGCGGGAAGACGGACGGACGTCCGCCTGGCCCGGTGCCGGTCCGCCCAGGCGGTCGACTTGGCCGGGTCGAAGGGGCAGCCCCGGCCCGTGATGTGGTCCTCGTACTCCGCGCGGAAGTACTTGAGGGAGGAGAAGATCGGCGAGGCGGCGCCGTCGCCGAGGGCGCAGAAGGACTTGCCGTTGATGTTGTCGGCGATGTCGTTCAGCTTGTCGAGGTCGGACATGACGCCCTTGCCTGCCTCGATGTCACGCAGCAACTGCACGAGCCAGTAGGTGCCTTCGCGGCAGGGGGTGCACTTGCCGCAGGACTCGTGGGCGTAGAACTCGGTCCAGCGGGTGACGGCGCGCACGACGCAGGTCGTCTCGTCGAAGCACTGCAGTGCCTTCGTGCCGAGCATGGAACCCGCGGCGCCCACTCCCTCGTAGTCGAGGGGGACGTCGAGGTGCTCGTCGGTGAACATCGGGGTCGAGGAGCCGCCCGGTGTCCAGAACTTGAGGCGGTGTCCGGGGCGCATTCCGCCGCTCATCTCCAGCAGCTGGCGCAGTGTGATGCCGAGCGGTGCCTCGTACTGGCCGGGGCTGGTGACGTGGCCGCTGAGCGAGTAGAGCGTGAAGCCGGGGGACTTCTCGCTGCCCATCGACCGGAACCATTCCTTGCCCTTGTGCAGGATGGCGGGAACCGACGCGATGGACTCGACGTTGTTCACGACGGTGGGGCACGCGTAGAGGCCCTCGACAGCGGGGAAGGGAGGACGCAGTCGCGGCTGACCACGGCGGCCTTCGAGGGAGTCGAGCAGTGCGGTCTCCTCACCGCAGATGTACGCGCCCGCGCCCGCGTGCACGGTGATGTCGAGGTCGAGTCCGCTGCCCAGGATGTTCTCGCCGAGGAAGCCGGCCTCGTAGGCCTCACGGACGGCCTCGTGCAACCGCCGCAGCACGGGCACGACTTCACCGCGCAGGTAGATGAAGGCGTGCGAGGAGCGGATGGCGTAGCACGCGATGATCATGCCTTCGAGGAGGCTGTGCGGGTTCGCGAAGAGGAGCGGAATGTCCTTGCACGTCCCGGGTTCCGATTCGTCGGCGTTGACCACCAGATAGTGCGGCTTGCCGTCCCCCTGGGGGATGAACTGCCACTTCATTCCGGTCGGGAATCCCGCGCCGCCCCGGCCGCGCAGACCCGACTCCTTGACGTACGCGATGACCTCGTCCGGAGACATCGCGAGGGCCTTGCGCAGTCCCTCGTACCCCTCGTGCCGTCGGTAGACGTCCAGCGACCAGGACCTGTCCTCGTCCCAGAAGGCCGACAGCACGGGTGCGAGCAGTTTGTCCGGGCTGGTGCCCTTGATCTCGGGTGCCAACGTCATCACTCCCCCTCCTCGGCTGCAGGCCCGGCCGGGTGGGCGGGGTCCGAGGCCGACGTGTCCTGCGGCGCGTCGTGCGAGCTGAGGTGTTCGTTGGGTGACGGCTCGTGCACCGTGCCGCGCGGCTCGTCGTGCGGGCCGCCGTCGCGTGGATGGACCACGCGCGCGGGTCCGCTCTCTCCCCTGGCCAGGCGGAGGCCGGTCAGTGAGGCGTGTCCGGCGCCGCCGCTGGCCTCGACGGCCCCGGGCCGGGTGTCGGGGAAGCCGGCGAGGATCCGCGCGGTCTCCTTGAAGGTGCACAGCGGCGCCCCGCGCGTGGGCTCGACCTCGGCTCCCTCGCGCAGGTCGTCGACGAGGCGCTTGGCGCTGTCGACGGTCTGGTTGTCGAAGAACTCCCAGTTGACCATCACGACCGGCGCGAAGTCGCAGGCCGCGTTGCACTCGATGTGCTCCAGGGTGACCTTGCCGTCGTCGGTGGTCTCCCCGTTGCCGACACCGAGGTGGTCCTGCAGCGCCTCGAAGATCGCGTCGCCGCCCATCACCGCGCACAGGGTGTTGGTGCAGACGCCCACCTGGTAGTCGCCCGAGGGCTTCCGCCGGTACATGGAGTAGAAGGTGGCCACCGCGGTGACCTCGGCCGTGGTCAGGCCGAGCACGTCGGCGCAGAACCGCATGCCGGTACGGGTGACATGGCCCTCCTCCGCCTGCACGAGATGCAGCAGCGGCAGCAGCGCGGACCGGGAGTCGGGGTAGCGGGCGACGACCTCGGCCGCGTCGCGTTCCAGCCGGGCCCGAACGTCGTCCGGGAAATCGGGCGCGGGCAGTTGGGGCATGCCCAGGCTGACGCCCTCGGGGGTGGTGGTCACCGGTCGACGCCTCCCATCACGGGGTCGATGGACGCGACGGCGACGATGACATCGGCGACCTGGCCGCCCTCACACATCGCCGCCATCGCCTGCAGATTGGTGAAGGACGGGTCGCGGTAGTGGACCCGGAAGGGACGGGTGCCTCCGTCGGAGACGACGTGCACCCCCAGTTCGCCCTTGGGCGACTCCACCGCCACGTACGCCTGTCCCGGCGGGACACGGAAACCCTCGGTCACCAGCTTGAAGTGATGGATCAGGGCCTCCATGGACGTGCCCATGATCTTCTTGATGTGATCCAGGGAGTTGCCCAGCCCGTCCGGTCCCAGCGCGAGCTGCGCGGGCCAGGCGATCTTCTTGTCACCGACCATGACCGGGCCGGGCTGCAGCCGGTCCAGACACTGCTCGACGATCCGCAGGGACTGGCGCATCTCCTCCAGCCGGATCAGGAAACGGCCGTAGGAATCACAGGTGTCGGCGGTCGGCACGTCGAAGTCGTACGTCTCGTACCCGCAGTACGGCTGCGCCTTGCGCAGGTCGTGCGGCAGGCCCGCCGAGCGCAGGATCGGACCGGTGGCGCCCAGCGCCATGCAGCCGGACAGATCCAGGTAGCCGACATCCTGCATCCGGGCCTTGAAGATGGGGTTCCCGGTGGCGAGCTTGTCGTACTCGGGAAGGTTCTTCTGCATCTTCTTCACGAACTCGCGGATCTGGTCCACCGCACCGGGCGGCAGATCCTGGGCAAGCCCGCCGGGGCGGACGTACGCGTGGTTCATGCGCAGGCCGGTGATCAGCTCGTAGATGTCGAGAATCAGTTCACGATCACGGAATCCGTAGATCATGATCGTGGTCGCGCCCAGCTCCATACCGCCGGTGGCGATGCACACCAGGTGCGAGGAGAGCCGGTTCAGCTCCATCAGAAGCACACGGATGACCGAGGCACGGTCCGGGATCTCGCCCTCGATGCCGAGGAGCTTCTCCACCGCGAGGCAGTACGCCGTCTCGTTGAAGAACGGCGTCAGGTAATCCATCCGCGTCACGAACGTCGTGCCCTGCGTCCACGTCCGGTACTCGAGGTTCTTCTCGATGCCGGTGTGGAGATAACCGATACCGCACCGGGCCTCGGTGACGGTCTCCCCGTCGATCTCCAGGATCAGCCGCAGCACACCATGGGTGGACGGATGCTGCGGACCCATGTTGACGATGATGCGCTCATCGTCGGACCGGGCCGCGCTCTCGGCGACCTCGTCCCAGTCACCACCGGTGACCGTGTAGACAGTGCCCTCGGTCGTCTCACGCGCCGAGGCGGCGGACTCCGCGGAAGCGTGCTGCGTGTTCATGAGTACGACCTCCGCTGGTCCGGAGCCGGGATCTGGGCGCCCTTGTACTCGACGGGAATACCGCCGAGGGGATAGTCCTTGCGCTGCGGGAAGCCCTGCCAGTCGTCCGGCATCATGATCCGCGTCAGCGCGGGATGGCCGTCGAAGACGATGCCGAAGAAGTCGTACGCCTCCCGCTCGTGCCAGTCGTTCGTCGGATAGACCGACACCAGCGACGGGACATGTGGGTCGGCGTCCGGAGCCGAGACCTCCAGGCGGATCAGCCGGTTGTGGGTGATCGAGCGCAGGTGGTAGACCGCGTGCAGCTCACGACCCTTGTCATGCGGGTAGTGGACTCCGCTCACGCCCGTACACAGTTCGAAGCGCAGCGCCGGGTCGTCACGCAGGGTCCGGGCGACACGCGGCAGGTGCTCACGCTCGATGTGGAAGGTGAGCTCACCCCGGTCGACGACCGTCTTGTCGATCACGCTCTCCGGAACCAGGCCCTGCTCCTCCAGAGCGCCCTCCAGCTCGTCGGCGACCTCGTCGAACCAGCCCCCGTACGGCCTCGCCGACGCACCCGGAAGCCGGATCGAGCGGACCAGACCCCCATACCCGGAGGTGTCGCCCGTACCATCGACACCGAACATCCCGCGGCGCACGGCGATCGCCCCATCTTGTGCAGCGCGCGGGGCGGGCAGGGGACCGTTGTTGTGGACGCCGTCCTCTCCGGCCTCGCTGATCGGGCTCACCTCAGCAGGCCCTCCCTGCTGATCGTCGGAACTACCCGCAGTGCCTCCTGCTCGGCCTGGTCCTCCGCGCGCAGGCGGTTCATCCCCAGCTTCTCCTCACGGATCTTCTGGTGGAGCTTGAGGATCGCGTCCAACAGCATCTCCGGCCGCGGCGGGCAGCCGGGCAGATAGATGTCGACGGGGACGATGTGGTCGACGCCCTGGACGATCGCGTAGTTGTTGAACATGCCGCCCGACGACGCGCAGACCCCCATGGAGATCACCCACTTGGGATTGGGCATCTGGTCGTAGACCTGCCGCAGCACCGGCGCCATCTTCTGGCTGACCCGGCCGGCCACGATCATCAGGTCCGCCTGACGCGGCGACCCCCGGAACACCTCCATCCCGAAGCGCGCCAGGTCGTAGCGCCCCGCGCCCGTGGTCATCATCTCGATGGCACAGCAGGCGAGGCCGAAGGTCGCGGGGAAGACGGACGCCTTGCGTACCCAGCCCGCGGCCTGCTCGACGGTGGTCAGCAGGAAACCGCTCGGCAGTTTTTCTTCGAGTCCCATGGTCTTAAAGGCCCCTCAGTCCCATTCCAGGCCGCCCCGGCGCCAGACGTACGCGTAGGCGACGAAGACGGTGAGCACGAAGAGCAGCATCTCCACGAGCCCGAAAACACCCAGGGCGTCGAAGGTGACGGCCCAGGGGTAGAGGAAGACGATCTCGATGTCGAAGACGATGAAGAGCATCGCCGTCAGGTAGTACTTGATAGGGAAACGCCCTCCGCCGGCCGGCGTGGGGGTGGGCTCGATCCCGCACTCGTAAGCCTCGAGCTTGGCCCGGTTGTAGCGCTTCGGGCCGATCAGCGAAGCCATCGCTACGGAGCCCACCGCGAACGCCGTCGCGATGCCACCGAGTATCAGGATCGACACATAGGCGTTCAAAAGCTGCTGCTCCTCCCACGGCTCGTGCCTGACGGAACACACACTCGCTCAGCCCGGATCGTGTCCTTCGTCAGGCTCGCGAAGGTGGGGGCCCAACCTTCCTGCCCTCTGCCGTGCTCCTGGGCTGCACCCGGTCCAAGGATGTTAGGAATCGGTGCCCGAACCGGCCTCCCCCTCCCGGGGGATTCTTGAGGTGGTGGCAAGGGGCCCATGGGCCCAAGGACCACGGCCAAGCGAGGTGGCGCCCCGCCCAGTGGTGTAACGGCGATCGCCATGAAGTGCCACGGGCCGAATTCGGCGACAGCCGATCGCGCATGCCTCATGGAGCGTCAAGTGGTGACGCCGTCGATGTCATGCTGCCGAGGTCGACGGGGTCGACCACTGAGCCTGTGGGAGCGACTGTCCAGAGCAGACAGGCCGTCAGACCACCGTCGTCGCACGGTGGAAGGTGGTGCGTCTTGACGCACTGGCGGGGCACACGGCGGGACGCGACCCAAGCGGTCCTGAGGCAGGTCACGGACAGCATGCGCGACTGAAAGCCCGGACGCGCCGGCACCGTGGTCGATCGCGGTTCCCTCCTGCGCGGACAACCTCGCTTCACCTCACCGGCGCCGTCGGCCACCACATCCTTGGCACGCCGCGCATGCGTGAGGGAGGTGCGCCCGGTCGAGGCCACGTTCGCCCGGCAGGGCCACTGCCGGTAGATCCGCCACATCCTGTGCGGTGGCCATCCCGCTGAGCAGCGGGCGGGCCGCCCTCTACCGCCACCCTTCGCGTGCCCGGGGCACGCTCAACTCGTCGAGACCGGCTCGAAGAGTCCGATGTCGACCGCGGCTCGAGCCCGGGCTCCTGCCGCAGCCGCCGCGACAATCATCTCGGCGTCGTCTGTTCGGCGGATCTCGATGGCCGCGCTCTCCGGTGATTCGCGGTGGGCCATCAGCCAGTCGTGGAGCAGCCATTCGATCGCGCCTGCGGCCACGTCAGGGTCGGCATCCTCGTCAACTGCCGCGGCAGTCACCGCCCTGAGTGCTTCCCGGTGCTCATCGAGAGCGGCATCTTTGAGTACCCCCGAACTGTCGAACAGCAGCATGGACAACGTGAGTGGGTAGCGGTGTCCATCCTCGCTCTGTACGATCCAGCGGCTCCCACGCCAGGGCTGTGTCTCGTCGACCACACACATCTGCCCCCGCCCGGCCACGACTCCGAGGGAAGGCTCGTCCAGCTCGCCGGCGAGCGGCGAGGGCCCCGCTGTCCCCAGTGCCATACGCGCCCGCGCCGCGACCAACTGCGCCGTCCCGATGATTTGACCGCCGCGCCTCTCCACGGTGAGCCCGGCGGGCGCGAGCGCCGCTGCGTACTCGTGGCACAGCCGATCGAGCGTGCGGTGCAGCGTACGAAGATTCCTTGCGTCCTCGGCCGAGCTGACCGGCCATCCGCCTCCCAGAAACTCACCGAAGCGGTTGACCGCGTCGATCAGGGCGTCGTCCAGCGCTGACAAATGCGTCGGTACCAGCCGCTGAGGTTCGTCGTCGACACGCAGCAGATCGGGGAGGCTGATCGGCGTACCCGCCTCGGACATCCAGTGGAACCCGATCTGCTCGTCGGCCTGGGCGATCGAGGGGCGACTCATCGCAGTCTTCCTTGCGCGGCGGTTGCGCGTGCAGACAGATGCGTCTGTTCGCTGTTCACGAAAATTCCTTCGCTGTAGGCGGATCGGCCTTCCGGAGGATGACAGCGCCACCCTCGATGCGCCTGCGATCAGGTCAGGGCCGCGTCGGCGTCCAGCCGGAGTTCTGGCAGCTTTGTGAGCAGCCAGTTGCACCACTCGTCGACACCCTCGCCCGTACGCGCACTGACCTCGATGGTGATGACTCCCGGATTGACAGCACGAAGGTTGGCGTGAAAGGCGTCGAGGTCATAGTCCAGGTGCGGCAGCAGATCGATCTTGTTGATGAGCACCAGATCCACGGAGCGGAACATCACGGGATACTTGAGCGGCTTCTCTTCGCCCTCGGTGATCGCGTACACCATCGCGCGTGCGCTTTCTCCGACATCGAACTCGGCGGGGCACACGAGATTTCCCACGTTCTCGATCAGTACGAGATCGAGCTCTTCCAAAGGGAGTCGCGGCAGCGCCGAGCGGACCATCGGGGCATCGAGGTGGCACTCGCCTCCGAAGCCGTCACCGGTGTTGACCAGCACAACTGCCGCACCGAGTCCGGCCAGCCGATCCGCGTCCAGGCTTGTTTCGATATCGCCCTCGATGATGCCTGTCCGGACGGAGTCCGCCAGCCGGCGCAGAGTCTCCCGCAGCAGAGTGGTCTTTCCCGCGCCAGGGGAAGACATCACGTTGACTGCGCAGACCGCGCTCGCAGCGAAATCCGCCCGGTTTTCGGCAGCGGTGTGGTCGTTCTCCGCGAAGATACGCTCAAGAACGGAGACTCGCTCGCGGCCTGTCCGATACGAGGAGTGATCACCGATATCGTGAGGATCATCGCTGTGATCGTGCTCATGCTCATGCACCATGCCATCCGCATGCCGGTGGAATCGACCCACGGTTCAACCCTCCGAGATATCTATTGACGTGATGAGAAATTCATCGCCCGCGACGACTGATACCTGGCTACTGCCGCAGGTGCCACAGAGGAACATCGGAAACTTTCCGATCTCGGTGGTCTCCTCACAGTCGCGGCAGGCAATACTCGCCCGCACGTTGTCGACCTCCAGGACGGATCCGTCCAGCGCGGTGTCGGCGCTGACCAGCGCCCAGCAGTACACGAGGGTGTCCGGGACGATCTGTCGGAGCTGACCGACCTGAACGTGGATTTTCTCCACCCGACGCCCGACGGCGTGTTGAGTCACGATGCCGGCGATGGACCCACAGATCGAGAGTTCGTGCACGGACTTCCTTGACTTTCTTGAGAGTCATGCAGGTCGGCAGACGATACCCCCCGCAGCAGTTATCTCCGCAAGGTCTCCGACGGAGATTCCCCCCAGCGCTTCTTGTACAGCGCCGCGAATGTGCCTAGGTGGTTGAACCCCCAACGCTCGGCAACGGTGGTGACGGTGACGCCTTGGGACGGTTCGGCATCCGTGAGGTCTTCGCGGCTTCGTTCAAGGCGCCGGTCGCGCAGGTATCCCATGGGCGTGACACCCAACTCGTCCCGGAAACCCTGCTGGATCGATCGCGCACTGACGCCGACGTGATCGACGATGTCGGACATGCTGATCGGCTCCGCCAGGTGGTGTTCGATGTAGTCGATCGCACGACGCACCGCACGCCGTCCGGGCGGCACCGTCGGCCGGGTCGAGATCTCGTGATAGGTCGACGACTGGAGCATGAGCAGGGTACTCATCAGGAAGTCCTCAAGTGGTCCGATACCCAGGCCGCGTCGGACGAGCGAGCCGCTGTAGAACACCTCGGTATGTAGGAGTTGCACCGCTCCATGCCAACGCATCGCGGCATCGCCCGCAAGGTCGAGAGTGGGTTCGAACACGAGAGGACGGGTGAGCAGGCGACCGAGGAAGCGGGTCAAGTAACGCTCAAGCGCTTCCTGCTCGATCCGGAGGATCAGCTGAGGCGAGTCGTGATCGAACCGGATCTCCAGTGGGTCGCCCGGGTTGGTGACGACCGCGTTGACGCTGTGGGCCTCGAACGGCTTTCCGCCGACCTTACCCACGGCTCGGCCGTTCAAGGGCATGTGGACCGCGAAGTACGGCCCGCAGTGAGCCATGTCGATGGTCGCGGCGACGTGCAGGTCGAGGTAGAGCAGGCTGAGATCGCGCAGCCGAACACCGTGCAGACTCGCCGCGAACCCGTTGGATCCGATCGCGCCGAGCGTGAGGCGATTGGGGGCCAGCGCCTTTCCGAGCAGCTCTGATGCCTCGGAGGGATCCTCTGTGTAGAAGACCTCGTGGCTCTCCAGAGCCGGGGGCACTCCACGGCTGCGCACCCGCCGCCGTATGGGCTCCGTCGTGCGGCGGGCATCGATGAAGCCGAGCCTGGACAGACGTGGCACAGAGAGCCTCTCGTTGACGTCGCAACGCATCGCGCGTTGATGTCCCCGCCGTTCCGGAACATGCTGCCCGACCCGCGCCCGACCATCAACCTCAGGTGGGCCTGCGCCTGACAAGGCAGCGACGCCCCGTTCCGCTCACGCCTCGACGGACGACGGACGACGGACGACGGACGGATACGCATACCGGGGCATGCCAGGAACGAGGGTGGCGTCGGGTACGGGCGGCCTCCCGGCCCCAGAGGACTGCAGGCAGGCCGCGAGACGGGTCGCCCCTTCACCGGACTGCGGTCGGCCCAGGAAGGCGGTGTCGCACATCAGCGCCGACCATGTCGTTATTCCGACAAGTTCAATGCGCAATCACGATAGTCCCTTCGTATCTGCGGTAGGCACCAGGCATTTCCGCCCCTACGGTGCGACGCAACGCCACGGCCTCACGGTGGATCGGCGTATCGCGCTGCAACCCCACTCACCTCCCCCCACCGGGGGATGCGATCCCCGTCATAGACGCCCTACTTTTCGGTATGTCCGATTGGAGATGGAACGGTGACAGTCATCGAATCCGCACTGGATCCGGACCCCGTCGAGGCACTCGTCGCACGGCTGGAGGAGCCGAACGTCGCCGGCGCGCTGCACGAACTGCTGAACCACGCAGATCTACTGGCCATCCTGATCCACGGCGTCGACGGTCTGATGAGCCGCAGTGACACGATCAGCGATTCGCTCGCCGACGCAGTGACCGAGCTGCGGCAGTTCAAGCCGGCCGGTCTGCCCGAGGCCAGCCAGATGATCGAGCTCGCCCGGCAGCTGAGCGGGCTCATCACACCACTGCTCGACGTGCTGCCGAGGATCGAGGACGCGGTCCGGTCGGACGTCGGCGGCGTCGGCTTCCCCGACATCGTGGCTGCCGCTTCGCGTGCCGCCGTACGCGGCACGCGCCAGGCGGCGAGCGAGCAGACACAGGTCAACGGCCTGCGGGCTTTGCTGCGCGTCGTCAAAGACCCCGACGTCGGCCGCGCGATCGGCTTCGTCGTGGCCATCGCGAAGGCACTCGGTCAGGAGCTGAAGGCCCTCGATGCCGCGGCCGGCGCAGCGGCTCGGTGAAGACCGGACCCATCTCTGCCGGGACGGCACGCCGCCCGGCACCAAACAGCCGGCATGACAGTCGTCAGTGAAAGGAACCGCGATGTCGTCAGTGCTCTGGTTTCAAGGCGGAGCCTGTAGTGGAAACACCATGTCCTTCCTCAACGCGGAAGAACCGAACGTCGTCGATCTCATCACCGACTTCGGTCTCGATCTGCTCTGGCACCCGTCGCTGGGCCTGGAGCTCGGCGACAACGCCCAGCGCGTGTTCTGGGAATGTGCTCGCGGGGAGCGGCCGCTGGACATCTTCGTCTTCGAGGGCACTGTCATCGAGGGGCCCGACGGGTCGGGGCGTTATGACATGTTCTCCGATCGCCCGATGAAGGACTGGGTCACCGACCTTGCCGAAGCCGCGAGCGTGGTCGTGGCCATCGGTGACTGCGCGGCATGGGGCGGTATTCCGGCCATGGAACCCAACCCGAGCGACTCGACCGGGCTGCAGTTTCACAAGAGGGAAAGAGGCGGCTTCCTCGGCCCGGACTTCAGGTCCAAGTCCGGCCTGCCGGTGATCAACATACCCGGGTGCCCGGCGCACCCGGACTGGATCACCCAGATCATCGTCGCGCTGGCCACCGGTAGGGCCGGCGATATCGCGCTGGACGAACTGCACCGCCCGCAGACCTTCTTCAAGACCTTCACGCAGACCGGCTGCACCCGCGTCCAGTTCTTCGAGTACAAGCAGTCGACCACCGCCTTCGGTGAAGGCACCCGTACCGGTTGCCTGTTCTACGAGTTCGGTTGCCGTGGCCCGATGACCCACTCGCCGTGCAATCGCATCCTGTGGAACCGGCAGTCGTCCAAGACCCGGGCAGGCATGCCCTGCATGGGCTGCACCGAACCCGAGTACCCGTTCTTCGACCTCGCGCCGGGGACTGTGTTCAAGACGCAGAAGGTGAGCGGTGTCGTGCCTCGCGAGGTCCCCGAGGGAAGCGATCACCTCACCTACATGGCTCATGCCGCCGCTGCGCGCGTCGCGGCCCCGCAGTGGTCCAAGGAAGACATGTTCGTTGTCTGACGAACCTCCCATCCCAAGCACCCAGTAAGGAAGCTCGATGACGGCCGTTGATCTGTTCGTCAGTCCGCTTGGCCGAGTCGAGGGAGACCTCGACGTGCGCGTCACCATCGAAGACGGCGTCGTCACCTCGGCATACACCGAGGCAGCGATGTTCCGCGGCTTCGAGATCATCCTGCAGGGCAAGGACCCGCAGGCGGGTCTGATCGTCACCCCTCGCATCTGCGGCATCTGCGGCGGCAGCCATCTGTACAAATCGGCCTACGCCCTGGACACGGCATGGCGCACGCACCTTCCCCCGAACGCCACGCTGGTCCGGAACATCGCCCAGGCCTGCGAAACGCTGCAGAGCATCCCGCGGTATTTCTACGCACTGTTCGCCATCGACCTGACGAACAAGAACTACGCCAGGTCCACGATGTACGACGAGGCGGTGCGCCGCTTCGCGCCCTATGTGGGCACCAGTTACGGCCCCGGTGTCGTACTGTCCGGGAAACCCGTCGAGGTCTACGCGATCTTCGGCGGACAGTGGCCGCACTCCAGCTTCATGGTGCCCGGCGGTGTCATGTGCGCGCCGACACTCACCGACGTCACCCGCGCGATCGCGATTATCGAACACTGGAAGGTCAACTGGCTCGAGAAGCACTGGCTCGGCTGCTCGATCGACCGGTGGCTCGAGAACAAGACCTGGGAAGACGTACTGAACTGGGTCAATGAGAACGAGTCCCAGTACAACAGCGACTGCGGATTCTTCATCCGCTACAGCATGGACATCGGCCTGGACAAGTACGGTGCCGGCTCCGGTGACTTCCTCGCGACCGGTACCTACTTCGAGCCGTCCCTCTACGAGAACCCGACCATCGACGGACGCAACGCGGCGTTGATCAACCGCTCCGGAATCTACGCGAAGGGACAGTTCAGCGAGTTCGACCAGGCTCGGGTCCGCGAGGACGTCACGCACTCGTTCTACGAGGGAACCGAGGCCCGCCATCCGTTCGAGGGCGAGACCAAGCCGCTGGATCCGGAGGTCGCCCGCAAGCAGGGCAAGTACAGCTTCGCCAAGGCACCTCGTTACGACGTGCCGAACCAGGGCTACGTCCCGCTCGAGGCCGGACCACTGGCCCGCCGGCTCGTGGCCGGCGCGCCCGGCGCGGCGGCACACCAGGACTACGATCCGCTGTTCCTGGACATTCTCGGCAAGATCGGTCCTTCGGTGTTCACCCGCCAGCTCGCGCGCATGCACGAGGCGCCCAAGTACTTCAAGTGGGTGCGGAAGTGGCTCGACGAGATCGATCTGCACGAGAGCTTCTACAGCAAGCCGGTCGAGTACGCGGAAGGCAAGGGGTTCGGCTCGACCGAGGCGGCACGCGGCTCGCTGTCGGACTGGATCGTGATCGAGGACGGCAAGATCGCCAACTACCAGGTCGTGACGCCCACCGCCTGGAACATCGGGCCGCGCGACAACACGGAGACCCCTGGTCCCATCGAGCAAGCCCTCGTCGGTTCCCCGATCGTCGACCAGGAGGACCCGGTGGAGCTCGGGCACGTCGCGCGCAGCTTCGACTCGTGTCTGGTCTGCACCGTGCACGCCTATGACGGCAAGGGCCGCGAGCTCAGCAAGTTCGTCATCAACGGATCCGTGTAGCCCTCGGCCAGAAGGGAAGAACATGACGCACTCTGCCGCACACCTCGACACGCTGGACGACGTGTCGGAGTGCGGACTGCTGGTCGTGGGCTGCGGCAATCTGCTGCGCGCTGACGACGGCGTGGGGCCGATCCTCGTCCGCCACCTCTGGGAAGGTGGTGTCCCCGCGGGGGTGCGGCTGGTCGACGGCGGCACTGCCGGGATGGACGTCGCGTTCCAGATGCGCGGTGCCGAACGGGTGATCATCGTCGATGCCTGCCGCTCCGAGGCCGAACCCGGCACCGTCTTCAAGGTGCCCGGGCCGGCCGTGGAGGAACTGCCACCGCTGTCCGGACTGCACACGCACTCCTTCCGGTGGGACAACGCCCTGGCGTTCGCCCATTGGCTCCTCGGCACCGACTATCCGTCCGACGTGACCGTCTACCTGATAGAGGCACGGGACTTCACGCCGGGGGGCCTGCTCAGCGCCGAGGTGGAGGAGGGAATGCGGCGTGTGCTCGGTCTGATCCGGCGCGATTCCGCCTTCCGTCAAGTCGGCCAGGTGCAGGTGGAGTTCACCGACGACGGATACGTGCGTCTCGACGCCGCCTGTGCGCGCGAGTACTTCCCCGGCGACGCCGCCGTTGTACTGGCGAAAGAAGGGGAAGTGTGGCTGACCCCGTTGCGCGGGACGGCGAGCGGCGGACTGCTCCTCAAGCAACGCAACATCGCCGGTGACCGCACGCTGCTCGTCCGGGAGGCGCTGGCAGACGATGTCCCGGTCGGCGTCCGCCAGGGATGGTGGGACGAGCAGCACGGGGCGCTGCGGATCAGCCGGGACTAGGAGTCGGCCGTGACCGGCAACCAGGACCCACAGGAACCGGAGACGGTGGCCGGTCGTCCGGCGCCCAGCCAAAGGTCTCGGGCGCTCGGCGTGGAGGTGGAGGTCCTCCCCGTGAAAGGACAGTGGGCAGTGGACATCGTGGTGATCTTTCCAGATGGCGTGGTGCGTCAGCGCATCGCGACATACAGCACAGAAGCACGCGCCAGGATCAGCGCGCGCTGCATCAAGCGTGGAGCCGAACGTGACATCTCAGGACCCGTCCATGGTTGACTCGACCGAGCCGACGACGCTGCCGGTTCGGCCCCTGCCCATCGGCGCGTTCCCGCTGCCGTTCGGCTATCTGCTGATTCCCGACCGGGAGGACACCGCGCAGGTGCGCGCGGAGCTGCTCGCAGGGCGATTGCCGCAACACTGGCCGCACTCGCTGCGTGGACACGAACTCGCTCTGCATGGCGAGATCGATGCCGCGCGAGCGGCCATGACCGGCGACGACATCGTCAGCCGGTTCAACCGGTTCGTCATCGACCCCGACCAAGAGGATCCTGACCTGCTGCGTGCCGGCCTCGGACCCGAGTTGGGCATTCTGGTGGACGTCGTGCTCATCGCAGTCGGCCGACTCGACGCCCTGCCCGGCAGCGAGGGTGCCACCGGCGAACTCGCCGCTCTCGCACTGGCCTCGCGGGCCGCGATCGCCCTGGAGAGGGGACAACCGGATGCCGCTGCCGCCCTGCTCGACGAGGCAGCCGCGGCCGCCCGGGTCGGGTATCCGGCGTTCGCGGGCGTGCTGCACGGCGCCTGCGGTCAGGTGCAGCGGCAAGCCGGTGCGCTGGACACCGCCGCCGAGTCCCTGCGGGCGGGCCTCGCGCTGCTGGCCGACACCGAACTGGCTGTCGCCCGCGCGGAACTGCACTTCGAACTCGCCGCCACACTCCACGAGCAGGCAGGCGAACGGCGGGATCTGCTGACGAAGGCGATCCACCATTACCACTGCGCGCTGCAGGAGATCGGCAAAGGAGATGCGCCGGAGCTGTACGCCGCCGCGCACGCGAACCTCGCCACTGCCTATCTGACGATGCCGATGGTCGAAGCCTCGGATCAGCTGCGCCTCGGCGTGGCGGTGGGCTCGCTGCGCGCGGCGTTGACCGTATACACACCGCAGACCCATCCACAGAAGTGGTCGAGCGCGCAGCTCAACCTGGCCAACGCGCTGGTGTATGCCCCCTCGACCCACCAGGGCGACAATCTCGTCGAAGCCGTCGAACTGTACGAAGCGGTGCTCGGCGCACGGGACCGGGACCAGGACCCGCTCGGCCGTGCCCGTGTCCTGGCCAACCAGGGCAACGCGCTCGCGCACCTGGGCATGTTCGAACAGGCTCGCGCCAACCTGGTCGAGGCCCGCTTCACCTTCGAGGAACTGCACGAGTACGAGGCCGTTACCTCGGTGCGGGGAATTCTCGACGAGATCGCGCGACACCATGCCGTCACCGGCACGCAGGCATGAGGAAGACGGAGGAAGCCGATGACGAGCACGGCAGCCCGCAGTGATACGTCCACATCCACGGAGGGGGCGTTCGAGGAGCTGGCCCGTGCGGTCGATGCGGCGGTAACTGCGGCACGCGCACTCGAAGGCCATGCCCACACCGTCGCGGAGAACCTCAAGGAGGCGATCGAGGCGGCGCACCAGGCCGCGCTCGTCACCATCGTGCGCAGATTGCGTGCCGATGAAGCAGGCCGCAACGCGCTCTACGAGCTGGTCGACGACCCGCTGGTGCGCATGCTGTTGTCGCTGCACGGCATCCTCCGGCCGGATCCGATGATGGAGACGGGTGCCGTGCTGGACACCGTCCGGCCGGGGCTGCAGTCGCACGGCGGTGACGTCGAACTGGTGCGGATCGAGAACGGCACCGCCTATGTACGGCTGTCGGGTGCCTGCAACGGCTGTTCCATGTCGTCGGTGACGATGCGCAACACCATTGAGCAAGCGCTGATCCAAGGTGTCGCGTCCATCTCGTCCGTGGAGGTGCTGCCGAGCGAGCCGAGCCCCGCTCTGATCCCGCTGGAATCGGTGCGCCGTCGGGTTGAGAGCCCCGAAGAAGCCCGAGAGGCGGGGTGGGTACAGACGGCCGCAGCCACCGAGATCCCGGACGGCGAGATCAGCCAGATGCGCCTGACGGACGCGTCGGGGCAGCAGGTCGAGATCATCGTGGTGCGGATCGGAGCCGGCCTCACCGCGTACAGGAACGAGTGCGCCCACATGGGGCTGCCGCTCGATGGGGCCCTGCTCGATGTGACAGCAGCGACGCTCACCTGCCCCTGGCACGGATTCTGCTTCGACGCGCTGTCAGGAGACTGTCTGAGCGCCCCCGGTGCGGCGCTCGAGCAGCTTCCGCTGCGGGTCGATGACGGGCACGTGTGGATCAGGATCGGCGCATGAAGACAGTGAAGTTCGTCAGCGCCGCTCGCCGCGCCGCTGTCAGTCCGCTTCCGGGCGAGCCCACCACGGACGTCTCCGGCGGGTGGCGAGTCGAGACCTGCTTGGGCGCGCCGGCGGTCGGCGGGCTGATGTTGCCGGCCGCCCACCCGACAGCATCGTGGATGTACGCACCGCGCGGGGTGCACGTCGGCCGGGTGGACGGGCAGGAGGTGCTCGTCGTCGCCGACACGGGCAACCACAGGGTGCTGATCTGGCACCGCCTGCCCGAACGGGACGGGCAGCCGTGTGATGTCGTGCTCGGCCAACCGGACATGACGAGCGAGGGGGCGGCCGCCGGTGGCCGAAGCCTGCGCTACGGGATGAATCTGCCGACCGGCGTGCTGGTCCACGACGAGATGCTGATCGTGGCCGATGCGTGGCACCACCGTGTGCTCGTCTACCGTCACCTGCCGCAGGCCGGCCACATGGAGCCGGATGTGGTCCTCGGCCAGCCGGATCTCGAGAGTGTCGAGCCGAACCGTGGTGGCGAGTGCTCGGCCATGTCGCTGTACTGGCCTTTCGGCGTGGGGGTGGTGGATGGCCGGTTCTATGTGGCCGACACAGGCAACCGCCGGGTGCTCGGCTGGTCGGACGGCGTACCGACCTCCGCCGGCATTCCGCCGGACGTGGTCCTGGGGCAGCCGGCCGCCACTGACCGCGACGAGAACCGCGGCGGCCCTGCCGGCCGTGCGAGTTTTCGCTGGCCGCACGACGTGGCGGGAACGTCCGAGGGGCTTCTGGTCGCCGACGCCGGCAATCACCGCCTCATGGGCTGGAGTCCGCACCCGACGTGTGACCGCGACGCCGACCTGGTGATCGGCCAGTCGGACTTCGAGACGGCTGTGGAGTGGCCGTACGGGCCGCAAAGTGCCGGCAAGCTGCGCTTTCCCTACGCCCTCGATGTCGACTCCGGCCGGCTGGCGGTTGCCGACACGGCGAACAACCGGGTGCTGATCTGGGACGCGGTTCCTCATCCGGGTGACGGTGAGGCAGGCCCACCCGCGGATGTGGTACTCGGTCAGCCCGGGTTCTCGGCCAACGGTGAGAACCGGTGGGACAGCATCACCCGGGATTCGATGTGCTGGCCGTACGGGCTGTCGCTCAGGGGCGATCGGCTGGCGGTCGCGGACTCCGGTAACAATCGGGTCGTCCTCTGGCGGCGGACATGACTGCCATGACGCAACGCGTGATCGCGACGGACTCTGGTCTCGGGCGGCTCCGGTTCACGATGGCCGGGGTGGTCCAGGGCGTCGGCTTCCGGCCGTTCATCCACCGTCTGGCGACCGAGCTGGGGTTGAGCGGTTTCGTCGGCAACACGACGGAGGGCGTCGTCGCCGAGGTACAGGGAAGTCCCGCCGCGCTGGCGCAGTTCCGCCGGCGGGTGAACCGGGAAGCTCCGCCGCTGGCGTTCATCACCAGCCTCACGGCGCAGCCCGTGCCGCCCAAGCCGGCTGCCGACGCGGGTTTCCAGATCGTCGCCAGCCACAGCCGTACCGCGATGCGCACCCTCGTCTCCCCGGACGTGGCCACCTGCGCCGCGTGCCTCGCCGAGTTGTTCAGTCCGACAGACCGCCGGTACCGCCACCCGTTCATCACCTGCACCGACTGCGGGCCGCGGTTCACGATCATCCGGGAGCTGCCCTACGACCGTCTGACGACGACCATGGCCGACTTCCCGATGTGCCGGTTGTGTGCCCAGGAGTATCGAGACCAGGACGATCGCCGGTTCCATGCCCAGCCCATCGCCTGCACGGACTGCGGGCCGGTGCTGTGCTACGAGGGCGGCGGCACTCGCGTGGAGGGTGTCGATGCCGCGCTCGCTGCCGCCCAGCGCGCTCTCGCCGCAGGCCTCGTCGTCGCGGTGAAGGGCATCGGCGGCTATCACCTGGCCTGCCGGGCCGATTCAGCGGTGGCCGTGTCGCGCCTGCGGGAACGCAAGGCCCGTGCCGAAAAGCCTTTCGCGTTGCTCGCACGCGATATGACGGTCGCACGGCGACTGGCGCGCATCGACATGGACGAGGAGCAGGTGCTGACGAGCGGTTCGCGCCCGATCGTGTTGTTGCGACGGCGGCCGGACGCACCACTGGTCGACGCGGTGGCACCCGGCAATCCGTTGATCGGGGTGATGCTGCCGTACACGCCGGTGCATCATCTGCTGCTCGCACCCGTGCCGGGCGCCGCCGTCGCACCCCCCGAGCTGCTCGTGATGACGAGTGCGAACGTCAGCGACGAGCCGTTGTGCTTCAGTGACGCCGACGCCCTGACGCGGTTGCCGCACCTTGCCGACGCCGTGCTGACACACGACAGGCCGATCCACGTCCCGTGCGACGACTCCGTGGTACGCGTGGTGGACGGGCGGGAGCTACCGATCCGGCGGTCCCGCGGCTATGCGCCGCTTCCCGTGCGGATCGGGCGTCGACTCACCCCCACCCTCGCGGTCGGCAGCGAGTTGAAGAACACCTCCTGCCTCATCGACGGCGCCAACGCCTTCTGCTCGGCGCACATAGGTGACATGGGCAGCCTGGAGGCCCTGCGCGCGTTCGAGCGAGCCGTCGATCAGCTCACGACCATCAACGACACCGTGCCGGAGGTGCTGGCCGCGGACGCGCACCCCGGTTACCAGACGCGCGCCTGGGCCGAGCGACACGGCGACGGGCCGGACGAACCGGCCGTGGAACTCGTCCAGCACCACCACGCGCACGTCGTGTCGCTGCTCGCCGAGCACGGCCGCATCGGCGAGCCGATCATCGGTGTCGCTTTCGACGGTACGGGCTACGGCGATGACGGGTCGGTCTGGGGCGGTGAGATCCTGCTGCTCGGCGAAGACACCGCCGAGTACACCCGCGCCGGGCATCTGCTGCCTGTCGACATGACGGGGGGCGACGCCGCGGTGCGCAATCCGTGCCGCACGGCGTTGGCCCACCTGACTGCGGCGGGCCTGCCATGGGACCCCGAGCTGGGTCCGGTGCAGGCGTGCGACCGCCGTGAGCTGGCGGCCGTGCGGGCTCAGCTCACCTCGCGGGCGGGAACCGTCCGATGCTCCAGCATGGGGCGGCTGTTCGACGCGGTCGCCTCGCTGTTGGACGTCCGTCACCGCATCGGTTATGAGGCGCAGGCCGCGATCGAACTGGAGGCGCTTGCCGAATCCGGTCGTGCCACGGCCGGTGAAGACCCGGCCTGCGGAAGATTCACGGTCACTGCGGACGGCGTCCTGGACCACCGTCCGGTGATTCGGGGCATCGTCGACGGGATGCACACCGGCACACCACCTGCGGAACTGGCCTACGGGTTTCACGTCGCGGTGGCCATGGCGGTCACCGAGGCGGCTGAGCGACTGGCCGGCACAACCGGCGTGCGCCTCGTCGGCCTGACCGGCGGTGTCTTCCAGAACGTGCTGCTCGCCCGCGAGTGCCGCCGCCGCCTGGAGGAGGCCGGTCTGGCCGTACTGACCCACTTCGTCGTGCCCCCGAACGACGGGGGGCTGGCACTGGGACAGGCCGTGGTCGCGGCGCTACGACGGACACCACCGCTGGTTACTGCGCAGAAGGAGAGTGACGAACCCCCTCAGCAGTCAGGGCCGCTCTGAGAGCAGGACGGCCGAGTCCTCACGAACCACAACCGACAGAACAGTCAATGAGCCATATCCGGCCCTCCCGGGCCGCCTACCAAACTTACGGAGCGGTCATGTGTCTAGGTGTTCCCGGGCGCCTCATCGAGATATGGCAGGAGGCCGGCACCACGATGGCGCGCGCCGACTTCGCGGGCGAGGAGCGACGCGTCTGCCTGGCCTATCTGCCCGATCTCGCAGTGGGTGACCACGTCATGGCACATATGGGCTTCGCGTTGACGAAGGTCGACGCGGAGACCGCTGCCGCGACGATCGACTTGATGCGGGAGTACGGGGTCCTCGTCGGCGAGACCGCGCCGGAGGGCGCCGCATGACCACGGACGTGTCTCCGCTGACCGAAGCGGGCGCCGGCATCACACCCGACATGCTCGACGGCGGCCTTGCGGCAGATCTGGCGGACGCGGCGCTGTCGATCGCCCGCCGTTTCCACGCCGGTGCCACCCTGTGGGCCGTCTCTCCCCGCTGGGAACCCCACGCCCACCATGTGGCTGTCGAGTTCGTGCACCCGGTGATCGTCGGCAAACGCGCTCTGCCCGCGTTCGCGCTGCGCTCGTCGGACCTCGTCGGGCAGGCCCGGGTGTCGGTCCGCGCGGGCGACCTGATCGTCGCTGTGGCCGCGGCCGACGATGCCGTGGTCGCGGACCTGATGCGACGGGCCGCGGCATGGGGCGCATGCACGGTCTGGATCGGCTCGGGCGCGCGGCCGGTCGCCGGTGCCGCCGACCATGTGCTGTGGCTCGATGATCCCCACCCACTCGCCCCCGCGAGCGGCCGGTTCGTGCTGCTCTATCACCTGCTGTGGGAGCTGACCCATGTCTGCTTCGAACACCCGGGCCTGCTGCGGGAGCCCGCGGCCGAGTGCACCGACGAGGTGTGCGTGACCTGCAGTGACGAGGGGCGGCTTGCCGAGGTCGTCGAGCCTCCCGAGGGTCCTTTCGGCGACGCTCTCGTGCGTACCGCGACGGGTGAGGAGCGTATCGACGTCACCCTGGTCTCGCCCGTGACGGTCGGGGACCTCGTACTCGTGCACGCCGGTGCGGCTCTCACCCGGCTCGAAGCGGAGGCAGGGCGATGAGCGCGGCGGAGAACACCGGATTCCTGTACCCGTTCATCGAAGGCGACGAGCAGGACGCGGACTCGTTGCTGGCCGATCTCGCCTCGTCGGCACGGCTCAAGGCGCGGGAAAGCGCCGCGCTGCAGCAGGCCACGCTCGCGTCATGTGCTGAACAGATCGGCGCCGCCGGGGTGGCGATGGCCCAGCGGTTCGCGTCCGGCGGACGGATGTACACCTTCGGCAACGGCGGAAGCTCGACGGACGCCGCCACTTTCGCCTCCCTGTTCGCGCAGCCGATCGCCGGACGGCCGTTGCCCGCCCTGAACCTCGCGGCCGACCAGGCCGTCGTCACGGCGCTCGGCAATGACGTCGGATTCGATCTGGTCTTCTCGCGCCAGATCATCGCTCACGCCTCGGACCGCGATATCGCTGTCGCCATGTCGACCAGCGGAAATTCCACCGATCTGATGCGCGGTCTCACGGAGGCGTCGCAGCGCGGCCTCCTCACCATCGGGTTCGCCGGCTACGACGGCGGACAGATGGCCGCGTCACCGGAGGTCGGGTTCTGCTTCGTCGTTCCTTCGCAGAGCGTCCATCGCATCCAGGAAAGCCAGGCGATGCTCGGCTGTCGGCTCTGGACGACCGTGCAACGGCACCTGTCGACACCCACGAACACGCCAGGAGAAACACCATGACAACTGACTCGGACATCCCGGCGGCGCCTGGCCTGGAGGACCAGGTGCTGGAGCGGATCAAGGCGTTTCGCAAGCGCCGGCCGAGGCTGATCGATGAGGTCGTGACACTCTCGCACGGTGCCGGCGGCAAGTCGTCAGCGGCCTTGGTCGATGCCGTGTTCCTGGAGGCGTTCCGCAACCCCGCACTCGAGCAGTTGGGCGACGCGGCCGTGGTGAGCCTTCCGTCCGGCGAGCGTCTGGCGTTCAGCACGGACTCCTACGTGGTCTCGCCACTGCGCTTCCCCGGCGGTTCGATCGGCCACCTCGCGGTCCACGGCACCGTCAACGACCTGGCCGTGTCCGGTGCCCGGCCTCGCTGGCTGTCGGTCGCCTTCGTGATCGCCGAGGGTTTCGAGATCGCCCGGCTGCGCGAGATCGTCGACGACATGGCCGGCGCGGCCCGCGAGGCAGGCGTGGAGTTGATCACCGGAGACACCAAGGTGGTGCCCAAGGGCTCTGCAGACGGCCTGTACATCACCACTGCGGGGGTCGGTCTGGTCCCCGCCGGCCGCGAACTGTCCGCCCAACGGGTCCGCCCGGGTGACCGGGTGGTGCTGTCGGGGTCACTGGGAGATCACGGCATGGCTGTCATGCTGGCCCGCGGCGACCTGGCCATCGAGGCCGACATCCGCTCCGACACCGCGCCCCTGCACGACCTGGTCGAGGTGCTGCTCAAGGCGGCGCCATCGACTCGATGGATGCGCGATCCGACACGTGGCGGCCTCGGCACCGTCTGCAATGAACTCGCGCAGGACAGCGGCCTCGCGGTGATCCTCGACGAGTTGCTACTGCCAGTGGCTCCGATGGTGCGCGGGGCCTGCGACATGCTCGGAATCGACCCCATCTACGTGGCCAACGAGGGCAAGTTCGCCGCGGTCGTCGCACCTGACGAGGCCGAAGCGGCTGTCGCAGCCATGCGTGCCCACCCACTGGGCCAAGAGGCCTGCGTCATCGGCGAGATCGTCGAGCAGCCCCAGGGCATTGTCGCGCTGCGCACCCCGTTCGGAGGAAGCCGCATCGTCGACATGCTCGTCGGCGACCCACTGCCGCGGATCTGCTGAACAGCGGCGATGCCGCTCACAGAGACAGAACGAGAGGAACAGACATGTGCCTGGGTATCCCCGGCCGCGTGGTCGAGATCACGGATCCGGACGGACATCTCGCGAGGGTCGACGTCGATGGTGTGCAGCGAGTGATCAGCGTGCGGTTGCTCGCGAAGCAGAACCTCGTCGCCGGTGACTGGGTGCTCGTTCATGTCGGATTCGCTATGGCGAGGATCGATGAGCATGAGGCCGCGTCGACACTCGATGCGCTGAAAAAGATGGGCCAGGCCTATTCCGACGAGCTCGACGCGTTCGACTCGACGGCGATCATCCAAGGGGATGTGCGATGAAGTTTGTTGACGAGTTTCGCGACCCATCCGCCGCGCGCGCCCTGGTCGCCGCGATCGGCGACCTCGTCGGTGACGACGAGTTCAAGTTCATGGAGGTCTGCGGAGGGCACACTCACACGATCTACCGACACGGCCTGGAACACATCCTGCCGTCGAACATCGAGTTGGTGCACGGGCCGGGCTGCCCGGTCTGTGTGATCCCCATGGGCCGGGTCGATGACGCCATGTGGCTCGCCGAGCAGCCGGACGTCATCTTCACTGTGTTCGGCGACATGATGCGGGTCCCCGGAAGCCGGGGAAACCTGCTGGAGGCCAAGGCTCGCGGCGCGGACGTGCGGTTCGTCTACTCTCCGCTCGACGCACTGCGCCTGGCCGTCGAGAACCCCGACAAGCAGGTCGTGTTCTTCGCCGTCGGCTTCGAGACGACGGCACCGTCCACCGCGGTGACACTCGTCCGGGCGAAGGAACTCGGTGTGCGGAACTTCAGCGTCTTCTGCAATCACGTCACGATCGTGCCGCCGATCAAGGCCATCCTGGACTCGCCGGATCTCAGGCTTTCGGGTTTCCTGGGCCCCGGCCATGTCTCCACGGTCGTGGGCAACCGCCCTTACCGCTTCGTGTCCGAGGTGTACAAGAAGCCCCTCGTGGTCGCCGGCTTCGAGCCACTGGACATCCTGGCGTCGGTGCACATGCTGCTGCTGCAGATCCGGGAGGGCCGCTGCGAAGTCGAGAACCAGTACTCGCGTGTGGTTCGTGAGGAAGGCAACCCGCATGCCCTTGAGTTGCTGGCCGAGGTCTTCGAACTGCGCCCGCACTTCGAATGGCGCGGTTTGGGGTTCATCTCGCAAAGCGCGCTGAAGCTGCATGAGCGCTACGCCGACTTCGACGCCGAATTGCGCTACAACATGCCGGGGATACGGGTCGCCGACCCCAAGGCCTGCCAGTGTGGTGAGGTGCTCAAAGGTGTCCTCAAGCCGTGGCAGTGCAAGGTGTTCGGCACGGCGTGCACACCGGAGACCCCCATCGGCACTTGCATGGTCTCCCCCGAGGGGGCCTGCGCGGCTTACTACAACTTCGGACGGTTGCACCGCGAGACCGCACTGCTCGTCGGGCAGGCCCGTCGGCCGTGACACACGCACCGTCCGGCCCGGGTCCGAAGCTGTTCGCCCGGTACGCCTACGCGCCGAACGAGCTCGGCTACTGCGGCCCCGCTGAGGCCGCGAGCATGTTCGAGCTCGGCGCGACCGGGAGCACCGGCGCCGACGTCGTAGCACTGGCACGCCGCTTCCATGGCGCGTGGCCTTACCTGACGACCCTGGCCGAGCTGGCCGGTCTGGACGACCCGCTCGACGAGCGGGTCGTGCGTGCGTACTGGATCGGCGGCCCCCTCCTGCGCGAGGTGGACCAGCTGCGCTTCGGCGAACGGCTGCTCGCGACCATCGGCTCGCAGGCGGGCCACTACTGGCAGCACCTCACCGACTCACTGGTGACCGAGGCCAGCGCCACCCACGGCTTCCATGTGTTCGGCGTCTACCCGTGGACCCGGCTGCTGAGCTCCGGACCGGCCGAACAACCGCTGTACGTGCTGGACAACTGCCGTATTCGCTGGGGCCGTGTGGTGGCACGGGACGGCGACCATGTCATCGCCCGCTCGCGGCGGTTGACGTGGAACGGCCGGCGCCTCGGGCTGTCCCCCGCTGGACGCGAACGGGTGCGCATCGTGGTGGAGGGAGCCGGCTTCGTCCCGGATGCCGGCCCCGGGGACTGGCTGGCCCTGCACTGGGACTGGGCCTGCGACCGCCTGTCCCCCGCGGACGTGGCACGGCTGCGCTACTGGACCCGGTGGCAGTTGCGCGCGACGAACCTGCGGCTCGCCGATGAAGACGGTGTGGAGGACTGAAACGCTGCCTGCTGGGGAGGCGTTGCGGTACGCCCGGCACTATCTCGGGGCTGGGCGGGGTGGGGGACTGTCAAACGAGTGGCTCTGTTCCGTAGTCGGTGGTGACGGCTGGTGACGGGTGTCATTGATGTTGTATGCGTGATGTCAACGTCCCGACGGGAAAGGTGCACGGCTACCGGCAGTGCCAATCTGCTGGTCCGCTACCGCAATCAGGGCCGCGCTGAAGGCGACCGCCCCGTGACATTCCCCCGCCGCGTCGCCCGGCTCCTGCTCACCCACCCCGAGCAACTGTGGACCAAGGACACCGACCTGCTCGGCCTCCTCGCCGCGGCGTGACCGGAGATGATTCAACTCGCCCGAGGCACCAACGAGTTCGCCGCGTTCCTGACGCCGGCCCAGGGCAACGACAACAAGCTCACCCAGTGGATCGCCGCCGTCCGCACCGCTGGCCTCCCCCTCCCCCCGCCTGCACAACTTCTGCAACGGCCTCGAACTCGACCGCGCCGCCGTGAACGCCGGCCCCTCATCCGGCCCCACCACAACGGCCGGACCGAGGGCGGCAATACCCGAACCGAGAAGATCATGCGGCAGATGCACGGCCGAACAGGACTCGACCTCCTCCGTCACCGCATCCACCTGCATTGAGGAGAACGCACCGTCACCAGTTGTTGGGGCCACCCTCGTCTCCTCGCATCGGGAGGGGAGCTACGCGGGGACTCGGTCCGTGGCCGCGGCGTCGTCGTCGAAGGTCATCTCCGGTGCGGGCCGGCGGAAGCCCTTGGTCAGGACGGCCAGGTAGACGACGCCGATCGCCAGCCATACGCCGCCGATCTGGAGTGCGACGTCACCGAGCCTCGTGAGCAGGTAGAGGGAGACGCCGGCGCCGATGGCCGGCATCACCAGGTACGAGAAGAGGTGGGGGGTGCGGCCGTGTCTGTGCTCGCGGACCAGGTGGGCGATCAGGCAGACGTTCACCAGGGTGAAGCCGAGGAAGGCGCCGAAGTTGATGAATGAGGTGGCTGTCGTCAGGTCGAGTTTCATGGCGATGACACCGGCGGCCGCGGTCAGCAGCAGGTTCAGGACAGGCGTGCCGGTCTTCCCGGACAAGTTGCCGAAGACGGCCTTGGGCAGTGCGCCATCGCGTCCCATGACATACATGAGGCGGGCGGCGGAGGCTTGCAGGGCGATGCAGGAGGCGATGGATCCGGCGATGGTGACGAAGTTGATGAGCTCAGCGTACGTCTCGCCGCCGACCTGCACCTTCAGGTGATAGGCGGCCGCGTCGACGTCGGCGAACCGCGCGCCGGGGTGGACCAGTTGCATCACGAAGGACAGCACGATGAAGATGGCTCCGGCGGCGAGGACGCAGCCGATGATGCCGCGGCCGATCGTCCTCGCCCCGCCCCTGGCCTCCTCGCCCAGCGTGGAGACGGCGTCGAAGCCGAGGAAGGAGTACGCGGCGATGGCGGCGGCCGCGGTGACCGCGCCGATCGACGTGCCGGAGTTCCACAGGGCGTCCGTGGCGGGCGCGGAGGAGCCGTGCTTGCCGAGGAAGACGACACACAGGGTGGCGAAGAGGACCAGCGACCCCAGAGCGATGAACATGAGGACCTTGTTGACACGGTCCGCGAGCTTCATGCCGAAGACGTTGATGGCGGTGGTGATGCCCACCGAGACGATCAGCCAGACCCACTTGGGTATCTCGGGGAACTGGGCGTGGAAGTAGATCGCCGTGATCAGCCAGCCGACCATCGGGATGAAGAAGTAGTCGAGCAGCATCGCCCAGCCGGACAGGAAACCGATGCGGCTGTCGAGCATCTTGCGGGCGTAGGTGTAGACCGACCCCGCGCCGGGCACGGCGCGCGCCATCTTCGCGTAACTCAGCCCGGTGAGCAGCATCGCGAGGGTGGCGACGGCGAACGCGGTAGGGGCCACGCCGCCGCTGGTGGCGGCGACCACGCCGAACATCGTGACGACGATGCCTGGGGAGATGTAGGCCAGGCCGAACAGGACGACGGAGAGCAGGCTCAGGTCGCCCTTCAGTCTCATGGTGCTCTGTGTGGTCTCGCTGCTCATCGTGGTGGCTCCTCGGTGGTGTGGGCGGGGTTCCAGGTGGCGGGGTCGATGCGGCCCCCGTACAGCGGGAGTTCGAGGGCTGGGTCGCCGGGGCGGAACTGGTCCCAGATCCGGTTGAGACCGGCGGTGCCGTAGCGGCGCACGTTGCCGACCTCGTCGAGGTCGATCACGTCGGTGAGAGTGGAGTCGCCGGCGTCGACGGTTTCGGCGCGCACCGTGCCCTGGGGATCGATGACGAGGCTGCGGCCGATCCCGGAGGGGGCGGCGGAATTGACGCTGGCGACGAAGACCTGATTGGTGATGGCGTTGGCGCGGCTGAGGACGACTTCCTGCGCGCGGTCGCTCGTCGGCGTGCGGACCACGTTGACGATCAGTTCTGCGCCCATCCAGGCCAGATGACGGGAGATCTCCGGGAACCAGGTGTCGTAGCAGATGGACAGTCCGATGCGGCCGACCCCGGCGAGGTCGACGACCTCGAACCGGTTTCCGGGGGTGGTCGTCTCGTACGGGCGCCACGGGCAGATCTTGCGGTACGCGGCGAGGCGCTCACCCCGTGGTGAATAGACCGGTGTCGTGTTGTGGACGTGATCGCCGGCGCCTCGCTCGTAGACGCTGCCGGGTACCAGCCAGATGCCCAGATCCCCCGCGAGCTCGGCGAAGGCCGCATCGCGTTTGCCGTCGAGCGGCTCGGCGGCCTTCTCCGGGGCGGCCGGGATTCCGGGGGCGCTCTCGCCGAGGTGCAGTTCGGGGTAGACGACGAGGGCTCCGGGTGCGTGCGGCTTCACGCGCCGCTCCACGTCGGTGGCAAAGCCTGCGAGGTCGTCGGCCGGGCGGCCGGGCGCCTGGGCGAGGATCAGGGGCAGGGGGCGGGCCATGCGGGAACCAGCCAATCGAAGGATTGTTGTATGAGGAGACGTCGACGGGGGTTCGGACGCCGATAACCGAAAGTTACGGTGGTCCAAGAATGCAGCCCGTCAGCCATAGCCTCAAATACTTGGAAGGGTTGACTATCATGCCTTTGAGGCATGAGAGCCTCTCCGTCTCAAGAGGGATCACCCCCATGGAACTCCGAGTGCTGCGCTACTTCCTGACCATCGTGGAGACCGGTTCGGTCACCAAGGCTGCCGAGGTGGTCCGCGTCGCCCAGCCCTCGTTGTCGCGCCAACTGCGCAGCCTGGAAGGGACCTTGGGGATGACGCTCTTCGACCGCGGCGGCAAGCAGATGGTCCTGACGGCGGCCGGCCGGCGCTTCCTTCCCCTGGCCCGGGACCTGGTCGCCCGCGCGGACACTGCCGAGGCCGCGGTCGGTGCGCTGGCTGCCGGTCGTGCCATGCGAATCACCGTGGCGGCGCCGGCCACCACCATCACCGACGTGATCGCGCCGTTTCTGGCCACCTGGGGGCCGGAGGATCCGCTCGTCACCGTGCAGGCGGAGACTCCGGCACATGCCTACCAGGCCCTTGCGAGGGGCGCCGACGTAGCCATCTCCTCGGCAGCGCCGAGGCGCCGTTTCGCCGGACTCCCGGTGGCCCGACTGCCGCTGTGGGCCTACGTCCGTGCCGACCATGCCTGGGCGGACTGGGACCACGTCACCATCAGGGAACTTGCCGCGGAGCCCCTCATCGTCCTCACCCCGGCGCACGGCACCCGCCGCATCCTGGACCATGCCGTACAGGATGCGGACGCCTCGTACGACATCGTGCTCGAATGCGACACCCCGCACGTCGCACAAGCCATGGCAGCTTCGGGCCATGGTGTCGCCGTGGTCTCCGACGATCCCCGCTTCGACCTGCACCCGCTGCTGATCCTCGACAGCACGGGCGAACCGCTGCAGATCCACCTGCACGCGGCATGGGACGCCGGCCACTATGCGCTGCACAGCATCGAGGCATTCGCGGCCGGGTTGTCACGCTTTTGTGTCGAGCGGTACGGGCCACAGGTCGCCGCCCGCCTGTGAACTGCAGCGACGACTCCAGACCACGGCCCTTGCCACGGCGCGAGGCGTGGCCGCACGTCGACCGCGCCCCACCACGCGGCGATACCCCGCATCAGCTGCGAGCCCGAGGCGACTGGCGCAGCAGCTCGCGGGCCGTGCGCAGGATGGTCGCCGCGGCCTTGGAAACGCTAGCGGGCACGACCAGGTCCTTGACGAGGTGTGCATGGCATTTATGTCGAGTCGCCGCAGACGGACACGTCTCGTCCTGATGCTCGACGATGCTGCCCTCAGCAGACTGCTGAATCCCCTCCAGGCGACGACACGGATTCTGCAGTACCACTCCGTCCTCACCCAGGCCGGAGTCGAAGCACTGGTGGCACGCAACCACTGGTCCCACGCATCGGCCGCCCAGGCCCTCGACCGTGCGGCGCACACACACCTGGGCCTGGCCCCGGTTCTTCCACCACGCGGCGGCCCTGGCCGACCTGTACCTGCCGGCCCACGCGCTGATGGCCGCCCAGCGGCGCGGCGAGGCCAGTGCGGTCTTCGAGGCGATCAACAGTACGGTCGTGTCCTGGCCCTGGAGCATCGGCGGCGACCCGGCGTCCGAGTTCGAGAAGGCGCGGATCAGGAGCAGGACCGGAGTGTGACCTGCGAGCTCCCCACCCCTCGCCAAGGCGGACGGACGGCTCTGGACCGCAGAGGAACGTGGTAGGGGCCCGCATCTGCCGAACTCCCTACCACGAGTCGCCATCGGGGGACGTCAACCGCGGATGATGTTCCGGGCCTTGGAGGCCCTTCTGGCCAGGGGTGACGTCACGCTGCCGCCGACCGCCCTGCGTCCCTCGATTTCCCCGGTCTCGAAGCCGTCGTTGCCGAGCGGCTGGCCGGCCGTGCACGTCCCGCCGCCCCCGCGGGTGGCGGGCAGCTTGTACGCCTGCGCGGCCGCCGCCGACCAGCCGAACTCGTCGTTGTCGCTGAAGTAGTAGTACGTGGCGCCGTTGGGCAGCATCGCCGCGGTGATGCCGCCGAAGCCGGACATGAACGGCACGTACACCGAACTGGTGAACACCGGGTTGTCCGCCGAGGTGAACTGCCGGGCCCACAGGCCGCTCTGGTACTTGTAGGTCTTGCCGGTCGTGCCGGCGGTCGTGGTGATGCCGCGGTTCGCCGGGTTCTGCTGCATCGCGTCGGCGAGCATCGTCGCGTCGAGCTTCTGCACCCCGTCGATCTTCCCGCCGTCGGCGTTCAGGAATCGGCTGACCTTGGCGATGTCGTCCTGCGTGTAGAACAGGCCGTACCCGCCCAACGGCTGCCCGGTGGCGCTGTTGTCGGTGCGCACGGTGGTCAGCACGTCCGGGCTCAGGTGCAGCGGGACCAGCACCTGGTCGCGGATCCAGCGGTAGATGTCGCTGCCGGCGCCGGCCTTGGACACCAGGTAGTTCTGCATCGCCCGAGTCAGCACGAAGGTGTCGGAGGAGTGGTAGACCCACTTCGTGCCGGGTGCGACGGCGTGCGGGAAGGCCAGCGCGGCGCTCATCTTCGGCCCGTACGCCTCGGCGTCGAAGAACGCCGTCATGCCGCCGCCGGACTCGTCGGCCTCGAAGGCGCTGGAGAGGTAGTTACCGGTGGCCATGTTCGCGGTGTCCTGGAACGTGACGCCGCTCCAGGCGGAGGTGTCCGCCTCGCTGACCCAGTCGCGGATCGGCTGCGACGGCACGGACGAGCCGTAGACCTGCGTCAGCCGCATCAGCACGATGCCGGCGAACATCGTCTTGGCCAGCGAGTACGACGGCAGCACCATCTGGTTGCAGTACGGGTACGCGCCCTGCCGGGTCTGGCACGCGCCGACATAGTTCACCCCGCCGTAGGACACGCCGTACGTACTCAGCGCCGAGGCGGTGACGCCGCTGCCGAACGCGCTGGTGTCGATGCCGGCGTTCGGGTAGTCGGTGCGCAGCGCGCTGATCGGCTTGGTCGGGATGCGGTGGGCGACCTCGGCTGCGTACGCGTTCTTCAGGTCGGTGTCACCGGTCACGGCGTGCCGAGAGTAGGTCGCGCCGACCTGGCCCCACATGTCGAACTGGAAGTACTGGCACGTCTCGTGCGTGATCTGGTAGCGGACCTTGGAGATCTTGCTGCCGCCGAAGAGGAAGGTCAGCAGGCCGTTGTGCACGCAGTTCGCGTTGCGCTCGACCAGCGCGAAGGGCAGCGAGACGCGGGTGCGGCCACCGTCGCCGTACTCGTTCCAGGCGCGGCCACCCCCGACGATCACGTTCCAGTACGCGCTCCCGGTGATCTGCAGGCCGCGGACGGCAGGGATGACGTGGCTGCCCCTCTGCACGAGGTCGATGCTCACCGGCGGCAGGTGCTTGAGCGCGGCGGTGGCCGCGTAGTTGTAGGTGTCCTTGACGGTCCGGAATCCGCCTGCGGTGGCCACGCCGTTGAGCGTCAGGGTTCCTTCGAAGGTGCGCGTCGGGGCGGCGGCAGCCGCGGGCAGCGCGAAGGCGTCGTTGGCGACGGTGCCGGTGCCCGCGCCGCTGGTCAGGTCGGCGGCGGTCAGCACCTTCCTGGTCACGGCGCCGCTGCCGGTGAGCGGATCACTGGCTACGGCGGTCGTGGCGTACGCGGGTCTCGCCGTCAACGGCGACAACGGCACGAGGACCAGAGCCAGTACGAGGAAAGCCAGCACGGTACAACAGCGCCGGGCGTACAAGACGGACACAGTGAACTCCTCGGGAACACGAAGGGGTAGTGCCCGCATTCTGGTGACGCGCGCTGCTGCCGTCGAAGACCCATTGGGGTTCGACGACATGCCTCGAAGGCATCGGCGGGGGTCAGAGGTCAGCCGGGCCGGGTGACGACCACGGTGCGCAGGGCGGTGAGGAAGTACAGGATGCGGACGCCTTCGATGTTCGAGGTGCACTGACGCAGTTGGGGTGCGGTGGTCCCGGGCGGGGTGTCGGCGTCGAGGTCGACGAAGGGGACGCCCAGGCGCGGCTCAGGCCTTGGAGCTCGGCCTCGCTGATGGTCGGTGAATGGGGTGCGGTGGTGCGCAGCGGCTCGGCTGTTCCCCGGAGCCAGTTTCTTCGCTGCGCCGGCTTCTGCCCGGCGCTTGAGGCACGGAGGCCCCGCCGACGCGCAACCGGTAGCCGGTGCGCCCCGAGCCGCTGAGGCGCACCAGCCCGTGCCTGCCGTTTCCTCCTCTTACCTTGTCTGGGAGTGGCGCGGGGGTCTGCTGAGGTGATGTCGGCCTTCCGTCCATGTCACAAAGGACCGGTGAACTTGGTAGTGGGTGAGGTTGCCAGTTGGGGTTGTGGGCGGAATTGTCGTCCTGGTCGGGGGCAGGGATGTCGCACCGTGACGTCGGTCGGGCCCCTGTGGCCGGGATCGTGGCCAAGGGTGGCTACTGGCCTGAGCAGTACGCGGGGAGGAAAGCGTCGCAGTGTGCGGCCACCGGGCAGATGCACCTGATCATCGCGCCGGGGGTGCGGATCGAGCAGTCGTCCCGGCGCTGGCCGGCGAAGTGCGCGAACTCGGGGGCGCTTCCGGCGGCGGAAGCCGTCCATCGTTCCCCGGATTCCGACCTGAAGTCCTGTCCTTCGAGCCCTTCTTGGCCACTCAAAGCCCCGCGTAGCCGGTCATCTCGAAGCGGATGCTTCTGCCCCTGTACGCCTTCGATAGCGGTGCGGCGTCGACCGGGGAGCTTGGCTCCCGGCTGTCATGCGCCGAGACCTACGCCGGTGGTGATGTAGTGGACCACTTCCTGGGTGTTTGTGTTCTCGGCCCGCAGATCGGCGATCATGTGCCCGCCTCGCAGCACCCACACGAAGTCGGACACCTGCATGACCTGCTCGATGTTGTGGCTGATCAACACGACCGCCAGACCGCGATCGGCGAGGGACCTGACGACGTCCAGCACCCGCCCGGTTTCCTTCACGCCCAGTGCGGCGGTGGGCTCGTCCATCAGCACGACCTCGCTGCCCCAGCCGACGGCCCTGGCGATGGCGATGCCCTGCCGCTGGCCGCCCGACATGGCGCCCACCTTCGCCTTGATGTTGGGCATGCGGATCCCGTACTCGTCGATCAGTTCTGCGGCCCTGGCTTCCATGGGCCTCTTCCGCAGGCGGAACAGTGAGCGGGGGCCGCCGGACAGTTCCCGGCCAAGGAAGAGATTCGCCGCGACGTCCAGGTTGTCGGCCAGGGCAAGGTTCTGGTGGACCGTCTCGATGCCCGCAAGCCGTGCGTCGTTGGGGCCGGAGAAGGTCACCGGCGCCCCGTTGACGAATAGCCCTCCTTCATCGGGTGAGTGCACACCGGACAGGCACCGGATCAAGGTGGACTTGCCTGCGCCGTTGTCTCCGACCAAGGCGGTCACCTCTCCTGCCCGGGCTGAGAAGCTCACGTTGTCCAGTGCCACCACACCACCGAAGCGCTTGATGATCCCTTGTGCCGAGACCGCGGGGGCCGGCCCCGTCTCGCCACCAGGGTGCTGTTCGAGTTTCTGCATGGCTGCCCTCCTTTGCGGGTCGTCGCTCCTCACTTGGCGGCAGGACAGGACGAGATGGGATACCCGGCGGTCTTCACCGCGGCCTTGATGTTGTCCGCGTTGACCGGCACGGCCGGGAAGAGGACCTCCTTCTGCACGGGCTTGCCCGTGTGGATCTTGGCGGCGATGTCCATGACGATCTCGGCCTCCTTGACGGGGAAAGTCGCGAGGGACTGGGTATAGGTGCCGTTGCAGACGGCCTGGAGCCCGGCCTGGGTACCGTCGATGCCGATCACGACTTTGGTCTTGGGGTCGATGCCGGCGGAAGTGAAGGCGCGGATGGCGCCGAGGGCGATGTCGTCGTTGCCGCCGAAGACGGCGTCGACGTCACGGTGCACCTGCAGGACGTCGGTCATCTTCTGCTCGGCGTCCCGCTGGGTGAAGTCCGTCTGCGGGCTGGCGACGACCGTGATGCCGGGATACTTCTTCAGCTCGTTCGTGCAGCCGGTGGACCGTTCCTTCGCGGCGAGGATGTCCAGCGGTCCGGTCAGGTTGACGACCTTGCCCTTGCCGCCCAGACGCGTGGCGACCGCGGCGCAGGCGTTGGCCCCGTCCTTGATGCTGTCGAGGTAGACAAGACTCTTGTAGTTGCCGCCCGCGGGCTTGCGGATCAGCATGACCACCGGGATTCCGGCGCTGTTCGCGCTCTTGATCCCGGGTACCACCGCGTTCGGGTCGATCGCGTCGATCACCAGAAGGTTGACCTTGCGGGAGATGAGGTTCTCGATGTCGGTGAGCTGGGTGGCCGGATTGTTTGATGCCTGGGTGGCGACGTAGCTGTAGCCGTTCTTCGCAGCCAGTGCCTTCTCCACCTTGCGCTCGTCGGCGAAGTACGGGCTGGAGAGGTCCTGGTAGCTGTGACCGATGATGAGTTGCTTGTCGGAGGTGTCCTTCACCGACGAGCTTCCCGGGCCCGTTGCGCTGCAGGCCGCCGCGGCCACGCACATCGAAACGGTCAGTCCTGCGAAAGGCAGCCGCGTGGTACGGCGCTGGGACATCGAATTCATGGTCATGCCTCTTTCTTGCGCATTTTGGCCAGGACGTCCCCCGAGAGGAGAACGGCGAGCAGCACAGCGACGCCGGTGGCGAAGTTCTGCCAGAAGCCGGACACGCCCACGAGGGTGAGCCCGTTTTGGAGCATGGTCAGGACAAGCACGCCGAGCAGGGTGTCCGGCAGGTTTCCCTTGCCTCCGAACAGGCTGCATCCGCCGACGATCACGGCGGCGATGACCTGCAGTTCCAGGCCGGTGCCGGTGAGCGGACTGGCGGTGGCCAGCCTGCCGACAAAGAGCAGTGCCGCCAGCCCTGCGAGGGCTCCGCTGAGTGCGTAGACGGCGAGCGTCACCCGCCGGACCGGGATACCGGCCAGACGTGCCGCCTCGGGATTGCCCCCGATCGCGTAGACGTGCCGGCCGAAGACGCTTTGGGACAGGACCCAGTGGCCGCACAGGAGAATCACTGCGAAGACCACCACCGGGACCGGCACCGGGCCGATGTAGCCGGATCCCAGCATGAGAACCGCGGAGTTGGTCACCGACAGAGGCCCGCCGTCGTTCCACAGCTGCGCGCCGGCGAGGTAGACCTGCATCAGGCTGAGCGTGGCGATGAAGGCCGGCACGTGAAGCCGTGACACCAGGTAGCCGCTGAACAGTCCCGACACGGCGCCGAAGCCGAGTGCCACGGCGAGGGCGGCGAGGAGGCTGTCGGCCCCGATCAGTGTCGAGGCGATCAGCATGCCCGTGAAGCTCACCAGGCTGCCGACCGAGAGGTCGATCCCGGCTATGAGGATCACGTAGGTCATACCGACCGCCATGATCCCGATGGTCGACGCCTGTCTGGCGATGTTGAGGAGGTTGTTGAGGGTCAGGAAGGCCGGGCTCTGCAGCGTCCAGAAGAGGACCTCGCCCGTGAAGACGGCCACGAGGGCGTAGTCGCGGTAACGGTTGCCCTGCTTGGCCACGGCACCGCGCAGGCTTGGGCGCTCTGCCACAGCAGTCACATTCGGTGTCATGTCTATCCTCGTTCTCGCAGGATGTCCCTTGCGGATCGGCCGGCGGTCAACCGGCCGGCCTCCGGTTGATCGATGTGACCTCGCCGGTGCGCAGGGACTCCAGGACGGCCAGGACGATGTCGGTGACCAGAGCTCCCTGGTCGAGGCCGGGGCCGACGGGCTCACCGGCATTGAGCCTGGTGACGAAGGACTGCACCATCCAGGTGGGCGGGCCTTGCAGGCGCCCGTCGATCTCGCCGCCGAGCAGGCCGGGCCACTTGTATGCCTCGCCCGCGTGGCGAATGCCGTGGTCCTGGAGGTCAACATCGACGGCGGATTTGGTTCCCACGATCTTGTACTGGAAATCCACGACCGACGGCGAAGAGTCGGGCAGCACCCAGGTGGAGGTCAGGTTCGCCGTGGTGCCGTCGTCGAAGCTCAGCAGCGCATGGATGACATCCCAGGTGTCCACGCCCAGCTCCGCCAGACGACCGCGCGAGCCGCCCGCGAACACCGATGTCACGCGCTTGTCCGCCACCCAGACCGCTGCATCGACGGTGTGACTCATCAAGAACCATGCCGGCGAGGACTTCGCCGCCCACGGAATCATCGTGGTCGGCACATAGTAGGTGTTGCTGAGCAGGATGTTCTGCGTCAGCACATCTCCCAGTTCGCCGGAGGCCGACAAGTCGTGGATCCGGCGGATGGCCGGATTCCACCGGTTCTCGAATCCGACCATGCACTGCACCCCGGCCCGCTGCACCGCATCGCTGATCGCCGCGCAGTCCTCGGCAGTCGTGGCCAATGGCTTCTCGATCAGCAGGTGCGCGCCGCTGGCCGCAGCGTCCACAGCGACCTCACGGTGGGCGAAATCGGGCGTCGCCACGATCACCGCATCCAACCCTGCCCGCTCGAGCATCGTGCGGTGATCGATGAAGGATACGAGGCCGAACTCGTCCGCCACCTTCTGCGCGGCCTGAGGGTTCAGGTCGCAGACGGCACGGACGCGCACGTCCGGGAAACCGTCCAGCGACTGCGCGTACATGTGCCCGCGAATCCCCCCGCCGACAATGCCGACGTTCAACATCAAGACCTCCTGTGCACCAGCGAAGTTGGAGACTGCGGCGGGGAAGGGGCTCACTGCTCGATGTGACCTGCGTCATCCCCGCCGAGGTTTGTACAGTCTCGATACGAACCTAGAAGGTTGTCAAGGGCCGACCTCGACGAGCACAAGGGTGCACATCGCCGAACAAAGCCCCAATAATCGGCGCCTCGTCGAACCGCGTGGAGTCAAGCCGGCCACGTCGAGCACCCACACGGGACAGAGGTTTGTATGTGATCTATACTGGGTTGCCAGAAACGGCCTACCGGAATCGAACCGATGGAGCAGCCTTGACGTCCGTCCACGATCGCCAGGACTCCCGCGCCCGTGCGGTGCCGCCCCGGCGCGAGCGCGCGGCCACCCCGCTGATCTCCCCGAGCCTGGCCCACCAGGTCAACCGCTCCCGGGTGCTGCAGTCCCTCTACGACATCGGCCCACTGTCCCGCTCGGATCTGGCCCGGCTCACGAGCACGACCCGGGCCACGATCGGCACGATCGTCCAGCCGATGATCGACAGCGGCATCCTCGTCGAGGGGGATCCACGGTCCAGCGGTGTGACCGGCGGCAAGCCCGCCCGCCCCCTGTGGTTCTCGCCCTCCGGGCCGCCCATCGCCGCCGTCCACCTCATGCCCGGACAAGTCGACGCCGCCCTGGTCAGCACGGCGGGAGACGTACTGTCGACATCAGCCGGCACGTTCCGTCCGGACACCGAGGACGCCGATGCCGTCATCGACTGTGTCGTGGACTGCCTGAACAGCGTGCTACCGGCACAGGGCGCACCGCCTCTGGGCGTTGGCGTCGCGGTCGGCGGCATGGTCAACACCGACACCGGCACGATCATCAAAGCCAACCTGGCCCCCGTGCTCAGCGGATTGCCCCTGGGACCGTTGGTGTCCGAAAGAATCGGCCTGCCGGTCTACCTCGATCACCACCCCCGCGCTCAGGCACTGGGCGACCGCTGGTTCGGGCAGGCTCGCGGCGTCCAGTCGTTCGCCTCGCTCTACCTCGCCGACGTACTGGGCGTGGGACTCGTGATCGACGGCGCCGTACAGCGCGGCCAAGCCGGAGCCGGCGGCGAGATCGGGCACACCGTCGTCCAAATGGACGGCCGCAACTGCCCCTGCGGCCAGCAAGGATGCTGGGAGACCATCGCCACCGACGCATGGCTGCGCGACGAAGCCGCAGCCCTGGGCCTGCCCGCCGCCCAGACCATGACCACCGGGTCACTCGCCCGCCTGGCCGCCCGCCAGCACACCGGCGCCGACGACCTGCTCGACCGATTCGCCCACAACATCTCGCTGGGAATCGTCAACCTCCAACAGATCCTGGCACCTGGCCTGTTCATCCTGCATGGTCATGCCATCGCCGGAGGCGACACCTTCCGCCGCAAGATCGAAGACCATGTGCAATCACGAGTTCTGCAACACGCGGCCGGTCCCCCGCGGATCGTCCTCGCCGAGGCCAACGATCACGCCACGGTGCTCGGCGCCGCCGGACTCGTCATCTCTCACAAGCTCAAGCTCATCGCGTGACCCGAACGAGGCCGGCCCGCGGGGCCCGTCCGAGCAGACGGCCCATCAGGAGGGACAGGAGAGGCTCAGCGTCGCTCACGCCTGTGATCCGCGTCCATACGCGGCTGGCACCGGCGCGGGAGGGGCCCGCTCGTAGGTGTCTGTGTGTCGATCGCCAACTCGACACCGTCCCGGCCCTCTCGGGGACAGCGCCGTCCTCCGTCAGCCGGAAGGGACCGGGACTCAGGCGGCAGTGCCCCGACCGCCCGCTCGTAGGTGTCGGTGCTGGTATCGATCGTCAACCGCACACCATCCTCGACTGCCCCGAAGCCCTCCACCAAGCCCTCAGCGTCTGACCTCAGCGCCCTCAACGGCTGCGCTGACCGACCGGCTCAGTGCTGACAGTGATCACGCTGGGACGGGTGGCGGGAACCGAGCCGGCGCCAGTGACCGTGCACGATGCCTTCAGCCTCGCGCACCGCCCGCTGAGTGCATGCCAGGTCCATCGACAGGCCCTGCCCAGCCGGTGCACCCGGCGCAGCCCGTGCCCCGACCATCCCCCAGCGCCGTCCGGCGCGAGGCACAGCGGGATACGCCCACAGTGCGCGGCCTGCCACGTCGGCCCGCCAGGCACCATCGCGCCGGCAGTACCGTCGCCACCACCGACAACGCGCTGGCGGCATAGACCTCATGACCGGCCCGACGGCGGTCCCGGCGACGGCGGGCGGCTCTCTGTCTCCGACGAGCTTGTCGACTTCCTCCTCAAGAAGGGCTGATCCATCACGAACGCCGTTCTCGCCGAGGTGGACCAGCCTGGCCAAGAGCAGAATCGGCGCGAGCCTCCATGAGGTCGCCCCCGTGCTCACCGCGCTCGGGGACAAGGTCCCCGCCGGCACCCTCACTGTGACCACGGCACCACAACTCGCCGCGATCGCCGTGCACGGCCCCACCCTCCCGTAATCCCCACCAGGATCGACGATTTACCGATCGGCAGCCCCAGGGCCGTCACCCAGCACGGAATTGCGCAGCAGAGTCACCCTGCTTTCCCATCGAGTCGTCGCCCCAGCAGTCGCCGAGTTCGGCGAGGCGCGACTGCAGTCGGGAGACGACCTGCCTCATCAGGTCGGAGTATGCCCCCACACTGGGTGCGGTCTTCGCCAGACTGCCGGGGTCCGCCGCGAAGTGACTGGAAGTCATTGCAACCTCTTTCTCACATCAGTTCAGGGAGAGAATTCGGGGTCCGGGGAGTGGACCGCCGGCGCCTCGACCGGGACGGCCGTTGGTCTCGGCCGCGACCGCCGTGGGCGGCGTCTCGGGAAGCATCCGCCGAGATCGGCCCGGCGCCGCGCCCCAAGCCCTACCGAGCCCGCGACACCGTCGTAGCATCCGGTCGCGCAGCCACATCGCATCGTCACACCGCCTTGACCTACGCACTCCGAGCCACCGGGACGTTGCAATCGCCCTGTCTCGACACCCCGTCGACCGCTGGTGCCTGAGATCGCCGCGTACATCGACACCGGTCACAACAACACCAAGATCGAGGGCATCTATTGTGACGCGCTGGACGCGCCGACACCTCCGCACCGCTCAACTGCTAGGACCCACTGGCTCGACGGCGCGTACGCCGTCGTCCGTCACCCGGGAGCTGTGGAAGAAGATGTGCGCTTTGGTGAGGCCCCATCATGTCCGGCGTCACTCCAGCACGGCGTCGAGCGAGAAGTAACGTTTCTCGGCGCGGCAGCGCTCGATGACAGCCTCGAACCGGGGCAGATGGTGCTCCTGCTCGTCCAGGAGCACAGCGGGGTCGAGCCGCTGCAGCAGCCGCCGCAGCACCAGGATCAGCCAACCGATGTCCGGTTCGGCCTGTTGGTTGTGCAGCCAGACCTGCACGCACGAGGCAGCCGCATGGTGCACACAGTGCTCGGCCGCCGCCCGGGAGCCGATGACCGAGCGGGCGTCCACGCCGCGCTCGGACAGTCCGTCGTACAGCGCGGAGCGCCGCCGGTCCAGCGCGGCCGTCACCTCCGCGAGATCAGCGGCCTGCTGCGGCGTGCAGCGTGTCGCGGCAAGTCCGGCCAGCTCGGTGAGTGCGCCGCGCCAGGACCGGGTGATCTCGTCCTGCCCGCGCGTCGTCAGCCCGAGTTCGTCACCGTCCGGCACCCACAGGGGGGCCTCACGGGAGAGGTCGAACAGCTCGCTCAGCACCTGTTCCGATCCGGGGGCGGGACTGTCGTACACCTTGGCCAGTGTCGTCAACTGGGTGGCGATGAGATGGAGCATGACGTGCGTGGTGCCTTCGAAGATCGTGGTGATGGGGTGGTCCCGGCGGATCTTCTGGAAGGCACCGGAGGCGACGAGCTCCCGCAGATAACTCCGGGCGCCGAGCACCTTGGCCACGTGCTCGAGTACCTCCTCCCCGATCACCGGCACGAGGTACTTCACGACCGACGACCACAGGGCCATGCGCGCCGGTACGACACTGAATGCCCGCGCCGCCGGAATCGCCGTGCACTCGGCCACCAGCAAGTCCAGGTGTGCGCCGACGAGGTGTTCGCGCACCACCGGGATCCGGAGGATCGGCCGGCCGTACAGCTCACGCTGGTGCGCGTAGTCGAGCCCGATCCGCAGGGCCGCGTCCATCGCGCCCATGGAAATCCCGCCGATCATGGTCCGGGTGATCTGCATACAGCGGAGCATGTCGCGGACGCCGCGGCCGGGCTGGCCGATGACGGCGTCGGCGGGGACGGGTGTGCCGTGGAGGGCGATACCGCTCAGGTCGTGGCCGCGCATCCCGACCGTGCGCACTGCCGACTTGGGCGTCCAGGAGCCGGGCGGCAGGTCCTCCTTGTCCGCCAGCAGCACCACCGGGCCGCTGGGACCGCGGACCAGTAGGGTGACGAAGCGTCCCTGCGTGGCGTTGCCCACCGGCCACTTCTCGCCGTCGACGATGTAGTGGTCGCCGTCCAGGCGGGCGGTGGTGGCGGTAGCCATCAAGTCACTGCCGACGTCCGCCTCGGAGACGCCGAAGCACGCCGCGTCACCGGCCAGCACGCCCTCGGCCACGAGCTTGGTCTGCGCGGGGGTGCCCCACAGCCACACCGGGCCAGTGCCCAGCCAGGACGAGCCGTACTTCACCGCCATCGTCAGGTTGCGGCGCGCCACCGAGCGGATCAGTGCCTGCGCCGCCTCCCCGCTGAGCAGCCTGCCGCCCACGGACTGCGGGACAAGACAGCTTGTCAGCCCCCATTCGTGCAGGGCCTCGACGGCTCCGGGCGGTAGCGCGTCACGCTCCTCGTGGGCGACGGTCTCGGCGAAGGAGAAGGGACCGGAGGGGGCGAGCGGATCTCCCAGCAGCCCTTCCAGATCGGCGATCAGCCGCCTGGTTGGACGAGGGGCGCAATTCTGTTCCATTTAGTCAATTCCTTCGCAAGATTTCGGAATTCGTCACCGCGACATCGCGGTCCAGTGTCGCGGAATACCCGTCACGCCCGCAGGCACGCGACTGTAAATTCGTTATGTCCCCGGTTGCCGAGAGGTATCTGGGCTCCGAGTTCCGAGGTGATCGAAAGCAGGCCGAGCGACATGGCGGGAAAACTAGGGATTACCACTCAAAGAGGCAATAATATATGTCGGCGTCAACTGCACGAGAATTCCCTGGAAATACCTCCTGCACGGCTTCCCCACCATGGCACCGCGTACGCCTACTACGCGGCAGGCGCGGCGACGGATTATTCGCCCGCCCGCTACGGCAACCGAATCCACCGTTGACCGAGAGTGCGGCCATCATCTGAGTCCGGTTGTGTCGAGCAGTACCGGCAGCAACTGCCGGAAACCTAGGACGTTGTGACAACGGATCCTGACCGGAAACCGATATAGGCGATCACTCGCGAGTGAGTGACGCTTTCCTTTCGTCCAGGAGTGCCGGCTGTGAGTCGCCAACAGCCTGGTCGTGGGTAGGTTCCGTACGGACGTCTCTCTCATCGATACGCTCAGGAATCTCAAGGGATCACTCGCCCGGAGACTTCGGGGGGATCTCAACCTGAAGGCGCGTCAGAGGGGAGGACCGTTACGGTCGATGAGTTTCCCGGGGGGCCATTCTTCCACAGGCTGCATGATGGGATCGATGTAGACGAAGTGGTCCTCGATAACCATCTCGGCAGGGTCCCACTGGCTGGTGGCTCGTACCTGGACATCAGGCAGGATGGTCGCGTTGGCCCTCAGAACCAATCTACGCAACTCCTCTCGCATGGCTCCGAACGCGAACGGGACCTTCAGCTCCATCACCGCCGAGCGAACCGCGACCAACAAATCATAACTGACTCTCGATCGCTGGAGATCCGGCCGCACCCCGAGCAAGCCACAGTCGGCGACGAGCTGGTCCACTGTTCCTACTCTGAGGAATCGGCGCAGTACGCCGGTGTGCGCCGCCACCCCCTTGTCGTCGTACCCGATGATTCTGAATTCTGGCCTCGCTCCTCCCAGAGCGAAGCTGCGGTTGCCCTCGAAGGCCCACGCATTGACCTCTCCATACAGGGTTCGGAAGTACTCGGCGAGTTCTGCGTGGTCACTCGGCTTGAGCTCATGCTCCCAGTACGTCTTCCACTGAACCTGTGACTTCATGAGTCGTTCTCCGCTCGTTGCTTCAGCGCCTTAACGGGCACGGACTGTCCCGATTCTCGCGGCTGCGGTGTCATGGGGCGGTGTGGCGAAGGAATTTTTTGACGGCTATCGGGGCGGTGACCAAAATGATCACCAGCGACCAGGAGAGCGACACCATGACGGGATGCTCGGTAGGCCAAATGCCCTCGGCGCCGGGCGCCGCGGGATTTCCGAACAATTGGCGGCTGGCTGTGGTGACGGCGGACATCGGGTTCCATTCGGCGACAGGCTGCAGCCAGCCCGGCATGCTGTCCACGGGGACGAGCGCATTCGATACATACATGATCGGAAGGAGCCAGACCGTTGCCGCACCTGCGGCGGCTTGGGGGCTGCTGACCGACACACCGATCAGGGCTCCGAGCCAGCCCATCGCCAGCCCGAACAACAGCAGCACGAAAAAGGCGGCGAACAGGCCGCCGGCCCCGTTGTGCGTCCGCCACCCCGCGGCGAAGCCGCAGACCGCCGTGACGACCACCGTGATGAGCGACCTCACCAGACTGGCATTGGTGCAACTCGCCAGGATACTGAGTCGGGACACCGGGAGCGTACGGAGCCGGTCGATCATCTTCTCCGACAGTTCGTACGCGACCGCGGTGGCGGTGACAATGGCGGTGGTCACGACCGTCTGGGCCAGCAGGCCGGAGATGGCGTAGTCGGCGTAACGGGTACCGGGGGGAAGCTTGACCGCGTTGCCGAGTACGTAGGTCAGCATGAGGGTGAAGACGGCCGGCTGGACGATGCCGTAGACAAGCTGATCTGTCTCGCGGCGCATGCGCATGAGCAGGCGCACGGTCAGCATGTGCACGTCGATGAGGAATTCGACCGGCGGGCTTTTCGGGCGTTTCCTCTTTCGGCGCGGCGTGGCGGGTGAGGCTCGGTCGGTACGGACTATGACGGCCTGATCGCCGCTCGGCGTTTCCACGAGGTACTCGGGGAGCGGGTGCTGAGTCATCGGACCACGTCCTCTCCATGACGAGGGGCCTCGGCCGGACGGCCCGTGAGTTGGAGGAAGACATCGTCCAGGGTCGGTCGGCGCAGCTCGACGTCATCCAGTTCGATTCCTGCGGCGTCCATGTCGCGCATCAGCCGAGTGAGCAGGCCCCGTTCATGTGGCGCCATGGCCCATATCCGTCGTTCCGACCACACGACGACGGGGGGGGATGTCGAAAAGCGGGAGACAACGGTCCTGGCCTTGGGCACGAGTTCGAGGCTGCTCGCGACGATCTCGATGCGGTCGTCGCTGGTTCGGGTCTTGAGCTCCTCCACGGTGCCCTCGGCCAGGAGGCGGCCCCGGTCGATCACGGCGACGCGGTCGGCGAGCCGGTCCGCTTCCTCCAGGTACTGAGTGGTGAGCAGCAAGGTCGTTCCGCCGTCGACCAGTTCCCTCACGATGTCCCAGGTGGCGGTACGGCTGCGCGGATCGAGTCCGGTCGTGGGTTCGTCCAGGAAGAGGATCTCGGGCCTGCTGACCAGACTGACGGCGAGGTCGAGACGGCGTCTGGTCCCTCCCGAGTAGGTCCGGGCGAGTCGCCCGGCCACTTCCGTCAGATCGAAGATCTCGAGCAGTTGCCGGGCCCGGTCACGTGCTTGCCGTCGGCTCAGGCGACCTATCCGGCCGAACCACTCGAGGTTCTGCGTGCCGGTCAGCAGGGGATCCACCGCGGTTTCCTGGCCGGAGACGCCGATGCGGCGACGCACCTGCCAGGGCTCGCGGGCGACATCGAATCCCCCCACCCAGGCCATGCCGTCGTCGGGTCTGGCCAGTGTGGTAAGGATCTTGACGGCAGTGGTCTTGCCGGCCCCGTTCGGGCCCAGCAGCCCGAGTACGCTCCCGGTCGGCACGTCCAGGCTCACGCCCTCCAGGGCGTGGACCGAGCCGTAGCTCTTGGTCAGATTTTCCATGCGGATTCCGCTGTCCATTCAGCCCTGCCCCTCTCGCTCGCTTCGTCACCCGGCTGCGCACTTGCCTGGCGTGGGATGCCAGGGCGGACTGCGGGAAACGGACCGGTGACCGCCCGCGCCGGTGGCGGGGTGCCTGGCAGGTCATTGCCGTGCCCGCGGGGAGCGATGGCGGGGAGGATGCGTGAGCCCCAACTGGCGTCGCTCAGGGTGCACAGCGCATAGGCCTTGAGCGGGAGCAGCAGGAAGATGTTGAGGGCTGTGTGGAGCGCGTAGCCGAAGAACCTCGCCTCTCGGCTGCGCCAGAGCGCGAACGCGCAGTTGCTCGTGGTCGCCGCGGTGATCGCGAGTATCGGTGCCCATGGAACCGTCGCCGTGGCGATCTGCGCGCATCCGGTCAGTACGGTCAGGACGAGCAGCAGGGGTACGAGGTTCTGACCCGCCACGTCGAGCAGCAGGTAGCGGCCGAGGCGGGGCAGCAGGCGCCCGGCCAGCGCCGTGTCGCGGAAGGTGCTGCGCGCCCACCGGAGTTGTTGGCGCGCGTAGGGCCGTAGACGCTCGGGTACCAGCGTCGCCGCCCTCGCGTCGGGTACGTACTCGGTGCGCAGGCCCTCCTTGAGCAGGAGGACCGTCAGATGACGGTCCTCACCGAAGTCACTCGGCTGTCCCCGGAAGTACTGGGTCTCGTACTGGTCGAGCACTTTGAGGAGAGCCGAGCGCCGGTAGACCGCGCACGGCCCGCAACAGCACATGACGGCGCCGAACTCGGACTGGGCCGCCCGCTCACCGTTGCAGGCCATCCAGTACTCCATGTCGACCAGCCGGGTCAGCCAGGTGGCGTGCCGGTTGCGGGCCACCATCTGGCCCATGGCTCCGCCGACGGCCGGATCGGCCATCTTCGCGGCCAGCTTTCGCACGACACCGGGTTCGATCGTGGTGTCCGAGTCGATGTTGACCACCAGCTCACCGCCTGACCGGCGGATCGCCTCGACCTGTGCCTTGCGTTTGCCCACGTTGTGCGGAAGCGGCACGAACGTGAACCGCGGGTCGTCGGCATGGGCGGCATGCACAGGCTCCAGACGGGAGCGGTTGTCCGAGCCGTCGTCGACGAGGTAGACCCGCAGCTGCCCTTCGTAGTCCTGCGCCAGCACCGAGCGCAGGCACTCCGCCAGCAGCAGTGGGTCCTCGTTGTAACAGGGGATGATCACGTCCACACTGGGCAGCGCGCCCATGGGGTCCACGGGAGTGGGGCTGTGGCGGTCGGCACGCCAGACGTACCGCGCCTGCACGGCCTGATAGACGACCACGAGGACCGCATAGGCCACGGAGACGGTCAACGCGGCAGTGGACAGGATGCTGGTCACTGCCGCCATCATCGGACCCCGGGCATGTCGGCGGACAGCTCGGCTGCCGACGCGGCGGACGGCAGCGGAAGCGTCCGGAAGACGAATCCGCGGTCTCGCAGCGCCGGGATCAGGCGGCGGAGCGCGGCGACCGTCTGTTCCCGCAGGTGGGTGCGGTCACCTCTCGGCAGTTCGTCCGGCGGGCATCCGTCATGCAGGAGGATGACTCCGCCCGGCCGGATGTGGGTCAGTACCGTCTCGACGATGGCGTCCACTCCAGGGCGCGACCAGTCGCGCGGGTCCACCGTCCAGTCGAGGGGCGCCAGTCCGAGTGCTGCCGCCGCGGCGCGGGCCTCGCCGGTCCAGACCCCGTACGGCGCTCGCAGATGACGCAGTGGCGTCTGCGGGGAGATGGCGGTGATGACGTCGCTCGCCCTCGAGATCTCCTGCTGGATCTCCTCGGGGGCGCAGTGGGACAGATCCCTGTGTGTCATGGTGTGGCTGGCCAGGCCGTGGCCTTCCGCCACGATTCTGCGGATCAACTCCGGATGACCTGCGGCATACTCACCGATCACGCAGAACGTGGCGAGCGCACGGTGCTCGGCGAGCACATCGAGAATCTGCGGCGTACAGAACAGATTGGGGCCGTCGTCGAACGTCAGGTAGATGCACCGGTCGCCGTCGTCCGCGCCGCGCACCTCGCAGGCGCTGGATGACGGGCGGTCGGTCGGGCCGTCCTGAGGCCCGGCTGTCGTGACGGTGTCCATCACCACGGTCCTTTCCTGGGGTCTATATATGGCTGCCGGGGATCCGGCTGCTCTCACGGAGCGGGTCGCACACAAGAACGGCCGCAGGCTGCAGGGGTCCCCGTCCTCCTGCGCGATCCACCGGCTCACCCACTCGCCCCCGGGACCGTCCTGCCCGAAGTGGGTGTCTACGCTGGAACGATGGGTGGGCAGGCTGTCCTCGGTGGCCGACGCCCTGCGGAGTGCGGCGCGCATCTTGGGACTGCCCGACGACTGGTGCGGCTTCCACGGCCGGCCGATGAAATCGACGCCGGGCACGTATGCGGCCCGGCCCCCATCGATGACAGCGAGCCGGGAGTGGTTGTCGGAGGCGTCGGTGCCGACGGGCTTGAGTTTTCGGGCGACATTCTGGTTCACGGGACAACTCCCAACAGGGGCAGCAGGGCGGACGGCGTGGCGGGGTCAGGGACGGGTCAGCACGATCAGCGCGTTGTGGCCGCCGAAGCCGAAACTTGTCGAGAGCACCACGTCCGGCTGCTGCTTTCGCGGGCGGCCGTGGACGAGATCGAGGTCGATGCCGTCGCCGGGCTCGGTGAAGTTTCGGATGGCCGGGACAGTGCCGGTCGTCAGGGTCAGGGCGGCGAAGGCGGCCTCCAGCGCACCCGACGCGCCCAGCAGATGTCCGGTGGAGGCTTTCGTGGCCGTGACGCTCGGCCGGTGCGGCAGCACCTCGGCCAGCACCTGGGCCTCGACGGCATCGCCGACCGGGGTGCCGGTGGCATGCGCGTTGACGTGCGCGATGTCGGTTGGGCCGAGTTGGGCGTCGGCGAGCACCTGGTGAATCGCGCGCACCTGTCCCTCCGGTGCGGGGGCGGTGATGTGGTGGGCGTCCGAGGTGACCGCAGTCCCGGCCAGCACGGCGTAGCGGTGGGCCCGACGGGCCAGGGCATCCTCTTCGCGCTCCAGGATCAGCACGGCTGCCCCTTCGCTCATCACGAACCCGTCGCGGTATCGGCCGAAGGGGCGGCACGCCTCTTCGGGGACCTCGCTCCGGGACAGGGCACCGATGCGGGCAAAGCCGGCGATGCTGATCGGGGAGATGAACGCGTCCGTCCCACCGGCGATGACGACGTCGGCCCGGCGGGTGTGGAGCAACAGTGCGGCCAGCCACAGTGCCTCGGCTCCCGAGGCACAGGCACTGGTCGGGGCGTGTGCCCCGGCCCGCGCCCGCAGGTCGAGGCTGACCGCGGCGGCCGACCCGTTGGGTATCATCCGCGGCACGGTGTAGGGCGAGACCCCACTCGCCCCCTTGTGGGCCAGCACGTCGAGCTGGTCCTCAAGAGTCTGGGCACCGCCGACGCCGGAGCCGACCGCGACCGCGACCCGCTCGGGATCCACACCCCCAGTGCCGAGCCCGGCATCCGCCCACGCCTCGCGCGCCGCCAGCACCGCCAGTTGCTGGGAACGGTCGAGCCTGCGCGCGTTCACGCGGCCGATGGCCGCCTCGACATCGTGCTGGACCAGTCCGGCGATCTTGACAGCGGCCTGCGGTGCCCACGGCGTATCGAGCTTGGTGATCCCTGACTCCCCGCCCATCAGGGCGTCCCAAGTGGAGGACATGTCGGCACCGAGGGGCGTCACCGCCCCCAGCCCGGTGACCACGATCCGCGACGGTTTCACGGAGCCCTCCCCGTCAGCAGTGCGATGACACTCATGGTGTGCCTCCTGAAGTGCGATAGGTATGACTGGTCGGACAGCGATGGCTTGAGCGGGGCATGCCGAGAAGGCATGGAAGGGGTCTTCGGCCGGATCACAGGGCGCGTGCACCCAGCGGCACGGGACCTGTCCGCAGTCGGCCGGTCCAGGCCCGGCCGACGTCATGGGGACGCCGCTGCTGGTGCGCAAAGCGCAGACCGTGACCGCACGACCGCCGGGTCTGGCAGACGGTCGCTTCAGCTGGCCCTGACTGGCTCTTGCTGAGTAACACAGTCGCCGCAGGGGTCCGCGCGGCGCCATCGGTGGTTTTACGGACCCCGTACGGATCCCCCGTGGCCCGGCGGGTCAGCCGGGCGCTGACGCCTCCGGTCCCCGCAGGCCTGCCGGTGCGTGATGTCTCAATCAAACGACCACGGTGCATTGAGGTGGGCAGTGGCTGATGAGGGGGCCAGATGATCGAGGGGGACGCGACCTGCGGACGGTCGCGCACAACCTACGGGCGGCCCGCACCCTGGCGGGTTTGTCCCTGGAGGAACTCGGTCGACGCGCGCAGGTCAGCAAGGCAGCTCTGGCGGCACTGGAGAAGGCCCAGAGCAATCCCGCCGGAGGTTCTAGGAAGCGAGGCCCGACTCATGCTGACCACCTCGGGCGCGCGGCCCTGACGAGGTCTGGCGCCGGCAACTGCACCCGGACGAGGCCGGACAGTCCGCCACGTTCGGCGGCGAAACCCATCATGACGGCCCACCCGCCGCCCGCTGCGGGTGCCTCCACGACCTGACCGGCGCGGCGCCGCAGATGGTGAAGTGGGTAGCGCCGCAATTGCCGCCAAGACCGGCGCGGTGCAGCCGGCCCGTCCACCGAGTTGGCTGCGGCAGACACCACAGCAGGTTCCATGTCCACCGGTGGGCAAGGGCCACGCTCGGTGCGGCAGGGCGGCGCCCCCGGCGATGCTGGAGCCGTCGAGACAGCGCTGATCTGCCTGGGATACCGCGTCCTGCTGCGCGTTCCCGGTGACGTCCTGCGGAACTGCTGCAGGGGTGGCCGGCCAATCCACCCGCCCGCCCGGCCGAGCGGCCGCCTCTGGGGCCTGCGGCAGTTGGCGGCCTTGTCGGCGTCGGCTGAATCGTAGCGTTCGGCCGTCGTCGGGAGGTCTTCCTGCCTTGCCTCGATCACCTACCAGGCGCTGCAAGCTGGGGGCGAGTACCCCGCAGCGTATCCGGCTGTCGAAAGCGCCCGTCGCGATGCCGAGTCGGCAGCCGCCTACTGGTGGGCGCCGAGATCCCGTACCACCATCATGTTGACGGCGGGCTGCGACGAGGGTGCCGGCTCGGCGGCCGTGATGCCTGGGCGCGAACGAGCTGGCCCATCACGATGTCGCGGGCCATCTTCACCTGCTCGTCAGGGGTGGACGAGTTCGCGGTCAGCTCGCTATCGCCGAACATGACGCGCGTGACCCCGAGCCCGAAGAGGATGCGGAACACCGTGTCGGCGTGGCCCGGATCGCAGGAGAAGCGGGTCCGCAGCCAGGAAGCGATCTCCGTCGACAGGATGCCGCTGGCCTGGAAGCCGCGCTCTCGCAGGGCGGGGTCGTTGCGTCCCTCGACCATGAACGCCCAGAAGAGTGCGGACTCGCGCTCGAAGATCCGCATGTGGGCGCCGATCAGCATCTCCAGCGCCACCACGTCGTCGGGCTCGGCCGTGGCATTGGCGAGTTCGCCGCGGAGTTCGCTCTCCACGCGGCCGAGGAATCGGTCGATCATCGCGACCAGGAGCCCGGCACGGCTGCCGAACCGGTGATAGACCGAACCGTTCGAGGTACTGGCCCCCTCGGCCACGGCGGCGATCGTGACGGCACCCAGGCCGTCCCCCGCCGCGAGTTCGAGGGCGGCATCGAGCATCCGGACCGTCGAGTCCTCGCTACGCCGCTGTACTGGTCCACGCATGGCGAGGACACCTCCCTTGACGAAATAGAGTGTGCACTCTAATCTCCAGCCACAGAGTAAGTACTGCAATATCGCATGTCGGTTACCGACATCTGCTGGGCACGATCTCGCCACGCGTCCCCACGCAGCAGTTACCCACTCTCCCGCCATGCCGGATGAGGCAGACCCTTCCTCGAGCCCTGACATCTCAGCGAGCCGCCCTGCCTGCTCATCGTCTGATCCAAGGAGATCCAGATGCCACCTGTCCCGAGCACGCCCGCACCCCGGACCTCGTTCACCGACGGCGACATGTACGTGGAGAAGGACGTACCGATCCGGACGGTCGGCGGGCGCGTCGTGATGGCCGACGTCTACCGCCCCGTCGGCGAAGGGCCGCACCCGGCAGTCATGTGCTTCACCCCGTACGGCAAGGACATCCACTTCGCGGTCAAAGAGCCGGCGGTCTACGAGAAGATCGCGATGACCAACGACTACGCCGTCTACGAGGCCCCCGACATCATGCGGTGGGTGGCTGACGACTACGCGGTCGTGGTCGTCGACGCCGCAGGACTCGGCGCCTCTCCCGGCGTGGTCGACGTATGGTCGAAGCGCGACATCGAGGACTACCACGACGCCATCGAGTTCATCGGTGAGCAGCCATGGTGCACCGGGCGCGTCGGTCTCACCGGCATCTCCTACCTCTCGGCCACGCAGATCGCGGTGGCCGCGATGTGCCCGCCTCACCTGACCTGCATCATCCCGTGGGAGGTGGGCGGCGACAACTACACCATGGTGTACCAGGAAGGCATCAGGAACACGTTCTTCCTCGGGTCGTGGTTCGACGCCTGGATCGTGCCGAACCAGTACGGACGCGACAGGCTCCCCCCTGAGGCATTGGAGGCCGACCTGACCGACTATCCGAGCGTCGCCGCCGAGCACCCGCTCTACGACGAGTTCTGGGCCGAGCGGGCGCCGGACCTGTCGCAGATCACGGTGCCGTTCTACACCGCTGCCAACTGGACCAGCGCCATGCTGTCGCTGCAACAGCACTTCGACCTGTTCGACCAGGCCGCCTCGGAGCGCAAGTGGCTGCGCGCCCATTCCGGCGGTCACATCGAGCCCTACTACGAGGAGGACGGCTTCGCTGAGCAGAAGCGCTTCATGGACTACTGGCTCAAGGACGCCGACAACGGCATGCTCGACGTTCCGCCGCTGAAGCTGGCCGTGCGCAGGCCGGACGGTATCGAGTGGATCCACGAGCACGAGTGGCCGCTCGCCAGGACGCGGTGGACCAAGTGGTACCTCGACGGCCGGACGAACACCATCTCACCACGGTCCCCGGAAGAGGACTCCGCCGTCACCTTCGAAGCGACCATGGGCCAACCGCCGAGGTTCGAGAAGCCCTCAGCAGACGCCGGCGAGCACCAGGCGGTTCACATGAACGACGCCGTGGTCCGCGCGTACATCGCCGCCGGCGTCGACCAACCCCGCGAGCAGCCGTGGAACGCGACGTTCGCTTCCCTGCCCCTGGAGACGGACCTGCGGCTGATCGGTCCGGTCACCCTGCACCTGACCGTCTCCGCCTCGGCCGGTGACACCGACCTGTTCGTCTGCCTGCGCGACATCGCCCCGGACGGTACCGAGGTCGTGTACTACGGACTGGACAACCCCGAAACCCCCGTGAGCGTCGGCTGGGGGCGGCTGTCCCGTCGCGCCCTCGACGGCGATCGCACGAGGCCCGAGCTGCACCGTCCGGTGCACCGGCAGGACAAGGAAGATCCGCCCGCGCCGGGCGAGACCGTGCAGATCGACATCGCGGTCGGCCCCACCAGCACGGTCTTCGAGGCCGGTCACCGTCTTGTAGTCGAGGTGGCCTCCCGGGATGTGTTCCGTGCCTTCCCCTTCCTGCACATCACCCCGGAGAACCGCCGCACCGGCGGCGAAGTGTCCCTGCACACCGGCGGCAACGCAGCGTGGGTCGAGCTGCCTGTCGTTCCGGACTGAGAGACATTCCTCCGTGGTGCTTGTGCTTGCCGGACCCCCACGGGTCCGTGCCGCTGGAGCCGACGGTGGCCACGCGGTCGGTGCGGATCACCGCGCCGTCCTGGTTGAGGTGGGTGTACCCGGCCGCCGTCGCCCTCTCCGGGGCGGTGGACAGATCGGGCGTGTGGTCGGCGAGCACGGTCAGCCCCCTTCGTGCAGGTAGCGGTAGGCGGTCGGTACCGAGATGCCGTTGTCCCGGGCGAGTTGGACCAGCCGGGTACCGTCGACGAACCAGCGCAGCACGAGCACCGCCTGCTTGAAGACGCCCAGCGCGCGAGTGCCGTTGCGGGTCCGAGCTCTCTCGGGGGCTTCACCCAGGCCTGATGCCGAGTCACATCCCGCCGTCCGGCATCATCACACACCGCAACCGTCACGTTGCCGAGAAGACTTCATTGAGCAATTGCCCGAGTCGCGGCCAAGACGCCGCTCGAACTCAGCCACCCCCGCAGTCAACCGCTCATTGGCCGCTGTCAACTGCTCGTTCTGCTGCTGGAGCAGTCCGACCACCGCGAGCAGATCCTCCCGCGACGCAGACTCCAGCCCCAACGACATGACCACGGATCCTGCCGCACCTACCCACGATATGACACACCGTCAGACACCGAGCGCCCGTCCCAGTCTTCTGACTGCTCACAGCTGAGGACGTACCGCTGCCCCCTCTCGGAACGAGAAAGGCCGGGACACGTCAACTGCCTGCCACAGATCGCGTGCGTGGTACTGCAAGTCCTCATACGCCCGGCATCCATGTCGCCATGTTCCCGATGTCCCTCACGGGCATCGGTTGGACACCAACATCGCGGGTCGACAGTCCCGTTGAGAAAGTAAGGAGATCACCGATGGCAGGCTACAGATCACGTAATAAGCGGCGATTCAAGATCCGGCTGTTCGCAGGATTGGCGGCAGTCGGACTGTCGGGCGTCACCGTGTTCATGGCAAATGCCGCCGACAGCACCATAGACGGCACGCTCGACTACATCGCACTCGGAGATTCGTACTCCTCCGGCCACGGCGCGAGCAGCACCTACAACGGGGCCGTCAACACCACTTGCAAGAGGAACGACTTGGCCTATCCGAATCAATTCTTCGCGAAGTATGCGGCAGCCCTGCAGCCGTCCAAGTCGTCCAGCATGTTCAACCGGGCGTGCACCGGGTCGAAGATACAGGACGTCATTGACGACCAGCTCGGCTCCGTAACAGGATCGGTCGAAATGGTGACCATCACTATTGGCGGGAATGATGTGAACTTCGCCGCCGCCGGGACCACCTGCGTCCTGTCCAGTTCACCGGCCTGCACAGCGGCGTTGAACAACCTCGCTCCGAAAATCTCGCCGCTGCGGCAGCCGCTCACCGACCTCCTCGCCCAGATCCGCGAGAGGGCGCCGATCGCCAACATCGTCATTTCCGGGTATCCGAAGATCTTCGATACCGGAGACTGCGGCATCTTGTCCATCTCGGAAGACAACCGGGACCGTATGAGGGGCCTTCAAGACTCGATGAACGACCTGATTCGTGAGGTGGCGGGGGCCAGCGAGCGGGTTCAGTACGCCGATCCGGACGGCCTCTTCGAAGGCCACCGGGTGTGTGACTCCGGCGATCGGTGGATCAATCAGGTGAGCGACGGGGTCGCGCAGTTGGACACCGGGGCGGCCTACCACCCCAACGCCAACGGCCACGCGGCCATGGCCGACGCGGTCTTCGATGCCGCTATGGGCTCCACCACCGGGCCCAACTCCAACTAGCCATCCGCCTCAGGACCCATCATTCCGGTCCGCGCCAATTCCTGTAAGGAGTGCAACCACTCATGTCCCCCAAAGGCTCTCTCGCTCGGCGTCCTCGACCTCTCAAGGCCGCCGCCTTCGGTATCGGGCTGCTCACCGTCCTCAGCATCGCCGGCATCGGTGTCGCCAACGACAACAGCGGCAGTACCAATACCGCTAACCCGGTAAAGGCTGCTGACTCGGGCCGGCGTGACGAGGTCTTCGATCTCATTGAATCCGCAGACATTCCTGGGCTGGACGCCTTCTCAGTCGGCATCGATCCGATAGCGGACAAGATCGGTGTGCACCTCTTCGCCCCAGAGGGGCTGCCAACCGCTGCGAAGGCGGCGCTCAAGTTCGGCGACGATGTCACGGTAACCGTCCAGGAAGCTTCGGCGCCGCACGCGCACATCAACGTGAGCGGCGGTGCATCGATCGGCGCCGTGGGTTCTGCGTCTTGCACGGCTGCTTTCGCTGTCGGGCTCGCCAACGGGCAGTCGGGATTCCTCACAGCCGGACACTGTTTCAGCCCCCAGCCAGCCGCCAATCAGCAGACCGTCAGGATCGGATCGGTGGCGGCAACCGGGGTCTCATTCAATTTCGGCCCGTCCGATTACGGAATCTACGCCCTCGACGGCAGCCCCAACAGCAACGACGCGTTGCCCCAGGTCGTTGACGACAACGGGACCCACCCGGTCCGGGGAATCACCGCACCGACGGTCGGCACGGAGATCTGCATGCACGGCATCACCTCCGGCACGTCCTGCGGGAAGGTGACTCTCGTGAACACCCGGGTCACCTATGCAGCGCAGAGGGACTCGGCAGGAAACATAACCCTGCCGAGTACACAGGTAAGTGGTTTGATCCAGAGCGATCTGTGCTCGGAACCCGGTGACAGTGGCAGTGCGGTCTACACCCGACCGGCGGCAGGCAACAACACCGGTATCAACGCCGTCGCAATCAACAGTGGCGCAAGCCTCTTCAGCCTGGGGACCAAGAAAGTGTGCGGCGAGAAGGCGGGATTCAACAACGTCGCCTATCACGTCCCGTTGTCCGCCACCCCCGCCAAGAGCACCAATCCGTTTGACGACGTCTTCATCAAGGTCGCTCCCTGACCTCCAGAGGAGCCTTCTCAGTAACGTCTCATGACGGTTTATCAAGTCGAGGGGCTGCCCGGCGTCCACCTGGCCGGCCCCGGAAACTTCTCCCGGGCCGGCGCGGCAAACCCCGCGCTCACCATCATCGCCATGTCCCGCTGGCTCGGCGATGCGCTCGCCCGTTGACGTACCGCACACAGATCGCCTGGAAGCTGTCGTTTCACCGTCGGAGTCACCTTGGCCGCTACTGGACATCTCGTGGGGTTCCCGAGCGTAGATGGGGGCGAGGATCGCCGACGCGGCGGCGCCGTCGAATACCGGACCAGGGAAGTCCTCGGCGTACGACGCGGAGTGCGGTAGCGCACCGAGAAGGACCTCAACCCCAACGGATGTTCCTCGGCATCGACCTGGACTCCGGCACCACCCGCCCCGTCACGATCCACGTGGCGGACGCGCCCAAGCAGGACGCCTCCGCCTCGACGCCGTCTGGGACATGTCACCGGCACCACAGGCCAGCCCACTACCACCTGGGCACACAGCCGCAACCCGCCCCACCACGCCCTGACATACCCTCACCCCACGAAAAGACTGGACGAGTTGAACAATGCCGCGGAGAGATTTCCGCCGTGGAAGGTCCCCGTAATCCGAAAGCCGGGCCCCGCCTCCGAAAAGGCGGAACCCGTCCGACACAGTGCCCTCCCGGTATCAGGAACCCACCACGCCGACCCCCCCGTTCGAACCGCCCATGGGCAGCCCCGCCAGCAGTGCGCGGCGGCTGGCCCGGACGTGCTCGCGCATCACCTGCTCGGCGCTGTCGCCGTCCTTGTCAAGGATCAGCTCCAGGACGAGGTGGTGCTCGCGGTCCGACTGCAGGGCGCGGCCCGGCCGGCTCAGCGAGGTGTTCACCAGCCGGGGATAAGCCAGCTGGTTCATCAGCATCCGGTAGTGGGCCTCCAGTTTGCTGTTGTCGGCACCCGCTATGAGGAGGTCGTGGAAGTCCTGGACCAGCTCCGCGTACCGCTCCCGGTTGTCCCGCTTCACCGCCTCATCGGCCTCGCGCAGGTTCCGTTCGAGCAGGTCGATCTCCGCGACTCGGCCGCGCCGGGCGAGGAGGCGGGCGGCCGCGCCCTCAAGGAGCTCCTTCATCGTGAAGAGTTCCGTGATCTCGCGACGGGAGGGAGTGGTGACGAACGTCCCGACGCGGGGCCGGATTTCGACCAGGCCTTCGGTTTGCAACTGCTTGAGGGCTTCGCGCACCGGCGTACGACTGACGCCGAACTCCTCCGCGAGGGCGAGCTCCGAGAGCGGAGCCCCGGGCTCCATGTCTCCCCTGATGATCCGAAAGCGCATTTCGGCGATCACCCTGGCCTGCATCGATCCGTTCTTCGGTTCGCTCGCCCGTTCGCTGTTTGCGCGATTCACCGGCCCCTCCTCCGTCACCCCGAGCCGCCCGCCGCTCGGTCGGTCGATCCCAGCGGCGCGAGCGCGCCACCGTCGAAGAACTTACCCGCGCTGTAGACCATCGGATGGTTCCCGGCGACGGCGGCGTGCACCACGCGGCCGATGAACACGGTGTGGGTGCTGGCTTGCAGCCGTTCGCGGATCTCCACCTCCATCTGCGCGCTGCTGCGCGCGAGCAGCGGGCTGCCGAACGGGCCGCTCTCCCATGCGACGTCCCGAAACTTGTCGTCGCCCTTTCCCGCGAACGTAGCGACGACGTCGAGCTGGTCGGTGGACAAGATGTTGATCGCCAAATGGTCCGCCGCGAACAGACAGTCGTGAGTGGACGAGGTGCGCTGGACGCACACCATTACGGTCGGGGGGTCGAGCGAGATGCTCGAGAACGCGTTGACGGCCAGCCCTCTGGGGGTCTCACCGTCCATCGCGGTCACGACCGTGACACCGGTGACGAACTGCCGGTTCACCAGCTTCATGACGCCGAGGTCAGGCATCGAGGCGAGGGGGGTCATGGCGGTACCGCTCCTGTTCATCGTGATCGTCAGTCCTGTCCCACCCGGATGATGCCCAGCGCCGAAAGCAGCGCCCGTGGATCCCACGTCACGTGCTCCTCGACGATCCGGTCGCCCTCGAAGCGGGCGAACGTGGCGCCACTGACCTGCACGCGCCGTCTGGTGGGAGGGACTCCGAGGAACGAGTTCGTCTGGGTTCCGCTGCTGTGCCAGCGGACAGCGGCCCTGTCTCCCTCGACCACGATGTCGTCGACGGTCGTGACCAGGTCCGGGAAGGCCGCCCGGGTCGAGACGATCATGGCCTTGAAGGCGTTCAGGTCCTGCGGTTGCGGGTCGCCGTGGCGGCGGAGGTACGCCGGGCTCAGCAGTGCGTCGAGGGCGTCGACGTCACCCTGGCCCCAGGCTGCGGCCCATGCCTTCTCGATGAGTGCGCGACGGGCGTCAGAGTGCGGCACCGGTCGTCTCCTTCCTGTCCGCCCTCAGCTCTTTCCAGAAGGAGACCGCCAGACCGGCGATGATCACGAGGAAAGGCAGGGACGTCACGATGACGGTGTTCTGGAGGGCGTTCAGCCCGCCGGCGAGCATGAGCACGACGGCGGTGACACCGGTGAGGACGCCCCAGAGGACGAGTACCGGACGACGCGGAGTGAGCGATCCGTTCGAGGTCATCATGGACAGCACGTAGGTGTTGGCGTCCGCGCCGGAGACGAAGAACATCACGACCAGGATGATCGCGACCACCGAGGTGACGTCAGCCAGGGGGTAGTGGTCGAGGGTCGCGAAGAACGCGCTGTTGATGTCGGCCGCGGTCTGCTTGGCGATGTCGCCGCCCTCGAACATGTCGATGTGGATCGCCGTACCGCCGAAGACCGTGAACCAGGTGAAGAACACCACGCTGGGGACGACCAGGACACCCATGATGAATCCACGGATGGTGCGGCCCCGCGAGATCCGGGCCAGGAAAACACCGACGAAGGCACCCCAGGAGACCCACCAGGCCATCATGAAGTACGTCCACCACTGCATCCACTGAAGCCCGCCGAACGCGGTGCCCTGCAGGCTCATCCGGAAAAAGTCGGTGGCCCACTGGCCGACGGACTCGATGTACAGGTTCGCGATGAACACGGCCGGGCCGACGACCAGTATGAAGACGAACAGCGCGATCGCCAGCAGGGTGCTGCCCTGGCTCAAGAGCTTGATGCCTTTGCTGACACCGGTCACCGCCGAGAGCGTGAAGATCGAGGTGACGGCGGCGATGATGAGCACCTGGTTGATGTTGTTGACCGGCATCCCCCACAGCCTGCCGAGACCGTTGTTGACCTGGAGTGCTCCGAGGCCCAGGGATGTCGTGGTGCCGAAGAGGGTCGCGAACACGGCGAGCACGTCGATCGTCTTGCCGATCGGTCCGTTCACGCGGTCGCCGAGCAGTGGCACGAACAGTTGGCTCACCAGGGTGCGCCGGCCCTTGCGGTGGGTCGAGTACGCGATGGCCAGACCGAAAACGGCGAAGATCGCCCAGGCCTGCAGACCCCAGTCGAAGTAGGAGTACTGCAGCGCGCGCACCGCCGCGGCCGGGGTGTTCGGCTGGGCGAGACCGTGCGGCGGCGACGCCAGGTGGGAGATCGGTTCGGCGACCCCGTAGGAGACCAGTCCGATGCCCATGACCGCGCTGAGGATCATGGCGAACCAGGTGAGCGTCGAGAACTCGGGGCGGTCGTCGTCCTTGCCCAGGCGGAGGTCGCCGGCGGGGCTGAAGGCCAGGAACACCAGGAAGATCAGGATGGCGAGCGTGATCACCAGATAGGACCAGCCGAAGGTGGTTGTCACCCAGTTCAGCGAGTTATTCGTGACTTTGTTGAGGTTGTCGCTGAAGATCACCGCCCAGGCCACGAAGACGGCGGAGATGCCTAGGGAGGTCCAGAAAACCGAACCGAGTCTGCCGCCGCCCTCCGTACCTGCGCCGGTGTCCGGGCCTGCCGTAGCGCTCGCCTCGCTGCTCCCCGACGGTGTCGCGGGCATCGTGTCGGCGTCCGTTCCAAGATGACTGGACATGGAACTCCTTGCGTCCGGGGGCCGATGGCCACCTGATCTGGCATACAAGCAGGAGTAAGGCATGACGTCGATGGAGCGTCAAGGGTTCGAGACGTGTAATCAGGTCACGACTTTCGGCAAACACCATATCCGCAGGTCAAGATCCTATTCACGACCCTGCTGCAGAGGTCGCCGACCTGCTGGGGAACCCTCTCCCTCAACCTCTTGACCGACCCGAGAGAGGGCACTTATCGTCCTGTGCCATGCAAGAGTGGCTGGATCACCCAGACGAGAGCATCGGTCTCCGCAAGCTCGTTCTCTACCGCGACATCGTGCTGACCGAGGCGGGGAAGGCACCCGCGCACCCGACGCGAAGAGCCAGCATCGCCGCGGTCATACGGAACCCGTGGCTGGGCACAGGCCCCTCGGCCGAGCTGTCCGTGGAGCAGAACCGCGTCGCCCCGGTGCTCGCCAGGTTGCTGACGGACCGGCTCGTCGCTTCCCTGGGTGGCGCGGACGAGATCGAGGCGTTCGGAAAGGCCGCCATCGTCGGCGCGGCCGGCGAGATCGAGCACGCCGGGGCCCTCATTCACACCCCGTACTTCGGCAATCTGGTGCGGGAGTTCCTCCAGGGCGAGTCGGTCATCTGCTTCGCCGACACCCGTGCCGAGGCGGGCGAGACCCTGGTAGTACCGCTCTGGCACAAGACGCGGGCCTCGACGCGCAGCCATTACCAGACCATCAGTGCCCGCGTCTCCGACGCCCCACGCGCGGACGAGATCGTCGTCATCGCGGCGGCCTCGACGGGGCCGCGCCCGCATCCCCGGATCGGGGACCGTATGACCGACCCCGTCGTCACCATCGAAACCCTGGAGGTTGTCGCCCCATGAGCATCCGCAAGATCGTGACCATCGTCGAGGAGATCCGCACCGAGGGCGGCCGCCCACTCGCCCGCCCCGCCAGGATCGCGGTCGTCGCGGCGGTGATCGAGAACCCCTGGGCCGGCCAGGGATTCGTCGAGGACCTCGCGCCCGGCATCGACGCGCACGCCTCCGACCTCGGCGCGCTGCTCGCTCCGGCGGCGCTCGACGCGCTGGAGGCCCCTGCGGAGGCGTACGGCAAGGCCGCCATCGTCGGTCTGGACGGCGAGATCGAGCACGGCTCGGCGCTGATCCACACGCTCAAGTTCGGGGACCACTTCCGCAAGGCCGCGAACGCCACAACCCTGCTGCCGGCGGTCGAGAAGCGCGGGCCCGCCGGTGTGGTCTTCGACATCCCGCTGAAACACATCACCGACGCCACGATCCGCTCGCACCACCAAACCGTCGAAGTCAGGCTGAGCGACGCCCCCCATCCGGGCGAGATCGTCATCGCTCTCGCCGCGGCCGCCCAGGGGCGCCCCCAGCAGCGCCTGGCAGCGCTCTCGACCGAGCAGTAGGCAGCGCGTCCATGAGCAAGCCGACCCTGGTTCTGCTGCACGGCGTCGGGCTCGACCACACCATGTGGGAGCCCGCCGCCGCGCTCCTGGCCGACCGTTTCACCGTGGTCGCCCCCGACCTGCCCGGGCACGGCACCCGTCCGCCGGTGAGAGACGGAGTGACCCTCGCCGAGCTGGCCGCCGGGGTGGGCGACGAGATCCCGGCGGGCTCGCACCTGGTCGGATTCTCGCTGGGCGCCCTGGTCGCCCAGCATGTGGCGCTGCACCGTCCGGACCTGGTGGCCACGCTGAGTTCGGTCAGTTCGGTATGCGAACGTACGGCCGCGGAGCGGGCGTCCGTACTCGACCGGCTGCGCACCGCCGAGGCCGACTTCACGGCGAGTGCGGCCGCGTCGCTCAAGCGGTGGTACGACGGCACGGGCGTCGCCCCCGACCTGGTGGCCCGCACCGAGGCCACGCTGCTCGCCAACGACGTCGCTTCCTTCCTCAGCTGCTACCGCGTGTTCGCCACGGCGGACGCCGACCTCGCAGCGGACCTGGGCGCCATCGGCGTACGCGCCCTGGCGGTGACGGGTGAGGACGATCCGGGGTCCACCCCCGAGATGACCCGCCGACTCGCCGCGGCGCTTCCCGACTGCCGTGCACAGGTCATCCCCCAGGCACGCCACATGCTGCCCGTCGAGCGCCCCGAGGCGTTCGTCGAGTGCCTCACCACCTTCATCGGAGAGCGCGCACATGTCTGACATCAACGGCCTCGCCACGTTGCGGCACTTCATCGGCGGAGCATGGGCCGAGCCCGCTTCGGGCGAGTACTTCGAGAGCGGCAACCCGGCCACGGGCGAGGTCCTGTACCGCGCCGCGCGCGGCAACGCCGCCGACATCGACCAGGCCGTGGCCGCCGCACGGAAGGCGTTCGAGGACCCGCGCTGGCGCGACCTCAGCCAGACGCGGCGCGGACATCTGCTTCGGCGCCTGGGCGACCTGATCGCCGAGAACGCCGAGGACCTGGCCCGCATGGAGACGCGTGACAACGGCAAGCTGCTGCGCGAGATGCGCGGCCAGCTCGCCACCCTGCCGGAGTATTACTACTATTACGCCGGACTGGCTGACAAGATCCACGGCGACTTCATCCCCACCTCCGACCGCCAGGTGCTGAACTACACGGCCCGCGAGCCGCTCGGCGTCGTCGGAGCGATCACTCCCTGGAACTCCCCGCTGACGCTGACCAGCAGCAAACTGGCGCCCGCGCTCTGCGCCGGCAACACCGTCGTGATCAAGCCCTCCGAACACACTTCGGCAACGGTGCTCAGGCTCGCCGAACTGGCCCTGGAAGCGGGCTTCCCACCGGGAGCGGTGAACGTCGTCACCGGGTTCGGCGCGGAGGCCGGACAGGCCCTGGTCGACCACCGCGACCTCGCGAAGATCTCCTTCACCGGCAGCACCGCCACCGGGGCACGCATCGCCGCCGCCACGGCTAGCCGCTTCATCGGCTCGACGCTCGAACTCGGCGGCAAGTCGCCCAACATCGTCTTCGAGGACGCGAACATCCCGAACGCGGCGATGGGCGTCGTCGCCGGCATCTTCGCCGCCGCCGGACAGACCTGCATCGCCGGAAGCCGCGTGTTCGCGCACCGTTCCGTCTACGACGAACTCCTCGAACGGGTCACGCAACGCGCCCGGACCATCGTCATCGGCGACCCCTTGGACGAGAAGACCGAGCTCGGCCCACTGGCCTTCGAAGGCCAGCGCGACAAGGTCGCCGGGTACGTCGACCTCGGTCGCGACGAAGGCGCCCGGGTACTGACCGGCGGCCGAGCCACCGACGGCGGCCTCGGCGGGTACTTCTACGAGCCGACCGTCCTCGTGGACGTCGACAACACCATGCGCGTCGTACGCGAGGAGATCTTCGGCCCCGTCCTCGCGGTCATGCCCTTCGACACCGAGGACGAGGTCGTACGTCTGGCCAACGACACCGAGTACGGACTCGCGGCCGGCGTGTGGACGACGAACCTGTCGCGGGCGCACCGGATGGCGGCGCGCCTGGACGCCGGGACGGTGTGGGTCAACACGTACCGCGCCATGTCCCCGATGTCACCGCGCCAGGGTTTCAAGACCAGCGGCGTGGGCGTCGAGCACGGCACGGAGACGATCGTGGAATACACGCGGCTCAAAAGCGTCTGGATCAACACGAGCGAGGAGCCCGTGGCCGACCCCTTCACGATGCGGAGCTGAGCCGGCATGCCACAGGTCGCCATCACCCTCGCCGAGGGCCGCACCCCGGCGCAGATCCGGGAGCTGATCCACGAGGTGCACGCAGCCGTCCTGCGCACCGTACATACCCGGCCGGAGTACATCCGAGTCGTCGTCCACGAGGTCCCCCGGACGCACTGGGCCACCGGTGACGTCACCCTCACCGAGATGGACCCCGCACCGACAGAAGCCGCCGGAACAGGCGCGAAGGAGCAGTCATGAGGTTTTCGCTGTTCGTGCACATGGAGCGCTGGGACGAGGAGGTCAGTCACCGCCAGCTCTTCGAGAACCTCTCCGAGCTGGCTCTGATGGCCGAGGCCGGGGGATTCGGCACCGTGTGGATAGGCGAGCACCACTCCATGGAGTACACGATCTCCCCGAGCCCGATGCCGCTGCTCGCCCACCTCGCCGCGAAGACCTCGACCATCCGCCTGGGTGCCGGGACCGTCATCGCCCCGTTCTGGCACCCGATCCGGGTCGCCGGTGAGTGTGCGCTGCTCGACGTCATCAGCAACGGCCGGATGGAGATCGGACTCGCCCGGGGCGCCTACCAGTTCGAGTTCGACCGGCTGGCGGACGGACTGCCTGCGGCGGACGGTGGAAAGCACCTGCGCGAACTCGTGCCCGCCGTCCGCGCCCTCTGGCAGGGCGACTACGCCCACGACGGCGAGATCTGGCGGTTCCCGACCTCGACCAGCGTGCCCAAGCCGGTTCAGCGGCCCACCCCGCCCATGTGGATCGCCGCCCGCGACCCCGCCTCCCACGACTTCGCGGTGGCCCAGGGCTGCAACGTCATGGTCACCCCGTTGATGAAGGGCGACGAGGAAGTCGCCGATCTCAAGCGGAAGTTCGACACCGCCGTGGCGAACCATCCAGAGGTGCCACGTCCCGACCTGATGGTGCTGCGACACACGCATGTCCACTCCCCGGACGAGCCCGACGGCTGGCGCCCGGCCGCGGAGGCGATCAACCGCTTCTACCGGACCTTCGACGCCTGGTTCGGCAACAAGACCACCCCGCAGAACGGATTCCTGCCGCCCAGCCCTGAATCCAAGTTCGAAGGCCGGCCGGAGTTCCAGCCGGACGCACTGCACAAGACCGCGATGATCGGTACCCCGGCCGAGGTCATCGAGCGGCTGCGCTCCTATGCGGAACTCGGCGTCGACGAGTACAGCTTCTGGATCGACAACAGCATGTCGCACGAGGAGAAGCGCAAGTCCCTGGAGCTGTTCATCAAGGAAGTCATGCCGGCCTTCCAGTGAAGCGGAGCTGTCCGGTGAAGTCGTTGCCAAGGATGAACCCGGATCTCGGTGAACACGAGCCCGCGATCAACACCGATGTTGTACGCGCCTTCCGGGGTGCTCACCGGAACTCCGGCGCTGCCCCGATGTCATGCACCACCCATACACCTGACGACGTGACAGCGTCGATCGGGCAGTTGTCCGGAGGGCTGAGGGAGCCATGAAGCGTAGTGCGAAATTCTCCGGCTGCCAGGAGCGGTATGGAGCGCTCACCCTGGCACAGGTCCAAGTGCTGCTCTGCACGGCTGAGGAAGATCCCGCCGAGATCAACCTGCACACCGTCTTGGAGTTGCCGCCCGGGGTGAGCGTCGAGGGGGTCACGAGGACTCTGGGCGTGCTGATGGAGCGTCACGAGTCACTACGTACCGCCTACTTCGTGGCACCCGAGCCGTATCAGCATGTACGCGGCACCGGGGAGGTGCCGGTGGCAGTTCATGCCGCCGAGGGCGATCCGGCGGCGTGCGCTCATGCGTTGGGCGCGCGGCTACGTGCTGTGCGGTTCGATCCGGCGGTCGACTGGCCGCTGCGTGCGGCCGTGATCACCGCCGACGAGATGCCCGCCTACCTTGTCCTCGCCGTTTCCCACGTGGCTTTCGACGCTGCCGCGCTCGCTCTTGTGCAGCGCGAATGGCTGAGTCTGCTCGCCGGGCAGGAACTGCCCGAAGCGGCCGAGGTGCATCCTGTCGACCTCGCGGTCATCGAGGCCTCACCCAGAGGACGCCGCCGCTCCGCCGACTCACTGCGCTACTGGGAGAGCCAACTGCGCAGCGGTCCGCAGGCGATGCTCACCCTGCCTGCCGCACCTTCGTCCGCCACCTCGCCGTCCGCACCGACCTCTGTACGGCGACTGCGCATCCGGTCGCACAGCGCGGCCGAAGCACTTGGTGTACTCGCTGAGCGCACCGGCACCAGTCGGTCCAAAATCGTGCTCACGGCCCTGTGCGCCCTCACCGCCCACCTCGCCGGACAGCGCAGGGCAGTGGCCGTGACGATCTCCGGGAACCGTCGTCTGCCCGAAGTCAGAAACTATGTGGGCACTGTGGCCCAGGACGCTTTGCTGTCCGTGGACACCAGTGGAACCACCTTTGACGGGCTTGTGAACCGCGTCCGGGAAAGTGCCGAACTCGCCTATGCGAACAGTTGGTTCGATGCTGGAGAGCTGCGGAAAATGCTATGGCGGATAGGATGCGAACGCGGCACCAGCTTCGCGCGCGACTGCGTCTTCAACGACATCAGCCCGCTGGGCCTGGATGATTGGAAGCGGGCCGGCCAAGAAGACCCGCGCGATCCGGCGCAGGAGATCCAACTCGACTGGCTGCCCGCCGAGCCCTATACCCGCGGCCTGGAACTCTGGGCGTTCCGTATGAAGGATGAACTCGACCTCGCCCTGTCGGCAGACCCGTCCCAGCTCCGGTCCGAAGACACGGAGCTGTTCGGCAGGGGAATCGCCGCACTGCTGATCGAGGCCGCGCGGCATGATCTCCCTCTCGGCGAGATCCCGGCCATCACCGGACTCCCAGCCGTGGTCCGAAGCCCGCGATGGCTGATGTCCGACGGATGTTGGATCAACCTGGATGACATGCATGAGCTGGTCGCCACCGCCTTGGCCTCACTGGCGGAACCGAGCCGGCCGGTCTTCCAGGTGATTCCCGAGCCCGACGACCGGTTGGAACATCGCCTCGTGTGCTACCTGACCGGCGTGAGCGCTGCGTGGTCGACAGCCGAACTGACACAACTGCACAGCGCCTGCGTCCACGCTCTGCACGGCCGTCGCTCAGCGATGGCCCCGCACCACTATGTGGTGTGCGACGGTGCACCGGCCAACCCGGCCGACACAGCCGCATGGCGCGAGCAGCCGGTACTTCTCACCACTACCGGACGGGGATGATGCAGGACGGTTCAGAGTTCGGGGGAAACCTTGAGGTAGTTTAGAGATTCCATTTGTAGTATTAAGAACGATTTGAGGAACAGCCTCATGGCCGGTGACACTCGGGCGCATCCAGGTAATTTGCCCGCCGACCTGACCAGCACGGTCGGACGGCGGAAGGAGACGGCCGAAGTCCTGCGGTTGCTGTCGGGCTCACGGCTGGTGACCGTGGTCGGAACCGGTGGGGTCGGCAAGAGCCGGCTCGCTCTGCACGTCGCCCGCCATGTACAGGCGACACTTCCCGACGGTGCCTGGCTGGTGGACCTCGCCGAGGTGATCGAGGAGGACCTTCTCGCGCTGAAGGTTTTGTCCACGTTGCCCATGGCCATGCGCGCCGGAACGGGTACCGCCGGATTGGTCGACAGTATCGGCGACCGATCTTTGCTGCTCCTTCTCGACAATTGCGAACACATAATTGATGTCTGTGCGAAGCTGGCGCCCGATCTGCTGCGCGCTTGCCCGAATCTGCGCATACTCGTCACCAGTCGCGAGCCCCTGCGCATCGACGGGGAAAGCGTGTTCCTCACCCCACCGCTGTCCGTACCGGAAGAGGGTCAGCACCGGACGAAAGAGGCCGCCGACCGGTACGACGCCGTTCGTCTCTTCCTCAGCCGGGCCTCGGCGGCCGACCCCCAGTTCTCTCTCACCCCCGACAACCAGGAAGCGGTCCTCGCCCTGTGCCGACGGCTGGACGGGCTGCCACTGGCCATCGAACTCGCCGCCGCCCGCACGCGCAGCATGCCCGTCCCCGAGATCCTCAAGCGACTGGAGGACCGGTTCGGGGTCCTCACCTCCGGCAGCCGCACCGCACCGCCACGGCACCGTACCCTGCTCGCAACGGTGGACCACAGCCATGAGCAGTGCTCCGAGGCCGCGCGCGTGCTGTGGGCCCGGATGTCGGTGTTCGCGGGCGGCGCCGGCCTGGACGCCGTCGAGCGGGTGGGCACCGAAGGTGAACTGCTGTCCGACGAGGTGCACCATGCGCTGAACGAACTCGTCGAAAAATCGATCGTGCGCTTCGACAACACGCGCTACCACATGCTGGAAACGCTCCACCAGTACGGGCTCCGTCGTCTGAGGGCGAGCGGTGGGGAACACGCCGCACGAAAGGCGCACCGCGACTACTTCGCCGGCCTCGCGGCCCGGATGGAAGCGGGTTGGTTCGGAGCCGATCAAACCGCGCTGCTGTGTGCCGTACTGACCGATCTGCCCAACATCCGAGTCGCCCTGAAGTTCTGCCTCACCGAGCCCGGCGAGGCCCGCGCGGGCCTCCGCATGGCCGCCGACCTGGGAATTGCCTGGTTCATCGGTGGGCTTCACCACGAAGCGCGGCACTGGATCGACCGGCTCCTGGCCGCCGACCCCGAGCCCAGCCGGGAACGCGTAGGCGCTCTGTGGGTCAACGGCCACTTCACCGTACTCGGCGGCGCCATCCCCGCCGGACTGCTGATACTGGACGAGTGCTATGACCTGGCCAAGCGGTTCGACGACGATGCCGCCATCGCCAACGTGACGTTCAGTCGTGGCATCGCCCACCTCTTCCAGGGGAACCTCGAGGCTGCCGTGGCCTGCTTCGAGGAAGCGGTACGACGGGAACGCCAGGCCACCGGCTCCACCCCACACCTCGCCCACTCACAGGTGTTCCTGGGGATGGCGTGGTGCTGCATCGGCCGACCCGACCGCGCCGTCCCGGTCCTTGAGGAGGCCTACGGTCACTGTCGTGCCCACGGTGAGAAGTGGCTGCTGTCCTGGGCCGTCATGCATCTGGGCCACGCCGCGCTCCTCCAGCACCGGCACGCAGATGCGATGGCACTGCTGAGCGAGGCACTCACCCGCAAATCCGACCTTGATGACATGTTCGGGATATGCATCGCCCTGGACTTCCTCGGCTTGGCCGAGGCGGATCGCGGCGACGCGGAACGCGCCACGCGGCTCATGAGCGCGGCAACCGCCCTCGGTGAGGCGTTCAACATTCCCCACCGCTTCGAGGCGTGGATCGCCCGTAGCGCCCAGTACCTTGATCAGGCCCGGGAGAGCCTCGGCCCGAGTGCCTACAACAAGGCACTGAAGGACGGGCGCCGTCTCAGCAAGGACCAAGCCGTCGCCTATGCACTCCGCAAGGAACCGGATCCCAGCCAGGCAGGGAACGGGGCCCTGCCACTCACCCCCCGCGAACGGGAAGTGGCAGGCCTGCTGACCAAGGGGAAGACCAACAAGGAGATCGCGACCGAGCTCTTCATCACACGACGTACCGTCGACACACATGTCGAGAACATCCTGAACAAACTCGGCTTCACCTCCCGAACTCAGGTCGCCGCGCTGTTGGGCGCCCGCGAGACGGGACAACTTCTTGCGATACAGCAGTAGCACGGTGTTGTTGACCTGCGTAAACGGCGCCGCACTCGGCTTGCGTCACACAGCGACCAGAAGCGGGCAGCGAATCGGCCAGATGCGACCAGGTCAGTACGCCTGTTTCCCGTTCGGAAGGAGAGAACTTCCGGGGCGACAAACGCATCGGATCCGGGGGTGGGTCCAAGAAGCTGCGGCTGCCGTTCGGTGATCTGCCAGACCACTGGCCCTGCACGGAACGGTCACCACCGCGCTCGCCAGGCTTGGGCCCTTCCCGACACGGCAACGGTGCACATCAGGCCGGCCGGCCCGTGCAGTCCTCGACCTGTCCCGGGACAGGGTCGGCACGCCCGGACTCGGCTTCATACGACCGTCAGTGGGAGCCTCTCCCGCGCTCACTGGATGCCGTCGGTGGGCGGCGTAGCAATAATGGATATCCGGTGGGGCGACGCGCGGTGCTCCGCCCGGCCGAAGGCCCCTACGCCCCAGGTGCAAGTGAGGCGGCGATGGAACAGCGATGGACTCGCAGCGCCGAACACCCGGACCTGCCTGCCGACGCGTTCGGCGACGGTGGCTCGGCGCGGGCCGTAGTCGATGGGCGGGGCATCGTGACGGGTTGGAACGAAGGCGCCCGCCAGTTGCTGGGCTATCCGCCGGACGACATCGTCGGCACGCCCGCCGCACGTCTGCTCGATGAAGAACTCCCCTCGGAGACGCTGCACGAGATCCAGGCACTGTGGAGGTGGAGCGGCCGGGTGCGGCTGCGCCACCGGGACGGGCATCCGGTGGAGGCCGGTCTGCTCGTTCACCGTCGGGCGATGACGGATACGGGCCGGGACCGGCTTGTGATCTGTTCCCTAGCCGGGGCCGCGACCCCGCAGGACAAGGCGCTCGAGGAGTGGATGCACAAGCAGTCGCCCAGCTGCGCGACGATTGTGTTCGACACGCGTCTGCGCGTGCGCGGGGCCAGCAACTTCGCGGAGAACGCGCTGGGCCTCACCGAGACCGAGATGCGCGGGTTGCGGTTCTCGGAGTGCGACCTCCATTCGGAAGTCGCACGGCTGGAGCGGGCCGTGCGCCTGGCGCTGGAAAGCCAGGAGCCGCAGCATGTGGAGACCTACGCGAAGACCCCCGGCGAGAGCCGGGAGCATGCCTGGTCCCACGTCGCGTATCCGGTGCGGGACGAGGGCGGCGCCGTATGCGGCATGGCGTTGGCCAGCCACGACATAACGGAGCAGTACTGGGCGCGCAAGCGGCTGCAGCTGCTCAACGACGCCACCGCCCGGATCAGCAGCAGCCTCGATGTGGCGCGCACAGCGCAAGAGCTGGCTGAGGTGGCCGTGCCGGAGTTCGCCGACTTCGCCACCGTTGATCTGCTCCCCGATCCAGCCCCCGGCCCGGTGCCCGCATCCGCCAGACCGGGCGCTGTCCGCCTGCGCCGTGTGGCCCACCAGTCCGTACTCCCGGGCACTCCTGAGGCGGTCGTCCCCCTCGGCGAGGTGGACGTCTACGCCGCCGACTCCCCGACTGCCGAGTGCCTCGCCACAGGCCGGGCCGTGCTCCATGCGAAGTTCGATCCGTCGGACATCGACTGGTCGGTGGGGCACCCGCGCCGAGAAGCCGCGGTACGCGCGCTGCGAATGCACTCCGTCATGGCCGTGCCTCTGCGTGCGCGCGGCACCACTTTCGGCATCGCCGTTTTCGTCCGCCATCAGCGGCAGGAGTCCTTCAGCGAGGACGATCTGCTGCTTGCCGAGGAGATCACCGGCCGGGCCGCCGTGTTCATCGACAACGCCCGCCGGTACACGCACGAGCGCGACATGGCGGCAGCACTCCAGCAGACCCTGCTGCCGCAACAGCTGCCGCGGCAGCAGGCCGTGGAGGTCGCCTCCCGGTACCTGCCTGCCAGTGCACTCGCCGGAGTGGGCGGCGACTGGTTCGACGTCATCGAGTTGTCGAGCGCACGGGTCGCCCTGGTCGTCGGCGACGTGGTCGGGCACGGCATCCAAGCGGCGGCCGCCATGGGCCGGTTGCGCACCGCCGTGCGCACGCTGGCCGATGTCGACCTGGCGCCCGACGAACTGCTCACCCGCCTCGACGATCTCGTCATCCGGCTGGCGGCAGAGGCGGGCACCGGCAGCATGTCGCAGACCGACCCGGCCGTCGAGACCGCTGGGGGGTTCGGCGCCACCTGCCTGTACGCCGTCTACGACCCGGTCTCACGAACGTGCGTACTGGCCAGCGCCGGTCATCCCCTGCCCGCCCTGATCCGAGGCCACACCGTGGACCTGCTGGAGGCGCCCGTCGGCCCTCCGCTGGGCCTGGGCGGCCTGCCGTTCGAGGCCACCTCGATCGCGCTGCCCGAAGGAAGCATCCTCGCTCTCTACACCGACGGCCTGATCGGATCCCGCCACCTGGACATCGACCAGGGGCTGGCACGGCTGCGCAAAGCACTCGGCCGTCCTGCGGCCGACCTGGACGTCCTTTGCGACACAGTGATCGGCGCGTTGCCGCCCGAGGACCGTGCTGACGACATAGCCCTGCTCCTCGCCCGCACCCACGCTCTCGACGCCCGGCACGTCGCCGCCTGGGACCTGCCCGCCGATCCGGCAATCGTGGCCCAGGCCCGCCAGCTCGTCGCCGCCCAGCTCGCCGCCTGGGCCCTGACGGAGGCATCATTCGTCACCGAAGTCGTGGTCAGCGAACTGGTCACCAACGCCATCCGTCACGCCGCCCCGCCCATCAAGCTACGGCTGATCTACGACCACCACCTCATCTGCGAGGTCTCCGACGCCAGCAACACCGCCCCCCACCTGCGCCGGGCCCACACCTACGACGAGGGCGGCCGCGGCCTGCTGCTGGTAGCCCAGATGACCCGCAGGTGGGGCACCCGCCACGCCGACGGCGGGAAGACCATCTGGGCGGAACAGATCCTCGACGTACCCCAGCCCGGCATCTGAGTCTCGGACGTCATGCGGTGAGGAGGGAGGCCGCCCGCACGGTCTGCGGGTATGCACGACGATGACGAGATGAGGCTCGGCGACCGGTAAGCCGCCGGGTCAGGGGATCCGTAAGCGGATCCGTAAAACCACCGATGGCATCGCGTCGGCCCCCGCGGCGACTCTGTTACCCAGCAGGAGCCCGCATACCTCCGCCCTGGCGTGCGGAAGGGTCGGGCGATCCGCCGACTCCTATGCTGCACAGCTTTGCCCCAGCGAACCCGAAGGATCAACGATCGTGCCGTCGAAGAGCACTTGTCGCAAGCTCGCCTCCGTGACTCTCCTCGTAGGGATCTCCGGCCTGGCCACCTCAGGGGCCGCCACGGCGACCCCCCAGCCAGCGCCCGCGGCCGCGGCCGCGTCAGTCTCTTCGCAGACGCAGACGCAGACGCAGACGCGGACACAGGTGCAGGTGCAGCCGCCCGTCTCACCCACCGGCTTCGTCGACCTGCGTACGAGACCCCTCCCGGCCGACACCAGGCAGCACACATTCACGGTCACCTACCGCAACGACGCCGCCACGGACCGGACGGTAGCCCCACAGCTCCTGGTGGTCTCGCCGGACACGGGCCCGTTCCTGTCCCCCTCGGACATCACTCTGGAGCATCGCCAGACGGACGGCTGCTGGGAAGCCGTCGAGGTCGGCACCCAGACCGGCACCCTGTTCACCGACCTCTCGACCGCCCGACGCACCCTGCACCCGGGCCAGACCCTGACCGAGGTCTACCGCCTCACCGTCGCCACCCCACACGCCAAGAGCACGGTCGCACCCAGAGTGGCCCTCTACGACTGAACCAGTCCCCGAAGCCCGATTCTCACGAGGAAGGCGAGCACTGTTTCTGCGGGACGCGAATGCCCGGCCGGGTGCACGTGCGCCGACGCCGGCGACGGGTTCGTTCCGCTCACTCACCCTGCCGACTGGCCCCGCGCCACCGAGACACAGCAGCCGAAGGAGGGCTGACCGTGGCCGAGCACCCGTACCCCGTCGGTACCCGCGTCCGCCAGTACGGCCGCCAGTGGGCAACGGCGCGCTCCGGTACGGCCACCGTCCGCGAGGTCAAGGGCCCGTGGCCGGGCAGGTTCCTTCGAGTAACGGGTCACGGCGACGATCCGCGCGGTGGAACGCCCGTCGTGACGCAGTTCGTGGCCGCCCTGACCGTACGGCGGCCGAAGTGAGTGGCCCGCCCGCCTGGATCGTGTGGGCGCTGGCCGCCTCCGTAGCCGCCATCCCCGTGTGCCTGATCGGGGCCCTGGTGTCCGCGCTCATCGACCGCTACGCCGACGTCGGCCCGATCAAGCACACCCCTCACTCTCACCCGCGCCGCCCTGCCGAGGCAGCGACCGAAGCGACCCACACCTCCAGCCCCGGTATCGGCCCGGTCGCGGCCGAACCATGAGGGTCTGCTGGCGTGTCGACGCGCCCGTCGACACGCCAGCAGGACGGTGCTGGTCAGCCCCTGCCCGGAGGGCCCGACGGTGACGGTGGTGTCCAGTCCCGTCCACGGACCGCGCGGCGGTCGGTGAAGATGGACGGTCAGATCGACGCTGGGGAACACCCACGCGCTGGGCAGCTGCCGGACGGCGATCCTGTTGACGGGGTCGACGAGGGCGAGATACGACGCGAGCGGGCTGGCTGGGACGCCGACCACGAGACCGAGCGGTGTGGGACCCAGGCGGTCGTACGGCGCGGTCGCGGCGGTGCGCGACCAGGCGGACGTCCAAGGAGGCGATGTAGCCGCCGGGCCAGACCTCGGGCGTCGCCCACGAGTCGAACCGCTCCGGCGCGGTGAGGCGCTCCTCCGGTCCTCCCTCGACCGAGCTGGAGTCGAGCGTGGCCAGGAGATCGGCGCGATACGCGCTCACAGGCTCGACGGAGGAACACGTCCATGACATCCGGCCGAGCAGCGGCTCCTGCGAGTGGCCAAGCGCGATCAGAGGCCCGGCCGTCGTCGCGTGATTTGGACGAGAGGCCGCAAGGCCGTCTTCGGCGCTATCGGCTTCGGCTCGGTCATCATCGCCATTGGGGTTCGTCGGCTCTTACGAGGCCGCCGTGCGCCGCCTCGTCGAAGAAAAGACGTTCCGCTGGTTCACTCAGGCCTCTCCGTCGACCTGACCCTTACCTCATCGTCCGCGATGGGTCTGGCGGCAGCGGCGGAGTACGACCAGCGCATGGAGCCCGACCCCCAGGCGGACCTCGCCATGGCCCTGGTCACCCGGATCCGTACCGACCGCACCATCCGCCGCGTCACCGACTTCGCGCGCGCCGAGGGCCTGTCCGTACGGCTCCTGCAGCGCCTGTTCTCCGCTTACGTGGGACATCCGCCGCCGCCGATCGAGCGCGAGGTCTTCGGGGCGCGCCTGCCGACGGGCTGGCGATCAGGGTGCCTCCCCGATTTCTCAGTGCCCGCGATGGACTACTGACCAGTTCCCCCGGATCCGGACTCGGCCCCCGGCCGACGACATCCCCCACCGACAGTCTCAGGCTGCCTCGCCTGACACTCCCCCGTTGCAGTCCTGGGCCGCCCCGTGCGCCCAAGCGGGCGGGCCCGACTGGGACCATCCGCCTGGTGTATGGCTCGATGTCACGGAGGAAGGCGTCCAGGTCCTCCGCGAGCAGAAACCTTGGCGTCGGCACCGGCCCAGGTACTCCCTCCGGGTGCTCGACGCTGCCGAGGGCGGTGATCATCTCGCCGCGTCCGAGCGCCACGTCCCAGGGGCTGGAGGCTTCGCCGCACAGGCCGTGCGACCACTGGCCGAGCTGGGCCCGCAGTGTGCTGCGGCGGCCGCGCGCACCCGACGACGTCAGCGCAGGGCGAAGAAGATCATGGGATTGTCCCTGCTGTCACGCAGAGGGTGGCCCACGGCGAGGGTGCGTTTCACGTCGTTCAGACGCTCGTGAATCTGGGGTGCGCGGGCCAGGGAGGCCGTGAAGCAGGCGTTCTCCCGGTCGGCGAGCCAGCGCAGGACGACCGCGCCCTCGGTGAACGGCAGCGGCCTGCTGCCGTGGAAGACGTCGTGGACGCACACCGGTATGCCCGGCCGCATGCGCGGGAACACCTCGCCGATGTACCAGCGGGCGAAACTCGCAGAGTGCGCCGCGTCGATGAAGAGGAAGTCCGCGGTGTCCGGGATCTTCTCCAGGTTCTCCCGCGCGTCCCCCTGCGTGAACGTCCACCGCCCGGTCGACAGTCGCTCGGGGACGTTGCGGACGACGTGGTCCACGATGTCGTACGAGTACAGATGCCCGGTGTCGTTGTCCTGAAGAGCCTGGAGGATCCAGGTGGTGGACCAGCCGTGGAAGGTGCCGATCTCCACCACCGTCTCCGGCCGTGTGTCACGCAGCAGAAGATAGGTGATCTCCGCCTCGATGTCGTCGAGTTGGGCCTTCAGCGAGGTCGGCGGGCCGAGCAGCTTCCGCTGCTTCTCCCGGACCCGGTCCAGGTCGTGGGCGTAGGTGCGGTACAGGTGAATGATGTGGTCGATGTCGATGGTCTGGTACATGCGCGCTCCGTGCGAAACCGGTTCTGGTTGGTCAGTGCGCGGTGACGGTAGGGCGCGTGGACGGGACGGCACGTCACACCCAGGTGCCAACTTCGGGGTGTACACCCGGGCGCGAGGCATGCCCAGGAGTGGTACGGCTCGTCGGCCGCGACGCGGTCGGTGGAGATGAGGGCGCCGTCCACGACCACGAAGTCGTCCTCGCCCCGACCGGCCAGGCCATCCCGCAGGCCTGGTGCCCAGGCTGCGAGAACGCTGATGGTCTCGTCCACGTACCGCCAGGCCGTTGCTTCCGAGACGCCGAAGCCGGCGCCGAGCTGGGCCCGGGTCGCGTTCCTGCGCAGGTGGACCAGGGCGAGCAGAGCCTGCTGGAAACAGCCCAACTTCCTCCGCCGGGCGCCCTGTTCACGCCTTCGCGTGTAAATGAGCCGGGAAACGTGCTCAACCAGTTCGTGCGATACATCGAGCGTGGAAGGATACGAAACCAACGAAGCCCCCCCGGCCGTCGGCGTGTTGACTGAGATCGCCACACCAACGACGAGGGGCTTCGTCACATCACACCACCCTGAGCAGCCTCGTTCACCCCGGGAAGACAGGATGAAAGAGGTTCACCGGCAGCCAAGTTCGCTGTGGTTCTGCCGCAGCGTGGCTGACTTCTCGACCTGGATGAGGTCTCCCATCCGTAGCTGGAGCCGGCCGGGTCGCACCCCGGTGCGAGGACACTGCCGGCGGCGGCGATACTGAGCGCATGAAGCTCAGCCGCCCCTTGAACCTGTGGCAGGACGGCAGCGGGCTCGCGTTCGACGACGCGGGCGATCCGACGGCGTACTTCTGGGTGCGTCTGACGCTCACCGTCGTCTCCTTTGCTCTGGGGACGGCCATCGGGGTCATAGGGGTGCGCGGAGTGCGCGCACTTCGCCGGACCGTGTGATCGGGAGTACAACGTGATGATCATTGTCTTCGCCCTTGTCGCCCTGCTGGTGCTGGGCGCCATCGGGGCTCTGCACTGGTACGCCTGGCGTCGCCTGGTGCGCGACACGACACGCGGGCCGGGCCTCGCCAGACGCGTGGGCACGGCGGTGCTCATCGCCGGGCCGGTGTTGATGGTCGCCGGTTTCGCGGCCGAGCTCGCCAGCGCCCCCTTCTGGCTGCAGCAGACCCTGACCTGGCCGGGCTTCATGTGGCTCGCCCTCTCGCTGTACCTGCTGCTGGCCCTGCTGGCGGGGGAGCTCGTACGGCCACTCGTACGCCGCCTGGTGGCGCGGCGCGCCGCCCCTGCTCCCGCGGAGCGGCCGGTGCCGGTGGTGCGCGAGCTCGAACCGGAGACGGTCCCGGCGGGCGCACAGTCCGCGGAGTCCGCCGAGCCCGCCGAGCCCACGACCGCTCCGGCCGCGGCCACCGAGCCGGCTTCCGCCGAGCCCGGACAGCCGGCTCCGCCCGCGGCGACGGAGCCCCCCTCCTCGCCCGCACCGGCCGACCCCACCCGCCGCCTCTTCGTCTCCCGTGTCGTCGGCGGCGCAGTCGCCGCCGCCGCTGTAGGGACCGTCGGCTACGGCACCTACGGCGTCGTACGCGGGCCAAAAATCAAGCGGGTCACCGTGCCGCTGGCGAAGCTCCCGCGCGCGGCCCACGGTTTCCGGATCGCGGTGGTCAGCGACATCCACCTCTCGCCGCTGCTGGGCCGGGGCTTCGCGCAGAAGGTCGTCGACACGATCAACTCGACGCAGCCCGACCTGATCGCGGTGGTCGGCGACCTGGTCGACGGCGACGTGGACGACCTCGGTCCGGCGGCGGCGCCGCTCGCCGGACTGAAGGCGCGCCACGGCAGCTACTTCGTCACCGGCAACCACGAGTACATCTCCGGAGCCGAGCAGTGGGTCGAGGAGGTACGGCGGCTGGGCCTGACCCCGCTGGAGAACGACCGCCGCGAGCTGCCGTATTTCGACCTTGCCGGTGTGAACGACCTCGACGGTGAGGACGAGGGCCAGGGCCCTGACTACGCCAAGGCGCTCGGGGACCGGGACACCTCGCGGACCGTGGTGCTCATGGCCCACCAGCCCGTCCAGATCCACGAAGCCGTCGACTACGGCGTCGACCTCCAGCTCTCCGGCCACACCCACGGCGGCCAGCTGTGGCCGATGACGTACGTCGCCGACGCAACCAACCCCACTCTCGCGGGCCTGGAGCGCTACGGCGACACCCAGCTCTACGTCAGCCGTGGCGCGGGCGCGTGGGGACCACCGGTGCGGGTCGGGGCACCGTCGGACATCACGGTGGTGGAGCTGGCGTCGAAGCAGGCATGAGGTCCGTCAGATTTCGCTGACGTATCGTCAAGAAGCCCTGAGCGAGAGTGAGTAGTGTCCTCGCGAGTTCTTCATCAACTACGGGCTCGCAAAGGATCAACACGCTGGGTTGTTCTCTGTCGGTGCTTCGGTTTTCCTGGCCAGGAAGGCGAGGGAGGGGGCGGGGCTCCTTGCATGGTCCTGGTCATCGTTCCTCGGTCCACGGCGAACAGTTCGCCGAGGGCGGCTTGGGTGCAGAGTTCGCGCAGGTAGAGGACGGTGGCCATGACGCGGTCGGCGTCGGTGAGCTTGGCACGGGGCCCGCGCCCGGGACCCGGCCGCGCTCCGTCCCACGCCGACGCCGGCGCTCCACCGACCCCACACTCACCCGCAGGTCCTTCGCGATCACCGCGGTCTTCTCACCCGCCGCACACTGCACGCTTGAAGAGCCGAACCTCCGGAATCGGTGGAGGGCTCCGGACTGCACCGAGTTGGGTGGAGCTGTGCTGTGCGCCGTCCGGTCAGAACTGCCCGTCGGATCTGACGAGCCCCGACTCGTAAGCCGCGATGACCAGTTGGGCTCGGTCCCGGGCGCACAGTTTTGCCAGGACGCGGGTCATGTGCGACTTGATGGTCTGTTCCGTCACGACAAGTGACTCGGCGATCTCGGTGTTCGACAGGCCCCGCGCGACCAGTCGCAGGACCTCCGTCTCCCGCGGAGTGAGACCGTTGATCCGCAGTCGGGCGTCCGGGCGTCGGCTGGGGCGGCGTCGGGTGACCTCCTCGATGAGACGGCGGGTGACGGAAGGGGCGAGCTGTGCGTGACCGGCGGCGATCACCCGGATCGCCTGGCGGAGTTCGGCGACCGGGGCGTCCTTGAGGAGGAATCCGCTGACTCCGGCGTCCAGCGCTTCGTAGACGTAGTCGTCGAGGTCGAAGGTGGTGAGCATGAGCACCTTCGGACGGTGCACCACTCCCGGCGGCGGAGCGAGCAGCTGCCGGGCGGCCTCAAGCCCGTTCATCCCGGGCATCCGTATGTCCATCAGCACCACGTCGGGGTGCGTGCTGCGGGACACCTCGATGCCTCGCTTGCCGTCAGGTGCCTCCCCCACCACGTCTATGTCACTCTCCGCGGACAGCAGCGCGGCGAAGCCCGAGCGCACCAAGTCCTGGTCGTCGACGATGACGACGCGAACCACGCCGGTCCTCATACTCGACCGCCCCTGTCCAGCTCGCGGGGCAGAGGAACGGCCATGGCGCGGAAAGGGTCCGCTACGGACCGGTTTGTTCCTCGATTGCCGCTGATCGCTGCGGCCCTGTGGTCCGCGGACATTCCTGGCCCGCGGCAAGGAATTGTGCTGCGATCAGCGCAGCAGCAGCCAGCGCGGCAACTACGGCAAGGTGCCTGTTCGCACGTGCAGCGCCCGTCCGCGCACACGGCCACGCCTCGCGCTCCGTCGACTGGGACATCGTCGGTTCTCTCCTTTTGTCCGGTTGCTTCTGCGGCTCGGCCGGGGCCTGCGACGCGTGCCCCCCGCCCTTGGCGGAACCATGCGACGAACACCAGGGGGTAGACGAGGTAGCCGAAGCGGGTGGCGGGCATCAGGCACATGGCCAGGCCGAGGCCGAGCGCCAGCCGGTCGGCGGCAGCTGTGACAGTGCGCGGAGGTCGCACCTGCAGTGAGACTGCCAGGGCGACGGCGCTCGCCACCAGCGCCCCGACGGCGATGCCCCGCCCTCCCGGCACGTAGGTAGCGAGCAGGTATCCGGGCAGCGGGCTGGTCGCCGGGGAGCCGGTACCAGCCGCGCCGAGCGGAAAGAGCAGCACGTGCTCGACGAATGCGCGCGGGTCCACGAGCATGGAGGGCACCACTGCGACGGCGGACACGAGCAGGGCCGTACCGGCGGCCCGCAGCGCTGCCCGGCGACCTGACGTTGCCATGATCAAGGCCAGACCCACTGCGAGCAGCGGCCAAGCGGTCCACTTCAGCGCCGCTGCGGCCCCCATGGCCGCCCCGGCCGCCGCCCCCGATCCGGCCCGGCCGGCGAGCGCCAGCCCCAGGCACATCAGTCCGATCACCGGCAGATCGACACCGCCCACCACAAGGGGCAGAGCCACGGCCGGGAACCCCGCGAGCAGCAGCGCGGCGCTGCCCGACGGCGTCGGGCCGAGGCCCTCCCGCGGGTGTTTCTCGGGAACGTCCCTCACGTACCGGGCGGCCAAGGCCATGGCCGTGAGGAAGACCGCAGCGAACCAGAGCCGGGCATCGGCGAGCGGGATGTCGCCCAACAACGCCCGTGGCAAGCCGAAGACTGCCATCCCGGGCAGATATGGATTGAAGTCGTCCACGTCGGCGGGATTCGAGGCGTAGGGTGTGCCGTTGCTCAGCAGCAGGTCGGCGGAGCGTTCTACGACGCCGACTTCGGACTGGGCTGTCCTCAGCAGCATCAGCAGCGCCAGCGGCACGAGTACCGTTCCCGCCACTGCGGCCATGGCGCTGCCCCGGCCCCACGCGTTCGGCGCCCGACGGGCCAGCACCGCCGCACTGGTGTATCCGGCCGCGGCGCAGACACCCCACACCCGGTGTGTGGCAAGCGTCGTGACCACCCCCAGCAGGAGCGCGAAGCCCGCACATGCCTGCCAGTACAGGCTTTCCCAAGTCCCTCCCGAGCACCGCAACCACAGGGCGCTCCTCGGTACGTCGGCACGCGGCATCGCGTCTGAGACCGGATACGCAACGGCGACAACTTCGGTCTCCGCCGCCGTATTTACTGGATCTGGGAGCGCGGGGTTCAACCGCTGTGGCATGACGACTCCAGTGGTGGCGGGGGAAGGGAAGACTCAGGGAGGGCGTGCCGTCGAACGTCAGGCAGATGCACGGCCGCCGTCCTCCGCGCCGCGCACCTCGCAGGCGCTGGATGACGGGCGGTCGGTCGGGCCGTCCTGAGGCCCGGCTGTCGTGACGGTGTCCACCACCACGGTCCTTTCCTGGGGTCGAATGGCTGCCGGGGATCCGGCTGCTCTCTCGTGCTCGTACGGATGGCCAGACCACCGACCGCTCGCAGGAGCGAGGCGGTGACCGCATGGCCCTCAAGGGCTCGTATGCGGTCGCCTCAGCTCGCAGTGCGGGGCGTTCGCTCGCGGTGGTAGCCGCCCGCCGGTCCGGCCCTGGCCGGGGCCGAACCTTCCGCACGCCCGACGGACTCGCCTGGGACCATCTGCTCCGCGTCGCGAAGGCGCCCTGCTCACGTCCACCGCAAGGGCGATCCGCCCGTGTGCGGAGGTATGCGGGCTCCTGCTGGGCAACAGAGTCGCCGCGGGGGCCGACGCGATGCCATCGGTGGTTCTACGGACCGGGTACGGATCCCCTGACGTACCGCTCCCGCGGATTGAGACAGCCCGTCTTTCTGGGCCGGCAGCCGCGTCGCCGAGCGGGGACGACAACGAGTGAGGACCTGGGGCGTCAGCGCCCGGCCGAGCCGCCGGGCCACGAGGGGATCCGTACCCGGTCCGTAAAACCCCCGATGGCGCCGCACAGACCCCTGCGGCGACTGTGTTGCCCAGCAAGATCAAGAACCCAACGAGAAGATCCGAGCAAAGCGGTCCCGTCCGCTGGCAGGGACATGGCGGAATCAGGTTCTGATACCGGCATCTCACCAGGAGAACTGTGATACCCCTCGTAACATCGAAACGCCGCGCAGGACTGCTTGTGAGCGCGCCCGACCCGGCCCCGGACAGCCACCCGGTACGAGAATTCGGTGTGGGCGCCCGCCGCGCCCTGACACTGGCCATGGCCGTGTCCGTCGCGTCGGCGGCGCTCGTCGGCCCGTCGGCCTTCGCCGCCGACGGGAACACCATCGCGACACCCCCTCACGAGCGCGGTGGTACGGCCAGAGCCGTCCGAACCACGGACACTGACGAAGGCCTCGACTCCGCCGACCGGGCGATCGCCGCGAACCTCGACACCCGCGTCATCGACGAGCGCCTGGGCGCCAACGTCAGCGGCGTGGTGCTGGACGCCGAGGCTGATGCCGGCATCCAACACCAAGCTCGCCACCGCGACCGCAGCCCTGACGGTGCTCGGCCCGGACCACCAGTTCGAGACGCGGGTTGTCTACGGCCACGGCACCCTCACCCTCGTCGTCGGCGGCGGCGACCGGACCCTGACCAGCGCGGACCTCGCCGCGATGGCCAAGGACGCGGCGGTCAGGCTGAAGGCCGCGGGCACCAGGGTGAAGGTCGCCGTGGACGACAGCCTCTTGCCCGAACCGACCCTGGCGCGCGGCTGGAAGGCCGATTACCTCCCCGGCGACATCGCTCCGGTCCGCGCCCTCGTCGTCGACGGACACGCCGTCAACGACACCTCCGTCGACGCCGGACAGGCCTTCGCCGAGCAACTCGCCACCTACGGCATCACCGTGGACGCCGAGATCACACGCCGGACGGCGAAGATCACCGACGTACTGGTGACCCGCCACATGTCCGCCAAGCCGTCGGACATCGTCCACCACATGCTCAAGCCCAGCGACAGCAACACCGCCGAGACCCTGCTGCGGATGACCGCGCTGCGCGCCGGGCAGCCCGCCACGTTCGAGGGCGGCACGGCGGTCGTACGCGATGTGCTGAGCCGGCAGTACGGGGTGTCGCTGGAGAACTTCGAGATGTACGACGGGAGCGGCCTCTCCCGTGACACCCGCATCCCGGCCCGGACTCTGGCGGAGATCCTCGACCTGTTGACGGAGAAGCGCTACGAGCACCAGCTGATCTCGATCCGTGAAGGCCTCCCGGTCTCGGGGGAGACTGGCAGCACGCTCGGCACGGAGTTCGGCCGCTTCGACGACGCGAACTCGAAGTGCGCCGTGGGCAAGGTGCACGCGAAGACCGGCACCCTCACCGGCGCCATCGCACTGAGCGGCCTGACCCAGGGCAAGGACGGCCGGTGGAAGGTCTTCTCCTTCGTGGAGAACGGCTCCACGGCCAGCAACAGCGCCATCAGGGACGCGATGGACGGCCTCGCCGCGACCGTGAACGGCTGCTGGGCCGGTGGCCCCCGGTCCGTGGGCCGGTGACCTCCGCGCCCAGTTCGGTCATCAGCCTCGCAGTTCGGGGTCGGCCGTGACGACCAGGCGGGTGCGGTAGGGCGAATCCGCCACGAGGCCCACGATCCCGTCGTCACCGCTGCCCGGCGCCTCGTCCACCCGGACGCCGGGGACGGATTCCACTCCTCGGGCGCCGTCCTCCACCAGGACGATCTCCAGCCGAGCACGATGCCGACAGGCCGGCCAGGTCCGGCCTTCCGCCAGACAGAATGCATCTGGCCTCGTCGCCGACGTATCAGGTCGGCGACGAGGCCGATGGTCCGCTTCAACATGACCGCGCAACCCACCCCCACACAGAAGTCGGAGACCAGCATGACCAGCCTGACGACGAAGAACAGAACCCCGATACTGACGTCGATTGCCGCGAGTGCCGTGATGGTATTCGGCGGACTGACGGCGATGGCGAGCGCTCCCGCCCAGGCCGCGGGAGAGATGCAGTACGTGGCTCTCGGAGATTCGTACGCCTCCGGGGTCGGCGCGGGTTCCTACAAGACCACCAGCGGTAAGTGCAAGCGCAGCAGGCTCAACTACCCGGCCCTGTGGCAGGCCGCACACTCGAAGTACGCGCTCAAGGACGTCTCCTGCAGCGGCGCGACCATCGCGGACGTGCGCAAGAAGCAGTTGTCCGCCGTGAACGGCGGCACCGACATCGTCACCATCACGGTGGGCGGCAATGATGCCCAGTTCAGCACCGTGGTTCTGGACTGCCTTGCGAACACGGACAGCCACTGCAAGAAGTCCACGTCGTCGATGTCGTCCTACGCCACGAAGCAGATGGTGACCGACCTCGCCGGTTTGTACAAGGACATCAAGACCCGGGCGCCGCGGGCCAAGATCATCGTACTCGGCTACCCGCAGGGGCTCTCCTCGACAGGGAAGTGCCCGGTGACTGATTTCAGCGCCGCCAAGCGCACCTATCTGAACGGTTTCGCCGACGCGCTGGCCGAGGGCACCAAAGCCGCGGCAGAGCGGCAGTCGGTCACGTTCGTCGACATGCGCGACACGTTTGAGGACCACGGGGCGTGCGGCTCCAACCCGTGGATCCATGACCTGAACAACCTGTCCGAGGCCTTCCACCCGAACCGGGCGGGTTACCGGGGTTACACCAACCAGCTCAACAAGGCTTGGGGAACCAGCTCAACAAAGCCTGGGGCTGACTCGTCGGCCGCACCTTCGGCCACCCGAGGCGGTCACCTGCCTCAGGGCTGATGCGTTCTCAGCCGGCGAGATGAACTGACCGCCTGCGTACGCGCCACCGTGGGTGGCTCGCCCGGTTCGGCAACGAGAGACGCGGCCCCTGATGATCAAGGTTGTCGAAGCCTTCGATCACGAACAGGGGTCGCGTTCTCGCGTGCCGTCCTCCCTGATCGGTGTCCTGCAGCGCCACTGCGAGGACATCGACTCGGCCTGCCCGGATCCGGAACCGTCGCAACTCATACACGTCCGTCCATCCCGGCGATGAAAAGGTGCGGCAGTGGACCAGCTACGGCTGGGGATACTATGCCGGTCTCCCGGAACGACTCGCCGGGCGTTCCCTGTGTTATCACGGCAGACCGCGGGGTGGTTTGTCGCCTCCTGCACTCCGCAACGCCGGGACGCAGTCAGTGCTGCCTGCGGCCGGACTCCTATCGCCAGCACCCGCTCATGGGACTCCCTGCGCCTCCTTCTGGGCCGGCAGGCGAGTCGGCGTGTACCACGGAACGAGATGCCGCTCGGCGCCAGGGGAGCCTCCAGGTCAGGGGATCCGTAAGCGGATCCGTAAAACCACCGATGGCATCGCACCGGCCTCTTCGGCGACTCTGTTGCCCAGCAGGAGCCCCCATGTTTCCGCACGAGCGTGCGGAAGGGGCGGGCGGTTGGCCGATCCGCCGACCACCCGTCGCCTCCTAGGCTGCCCGTGCGCAGCGCTACCCCAGCGAACCCGAAGGATCAACGATCGTGCCGTCGAAGAACTCTCGTCGCAAGCTCGCTTCCGTGACCCTCCTCGTAGGCGTCTCCGGCCTGGCCACGGCGGGAGCCGCGTCAGTCTCTTCGCAGACGCAGACGCAGACGCGGACACAGGTGCAGGTGCAGCCGCCCGTCTCACCCACCGGCTTCGTCGACCTGCGTACGAGACCCCTCCCGGCCGACACCAGGCAGCACACATTCACGGTCACCTACCGCAACGACGCCGCCACGGACCGGACGGTAGCCCCACAGCTCCTGGTGGTCTCGCCGGACACGGGCCCGTTCCTGTCCCCCTCGGACATCACTCTGGAGCATCGCCAGACGGACGGCTGCTGGGAAACCGTCAAGGTCGGCACCCAGACCGGCACCCTGTTCACCGACCTCTCGACCGCCCGACGCACCCTGCACCCGGGCCAGACCCTGACCGAGGTCTACCGCCTCACCGTCATCACCCCACATGCCAAGACCACGGTCGCACCCAGAGTGGCCCTCTACGACTGAACCCAGTCCCCGAAGCCCGCTTCTCCTGGCCGACCCCCAGCACGCCGGCCCTATCCCCCATCAGCATCCATGCCCAGCCATGCCTGATCCTTGAGGCGCAGCCCCGCACGGACACCCAGACGCCGGCCCCCGGCCGCCCCACACCCGGCCAGTGCGACGCCGAAGCAGGAGAACCCTGCGCCAACCACGAACGGCACCAAGCCCACGAGGAAGGCGAGCACTGAGCGTTCACTGCGAATCTGGACAATTGAAAGGCAGGTGTCGACCCCATGGCAGTAACCGCCGGTACGCCCGGCACCCCGAGCGTGCTGCGTACCATGAACGACCGTGCCGCCCTGGACCTCCTCCTGGAGCACGGTCCGCTGTCCCGCACACGGATCGGGAAGCTCACCGGCCTTTCGAAGCCGACCGCGTCCCAGCTGCTGGCCCGCCTGGAGGCATCCGGGCTGGTCCTGGCGACCAGTACCAGCGAGGGCCGCCCGGGCCCCAGCGCCCAGTTGTACGAGGTCAACCCAGCCGCCGCGTACGCCGCTGGGCTCGATGTCACCCCCGAGCGGGTCCGGGCCGCCGTCGCCGACGTCACCGGCCGCACGGTGGGTTCGTACGAGTTCCCGACCACGGGCAGACGTCTCGCCCAGCCCGTCGTCCAGCAGGTCACCGCCGCCCTGGACGGCGCGGTGAAGGCGGCGGGACTCGCCCGTGACGACGTCCACCGGCTCGTCATCGGCACCCCCGGCGCCTTCGACCCGAACAACGGCCGGCTGCGCTACGCCTCCCACCCGCCCGGCTGGCACTCTCCCACGCTGCTCGACGATCTCGCCGCCGCCCTGCCGATGCCGGTCGGGTACGAGAACGACGTCAACCTCGTCGCCGTGGCCGAGCAGCGGCTCGGCGCGGCCCGCGGGCACGGCGACTTCGTGCTGCTGTGGAACGAGGGCGGCCTCGGTGCCGCGCTGGTCCTCGGCGGGCGGCTGCACCGCGGCTGGACCGGCGGCGCCGGCGAGGTCGGCTTCCTGCCGGTGCCGGGCACCCCTCTGGTCCGGCAGGTGAGCAAGGCCGGCAGCGGTGGCTACCAAGAGCTGGCCGGTTCGCAGGCGATCCCCAAGCTGGCCCGTGACCTCGGCGTCCAGGACATTCCGTCAGGCCCGTACGCCGAGGTCGCCGCCGCCCTCGTCGCACGGGCCGCGGAGGCGGACGACGGCCCTCACCGGCGACTGCTGGAGACGTACGCGACCCACCTCGCCACCGGTCTCGCCTCCCTCGTCTCCGTCCTCGACCCCGAACTCGTCGTCCTCAGCGGCGCCTCGCTCACCTCGGGCGGGGAACCGCTGCGCGCCCTGGTCCAGGCCGAACTGGAGGAGCTGGCCGCACCACAGCCCCGGCTCGTCGTCGGCGGCGTCCGTGAACACCCCGTGCTGCGCGGCGCGTTGGAGAGTGCGCTCTCGGCCACCCGCGACGAAGTCTTCGACACCTCCCGCTGAGTCATACCCTCAGCCCACCGGCCCCGCAGAGGAAGTCGTCGCGGATGGCGGCCTCGTCACCCGGGGCGAACGTGACCTGCCCAAGCTGTCGGTACCTCACTCCGTCAGGTCTTCAGCGAAGCGGTTGGTGCGCTGAGCCGTCCCTCCCGGTCGGCAGCCCGCCGGCTGGGCAAGACCTGGATCGTTCCCGTGCGGTCCGGCTACCAGGAGCTACTTCCTCATGCGCATGGGTCCCACGTCGGGGGTATCTGCCTCTATGCCCATGCGGGGCTCCGCAAAGTTCTGGACACGCACTACTGGCCTCCCCGTTAGGAAGCACTATGCCGATCAAGACACGCCCGAGCCGTCTCCTTGCCCTGCTGCTCGCCGCTGGAGCCGGGATCGGAATGTTCGCTGCGACGACCGGCTCGACCTCCGCCGCACTGCGGAACTCCGACGGTTCGTCGACCCCGGTCTTTTTCCAGACCGGCTCGGCCAACCTGCTCAGCGGAACGAATAGCGTCAAGCTCGAAGTAGCCGGCGCCAGTTCCTGCAAGGCCGTCAGCGGCAGCACGGTCAACACGGGCATCGCGATCTTGGAGGGTGACGGGATGACGTTCACCTACTTCAGGGACTCTGCGTGCCAGGGGACCGTGATCGACAGAGCTTTCATCACTGCCTCGTACAGCGGCCCCAACCCGAAGAACGGGCAGTTCTCCAAGATCGAAGTTGCCATCGCCCGCAGTACCCTGTTTGCCTGCACCACTGACGGTTGGGTCGACAACGATCCCGCCGCGTGCCGTCAGAGCTGAGACGCCATCCGCTTACCGTTCGGCAGGCTTGATCAGTCGAACAGGGTTCCTGTTCGACTGATCTCTCGTTGGTCGGGGCATAGCGGCAGACACCTCACGATGCCAGCGCGTCAAGCCTCCCGAACAGGGCGCCGGACGGCGAGGTTCCGCAGTCTCGGCGGGCCCGGCTGCGACCACGTGTCCGGCAGACCGACCCGAGGTCGATTCCCGACGCGATGTGGGACGAGCTCTTCGCGGCCATGACCCGCGACCGGGACCGGGCGGCCGTCCTGCTCTATGTCTCCAGCGGGCCCCGGGCCAGCGAGCTGCTCGGCGTCACCCGGGGTGACGTTGACGGGGCCAAGCAACTGATCTACGTGGTGACCAAGGGCACCGACGACCGCGAGGCCGTCCCCGCCAGCCCGCTGGACCCCGCACGACCTACGGCACACTGCCGCGAACCCTGGCGAGCGACCCCAACCTCACCCTCGCCCAGGTCCGCGCGGCCCTGTGGCATTCGGATCTGGCCACAGTTGGGCCGTGGCCGAGCCCGAAGGGTGGGCCCAGTGGGTGGCTCCCGCATGCTGAAAGCCGCCACACCCCATCCCGCTCGGCGAGTCCTTCGAACACCAAGGACGCCGCTACCCACGCACCAACTCCCGCGAGGACCGCCGCCGGGCAAAGATCCTGGCCGAGCCGACCGTCCGGATCATCGACCACGACACTGGTGAACTGATCCACGTGACCATGGCGGAGGAGGCGGCGTGGAGTGCGGTCGCGAGGGAGTCCAACTCTGTCCTCACACACTGGCGTTGGACTCCCTCACCTCATGCGCGCAGCCGCGCTCCGCGCTGAGGTGTTCGGCGAGCTTGAACGACGTGTACGAGGCAACGCCACCGCAAGGGCGAGGACCGCGAAGGCGAGGACCGCGGCCACCGTCCGAACGGCGTGGGCGATCTGCCAGCGGTCCCGTACGTCGGTCCAGTCGGAGGGCGGGGACTGGGCGTTCCAGTGCAGCTGGTCGGAGTTGATGGGCAGGTTGACGATGAGCGTGAGGCCGAGAACGAAGACCAGGAGGGCGAGTGCGGCCACGGTCCACCATCGGGTGTTCGTTCGGTAGGTCTGGTAGGCCAGTACTGCTGTAGCGATCAGCGCCGGCAGGAGTGTGGCGACGGCGAGTTTGTCGAGGGAGTCGAGTTCTACCAGCCGGACCTGGGTGTAGACGGTGCTGTCGAAGCCGCGCAGCGAGAGTTCCAGGACGAGGACTGACGTGAGGAATCCGGCGAACAGACCCGCGCACACGAGGCTAATGAAACGGGCGTACTTCGTCATGATCACGCTCTTTCGTGATGGGTGACCCGGGCGGCGAGGGGGCGGGCGGGACGGCCGAGGCGTCTTCCTGACACTGTTGGTGACCGTCGCGGGTCGGCGCCCGCTTTTCCTCCCGCAGCCCGGGTCGTGTGCGTGGCTGGTATGCGTCAGGTAGCGATTCCGACGACCTGCTCGACGGTCTCCGGCTCGGTCACCATGGCGAGCATGTGGTGGGCGACGTCGGCGCGTGGCACGGAGAATCCGCCCTGGATGTTGCGGTTCCACGCGGTCCGGTACCTGCCGGTCAGGGGCTTGTCGGTGAGCTTGGGCGGGCGCGACACCGTCCAGTCCAGTCCGCTGTCGCGCAGGGTCTGCTCGGTGACGGCGAGGTCGGCGTAGTGCCGGCCGAACATCGCATGGGTCAACCGGACTCCCAGGTGGCGCATGAAGAAGCCGTCGCCGGGATCGTGCCTGGGTGGCGTCGGCCGGCCAGGCACCGGCACCGGTCCGACGGGTGCGGCGCTGACGATGATGATCCGCCGCACGTGCTCGGCCTGCATCGCCGCGACGATCGCGCGGGTGCCACGCGAGGTGATGCCCGCGTCCGTGCGCGGGTTTCGCGGGCCGAGCGCGGACAGTACGGCGTCGGCACCGCGTACCGCCGCGGTGAGCGTCGGCATGTCGGGTCGGGTGAGGTCGACGGCGACCGCCCTGACGCCGTCCGGCAGGTCACGTGGGCGGCGGGCCACGGCGGTGACGTCATGCCCGCCGGCTACCGCCTGCTCGACCAGGTGCCGTCCGATACCGCCGGTGGCGGCGACGATCGTGAGTTTCATCGGGGTCCTCCCGCGGTGAAGGCGGCGCGGTGGTCTTGCGCCCAGGTGGCGTACGTGCGTGCCGGGCGGGCCAGCAGCCGCCGCACGGTGTCGGTGGTGGGCCCGGCTTCTCGGGCGTAGTCGGCCAGCGAGCCGAGCAGCCGGTCGGGTACCTCGTCGGGCAGGCCGACGGCAAGCATGCCGCGGCGGATCTCGTCCGGTGCGGCCTCGGCGAAGGACAGTGTCCGGTCGAGCGCCGTGCCGAGCGCGGCGACCTTCTCCGGCTGGCTCAGCGACTGTTCTCCGGTGAGCAGGTACGTCCGACCACGGTGCTGCGGGTGGGTCAGGGCGAGGGCGGCCACCGCGGCGATGTCACGCTCGTCGACGGTCGAGGTCCTCGCGTGCGGGTACGCCCCCCGCACGGTCCCGGTCGCCTGGATCTGCCCGGCCCAGGCCAGGGTGTTGGCGGCGAAGTCGGCGCAGCGCAGGATCGTCCAGTCCAGGCCGCTTCCCCTGGCGATTTCCTCGACCGCGTGGAACTGCTGCCGGAAGCGGGCGTGCCCGGCCGGGTACTGCACGGTCACGGAGGACAGGACGACCACTCTTGCCGCGCCGGTTTCGCGGGCGTGGGCCAGCAGGTCGACAGCGGTGGATCCGGCGGCACGTGGGCTGAGCAGGATGGCCTCCACGCCGTCGATGGCGGGAACCTTCGCGGGGTGGACGAGCTGTGTGCCTGCGGGGAATTCGGCGTGCGGGTCGCGGGTGACAGCGGCGACTTTCGTTCCCCCCTCGGCCAGGAGGCGGATGGTTTCCCGGCCGACGACGCCGGTGGCTCCGGTAATCAGGATCATGACTGAACCCCTCGTGGGTGTGTCGATGGTCGATCTCGCGCGGCGGATGACCACGGTTCGTACCGCGGTTCGAATCTGGAAGGACGTCACGGACGAGCCGTGCGCCAGGACATCGGCATGCGGCGCTGAAACCTCCGGTCCTGCCCTATCAGGCCCCTATCAGGCTGGTCGGGAGATCACTGGGCTCTACGGATCTGCTTCACTTCCTGGTCGACGGCCCATGCGTCGGCGACCGGGCCGAGATGGCTGAGCTTGTCGGGGTTGATGACCGCGCGGATCGTCTGGACCTGCCCGTCGAGTGTGTCGAGGGCGAGGATGTGGAGGATCTTGCCGTCGCGGTCGCGGAAGAGCGCCCCCGGCTGCCCGTTGACCTCGTGCGCTTCGAACGTGATGTCGATCCGGGCCATGAGCGGGTAGACGGCGGCGAGCAGCCTGGCCACGTTCTCGGCGCCGGCGACGGCCCTGGCCAGCTGCGGTGCCTTGCCACCGCCGTCCCCGACGAGCTGGACGTCGGCCGACAGCAGATTCCGCAGTCCGTCCACGTCTCCCTGCGTCAGTGCCTCGAAGAACCGCCTCGCCAGTTCCTGCCGGTCCTGGCGGTCCGCTTCGAACCGGGGCCGTCCCTCGTGCATGTGGCGGCGTGCCCGTACGAGCAGTTGCCGGCACGCCGCCTCTGAGCGCCCCACCGCGGCGGCGATCTCGTCGAAGCCGAAGGCGAAGACCTCCCGCAGCACGAACACCGACCGCTCCAGCGGGCTGAGTCGCTCCAGGAGCAGCAGCGCCACCATCGACACCGAGTCGGCCAGCTCCGCCGCGCGGGCCGGGTCCTGGTACGGATCATCCAGCAGCGGCTCGGGCAACCACGGTCCGACGTACTTCTCCCGCCGTACCCGGGCGGAGCGAAGCACGTCGATCGCGATCCGGGTCACCGTGGCTGACAAGAACGCCTTGGTCGACTCGGGCCGGGTTCTCGAGGCGTCGTAGCGGAGCCAGGTCTCCTGCACCGCGTCCTCCGCCTCGCCCACGCTGCCCAGGATCCGGTACGCGACCGAGAACAGCAGCGGCCGCAGCTCCTCGACCTCGCCCATGCGGTCATCCCCCCATTGCGGTCTGTGTGCCCGTCCGGACCCGCGCCGGTGAGGCGCCTTCGAAGATCACCCGATGTGCGGGCGAAGCAGACAACGCTCGTACCGCGACCGCCCTGCCCGCCTCGACCACGGCGTCCTGGCCCCGGTGGGCCTGACCTGGGCCAGCTGCGGTGGCGGTTCAGTGGAACTGGCCGACCTGGTAGTCGCCGGCCGGCTGCTGGGTGATGATGTTCAGCCGGTTCACCGTGTTCATGAACGAGACCAGCAGCACGAGGGCCGTGAGCTGCTCCTCGTCGTAGTGCTGGGCGGCGCGCGCCCACACGTCGTCGCTGACCCCGGTGGCCGCGTCCGCGACCCGGGTTCCCTGCTCCGCCAGCTCCAGTGCGGCGCGCTCGGCCGCGGTGAAGACCGTTGCTTCCCGCCAGGCCGCGATCAGGTTCAGCCGCACGGGGCTCTCGCCGGCCGCGGCGGCTTCCTTGGTGTGCATGTCGATGCAGGCCGCGCAGCCGTTGATCTGGCTCACGCGCAGCGCCACCAGTTCCTGCGTCGTGGCCGGCAGCGGCGATTCCTTCAGCTCCCGGCCGACCGACATGAAGTGCTTGAGCGCCTTGCCGGCGGTCGGGCTGGCGAAGTAGTTCAGTCGCGTGTCCATCGTGTGCTCCTCCACGTTCGTCAATGCCTTCATCTCCGAGACGAGACCGGCCCTCACGTCTGTGACACGACGCGGTGTGAGCCACGTCTCTCCGCTGACCGGGGTCGGGATGTCACAGGCCAACTCGCTGTCTCGACGGCGGTGGGTGAGCAGGTCGGTCACGGTGGACAGGCAGGAGTCCAGCAGCGCGGACGCGTGCTGGTGCTCCTCGGGGGCCGGACCGGTAATTCCTGCGCCGGGGGCCTTCAGGAGCGCGACGAAGTCCTCGCCTACTTGCTTGAAAGTCGATATGTCGCTACTTGGTGTTCCCTGCGCAGGGATTGCTTGGCCGGGCAGCTTCACCCGCGGACGCGCACCGGGCCGCGATGCCTGCGACGGCCGCTACGGGGTGGGGCTCGCGGCCGGGATCACACCAGCACCGCGTGCACGAACAGCTCATCCACCAGGAGGTTACGTTGTCCGACCAACCGCAGAATTCCGCAGTTGAGATCCCCGGTGTCCGCCGGCTGCTGCTGGTGGAGACGGACCCGCCTCCGCTGACCGGTGAGCAGACGGCGGCCATGACGCGCAGGTGGGATGAGGCTGTCGCGGCCAATCCATCGTTGTTCGACGGGCCGACGGTCGTGTGTGCGGGTCTGGAGCGGAAGGACCCGGAGGACCTTGTTGCTGACCTGGTATCGGGCGACCTACCGCCTGTACCTCCTCAGGTTGGACCCGGTCCACGCGGTGCCGGCGCCGTCGGTGTTCGTGACCGTGGCGCAGCCCACGGACGACGGCCGGCTGCTGGTAGGCCGCATGGCGCCGTCCACTGCCGCTCCCGGGCGCTGGCAGCTGCCCGGCGGGACGATCGAACCGACCCAACGCAGCGGCACCACCCTGGACATGGACGAGCTGCGCCGCCATGCCGCGAAGGAGCTCGCCGAGGAGGTCGGCCGGGACGTTCCGGCCGAAGATCCAGAGCTGTGGATGGTGACCCGCGGCGACAAGGGCAACGTGGGCCTCCACTTCCGCACGCGGCCCTGCCCGGCCGACACGCTCACCGAGCAGTACACCGCGCTCGTGTGTGCGGAGAGCGCCCAGGGCCGCACCCCGGAGCTGGACCGCATCGCGTTCATCCGGTCAAACGCCGACGTGGCCGGACTCGGCGGCCGCATCGCCGACTTCCTCTCGGTCCTCGCTGCCCGCCACGCAGCAACGGGCACGACTGGTCAGGCCTACGTACGGGAGGCAGTAGATGTCGGCCAGGCCCGCAGGCGCCCGTAGGCATTCGGACGGACAACGATCCGGCGCCGAAATGGATGAGGAGGTTCTCGCCGGGCCGGCGAAGGAACTTGCTGACGCTGCCCGCGCCCGTGTCCCGGTCCGGCTGCTGTCAGAGCGGTTCCCGGGCATGACGGTGCAGGATGCCTACCGCCTCCAGCGGATCAATGCGGAAGCCCGGGTCGCGGCGGGAGCCCGGACCGCCGGTCACAAGATCGACCTCACCTCGGTCGCCATGCAGGAACAGATGGGCATGGACGAGCCCGGCTCCGGGGTCATCGTCCCGAGCATGGTCGCACCGGGCGGATGCCTGGTGCGGGCGGGCTTCATGAACCCCCGGATCGAGACCGAGATCGCCTTCCGGCTGGGGCGCGACCTGCCAGAGCCGCGGACATGGGCACCGTCCGTTCGGCCGTGGTGGAGGTGTTCCTCGCGTTCGAGGTCCTCTACACCGTCTTCCCGAGCTGGGACATCACGCTCGTCGACAGCATCGCTGACAACGCCGCCTGCGCCGGCGTCATCACCGGCCCAGCCGTCCCGTTCGACCCGGCCCGGGATCTGACCGCCGAGAAGATCCGAGTGGAGGCGGACGGGGTGGCCGTCGCGACCGGGGAGGGACGCGACGTTCTCGGCGACCCGCTGAAGGCCCTGGTCTGGCCGACACACCGGCTGCCCGTCCTGGGCACGCCCCTGCGCGCCGGGGACATCGTCCTGGCCTGTTCGGTTCACGCAAGCCTCCCGCTCACCCCCGAAACACACTGCCGGGCCACCTCCACCCGGCTCCCCGCCGTCCAGCTGCGGGTCGACTGTGGCGGCGGCCTGGGCCAGGCGTCGGGATTTGACCCCGGCCGGCCGCACCCGCAGGGACAGGAAATGCGAACGCATCGGCCCGCGGGAGCCTTAGCGCCAGGTCACCTCGGTGAAGGCCTGCCGCCCTTGGCGCGCCACGAGCGCGGCCACCGGGGACGGCTTGTCGCGGTAGCGGGGCTGAGGCTTGCGGCCATTGCCGGACCAGGGCGGGGCGGTGGGCACGGCATCGTGCGGGTGGACGGTCACGTCCGAGCGGATCGCCACCACGTAACCGATGCCCCGACGTTCCAGCCCGTCGCGGAAGTCGGCGTTCTGCCCGTAGTCGGCGTCGACCACCACCGGCGGCACGAGACCCCGACTGGCCAGCTCGTCCAGGACATCCAGGACATCCAGGACATCCAGGGCCAGGCGCCACTTCTCCCGGTGCCTGATCTCCTCAAGGGCCCCGTCCTGCGTCGGCGGACCGGATCGTCCGCCCACTCCTGGGGCACGAACAGGCGCCACTGCAGCGGACAGGATGCGGTGTCGGAGACCGCGTGCACGCTCACCGCGACCTGGCAGTTGGCCTGCTTGCCCAAGGCTCCGCAGTACTGGCGCGCGACGGCGACCGACATCTTCCCGTCCTTGGGGAACGACACATCGTCGACCGCCCAGGCATCCAGGCCGATCACCGGCACCATCCGCTCGGCGATCCGGCGCCGCACCGGCACCGGACCCCACGTCGACTGGTTCACGAACTGCTGCAGGTTCTGCTCGTTTCCGTCCGGCAGCCGCGCAGCCATGGCCTGGATGGACTTGCGGCGGCCGTCCACCATCAGTCCCCGCAGATAGCAGTCGCTCTTGGCCCGCTGGTCCTTACGCGGCACCGACGCGAACACATCAGCGACGAACAACGCCAACTTCGCCCGCGCACGGTTCACTCATGTGCGTCCACGCACTCCTCATGCCTCTGAACACGGCCAGCAGACATAACGGAGTCCTACTAGCTAGCACTGACTGAACTTGATGAACCCGTCGCCGTTCTCGTCCACCGGGTCGAACAGGATATTGGCCGCCGACGTCCAGCCGTAGGTCTGAGTTCCCGCGAGCCGGACGTACCACCAGTCGTTTCTGTGGGAGTTGGTGGTCCAGCACTGGAAGTAGACCGTGCTGCCCTGAGGAGCCCATCCGGTGTTGTTGCACCCGGACTGGTAGGGACCGCTCTTGAGATTGAATCCCCCCTTCATGTACCCACGCCCCTCGCCGTTGGCGCTGGGGGTCCAGCATTCCGCCTGGGCGGCGGCGTTCGCAGACGGCGCGAGTGCGGCGCCGGCTCCGAACACCATGAAGGCCGCGAGCAGCGCATTCACGATGGATCGAATCAGGCCACGTTGTGATGCAGAACCCGACACAGGGCAGCTCCTTCTCTGAAAGGCATGGCAGGGGTCCGGGAGACCTCAAGAGCAAGTGATGGCCGACGGACGCGGACTTGTGATCCCAGAACGTACGGTCCGCCGCGTACGACGCGCGTCCCACGCGGGGTTGAACTCCCTTGCAGACCAGCGTGGTAGGCGCGCGGTTCCTGCAACTTCCGCGGTACCGCGGATGTTTGACGGACCTCCTCGATCCGGTCCAGCTTTACCTCGCGGTCGAGGTCCGGTGAACTCCTTCCACGTCCTGGCGCGCTGGAAGGTGATGCCGCGGCGGGCGAGCAGACGGTGCATAACGCCTCGCGGCCGATGCGGATGACCCGCCCACGGACTTTCCGCAGGTGGGCCGGCAGTTTGCGGATGGACCAGCGAGTGAAGGGCCGGCCGAGCTGAGTCGGGCGGGTGGTGGCCGTCTGGACGACGAAGTCCTCGTCGTCAGGACTGGGCAGGCGGGGGCGGCCTCCCACCCACCGAGGGTCCAGACAGGCCAGGCCGATCCCGTTGAACCGGTGGACAACATCCCGAACGGTGCCCTCGTCGGCCTGCACCAGCTGGGCGATCACCGGGACCCGGTTGCCCCTGCTGGAAGGGAGCCCCGGACCGCTAGGGTCCGGCCGGCCCGGTCGTCAGGCTTCCGATCGAGGTAAGCCTTTGGCCGCGCAAGGCGCGCTCCGGCGGGCACCTCCGCCTCGACCACCGCCCCAAGGGGACCGACGCGGCCGCTACCGATCTTGCGCAGCCCGAGCGGCAGCAATTACTTGGCTAGCCACATGTTTGCTGTTACGTTAGTTATGTGTCCAGCCACCTAAATGGGTGGGGACGCGAGAGGAGTCGTCATGAAAGCCATCCTGTTCGACCGTTTCGGAGGCACGGAAGTGCTGCACGAGGCGGACATCGAGGTCCCGCAGCCCGGCCCCGGGCAGATCCGCGTCCGCGTCAAGGCAGCCGGGCTGAACGCGCTGGACGGCAAGATCCGCGCCGGGGCACTGGAGGCCGTGTTCCCCACACCGCTCCCCTCCGTCCCCGGTGCCGAGCTCGCCGGCGTGGTGGACGCCCTGGGCGAGGGCGTGCAGGACATACAGGTGGGCGATGAGGTGCTGGGCTGGTCGGACACCGGCTCATACGCCCAGTACGCGCTGGCCACCACCGTGGCCCCCAAGCCCGTCGGCCTCGACTGGCAGCACGCGGTCGCGCTGCCGGTGGCGGGCGAAACGGCCGAGCGGGTCCTGAACCTGCTCGGCGTCACCGCCGGGGAGACCGTACTGATGCACGGCGCGGCCGGAGCGGTCGGCACCCTGGCGGTCCAGCTCGCCACGGCCCGCGGAGCGCGTGTCATCGCCACCGCCGGCGCCGCCAACCAGGACTACCTCACCTCGCTCGGCGCCACCGCGACCCTCTACGGCGAGGGCCTGGTCGAGCGGGTCCGGGCGCTCGCCCCCGACGGCGTGGACGCGGTCTTCGACCTGGCCGGGAAGGGAGCCCTGGAGGACTCCATCACCCTGCGCGGCGGCACCGGGCGCATCGTCACCATCGCCGACTTCCGCGCGCACCGGCTCGGCATCACATTCTCCAACGGTGGCCAGGAACGCTCGGCCGCCCGCCTGGCCGCTCTCGCGCAGGACGCCGCGACCGGCAAGCTCGTCACCACCGTCACCGCCTACCCGCTCGACCAGGCCGCCACGGCCCAACAGGTCAGCGACGCCGGGCATGTCCGGGGCAAGCTCGTCCTCACCCTCGACTGATCACGCCCGCCTCCCCGTCCGCCACGCCCACCCGCTTACCGATCACCACCCGTTCATCACCGCACCGAAGGACCAGCCATGCTGAACGCCCTGTGGACGCCGACCACCGTCGGTGACACCTCCCTCCCGCACCGCCTGGTCATGGCCCCCATGACCCGTGACCGCTCCACACCCGAAGGCGTCCCGACCGAGCTGAACGCCGAGTACTACGCCCAGCGGGCCTCGCACGCGCTCATCATCACCGAGGGAACCCAGCCCTCCGCCGACGGCCAGGGCTACCTCCTCACCCCCGGCATCCACACTGACGAGCAGATCGCCGGGTGGCGCAAGGTCACCGACGCCGTGCACGCGGCCGACGGCCGGATCGTCGTTCAGCTGATGCACACCGGACGCATCGCCCACCCCGACAACACCCCCCACGGGCGCCGGCCGGTCGCCCCTTCGGCGATCCGGCCGCAGGGCACGATGTTCACCGCGTCCGGGCCCCAGGAGATGCCGACACCCCGTGCCCTGACGACACAGGAGGTCGCCGCGACCGTCGTCGACTTCCGCCGCGCCGCGGCGGCCGCCGTCACAGCAGGCGCCGACGGCGTGGAGATCCACGGCGCCAACGGCTACCTGGTGCACCAGTTCCTGTCCGACAACACCAACCAGCGCACCGACCGCTACGGCGGTTCCCTCGAAGGCCGCATCCGCTTCGCCGTCGAGGTCGCCGCTGCCGTGGCCGATGAGATCGGGGCCGAGCGCACCGGCCTGCGCATCTCCCCCGGCAATCCGTACAACGACATGGCCGAGTCCGACACCGCGGAGCTGTATCCGGCTCTCCTGCGCGCCCTCAGCCCGCTCGGCCTCGCCTACCTCCACGTGATGCACGCGGGCGAGGAGGAACTGCTGGGCACCCTGCGCGCGCTATGGCCGACCACGCTGATCCTCAACCGGGCCGGCACCGATATGCCCACCCGCGCCAAGGACGTCGACAACGGCACGGCCGACCTTGTCTCCGTCGGCGCCCTCGCGCTCGCCAACCCGGACCTGGTCGAGCGGCTACGCTCTGACGCGCCGCTGAACACCCCCGATCCGGCGACCTTCTACGGCGGCGGAGCGGCCGGCTACACCGACTACCCCACCTACACCGTCTGAGGAACCGCATCATGCCCGCCCCCACACCCCGCCCGCCCAGCACGGCCAGCGAAGGGCCGATGAGCTACGCGATCTTCCAGCTCGCCCGTGCTCACCGGGCCCGCGCCGCCGCCATGCTCCGCGAGATGGACCTGCATCCCGGACAGGAGCTGCTGCTGATGCAACTGCTGGACCGGGACGGCCAGACCCAGTCCGAGCTGCTCGAAAGCGTCGGCCTGGACCACTCCACCGTCTCCAAGTCCCTGCGCCGCATGCAGGACGCCGGCCTGCTCGTCCGCGAGCCGGCCGAACACGACCGGCGCGTCATGGTGGTCCACCTCACCGACAAGGGCCGTGCCATGCGCGAGCCCCTGGCAGCCATGTGGCGCACCCTGGAGGAGACCTCCGCGCGGAGCCTGTCGGCGCAGCAGGCAGAGTCCTTCGTCCGCACCGCCTACGCCATCGCCGACGCCATCAACAGCCGCGCTCTTCCGCGGGAGGAGTCCGAGTAACTCCCCCCTCGGCCTGCACCCTTGTTCCGGTCTGGAGTGCGCATCGTTTCCGGCGTTCCTGCGAAGTGGACGGTGCTGCGGCGCACTCGGCTCACGAAGGCCCGCGCTGAACGGAGCCAGGCTCCCCGGCTGTCGGAAGGAGCCCGGTGAGCCGTGCCGACCGATGTGGCGGAACCCGCCCGCTCATCCCCGTACGTCGGAGAACGGCGGTAAGCGGGGGCCTCAGCGTCAGGGGCAAGGGCGAGCTGTCCCGGTGGAAGCAGGAGGGGAAGTCACCGGGGGGCCGGCAACACCCCCGCAGGGACGGCGAGCCCTTCCCCGTCGCCGACCGGCCGCACACCGAGGAGGCACCCGCGTCCGGGTCACCTGAGACCTCGGCAGATTCCTGCAGGCCGACGGTGACCGGCGCCGCGGATCCGCCCCCCAGGCCCGCCCCTTGAGCGACCCAGGCCGACGGCGCGAGCGACTGGCGCTCCGGGCGACGGATCCGGGCTCGCCCCACCCGGATCGGACGGCGACCGGTCACCCTGCAGCGGTTTCCGGACCAGGTCTCGGTGGCTTTGAGCCACCGACACCGCCCTCGAATCCGCTCGTCCGGTCGGCGAGAACAGTGGGAGCGGTCCAACCGGTGCGGCATGGGAGACGGCCTTCCGTCTCTCACTGCAAGTGACCGCCATCCGCACCGCCGGCACTCACCACACTCACCATGCGCCTACGACTCGTCGCATCCTTCCGCACGGCCGGCGCGCCCGCCGAGGAGGCCGAGCAGGACGCCGCGCAGGCGGGAGTCGGTCTTCGAGGAACAGCTGCCGATGACGCCGGAGCGGAAGAGGGCCGATCCTTCCATCAGCATCACAAAGACCTCGGCGCGGGACTGCACTGCGCCGTCGGGCAGCCCGGGCGACTGGTTCCGGATGAACTCGGCCACGCGGTCCATGTATTGGGCGTAGAACGAGCGGACAGCGGCGGCCGCCGACTCGTCGTGCGCGGCCATCGACCACACTTCGGTGAACAGCCGTACGAGGCGCACGTCGTCGTGGTCGGAGAGGACGCTGTCCAGGACGGACGTGACGTCGATTCCGCCGTCGTCCGTGTCCGTGAGCCCGGAGACCCGTCCCAGGGATGCAACGAGGACACGGTCGAGCAGAGCGGCCAGCAGGTCCGAACGGGCCGGGAAGTAGTACTGGAGGTGGCCCAGCCGCACACCGGCCTCCGTGGCCACCGCCCGCATGGTCAGTTCAGCGCTGCCCGAGGAGACCAGGATCCGTTCCGCGGCGTCCAGGAGCGCGGTGCGGCGCTGGTGCCCCTTGGGGGTCGGTGCGGCCGGGGACGCGCCGGTCATGCGGCGGCCGGGACCCCGGCCCGGTCGAGGTCGACGGTCACACCGTGGGCGGCCATCCGTCGGATCGCCGCCGAGGGGTCGGGATGCTGCTCGGGGAACACCACGCCCTGCGGCGGCGGGGCCCCGTCGGTACCCAGCACCCGGTGCAGTCCGAGGAGCGCCCCGACTGCGGTCAAGTGGCCCTGCCCGTTCGGGTCGCTGACGGTGGCGGCGATGCTGCGTCCTTCGTGGGAGACCTCGACCCGGAGCCGGGCGGTGCCGCCCTCGCCGGGGGAATGGAGCAGCGCCCGCCGTGCCGGTGCCCACCGCTCTCCGCCGGCCCAGCGGAAGAAGCCGGTGCTCCGCAGCGCGAGGAGGGCGCGGGTGGCGGCGAGGGAGCTGAACCCGATACGGGTCGCCGCGGTCGTGGTGCCGAGTGTAAGTGGAAGGGTGAACTGCTCCGGGGTGTCCATCCGGGCGACGCGCACGGCATGGTCACCGATGCGGAGCGTTCTGGCGTCCGTCAGGGGTGACGCGAGCCGCCGCCGACCGCCGTCGACCACTTCGAAGGCGATGCCCAACCGGTCCATGAACTCCACCGAGTCCGCGCCGGCCCGGTCGGCCATGTCCCACCGCACGGCGATGTCGACATGCTCGGCACCGCCCAGGCCGACCGCCAGCGATGCGGCCGTCAGACTGCTCACCCCGCCCATCCAGGCCGATGACAGCAGGACCGGGGCGGTGGGGCCGAGCAGCGCGGCGACTGTGACCGCGCGCTGGAGCCGCGTAGTCCACCGCGTGATGTCCACGTACGGGACGCCGCCCGCCACCGCTCCTCGAAGCACCCGATCCTCGGGGTCGTTCACTGCACTGATCACGGCTCGTACGTCCGCGTGGAAGGGGGCCGGGGCGGAGAGGTCCCAGGCGCGAGCCTCACCTCCGAGTTCCGCCGCCAGGGCGCGGCCCCGTTCGTGTGAGCGGCCGGCGAGCAGGGTGGGAAGGTCCGCGGCGACCATGCGAGCGATCTCTGCGCCGACCGTTCCGTAGCCGCCGGTGATGAGGACGGGGCCGGACGGGTCGTGACGTAGTTCATCAGTCATACTCCGATTATAGGTCAGGCGACCTATAATCGAATCGCGGTGCCGGCGATGCGCTTCGGGGCCGAGGCGTCTCGAGGCACGCGGCATGATGCCCGCGGCCTCGGAAACGGCTCTGGAACCTCTGGAGCAGACATTCAGCGGGTTCAGGTTCCGGGGCCGAGCCGGCCGGGGGTCGGAGTCGATGTGCGCGGCGGTCGGGGGTCGAAGTCGATGTGCGCCGCGGTCGGGCAGGCACGAGCGAGGGGGCGTGGTGTCGCCGCTTGGCGTCAGACGTCTACGTGCGGGTCTCCACGGTGAGCGGTGTAACTCCCGAGTCGGAAGATGCAGTTGACGACTGACACGACGACTGACGTGGCAAGTGACGTGACGAGTGACGCCGAAACCGGTGAGACCGCCGTGGATGCCGTCGATGCTGTGGACGACGCGCTGCTGAGCGAGCTGATGAAGCGGGCCCGAACCAGCGGAGTGGGCCTGTCCGGTCCGCACTGGAGGGCGAGCTCACCGCCCACCTTGGCCACGAGCATGGCGAGCGGGCCGACTTCGGTCGGGAGAAGTGCCACGGCCCGGTCCGCGACGGGCTGGTGACTCACCCGCAGCAGCAGGCCGACTGGCTCAACCGGCCGGTCTCCCCTTCCGTCATCGCCACCGTCATGGAGCGCGCGGAGCGGGACCCTGACATGCGCCGCCTGCGCGACGAGATGTTCGGCCGCGCCGGCGAGCACCTCACCGACGCGCTCGCCCCGCCGTCGCACGCGGTGAACTACGCGCCGGCGTCAAGGAACACACCCGGGGACCTGGCCCCCCGGATCGTCGGCCCCCTGCTCTTCCAGCGGCTCATGCCGGGCGCTCAGCCGGACAGGGAGACGGTGGCCGACACGGTCGACGCCGCCCTCGCGACCTGGCAGCCGCATACACGACAGCCGCACGCAGTCCTACCGAACGGTTCGAGCAGCGGTCGACCGGCACACCGACTCCCCACAGTCGCGTCCGGCGTCATCCCCCAGTGGCGCACCATCGACGACTGAAGCCGACGCTCGGAACAGGGACATCCCTGCCACCGCTCAGTGCCCAGTGATCACCTTGACCATCACCACGCCCGAGCCGATCGCCGCGTCCATCAGCCCCGCCACGCCGGAAAGCAGTACCCCACCACCCATCCGCCGCCCGCCCGCGAAGCCCCAGACGGCCATCGAGGCGACGTCCACGCCGACCGCGATCCACAGCGCGGTGGACAGGCCGAGTGCGCCACCCGCCGACAGGGCGATCATCAGGAGCGGGCCCGCGGCGCAGCTGAGCAGCGGGCTGCTGACGAACAGCAGGTGCCGTACCTCGCGGCGATTCACCAACCGTTGGTGAACGACTCGGTGGGCCTGCGTGTCGGCCACCAACGTCGCCAGCCACAAGCCCACCGCAGTGCCCGTGACGTACAGCGCCGCCGTGCTGTGCCGGGTATGCACGTGCTGCGCCAGGCCGACCATCACGGCGAGCATGGTGATCACCGCGTAGATCCGTTCCTTGAGCCGCTCGCCCAGGGCTTCGAGATTCTGGACAGAAGGTTCGGGGGAGCCGGAGGACAACGGTTGCTCAGCGTCGAGATCGGACATGCCGGAACCGTATCGGAAGGCCGTTGTGGCGGGGCGGGTGCCGCCCAGGCGGTGGGGTCAGGCGCATGAGAGAGGCGGAAAGGGCTCCGGCCCACAGGAGCACCTGAGCGGGAAGCGCTCGTCAGGGCAGCCGGACAGCCCGGCTCCTCCGGGAGGCGCTGCAGGTGGGTGTCGGCGCCTGCCGCCCCAGGCTTCGACGTACCTCGTTTCCAATCATCGGAAGGTGCTGTTCCTCCCGGCGCCGGCGCCACGCAGCATTACGCATGCCCGGACCGGCCGACCGCAGCCGATCCGCGCCGGGCCGCCGCGCGGACAGGGAGGACGCCATGTCCAGCGAAGACACGAGCGCCGGGACGAGCCCGAGGCCTCGCGCCGTCACCACCCTCGGCACGGACGCCTGCGGGACGGAGGCACGCGCTTACGGATCAACACCCCCGACATCGCGCTCGGAGACAGCTCAACCCCGGCCGGTGTTCACGTGCAGATGACTCCCGGCCCGGTGAAACGGACGCGGCTCGACGACGCGCTCGATGTCGATCGGCGGCGCCCCGCTCCCAACCGACGGTCCCTCACCGGCACCTGAGCGCCCGCCATCCCGCGTCGAAAAGGAAAGAACGTGACAATCGAGGGAAAACTGGAGCGGAGACTGCTCTGGTCGGACGACCAGGGCTATGAGCGGGCTCGCCGCGACGCCGTATGGAACGGCCGCAAGCCCCCAAGGCGTCCGGCCGGAATCGTGCTGGCCCAGGACACCGCCGACGTCGCGGCTGCCGTACGGCTGGCCAGGGAACGGGGGCTCCAGGTCTCCGTCCGCGCCGGCGGGCACAGCACCTCCGCCGCGGGTGTCCGTGAGGGCGCGCTCCTCATCGACGTGTCCCGCCTTACGAGCATCGACGTCGAGGCCCGGGCCGGGACCGCGGTCGTCGGCCCCGGGGTCCTCGGCCAGGACCTCGACCTGACGCTGGATCCGCTGGGGCTGTTCTTCCCCCACGGCCACTGTTCGACGGTGGCGGTAGGGGGCTTCCTGTTGGGCGGAGGCCTGGGGTGGAACTGGCGTGCGTACGGCCCCGGCTGTGGTCTGGTCCGGGCTGTCGAGGTGGTCACGGCGGACGGTGAAGTGGTGCGGGCCGACGAGTCGCAGAACAGCGACCTCTACTGGGCGGCCCGCGGCGCAGGTCCTGGGTTCTTCGGCGTCGTGACCGCCTTCCACCTGGAGATGCAGCCGAAGCCGGCCGTGATCAAGGCCGCCGCGCACAACTACCCGCTCGCGGCGCGTGGTGAACTCCTCAATTGGCTGCACGAGATCCGCCACGAGATGGCGCCGACCGTGGACCAGGCTCTCTGTGTCACCCAGCACGTGACTCACTCGCCGGACGGGCCGACGATGCTGCTTGGCACGGTTGCCTTCGCCGACTCCGAACGCGAGGCCGACGACGCGCTCGCGCTCTTCGCGAACTCTCCCCTGCGGGAGAAGGCGATCTGGGGCGATGACGGCACCACGGTCGGGAGCGTGCAGCACCTCACGGGCGTCGATGACCTGTACCCGGCCGGCCTCCGGTACGCGCACGACAACATCATGTCGAGCGCGACGGCATCCGCCCTGGTGCCGGCCCTCGAAGCAGCCCTCACCTCGCTCCCCACCCCCCGGTCACACGTCAACTGGCAGAACCTCGCCGGGGTCCCCGAACTGCCGGACATGGCCTTCTCCCTGCTCGGCGACACCCTCATCGAGGTGGTCGCGGTGGGCGACGATCCGAAGCAGGACGCGCAACTGCAGGCGTGGGTCACCGACCATGCCCGGCAGCTGGAACCAGTGGCCATCGGAAGCCAGATCGGCGCCGACTCCATGGCGTCCCGCGGCTTGGGGCCGGATTCCTACTTCTCCGCCGCCGCGCTGTCCCGTCTCAAGATCATCCGCGATCGATGGGATCCAGCCCACCGCTTCGTGTCGTTCCTGCTCGGCTCAGACACCGTCTGACCCTGCCCCGTGCCACGTTCCGCGTATCCGCCGAGCCGACCAGCGGCGGGCACATGGGCCGATCCCAGCGGGGCGGTTCACGCCGGCTCTTGGGAGAGACGGCGTTCACGCCGGCCACAGCAAGGCGGCCACCGGATGACAGGCGCGATGGACATCGCATCACCGCGGGCCTATCGTCACTAATGAAAGCCAGTTTTGTCAGATGAAAGCTAGGAGGGAGTGTGTCATGGCTTGGTTGGGGTTGGAGGGCAGCCGGGCGCTCGTCATAGGGGCCGGCGGCCTGGGGGCCGCCTGCGCCCGAGGGCTCGCGGAGGCGGGGGCACACCTGGCCGTCGTGGACGTGGACGAGGCGAAGCTCAAGGCGCTGCGGGACGATCCGGCGCTCGCGGACGTCGACGTGCACGTGTTCCCGGCCGATGTCACGGCGTCGGCGGCCTGCGAGGAAGCCGTCCGGGCGGCGGCGGACGCGCTCGGCGGGCTGGACGTGCTGGTGCACGCGGTGGGGACCAACGACCGCCGGGCGGTGGTCGACACACCGGACGAGACGTGGGAACGGATCCTCACGCTGAACCTGTCGAGCGCGTTCTATGCCGGGCGGGCGGCGGGACGTCTGATGCGCGAGGCCGGGCGCGGCAGCATGGTGTTCTTCTCCTCGGTCTCCTCCCGGCTCGCCCACCCGCACCACGCCCCCTACGCGGCGACCAAGGGCGGACTGGACCAGCTGGCGAAGGTGATGGCCCGGGAATGGGCCGCCGACGGTGTGACCGTCAACGCGGTGGGACCTGGCTACACGGAGACCGAACTCACTCGCGAGTACCTGGACAGGCCGGGGATGCGCGAGGAGATGGTCAGCCTGGTCCCGGCAGGGCGCCTGGGCACCCCGCAGGACGTGGTCGGCGCAGTGCTGTTCCTCGCCTCGGCGAGGGCGTCCTTCATCACGGGGCAGGTGCTGTATGTGGACGGTGGCCGCACACTCGTCTGAGACAAGAGCCGACCGGACGGGACAGCACCGCCAGCCACCTCGTCCGTCAACTCCCGCCGAGCAGTCGGGTGATCTCCTGACATGTGTTCAGCAGGCGCGGGCGCAGTTCGTCGAGCAGGCGGGTGACGGGGAACCCCATCGCGGGTACCGCCACATTGGCCGCCGCCACCACCGAACCAGAGGCGTCACGCAGGGGCGCGGCCACCGAGCGCAGCCCGTAGGCGAGTTCCTCGTCCTGCACCGCCCAGCCCCGCTCGCGAATCTGCGCCAGCACCGGCCGCAGCTCCTTCAACGAGCGGATGGCGTTGGGGCCGGTCGCCCCGGCGAAGGACTGCTCGGTGAGGCGCTTGTCCAGTTCGGCGTCGCCCAGGCTGCTCAACAGGACTTTTCCGATGGAGGTGTTGACCGCCGGAAGTCGCGAGCCCACCTGGATGTTCGCGGTGACCAGGTCGTTGTTGCGCAGCCGGATCAGGTACAGCACCAGGTCGTCGGACAGGGTGCCCAGGTTGACCGTCTGGCCCGTCGCCGCGGCGAGCCGGCGCAGCGGCCCGTCGGCGAGTTCCACCACGTCCATGCCGCGCAAGGCCGCGAAGCCCAGGGTGAGGACCTTGGGTGCCGGACGATAGGCGCCGTCCGGCAGCTGCTCCAGAAACCCCTCGGTCACCAGGGTGGCGGCCATCCGGAAGGCGGTCGGCAACGGCACACCGGCCCCGGCGGCCATGTCTGTCAGCTTCATCGACGCCCGCTGTTCGGAGAACTGCCCGAGCAGCCGCAGCCCCTTGGCCAGCGCCTCGACGTGGTAGCTGCGTCTGGACGCCGCGGATCCGTCGGCGGGCAGGGAGCCGGCCGGTTCTTCACGTGGCGGCATCAAAGGTCTCGCTTTCTGTCTGCCGGACGCGGTGGACGCTGTGACGGAACACCGCACTTTCATTCTATGGAAGTCGGCATCGGGATCGCCCGCCGTGCGGGCGGCAGGGAGGACGGAAATGGGAGTACGACTGGCCGGGCTGCTTCCCGGTGAGCTGGACGAGGAGCAGGCCGAGGTCTACCGGGCCATCACCGGCGGCGTCCGCGCCACGGGACCGCAGGCGTTCGCGCTGACCGACCCGGAGGGGCGGTTGCGCGGCCCCTTCAACGCCATGCTGCTGAGCCCCCCGATCGGTCTCGCGACCCAGGCCCTCGGCGCGGCTGTGCGCTACGGCTCCGCCCTGAGCGACCGCGTGCGGGAGATGGCGATCCTCGCCGTGGCCGCCCACTGGGACAGCGCCTTCGAGCGGGAAGCTCACGAAGCAGTCGGCCGCACCGGCGCCGGTCTGGCCGAATCGGAGATGGCCGCACTGCGCGTCGGCCGGATGCCGGAACTCGCCGATTCGGCCGAGCGCACTGCCCTGCGGACGACGACAGCACTGCTGCGCCACGGCACATTGAACGACGACGAGTACGCCGACGCCGTGACAGCGACCGGGGAGCGAGGCGTGTTCGAACTGACGACGCTGGTCGGCTACTACTCGATGCTCGCTCTCCAACTGCGGGTGTTTCTGGGCGAGGGAAGCACATCCGGTTCCGATGCCCCCGCTCCCCGTCCCTGGGCAACGGCTTGACAGCCCACAGCGACCCTTCAATACTCAATTGAAATTCACACAGTGAACGTAGCTTTCACCCTTCGAAAGAAAGCAGGAATCCGTGAAGCTGATCACCTTCGACAACGGGCGGGTCGGGAGGCTGGAACTCGAGGAACGGCTCGTGCTGCCACTCGAAGTCCACAGCACCCGGGGGTATTTCGAGCGCGACGGCAAGGTCCTGGAGACGGGTGAGCGGTTGCGGCTGGACGACGTGACGCTGCGCGCGCCGATCGTGCCGAAGAAGTTCTTCCACACGTCCGGCAACTTCCGTGAGCACGAGGACGAGTCGAAGAACGTCGACTGGTCCCATCCCATGCACAAGGGCATCGTCTTCTTCCAGAACGTCGACGCGATCGTCGGCCCGGAGGAGCCGGTCATCTACCCGGAGCACCTGACCGGCGAGTTGGACTACGAGCTGGAGATCGCCGTGGTCATCGGCAAGCCGGGCAAGTTCTTCGGCGTCGACGACGCGCCGGACCACATCGCCGGATACGTCGTCTTCAACGACATCACCGCCCGCGACATACAGCGCCGCGAGATGGAGTCCGGCGTCTTCTCCTTCTGCAAGGCCATCGACACCTTCTGCCCCGTCGGCCCCTACATCGTCACCGCCGACGAGATCCCCGACGCGCAGAACCTCGACATGGAGCTGCGCGTCAACGGCGTGGTCCGGCAGAAGTCCAACACCAACCGCATGTCGGTCTCCATCCCACACCTGGTCGCCTACCACTCCCCGCAGGGCTACAGCGCCGGCGACCTGATCACGACCGGCACCGTCCAGGGCGTGGCCGGCTTCAGCGGCGACCCGGACATGTACCTCAAGCCGGGCGACGTCGTCGAGGCGGAGGTCGAACGCCTGGGTGTCCTGCGCTCCCCGATCGTCAGCTGGCAGGAGGGGCACGGCACCCCCGTACCGAAGAAGGTGGACTGGTGAGGGTCGGCGTCCTGGACGGTCGGGCCGTCCTGGTCCGCGGCGACCGGGCCGCGGACGTTCGCTGGGCGTCGAGGGGTCGGCTGCACCCCGACCCGATGGTCCTGCTGCAGAGGTGGGACGACCTGCGCGCGTGGGCACCGAGCCTGCCCGACCACGCCTACGACATCGATGTGGACCCGGCCGCTCTGCAGGCGCCGGTGCCCCGGCCCCGGCAGGTGTTCGCCGTCGCCCTCAACTACCCGCCGCACGCCGCGGAAGCCGGCTTCAGTCCACCCGAGGAACCGCTCGTCTTCACCAAGTTCCCGGCCTGCGTCACCGGCCCGCACACCAACGTCGCCCTCCCCCCGGGCAAGGTCGACTGGGAGGTCGAACTCGTCGCGGTGATCGGCGCCGAAACGTACCGGGTGAGCGAGGACCACGCCTGGAAGGCGGTGGCCGCCCTGGCCGTGGGCCAGGACCTCTCCGAACGTGTCACCCAACTCCAGGGAAAGCCGGCCCAGTTCAGTCTGGGCAAGTCCTTCCCCGGCTTCGGCCCCATCGGCCCTGTCCTCGTCACCCCCGACGAACTCGACGACCCCGACGATCTGGAGATCACCGGGCTGCTGAACGGCGAGGTCGTCCAGCAGGACCGCACCAAGTCCATGATCTTCCCGGTGCCGGAGCTCATCGCCCGGCTCTCGGCCGTGCTCCCCCTCTTCCCCGGTGACCTGGTCTTCACCGGCACCCCGGCGGGCGTCGGCAACCGCATGAACCCGCCGCGCTACCTCACCGACGGCGACGAACTCGTCAGCCGCATCGAGGGCATCGGCGAGATCCGCCAGCATTTCACCGCCGGCGCCCAGCAGCCGGCAGGGAGCTGAGAGCCACGGCAGCCCGCTGCGTTGTCTCTGTCACCCCGCCCCCAGAACCCCTCCGACCATCGCAGACAAGGACCCGCATGTCCGACCACACTCCGCCCCCCATGCCCATCCCCCGCCGTTTCGAAGGCCGAACGGTCCTGGTCACCGGCGCGGGCACCGGCTACGGCGCAGAGATCGCCGTCCGCGCCGCCCAGGAGGGCGCCCGCGTCGCCGTCCACTACCGCAGCTCCGCCGCCGGAGCCGAGAAGACCCTCGCCCGCATCAAGGACGTGGGTGGCGAGGCGTTCACCGTGCAGGCCGACATCGCCGTCCACACCGACGTCATCCGTATGGCCGATGAGGTCTTCATCCGGTTCGGCGGCCTCGACGTGCTGGTCAACAACGTCGGTGACGTGGCGGGCGACCAGATGTCCTGGCGGGACCTCACCGAGGAGTCCGTCGATCACGTACTCGCCGTGGACATCAAGGGAACCATGCTCTGCACGCACGAGTTCGGCTCCCGGATGCTGGACCAGGGCCACGGCGCGATCGTCAACATCGGCTCCACCGTGATCGTGCGCGGCAGCGCGCGGGCGCCGCAGTACGCCGCCGCGAAGTACGGCATCCTCGGCATCACCAAGTCCTACGCCCAGGCATTCGCGCCCTTCGTGCGGGTCAACACCTTCGCACCCGGCTTCATCGAGACCGAGACGCTGCTCGGCCGGGCGGACTGGAAGTCGGGCCGCCGCGACGACATGATCGCCAAAACCCCGATGGGCCGCATCCCCGGCCCGGCCCAACTCGCGGGCACCGCCCTCTTCCTCGCCACCGACGACGCATCCCACATGACCGGCGTGTACCTAAACGCCGACGGCGGCTTCAACATGATCGGTGCCTGAGAGGGCCGCGTCCAATTCCCGCTCGCCGGAAGCAGCACCGCGCAGGCCTGCCACGTCGGCGGACCACGGCCGGTCGATCGCGCTGCCGGCGCTCATGGCGGCAACGAAGCTTTCAGTAGGACTCCTCGTGGACAAAGTCGGCACCAGCGCCGCGGAGGCGATCGCCGACATCCCGGACGGGACGCCACTCGCCGTCGGCGGCTTCGCAGTGCGGCCTTCCCCCCACCGGCGAATGCTGCGTCCACCGCATCATCACCGACCTCGGTCTCCTCGACGTCACCCCCGACGGACCCCTCCTGGTCGAACGCCACCCGGCGTCACCTGCGAACACGCCGCGGCGCGGACCGGGGGCACCTCTGCAGGCGGGCGGCCCGAATTGAAGCTTCGCACACGAGCGGGTGCGATTCACCGCGATGACTGATGGGAGTCAACTATGACAACGGCCGCTACTCCGGTGTCCGACGTGGACATCTTCGCCGACGATGTCCTGACCGATCCCTACCCTGCCTACGCGGCGTTGCGGGAGACGGGCGCCGCCGTGTACCTGGAGCGCTACGACTGCTGGGCCCTGCCCCGGTACGAAGACGTACGGGCGGCGCTGCGCGACCACGAGCGGTTCTCCTCCGTGGACAGCGTGGGCTATGAGCCGTCGCTGAACGAAAGCCGCCGGGGTGGCGTGCTGGCGACCGACCCGCCGGAACACGACGTGCTGCGTTCGGTGCTGTCGGAGAGCCTGTCCCCGCGTGCGTTGGCGAGCCTGAAGGACGACATCGGCCGGCGCGCGAGCGAACTGGTCGAGTCCGTGGTGGCCCGCGGTGCATTCGACGTCGTGGGTGATCTGGCGCGCGTGTTCCCGCTGACGGTGGTGGCGGATCTCGTCGGGATGCCCCTCCGCGCGCGCGACGAGGTGCTCGTGTTCGCCGACGCGTTCTTCAACACCTTCGGCCCCCTCAACGAGCGGACGAGAGCGTCGGTGCAGGTCTCCGAACGGCTGCTCGACAAGCTCATCTCGATGATGAACCGCGACCGCCTTGCGCCAGGTGGCTGGGGCGAGGCGCTGTATCAGGCGGCCGACCGGGGCGCTATCGGGGAGCACCAGGTGGGACGGTTGTTGCGCGCGTACCTGGTGGCGAGCATGGACACGACGATCAACGCGATCAGCAATGCCCTGTGGTTGTTCGCCGAGCATCCGACCGCCTGGACGGCCCTGCGCGCCGACCGGACGTTGCTGCGTTCCGCCTTCGAGGAGGTCGTGCGTTTCGAGTCACCGGTGCAGACGTTCTTCCGCCGCACGACGCGGGCGGTCGAGATCGACGGTGTCACGATCCCGCCGCGGGCTCAGGTGGCGATGTTGTTCGGTTCGGCCAACCGGGATCCGCGCAAGTGGCCGGAGCCGGACAGGTTCGACATCGGCAGAGCGCCGATGGACCACGTCGGGTTCGGCTCCGGCGTGCACGCCTGTGCCGGCCAGGGACTGGCACGGGTGGAGGGCAACGCGATCCTGTCGGCACTGCTGGATCGCGTGGAGGTGATCCAGCCGGCCGGCCCGCCACGGCGGCACCTCAACAACGTCATCCGGGGACTGGAGAGCCTCCCGGTGACCGTGACGACGTCGGGAGCATCCATGTAGCGGACGACATCGTGGCCGCCCGCGCGCCGTGCGGCCACGAGTCCTACGGAGCCTTGACCGCAGGACCGAGCCCCCTTCCGCGGATCCGCGGAAGGGGGCTCGGTCGTCGGAGCGATCGTGGATGTCCCGCTCGAAGGCGCATGGCCCAGGGGGCGGCCCGCCACCGGCTGCGTCGGTTCCGCGTTCGCGATCGCCGAACACCCAGCATTCCGACCGTCCTCACGACCGGGTGGTCACTGCCGAAGACACCGACGAAGCGCGGGAACGAGTCCGTTCAGACAAGGGTGGTGGCCCGGATGAACGCGATGACCTGGGGCCAGGAGAGGTCGGTGGCCGCCTTGTTGATCGGATCGCCTTGCTGTGCCCGGCCCGTGAAGCCGTGGCCGGCTCCGGGGTAGACATGCGTGATGCTCGGCCCGGTGGTCCGCGAGTCCAGAGCGGCCTGCAGCCGGCGGAAGCTCTCCACCGACACCACCTCGTCGGCCCCTGGATAGAGGATCATGGCAGGTGCGGCGATCCGGGCGGTGAACTCCGTGGCATCCAGGGTGTGGTTCGGTGCCGGGGTGTCCGGCACGGTGGGGTGATAGGCGACCACGTTCGCCAACCGGCTGTCCCGTCCACCGAGCAGCAACGCGAACCGACCGCCCACGCACCAGCCCATCACACCGACCTGTCGGCAACCGAGCTCGTCAAACATGTGGTCGAGCAGCTGGCCCATTTCGGTCAGACTGGACTCGTCGTTCAGCTCCGACACCCACTGCAACTGGGTCTCCAGCTGGGACAGGTCATCGCTGCCGGGCCGACCGCGCCAGAGGTCCCAGGACAGCGCGGTGACTCCGGCGGCGGCCAGGCCGTCGGCGAACTCGCGCAACTGCGGAGAGATCCCGCTGACACTGGGCAACAGCAACATGCCGCCTGTGGAGTCTCCCAGTGGGCGGGACTGATACGCGTTCAGCCCGGCCACAGTGACGTTCTCACCGGCGAACGGGACGCCGGCAGCGCTGGGGATACTGATCTCGTCGGCCATACTCTCACTACTCTCTACCGAGCTTCATGGACAGTTGTCAGCAAGTGGGTCACCCTCAGGCCCGAAGGCAGTCGCCCTGCCACGGCGCAGACGACCCGGCCTCTGCCGAGGGCCACGCGGTGACGAGACCGCCAGGGCCCGGCGGGTGACGCTCCGGGCCAACCGGGTGTACGAACGAGGCGGTCGCGGTGACCGGCGGAGGCAGCCGGGTTCGACCGAACCGGGAGCAGGCAGACACAGCCCCTGCGTGGTCGGCACTGTGCGAGAGGCCCAGGGTCCGGCTCGAACGTCTCGCCCTACGCGCCCGGCGTGCTCGCACCAGTGGTCAGGGAAAGCGGATCGAGACGTGCTCGGGGCGCAGCTCGGTGACGTTGTTGACCCCGAGCAGTGCCATGGTCTGGACGACCTCACGGCCCAGGATCTCCACGGCCCGAGCGACCCCGCGCCGACCGCCGGCCATCAGGCCGTAGAGAAAGGCACGCCCCACCAGCGCGGCGTCGGCGCCCAGCGCAAGGGCGGCCACGATGTCAGCACCGGTCGTCATACCCGTGTCGACCAGGATCTCGGCCCGCCCGTCCAACCGTTCGCGCACCGCCGGGACCAACTCGACCGGTACGGGGGCGCGGTCCAGCTGCCGCCCGCCGTGGCTGGAGAGCACGACGCCGTCCGCTCCGGCGTCCACCACCCGCTGGGCATCGGACACCGACTGAATACCCTTGACCACGAGACTGCCCTGCCAGTGGCCGCGGAGCCATTCGAGGTCGGCGATCGTGATCGCGGGATCGAAGACGCGGTCGATCTGGTCGGCGACCGTGCCCTCGGAAGCAGCCACGTTGGCGAACGTGAGTGGCTCGGTGGTCAGCAGATCGAACCAGTAGCGCGGGTGAAGGGCTCCATTGACGAAGGTGCGCAACGTGAGCTGCTGCGGCACGGTGAGCCCGTTGCGGACATCGCGCAGCCGAGTCCCGGCGACCGGGGTGTCCACGGTGAGTATCAACGTGTCGTACCCGGCCGCTGCCGCACGGTCGACCAGATCCTTGACCCTGCCCCGATCCCGCCACAGGAACAGCTGGAACCACTTGCGCGCCTGAGGGCCCGCCCTCGCTGTTTCCTCGACCGTGGTACTGCCCATCATGGAGAGGGCGTACGGAATGCCGGCCTGCTCCGCGACGGCGACGACCGCTCGTTCCCCTCCGGTGTGCATCATGCGCGTCAGCCCGGTGGGCGCGAACGCGAACGGCTGGGCGGAGAGCTTGCCGAGGATCATCGTCTCCGCGCTCACATGGGAGACGTCCCGCAGTGCCGAAGGATGGAACTCGATGCGCCGGAACGTCTCACGAGCTCGACGCAGCGCGAGTTCACCCACGCCGGCCCCGCCGTCGGCGAAATCGAAGACCGCCCTGGGCGCCCGTCGTCGCGCGAGCGCGCGGAGGTCGGCGATGGAAGCCGCTCGCGCCAACCGTCTCTCCAGGCCGCCGAGTTGGACCGGAGCGGGGCGCAACAACTCACGAAGCTCGGCTGGGCGCAGCAGCCGACGGTGCACCTTGTCGGTCAATGTGATTCATCCCTTCTGCCGACACGTCCTGGGCATACCGGGTGGCGTACCCTGCCCACGAGGACGCCCCCGATCACCCTTTTCTCCGGCTGCGGTCGTCCCTCAGGTCAGCAGGTCGGCGACGCTCTTCAGCCCCTCACCGACGACGCGGGCGTCGACCTCTCCATGGGCCCCGCCCACCCCGATGCCGCCGATGACTTCGCCGTCGTCCGTGACGATCGGGTATCCCCCCGGCACCGGGTGCAGTTGGCTGTCCACCAGATGAGGCGGACACGCCTGCAGTATCGGCTCCGCGGCGAACTTGGCGAACTCGGCGGTCGATACGCCCATCACCGCGGCCGTGTAGGCCTTGAGGCGAGACGTCTCGACCGCGATCGGTCCAGCGCCGTCGTCAGCGAGTATGACCTTCGTGATACCGCTCCGGTTGGTGACAGCGACGCAAACCCGCTCACCCTCGGCGCGTGCCGCCGCGAGGACCGCCTCCGCAGCCCGGCGCGCGATCTCATAGCTCAACGGTTCCCTCATATCGTTCCCTTCCCTGCGTGTTACCGGACTCACGACCGGTTTCGTTCGCTCAAGAGCGGTAGGACCGCATGTCTCCCGGCAGCCGACGATGACGGAGGCGTTGTCGTCGGCTGCCGGAGCCGGCCGGGACATCGGTGCGTCGCTCGGCCGACCTCCATCGGGCGACAGGATCAGGGCCAGAACCGGCCGGAAGCCGCGTAGCAGCACGAACCCATCCGCTACCGCACCGACCAAGACGTAGTCGTGCCCCTGCTCACGGCGAGGTTCCGCAATCTGACGCTCGCTCAGAGGCTTACGTACCCGAGGACCCGGCACCGCGGGACGAGGGGGCACCAACCGCCCCGCTTCCGCTTCCGCTTCGCGAACAACGTAGCACCGCGACTCGCCTCACTGAACAGTTCTGACAAACTTTTGTCAGGACCGCTACGATTGCTGTCGATGGTCGGCGCCGCGGGCATCGCGGCCCCCTCGACGTACCGCGGCGGCGCCGACGGCGCGCGCATCCGGCTGGAGCCGCGGCGCGGCTGGGAGGTCAACGGCCCCGAGCAGCTCGCGACCGGTCCCGCCCTGGAGAACGTCCAGCAGGAGTTGAACACCGGCACCCTTCGAGGGCATTGACGCCTCGGGTGCCGTCAAGTGGTCCGGAACGTGCCCATCTCGTTTTCGGCTCCCACTCCGAACTGCGCGCGCTCGCGGAGGTCTACGCGAGCGACGACGCGAAGGAGAAGTTTGTGAAGGAGAAGTTCGTGAAGGACTTCGTCGCGGCCTGGGACAAGGTCATGAACCTCGACCGGTTCGCCTCGACCGGTTCGCCTCGTCCGACCGTGCCGATCACGACGTCAGGATCGGCCCGCACGTGCCGACCCTGGCCTTTCGGAGGTCCTGATCGTGGACGAAGTTGGGTACGCGGCGACAGGTTCCGCTCCGGTCCAGGCCCCGGCCCTTCGGATTCGACTCCGTTCGGTGCCGCACCGGATGCGATCTCCCAACCCTCCGACCCGCAGCACACCTCTCTGACAAACTTTTGTCGAAGGTATTAATCAAAGCGCCATCTCGGTGCTACGTTGCCGGTCAAGCAGAGGTGGGGCGACCGGTACGCCCGCTCGACAGACCCGCATGTCCGGCTGTCACCCCTGCGGACAGAGCGTCGTCGGGCACACCACACCACGCAGGTGCACGAGGCGCAGACACCCAGCCGGACCTCGTCAGCGGCACGCCAGTGCCCGCCGGCCGAGAATCCACGATGCCGCCCGGCGAAAGGGCAATGTCATGAAGGCCTCCCCGAGTCACGACATAGCGCGCAGCGCCGCAGGATGTTCGACTCGCTGGTCACCGCGAGCACGTAGACGCACCATCTGGTCCATGGCGCCGACCGCGGTTCCCAAAGACATGTCGCCCCATCCTCGCCTGATCGAGAAGTTCTTCGACCGACACCTGCGCGGAGGGCCCGGGAGTCACCTCGGCCGCCGTTGGCCGGAAGAAGCCGGCGGAGGTCGGCAAGCCTGGAACCAGCCCGACGGCGCGGCTCCGCTCCCTGTGACCGTACGCGTGAAAGGACATGGAGATGACCCGCATCGTGGTCGACTTCGACCGCTGCGAGGGCCATGGGCTGTGCGAGCAGACCGCGCCCGAGGTGTTCCGGCTCGACGACGAGGGCGAGCTGCACCTGACCCAGGATGAGGTGGCCGCGGAGCACGAGAGTGTCGTCGCGGCCGCCGTTCGGGTGTGTCCCGTCGCGGCGTTGCAGGTCCGGCCGTGAGACGGATCGTCGTGGTCGGTGGGTCCATCGCCGCCGTCACGGCGGCGCAGAGTCTGCGGACAGAGGGCTACAACGGCCAAGTGACCGTCCTTTCCGAGGAACCTCATCCGCCCTACTCGCGCGTTCCCCTCTCGAAGGGCGTGCTGGCAGGCCGGGAGACCGTGGAGTCGGCCTTGCTGCCGCTCCCGAGCGAGGACATCGAGTTCCGCACCGGATCGCGGGCCGTGCGGCTCGACACGCACCGCCGTCTGGTGACGACGGCCGACGGCACGGGCATACCGTACGACGGGTTGGTGATCGCCACCGGCGCCCGGGCACGCCGCCTCACCGGCGACGGTGACCTGGTGGTGCGCACCCTGGACGACTCCTCGGCACTCGCCGCCAGGCTGGCCGCAGCCCGCAGTGCGATCGTGCTGGGAGGCGGCTTCCTGGGCATGGAGATCGCCGGCACCTGCCGCGCACTCGGCCTGGAGGTCACTGTCGTCGACCTCCTCCCGCCGCTGCTCAGACTGCTCGGGCCGTGGCTGGCCGATCTCGCCGTCGCGGCCGCCCGTGACCATGGCGTACGGGTCCGGGTCGCGCCGGACGGCGTCGAAGTGCTCGACGAACACCGCGTGCGCTGCGGGGAGTCGGTCCTGACGGCCGACGTGATCGTCTGCGCGGCCGGTGATGTGCCCAACACCGACTGGTTGGAGGACTCCGGCCTGACCCTCGACGCGGGCGGCGGCCTCGTCGCCGACGCGTGCTGCCGCGTCGCCCCCGGAATCGTCGCCGCCGGAGACGTCGTATCACGCCAGGGACGCCGAACTCCCCACTGGACCAACGCCGTCGAGCAGGGAAGGGCGGCCGCGGCGAGCCTGCTGCACGGGGAGTCGGTGCGGCCCTACCGGCCCGACCTCTATTTCTGGACCGAGCAGTCCGGACTCGATATCAAGATCAGCGGCGAACTCCCCCTCACCGGAACCCCCGAAGTCCTTGCCGGCTCGGTGGACGACCGTAGTGCGCTGCTGAGATGGCGCCATGACGGGGGTACGGCAACCGCCGTAGCCGTCAATCACCGCCTCCCCGTCATCAAACTCAAGCGCCTCGGAGCCGGAGCACCGATCCCAGCCCCCGCCCGTACGACACCCCGTATATGAGGACGTGACCATGACTCTCCGGCACCTCGCCCCCTACGATCCGCTCGACCCCGCCCACAACGCCGATCCAGCGGCCCGGCTCGCCGAGGCCCGCGACCGCTGCCCGGTGTCCCAGCCGCGCCCCGGAGTGCACTTCCTCACCCTCCACGACGACGTACGGGACGTCCTCACCACCCATGAGGTGTACTCGTCCGTCGACAACTTCGCCCTGGAAGGCGGTGCCAAGACAGCCGACCTGCCGGCGGCACCGATCACTATGCTGGACCCGCCCGACCACACGGCACTGCGCGCTCGTCTCAGGCGCTGGTTCGCTCCCGCCGTGATCCGCAAGCAGGAACCACGCGTCCGCGACATCGTCACCGATGTCCTCGACGCGTGGCAGCCGGGCCAGAGGGCCGAGATCTACCACGACCTGGCCCGTCAGGTACCGACCCGGGTGGTGTATGCCTTCCTCGGTCTGCCGGAGGAGGACTGGGACCGCCTGCACCAGTGGGCCGACGCAATCGACGACGTCGTCCCCATAGTGCCGATCGACATGCCGGAGTTCGTGGCACTCTGCCGCTACCTCGGAGAGCAGTTTGCCGCCCAGGCTGCCGCCCCGGCCACCGGAGATGGCGTCCTGGACGGTCTCGCGCACCCCGCTGACGGCCAGCCGCCGCTCACGCCGGCCGAAGCCGTCATTCACGCCTTCCAGCTGATCGTGGCCGCCACGGACACCACTGCCAGTCTGATCACCAACCTCCTCCACGAGCTACTGGCAGACCGCAGCCACTGGGAACGGCTGCTCGCCGACCGGTCCCTCATCCCCACGGCGATCGAGGAGTCACTGCGCCACGACGCGCCCCTGCAGTACGTGTTGCGCACCGCGACGCAGGAGCGGGAGATCTCCGGCTGCCCCGTCAAACCCGGCGACCGCCTGGCCGCCAGCCTCCAGTCGGCCAACTGGGACGACCGGGCCTGGGGCGCCGACGCCGCGGACTACTCACTCGACCGCCCGGCGGGGCAGGCCACTCCCATGGCCTTCGGCTACGGCATCCACACCTGCCTCGGCGCTCCACTGGCCCGGTTGCAGTCCCGCGTCGTCCTGGAGCAGTTGCTGGAGCGCTTCCCCGAACTGCGGCTCGCTCCCGGCTATCGCCGTGAGCCCGCTCCTGGCCTGGTCATGGTCCGCCGCCCGGCTCGACTCGACGTCGTGCTCTGAGGTTCACCGCAGCGCCCCGGCTCCGCTCCTGACGGACTCCGCTGACGAACTTCTTCGAAGAACTCCGAAGGCTGTGACATCCGCCTGCATTTCACTCTCCCTCAACGTCGAGGAGATGGACATGACTGAAACTACGCTGCGGCAGAACATGTCGGGCGAAATCTGCTGTGAGATCCAAAAGCCCCGAACGATCGCGGGCGAGGTCCATGCCGCGATCCTCGACGCCGACGCCGAGTTCGGGATGCGCAAGATGGGTGTCCGGACCGCGATCTCCGGTTACCACCGCTGCCCGGTCGAGGCCGGGTTGGGCGAGGTGAGCCGTTCCAGGCACGAGTTCGTGGGACGAGAAGTACCCGGCGTGTTCGCCCGGTACGCCGAGCCCCGCACCGAGGTCACCCTCGGCTGGAGACACCCCGGTGATCCTGAGAGGCGTATTCGGGCCACCGTCGCGACTGTGACCTCCAAGGCCGATCAGCGCCTCCTCCGCCTTCGAGCGGTCCTCTGAGCCGTCATCGGCGCAACGATGCCCATCTCCAATGAGCCGGGTCGTAGCAGCACAAGCCGTGTCTTCGCGATTCTGCACGCCTGTCGGCACGGAAACGCCCCGGTGACGCTCACGGACCTCGCACGCCGGTCACGGATCCCGGTGGCGACCGCCCACCGGCTGACGCGCGAACTGATAGCCGAAGGCGCCCTGGAGCGGAACGACGACGGCACCCTCCAGATCGGAACCGCACTGTGGGAACTCGGCTCCGCGGCACCACGACAGCGTGGCCTGCGCCACGCGGCACACCCCGTCATGCAGTCACTCGCAGGCCGTACCCACACCGTCGTTCACCTTGCCGTCGCAGGCCACCACCAGGCCGTGTGCGTCGACAAGGTCACTGGTCCCCGGGCGGTCGCCAACGTCGCGGAGGTGGCTCGCGGACTCCCCCTGCACGCGACCGGGGTGGGAAAGGTGATCCTGGCCTACTCCGACGACCCAGGCGTCCGCGCCGTCCTGCAGTCCGCATCGCTGCGCCGGTACACCACGCGGACGATCGCCGGCTGCGGCAGACTGGAAGCCGAGCTGGTCAAGGTGCGGGACGCACGGATCGGATACTCACAAGGCGAACTCACAGCGGGGACAGCGTCGGTCGCCGCTCCGGTCTTCGACGCCGAGGGCCGGTTCGTCGCGGCACTCGGCGTGCTGGCACCGGAAGCGGAGCAGGTGGACCGGCTGGCACCCGCCGTGCGACGAGCCGCGGACGCCATATCACGGCGCCTTCCCACCAGCCCCTGACGCATTCCTTGAGTCTGATTCCCATGAGCGAATGGCTCACCGGCGTCAGCCCGCGAGCCCCCACCACCGAAGCGAAAAGAGCAGTCCATGTCCGCCACTTGGAAGATCAGCGACATGCCTGACCTGACCGGCCGCACCGCGGTCGTCACCGGCGCGAACAGTGGCCTGGGCATACCTACGGCGCAGGCGCTGGGCAGAGCCGGCGCGCACGTGGTCCTCGCCGTGCGCGACCTCGACAAGGGCAGGGAGGCCGCAGCCGCGGTCCCAGGCAGCCACGAGGTCCGCCGCCTCGATCTCGCCGACCTCGCGTCAGTGCGGCAGTTCGCCGCCTCCTGGGACGGCGACCTCGACCTGCTGATCAACAACGCGGGCGTGATGATGGCGCCGGAGGGGCGCACCGAGGACGGCTTCGAGACGCACCTCGGCACCAACCATCTCGGCCACTTCGCGCTCACCAATCTGCTGCTGCCGCACATCACCGACCGCGTCGTGACGGTCTCCGCCGCCGCGCACCGGTGGGTGAGCGGAATCGACTTCGACAACCCGAACCTCACCGGCGCCTACAACGCCCGGAAGGCGTACGGCCAGTCCAAGCTGGCAAACCTGCTCTTCACGCTGGAACTGCAGCGACGGCTCAGCGAGATCGGATCACCCGTGCGTGCGCTCGCCGCGCATCCCGGCCTCGCGGCGACAGATCTGCTGCGCACCCCGAACCCGATGCTGCGCATGTTCATCCGGGTGATCGCGCAAGATGCCTCGGCCGGTGCCCTGCCGACGCTCTTCGCCGCGACCGAGGACCTTCCCGGTGCGAGTTACGTCGGGCCGGACGGCATCTCCGGGATGCGCGGCGGCCCGGCACTGGTCAGCCCGACCGCGGCCGCCAGCGATCCGGCGGCGGCGAAGCGCCTCTGGGCGCTGTCCGAGGAACTGACCGGTACGAGCTTCGTCATGAGTCGTCGCTGAAGTCGAACTCGCGGCCGCTGTCTGTCAGTCAGGGAACGACGGTTCTCGATACGTGCGGTAGGACGTCGTCGAGCCGTATCCACGCAGGGACGCACTGACGCCCCGGGAGGAGAAGCGGAAGTGCGTCGTCTCGGGAGCGCGTGCGTCTGGAGTAGCGGACGCGTCGCGCTCGGCAGTGCGGGCGTCGGCATAACGGCTGACCCCTGCCCGCTGGGAGCGGCTGAAGCGGGAGCACGGGCCCGGTCCGCACACACACGGCTTCGACCGCGAATCTGCATGAGGTCACCCTCCACGTGGGTGGCGTCAGCGGCGTCCCATCGCTCTGCGGACGCGTGCCGCACGCCATGTCGGATTTTCTGACAAACTTTTGTCAGAAGTATTAATCACAGGAGCTTCGCGGTGCTACGTTGCCGTTCGAGCAGAGGTAGGGCTGTCGTCCAGGACCTGCCCGACAGCGCCGCGTCGCCGCTGTCCATCCCCCTGTGGTCACAGGTGTCGCGAGTTCGACAGCGTGGAGCCGCGCAAGGCCCGAAACCCCAAGTGAGCCTGATCAGCAGCACGCGAGTGCGACCCGGCCGGGACTCCGCGATTCCGCCCGAGGAGAGGTAACGCCATGAGGGAACCGCTCAGTCACGACATCGCGCGCACGTGGTCGTCGCGTGATGCAACGGCCGCCGTGGGACGGGGCGTTGCCCGTACTCCCGGCCTGTTCTCCGACCGGCACCTGCGCAAAGACCGCTGGTATGCCTCACCTTCCCCGAAGCGCGTACGTCTGAGCGGGGGCATCGTGCCGGCGACCGATCCCCATCCGAACCCGGCTCGTCGACGTGCACACCGACGGGCGGAACACCTGAAGAACCTCGCACTCGCCAGAGGACTACTCACCGTGGCCCTCGAAGGCGACGGTGACGACATTCCGTCGGCTATTTCGCTGCCCTCAACGTCGAGGAGATCGACATGACTGAGACAACCCCTGCGGACACCGGTACCGGTTACGGCCGCACGACACCGTCATACGACGCACGACTGGCCGAAGTCGGTCCGGGCACGCCGATGGGTGAGCTGCTGCGGCGGTACTGGCACCCGATCGCGACGTCGGCGACGCTCACCAGCGACGTTCCGCACCGTACGCGCGTCCTGGGCGAGGACCTGGTCGTCTTCCGTGACGGGCAGGGCCGCCCCGGCGTCGTCTTCGAGCGGTGCGCGCACCGCGGCAGCAGCCTGTTCTACGGCCGTGTCGAGCAGGACGGCATCCGCTGCTGTTACCACGGATGGAAGTTCGACGTCCGGGGGAACTGCCTGGAGCAGGCCCTCGAACCCGACCGTGGCCGCCGCCGCGACGCCGCGCGCCAGCCGTGGTACCCGGTCGAGGAGCGGTACGGCCTCGTGTTCGTCTACATGGGACCGCCCGAGCGCAAGCCCGCCCTCCCCCGATACACCGCCCTGGAACCCCTGGAAGAGGGCGATCAGTACTACGCCGCGTGGCCGATTCCCGGGCTGTCCCCGACCGGCCTGGTGTCCGACTTCAGCTGGCTGAACATGTACGAGAACGCGCTCGATCCGTCGCACGTCAGCTGGCTGCACTCCACGCACAGCGGCTACCAGGCCCTGGGGACGGGCACCACCGGCCTCCCCGAGAACTTCTACGAGCCCGACGCCTTCCAGGACAGCATCACGTACACCAGGACCCAGTACGGAGCCAAGTACGACGAGCTCATCCGGGACAAGGCGGAGAACGGCGACCCGCGACTGCGGACCTTCCGCGTGGAACTTCACATGCCGAACGTCTTCGGGCTGCCGGACTACGTGGACCTGCCCACCGACAAGCGACCCGACCACATCATGTGGGTCGTCCCGATGGACGACACCCACCACCGGGTGTTCTTCTCCATCCGGTCCAGCGATCCGGAGCGAGTGGTCCGGTTCGCCTTCGGCCTCACGCAGAACGGCAAGAACCCGTGGGAACTGACCGAGGAGGAACGCCAGCGGTTCCCCGGCGACGGTGAGGCACAGGGCTCTCAGGGAGCGATCCCGATGCATTCCGAGGAGACCCTGGCGACAACCGACCGCGGCGTGGTGATGCTCCGCAGGATGCTGAAGACCATGATCGACGACGTGGAGGCCGGACGCGACCCGCTGAACGTGAGCATGGCCGAGGAGCCGCCGCGCCATGTCGACTCCGGGGTGTACACGGTGCCCACGGGGACAGGGGAAGACACCGCGGCGGCTGTGCCCGTGGCCGGAGCCTGAGGAGAGACTGGCTGTGACGTGGACGGAAGCGGTGGTGGTCTCCCACTTCCTCGCGACCCAGGATGTCGCGGTGATCGACCTCGCCCCGGGCGAGGAGGCCGAGTTCCCGGCCTACACCGCGGGCGCGCACATCGATGTGCTGACCGACTCCGGACTGGTCCGCCAGTACTCGCTGTGCGGGCCGCCCGGGACCGGACGGTACCGCCTGGCAGTGTTGAACGAGCCCCGGTCCCGCGGTGGTTCGCGGGCCATGCACGCGCTCAGGGTGGGCGACCGGCTGCGGATCTCGGCGCCGCGCAACCGCTTCCCCCTCGTCACGGCCCAACGGCATCTGCTGATCGCAGGTGGCATCGGCATCACCCCGCTGCTGGCGATGGTGCGCCACCTCGAACAGGCCGGCGGCGACTACGCGCTGCACTACTGTGCGCGCAGCCGCACTCGCGCGGCCTTCGTTTCGGAGCTGACAGGCAACCCCCGTGTCGCCTTTCACTTCGATGACGAGCGCCCGGAGCAGATGCTGGACATGGAGCGTGACCTCGGCGATCCCCACCAGGACACGGCGGCCTACGTCTGTGGCCCGGCAGGGTTCATGGATTACGTGCTGGCCAAGGCCGAAGCGCTGGGCTGGCCACCGCATGTCCTGCACAAGGAGCGGTTCAGCAGCGCCCGGCCCGTCTCGGAACCCGGTGCAGCCGGCTCGGGCGGCTTCACCGTACGCCTGGCCTCGACGGGGGCCGAGTACCTCGTCCCCGAGGGGCGCAGCGTGCTCGATGTGCTGCTGGAGAAGGGCGTGGACGCGCCGTACTCATGCCAGCAGGGCATCTGCGGGGATTGCGTCGTGCGGGTGCTGGCGGGCGACCCCGACCACCGCGACGACGTGCTCACCGCCGACGAGCAGGCCGAAGGCATGTTCGCGACCTGCTCGTCCCGGGCGCTCTCGCCCATCCTGGAGCTGGACCTGTGAACGAGTCACCCATCATCCCGCCGACCGCATCGGACAGAGTGTCGCCGCCGTCGAACGGACTGAAGCCGCGTCACTCGCAGCCGTGAGCGCCGATATGCCCTGCTGCGCCGTCTGATGCACGCCGCAGCAGGCCGTTCTGCGGCATCGCCTGCTTCCCCGAGCGCGCGGCGTTCGCCGTCCAGGACGCCACTACGCGGGTCTGCGTGCTCAACGAGGCCGGGCAGGAGCTGGTCCAAGTGCGGTTGGGGCGCCGTCAGTTGTCGGGGTGATCCTCGTCCTGGGTCTCGCCGGCACCCGGCCGGGGCACCGTCCGGCTCCCCGGTCCGTCCTGGGGAACTTCGGCGAGTATGTGGACCAGGCGGGCCAGCTGTTCGGCGTAACGGTCGATGAACTCCGCGGAGGCCGGATCCGCACCCGTGACGGTCGCGGCCAACTGCGGCAGGATCTCCGGCGCCATCGCCGCGGTGAAGAACGCCAGCGTCAACGCGCCGACATCCAGATCGGCCCGGATCTCACCCCGAGCCTGCCGTCTGCGGGTTTCGTCGACGACATCGAGCAGCCGGGCCGCCCACGCCTCGGGAGGCGGAGGCCCGCCGTCGAGCTCCCCACGGACCAGCGTGCGGATGATCGACACCTTCTCCTCATGCTCCCAGCGCACGAAATCCCGGACGATCTCAGCGAACGGCTCCGCACCGCTCATCATCGTCGCGCCCCTGGTGATCCACCGCTCGGCCACAGCATCATAAAGACCCTGCTTGCCACCGAAGTGGTAAGTGATCAACGAATGGTTCACACCAGCCGCCGCAGCGATCCGCTCCACACGGGCCCCCTTGAAACCGTGCTCCCCGAACTCCTCGTTCGCCGCATCCATGATGCTCTGACGCGTCAGCTCCGGATCATGTCGACGACTGGGATCAGCCGAGCGCCGATGACGCCGCCGCCCCGCCGACCCAGAACCATGCCCATCCCTGTCGATCACCCTCCGAATATAACCGCCCGAGCAGCAGCTGGATCCAGGGCTACGGCGCCCAGGACGTGCCCACGGCCCCGGCGTCCGCGGCCTCCCGCGGTCCGCGTCGCTCGCCGGTACACCATGTGGACGTTTCGCCGGCCCCGGCAGACCGGAAGCCGAGCTGACCAAGGTGCTGGACGCACGGATCGGCTGCTCACAAGGTGAACTCACAGCCGGAAGGGCATCGGTCGCCGCTCCGGTCCTCGACGCCGAGCACCGGTTCGTCGCGGCACTCGGCGTTCTCGCACCGGAAGCGGAACAGGTGGACCGGCTGGCACCCGCCGTGCGACGAGCCGCGGACACCATCTCACGGCGCCATCGGACGCTTGCACCACACGTGTCGTTGCTCCACGGGCAACTGTCCGCACGACTCCGGCCGCCACGGTCGACCGCACCGGTGCCACGTGGGCCTTCCTCATCGCGAGCCGCAGCTCCGCCGACTGACCGACTCAGCCACCGCACCGCTGCCGATCGCCCACCGGTTCGGAGAGGTCTCGATCCATGTGCCGGCCGATCTGGCCGACCGCGCTCGTGCCGCAGCGGACCAGGCCGGTGCCGACAGCGGAGACGCGCGCTACGACGGCGCGCTGTCAGCGACGCGTGAGCCCTCCGTCGACGGCGAGGATCTGGCCGGTGATGAACGCGGCTTCGTCGGAGGCGAGAAACGCCACCGTGTTGGCGACGTCCGTCGGACTCTGTCGTCGTTTCAGATCCTGCATCTGTACGGTCATGTCGAAGAACGCCTCGCCCGCGCTCCGGAGCGCTGCGGCTGTGGGGACCAGGCTGGGAGAGACCGCGTTGACCGTGACATCGTGTTCCGCCAGGTTGGCCGCCAGCACGTTGGTGAACCCGTTGAGGGCACCCTTGGAGGAGATGTACGCGACAAACGGTGGCGGGCTCACCCAGTAGCTTCCGGACGTTATGTTGATCACTCGACCGGCGCTGGACTGCTTGAGGTCCTCGAGGAACGCCTTGGCCGTCAAGAAGGCTCCGGTCACGTTGACCGCGAAGGTCCGGCTCCACTGCTCGAGCGTCACGTCGTCGATGCCGGCGAAGGGCACGATGCCCGCGTTGTTCACGAGGATGTCGACTGGGCCGAGCGCGTCCCGGACCTCTGCGGCGAAGGCGTTCACCTGGGCCTCGTCGGAGACATCGACCTTCGCGCTGAAGAACCGCCGGCCGTTCCCCTCGACAGACCCCTGCGTATCGTCCGTCGCGTCGACATCGGCGACCGCGATGTCGGCGCCTTCGAGCGACAGCTTCCGGGCGATCTCCTGACCGATCCCGGCGCTGCCGCCGGTCACCACGGCAATTCTTCCCGCCAGACGTCCCGCCATGACACAACTCCCTTTCCGTGGGGCCGGAGGTTCCGTGAGCGTTGCCCACACAGCCATCCGCGCGGCCCCTCAAGAACAGTGGCCCTGCGTGCAGTCCCCGGCTCGATCGGCGGGAGAGAAGAGCCCGAGCGCCGTGTCCTCGACGAACGACGCACCTCACCCCGGCCGCCAGACGGGCGACGCAGCCCCTTGCAGTCATGATGCGTGGCTTCCGCTGGCGGCGACACGGCGGATTCCGTTCAACGGAAAGCGTTTCGTACGACCCGTTCGGATGACGCCCACGCCAGGCGCTGTCCCTGTCGCCGTCCCTTCAAGAAAGGACGCATCAGAGGGAGCGAGGATGCCTGAACCAAGGCGCAAGTGAGGCGAACCATCTGGCGGGAAGCGCCGGCCGAGCCGGGTGCTGGTCTACGGCGATGCGAACCCCTGCGGAGCAGTGACCCCCTGGAGAGCAGAGACCCCTTGCGGACCAGTGCGGTGCGCGCTTGTGACACCCGCTGAGCTGGGGCGCCGTCAGTTGTCGGGGTGATCCTCGTCCTGGGTCTCGCCGGCACCCGGCCGGGGCACCGTCCGGCTCCCCGGTCCGTCCTGGGGAACTTCGGCGAGTATGTGGACCAGGCGGGCCAGCTGTTCGGCGTAACGGTCGATGAACTCCGCGGAGGCCGGATCCGCACCCGTGACGGTCGCGGCCAACTGCGGCAGGATCTCCGGCGCCATCGCCGCGGTGAAGAACGCCAGCGTCAACGCGCCGACATCCAGATCGGCCCGGATCTCACCCCGAGCCTGCCGTCTGCGGGTTTCGTCGACGACATCGAGCAGCCGGGCCGCCCACGCCTCGGGAGGCGGAGGCCCGCCGTCGAGCTCCCCACGGACCAGCGTGCGGATGATCGACACCTTCTCCTCATGCTCCCAGCGCACGAAATCCCGGACGATCTCAGCGAACGGCTCCGCACCGCTCATCATCGTCGCGCCCCTGGTGATCCACCGCTCGGCCACAGCATCATAAAGACCCTGCTTGCCACCGAAGTGGTAAGTGATCAACGAATGGTTCACACCAGCCGCCGCAGCGATCCGCTCCACACGGGCCCCCTTGAAACCGTGCTCCCCGAACTCCTCGTTCGCCGCATCCATGATGCTCTGACGCGTCAGCTCCGGATCATGTCGACGACTGGGATCAGCCGAGCGCCGATGACGCCGCCGCCCCGCCGACCCAGAACCATGCCCATCCCTGTCGATCACCCTCCGAATATAACCGCCCACCCCGATCCCCCGACCCGCCCACCACGACATGGGCAGACAGCGGGCGCCCGGTCCCGCACGGGCCCAATCGCCCTCGACTGCCGGGTCATCTGGCGGCCGTGGCCCGCTGCCGCAGGAGCACGAACGTCACGACGATGGACCGAGGGCCGTCGCTTTGCAGTATCCGAACTGGGCTCAGCCGCGTGCGCCGCGCGGACAGCCTCCGGTGCGCTCCGCGTGTGTTTCCACACCGATCCTCCCCGGCTGCCTGAGGCCGGCGCACGGGGATGGAAGGCGCATGAAGGCGTCCGGATGGCTGCCGGGCGGTGGCAGGGAGCCGGGGTCAGCCGGTGCAGCACGATCAGGGCGACGCCCGGCACCGCTTCGTCGCGGGCCCGGGCGTGAGCCGCAGCCGGGCTCGCGCACTTGCGAAGGACGCCGTCCTGAGCAGCTGGGGACCCCGGTCCCGCCACGGTTCCCCGGCCTCCTCCGCCCCGGGCCCGTAGCCGCTCCCGGCCGGCCTCGGCGTGCGATCCAGACGTTGTCGTCGACGTCCCAGGTACCGCCGTCCAGGGAAACGTCCCCGAGGTGACGAGACGTTCGACGCGGGCACCGGCCATCACAGCACCACCACCGAGCGCAGCACCTCGCCACCGTGCATCCGCTCCACGGCCTTCTCCACATCGTCCAGTGCGATGGTCTCGGTGACGAAGGCGTCCAGGTCGAGACGGCCCTGCAGATAGAGGTCGATGAGCATGGGGAAGTCGCGGCCGGGCAGGCAGTCGCCGTACCAGGAGGACTTCAGCACCCCGCCGCGGCCGAAGACTTCCAGCAGCGGCAGTTCGAGTGCCATTTCGGGCGTGGGTACGCCGACGAGGACGACCGTCCCGGCCAGGTCGCGGGCGTAGAAGGCCGGTACGTCTCCGGGCTGCCGACCGCCTCGATGAGTCGATGTCCACCGCGATGATCTTCGCGCCGCCCGCCAGCCGGGACCCGGCGATCGCAGCGTCACCGACGCCGCCGCAGCCGATGACCGCCACGCTGTCACCACGCCCGACGTCGCCGGTGTTGATCGCCGCGCCGATGCCCGCCATCACGCCACAGCCCAGCAGGCCTGCTGCGGCCGGCGACGCGGCCGGGTCGACCTTGGTGCACTGCCCGGCCGCCACCAGCGTCTTCTCCGCGAACGCGCCGATGCCCAGCGCCGCAGACAGCTCCGTGCCGTCCAGCAGAGTCATCTTCTGCCCGGCGTTGTGGGTGTCGAAGCAGTACCAGGGCCTGCCGCGCAGACACGCCCGGCACTGGCCGCACACGGCACGCCAGTTGAGGATCACGAAGTCGCCGGGCGTCACGTCCGTGACGCCCTCACCGATCGACTCGACGATCCCGGCCGCCTCGTGGCCGAGCAGGAACGGGAACTCGTCGTTGATGCCGCCCTCCCGGTAGTGGAGGTCGGTGTGACACACCCCGCACGCCTGGATGCTTACCACCGCCTCCGCCGGCCCCGGATCGGGGATCACGATCGTCTCGATGGCGACCGGCTCGCCCTGCGCCCTCGCGACGACGCCTCGTACCTGCTGGGACATTGCTGGATCCCCTCCTGCTCACACGGGCTGGACGCGCAGGGGCAGGGACGCCCATGAGCGCAGGGTGTTGTTGGGGTGGCGGCGCGGAGTGCCGGTCAGCTCGAACCGCTCGACGCGTCGGGCCAGCGCGGTCAGCAGCGCTTCGGCCTCCAGCCGGGCCACGTGCTGGCCGATGCACTGATGGATGCCCATGCCGAAGCCGACGTGGCCCGAGGGATCCCGGGTCGGGTCGAAGCGGTCGGGGTCGTTCCAGCGGTCCGGGTCCCGGTTGGCCGCGCCGAGGAACATGAGGATCTTCGTGTCCGCGGGGATGACCGTGCCGGCGACGGTGACGTCGGTGGTGGCGGTGCGGAAGAAGGTCTGCACCGGCGACTGCCAGCGCACCGCCTCGTCGAACGCGGCTCGCGCCAACTCCGGCCTTTCCCGGAGCCGTTGCCATTCCCCGGGGTGGGTGGCGAAGGCGTACAGGCAGGCCGCGAGTCCGTGCACGGTAGTGTCGACACCGGCCGAGAGCAGGGAGCGCACCACCAGCGGCGCCTGCTCGTGCGTGAGATCTCCACGGTCGACGGCCGCCCAGATGGCAGCCCCGAAACCGTCCTCGCTCAACGCCTCGCGCCGGCACTGGGCGTTGACCCATGCCGACAGTTCGGCCAGCTGGTGCGCGTCCCGCTTGACGAGGTCGTTGCGAGGGCCGAAGGCATTGAAGACCATGTTGCCGTACGGCAGGAGGTTCTCCCGGCCGTCCGGCCCGAGGCCCACCGCGTCCGGGAAGGCCCGCAGGGGGAACGCCTCTGCCAGCGCCGTGAAACCGTCGAACTCGTCTCCCTGTGCGAGGACTTGCGTGACGACTTCCTCCGCCACGGATTGCCAGTTCTCCCGCAGGCGACGCAGGGCGGGTGGGGCGAGGATCTCCCGCAGCACCCGGCGCGGAGCGTCATGGCGGGGCGGGTCCGCCTCCAGCAACAGGCTCGGCGGGCGCCACGGCTCCTCGTGCCGGAAGTTGGCCAGACCCACACCCGAGCCCGACTCGAAGTGCTGCCAGTCCACCAGTGCGGCACGCACCTGCTCGTAGCGGGCCAGCGCGTACGCGTCATGGCGGGAGAGGTAGACCACCGGACCGGCCTCGCGCAGCGCCCGGTGCAGCGGTTCGGGGTCCACCAGGACCTCGTGGGCGAACGGGTCGACGTCACTGACAGGCGGCACGACGGCCCGCTCCAGTGCCTCGGTCATCAGGGCTCCTTGGGAAGTGGAGAGGTCTCAGAGGTCAGAGAGCGGCCAGCGGCCAGCGGCCTCAGAGATCGAGGACGAGACGGTCGCCGCAGGACCGCGACACGCACACGAACATGCAGTCGTTCGCGGCCCTTTCGTGGTCGGCGAGAATCGAGTCCCGGTGGTCCGGCTGTCCCTCCAGCACCGGTGTCAGACACGTGCCACAGGTGCCCTGCTCGCAGGAGGACAGCACGTCCGCCCCTGTCCGGCGCACCGCCTCCAGCACGGACACGTCCGGGGTGACCGTGGTCGTGCGTCCGGTGCGCCGCAGTTCCACCTCGAAGGACGCCTTGCGGACCGGCGGGGTCCGCGCGGCGGTGGTGAAACGCTCGGTGCGCAGGGCGTACGGCGGCCACGCCACGCAGGCCGCTTCGACGGCGGCGAGCAGCGGGGCCGGGCCGCAGGAGTACACCTTGGTGTCCGGCCGCGGGGTGCCCAGCCAGGCCGCCAGGTCCAGCATCCCGAGTTCGTCCTGCGGCACGATGTGCACCCGTTCGCTGTGGGCGGCCGTCAGCTCCTCGCCAAAGGCCATGGACGACCGCGTACGCCCTCCGTAGAGCAACTGCCAGTCCGCCCCGAGCAGTTCGGCCTGCCGGACCATGGGCAGCAACGGCGTGATGCCGATGCCGCCTGCGATGAAGAGGTATTTCTCCGACGGTACGAGGGGGAAGTGATTGCGTGGGCCGCCGACCCCGACGCGGTCCCCCGGGCACAACCGGTCGTGTATGTAAGCGGAGCCTCCCCGGCCCGCGGGCTCCCGCAGCACGGCGATCCTGTAAGTGCCCGGGTCCCATCGGTCGCCGCACAGGGAGTACTGCCGGGTCGTCCCCTCGGGCAGCAGCAGGTCGATGTGGGACCCCGGTGTCCAGTCCGGGAGCCGGGAACCGTCCGCGTGGGTGAGGGTGAGTGACACGACGCCCTCGGCGATGGCCTCCTTGGCGGAGACGGTCAGAGTCGCCGCGCTCCTCGGCGCCGGCCGTCCCGGACCGCCGCCGCTTCCGGCATCCGTGACCACGCTGGTTCCGACCATGTTGCCGCCTCCCGTCGTTGGATTGCACGCAGGATGCGCGGCGACGACGGGCGGGCGCGACGGCATTCTCAATCAGTGAGAGACGAACATCCGCCGGCTGTCATACGGCCGTTGCCCCACCGTCAGGTGAGTCACCAGGCTCTCGGCCGCCCCACCTCGGAGCATCCGGTGCCCCGAGCGCACGGGAGATACCGCGTGCCGCCGCCCGCACCACGGGCACGACGGACGAGGCCCCCGCCTCGTTGGGGACGATCACCGCCAGTGCGGCCACCACCTCACCGCTCGCGTCACGCACCGGCGCTGCCACGCCCAGGGCGTCCTGATGCACATATCCCGGGCAGTACACGTACCCCTGCTGCCGCACACCGGCCAGAACGGCCCGCAGCCGCGCGGTGGTGGCGGGGGTGTTCGGGGTGTAGCGGTGCAGGCGTCCATCGAGCACGCGTCGACGGAGGTCAGCAGGTCCGTGGGCGAGGAGGACCAGGCCGCTGGAGGAGGCGTGCAGCGGCAGGCGGCCCGCGATGCGGGTGTAGTTGATGACGGCGCGCGGCGCCGTCAGCCGCTCCAGGAACAGCGCCTCGTCGCCGTCCAGCACCCCGAGCTGCACATGGTGGCCGACGACGTCGTGGACGCCCTCCATGAACGGCATGGCCGCGTTGCGCAGCGACAGGGTGGGCGAGGCTCGTGTGGCCAGTTCCCACAGGCGCACTCCGCTTCGCACCCGGCGGTCGGCGTCCCGAGTGAGGAACCCGTAGGAGACCAGCTCGGCCACCAGGCGCGAGGCAGTCGCCACGTGCAGCCCCGCACGCCGGGAGACCTCCGAGACGGTCAGGGCGGGCTCCTCCGGCGTGAACGCCTCGAAGATCCGCACGACCCTCGCCAGAACCGACTCGCCGTCTTGTGTCCTCACCTGGCCATCATCGGGCTCCTTCCAGGCCGGTGTAACCCCATGGTTCATAGAATGAACAGACCTGCACCGGCGCTGCAGCCGCACGTCACACTCGGCGCGATCATCGTCATGGCAGCGACGGCCCCACAACAGAGTGAACAGCCCCGGCGTCTCCGCCGGGCCTTGCCGGTCCCGTGGGACCGCCTCCTGAGCAGGCGAAACGACGCAGAGGCCGCCGTACGGCAGGTCGTACCCCGGGAGGTGGTGCTCGGTTCTTTCGGCCTGTGCGTGTGCGGCCAGGGGTGCCACCGTGCGGGAGACGGACCTGAAGCTTCCCTCAGCGCGCGAGGGCGCCGTTCAACGCTGCCGTGAGCAGAGGGCGAAGGGCATCGGACGTGACCGGGCGCGGGTTGGCATACGGCCGGTCCACTGCCTGGCCGATGACCTCGTCCACGTCGTCCTGGGTCAGGCCGATGTCGGCGAGGGAGCGTGGGGCACCGAGTTCGACGCTCGTCCGGGCCAGGTACCCCGGCACGTCGTCGGTGGACAGGGCACGGCTCAGCGCGCGTTCGGCTGCCGGTGCCGACGGGAGGTTGAAGGCGGCGACGTACGGGAGCAGGACCGTGTGGGTTTCGGCGTGGGGCAGGTCGAAGGTGCCGCCGAGGATGTGGCAGAGCTTGTGGTGCAGCGACATCGTGGTGGCCCCCAGGCAGGATCCGCACAGCCAGGCCCCCCGCAGTGCGTCCGACCGCGCCTGAAGGCCCAGCGGGTCCTCGACGATGACAGGCAGGGCCGTGGCCAGAGAACGGACACCTTCCTCGGCCATCAAGGAGATGATCGGTGAGACGTCGGGGGCGTACAGGGCTTCGACGGCGTGGGCGACGGCGTTGAAGCCGCTGGTCACCGACATGCCGATGGGGAGACCGAGGGTGAGTTCGGGGTCGTAGACCACGCTGCGCGGCAGGACCGAGCGGTCGCGGCCGGTCCGTTTGCGGCCGTTCTCGGTAAGGCCCCAGATGGGGGTCATCTCGGAGCCCGCGTAGGTGGTCGGGACACTGATCACGGGCAGCCCCGTCTCCAGGGCGATGGCCTTGCCCAAGCCGATCGTGGAACCGCCGCCGATGGCCAGACACCCGTCCGCGCCGACCTCACGCGCGGCCTTGACGGCCGCCGCGACGACGTCGGCGGGCACATGCATCCGGGCTTCGGTGAAGCGTCCGACGCAGGCTTTTCCGAGCAGCGTCTCGGCTTGCTCGGCGAGCTTCTCCTGCACCGGGGTGGACAGCACCAGCAGCCGGCGCAGGCCGAGTTGCTCCGCCTCCTGCGGGATGCGGGCAAGGCTGCCGGCGCCGAAGACCACTCTCATGGGCAAGGCTTCGTAGGTGAAACTCGGCTGCTGGGTGGTCACGGTGCGGCCTCCGGTGCTGTGGCCAGGACGACGTCGAACGTGGCGTGGGTGAAGGGCGCCGTCACGGCGAAGCGTTCGGCGTCCCGCTCGTCATGCGACTCGGTGAAGTCGGTGATGAGGCCGTGTTTCACGGCGAAGACCGCGTCGGAATCGATGTACGGGCTGCCCGCCACGAACGCGTGGGTGGTGACAGGCCGATGGCCGTCGGCACGCGCGATGAAGTGCACATGGGCGGGCCGGTAGGGATGCCGGCCGGTGGCGCGGAGCAGGCCGCCGACCGGGCCGTCGGTCGGGATCGGGTAGTGCGAGGGGACGACGCCGCGGAACCAGAAGCGGCCCTCCTCGTCCGTACGGAACAGACCGCGCCCGTTGCCCGGTGGCTGCACGTCGGGCTGCTGCACGTCGTAGAAGCCTTCCTCGGTGCACTGCCAGACGTCGAGTTCGGCATCGGGCAGGGATGTGCCGTCGGCGCTCGTGACCCGGCCGGAGATGACGCACGGGGGGCCGGTGCCCAACAGGTCGATGGTGTCGCCGAGTTCGCGGTGCGGCGAGACGGTCATGTGGAAGGGACCCAGGACGGTGCTCTCGGTTCCGTGTTCGGCTCCGTTCAGGGTCTCGACGAGCATGGAGACGCCCAGGACGTCGGAGAGCAGGACGAACTCCTGGCGGGTGTCGTCGCACTTGTGGCCGACGGCGGTGAGGAACTCGATCGCGGCTTCCCATTCCGCCATCGTGGGTTCGATGTCCCGCACGAAGTCGTGGAGGTGGCGGGTCAGGCTCTCCATGACCTGCCGCAGGCGCTGGTCCTTGGTCTCCCGGAAGCTGCTCACCACGGCGTCGGTGGCGGTCTCGACGGTGAAGTCCACCTGGTGTCCCTAACTCTCGGGGGTGCCCCGGCCGACGAGATGGTCGGTCAACCAGTCTCCGGTGAGCGCGTCGCGTTCGGCCGCGTGGTTGTAGAGGGTGTGCTCGCCGTCGGGCCAGATCCGCACCGTGGAGGTGGCGGGGTCGGCGGCTCGCAGGAACGGCTCCTGCTCCTCGTAGCGAACCAGGGGGTCCTGGCCGCCGTGCAGCAGGAGCAGCGGGCAGGTGATGCGGTGCTTGTCCGGGTCGAAGCGCAGGCTGTCCATGACCTCGGTCACCTGGCCCGGCTCGTCCGTGCCGACCACGGCTGACATCTGCTCGCGGGCGGTACGGAATTCGGGGACGGCGGGTGCCGCCGGAGCACCGTTGACGACCACCGCGGCGACGCGCGAGTCCGCCGCGGCCAGATGGGCGGCGAACAGACCGCCGAAACTGATGCCCTGGACACCGATGGGGCCGCCGAGGCGAGGATCGACCTCGACCACGTCGACGAAGCCGGCGAAGCCGTCGATGACGCGTGCATCGACGTACAGCCCGTGGCGCAGCCGTGACTCGCCCTGGCCAGGCCCTTCCACCAGCAGACAGGCCAGGCCGCGCGCGGTGTAGGCCTCGGCTACCGGCAGATACGCGGCCCCCCAGCTGCTGAGCCCACCCCACACGATCACGGTGGCGCGGGGCGTGCCGGTCGGCAGGCACAGCCAGCCGCCGAGAACGCCGTCGCGGTGCGGGATCTCCACACGCTCCACCCAGGGTGCGAGAGCGGCGACCACGGCCGTGTGCCGGGCGTACAGCTCCCGTTTCTCCGGGGTGTCGGTCTGGTACGCCATCTGCGCGAACATCAGGGCCGCGGCGGCGAACCGGTATGCCTGCCGGGCGGTCGTGCGGTGTCCCGACTCCTGCGCGCGCCGGGCCCGTTCGAGCTGTTGCTCAGCAAGGGTCGCAGCGGCGTCCGGCCACGGTGTCCCGGCCGCGGTGTCGGCGAGCAGGCGGCGGGCATCGGCGGGATCCATGCCGCAGTCGGTGAGCCGGGTGAAGGGCATGGCCCGGTGCTGGGCGGCGACCAGAGGCGGCAGCGTGGGCGTTTCCTGCTTCTCGGTCATGCCATCACCTTCACGGGCGCGGTCAGCGCGGTGTCGAGGGCGTCGACGAGCGCGCCGATGCCGGTGCTGTCGACGGCGGTGCCGAACAGGACGAAGTCCGGGCGCGCCAGATACGCGACCGCGCCGAGCAGTTGGAGGTACTCCCGGTGACGTCCGTCGAGGTCGTCGACCGTGTCGAGGACGACCACGGCGCAACCCAGGCGCTCCAGCAGGGCGAGCCGCTCCGGCCCGAGGGCGGCGGTGGGATCCTCGGCCGTGACCAGGGCGAAGCCGTATCCGGTCAGGTCGTCGAAGCGCCCGGTGCGCCCGTCGGGCAGACGGATGCGGCCCTGCGGTGTGAGGGTGCCGACCGGCGCGTCCGTGCCCGGCCGCAGCACTCCGTGGGCAAGGGGCGGGAATGGGGGCGGAGGGGGCACCTTACCGGCGAAGAAGGCCGCGTCCCGGGCCGCCGCTGCCTCGACGTCATGCATATTGGCGACCTTGCCGAGGCCGATCGCCGCGTGGGTGAGGATCGTGACGTGCGGGCGGCGCTCGCTCTCGTAGGTGTCCAGAAGCGTGTCCGGTGCCAGGCCGCCGAGTACCAGGTGCAGCTTCCACGCGAGGTTGGTGGCGTCGCGCAGGCCGCTGCAGGCTCCCTGGCCGAGGTAGGGGGGCATGGTGTGGGCGGCGTCGCCGGCCAGGAAGACCCGGCCGGTCCGCCAGCGAGTGGCGATGCGCGCCTCGAAGCCGTAGACCAGCCGGCGGGTGATCCGCACGTCCTCCGGACCCAGGTCGTGGTAGTCCCGTAGGAGTCGCCAGGCGGCCTCCGGTTCCATCATCTCCTCGCGGGTCTCGCCCGGCAGCAGGGCGAATTCGAAGCGCTGACGGGTGTGACCGATGTTGATGGTCATGTGCCCGCGGGCGGGATCGCAGTACTGGGTGCCGTACGCGAACTCCGGCGGCTGGGGGCGCAGCCACTCGGCGTCGACGTTGACCCACTGCTCGTTGAAGCCGAAGTCCTGGCGCTCCACGCCGAGCAGTTCGCGTACCCCGCTGCGGCTGCCGTCGGCGGCGATCACATAGCGGGCCCGGACATCTGCGTGCGGTCCGTCGGCGGCGTACGCGTCGGCGTTCCAGCCGCGCAGGCGCAAGGTCACGCCGTCGTCGTCCTGATCGAGGCCGGTGACCGCCCAACCCTGACGCAGGTCGACCGTGCCGTAGCCGCGCAGCCGCTTGTCGATCGAGCTCTCCACATCCGGCTGGTACATGGAGATGTGATCCGGGTACCCCATCGGGCCACTGGGGTTCGCCGGGATGTTCACCAGGGTCTCACCCTTGCCGTTGACCCACAGGTACTGACACATCGACGAGTCGCGCAACGCCTCGTCGACATCGCCCGCCGCCTGGACGGTGCGGGCGGTCTCGTCGTCGATGTGGGTGAGCCGGGGCAGTCCGTACAGGGCCGGCCAGCGTTCGCAGACCACCACCCGGTGGCCGAGCCGGCCGAGCAGGGACGCCGCGGTGAGGCCGGTCGGTCCGTAGCCGACGACGGCGATGTCGTAGAGGGGAGCCATCAGACGCCTCCAGAAACAGCCCCCGCGTCGTTGCGAGGGGTCGTGGCGGGAAGGAAGGAGGTGCGGCTCGACCGTGCGGTGCACGCCGCAACTTGCGTGAATCAGGATTCACAGTTCGCGTGAATCGAGATTCACACGAAGGCAACGTGGACGTCAAGACTCCGGTCGATAAACTGCGCAGATGACCGAGTCCCCCGCCCGCAGGCCCGCCGCCCTCCGGGAAAGCAGTCGCCGTTCCCAGCAGGACCTCATGCGGGCCGGGTACGCACTGCTCGAAGAAGGTGGAGTGGACGCGCTGACCGTGGCCGCGGTCGCCGAGCGGGCCGGTATGGCGGTCGGCAGCATCTACCGCCGGTTCGGCGACAAGGAAGGGCTCCTGCTGGCCATCCAGCACGCCTTCACCGAAAACCTCCAGGCCGAGATCGCGGAACGCATGTCGGCGGAGCGGCTGCGCATCCTGCGCGATCCGGCCGTGGCGATCGCCGAGGCGGTCGGCGCGCTCACCGACTCCTTCCAGGCGCATGAAGCTCTGTTGCGCGTCTTCCTGCTGCTCGGCACCCGGCAGGAAGCGGTACGGACCGAGGGTTCCCGCGTCAGCGTCGAGGGCAACCGCCACTTCGCCGATACACTGCGCCACACCCCCATCGCACATCCGGACCCCGAGGCCGCGCTCGACTTCGCCTACCGCCTGATCTACGCCTCGATCGCGCACCGCGTCACGCAGGGCGAATTCCTGGAGTCCGACCGCCCGCTGCCCTGGAGCGAACTGCGCAGCCACCTTCAGACGGCGGTCGTCTCCTACCTCCTCGGCGCCCAGCAGGGCGACTGAACCCCCGGGCCCGCCGTCGCGCAAAGTGCACGCACACCTGGAGAGCCAGGCCGCCCAGATGTGAACCTCGCCTCAGGAAAACCGTGATCGGTGATTCATATGCTCCAGGCGGCGGAGAGCGTCACCGCCTCCTCGCCGACCTCCAGCACCACGCGAGCGGTCGTCAGCCGCACCCGCAGACCGCCGTCGACCCGGGATGCCGTCGATGCACGGGAGGCTCGGCACCATCCGCCCGGCGGCCTGGCCGTCCATCGCGGCCCGGTAGCGGGCGAGCGAACCCCCGGTGCGATGCTGCGCCCACCCACCGGGATCCGAGCCGCCCTGGTGCCACAAGGGCATCGACGGCTGCCTCCCCGCGCCCGAGACCAGCGGCGGAGAGAACACCACCGAACCGATCAGCCCGGACACCATGGCTCCCTGCTGCTCTGAGCCCCTGCCGAGCCGAACTCGACGCCGACACCACCGCCGCCAGCGACACCGTCAGCGCGCCGCGGTACGGCGGTCACCACTACGGCGGCTTCGGCACAGCGCAGCGTTGCCGCGACTTCCACCGCAGCAAAGCCCCGACAGACCCCATCCACGACGAACGCGACGCACCGCTCGGTCACGCGTAGCCGCGCCGGGCGGGTCCGCGTAGGCACGACCCGGTGTCGGCGGTCCCGCTGGCAGGGTGACCGGACAAGGCCACTCGCCACTCGCCTCTCGCGCCTCGCCTCTCGCCGACAGCCGAACCGCGGCATCACCGCCAGTTCATGCGTCCCAGGCCGCTTGCGTCAGCCGACAGGGAACACATCGTGGACACGACCGGACTCCCGAAGACAGCCGAGCGGCCCGGGAGCTCCTCGGCGGTGAAGGTGAGCCGGTTCGGTCCTGCGCGCGGGTCTGGCTCAACGGCGCGGAACTCGGCGTCACCCGGGGCAGCCGCCCGGCCGCCGAGTCGGACGTGACCCACGCATTGCGGCCCGGGCCGCAACGGCTTGGCCGCCCGGTGCACCACTTCTCCTCGGGTACGAGTCTCGAGGACCAGCGCACCTGGCTGCTCGCCGGGATCTTCCGGGACGCCGTGCCGGCCCGTCCGGCCCACGGCGCCCGGGACGGGTTACTGAGGTCGAACCTGTGGAGTCGTAGGGGCTGACGACTCATCTCCCGAGATGCGTAATTGCAAAATTTCGCAATTGGTTAGATGCTAAGTTTGCTGTTCTCGTAGATAACCGCGAGACAGAGCCTTCGCGGCCTCCGTGGTGGGGCACTGTCGGGGAAGTCGAGGGGTTGTGTCCGTTCCGCTGTACCAGGCCAGGGCCGAGTTCTTCCGGATGCTGGGGCATCCCGTACGGGCACGCGTGCTCGAACTGCTCCAGGACGGGCCGATGCCCGCACGGGAGCTGCCGGCCGCGATCGAGGTGGGGCCCTCCAGCCTGTCGCAGCAGTTGGTGGTGCTGCGACGCTCTGGCGTCGTCACCTCCCGGCGCGAGGGACCGACGGCGGTCAACGCGCTCACGAGCGGGGACATCACCGACCTGACGGGGGCGGCGCGTCGGATCCGGACGAGGGCGTCGGCCGGGCGGAACGAGCTTCCGGCCGAGCTGCTGCGGGATGCCGAGGTCGCCGCGCGATGAGGATCTCCTTCGGCCGGGTCGGGGCTCGGCTCACCGCGTTGCTGCCCGACCGTAGTGATCTCGCGGAGATGCGCCGGGATCCGCGCCGGGACCTGCTGGCCGGCCTCACCGTGGCGATCGTCGCGCTGCCGCTCGCGCTCGGATTCGGCGTCTCCTCCGGGCTCGGCGCGGAGGCGGGGCTGGCGACCGCGGTGGTCGCCGGTGCGCTCGCCGCGGTGTTCGGCGGATCGAACCTGCAGGTGTCCGGGCCGACCGGTGCGATGACGGTGGTGCTGGTGCCGATCGTCGCCGAGCACGGGCCGGGCGGGGTGCTGACCGTCGGGCTGATGGCCGGCGTCATGCTCGTGGCGCTGGCGGTGCTGCGGACCGGCAAGTACATGCAGTACGTGCCCGCGCCGGTCGTGGAGGGCTTCACTCTCGGTATCGCCTGTGTCATCGCACTGCAGCAGATCCCGAACGCCCTGGGCGTGCCCAAGCCCGAGGGCGACCGGGTTCTCGTGGTGACCTGGAACGCGCTGGCGGAGTTCGCGAAGAACCCGAACTGGACCACCGTCGCCTTCGCCCTGGCGGTAGCCGCCGTGATGCTGGTCGGCGCCCGTCGGCGGCCCACGATCCCCTTCTCCATCCTCGCGGTGATAGCGGCCACCCTCGTGAGCCAGGTGGCCGGCCTGGACGCGGTCAAGCCGATCGGTGACCTGCCGTCCGGTCTGTCCGTGCCCTCGCTGTCCTTCCTCGATCCGGGCGCGCTCGGCTCGCTGCTCGCCCCGGCGGTCGCGGTAGCAGCGCTGGCAGCCCTGGAGTCACTGCTGTCCGCCTCGGTCGCCGACGGCATGACGGTCGGTCAGAAACACGATCCGGACCGGGAGTTGTTCGGCCAGGGACTGGCCAACATCGCGGCCCCGCTGTTCGGAGGCGTGCCCGCGACCGGCGCGATCGCGCGCACCGCGGTCAACGTCCGTACCGGCGCGAGTTCCCGGCTGGCCTCCCTCGTCCACGCCGTGGTTCTCGCCGTGATCGTCTTCGCGGCCGCGCCCCTCGTCTCCAGGATCCCGCTCGCGGCACTGGCCGGCGTGCTGCTGGCCACCGCGATCCGCATGATCGAGGTCGGCTCACTGAGAGCGATGGCGAAGGCCACCCGTGCCGATGCGCTGATCCTCGTCCTCACCGCCGTCGCGACGCTCGCCCTCGACCTGGTGTACGCCGTGATCATCGGCCTCGTCGCCGCGGGCGCCCTCGCCCTGCGCGCGGTCGCCGAACAGGCCCGCCTCGAAGAGGTCCCCCTCGACCGTGGTGACCACAGCGCCGAGGAGCATGCGCTGCTGGCCGAGCACATCGTGGCGTACCGGATCGACGGGCCGCTGTTCTTCGCCGCCGGCCACCGCTTCCTGCTGGAACTGACCGAGGTCGCCGACGTACGCGTGATCATCCTGCGTATGTCCCGTGTGACGACCATCGACGCCACCGGCGCCCTCGTCCTGAAGGACGTGGTGGAGAAGCTGAACCGGCGCGGCATCGTCGTCATGACCTCCGGGATACGCCCCGGCCAACGCCAGGTCCTGGACTCCGTCGGCACGCTGGAAGTCCTGCGCCCGGAGGGACGCGAGTACGCCACCACGCCCGAGGCGATCCAGGGCGCCCGCACCCACCTGGAGCGCACCGGCGTCATGCGGTCGCTGCCCGCCCGGACGTCCCGGCCCGTCAGCGAGGAAGCGGAGAAGACCGTCGGATGAGCACCCAGATCGAAGCCCTGCCCCACCGGCACGTGCTGACCCTGGCGACCATGCCGTCCGCGGTCCGAACGGCTCGGGAGACCGCCGAGCAGGCCCTCGCGGAGTGGGGCATAGACCTGCGCCACCCCGCCGTCGGACCGGCCTTGCTGATCCTGAGCGAGCTGGTCACCAACAGCGTCCGGCACGCCGCCGTCCTCTCCCCGCAGCTGACCGTCGTCTACGCGGCAGGCGTGGACTGTCTGGCCTTCGCCGTGCACGACCGCCACCCCTACCAGCCGCCGTTGTACGACCCCGTCACCGATGGCACTGGTGGCCTGGCCACCGTCATGGAGCTCACCCTCGGTCTGGGTGGCACCGCGGTCGTCCGGGGCGACGCCGACCTCAAGGGCAAGAGCATCTGGATCACCCTCCCCCTGTGAATCGACAGGCCGACCGAGCAAGGAAGTTGACGACGATGACCATCGAGTGGCGCTACACCGTCGAGCAGGACGTCGGCATCCTCTCCGTCTCCGGCCACCTGGGCCCGGACGCCGCCCACCGCTTCATCGGTGCCATCGGCTGGGCCGTAGGACGTGGGAGTGGTCCGATCATCGCCGACTTGACCGGACTGCGCAGCTGGTCGGCCGAGGGACAGGAGGCGATCATCGAGTCCGCGCGCCGTCTCGCCGCAGCGGGCCGTAGTCTGGAACTGGCCGCGACCCCAGCGGACGACCCCCTCGTGCTCGCCGGGGCCTGCCCGTTCATCCCTGTGCATCGCGGCCTGGCCGACGCGCTCGCCGCACACAGCGCATGCCACGGCGAGCCGCCGCAGGGCCGCCACGAGTGGCGGACGACGGGCTGGCCGAGCGAAGACGACGCGGGCGCATGATCACGCGAGCCTCCCCGTGCCTCCTATGGACTTACCGATGCAAGCAATTGTCAGATCGTCACCGCTGGTTGGGTGGCTCGGTTCTCGTGCGCGGATTCGGCGTGGCCGTCGACGTACGTGAGGATGGGACCCATGTTGTTGATGAGCAGATGGATGCGATGCACCGAGGGCCGGCCGGTGCGGCCGTGGTGCTATATGGGGAAGGCGACGGCACGTTGAGCACGCCGCTCTATCAACTGAAGGCAGAGTTCTTCAAGACGCTCGGCCACCCGGCGCGCATCCGGGTCCTGGAACTGCTCAGCGAGCGGGAACACGCGGTCGCGGAGATGCTGCCGGAGGTGGGCATCGAGCCAGCCAACCTCTCACAGCAACTCGCTGTGCTGCGGCGGGCGAACCTGGTGGTGACCCGCAAGGAGGGCTCCACCGTGTACTACTCGCTGACCAGCGCGCACATCGCCGAACTCCTGAGGGTCGCGCGCACCATCCTCTCCGGGGTGCTGGCCGGGCAGGCCGAACTGCTCACCGATCTGCAGGCCGCCCAGAAGCAGGCGAACCAGCAGCCCTGACGACGACCCCTCACGCCCACCCGCGAGATGCTGCTCACCGGGAACGACGCTGCGGCCTGGGAGGCGGAGCAGGTGGTCCGTGCCCACGGGTTCGACACCTCGAGTGCCGCCGCAGCCCTGGCAGCCCGACGGCGGATCACCCTGAGGACGCCCTCGCACTCATGCGTGCCCAGGCCTTCCGCACCGGTAGGTCATTGCCGGAGATCGCCACGGACATCCTGCGCCACCCACCCGGTACGTGTAGGCGCGCGGTCCGGAGCAACTGTTCAAGCACCCGTCAACAGGGCGTGCTCCGGGAGAGCTGTCAGGAAGCGTCCTCTAGCCGACCTGTTCGAGGCGGCCGCGCCGGACATGACGGCCAAGACCGCCGTCGGACTCCAGCAGGGACTTGACCTGTTGATAAGGCCTGATCAGGTCGGCCCGGCCTGGTCACCGATACTCGCTTCCCGCTGATCGCGTGGATGAAGTTCCCCTGCTCGGGGAGTTGGTCCTTGGAGACCTCCACGCTTGCCTGGACCTTCGCATCACCGAGGAACAGGCAGGCCACGCGGCCGCCTGGGAGGCCGGCGCCGCCGTACGGGGCGGTGTGGGCGTACTTGTACTGCGTGATGGTCTGCTGGGACGCGATTTCGGCAAGTCCAGGATCGCGGCACCCCGCGCTGCGACCGGGCGAGCCGCCCGTGGGAGACCTCGGGGCTGGCCGCGCGCAGCCCGACGCGTACGGCGTGGGCGCCGGCTCCGCCTTCCGCACGCATCGGTGTCGCCCTGTCGTGCTCGTGCTCATCGGACTGCCAGGCGTGGGTTTCCCAGATCGTTGCGCAGGTCGGTGAGCGCCGCCGGTCGCCGTGTGCTGCCTGCGCCAGGGGGAGCCTGTGCAGCCCGCGGCGGGCTGAGCGGCCAACAGGTCGCGCCCCCGTGAGTGCCGGTTTCTGAACCGGCTGTGCTCCCTGTCCACTCGAAGGATGGGTTTGCCAGCAGCACATGCCTCACGCTCGGTGAGCAAAGCTACTGTTTCCGTCATGGCTGCGAGGGCGAGGCGGACGGACAGACAGTCCTGGTCGCTCTGCAGGCCGGCGAGAACGTGATTCGGCAGTCGTGTTGATCGATTGCCTGGAGGTCCGGGGTGCAACGCGCCGTGCGGCGCGTTTCCGGGCTGGCAGGTGATCGCCGGACAGAGCCACAAGTCGGTATCGATCAAGCCTTATTCCTGATGGGAGCTGTCAGTGAGTCACTTCCGTACACGCCCGGCAACAGGGGCGCCGTGGACCGGGCGCCGTGCCCGGGCTTTGTCGGCCGTCGTGGCCGCCGGGTTCCTCGTGGCCGGTGCCGTGGTGGCATCGCCGGCGTCGGCCGCCGTCCAGGGCAGGGCCGACTTCTCCACGCCCGGGCAGGCCGCGTGGACGGTACCCGATGGTGTCACGCAGATCTCGGTCATCGCGGCGGGGGCGGGCGGCGGCGGAGCCGGCGCCGCTGGCGGAGGAGGAGGCGGCGGTGGGGGCGGCGCGTCGTCGCTCGTTCTGAACATCAAGGGAGGCGGTGGCGGGGGCGGCGCGGGCGGAAGCGGCGGCGGGGGCGGGGGTGCGGGTGGCTGGACGAAGTGTCAGGTTCAAGTGACCCCGGGGCAGGTGCTTACCGTGCAGGTCGGGGCCGGCGGGGCGGGCGGACGCGGGACCGGCGGCGGAGGCGGCGGTGCCGAGGGGAACACGGGGGCGATCCCGTCCGGCGGCGGGAACGGCGGTGGCGGAGCGATCGGTGGGGCCGGAGCGGCCGGCGACGCCAGCTTCGTCTCCGCGGAATCGAGAATCGTGACCGAGGCCGGCGGTGGGATGGGCGGTAGCGACGGGGGCGGCGGGGGCGGGGGCACAGGCGGGAACGCCGGTGTGTTCGAGAACGGCGCTCCCGGTGGTGGCGGAAGCGCCGGCTTCGTATCGAGCGGCGGGACCGGCGGAGCCTCGACCGGCGCCATGTGTGTCGGCCGGGGCCTGGCGTTCTATCAAGGCCACGCGGGAGGCAATGCGGCCGGCGGCGCCCCGGGACACGACGGCAGCGAATGGGTGGGCGAGTCCGGAGGTTACGGCGGGTCAGGCGGGTCGGGCGGGAGCACGGCCGTGGGCTCGGCCGGGGCCGGAGGCGCCGGCGGAAACGGCGGCACCGGGGGAAGCGGCGGACACTTCGGTCTGGCCGGCGACGCCGGCCAGAGCGGTGGCGCCGGTGCAGACGGCGGCGATGGGGAGGTGATCATCATCTACTGACGCTGTGGTGCCGTTTCGATACCGGCCCGGCCCTGCGCGGCCGGGCCGCGCAGGGCCCTACCAGGAAGTCGTCGAAGCCGCCGGGTGCGCCTGCAGGGGATGCTGCGGTTGTCACAGCCGGGGGAATCGGTGGCGTACGGCGCCGGTAGCTGTCCACGGTGCGATGAGCGCGGCGGCGACGGAGATGGTGGCCAGGAGGAAGAACAGCGGTCCGTAGCCGCCGAGAGGGACGGCCAGGGCAGCGCCGGCGAACGGCGCGAGTGCTGCCGCTGTGTGGGCGGGTGCGGCGAGGAGTCCGGAGAGACGGCCGTAGTGGGCTGTGCCCCAGCGGTCGGTGATGGCGGTGGCCTGAAGGAGGGTGAGGTTGCCGCGGACCAGGCCGGCCATGACCGACACGGCGATGAGCAGGGCGTACGGGCCAGGGACGGCGGCGAAGGCGGCGGTGGTCAATCCACCGAGGGCGATGAGACTGGTCGTGCGGGCCGTGGCGGTGGTGCGGCGGGCGAGGGTGGCGTACAGGGTGCGGCCGAGAGTTTGTCCGGCGCCGCCGATGCCGAGTACCCACGCGGCCTGCGCGGTGGAGTAGCCGCGTTCGAGCAGGAGCGGAACCAGGGCGACGACGACGGCGTACATGGCGAACGCTGACAGGGTGAACACTGCCGCGAGCACCCAGAAGGGCCGGCTTCGTGCCACCGCTGCGGCTTGGACATGGGTGTGCTGCGGCGAGGGCGTGGCCGTTGGCCAAGGAGCGTTCAGCGCCAGGGCATGGGCAGGAACCGTGATGACGGCGAGGATCGCCGCGAGCACGAGATAGGTGGCGCGCCAGGACAGGTGGTCGGCGAGCAGGGCGGTCAGCGGTGCGAAGACGGTGGAGGCGAGGCCGCCGGCGAGGGTGACGATGGTCAGCGCGCGGACGTGGTTCGGGGCCCACCAGCGGGTCAGTGCGGCGAAGGCGGGTTGGTAGAAGGTCGCTGCCATCGCGAGGCCGGCGAGGGCCCAGCCGGTGAAGAACACCAGCAGGTTCTGGGCGGTGGCCACGATCAGCAGGCTCACGGTGCCGAGGACGGATCCAGCGGTCATCACCGCGCGCGGGCCGCGATGGTCCAGGATCCGGCCTACGCGGATTCCGGCGAGTGCGGAGACGACCAGGCCGAGGGAGAAGGCGGCCATCGTCGCTCCGGCCGGCCATCCCGTAGCGGAGGTGATCTGCGGGTTCAACACCGGGAACGCGTAGTAGACGATGCCCCAGCTCGTGATCTGAGTGGCGCACAGAGCGGGCAGGACGGCGCGGGGCGGCGACCGGTCCCCCGATCCGGTCGCGGCCCCGCGCCCAGGGGTATCGAGAGTGGTCACGAGCCGCCGCAGCCGCCCGTCGGCGCTTCCTCGGCCACGGTGGCGGCGGGCGCGCCGACGCCGATCTGCACAAGCGCGGGCGCGGGCGCGGGCGCGCAGCAGCCGCCGCCGTCGGCCTGCCCGGCGGCCGGGTCGTCGAACAGTCCGGCGCCGCCGCACACTCCGGTCTCGGGGAGGGTGAGTTCGACGCGGTCGGCGGACTCGAGGTCGCCTGCGATGGCGGCGGTGACGGAGCGGACCTGCTCGTAGCCGGTCATGGCGAGGAAGGTCGGGGCGCGGCCGTAGGACTTCATGCCGACCAGGTACACGCCCTGTTCGGGGTGGGACAGCTCGCGGTGGCCGTGCGGGTAGACGGTGCCGCAGGAGTGCTGGTTGGGGTCGATCAGCGGCGCCAGTTCGGTGGGTGCCTGGAGCCGTTCGTCCAGGCCGAGGCGGAGTTCGGACAGGAAGGACAGGTCGGGGCGGAGGCCAGTGAGCACGATGACCTCATCGACCGGGTTCAGGCGGCGGCCGTCCTCACCGGCCAGCACCAGGCGGCCCTCGCCGTCGCGTTCGATCGCTTCGGTCCGGAAGCCGGTGACCGCGTCCGCGTATCCGCTGCCGACAGCCGTCTTCGCCGCGAGCCCGAGGGCGCCGCGGGCGGGCAGCTGGTCGGCTTCGCCGCCGCCGAACGTGGAGCCGGAGAGGCCGCGGCGCAGGATCCACACAGCGCGGGTGCCCGGTTCGTCCTTGGCGACGTCGGCGAGGGTGGCCAGCGCGGTGAAGGCGGAGGCGCCGGAGCCGATGACGGCGGTGCGTTTGCCTGCGTACCGGGCGCGTACGGCCGGGTCCTTGAGGTCGGGGACGCGGTAGGTGATGCGGTCGGCGGCCGCGCGCTCGCCGAGCGCGGGCAGGCCGCTGGCGCCGGCCGGGCCGGGGGTGGTCCAGGTGCCGGAGGCGTCGATGACCGCGCGGGCGAACAGGCGCTCCTCCTGGCCGTCGGCGTAGGTGACGTGGACGACGAAGGGCTGACTCTCGCGGTCGGCGTCGACGATCCGGTCGCGTCCGGCCCGGGAGACGCCGGTGACGGTGGCGCCGAAGCGCACTCGCTCTCCGAGGACGTCGGCAAGCGGCTGGAGGTACTGCTCGGCCCAGTCGCCGCCGGTGGGATACGTGGTCGCGTCCGGCTTGGTCCAGCCGGTCGGGGCGAGCAGCTTCTCGGCCGCCGGGTCGGTGAGTTCACCCCAGGTCGAGAACAGGCGCACGTGCGACCACTCGCGCACTGCGGCGCCTGCGGCTGCTCCGGCCTCCAGGACCAAGGGGTCGATGCCGCGTTCGGTCAGATGGGCGGCGGCGGCCAGACCGGCCGGTCCGGCTCCGATGACGACGACGGGCAGCTCGGTTGGGGCGGGCGCGTTCACGGCGACTCCTTGCGTGTTTCGACGTCTGTCGATGGCTTGCGCGGCCAGCATTACACCTGATTCGATGTCCGTCAACATAGACATACATCGAATTCATCGGTCTGTATGGGGCATGTCGACGTCACGGTGATCGGCGGCGGACAGTCGGGGCCAGCCGCGACCCTCGCCCCACTGGTTCGACGTATGTCAACATAGGCGCATGTCGAATGCCAAGGTGCTGCCGCTGCTCGAGCCCGCCGACCAGAGCGCGGCGCCGTGCTGCCCGCCGCTCACCGAGCGACCGTTCACCGCCCAGGAGGCGGAGACGGCCGCCCGGATGTTCAAGGCGCTCGGTGACCCCGTCCGACTGCGTCTGTTCTCCGCGGTCGCCTCGCACGAGGGCGGCGAGGCGTGCGTGTGCGACATCTCCGACGTCGGCGTCTCGCAGCCGACCGTCTCCCACCACCTGAAAAAGCTCAAAGAAGCCGGCCTGCTCACCTCCGAGCGGCGCGGCACCTGGGTCTACTACCGCGTCGAGCCGTCCGTGCTCGCCGCCATGGGCAAGCTGCTGACCACGGCGGTCACAGCCTGACCTCGGCGGCGGGGCGGACCTGGCCTTCGGGAGCGGAGCGGGACCTACAGCAGTTCGGTGATCCGGCGTGCCGCGTCGCGGGCGGGGCGGCCCACCCCGATCAGCGTGGCGGAGGCCGGTCCGGTCCAGTCGCCGTAGCCGAGCAGGTGCAGACGCGGCTCGTGCACGGCGCGCGTGCCCTCGGTCAGGATGTGGCCCCGTGCCTGCCGAAGGCCCAGCGGGTTCAGGTGGGACAGCGCCGGGCGAAAGCCGGTGCACCAGATGACGGCGTCCGCGTCAGCGCGTGAGCCGTCGGCCCATTCGATGCCCCTCTCGGTGAGCCGGGTGAACATCGGCCGCGGCTGCAGCAGACCGGCATCGCGGGCGGCGCGTACAGGAGGAACGGCGACGATGTCCCCGAGTGAGGCAACGCCGCCGGTATCGGTGCGGCCCGCGTCCAGGGCGCGGCGGCGGGCGGTGGCGACGTCGAACAGCACCCGGCCGTCGATGTCGTCGGCGAGGTAACGCGGTGGGCGCTGCGTGACCCACATCGGCTCCGCCCCGTTGAGGGCGAGGTCGGCGGCGATCTGCGCGCCGGAGTTGCCGCCGCCGACCACGACGACGCGCCGGCCGGCGAAGTCGGCCGGGCGGCGGTAGCCGACGGTGTGCAGCTGGCGGCCGGTGAACGCCCTGGCGCCGGAAACGGCGGGGAGAAAGGGCCGCGACCAGGTCCCGGTGGCGCTGATCACCGCCCGCGCCCGCCACATACCGGAGTCGGTCTCGACACGCAGCAGCGGACCGTCCCGGTGTACGGCCTCAGCCCGGACGCCTCTCTGGATCGGCAGCTCATAGCGCTTCTCGTAGTCGGCGAGGTAGGCCACCACGTGCCCGGCGTCCGGGAAGGTCTCGCCGGGCTGGAGCGGCATGAGGCGGCCGGGCAGGGAGGAGTAGGCGGCCGGGGAGAACAGGTGCAGGGAGGCCCAGGTGTGCTGCCAGGCGCCGCCCGGCGTGGACTGGGCGTCCAGGACGACGAAGTCCACGCCCAGGCGGCGCAGGTGGTAGCCGGCGGCGAGTCCGGCCTGGCCGCCGCCGATCACCACCACCTGCGTGCTGGAGCTCATTCGGCCGGTCGTGGGGGCATGAAGATGAGGGCCACCAGGGCCAGTCCGACTACGCCGCCGATGATTTGCATGCCGATGAAGCCCAGGAGCGAGCCGGGCGCGATGCCCGCGAAGGTGTCGGTGAAGGCGCGGCCGATGGTCACCGCCGGGTTGGCGAACGACGTGGAGGAGGTGAACCAGTACGCGGCGCCGATGTAGGAGGCGACGGCCACAGGCGCGTACTGCAATCGGTCGGCTCGGGCCAGGCCGAAGATCAGCAGGATCAGACCGGCCGTCGCGACGACTTCACCGAGCAGCAGGTGCCCGGCGGAGCGGTCGTGCGTGGACCACTCCACCAGCGGCCTGCCGAACATCGCGTCCGCCAGGATCGCGCCCGCGATCGCGCCGACGATCTGCGCGGGCACGTACACCGCCACCTCGCGCAGGGTGACCCCGGCGCCCCCGCGGCGCGCCGTCCACCACTCGGCCAGGGTGACGACCGGGTTGAAGTGCGCGCCGGAGACCGGGCCGAGCAGCAGGATGAGGATGCCGAGGCCGAAGACGGTGGCCGTGGAGTTGGCCAGCAGCTGCAGGCCGACGTCCTTGGTCAGTTCGGTGGCCTGGATGCCGGAACCGACCACGACCGCCACCAGCAGCGCCGTGCCTATGAGTTCGGCGGCGGCACGGGCGACCAGCGGCCTGCGCGGCGGGGTGGCACCGGGCGCGGGCGCGACGGAGCCGGGTTCGGCGGCGGGTCTCGCGGACTCCGCGGTCGCGGCGGCTTCGGCGGGGGTCATGGGCAGGCCCTCTTGTTCTCGGCAGCGGTACGGGCGGAGGCGGCCAGCGCGGCGAACTGCTCCGACAGCCCGGCCAGGACCTCGGACCTGAGCTTGAAGTAGGTGAACCGGCCGCAGGGCTCGGTCTCCACGATCCCGGCCTCGCGCAGCACCTTCATGTGGTTGGACAGGTTGGTCTGCCTGGCTCCGGTCTCCTCCACCAAATGCGTCATGCAGAGCGTCTCGCGCGCCAGCAGGGTCACGATCTTCAGGCGGAGCGGATCACCCAACACCCGGATCACATCAGGATCGACTGAAGTCAGCATGCCCTGATACTGTCACATCACCTCGCGCTGATACCAGCGTGGGATGACTTGTTGGGCGCGTCGAAGGAGTTCCCGTGTCCGCCTCCGCTCTACCCCTCCTGCCCGACCAGCGCCTGGCCGCCGGAGTCGCCCGCCTCGCCACCCGGCACGCCGGCCGCTTCTCCGCCGAGACCGTCCAGGCACTGCTCACCGACTCCTACAGCCTGCTGGCCGCCACCGCGCAAGTGCGCACGCACCTGGTCGTGCTGGCCGAACGCTTCACCGCGGAACGCCTGGACGCTCTCGCCCACGTCCAGGGCGCCCCCGGCAGCGGGCTGCCGCGCGTGCTGTTCGTCTGCAGCCACAACGCGGGCCGCTCCCAACTCGCCGCCGCCCTCCTCACGCACCGCGCCGTAGGCCGGGTCACCGTCTCTTCGGCCGGCACACACCCCGCCCCTGAGGTGGAGCCGTTCATCGAGCAGGTCCTCACCGAGGCCGGTGCCGACGCCGCCGGGGCGTTTCCCAAGCCGCTGACCGATGAGATCGTGCGGGCTGCCGACATCGTCATCACCATGGGCTGCGGCGACGCCTGCCCGATCGTGCCCGGCCGCCGCTACCTGGACTGGCCCGTCGCCGACCCCGACGGCGCCGAGCTAGCCGTAGTCCGCGCCATCCGCGACGCGATCGACGCCCACATCACCGAACTTCTGTCCTCCCTTCCCGCCTGAACCGCCCGCTGATCCTGAAGGAAGAACCCATGTCCACCGCCCCGCTCGCCTCCGTGCTCTTCGTCTGCGTCCACAACGCGGGCCGTTCGCAGATGGCCGCCGGATTCCTCACCCACCTCGCGGGCGACCGGATCGAGGTCCGCTCCGCCGGCTCCCTCCCGGGCGACCAGGTCAACCCGGCCGCCGTCGAAGCGATGAAGGAAGTCGGCGTCGACATCGCCGGCGCCAAGCCGAAGATCCTCACCACCGAGGCCGTCCAGGCATCCGACTACGTCATCACCATGGGCTGCGGCGACGCCTGCCCCATCTTCCCCGGCAAGAAGTACCTCGACTGGGCCCTCGAGGACCCGGCCGGCAAGGGCGTCGAGTCCGTCCGCCCGATCCGCGACGAGATCAAGACCCGCATCGAGGCCCTGCTCGCCGAGATCGACGCCAAGCAGGAGACGTGAGCGGTACGACCGCCGACGGCGTGCGGGACGTGGTCATCATCGGCTCCGGTCCGGCCGTATACACCGCCGCCCTCTACACCGCCCTCGCCGAACTCAGGCCGCTCGTCTTCGGCGGCGCGATCTTCGCCGGCGGCGCCCTCACCACGACGACCGAGGTCGAGAACTTCCCCGGCTTCCCCGTGGATCAGGGCGGGCCGCCACCGCCGGCGCACCCGTAGCGGTCGGCGTCCTGCCGACCGGCCCGTCACGCGGGATTGAAATGCACGGCCAAGAACGCGGAACCGGCTCCTCACATGTGCGCAAGCGGCCCCGCAGGTAGTGCTCGGATGCGGCCGGGTCCTGGACCGCACAGAGACGGTTGCGCCGTCCTGCCGGGGCGCATGAGGTGTCCGGGACGCGGCCGTGAACACCGGCCGACGGCCGCTCCGGACGTACGCGGACGACAAACCTGGCTGTCAGCTCGCGTTGGTGCCTCCTGCTGGAGGTCAGCCGGCCTGGACGAGGTGCTCGGGGACCCAGGTCCCGTGGATGCCGCTGCGCAGGCGGAGGGGTAGGTGGAGAGTGGCCACAGGACCGGCGGCCAGATCGGCGGTGTCGAGGATGAGCAGGTCGTTCAGCATCGTGGTCCAGTTGTTGGCCAGGGCCAGGAGATAGCCGTCGCCCTCGGGGGCGTCGTCGCTGCGGGGCACGAACACCGGCTCCTGGAAGGTGAAGTGTTCGGGCAGGACGTACTGGCCGGTGGCCTGCTGCTTGTCGAAGTCATAGCGGATGATCGTGTTGAGGGCCTGTATGCCGTCAGCGTTCTTGTGCTCGTCACCGATGACACGCGCCCCCGTGAACCCGATGCGGTGCCGACCCGTTTCCACCCGGTCGTCGATGAGCGGGAATTCGGCGAACTCCGGCTGGAGTACCTGCTCTTCGAAGCCCTTGCCGTCGTCGGCCGCGTAGTCGGCCGTCCAGCGGGTGATCCTGGATACCCCCTTGGTGACGTCATACACGAGCGTGTCGGGATACAGGAACGGGGCCGGCTGAGCCTCTGCGACACAGCCGTCGATGTGGATCACGGTGCCTTCGTTGTAGGCGTTGAAAAAGTGGTAGGCGAACCGGGCCGGGCCGCGGTACCAGCGGATCTGGTCCGCGGCGCCGTAGCGGGGCATCACTCCGAGGCAGGTTTCCTTGGACGGGTCCCACTGCCAGTGCGGTCCGCACGCCTTGAGCCGGTCGAGGTCGGCGGTGGTGGGCATCACCGGGAAGATCACATAGTCCTGGGTGACGACGAAGTCGTGGATCATGCTGGTGTACGGGGCCACCAACCACACCTCGTGCAGGACCTTGCCGTGGGCGTCGAGGACGTAGTACGCGATGTCCCGGCTGGCCAGGCCCTTCGCCTCGTATCCGAAGGCGAACATCTCACCTGTCACGGGGTCGACGCGGGGATGGGCGGTGAAGGTCGGGCTGCTGACCCCACCGCCGAAGTCCCATTCCCCGTAGGTCTCCAGGGAGTCGGTGTCGATCCGCGTGGGACGGGCGTCCTCCTTCAGGACCAGGAGCTTCCCGGCGTGGAAGGTGACGCTGGTGTTCGCCGCCCCGCGGTTCTTGCCCGCCACGGTGACATGGTCGGTGTAGGGGTTGCGGTAGGCGCCGAACAGCGAACGGCGGGCGGCGCGTTCCAGCTTCAGCTTGTCGGTCTGCACATAGCGGCTGCGGAAGTCGACGTGGCCGTCGGCGAAGGTGAACATGCGCAACATGCCGTCGCCGTTGAAGGGGAGGTCGTCGCCGGTGCGGTTGGGGAAGGCCGGGTCGGGAGCGATCTGGTAGTAGCGGCCGCCCAAGTCGCGGGGGATATCCCCGTCGGCCTCGATCTCGAAGATGTCGGCCTCGATGCGCGAGGGGGTCGACCAGCCCGAGTACACCGGCTGGTCGGGGAACCGCATGCCCGTGCGGCTGGGGGAGGGCGTGGACGACGCTGTCATGGAAGGCCTCCGGGAGATTGCTAGACTTCTAGCGACTTGAAGTGCAGTAGAAGGCTCCCGAAACCGATATGTCAAGACACTGGCGGGCAGGAAATGAAGTGTGAGTCTCTTGTGAGGGTGCTGGTGAGGAAGGCAGAGTGGTGCCCGTGACACAAGATCCGGCCGCGCAGCGCCACGGCGAGCGTCTGGCAGCCGCCTCCGGCTTCGACCTGCCCGACGTCGATCCGCACCTGGCATCCACGTCGGTGGGTTTCAACCTGGTGCGGGTCGCGAAGAAGATCGAACGCGACATCGAAACCAACTTCGCCCGCCCCGCCGGGCTGACCTTCGCCGGCTTCCGGCTGATGACCACGCTCAAGTACGAGGGTCCGATGTCCCCGCGCAGACTCGCCGATCTGCTGAGCATCTCCACCGCGAGCGTCACATCGGCACTGCACACCCTGGAACGGGCCGGCCTGCTCACCCGGACGCCCCAGCCCGACGACGGACGCATGCTCGTCATCGCCCTCACCGAGCAGGGCAAGACCGTCATCGACGAGTTCCTGCACTGGTGGACCGTGCATCGCCAGAAGAGCTGGCTGGAGCACCTGACCCCCGACGAGGAACTCACCCTCGCCCGCCTGCTCGCCAAAGTCTCCCGGCATCAGCCCCAGCCGCTCACCGAAAGACAGCGACGGCTCGTTCCCCCGCACTGACCGGTCGCCGGGTTGCCCGGCCGATCTCCACCACGCGCAGCCCGCAGCTGCCCGAGCACCGCAGCCGACGGTGCAGCGCTGTTCCCTGTGCGCGTTGGGCGATACATCGTTCTCCTGCTACGACTGGAAAGGCGTACGGACCACCGGCTGAAGTACCCGGGTGGGTAGAGCCCGGGGCTGACGTCGCTGCGGTGGTGCGGTGGTGCGGTGGTGCGGTGAGCGACGGTCAGCGGCTGGAGCGATGATCAGCCGCTCCCGCAGATCAAGAACACGACGGTGGTGATCCGGCGGGTAGACGAATCAGGAGGTGTGTCCGAACACGGGGCGCGGCCGGGTCGGGCGAGCGGCGGGCACTCCGGCGCCGAGCCGCTTGAGTTTGATGACGGGGAGGCGGTGATTGACGGCGACGGCTGTGGCAGTGCCTGCGTCGTTCCGCCACCTCAGCAGCGCACTGCGGTCGTCCACCGAGCCGGCCAGGACTTCGGGGGTCCCGGTGAGCGGCAGCTCGCCGCTGATCTTGATGTCGAGTCCGGACTGCTCGGTCCAGAAATACGGGTCCGGTCGGTAGGGCCGGGCCGAATCCCCGTGCAGCAGGCCGGCCGCAGCCGCCCGGCCCTGCTCGACCGCGTTGGTCCAGTGCGGAGTCCGGCGTCCCTGCCGGGACACGACGTCCCCGGCGGCGACCACGCCGGGAGCGACGCGGCAGCACGTGTCGGCGATGAGGCCGCCGGCGGCGTCCAGTGGCAGGCCGGAGTCCTTCAGCCAGTCGGTGTTCGGTATGTCTCCCACCGCGCACACGATCACGTCGGCTTCGAGGACCTGCTTGCCACAGCGCACACGGTGTTCGCCCAGGACGTCGACGCCGTCCGGCGCGACCCGGACACGTATGCCGTGATCCCGCGCGGCCGCGACGGCGAGATCGGCCAGCCATGGTCCGAGGAGCCTGAGCAACGGTGGGGCGAGGTCGACCACTGTGACGTCCACACCCAGGGCGCGGCAGGTCGTGGCGATCTCCATGCCGAGGAAGCCGCCACCCAGCACGACCGCGCTCCGGGCGACGGCAAGCCGGGAAGCGAGGGCCGAGGCGTCATCGAGGGTGCGCAGCGCCAGATCGTCGCGGCCGGTCAGGCGACGGGCCCTGGCACCGGTCGCGACGACCAGCCCGTCGTACGGCACCTGCGTGCCGTCGGCCAGCGTCACCACACGGCCGAAAGCGTCCAGTTGTACGGCCCGTGCCCCGGTGCGGAACTCGATGCCCTCGCCCGGAGGAGGAAGCAGGGCCGATCCCACGGGTTCCCGGCCGGCGAGGACACTCTTGGACAGCGGGACCCGCGAGTAGGGCTGGTGAAGCTCATCGGAAAGGACGGTCACCTGTCCGTCGAACCCCTCCGTCCGCAGGCTCTCCGCTGCCATCAGCGCGGCAATGGACCCGCCGACCACGACGATCCGCTTCACGACTGGACCTTCAGGGCCGCGACGGGGCAGACCCGCACTGCGGCGGCGACGGCGCTCTCGCGCTCCGCAGCCACCTCCTCGTGGGTCAGGTGCAGTTCGCCCTCGTCATCGAGCCGGAACACGTCGGGCGCGGTCTGCTCACACAGTCCGTGGCCCTCGCAACGGTCGAAGTCCACCACGATCCTCGACATCTCACTTCCCTTCCGCGCGTACCGTGACGGGGAGCGAGGCCAGGCCCCTGATCACGTTGTTGAGCTTGCGGACCGGCTCGCCCGCGAGTTCGATCGACGATGCGCGCCGCACCAGCGCGCCGAGCATCGCCTGTGCCTCCATACGGGCCAGCCCCTGGCCGGCGCAGCCGTGGACGCCGTAGCCGAAGCCGACGTGGTCGACCGGGTTGCGGCGGACGAGGAACTCCTCGGGGCGCTCCCACTTGCGTTCGTCCCGGTTGGCCGAGGCCCAGGACAGCAGGACTTTGGCGTCGGCGGGGATGGTGATGCCCTCGATGTCCACCGGCTGGGTGGTGCGCCGGAAGAAGCCCTGTGCGGGGGACTCCAGCCGCAGTGACTCTTCGAACGCGGGTCCGAGGAGCGCCGGTTCCGCGCGCACCTCCTGGTATGCCTCGGGATGCCGGGCGAAGACGAGGATGGTGTTGCCGATGCCGTTGATGGTGGTGTCCATGCTCGCGACCACGTACGCGGACAACAGGGGCACCACGGAGGCCGACTCGATGTCTCCCCGGTCCGCGGCCTGGTAGACGGCGGCGGCCCAGCCGTCAGGGCGGAGGTTCTCCGGCACCATCACCGTGTTCAAATACTCGAACATCTGACCGACAAAAGGAAGGGATGCCTGGGCGCGGGCATTGAACGGGCCGAAGGTGTTGAACGCCGCGTCCGCGAACGACAGCAGCGGGCCCCTGGCTTCCTCGGTGAGCCCGATCAGGTCGGCGACCACGGTCACCGGGAACACCGCGGCAAGATCCGCCACGGCGTCGAAATCGCCCTTGGCCACGGCGTCGGCGACCAGGCCGTCCGCGAGGTCGGCAATCCGGGTGCGGAGCTTGGCCAGGGCCTTGGGGGCAAGCTTGTCGGACAGCACCGCCCGAAGCCGGGTGTGGTCCGGCGGGTCGCTGGCCAGCACGCTTCCCTTCATCTGGGCGTTGAACTGGTCCTCGTAGGCCACACCCTGGGCGGACGAGAACCGTTCGTGGTCGGCCAGGGCCGCGCGGACGTGGTCGTAGCGGGGAAGGACCCACGCGTCGTAGGTGGTCAGCCGTACCGCGGGGCCGGCTTCCCGGAGCCGGCGGAGAGCCGGGTACGGGTCGTGCAACACCTCGTCGGCGAACAGGTCGACGTCGGAGGTGGGCACAGGCAAGGTCGCATGCGTCACGGCGGACTCTCCTTTGAGTGTTGTTGCGTCTGCGGCCCGCCGAGGCACCCCGTGGTTCTCGCGACCCCAGAAGAAACCGTAGTGTGCACTACGATTAGCGGGAAGCATCCGACTCGCGGTGGGGCTCTGTCAATGGCGGCGGCGTGCATTCCACGGCGTATCGGCAAGCCGGATGCCGGCGATTCACGGGGAGAATGGCGGCGTGACAGCCATGGACAGGAACAGCGAGCTTGCGATACGTCCGCCGCTGCAGGAACGGACCCGGCAGGCATGGACCCGGATCCTCGAGGCGGGCGCCGCGATCATCGAGGAGGGCGGGTACGAGGCTTTCACCATCGCGGCTGTCTGCGAGCGCGCCAAGGTCGCACCACGGGCCATCTACGACCGTACGACCAGCAAGGAGGCCCTCTTCCTGGCCGTCTACGAGCACGGTCTCAGCCGTATCCGCGCGGACGAGGAGGTTTTCGACCGCGACGAGCGCTGGGCCGGCCTCGACGCGCGCACGCTGGTGGCCGAGGCCGTCACCGAATTCGCCGGGATCTTCGAGCGCCACGCGGCGTTCCTCAAACCGATGGTGCTGCTCAGCGGAGCTCACTCGGAGGTCTACCGCCGGGCCAGTACCTACACCGCGCAGATGGCGGACCGGTTCACCGCCGTGGTGCTCGGCGCCGCGCACGAGATCACACACCCCGATCCCGAAACCGCCGTACGCCTCTGCTTCAGCACGGTCTTCGCCTCGCTCATGATGCGGGTCGGCTATGGCCCGGAATTCGCCACTCCCGCCGCCGACACCGACGCCTTCGTGCGACACCTCACCCAGACAGCGGTGCGGTACCTGTTCGGCGGTGAGTGAGCCGCCCGGCGGCAGCGCACCTCAGGCGAGGTCGCCGTCGACGGCGGACTCACCCTCCAGAACCCGCGAGAACACCCGCGCCAGACGATCTCGTGAAGCCGGGTCTCCTTCGATGTGGCTGCCGACCAGCCGACGATGCGGCGGGAGAAGGTGTCCACGACGAAGGCCACGTAGACAACGCCGGCAAACGTGGCGACGTGGGTGAAGTCGGCGACCCAGCACCGGTTCGGGGCGGGGGCGACGAAGCTGCGGTCCATGAGGTCCGGGGCCCGTTCCGCGCTCGGGTCGGTGATGGTGGTGATCACCTTCTTGCCGCGGACCGCCCCGGTGATGCCCAGTTCACGCATCAGGCGTTCGACGGTGCAGCGGGCCACATAGACGTCCCGGCGGTTGAGGTGCCGCCAGGTCTTCCGGGCTCCGTATCAGCTCGGCGTTCTCCTTCTTGAGCCGCTTCAGCTCGGCCGACTCCTCGCTCGTCGTGCCCGGACGGGCCCCGGCGTCGATGTGGTCCTGCGCCCGCCCTGCGGAGGTGTCGGCAGGCGTCGTCCAGGGCAACAGGCGTTCCCTTGGCCGTCATGCCTGCCGCACGCGACGGCCGCACGAGCCGGACCCTGCCTGAGACGGCGATCGCCTCCAGCTGGTCGGCGTCGAGGTCACGCCGGGTTCGGTACCCAGGCGCGCGGGAGCGGCGTCATGCGTCTGATGCATCACAGGCCCGAACTTCGGGTGGAGTCCCTGGTCTTTACGCCCCCCGAAACGGATACGCATGCTGGCTGACATCACTCCGTTACGTCGGTCATGACCTTCATCGGCCCACGTCGCTCTCTGGGAGAGGCACCATGACAATGTCGTCCAGCGCCGCAGTGCCGCAGCTCGAAACGCCTGACGCCGAACTGGTGGGCCGCGCCACCGGCCTGGTCCCGGTGATCCGTGAATACGCCACACAAGGTTCCGAGGCGCGTCGGGTGGCCCCCGAGGTGATCAAGGCGCTGGAGGACGCGGACGTCTTCCGTCTGCTCGTGCCCCACCGGTACGGCGGCCAGGGGGCGACGCTGCGCACCGCGGTCGAGGCCGTGGCGGAGGTGGCCCGTGGTGACGGCTCGACAGGGTGGATCGCCGCGCTGATGACCGTCGGCACGGGCTTCGCCTCGACTTCCTCCGCCCAGGCTCAGGAGGACATCTTCGGTACTAACGCCAAAGCGAAGGTATGCGGCGTCTTCTCCCCCGGCAGCAAGGCGGAGCGGGTTGACGGCGGCTACCGGGTCAGTGGCCGCTGGCCGTACGCCTCGGGTTCCTTCACCGCCGACTGGGGGTCTCTGGGCATACCCATCGAGGGCGGCGAGCTGGCGCTGGCGCTGATCCCGGCGGAGGCCTGGACGATCGAGCCGACCTGGTTCGTCGCCGGGATGCAGGGCACAGGCAGCGACACCATCGTGATCGAAGACCACTTCGTGCCCGATCACCGGATTCAGCCGGTCAAGGACATGTTCGAAGGGCGCTATCTCACGCCGCACACCGATGAGCGCATGGCGTCGATGTCCTTCAACGCGGTCGCCGCCGCCATTCTCGTCGCACCGCAGATCGGTCTGGGCCGGCACGCGCTGGAGATCACCCGGGCCAAGCTCCCCCTCAAGCCAGTGGCCTACACCAGCTACCAGGAGGCCAGGCTCTCCCCCACCCACCAGATCGGCGTCGCCCACGCGGCCACCAGGCTGCACCTGGCCGAGCTGACACTGAGCCGCATATGCCTCGACCTCGACCGGGCCGCCGACGAGCGCCGGCTGCCCGACCTGGAGACCCGCGCCCGGATCCGCAATGACACCGGCGTGGTGGCCGAACTGGTCACAGACGCGATCCGCACACTGCTGACCGCCAACGGCGCCGGTTCCTTCGCCGAGGTCAACGTGCTGAACCGCATCTGGCGGGACTCCGAGACCGCCGCCCGACATGCCCTCGTCACCCCCGAGATCGGCAGGGAGGCCTACGGCCGACTGCTGCTGGGCAACGAAGAACCGACGATCGCCCTGTGAGGACAGCGACCATGGAGAACACACCTGCCCTCACCGCGCAGCAAGGCAGCCCTGCCGCCACCGACAACCCCGTGGACTACCGGCGTGCTCTCGGGCATGTCCCTACCAGTGTGGCGGTGGTCACCGCGAGCGCCAGGTCCGGTCCCGTCGGGATGACCGTCGGCTCTTTCACCTCGGTGTCGCTGGACCCGCCCCTCATCGCCTTCTTCGTCGACCGGTCCTCCAAGACCTGGCCGCGCCTGTACGAGGCGAGCCACTTCGGTGTCAACGTCCTCGGCCACGGTCACGGCGAGCTGTGCAAGGCGTTCTCCCGGCGCAGCGAGGACCGCTTCCTCGACGTGGACTGGCACCTGTCGGCTCGCGGCCTGCCCCTCCTGGACGAGGCGATCGTCACCATGGAATGCACGAGGTTCAAGGTCGACCTCATCGGCGATCACTACCAGGTGGTAGGCCGAGTCGAGTCGCTGGAACTGCGTGCCACCGATCCCCCGCTGATCTTCCTGCGCGGCGGCTTCCTGGACCTGACCGCATCGGACACCGCGCCCGGACGCGACCAGGGGAACGGATGATCGTCGAGCGTGGCGATCTCCTGCGGCGTGAGGGTCAGCTCGGCTGAGGCCATCAGCGCCGGCACCTGTGCCTCGATCCGGCCACCGGCGACGGCTGCCGCACTCCCGGAGCGGGAGCGCAGCCGGGCGAGGGCGACGGTGGCGGCCTCGGCGCCATGGTCTTCTGCGACGTTTCGCAGGGTGTCCACCACGGCGAGTCCCAAGTCGGAGAAGTGTCCGCTCGTTCATGAGAGTCCTCCCGGGAATGGGCGCGGGATGGTGGCGGGGCCGCCTCGTGCGCGCCGCGCCTACGGCGTTGTCGTCGTCTGCCGGCCCCGGCTCGGCGCGGCGGTCGGAGAAGCGGCGCGGCCTTCCTCACGGCCGGCCGCGTAGGCGCCGAGGGCGAGGAACGCGGCCACGCCGACGAGGGCGCAGACGGCACCCCAGCCCAGTTGGGTGTAGGCGCGCGTGCCGAGCCAGGAGCCGGCGCCGGCACCGACGAAGCCGCAGGTCATGTACCCCGTGTTGAGGCGGCTTCGCACCTCGGGACGCAGGGCGAAGATGCGGGCCTGGTTGGCCACCTGGCCGCACTGTACGGCCACGTCGATCAGGAGCAGTCCCGCGGCGAGGCCGACGAATCCGGCGAGGCCGCCCGCGAGGCCGGTCAGCAGCACGGCGCCGGAGGCGAGGGCGAGCAGAATGCACCACAGGTTGACGCGATCGGCGCCATACCGGTCGACCCGGCGGCCGGCCGCGGGCGCCAGGAACATGCTGGCCGCGCCGATCAGCGCGAGCAGGCCCACCGCCTGGGTTCCCATGTCGTAGCGCGGGCCCGTGATCAGCAGAGCGACCGCGGTCCAGGCGGCGCTGAACGCACCGAAGACGGTGATCTGGAAGTAGATCGAGCGCCGCAGCAGCGGCTCGCGGCTCAAGAGCCGCAGCGTGTCGGCCAGCAGGGTGGGATAGCGGTCGCGCACGGTCGGAACACTGCGCGGCAGAGCGAAGCCGAGGGCGAGAGCCAGCAGTCCGGTGACCAGGGCCGCCACCAGGTACGGGGCGCGCCAGCCGAGGTGTTGGCCCAGTACACCGCCGAAGGCGCGGGCCAGCAGAATGCCACCGATCAGCCCGGCCTGGAGGGTGCCGGTGACAGCGCCCCGCCGCTCGGGCCCCACCAGGCCCGCGGCCATGGGCAACAGGATCTGCGGCACCACCGTGGCGACACCGACCACGGCACCGGCGGCGAGGAGTGGGCCGATGGCGGGGGCCAGACCGGCTGCCAGGAGAGCGAGCGCGGTCACGGCCAGCAACGCTGAGATCAGCGGACGGCGGGGCAGCCGATCGCCGAGCGGCACCAGCAGGAAGATACCGACGGCGTAACCGAACTGGGTGACGGTGGCCAACACGGTCGCCGCCCCCTGGCCGACGCCGAAACCGTGGGCGATCAGCGGCGTGATCGCCTGCGGGAAGTACACGTTGGCCACACCGACGCCGCAGGCCAGTGCCATCACCAGAGACAGCCGACCGCTCAGTTCCGCTGGGGTCGACGAGGCGGGCTCAGAGGTGCGGTCCATGCCACGACTCCAATCGAACGAACTGGATGGTTCGCTCTACCGTGGCACGGTGCGCGAAAGCGGTCAAGCGAACCAGTTCGTTCCCTGCCTCCAGCCCCGGCGGACCGGAACCTGCCCTACCGACGGCGTCGGCGCCCCTGTCGCGGGCCCGGCGATTCCCTCACTCGCGGGGCAGGCTCGCTACAGCTCGGGCGACCTCCCCGCGAAGGTCCTCCAGGCTGTGGCCGGGCCCGAGGACCATGCGCCGCAGCTGGGGCATGGCGATGCTCCAGCCGGCCAGGGCGAGGGTGAAGAACACGCGGGTACGGGCGTCGCCGCCCTGTCCGCCGGACGCGGCTGAGTCGACCTTGTCCTGGTAGTGGCGCGTGCGGGCCTCCTCGGCCGGGACGGGCTGTTCACCGATCTCCAAGGCCTCCCACATGACCAGCCGGAGTGCCTCGGGGTGGGCGCGGTGGTAGTCGAAGAGCCGCTCGGCGTAGCCGGGCAGATCGCCGCTGGGCGGAACGGCCTCGGCCAGGTCGGCCAGCACCCGTTCGACGACGACGGCGAACAGCTTGTTCTTGTCTCCGAAGTAGTCATAGAGGGCACGCTTGTTGGCCTTGGCCTGGGCAGCGATACGATCCACCCGGGCACCGGCGACCCCGTGCGCGGCGAACTCCGCAGTCGCCGCCGCGAGGATGCGTTCTCTGGTCGCTGCCGAGTCATATGCCATGCCTCCAGCGTAACGAACCGGTTCGTTTGCCGGCCGAGGATCACCGTGCCGTACGGCGGCTCGCATCGCCGGGACCCATCGGCGAGCGCGCCTCCCTCAGGTTCGGGTCACCCGGCGTTGAAGCGGTACCGGCCCGCCCGGGCCCGGTAGACCTTGTAGGCCGCGCCGCCCGAGGTGTCGTCGCGCACGAAGGTGACACCTCGCGGTGCGGTGACGGACTTGCCCTGAGTCGGGACCCAGATCTCCGCGTCGGTGTTGTACGGCACGGTCACCGCGAGAGCGATCCTGCCGTCCGCGCGGCGCCGCCACCGCGAGGTCACCCTGCCGCGCACGGTGTCGATGACGGCGCCGACGTGGTCGAGGGTCGCGGGTGACAGTGCGGTGTCCTGAGTGTCCTTCGGGATACGGCTGTTGACCGCGACCGAGGGGATGTACGGCCGGATCCGCAGCGTCTCGTAGGCGGTCGAGGTCGGCCTGATGCCGGCCAGGCTCTGATAGAACCAGGTGGCCACGTTGGAGCGGTAGTGGTGGTTCACCGAGAGGCGGTCGGTCCATTGCTCCCACAGCGAGGTGGCACCCCTGGCGATCTGGTGCACGTAGCCGGGCACGCCGGTCTGGGTGACAGCCTTCAGCGCGATGTCCGTGTAGCCGTATTCGCTGAGGATGTTGAACTCGTAGCGAGAGCCGTACATGTCGTTCTGGATGTGCTGGTCCGCGGCGACTATCCGGTCGGCGAGGAGCTTCGCGAGGGCCTTCTTGTTCTCCTCGACCGTTCTCGTGCCGGCGAGGTGGCGGGGATCGTCCGGCTCCAGGTCCGAACCGGGCACCAGGTCGAAGGCGATGGCCAGGGTGTTCTCGCTGGAGATGCTGCCCTGGGTGAAGTATCCCTTGGACGCGTCCCAATAGTTCGCGATGAACGCCTTGCGCAGGGTGCTCGCCAACCGTGCGTAGTGGGCGGCACGTCGGGAGCGGCCGACCTTGCGGCCCACCTCGTCCATGTAGTCGCAGAAGTGGATGTAGAAGGCGAGGCTGATGACGGCGTTGCTGCCGGGACTCTCGGCGCCGGAGTAGGCGCCGAGAGAGGCTTCGAACCGGTAGTCGTTCTCGGGGGTGAAGAGGGTCTCGTAGTACTTCAGGAGCGTGTCCTGGTGGTCGTACAGCTCGGCGAACAGGCTGCTGTTGCCGTAATACGTGTACAGCTCCATCGGGATGACGAAGTACGCCGAGTCCCAGGCGGGGACCGCCTTCCACGCGGCGTTCCAGCCGGGGGTGCGGTCGTAGCCGTAGCCGCCCTTGGCGATGGGAACGAACATGGGCAGCTGGCCGGTCGAGATCTGGTTGTCTGGGAAGTGGCGCAGCCAGTTGGTGAGGACGGCGTTGACGTCCCAGGTGAGGGATTCGGACTCGGAGCTGGCCATGGCGTCGCCGGTCCAGCCGTTCTTCTCGCGTGAGGGGGTGTCGGTGGGCTTCTGGACGAGGTTGTTCTGCTCGGCCCACTCCAGGTTCCGCTGGAGGCGGTTGAGCAGGGCGTTGTCGGTGGTGAAGCTGCCCGTGCGGGCGAAGCCGGTGCGGGCGACGCCGACGGTGAGCAGGTCCGCGTCCCGCTTCAGGTCGGGGGCGCGTCCGAGGACCGCCTCCAGGTTCATGACTTCCAGGTAGCGGAAGCCGAAGTGGCTGAACCGCTGCTCCCAGGTCTGCGTCGACGCTCTGCCGAGGGTGTAGTAGTGCGTCTGAAGGTTGGCGTCGTGCTGGAAGTTCTCCTCTTCGACGGAGAGCGGGGAGGCGGTCGTGCCGTCTCCGCCGACGATCCGGTTGCCCCCGCGGATCCGCAGGGTGAGGCCCGCCCTGTCCGGGCGTATGCCAGTGAGCTGCAGACGGACAAGGCCGGTGAGGATCTGGCCGTAGTCCAGGACCCAGTTCCCCGAGCCGGGGGCCGTCTCAGTGATCGAGACCGGGCGCAGCGTCTGGTCGACCAGCACCGGCTCCGCCTCGTGGGAGCGCAGGACGGCAGGCTTGAAGCCGTCGGGAATCGTCGTGGCGGGCAGCGCACCGTGGTACTTGGGCGAGGGGCCGGAGCAACTGCCCGGCGGGATCAGCACGGTGGCCGGGCGCCAGTCTCGGCCGGTGCGGTAGCCGACCGAGCGCCACTCCCCCAGCTGGTCCGCACGCCGGGCATCGTACTTCTCTCCCGAGTACACCGAGTCGAAGGTCGTGGGCCCGTCCGCGACGAGCCAGTCCTCGTCCGTCACGAGCGTGGTGCGGGAGCCGTCGCTGTACGTCACGATGAGCTTCGCGCGCAGACGGGGCTGTCCCACGTAGGGCGCGAGCTGCCAGTACCACTCCTGGGGCGTGGTCACGCCGTACCAGCCGCGCCCGAGTTCGGCGGCGACGACGTTCTCGCGGCCGACGTGCAGCAGTTCGGTCACGTCGAAGGTGTCGTAGAGCACCGTGCGGTCGTAGGTGCTCTGGTCGGTGAGCAGCCGGGCCACGTTGGTCCGGCCGCGGTTCGCCCGCCTGCCGTCGACGGTGATCGGGTCGCCGTTGACGGTGAAGGTGACGGTGCCCGCGGCGCTCAGGTGCAGGCGGGCCTTGGCGATGCGGCGCTCGCGGGGCAGGGTGAACGCACGGCGCAGCACGGGGGCCGGGTTGGCGATCGGCAGCACGCTGTTCTTCGACGGGATGTACGGGTTCTTGGGCGGGAAGGTCAGGCCGGCGAGGGTGCCGATGCCGTTCTCGAACGGGTTGGCGCCCGTCGTCAGGTCGGCGGAGAAGTCGGGTGCCCCGGTGCCGGTCACCTCGACACTGCGGACGGTGGCGGAGGTGCCGCCGGCGAAGCCGAAGCTGCCGTGGCGGCGGATCTGGTCCCCGGTGAGCGTACGGCTGTCGACCTCGACGCCGTTGACGGTGGTGGTCACGGTGAGCCCGCTCACCGTGACCACCACCGTGTGGTCGCTCGTCGACCAAGTGCTCTTGGTCAGCCCGGTCGAGGCGGGCAGGGGGACCGTGCCGACCGGGACGCTGCGGGTGCCCGCGGTGGTGGGGTTGGTCTCGCTCTGCGGGTCGTGGTGGTTGATCCCCCAGTCGGGCTCGGAGGTGCCGTCGTCCACCCAGGTGTTGCCGGCGTAGTGGCTGGTCCTCATGGCCAGCTGCATGTCGTCGCCGCTCTGGCGGACGGTCCAGTTGAGTCCCTCGCCCCAGGTCTTGCCGATGGGTTCGGCGCGCAGCAGCAGGGACAGCCCGCCGGCGGCGTCGGGGCCGCCACGGAAGACGACGGTGGCGGTCAGGTCCTGCCAGTCATGGTCCTGCGTCTCGCGGCCGCCGATCCACTGTGCGCCCGACCAGTCCTTCTCGCCCTTCAGCAGGCCGGTCTCCCAGGTCGCGGGCTCGCTCCAGGGCCCGGGTGCACCTTGCTCGTCCCAGGTCCGCACCCGCCAGAAGTACGTCTGCTCCGACCGCAACGCACCGCCCCCGTACGTGACTTCCGTGCTGCTGGAGCGTGCCACTCTGCCGCTGCGCCAGACGTCGGCTCTGCCCGGCCCGGTGCCGACCTGGATCTCGTACGCGGTCTGCCTGGCCACCGGAGGCACCCAGCTGAACGTCGGCGCGGTCTCCGTGCCCAGCGGTGCGACCCGGGAGTTGACCTCAAGGTCCGTGGGTGATGAACCGTTCCCGCCCGATGCCACCCCGCTCGCCGCCACTGCGCACGGCGCGGCCGCGAGCGGGAGCGAGGCCCCGGCTGCTGCGGCCGTCATGATGCCGATCACGTGTCTGCGGGTCAACGCGGTTCTGTTCTCCTCGGCCACGGCTCAGATTCCTTTCGTGTCAGCGCTCCGCGCTGCAGCAGGGGGTCCTCCCCGCCATGGGTATTGAATCGTTTCAATACCTTCCAAGTGGAAAGCTTATGAACAACTTCGGCCGAAACACAATGGCCTGGAGTCGATGACTCACGCCGGACAGGGTTCGGACAGGGTTCGGCCCGCGACGTAGACCCTCCGCATCCGGCGAGCGGAACGGCGCCATCGGCGCGGCGACGGAAGAGGTCGACGCACCCCCGTCGCCCGAGCGGCCCCGCGGTCGGCCAGACCCCGCCGGCGAGGGGGTCGGGAGCACCGAGACCGCAGGGCAGGGCCGCGGAGTGAGCCGATGACGCCGGGCCCCTGCCTCGCCGACCGTTCGGCACACACACCCGCCGGCTTCGGATAACGCTTCGGTAACGAAGTCGAAGGGCAGCCTTTCGCGCCCTTGCACGCCGGGTCTATGTTCCCACCGAAAACCAACCACCTGGTAATAGTTGGCGCCCGACCCAGCGCCCTCGCGTGCACTCCGCTTCCCGGGCGGTGTGCCCGGCACGCTCATCGGGCGGCGGCCGCCGACCACCGCGCCGTGCGACCCGCGCCGCCCGCGCCGGCGCCGTCCGGAGGGTCACCACCCGCATTCAGGAAGGCAGTCAACGATGACGATGACCGAATTCGCCCCCGGATTCCTCTGGGGAGCCTCCACCGCGCCGCACCAGATCGAAGGCAACAACCTCAACAGCGACTTCTGGGCGAACGAGGGGCACATGCCGGGCATGGAGCGCAGTGGTGACGCCTGCGACAGCTACCACCGGTATCGCGAGGACATGCGACTGCTGGCCGACGCCGGCCTCAACGCCTACCGGTTCGGCATCGAGTGGGCCCGGATCGAGCCGGTCCCCGGGATGATCTCGCGGGCGGAACTAGCCCACTACCGGCGCATGATCGAGACGGCCTTCGAGCTCGGCCTGACCCCGGTCGTGACCCTGCACCACTTCACCAGCCCGCTCTGGTTCGCTCAGGAGGGCGGCTGGCTCGGCGACCGCGCCGTGGAGCGGTTCCGGGCGTATGCCGAGGCTGTCTCCCCGATCCTCGACGGCGTCGAGTGGGTTGTCACGATGAACGAGCCGAACATGCTGGCGATCATGGTCGGCATGGCACGGGCGTTGCAGGACGACCCGCACGCGGCCGACCCGTGGCTGAGCCCCACCGTCGACGAGGAAGGCCCGCGGCCGAGGACGCCGGCCCCCGACGTGAAGATCGGCGAACGGCTGGTCGAGGCGCACCATGCCGTCCGGGAGGTGCTGCGCGAGCGCACCGGCGCCAAGGTCGGCTGGACGGTCGCCAACCGCGCCTTCGTCGCCCGCCCGGGGGCCGAGGAGAGGAAGCGGGAGTTGGAGTACATCTGGGAGGACCTCTACCTGGAGGGGTCACGCGGCGACGACTTCGTGGGCGTGCAGTCGTACTCCAGCCAGTGGGTCGGCCCGGAGGGTGTCGAGCCCCACCCGCGGGACCCCGACAACACACTCGTCGGAACCGCCTACCGGCCCGACGCCCTGGCCATCGCCGTACGGCACACCGCCGAGGTCACCGGCGGCATGCCGATCCTCGTCACCGAGAACGGCATCGCCACTCGCGACGACACCCGCCGGATCGCCTACACCGACGAGGCGTTGCGGCACCTTCAGGCGGCGATCGCCGACGGTGACGGCGTCGATGTACGCGGTTACCTGCACTGGAGCCTCCTCGACAACTACGAGTGGGGCCACTGGGCGCCGACGTTCGGGCTGGTCGAGGTCGACCGCGAGACCTTCGAGCGCCGCCCCAAGCCCAGCCTCGCCTGGCTGGGCGAGACCGCCCGTCGCGGGCTCAACTGACCTCACCCCCACCGGAAGGACACACCGTGCAGGTATCCGTACCCGACGTCTCGTCCCGATCCCTGACCGACCTCATCTCGCTGTCCGGGCGACGCGCCGTCGTGACCGGCGCGGGCCGGGGACTGGGCCGGGCCATCGCCGCACGCATGGCCGAAGCAGGCGCGGACGTGCTCGTCGCCGACATCGAACACGAGCTCGCCATCACCGTCGCCAAGGACCTCAACGCCCGCCGCCCGGGCTGCGCGATGGCCGCCCACGTGGACGTCACCGACGCAGGAAGCGTCGTCGCGGCCGCCGACCTCGCGGTCCGGGAGCTCGGCGGGGTCGACATCTGGGTCAACAACGCCGGGATCTTCCCCAGCGTCCCCGCGCTGGAGATGTCCGAGAAGACCTGGGACGAGGTGTTCGCCGTGAACACGCGCGGCGTCTTCCTCGGGTCCCGGGAGGCCGCACGCCGGATGCGCGAGGCCGGGAGCGGGGGCGTCATCGTCAACGTCGTCTCCACGGCCGGGTTCCGGGGGACGGCCCCCGGGCTCGCCGCCTACGTCGGCTCCAAGCACGCGGCGCGCGGCCTCACCCGGCAACTCGCCCTCGAATTCGCACCGCTCGGCATTCGCGTCCTGGGCGTCGCACCGACGTACGTGCCGACCGAGGGGAACATGGCCGCCGCCACCGCTGCCGGTGTCCCGCTGGACTCCGAGGCGCTCATGTCCGTCATGCAGCCGAGCATGCTGGGCCGACTCGGTGTCCCCGACGACATCGCCCGCGTGGTGCTCTTCTGCGCGAGCGATCTCGCGGCCTTCATGACGGGGAGCACGCTCCTCGCCGACGCCGGCGAAACGATCTGATCCCCCTCTCCCCCGCCAACGCCCGGTCCCCCTCGGGCCACTGCCCGCAACAACGCGTAGGAGCCCCATGCTCTCGCCCCGCACCAGCCCGACCCGCGACATCGTCAGTCTCGACGGCCTCTGGCGATTCGCCCTCGACACCCGGGCCGGCGCCACTCCGTGGACGTCACGGCTCACCCCGCCCCTCGAAGCCCCCGTCCCCGCCAGCTACAACGACCTGTTCGTGGACGCGGAGATCCGTGACCACGTCGGCGTCGCCTGGTACCAGCGCGACGCGCGGGTACCGCGCGGCTGGACGGACGAGCGGGTGGTCCTGCGCTTCGGCTCCGTGACCCACGCCGCGCAGGTCTACGTGGACGACCGGCTGGTGGCCCGACACACCGGCGGCTACACGCCGTTCGACGCGGACCTGACCGGGATCGTGCGCCCCGGCGCCGAGTTCCGGCTGACAGTCGGCGTCGACAACCGGCTGACGAACGAGACGATCCCGCCGGGCACCCTCACCACCGGCCCGGACGGCCGCGAACGCCAGTCGTATCTCCACGACTTCTACAACTACGCGGGCATCGCCCGCCCGGTACGCCTGTGCAGCACGCCACGGACCTTCGTCGAGGACGTCACGGTCGTCACCGGGCGGGACGGCACGGCCGGCGTCGTCGAGTACCGGGTGGAGATCGCCGGTGAGGCCGCCGACGCGATCGTGGTCCGGGTGCGCGCGGTCGACGAGACCGGCCGGATCGTGGCCGAGGCCCACGGACCCGAGGGCTTGTTCCGCATCGAGGACGTCACCCTCTGGCAGCCTGGCGCCGCCTACCTCTACGGCCTCGTGGTGGAGCTGGTCGGCGACAGCGAGACCGGTGCGCAAGAAGTGGTCGACAGCTACACCCAGCCCTTCGGCGTCCGTACCGTCGAGGTGCGGGGCACCCAGTTCCTCGTCAACGGCGAACCGTTCTACTTCACCGGTTTCGGCAAGCACGAGGACACCCCCGTACGGGGCAAGGGCCATGACGACGCCTACCTCGTCCACGACTTCCAGCTCATGGAGTGGACCGGCGCCAACTCCTTCCGCACCTCGCACTACCCGTACGCGGAGGAGGTGCTCGACTTCGCCGACCGGCACGGCATCGTCGTCATCGACGAGACCGCCGCCGTCGGCCTCAACCTGGGCGTCATGGGCGGTCTCACCGGCCAGGCGCCGACTCCGACCTTCGCGCCGGAGAACTTCGGCGGAGTCACCGGCGACGTCCACGCCCAGCACCTGCGGGAGCTGATCGAGCGGGACAAGAACCACCCGAGCGTGGTGATGTGGTCCCTCGCCAACGAGCCCGCCTCCAACGAGGACGGCGCCCGCGAGTACTTCGAGCCGCTGGTCGACCTGGCCCGCAAACTCGACCCGACCCGCCCTCTCACCTACTCCGCCGTCATGTTCGCCACCCCGCAGAACGACCGTATCGGCGACCTGTTCGACGTGCTGAGCATCAATCGCTACTACGGCTGGTACCTGTTCACCGGCGACCTGGCGACCGCCGAGCAGTACCTGGAGCAGGACCTCCGCGGCTGGGTCCAGCGCTTCGGCAAGCCGGTCATGATGTCCGAGTACGGCGCCGACACCCAGCCCGGCCTGCACTCCGTCTGGGACACCCCGTGGAGCGAGGAGTACCAGAGCGACTACCTCGCCACATACCACCGCGTCTTCGACCGCATCCCCGAGTTCGTCGGCGAACACGTCTGGAACTTCGCCGACTTCCAGACCTCCAACGGCATCCATCGCGTCGACGGCAACAAGAAGGGCGTCTTCACCCGCGATCGCAGGCCGAAGACGGCCGCGTTCTCGCTGCGTCGCCGCTGGAGCGGCCTGGAGGGGCGTAAGCCCGGTCCCACCGCAGACGACTGACCGACACCCGTGATTGAAACGTTCCAGTCGACAGCACGCCCAGAACCCGAGAAGAGCCGAACCACATGTCCACTCCCCCTCCCCCACGTCCCCTCACCGCACACAGCACCATCGACGCATGGCTGACCCACCCGAAGGGCGCACCGCTCATCGAGGCGCTGCTGCGGCAGGCGGGGGTTCCGCAGGAGATGCTCGCCCCCGTCCGCACGCTCCCCCTCCAGCAACTCGTCGCCGCCAGCCAGGGGCAGCTGTCACAGGCGGTCGTCGACGACCTGGTGCTCCAGGCCAACGACGGCGTGATGCCCGCCGAGGACAGTGACCCCGACCAGTGGACCGAGCGCGTCACGGCCGGACGTTTCGACGGCAGGACCGCCGTCGTCACCGGCGCGGCCGCGGGCATCGGCCGGGCGACCGCCTCACGCATCGCGCGGGAAGGCGGCCGTGTGATCGCGGTGGACGTCTCGGCCGAACGTCTCGCAGCCTTCGCCGCGTCCTTCCCCGACGGCGCGATCACCGCCGTGGTCGGCGACATCACATGCCAGGACGACATCGACCGGATCGTCGATGCGGCCGACGGCCGGATCGACGCTCTGGCGAACGTGGCCGGGGTGAACGACGACTTCTCTCCGGTCCACGAGACCTCCGACGAGGTCTGGGACCGGGTCATCGCCATCAACCTCACCGGCTCCTTCAAACTGTCCCGCGCCGTCCTGCCGGTCATGATCGCCGCCGGCAGGGGCTCGATCGTCAACGTCGCCTCGGAAGCGGCGCTGCGCGGCAACTCCTCGGGCACCGCGTACACCGTCTCCAAGCACGGTGTCATCGGCCTGACCCGGTCCACCGCCTTCATGTACGGGCCGCACGGCATCCGCGTCAACGCGGTCGCACCCGGTGGCGTGGCGACCGGCATTCCGATGCCCGAGCAGGTGTCACCGACGGGTTCCGCCCGGCTGGCCCCCTTCCAGCAGGCGATTCCTAGCCTGGCCACCGCCGAACAGCTGGCGGCATCCATCACCTTTCTGCTCAGTGACGACGGCATCAACATCAACGGCGCCGTCCTCCCGTCCGACGGAGGCTGGTCGGTCCAGTAGCACCTGACCCTCGGTGGCGATCCGTCACCGAGGGGACCGGTCACGCGCGTTGCACCCTGTTCAGCCCCATCGGTTCCTCCCCCACCGCGCGTGCCGACTTCCGTCGACTGCCGCGCCACCTGGCATTCGTGAGACGAAGGAGTCCTCATGCCTCAGAACGACCGCGACATCAGTGTGGCCGGCCCGCCGACCGGGCCGACGACGGGTGACGGTGGGGAGCCTTCCGGGCCGGCCGGGGTCTTCGGTGAGGAACCGGCCGAGACCCCCGCCCCCGGGATCGAGGCCCCGCCGCTGGAGAGGGTCAGCAGGAGCTACCTCGCCTGGATCATGATCGCCAGCTTCGGGGCCTCCCTGGCCCTGATGGTTCCGCTCTCCTACTCGCTGGCCGTGCGGATCGACGACCTCGTCCCCGGGCGCGAGGAACTGCTCGGATACGTCACCGGATCAGCCCAGGTCGTCTATCTGGTCCTCAGCCCTCTGATCGGCTTCTGGAGCGACCGGATGCGCTCCCGGCTGGGCCGCCGGACACCGTTCATGTTCGCCGGCACGGCCGTGGGCATGGTCGGGCTCCTGGGGATCGCCGTCGCACCGACCGTCTTCCTGGTGGGCCTCGCGTGGGTCGTCGGCATGGTCGGCTGGTCCACGGTCGGGCAGGCGATCCAGAACGTCCAGGCCGACCGCGTGCCGGAGGAGCAGCGCGGACGCGTCTCGGCGGTGACCAGCGTCATGACCCAGATCGCTCCCGTGGTCGGCATCGGCATCGCGTACACGGTGGCGTCCAGCACGCTTCTGGTGTTCCTGGTCCCGGGCGTCATCGGGGCGGTCATGCTGTTGCTGTTCCCCCTGTTCAAGCCTGAGGGCGACTCCCGCGCACTCGTGCACACCAGCGGGGTGAGCCTCAAGGGCCTGGTCGCCAGCTACGGCTTCAATCCGCGGAAGTACCCCGACTTCGGCTGGAACTGGCTCGGCCGCTTCGTCTTCTTCATGGGCCTGTACTTCAACACCACCTTCGGGACCTTCTTCTACGCCCAGCGGCTCGACATGCCCGTCAAAGAGGTCGCCGGCGTCGTCGCGGCGATCGGGATCATCGGGGTGGTCGCGGCGACCGGTGGCGCCATCGGGGGCGGTTTCCTCTCCGACAAGCTCGGCCGACGCAAGCTGTTCACCGTGATCGGATCCGCGATCTTCGTCGTCGGGGCCGTCGCCGAGGCGTTCGCACACTCGCTGCCCCAGCTCGTCGTCGGCGCGGTGCTGATGCAGCTCGCCATCGCGATGTTCAGCGCCGTCGACCAGGCGATCGTGTTCGCCGTCCTCCCGGACCGGGCCCAGGCCGGCCGCTATCTCGCCGTCGTCGCCTTCGCGCAGAAGATCCCCAGCGCCCTCGCTCCACTCATCGCGCCGCTCGTCATCACCATCGGTGTCACGAGCGGAGGGGAGAAGAACTACACACTGCTCTACCTGAGCGGCGCGGTTCTGGCGTTCGCCGGCGGCCTGATCATCAAGTTCAAGATCAAGTCGGTCCGGTAGCGGGCACCTCGGCAATCGCCGGTGCGCGCAAGGGGCCGGGTCCGATGCCCTGGATCCAGGCGGGCTACGGCGCCGTGCCGGGAACGGTGGAGGACGGCGACACGCCTGTGGCGGCATCGCGGCCCTATCGCTTCGACGCGCTCCGGGAGCACCCGCGCACGTCCAACTGTCCTCGGCACACCGAACGACAGCCCGCGTACCGCCCGCCCGCACCGCGGGACGCCTTCACCCTACGCACCGCAGGGAGAACCGTCGTACGGACAACCGACCACCGTGCAACCAGCAGAGTTCACCACGTTCCCAGCAACACGAGTCGCGAATAGGCAGAGCATGAACAACGCACCGTACGATCTGCGCATCGACACCGGCGGTGACCAGTTCGCCGTGTCGGGCCCCGCACCCCGCCTGTCCTGGAAGCCGCCGTCGGACACCGGACACCCGGCGGGATACGAGCTGGAGTGCACCGTCGACGGCGACGCGCAGCCCGCGCTGCGGGTCGCGCCCGGCCGGCACCGGTTCCTCCCCTGGCCATGGGCGGCGCTGGGTAGCGGCAGGCAGGTGGAGTGGCGTGTCCGGGCTGACGGCCCCGGGGGCCCCACACCGTGGTCGGAGTGGAACGCGTTCGAGGTCGGCCTCCTCGACGAGGACTGGCAGGCGCGCTGGATCTCACCGGCCGAATCCGGCGACCCCGGCTACGGCAAGCGCCCGGCCCACACCCTGACCGCCCGGTTCGAGGTACGGGCCGGGGTGCGCTCGGCGCGGCTGTACGCGACGGCGCTCGGCCTGTACGAGGCGTACGTGAACGGCGAGCGGGCCGGCACCGCCGAACTGTCGCCCGGATCCACCTCCTACGACCGTACGCTCCACGCCCAGGCATCGGACGTCACGGCCGCCGTCAGGGCAGGCGGCAACCTCGTCGAGATCGTGCTCTCCGACGGCTGGTACCGGGGCCAGGTCGGCGCGTTCCGCCTGCCGGCCGGCTGGGGCACGGTACTCGGCGCGCGTGCCGAACTGCACATCGCGTACGAGGACGGCTCACGCCAGGTCGTGCGCAGCGACGAGACCTGGACGAGCACCAGGTCGGCCATCACCCGGGCCGACCTCATGGACGGGCAGAGCACCGACTTCCGTGCCGGACGGGACACCGAACAGCCGGTCCTCGTCGACCGGGTCGAGGCGGCCGCGATCGACTGGTCGCCGGCACCGCCCGTGCGCGTCGTCGCATCTCGTCCGGCGCAGTCGGTCAAGCAGCTGCGGGACGGGCTCTGGATCGCCGACTTCGGGCAGAACGCCTCCGGCCGGCTCGCCGTCGGCGACCTCGGCCCGGCCGGGACCCGCACCGTCATCGACTACGGCGAACACGTGGGTCCTGACGGCGATCTGACGACCGCTCACCTGGATTCCAGCCGCCCCGGCGAGGAGCCGATCCCCTTCGTCCAGCGCGACGAGGTCGTCTCGATGGGGCGGGGGGAGACGTTCGAACCACGCCACACCGTGCACGGGTTCCAGTACGCGCGCATCCGCCGCGACGGCGCCCCTCTCGACCCCGCGAGCCTCACGATGCGCGTCGTCCACACCGACCTGCGCCGCGCCGGAAGCTTCGCGTGCAGCGACGACGACCTCAACCGCCTTCACGAGATCGCCGACTGGAGCTTCCGGGGCAACGCCGTCGATGTCCCCACGGACTGCCCGACTCGCGAACGCCTCGCCTGGACCGGCGACTACCAGGTCTTCGCACCGACCGCCACGCGCCTGTACGACGTCCTCGGCTTCAGCCGCAAATGGCTTCGCTCGGTCCGCGACGACCAGCTGCCGGACGGCCGGATCGCCAACTTCTCGCCCGACGGCCGCCGCATCAAGCATCACCTCGACGACCAGTTCGCCATGATGACCGGCTCCGCCGGCTGGGGCGACGCGATCGTCGCCGTGCCCTGGGAGCTGTACCAGTCCTACGGCGACCAGGAGATTCTCGCCGAGAACTGGGAGGCGATGGTCCGCTGGGTCGAGTGGGCCCTGCGGACTGCCCGCACCGCCCGCCACCACTCCCGGCGCGAGCGCTCGGCCGAGCCGCGACCGCACGAGCGGTACCTGTGGGACGGCTCCTTCCACTGGGGCGAGTGGACCGAGCCGAGGACGAAGACCGCCGACGGCACCCGCATCGACCCGGTCAAGACCGATCCGGTCGCCTGGTTCATGGCAGACAAGGGCGAGGTAGGCACGGCGTTCCTGTACCGCTCGACGTCGACCCTCGCCGACGTGGCAAGGGTGCTGGGCCGCACCGAAGACGCGGCCCGCTACGCCGAAACCGCCGAGCACGTGCGCGACGCCTGGCGCACCGAGTTCCTCACCCCCGACGGACGCACCACCGGCGACACTCAGGCCGGCTATGTGCGCGCGCTCTCCCTCGGGCTCGTCCCCGCCGAGCTGCGCCCCGCCGCCGCCGCACGACTGGTCGAACTGATCCGGTCCGCCGGCACCCACCTCGGCACCGGCTTCCTCGCCACCGGCGATCTGCTCCCCGTCCTGGCCGACACCGGCCACACCGACATGGCCTACGAGCTGCTCCTGCGCCGCACCGCACCGTCCTGGCTCTACATGCTCGACCACGGCGCGACGACCATCTGGGAGGACTGGGAGGGCATCGACGAGAACGGAGACGCCCACGACTCCCTGAACCACTACAGCAAGGGCGCGGTGATCCGCTTCCTGCACACCCACACGCTGGGGCTGCGCCAGGCACCGGGGTCGGTCGCCTGGGAGTCCGTCGAGGTCGCGCCCGTCCCCCACCCGTCGCTGACCTGGGCCCGGGGCACACACGAGTCCCCGCAGGGCACGATCGCCGTCGAGTGGCGGACGACCGGCGACGAGCTGACTCTGGCCGTCGACGTTCCGCCGGCCACCACCGCACGCGTCGTCTTCCCCGACGGCACGACCGAGACCGCCACGACAGGCACCTTCCGTGCCACCCGCCGTATCACGTGTGCCTCGTCGGCTCGCTCTGCCCGCGCCCCGGGAGACGAGCCGTTGGTGCGTTCCGAAGGAGCGACCGACTGAGCCATGTACGCGCCTGAGTCGGGCCTGAGTGCACGTCGGCGTCGGGCCTGAGTGCACGTCGGCGTCGGGCCTGACGGTTCCGGCCGGGCAAGCCACGGCGCCGGGCGGGAGATGTCTACCGCCGACAGCGTCCGCTCCGCAGGTTCGTACCACCGTGGCCCGGTTGCCGCGAACACCGGAGGTTCGGCCGGCCGTCGCGACCGGAGGCCGTCGCGACCGGAGCGCCGTCCTTCACTCAGCGCCGGGGCAGGGCGAATGAATCCCAACCATATGGTAGATTTCTGGCGTTCAATCGCTGCGCACGACCTGTCCGAACCGGCTTCGCCGGGAAAGTGAGCGCACCGTGGGTCAGGCAACACCGCGCGGGCCGTACGCCAAGACGCCGGCCCGTCGAGCAGAGATCGTACGGGCCGCGCGCGACAGTTTCGCCGAGAACGGCTACGCCAAGGCCTCCCTGCGGGACATCGCGGAGCGGGCGGGAATCACCCACGCCGGACTCCTCCACCACTTCCGCAACAAGGACGAGCTCCTCGCCGCGGTGCTCGCCGAGCGGGACTCCGAGGAATGGCAGCACGGCGTGGCCCAGGTCGGCAGCCTCGATCAGCTCGCGCCCTACCTCGGTGAGCTCGTCCGTCACCACCAGAAGTCCCCGGAGCTCATGCGTCTGTGGATCGAGCTCGCCGCCGCGGCCTCACGCACGGATCATCCCGCCCACAGCTACTTCGTCGAGCGCTACGAACGCGGGCGCACCCAGTTCGCCGAAGGATTCCTCGACGAGGCCGCCCGCGGCCGACTGCGCGAGGGCCTCAGCCCCGAGAGCGCCGCGGCTCTCTTCCATGCGGTGCTCAACGGCCTCCAGCTGCAGTGGGTCCTCGACCAGGACCTCGACATCATCGGACCACTGGGCGACTTCGTCCGCCTGCTTCTCGACGGGGAACACCGGGACGACCGGTAGTCGCGGCGTCACCAGACTCGCGACGACCTCACGACATCGAGCATCCATCTGGGCGCTACCGCTGGTACTCGCGACCCTGGGCCGAAGGGGCCTTCAGAAACCGCCTGGGCGAGGCCCGCCCCTTCCTGGCTGCGGGGAGGGAGGGTCGGGCGGGCCGTCGAGCCGGCCGTCGATGCGACCCGGTCCCCTGGACGCCGGCGCGCCGGGCCCGTGCCCCGACGCGGGGCCGGAGAGGGGGCCAACCGGACACCACCAGCCCCAACAGCCCCGCGGGCCCAGGCTCTTACGGGCCGTCCGTTCCTGGCCCACCCCCGCCGTCACCCTCAACCGATGGTGGCGAGCCTGGACGGACAAGGACCCCACCCTCCGACCTTCAGGCGCTGATCGACGCAGCCACCACCGGACCCTGTGACCGTGCGAGCCGCCTCGGAACGGCGAGCAGGCCCGGACGGCGGGAGGACTCACGGTCCTGGGCGTGCGCTACGCCGCTGTCCCGAGCCGGGGCGCCGGTCGGCGACGGGCGAGCAGCAGGCCGCCGGCCGTCAGGGCCGAGGCGAGACCGAGGAGGCCGACGGCGTGGGCCATACTGCCGGTGGCCGATTCCAGGCCGATCACGACCAGCGGACAGACGAACTCGCCCGCGAAGAAGGCGGCCGTCCACAGACCGGTACCGCGTCCCCGGTCGGCGTAGCTGAGCCTGGACATCGCGATGGTGAGCAGCGAGGGCAACAGCATCCCGGTGCCCAGGCAGTTGAGCACAGCACCGACGATCACGAGCACCGGCTGTTCGCCAGGGCGATCACCAGGAACCCGGCCGCGCACACGGCGAAGACCAGGGGCAGCCTGCCGGCCGCGCCACCGGACAGTCGGGTGAAGGCGATGGAACCGATCACGGTGGCGGCGCTGGCGATCGCGGTGGCCAGGCCGATGACGCCGGGGGACTTCACACCCAGGTCGTCGAGCAGGTAGGACATTTCGGCGGGCACGGGGTAGAAGACCATGGCGCCGAACACGGTGAGTGCGCAGATGCCCGCCAGCCGGCGCACGGGGAACTGCTTCTTCTCGCCTCCGGGAACTTCGGGTGCCGCGTCGCCCGCCGGCCGGGGCTTGGACAGGGTGAGCGCCATGGCGGGGGCCAGCAGCAGGCCCACGGCGTAGATCCAGAAGGGCGCGCGCCAGCCCGCCGAACCGAGGGCGCCACCGATGACGAAGAAAGCGGTGGCGGAGATGGACGCGCACATGGTCTGCAGGGCCAGGTAGCGTTCGCGCGTCCGACCGCTGTAGTAGTCGCCGATCAACGTGGTGCAGCAGATCATGATGGCCGCCTCGACGATGCCGAGCAGCACTCGGCTGATCACGATGGCACCGAGCGAGTCCAGCCACAGAGGGGCGGTACCGAGCAGCGCGTACAGAAGCGTCGCCCCGATCAGCAGCCGTACCCGGCCGAGACGGTCCACGATGACCCCCGCGAACGGGGCCAGCAGCACCAGTGCCAGTGCGGGGACGGTGAGGACGACCGGGACGAGGGTCTTCGCGCCGGGAACGGCCGCGAAGTGTTCCTGCATCTTCGGCAGGACCGGTGCGATCAGCACGGCGCCCAGCACCGGCAGACAGCTGCCCGCCATCAGCAGCAGGGCGCGCAGCCTCCCCCGCTCTCGGTGCTCGGGGGGAGGCTGTCGACGGGCGTGGGCGGGGAAAGGGGTCTGGACATGCCGAACTCCACGTTGTGGTGGCAGGGGTGCGGCACCGAACCGCTGCGGTTGGCCACGCAGCGCGGGCACCGGCGCACCCGGAGGGAGCACGCCTGGGACAGCGGGCGTCGGGGACTGCCCCGACTATGAGCCAGACCGTTCCCGGCGACTACCCCTCACGTGATCGCACTGCCGGATCCTCGCCATCCGTGCCGCGGATGGGGAGTGCCTGCACGGCCGACGCCACGCGGGCGGCCGTGTTCCGCAGCCAGATGTGTCCGGCTTCGTGCATGTGGACGGGGTGCCACCAGAGTGCCTCGCGCAGGGGGACGGTCTCGTAGGGCGGCGTCATGACCCGCACCGGTGCGGTGCCGTGCAGGCGTTCGGCGAGGAGTGCCGGGACGAGGGCGATCCGGTGGGTGCCGGCGACCAGGAAGGGCAGCACCGTGAAGCTGTCGACGGAGACGCTCACCCGCGGTTCGATCCCGAGCATGCCGAGCTGGTGGACCGCCGGGCTGTCGTAGGCGCGCAGGTATGTCACCCACGGCAGCCGCGCCAGGTCGTCGCGGGAGAGACGGTCGCCCACCTCGGGGTTGTCCTCGGCGACGAGGAAGACCCAGCTGTCCTCGTACAGCTCAGTGGCGGGGAAGTCGCTGATGATGCCGTGCGGCATGACCACGCCGTCCAGGGTGCTCAGCACGGCACCGGCCATCTCGGTGATGCCGGCCGGGATCTGGACGAAGCGCACCCGGACGCGGGGCGCCTCACGGTCAAGGATCCGGGTGAGCTCGGCCCCGAAGACGGCCACCGAGTAGTCGCTGACCCCGAGGGTGAATTCGCGGGACTCCGTCGCCGGATCGAAGTCGGCCTGGCTGGTGAAGAGGCGTTCCAGCTGGTCGCAGACGGTGGAGGTGCGGTCGAGCAGTACCTGGCCGAGGGCCGTCAGTTCGTAGTGTCCGCCGACGCGGGCGAGCAGGTCGTCGTCGAAGTGTCGGCGCAGCCGGGCGAGCGCGCCGCTCATCGCGGGCTGGCTCAGACCGACGCGACGGCCGGCCCTGGTGACGTTGCGCTCCTCCAGCAGGGCGCGCAGGGCGACGACCAGATTGAGATCAAGGCTTGCCAGGTTCACGGCTGCACTCCCAGCGTGCGACATCGGTGGCGCGATAAGTCAGACGGATGAGCGGCATTCAAATAATCGATTTCCCCTATGCCAAGGGCTGCCGCCACATTAGTCCCGTCGCAATCAGGAGGACACGTTCGTGAAACCCGCAGCCATGGCCGCCCCTTTCGCCGGGCCTTTTGCCCTCGGCACCCTCTCCGCCCCTGACGGGATCCCGTTTCCCGCTCTCATCACGCCGGACGGCCGCGCCCTCGACCTGCGCGCCGCGCTCGGCGAGCGGGAGCTGACCACCCGTACGCTCCTGGAGCGCTGGGACGAGGCCCCGCCCCGCCTGAACGCCCTTGCCGGCGACGACAGGGCCGCCTGGCAGCCTCTTAAGGGCCTGCGGGTGCACGCTCCGGTGGAACCCCGCCAGATCTTTCAGTCCGGCGCCAACTACCGGCAGCACGTGATCGACCTGGAGGTCGCCCACCGCCCCCCCGACGACCCGCGTACGGCCGAGGAGGCGCGCGCGGAGATCGCCGCGGTCATGGACCGCCGGGTCGCCGAGGACCTGCCGTACGTCTTCATCGGACTGCCGAGCGCGATCACCGGCCCGTACGACGATGTCGTCCTCCCGTCCTGGGCCGAAAAGCCGGACTGGGAGCTGGAGTTGGCGGCCGTCATCGCCAGGCCCGCGCATCAGGTGTCCGTCGAGGAGGCCCTGGAGTACGTCGCCGGGTACACGATCGCCAACGACCTCACCGACCGCGCCACCGTCTTCCGCCGCGACATGAAGGCCATCGGCACGGACTGGCTGCGCTGCAAGAACGCCCCCGGCTTCACCCCGCTCGGGCCGTGGATCGTTCCCGCCGGGTCGATCGCCGACCCGGGCGACCTGCGGGTCACGTTGAAGCTGAACGGCGACACCATGCAGGACGAGTCGACCAAGGACATGCTCTTCGACATCGCTCGGCTGGTCTCGTACATCTCGCAGACCTCCCAACTCCTGCCCGGTGACCTGGTGTTGACCGGCAGCCCGGCTGGCAACGGCATCCACTGGGGGCGACTGCTGCGCGACGGCGACGTCATGGAGGGGTCGATCACCGGTCTGGGTGTGCAGCGCACCCGGTGTGTCGGGGAGGGGACGTGAACCGCCCCGCCCCCGAGGGCGCGATAGCCGAGGCCGCCAAGGCGTACTCGAACCGGGGTCGCTGGGGTGAGGTCGACGTGCTCGGCACGCTCAATTCCCTCGACGAGCCCGAGCGGCGCCAGGGCGCGGCCCTCATACGCCGGGGCGTCAGCTTCTCTCTCTCGCAGCGGAGCAACCCCAGGAACAAAGGACTTCCCTCATGAGAACACCCCGCACCGTCCTGGTCGTCGGCGGCGGATCGGCCGGCAACGCCGTCACCATCCTGCTGCGCAGGGCCGGACTGACCGTCGACCTCATCGAGGCCAAGGAGGACTGGAACGCCACCGCGGGGTCCGGCATCACCGTGCAGGGCAACGCCCTGCGGGTCCTTCGCGAGCTGGGCGTGTGGGAGCAGGTGCGGGCCTCCGGGTTCGGGTTCGGATCGCTCGGCATCACCGGCCCGGACGGCACCGTCCTGCACGTCGTCGAGGACATCCGCACCGGCGGTGACGACCTGCCCGCCACCATCGGCATACAGCGCCCGCAGCTGCAGTGCATCCTCATCGACGCCGTCCGGGCGAGCGGCGCCTCGGTGCGGCTCGGCACCCGCGCCGAGAGCTTCGACCAGGACGCCGACGGCGTGCGGGTGCGTTTCACCGACGGCAGCGAGGGCCGCTACGACCTGGTGATCGCCGCGGACGGCATGGGATCGAGCACACGAGCCGCGATCGGCATCGCCGACCGACCCGTGCCGACCGGGATGGCCATCTGGCGCATCGCCGCCCCTCGCCCCGAGGGCCTGGAGCGCACCGACCTCGCCTACGGCGGCCCTGCCTACATCGCCGGCTACTGCCCCACCAGCCGGGACACCATCTACGCCTACGCGGTCGAGGCCAACCGCGCTCGCGCGTCCATCCGCCCCGAGAGCTACGCCGACGAGATGCGCAGCCTCGTCCAGGGGTACGGCGGCCACTGGACCGAGATCGTCAAACACATCGACGATCCGGCGAAGGTCAACTACACGTGGTACCACCGGCTGCTGGTGGAAGGCTCCTGGCACCGCGGACGGATCGTGCTGATCGGCGACGCGGCCCACAGCTGCCCGCCCACCCTGGCTCAGGGCGCCGCGATGTCCCTGGAGGACGCGCTGGTCCTCGCCGAGCTGCTCACCGGCACCGACGACTGGGACGACCAACTGTTCCAGACGTACTACGACCGCCGCATCGCGCGGGTTCGCCCGGTGGTGGACGCCTCCATGCAGATCGGGCAGTGGCAGCTCGACGGGGTACGCGACGCCGATCTGCCCGGCCTGGTCAACCGCATGTCGACCATGCTCAGGGACCTGCCGTGACCTCCCATGCGCCGCCCGGCCAGCAGCCCACGACGAGCACCGACCCATACCCCTGGCCGACGGTCGATGTACACGCCCACGTCCTGCTGCCCGCCGTCGAGGCGCTGGTGGACGGCTCGCCGGGTCTCGCCGAGGCAAGGGCGCTCGACGCCCGCCGCAACGGACCGGCCGCGCTCGCCGTCAACGGGCCCATGGTGCGCGAGCGGATCCCCCGGCTCATCGACGCCCGTGTACGGCTGGCCGCGATGGACGCCCAGGGCGTCGATGTGCAGCTGGTCAGCCCGTCCCCGTCGCACTACCACCACTGGACGGACGAGGCGACCGCCGACAAGGTGTGCCGGCTGGCGAACGAAGGCACCGCTGCCCACTGCTCGGCCGCACCGGACCGGCTCAAAGGGCTGGGCCTGGTCCCCTTGCACCATCCCGACCTGGCCGTCCCGGCACTCGAACACGCCTTGGAACAGGGCCTGTTGGGTGTGGAGATCTCCAGTCACGCGCCGGGCCGCGAACTGTCCGACCCGGCCTACGAGCCCTTCTGGCAGCGGGCCGCGGAAACCGGCGCGGTGCTGTTCCTGCACCCGTTCGGCTGCACCCTCGACGAGCGGCTGGACCGGTGGTACCTGTCCAACAGCGTCGGACAGCCCACCGAGAACGCGGTCGCGCTGTCCCACCTCGTCTTCTCCGGGGTCCTGGACCGCCATCCGGGACTGAAACTGATCGCGGCGCACGGCGGCGGCTACCTCCCCACCCATATCGGGCGCGCCGACCACGCCTGGTCCGTCCGCGCCGACGCGGGCACGGACTGCGCCCACCTGCCCAGCAGTTACCTCAAGCGGCTCCACTTCGACTCCCTCGTCCACGACCCCCGCGTCCTGCGCGCGCTCGTCGCCGCCGCGGGCGCGGACCGGGTCCTGCTCGGCTCCGATTTCCCCTTCGACATGGGCACCGAAGACCCTCTCGGGGCGCTGCGCGCCGCCCACCTGCCCGAAGCCGACTTCCACGCCGTACGCGGGGGCAACGCGGCAGCGCTGCTGCGGCTCGCCGGACCCCCACGCTCACCTGCCCCCACAGGAGGAAACCCCTCATGAGTGCACGCCTGCTGACCCACCTCCGCCACGTCGACCTCGCCGTACCGGACTACGACAAACAGCTCGCCTTCTATGCCGGCGTCTGGGGCCTGACCAAGGTCGCCGAGGACTCCGGCATCTCCTTCCTGGCCGCCGAGGGCAGCCCCGAGCAGTACGTGGTGCGGCTGCGCAAGGCCGAGGAGAAGCGCCTCGACCTGGTCTCCTACGGCGCCGCGAGCCCGGCCGACGTGGACACCCTCGCCGAACAACTCCTCGCGGACGGTGTGCGGTTGGTCTCCCAGCCGGGCAAGGTCGACACTCCCGGCGGCGGCTACGGCTTCCGCTTCTTCGACGTCGACGGCCGCACCATCGAGGTCTCCGCGGAGGTCGAGGCCCGACAGCACCGCAGGATCGAGGAGAAGGAGTCGATCCCGGTCAGGCTGAGCCACGTCGTCCTCAATTCCCCGGATCTCAACCGCACCCGGGAGTGGTACGAGCGCCACCTCGGCTTCCGCCTGACCGACACGCTCAGCTCGCCGCACATGGGCGAGGTCATGCACTTCATGCGGATCTCCAATCAGCACCACTCGATGGCCGTCGCACAGGGCCCGCACACCTCCGTGCACCACGTCTCCTTCGAGATGCGCGGCATCGACGAATACCTGCGCGGCACCGGACGGCTGCTGCGGGCCGGAGTCCACAAGGTCTGGGGCCCCGGCCGGCACACGGCGGGTGACAACACCTTCACCTACTTCCTCGACCCGCACGGCAACACCGTCGAGTACACGACCGAGCTGGAGGTCGTCGACGAGGACACCTGGCACCCGCACGTCTACGACTTCTCCCAGCCCGAGGTCGCCGACCAGTGGGGCACGGCCAACCCGATGAACGAACTCGTCGCCAAGGAGTCGTTCAACGACGTCGACCCCGGCGTGTTCGTCGCCCCGCCGGTCTGACTCCCCTTCGGTTCCGGGGGCGCGGCAGGTCCTGTCCTGCGCCGACTGCCCGCCGTGCCCCCGGTTCCTCCCGCCCCCGAGAACCCCGTATCCCAGAGCCTGGAGCCGCACATGCGTTTCGCCGCGTACGAGCACCGGCACCAGCGTCAGGTCGCCGTCGTCGGCGAGGACGGCCGCCTCCACCCGGTCCCCGGCGACCACACACTCACCGAACTGATCACAGCAGGCGCCCTCTCCGAAGCGGGGGCAACGGCCCTCGACGCCCCGGCCGGACCGCATGTCTCCGAAGTGCGGCTGCTGGCGCCGCTGCGACCGGCCTCCGTACGGGACTTCGTCACCTTCGAGGAGCACGTCGAGGGCGTACGACGCTCGGTCGACGGGGCGAGTGGCGTGCCGGACGCCTGGTACGCCGCGCCGACCTTCTACTTCACCAATCCCCACGCCGTCTTCGGGCCGTACGACGACATTCCCATGCCCCCGGGGTCCCAGGTCTTGGACTTCGAACTCGAAGTCGCCGCCGTCATCGGCCGCGAGGGCCGCGACCTCACCCCCGAGCGGGCCCGTGAGCACATCGTCGGCTACACGGTCTTCAACGACTGGTCCGCGCGCGACCTCCAGTCCGCCGAGATGAAGGTCGGCCTCGGCCCCTGCAAGGGCAAGGACACCGCCACCACCCTCGGTCCGTACCTGGTCACCGCCGACGAACTGGAGCCGCACCGGGACGCGGAGGGCTTTCTGCGGCTGGCCCTGACCGCCGAGGTCAACGGGCAGGTGGTCGGCGAGGACCTGCTGTCCAACATGAGCTGGACCTTCGAGGAGATGGTCGCCTACGCCTCCCGTGGCACCCGGGTCGTGCCGGGTGACGTCCTGGGCTCCGGGACGTGCGGGAACGGCGGCTGCCTCGCCGAGCTGTGGGGACTGCGGGGCGAGCGGACGCCGCCGCCACTGGCGCCCGGCGACACCGTCTCGCTCACCGTCGAGGGCATCGGCACGCTCACCAACGCCGTGGTCCCCGGCGTCGATCCCGTACACCTGCCGACCGGTCGGCGCCGCAGCCGGGAGCGGCCATGACGGACCTGAGCACCAAGGTGGTCGTGGTCACCGGCGCGGCGCGCGGCCAGGGTGCCGCTGAAGCCGAGGCACTGACCCGTGAAGGAGCCCGGGAGATCGCCACCGATGTGACCGAGGCACCTGGCTGCCGTCGCCTCGACGTCACCAGCGAGCAGGACCGGGCCGGTCTCGTCGCCGAGGTGAAGGAGGCGTACCGGCAGGTCCACGGCCTGGTCAACGACGCGGGCATCACCTGGGCGGGCCCGGCTCGGCGACGTACGCCCCGAGGACTTCGACCGCGTCCACGCCGTCGACGTCACAGGCCCGCTGCTCGGCATCCAGCACCTCGCCCCGCTGATGCCGCCCGGCGCCTCGATCGTCAACGTCGGGTCCTCCGCCGCGCTCATCGCCCACTACCCAGTGGCGTACACCGCCGGCTAATGGGCCCTGCGGAGGCGGTCCAAGGCGGCCGCGCTGGAACTCGGACCGCGTGGAATCCGCGTCACCTGGTCAAGGCCATGCGCGGCGCCACGGACCTCGTCCACGGCACCCGGCGCGTCATCGGCCTGATGGACCACACCGCCGAGGACGGCACCGGCAAGATCGTCGGGGAATGCTCGCTGCCGCTAACCGGCGAGTGCGTCCACCGGATCATCACCGAGCGTCCTGGATGTCACGCCGACCGGCCTCGCGCTCGTCGAGACGGCACCGGGGGTCACCGTCGAGGACATCCGTGCCCGCACCGGCGCGCCGCTGAACACCGACGCCCTCTCAGCCGCCTGCTGATCCCCTTCACGCCTTCATCCCGCAGGGAGCCCCCACGATGACCCTCTTTCTCACCGACGCCGACGTCCGAGCCGCCTTCGAGTGGACCCACGCCATCGCGGCACTGCGCAGCGCCTACGCCGCACCGCCCGACGAATCTCGCTTCCCGTCGCGCACGATGGCTCGCGGAGAGGGCCTGTGGCTGCGCACGCTCAGCGGCGTGCCCGGCGACGGCGGCCCCATGGGGGCCAAGCTGATCGCCGCCTCACCCCGGCACCGGCGCGCCTCGTATCTGATCTCTTTGTTCGACCAGGAGAGCATGGAACTGACGGCACTCCTGGACGGCCACTCCATCACCGGTTTCCGCACCGCCGCCACCTCGGCGCTCGCCGCCGACCTGCTCGCCCCCGCCGGGGCCCTGCGCGTCGGGGTGATCGGATCCGGCTTCGAGGCGCAGAACCACGTCCGTGCCCTGGCGGCGACGCGCACGCTGTCCTCCGTCACGGTGTTCAGCCCCAACCCGGCCAGCCGCACCCGCTTCACCCGCGAACTCGCCGACCTCGGTCTATCGCTCGCCACCGCGCAGAGCCCCGAGGCGGCCGTAGCCGATGCCGACCTGGTGATCTGCGCGGCCCGCTCCCGGGACGAGCAGCCGACCCTGCGGGAGACTCCGGCCGGCGTGACCATCGTGTCGATCGGATCCACCCTTCCCGAGCAGCGCGAACTGGCGACCGAGGTGATCGCCCGCGCCGAGGTGATCGTCGCCGACATGGCCGACGAGGTCGCCGAGGACACGGGAGACCTGATCGCGGCGAGGAAGGCGGGCGTCGACCTCACCGGAAAGGTGGTCCCGCTCGCCGATGTCGTCTCCGGTCGCGCGCCCGGCAGGCCGGCGGACGACCCGGACGCGGTCGTGATCTACAAGTCCGTCGGCTCGGCGGCGCAGGACCTCGCCGTCGCCGCGATGTGCGTCCGACGGGCCGCCGAACTGTCCCTGGGCACCGAACTGCCCGTCACCATCTCCCCGGTCTCGAAGTGAGCGCCCCCGTGAGGAACACCGTGAGCAAGGCCGTGCGCAGCGAACTCGACGACCCGTTGCTGCTGAAGACCGCCGCGTACGTCGACGGCACCTGGATCACCACCGACGCCACCCTCGCCGTACACAACCCGTCCACCGGCGACCTGCTGGCCGAAGTGCCGCTCCTGGACCGGGCGCGGACCACCGCCGCGATCGACGCGGCGCACCGTGCGCTGCCGGCCTGGCGAGCACGCCCGGCCAAGGAGCGGTCCCGGCTCCTGCGGCGCTGGTTCGACCTGGTCACCGAGCATGCGCAGGACCTCGCCCGGCTGATCGTCCTGGAGGAGGGCAAGCCGTACGCGGAGGCCGTCGGCGAGGTCGCGTACGCGGCGTCGTTCCTGGAGTGGTTCGCCGAGGAGGCCAAGCGCATCCGCGGTGACGTCATGGAGGCGCCGGAAGCCTCGCGCAGGATCGTCGTCCTGAAGGAGCCGGTCGGTGTGTGCGCGGCGATCACCCCGTGGAACTTTCCCGCCGCGATGATCACCCGCAAGGCGGGGCCCGCGCTGGCCGCGGGCTGCACGATGGTCCTCAAGCCCGCCGAGCAGACCCCGCTGACCGCCCTGGCACTCGCCGAACTCGCCGACCGGGCTGGCATCCCGGCGGGCGTGTTCAACGTGGTCACCGGTGACCCGCGCGAGATCGGCCCCGAGCTGACGGGCAATCCCCTGGTTCGCAAGATCACCTTCACGGGCTCCACCGAGGTCGGCCGGCTACTGCTGGCCCAGTCGGCGCGGACGGTGAAGAAGACATCGATGGAGCTGGGCGGCAACGCGCCCGTCCTCGTCTTCGACGACGCCGACCTCGACGAGGCGGTCGAGGGCCTGATCGCCACCAAGTACCGCAACACCGGCCAGGCGTGTATCAGCGCCAACCGCGTCTACGTACAGGACAGCGTCTACGACGCGTTCGCGAGGAAGCTCGCCGAGCGGGTCGGCACCCTCGCCGTCGGCGACGGCTTCGACGAGGGCGTCCAGCAGGGCCCGCTCATCGACGAGGACGCGGTGGCGAAGGTGGAGTCCCACGTCGCCGACGCCGTAGCCCACGGGGCCGTGGTCCTGCACGGCGGCAGGCGCCACGCACGCGGCGGACTCTTCTACGAGCCGACCGTGCTGACCGGTGTCACCGCCGAGATGGCCGTCACCCGCGAGGAGACCTTCGGCCCGGTGACCCCCTTGGTGCGGTTCACCGACGAGAGCGACGCGGTCCGCATGGCCAACGACACCGAATTCGGCCTCGCCGCCTACCTGTTCGCCAAGGACGCCGAGCGCATCTGGCGCGTCGCCGCCGCCCTGGAGGCGGGCATGGTCGGCATCAACACCGGCCTGATCTCCAACGAGACAGCCCCCTTCGGCGGAGTCAAGCAGTCCGGCATCGGCCGTGAGGGCTCGGTCTACGGCCTCGACGAGTTCCTGGAGCTCAAGTACCTCGCCTGGGAAGGCGCGAAGACCCCCGCCTCCGCCCACCAACCCATCTGATCAACACCGCAAGGAGCACACCACCATGGCCCGCTACACCCGCGCGGAAGCCCGCGACTGGGCGCGCGAGAACCTCGTAGGCGTCGTCAACTGCACGATCCCCTCCTTCACGGCCGACCTGAAGGCGATCAACGAGAAGGCGATCCGCCACGACACCCGCCTCGCCATCGAGCACGGCTTCATGGGCACCCTCGGCGTCTCGGAGGTCTCCATCCAGCTCCCCGAGTACCTGGACTTCCTGCGCGTCATCAAGGACGAGGCCGGCGACCGGCTGCTGCTCACCCACCACGCCAGCTGGAACAACCTGGAGCAGAACATCGAGGCCGTGAAGGGCGCGGAGGAGGCGGGCGCCGAGTTGGTGCTGCTGTCGTACCCGCCGAACTTCTACCCAGAGTCCGAGCAGGAGATCTACGACTACACCAAGGCCGTCTGCGACGCGACGAACCTCGGCGTCATGCTCTTCCCGATGTACCTGTGGGGCTTCAGCCCGCGCATCCACCCCTCCGACATCCCCGTACGCCTGATCCGGCGCCTGCTCGACGACTGCCCCAACATCGTCGCCATCAAGGCCGAGGGCGGTTTCCCCAGCATCCAGAGCGTCATCGAGTGCCACCGTCACTTCGGTGACGAGGTCGTCATCTCGATGCCCATCGAGGGCGAGCTGATCCCGCTGTCGCAGATCATGCCGCTCCAGTTCTCCGCCACCAGCGACCACGAGTACTACGGCCCGATGATCCCGCGCGTCTTCCAGCTCCTGCGGGAGGGCAAGTACGACGACGCCGCCGACATCTACTGGCAGCTCCACCCGGCTCGCAAGGTCAAGGGAGGGCTCGCCCCGGCCCTGCACGGCGGTGCGTTCATCAACCGCCAGGCATGGAAGTTCCAGGGCTGGCTCCAGGGCTACAACGGCGGCCCCCTGCGCATGCCCACCCAGCGCATTCACGACGCCCAGATGAACGCACTGCGCAAGGGCCTCGTCGACGCCGGCCTCGAACCGAGCATGGACCCGTTCCGCGAGTTCTTCACCGGCCGCAACCCGGCCTGAGGCGCCGGAGGCGGCCGTACCCTCGTCGAGAGCGCGGCGAGCTCGACGCGCTCAGGGCAGACGCGCCGCCAGGCGGCTCCCACACGGCCGAACAGGTACCGCACCGCTGTCTGGATGAGGTGTCGCACGAAGGCGTCGGTGTCGGCGGCGGGTGCGGCGAACTCGGGGGCCGTAGCCGACCCGCATCATGAGCGAGGCGAGAACCGCGCTGAAGCGGCGCCGAGCACCACGGCAGTGAACCGGTCCGCCATCTGCGCGGGTGTAGGCACGGGCGTCTGCGCGGGTGTGTCGCGGTCCAGGACCTCCTCGTGGACGCGGATACGGCTGAGACCATGCTCCTAGACGGCCAGGAAGAGGGCCTCCTTGCTGGTCGTACGGTCGTAGATGGCCCGTGGGGCGACCTTGGCGCGCTCGCAGACAGCCGCGATGGTGAAAGCCTCGCACCCGCCCTCCTCGATGATCGCGGCACCCGCCTCGATCGAGGATCCTGGTCCATGCCATGCGCAGGCTGGTGGGGGCGTGCGGGAAGGCTGTTCGGGCCCCTCTCCTCCGCCGCTCCGCGCACACCCGCCACCGCGGGCATGACCGGGCGGATGCGCCGCTGCGCGCCCGCGCCGTGCGGGTCAGGTCGTGGCAGCGGGACCGGGCGGCAGGTGGACCGTCATGACCAGGTGGCAGGTCTCGGTACCGGAGCCGCGATAGGTGTGAGCGGTGTCGCCGTCGAACGTGGCGGTCTGTCCGGCTTCCACGGTGTGTTCGGTGCCGTCGACGACCAAGGCCATCCGGCCGGAGATGACACTGACGGTTTCCACGACGCCGGCCTGGTGGGGGTGGCTGGGGTACTCCTCGCCCGGTTCCAGCCGCCAGCGCCAGACCTCGACAGGGGCCGGGCCCGAGGTCGTCAGCATGAGCCGGGCCTCGCTGCCTCGGTCGCCGGTCCACAGCGGTGCCACGGTGTCGGCGGCGACGACGCGGACGCGGCCTTCGGGCGGTCCTTGCATCAGGGCGGACACGGAGATGCCGAGGGTGTCGGCCAGCCGGACCAGGGTGGCCAGGTTGGGATTTCCCTGGGCCTTCTCCAGCGCCACCAGGGCTCCCTTGCTGACCTGTGAGCGTCGGCTGAGTTCCTCCAGGGAGAGGCCCGCCCGGGTGCGGGCCGCCCGGACGTTGTGCGCCACCGTCCGCAGAGCTGCGGCTGTCTCGGCCATCTGAGCTCCCTCCTCTCCATCGACCACTGCAATGCACCGTGCGGTCGTTCTGTTGACAGAGACCGGTCGTTGCGTTGTACGGTGCGGTCGTTCGGATGATTGTAAGGGATGTGCTGTGATCGCTCTGCTGCTTGCTCTGGGCAGCTCACTCGCCTATGGCTGCGCCGACTTTCTCGGCGGTCTCGGCGCACGCAAGGCTCATGTGCTGCGTACGGTGATGATCGCGGCCCCGGCCTCTCTCGCGATCGAGCTGTTGCTGTGGCCGGTGCTCGGCGCCTCGTTCAGCGCCGGCGCCCTCGGCTGGGGTGCCGCGTCCGGAATCGCCTCCGCCGCCGCGTTCACTCTGCTCTACCGGACGCTGGCGATCGGCCCGATGAACGTGCTGTCGCCCGTGACCGCGCTGATGTCCGCCGCACTGCCCGTCGGTGTGGGCCTGGTGCAGGGCGAGCACCTGACCATCGCCGGACTGGTGGGTCTGCCGCTCGCGCTGGTGGCGGTCGTCCTGGTGAGCGCCGGACACGGCGCCGGGGCGGCGCGCCCCTCCCGTACGGCGCTGCTGCTGGCCTTCGGCGCGGGCGCCGCCATCGCCCTCCAGCTGGTCTTCCTCCACCAGGCGCCGTCCGACAGCGGGGTGGCGCCGCTGATCGTGGGCCGGGCCGTCTCCTCGGCCATGACTCTGGCCGCGGCCGGGGTGATGTATCGCAGGCTGGGTCCGGAGCGGCCCGCGTACGCGATGTCGGCAGCCGCGGGTGTGCTGGACTCCGTGGCGAACCTGCTGTTCCTGCTCGCCGCCCGCAGCGGGGACCTCGCCGTCGTCGCCGTGATCGTCGCCCTGTACCCGGTCGGCACGGTCCTGCTCGCCCGCGGTGTGCTCGCCGAACGCATTCACCGCGGCCAGCTCGTCGGCCTCGGCACCGCCGTCGTCGCCGTCAGCCTCCTCGCCCTGACCTGAGCGGCCCCCGTGGTCCAGTACCCACCCCCAAAGACGACGCAAGGAGACCACCATGCTCATCCAGCCCTGGGACGCCGGCCTCGACGAAGCCGAATGGCAGGCCTGGATCGCCGAAGGACATGACTTCGGACAGCTCAGCGTCAACGGTGGGCCCGGCCACCCGCCCGTCGCCGTGCCCACCCACTTCTCCAGCGATGGAGGCGATCTCCTGATCCACCTCGCCCGGCCCAACCCGGTCTGGAAGGCGATCGAGCAGGACCCGAACGTCACGTTCACCGTCCTCGGTGACTACGCCTTCATCCCCGGCCCCTGGCGCGCCGCTCCTGGCACTCCCCCCGCCGACGGCGTCCCCACCAGCTATTACACCGCCGTCCAGTTCACCTGCCGCGCCCAGATCGTCGACGACCCCGAGGCCAAGGCCGAATTGCTGCGCCGCCAGCTCGCCCACTTCCAGCCCGCCGGTGACCACGCCTCCGTCGCCGTCGACCAGCCGCCCTACGGCCGAATGCTGCCCGGCATCCGCGGCCTGCGCCTCGAAGTCACGGACGTCCAGGCCAAGTTCAAGTACGACGACCACAAGCCCGTCGAGTACCGCACCGCCGTCGCCGACCGCCTCACCGCACGCGACCAGGGCCTCGACGTGCCCACCGCACGCCAGCAGCGCCGCCGCCGGGACCGTATCGGCCCCTGGAAGCCCTGACCGCCCACGCCCGGACCCAGGAAACGGAAACTCCGCCCATGCCCGCCTTCCGCATCGCCCCCGCCGTCACGGACGCCTTCCCCGACACCCTCATCGCCCTGGTCACCGCCACCGGCCTGCGCGCCCGCGAACCCTGGCCCCACACCGCCACAGCCCTGGAGGACCTGGAGCAGCAACTCGCCGACGGCACCTGGCAGCCTGCCGACGACAGCGACCCACGCATCGAGGCGTGGCACACCGCCTACCGATCCTTCGGCACCAATCCCCGCCGCATCCGCCCCAGCGTCGACGCGCTCGGCCGCCGCCTCGCCAAGAAGGGAACGCTGCCGCGCATCAACCCGGCCGTCGACTCCTACAACGCCGTCTCCGTCCGCCGCGGCCTGCCCGCCGGCGCCTTCGACCTGGCCCACGTCACCGGCGACGTCGACATCCGATACGCGGACGGCACCGAGTCCTTCACCCCGCTCGGCGAGCCCGACACCGTCGAGCAGCCCAAGCCCGGCGAGATCATCTACGCGGACGCCGACACCGTCCTGACCCGGCACTGGAACCACCGCGACGCCCACCGCACTCGCGTCACCGAGGACTCCACCCACGTCGCGTTCGTCCTCGAAACCCTCCACGCCACCCGCGACGGCGCCCTCCTCAAGGCCGCGGTGGAGGAACTGCAGGGCCTGCTCGCCCCGCACACCACACAGACCGCCGTCCACTACCTCAGCCCGGCCGGCCCCGAGGCCACCATCTGAGAGCCCCGGGCCCACCCCCGCAACCCGCCACGAAAGCCCCGCGGAGCCCGTGAACTCTCCGGCCAGTCAAAAACGCAGGCCGAGAAAGCACGGCCGTGGAGATCACCTGTGACCACGGTGAGGCTGATGGGAAGAGACCCGGCCGCGGGCTCCCGTGGCGACGGGGAGTCCGCGGCCGGGTCGTTCATCGCACCGGCCCCGTCCCGGGCGGTACGAGCCGGGCACGCACAGCCGCGCGTGCCCGGGGCTGCGGGGTGACCGTCAGCGGTGTGGTGCCCACGGTCCTGGTGCCGTCGCCGTGCTCGACCAAGCCGAGGTAGGCCTGACCGGCGTCGAGGTCCTGCCAGGAGACGGTGGCCTCGACGGGGTCACCCGCGCTCACCCGCTGCTCGGGCAGGGTCGTGGTGGCCGGCCGGTCCGCCTGGTGTCCTTGCCGGTCAGCCAGGTGTGCAGGGTGTACGGCTGGCTCGTGACACCGTTCGGGAGGGCGTACTGGACGACGTACAACTCGTAGGCGCCGGGCTCGGAGAGTCCGAGGTGCTCGTCGTTGCCGCCGCTGGGGGGGAGCAGGTCCACGTCGCTGTCCGCGCGGACGTCGGAGGGCGGGATCTGGCGCTGCCGTCTCCCCTCGCGTGTGGCTGTATCACCGCTCCCCGCTGTCGCCCGCGAGGTCGAGGAGCTGATGCTCGGGCGGAAAACCACAGCTTGTCCTGCCGCGCCGGCAGCATCGTCCTCAACTTGCGGAATGGCTGCCGTATTGTCGCGCGATGCCAGGTCAGGCGTGCCGACAGGCACCTGTGCGTCAGCCACCCCCAGCGGCGACGAAGGCGAGGCTCGGCATCACCGCCTTGCCGACCAGGGAGAAGGCCTACGCAACGATCTTCGTGACGGAATCGCGGGCCTGGTGCGCGATGCGGTCGTCAGTGGTGTCGTCCGCCCCACCCACGCCGATGGCGCCGATGACCTCCCCGTCGGCCGTCACGATCGGGACGCCGCCGGCGACCGGCAGAAGGTTGGAATCGACCAGATGAGGAGGCGCCACCTGCATCTGGGGGGACGCTGCGAAGGCCGCGAACTTGGCCGTCGGGACACCGCTCACGGCCGAGGTGTACGCCTTGCGTCGCGCGGTCTCCACGCCGAGGAGTCCCACGCCGTCGTCACTGAGGAGAACCTTCGGGATACCACTTCGGTTGACCACGACGGCGCACACCTTGTGCCCCTCGGCCCTTCCTGCTTCCAGAGCGGCGAGTGCGGCGCGGTGCGCGATCTCGTAGCTGAGCGGCTCTCGCATGGAGCGGTTCCTTCCCTTGGTGACCGAACGGTCGATCGGCCGTCTTCCCTGGAGTCCCTGGAGTCCCTGGGCGCCCTCGCTCCAGGCAGTCGCCGGTGCCGGAGGCATCAGGAGCCCCGCCAGTATGTCGCCGCCCGACCCCGAATGTGAAGCGGTTCTCACATTCGCATCAGAGCCTCAGGGCCTACTGCGCCGGCGTGCCGAGAAGGTACAGGCAGGCAATGTCCACGAGTTCCTCGGTGAGCTGCTGCCACGTCAGTGGTCGGGCGGACTCGAAGTTTTCGCCGTGCAGCAGGCGGTTCATACAGGCCCCGAACACCAAGCGGAACACGACATCCAGGCGCAACTCGGGCTCCGGCGCATCGATCATCGGCGCGATCGGCTCCAAGAATCGCCGGAAGACCTGGCCGGCATCGATGCTGGCCTCGGACCCCATGCGAGCCACTGCGGGATCGGTGGTGCCCGCGGTGATGAAGACGCGCATCAGGCGCTCGTGCGCCTGAAACGTCTGGGTGAGCCCGGTGACCGCCGAGGCGACCAGCACGGTCGGGCCTGTGCGCAGCGGAGCGAAGCGGCGAATGATGTCAGCGCGGAACTGTTCGATCATGTCGTGCTGCAGAGCCGCGATCAGGCGGTCCTTGCCGGCGAACCGTCGATAGACGCTGCCCACCGAGACGCCCGCCCGAGAAGCGACGGCCGCGACAGTGAGCGCCTCGGTGCCGCCCTCTTCGAGGAGGGCCGTACCTGCTTCCAGGATCCGCTGCTGGGTGAGCCGGCTGCGTGCCTGCTGCGCCGGCGGCAGATCGAGTGACGGTTCGGTACTCATCCGCCCCAGCGTATATGGCGTCGCCACCCGCTCCGGCAGCCCCTTACCTCGTACTGCCGGGCAGTGGACAGTGGCGCCACCGAGCTGGCGCGCGAGCGGCGCGCACAGGGGATGGAACCACGCTCGACCGGCTCGCGGCCGAGGCCGCCCGCCGGCCGACCACTCCCCGCCGAGGAAGCACCGAGCGCGACCCTTGACGCATCGCGAGAAGAAATGCGAATGTGAATCACGTTTTAATTCTGAGGGTCGCCAAGGCGGTGTCCTCGTCGGTGATCATTCACAGCACTGCACGCGCCACCGCCTGTACGCCCGAGCCGCACGGGAGACAGAACGATGACCACCACCACTTCAGAAGTCGACACCGGCACGGCCTACGGTCGCCCGAAGCCCTCGTACAACGCCCGTCTGCGCGAGGTCGGGCCCGGCACGCCGATGGGCGAGGCGCTGCGCCGCTACTGGCACCCGATCGCCAGCTCGGAGACACTGATCGCCGGTGCCCTGCCGCAGAAGACCCGCGTACTGGGCGAGGACCTGGTCGTGTTCCGGGACGGGCAGGGCAAGCCCGGTGTCGTGATCGAACGCTGTACCCACCGCGGCGCCAGCCTGTTCTACGGCCGGGTCGAGGACGACGGCATCCGCTGCTGCTACCACGGCTGGAAGTTCGACGTCCAGGGCCGCTGCATCGAGCAGGCGTGTGAGCCGGGACTGGGGCGCAGGCGCGACGCCGCTCGTCAGCCGTGGTATCCCGTCGCGGAGCGCTACGGCTTGGTGTTCGTCTACATGGGCCCGCCCGAGCTCAAGCCCGAACTCCCCCGCTACGACGCGCTGGAGAACCCCGCCGAGGACGAGAAGTACTTCGCCAGCTGGCCGGTCCCCCATGCCGCGGTCCTCGGCATGCCGACGGACTTCAGCTGGCTCAACATCTACGAGAACTCCGCCGACCCGACGCACGTCACCTGGCTCCACTCCACGCACAGCGGTTACCAGATGCTGGGCACCGGCACCTTCGGCTACCCCGAGAACTTCTTCGACGCGTCCCTCATCGCCGACCGTGTGACGTACGAGCGCACCGACCACGGCGTGAAGTACACCCAGCGATTCGAGATGGAGGGCGAGGACGGCGAGGTCACCGAGTACGGCTTCGCGGTCGAGCAGCACCTTCCCAACATCTTCGGCCTGCCGAACTTCGTGAAGGTCACCCCCGACGAGCGGCCGGACCAGTTGCTGTGGGCCGTGCCCTCCGACGACACCAGCCACCGGCTCTTCTTCTCGATCCGCACGAACGACCCCGAGCGCATGGTCCACTTCGTCATCGGCATCACGCAGAACGGCAAGCAGAACCACGAGCTGACCGACGAGGAGCGCCAGAAGTTCCCCGGTGACGCGGAGGCCCAGGGCTCGCAGGGAGCCATCACCCTGGACTCCGAGGAGACCCTGGCCACCGGCGACCGCGGCGTCGTCATGCTGCGTCGCATGCTTCTCTCGATGGCCGACGACGTCGAGGCCGGGCGCGATCCGATCAACATCGTCCGCGACCCGTCGGTGGTTCACCGCACCGAGTCCGGCCTCTTCACCCTCGGCAAGCGCCCGGCGGGCGAGGACGCCGACACCCCGACCGCCGCCGGTATCTGAGCCGGCACCATGAGCAACGAGTGGCTCGACACCATCGTGGTCGCCCGACGCGACGCGACTGCCCGGATCGTGGTGCTCGAAGTGGTCAGTCCCGACGACGTCGAGCTTCCGGAGTTCGCCGCCGGCGCCCATGTCGACGTACTGGTGGACGGTGCCGCCGGGCTGGTCCGCCAGTACTCCCTCTGCGGGCCGCCCCACGACCTCACCCGATATCGGCTGGCGGTACTGGCCGAGACGGCATCGCGTGGCGGCTCGCTGGGGATGCACCGGCTTCGCGAGGGCGACACGCTGCGGATCTCCCGTCCGCGCAACAGGTTCGGGGTCTCGGACGAGGCACGCCGCCATCTGCTGGTGGCCGGCGGTATCGGCGTCACCCCGCTGCTGGCCATGGCGCACGCCCTCGAAGCCAGGGGCGCGGAGTACGAGTTGCACTACTGCGCCCGAAGCCGGAAGGAGTCGGCGTTCCTCGACGAACTGGAGCACAACCCCCGCGTTCGGCTCCACTTCGACGACGGCCCGGACGACCAGCGCCTCAGCATCGCCACCGACCTCGGTCCGCCCGACCCCGACACGGCCATCTACGTGTGTGGTCCCGGGGGCTTCATGGACTTCGTGATCTCCATGGCACTCGAAGCGGGATGGCCCGCCGAAGCGATCCACAAGGAGCGCTTCGCACCCGTGGAGAACGCCGCCGCGCACACGGCCGGCAGGACGTTCAGGGTGCGGCTGACCAAGACCGGCGGCGAGTACGAGGTCAAGGACGGCGAGAGCGTCCTCGACGCCCTGCTCGCGGGCGGCGTCGACGCCCCCTACTCATGCCGGCAGGGAATCTGCGGCGAGTGCATCGTGAGCGTACTCGCCGGTGAACCCGACCATCGCGACGACATCCTGACCGACCGTGAACGCGCCGACGGCATGTTCACCACGTGCTCATCCCGAGCACACTCACCGATTCTGGAGCTGGACCTATGACAACCACATCCACCGCGACCACCGACGCCGTCCAGGCGATCGAGCAGGCAGAGGCCGCATGGCTGGTGGCCCTCGTCGAGGGCGAGAAAGCGTTGATCCCCCTCATGCTCGAGGACAGCCGCGTCGTCCACGGACCGGTCGGGAAGGTCGACGACCGGGAGACCTGGGCCCGTTTCCATGTGACCCGCCGCCGCTCCGTCGCCGCCAAGGCCACGGAGCTCGAGATCACGGTGCGTGGCAACCACGCGATCACCACGAGCTTCCACGAGATGTCCACCCTCCTCGACGAGAACCTCCCGCCGTTCCCGATGCAGGAGGTGGTGACGAAGGTCTGGGAGGAGACCGCGGAGGGCTGGCGCCTGGCACACATGGTCATGGGCAGGCGGTTTCCGCCGGTCTGACCTCCCTGGAAGAAGGCCGACGGCATGGCCTCACGCCGCTGTTCGATGAACGGACAACAGGGTTCAGGGCGTGCCGCCGGTCATGGAGAGTCCGTGGGACATGGTTCGTGCGGCGATCGCCAAGCATGGTTCGTGCGGCGATCGCCGCTGTTGTGGAAGTGAGGCAGCACATGGCAGCCACTGAGACCGAGGCACCCACATCCGGCGCGGCCCGGACGAGTGACCTCTTCATCGCGGGTGAACACCTCGCGGCCAGGGACGGCCGCTACTTCCAGACGACCGAGGCCCTGACCGGCGAACCGATCGCACGGGTCGCCGCGGCCTCGGTCGAGGATGTCAATCTCGCGGTGGACGCGGCGGCGGCCGCCCTTCCGGAGTGGTCGGGCCTTCCGCCGGCCGCACGCCGGTCGGTTCTGGAGCGTGCGGCCGTCCTGCTCGGCGAGCGCACCGACGAGATCGTCGCCACGATGAGCCGCGAGATGGGTGCCACTCTCCCCTGGTGTGGCTTCAACGTGCACGTCGCGAAGGGCATGCTCGTCGAGGCGGCGGCCCAGGCGTACGCGGCCGTCGGCGAGGTCATCCCGTCGGACGTGCCCGGCCTCACCGCCCTCGGCGTGCGCCAGCCGGTCGGCGTCGTCGTCGGTATCGCACCGTGGAACGCGCCGTTGATCCTCGGCGTACGCTCCATCGTGTGGCCGCTGGTGTGGGGCAACACCGTGGTGCTGAAGTCCTCCGAGCAGACGCCGCTCACCCACGCCGCCATCGTCCAGGTGCTCCACGATGCCGGTGTGCCCGCCGGAGCAGTCAACCTCATCAGCAACGCGCCCGAGAACGGTCCGAGCGTCGTCGAGGCACTGATCGCCCACCGTGCCGTGACCCGCGTGAACTTCACGGGATCCAGCAGGGTCGGCCGCATCATCGGCGAACTCGGCGGTCGCCACCTCACCCGTGTCGTGCTCGAACTCGGCGGCAAGGCGCCCTTCCTGGTGCTTCCCGACGCGGATCTGGAGGAGGCCGCCGCCGCGGCCAGCTTCGGTGCCTTCATGAACCAGGGCGAGATCTGCATGTCCACCGAGCGCGTCATCGTGGACAGGACGATCGCCGACGAGCTCTCCTCCCGCCTGGCCGAGCGTGCCGCCAAGCTGGTCGTCGGACCCCCGAGCGACCCCGCCTCACAGATCGGTCCGCTGGTCCACGCCACCGCGCGGGACCACGTGGTCGCGCTGATCGAGGACGCCCGCGCCAAGGGCGCGCAGGTCCTGACCGGCGGCACGGCCGACGGCCTGTTCGTGCGGCCCACCGTGCTGCGCGGGGTCACGCCGGACATGCGCATCTACACCGAGGAGACCTTCGGACCGGTGGTCTCGATCATCGAGGTGGATTCGACCGACGAAGCCGTCGCGGTCGCCAACGACACCGAGTACGGGCTCTCCGCCGCCGTCTTCGGCAAGGACGCGGCCGCCGCGCTCGACGTGGCTCGCCGGATCAGGTCCGGCATCTGCCACATCAACGGCGCCACCGTGCACGACGAACCCCAGATGCCCTTCGGTGGTGTCGGCGCCAGCGGCTGGGGCCGCTTCGGCTCCCGCGCCGCGCTGGAGGAGTTCACCGAGTTGCGCTGGATCACCATCCAGTCCGGATCCCGCCACTACCCCATCTGAGAATGCGACGAGGTCGTACGGCGCACGTGACATGGCGTGCGCCGCGCCCTCGGGCCCCCGCATCAGGGATCTCCACCCCTCCAAGGAGTCAACAATGTCGCAGGTCGACACCGACCGCCACGAGATCCGGCGGCTCATCGAGAACTGGGCGCTGTGGCGCGACGCCGGGGACTGGGGCCGCTTCGCCACGGTCTGGCATCCGCGCGACGGCTGGATGAGCGCCACCTGGTTCCAGGGAAGCGCCACCGACTTCATCAAGGCCAGCCGTGAGGGCTTCGAGAACGGAGTCAGCATCCTGCACTTCCTGGGCGGCCACACCGCGGACATCGTCGGCGACCGGGCCGTCGCACAGACGAAGATGACGATCAACCAGCGCGAGAGCATCGACGGCGTCGAGGTCGACGTCGTCTGCACCGGCCGCTTCTACGACTTCCTCTCCCGCCACGAGGGCGGCTGGACCCTGGTGCGCCGGCAGCCGATCTACGAGAAGGACCGGCTCGACGTCGTGGACCCCGCTGCCTCGTTGACGTTGGACCCCGATCTCCTGGACCGGTTCCCGACCGGCTACCGGCACTTGGCCTACCTGCAGACCAAGGCGGGTTTCACGGTGAAGGACGGGCTTCCCGGCCTCACCGGCACAGCAGTCCAGCGGCTCTACTCGGAAGGCAAGCAATGGCTGGCGGAAGCCGGATGAGGTTCACCCATCAGACCCTCCCCCAGCGGGTGGTCTTCGCGGCCGGGGAGTCGCCCGCCGCCGTGGCGACGGAGGTCGAGGCACTCGGCTGCTCCAAGGTCATGCTGATCGCGTCGGACCGAGAGAAGGAGCTGGCCGACCCGATCGCCAAGGAGATCCCGGTCGTACTGCGTCACGAGGAGGTCGTGATGCACGTACCGGTCGAGGTCGCACGCCGCGCCCGCCGGGCCGCGGCCGACGCGGGTGCGGACGTCCTGGTCAGCGTCGGCGGCGGCTCGACCACGGGCCTGGCGAAGGCGGTGGCGATGACCACCGGGCTGCCGATCGTCGCGGTACCCACCACATACGCGGGCTCCGAGGCGACCGACGTGTGGGGTCTCACCGAGGGTGAGACCAAGACCACCGGTGTGGACGACAAGGTGCTGCCCGCGTCGGTCGTCTACGACGCCGCTCTGCTGACCACACTGCCCGGCGAGATGACGGTCGCCAGTGGCCTGAACGCGATGGCGCACTGCGTGGACTCGATGTGGGGGCCGCGCGCCGACCCGATCGACCGGGCGCTGGCACAGGAGGGCATCCGCGCGCTGGCCACCGGCCTGCCGACGGTGGCCGAGGACTCGACCAGCGTCGAGGGCATCGAGCAGACGCTGTACGGCGCCTATCTCGCCGCTGTCGCGTTCGCCTCCGCCGGCTCCGGGATGCATCACAAGATCTGCCACGTCCTCGGCGGCATGTTCAACCTCCCGCACGCCCAGACCCACGCGGTCGTGCTGCCTTACGTGCTGGCCTTCAACGCCCCGCACGCCTCCGAGGCGGAGGCACGTGTCGCCCAGGCCTTCGGCTCCCGGAAGGCGAGCGCCGGCCTGGCCGCCCTGCGCGAGGTGCTGGACGCACCGAGGGCGTTGCGCGACTACGGCATGCCTCAGGACGGCATCGCCAAGGCCCTGGGGCCGGTCATGAAAGCGATCCCGGCCAACAATCCCACCCCCGTCACCTACGCGAACCTGACCCTGCTGCTGGAGGCGGCGTGGGCCGGCGCCCCGATCAACTGAAGGAGGCCGTCATGGCTACCTATGTCAACCCCGGCTCGGCCCAGGCCGGTGCCCAGGGCACGATCTACCGTGAGGTGTCGCCGGAGCAGCAGGCGGTCGAGCAGCAGCTCGTCGACAACGTCGTGGCCTCCTTCGACGCCTGCGGCGACCCGCGACTGCGGGAGCTCATGCTCTCCCTGGTCAAGCACCTGCACTCCTTCATCCGCGAGGTGCGGCTGACCGAGGAGGAGTGGGGGACGGCGATCGCCTTCCTCACCAGGGCCGGCCACATCACCGACGAGGTACGGCAGGAGTTCGTCCTGCTGTCCGACACCCTCGGTGCGAGCATGCAGACGATCAACGTCAACAACCAGGCCTACCAGGGCGCCACCGAGGCGACCGTCTTCGGGCCGTTCTTCGTCGAGGACGCCCCCGCGATCGAACTCGGCGGCGACCTGGCCTTCGGTGCCCCGGGGGAGCCCTGCTGGGTCGAGGGCACCGTCACCGACACCGACGGCACCCCACTCGCCGGCGCGCGGATGGAGGTCTGGGAGGCCGACGAGGACGGGATGTACGACGTGCAGTACGAGGCCGGCAGGCGCGCCGGCCGGGCGCATCTGTTCTCCGCGGCCGACGGCGGCTACCGCTTCTGGGGGCTCACGCCGACGCCGTACCCCATCCCGAACGACGGACCCGTCGGCAAGATGCTCGACGCGGTCGGCCGCTCGCCGCTGCGCGCCGCCCATCTGCACTTCATGGTGTCCCATGAGGGTTCCCGCACGCTGGTGACCCATATCTTCCCCGAGGGCGACCCGATCGGCCGCAAGGACACCGTCTTCGGCGTGAAGGACTCACTGATCAAGCGGTTCGAGCAACAGCCCGCCGGCACGCCGACGCCCGACGGCCGCGTCATCAAGGGCACGTGGAGCCGGGTGCGCTTCGACATCGTGCTCGCCCCCAAGGGCGTATGACCGTCTACCGGCGCTTCGCGTCGCCCGGGGCCTGCAGGCCGTCCACCACCGGGCCGGCCAGGGCCTCCGGATGCCGTCAGCCTCTCAATGCTCGGCACGACGAGGGCCAGCGTCGGCTCGATGTAACGCTGATAGAGGTAGTCCAACCGCTCGGTGTCCCGTGCGAGTTCATCCGCCGGCGGCAAGGCCAGGTACGGTTCGCCGACGTTGACGCGGTAGAACTCCGTGACGAACTGCCATACACGTCCTCGTCATCGCTCCCGGGCGGGGCCGGCGTCATGCGCGTCAGCTGGTCCCCGAGCGCCGCGTCCACCACCGCACGCCAGAAGGCCGCCTTGGATCCGTAGCGGTCGTTGATGCAGGTTGTGGCTGACCCCGAGACGGCGCGCGAGCTCCCGCGCCGACGCCCGGTCGTATCCCAGCTCCGAGAACGCCTCCAGGCCCCGCAGCAGGACGTCCCGCTCCGCGGGCACCGCGGCGGAGTCCCCACTCGGTCGCCCGGGGCCCGGAGCGTCGAGTGGTGTTCGACCTGCCACGTACATCGAACTCACCAACGGCCGGTAGAGGTCCACGGGCGCCGACGGCGAACGCTGCGGACGACCGGTCGTCCGCAGCGTTCGTCCGGCCTTCGGCAAGAAGGCGGGCCCGTCGAGTCAGGCCGGCAGCAACTCCGCGAAGTCCCGCAGAGGTCGCGTCCCGTCCCAGTCGAGTGATGCCCGCCAAGCGCCGGTGACGTTCGGCACGGCCTTGGCGACATGGTGGAAGCCGTAGCCGTGTCGTTCGTAGGCCTCCTTGTAGATGGACGGCTCGTCGTCGAGGGTCTGGATGAGTTCGACCATCGTGTGCCCGGAGAAGGCGAGAGCGAGGGCGAACTCGGCCCGGCCGGGCTCACCACGGTAGGTGGAGCCCTCGCCGCCGATCCTGTCGCTCACGAACCAGGGTCCGACGCCGAGTTCGTCGGTCCACCAGCGCATCTCGGCAGCGAGGTCGGGGACCGTGTACGCGAACTGGATGACGGCGTCGATCGGCTGGCCGAAGGGAAACTCCATGGTGGTCGTCCTCGCTCGGGTCCTACGGCTGGTGATCGACAGCGGCCGGCGCCTCTATGCCTGCGGGCGGGTGAAGCCGGTGGCACCGCCGTCCACCGGGAGGGCCGCACCGGTGATGTAGCCGGCCTCGTGCGAGGCCAGGAAGAGCACGGCGTCGGCGAGCTCGTCCGGTTCTCCCTCTCGGAGCATGGGGGTGCTGAGCCTGACCCGCTCCCGGAAGGCGTCGGCTCCACCGGGTGGAAGGCCCGTCGTGCGGGCGGCGATGTCGGTGTTCATGCCGCCCGGGATGACGATGTTGACCCGGATTCCCTCGCCGATGACTTCGGCGGCGAGGATGCGTGTCAGGTGCTCCAGTGCGGCCTTGCTGGTCCCGTAGGCGGCGGTGCCCGCGCTGGCCCTGCGACCGGCTGCCGAGCCGCAGAAGACGACGGCCCCGCCGGGCGCGAGCAGGGGCCTGAGACCCTGCATGAGGAAGAACGAGCCCTTGACGTTGGTGTTGAACACCATGTCCCAGGTGGCTTCGTCCATGTCGTCGAGGCGCTTGATGCCCGCCTGTCCGGCATTGAGGAACGCGGCATCGACGTGGTCGACCTGTGCGGCGACCTCCGTGACCGCGGCCTTGATGCCGGCCACTGAGGAGAGGTCGGCTGCCACGGCGATCGTGCCCTCGCCGATCAGACCGCTCGCGATCTTCAGTTGGTCGGGGTCGCGCGCGATGATGACGACGCGTGCGCCCTCGCGCGCGAACGCCTGTGCGGCTGCCAGTCCCAGTCCTCTGCTGCCGCCGGTGACGAGGCAGGTCTTCCCGAGGAAACGCTGACGCCGGTCCTCCCCGGTCCGGGCGTGGGTTGCGGCGTCAGTCGTGTCGTTCATGGTTCTCCTTCGTGGGGGATCAGGAGTGACGGTTCATGCGTCGATCTGGATGCCGCCGAACGGGGCGCCGCCGTTCAGGACGCGCTCCTCCGGCGGAATGGGCGCGAGGCTCACGCGTACGTCGATGCACGTCGGCCGGCCGGCCGCGAGGGCCGCCTCGATCGCGGGGCGGAGTTGGTCGGGTTCCGTGACGTCGACACCGTCCGCGCCCAGAGCCCGTGCCACGCCGCTGTAGGAGCCGTTCTGCAGGCGGTTGTTGGTGACGCGGTCCTGTCCGAAGAAGAACTGCTGGGTGTGCAGGGTGGCGCCCCAGGCCTGGTTGTTGAGGACGATCACGATGACCGGGAGTCCCGCGCGGACGAGGGAGTCGAACTCGGCGAGGCTGTAGCCGACGGCGCCGTCGCCGGTGACGAGGATGGTCGCCTTGTCGGGGGTCGCGTACTGCGCTCCCAGGGCCACGCCGAAGTTGCTCCCCATCGAGCTGAGGTAGCCGTGACCCAGGTAGTGGGCCAGCGGGGCGAGGGCGATCGTCTCGGAGAGCCACAGCTCGGTCAGGGCGCCGTCGACGACGACGGTGGCGTTCTCGGGGACGCTCTCGGCGATCGTGCGGACCGCGAGGTAGGGGTGGATCGCGTCGGCCCCGTGGTCCTCGGTCTCGGCGGCGAGCGCGGAGCGCCGGGTGGCCGAGATGTCGCGCAGGGTCCCCAGCCAGTCGTCGCGCCCGGGGGGCACGGGACTGTCGTCCAGGCGCTCGTTCAGCAGGCCGACCGTGCCGATCGGGTCGGCTTGGACGCCGAGCTCGACCTCCTGCAGACGGCCGAGCTCACGGCCGTCGGGGTCGATCTGGAAGATCCGCGCGCTCTTCGGCAGCAGACGGCCCGTGCCGAACTGGGTGGTCATCCCGAAGCGCAGCCCCAGCAGCAGGACCAGGTCGGGCCGCTCGTCCTCGGGGACGGTGGCCAGCGTCTGGACGAGACCGACATGCCGCTCGGAGCCGACGATCGCCCCGAGACCCTCCCAGTCGGAGAAGAGGGGCACGCCGGTACGGGCGGCGAACTCGTGCAACCGGGCCCGTGCGTCGGCGGTGACGAAGGACTTGCCGACCAGCGCGATCGGGCGCCGGGCGGTACTGAGCGCATCGACGATACGGTCGACGGCACCGGCGGGGGAGACGCCGGTGCCGTCGACCTCGACGCGGTAGTCGTCGACATCGTCGACGTCCACCGACTGGCGCAGGACGTCCCAGGGAATGTCGAGGAGCACCGGCCCCTTGGGCTCCGACTGGGCGATCCGGATCGCCTGTGCGACCAGACGGGGGATCAGCTCGGTACGGGTGACGCGGTGCGCGAACTTGGTCACCGGGGTTGCCATCGCCACCTGGTCGAACCCGGCCTGCTGGTCGTTGACCTGGTCCGTCTCCAGGGGCCCGGAGCCCACGACATAGAGGACCGGGGTCCGGTCCAGATGGGCGTTGGCGACCGAGGTCAGGACGTTGGTGAAGCCGCCGCCGGCCGTGACGACGGCGACCCCCAGGTTTCCGGTGACCCGCGCATAGCCCTCGGCCGCGTGGCCGGCGTTCATCTCGTGGCGCACGTCGACGATCCGGAGCTTGGCATCCAGTGCCTCCTGGAGGATGCCGTCGATATGCGCTCCGGGCAGACCGAAGGCGACGTTGACTCCGGCTCGCTGCAGCGTTCGCACGACGAGCCCACTACCGGTTGCGGGTGCCATTCGGTGATCCGCCCTTCTGGACGTGCTCGGAGTTGCCAGGGAAATCACTGAGGACAGGGCCGTGTCGCAGGCCGTCCGCACCGGAGTCTCCGGCGTGGCCCGGGTGACGACAATGACCGTGTTCGTTGGATGGTCAACGGCTTGTTCGACATGGGAACTTCGGGACCTCGTCGACCGGACCGGCCGGGGCGCGGCCTCGTGGCCGGTTCACAGCGAGGCCGAGACAGCGACCTCGGGGTCGTACTCGTAGATCCAACTGTTCGCCCTGAGTGGGTCGGCCTGCGAGTACGCCAGGTCGCGCGCCTGCTGCTCGGGGCCGTCCGGAAGGTGGTTGATGTGAGACCTTCCGTGCGACACCTCTTGCAGGCGTGCCGTGCGGTGTCGCCGGAGCTCTTGGTAGCGCCCCAGCGCCGCGGTCGGATTGTCCGGGGCCTCCGCGAGGCAGAGGGCCAGGACAGCGCCGTCCTCGATCGCCTGGGCGGCGCCTTGGGCGAAGAACGGGAACATCGGGTGGGCCGCGTCACCCAGCAGGGTCGCGTTGCCACGGTTCCAGTGGTCGAGGGGCTCGCGGTCGAGCAACGCCCAGCGCCCCGGCGTGTCGGCCACCCTGATCAGCTCCACCAGACGCGGATCCCAGCCGGCGAACTCGTCGAGCAGTTCTCGGAGCGTCGCGGTGGCCGTCCATGACTCGACATTGTTGGCACCGGCAGGTGCGAAGGCGACGAGGTTGACGTACTCCTCGCCGGAGACCGGATAGTGCACGAGGTGGTGGTCGGGACCGATCCAGAGGGTCTGGGCGCGCCGCCTGGCGAAGTCGGGTGCCTTCTCCGTCGGTACGAGAGCCCGGAAAGCGCAGATGCCCGACTCCCCGGCGTGAGTCGGTCCGACGATGGCGCTGCGCACTCGTGAGTGGACTCCGTCGGCGCCGATGAGGATGTCCGGGCGAACCGTCTCGCCGTCCTCGAACCGCAGAACCGCTTGGTCGCCTTCGAACTCGACGGAGACGCAGCGCTTGCCGAGATGGACCGAGTGCTCGGGGACAGCCGACCTCAAGGCGTCCAGCAGGTCGGCACGGTGGGCGGTATAAGTGTGCTCGCCGTACAGGCGTATGCACCCATCCTGAAGAGTCTCCGCGGAGAGGACGGCACCGTTCTCCCAGCGCCGGAACTCCCAGCCGATCTCCATCCGGACCGCGCGCTTGACGAACCGGTCCAGCACGCCGAGACGTCGTAGCAAGCGGGCGGCGTTGGGCGCGATCACCAGGCCGGCACCCACTTCGGTCAGGGCGGTCGCCTGCTCGTAGACGTCACTGTCGAAGCCCTTGTCGCGAAGGAAAGCAGCAGCGGCGAGGCCCCCGATGCCGCCGCCGAGGATCGCGATCTCAGGGCCTGCTCCCTTACTCATCATGCTCTTTCACTCCCAGGGATTTCGAGCGAGGTGGTGACTGGCTTCGAGCAAGACTTCAGCAAACCGCGCATTGTTAGAACAGCTTCATCCATCCAACGAACATGGGAGGTAGAGTGCCCGGAGCCACAGACGATGGAGGACAGACCCATGCCTCGCGCGCACGAGCCAGGACGCTCAGTCAGCTCTCGACTGTGGGATCTGCTGTTCTCCTTCGACCCCAACCACACCGAGCTGAGCCTCGCCGACCTGGTCCGACGTACCGGCATGCCACAGGCCACCGCCAGGCGCCTCACGCTCGACCTTCTGGACGCCGGCGCACTGGAACGCACCAGCGACAACCGGTTCGCGATCGGCCTGCCCCTGTGGCGCCTGGGAACCCTCGCACCGCGCGCCGAGACACTCCGCAGCGCCGCGCAGCCGTTCGTGGAGGACCTGTACACGGCGCTGCGCCAGCATGTACAACTGGCCGTCCTCCAGGGCGACAAGGCCGTGATCATCGAGCGACTGTCTGCGGTCAACGCGGTGGGTCTCACCTCGCAGATCGGCGGCCTTCTGCCCTTGCATTGCTCAGGGGTCGGCAAAGTGCTTCTGAGCCACAGCAGCCCGGCCTTCATCGATGAGGTGTTGACGGGAAGACTGCAGCGCTTCACTCCCAAGACGATCGTGGAGCCGGCCGAACTGCGTCGCGAACTGGCGTCTTGTCGCTCGACCGGAACTGTGGTCGTCAAGGAAGAGTTGACCGAAGGTGCCGAGTCGGTCGCGACGCGCATCGTCGACGGCCGCGGCAAAGTCGTCGCGGCCCTCTCTGTTGTGGTGACTGCGGGCTCGATCAAACTGCAAGCGGCCGTTCCCTCGCTGGTCGCGAGCGGACTGGGAATGTCCAGGAGTCTCGGCTGGAGGCCAGGCATTCCCATCCACACCTCGTAACCCTCGCAGAGCGAGAAACCCCGGCGCGTCATGTCGGCGGTTGCCGCCGGGAGAGCCGCATGCGGCCTGGCCATCCCTCGGCGGTCGAGAAGCACACCCGTGCAGCCACGGCCTGAACCAGGAACGGCCGCAGGTCGGGCAAGCGCCGAATGCCCGTCTCCTGGAAGTACGTCCCGCCGGCCCAGCCCCCTCGTTGCAGACACGTCACTTCGCTGGTCCCAGCCTCTTCGGTGTGCCCCATGGACGCGTTGTTACTGAGGAAGCGCTCGCGGTCATGGACATTCCCGACCGGGGCCGGGGCCATGAACGATCACACAGTCGGGGCGTAGGAGGTGACGCTGCTCCTCATGGCCCTACGTGATCGCTACCAGCCATGCCCGCTTCCGACTGAGCGCTCCTCCCTCACATGCGGGCGTCGTTCATACTGCTCGGCCCTGGATGCGCGGTGGTCATTGTTCGGCTCCTGCCCGTGTGTCTGGTGATCGTTGTGTCTTGTACGCCGCCGCCCGCCGCAACTGCTGCTCGCGAGGAGGAAAAGTCGCGGCGGGCGCTCCGGTTGGCCTGGCCGGCCTGCCACCCGTGTCCCGGCGCCGACGCGTTCGTCAGACGGTCAGCCGTCGAGAGTGTGCGGGTCGTCGTCGAGATGAGCCCCGCCCGCGCCCCCGCGCACCCCCACGAGAATGAGCGCCGCCGCCACGAGAGCAGCCACGCCACCGAGCATGTATGCGATGGAGTAACTGCTGCTGAGGGCGTCGAAAGCGACGTCCTTGAGTGGGTTGAAGGGCACCACCTGACCATCCGGCAGTGTGATGCTGGCCGGCACCGAGTTGGCACCGAGCGGGCCCGATTCCACGGCGTGCACTGCCGCCTCGAGCTGCGGTCTCTGATCCGCGGGAGCGTTGGCGGCAGCGGCCTGGAAGGCCTCATAGGCCTGCTTCAGCTCAGGATCGCTTGCCAGCTTGCGGGCGATCTCGTCGGCGGCCCGGCCCAGTGCGACAGCACCGGCGATCGCGGGGCCGAGGGCGAACCCGAGGTCCCGGAACGTGCTCGTGGCACCGCTCGCCATACCGGCGAGGTGGTTGGGCAACGTGTTGACCGCGACCGCGCTGATGGCGGCGATGGCGAGTGCCGAGCCGACGCCGGCGAGAAGCAGAGGCCCGACGATGGCGCCCATGGCCCGATCGCTCGTCGGGACGCCGGCGAACCACAGCCCGCTGGCGCCGATGAGGATCATGCTGGTGAAGAGAACCCACCGGGGGTTGTAGCGCTCGAGCAGCTTGTAGGTGAGGGGCAGCAGTACGAAGCCGACGCCTCCGAAGAAGAGGTAGGCGACGGAACTCCGCAGTGGGCTGAATCCCTGGATGGTGGTGAGGCGGATACTGGTGCTGTACATGATCACGAGGAACGCGAACATTCCGATCACGGTGACCACCGAGTTCACGGCGAACGCCCGGTTCCTGAACACACTCACGAGAAGGAGCGGCTCGGCCGCACGGCTCTCGGCGAAGACGAACAGTGCGAGGAAGACGGCCGCGAAGATGAACGCGATGACGATCTGCGGGGTCCCCCAGCCACTCTCGGGGCCCTGGATCACGGCGTACATCAGAGCGAACAGGCCGAGCGCGGCAGTGACCTGACCCGGCCAGTCGATGGACCGGCCCTCGGGCGAGGCGGAGTTCTGGGCGAGGGCCAGCGACACAACCACGCTCACCGCAGCGATGACAAGGACGCCGACGAAGGCCCAGCGCCAGTTCGCGTTCCCGGCCCAGCCGAGTTCGATCTTGCCGGCGACGCCTGCCAGCAGCGGTCCGAGGAAGCCTCCGACCGTGAGCGCGGTGGCCCAGATCGCCACGCCACGCGCGCGGGTGGCGGTGGTGTGCGTCCCGGCCGCCACCATGGCGAGGCTCGTCGGGAAGACGGCCGCGGCTCCGATGCCGTTGAGGACCTGGGCAAGGATCAGCAACGTCACCCGAGTGTCGGCCGAGGATCCCTCAGTCGGCACCAGGACCGCGAGAGCCGAGCCCACGACGATGAGCGTGGCGCCCCCGATGAGCAGGCGCTTACGGCCGAACAGGTCACCGAACACGCCGAAGCCCAGTCCCAACGCGGCGACCGGAAGCATGAAGGCCTCGGCGATCCACGTCAGTTGAGCCGAGGACGGCGCGAGGTCCTGCTGGATCAGCCCGATGATGAGTGAGGGGACGGAAAGGGCTATCTGCGCAAGGCACACGGCGAGAACCACCGCCGTCAGAGTGCCTGGGCTCAGGGTGTATCTGCCACCCTCGCCCCTTGACGCACTGGGTGTATCGATCTGAACCATGGACGACTCCTCGCGCGCAAAGCGCTGCCATCGGAACCGGCGCCCGCCGCCGGACCTTGTCAAGGGGGCTTCTTTCTCGGCGATCCCGGCAACATCGCTGCCGAACGCCACAGGAGCCGACGGAACACCTCCGCACGGCTCAACCGGACCTGCCTCAGACGCCCGGCGCAGTGGCCGACCCGCCGAGCAGCGACAACGTAGAAGTGACCCCTGTCACCCTCAAAGGACATGTTCATCAGACGAACAAGGCATTACTCATCGACAGCCACGATGCGCACCATCAAGGCGTTGGAGCGGCCTTGGGACGGTCGCCAAATGACGCAGTGCACCGCTCCGGTGCCGTTCGGGCGTTCGCCTGCTACCCGAGGAGACGTGAGTCACGGCTGGAAGGCTGATTCCGCCTGCGGCCGCACGTCCTCCTTCCACGGGCTCACTGCGCCCTCGTCGCGCTCCAGCGCCCGGGACACTGTCACGACCAGTCATGACGGCGCATCAGCCGCCGCCGCCACTGCCGCTGCCGCCACCGAGGAGTCCAGCCGGAACCTCCAGGGGGCGATCAACTCCCTGATCCGGGGCAGAAGTCCACCGCTGGCCCTCCCAGCCATGCGCGGCAGGTCCCAGCGCGAACTCCTGCTCCAGGGCGGCAAACTGCCCGTCGGACAGCTTCGGCGGCCCCGTCGAGGCGAGCGCGGTCATAGCGCCCTCCCACCAGGCGCGACGCCGGCGTTCCACCGACCGCTCACTCACCCGCAGATCCTTCGCGATCACCGCGGCTCCCTCGCCGCAGTCGAATCGCTCGCCGGCCAGTGCGCCGGTCGGGCATGTTTGGAGCAGGTCGGCCGTGCTCAAGTCGGTGCCGCGCAAGTCGGCCGGACGCAAGTCGGCGTGGCGGAAGACAGTGCCGCTGCGTTGGCCTCGCGCAGGTTTCGCGAGACGCTCCAGGGCCGCAAGCACTGGTCCAGCGAGCGCGAGGCCCGCCTCGACGCTGCCGGGCTGCCGGGCTGCCGGGCTGCCGGGCTGCCGGGCTGCCGGGCTGCCGGGCTGCCGGGCTGCCGGGCTGCCGGGCTGCCGGGCCGAGGCTCGTCGATCTGACCGTCCGACCGCTCAGCAAGACGTACAGCGGCCTCCGCCACCTGCCACTTGTCAACGGCCCGCGACCACTCTATGGTCATACGATCGTATGACATACGATCCTAAGCCAAAAGAAGGGATGCCGTGATGACGACAACTCGACCGGTAGTGCTCGTGACAGGCGCGTCATCGGGGATCGGCAAGGAGACGGCCCGCGGCTTCGTCACGGCGGGTTTCGAGGTGGTGGGAACCGGCCGCAAGACGTCCGGGCTCGTCCCACCCACCGGCGTGACGTACCTCGATCTCGATGTGGGCAATGACGACTCGGCCACGGCCGCCGTCGCAGAGGTGATCGACCGGTTCGGCCGCATCGACGTCCTGGTCAACAACGCCGGCATCGGCGCGTCGGGCGCCGTCGAGGAGAACTCCCTCGCCCAGGCCCAGAGCCTCCTGAACATCAACGTCCTCGGTGTCATCCGTATGACGAAGGCCGTCCTGCCGCACATGCGCACCCAGGGCCGCGGACGCATCATCAATATCTCCTCCGTCCTCGGGGTCGCCCCCCAGCCCTTCATGGCCCTCTACGTCGCGGCGAAGCACGCCATCGAGGGCTACTCCGAGTCGCTGGACCACGAGGTCCGTGAACACGGCGTCCGGGTCCTCATCGTCCAGCCCGCCTACACCAAGACTCCCTTCGAAACCAACGCCGCACAGCCCGACACCCCGCTGCCCCTGTACGCGGAGCGACGACGCAACTTCGATGTGATGATCAAGGAGGCGATGGAGAAGGGCGACGACCCCGCCGTCGTCGCCCAGGCGATCGTCACCGCGGCCACCGACAGGAAGCCCAAGCTGCGCTACACCGCCGGCCCGCTGGCCTCACGCGTCACAAAGGCGCGCCGCCTCGTCCCCGCCGGAACGTTCGACAAGCAGATCCGTAAGAACAACCGCCTGCCCGGCTGACACGCCGGCCCGGCTTCGAGGGCGCCGATTCCGCCCGAACCGTCTTCGACGCACCCGGCGTTTCGGCGGCGGATCCTTGGTCACCGACGTGACGACCCCGGCGACGTTCGACTACGCCGCCGTGGAGGTCCCCCGAGTACATCACGTCAGCCCCGACGGCTCGGTGACCCTGTCCCCGCTCGGCAGTCGCGCGGTGTGAGAGCGCACCATGGGCCGCGGCTGATCCGTATCTCCCCGTCCGTCCGGAGAGCGCAAAGTAAGCGCAGATGCTGGGTCGGTGTCTGCTTTCACTGATGAAATCCCCACGCTCGCTCGCCCGTCGCCACTGCCGACTCTTTGGATGACGTTTGCAATACCAGAGACTGACTGAGTCGGTGAAGGGCAACCGGCCCTTCCGGCCGACGAAGGAGCGTGTGCCGTGGTGCGGTACGGAAAAGGACATAAGTCGGAGACGAGGAGGCGGATCATCGAGGCGGCGGGCCGCCGGTTCAAGCAAGACGGTATCGACGGCTCCGGGGTCTCGACGCTCATGAAGGACGCCGGGCTGACCAATGGCGCCTTCTACGCTCACTTCGCATCCAAGGACGACCTCGTCACCACGGCAATCGCCGACCAGTTGAAGGTGCAGGCCGAGAGCGTCGTCGCGTCGGCCGCGCCTGGACGCGTCGGACTTGAGCAGATAGTGCGCGGATACCTTTCGCCCCAGCACCGTGAACGGCTTGGCGACGGCTGCCCCAACGCCGCTCTGCTCGACGAGATCGGGCGCTGCGCCGACACAACCAGGCAGGCGTACACGGACGGTGTGCTGATCCTCATCGACGGAATTGCCGAACGCATGGCGCCCGAGGCCCCGTCCTCCGCACGGGTGAAGGCGCTCAGTCTTCTCGGCCTGATGGCCGGGACACTGCAGCTCTCCCGCGCCTTGACCGACAACCAACTCGCCAACGAGCTCCTCGATCAGGGCGTGGACAACGCCCTCGCCCTGCTGGACAGCTGGCAGCGCGGCTGACGCACTTCCGCGCGCGGACCGGTCGCTCCAGTCGACGCGGCGCATCCGCACCAAGACGGTCCGATCCGGGCGGGTCCGCGACACCGGATCGGTGCCGGTTCCAGGCTGAGCGAGGCGACGCTCGGCCGATACGGCGACAGAGTCTCCTTCGAGCCCCTTCTCCCTCCAGAGCGCCCCTGGAAGAGGAGCATCCCGACGGAGGTCATGAAGGCGGCCGTGGCCGATCCCGGGGTGGCCTGTCCCGAAGGTGAAGCGTACGTGGAGCGCCTTACCGAGGGCAGTCGAGGCGACCGGTGATCAGCGCGTTCGCCGCAGCCCAGGGCATCAGCCCGGCGAGCCGAGCCACGCAGCACTGGAAGCGACCCGACACCGCAGCCGAACACGACGAACCGCGAAGGAGGCGAGTGGACCGGGCACTTCCGGTGCCCTGCTGGGCTCCCTGCGTCAGTAACCTGCCGGCGCCAGCCCCGACGACACTCACGAAGGGGCACAGCACATGGTGACAACGGGAACAGGGCGGCCCGTCGGCGCAGTCTCGCCTCGCTGATGGCGGATCGTCGTCATCGTGACCGTCATCGTCACGACCGCTCCTTGGGCCGGCGGCCCCGTGGCGGTCGCGGCGTGACCATGCGCAACTGTCGCTTTGACGACTGTGTGCACCGCCAGGCCGAACAGCCTCAGCTGACGCCCGGGAGGGGGCGCAGCCAGCGGCGCCCCCTCCCTGCTCAACCGCCACACCGTACGGCGCCGGCACCGCTGGTGCGGGTGCGAGGCGGAACTCCTCCTCGGCGCTTGGCGGCCAGTCCGGCTACTGCCTGCCGGCCGCCTTGCCAAACTCGGGGGCAAACTCGCTCACCCTGACGTGGTGGCCGTGGGTGAATCCCGGCAGAGGGGGCCTCCCCCTGAATGCTGGACACGCTGATGCTGGATCAGCTTGATCCGGAGGAAGCGAGAAGACCGCCGATAAGGCCCCGCTTCACCCGATCACTGAATGTGCGGGGCGAAGAGGCTGGTCATCGGGGTGATCGTCACCGGCATCGAGCCTGGGCCTAGAACTCGCCCAACTTCGTGGTGAAGACGTGGCCTGCGATCTTGTCACCCAGGGTGAGGCCGTCCTCCGCGTCCCACGGGAAGTGGACTCCGAGCCAGACCCTGCTGTAGGCATCCTCGGTGGCCGCCGCGCTGAAGCTGGTGAAGTGGCGGGTCTTCACCGGCGACTGCGGCTCGTCGGTGGTCACGTCGAAGGCGATGTTGTCGCTCGCGAAGTAGCGCTTCATCACCCCCGCCCAGGCCGCGCCGAACGTTGCGTGCCCCGAGGCCCAGGCCGGGAAGCACGGGGTGACGTTCACGCCCGCCCGGGTTTTCAGCAGCGGCTTCCACTCCGGGTCGAGCCCGCCTTCCCGGATCGCGGACACCGGCCGCCACAGGTCGATCGGCGTCAGGAACTTCGCGTCCCGTACCGCGATCCCGGAGTCCGCCATGGCGATGGAGACGAGCGCGAACAGCCGGGCGTTCTCGTACGTGGTCAGGCCGCGGGCCTCGGAGACCTCCCGGGTCGCCTGAAGCAGTTGACCCGGCGGCTTGTAGGTGCCGTTCTCGTCGTTGGCCCAGAACCAGGCCGCCGCCTCCTGGTCCGGGGTCCGGTTGACGACGGGCGTACGCGCGGTCGGTCTGTCCGCGCCAGCGGACCGCACCGCCTCGACCTGAGCCTTGTAGGCGTCGCTGGCCAGCAGCTTCTCGTACGTCCCGTACAGGCCCGGGTTCGCCGGACGGAACTGCGAGCCGGAGGTGAGGGCGAAGGGCTGCACCTCGCCCCAGAACGGTGAGACCGCCTGGCTGTGGAGTGCGCACGAGGGATCGGGCATGTCCGGGTAGCTGGTGGGCCGCCAGGCGCCCGGCTTGTTCTCGCCGACGTACACCTTGTCATTGCCGGAGCCGTCGCCGTTTCGCGCGTTCGTCATCTGCGTGACCATGCGGTTGACGATCGTGACGTCGAGCAGATCGAACTCGGTGGGTTCGGTGCCGAACCGTTCACGGAACTTCGAGTCGAGGAAGTGCGCCTGGTTCTTGCCGTACAGCTCCAGCAGGATGTTGTACGCCGTACGCCCGATCACCCGCTCCTCTTCGTCGGGACCCTCGATCCAGCCGTCGTACTTGTGCACGGAGATGTACGGCTTTGAAGTGATCTTGCCCTTCCACTTCAGCTGGTAGGAGCTCTCCGCATCGTAGATCGCCGCGTTCAGCATCGCCGCGGAACGGGACATCGGCCCCGGTCCGCCACCCTCACGCCGGATGACCTGGAGCAGGACATCGTTCCAGTAGTGGACGGGATCGGCGATCTTCTGTTGCGGCAGCGCCGCCTGTGCGGGCTGCGAAGCGACGGTGAGCGCGCTGCCGGTGACGGCCAGCACGGCCGCCGTGGTCAGCGCCCTGCGCCACATCCCAGCGCTCGGCCGGACAGATCGGATTCTCACGGACATGTCAACCCCTGGTTGTGTTGGAACGATGGTCTGCGGCCCGGCCTTCATGGCCCGTCCGGGCTCGCGTTTGCCGGGTGATCCGTTCGAACTCGGCGGGCACTTTCCCGCTCGCCGCGCTGTGGCGCCACTTCGTGCTGGAGAAGTACGTGACCCACGTGGCGGTCTTCAGCCTTGCCCCCGGGGCGGGTGGCGAGGCCCGGCGACAGCGCTCCGGGCGTTGCTGCCGGATCCACGTGCTCACGGTGATGCCCTGCGACTGGAACAGCCGGTTGCGCGCCCGGGAGCGGCTCTCGGGTGGAACGCCGGCCGCGCGATGCGCGAGCCGACTCGTCGTGGTGCGGGTCCCAAACACGCTACGGGCGGGCCGCTTGTGGCGTCGTCCCATGCTGGTGGTAACTCCGGGTCGAACCGGTGCGGTAGGCGCACGATTCCTGCAACTTCCGTGGTACAGCGGCAGTTTGACGTTCATTCACCGTAGCCGGCCTTACGCTGCTGCCATGCGGATCCACCCCCTCGCCGTCGACGCGCTGCTCGCGGCGGCGCTGACCAGCGTGGCCTTACTGCTGGGGCCGGAGGCCGCACGCCAGGGGCAGAAGCCGCTCGACATGACCGCCTATGCGCTGGTGATCCTGGTCCACGTGCCGCTCGTGCTCCGTAGCCGGGCTCCTGTCGTGGTCTGCTGCCTCGTCCACGCGACCTGGCTGGTGTACATCACCGCCGACTACTGGCCGGTGGTGTGCAGCTTCGGCCCCATGCTGGCCGTCTACACCGTCGCCTCTCTGCTGGTGCCGAGCGTCTCCGTCCCCTGCGCCGCGCTCATGGGCGGGGTCTGGATCTACGCGGGTGCGGTGAACCACACCGACTCCTGGCCGTCCGTCGTCGGACAGGCCGTGGTCTACCCGGCGGTGCTGTGGCGGTTCGGCCTTCTTGCCCGCCGCTCGGCCGAGTTGGCCCGGCAACTGCGCCTGGAGCAGGCCGAGCGGGCCCGGCGCGAGGTGGCCGAGGAACGTGGCCGGATCGCCCGCGAACTGCACGACGTGGTCGCCCACCACATGTCCGTGATCTCCGTGCAGACCGGTCTCGCCCGGTTCGTCTTCGACACCGACCGCCAGACCGCGCGTACCGCGCTCGGCACCATAGAGGCCACCGGCAAGGAGGCCCTCGAAGAGCTGCGCCGCATGCTCATGCTGCTGCGCGCAGCCGACGACGGCGGCCCGGCGGGCCCGATGCCGGGCCTGGCCCGCCTCGCCGAGATGACCGAACGCGTCCGCGCCGGCGGGGTCCCGGTCACCCTGACCGTCGAGGGCACCCGGCGCCCACTGGCCCCCGGTGTGGATCTCTGCGCCTACCGGGTGGTGCAGGAGGCGCTCACCAACGTCCTGAAGCACGCGCCCGGCGCGAGTGTGGAGGTGCGGCTGAGGTATGAACCGCACCATGTGACTGTTTCGGTCAAGGATGACGGGGAGGGGGTGATTCCAGCCAGAGTACGAACCGGCAGCGGGCACGGCTTGCTTGGCATGCGCGAGCGGGCCAAGCTCTACGGCGGGGAGATCGACATCGGCCCGCAGGACCAAGGTGGCTTCGCCGTGCGGCTGATCCTGCCGACCTCCGTGCGGGCCCCACAGCAGGGGGACGACGCCACCACATGACCACAGTGCTTGTCGTGGACGACCAGTTCCTCATCCGGGCCGGCCTGGTGGGGCTGTTGCGCGCCGCACCCGGTATCAAGGTGGTCGGCGAGGCGAGCGACGGCGCGGAGGGCGTGATGCTGGCCGCCGAGACCGCCCCCGAGGTGATCCTGATGGACGTCCGGATGCCCGGCATGAGCGGCATCGAGGCCACCGAACGCATCCTCGCCCAGGCCGGTGACCCACCGCCCCGGATCCTGATGCTGACCACCTTCGATCTCGACGAGTACGTGTACGGGGCGCTGCGCGCCGGAGCCTGCGGGTTTCTGCTGAAGGACTCCGGTCCGGAGCGGCTGCTCGCCGCGGTGGCCGCGGTCGCCGGTGGCGACGCGCTCTTCGCGCCCAGCGTCACCCGCCGCCTGGTGGAGGCGTACGCCCGGCAGACTGCCTGCGAACGGCCCCCCGATCTGGACGCGTTGACCTCCCGCGAACTGGAGGTCCTGAAACTCATCGCCCGCGGCCTGTCCAACCTGGAGATCGCCGACCGCCTCTACATCAGCGAGGCGACCGTCAAGACTCACCTCAACCGCACGATGACCAAACTGGATTTGGACAGCAGGGCCCAGGCCGTGGTGATGGCGTACGAATCGGGACTCGTGACCCCGGGCGGATAACGGCCGAGGACTCTGGCAGCCCCTTGGGCTCAGTGGACGTAGATGCATGCCTCACCGCCGTAGTGTTGGGTGCCGCCGCTCTTGATCCACAGCTTGGCGCAGTAGTTGCCCGCCTTCGCGACGTTGCCCTTGAGGACGCTGACTTCCGCCAGATTGTTGGTGGTGATCTGACCGCCGTTCTTCCAGTGGACGCCGTCGGCCTTGATGTATTGAATATGGATCGACTTCGCGTTGTTGTTGTCGGTTCGCCTGGCGCTTCCTGTGACCTGGTCGACATACAGGCCCTTACCGATGATCTCGTAGCAGACCTCCCAGTACCCCAGGCTGCTGGACCCGCCGTTTCCGCAAACTCTTGCGCTGGCGGAGGCGGGGCCGGCTGTCGCCAAGGTGGCGATGGTCATCACGCCGGCGGTAATGGACGCGGCCAGAAAACGTCGTGCTCCGCTGTGCAACCTCATTGGTCCCCCTTGTCCCGTCGCCGGCCTTCTGAATGATCCGGCTCGACGGGAAGAGCCTGTCATTCCAAGTGCTCGATGCCATCCCACGCTCGTGGGAGTGTGGGGAAACCTGGGGCGTACATGTGGGTAAACCTGTGGGGTACGGATAGGTAAATTTGGCCGCCCAGACCGCGGACTCAGCCCCCACCACGAGCACGGTCCCCCGCAACCACCGGGCTCAGCCATCTCGCTGCACCGCTTCCACGCCTCGAACGCGGACTGCGGATCGTGCCAGGTGATCAGCGGTCCGCCGTCTTTGTCACGGAAGCCCATACGGGCGGCGTAGTCGAGGAAGATGTCCAGATCGGGTTTGGCCTCGCCGGGCGGTTCGACCGCCTTGTCGGACAGGTCACCGTGCGGTCGGCGTTGGTGAAGGTACCGGTCTTCTCGCCCCAGGTCGCGGCGGGCAGGACCACGTCGGCCAGTTGGGCGGTCTCGGTGAGGAACAGATCCTGCGCGACGACGAAGAGGCGCTCCTGGGCCAGGATCGAACGGATGCGGGACAACTCCGGCAAGGAGACCGCCGGGTTGGTGCCGCTGATCCAGAGCATGCGGATGGAGCCCTGTTCGGCGTAGCGGAACATCTGCATCGCGTGGGTGGGCGGCGCGTAGTGCGGGATGGCCTTCGGTTCGACGTTCCGCACGCGTGCAAGGTCGGCGACGTGGCTGTCGTTCTGCCAGTTGCGGAATCCGGGCAAATCTCCGTCGGCGCCGCACTCGCGGGTGTTCTGGGCGGTGGGCTGCCCGTTCATCTGCAGCACGCCGGCGCCCGGCCGCCCCAGCATGCCGCGGATCAGGTGCAGGTTGTTGATCTGCACAGCCGCCGCGGTGGCCTGCTGGGACTGGTAGACCCCTTGCAGCACCGTGGACAGCAGCCGCTCGGCGGTGCCCAGGAGCTCGGCGGCTTCGCGGATCAGGGCGGCCGGCACGTCGCAGATCCGGGCCGCCCACTCGGAGGTGCAGTCCCGTACCCGGGAGGCGAGTTCGTCGAAGCCGACCGTGTGCGCCGCGAGGTAGTCGTGGTCGACGCGGTCGGTGCGGATGATCTCGTGGAGGAGCGCGTTGAGCAGGGCGACGTTCGTACCGACGCGCGGAGCCAGGTGCACGGTCGCCCGGCGGGCCACCTGCGTGGGGCGGGGGTCGACGCACAGAAGGCGGGGCGGGTGTTGTGGCCGAACAACGCGATCACGTCGGCGTGGTCGATGTCGTCGTAGCTGCCTGGCTGTCCGCCGCAGCCGAAGGACTCCTTGAGCGCCTCGGCGGCGGTGGAGGTGCACAGGCGGGTGTTGCCGTCCAGGTGGTTGGTGCCGATCCCGGCCCGGGCCAGCACGGCGAGCGTGTAGTACTCCTCCAGGAACAGCTGACCGGTGGTGTAGAACCCGATCGAACCCGGGCCGCGTTCCTCCAACAGTTCCCGCGAGCGGGCGACGATCCGCTCCATGGCGGTGTCCCAGTCGCACTCCACCAGGCGCCCGCCCTGACGCACCAGTGGCCTGGTCAGACGGTCCGCTGAGGCGTTCGCCTGCCAGCCGAAGAGGTCCTTCGGCCCCAGCCGACCACGGTTGACCCGGTCGACCGCCCGGCCGCGCACCCCCGCCATGCGCCCGGCCACCAGGGCGATGTCCATGGCATCACCGTCGGAATGCAGGATCGACGCGGCCTGCACCCACCGCTGCACCCGACTCGGCTCGACGCCCTCCTCCAGGTAGGTGTCCACGCGCACGGGCCACGGCTCGTGGTGCCCGTACGGAGTACGGCTGCCCCACGGCCGTGCGATCCGGTCCACCGAATCTTCCATGGCCGCCTCCCGACGACAACCGGCGGCACGTGACAACACCGCGCGTCATCGGTATCCCCGGACGCTGCCGAATAACAGGTGCGCCGACGGCGTGCGGTTGCCGTTCGCCGCCGGGCCGAGGCCATGTGAACTTCGACCGCCTTCCCTGCCCCGGACAGGCATCGAAGAGGCCCGGACGGGGCAGCCGGTCTGCCTGGACCTTGGAGGATGCCATGACCATGACGGAGCAGCCGGTCGAGCCGGCGGGCGAGGACACCGCCTGCTGCGCGCGCCACGACAGCGACCGCCCGCAAGCCGGTACCGAAGCGCCGGAAACAGCGCGTGAGCGGGTCAACCGCCGCTGGAACGAGATCCTGCAGGAGACGCGGGTCACCCAGACGGGGGTGCAGATCCTCTTCGGATTCCTGCTCAGTGTGGCATTCACCCCGCTGTTCCGGGAGCTGGCAACGTTCGACCGGGTCGTCTACGTCACCACCGTGGTGCTCGGCGGGGCGGCCACGGGATCGCTCATAGCCCCCGTCTCCATCCACCGCTTCCTGTCCGGCCAGCGGATGAAGGACGAACTGGTGGAGACCGCCGGCCGCTTGATGATGTGCGGCATGGTCCTGCTCGCGCTGACCATCGGCGGAACCCTCCTGCTGATCCTGCGCGTCGTGATTCCCGGCGTCCTCGCCGAGGTACTCGCCGGCGCGGTCATGCTGTGGTTCGGCCTCTGCTGGTATGCGCTACCTCTGTACCTGCGACGCCGCGCCACCCGGCGCTCGCCCACCGGCGCGGCGTAGCGCGCCTGGACGCGGGACGGGCACGACGTCGTGAACTGCTGCGGACAACGGCGCCCACCGGTCAGCCGCAGCAAGAGCGCGACAGCAGCACTCACCCCGCCGGACACCGGAAGCGCATGCCGACATCGCGACTGTGGCCGCGGGCTGCCAGCAGGACGTTCAACCCGGCACAGTCGCAGAACCCGGCGCCGACGGAGTTCCTCGGACCGGTGACGGAGCCGGTCCTGGAGGACCAGGTTGTCGCCGCGGGCCACGGTCTGGAGCAGCTGCGCGCACACGGTCGCTTCGGCGGCGAGGCCGGCCGGGCCGCCCGGGACGGGGAAGGCGGCGCGAACGCGGCGGAGCAGCGGGTGGGCGTAGAGCGGGGCGGCGTCGAACCCCTCAGTCCGGCAGCTGGAGGTCATGCTGGAGGGCCGGGTCGTCGGACACCACCGGCTGGTCGACGCGGGCTGACAACTCCGCCCGGTTTTCGGTGACGTCGTGGACAGCCAGGAGGGTGGTCGGCGCCCGTCGAGGTCCCCAAGGACGGCGCTGCGCCCCAGAACTCCCCGCCCGGCTCGACGCGCCCGTCCAAAACCTTCGCGGCACGGGCGGGGGCGGGAGCGCGAGCGATCTTCGGTGTCCGGGTCAGGGGAGGCGAATACACCAGGTGCCTCCCGCAACTGAGCGGCGGTCAGCCGCCGGCTGTGTGCCGTTTCCCATCGGGGGTAGCGGAAGTGCAACCGAACTGAGTGGGGACCCTTGATGGCGCGCACAGCTCTGTACGACAAAGCCGCAAAGAAGGCGGGGAGACGGGCGGACCGTGGCAAGCCCGTCTTGCCGTGGTGGGGCCGGGCGCTTGCCATGCTGTTGGCCTTCGCGGTGACCGTGGCCTTCGCCGTGGTGCTGGCCCGGCTGACTTTGGAGCCGTCGGCTGCCTCCGTACCCTTGACGCACAGTAATCTGCGTCCCGGGGACTCCATCCGCAACTATCTTGCACAGCCCGCTTTCCGTGACACCGTCAAGCAGCTCGGCGGGAACATCGTGCTGGGCGTCCCGTTCGGCGTGGTGCTGCCGGTGCTGGTCCCCAAGGTCCGTGGGCTGCTGCGCGTGGCAGTGGTCACGGCTCTGGTGATGCTGCTGGTCGAACTTGTACAAGGTGCGCTGATCACCGGGCGGGCCTTCGACATCGATGACGTTCTGCTCAACACGTCGGGCGCCTTGCTGGGCTACCTGCTGATCGGCCGTCGGCTCGGTCGCGCCGTACACCCAAGGCGCCGCCACTGGTGGCACCGCTTCACCCAACGGCGGGCCACTGCCGCGGACTGAGATCCTGCCGATCGGCGAAGTAAGGCGACTGCTGTCACGAACACAGCCGGCCGGAGGTGCCTACCGCGAAGGCAGGGCCACTCCGGCCGGCTTCGCCGGTCCTCCGAAGACCACGGCCGGTACCGCGCAGCTGCTGAAGGCGCCCGCACTGGTCGGCGAGCCCACAGGACGGCTCACCTTCGAGCAATCCGCTCCCGACGCCGGCTCGATCTCTATGATCGTTGATCGTTGATCGTTGATCGCCGGCGCCGGTCTACGTCGCCATTGCCGCAGTGCGGGCAGAACCCTGTCGCTGACCCAGCGACAGGAGGAGTGAAATCAGTCTTACGCGGCCAGCGTCTCATCCTCTTGGGAGGTGCTCGTACGACTCGCTTTGTACTGTTCCAGCAGTGCATCGGCCGCGAGCAGAGCCTGCTTGGCGGTGCGGGCTCCGGTCATCACGCACAGCGTGTACGTGGAGTCCTCAAGGTCCCGGCTGGTGCGGCCGGTGGGGCGCACGTCATGTTCGATACGTGCCTGAGCGAACCGGGCCAGCACAGCGCGCAGCTCCTTCTCCGCCGGAATGATCACACTGATTCCCCTCTCTCAAAGCCCCTCCCGTGGTGCGGCGGGCCGCACCACGGGAACTGCCTGCCTCCAGGCTCTGACACCCACGGCTCACCACCGGGTACGTCAAGCAGGCTCCAAGTACCCCGCACCGGGAGGTCTATGCCACCGTGCCTGCTGGTCCCGGCCGCTGCCCCGTCTGCGTAGCGGTACGGCCGCGGCGGCGATCAAAATGAGCGGATCGGGCTGGATGGCATCGGTCTGCCCGGAGCTCCGGCTCAGCAGTTCAGCCACCTGCCCGAAGCTCTGCGGACCAGGTCAGAACTGGACCACCAACCGCAGGATCACCAACCGCAGGACCGCGCCCCCATGGGCCTCGAACGCATGGCGGCCGCCTCACCGCCTGCGCCACCTGGAACCTGCGGGTACCCGCGGCTGCACGGTGGCGATGGCCGACCGGGCCGTGAAGGGCTGGCGGTGCGCGCGTGATCTGCTGGCCTACCCCCCGGGCTGCGGGCCGGGGGACGAGTCGCCTTCTGGCCTACGGCCGGGGGCATGGGACAGCATCACCGCTGTCTGCCAGCGGAGCGAGGCGATCGCCTGGGCCAGCTGGTCGCGCAGGCACACACCCGCGTCTGACGCTGTCGCGACAGTCGAGCCGTCCGTCTTGCCCAGGCAACCGCCCGTCCGTGGATCTCTCAAGCGAGCCGGCCCGCAACGGCGAGCACCACAGCAGCCGTGACAAGCACCGCTGAGCAGATGACCATGACGGCCCGACTCCGCCCGCCGTCACGCCTGACTCTGATGCTCAGGTCATCTGGCCCGGGCCGGGAGCCAGTAGGCCCGGGCGTTGCCGCATACGGCACAGCGTCGTCTACACGAGGATTCACACCTGGACCAACGCCTGACGAGACTCTTACGACACAGCACAACCGCCGTCATCACCCTTTCAGCCCACACCGCCGCTCCCCGAGTGCCCGTTGCCGGCCAACCAGCGGCACCGGAGAGTCATCTCCGTCGCCCAAGCGCCGCCCCGCTCGGTGGGCCGAACGGGCGAGCGTGCTGCCGCCAATGGGTGCTACAAGCAGCCTCTCGGACGGCCGGAAGGCGCACGAGGCACGACGGTGGGCAGGGCCCTGGAGCGTGCACCCTCACATGCTCCAGGGCCGGCCGGGGCGTCACTTGCCGCCTGTCATCTCGATACGGCGGGGCCTGGCTCCGTCGGCCTTGGGCGCCTCGACGCTCAGCACACCCTCACCGACGTCGCCTCGGCAGGGCGTTGTCTCGCCGGGAAGGGCGAGGGAAGAAGTCCCCGTGCCCGAGCTCCGCAACGACCAGGACATGATCGTACGGCTCGTGGGCCGGCACGTCCTGTGGCTGCGACCTGCATCCGGTCGGCGGCTACATCTCCTTCATGCTGGTCCGGGGACATCATCGGCCACCATGCCGGGCTGCGGGCAAGGTGCTCGCCCCGGCCTCTCTCCGGTGCCGGCGCTCCCCCACATGGCGTCGCCGCGGCACCGCCGACGGCACGGGCGCCGCGCAACCCGTCTGACATGCCCCGCCCCGGGGCCGACTGCCGTCGCCCACCGAATTGTGTGCTTTTCAGGGCCGAGGGTCGGTGCGCTGCCGGCCTGGTGCGCTGACGGCGTGGGCGTGGGTCGCCGCCGCGGCGTCCGGTCGCGGAGGCGCAGGGCGGGCACTGGCGTCGCACCCGTTCCACCGCGCCTCCGGACTCCGGGAAAGTGTCCGTCCAGGTGAGGTGCGGAAAGCGGATCAGCTCGGAGCGGCTGAGAGACAGAGACAGTCCGCAGGCGGTCTGGTTCAGCCTGGCTCCCAGGCGCGGGCCATGTCGTGCGTGCCCAGCCGGTCTCAGCCGGCCGCGTTGTCGACGCGCAGTCGCACCTGTTCCTCCAGCCGCTGAAGGCTGGTGTCCAGAGCGTCGCCTACGGCCGGCGCACCCGGGTCGTGGCTGGCGTCGAAGAATGACAGGTGCACCGTCACCTCACTGGCTCCGCTGCCGATGCCGGCGACTTGGAGCCAGCCGGTGTAGCCGCCATCGCGGGTGCTCCATTCGAGCCGCATCTGGTCGCGGCGGGCGCGCAGCGAGGCGGAGGTGTCTTCGCCGGTGCGGTCCTCGTGCACGGTGACGGCAGGAAGATCCCCGGCGTTCACGTGCAGGACCTGCGGCAGCCAGGTCTCCAGCTGACCGATCTGGGCAGCCTGGTCGAAGACGTGCTCGGGCTGCGCGGGCATCGTCCGTGAACGTTCGTACTCGGCCATCGCGGTACCGTCCTCGCCTGGTCGACGTCGAGCGGGTCGTACACCGTGACGCGTGCCCAGCCTGCCCACGCATAAGCGTGCACCCGCAGGTGGCCACATCATTCATGACCCCGCAGACGGAGTCAGAAGGCGCTGACCTCAAGGAGGTGGTCGATGCTTTCGCGGCAGGCGCCGCTGATCTCGGACGCCTGCTTTCGGCACCGGACCGGGGTGACGCATCTGGACCGGCGGTGCGCACCACCGACAGAACTTCCATTGATCAGCGGGCCGTGCCGGCGCAGCAGGAGCGCATCTCTCGGATCGTTCTCGCACGCGGCTCAGTCAGATCATCGGTGATGTCGAGTCGGATGTGCCGTGGTCATGGGCGGGTGGAGCCGTTTGCGGTGCGCCGTGCCATTCACACAGCAGGACGGTGGCGTCGTCGTTGAGGTGCCCGTCGTGATGTTCGAGCACGGCCCGCACAAGGCGGCGCAGGGTTTCCGGTGCGGGCAAACCGTCGGCCTGGTGTCGGATGACGAAGTCGACGAAGCGGTCGCGGCCGAACTGGCGCCCTTTGGCGTCACGGGCTTCGATGATGCCGTCGGTGTAGAGCAGCAGCTGGTCGCCGGGCTCCAACTGCTCGCGGCACAGGGTCCTGGGAAGGCCGAGGTCGGTTCCGAGCGGGTGGGTGGGGGTGCAGGCCAGGTGGGTGGTCCAGCGTCGGCCGCGGATCAGGACGGGCGGGTGGTGGCCGCAGTTGATCCAGGTCAGGACACCGGTGGTGAGATCGAGGTCGGCCAGGACCGCGGTGGCGTAGCGGGTGTGGGCGAACTGTTCGAGCAGAGTGGCTTCGATGGCGTCGCGGGCTTGGGTGAGGCTGTGGCCTTGGCGTCGCTGGTTTCGGCAGGTGGCCATGGCGAGATTCGCGGTCAGTCCGGCGGAGGTGTCGTGGCCCATGGCGTCGAAGACCGCGAGATGAGCGGTGTCGCCGGCCAGAGCGTAGTCGAAGGCGTCACCGGCGGTGGCGTAGGCGGGTTCCATCGTCGCGGCGATGGTCACCCGCTTGTTCGCGAACGTCCGCGGCGGCATCAGCGTCCACTGCATCTCCGCTGACACCGTCATCGGACTGACACGGGTGAGGCGGGCGTAGGAGTCGCTGTGGTGCCGCTTGGAGACCAGCAGCAGGCCCACCAGGGATGCCAGGCCCTCCATCGCCGTCCGCGTGGGCTCGTCCGGTTCATCGTCGGTCTCGATGCGCAGGACACCGAGACGTTCGGTGCCGTCCAGCACCGGCAGCCAGTGCTGCACGCGGCCCGCGACCGGCCCGGAGCGCGACTGCCCGTCGCGAAAGACCCGGCCCGCCAGCGTGCCGTCGACCCGCAGCTCCCGCCCGCCCGCTCCGGCGTCCAGACCCTGCCCGGTGGCCTCCCGCAGCACCAGTTCCTGGATGTCCGCCACGTAGATACGCGCCCGGCGAAACCCGGCATCACCCGCATGGCGGGTCACCAGGGCCGGCAGCTCCTCGAACGCGGACAGGTGACTCGCCCGCAGCAGCGCATGGAGCATACCGGCCGAGTCCTCGGGCGAAGCCATGCGTCAGCCTGTCGGCCAGGGACCACCCGCAGCCGCCCCACCAGCCCTATCCCCGAGAGGTTCTTCCGGTCGGCAGACGTCGCGAGAAGCCCGAACGGACATCATCGCCAGCACACGTATCCCGGCCATAGACATCCACACCCGAACGACAGCACGGATTCACAAAAACCGCACACACGCCTCACTCCGCCGCTCGGCGCAGCGATCGAAAGCCGGACGCTGCGGCCAAGAGCTCACTCCCGGTTCTTCGACAACCTGACCAACCAGCCCGACGCCATCACGGACGCCGATGTGGATGTCTACGCCCGGACCGCCGCGACCCCGAAGGACGTCTGTGCGAAGCCCGCCCAACCCGGCGCGACGGAATCCGCCGGCCGGGGGCAAGGTCGTCGGCGGCGCTGATCAGTGTGGAATGAACGCGCATCCTCGTCCGGAAACGGCCGACCAGTCCGACGCGCAGGTCCCGAAAGCCGCTCGATGACATCGCGCAATCGGGCGGCGGTCACTGCGGCGCCGTCGTCCGTCTGACCGAGACAGACCGCGTCCAGGATCCGAGTCCAGGGACGTGTCGCCGATCACGCTCTCCCCTGCCGGTACGTTGGGTCGCACACACCCGGTACGTGCCGCCGGACGCATAGGACGAACACAACGGGGGGTTACATGATCCGGTCGCTCCTACGACGTCGCCAGGCGGCCTCGGGCCTGCCGGTCCCCGACGTGTGCACGCCCGGCCGGCACGCCCTCGCCACCCGGCATCTGCTGTTCTACACCCCGGTGACCAGGCTCGACGCGTTGGCGGCCTTCGCCGTGGGCGCGGACCCCGCTGCCCAGCGCTGGCAGGGCAATCAGATGGACCAGGTCGTACCGGATGCCGATACCAGACGGGCCCTGCTGCGCATGGGCCCCGCCGGAGCCATCACCCCTTGGTTCATCCGGTCCAACCCCGAGCTGGCCGAGCCCTTCGAACCCAGCCAGGAGATGCCCGAGTTCATGGTCGGTATACGCCGCGACACCGGGCGCTACGCCGGGTACCTCGAACTCGACCACGACACGGGTGAGATCGGCGGTGTTCTCGCCCCCGATCATCGAGGCCAGGGCCTCGGCGCCGAACTGTTCCTGGCGGGCGCGGAGTTCGGCCATGCCCACGCCGGTCTGCCGACGGTACGAGCGGGCACGGCGACGGCGAACCTCGCGTGCCGCCGCGCGCTGGAACGCGCCGGCTTCGTCCCTGCCCCCGGCCCAGCCCGCCACACTCTGCCGGACGGTCGTGAGCTGGACACCGTCCGGTACCGGCACGACGGCGCCGCATCCGTGTGCGCGAGACCCTGAGGCAGGACTTGAGGCCAGGAGTGGAGCGGCAGGAGCGAGCGGCAGAGGAGCGAGTCAGCCGGAAGGCGACCTCATGCTCGCACCCTGGCGATGGCAGAGCAGGTCGGCCGGATGGAGCGGTCCCGGATGCCCAGCCGGTTCCGGGCACGGCGCCCGCGCTGCGCGCAGGTGTTCGGCGAGCAGCGCCCGCGTCGGTCCCCGGCCCCGGATCTCCTTGGTCTTCTCCATCTCCTTCACCTCGGCCTTGAGCACCCGGCGGGCGCGGGCGGCCATGGTCCGGTCGCGAACCAGGCGGTGGCCGGCGTGGCCGGTGACGACCACGCCGGACAGACGGCGGTCGAAGGTCGAGCGCGCGGTGAAGGTGCCCTCTGCGTCCGCCCGTTGCGCGCCCGCCGCGTTTACTTCCTGACCTCGTGAAGTGGACGCCTGACACCGTCGTCGTGCACCACGGCATCGGGTGCGCGGCATCGGGTGCGATCAGGGGCCGGCCTCCCGGCCGCGGTGCGGTCCCGGCTCCTGCCGCCGGTGTGCCTGCCGGTCGTCCTGGCCCACGGCAGGCGCTCCACCCGGCATCGTCCTGTCCGCCGCGGCATTCATCGGTGGTGACGATGCCGGCTGGATCTCACGTCGCCCGTATCGCGTCCGCCGGGGCAGTGCGCAGGGCCAGACGGGTGGGGAGTTCGATCGTGAGGAAGGCAGTCGTCACGATCGTCGCCGCGACGGCGGGGAGCAGCCAGGCCGGGCCTGCCGGCCAGGGGCGGTCGAGGAAGCCCTGGCCGAGGAGGGCGAGGGGGAGTGCGGAGAGGAGCAGGCCGGAGACGAGTGCCGCCGCGGCGATCACGGCCGCCTCGCGTCGCATCATCGCCCGGATCTGCCGCGGCGTCGTGCCGACCAGCCTCAGGGCCGCGATCTCGGTCCGGCGCTGGGCGGTGGCCGCGACCAGCTTGTTGGCGATGCTGAGGAGGAGGTAGCCGAGGAGTACCACGATCGTCGCGAGGTTGATCCACACCTCGGGCGGGGTGTCCTGCTTGCCGTCGGAGGCCGTTTCGGACGTGTTCTCCAGGGCCAGGCCCGGGCGTGACGCCGTCAGATCGGCCAGCGCGCGTGCCGCCGTCGCCGTGCCGTTGGTGCGGACGAGGAGGCTCTGGGTGAGGCCGGAGGTGGTGTGACCGGCCATGAGGTCCCCGGAGATGATCAGTGAGCCGAAGCCGAGGCCCCGGTCGTACACGGCCGCCACCCGCGCCTCGGTACGTGTGCCGTCGCCGAGGACCAGCCGGATCCGCCGGCCGAGTCCGGCGCCCCGCGAACCGGCGACCTCGCTGCTCACCGCGACCGTGGCGCCGGTCAGGCCGGCCAGCCCTCCCTCCCGCACCCCCGGGTCGAGGACCCCGGCCACGTCCGGCGTGGCGATCAGCGCCGTTACCGACTCCACATCGGGTTCGCCGAACAGCTCGTACGGCCAGACGACGGTCGTCGAGCCGACGGGTGCGGCGGACCGCACTCCGGACAGCTTGCGAACGGCGTCACGCGTGCCGGCCGGCAGGCCGCCGAGGGCCGGTGCGCTCAGCCGGTACTGGGCAAGCGTGCCGGTGCCGGTGTCCTGCGCGGTCGCCGCGAGGACGGTGGTCTGCGCGAAGGCGTAGGTCAGGACGAACACGACCGCCATCGCCAGCGGGCTGACCACTGCGGCGACCCGCAGCGCGTACGCCCGTACGTTGGCGAGGGCGAGCCAGGTCGGCGCGGGCGCCGTGGGCCGCAGCCGACGCACGGCGGCCACCCCGACCGTGCGGACCAGGGCCGGGCCACACAAGGACAGGCCGATCGCGGCGACGATCCCGGCGATGGAGGTGGCCGACGCGCCGACCACCGTGCGGGTCAGCAGCGGGGTGACGGACAGCGCGCACGCGGCGGCGATCAGCACAGCCCCGGTGAGGGTACGGCCCTTCGACGGTTCGCGCGGTTCGCTGCGGGACTCCGCGACGGCCTCCGTCGCGGGCATTCGGGAGGTGCGCCAGGCCGCGCCCCGGGCGGAGATCTGCACGGTCAGCACGAGCAGGAGGACGGTGGCGGCGGCGGGCAACGGGCCGACGGTCAGCGGGAGTTCGGGGGGCAGGACGCCTCGGTCGGCGAGCATGTCATGGAAGCGGCCCGCCAGGAGGTAGCCGAGGGCCACTCCGGGGGCCAGGGCCACGGCCGCCACCACGGAGGACTGCGCCGCGGCCAGCCGGCGGATCTGCCGCGGGGTCGCCCCGACCGCCCGCATCAGCGCCAGGTCGCGGCGCTGCCCGGCGATCGACACACCCAACGCGCCCGCCGTGACGAACCCGGTGATCAGCAGCACGATCCCGCCGAGCGAACCGGCGAGCAGGATCAGCAGCGAGCGGGCCGTGCCGACGCCCGGAGCCACGCTCTCGCCGATGTCCGCGCCGGTGCGGACGGTCAGCCCGGTACCGGCCAGCCGGTCGCGCACCGCGTCGGCGACCCGCTCGCCGGTTCCGGGCGCGGTGCGCAGGCCGATCAGGTCGTAGCGGCGGGCGTCGTCGCGGCCGGCGAGGCGTAGGGCCGTGGCGTCGGCGAAGTACACGCCCGCGCCCGGTGCGTCGACCACCGCGGCGACGCGATAGCGCACAGCGGGACGGCCGCCCGCCACGACCTGCACCCGGTCCCCGGTGCGCAGACCGGTCACGGCGGGGACGGCGATCTCGTCCGCGCCGGCCGGCGCGCGGCCGGCGACACGCGGGCGGGCCAGCAGTTGGGTGGAGGACCAGCCGTGTCCGGCCGCCGCAGGGTCGTCGGCGGTCGCTACGACCCCTCCCCCGGTGTCGACCAGCGCGGCCGGGAAGCCGAGGTCGCCGACCACGGCCGTCACCCCGGGCAGGCTGGAGAGCCGGTCGGTCAGGGACGACGGGATGCGGGCGCGCTCGGGCAGGGCGAGCGGCAGGTCGCCGTCCGGGTGATACTCCTGGTCGGCCGCGACGACGATGTCCGCCCCGCCGAGGCGGCCGGGCGGCAGCTGTGAGCGCAGCCCGGACTCGGCCAGCACACCGGTGCCGGTGATCAGGGCGGCCCCGCCGAGTACCGCGCACACCACGGCGAGCAGCGCGGAGATCCGGTGCGCTGCCATACGCAGGGCGATCGGGAAGAGGGGGAGGCGGGAAGGGGTGCGGAAGTGCTCGGACATCGGTCAGTGCTCTCCCAACGCGACGAGCCGCTCGGCCAGTTGGGGCGCGGTGGGGTGGTCGAGGGCTTCGACGACCCGGCCGTCGGCCATCACCAGTGCCTTGTGGGCGCGGGCCGCGGCGGCCGGGTCGTGGGTCACCATCACCACCGTCTGGCCCAGTTCGTCGACCAGGGCGCGCAGCAGCTCCAGCACCTCGTGCGCGCTGCGCAGATCCAGCGCTCCGGTCGGCTCGTCGGCGAACACGACGGCCGGGCGGGCCGCCAACGCCCTCACCACAGCGGCGCGTTGCTGCTGTCCGCCGGAGAGTTCGGCGGGGCGTCGACCGAGCCGACCGGCCAGGCCGACGCGCTCCACCAGCGCCGCGATCCACTCCCGGTCCGGGGCTCGGCCGGCCAGCCGCAGCGGCAGCGTGATGTTGTCCTCGATGGTGAGGGACGGGATCAGGTTGTAGGCCTGGAACACGAACCCGACGCGCTCGCGCCGCAGTTCGGTACGGCGGGTCTCGCTCAAACCGGCGATCTCGTGGCCGTCGATGCGGACACTGCCCGAGGTCGGCGAGTCCAGCCCGGCCGCGCAGTGCATCAGGGTGCTCTTGCCGGAGCCCGAGGGGCCCATCACGGCCAGGAAGGTGCCGGGCCGGACCGTCAGAGACACCTCGTCGAGGGCCTTCACCTCGCCCGGGTAGGTCTTGGTCAGGCGCTCCAGCGCGATGGCGGGGGCGGGTGCTGGCGCGGTGGCCCGTACGGCACTCGTCGCGAGGTTCACCGGCGGCCGCCCTTCAGACGGCGTACGAGAAGGGCGGTGGCGGCGAGGGCGGTGACCGCGCCGCTGGCGAGGTTCACGGCGACACCGACGGCGGCGTAGGAGGCGACCATGTTGGTGACCGCGCTGATCACCAGGGCCAGCCAGAGCAGGACGCGGGTGACCTCGCCGCGGGTGACGGCCGGGGCGGGGGCGTCGTGGTGCGCGTCGTGGACGCTCAGTCGGTAGGGGTCGGTGGTCGCCATCGCGGGCTCCTTCGGCGGGGACTTGGGCTGATGTCTCGGCCGGCGTCCCGGCTGACGTCTGCGACGCTACGGACCGCGACCCCCTCGGCCGATCCCACCAGCCGCCGGATCGGTGGTACAGCCTGCTGTACCTCACGGCGAAGTGGGCTTCGCCGTAGGGTCGTTGGCACACATCAGGAGCGGAGTGAGCATGACGACGGCCGACCCCACCGGCACCGCGGACGCGGACCTCACCGGCACCGCGAACCCCACCGGCGCTGCGGACCCCACCGGCACCGCTGACGCCGGCCCCACCGCCGAGCGTCGACGTGAGATCGCCGTCCAGGCCCTGCGTACCTCCGGTGCCGCGCTCGGGCAGCTCGTCGGCGGGCTCAGGACGGCGGCGATGGCGCTGGGCGTGCTGGTGCTGGCGGCCGTCGCCGCGGTGACCGCGCCGGCCGGGGTGGGACTGCTACTGATGCCGACCGCCGTCCGGGCCCTGCACGCCCTGGCCGACCGGGAACGGGAGCGGCTGGCCCGCTGGGGGCCCGAGATCGTCGCCCCCGCCCCGCCGCCGACCGCGCCGCGGGCCGCCCTCGCCGACCCCACCACCCGGCGCGAGCTGCGCTGGGCACTGCGCCACGCCAGCCTCGGGTTCCTGCTGGGCCTGCTCGGGGTGTGGCTGCCGCTGGCCGCGTTCCGGGACACCCTCTACCCGCTGGTGTGGCCGTTCATGCCACCGGACACCAGCAGCACGTCCTTCGGCTTCGGCGTGGCGCACACCTGGACACAGGCGCTGGCGGTGAGCCTGGTCGGCGTCGGCTGGATCGCCGTCATCCTGGGTCTGACGCCCGGTATGGCCCGCCTCCAGGCCCGCCCCGCACGGACGCTGCTGAGGGCCGGACCGGACACCGACCTGTCCCTGCGGGTGGCCGAGCTGACCGCGACCCGGGCCGCCGCGCTCGACGCCCACGCCAGCGAACTGCGGCGCATCGAGCGGTCGTTGCACGACGGGACGCAGAACCGGATCGTCACGGTGACGGTCCTGCTGGGCGCCGCCCGGCGGATGGCCGCCCGGGATCCCGAGCGCGCCGACGAACTCCTCGAACGCGCCCAGAGCGCCGCCGAGCAGGCGCTGGCCGAACTGCGCGCGGTCTCCCGCTCGATCCTCCCGCCGGTGCTGTCCGACCGGGGGCTGGCGGGGGCGCTGTCGGGCCTGGCAGCCGAGTGCGCGGTGCCGTGCCGGACGGATGTGGAAGCACCGCAGCGGTGTGCGGCGTCCGTGGAGGCCATGGCGTACTTCGTGGTCGCGGAGGCGCTGTCGAACATCGCCAAGCACAGCGGGGCGAACGCGGCGGCGGTCACCGTGCGGGCGCGGGGCGGGCGGCTGCACCTGCGGATCGAGGACGACGGGCGGGGCGGCGCCGACGAGGAGGGCGGCTCCGGGCTGACCGGCATCCGCCGCAGGGTGGCGGCCCATGACGGTACGCTCCGCGTGACCAGCCCGGCGGGTGGGCCGACGGTACTCGACGTGGACCTGCCCTGCAGCACATGACGTTCCCAAAGCCGCGGGGCCGGTCCACCGAACCGCCTTGCACGACAGATGAGTTGGTTACCGACATGCGCATAGTGATGGCCGAGGACGACCCGTTGCTGCGCGAGGGTCTCGCCCTGCTGCTGGGTGCCGAGGGCCACGACGTGGTGGCGAAGACCGGGACGGCCGAAGAGGCCCTGGACGCCATCGAGGAGCACAAACCCGACGTCGCGATCCTCGACGTACGGATGCCGCCGACGCACACCGACGAGGGCATCCGCGCGGCGGTTCAGGCCCGGCGCCGCCGCCCCGACCTCGCCGTGCTCGTCCTGTCCGCCTACGTCGAGCAGAGCTTCGCCACCGACCTGCTCACCGGCGGGGTGGAGGGACTGGGCTATCTGCTCAAGGAACGCGTCGGCCGGGTCGAGGAGTTCCTCGACGCACTGCACCGGGTGGCGTCCGGCGGTACCGCCATCGACCCCGAAGTCGTCGCCCAGCTGTTCACCCGCTCCCGCCAGGACACCCGGCTGGAACGGCTCAGCCCGCGCGAGCGGGACGTCCTCGCCCTGATGGCCGAGGGTCTCGGCAACAGCGCGATCGCGGGGCGCCTCGTGGTCACGGACGGCGCGGTCCACAAGCACATCCGCAGTATCTTCGCCAAGCTCGACCTGTCCCCGGCCGACCAGGTGGACCGCCGGGTGGCGGCGGTCCTGCACTACCTGCAGGACGCGAGGCGACGGGGGTAGTACGGGGCACGGGGGCGGCACGGGCTGGTACAGCCTGCTGTACCCGGGGTTGGGGTGTGCGCGGCAGTGATCGGAGAGCTCGGCGCTGGTGTGCTTGCAGCATCACGAAGGGCGGCGCTCGAAGGCCGCTCAGCCGCTGACTCAGCGAGGGGCGCGTCGACGCAGTACAGCAGCAGGCGGCTGGCGGCCGCCTGCTGCTTCCCGGTCTTCGGAATCGATCACCGGTTCATCGATGCGTGGCACTTGTTGTGTGGCTGGTTACGGCAGAAGGCGTTGATGACGCCGATCTTCTGTGGCGGCTCACGCCTGCCCGTCGGTCAGACCGCTGCGGGGGCCCCGAGCATGGCGGAGGCTTGTTGCAGCGGACTGAGAATGCGCGCGGGTGCGGCGGCTCGGGAGAGGTCGCGGCAGGTGAAGCCGAGCTGGGTCATGGCCCGCAGGACCTCGTCGGCGCTGAAGTCGCGGCGGTCCTGGCGGGTGATGACCTGCCCGACCTGCTTGACGGGATAGGTACGACGACCGATGGTCACGGACGCCCCGATGACTTCCTCGGGCTTGACGCCCTTCATCGATTCCAGGACGCCGCTCTTGGTGAGGTCGAAGGGGAAGCGGGCGATGACAAAGCGCATGATGCCTCACAGGGAGAAGAACGAGGGAATGGTTTTGCCGCGGTCGAGGCGGTCAGCGGGCCAGGGCAAGGACGCCCAGGGCGTTGCCGTGTTCGTCGACCACGGGCAGGGCATCGAGGCGACGGTAGCGCATCGCGTGCTCGGCCTCGGCCATCGTGGTCACGAGGGAGGCGAAGGGCCCCGGGTCGACGAGGATGTCCCGCAGCTGGACCCGGTCCGGGTACACGGAGCTGTCGCGGACCGCGGTGAGCTGGGCCCGGGTGACGAGTCCGGTGCACACGCCGTCGTCGTCGCAGACGAGCAGGTGCCCAGAGCGGACGCTCGCCATGACGGACAGGGCCACCTCGACGGTCATGTCGTCGCAGGCCTGCGGTCCGGCGGTTTCCATGGCGTCTGCCACCGTCCGGAGCACGGGGTCGGCGGCGCCCGTCGAACGAAGCTGCATCTGAACCATCGTCAAAACGTGCCTCCTACAGAGGTGGGCCGGTTTTCCTGAACCGAACGAAGCCGTTACGCCGCCGAGTCGAACGAGGACTGCTGGGTCCTGCGCCGGGCGGCCGAGGCGGTGCTGCGTCGGCCGCGTGAGGACGACGTGCTGCGCTGACGCCGCTCGGCGACCGGCGCGGTGATCGTCACCGGGATGCCGGAGGGTGTCCGGGCGCCGGTGATCCGACTGAGTGCCTCCTCGCCGGAGCGGACCTGGGTGGTCTGGGGCGAGATGCCGGCGGCGGTCATGAGGCGGGTCATGTCGCGGCGCTGGTTGGGGGTGACCAGGGTGACGACGCTGCCGGACTCGCCGGCGCGCGCGGTGCGGCCACCGCGGTGCAGGTAGTCCTTGTGGTCGGTCGGCGGGTCGACGTTGACGACGAGGTCGAGGTTGTCGACGTGGATGCCGCGGGCTGCGACGTTCGTGGCCACGAGCACGGTGACGTGCCCGGTCTTGAACTGGGTCAGGGTGCGGGTGCGCTGCGGCTGTGACTTGCCGCCGTGCAGGGCGGCAGCCCGCACCCCGCTGTTCAGCAGGTCCTGCGTCAGACGGTCGACGGCGTGCTTGGTGTCCAGGAACATGATCACCCGGCCTTCGCGTGCCGCGATCTGCGTCGTCGTCCAGTGCTTGTCCGCGCCGTGGACGTGCAGCACGTGGTGCTCCATCGTGCTGACCGCACCCGCGGACGGGTCGACGGAGTGGACGACCGGGTCGACGAGATAGCGGCGAACCAGGCGGTCGACGTTACGGTCGAGGGTGGCGGAGAACAGCATGCGCTGGCCCTCGGGGCGGACCTGGTCCAGGAGCGCGGTGACCTGGGGCATGAAGCCCATGTCGGCCATCTGGTCCGCCTCGTCCAGGACGGTGATCGCGACCTGGTTCAGTCGGCATTCCCCGCGGTCGATGAGGTCCTTGAGACGGCCCGGCGTCGCGACGACGACCTCGGCTCCACTGCGCAGCGCATTGGCCTGCCTGCCGATCGACATTCCTCCCACGACCGTGGCGAGACGCAGCTGCACCGAGCGGGCGTAGGGGGTGAGCGCGTCGGTCACCTGCTGGGCCAGCTCACGCGTGGGCACGAGGACCAGGGCCAGCGGCTGGCGGGGCTCGGCTCGCTGTCCGGCGGTGCGGGCCAGCAAGGCCAAACCGAAAGCGAGGGTCTTGCCGGAGCCGGTGCGCCCGCGTCCCAGGGCGTCGCGGCCCGCGAGAGTGTTGGGCAGGGTCGCGCCTTGGATCGGGAACGGGACGCTCACGCCTTGGGCGGTCAGCGCCGCCAGCAGCTGCTTGGGCATGTCGAGGGCGGCGAAGGTTTCGACCGCGGGGAGTGCGGGAGTGATCGTCTCCGGCAGGGCGAACTCACCCTGGACGGCTGCGGGCCGCCGGCCGTGGCCGCCCGAACGGCTCGGACCCCCAGAACGGCTCGGAGTGGACGATCCGAAACGGCCGCCCCGCCTCGAACCGGCGCCGGCGCCGGCGCCGAAAGCGGTGCCGTCGCCACGGCTGCGGCGGGAAGAACGGGAATTCGTACGTGCGGGGTTCATCGAAAACCTTCCTTGATACGGCACGTATCAAGGAACTCCCGCAGCAGAAGCAGCGCAGGGAATCACAAGCACGGACCGAATAGAATGCGAATAGAATGCAAAAAAGAATGCGGAGTGCGGTAGATCTGGCGCGGATTGCATCGACGGAATTTCTGGCACCACAGGGATGTGACATCCCAGATGCCTACCGGTTGCACCTTGGACCAGGCGCGCGTCCCTTGACGAGGGACCACGGACGCTCCTCGTCCCGCAGGTCTCACCACTGCGGCACATGTCCGTAGCTGGGGCCCGCACCCCGAGGGATGCGGGCCCCAGCTACGAAGTGCGCGCCAGCGTCAGGCGATGACGATGTTCTCGGCCGTCGGGCCCTTCTGGCCCGCCGCGATATCGAAAGTGACCTTCTGGCCTTCGAGCAGCTCGCGGAAACCCTGGGCGGCGATGTTCGAGAAGTGGGCGAACACGTCCGCGCCCCCACCGTCCTGCTCGATAAAGCCGAATCCCTTGGCCGCGTTGAACCACTTCACAGTGCCTGACGCCATGTCATGTCTCCTCTTGGGCAGTACGCCGGGACCCGCGATGCACGGATACCGGGTCGCCGCGATGATGCCCCGTCCGGAAACAACCGGCCATACGAAAAAGTCGCCAGTGGCGAAAAATTCCGACGCAGATTTTGGGAACCACAACTGCAACTGAGATCGACAGTAGCATGAGATGGCGAGCCGAGTGCCGTAAGCAGCCCCGTCCTGCCTATAGCAGCAAAAACACTTTCCGCGCCACGTGCCAAACCCTCACGTCGCGGATATAGATATTGGCCGACCCGAAGCGCAGCGTTTCAGGAACAGCGGTACCGTGTAGCGCTCAAAAGAGCGCGCATTGTCGGTGGAGAGTTCTGCCCGGCGTGCACCCTGGTGGCCCGTGCGCGGGTCTCGCCGCACATCCGGGCCGCTGGCCGCTGGTGAGACAGGCCCGGCGGGCAGGCCGGCAGGCGTGCACAGTGATCCTCGGGCACCGCTCACCTGCCTCCCGCCAACATCAAGGCCGAGGTGCTGCGGGCCTGACAGGTGAAGGAACCGCCTCCGACCCGACAGATCCTCACGGCTGTCGGCGAGATGACCCGGCCCCCAACCCGCCGCGACCGGGGGGATGATCGGTCCAGCGTTCGTCGAGTCCGGCCATCTCCTGACCTCAAAACACAGGCCATCGGAGATGGCGACTCCGCGATCTCGAACTCACCGCCTGGCACGGCCTGCGCCCAGACCGCGGGTCGGACGACCCTGCTGGACGGCCAGTCCTCCTCCGAGCCTGGACGAGTGTCCGAACGTCTGCTGCCCCGAACCGCACGACGGCCGCACCACACCGGGTATGCGGTCCCTCAACAGCCACGCCGCCCGCAGCCACGACCTCGCAGTATCTCCCCCGGCCCGGCGCGCCTGTCTCTACCGAGCCACACCGTGGCCGCCGACGACCAGTACGCAGGCGACCAGGACCGCAGCGTCGTCGCCTCCAAGGCGGGGGTGACCGCCTGGTCCAGCAGCACAGCAGAACGCCCACGCCGAAGACGTAGGTGATGGAGACCCTCCCACCACGACAACTGACACAGGCGCTACACGCCGTAAACCCTGCCATCCGAGGCGATGACCCCACTGGCTCAGGCTGCGGGTGGTTCGGACGCTTCGGCGGCGCGGCGGTGCTCGGCGTTGATGCGCTGGGCTTCTTGGAGTTGATCTTCGAGGATGATGATGCGGCAGGCTGCCTCGATGGGAGTGCCCTGGTCGACGAGTTCGCGGGCGCGGGCGGCGATGCGCAGCTGGTAGCGGGAGTAGCGGCGATGTCCGCCTGCGGAGCGCAGCGGGGTGATGAGGCGGGCTTCGCCGATGGCGCGGAGGAAGCTCTGGGTGGTGCCGAGCATCTCGGCGGCCCGGCCCATGGTGTAGGCGGGATAGTCGTCGTCATCAAGACGGCCGAAGAAATCGTCTGCTGTCATCGCACCTCTCTGTGGACATGTGGAGGGGCCCTGGTGCCATCTTGCACCAGGGCCCCGAAGGAACTGCTACACCATCTGCCGGCCCCAGTAATGCGCCGGCCTTCTGTTTCCGCGAGCCCGGCCTGAACGCTGCCGGGGGTACGGGGATCGCGGATGCGTGACCGGAGACCACCTCACTATCGATGTCCTGCGGTACCCGGACCCACTGTTCGTCCGGGCGATCCTGATGGCGCTGGGCTCCTCCGTTCTTCCTCTGGTCACTCACTTGCCAAACCGGTACTGCGGTACTGCTGGTGGCCTGCCACAGCGCCACGCTTCGACAGCCAGCCCCGTCGCCCGTCCTGCATCTGCTCTGGCTTAGAACCCCACTGCCGAACCTCCCGGTACGCGCGCCCGCAGTCAGACGCCTTTACCGGGGTACCACTCGAAAAACTGCACTGCGGGTACTGCGGTCCTGCTCGTGGCGACCCCTGATCACTGCGGGCCACCCGGTCCGGCCGTCAGTCCCGTCACCGTCCTGCGACAACCCTGGCTTCGGAACTCCACCGCCGCACCGTCCTGCACTTACAACTACGTACTGCTGCCAGGCAGTTCATCTCTGCCGGGCCCTCTTGATCTCGGCTACGAGAGAAACCATAACCGGCCCATCGCCCAATGTCTACTCTGGCCAATACAGATTTTCATGGATCTGGCGGCGAGGTAGTCGCCCACGAACGGAACAGCGACCAACAGACAGCTGGCCCCCTGCGGCCGGGCATCCGCCCCGGTCAGCGCACCTGCGCCTCGTCGCGGTTCGCGACACCCCATCGGGGCCTCACTCGCCGTACCGCGGTCGCGGAACACTCGCTGGGCGTCGACGCTCTCGTGTCCATCTGGTCAGCCGGGTCTTGGATCGTCGATGCCCGGGCCGCCGGTGACGGCCGGTGCTCTTCCCCGGACCCCCTCGATCGCGTCCCGCACGCCCCGGGCCTGGCCACCTCCCCGCCGTACACCCCGTCAGGCGGCCCCCAGCGGCGTACCACTTGACTCCGGTGCGCGGGCCGAGCCGCAGGCGCGGCCAGTAGGCTCTGGTCGCGGTGGGACCCGCGAGCCGCCGCCCAAGGCCTTGGCGACGCCGGCGAACCGCCGCACCACGGCCAGTGCGGGAGGGGAAGTGTGATGATCGCTGCGGAGTACGGCTACGAGGTGCTGCCGGGAGCGGCGTTGGACACCCCGGGCGTCGATGACGTCCTGCGGCGGCGTGAGCGCGGCCTCCGGTGGGGCGTCCTCGCATCGGCCGCCGAAGTGCTGCTGTTGGCGGCAGTCCTCTCCCTGGCCGGTCCCGGGTCCGCCCCCGGCTTGGTCGCCGCCGCCTTCCTGGTCCCCGTCATCGCCGTCACGGCAGGCCTGACGCTGCTGTGGCGCCGGGCTCGACGCCGGGAGCGGCTGGTGATGTGCACCTACGGTTGGCAGGTCTGGCCCGTGCGGACGCAGGAGGTCCGGGTGGTCGCCGCCGAGGGCGAGCGGGTCCAGGGCCGCCGTTGGGGAAGGGATGGACGGGTGGTATTGCTCCAGCCGGACGGCCAGAGCCACTGCTCGTTCCCCGTCCCCGCGGACGGCTGGGACGGCCCCCGCCCCGGGGGGCCCCGCCCGGCAGACCGGGTGTGGTTCGCCGGTGACACCCGGTTCGGCGGCATGATCGCCGAACCTGGCGGGCTGCCCTTCCGCTACGTCGTCCGCTCCACGCCGGGCAAGCGCCAAGGCACCGGACCGGAGGACGAACTCGCCCGCCGCGCGGGCCTGATGCCCCGGAACCGGCGGTAGGCATCCCCGCCGCCTCCCGGCCGGATGCCGGAAGATTCAACGACCGCGACGGAGAGCATCTTGCCGTCCGGAGCGATGTGGTACTTCACGTCCGCGCCGCTGGTCATCAGCCCAGGAAATCGTGGCCGGGCGCCGCACAGATGCCGGGACGTGACCGTGCTGGAACCGGTGTTCGCCGCGCGGAGGTTGTCGGCACCATGGGCCCTGTGCCCGTCGACCACCCAGGCCGACGTCGTGCGCGAGTGACTGACGTGGGGGTCAGTCGGGATGGAAGAGGTGGCCTTCGAGAGGCTGGACTACCGCCCGTCGGTGAGGGGCTGGGAGAGAGTGAAGGTCCGCGAGACGCGCGAGGCGATCGCCGGCGTTCGGTCGCCGGTCCCCGGCCGGTCCCCCGCACGTTGCTGCACGGCAGTACAACGACCGCGGGGGCCCTCACTACATCGGCAACACCGCCTTGAAGGCGGCGTCGACGTCGCCCACGCACCTCCGGCCGGTGGCGACACCCCGCCCGCTGGCACCGCGCATGACCCGACGACCTCCAGCCCGCTGACGTCCCCCTGACGTCAGCGGCGTCGCCCCCTTCCTCGAACCGAGCCGTCCCGGCCGACGGATCGATGCGCCGGGGCGTTGGCACGCAGGCGCCATGCCTGCCCCCGATCAGCTGCACGAGCTCGAATCCGCCGGTGATCCGCACGCTGAGCACCCAGTCGGGCCCCTTCCGGGTCTCTGTCGTGGAAACCCGGCCCTGAGCGGTACCGCCGGTCCAGGTTGCCGCCGGTTACGGCGTGTACGGGGCGTCGCTGTGGTGCAGTTCCACCATGGTGGGCTCGCTGACCTCGTACACAGCGGTACGGGTGAGGGTGACGACGGCTGCCGGATCGTCATCGCCGCGGGTGCGGTGGACGACGGTCACCTGTCGTGGTGCCCCGCCGGACGGGAAGTCGATGGAGACCACAGGCGTACGGTCGCCGAGCTCGGCGGCGGCCGCGGGGACGGGGGTGCCGCCGTCGTTGCGCCAGGTCACCAGCGTGTAGAACTTTCCGGTGCCGCCGGTCGAGATCTTCAGGGCTCCCACGGCGTCGGGCGCGCTGTCCCCGGTGATGTCACCGATCGCGCACTGCGGTTGCAACTCGATCACGACACCGTCCGCGCCCTCCCAGCGTCCTGCGCTGAGGGCGGCTCCCGAGATGCCGTATCCCTCCAACCCTCCGCCGTCCAGAGACGCGTTCCGCAGCTGCTCGCAGGTCAGGGCCTTGGCACCGTCGGCCGCCGTACTGCTCGGCTTCGGGGACGGAGGCGTGGTGGGGGTGCCGGGTGTCTTCGCCGGGCTGCCGGGCGTCTTGGCCGGTGTGGCGGTCGCCGGCTTCGAGGTCTTGTCCGGCTTCCCGCTCCCGGCCGTTTCCCCCGCAGCCGAGTCCTTCGGCCCGCAGGCCACGACCAGCCCCGCGATCAGCCCCGCGGCGGCCATCTGGGACACCCGTCTCGCCCATCCTCTGGATCGGTTCACTCGTCACTCCCGTCGCACCATGGCCCGGCATTCCCGCTGGGCAGGACCGGAGACGCGGACGGGTGGGGGACGGTTGCACCGAGTTGTCCCTGTTCCGTAACTCACGGACCCTGCCCAGCGTGCCGGACGGAGCCGGCCCAGCGACTTCAGCCGCGTACTGCCCGGCGACGATCCCGTCGGGCAACGGCCCGAGCAGACCGCCCACACCCTCCTGGACGCCCCCAGGGCCAGTCCCGGCGAGGTCCCGACCGGCCCGCGATCCGCCACATCGTCGCCGAAATCACCGACCGGCACCCGCGCCAGGGCCTGCACGCGGTCGGCATGCGCGCCACCTCGAAAGGATCTTCGACAGCAGCCGACGCGCCTACGACCCGGGGACTTGCGCAAGTGGTCTCACCGGGATCGGCCTCTGCTGCTGTCCGGCCACCAGACCAGCAGCCCCTCGCTTCACGACGACGCCACCGCACGTCGGTGCGGTGAGCGTGCACTCTCAGTGTTGCAGTGGCCGGGCGGCGCGGACCGCTTCCAGCAGGCTGTCCCAGGACTGCTGGAACTTCCGGATCCCCTCGGTCTCCAGGGCCTGCACGACTCCGACGTACGAGATCCCCTGCTTCTCCAGGGCATCGAGGTGGGCGCGGGCCTGCTCGTAGGTGCCGGCGATGGAGTTGCCGTTGATCTCGCCATGGTCGGCGGTGGCCTCCAATGTGGCCTCGGGCATGGTGTTGACGACGCCCGGAGCGACCAGCTCGGTGACGTACCTGGTGTCGGGGTAGGCCGGATCCTTCACCCCGGTCGAGGCCCACAGCGGGCGCTGCTTGTTGGCGTGCAGCCGGTGCAGCACCGCCCATCGCTGCGAGGACGGCCTCGAACCGTCGGCCGAACCGAACACCTCCTCGTACGCCTGGTAGGCGAGGCGGGCGTTGGCGATGCCGGCTTTGCCGCGCAGTGCCGCGGCCTCCGGAGTGCCCAGGGCTTCCAGTCTCTTGTCGATCTCGGTGTCGACTCGCGAGACGAAGAACGAAGCCACCGAGTGGATCTTGGAGAGATCGAGGCCCCGCTCCCTGGCCTTCTCCAGACCGGCCAGGTAGGCCTCCATGACCTTGCGGTGGCGCTCCAGCGAGAAGATCAGCGTGACGTTGACGCTGATTCCGAGGCCGATGACCTCGGTGATCGCCCGGAGCCCCGCTCTGGTCGCCGGGATCTTGATGAGCGTGTTGGGGCGGTCCACGAGCCAGGAGAGGTGCCTCGCTTCGGCGGCGGTCGCGTCCGTGCCGTGTGCGAGCCGGGGCTCGACCTCGATGGAGACCCAGCCGTCGCGTCCCCGGGTGGTGTCGAAGACGGGGCGCAGGATGTCGGCGGCGTCGCGGACGTCCGCCGCGGTGATCACGCGAACGGCCTCGGAGACCGTCACCCCGCGCAGGGCCATGTCGTAGATCTGCTCGGCATACCCGCTCGCGTCGCCGACCGCCTGTTGGAAGATCGTCGGGTTGGTGGTGACACCGACCACGTGCCGCTTGTGCACGAGTCCGGCCAGGCTCCCGGACGTGATCCGGCCGCGGGAGAGATCATCCAGCCAGATCGAGACGCCTTCGCCGGACAGTCGCTCCAGCGGATCATCAGTCACGCGAGGCGTGCCTCTCGGTGTCTCGGACCCGAGTGATTCCTGCGCGACCGCGGCCACGTTCTGCGCGGTGAAGCCGAACTCCTGGAAGAGGACCTTGCCGTCGGCCGAAGCGCCGAAGTGCTCCAGCGAAACGATGCGGCCGGCGTCACCGACGTACTTGTGCCAGGTCAGTCCGATACCGGCCTCGACCGCGACACGCGCCTTGACGGACGGCGGCAGAACGCTCTCCCTGGAAAAGGGTGTACGCGGCGGGCGCAAGGCTCATCGCCGTCCCCGGATGGCCGTTGCCGACCTTCTGGACGGCGTCGGCGGCCAGGATCCGGGCGGTGTCGACGGCCCGCTGGTCCAATTCGGTCCACGCGAGGTCTGTGACGGAGGGGGTGACGGAGGCAGGGCGGGATGCGTCCACGGGCGGGGACGGGTGCACGAGCGAACTCCTGGGTGTGCGAGGCGGAGGGCAGGGCGGGGAAGGACACGAGCACGACGCCGCCCTTCCCGCCGGGGCGAGCGGGAAGGGTGGCGTGTGGTCGGCTCGGGTCGGCCGGGTTACTTCCCCCAGACCTTCCGGTAGGCCTCGCGGTACCCGCTGGGGTCCCAGGACGACTTGCCGCCGCTGTTGTCGGCCGTCGTGATGTGGACCGGGGCGACGTAGCCGCTGGCGGGCTTGCCGGCGAAGGCGCGGTTGAACTCGTCGACCATCTGCCAGCCCTGCTCGGTCAGCGGCTCGGGCACCGTCGCCGTCTGGAACTGCTTGCTGTTGATGCGCTGGAAGGCGGACGGGTCGCCGTCGCCCGCGCCGATGTTGAAGGGAGCCCCGTTGCCCTTCTTCCCGGCCGCGCGCAGGGCCGGGGCGGCGTCGGCGAAGTAGAGGTCGTTGATGGCGACCGAGCTGGTCCACTTGGCGCCGAAGCGGGACAGCAGCGCGGACACCTCCTGGGGGGTGCGGCTGCTGGCGTCGGCGATGGGGATGTTGGACGTCGTCAGTACCTTGACGTCGGAGCAGGTGGCGAGTTCCTTCTCGATCAGGTCCGACTTGCCCTTGGCGAAGGGAATGGAGGCGTCGGTGAAGACCACCACGCCGGCCCGGCCGTTGGACTGACCGATGATCCAGTCGGCGCTGATCTTGGCGACGTCCTCCACCTTGGTGGTGATGTTGCTGAAGAGCTTGGGGTCCTTGCTGGGGCCGGGGGCGTCCACGGCGTGCCAGCCGATGAGCGGGATACCGGCGGTGTCGGCCTGGGCGACCTGCTGGGCGGTCGACTTGGGGTCGAAGCCGGAGAGCACGATGCCGTCGGGCTTGACGGCGACGGCCTGGCTGAGTGCGGCCTGGATGCCGGCCGGGGTGCCCTGGCCGTCGATGATCCGTATCTTCCAGCCGATGGCCTTGGCGGCCTCCTTGGCCCCTTCGGCGGCGCCGGCCACTCCCGGGTTGGTCATGCTCTGGGCGACGTAGACGATGGTCTTGCCGGCGACCGCCTTGGGACCGGTGGTGGGGCCGTCCCAGGGAGCGTTGACGTCCTCGGCCGCCTTGACCGCTGCCTTGGCCTTGGCGAGGACGGCGGGGCAGCCGCCCTTGGTGTCGGCCGCGGTGCCGGCGGTGCCGGACTGGGATCCTCGGGTGCAGCCTGCGGCGAAGGCGGTGACCACGGCGAGGGCGGCCACGGTTCTCAGGGTCGCCTGGCGGGTGTGGTGGTGCGACACGGACGGCTCCTTGAATGGCGTACGGGGAGGGGAGGACGGCAGCGGGGGGTGTATCGAGGGGATGGAGGTGGGGTCGGCCGCCTCGACGTGAGAGGGGGCGGCGGTACGGATCACTCCGGTGTCGCGGCCGGTGGCGGGGGTGTGGATTCCGCGGAGGCGAGGGATGTCCGCACGGAGGCGGTCGGTGCGGCGGACGGCGACGGCTCGGACAGTGACGTCCGGGTGGCGTTGGCGCCGGCGCGCAGCCTGCGGCGGGCGGAGTAGCCGGCCAGGCCGACGGCGAGGAGGAGGGTGCCGCCGTTGAACAGGGAGGTGGCCCAGAATTCGGCCCCCATCTGCTGGATGCCGGCGAGGCCGATGGCGAGGATGGCGACGGCGACGACCGTACCGGCGGCGTTGGCGCGGCCGGGCCTGATGGCGGTGGAGCCGAGCAGGGCGCCGACGAAGGCGGGCAGCAGGTAGTCCATACCGACGCTGGGGTTGCCGATCTGCTGCTGGGCGGCGAGCAGGACGCCCGCGCAGCCGACCACGAGCCCGGAGCCGGCGAAGGCGTAGATGCCGTAGCGCCGGGTGGGGATGCCGACCAGGTCGGCGGCTCGGGCGTTGGAGCCGATGACGTACAGGTAGCGGCCGAGCGGCAGCCGCTCCAGGAGCAGCCAGAGGATGACGGCGAGGCCGAGGACGTAGAAGGCGGGGACGGGCAGGCCGAGGAGTTTGGAGTCGTACAGGTCGGTGAAGGCCGGGGGCAGTCCCTGCGGGCCGGGGACGATGCGGGCGCCGTCGGTGATCCAGCCGGTGCAGGCGTACAGCACGCTGCCGGTGCCGAGGGTGGCGATGAAGGAGTCGATCTTGGCGAACTCGACGAGCAGTCCGTTGAACACGCCGATGATGCCGCCGCCGATGACGACGACCAGGCAGGCCATGGGCCAGGCCCAGCCGTTGTTGACGATGAGCTGCATCGTCAGCACATGGGCGAGGCCGAGGCCGTAGCCGACGGAGAGGTCGAACTTGCCGGTGACGATGGGGATCATCGCGCCGAGGGCGAGCATGGCCGGGATCGACTGGTTGGACAGGATCGAGGAGATGTTGTCGAGAGTGGGGAACGTGTCCGGCAGGGCGAAGGAGAAGACGAGGAAGAGCAGGACGGTGAGGGTGAGCAGACCGTAGGTGCCGATCAGATGGCCGCGCGCGCGGCTGCCGCTGGACCGGCGGGCACGGGGTGTGGTGTTCGTGCGCTTGCTCCTGTCGGGGTCGCTGCCGGTCGTGGTTCCCTGATCGCGGCGGGAGGATGTGGTCTCGGTGGCCATCAGTGGTTGCCCGTTCCGGTCAGCGCCGGCATGGCCGACGCGGCGTGGGTGAGTTCGGTGACGGTGAGGGCTGCGCCGGACAGTTCGGCCGTGACCACCCCCCGGACGAAGACCAGGGCGCGGTGGCAGACGTCGGCGACTTCCTCGAAGTCGGTGGAGATGAGCAGGACGGCGAGTCCTTCGGCGAGGGCGTCGTCGAGGAGGCGGTAGATCTCGGCCTTGGCGCCGACGTCGACTCCGGCGGTCGGTTCCTCGAGGATCACCACGCGGCGGCTCAGGCGCAGCCAGCGGCCGATCATGATTTTCTGCTGGTTGCCGCCGGAGAGGGTGGCGATGGGGGCCTCGGGATCGCCGGGTCGTACGCCGAACCGCTCGACGAGTGACCTGGCCTGGGCGCGTTCCCGCTTGGGGCTGATCCAGCGCCACGGGGAGCGGGCGTCCGCCCGGGGGTTGGCCAGGAAGTTCTCGCGGACGGAGAGTTCGAGGGCGCAGCCCTCCTCCTGGCGGTTGCTGGTGACGAAGCCGATGCCCGCGTCGACGGCGGCGGAGACCGAGCCGGGGCGGTAGGGCCTGCCGTCCAGGAGCACCTGGCCGCCGGTGAGGGGCCGGGAGCCGGCGAGGGCGCGGCCGAGGTGCATGTGTCCGGCTCCGGTGAGGCCGACCATGCCGAGGACTTCCCCGGCGCGCAGTTCGAGATCGACGGGGCCGGCGCCCTCGGTGGTGGCGCCGGACATGCGCAGCACGGTGGAGGCGGACGCGGAGGTGGTGCGCGGGGCCGTCGGACGGTGGCTCTCCGGCTCGTGGCCGACGATGTCGCGCACGATCCGGTCGGGGCCGTGGTCGGCGAGGAGGCCCTCGCTGATGAGGTGTCCGTCGCGCAGGACGGCGTAGCGGTCGGCCACCTGGTACACCTCGTCGAGGCGGTGGCTGACGTAGACGATGGCGTGGCCTCGGTCGCGCAGGGTGTGCAGGACGTCGAAGAGCCTCGCGCAGTCGGCGGCGGGGAGGCTGGCTGTGGGTTCGTCGAGGACGATGAGGCGGGCGCGGGTGGCCAGCGCGCGGGCGATGGCGACGAGGGAGCGTTCGGCGCGGGTGAGGTCGGCGACGGCGGCGTCCGGGTCGAGGTGCCCGGCGACTATCTCCAGGGCCTCGGTGCAGCGCCGGCGTACCTGCCGCCAGGAGACGAGCCCGGCGCGGCGGGGGTAGCCGGTGCCCAGGGCGACGTTCTCGGCCACGGTCATCCATTCCACGAGGCCCAGGTCCTGGTGGATGAAGGACATCTCGGCGCTCGCGGCGCCGGAGCCGAGAGGGTGGTCGGCGATGGTGACCTGGCCCTCGTCGGCGCGATAGACACCGGCGAGGATCTTGATAAGTGTGGATTTTCCGGCACCATTGTGCCCCAACAGGGCAAGGACGCTGCCGGCGTGGATGTCGAGGTCCACATCGGCGAGCGCGAGAGTGCCGCCGAACCGCTTGCGCAGGCCGCGGATCGTCACGATCGGGCGGGAGGCCGCGCGCCCGTCGGGCGACGGAGAACTGGCGGCCATGTCGTCAGGAGCGTCGTTCACGGACTTCTCCGGGATCTGCAGGCCGAGGACCGATCCATCGGCTCGACCAGCATCCTGAACGCATCACAGCATGTTGGTCAATACTCCCGTTGTCATAAGTTGCCCAAACGTTGCGGCGGCCGTACGGAGAGATTTCCGTACGGCCGCCGCGACGACGATCACCTCAGGCGGAGGCGGGGGCCCCGCCTCACCTCATCGACCCCTCTCCGACGCCCCCGGCGGGAGCATGGGGTTCTCCATGCCCGCCGCGATGGCGCGCAGATCCTTCAGGAGTGCCGCACGGAACTCGTCGTCGAGCCGCGCTTTGAGCACGGTGACGCTGATCGCGAAGGGTGCTGAGTCGGTGCGGAAGCCTGATACCGGCACGGCCAGACACAGCACACCCGCCGTCGCCTCCTCGTCGTCGACCGCGTAACCCCGCTCCCGGGCCTGCGCCAGGTCCTGGAGCAGCGCGGGCACCGAGGTGATGGACCGTTCACTCAGCGCGGGCAGCGTACGGCCGCGCAGCCGGTCCTCCGCCACCGCCGGATCCAGCGTGGAGAGGATGGCCTTGCCGGTGGCCGTGCAGTTCGCGGGGAAACGGTCGCCGATGTTGGCGGTGAGCCGCAACGGCTGGGTGCCGTCGTACCTGGCCAGGTACAGCACGTCCAGGCCGTCGAGAACGGCCACCCGGGCGGTCTCCTGCGAGATGTGCGAGCTGCGCCGGCACAACTCGTAGAAGTCGCGCAGCTGGTCCACCGTGGACAGGTACCGGCCGCCGAGCTCCACCAGTTTGCGCCCGAGCGCGAAGCCCGCGCCGTTGCGCGTGATCATGCCCGCCGCCTCCAGGGAGGCGCAGAGATTGCCCGTCGAGGACTTGGGCAGGTCCAGGGCACGCGCGATCTCGCTGACCGACAGCGGGCGGCCCTCCGCCTCGCCGAGCACGTCGAGAATCGCCACCGCGCGGGTCACCGCCGGGACGAGGCTTCCCGGGTCGCTTGCGCTCACCGTCGATTCCACCCATCATTCTGTTCGAAGTTCAGCATGTTGTTATTGTCTCTCGTCTGTCGCCGAACGACAATGCCGTCGCCGCGCGCTTTGCATCGGGATTCGCCGAGTCCGCCGACCGTAGCGCGCCTTGTAAGCCGGCCAACGACACCCTCCGAGCCTTGGAGCGCTGAGCACCTCATGACCAGCAGCCCGCCCGACTCCCCGCCCCCTCCGCCCGACAACGGCCCCCCTCTGTCTCGCGAGGAGTTCGACTCCCTCTTCGCCGCCGTACGGACCTGGGGCAGTTGGACCCCCGCCGACCGTGGCGCGTGGAACCGGGTCACCCCCGCCCACGTCCAGCGGGCCACCGCCCTCGTCCGCAGCGGCGTCACCGTCCCCATGGCCCTGCCCTGGAACACCGTGCCCGGCCCCGACAACGGTAAGCCCGCGCTGCACTACATGTCCGACCTCGGCGACGTCGAGGCCCCCGAACCGTCCTGCCACAAGGACTTCATCGCCGTCGACTACCACGGCAAGGGCGTCAGTCACCTCGACGCGCTGTCCCACATCGCCTATCGCGGTCAGCTCTATGACGGCCGCACCGCCCGCGAGGTGGTCGACGCCGCCGGCGCCCACTTCGGCGCCGTCTCCGCGCTGGGCCCCCTCGTCACCAGGGGCGTACTGATCGACCTGCCCGCCGCCCTCGGCATCGACTGGCTGGAGCCCGGCACCGCCGTGCACGCCGAGGACGTCGTCGCCGCGGAGAAGGCGCTGGGCGTGAGCGTCGGCGAGGGCGACGCGGTGCTGCTGCGTTCCGGCCACTTCCGGCGGCGCGCCGAACTCGGCCCCTGGAACCCGGACAACGCGAGCGCCGGCTTCCACGTGGACGCCGTACCCCTACTGGCCGAACGCGGGATCTCCCTGCTCGGCGGTGACGGCGACAGCGACGTACGTCCCTCGCCCGTCGAGGGGCTGCACTCCCCCGTGCACGCCCTCGCCATCACCGCGATGGGCGTACCGCTCCTGGACAATCTCGACCTGGAGGCGCTGTCGGCCGCCTGCGCGGCGCAGGGCCGGTACGAGTTCCTGCTCGTGGTCGCGCCGCTGAACATCCCCGGCGGCACGGGCTCGCCCGTCAACCCGGTCGCGGTGCTGTGATGGCGGGCCTCCCGTCGGCAGGTGGCCCTTTCACGGTCGGGGTCAGCCGCGACTTCCTCGACGCGGACGGACGCAATGTGTGGGGCGACATCCGGCTGGGCGAGCTGGACGCCGCCGGGATCGACTGGCACTACCTGCCGCGCGCTACCGACGAGCTCCTCGCGCCGGACGTCGACGGCCTCGACGCCGTCCTGTTCGCGGGCCCCGCCGTCACCGCCCGCACCTTCACCGGCCTCACCACACCCCCGGTGCTCTTCGCCCGCTTCGGGGTCGGCTACGACGCCGTCGACCTCGACGCCTGCACGCGCCACGGCGCCCTCGTGACCATCACCCCGGACGGCGCCCGGCGGCCCGTCGCCACCGCCGCCCTCGCCATGCTGCTGGGGCTCCTGCACAACATGACCGCCAAGGACCGGCTGGTACGCCAGGGGCGCTGGGCCGAGCGGGAGCAGTGGATGGGGCTCGGCCTCACGGGCCGCCGTATCGGCCTGCTCGGACTCGGCAACACCGCCCGCGACCTCGTCGGGCTGCTCCGGCCGTTCGACACCGAGATCATCGCCTACGACCCCTACTGCCCGTCGGAGACCGCCGCGGAACTGGGCGTACGTCTCGCCGACGCCGACACCGTGCTGGCCGAGTCGGACGCGGTCATCGTGATGTGCGTGCTGACCGAGGAGACCCACCACCTCGTGGACGCCCGGCGGCTGTCCCTGATGAAGCCCCATGCCGTCCTCCTCAATGTCGCCCGCGGCCCGATCGTCGACGAGACGGCACTGATCGACGCACTGCGGGCGGGCCGCATCAGAGGCGCCGGCCTGGACGTCTTCGAGACCGAACCGCCCGAGCCGGACAACCCGCTGCTGCACATGGACAACGTCGTCCTCAGTCCGCACAGCCTGGCCTGGACCGACGAGATGTCCGCGGGCAACGGCGGCAGCGCGGTCCGGGCCGTGCTGGACGTGGCGACCGGCCGACTGCCGCGTTTCGTCGTCAACCGGGATGTGCTCGCTCACCCCTCCCTGTCCGAACGACTGGGCGCGCTCGCGGACGACGCGAGCCGGCCCGCGCGGGCGGGGGTCAGGCCGTGAGCCCGCCGCCCTCCCGCTCGGACACCGTCGGCTTCGTCGGGCTCGGCGCGATGGGCCTTCCGATGGCAGTCAACCTGGCGAAGGCCGGCTTCGACGTCCTGGCCTGGAACCGACGCGGCGCACCACTCGACGCGGCGGTCGCCGGCGGCTGCCGGGCCGCGCACAGTCCGGGGGAGGTGGCGGCCGGCGCCCGCACGGTCGTGACCATGCTGCCGGACCTGCCCCAGGTCCGGGATGTCTGGGCCTGCCCGGACGGATTGCTCGCGGGCCTGGCCGCCTCGGCCACGGCGGGCCGGGCGATGGACACGCTCGTGGTGATGGGCACCGTCTCCCCCGTTGCCGTACGCGCCCTGGCCGAGGAGCTCCGCCCACACGGCGTCCGCGTCGTCGACGCTCCCGTGAGCGGCGGAGTGACGGGCGCCCGCGACGCCACCCTGTCGATCATGGCGGGCGGAACGCAGGACGCCGTCGAAGACGTCCGCCCGTATCTGCGGGCCATGGGCTCGACCGTACGCCGCATGGGCGACACCGGAGCCGGATCGCTCGCCAAGGCGTGCAACCAACTGGTCGTCGCCGGGACGCTGGTGGCGCTCGCGGAGGCCGTCGTGCTCGGGGAGGGCGGCGGGCTCGACCCGGCGGCCCTGCTGGAGGTGCTGGCCGGCGGCCTCGCCTCCTCGGAGGTGCTCGCGCAGAAGCGCCACCACCTCGCCGAGAGCGACTTCACGCCGTCCGGGCCCGCCCGCTACCTCCACAAGGACCTCGGCTTCGTCCTCGACAGCGCGACCGACGCGGGCGTCGCGCTGCCGTTGTCCTCCACCGTCGCCCGCCTGTACGCGGCCGTCGACGACCGGGGGCTCGGTGACCTCGACAACAGCGTCGTCCTCAGGCTGCTGCGCGAGGACAACGCTCCCTCCCGCCCGCACCCCACTTCCCAGGCCCATCCGCACCACGACCCCTCCAAGGACTGAGCAATGCAGACAGGAATCGTCGGTCTCGGACGCATGGGCGGCAACATGGCGGCCCGCTGGCGTGACCGCGGCCACGAGGTGATCGGCTACAGCCGCACCTCCCCCGACCGTGACGTGAACTCCCTGGAGGAACTGGTCGACAAGCTCGTCGCCCCCCGGGTGATCTGGCTGATGCTCCCGGCCGGGGACCCCACGCGCCAGGCGATCCGTCGGCTGGCCGAGCTGCTGTCCCCGGGCGACGTGGTGGTCGAGGGCGGCAACTCCCGCTTCAGCGACGACGCCGAGCACGCCGGGACGCTCGCCGAGCGCGGCGTCGGTTACGTCGACTGCGGCGTCAGCGGCGGTATCTGGGGCCGGGAGAACGGCTACGCCGTCATGTGCGGCGGCGCGGACGAACACGTCCGCCGCGTGTGGCCCCTGCTGGAGGCGCTCGCGCCGGAGGAGGACGGCATCTGCCATGCGGGCCCGGTGGGCGCCGGCCACTACACCAAGATGGTCCACAACGGCATCGAGTACGGCATGATGCAGGCCCTCGCCGAGGGTTACGAGTTGTTGGAGGCCAGCGAGTACGTCCCCGACGTGCCGAAGGTGCTCGCCTCCTGGCGGCACGGCACGGTCGTACGGTCCTGGCTGCTCGACCTCCTCGTCCGCGCCCTGGAGCAGGACTCCGCCCTGGGCGGACTCTCCGGCCGGGTCGACGACTCCGGCGAGGGACGCTGGACGGTCGAGGAGGCGGTGCGGCTCGCGGTCTCCGCTCCCGCCATGACCGCCGCGCTCTTCGCCCGCTTCGCCTCCCGCCAGCCGGACGCCGCCCAGCTCAAGGCGCTGGCGGCGATGCGGCAGCAGTTCGGCGGACACGCTGTGCATGCCGTGAACGGCGCGTCCGCGGGCTCGGTCTGACCTGGCGATAGCAGCGGTGCGGGGAGCCGCCGGGGCCCGCCGCGTCTTCATGCGGGCGATCGTGGGGTGCGCCGGGGCCTCGGGCCGGTGCCCGTCCGACTGCCCGTCCGACAGCGGGTTCCGTCGTGTGCACCACGCGGCGACGGGACCCGCTGCGGACGGCGCCGGGCTCACCTGGCCGGGGGTGTTCCCCCCTGTACTCGCGCCCTGGGTTCAGCGCGCTGTTCACCACATTCGCCTGGCGAGCGCTGGATCCTCGTGGTGAACATGCCGCTGGGCAAGGCTGCGCCGGCCGTCGCCCTGTGGCTCGTCCCCGTTGTCCGGCGCGCGAGGGACGGCGAAAAGCACGCGGGGGCCGGTCAGGGTCGGGGTCGTCCTCACGGGACGGGATGGGGCGGGACGGGCGGCCGATCTGATCGTCTGCCCGCAGCTCATCGGCGGGCCGGCGGACGACCCGGGCCGTGGCCGTGGCCGTACGAGGAGGTGGGACTTGTGGGCAGACGGACTGTGGGCGATCGCCGCCGCTCCCGGACGGGGGCGCTACGCGCAGAGGTCCCGCAGCGTCTCGTAGCACCGCTCCACCAGGGGCCGGGCCTGCGACATGCGCCGCACGGCGACCGGGTCCGGGTGGACGGTGCGGTGGGGGCGGGCCCAGACGTCGGCGGGCAGGGCGGAGAGGTGGTCCACGGCGCCGACCGCGCGCCAGCCGAGGAGGGCCGCCCCGAACCCGGAGCCGGCCGTGTCGTCGGTGATCTCCAGCGGCATGTCCAGCGCCGCCGCGACGATCTCCGCCCACAGCGGCGACCGCAACGCTCCGCCCGTGGCACGCACCGAAGTGATCGGGGCCCCGGCCGCGAGAACCGAGTCCCGGACCAGCGCCAGTTGCTGTCCGACTCCCTCGATCATGGCCCGGGTCATGTGGGCCCTGCCGTGCCCGCGGCGCAGCCCGACGAGGGCGCCCCGGGCATCGGGGTCCCACCACGGGGCGCGTTCGCCGAGGAGGTGGGGCAGTGCCATGAGGCCCTCGGAGCCCGGTTCCACCTCGGCCGCCTCCTTCAGCAGGTCCGCGACGTCGACGCCGCCGAAGGACTCGGCGGCCCACTGGGCGACGACTCCGGCGTTGCTGACCGCTCCGCCGAGGACCCACAGGCCGTCGGCGAGGTGGTAGCAGAAGACGCGGCATCCGTCGTCCACGCCCGGCCGCTCGCGTACGACGCGCAGCGCGCCGCTGGTGCCCAGGGAGAGCGCGGCCGTCGCGGGGGAGATGGCGCCGACCGCCAGGTTGGCGAGGGGACCGTCTCCGGCGCCCGCGACCACGGGCAGTCCGGAGGGAAGGCCGAGTTCGGCGGCCGGTCCGGGCAGCAACGAAAAGACGGAAGTCGGCGGGACGAGTTCGGGGAGTCGTCCACCGGATACTCCGGCGGCCTCCAGGGCGGGCGGGTGCCAGTCGGCGGTGTGGATGTCCAACAGCCCGGTCGCGGAGGCGCACGAGAGGTCGGTGACCAGTCGGCCGGTGAAGCGGGAGAGAACGTAGTCCTTCACACCGCACCAGGCGTTCGTGCGCCGGACCAGCTCCGGCTCGTGTACGGCGAACCAGGCGAGCTTGGCCAGCGGTGCCATGGGGTGCACGGGAGTGCCGGTAGCGCGGTGGAGAACGTCCCCGCGTTCGGCCCGCAGGCGTCGGGCGATGTCGGCCGCCCGAGTGTCGGCCCAGCTCAGCGCGGGTGTGAGCGGGTCACCGTCGCCATCGAGGGCGAGCAGGGTGTGGAGGGCCGCGCTGAAGGACAGCCCTCGTACGGTCAGCCCCTGTCGCGCGCAGTGTTCCGCGCTGTCGCGCACCGCATCGGCGACCCCGGCCAGCACCACCGCGGGGTCATGGACGGCTTCGCCGGCGCGCCCGGTACGCAGGAGCGCCGGGCGTTCGACGGTCGACAGCGGGCGGTAGGAGGCGTCCACCGCGACCACCTTGGTGGCCGTGGTGCCCAGATCGATGCCGAGCACCACCTCGCCGACGTCGTTCATGACAGGTCTCCGTTTCTCACGACGCCGAGAAGATAACAGCATGTGGCCATCACGCCAATATGCTGTCCATATCATCCTCAGGCTCCCTCTTCTTTCCGTGTGCAGGGTTGACCAGCCCCACAATGACAGCCAACATGCTGTTCTCATAACAGTATGTTGTTCAGGAGGTCATCAGGTGTCCATAGCTACGGAGGTGGGCGTCGCCGGGCTCGGGGTGATGGGCTCCGCCCTCGCTCGTCGACTGCTCACCTGCGCACACCCGGTACGCGTGTACGACATCCGACCGGAGGCCGCCGCTGAACTCGCCCGGGACGGAGCGGCCACGGCACCGTCCCCCGCCGCGCTTGCCCCCTCAGGCACCGTGATCCTGTCCCTCAACACCGCGGAGATCGTGGACCACGTCGTCTTCGGACCGGACGGTGTCCTGAGCACGGCTCCGCACGGTGTGCTGGTGATCGACATGTCGAGCATCGACCCCGGACACACCCGAGAGTTCGCCGAGCGTGCCGCGCATCTGGGCGCCGGCTGGGTCGACGCCCCGCTCTCGGGCGGTGCGCCGGGTGCCGAGCGTGGCGAACTGACCCTGATGCTCGGCGGCGAGGCCGAGCACGTCCAACGCGCCCGGCCCGTTCTCGGCGCGCTGGCCTCGCGGCTGACGCATCTCGGCCCTGCCGGTTCCGGTCAGCTGGTGAAGTCCGTCAACCAGGTACTGGTCGGCTGCGGATTCGCCGCACTCGCCGAGGCAGCCACCCTGGTACGCAGGGCCGGTCTGCCGCCCCGGCAGGTGCTCACCGCCCTCACCGGAGGCAGGGCCGACTCGGCCCTGCTCCAGGAGTTCTTCGTCAAGTTCGCCGAGGCCGACCTCTCCCCCACCGGACGCGTCGGCAACATGGTCAAGGATCTCGACGCCGCCCGCGACCACGCGCGTTCCGCCGGCATACCGCTTCCGATCACCACCGCCGTGGCCGAACTGCATCGATGGCTCGGCGCGGCCGGCCACGGCGACGCCGACAACGCGGCACTGATGCACTACTACGCCCCCTTGGAGGTACGGCCGTGAAGGCTCCCGCCCTGTTCGACCTCACCGGCCGCCGGGCCCTGGTGACCGGCTCCAGCAAAGGCATCGGAGCCGCCCTCGCCACCGGGCTGGCCGAGGCGGGTGCGGAACTCGTCCTGAACGGCCGTGACCCCGGAGCCCTGGAACGTGCCCGGCAGGAGCTGTCCGACACGACCGGTGCCAAGGTGCACACGGCGGCCTTCGACGTCACCGACGAGCAGGCCGTACGACAGGCGATCCGGGAGATCGAGGACGCCACCGGCCCGGTGGACATCCTCGTCAACAACACCGGGGTCCAGCACCGCGAACCGATGCTGGACATCTCGGCGGAGAACTTCGAGCGGGTGCTGCACACCAACCTCACGAGCGCCTTCCTCGTCGGCCGCACGGTGGCCGCCGGGATGGTCGAGCGCGGCCACGGAAAGATCGTCAACGTCTGCTCCGTACAGACCTGGCTGGCCCGGCCCGGCATCGCCGCCTACGCGGCTTCCAAGGGCGGCCTGGCCATGCTGACCCGCAGCATGTGCGCCGAGTGGGCCGGATCAGGGCTGACCGTCAACGCCCTCGCCCCCGGCTATGTGGTCACCGAGCTGACCCAGCCGCTGGTGGACGACCCGGCCTTCGACTCATGGATCCGGGGCCGCACCCCGGCCGGACGCTGGGCCACGGTCGAGGACCTGGTCGGCACGCTGGTATGGCTCGCGGCACCCGCGTCCGACTTCGTCAACGGTCAGGTGATCGCCGTCGACGGCGGACTGACCGCAGTCGTCTGACGCATCACCACCCTGTACGAACCGATCGAAGCAGCCGAGCAGCCGATCAGCCGAAGCCTTCGGCGGAGAGCGGGACTTGAACATGGACTCAGCGACGATGCGCGCCGTAGTGGCGCACGGCGCGGGCGACCTTCGCCTGGAGGAACGCCCGGTGCCGGTGCCCGGCCCCGGCGAGGTCGCGGTCGACATCCGGTACGGCGGCATCTGCGGCTCCGACCTGCACTACTGGCGCCACGGCGCGGTCGGGGAGTTCCGGATCCGTGAGCCGCTGGTGCTCGGCCACGAAGTCGTGGGCCGGGTGCGCGAGGCCGGCCCCGGCACCGCGGCGCCGGCCCCCGGAACACCGGTGGCCGTGCACCCGCTGGCCTCCTGCGGGAGCTGCCGCCAGTGCCTGGCCGGTCGGCGCAACACCTGCCTGGACACCGGCTACCTGGGCAGCGCCGCGCGCAACCCCCATGTCCAGGGCGGCTTCGCCGACGTCATCGTCGTCCCCGCCGAGCGAGTGCTCCCCCTGCCCCCCGGCCTGGATCTACGGCTGGCCGCCGTGGCCGAGCCGGCCGCGGTCGCCTGGCACGCCGTCCGACAGGCCTGGGACGTACGCGGCAAGCGGGTGCTGGTCACCGGAGCGGGCCCCATCGGCTGTCTCGTGGTGGCGGCGCTCCGGGCCGCCGGCGCCGCCGAGATCACCGTGACCGATGTGCACGAGGCTCCGCTGGCCATCGCCAAGCAGGTGGGCGCCACCTCGACCGTGCGGGTCGGCGCCGGCGCCGACGGGCTCGACGAACTCGCCGCGGACCTCGCCATCGAGTCCTCCGGCAGCCCGGCGGGACTGCGCACCTGTGTGTACGGGGTCGACCGCGGCGGCCTCGTCGTGGGCCTCGGCCTCCTGCCGCCCGGCGACACTCCGGTGGCGGCCAACGCGTTGATCACCCGGGAGGTACGACTCGTCGGCTCCTTCCGCTTCGACGACGAACTCACCGACGTCCTGCGAGCGCTGGGCGACGGCAGCCTCCCGGTGGACCCGGTGGTCACCTCCGTAGTACCCGCGGCCGACACGCAGGCAGCGTTCGAACTCGCGGCCGACCCCGCCCGCTCGTGCAAGGTGCTGCTGGACTTCAAGGCCTGAAGACGCCCTGAGACACGGGACCTCACCCGCCCCCGATCCCCTTCGCCTGCAACGGAGTCGAACATGCCCGGCACATCCACCGGCCGCCCTCGCGTGGCAGTCAGCCGCACCGGCCTTCCCGGTGACGGCCTCGGGCGCCTCGCCGCCCGCTTCGACGTCACCGGCTGGTCGGAACCCGCGCCGCCGACCCCGGCCGAACTGGCCGAACTGGCCCAGGACTGCGAGGGGCTGCTGGTTCTCGGCAGCGACCACGTCGACGCCGCGCTGCTCGACGCGGCGGGGGCCCGCCTGCGGGTCGTCGCGCTCGCGTCGATGGGCTACGACGGCATCGACGTGGCAGCCGCCATGGAGCGCGGTGTCGTCGTCACGCACACCCCCGGCGTACTCGCGGACACCACCGCCGACGTGGCGATGGCGCTGATCCTCATGGCCCGGCGCCGCCTGCCCGCGAGCATGGACAGTGTGCGCCGCGGCGCCTGGGGCGCCTTCCGCATGGACGCGTTCCTGGGGCTCGACGTGCACGGCGCGACGCTCGGACTGATCGGCTACGGCCAGATCGCCCGCGCCGTGGCTCGCAGAGCCGCGGGTTTCGGCATGCGCGTGCAGCACCACCATCCACGCCGCAAGGAGGACGACGAACTGTCCCGCTGGGTGCCGTTCGAAGAACTTCTGCGGACCAGCGACGTGCTGTCCGTCCACACCCCACTCACGGACGAGACCAGAGGACTGATCGGCGCCGCCGAACTCTCCCTGATGAGACCGACCACGACCCTGGTCAACACCGGACGCGGCGGAGTGGTGGACGAGGACGCCCTGTTGGCCGCGCTGCGCCGCGGCGAACTGCACTCGGCAGGGCTGGACGTGATGACCGGTGAACCACGCTCGGACCCGTCCGACCCGCTGTTCGCCGAGCCGCATCTGGTGGTCCTGCCGCACGTCGGCTCGGCGACGGAGGCAACGCGCGCGGCCATGGTGGACCTCGCCGCCCGCAACATCGAAGCGGTACTGGACGGGCAGGCCGCCCCCACTCCGATCCCCGGCACATCGGGCAGGCCCGGCACACCCGTGCCGCAGGCCGCCTCGTGACGCGTGACGCCTTCGCCGCGGCCGTTGTGTAGCGGGACCACCACCTCGCCACACCTGCCACATCTGCTGAAGTGGGGGGTGTGCGGCCGAAGGCGCTGCGCAGCGCGGACGCGCACCTCGACCGAAATTGACAGGGTTTACCCACGGGGCGAACCTGGAAACAGACGCCCTGACCGGCCTCTCAAAAGTGCCTACGGAAACCAGAATTGCGTTCGTCGTCTCCGGTCGCGCCCGAGTCGCGCCCGAGGTGACTCTTGCACGGGCGTGTGCGAACCCTCACCGGTGACGAGCCGATCTCCATGATCAAGGTCAGCGTCTGACATCCCGACCGACCCACTGGTTCGCGTGAGACGGCTCGCGGATACGGCGCGCGGCATCGACGTATTCACCGCCAACCTCCTGACCATCGAGCCGCACCTCCGCCTCGTCCGCCACCCGGACCATCTGTTACGCGAAGTCGCGCGACTGAAAGGACGGCGTCATGCCCGAGAGGAACGTCGACGACGAGGACGTGAAGGCGGCCATCGAAAGGCCCGACACGGGCGACGGACCCGGCACCGACAACCTCGACGAGCTTCCGGAGAGCGACTTCGTCGCCTTCGCCGAGGACTACGCGGAGGCCGGCCCCCAAGCGAGCGCCATCATCCCTTACGACCGTCCCGTCGCGGACTTCATCGACGAGCTCAGCGCGACGGGCCACGTCACCCACACGTCGTACAGGAAGACGTCGGTCACGCTGCACCACAACGCCGGCCGGCTTTCCCACCAGGGTGTGCTCGACCTCTGGAGGGTACGTCCGGCTTCGGCCCACTTCGACGTGGACGCCGCCGGCGCCGTCGCTCAATACGTCAAGGTGAACGAGTATGCCTGGGCCGTCGGCAACATGTTCGGCAACCAGAGCTCGATCAGCATCGAAATGGCGAACGCGACGCTCGCGCCCAACTGGACGGTCGGCGAGACCACTTGGAAGAACGCCGCACGTCTCGCCGGCTGGCACTTCGCCGAGGTGATCGGCGAACGCCCCAGCAGGAGCAACCTCTTCTACCACCACCACTGGACCTCGACCGTCTGCGCCGGCCCGCACATGGACCGGATCTACGACGACGTCCTCACCGCGGTACAGGCGGCGTACGACCACTTCAAGGACGCACACCCCACCCTCCGGCCAGATGCCGAGCGGGTACCGGTCGAGCGCCAGCGCTGATCACGGCCCAGTGCCCTGAGGACGAGGACTTCGACGAAGCCGAGGAGGGGCACCGGCCGGCCGCCAGACCCTGGGGCGCCGGGGAGGCCAGGCCCACGAATCAGGATGTGGCCCTGCCCCGCACGAGGAGAAACTTGCCCGCTCGCCGCGCGCGCCCGGCGGCGCCGCCGTGTACTGAAAGGGCAAAGACGCCCTGGCATACGGTCTGTCGGCCATGCAGCACCCAGAAGCGGCCATCGAAGTGGAGTTCCGCGGCCGACGCGCTCTCCTCTGCGTACTTGGCCGGAAGGAGCGGACGTACGGCGGAGTCCTTCGACATGTCAGGCGGCCTAGCCGAAGGCCGCCCGCCAACAGCACTCAGGTCCTGCTCCCGTCCTGCTCACGCAAGACGGTGAAGGCCCGTCGAGTGACCTACGGGTGCGTGTCCGTGATCGCGATGACCCCGTCGAGGCGGTCCAGGGCAGCCTGCAAGTCGTCGACCTTGGCCTGGATGCGGTCCCGCTCGGTGCGCAGCATGGCTCGTTGCTCGGCGTCGGTGTGCCCGGAGGCCCAGCACGGAAGCAGCTCCGTGATCCTGCGGCTGGTCAGGCCGGCGGCGAACATCTGCTGGAAGAAACGGACCAGGGTGACGGCGTCCTGCCGGTAGAGGCGCTGGCCGGATGGGCTGCGCTCCGCGATGAGCAGCCCCTGCTGCTCGTAGTAGCGCACCGCGCGTACAGAAACGCCGGCACCCCGCGCCACCTCGCCGATGCGGATCAGCCGCTCGGCCGCGGCCTCTGTGGCGGTCATGGTGATTCCTCTCAACCCGGCCCTGTGGAGCAGGACTTGCCCCTGACGTTGGCGTCAGGTTTTAGCGTAGCGGGCATGGACATCAACAACTCAGTTGCCCTTGTCACCGGAGCCAACCGCGGTCTGGGCCGCGCCTTCGCCCAGCGCCTGCTCGAACGGGGCGCCCGCAAGGTCTACGCGACGGCTCGCCGGCCCGAGTCCGTGGACCTGCCCGGGGTCGAGGTGCTGCCTCTCGACATCACCGATCCCGTATCCGTGAGGGCTGCAGCCGAGGCCGCCCCGGACGTCTCTCTGCTCATCAACAACGCGGGAATCAGCACGGGGACCGACCTGGTGACCGGTTCGCTGGACGCGGTGCGGCACGAGCTGGAGACCAACATGTTCGGCCACCTGGGAATGATCCGGGAGTTCGCGCCGACGCTCGCCAGGAACGACGGGGGCGCGATCGTCAACGTCATCTCCGCCATGTCATGGTTCGGGGGCAAGGGCGCCAACGCCTACCACCTGACCAAGGCCGCCGCCTGGGCCATGACCAACGGCGTCCGCCTGGAACTCGCCGAGCAGGGCACGCTCGTGACAGCGGTGCACCTCGGCCTGGCCGACACCGACATGGCCGCGGGCTGGCCCGTCGCCAAGATCGCGCCGTCGGATCTGGCCGACGCGGCGCTCGACGGTGTCGAGGCAGGCTCGGCCGAGGTCCTCGCCGACCAGTGGAGCCGGGACGTCAAGTCCCGACTGCCGCTGACGCCGGAAGAATTCAACGCCTCGATGGACCGCGCCTTGTCAGCGCTGATGACGGCATGAGGGCCCATCGGGCCGCACTGATTTGGGTCATGGCTTCTGAGCTCACGCGCGGTTAGCCCTGGAATAGGCGCCATGGGACCACGACATCCGCCGTGTGCAGTAGAAGGTGCAGCCCAGGTCGAACGCCGTGCGGATCAGGTCAGCAGCCTCAGATTCGCGCGCTGAGGGGCTGCTGGTGCCGGTTGCCGGCGGGAGGCTGTCCCGTGGGGCCAGGTTGTCGGGCTGGACGACGCCCCATCGCTTGATGAACATCGTTTGCCCTTGAGCCGGCGATCCCGCAGAGCATTCATGCACGGCGCCGGGGACAACCTCCTCATCCGCATCCCCGGCTTCCGTCGCATCCGCAGTGTCTCGGCATGCCCGGTGGCTCGGCTGCCCGTCCGGTCGCTGCGCGGATGTCCTCCCCCTCGCAGCGGTATCCGTACTGGGAGCGGGGCCTGGGCCACTTCATGGGTTTCAGAACACCGCACGCGGTTCCGACAGCGACAGCAGGCCCGCACGATCGTGCGGGCCTGCTGTGCCGAGGGGGCCAGTGGGCCGAGATGAACTCGCGCACGACGCGCTTCAACTCCTCTAGGCATCCATCTGCGCCCAGTGGTCGCAGGCGGTTCGTCGTCGAAGGCGAGTTCAGAGTTCAGCCGTCGAGGCAGTTGTGCGGCAGGCCACGAGCTTGCCCGCAGGGGCCTGGCCGGCACTTGTGCCGGTCCGGTGCCGCAGTTGTGACGGACTCCGCCCGAACCGGAGCGACGGCCGGCCCAGGAGATAGCATCACCCACTTCGCCCTGTCCCCCACCATGCTTTGGAGCCCCCTCATGCACCACCCTCACGGTTCTCCCTTCTCCCGCCGCGGCCTCATACGCACCGGCGCCGGCGCCTCGCTCGCCGCGTTGGGGCTCGGTGTCGGCGCGCAGACGGCTTCCGCGGCGGTGGCCACCACCAAGAGGTTCGATCTCACGGAGCCGTCGTACGACCTGTTCCGGTCCAAGGACACCCACGGGGCACGGGTACAGCAGAGCTTCGCCTTCGACTGGGTGAACAAGTTCCTCTTCGTGGCGACCAAGCGGAGTGACAGCCCCGAGTCCGCTGGTGACCTGTGCATCAACAAGATGGACTTCGACGGGAACTACATCTCGTACATGCACCTCAACGGCTTCGGTCACGGCGTCGCCTTCGCCGCGCTGCCGAGCGGTTCCGGCACCGAGCTGTGGATCGAGTGCGCCGCGAACACCGCCGGATACGGCACCGCACTCACCCCCGTCCGGTACACCGCCGGCACCACGCTGGGCTCGCCGGCCGGCTCGGCCGCCTACCGGCCCATCGCGGGGGCCACCGAGTACACCTGTTCCGTCGACCCGGTCTACCAGCGCATGATCGTGCGCTACCACACCAGCTCCGGCAAGCGCATCGCCGTATACCCCCTCTCCGCCTTCGAGACGGGCAACTTCGGCTCGCCGCTGGTCGACTTCAAGCAGCCGGCGATCTCCGGCACACCGCAGGGCTACACGTTGTACGGCTCGTACATGTACTACCTGACGGGTGACGCGTACCCCGGCGACGGCAGCCCCACCGGTGACGGCAACACCTACGTCACCAGCATCGACATCAACACAGGCACCGTGAAGCAGGGGCCCGTCCTCACCAAGGCCGGCTCCACCCTGCACCACCGCGAGCCCGAGGGTCTGGCGATCTACCGCACCGACGCCGGTGAGGCCCGCCTCTTCATCGGTTTCGCCACCGGCGTGGAGGGCGACCGGCGCTCCAGTATCTTCTACAAGAACGCGCTGATCTGAGCCCTCGGGGCCGTAACAAGGCGGGTCCACTGCCCGGCTCCCACCCGCGCATCGCGTGGAGTGGGAGCCGACGGCACGTCCAGTGCACCGACGCCGAGCGGGCCGGTGTCCCCCGCGGCCCAGGCACCTCCCCCGAAGACGTCTCACGGCTTGTTGACGCCGCCGCCGACCTGGTGGCCGGATCCGGCGGCGGCAAGGCCCACATCACCTACGGCTCGGCCGCCGGCCTAAGCGCCGATAACACGTAGGCCTTCGACCAGGCCCTGCCCGACGCCTACCCCGGGGCGGGCGCGTGGGCACGGCCGTGCGTGCCGCAGAATGTGGACCAGAGGCAGGGAACGGACACCACCCGCCCCGTCAGCCGACGGCCTGTGGCACTCATGGCCTTTGCGAGCGTCCTCATCGTGTCCGGCCGAGCTGCGGTCCGGGTGAAGAGGAGGCGATGCGGGGTGTCGACGTCGACAGCGGCGTGACACGAAGGGCGTCACGGACGAGAAGAGCTAGTGGATCAGAGTATTCAACATGATGATCACTAGGCCGATCAGCATATCGAGGCCCCCTGCCCGGCAAGAGGACGGCCATCCCTGCCCAGCCCTGCGGGCGGCCCAGGTGCCCAAACCGAACAAGGCGACGGTGTTGAACAGCAGGGCCACGTCCACCGCGGTGGCCTCTGCCCACCACCCAGCTACCGCGGGGAGCAGCACCCCCACCGTGGGCAGCACGGCGGCGACCAGGGGCCACTCGGCGAGCACCGACCGCAGTCTGCCGGTGGTGGCTGCCCCGTCGGCGGACGCACGCTGGGCGATGACGTGCGCGTACCCGTGGGCGGCACTGGACGCCAGTGCGGTGATCAGTACCCACAGCGCGTCCCCACCGGGATCGGCCTCCTCTCCCGTCGCGTCCAGCGCGGCCACCATGGCACTGGCCAAGACCAGTCCATAGATGCCGCTGAACAGCCACTGCTCCGGCGGCTGCCGCCGCAGGATCCTGCTTGCTGCGACGCCCTCGGGGCGGACACGGTCGGCGCGGTCGGGCATCGCATCCCCTCGACGGCGGGAAGAACACTGTTCCGCCATGCTCACCCGCGTGGCGACAAGGAACACGACACCACGCGAGCGCGCACGACTGTTGTGCCCGAAGAGAGGGCTGAGCCTGTCGGTGACGACGGTGGCACCAGCGTCAGTGGATACGCATCAAGTCGACCTGCTGTGCGGTGACGAACACGTTGGACCCGTTGTCCATGCCATTCGCGATGCGGCTGGCGATGGGGTGGAACCGGGATGCCTCGGTGATGGCGATGATGTAGCGCAGCAAACCGCGCGCCTGGGCAGTGCGGTCGGTACCGCGGATGCTGAGGTCCCTGAGGCTCTCCTCAAGGCTGGACTCGCTTAGGTCGACAGCGGTCAGCGACTGGTTGACGACCCGGGCGAGGGCATCGTAGCCCTCCTTGCCGAGAAACCAGTTGTCGTCGGTGGCGTCCTCCTTGCCGGGGACGTCGGAGACGAGGTTCAGGACGAAGTTGTGCGGGATGTCGTTGGAGAGGAACCGCACGACGTAGAAGTCACTGAGCCGCACGATCGCATGCAGCGTCGGGGAGGTGTCGCCGCTGCTGATCACGATGTCGGCGAAACTCTGGGTATCCGTTTCGTTCGCGATGTCCACGTTCACCTCGGCGCCGTCGTCGCGCATGATGCGATCGGCCGAGGTCTCCGCGAGGTTCCGCAGTCGGCCGACCATATGCAGATAGGCACCCGAGCCGTGGTCGATGTTCCAGTGCACCTGTGGGAAGTCGACGTGCTCCTTACCGGCGACGGTCTCGGCGTTGATCGGCACATGGTCCGCCTCCGCCGACCCGGATGTCTCGGCGTCTCCGGTGGGCAGCACCATCACCAGCAATCCGAGAAGGACGGACAAGGCGACCACGATGAGGACGCTGGTGGGCATGGTGTGCTCCGGGTTGTTCGACGCTCTGGAATGTCACGACCGACACTCACAACCGGAAGGTTGTTTGGCAGGCCTCTTTCGCCACCGCATACAATTCCAGAAGCCGGGCCCTATACCACTTTGTTTGTATATAAGCCGTCGTTGCCTCACGCCTCTGCCTCACAGGCCTTCAGCCCCGACGGCACCACCGTGGACGCGGCCGGAGGCGATGCCGACCTGGTGCAGGACACCGCCGGCATACGGCGGCTGCCCGGTGACCTGCTCTGCGCCCCGCCCGACTCTGCACACCGGCGGCTGATGCCCTCGCCCGCGCGCTCACCTCGCACAGTTCCGGAGGCGGGCGGTGATTGCGTTCGTGGGACCACGTGGAGGGATCCGCAGCCAGGGGGTCGGAATCCCAGCCAGAGCGCACCGCCGACCAGCAGGAGCAGCCACGCCCTGAGCTGCACTGTCGAGTCGCTCCAGGAGGCGATCGGAGCCGGCGGAAGGGGGACCCCGCGGGTGCGCGGGGCGTTGAACGGGTCGCGGGTCCGTGCGGTCCCAAGCGGCTGGCGAAGGCTGTCGGCTTCCTCGCCGTGGCGACCGGCTACGATCCGGCCGATCGGCCGCCGGGTGCCGGGCGCGGAGCCGGCTGTGGACGTTCCTCCTCCTGGTCATCGAGATCGCCATCGCTACGCGATCGACGACTGGGCCGTGGGCATCGTCCCGCTGGACCAAGTCGCCAGAACACCGGCGACACCGTCCGCGAAGGACCCCGTCGACCAGGGCTGCAGGAGGTCGTCGACCAAGACACCGGCCTTGGCCTTGACGTCGAGATCGCGCCGCCTCCGCGAGCCCACTGGTGAACATCACAACCGGAACGGGTTCTCGCCCGGGGAGGACGAAAAGTACCTTGGACCGCTGATCAGCGTGTTTTGACTGTAGGTGAAAGAGGCTTCGCGATGGGACGTCCCGAACTACCGGTCGACCCGGCGGCCGGTCCCGTGCAGCGACTGGCCCACGATCTTCGGGAGCTGCGCTGCTCGGCGGGGGGCGTGTCGTACCGGACCATGGCGAAGAAGGCCGGCTTCTCGGTGACGACCCTGGCGAAAGCGGCGAGCGGCGAGCGACTGCCGTCGTTGGCCGTGCTCCAGGCGTACGTCCGGGCATGCGGGGAGGACCCCGCTCCGTGGGAGGCACGGTGGGCGGAGGCCGAGGCGCTCGCTCGGGAGGGGAAGCGGGAGGATGCCGACGTCGCACCGCCCTACCGTGGTCTCGCGCGTTTCGAGCCGGACGACCGTGAGCTGTTCTTCGGCCGGGACCGCATGGTCGAGGAGCTGAGCGAGCTGGGGTGCGGGTCCCCGTTCGCCGTGGTGTTCGGGGCATCCGGCAGCGGCAAGTCCTCCCTGCTGCGGGCCGGTCTGATTCCCCTGTTGCGGGAGAAGGCCGCGCAGCAGGGACGTAAGGCGGTGCTTCGGATTTTCACTCCGGGAGCCCGGCCCGCCACCACCTACGGACACCTGCTGGCGCCGAAGGCCGATGATCCGGAGAGCTGGGTGGTGGTGGATCAGTTCGAGGAGGTCTTCACCCTCTGCCGCGAACGCGCCGAGCGGGACCGCTTCCTCGACCTTCTGCTCGCCGCGCGCGACCCGGGAAGCCGACTGCGCGTGCTCATCGCCGTACGGTCCGACTTCTATGCGCGGTGCGCCGAGCACCCGCGCCTGGCGGAGGCGCTGCACGGGAGCGGGCTCCTGGTCAGGTCCATGACTGCCGACGAACTTCGTGAAGCGGTGGTCGGTCCCGCGCAGGCGGCCGGGCTCATCGTGGAGCGGACACTGACCGCACGGATCGTCGATGATGTTCTCGACGAGCCCGGCGGGCTGCCGATGCTGTCCCACGCCCTGTTGGAGACCTGGCGGCGGCGCAAGGGACGGATGCTGACCCTGGCCGCGTACGAAGCGGCCGGCGGGGTGCGCGGCGCGATCGCGGTGAGCGCCGAGGAGGTGTACGGGGAACTCTCACCCGCACAGGCGCACGCCGCCCGGCACCTGCTCCTGCGGATGGTCGAGCCCGGCCAGGGCAATTCCGACACGCGCCGCCCGCTCAGCTGGGAGGAAATGGCCGGGTGGGAGGACCCTGAAGTACGGGCCGTCGCCGGGCGGCTGACCCACGCGCGGCTGCTGACCACCGATGACGACGGTGTGCAGCTCGCCCACGAGGCGCTCATCACCTGCTGGCCGCGGCTGCGCGAGTGGATCGAAGCGGACCGGGAGCGGTTGCGCCACCACCGGCAGCTGACCGACGCCGCCCGCACCTGGCTGGAGCATGACCGCGACCCGGGCACGCTCTACCGGGGCACCCGCCTGGCGCGGGCCGAGGAACTGTTCGCGGGCGACGACCGCGGCTACGACGGGCTGACGGCCGAGGAGAGGGCCTTCCTGGTCACCGCGACGGAGCAGCGGGCGGCGGAGGAGCGGGCCGCCACCCGGGCCCGGCGCCGGAGCCGTACGCTCACGGCCTCACTCTGCGCTGTGCTGGCGGTGGCCCTGGTCGTCGGTCTGACCGCCGTACGACTGCGTCAGGACAGCGAGAAGCAGACCACCGACACGGCGGCCCGCCGGGTGGCCGCGGTCGCCGACGCGCTGCGGACCACCGACCCGCGCACCGCGATGCTGCTCGGCGTCGCCGCATGGCGCCTCTCTCCCCTGCCGGAGTCCCGCCGGGCCCTGCTGGGCGCGCTGGCCCAGCGCGAACTGGGCGACTTCACCGACCCGGCGCCCGGTGACGAACCGGCCCGGTTCCTCGACAGCTCCGGGCGCACCTTGCTCAGCACCAGCGACAACACCACCTGGCGGAGGTGGGATGTGGACACCCACCGCCGTATCGCCTCGGGGCCGGTACCTCGCGGGACGGTAGTCAGGGCGAGTCCGGACGGCCGGGTGCTCCTCATTTGGACCGCTGCCAGGACCCAGCGGCTGTGGGACACCCGAACGGGGCGCTGGGTCGGGGACCCGTTGCCGTTCGGGTCCACCGTGGGCTTCGGGGCGAGGGGCCGTCATTATGTGGTGAGGAGCCGGGACGACGACCGGGCTCGGCTCTACTCCCTCACCGACGGCCATCTCGTCTTCCGGACCCCGTCGGCCGGCCGGGGAGAGCTCGTCCACGCTGCGGCCGACGACGACCGGCTGCTGGCGGTCTGCCCGCGCGGCCGGTCCCCGCAGGTCTGGGACACCTCCACGCGCACCGTGCGGCGCGGTGCCTGGGCCAACGCCCGCGGCGTCTGCGGTGACGGCTTCCTGGGCTTCACCGGCGGTCGGCTCCTCGCTCGCACCGAGGACCGGGCGCGTGTATGGGACACCACGTCAGGACGAGAACTCGCCGACGTCGCCGACCCGGGTGACACCGTCGTGAGCGCGGACGGCTCGTATCTGGCGACCAGCGGCAGCCAGGAGATCAGGGTGTGGCGCCTGCCGACCGGCGGCGCCCCGGTTCTTCGACACCCCTTGCCCGGCGCTTCGCCCGTCCGCCTCGCCTGGGACTCCAGGCGGCCCGTGCTGCGGTACCTCGAAGGAGGCACGGTCCACACCCTCGACCTCACGTCGACGCTCACCCGCGACTGGCGCACGAGTCCGCTCGCCGGGGTCCGGCTCAGCCCCGACGGCAGGACACTCGCCACCGCCGAACGCACCGGTGACCGCTACACCTTCCAGCTGCGAAACACGCGCGACGGCCGACTCCTGCGAACCCTGCCTGCCCCGCCCCGTCCCGTCTTCCGCTCCGGTGAGTCGACGGTCCCCGTAGAGATCGCCGAGCCGTTGCTGTCCTTCAGCCCCGACGGACGCATATTCGCCTACGGAATCTCCATCCCCCTCTGGGACGCGGAGAACCAGCCCCTGGCGGTGTGGGACGTGACCGCCGGACGCACGAAGACCACCGTGGATCTGGCGACGGCGTCCGGGGCGGCCGTGGAGGAGATCGCCCTGGGACCGGGCGGCCGTACGCTCCTCACCGCACGCTCGACCGAGGGCGTCTACTCCAACGAAGTATGGGACACCAAGCGGCAGCGGAGGACGGCGCTGCTCCCCGGCCCGGGCGGCAATCGTCTGGCCGTCAGCCGCAACGGCAGGCTCCTCGTGACCGACAACCGTGTCGTACGAGCGGGCCGGTCCCAGGCCCATGACCTCGTCCAGCGCGACAGCATCGACGACATCGCCTTCGCGCCCGACGGCTCCGCACTGGCGGCCGGCGCCGGGACAGGTCGAGTGGTCCTCTGGGACGGCGGCCTCCGGCACCAGGCGGGCATTCTGAGGAATGTCTTCCCGGGGCCCGTCGATCCGGCCTCCGGCTCAGGCGAGTCGATCACGGCTCTCGCCTTCAGTCCGGACGGCGGCACACTCGCCGTGGGCGGCGACGCGGGCACCCTCCAACTCTGGGACATCGCGACCCAGCAACCTCTCGGTCCGCCTCTGCCCACGCCCGGTGGCAGCATCGACACCCTCGCCTTCAGCCCGGACAGCACCCTGCTGTACGCGGGCGGCAAGCGCGTACCGCTCCAGCGGTACGTCGTGGATCCCGACCGAGCGGTGTCCCTCGTCTGCGCCCGGGCCGGGAACGCGGAGCTGACCCGGGCGCAGTGGCGCACCTACGTTCCGGACCGGCCGTACCGGCGGGTCTGCCCCTGACCGTCTCCCTGAATCAGGGAAGCGGCCGAGTCGCCATTTCCACTTCGCCCGTGCCTTGTTGATCTGCACGCCCCCGCAGCCCCGTGGAAGCATCCGGTGCAGCGTTTCGATGAGGACGACGGTGTCGAACAACGGGGCAGCCGCCTGGGCGACGGCGACTGTCATGGTGCGGCGGGATACAGGAGAGGTCATGCCGTCGACGGGAGAACCCGCGACACGCATCGAGCAGACCAATCATCACGATGTCCGACGACGTCGGAGCCGCCCTGTTGCCTCGTCTGTTGGCCGCGACGGTCCAACTGCCCGGCATCCGGCCCGCCGTACGGCAGGCGAGCCGCAACACCGTCGCCCACATGCTCGACCGCGGCGGGGGCGACCTCGGCCTGGCCTTCACCTCCGGGCACAGCGCCGACCACCGCAACCGTGACCTGTTCACCTCCGGCTACACCTGCGTGTTCGCTCCTGGTCTCCTGACACGCGGATCCGGATCACGCTGGAATCGCGCCCCCTCCTGTGACCGTGCGGAGGGAGGGTCTGTGGCCGGCTCGGTCTCAGCCGTTGTCCGACACCATCGAGACCACGACCTTGCCGGCCTGGGTGCGGCCCTGCTCGACGTACGCCATCGCCTCGAGCGTCTGGTCGAAGGGGAAGGTGCTGTCGATGACCGGGCGGAGTTTCCCGCTGTCGTAGAGGGCACCGAGTTCGCGCAGCTGGGAGCCGCTGGCCCGCATGAAGAAGAACTCGTAGCGCAAGCCCAGGGCTTTGGCCCGCTTGCGGACCTTGCGACTGAGGGCGGCCATGACCGGGGCCAGGACGGAGGGAGCGCCGAGCTGCTTGGCGAAGGCGGCGTCCGGCGGGCCGACCACGCTGAGGGCAAGGCCGCCGGGCTTCAGCACGGTCAGCGACTTCTCGAGGTTCGCCCCGCCCACGGAGTCCAGCACGAGGTCGTAGCCGGACAGCACCTTCGAGAAGTCCTCCTTGGTGTAGTCGACGACGACATCGGCGCCGAGGCTCCTGACCAGCTCCTCGGTCCTGGTGTTCGTGGTCGTCGCCACCGTGGCGCCGAGGTGCTTGGCGAGTTGAATGACCGTGGAGCCGAGGCCGCCGGCACCGGCGTGGATGAGCACCTTCTGCCCCGGCTTCACGTGCGCCCGCTCGACGAGGATCTGCCAGGCGGCCAGCGCCACCAGCGGCACCGCGGCTGCCTCCTGAAGGGTGAGGGAGGCGGGTTTGGGCGCGACATCGTCCGCGTCCATCGCGATGAACTCCGCGAAGCCCCCGACCCGCAGATCGCGCGGACGGGCGTAGACCTCGTCGCCGACTTTGAGACCGTGTACGGCGGAGCCGACCTGTGTCACGACGCCGGCCACGTCGTGGCCGAGCACGAACGGGCGCTTGTACTTCAGGAGCTGCTTGAACTCCCCGTCGCGGACCATCTTGTCCAGCGGGTTGATGCCGGCGGCGCTCACTCTGACCAGAACGTCACGGGCCCCGACGGTGGGCTCGGGTACGTCTGCGGCACGGACGCCGTCCTTGCCGTACTTCTCGACGACGAATGCCTTCATGACGGCCGCCTTTCTCCGTAGGTCTCTCGGTGGTCGGTGTGACTCCCCGAGGGTCCCCTGCGCGCCCGTTTCTCGCGTGCGGCCGGGTTGATGTGCCACCCATGACGCTACTCGCTGAGTATAGGAAAGTAAACTTAGGTGAGGTTAGACTCCCCCCATGGATGCAACGACCGAAGCTCTACAGGACGCCGGCGTGGACCCCCGCCTCGCCCGGGACACGTCGAACTGCTCGATCGCTCGGACCCTTGAGGTCGTGGGCGAGAAGTGGACGATCCTGATCCTGCGCGAGGTCTGGTACGGCTCGTCCCGGTTCAACGAGTTCGAACGCGTCCTCGGCTGCCCTCGCAACCTCCTCGCCGCCCGACTTCGGATGCTCGTGGAAGAGGGGATCCTGACCACCGAGACCTACAAGGAGCCTGGCTCGCGGAGCCGGCCGAAATACGTGATCACCCCCAAGGGCGTGGATCTGGTCCCGGCCGTGATGGGGCTCCTGCAGTGGGGCGACCGCTACCGCGCCGACCCGGAGGGCCCGGCCATGCTGTCCCGGCACCGTGGATGCGGCGCACACGTCGACGCCCAGATCCGCTGCGACCGGGGCCACGCCGTACAGCCGGAAGACATCGAGAGCATCCCCGGCCCCGCCTTCCGCCTCAAGCCCGCCGAGTGAGCTGAGCCCGGTGGCGCCCGGAACCCGTGATGGGCCCAGCCTGCCGGGATGCACTGCCTCCGTACGGCCCTGCCTGGTGAAAACCGGGCTTTGTGTGATGCGGAGCATCGGCCTGGCCGGAGTGCGCCTGCGGCGCAGGAGGAAAGGACGAGCGTGCGGAGATCTCGGATGCTCGTCGACCGTGAATGACAACGGCGTCGGAGCCGTGGCCTGCTTCAACTGGTGCAGGAGCCGGGATCTCACCGGTACCTCGACGACTACTGAGCCAACGTGCAGCTCCCCGTGGGACCAGGACTGGGACGCTTTCCGAGTCGACGCCGGGTGGTGCTACAAGGTGTCGTTCGACATCCCCGAACCGATCAACGACGACGAGACGTACGACCGGAGGGGCAAGTCTGCGCTCTACGTCAAAGTCGGGGACGAGGCCAACGCCCACATCGTGCGGCAGAGCTCCAGCAGCTGCTAGCCCGACCTTGCCGCCCGCTCCGGACGTTGCGGGGATTGTCGAAGCCGGACGTGGCGATGAGCGGCTCGTCGCGGCCATCGGTGTCGAGGTCGGCGAGGCGCAGGTCCCAGCCGAAGAAGCCGCGATCTCCCTCGTGCTGCGGGGAGCCGCCGAGCCCGATCGCGTACCGGTCGATCACGACGGTACGGGACGCGCTGAGTCCATCGCCCACGACCGCGTGCGGCATGTACGCCAAGCCCCTTGGCCCCCAGCGGCACCCCATGTGCTGCGGGGCGCATGGTGCAAGCCGTCAAGATGCAGCTCACGGCCCCGTAACGACCGGATCAGGGTCGGATTGCGTTCGGCGTCCCGGATGCCTTTCGCCGTCGTACTACCGGGCACGTCGGCGACGGCGCTATTACGACGGAGGCAAGGAACTAACGGCGCCGGGATTCACTCTCGTCCGACGAGGACGATGCGTCAAGAATGGTTTCGACCTCGGGTGTGGCCCGCCTTGCCCTGCCCGACCGGACGCGCCTCTCGTGCTGGGCACCGCCGATGCGTCCCTGCGGATAGTCGTTGAGGAACTCCGGGGCTTCGTGCGACGGGTTGGCCTGCCGCCGGAGCGCACTGCGGATGTGCTTGATCGCTCCCGGCTCGCGAACCGCCTCGGCGTTGGCGATTCCCATGAGCATCGCCGCTGCCCGGCACTGTTCGTCACTCAGACCGGCGATATCCTCCTCGCTCAACTCCCGCCCCTTCAGCGCTTCGACGAGGGGGAGGAACTGCTCGGCGTCGAGAGTGGGGATCAGGCCGGTGAACTGGTTCTCTTCCTCGCGGACGTAGCGGTCGTCGCCCTGGGTTCCCGGATACTGCTTCTTGTTGGAGCTGATGTACGGAGCCCCGCCGCGCCCGGGGCGCTCGTTGTACGGCCCGAACGCCGTCTCGTGGCTGGTGAAGCTCTCCGCCTGCTGCGCACCGCCACGTCCGGTGTCCCGCGCGGCCCAGCGTTCCCGGCGAGCGTTGGCCTTTTCACGATCCGCGTCGGAGACCCTCTGCACATACGCCGTGGCGGCTGCGTTCCCGGCCATGCGCTGCACGGCTCGGACGGACGACGGCGTGACCTGACGGTCCCCCAAGAGGCGCGCCGCATCGGCGCTCTGGACCGCTGAGGTCCGACGGGGCAGAGGCTTCCCTTCCCGGTCGCCACTCTCTTTCTTCCGGTCGAGACCCATGACGCCGCCGCTCCCTGTAGTGGGGTCGGGAGCAGGGCAGAGCACCCGGCCCCGAACCGTTCCGCCAGTCGCCTTCGACGGTAGACGCAACGGGAGGCGTCCGTACATGTCCATGAGGGCAGCCCTCCGCCTCATGCGGGCACAACTGGCGCGCGCCGACGCGGTGACACCGAGGACGGCGACGGCGATCCTGGGAGTCGTCAACACCCTCGCGATGTCCGTGTTCGAGCGCACCCGTGAGACCGGGATGCTGCGCGCGGTGGGGTGCCGGCCCGAGCAGACCAAGCGGATGATCCACCTGGAGTCCGTCCTCATCTCGCTGTCGGAGCCCTGCTGGGCATCGGCGCGGTGGATCGGCTTCGCCGCCGAGACCCCGCTGCTGAGCGCCCTCCTCCCGCCGTTCATGGTGCCCATGCTCAGCGTCCCCGTCCGCCGGTTGCACGGCACCGGCAAGCCGGGCTGGAGGATGCTCATCGCTTTGATCCCCTGGCCGGCCCGGTCCCCCACCTCGTGACCATGACCGTGGACAGCGACCCGGCGACCAACCAGTACGTCCCCTCCCTCAAGGCCGTCAGCCACCCCGTCGGCTGAGTCCGGGAGGCCGCACACGAACTGGCTGCTGCATGTGGCGTTCAGTTCGGCGGGCCGGCGCGTCGGGCGAGGAGGAGGGCCACGTCGTCGTCCGGTTGCCGGTTCAGGGTGTCGAGCAGGAGGTCGCAGGTCTCTTCCAGAGGGAGACGGGTGTCGTCCAGCAGGCGGAGCAGGGTGTTCAGCCCGGTGTCGATGGGTTCCGTGCGGCGTTCGACGAGGCCGTCGGTGAACAGGGCGAGCAGTGCCCCTTCCGGGAGTTCCCGCTGAGCGGCGGTGAACGGCACCCCTCCCACCCCAAGGGGTACTCCGGCCGCGATGTCGAGGAGTACGGCCTTCCCGCCCGGGTCCACCAGTACGGGCGGGAGGTGGCCGGCGCGGGCGACCTCGCATCGGCCGTTCCGGGGGTCGCAGACGACGTAGAGGCAGGTGGCCAGCGTGTCGGTGTCGCCGAGCGAGGCGGCGATGTCGTCGAGGTGGGCCAGCAGCTCCGCCGGCGGCAGGTCGAGCCGGGCGAGGGCGCGGGTGGCGGTGCGAAGCTGCCCCATGATCGCCGCGGCGTGCACGCCTTTGCCCATGACGTCGCCGACGACGAGGCCGACCTTGCCGTTCTTGAGCGGCAGCACGTCGAACCAGTCCCCGCCCACCTCGCTCACCGCGGGCAGGTAGCGGGAGGCCACCTCCATGCCGGCGAGGCGCGGGGGTTCCTCGGGGAGGATGCTGCGCTGAAGGGTGAGGGCGGTGGCGCGCTCACGTCCGTACAACCGGGCGTTGTCGATGCAGATGGCGGCGCGTGCCGCCAGTTCGGTCGCGAGGGTGAGGTCCTGGTCGTCGAACGGTCGGTGGTTGACCGTCCGGTACAGACTGAGCGTGCCCAACACCTCGCCCCTGGCCACCAGAGGAGCGGCCAGGTAGGAGTGGACGCCGGCCCGGCCCAGCCGGTCGGCGGCGGACGCGTCCCGCGCGATCCGCCGCAGCGTCTTGGCGTTCACGTGTCGCAGGAGGATGGGCCGTCCCTCCCGTACGCACTGGGCGATCACCCGCGCCGAGGTGTACGACGCCGGCTCGCCGACCGGGTCCACGGCCTCGAAGGCGGTGGTGGGGCGGCCTGCTTTGAGCGCCAGCGCCCGGAAGGCCGGCGGATCGTCCGCCCGTGCCGCGCCCGTGCCGCCGTGGCCGACGACCGAGTCGAGTACGTCGACGGCCGCCAGGTCGGCGAGCTGCGGAACGGTCACGTCCGCGAGTTCGTGTGCCGTCTGACGCAGGTCCAGCGTGGTGCCGATGCGAACACCGGCGTCGGCGATCACCGCCAGGCGTTCCCTCGCCTGTACGACCTCGGCGGCCGCCCGCTGTCGCTCGGAGATGTCGAGGATCGCCATCGCCAGGCCCAGCACGCGTCCGCTGGGGTCCTCCAGCCGGTGGTAGGACTCCGAGTAGGCGTGGTCCTGGCTGTCGGCGGCGGTCCGGCCGATCGTCTGCTGGTCCAGCAACGGCTCACCGGTGTCGAGGACCCGCCGCATCCGCGCCTCGATGGCCCGGACGTCGAGCGCCGGCAGTACCTCGGCGACGCGGCGGCCCAGCACGGCCTCCTCGGGAACGCCGTTGATGCGCTGCAGGGACGGATTGACCCGGACCCATCGCAGGTCGGGGTCGAAGACCGCGATGCCGACCGGCGACTGGTTGATCAGAATGTGGGAGAGGGCCAGATCCCGCTCCACGTTCCGTACGGTGTCCGCGTCGATGCCGAGCCCCAGGGCGTGGATGTCGCCGCTTGCGTCGCGCAGCTGCATGGTGCGGAATTCCACGCGGCGCGTCGTCCCCCGCTTGTGCAGCATCGGGAAGACTCCCGCCCAGCGTGCCCCGGTGCGGACGCGCCGGAACAGCTCGCGAGCAAGGGACCGGTTCTCCGGGGCCACCAGCAGCGCGCCCGCGTCCTGGCCCAGCGCCTCGGCCGCGGAGTAGCCGAGCAGTGACTCGGCCTCCGGGCTCCACAGCACGATCCGCCCGTCGCTGCCGAGGACCATCGCGGCGACCTTCAGCAGATCGAGCAGCCCGCCGGGCGCGGCGGTGACACCGTCCTCCTGCCGACCGCTCCCGGCCCGGCTCTCTCGCTCAGGCATACCGGACACTCCTTCCGGCGGCAGCGCAGGAAAGGACCTGGGCCTGTTCCGCCGGGCCACGTGTCAGTCATACCTCTGCCCGCGGCGCACCGCACGCCATGGCTGGTCGGTGGGGGCGGCGCCAGGCGGGTAGAGCGGCCGCCGGGAGCCGCCTTCCCCGCTGATGCCCTGCCGAGCGCGGGAGGCATGACGCGTCACTCCTCCTGCTGCCTCGTTCGCGCGTCGATCCATGTCCGGATCGCCGACGTGGTCGTCTCCGCGTCCTCGCGCATCATCGTCAGGTGGTCGCCGGGGACGTCCACGACGTCGTGGGCCGGCGGCCACGACGTCCGCCATTCGTCCTGGTGCGCGGCCGCCATCGCGGGGGTGGGCCGCAGCGCGCGGACGAGGAGCGTGGGGGTGGTCAGCGGCTCGGGGTCCCAGCCGAGGAAGATCCGGTTGTAGGCGCCCACGGCGGCCAGGGCGGTGTCGTCGTCGCCGGGGACGGCGGGCCGTCCGATGGCCTGCGGAGGCGGGGCGGCCAGCGACAGCAGCCACTCCTTGCCGCTGTTGTCCGGCGTGATGTGGTAGGTGTCCAGCAGCACCAGACCGGCCGCCGCCCGGCCCATGCCCTCCAGCCGGTGGGCGATCAGGTGTGCCGCGTTGCCGCCCGCCGAGCGCCCCACGATCACGAAGGGACCGTCCCCGACGTGCCGTAGTACGTTCTCAGCCTGCGTGCGGGCCAGCGCGGCGCGGTCCTCCGGTACGGCGGCACCGGCGCCGATTCCGGGGTGCGGGAACTCCAGGACGTCCAGGGCATCCGGCCCTTCCCGGAAGGCTCGGTGGAAGCGAGGGAACTCTCCGCCGTCCGACGCCACCGAGGGGTGGTAGGCCGGGATGTAGACGAGGGTCGGCCTACCGGGGTCCGGGCGGCCGTGGGAACGGCGGATCGGCGGCAGGGCGTGCTCACTGCCTCGGGCGGCCGTGAAGGTGGGCAGGGCCCAGGACGCGGTGACGAGCAGGTGCATCGCCGCCACCGGTTGTCCCGAGGCGCTGACCGTCCGGAACAGTGAGGAGAGGGTGTACGCGGGCCGTTCGCTCCCTGCGCGCCCGGGGGCGGCCCGCTCGGGGTCCGTCCCCGGTGTGGCAGGTGTCTCAAGGGCTGCCGGTTGGCCGGTCGGACCCAGGGCGGCCGGTTCGGCGCTCGCGCCCGGGGTGGCCGCTCCGGTGCTCGTGCCGTCGGCGCTCGTGCCCGGGGTGGCGGATCCGCTGTACAGCAGACCGAGGAGATGGCGTGCCAGGTCCTCGGTCGTGCGGTACTCGAAGACCACGGCCGCCGACAGCTGGAGTTCGAGTGCCAGGCTCAGCCGGTTGCGGATCTGTACGGCGGTGAGGGAGTCGAAACCCAGCTCTGCGAGAGTCCGGCCGGCCGGGAGCGCGCCGGCGTGGGGGTATCCGAGTACGGCGGCCACGGCGGCGCGCAGCAGTCGTACGAGCGCCGCCTCGCGCGCCCCCGTCGGCAGTCGATCCAGCGGCTTCCTCCAGGCCCCCGGTTCCGGCGTCTCCTCCGAGCCGGGAGGCGAGCCGGACGGCGTCGCGGCGGCGGCCGGCCGACCGTGGCGCACGAGTCCGCTGAGCGGCGGAGGCAGGTGTCGCGCGCCGGAACGGAGCGCGTCCCGGTCGAGCAGCATCGGCGCCAGCACCGGCTCCGTCGAGCGCAGCGCGGCGTCGAACAGGGCCAGGCCCTGCTGTGTGGTCAGCGGCACGAACACGTCGCCCGGCATCGCGGGGCGTGCGCCCCGTGGGGGCCCGCCCGCCGCCATGCCGTCGGCGTGCTCCCACGGGCCCCACCCCAGCGAGAGCGCCGGCAGGCCGTCGGCCGTGCGACGGCGGGCGAGGGCGTCGAGGAACGCGTTCGCGGCCGCGTAGTTGCCCTGGCCCGCCCGGCCCAGCAGGCCGGAGACGGAGGAGAACAGGACGAACGCCGAGAGGGGCATGTCACGGGTCAGTTCGTGCAGATTCCAGGCCGCGTCGGCCTTCGGCCGCAGCACGGTCGCCATCCGCTCGGGGGTCAGCGAGTCCAGCACACCGTCGTCGAGGACCCCGGCGGCGTGCACGACAGCGGTCAGCGGCGGATCGCAGTGCTTGATCACCTCGGCCAGCGCGTCCCGGTCGGCCGCGTCGCAGGCGACCACGGTCACGCGTGCCCCCAGCTCCCCCAGTTCGCGTCGCAGTTCATCGGCTCCCGGCGCCCGGGGCCCTCGGCGACCGGTCAACAGGAGGTGCCGTACGCCGTGTTCGGTGAGCAGATGACGGGCGAGTTCCGCACCCAGCGCACCGGTGCCGCCGGTGATCAGCACCGTGCCGTCGGCACCGAAGTCCGGTGCCTCGGCCTTCGGCGCGGCCGCGACATCATGGGCCGGAACCAGTCGCGGAACCGTCACCCGGCCGTCCCGCACACGCAGTTGCGGCTCGCCGCTCGCGACCGCCGCGGCCAGGACCCGCAGCGACTCGGGCCGTTCGTCGACATCCACCACGACCACACGGCCGGGCACCTCCGACTGGGCCGCACGCACCAGTCCCCAGACCGCCGCGCCCGCCAGGTCCGGCGTCGGCGCGGTGGCATCCCTGGTCACCACGACCAGACGTGAGCCCGCCGAGTGCGGATCGTCCTGCCAGGACTGAAGCGTGTGGAGCACCCTGCTGGTCAGCTCGCGCACGGCGGCCGACGGATCGGGGTCGGCCGTACGGTCGAGCGCTGTGATCGCCGTGATGGCCGTGATCGGCGTGATCGGCGTAGAGGCTGTGGCAGGTGTACGCGCTCTGCTCTGCGGGGCGGCGGGCTCCCGGCTCGGGGCGGCCGGCAGGAATGCGGTGAGGTTCAGCGGGTCCGGGCCGATCACCCTCCACATGTGCTCATCGGTGTCGGCGTCTGTGTCCGTGCCCGTGTCGCCGGGGCGTTCGAGAGCGATCCAGTCCGGGCGCAGCAGAGCCCTTCGGGCGAGGTCGTCCGCCATGTCCGCCTGATGGACCGGGAGTTCCCTGGTGGCCAGGGAGTCCACGTGCGCCACGAGTCGGCCAGCCGGGTCGGCGAGGGTGAGCGAGACCGTGTGGGTTCCTGTCTTCCGCACCCGGACCCGCACGTCCGTCGCCCCGGTGGCGTGGAGGCTCACTCCGCTCCAGGCGAACGGCACCCGGACCGTGCTCGGGCCGGTGGGCTCGGCGAGCAGCGGCGCGTGCGACGCCGCGTCGAGCAGTGCCGGGTGGAGCCCGAAAAGGCCCGCTTCCGAGGCATGCGACACCGGCAGCCGGACCTCCGCGAAGACGTCGCCGTCGCGCCGCCAGAGGGCAGCGACCCCCTGGAAGGCGGGCCCGTAGGCGAGCCCGGCGTCGGCGAGGGCGGCATACGCTCCGGTGAGATCGAGTGCCTCGGCATCTTTCGGCGGCCATCGGGTGAGCTCGTCCGGCACGACCCCGACCCGGCCCAGCCGCCCGGAGACGTGCCTCACCCAGGGGGCGTCCTCGGCGGACCGCTCCGGTCGGGAGTAGATGTCGACCGGCCGTCGGCCCGCGTCGTCCGGCGCACCGACCACGACCTGGACGAGCGCCCCCGCCGATTCGGGCAGGGTGAGCGGTGACAGCATCACGAGGTCCTCGACCGCGCCGCAGCCCGTCTCGTCACCCGCCCGTACGGCCATCTCCACGAAGACCGTCGCCGGCACGAGCACCCTGCCGGCGATCACATGGTCCGCGAGCCACGGGTGGATGGCGAGGGACAACAGCCCGCTCAGCACGGTCCGTTCGGTGTCCGGTACGGGGAAGGCCGGCCCCAGGAGCGTCTGGGGGTCGGCCGCCGTCGGGTGCGGCGCGTCCAGCCAGTACCGCTGCCGTTGGAAGGCGTACGTCGGCAGGTCGACGCGTCGTGCTCCGGAGCCCGCGTACACCGCCGCCCAGTCGACCGGGGCGCCGGCGACATGCAGTCGGGCAACGGCGGAGAGGAGGGTCTCCGGTTCGTGTTCGCCACCACGGGTCGCCACGGCAAGGACGGTGCCGGAGGTGGGGGTGGGGGTGGGGTCAGCTGTGTCGGTGGCGGTGGCGAACGTGTCGGCCAGAGCATCGGCTGTCGCCGCGGTGAGAATCGGCCCCGGACCGAGTTCCAGGTAGGCGGAGACACCGTCGTCCGCGAGGTGGCGCACCGCGTCGGCGAAGCGCACGGGCTGCCGGACGTGCCGCGCCCAGTACTCGGGCGAGCAGAGGTCAGCGCCCTCGGCGAGCCGTCCCGTCACCGTGGAGACGATCGGAATGCGCGGCTGGTGGAAAGTCAACTGCCGTGCGACGTGGAGGAATTCGTCGAGCATGGGTTCCACCAGGGGTGAGTGGAAGGCGTGGCTCACTCGTAGCCGTACGGCTCTGCGTCCACGCGCCTCGAAGTCGGCCGCGACGGCGAGTACGGCATCCTCCGCGCCCGAGATCACCACCGAGCGGGGCCCGTTGACGGCTGCGATCGCTGCCGGGGGCGGCTCATGGGCGGAGGCGATCGCCGCGCGTGGCCCGGACGTGGACAGCGCCGCGAGCGCCTCCTCCTCGGTCGCGTCCAGAGCCACCATCGCGCCGCCTTCGGGCAACGCCTGCATCAGCCGGCCGCGAGCGGCGACGAGGGTCGCCGAATCGGCCAGATCGAGGACACCGGCGACGTGCGCGGCCGCCAGCTCGCCGACGGAGTGGCCGACGAGACGATCGGCTCCGACGCCCCACGACTCCAGCAGCCGGAACAGCGCCACCTCGAAGGCGAACAGTCCGGCTTGTGCGAAGTCCGTGCGGTCCATCAGAGCCGCCGACGCCGAGCCGGGCTCGGCGGACAGCACCGTGCTGAGCGGCTGCGGGAGACGGTCGTCCAGATGCCGGCAGACCTCGTCGAAAACCTCGGCGAAGACGGGGAAGGCGGCTCGCAGTTCCCTGCCCATGCCCGGGCGCTGGGCGCCCTGTCCGGTGAACAGGAAGGCCGTACGCGTCTGCGAGTCCGCCACCCCTCGCACGACCCCCGGTGTGTCCCGGCCCTCCGCGAGGGCGTGCAGCGCGTCCGCGATCCGGGCCGGGTCACCGGTCGGCACGACCGCCCGGTGCGCGAGGGCTCCCCGCCCGACCGCCAGCGAGTAACCGACGTCGCCGTGCGACAGGCTCCGCCGGTCCGCCACGTCGGCCGCGAGCCGTCGTGCCTGGGCGCGCAGGGCGGTGTCGTCGGCGGCGGAGAGCAGCCACGGAACCGGCGGGGCCACAGCCGCCTCCCGGTGCGTCGCCGTGTCACCGCTCTCCGGCGCCTCCTCCAGGATCACGTGCGCGTTGGTCCCGCCGATCCCGAAGGCCGAAACCCCCGCACGCCTCGGACGGTCCGAGGCCGGCCAGGGCCGGGCGGCGGTCAGCAGTTGCACTCGGCCCGAGGACCAGTCGACGTGCGGAGTGGGCGAGTCGGCGTGCAGGGTTCTCGGCAGTTCCCCGCGGCGCATGGCCTGCACCATCTTGATGACGCCGGCGACTCCGGCCGCCGCCTGGGTGTGCCCGAGGTTGGACTTGAGCGAGCCGAGCCACAGGGGCTGCTCGCGGTCCTGTCCGTACGTGGCCAGGAGCGCCTGCGCCTCGATGGGGTCGCCCAGCCTGGTGCCGGTGCCGTGGGCCTCCACCGCGTCCACGTCGGCGGCGCGCAGCCCCGCGTCCGTCAGCGCGCGCGTGATCAGACGTCGCTGTGCGGGGCCGTGGGGCGCGGTGAGCCCGTTGGAGGGGCCGTCGGAGTTGACGGCGGAGCCACGGAGCACGGCCAGGACCGGATGGCCGTGGCGGCGTGCGTCGGACAACCGCTCCAGGAGGACGAGGCCCACGCCCTCGCCCCAGGCCGTCCCGTCGGCCTGCGCCGCGAACGACTTGCAACGTCCCTCCGGGGACAGCCCGCGCTGCCGGCTGAAGGCGAGGAACGGCTTGGGCGTCGACATCACCGTGACCCCGCCGGCCAGCGCCAGCGAGCATTCGCCCGAGCGCAGCGCCCGCGCCGCCCAGTGCAGTGCCACCAGTGAGGACGAGCAGGCGGTGTCGATGGTGATCGCGGGCCCGCGCAGTCCGTAGGTGTACGAGATCCGGCCGGAGGCCACGCTGCCCGTCGAACCCAGGCCCAGGTGCGCCTCAAGCTCGTGGTGGCGGGTGAAGCGGCCGGCGTAGTCGCCGTGCATCACACCGACGAACACCCCCGTCTCGCTCTCCCGCAGCGACGCCGGGGCGATGCCGGCCCGCTCCCACACCTCCCAGGAGGTCTCCAGGAGCAGCCGCTGCTGAGGGTCCATCGCGAGCGCCTCGCGGGGCGCGATCCCGAACAGCCCGGCATCGAACTCGGCGGCGTGGTGCAGGAATCCGCCGTGTCGCGTGTATGTCGTTCCGATCCGGTCGGGATCGGGGTCGTACAGGGCGTCGAGGTCCCACCCTCGGTCGGCGGGGAACCCCGAGATGGCGTCCCCGCCCCGCGCCACCAAGTCCCATAGGTCATCAGGGGAGTTGACGTCGCCGGGATAGCGGCAGCCCATGGCGACGATCACAACGGGGTCGTCCTCGGACGACCGGTCCTGTGTTGCGTCCGGCAGGGGGTGGCTCCCGGGCTCGTCCCCGAACAGCGCGTCGCGCAGGTACCGTGCCACGTCGGTCGGCGTCGGGCGGTCGAAGACCAGAGTCGTCGGCAGGCTGAGCCCGGTGAGGGTGTCCAGCCGGTCCAGCAGTTCGACCGCGCCGGCGGACGTCATTCCGAGATCGGCGAACGGGCTGTCCGCATCGGACGGATCGTCCGGCGTGTGCCGGCAGATCTCGGCGGTCTCGGTGAGCACCACCGCGCGGAGCGCGCGCTCCTGGGCCTCGCGCGGGAGAGGACGGAGTCGCTCGCGCAGGGCGGTGCGGGTGCGGCGGGCGGCACGAGCGGTTTGGGCAACATGGGCCGCATGCCCGCCCTCGGCCTCGACCGGGAGGTCCGCGATCGAGGTTGCCGGAGTCGCCGACGGCGGGGCGGTGGCGGCCGGTTCACGCAGCTCGCGCAGATCGTGCAGCTGGTGTCGGGCGATCTTCCCGGAGGCGGTGCGCGGGACGGCGGGGATCTCGCGGATGCTGGTCGGCACTTTGTAGTCGGCGAGCAAGGTCCGGCACTCGGCGAGCACCCGCCGTGTGTCGACCCCGTCCGGGCCCGGTACGACGAAGGCGACCGGCACCTCGCCCAGCACCTCGTGCGGCACTCCCACGGCCACGGCGTCGGAGACGCCGGGACACCGCAGGAGCGCCTGCTCGATCTCCGTCGGGTGGATGTTCTCCCCGCCCCGGATGATCAGCTCGCTGACCCTGCCGGTGAGCCTGAGATGGCCGTGCTCGACACGGCGGCCGAGGTCGCCGGTGCGGTACCAGCCGTCCCGCAGCGCGGCGGCAGTCGCCTCGGGCTGCCCGTGGTACCCGGCCATCAGGCTCGGCCCCCGTACCCAGACCTCGCCCTCGGCCCCGTCCGAAACGTCCGCGCCGCTGCCCGGGTCGACGACACGCACGTCCATGCCCGGTACGGGCGGCCCGCAGGAACCCTCCACCCTGGGCCCTTCCGGACGGTTCACCGCGATCATGCCGCAGGTCTCGGTACTGCCGTAGGCGTCCAGCAGCGGCGCGCCCAGCCTCTCCTCCACGGCCGCGCGCAGTACGGGACCGCTCGGCGCGCCGGCCACGACACACATTCTTAGCGCGTGAGGCGCCTCACCGTCGGAGTCGACGAGCCGGTGGTACGTCGCCGGTACGCCGGCCAGGACGGTGATGGGCCCGCCGAGCTCCTCGCGCGCCGTGAGCAGTTCCTGCCGCAGACCGCCCGGCGCCGACAGCTCACCGGCGATTCGGGCGGTCGCGCCCACGGCCGTCACGCCCAGGATCGCCAGCGAGTGGCCGAAGCTGTGGAACAGCGGCAACGGCCAGAGCAGCCGGTCGTCAGGGGAGAGACCGAAGATCGGGGCGTAGCAGGCAGCCACGGACCACAACGCCGTCCGCTGCGTCGACAGCACGCCCTTGGGCCGGTGCGTGGTGCCGGAGGTGTAGAGCATCCAGGCCGGATCGTCGAGGCCGAGCAGGTCGATCTCCGCGTCCTCGCCACTCTCGCCGCTCTCGGCGGCGTTACTGAACAGCGGTAAGCCGCCCGGAGTCGGGCCCGGGCCCGACTCCGTGATCAGGACGCCCAAGCGGTCGTACGGCGGCCCCAGGCGCGTCAGTTGTGCGAGGTGCGCGACGTCCGTGATGACGAAGGCGGCGCCACTGTCCTGGAGGAAGTGGGCCAGCTCGGCGTCCGAGGAGCGCGGGTTGAGCAGGACACCGACCATCCCGGCGCGCAGGACGGCGAGGCAACTCTCCACCGTCTCCACGCGGTTGCCGAGACAGATGGCGACGCGGTCACCGGCGCGCAGTCCCGTCCGGGTGAGATGACCGGCCAGCGAACGGGTACGCCGCTCCAGTTCGGCATAGCTGACGCTGCGCGACGGATCGGAGTACGCGACCCGCTCCCCCGCCGACTCCGCATGCTCCCTCAACAACTCCGGCAACGCCCGGATCAGCCCGTCACGCCCCACGCCCCGCCTCCCCAACCCCCGCGTGTCGCAATGAGGTTGAGCCTACGTGGGTCGACAGCAGTACGGACCTCCACCCTTGAGCCCCTCGGGCCTCGCTCCCCTCCTCTTCGCGTACGCGGCGCACGATCACGCGAACCTTGCTGCGCTGTCCGGGGCGTCCAGCAACCCACCTTCTGCCACTCGAAGTTGCGGTTCCCTGCACGACAACAATGACTCGTTCAACTCTGTTCACAAACGCATCGCGTGGATACCGTTGCGCGCGTGTCGATTCGGGGGACGCGGTGGGCAGGTCTGGTCGGTGCGGTGTGGGCGTCGCTGGCCACGATACTCAGCGTGCTTCCGCCATGGGCGACCCTCCGGGAGGGCACCCCTCAGGAGCGCGCGTTCTTGGGAGGAAAGGGCCTGGAGCAGCACGTCGAGGGCGTGATCAATCCGGTCGCGGGGTTCTACCTGATCGCAGCTCCCTTGTGGTCCTACATTGCCTTCGTTCTCGCGACGACGCTGGCGGTACAGGGCCGCTGGACCCGGTTCGTGGCCGCTGTCGGCGTGCTGCTGCCCACTGCGGTACTGGGCACCGTCCTGATCACGGAAGCCTTCGACGAAGCGGCCTTCGGTGAGCCGTACGAGACACAGCGAGCCAGGATCTACGCGACGGTGATCGCCGTGCTGCTGACCCTGATCCTCGCCGCCGTGGTCGCTCTGCTCTGCCGTGCGTACCGGTTCTACCGCTGGTTCGTCGCCCTCTTCCTCATCGGACTCGGCCTACTGCATCTCTGCGCGTTCGGCATCATCGCGCCCGGTCTGACCTCCGATGTGCATCTGACGGTGTTCGCATGGCTTCCTGGCGCCGGCTACCTCCTCGCCGGCGCCTTCGCCACGGTGGCGGCAGGCGCTCCTCCGGCCTCGGACGCGCACCCGCCCCCCACCAGGCTGCCGGTCACTCCCCGCACGGACCCCGGCCCACATGACGCGGCGCCCGAGCAGCAGTTGAAGTCCCTGCTCGTGTGCGGGGTGCTGGGCGTCCTGATGGCCGCCACGGCGACGCTCGTGGCAGCCACCGCGGACGCCGACCAGAGTGTCCGGATTCCCGACAGCCCCGGCTTTCCCACCCTTCCCGGCCTACCGACCGGCAGCCCGCTGCCCAGTGCGCCGCCGGGGGCCCCGGAACTGCCGGGTCTGCCGCAGGCTGCCCCAGCCGCCTCGTCGGCACCGGGTGGTGTGCGATGACGATGAGCCCAGCCGTCGAAGCAATGCCCAGAGCCGCCGACCGCGACCACAGAATGCGCAGCGCACTCGTGATCGCCGCACTGATGTCTGCCGCCTACGGGGTGGAACTCCTCATCGACCTCGCCCGGCCGAAGATCGACGATTCCGACCCGGCGATCGGACTGTTCTCGCCCCTGATTCCAACCCTGCCGCGCGTGGTGCTGTGGAGCGTCGTGGCCGGCTGGGCCGTGGTGCTCCTTGCCGGAGCGGCCATGGCCCTCCAGCACGTCACCAAGAACACCCCCCGGACGCGGGAACGGCGTACCCGCGGCGTACAACTGGTCGTGCTCGCCGCACTTTTGCTCCCCTTCAGCGTCTTCCCCGCATGGACCATGCTCGACAACACGACCGCGCTGCTGGTCTGCGTGCCCAGCACCGGCTCAGCCCTGTGGGCCGTCCACCGTATGCAGCGCTACCGGCGCGTGCCCGGCCGGTTGTTGCTCGCGACGTTCACCTGGGGCGTGTTCGTCGCCTGCGGGTTCGGCAGCAGCATGAACATCTGGTACATGGACTACGCGCCCTATTACTTCGGGGACGCGGGGAACGTTCTGGAGATCCGGCACCAGGTCATGACGGGGGCGTTCTTCCACGCAGGTGTCTTCGAGGAACTCGGGAAGGGCGCCGGGGTCGCGATCGTCTGCATCCTGTTCCGGCGCCACGTCGACGGCGTGGTCTCCGGCGTCGTCCTGGGTGCGGCGACCGGGCTGGGGTTCAACTTCGCTGAGACGGTCGAGTACATGGGAGCAGCGAGCGCCGCTCCCGAGTTCCAGTACTGGATGCGGCAGACCGTCGGTCTGATGGCCGCGCACACGGCGTTCGCGGCGATCTTCGGTGCCGGCCTTGGCCTGGCCAGACAACTGAACGATGCCCGCTCGCGGCGCATCGCTGTCCTCTGCGGCTTCGTGGCCGCCTCGGGTGCGCATGCCGCCAGCAATGTCTTCTTCCGCTGGGCCGGACGGTTGAAGCAGGACATCGACGCGGACCCCGTCGGCGACGCCCTCTTGTTGCAGCCCCTTGTGCTGCTCGTCTTCCAGGGACCGTTCGTCGCTCTGTACTTGATGATGCTGCGCCGCGGCCTACGAGAGCAGGCCGCCGGACTCGCCGACGTACTCGCCGTGGAAACGGCGTCGGGGGGTGGGGCGATCACCGACGTCGAGGCGTCTGTTCTGCTGAGCCCCGCCCGCCGGCTCTGGCTGAAGATCACGGTATTGCGGCGGTACGGAATCGCCGCGTACAGAAAGATCACCGCGCTGCACGCCGCCCAACTCGACCTCGCCACCGATCTGTGGCACCGGTCCCGCGGGCAGGCGGATCGGTGGGCTCCCGACGAGCAGGTTCTGCGCCGTCGCATTCTGGATCTGAAGGGCGCCGTCCTCATCCCGGATGTCGAGCGGAAATCGGTGGAGGCACGAGCATGATCAAGAGAATGATCACTCGTCACGCGGCCGTGCTCAGCACCGCACTGGTCCTCCTGATGGTCTCGCCGGACTCCGCCACGGCCTGCGGCATCAGTTATGAAGGTGGAACCCCGTCGCCCGCTGAGGGCTGCGGCGAAACGGCAGTCGCGGTGGGTGCGGCTGCCGTCATGGTGGCGGCGGGGGTCGCGGCGGTTGTCGTGGCCATACGCAGTTTCCTGCTCGGAGCCATGTCCGCGGAGGATCTACGGAACTGTCTCAATGCTCTGCAGACCCAAGAACTGTGGTCGGCGCTGGGGCGCGCGGATGCGACCGGCGAACCCCTCGCACCTGCGCTCCTACAGAGTCGAAGGCTTGAGGAGTTGGCTGGCCGGGCAGCCGCGCACAGCCAGGCCGGGCGGGCCACAGAGGCAGCCGAAGCCGCCGAGGAGGTCGCCGCGCGGCTTCAGGAGCCCATCAGTCGGACGGCGCAGGCCTTGAGCTCCGCCGGCCAGGCCGTGGACAACGCCAAGACGTCCCTGAGCGAGGCTGATCCAGACATCGCAGCAGTGCGGGCTGCGGCAATGTCTCCCACCGGGGCCGAAGCAGCCCAGGCTCGTGAGCAGGCCGAGGTTGCCGAAGCGCTGCTGAAGTCGGCACGAGGCGCCCTCGCCGAGGCGGGCGCCACACTGACCGAGGCAGAGCGGGCCCAGCAACAGGCAAACGCACACCACCAGGAAGTCGCCCGAGTCGCTGTCATGCTTCGCTCCGCAGCGACCGCCGCAACCGGCAGTGCTCCGGCTGAGGCGGCGAGCCTTCCGCCCACCGTACGTGCCGTGACCCACCAGCTCAGCACCGCCGCACAGCAATCGGTGGAGGCCCTCACCCTGGCATCCGCCGTGCGTGACCGCCTGGCGCTGGCCGACCATCTCACCGCACAGGCACGAGCGGCGACAGCCCTGGAGCCGATGCAGCAACACGCCGGCGCAACAGACGCCTTCTCGTCGGCCGCCCGCGACACCATCTTGGCGGAGGCCGCGGACGCGGCAGCGAAGATTCACCTACCGGACCGCATCCCCGCCTTCGACGCGGCTCGCAACGCGACCGCCCGAGCCCACGAACTCGCGTACACGGCAACCCAGGCAGCAGTGCAATACCGCGCCGTCGGCTCGCCGTCCGCAGAACTCGAAGCGGCGGCGGGAAGCCTGGCGCAGGGGACCAGGGCGATGACCGAGCAGAGCGACGTGATCCGACAGGGCACCGGCGAACGGGTACGGAAGAGTGCACACGATCTTCAACGCACCGCGAGCGACGTCGTCCGGACGGCTGCCCAAGTTGCCCATCTCATCCCGCCGTCGGCCGAGAGACAGGGAATGTTCGGCGCGACGTCTCACGACGCGGTGAACTCGCTCGCGCGCGAACTTGGTTTCGAGCTCCTCAATGTCGCCGGCCAGGTCCCGCGCATCGGTTCGGGTTCCATGGAAGCCGCACGTTTCCTCCGGGCGGCCCGCGGTGGCCGGGCCGGCCTGGAACAGGCCCGAGCCATGGTGGCACCGGGCCCACCGCCACGCCCCGAGGCTAATCCGCTCCGCCGGGTGGAGGAGGTGTCCGAAGTATTGGCCTTCGGGGAGAGCTTCGCACCGCACGGCGCTCTGGATCCCGACACCGACTATCAGGCCCGGCACGAGCACGGCGACGGTCAGAGCTATCAGGCCGTCTATCGGACCGATATGCAGGGAGAGATCGCAGAGATCTGGACTCCTTCCGGGCACCAGATCCATGCGGGAGCGGCTCCAGGAACGAGGGTGGTGCCCAATCCCGAACTGCAGGCCCCACGGCCGAACTGTGTTTACCACGTCGATGATCGCTTCACCTTTGTCACGGACGCCCGCGGACGAACGGTGCTGGCCACCGGAACGGTGAAGCACGGGGGCGCAGCCCGCTACGACACACAGACAGCTGTCGGGCATCAGGGAAATCAGGAGTTCCCGGAGGTCACATTCAATGGCGGGCACCTCTTCGCGGCGGAGTTCGGTGGACCGGGCGAGAACATCAATCTCGTTCCGGAGATGCAGAACCTGAACCAGGCGGTGAAGACCCCGGAACGACCGGTGCGGAATTTCCTGGAGAACTGGAGGCGCTTCGAGCAGGAACTGGGCGGTCGCATCAGGAACGGCCAGGAGGTCCACCTCACCGTGGAGCTGCCACGATTCGGCACGTCCCGCACGCCCAGCGGCTTCCTCGCCACCTACGTCGTGAATGGCGTACGCCAGCCGCCGCGCCCCTTCGTCAACTTCCCTCAGTCCTCGACCACCCCGGGCACCGCCACTCCTCACCTTCCTGCGTCCCCGCACTGAGTGCGCCCGCTGTCGGCTCGTGGACGCCGATCGACCGTGGGGGATGGAGTGGTGTGGGGCTCGGCGGCAGCGCAGGCGTACGGCGATGTGCGTCCGCGCCGAGAGACGGCCATCGAGGCGCCCTTCCGCACCTGCCCGGCCGGCGCCACTCGGGAGCTCGGGGCGAGACCTCTAGGTCAACGCTCGAAGCCGTCGGGGCGGGTCCAGTGGAGGGTGACGTCCCGGCTGAAGTCGACCGTATATTCGGCGAGTCCGCCGCGAGGCTGGTGTCGTGTCAGCGGCGGGACATGTAGAGCTCCAGGGCCTTGCGCAGGACCCTGCTGAGGGGGTAGTCCCACTCGCCGAGGTATTCGACGGCCTGGCCGCCGGCGCCGGCCTTGAAGCGGAGCAGGCCCAGCAGGTGGTTGTCCTCTTCCAGCGTGTCGGTGATGCCGCGGAAGTCGTAGACACTGGCTCCGAGCGCGTGAGCGTCGGTCATCATCCGCCACTGGATGGCGTTGTTCGGCTGGACCTCGCGCTTACGGTTGGTGGAGGCGCCGTAGGAGTACCAGACGTGCTCGCCGACGGTCAGCATCGTGGCGGCCGCGAGCACCTCGCCGTCGTGATGGGCGAGGTAGAGGCGCATCCGGTTGTCGTCCTCGGCCCGCAGCGCGGTCCACATCCGCTGGAAGTAGGCCAGGGGACGCGGGATGAACCGGTCCCGTTCGGCGGTCTCGACGTAGATGTCGTAGAAGGCAGGCAGGTCCTCGTAACCACCTTGGACGACCTTGACACCGGCCTTCTCCGCCTTCTTGATGTTGCGCCGCCACTGCTGATTGAAGCCTCGTTGGATTTCCTCCAGCGACCGCCCGGCGAAGGGAACCTGGAACACATAGTGCGGCTGGCCCGCGGCGAAGCCGTCCTCGCCACCGGGCTCGGTCTGCCGCCAGCCCGACCGGCGCAGCCGTTCCGCGATGTCGAAGGCCCCTTCCTCCTGGACGGTGGCCTCGACGTCCCGCAGTCGCCGGGCCTGTGGGTCGGCGATCGCGGCCTTGACCGCGTCGGCGCTCCAGCGGCGGGCGACGACGGGCGGCCCCATCTTCACCGAGAACGCCCTCTGCTTCTTCAAGTACGCGAGCATCGGGTCGAGCCATCGCTCCAGATCTGCCGCAGCCCAGTCGATGACCGGTCCCTCGGGCAGATAGGCGAGGTACCGCCTCAGTTTCGGCAGCGGCCGCAGCAGCACCAGCCCGGCCCCGACGAGACGGTCGTCCCCGTCGAACCAGCCCAGGCTCTCCGCCCGCCAGTCCGGCTTCACATCACCCCACGAGGGAACCTGCATGTGACTCACCGAGGGCCGGGCCATGACGAAGGCCAGATGTTCCTCGCGGGTGATCGCCTTCAGGCGATAGCTCATGCGCCGTGCTCCTTTGTTCGGCGCACCAGCCTACTGAGGCATCGTCATGTCGAGGTCTCTCATACACATGGTGTCGTCGCATACGCGGCAGAAGCGGACTGCTCTGGAAGAACACCGATCCTGGTCGCTGCGGTGCGTGCGGTTGCGCTTCCCCTTCACGCCGTCGACGAGCGCCCCCTTCTCGGGCGTGATGCGGCAGTGAATCGGAAGTGCATCGAGCGCATAGGGTGTCGGCATGTCGCTGAGCCACATAGTCCTCTCGTCCGGTCGCTCGATCGAGCTCACCGAACTGCGGATGTCCTCGACCTATGGGGGGATGCTGGAGGGCTACCCGTGCAAGCGCGTCAACGACTGGAAGGTCGGTGGCCTCCAACGGGAGGCCGAACGCGCGTTTCCCTCCGCGCCGGTCCATCTTGTCGCGCCTCCCCGCGAGTATCCGGATGCGACCGCCGGCCCCTTCGGCCCTGTCGAGGTGCTGCCCTCAGTGGCTTGCATCGGCGTTTTCAGCTCGACAGCGATCGATCCTGAGCTCGATCCGGTGCTGCATCACTCCGTTCTCAGCGTGGCCTGGTTCCAGCCCGCCCCGCAGGTACCGTCGGGCGAGGACGCTGATCATGCTCTTCGCGGCATTCGCTGGGAAGAACTGGCCCGGGACCAGGAGCTGTAGCGACACGTCCTGATCACCGCCATGCGTTGACGGCCGCGACGAGGACGGTCGCCTCGAAGTCGAAAGCTGGTGTGCGGAACGCCTCGGTAGTACGAGCCGAAGCGCATCCGCATCCGCGACTGCCTGCACCTGCACCGGTGCCTGGACCCTCCCTCTCGGACAGCGTCACCTCGACTCGCCCGACGCGGGCGGCCCGGCCTACTGGGGCAACAATGCGACGGCCGCGGCCCTGCGCCGGGCCGTCAGGAAGAGGCCTGCCGCCACGACGGCCGAGGCGAGGCCGAGCAGGCCCACGGCGGCGGCCAGGGTGCCGAGGGCGGACTTGGCCGCGATCAGCACCAGGGGGCAGATGAACTGGCCGATGAAGAAGGACGCGGTCCACAGGCCGGTGCCCCGGCCGCGGTCGGCGAAGTCCAGCTTGGACATGGCGATGGTGAGCAGGGAGGGCAGCAGGAGACCGGTGCCGAGGCAGTTGAGTACGGCGCCGACGATCAGCAGCGGCGCGCTGTCGGCGAGCCACATCACCGCGAACCCGGCCGCGCACAGGGCAAAAACGAGTGGCAGCCGCGGCCCCGGGGCCCCGCGCAGCTTGGCGAAGGTGACCGCACCGGCCACGGTGGCGGCGCTGGCGATCGCTGTGGCCAGCCCGATCACGCTGGTCGCCGTCACGTCGAGGTCGTCCAGCAGGTAGGACATCTCCACCGGGACGGTGTAGAAGACGAGAGCCCCGAACACGGTGAGCCCGCAGATCCCGGCCAACTGCCGGAAGGGGAACGGACGCTTCGGGGCGACCCCGGTGCCCGTGCTCTCCCCGGCCTCGGCCCCGGCCTCGGTACCGGTGGCCGCGGTCGGCTTCGGCAGCCCGATGGCCATGAGCGGGGCGATGAGCAGGCTGACGGCGTAGATCCAGAACGGGGTCCGCCAGCCGGCCGACCCGGCGGCACCGCCGATGACGAAGAAGGCGGTCGCGGAGGCGGAGGCGCACATGGTCTGGAGGGCGAGGTAGCGGTCCCGTACCCGACCGCTGTAGTAGTCGCCGATGAGCGTGGTGCAGCAGGTCATGATGGCTGCCTCGGCGACACCGACCAGGGCGCGGCTGGCCACGATGGCGCCCAGCGACTCCAGCCACAGCGGGGCGGTGCCGAAGAGGGCGTACAGGACGGTCGCGGCGATCAGCAGGCGCTTGCGGCCGAGCCGGTCGACGATGACGCCCGCGAAGGGTGCCAGCAGGCCCAGCGCCAGGGCCGGGACGGTGAGGGCCATCGGGACCAGGGCGCCCGCGCCGGGCACGGTGGCGAAGTGGTCCTGCATCTTGGGCAGCACGGGGGCGATCAGGACGGCCCCGAGGATCGGCAGACAGCTGCCGGCCATGAGGAGGGAGACGCGCAGTCGGTGCGCGGCACCGGACGGCGGAAGGATCGCACCGGGCGACGGCACCGGATTCGCGTCCACGGGCGGGGACGACGGCGACGGCGACGGCGACGGCGACGGCGCTGGCACGGAAGGGGGCATGCGGGAACTCCATGGGGCGAGGGAGAGGCGGGCACGCCACCGGGGAACAGACACCCCGAGAAAAGGAGCGTGCGCAGGAACTGCGGTCGACTATGGGTGAGGGACCCGGCCCTGCCTAGCCTCTGTCCGATCGATCTACCGGATCGCGGCCATCCTTGTCGTGGATGGTCTCCGCGACCCGTGCCGCCGTCTCCCGCAGCCACATGTGCGCCGCGTCGTGCGTGTGGACCGGGTGCCACCACAGGGCTTCCCGGAGGGGGACGGCGTCGTAGGGCGGTTCCACGACCCGTACCGGGACGAGGCCGTCGAGCCGGTCGGCGAGACGCCCCTGGATGAGGGCGACGCGGCGCGTCCCGGCAACCAGAAGGGGCATCAGCTGGAAATTGTCGACGGAGACTTCGACGCGCGGCTCGATGCCGAGCATGCCGATCTGGCGGGCGGCGGGTGCGTCGTACGTGCGCTGGTACGTCACCCACGGCAGGCGGGCCAGGTCGTCGAGGGTGAGGTGCTCGCCGACCTCGGGATTGTCGTCGGCGACGAGGTAGACCCAGCGGTCGCGGTAGAGCTCGACGGTGGGGAAGTCGCTGATGATGCCGTGCGGCAGCAGCAGTCCGTCGGCGGTGCTGAGCAGCGTGGTGATGTTCTCCGTGATGTCCGTCGGGGCCTGCTTGAACCGGAGCCGAATGCCTGGTGCCTCGGCGTGCACCATACGGGCGAGTTCGGCGCCGAAGACGGCCACCGCGTAGTCGGAAGCGATCAGCGTGAATTCATGCTCCTCGTGGGCGGGGTCGAAGTCGGCCTGGCTGGTGAAGACACGTTCGAGCAGGTCACAGGCGGCGGCGGTGCGGTCGAGGAGGGCCAGGCCGAGGGCGGTCAGTTCGTAGCCTCCGCCGACCCGGGAGAGCAGGTCGTCGTCGAAGTGGCGGCGCAGCCGTGCCAGGGCGGCGCTCATCGCGGGCTGACTGAGGCCGATGCGTCGGCCGGCTCTGGTGACGTTGCGCTCCTCCAGGAGGGCGCGCAGGGCGACGACGAGGTTGAGGTCGAGGCTGGCCAGGTTCACGAGATGCCCCCGGTGCGGAGTGGAGAACGGAGCCGAGGCATTCGCCACCTGGATGTGGATCATCCGAGGAATCGATTTCCCCGATCGCAACTTACCCGCCAGATTGGTGGCACCGCAATCGGGAGGACATCTCCGTGAAACCCGCAGCCACCTCGGCGCCCCTCTTCACCGGCCCCTTCGCCCTCGGCACCTTCTCCGCCCCGGGCCGGGCCCCGTCCGCAGGACTGGTGCTCCCGGACGGCAGGGTGTTGGACCTGCGTACGACCGTCCTCGCGCTCCTGGAGCGCTGGGACGAGGAACTGCCGCGCCTGCACGGTCTCGCGGGCGATCCGGCCGGTGACTGGCGCTCGCTCGACGACCTGAACGTGCACGCGCCCGTCGCGCCCCGACAGATCTTCCAGTCCGGCGCCAACTACCGGCAGCACGTCATCGACCTGGAGGTCGCGCACCGCGCACCCGACGACCCGCGCACCGTCGAGGAGGCCCGCGCGGAGATCGCGGCGATCATGGACCGGCGGGCCGCCGAGGACCTCCCGTACGTCTTCATCGGACTGCCGACGGCGATCACCGGCCCGTACGACGACGTCGTACTGCCCTCCTGGGCCAGGAAGCCCGACTGGGAGCTGGAGCTGGCCGCGGTGATCTCCCGTCCCACCCACCGGGTCACGGCGGAGGAGGCGTTGGAACACGTCGCGGGCTACACCATCGCCAACGACCTCACCGACCGGTCCACCGTCTTCCGCCGGGACATGCCCGCCATCGGCACCGACTGGCTGCGCTGCAAGAACGCGCCCGGCTTCACCCCGCTCGGCCCCTGGATCGTTCCGTCCGAATCCATCGCCGACCCGTCCGACCTGCGGGTCACCCTGAAGCTCAACGGCGAGACCATGCAGGACGAATCCACCAAGGACATGATCTTCGGCGTGGCGCGGATGGTCTCCTACATCTCCGAGACCGCCCAACTCCTGCCCGGTGACCTGGTGTTGACCGGCAGCCCCGCCGGAAACGGCATGCACTGGGGCCGGCTGCTGCGCGACGGCGACGTGATGGACGGCTCTGTCACGGGACTCGGTGCCCAGCGCACCCGCTGTGTCACGCGGGAGGCATCATGATCGACCACACGACCGTGCCTGACGCGAAGGACGCCGAGGGTGCGATCGCCGCGGCTGCCAAGGCATACTCGAACTGGGGCCGTTGGGGTGAGGACGACGTCCTCGGCACGCTCAACTTCCTGGACGCCGGGAAACGCCGCGAGGGCGCGGCGCTCGTCCGTGACGGCGTCAGCTTCTCGCTCTCCCAGCGCTTCGACATGGACGGCCCGCAGAAGGGCTGGCGGCGGCGTACGAATCCGGTGCACACCATGCTCGACACCGGCACCGACGCCGCCCTGGGCAACCAGGGCTTCCCGCACGGCATCGGCGGTGCCGACGACGTGATCGCGATGCCGCTGCAGTGCTCCACCCAGTGGGACGGCCTCGGCCACATCTTCGACCATGGCAAGGCATGGAACGGGCGGGCCGCCGAGAAGGTCGTCACCTCCGACGGCGACCTCGTCACCGGCATCGAGCACATGGCGCCGTACGTGGCCGGGAGGGGCGTCCTCCTCGATGTGGGCCTGGTCGTCGGCAAGGACGGCGAACTGCCCGACGGCTTCGCCATCACCGAGCACCACCTGACCGCCACCGCCGAGGCGCACGGCGTCGCCGTCGGCCGCGGCGACCTCGTCCTCGTCCGCACCGGACGGCTGGCACGCGCCAGGCGCGACGGCTGGGGCGAGTACGCGGGCGGCGCCTCGCCCGGACTGAGCTTCACCACCGCGGGCTGGCTGCACCGCAGCGAGATCGCCGGTATCGCCACCGACACCTGGGGCTTCGAGGTCCGACCCAACGAGTTCGACCATGCCTTCCAGCCGCTGCACCAGGTCGCCATCCCCAACATGGGTCTGCTCATCGGCGAGATGTGGGACCTCGACGCCCTCGCCGACCACTGCGCGGCCGACGGGCGGTACGAGTTCTGGCTCACCGCCGCGCCGCTGCCCATCACCGGAGCCGTCGGCTCCCCCGTGAACCCGATCGCCGTCAAGTAACGCCCGGTACCGGCCGAGTGGGCCGCCCCGACAGCCACACCCATCCAGGCCTCAGCCAGCCGGCCGTACCACCACCCCTGCCGCTCGAAGCGGCGCGGCACCACCGCAGGGAGACCTCATGACCGACCCCCGCCCCCGCACCGTCCTCGTCATCGGCGGCGGCGCCTCCGGCAACGCCGTGACCGTGCTGCTGCGGCGCGCGGGCATCACCGTGGACCTGATCGAGGCCAAGCCCGACTGGAACGTGCTCGGCTCCGGCATCACCCTCCAGGGCAACGCGCTGCGCGTGCTGCACGAGTTGGGCGTGTGGGACAAGGTCCGGGAGAGCGGCTACGCCTTCGACTCCGTGGGCCTGGCCGCGCCCGACGGGCACGTGTTCCACGTCCAGCGGGACATCCGTACCGGCGGAGAGGATCTGCCCGCGACCATCGGCATGCAGCGGCCCCGGCTCCAGGAGATCCTGTGCGAGGCGGTCCGGGCCAGTGGTGCGACGGTCCGCCTCGGTACCACCGCCGACGTGCTGGCGCAGGACGAAAGGGGCGTCACCGCACGCTTCAGCGACGGCAGCGAGGGCCGCTACGACCTCGTCGTCGCCGCCGACGGTCTCAACTCCCTGACCCGCGCGATGATCGGCATCGGCGAGAAGCCCGAACCGACCGGCATGGCCATCTGGCGCGTCGCGGCGCCCCGCCCGGCGAGCGTGGAGCGTACGGACCTGGCCTTCGGCGGGCCCTGCTACATCGCCGGCTACTGCCCCACCAGCGAGAACACCATCTACGCCTATCTCGTCGAGGCCAACCGCGACCGTGCCTCCCTCGACCCGGCCTCGTTCGCGGACGAGATGCGGCGCCTGGCAGCGCCGTACGGCGGCGCCTGGCCCGAGATCGCCGCGAGCATCACCGACCCCGCCAAGGTCAACTACACCTGGTTCGACCGGCTGCTCGTCGAGGGTTCCTGGCACCGCGGCCGGGTCGTGCTGGTCGGCGACGCCGCCCATGCCTGCCCGCCCACCCTCGCGCAGGGCGCGGCCATGTCGCTGGAGGACGCCTCCGTCCTGGCCGAACTGCTGAGCGACCAGGAGTCGTGGGACTCCCCCGACTCCCTCGACGACCTGCTGACCCGCTACCACCAGCGCCGCATCGACCGTGTGCGCATGGTCGTCGAGGCCTCGGTGCAGCTGGGCCAGTGGCAGCTGGACGGCGTCCGTGACGCCGATGTCCCCGGCCTGATCGGCCGCACGATGTCCGCCCTGAAGGAGACCCCGTGACGGCCCTGGACACCCCGGACACCCTGGCCACCACGGCAGCCCCCACCATCGACGTCCACGCGCACCTCCTGCTTCCGCAGGTCGAGGAGGCCGTGGCCGGACACCCCGGGCTGACCGCCGCGCGCAGTCTCGACGCCCGCCGCAACGGCCCCGAGGCGCTGGCCGTCAACGGCCCCATGGTCCGCGACCGTATCCCTCGGCTGACCGACGTCAAGGCCCGGCTCACCGCGATGGACGCCTCCGGCATCGACGTCCAACTGGTCTCGCCCTCCCCGTCGCACTACCACTACTGGGCCGACGGGGACCTCGCCCGCACGGTGTGGGAGCTGGCCAACGCCGGGACCGCCGCGCACGTCGCCCAGGCCCCCGACCGGCTCCTCGGCCTCGGTCTGGTGCCGCTCCAGCATCCGGCGCTGGCCGTGGAGGCGCTGGACCACGCCCTCGCGCAGGGGCTGCGGGGCGTGGAGATCTCCTCGCACGCGCCCGGCCTGGAGCTGTCGGATCCGGCGTACGCCCCCTTCTGGACGCGCGTCGAGGAGACCGGCGCCGTGCTCTTCCTGCACCCCTTCGGCTGCACGCTCGACGAGCGCCTGGACCGCTGGTACCTGTCCAACACCGTCGGCCAGCCCACCGAGAACGCCGTCGCGCTCTCCCACCTGATCTTCTCCGGCGTGCTGGACCGCCACCCCGGCCTGAAGGTGATCGCCGCGCACGGCGGCGGCTACCTGCCCACCCACATCGGCCGCTCCGACCACGCCTGGCGGGCCAGAACGGACACGCGCGGCTGCGCGTCCGAGCCGAGCAGCTACCTCAAACGGCTGTACTTCGACTCGCTCGTCCACGACCCGCACGTCCTGCGCGAACTGATCCGGGTGGCCGGCCCCGACCGGGTCCTGCTCGGCTCGGACTTCCCCTTCGACATGGGCACCGAGGACCCGGTCGGCGCGCTGCGCGCCGCCACGGACCTGCCCGACTCCCACTTCCACGCCGTACGCGGCGGCAACGCGGCAGCGCTGCTGCACCTCTCCTGAGGAGCCCCGAGATGACCGACGCCCTCCCCGACCGGCCGCACAACCGCCTGCTCACCCACCTGCGGCACGTCGACCTCGCCGTGCCCGACTACGACAAGCAGCTCGACTTCTACGCCGGAGTCTGGGGCCTGACCAAGGTCGCCGAGGACTCGGGCATCTCCTTCCTGGCCGCCGAGGGCAGCCCCGAGCAGTACGTCGTGCGGCTCCGCAAGGCGGACGAGAAGCGGCTCGACCTCGTGTCCTACGGCGCCGCGTCGGCCGCGGACGTGGACACGCTCGCCGAGCAACTCCTCTCGACAGGAGCGCAGTTGATCTCGCAGCCGGGCAAGGTCGACACCCCCGGCGGAGGCTATGGCTTCCGCTTCTTCGACGGCGACGGCCGCACCGTCGAGGTCTCGGCGGAAGTCGAGGCCCGGCGGCACCGGCGTATCGAGGAGAAGGAAGCCATCCCGGTCCGCCTCTCCCACGTCGTCCTCAACTCCCCCGACCTCGACGCCACCCGCGCCTGGTACGAACGCCATCTCGGCTTCCGGCTGTCCGACACGCTCAGCTCCCCACACATGGGCGAGGTCATGCACTTCATGCGGATCAGCAACCAGCACCACTCGATGGCCCTCGCCAAGGGGCCGCACACCTCCCTGCACCACGTCTCGTTCGAGATGCGCGGCCTGGACGAGTACATGCGCGGCTCGGGGCGCGTGATCCGCTCCGGCGCCCGCAAGATCTGGGGGCCGGGCCGGCACATGGCGGGCGACAACACCTTCACGTACTTCCTCGACCCGCACGGCAACACCGTCGAGTACACAACGGAGTTGGAGGAGCTCGACGAGGACACCTGGCATCCGCACGTCTACGACTTCTCCCGGCCCGAGGTCACCGACCAGTGGGGCACGGCGAACCCGATGAACGAGCTGGTCGCCAAGGAGTCCTTCAACGACGTCGATCCCGGCGTCTTCGTCGCCCCACCGGTCTGACCCCCCACGGGTCCGGGGGGCACGGAACGGTCCGTGATCCACGCCCCGACTCGCCCCCGGTCCACCCCTCCACCACACCCCAGGATCGCCATGCGCTTCGCCACGTACGAACACCACGGCCGCCGCGACGTCGCCACCGTGGATGACGACGGCACCCTCCACCCCTTCCCCGGCCACGCCTCGCTGCTGGACCTGCTCCGGGCGGGCCCCGCGGCGCTGCGCGAGGCGGGCGACGCCGCGCGGGCCGCGTCGGGGGGCCCGCACGTCTCGCAGGTACGGCTGCTGCCGCCTCTCCAGCCGCCGTCCGTACGGGACTTCGTCACCTTCGAGGAGCACGTCGAGGGCGTACGGCGCAGCATCGACAACACGGCCGGTGTCCCCGACGCCTGGTACGACGCGCCGACCTTCTACTTCACCAATCCGTACGCCGTCATAGGCGCCCACGACGACGTGCCCGTGCCGCCCGGCTCCTCGGTCCTGGACTTCGAACTCGAAGTCGCCGCCGTCATCGGCCGCGAGGGCCACGACCTCACACCCGAGCAGGCCCGTGACCACATCATCGGCTACACGATCTTCAACGACTGGTCCGCCCGTGACCTCCAATCCGCCGAGATGAGGGTGGGGTTGGGCCCCTGCAAGGGCAAGGACACCGCCGCCACCCTCGGCCCCTACCTGGTCACCGCCGACGAGCTGGAGCCGTATCGGGACACCGACGGTTTCCTGCGGCTGGCGCTGACCGCCTCGGTGAACGGCGAGGTGGTCGGCGAGGACCTGCTGTCCCACATGAGCTGGACCTTCGAGGAGATGGTCGCCTACGCCTCGCGCGGCACGTACGTCCGTCCCGGCGATCTGCTCGGCTCCGGCACCTGCGGCAACGGCGGCTGCCTGGCCGAGCTGTGGGGCGTACGCGGACGCCAGGACCCGCCACCCCTGAAACCCGGCGACACCGTCACCCTCACCGTCGAGGGCATCGGCACCGTGTCCAACACCGTGGTGCCCGGCACCGGACCGGTACCGGTCCCCCGGGCCCGCAAGCGCACGCGGACGCGCCCGTGAACCGCGGGGCCGCGAGCAGGCTGGACGGCAAGGTCGTCGTCGTCACCGGAGCCGCGCGCGGGCAGGGCGCGGCCGAGGCCGAGGCGCTGACCCGGGCGGGGGCGGTGGTCGTCGCCACCGATGTGACGCAGGCTCCGGGTTGTCTGTGCCTGGACGTCACCGAGCCGAAGGAGTGGGCGGCACTCGCCGAAAAGCTGCGTCGCAGGTACGGAGAGGTCCACGGCCTGGTCAACAACGCCGGCATCACCTGGCGCGCGCGGTTGCAGGAGGTCACGCCCGAGGACTTCGCCCGCGTCCACGCCGTCAACGTCACCGGCCCGCTCCTTGCCATCCAGCACCTGGCTCCGCTGATGCCGCCGGGCTCGTCGATCGTCAACGTCGGCTCGTCCGCCGGGCTCACCGGGCACTACCCGGTCGCCTACACGGCCAGCAAGTGGGCGCTGCGCGGCCTGTCGAAGGCGGCCTGTGTCGAGCTGGGCCCGCGGGGCATCCGCGTGAACACCGTCCACCCCGGCTTCATCGAGACCGAGATGACCGCCTCCGCCGCGCCGGCCTTCCGCGAGGCGAACATCCGTGAGACGCCGCTGGCCCGCACCGGCACCGTCGACGAGATCACCCCGCTGGTGGTCTTCCTCCTCTCCGACGACGCCTCCTTCATCACCGGCGCCGAGATCCCCGTAGACGGCGGCTTCACCGCACACGGCGGCGCCAAGTCCATCTCCGACGCCCTACGGCCGGCCTCCGACCGGCCTTAGCCCGAAGCTGCCGATGCAGTTGTTGCGGTGGTGCACCGCCGCCTGCCACGAGTTGCCGGGCATCCGGCAGTGCTCGACGTACTCCTCGACCAGGTCGTCTGCCAGCGCCTGTATTTACATTTCCAACTTCAAGACGTACTCGCCTCTAGTGCTACCGAGGGCGGTGGCCGGACGGCAAACCCTGTGGCATCCGCGCCCGCGCGAACGGCAGGGGCATGCGCCCTGGTTCGCACGTCACGTCCAGGACCCGGCCGTTCGCTCGGGCCCCCGGTCCAGACAGGTTGTTCAGTGGTTTCGGCGTGCCACCGTCGGCGTCGGGCCGAAGGTGTCGGCAAGGCTGGTCAGGATGGAGCCCGGCCAGTTGTTCGCTCCGAACACGCTGGCCGGCATGGCGAGTACGCCGCACTCGCGTCGGAGCGTTTCCGATGGGATGTCGACCGGGAAGAAGTAGTTGCCGGGGGAGGTACGGCTCGCGGTGGGGATCGCGCCGAGCACTTCGTCCGGCAGCTGTTCGAACAGGCGCTCAGCTCGTGCGGCCAGTTCGTCGACGACCTGGCCGGGTACTCCGCTGTGCTCGGTCAGCAAGCGGTCGGCGAGCCTCAGCTGTGCCGCTGCCGGCGGGTCCGCCCGGAACGCTTCGGCCCATCCGGCTTGCTCCGGCCCCAGCAGGACCACGCCGAACGTGCGTGGCCACAGCCATCCCTTGGTGACCGAATGCAGCAGGACCGCACGGCCGGTGTCCAGCAGTCGCCGTGTGCCGGAGGCGAACGGGGCCCCGAGGTCGTAGACGCTGTCGATCAGCACGCGGCGGCGAGGTGACTCCCGCAACCACGAGATCACCGCGGCGCATTCGGCATCGGACAGGTATCGGCCGAGCGGCTTGGTGGGGTTGGCGAGGAGCAGGTATGCGGGCCGGTGGTCCGCCGGCGCCTGCGGCAGGGCCGGCGCCGGCAGTGTCGGGTACGCCTCGGGCACCAGGCCCGCGGCGTGGGCCAGCTCGAAATAGACCGGGTACACGTCGCTGGGCAGCCACAACCGCGCTCGCTCGGCGCGCAGTCCCCGGAAGACCGTACCGAGCCCGTGGCGAACCCCTCGGCAGACCATGGCGCGGCCGGACCACTCTTCCGGCAGCTCGAAGCGCCGCAGCCAGGCACGGGCGAGATCGCAGCGGTGCACCGTACGCGCGTCGGTCGGCGTTTCCGGTCGCAGCGGAGCGAGCGCCCCGTACACGTTGGTCTCGGCGGCGTCCAGAAGTGACGTGGAAGCGCTGAGTTGCCGCTGCCGGAAGTCCTGGAACTCGTCGAACCTCATGCAGCCGCACCTTCCGTCACGATCTCGCTGGCCCGGTCCTCCAGGGAGGCGTAGCAGCGTCCGTCGGCCATGACGTTCCAGCTGCGTGCGATCCCGCTGGTGCGTTCCCAGAGCAGGCTGGGCTCGGTGTAGGCGGCGATCCGCATCGGCCGTCCGTCCCAGCTGCCGTGGTAGACCGGCGCGCCCCAGGGCAGGCGGTCCGCCAGTGCGAAGCCGTGCCGCTCAGCGAACCGGGTGACGACGGACAGCGACACCTGGTGTTCTCGGCTCCAGACATTGGCGGCACGGTCGAAGTAGAGCGACTCGGTGCTGGTGGATACGTAGAGCTCTTTGAAGCAGACTTCCTCGACGCCGAGACCCGCGGCCCACGACAGGTAGTCGGCGACCCCGGCCGCGTCGGCGACGCCGCCGTGCTGGAGCACGCAGATCAGCCTCATCCGCAGCCCCGGCCAGCGGTCACGTTCCGCGCGCCAGGTGTCGATCACCGCGCTCACCGGGGTGCGCAGCATCATCAGCCGCTCGCTGACGGCGTCGTCCTGATGATGCCGGGAGACCGCCAGCACGCTCAGGCCCGCGCCGCTCAGGGCTGCGAGGCGGCCGGTCCGGTCAGCGTGCTCGCCTTTCGCCAGGGTGTGCGCGTTGGTGATCAGGACGACCTTCGGGAAGGCCGCCGAGCAGGCGGTCACCAGTCGCAGCTGCTGTTCGAAGGGTATGAGCGTGGGTTCCCCGCCGCCGGTGATCACCGCACGCTCGGCCCCCGCCGCGCGGGCACGCTCCAGCCACTGGGTGACCGCGTCCCACGGCACCCGTGCCGGCGCCTGGTCGCTGGAGATCGAGGCTGCGGAGAAGCAGAACGAGCACCGCGCCTGGCAGGCGGAGGCCACCGGCAGAACCGAGACCGAGCGCGGCCGTGTGTCGGCGTAGTGACGCAGTGCCGATCCGTGCAGGTGCAGGGAGGCCGCCATGGCGTCCTCGACGGTCGTAGGGCGCAGAGTGACCTCGTCGCCCGGCTGGTCGAGTTCATGGACTGCCGACAACCGGATGCGTGCCTCGTGCAGTTCCATGCCGAGACCGGTCGACACGTTGGGCACCAGCGTGTCGGGGTCCACCATCGTTTCCAGCACCAACAGCCGGTCGCCGGGGATGGCCAGACGGTCCAGCAAACGTGTCGCCTTGCCGATGCCGATTCCCAACTCCGCGCGGGTCAGCAGGTGGAACCGGTCGGGATAGGTGCTTTCCGGAATTCCGGCCTTGCCGTACGCGTAGGCGTACTTGTCGAAGCCCTTCGCGAAGTTCGACAGCACGATGACGTGGAAGCGCTGGTCACTCTGGTTCATCCCGTCATCATGCATGAACGGGTCCCGGACGCCAGGGGCCGAGCCCAGGCGGGACGGGGGTGCGTGCGCGGCGCTCCCCGCGGGGCGGTGGGCGGCGGAACCCGACGCGGTGACCAGGAGGCGCAGAGGTTCCCGTCCGGGCATATGGGGCATCATCAACTCCGATTCCCCACTCGCACTTCAGGGAGCCCCCACATGCTCCGTGGCATCGATGTCAGCGCCTACCAGTCCTCGTCCTACGACACGGACGGATACTCCTTCGTCTTCATCAAGGCGACGGAGGGCCGCTCCTACATCAACCCGAAACTCGCGGCCCAGACCAAGCACGCCCGTGACGCCGGCCTGGTCGTCGGCTTCTACCACTTCCTGTGGCCCGGGAACCTCACCGCCCAGGCCGAGTACTTCGTCAGACACGCCCCCGAGAAGGAGGGCGACATCCTCGCCGTGGACTGGGAGACCACCGGCGAGGGCACGCACGCGTCGAACGCGGAGAAGGACCAGTTCATCCGCAAGGTCAAGCGGCTGCGCCCGAACAACCGGGTCGTGCTGTACGCGAACCGGCACTACTGGCTGACGCTCGACACGACGTCGTACGCCGGTGACGGCCTCTGGATCGCCGACTACGTCTCGGCGGGCAGGCCCCGCATCAAGGCCAAGTGGCGCTTCCACCAGTACACCGACGACCCGCTGGACAAGAACGTCGCCGACTTCGCGAGTAGGACGGCGCTGCGCACATGGGCCGCGAACGCCTGACCGGCGCCGCGCTCGTAGGCTTACCCCATGGGTGGGACGATCGCTGCGGTCAGCAGCAACGGAACGTATTCATTCAGCAAGCCGAACCGGGAGAGCATCACCTTGCTCGCCGGGTTCGGGGTGGAGGGGGATGTTCACAGCGGGGCGACGGTGAAGCACCGTTTCCGGATGAGGAAGGACCCTGCCCAGCCCAATCTCCGGCAGGTGCACCTCCTGCACGAGGAACTGTTCGAGGAGGTGCGGCGGGCCGGGTTCGAGGTGTCGGCGGGGGAACTCGGGGAGAATGTCACCACGCGGGGGGTCGACCTGCTCGCGCTGCCCCGGGGGACGCGGCTGCGGCTCGGGGAGACCGCCGTCGTCGAGGTGACCGGGCTGCGCAATCCCTGCGCGCAGATCGACGGATTCCGGAAGGGTCTGATGAAACAGGTCGTGGGACGGGACGAGCACGGCCGGCCCCGGTTCCGGTCCGGGATCATGGGCATCGTGGTGACGGGCGGCGTGGTGCACCCCGGGGACCCGGTGGACATCGGCCTGCCGGCCGGCCCGCACCAGGAGCTGGACATCGTCTGACACACGGTCTCCGAGGTGGGCGGCGGTCCTCAGCCGATCCCGGACGGACCGCAGGTCCGGGCCGCGTGGAGCGGCACACCCAAGGAGAGCACGACGGTGACGGCGACCGTGGCGAGCCACACCGCGTACAGCGCTGCGGGCCCCGCCCGGCGACGCGAGATCACCCACGAATCCACGCGGCCGACGATCCGGCGGCCGGCGCGATCAGAAGGCACGGTGCCACCACGTTCCCCGAGATCGCATCCACGGGCGCATTCCCCGTGCAGTAGTCGCTGTCGTTCGTCAGGGCGGTGTCCAGAACCACCAGGAAGATCCCGAGTACCGACGCCGTCCGGGCCACGGCGGCCACCACCCGGTACGGCACCCTGGGCCAGGACCGCGGGGCACCCGCCAGCGCCGCGCACATCAGCAACACGCCCTGCACCGGAGCGACAGTCGCCGGAGGGCAGGCATCGGAGCGGCAGCCGTCGGAGGGGCAGGTCGCTGCCACCGCGCGGCCGGCGCGTGGCGGGGTGTCCGGCTGCGCAGCCCTCGCCCCTCCACATGCTGACGCTCCGTATGGTGCCCTAGAAGTTGCCGCGCCTCTCCTGCTCGCGCTCGATCGCCTCGAACAGCGCCTGGAAGTTGCCCTTGCCGAAGCCGAGAGAGCCGTGGCGCTCGATGAACTCGAAGAACACCGTGGGCCGGTCGCCGATCGGCTTGGTGAAGATCTGCAGCAGGTAGCCGTCCTCGTCGCGGTCGACGAGGATGCCGCGGGAGGCCAGTTCCTCGATGGGCACACGCACGTTGCCGATCCGGGCGCGCAGTTCCGGGTCGGTGTAGTAACTGGCCGGCGTGGCGAGGAACTCGATGCCCTTGGACCGCAGCACGTCGACGGTCCTGATGATGTCGTTGGTGGCGAGGGCGAGGTGCTGGGCGCCGGGGCCGCGGTAGAAGTCGAGGTACTCGTCGATCTGCGAACGCTTCTTCGCGATCGCCGGCTCGTTGAGGGGGAACTTCACCCGGTGGTTGCCACTGGCGACGACCTTGCTCATGAGCGCCGAGTACTCGGTGGCGATGTCGTCGCCGATGAACTCGGCCATGTTGGTGAAGCCCATGACACGGTTGTAGAAGTCGACCCACTCGTCCATGTTGCCGAGTTCCACGTTGCCCACGACGTGGTCGAGTGCCTGGAAAATGCGCTTGGGCTCGCCCTCCGGCTTCACGTATCCGGAGCTGCGGGCCACGTACCCGGGCAGATAGGGGCCGGTGTAACGGGAGCGGTCCACCAGGGTGTGGCGGGTCTCGCCGTAGGTCGCGATGGCCGCGGTGCGGACGGTGCCGTGTTCGTCGGTGGTGTCGTGCGGTTCCTCCAGCACGGTCGCGCCCTGCTTGCGGGCGTGCGCGACGCACCTGTCGACGTCGGGTACTTCGAGGGCGATGTCGATCACGCCGTCGCCGTGCCGGCGGTGGTGGTCGAGCAGCGGGCTGTCCGGGCTGACGCCGCCCTTGAGCACGAACCGGATCGCTCCGGAGCGGAGCACGAACGCGTGGTGGTCACGGTTGCCGGTCTCCGGACCGGAGTAGGCGACCAGCTCCATCCCGAAGACCGTCTGGAAGTACAGCGCCGCCTGCGTCGCGTTGCCCACCGACCAGACCACCGCGTCCCACCCCGTCACCGGGAAGGGGTCGCCCTCGGCGTCGTACTCCACGAGTCCGACCAGCTGCTTGAGCTGCTCAAGGTCGAGCTCCGCCAGCCGCTCCTGGCTAGTGAGGGTCTGCTCGATGCTCATGCGTCATCCCTTTCGGTGTGCGTGTTTCCAGCGCCTGACGGTAGAAGACACCGGACCTCATGCTCTGCACAAGAGTGGCTCTCCGAGCTGTTCAAGCTGCTCAGTTTGCCTCCCTCCCTGGGGTTCCCTCTATACAATCTGCCTAGTCGCGAGCGGATGATCGTCATGATCGCGGGGGTGGCGCGCTGGGCGGGCGACCCCCCGCCCGTCCCGCCCCCTCCGCCCCCCGACGCGGTCAGGCCGTGCTCAGCGACGCCAGCCGCGAGGCCGCCGCCCGCACCCGAGCGGCGACGGACTCGATGTCGAACTCGTGCATGGCCACCACGCCGACCGAGGCACCCACCGCGCCCGGGACCCCGAACCCCACCGCGATCCCGGTGGCGCCCTGCTGGAGTTGTCCCGAGGTGATGCTGTAGCCCAGCTCCCGGGCCCGCACGATCTCCTCGGACTCGTCCGGCAGGGGCTGCCGCAGCGCGAGGATGGCGACGCCGTTCGCCCCCCTTTCCAGTGGATGCCGTACACCGATGCGGTAGCCCACCTGGACCGGGCCCTGCTGGACGGTCGGCTGCGCTCCCGCCACCGGAACGCACTCCCCCGCGCCGTGCGCCAGCGTCAGAAAGGCCGAGGCGCCGGTGGCGTCGGCGAGTTCCTGCAGAACCGGCTGGGCCGCCGGTACCAGCTGATGCTGGAAGCGCCCCGCCAGAATGGCGGCGCCCGCGCGGAGCCGCCCCCGCTTGCCCTGCCGGGAGACCAGCGCGTGCTCCTCCAGTGTCTGCACGATCCGGTACGCGACGGCTCGATCGATCTCCAGTCGCGCCGCCAGGTCCGCCACCGTCAGGCCGTCGGCCGCCAGGGAGATCAGATCCAGAGCCCGAAGCCCGCGATCCAGACCTTGCAGGGTGGCCATCAGCACCTCCTCAATGCCGCGGCGGCACACGCACGCGCGGAAGTCGACAGATCTTCTTCGGGCGCCACGCTAGGCCACGTCACAACGATGGGCGGCCCCGTCCCGCAGACCGGCCTTGACTGAGTCGCCGCCAGGACCCTACGTTCACATCGTTTCCCCCAATGCACAAAAATGTGCGCTGAGCGCACACAATGCGCGGCACCGCCACTCCGCGAACCCGAGGAGAGAGACATGCCCTACTACCACCGGGCGGGCGCGGTTCCGCCGAAGCGTCACACCCAGCACCGGGACCCGGACGGGAACCTCTACTACGAAGAGCTGATGGGCGAGGAGGGCTTCTCCTCGGACTCCTCACTGCTCTACCACCGGCACATTCCCTCCGCGGTGCGGGAGTACCGGGTGTGGGACGTGGGGGACCAGACCCTGGTGCCGAACCATCCCCTGCTGCCCCGTCACCTCGCCACGCACAAGCTGTTCACCGAGGGCGCGTCCGGCATCGACGCGGTGACCGGTCGCAGGCTGCTGCTGGGCAACGAGGACGTACGCCTGGCGTATGTCGTGGCCGACGCGGTCAGCCCGTACTACCGCAACGCGATCGGCGACGAGTGCCTGTACGTCGAGGACGGGCGAGCGCGCGTGGAGACGGTCTTCGGGGATCTGGAGGTCGGCGACGGAGACTATGTGATCGTCCCGAGGGCGACCACGCACCGGATCGTGCCCGACGGGGTCGTACGAATCTACGTGACCGAGGCGAACTCGCACATCGGGCCCGCGCGCCGCTACCTGTCCCGGCGCGGCCAGCTCCTGGAGCACGCGCCGTTCTGCGAGCGCGACTTCCGGCTCCCTGACGGGCCGAGGCTCGTCGACGGCGAGAACGTCGAGGTGTACATCAAGCACCGCGGGCCGGGCAGCGTCGTAGGGACGGTCCACACCCTGCCGCACCACCCCTTCGACGTCGTCGGCTGGGACGGCTGTCTCTACCCGTACGTGTTCAACATCCGTGACTTCGAGCCGATCACGGGCCGGGTCCACCAGCCGCCGCCGGCACACCAGGTCTTCGAGGGCCACAACTTCGTGATCTGCAACTTCGTGCCGCGCAAGGTGGACTACCACCCGCTGTCCGTCCCGGTGCCGTACTACCACTCCAACGTCGACTCCGACGAGGTGATGTTCTACTGCGGCGGGGACTACGAGGCGCGCAAGGGCTCAGGAATCGGCCCGGGCTCCCTCTCCCTGCACCCGGGCGGCCATCCCCACGGTCCCCAGCCGGGTGCCATGGAGCGGTCCATCGGGGCGGAGTTCTTCGACGAGCTCGCGGTCATGGTCGACACCTTCCGTCCCCTCCAACTCGGCGAGGCCGCTCGCGCGGCGGACGACGCGACGTACGCCTACTCCTGGGAGCAGAACCGATGAACGCCCCACATGACCCCGGGGCGCCGGTCCTCCCGGTGCTCGCCGGCCTGTTCGACGACGCGGCGGTCTTCCCGCCCGGCAGCCTGCCCCTTGAACAGGCCGTCCCCGCCCATGTACGGCACACCCGCAGCGCGCACGCGGAGCTGGTCGGCGCGTTCGTCCTGGCCGCCCGGGACATCGCCCGGCTAGCCGAGCTGACCGCCGCCCTCCCCGAGCACTCCTTCGGCCTCTCGGTGACCGTCGCGCTCCCGGATGTCTCCCACGCCCTCGCTGCGGCGCGCCGGATCCCGGCCGTGCGACTGGTCGGCCTGGAGGTGGCCGTACCGGACGGCGTCGGCGCCGACACGGTCGTGCCCGCGCTGGCGGAGTCGATCGACGACGACACCGGCCTCACCGTCTATGTCGAGGTGCCGCGCGACGCCCGGCGCGAGCCGTTGCTCGCCGCGCTCGCCGGGACTCCTTACCTGGCCAAGTTCCGGACCGGAGGCGTACGCGCCGACCTCTACCCCGACGAGTGCGAACTCGCCGCGACCGTCCTGGCCGCGGTGCGGGCCGGGGTGGCGTTCAAGGCGACGGCTGGACTGCACCACGCCCTGCGCACCACCGACCCGGAGACCGGATTCGAGCAGCACGGGTTCCTCAACCTGCTGGTGGCCACCGACGCGGCCGTCCGAGGTGCCGAGGAGGAGGAGTTGGTCCAGCTGCTGGCCGACCGTGACGGCGACCGGATCGCCGCGCGGGTGCGCGGCCTGTCGCCCCGAGTCCGTGATCTGTTCCGCTCCTTCGGCACCTGCTCCGTGGCCGAACCCGCCGCCGAGTCGGCCGCGCTGGGACTCCTGCCCGCCACGACGATCGCCGACCTGACCGAGGTGTCCGCATGACCAGCACCACCCCGTTGACCGTTCCGGCCGAGTCGCTGTTCGGCCTGACCAACCTGCCCTACGGCGTCTACTCGCTGCCCGGGCGGGAGCCGCGCGTGGCGACCCGCTACGGCGACCACGTCGTGGACCTGGCCGTCCTGCTGGGCGACGACGTCTTCGCCCGCCCGAGCCTGAACGCCTTCATGGCGCAAGGCCACACCCGCTGGGTCGAGGTCCGGGCCGCGATCACCGAGCGGCTTCGGGGCGAGGTTCCCGCCGAGGCAGTCCACGACCTGGGCGCGGTGACACTGCACCTGCCGTTCGAGGTCGCCGACTACGTCGACTTCTACGCCTCCGAGCACCACGCCTCCAACCTGGGGAGGCTCTTCCGGCCCGACAACCCCGACCCGCTGATGCCGAACTGGAAGCACCTTCCGGTCGGCTACCACGGCCGCGCGGCCTCGGTCGTCGTCTCGGGCACCGACATCGTCCGGCCCTGCGGGCAGCGCAAGGGCCCTCAGGACCCGGCGCCGGTCTTCGGACCCTCGACCCGTCTCGACATCGAGGCCGAGCTCGGCTTCGTCCTCGGGACCGGCAGCGCCATGGGCTCCCGCATCGCCGCCGAGGACGCGGAGCGCCACATCTTCGGGGTGGTGCTGTTCAACGACTGGTCCGCGCGTGACATCCAGGCCTGGGAGTACGTCCCGCTCGGTCCCAACCTGGGGAAGTCGTTCGCCTCCACGATCTCCCCGTGGGTGGTGCCGCTGCTCGCCCTGGACGCCGCCCGGGTCCCGGTCCCGGCCCAGGAGCCGGCCGTGCTGCCGTATCTGCGGATGGAGCGGCCGTGGGGCCTCGACATCGATCTCACGGTCTCCTGGAACGGCCAGACGGTCTCCCGGCCGCCGTACGCCGCGATGTACTGGTCCCCCGCCCAGATGCTGGCCCACCAGACCGTCAACGGGGCGCCCTCGCGCACCGGTGACCTGTTCGCCTCCGGCACCGTTTCCGGTCCGCAGAAGGATCAGCGCGGTGCCTTCATCGAGCTGACCTGGGGCGGCAAGGAACCGATCACCGTCAACGGTCGGCAGCGCACGTTCCTGGAGGACGGGGACGAGATCGTCCTGGCCGCCACCGCGCCGGGCGCCGACGGAACCCGTCTCGGCTTCGGCGAGGCCCGCGGCCGGATCACCGGCGGCAAGCGGGAGGCGTACTGAGTCAAAGGTGGGCTCGGCCGCGGGAGCGGTGGCCGACAACGGCCGGCGCGGGCAGCCGCGAGGGCAGGACAGGATTCGTCCTGCCCTCGCGGCGTCCGGCCGAAGCGGCCACGCTGGTCATGAGCCCACACCGGCGGACTTCCGCCGGGCGAAGGAGCTGATCGCCATGACGAACCAGGTGACATTCTCGGTCCCTCCGGTCCGACCGGTCCAGGTGAACGCGCGTATCGACGCGCCACTGTCCCGATGGCTGTGGCTCGTGAAATGGATCCTCGCCGTCCCGCACTACATCGTGCTGTTCTTCCTGTGGATCGCCTTCGGCGTGGTGACGGTGATCGCGTTCTTCGCCATCCTGTTCACCGAGCGTTACCCTCGCACGTTGTTCGACTTCAACGTGGGGGTGATGCGCTGGAGTTGGCGGGTCGCCTACTACGCGCACGACGCCCTCGGCACCGATCGGTACCCGCCTTTCAGCCTGGGCGAGGAACCGGACTACCCGGCCCGGCTGGACATCGCCTACCCGGAGCGGCTCTCGCGCGGCCTGGTGCTGGTGAAGTGGTGGCTGCTGGCGATCCCGCACTACCTGGTCGTCGGGTTCTTCCTCGGCGGCGCCCACGTCGGCTGGTGGTCAGGCGGCCTGATCGGCCTGCTGACGGTCATCGCGGTCGTGATCCTGGCCTTCACCGAGAAGTATCCGAAGGACCTGTTCGACCTGATCATCGGCCTCAACAGGTGGGTCCTGCGGGTCTCGGCCTACGCCGCTCTGATGACGGACGCGTACCCGCCGTTCCGCCTGGACCTGGGCGGCGCGGAGGAGACCACTCGGGAGACGCGGACCTGATCGCCCGGTATCGGCGACGGCGCCTCGAAGCACGGTCCGGTCCGGTGTCGGGCCGGGCATCCGAGACGCGAACCGGGACAAGTTCGTTCACCGGCTGGACAATCAGCGACAAACGGGGGTGGGTCCGGCACCGGGGCGATGGGATGGCCCGATCGTCAGGGAAGGCGGGGTGGGGGCGGGCATGAACGATTTCGTCCCGGTGGCGCCGGCGCGGCATGCCGGTGCCGCCGACGGAGGGCGCTGCCGCTGCGGTGCGCAAGAGGAACACGACGGTGCGGCGGGGGTGGTCGAGGAGCGCTTCCGAGGGCTCCTGGAAGCCGCCCCGGACGCCATGGTCATCGTCGACGACACCGGGACCATCCGGCTCGTGAACGCACAGACGGAAGCCCTCTTCGGCTACCGGCGCGAGGACCTGCTGGGCCGCCCGGTCGAGCTGCTCATCCCCCATCGCTTCCGTGACCACCACACCCGGCATCGGGACGGCTACGCCGCCAACCGCCAGGTGCGCCCGATGGGCGCCGGACTGGAGCTGCACGGACTGCGCAAGGACGGGACGGAGTTCCCCGTCGAGATCAGCCTCAGTCCCCTGGAGACCGCGGACGGACTGCTGGTGTCCGCCGCCGTCCGAGACGTCAGCGACCGCAAGGCCGCCGAGCGGCGTATCAACGAACTGGCGGCGCTCGTGGAGTCGTCACAGGACGCGATCCTCGCCAAGACCCTCGACGGGCACATCACCTACTGGAACGCCGCCGCCCAGCGGTTGTACGGGTACACCGCCGAGCAGGCCATCGGCCGCCACATGTCCTTCCTGGCCCCGGTGGATCGTGCCGACGAGATCAGCGCGCTCATGGAGGGGCTGCGTCGCGGCGAGAAGGTCGAGCACTTCGAGACACTGCGCGTGACCCGGACCGGAGCCCTGCTCGACGTCGACGTCACGCTGTGGCCGACCAGGGACACCGGCGGCACGGTCGTCGGCGCCTGCGCCATCGTCCGGGACATCAGCGACCGCAAGCGCGCTGAGGCCGAGCTCACCGCCCTGTACGAGCAGCAACGGCACATCGCGCTCACCCTGCAGCGCAGCCTGATGGGCACCCCGCCCGCCATCCCCGGCCTGGCCACCGCGAGCCGCTACCGGCCCGCCACCCAGGGGGCCGGCGTGGGCGGCGACTGGTTCGACCTCGTCCCGCTGGGCGCGGGCCGGGTCGGCGTGCTGATCGGGGACGTCATGGGCCGCGGCCTCGAAGCCGCCGCCGTGATGGGCCAGTTGCGTGCCGCCGCGCACGCGCTCGCCAAGACCGGGATGCAGCCACGCCAGCTGATGCAGGCCCTCGACACCTGTGTCGCCGACCTCGACGTCCCCGACCAGCTCGTCACCTGCTGCTACCTGGTCATCGCCCCCGACACCGGAACCGTGACCGTGTGCTCGGCCGGCCATCTGCCGACGCTGATCACCTCTCCCGGTGCCCCCGTCCGACGGCTCACCACACCGGTGAACGCGCCTCTCGGGGTCGGCGGCATCCTCTACCAGCAATCGTGCGAGGAGATCGCGCCCGGTTCCACGCTCGTCCTGTACACGGACGGCCTGGTCGAGACGCCCGGCAGCGACATCGACGACCACATCGGTGAACTGATCCGGTCCCTCGACGGTTTCTTCGCCCACGACTCGTGCCTGGAGACCGCCGCCGACCATGTGCTCGCCCGACTGCTTCCCGACGCCGAGAGCCACAACGACGACGTCACGCTGCTCCTCGCGCAGTTGCCGGCCGCTCCGCTCGCCGCCCTCACCACCGATCTGCCCGCGGTGCCGTCCTCGGTGCCCGAGGGCCGGGAGTTCCTCTCCAAGCTTCTCGCCTCCTGGGACTGTGCCGGTTCGGGGGAGCACGCGCTGCTGCTGCTCTCCGAGACCCTGACGAACGCCGTCCAGCACGCCGAGGGCCCCATCGGGCTGCAGGTGTGCTGTACCGCGACGGATCTGACGGTCGAGGTCAGCGACCGCAGTCCCCACCTCCCCCAGCCCCGTCTCGCCGCCGAAGACGAGGAGTCCGGCCGAGGGCTGCTCCTGGTGCGTGCCCTGGCCGACAGCTGGGGGGTACGCCCCACGGACCAGGGGAAGACCACCTGGTTCACGCTCAAGCTGTGATCGCCCGCCCGGGAAAGCGGCAGGCCGTAGGACGGCAGGGAGCGCCTCGGTACGGGGTGGCGTGTCCCCCGTGTCGGCCGACACCACCGGCCGTGGTCCCGCCCCGCCGGCACACATCACGTGATCGAAAAGTCCGTTTTCGCTGGTCCGCCGGGTGCACATGCGCCGGGGAGGGAAAGGGGTGATTCTCGAAGGAGACGACGCATCTCACTCGGCACGCCGGCGGCATCCGGACCTCCCCGTATCGGACTCGCTCACCGTCACCACATGCACCGTCGTTTCCAGCTTCGTACGAGACGGAGGCCGCCGCCATGCAACCCGTTGTCACCGTGGGCCTGGACGGCTCACCCGAGAGCCTTGCCGCCGCCCGCTGGGCCGCTGACGAGGCCGAGAAGCGCAAGCTGACCCTGCGACTGCTGCATGCGTGGCCGCTGCTGGTGCCGGAACCGGCCCGCGTTCCCTCGGAGGTCGATCAGAACTACTGGGCGAAGCGTCTCGTCCACACCGCGCGGGCGGAGCTCCAGACCCGCCATCCGGGACTGCTGGTCGTCGGGAGCCTGGTCTCCGACGACGCCCGGAACGCCCTGCTCCAGGCGGCTAGCGAGTCCGAGATGACCGTGCTCGGCTCGCACAGGCTCGAGTCGGTGGAGAGCTACTTCCTCGGAGACATCAGTCTGCCCGTCGTCGCACGGGCCCAGCGGCCGGTCATCCTCGTCCGCGCCGACGCCCGCCAGGGGCGGGCCGGGGACCAGAAACCCGTTCAGGCAGCCGCGAGCCGCGTGGTCGTGGCTCTGAAACTGCACCACTCCTCCGACGAACTGCTGGACTTCGCCTTCCACTCCGCCGCCGCGAGGGGCGTCCCGCTGCTGGCCGTCCACGGACGGAGCGTGCCGCTCCACGCACGCTTGCCCTGGGGTGTGGACCACGAGGTCACCGAGGAACTGACCGGGGACGCGCGAAAGCTGCTGGACAAGGCGCTGCAGCCCTGGCGCGAGAAGTACCCGCAGGTGGAAGTGGACGACAGTGTGCGTCTGGACGGCCACGCCAAGGCGGTCGTGCACGCCGCCGAGGGCGCCTCGCTCCTGGTGGTGGGCCGCAGTGCGCACCGCCACGGCCTGGGGGCCCACCTGGGCCACGTGGTGCAGGCAGCCCTCCATCATGTGCGGTGCCCGGTGGCCGTCGTCCCCCACGGCTGAGGCCGGCTGCCCGCCCGTCGCGCCGAACCTGTCCCGGCACTACCAGCACCTCTCCCCTGCCCGTCGATGTCATGGCGATCGACGTGGCGGTGATGGACGGAGACTGGCGGCAGGAGGTCAGGACCGAGGTCATCGAGCGTGTCCTGGCCGCACTGGCCGACGCCTGCGGCCTGTCGGAGCCGTCGCCCACCTGGTGGGTCGACTTCCGTGTCATCGACGAGGGCAGCTGGGGCTCCAGCGGTGGCGTGCTGTCCGTCCTCTCCCTCCTCGACAGCGGGGTGTTCACCGAGGAGAAGACCAAGATCATCCGCGCCGCGCTCAGCGGGTAACCCCCTCCCGTGCGTCCACGCGCAGCGAGCCGGGGGGTGCGCGGGGCAGCGACCAGTCGCTCCGGGCAGCTCGTCGAGGCGGACGACACCCCGAACAGTCCACTCCGACCGCTCCTCGCCTTCGGGGCCCGGACCGTTCTCCACACCGTGACGACGGGGGCGGCCGGAGCTGCCTCGTCCAGCCGCCGGAGGTGCGCCGCGCCGGACGGGCTGTCACCCGGTCGACGCTCCGGCACCGTCGGGCTTCGCCGTCCGGGGCCGGTGGCGAAGCACCCTGGGCTCCTACCTCTTCCGCAACGGCACCCGCCACACCAGCGTGGTGCCGCCGCCGTCGGTCTCGCCCAACTCCAGTCGGCCGCCCATCTGTTCGGCGCGCTCCGCCATGTTCCGCAGTCCGCTGCGGCGGCCGTCGGCCGGGAGGCCGACTCCGTTGTCGACGACCGAGAGCCTGACGTCCCGGCCGTCGGTGAAGAGCGCCACCTCGGTCCGGTCCGCGTGGGCGTGCCGGCCGACGTTGGTCAGGGCCTCGGAGAGCACCGCGACCACGTGGTCGGCGATCTCCTTCGGCACATCGGTGTCCAGCAGGCCCTCCATGCGCACGCTGGGGGCGAAGCCGAGTACGGGGGCCGTCTCGCCGACGAGTCGCACGGCACGGGCCCGCAGGCCTGCCTCCGCCGCTCCCTCGCGGGTCCGCAGACCGAAGATCGTCGATCGTATGATCTTGATGGTCTCGTCGAGGTCGTCCACCGCCCGCACGACACGTTCCGACGCCTCCGCGTGCTCGATGAAGCGGCCCGCGCTCTGGAGGGTCATCCCGGTGGCGAACAGCCGCTGGATCGCCAGGTCATGCAGGTCACGGGCGATCCGGTCGCGGTCCTTGAGCACCGCGACCTCCTCGGCCTCAAGACGGCGTTCCGCCAGCTCCATCGCGATCGCCGCCTGCGCGGCGAAACCCCGCAGCGGATCGATCTCCTTCTCCGTGAACGGCGTCTGCCCGGACTCCCTGACCAGGAGGAGAACACCACGTACGCCGCTCTCGCCCGTGCCGACGGGCACGGCGACGGCCGCTCCGAGCCCGGCGATCCTCGGTGCCTCGACCGGGACGCGCTTGTCGTGGGTGACATCCGCGCTGGTGACAGCGGTGACCCCGGAGAACGCCTCACCCATCAAAGTGCCGTCCACAGGCAGGACGAGGCCCTGGAAGACCTCCGCCTCCTTGCCCAGAGCCAGCTCCACCGCGAGCGAGTCCGTGTCGCCCAAGGGCATCGCCACCACCGTGAGGGCCGCTCCGGTGATCTCCCGTGCCCGGTCGGCGATCAGACCGAGCACCTCGGCCCGCTCGCCCCCGGACATCAGCCGGTGCGTGATCTCGGCGTTCGCCCGCAGCCAGCGCTCCCTCAGCCGGGACTCCGCGTACAACCGGGCGTTGTCGATCGCGACTCCGGCCGCCACCGCCAGGGTGAGCGTGACCGAGACGTCCTCCTCGTCGAAGTGGGCGCCACCCCGCTTCTCGGTCAGATACAGGTTCCCGAAGACCTGCTCACGCACTCGGATCGGGACTCCGAGGAAGGTGTTCATCGGCGGATGGTGGGGTGGGAAGCCGTACGAGGACGGGTGCTCGGAGATCTTCGCCAGGCGCAGCGGCTCGGGGTGGTGGATCAGCTCGCCGAGGATGCCGTGCCCCTCCGGGTACGGGCCGATGCGGGCGATCCGCTCCGCGCTGACGCCAACCGTGTGGAAGGCGGACAGTCGCCTGCCGTCGGGACCGATCACGCCGAGGGCGGCGTACTCCGCGTTGACGAGAACCGCGGCGGCTTCGACGATGCTGCGAAGGGCCTGCTCCAGATCCAGCTCCCGGCCGACCGACAGCACCGCTTCGAGCAGGCTGTGAACCCGGTCCCGGGTGCCGCGGGCGGCGTCCAGCCGGGCCTGCAACTCCTCCAGAAGCTCATCCAGCCTCAGCTGCGGCAGCCGGATCCGGGCTTCCTCGGGACTTCCCACCAGCGCTCCTCAAGGCCCCCTGACAACGCACGGACCTCCGTCGGTCCGGTCGTGTGCCACGGTAGTACCCGGCCGGGGAGCGCGGTAGCGAGTCGCTCCAGGTGGCAGGCGCTCCACCGGCGTGGTCCGGGCCGGGGCCGACACAGCAGCCGCGACGCCGTTCGGCCCCGGCGGAGGGACCACCGGTCCCCCCCGTTGGGGCCGAACGGCCCTGGCGTGCGCGATCTCCGCGCGTTCGAATGGCCCGGACGGCCCGGACACGTTCACGCGTGGCGGCGGAGACAGCGGCCGAACGACCCGACGACGATACGGATACCTGCCATGGCCGGCGACGACGTCCCGACACCCCTCGCGGGTGTGCACCGGAGTGTCGAGCTGGACCGTGCCGAGGCACTGCGGCTGTTGGGCACCGTGTCCCTGGGGCGGATCGTCTTCACCCGGAACGCGCTGCCGACGATCCGTCCGGTGAACCATGTCCTGGTCGACGGCGAGATCGTCATCCGCACCCACGGCGACGCCGCGCTGACCCGGTACACCCGCCGGACCGGTGGCGAGGGCGCCGTCGTCGCCTACGAGGCCGACGCCCTCGACCCCGACACCCACCTCGGGTGGAGCGTGGTGGTCACCGGGTACGCACGGCTGGTCACCGACCCACGCGAACTGGCCCGCTATCGGGCTCTGTTGCGCCCCTGGGAGACGCAGCGGATGGATCACGCGGTCCGTATCCGCCCCGATCTGGTCACCGGTCTCCGTCTCACCGACGAGGCCCCTGCGTCGTCCGGCTGAACCCCGTCGGTGCCCATGGCGCGGGATGCGACCGGGGTTCAGACGGGCCGGTGCAGGCCGTACAGGGGCCGTCCGGCGGCGGGTTCGCGTCCGGTGACCAGGTCCGGGTCGATCCGTATGAAGACCTCCTGCGACGCCGGGACCCAGGAGCGTGGTCCGGTGCGCAACAGCCGGGCGTGCTCGGTGGGGTCGGACACGACGGTGGCCGTACCGGTGACGACGACGCTCCAGCCGGAACGGGTGGCCGCGGCGACCTCGTCGGCCTCGAACGCGACGACCGCACCGTCGACCGCGGCCACCAGGTCCGAGAAGGCCGAGGTGCGCACCAGCACGGCGCCGTCCCGGTCCAGGGAGACGCCCGGGCGTGGGACCGTCGCGGCCGTCCCTCACACCACCGGTACGACCTCGTCGTGGGTCCGCTCGCCGAGCACCACCTTCAGCGCTCCGGTGTCGGCGGCCGGTCACCTGGCGGGGCCCGGACCCGGCGACAGAGCCGGAATGGCCCCGCAACTCCAGCTTGGACCGGGTCCGGCCGCATCGCCTGGGCCGCTCGGCCCCCTCCCCCGGACCCTGGCGTTCCTCGGACCCACCGGCCCGGCCGGTAGGGGCCCTTCGGCCCTTCCGCGCGGTGGCTCGGCGGGGTTTCATCGCACCATGTCAGAGAACCATCCAGGTTCCGCACCACCGCCCACGGTACGCACCGTCGGCGGGCACAGAGTCGTGACGCTGCGCGGCGAGATCGACCTCGCGGCGGCGATCCCGCTGTCGGCACTCCTCGACGCCCTCACCTCCGGTCCGCGGCCCGACCTGGTGCTCGACCTTCGACCGGTGTCCTTCATCGACTGCGCGGGCCTCGGCGTCCTGTGCCGGGCACTGAACAGGGTCCGGGCACGTGGCGGCCGACTCCAGCTGGTCACGGAAAGTGACCATTTTCGACGGGTGCTCCGCGGTGCCGGTCTGGGCGGGGTCTTCGAGGTGCGTCCGTGTCTGTCCGGAGCGCTGGACCGCGCGACGTCCGCCTCGGCCCCGTCCGCATCGGTGGGCTGAACGGCCCGCCCCCGGCCGGGAATTCGGTGGTGCTGCGAGAGGAAGGAGGAGCCGAGTCATGGGCTGTGGCGAACCGGTGGGGAGGACGAGGATTCACGGTGCCCGGTTGGCCCTGGTGCCCTCGTAGGCGCCTCGGCCGGGGCCCCGGTGCGCGGAGGGGGCCGGTGTACTCGACGGCACCGGCCCCTCCGGATCTCAGCTGTGCCAGGTCCAGTCGGCGATCTCGGGCAGGTCGGTGCCGTGTGCGCGGATCCAGGCGTGGTGGCGGGTGCGGGCGTCGGCCATGCGCTGGCGTACGGTGGCGGCGCGGACGGCGAGGCCGGGGACGCGGTCGATGACGTCCATGACCAGGCGGTAGCGGTCGAGGTCGTTGCGGACGACCATGTCGAACGGTGTCGTCGTGGTGCCGGACTCCTTGTAGCCGCGCACATGCAGGTTCTTGTGGCCGGTGCGGCGGTAGGCGAGGCGGTGGATCAGCCACGGGTAGCCGTGGTAGGCGAAGATCACCGGCTTGTCGGTGGTGAAGAGGCCGTCGTACTCGAAGTCGCTCATCCCGTGCGGGTGTTCCTCGTGGGGCAGCAGCCGGGTCATGTCGACGACGTTCACGACCCGGACGGCCAGGTCGGGCAGGTGGCGGCGGAGCAACTGGGCGGCGGCGAGCACCTCCTGGGTGGGCACGTCACCCGCGCAGGCGAGCACCACGTCCGGTTCGCCGCCGTTCTCCGTGCCGGCCCAGTCCCAGATGCCGGCGCCGCGCGCGCAGTGGGCGCGGGCCTGGTCCATGGAGAGCCAGTCGAAGCAGGGCTGCTTGCCGGCCACGACGACGTTGACGTGGTCGCGGCTGCGCAGGACGTGGTCGGCGACGCAGAGGAGGGTGTTGGTGTCCGGCGGCAGATAGACGCGGACGACCTGGGGGCTCTTGTTGAGGACGTGGTCGACGAAACCGGGGTCCTGATGCGAGAAGCCGTTGTGGTCCTGCCGCCAGACGTGCGAGGTGAGCAGGTAGTTGAGGGAGGCGATCGGGGCCCGCCAGGGCAGCTCCCGCGAGGTCTTCAGCCACTTGATGTGCTGGTTGACCATCGAGTCCACGATGTGCACGAACGCCTCGTAGCAGGAGAACAGCCCGTGCCGCCCGGTCAGCAGATATCCCTCCAGCCAGCCCTGGCACAGGTGCTCGGAGAGGATCTCCATCACCCGGCCGTGCCGGTCGAGGTGCTCGTCGACCGGCAGACGCTCGGCCTGCCAGGCCTTGCCGCTGGCCTCGAAGACGGCCTGGAGGCGGTTGGACGCCGTCTCGTCCGGTCCGACGACCCGGAAGTCCCGCCGCTGGCGGGTGTCGTTCATGATCTGCTCAAGGAGACCGCCCAGGACACGGGTCGGCTCGTGGATGGTCGTACCCGGTTTCTCGACCGGTACGGCGAAGTCGTCCAGGGAGCGGATGGGCAGGTCACGCACGAGGAGCCCGCCGTTGGCGTGCGGGGTGGCGCCCAGTCGCCCGGTACCGGAGGGCACGCAGGCGAGGACGTCGGCGACGGGGCGGCCGCCCCGGTCGAACAGTTCCTCGGGCCGGTACGACCGCAGCCACGCCTCCAGCTGCCGCAGGTGCTCGGGGTTCTCGCGGACGTGCGCCAGGGGCACCTGGTGGGCGCGCCAGGTGCCCTCGACGGGCTGGCCGTCGACCTCCGCGGGGCCCGTCCAGCCCTTCGGCGTACGCAGGACGATCATCGGCCAGTGCACCCGCTGCGTGGCACCGTCCTCACGGGCCGCCCGCTGCTGAAGGGCGATGAGGTCGAGGGCCTCGTCGAAGGCGCGGGCCATCGCCCGGTGGACGGCCGCCGGGTCGTCGCCGGTGACGTGGATGGGTACATGGCCGTAGCCGCGCAGGAGTTCGTCGAGTTCGGCCTCCGGCACGCGGGAGAGCACGGTCGGGTTGGCGATCTTGTAGCCGTTGAGGTGCAGGATCGGCAGGACGGCACCGTCGTGGACCGGGTCGAGGAACTTGTTCGAGTGCCAGGAGGCGGCCAGGGGGCCGGTCTCCGCCTCGCCGTCCCCGATCACACAGGCGACCAGCAGGCCGGGGTTGTCGAAGGCGGCCCCGTAGGCGTGGGCGAGCGAGTAGCCGAGTTCGCCGCCCTCGTGGATCGAACCGGGGACCTCCGGGGCGACGTGGCTGGGCACTCCCCCGGGGAAGGAGAACTGCCGGAACAGCCGCTCCATGCCCGCCGCGTCGCGCGGCACGTCCGGGTACGTCTCGCTGTAGCTGCCCTCCAGCCAGGCGTTGGCCAGCACGGACGGTCCGCCGTGGCCGGGCCCCCAGACGCACAGCGCGTCCAGCCCGCGCCGCCTGACCACCCGGTTCAGGTGGGTGTACACGAGGTTGAGGCCGGGTGAGGTGCCCCAGTGACCGAGCAGCCGGGGCTTGATGTGCTCGGGCGCCAGGGGCTCGGTCAGCAACGGATTCGCCATCAGGTAGATCTGCCCGGCGGTCAGGTAGTTGGCGGCCCGCCAGTGGGCGTCCAGGGTGCGCAGTTCGTCGTCGGTCAGTACGGTGACGTTCTGGTGTTCGACCTTGGTCATGGGTGACTCCGGAACTCATCGACGGGTCGTCGGGTGGTGGAGGCGGCATGGCTGGCAAGAGGGCGACGAAGGTGCCGCGCGCGGCGTACGAGGAAGAACTGCTGCGCCTGCAGACGGAGTTGGTGAAACTCCAGGAGTGGGTACGGACGGAGGGCGCCCGGCTCGTGGTGATCTTCGAGGGGCGGGACGCGGCGGGCAAGGGCGGCACGATCAAGCGGGTGGCCGAGCATCTCAACCCGCGTGTCGCCCGGATCGCCGCGCTGCCCAAGCCGACGGAGCGCGAGCGCACCCAGTGGTATTTCCAACGGTACGTGGAGCATCTGCCGGCCGCCGGGGAGATCGTGCTGTTCGACCGGTCCTGGTACAACCGGGCCGGGGTCGAGCATGTGATGGGCTTCTGTACGAAGGAGGAGTACCAGATCTTCCTTCGGCAGTGCCCGATCTTCGAGCGGATGCTGGTCGAGGACGGGATCCTGCTGCGCAAGTACTGGTTCTCGGTGAGCGACGGTGAGCAGCAGGAGCGGTTCCGCAAGCGGCTGGAGGACCCGCTGCGGCGTTGGAAGCTGTCGCCGATGGACCTGGAGTCGCTCGCCCGCTGGGAGGCGTACTCCCGGGCCAAGGACGAGATGCTCGTGCACACCGACGTCTCCGAGGCGCCCTGGTACGTCGTCGAGAGCGACGACAAGCGTCGGGCGCGGCTGAACATGATCGCCCATCTGCTGGGCTCCGTGCCGTACCACGAGGTCCCGCCGCCCGTCCTGGAGCTGCCGTCCCGACCGCCGTCGACCGGCTACGAGCGTCCGCCGCGTGATCTGCAGACCTACGTCCCCGATCACGCGGCGAGCCTCTGAGCGGCCGGTCACCACGGTCACCCGCTCTCGGGGACGATCACGACCGGGCAGGCCGAGTGGTGCAGCACGCCGTGCGCCACCCGGCCGAGCTGGAGCCCGAAGTGCCGCTCCCGGCGCCTGGCCCCCACGACCAGGAGGTCGGCGTCGTACGAGGCGTCGACCAGCACGTTCCGGGCGTACCCCTCGGCCGTACGGCGCCGTAGCCGCACATCGGCGGGGGCGTCCCGCAGCGCGGCCTCCAGGGCCTCGGCGGCCTGCCGCTCGTGCGGACCGGCGGGGTCCCCGGCCAACAGCGGATGGTCGGTGCTCTCGTGCGCGGGGCACCGCCAGGCGCGTACCGCCTCGACCTGCGCCCCGCGCCGGCGCGCCTCCTCGAAGGCGAAGCGCACCGCTGCCGGGTTCGTGACGGGCCTCCGCTCGGCCCCGTGGGCCGGGCCGGTCCCGCCGCCGACGCCGACGACGACGCGGCCGTGGGTCGCGGGCAGGGCCCGGTTGTCGTGGCTGCCGCGCACGACGACCATCGGGCAGTGCGCGTGCGCGGCCACCGTCAGGCTCACCGAGCCCAGCAGCGCCTCGGTGAGGGCGCTGCGGCCGCGGGTGCCCGTCACCAGCAGCGAGGCGTCGCGGCTCTCCCTCAGCAGCGTGTACTCGGGTTCCTCGGGCAGCACGTCGGTGGAGATCTTCACGTCGGCCCGGCGCCGCCGGGCGCGCCGGGCCGCGGTCTCCACGATGTCGCCGGCCCGCACGCGCTCGGACGACTCCTCCAGCTCCTCTGCGAGCCGGGCGCCCTCGTAGCGCTCCCACAGCGAGGCGTACACGACGCGCAGCGGCACCCCGCGCAGGGAGGCCTCGTCGGCCGCCCAGTCCACGGCCCGCAGACTCGGTTCGGAGCCGTCGACGCCGACGACGATCGGCTGGTCCTCCGTGATGGCCACCGCACTCACCGTCCCGCGTCGAGATCGAAGACGATCCTTGCCCTGACCTGGCCGCGCAGCACCTCGGCGATGCACTCGTTGACGGCCGTCAGCGGGCGGGTCTCGCAGATGACCCTGGTCCGGCCCGCCGCGTGCAGCTGGAACACCTCGGCGAGGTCCTGCCGGGTACCCACGATCGAACCGATCACGCTGGTGCCGTTCAGGACGGTGTCGAAGATCGGGACCTGGACGGTGCCGTGCGCGGGCAGGGCGACCATGACGAGCTTGCCGCGGCGTCTGAGGCCCGCGTGGACGGCTGCGAAGGCCGCGTCGTCCACCGCGAGCGCGAGGGCCGCGTGGGCTCCCCCGTGCCGCCTGAGCACCTCGCCGACGTTCTCCTTGCGGGCGTCGACGACGAGGTCGGCACCGAGCTCGGCGGCGAGTTCCAGCTTCTCGTCGGTGACGTCGATCGCCGCGACGGTGGCTCCGGCGATCTTGGCGTACTGCACGGCCAGGTGACCGAGCCCGCCGACTCCGGAGATCGCGACGAGCTGCGCGGGCCGCACGTCGGCGACCTTGAGCGCCTTGTACGTGGTCACGCCGGCGCAGGTCAGCGGAGCGGCGTCGATGGCGGTGACGCCGTCGGGCACCGGCTGCGCGAAGTCGGCCCAGGCCAGCATCTTCTCGGCGTAGCCGCCGTCGCAGCCGTAGCCGGTGTTGACCTGCTCCTCGCACAGCGTCTCCCAGCCGGACAGGCAGTGCTCGCACCGTCCGCAGGCGCGGCCCAGCCAGGGCACGGCGACCCGCTGCCCGACGGACAGGTGGGTGACCCCCTCACCGAGCCTCTCCACGAGGCCGACACCCTCGTGCCCCGGGACGAACGGCGGGTGCGGCCTGACGGGCCAGTCACCGTGGGCGGCGTGGATGTCGGTGTGGCACAGCCCGGACGCCTCGACACGGACACGGACCTGGCCGGGGCCAGGTTCGGGGTCGGGAAGCTCCTCGATGACCAGGGGCTCGCCGAAGGCTCGTACGACCGCTGCCTTCATGGTGACAACTCCTTCACGTGGCACGTCAGTTGTGGGGGACGACAGCGACGGGGGCGGTGCAGTGGTGCAGAACGGCGTGGGTGACGGGCCCGATGTGGGCGCCGAAGGGGTTGCGGCGGATCCGGCGGCCCACGACGACGAGCGAGGCCTCGCGGGAGGCGTCGACGAGGTGGTTGCCGGGGGTGCCGTAGTGGGACTCCTCGGTGACCTCGACGTGCGGGAACTTCTTGCGCCACGGCCGCACGACCTCGGTGAGGACGGTGTTCTCGCGCAGGGCGAGGGAGGCGTGGAGTTCCAGGTCGACGGCGAGGCCGTAGGCGTAGTACGGAGGGGGGTTCCAGCCGTGGACGACCCGAAGCGACGTGCCCCGGCGGGCGGCTGCCTCGAACGCGAAGGCGATCAGCTCCTCGTCCGGGCTCTCGATGTCGAGACCGAGGACGACGGGGCGGAACGGGGACCCGGCGGACGGTATGCCGGCGGGGTCCATCTCGTGCTCGTCCGCGGCCTGTTCACCGGCCCGGACCACGACCACGGGACGCTCGGCGTGTGCGATGACGGCGAGACCGACCGAGCCGACCAGGAAACCGCCGATCCCGCTGAGCCCGCGTGAGCCGAGAACCAGCAGCTCGGCGTCCTTCGCGGCGCTCACCAGCAGTTCGGAGGGGCGGCCGGACAGCTGCTCGGTGCTCACGCGGAGACCGGGGTGCCGCAGCCGGAGCCCTTCGGCCGACTCACGCGGAATCCGCTCGGTCCAGTGCCGCCGGGTCTCGGCGCCGAGGAGCGGTGCCTGGGCGAGGGGATCCGGCGCGGGCTCATAGACGTGCACCAGCTTCAGCGGCAGGTCGGACAGCCGCGCCTCGCGGGCGGCCCATTCGGCCGCCGCGCGGCTCTCACGTGAGCCGTCGAGACCGACGGTGACGGTACGGGTCATGATCTCTCTCCTATGTCCGCGCATCGGGAACCCGCTTCGATCCTTGTTCTCGGACAGCGCCCGTGGCAGGGGCCGCAGGTCCCTGCCACGGGCCGAACGGCCCTCTTTCCGGCACGGGCGCGGGCGGCGGTGGGCGGTGGCCGGGGCGGCGAGGACGACGGCTCGGGAGCCCCCGACGGCCACGAACCGCGGCGCCGCCCCGGCGGTCGGGGGGCGACAGCCACCGGATGCCGAAGATCGGTGGCCGAGGGGCCGAACAGCCCTGTCCGCAGGGGGCGGCGTCCTCCTCCGCCACCGGCGCGCGCCGGCTCAGGGGTGACCCCGGCCGGCCCCGAGGCCCCGACGCGCTGGTGACGGCGACCGCCGTCACCCCGCTCGCCGTCGGTGCCCCCGGCCGCTACACCCACCCTGGCAAGCCCTGAGCGAGATCCGGGACGACTGCAGTCCGGTGAGGCGCCGGCGGATGCGATGATCGCAGGCCCGGTGCGGTCCACCCAGCGCTCCAGACGCTCCAAAGGGGTGACGAGCGCGTGGACTCGCCACACTGCCCCGGGGGGCGCGGGGCGAGTCGGAAGGCTCCGTGCGCCCGGGCCGAGTGGCCCGGGCAGGGGACCGGATGGCCCATGGCCCGGCCCCGCGCGTCCGGCTCATGCTGGCCCTGGCAGTACCCCTACCCCCCGCCGGGAGGCACGCCATGATCGCCACGCCCACTCCCAGCATGCTGCGCGCCCTGCCCGCCGACCACCGGCAGCGGCTGATGCGCGTCGCCCGAGAGGTGTCCTTCCCCCAGGGAACGCGTCTGTTCGAGGAGGGTGGCCGGGCCGACCGGTTCTGGATCATCCGCACCGGCAGCATCGATCTCGACATGCGTGTTCCCGGCCGCCGTCCGGCCGTCATCGAGACCCTCCGGCACAACGAACTCATCGGCTGGTCCTGGCTCTTCTCCCCGCATGCCTGGCATCTGGGCGCCGAGACGACGACCCCCGTGCGGGCGTACGAGTTCGACGCCACGGCCGTCCGCCTCATGTGCCAGGAGGACCCCGCTCTGGGGCGGTCCGTCACCCAGTGGGTGGGAGACGTGCTCGCCCACCGCCTGCACTCCGCCCGGACACGACTGCTCGACCTGTACGCCCCCTACGGTGCCGGCGGCAGCCTCGTCTGAGCACAGCGGGATCCGAGACAGGAAGGGGCCACTCCCGTGAACGGCACCCCGCACACCGTCAGCGACGTCATGACGTACCCGGTCGCCGCCGTGGGACGCGAGGCGGGCTTCAAGGAGATCGTGCGGCTGCTGCAGGACCGGAGGGTCAGCGCCCTGCCCGTCCTCGACGGCGAGGGACGCGTCGTCGGTGTCGTCTCCGAAGCCGATCTGCTGCCCAAGGAGGAGTTCCGCGACAGCGACCCCGACCGGTACACCCAGCTGCGCCGTCTGTCGGATCTAGCGAAGGCCGGTGGCTCGACCGCGGCGGACCTGATGACCTCCCCGGCACTCACCACCCGACCGGACGCGACGTCGGCCCAGGCCGCCCGCATCATGGCGCACGCCAGGGTCAAACGGCTGCCGGTGGTGAACGAGCAGGGCATGCTGGAGGGCATCGTCAGCAGAGCCGACCTGCTGAAGGTGTTCCTGCGCGCCGACGACGAGATCGCCGAGGAGGTGCGGCGCGAGGTCGTGGCCCCCCTGTTCCCACCGCCCGGGTCGACGATCCGGGTCGAGGTCCACGACGGGGTCGCCAGGCTCGCCGGACGCGTCCGGGACACCTCCCTGATCCCCGTGGCCGCCCGCCTGGTCCGCGCCGTGGAAGGCGTGGTGGACGTGGACTTCGACCTGGAGGGGCGCGGCTCGTCCGAGGCGACGGCCACAGAGGGCTCCGTTCCGCCGCGCCCCTGACGGGCACGACGCGCCGCCGACGACACGGCCGATGGTCCACGGCACAGGGCCGCCCGGCCGTGAACCACGGCCCGGTGGGCCGGATGGCGGGGCGGGTAGGGCCGGATGGCCCTGGTACATCCGGCCCCCGCGAGCGATGATCGTCACCACGGACGGCTCACCGTCCGTCCGCCGTCGCGGGCCGCCGCCACGGACATCGGGGACAAGGGGCCGTCATGACCGGAACACGCACCTTCACGGAGCAGGATCCGATCCGTGTCTTCCTGCTGGACGACCACGAGGTCGTACGCCGCGGCATCATCGACCTGCTCGACGCCGAACCGGACATCTCCGTGGTCGGCGACGCGGACACCGTGGAGCACGCCCTGGCCCGTGGCCCGGCCCTGCGCCCCCACGTCGCCGTCCTCGACGTGCGTCTCCCGGACGGGGACGGCATCACGGTCTGCAGGGAGCTGCGCAACCGGATGCCGGAGCTGGCCTGTCTGATGCTGACCTCGTTCGACGACGAGGAGGCCCTCCTCGACGCCATCATGGCGGGCGCCTCGGGGTACGTACTGAAGCAGATCAGGGGCTCCGACCTGGTCTCGGCGGTGCGCACGGTCGCCGCCGGCCAGTCCATGCTGGACCCCGCGACCACGGCCCGTCTGATGCGCTCCCTGCGCGCCGACCCCGCCGAGACACCCGCGGTCGCCCCCGAGCTGGCGAGCCTGACCCCCCGCGAGCGCGACATCCTCGCCCTCATCGGCGACGGCCTGACCAACCGCGAGATCGGCAAGAAGCTCTACCTGTCGGAGAAGACCGTCAAGAACCACATCTCGCGCCTCCTGGCCAAACTCGGCGTCCAGCGCCGCGTCCAGGCCGCGGTCCTGGCCTCCCATCTGGAACGCCCGGACACCGGCGACGCCACGGGGTGAGGGGCGCGAGGCGGCTGTGAGGTCAGTCGAAGTCGAAGCTGGCCACGACGGGGGCGTGGTCGGACTCGGGGTACTTGATGTCGGTGGCGAAGGCGATGGAGTCGTCGTGGAGGATCTCGTTGTGGATCTCTGAGCCCCGGTAGTGGGCGAGGAGGTTGCGGGTGACGAGCATGTGGTCGATCATCTGGCCGCGACCGTGGTGGAAGAGGGTGTAGCGGGCCTCGCTGGGGATGGTGTGCTCGATGGGGACCAGGACGCGGGTGGCGAGGTCGCCGTTGTTGGTGTCCTCGACGTTGCCGCAGATGGCCAGGACCGGCACCTCCTCCGGCTCGGCGTTGAAGTCACCGGCGACGATGATGCGCGCGTCGGGGTCGTCGTCGAGGATCTGGTCGATGAGGCGCCTGACCTCCAGGGCCTGGCTCATTCGTTTCATCGACGACAGGAAACTGCCTTCGGCCCAGCTGTCGGCGCTGCTCCAGATGTCGTGCCGGGGGCCGATCAGCCGGCCGGGTATGTCGCTGGGGATCTTGGATTTGAGGTGCAGGTTGATGACGTGGAGCAGACGGCCGGGGGCCGCGTGGTCGATGTCGATCTGCGCGTGCAGGATGGGCCGTTCGATTCCGATCGCGACCGGCGCGGCGTCGGGCGGGTCGGCGGTGAGCCGCTGGTAGCGGGGCTCGTTGACCAGGTCGTTCTTGAGCTGCTGGCGCTTGATGACCGGCATGTGGGTGGCGATGACCAGGTTGCGCAGGTCGAAGACCGCGTCGTTCGCGGGCTTGGTGCTGGTCAGGGACGCGCCGTCGAGGTTGGTGCCCGCAAGCAGTTCCTTCAGCGCGAGCAGGTCGCGCGGCTGTCCGGGGCGTTCCTGACCGTGGACTTCCTGGAAGCAGGCGATGTCCGCCCTCAGCCTCGTGATCTGCGGCTTCATCAGGGCGATGCGTTCCTTCAGCAACGGCCGCGGGACCTCCGGGGTGGGCTCGTCGAAGTTCTCCAGGTTGAACGTGGCTATCCGTATCGGTGTCACAGGTTCCTCCTTGGTTCACCGTGGGCGGGATACGTGAAAGCCGGTCACGTCGCCGCGTGGGGCGAGGGCGGGACCCGCTTGCCGTTCCGCCGGGCAGCGGTGGGGCAACGGTGGGACTGGGCGCGTATCGGGATGCTCATGGATGGGCGGGGCCGAAGTCGGGGGGCGTGGTGAAGGCGATCTCGCTGATGTGCCGGGCCACGTCGCGGGGTAGGGCGTCGACGCTCAGCGCCTCGTGTCGAGGGACGCCCTGATCCTCCGGGCGAGCGAAGGTCGCGTCGAACAGGAAGGGCGGTCCGGTGAGCGCGAAGGAAATACCGACCGCGTCCCCCACCTCGAAGCCGCGTGAGGTGAACCATTGCCTGACGGTCCGCACCACGTCCGGGGAGGGGACGAGCCGGTGGACGCGGTCGGCGGTGAGCCGGTCCATGACCGGCCCTTCCCCTGACGGGCGGAGGACGACCAGCGCTGACAGGAGTCGCCGGCGGTCGTCGGGCAGGGGCACGGCTGACGGTGCTACAGCTGACGGGCGGCGGTGACGGCCGCGTGGGCGTCGACCAGTCCCGTTCCGGTCGCCAGGTCGGGGCCGGGGACAGCGAAGTGCCCCATACCGTCCTGGACGGAGCAACGGCCCGCTGCCACGTCTCGGGCTGTTCGGCGCAGGACGTCTCGGACCTGGGCCGGATTCAGCTGGGGGGCGGCCTCCTTCACCAGAGCGCAGACACCGGCGAGCTGGGGAGCGGCGGCGGAGGTGCCGCTGATGGCCGCCCAGCCGTCGTCGGCCAGGGTCTCGTCGCCGTCGGGGTGGTTGTTCCCGGCCAGGCCGCGGTCGATGTCGTCGTTCGGCTGGACCGGAAGCATGATGTAGGCCGCCTTGGGCCGCATGCCGACCAGACCGCACAGATCGGGGACGTTGCGGCCGGGGAAGATCTCGCTGGGGAATCCGCTGGAGTAGTCCGACGCGCGCAGGGCCCCGTCGGGGGACATGAAGACCCCGCCCGCGGAGATGACGTCGGGGTGCTGGCCCGGGAAGCCGAAATGGCCGTTGCCCGCGGAGAACACCACGATGATGCCGCCGGCGACGGCCACGGCGATCGCTGCGGCCAGCGCCTGGTCCGCCGCGCTGAACTCACTGGGACGCCGCGTGCTCGACCCCCAGCTGTTACTGATGACCTGCGGGTTCAGCGTGACGGCTCTGTTGAACGCCCCGATGGTGTTGAAGAAGCTCATCTTGACCATCGTGAAGTCCACGTCGGGCGCGACGGCGAAGATGTTCGCGGATTCGGCGGTCCCGTGCCCGCTCTCGTCGTCGGTCGGCGCGGTGGCACCCGGCCCCAGCTCCACGGGTCGCACCCGGTAGCCGCGCGCCGAGAAGAACGGGTGCCGGAAGTGGCCCGAGTCGGTCATGACGACTTTGATGTTCTTGCCGGTGACGCCGGCGCGGTGCACCTTGTCGGCGTTGCAGCCGAGCGAGACGTCGCCCGGGACGTCCAGGTGCCAGTAATCCGTGGTCGGCGCCATCGCGGTGGCGAAGAAGTAGCGGGGCTCCTCCAGGGCGACGCCCTCCAGGACGTTCGAGAAGTCGGTGTCGGCCGTGTCGATGAGACCGGGCATCTCGGTCTGCGGGCATTCCACGAACGTGGCGAGATCCTCCCTCTGGTGCTCCTTGAGCACCGGCCGCTCCTGGGACTCCAGCGAGCAGCGGAAGGCACGCTCGTAGAGGTCGGGAGGACCGGAGATGTTGAGCGTCGCCTCCCGCGCGAGTTCGCCGGCGCCGCCTCGGCCACGCTCGGCGTCGCGGAACACCGTGAACCCGGCGTCACGCAGTTGCTGCGCTGCCTGCTCCACCACGCGGGGCTCGGACTGGACCGCCTGGGCCGTTCGCGCGGTGACGGCACCGGTCTCGAAGAGCGAGGTGCCTCCGATCGAACGGGGTGAGGCCTGTGCGTAGACGATGCTGGGCAGGCCGTTGTCGAGCTTCGGCATCTTCGGCTTGCTGAGGAACCTCTGGCTGCCGTTCGGGTAGGGCGCGTTCATCTCTGCCACCTCGTTCCGCCTGGGTATCCATGCCGCACAGCGGCCGGCGTGGGAGGCTCTGCGTCCTGCTGTTCGATGTCGCCCGCCGCGCGCCGCGGGTTGGAATTACCCGCAATACACAAATATCGCACGAAAGGTCTCCCCCCACCCGTTCAGCCGATGGAGGGACGGAAGGAGCCTGCTGACCCGTCAAAACGACAACGGTTGAATCGCGAAAGGTCAAGCGCGCCCGACACGTTGGAGGAGCGGCGGGTCCGTGAGCGGGAAGCGCCGCACCGGGTCGCGTCCAGGATCTGGGGCACGCCCGGCGGCAAGCCGGTCGCGGAGGTCGGCGAGGTCCCCGGCATCATCCGGCATGCCGTGCCTGGGAGTTGGCCGCGCCGTCGTGGCCGACCGGAGCCCCGAGGCCGCAGACCCCCCGTAGAAGGCCAAAGTCGGCCCGCACTAATGGGACTTGGTGCCCGGAATGGGAGGGGATGCCGGCGCCTACCCGCCCGAGCGGAGGGCGGGCAGGGGACGGGAGGTCGCCGTGAGGGCGCCGGCATCCCGGCCGGGTCGGGTCGGGTCAGCTCGTCACGCGGAAGGTGGCGTCGCTGCGCCCCGTGGCGGTGGTGATCGGGTCGAGCCTGAGTTGGTACGCGTAGTGGCGGATGTACCGGTCGGGATAGTTGTATGACTGGAACGACGACCATGTCGCGTCGGCGAGCCCGGCGACCTGGCGGAAGGTGGCGTCCGCGGCGAACCCGCTCGTGCCGTCGTAGTAGGCCAGCTGGAAGTCGAATCCCGAATGCCGCAGGAAGTGACCGGGGAAGTTCACCGACTCGAAGGAGACGGTACCGGTGCCCGCCAGGCCTGTTCGCATCCGGAACTGGGAGTCGTCGACGGGGCTGACGGTCGGGTCGATGCGCACGTCGAAGTTGGTGTGACGCACGTACCGGTCCTGGAAGTTGTACGACTGGAGACGGTTGATCGCGGTGTTGGGCCAGCGTGCCAGCACGCGACTCTCCTCGGCGGCCGTCAGGTTCAGGATCCAGCCGTGGCGCTTCTTCGTGCCGCCCATGTTGTAGCTGCTCGACGTCTGCTTCTGGTACGCGGCGGGGTTGGAGGGGTCGGTCGTCAGGACCGGCATGTAGCCGCCGCTGGTGGCGTACTGGTCGAGGTAGAGGCCCCACTTGTTGGTGCCGTTGAACTTCATCCACATCGGGCCCTCCACCATGGACCCGGTGAGGCCGATGCCGGAGAGGTTGCCGAGGTTGGTCCAGGTCCCCAGGATCGAGTTGCTGCCTTCGAGGGTGATCTGGCCGTCGCCGGAGGCTCGCACGTAGCGGTAGTCGCCGACACCCGAGGGCACCTCGATGATCTGGGTGTCGATGATCTCCTGGGTGCCGGGACGCTCGATGTAGGTCTGCGGGGTGGTGATGGTACGGAAGTCCGTGGTGCGGGCGTAGTAGATGCGGTGCTTCGTCACGCCGTTGAGGGGCACGTTGGTCGCCCAGTACAGGACGTAGTCGTCGGTCTCGGGGTTCCAGATCGCCTCCGGTGCCCACGCGTTGCGTCCGTCGGGGATGGCTCCGGCGACGTTGAGCAGCCACGGCTGGGACCAGGTGACCAGGTCGCTCGACTCCCACACCACGAGGTTACGGCTGCCGTTGTTGATGGACTGGCTCCACGTCTGCCCGCAGTCGATGCACAGGTCGGTCGCGATGATCCAGTACTTGCTGCCGTCGGGGGATCTCACCAGCGCGGGGTCGCGCACCCCCTTCGTGCCGACCGGGGAGCGCAGGACCATGCCCCCGCCGTTGAGGTCGTTCCAGTGCACCCCGTCCGTACTGTGCGAGAGGTACATCTGCTGCTTGGCCGACCCCTCCCCCGTGAAGTGCACCATCAGGTAACCCGGGTCGGCGGCGGCGGCCCGTTCGGGTGCGGTCAGGGCTTGGGAGGTGAAGAGTAGACAGGCGGCGACCAATATCGCCGCCAGCCGGCTGATGAGCCTGGCCATGCGCGTCTCCTGTCGTGCTACGGGTGCCATGATCGGGTGCCGGTTTCTCAGCGCCTCAGCGTGTCGGCGGCCGCCGGAGGCGGAGCCGACACGGGGGCGGGGTGAGGGCGGGTGAGGCCGGCCGGGCCGACTCAGGAGCCACGAGAGTGGACCAGTGACAGGTGGGATGCACCGGCTGTCTCCTTTGACGGCCTAGCGTTCGAAATTTCGATCACTGTACGTAACTTCGACAGAAGATAAGTTTCGGGTAAGGGCACGTCAATGGGACCGACTGATCTGCGCTGCGAAATTTCTGTGCGCGCAAGCGAACCACGGCGACTGCGGAGCCCGCGGTCCCCTGGCGAGGGGTGGCGTGGGTCAGGTCAGTCCTCGCCGGAGAGGCGCCAGATCCGGTTCTTGGCTGGACAGCGGCGCCGTCGGCCGTGGAGACGTTCGCGACGCCCAGGCACTTGCCGCTGAACTGGTTGACGACGGCGTAGGTGTCGGTCGTGCCGGTCTCTGCTGGTACCGGGGCGCCGATGCGCACGCTCGCCGACGCGAAGGAGACCTGGTCGAGATGGGGCGCGGAGCTGGACCGCATGGGCTGCCGAAAGTCCCCTTTACAGACGAGGAGTTGGGGGATCCGATCCAACAACTTGGCTGGGAGGCAGGAGTCGCGGCCACCCTGCCCGCGTCACCGCGGAGGTCGCCCCCCGAGGCGCCCGTCATGCCGAACGGCTCGACGCGCTGAACCAAGGGCTCCGGCCGCGCGGAAGTCAACAGATCGTCCACGCCTTCCGGGGCATCGCCGTCAGCCGCCTCCCTGGCACCCTGACGACAACGGCGGACTGTCGAACCCTCTGGCCACCCGCACTACACATCCAATGTCTGACTCATCCGTCCGTCACGACCAGCCGCTCACCGGGCCAGCAATTCAGCCTTTTGTGTCGCGGGACTAGACACAGGCAACATTCATATCCCTTAATCCATCCCATGTAGCAGCAGCGTGGACCGATGGTCCGAGCCCCCTGCGGGCCCCGGGCGTCTTCGTCGAGCCGTGCCGCCGCCTCGCCCACGATCGACGAATCAGGCGGAGTTCCGACGATCGAACAGGACGAACCACTGTGCCGGATGAGTCCCACGCGCTTGAGTTTCCCGTCGGCATGGCGGCCGGAACAGAGGTCGCCAGGACGGTGGTCGCCGTCCACGGCTTCGCCGTGATGCCGTCGGCCAGCCGTACGGCGCCCTGTCGGCCGCGCGCAAGCACGCGACCCGTCCGCCGTGCATCCGAGCGGAAGGGTCAACGCAGCTTCGGCTCCTCGTACACCACGATCATGAGCGACACGGCGGACAACCTGTTCGAAGCCCCGCAGGTGTACAAGGTCCAGGGCCAGAACCAGTACCTCATGATCGTCGAGGCACGGGGTGCCAATGGGCGCTACTTCCGCTCGTTCACCTCCTCCAGCCTGAGCGGTTCCTGGACCCCGCAGGCCGCCACCGAGAGCAGGCCCTTCGCGGGCAAGGCCAACAGCGGGGCCACCTGGACCAACGACATCAGCCACGGCGACCTGGTCCGCAACAACCCCGACCAGACCATGACCGTCGGCCCCTGCAACCTGCAGTTCCTCTACCAGGGCAGAGGCACCATGCCGCCGAACACCCCCTACGAGAAGTGGCCCTACCGGCCCGGCGTGCTCACCCTGCAGCGCTGATCCTCCCGCTCGCGATCACCAGTTCATGACCGTGCTCCCATGACCGTGCTCTCAGGCCCGCAGAACGGCTTCCGCCTCGCGGGCCGGGAAGGACCCCCCTCCATGGTTCCCCTGCACAAACGAATACTGCGTCTCATCGCGGCCACCGCCCTGACGCTCACCGCCTGCGTCACCGCCTCCGTCGGCACGCCCGCCCAGGCCGCGCCGGGCAGCCCCGCGCTCACCCCGCCGCTGGGCTGGAACAGCTGGAACAGCTTCGGATGCGGGATCACCGAGGCTCAGGTCCGCCAGGCCGCCGACGCGATGGTGTCCTCGGGGATGAAGGACGCGGGTTACCAGTACGTCGTCGTCGACGACTGCTGGTTCAACCCACAGCGTGACAGCGCGGGCAACCTCCGGGCCAACCCGACCACCTTCCCCAGCGGCATGAAGGCGCTCGGCGACTACATCCACGGCAAGGGCCTGAAGTTCGGCATCTACCAGGCACCCAACGAGCGCACGTGCGCCCAGGGCGTGGGCACCTATCCCGGCTCCACCGGCAGCAAGGGCCACGAGGCCCAGGACGCCGCCACGTTCGCCTCGTGGGGCGTGGACTACCTCAAGTACGACTGGTGCTCCGGCAGCGGCACCCTCAACGAACAGATCGCCCAGTTCACCATCATGCGCGACGCCCTGCGCGCCACCGGCCGCCCGATCATCTACAGCATCAACCCCAACAGCTTCCACTCCCCCACCGGCGCCACCTACGACTGGGGCCAGGTGGCCGACCTGTGGCGGACGACCGAGGACCTGCTCGACATCTGGCAGAACGGCAACACCAACAGCTACCCCATGGGCGTGGGCAACGTCCTGGACATCACCGCACCGCTGGCCGCGCAGTCGGGTCCGGGCAACTGGAACGACCCCGACATGCTGGTCGTCGGCCGTCCCGGTCTGTCGCTGACCGAGTCCCGCTCCCACTTCGCCCTGTGGGCGCTGCTCTCGGCCCCCCTCATCGCGGGCAACGACATCCGCACCATGTCCAGTGACGTGAGCGCGATCCTGCGCAACCCCCGTCTGCTCGCGGTGAACCAGGATCCGCTGGGCGCGGGCGGACGCAGGGTGCGCGACGACGGAGACACCGAGGTGTTCGCCAAGCCCCTGTCCGACGGCTCGGTCGCGGTGGGTCTGTTCAACCGGCGGAACAGCACCGCGACCCTCACCTCCACGGCCGCGCAACTCGGCCTCACCGGCGGATCGTTCACCCTCACCGACCTGTGGACCGGTGCTACGTCGAACACCTCGGGCCAGATCTCCGTGAGCGTTCCGGCGCATGGTGTGGCCGTGTTCAAGATGACCGGCGGCAGCCCCGTGGCCTCCACCACCGCACGCCTGCGCGGTACCGGCTCCGGCCGCTGCCTGGACGTGGACCGCGCCTCCACCGCGGCCGGGTCGACGGCGCTGATCTGGGACTGCCACACCGCCGCCAACCAGCTCTGGACCACCTGGGCCGGAGGCGAGATCCGCGTCTACGGCGACAAGTGCCTGGACGCCTACAACCAGGGCACCACCAACGGCACACGCGTCATCATCTGGTCCTGCAACGGCCAGAACAACCAGAAGTGGACGACGCAGGCCGACGGGTCGATCCGCAACGTCCACGCCGGACTGTGCCTGGACGCCCAGCAGGGGGGAACCGCCAACGGAACCCCGGCCGTCCTGTGGACCTGTAACGGCCAGAACAACCAGAAGTGGACCACTCTCCGGTAGCCCGCGCCTCCCGCCACGCAGGCAAGCGCCCGACCGGAGGAGGGCGGTCCCACGACAGCGTGCCACGCTACGGGGACCGCCCTCCTCCCCGTCACGGCCGGCCTCGTTCAGTCGATCGGCTGCCGAAGCTCGGCCCGGCTCCGGACGGTTCGCTCGGCGAGGCCCGCCAGGTCCACCTCACCGGCGTCCTTGGAGGAGACCGCGGGGTCGATCTCGCCGACGAGCGCGCCGGGTGTTGCCGTCGCTCCGGGCGCACATCGACATGATGACCCGCATGTTCAGGTCCTCCTTGGCGACCGCCTGACAGATGACGCCGACGTCCGCGCCGGAGAGACGGAAGTCCTGCGGGGCGTTGGAGAGTTCTGCTCCGGTTCGTACTCACCGTCGAGCAGGGCCTGGGGAAGGGAAGGCGGCGGCGGGAGGTACGGCTGGGACGGCAGAGGTTGCCGGCGGCGAGGGCGTGGACACGGCCTGAAGCTACGGCACCCACGGCTCCCTCAGGGCGCGGTCGTCAGTCGACCGCGATCGCCGCTCCCCGCCGAGGCTCGATCCCGAGTACGCCGAGTCCGGCCGACCCGATGCACAGCCGCATCATCACGATACATCCCATGACCAGCGAGTCAGCCGAGCACCTCCACCTCATCCCATATCACGCCTTATGATACACAACCTCCCCTTTAGACCGGACGTGACGGCAAGATTCCTCGCTCCGGCTCTGGACATGGTCAGCGAACTCATCCTTAAATCCATCCCATGTCCGCTCCTCGCCCTGCCGCGACTCCGAACAGGCACCGCCCGAACAAGCGGCGTCGGCGAGAAGCCGGCGCGACTGCCCGAGGAGGCCGTCGCCGACTCCCCTAGCGCTCTCCCACGTCACGCGAGGCAGGGTCGAGGCTCCCCATCGCCTCCCTTGCCGCCTGTCCCCGTCACGCGCCGAACCGCGCGGCAGCGGGACCGTCACCACGTACGTACGTGCCGGCTAGCCACCCAAACATCCGCACCCGCACCCCACACCGCCCGACAGACCAAGGAATCCGCGTCATGGAACACCCCCACCCCCTGGACCGCAGACACTTCCTCACCGGCGCCGCACTGACCGCCGGAGCAGCCGCGCTCCCCGGCGGGCTCCTCTCCGGTACGGCCGCGGCGGCCGTACCGTCACAGATCACCGTCCCCGACCGCGGCATCTACGACACCTCCCCCGCCTCCTCCTGGGCCGACGGCTTCCTCACCGGCAACGGGGAGTACGGCGCCATCCTCCACGGGGCCGCCGCGCTGGAGAAGGTGGTCTTCAACTACCACCGCCTGGTGCTCCCGAACGGCACCCGCACCGTGAAGCCTCCCGTTCTCTCCGGCCGACTGGAGGGCGTACGGGACAAGGCGCTGGCCGGAAACTACGCCGGTGCCAACAGCGACTTCGCCTCCGGATGGTCGCTGCGCTGGACGCAGACCTACCATCCCGCGTACGAACTGCGTATCGCCACGCCGGGCATGACGACCGTCGGCGACTACGGCCGGGTCAACGACTTCCGTACCGGCGAGGTCAGTTCCAGCTGGACCGACCAGTACGGCACCTGGACCCGCCGGGCCTTCGTCTCCCGCGCCGACAACGTGATCGTCCACGAGCTGACGCCCGCGCCCGGCCGTACCGTCGACACCACGCTCAGCGTCCACACCGCGCTCGACGGGCTGCCCGGCAGTCTGAGCTTCACCACCCGCGCCACCACGAGCAGCGGCTCCGGCTATCTGAACCTGCGCGGCACCTATCCCGCCGGACAGGGCGCCTTCGGCTACGAGGGCGTCACCCGCGTCGTCGCCACGGGATCGGGCTCCTCCGTCAGTGCCAGTGGTTCCACCATCGTGGTGGCCAAGGCGACCAAGGTGATCCTGCTGACCAAGCTGGACCGCTACGAGTCCTCCACCGCCTGGAACTCCGAGCCGTTGCACGCCGAGCTGGCCGGGCTGGGCACCGACTACACGGCACTGCGGTCCGCGCACTCCGCCGTCCACACCGAGTTGTACGACCGCTCCCGCCTCGACCTGAACGTCTCCGACGCCGACCGCAAGCTCTCCGTCAGCGAGCTGATAGCCCGCCAGAACGCCAACCGGAGCGTCATCGACACCGCCCTTCTGGAGCGCCTCTACGACTCGGGCCGCTATCTCTTCATCAGTTCCAGCGGCGTACTCCCGCCCCGGCTCACGGGCATCTGGACGGGGTCCTGGAACGGTGCCTGGGCCGACGACTTCACCACCGACGCCAACATCAACCTCCAGGTCGCCGGCAGCAACATCCTGGATCTCACCGACGTCATGGAGGGCTACTTCGACCTGATCCTCGACCAGCTCGACGACTGGCGGACCAACGCCACCCACCTCTACGGCGCGCGTGGCTTCCTCGCCCCCTCCCGGACCGACGGCGAGTACGGCCACATGCTCCACTTCGACAACAACGGCTTCCCGGGTCAGTGCTGGACCGGCGGCGCGGACTGGCTGCTCTACCCGTTGCTGGAGTACTACGAGGTCACCGGGGACAGCGACTTCTATCGCACCAAGCTGGCCCCCGCCCTGATGGAACTGGCCCTGTTCTACGAGGACTTCCTCACCCGTACGGACTCCGACGGCAAGGCGGTTTTCGTGCCGTCCTTCTCCATGGAGAACTCCCCCGGCAACACCGGTGTGTGTCTGTCGGTCAACGCCACCGGCGACATCATGGCCGGCAAACACGCCCTGCAGGCCGCCGTCGACGCGGCCGACACCCTGGACGTGGAGCAAGGCAGCGGTCAGGGAGTGGCACGCTGGACGGCGCTGCTGCGGAAGATCCCCGACTACCGCGTCAACGGCGACGGCGCGCTCGCCGAGTGGTCCTGGCCCACGCTGAGCGACCGCTACAACCACCGGCACATCCAGCACCTGTACGGCGCCTGGCCACTGCACGAGATCAATCCCGAGGATGAACCGAAGCTCGTTCCCCCGGCCCTCAAGGCCCTGGAGAAGCGCGGCGACCAGAACATCTCAGCCCATGGCAGCCTGCACCGCGCCCTGGCCGGCGCGCGGCTGAAGGACGGCGCGAAGGTCTACGACAACCTCAAGAAGATCATCGGCAACAACATGCTCTTCAAGTCGCTCATGACCTCCCACAATCCCAACCTCGACATCTACAACGCCGACGCGGCCAACGCCTTCCCGGGCGTACTCGCCGAGGCCCTGCTCTACACCCGCCCCGGCGTCCTGGAGATCCTTCCCGCTCTGCCCGACCAACTCGCCAAGGGCTCACTCACCGGTGTAAGGGCCCGCGGCCGGATCCGTGTCCACACCTTCAGCTGGGACCTGTCCGCCCGCACCGCCACCCTCTCCGTCACGTCCGCCGTCGACCAGACCATCAGCCTCATCAGCCGCCGCGGCATGACATCGGTGGCCACCTCCGCGACCGTGGCCTCCTCCCCGCTCGGCGCCCACGCCCGCGAGGTGACCCTCGTCGCCGGACGCCGCACCGACATCACCGTCTCCCTGCTGACCGGCTGGTTCAAGCTGGTCAACCGGCGCAGCGGCAAGGTCCTCGACGTCAGCGGCGCCGGCACCACCAACGGAGCGAAGGTCATCCAGTGGGGCTGGTCCGGCGCCGTCAACCAGCAGTGGCGCTTCCTCCCCAACCCCGACGGTTCCTTCCGCATCGCCGCCCGCCACAGCGGACGGCTCCTGGACAGCCCCGGCGACTCCAGCCCGGGCACCCAGCTCGACCAGTGGCAGGACACGGCCAGCGACAACCAGTGGTGGAAGCTCGTCGCCGCGGGCGACGGCCACTACCGCCTCGTCAACGTCCGCAACCCCGTCTGGTGCGTGGACGCCGACGGCGGGCCGACGGCCGACGGCGCCCGAGTCGTCCAGTGGCCCGTCGGCTCCGGCACGAACCAGGAATGGCAGATCGAAGGGGTGTGACGGCACGTGCGCCGCTCACCGAGCAGTGGCGCGCCTCGCCGTCCGGCGAGGTGACATCGTCGGCCGCTCGGTGTGCGGGTGAAGGAGCGGGGTGTGCGGGAAGGTCGTGGCCACCGGGCGGCCACTTTCACACAACCGTTCGTACACCTCGTGCGTCACACCCCCGTAAGCCATCACGTCATTTCCTGCTTCGACCATGGGAGTTCACCGTGCGCGCACGCACCCTGGCCGCCACCGCCGCCGTCGCGGCCCTCACCGCCACCGGCCTGACCCTGCCGCTCGCCGGGAGCGCCGCGGCCGCGACGACGGCGCGGTTCGACTTCAACGGTGACGGATACGCGGACATCGCGGTCGGCATGCCCGACGCCACGGTGAACGGCAAGGCCAAGGCCGGCTACGTCAGCGTGATCTACGGTGGCGCGCAGAGCCCGTACCAGTCCACCGGTGTCATCAGCCAGGCCGAGACCGGCATACCCGGCACGCCCGAGGCGGGTGACCGTTTCGGCTCCTCCGTGGCGCCCGTCGACGTGAACGGCGACGGCGTCTTCGAACTCGTCGTCGGCGCGAGCGGCGAGTCGCTCACCTCCGACCAGCTCAAGGACGAGGGCACCATCACCGTCCTGGACGGCTCGGAGTGGCACATCAAGGGCACCACCGTGGCCCGGGGCACGTCCGAGTACAGCAGCATCGGCCGCACCATCGCCACGGGTGACTACGACGGCGACGGCGACACCGACCTCGCGTACGGCGAGAACGGCGAGGAGCACGGCGCGCTCCGGTTCCGCCCGGGCCCGCTCACCGCCGATCCGGTGACCACCACCACGGTGCGCAGGTACAGCATGGGCGGCAGCACCCGCGCCCTGGCCACCGGCGACTTCGACGGCGACGGCCGGGACGATCTCGCCGCCACCTGGAAGGGCTTGGAGGACTCCAGCACCTTCGTCACCCGCTGGGACGACCAGGGCAAGCCCGCCCAGTGGTGGGCCGACGCCGACCGCGGCAGCACGCTGGCCGCCGCCGACTTCGACCAGGACGGCACCGACGACCTCGCGGTCGGCCTCGTACAGCCCAATCCCGAGACGGAGACGACGCATTGCGAGGACCGGCTCGGCGGTGCGGTGCTCCTGCTCAAGGGCTCGAAGACCACGTCGTTCGGCACCGAGAACGAATGCATCACCCAGTCGAGCCAGGAGGTCGGCGGAAACGCCGAGGAGGGCGACGACTTCGGCGCCGCGCTGGCGGCCGGTGACCTGAACGCCGACAGCCGCCCCGAACTCGTAGTCGGCGTGCCCGGTGAGGACGTGGGCACCTTGAAGGACGCGGGCGGATACGTCGTCATGAACAACACGGGTCAGGGCCTCCACGGCGGTCTGGCCCGCAGCCAGAGCACCCCGAACATGCCCGGCGCGGCCGAGGCCGGCGACCGCTTCGGTGCCCAGGTGGCCGTCGGCGACTACAACCGCGACGGCCTGTGGGACACCGCGGTCAGCGCGCCCGGGGAGAACGACGGTGAGCCCAGGTCGGGTGGCGTCTGGTTCGTACCGAGCAGCACCGAGGAGACATACCCGCCCGGCAAGTCTCTGACCCCCTTCGGCTTCGCACTGCCCTACGGCGCCATCAAGTACGGCGAGGTGCTGGGGCTCTAGCCGGTCTCGAACGGCCCCTCCCCAGGCGGCGGTCCCGCGGCCTGGGGGGGCCGCCGGGAGCCTGGCTCCCGGTCGTCCGGGGGCCCGGCTCACGTCGATGCCAGCGCCTCCGTAGGAGGAAGGCGTGCCGAGCAGCGACAGTCCCGCGGACTCGGTGAGGAACTGGACGCGTATCTGACCACGGGTCGCACCGAGCGCCCGGCGGAGCCCGACGTCCCTTCGGCGTTCCAGGACCGAGATGACCAGGTGTTCGGTGTGGCGCGCTTGGCCGCCGGGGCGTCGGAGGGCGGCTGACCTGCACCTGTCCGGGCTGCTCCGGGAACACGGTGGCGGGGAGCACCTTCCGTACGTCTTCCCGTACGTCTTCCACGACAGCACCCGCACCGCCATGCCCGCCAGGGTGGGACGACCAGCCCATGCGGCCCTCTCCGTCGCCGCGCGTGCCCGGCACGAAGGCGCGCGACTCGGAGTGGAGCACCCCGTGCGGCGCGTCGTCAGTCCGCCATCACCGGATGGGTGAGGTTCGCGCCGGTCGCCGGGTCGAACACGTGCGCCTTGGCCATGTCGACCCGCAGTTCGACCGGCTCGCCCTCGCGGGCGCGCGTGGCGGCGTCCAGGCGGGCCACGATGTGACCGGTGTCGGCGCCCGTGTCGCGCAGGCCGGAGTCCTTGGCCAGTTCCTCCAGTTCGGTGGTCGTCGCGGGTCCACCCTCCGCGCTGAAGTAGACGTACACATCGGAGCCGAGGGACTCCAGCACCTCCACGGTGGCGGTGAAGACCGGGCCCGTCCGGGCCCGGTCGTGCGCCAGGGCGGCGTCCTGGAACGCCTCCGGTCGCAGCCCCACGATGACCTCGCGGGGCGCGTTCTGGCGTTCCAGCGCCTGCCTCGTACGGTCGTCGAGGGCCAAGTCGCCCAGGGGGGAGTGCAGGACTCCGTCCCCCATCGTGGCGTTCACGAAGTTCATGGCCGGGGAGCCGATGAAGCCGGCGACGAAGATGTTGCGCGGCAGGTCGTACAACTCGGCGGGGGTGCCGATCTGCTGGACCAGACCCTGCCTCATGACCACGACTCGGTCGCCGAGCGTCATCGCCTCGGTCTGGTCGTGGGTGACGTACACGGTGGTCGTGCCGAGGCGCCGCTGCAGCCGGGAGATCTGGGTGCGCATCTGGACCCGGAGCTTGGCGTCCAGGTTGGACAGTGGCTCGTCCATCAGGAACGCCTTGGGATCACGGACGATCGCCCGTCCCATGGCCACCCGCTGGCGCTGCCCGCCGGAGAGGTTGGCGGGCTTGCGGTCCAGATGCTCGGTCAGGTCGAGGATCCGCGCGGCTTCCGTCACCTTGGCGTCGATCGTGCCCTTGTCGACCTTGGCCAGGCGCAACGGGAAGCCCATGTTCTCGCGGACGTTCATGTGCGGGTACAGGGCGTAGCTCTGGAACACCATGGCGACGTCGCGTTCCTTGGGGGCGAGGTCGTTGACGACTCGGTCGCCGATGCGCAGTGTGCCCTCGGTGATGTCCTCCAGTCCGGCGATCATGTTCAGGGTGGTGGACTTGCCGCATCCCGACGGACCGACGAGGATCACGAACTCGCCGTCGGCGATCTCAAGGTTCACGTCCTTGACGGCGAGGGCCCCGTCGGGAAAACGCTTGGTGACTCCCTCGAGGATGATCTCGGCCATGGATGGTGCCTCCTTGCCTTGCCCGTTCAGCCCTTGACTGCCCCGGAGGTCAGTCCGGCGACGATGCGCCGCTGGAAGAACAGAACGAAAATGATGATCGGGATGGTGATGACCACAGCGGCGGCGGCGATCGACCCGGTGGGCTGCTGGAACTGGGAGCTTCCGGTGAAGAACGCGATCGCGGCGGGCACCGTGCGCGCGGACTCTGTGGACGTCAGCGAGATCGCGAACAGGAAGTCGTTCCAGCAGAAGATGAACACCAGAATCGCGGTGGTGAACACGCCCGGCGCGGCGAGTGGCACGATGACCATCCGGAAGGCCTGCGCGGGTGTCGCCCCGTCGACCTTGGCGGCCTTCTCCAGGTCCCAGGGGATCTCCCGGAAGAAGGCCGACAGGGTGTAGATGGCCAGCGGCAGTGAGAAGGTCATGTACGGGATGATCAGGCCGATCCAGGTGTCGAAGATCCCGATGATCCGCTCGATGTTGAACAGCGGGGACACCAGGGAGATCGGCGGGAACATGGCGATCAGCAGGGACATGCCGATGAGCACCCGCTTGCCGGGGAAGCGCAGTCTCGCCACCGCGTAGGCGGCCATGGTGCCCAGCGCCACCGCGATCACCGTGGCGATGAGGGCGATGCCGATCGAGTTGATCAGCGCGCGGGTGAACTCGGCGGTCTCGAAGATGCCCCGGTAGTTCGCCCAGGTCCAGTCCGTGGGGATGTAGTTGCCGTCGGTCAGGGTGGAGGGGTCCTTGAAGGACAACGCGGCGATCCACCACACCGGGAACAGGGCGTACAGCACCACCACCACGTTGATGACACCCCATCGGGCGGCATGCGTCTTGCCTACTTCGGCCATCAGCGCTTCACCTCCGCGCCGGGCGCGGCGGCGCCGAACAACTTGACGAACGTGAAGGCGATGATCCCGACACAGAGGAAGATCAGGACCGAGATCGCCGACCCGATGCCCAGGTTCAGCGAGGTGAACAGGTTGTCGTACCCGAGGATCGACAGAGAGCCTGTCCCCTGGGCTCCCGCGGTCAGGACATAGATGTTGTCGAAGATCCGGAACGCGTCCAAGGTACGGAACAGCAGCGCCACCAGGATCGCCGGCTTCATCAGCGGCACCATGATCTTGGTGAAGCGCTGCCAGGCAGTGGCACCGTCCACCATGGCCGCCTTCAAGGTCTCCTCAGGCACCAGCGCCAGGCCCGCGAGCAGCAGCAGCGCCATGAACGGCGTCGTCTTCCACACCTCGGCGAGGATGATCAGCCAGAGCGCGGGCCACCTCTCGGTCAGTGGAGCGTCTCCACTGGGCAGCAGTTCGGCGAGGTATCCGAGGTCGGGCGTCCAGGCGTACTGCCAGGAGAAGGCGGCGACGACGGTGACGATCCCGTACGGAACGAGGACCGACGTGCGGACGACACCGCGCCAGAAGATCGTGCGGTGCATGATCAGGGCGAGCCCCATGCCGAGGACGAGTTCGATCGTCACGGACACGGCGGTGATGAACAGGGTGACCCAGAAGGCGTCCCACCAGAACGGGGAGGAGAGAACCGCCCCGTAGTTGCTCAGTCCCACGAACTCGGCCCGTCCGGGAAAGCGCAGGTCGTACCGTTGGAGGGAGAGATACACGGCGTACCCGATGGGGTAGGCGGTCACCGCGATCATGACGACGACCGCGGGCGCACAGAGCAGCCAGCCGAGCCGCCGCTCCTGCCTGGCGCCCGCCGAGAGTGCCGACCGGTCCGGCCCCGCCTGCTTGGTGTCCGCCCCCGGGGGTGGCGGGGTTCCGGGCGGTTGCGCCCGCGTGCTCATCTCGGGCCGTCCTGGGAGGAGGCCCGCGCACCCCGGTGCCGGCTGCCGGAGTCGGGCGGTAGGAGGTGGTTCACGGGATCACACCCTCGGATCGCAGGGCATCGTCGATCTGCTCCCTGATGGTGTTGACGGAGCTCACCGGTCGGATCCCCGACGGCGGGGACAGCGTGTGGGAGACCGCGATCGACACGTTCTGGTAGGCGGGAGTGAGCGGGCGCACGCTCGCCGATTCCAGGGCGGCCAGCACCTCGCGGGAGAACGGGTACTCCTTCATGAACGCGGGCTCGTCGTACAGGGCGCGCAGGGTGGGCGGCAGACCGCCCTCGAGCGCGGCGGATAGCTGGTTCTCGCGGTTGCGCAGGCACAGCGCCGCCTCGAAGGCCAGGCCGGGGTGGCGCGAATACGCGCTCACCGCCAGATCGATGCCGCCGATGGTGGGCCGCGCCGGACGGTTCGCGTCGACTCTCGGGTACGGCGCCCAGCGGAAGTTCTTGAACAGGTCGGGGTTGTTCGCCTTCATCGACGGATAGACGAACGGGTAGTTGATCTCGAACGCCGCCACTCCCGACTCCATGGCGAGCCGGTTCTGGTCCTCCATCTGGTTGGGCAGGGAAGGGTCCGCGGCCGGGGACTTCGCCAGATCACGCATGATCCCGGCGGCCCGTACGGCGGGAGCGCCGAGGGAGGGTTCGGTCGCACGCGCGTTGAGGATGGAGCCGCCCGCGCTGTTGATCAGCGAGTTGAACCAGACGGTCAGGCCCTCGTACTGGGCGCCCTGGATCTCCACGAAGTGGGGTTTGCCCTGCCGGGCGAGCGCCTCGGCCGCGTCCAGCATCTCAGCCCAGGTCTTGGGCGGGGTGGGCACCAGGTCCTTGCGGTACCAGAGGAGTTGGGTGTTGGTGTTGTACGGGACGGCGTACAGCCGGCCCTTCCAGGTCGAGGTCTGCAGAGGCACACGCAGGGTGCCCGTGACGGCCCGCTGCTTCGCCGCTCCCGTCCATTCCCGGATCCAGCGCGCCTCGGCGAACTCCGCCGCCCAGGTGACGTCCAGGCCCAGGATGTCGAGCGAGTCGTCCTCGGCGGCGAGTCTGCGGACGAGCTGCTGGCGCTGTCCGTCCGCGGCACGCGGGAGCTTGTTGTAGCTGATCCTGTAGCGTCCGCCCGACGCCTGCGCGCACCGGTCGGCCGCCTTCTGAAGGGCGCCGGAGTCGTCGGGGAAGTTGTACCAGTTGAGGGTGGGCCGACCGGAGCCCTCGTCACTGCCACAGGCGGCGAGCATCGACGCCAGCAACGGCAGTACGGCGAGCGCCCGCAACCAGCGTGTGTCCCTGTGACGCCTCATCTGGCCCGAAACCGGCCGGTGGCCGCACCTCGCCTGCACGCGCTCCACACCTCGCTTCCGGACGATGGCACGGGAGCCGGACCCCGCGGATTTCCTCCCGGCGAACACTAAAGGCCACATAAGGTGACATCAAGCACATAGCGATCGAATCACCCATCGGCGCGCCATGGCATCAGCCCAAGCACCCCAATCCCGGCCGCACCATCGCCGGTGTCGTCGAGGCGGTCGGTTCCGAGGTGACCGGGTTCGCGCCCGGCGACACGGTCTACGGCACGGCAGTCGCCGCGTTCGCCAAGTACGCCGCCGCCCGTCCCGAGAGGTCCGCCCAAGCCGGCCCGACTCACCTTCGAGGAGCCGGCGACGGTACCAGCCAGCGCGCTGACCGCACTCCCGGCCGTCGCGAGCACTGCCCAGCCCGCAGGTGCGGGCGCTGGGCGCCCACCGCGTGATCGGCCACACCTACGAGGACTTCCTCGCCGGCCCGCGACGCTACGACGTCATCATCGATATCGCGGGCACCTGCGGGCTCCGCGCCGGGCCCTCATGCCCCGGGGCCGCCTCGTCATCACCGGCGGCGAGACGAACGGCCCCTGACGCGGCGGCACCGGCCTCAGCTCGGCGCACAGTTGCTGTCCCCGTTCACCGGCCGGCGCCCGGGCGCCTTCACCGCCTCCGAGCAAGCCGTTCGCCGGGCGAGCAGGCCCCGGGGGCGAAGCTTCGATGTGACGCCGTTCCGTGCTCACGTGGGCCCGAGGCGAGCGAGGCGAGGGAGAGGGTGCCTGACGTGGGAGAGCGTCGGTCAGGCACCCCTTCATCGGCTGCTGGGCCCAGGCGGGTCAGCGCTGCAGGGTCAGGACACCCGGCCGGTACGGGAGTTGGTTGTAGGGGCCGTTCGCGGAGGGGGACTTGCCCTGGTAGAGGAACTGCAGGTTGCAGGGGTCGACGGTCATGGTCTGGTCGGGGTTGTTGCGGACCAGGTCGCCGTGACTGATGTCGTTGGTCCAGGTGGCCCCGCTGTTGGCCTTGCCCGCGAAGGGCCTGCTCTCGGTGGCGGCCTGCGGGGTCCAGGAACCGCTCAGGCTGGAGGAGGTGAACGAGCGGAAGTAGCGCCCGTTCGCCCCCATCGCCTCGACGATCATGAGGTACTGGTTCTGGTCCTGGAGCTTGTAGACCTGCGGCGCCTCGAAGAGGTTGGCTGTCGTGTCGCTCATGATCGTGGTGTACGAGGAGCCGAAGTTGCCCGGAAAGTTCCCGATCGGCATGCTCGCCCGGTAGATCTTGCCGTTGTCACCGGCGAAGAACAGGTACATGTTCTGGCCGTCGGCGATCAGCGTCTGGTCGATCGGTCCGGTGCTGGAACCGGAGATGCTGCCGGTGAACAGTGGCTGCGGCGCGGACCAGCCGTTGGGGTTGGTGGGGTCGCTGGATGTGCGGTAGATGAAGGGCCACTGACCCCACTGGTACGCGAGCACCCAGATCCTCTTGGGCGCGAAGTAGAACAGCGTGGGCGCCACCGCCGACTGGTTCATGCCGGTCTGGCGGGCCGAGCCCATGTCCGACCAGTTGGTGAAGGGGCTGAACGTCAGCGAGCCCCACGACGATCCCCCGAAGTTCGTCGCGTAGACCAGGTGCTTGCCGTTGTACGTCACGGTGGTGAAGTCCTTCAGCGAGGCCCACCCGTTCGCGGGCTGCGCCAACGCACCTGTCGAGGTCCACCGGTACGTCGACGGAAGCGAGCACGCACTGGTGGCCGCCTGAGCGGGGTTGGCGACGAGTGACGCCGCCGTCGAAACCAGGGCCGCAACCGAGGCGGCCAGAACCATGGACAGACGTTTGCGGCTGAAACCTACTTTGCGCATGTCGACCTCTTGATTCTTGAGTGAGGGGTTGGGGGGTGCAGGTTCGGGTCGTACGGGGGTTTGGTCGGCCCGGCTCTACGCGGCCTCCTGACACACCGGCGGTGACCGGGAACGGCGGCCCGGCACCTCCGCGCAACGCCTGTGACCCTGCCGGTTGTTGCTCGTGATGGCGCGAGCCCACCGCACCGCGACCGCCAGGTGCGCCGCGAGCCGCTCCTGGGGCGACCGAGATCGCGCACAATCACCAATACGGACATGACAAGGACATGACATATGCATGAGCGACGCACTCCTTGCGGCTCGGCCCATTCGTGAGCGCGACCAGGATGCCCCCCTCTGCGAGTGAAGCAGTCCTGGCGTGTGCGCAATTTCGAACAAGGGGCGAAGTGTCGATCAATCGGATCATAGGGGGCCGGGAAGTAACGTCAATACTTCTCGCAAGATTCGTGAGCATTGCCGAATTTTTCGATGATGGAACGAACCAGCCTGGATCGCATCCTCCGGCACGAGTTCACCGGGAAGGGGGCGCGAGGCCGTTGGCCCGAACTCACTCAGGGGCGCGACGGTGCGCCCACGGTCCGCGAGCGGCTCACGATCGAGTCGGTGCAGACCGATGCCGCTGGTCAGGACACCTGCGTGTCCCACTATCGTGTGGGGTCATGGCGGACGTCTTCGAACTCACTGTCACGATTGATTTGCGCCACGACATAGCGGAGAGGGAACTCGCCGAGCTTCGCTGGCACCTCGGACTGGACAGCGAGCCGGACGTGCTCAGCATCGTCACCGACTTTCCCGTCGTGGTGGAGGACGAGCGCGGACGGCCCATGATCGAGAATCATCCCGGGCCGCTCCTGGGCCGACACGACCAGGCCTCCAAGGTGGACGGCTCGCCGGCCTCGGCCCTGGTACGCAGGCAGCACTCCGAGGCCGACGCGTGGAGCCTGACCAGCCGACAGGAGATCCACCCCGACGACTTCGAACGCGTCGGACAGCTCCTCACCTGGCTCGCCACCAAGGCCGACAGCCGACACCGAAACCCGGACGGCGAGGTCACCTTGGGGTGGACCCGTTTCTACGAAGATCCTCGGCCCGAGCCTCTGGTCGTGTGTGACGGTGCGGTGATGTGGCCGTCGTAGCCGGGCGGCGCGTGACCGACATGCGCGCGAGTCAGCCGCTCCGCGGCATCGTGGCGTCGGGGGTCAGTGGCAGCCCGGACGTCCTGAAGATCGAGGGAAGGCCGGCGCGTGGACACCTACCCCACTCGTCGGCAGTGCTTCTTATCCACATCAGGGCCGCCCGCCCCACCGTCTGCCATCAGGCCTGTCGATCGGCCCTCTCCACACCGTTGTTCAAGAAGTCTCGTCCTGAGAGGCCGTGGCTCTCTCGAACAGGTACATTCCGACGATCTTCCCTTTGATCGACTGCGCTGGTCGATCTCGGTCTCGAACCACCCGTCACCACGCTCGAACGCCAGACGGGCGTGGTCGAGGATGGGGTCCTGGAACCGTTCCACGTACTCGTTCCACCGTTCGACCTCTGCGGTCTCCCGGTCCTCTGCCCGAGCCGCAAGCTCGCCCTGCCTGCTCTGCCACCGCTCTTGGAACCCCATCGGTACCTCCTCGCAACGGCCTGCCATCGGGTGCGGCGGTCCGTACAGTCCGCTGCCTACACCAGACGACTCGAACGCGGCAAGGTGAGGTATCACGACGAGGGGACGCCTCGAAACTTTCGCTGGTGCCGATCGCACGCGCGTGCATCGGCCCCCGGCCCCCGGCGGTCCACAACGCCCCGGCACGGGCAGCCGCTACGCGGCGGAGGGGGCATCAGAGACAGACGGTGGTGGACTGATCGCGGACGTAGGCGGTGCCGAAGTTCTCGACCTTGACGTGGACGGGAGTGGACCTGCCCCTGCGGTCGTACGTGCCCCTTCTTGGCCGGGATCCGGAACTCACCAGGACGCACCAGCCGGCGGCCACCTAGAAGGCCTCCCAGTCCTGTCCGCTCGGCGTCCGGTGCCCGTCGCTCAGCCGACGACCAGGGAGCCCGCGCCGGAGCCTGCGCGTAGCTCAGCCGAGGTCACTCCGGCAGGCGGACCGCAGGCGCGCCGGTCAAGCACGCCCGCGGTCCGCCTCGTCACACCCTCACCCGACTCGACTCATTTTCCGGTCAACGGCTGGGGAAGCGGTTCCAGTCGAGTTCCGTCACTTGGACATGATGAAGTCCAGGGCCAAGCCGGGAGCTGTCGTCCAGTAGGTGACGCGCTGGCCGTCGTTGGCGTACAACGTGGGGACGGGCATGGGGACGTCGATCGGCTTGCCCGCGCTGCTGCCGGGCTTCTGGCCCTGGAGACCGAGGGTGATGCTCTTCGCCTCATACTCATCCATGGGGCCATTGACGAGCAGACCCGCGTACGCCTCCTCACCCGGAGCGAGGGTGACGGGCACCCCCGGGTTCGGGTCGCTCTCCTTGATGACGGGGGCCGTGGTCCGACCGGCACCGAGGCGCACGAGAGGGTAACGGTAGAGGTTGCACTTCTTGTCCCCGGCGTTCTGGACGGTCAGGAGGAGGTGTCGGGCGTCCTTGCTGTCTGCGGGCTCCTTCACGGCGGAGACACCGAGAACCTTGTCGGAGCAGGTGGCGACGGTGGCCTTGGCGACGTTGCCGCCGGAGCGGTGCGTCGCCGCGTCCTGGGTCTTCCCGCTGATCGTCCGCGGCCCGGTGGCGGAGGCCTGTGCCGACACACCACACCCGAGAGCCAGGACGAGACCTGCGGCCACGGCAACACGGTGGACCGGGAGGGACTTGATGTTCATATGCGTGGACTCTCTTCTGGTCGGTATGAGGTCGCGTACTGGGCTGTTCGCGCCGCACCACCCGGCTCCGCCTCGGCCGGCGGTAGCGGGGACGAAGGCGCCGACCCATGGGCCGCCGCGCCGTCGGGCGCCCTTCGGAGCGTCCGCGTCCTGCGCCGGTACGAGTCGGGAGTCGTGGTGTGTTGTAGCGATGCCGTGCGATCGGCCACTTCGGCCGGTGCGACAGCAATAGCGTCGGACGACCGGTGAGCGCGGGGCAACAGCTGCCCGCAATCTGCAACGGTGGGGCGATCCCACCCCCTCCGACCTGCAGGGACAACTGAGCCTGAGATGCCCGTCTGAGATGGAACAGCCCGAACGGCCCCGGAGCGTTCGGCGGGTTCGGCGGGTTCGGCGCCTGGTGGACTCGACGGACCGGAGCAGTTGCCCTGCCGCCCGTGAGTGGTCAGGCCTTGCGTGAGTGGTCAGTCCGCTTGACGGGTGGGGTCGCTTCGGGAGCATCCCCAGACCGGTCCAGGCCCAGGCCTCGTCGGAGTTCGCGGTGGTCCGGCTCGGCTCAACGCACCAGGGGACCTTGGCCAGACGGGCCAGGTCGGGTGCGGAGGCGTAAACGGAGCGCGACCGCCAAGCGGTCAACGGCGTCGTCGGGTAGCTCGTCGTCGCCCAGCGCGGGCAGCAGGAGCAGCAGGCGGGCGTGGGGATCGGTGGTGCTGCCTCCGGGCAGCACATTGTCCGCGGCCGCCACCAACTCGGTCCAGGACAGGCCCGGTCCCATGAAGTGCCCGTCGTCCCGGGCGAGGAGTTCGGCCCGGTCCCAGTCGGGGTGGTGGAGGAGATAGTCGGTACCGGTGTCGTCCACGCACGTGCGGACGACGATGTGGAGACGGTGATCGTCGGCGAGTGGGACGGTGAATGTCGGCCACTCGGCGCGCTCCCCCAGGCGTCGCTGGAAGTCGTCGGCCGCGTCATAGTCCGCGCCGAACAGCAGTTCCTCGGCCTCCTCGCTCTGGGCACACGAGTAGAGGTGCCCCAGCCAGAACAGGGGCACGTCCAGAAGCCCGGCCTGGTCGGTGAGAGCGCCGCCGTCGCATCCCGGTATCCGGTCAGAATGCAGTTCCGCGCTGTTCGACCCAGAGGACATCATGCCTCCCGGGCTCGGCGCCCTCCGGACTGCCCCGTGGTGATCAACTGCCCCGTGGTGATCCCGCTGTGTGACCGGGCCGAGCCCGCGTACGTTCGGGCGAGTTGGTGACCCAGTCGTGCCGAGAGGGTGCCGACGCGCCGGGTCATGGCCGACGACCCGGCAAGCTGCCGCTTCGGGACGGGGGCGCTGCCGGTGGCCTCGTGCGGGCGCACCGACCTGACGCTGAGTCAGCCGCCACCGTTGTGCGGGGTGGCGAAGTCGGTAGCGGGCCGATCACCGACCACCCCATGCACGGCATCGTTCGCCCGCACAACCTCAGCATCGCCGGATGGGCGAACGCCGAGCCGCTCCGTTCCCGGGGTCACTACATCTGCCGACGGGCCTGTTTGACCTCGCCGTCGATGGCCCAGGCGTCGGCAACCGGTCCGAGGTGGCCGAGCTTGTCGGGGTTGATCACCGAACGAATGGTCTGGATCTGCCCGTCGAGCACGTCGAGGGCGAGGGCGTGGAGGACCCTGCCGTCCCGGTCACGGAAGATGGCGCCGGGCTGGCTGTTGACCTCGTGCGCCGTGAACGTCACATCGATCCGGGCCAGCAGCGGGAAAACGGAAGCCAGCAACCGTGCGACGTTCTCGGCGCCGACGACGGCCCTGGCCAGCTGCGGGGCCTTGCCGCCGCCGTCCCCCACCAACTGCACGTCGGCGGCCAGTAGATCCCGTAGGCCGGCGACATCGCCTTCGCTGAGGGCGTCGAAGAACCGTGTCGCCAGCTCCTGCCGGTGCTGGCGGTCCGCTTCGAACCGCGGCCGCCCGGCCTCCATGTGCCGACGTGCCCGTACCAGCAGCTGTCGGCACGCCGCCTCCGAACGCCCCACCGCCGAGGCGATGTCGTCGAACCCGAAGCCGAACACCTCCCGCAGCACGAACACCGACCGCTCCAGAGGACTGAGCCGCTCCAGCAGCAGCAGCGCCGCCATCGACACCGAGTCGGCCAGCTCGGCCGCGCGCGACGGGTCCTGGTACGGATCGCTCAACAGTGGCTCGGGGAACCACGGGCCCACGTACGCCTCCCGCCGCACCCGCGCGGAGCGCAGCACGTCGATCGAGATCCGCGTCACCGTGGCGGACAGGAACGCCTTGACCGACGTGGGAATGGTCGCCGAGCCGTCGAAGCGCAGCCATGTCTCCTGCACCGCGTCCTCGGCCTCGCTCACACTGCCCAGAATCCGGTAGGCGATCGAGAACAACAGGGGCCGCAGCTCCTCGAACTCCCCGACTTTATTCACTCCGCATCCTCCTTGAGTCTTCGCATGCTTCCCACCCGGCCGTGTCGCGCGGTGCGGGCCCGCTCTGGTGATCTTGTGGTTGTTCGGCGGGGCAGCGTCACGCCCCCGTACCCGGGGTCTGCGGCAGCGCGCCAGGTGGGTCATCGATGGCCGTTCAGTGGAACTGTCCGACCTCGTAGTCGCCGGCCGGCTGCTGGGCGATGATGTTCAGCCGGTTCGCTGTGTTCATGAAGGAGATCAGGACCACCAGGGCGGTGAGCTGTTCCTCGTCGTAGTGCTTCGCGGCACGTGCCCAGACGTCGTCGCCGACCCCGCCGGCGGCGTCCGCGACCCGGGTCCCCTGCTCCGCCAGCTCCAGCGCGGCGCGCTCGGCCTCGGTGAAGACGGTTGCCTCCCGCCACGCCGTGACCAGATGCAGCCGCACCGATGTCTCGCCTGCCGCGGCGGCCTCCTTGGTGTGCATGTCGACGCAGACGGCGCAGCCGTTGATCTGGCTCACGCGCAGGGCCACAAGCTCCTGTGTCGCGATCGGCAGCGGCGACTCCTTGAGCGCTTTGCCCGCCGACATGAAGTGCTTGAGGGCCTTGGCGGCGGTCGGGCTGGCGAAGTAGTTCAGTCGCGCGTCCATTGCGTACTCCTCGGTGCTCGTAGGTAGCTACGTCCCCTGGGACGAGACAGCCCGAGACCCTGTGACACGAAAGCATGTGATCCACGTCTCCCCGAACTCGGATGTCCGGAGATGACACAGGCGGGAAGGGTGTCTCGTCCCAAGGGGAAGCAGGCAATCCTCGATCAGGGAGCCGATGATGAACCGCGCGCACTGGATCGTCGCCGGGCTGATGGCCGCCGTCTGCCTGACCGGCAGCTCCAGAATGTTCGTGCCCAAGGCGAAGCCGGCTGCCACGGGCGGCACCGCCACTCGACGGGTCCTCGACAGGTCGATGACTTCAGCCCGGGCGCCCTCAAGACCATCGGCGCCGTCGAACTCCTGGCTTCGGCGGGCCTCATACCGCCCGCCGCGCTCGGCGTCGCGCCCGTTCTGGTGCCGCCGGCCGCGACCGGACTGGTACTACCGCTGCATGCTTCACGGGCTGAGCACCCAGGTCGGCGTGAACCGGTTTCCCCCATTCTCACCGTGACCCGGAGGTCCGGTACACCCTGAGAGGTGGTCCCAACTGGCACCTTTCGCAAGCTTTTTGTGGCAGGTCAGGGCGGCGGCCACGGCCGGGTCTCGGCTCCGCCTGTCCTTGCGGACCACTTACGGGATCTTGAGACCACGAGCAGCCCATGGCAGGCTCATGCCGCATGATCGACGAATTCGCGAAAGGCAACCTGCACGGGAGGCTGCGGCGCGACCGCGAGGCGCTGCTCTGGAAACTCGACGGCCTGTCCGAATACGACGCCCGCCGGCCTCTGACAGCGACCGGGACCAACCTCCTCGGCCTGGTCAAACACGTGGCCACGGTCGAGGCCAGGTACTTCGGCGAGGTCTTCGACCGCCCTTTCCCGCAAGGGCTGCCCCGGTGGCAGGACTCCGACGGCAGCGATCTGTGGGCGGCCGAGGACGAGACCCGCGAGCAGATCATCGGGTTCTACCGGCGTACGTGGGAACACTCGGACGCGACGATCAACGAGCTTCCCCTCGACGCCCCCGGCCACGTGCCGTGGTGGTCGGAGCAGTACGCCGACACCAACCTGTTCGCCATCATGGTCCATGTCCTCGGCGAGTCCATCCGGCATACCGGGCACGCCGACATCCTGCGCGAGGGCCTCGACGGCCGGACCGGGTTGCGCGCCGAACTCGAGAAGCAGATCGACGAGGAAGCCCGTGCGGCCCACTGGGCGAAGATCGAGCAGACCGCCAGGTCGGCCGCACCGATCAAGGCACAGAGTTTGCCTCAGGCGCCTTGATGTTCGTGCGGCATAGTGCGGGTCCTCGGGTGATGATCTGTCGAAGCGTCCGGTTCTTGCTGAACTCCGGTACCTGGCCGCCCCGTTGCTGCCATCGTCCGCTGCTCGTCCGCAAGGTGGGGGACCGCTCCGCGTGACGAGCGGGCCGTGTGCACGACAGTGGTGTACGCACTGGCCAGCGGCTGCACCGGGCGGTGCTGGACGAACTCGGGGCGAGGCGGACCGGATGCCCAGGCAGGCATTCCGCTCGCCGTCCCGTGTCCGGCGCGAACCGCACGGCCGCCTCCTAGTTGATGATTTCGGCGCGATCATCCACGCGGATCGCGGCAAGCCGGTCCTGCCACATCCGGAGGGCTTCGGGTGTCTGTCGCGTCCAGTCGGTGACCTCGTCGACGACCCGGAGTGGCTCCTTGCTGCGATAGGAGCGGGTGGGATTGCCCGGGAACTTCCTGTCGGTGACGTTGGGGTCGTTCTCGAACTCCCCGGTCGGTTCGACGACATACACGCGCGGCGCCCCGTCACCGGCGGCGAGTTCGGCGGCAAGTCCCGCGCCGTCGCGCAACGCGGTGAAGTAGATGTGGTTCATCATGCACCATCGCGAAACTCAGCAACACCACGGCGGTAGCGGCGAGGAACACGACGAACCAAATGTCCTGCACCGGTTGTTCGCCCGTGGCCAGTTCGGTGATCGGGCCGAGGAACACCGGCAGCATCACGCACGCGATCACGTTCAGGACCAGCTTCACCGCGACCGACCGGTAGCGAACGAGTCCCCACTTGGTCGCCATTCCCAGCAGGACACCGGTGCCGAGGCAGATCGAACCCGCTACGAGAGCAGACAGCAGTAGGGGAACGACGACGAAGTCCGCGAGTACCCCGTATACGGCGGTACGGTCGTCGCCCTCGCGCATCCAGCCGACGGCCACCAGAACGGCCGAGATGACATCGATGCCGATCCAGGCTCCCGCGGCCCCGACATGCGTGACGAGGATGCTTTTGCGCAGCCGGGCCGGAGTGCGCCAGCGGACTCTGTTCCCCCGTGCCGGCGGGGTGATTCGGGGTGTGTGAGGGTGCTCATGAGTGTCCTTCGCTATGGAGTTCGGGCTCGACGAGAAGGCCGGGGCGTGCGGCGGCGGGTGGACGGTGAGGCGCAGGTGTGCGGCGGCCTACGGGGCCTGGATCGCGGTGTGCCGCACACCGACACCGCGACGACCCGCCGTCCCGGTGTGCGCACCCCCGGAACCGCTCGGGGGTACCCGGAAGCTCCCGGACGCGAGCGGTGAGCGGCGTCGGGCGGTGTCCCGCCGCGTGCCCCCGCCGCGTGCCTCGGGGAGCGTCGTCCCGCCGAGCATCTCGGCACACTCCCCTTGCAGGAGGACGCTCCCGGCCGCGACATTCCGCTCATCCGCCCCGGACGACGTACCGGCGCCGGCTTGCGGACGGATCCGGCCTTTCGTCAGGCCGTGAGGACGTCCAGCGCGGCGGCGTGCACACCCGGCGCGGCGGCGAGGTAGCTCTCACCCGCCAGCTCCCAGGGCTTGCCCTCGAAGTCGGTGACGGCGCCTCCGGCCTCCTGGACCAGCAGCACTCCTGCCGCGTGGGACCGGACGTTGTCGAACTGCCAGTGCAAGTCCATCCGGCCCGCGGCGACCTGGGCGAGCTGGTGGGTCACGGGAACGGAGACCCGTACATGGAGTGCGGCGTTCGTCATCGCGGCGAAGGCGGAGCCCATCCGGGTCGCGAGCTCGGGGTCGTGACCCGGCTGCGCCTGGCCGGTTCCGGCCAGTGCGCCGTCCAACGACGTCTTGGCCGACACCCGCAGCCGTATCCCGTTGAGGAACGCCCCACCGCCCTCGGTCGCGGTGAACATCTCGTCGAGGACCGGGAAGTAGACCACGGCCAGTACCGGGCGGCCGTCGCGCACGAGGCTCACGCCGATGTTCCAGTCGGGCATGCCGTGCACGGCGTTGACGTTGCCGCCGACCGGGTCGATCAGCCACCACTCCCCCGTGGCCAGCGGTCCCGAGCCGTGCTCGTCGTTGAGCCAGCCCGCGCCCGGCCGGGCCGCGGCCAGCGCGGGACGCAGCGTTTCGACGACGGCCGCGTCATTGGCCTGGAGGCTCGCGAGCAGTTCGGGGAGCCCGGGCTGACGCGACTCGGTGGAGTAACGCGTCATCATGCGGGCCCCGGCGTGGCGGACGGCGGCGACGGTGGCGGCGAGAAGTTCCTGGGCCATGGCATGCTCCTGGAGTTGATAGAAGTGAATCTGTGTCTTGTGAGGATTTACCTGTATGCAACTGGACTTGAATCTGCTGACCGTGCTGGATGCCCTGCTCGAAGAGGGCAGCGTGATGGGCGCTGCCGAGCGGCTCCACCTGTCCTCGCCCGCGGTCAGCCGGACCCTCGGCCGGCTTCGCGCCGTCACGGGGGACGACATCCTGGTGCGTACCGGCCACTCGATGACTCCCACTCCGTACGCGGTGTCGGTGCGGGAGGACGTGCACCGGCTGGTCAGGCAGGCGCACGAGGTGCTCTCGCCGGTCCGTGAGCTGAACCCGGCCGAGATGGAGCGCACCTTCACGATCCAGTGCCATGACGCGGTAGCCGCGTCACTGCTGCCGGTCCTGGTCGAGAGGATCCAGCAGCGGGCTTCCGGGGTGCAGCTGCGGGTGCTGGCGGAGAGCCCCGTCGACACCGACGACCTGCGGCACGGCCGTGTCGATCTGGAACTCGGCGGTGGCAGGCCCGGCCTGCCCGAGTTCCGGTCCGAGTCGCTCGGCGACGATCCTCTCGTGGTGGCGATGCGCGCGGACCACCCTTGTGCCGCCGGACTCGACCTGGCCTCCTACGCGGCGCAGCCGCATGTGGTGATCTCCCGGCGTGGCCGTCTCACCGCGCCGATCGACGACGTGCTGGCCGCCGAAGGGCTGCGGCGCCGGGTGGTCGCGGCGGTGGCGACGGTGTCCACGGCCCTGCAGATCGCCGCTCGCGGTGACGCGCTGGTCACCTGCACGGCGATCCACAGCCGCCCGCTCATCGAGGCGTTCGGGCTCCTCGCCCGGCCCCTGCCCATCGAGTCCCCGGCGGCGACGATCAACTGCAACTGGCACCAGCGCTTCGATTCCGACCCCGCCCACGCCTGGCTCCGCGAGCAGGTCCGGGCGTCGCTCGCGGAGATCACCGCCCGCTGACCGCGCCCCTCCGCGCGCGCCAACCGCTCTGCCTACCGCTCTGCCTACCGCGCCAACGGCAGGGCGACGGCGCCGGGGAAGGCAGGTGTCTCCGCTTCGTCGAGCATCGCCGCGGCGACGGTTTCCCGGCTGACCTTCGCACCGAGGTCGAAGGGGGGCCCGGCTTCCAGGCCGATCGTGCGCCGACGAGGGCTTTCCGGCCCGTCCGCGAGCATCCCGGCATGGAAGACGGTGCCACCGGCCGCGAGGACGGTGTTGTCGGCGTCGACCTTGTCGGCGAGCCGGTCGCCCAGCACCTTGGCGAGCATGTCCGCGCCCTCCCCCGCCACTTCGGCCGACTTGCCCGTGCCGTAGGCACCGAGCCAGATGACACGCCGCGGGCCGGCGGCGACGACGGCCCGGGCGCCGGTCAGCAGCGTCCCGGCACGGTCCGTGCCGAGTGCGGAGAGGACCACGCAACTCCCGTCCACGACGGCGGCGATGCTCGCCGCGTCGTGCACGTCGCCCGCCACCTTGCGCAGGGTCGGGGAGTCGGGCAGGGCGATCCGGTCGGGATCACGCGCGATGGCGGTCACGGTGTGACCACGTCGAAGTGCCTGGCGAGTGAGGGCGATTCCGGTCTGGCCGGAGGCCGCGAGGACGGTGAGGTTCATGCCGAGAACGTTAGGGAGGTCCTCACTTAACATCAAATGCAAGCATCTGACTTGATAATTTACTCAGACGCAATTGCTCGGACAGCAAGACTGAGGGTGCGCCGCGCCCTACCGGTTCGTGGCGTCGTCCTCGATGGACGGGGCCAGTGCGGCGGCAGCCATGGTGAGGGCCGTGCGCAGCGTCCGCTCACGGAGAGCAGGTCCTGCTGCCTGCCGACGACCGACACGGCGGCGCGGATGTGTCCGCCGGCATCGCGCACGGGAACGGCGTACTCGGTGACGCCGTGCTCGAACTCGCCGTGGGCCGCGACGATGCCGCGCAGTCGGCCGCGGTCGTTGGCGGCGGAGAGTTCCGCGGCGGAGTGGGCGGCGTTGGGGCCGCCGACGCCGATCAGCTCGTAGTCGTCGAGCAGGACGGAGACCTCCTCGGCGGTGCTCGGCGGTTCAGCGGGTTTCGGCCGCGACGCCGTCGGCCGTACCACTGGCTGGCATGTACCCCACCATGGGGCGGCGCAGGCGAGTTGCCGCAGGGAAATGTGATTGACGCTCCGGTGTGGGTCGTGAACGATCTCGGACCGTGACGACGAGCAAGGATCAGGATCAGCCCGCCCACGGAGGGGACACTCCGCCCGCCCGCCCGATCGCTCTGGTCACCGGCGTAGGTCGCACCGTCGGCATCGGCGCCGGCATCGCTCGTAGGCTGGCCGCGTCGGGCTGGGACATCGCCTTCACCTACTGGACCCCCTACGACGACCGCATGCCCTGGGGCAGGGAGCCCGGCGCGACACAAGCGATCCGTCACGCTCTTGCCCAGCGCGGTGCGTCCACCGCCACCGTCGAGGCGGATCTCGCCGACCCGTCCACCCCGGCACGTGTCTTCGACGAAGTCGAGGAACGCCTCGGCAAGGTCACCGCGCTGGTCATGTGCCACTGCGAGTCGGTCGACTCAGGCCTCCTCGACACCACGGTCGAGAGTTTCGACCGGCACTTCGCCGTCAACGCGCGTGCCACGTGGCTGCTCATCCGCGAATTCGGGAGCCGTTTCGCCTCCGTTCCGGGTACCGGCCGGATCGTCAGCCTCACCAGTGATCACACCGTGGGGAACCTGCCCTACGGGGCGAGCAAGGGAGCCCTGGACCGCATCACCCTGGCTGCCGCCCGCGAACTCGCCCACCTCGGCGTGACCGCCAACGCGATCAACCCCGGGCCGATCGACACCGGCTGGATGTCCGAGGAGATCCGGGATCACTGCATCCGCAGCACCCCGCTCGGGCGCGTGGGCACTCCGCAGGACACCGCGCACCTCGTGGACTTCCTGTGCTCCGGGGAGGGCGAGTGGATCAACGGTCAGCTGCTGATGAGCAACGGCGGCCTCGCATAGCGACCGCAGGGGCGGCCGCACCAACGCCCGCGGAACGCCCGCCGGCGCAGCCGTACGACATTCGAACGGACACCTCGCTCGGGGCTACGGGAAGGCCGTGCGCGCGGCTTGATCGGCATGCCCATGGACCGCTCTCCGACCGCTCTCCGGCCCCTTCCCAGGCGGTGCGTCCGAGTCTCCGGCGCTGTCTGCAGTTTGGCGACGTGTTCCTTGGAAACACGACTGGCGAATCGAACGCAAGGGAGAATCACTGCCATGGGCATCATCGCGTGGATAGCTATCGGTCTGCTCGCCGGGGCCATTGCCAAGGCGCTCATGCCGGGTAAAGACCCGGGCGGAATCATCGTCACCATGCTCATCGGTATCGCTGGTGGCCTTCTCGGAGGCTTCCTCGGCAAGGTGATCTTCGGAGTCGACTCGATCGACGGCTTCTTCGATCTGTCCACCTGGATCGCAGCCATCATCGGGTCCGTCATCCTCCTCGCGCTGTACCGGCTGTTCACGAACCGTGGACACCGGCGCGGGCACGCTCACGCCTGACGGTCCAAGGAGGCGTGACCGGGAGAACAGCCGCACGCAGTGAAAGTGAAGTAGCAGCGGAGTACGCGAGCGCCCCCGCAGACAGGCGGGGGCGCTCGCTGCCGTCTCGGCGAGTCGGGCGGTCACCCGGCGTGACCCGCGCCGGTTCCGTGCCGCCGTTCGCCGTGGTAGCGCGTCGCCAGGCGGGCGAGGGCGACAGCGGCGAGCAGGAGGCCGAAGTCGCGCAGCGCGATGTCGTAGTGGTCGGGGGTGGTCAGCAGGTTGACGATGACGCCGGTCAGCCAGCCGGCCACCAGCCAGGCTCCGAACCGGGGAACGAAGGCCACGGTGATGCCTGCCACGATCTCGATCACGCCCACGGCGTACATGGCCGCCTGGGCACTGCCGGGTACGAGATCGTCAATCCACGGCGCGAGGTAGGCGGGATCGGCGAGCAGCGCACGCCGCGGAGTGGCGGACGTGGTGCGTGAGGTGCGTGAGGTTAGGGAGGGCATGGCCCCCCTTCTATAGATGGCTCTCATTACTTATAGAAGCTCGGATCCTTTCTTTAGTCAATGGCCGTTGGTTTTACACTGGTGATCGTGGACGCCTCGAACGATGTACGCGACGCCGATGTCTCCGCCATCGCGGCTCTCGACGAGCCGACGCGCAGGAGGCTGTACGACCACGTGGTGCGTCGGCCCGGCCCCGTCAGCCGGGACGAAGCGGCCGCGGCGCTGGGTCTGGCGCGCCAGACCGCGGCCTTCCACCTCGACCGCCTGGCCGACGAGTCGCTGCTCGACGTCGTCTACGAGCGACGCAGCGGGCGGGCCGGACCGGGTGCGGGACGGCCGGCGAAGCTCTACCGGCGGTCGACGACACAGATCGCGGTCAGCCTGCCGGACCGGCGCTACGAGCTCGCCGGGCGACTCCTCGCACAGTCCGTCGAGGAATCCGCGGCGACCGGCGAGCCGGTGCGGGAGGTGCTGCACCGCAAGGCGGACGAACTCGGTACGCAGCTGGGAGAGCCGGCCGGCGGAAGCCTCCTCGACCTGCTAGAGCGGTACGGCTTCGAGCCGCGACACGAGGAAGGCGCCGTCGTGCTCGGCAACTGCCCCTTCCACGCCCTGGCCCGTGAGTACACCCAGACGGTGTGCGGCATGAACCTGCATCTGCTGCGCGGTGTCCTGCACGGGCTGGGCGAGCGCGGGTATACGGCCTGTCTGTCGCCCGGCCCGGATCGGTGCTGTGTCCGGTTGGAGCCCGTCGACTGATCGCCCCCGGAGGGCAGGACAGGCCTGTTCCGCGTCGTACGCGTGCGGCCGATCTCGGTGACGGATGCGGAGGTTGTAAGGAATCCGGCTCTGCCGCACATCTCCCGGTTGACGGCCTGATGGCGGTCGCGACCGGAACCATGGAGGTGTTGTGACACGACGACGAGATACCGCCGATGAGCACGCGGACCCCGACGGGCACAGGGCACTGGAAGCCCTCTACACGGCTCATGCCGACCGGGTCCACGCGTATCTCCTGCACCGCACGGACCGGGAGACGGCGCAGGACATCCTGTCCGAGACCTTCGTACTGGCCTGGCGCAAGTCCGACTCCGTGCCCGACGACGCCCTGCCGTGGCTGCTCGCCTCTGCACGGCGGCTGCTCGCCAACCGTGTGCGCTCGGATCAGCGCCACCGGGCACTGTCCGAGCGCATGGCGGCCATGGCCGACCGGGCAGGGGCGGCGGAGATCGGTGACGAGATCGGGACGCGTACCGAGGTGGCCGCCGCGCTGTCGGCGCTGTCCGAGCAGGACCGGGAGACGCTGCTGCTGAGCGCCTGGTACGGCCTGACGGCCAGACAGGCGGCCGTGGTCATGGGGTGCAGCACCACCGCCTTCGCGGTGCGCCTGCACCGGGCCCGCAAACGCTTCAGGGCGGCGCTGAGCCGCGCGGACCGGGCAGAACCCGTCCACGTCGCTCACTCTCACCCCCACCCCCACCCCCACCCCCACCCGAGCTTCGCCGAGCAGGAGTCAGCATGAAGCGGACGGCCACCACCCAGCAGAGCCAAGCGCCCGACCTCGTCGCCATCCGCGCGCTGCGACCCGACGACGAGGAGTGGGCGACGTCCGCCGACGGCCGGGCCGTACTGCGGGACATCCTGCGGCGTACCGAACAGCCGCCCGCCCCGGTCGGTTTGAGGAGGCGTCGGCGTCTGGTCCTGGTGGGCGCGGCCACGGCCGCACTCCTGGCAGGTGCCACGGCCACGGCCGTCGCCACTCTCGGGCCGTGGGACGAGAAAGGGCGCGACGTCATGTGCGCCCGCACCCTGTCGGCCGAGGCGGACCTGAGCCAGCTGCCGCTCAAGACCACGTTCGATCCGCGGGACGCCGCCCGTTCCTGCGCGGCAGCCTGGAAGCGGATGTGGGGCGAGTCCGCAGCCGGCACGGGGCCGGGCACCGCCAGGCCGACCCGGTTCGTGGCCTGCTACCACCCGAACGCGCAGCCCGACAACGGCGAGTCCTCGGACACCGGCACCCCGGGCGCCCTGGGCGCCCCGGTGATCTACCCGGCGGACGGGCACCCCACGGACGAGGCGGCCTGCGCGGCCATCGGATCCAGGCCTGTCGTGGGCGGCTGAGAACCCCGAGGTCAGTGGCCCGTGGGAGCCACGGGCACGGCCGGTCCGAGCCACAGTCCAGGCGGCCTTCGGGCTGATGGCGAGCGCCTGCTGGACGCGCTGCCCTCTTGCCCGGCTCGCCTACGCGGACAGCGCGCCGCTCTGTGCCGCCTTGTGGTGGCGCGCGGACAGGCGGGAGCCGGACTCGCGCCGGGCGGCGCGCCGCAGGAGGGGTACCGCGAGGAGGAATCCGAGCACCGCCCAGGCTGTCAACACCAGGGCCACCATGGGCAGTTCCCAGGAGCCGGCCGCTTCGGCGGACCGTGCCGCGTCGGGGAGCAGCGCCGAACGCAGGCCCTGTGCCATCCACTTGAGCGGAAAGACGGCGGCGACATGCTGGACCGGCACGGGCAGCGAGGTGATCGGGAACACCGTTCCGGAGATGAGGAGGAGCCCCATCGTCGGCAGCATGATCAACGCCAGCGCCTCCCGGGGATTGGGCAGTACGGCGCCGATGGCCGCGCCCAGGGGCACGACGGCGAGCAGCCCGAGCGTGGTGACCCACAGCAGTGTCAGCCAGTCGCCTGGCCCCCGGGGCAGCGGCCCGTCCACCAGCAGCGCCGCGGCCGCCAGGAGCAGGGCCAGGGTGCCGACCGCCACGACGACCACCAGCAGGCACTTGGCGACGAGGTAGGCGGGTATCCCGCCGGGCGTGGCGCGCAGCCGCAGCAGGGCACCCTCCTCCCGCTCGGTCACGAGTATCTGGGGCAGGTTGATCAGTCCGATCTGGAACAGCAGGTAGGCGGCGAAGCCCGCCAGCACCAGATGGGCCATCGGGGTACGGGTGCCGGGCACGTCGTCGCTGAGCCAGGCGGCGACGACCAGCGCGACGACCACGTTGGTCAGGTGGCCGAACATCTCCTTGCCGTTGCGCAGGAGGTGACGCAGTTCGATGCCGCCGCGCTGGATCCCGGCACGCCAACTGTTCGTCATGACTGTCCTGTTCACGCTGTCCGCGCCTCCTCGTCCGTGTGCCTGTCCCTGCCGTCGGCGTCCCGGTGCACCATGTGCAGGTAGGTGTCCTCCAGCGTCGGGCGGCGGACCTCCAGGCCGGCGATCGGGCGGTCCGCGTGCCGGTGGAGTTCCCAGACCAGCCGTGAGGGGTCCTCGGTGCGTTCGCGGCGCATCGTTCCGTCGTCGGCCGTCCAGCGGACCTCGGCCCGGGCGGCGGCCCGCCGGGCCAGTTCGGCGGGGGTGCCGCAGGCTCGGATCCGGCCACCGACCAGCACGGCGATCCGGTCGGCCAGGCGCTCGGCCTCCACCAGGTCGTGGGTGGTGAGCAGGACGGTGACGCCGTCGTCGCGGGCCAGCCGTTCGACCAGGACATGGAACTCGTGCCGCGCCTGAGGGTCGAAGCCGGTGGTCGGCTCGGTTAGGAAGAGGAGTTCGGGGCGGCCGACGATGCCGAGCGCGACGTCCAGCCGTCGGCGCTGGCCGCCGGACAGCCGGTCCACCCGCCGACCCGCCTGGTCGGTGAGGCCGACCAGGGCCAGCAGTTCGGCCGGGTCACGCGGGTCGGGGTAGTACGTGGCGAAGTGTGTCAGCAGCTCGGCGACCCGCCAGCGGCGGTGGTCGCGCCAGGACTGCAGGACCAGTCCGATCCTGCCGCGCCACGCGTCGCCGCCGCGCTCCGGGTCCGTACCGAGGACGCTCACCTCGCCCGCGGAGCGGCGTCGAAAACCCTCCAGGATCTCGACGGTGGTGGTCTTCCCCGCGCCGTTGGGCCCGAGAAGCGCGAAGACCTCGCCGCGATGGATGTCCAGGTCGACACCGTGGAGGACATCGATGTCGCCGTACGTCATCGTCACGCCGCGCGCATGGACGACGGGTTGGCCGGAGGTGGGCTTCGGCGTCATCGTCCCGCCCCCGAGGGGTGTCGCGGTGGTAGCGGTGATCCGGTCGACGCGGGAGGACCGGCGCCCTCGACGATCGCCCGGAGCGCTGCTACGTGCCCCTCGAAGGCGCCGCGTCCGCGGTCCGTCAGCCGTACCGTGGTGCGCCGTTTGCGTCCGCCGCCCTCTTTGTGGAGCTCCAGATATCCCGCCTCCTCCAGGGTGTGCAGTTGCTTGGAGAGCGCCGAGTCACTGAGCGAGAGGCTGTCGCGGACGAACGCGAAGTCCGCCCATTCGGTGGCCGCGAGCAGCGCGACCACCGACAGCCGGGTGGCAGGGTGGATCAGTTCGTCGAAGCCGGAGGGGGTACTCATCGGTCCTCCCCCGTGCCGACCGCTCCGGTTTCTGCCACCTGTGCGCCGCTGCGCCGCGCCGACCTGGCCGCCCAGCGGCTCGTCGGCCCGACGAACAGCACGAACACCGCCGCCGAGACCGTCGCCTGGATCAGACTGGCCGGCATCGGCTCCAGCGCGTCGACCAGCCGACCGGACAGCAGGACCGTCCCACCGGTCACCACCGCCCCCGCGACGAAGGTGGCGAGCATCGGCCGGGTGCACCGGGTGCGGTGCAGGCGCACGCGGCTGCGGCGGTTGTGGAGCACGGCCAGCGCGCCCAGCAGCGCCATGTACACGGCGGCGGCCAGACCCACGCCCCATCCGGGCAGGTCGAACCCCAGACCGGCCAGGAAGAGCCACATGAGCGCGGCCGTGGCCCAGGGGTTCCCCGAACCGCTCGCGGCGGACCGCTCGACCTCGTCGTACACCCGCTCCTGCGGCACGCGGATGCGCTGCAGATCTCTCCATGCCTGTTCGGCGTCCATCGGCGTACTCACGTCCCCGGCCCCTCCGCTCCCCGCGTTACTTGCCCACCGGGAAAGTTGTCTTCGACTTTCCTGTCAGGCAAGTCGGCGCTTCGTCTCGGTGCCGACCGACGTGCGAGAGGTGGCACGTCGGGGCACGGGGCCACAGATCTACGGTCTCTGCCCGGCGCCGAGGAGCTTCCAGGTCACGGGCGCAGGAGGGGAAAGTCGGCCCGGGCCCACAGGGCACGGACACCGGCGGGTCCCTCGTCGGCGGGGGTGTCCTCGGTGCTCCAGACCCTGTCGTGGGTGGAGCTGTCGACGGATGGCCAGCCAGGATTCCCGGTGGCGGCGAAATCGACCCACGCGCGCACCATGCGGCGTGAAAGTCCATGGTCCGCGGACGTGGGTGCCCCGCCGATGAGGAAGGACACGCTGTCAGCGTCGAGGTTTCCGAAGGCGAAGGGGATGTCCGCGCAGTGCCACGCCCGCACCACCGCGTTCGGGGGCCCGGCACGACGACGGTCGAAACGCGACAGGAACGCCCGGCCGCCTGCTCGGGCATGCTGCTCCGCGAGTCGGTTGCTGTACTCGCCGAACAGCAGATCACCGAAGACGCTGAGGTAGACGTCGAGCACGGGGGCCTGGGGCAGCGCGGCGCGGTAGCCGGCCACCAGGCCGTCGGGGAGGCCGAAGTCCTCGGCGAAGCGCGCGAGCTGCGCATCGGTGGTGATCTTCGCGCTGCTGCCGACGGCATCGAGCAGCCAGTACTCCTGCGTGGTGTGGCAGACCAGCAGGTCCACCCCCCGGGCCGCACCGGCCGCCATCCCGGTGAGGGGGTCGGTGGGCAGGACGTCGCCGTCGAGGACGGGCGCGTAGAGCACGGGGTCGTAGTGGCGGGATCCGGAGGCGGGGTCGCGACGGTAGCCGTCGGCCACCCTGTCGGAGGCGGCGACGAGCGCCTGCGCAGTCGCGGACGTCAGGCCGTCGGCCGTTGCGGGACAGCCCGCCGCCGCGGCGACCTCACGGGTGGTCGCGGCAGCGATCTCGCGTGTGTAGCAGGGACTGGCGGCGCTGTGGGCGATGGCACGGTGGAACAGCCCGCGGGCACGATCCATCACCATCAGGCAGGCGACCGAGGCGGCCCCGGAGGACTGGCCGGCGACCGTCACGTTGCCCGGGTCGCCACCGAAGGCGGCGATGTTCTCATGTACCCAGCGCAGGGCCGCGACCTGGTCGAGCAGGCCCCGGTTGTCCGGGTGAACCGGTCCTTCGGCTCGGGGGACATGGCCGAAGCCCTCGAAGCCGAGCCGGTAGTTGAGGGTGACCACGACCAGACCGGCGCGGGCCAGCGCCGTGCCGTCGAAGTCGGGTTGGGCGGAGGATCCGAAGGTGTAGGCGCCGCCGTGGATCCAGACCAGGACGGGCAGGTGGCCGCCCTCGGGTGCCGGCGTCCAGATGTTGACGGTGAGGATGTCCTCCTCGTCGGGCGACCACAGGGGCGCCCCGGGCAACTGTGCCGACTGCGGGGCGATCGGGCCGTACTCCGTGCACGCCCGCACACCGGCCCACGACGGTGCCGGAAGTGGTTCCCGGAACCGGCCCGCTCCGAACGGCGGGGCGGCATAGGGGATGCCCAGGACGGCGACGACATCGGCAGAGGCCCGAAAGCCTTGCACCGAGCCGCCTTTCGTCCGGAAGGTGACCACGCGAAGACTTCCTCTCGCTGCTGCACACCGGAACGCCGGGGAACCGACACGAACACGCAGCCGCCCACGCGGCGGCCACGCCTCTACCCGCTCAGTGCGTCCTCGATCCAGGTGGTGGCGAAGTCGACGACCTGTGCGGCCTCGAACAGATGGCTCTCGGCGGCGCCGACCCTGCCTTGGCGGCCGATTCCCGCAGCGAGCATGTCCTGGACGATGACTTCGAACGGCTCCCGTCCTTGGGCCACCGCGGAGGAGTAGTCGAAGGCGCCTTCTTCCGAGTCGATGTCGTGGAAGCGGCGCCAGACCCGTCGGCCGTCCACGAGGATGGGCTGTTCGTAGTCCACGAACCGCTTGCCGGGGGCGTCGGCGAGAGCCTCGGCGTGGTGCAGGAGCGTCATGGTGTCCAGCGGTGCTCCCAGCAGGAGTACCCGGCCACTGCCCGCGGTCAACCGTGCCAGGGGGCTGCCGGGGCCGTGGGGGTCGTCCCAGGGATGGTCGGCCATCAGGTCGGCTGCCGCGGACCCCAGGGCCGCGAAGCTGACATCCGGGTGGCGGCTGCGGATCGCTCCGGGTCGGCGGCGCAGCGCTTCGGGGAGTCGGCCGTTGCTGTGATCGGCTTCGCTGAAGTCCGGGTCGTAGACGGGGTGTTCCTCGCGCAGGGCATCCTGCCAGGCTTGCGGCCAGGTCACGAAGTCGTACGGCGGCGCGTCGTTCCAACCGCAGGTCACCATCAAGGTCCCCCGCGATCCCACCACGTCACGCAGGGCCTCGATGACCGTCTCCGGTCCGCCGGCCACGTAGCCGATGGCGGACATGCGGGTATGGAACATCACGAGATCGCCGTCGCCGAGGCCGAGTTCGGCCAGGTCATGGCTGATCCGGCTCCGGGTCACGGGACCGCCGGATCGCCTGAGCAGGTCCATTTCATCCACGCTCGCGAACCTATCCCCGCACTACGGCCTCCGGGCAACCGAATTGCCGGCGGACACTTCTGTGGAGGTAAGGGGTGCGAGTGCGGTGCGCGTGCTGTGGCGTCGATGCGGCGTGGCTGGCGGGGCGGGGCATGGGCTTCAGCGATCGCCATCACGCCGCGCCCTTCGGGGCGGGGTGAACACATACAGGTCAAGGATGTCGGGGCAGGGAGCGACACCAGGACCACCGGCCCGTACCCAGGCGGCGATGTCCTCGGTGGCGTCGGAGTCGTTGACGAGGCCGAGCCAGACCGGGCGGGCTCCTGCCGCGCGGGCGGCGGTGGAGGGCTGGACGACGATGACGTTCGCGTGCTCGCAGACGTCGAGACAGGCCGCGACGCGCACGGGAGCGTTCTCGGACAGCCACTCGACCTGCCGGGTGTGATCGACTCCGGTGACCTTCGGGGTTCCGCAGCAGCAGTCCCGGCAGACCACGATGCGGCACGGCGCCGGTTCGGCCCGGCCGTGCTTCCTTTGTGCTGCTTCACGTCGCTGTCGAGACATCGCTCGTCGTGCTCCTCTCGCGGGCGGATCCGTCCTGGGCCGTGGGGCGCAGGAAGCGGATCACGGGGTGGCCGGGGGCGTGGGTGACCTCGGCGCGGACGCCGTAGACCTGTTCGATGAGGCTTGGGGTCAGGACCTCGGTCGGGATGCCCTGCGTGACGGCGCGGCCGTCGCGCAGGACGAGCAGGCGGTCGCAGTACATCGCGGCGAGGTTGAGGTCGTGCAGGGCGATCACGGTGGTGACCGGCAGGTCGGCGACGAGGTCCAGCAGGTCGAGTTGGTGCTGGATGTCGAGGTGGTTGGTCGGTTCGTCGAGCAGGAGTTCGCGAGGCTTCTGCGCGAGGGCGCGGGCGATCTGGGCGCGCTGGCGCTCGCCGCCGGACAGGGTGTGCCAGGACTGGTCGGACCGGTCGGTCAGTCCGGTGCGTGCCAGGGCCTCGGTGACGGCCTCCGCGTCGGCCACCGTGGGCGGTGTCCAGGCGCGGCGATGCGGGATGCGGCCGAGGGCGACGACCTCGCGGACGGTCAGTTCGGTCTGGGTGTGGGCGTGTTGTTCGACGGTGGCGACGCGGCGGGCGATGGCACGGCGGCCGACCTCGGTGAGCGGACGCCCGTCCAGGGTGACGACTCCGCCGGTCGGCGCGAGAACCCCGGCCAGCAGCCTGAGCAGCGTCGACTTTCCCGAACCGTTGGGGCCGAGCAGACCGACGGTCTCACCGGAGCGGAGGGCGAGGGTGACGCCGTCGACGACGACCTTGTCGCCGATGCGCCGCACGACACGGTTCGCGTGCAGGCTGGTCATGTCCTTCTCCGTCCGCGGTAGAGCACGGCCACGAACGCCGGTACCCCGATGAGGGACGTCAGTACGCCCACCGGGACCTCCTGGGGGTCGAGAACGGTTCGGGCGAGGGTGTCCACCCACACCAGGAAGACGGCTCCGGTCAGCGCCGTGATCGGCAGCAGACGGGCGTGGCCTGCGCCGGTGAGAGCGCGGGTGGCATGGGGCAGGACCAGTCCGACGAACCCGATCGCTCCGGCGCAGCTGACCAGGGCGGCGGTGAGCAGCGCGGTGGCGCAGAGCAGGATCAGCCGGGTACGGGCCACGTGGACGCCCAGCGATGCCGCCGCCTCCTCACCGAACGCGAACGCGTCCAGGGTGCGGGCGTGCGCGAGGCAGACCAGCAGGACCACGGCCAGGACGACCGCGCAGAGCACCACCTGGCCCCAGTCGGCGCCGGTGAGCGAGCCGAGCAGCCAGAACAGCACGCCACGGGTGGTCTCGGCGTCGGCGGAGGTCAGGACGATGAACGAGGTCAGGGCGGAGAAGAGTTGCATGACGGCGACGCCGGACAGGACGACGCGGTCGGTGCTGCCGCCGAGGGTGTGGCTGAGCAGCAGCACCAGGGCGAAGGAGAGCAGAGCGCCGAGGAACGCCCCCGCCGACAGGGACACCACTCCCCCGCCCACGCCCAGGACGACGACGGCGACCGCTCCGGTGGAGGCGCCGGAGGAGACGCCGAGGACGAACGGGTCGGCGAGAGGGTTGCGCAGCAGGGACTGCATGACCGCCCCGCAGACCGCGAGTCCGGCTCCGCACACCGCGGCGAGCAGGGTGCGGGGCATGCGCAGGTTCCACACGATGCCGTCCCGCAGCGGCGCCAACGTGCCTTCGCCGAGGCCGAGATGGGCGGCGACGGAGGCCCAGACGTCGTCGGCGGAGATGTCGGCGGGTCCGATCGTCACCGCGACGGCGACCGACGCGAGCAGCGCGGCGGAGCCGCCGCCGGTCAACAGCAGTGCGCGCAGGCTCACTTGACGAGCCCGAAGTCGCGCAGGCCGGCGGTGACCTTCTCGATCCCTTCGACGGTGCGGATGGAGGGGTTCATCGCCTGCCCGCTGAGCAGGACGTACCGCTTCTTCTTTACGGCGGTCAGGTTGCGGGTGGCGGGGTGGGTCTCCAGGAAGCGGATCTTGGCCTCGGCGGTTTCGGCGGTCTGCTGCCTGCGGGTGAGGTCGCCGATCACGATGACGTCGGGGTCACGCTCGGCGACGGTCTCCCAGCCGATCTGGGGCCACTCGTCATGGGTGTCGGCGAAGGCGTTCTTCGCGCCGACGGCCCGGCTGATGGCACCAGGGGCACCGCAGCAGCCGGCGAGGTAGGGCGACTGGGAGTTGGCGAACCAGTACATGAGCGAGACGCCGGAGGCGTCCAGCCCTTCGGTCGCCTTGCGCACCCGCTCCTTCAGCTCGGCGACGAGCTTGTCGCCGCGGGCGTCGACGTCGAACGCGCGAGCCAGGTCGTGTATCTCGCCGTAGACGGCGTCCAGGGTGAGGGGCTTGCTGCGCGATCCGTCGCCGCCGCTGTCGTTGTCCTTGCCGGCCGAGCAGTCGGAGGGCGAGACGTACGTGGGCACGCCCAGCTTCTCGAACTGCTCGCGGGTGGCGACGCCGCCCTTGCCGAGGGTGGAGACGAAGGAGGCGGTGACGAAGTCGGGTTCGGCGTCCAGGACCTTCTCGAAGGAGGGCGCGTTGTCGGCGAGTCGGGGCACGGACGCGTTGGCCTTGTCCAGGCCCTTCATGACCGGGTCGGTCCAGGTGGCGGTGCCTGCCATGCGGTCGGCGAGGCCGAGGGAGAGCAGGATCTCCGTGGTGCCCTGATTGAGCGAGACGGCCCTCTGCGGAGCCGACTTCAGGGTGGCCTTCCGGCCACAGTTGTCGATGGTGCGCGGGTAGTCCGCGCCGGCGGACGGCTGGGTGCCCTCGGTGTCGCCTGCGGAACCGCCGCAGGCGGTGAGCAGCAGCGCGGGAGCAAGGAGGAAGGCAGCGGGACGAAGGGCGGTGCGGAGCACGGGCGTACCTCGGTGGTCGGGGCTCGTTCGCGGAGCCTGGCCTACGGACGTCCTCCGCGCACGGGTGCGGAGGTGCCAGCAGGTCTTCGGACTCGGGTTCGTCCGGACGAGGCGCCTTCCCGGTCTCCCAGTGACATGCGTGCCCCGCCCGTCCCCCTCACCGCTGCGCGTCAGTTCCGGATTCGCACCGGATTCCCTGGCCTCGGATGTGGCTCGACTGGCTCCCCGAGGCTATCAAGATCGCCGCGTCGTCGGGTCGTGCGATCGGTCACGGGAATTGGGACACGGGACATTGGACACGGGGCACGGGGCACGGGGCACGGGACACGGGACACGGGGCGGAGGTGCTCACGTACTGATGCAGCACGCCGTCGTCCGCGAGGCGATCCGCAGCGCGCGCGGCACAGGGTTGCTGCGGTGCACCGGGGCCCGCAGAGCAGGGCCCGGACCCCGGACACGGACGGCGGGTCGAGCGGATGGAGAAGGGCCCTCACAAGTCACGTCCTTGCGAGGGCCCTTCGCCTTGCCGCCTGCCCGGTGAAGGTTGAGAAGACGATCACGAGCAGGACGTCGGTGCGGACGCCGTCACGGTCACGGCGTCAGCGCTCAGGGGGTGAGCAGCAGGCTGTCGCCGCGCTCCTTGGCGGCGGCGTAACGCTTCGCCACGTCCTGCCAGTTGACGACGGCCCACATGGCGTCGATGAAGTCGACCTTCTGGTTCTTGTACTGCAGGTAGAAGGCGTGCTCCCAGGCGTCGAAGACCAGGATCGGGGTCGAGCCCTGGCCGACGTTGCCCTGGTGGTCGTAGACCTGCTCCACGATCAGGCGACCGCTCAGCGGCTCGTAGGCGAGGACCCCCCAGCCTGAACCCTGCGTGGTGGCCGACGCCTTGGTGAGCTGGGCCTTGAACCCCGCGAAGGAGCCGAAGGACTCGGCGAGGGCGTCGGCCAACTCGCCCACGCCGTCCGCGGCCAGGGGCTCGCCACCGCCGTCGCCGGTCATGTTGTGCCAGTAGATGGAGTGCAGGATGTGTCCGGAGAGGTGGAAGGCCAGGTTCTTCTCCAGGCCGCTGATCGAGCCCCACTGTTCCTTGTCCCGCGCCTCCGCCAGCTGCTCCAAGGTGTCGTTCGCGCCCTTGACGTACGCCGCGTGGTGCTTGTCGTGGTGCAGCTCGACGATCTGCGGGTTGATGACCGGTTCGAGTGCCGCGTAGTCGTAGGGAAGCTCCGGGAGCGTGTAAACCGCCATGTCCAACGTCCTCCGCGACGTAATTGCAAATGATACGCAAGTGCATGCTAACAGCATTTACGGATGATTGCCGATCAGACGCAGGTCCTGGGACCACGGTCGTACGGCGGACCCGGAGGACGTCTCGGTGCCGTGACGCTTCCGCTGCCGCCGCCCGGGGTGCCGTCCCTGCGCCTGGGCGCTTGCATGGAGATCGAGATCGCGGTCCAATGCTGAAGATGACTGCCACTGATGGGCACGGCCCCGCAGACACCGGAGCCGAGCTCGCGAACCCTCTCGAGGTGCTGTCGCTCGAACAGCTCCGTGAGCGCAAGAGCATGAAGTGGCGTACCCACCCCACCGACGTCCTGCCGCTGTGGGTGGCGGAGATGGACGTCCCGCTCGCCGAGGCGGTCGCCGACGCACTGCGCGAGGCCATCGCCTCGGGCGACACCGGGTATCCCGCCGGAACCGACTTCGCCGAATCGCTGGCCGGTTTCGCCGTACGGCGCTGGAACTGGGACGGCGTGGCGATCGACCGCTCCGCGCTGATCCCGGACGTGATGATGGGCGCGGTCCAGGTACTGCGGCTGATCACCGAGCCCGGCGACCCCGTCGTCGTCAACTCCCCCGTGTACGCGCCCTTCTACGCCTTCATCGCCCATGACGACCGCCGCGTCGTCGAAGCCCCCCTCGGGCGGGACCTCCGTATCGACCTGGATACGCTCGAGGACACGTTCCGCCGGACCCGGGAGCGGAGCGGCAGGGGCGCGATCGCGTACCTCCTCAGCAATCCGCACAACCCCACCGGCACGGTCCACACCTCCGAGGAGCTGTGCGCCGTGGCGGAGTTGGCCCGCCGGTACGGAGTCCGTGTCGTGGCCGACGAGATCCACGCGCCGCTCGTCCTTCGGGGCGCGAGGTTCACGCCCTACCTGAGCGTGCCGGGCGCCGAGGACGCCTTCTCGCTCATGTCGGCGACCAAGGGCTGGAATCTCGCCGGAATCAAGGCCGCGCTCGCTCTCGCGGGACCCGAGGCGGCCGGTGATCTGCGGAGGATGCCCGAGGAGGTGCACCACGGCGCGAGCTACCTCGGCGTCATCGCCCACGCGGCGGCCTACCGTCACGGTGACAGGTGGCTCGACGCGTTGCTGGCGGGGCTCGACGCGAACCGTGCCCTGCTGGCCGACCTCGTCGCCGAACACCTGCCCGGGATCGGGTACACCGAGCCGGAGGGCACCTACCTGGCGTGGCTCGACTGCCGCTCCCTCGGCCTCGACGCCGAACAGGGCGCGACGGACCTCGCGGTCGTCAGCGACCTGGCTGGCCCGGCACGGCTGTTCCTCGACCACGCCGGAGTCGCCCTGTCCTCTGGGCACATCTTCGGTACGGGAGGAGCCGGGCACGTCCGCCTGAACTTCGCCACCTCCCGGTCCATCCTCACCGAGGCGGTCACCCGCATGGGACGCGCCGCCTCGGCTCTCCACACGCGCTACGACGATCACGCGCACGGATGACGACGGCCGCCCCGCGACCGCACTGCGCGAGGCTCTCACTCATGTCACTCATGTTCGTTCAGGGGCTCGATGATCAGGCGTGTGAGGGTCGGGGAAGCCTCCTCGGGGATCCGGTGACTCACGCCCTGCAGCTCGTGGAACGGGTAGGGGCCGTGCACCCATTTCTCCGTGGCGTGAGCCGCAGTGGACCCGAGTGCGATGTCCTCGGTGCCCCAGACGTAGAGGGTGGGAACCGCACCGGGACACGGCCGCGGGAGAGGACTTCAACATCGTCGCCCCCACCGCCCTGAACGTCCGCGGCTTCGCCCACATCGCGGCCGCCTGGTTCGGGCAGACCGCGACACTCGAACCGGTCACCTGGGACCAGTTTCGCCAGACCACATCCCCACAGCACGCCGAACAGAGTTGGGACCACCTCCACCGCAGCCACTGCCTCACGATCGAGAAGGCCAGGACCCTCCTGCGCTACACGCCACGCTACGAGCCGGAAATCGCCGTGCTCGAATCAGTACGCTGGCTGATCGAGCACGGCGAACTGGACGTCGCCGGCCCGTTGGTCGCCTGAGAACGCCGGTCCGCGCATCGGGTTCGCCGGCCGCCCGGATCCGCACCCTGCCGCAACGAACGGTGCCCGGCTTCGCCATGCACGGCACGCACAGCGCCGACCGGGACCGCGTCCGGGCCGATCCGGTTCACCATCGCGCGCGCAGCACCCCGTCGCTGTCGGGCAGGGCCGCGTGGAACAAGGGATGCTGTGCTTCGGCGTCCAGGGTCAGTACGCAGGCTGCCCGGGCGCCGGCCACCAGAACGGCGAGTCCCTCGTACTCGGTGTCGTCGACGATCACGTGGCTGATCGTCTCGTCCTGCGCCTCCCAGACGAACTCCACGGACTCCTCCTGGGGCAACGCGGCGAGGACCGCGCCGACGTCGGGGTCCAGGTCGGGCCAGACGGACACCAGGGCGCGGGGGCCGAGACCGGCGCGCACCCCGTCGAGGTTCGCCGCTGTGAGGCGGTGCCAGCGCGTGGCGTTCCGGATACTGGTTTCCTCCAGGAGCGCTGCCCTCCGCGTGTCGAGCTCCGCTCGCACGCGCTCCCAGAAGTTTTCGTCGGCCGCCTCGGTCACTTCAGATTCCTCCAGGTCCACGGCGTAGGGGGAGGCGTTCATCGGTTCCGGGAAGAGGCCGAGTTCCCGTGTGCGGGCAAGGGCGCCCGCACAGCGCCTGTCGCTGCCCACGTAGACGTACTGGTCCCACCCGACGTGCACGGTGAACGCGTCCCCCGCCTCCAGCCGACACCAGGCGCCTTGGTCGCGGAGCATGGCCCGGACCAGTTCCAGAGCTACCGGTAGGGAGATCTCGGCACCGTCGTGGTAACCGGACAGGTCAGGCGGGAAGAGCCCATCGAGACCGTGTCCCCCGACCGGCGGCTCCACGCCGAAGTGGACGTGCCCGGCGACCGCGGGCTCGCGGATCTCCAGCCGGTCGATGCCCGAGGCCTCCGCGAAGGCGGCGATCGCGTCCAGATACGCCGCTTCGACCGCGCCGTGGTCGCTGACCGTGTCCTCGGTGCCGGTGTAACCGCCGTGTTCGTCGCGGTCGGCAGGGTCGTACTTGGTGATCCGATAGACGAAAGGTGGCATGTTGCTCCCAGCGAGTGGGCACGGTGCCGAGGGGTGACCGAGGCCCGCACAGTCACGTCGCGCGGCTCTCAGTCGCCCGTCCCTGCGCGTGCCAGGCGGATGCGGCGCATAGGTACGTCGACCTCAGTGATGCGCACGGTCATCTCATCACCGATACGAACTGCACGTTCGGGGCCCACTGGTGGTAGCTCGGAGCAGTGCACCAGCCCTGCTGTCCCAGCATCGAGACCTACGAAGATCCCGAACGAGACCAGCTTCGTGACCCGGCCGCGAACGACACTGCCGACGCGATCGGACCAAAGGCTCCATGGATTCGGTTGCAGGGCTACCAGGGACAGCACCGCCTGCCCACGCAACTCCGTATCCTGGGAAAGGATCTGGGCGGTCACGCGCTGCCCCGGCGCCACGGCCTCATGACATGAAGTGATCCATCTCCATGACACCTCCGGCGGAGGGATGAACCCCGCCGCCGCTTCTGGAGCTCCGTCGAGATCAACGAACACTCCGAAGTTCTCGACCCCGGTAACGACCCCGGTAACGACGTCACCTGGGTGGAGCGTCATGAGGAAGGCGCGCAGGGCTTGGGAGGGAAGCGGATAGGTCACGGCCAGACCCTAGTCCGCGGATGAGTACCGCCGTACTGCTCCTGCTCCACGGCCGAAATGCGATGCGGTGCGGTGCGATGTGGCCGACGAACCTTTCATCCCTCACGAAGCCGCCACGCCCTGAACGGGCGCGAGCACTGCCGGGGATTGTCAGGGACTGCTGGGTACTCTGAGGACTGCTAGGGACTGCTGGGGAGTGCTGGGGACTGCCACCCGGACTAGGCAGTCGTCAGCTTTTGGCTGCGCGGGTGGTTCTCCAGAGCCCACCGCACGGTCTTCGGCGGGCGCCCGAGCAGGGTTTCCAGTTCGTCCGTGAGACCGCCGTAGCCTCCGCGGCCGATGATCCGGGTCAGGGTCTTCAGGTGCTCCGCGATGTGCGGGTACGCGGACATGTGGGTGTCCACGTAGGTCTCGTTCCAGGTTTCGATGTCCTCGGGAACATACGTGACCGGGCGTCCCAGCACGGCCGCGAAGTCCTCCGCGATTCCGTGCATGTCCTTCAGCTCCGGGCCGGTGAACGCGTAGGACCGGGAGATGTGCGGCGCCGGGTCGGTCAGGATCTTCGCGCACAGTTCGGCGACGTCGTACCCGGCGATGGGGGCGAGCCGGTGGTCGCCGAAGGGCAGGCGCAGTTCGCCGTCGGCCAGTTTGCCCAGAGCCAGCCAGGTCATGATGGGGTTCTCGACGAAGAAGGCCGCCTGGATGTTGACGGTCGGGACGCCGGACCACTCCAGCACCTGCTCGGCGACCCAGTGGGCCCGTTGCTGCGGCGACCAGTTGGCGACGAGTCCGCCGAGCCACGCGAGGCGCTCTTCCTCCGGCGCGGTCATCTTGTCGAAGGTCATGAACGACTGCTCGTACTCGGAGATGTTGACGAACACCTCAATGTCGCCCTGGGCCCGCGCCGCCGCGGCCATCAGGCTCACCGCGTCGGTGTAGTACGGCGACAGGCTCATGCTGAAGTAGACGCGCCGAACGCCCTTCAGCGCCGCGGTCACGTCGGCGATGGTGAGCAGGTCACCGACGAAGACCTCGGCGCCGGCCTGGCGGAGCGAGTGGGCGCGTTCGTCGTCCTGCCGCACGAACGCCCGCACAGGCTGCCCTTGTTCGAGCAACGTGTCGACCATCGTTCGGCTCACACCACCGATTTCGCCGGCGGCACCGGTGATCAGCATGGGATTGCGCTCTGACATCGAAGTGACCTCCGTCTGGTCGGGGTGGGTCAGCGATGCGGAAGGTGGGGCGGGTGGGCGACGGCCGTCGCGGTGAGGGGCCGTCTCCGCGCGAATCGGCTCGTCATCCGGCCAGGCGGTTGATCTTGCGGATCTGCTTGTCGAAGGCCCCGGCGGGCACGAAACGGCGCAGGATGCTGACGCGTCCGGCCGTGGAGCCGGCGGTGTAGCGCAGCTTCGGCCTGGCGTCGGTCGCCGCCGCGACGATCGCCTTGGCGACGACGGCGGGCGCGTCACCGTCCCTGACGGCCTCCGCCAGCAGGCGGTCGACGGTCTGACGCTGCACGGCGTAGGCGGGCAGGGGGGTGTCCGGCTTCGCACTGTTCGTCTCGAAGCCGGTCCTGGTGTACGCGGGTTCGACGAGCAGTGCCCGAACGCCGTACTCCCGGACCTCGTGGTCCAGGGACTCGGTGTAGCCCTCGATCGCATGCTTGGAGGCGGCGTAGACGGCCATGTACGGCTGGGGCATGAACCCGAGTACGGACGAGATGTTGACGATGCGACCCCTTCGCTGGGCGCGCATGTGAGGCAGAACTTCCGTCACCATGCGCATGACGCCGAAGACGTTGGTGTCGAAGACGGACTGGGCCTGCGCGACGGAGGTCTCCTCCGCCGCACCCGTCGAGCCGACGCCGGCGTTGTTGACCAGGACGTCGATCCGGCCGAACCGCTCGTTCACTTCCTGGACCGCCGCCGCGACCGAGGCGTCACTGACGACATCGAGGCCCACAAACGTCACGCCGTCGAGTGGGGTGACACGAGAGGTGTCGCGGCTCGTGCCGATCACGTCGAACCCTTCTGCGACCAGTGCCCGCGCGGTTTCCCTGCCGATGCCGGATGAGGCACCGGTGACGAGCGCCACCGGTCGATCTGTTCGATCTGTCGTCGTCATCATGACTCCCACGCCCATAGAAAACCGATCGGTTTCCCCCACCGTAAACCGATCGGTTTTCATTTGCAAGCCGAAGCGAGGAAGACGACCGCAGGCTGTGAGGGCAGTGGCACACGGGGAGGGTCAGCTCGCGGGAGAGAGTCACGACATCACCCCCTTCCCTTGCGGCGCATCCCGGACAAGAAGGCACCCCGCGCTCCGACGACGGGGTCGAGGCGGGCAGGCGGGCAGGCGGCGCAATGGTGAAGGCCTACGCGCGGCCGATCTCCACCCCGCGGCAAAGCCCGATCGGCGCCTCGCCCGGTCGCCGCCCGACGAGGATCCAGCAGATCGCGCGCCTACCGTCTCACCGGCGCCGTTGCCGACCGGGCCGCAAGCTCCCCACCTGCGGCGCGCCCGGCAACACCCTTTCGGGCACACGGAGCTCCCCCGTGTACCGGGGTACGCCGGCGACAGGGAAACACCTGGAGGGGCGAGGCGTCAGCGCGCGCCCGCCGCGTCGAGCAGGGTGATCACCGTGGGGGCGACGAGCCCGGTCAGCGTGTCCGCCCCGATGCCCGCGCGGGCGCTGGCGCCGTCGAAGACCAGGCTGAGCTGCCGGGCCAGCAGACCGGGATCACTCGCCCCGCCCCGCTCCGCCTCGCCACGGAAGAAGGCGGTCAGGTTCTCCTTGACCTGACGGGCGACCCGGCTCGCAGGGTGGTTCTGGTCCTTCAGCTCGATCTGCGCGTCCAGGTAGGGGCAGCCGTAGAACTCGGGCCCACCGGATTGCGATTCCACCTGCGCGAAGACATGCAGGATCCGCTCTCTGGGGGAACGGTCGTCATCCGCCGCGGGCAGAAGTGCCGCCACGTAGGCGGCAGTGCGCCGCTCCAGGCTCGCCGCGAGCAGTTCGTCCTTGCTCGCGAACAGCTGGTACATCGAGCGCTTCGACACCCCTGCCGCTTTGCACAGGGCCTCGACGCCGATGCCGACGCCGTCTCGGTAGGTGAGTGTGGCCGCCGCCTCCAGCAGCCGCTCCCTCGGGCTTGATTTCGTCTCGGTGGTCATGCTGCGAGGTTAGCTCGATTCCGACCGAATATAAACCGATCGGTTTCATGGCGGCGTACGGGACGCCCGTGATCACACCGTCGGCGATCCACAGAGGTCTGGCGCGCAGGACGCGGAAGGGGTGACTGGCGCCCATGGCCTACACGTCTCTCGTTCGGTGGGTGCGGAGCGTTTCGCCGGGGACTGCCGGCCGGATCACCGCCGGCGGGCGCGCCGCTTCGCCGGCACCGCGCCGGGCGAGTACGGCCTGGACCGACGGGTGGGCGGCCAGTTTCGGCGGAAGCCTGGGGCTCGGACTCGGCGATCACCCCTCGGCGTCACGCGCGGCAGCCATCCGTACTCCCAGTGACTCGGGTCTGGAACTCGCCCGCTCGCGCAGCGAGAAACCGAACAGTTTCCGCACCGTAAAATGATCAGTTTCCGCACGCAAGCCCGAGTCGCGTCACTGTCTCCGCCGCCGCAGACCCCACCCCCGCCCCCGCCTCCGCACCGCGCGGCGCAGCACGGCCGCCTCCTTGGACTTGCACCCGGAAACCGATCGGTTTACTGTTGCTGAAACCGATCGGTTTCTCACTCTGTGGAGGTAGTCATGACCGCTCTCAAGGGCGCAAACGTCCTCGTCACCGGCGGCAGCCGCGGCATAGGCAAGGCCCTGGTGGAGGAGCTGTACGCCCGCGGCGCCGGCAAGGTCTACGCCACGGCCCGCGACCCGCTCACCGTGACGCACCCCGACGCCGTGCCGGTGGCTCTGGAGGTCACCGACCCCACGGCCGTAGCCGCGGCCGCCGCGCAGGCGGACGACGTCACCGTACTGATCAACAACGCCGGCGCCTCGGTCGGCGCGTCCTTCCTGCACTCCCCGGTCGAGGACGTGCGCCGGGAGTTCGAGACCAACTTCTACGGCCCTCTGCTGGTCACCCGGGCCTTCGTGCCGGTCATCGAGCGCAACGGTGGCGGACACATCCTCAACGTGCACTCCGTGCTCTCCTGGCTGGCCCTCGGCGGCTCCTACAGCGCGTCCAAGGCCGCACTGTGGTCGCAGACGAACTCCCTTCGCCTGGAACTGCAGCCGCGCGGCATCGGCGTCACCGGACTGCACGTCGCCTACGTGGACACGGACCTGACGGCGGGCGTCGAGGCACCCAAGTCCACTCCTCGTGATGTCGCCGCTCTGGCCCTCGACGGCATCGAGACCGGAGCGTACGAGGTGCTCGCCGACGACATCACCCGGCAGGTCAAGGCGGGCCTCGCCGGAGACCTCGCGGGCCTGTACGCCCAGCTGGCCAAGTAGCAGTAGCAGTAGCCGACCGATCAGCCGACAGCCGTAACCGAGCAGGAAGAGGAGCCGACGAGATGCCCAGCCAGGATCCACGTCCCACGATCCACATCCCGGGAACCACCACGCACACCATCGCCCCGCGCGCGGGACGCGAAGGCCACGAGGGAACGCTGCGCTACCTCAAGGCGGGCACCGGCGCTCCGCTGGTCCTGCTGCACACCGTGCGCACGCAGGCCGAACACTTCCGCCTCCTCATCCCGATGATCTCGGACCGGTACACCGTGTACGCCCTCGATCTGCCGGGGATGGGTTACTCCGAGATCGTGCCCGGCGCGTCGTACGACGAGCCGGCGATGCGCGCGGGCGTGGAGAGGCTGCTGACCGAACTCGACCTCCGCGACGTGACGCTGGTCGGGGAGTCCATGGGAGCGGTGCTCGCCCTGACCACCGCGGCCGCACTGCCGGAGCGGGTACGGCGCGTCGTCGCGGTGAACGCGTACGACTTCAGCGGCGGGATCGCCCGGTCCGGTCTCCTCGCCCGCGTGGTGGTGAGCGGTGTCCTCACTCCGGGAGTGGGCCCGGTGCTCGCCGGGGTGGAGCCCAAGCCCGCTCTCAGCAAGATCCTTCAGGGTGGCCTCAACGACAAGAGCGCGCTGCGGGAGGACTACGTGGACGAGCTCCTCCAGGTGGGCGGCCGCCGCGGCTACCCGACCGTCGCGCGGGCTGTGTACCAGAGCCTGCCCAGCCTCATCGCGGCCCGCTCGCTCTACTCCGCGGTCAAGGCCCCCATCCATCTCGTCTACGGGGAGAACGACTGGTCCCGGCCCTCGGACCGGCAGGCCAACAAGAAGCTGCTGCCGGCCGCCGACTTCACGCAGGTGGCGAAAGCGGGCCACTTCATCGCCCTGGAACGGCCCGACGTACTGGCCGACCTGCTGACCGCTGTGGCGTGACGAAGCCGCGAGCGCCGTGGCCACCCCCGTTCGGGTGTAGTGCGAGAGGGTGGCCGGGTTCGACCATGTCGCGCGACAGCGTCGTCACACGCGGAGGAGCGTTACATGGCAGAGATCCAGATCGAGTTCGACGTTCCGGCCGAGATGCGGGACGGCACCGTACTGCGCCGATGTCTACCGCCCGGGGGCACAGGGCCGTGGCCGGTGTTGCTGAGCCGACTGCCGTACGGGAAGCAGATGCCCCTGGCGATCGCGGTCCTCGATCCCCTGACGGCGGCTCGGCGTGGCTTCATGGTCGTCCTTCAGGACACCCGTGGCCGGTTCGCCTCCGAGGGTGAGTGGGACCCGTGGACGCACGAGGAGAGCGACGGGTACGACACCGTACGGTGGGCCGCCGCCCTTCACGGCGCGAACGGCTCCGTCGGCATGATCGGCGCCAGCTACTTCGGCAACACGCAGTGGATGGCGGCGCTGTCCAAGCCGCCGGAGCTGAAGGCGATCGCGCCGATGGTCACCTGGTCCGACCCGGACGACGGGCTGTGGACGCGCGGCGGCGCGATCGAACTCGGCATCACCGCGCCCTGGTCCCTCATGATGGGCGCCGACGCGCTGACGCGCCGGCACAGCACCGACCCGGCCGCGCTCGGCGGCAGCCTCGTCGGTCTCGTTCAGGATCTCGACGGCCTGTCCCACGACTGCTACGGCGAACTGCCCGCCGGACGGTTCCCCGCGTTCGCCCGGCACGACCTTCCCGAGCTGGGCTACGAGCGGTCCCGGCGCGAACCCGAGTGGGCGCGTTCCTCCCGCGTCGCGGGCCGGCACGACGAGGTGGACCTGCCCACCTTCCAGGTCGGCGGCTGGTACGACATCTTCGCCCAGGGCACGCTCGACAACTTCACGGCCATGCGCCGCGCCCGCCGTTCCGCCACGCTGATCATGGGTCCGTGGAGTCACGCCAACCAGCAACACGTCATCGGCGACGTCAACTTCGGGTTCGGCGCGAACTCCGCCTTCATGGGCATGCGCGGACCCCTGGTCCGCCGCTGAACAGGCCGAACAGGCCGAACAGGCCGAACAGGCCGAACAGGCCGAACAGGCCGAACAGTTCACCTACGATCCGGCGGATCCCGTGCGCACCACCGGCGGCGCGGTGCTGATGACCGACGAGTTCCGTCCCGGGCCCCTCGACCAGAGGGATGTGGAGGCGCGCGAGGACGTTCTGGTCTTCACCACCGAACCTCTCGCCGAGGACGTCGAGGTGACCGGCCGTGTCAAGGCCGTGCTCTTCGCCGCCACGGACGGGCCCTCGACCGACTGGGTGGCACGACTGTGTGACGTCGACGCGAACGGTGTCTCCCGCAACGTGACCGACGGCATCGTGCGGGTGCGCGCGGCGACGCCCGGCGAGCCGGCCGAGCACGTGGTGGACCTGTGGTCGACCAGCATCGTCTTCCGGGCCGGTCACCGGATACGGGTCCAGATCACCTCCAGCAACTTCCCGCGCTGGGACCGCAACCTCAACACGGGCGAACCCGAGGAAAGCGCGGCCACGGCCCGAGTGGCCCGCCAACAGATCTTCCACGACCCCGACCGGCCCTCCCGCATCGTCCTGCCGGTGGTCCCGGGCTGACAGGCGAGAGGCGGCAGGCGTCCCGCCGGGAGCGTTGGTCTGCGGTGGGACGCCTGGCCGCCGCCCGGCCGGAGGAAACCGGCACCCGGTCGGCCGGCGGGAACGTGCCGGCCTCGAACTCGCACTCTGCCCCGGATCGGCGGGTTGCCCGCGCGGGCATGGATCCGGGCCGCGGCACGGCCGGGCCCCTCGCCGCCGGAAAGCCGATCGGTGTACCAAAGAGGAAACCGATCGGTTTTCTTACGACTTCCTACGCCTCCCGGAGCCGCGACCCATGTCTCCCCACGCCACCTCAACCATCTTCGTCATCGGCGGTACAGGCGCCCAAGGAATTCCTGTCGTCCGCGCCCTGGTCGCCGACAAGAAGTACTCCGTCCGGCTCCTGACCCGCGATGCCACCTCCCCCCGTGCCCAGGAACTCCTCGCGCTCGGAAACGTCTCGATCCTCGAAGGTTCGTTCGCCGACGAGGACGTACTGCGCGAAGGATTCCGCGGCTGTGACGGGGCGTTCATCAACATCGACGGATTCAACACCGGCGAGAAGACGGAGACCTACTGGGCCTTCCGCAGCTACGAGATCGCGATCGAAGAGGGAATCAAGTTCTACGTCTACGGAAACCTCGACTACGCCCTCAAGAAGTCGGTCTACGACTCCAGGTTCCGCACCGGGCACTTCGACGGAAAAGGCCGCATGGCCGAATGGATTCTGTTCCAGAACGAGAGGAACAGGGACCGAATGGGGGCGGCGGTCTTCACCTCGGGTCCCTACATCAAGATGGTGATCTCCCCGCTCACGCCGATGACCCCCGGCATCGAGGACGGCGTCGTCACGTGGCGCGTCCCGCTCGGCGAGGGAGCCGTCCCGCACGTGGCACTCGACGACTGCGGATTCTACGTCCGCTGGCTCTTCGACCATCCGGAACGCGCCAACGGCATGGATCTCGAAGTCGCCGTCGAGCACATGACCTACGCCGATTTGGCCGCGGCGTTCGAGAAGGTGACCGGCCGTCCGGCGCAGTACATCGACACCGACCTGGAAACGTATTGAAACCATCCGGACCTGAAGGGGATCGCCGATGACCCCGCCGGATACAACGCCGACCCCGGCGACAAGAGCACGATGAGCTTCCGTGACAATTTTACGGGCTTCTGGAACGTGTGGAAGCACGGCATCATCACCAGGGACTACGCCCTCCTCGACGAGATCCACCCCAACAGGATCAGAAGCGCCGAGGAATGGTTCCGCCGAGAGGACCGGTTGGGGAGGGAACTCGGCAAGGGAAGCCTCTGGGAGCGAGTGCAGCCGGAGAACTGGACCATGGAATCCGCGATCCTCAAGAGCAGCGCCGACTTCCGGACGGGCACGCTGTAGACGGACCGGCCTCAACCGATGCGACCGGTCCCGCCGGGGACGTATGTCTGCCGATCGCCGACGACTCCCACGTAGGTACGCACGCACGAGGACATCGGTGAACAGCCCGACACCATGAGCGCGTTGCGGATGAAAGCCGGGCGCCCGGTCAGGGGCGATCCGGGGCGTGTGCCTCTTCCGCGGAGGGGGCCTGCCCCGAACTGAGGCCGTCCAGCAGGAGATCGCCGAGTTCGGAGAAGGCGTCGCCGGCCGTCAGGCCCGTGCTCTCCAGGAGGACCCCCGACTGGACCGCGTCGATGGTCACGGCCACGACCTGGGCGGCGAAATGCCCGTCGAGCTCGCGGAAAACGCCGGCCCGCACGCCCTCCTCGATCAACTCGTGGACCCGGTGCGCGGCGGCGGCGGAGTTCTCGCGGTAGATCTGTGCCGTCGGCTCGTACCCGACCATGTCGTCGTAGAACGCGTGGGAGTGCCGTCGCATGGCCGTGCCGACGCCGGCGAGGTAGACCCGGATGCGCCGACGGGGGCCGGGCTCGGCCAGGACGGCCTGCTCGATCTCGGCGGTCGCGTCCCGGAAGAAGGCGCGGGTGACCGCCAGCACCAACTGCTCTTTCGTCGAGGCCAGGCTGTACAGCGTCGCCTTGGAGCACCCGAGCCGCTGGGTGAGCTCATCCATGGTCACCGCGGTGAAGCCCTCGGCCAGAATGATCGCCTCGGCCTGGCGCAGCAGTTCGTCTCGCCGGCGCGTGTCGACGACGCGCCTGCGCGCCGTTTTGCGCGGGCGCCGGTCGCGCGAGTCAGTGGGGGCCGTCACCGCAGCAGTCTCCCATGCATGTCTCCCCCGGGACCGGCGGGCGATCGCCCAGCCCGTCCCGAGCTTGACAAAAAGGTACTGGCGCACCACGCAACGTACCCCGACGGGTTCAGCGGAGCCGATAGGAGCTGCGCCAGGCCGTCGGTCCCGGCTGTCCGAGGACGTCGCGGAGGATGGCGCGCTTCTTGTCCGCCCACTCGTTCGGCTGCACAGGCGCTTCAGGGACGGCTACGGCTGCTGCTGCGGTGCGGGCGCGGACGACGGCGAGTGCGGCGGCGAGTTCCTCGGGGGTGGGGTTTCCCCGGACGACCTTGATGGTCATGTCGGCTCCGTGGAGGGGGTTGAAGGGGTTAGGGGGTCAGAGGGGGATGTTTCCGTGCTTCTTCGGGGGGAGACTCTCGCGTTTGGTGCGCAGTTGGCGCAGGCCGCGGATGAGGTGGCGGCGGGTTTCGGAGGGGGTGATCACGGCGTCGACGTAGCCGCGTTCGGCCGCGGTGTAGGGGTTGAGGAGGGTGTCCTCGTACTCCTGGATGAGGCGGGCGCGGACGTCTTCGCGTTCGGCCTCGGGGGCGGCGGCGATGGTGCGGCGGTGCAGGATGTTGACCGCGCCCTGGGCGCCCATGACGGCGATCTGGGCGGTGGGCCAGGCGAGGTTGAGGTCGGCGCCGAGGTGTTTGGAGCCCATGACGTCGTAGGCGCCGCCGAAGGCCTTGCGGGTGATGACGGTGATGAGGGGGACGGTGGCCTCGGCGTAGGCGTAGATGAGTTTGGCGCCGCGGCGGATGATCCCCTCGTGTTCCTGGCCCACGCCGGGCAGGAAGCCGGGGACGTCGACGAAGGTCAGGACGGGGACGTTGAAGGCGTCGCAGGTGCGCACGAAACGGGCGGCCTTCTCGGAGGCGTCGATGTCCAGGCAGCCGGCGAACCGCATCGGCTGGTTGGCGACGATCCCGACGGGGTGGCCCTCGACGCGGCCGAAGCCGGTGAGGATGTTGGGGGCGAACAGTGCCTGGGTCTCGAAGAACTCGGCGTCGTCCAGGACGTGTTCGATGACGGTGTGCATGTCGTAGGGCTGGTTGGCGCTGTCGGGGACGAGTGTGTCCAGCTCCAGGTCCTCGCCGGTGACGGCGAGGTCGGCCTGCTCGGGGAAGACCGGGGGCTCGCTGAGGTTGTTGGAGGGCAGGTAGGACAGCAGCTGCCGGACGTAGTCGATGGCGTCCTTCTCGTCGCCCGCCATGTGATGGGCCACGCCGGAGGTGGCGTTGTGGGTGCGGGCGCCGCCCAGCTCCTCGAAACCGACGTCCTCGCCGGTGACGGTCTTGATGACGTCGGGGCCGGTGATGAACATGTGCGAGGTCCGGTCGACCATGACGGTGAAGTCGGTGATCGCGGGCGAGTACACCGCGCCGCCCGCGCACGGGCCGACCACCAGGGAGATCTGCGGGATGACGCCGGAGGCGTGGGTGTTGCGGCGGAAGATCTCGCCGTACATGCCCAGCGCCATCACCCCTTCCTGGATGCGGGCGCCGCCGGAGTCGTTGATACCGATGACCGGACAGCCGGTCTTCAGCGCGAAGTCCATCACCTTCATGATCTTCTGGCCGAACACCTCGCCCAGAGACCCGCCCAGCACCGTGAAGTCCTGCGAGAACACGGCCACCGGACGGCCCTCGACCGTGCCGTAGCCGGTGACGACACCATCGCCGTAGGGGCGGCTTCGTTCCATCCCGAAATCGGTGGAGCGGTGCCGGGCGAACTCGTCGAACTCCACGAAGGAGTCCTCGTCCAGGAGCAGTTCGATGCGCTCACGGGCCGTCAGTTTGCCCTTCGCGTGCTGCTTCTCCACCGCGCGCTCGGAGCCGGCGTGCGTCGCCTCGTCGATACGACGCTGCAGGTCCGCGAGCTTCCCCGCGGTCGTGTGGATGTCGGTTGCGGACGTATCCGTGGGCTCGGCGCTCACCGGATGGATCCCTTCTTGCCGATGTCGTCGCGGGCTGTCGGCCGCGCGCCGGGGTTCCTACGGTTCCGTGTCGACCCCTGCGTGACGCCGTACCGGCAGGACGTCATCGCTGTCCGCGACGGAATGCCCACCGAACCCTTCGGTACTCGATTTCACTCAGACGGTACTCAGTACCATGGGCGAGGGCAAGAGACACCGGACACGGGGTCGGGGTCGGGGTCGGGGTCGACAAGGGCGACGGTGACGGTGACGGTGACGGTGACGGTGACGGGAGAGGATGGGTGGTCATGAGCAAGCCATCTGCGCGGATGCGACTCGCGGATGCCGCGTTCGCCCTCTTCGACGAGTGCGGCTACGAGCAGACCACCGTGGACGACATCGCCGAGCGGGCCGGGGTGGGGCGCACGACGTTCTTCCGGCACTACCGGTCCAAGGAAGGGGTCATCTTCCCCGACCACGACCGGTTGCTGGAGCTGATCAAAGACCGGCTGACGACGTCGAGTCATCGCACCGCACTGGTCTCCGTGTCCGACGCGGTCCGCCTGGTGCTGCTGCACTACATCGACGAAGGCGATCTCGCCCGGCGACGGTACGCGCTGACCAGCAAAGTTCCTGCCCTGCGCGACCGGGAGATCGCCAGCGTGGCGCGATACCAACGGCTGTTCCGTGAGTTCATCGCGGACTGGATGGGTGACCCGACGGAGTCGGCGTCGCTGCGCGCCGAACTCATGGCGGCATCCGTCGTCGCGGCCCACAACCATGTGCTCCGCCGATGGCTGCGCGGCGAGTCGACCGATCCGGTCGCGGAGATCGACGAAGCCATGCGCGAGGTCCTCGCGCTCTTCCCGGCACCCAGTTCCCCGCAGGACGACGGGCGCGGTACCACCGTCGTCGCGTTCCGGACCGGTCACGACCTCGACGCCCTGCTCCCCGAACTGCGGCGTCTCGTCGAGGGAGAACCCGGGCAGTGAGCCGGGGACTCGGGGTGGGCCGATGGAGCCGGCGATCGCCGGGTGATGCCGCGCACATACGGACAGGTACGCCCTCTCGTGCGTGTTAGCTTCCGGCCGTGATTTCCCCAGCTATGGACGGATACGCGCCCGCGGACGGAGCGACAGGGCACGGCCCGGTTGACGGTTCGCCCGGCACCCGTGACCCGCTCGGCCTGCTCGACCTGTTCGGCGAGCCCTTCGTCCGCGATCCCTATCCCTGGCTGGACCTGCTGCGGTCCGAGGATCCCGTGCACCACGACCCGGTGACAGGGCTCTGGTTGGTCAGCCGCCACCACGACGTGCGCCGAGTACTGCTGGACCCGGACGTCTTTCTTCCCGACAACGCCCAGCACACCGTCACTCCCCTGCCCGTCGCCGTGCTGCGGGTCCTCGCCCGTGGCGGCTTCGCCCTTCCGCCCGCGCTCGCCAACAACGGCACCCCGTCCCACCCCGGGCTGCGTCGCGTGGTCACCCGGTTCTTCCACGCGAACCGTGTCGCGGACGCCGTACCGGTGATCGAGCGCATCGCCGACGAACTGCTCGACGAGGTGCGGTCGCGGATCGACGCGACGGGCAGCTGCGATCTGTTCACCTCGTTCGCCCAGGTCCTCCCCTGCCGGGTGCTGATGGAACTGCTTGGCATACGGGGCGTCGAACCGTCCACCCTGATCCGCTGGAGCGACGCGTCGCTGGAGTTGTTCTGGGGCAGGCCCACGAGGGAACGGCAACTGGAACTGGCGAGCCTCGTCGTGGACTTCCACCAGTGGCTCACCGCGACCGTGCGCGGCGGCACCGCCTCGGCCGACTCGTTCATCGGGGCGCTCGCCCGTCACCGGCTGCCCGATGGCAGGCCGTTGGACGTGGAGACCGCGGTCGGCGTGTGTTTCTTCGTCTTCATCGCCGGCCAGTCCACGACCGGGCAGCTCATCACCACCGTACTGCGACGCGCGTTGGCCGAGTCCGGTATGTGGTCGCGTGTGCCCGGGGAGGCGGGCCTGGCCGAGGCATGGGTGGAGGAGGTCCTGCGACGTGAGCCGCCCGTGACCACCTGGCGCCGGGTGACGGCTCGGCCCACCCAACTGAACGGGGTGGACCTGCCGGCGGGCGCACAGTTGCTGGTGATGCTCCTGGGCAGCGGATCCGATCCGGAGGTCTTCCCGTCCCCGGAACGCATGTGCCCGCACCGGGAGAACGTCCGCCACCATCTGGCGTTCGGCGTCGGCCGTCACCGCTGCCCGGGCGCCTCGCTGGCACGCACGGAGGCAGCGGTCGCCCTGCGGGCCGCGGCCCGCGGGCTTCCGGATGCCCGACCGGCGGTCCGGGCCGGGGAACCGCCGATGCTCGGCCTGTTGTCGTTCCGAGCCCCCTTGGAGATGGTGGTCGGGTAACAGCGGCCCGCGTGTCGAAGCCGTGCCTCGCCGCGCGGGCCGAGCGCTTGAGCATGCGTGGCGGACGGGCGTACGGAGCTCACACGGCACCGCGGTCGGCGACGCGGTCGCGGCGGCTCGACAGGTCGCGCCGGTCGTCGGCAACCGGGTGCGGCCGTCACCACGGCATGCACCGCCGGGTCCGGCCTTCGTCGCGGCCCGTCCTCGCGTGGCCGTCTCAGCGCCGAGTTGCTCGGGTGGGCGCCAGGCGACCGGTTCCGTCGTGCGGGGGCGCCGATCAGCGGCATGCGGCGGACCACCTCACGTGCCTTCTCGCGCAGTTCTGGCGCCCAGGTGCCGCCCTCCGTCGGGGCGGACGTCCCTGTGCCGACCGAGACCCACACGTCAGCGAGCAGGCCGTCCAGAAGCAGCCCCCGCGGCGACGCGATTCGCTGCGACGCCGCGTCCGGCCCCGCGATGACACGATCAAGCAGCGGATCCCTGACCGTCCATGAGGCCCTGGATCGCGGACAGGACGGCCTCCAGAGCGCCGGGCGCCGAGGCGAGGGCGGGCAGGGAGACGGAGGGCCAGGCGTTGTACTCCTTCGACGGCAACACCTGCAGCCTCGCCGCCAGTTCGGGAACGGCCGGCAGCGACGCCGCGAACGCTGCCGCGCGCTCGCGGCCGAGGTGATAGGTGATCGACCCGAAGGCGAAGGAGAGATCGTCCCTCGTCGGTCCGTCCTGCAAGGACAGAGTCCACAGCGGCACGTGCCGCCCGGAGACGGGGTAGTAGGCGGACATGCTGCGGTACTTGGCCGTGCCACCCTCCGGCCGTCCCCACGCCGCCGCGTGATCGAGCAGGGCGGCGGCGATCCGCCGTACCTCGGGATCGCGGCGGGAGCCGATGGACGCGTCCATGTCGGCCCGCGTGGTCCGCTGGGTGGTGCGGCGGCCGGAGGGGGATTTCGCCGCCGTGGCGACCTCCCCGTGAATACGCGGAACGAGGACCCGCAGGTCTCCCCCGCCGCGATACTGGGTCAGCTCCACCGCGTACACGTCGGTCTGCCGCATCTGCCGGTTCAGGAACTCCACGATCGCCCGCAGTTCCAGCGGAATCCGGTCGGCGACGAACAGCAGCCGCATCTGCCCCGCGGCCAACCGCTCCTCCACCGTCGTCCAGAACTCGTCCGGGGAGCGCTCCCCCAGAAGCTCACCGTACGCCTCGTCCAGCGGTCGCCCGTCCTTGACGCAGGTCTCCTCGAACGAACGCCGGAGCAGCGCCGCCGGCCAGTAACGGGCGGCGTTCGCCGCGTAGTCCAGCATCTGGCCGACGACCTCACGGCGGATACGCGTGTCCGTGGCCCGCTTGACCTCCACCAGCGTCGGCACACCGTCGGCGTCGACGAAGAGATGGTCCAGCCAGTACGCCGCCCCGCTCTCCGTGTGGGTCGCCACCCCCATCTCCCGGGCCACCAGCACCAGCCGCAGCGGTCGCCCATCGGCCAGCGACCCGAAGTCCAGCACCCGAGGATGACGCGCCAGCAACTCCTGGAACTCCTCCTCCGTCTCGAACCCGGCAAGCTCCAGCGCCTGCAGTTCCTCACCCAGGACGAACACCGGCTGATCAGTCATCCGCTCCCCACCCCTCTCGCACCCGCCGCCCAGGACGCCTACGCCGCGCCCCGACGAAACGTACGCGGGACAGGCTGCCTGGACCGAATCCACATACGGCAGGACGGTCGTGCGGGTACGATGCCGCACGCCTCACAGAGGCAGGAACACGCCTATCGGGGCAGGCGGCCCAGCACCACACGCAACCTCTCCCGCCCTGCCGTGACGCTCGCGTCCCACAGGCCCGAGGCGTCACCGCTCAGCGAGAGCGACTGCAGCCGTTGTTCCTCGGCGAGGAGGTCGGCACTCGACACGTTCCGGTCCAGCAACCCCATCGCGGTGAGCGCCGCATGACCGCAGGACGCCGCCTCATCAGCGTTTCCGGACCCGTGGGCCAGCAGCGCATACCGCAGGCAGAGGACACCGAAGAAGGCGTAGGTATCGGCGACATCCGTGGTCCCCTCCTCGTTCGGCTGAAGCTCAGGGAACCGCTCCAGCCGGTGTACGCGCCTGGGAGACCGCCGCGCCGCCCGCGCCCACACCGTCCTGACGTCCGGGGGCCGACGGCGCCACATGACCGCGCCGTCGGAGACGGTGTCGGACCGGGTGCGGGACCGGGCCATGTGACTGTCGTGGGCGGGCGGCCCCGATCTCAGCATCCTCGCAGTGCCGTGGTGTGGCCACACCGGCTGGCTACCGTCGATGCGATCGGACCGCTGGTCGCGGACAGTCGGTCCCGCCCACGGAACCAAGATCGATTGTCAGTGGTGGGTGAGAGAGTAGAAGCATCGGGTCGGAACGAGGGGGAGCCACCATGTCCGGAAGCCAGAACTACATCAATCACGTCGCTCTTGTGCTGGACGCCAGCTCGTCCATGTCGCACCTGAGCCGCAAGGTCGTGGAGGTCGCCGACCAGCAGATCGCCTACCTCGCCCGCCGGTCGGGGGAGTTGGACCAGGAAACCCGCGTCACGGTCTACGTCTTCGCGGACAAGGTCGAGTGCGTCATCTATGACAAGGACGTGCTGAGGATGCCGTCCTTGAAGCAGTTGTACCGGGCCGGTGGAATGACCGCCCTGCTGGCGGCCGCGCTGAAGTCGCAGGGGGAGCTGGCGCAGACGGCTCAACTGTACGGCGACCACAGCTTCCTGACGTTCGTACTGACCGACGGCCAGGAGAACGCGAGCCATCGCTGCCCGGATGTCTCTGCCAGGGATCCCCGCGACCTGGTCAAGGCGGTGTCCGAGATGATCGCGACACAGCAGGACAACTGGACGCTGGCCGTCCTGGTGCCGGACCAGATGGGCAAGCGCGAAGCCATGCAGTGCGGTTTCCCGAAGGACAACATCGCCATCTGGGACGCCACGAGCACCCAGGGGCTGGAGGAAGCCGGACAGGTCATCCGGCAGGCCACCGAGAACTTCATGGTCGGCCGTACCCAGGGCATCCGGGGATCGCGAGCGGTGTTCTCCACCGGTGCGGAGGCGGTCAACAAGGACACCATAGAGGCGGCCGGGCTCACCCCGGTGGACCCCTCGCAGTACCAGCTGATCCCGGTGGCCCGCGACGCGGCGATCCGGGACTGGGTCGTCGAGTGCGGGCACGCCTACCGCACCGGTGGTGCGTTCTACCAGCTGAGCAAGTCGGAGAAGGTCCAGGCGAGGAAGCAGATCGCGGTGCTGGAGAAGAAGACGGACCGGGTGTACACCGGGCCGGAGGCCCGAGCCCTGCTCGGCCTGCCGAACACGGAAGTCCGCGTCAAGCCGGACCACAACGACGACTTCACGATCTTCGTACAGAGCACCAGCGTGAACCGCAAGCTCGTACCGAACACGCGCCTGTTGCTGATGCTCTGACGGTCGGCTTCGGTGTCGCGAGGTCTGGCTCTGTCCCGGGCCAAGAGCACGTGACGTAAAGAGTTGGACGGCGTGACGTGGCGGCTTGTAGCTTGAGTCGGCTGTGACGCCGTCCGAGGAGGTGAGACCCATGAACGCTGTATCGCTGTGGGTGCTCCCCCTTGCCGTCATGGTCGGGCGATCGACGTAGGTGTCGCCGGGAGTGCCTCGACAACCAGGCACTCCCGAAAGGCCACACCTATGAACTCTCCGCAGTTCACCACCGAGCCGTCGCCGAACGGTACGGCCGAGCACGACCGCACCGGGGGCGACGCCCCCGGACTCCGAGCGTCGGCCTCAGGCGCCGGTCGCGCGCCCTTCGTGTACGACGTGATCATCGCCGGGTGCGGGCCGACCGGCGCGATGCTGGCCGCCGAACTGCGGCTGCACGATGTGCGGGTCCTCGTTCTGGAGAGGGAAACCGAACCCGTTTCGTTCGTCCGCATCGTCGGTCTGCACATCCGCAGCCTTGAGCTGATGGCCATGCGCGGCCTGCTGGACCGCATTCGTCGGCACGGGCGACAGCGCCCGGCCGCCGGATTCTTCGCCGGCATCGACAAACCGGCGCCTCAGGGTCTGGATTCCGCGCATGCCTATCTGCTGGGCATCCCGCAGCCGGTCATCGTTCAGCTGCTCGAAGAGCACGCGACCCAGCTGGGTGCGCGCGTCCGGCACGGTTGTGAGGTGGTCGATCTTGAGCAGGACGAGGAGGGTGTGACCGTCGAGCTGTCCGACGGCGAACAGCTTCGCTCACGCTATCTCGTGGGCTGCGACGGCGGCCGCAGTGCGGTGCGCAAACTGCTCGGCGTCGGCTTCCCCGGTGAGGCCTCTCGGACCGAGACGCTGATGGGCGAGATGGAAGTGAGTGTGCCGCAGGAGGAGATCGCCGCCAAGGTGACCGAGATCGGCAAGACCGACAAGCGCTTGTGGCTCAGGCCCTTCGGCGCAGGGGCATACAGCGTCGTAGTCCCGGCCGCGGGGGTCGGCGACCGTGCGGAACCGCCCACCCTTGAGGACTTCAGACAACAGCTGCGCGCCATCGCCGGAACCGACTTCGGTGTGCACTCCCCGCGCTGGCTGTCCCGCTTCGGGGACGCCACCCGGCTGGCCGAGCGTTATCGGGTCGGGCGGGTGCTGTTGGCCGGCGACGCGGCGCACATCCATCCGCCCACCGGAGGTCAGGGCCTCAACCTGGGCGTTCAGGACGCGGTCAACCTCGGCTGGAAGCTGGCCGCACAGATCCGCGGCTGGGCACCGGAAACACTGCTGGACACCTACCACGCCGAACGCCATCCGGTCGCCGAGGACGTGCTGGACAACACCCGCGCCCAGATGGAACTGCACTCCACCGAACCGGGCCCACAGGCCCTGCGCAGACTGCTCACCGAACTGATGGACTTCGACGAGGTGAACCGCCGTCTGATCGAGAAGATCACCGCGATCGGGATCCGCTACGACTTCGGCGAAGGCCCCGATCTGCTCGGCCGCCGCCTGCGTGACATCGACGTGAAGCAGGGCCGCCTCTACGGTCTGCTGCATCGCGGCCGGGGCCTGCTGCTGGACCGCACCGACCGTCTGACTGTCGGCGGCTGGTCGGACAGGGTCGATCTCCTCGCGGATCCCACCGCGGCACTGGATGTGCCGTGCGTCCTGCTGCGTCCCGACGGCCATGTCGCCTGGGTCGGCGACCGCCGGCAGGACCTGGACGATCACCTCTCCCGCTGGTTCGGCAGGCCCGCCGAGTAGAGCGTCCGTCTGGTGGCGGCTTCGTGAACTGCCCTTCGGGGCGTGCCATGAAGCCGCCGGCCAAGTCGTGGCAGCCATTGACACGCACCCGGCCGACGCGCTCCCTTGTCCGCGCTGTCGGTCCGGAGGAAGCTCATCGTCGAGCTTGCTCGGGCACCGAGCCGTCCGGCTCGTTGATCTTCCCGAAGGGGACGTGCACGCTGGGCGTGCTGCGGGCCGTGCCGGTCAGGTGGCCGACCTGGTCGTCGAAGAAGATGTGGGGCCTGAGGACCTCCATGATCGTGCTCTTGTCTATGCCGCCGAGGAAGAAGGCGCCGTTGACGGTCACGCCCCAGTTCTGCAGGCTGCGCACCGCGCGCTCGTGAGCCGGTGCGTCGCGGGCGGTGACGAGGGAGACGTGGACGCGCATCCTGTAGTCGGCGTCGTCCGCCCGCCGTTCTTCCTCGCGCCGCTGGAGCCGGTTGACGCCTGCGAGGAAGTCACGCAGGGGGCCCGGGTCGTGCGGTGTGGCGGCGTTCGTCGTCTCGTGGGAGCGGAAGCCCTCGATGCCGTCGGCCTGGTAGACCTGTTCCGAAGCGTCGTCGGCGAGGACTCCGTCGAAGTCGAAGGCGATCCGCAGGTCCTGGTCGTCGTCCTCGTCGGCCACGGCTGGGCCGAGCACGCGGCCGGCGGGCAGACCGAGCGCGACGGCCTCGCGGACGTCGTCCTCGTTCGCTGACAGGAACAGGGACATGTTCAGCGCGGGCATGAAGCGGTAGGGCGAGCGGCCCTGCATGAAGATGGCCCGGCTGATCGGCAGACCGTGGCGCTGGATCGACCGCATGACCCGCAGCCCGGTCTCGGGATCGTTGCGGGACAGGATGATGACCTCGACCAGAGGGTCGTCCGGTGAGAGGTGGTTCAGGGACAGCAGCCTGCGGATGAAAGGGAAGGCGGCCCCTTTCTCCAGCGTGTCGTCCAGGTGCTCCTCCTGGTAGCCGCGGTAGTCCTCCTCTCCCTGATCACGGAAGACGGCATCCGCCTCCGCCAGGTCGAACAGTGCGCTGGAGGCGACACCGACGACCAGGCGGTTCTCGAGTTCGTAGACGGCCACGGCGTCCTCCCCGGCTGTACATCGCGCGCAGGCTCCGATCATGGCATGTCGCACTGGCCACGACGGCGACCGCCGTGGACGCACGCCTCTACGGGGCAGGGGGTGCACCTGGGTTCTCGGCGCCCGGCGGGCAAAACGTCTGGGGGTGCGTCGCCGTCGTCAGTGACACGGCGTCACCACCGCCGATCCGTCCGCCCGTCCGGGATCACAGCCGGACGTGCGGCCCGCGTCGCGCGCGACGTCAGGCCGCGTTTCCAGAGGTTGCGGGCCGGACCAGTCGCTCGTCCGGGATGACCGCGACGCCGACGATCTCGATCAGCGCCTCCGGCTGCCACAGTGCCGTCGTGCCGATGCCGGCCATCGCGGGATAGACCGGCCCGGCCAGCTCACGCCACGCCTTGCCGATCTCCTTCCCGTGCGCCTGGTAGTCGGGGATGTCGGTCAGGTAGAGCGTGATGCTCACCAGGTCCTGCGGGATGCCGCCCGCTTCCGACAGCGTGGCGAGGACGTTGGCGAAAGCCTGCCGGAACTGTTCCACGATGCCGCCGGGGACGATCTTCATGTCCCGGTCGAGAGCGGTCTGGCCGCCGAGGTGGAGCGTGTTGCCGCTGAGCGTCCCGTGCGAGTAGCCGCTGGGTGTGGGCAGGGACGCGGGGTTGATCGGGACCGGGGCCGAGTGGGTCGCCATGGAAAGCTCCTGCGGGACGTTGCCGGGGCTGGCTGTCTGCCGCCTCACCGTAGCATCTATTGACAGACGTCTGACGGTCGTAGAAATAATGAAATACCCCGAGGGTCGGAGAGCGACCAGGAGAGGGAACACCCATGCGTCTTTCGACCGTCTCCCACGCGGCGGGCATCAGTGCCGCCGTCCTCCTTGGAGGCACCTGGCGAGCGCTCCCGGCCGCCGACCTGTCGGCCCTGCTGACGGCCACGCCACCCCAGCGGGTCGCGGACCTGGCCGGTGAGGCACTCGTCGATGCCGTACCGGTGCTGCCGCTCCCCGCTCCGGCCAAAGTGGTCTGTTGCGGGCTGAACTACGCCGATCACATCCGGGAGACGGGCCGGGAGCTGCCCGCGTACCCCACGCTCTTTCCCAAGTACGCCGACACCCTCACCGGTCCCGATGCCGAGATCGTGCTGCCGAGGGGCCTCCAGGTCGACTGGGAGGCCGAACTCGCCGTCGTGGTCGGTGCGACCCTGCGCCGGGCGGACCGGGAGACCGCGCTCGCCGGAATCGCCGGCTACACGGTGGCGAACGACATGTCCGTCCGCGACTGGCAGTACCGCACCCTGGAGTGGTTCCAGGGCAAGGCATGGGACGCGTCCACTCCCCTCGGTCCCGTGGTCGTGACGCCGGACGAGATCGACCCCACCGCGAGCCTGGAGGTGATCTGCCGGGTCAACGGCGAGCAGGTCCAGCGTGACAACACCAAGACGCTGGTGTTCGACGCCGCCGACCTGCTCGCGTACATCTCCACCTTCACCGTGCTGCGCCCCGGCGACCTCGTGCTCACCGGCACGCCCGGCGGCGTCGGGGTGGCCCGGACGCCCCAGCGTTTCCTCTCCGACGGAGACGTCGTGGAGACCGAGATCGCCGGCATCGGCACGCTGCGCAACACCGTGCGCCTCACCGACTGACGCCCGCCCCCTCCCCGCCCCCGCGAACCGCTCCTCGCCCCCGCCCCTCGCCCCCGCGGCCAGAGCCACAGCCGCGCCGCAACCGATCAGGAGACCGCGTGAACCCCGATCCCGATCAGTACGTCCCAGGTCAGCACGCCCCCGGTCAATACGCCCCCGGTCAGCCCTCCCCGGGCCAGTCCGCCCAAGGCCAGTTCGTCCTGGACGGGGACAACTCGATGTACGCCACCGCGAGCGGCCTGGTCGTACCGGTCGTCACGCGGGCCGGTGCGGAGCCCGGGGACACCGGGCAGTCCGCCGGGGCCACCCGGATCTCGGGGGTCAGCATCCAGCACACCCCGGCGACCCGGATCTGGTTCGGCAAGGTCCACAACGACGGTGGCTACCGGTCCGTGCCCCACCACCACGGTGAGGCCGAGACCGGGGGCTACGTGCTCTCCGGCCGGGCGCGGATCTACTTCGGCGCGAAGTTCGAGGACTACATCGACATGTCGGAGGGCGACTGGGTCTTCGTGCCCCCGTTCCTGCCCCACGTCGAGTGCAATCTCGACCGCAACAGGCCGCTGACCTGGATGACGACCCGGACACCGGAGAACATCGTGGTCAATCTCCCCCAGGTCGAGGACACGGACCTGCGCGACTGGACGGACCGGCCCTGATGACCGACACCACCTCAGACATCTTCACGGCCGCCGTCACCCTGACCCCGGCCGAGGCCGAGCGGTTCGACCTCGCCTTCACCGCGGTCACCCAGCCCTGCCCATGGCCCAAGGCGTACGGGGGTGACCTCGTCGCCGCAGCCGCCGCGGCGGCGATGAGGTCCGTCGACGACGGCAAGACGCTGCACTCCATGCACTCCTACTTCATGCGCCCCGCCGACATCGGCGCCGACGTGCGCTACGAGGTCGAGCTGCTGCGCGACGGCCGCGGGTACGCGACCCGGCAGGTGCGCGGCTATCAGAACGGCAAACCGCTCTACGTCTGCCTGGCCAATTTCGCGGCGGGCGAGCCCGGCGGCAGCTACACCTGCGCCGTCCCCGACTGGCTGGTCACGGACCTGCCCGACCCCGAGGAGCTGCCCAGCTCCGCGGAGTGCCTCGCGGGGCGAGCCGGTGGGACGATGACCGAGGTCTCCCAGGGCTACTGGTCGGAGGGCCGGGGCTTCGACATGCGTCATGTGCCGGGCCCGGTCTATCTCGACATCGAGGGTGCCCGGGAGCCGCACCAGGCGGTCTGGGTCAAGCCGTTCGACGCGCTCCGGCCGGTCGACGGGCTCACCGACGGCCAGCGCGACGCGGCTGCCCTCGCCTACGTCTGCGACTACACCATCCTGGAGCCCGTGCTGCGCGTCCTCGGCCTGCCCTGGGCCCAGGAGGGCCTGGTCACGGCGAGTCTCGACCACGCGATGTGGTTCCACCGCGCTCCGCGTCCGGGTGTGACGGACGGCTGGTTGCTCTACACCCAGCAGGCGGTCGCGGCGGACGGCGGACGCGGGCTGGGCTCCGGCCGGTTCTTCACCCCGGACGGCACCCACCTGGCGACGGTCGTCCAGGAGGGAATGATCCGTGCCTCCGAGGGGAGGCCGGCATGACCTTCTCACCCTCGGGACACGTCGACACCTTCGCCCGTGACCACCTCCCCGGACCCGGGCAGTGGCCGGTGCTGGAGTTCACGACCGACCTGCTCCGGTACCCCGAACGCCTCAACGCTGCCGTCGAGTTGATCGACCGTCCGGCCGCCGCCTTCGGGCCCGACCGGCCCGCGCTGCGTACACCCGCGGGTGAGGTGTGGAGCTACGGCGAGTTGCGGCGGCGGGCCGCCCAGGTCGCCCAGGTACTCACCGAGGATCTCGGTCTGGTGCCCGGCAACCGGGTGCTGCTGCGCTCCCCCAACACCCCTTGGGCCGTCGCCGCCTGGCTGGGCGTGCTCAGAGCGGGCGGGATAGCCGTCGCCACCATGGCCGCGCTGCGGGCCCGCGAGCTGGCGCCGATCGTGGCGAAGACGCGGCCGGCCGTCGCGCTGGTCGACCACCACTTCCTCGACGACGTGTTCGCGGTGCGGGACACGATCGCGCCGAAGCTGGTCGTCGTGCCGTACGGCGGCGACGCGGCCGACGACCTGAGCAACCGGGCCGCGCGGAAGTCGGGGCGATTCGCGGCGGTCGACACCGCCGCGGACGACGTCGCGCTGTTCGGGCCGACCTCGGGCACCACCGGCGTCCCGAAGATCACCACCCATTTCCACCGCGACATCCTGTCGATCGACAACACCTTCGGCAAGAACACGCTCCGGCTGCGATCCGACGACCTGGTGGCGTGCACCGCACCGCTCGCCTTCACCTTCGGCCTCGGCATGCTGGTCGTGTTCGCCCTGCGGGCGGGTGCCTGCGCCTTCCTCACCGAGCCCGTGCCGCCGCCGCGGCTCGCCGACCTCGTGGCCGAGCACGGGGTGACCGTCCTGGCCACCGCCCCGACCGCGTACAAGCAGATCGTCACGGCCGGGAAGGTGACACGGCTGGCCGGACTGCGCCGCGCGATCAGTGCGGGAGAGCACATCCCGCAGGGCCTGTGGGAGGAACTGCGCGACCGGCTCGGCATCAAGGTCATCGACGGGATCGGCGCCACCGAGATGCTGCACATCTTCATCTCGGCGGACGGCGACGACATCCGCCCCGGGGCGACCGGCAGACCCGTGCCGGGCTACCGCGCGGCGATCCTCGGACCGGACGGCGAGGAGCTGGGCCCGGGTGCCGAGGGCCTGCTCGGGGTGATCGGCCCGGTGGGCTGCCGCTACCTCGACGACGAACGGCAGGCCGGTTACGTCGTCAACGGCTGGAACGTCACCGGCGACACCTTCCTCCGCGACGAGGACGGCTACTTCTGGTACCGGGCGCGCAACGACAGCCTGATCGTGTCGTCGGGCTACAACATCGCCGGACCCGAGGTCGAGGCCGCCATCGACACCCATCCGGACGTCGTCGAAGCGGCGGTCGTCGGCGCGCCCGACGCCGAACGCGGCGCGATCGTCTGCGCGTTCGTCGTGCTGCGCGAGGGAGTCGTCGGCGACGCCGTGCGGGCCAAGGACATCCAGGACCACGTCAAACAGCAGATCGCGCCATACAAGTACCCGCGCGAAGTGCGCTTCGTCGAAGCGCTGCCGCGCAATCCCAGCGGCAAACTGCAGCATTTCAAGCTCCGTCGGCTCCTGGAGGAGCAAGCATGAGGATCGCCATCGTCGGCGGCGGCCCGGGAGGGCTGTACTTCGCCGCGCTGATGAAGCAGCTCGACCCGGCACACGAGGTCACCGTCTGGGAACGCAACGCGCCCGACGACACCTTCGGGTTCGGGGTGGTCTTCTCCGACGAGACGTTGGGCGGCATCGACAACGCCGACGAAACCGTCCACGCCGCCATGGAGAGCCGGTTCGCCCGCTGGACGGACATCGACATCGAGTTCCACGGCCACCGCTTCACCGTCGGCGGCCAGGGTTTCGCGGCGATGAGCCGCAAGGAGCTGCTGCAGATCCTGCAGCGGCGGGCCGCCGAACTCGACGTCACCGTCCACTACCGCACCGAGGCGCCGGACCTGGACGAACTGCGGGCGTCCCACGACCTGGTGCTGGCCGCCGACGGCCTCAACTCCGCCGTCCGCACGAAGTACGCCGACGTCTTCCGGCCGTCGCTGGACACGCGGCGCAACAAGTACATCTGGCTGGGCACCGATCTGGTCTTCGAGGCGTTCCAGTTCTTCGTCAAGGAGACGCGGTGGGGCACCATGCAGATCCACGGCTACCCCTTCTCCGACACGGGCTCGACCTTCATCGTCGAGATGCACGAGGACGTCTGGCGGCGCGCCGGCTTCGACCGGACCGCGGACCAGGTGTTCCCACCGGGTGTCTCCGACGACCACGCGGTCGCGAGGATCGGGGAGATCTTCGCCGACGAGCTGAAGGGCCGCCGGGTCCTCACCAACAACTCCAAGTGGCTGAACTTCACGACCGTCCGCAACGAGCGCTGGTACGACGGCAACGTGGTCCTGCTCGGCGACGCCGCCCACACCGCCCACTTCTCGATCGGTTCGGGCACCAAGCTCGCCATGGAGGACGCGCTCGCCCTGGCGGCCTGCCTGCACGAGCATCCGACGGTGGCCGAGTCGCTCGCCGCCTACCAGAGCGAACGCAAGCCCGTCGTCGAGTCGACCCAGCGGGCCGCCCAGGCGTCGCTGGAGTGGTTCGAGAACATCGGTATGTACGCGGGTCAGGAACCGGCTCAGTTCGTCTTCAACCTGCTCACCCGCTCGCGGCGCATCACCTTCGACAACCTCAGGGAACGCGACGGCGAGTTCGCCGCGCTGATGGAGGCCGAGTTCGCCAGGCACCAGCGGGCGCCCACAGTGGCCCCGGCGATGTTCCAGCCGGTCCGGATCGGTCCGCTCGAACTGCAGAACCGCGTGATCGTCTCCCCGATGGACATGTACTCCTGCGACGCCGGCGTCCCCGGTGACTTCCATCTGGTGCATCTGGGCTCCAAGGCGCTGGGCGGGGCCGGTCTGGTGATGAGCGAGATGGTCTGTGTGTCGCCCGAGGGGCGGATCACCCCGGGCTGCCCGGGGCTGTGGACGGACGAGCAGCGCGACGCCTGGCGCCGGGTCACCGACTTCGTGCACGAGCGCACGAGCGGGAGGATCGGCCTGCAGCTCGGTCACTCGGGCCGCAAGGGCTCGACCAGACTCATGTGGGAGGGCATCGACCAGCCGCTGGACGAGGGCAACTGGGAGGTGATCGGTCCCTCGGCGCTTCCGTACGGCGCCGGCTGCCACGTCCCCCGGGAAGCCACCCGCGCGGACCTGGACAAGGTGGTCGCGGACTTCACCGGCGCCGCCCTGCGCGGGGTGGAGGCGGGCTTCGACCTCATCGAGGTGCACGCCGCCCACGGCTACCTGCTCTCCTCCTTCCTCTCCCCCGTCGCCAACAGGCGCACCGACGAGTACGGCGGCTCCCTGGAGAACCGGCTGCGCTTCCCCCTGGAGGTCTTCGACGCGGTGCGCCGCGCCGTCCCGTCCGCCGTCCCGGTCACGGTCCGCATCTCGGCGACCGACTGGATGCCGGACGGCAACACCGAGGACGACGCCGTGGACATCGCGCGCGCGTTCATCGAGCACGGTGCGGCCGCCATCGACGTCTCCTCCGGTCAGGTCTCCCAGGACGAGAGGCCGGCCTACGGCCGCTCCTACCAGACGCCGTTCGCCGACAAGATCCGGCACCTGGTGGCCGCGCCGGCGGGGGTTCCGGTGATCGCGGTCGGTGCCATCTCCTCGTACGACGACGTGAACTCGATCCTGCTCGCCGGACGGGCCGACGTGTGCGCCCTGGGGCGCACCCATCTCTACAACCCGCAGTGGACCTTGCAGGCCGCCGCGGAGCAGGAGTACGCCGGGTCCGGCGCGCAGTGGCCGGTGCAGTGGGCGGCGGGCAGCCGCAGACCGCCCTCCTCCCGCACCGACAAGGTCTCGCCGCGTCTGTCGCTGCTGCGGGCGGGAGCCGTCGACGACGTGCACCTGCGGTGGACCCCCGCTTCCGACGCGGCGTCCACGTGACCGCCCTTCCCAGCGCCGGGAACCCGGTCGGCGTGCACCGCACACGGATCGAGTGGATCGACACCGACGCGGCCGGTATCTACCACAACAGCACGGTCGTACGGTTCGTGGAGGCCGCGGAGGCCTCGCTCATGCGGGAGCTCGGCCTGCACGGCTACTTCCCGGTCGCACCGCGCGTGCGCTACGAGGTGGACTTCGACGCGCCGCTCTTCTTCGGCCAGGACGTGTGCGCGGTCGTGGAACCGGTGCGGGTCGGCACCAGTTCCATGACCTTCGCCTTCGAGGTCTGGGGCGAGGAGTTCCGCGGCCGTCCGCGTGGCCGGGCCGCACGCGGCCGTTATGTGACCGTCCATATCGGAGGGGACCACCGCGAGGGTGCCGCGAGTGCCCCATGGCCCGAGGAGTGGGTCGCCGCGCTGACCGGGCCGGTCCGGTCGTCGGATGCCCGTCCGGCATACTCACTGGAATGAGTACGATCAAAGGCGACCGGCCCACGGCGGCCGGGCGTCGTTCCCGGACAGTGCTCGTGAGCTTCCTCGGCGCCATCGTCCGCAAGATGGGCAACTGGATGCCCATCGCCGGCACAGTCGAACTGCTGACCGAGCTGGGTCTGGACGCGCCCAGCGTGCGGACGGCGGTCTTCCGGCTCAAGAAGCGCGGCTGGCTGGAGTCGGAGAGCCGCGCGGGGATGCGTGGCTACACACTGACGCCGACCGCGCTGGAGGCACTCGCCGCGGGCGACGAGATCATCTGGCACGCCCGGCAGCCGGCCGATCTCGGGGACGGCTGGTGCTTCGTGAACTTCTCCGTCCCCGAGTCCGCTCGTGCCCTGCGACACCAGCTGACCGCGCACCTCACCTCGCTCGGTTTCGGCAACATCGGATCGGCGGTCTGGATCGCGCCGGCGAGAATGCTCCCGGCCGCGCAGCGCGCCATCGCCGAACTGGACCTCACTGAGCAGTGCGCCGTCTTCGTCGGCGACTACGTCGCCGGGCAGAACCTGACGGCCATGGTCCGGGGCGGCTGGGACCTCGACGAGATCGACCGGCGCTACCGCGAGTTCATCGGCGAGTACGACGGGGAGGCGGACCTCCTCGGCGAGGCCGCGGTCATCGACGGGCAGCACGCCTTCGTCACCTACCTCGCTGTCGTCGACCACTGGCGCAAACTGCCCTTCCGCGACCCCGGGCTGCCGCGCGAGGTGCTGGCCGAGGACTGGAGCGGCCCGGCCGCCGTCCGGCTCTTCGAACGGATGGTCACCCTGCTGGAGGGCAGGGCGCTGGCCCACGCCGCTCCCTACTGGTCCACGCAGCCGAAGGCGGCCGAGCGGTCGGACGACACCAGGGCGCTCCAGCGCAGCTCCTGACCGTCCTGCGGTCCCGCAGGGCGGGACACGCGCGGGCCGGGCGCGAGTCGTCGGTGGCTCACTTCCGCTAATGCGCAAGTGAGTTCGACCGACACAGGCAACCCACAGGTCCCGTTTCACCTCCTTCGTGGCGTGAGGCGCTCCCGGTACGTACGGGGCGCCCGCGCTCGAAGCGTGAGGAGGGACCCTTGATCCGTACCCGGCGAACAGGTGTCATCGCCGTTGCCGTGCTCGCGGCACTGGCGGGATCACCCGGACTGGCCCAGGCCCAACAGCCGTCCGGCGCACCGGCGGCGGTATCGGCGGCGTCGGACGACGACCTGCCGAAGGGATGGAGCGTCACCGACCAAGGACTGGTACGGAAGCTGGTCTGGCGGTCCGGGCGGAATGTGCCCATGGGGGACGCCCGGGTCGAGTTCCACACCGGTGGCCGGCTGCTCGGCGTCCCGAAGGCGGCCAAGGACGGGCGTACGTTCCGGCTCGCGCTCGACCAGGACATCCCGCTGAAGGACCTCAGGGTCATGGCGGCCGGACGCCGACTGGACGCGGCGGCCGGCGACTCCGGCGGGAGCGAGGACCGTTCCCCGGACACCATGCGGCCCTCGGCACAGCCGCCGGCGAACTCCGTCGACCCCGGCAGGCCCGGCGCGTACCGCACGGTCTCCGGCGAGTACGGCCTTCCCCCGGTGCGGTTGCCCGGATTCCCCGAGCCCGTCGAGATGCGGGCCGTCGTCGTCGCGCCGAAGGGCGCCACCGGCAAGCGGCCCCTCGCGCTGTTCCTGCACGGCCGGCACAGCACCTGTCACAAGCCGGGCGGCGAGGACGTCACCGGTGAATGGCCCTGCCCGGCCGGGCAGAAGGCGATCCCCAGCCACAGGGGTTATCTGCGGGACCAGAAACTGCTGGCGTCCCAGGGCTATATGACGGTGTCGATCTCGGCGAACGGCATCAACGGCCAGGACTGGCAGGCCGAGGACGGCGGCGCGCAGGCCCGTTCCTCGCTGGTGCGGCAGCACCTCGCGCGCTGGGCCGGCTGGAGCGCCGACCGGGCCGACGCCCCGCCCGTGGTGCGCGACGCGCCCCCGGCCGACCTCTCCCGCGTCCTGCTCGTCGGTCACTCGCGCGGCGGCGAGGGAGTCGACCGGGCCGCGATGGACAGCCTCTACCCGGCGCCCGCCGCGCAGGACGGCTACCGCGGCCCGGTCCGCTGGAAGATCCGCGGGACCGTGCTCATCGGACCCACGATCTTCGGCCAGAACCCCGTGCCCGACGTCCCGTCCGCGACCATCCTGCCCGGCTGTGACGGCGACGTCTCCGACCTCCAGGGCCAGGTGTACGTGGACGGCACGCGCGGCGTCAGCAAGGGCAAGGCCCTGCACAGCGCCGTGTACATGGTCGGCGCCAACCACAACTTCTTCAACACCGAGTGGACGCCGGGCCAGGCCGAGGCGCCCGCCTTCGACGACTTCTCGGACGACCCCGAGAGCGACGAGCGGGACGCGGTGTGCTCCCCGGGCGCCCGTACCCGGCTCACCGCCGACCAGCAGCACAAGGCCGGCGCCACCTACATAGCCGCGGCGGCCCGGCTGTTCGTGGCGGGCGACGACCGCGTGCGCCCGCTGCTGGACGGCTCGGACCGGCGCGCCCCGTCGGCCGACCCGGCCCGGGTGCTGACCCACGCCGTCGGCGCCCGCCGCACCGGCGGATTCCTGCCCGACGGCGGAGTGAAGGTGACCGGCGGAGGCAGGCTGTGCGCGGCGGTCGACCCCGCGCCGGCCAGGGCGTGCCTGGGCAAGGGCGTCCGGGGGGCGTCCCCGCACTTCGCCTGGTGGCAGACGGAGAAGGAGGCGGGCCGCAGCGCCGTCGCACTGAAGTGGTCCGCGGCCGGCAGGGCGACGAAGGTCACGCCGGCCGAGCCGCTCTCCCTGACCGGCGCCAAGGATCTGGCTCTGCGGGTGATCGTGCCGCCGAACACCGCCGGTACCAAGCTGGACGTGTCCCTGACCGACTCCGCCGGCCGCAGGGCCGAGCTCGGTCGTGTGAAGGTCGCGGGGCTGCCCGGCACCGAGCGCACCGCTTCGTACTGGGCGCGCGAGGTACGGGTCCCGCTGACCGCCGCCACCCGTGGCCGGTTCGACCTCAAGCATGTCAAGTCCCTTGAGCTGACGTCGCGTTCACGGTCCGGGCGAGCCTGGGTGATGGATGCCTGGGGCTGGTCACCGGGTACTCCGGCGGTCACCGCCGCCGCCCTTCCGCGCGTCGACATCGGCCGGCTCACGGTCCAGGAGGGTGACTCCGGCACCCGCACGTACCAGATACCGGTCAAGGTCTCCGGCCACGGCAGCGGCAAGGTCCGCTTCTCGGTCCTGGACCCGGAGACCGGCCGCGCCGTGGACAAGCTGATCACGGTAAGGCCCGGGGTGAGCCCGATCAAGGTGCCGGTCGTGGTCGAGGGCGACACCCGCTTCGGTTACGACCAGAGCCAGGATCTGGTGGCCAAGGCCGTGCGCGGCGCGGTCGTCGGCACGTATCTGGGCGGCGTCACCGCGGTGAACGACGACCCCGAGCCCGAGATGACGCTGACGCCGGTCGCCGACCGGGTGACCGAGGGCGGAAAGCTGACCTGGCGGGTGTCGCTCTCGTCGCCGGCCGAGGTGGAGCTCGTGCGGGATCTCCGGGTGCTACCGGTCACCGACGGCGTCGAGTTGTCCACCAAGGACGTGGATCCGCGGTGGTTGAGGGACAACACCGGTGAGGAGCCCGATCCGGAGCGCCCGCTGTCGCAGGCGGGCCTGTGGCTGTTGACCGACATCCCCGCCGGGAGCACGACCGGCGACATCACGGTGCCCACGGTGAAGGACAGGGTGGCCGAACCGGCCGAGTCGTTGCGCCTGGCGCTGACCGGCGAGGACGGCGAACCGGTACCCGGCCGGCCGGTGGTGACGGGGACGGTCGTGGACGCGCCGTAGGCCACATGCCCGCGACGCGAAGGGGGCACGGACCGAGGAACCATCGGTGCGTGCCCCCTTCCGTGCCGAGACCGTGCCGCGGATGAGGACGCGGACACGGACACGGATGCGGATGCGGATGCGGAGACGGTTGCACAGGCGGCGGTCAGTGGCCCCGGAAGACCGGAGCGCGCCGTTCGAGGAAGGCCTCGACGGCCTCGCGGTGGTCGGCGGTGGAGCCGAGCCGCCGCTGGACGACGGACTCGCGGTCCAGCGCGGCCGGCAGGCTCGCGGCGGCCGCGGACCGCAGCAGCGCCTTGGTCTCCCGGTGGGCCGCGGTGGGCCCGGCGGCCAGCGCACGGGCCACAGCCAGCCCCTCGGCGGCGGCCGAGCCGTCCACCACGACGCGGTGCACCAGGCCCCATTGCTCCGCGTCCCGCGCGGAGAACGCGTCCCCGAGGAGCATGAGCCCGGCCGCCCGTGAGGGGCCCAGCTGGCGGGCGAGGGCGCGAGCGACACCGGAGTCGGAGGCCAGGGCGACACCGGTGAAGGCGGTGGCGAACCGGGCGCTCTCGGCGGCGACCCGCACGTCGGCACAGAGCGCGATGCCGAGGCCGGCCCCGACGCAGGCGCCCTCGACGGCGGCGACCACCGGGATGGGCAGCGCCTGGAGTTCCTTGACCAGCGGGTTGTAGTGCTCGGGGATGTTGGCGAAGGCGGCGCCCGGTGCGTCCTTCAGCAGCCGGGCGTGCTCCTTGAGGTCCTGGCCGACGCAGAAGTGCCGTCCGCGGGCGGTGATCAGGGCTGCCCGTACGTGCCGGCCGGCGTCCGTGGTGAGCCGACGGGCCGCCGTCAGGAGCGCGCTGCGCAGGTGTGCGTCGAGAGCGTTGCCGCCGGCGCCCCCGCGCAGTTCGATGACGGCGACGGCGTCGGTGACCTCGTACGACACACCGTGGGAAGCGGGGGTGTCGGTCACGGCCATGCGTAGAACCCCTGTCCGCTCTTGCGGCCGAGTTCGCCGCGGGCGACCATCTCCCGCAGCAGTCGGGGCGGTGCGAACCGTTCGCCGAGGGTGGTGTGCAGGTGGTCGGCGATGGCGAGGCGTACGTCGAGTCCGACCAGGTCGGTCAGGCGCAGCGGCCCGATGGGGTGCTTGTAGCCCAGGGACATGGCGGTGTCGATGGCGTCGGGGGCGGCGACGCCCTCCTCCACCATGCGGATCGCCTCCAGTCCGAGGGCGAGACCCAGGCGGCTGCTGGCGAAGCCGGGCGAGTCGCCGACGACCACCTCCTGTTTGCCGAGGGCGCGGGTCCAGCCGACGGCCGATTCCAGGGTGTCGCCGGTGGTGCCGGGCGCCAGGACCACCTCGATCAGGGCGGAGACCGGCACGGGGTTGAAGAAGTGCATGCCCAGGAACCGGCCGGGGCGCCGCAGGGCCGCCGCGAGGTCGGTCACCGACAGGGAGCTGGTGTTGCTGGCGAGCACGCACCGCTCCCCCACGGCCTGTTCGGCCGCGGCGAGCAGGCGGGCCTTGAGCGCCGCGTCCTCCGGCACCGCCTCGACGACGAGATCGGCGTCGCGGGGCAGTTCGGACACCGAAGCCACCACGGTGAGCCGGAACGCGTCGTCCTCGGCCCCGCCCCGGCGCAGGGCGGCGGCGATGCGCTCGACGGCGGCGTCCGCGGCTTCGGCGTCCTGTTCCACGACCACCACCGAGGACCCGACGGCCGCGAAGGACTGCGCGATACCGGCGCCCATCCGGCCGCCACCGATCACCCCCACGACCGCGGGCGGTGCCGCTTGCTGTCCTTCTGCTTCTGCGGCTGCTGCCGCTCCTGCTGCTGCCGAGGTCATGCCCGGCCTCCGTTCCTGTCCAGGAAGCGCGTCATGCGCTCCTGCTTGTCGCGGCCCTCGAACAACACGGCCTGGGCGAGGTCGTCGGCGACCGGGTGGGCGCCGGGGGCGTCCGTGACGAGCTTGGTGAGGCGCAGGGCGAGCGCCGAGGCGCGGGCCATGCGGTCGAGCAGGGCATGCGCCTCGGCGGTCAGCCGCTGCGCCGGTACGACGTCCATGACCAGCCCGCAGGCGAGCGCGGCGGCCGCGTCGAGGTTCCGGCCGGCCAGCAGCACCTGCTTGGCCACCGACTCGCCGACGAGTTCCCTCAGCCGCCAGCAGCCCCCGGCGGCGGCGAGGATGCCGAGGCCCGGCTCGGGGTTGCCGAACACCGCGTCGGGACCGGCGATCCGAATGTCACAGGCGTACGCCAGCTCGGCACCCCCGCCGAGGGCCCAGCCGTCGACGGCGGCCACGGTGGGCAGGGGCAGTCGGCGGACCCGTTCGAAGAGGCGGCTGTTGATGCCCCGCAGGGCTTCGTCGCGGCCCCGTGCGCGCAGTTCGGCGATGTCGGCGCCGCCGGCGAAGACCCCGCCGTGCCCGGTGAGCAGCATGAGGCGCGGGGTGCGCTCCAACTCCTCGCACAGGTGGTGGAGTTCGGTGATCATACGGGCGTCGATGGCGTTGCGGGCCTCGGGCCGGTGCAGGGTGACCACGACCCGGTCCGCGTGTTCGTCGACGAGGAGGGTGTCGTACGAGGATGAAGCAGCCGTGCTCATACGCGCTCCACCAGGAGCGACACGCCCAGCCCGACGCCCACGCACATGGTCGCCAGGCCCCGGCGGCCGTCCTCGCGCTCCAGTCGGCCGAGCAGGGCGAGCACGATGCGGGTGCCCGAGCAGCCGAGCGGGTGACCCAGGGCGATCGCGCCGCCGTCGGCGTTGACCCGGTCCTCGTCGAGCTTCAGTCGGCGCACCACCGTCAGCACCTGGGAGGCGAACGCCTCGTTCACCTCGATGGCGTCCAGGTCGTCGATGCTCCAGCCCGCCCGGTCCAGCGCCTTGGCGGTGGCCGGCACGGGGCCGAGCCCCATGAGACGGGGTTCGACCCCGGCCGAGGCGGCGGTGACGACACGGGCCCGTGGCGTGAGGCCGTACCGTTCGACCGCCGCCCCGCTCGCCACCACCACGGCGGCCGCCCCGTCGGACAGTGGCGAGGAATTGCCCGCGGTGACGATCCCGTCGCCGCGGAAGGAGGTGCGCAGCCCGCTCAGCCGCTCCAGTGAGGTGGCCGACCGGGGCCCTTCGTCCTGGGTGACCTCGCCGTCCTCGACCGGCACCGGGACGATCTCCCGGGCGAACCGGCCGGCCTGCTGGGCGGCGACGGCCCGGCGGTGGCTGCGCAGCGCGAAGGAGTCCGCCTCCAGGCGGGTGATGCCGTCCAGGGCGGCGAGTTCCTCGGTGGTCTCGCCCATCGACAGGGTGGTGTCGGCGGAGAAGCGCGGGTTGGTGAACCGCCAGCCGAGGGGGGTGTCGTGCACCTCGCCGGGGCGGGCCCAGGGGGTGCCGGGCTTGGCCATCACCCAGGGCGCGCGGGTCATCGACTCCACGCCGCCCGCCACGACCAGGTCGGCCTCGCCCGCCCGTACGGTCTGGGCGGCGGAGGCCACGGCCGTCAGGCCGGACGCGCACAGCCGGTTGACGGTGTATCCGGGCACGGTGTGCGGCAGTCCGGCCAGCAGCGCCGCCATGCGGGCCACGTTGCGGTTGTCCTCGCCGGCCTGGTTGGCGGAGCCGAGGATCACCTCGTCGACGGCCTCGCCCGGGATCGCGGAGCGCTCCACCGCCTCCCGGACGACGAGGGCGGCCAGGTCGTCGGGGCGTACGGAGGCCAGCGCCCCTCGGTGGCGGCCCAGGGGGGTGCGGGCGCCGTCGATCAGATAGACCTCGTCAGGCATGGGTGGGCTCCTTCGCGGGGGCATGGCGGGGGGACCGGGCGACCGCGGCCGGTCCGGTCACGGCGGCCAAGTGGGTGACGGCGGAGTGAAAGGCGGTGGGCAAGGGGGAACTCCAGGCCGAACGTTCGGTCGATCGAGGGGTGCACTGCGTCCTGGGCGCAGTGGCGAGCAGAGACGGTGGAGAGTCCCGTCAGACGTCGGCGAGCAGGATCGACGGGCGTTCCACGCAGTCGGCGACGTAGCGCAGGAAGCCGCCGGCCACGCCGCCGTCACACACGCGGTGGTCGAAGCTGAACGACAGCTGGGTGACCTTGCGGACGGTCAGCTCCCCGTCCACCACCCACGGCTTGTCGACGATGCGGCCCACACCGAGGAGGGCGGCCTCGGGGTGGTTGATGATGGGTGTCGATCCGTCGACACCGAACACCCCGTAGTTGTTGAGGGTGAACGTGCCGCCGGTCAGCGCCGCCGGCGGGAGGTTGCCGCCTCGGGCGAGTTCGGTCAACCGGGCAAGTTCCGCGGCCAGTTGGGCCGTCGTCAGACGGTGGGCGTCACGGACGACGGGGACCATCAGGCCGCGGTCGGTCTGGGCGGCGAAACCCAGATGCACCTCGTCGAAGCGGACGATCTCGCGACGCTCGGTGTCGACGGTGGAGTTCAGCTCCGGGAAGCGGGCCAGTCCGGCGACACAGATGCGGGCCAGCAGGGCGAGCAGCCCGACGCGGCCGCCCGGTGCGGCGGCGTTCAGTTCCCTCTTCGCCCGCAGCAGGCCCGTGGCGTCCACGTCGACCCAGGTGGTGGCGTCGGGGATCTCGGTGCGGCTGCGGGAGAGCTTGTCGGCGACCGCGCGGCGCAGTCCGCGCAGCGGGATGCGTTCGGGGCCCGCCGGTGCGGGGTCCCGCTGCGGTCGCGGAGCCGGCGCGGGCGCGGGCCGCGACACGGTCTGCCGGGCCAGCTCGACGGCCCGCTCCACGTCACGGCGCAGCACGATGCCGGCCGGGCCGGAGGGCGTCAGAGCGGCGAGGTCGATCCCGTGGTCCCGGGCCATCCTGCGGACCAGCGGCGAGATGGCGCGGGGCGCGGTGAGCCGCGTGGGTCCGTCGACCGGCGTCGGCGCCGTCTGCCGTGCGGAGGGCGCCGGCGGTACCGGGCGATCGGCCGCCGTGGCGCCGCCTCCGGCAGGCGTGTGGCCGACGACCAGGGGCGCGCCGGTGGCCGACGACGCGCCGGGGTGTCTGCGCCGGCGGCGCGGGGCCGGGCCGTGGCCGGTGCCGTAGCCGATCAGGACGTTGCCGGAGCCGGCCTGCTCCTCCTCCCGGTACCGTTCCGCCGCGGTGTCCGGTCGAGCGGCTTCCCCGGCGGACCCGGCGAGGGACGGGCCGATCGGGCCCGCGCCCCGGTCGCCGTTCCCGCCGGAGGTGGCCGCACCCACCGTGATCAGCGGCTCTCCCACCGCCAGTGGCGTGCCCGCCTCCGCGTGCAGGCGCAGCACCGTGCCCGCGTACGGGACCGGCACCTCCACCGCCGCCTTGGCGGTCTCGACCTCGACGACGATCTGGTCGATCGTGACCGTGTCGCCGACCGCGACCTTCCACTCGACGATCTCGGCGTCGGTGAGGCCCTCACCGAGGTCGGGGAGCCGGAACAGTTGTTCGGCGTGTGTCGCGGTGGTCATGCGGCTGCTCCCTTCGGCAGGCCGAGGTGCCGGACGTCCGGGTCGTCGGCGAACTGGAGACGGTCGACGGCGTCGAGGATCCGGTCGACGCCGGGCAGGTGGGCGTGCTCCAGCTTGGGCGGCGGGTAGGGGATGTCGAAGCCGGTCACCCGCAGGACGGGCGCGGCCAGGGAGTGGAAGCAGCGTTCCTGGACGCGTGCGGCGATCTCCGCTCCGACGCCGGCGAAGCCCTGGGCCTCCTGGACGACCACGCAGCGGCCGGTGCGGTGTACGGACGCGGTGACCGTCTCGTCGTCGAAGGGCACGAGGGTGCGCAGGTCGACGACCTCCAGGTCGATGCCCTCGGCCGCCGCAGCCTCGGCCGCGGCCAGGGCGACCGGGACCGACGGGCCGTAGGCGACGAGTGTGGCGTCGCGGCCCTCCCGCCGGATCGCCGCCCGGCCGAAGGGCAGGGCGCCGCGGTGCCGGAGGTCGGTGTCCTCCTTCGACCAGTACAGCTTCTTGGGCTCCAGGAAGACCACCGGGTCGGGGTCGGCGACGGCGTCCCGCAGCAGCCAGTACGCGTCCTGAGCGGTCGCGGGGGTGACGACCTTCAGCCCGGGGGTGTGCGCGTAGTACGCCTCGCTGGAGTCGCAGTGGTGCTCGACTCCGCCGATGCCGCCGGCGTAGGGGATGCGGATGACCATCGGCAGGGTCAGCCGTCCACGGGTGCGGTTGCGCAGCTTGGCGACGTGCGAGGCGATCTGCTCGAACGCGGGGTAGGCGAAGGCGTCGAACTGCATCTCGACGACGGGCCGGAAGCCGCCCATCGCCATGCCGACGGCCAGACCCACGATGCCGGCCTCGGCCAGCGGGGTGTCGAAGCAGCGCTCCTCGCCGAAGTCACGGGTCAGCCCGTCGGTGATCCGGAAGACACCGCCGAGCGGGCCGACGTCCTCGCCGAAGACCAGCACCCGCTCGTCCTCGCTCAGCGCGTCGCGCAGCGCGGTGTTCAGCGCCTGCGCCATCGTCACTTTGGTCATGGTGGTCAGTCCTCCTGGGCGTACGGCGTGGCGATGTCGGCGGGCGCGGCGGACCGGGCCGTCTCGGCGGTCTCGACCGCCTCGGCCAGTTCGGCCGCCAGCAGGGCGCGCTGTTCGCGCAGTTGCGGGGTCGGCTCGGCGTAGACGTGGTCGAACAGCTCCAGCGGGTCGCCGACGGTCTCGGCGTTCATCCCGGCGCGCAGCTCCGCGGCCAGTGCCTCCGCCTCCTCCCCCACGGCTGCGATGTCCTGGTCGGTGAGCGCGCCGCGCGCCCGCAGATACGTCTCCAGGCGGGTGAGCGGGTCGGCGGCCCGCCACTGCTCGACCTCGTCCGCGTCCCGGTAGCGGGTGGCGTCGTCGGCGTTGGTGTGGGCGTCCATGCGGTAGGTGTGCGCCTCGACGAGGACGGGGCCGTGGCCGGCGCGGGCGTGGGCCACGGCCCCGGTCAGCACGGCCAGGACGGCGACCGGGTCGTTGCCGTCGACCTGTTCGGAGCGCACCCCGTAGCCGACGCCCTTGTAGGCGAGGGCGGGCGCCGCGGTCTGCCGGGCCAGCGGAACGGAGATCGCGTACTTGTTGTTCTGGACGAAGAAGACGACCGGCGCGCGGAAGACCGCCGCGAAGTTCAGTGCCTCGTGGAAGTCGCCCTCGCTGGTGGCGCCGTCACCGACGAGAGCCATCGCCACGCCGTCCTCGCCCTTGCGGCGCAAGGACTCCGCCATGCCGGTGGCATGCAGGACCTGGGTGGCCAGGGGGGTGCACTGGGGCGCGGTGCGGGTCGCGGCGGGGTCGTAGCCGCAGTGCCAGTCGCCGCGCAGCAGTGTCAGCACCTCGACGGGATCGATGCCGCGGGTGACCAGGGCGACGGAGTCCCGGTAGGTCGGGAAGAGCCAGTCGTCAGGGCGCAGCGCCAGCGCGGCGCCGACCTGGCAGGCTTCCTGCCCCCGGCTGGAGGGGTAGACCGCGAGCCGCCCCTGCTTGGTGAGGGCGGTCGCCTGGGTGTCGAACCGGCGCCCCAGCACCATCCGCCGGTGGGCCTCGCGCAGGACCTCGGCCGGGGGCTCGGCGTACGCGGCCGGCGGCCTGGCCACCGGCGTGCCGTCCTCGGCCACGAACCGCACCGGCGTGAGCGACGGCAGGAGGCCCTGGACCGTCTGTCGGAGGCTCTTCACGGACATGGAGGGCGCTCGCTTTCTCTGGACACTTGACGGGAGAATGGTCGCTACTGCGGAATATGTGTTCAATACTTCGGCGGAACCGGCGATGAACTGCCGGATCCCGCGTCCCGGGAGAGCAATGTGTCCGAGGAATTCCCCGCGCCGGTCCAGGAGACCGGACGAACTGCCGTCCCCGTCCCGCTCGACGCCATCGACCGGCAGATCCTGGCCCGGCTGCTGAAGGACGGCCGGGTGTCGGTCCGGGCCCTGGCCGACCAGGTGCACATCTCACGCGCCAACGCCTACACGCGGATCGGCAGGCTGCTGGCCGACGAGGTCGTCACCGGCTTCACCGCCCAGCTGAACCCGCAACGGGCGGGCCTCGGCACCAGCGCGTACGTCACGATGTCCATCGAGCAGAACGCGTGGCGGGACATCTCGCGCGAGCTGCGCGAGATCCCCTACATCGAGCACGTCGCCCTCGTCACGGGGGACGTCGACGTCCTCGCCCTGGTCCGCACGCCCGACAACGCACTGCTGCGCCGCGTGGTGCTGGAGAACATCCAGGCGATTCCGGGCGTGCGGTCGACCCGCACCTGGCTGGTCTTCGACGAGGTGCGGGGGCGAGGAGCCGACTGGAGCGCCTGAGCGCGCCGTTCACGCCGCCGCGGCGACGTGCCGGCGGGACCGTACGACCCGGAACCGGCCGGTGACGAAATGGGCGCCCCCGGCCGGGAGGTCCGATCCGGCCGAGGAGGGGTCGGCTGGGAGGTCGTCCGCGAGGTTCTGCACCAGGTGCGTTCCGGCGTCCAGCGCCGCCGCCTCGGCGACCGCCAGCACCAGCGGATCGGTCGAGTGGACCGCCGCGTACAGCGCGCCGTGGCGGCCCACGGTACGGCGGAACAGTTCAAGGCTGTGCGCGGTCGAGTCGGTGCCGATCAGGAAGGCCACCGGTCCCGGCCACTCCCGGGCGTAGATCCGTTCGTCCCGTGCGTCCAGGCGGACGAGCAGCGGGCTGCGCACGTCGGCGTGGGGATGGTCCGGATGACGCAGCGCCTGCGAGGGGTGCACCACCGTGCCGCACCGCGTGGCCCGCGCGAGTTCCGCCGCGACCGTGTCGTCGGTGATCGCTCCCACCAGCCTTGCCACCCGGGCGGGGTGCCCGAGCAGCCGGTCCACCGCCTCGCCGAGGTCGGCGCCGAGGTCCCGCAGACTCTTGCGTCCTTCGTCCGTCGCGATGCCCGCCGCCGGCGCCAGGAGGTTCTGCGGGGTGGTGCGGAGCCTGCCGTTGCACCGGCACAGGGAGGCCGCGAGGCCGCGCACGAGAGAGCGGTAGTCGTCGGTGGAGTCGACGATCACCGTGTTCAGGCCGGTCCGTTGGGCGAACACGACGGCCTGCCGGGCGTTCTGCTCCAGCCAGTCGGCGAACCGCGCCGACCCGGTGAAGTCGACGATGCGCACGGCCGGGTCCGTGGCCAGCCGCCGGTGCAGCCGCTCCTCCGGCGGGGCCACCGCGAGCGTCACGATGTCCGGGCAGTGACCGGCCTCCGCCAGCACCTGCCGGGCCACGCGCACGGTGATCGCCAGCGGCAGTACGGCCCTCGGGTGCGGAGCCACGATCACGGGATTGCCGGTGACGAGGCTGGCGAACAGGCCCGGGTAGCCGTTCCAGAGCGGATAGTCGGCGCAGCCGATGAGCAGGGACACCCCGCGGGGCACCAGGGTGCAGGTGCCCCGCATCTCCAGCGGCCGTCCCCGCCCCCGGACGCTCTCCCAGCGCAGGTCGGCCGGAACGCGCTCGGACTCGGCGAAGGCCTGGGCCACCGCCTCCAGCGCGCGGTCCTGGGCGCGCGGTCCGGCGGCCCGGAGCGCCGCCGTCGGCGGCTGGCCGGTGGTGTGGTGCACCGCGAGGGCCAGTTCGTGACTTCGGGTGTTGAGCCGGCGCAGGATCTCCACGGCCAGACCGGCGCGTTCGGACGGGCCCGCGGCACGCCATCCGGCCGTCGCCCGCGTGGCCGCGGTCACCAGCGCCGCGGGATCGCAGTGCGGATAGCCGATGCCCATGGCTATCCCGTACGGGGAGAACTCGGTGGCCACCCGGCCCAGTTCGCCCGGCTGGTCGAGGTCGAAGGGCCGTCCCAGCAGGGAGGCGAAGACCTTCGCGGCCGTCCGGGTCGATCGCATGCCCGCATCCGCGGCGTCCTGCCCGGTCGCCGCCGTGAAGGGCATACGGCACTCACCGGCCGCCATGGCCCGTACGACGTCGTGGAGCAGCGCCCGGTGCCGCTCGTAGGCGGTGGGGCCCACGGCCGTCAGCCTCTCCACGCCGCGGCGAGGGCGAGGAGGGTGTCGTTCTCCTCCGGCAGGCCGATCGTCACCCGGACCCCCTCACCCGGGAACGGACGGACCACGACCCGTCCGTCCAGGCAGTGCAGGGCGAAGTCGGCGCTGTCGTCCGCGAGCGGCAGCCACACGAAGTTGGCCTGGGACGCGGGGACCTCGAAGCCGAGTGCGCGCAGTCTCCCGGTCATCCGCTCCCGCTCCGCGGTGGTCAGCGCGGCCCGGCGGGCGACCTCAGCGTGCTCGCCGAGGGCGACGACGGCGGCTTCCTGCGCGAGTGCGCTGACGCTGAACGGCACCTGGGTCTTGCGCACATGGGCGGCGATCTCCGGGGGCGCGACGCAGTAACCGGCGCGCAGGCCCGCCAGGCCGTACGCCTTGGAGAACGTGCGCAGCACCACGACGTTGGGCCGGTCGCCGAGCAGGGCCAGGCCGTCGGGGACCAGCGCCGGGTCGGCGTACTCCCGGTAGGCCTCGTCGACGACCACCAGTACGTCCCCGGGCACACGGTCGACGAAGTCACGCAGGGCCTTGTCGCCGACCGCGGTGGAGGTGGGGTTGTTGGGGTTGCAGACGAAGACCAGCCGGGTCCGGGCGGTGATCGCCGCCGCCATCGCGTCAAGGTCCAGCGCGTGGTCGCGCAGCGGCACCCGGACCGCCGAACCGCCCGCCACGGCCGTGAGGATCGGGTACGCCTCGAAGGAGCGCCAGCCGAAGACGACCTCGTCGCCCGCTGCGACGACCGCGTGCAGCAGCTGGCCGCAGACCTCGGAGGAGCCCGCGCCCACCGCGATCCGCTCGGGGTCGACTCCGTGGTGGTCGGCGATGGCCTGCACGAGGCGGGTGGCGCTCAGGTCGGGATAGCGCGACACGCCGCCCGCCAGTTCGGCGAGCCTTCCGGCGACGCCCGGCAGCAGCCCGTACGGGGTTTCGTTGCTGGCCAGGACGATCGCACCGGGGAGTTTGCGACCCGGGACGTAGGAGGGCAGCTCCGCCAGGGAGGAACGGACACGCACCATGCTCGACTCGCTTCTGCGGTGGTGAGGCCCGGGGCCGCGCCTCCGGGCACTTGTGACAGGGAAATGGTGGAGATAGCGCGACAAACGCTCAACCCTTTGGGGAATTCGACGACAGATCGCCGATGATCAGCCTGCACTGCGGCAAGTCGTCTTTGTACCCACTGGTACCGCACCACCTCACGAGACGGACTGCGCGGCGACGATCGTGCCCGACCGACCGTGATGGATCGGGCCCGTGGTCAGGCGCTCCACCCCGCGGCTCTCCTGGGACTCCCTATCGCACCCGTGGAGACTGCCCCTGCCCGGTTCCGGACTCGCTCGCCCCTTGCGCCCCCTGTCGGGGTCGTGACGCTCCGACAGCTTGAGAAGCAGCAGGGACAGGCCTGACAGCACCACCAGGACGGTGCCCACGACGACGTCGGTCACCTGGGTGCCGTCGAACACCTCGGTGTTCTGCCGGCTGATGACCCAAGGCAAGGCGATCATCCAGGCCCCGGCCTGATGGGGTTGTCCGACCGGGCACCCGGGCCCCCGGCGAACGGTCACGCCGCCCACTGGCTGGGCTGCTCCCAGTGGGCGAAGTGCATCTATTCAGTCCAACTCTTCAGTTCATCGGTTCAGTTCATCGGTTCAGTTCGTCTGTTCAGTCGAGGATCGCGGTGGCTTCGATCTCGACCAGGTGGTCGGGGACGTCCAGGGCCGCGACACCCAGCAGCGTCGCCGGCGGGACCGGGGTGATGCCCAGCTTGGCGGACGCCCGGGAGACACCCTCCAGGAGCGAGGGCATCTTGTCGGGGGTCCAGTCGACGACGTAGAAGGTCAGTTTCGCCACGTCGTCGAAGGAGCCGCCGGCCTCGGCCAGGGCGGTGTCGATGTTGAGGTAGCACTGCTCGACCTGGGCGGCCAGGTCGCCTTCGCCGACCGTGGTTCCCTCGGCGTCCCAGGCGACCTGGCCGGCGATGAAGACCAGCTTCGATCCAGTCGCGATCGACACCTGCCGGTAGACGTCGATCTTGGGCAATCCACTCGGGTTCACCAGGTTGATGGCCATGCTGCCTGCCTCCTCGTCCGTAGCGCCTGTGGGCTCATGTACACCCGACCAGGCACCTTCGGTCTCTTGTGGTTACTCAGGAACCGTAGGAGAGTGTGCGCTGACATGGAAGAACGCACTTTTCAGTGACTGAGGAACCCGATGGTGACCAAACAGAGCAAGGGCCCGTCCGAGGAAGCGGACTTCAGGCGCGCGGACTCGTTGGCGCGAGAGATCTTCTCCGACGTCGCCAACAAGTGGGCGTTACTGATCATGGAGACTCTCGGTGAACGCACGCTGCGCTTCAGCGAACTGCGGAACCAGATCGAGGGCATCAGCCACAAGATGCTCACCCAGAACCTGCGCATGCTGGAGCGCAACGGCCTGGTCGTGAGAGACGTGCACCCCACCGTCCCTCCGCGTGTCGAGTACACCCTCACCGAGCCGGGCCAGGGCCTGCGCTCGACCGTCGACGCGATGTGCGACTGGACGCACCGCTACTTCGGGCACATCGAGGCAGCCCGCCACCGCTTCGACGCCTGACGGCTGATCACGACCTACGGCTGACACCAGACCCGGTTCGCAGTTGACGGGGCAACCTCTAGTGCCCCAGGGCGTCGACCACGGCAGTGATGTCGACGCACCCGGCCAGGACGACACAGGCACTGGCGGCATGGCGTTTGAGCAGGTCACGTCGTAGTTCCTGGTAGCGGTTCTCGTACTGGTCACGCAGTTCGTCGATGTGATGGGCCAGTGTGTGCCGCGTGCGAGTGAGGCGCTGCTCGATGTAGTGACGTGTGATCTCTTCGGCCTGTGCGGTGGTCGCCCACGGCAGTCGCGAGCACAGCGCCTCCGCTTCCTCGCGCGCCTGGAGGTGGTGGATCCGGGCCCTGAGGTAGCCCATTCGACCTCGCCGACGAGTGCCGTGTTCCGGTCGGCGTGCGCACGGTCGCTCCGGCCCTTGCTCATGAGCGGTCGCCCGGGTGTCCTTCGGCCTCGATGACGTCACGCCGTCCGACATTCGCCGCGTGCTCCTGCTTGGCGATGTGCGGGTGGTGCAGATCGAAGGCGGGGAATTCGGACCTGACCCTGGGCAGCGTGATGAAGTTGTGGCGCGGAGGCGGACACGAGGTGGCCCATTCCAGGGACCGGCCGTACCCCCAGGGGTAGTCGACGTCGATCTTCTTGCCGATCTTGGCGGCCTTCCAGACGTTGCAGAGGAACGGCAGGGTGGACAGCCCGAGCAGGAACGCGCCGATACTGGAGAGGGTGTTGAGGGCGGTGAAACCGTCGGCGGCGAGGTAGTCGGCATAGCGGCGGGGCATGCTGCCTTCGGCGCCGAGCCAGTGTTGCACGAGGAACGTGGTGTGGAAGCCGACGAAGAGGGTCCAGAAATGGATTCAAATGATCGTCGAGATGAAGTTGACCGCGCCCAGAATGGTCCCGAACCCGGCGAGCGCCAGCCCCATGATCCACATGTCGCCGCCGACATACGGTGTGCGCTCGCCCCCGCTGAGCGGGGTGTAGGCGATCCAGCCGAAGTCGGCGGCGCCCTGGGTGGTGAAGAAACTGCTGAGCACGATCAGCCCGCCGAGGAGGAAAAGCCAGTACGACAGCATGTTCAGCCGCGGGAAGGCCACGTCCGGTGAGCCGATCTGCAGCGGCATGATCGCATTGGCGAAGCCCGCGAAGGTCGGGGTGGCGAAGAGCAGCAGCATGATCGTGCCGTGCATCGTGAACGACTGGTTGTACTGCTCGGCGGACAGGAACTGCATTCCCGGCCGGGCCAGCTCAGCCCGGACCGCCATGGCCAACGGCCCGCCGATCAGGAAGAAGGCGAAGGATCCCCGGCGGCGACGTCGACGGCGGCACTGGCACCGGCACCACTGGCGGGCCTTCGCACAAGGCGTAGCGTGGGAGATGTGAGGACGGGGAACGTGACGGCCCCCGCCCTCACCCGCGCGGTGGGGGACCCGGCCGGTGCTCGCCGTCGTCCGTCGTCCGCTCACTTCCGCCGGCGGCGTGCGGGTCCGGCGCGATCCCGTGCGAGGGGGCGGACTGCGCCTTCTGCAGCGCTGCGTCGAGGGCTTCCTGGACGTCGTCGGGCAGGTGGTGGGTGAGCACCCAGTCGACGATGAGACCGGCGATCTCGCGCAGTTTGACGTTGGTGTGCTGGGAGACGTCCTTAAGAACGTCGAAACCCTGCTGAGGGCGTAGTGCACCGAGGGCGATGACCACTCCGATCGCCTGATCGATCACCGCATGGGACGTGATGGCCGTTTGCAGGTGGTCATTGTGCCGCTGAAGATCGATGATCTTGGCAGCGGAGTCGTCCGGCCCCTGCGGATGGCGCACTTCAGCCGACTCGGGACGGCTGTTGTGCGGGACACCCATCGATATCACGCTCCCCTTGCGGCGGCTTGCGGCGCCGCCCGGACGCAACGCCCGTCCGAACGCGCCGACGACACCACCACTCTTACCCACAAACCCGCTCCGTCGGCATCCCTCTCGGTGTGCCGTGGCCCGCATGTCCGCAACCAGCCCCTGACCAGGCGTGACTCTTTGCGGCAGGGGCCACCGCGCAGGTCGCCTCGGTGGCGCGGCGGCGCCGACCGCGCAGCGGCCCACGACGCCTCGGCTCTCGTGCCCGCGCGGCCTGCCGGGACAGTAGTGGCCTCGCGGATACGCGGAAATCGGTTCTCGGGAGCCCATCAACCCGAGGCTCCCTCCGTTCGACCGATGAGCCGAGGGAGCCACCCCGCGGCCCCACGGCGGAACGGCGCCCTGACCGGACCTTCACCGTCGGGCCGGTGCGCCGAGATCCCTTCGCATGAGGACGCACATCGTCTCGTGGCGGCGGACGGACCCATCGGGTGCTTCCTCGTCCCAGGCGTCGGCCTCACGGCCGTACGCGACGTAGCCGAGACGCTCGTACAGGGCGCGCGCCCGCACGTTCTCCTCCTCCACGGCGAGTTCGGCCCTGCGCAGACGGCGGTCCCCGATCCTCTGCTCGGCGGCTCGGACCAACAGTGTCCCCAGGCCGTGAGACCGCAGTGCCGGGAGGACGGCAAGCTGCCAGAGGGTTCCGGCTCCCTCGGAGACCGTGTAGTCGACCCCGCCGATCGCCACCGGCAGGTCTGCCGACGTGCATACGGCCAGGTAGTCCACTTCGCCGACCGCTGCACGCGCCAACTCCCGCTCCACATGGCGCAGATGGGTGGCCGAACCCGACCAGGTGCAGGCCGGCAGGTCTCCGGGAAGCAGGTCGCGCACGCCGAGAGGTACGACGATGGCGGCATCGGTTGAGCCATGTGCAGTGATCACGCCCGTGAGCATGCCGGGCAACGCAGTGTCACGGCAACGCGTTTCCCGGGCAGGCCGATCGGGTCGAGACGTGGCCGCAGGGGCACCGGCCCGGTCGAATCTGCGGCCGAAGGGGAACCGGTCCGGTCGAATGTCTTGACCTCCTCCCTCGTCGGACACTACCGTCGCGCAGAATTTCGAACACTGTTCGCAATATCGAACATATCGAACCGCCGCATGAGTGCCCAACGGAGGACACCTCGATGCGTTTCCGCCCCAGACGCAGCAGTCGCGCCCTGGCCGCCCTGTGCGGCTCCGTGCTGACCATCAGCCTCCTGTCGGCAGGACCCGGCGCGCCCGCGGCCCGGGCCGCCGACGACCCCGACGCGGTCGCGCTGGACAAGGACGCCATCCTCGCCGCCAACCAGCTCGACGAGCGGCAGTGGTACAAGGACAACATCCCGTTCCTCGACACCCCCGACAACGACATCGACGAGGTCTACTACTACCGCTGGAGCACCTTCAAGCGGGCGTTGCGCTACACGGTGCCGGGCACCGGGTACGTGTCGACCGAGTACGACGTGCCGATCGGGTACGCCGGCAACCCGTACACCGCGCTGCCGGACGCGACCGGATACCACCTGCTGGACGGGCGCTGGCTGCACAACCGCGACTACGCGGGCGACTACCTCGACTTCTGGCTGCGCGGCGCGGGCAACTCCGGCGCCCGGAACTTCAGCGAGTGGATCACGAGCGCCGCGTACCAGCGGTTCCTGGTCACCGGGGACGCCGCCGGGATCAAGGCCGATCTCCCCCACCTCATCGCGCTGTACAAGCGATGGGACTCCAACTTCGACACCGACGTCACGGTGAACGGTACGCAGTCCGCCAGCGATCTGTTCCACCAGACCCCGCTGTCCGACGCCACGGAGTACACCGAGACGTCGATGCACAGCAGCGACTGGTTCGGCGGCGGCCGGGGCTACCGGCCCACGATCAACGCGTACATGTTCAGCGCCGCCCAGGCGATCAGCAAGATCGCCACGATGAACGGCGACACGGCGACCGCCACCGAGTACGACGGCAAGGCCGCCTCGCTCAAGGCCGCCGTGCAGAACTCGCTGTGGGATCCACAGCGCGAGTTCTTCATGCAGGTCTACAACACGGACAACACCAACGGGACCCTGAAGCAGACCAGGACGACCTGGCGTGAGGCGATGGGCTTCGCCCCCTGGGCGTTCAACCTGCCCGACGCGCAGTACTCGTCCGCGTGGAAGTACCTGACGGATGCCAAGCGGTTCAAGGCGCCGTTCGGGCCCACGACGCTGGAGCGGGTGCACGACTTCGAGGCCGAGCAGGCCGCCGTCACCCACGCGAACACCCACAGTGCGACGACCGCCTCCAACGGCAAGTACGTGGGGCAGATCGACTTCGACGACAGCGCGGTCGGGTTCACCGTGGACGCGCCCGGCAACGGCACGTACCCGGTGACGGTCCACTACGCCAACGGCACCGCCGGCACCTCGACGCACAAGCTCGTCGCCAACGGCGACACCGCGAACCCGATCACCGTCAGCTACGCGCCCACCGGCGGCTGGGGCAGCTTCTCGGAGTCGAAGTCCGTCACCGTGCAGGTCCCGATGAAGACCGGGGCCAACACCCTGAAGTTCACCAAGGGAACCGGCTTCGCCGAGCTCGACCGGATCGCGACGAACCCCTACTTCAACTACCAGGCCATACCCGCCGAGCAGAAGCGCGACGACGCCAACTGCTGCCACTGGAACGGTCCGAGCTGGCCGTACCAGACCAGCCAGATCCTGACCGGCCTCGCGAACCTGCTGCAGGACTACCCCGCGCAGAGCTTCGTCACCAAGGCCGACTACCAGACGATGCTGGCCCAGTTCGCCGACCTCCAGCACAAGGACGGCAAGCCCTACGTCGCCGAGGCCGCCAACGGTGACACCGGCACATGGATCTACGACGGATTCAACTTCAGCGAGCACTACAACCACTCCAGCTTCAACGACCTGGTGCTGAACGGTCTGCTGGGCATCAAGCCGCAGGCGAACAACACGCTGGTGCTCAAGCCGCTGGTCCCCTCGGGCTGGGACTACTTCGCGGTGGAGAGCCTGCCGTACCACGGGCACACGTACTCGATCCGCTGGGACCGGGACGGTTCGCACTACGGCAAGGGCAGCGGCCTGCAGATCTTCCAGGACGGCCGGCGCATCCACCAGTCGTCCACGGTCGGCAACATCACGGTGGACGTGGCCGCCCCCGTGACTCCGGCGCAGCCCGTGCGGATGATGAACGTGGCGGCCAACCCGCTGACGGCCGAGCAGGACTGGCTGGGCCGGACCGTCACCCAGCCGTACCCGAAGGCGTTCGCCTCCTACACCAACACCGTCTCCAACGGCCCGCACTGCCACAGCGGCCAGACCTGCAAGCCGACCACCTTCGACGCCCCGCTTCGGGCCACCGACGGATGGATCCGCTACGACAAGATCCCCGACAACAGGTGGACCAACTCCGGCTCCCCCAACGCCACCGACCACCTCGGCGTCGACTTCGGCGCGCCACGCAAGATCAACGAGGTGAAGTTCTACACGTACGACGACGGCGCGAACATCCGCGTCCCGGCGAGCTACTCCGTCCAGTACCTCAAGGACGGCGCGTGGGTGACCGTCCCGAGCCAGACGAAGACCCCGGCCGCGCCGGTCGCGAACAACGCCAACGAGGTGACCTTCCCGACGATCACGACCTCGCAGTTCCGGGTCGTCCTCACCCCGCAGGCAGGCAAGTTCGTCGGTGTCACCGAGCTGGAGTCCTGGTACCCGGAGACTCCGTCCGTCAAGATCACCAACAAGAACAGCAGCCTGGAGCTGGGTGTCTCCGGCTCCTCGATCGCCGCCGGAGGCGCCGTCCAGCAGCAGTCCGCCAGTAGCGCCGCCAACCACTGGTGGAAGATCGTCCCCGCCGAGAACGGCTACTACAAGATCTTCAACACCAACAGCGGGCAGGTCCTCGGCATCAAGGACGCCTCCAAGACGGCCGGCGCCACCGCGCTGCAGTGGGGCGACACCCTGACCGCCGACCATCTCTGGTCGATCGTCGACGCGGGCGGCGGTTACGCCAAGATCGTCAACAAGAACAGCGGCATGGTCCTCGGCATCCAGAACATGTCCACCTCGTCCGGAGCCCAGGCCCTGCAGTGGGACGACACCGGCACCGCCGACCACCTGTGGAGACTCGTCGCCGAGGACGGCTCCACACCGTTCACCTCCTGACCGGACGTCCGCCGCGGCTCCAGGCCGCGGCGGACTCCCTCAGCTGTGAGGGCAGCGCGGCCCGGGCCCGCTGCGAGGTCGCTTGCGACGGTCGGGCAGGGAGTTCTTCCGTGGCCGAGCCGCGCGGGGGTCGCGTGCCGCTGACTCATCCGCCGCGACAGGAGACAGGGCCGCTCGGCAGCCGGAGGTCGCGAACCGATCCGGGTGCCGGCGAGGCCCTGCCCGCTGTCGCGCCGAACACACTCCGCTACATATTGATCATGTGGCCCGCAAGGCCGTGGACGGCTTCCTTCACCGCTTCCCCGAGGGTGGGGTGGGCATGGACGTTGCGGGCGATCTCGTGAACGGTGAGGTCCCACTGCTGGGCCAGGGTCAGCTCGGGCAGGAGTTCGGTGACATCGGGGCCGATGAGGTGGGCGCCGAGCAGCTCGCCGTACGTGGCGTCGCTGATCAGCTTCACGAAGCCGGTCGCGTCGCCCAGACCGTGCGCCTTGGCGTTCGCGGTGAACGGGAACCTGGCGACCTGGACATCGAATCCCTTCTCCCGCGCCTGTGCCTCGGTGTAGCCGAAACTGGCGATCTGCGGCTGGCAGAACGTGGACCGCGGGATCATCACGTAGTCCAGCTCCATGGTCTCCGCGTCCGCGATCGTCTCGGCGGCGAGAACACCCATCGCCTCGGCGGCGTGCGCGAGCATCAGCTTCGCGGTGACGTCACCGATGGCGTAGATGTGCGGGACCGAGGTGCGGCAGCGGCCGTCGACGTCGATCGCGCCGCGCTCGGTGACCCTCACGCCGGTGTTCTCCAGGCCGTAGCCGGTGACGTTCGGCGCGAAGCCGATCGCCTGCAGGACCTTGTCGGCCTCCAGGACCTGCTGGGCGCCGTCCTTGCCGGTGACGGTGACCCGGACCTGCGGGCCGGACTCGTCGATCGACTCGACGCGGGTCGAGGTGAGGACGTCGATGCCCAACCTCCGGTACTGCTTGGCCAGTTCGGCGGAGACCTCGGCGTCCTCCAGTGGGGCGATCCGGTCCAGGAACTCGACGATGGTGACCTTGACGCCGTAGTTGTGCAGCACATAGGCGAACTCGACGCCGATGGCTCCGGCGCCCGCGATGACGATCGACCGCGGCAGGTCCTCGGCGAGGATCTGCTCCTCGTACGTCACCACCCGCGAGGTACGGCGGGTGCCGGGCAGCAGCTTGGGAGTTGCCCCGGCGGCGATGACGCAGTGATCGAAGCCGACCGTGCGGGTGTTGCCGTCGTAGTCGGCCACCTGGAGTGTGTGCGGGTCGAGGAAGGTGCCACGACCGCTGATTTCCGTGATCTTGTTCTTCTTCATCAGGTAGTGGACGCCCTTGACCCGGCCGTCCGCGACCTTCCGGCTGCGCCGGAAAGCCTCCCCGTAGTCGAAGGAGATCTCACCCTCGACCTTGATGCCGAAGGTCTTCGCCTCGCGCGTGAAGAGGTGCGCCAGCTCGGCGTTGCGCAGCAGCGCCTTCGTGGGGATACAGCCCACGTTCAGGCAGACGCCGCCCCAGTACTTCTCCTCGACGACCGCGACGCGCTTGCCCAGTTGGGCGGCCCGGACGGCGGCAACATATCCGCCGGGGCCCGCCCCGAGTACGACGACGTCGAAGCGCTCACTCTGCTCGTCCATGGACGGCTTCCTTTCCGCTGGGGCGGCCGACCCCCGCGAAGGGCCGGCCCGCTCCCGATCGAAGAACCTGTTCATCAATACTCGACGGCGGCCGTGTCGACCGCCGCGTAGCGCCTGGGTGCCGGTGGAGGACGAGGAGGCGCCTGTGGTTCACCACCTCGGCAGCGATGTCCGGGACGTGGACTACAGCACTCCGGCGGCTTCCTGTATGCCCGTGCCGTTCAGGAGGCGTGTGGGGCAGGGCAGCCCGCGCGCACGGTCCTCGCTGGGACATCGGATGCGACCACCGACCGGGTTGGTTGCGATCACCGATTGCATCCACTTAATATTACGATCATAATCACATGCGCCCTGGTGTACCTGCCCATCGGGTTCAGCCAGTGCGACCCCACCATCCCCACCACGTCGGGAAACTCATGGACCTCTCCACCAGCACCGCCCTCGTCACCGGAGCCAACCGAGGCTTCGGCCGGGCTCTCGCGGCCGAGCTGCTCGGCCGCGGTGCCACCGTCTACGCCGGCGCCCGCAATCCCGACCAGGTCGACCTGCCCGGTGCGAAACCGATCGCGCTCGACGTCACCGACCCCACCTCCGTCGCGGCCGCCGCCGAGTCCCTCGGCGAGGTGACGGTGCTGGTGAACAACGCGGGGTCGTCCACCGGCGCCGACCTGCTCACCGCCGACCCTGACGACATCCGCCTGGAGATGGACACGCACTACTTCGGCACCCTTGCGGTGACCCGTGCGTTCGCTCCCCAAATATCGGCGAACGGCGGGGGCGCGATCCTGAACATCCTGTCCGGCCTGTCCTGGGTCAGCTTCCCGGAGTTCGGGGCCTACTGCGCCGCCAAGTCCGCCGAGTGGTCGCTCACCAACACCCTGCGCGTACAGCTCGCCGCCCAGGGCATCCGAGTGGCGGGCCTGCATGTCGGCTACATGGACACCGACATGGTCCGGGACGTCGACGCGCCCAAGTCCCACCCGGCCGACATCGCGCGCATCGCCGTGGACGGTATCGCCGCCGGCGCCTACGAGATCCTCGCCGACGACGCCGCCCGCCAGGCTCAGGCAGCCCTGTCCGGGGGCGTCCGGGCGCTCTACCCGCAGCTCCCCTGAGAGGCACCCGCACCCGCACCGCACTCGGGGCCGGGGCGGATGCGGTCGATCCCGCTGCCGATGTCCCGCCCGGGAGGGGGCCGAGCGTGTGGGCGTAGGCGACGCCCGGCGGACGAGGGCGCCGTCGGCGAGGGGGCACGAGAGGGCACCGGACACCGCGCAGACGGGCCTCGGCAGCGGGCAGGGCCCGGCGTCACCGGTCGCCGTCGCGGCTCACGCCTTTGAGGAGGGCGCGCCCACCCCTACGCGGAAGGCACCGCGAAGAGCATGCAGCTGCTGGTGGCATGGGCGAGCAGCCGGTCCGAGCCGTCGACCAACTGCGCGTGGGCGAGAGCGGTTTGCCGCCCCTTGCTGACCACCGTACCGATGGCCCGCACCGTGCCCGTGTCCACGGTGATCCGCCGCAGGAACTTCACCGACAGGTCGAGCGAGGTGTACGCCATGCCCTGCGGAAGGACGGACTGGACGGCGCAGCCCGCCGCCGAGTCGAGCAGGGTGGCGAAGATACCGCCGTGCACGCTGCCGATCGGGTTGTAGTGCTCCTCCCCCGGCGTCAGCGAGAACACCGCGCGGCCGGGCTCCACCTCGTCCAGGGCGAAGTCGATGGCGTGGTTGATGGGCGGCGCCGGCAGCCGCCCCGCCTGCAGCTCGCGCAGGAAGTCAATGCCGGCCATGCCACCGGCCGCCTCCGCCAGGACCGCGGGGTCTTCCCATTGATACGTACGTGTGCGTCCCACGACCAGCGCCCTTCCTCTGACTTTTCCAAGTGAAGCTAGCTGCGGCCTCACCTGGCTGTCAATGACGAAGCCAGCCGTCTACGATGACGGGATGGAGTGGCTTGAGGCGAGCACCGACAACTGCCCCGTCCAGCGCACGCTCGATGTGGTCGGCGAGAAGTGGACACTGCTGATCCTTCGTGACGCCGTCAACGGAGTCCGGCGCTTCGACGACTTCCACCGCCACATCGGCCTGTCCGAGGCGGTCCTCAGCGATCGCCTGAGGAAGCTGATCTCGGCAGGCGTTCTCAAGACCGTCCCCTACCGCGAGCCGGGCAGCCGGTCCCGCAACGAGTACCGCCTGACCCGCAAGGGCTGGGACCTGTGGCCGGTCCTCATGGCACTGAGCCAGTGGGGCGAGCTGCACGCCGTGGGCCCCGACGGGCCGGTACTGGACGTCCGCCACACCGCCTGCGACGCCCCGGTCCGCGTCGTCGTCGAGTGCGGCGCGGATCACTCCACCCTCACCCCCGCGGACGTCACCGCCCGGTTGGGACCTGGCGCCCGCCCGCGGTCGTGAGCGTCAGGCCCAAGCGCGGGCGACAATCGGGCCGCGGGAAAGTGCTCAAGCGCCGCCGGGCGTCTCCCCTCCCGCTCCTTGCTCAGTGGCGGGCGCCGTCCCCGCGACGGTCCATACCGCCGTGGCCCACAGGGAGAGCGCGGACGCGAGGCCCACGACGAGCCGCACGGTCTCGTCCGGACCGTCCGTGAGCCAGACGGTCGCACCCGCTGCCCCGGAGGCGACCAGCAGAGCGGCCGGCACGCGCAGTCGTGGCTGCTCGAACACCACCGCCAGTGGCAGGAAGTGGAGCCCGACGACCACCGCGCCCAGCGCGGGAACGAGCACCGGTGCCCCGGCCTGACGGCAGACCACGGCGATGGCGATGATCAGCAGCCACTGCAGCCCGTTGATCTGGTTGAACCGCCGGCGCCGGTCGGCGGGGAACGGTCCCCCGGCCGAGGCCGGAAGAAAGCGCCGCGCGGCCAGCATCAGCCCCACCGCGACGACACCGCCGACGACCATCGCAACCAGCCGCACCTGCCCCTCGAACGCACTCGACCCCAGCAACCACCAGCCGAGCCCGAACAGCGCGAGAAACCCCACCCCTGACTTGAACATGATCAAGACCCTAGGCGCAGGGCGGCCCGCCGGTCCATGGATTCACCGCTCGGCGGGGGCTTCGCCGCCGAGCCACAGTCGGGGTGGCGAACGGGCCCGCTGCGGCCGAGCCGGCGGAAGACCGGATTCCGGCGCGGAGATCATCGCGGCGGTGCCGGTCTACTGTGTGCTCAGCGAGCGACACCCGGTCCCAAGGAACTCCATGCCCCCGAGCCCCGCCCCGGCCGCGTCGTCGGGAACCAGCCGCAGTACCTCAGCGACCATTCCGCCGAACATCCTGCGCTGCCTCATCCCGGTCGCCGACGGGTTCGGGGTCGATCTGCGGCCCGAGCTGAACCGGGTCGGGCTGGACGAGCAGATGATGCGGTCGGCGGCGCTGCGGGTCTCCTACCGGCAGGGCAGTGCCGTCATCCGGCGTGCGCTGGAGCTCACCGGTGACGCGCATCTGGGGCTGCGGGTCGGTGCCGCGCAGCATCTGACCTCCTGGGGGCTGCTGGGGTTCGCCCAGATGGCCGCCGACACGCTGCGGGAGGCCATCGAGACGGGCGTGCGTTTCCAGAACCTGTCCGGGGCGATGGTGGTCTGGTCGGCCGGGGCGGAGGAAGCGGGCTATGTACTGCGCGCCGAACTGCCCGATCCCGCCCTCGATCCGACGGTCGCGGTCTTCCTGGCCGAGGAGGCCTTCGGCAGCGTCGTCGCCGTCACCCGGCTGAGTTCGGGGGAGGAATTCGCCCCGCAGAGCGTCGAGTTCACCTTTCCCGCCCCAGGTGACACCGGACCGTTCAATGAGCTGTTCCGCTGCCCGATGCGTTTCGGCGCCGCGGGGAACCGTCTGGTGTTCCCCACGGCATGGGCCGGGCGGCCGATGCCGGGTCACGACCGGGTCACCTACGCCGCCGTCGTGGAACTCCTGGGCGAGCAGGCGGCGGCGCGGCGCGATCAGCAGGACCTGCTGGAGGTACTGGAGATCTCGATCGCGCAGAGCCTGCCCGATGTGCCCTCCTTCGTCGAACAGGCCCGACGGCACGCCTCCAGCGAGCGCACCCTGCGCCGTCGGCTGGCCGAGTGCGGCACGACGTACGAGGCGGTCGTCGACGGGGTGCGCCGCGAGCGGGTCGAGCAGTTGCTGCGCCGCCCCGAACCGACCTTGCGGGACGTCGCCCGGCAGGCCGGTTTCTCCGACGTGCGCGCACTGCGGCGCGCGGTGCGCCGCTGGCACGGAGTCACCCCGGCCCACCTGCGCGGAGCGGCCCCGGAACGGCAGGGCGACTGAGGCCCGTACTCGTCGACACGGGTGGTCCGGACGGTCCTCCCTCTTTGATGCGTGCGGATCCGCCGTGTCTCCTCAACGTGTACGGATCCAGACGGTCTTCTCCCTGGTCCACTGCGCGAAGGCGTCGGTGGACTTCTCCGCGCCACCGAACCCGGACTGTTTCCACCCTCCGAAGGGGGTGGTGATGTCGCCCTCGCTGTACGCGTTGACGGAGACCACCCCGGCCTCGATCCCCCGTGCGAGCCGGAACGCGGCGTCGAGGTCGCGGGTCCACACCGAGGCGGCGAGCCCGTACTCCGTGGCATTCGCGAGCCCCACCGCCTCGTTCTCCGAGGTGAAGGTCTCGACGGTGACGACAGGGCCGAACAGTTCCTGGGTGAGCACGTCGCTGCCCGCCGGGGGCCGGCCGACCACGGTGGGCGGGTAGTACGCACCTCGCGACGGCAGACCGTGCGGCAGGCCGCCGGTGTGGATCTGGGCTCCGGCGGAGCGGGCCGCGTCGACCGCCGCCGCGACCCGGTCGAAGGCGGCCCTGCTGATGAGTGGCCCCATCCGGGTGCCCGCGTCGGCGGGGTCACCGATGGTGAGGTCCCGCGCGGCGGCGGTGAACCGGTCCAGCACCTCCTCGGCAATGCTGTGGTGGACCAGGACGCGGGAGCCGGCGGTGCAGTTCTGCCCCATGGTCAGGAACGCGGCCTCGATCATGTGGTCGATCAGTTCGTCGCCGTACTCGAGCGCGTCCGGCATGAGGATCTGGGGGCTCTTGCCGCCCATCTCCAGGGAGACCCGCTTGAAGTTGGTCTCCGCCGCGTCGGTCAGGACGCGGCGTCCGGTGGCGGTGGATCCGGTGAACGACAGTGCGCGCACCAACGGGTTGCGGGCGAGCGCCGTACCGGTGACGGAGCCGTGGCCGGGCAGGACGGTGAGCACGCCCTCGGGCAGGCCCGCCTCGGCAGCCAGGGCGGCCAGGTGCAGGGTGGAGCGCGGGGTGGCCTCGGCGGGCTTGAGCAGCAGGGAGTTGCCCGCGGTGAGCGCGGGACCGACCTTCCAGGCGGCCATGGTCAGCGGATAGTTCCAGGGCAGGATCGCGGCGGCCACCCCGACCGGTTCCCGGCTCACCAGACCCAGGCCGGCGTGGCCGGTGGGGGCGATGCGGCCGAAGACCTTGTCGGCCGCCTCGGCGAACCAGCGGATCGACTCGATCGCCGCCGGCACGTCGCCCGTACGGCACTCGGTGATCGGCTTGCCCGCGTCCTCACAGTCCAGCCGGGCCAGGATCTCGGCGTCACGCTCCATGAGGTCCGCCAGACGCAGGAGTACGGCGGCCCGCTCCCGCGGGGACCGGCCGGCCCAGACGCCGCTCTCGAAGACCTTGTGCGCCCGCTCGGCCGCGAGCACGACGTCCTGCTCGCTCGCCGCCGGCACGGTCGTGATCAGTTCGCCTGTGGCGGGGTTGACGATGTCGAGACGCGACCGGTTCCGGTGGAGCCGAGCGCTGCCGCCGCCACCGGTGATGTCGGTGCCGCTCATGCCTCCTCCACCAGTTCCCAGTGGCCACCGGCGGCCCGGCGGGCCAGCCCTCTGCGGCGCAGGTCCTCCAGATAGCGGGCCATGCCCCGCTCGCCCCGCCTGCGGAACAGCGGGAAGAGTCTGGGCAGCAGGTTCGGCGCGAGCATCGCGAACCGCACCAGCCGGGACTCGCCCGGTCGGACGTACGACTCCAGGCGGGGCCGGTCCAGCAGGCTCACGACCGCCCTGACGACATCGGAGGGCTGCTGCGGCGGGTCCTGGAACTGCATCGAGTTGCCGCCCTCGACGGCCTCCTGACGGAGCATCCGTGTGTCGGTCGCCGACGGCAGTACCGAACCGGCCTGGATGCCCTTGCCCCGCAGGTCGAGCCCGATGGCGAGCATCGCGCCGCGCAGCCCGAACTTCGAGGCCGTGTAGATCGGCGTCTCACCCAGCGGGAAGATCCCGCCGAGGGACACGGTCGTGACCACCCGGGGGTCGGCGGAGGCCCGCAGCAGCGGCACGGCGAGCCGGGTCGTGACGAGCGGAGCGGTCAGGTTGACGTCGATCTCCCGTTCGATGCTCTCGACGCTGCGTACGTCGAACCGTTCGGCGCTGGTCATGCCCACGTTGTTCACGAGCACGTCGATACGGCCGTGGGTGGCCGTGACGCCGTCGAGCAGTCGCTGCAGGGCAGCGCCGTCCAGCAGGTCGCAGCCCAGCCCGGCATGCCCGCTCCCGGGCAGCTCGGCGGCGGTCCGTTCGGCCCGCACCTCGTCGATGTCGACGACGAGGAGGCGGGCCCCGCCTGCCGCGAAGTGGTGGCACAGGGCGCTGCCGATGCCGCCGGCGCCGCCCGTCACCAGGATGACCTTGTCATGGAAGTCGTACGTCATGACGCCACCGCCTCCTGCCGAGCAGAGGTCGCCCGGGGCGGTCGGCCCGCGGTGCGCCAGCCCATGTCCTCGGCCACCTTGCCGAGGTACTTCACGAAGGCCTCGCTGTGGACGTAGCCGGCGTGGCGGGGCGAGTCGACGAACCGCAGTCCGCCCGACAGGTCCGGCCGGTCGCTGCGGATCCTGCGGGCGAACCGCTCGGCGGTCGGCACTCCGGCCCCCGCGTCCCGGATGTAGGAGGCGATCAACTGGGCCTGGCTGTCGAAGAGTTGATAAGCACCGGAGTTGGTCTCCACGAAGCCGACGCCGAACAGGCCCTCGTGCTCGCGGGAGAAGGAGGACAGGTAGAGGTCGGGGTGCTGCTCGTCGCCGAAGTACTTCTGCGCGACCGGGACGGTGTGGACGTATCCCGTGGCCAGCAGGATCAGGTCGAAGTCGTCGCTGGAGCCGTCGGTGAAGTGGACCGTCCGGCCCTCGGTGCGCGCGATGCCGGGCCGGGCCGTGATGTCTCCGTGCTGAAGGTGGTGGATCAGCAGCGAGTTGAGGGCCGGGTGGGTCTCGAACAGCTTGTGGTCGGGCTTTTGCAGACCGAGCCTGCGCGGGTCGCCGTTGAGCAGCCGCAGCAGGCCGCCGAACAGCTTCTGCTGCAGCCACATCGGCAGGTGGGGCCCTCCTGTGGCGATGGTGTCCACCGGCCGGCCGAAGAGGTGCTTGGGGATGAACCAGTAACCACGGCGCATGCTGATCGCCGCGTGGTCGGCGGAGCGCGCCGCGTCGCAGGCGATGTCCAGCCCGGAGTTCCCCGCGCCCACCACCAGCACCCGCTTGCCTCGCAGTTCGGCGCCGCTGCGGTAGGTGACCGTGTGCCGGATCTCTCCGCTGAAGTCGCCGGGCAGATCGGGGACGTTGGGGTGCCACTGCGCTCCCGTGCACACGACGACCCGCCGGTGCGTACCGGTCCGGCCGTCGGCCCGCGTGACCGTCCAGGTGCCGTCCGGGTTCTTCTCGACGCTGCGGACCTCGGTGCCGAACTCGATCCGGTCGGCGAGCCCATAGGCCTCGGCGAACGACGTCAGGTAGGACAGGATCTGCCGGTGCGGCGGGTAGTCGGCGAAGTGGTCCGGCATCGGATAGCCGCCGAAACCGGACAGGGTCTTGCTGGAGATGAAGTGGGCCGACTCGTACATCGGGCTGCCCGGATTGTCGATGTCCCACAGCCCGCCGGGGCCCGTGTGACGCTCGATGTGCGTGTACGGCAGGTCCCGCTCGGCCAGCGCCCTCGCGACCGCCAGTCCCGCGGGTCCCGCGCCGATCACACATGTGTCGTACTGATGCTCACTCACCGGTCCGCTCCCTTCTCCGATGCTTCTGGTTCGGGAACCTATGCACCGCGCGGGCCGCGGGAACTGACTCCTGCGGCCACAGAGGGGACCACAGCGGCCAGGGACGGGCCGCTGCTGCCCGGGGGCCGTCCGGTGGAAGCGGCCCCGACGCCCCGAATGCCGGACGCGGCGGTCGTCAGAGCCGGACTGCAGACCGCCGTCCCCCGCAGATCAGGGGACCAACACGGCGCGGGGGCCAGGAATCCGATGGGAACGTCAGGCGGACCTCGGTGCGGTTCACGAACCGCTACGGCGTCGAGGCCGCCGCAAACCTCTACGTGCCGAAGAACGCCAGAGCCAAGCTGCCCGCCCTGGTGGTCAGCGGCCCGTTCGGCGCGGTCAAGGAACAGTCCTCGGGTCTCTTTGCCGACGCGCACTCCCGCTTCTACTCCGAGGACGTCCAGAAGACGGCGCCCGAGAGCATCGAAGTCGTGATCGTCCCGGGCCCGGACCACGTCGACCTGCACGACCGCAAGGACCTCACCCCCTTCGACAGGCTCGTTACGTTCTTCACCGACAACCTCGCCCGGCCGAAGGCGCCCCCGACAGGCCGATGCCACGCCCGGCCTGTCGGAGAGCGCTCACGGCGGAAGCGGCTTCCTCCGCCGCGTCGGAAGCGGAGAACACGGAGGCAGTGGATCATCCCCGTCCCGGTCTCCGGTAACGTCGGGGTATGAGTCATCCGCATCCCGACCTGAAAGCCGCCCCGCCCCTTCCCGAAGGAGGACTGCGGGTCACCGCCTTGGGCGGCCTGGGTGAGATCGGCCGCAACATGACGGTCTTCGAGCACCTTGGCAAACTGCTCATCGTCGACTGTGGCGTGCTGTTCCCCGAGGAGAACCAGCCCGGCGTGGACGTGATCCTGCCGGACTTCACTTCGATCCGGAACCGGCTGGACGACATCGTCGCCGTCGTCCTCACCCACGGGCACGAGGACCACATCGGCGCCGTGCCGTACCTGCTGCGCGAGCGGTCCGACATCCCCCTCGTCGGCTCCAAGCTGACGCTGGCGTTCGTGGAGGCCAAGCTCAAGGAGCACGGCATCCGCCCGCGCACGGTGCGGGTACGGGAGGGCGACCGGCGCCGCTTCGGGCCCTTCGACTGCGAGTTCGTGGCGGTCAACCACTCCATCCCGGACAGTCTCGCGGTCGCGATCCGCACCGGCGCCGGGATGGTGCTGCACACCGGCGACTTCAAGATGGACCAGTTCCCGCTCGACGACCGCATCACCGATCTGCGCGCCTTCGCCCGGCTCGGCGAGGAGGGTGTGGACCTGTTCCTCACCGACTCCACCAACGCCGAAGTGCCCGGCTTCACCACCTCCGAGCGTGAGCTGAACCCGGCGATCGAGCAGGTGATGCGCACCGCGCCGCGCCGTGTCATCGTCTCCAGCTTCGCCAGTCACGTGCACCGCATCCAGCAGGTTCTGGACGCCGCCCACCAGCACGGCCGCAAGGTGGCCTTCGTGGGCCGGTCCATGGTCCGCAACATGGGCATCGCCCGTGACCTCGGCTATCTGAAGGTCCCCTCCGGTCTGGTCGTGAGCACGAAGGAGCTGGAGAAGCTCCCGGACCACAAGATCACCATGGTGTGCACCGGCTCCCAGGGCGAACCGATGGCCGCGCTGTCACGCATGGCCAACCGCGACCACATGATCCGCATCGGCAAGGGCGACACCGTCCTGCTCGCCAGCTCGCTCATCCCCGGCAACGAGAACGCCATCTACCGGGTGATCAACGGCCTCACCCGGTGGGGCGCCCACGTGGTCCACAAGGGCAACGCCAAGGTGCACGTCTCCGGGCACGCCAGCGCCGGCGAACTCGTCTACTGCTACAACATCGTCAAGCCCCGGCACGTCATGCCCGTGCACGGCGAATGGCGCCATCTGCGGGCCAACGGCGACCTCGCCATCCGGACCGGCGTCGACCCCGACCGGGTCGTCATCGCCGAGGACGGCGTCGTCGTCGACCTCGTCGACGGGCGCGCGTCCATCACCGGCAAGGTGCCCGCCGGCAACGTCTACGTGGACGGCATGGAAGTGGGCGGGGCCACCGAGGCCTCCCTCAAGGACCGTCTCACGCTCGCGGAGGAAGGCGTGGTCACGGTGGTGGCGATCGTCGACGCGGACACCGGCGCTCTCGCCGAGGCCCCCGACTTCCTGGCCCGCGGCTTCGTCCACGACGACACCACCTTCGAGCCGGTCATCCCCGTGATCGAGAAGACCCTGGCCACCGCGGCCGAGGAGGGCGTCGGGGACGCCCGCCAACTCGAACAGCTCCTCGCCCGCGCCGTGGCGAACTGGGCGTTCCGCACCCACCGCCGCAAGCCCCTCATCATCCCCATCATCATCGACGCCTGACCCTGCACAGGATCAGGGGCCGCACAGCGATCGCTGTGCGGCCCCTGATCTGTTGGTGCGGAGCCGATGCCCCGGACGACGTCGGCCGGTCGGGCCGGGAGGTCAGGCCGGGGTGATGTTCTCGGCCTGCGGGCCCTTCTGGCCCTGGGTGACGTCGAACGTCACGCTCTGGCCCTCCTGGAGCTCACGGTAGCCCGAGGAGTTGATCGCGGAGTAGTGCGCGAAGACGTCCGGACCGCCGCCGTCCTGGGCGATGAAGCCGAAGCCCTTCTCCGCGTTGAACCACTTCACAGTTCCCGTTGCCATGTCTGATGCCTTCCGGTCGATGAACGCCTCCCACTCCATGTGGAAGACGGAGGTGATCGCCCTGGTCCCTGCGGCACAGCACAGCAAAACGCCTACGCCGAGAAGGCGCAGGCAGGAAGTAATTCCGAACCACGACAGCTGACGCTGACGCTACACGTCCGCACGCCGCGTCACCATAGGAAGCGATCACGCCACACCCAGAGACCGTGCGCGGGTGCCCTCCGACGCGGACGGGCACATCGTCGTCATCGAGCCCGTCGTACGAGACGTGCGCTGTCGTCGCACCTCGCTGTGGACACGTGGAGGGGCCCTGGCGCCTGTGGCACCAGGGCCCCGAAGGAACTGCTACACCATCCGCCGGTCCTGATGCACCGGCGCTCTGTTTCCGCGGACCCGACCTGCTTGCCGTCGGGGGCGCGGGGATCGCGATTGCCTGACCGAAGACCACCTCACTATCGATGTCCTGCGGTACCCGGGTCCGGTACTGCCTCCCGGGCGATCCTGATGGCGTGGGCTCCTCCGTTCTTCCCTCTTGAGCAACTACTCACTTACGGGTACTGCGACCTGCTGGTACTACGCCACTGCTCTCGGCGGCCCCTGATCACCGCGGGCCACCCGGTCCGGTCGTCAGTCCCGTCGCCGTCCTGCAACCGCTCTGGCTTCGAAACTCCACCACCGCACCGTCCTGCGAACTGCAACTTCCGTACTGCTGCCCGCCAGTTCATGTCTGCCGGGCCTCGCTCGATCTCAGCTACGAGAGAAACCTTAACCACACCGCCACCCAAAGTCTACTGTTGTCGACATAGATTTCGGCGCGCCCGGAGATGAGGTTCCGCGTCGCCCGCTGGAGCGTGTTCCGTCGGCCGACATCGAGGCCGCCGCCGGCCCGGTCAGGAGCCGGCGTGCCGCCGCAGCAGGGATCGGACACTGAACGGCTGCACCTCCAGCAGGACGATGGTGGTGTTGGAACGGACGACACCGGGCGCTTCGAGCAGCAGGTTCGTGATGCGGTGCAGGTCCTCGGTGTCGCGGGCGACGACGCGGGCGAGGAGGTCGCCGTCGCCGGTGGTGACGAGCAGCTCGACCACCTCGGGGATGCGCAGGATCGCCTCCTGGGTGGGTGCCCCCACGCGCTGGCTGATCGACATCGTGATCAGGGCCAGCAAGGGATAGCCGAGGGCCGCGGGGTCCACGCGCCGACTGGGCTCCCGCAGCCGTCCGCTCTCCTCAAGGCGCTTCAGGCGGGCCTGCACGGTGTTACGGGCCAGGCCCAGCCGGTCGGCCAGGGCAATCGTGGTGGCCCGCGGATCCGCGTCGAGCGCCAGGAGGATACGGGCGTCGAGAGTGTCGAGGCCGTCGATGTTTCGCATGATGCCCATCTTCACACATCGCGCTCGGCCCACATTGAGCATTATGCTCATCTTTCTTCCCTCCTATTGCGCAGTTCGACAGGCCTTTCTAGGTTCAGCCCATGCAAAACGCTCAGAGTTCAAGCAGCTCGGCAAGGGACGCCTCGCACGTCGGCCAACGGCTGTGGGGTGACGAGGACGAGGTCGTGGCGACCGCCATGGGCTACGCGTGGCGGCGCATCATGCAGGCTCCCGACCAGGTGGCGAGTGCCCGCCCCGCCGAGGACCTCGCCGTCGCGGCCGGTACGGCCATCACCCCGCTGGGGATGGGCGGATCCGCGGCCCTCAGACTGTTCGACCAGGTCCTGGCACCCGCCACCCGCGCCCAGAACGGGCCGACGAACCTCGCGTACGTCCCCGCGGCGCCCACGCGCGCCGCACTCGCCTTCGAAGCGGTCACCGGTGCGGCGAACATCTTCGCGGGAACCTGGGAATCGGGAGCCGGGGCCATCCACGCCGAGAACGAGGCGTTGAACTGGCTCACCCAGCTCATCGGATGGCCCGGCACCGCGGCGGGATGCTTCGTCAGCGGTGGCACCATGGGCAACCTCTCCGCCCTCATCACGGCCCGCGCCGCCGCCCACGCCTCGCGGGGCCGGCCGGCGGACGGCTGGAAGATCCTGTGCGCCGACAGCGCGCATTCCTCCATCGGGTCCGCCGCCCGCGCCATGGACGTGGAGATCGTCACCGCTCCCGTGGACCAGCGGGGCCATCTCACCGGCTCCGCCGTGAACGCGGTCCTGGAGTCCACCCCCGGCGTCTTCGCCGTGGTGGCCACGGCCGGGACCACGAACGCCGGCCTGATCGACGACCTCGACGCCATCGCAGACGCGTGCGCACGCCACCACGTGTGGCTGCACGTGGACGGCGCCTACGGCGGAGCGGGCCTGGCAGCGCCCAGCGTGCGGCATCTCTACACGGGCATCGAACGAGCCGACAGTTTCATCGTCGATCCGCACAAATGGCTTTTCGCGCCCTACGACTGCTGCGCACTCCTCTACCGGGATCCGGCCTCGGCGCGCGCCGCGCACAGTCAGTCGGCGCACTATCTCGACGCCATCGACCGCGATGCCCACAATCCGGCGGACCTGGCCCTGCACCTGAGCCGCCGTGCCCGCGGCCTGCCGTTCTGGTTCAGCCTGGCCGTTCACGGAACCGACCGGTACGCGCACGCGGTGGAACGGACGCTGACGACCAGCCGACTGGTCACCGACGCCATACGCCGGAGCGGCCACCTACGGCTGATCATCGAGCCCGAGTTGTCCGTCGTCCTCTTCGAACGGCCCGGTTGGAGCCCGCGGGACTACGCGGACTGGTCGGCGCGGGCCGCCGAAGCGGGCACCATCCTGTGCGTGCCGACCCAGTGGAACGGCGCCACTGTCCTGCGTCTGGCCTTCGTCAACCCGGACACCGATGCCGACGACGTCATCCGCACACTCAAGACACTGCGCTGACCGTCAGGGGCTTCCGGTCGGATGAGCGAGTGACTGTTCCAGACATGGCTCGCCGGTCCCCCTCGCCGATCCCGGCTGCGGCAAGCCCCCGGATGTACGCGTCGCCCCAGCCGGCGTCGACGGAGTGGTGAGCGGACGCCGTACCCCCTTGCTTCACCTATCGAGATTCGATAGATTCCCATCGTAACTCGATGGGAGGGCAGGTCATGGGAAAGCTGACCGTGGGTGCGCTGCGCGCCGTGCTCGTGGTGGTGCTCGTCGGCACCGTGTTCGTACAGGTGTCGATGGTGTGGACGCTGGTCGGCGGGAACGACCCGGAGGACGGCTCGCTCCCGCTGACCCCGCTGCGCGTGATCACGATCCTGGGCATGGTGGCCGCCCAGGTCGTCCTGGTCTGCGTGTGGCGCCTGGTGACGATGGTGCGACGGGGGACCGTCTTCTCCGACGCCGCCTTCCGGTACGTGGACGCCGTGATCGGCGCGATCGTGGCGGCCGCGCTCATGTGGTTCGCGGTCACGGCCCTCAACGCGCCGGGCCAGCGCGACGACCCGGGCGTCACCGTCATCATGGCCGGAATCGGCGTGGGCATCCTCGGTGTCGCGCTCCTCGTGCTCCTGCTGCGGATGCTGCTCGCCCAGGCCGTCGCGCGCGACGTCGCGGCGACGCGAATGCAGGCCGAGCTGGACGAGGTGATCTGATGCCGATCACCGTCGACATCGACGTGATGCTGGCCAGGCGGAAGATGTCCGTGGGCGAACTCGCGGACCGCGTAGGGATCACGCCCGCCAACCTGGCGGTGCTCAAGAACGGCCGCGCCAAGGCCGTGCGCTTCGCGACACTCGCCGCACTGTGCGAGGTACTCGACTGCCAGCCGGGCGACCTGCTGCGCTGGGAGGCCGAAGACACCGCGAGCCCCTGACCCACTGCCCCGGGGGCGGCGTGGACGCGTCCGCCTGGGAGCGGGAGGACGACGCCGGTCCGCGTCAGAACAGCCCGTCGCCCTCCGCCTGAGGCCCGTCAGGTCCCGGCGGCAAGTCGGCCCGGCGTCCGCGCGTTCGGCCGCGCCTCCGCGTGCGGACGCTTCAGGGGGCCGCCAGTCCGTTGTCGGGAGTCAGCCCGCCGAGCTTGTCGGGGTTGACCTGGAACCGCAGGTTCTGGATGCGGCCGTCGACGAGGTCGAAGGTGAGGGCTCCGACGGTGGCTCCGTCGAGGGTGGCGAGCACACCGAGTTCGCCGTTGATGACGGTCGGCTCCATGACCAGAGCGGCCAGTTCGGGTTTGGCCAGGAAACCCACGAGCCAGCGCGCGACGCGGTCGACGCCGTTGACGGGCCGACGCGCGGCGGTGACCTTGCCACCGCCGTCGGACCAGGCGGTGACCTCGGGGGCGAGCAGCTCCATGACGGCGTTCAGGTCCCCGCCCGCGCACGCCTTCAGGAACTGGGTGGTCACCTGTCGGCGTCGGGCCTGGTCGGCGTCGAAGCGGGGACGTCGGTCCTGTACGTGCCGGCGGGCGCGGTGGGCGATCTGACGGACCGCCGGTTCGGGTCGGTCGAGGGTCTCGGCGATCTCCGCGTGTGAGTAGCCGAAGACCTCGCGGAGCAGGAAGACGGCGCGTTCGACGGGACTGAGGGTTTCCAGGACGACCATCATCGCGGTGGAGATGGTGTCGGCCAGTTCACTCTCCACGGCGATGTCGGGAGAGGTCAGCAAGGGCTCGGGGAGCCAGGGGCCGACGTAGGTCTCGCGGGTGGCCCGTGCGGAGGTGAGACGGTTCAACGAGAGATTGGTGACCGTGCGCACCAGATACGCCTTGGGGTGGCGGACCGCGTCACGGTCCGCGCTGTTCCAGCTCAGCCAGGTGTCCTGGAGGACGTCCTCGGCGTCCGTGACGCTGCCCAGCATGCGGTAGGCGGTGGCGAACAGCAGTCGCCGGTGCTCGGTGTACGGGTCCTTCTCGGCCCTGGCCTCGATCACCCGTGCATGCTGCCAGCGCCATGATCCGGTCGCAAGGCCACGACCACGGCGCCGGCGGCCGGGCCCGTCATACCGCGGGGTCGCGGGTGGCGCGGCCGCCCCTGGAGACGACGGTGGTGACGTTCATGCGCTTGCTCAGCCGGTACGTCGTGAGCGGGCTGCCGCTGACCATCTCCTTGTAGGCGACGGCGCCGCGGCCTGTGAGGTGGATGCGGCGCGGTGTCTCGTCGGCCTTGGTGAACTGGATGACCGCGTCGCGGCGGCCGAGGCTGACCGGCTGGTGGAAGTAGCCGAAGCGGAACGGCTTGACGGCCCGGCCGCGCACCAGCCGTGCGATGGTGTCGGCGGTGTACTGGGCGGTGGGCAGACCGCTCTGGCAGGTGCCGTGGAGCTGCCCCCAGGCCAGGCGTACGGCGGCCGCGTCGCCGATGGCGTGGATCTCCGGGTGGGACACCGACCGCAGGGTGGCGTCGACGAGGACGAGGCCGCGGTCGTCCGTGGCGATCCCGGCGTCGGCGGCGAGCGCCGGCACCTTGACGCCGGTGGTCCACAGACAGGCGTCGGAGCGGACGAGCCGGCCGTCGTCCAGCCCTACGGCGTCGGGGAGCACCTTGGTCACCCGGGCGCCGGTCTCCAAGGTGACGCCGAGGCGGTCCAGGGCGCTGTACAGGTAGGCGCGGGCCTTGGCGCCCATCATGCCGCCGGGCTCGTCGAGGCTGATCAGCGTGACGTGCAGGCCGGGGTGGCTCTCGGCGATCTCGGTGGCGGCCTCGATGCCGGTCAGGCCGCCGCCGCAGACGGTGACCGTGCCGGCGGAGGCGGCGACCTCGGTGAGGCGTGCGGCGAACCGGCCGGCGATCTCCGGGTTGTTGAGGGTGAAGGCGTGGGTGTCGACGCCCGGGACCGTGCCGGTGTCGGTGGAGCTGCCCAGCGCGTAGACGAGCGTGTCGTATCCGAGGGTCTCGGCGCCGTCGAGGGTGATCCGCCGGGCCTCGGGGGCGATGGCGGTGACCGTGCCCTGGACGAACGAGACGCCGGTCCCGGCGAGCAGGTCGGGGATCCGATGCTCGGCCAGTTCCTGCCCGGCGGCGATCTGGTGCATCCGCAGCCGCTCGACGAACCGGCTCGACGGATTGACCAGGGTGATCTTCACCCCGGCCCGGCGGGTGCGGCGGGCCAGCCGGATGGCGCTGAACATGCCCGTGTAGCCGGCGCCGAGGACGACGATGTGATGGCCCTTGCTCATCTCGGTCTCCCAAGGTCGGGCACCGGCTTCGGTGCCGGTGACGCCCATGGGACAGGCGACCCGCGCCGGACGTGACAGGTCATTGGTGTGAGCCACGTCACAGCTATGGGTCAGACCGTCGGCGCCCGCACGGCGAGGCCCGCCGGGCCAGGAAGTCGCCGCTCACCGGGGTCCGGCCGCCGCGGCTGCCCCGGCACCTCGATCGGCCGTTCGGGCCCGGGATGCCGTCCGGCCCCGATCGGCCGGCCCGGGTACCCGCGACCGGCACCCCTTCCTGGGCCGTCTCCCCGGTGGTCTCCATGACCTCCTTCAGCCGGCCGGCGACCTCGTGAGGGACGTTCGTGTCGGCCCCGGCGACGACTGCTTCGAGCTGGGCGGCGACTCCCTGTTCGCGGTCCGCATCGGGGCTTCGGGAACCGTGCTCGCGCCGAGCCGTGTTTGGGTGCCCCGCTGAGGGCTACTTGCCGCAGTGACACCGAGGTCCGAGCTGTCAGGGAGTGATGAACGGTGGCACGAGACCAGAAGGCCAAGGCGAAGAAGGAAGAGGTCAAGGGCAAGGCCAAGGAAGCGACGGGCCGCGCCCTGGGCAACGAGAAGATGGAGACCGAAGGCCGCGGCGGCCAGGCGAAAGGCGACGCCCGCCAGGCCAAGGAGAAGGCGAAGGACGTCTTCCGGCACTGACGAACGACACCCCCTGGACGGACCCCCGCCGACCCGCGGGGGTCCGTCGGCTGCTTCCCGCACCCGGCGGCGCGGTAGGCGCAGGCAGAGCGGCTACGCCGTCGCCGCCGTGTCAGGTGGCGGTGGGCCAGGTTCGCAGCAGGGCGGCGATCTTCCCGGCCGTACAGGCGGGGTCGAGGAGCAGATCCTTGAGGGCGACGGCATCCTCGCGGGTCGGCTTGACGGTCGTCCCGGCCGCTTCGAGGTACATGACGCCGGTGGCGGCGGCGACAGCCATGTTCGAACGCTCCAGCCAGCGGCACCGGCCGAGCGTGTGCACCAGAGCGGCGGCCTTGGCGTAGCGGCCGTCATAGACGGGCTGCTCGAACAGCTCGGCCCGGTGGCGCGCCACCGCCGAGATCGGGACGCCGTAGTCGTCAGGCGCCGGATCGTTCGCCCCGGCGGCCTCGGCGACCTGCAGAATCCAGGGGACGTCGATATGCAGGTCCATCAGGCGGCGCGCGCTCCCCGAGGCGTCTGCTGCGCGTCCTCGGCCTCGTCGAAGACCGCCTGGTGTTCGGCCAGGAAGCGGGCGGCCGCCTCCACCCCACGGGCCCGCAGACCGCTGGCGTCTTCCTGCACCAGCCGGGCGAGGTAGTCCCCGATGCTCAACCCCAGGTCCGCGGCACGCCGCTTCGCGAGATCCGCCACATCCTCATCCACGCGCGCGCCCAACTGCTTCTTCGCCATGCCAGCATGGTAACAGCTGTTACCGCGATGCGGCCGGGAAGGCGGCAGATCCGGGAGGGCGGCAGCGCGTGGCATGCTGTGGCGGATTCTGATGGGGGAGGATGCGATGACCGATACGTCGCTGACGCACAAGCAGGCGCTCGCTGCGGTGATTCAGGCCCTGGGGGGCACGTGGGACACGCAGCGCGCCGTGCTGGCTCTGCGGGTCGCCGGGCACGAGCCGAAGGACCACGAGGCCGCGGGGAAGGCGGCCCGCACCCATCTCCGAGCCTTGGCCGAGGACAGGGTCATCGTGCGACCGGACCCGGGAGAAGCCGTCTATCGGCTCCCGTGACCGTCGCGCTGTCGCCCGCCGTCTGCTCCCGTCTCGCACGCGGCCCCCGTCCCCGTCCGCGCCACGCGCTCCGCAGAGGACCCTGACGGCCGGTGCGGACGGCGGGCCTCACCCGGATCGGACGACGCGCGTCACCGGCCTCGCAGTGACGAAGTTCCGGCAAGTCAGCGGGCGTCGGGCACGACAGCGGGGACCGCGACGGGTCGGAGCACCATCAGCGGCCCTTCCTGAGCGGCGGTCATGGCGAACGGAAACCTGTCGAGCTCCAGGCAGAGATCGACATCGTCCGGGTGCCACCCGCTCCGCAGGCCACCGGCGAGGTCCGCCGCGGCACGAGACGTCCTCGCGCGGGAGAGATAGGGAGCCGCCTCGACATCACCTCCGGCCATACGTCGGCCGATGTACTCGGCGCAGGCCAGGTCCTCGTCGGCCCGGCCACCGTCGCCGGTGACCACGAAGGTCACGGGGCCCGCCTCCCTGGCCCGAAGAAACCGTGCGGTCGGGCCGGCCACGGCGAAGCTCGCGCACAGGACCAGCGGTGCGTTCGCGACGGCCAGCGCGCCCACGGTTCCAGCCGTCGTCTTCTGTACCAGCGTGCGCCCGGTGAAGTCGCGTGACCTGAGCAGGCCGGGCGAGTTGACCGCGTCGAAGCCCTCCGCCGGCGGCCCGTCCTTCAAGGCCAGCCAGCCCGGGTGGGCTTCCTTCAGGGCGAGCGCCTCGCCCTCCGTCGAGGCCAGGACGATCTTCTCCACGCCACGCGAGAAAGCCCAGGCCGCCACGGTGAAGGCGCGCATGACGTCGATGACGACCGCGACGCGGGGAACGCCGGTCAACTCCGGGATGCCGACGAAGTGATGATCCATCGCACCATTCTGCCGCCTTCGGACCGACCGACGCGTCCCTCGACCGGCGCGCGGCCGTGCCGGCCCGACGGGCCTCCTTTCCCCGCCATGCGGAGGTCGGTCGGGCGACGGACCCTAACGCCACGGGTCGGTGATCTCCCTCAGTAGCAGCAACGCCTCCCGGAGCTGCTTCGTCCGCCGCTTGCCCAGGTGCTCCTCCCACTCCTTCTCCACCTCGGCGACCACCGCGTCGGCGACCCGCTTGGCCGCCCGGGCCTTGGCCGCGCCGCACACCAGGCGGGCCCGCCTGTCGGTCGGATCGGCGACGCGGGTGACGTAGCCCGCCTTCTCCAGCTGGTCGACGAGGAAGCCCGCGGTCTGTTTGGTGATCTGGGCCTGCTCGGCCAGCTCGGTGAGGCGGGTGCCGTGGGGGCCGATGCGCTGCATGACCCGGGCCTGGGCCGGCGTGAAGTCGTCGAACCCGGCCTCGGCGAGAGCGGCGAAGACCCGGTTCTCCAGAGCTCGGTACGGCAGGAACAGAAGTACGCCCGTGTTGGGCTCGTCGGCCGTCACCATCGTCGGCTCACCTCCGGCAGCATCGTCGACACCCGCCCGCTCTTTCTTGACATTGGTAAGCTTCCCTGACTACTTTAGTCAGGGAAGCTTACCACTTGAGTGGGTGATGACCGTGGGTGCAGCACTGGACACCGACGAGCTCTGGCGGATCGTCGACGAGGAACGGACGAGCCTGGCCGACCTGTTGGAGAGCCTGAGCCCCGAGGAGTGGGAGACGCGCACCCGGTGCGGGGACTGGCGAGTGCGGGACGTGGCCGCACATCTGACCATCGCGGCGCGCTTCTCGTACGGGCAGGTCGTACGAGAGATGCTCCGGGCCCGCGGGAACTGGAACCGCCTCATCCACGACTCGGCCGTACGCGAGGCGGCGCTCCCCGTGACCGAGATCGTCGGCAATCTCCGCTCGATCGTCGGCTCCCGCCGACTGGCACCCACCACCTCTCCTCGCGAGCCGCTCCTCGACCTCCTCGTCCACGGCCAGGACATCGCGCTGGCGCTCGGCCGAACGAGGGAGATGCCCCCGGCCGCCGCCCGTGACGCCGCCGACCGTGTGTGGACCATGCGGATGCCGCCCCGCCCCTGGACCCTGCCCAAGGGCCGGCTCGTCGCCACCGACATCGAGTGGACGCGCGGAGACGGCCAGGAGGTCCGCGGTCCGATCGCGGCCCTGCTCCTGCTGCTCACCGGCCGCCCGGAGGCGGCCAAGGTGTGGGCCGAGCGCGCTGGAGTGTCATGGATTGGGATCCCGGCCCCGTGATCACCTCGTCCTTCGTCGCCGAAGCGACTCGGTGACTCAGGCGGTCCTCTGGACGGGAGCGATCCTCCTCGGAGCGGAACGGTGTGCGGGTTCACCCGCGGCAGCGGTCCGATGACGCCACAACCACAGGGACGTCACGGAGAACAGCCCGCTGAAGACCACCAGCAGGACCACCGCCACCCACATGGGCCGACTACCGGGATGCTCCCACCCCTCCCAAGCCGCCAATGACGCCCACAGACAGACGGCCGTCGCGTAGAAGGCGCGGATCCGGCGCAGCTGTCGCACGGCCCGCACGGGCAGGAGGTGATCATTTGTCGGTGCCATGCCGCCCGTGTACCCCCATCTCTCACCGATTCACCGGCCCCGCGCCCACAAGAAATTCCGGTGCCTCTTCTCCTGACCATCCGCGCGGGCAGACGGCGGGGTGGGAGCGAGACGCCGTCACGCCTTGCTCCCACCCCGGTCGACGATCCGTCAGCGTCTGCGGCCGGACCAGCCACTCCCGATTCCCGCGACATGCAGGGCCAGGAGCATCAGGCCGAGGAGCATGACGTTCGTGGAGGAGAAGACGTCGTTCGTCGTGATCTCGGCGGCGTTGATCAGGAAGGCGAAGAAGAACAGTACTGCCGCGGCGATACCCAGCATGGAGCGGTTCCTTTCGTATGGGTGAGGTCCGTGTGCCCCCGTATCGGCGCGACAGACATCGGACTGTCCATGGCACTTCGCCGCCATGTGCCGTCCGTGTCCTCTGCGTTGGCCGGTGGTACGCGCCGGCTCAGGCCGATGCCGTGAGGCGTCGCAGCGCGGCATGGGCGGGTGGGCCCCAGGTGGCCTTGCCGCCGGGACGACCGTGGAGGCCGGCGTGTCCGATATGGATGCCGCCGAGGGCGCGCAGGACCGCCCAGCCGCGAGCGCGGCGCAGGGTCGCGGGGTCCGGGTTCGGCTGGTAGGTCTCGTGGAAGAGGTCGACGGCGCCGTCCGGCAGCAGGCTCCAGGCGCCGGAGAGGTCGCAGGCCGGGTCGCCGGCGAAGAGATCGCCGAAGTCGATCACGCCGCAGAAGGTGCCGTTCCTGGTCACGATGTTGGCCGGGTGCAGATCACCGTGGAGCCAGAGTCTCGGGCCGGTCCATTCGGGTGCGGCCGCGGCGTCCTCCCAGACCGCGCGGACGGCCTCCGGGTCACGGATGAGCCCCAACTCGGTGGCCGAGGTGAGCCCTTGGGTGAGGCGGTCGGCGGTGTCGGCGAGTGAACCACCGCGGTCCCGGCCGGTGGGCGCTCCGTCGGGGGCGGGGCGGTGGAGGGCGGTGAGGAAGTGGGCCAGGGTGACGGCCGCCTCCTCGGTGCGCGTGGCGGGGGCGTGGTCGGCGGGTTCGCCGGGCACTCAGGTGGTGACGAGCCAGGGCCGGGGAAACCGTTCGGAGGGCTCACCGAGGTGCTGTGGCACGGGAGTTGGCAGAGGAAGGTGCGGAGCGAGGGTCGGCAGCCACATGTGTTCCTTGTACAGGAGCGCGTCCGCGGACTCCGTCGCCCAGGGCAATCGGACGGCGAGGTCGTCGCCGAGCCTCCACACCTGGTTGTCCCAGCCACGCGCTCCGAGCTTCAGGGGCAGATCCGCCAGATCGGGGTACTGCTCGCGCAGCAGATCCCGGATCAGGTCCTCGGTGATGTCCAACTCCGTCACTGTCATGTGGGCCAACGCTAGCCGGGGTTGGGCTCTGGGGTTGGGGTCTGTCCACCGGCCGAGGAACTCGCCCGCCGCAGCACTCTGGTCGTCTTCAGGCGGTCGAGCGTCGTCCACGGTGGTACGTGGCCGTCCGGCGGAAGGCACCCTGGTGGTCCGGGGCGCGCCCGGCGCACGGCCCGGGCACGGCGCCTGTCCGTACAGGATCGCGGGGCGGCGAGAGTGACTCGCCGCCCCGCGCCCTGGTGCCCTGCTCGTTGCGACCCGTCCGCCGTCAGTCGCGCTTCGGCATGGGCGCGTCCTGTGCTTCGCGCATGCGCTCAGGCGTCCAGTGGTCCCGGACCGTCTTCGGGTCCTGCCGTACCTCGTTGACCGTGCTTCCCGGCTCCGGCTGTGCCTCGGAGTCCGAGGCGGTGGCCGCGGTGCGCCAGGCCGCCACCGCCACGACCACGGCGACGAGGCCGGCGGCTGCCGCCCAGCGACTCAGGCTGCTGCGACGCATGGAAGGGTCTCCTTGTCCTGTGCCCGATCTCCGGGTGCGATGTCGGGTGGCCGGTCCCCGGGTCCGTCAGGTGACGTTGCCCTGGGCGTCGTACATCGCCTTGACCGCGTCGTCGAAGTAGGCGGCCTCGTTCCAGCCGGTCGAAGTGACGGTGCTCATCACCCCGTTGACCGATCCGAGACCGTTGGAGTCGTTGAACTCCCGAAGCCACGGTCCACCGCTGGAGCCGCCGCCGAAGTTGCACTGCAGCTCGATGCCGCCGTCACCGGCCGCCCGTGTGGTGCCCGTGCACGCCCACTGGAGTTCCCCGCTGTCGAAGTTCCCGGGGTAGCCCATGATGGTGATGGGCTGCGTGCGCGAGAAGTTCCAGCTCATCCCGTGTCCGCCGGTGACGTTGACGATCTTGTTGCCGTTGAGCGGCCACGTGGTCACCATGGCGACGTCCCGCCGGAGATCGCTGCTGTTGATCCAGGCGTTGAACGTACGCATCTGCTTGGCGGCGAAAGTGCCGAACGGACGGGCTCCGGAACGGTAGCGCGGCACATAGACCCAGTTTGTCATCCATGTGCCGCCACTGCCGCCGTGGACGCAGTGCCCGGCCGTGACGACCATCTGTTTGGATCCGCTGTTGAGCGCACTCGCCGAACACGCGTAGGTGCCGCCGTTGCCGGGGTTGGTGAAGAACACCTTGCCCACCGCGGCGGATTCATTGATGCGCACGGATGCGGTGTGCGTGCGCGCGGGGGCTGACGGAATGGTTCCGGGCGTCCCGGTGGGCCCGGCCGGCTTGGCGAGGTCCTTCCGCGACGAGGTGGCCACGTTGTCGAGCGAGATGGCCTTCGCCATCCGTTCCGGTGTCCAGAAGCGCGCCAGTGCCGCGGCATCCTTGGCCGAGTCGACGGGGGCCCCGTTCGACAGCCGCGCGGTCCGGTCGACGCTGGTCGTGTCGTTGCCGGCGGCGGTGACGGCACCTGCGCTGCTCTCGGCTCTGGCCTGGCCCAGGGCGGGCGCCGCCTCGGCCGTTCCGGCACCGATCAGGGCGAGTACGGTGGCCGCGGCCAGCGGAAGTATGGAGTGTCTGAGACTGCGCACGAACTTCTCCTTCGATAATCGTTGGAGTGCGTATTTCTGACGGCATGACCGATCAGGGTGCGGAGCACAGCGAACCTAGGCGGGCCGGGAACGCGCGAAACAGCCTCGGATCAGCCGCTCTGTTCTGCGCTTTACCGTGTCCTTCTTTTTCGGCCGGTCCGGAATTACCGCTTGTTTCGCGGACTGTCCGTCGTGTGCGCCGGCTCGGCCCGTGGCGCGGCCGTCTCGCAGCGGGCGGAAGTCGGGGCCGGCTTCACTCCGAGCCCGGCCGGTATCGGTGGGTGAGACGGCCGCCGCACCCGTGGCTGTCGCGAACCGGCCGCGCACGGGGGTACGGCTGGACAGCCACGCCGGGCATATCTGGCGGGTCCGTGCCATCGACAGGAGGAGCGGGAGCGCCGGCGGACGCGCGTGCCCAGTCGGTGGTACGCCGGAACCAGCCGCGAGGGGGAGGCCGTCCGGTCGCCCCCTCCTGACACTCCGGCATCGTTTCGCTGTTCCTGCTGATCAGGTGTCCGCTTCTACGCGCAGGGACTTGATGCGATGTCGCAACTCGGGGTGGCTGGAGTCGCGATGGTCGTGGATCGGGCGCCACTGAGCTTCAGAGGGCCCACCGCGGCTTGATGTGGACGGTGACGGCAGTGGTGGCACGCGCGGCCGCCCCGGTACGGCTTCCGCCTGCCTCCGCCTGCCTCCGTAAATACGGGTACTCACCTGCGGCGGCCGCCCGCAAAGCCTCTGAGACGCCAACGACCCGACGTCCCCCACGCCCGCGCAGCCCCCAGGACCACCGCTGGTCAGCTCAGGTCAGGTCCAGGTCGGCGTGCACCAGATTATGGTCCGAGGACTCGGAGAGCTCCACCCCTTGCCCCAGCGGGGAGATGCCCCGCAGGAAGATGTAGTCGAACTTGCTCTGCCAGTCGGTGGTCAGCCCGCAGGCCCCCGTGGACGGGGGTCTGCAGGCGGAGTCCGCGTCCGTGGCCACGTCCCACATCGGGGCGATCTCGGCGGAGTCGGGCACCGCGTTGAAGTCACCGAGAACGATCGCGCGGTCGTACCGGGCGACGTCCGCGGCGAGCACCTCGATCTGGTCCGCCCGGATCGCCTCCTGGCGCCGCTGGGCGAGGTGCGTGTTGAAGACCCGCACCTGCCGGCCACCCACTGTCGCGGTGACCGCCGTGTATCCACGGTCCTCCGACCCGCCGTCGGGGTACTCCACGCCGACCCGGTCCGTCAGCGGCACCGCCGAGAGAATGGCCTGCCCGAAGCCCCCCGGACTCCACGGCACTCCCCCGCACCGGCTCCAACTCCGCAAAACGGAGCCGTACTCGACGTGATAGACCAGCCCGTGGAAAGTCTCCAGGTACTCCCGGATCCTCTCCACGTCACGCACGCACGCCTCTTGCAGGCCGATGACCTGGGGCGCCACCGCGGCGATCTCGGCGGCCCGGTCGACGTTGCTCTCGTCGCAGGGGTTGCAGATGTTCCACGTCATGACACGGTTCGGGTCGACATCCTTGATGGCGTCCACGGGCAGTGTCCTGGCGAACAGGGCATCGCCCGGTGCGCTGGGGCCGACGAGCGCCACGCAGGCCACCACCACGACACCCGCGAACAGCCGCGTGCCTCTTCCGAACACCGCCGCCTCCTCGATGTGGGTCCCGTGGCATCCGACGTCTCCACGTTCACGCACGAGGGTAGGGGAGGAAGCTGTCAACGCTCATGCGCGTGGGCCCGGGCTCGACAGCCCGTTCAGGCAGCGCGGCGGCTCCTGGAGCGACGGAAGGGGGTCAGCTGTCGCGCGTGGCGGATCCGCAACCGCCCGAACCCCATCACCCCGGAGATCCGGATCTTCGGCCCAACGGCGTTGCGGCGACGCGGAGTTCTGTAGCGCGAATCCTTCCATCCGGTACGCAGGCCCTCGATGTCGACGACCGCGTCGCGAGGCACCGTGATCCTGGCCCCGCCGGTACCGAGTCGCAGTTCGATGTCGATCACCGCGTGCTCGATGACGGCCCGCGACAGATCCAGGCGCACCTTCGCGCATGCGGACTCGACCTTCAAGAACCGAGGTACCCGCCATCCGCCCCGCCGCCGGATTCGTCCACTCGCGGCGGCAATCGTGGACGTGACCGCCCCGTTCCCCTCTGGGAGGTCTGCCAGGACCGCGACGAGTTCGCCCTGCGTCGCCACCGTCAGGACCAGGTGCAGTCGCTGGTCCAGGTCGTCGTGCGCGATGTGCCCTTCGGCGTACGCCTCCTGCACGCGCCGCACGGCGGTGTCGCGGTCCTCGTCGCCGATCGGTGGCGTCCGGTCCTCCGGCAGGGTGGTCACCGTCGCACCTTACTGCCGCCCGTCGCCCTGCCGATGACGCGAACGCGCCAAGGTATCCAGTCGGCGCGCGCCAAGGTCCCCGGGGGCGCGGGGCGTCCGCCGCTGTGCGCGGGCGTGGAGGACGGTCGTGGGCAGGCGCGTACTCAGGCGGGCAGGCGCGTACTCAGGTGGTGGGTCGGGAGTGCACGCTCACGGCGTAGCCGCAGCCGTCCTCGTAGGGGTCGCCGCTCCACGTCGCGTAACGCTGCCGCAGGGTGAGCCCGGCCTCGGCGCACCAGTGGTTGAACTCCCGCAAAGTCAGGGTTGGTTCGGACAGCGGCAGGTGCGCCGCATCCAGTCCCATGCCCGTGACCAGCAGTCCACCGGGGCGCAGCGCGGCGGCCAACTGCCGGACGACGGCCGGTTCGGTGCCGGGGGCCAGGAGGGGGATGACGTTTCCGGCGGCGAGCACCAGGTCGAAGTCCGGCTTCGGGCCGAGGGTGTCGAGGTGGGCCAGGTCGCCGAGGAGCCACTCCTGAGCGGGGGCGTCGCGGCGGGCGACGGCGAGCATCGAGGGGTCCACGTCCACGCCGACGCACTCGTGCCCCAGTTCGGCGAGCCGGATCGCGATCCGGCCGGTGCCGCAGCCGGCGTCGAGTACCCGGGCGGGAGCCTCCAGCAGTTCGGCGCAGAAGGTCGCCTCACCGTGGACGTCGTGGCCCGACTCGGCGAGCCGAGCGAAGCGCCGGGAGTACTCCTCTCCGGCTTGTCCGCCGGTCAGTTCCGCCCAACGGTCGCGTTCCCCGGTCATGTGCAGCGTGCCTTCCGGTCGGCTCGGAGTCGGCCTCACCCGACAGAGCGGAGGTGAGGACGGTGCCCTCGCACCTTATGCCGCTGGCCGGACGTCCGCAGGAAACAGGAGCCGGTCAACCCGGCAGCCACACTCCACTCTGTCGGAGAGGACGAACTGGTGGCCGAAGCGGCCACGGTCGACGCCGTCCCCGGAACGCGGCTGCCCTGTCGCGGTATGTGCCCCTACCGGGCAGACGAGGGCAGCGCTGGACCTCTCCGGGACGGTTTCGCGGCAGGGACGCGCGGCCGGGCGGGACCCCGGGTGATCTCCTCCGGGCCACGGCGGCGATACTGGTATGCGCACGTGTGCCCCTGCTCCCCGATGGACTCATGCCGACTTCCCCAGTTCGTCCCACGACTCCTTCCACGGTGTGGCCGGCTCGCGGCCGCCACGTAGGGCCCGACGCGGAGGACGTACTCCGCCGCACCCTGCGCCGGCTGAAGGACAGCCAGGCCATCGACGACTTCCTGGAGGTGCCGGACGCCGGCGGCGACTCGCCGGAGCGGGTCTTCGAGGCCCGGTGGCGGGTCGCCGGCGAGGTGACCGTACGCGCCCGGCTCAGTCTCGCGCCCGATCTGGGCGGCGGACGGGAGTGGACCCTGCTCGCGGAGGCGGAACAGCCGTGGGACCCGGCGTGGCCGTCCCCCGTCACCCGTTTCTGGCCGGAGTACGGCGACTGGGACCACGACGCCGCCGCAGGCCTGTCGCTGAGCAGGATCAACGCCCTGCCCGAGGACGACAAGGACGTACGGCGTGTGCTCAGGGACTCCGGGCGCAGCGGATGGGGCGTGCACGTCGTCGTCCACGAGGCCATGACCACGGACGAGCGCGGCCGCCTGCCGCTGGCACGCTGGCTGCCGCCGAGCCTGCGTCACCGGATCGTCGAGCACCGGGCCGCACCGCATCAGCTGCGGGTCATGAACTGGGCGCTGCGGGAGTTCGACGTGGAGGTGCCGCGCGGTGGTGCGGCGGTGCTACCCGGAGCCCCGGCCCCGTCCGGGTACGCCGCGGAGGACTTCACCGTACGGACGGTGTTCCTCGACGGTTCCGAGCCGGTCGACCTCGTCGCGGCGGTGACGCGGTTCGACACCCTGCTCCGGCCGTTGCCGGACGGTGCCGACGACCACCTGACCGCGCTGCGCAAGGACTGGCACCTTCTCACGCTGGAGGAGGAACTCGTGCGGGAACGGCAACGTGTCGCCGCGTACGCCGAGGCGCTGAAGGCCATGACGGAGTCCCGGGACCTGTACCGGGAGGCGACCGAGCGCGCCCACGAGGCCCTCGCCGCCTATCGCGAGGCCGCCGAGGCCGCTCCCGCCGCGCTGCCGCCGTCCGGGGCGCCGGCGACGTCCGCGTTCCAGCAACTGACGCGCACACTGGAGCGTTTCAAGGGCGGTGCCAAGACCCTGCGCCCCGCCGCCCGGCCCCAGGACCGGGACCCGGACAACCAGGGCCGGGGGAACGGGGAGAACGAGAGCCGGGAGAACACGGACACCCCTCCGGCCGGCCCCGAGCACTGACCGGTCGGCGCCGGGGGCCGTCCCGGGGCACCGGGCCGGCCCACGCCTCACCATCGGCGTCCCGTACGCCTGCGCACCCTTGCGGGGCAGGGCAGTTCACTCGGTCGTGGGATGTCAGGCCCCCGTCGCGACCCCTCGCGACGTAGGCCGGGGATGCTCACCGGGCCGCGAGCACGGCCTCCAGCTGCCCGAGCGGGTCCTCGCCCACGAAGCGCAGGACGACCGTGTCCGCGCCGGCCGCCGCGAGTTCGCGGATGCCGTCGGCGGCCCGCGCGGCGTCGCCGGAGACGGTGAAGACCTCCTCCTGGGGGCGGCCCAGCCAGGCGCCGTGGCCCTCCGTGTGGGGGTGGAGGGTGCGGGCCACCTCGTCGGGGTCGTCACCGACGCACGCGAAGGCGAAGACGGTCAGGGTGTGGTCGCCGGCGGCGCCCTTGGAGGTCAGCTCGCGGATCTGTTCCAGATCGCGCGGACCATGGCCCTCGGCGATCAGTGTGCCGTCGGCGACCCGGCCGGACAGTTCGAGGGAACGAGGGCGCACCACACCCGCGACGACCGGCGGCACCTCGGTCGGCGGATGCACCAACTTGACTCCGTCGAGCCGTACTTCACGTCCCGTCAGCTCGACCCGCTCGCCGCGCAGCAGTGCGCGCACGGAGGTGATGGTCTCCTCCAGGAGGGCCAGCGGGGAGCGGGGAGCGGCACCGACCTGGACCATCCACTCCCGCACGCCGTGCCCGATGCCGGCGACCAGCCGCCCGGGGAACACCCGGGCCAGCGTGGCGAGTTCCATCGCCAGCAGCGCCGGGCTGCGCAGCGGGGCCGGGGCGATGCCGATGCCCACCCGCAGGCGGTCCGTCGCGCCCAGGGCGACGGCCGCCGCCGACACGCCACCGTTCCAGCCGAGATCCTCCACCACCCACAGGTCGTCCACACCGAGCGCCTCGGCCCGCCGCGCGAACTCGGGCAGTCCCTCCGGGGCCCGGTCGCGGTCGTGCATCACACCGATCCGTAGGTTCGTCATACGAGGGAACCTACGCGGCGGACGACGAGTGGATCAACGGCGTATACCGCCTGACCGTGCCGGCCGAGCGCTCGGGAACCGGCTCCCGGAGGGCGGTTGCTGTCAGGTGCGGGCGACTGTCATTCGGCGGCCTGGCGCAGCGCCTTGTCGATCTCGCGGAGAGCACTGGTCAGCCGGGTGTATTCGACGGCGGCCGACGCGGCCGCATGGACCTCGCGGCACTGGAGGACGTCCTGCGCACCGGGCAGGTCGGCACAGTCGTCGTCACCACCGGAACCACCGGCCTGGGAGCCGTCGACCCGTCCATGAGATCGTCCCTCTCGCGGAGCGCCACGGCGTCCGGGTGCACGTCGACGCCGCGTGCGGCGGGTTCTTCACGCTGCTCGCCGGCAGGTCTACGGCCGTTGCAGGCCCGCCCGTTCCCACGCCCTGACCATGGCGGGCCGTTCCGGTGCCCGCCGGTCGAGTCCCGTGGCGAGGGAGAACAGGAGGTCCTGCGTCAGCCGGTAGCTCTCGGCATGGTCCAGCAGCGTCGCGGCGTCGTGGGCCGGCAGGGCGCCGTGGTCCTCGTCGGCGATCACCTGGAGGACGTCCGTCCTGTCGACGAAGCGGCTCACACCGCAGTCGAGGCCGTCGTCCTTCAGGGTGGACGGGTACGGGGCCCGGGCCCAGGTGCCGTTCTCGTACCAGTAGACGCAGCCGAGTTCGCAGCCCTCCAGCAGGTCCCGCAGTCGCTCGTGCGGGAGCCACGCGGGGGCACCGGCGAGCATGTCGACCGGCGGCTCGTGCCACTTGACCTGACTCGACTCGTCCTCGCCGTAGAGGACGTACCGGCCGGCGCCCCGCTGTGCGAAGGCCCACCAGGTGCAGCCGGCGTCGTCCAGATGAAGTCCTTCGTCGTCCACCCAGGTTCCCGTGCGGTGGTGCCCCGCCCGCTCGTCCGCCGTGGTGGCCTCCAGCACGGCGACGAGCGCCCAACGCGCCCACAGGACCTCCGCCGACGGCAGGTCCCCGGGCAGCCCCGGCCGGTTGACGGTCATGTCCCACACTCCGGGGTTCGACGTCGATCACGGTCACGGCAAGGCTCTCACGGGCCGAACGGCCGTCTGTCCCTCCCCTCGGCCCGGTCGACCGCGTTGTCGGTGCCCCCTCGTAGGGTGTCCGCAAGATCCCTTCGTACGCCGGAGAACCCGTGACCGCATCGGCTCGCCTCGTCGCCACGCACCCCGCCCCCCTCTCCTCGTCCGAGGCCGACGCCCCGTACGCGGAGCACGGGCCGGGGAAGCGGCTGTTGGTGCAGCGCGGCGACACCGAACTGGTGGTGCGGGTGCTGGAGCGGCCGACGGACGGATCGGGCGAGTCCGAGCCGATCCGCTTCCCGGCGCCCTGGCCACGCCGCTTCGGCACGTGCGCGGTGGCACCGACCCTGGACCTGGCCGTCTTCGCCGGGGTCCACTCGGTACGGGCGGTGGACCGAACCGGCGCGGTGCGGTGGGAGATTCGGCACCACTGCTGGGCCGGCACGGGCCGCGAGCCGCACGAGACGCACGGATCGTACGACGAGTACGCCGACGACAGGGACCATCGCTACGCGAGCAGCGGATCGGCGGGATTCTCGTCCGACGGAACCGTGGTGTGGGCGCATGTCCCAGGGCCCGTCGCCGAGGAGGGGCGGGAACGAGAGGCCGCCGAGCCTGCCAAGGAGGAATGGCTGGTCGTCGACGCCGCCGAGGGGCATGTGCTCGCACGGGCGGACGCGCGGGCGGCGGCCGCCGGATCGGTCCACGTACCCCACCCGGATCCGAGCCAGATGGGCCTGTCCATCGGGGAGGGCCAGGAGGGCGCCCTGCTGCGGTGGGGACGCTGGGACGGCCGGACGCTCTCCGTCTCGTACTTCGACGACGAGGACCGGATACTCATGGCGGTGAGCCCGTCCGGCGACCGTCTCCTGACAGTCACCCACGATCAGGACACCCTGGCCGCGCACGCGGTGACCGACGGTGCGGTGGAGGCCGAGCTGGGCGCCGACACGGTTCCGGCGCATCCCGAGGCGGACGCGGACGACGAGGACGAGGACGCGACCGAGGCCTTCTGGGACTACGAGGGAGGCTTCCTCGACGAAAGGACCGGCATCGTCGGCACGGTCGAGAGCGACGAGGAGTACGGGGAGGGCCGGCACTGGCTCGTCGACCTGTCCCTGATGGGTCTGGGCGACCGCATCGCCTACCCCGAACCGGTGTCCGGCCCGCCGAGGGCGCTCGGCGACGGCACCTGGTACACGGTCTCCGAGGCGGGTGACACCTTGCGCGTCTGGAGCCTGTGACGACCGGGGTACGGGGCCGGGCCCACCCGTGGCCCGCGTGCTACCCGCGCTGCGCCAATCGCCGCCACTGACGTCCGCCGTCGCGAGAGGTCCACACTCCTTCGCCCTTCACCAGGTCGTACGTCGCCGTCGCCGCGTCCGCGATGCCGTAGAGCGTCGTGCCGTGGACGGCGAACGACGTGAAGGGCACCGGTGTCCTCAGCTCGTGGAAGGTGCTGTCGCCGCGGTCGTCGGCGAGCCAGTAGCGGCCGCCTTCCTCGCCGACGAGCAGCCGGCCGTCCGTGAGCACCTCCAGGACCAGCGACTCCTCGCCCCGCTTCAGGTCCTTCCAGGGAATGCCGCCGTCGAGGACCGTGCGCCAGTGCGCGCCGTCGTCCGTCGTCGCCAACAGGCCGCGCACACCCTCGTCCAGGGTGAGGGCCAGCGCCGCGGTGCCGCCCCGCGCGGCGAGGCCGGTCCCCGCGTAGGGCTGCGGGACGGCCTCGGAGCCCAGGGTGCGGCCGTCGCGCTGCCGTACGACCCGGTGGGGGTCGTCGGTGAGGGACTGCTCCAGGCTCCAGATCGTGCCCTGCTCGTCGACGGCGAAGTCGATGGCCTCGTCCGGCACTTCGGCCGGGGGCGCCATCGTGCGTGTGGCGGGGCGGTAGACAAGGGTCGGCTCCGGTGCGGCGAGCAGGATGTCGCCGGGGCGGGTGCGCAGCGGGGTGTCGGTGACGACGACCTCGTGCCGCTCGCCGCGTACGTCGAGGCCGTACGCTTCTGCGCCTCCCTCCCCCGAAGGCACCTTCACGAAGCCCCCGGGCACCCCCTCGAACGCGGTCCGCACCGCCTCCGCGTTCGCGTGTTCCGCGTGCTCGGCGACGGTACGGCCCGCCGGGTCGAGGATGCGCCAGGCGGTGGCGGCCGGCCCCTCGTCGTCCTCGACGTTGCCTGCGTCGTACGTCAGCAGCAGTGAGCCGTCACCCGAGCGGGCGACACCGGACGGTGCGCCGGCCGCCTCGACGACATCGGCGGGACGCGGATGGGGGTCGTCGATGACGCGCTGGTATCTCGCCTCCCGGCCGCCGCCGCCCCGCCCCCCGTCGGGATCGCTCGCGGCGGAGCCCCCGGCGCCCGCGGGTCCACAGGCGCCGAGCGCCACCGCCGTACCCACCGCGGCCACCAACTCGGCCGCCCGCCACCCGCGTTCCCTGAGCCGCACCATGGCCGCATCCTCCCACGTGGCCCCGCTGCGGCAGCCGGACGGTGAAGTTCCCGATCTTGGGCACACGATCAGTTGATCTTCTTACCGGTCTCATGAGGGGGCATGCCGTGACCACATCCGCGCGCCGTACACCGCCCGCGCACCGCCGACGAGGGTTCGACCTTCGCGCCACCGCCTTGTTCTTCGTCCTTCTCGCCGTGGTCGTGTGCGCGTTGGGCTTCGCGGTCCACACGATGGCCGGCGCTGTCGAGCGGCGCCCCGCCTGGGTGTTCGTCCTGGTGGTCGTGGGTGTCGCGGGTTCCGTGGGGCTGCGTCGCCGGTGGCACGTGGCGAGAGCGGCCCGCCGAGCGGCGGCGGCGCTCGACGAGGCGGCGCGGGAGGCGGCCGCCCGTCTGGAGGCCGAGAGCGAGGCCGAGGCCGAGGCTGAAACTGAGGCTGAAACTGAGGCAGAGGCGGAGGCAGAGGCGGAGGCAGAGGCTGAGGCTGAAGTACTGGCGATTCCCCGTCCGCGTCCGGCCGCCGAGGCCACCGTCGACGTCGACTACGACGCCCTGACGCCGGACGAGTTCGAGGAGGCGATCGCAGCCCTCTGCGCACGCGACGGCTGCACGGCGGTCGACGTCGTGGGAGGGGCCGGGGACCTGGGCGCCGATGTCGTCGCCGTGGCCCCCGACGGGTGCCGGGTCGTCATCCAGTGCAAGCAGTACGGCGACTCCCACCGCGTCGGCTCCCAGGATCTGCAGCGCTTCGGCGGCACCTGCTTCACCGTCCACGAGGCTGATGTCGCCGTGCTGGTCACCACCAGCGACTTCACCGCTCCGGCACTGGAGTACGCCGACCGGTGCGGGATCGTGTGCGTGGACCGGGAGACACTGCGGACATGGACGGACGGCACCGGCGCCCGGCCCTGGGAGGCCCCCCTGGCGGAGTGGACGGCCGGATGAGGACGGCCCGTTCAGTCGAGACAGAACTCGTTGCCCTCGATGTCCTGCATCACGATGCAGGAATCGCTGCCGTCGTACAGGAGCCGCACACGTACCGCGCCGAGCGCGAGCAGGCGGGTGCATTCGGCCTCCAGCGTGGCCAGCCGCTCCTCGCCCACGAGTCCGGTGCCGACCCGCACGTCGAGATGCACCCTGTTCTTGGCGGCTTTGCCCTCGGGGACGCGCTGAAAGTACAGGCGCGGGCCGACACCCGAGGGATCACCGCAGGCGAACCACGAACCCCGTTCCTCCGGGGGCCGGGAGGCGTTGAAGTCGTCCCAGGTGTCGAAGCCCTTCGGCGGTGACGGTACGGCGTACCCCAGGACCTCGCACCAGAAGCGGGCGAGGCGCTCGGGTTCCGCGCAGTCGAAGGTGACCTGGAACTTCCTGATCGTTGACATCGGCGCACCCTACCCCGCTCGTCGCGGGCGGGGCGGGGGCCGTCAGCGGTGGAGGTAGAAGCGGACGGTGGTGCTGTCCGGGGCGGTGTGCAGGCGTACGAGGTCGGAGACGTAGTGGACCAGCATCAGGCCCCGCCCGCCCAACTGGTCACGGGCCGGCGGCCGGCGGCCGGCCATCTGGTCGGTCAGCCGACCACGGTCGTGGACCTCGCAGACGATCTGCTCGCCGTCCGCCCAGATCCGCAGGGTTCCCGTGCCACCGCCGTGCACCACGCTGTTGGTGGTCAGTTCCGCCACCGCGAGCATCAGATCCTGTCGCCGGTCCTCGGCGAGGCCCAGCTGCCGGGCCTCCCGCACCGCGAAGGCGCGCGCCTCGGGAAGTGCCTCCGCGTCGAACGGCAGCGACGCGGCTCCGGGCGGGCAGACGAGCGGCTGGTTGTAACGGGCGACGACGTGGTCGGGATCGTAGGCGTCGCTGGTCAGTTCGACACCGGTGTCGATGACGACGGGATGCGTGGCGTACGCGTCGGTGAGCACCTCCGGTTCCAGCGCGTCCGCGTCGTAGGGACACAGGATCGTCACCTCGCGGCCCTGGAAGGCCGCGTTGATGAGCGCCTCGTGCTGGACGCACGCCGGGTACTCCACGGCCGAACGGCCGGCCCAGATCGGCTCGCCGATGATCCGCACCCGGCCCGCCGGGTGCGCGTCGGCAAAGGCCCGCAGGACACCGGGGATGATCCGCCCCGGGTTGCGGCCCACCCGGGTCATGTCGAGGAACTCGACCTCGGCGGCGCTCGCTCCCATCCCGGCCTTGATCAGTTCGAGGTTGGGGCCGGGAACGGCGACGGCGACAGCCTCTCCGGCGGCCAGGCCCTCCGCCAGGAACGGCACCGTGCCCGCCGTGTACTGCTCCTCGCCCCGGTAGAACAGCGCGGGGTGCACAAAAGGTTCGACGGGGAGGGCCGTACTCATCGTCCTGCCACCTCGATCCCCGTATGGCCGGGCCAGAAGATGTGCAGGATGCGCTCCAGCTCCGGCGGCGGACGGTCCACGACGATCCGGCCGCTGCCCAGTCGCTGCGCGGTGACCGCCAGCGCCGCGGTGCCACCCACATCGATGGACATCAGATCGGACAGTTCCACGAAGGAGACCTCCGTATGGAGGCGCGCCAGGTCCTCCAGTCCTTGTTCCCAGAACAAGCGGGTGATCACGTTGATTTCTCCTGCAGCACGAATACCAGGACGACCGGGCAGAGAGCGGATCTCCAGCACCGCGCCGCCACGCGGCGACCCCGGCACCGTCCTGTGCGCACCATCAGAGACGTCCACGCCCTCTCCCCCTGCCTCTGGCTGCCCCAGCGGGCCACGGACACGTCATCGTATAACTTCGGTATAACTTCGTCGGCGCTCGGATCCGTTCGTGAATACGCACGCATGACTGCGGGCAGACGGGGTAGGCGGCACGCCGGCGGCCCCGAGTCCACGGACGGAGGCCGGCTGGCCAGCGAGGGAGGAAAGCAAGGATGACGGCGACAACGAGTCTTGGGACGAGCGTCGACCACACCACCGTTCAGCTGCCGGAGATCTCCGATCCGCAGAAGGTGGCACCCAGGGACGCGCGATCGCTGTCGAAGCTGTTCTTCGAGCAGTTGGCCGTCCTCGAAGAGGGCACCCACGCATACCAGTACGCGCGCAACACACTGATCGAGATGAACATCTCCCTCGTCCGCTACGCGGCCGGCCGGTTCCGCAGCCGGGGCGCGGACGAGATGGAGGACATCGTCCAGGTCGGCATGATCGGCCTGATCAAGGCGATCGACCGGTTCGAACTCTCGCGCGAGGTGGAGTTCACCACCTTCGCCGTCCCCTACATCGTCGGAGAGATCAGGCGGTTCTTCCGCGACACCTCCTGGGCCGTGCACGTGCCCCGTCGCCTGAAGGAGGCCCGCGTCGAACTCGCCCGCGCCACCGACGAACTCAGCAGTCGCCTCGGCCGCGGCCCGACGGTCAAGGAGCTGGCCGAGCTGATGAACCTCTCCGAGGAGGAGGTCATCGAGGCACGTCTGGCCGCCAACGGCTACAACTCCTCCTCCCTCGACGCCGCCATCGGCGGTGACGAGACCGGGGAGGCGGCGCTCGCGGACTTCATCGGCAGCGAGGACGCCGGCATGGAGCTGGTCGAGGACTTCCACGCCCTCGCCCCGCTCCTCGCCGAGCTGGACGAACGCGACCGGCGGATCATCCACATGCGGTTCGTCGAAGAACTCACCCAGGTCCAGATCGCCGAACACCTCGGCTGCTCGCAGATGCACGTCTCCCGTCTGCTCTCGCGCACCCTGGCCCGCCTGCGCCGGGGCATGCTGAGCACGAACTGAACCCAGCGGCGTCCCGGCGGCCGGCCGTCCGTCCCGGGCGGTCGTCACCGGGGCTCAGCGGTCGTCGCCCGTCCGGCCGGTACCGGCCGGACGGAAGCACGCCGACACCGTCTTGCCGTGCCGCTGGCACTTCATCTCCAGCTCGTCGGCGAGCATCCGTACGATGCCCACGCCGCGGCCGGAGACCTCCCCGGCCTGCGGATTGCGCTGGCGCGGCAGGGTGGGGTCCTCGTCATGGACACTCACCTGGAGGCATTCGCCGTCCCAGGTGAGGATCAGATGCGCGTCGCTGTGCGCGTGGACATGTGCGTTGGTGAGCAGTTCGGACACGGCCAGGACGATGGCGTCCACCGTCTGCGGCTCGGCGGCGGTCCACGGCAGGGACTCCACCTGCCTCCGTGTCCACCGTCGGCCGGCCCGCACACCCCCGGACACGGGAAACGAATGTGCCCAGCCCTTCGCCTTGATCGTCACCGGCTTCCCCGTTCTGTCCTCGGAACCGACCTCGTACCCCTCGTGTGCCCGCCGACGGCGTTCACAGACGTCCCGTCGGCCGATGAGATCCCGTCGTCCGGTTCCGAGCCCTCAGGGCTCCGTCAGGGTCCTAGGTCACCTGGACGCCCACGAGGCAGGTGTCGTCGTCCGTGTCGGACTTGCTGTGGGTGAGCAGACGGTCCAGCTGCTGGTCGAGCGTCGGCGGGACCGTGCGCGCGGCCGTCAGCAGCTGGGCCAGTGATTCCTCCACGGACCGGTCACGGCGTTCGATCAAGCCGTCCGTGTACATCAACAGGGTGTCGTCGACGGCCAGTTGGGTCTCGTTCTCCTCGTACGTCGCATCGGGCAGCGCACCCAGCAGCAGCCCCTTGACCAGGGGCAGGGGGGTCGCCTCACCGGCGCGCACCAGAACGGGCGGCAGATGGCCCGCCCTGGCCCAGCGCAGGGTGTGGCGGTCGGGGTCGTACAGGCCACAGACCGCGGTGGCGGTGACGGCGCCGGTCAGGTGGTGGGCCACCATGTTGAGCCAGGACAGCAACTGGCCCGGCCCCGCGCCGGTCACGGCGAGCCCGCGCAGCGCGTTGCGCAGGACGACCATGCTGGTGGCGGCCTCTATGCCGTGCCCGGCGACGTCTCCCACGCACAGCAGTACCAGCCCGGACGGCAGGACCACCGCGTCGTACCAGTCGCCACCGACCAGGTTCTGGGTCTCGGCGGGCCGGTAGCGCACGGCCACGCGCAGTCCGGGGGCCTCCAGCGGGGCCTGCGCGGGCGGCATGATCGCGTGCTGTAGCTGGAGGGTGAGCCGGTCGCGTTCGCTCGCCTGCTGCTCGGAGTGGGCGAGCTGGTCGCGGGTGGCGGCGAGGGCGACCTCCGTCCAGTGGTGGGCGGAGATGTCCTGGTAGGCGCCGCGGACGACGAACAGCCGGCCGTCGGAGTCGAGGACCGGCTCGGCCACGACGCGGATGTGCCGGGTGACACCGTCGGGCCGCTGGAGCCGGAAGGCCGCGGAGGCGGGGCGACGGTGGTGGAGCAGCGTGCGCAGGAACCTGCCGATGGCGACGGCGTCGTCGGGGTGGGCATGGGCGGGCAGGTCCTCCAGCGGGACCGGGCCGCTGACGGACGGCTTGCCGTAGAGGCTGTAGAGCTGACCGTTCCAGGTGATCTCGCCGGTGAGGAGGTTCTCCTCGAAGCCGCCGATGCGGCCGAGGCGCTGGGCGTGCTGCAACAGGCTCGCCAGCCGGGCGGTCTCGTCCTCGATGCGCCAGATGAGCAGCACGCTGCCGCCGTGCCGGCTGATGTTGACGTCGGCCACCGCCGCCAGCGGGACCTCGTCCACCAGGGACGTGAGTCGCATGCGCCGGGCCCGGAACGGCTCACCGGTGGCGTAGACCCGCTCGACCTGCCCGAACAGCTCGCGCTCGCCGGCGGCCATCGGATACGTCTCCAGGAGCAGGGCTCCGTTGACGACTCCGCGCGGCCGGCCGGCCGGGTCGAGGAAGCGGCTGTTGACGTGCTGGATGCGGAAGTCGACGAGTTGTCCGGTGGCGTCCAGGTACGGGACGAGCACCAGCGCGGGGTCGTGCAGGCCGTCGGCCAGGTTGATCAGCTCGGCGACGTCGGGCAGGATCGCGGCCCGCGTCTCCTCGTCGGTGCGGTCCGGGACGTTGGTCTCCAGGGCGTGCGCGCACAGCTCGGCCAGTGCCTCGATCTGGCGGACGATCTGCGGGGGCTGGTCCTGCAGCGGCGTGGGCCAGACGATCTCCAGCACACCGTGGATGCGGCCGCCGGTGCCCGCGGGTACGGCGACGCGGCCGCCGTCGGGGTGGTGGTGCCGGCCGATGGAGGGCAGGCCGGTCTCCGACAGACAGCCGATCCAGTGGCCCCTTCGCTCGCCGAGCCCATGGCGTGCCACCGTGGCGACCCCCGGAGGCACGTACCGCCAGCGGGCGGCCTCCGCGGCGGGGAAGCCCGCGCTGCCGGCCAGGGTGAGGGAGCCGTCGGCGCCCAGCGCCCAGATGGCCACCGCTTCGGCGCCGAGCGGTGTCAGAGCGTGTTCCAGCAGGGAGTCGGCCACGGCCTGGGCGTCGTGGGCGGCCAGCGCGCCGCTCTCGGCGGTCCGCAGCCGTACGGCCGGGGAGTCGCCCCCCGGCGCCTCGGAGGCCTCGTGGCGGCCCTCCGTGATCGCGAGGAAAGTGGTGGTGACCTCGGAGAGCCGGTCGCGCGCGGCCTGGTTGATGACGTCGACGGCGAATTCGAGGGGGGTCACGCCCGCCTGCTCGGTCAGCTCGGCGAGCTGGCGTGCCGCCTGCGACGGCCCGCACCCGAGCCGCTCGACGAGGATGCCCTTGGCCAGCTCGACCAGGGCACGTCCGTCCGCCTCGGCCTGCGCCTCCTGCACCTCGCGGCGCAACCGCTCCACGGTCGCGGCGAGCCGGCCCACGGGGGTCGACACCCCCTTGCCGTCCCCTTCCCTTCCGTCGGTCTCCTCCTCGTCCGCCTTCTGGCGGACCGGCACGGCGGGAACGTCGTCACGGGGCACGGACAGCATGCCGAAATAGTCGTCGGACAGCAGGCCGGTGTCGGCCGCCGGGCCGCCGACGGCCGACTGGTCCGTCGGCGCCCCGGCGTCCTGCGGCTCGGCCGGCTGGTGGGGATTGCTCACGTTCGACCTGTTCCTCGGCTCGGGTGTCCGGGGACACCGCACGGTCGGCTGGTACGCGGGGCGGCGGGTGTCCCCGTCATACGGACAGCCAGCGCCGGACGCGGCCGATGAGGTCGTTGGTGTCGACCGGCTTGGTGACGTAGTCGTTCGCGCCCGACGCGAGACTCTTCTCCTGGTCGCCGGGCATGGCCTTCGCGGTGACGGCGATGATGGGCAGTTCGGCGTACTGGGGCATCGCCCGGATCTCCGCGGTGGCCGAGTACCCGTCCATCTCGGGCATCATCACGTCCATCAGCACCAGCGAGATGTCCGGGTGGGCCAGCAGCATCTCGATCCCCCTGCGGCCGTTGTCGGCGTGCAGGACCTGGAAGCCGTGGAGCTCCAGCATCCCGCTCAGTGCGAAGAGGTTGCGCGCGTCGTCGTCGACCACGAGCACCGTACGGCCGAGGAAGGCGCCGTCGACGACCTGCGCGGCGGGGCGCTGGGACTCCTCGGCGCGCACCAGGGACAGCACGTCGCCCGGCTCCTCGGCGGACAGGTGCAGGGTGATCCGTTCGCGCAGTTCGTCCAGGCTGGAGAGGAAGTCCAGCGGACGGTTCTCCGCGCGGGAGCGCAAGCTCTGCTCGTGCGCCAGGTCCACGCGGTGACCGGTGTGCACGAGGACGGGCACGCTGGCGAGCGCGGAGTCGCCCTCCATGGCCTCCAGCAGCCGGGCGCCCTCGCCGTCGGGCGTGCCGATTTCGAGGACCACGCAGTGGCAGGGTTCGGCGGCCAGTGTGCTCGCGGCCTCCTGGGCGCCGATCGCGGTGATGATGTCGATCGCGCCGAGCGGGTCGTCGCCGGGCGTGAGGTCGGCGACCGCGCGTTCGGCGACGAGGGTCAGCAGTCCGCGCGGGCGGTCCTCGACGACCAGCAGGCGGCGCCGGCGCTGCTCGGGCGCCGCTGGGGAGGCGGCGTCCGGCCGGGCGGCCGGGGTCAGTTCGCGGCCGGCGGGGCGGGGGTGCTCGGTCAACAGGGCGCTGCCGTCGAGCACTTCCTCGAAGTCGGCGCGTGCCACCGGCAGGTAGAGGGTGAAGGTGCTGCCCTGGCCGGGTGTGCTGTCGACGGTGACGGCGCCGCCGAGCAGATGGGCGATCTCCCGGGTGATCGACAGGCCGAGGCCGGTGCCGCCGTACTTGCGGCTGGTGGTGCCGTCCGCCTGCTGGAAGGCCCCGAAGATCGTCTCCAGCTGCTGCTGGGGGATGCCGATACCGGTGTCCTCCACCCGGAAGGCCACCACGGCGCCGCCGCGCAGGACGCCCGTGGGCACCTCCCGGTCCGCGGCGGGCTCGATGCGCAGGGTGACACCGCCCTGTTCGGTGAACTTCACCGCGTTCGACAGCAGGTTGCGCAGGATCTGACGCAGCCGGGAGTCGTCGGTGAGCAGGTCCACGGGCGTGCCCGGCGCGGTGGCCACCGTGAAGTCCAGACTCTTCTGCGTCGTCATCGGCCGGAACGTCGCCTCGACGTACTCCAGCAGCTTGCGCAGCGGCACCCGTTCGGGGGTGACGTCCATCTTGCCCGCCTCGACCTTCGACAGGTCGAGGATGTCGTTGATCAGCTGCAGCAGGTCAGAGCCCGCCGAGTGGATGATGCCGGCGTACTCGACCTGCTTGGGCGTCAGGTTGCGTGAGGGGTTCTGGGCGAGCAACTGGGCGAGGATCAGCAGGCTGTTGAGCGGGGTGCGCAGTTCGTGGCTCATGTTGGCCAGGAACTCGGACTTGTACTTCGAGGCCAGCGCCAGCTGCTGTGCGCGGGTCTCCAGTTCCTGCCTGGCCTGTTCGATCTCCAGGTTCTTGGCCTCGATGTCGCTGTTCTGCGAGGCCAGCAGGGAGGCCTTCTCCTCCAGCTCGGCGTTGGAGCGCTGCAGTTCCTCCTGCTGCACCTGCAACTCCTCGGAGCGTGCCTGGAGTTCGGCGGTCAGCCGCTGGGACTCCCCCAGCAGCTCGTCGGTGCGCGCGTTGGCCACGATGGTGTTGAGGTTGACGCCGATGGTCGGCATCAGCTGGGAGAGGAAGTCCTGGTGGATCTGGGTGAAGGGGGTGACGGAGCCCAGTTCGATGACACCGAGGACCTGGTCCTCGACCACGATGGGCAGCACCACCAGGGCGCTGGGCACGGCCTCCCCGAGACCGGAGGAGATCGTCACGTAGTTCGGCGGCAGTTCCTCGACGCTGATGGTGCGGCGGTTGCGGGCGGCCTGTCCGACCAGGGAGCGGCCGACGGGGATGCGCTCGGGCCGGTCGGTGTCGTCGGGGTAGCCGTACGAGCCCACCAGCCGCAGCTCGGGGCCGCGTTCGGTGTCCTCGGCGAGGAAGAAGGCGCCGTACTGGGCGGAGGCCAGGGGCGCGAGTTCGTCCATGATGAGTTCGGCGACGACGGGCAGTTCGCGGTGGCCCTGCATCAGGCCGGAGATCCGGGCGAGGTTGGTCTTCAGCCAGTCCTGCTCCTGGTTGGCCCGTGTGGTCTCCCGCAGGGACTCCACCATGGAGTTGATGTTGTCCTTGAGGTCGGCGACCTCGCCGGACGCCTCCACGGTGATGGAGCGGGTCAGGTCGCCCTCGGCGACGGCGCTGGTGACCTCGGCGATCGCGCGGACCTGGCGGGTGAGGTTCCCGGCGAGTTCGTTGACGTTCTCGGTGAGCCGCTTCCAGGTGCCCTCGACGCCCTCGACCTCGGCCTGGCCGCCGAGCCGTCCCTCGCTGCCGACCTCGCGCGCTACGCGGGTGACCTCGGCGGCGAACGACGACAGCTGGTCGACCATCGTGTTGATGGTGGTCTTCAGTTCCAGGATCTCGCCGCGGGCGTCGACGTCGATCTTCTTCGACAGGTCGCCGTTGGCCACCGCCGTCGTCACCAGGGCGATGTTGCGGACCTGGCCGGTCAGGTTGTTGGCCATCGAGTTGACGTTGTCGGTGAGGTCCTTCCACGTGCCCGCGACGTTCGGCACGTGCGCCTGGCCGCCGAGCCGTCCCTCGGTGCCGACCTCACGGGCGACACGGGTGACCTCGTCGGCGAACGCGGAGAGCGTGTCGACCATGGTGTTGATGACGTCCGCGAGGGCCGCGACCTCGCCCTTGGCCTCGACCGTGATCTTCTGGGAGAGGTCGCCGCGGGCGACGGCGGTGGCGACCTGGGCGATCGAGCGGACCTGGCCGGTCAGGTTCGACGCCATCACGTTGACGTTGTCCGTCAGGTCCTTCCAGGTCCCCGACGCGCCCCGGACGATGGCCTGTCCGCCCAGGTTGCCCTCCGTGCCGACCTCGCGGGCCACGCGGGTGACCTCGTCGGCGAAACCGGACAGCTGGTCCACCATCGTGTTGATGGTGTCCTTGAGCTGCAGGATCTCCCCGCGGGCGTCCACGGTGATCTTCTGGGAAAGGTCGCCCTGAGCCACCGCCGTGGCCACCTGGGCGATGTTGCGGACCTGGGAGGTGAGGTTGGCCCCCATGAAGTTCACGGAGTCCGTGAGGTCCCGCCAGGTGCCCTTCACCCCCTTGACGTCCGCCTGCCCGCCGAGCCGCCCCTCGGTGCCGACCTCACGGGCGACGCGCGTGACCTCGTCGGCGAACGCGGAGAGCTGGTCCACCATCGTGTTGATGGTGTTCTTCAACTCCAGGATCTCACCACGGGCATCCACGGTGATCTTCTGCGACAGATCGCCCTCGGCCACCGCCGTGGTCACCTGAGCGATGTTGCGGACCTGCGAAGTGAGGTTCCCCGCCATGAAGTTGACCGAATCGGTCAGGTCTCGCCAGACGCCGCCGACGCCGGGCACCTGGGCCTGACCGCCGAGCCGTCCCTCGCTGCCGACCTCACGGGCGACGCGCGTGACCTCGTCGGCGAACGCGGAGAGCTGGTCGACCATCGTGTTGACGGTCTCCTTCAGCTGGAGGATCTCGCCGCGCGCGGGTACGTCGATCTTCTGCGACAGGTCGCCCTTGGCGACCGCGGTCGCGACCTGCGCGATGTCGCGCACCTGCGTGGTCAGATTGCCCGCCATGGCGTTGACCGAGTCGGTCAGGTCGGCCCAGGTGCCCGAGACGCCCGGCACCTCGGCCTGACCGCCCAGCGTGCCCTCGGTACCCACCTCCCGGGCCACCCGCGTCACTTCCGACGTGAACACGGACAGCTGGTCCACCATGCCGTTGAAAACCGTGGCGATGTCGCCGAGCAGGCCCTCACCGTCGGACGGCAGCCGGGTACCGAAGTCGCCGTCGCGTACGGCGGTCAGTCCGGCCAGAAGCTGGCGTAGCTCCTGCTCGCCCGGGGCCCGGTCGACGGCCTCGATCGTCTTGCTGCTCATGCGCACCCTCGTTCCGCTCCCCAAGAGCCCTCGCGCCGAGGACTCGGAACCCGCGCCGGGCCGTGGCCGGCCCGCTCACCGCCCGGATTTCCGCAGTTCACGAATCGGCCCGATGAGAAAATCCGGTGAAGGTTAACTCAGTTGTCGCCCGACAACCAAAGCCTGGTGCAGGCATCCCGACCGCCCCGAAAAGATACCGCCCGGAGGGGAATGCATGACCGAAGGCGGGGCACCCGGCGGGGTTGGGCAAGGCCCCCGCGCGGCCCCGGCCCGACCTCCCGACTCCCCCCTCCGCGGGCCCCTCCACGAGCCGCTCACACGATCCCGAGAAAAATCTTGGCCGACCCTGTCGAGAACCCGCAACCCGCTCCGTCCCCGCTGTGAACGCGACCACAATGGGCCGCACCAGTACCGAGGAGAAGCACGATGGCCAAGTACCTGCTGCTCAAGCACTACCGAGGCGCACCGGCCGCGGTGAACGACGTGCAGATGGACCAGTGGACACCGCAGGAGATCTCCGCGCACATCCAGTACATGAACGACTTCGCGGCCCGGCTGGAGAAGACCGGCGAGTTCGTCGACGGTCAGGCGCTGGCTCCCGAGGGGACGTGGGTGCGGTACGACGGTGAGGGGCGCCCGCCGGTCACCGACGGCCCGTTCGCCGAGACGAAGGACCTCATCGCCGGCTGGATGGTGATCGACGTCGACACCTACGAACGTGCCGTCGAACTGGCCGGTGAGCTGTCGGCCGCCCCCGGGGCGGGCGGGAAGCCGATCCACGAGTGGCTGGAGCTGCGCCCCTTCCTGACCGCGCACCCCACCATCACGGAGTGACCTCGTCGATGGACGAGGCACTGCTCCGCAGCCTCACCCCTGGTGTGCTCGCCGTCCTCGTCCGCCGTGGAGCCGACTTCGCGGCGGCCGAGGACGCCGTGCAGGACGCGCTGGTCGAGGCGGTCCGCGTGTGGCCGGCCGACCCGCCGCGGGACGCGAAGGGCTGGCTGGTCACCGTGGCCTGGCGCCGGTTCCTCGACGCGACCCGCGCGGACGCCGCCCGGCGCCGGCGCGAGGACCGCGTGGAGGAGGAGCCCGCGCCCGGCCCCGCGCCCGGCGCGGACGACACGCTCCGGCTCTACTTCCTGTGCGCCCACCCCTCCCTGACGCCGTCGTCGGCGGTCGCGCTCACGCTGCGCGCCGTCGGCGGGCTCACCACCCGCCAGATCGCGCAGGCCTACCTGGTGCCCGAGGCGACCATGGCGCAGCGCATCAGCCGGGCCAAGCGCACCGTCTCCGGCGTGCGGTTGGACCGGCCCGGCGACGTCGCCACCGTGCTGCGCGTCCTCTACCTGGTCTTCAACGAGGGCTACTCCGGCGACGTCGACCTCGCAGCCGAGGCCATCCGGCTCACCCGGCAGCTCGCGGCCGCGATCGACCACCCCGAGGTGGCGGGACTGCTCGCCCTCATGCTGCTGCACCACGCCCGGCGCGCCGCCCGGACCGCACCCGACGGGAGCCTGGTGCCGCTCGCCGAGCAGGACCGCGACCGGTGGGACACCACGTCCATCGCCGAGGGCGTCGGGATTCTGCAGACGGCTCTCGCCCGCGACCGGCTGGGCGAGTTCCAGGCCCAGGCCGCCATCGCCGCGCTGCACGCCGACGCGCTCGCGGCCGAGGAGACCGACTGGGTACAGATCGTCGAGTGGTACGACGAACTCGTGCGCCTGACCGACAGCCCGGTCGTCCGGCTCAACCGCGCGGTGGCCGTCGGTGAGGCCGACGGTCCCCGTACCGGGCTGGCGGCGCTCGCCGCGCTGGAGGACTCGCTGCCGCGTCACACCGCGGTGGCGGCGTATCTCCACGAGCGCGACGGTGACCTGGCCACGGCCGCCCGGCTGTACGCCGAGGCGGCCCGCAAGGCGCCCGACCTCGCCGAGCGCGACCACCTGACCCGTCAGGCGGCCCGGCTCAACACCCGCCTGCGCGGCTGACACGGCGCACTCCGCTTCGCCGCAGCATCGACTCGCGCCAGTGCCGGAAATGCACTGATAGTACTTAAATGCAATGAGAAGGGGTACTCCACCCAGCGCGGCGATGCCACCACCGGCGTCCCCTCGACCAGGAAGAGGCAGGTCGGCCCATGTCGAAGAAATCACGAGCGTCCGAGCCCCCGCACGGGAAGGGCCCCAGCCGCCACGAGGGCACCGGGCAGCACGGCTGGTCGCCCGATGTGGACGAGACGCGCCAGCAGGACAACCCGAGCGCTCCCCGCTCCTTCCGTACGGCCGAGCACGCCGAGGAGAGGGGCCGGGGCCGGACGAAGTCGGCGGAGGAGAGGAAGCCCGTCCCGGGGGACACCGCGAAGAGTCACGGGACACGCGGCGAGGAGTACGGCGACGCGGACGAGAAGGGCCGCCGCGACACCGGGCCCAAGGGCCGCTCCCAGCGCCCCAGCGGCGCCAGGGACGCCTCTTCCTCGACCGGCGTGGACCCCCAGGACTCACCGCCGTCCAGCCACCGGTAGGCACCGGCCCACCGGGCGTCCGGACGACGGCATCCTCGACGGGGAGCCGCGAGGCTCCCGTCAGCAGATCCGCGGCAGCTGCTCCCCGATCGGCAGATCGACCACGCGGGTCCCGCCCAGTCCGGTTCGTGCCACGACCATGCCGGGATGCGCCTCGACGGTCTCGCCGATGATCACCGAGTCCGCGCCCAGCGGATGGGCCCGCATCGCCTCCAGGACGGCGTCGGCGTGCTCGCGCGGGACGAAGGCCACGAGCTTGCCCTCGTTGGCGATGTACATGGGGTCCAGGCCGAGAATGGCGCAGGCGTTGGCCACGGCCGCCGGGACCGGTACGTCGCGTTCTTGGATGACGACACCGGTTCCGGAGGCCGCCGCGATCTCGTTGAGGGTCGCGGCCAGGCCGCCCCGGGTGGGATCGCGCAGGACGTGCAGATCAGGGGTGACGGCGAGCATGGCGTCGACGAGACCGCCGAGCGCCGCGCAGTCGCTCTTGATCTCCACGCCGAACTCCAGACCCTCGCGCACGCTCATGATCGCGACCCCGTGGACGCCGATGGCGCCGCTGACGATGACCACGTCGCCGGGGACGACCCGCTGGGGCCGCAGGTCCACGCCCGCCGGCACCAGGCCGATGCCCGCCGTGTTGATGAAGATCCCGTCGCCGTGGCCGGCCTCCACCACCTTGGTGTCGCCGGTGGCCACCTCCACGCCTGCCGTGCGCGCGGCGGCACCGAGCGCCTGGGAGACCCGCGTGACCACGTCCAGCTCCACGCCCTCCTCCAGGACGAATCCGCAGGAGAGGTAGGCGGCGCGGGCGCCGCTCATGGCGAGGTCGTTGACGGTCCCGTTGACCGCCAGGTCCCCGATGCTGCCGCCGGGGAAGAACAGCGGCCGTACGACGTAGGTGTCGGTGGAGAACGCCAGCCGGGCTCCGCCCAGGGAGAGGACTGCCGCGTCACCCATCTGGGCCAGCACCTCGCCACCGAAGGCGGGCGCGAAGATCTGCTGGACCAGCTCGGCGGAGAGGACTCCCCCGCCGCCATGGCCCATGACGACCCGGGGGCGGTCACGTACGGGCGCCGGACAGGTCCACGCCTCGATGTCCGGCGCGGCGTGGACGGGCAGACCGGTGGCGGTGGTGTCAGACAACGGGGCTCGCCTCCCGAACCTCGGTGGTGGCGGGCATGTCCAGGCGCCGGTAGAGGTAGTACGCCGCACAGGCGCCCTCGCTGGAGACCATGGTGGCCCCCAGGGGGGTGCGCGGGGTGCACAGCGTGCCGAAGGCCTCGCACTCGTGCGGCTTGAGCAGCCCTTGGAGGACCTCCCCGCTGCGGCACGCGGCGGGCTCGGCCGTCCTGATGCCGTCGACCGCGAACCGGTGCTCGGCGTCGTGGTCGCGGTACTTCGCCGCCAGCCGCCAGCCGCTGTCGGGGATCACTCCGATCCCGCGCCAGGCCCGGTCGGTGACCTCGAAGACGTCCTCCAGCATCGCGCGGGCGGCCGCGTTGCCCTCCGGCCGGACGGCACGGGCGTAGGCGTTGTCGACCCTGTGCTCACCGCGTTCCAGCTGGCGGACGGCCCGGCGCACCCCTTCGAGGATGTCCAGCGGCTCGAAGCCCGTCACCACGATCGGCACGCGGAAGCGCTCCGCCAGCTCCGGGTACTCCCCCACACCCATCACGCTGCAGACGTGCCCGGCGGCGAGGAAGCCCTGCACCCGGCACTTCGGCGAGGACATGATCGCCTCGATGGCCGGTGGGACGCGGACGTGGGAGACCAGCATGCTGAAGTTCCCGATGCCCAGCTTCCGGGCCTGATGGACCGTCATCGCGTTGGGGGGTGCCGTCGTCTCGAAGCCGATGCCGAAGAACACCACCTCGCGGTCGGGGTTCTGCTGGGCGATGCGCAGGGCGTCGAGCGGCGAGTAGACGACCCGTACGTCACCGCCCTCGCCGCGGACCTGGAACAGGTCCCGGCCGGTGCCCGGCACGCGCAGCATGTCCCCGAAGGAACAGAAGATCACCTCCGGCCGGGAGGCGATCTCCAGCGCCTTGTCGATGACCTCCAGCGGGGTCACGCACACCGGACAGCCCGGCCCATGAATCAACTCCACCTGTTCCGGCAGGAGTTGGTCGATGCCGTGCCGGATGATGCTGTGCGTCTGCCCTCCGCACACCTCCATCAGCGCCCACGGCCTGGTCACCGTGGCATGGATGTCGTCGAGCAGCCGACGCGCCAGCTCCGGGTCCTGGAACTCGTCGATGTACTTCACGGGTTGCGCACCTCTTCCACCGGGTCCATGCCCGCCTCCGCCGCCGCCGTCTCCCACGGATCTCCGAACTCCTCCTGCAGCAAGCCGAGTTCGGCGAAGAGTTCGAGCGTCTGTCGCGCCGACTCCTCGTCCAGCCGTTGCAGGGCGAAACCGACGTGCACGATGGCGTACTCGCCGACCTGAAGGTCGGGCAGATACTCCAGGCACACCTCCTTGACCACTCCGCCGAAGTCGACGGTGGCCATCCGAGTGCCCTCCCGTTCCTCGATGTCCAGCACTCTGCCGGGTACCGCCAGGCACATGAGCCTCTCCTCACTGTGGGGGTCGCGCGTCGCTCAGTCGGTGGGCGTGAGGACGGCGGTCGTGGTCCGGGCGGCCACCATCAGCTGCCCCAGCGCCAGGCCGCCGTCGCCCGGCGGCACCAGGTGGTGCCGCAGGACCGTGAAGCCGTCCTCGCGCAGGCCGGCGGCGCAGGCCGAGGAGAGCAGCGTGTTGGCGAACACGCCCCCCGTCAGGGCCACCGTGTCCAGCCCGTGCCGCTCGCGCGCCCGCACGCACATCGCGCGCACCACAGCGGCCACGCCCCGGTGGAACCGGGCCGCGATCAGCGCCGGCGCGACGCCCGCGCGCAGGTCGTCGACGACCGCCGCGAGGACGGGCGCCGGATCGGCCCGTACCGGGCCCGTCCCGCTCTCCTGCGACGCGTGCAGGGCGAAGGCGTACGCCTCACCGTCCCCGGTGGGCGCGAGCAGCGCCGCGCCCTCCAGCTCGACGGCGGCCTGCGCCTCGTATCCGGCACGGTGGCACACACCGGCCAGCGAGGACACCGCGTCGAAGAGCCGGCCCATGCTGGACGTGGGAACACAGTTCAGGCTCCGCTGCAACTGCGTCCTCAGGGCGCGGAGTTCGTCGGGCGGGCAGGCGGCCGCACAGGGGAGGTCGTCGGTCCAGGGCAGGCCGGCCGCCCACAGGTGGGCCAGTGCCATGCGGTACGGGCGGCGCACCGCGGTGTCGCCGCCGGGCAGCGGGACGTAGGCGAGGTGACCGAACCGGGTGAAGCGGTCGTAGTCGGCGAGCAGGAACTCGCCGCCCCAGACGGCGCCGTCGTCGCCGTGGCCCGTTCCGTCGAAGGCGACGCCGATCACCCGCCGGGTGCCGTCCAGCCCGTGTTCGGCCATCGTGGCGGCGATGTGCGCGTGATGGTGCTGGACGCGTACGACGGGCCGGTCCGCCGCGTTCCGGTCGGCCCACCGGGCGGAGCGGTAGCCGGGATGCCGGTCGGACACCAGCGTTTCGGGCCGTACCCCGGTGAGGGACGTCAGCTGCCGCGCCGCGCGCTCGAACGCCCGCTGCGTGGCGACGTCGTCCATGTCGCCGATGTGCGCGGAGAGCCAGGCGCGGCGGTCCGACCCCAGGCAGAACGTGTTCTTCAGGTCTCCGCCGACGGCGAGGGCGGGCCGCACGGGCAGGGGAAGGGTGAGCGGCAGCGGTGCGTAGCCACGCGAGCGGCGGATCACCAGGGGCCGTCCGTCGCAGACCCGGACCACGGAGTCGTCGCAGGGGACGTGGATCGGGCGGTCGTGGGTGAGCCAGGCGTCGGCCAGGTGCGCGAGCCGCTCCAGTGCCTCGGTGTCGTCGGTGACGATGGGTTCACCGGACACGTTGCCGCTGGTCATGACGAGCAGGCGGGGGCCGTCCGCGTCGCCGGACAGTCCGAGCAGCAGATGGTGCAGGGGCGTATAGGGCAGCATCAGGCCGAGGTCGGGGCTGCCGGGCGCGACCGCCTCGGCGGGCCGCGGACCGCCGGCGGTGTCCGGACGGCGCCGTCTGACCAGGACCACCGGTCTGGCGACGTCTTCGAGCAGCCCGCGCTCCTCGGGACTCAGCCGCACGAGGTGCCGGACGTCGTCCGCCGTCCTGGCCATGACGGCGAAGGGCTTGTCCCCGCGGGCCTTCCGGCGCCGCAGCAGGGCGACGGCTGCCTCGTTCGTGGCGTCGCAGGCCAGGTGGTAGCCGCCCAGCCCCTTCACGGCGAGGATCGCGCCCCGTGCGAGCAGGGCGCGCGCCTCGCCCACGGGGTCGGCCCCCTCGACGCTCCCGGCCCCTGGGCTCGGTCGGAGGACCAGCCGCAGGCGCGGCCCGCAGGCCGGGCAGGCGACGGGCTGCGCGTGGAAGCGCCGGTCCGCCGGGTCCGCGTACTCGCGGGCGCAGTCGGGGCACATCGCGAAGCCGGCCATGGTCGTGGCGGCCCGGTCGTAGGGCACTGCGGTGACGATCGTGAAGCGCGGGCCGCAGTTGGTGCAGTTGACGAAGGGGTGGCGGTGGCGCCGGTCCGCCGGGTCGGCCAGCTCGGCGAGGCAGTCGGCGCAGGTCGCGGAGTCCGGGGAGACCAGGGTGCGGGCCGGTCCGCCGGAGTGCGAGGTGTGGATGGTGAACGCGGTGCCGTCGCCGACGGCGGGCAGCTCGTGGTGCTCGACGGACTCGACGCGGGCCAGCGGCGGCGCCTGGGCGGCGATCCGCTCGCAGAACACGGCCACGGCCGAGGCGGCGCCCTCGATCTCCACGACGACGCCCTCGGCGGTGTTGGTCACATGGCCGGCCAGGGCGAGTTCGGTGGCGAGGCCGTACAGGTAGGGCCGGAAGCCCACCCCCTGCACCACTCCCCGCACGACGATCCGGCGGCGCAGCGGAGCGGACTCGGCGACGGCGGCCGGGGCCTGCGGACCGCTCACGGGTGGGTGTGGGCCATGGCGCCGTCGGTCTCCGGACGCGCGTGCGTATGACCGTCATGCGTGGGGACGTGACCGTCGTGGGCGTGCACAGGAGCGTGGACGTGACCGTGGTGGTGGGGCTGGCCGGCCATGACCGGCGCGTGGACGGGGGCGCCGTCCGCGGCCGCCATCGCCCGGTCGAGCAGGGCGCCGACCCCCCGTCCCCGGCGTGCGGAGGTCATGACCACCTCGACCCCCGGGTTGACCTGTTCCAGGTTCGCGCGGAACGCGACCTCGTCGAACTCGACCGCCTCCGCGAGGTCGGTCTTGGTCACCACGACCAGGTGCGCGAGCCCGAAGGCGGTGGGGTACTTGAGCGGCTTGTCCTCGCCCTCCGTCACCGAGGCGAGGGCGACCCTCAGCGTCTCCCCCAGGTCGTAGGAGGCGGGGCAGACGAGGTTGCCGACGTTCTCCACGAACAGCAGCCGGGTGCCGTCGGGCAGCCATCCGTCGAGGTGCCGGGCGAGCATGCCCGCCTCCAGATGGCACAGTCCGTCGGTGAGCACCTGCTTGACCGGTACACCCGAACGTGCCAGGCGGATCGCGTCGTTCTCGGTGGCGAGATCGGCGCTCAGCGCGGCGACGGGTACGGACCGCTCACGTGCCCGCAGCAGTTCCTGCTCCAGCAGCGCGGTCTTGCCGCTGCCCGGACTGGACAGCAGGTTGACGACCGCCGTGCCTCGGGCGGTGAGACGCGTACGCAGTTCGCGGGCGCTCTCGTCGTTCTTCGCCAGTACGGCCTGGCGCAGGTCGGCGACACGGCACATGGTTCAGCGCTCCTCGGAGATGGGTTCGCGGGTGGACGGGTGCGCGGGGCCACCGTCCTCCCAGCGCACGTCGACGATCTGCAGTTCCCGGCCCGCGAGCAGGTCGGTCCGCGTCCCGCCGCACGCGGGGCAGGTCAGCCGGGGCGGCATGCCGACGTCCCAGGCGTGTGCGCAGGAGGTGCAGCGTGCCCGCCCCGGCACCTCCTCGGTGACCAGTTCGGCGCCTTCCAACAGCGTTCCGGCACAGGCCAGTTCGAAGCTGAAGGCGAGCGCGTCGGGTACGACACCGGCGAGTTCGCCCACCTGGAGCCGTACCGATCGCACCGCCGTGACGTCTCCGGCCCGGTCGGCGGCCTGAACGACCTGGTCGACGACGGCCAGCGCGACGGACATCTCGTGCATGGGGATCTCGTCCTTCCGCTGCCTGCCTCCCGCCGGGGTTCATTAGAGGCGCGCGGGACCGTGGCGTACGGTCCGGCACGCCGTGACCGGGCGGCGGGTACACCGTTCGACCCAACCGCGCGGGAGCCCGCGGCCTCACATGCGTCGGATCCGCAAGTAGCGCCTGACGTCCGGCAGTACCTCGGCGGCGAGCACGACCACGGCGGCCAGTGCCGCTCCACCGATGACGATCTTCTTCATTCCGTCTCTCCTCATGTCGTGGCCTCAGCGGTCGAGACCGGCGCCACGGACGGATCGCCGTCCCGCAGCAGCTCTTCGATCAGCCGGACCGCCTCCGGTACGGCGTCCGCCACCGGCGCGCTGAGTCCCATGTGCTCGTCCACCGAGGCCGGTTCGCAGCCCACGACCAGGACGCGGCGCGGTGGGTCGGCGCCCGTGCCGGCGCAGAGCGTGGCCAGCAGCGCCAGGACGGTGTCGGGGGTCATCCGGTGGCCGTCCAGGGGCGGGGTCTCCTGCGCCGGGCCCGGGGCGTCGGCCTCGTGTTCGATCACGTACAGCGTGCCGGGGGCTTCGCCGCGTGCCGTGGCGTCCACGAGGACGAGGATGTCGTAGCCGTCCAGAAGCTGGTAGGCGAGGTGCACCCCCCGCACGCCGATGTCCACGATCTCCACGTGGGCGGGCAGCTCGCGTCCGGCGAGCCGGCGTGCGGTCTCCACGCCGAAGCCGTCGTCGCCGAGGAAGATGTTGCCGATCCCGGCGACGAGGGTCCTGGGGGGCGACGCGGCCGGAGGGTTCATGCGCCGTCCTCCAGCGGTGTGACCTCGTCGGGCTGGAAGTACAGGAAGCGGCCCTGCTCGCGGCGGATGTCGGCGCCCGGGTCGCCCTCCACCGTGACCGCCAGGTGGACGCCGCCGTCGACGTCGTGCAGCACGGCCTCGACCACGGCGGTGCGGCCCCGCAGGAAGATGTCCTGAGCGTCGGTGCGCCGCAGGCCCGGGTGCAGTTCGACCCGGCTGCCCTGGCCCACCGAGCGGCCGCCGACGACCACCCGGTCCCGCGCCGGGTCGAATCCCGCGTCGCTCGCCGGATCCCACCAGGGGGTGTCGGGCCGCGCCACCCCGAACTCGTCGGGGAAGCCGACGCCCGGATCGGCGGGGCCGGGGCCGGCCGTCACCTCGCGCAGACTGCGTACCGCCCCGTGCAGCCGCTCCAGCACCTCGGCCGGCATCGACTCCGCCAGCTCGATCACGGCGGCCGCGCGTTCGTCGGTTCCTCTGGCCTCGCGTTTCTCCTCGTCGGTGAGGGCGGCGGTGCGCAGCGCGAGGATCTCGTCGATCTCCGTGGCGTCGTAGAGCGCGCCGGGGCTCTCCGGGGCGATGGCCGGGTGGTCCTCCAGGATGATCGGCGAGGACAGCACCAGGTCGGCCCGGCCGGGTTCGCCGGCGAGCACGGGCCAGGTGTGGAGGTTGCGGCAGGCGGCGACCGCGCCCTTCGCCCACTCGGGGGGATCGGTCATCGACAGGAACGATCCGGCGCTGAGGGCCATGAGGAGGTGGGTGGCCACCAGGGAGTGCGGCAGCGCCGCGTCCCGGTCGGCGGCGTGGCCCTCGGGCGGTGTCCAGTCGCTGGTGTTCTCGACGACGGCGGTCAGCCGCAGGGTCCGGTAGGGGCCGTCGAGTTCGCGGGCGGACAGCCGCACCGTCCCGCTGACCGCCTCGCACCGCCGCAGCAGCCGGCCGACGGTACGGCCGGCCGCGTCGAGGACCGGGGCGGTGTCCTCCCTGGCCGGGAGGCGGAAGGGGTGGGTGACGCCGTCGCCGAGGAGTGCGTCCACCGGCGCGATCACCTCGACGCGTTCCTCGAACCCCTCGTCCCAGGGCACCAGCACCCGGTCGTCGAGGGCGAGTTCGGTGACGGTGTCGAAGTCGCCGTCCGGGCGGACCCGCTGTACCGTGCGCCGTCGGGCGTGCAGGAAACGCACCTCGACCGAGAGGGTCGCGCCCGCCTTCGGTTCCATCAGGCACTCGGTGTGCTGGAAGTCGTGCTCCTCGCACTCGGCGCCCCAGCCGGGTGGCACGAGCACACCGAACTGCCAGCGCAGCCGGTTCTTGGCCGACGAGGCGCGGTACGGGTAGAGGACATAGCCCTCGAAGAGGACGGCGTCGGCCACCTGGCGCGCGAGGGCGAACCGCTCCTCGGTCTCGGCGGCGAACGCGGTCAGGGTCACGGGTCGGTCCTTCCGGTGGTGCCGGTGAGCGCGCGGAACGGGTCGCGCGCGGGTGGCTCGGCGGCGTCGTCGAGGAGGAGCTTGAGGGTCGCCTCCCAGGAGGCCAGCGCGTGCCGGGAGCGGTAGGCGAGGAGGGCGTCCATCGTGTCGCGGGGCAGCCGGATCCAGCCGCAGCCGGGGAAGTGCTGCTCGACCATCTCCCGCCAGACGGCGACCGGCATCCGGAAGGCCGCCTCCCGGTCCCAGGGGACGGGTTCGACGCGGAAGCCGCCCGCTCCGGTGAACGCCGTTCCGGAGAAGAGCATGAGCAGGGGGACCTCGCCCTCGGTGAGGGCGGTGAGGTAGCGGGTGGCGGCGATCTCCATGTCGTAGGTGCAGGGCACGACGACGTCGGTCTCGGTCTCTCCGGTGAAGCTGGGGACCATGACCGACACCTGGGCGAACTGCACGGGCTGGAGGGTGCTGCCCCAGCGGGAGCGATCGCCGAAGAGGTCCGTCAGACCGTCGGCCTCGGCGGGCTCGTAGCCGCGGCGGGCGGGTTCGATGCGGATCTGGCAGCGCAGGGCGACCGCGTGCACGGGGGCGTTGCCGGCGGCGGTGACGCGCAGCCGGAAGACGAGGGTGGGGCCGGCGGCGTACCGGTCGGCACGGACTCCGGTGCAGGCGAAGGAGAACTCCGTCACGGCCGCACCCCCGTCCCCGCCGGACGCGGCGGCTCGCGGTCCACGTCCCGCAGGTCGTCCACGGGCCGGGCGCGGCGGGTGACGTCCGCGAAGAACGCCTCCAGGGCGGTGCGGGCCTCGGCTCCGCCGTCGAAGCCCTGCCACGACAGGCGCATACGGCCGACGAGTCGGTAGCAGATGTCGATCGGGACGAGGTGGGTCTCGCAGCGGCCGTCCGTGCGGCGCAGCAGCAGTGCCTCCACGTCGGGTTCGAGGAGGGCCGCGAGACGGCTCTCGCCGAGGACGGCCGCCCAGGTGTCCGGTTCGAGTTCGCTCTCGGTGGCTCCGGCCGGACTCGGGTAGAGGGCGACCAGCCGGTCGAGCGCGGCGTTGCGGAAGAGGAAGGCGACGCCGACCGGGATCTGCAACGCCTCCCACGCGTTGTCGTCGAGGCGGTGGCCGGGGTCGGTGAGGTAGCGGGCCGGGACCGTGCGGAAGCGGCCCGCGGCGGCGCCCGGCTGTTCCATCAGCAGGGCGCAGGGGGCGCAGGCGCAGACGAGGGCGCGTTTCTCGGTGTCGACGAGGTGACGATGGTCGCCGGGCACCTCCACCGCGCACAGTTCGCACCGCTCTGCCCGCGGTGGGCGTTCCGCCAGGAACCTCTTCAGACCGGTGGCGGTCGCCGTCATCGGGACCCCGTAGGTGCCGTGCTGATCTGCAGGAGGGTGGGGCCGGCGGGTGCGGTCCGGACCTCGACGGCCCTGACCTCGGGTGCGAAGCAGGCGAGTGCCGCCTCGGCGGCCTGCCGGGCGTCCGCGCCGGATCCGCAACCGCAGCCGCCGCCCGCCCGTGCGCGCACCCGCAGGGTGCCGCTGTCCTCGTCGAAGTCCACGACGTCCAGGGTGTGTTCGCGGACGCTGTCGAGGGCGCGGGCGATGCGGGTGTCGCGGTCCTCGGGGTGCAGGTCGTGCAGGACCAGCAGGCTCGCGACCACCTCGTCGCCGAGGAGTCCCTTCGACGGTTCACCGGGCGCGGAGGACAGCAGGTGGAGGATGCGGGCCAGTCCGGCGCCGTAGAAGTCCATGAGGGAGCGCACGAGTTCCTCGGCGGCCGCGGCGGCGGCCTGGTCGCCGCCTGAGGTGAGCCGGTCCAGCACCTCCTCGACGCGGCGTCCGGTCCGCTCGGCGTCGACGGGCCGGGCCGTCGTCGGCGCGCTCATCCGCCCAGTCCGCTCAGGCCGGTGGGCACGTGCATCGACTTCACGGTCCTGCCGCCGCCGACGTACATGTGGACGCCGCAGGGCAGACAGGGGTCGAAGCTGCGGACGGCGCGCATGATGTCGATGCCCTTGAAGTTCTCCGGGGTGTTCTCCTCGAAGATGGGCGTGTTCTGCACGGCGTCCTCGTACGGACCCGGTGTGCCGAAGGTGTCCCGGGTACTGGCGTTCCACGGGGTCGGCGGATACGGGTGGTAGTTGGCGATCTTGCCGTCGCGGATCACCATGTGGTGGGAGAGGACGCCTCGGACGGCCTCGGTGAAGCCGACGCCGATGCCCTGGTCCGGGACCTCGAACTTCTCCCAGGTCTGCGTGCGTCCGGCGCGGACCTCCGCGAGGCCCTTCTCCGCGCAATGCAGGGCGACGGCGGCGGCGTAGGCCTGGAAGTAGGTGCGGGCGCGGTTGCGTTCCAGGGCGTTGGACCACTTCGGGATCTTCCACTCGAAGGTGGTCTCCGGCTTGGTCATGGTGCGGGGCAGGTTGATGACCACGCTGTGGCCGGTGGCCTTGATGTAGCCGATGTCGACGAGGCCGGACAGGGCGGTGGACCACAGGCGGGCGATGGGGCCGCCGCCGGTGTCCAGGGCGAGGTGGTCCTTGCCGTCGAACCAGCGCGGGGACATGACCCAGCTGTACTTGTCGTCGAAGTTCCGCTTCTGCGGGGCGGGGATGGTGTGCTGGTTCCACGGGTGGCGCGGGTCCACCGGGTTGCCGAGCGGGTCGTGGGTGACGAACTGCTCCTGGCCCTGCCAGTCCTCGTAGTAGGAACTGCCCAGCAGGATGCGGATGCCGAGGTTGATCTCGGTGAGGTCGTTGGTGACGAGTTTGCCGTCGACGACGATGCCCGGGGTGACGAACATCTTCCGTCCCCAGTCGGTCATGTTGGCGTAGGTGAAGTCGCAGTACTCGGGGTCGTTGAGCGCGCCCCAGCAACCGAGCATGACCCGGCGGCGGCCCACTTCCTCGTACCCGGGCAGGGCCTCGTAGAAGAAGTCGAAGAGGTCGTCGTGCAGGGGCACGACGCGCTTCATGAACTCCACGTACCGCATCAGGCGGCTCATGTAGTCCGTGAAGAGCTGCACGGAGGCGATGGTGCCGACGCCGCCCGGGTAGAGCGTGGAGGGGTGCACATGGCGGCCCTCCATCAGGCAGAACATCTCGCGCGTGTAGCGGCTGACCTGGAGGGCCTCGCGATAGAACTCGCCCTCCAGGGGGTTGAGCGAGCGCATGATGTCGGCGATCGTGCGGTAGCCGTGCTCGGCGGCGTGCGGGGCCTCGGTGCGTTCGGCGAGTTCGAGGACACCGGGGTTGGTCTCCTTGACCATTTTCTCGCAGTAGTCGACCCCGACCAGGTTCTCCTGGAAGATGTTGTGGTCGAACATGTACTCCGCGGACTCACCGAGGTTGATGATCCACTCGCCGAGGTGCGGGGGCTTCACGCCGTACGCCATGTTCTGCGCGTACACCGAGCAGGTGGCGTGGTTGTCGCCGCAGATGCCGCAGATGCGGCTGGTGATGAAGTGGGCGTCGCGGGGGTCCTTGCCGCGCATGAAGACGCTGTAGCCGCGGAAGACCGACGACGTGCTGTAGCACTCCGCGACCCGCTTCTGCTTGAAGTCGATCTTCGTGTGGATGCCCAGGGAGCCCACGATCCGGGTGATCGGGTCCCAGGCCATCTCCACCAGGCCACTGCCGTCGCCGGCCGTCTTCGTCTTCGGTGCCATCTGGGTGGGTGCCCTTCGTTGCGTCACTGCGCGGTTGGGGTGGGGGGTGCACGGAACGGGGAGTGGACTACGCGCGAGCGCCTCGGCTTCGGCGGCTCACCACGGGGGCCGGTATCCGGTGGTGATCCGGTCTCCGGTACGGCGCCACTTGGGCTCCTTGTCCACGGTCTTGGCGGTGATGGAGCGCAGCTTGCGCACGACGGCGCCGTAGGCCCCGCTGGCGCCGCTCGACACCTTGGCGCCGGGAGGTTCGTCCATGAACGGCATGAACTTGTCGGGGAATCCGGGCATGGTGCAGGCGATGCAGATGCCGCCGACGTTCGGGCAGCCGCCGATCCCGTTCATCCAGCCGCGCTTGGGCACGTTGCACTTGACGACGGGGCCCCAGCAGCCGAGCTTGACCAGACACGTCGGCGAGTCGTACGACAGGGCGAACTGGCCCTGTTCGTAGTACCCCGCGCGGTCGCAGCCCTCGTGCACGGTGGCCCCGAACAGCCAGGTGGGGCGCAGTTTGTCGTCCAGCGGAATCATCGGGGCGGAGCCGGCCGCCTGGTAGAGCAGGTAGGTGAGCGTCTCGGAGAAGTTGTCGGGCTGGATGGGGCAGCCCGGGACGCACACGATGGGGATGCCGGCGTGGGACTTCCAGTCCCATCCGAGGTAGTCCGGCAGGCCCATCGCGCCGGTCGGGTTGCCGGCCATGGCGTGGATGCCGCCGTAGGTGGCGCAGGTGCCGATGGCGACGACCGCGAGCGCCTTCGGGGCGAGCCGGTCGATCCACTCGCTGGTGGTGATCGGCTGGCCGGTCTCCGGGTTGTCGCCGAAGCCGCACCAGTAGCCCTCGGGCTTGATCGCCTCGTTGGGGATGGAACCCTCGACGACCAGGACGAACGGGTCGATCTCGCCCCGTTCCCCCTTGAAGAACCACTCGATGAACGTGTCCGAGCCGCCGATCGGACCGCACTCGAAGTCGATGAGCGGCCAGTGGACGGCGATCTTCGGCAGCCCTGGCAGCACACCGAGCACGATCTCCTCGATGCTGGGCTGCATGGCCGCCGTCAGCGCGACCGAGTCACCGTCGCAGCTCAGGCCCGCGTTGATCCAGAGAATGTGGATCGTGGGCGCCTCGTCGGCGGGCGCGCCGCCCGCGTTCGTGGCATCGACCGTTGCCGGCGTCGCCTCAGTCATGGGACCGCCTCCCGGGGAGGTAAGGGATGAAAGCCTGCTTTTCGGCCTTCGCTCTTCTTCGTAGCAGCCATGCGGCCGCGATGGGATGCCGACGGGGGCCGTTCCGGTGACACCGGCGCCCCTGCCGACCGGGCCCGTTCACGCAACCGGGACGGGACCGAGGTGCGGCGGGGTGCGGGCCGGCCGCACCTTGTGGACGAAGGCGCGGCGCAGCGCGTGGTACGGGGCGTCCGGGTCGTCGAAGGTCCGGCGCATCCGTGCCAGCTCCTGTGCGCGGAACCCGGCCAGCGGGGTCGTGCTCTCCAGCCGGTCCAGCTCCGTCTTCTTCAGGGTGATCCGGGACGCCGTGGCCGGAAGCGACGCCAGACGCGCCGACAGCGCGGCCACCTCCCCCGCGAATCCGCCGGGATCGCTGTCGACGACCCGGTCGACGAGCCCGAGACGCAGCGCGCTCGCCGAGCCGACCGGCAGCGCCTCCCGCATGAGCCGTTCGGCCGTCGCGGAACCCACCCGGCGCGGCAGTGTGTACGTCCAGTACTCCGAGCCGTACAGGCCCATCAGCCGGTAGTGCGGGTTCAGCACGGTTCCCGCGCGGCACCACACCTCGTCGGCGGCCAGGGCGAGCAGCACGCCGCCCGCCGCGGCGTTGCCCGCGACGGCCGCGACCACCAGGCGGTCGGTCGTGGTCAGGACCGCCTCGACCAGGTCGTCGATGGCGTTGATGTTCGCCCAGGACTCGGCGGCGGGGTCGTCGGCGGCCTCGATGACGTTCAGGTGGATCCCGTTGGAGAAGAAGTCCCGCTCACCGCCCAGCACCAGCACCGACGTGGGCCGCGCACACGCTTCCCGATAGGCGTCCAGCAGCCGGCGGCACTGCTGCGTGCTCATGGCCCCGCCGGGGAAGGAGAACGACAGGAAGCCGACGTGCCCCTCCTCCCGGTAGCGGATGTCCGCCCAGGTCAGGTCCCGTACCTCGGGGAGCCGGGGCAGGGCGTGTTCGGGCAGCGGCGGCAGCCGGTCGCCCAGCGCCGACACGGCGGGGAGTTTGAAGGTGGGCGGCTGTCCCGGCCCGCGCCGGGGCCGCAGCTCGGGGATCCACACCGCGCCGTCCGTGGTGGCCCGGCAGACCGCCCCGGACCGGGTGGCCAGCAGCTCGCCCGGACGGCCGCGCAGCTCGCCCTCGGGGTGACCGCCGTGCAGATACCACTCGCCGCCGAGCAGGTCGTCCAGCACCCCGGGCTGCGAGTCGGCCGCGCGCAGCTTGCGCAGGACGTCCCGGGTGGATTCCTCGGCCCAGTCGATCCGCCGGACGCTCTGGTCGAGGTAGGGGCGTGTGCGTGGCCGTGAGCGGGCGCCGGGCGCCTCGGGGCGGGCGGCGGTCGGGTCGGCCGCGTCCTGGGCGCGCGGCATGTAGGTGCCCTCGGCGAAGCGCTCCACCGCGAGCACGACGGCCTCGATCGCGGCATCGGCGATCTCGCCCCGGTACAGCTCGCTCTTGGACACCTGCGGAACGCGGCACGCCACGCTGGCCCACACGTCACCGGCGTCCATCTCCCCGTCGGCCTGTAGGACGGTGACACCCCACTCGCCCACGCCGTCGTGGATGGCCCAGTCCAGGGAGGACGGTCCCCGGTCGCCCACGGGTCCGGGGTGGACGATCAGGCAGGTGTGGGCCGACCACACCTCCTCGGGGATCGCCGTTCTCAGCATCGGCGCGATGATGAGCCGCGGCGCGTGCCGTCGCACGACGTCGGCCAACGGGCTGTCCGGCAGGGCGAGTTCGACGGTCACGGTGTGGCCGCGGTCGCGCAGTTCGGCGTGGGTGCGCTGGGTGAGGCTGTTGAACGCGCTGGCTAGGAGCAGGATGTGCACGGCTGCCTCCGGGCGGACGAGCGGCAGCAGGGATGACCGCCGACCGAGATCCTCGGCCCTGGCTGCCCGCCGCCCCCGGCGACAGACGGTGAGGTCATCCGAAAAGCGGGCGCCCATCGGCCGTCCGGCCTCACCGGCACCCGCCCGCGACGGCTCGGTGGGCCGGCCTCACCGAGCCGGCCGCCGCCCGTTCATGGTCAGTCTCGGCGCAGGCCGCTGGTGATGCGCTCCCACGGGGAGCGGGTGGCGCCGAAATGAGTCTCGTGGGTCCAGATGTGGGTGCACGAACGGCACTGCAGATGGAGCAGGCTGCCGACGTTCGACAGCAGATAGCGCCAGTGCTCGGAGCAGGTGCGGCCCTGCTCACAGGTGTCGCATCCGCGCCGGTCGTCGCAGTTGGGGCAGGCCACCCAGGCGCGCCGGCCGATGTCGGCCTGCGGGTCAAGCGGCAGCATGGCCATCGCCTCTCCGCGGCAGGACACCGGCCGCGACCAGGTCGTCGTACACGCGCTGCTGCTCAGCGTCGAGACCCGAGTACAGCAGTGCGTACGCCGCTTCCTCGCCGCGCAGCGCGGCGACGGGGTCCCAGTCGGCGCCGAGTGCGTCCAGGACGTGCGCGCGCCGCAGCATCTCGTGTGCGCTCAGGTCGATGACCAGATCGGTCGTCGGGCGGGCGTGGGGGCGTTCCGCGGCGGGGTCGTTCGCTGCGACGGGTTCGTTCGCTGCGACGGGTTCGTCCGGTTCGCCGGGAAGGGCGCGGCCGTGGTGGGACATGCGACCGAACGTAGGTAAGCGGCCCCGGCCCCGGCAAGAGCAGGTGGGAGAAGTCACAGGTCGGCGAAGAGGCCGTCCAGTGGGGCGGGCACCTGGTCGGGGGTGAGGGCTTCGACGAGGAGGCGGCCGTAGCGGATCTTGCGGCCCTTCTTCGTGCCGAGGAAGCGGCGCAGTTGCCGGTGCCGGGAACGGCCGTGCTGGGCCGGCTGCCGGACGAAGGTCTGCCAGGCACGCAGTTCGCCCTCGGCCTCGACGATCTGCTCGACGCGCGCGGCGCCCAGCGCACGGATCAGCTCGTCCTCCAGGTCCGCCGCGCAGACGTGGACGCTCGGGCGGGGTGTCCAGGCCGGGTCGAGGCCCCGGTCGTAGAAGGGTTTCTCGCGCTCGTCGCACAGCCCGATCAGACGCAGGCCGAGGCCCGGCTCTCCGAGGAGCCCCGCATAGCGTCCGACGCTCATCGCCCCGCCCATCGACACCACGCTCACTCCCTCGCCGGCCAGGTCACGACCCCGGCGGTCGGCCAGTGCCTCGACGGCCGCGAGGTCGCTCAGCCCTTCCAGCAGAACCGCCGTGTGCACCCCCAGCAGTTCCGCCAGCTCCCTCGCCTGCCCGCCGGGACCACCGGCAGCCCAGCTCGCGACCTCGTCCCGGAACATGCGCATGTCGACCATGCCAAGGAGTCTCCTGCGTACGCCGACGGCCGCGCATCCGATATTCCACCCGGCGACTCCCCGCACCGCCGGCGGCTCTGAGCACCTTCCCGGGCGACGTCGGACCACGGGAAGCGGCGGTGCGGGGAGTCTGAGCGGTCGAGCTGCCGGATCAGCGGACCTCGGTGGTCCGGTGCTCCTTCAGGGACGCGCAGTTGGAGTTCTCCACGTTCACGTACACGTTGGCGATGTTGCCGCCCCAGCTCACGCAGTAGCCCTTGCCGTAGACGTAGGCCGGTCCGGCGAACGACGTGTAGCTGCCGAAGTCGTCGTCGTACTCGTCGGTGGCGGGGACATAGATGTACGTGGACATGTTCTTGGCCGTGCCCGGGTTGGCGCGGATCGTCGCCACGCAGTTCTTGCCGTTCTTGGCGTTGTACGTCAGGTAGACGGTGCCCAGCGTTCCGACGGGCGCGGAGTTGACCGTCTTGTAGGCGCTGCCGCAGACGCCCTGCGGGGTGACGTTGGGTGCGGCGGACGCGGTCGTGCTGAACGCGGTCCCGGCGCCGACCGCCAGTGCCGCTAAGGCACCGACAGTCGCGACATGACGCATCTTTCGCATATTTCCCCCTTGGGTCCTTGGGAGCCCTTTGCTCCCACTTGATGTGACCCTCGGGCGGGACGGATGGTTGCCCCGGGTCTGCCAAGAATTTTTGACGGCCGCGGACAGGCAGGGCGCATGGCCGCGCACCTCCCGCATGGCCGTACCCGGCACCATCGGCGTCCCGATTCAGGCATACGCACATGCCACCTCAGCGCATCTCATATCTCGCTCATGCGAAGCTACAGGCGCGATCAGCATCGCATCTGCGGCAGAATAAGAAGTCCGCCTGGAGTTGAGGAAATGGACCCGTGATGACCCGAACCGCGCGCCGGACCCGCCGATCGATGCGGGCGGCCGCCCTGGGGGCGACCGCTCTGCTCACGCTCGGCGCATGCTCGTCGTCCGACGACTCCACCACCGCGACATCGGGATCCTCCTCGTCCGCCTCGTCGTCGGACGAGGTGAGCGGGACGGTGACCGTGTTCGCGGCCGCGTCGCTGAAGGAGAGCTTCACGACACTGGGGAAACGGTTCGAGGAGGAGCACCCGGGCACCAAGGTCACCTTCAGCTTCGGCGGCAGTGACTCCCTCGCCGCGAGCATCACCGGCGGTGCTCCGGCTGACGTGTTCGCCTCGGCCAGCCCGAAGACGATGGCGATCGTGACGGACGCGGGGGACGTGTCGGGGACGCCCACGACCTTCGTCCGCAACCAGCTGGAGATCGCCATCACGCCGGGCAACCCCGACGGGATCGACTCCCTCAAGGACCTCACCGGGTCGGGCCTGAAGGTCGTGCTCTGCGACAAGGCGGTGCCCTGCGGTGCCGCCGCCCAGAAGGCTCTGGACGCCGCCGGGCTGAAGCTCACCCCCGTCTCCTACGAACAGGACGTCAAGGCCGCGCTGACGAAGGTCGAGCTGAAGGAGGCCGACGCCGCCGTCGTCTACAAGACCGATGTACGCGCGGCAGATGGCAAGGTGGAGGGCGTGGAGTTCCCCGAATCCGCCGACGCCGTCAACGACTACCCCATCGTCCGGCTCAAGGACGCCCCGAACGCCGAGGCCGCCGAGGCGTTCATCGCGCTGGTGCGGTCCGCCGAGGGCCGACGGGTCCTGACCGGGGCGGGGTTCCTCAAGCCGTGACCCTCCCGACCGGCAGGTCCGACGCCGCGGCCGACACCCTTCGGGACGGGCCGCGGCGTCGGCGCGTCCGCACCGGCGAAGGCGGCCGAGGCGTGCCCCTGCCGCTGCTGGTGCCCGCGCTGATCGGCCTGGCCTTTCTGATCGTGCCTCTGGTCGCGTTGCTCGTACGGGCCCCGTGGCGCAGCCTGCCCGAGCTGCTGACCAGCGCGGAGGTGTGGCAGGCGCTGCGGCTGTCCCTGGTGTGCGCCACCGCCGCCACCGTGGTCAGCCTGGTCATCGGTGTGCCGCTGGCCTGGCTGCTGGCCCGCGTCGAGTTCCCGGGACGCGGCCTCGTCCGGGCGCTCGTCACCCTGCCGCTCGTGCTGCCGCCGGTGGTCGGCGGCGTGGCGCTGCTGATGGCGCTCGGCCGTAACGGCATCGTCGGGCGGTGGCTGGACTCCTGGTTCGGGATCACGCTGCCGTTCACCACGGCGGGGGTGGTGGTCGCGGAGGCGTTCGTCGCGATGCCCTTCCTCGTCATCAGCGTCGAGGGCACCCTGCGGGCCGCCGACCCACGTTTCGAGGAGGCGGCCGCCACGCTCGGCGCCTCCCGCTTCACGGCCTTCCGCCGGGTCACGCTGCCGCTGATCGCGCCGGGCATCGCGGCGGGCGCCGTGCTGGCCTGGGCGCGGGCGCTGGGCGAGTTCGGCGCGACGATCACCTTCGCCGGCAACTTCCCCGGCCGTACCCAGACCATGTCGCTGGCCGTGTACCTGGCCCTGCAGAGCGACCCGGAGGCCGCCATCGCCCTCAGTCTGGTCCTGCTCGCCGTCTCCGTCGCGGTGCTGGCGGGCCTGCGCGACCGCTGGATGACAGCGAGGTGACCGAGCCCCGTCCCATGCCGGACTCCCCCGCCCACGGCCCACGGGCCGACGCCTGCGGACAGGGCCTGGACGCCCACCTCGTCGTCGAGCGCGGAGCGTTCCGCCTCGACATCGCGCTGCGTGTCGCGCCCGGTGAGGTCGTCGCGCTGCTGGGCCCGAACGGCGCCGGGAAGACCACCGCCCTGCGCGCCCTGGCCGGCCTCACCCCGCTCACCGACGGCCGTCTGCGACTGGACGGCACGCCGCTGGAGCGTACGCCGCCGGAATCCCGGCCGGTCGGCGTCGTCTTCCAGGACTACCTGCTGTTCCCCCACCTGACCGCGCTGGACAACGTGGCCTTCGGGCCGCGCTGCCGGGGCGCCGGCAAGGCGGCGGCCCGGGCCACCGCCGCCGCGTGGCTGGACCGCCTGGGGCTCGCCGACCACGCCGGCACCAGGCCACGCAGGCTGTCCGGCGGCCAGGCCCAGCGTGTCGCCCTGGCCCGCGCGCTGGCCACCCGCCCCCGTCTGCTGCTGCTGGACGAGCCGCTGGCGGCGCTGGACGCGCGCACCCGTCTGGAGGTCCGCTCCCGACTCCGGCGGCATCTGGCCGAGTTCGAGGCCGTCGCCGTCCTGGTCACGCACGACCCGCTCGACGCGATGGTGCTCGCGGACCGGCTGGTCGTCGTCGAGGAGGGTCGGGTCGTCCAGGAGGGCACCCCGTCCCACATCGCCCGTCACCCCCGCACGGACTACGTCGCCCAATTGGTCGGCCTGAACCTCTACCGGGGCGAGGCCGACGGTCACACCGTCCGCCTCGGCTCCGGCCCCTCCATCACCACCACGGAAGTGCTGTCCGGCCCGGCCTTCGTGGTGTTCCCACCGAGCGCGGTCACGCTGTACCGGGACCGCCCGACCGGCGCCAGCGCCCGCAACCTCTGGCGCTGCGCGGTCGCGGGCCTGGAGACCCACGGCGACCGGATCCGCGCCGACCTCACGGGAGAGCTGCCGCTCGCCGCGGACCTGACCACGGTCGCCGCCGCCGAACTCGGCCTCCACCCGGGCGCGGAGGTGTGGGCGGCGGTGAAAGCGATGCAGACGCACGCCTATCCCGTGTGAGGCGGCATACGGGCGGGTGGGCCCTGTGCCGGAAGCGTCGGGGCGCGTGCACCGAGTTGGCGCGCCGGGTGAGTCTCGGCGGCGGGCGCGGTTACCTTCGGCGGTATGGACGGTGATGTCGGACGCTGGCGCCGGTGCCTGCTCGGCGGGGCCGTGTTCGCCGTCTGCATGGCCGGCACGACCCTGCCGACCCCCCTCTACGGCCTCTACCAGGAGAAGTTCGGCTTCTCCGAGCTGACGGTCACCGTGGTCTACGCCGTCTACGCCTTCGGGGTCATCGGGGTGCTGCTGCTGGCGGGCAACGCCTCGGACTCCGTGGGCAGGCGTCCGGTGCTGCTGTGGGGCCTGGGATTCGCGGCCGCGAGCGCCGTCTGCTTCCTCTGCGCGACCGCGTTGGGCTGGCTGTACGCCGGGCGCCTGCTGTCGGGGCTGTCCGCCGGCCTGTTCACCGGGGCCGCCACGGCGTACGTCATGGAGTTGGCGCCGCCCGGCGGGGCCTCGCGGGCCACGTTCGTGGCCACCGCCGCGAACATGGGCGGGCTCGGCTGCGGCCCGCTGCTCGCCGGGGTGCTGGCGCAGTACGCCGACCACCCGCTGTATCTGCCGTTCGCCGTCCACCTCGCGCTGGTCGCCTGCTCGGCCGTCGTCCTGCTGCGGCTTCCGGAGACCGTACGGGAGATCCGGCCGCTGAGCACCGTACGGCCGCAACGGCCCAGCCTGCCCCCTCGGGTACGGGCGGTCTTCGGGCCGGCTGCGGCCGCCTCCTTCGTCGGCTTCGCCCTGTTCGGGGTGTTCACCTCGGTCAGCCCGGCCTTCCTGGCCCAGTCCCTGGACGTCCACAACCACGCGGTGAGCGGGCTGGTCGTCGCGCTGGCCTTCTTCTCCTCGACCGCCGGACAGCTGGCCGTCGGCCGGGTCGGCATGAGCCGGTCACTGCCCCTCGGCTGCGCCGGGCTCCTCGCCGGGCTGGCACTGCTGGCCGGCGCTCTGCGCTGGGACCTGCTGCCGCTGGTGGTGCTGAGCGCCGTCGTCGGCGGGGTAGGCCAGGGGCTGACGTTTCGTGGAGCGCTCTCCGCCGTGGCCGCCGCCTCCGAGGCGGACCGGCGCGCTGCAGTGATCTCGGCACTGTTCGTGGTGGCCTACACGGGTATCTCGGTGCCGGTCATCGGCGTGGGACTGCTGGCGGAACCGCTGGGCCTGGAGGATGCCGGGCTGGTGTTCATCGCGTGCATGGCGCTTCTGGTGTCGATCGCGGGCATCTACCTGCTGCGGCGGCCGGCGCCGGCGCCCTCCGAGGTCGACCGCGGGCGCTGACCGCGTTCGGGCTCGGGGCGGGGGCGGGTTCTCGCGGCAGGCGGATGGCGGTGCCGCAGGGGGTTGCGGCGCCACAGGCGCCACAGGTGCCACAGTGGGCCGCCGGCGCGCGGCCTGTGCGCCTGTGCGCCTGTGCGCCTGGCGCCTGGCGCCTGGCGCCTGTGCCAGGAAGCCGGGTCGGCTGGGATCCGGCTCGGCAGGGATCCGGCTCGGCTCGCCCGACCGCCGCCCACCTGCCGGGGCGGGCGGGCCACGGGCAGCGGGCCGCCGCCGCTGGCAGGATTGCTCGACGCCCGCGTTGCGAACCACCGCAAAGCTTTCCAGCCTGGTGCTCGGCCGGCGGCGGATTGCGCCAGGCATGGCACTCCCTGGCGCCACTTGGCGCCATCTCGGGCCACAGCAGGCGCCTACGGGGACGTGACACCACAGCGACCCTCGCCGACGCCATCACGTTTTCGCAGATCAGAGCCCCATTCACCTCCGTCGAGAGAGAAAAGTCGCGAGGAGACTTGCACATGGAGCCACTATGGCGCCATGATGGCGTCATGGACCTCACGCCGTATGTCGACACCCTCCGCCGCGAACTCGCGGTGGCCGCCGAAGCCGGCGGCGAAGAAGCACGCGAGCTGGCCGAGCGGCTCACCGCCCCCCTGGAGTCGGCGACCCGGCTGACCATGCTCAACGTGCTCTCCGCCGCGATGGACGAGATCACCCGCGAACTCGCCCCCGGCTCGGTCGACGTACGGCTGCGCGGGCTCGACCCCGACTTCGTCGTGACACCGCCGCCCGTCCACCGCGGCGAGCCCGCCGAACCGGCCGCCCCCGTGGAACCGCTGCCCGCCGCGTACCCGGCCGACGGCGACGAGGGCGGCACCGCTCGCGTCAATCTGCGTCTGCCCACCCAGCTCAAGGCCCGCGCCGAGGAGGCCGCGAACCGCGAGGGGCTGTCGGTCAACGCGTGGCTGGTGCGCACCGTGTCCGCCGCGGTCGAGGGCGGCGCCCGGCCGACGCGTACGACCGAGCGGGCCCGGACCGTCGGACAGAGCTTCACGGGCTGGGTGCGCTGACCGCGCCCTCCGCCCGCACCACTTCACCCGCGTCACTTCACCCACACCACGTCCCACCAGCGGGGACGACCCAAGAACCCATGAGGACGGGACAGCCATGCCTTCTTTCGACACTCCCGAACCGATCGCGGCCACGGCGCACGTGGAGGCCGGTTCCATCCAGTTCACCGCGGGCGACCGCCTCGACACCGTCGTCGAGGTGCGGCCCCGTGACCCGAAGAAGGACCTGGACGTGCGGACGGCCGACCAGACCGAGGCCACCTACGCGAGCGGTGTACTGACCGTCCGGACACCGAAGCCCAGTCTGCTCGGTCTCGGCATCGGCCGTACCGGTACCGTGGACGTGACGGTCGAACTTCCCACGGGCTCACGCGTCGACATGACCGGCGCCTGGGTCCAGGTGCTCGGTGAAGGCCGGCTCGGCGAGGTCCGCGTGAAGACGTCCTCCGGCGACGTCCGCCTCGACACGACCGGCCCTCTGCACCTGACCGCCTCGCACGGCTCGATCACCGTGGACCGGGTGGAGGGCAGGGCCGAGATCACCACCAGTTCCGGCAGCATGCGCGTCGGCATCGTCGACGGTCCCGCCGTCCTGAAGAACTCGCACGGCACCACGACCGTAGGCGCCGCGACCGGCGAACTGCGGGTGCGCGGGGCCAACGGCGACATCGACATCGCGCGCGCCGAGGACTCGGTCACCGCCGCCACCGCCCACGGCACCCTGCGCGTAGGTGACGTGGCACGCGGCACCGTCCAGTTGGAGACCTCCTACGGCGCCATCGAGGTCGGCATCCGCGAGGGCACCGCCGCCTGGCTCGACGTCAGCTCGAACTCCGGCCAGGTACGCAACACCCTCACCGCGTCCGAGACCCCGGACGGGACGGGGGACACCGTCGAGGTCCGCGCCCGCACCCGGTACGGAAACATCGACATCCGCCGCGCCAAGGTCTGACCTCGGCGGCTTCGGCCGCGGCCCACGCACTCCCCACACCACTTCAGCCTTCGAATCGGAGGGCACCATGCCTTCATCTGTCATGCCCACATCCAAAAGCGGGGACGGCCGGGACGGTTCCCGGACGTCCACCGCCGCCTCCACGGCCGTCTCCGCCCTCGGTCTGCGCAAGTCCTACGGCGACAAGACCGTCCTCGACGGCATCGATCTGCGTATCCCGACCGGGTCCGTGTTCGCCCTGCTGGGGCAGAACGGTGCCGGCAAGACCACCGCCGTCAAGATCCTCTCGACCCTCGTCCCCGCCGACGGCGGCCAGGCCCAGGTCGCGGGCCACGACCTCACCGCCGACCCCCAGGCCGTACGCGCGGCCATCGGTGTCACCGGGCAGTTCTCCGCCGTCGACGGCCTGATCACCGGCGAGGAGAACATGCTCCTCATGGCCGACCTGCACCACCTGACCAAGGCCGAAGGACGACGCGTCGCCGCCGAACTCCTGGACCGCTTCGACCTCACCGACGCCGCGAAGAAACCCGCCTCCACCTACTCCGGCGGCATGAGACGCCGCCTCGACATCGCCATGACCCTCGTCGGCGACCCCCGCATCATCTTCCTCGACGAACCCACCACCGGCCTGGACCCCCGCTCCCGCCACACCATGTGGCAGATCATCCGCGAACTCGTCACCACCGGCGTCACCGTCCTGCTCACCACCCAGTACCTCGAAGAAGCCGACCAGCTCGCCGACCGCATCGCCGTCCTGCACAACGGCCACATCGCCGCCGAAGGCACCCCCGAACAACTCAAACGCCTCGTCCCCGGCGGACACGTACGCCTGCGCTTCACCGACCCCACCGCCTACCGCACCGCCGCCGGCACACAACCCCACGCCACCCGCGACGACGACGCCCTCGCCCTGCACCTGCCCAGCGACGGCACCCAGCGCGAACTGCGCGCCATCCTCGACCAGCTGGACACCGCCGGCATCGAGGCCGACGAACTCACCGTCCACACCCCCGACCTCGACGACGTCTTCTTCGCCCTCACCGCCGACACCACCCTCCCCCACCAGACCGCGCAGGCCACCCAGACCAAGGAGACCGTCCGATGAGTCCCCTCGCCCTCGCCGTCCGCGACTCCTCCACGATGCTGCGCCGCAACCTCCTGCACGCGCGCCGCTACCCGTCGCTCACCCTGAACCTGCTGCTCACCCCGATCATGCTGCTCCTGCTCTTCGTCTACATCTTCGGCGACGTGATGAGCGCCGGCATCGGAGGCAGCGACCGCTCCGACTACATCGCCTACATCGTCCCGGGCGTCCTGCTGATGACCATCGGCAGCAGCACGATCGGCGCCGCGGTGTCCGTGTCGATGGACATGACGGAGGGCATCATCGCCCGCTTCCGCACCATGTCGATCCACCGCGGCTCCTTCCTCATCGGGCACGTCGTCGGCAGCGTGCTGCAATGTGTCGCCAGCGTGGTCCTCGTGGGTGTGGTCGGCGTGGCCATCGGCTTCAGGTCCACGGACGCGACGCCCCTGGAGTGGCTGGCGGCGTTCGGACTGCTCGCGCTGTTCGCCGTGGCGCTCACCTGGATCGCGGTCGGCATGGGCCTGGTGAGCCCGAACGTCGAAGCGGCCAGCAACAACGCGCTGCCGCTCATCTTCCTGCCGCTCATCTCCAGCACCTTCGTGCCGATCGACGCGATGCCGGGCTGGTTCCAGCCGATCGCCGAGTACCAGCCCTTCACCCCGGCCATCGAGACCGTACGCGGCCTGCTCCTCGGCACCGAGATCGGCCACAACGGCTGGCTCGCCCTCGCCTGGTGCCTGGGCCTGTCCGCCCTCGGCTACTTCTGGTCGAAGTCGGTGTTCAACCGCGGCCCCAAGTAGCCGCCACGGCCACGCCGATCGCCTCCTACAGCCCGCCCCGCCCGAGGCGGCGTACACCGACACCACGTCGGAGTACGCCGCCTCGTGGATCTGGCTGGAAGGCCCGTGGTCGTGAGCCCTGGCCCTTGAGGGCCGAACGGCCCAGGCACGGCGCGCCTCGGCCGTGCGGGCGGGCGCCGGTGGAGGATCGGTGGGGTGGTGACCTCGGTACGGTCGCCCGGCACACCCCACCGCGTGAAGAGGCTGAGCACATGGACGAACGCGCCACGGGCGACGGCCGCTACGGCGAAGCCGTCTTCCGTCCGGAACAGACGGGTGAGGGTGAGCGGATCGACCTCGGCGCCCTCGCCTACGACGACATCACCATGGCTCGGCTGCGGGCACTCGGGGCGGGACCCGGATGGCGCTGTCTCGACGTGGGTGCCGGTACGGGCACGGTCTCGCGCCGGCTGCTGGAGGAGGCCCGGGTGACGAGCGTCCTCGCCGTGGACCGCGACGTACGCTTCCTGCGCACCCAGCCCGTGCCGGGGCTGGACGTGCTGGAGGCCGACATCACCGCACCGGGCTTCGCCCCCGGCCGGTTCCGGCTCGTCCATGCGCGCTTCGTGCTCATGCACCTCGCCGAGCGCGACCGACTGATTGCGACCTTGGCCGAACTCCTCGTGCCCGGCGGTGTGCTGGTGCTCAGCGACGCGGTCGACCTGACCAGCGACCGGACGCCCGTGACGCCGTACACCACGGTCATGCGAGCGATGTGGCAAGGGCTGCGGGCGAGCATCGGCACCGATGTCTCCTGGGTGCCGTCCTACCCGCACCTGCTGCGGGCGGCGGGCCTCACCTCCGTCGCGGCCGAGATCCATGTGCCGCCCCTGTTGCCGGGCGGTCCCCTCAGCCGCTTCTGGGCGGACACGTGGGAGCGGAGCCGGGACGCCATGCTCGCCACCGGCCTGGTCGACGACCGGGCCGTCGACGCGGCGGTCCGGTACCTGGGCTCGGACGAGTGCGCCGCGTTGTCGGCCGGCATGCTCACCGTCTGGGGGTGGAGACCGGAGAAGGAGGTCGTGCGTCCGGCGACGACGTGACCCATGCGCCTCGGCCACGTCGACGAAGGCCACGCGGTGCGTCTCCTGACGTTGCCCGAAACTTGGCTGCCTGTCATGACCACTGCCTGTGATGATCATTGCTTTGTCCGCGACCGGCTACCGCGGGTCCCGCCGCATCGCCGGAGGGCAACTGGCGTGCCTATGGCAACACGAATCCGATCACGTCCAGCACCAGCACATGGCGTTGCGCCAGCACCGACAAGATCGCCGTCGACGTGTTCGCGCAAGCCTGTGCGATCGGATCGTCCGGTGGAACCGGCGTGCAGGGGCTGTGATCATGCGCAACGACCGACCCAACCTCTACAACGTGGCGGCGCACATGAACCTGCGTACTTCCTCCGCCGGCCTGGGCAGTTGGTCGCGCGACTCGTCGGGGGTCGGGGGGAACTCCAGGTCGGTGTGCCTCGGAAAGACCGTCAACCAGAGCAGCCCGGTGAACGAACTCGGCAGGGTTCGCCGACACCGCGTCCCTAGGAGTGTCACCGACTGTCCGAACCGGTTTCCCAGGCCGAGGAACTGACCGTCCCGGCTCGCGGCGACCACGCGGCTCGCGGCGACCACCGGATCAGGTCATCGCCCCGGCCGTCGGAAGTGGGCATAGGGCGGATACGGCTTGAAGCAGACCAGCACCTCCAGAGGGTGTCCGCCGCCGGGTGGCTGGACCAGGGCCGGGAGTGCCGTCATGAGTGTCGAGCAGCCCTTGGCGACACCCTTCTGCAGCGGGCCCCAGCCCGCCGCATGGGCGAAGGACATGGCGGTTCCTGCGAAGACGTCCCGGCTGCCGAACAGGAAGAACGTCCGGGCGTGGGTGGCGTGCCGCAACTCGTCACGGTTGTCGGTCCGTTCGTGACGTTCGCGCCAGGCGGTGGAGTCCCGGTCGGTGCGTGCCTCGTCGGTGTGGACGGTCAGTGGGGTGCCGTCGGTCAGCTTGCGGCGCAGCTCGGGCCATGCGCTGGGGCGCAGCCCGAGTGTGTGGTGGGCCAGGACGAGGTCGACCAGCTCGCCCACACCCTCGTCGGGCGGCAGGCTGTCGCGCAGTGGTACGTGCACGATCGTGTGCCGGGAATAGGCGGCGAAGGAGAACAGTCCCGCGAGCCGGTTCAGCCCGTCGTGGTCGCCGAGCAGCATGCCGATGGGCTCGGGAGCGCGCAGTGTGGTGTGGCGAAGGGGCTGTCCGGGTTGGACGACACGGTGCTGACGGGGCCCGGTCCGGGGCCTGAACTGGCGCAGCCTCAGCCGCATATGGAGAACCTCATGGCCTCAGGATCGCGCTGTGCGCGTCACCTCGGCAACGGAGATTCAGTCGGGCATGGCCTTGCTGACCCGCTTCGCCATCTCCTCGGGCGGGACGTCCTCCACGTGCGTGGCGACATGCCACCGGTGACCGTAGGGGTCCTCGAACTGCCCGACCCGGTCGCCGTAGAACTCGTCCTTGACCGCGTTCACCTCGGTGGCTCCTCGGGCGAGGGCCTCGGCGAAGACCGCGTCCACGTCCTCGACGTACACATACAGGTGCACCGGTGTGCCGCCGAGTGACCTGGGTCCGCGGAACCCCAGCTCCGGGAACTCGTCCGCGACCATGACGACCGAGTTGCCGATCTGCAGTTCGGCATGGTGGACCTTGCCGTCCGGTGACGCCATCCGCATGCGCTCCGTGGCACCCAGGACAGCTATGTAGAAGTCGATCCCGGCCGCCGCGCCGTCGACACTGAGATACGGCGTGACGCGCGGGTCGTCCTCCGAGAAGGGCTTTGTGCTCACTGTCTGCCGCCTTCCGACAGGTGATGTCCGTTGCCGTGTTCGAAACCGTTCATCGCCGGCACACAGACATACTCGCCACCCCGCTGGTTGCCGGGACACAGCACAAGCCTGTCACTCATCACCGGACCACGCAGCCAGACGGTGGGTGCGCCTGCCGCATGCCACTCATGCACGGCTGTGACCTGCGACAACGCAAGGTGGTGCTCGCCTGCCCCCTGACGCCCCGGGCCCTGCTCCGGACGTCCTGCGCGAGCATGTGCAAACGCCTGCCGGGACGGCTCACACACCTCGTTCTCGTCGGCGAGCACCCCCTCTTCGTAGGAATCAATGCAGACAGCAGGGTTGCGGACTGGGAAGGGTGAGTAACATCCGCACACAGCACATTCATTTGTCGGGAGGGACTGCCATGACCGAAACACCTTCGGAGACGACTGATCTCAAGGCGCAGTACACCGCTCAGGTCGCCGCCGACCTCGAACGGAACGCCAAGGAACAGGAGCGCCTCCACGGAGAGATCGACGCTCTGCAGGAGCAACTCCGCAATCTGCAGCACGACCACAGTGTGCTGGCGAACATGCAGCAGGCGCTGGGCTTCGTGACACCTGAGACCGCTCCTGCGGCCGAGGAGGTCATCACAGCCCCCGTTCCGCGGCAGAAGACCGCCCCCACCCCGCCGGCCACCAAGCGCACGCGGGCGAAGAAGGCAGCCGAGAAGGCCGAGAAGGTCGAGAAGGCCGCTCCCGCACCGAGTGCCAAGCAGGCCAAGAAGCCCGCCGTCGCGAAGACCGCGGCTCCCAAGACGGCCGCAACCAAGACGGCCGCTGCCAAGACCGCGGCTCCCAAGTCGGCGACTTCCAAGTCCGCAGCTTCCAAGTCGACGGCTTCCAAGTCCGCGGCCCCGAAGAAGGACCAGCCCACCCTCGTCGAGCTCATCCGCCGGCACCTCACCGAGCAGAGCGAACCGCGCTCCGCCGCCGAGGTCGCCGCCGCGCTCACCCAGGCCCACCCCGACCGCCGTATCCAGACCAATGTCGTCCGCACGACGCTGGAGGGGCTCGTTGCCAAGAGCAACGCCCAGCGCAGCAGGCAGGGCTCGTCCGTCTACTACACCGCTCCCGACGCGCCGGAGCAGTCGGCCGCGCCGTCCCAGGCCGAAGCCGAGCCCGCACCGGCGAACGCCTGAGCCGACTGTTCAGAGGCCGGCGTCGTCGCCGTCGAGGTGGTCCGGGTCGTCCGCCGATGTCCTAGTCGGTGGCCGTCTCGGCGAACTGGTCGGTGCCGAACGGCTGGTTGATGTGTTCGCCCAGTTCGGACCAGTGGCGTCCGGAGAGTTCGGCGCCGGAACGGGCGTTTCCGTCTGCACACACGTCGATGAGTTCGTCGTGGTGTTCGATGGTGTTGCGGCCGCCGAGCAGGGTGGCGAACTTGCGGTGGAGGATGCGGTGGATCTGCGGGTGGAGCTGCTCGACGATCCTGCTGAGGACGGGGTTGTCGGCGGCCTCGATGGGGACGGCGTGGAAGCGGTCGTCGGCGTCGAGGGCCGCACCGATGTCGTTGGCGGCGACTGCCCGTTCGAACTCGCGGTTGGCCTCGCGCATGCGCCGGAAGTCGTGCTCGGTCATGACCGGGACGGCTGTCTCGATGGCGAGTCGGTCCAGGGAGCGCAGGACGGCGAGGGTCTTCGCCGCGTCGCGGGGGTTGAGAGTGGTGATGCGGGTGTGGACGCCGGGCTTGGCCTCCACCAGGCCGATGTCGGCGAGCCGGGCGAGCGCCTCGCGCACCGGGGTGCGGCTGAGGCCGAGGCACTCGGCGAGCTCACCGTCCCTGACCTTCTCGCCGGGGACGAGTTCGCCGCGCACGATGGAGTCGCGCAGGCGCCGCTCACTCTCCCGGCGCGGCTCCGCCACCGTCCCGGACCCGGCGCACCAGAGCCCTGGCCAGGACGAGCGGCGGCCAGCGAGCTTCCGATGACGTTCACTCCGGTGCGGGCCCCTGACGCCCATGTCGACGGCTTCCCCCGCTTCATGGCGGACCGGGCCGCCGTCGAGCGCTGGAAGCAGACCTTCGCCCTGTACTTCGGCGAGGTGCGGGGCGAGCCGACGCCGGGTTGGCTCGGGCTCAACCCAGGGGCGTAGCGACCGCGCTCGGTCGGGGGCCGTCCCACTCGGTCACGGCAGGATCGGTACGGTGGCTGACGGGACCAGGAGAGGGGCGGCACGGCCGTGAGCGAGCAGGCAGGGATCAGTACGGCCAAGGAGGCCGCCGACCACGAACTCGTGCTCGCCTTCGGGCGGCTGCAGGGGGCGGCCAACCGGCTGGAGTACATCCTCGGGCGGTCGCTCGAAGTCGAGTGCGGGATCAGCCACCTGATGTTCGAGGTGCTGCTGATCCTCGGCCGGGCGGGCGAGCCGGGACTGCCGATGCGGGCCATCGCCCAGGAGCAGGTCCTCACCACCGGCGGCGCCACCCGCCTGGTGGACCGCATGGAGGCGGCGGGGCTGGTGGCCCGGGCCGAGTCCCCCTCCGACCGGCGCGGCAAGTTGGTGCGGCTGACCACGCTGGGCGAGGAAACGACGGTGCGCGCGGCCCAGGTCCATGTGGAGAACATCAAGCGGTACTTCGTCGCCCCGCTCCCGGAGGCGGACCGCGAGCGCTTCGCCGAGGATCTGCGGATCCTCAGCCACACGGCTCGGGACGTCCTGCCCCGGCTGCCCTGACCGCACACCGAAGCGGCGGCCGAGGGCGGCGGCAAGAAGCCCCGCTGCTGACATCCTGACGTCGACCGGGGCTCTGTGACCTCCTTCACAGAGCCCCGGTGAAATATCTGACACGTCAGTCACTGTTCTGTCAGGTGACCGCCCATACCGGGCGACCCGTCACACGCTGTTGAGGTCACCATGAAGCTGGTCTACGTGTTCGACGCCTACTGCGGCTGGTCCCACGGTTTCTCCGGGACCCTCCGCGAGGTGGTCTCCCACCACCCCGAACTGCCGGTGGAGGTGGTCTCCGGCGGTCTGTTCACCGGATCGCGCCGGGTGCCGATCCGCGAGTTCGGCTACGTCCAGGGCGCGAACGCCCAGATCGCGGAGCTGACCGGTGCCGAGTTCGGCGAAGCGTACGAGAAGCTGACAGCCGACGGCTCGTTCGTCATGGACTCCGAGGCCGCCGCCCGCGGTGTGGCCGCCCTGCGCCTGGCGGCCCCCGACCGCGCCGCGGCCCTGGCCATGGACGTACAGCACGCCTTCTACGCCGACGGCCGCAGCCTGTCCGACCCGGTGACGTACGGCCTGGTCGCCGAGGCGGCCGGACTGGACGCCGACGCCGTCGTGACCGCGTTCGCCTCGCCCGAGGTGCGGGCCGCCGCCATGGCCGACTTCCGACGCGCGGCCGAACTGGGTGTCACCGGCTTCCCCACCCTGCTGGCCGTCGACGGCGACTCCGTGGCCCCCCTGGCCTACGGTCGCGCCACCGCGGACGAGGTCGACCGGCGACTGGCGACCCTCGGGGCCACCCGTACCTCCTGACCGTCGCCGTCCGGATCGGCCGCGTTCCCTCACTCCCCCACCAGCCGCCGCAGCCGGGCCTCCCGGGCGTCGACGGAGAGGGCCGCCTGAGGCACCAGACCGTCGAAGCCGTGGAACCGCCCGGCCACACGGGGAGTTCGGCGCTTCCCCCGGCCTGCCAGATCCTGGAGGCGTAGGTGACGTCCTCGTCCCGGAAGGTCTCCGCGGAACCCACGTCGATGAAGGCGGGGGGGCAGACCGGACAGGTCGGCCGCTCGGGCAGGGGCGGCGTACGGCTCGACGTCGTCGGTGCCGCGCCGCTCCCCCGCAGAGCGCTCCAGCCCGTCTCGTCGGCGGTGCGGTCCCATACGCCGAGTCCGGCCATCTGATGGGCGGACACGGTGTCGTTGCGGTCGTCGAGCATCGGACACATCAGCAGTTGGCCCAGCAGCCGCGGACCCCGGCGGTCGCGTCCGAGGAGGGCGAGAGCCGCGGCGAGTCCGCCGCCCGCGCTGCCCCCGGCCAGGATGACGCGGTCCGGATCGCCGCCGATCTTCTCGGCGTGCGCCACCGTCCACAGCAGTCCCCCGTAGCAGTCCTCGATCGGTGCCGGGTGCGGGTGCTCGGGGGCGAGGCGGTACTCCACCGACACCACGACCAGGCCCAGTTCCTCCGCCCGGTCCAGGGCAGTTCAGCGGGGGCCGGCGCCAGCGCATCGCCATCGCCCGGGCGGTCGCCCGCAAGCCGAGGCTCATCATCTGCGACGAGCCGACCAGCGCCCTCGACGTCACCACCCAGGCGGCCGCGCTGAGCCTCCTCTCCGAACTCCAGGACACCCTCGGGCGCGCCTGTCTGTTCATCACCCACGACCTCGCCGTCGTCAAGGAGTTCGCGGCCCGCACCCTGGCCCTGCAGCACGGGCGCATCGTGGAGGAGGGACCCAGCGTCGACGTTGCGACCGGCCCCGGCACGCGTACACCCGACGGCTGGTGGCTGCGGCCGCCCCCGTCCCCGACCCCGACCTCCAACGCGTCCGGCGGCAGCGGCGGTCGGAGGTGTCGGCGACGGCGTGAGCGCCGGTTCGGGCCCGGTGTCTCAGTCTTCCAGCGGCTCGTGGTCGAACCAGTCGAAGTGCACCGTGCCGGCGGTGGCGAACAGGCCGATGACCCGGCCCGTGAAGCCACCGGCCACCTCCGTGGACAGGTAACGGCCGTCCAGCGAGGCCAGTTCGACGAAGGTGCCGTCCCGCTCCTCGAACCCGAGCGAGACGAAGTCGGGTCCGGTGCGCGCGTCGTTCATGGTCCGCACCGGAACGGTCTCCACCCGGAGCACCACAGGTCCCGGGGGCACCGGCCGGGACGCCACCACGGTGTTGAGCGGGCCGATGCGGGCCCGGACCCGGACCTGCCCGGACGCGACCTCGACGGAGTAGTGGTGGCTCTCGTCGAGACGCACGGCCAGGCCGCCGCCCTGCCCCTGCGCCACATCGGCCGAGGTACGCACGCGGCACGCACGGTGCTGCTGACGTCGGCCCACGAACGTCACCTCGGCGTCGTCGAGGGACGTGCCACGGGCGCGCAGGGTCAGCCGGCCGGGCCGTTCCTTCGTGGTGCACTCCTCCGGGGTACGCCGGCGCAACGAGATCCACTGCGGGGCCAGTTCGGTGGCGTCGAAGTCGTCACGGCGCTCCGGTGCGACGGCGGGTGGATCGAGGGGCCAGGGCGGTGCGGGCATGTCGGTCGACAGGTCGCCGACGACGGGCCAGCCGTCGACCCATTCGACCGGCGCCAGGCAGGTCTCCCGGCCGAGTACGTGCCAGCCGGGGGTGCCGCCGCCCGGCCGCACCCCGAGCAGCACCATCCACCAGGAGCCGTCGGGTCCCTGCACCAGGTCGGCGTGGCCGGTGTTCTGGATGGGGTGGTCGGTGCCGCGGTGGGTCAGGATCGGGTTGTCGGGGCAGGGTTCGAACGGGCCGGTGGGTGCGTTTCCGCGGGCGATCGAGACGCCGTGGCCCCGCTCGGTGCCGCCTTCGGCGATGAGCAGGTACCAGTACTCGCCGATGCGGTACAGGTGGGGTGCTTCGGGGGCCTTGGCGCCGGGCGCGCCGGACCACAGCTGCCGGCGCTCGCCGAACGTCTCCCCGGTGTGGGGGTCGAGGCGGATCTGTCCGACTCCGGCGGTGGTGCACCAGCAGGTGCCGTCCTCGTCCCAGGCGATGTCCGGGTCGATGCCGTGCACTCCGGGCAGCCGGATCGGGTCGGACCAGCGGCCGGCCGGGTCGGTGGCCGTGAACAGCAGGTTGCCGTCGGCGCTGACGTTGGTGACGATCAGCCAGAACCGGCCGTCGTGGTGGCGCAGCGTTGGGGCGTAGATCCCACCGGAGGAGGCGGTGTCCGGCGGCAGACGCAGTTGGCTCGGTCGGTCGAGCGCGTTGCCGATCTGGGTCCAGTGCACGAGGTCGCGGCTGTGGAAGAGGGGGATGCCGGGGAAGTACTCGAAGCTGGAGCAGGCGAGGTAGTAGTCGTCGCCCGCCCGGCAGATGGACGGGTCGGGGTGGAAGCCGGGGATCACCGGATTGCTGATGGTGGTTCCCGCCGCCTCGGGCACGCTCGTCACCCTCATCGGGTCCTTTCGCCGTTTCGAAAGTTTCTCTCGCAATGACAGATACTTTCTCGATCAGGCTAGGCGGGGACCTATCGACGGTCAATGAGCCCGTGTGTCAGCTCTTGGGGGGAGCCGTACTGGCCCGGACCGTCAGGGTCGTCGCGATCTCCAGGCCGGCCTGGGGCGCCGGCTCGCCCCGGCCGAGGGTCAGCGCCAGTTCGGTCGCGGCCACGGCCATCTCGGTCAGGGGCTGGTGAACGGTGGTCAGCGGCGGGTCCACCCAGGCCACGACCGGAAGGTCGTCGAAACCGACGACGCTCAGGTCGTCGGGAATCCGCAGGCCGGCCTCCCGGGCGGCCTGGTAGACGCCGAGTGCCTGGAGGTCGTTGGAGGCGAAGACCGCGGTCGGGCGCTCCGACAGTTCCAGCAGGGTCCGGGCCGCCTCGTAGCCGTCCGCGCTGGTGAGCGGCGCGTACACGATGAGTTCCGGCTCGACCTGCAGGCCGGCGGCCCCCATCGCGGAGCGGTATCCGTCCAGACGGGCGCTGCAGTACAGCTGGTCCCGCGGGCCGCTGATCATGGCGATGCGGCGGTGTCCGAGCTGGGTGAGGTGGCGGGTGGCGGCCCGGCCGCCGGACCAGTTGGTGGCCCCCACGAACGGGACGTCGTCCGGCAGTTCGGTCGCCGGGTCGACGACGACGAACGGGATGCCCTTCGCCCTCAGCTGCTCCCGCTCGGCCTCGGAGAGCTGGGCCACCGACAGCACGCAGTTCGGCCGCCGCGAGACGGTGTCGTCCCAGGTGACCGGGTGCGTGTCGTGCAGCCCGAACTCGGACACCATGACGCCCACACGGTGTTGGCGGGCCACCCGCTCGACGCCCCGGATGATCTCCACGGCCCACATGTGCTTCAGCTCGCGGAAGACCAGCTCCACCACGTTGTTCCGGTGGGCGCCGGTCGGCTTGCGGTAGCCGTACCGGTTGACCAGTTCCTCGACGCGGGCGCGGGTGTCGGCGGAGACACCGGACTTGCCGTTGATCACCTTGGACACGGTGGGCACCGAGACCCCCGCCGACTCGGCGATGAACGCGATCGTGACCGGCCGGGGCGTGTCGCCCGGCGCGTCGTCGCCGCTGGGCGGCCCGTCAGCCGTGTGGTCCGCCAAGGCCGTCCGCCCCTCTCCGTGGATGTGCGCGCCCATTCTGGCATCCCGATACCGCGGCACCTGCGGCCTCTGACGCATCCGCACGGCAATTTCTCCGCCGCACACAGCGAAACTCTCCATGCCGGAGTTGTATCTCTGTCGGTCTACCGGCCGACGCTCGCGTCGCACACCCCCAGTCCGAAGGTGCACGTGCGGCACCGACTTCCAGGGACTGCGCCACGGCTCCCGCAACCTCGCCAGAGGCAGGGACTACACCGTCAGCGGCAACCGGCTCACGCCCGTGGTGTGCCGTGGCGGATCGATCTGATCAGCTACGACGGCCCGGTCCTGTCGAACGCCTCGGGCGGCACCGACGGCCCGTCCGTCCCGGCCCGGTTCCGGGATGACCAGCTCGCCACCATGGAGGCCAGGTACGACGGGAGCAACGCGGGCCCGGCGAGCCGGACCTCGTTCCAGCAGTGGGATTCTGGAGCCGCACCAAGGTGACGTACCTCGTCACCAGGTCGGGCAGCCGTGACCGGTTCGCCCGCCTGACGCCCGCCGCCGCGCGGCTCGGGCCCGGCCGCGCGGCGGCGGCACGGGTAGGGTGCATCCGCCATGTGAGAGACAGGAGACCGAGGTGACCGAGACGGCACGGACCGGTACGACGGTCGCCGAGGTGATGGCCGAGCTGGCCACGCTCGACGACCCGAAGGCGCGCGTGGTCAACGAGCGGCACGGCGACGACCACGGTGTGAACCTCGGCAGTCTGCGGGCCCTCGCGAAGCGGCTCAGGACGCAACAGGACCTCGCGTGCCGGCTGTGGGCGACGGGGGACGGCGCGGCGAGGCTGCTGGCGCTCCTGATCTGCCGCCCGAAGGCGTTCGGGCGGGACGAGCTGGACTCCATGCTGCGCGAGGCGCGCACCCCCAAGGTGCACGACTGGCTCGTGAACTACGTGGTGAAGAAGAGCCCGCACGCCGAGGAACTCCGCCTGGCGTGGTGTGCCGATCCGGACCCCGTGGTCGCGAGCGCCGGCTGGGCGCTCACCACCGAACGGGTGGCGAAGAGGCCCGAGGGCCTCGACCTCCCCGGGCTGCTCGACGTCATCGAGGCACGGATGAAGGCCGCCCCGGGCCGCCTGCAATGGGCGATGAACCACTGCCTCGCGCAGATCGGCATCGAACACGCCGAGCACCGAGCCCGTGCGATCGACATCGGCGAACGCCTGGAGGTGCTCAGGGACCATCCGACCTCCCCGGGCTGCACGTCGCCGTTCGCGCCGACCTGGATCGCCGAGATGGTGCGGCGGCGGCAAGCGACGTAGGGCCGCGGCGCGCCGGGCTGTCGCGCCCGCACCCTGCCGGTTCCTACTGCGGCTGGGTCGCGATCTGGATGAGGTTGCCGCAGGTGTCGTCGAGGACGGCGGTGGTGACGGGGCCCATCTCCAGCGGCTCCTGGGTGAAACGCACACCCAGGCCACGCAGGCGCTCGTACTCCGCCCGCACGTCGTCGACGGCGAACTGGGCGAGCGGGATGCCGTCCCCGACGAGTGCGTCGCGGTAGGGCCTCACGGCCGGATGCCCGGCGGGCTCCAGGAGCAGTTCGGTGCCGTCGGGCTCGTCCGGCGAGACGACGGTCAGCCAGCGGTCCTTCTCCCCCAGCGGGACGTCGTGCTTCTTCACGAAGCCGAGGATCTCGGTGTAGAAGTGCTCGGCCTTGGCCTGGTCGTCGACGAAGACACTGGTCAGACGGATCTTCATGAGGTGCTCTCCTGCGGTCCGGAGGGGTCGGGCATGAGCCACCGCTCGGTGATCTGCCGCAGCGGGGCGGTGTTCAGGTCGTGGAACTTGTAGCGGCCCTCCCGCCTGGTCTCGACGAGCCCGGCGGCCTCCAGCACGGCGAGGTGCTGGGAGATCGCCTGGCGCGAGCTGTTGAGCCCGTGCTTCATGGTCAGCCGCGAACAGATCTCGAACAGTGTCTGTCCGGACTTCTCGGTCAGCTCGTCGAGGATGGTCCGGCGGGTGGGGTCGGCCAGGGCTTTGAACAGGTCGTCGGCCACACCCCCACCATAGGCAAGTAAGCACTTGCCTATCAAGTCCGACCGTGCACCTCTTCCGTGGGGGCCCGCAGCCGCTCTCCGCGCGGACCCGCCGCCGTGCCGGTCACAGCCCGAACAGCTCTGCCGCGTTGTCGTGGCACACCGCCCGCAGCCACTGCTCCCCCAGGCCCAGGCGCTCCAGGGCGTGCAGCTGGTGGAGGTACGGGTAGGGGATGTTGGGGAAGTCGGAGCCGAGCAGGACCCGGTCACCGAGGGCGGCCAGCCGTGGCAGGGCCCGGCGGGGGAACGGCATGAACCCCTCGCTGAAGTCGGTGAACGCCATCGTCGTGTCGAACCGCACCTCCCCGTACCGCTCGGCGAGGCCGAAGAACTCCTCGTACTCGGGCATCCCCATGTGCGCGACGACCAGCCGGAGCCGGGGATGGCGCGCCAGTACGCGCGTGATGGGCCCGGGACCGGTGTACGTGCCGGGCGCGGGCCCGGAGCCACAGTGGATGACCACGGGGACACCGGCCTCGGCCAGCAACCCCCATGCCTGGTCGAGGAGTTGGTCGGCCGGGTCGTACGCCCCCACCTGTACGTGCGCCTTGAAGACGCGCGCTCCCGCCTCGACGGCCTCCCGGACGTACGCGGCGGTGTCCGGCTCGGGGTAGAGGGTGGCGGTGTGCAGACAGTCGGGGGTGCGGCGGGCGAAGCCGGCCGCCCAGCCGTTCAACCAGCGGGCCATGCCCGGCTTGTGCGGGTAGAGCATCGAGGTGAAGGCCCGCACGCCGAAGGCCCGGAGCAGGTCCGCCCGTTCCGTCTCCTTCTGGCGGTAGGTGATCGGCCACTCCATTCCGCCGGTCAGCGGTCCGAGCGCGTCGAAGTACTCCCACACCTTGCGCAGCACGCGCTCGGGCATGAAGTGCGTATGGACGTCGATCAGACCGGGCAGACCGAGTGCCTCGGCGAACCGGCGGATCTCTCCGACCTCCTCGCCCACGGGCACGTCACTGGGATGACCACTCATGCCGTCCACGATCGACTCCCGTGCGGTGGCGGGTCCACCACCACGCGCGTGTGATCCATGAGGCATCCGTCACCCGGCCGTTCCCGGCCGGTCGGCTACAGGTTCTGGCCGCCCTTCACCGGCTGCACGTCCTCGACGAACAACTGGAAGAGCAGGCGCGTGATGTCGGTGTCCCCGAGGGAGAGACTGAACGGCTCTTTCTTCTCGGGCTTCAGGCCGATATAGCCCGGAAGTGCCCCTTCGCCGGCCGCGGCCTGCGGGAAGGTGCTCCCGGTCTCCTCTTCACGGGTCTTCCTGATGTGATAGGGAGTGCCCTTGTCTCCGGATATCGCCATGTAATTCGGGTGGAACAGGAGTTCATGCGCGCCCTCCTTGAGGGTGAACTCCATCATCACCTGTTGGTCCTCGTCCTTGAAGTATTCGTCGGCCTGGCCGACGTCACCGAGGTGATTCTTCACGGGCATGGCGCCGATCGGGCCGCTGCCCCCCGCCTCCGTCTCGCGATAGCGTTTCGCGATCCCGGCGGGGTTCTTGCTCTCGGTCTTCATCCATTCTTCCGTCTCGGCCGCCTTTCCCCGTGCCTTCCACTCCATGATGGCGAGGGCCTCGCTCGTGAACATCGACCTGTAGAGCTTCAGGCGCCCGGTCTCTCCCTTTCCGCTCCGCTCGGCCAATTCAGCCAGGAGAGCCGGCCCCACGGTGTGCAGAACATCCTCCAGCTTCCGCTTCGCGGGCGCGGCACCCTTGCCCTTCTTCTTCGGCGCCTTGGGCGGAAGCAGCGAGTGCCCCGCCTCCGTCATCTTGTTCTTCCAGTGATCCTCCTGGAATAGTTCCTGCGGATCGCCGAGTACCCGTTGAACAAAGGCTCCGGAGGGCGCCCCGTGAGCGCCGCGCGATTCCTCCGGCGCCGGGGAAGAGTCGGCCGCACGCTGCACGGCGGGCTGTGCCGGGCCGGACATCACCTTGCGCGCGTTGGCCTCGGCGGCCTGTTCGAACCGGTCGGAGGGGTCGGAGACCCTCAGCCCGCCGCCGTCGTCGGTGCCGGCTACGGGACCCTGACGCTGCTGGATGACATGGGTCAGCTCATGGGCGAGGGTGTGCTTGTCCGCGCCGCCGTCGCCGATGACCACATGGCTGCCGGAGGTGTAGGCGCGGGCGCCGACCTCGGCGGCGGACGCCTTCGCCGCGCTGTCGTCGTGGATGCGGACGTCGGAGAAGTCGGCGCCGAGCCGCGCCTCCATGTCCGTGCGGGTGGCGCTGTCCAGGGGCTGGCCGGGGGCGCGCAGCACCTCGTGGACGGCCGAACGCTGCACGTCGTGAACGGCCGAGCGCTGCACGGTGGGCTCCGCGGCACCGCGGTGTCCGCAGTCGGCACCGTGCCGGTGCTCCTCCTGGGCCCAGGAATGGCCGGCCCCGCGCAGCAACTGGACGACCGCGGCGTTGCCCGTGGTGCCCTGGAGCGCGAGCAGCCCCTGCGGCGACGACAGGTCCGGCCGCCGCCGCGCGGGCGCTTGCGTCGTCGTGACGGCGGGGACCCGGACGGCCTTCGCCTCGTCGCCTGCCTTGTCGCTACCGCGTGTCCGCACCGACAGCCCTCTTCCATGATCAACGACTGGATCTTTCTTGATACACCGGCGCCGACGCGTTCGAGAAGGTCCCTCGGGGCAGACCTCGGCATCCGATCGGGCAACGGGACCGGTCGAATTCGGTGACGGAACCGGATTCGGTATCGGAGCGCCCGCTCCTTGACCTGGTGTGGATCCCCTCGGGCCGGGCACTCGGCCGTCGACCGGGGTGGGACCGGCTGGAGGTGTGTCATGGCGGTACGGCATCGTCTGATCAAGGTGAGTCCGCAGATCGTCTGGGCCGTCCTCGCGGACGGCACCCGGTACGCGCAGTGGGTGGTGGGAACGTCGGCCTCCGAACCGGTGCGGGGGCAATGGCCGCAGGTGGGCTCGGCGATCGAGTACGAGATCCGGGTGGGCCCGCTGCGCCTGAGCAACGAGACCGTCGTCCGGTACTGCGAAGAGGGTTCCGAACTGGGGCTGGAGGCGCGGGCGGGTGTGCTGGGGACGGCGCGGATCTCTCTCCGGCTCCGCCCCTGGGGACCGCACTGCCTGGTGATCGCGGACGAACACCCGCTGCAGGGAGTGGGCGGAGCGCTCCACAACGTCGGCGTGGAGGCACTGATCCAGCTCCGGCACCGCGCGATGCTCGCCCGGCTCGCCGGGCTCTGCGAGGCGCGCGCCGAGGACGGCGACGCCGAGGCGCGCAGCGAGGCCGAACAGCCCACGAAACTCCACGCGCGGCGCAGGGCCGCGGGCCACGGCACCGGCGGCCATGCCTGACGCGGTGGTGATCGGAGCCGGCCCCAACGGGCTCGTGGCCGCAAACCTGCTCGCCGACGCCGGATGGAGTGTCGAGGTCCTGGAGGAACAGCCGGAACCCGGCGGCGCGGTGCGCCACGACAGGGGGGTCGACCCCGACTTCGCGAGCGACCTGTTCAGCTCGTTCTATCCCCTCGCCGCCGCCTCCTCGGTCCTGGCCCGGCTCGGCCTCCACGAACACGGCCTGCGCTGGAGCCACGCGCCGCACGTCCTGGCGCACCCCCTCGGCGACGGCAGGTGCGCGGTGCTCTCCCGGGACATCGACACCACCGCCGCCTCCCTCGACGCCTTCCACCCGGGCGACGGCGACGCCTGGAGGCGCTTGCACGCCACTTGGCAGGACCTCGGCCCCGACATCGTCGACGCGCTGTTCACGCCTTTCCCGCCGGTGCGCGCCACCGCCCGTCTCGCCGTCAGGCTGAAGGCGGCCGGCGGCCTGCGGATGGCCCGCACCCTGGTCGCGCCGGTCCGCCGCATGGGGGAGGAGGAATTCCGCGGCGAGGGCGGCAGACTGCTGCTGGCCGGCAACGCCCTGCACGCCGACCTCGCGCCGGAGGCCGCGGGCAGCGGCGGCTACGGCTGGTTGCTGTGCATGCTCGGACAGACCTACGGCTTTCCCGTGCCGGCCGGGGGCGCGGGCGCCCTGACGGCGGCCCTCGTCAGCCGGCTGCGGGCGCGTGGCGGCAGCGTCCGCTGCGGGCATCGGGTCAGCCGCGTCCTGGTACGGAACGGACGGGCCGCCGGGGTCCTCACCACCGACGGCGACAAGGTCGCCGCGCGCCGCGCCGTGCTGGCGGACGTGTCCGCGCCGGCTCTCTACGGCGAGCTCGTCGACGCGGAACACCTCCCGGCCCAGCTGATGGCCGACCTGAAGCGCTTCCAGTGGGACTTCGCCACCTTCAAGGTCGACTGGGCCTGCGACGGGCCGGTGCCCTGGCGGGCCGAGGAGGCGGCACGGGCCGGGACGGTCCACCTCGCCGACGGCGTCGACGAGCTCACCCGCTGCGCCGCGCAGATCGCCATGGGCCAGGTCCCCGACCGCCCCTTCGCCCTGTTCGGCCAGATGACGACCGCCGACCCCTCCCGCTCGCCCCGGGGCACCGAGGCCGCCTGGGCGTACACCCACGTGCCGCACGTCATCAAGTCCGACGCGGGCGACGAGGGACTGACGGGCAGCTGGAGCAGTGCGGAGCAGGAGGTGATGGCCGACCGCGTCGAACGTCAGGTGGAACGGTTCGCGCCGGGGTTCCGCTCGCTGATCCGCGCCCGCCGGGTGCTGGCGCCGCCCACCCTCCAGGCACTCGACCGCAATCTGCACGGCGGCGCCATCAACGGCGGCACCGCGGCACTGCACCAGCAGCTGTTCTTCCGCCCTGCCCCCGGTACCGGTCGCCCGGAGACTCCCGTGGACAGCCTTTATCTCGCCTCCGCCTCCGCCCACCCGGGCGGCGGGGTGCATGGCGCGCCCGGCGCCAACGCCGCCCGTGCGGCACTGCGCCGGCACCGGCTGCCCGGGCTCACCCGCGCCCAGCGCGTCCTGGCCCACCGGGACCGCACCGGCCGCAGGCAGGGCCGGACAGGAAAGGACCAGCCGTGAACGACAGCCCCCTCAAGGACCGCACGGTCGTGGTGACCGGCGCGGCACGCGGCATCGGAGCGGCACTGGCCAACGCGCTCGCCCGGCGAGGCGCGCGGCTGGCCCTCCTCGACCTCGACGAACCGGCGCTGAGGGCGACCGCCGCCGCCCTTCCCGGCGAGGCGCTGGCCATCCGCGCCGACGTCTGCGACGACGCCGCCCTCGACGACGCGGCCGAAGCCGTCCGTAGCCGCCTGGGGCCGCCCTCGGTCGTGGTGGCGAACGCGGGCATCGCCGAGGGCGGCCCCTTCGCCCGGTCCGACCCCGGCACCTGGCGCCGAGTGATCGACGTCAACCTGGTCGGCAGCGCCCAGACCGCCCGGGCCTTCCTGCCGGACCTGATACGGACCGCCGGCTACCACCTGCAGATCGCCTCGCTGGCCTCGATCGGTGCCGCCCCGATGATGAGCGCGTACTGCGCCTCCAAGTCCGGCGTCGAGGCCTTCGCCCACACCCTGCGCGCCGAGACGGCCCAGCACGGTGTGGCCGTGGGCATCGCCTATCTCGGCTGGACCGACACCGAGCTGATCCGCGACGCCGACCACTACGTGACCATGCGGGAGCTACGCGCCCACATGCCGCCGCCGGCCCGGCGTGTCCACCCCACCGAGACGGTCGCCGCCCGCCTCACCCACGCGGTGGAACAGCGGCGGACCGCCGTGTACGTCCCCCGCTGGCTGCGTCTGACGCAGCTGACCCGAGCCGCGATCCCGCCCGTCGTCCTGCGCGCCACCCGCCGCGCCCTCCCCCGTCTCGAAGCGGAGCAGCCCCTCCACCCCACCGGCCTGCTGGGCCCGGGCGGCCGCGCCGACGGCGCCGCGCGGGCGGGCGGCTGAGCTGCCGCGGTCACGAGCGGTGACCGGACGTGTCGGTTCGGATACTCTGCGGAATCGACGACACGGCGCGATGACACCGGGCTAGGAGAGGCGCATGGACGCGGGCAGGCGGCGACATCTCGGCGGGCGGGAAGCGGTGGCGGCGGGAGTCCCGGCGCCTCTCTCCACTCCGGAGCCGCCCCTGGGCGGAGTTCTGGCGGGCCGCACGAACCGTTTGTTCCAGGAGGCCCGGCGGGTGCGCGCGGCACTCCCCGACGGCGCCCTCGGCGACCATGCCGCGTAAGGGTGGGCGGGGTGGCGAGGGCCACGACGTGGAGAAGGCGCTCGACGAGCTGTACGCCACGCCGCCCCCGCGCTTCGTCTCCCGCCGCGAGGAGCTGGCGCTGGAGGCCAGGACCGACGGACGCGCGCAGGACGCGCGTCGCCTCCAAGCCGCCCGGCGCCCCTCCCTCGCCGCCTGGACGGTGAACCTGCTGCGGCGCTCCGAACCGGAGGAGTGCAGGCGGTTCCTGGAGCTGGGGCGTGCGCTGCGCGAGGCCTACCAGAGCCTGGACGCCGACGGGATCAAGGCACTGTCCGAGCAGCGCCGGAGCATCGTCGCGGCCATGTCCGGGCAGGCCTCCGCCCTGGCCGCCGAGGCCGGTCACCGGCTGTCGGAGCCGGTACGGCGGGATGTCGAGGCCACCCTGCGTGCCGTGCTCGCCGACCAGGAGGCAGCCGACCGGTGGGCCACCGGACGGCTGGAGAGCGCCCTCACCCCGCCGACGGACTTTCCCGGGCGGGCCTCCGCGCCCGCGCCGGCCGCCCCACCTCGCGCACCGGCCCGAGCGGTGGATCCGCCCGCTCCCGCGCGGTCCCGGGCGAAGGACGAGGTCGCCGAGCGGCGCCGCCAGAAGGAGGAGGAGCTCGGCCGGGCCCGTGAGGCGGCCGAGGCCGCCGACCGCCGGCTGCGCGATCTGCGCACCGCACGGACGGAGGCCGAAGCACTGCTGGAACGGGCTCGTGAACGGCACGACCGGGCGGGGGACGACGTGTCCGCCGCCGAGCGGCGGCTGCGGCAGGCTCAGGAGGACCGGCAACGGGCGGACCACGACCGGCAGGAGGCGGAGGAGCGCTGTGCGGTGGCTGCCGACGAGGTGTCCCGGGCCGAGCGTGCGGCCCGCGAGGCCGCCCGTGAGGTGAAACGCCTGTCCGGGCGGTCCGTCAGATAGCGCGGCTCCCGTCCGGCATCCGGCGGGAGGGCGCTGTGGGGCCGCACCCAGCCGACCGCCTTGAGCCCTGCCGGCGGCGGTGGCGGCCAGGCTCCTCTTCCCGGGGCAACGGCTCCCGGCCGCCTTCGCCCTGTTCACCGCCGGGCCGCTGGTCCGTCGCCTCTCCACCGGCGGGAGGCCGCGCCATGCCTGACACGCCCTACCTCCTTGGCCGCGGTCACCGTCTCCGCCGCCGTCACCTGGGCACTGCGCGCCCTGCCGTTCGCCGTTCTCGCCCCGCTGCGGTCCAGCGAGATCGTCCGTCCGCTGCTCAGCCGAAGCACCCGTATGCCGGCCGGGGTCATGCTCATCCCGCTCGTGTACTGCCTGCGGGACCTGCCCCTGACCGAGCCACGCGCCCTCGCCCCCGCGGTGGCCCTGGCCGTGACCGTCGGCCTGTGTCCGTGGCGCCGCAACGCCCCGCCGGGCATCCTCGGCGGCACCGCCACCCACGTCGTGCTGGTGAGCACGGTCGTCGCCCCGTGAGCGCGGGCGCCTCATGGGGGAACGCCCGCGCTCACCATCGGGGGCGCGCCCACGCCGGCTCGGCGCACCCGCGACCGGCCGCCGTGCGCGTGTCGGGTCACGCGGACGCCGCAGGCCTGAACACGTCCGCGTGCCGCGCCGCCCACTGGGCGAAGGTGCGGGCCGGGTTGCCGGTGACCTTCTCCACGGTGTCGACGACCGTGCGGCCCACCTCCGGGGTGTTGCCGTACGCCTCGACCAGGAAGCCGATCACCTCGTCCGGGTGGCCCACCGCTCGCCATTGGGCGACGGCCTGCTCCTCGGTGAGTTCGGTCAGGACGATCTCCCGGCCCCGGGCGGCGGCGATCGCGGCCACCTTGTCGCCGACGGTCAGCAGCTCGGGGCCGGTGATGACGTATTCCTGGCCGGCGTGGCCCTCCTCGGTCAGCGCGACCGCGGCGACGGCGCCGATGTCGCCTTCATGGACCATGGCACTCAGCCTGGAGACGAACGGCTCGCGAACCTCGTCGGAGGCCACGATCCCGTCCGCCCACTCCAGGGCGTTCGCCATGAACTCGACCGGCATGAGCACGGTCCGGTCCACACCGTCGTCGGCACGCACCGCGTCCTCCAGCGGGGTCGGCCCGCCGCCGTGCAGCACGGTGATCCGGCGTACGCCGGCCGCGCGGGCCAGCTCCAGGATCCGCGGGCCGGTCTCCAGCGGAGCGAAGTAGGCACCGCCGAAGGTGATCAGATGGACGCCGGTGACGCCGTCCAGGGCCGGGATCAGGCTGTCCGGTTCGGCGAGGTCCCCCTGGACGACCTCGACCTCGGCCGGGAAGTCGGCCCTGGACGCGTCCCGGGTGAGGGCGCGGACGGCGTGGCCGCGGGCGAGGAGTTCGGCGACGACCTGACGGCCGACGGTCCCGGTGGCGCCGGTCACAAGGAGCTTCTGCGCCTGAGTCATGACACGACCGTACGGAGCCTTGAGGTCAACTTCTGTCCGCAAGGCCGGAGTTCGGACCTCCGATGCCGGGCACGAGCGCGCACGGCCGAGGAGACGCAGACCACTCCCGCTCAAATAGGTATTTCACATGCAACATTGTTAGAGTGCTGCCGTGAGGCTGACCAGATACACGGATCTCGCACTGCGGGCAGTGATGCGCCTGGCCGTCGTGGGTAGCGAGGACTTGCTGACCACGAGGCAGATCGCCGACTCCATGAACGTCCCCTACACCCACATGGCGAAGGCCATCGCGCAGTTGCAGCACCTCGGGGTGATCGAGGCGCGGCGCGGACGCAACGGTGGACTGTCCCTCACCGCCGCGGGCCGGTGCACCCCGGTGGGGAATCTGGTCAGGACCCTGGAGGGGGACCGGGAAGCCGTGGTGTGCGAAGGCGAGACCCCCTGCCCCCTGTCGGGCGCCTGCCGGCTGCGCCGAGCGCTGCGCGAGGCACAGGAGGCGTTCTACTCCTCGCTCAACGGCGTGACCGTCGGCGATCTGGTGGCGTCACCGACGGGGCCGATACTGCTGGCGCTGGGCGCCCCACCGGGCTGACCGGCCGCCGAGCAGCACGTGTGGCGCACGGCGTAGGCCGCGCGCGGTCGAAAATATGCATCCCGCCTACCAATTCAAACCCATTCGATCGAACCTCGATCAGGTCCAGGAGTGTGTCTGATGCTTTCCTCGCAGTCGGCCCCCGTCGTCAGGGCGACGCTTCCCGTGGTGGGGGCCTCGCTGACCACCGTCACGGAGCTGTTCTACCGGCGGATGTTCGAGGAGCGTCCGGAGCTGCTGCGGCATCTGTTCAACCGGACCAACCAGGCGACCGGCGCCCAGCGCGAGGCACTGGCCGGCTCGGTGGCGGCCTTCGCCACCCTGCTGGTCGAGCGGCCCGGGGAACGCCCGGACGCCGTCCTCGCGCGCATCGCGCACAAGCACGTCTCGCTCGGCATCACCGCCGACCAGTACCCGCTGGTCGGACGTCACCTGCTCGGCGCGGTCGCCGAGGTTCTCGGTGACGCCGTCACCCCCGAGGTCGCGGCCGCCTGGGACGAGGTCTACTGGCTGATGGCCAACGCCCTGATCGCCATCGAGGCCCGCCTGTACGCCGAGGCCGGTGTGGAGGACGGCGACGTGTGGCGGCGTATGGAGATCGCCGAGCGGCACCAGGAGACCCCTGACGCCGTCTCCCTGGTCCTGCGCCGGACCGACGGCCGCCCCACCGCGCCGTTCCGCCCCGGCCAGTACGTCGGTGTGCGGGTGGAACTGCCCGACGGCGCCCACCAGATACGCCAGTACAGCCTGTCCACGGCACCCGACCACAAGACCTGGCGCATCACCGTCAAGCGCGAGCGGGCCGCCCACGGCTCCGTACCCGACGGCGAGGTCTCGTCGTGGCTGCACGCCCACGCCGAGGTGGGCGACCTCCTGGACGTCTCACTGCCCGCCGGTGACCTTGTACTGCCCGAGGCCGGCACGCCCCTGTTCCTCGCCTCCGCCGGCATCGGCATCACCCCGATGCTGTCGATGCTCGGCCATCTCGCCCTCACCTCCTCCTCGCGCCCGGTCACCGTCGTCCACGCCGACCGCAGCCCCCTCGACCACGTCCACCGTGACGAACAGGCGGACCTTGTCAGCCGTCTGACCGGCGCCGATCTGCACCTGTGGTACGAGAACGACGCCCACCTCGCCCCCGGCGCCCACGTCCACGCCGGCCGCGCCACGCTCGACCACCTGACCCTGGCCCCCGACACCACCGCCTACCTCTGCGGCCCGCTGCCCTTCATGCGCCTGACGCGGGGCGAGTTGCTCGCCAAGGGACTGCACCCGTCCGCCGTCCATTACGAGGTCTTCGGCCCCGACCTCTGGCTCGGCCGGTAGGCATGGCAGCCCCACGGCGGCCCCTCGCACCCCGCACACCCCGCGCCCGCCTCGCACACGCCGGAAAGCAGCCGGCGCCGGCCGTGGCCGTACGCGCCCCCGGAGGAACCACATGACCCACGACGACCGGCGGCGGCCGGCCGACGGCCCGCAGGAGCGGCTCCCCGACATCGCGGGCCGCGAGGACGTGGAGCGCCTGGTGCGGGCGTTCTACGACGTGGTCCTGGACGACCCGCTGATCGGACGGCTCTTCACGGAGGTGGCCCGCATCGACATGGCCACCCATCTGCCCGTCATGGCCGACTTCTGGGAGAGCGCCCTGCTCACCCCCGGTGTCTACCGCCGCAACGCCCTGCGCGCACACCGCGACCTGCACGCCAAGAGCCCGCTGCGCGCCGAGCATTTCGATCGCTGGCTGGACCTGTGGACCGTCGCCGTACGCGGGCGTCACGCGGGGCCGGTGGCCGACCGGGCGGTCACCAAGGCGCGGGCCGTGGCCGGGGCACTGCTGCACAACACGGCCGGTGACGGACGGCCTCCCGCGGTGCCCGGCCCGGTCGTCGTCGACCTCGAACCACCGACGAGACGCCCGCCACCCGCACCACGGAGCTGAGCACCTCGTCGACGGCGCGGCGAGCGCGGGTGTGGCCGTGTCCCCGCCGCGCGGCGGGGGACGGCGCACGTGGCGCCCCGGAAGGGCCTGGGTAGGCTTTCTCCCGGAGCCGCGCGACCGTGTGCGCCCTGGTCGCCCTGCCAACCGGCGCGGTGTGCCGCTCGACGGAGAGAGACATGATGTCCCCGACGATTCGCAGGGCCGTGATCCCCGCCGCCGGCCTCGGCTCCCGTCTGCTGCCGCTGACGAAGGCGACGCCCAAGGAGATGCTCCCCGTCGGCGACAAGCCGGTCATCGAGCACACGGTCCGTGAACTGGTCGACTCCGGCATCACCGACATCACCATCGTCGTCTCCGGCGGCAAGAGCCTCATCCAGGACCACTTCCGCCCCAACCCCGCCCTGGTCGAGCAACTGCGCGAGGACGGCAAGACGGCCTACGCCGACGCCGTGGAGGAGGTCGCGGAGCTGGCCCGGCGCGGCCACATCACCTACCTGGACCAGTACGGCCCGTACGGCAACGGCACCCCGGTGCTCAACGCCGCCCGGGCCTTCGGCGACGAACCGGTGCTCGTGCTCTGGCCCGACGACGTCTTCGTGGCCGAGACCCCCCGCGCCCAGCAGCTGATCCGCGCCTACGAACAGACCGGCTGCCCGGTGCTGGCCCTCCTGCCGATGGACCCCACCGAGTCCCAGCGCTACGGCGTACCCATAGTCAAGGAGGATCTCGGCGACGGCCAGCTGCGCATCACCGGCCTGGTGGAGAAGCCCGAGCCCGCCGCCGCGCCCTCCGCGTACGCGGCCATCGGCGGCTACGTCGTCACCCCCGGCATCATCGACGAACTGCGCGAGCAGACCCGCCGCTGGTACGAGCACCGCACCGGCGAGGTCTACCTGACCGACGCCATCAACGCCTACGCCACCACCCGCGCGGTCTACGGTCAGGTCATCAAGGGCCGCTGGTACGACACCGGCAACCCCGCCGACTACCTGGTCGCCCAGATGGCCTTCGCCCTCTCCCACCCGGAGTACGGCCCCCTCCTACGCGGCCTGGTCAACGGCCTCGACGCCGACACGGCCTAGCACCGCCCCCGACCGACGGCACACACCGCACGGCCGCGAACACCCCTCACCCGAGCGCGCCTGTCGACGCACGACGTCCCTTCCCAGGCCCGCGTCGGCGCGTCAGCAAAGACCGCAGCTCAGCGCCGCGGACCGGCGCCCATCCGCCCGACCGTTGCCGAATTCGCATGCGTCACCGACGTCGATGCGCGTGCGGCGGTCTTGTCAGATCTCTTGCAAAGGTCCGGACCAACTGATAATTCCCTTTCTGTTAGGAAAGTTTCCTACCAGTTGTGTTTCCCCGACTGACCGATCGGTGACCGCCGGTCGGCCACAGACCGCCAGGAGTCCCCCATGAGACCGGCACGACATCTTCCGCTCGTCGCCGTGCTGCTCCTTCTCGGCCTCGTTCTGACCCCCAGCACCGCGCAGGCCGGCCCCACAGCCCCGAAGGCAGTCACCCCCGTCGCCGCCAACGGACAGCTCAAGGTGTGCGGTACCAAGCTCTGCAACCAGCAAGGAAAAACGATCCAGCTCCGAGGGATGAGCACGCACGGCCTGCAGTGGTACAGCCAGTGCGTCACCAACGGGTCGCTCAACGCCCTCGCCACCGACTGGCGGGCCGACGTACTGCGCGTCTCCATGTACGTCCAGGAGGGCGGCTACGAGACCGATCCGCGCCGCTTCACGGACCTGGTCCACGCCGCCATCGAACAGGCCACGGCCCGCGGCATGTACGCCATCGTCGACTGGCACATGCTCGACCCGGGCGACCCGCACCACAACCTCGCCCGCGCCAAGACCTTCTTCTCCGAGATCGCCCAGCGCCACCGCGACAAGAACAACGTGCTGTACGAGATCGCGAACGAGCCCAGCGGGGTGAGCTGGTCCCGCATCAAGAGCTACGCCGAGCAGTTGATCCCCGTCATCAGGGCCAAGGACCCGAACACCCCGATCCTGGTCGGCACCCGCGCCTGGTCCTCACTCGGCGTGTCGGAGGACGCGAACGAGTCCGAGGTGGTCAACAACCCGGTGAACGCGGCCAACATCATGTACACCTTCCACTTCTACGCGTCCTCGCACCGCGACGAGTACCTCCAGACCCTCTCCCGCGCGGCCGACCGCATACCCGTGTTCGTCACGGAGTTCGGCACCCAGAACTACGCGGGCGAGGGCGCGAACGACTTCGCCATGTCGCAGCGGTACCTCGATCTGATGGCGGCCAAGAAGATCAGCTGGGTCAACTGGAACTACTCCGACGACGAACGCTCCGGTGCCGTCTTCAAGCAGGGCACCTGCGCCGCGAACGGTCCGTGGACCGGCACGTCCTCCCTCAAGCCCGCGGGCGTCTGGGTCCGCGAACGCGTCAGGACTCCGGACGACTTCTGACCCGTACGAAAGCGCGACGGGAGCCCGGCCCACCGGTACATGGCACCGCACCCACGGGCCGGCTCCCCCGTGTCGAGGTGGGCGCACGTCCGCCGATGGGGCACGTGAGGGACTGTCCTCCCCTCTGCGCGACGGCCCGCACGGGCCATCGCCGTGCAATTCGCCGTGGGTTGTCTGCTCGACGTCGACGACAGCGGCCGAGGCTGTGGACGTGGACGTGGACGCGGTGCGGGCTCGGGCAGAGAGCGCGGCGCGGCAGGGGCGGGGAGGAGGCGTACGAGCCCTTCGGTGACGACGCGCTGCTCACCGTCCTCCCCGAGTGACGTCAGTCCGCCTCGTCGAGCAGTCGCCGCACGCCGGTCCGGTCCAGCTTCCCGGAGGCGTTCCTCGGAACGGCCGGGACGATGGTCAGGTGCTGGGGCAGTTTGTAGCCGGCCAGCGTCTTCGCGGCGTACGCGTGGACGGCCTCCAGGGTGACGTCCGTCGTGCCGTCCACGCTCATGACGGCCTGTACGGTCTCGCCCCACTCCTCGTCGGGGACCCCGACGACCGCGATGTCGACCACACCCGGCATGGGGGCCAGCGCCCGCTCGACCTCCGCCGGATAGATGTTCTCGCCACCACTGATGATCATGTCCTTGAGCCGGTCGACGATGTACAGACAGCCGTCCTCGTCGAGGTGGCCGATGTCGCCCGAATGGAACCACCCCTCGTCGTCGAAGGCCGCCCGGTCGGCCTCCGGGTCGTTCCAGTAGCCCGGCGTGACGTTCGGGCCACGTACGACGATCTCCCCGGACTCCCCCGGTCGCAGCGGCGCGTGGGTGACGATGTCCACGACCCGGACCTCGGTGAACGGCATGGGGATACCGGCGGAGCCGAGCTTGTCCCGGGTCCGCTCGGCCGGCAGATGCGTGGCGAAGGGGGCGGTCTCGGTCAGGCCCCACGCCTGCTGCAGCACCACCCCGTGGTCGGCGTACTGCTCGATGAGCGCGGGCGGCACCGGGGCGCCGGCGACCACGATCGACCGCAGACGACTCAGATCCTGGTCGAACAGGCCGGGCTGCCTGGCCAGGGCGGCGAACATCTGGGGGACGGCGAACAGGGAGTTGACCCGGTGGGCGACCAGGTCGTCGAGGCACGTCCGCGGGTCGAAGGCGCGTCTGACGACCACGGTCCCCCCGCGCACCAGGGTGCGGAGCACGAAGCTGTTCAGGGTGCCGATGTGGAACAGCGGAGCGACGGCGTACGTGACATCCCCGCGGCGGGTGTCGAGTCGGAGGTCGACGTTCACGGCGTTCCAGAAGACGTTGCCGTGAGTGAGGACCACGCCCTTGGGTGTGCCGGTGGTGCCGGAGGTGAACATCAGGATCGCCGGGTCGTCGGCGTACTTGGCCGCGACGGAGGACGTGGGCGCGGCGGCGGCGAGAAGGGGCGCCCACGGCTCCCAGCCCGCCGCGCTCCCGGCCGGCACCTCGGGGTCGTCGTCCACCAGGAGGAAGCGTGTGAGGGCGGTCCGCTCGCGTACCGCGTCCACGCTCTTTCGGTGCCCCTCCTCGCAGACGAGGGCGGTGGCGCCGCTGCGGACGAGGACGGCCTCCAACTCGGCTGCCGCCAGGCGGAAGTTGACCGGGACGTAGACGGCCCCCAGCCGGTGGGCGGCCAGCAGCGTGACGACGAAGGAGCCGCTGTTGAGGCCGAGGTAGGCGACCCGGTCCCCGTCGCCGATGCCGCCGTCGGCCAGGACGGTGGCCAGCCGGGCGGCCCTGTCGTCGAGTTCGGCGTAGGTCAGATCGCCGCCCGCGTAGCGGATGACGACCGAGTCGCCGTGGTGGCGGGCGTTGTACGCGACGGCCGCGGCCGGGTTGAGGTCGACCCGCAGACCCGAGTTGCGCGGGTGCGGTCTCGTCGCTTCAGGGGTGGTCACGAGCGGCTCCTCATCGAGCGTCAGGGGTCGGGCGTCGCGAGTGGTCATGGTCGGCGGCAGCGGCGGCAGCGGCGTGTCGGCGCGCTTCGGCACTACCGAGCCGAGAACGCGCGGCCCGGGGCCGGGGGCCATGTCGCCGCCGCGAAGTGCACCGGGGCGCTCGGCGGGCGCGCCCCGCGCCGTGTGCCCGTCGTCGCTGATGGCCCGAGATGTCAGCCCGGGGTTTCACCCAGGGACGGGCCCAGAGTCGCGGGGCTGGTTCCGTCGGGGCGGACGGTGATGCCGAACACGGCGGTGGTGGGGGTGGAGCGGAAGGCCGGGACGTGGGCCGGCAAAAGATGTTCCAGCAGGACGGTCGACTCGCGCAGCGCGAACTGCAGACCGAGGCAGGCGCGAGGGCCGATGCCGAAGGGGAAGTAGGCGCCCGGGTGGGTCGGGCGGCCGTTCGGGGTGGTGAAGCGCCGGGGGTCGAAGCGCTCCGGGTCGGGCCATGGTTCGGGATCGCGGTGGGTGAGATAAGGGCAGACCAGGAGGTCGGTGCCCGCCTCGACGGCGTGGCCGGCGAGGATGTCGTCCTCGGCGGCGTGGCGGGGCAGGATCCAGGCGGGCGGGTAGAGCCGGAGCGTCTCGTGGATCAGGGCCTGGATGGCCCGGCGGCGCTCGGTCGAGCCCTCGGCACCGGCGGCGAGGGCCTGTTCGCGGGCCTCGGGGTGCCGGTCGAGGAGCAGGTGGAGCCAGGTCAGGGTGGTCGCGGTGGTCTCGTGTCCGGCCGCGAGCAGGGTGACGAACTCGTCGCGGATCAGCCGGTCGGTGTACTCGGGGCGCTCGGTGGCGGCATCGGTCAGAAGGTGCAGCAGGCCGGGGCCGTGCGGGCCTGCCGCCCCGCCGCGGGCGGCCTCGATGGCGTGCCGGGCGACCGCGTCGATCCGGGCGAGATCGGCGGCGACGGCTTCGCGGGCCTCGTCGGTGTCGGCGGGCAGGGTCGGCAGGGCGGCGCCCACGGTTTCCACGGCTGCCAGTTCGCGCTCGGTCGCGTCGTCGAGCGGGTGGCCGGTGAGTGAGCGCCAGATGGTGTCCAGGGCGAAGCGGCGCATCTCCTGACCCACGTCGAAGGTCCGCCCTGTGCGGGCGTACGCGTCCCAGCGTTCCGCGGTGGTCCGGGCGGCGGCGGTGATCCGCTCTTCGTGGCGGCGCATCCCGGTGCCGGTGAACTGTGCCTGCAGCAAGCGGCGTTGCCGTTGCCACGCCGCGCCGGTGGCGGCCAGGACTCCGTCGCCGATCAGCAGCCGGGCGCGGTGCGAACGCTTGACGTACCGCTCCGGCCGCCGGGCGAGGACGTGCTGCACCGCGGCCGGGTCCGTGACGAGGACGGTGGGTGCCGGGCCCAGACGGAACGCGGCGACACCTCCGTGCCGTTCGCGCACCTGGGTCAGCAGCGCGACCAGTTCGCCTCCGTCCGCCCGCCACCGCTCCACGAGCCCCGGCTCGGCCTCGGGGATCGGCTTTGCCGCCCCGGGAGTGTACGGAAGAGCGCCGAGACCGGCGTCGGTGTCCATCTGACTTCCCCCTGATCGACCGCTGAGCCGGCCCTGAACCGTCGAGGACGTACGGCACGGACTGAACGTACGGCACGGACTGTACGGGAACAGGCACATCGCGTGACAGTCGGCCGCAGGGTGCCCCGGAAAAAGCGGTCGCCCTTCACGAGGGAGGCCGTTGGCTTCCCTCTGCGCGTGACAGCGAAGGGCGCCATCGGGAAAGGGAGCCGCCGATGGAGACCCAGGGTCGGCCTCGGATCCTGCCGACGTCCGCCGAAGATCCACTCCCAGCCGCCCGCGAACTGGACGTGCAGGTGCGCCAGTCTCCACGCGCGGTCGATTTCCAGCCGTCCGCCGCCTCGGCACGCGACCGGTTCCGGCCCACCGTCGACCGGTGGCGCGCAAGCGTCGCCGACGTCACCGACGACCAACTCGACACGATCGGCTTCTCGCAGTACCCGTACGGCTCCGCCCCGCACGACCCGTTCGTGGGCGTCCTGTCGGGGAGCAACCTCGAATTCATCCACCACATGGCCGAGATCGCCCCGCTGCGCGACCTGTGGCGGGCCCGCGCCGACGCCGCGTCGCAATCGTGAACTAGATCGCATACCCCGGGTTCGAGTTGCGGGCAGGGGTGGTGCACATGTTCGGATGAGACGATGCGCTCCCCCCACCGCACAGATCCGCACGAACCGGCCCTCGACCGCTCCACCGCGCCCCGCAACCCGTACGACGAACTCGGCACCCTCGACGACGGCCCGCTGGAAGCGACTTCGCTGGAGGACTTCTTCGACGAGGACACCACCCGAGCGGCCACCGGGCAGGGGGACGAGCAGGAGCCGGAGTGGACTCCGCCCGTTCACCGTCGCGGCGGCCGGCGCCGACGCGGGCGCGGGCGATTGGCGGGGCTGCCCCTCGCGGTGAAGGCGGTGGTGGGCATGGTCGTCCTCGCCTCCTTCGTGACCCTCGCCGACCGCTGGGCCGTGTTGTACGCCGAACACCGGGCAGCGGACACCCTGGAGGACCGGCTGGACCTGGCCGCCGCACCCGAGGTGGAGATCGGCGGATTCCCCTTCCTCACCCAACTCGCCGGCAAGCGGCTGGACTCGGTGCGGGTGACCGTGCCGGACGTGGCGGCCGACCGGGTGTCGCTGGCGAAGGTGTCGGCCACGGCCCACGACGTACGACTGGACGCCGACGGCCTCACCTCCGTGCGCGGCGCCCGCGTCCCGCGACTCGACGGCGATGTGCTGCTGTCGTTCGCCGACCTCAATCGTGAACTCGGCGCGTCCCAGGTGACGTTCACCGGTGACGGCCGGGACCGGGTCCGAGCGCGCGGCACCCTGCCGGTCGCCGGACGTGATCTGCGGCTGCGCGCCGAGGCCACGATCCAGCGGGAGGGTGAGCGGGGTATCGCCACACGGATCGGCGGCATGCGCCTGGACATCGGGGACCTGGCCACCTACCGCCCCGGCACGCGCGCCTCGGACGGTCTGCACCTGACGCCGAAGGCGGCCGCCGGCCTCGCCCGTGAGACCCGCAGGGCGAAGGCTCTGCTGTCGGTCCCGGCGATCGTGAAGCGGCTGGGGGTGTCCGACGCGACCGCGCGCGCCGCCCTGAGCGACGACGGCGAACTCGCCGAACTCACCGGCTCACCGCGGTTCGCACGCCAGGCCCGGAGCCTCAACCTCATCGATCTCGCCCTGGACAACCCCGCTCTGCTGCGCGACCTGGGCCTGGACCCCAGCCTCCTGAACGCTCTGTCCCGGCTCACCCGGCCCGTCCTCGCCGACCAGCTGTCCCTGTCCTTCGAACTGCCCGAGCCGGAGCGCGGGAGCATGCGGCTGCGGGACGTCCGCGTGGAGGAGGACGGCATCCGGGTGCGGCTCACCGGGTCGGAACTGGCCGTGGGCGGCCCTTAGTTCTGTGTTCTTGATGAAATTTGGTGTGCAGATGTGTTGACCTCTGTTCGAGATCTCTTCTACTTTGCGGGAGTTACAGATCCGCCGGCCTGCCCTTCCAGGTTTCGCGGACGCAACTGCCCAGAAAGGGATCCGGTGCCACTAAAGAACCATCGCGGGACAGCCTGCCTCGCGGCGTCGCTGGCCGGCGTCACCGCGTTCGGCGGACTCGTCGCCTCCCCCGCGTCCGCCGCTCCCGCCGCCCCCCACCACGCCTCGCCGCCACCCGTCAGCGAGTTCCGCGGCGTCAACTGGGCCGACCCGCGTGACAACTACGCCGACGACGCGGTCGTACCCTCGGGCCTGTCCACCACCGACGGCTACGCCACGACCTACGCCAAGTCCAAGGCGATCATCGGCGGGTTCTCCAAGCTCGGCGCCAACACGGTGCGCCTCCCGGTCAACCCCACGTCCGTGAACGGTCCCTTCTGGAAGTCGTACCGGGGCGCGATCGACGCCGCCACCGCCAAGGGCTTCAAGGTCGTCCTCGGCTACTGGGAGGCCGACAACGCCAAGGACGGCAAGATCGACGACCAGGCGACCTGGGACCGGATGTGGCGGCGGATCACCTCCGCCTACGGCCACAACGGCAAGGTGTACTTCGAGCCGATGAACGAGCCGTTCGGCTACACCTCCCAGGAGTGGCGCGACGTGGCCGCCCGCTGGCTGGACAAGCACCGCTCCATTCCCCGCGACCGGGTCCTCATCGGCGGCTACAAGTACAGCGAGGACGTCAAGCCGGTCTGCGCCGACAAGCGGCTCGACGGCACCCGGATCGCTCTGCACAACTACGGCTTCTGGCACACCGACTGGACCAGCGTGGATCAGTGGAAGGCGGACTTCAAGGAGCGCATCGGCACCTGCGCCTCGCGCACGATCCTGGACGAGTTCGGCGCCTCCATGACGACCGGCCTGGACTACAACGGCCCGGTCAACGGCTCCAACGAGGTCGCCTACATCCAGGCCGCCACCGACGTCATCCGGGAACTGCGCCTCGGCTCGGTCTACTGGCCCGGCCTGCGCAACGGCGACACCTACTCGCTGACCACCCTCCAGGGCACGGGCACCCGCCTCAGCCTGAAGGTCAACAACCAGAGCGGACTCGACCGTCTGCACTGGGCGTGGAAGAAGTAGCGGCGGCACGACAGCCCCGCTGACCCGTCCGGGTCCGGGCGCCCCGGTGCGCCCGGACCCGGACCTGCGCGCGTCCGCTCGCCTCCTCAAAAGCCCCTGGTCATGAACGACGCCGCCGGCTCCTGCTCCGAGGACAACAGGGGCACGCTGATCGTGCGGGTCGCCGTCACGCACCGGAGCTGACGGGAGCGACGGGCCTTGCCGGGGCTCGGCGTCCTGCCGGGGAAACCGCGGCCAACTGAGCGGCGGACCCGCCCGGGTCACGGCAGCAGTCCCGCGCGCCGCGCCGCGGTGACCGCTTCGAAGCGGGTGGTGGTGCCCAGTTTGCGCATGACCGAACGCAGATGGCCCTTCACGGTCTCCAGGCCGATGGCGAGCCGGGCGGAGATGTCGAGGTTGGTGCAGCCCGCGGCGACCGCGGTGAGGACGTCGAGTTCCCGGGGAGACAGCCGCGCCGGCCGCTCCGGCACCGATTCCCCGGGCCCCTCGGAGCAGCAGCCCCGCTCCAGCAGACGGCACACCTCGTGGAAACGCTCCTTGAGGTGTCCGTCGTCGAGGGCCGCGGTGAGTTCCAGGAGGTCGGCATGGGCCTCGTGGACGCGCTCCCAGGCGGCGTCGTCGCGGGGCGCGGTGCCGACGCGGCCGGCCCTGGCCTCCGACAGCAGCCGGTGGACCTGTTCCTGGCACGCGAGGAACTGCTCCAGATCGCGCGCCGCCCGCGTCATCGCCGTCAGCACCCGGTCACCGAGACGTACCGCGTCGCGCGATCCCACGAAGAGCACCGCCCGGACCGTGGTTCCCACGATCACGGGTGCCGCCGCCATCGCCCGCACCCCCTCGACCCGGACGAAGGAGTCGTACTCATGGCTGATCCGCCGAGCCGACCGGTAGTCGCTCACCGCCGCCGGCCGGCCGGTCGTCAGCACCTTGCCGATCAGTCCGGCCCCCGCCGGCACGGACAGCCCCCGGCGGTCCCGTGATCTCACTCCGCTCGTCTCGCTGATCCGGAGCTGCCCCGGCCCGACGACCCAGGCCACCCCGGCGACGGACATCCCGCTCTCCCTGCGCAGAGCCAGGACCGCGGCGCGGGCGGCCGCCGCCTCTTCGCTGTCTTCCGCCGGTAGCACGACCGGGTCGACTCCTTAATCTGACCGACAGTGGGGAACGCGCCGACTCCCCCGTCGTCGGAAGAACAGTTCTGTAGAAGTCTCAAGTACGTCAAGAGCCGTCAACAAAAACGTAGTTGACGGAGCGTCAGAGCAGACCGGTGGTGACACGTGCACGCACACCCGGGACCGCCGCGACCCTGCCGGGCCGAGTCGCTCCTGACTCCGCTTCGATCCGGTACACGTCGGTATGCCGCCGGCGCACCCCCCTCACACGGGGGTAGCTGCACGGGGTAGCTCTCCTCCATGGTGGCTCAAGGCCCTGTGTACGCGGGGCCGTTGTCCGCTCCCTTTTCTTGGACAGCGCCCAGGTACAAGCTCACATCAGTCGCCACACCGCTCCACTCCCGCACGAGGCCCGCGCACGACCCGGGCAGGGGGCGCACTTCTGCCCCCGGGCAGATCGAGGTAGCCGCAATGACACGGACATCACCCCCCGTTCCGGACGACGACCGCCAAGTCAAACGCGGTGTCCAGGCGTTACGGGACACCGCCGGAGTGGACCTCGCCTTCGGCGGCGTCGTCGTCAGGGGCCGGCACGCGCAGCTCACCGAGTTCACGGGGAACGACACCAACGCCCTGTCCGGACTGACTCTCGGATTCGGCATGGGGCTCGGCGGCAAGGTGGTGGCCCTGCACCGCCCCATCGCCGTCAACGACTACGCGAACTGCAGGCAGATCAGCCACCATTACGACCTCATGGTCGCGGCGGAGGGCATCCACGCCGTCGTGGCCGCGCCCGTCGTGGTGAACCGGACGGTGCGCGCGGTCATGTACGGCGCGGTCCGCCGGTCCGTGGCCCTCGGCGACCGGACCGTCGACTCGGTCATGCGGGCCGCCCGCGACCTGGAGCAGAGCCTGGCGGTGCGGGACGAGGTGACGCGTCGCCTCGACAGCCTGCGTGCTTCCTCGGAGCGTGCCGAGGGGTCCGAGCGTCCCACGTCCCCCCGGTGGGAGACGATCCGTGAGGCCTACGCCGAACTGCGCATCCTCGCCCAGCGGCTCCCGGACGACGAGGCGCGCGACCGGGTCGTCGGTGTGTGCGACAAACTGGCCGGCGCCGGCACCGGGGCCCCCGCCTCCCACCCCCTGAGCGCTCTCTCGGCACGCGAACTCGACGTGCTGTCCTGCGTCGCGCTGGGGCGGACCAATGCCGACGTGGCGGACGAACTCGGCCTTCGCGCCGAGACGGTGAAGAGTTATCTGCGCAGCGCGATGCGCCGGCTCGGCTGCCACACCCGGATGGAGACGGTCATGACGGCCCGCCGTCTGGGCCTGCTGCCCTGACGGCGGGGAAACCGGCACGGACACCCGTGGAAGCCGGTCAGGAGTTGAGGGCCTCCTTGCGGAGGCGTTCGAGGACGGCGAGCCGCTCCTCGTTCTCGATGCGCGCGGTGGCGGCGCGGTCGGGGTAGCAGCGCATGAACATGTTGGTGAAGTGCGTCCCGTAGTGGATGAACTCGTCCTGGCCGCCCCCGTCCAGGGGCCGCGCGACCGCCTGGAAGGACGGCTCGTGGAAGTACGCGATGGTGTACCGCTCGCGGTCGGCCAGGCGCACCTTGTGCGGGGTGGAGAGCAGGGTGCCGCCGGTGATGAACTGCATGATGTCACCGGGGAAGACGGTGAAGACCGCGGAGACCGGGGTGACGAAGGTCCAGGGCTCCTCGTTCTCGTACCGCCCGGCCATGGACTCGTCGGCCAGCCAGTTGCGGCCGCGGGTCTCGCCCGGTACCGGCGGGCGGATGTAGAGGCCGCCCACGTCGTCCTGGACCGCGATGACCAGCAGACCGTAGTCGGTGTGCGAGCCGATGCCCCGCTCGGAGGTGGCGTCCGCCCGCGGGAAGCGCAGGACCCGCATGTGGTGCCAGCCGTCCTCGGTGAGCTTCGTGAAGTGGTCCATGTCGTCCAGACCGAGGCCCAGGGCGACCAGGCGGAGCAGTCTCTCGCCGATGTCGCCCACGGCGCCCATGTAGCCCTTCATGGCATCGGCGTACTGCTCCGAAGGCCAGGGGGCGGGGCCGTGACACGGCCACTTGTCGACGACCCGGGCGTCGTCCTCGGGGATGTCGGGGCAGACGGTGTAGATCTCCGAGCCGTCCTTCTCCCCGGCCGTCTCCTCCTCGCCCGAGGCGACGTAGCCGCTGTAGGTGAGGTCGGACACGTGCCCGGCCTTCTCCTCGAACGGGCGGCCGAAGAAGCCCCGGGAGGCTTCGAGGGCCCGCTCGGTGGCGGCTTCCTGTTCCGGGGTCGCCTGGATCTGGAAGATGCCGTCCGCCTGCCAGGCGGCGATCAGCGCCTGGCCCAGTGCCTTGTCCACGTCACTGCCGTCAACCACCGGGGGCAGTACGAAGGTCTGCAGTTCTGTCATGCCCCTCACCCTGAACCGGAGTCTTTCGATCCACTACCCCCGTCTGAGGGGAGCGCCGCTCGCGATCGCACGCGGGGGCAGGGCCGGCGGTGTGTCCGAGCTGGGGCGGCACGGCGGTCCGGTCCGGCCGACCTCGTCGTGGCGATCGCGGGCGCAGAACAGCCGGCACAGCGACACGACCCTCCGCTCACCGCCACTGTCGCGCACCGGCCGCGAACGTCCCGCTCAGCGCTCCGGAGCGATGTCCCGCCCGGGTCCGGCCGGTGACGACCCTTCGCCGCGCAGGCGGCGAACCGGCCCGGCGGGCGACCAGGAACCCTCGACCAGCCGGGCCAGGTTCTCCAGTGCCATGCGGGTGCCCGTCTCGTTGTCGGCGGTCGGCACGGCGTCGGGGATGCCTTCGTGCACGACGAGGACCTCGGTGCCGCCGTCCGCGTCGGTGAGCCGGGTGGTCATCGTCATCGCGCCGCGCAGCGCGGGGTCGTCCGACTCGAACCGGAGGACCTCGACCACCTCCTCGTCGGACACGAGTCGCGCGAAGTGGCCGTGGTAGGTGTCGGTGTGGGAGGCCGACTTGCCGGTCCCGGCCGGCGTGTCGTAGGTGAGGGAGACACGGAACCTGCCTCCCTCACGGGCGTCGAACTCGTGCACCTCGGCGCTCATGCCGTCCGGGACCCGCCATCGCGCGATCGCGTCCGCGTCCACCAGCGCCCGGTACACGTCCGCACGTGCGGCGTTCACATGTCTGGAGACCCGCGTCACGTACATGGACCCAACCTAGCGTCCGCGCTCATCGACGTTCGGACAACGCCCGCAGCCGGAACTCGCTGGGTGCGATTCCATGGGCGGTGCGGAAGGCGCGGGTGAAGTCGGAGGCACGGGGCATGCCCCAGCGGGCGGCGATGACATGGATCGGTGTGGCGCGCAGGGACGGGTCCGCCAGGTCGCGGCCCGCGCCCTCCAGACGCCGGGCGCGGATCCAGGCGGCCACGGTCTCGCCGCCCGTCTGCTGCTGGAAGACGCGGTGGAGGTAGCTGAGAGAGATGTGGTGTGCGGCGGCGATCACCGGAGGCGTCAGTTCCGGGTCGTGCAGGTTCTGCCGGATGAACGCCTGGATGCGACGCATCAGCGCGTGCAGACGCGTCTCCGGGGACAGGGCCGCCTCGGCCTCCAGCGCGTGGGCGAACCAGGCCGACAGCAGATCGAGGACGACCGTGCCCAGCCGTGGCGCGTCGGACGGCTGGAGGGAGTCGGCCTGCCGCTCCAGGCCGATGAGGAAGTCCGCCAGCAGGGCGCCCATGCCCTCCCGGCCGGACAGCCCTCGGCCGAGCAACTCCCGGACCTGGTGCGGCGGCAGCGGGAACCGTGCCTTGGGGAAGTCGACGCCCACCCCCTTGATGACCCCGGTCCCCCCGCCGTCCGCCGACCGGATGTCGTACGGCCGCGAACTGTCGGCCAGGTGCAGATCGCGCGGGCCGAACGTGTCGCACCGGTCGGCGTGGTCGAGGGCCAGGCCCCCGTCCAGCAGCAGTGTCAGGTGGTACAGCTCAGGGTCGGACCGGCGCACCATCCGCTGGTCACGCCGGTAGCGCGAGGGCAGGAACGACGCCGGCCACACGGTCACCGGGCCCAGCTCCATCAGGCGCAACTCCCCCCAGAAGTCCGCCGAATGAGGGCTGATCGCCTCGCTCGCCCGTGTCGTGCCGAGCAGTTCCCGCCAGAAGTCGAATCTGTCCTCCGCCGGCACGTCCGCACTGCGGAACACGGTCCCGATCATTGCGTCCCATCTCCGATGTCCCCGCCGGGCCTTCGCGCCGACATCCTTACACGCGCGGATCACCTCGGTCGCGGCGCGTCCGCCCCCGCGCACCGGCTCGCGCAAGAGCCGAAGGGGCAGGTCCGCGGGCATCGCAGGCGCCTCGGCGTGCCGCCTACGATCGGCGTATGAGCACGTGGAAGCGGAGCCTGGACGCAGCAGGCGTGCGCGATCCGGAATCGCGGCGGGACTACGACCGACAGCGGGACCTGGTGGCGCGGGCCCGGCGCACCTCCTACCTCGCCGCCCGGTTGCTGTTGCCGCGGGCGCTGTTGCCGCACGTCGTGGCGGCGACGGCGATGATGCACCACAGCGACGACCTCTTGGACACCGGCCCGAAGCAGTCGCGGGTCTCGGCGTGGGCGTCGTGGGAGCGGGAGGTGCGCGGCGCGCTGGAGACGGGAGTGAGCACCGATCCGTTGATCCGCGCGCTGCTGAACAGTGCGGCGGCCCGTCCGGGACTGCGCGTGGCGGTGGAGCGGTATCTGGACACCGCGACCGCCGACCTGGAGTTCACCGGTTTCGCCACCGAGGCCGACTACCAGGCCTATGTGGACGCCTACTCGCTGCCCGCGTTCATGCTGGTCGCGTCGCTGCTGGGCCCCGAGGGCGACGACGGACGGTTCCGCGCGGCCTGCCGGACGCTCATGGAGGGCAGCCAGCGGCTGGACTTCGTCAACGACCTGGCCGAGGACCTCCCGGAAGGACGCCTGGGCATCCCGGCCGAGACGCTGAAGCGCTTCTCGGTCACGGCGGAGGATCTCGCGGAGGGCCGCGAGTCGTCGGGCGTACGGGAGTTGGTGGAGGATCAGATCGAGGCGTCCCGTGTCCGCCTGCGGGCGGCGAGGGCTCTGCCGGTGCTCACGCAGGGCCCCGGTGGAGTGCTCCTGCGGACGGTCGTCGACATCGAACTGCTCACCGCGGACGCGGCGTTCGCGCGGGGGGCGAGGCTGCTGCGCGGTTCGGCGTCCCCGTCCGTGCCGGCCACGGCACGGACGCTGCTGGGAGCGCGACGCACGGCCCGGGGCGTGGGCGGGGCCCGGGGTGCGCACGGAGCCCCGTAGGACCCACGCTCGGGCGGTGGTGTCGCGGCGGCATGCGACGGCGGCGCCGAAGCCGTCCGCCTGGAGGAGCTGGAGGAGTACGACCCACCCCCTGGAGCAGGCAGAAGCCCGGCGGCCGGCGGCGCCTGTGCCAGGCTGAGGGACATGACGGTGCATCAAGTCTCCACGGTCCTGCAGTTGACCAGCCCGGAGGAGGTCACCCCGGAACTCAGAGGGGAGATCGCCGACTGCTGGGAGGTCGTGGCGAACGCCGGTGGCGCGGTCCTCGCGACCGAGTTCCCTCCTCTTCCGTTGAGCGCCCACGACGTCGCCCCGGTGGTCGACTCGCTCGTCCACGGGCTGCATCCCGCGCGCGGCAGACTGCTCGTCGCCGTCGTCGGGGACTCGCTCGCCGGCTGGCTGATCGTCCGCCGGGAGCCGCATCCGCTGGGCGCGCACTGCGGCACCGTCAACCACGTCCAGACCCATCCGCGCTTCCGCGGCCGGGGCATCGGCGTCGCGCTGATGCACCGCGTCCACGGCATCGCCCGGGACGAGATGGGCCTGGAGCGGCTCTCCCTGTCCACCCGGGGCGGCGTCGGCCTGGAGGAGTTCTACCGCAAGGTCGGCTGGGTGGAGGTCGGCCGCTGGCCCGGCGCGCTGCGGATCGCCCCCGGTGACGACCGGGACGCGATCCTGATGAGCCTCGCCCTGCGCGCCGGCTGACCGTCCGCCCCTCGTCGGCCTTCCGAACCCAACGGCCCCACCCGGGCCACCGTTCGTTCTCCCGGCACCCGGCACCCCGCTCATCCGCTCGACCGTCCCGTTCCAGCGCTCCGACCGTCCCGTTCCAGCCGTCGGACGTCGGGAAACAGCCCCTCCCCCACCGTGCCCGGTTCCGGAAGGCCCGGCGAGGGGAGGGTTACGGTCGTTATGGCCGTTTGCCGACACCGGTACGTCTTCCTCGGTGGGGAGGAACATCTGGGATGCGCGACGACGACCCGTTGTACCTGGAACCCCGGCTGGAGCCGCGCACAGCGGCCCTCCTGGACTCGGCACCGCTGCTGCACGATCTGGTGGACGCCCTGGGCTCCCCGCTGAACGTCCTCCTGCCGGACCAGATCGCCGAGAACGTACGGCGCTTCCGTGCGGTTCTCGACCGTCACCGGCTGACCGGGCGGATCTACTTCGCCCACAAGGCGAACCGTGCGGCCTCCCTGGTGCGCCGGCTCACCACGACGGACGCGGCCCTGGACGCCGCGTCGCTCGGCGAGCTGCGGCACGCTCTCGGCTCCGGCTTCGCGGGCTCCCGGATCATGGCGACCGGCCCCAAGGACCCGGAGTTCCTCTGGCTCGCCGCGTACAGCGGGGCGTGCCTCAACGCCGACGGTCCCGCCGAGCTGGAGCGGGCGGCGGGCCTCGTGCGCGCCCATGGACTGCCGCGCGTCCGCGTCCTGTTGCGCCTCAGCGGCTTCGAGACGGCCGGAGCCAGAAGGCTGTCGCGCAGAAGCCGCTTCGGTACGCCGGTGAAGTCCCTGCATCACCTGCTGGACGTCCTCGAACGGCACCGGGACGAGCTGGAGCCGATCGGCGTCGGCTACCACCTCGACACCACGAGCCTCGAAGAGAAGGCGGCCGCACTCGAAGGATGCCTCCAGGCCATGGAGGAGCTGCGGATCCGCGGCTTCCAGCCACACGCGATCGACGTCGGCGGCGGCTTCGGCGTCTCCTATCTGGCGCACGCGGCCCAGTGGGAGCGCTGGACCACCGAACTGACCTCGGCCGTCCTGGGCGGCCGACCACCCCTGACCTGGGGCGGCCACGGCTACGGCCTCCGGGTCGAGAACGGCACCCTCAAGGGCGCCCTGAGCCTCTACCCGGCCCATCGGCCCACGGCCGGCGCCGCGTACCTCGACGACCTGCTCTCCCACCCGGCGCCGAGCCTCGGCCGGCCTCTCGGCACCCTGCTGCTGGAAAGCATGTACGACCTCTACGTCGAGCCCGGCCGCGCCCTGGCCGACCAGTGCGGGCTCACGCTCGGCAAGGTCCTGGAGGTGCGGCCCACGGACGCGGGAGGGCCCCTGGTGCGCCTGGCGATGAACGCCGGTGATGTCGGCCTGGAGGACCACGGCGTACTGCTGGACCCCGTGGTCCTGCCCCGCGCCCCGGGCCCGCCCGGCCCGGCGGACCCGGTGGCGGTCCATCTCGTGGGCAACCTCTGCCTGGAGTCGGATCTCCTCACCCGCCGCACCGTGTTCCTGCCCCGGCTGCCGCGCGCCGGCGACCTCCTCGCCTTCGTCAACACGGCCGCCTACTGCATGGACTTCACCGCCACGCACGCCCAACAGCAGCCCATGGCACGCAAGGTGGCCGTCCACGAGGAGAACGGCCGAGCGCGGTGGTGCCTGGACGAGGAGTACTGGCCGTTCGACCGTACGGGGGATCAGCAAGGATGAGGTACGACAACATCACCGACGCCATCGGCGACACGCCACTGGTCCGTATCGACCCGGCCGTGCACGGCCTGCGCAACATCGACCTGTACGCCAAGCTGGAGATGCTCAACCCGTTCGGCTCGCTGAAGGACCGGGCCGCGTGGAGCATGACCCGCCCGGAGATCGCCGGCGCCAAGGAGCGCGGCGAGACGATCGTGGAGTTGTCCAGCGGGAACACCGCCAAGGCCCTGGCGCTCATCGCCGGCCTGCACGGACTGCCGTTCAAGAGTGTCACCAACCGGATGCGCGTCCCCGAGATCAAGGACCTGCTCCTGCTGCTCGGCGCCGAGATCGAGGAGCTGCCCGGCCGGACCGAATGTCTCGACCCGACCGACACCGACGATCCGCTGACCCTCTTCCACCAGCGGCTGAACCGCCCGGGCGGCACCCATCTGCACACGGACCAGTACTTCAACGCCCTCAACACCGAAGCGCACGCCACCGGGACGGGCCCGGAGATCATCGCCGACCTGGACGGCCGGGCCCCCGACTGGTTCATCGCCTGCGTGGGCACGGCCGGCTCCTCCACCGGCGTGGCCCGGGCGCTGCGCGCGCACGACCCGGCGGTGCGTGTCGTCGGACTGGTCGGGGAGAAGACGGACTTCATCCCGGGCATCCGCACCGTCGACGAGGTGCGGGAGGTCGGCATCTTCGACCCGGACACCTACGACACCCTGGAGGCGGTGGGCGCCGACGAGGCCATCGAGGGGATGCTCACCCTGCTCCGCCGCTGCGGCCTGCTCGCCGGCCCCACCGGAGGAGCGGCGTACTACGGCGGTGTCCGTCATCTGAGGGCGCTGGACGCCGATTTGACGCAGCGGCGGACGGCCGTCTTCATCGTCTGCGACCGGGTGGAGAGCTACCTCGACTACGTCCGCCGGCGCCGCCCTGACCTGCTGGGCCGCCCGCCCGTGAAGAACTCGGTCACCACGGTGACCGACGACGAGGTCCGCTCGGCGGCCGTCGTCGACGTCGAGGACGCCCAGAAGTGGATCGCCGCGCAACGACCTCTCGTGATCGACCTGCGCGGCCCCTTCGCGTACGCGGCACTCCACATCGACGGCTCGGTCAACATCGTCGACGAGCTGTTCGACGAACTCCTGCGGGGCGGGCTGCCCTTCGGCAGACGGCAGCCCGTGCTGCTCGCGTGCCCGGTCGGCGAGAAGTCGGCCCGGTACGCGGCCCTGCTCACCCGCATGGGCCACCCCGACGTGCGCAGCCTGGCCGGCGGCATCATCGCCTGGCGGGACGCCGGCGCCCCACTGGTGCGTGACTGACGTGGCCGACCGCGTCGCACACCCGGCGGAGCCGGGGGAAGCAGGTGAACCGGCCTCCTGGCAGCGGTCGTTGCGCGCCCAGTTCCCGATCGTCGTCGGGCATCCGGACCTCGTCTACCTGGACAGCGCTGCCACCAGCCAGAAGCCGCGGGCCGTCCTGGACGCCGTACAGACGTATCTGACGACGTCGAACGCCAACGCCGGGCGGGGCTCGTACCCCTGGGCCAACGCCACCACGGCGCTGGTGGAGAACGCCCGGGACCGGATCAAGGCGTTCCTGGACGACCCGGCCCCCGGGCGGTCCTCGGTCCACTTCACCAGCGGGACCACCGAGGGGCTGCGGAGCGTCGCCCGGGACTGGCTGCCCGCCCTTCTCGGCGACGGCGACGAGATCGTCGTGCCCTTCGCCGACCACCGGGCGAACCTGTCGCCGTGGCTGGAGGCCCAGGAGCTGCTGGCCCTGCGCGGGGTGCGCGTCCGGGTGCGCCGGCTGCCGTACCAGGAGAGTTCGGGTGACTACGATCCGCAGGCGCTCGCCCGGGTCGTGGGTCCCCGCACCCGCTTCGTGGCCGCGACCCACGTCCATCACGTCTACGGCGTCGACATGAACGTGCACCGCATCCGGCAGGTCGTCGGGCCGGAGGTGCCGATCTGTCTGGACGCGGCGCAGAGCATCGGCCATCTGCCGCTCTCCACGGCCGCCCTGGACGTCGACATCGTGGTGTTCTCCGGTCACAAGGCGATGGCGCTGCCCGGTACCGGTGCCGTCTGGTCCCGGAACCTCCGCGGACCGGTGTTCCGGCCCGGCGGCTGGAGCGGTACGCCCAACACGGTCGGCGTGGTCTCCCTGACGGCGGCGCTCGACTGGCTGGACGCCGCCGGCACCGACCGGATCGAACGCTGGACGGTGGCCCTGACCTCCCGGCTCACGGACGGACTGGCGCGGATGGACGCCTATGAGGTGCTCGGCTGCCGGTCCAGCCTCACCGCCGGCACCGAGGTGCAGCGGCGCCGGAGTCTGGTCACCTTCCGGCATCGCGAGATCGGCTCACGGGATCTCGGCTTCATCCTCTTCAGCAAAGGGTTCATGGTGCGCACGGACGGCCACTGCCAGGCAGGCCGGGCGGAGGAGGAGGAGGGCTCGGTACGGGTCAGTCTGCACGTGCACAACACCCCGCAGGAGATCGACGCGTTGCTCTCCACCCTCGCTAATCTGCAATGATTTCCATGAGCAGATAGGGTACGGGACGGAGGCAGTGCGACCGGTATGGATGTGAGCACGGCGACGGCGGCGCGATGGGTGGAGCGCTGGGAACGTCAGCAGCAGCGGTACGCGGTCGACCGCGAGGAGCGCTTCGAGGTCATCGCGGACCTGGTCGAGCATGTGACGCGCGAGTGCCCCGCGCCCCTCGTCCTGGACCTCGGCAGCGGCCCCGGATGCCTGGCGGCGCGGCTCGCCGGCCGGCTGCCCGGGGCCGAGGTGCTCGCCGTGGACGCGGACCCGCTCCTGCTGGAACTCGGCAGCGCCCACTACGGCAACGCCCTGCGGTACGTCAGAACCCTGATCGGCGCCCCCGGCTGGCTCGACGCGCTCGGCCTGGCACGCCCCGCGGACGCGGTGGTGTCGACCACCGCCCTGCACTACCTGGGCACGGACACGCTGCGGCGGGTGTACGGGGAGCTGGCCGGGCTGCTGCGCCCCGGCGGCATCCTGGTCAACGGCGACCACATCAGCCCTGACTCGACGAAGGTGTCCGAACTCGCGGTCGACCTCGGCCGCCGCCGGGCCGCCCGGAGCACCGCCTCCCTCGCCGAGGACTGGGACTCCTGGTGGTCCGGCGCGGCCGGCGATCCGGAGCTGGCCCCCTTCCTCGCGCGCGGCGACGACGGCGGGCGTCCCCGCTGCGAGGGCAACGATCTGACCCTGTCCGGCCATGTCACGTTGTTGCGCGAGGCGGGCTTCGAGCACGTCGGAGCGGTCTGGCAGGTGGGTCCCAGCCACGTTCTAGCCGCCGTGCGGTGAGCCGCGCGGGACCGGAGTCAGGAGACAGATCTGGTGGAGGGCGTCGGCGTCCCGGGCGGTACGGGCGTACGGCGGGAGGTGAGGTCATCGCGGCATCCTGCGCGGTGCGGGACGGTCCGTCCCGACGACGGTCCGGGGCGGGCGGTCGTGCGGCCCGCCCCTTCGGCACCCGTACGGCCTCGCCTCCCGCGCGACCGGGCTCAGCCGGTGGCGGCGCCGAACCACCGCGGGAGCCGGTCGAGGAGTTCCCGGCCGTCCTCACCGGCCCATGCCACATGGCCGTCGGGGCGCAGCAGCACCGCGGGGACGTCCAGGTCCTCGGCGGTGTCGACGACGTGGTCGACCCGGTCCGCCCAGCCCTCGACCGAGAGGGTGCCGGTCGGGTCGAGCAGCAGGCCGCGGCCCTCGCGCGTCAGCTCGTACAGGCGGCCCCGCTTCAGCCGCACGTCCCGCATGCGCCGGCCGAGGAGGTCATGGCCCTCGCCGAAGTCGTAGCGGACGTCGACCGCGGTGATCATCCCGGTGATGTACCGGTTCACCTCCTCGAAGTCCATCAGCTCCGACAGCAGCTGCCGCAGCGCGGTCGGGCCCGGGTCGGATCCCAGCAGGGTGATCTGCGCGCGGGTGTTGACCAGCACGCGGGCGGCCACCGGATGCCGCTCGGCGTGGTAGCTGTCCAGCAGGTCCTCCGGCGCCCAGCCGTGGACCGCGGCGGCAAGTTTCCAACCGAGGTTGAACGCGTCCTGCACTCCGAGGTTGAGCCCCTGTCCGCCGGTCGGCGGATGGATGTGCGCCGCGTCGCCGGCCAGCAGCACCCGGCCGACGCGGTAACGCTCGGCCTGCCGGGTGGCGTCGCCGAACCGGGAGAGCCAGCGCGGTGAGTGCACCCCGAAGTCGGTGCCCGCGAACGCCCACAGTTGCTTTTTGAACTCGTCGAGGGTCGGCGGGGCCGTCCGGTCCTCCGCCACCCCCTCGGCCGGCACGAGAACGCGGTAGTGCCCGTCTTCGAGAGGGGCGAGACCGAACCGCAGCTCGGCCTTGCGGACCTCCTCGACGACAGCGGTGATCGTCGCCGGATCCTCGGTCGCGGCCATGTCGCCCAGCAGCGTCTCCACCGTGGCGGACTCGCCGGGGAAGGCGACACCGAGGAGCTTGCGCACCGCGCTGCGGCCGCCGTCGCAGCCGACGAGATAGCGGGCGCGCAGCCGTGTGCCGTCGGCCAGCTCGGCGCTCACGCCGTCCGGGTCCTGGCTCAGTCCGACCAGTTCGCTGCCCCGCCGGATGTCGGCGCCGAGTTCGACGGCGCGCTCGTGGAGCAGACGCTCGGTGACCGGCTGCGGGGTGGCCACGCCGTACGCGTGGGCCGTGTCCAGGGTGTCGGGCCAGGGTTTCATGATCCCGCCGAAGAGGCCGCCCACCCGGAAGGTCTCGCTGACCGCCAGGAAGCGGTCCAGCAGTCCGCGCTGGTCCATGATCTCGACACTGCGCGCGTGCAGTCCCTGCCCGCGGGACTCGCCGGTCGGTCCGGTCAGCTTCTCCAGCACCACCGTGCCCACTTTGGCCAGCCGCAGTTCGCTCGCCAGCATCAGCCCGGTCGGTCCGCCGCCGACGACGATCACGTCGATCATCACTACCCCCATGTGCGCGGATTCGCGTTTCGGTCGGCGATTCTGCGGCACGGGCGGGGTCTTGCCGCAAGCCCCCCGGTGCGCTATAAGTTGAGAGTGGCAAGGAGTGGTGGACTCCTTGCCTTTGTCGTTTCCGGACTCTCCGCGCCCTTCCGCTTCCGATCTCTCTGCCCGGTGAAGCCGCGGCCCGCGGTGGCGGACGTACGTTCCCGGCGGCCACCGCTCCGGCCGGTTCGCGTGACGGCCCCGGCCGTGCCCACAATGGCGCATGCCGGGAACGGACTGTCCGATGGTCTCCCGAACCGCGGGCGGCCCGGGTCGGGTCGTCAGTCGCTCAGGCGTCGGTGCAGGAGCTGCTTGCCGAGGTCGGCGCCCTTGCGGCTGTCGGCCTGTGCCTTGCGGAACAGCTCGGCCACCTCGGTGTCCTTCTGCCGCTCCGCGTCCTCGATGTACGTCTCCAGGCGCAGCGCGTTGTTCAGACAGGCCTCGACGTACCAGATCAGGTTGTAGTCCTTGTCGGCGGTACCGGTCACTCGGCCGGTCTCGGTGGTGCTGGTCACGTTCTCCTCCTCCTGTCGCGGCGGACAGGGCGCCGTGCCTGCCCGGCACGACCCCCAAAGCTCCGCCCGGGTACCCGCAGCGACACCGCGTACACGGATCCGGCCAGGGCGTCGGCCGGTGAGGTGTTCCGGCGTCGTCCGAGGGCACACGGCTGTCACCACCTAGCGCGAAAGGGCCAGATGACGTGCGTACCGTCGGAGTGGAAGAGGAACTCCTGCTGGTCGACCCCGAGACCGGCGAGCCGCGGGCACAGGCCGCGGCGGTGCTCGCGCGGGCCGCGCAGGAGGGCACCGGCCAGGACGTGTTCGAGAAGGAGCTGCACGACGAGCAGGTGGAGTTCGCCACCCATCCGCAGTCGTCGATGGCCGATCTGGGGGCCGAGATCATCCGCTGCCGCAAGGACGCGGCGCGCCATGCGGAGGGGCTCGGCAGCGCGGTCGTGGCGCTGGCCTCGTCGCCGTTGCCGGTGAGCCCGACGATCACCATGAACAGCCGGTATCTGTGGATGGCGCGGGAGTTCGGCCTGCCCACCCAGGTGCAGCTCGTGTGCGGCTGCCATGTCCATGTGTCGGTCGAGTCCGACGAGGAGGGCGTCGCCGTCCTGGACCGTATGCGGCCGTGGCTGTCGGTCCTGACGGCCCTGAGCGCGAACTCCCCGTTCTGGCAGGGCCGCGACAGCCGGTACGCCAGCTACCGCACCCAGGTGTGGGACATGTGGCCGATGGCCGGGCCCGCCGACCTCTTCGGTTCGGCGGAGCGGTACCACCGCTGCGTCGAGGATCTGATCTCCACGGAGGTCGTACGCGACCGGGGCATGATCTACTTCGACGCACGGCTGTCCCAGCGCTATCCGACCGTCGAGATCCGGGTCGCGGACGTCTGTCTGCACCCCGACACCGCGGTCCTGATCGCGACCCTCGCCCGGGGGCTCGTGGAGACCGCGGCCCGCGAGTGGCGGGCCGGTCAGGAACCTCTCCCGCACAGTGCCGGGCTGCTGCGGCTGGCCGCCTGGCGGGCCGCCCGTTCCGGTATGTCGGAGACCCTCCTGGACCCCGCGACGATGCGGCCCCGGCCCGCCGCCGAGGTGATCCACGCGCTCCTCGACCATGTCGAGGAGGCCCTCGTCGACCACGGTGACGCCGAGTCGGCCCGCGCGTCCGTCGCGGAACTGATGGCGCGCGGCAACGGGGCCCGGGTGCAGCGTGAGGTGATGGAGCGCACGGGGAGCCTGCGCGAGGTCGTCTCGGCGTGCGTACGGCACACCCAGGCCTGAGGCGGCGGGCCGTGGGCGACGGGGCCGACGCCTACTGTCGCCGACGGCTGCTGCGGCGGTGCGCGGTGTGTGCGCTGTGCGGGACAGGCACTGACCTGCCGTCTCGGGCCTTTTGCGCGTAGGGGGCCGGGGAGCGGGGTACTGCGTGAGGCACGTAGGACGGACACGGCCGCCGAGGCGTACTACAGTCCCGTCCGCGACCGAAGCAGGAGGAGCCCGAACATGAGCGCGTGGAGTCCGGATCACGTCGGCCGGCAGCCGCCCGGCCCGGCCGTGCGGTCCCCGGACGGGCTGCCCGATCTCTCGGACGCGGGCATGTATCTGGTCCACGACAACGGCTCCATCGTCTCGGTGAACGCCCGCGCGGAGGAACTTCTCGGCCGCACGGCCGACGAACTCCTCGGCCGTGACGCCCACGACCTGCTGCACCGCGACCACCTCGGACAGACGATGGCCCGGTCGTCGTGCACGATGATGCGGGTCTTCCTCAGCGGCCGTACGGGCGGCGGGGACCGCGAGTGGTTCGAGCGCGGCGACGGCACACTGCTGCCGGTGACCTGGCTGGTGACCCCGTGCCGGGTTAACGACGGGGCGGCCGGCTCCGCCGTGCTCTTCTACGAGTGCGCTGCGGGTGACGAGTCGCTCCGGTCCGTCGAGTCGACGACGCTGTCCCAGCTGGACCGGCTGGCGCTGCTCGCCGAGACGACGACCCGGCTGACCTCGACGCTGGACTCCGACGAGGCCATCGCGCGACTGGTCCGGCTGGTCGTACCGCGGCTGGCGGACTGGGCCGTCGTGGACCTGATCACCGAGAGCGACGACGTCTGGCGGGACACGGTGGCGACCCACCTCAACGGTGCCGTGGTGCGGCGTGAGGAGCTGGAGGGCCCGCTGCCGCCGGTGCACGAGGAGTCGTTCATGCCGCTGTCCCGGGCCCTGCGCGGGGCGGCGTCGGCCCTCGCCGGGCCGGAGACCTACCAGGGGCCGCCCGATTCCGGGATCACGGTCGCACAGCAGAAGCTGTTCCAGGTCACGGGGCTGCGCTCGGCGGCGATCGCGCCCATCCGCGGGCCGCGCGCGGTGCTCGGCGCTCTCACCCTGGGCCTCAGCGACCGGCCGGGGGCCTTCACCGAAGCCGAGCTGTCCCTGCTGGAGGACATCGCACGCCGGGCCGGGCTGGCACTGGAGAACGCGCGCCTGTACCAGCGCCAGCGGCACATCGTGGAGACCATGCAGCGCCATCTACTGCCCCAGATGCCGGAGGTGCCGGGCCTGAAGATGGCCGCCCGCTACGAGTCGGCGTCGGAGTCCTCCCAGGTCGGCGGCGACTGGTACGACGTGTTCTCGTTGTCCGACGGTGCCACGGCGGTGGCTATCGGCGACGTCGTCGGGCACAACATCGACGCCGCGGCGGGCATGGCGCAGGTCCGCAACATGCTCCGGGCCTACGCCTGGGCCCTGCACGAGCCGCCGAGCGCCATCGTGGAACGGCTGGACCAGGCCGTGGTGAACGTGGCCGAGGCGTCCATGGCGACCCTGATATTCGGCCGCGTGGAGCGCGGCGACGAGGGCTGGACCCTGCGGTGGACCAACGCCGGGCATCCGCCGCCGCTGCTGATCACGCACGACGGCCGGTCCCGGTTCCTGGACGAGGAGCACGACCACCTGCTCGGCACGGGCCTGGTCCGGGGGCGCTCCGACACCCTCACGCGGCTGCCGCCGCTGTCCACGCTCGTGCTGTACACGGACGGCCTGATCGAGTCGCCGGGGCAGACGCTCGACCGGGGCCTGGCCCGGCTGCGCCAGCACGCCGCGGCCCTCGCGCACCGGCCCCTGCACGTCTTCTGCGACCTGCTGCTGGAGCGCGCCCGACCCGTCGACAACGACGACGACGTGGCCCTGCTGGTCCTGCGGACACCGGCAGGGGACGGTGAGACCGGTGACCGCTAGTGCGCCGACGCTCACCAGGGGCACCGGAGAGCCACTCTCTTCCCCAAGGCCCCACACATCCCTACGCTTTCGCACGCGTAGCCACTCCGCTCACGGGAAACACGAGCGTCGGAGGGGGACACGACATCGCGTCCGCCTCAAGAAGCCGAGCGGGGGAAGACAAGTTGGCAACAGAGCCACGTAGGGACGACAAACTGCCTGCCGAGGAGATCTACGACGGACACGCCGCCTTCGACGGAGAGTTGGGCGACGTGACGGGCGCCCGTACGGCCGCCGAAGGGTTCCTGGGCGTTCTCTCCCGCACCTCGCCGCCGGCGGCGGTCGAGCACTGGGACGACATCCTGCTGGTGGTCACGGAGCTGGCCGCCAACGCGGTGCAGTACGCTCCGGGGCGCTTCGAGCTGACGATGCGCCGCACCATCGACGGGGTCCATGTGACGCTCGCGGACACCAGCACGACGTCGCCGGCGCCGCGCCCCTTCAGTCCCAGCAAGGGCGCCGGCGGTATCGGCTGGTACCTGATCCACACATTGTGCGACGAGGTGAGCGTGGTGGTGCACGACCACGGCAAGGACGTGCACGTCTTCCTGCCCTGGTGAGGCGGCGCGAGAAAGACACGCGAAAAGGCCGGAGAGAGGACAGGGATATGGGCGAGGTGCCGCGTCAGGTCAGCGGCACCAGCACACTGATCGTCTTGCCGCCGGCCGCGAGGCGCTCGACGCGGACCTCGCGCGACAGCCGGTTGATCAGCGGCCATCCGTAGCCGTTGCCCGCGTGGACACGCGCCAGCGCGCCCTGTCCATGGAGGTCCACGGGCAGGGCGGCGCTGTTGTCCCGCACGCTCAGCCACACGCCCTCAGGGGTGAGGCCGACGTCGAAACCGGCGATCCCGCCGCCGTGCCGGACCGCGTTCGTGACCAGTTCCGACACGACGAGCAGGAGATCGATCATGGCCGCCTCGATCGGCGGACCGGCCGGGGAACGCCACCGCTCCCCCACGAACGCCCGCACATGGCGGCGGGCCGCCCCGGCGGTGGTGATCGCGCCCGGCGGCCCTACCGGCCGGCCGGGCGGTTCCTCCGCGGGGCCGGTGTCGTGGTCGGTGAGGCGGTCGCCTTCCCCCGACATCACGGGACGTGCGGGGTCGACGACTCGCAAGGGCCCGGCCGGTCACTGCTCATGCAGCGCCGCGTACCCGCTCGCGCGCGAACCATGGCTGTCTGCCTCCGGGGAGAGGATCACCCGCTTCCCGCACAGCTCCGCCGTCGCGGTGGCCTGGGCTGCGGCGAGCTGCCTGCGTGCCACTTCGAGGGCCTGGCGTATGTCGCGGGTGCCCGTGGACACGCAGAGCGTGTAGGCCAGGTCCTGCGCGCGCCGCGTGGTCTGGGGATCGCTCTGCTCACCCTCGTGGGCCGCCAGTGACTCGTACTCCTCGACGAGCCTGCGCAGGGTCGCGGGGTGGGGCATCAGCATCTGTTTCGCTCCTGGGTGATCCGATGACGGCAGGGGGACACGGTGGGGCGGAGAAGGTCAGGAAGAAGGCGTGGTGCGGCCGAGGGCCTCCTCGCGGACGCGGGCGCAGCTGCGGCTGATGAGGCGGGAGACGTGCATCTGGGAGATGCCCAGGCGGTCGGCGATGCGGTTCTGCGTCATGTCCTCGAAGAAGCGCATGTAGAGGATGGCGCGCTCGCGCTCGGGCAGTCGGCGCAGCCCCTGCTTGACCGCCTCGCGGTCCACCACCACGTCGTACGCGGCGTCCGGTGCGCCGAGGGTGTCGGCGAGGTTGTAGCCGTCGTCGCCGGAGGACATCTCGGCGTCCAGCGACAGGGCGCTGAAGCTGTCGAGCGCCTCCATCCCCGCGTGGACCTCCTCCTCCGTGAGTCCCGCCAGGGCGGCGATGTCGGCGACCGAGGGCTCGGTGGCTCCGCCGGAGGTCTGGCTGAGTTCGCGGCGCGCCACACGTACCTTGTTGCGGAGGTCCTGGACCCGCCGGGGGACGCGCAGCGTCCACATCCGGTCGCGGAAGTGCCTCTTGATCTCGCCGGTGATGGTGGGCACGGCGTAGCTCTCGAACGCCCCCCGCTCGGGCTCGTAGCGGTCCACCGCCTTGACCAGGCCCATGGCGGCCACCTGGCGCAGGTCCTCCAGGGACTCGCCGCGGTTGCGGAAGCGGCTCGCGATGCGGTGGGCCATGGGCAGCCAGGCGCGGACGAGTTCGTCCCGGACGTGGTCGCGTTCGGGCCCCGGGTCCATGGCGGCGAGACGGGCGAAGGCGGTGGCGGTGTCGGGGGCGTCGTCGTGCGTCCTCCTGTCGGGCGTGCCGGGACGTACGGGGGTGCCTGAACCGTTTGCGGACACATTGACCAGCATGGGAAATCGCTCCTGAACGACGCTTTCAGGGACTTCGCGGCGGGGAACGGTGAATGGGCGACCAGGCCCGTGCGCGAACGACCGCTCCCGCCGACCGACCTCCGATCCGGAGGCGTGGAACTCCGATTGCCCCGCGATTCCGTGGACAAACAACGGTTCGCGTATTCATGGTGACGGAGCGGCTCGACTCCGGATCCGCCCGCCTTCGGGGCCGACGGCGACTTTTGGCCAGAGTGGGGAGCGACACGGTCCCTTTCGGGTCCGAGGGGGACTGAGTCGCGGCTTTGGGGGCAAGCGTGGGTTGGCAACGAGGCTCTGGGCGAGAGGGGTGGACAGCATGGCAGCCGTGACGGCACTTACTACGGCCACGGCACGGGGGAGGGTCATGTCGGAGGAAGTGGACCTCCCGCTGATCGAGGACCCGTCACAGGTCAGGCCCAAGGACGCGCGGGCGATGTCGCGGCAGTTCTTCGACCGGCTGGCCGTGCTGGAGGAGGGCACGCACGCGTATCAGTACGTGCGCAACACGCTCATCGAGATGAACCTGTCCCTCGTGCGGTACGCGGCCTCGCGCTTCCGCGGACGCGAGGACTCCCTGGAGGACATCGTCCAGGTGGGGACGATCGGCCTGATCAAGGCCATCGACCGGTTCGAGCTGTCCCGGGAGGTGGAGTTCACCACGTTCGCCGTGCCGTACATCGTCGGCGAGATCAAGCGGTTCTTCCGGGACACGAGCTGGGCGGTGCACGTACCGCGGCGGCTGCAGGAGGCGCGGGTGGAGCTGGCCCGCGCGACGGACGAACTGCAGTCCCGGCTGGGCCGGATGCCGACGACGCGTGAGCTGTCCGAGCTGATGTCGCTGTCGGAGGAGGAGGTCATCGAGGCGCGCAAGGCGTCCAACGGCTACAACACCTCCTCGCTCGACGCGGCCCTCACCTCCGACGGCGGCGAGGACGGCGACGCCGTACTGGGCGACCTCATCGGCGAGGAGGACCACTCGCTGCAACTCGTCGAGGACTTCCACTCGCTGGCTCCGCTGATCGCCCAGCTCGACGACCGTGAGCGGCGCATCCTGCACCTGCGGTTCGTGGAGGAGCAGACCCAGTCGCAGATCGCCGAACAGCTGGGGGTGTCGCAGATGCATGTGTCCCGGCTGATCAGCCGGATCATCAAGCGGCTGCGCACGGGGCTCCTGGAACCCGGTGTCGCCTGATCGGGGCGGTGTGTCCGGACGATTCGCGGGTATGCGCACGGGCGCATCGCCGGGCGATGCGTCGAATCCGTGAATCGGGGCACCCGTCCCGATCGGCTAGTGCCTTGGAGGCTCCTGTGTCCGTTGCCCAGAACCCGCTGTCGATCAAGGTCGACCTTCCTCGGGACGACGCCGTGCTGCTCACGATCGAGGGGGAGCTGGACATCGACACGGCGACCGAGCTGCAACATCATCTGGCGAACCAGCTGCGCCACGGCCGGCGGCATTTCCTGCTCGACGTGTCGGCCGTCCCCTTCATGGACTCGTCGGGCATGAACATCATCCTGCGGACGTACCAGGAGGTGCGGCGGATCCCGGGTGGTGTCTATGTCATCGCCCCGACACCGGCCGTGCGGCGCATACTCGACCTGACCGGGGTCAGTCTCACCGTCGCCACGGTGGACAGCGTGGACGAGGCGCTGGCCGCCGTGGACTCCGGACAGGTCGCCACGCTGCCGGACGAACAACCGACAAAGGAATAGCCGTTGACGAGGCGTCGACGCACCGACGGGCCCCGCCGATCGGCCTTTTCCGTCGATGCGTCAGGGCGCATCCATGGCCAACAGTTGTCGTTTGACAACTATGGCCGGAAGGCAAGAAAGTGAGGCCGGGCCAAGAGTGTGGGAAGGGTTGGGATGAGGCTGTCGGACCAGGTCTTCGGTGGTCAGGCGCTCCGGACGGCGGCGTCGGCGTCGCCCTCGTGGATCTCCGCCGCCGCGGCGGCGCAGAACGCCTCCAGCCCCTCCAGCAACGCTGTCCGCTTCACGGCGGGCATCTGCTCCAGCACGGACCGCAGAGCCCGTTCGCGACGGGCGCGCAGGTCCACCAGGAACGCCTGTCCGCGCCGGCTCAGCCGCAGACACAGCTCGCGCCTGCTCGCCGTACTGGCATGGCGCTCGACGAAGCCCACCGCTTCCAGCCGGTCACAGAGTCTGCTGGTGGAGGGAGGGGTGGAGCCGAGGGCGTCGGCGAGCATCCGCAGGTTGATGCCGTCGTTGTGCTCCAGGATGAAGAGCACGCGGAGCTGGGAGGCGGACACCGGAGCCGTCGAGGCGCGCCCCCACAGGACCTCCAGCAGCTCGGCCGCCTCGGAGGTCACACGAGCCACCTCGTCCGGCCGCGGGTTGGAGGAGGAAGTCACGGGCCCACTCTTCCAGGCATCCCGAACACTGTCAGCTCTGGAAAGAATGGCGTATCCGACATCGTGAACAGATTCGTGGCAGCCGAACGGGCACTTCGCTCCGCTGCTCCGCACCACCTGCTGGACGCACTGCGCGAGGTACTGGGCGAGGACGCCTGGTCCGCGCGGGAGGTCGAGCTGTACCTGGCCGACTACTCGCTCACCGCGCTGCGGCAAGTCTCGACACACGACGCGCCGGAACGGCTGCCGATGCACGGCGGCCCGACCGGCCGCGCCTTCGGGTCGCAGGAGCCGTACCTGGAGAAGCGCGGTGACGGCCAGGTCCGGGCGCATCTGCCGGTGACCGTGCGCGGCGACCGGCTGGGCGTGCTGCGTCTGACGCTGCCGTCCGCCGCGCACGCCGAGGAGGGCCTGGCCGAACTGACCGAACTGACCGAGGTCCTGGCCCACGAGCTGGTCGTCGCGGAGCGCGACACGGACCTGTATGTCCGTGCGCGTCGCTCCAGCCGGCTGACCCTGGCGGCGGAGATGCAGTGGCAGTTGCTGCCGGGCCGTTCCGCCACCACCGCGGAGTACGCGCTCGGCGGTCAGCTGGAACCCGCCTACGCGATCTTCGGCGACAACTACGACTGGTCCGCCGACGCCGACCATCTGATGCTGTACGTCACCAACGGCATGGGCGAGGGCATCGAGGCCTCCCTGCTGACCAACCTGGGGATCAACGCGCTGCGCAACGCCCGGCGGGCCGGCGTCCCCATCTCCGAGCAGGCGGCCCTGGCCGACCAGGCCCTCCACGCACAGTACGGCGGGGCCCAGCATCTGTCGGTGCTGCTGCTGGACCTGGACCTGACCACCGGGCGGCTGCAGATCGTCGACGCGGGCTCCCCGCGGATGCTGCTGCTGCGCGAAGGGAACGTCTCCGCGGTCGCCCTGGAAGCCCAACTGCCGCTGGGCATGTTCGAGGAGACGGAGTACACCGCCCAGGAGCTGATCGTCGAGCCGGGAGACCGGCTCGTCTTCGTCAGCGACGGGGTGTACTCCGTCGCCACCCCCGGCGGCGAGGAGTACGGCGAACGTGCCCTGGCCCGCGCGGTCAACGCCACGCGGCTGCTGCCCGCCGCGGATGTCCCCGGCGCGGTGCTCCGGGAGCTCTCCGGTCACCGCGGCACGCCCGTGGCGGACGACGACGCGCTCGTGGTCTGCCTCGACTGGTTCGGTCGAGGGGAGCCCGGCCGCACCCGCCCATGAGTTGGACCGATCGCCGTTTCCCGCAGAGGGGATGCGCGCCAGTATGTGAGGAGAGATCCGTGCCGGAACAGGACACGGCAGACCGGCAGTTGACCCCGGCACAGGAGGTGGCGGAGTTCCTGCGCAAGCGCCAGGAGCAGATCGCGCAGCGCTGGGCCGACGCGGCGCTGTTCCGCACCGTCTTCACCCACTCGCGGGACGAGGCGGTGGAGGCGGGCCGCGCCGTCGTGGACGCGCTCGCCGCCGTTGCCGCCACGGAGAGCGTCGAGGACGCGGAGTCCGGCGGCTTCCACGTCGTGCGCGAGCAGCTCGCGCGGACGGCCGCCGCCCGGGCGCGGGCCGGCTCCACCGTCACCCAGATCTCCACCGAGGTCGACGCGCTGCGGCCGCCCGTCACCGAACTGCTGATCGCCGAGTTCGCCGCCGCACCGGCCACGCACCTGCGGGAGTGCACCACGACACTGACGGTCCTGATGGGCACCCTGCGTCTGGTGGTGCTGGAGACGGCGCTCAACGAGGGCGAGGAGCTCATCCACCGGCAGCGGCTGCAGCTGATGGAGGTCGCCACGCCGGTGATCAGCCTGTGGGAGGGCATCGTCGCCGTCCCCCTGATCGGCACCCTGGACAGCGCACGCAGCCAGGTGGTGATGGAGCGGCTCCTCGACTCGATCGTCGAACAGCACGCCCGGTTCGCCATCCTCGACATCACCGGGGTCCCGACCGTCGACTCCCTGGTGGCCCAGCACCTCATGAAGACCGTGGCGGCGGCACGGCTGATGGGAGCCGAGTGCATCGTCTCGGGTATCCGGCCGCCGATCGCGCAGACCATCGTCCACCTGGGCATCGACCTCAGCTCGGTACTCACCCGCACCAGCCTCGCGGACGCCCTCGCCTACGCGCTGCACAAGCTGGGCACGGACATCGTGTCCCGCGACGGCGGCGGTTCGGGGCACAGGTGAGCGGCGAACTCTTCGCCGCGTACGGCGGTCCGTCCTCGTACGGGGCACCTGTACCGGTGCTCAAGCTCGGCAACGTACTCCTGGTGTCTCTCCAGGGCGATCTGCACGACGGCGCGGCGGAACAGCTCCAGCAGGACATCAGCGCCACCGTCGCGCGCAGCGGCGCCAAGGGCGTGGTCATCGACCTCTCCGGTGTGGAGATGGTGGACTCGTTCCTGGGCCGGGTCCTCGGCGACATCGCCGCCCAGACGAGTCTGCAGGCCGCCGGGACGGTGGTGGCGGGCATGCGTCCGGCCGTGGCGATCACGCTGGTGGAACTGGGGCTCACCCTCCCGGGACTGCGTACCGCGCTCAGCACCGAGGACGCGCTGCGCCTCCTCGGAGAACCGGACCCGACCTTCCCCCACCGAGGGCACGCCCGCCAGGAGAGTCCGTGATGCAGACCGCCGGCGGCATCTCCGCCTGCCTGCCGATCCACTCGGACCTGGATCTGGTGTGGGTACGTCAGCATGTACGGCAGGCGGCCGCCCAGCTCGGCTTCGGTCTGGTCGAGCAGACCAAACTCGTCACCGCGGCCAGCGAACTGGCCCGCAACACCCTGGTCCACGGCGGCGGGGGACAGATGGAGTGCGAGCCCGTGGACAAGGGCGGCGCACGCGGGCTGCGGCTGGTCTTCAGCGACGAGGGACCCGGCATCCCGGACCTCGACCAGGCCCTCGTCGACGGCTACACCTCCGGCGAAGGCCTGGGCATGGGCCTCGGCGGCGCGCGGCGGCTGGTCCACGAGTTCGCGATCGACAGCCGTCCCGGCTCGGGCACCGCGGTCACGGTGACGTCCTGGATGGCGGGGGCGCCGCGCCCGCGCGAGGAGCGGTGATGCCGCGCGTCTGGGAGGTGCCGGTGCACGACTCGACCCGGGTGCGTGACGCCCGGGTGGCCGCCGAGGCCGCGGCGGCCCGGGCCGGGCTGGACGCGGACCGTACCGCCGGCTGCGCGCTGGTGGCCACCGAGCTGGCGACCAACCTGCTCAAGCACGCCGGTGGCGGGCTGATACTGCTGGAAGTCGTCTCCCGCCCCGCGCCGGAGCGGGCGGACGGCGCGGCCCCCCTGGTGCAGATCGTGGCGATCGACCACGGTCCGGGGGTGCGCGACGTGGCGGGCGCGCTGCGCGACGGTTACTCGACGACGTCCTCGCTCGGCGCGGGCCTCGGCACCTGCCACCGGGTCGCCGACGACTTCGACCTGCACAGCACGGTCGGCCGGGGCACCGTCGCCCTGGCCCGGCTCGGCGCCCGATCCGGACGCCGCGGCGGCGGCCCTGCCCGCTCCCCCGCCCCGGCCGTGCGCGCCGGAGGCGTCAACGTTCCCTTCGCCGGGGCGGAGTTCTCCGGCGACGCCTGGGCGTGGGTCCGGGAGGGCGACCTCGTCACACTGATGCTGGCCGACGGTCTGGGTCACGGCGTGGCGGCCGCCCGCGCCTCCTCGGCGGCCGTGGAGCAGCTGTACCGGGCGCCCGGGCTGCCCCCCGCCCAGCTGCTGCGGCGGCTGGAGGGCGCGCTGCGCGACACCCGGGGCGCCGCCGTCGCCGTCGCCCAACTCGACGTCGCCGAGGGCAGGCTGCTGTTCTCCGGCATCGGCAACATCGGGGCGCGGCTGCGCACCGGTGCGAACTGGCAGCCGCTGCTGTCACGCCCCGGCATAGTCGGCGCCCACCGGGCCGCCCACCTCCCGCAGCACACGGCTCAGTGGGGGGACGACTGCCTGCTCGTGCTGCACAGCGACGGTCTGCCCAGCCGCTGGAGTCCCGGACCCGCCGCCCACAGTCCCTCCCTCGACCCCGCTGTGATCGCCGCCGTGATCGTGCGCGACGCGAGCAGCCCCGCCCGGCCGGTACGCGACGACACCACCGTCGCCGTGCTGAGCCCCTCCCCGCCGGACCGCTTTCCATGACCCGTACCTGGCATGTCAGCTCCGTCACCGACGCCGCCCGGGCCCGTATCGCCACCGCGCGGCTGGCCACCGCGCACGGGGTCTCCGCGACCGACCGGGCGCGGCTGGTGTCGGTGCTCTCCGCGCAGCTGCGGCAGTGCCTCACCAAGGGGGGCGCGTGGCTGCTGACCGCGCGGGTCACGACGGCGGGGCCCGGCGGCAGCCGGTTCCTGGTCGAGGTGACGTCGGCGAACCGGCGGCCGGGCGAGTTCCGGCAGCCGTGGCGGCTCACGGTCGCCTGTTCACAGGAGGGACGCCTGCCGGACAGCGGGCATGTGTCGGCTGATCCGGAGACGCTCGCGGAGGCCCTGTTCGGGGCCGACGAGGACGCCGCGCTGCTGCTGGAGAAACTCGACGAGCAGGAGGCGCTGGTCGCCTTCCACCGTGAGGAGCTCCACCAGACCAACCAGGGTGTCCTCGCCCTGCACGCCGAGCTGGACGCGGCCGGCATCGCGCAGCGCGAACTGTTCGCCGCCGAGCAGAAGGCCCGTGAGGAGGCCGAGAACGCGCGCGGCCGGCTCACCTTCCTCGCCGACGCCAGCGCCGCTCTGACCGCCTCCCTCAACCCCGACGCGATCGTGCGGCTGCTGCCCACCCTCCTGGTCCCCCGGTACGCGCACACCGCCGACGTATGGCTGTTCGACGGGGAGGGCGACCTGGCCCGGGGCGGCCCGCGACCGGCCGCCGCCGTCGTCGCGGCCCGCCGCGGGCGCCCCCAGTACGCCGCCGACCACCCCGGCGGGCTGCCCGGCGTCGACGACCATCCGCCCTCGGCGCTCGCCCCCGCCCGGCCCCTGCTGTGCGTGCCGCTGGTGACCCGGGGCGCACCCCTCGGGGTGCTGACGCTGTCCCCGCCGGACGACCAGCGGTGGGACGCCCACGACGCCGTGATGCTGATCGAGCTGGCCCGGCGCGCCGGTGTGGCGCTGGAGAACGCCCGCCGCTTCGAGCACAACCGTGACATCGCCGAGACGCTGCAGCGCGCCCTGCTCACCGAGCTGCCCACCACCCCGGGGCTGCGGCTGGCCGCCCGCTATCTGCCGGCCACCCGGGGCCTGAACATCGGCGGCGACTGGTACGACGCCTTCCGTCAGCCCGACGGCAGCCTGATCACCGTCATCGGCGACGTCACCGGGCACGGTCTGCGCGCCGCGGTGATGATGAGCCAGCTGCGCACCGCGCTGCGCGCCTACGCCGTCGACGGCAAGACCCCCGGACAGCTCCTGACCCGTCTCCATCTGTTCCTGCACCATCTGCAGCCCGACCTGTACGCCACCGCCGTCATCGCCCGGTTCCATCCGAGCGAGCCCACCCTCACCTGGGCCGCGGCGGGGCATCCGCCGCCGGTGCTGCGCTCGCCCGACGGACGGGTGCGGATCCTGGACGCCAAACCCGGTGCGATGCTCGGCATCCCTCTCCACCAGGAGATCCCCGACCACACCGTGCCGCTGCCGCCCGGCTCGACCCTGGCCCTCTACACGGACGGGCTGGTGGAGCGCCGTGCCCAGGGCATCGACCCGGGCATCGAGCGGCTGGCGAGCACCCTCGAAGGCCTTCCGTCGGCGATGCTCGACGACGATGTCGCGGAATCGGCCGACCGGTTGCTCCAGCCGCTGCTGGACGACGAGCACGAGGACGACGTGTGTCTGCTGCTCTGCCATGTGCACAGTGACGGCGGGCGGATCGCGGCGCGGGTCAGCTGACGGATCCCCCCAGGGCCCGCAGCGTCTGCTCGACCCGGGCACGCTCGGCGGCCGGCATCGCGGCCAGGACGTCGGCCAGACGCGCCGACAGCCGCCCGGTGAGGTCGGTGAGGAAACCGTGTCCGCGCTCGGTGACCATCAGGTGCACCTCGCGCCGGTCGTCGAGACGGACGCCCCGGCGGAGCAGGCCCGCCGCTTCGAGCCGGTCGCAGAGCCGGCTGGCCGTGGGCAGGCCGACCGCGAGCTGCTCGGCCAGGGCGGTCAGGTTCAGCTCGGGCTGCCCGCGTACCGCGCGCAGCGCCAGTATCTGTCTCGGGGACAGCCGGGGGGAGACGTCGCCGACGGCCGAGAACCACAGCGGCACCAGGTCCTCCACGGCGTCGAGGAGCTGCCGGTCGATGTCGTGGGGGCCCGTCATGCGGGGGGCCTACCCGAAGTGTCCGGGAGTACACAGGCCTCCTCCCCGCGTCTCCCGCGCCCCCGATCCGCCCGCGCCTGGCCGGTGCCGCTACGCCTTGTGGGCCACTCCCCCGTACACGTCCGTCGGCTGCGGATTCGTACCCGGCTCCGGGCGCCACAGGGGGCAGGACACGATGCCGGGCTCCAGCAGCTCCAGGCCTTCGTAGTACGCGTGCAGCTGGCGGGGGCTGCGCAGCACGTAGGGGACGGCGCCGGTGTCGTCGTAGCCGTCCTGGGCGCGCTTGAGTTCGGCGTCGGTGTCCGTGCTGTCGTAGTGGACGAAGTAGCTCCCCGACGGGAGGGCGGCCTGGAGACGGCGGACGATGTCCTGCGCCTGCTCGTAGTCCTGGATGTGGCCGAGGATGCCCATCAGCATCAGGGCGACCGGCTTGTCGAAGTCGAGGACCTTCCCGGCGGCTTCGAGGATGGTGTCCGGGTCGCGCAGGTCGGCGTCGACGTAGTCGGTGACGCCTTCCGGGGTGCTGGTGAGCAGAGCCTGCGCGTGCCGCAGCACCAGGGGGTCGTTGTCGACGTAGACGATGCGGGACTCCGGGGCGACCTGCTGGGCGACCTGATGGGTGTTGTCGTACGTCGGAAGGCCGGTGCCGATGTCCAGGAACTGACGGATGCCGCGCTCCCGGGCCACGAAGGTGACCGTGCGGATGAGGTACACGCGGGAGGCGCGGGCCATCGTCTCGATGTTGGGGGCGATCTCGCGGTAGGCGTCGCCCGCCTCGCGGTCGACCTCGTAGTTGTCCTTGCCGCCCATCCAGTAGTTCCAGATGCGGGCCGAGTGCGGCACCGTGGTGTCGATCTTCGACAGGGCTTCCTGGTCGGGAGTGGGGTGGCCTTCTGCCATGGGTACTCTCCTGCCTCACATCGCGTGGTCGTCGCTAACCTATCGTCAACTGTTCTGCGTTTTGCCAGAGTTGGGACGGACGGGCAACGGGGGCACGGATGGGGCCGGCCGGCTCGCCGACGTCGAGGGTGACGACGGGTACGTGCTGGGCGAGGGTGCGGAAGACCCGGGTGTAGGCGGTTGCCGCCTCCGTGGCCTCGGGCGTGGTCAGGTGGAGCATGGCCCCGTCACGTTCGGCCACGGCGTCGGCGAGGTCCAGGGCCTGGATCCAGGTCACCCGGGAGCGGCCCCGGCGCAGTGGTCCGTGCACGAGTTCCGCGATGAGGTGCCCGTCGACGGCAAGTCGGCCGGGCCCGTCGAGGAGTTCGCGGTAGGGCAGGGCCGGGTCCAGGTGGTGCAGGGCGGGCGGCATGCGCCTGATCTCGAAGCCGAGGTCCGCCAGGTCGCCGAGGAGACGGTCACGGCCGGGCCCGTCGTGCCCCTCGACGATCAGGGTCCGGTACCGGGTGAGCACGGGCGGCGGGATCATCCCGAGCTCCTCGGGAGCGGCCGGCCGGTCTCGGCCCGGAACACGAGACGGCACGACCATGCCGCTCCCTTCGGGTGGTGGGCCACGGGCGCCGGCCCGACGGTCCGTACACGGCCTGGAGGAGCACCCAGTCTGACCACGGCCGGCGGACGAGGGGAGTGCGCGCACCGGGTGTCCGGTTGTGCGCGCGTAGTGACCCGCCGTGTGGGCGGGTGGTCAGGCGATGAGGAAGTCCGCCTCGCCGGCCTTGGCGCCGTTCAGGAACGCCACCACCTCCTCCCGGGAGTAGACGAGGGCGGGGCCGTCGGGGTCGGTGGACTGGCGGAAGGCCACGCGGCCGTCGGCCAGGCGTTTGGCCTCGACGCAGGAACCGCCGTTCGTGCCGCTCCAGGGCTTGCGCCAGCCCTCGGCGCCGAGTTCGGGAGCGGGCATGCCGCTGTGGACGGGGCTGTCGGGTGTCCTTGCCATGGTCACAACTCCTTGCGTAGTGCCGCCAGGATGTCCCTGGTACGAGCGACCGGTTCCGCCTGCACGGACATCCGGTCCAGTACCTCCAGATAGGTCACGACGTCCGCGGGCTGGTCGACGTACTGGGCGCCCGCGAGGCCCTCGGTGTAGACGATGTCGGGGAGTTCGGAGAAGCCGAAGCGGAAGTAGTGGAAGGGGCCGTACGCCCCGGGGTGGGGTCCGGCCGCGAACCGCATGATCTGGATCCTGACCTTGGGCCGGTCCGTCGCCTCGGCGAGCCGGTCGATCTGGGCCCGCATCACCTCGGGGCCGCCCACCGGCCGGCGCAGCACGGTCTCGTCGAGGATGGCCCAGACGGCCGGCGCCTCGGGTTTGGCCAGCAGGTCCTGGCGTCGAAGGCGCAGGGCGACCCGGCGGTCGACGTCCTCGCGGGTCGCGTTCGGGAAGCCGACCCGCATCAGCGCGGCGGCGTAGTCGTGGGTCTGCAACAGACCGGGTACGTACTGGGGTTCGTAGAGACGGATGACGGCGGCTTCGCTCTCCAGGCTCACGTACGCGCTGAACCACTCGGGCAGCACATCACGGAACTTGTGCCACCAGCCCGGCTGGTTGGCCTCGCGGGCGAGGGCGAGGAAGTCCTCGATCTCGCCGCCGGAGACCCCGTAGGTGCGCAGCAGCTCCTTCACGTAGGGGATGCGGAGACCGACCTCGGCCTTCTCCATACGGCGGACCGTCAGCGCGGTGACCTCGATGGCGCGGGCGGCGTCGTCGAAGGAGACGCCGGCCTGCTCCCGCAGTTGGCGGAGCCGTTTACCGAGGACCATGCGCAGGACCGTGGGCGCCGCGGGAGCGCTCCCTCCGACGCGGGTCTCACTCACGTGCAACCTCCCGGGGCGGGATTCACAGCGTGCAGTGTGCCATGCGATCCGTTGACACCGACAGGTCTTCGCGGTTCATTCTGAAATTATCAGAACGCAGGTTGCGGGCTGCGTCGTTCGGCCACCATAGTGACCGAGTGACCTGCCGCACATCACCGGCAGCGTCCTCGAACTCCTCCGGCCCGCCCAGGAGTTGGCGCCACGGCGGGCAGGGGTCAAGCCGCGCGCCGACACGATGCGACAACCTGGATGGCCGCCGTGACGAACGGATCACAGGGATTACCGAGGAACCCGGCCAAGGGAACCGGTGGGCCCAACAAGCCACTGGCGGCGGCGCTGAAGGAGGCCGGCTGCTCGTACGCCTCCCTCGCCCTGCGGGTCAACGACCTGGGCCGCTGCCAGGGCGCGGACACCAACTACGACAAGGCCTCCGTCACCCGCTGGCTCCAGGGCCAGCAACCACGGGGCAACACACCGGAGTTGATCGCCGCGGTCCTCGGCGAACGGCTGGGCCGCGCGCTCACTCCGGCCGATCTCGGTTTCCCGCTCGACCGCGGACGACCGGTGACGGGGCGGGCGCTGATGTACGTCGAGAACGTGGCGGAGACCCTGCACACCCTGGCGGAGCTGGGCTCCACCGACATCTCCCGGCGCAGTCTGCTCGGGTCGGTGCCCTTCGTGCCGGGCGCGCTGACGAACCCGCAACGGGCCTGGCTGCTGTGGCTGGTGGAGAGCCGGGACGCGCCGACGCTCGCTCCGGCGTCGGGCGGCGGGCCGGTGGAGCAGGTCCACGCGATGCTCCGCATGTTCGACGAGATGGACAACCACTACGGCGGCGGCGGTATCCGCACGAGCATCGTGCAGTACCTCACCACCGAGGTCGTCCCGCTGCTCCAGCAGCGCGGCATTCCCCCGCACCACCGGCGCGAGCTGTTCGCCGCCGCCGCCCGGCTCGCGGCCATGGCGGGCTGGAGTTCCTACGACGCCGGCGAGTACGGCCTGGCCCAGCGGTACATGACGCAGGGCCTCAGGCTCTGCGCGGAGGGCCGCGACCACGTACTGGGCGGCCAGATCCTGGCCGGGCTGTCCCATCTGGCGACCAGCCTCGGCCGCCCCGACGAGGGTGTGGCCCTGGCCCGGGCCGGGGTGGCCACCGCCAGGGACTCGGGCAGCCCCCTCGGTCTGATGCGCCTGCACGCCATGTCCGCGCGCGGCCACGCGGCACTGGGCCGCCCCCGCGAGACGGCCGAGGCGTTGCGCGCCGCCGAGAAGCAGCTCGACGCGAGCCGGGGCGCCGCCCAGGAGTCGCCGTGGGTACGGTTCCTCGACCACCACTACCTCCAGGCCGAGTCCGCCCTCTGCTTCCGCGATCTGGGTCTCGCCGCGCAGGCCGAGCACACGGCGGGCGAGTCGGTGCGCGCGCACGCCGACCGCCGCCGCCGCCAGGCCATCAGCCGGTCCGTCCTCGCGACGGCCCACCTCCAGCAGAACCGTCTGGACGAGGCGATCGCCACTGCCACCGTCGCGCTCGACGCGCTCAGCGGTGTGCACAGCGAACGGTCCATCCAGGCCCTGCGCGACTTCCGCGGCCGGCTGACGTCCCGCCGCGACGAGCCCCTCGTACAGGACTTCGAACGCCGGTCGCGGGTGGTGCTGGGGGCGGCCGCCTGAGGGTTGCGCGGTTCAGTGGCCGTCAGGCGAGGGCGCGTTCTGGGCCCGGTCCACGGGCAGGTGGGCGCCAAAGACACCTGTCGCCCAGTCGGAGAGCAGGAACACCACCGTGCGCGCCACCTCGTGCGGAGTGACGGGGGGCACCGGTCGGCAGCTCCGCCGCGGCGAAGTTCTCGTACGCCGGTGGATCTTCACGGCGCATACGGTCCCGGCGGCGGCCGGGGATCAGCATCGAACCCGGTGACACGGCGTCGACGCGGATACGGTCCGGACCCAGCTCGCGGGCCAGGGAGGCGGCCAGATGGATGAGGGCCCTCTTCGCCGCCCCGTACAGCGCGGGTCGTCCCGGTTTCCAGCCCGAGATCGAGCCGACCAGCACGACCGAGCCGCCGTCGGCCGCGCGCAGAAACGGCAGGGCGGACCGGACGCGGCGGGCGGTGTGTCCGACGTCCAGTTCCCAGGTGGCCGCCCGGTCGGCACCGTCCGCCTGCTCGAAGGTGCCGCCGCGCGAACCGCCGACGCGGGCGACGACGCCGTCGAATCCGGCGGTTCCAGCGGTTCTCGTCGACGTTCGCCATGGTCGGGAACCCGTACAGCGCGCGCCACTCCCCGCTCGCACCTGCACAACCCCTCCACCACCTGGCGTTTCGTGGGCCCGGTGCTGTTGTCTGCGACAACAGCACCGGCGGCCCGCCACGCCGGTCGCCCCCGCCACCATGAGGACACGGAGGAACCCGATGACGGCAGTCAGGGTCGGCGCGCCCCGCCGACGGATCCCTGCCGCGACAGCGCACGGCCCCCGGCGGAGCGTCCATGAGGCCCCGTACGGCGGGGCAGGCCGCCCCCGGGACTCGGTGAGGCTGCCGTGACCCCGCGCGAGGAGCGGTTCTCGCACGCCTTCCGGGGGCCGATGTGAGGGGCGCCCCGGCCATGGAGAACACGACGGAGCCGACGCCCGGCACGGCATCACCGCGTCGCGGGGTGGTCGCGGCCGAACTGGTGCGCAGGGCCGAGGACGAGCGGCGACTGGCCCACGAGGCCCGGTCCGCGCCCACCGCGCGGGCCCGGGACCGTATCGCCGAGTGCCGGGCCGGCAACGGGGACGCACTCCGCGCGATCGTCGCCCGCCACGGCTGGCCCACGGCCGAGTCGGTGGGCGAAACCGCCTCCACGGCGGCCCTGATGCTCCTCCTGAACTCTCCCGACCTCGGCTTCCAGCTCACCTGCCGCGATCTGATCGCCGAGGCGGTCGCGGACGGCAGCTGTCCCGCCGTGCACCACGCCTACATCGCCGACCACTGTGCCGTGGCCCTGAGCCAGCCCCAGTTCTACGGCACCCGGATCGACCCCGGCACCCTCTTCCCGTATCCCATCCGCCACCCCGAGACGGTCGACGAACGCCGTCACGACGTGGGCCTCGGCCCGCTGACCGACCACCTTCGGGCGGTGCGGTGCGGGCTGGGGGCGGGCGGAGGGCTGTAGGCGGCGGGTGCCACGGCGGCGGAGCCTGCGACGTGAGCGGGTGGCGATACCGCGGCCGTCCGACGCCGAGGGAACCGTAGCGGCAACCGAACCTCGACCCGACTGCCTGCTCCTGCGCGCCTGGCGGGAGTCCGACCTGGCCCCCCGGGTGGCCCTGAACGCCGATCCCGAGGCGCGCGCCACGGGCGAGTCCGTCGGCTTCGCCGGGCTGGATCCGGTGGACGAGAACATGCCGTTCTCAGGCGTGGAGGCGGGCCGGCGGCCGGCGCGTACGGCCTGGGGCCAGGGTTGTGCCACCGAGGCCGGGCGGGCCGTGGTGGACGTCGGCCTCACGTGCCTGCCTGCGTCTGCGTCTGCCGGAGGCCCTCGTCGCGTGACCACCGCCGGCGACCTCCGTTCCCAGGCGGTGATGCGGCGTCTCGGCATGGCCCGGGAGCCGTCCGACGACTTCGAGGACCCGAGCGTGCCGGAGGGGCCGTTGCGACGGGGCATGGTGCTCCGGCTGACGGCCGGCGTCCCGGAGGACACGGGGTGGGCCGGGGCGGTGGCCTCCGCCCGGACCCCGTCGCTCGTTCCTCTCAGCCCGCGGCCCACGCCGCGTAGAACAGGCCGAGGCCGGCGATCACGCAGATGCCCTGGATGGTCCAGAAGCGGACCACGACCAGGACTTCGGACCAGCCCTTGAGTTCGAAGTGGTGCTGGAGCGGGGCCATGCGGAAGACCCGCTTGCCGGTCAGCTTGAACGAGCCCACCTGGATGACCACCGACAGGGTGATCAGGACGAACAGCCCGCCGAGGACGGCGAGGAGCAGTTCGGTGCGGGAGCAGATCGCGAGGCCGGCGAGGGCGCCGCCGAGGGCGAGGGACCCGGTGTCCCCCATGAATATCTTGGCCGGCGAGGTGTTCCACCACAGGAACCCGAAGCAGGCCCCCATCAGGGCGGCCGCGACGACCGCGAGGTCGAGCGGGTCGCGCACCTCGATGCACGAGGCGGGGTCGGTGAGTTCCATGGCGTTGGCGCACGAGTTCTGGAACTGCCACAGGCCGATGAAGGTGTAGCCGCCGAAGACCATCACCGACGCCCCGGTGGCGAGGCCGTCCAGACCGTCGGTCAGGTTCACCCCGTTCGACATGGCCAGGATCATGAACAGGGCCCACACCACGAACAGCACCGGCCCGATGGTCCAGCCGAAGTCGGTGACGAACGACAGCTTCAGGGACGCCGGCGTCTGGCCCCGCTCGTCGGCGAACCGGATGGCGAGAAGGGCGAACACGATGCCCACGATCAGCTGACCGGCCATCTTCGCCCCGGCCCGCAGCCCCAGCGAACGCCGCTTCACGATCTTGATGTAGTCGTCGAGGAACCCGACCACACCCATGCCCGCCATCAGGAACAGCACCAGGAAACCGGGGTACGTCGGGCTCTCCCCGGTGATGACCTTGGTCGCGACGTAGGCGACGACCGTGGCCAGGATGAAGGCGATACCGCCCATCGTGGGGGTGCCGCGCTTGCCGGCGTGGCCGCGCGGGCCGTCGTCGCGGATGTACTGCCCATAGCCCTTCCGTGCCAGCAGCTTGATCAGCAGCGGGGTGCCGATCAGCGTCAGGAACAGGCCGATGGCCCCGGCAAACAGGATCTGGTTCATCGGACGGCGGTCTCCCCCTCGGTCGCGCTCTGGTACGCGACGGCCTCACCGGTGTCGCTGGTTGTCACAGGCCCCACCCTATGCAGACACCTGATCTTCGTACGGCGGCGGGTAGTTGACGACGAAACGGGGAGCGCCAGGCGGGCTCCGTGGTCCCCGCGGCGGTGGTCGTTCCGCTTCCCCGTGGGAGGCGGGCCGACCCGGGGCGAGTACCGCCGGGTCACTCGAAACGGTGCTCACGGCGTGAGCGGCACGCAGGCGGCGCCCGGGGCGCTCCGGCGCCGGGCGGCCCGCCGTCCGGGCACGGACCGACCGTTCGGCATGGCCCGCGTCGCCCCCTCCCCCACCGGGCCACCGCGCCCGCCCCCGCGCGGGGCTGAGACACTGCACGTCATGGCCACCTTCACACCCGCGCGCGCCCTGCTGATGCTCACCACCGGGCTGACCTGTCTGCTGATGGCGGTCGGCGCCCTCATAGGCGCGCTGATCGGCGGCGGCCCCGTGGCCCTGGGGGCGGCGGTGTGCGCCGGGCTCGTCGGCATGGTGGGCTCGCTGATCGTGCGGCGACGGGCCATGGCGCACTTCGCCATGGCCCAGCGGCAGGCCGGGCAGCGGGGCTACGCCGAGGGCATCGCGCACGGCGTGCTCATCCACGTCACCGCTTACGAGGCCGCCGTCTTCCCCCGCACCGGGCCGCACGGCGTCAGCGCCGAGGAGCGCGCGGCCCGGCGCACCATCGCCTACCGCATGGCGGCCCTCGACGAGGTGCCCCAGAAGGTCCGTGTGGCCGCCGCGGACGCCCTGGCCCGCCTCGACAAGACCGACCGCGAGGGCGCCGAGGAGGCGCTGGCCCGCCTCGCCACCACCGTGCGCCTGGAGTACTCCCGACTGTGACGCCGGCGCTCCCGGCGCGACAAGCGCCCGCCCCGGGGGAGCCGGGCGCCGCCTCGGCTCAGTGGCCGCTGATCGCGCGGGGCGTGTAGGGCCGCTCCAGTTCCTCGATCTCCTTCTCCGTCAGGGTGACGTCGAGCGCGGCCACGGCGTCGTCGAGGTGGTGGGATTCGGTCGCGCCGACGATGGGCGCGGTGACGGTCGGACGGCTCAGCAGCCAGGCCAGGGCGACCCGGGCGCGGGGCACGTCGCGCTCGCCGGCGATCCGGGTGACGGCGTCGACGATCTCGCGGTCGCCCTCCTGGTAGAGGGTCTTGCCGAAGGTGTCGCTCTCGGCGCGTGCGGTGACGGTGTCCCAGTCGCGGGTGAGCCGGCCGCGGGCGAGCGGGCTCCAGGGCAGGGTGGCGACGCTCTGGTCCTCGCACAGCGGCAGCATCTCGCGCTCCTCCTCGCGGTAGAGGAGGTTGTAGTGGTTCTGCATGGACACGAACCGCGTCCAGCCGTGCAGGCGGGCGGTGTGCTGCATCTTCGCGAACTGCCAGGCGTACATCGAACTCGCGCCGATGTAGCGGGCCTTGCCCGCCTTCACGACGTCGTGCAGGGCCTCCATCGTCTCCTCGACCGGGGTGTGCGCGTCGAAGCGGTGGATCTGGTAGAGGTCCACGTAGTCGGTGCCGAGGCGCCGCAGGCTGGCGTCGATCTCCGTCATGATCGCCTTGCGGGACAGGCCCAGGGCGTTGGGGCCCTGGTGCATGGCGCCGTTCACCTTCGTCGCGAGGACGATCTCCTCGCGCCGCGCGAACTCCGCCAGCACACGGCCGACGATCTCCTCGCTGGTGCCGTCGGAGTAGACGTTCGCCGTGTCGAAGAAGTTGATCCCGGCGTCCAGCGCCTGCCGGATCAGCGGACGTGACGCCTCCTCGTCCAGGGTCCACTCGTGCGGGCCCCGGTCGGGGATCCCGAAACTCATGCAGCCCACACAGATCCGGGACACGTCCAGACCTGTCGAGCCGAGCTTCACGTACCGCATCGTTGCGACTCCTGCCTGTGGGGGGTGCGGCTGCCCAGCGTACGAAACGGCGGTGGCGGACCGGACGCGGACAGGAGGGAAGGATGGGGAACGGAGGTGGGACGGATGTGGGACGGATGGGGACGGAGGTGCCGATCGGTCAGATCCGGTACCGCCTCAGTGCCGGTGACACGGTCGCCAGGAGCAGCATCGCGGCGATGACGAGCAGGCCGCCGCCGACCACGGCCGTCCGGGCGCCGAAGGCCGCGCCGGCGGTGCCGTGCAGGACGTCGGCGAGGCGGGGCCCGCCGGCGACGACCACCGTGAAGACGCCCTGCATCCGGCCGCGCATCTCGTCGGTCGCGGCGGACAGCAGGATGGCACCGCGGAAGATCATGGAGACCATGTCCGCGACACCGGCGGCGGCGAGGAAGAGCACGGCGAACCAGAGACTGGTGCTGAGCCCGAAGCCCGTGATGGCCGCGCCCCAGCCCATGACCGCCGCGATCACCATCAGGCCGTGCCGGCGGGAGCGGGAGAAGGTGCCCGACAGCAGACCGCCGAGGACGGCGCCGATGGGGATGGCGGCGAACAGCAGGCCGAGGGCGAGGCCCTCGTCGTAGGGGGCGTACGTGGTGTCGGCGAGCTGGGGGAAGAGGGCGCGGGGCATGCCCAGGACCATCGCGATGATGTCGGCGAGGAAGGACAGCAGGAGCACCTTGTGCAGGGCGATGTAGCGGAGGCCCGCGAGGACCTCCCGCCAGCCGGCGCGCCGGGTCGTCGTGTCGTCCAGGGGCGGCAGGGACGGCAGTCTGTGGACCGCCCAGAGGGTGACGCACAGGGCCAGAGCGTCGATCAGGTACAGCTCGGCCAGGCCGATGATCGGGATGAGGGCGCCGGCGAGCAAGGGGCCTGCCACCAGACCGAGTTGCATCACGGTCGAGCCGAGGGCGGCGGCCGCGGCCAGTTCGTCGGCGGGGACCAGCCGGGCCACGGAGGCGTTGCGGGCGGGTGCGTTGAGGCCGAAGAACGCCTGCTGGAGGGCGAGCAGTGCCATCAGCGTCCACACCGATTCGAGGCCGGTGACGGCCTGCACCCAGAACAGCACCGAGGTGACGGCGATACCGGTGTTGGTGACCAGCAGCAGGGTGCGGCGGTCCACGCTGTCGGCGACCGCGCCGCCCCACAGCGCGAACACCACCAGGGGCAGCAGGCCGGCGAGGCTCGCGTAGCCCACCCAGGCGGAGGAGCCGGTGATGTCGTAGATCTGCTTGGGTACGGCCACGGCGGTCAGCTGGCTGCCGACCGCCGTGACGACGGTGGACGACCACAGGCGCCGGTAGGCGGGGCGGCGCAGGGGGCGGGTGTCCATCGCCCAGCGGCGCCGGCCCCGGCGGGGTGGCGTCGGGGCGTCGTCCTCCGGTGTGGTCTCGTCGCCTGCGCTGCTCTGGGTGGTGTCCACGGGCATCCTGATGCTCGATACATCTTTCGATTCGGGCACCACTATCGCGGAGATCGCCACCGCCGGGACAGGCGGTCGGGCGTCCGTCTCACATGCCGTCGCCGCGACCCGCGCCGCCGGCGGCCGCGGACCCGTGCCCGCCGGGGGGGTCACGCTCCGGCGATCAGCATGCCGCCGAGCGCGAGCATCGTCACCGCGACCAGGCCGTCCAGGACCCGCCAGGCCGACGGGCGGGCCAGGAAGCGGCTGAGCAGCCGGGCGCCGAAGCCGAGGGCGGCGAACCAGCAGAGGCTGGCGAGGCCGGCGCCGAGGCCGAAGGTCCAGCGCAGGGGGCCGCGGTCGGAGGCGATGGAGCCGAGCAGGAACACGGTGTCGAGGTAGACGTGGGGGTTGAGCCAGGTCAGGGCCAGACAGGTGAGGACGGCCCGGCGCCGTGAGCCCGCGGAGCCGCTGTCCGCGCGCAGGGCGGCGTCGCCGGGCCACAGGACGCGGCGGGCGGCCAGGGCGCCGTAGACCAGGAGGAAGCCGCCGCCGACCAGGGCGACCACCTTGAGCGCGCCGGGCCAGGCGACGACCACCGCACCGACCCCGGCGACCCCGAGGGCGATCAGCACCGCGTCGGAGAGGGCGCAGATGGCCACGACGGGGAGCACGGCGTCGCGGTGCAGCCCCTGGCGCAGGACGAAGGCGTTCTGGGCGCCGATGGCGACGATGAGGGACAGGCCGGTGCCGAATCCGGCCGCGAGGGCGGTCATTTCGCTGAACACACCCCTCACGCTAGGAAACGCGGCACCCATGCGTACAGCTAATGATTCTTACGTATCATTAGCGTTCGTGATGTCTCAGCTTCCGGCCGATCTGGTACGCACCCTGCTCGCGGTGGTGGACGAGGGCACGTTCGACGCGGCGGCCGCCGCCCTGCACGTGACGCCGTCGGCGGTGAGTCAGCGGGTCAAGGCGCTGGAGCAGCGGGTCGGACGGGTCCTGCTGGTCCGAGCGAAGCCGGTGCGGACGACCGAGTCCGGCGAGGTGATCGTCCGGTTCGCGCGTCAGCTGGCCCGCCTCGAACACGACGCGCACACCGCGCTCGGCATGACCGGCGCCGGCGAGACCACGCGGGTGTCCATCGCGGTGAACGCCGACTCCCTGGCCACCTGGTTCCTGCCCGCCCTCACCCGCGTGCCCGAGGAGCTGCGCCCCTGCTACGAACTGCGGCGCGAGGACGAGCAGCACACGGCCCGGCTGCTGCGCGAGGGCCTGGTGACGGCCGCGGTCACCTCGGCACCGGAGGCGGTGGCCGGGTGTTCGGTCCGGCCGCTCGGCCGCATGCGGTACGTGCCGTGTGCCTCGCCCGCGTTCGCGGAGCGCCGGCTCGGCGTCGGTTCGGGTGTGCCGCTCAAGGACGTGATCGGGGACGCGCCGGTGGTGTTCTTCGACCGGCGGGACGACTTCCAGAACGCCTTCGTCCGCCGGCTGACGCGGGGCCGTCCGGCCGGGGCGCGACGGCACTACGTGCCGACGTCCGAGGGCTTCGCCCACGCCGTGGCCGCCGGGATGGGCTGGGGCATGGTGCCGGCGGCGCAGGCCGAGCCGCTGCTCGCCGCCGGACGGCTCGTCAACCTGGCGCCGGAGCGGCCCGTGGACACCCCGCTGTTCTGGCAGCAGTGGAAGCTCGACTCCCCGACACTGACGGCCGTGGCGGAAGCGGTCGCCGCCGAGGCCGCCGAGGCGCTCGACCCGTGAGCCGCTCCCGCTACTCCCGGTCCCCGGCCGCGAACGGCCCCTCCAGCGCCGCCCACTGGAGCAACATGATGGTCTTGGCGTCGGCGATCTCGCCGCCGCGGATCATCCGCAGGGCCTGACGGAAGGGCAGTTCGACGAGTTCGATGTCCTCGCCCTCCTCGTCGAGGCCGCCACCCTCGTGGGTCCGGGTCGACGGGCCGTAGGAGGCGGCGTAGAAGCTGACGCGTTCGGTGACCGAGCCGGGGCTCATGTAGATGTCGAAGACGTGCTGGATCTCGCCGATGGTGTGGCCGGTCTCCTCGATCACCTCGCGCCGCACGGCGACCTCGGGGTGCTCGTCCTCCTTGTCGAGCAGGCCGCCGGGGGTCTCGACGAGCATCCCGTCGGGGTGCCCGTTGACGTAGGCCGGGTAGCGGAACTGCCGGGTGAGCAGGACGGTTTCGCGGGCGGCGTCGTAGAGCAGGACGGTGGCGCCGTTGCCCCGGTCGTGCGTCTCGCGCTCCTGGGTGCTCCAGGTGCCGTCGGCGTGCCGGAAGTCGAAGGTGGTGGTGCGCTCCACGTACCAGTGGCTGGACAGCAGTCGCACGTCCCGCACCTTGACGCGGGGGTTGCCGGTCAGGTCCCGGCCGGTGCGGTCGAGTCCGGTGCGGCCCCGGCGGTCCGGGAGGTCGACGCCGACGGTCTTGTTGTTCATGTGTCCGCTTCTACCATCCCGATCACGGCGTTGTCAGGCGCCCCAATTCGCCTGCTCCGCGCGTCGCTTGGCGGAATCGGGCACTCCGGGACAGCATGCCCGTATGAAGAGTGATCTTTTCTCCCACGAGAACATGGTCCAGCCGGCGCACGCGCCCGGGATGACCGTCCAGAACGCCAAGTCCATCAAGTACGCCGTCAACGGCGAGATGCTCGCCCGGCAGGGCGCGATGATCGCCTACCGGGGAAACCTGCAGTTCGAACGCAAGGGCCAGGGCGTGGGCGGCATGCTCAAGCGCGCGGTCACCGGGGAGGGGCTGCCGCTGATGGCCGTGCGCGGTCAGGGCGAGGCCTGGTTCGCGCACGAGGCGCAGAACTGTTTCGTCGTCGACGTCGAGCCGGGCGACGTGTTCACCGTCAACGGCCGCAACGTGCTCTGTTTCGACGCCTCGCTGTCCTACGAGATCAAGACCGTGAAGGGCGCCGGCATGACCGGCGGCGGCCTGTTCAACAGCGTGTTCACCGGGCAGGGCAGACTCGGCCTCGTGTGTGACGGTAACCCGCTGGTCATCCCGGTCTCCCCGCAGCTGCCCGTGTTCGTCGACACCGACGCGGTCGTGGGCTGGACGGCGCATCTGAGCACCTCGCTGCACCGCTCCCAGTCCTTCGGCTCGATGATCCGGGGCGGCTCCGGGGAGGCCGTGCAGCTGAAGCTGGAGGGCGAGGGCTTCGTGGTCGTACGACCGAGCGAGGTGACGCCGCAGAAGGCCCAGCAGCACTGATCGACGGCGGAGGAGGGAGCAGAGGTCCCCGGGCCCTTCGACGGCCCCCACCTCGCGAGCGAACATGCTTTCGAATTTGGGAGTACGCTGGCCGTATGGCCACGCACCTCCAGGGCTCCCTCTTCGACCAGTCCGACGACCTCCGCCTCGGCCCCCTCGACGGGCTGCGCCGGCGCGAGCTGGGCGCCGGGGCCTGGATCGACCTGCTGCCGGGATGGCTCACCGGCGCCGACTCCCTCTTCACGCGGCTCGCCGAGGAGGTGCCCTGGAAGGCGGAGCGGCGCCAGATGTACGAGCAGGTCGTGGACGTACCGCGACTGCTCGCGTACTACGGCGCCGAGGACGCCCTCCCCGACCCCGTCCTGGACGAGGCCCGGGAGGCACTGTCCGCGCACTACGGCTCCGAGCTGGGCGAACCGTTCGCCACGGCGGGGCTGTGCTTCTACCGCGACGGCCGGGACAGCGTGGCCTGGCACGGCGACCGGATCGGGCGGGGCGCCCGGGAGGACACGATGGTGGCCATCCTGTCCCTGGGCGACCCCCGCGATCTTGCCCTGCGCCCGCACGGCGGCGGGGAGACCCTGAGGTTTCCGCAGGGGCACGGCGACCTGATCGTGATGGGCGGCTCCTGCCAGCGCACCTGGGACCACGCGGTCCCCAAGTCGACGCGGGCGGTGGGGCCGCGCATCAGCGTCCAGTTCCGGCCGCGCGGCGTGCGTTAGCCGTACGGCCCCGGGGGGCCGGGGGCGCGTTACCTCCGGTCGGCGTCGGCGAGGGCACGCGCCTGTGACGACCGGGCCAGCTTCGGGCCCAGCCAGCGCTTGAGGCGGCGCAGGGCCTCCAGACGGCCGGCCGCGCGGTCGAGGCGGTAGTAGAGCTGCGGCGGCACGTACGGCAGCAGCGGCGAGTGGCGCTGGCCGAGGAGCGCGAACATCTGCTCCGGGGGCAGGTCGATGTACCGCTGGATGTTCTCGTACCACTGCGCGCTGTGGCGTGCCGCGCTCTGCAGCCGCAGCAGCTCGGACTTGCGCCGCCGCTCGTACGCGTCGAGCGCCGCCTCCGTGTCCGGGTGGGCGCCGAGCGATTCGGCCAGGCAGATCGCGTCCTCCAGGGCGAGCGTCGTGCCGGCGCCGATGGAGTAGTGGGTGGTGTGGGCGGCGTCGCCCAGCAGGACGAGGTTGCCGTGGTGCCAGGTGCGGTTGGTCAGGGTGCGGAAGGTGAGCCACTGGGCGGTGCCGTCGTCCTGGGCGCGTCCGAGGAGGGGGTGGCCGTCCAGGATGTCGGCGAACAGCTTCTCCAGCAGGGCCAGCCCGTCGGCCTCGCTGAGGCGGTCCAGGCCCAGGCCGTTCAGCGTCCGCGGGGAGCACTCGATGACACAGGTGCTCTGCTCGTCGCTGAAGGGGTAGGCGTAGGCCCAGATCCAGCCGTGGTCGGTCTCCTGGAAGGAGAAGGTGAAGGCGTCGTGGACCTTGGTGGTGCCGAGCCAGATGTAGGTGTTGCGGCCGAGCGTGATGTCGCTGCCGAACCGGCCGGCGTACCGCTCGCGCACGGTGCTGTTGACCCCGTCGCCCGCGACGACGAGATCGGCGTCCGGCAGGTCGTCGGCCGTGATCGCGTCCTCGTACTCGACGCGGACACCCAGGGCCCGCGCGCGTTCGGCGAGCAGTTCGAGCAGCCGGCGTCGGCCGATGCCGAAGCCCTCGTCGCCCGGCTGGACCGTCCTGCGGGCGCGGACATGCGCCACCCCGCGGTCCCAGGTGACGGAGTTCTCGCTGATGGCGAGGGCCGTCTCGGGGTCCTGCTCGCGGAGCTTGTCCAGTAGCTCCGACCAGTAGGTCACGCCCCAGCCGTACGTCGATCCGGCCGGGTTCCGTTCATGGACGGTGATGTCGTGGGACGGGTCCTGCCGCTTCATCAGGATCGAGAAGTACAGGCTTGCGGGTCCTCCGCCGACGCACGCGATCTTCACGCACACTCCCATTTCGCTGCGCAAAGCGATCAATTGACCACGAAGAGTAGCAGCGCGGACGCTCCCGGGATTCACGCCACTTTGCGCGCGTGACACCGGCCACAGGATCCGCAGACCCACCGCAAGATCATCGGCCGCGACCTCACCGCCGGGCGGAATTTCCCCCTCCACCCCTACTCGAAGATCCACAACAGCAAGATCATCTTTGTTCAACCTTGCACGACATGTACGTGATTGTCCTGATCACGGCCAACCGGCTTCCGGGGATTTCTCCCGTTCCCCACCTGATCGATAGGCATGACGAGTCATCAATCCCCCCATGTCCAGGAGGATCTCGCATGCCCGACATCACCCGCCGCCACGCCCTCGGCGCCGCGGCCGCCCTCGCCGTGACCGTCGGCGCCCCGCTCACCGCCGCCGCCGCGGACGACCACGCCACCCACCAGGACCGCAAGGCCCCGCAGACCTTCGACGAGGTGTACCGGGGCCGCCGGATACAGGGGCACGCGACCGACGGCGGCGGCCACCATCACGGCGCCGGGTACGCCGTGTTCGTCGACGGGGCCGAACTGCACGTCATGCGGAACGCCGACGGCAGCTGGATCAGCGTCGTCAGCCACTACTCCCCCGTGCCGACCCCACGCGCCGCCGCCCGCGCGGCGGTCGACGAACTCCAGGGCGCCCGTCTCGTCCCCTTCAACTGACCCGCACCCGCACCACCGGACCACCGCAAGGAGCCGCAGAGCCATGACCGTACGCAAGAACCAGGCGACCCTGACCGCCGAAGAGAAGCGGCGCCTCGTCGACGCGCTGATCGCGCTGAAGCGTTCCGGCCGCTACGACGAGTTCGTCACGACGCACAACGCGTTCATCCTCGGCGACACCGACAACGGCGAACGCACGGGCCACCGTTCGCCGTCCTTCCTCCCCTGGCACCGCAGATTCCTGCTGGAGTTCGAGCGGGCCCTGCAGTCCGTGGACCCGGCCGTCGCCCTGCCCTACTGGGACTGGACGGCCGACCGCACGACCCGCGCGTCCCTGTGGGCACCCGACTTCCTCGGCGGCACCGGGCGCAGCCGCGACGGACAGGTGATGGACGGGCCCTTCGCGGCGGCCACCGGGAACTGGCCGATCAACGTACGGATCGACGGCCGTACCTACCTGCGCCGCTCCCTCGGCGCCGGGGTGCGGCAGCTGCCGACCCGAGCCGAGGTGGACTCGGTGCTCGCGATGCCGACGTACGACATGGCGCCCTGGAACAGCGCCTCGGACGGCTTCCGCAACCACCTGGAGGGCTGGCGGGGCGTCAACCTGCACAACCGGGTGCATGTCTGGGTGGGCGGCCAGATGGGCACCGGGGTCTCCCCCAACGACCCCGTCTTCTGGCTGCACCACGCGTTCGTCGACAAGCTGTGGGCGGACTGGCAGCGCCTGCACCCCGGCGCCGCGTACGTGCCGGCCGCCGGGACCGCGAACGTCGTCGATCTGAACGAGCCGATGAAGCCGTGGAACGACACCACTCCGGCGGCGCTGCTGGACCACACCGCCCACTACACGTTCGACGCGGCCTGACCGTGTTGGCGCGTTGATCCTCGGGGAGTTGGGTACCCGCTCCGGACGCGCCCGGGGCGACCCGGACGCGATCGACACGCAACCGATGTGAGGAGGCGACCGATGACCCAGATCGAGGAGTCCGTCGAGGTCCACGTCCCCGTCCGGACCGCCTACAACCAGTGGACGCAGTTCGAGACGTTTCCCGAGTTCATGAGCGGGGTCGAGCGGATCGAGCAGCGTTCGGGCACACTCACGCACTGGGTGACCAAGGTGGACGGCGTGCGGCGGGAGTTCGACGCGGAGATCACCGAGCAGATCCCGGACGAGCGGGTGGCGTGGACGACGGTGGGCGGCGAGGCCCGTCAGGCCGGCGTCGTCACCTTCCACCACCTCTCCGAGGAGCGCACGAAGGTCATGCTGCAGATGGACTTCGAGCCCACGGGCACCGCCGAGAAGGTGGCCGACAAGCTGGGGGTCGTGAAGCGGCAGACCAAGGGCGACCTGGAGCGCTTCAAGACGTTCATCGAGAAGCGCGGCCGGGAGAGCGGGGAGTGGCGCGGCGCCGTCGTGTGACGCCCGCGCCCTCCCGCGAGAGCACTGTGCCGTGCGGCGGCTACTCGGCTCCGGCCGACGCCGCCGTACGGCACTCCGGGTGGCCCCAGCCCTGGTCGTTCTTGGCGATGGGCTCACCCGCGGCGTAGGGGCGGCCGCACAGACAGCGGCCGGGGAACTTCGCCTTGATGGTGCGGGACGACGCCGAGGCCGAGCCGGTCCGGGTGCCGGACCTGGCGGGCTTCCCGGACTTTCCTGATTTCTTCGCCGCGCTCCAGCGCGACGGGACGGCGTCGGGCGCGGCCGGCGGTTCCGGGGAGCCCAGCTCGGTGCCGGCCGGTTCCTGGGCGACGGCCGCCTGGCTCGCCGCGCGGTCGGCGAAGTCGTTGAGGGGATCGCCGTCGACCTGGTGCGCGGGCACGTAGCGGAAGTCCACGGTACGGCCGGTGAGCAACTCGTCGATGCGGACCACGAGTTCCCGGTTCGCGACCGGCTTGCCGGCGGCCGTGCGCCAGCCGTTGCGCTTCCAGCCCGGCAACCAGGTGGTGACCGCCTTCATCGCGTACTGGGAGTCCATGCGGATCTCGATCGGGACGGCCGGGTCGGTGGCCGTCAACAGCCGTTCCAGTGCGGTGAGTTCGGCGATGTTGTTGGTGGCTCTGCCCAGCGGGCCGGCCTCCCACCGGGTGGGGATCTCAGCGTCCTCGGCGACCACCCAGGCCCAGCCCGCTGGTCCGGGGTTTCCTTTGGAGGCTCCGTCACAGGCGGCCACAACACGTTCCGGCATGCGCTCGATCATGCCATGGGTGGGGGCAGGGGACCGCCCATGGGCCCCCTGCCCCCACGTGTCCGGCCGGGCCCCTCAGCCGACGTCGGTGAGCTCCGGCATCTCGCCCTTCGTGTGGCTGACGTCGATGACCGAGAACGACGCGCCCTGCGGGTCGCTGAGCGCCGCGAAACGGCCGAAGGGGGTGTCCATCGGTCCGAAGCGCAGGATCCCGCCCCGCTCGGTGGCCCGGGCGACCGCGGCGTCGCAGTCGGCGACGGTGAAGTACACGTTGATGTACGAGGGCACCTCGGGCGGGAAGTCCTCCGCCGTCATCTTCATCCTGCCGAGCAGCGGGCCCTGCCCCAGCTCGAAGACCCGGAAGTCCATCTGCGGGTTGTCGGGGTCGTCCATCCGCTTGGCCCGGAAGGAGAAGACGGCCGGGAAGAACGCGTCGGACTTCTCGGGTTCGCGGGTGAAGACCTCGGCCCACACGTACGCGCCGGGCACGCCCATCACCTCGAAACCCTCGTGGGCGCCCGCCTGCCAGGCCCCGAAGACGACGCCGTCGGGGGAACGGGCCAGCAGCATGGAGCCGAACTCGCCGACCCGCATCGGCTCCATCAGCACCTCGCCGCCGTTGTCACGGATCCTGGCCGCCGTGGCGTTCACGTCCGGCGAGGCGAAGTACAGGCACCAGGCCGACTGGCCCTCCTGGCCGGGCATCGGCGGAACGACGGCGGCCACCGCCTTGCCGTCCGCGTACGCCTGGGTGTAGTTGCCGTACTCGGACGACGACTCGCCGAACGTCCAGCCCAGTACGTCTCCGTAGAAACTCTTCGCCCCCTCGACGTCACTGAACATCGCGTCGACCCAACAGGGCGTTCCCTCGGGGTGTGCGGCCATCGCGCGTCTCTCCTCGGTCCGACAGGTGGTCTCCCGGCTCTCACGCTAACCAGGGCTGCTCGCGGACGCGCGCCGAAGGGGACGGACCGCGTGAAACCGGCACGGGATCCCCGGGTCGGGACCACGGCTGTGCGCCGTCTGATAATTTCAGCGACGCTCGCACTCCCGTTCGCCTCGACTCGTGAGGTGGCTCCATGCCCGGCCGGCCGTTCAGACGTTCGGTGCTGCCGTGCGCCCGGGGCCGGTCGGCGCGCGTACTGCTGGTGGTCGCCTCGGCCCTGACCACGTTCCTGATGTTCTGCGCGGGCGCGCCTCCCGGTGAGGCGCCGGCGCAGCGCCCGCACACGGTGTCGGCAGTACCCGTGGCGGAGGGACCCGCCGTCGCGCGTGCGGGCCAGGTGGACCGGGACCCCTGTGAGCACAGTCCCGGCGGACACGCCTGCCACTCCCCCGACCCGGCCGCGGTGCTGGGCCAGGCGCCGTTGCCCGGCGCTCCCACCGCCGTCTCCTGGCAGCCCGCGACGGCCACGGCCCCGGCGGCGCTCGACGGCTCGGGTGAGCCGGGGCTCTCCCGCCCTCCCGATCTCCACGAACTGCAGTTGCTCCGCGTCTAGGCCGGCACCGGCCCGCGCGACAGATTCCGGACGACCAGCAGCACCGCCGGGCCCGTACGGGGTCACGGCGGGGAGAAGGACACCCCATGGCTTCATCCAAGGCGAAGACCAACAGCGGCGGCCCCAAGGGCGGGAAGAACAGCCCCAAGGCCAGGGAGGCGGCGCGGCGGGCCCGCGTCGAGGAGATACGCAAGGCCGAGCAGGCCCGTGAGCGGCGCTCGCGCTTGCTCATGATCGGCGTCACCACCGCCATTCTGGCCGGCCTCGTCGGCGGCGGCTGGTACCTCATCGACTCCGCGCAGGAGAAGGAGGCGGCGGAGGCGGCGGCGAAGGCCGCGCCGGTCGACGGTGTGAAGAGCTGGTCGAAGCTCACCCAGAACCACGTGTCCGAGCCCGTCACGTACAAGATGAGCCCGCCGGTGGGCGGCGACCACAACCAGGTGTGGGTCAACTGCGACAAGCAGGTGTACACCAAGGCCGTGCCGAACGAGAACGCGGTGCACGCGCTGGAGCACGGCGCGGTCTGGGTCACCTACAACGACAAGGCGGCCGAGGCCGACGTCGAGTCGCTGACCGGGCTGGTGAAGAAGACGACGTACACCTTCATGAGCCCCTACGAGGACCAGTCCTCACCCATCGTGCTGAGCGCCTGGGAGCACCAGCTCAAGGTGGAGAAGGCGTCCGACCCCCGGGTGCGGAAGTTCCTCACCAAGTACGTCCAGGGCGAGCAGACGCCGGAGCCGGGTGCCGCGTGCAGCGGCGGTATGACCCCCTGACCCGGCCGGGTGGGGCGTCCGGCCGAACCGGGCGCCCCCCGTGGGGTCGGCGCCGGAGCAAGATCGCCTCGGCTCCGGCGCCCGTGCGGTGGCCGTGCCTCGGCCGGTCCCCCACGCGTGGCCGACACATGTCTTCCGCCCCGACCCGGGCTGTGCTTGCCTGGGGAACCGTTTCGACGGCCGGGGCGGGAGTCGCCGTATGCGCAGGGCGTGGATCGTGGGAGTGGCCGGGGCGGTGCTCGCCGCGCTGTCGCTGGGCGCGTGCGGGGATCCGGAGTCCGCTCCGCAGGGGACGCCTCCGTCGGCGACAGCGCCCGACCCGTCACCGACCACGCGTCAGCGGGCCGCCACCGCGCCCCCGGACAGCGGCGGGGACGCCGGTACGGCGAAGCCGGCGCCCAAGGTGCTCTACCTCGGGGACTCGCTCGCCATGGAGAATCAGAAGGTCCTCGGCGCCCAGCTGAAGGAGGACCTCGCAGCCGTCTACACGAGCGTGCCGTACGGGGGTACCACCCTGTGCGACTACCTGGAGGGCACGGCCGACCGGTCGCTCGTCCCGCCCCGGGACAAGGCGGCCGCGCTGGTGCGGCGGCTGAGCCCGGACTACGTGGTTGTGCAGTTCTGGGGCAACTCCTGGGACTACACGCCCTGCATGGACGGGGTCACCTACGGCAAGGCCCGTACGGAGTACTTCCGGCGGTACGAGGCCGCCGCCGAGCAGCTCACCGAGCAGATCGCGAACGCGGGCGGCGAGCACCGGCCGACGATCGTGTGGGTGCTCCAGGGCCCGGACCCGATGACCCCGGACCGGGTGCGCCGGGTGAACGCCCTCTACGAGAAGCGGGCCAGGGCCTCCGGGGACATCACCGCCGACGCCGGCCGGGCCGTGAGCCCGGCCTCCGACCGCTACGCCTGGACCCAGTACCTGCCGTGCACCCCGTACGAGCGTGCGCACGACGGCTACTGCACCCAGCCGGGACGGGCCCGCACCGCCCTCCACCACGACAAGGACTACCTGCACTTCTGCCTGGCCCCGACGACCTCCACGCCGAGGCCGTGCCCGGTGGTGTCGCCCGGCATCACGCGGATGGCCCGCGAGATCACGCGGGCCATCGCCGACGAGGTCTCCCAGGGCCCCTAGACCGGCTGCGACGTGTGTTCGTCGTCCTGTTCGTCGTCCCCCGCGCCCGCCGCGTCCCGCTGGTCCCGCTGGTCCCGCTGCTGCTGCCGCTTCGAGGCCCACAGGCTCGTCACCGTCGTCACGGCCAGGACCAGGACGATGAAGCCGAGGGAGAAGGGGATGGAGATCTCGGGGACGTGGACCCCGGACTCGTGCAGGGCGTGGAGGACGAGCTTGACGCCGATGAAGCCGAGGATGATCGACAGGCCGTAGGAGAGGTGGACCAGCTTCTTCAGCAGGCCGCCGATGAGGAAGTACAGCTGCCGCAGGCCCATCAGGGCGAAGGCGTTGGCGGTGAAGACGATGTACGGGTCCTGGGTGAGGCCGTAGATCGCGGGGATGGAGTCGAGCGCGAAGAGGACGTCGGTGGAGCCGATGGCGAGCATCACGACGAGCATCGGCGTCATGACGCGCTTGCCGTTCTCCTCGATCCACAGCTTGGTGCCGTGGTACCGGTCGGCCACCCCGAAGCGCTTCTCCACGGCCTGGAGGAGCTTGTTCTCCTCGTACTCCTCCTCGTGGGTGCCCTTGCGGGCGTCCTCCACCAGCTTCCAGGCGGTGTAGATCAGGAACGCGCCGAAGATGTAGAAGACCCAGGAGAAGCTGGAGATGATCGCGGCGCCGGCCGCGATGAAGATCGCGCGGAGCACCAGCGCCATGAGGACGCCGACCATCAGGACGCGCTGCTGGTACTGCGAGGGCACCGCGAACTTCGCCATGATCAGGACGAAGACGAAGAGGTTGTCGACGCTGAGGGACTTCTCGGTGATGAAGCCGGCGAAGAACTCTCCCGCGGGCTTGCCCCCGCCGACGGCCCACACCCCCAGGCCGAACGCGATGGCCAGGGCGATCCAGACGGCCGACCAGATGCCGGCCTCCTTGATCGACACGTCGTGGGGTTTTCGGCCGATGAAGAAGTCGACGGCCACCAGGAGGCCCAGGGCGACGATCGTGAGCAGCCAGGTGGCCAGGGAGACGTTCAAGGTTCCTCCGGGTAACAGGTGATGCACGGCCAAGCCTCACCGGAGTCCTTTGCGGCCGCTACCCGGCTCAGGTAAAGAATCGCCGACATCGCGGTGCCGCCCTGGTGGGAGGCCCGGCCACGGGGGCCGCCCACCGGAACGAGGATGTGCGCAACGGCTATTCGCCCGCGTACGCCTTCTCCAGCGCGGCGAGGTCGAGCTTGCCCATCGACATCATCGCCGCCGTCGCGCGGGCCGCCTTCTGCGCGTCCGAGTCGTTGATCATCTCGATGAGGGCGGTGGGCACGACCTGCCAGGACACCCCGAACCTGTCCTTGAGCCAGCCGCAGGGGCCCGGCTCGCCGCCCTCGGTGAGGCTGTTCCAGTAGTAGTCGATCTCGTCCTGGTCGGCGCAGAGGATCTGGAAGGAGACGGCTTCGGTGAACGTGAACTGCGGGCCGCCGTTCAGCGCGACGAACCGCTGGCCGTTGGCCTCGAAGTCCACGGTGAGCACCGTGCCGGCCGGCTGGAACGCGCCCTCCCCGTAGTGGGTGACGCGGCCGAGCCGTGAGTTCTTGAAGATCGAGACGTAGTGGGTGGCGGCCTCCTCGGCCCGGCCGTCGAACCACAGGCAGATGGTGAATCCGTCGCTGGACATGAGTGCCTCCTCGGGCGGGGGTGTGTCGTCTCTGTATCGACCGATCCTGCTTCCGAAACTCATCGGTGGCGCGGGCGTCCGCTGCGGCGGATCACGGCGGGCGGTCGCCGCTCTGCTGTCGGCGAATCTGCCGTGGGCAGAGAAAGGCCAGGTGAGGGGCGGTTCGTGGGGAGAGTGGAGACAGCGGCCACCGCGGTCGTGTTCACCCCCAGGGAGGAACCGTGGCTCCACTGACCACCGGCCGGGCCCCGACGCTCGCCCCGCGCGCCGAGGAGGGCGACACCCCGCCGTCGCGCTTCGACGACCATCTCGCCGCGCAGCTCCTCGCCCAGCGGATCGTCCTCCTCGGCACCCAGGTCGACGAGGTCTCCGCCAACCGGGTCTGTGCCCAGCTGCTGCTGCTGTCGGCGGAGGACCCGCGCACCGACATCAGCCTCTACATCAACAGCCCCGGCGGTTCGGTGACCGCGGGCCTCGCCATCTACGACACGATGCGGCTGATCCCGAACGACGTCTCGACGCTGGCGATGGGCTTCGCGGCGAGCATGGGTCAGTTCCTGCTGAGCGTGGGCGCCCACGGCAAGCGCTACGCGCTGCCCAACGCGCGCATCATGATGCACCAGCCGTCGGCGGGCATCGGCGGCACCACCGCCGACATCGAGATCCAGGCGGAGAACCTGGAGTTCACCAAGCGGGCCATCGAGCGGATCACCGCGGAGCACACCGGCCAGACCGAGGAGACGATCTCCCGGGACGGCGACCGCGACCGCTGGTTCACGGCCGAACAGGCCAGGGAGTACGGGATGGTCGACCGGGTCGTCGAGGCGCTCGACGACGTGCGGCCGGCCTCGTCACGCCGACGGATGGGACTGCAGTGATGGGGACGTACACGATTCCGAACGTGGTCGAGCGGACTCCGCAAGGGGAGCGGTCGTACGACGTGTTCAGCCGGCTGCTGTCCGAGCGGATCATCTTCCTCGGTACGGAGATCGACGACGGGGTGGCCAACGTCGTCATCGCGCAGCTGCTGCACCTGGAGTCGTCGGCGCCGGAGAGCGAGATCGCGATCTACATCAACTCGCCCGGGGGATCGTTCACCTCGCTGATGGCGATCTACGACACGATGTCCTACGTACGCGCGCCGATCTCGACGTTCTGCGTCGGGCAGGCGGCCTCGACGGCGGCGGTGCTGCTGGCGGGCGGGGACCCCGGGCGGCGCTTCGTGCTGGAGCACGCGCGGGTGCTGCTGGGGCAGCCGGCGAGCGGAGGCCGTCAGGGCACGGTCTCCGATCTCGCCCTGCAGGCCAAGGAGATGGTGCGGATCCGGGCCCAGGTCGAGGACGTGCTCGCGCGTCACACCGGGCGCGAGATGTCCGGTCTGCGGGCCGACATGGATCGCGACAAGGTGTTCACGGCGGAGGAGGCGGTGGCGTACGGGCTGGCGGACGAGGTGTTGAACCGGCGGCTGGTGGGGGTCTGAGGGCCGCTCGCGCGAACATCAGGCCACGAGGCACAGGCCGTTGTAGGGGGCCCCGGGCGTGCCGCGGGGGGCGCTGCGGGGTGTGTGACGGGTCAGCTCCGTCTGCGCCAGGGACAGCAGGTCTCCGAGGTTCAGCCCCAGGGCCTGGGCGGCTGCCGCGAGGACTTCCGACGAGGCCTCCTTGCGGCCCCGTTCCACTTCGGAGAGGTACGGCATCGAGATGCGGGCCTCGTCGGCGACGTCCTTCAAGGTGCGTTCCTGGGCCAGCCGTTCGCGGCGCAGTACGTCACCGACGAGGTCACGCCAGAGAGGTTCCCTGGCGGGTGGGCCGGACGGACGGGAGGTCGCCGGGCGGACCCCCGCCGGACGGGCCGTAGCCGGGCGAAGGGGGATGACGCGGGCTTCGTTCGAGGCGTGTTGGCTCACTTCTCCAGCCTAGGAATCACGGGCGGGAGGGGAAGGGGTCGGCGTTCCGCCCTCAGGGAAATCGTCGGGAACCCGCATCGTCGGGAACCCGCTCCTGGGCGTCATTCTCCGACGCGGCCGTCGATGCGTTCGCGCAGGAAGTCCGCGTGACCGTTGTGGCGGGCGTACTCCTCGATCATGTGGACGAGGACCTCGCGCAGGGCGATGGGCTCGCCGTCGTGGCGGCCGGTGAGGGCGAGATCGGGGGCCGCCGCCACGAAGCGTTCGGCGAAGTCGACCTCGTGCCGCCAGGTCCTCCAGGCGTCGGCGACGGCCTCGGGGTCCGCGACGGCGTCGTTGAAGTCCCCGTCCGGGTCGTCCCCCGCGCGATAGTGGCGCGGCGACGGCGGCTCGCCCGCCAACGCCTGGCGGAACCAGTACTGTTCCACGCCGGCCAGGTGGCGCACGAGGCCGAGCAGCGAGATGTTCGACGGCGGCACCGCACGGCGGGCCAGGGCCTCGGCGTCCAGATCCGCGCACTTCAGCTCCAGGGTCAGCCGCTGGTTGCGCAGATACCCGACGAGCGTGGCCCGCTCCCCCTCGAACCCTCCGTCGCCGCGCGGGTCCCCTTCGGGGCCGACGAACCGGTCGCCCCAGCCGGGCTTCCTCTCGGGCAGGGGCCGGTCGTCGGGACGGGTCGCACCATGGTCACTCATACGGAGGAGCATCGGCGGTCACCGTGCCGCTCCGCCACTCCATTTCCGCCGGTCACCCCCTCCGTCCGGCCTGCGAGGACCCCGGACCGCCACACCGCCGCGGCCGAATCCGCACCCCTGCCCTCCTGAAGCGGCCGTGTACTCCCGTACAACCCTTGTTCACCACGCGGTGTCGAACAGGACGCCGGACAAGGAACGGGCCCTTTCCGGACACCCCCGCGCTGCCCGGCCGTTGTTGTTTCGAGGAGCCGAACATGCGCAAGAACCGTTCGGCAGCGCTGGCCGCTGCCACATTTCTTCTTGTCTCCGGCGCGGCGATCGCCACCGCGCCGTCCGCGTACGCCGGCTCGCCCGGCAGTACGCGGGCCAGTGACCGCAACAGCGACTTCAACGGCGACGGTTACGAGGACGTCCTGATCGGCGCGCCGGGTGCCACCGTGAGCGGCAGGAGCGGCGCGGGTCTGGTGACCGTGCAGTACGGCTCGGCCAAGGGCATCGGCACGAGCAATGTCGCCAGATTCAGCCAGTCGACGTCCGGGGTCGCGGGCGCGGCCGAGCCGGGCGACGGGTTCGGCCGGGCGGTCGCCACGGGCGACCTGGACGGCGACGGGTTCGACGACGCGGTGGTCGGCATCCCCGGCGAGGACCTCGGCACCGTCAAGGACGCCGGTGGCGTGGCCGTCCTGTGGGGCTCGAAGGCCGGGCTGACGGGCGCCGCGAGCGACTGGCTGGAGACCGAGGAGCCCGCCGCCGGCGAGCAGTTCGGCACCGGCCTGGCCGCCGGCCGCTTCACCGCCGAGACGGACGGCGACCTTCTCGCCGTCCTCGACCCGTACGGCGTGGAACTGTTCGCCTACGACGACGCGGCGCGCGGTTCGATGCGCCGGGAGTCCACCCAGCGGTTCGGCGCGAAGGCCGAGGCCCGCGACATCCGGCCCGTGTCCATGACCACCGGCGACTACGACAGGAACGGCTTCGCCGACCTCGTCGTGTCCGGGCTGAGCCTGGGCGACGAACCCGGGTACGGCTGGTCCGCGTACCTGTCGGGCAACGCGGACGGACTGAAGTACGAGCGCGATCTGCGCGGCGGTCCGGTCGCGGCGTCCGGGGACATCGACAACGACGGGTACGACGACCTGGTGACCGGTGAGCCGCACTCCCCGGACGACCAGCCGGGTGAGACACAGACCGGCGGGCTGGTGGGCGTGCGTCTCGGTGGTCCGGACGGCCCGGCGGCGGATCCGGACTGGTGGGTGCAGGACTCCCCCGGTGTGCCGGGGGTCGCCGAGGCCGGTGACGGCTGGGGCTCGGACCTGTCGGTCGCGGACACCGACGGGGACGGTCACGCGGACGTGGCGATCGGCGCGGCGGGCGAGGACATCGGCACGGTCGAGGACGCGGGCGCCGTGTGGGTGCTGCGCGGCTCCGCCGCCGGGCTGACCTCGGTGGGCGCCAGGTCCTGGGACCAGAACTCCACGGACGTGCCGGGCGCCGCCGAGAAGGGCGACAAGTGGGGCGCCCAGGTCCGGCTGACCGACCCGAACAGCGACGGCCGCTTCGGACTGCTGGCCGCCTCGCCGGGCGAGAACACCGGCGACGGTCACGTCTGGGTGCTCTCGGCGGGCTCGGGCGGCGTCACGGCGGCCGGGTCGTGGACGTACAACGCCGCTTCCCTCGGGGCGCCCCATGTGGACGCCCTGTTCGGCGCGGCGATCGACGAGTGAGGCGGTAGGGCCCCGTCGGCGCCGCCGGCCCGTCAGGAACCCGGGGCGACCGGCGCCGGGACGCTGTCGAGGGACGCCGACCCGGAGGTCGTGGTGTCCTCCGGCGGCACCTCGGCCGTCTCGGGACTCTGCGGCGCCGACGGCGGCGAGGTGGACGGAGTCTCCGGCGCCGACGGGGGCGAGGTGGACGGGGTCACCGAGGACGAGGAGGGGCAGGGGCTCGCGCCGTGGTCGGCGTCCCTGTTCTTCTCGGTCTGCGTCGCGCCGCCCGAGGGGCACGGCTTGGGCGACTTCGAGGGCGGTTCCTCGGAGAACGACGTCGACGTCGACGGGGAGGGCTGGTTGACGGGCGGGGTGGTCTTCTTGTCCTTCCCGCCCGTGTCGCCGGCGGGCCGGGTGAACCAGTCGTCGTGCTCGGGGTCGTAGAGGACGAAGACGTTGATGACCGTCGTCGAGGGTTCGACGACCACGACGTTCTGCGGCCGGTACGACGGCCAGGAGTCGCCCTTGGGCTCCGGCGTGGTCTTCAGCGCGACCGGCGGCTTCAGCGGGTTGCCGCAGGCGCAGCGCACCCGGGGCACGCCCCGGTCGTCGACGAGGACGGCGGTGCCGGACTGGAGGACGGCCTGGTAGCTGGTGGCGGCGCCGTCGCGGTAGCCGTGGTTGGTGACGCGGGTGTCCATGCGCAGCTGCACCGGGGTGAGTGAACGCAGGTAGGCGGGTACGCCGGAGGGCTCGACTCCGGCGACGGAGGCGAACGCGTCGTTCTTCGCGGGGTTCGCCCCGAGGACCTTGATCTGCTTCTCCACGTCACAGCTGGAGACCTTGCGGGTGCCGCCGTAGAGGCCGGGGGACGAACCGTCCACGGCACGCGTCACGTTGGCGGGTTCCGAGCTGCTCGGTGTGGCCGTGGGGGTCTCGGGCGGGGTGGAGCTGTCGGTGGCCGTCGACTCGGTGAAGGGGTCGGGGCCCGACTTTCCCGCGGCCTGGAGGAAGACCTCGCCGCCGGCCGAGTCGCCGGAGTCGTCGGAGCGGGTGAGGACGACGACCAGGACCACCGCGACGACGGCCGCGGTGACCATGAGGGCGATGCGAGGGGCGGACCGCCACCACGGCTGACCGGGACCTCCCCGGCCGCCTGCTCCCGCCGGGCCGCTCGGTCCGCCGCCGGAACCGCCCGAGCCTCCCGTTCCGCCGGTGCCGCCGGGGCCCGAGGCGTCGCCCGGCGGCTCCGGGGGCACCTGACCGCTCGGCCGCGTGGGGCTGGGCGGCGTGGGGCTGGGCTGCTGGGGCCCGGACAACGGGCCGGAGGGCGGTCCTGTCGGGCGGCCGGAGGACGGCTGTTCGGAACTCACGGGTCTTCTCCCGGCGTAGGGACTTCGCGTCAGGACTTCGCGGCGGCACACATGGTTCGCATAGATCGACGTGGTGTTTGTGTGATTTTCATCTATTTAGCGCCGCTTTGTTGTACAACAGGGCCATTGTGTGCCCTGGCCCCGTGCAGCCCGCAAGCCGAGCGGGCGGCGGACCTCCCGGCGCGCGGAGTGTCTCCACCGTGCTTAGCGTGGCAAGAGTGAGTCACCGGACCCTGCCTCCCCGGCAAGCGACCGCTCCCGAGCGGGCGGTCGCCCGCCATGGCTGGCTCCAGGCCCTGGCGGCCGTGCTCGCCGGGCTGATCGCGATGATCGTGGTGGCGTCGCTCGGGCTGTGGGCGGCGGGCGCGGCGGACCTCCCGGACGGCGCGTTCCCCCGGGTCGTCGCGGCCACCGTGGTGACGGCGGTGGGCGGCACGATCGAGCTCTCCGGCGGCGCCGGGTCCATCGCCGAGACCCGGGCGGGCCTGACCGTGATCCCGCTGTCGGTGACCCTCGTGGGCGCGCTGGTGATCGCCGCCGGGTTCCTGCGGCCCCTGCGCCACCGGGCGGTCGCGGGGGCCCGCGAACTCGCCGGCTGGGCCGCCCGGATCGCCGTCCTGTGGCTGGCGGCACTGATCGGCCTCGCCCTGGCCGCCCGTCAGACCTTCGACATCCCGCTCGGCGACGTGGGTGACTTCCTCGGCACCTCCGCCGACGTGGGGTTCGAGACGGCCATGGCGCCGACCCTGTTCTTCGGTCTGCTCTGGCTCGCCGGTGTCCTCGTCCTGGCGCTGCTGGTCTCGCGCGGGGCGCCGCTTCCGCCGCGGCTGCTGCGGTTCCAGGAGTCGGTGCGCCCGGCCGCGTACGCCATGGTCGGGCTGCTGCTGGCGTTCGTCGGCCTCGGGCTGGTGATCGCGGTCGTGGTGGCGCTGACCCGGGGGCACGCCGCGGAGACGGCCGCGGTGATCCTGCTGGGCCTGCCGAACGTGACCTGGCTGGCTTTCACGATCGGCCTGGGCGCCACCTGGGACAGCCAGGTGGAGGGGCCGTTCGGACTGCCGATGCCGAAGGTCCTGGACGAGGTGATGCGCGGGCCCGACGTGTCCACCCTGAACCTGGGCTCGCTCGCCGAGTACGACAGCCGGGTGTGGTGGCTGCTCGCCGTGAACGCCGTCCTGCTGGTCGCCGCCGCGTTCGTGATGGCCGCCCGCTCCCCCGCCCGGGTACGGCTGTGGCAGCACGCCGTGCACATGGCGGCCGCTCTCGCGCTGACCGTCCTCATGGTCTGTCTCGTGGCACGGATCTCCGCGCACTACGGACTGTCGGTCATCGGCATCGGCGACCTCGGCGGCGACCTGGGCGGGGAACTGTTCCTGCGGCCCCATCTGTGGACCGCGCTCGGGCTCGCCGTGCTGTGGGGACTCGTGACCGGGTTCCTGGGCGGGGCGCTGGCCCGGGGTGTGCGCCGCCGGGGCGCGGTCGACGAGGACGCCGGCCGGCGGTAGGCGTGGGCGGGGCGCGGCCGTCTCGGACGCCCGATTTTTTGGGGCCGGGCACGTACCGACCGGGCTCGCCCCGGTGTCAGCGACTCCGGGGGCCCCGCATCCGCCTGTCAGACCTCCGTCGTCGTCAGGTCCCTCGCGCGGCGCGAGAGAAGCGAGGCGCAGATCTCCCCGGCGCGGACGGCGGTGGTGGAGAGCAGCGTCGAGGTGAGGCCGTGGGTGTGCTCGGTGCCGCCCTGGAGGTAGATGTCCGCGCTGACGTCGGGGGCGGTGGCCACCCGGTGGTCCCGGCCGACCCGGAGGGCGTCCTCGTCGTCACGCAGGCAGAGCTTGCCGATCTCCCCGAGGTTGTCGCTCACACCGCGCGGCCGGTAGCCGGTGGCGTGGACGAGGAGGTCGCAGGAGAGGGTCTCGCGCTCTCCCGTCGGCAGGAATTCCACGGTCACCCTGACGTCGTCCGTGCCCTCCTCGACCTCACGCAGGCGGGAGACGTTCATCATCCGCAGCCGTTCGCGGCCCTGGACCTTCTCCCGGTACATGGACCGGGACAGCGACTCGATCAGATCCATGTCCACCACGGAGTAGTTGGTGCTGCGGTGGTAGTCGAACAGCGACTGCTTCACGTCGCGGGGCGAGCCGTAGTACAGGTCGACGGCCTCGGGGTCGAAGATCTTGTTGGCGAAGGGGCTGTCGTCGGCGGGTGTGTAGCCGTACTTGGCGAAGACGGAGCAGATCTCGGCCTCCGGGAAGCTGCGGTGGAGGTAGTCGACGGCCTCCGCCGCGCTCTGACCGGCGCCGAGGACGACCGCACGGCGTATCGGCCGTCCCGTGCGCTGGGCCTGCTCGACGCGGGGCAGCAACTCGCTGGTGTGCCAGACGCGGTCGGACAGGGCGGCGTCGGGCGGGAGGTGCGGTTCCAGGCCGGCGGCCACGCAGATGCTGCGGGCGCGGCGGACGGTGAACCGGTCCGGATCCCCGGGGGTGCGGCTGGTGACGTCGAAGTAACGGATCTCGCCGTCCCGGGTGACGGGGCGCACGGAGACGACCTCGGCGGAGTACTCGACGAGGTGGGAGACGCGGGCGGCGGCCCACTCGAAGTAGTCGTGGAACTCGATGCGCAGCGGGAACAGGGTCTTCAGATTGAGGAAGTCGACGAGCCGGCCCTGCTCGCGCAGGTAGCACAGAAAGCTGAAGTCGCTGGTGGGATCACGCATCGTCACCAGGTCCTTCAGGAAGGACACCTGCATGGTGGCGTCGTCGATGAGCATGCCGCGGTGCCAGCCGAACCGGGGTTGTCTCTCCAGGAACCCGACCCGGAGCCCGCCCTCTGCGCCGGTCCCGGTGGAGTGTTCGTGGAGCGCGATGGCGAGTGCGAGATTCGACGGGCCGAATCCGATCCCCAGTACGTCGTAGATGGAATCCGGCCCGGTGTGCAGCATCGTCACCGCGTCATCGCCTTTCATCGAGAAAAGGGGTCCACACAGTCGCCCCAGCAGGAACACCGCCTCCCCCAGCAGAGACATGTTAGATAAGGTAAGCCTTACCTAGCAACGGTTGAGGAGGGCTCATATGCGGATCGCCATGTTCGGATACCAGACGTGGGGACACCGGACGCTGCGTGCGCTGCTGGATTCCGGACACGATGTGGTACTCGTCGTCACGCATCCCAAGAGCGATCACGCGTACGAGAAGATCTGGAACGACTCGGTCGCCGATCTCGCCGAACAGCACGGTGTGCCGGTGCTGTTGCGCAACCGGCCGGACGACGAGGAACTGTTGCGCGCGCTCAAGGAGGCCGATCCGGACCTCATCGTGGCCAACAACTGGCGCACCTGGCTGCCGCCCGAGATCTTCGATCTGCCGGCGCACGGCACGCTCAACATCCATGACTCGCTGCTGCCGACGTACGCGGGGTTCTCCCCGCTCATCTGGGCGCTCATCAACGGCGAGCAGGAGGTCGGTGTCACCGCCCACCGCATGGACGGCGAACTCGACATGGGTGACGTGCTGTTGCAGCGTTCGGTGCCGGTCGGACCGAAGGACACGGCGACGGACCTGTTCCACCGCACGGTCGACCTGATCGGCCCGCTCGTGACCGACTCGCTCGCACTCATCGCCTCCGGCGAGGCCGTGTGGACGCCGCAGGACCGCTCCCGGTCGAGTTTCTTCCACAAGCGGTCGCTGGAGGACAGCCGGATCGACTGGACCTGGCCCGCCGAGGACCTGGAGCGTTTCGTACGGGCCCAGTCCGACCCGTACCCCAACGCCTTCACCCATCACCGGGGCGAACGGATCCGGATCGTCTCGGCCTCCGTCTCCGAGGGACGCTACGGCGGCACGCCGGGGCGGATCTTCATCCGGGAGGGCGACGGTGTCGTCATCGTGGCGGGTGCCGACGCCCGCTCCGGACGGCTGCCGGGGCTGGTGGTCGAGCGGGTGCGGACGGAGGACGGCACCGAGCACGCGGCGACGGACTACTTCCGCACGATGGGGGGTTACCTGACGGCCCGCCCGTGACGGTCCGGAGGTGAGGGACGGGCGTGAGGGACAGGCGTGAGGGACGGGGGCACCGTCGGCGGGTCAGCCGGCGGCGCCCGACACGGGTACCGCCGCCGTGGCCCCGTCCGAGTCGGCGCCCGTGTCGGCGTCGGTGCCCTCGTGGTGGCGGCCCATGGGGATGACCATGGGGGTACGGCTGACGGGGTCCTCGCCGACGACGCAGCGCAACCCGAAGACGTCCTCGACCATGGGGGCGGTGATGACGTCGGCGGGGGCGCCCTCGCCCGCTATGCGGCCGCCCTTCATGGCGATGATGTGGTCGGCGTACCGGCAGGCCTGGTTGAGGTCGTGCAGAACCATGACGACGGTGCGGCCCTGGTGCCGGTTGAGGTCGGTGACCAGGTCGAGGACGTCGATCTGGTGGGCGAGGTCGAGGTACGTCGTCGGCTCGTCCAGCAGCATCACGGGGGTGCCCTGGGCCACGGCCATGGCGATCCAGGCGCGTTGGCGCTGCCCGCCGGAGAGTTCGTCGACGGGCCGGTGCGCGAGGTCGGTCATCGCGGTCGCCCGCAGCGCCTCGTGCACGGCCTCCTCGTCGACGCGCGACCACTGCCGCCACCACGTCTGGTGCGGTGAACGCCCGCGCCCCACCAGGTCGATGACCGTCAGCCCCTCGGGGGCGACGGGCGTCTGCGGGAGGATGCCGAGCTTCTGGGCGAGGGTCCGGGTCGGGATGGAGTGCACCGCTCGGCCGTCGAGGTGCACGGCGCCCGCCCTGGGCGTCAGCAGCCGGGCCAGGGCACGCAACAGGGTGGACTTGCCGCAGGCGTTGGCGCCGACGATGGCGGTGACACGGCCCGTGGGGACGACCAGGTCGAGGTCCTCGACGACGATGCGGTCGTCGTAGGCCAGGCGCAGGCCCTCGGCGCGCAGCTCGGGACCCTCGGCGCGGCCCTCGGCGGGGCCTGCGACCGGAGCTTCGGCGCGGGCTTCGCGCTTCGTTGCCGGTTCGCGCTTCGTTGCCGGTTCGTACTTCGATGCCGGTTCGTACTTCGATGCCGGTTCGTACTTCGATGACACGTCTTCAGCCTCCTGAACCGGCGCGGTTGGCGCGGATGAGCAGCCACAGCAGGACGGGGGCGCCGAGCACCCCGGTGACGATCCCGACCGGGAGTTCCGTGTCCGGGACGATCTTGCGTGCGGCGAGGTCGGACACGAGCACCATCACGGCACCGGTGAGCCCCGCCGCGACGGGTGGCGGGAACGGGGTGCCGGCCAGGCGCTGGGCGACCTGGGGTGCGGCGAGCGCCACGAACGCGATGGGTCCGGCGGTCGCCGTGCCGAAGGCGACGAGCCCGACCGCGATGAGCAGGACGGCGACCCGGACGGTGTGGACCCGGGTGCCGAGGCCCTTGGCGACGTCGTCCCCGAGTTGCAGGACGCGGATCTGGCGGCCGAGCAGGACCGCCGGGGGCACGAGCACGGCCAGGGTGACGGCGAGCGGGCCGATCTGGTCCCAGGTGCGGCCGTTGAGGTTGCCGACGAGCCAGCCGAGGGCGGCCTGCGCCTGGAAGCGCTGGCCGCGGGCCAGGAGGTAGTCCGTGAAGCTGGTGCAGATCCAGGCGACACCGATGCCGACGAGGACGATGCGGTAGCCGGTGGTGCCGCGTTTCCAGGCCAGGAGGTAGACCAGCAGTCCTGCGGTCGACGCGCCCAGCAGGCCCAGGGCCTGGGTGCCGAGGCCGCCGTCCCAGCCGAGGACGATGCCGGCGACGACCACCGCGCCCGCGCCCTGGGTGATGCCGATCATGTCGGGGCTGGCGAGCGGGTTGAGCGTCACGGTCTGGAGCAGGGCCCCGGAGATGCCGAACGCGATGCCGACGAGCAGCCCGGCCAGGGCGCGCGGCAGCCGCAGTTCGTGGACGATCAGCTCGGTGCCGGGATCTCCCGTGCCCGCGAGGGCCTTCAGCACGTCGGTGAGCGGGAGGTCGATGTCCCCGACCGAGGTCTCCACGGCGAACGCCAGGAACGCGGCGGCCGCGAGCAGCAGGGAGACGCCCAGCAGCCTGGGCCGTACGACACCGGACACGGGCGGCACGGGAAGCCGGAAGGCGAGACGGTCGGCCGTGCGGCGTCGGCCGGCCGTCTCCGCGACGCCCTTCGCGGGCGGCACGGGCACGAGATCGGTCGTCATCGGCTCACCACTCCATGGGTCTGGTCTTCGTGGGGCGTCGTCACCACGGTTTCGTAGGCGGGGAGTTGGCGAAGGGAGGTGTCGGCGATCGCGGCTCGCCGAGGCGGGAGGTCGGTGATCGCGGCGGGGCCCTCTCTTCGTAGGGCCCCGGGCGCCGTTCGGACGCGGGGGCCGGTCGGGGCCGGTGCCCGAACCCCGGAGGGCAGGCGTGTGTCCACCCGGGGCTCATGACTCCGTCGACGAGACGTCATGTCACAGCTCCGCGAGGCGTCGGCGGCGGACCAGGGCGATGAAGAAGGGGCCGCCGAGGAAGGCGACGAGGATGCCCGCCTGGATCTCGGTGGGGCGGGCGATCAGGCGGCCGGCGATGTCGGCGGCCAGCAGCAGGCAGGGGGCGAGGACGGCCGACAGGGGGAGCAGCCAGCGGTGGTCCGGGCCGAGGCCGGCCAGTTGGGCGAGGACGCGGGCGATGTGCGGGACGACCAGGCCGACGAAGACCACGGGCCCGATGACGGCGACCGCTCCGCCGGTGAGGAGGGTGACGGCGAGGACCCCCTGGACGCGGACCAGGCCGAGCTTGAGGCCGAGCGACTTCGCCACGTCGTCGCCGAGGGCGAGGCTGTTGAGGGCCGGGGCGCAGGCGAGGGCGAGGAGCGCGCCGACGGCCAGGAACGGCAGGACGCGCAGCAGGACCCCCTCGTCCTGGTCGGCGAGCGAGCCCGCGCTCCAGAACCGGTACCGGTTGAGGGCGTCCGGGTCGGTGAGCGCGATGGCGCTGGTCAGCGAGAACAGCAGGGAGGTCACCGCGACCCCGGCCAGGGCGAGTTTGACCGGCGTGGAGCCGGACCGGCCGAGCCCGCCCAGCAGGTACACCAGGACGCTGGCGGCGAACGCGCCGCCGAAGGCGAACCAGATGTAGCCGTAGACCGAGGAGATGCCGAGCACGCCGACCGAGAGGACGACCGCGAAAGCGGCGCCCGCGCTGACGCCGAGGATGCCGGGGTCGGCGAGCGGATTGCGGGTCAGCGCCTGCATCAGCGCGCCCGAGAGACCGAGGGCGGCGCCGGTGGCGAGCCCGAGGACGGTGCGTGGCAGGCGTACGGACCAGATGACGCTGTCGACACGGGAGTCGGGGGCGTCACCGAGCAGGGTGTGCCACACCTGGTCGAGGGGGACGCCGAGCGCGCCGAACGCCATCGACAGGGCGCACAGGGTGAGCAGGGCCAGGGCCGAGAGTGTCAGCAGCAGTGCCGCGCGGGGGCCTTTCGCCGCCCGGACCGTAGAGGTCCCCACGTCTTCAACTTTCTTTGATGAGGCTTGCCTTAACTGTAGGGCGAGTGCGGGTCGAACTGTAGATCCCTCATGGATTGCCGTCCCGACCTCTGGGCATCACTAGGAGCACGCTGTGAATTAGGTAACCCTTACCTTAGTATGTCGGCGACCCGGCTCAGAACCGGGCCCCGACCTGGTGGGAAGGCTCACTGCTGTGTGCGGTACCGAGGAAGTCCTGGCCTATTGGCGGCGGCTGCTGACATCGCTGCCGCTCGAGATCTCGCTGCCCGCCGATCGGCCTCACCCGCCACAGCCTCTGCTCGAACGCGACACGCGCGTGCTCGCGGACGTCCCGGACGCCCCCGACGCCGTACGTCTCGCCGCCTTCGTCGCCCTGCTGCACCGCTACACCGGGGCGACGGACCTGACCGTGGGCCACGACGGGCTCCCGCTGCGGGTGTCCGTCGACCACGCCCCCTCCTTCGCCGAGCTGGTGCGGCGGGTGACGCAGGCGCACGAGGAGGCGCAGACCCACCGGGTGCCGGTCGGGCTCCTGATCGAGGAGCTGCGGCCCCGGCCCACACGCGGCGGCGGGCTGTTCTTCAACACGGCCCTCGCCACGGCCGCCCGGCCCGCCACCGACCTGCCCGCCCCCGTCGACGTGCTGCTGGAGGTGGCCGAGGGCTCGGCACGGGCCGCGTACCACCCCGGCATCTTCGACGCCACCACGATCGACCGCCTCCTCGGCCACTACCGCACGCTCCTCGCCGACGCGTTGGACCGGCCGGAGACCCCGGTCGCCCGGCTGGAGCTGATGAGCCCCGAGGAGTACCGCCAGGTCGTCCTCGACTGGAACGACACCACGCACACGGTGCCGGCGGACACCTGGCCCGCGATGTTCGCCGAACAGGTGCGGCAGCGGCCGGACGCCGTGGCGCTGGTCTTCGAAGGCGAGGAACTCACCTACGCCGAGCTGGACTCGCGCGCCAACCGCCTCGCGCACGCGCTGCTCGCGCGGGGCGCCGGCCCGGAGCGGATCGTCGCCCTGGCCCTGCCGCGCTCCGCCGAGCTGATCGTGGCGGAGGTGGCCGTCCTGAAGTCGGGCGCCGCCTATCTGCCGATCGACCACGACTACCCGGCGGACCGCATCGCGTACATGCTGGGCGACGCGCGGCCCGTCTGCATGGTGACCACCGGGGAGACCGCACGGGACCTGCCCGGCCCGGCCGACGGCATGACCGTCCTGGAGCTGGACTCCCCCGCCGTCGCTGCCGAGTTGGCCGAGCGGCCCGCCCACGATCCCACCGAGGCGGACCGCGGAGGGCCGCTCACGGTCCTGAACGCCGCCTACGTGATCTACACCTCGGGCTCGACCGGCCGCCCCAAGGGCGTCGCCCTCGCGCACTCCGGTGTGGCGAAGCTGGTGGCCACGCAGAGCGAGCGGTTCGGCATCGGCCCGCACAGCCGGGTGCTGCAGTTCGCCTCGCCGAGCTTCGACGTCGCCTTCTGGGACCTGTGCCTCGGACTGCTGTCCGGCGGCCGGCTCGTCGTCGTCCCGGCGGAACTGCGGGTGCCCGGCGCCCCGCTCGCCGACTACGCGCACACGCACGGCATCACGTTCATGATCCTGCCGCCCGCGCTGCTCGCCGCCCTGCCCGACGACGTCCATCTCCCCCCGGCCGCCACGCTGCTGGCGGGCACCGAGCGCGTCTCGCCCGAGCTGGTGGGACGGTTCGCGCGCGGACGGATGATGTTCAACGCGTACGGTCCGACCGAGGCCACCACCAACTCCACGCTCGGACTGTGCGATCCGGACATCCCGGCCGGGGCGATCGTCCCCATCGGCGTGCCCGACCCGGGGACCCGGGCGTACGTCCTGGACGCCTACCTGCGGCCGGCGCCCGCCGGCGTCACGGGCGAGCTGTACCTCGGCGGCGCGGGTCTGGCCCGGGGCTATCTCGGGCGGCCGGACCTGACCGCCGAGCGGTTCGTCGCCGACCCGTTCGGGGAGCCCGGCGAGCGGCTCTACCGCACCGGTGACCTGGTCCGCCGAAGGGCCGACGGACGACTGGAGTTCCTCGGGCGCGCCGACTCCCAGGTGAAGATCCGCGGGTTCCGGATCGAGCCGGGCGAGATCGAGTCGGTGCTGCGCGGCCACCCGGCCGTCGACCAGGTCACGGTGGTCGTCCGCGAGGACCGGCCCGGCGACCGCCGCCTGGCCGCCTATGTCGTCCCCGCCCTCGACGCGCCGCGCGACGCGGACCCGGACACGCGGGTCGAGGAGTGGAAGGAACTGCACGAACTCCTGTACGGGGCGGCCGGTTCCGAGGACGCGGGCGACGCGCGGGACGCGGCGCCGGCGGACGATCCCGGCACGGATCCCGCCGGTTCCGCTCTGCGGGAGAACTACGCCGGCTGGAACAGCATGTACGACGGCACGCCGATCCCCGTCGAGGAGATGCGGGAGTGGCGGGCGGCGACCGTCGAGCGCATCCGCGGACTCGGCCCGGCCCGGCGGGTGCTGGAGATCGGCGTCGGCAGCGGCCTGATCCTGTCCCGGATCGCACCCGACTGCGAGGCGTACTGGGGCACCGACCTCTCGGCGCGTGCCGTCGCGGCCCTGCGCGCCCAGGTCGACACCGATCCGGAACTGGCTGCGAAGGTCGAGCTGCGGGCCCAGCCCGCCCACGACACCACCGGTCTTCCCACCGGGTACTTCGACACGGTCGTCATCAACTCCGTCGCCCAGTACTTCCCCGGCGGCGACTATCTCGCCGACGTACTGCGCCAGGTGGCGGGCCTGCTGGCCCCCGGCGGCCGGATCTTCGTCGGCGACGTCCGCAACCTGCGGCTGCTGCGCACCCTGCGCGCGGCCGTGGAGACCCGGCGGGCGACCGGCGCCGAGGGCGAGAACGAGGACAAGAGCGCGCTGCGGACGGCCGTCGAGCGGTCCGTGCGCTGGGAGGGCGAACTCCTCCTCGACCCGGACTTCTTCGCCGCTCTCGACGGCTTCGATGCGGAGATCCGGATCAAGCGGGCCACGCACCACAACGAACTGAGCCGGTACCGGTACGACGTCGTGCTGCGCCCGGGAACTCCGGCGGCGGCCCGGGAGCTGCCGCAGACCGACTGGGCGGCCGTCGGCGGACTCGCCGGACTCGGTGAGCTGCTGGCCGGGCGGCCGATCGGGATACGCCTCGCCGGTGTGCCCAACGCGCGCCTCGCGGACGACCTGGCGGACCTGCGGCGGCTGGACGGCAGCAGCAGGGAGGCGGCCTCGGGGGTCGATCCGGAGGACGTGCACGCGCTGGCGGCGGAGCACGGCTACCGGGCCGCGCTCACCTGGAACGGCAGCGCCGACGACGGCGCGTTCGACGCCGTGTTCGTCCTCGACGGGCCCTTCGGGCCGCTGTACCGGACGGCCGGCGCGCATCCGCACGCCAACCGGCCGGCGCCCTTCCGTGACGTAGCCGCCCTCATGCGGACCCTGCGCGGTCACGCCGCCGAGTGGCTGCCCGACTACATGGTCCCCTCGGCCTTCGTCCCGCTGCACGCCCTGCCGGTCACCCCCAGCGGCAAGATCGACGCGAGGGCGCTGCCGGCCCCGGACCACGCCGCCATGAGCGCCGGCCGCGCCCCGCGCACCCCCCGCGAGAAGCTGTTGTGCGCGCTGTACGCGGAGGTGCTCGGGCTGGAGGCCGTGACGGCCGAGGACGACTTCCTCGCACTCGGCGGCGACAGCATCAGTGCCATCCAACTCCTCATCCGCGCACGGGAGTCGGGCCTGAGGCTCACCACCCGTGACGTGTTCCGGCACCGCACGGTCGAGGCGCTGGCCGAGGCCGCCGTCGAGCGGGTCACCGAACACACCGCCGACGCACCGCTCGTGCAGGTCGACGACACCGAACTCGCCGAGATCCAGGGCACGCGCCCGCTGCCGGTCGAGGAACTGCTGCCGCTCACCCCGCTCCAGCAGGGTTTCTTCTTCCACTCCCTGACCGGCGGCGCCGACGGGGACACCTATGTCGTCCAGCAGGTCCTGGACCTCGCCGGGCCCGTCGACGGCACGGTGCTGCGCCGGGCCGCGCAGGGCCTGCTGAACCGGCACGCGCCGCTGCGGGCCGCGTTCCGGCAGCGCCCGGATGGTACCCCGGTGCAGATCATCACGCGGGACGCCGAGCTTCCGTGGCGGGAGGTCGACCTGTCGGCGCAGGACGGCGCGGTCCGCGAGGCGCTCGGCGACGCGGTGGCAGCCGACGAGCGGGCCCGGGGCTTCGACCTGGCCGCGCCGCCCCTGCTGCGCTGCGCCCTGGTCCGCCTCGGCGAGGAACGCAGCCGCCTCGTGCTGACGTTCCATCACATCGTGTCCGACGGCTGGTCGTTGCCGGTGCTGCACCGCGAACTGATGGCGTTCTACGGCACCGACGCGCCCCCGCTTGCCGATGTCGCCCCCTACCGGGGCTTCCTGCGCCGCCTCGCCGCGCAGGACCGCGACGCGGCCCGTGGCGCCTGGCTCGACGCGCTCGCCGGGCTGGAGGAGCCGACGCGGCTGGTCGGCACCCCGGCCGACACGGCTCCCGTGCGACCGGAGCACGTACGGGTGGAGCTGTCCGAGCGGACCACCGCGCGGCTCGCCGAGCGGGCCCGGGAGCGCGGGGTCACCCTCGGCACGGTCGTCCAGGGCGCCTGGGGTCTGCTGCTCGGCAGACTGACCGGCCGCGACGACGTCGTGTTCGGCACCACGGTCTCCGGTCGCGACGGCGAGGTCGAGGGCATCGCGTCCATGGTGGGCCTGTTCATCAACACCCTGCCGACCCGCTTCCGTTGGACCTCCCGGGAGTCCCTGGGGGCGCTGCTCGTCCGGCTCCAGGAGGAGCAGGCCCGGCTGCTGGACCACCAGCATCTCGGTCTCGCCGAGATCCAGCGGCTCACCGGGCACGCGGGCTCCGGGGAACTCTTCGACACCCTGGTGGTGTTCGAGAACTACCCCGCCGAGACCGACCTCCAGGACGCCTCGGGCACCGTGCGCATCACCGGCGACGCCTTCCACGACGCCGTGCACTACCCCCTCGCCCTCGTCGTGAAGCCCGGCCGACGGCTCGACCTGCGGCTCAAGCACCACGCGGAGCGTCTCGACGGGGACACCGTGCGCGCGCTGGGCGACCGTCTGGCCCGTGTCCTGGAGGCCATCGCCGAGGCACCGGACCGCGCGGCCGCCTCCGTCGAACTCCTCTCCCCCGACGAGGCCCTGCGCGCCCACCCCGCCGGCGAGGAGCGCCTCGTCGCGGAACACACCCTGGCGGAGGGCTTCGCGGCGCAGGTCGCCAGGACGCCCGACGCGACGGCCGTCGTCTTCGAGGGCGAGCGGCTGAGCTACGCCGAACTCGACGCCCGAGCAGAGAAGTTGGCCGTACGGCTGCGCGGTCGGGGCGCCCGGCCGGGCACCTTCGTGGCGGTCGCCGTGCCGCGTTCGGCGGAGCTGATGGTGGCGCTGCTGGGCGTGCTGAAGTCGGGCGCCGCCTATCTGCCGGTGGACCTGGACTATCCGGCGGACCGGGTGACCCACATGCTCACCGACTCGGGCGCCACGACCGTCATCACGCTGTCGGCCACGGCCGGCTGGCTGCCCGAGCGGGCTCCTGCCGTGCTGCTGCTCGACGTCCCCGACCACGAACCGCCCGCCGGGCAGCCTCCGGTCCCCGCACGCCCCGACGACCCCGCCTACCTCATCTACACCTCCGGCTCGACCGGCCTGCCCAAGGGCGTCGTCGTCACCCACCGCGCCGTCGTGAACCGGCTCGCCTGGACGCAGGGCGAGTACGGGCTCGGGGCCGACGACCGGGTGCTGCAGAAGACGCCGTCCAGCTTCGACGTGTCCGTGTGGGAGTTCTTCTGGCCGCTCCTCGCGGGCGCGACCGTGGTGCTCGCCCGCCCGGACGGCCACCGCGACCCCGCCTACCTGGCGGGACTCGTCCGCGAACAGGCCGTGACGACCCTGCACTTCGTGCCGTCGATGCTGGAGGCCTTCCTCCGGCACGACGAGGTCACCGCCGACCCCACCTGGTCCGCGTCCCTGCGCCGTGTGCTGAGCAGCGGCGAGGCGCTCCCGATCGCCGCCGCGAGCCGCTGGCACGCGCTCACCGGCGTTCCGCTGCACAACCTGTACGGGCCGACCGAGGCGGCCGTGGACGTCACGTACCACCCGTACGCCCCCGACGAGGACCGGGGCGCCGCGGTGCCCATCGGGCGCCCCGTGTGGAACACCGGCCTGCGGGTCCTGGACGCCTGTCTGCGGCCCGCCCCCGACGGCGTCCCGGGTGAGCTGTACCTGACCGGCGTCCAGCTCGCGCGCGGCTACCACGCCCGCCCGGCGCTGACCGCCGAGCGCTTCACCGCCGACCCGTACGGACCGCCCGGCAGCCGGATGTACCGCACCGGTGACCTGGTCCGGCGGCGCGCGGACGGGGTGATCGAGTACCTGGGCCGCACGGACCGGCAGGTCAAGCTGCGCGGCAACCGGATCGAACTCGGCGAGATCGAGGCGGCCCTCGTCCGGCTGCCGGAGGTCGCGCAGGCCGCCGTGACGGTACGCGAGGACGCGCTGGTCGCCTACGTCGTCCCGTTCGGAGGCACCACCACAGGCACCACCGCAGGCACCACCGACGCGAGCGGCCTCCGCGAGGCCCTGGCCGACGCGCTCCCCGCCCCCATGGTTCCGGGTGCCTGGGTGCTCCTCGACACCCTGCCGCTCACCCCGAGCGGCAAGCTGGACCGGGCCGCGCTGCCCGCCCCGCAGGCCGTACGCGGTACCGTCACCCGCGCCCCGGGCAACCCCCGGGAGCAGGTGCTCGTCGAGATCTTCGCGGCCGTGCTGAAGCTCTCCGATGTCGGCGTCGACGACGACTTCTTCCTGCTGGGCGGCGACAGCATCAGCTCGATCGCCGTGTCCAGCCGGGCCCGCCGCGCGGGGCTGGTGATCGGCCCGCGCGAGGTGTTCGAGCACCGCACCCCGGCGGCGCTCGCGGCGACGGCCGCCCTCGACGAGACGACCGCGGACGGCACCCCCGCGGCGTCCGCGTTCGCGCTGACCGAGGAGGAGCGGGAGCGCGTCGAGCGGCTCGCGCCGGGCCGGATCGAGGACGTGTGGCCCCTCGCCCCGCTCCAGGAGGGCCTGTTCTTCCACTCGAACTTCGACGACAGCTCCCTGGACGTCTACACGGTCCACGAGTCCTTCGACTTCGCCGACCGCGTGGACGCCGAGCGGCTGTCGGCGGCCGTGCGCACCCTGCTGGCCCGCAACCCCAGCCTGCGGGCCGGGTTCACCAGCGAAGGGCTGCGCCGGCCGGTGCAGTTCATCGTGCGGGACGCCGCCGACCCGCTGACCGAGGTGGATCTCACCGGGCTCCCGGCCGCCGAACAGGACCGCAGGATGCGGGAGTTGCTGGACGACTCACGCGCCCGGCGCTTCGACCTCACCCGCCCCCTGCTCTTGCGGATGCTGCTGGTACGGCTCGGCGAGGAGCGCGGCGACCGGCTGGTCGTCGGCCGTCATCTGATCCTGTGGGACGGCTGGTCGGCCTGGCTGTTCCTGGAGCAGCTGTTCGCGCTGTACGAGAGCGGCGGCGACCCGGCGGGCCTCGCCCGCCCCGGCTCCTACCGCGACTACCTGACCTGGCTGGAACGGCAGGACGACACCGAGGCCACCCGGGCGTGGCGGGCGGCCCTGTCCGGTTTCGAGGAGCCCACGCTGCTGGTGCCGGCCGCCGAGGACCGGGGGCGGGAGCCCGTGATCCCGGAGCAGTTGGACGCGGTCCTGGACGTGACGGTCGCGGAGCGGCTGCGGGACACCGCACGCACCCACGGTCTGACCCTCAACACCGTGCTCAACGCGGCCTGGGGACTGGTCCTGGCCGGCGCCACGGGCCGTACCGACATCGCGTTCGGTACCACGGTCGCCGGGCGGCCCAGCGAGGTGCCGGACGTCGAGAACGTCATCGGCATGTTCCTCAACACCGTGCCCGCGCGCATCGCCTTCGACCCGCGCGAGCCGGTCCTCGCTCTGCTGCGCCGCATCCAGGGCGAGCGGCTGGAGGTCATGCCGTACGAGCACATGGGCCTCGGTGTGCTCCAGGCCGAGTCGGGTCATCGGCGCCTGTTCGACACACTGTTCGTGCTGCGCAACGCCGACACCGACGAGCGGCTGGCCGAACTGCGCGAACGGCACGGTGCGACGGCCGTGGCCAACGTGGACGCCACGCACTACCCGGCGAACCTGGTCGTCACGCCCGGCGACCGCGTGCGGGCCACCCTCGCCTACCGGCCCGACCTGCTGGACGGCGCCTACGCGCAGAGCCTGTTGGACCGCTTCGTGCTGCTGGTCGGCCGTCTGGTGGCCGACCCGCACGCGCCTGTCGGCTCGCTGGACTCCCTGCTGCCCGCCGAGGCCGTCGCACTCGCCCGCGAGGAGGCGGAGCAGCGGCAGCCCGTGCCGCACGAGACGGTGGCGGACATGCTGGCCGCGCAGGCCGCCCGGACCCCGGACGAGACCGCTCTCGTCTTCGGCGCGCAGAGCCTCACCTATGCCGAACTCGACGAGCGCTGCGACCGGATGGCCCGGCTGCTGCTCGCGCGGGGCGCCGGTCCCGAGAAGGTGATCGCGCTCGGGCTGCCGCGCTCGATCGACATGGTGGTGGCACTGTTCGCCGTACTGCGGACGGGGTCGGCGTATCTGCCGCTGGAGCTGGACCACCCGGCCGACCGGCTGTCGCTGATGCTGGCCGACGCCCGCCCGCTGCTCCTGCTGTCCACGGCGGGCGTGTCGGCGACGCTGACGGGCGACACACCCCGCGTGCTCCTCGACGACCCGGCGGTGACGGCCGAACTGGCGTCCTTCCCGGCCGGTCCGGTGTCGGTGTCCTTCAGCCTGGACCACCCGGCGTACGTGATCTACACCTCGGGGTCGACGGGCCGCCCCAAGGGCGTCGTCACGCCGTACCTCGGTCTGACGAACATGCAGCTCAACCACCAGAAGGAGATCTTCGCCCCGGCGATCGCGTCGGCGGGCGGACGGCGGCTGCGCATCGCGCACACGGTGTCGTTCGCGTTCGACATGTCCTGGGAGGAGCTGCTGTGGCTCGTCGAGGGGCACGAGGTGCACGTCTGCGACGAGGAGCTGCGGCGGGACGCGACCGCGCTGGTGGCGTACTGCGAGGAACACCGCGTCGACGTCGTCAACGTGACCCCGACCTACGCCCATCTCCTGCTGGAGGAGGGCCTGTTGGAGGGCCACCGGCCGCCGCTGGTGCTGCTCGGCGGCGAGGCCGTCACCGAGACGGTGTGGAACACGCTGCGGGACACGGAAGGGACGTACGGTTACAACCTGTACGGCCCGACCGAGTACACGATCAACACGCTCGGCGGTGGCACCGAGGACAGCGCCACCCCGACCGTCGGCAAGCCCATCCGCGCCACCCGGGCCCGCGTCCTCGACACCTGGCTGAGGCCGGTGCTGGACGGTGTGGCCGGTGAGCTGTACACCGCGGGCGTCGGTCTGGCGCGCGGTTATCTCGACCGGCCCGGCCTGACCGCCGAGCGCTTCGTGGCCGACCCGCACGGGCGGCCGGGCGAGCGGATGTACCGCACCGGTGACCTCGTACGCCGCCGCCCGGACGGCAATCTGGACTTCCTCGGCCGTACCGACGACCAGGTCAAGATCCGGGGCTACCGGGTGGAGCTGGGTGAGATCGAGACCGCGCTCGTCCAGCACCCCGAGGTGTCCCGGGCAGCCGTCGTCGCCCGCGACGACCTCCATGCCCCCGGCACCAAGCGCCTGGTCGGCTACGTCGTCCCGGCCGAACCGGACGCCGAGGCACGCGAGTCGGCCGAGCGGGAGCAGATCGGTGAGTGGCGGGAGATCTACTCCGCCGAGTACACCGAGATCGGCACCGCCCTGTTCACCGAGGACTTCGCAGGCTGGGACAGCTCCTACGACGGCTCCCCCATCCCGGTGGAGCACATGCGGGAGTGGCGTGAGGCCACCGTGGAGCGCATCCGCGAACTGGGCCCCCGCCGCATCCTGGAGATCGGCGTCGGCTCGGGCCTGCTGCTGTCGAAGCTCGCCCCGGACGCCGAGGCGTACTGGGCCACCGACTTCGCCGCGCCCGTGATCCGCAAGCTCACCGAGGGCGTGAGGAGCGACCCCGCGCTGGCCGGGAAGGTCGAACTGCGCTGCCAGCCCGCCGAGGTGACCGACGGCCTGCCCACCGGTTACTTCGACACGGTCGTCATCAACTCCGTCGTCCAGTACTTCCCGAGCCTGGACCACCTCCACCAGGTCGTCCGGGGCGCTCTGGACCTGCTCGCGCCCGGCGGTGCCCTGTTCCTCGGCGACATCCGGGACCTGCGGCAGGCTCGGGTCTTCCAGGCCGGCATCCAGGCCGCCCGCGCCGACGCGCACACGGAGCCGGAGAGTCTGCGCCGGGCCGTGGAGCGGGGCCTCGCGCTGGAGAAGGAACTCCTCGTCGACCCGGACTGGTTCACCACCCTCGGTGTCGGCGTCGACCTGCGGACCAAGGCGGGCCGCCACCACAACGAGCTGACCCGCTACCGGTACGACGTGGTGCTGTACGAGGGGGACGCCGGGCTCTGCCTGGACGGCGTCCCGGCCGTCGTCTGGACCGGACGGGACGCGCTCCTCGCCCGCCTCGACGGCACGACGCCGCTGCGGGTGCGGGGTGTCCCGGACGCCCGCACGGCCGGTGACCTGGCCGGGCTGCGTGCCCTGGACACCGGCCGGCCGACGGCCGTCGCGGCGACGGGCGTGGAACCGGAGGACCTGCGGGAGACCGCCGAGGCGCGCGGCTACCGGCTGCTCACCACCTGGTCCGCCGAGCCGGGTTCCTACGAGGCCGTCTTCGTGTCCGGCAATCTGGACCCCGGCGCCGACACCGCGCGCACGGCGGGCCTGTACCGGCCGCGCGCCGACCGGGGCGACGACGCCCCGTACGCCAACACCCCGGCCGCCGGGCGCGGTCACACCGCGCTCGTCAGGCGGCTCCGCGACGACCTCGGACAACGGCTGCCCGGCTACATGGTGCCCGCCGCCTTCGTGGTCCTGCCCGGGCTGCCGATGAACGACAACGGCAAGCTCGACGTCCGCGCCCTGCCGGACGCCGAGCCCGCGGTCGCCCTGTCGGCCGGGCGCGGCCCGCGCACCCCCGTCGAGGAGGTGCTGTGCCGCCTCTTCGCCGAGGTGCTGGGCCTGCCCCGCACCGGAGCGGAGGACAACTTCTTCGACCTGGGCGGTCATTCGCTGCTCGCGACCCGGCTGATCAGCCGCGCCCGCACCGAGCTGGGCGCCGAACTGGCCATCCGCGACCTGTTCGAGGCACCGACGCCGGAGACGCTGGCGCTGCGGGCGGCCTCCGGGCAGCCGGCCCGGCCCGCGCTGGAGCCGGCCGCCGAACGGCCCGCCCGTATCCCGCTGTCGGCCGCCCAGCGCCGGCTGTGGCTCGTGGAGCGGATCACCGGCGACGGTGTCGCGTACAACTTCCCGCTCGTGTTCCGGCTTCGCGGCGCACTCGACCTCGGTGCCCTGCGCGCCGCCCTGCGTGATGTGACGGACCGTCACGAAACCTTGCGGACGCGGTTCGTGGAGGCGGACGGTGAGCCGTACCAGTGGATCGCGGCGCCCGGTGAGGCCGAGCCCGCGTTCCTGTTCTCCGAAGGCACCGAGGCAGGACTCGCGGGGTGGATCGAGGAGGCCCAGCGCCGCCCGTTCGACCTGGGCCGCGATCTCCCGGTGCGGGCCGAGGTGCTGCGGCTGGCCGACGACGACCACGTGGTGGCCGTCGTCCTGCACCACATCACCACCGACGAGTGGTCCGACCGTCCCTTCCTCGCCGACCTGCACCGCGCGTACGCGGCCCGCGCCGCGGGCGGGAGGCCCCAGTGGGCTCCGCTGCCGGTGCAGTACGCCGACCACACCCTCTGGCAGGAGCGGCTGCTCGCCGAGGTGGAGGAGGGACAGCTCGCCTACTGGAAGCAGGCTTTGAGCGGGCTCCCGGAGGAGATCCCGCTGCCTCTGGACCGGCCGGGGGCGGCCCGCGCCACCGGCCGCGGGGCGGTCGTCCGCGCCACGCTCCCGGGCACCACCGGGGACGCGCTGCGCGACCTCGCCGGCACCCACCAGGTCAGTATGTTCATGCTGTTCCAGGCCGCCACGGCGGCGCTGCTGCACCGGCTGGGCGCCGGGGACGACATCCCGCTCGGCGCGCCCATCGCGGGCCGCACCGACAGCGCGGTGGACGATCTGGTCGGCTTCTTCGTCAACACGCTGGTGCTGCGCACCGATCTGTCCGGCACCCCCTCCTTCGAGGGGCTCCTCGGCCGGGTGCGGGAGGTGGCCCTGGCCGCGTTCGAGCACCAGGACGTGCCGTTCGACCGGGTCGTCGAGGCCGTCAACCCGGTCCGGAGCGCCGACCGCAACCCGCTCTTCCAGGTCATGCTCGGCTACCACCACCGGCCCGACGGCGACCCGGACCTCTTCGGGCTGCCCACCGAGTGGTTCGACATGGACAACGGCATGGCGAAGTTCGACCTGGACTTCACCTTCGTCGACCACGGCCCCGGCCAGGACATGGCCCTGCTGCTGGAGTACGCCACCGATCTCACCGACGAGGAGACCGCCGCCGGGCTCGCCGAGCGGCTGCTGCGGCTGCTGGAGCGGGTCGTCGCGGAGCCGTCCCGGCCGCTGCGCTCCCTCGACGTCCTCACCGACGCGGAGGAGACGGCCGTCGCGGGCGTCTGGAACGACACCGCCCGGCCCCTGGAGACCCGGTCCGTCCCGGAGATCCTCGACGACGTCGTCCGCGCCCGGCCCGACGCGCCCGCCCTCGTCACGGGGGCGTCCCGGCTCACCTTCCGGGAGCTGGGCGAGCGGGTGGACGCGGTCGCGCGGCTGCTCCTGCGCCGGGGCGCCGCCGCCGAACGCGTGGTGGGGCTCGCCCTGCCCCGGCACCTGATGGTCCCGGCGCTCCTCGGCGTGCTGAAGTCCGGCGCCGCCTATCTGCCGCTCGACCCCGAACATCCCGCCGAACGGCTGGAGTTCATGCTCCGCGACGCGGCCCCGCTGTGCGTGCTCACCACGGCGGAGCTGGCGGCGAAGCTGCCGCCGGGGTGCCCGGTCGTCCTGATCGACGACCGGATCCCGGACGTGGAGGAGGCGCCGACGGCCCTGCCGCCCGCCCCCGCCGGCTCCGCCTATCTCATCTTCACCTCCGGTTCCACCGGTGCTCCCAAGGGCGTCGTCGGCACCCACCGCGGCCTGAGCAACTTCTTCGCCGCCCACCGCGACGACCTGATCCGGCCCGCCGAGCGGTCCCTCGGCCGCGACCGGCTGAGGGCCGTGCACGCGGCCTCGTTCAGCTTCGACGGTTCCTGGGAGCCGCTGATCTGGCTGCTCGCCGGCCACGAACTGCACGTCACCGACGAGGCCGTGATGGCCGACCCGGCCGCCCTGCTCACCTACCTCGGCCGGGAGGACATCGACTTCCTCGACGTCACCCCGACCTACCTGCGCGAGCTGATCCACCACGGCTTCCTGGAGCCCGGCGCCCACCTCCCCGGTGTGATCGCGGTGGGCGGCGAGGCGACCCCGGCCCCGCTCTGGGAGCGCCTGTGCGCCCTGCCCGGCACCCAGGTCCACGACCTGTACGGACCCACAGAGAGCGCGGTCGACGCCTACGGCTGGCACGACGACAGCGCCGGCCGCTGGGCCGCGCCCCTGGACAACATCCGCGCCCACGTCCTGGACGAGCTGCTGCGGCCCGTCCCCGTGGGTGTCACCGGTGAGCTGTACCTCGCCGGCGAGGGCCTGGCGCGGGGTTACCTCAACCGACCGGGACTGACCGCCGAGCGGTTCACGGCGGACCCGTTCGGCGCGCCCGGCACCCGGATGTACCGCACCGGCGACCTCGTACGACGCCGCCGCGACGGCTCCCTGGAGTTCCTGGGCCGCGCCGACGGACAGGTCAAGCTGCGCGGCTTCCGCATCGAACTCGGGGAGATCGAGGCGCTGCTCGCCGGCCACCCCGACGTGGCCACGGCCGCCGTGGTGGTCCGCGAGGACACCCCGGGCGTGCGCAGGCTCGTCGCCTACGTCCTCCCGGCCGCCGGGCGCGTCCCGGACCCGGCGGAGCTGCGCGGCCACACGGGCGGCGCCCTGCCCGCGCACATGGTGCCGTCCGCCTTCGTCACGGTCGCGGCCCTGCCGCGCACGGTCGCGGGCAAGCTCGACGAGAAGGCGCTCCCCGCGCCCGACCTCGCCGCGCCCCTCTCCGGCCGCAAGCCCCGCACCCCGCGCGAGGACCTGCTGTGCGAGGCGTTCGCCGCCGTCCTGGCCGTGCCCGAGATGGGCGTCGACGACGACTTCTTCGCGCTCGGCGGCCACTCGCTGCTCGCGATGCGCCTGACCGCGCGCGTCCGGACGGCGCTCGGCGTCGAGGTGTCGCTGCGCACCGTCTTCGACGCGCCGACTCCCGCCCGGCTGGCCCGGCACCTCGCCGACACCGCCGACGCCACGGGCACCACCCGACCGGCCCTGACGGTCCGGGCGCGTCCCGAGCGGCTGCCGCTGTCCTCCGCCCAGCAGCGCCTGTGGGTGCTCTACCAGGTGGAGGGCCCCAGCGCGACGTACAACATCCCCTCGGCCTGGCGGCTGACGGGCGCGCTGGACGTGGCGGCGCTGCGGGCCGCCGTGCACGACGTGGTCGTCCGGCACGAGACACTGCGCACGGTCTTCCCCGACGACGAGGGCCGGGCCCACCAGGTGGTGCTGACGCCCGAGCAGGTCCGCGTCCCGTTCGAGGTCGTCGACACCGACGACGAACTGCTGCCGGACCTGCTCGCGGAGGCCGGTGCGTACGGCTTCGCGCTGGACCGTGAACTCCCGTTGCGGGTACAGGTGTTCCGTACCGGCGAGGAGGACTGGACCGTCCTGCTGCTGCTGCACCACATCGCCGGGGACGAGTGGTCGGAGGGACCGCTCCACCGGGACCTCGCGCTCGCCTACGCCGCCCGCACGGCCGGACACGCCCCCGAGTGGGAGCCGCTGCCGGTGCAGTACGCCGACTACACGCTGTGGCAGCGGGAGGTCCTGGGCGACGAGAGGGACGGGGACAGCCTCGCCGCCCGCCAGCTCGCCTACTGGAAGCAGGCCCTGGCCGGACTGCCGGAGGAGCTGGCACTGCCCGTGGACCGGGCCCGCCCGCTGGAGGCGACCTACCGCGGCGGCTCCGCCGACCTGTCGCTGGACGCCGAACTCGCCGCCGCCCTGCACGCGTTGGCCCGCGACAACGGGGTCAGTGTGTTCATGGTGCTCCAGGCGGCCGTGGCCACCCTTCTCTCGCGGCTCGGTGCGGGGCACGACATCCCGATCGGCAGCCCGATCTCCGGGCGCACCGACGCCGGGCTGGACGACCTGGTCGGGTTCTTCCTCAACACGCTGGTGCTGCGCACCGACACCTCCGGCGACCCGACGTTCCGGGAACTGCTCGGCCGGGTCAGGGAGGCCGACCTGGCCGCGTTCGACCACCAGGACGTGCCCTTCGAGCGGCTGGTGGAGGTGGTCAACCCGGCCCGGTCGCTCGCCCGGCACCCGCTGTTCCAGGTGATGGTCGTGTACCTGGCGTCGGGCGGCGACGACACCGGACTGCCCGGACTGGACACCCGCCGCGACGACGTGGCGCAGACGACCGCCAAGTTCGACCTGTCCTTCGACTTCGTCGAACGCGGCGACGGCAGCGGGGTGGACGGCGTACTGGAGTACAGCGCCGACCTGTTCGACCACGCCACCGCGCAGTCGTTCGCGGACCGGCTGCTGCGCGTCCTGCGGGCCGTGACCGCCGACCCGGACACGGCGCTCACCCGCGTCGACATCCTCGGCGCGGACGAGCGGGCCCGTCTGGTCGGCGGCTGGCACAGCAGGCCCGCGGCCGGCGCGCCGACCACGGTGCCCGCGCTGTTCGAGGAGCGGGTGCGCCTCCACGGTGACCTGCCCGCCGCCGCGTCCGACGGGGTGGAACTGACGTTCGCCGAACTCAACGCGGCCGCCAACCGGCTGGCGCGGCTGCTGGTGGAGGCGGGCGCCGGCCCGGAACGGTTCGTGGCGCTCGCGCTGCCCCGCACCGCGCACTTCCTCACGGCCGTCCTCGCGGTCCACAAGGCGGGCGCCGGCTATCTGCCGCTCGACCCGGACGCCCCGGTCGAGCGCACCGCCGGCGTCCTCGCCGACGCCGGACCGGTCCTCACCCTGACCACCCGCGCCCTGGCGGCCACGCTGCCGCCCGGCACGACGCCCCTGCTGCTGGACGACCCCGGCACCCGGGACCGCCTCGCGGCCCAGGACCCCGCCGACCTCACCGACGCCGACCGCGACGCCCCGCTGACGCCACGGCACCCGGCGTACGTCATCTACACCTCGGGCTCCACCGGCCGCCCCAAGGGCGTCGTGATCACCCACGAGACCCTCGGCACCCTGTTCCACAGTCACCGCGAGACGCTCCACGCGCCCGCGATCGAGGCGGCCGGGCGGCGGCATCTGCGGGTCGGCCACGCCTGGTCGTTCTTCTTCGACGCCTCCTGGCAGCCGCAGTTGTGGCTGCTGGACGGGCACTGCGTCCATGTGCTGTCCGAAGAGGTCCGCCGCGATCCCGAACTGGTCACCGAGGCCGTGCTCCGGCACCGCTTCGACTTCCTGGAGGTCACGCCGTCGTTCCTCACGCAGATGGCCGACAGCGGTCTGCTGCGGGGCGGCGACTGCCCGCTCGCGGTGGTCGGCGTGGGCGGCGAGGCCGTCCCCGTCGCCCTGTGGAAGCGGCTGGCCGAGCTGCCCGGCACCGAGGCGTTCAACCTGTACGGGCCGACCGAGTCGACCGTGGACGCCCTCGTGGGACGCGTCCGCGACAGCGAACGCCCGCTCGTGGGACGGCCGGTGGCCGGCACCCGGGCGTACGTCCTCGACGACCGCCTGCAGCCGCTGCCACCCGCTGTCCCCGGCGAGCTGTACCTCGCGGGCGGCGGTCTCGCCCGCGGCTACCTGGGCGGCCCCGCCCTGACGGCCGAGCGGTTCGTCGCCGACCCGTTCGGTCCCGCCGGGTCCCGGCTGTACCGCACGGGCGACCTGGCCCGCTGGACCGCCGACGGCCGGATCGACTACCTGGGCCGCGCCGACGACCAGGTCAAGATCCGCGGGTTCCGTATCGAGCCCGCCGAGATCGAGGCGGCGCTCACCTCCCATACGGAGGTCGGACAGGCCCTGGTGACCGTCCACCAGGACGGCCCGCGCAAGCTGCTCGTGGCCTACGTCGTACCGGCCCCGGACACCGCGCCCGACCCGGCACGGCTGCGCGCCCATGTCGGCGGCCTCCTCCCGGACCACATGGTCCCGGCGGCCGTCGTCGCCCTGGAGCGGTTCCCGCAGCTGGCCAACGGCAAGGTGGACCGGTCCGCGCTGCCCGCGCCCGACTTCTCCGCCCTGTCCTTGGGACGGGCGCCCGCGACCCCCATGGAGGAGCTGCTGTGCACGGTCTTCGCGGAGGTGCTGGGGCTCGAACAGGTCGGTGTGGACGACGACTTCTTCGCCCTGGGCGGTGACAGCATCGTCGCCATGCAGCTCGTGGGCCGGGCCCGCGCGGCCGGTCTGCGGATCAGCCCGAGGCTGGTGTTCCGGCACCGCACGGTGGCCGCGCTCGGTACCGTCGCGGAGGCGGCCGAGGTCGGCGCGCCGCGCCCGGCGGACGACGGCACCGGCAGCGTGCCGCTCACCCCGGTCATGCACTGGCTGCGCGAACTGGGCGGCCCCTTCGCCGCCTACCACCAGGCGGCCCTGGTCCGCACCCCGGCGGAGCTGGACCTGCCCGGTCTGACGACCGTGCTCCAGGCGCTCGCCGACCGCCACGACCTGCTCCGCGCCGCCCTGGTCCGGCCCTCCCGCGAGGACACCGAGAACTGGTCGCTGCACGTGCCGCCCGTCGGCGCGGTCGACGCGGCCGGCTGGATCGACCGGGTCGACGTCTCCGGTCTGGACGCCGCCGCGCTCGGCGAGACCGTACGGCGGCACACCACCGCGGCACGGACCTCGCTCGACCCGGACGCCGGGATCATGGTCAGGGCCGTGTGGTTCGACGCGGGCGACGCGCCCGGCCGGCTGCTGCTGATGGGCCACCACCTCGTCGTGGACGGGGTGTCCTGGCGGGTGCTGCTGCCCGACCTCGAAGCGGCCTGGCGGGACGTCTCGGCCGGCCGGCCCGTCGGCCTGCTGCCCGTCGAGACGTCGTTCGCCCGCTGGTCCCGGCTGCTCAGCGACCTCGCCCAGGCACCGGAACGGGAGGCCGAACTGCCCGTGTGGGAGGCGATCCTCGACGGCGGCGCGGAGTCGCTGCCGCTCACCCGGGAGCGCGATCCCGACCGCGACACCACCGCCACCCAGCGCGAGGTCGTGCTCCGGCTGCCCGCCGAGCACACCGGACCGCTGCTGTCGGCCGTGCCCGCCGCGTTCGGCGCCGCCGTCAACGACGTGCTGCTCACCGGACTCGCCCTCGCCTTCGCCGACCGGCGGCGGCGCGAGAGCGGCACGGACACCTCGGTGCTGGTCGACCTCGAAGGCCACGGCCGCGAGGAGGAGCTGGGCGGCGACGGCGTCGACCTCTCCCGTACGGTCGGCTGGTTCACCAGCGTCCACCCGGTCCGTCTCGACGCGGGCCCGGCCGACCCCGCCGACGCCTTCGCCGGCGGTCCGGCCGCCGAGGAGGCCGTACGGCGGGTGCGCGGGCATCTGGCGGCGCTGCCCGCCAACGGCGTCGGGTACGGGCTGCTGCGGCACCTCAACCCCCGTACCCGTGAGGTGCTGGCGGCCCACGAGCCGCCGCGCGTGGAGTTCAACTACCTGGGCCGGTTCGGCATCCCGGAGGAGACGGACTGGTCGTACGCGCCGGAGGAGGACGCGGCGGACATCGGGTCGGAGGGCTCGATGCGGGAGGGCCACGCGCTGGAGATCAACGTGGTGACCGAGGACCGGGCGGACGGGCCCGTGCTGGCCGCGCACTGGTCGTACCTGGAAGGACTGCTGCCGCGCGACACGGTCCAGGATCTCGCCGAGACCTGGTTCCGGGCCCTGAAGGGGCTCGTCGCGTGGGCGGAGCGGAACCCGAAGTGAGTAAGCACCCGAAGCGAGAAAGAGGAATGCGATGAGCAATCCGTTCGAGGACCCCGCGGGCACCTACCTGGTGCTGGTCAACGACGAGAACCAGCACAGCCTGTGGCCGGACTTCGTGGAGGTGCCGGCCGGCTGGCGGGTGGTGCACGGACCCGACTCGCGGCAGTCCTGCCTGGACCACGTCGAGACCCACTGGACCGACATGCGGCCGCGGAGCCTGGCCGAGTCGATGGACGGCTGACACGAGGGACACGGAAGGGGGGCCGGTCGGCGACCGGCCCCCCTTCCCGTACCTTCCGCCGCGTCAGGACGCGGGCTGCTCCACCTCGGTGTCCGTCTTGCCGTCGACGGCCGCCGCCAGCTGCGGGGCCAGCCGCTCGACCACGTAGGGCAGGCTGAGGACGGAGACGAAGGACGTGGCGTTGCCGTAGTCGCTGCTCTCGTTCACGAAGACCTCGCGGCCCTCCTTCACGACCCCCAGGTCCTTGTACGAGGCGTCCTTGTGCAGCTTCGCGGCGTCCTTGGCCGGGTCGCCGACGATCCACACGATGACGTCCTGGTCCAGCAGGTCGGTGCGCTCCTTGCTGATGTTCGCCCCGAACCGGTCGCCGATCGCCTTGTCCAGGTCCGCCGGCAGGGAGAAGCCGAGGCCGGTCAGGAGCCGTGAGCGGGCGTCCTCGCTGCCGAAGACGAACATGCCCTCGTACGGGGTGGCCATGACGGCCGTCGCGCCCTTGAACGCCGGGTACTCGTCGGCGGCGGCCTTGATCTTCGCCTCGGTGTCGGCGACCGCCTCGGTGGCCTCCTTCTCCTTGCCGAGCGCCTTGCCGATCGTCTCGGTCTGCTCCTGCCACGGCACGCCGTAGTCGTTGTACGCCTTCGGCTGGGCGACCACGGGCGCGAACTTGGACAGCGACTCGTACTGGTCCTTGGTGAGTCCGCCGTACACCGCGAGGATCAGATCGGGCTTGAGGGCGGCGATCTTCTCCACCTGCGGGCCGGTGCCCGTGTCCTTGAGGACGGTCGGGGCCTTCGCGGAACCGAGCCCGTCCTCGGCCCAGGGGCCGATGGCGCCCTTGTAGCCGCCGAGCCACTCGGTGGTGCCGACGGGGACCTTGCCGAGGGCGAGGACCGCGTCCTGGTCGGTGAGGCCGACGGTGACGATCCGCTCGGGCTCGGACTCGATGGTCGTACTGCCGTACTTGTGGTCGATGGAGACCGGGAAGGCGGACCCGCCGGAGGACGTGCTCGCCTCCGCGCCGGTGCCCGAGGTGTCGGAGTCCGAATCGCCGCCACCGCACGCGGTGGCGAGGAGCAGGGTGGCGGAGGCGAGCACGACGGCGAGCCGTGGCGCTCTGCGGGAGCGGAACATCAGAGGTCCTTCGGTTCGGGGTTCTGCGGAGCGGTACGTGTGGGGGTCTCGGAGGCCGGCCGGGGGCCGGTGTCGCGGGCGTCGGACCAGGCCGACCAGAGGGCGGCGTAGGGGCCCCGCGCGGCGTGGAGTTCGTCGTGGGTGCCGCTCTCGACCACCCGGCCGGCCTCCATGACGACGACCCGGTCGGCGGTGGCGGCCTGGCTGAGGCGGTGGGCGACGATCAGCGCGGTCCGGCCGTCCACCGCGCGGGCGACCGCCTTCTCCAGCGTGCGCGCGCCGGCGCTGCCTGCCTCGGCGGTGGCCTCGTCGAGGATCACCAGCGGCGGGTCGGCGAGGATCAGCCGGGCCAGGGCGAGGGCCTGGGTCCGTTCGCCGCTGAGCCGGTGGCCGCCGTCGCCGACGACCGTGGCGAGCCCGTCGGGCAGCGCCTCGGCCCAGGCGAGGGCGTCGACGCGGTCGAGGGCGGCACGCAGTTCGTCGTCGCCGGCGTCGGGTTTGGCGAGCCGCAGGTCGTCGGCGAGAGGGCCCGCGAAGACATGGGTCTCCTGGGTGATCAGGGCGATCGTGCGGGAGGCCGCGGAGCCGAGTTCGGTGGGTGGGATGCCGCCGACCAGGACGCTGCCGGTGGTGGGGGGCTGGATGCCCGCGACGAGCTTGGCCAGGGTGGTCTTGCCGGCTCCGCTGGCGCCGACGAGGGCCACGCGTTCGCCGTGGCGGATGGTCAGGTCGATGTCGTGCAGGACGGGGTGGCCGGGCCGGTAGGCGTGGCCGAGACCGCGGACGGTGACGTCGGCGCCGCCGGTCCGCACGGTGTGCGCCGGCGCCGGGGGCACGGGCTCGTCGGTGACGCCGACGAGCCGGGCGAGGCCCGCCGTGGCCGACTGGGCGTCGTCGAGGAGGGCCAGAGCCGCGTTGACGGGGCCGAAGAGGTTGTGGAAGTACAGGGCCGCGGCGGTCGCCGTACCGATGCTGGCCGAGCCGTCGCGGACCAGCCAGTAGCCGGTGACCAGGACGGCGGCGAGACCGATGTACTCGGCGATGTGCAGTCGGCTGTAGAAGCCGAGGACGAGCCGTACGCCCCGCATCGTCAGCGCCACCACGGACAAGGAGCGTTCGGTGACCCGCTCGGTGTGCTCGCGGTCCAGCCGGAACGCCCGCACGGTGGAGCTGCCGCCGAGGGTGTCCAGCATCTGCTGTTGTTGGGCGCCGGCGGCCACCCGCTGCTCTGCGTAGAGCGGGATGGCGCGGCTGACGTACCAGCGTGCGGTGGCCGCCTGGACGGGGACCGCGAGCAGCGCGGCCAGCAGGAACCGCCAGTCGAGCAGGGCCATGGCGCCGAGGGTGAGGACGATGGTGAGCAGGGACCCGCCCAGCGCGGGCAGCGCGTTGCGGACGGCGTCGGCGATGAGGGAGACGTCGGCGGTGACCCGGGCGGTCAGGTCGCCGGCGCCGGCCTTCTCGACGCGCTCCAGCGGGAGCGCGAGGGCCCGTTCGACGAAGCGTTCGCGCAGCCGGGCCAGGGTCGTCTCGCCCAGCCGGGCGATCTGCGACAGCCCGAACCCGACGGTGACGCCCTGGACCACGGCGACGGCCACCAGGAGAGTGGCCGTGACCGTGATGGCGTCGGCGGACCCGCGGTCGGCGGCCAGGTCGACGATCCGGCCCAGCAGGGGCTGGACGAGCAGGCCGACGGCGGTGGAGGCGAGCATGACGGTGAAGGCGGACAGCGCCAGTCGCCGTTGCGGGCGCAGCAGTTCGGCGACGGCGGCGCGGGTGCGGGCGGGTGTGGCGACGGGCAGCAGTTCGGGTCCGGTGCGGTCGTCGTCGCGGGGAGAGGCTTCGACGTCGTCGGATGGCTCGGTCATGTGAGTACCGCCGTACGGTAGTCGGCGCACGCGTGGACGAGGCGCTCGTGGTGGCCGGTCGCGGTGATCCGGCCGTCGCGGAGGAGGACCGCGCGGTCGGTGACGGCGAGCAGGGCCGGGCTGTTGGTCACCAGGAGCGTGGTGCGTGCGCCGCGGACGTCCCTGATCCCGGCGGCGATCCGGGACTCGGTGACGGCGTCGACGGCGGTCGCGGGCTCGTGCACGACGAGGACGGGCGCGTCGGCGGCCAGGGCGCGGGCCAGGGCGACGCGCTGACGCTGGCCGCCGGAGAGCGAACGGCCGCGTGCGGTGACGGGCGTGTCCACGCCGTGGGGCAGCGCGCGGGCGACCTCGTCGGTGCCGGAGGCCACCATCACGGCGGTGACGCGGGGTGAGTCGGCGGTGGCCCGCGCCGAAGGAAGCGTCGCCGGTGCGGCCGGTGCGGGGGCGCCGACCGCCGCCGTGATGTTGTCGAGGACCGTCCCCTCGAACAGGTCCGCGTCGTGCTCGGCGACGAGGATCGCCGCGCGTACGTCGGCCAGGCCCAGCGAGGACAGTGCCGTGCCGTCGAGTTCCACGGCGCCCTCGACGGGGTCGACGCGGCGGCCGAGGACGCGGAGCAGGGCGGCGGCGTCGGCGGGGTCGGTGGTGGCGATGCCGACGATCTCGCCGGGGGCGATGTCGAGGTCGAGGCCGCGCAGGGTGCCGTACGTGAGGGCGCGCAGCGTCAGCCGTCCCTCGACGCCGTCCGCGGGGAGGCCGTCGGCGGAGGGGGCGTCGGACACGTCACCGGGGGCTTCGAGCACCTCCGCGATCCGGGCGGCGGAGGCGCGGCCCTGGGCCAGTTCGGCGTTGACCCAGGCGAATTCGCCGAGCGGGCCGACGAGGAACAGGGCGAGCCCGACGGAGGAGACGAGTTCGCCGAGGCCGATGTCACCGCGCGCGGCGAGGCGTCCGCCGACGAGGGCGACCAGGGCGATGAAGGCGCCGGTGAGGATGGTGACGACACCGTTCTGCCAGGCCTCGGCGCGGGCGGCGCGCAGGGTCGCGGCGAGGGAGTCCTGGCTGACACGCCGGTAACGGGAGACAGCCGCCCGCTCGGCTCCGATGCCTTTGAGGACGCGCAGTCCGGCCACCAGGTCGGCGGCGACGCCGGAGGCCTGCGCGGCACGTTCCTGTTCGGTCTCGCTGCGCCGTTCCAGGGGCTTGCTCAGCAGATGTCCCAGCCACAGCAGCAGCGGGGTGCCGAGGAGGACGAGCAGTCCCAGGGCGAGGGAGACCCGCAGCAGCGCGACCGCGCCGACCACGAGACCCGCGGTGGCCGCGAAGGCGACAATGAGGGCCATGGCGACGGCACCGACGCGTTTGGCGTCCTCGGTGGCGATGTTCGTCAGCTCGCCCGGCAGCCGCCCCTCCTCGGCACCGCCCTCGGAGGCCAGGACGCGGCCGACGAGTTCGGTCCTGAGGTGGTGGGCGGCCGTGACGGCGGCGCGCTCACCCGCCCTCGCGCTGAAGCGGAAGCTGAAGGAGAGTCCGACGTACACGACGGCGAGAACGGCGAGCCACAGCAACAGTCCGGGGACGTCGCCGTCCACGACTCCGCGCTCGATGGCCAGTCCGATGAGCACCGGCACCAGGGCCTCGCCCGTCTGGTGGCCCATCCCGAGGACCGCGCCCACCAGGACATCCCGACGCTGTCCGCCGACCGCGCGCCACAGGACGTTCCGTCCCGGCGGGTCCGCCTTCCTCACGTGCCCCTCCGGACCGGTTTCGCCTACACAGAAGAAGTACAAGAAACTTAGGTAAGGCTAACTACATGTGCCTTCCCGTGACCAGCCCCGAGACGTCTTCGAGACCTGAACGCGCTTCCCCGAGGCCCGTGCGTCATCCGACTGACACGCCGACTTGCTCACTCTGCGGGCCAGTTCACCGAGACGAGACCACGAACCGGGCGACCGCCCCGACCGGAAGGACCTGTCCGTGCTCAGCACCCGGATCACCAACGCCCACATCATCACGATGGACCCGGACCGCCCCGCCGCCCGGGAACTCGGCATCTGGCGGGGGCGGATCGTCGGCCTGGACGAGGACGTGGCGGGGCTCCCGGCGCGGCGCGCGCTGGACCTGGACGGCGCCACGCTGCTTCCCGGCTTCATCGACGCCCATGTGCACCTGGCATGGACGGGCCTGAAGGCGGCGGCGCCCAGTGTCGCGCCGAGCCGTCGCGTCGACGACGTGCTCCGCGTGGTGGCGGACGCGGTCGCCGCGGCCCCCGTCGGCGGCTGGGTGGACTTCGGCGGCTACGACCAGCGCACCCTCGACCGCCCGCTGACGGCGAGCGATCTGGACGCCGTCAGCGCCGGGCGCAGGGTGTCCCTGGGCCATCTGTCCGGACACGCCTGCCTGGTCAACTCGGCGGTGCTGAACGGTCTGCCCGCGCAGGTCGCGCGGCCCGACGGTTTCCTCGCGGAGGGCGCCATGGGGGCCGCGCTCGCGACCCGGCCACCGCACTCGCTCACCGAACTGGCCTCGGCGGTCGAGCACGCGGCGCGCGCCTGCCGCTCCGAGGGCATCACGGGGTGCGCCGAGGCGGGGGTCGGGGCCCGGCTGTTCGGACACAGCCCCATCGAGGGCGCCGCCTACCAGCTGGCCCACGAGTCGGGCCGACTGCCGGTGCGGGTACGGCTGATGGTGGCCGCCGACGCGCTGCGGCCGGTCGGCGCGGCCGCCGAGGACACCACGAGCCGGGCGATCGACCTCGGTCTGCGCACGGGCTTCGGGGACGGCGCGCTCTCCCTGGGCGCACTCAAGATCTTCACCGACGGCGGCATGATGGCCCGTACGGCGGCGCTCACCAGCCCCTATCTGGGCACCGAGGGTTCCGGGCAGCTCATGCACGAGCCCGAGGTGCTGGAGAGCACGATCGTGGAGGGCCATCTCGCCGGCTGGCAGCTCGCGGTGCACGCGATCGGCGACCGGGCCCTCGACGTGGCCCTGGACGCGCTGGAGAAGGCACAGAAGCTGAGCCCCCGCCCGGAGGCACGCCACCGTGTCGAGCACGCGGGCCTGGTCCGCCCCGACCAGCTCCCCCGCCTGGCCGCGCTCGGCGTCACCGTCGTCATCCAGCCGAACTTCCTGCGCCACTACGGCGACGACTACGCCACGATCATGGGCGAGGACCGGGCCGGCTGGCTGTACCGGGGCCGGGGCTTCCTCGACCACGGCGTCCGGGTCGCCGGCAGCTCGGACCGCCCGGTCGCGGACGGCGCCCCGCTGCGGGCGATCCGGTTCATGGTGGAGCGGGCCTCGGAGTCCGGCCGCCTCATCGGCGCGGACGAGGCGGTCACCGTCGAGGAGGCCCTGCGCGCGTACACGATCGAGGCGGCACGCGCCTGCCGCTGGGAGAGCGACGCCGGCACCCTCACCCCCGGCAAGCGGGCCGACCTCGTGGTGCTGGGCGACGATCCACGCCGGGTGGAGGTGTCACGCATCGGGGAGATCGAGGTAGTGCGGACGTTCGTCGAGGGTGAGGACACGTACTGACGGGGTGAGGGGGCTTGGGCTACGGGATCGCGGCCCATCGGTCCGGGGAAGAGCGAACGGCGGCCACTGACGGACAGCCGGTTCGAGGGTCGGCGGCGCCGTCGTCGCCGGCCCGTACGGCTGCTTCGGCGCGGCGTGCTCGGGGCAGGTCGTGCCCCGTCGCCTTGTCCGGCTCAATCGGATCGCCCGCGCCCGCAACTCGTCAGCCGATCCGCGGTTCTGCCAGCAACAGCACCCGGTCGGACGCGACGTCGAAGCCCAGTACCGGATGCCCCTGGTCTCGGTCGCCCTCGGACATCAGCACCACCGGCTTGCCCAGTCGGCGCCCGATCGCACAGAGAAGTCCGCTCAGGAGCTCCAGTCGTTCCTGCCCTCGCAACTCCCGCAGGTCCACGTCGAAACCGATCTCGTCCGCCGACTCCAACCGGAAGATCGCCAGGACATCCGGCACCGGCCAGACCCACAGATCCGCGCACCCGGCATCAGCGGGCCGCGAGAACACCTCTTCGGCCCGTGGCAGCGGCATGATCACCCCGCCTGCGGAGTACTCACTCCGCCAGCCACTCGAAACGATCAGATCGAGCACCGTCTGCCAGTCCTGGACCGTGGTTCCCGTGACCCACACGTCCGGCAGATATCCCTCCCACTCAAGGTCGAAGAAGGCCTTCACGTCATCCCACCGCAGCTCGGGCACCGGGCAAGGGTGGCCTCAGGTCGAAGACGAGCGCACCCGGATTTCCCCCACCGAGCCCCCAGGCTCCCGCCATGTGTGGTCGGGGCCCCGGGCCGCACGGGAAGTCACCGGAGTTGTGTACGCGGAGAGTCGGACGCCCAATACTGTGCGCAGACGTCGTCAGGGGGCGCGAGATGAAGTGGTTCCAGCGCGAGCGTGCCGGACAACAGGCAGTCGTGGCACCGCTGTCGACCGGGCCCGGCAAGAGCGACGAACCCCCTCGGCAAGCACCCCCGCCGCTCACCGCGGGCGGCCCGCCGCTCCAGCGGATCGGCGGCGTGGGCGACCAGGTCACCCGGCTGACCACCGGGAGGGGCCCGGTCATCCTCGACATCACGCACACGGGGGCCGGGCACTTCGTCGTGGACGCGCTGGACGGGCGGCTGCACTCCCAGAGCCAACTCGTCTACACCGACGGGCCCTTCTCGTGCCGTGCCCTGGTGAACGCCGACGACCGGCCGGTGCGGGCGCTGCGGATCCAGGCGGACGGACCGTGGGCGGTCGACGTGAGCCCGGTGTCGAGCGCGCTCCCCTGCGAGGGCCGCACCGTACGTCCCGCCTCGGACGTACTGCGCCACACCGGTGGCCCGGGGATCGCCACCCTCCGGTACGAGGGCGATCCGCGGTCCGAGGACGGCGGCTACTTCCTCGTCGACACCTTCGAGCCCGACGGCACCGCCTTCCTCGACGAACTGGCCAACCACGTGGGCCCCTGGCACGGCGAGGCCCCCCTGGCCGGCCCCTGCCTCATCCACGCCCGCTCCGACGGCCCGTGGTCGATCACCGTCCGGCCGCTGGAGCAGTGGGGTCGATGATGCCGACGACGTCTCAGGCGAGGGACTCGTAGTACGCCTTCTGCGCCGGGTAGTAGTCCTCGAAGTCGGGCCGGGGCCCGCCCCGGCGTGCGGCGGTGAGCATGTCCAGGTAGTAGTCCCATCCGGGGCCGATCGAGCCGACGGCCTCCGGGGAGGCGAGATGGTGGATCAGCCGGAGTTCGGTGGCGCCTTCCGTCTCGGTCAGCAGCAGCTCCAGCGACCAGGAGCCTGCCTCGTCGTCCATCGAGACGGCGAGACGGTGCGGCGGCTCGCAGGCTTCGATGCGGATCGGGCACCAGGGCGCCGACTCCTCGAAGGCCATCTGCACCTCGACGGTGCGGCCCGGCGCGGCTTCGCCGCGCCAGGGGCCGAACCAACGGGCGGTGCGCTCCGGTTCGGTGACGCTCGCCCAGACGTCGCGCGCGGGGGCGGAGTAGGTGCGGGTGAGGACGAGGTCGTGTCCGGACGGCGTGGGCACGAGCTGCCCGGTCGGTTCGAGGGTCATGCCGTTTCCTCCCTGGGGTGGGGCGCGGTGGGCGATGCGGGGCCCGGCTCGGCACGTCTGCGGTCCCTGCGGGTCCGGTGGACCTCGGTCTCCAGTGCCGCGAGACGCTGCGACCAGCCGGGCTGCCGGCTGTCGAACAGGGCGAGCCACGCCGCGAGTGGGCCCAGCGGGGCGCGCACGAGCGAGTACCGGCGGTGGCGCCCGATCTGCTCGTCCACGGCCAGACCGGCCTCACGCAGCACGCGCAGGTGACGGCTCACCGCCGGCCTGCTGATGGGGAATCTGCTCGCGATCTCGCCCGCCGTCAGTGGGGTGTGGCGCAACATGAGCAGGATCTCCCGGCGCACCGGATCGGCGACGGCCTGGGCCACCTCGCTGAGTTCATCCACCCCAGAAGCGTAACTCATCGGTTACGCGTTCCGGGCATGACCTCATCGCCCGCCTCGGGAGGCGCATGGTCCCACCCGGTCGAGCCGAGGGCTTCCGCGGAGGTGCTACGCGGCCGGAGCCGGAGCCTGCGCCGCGTTCGGTTCCCGCTCCTCGGGGCCCGGGTCGGTGGTGGTCACCCGGGCGGCGGGAATGAACGCGGCGACCGCGGCGGCGAGCAGCGCGGCGCCGCAGCCGATCAGCAGGCCGGTGCGGAAGCCGTCCTCCGAGGGGAGGCTGAAGCCGCCGAGCGTGGTGGTCATCTGGGCAAGGACCACACCGACCACGGCGGCCGCGGTGGAGGTGCCGAGGGCGCGCATCAGGGTGTTGAAGCTGTTGGCGGAGGCCGTCCCGGACAACGGCACCGCGCTCATGATCAGCGCGGGCATGGCGCCGTACGCGAGGCCGACGCCGGAGCTGACGACGAGGGAGACGATCAGCAGACCCCAGGTGGAGCCCATCAGCACGAGCGTGAGGCCGTAGCCAGTGCCGATCACCAAGGACCCGGTGACCAGCGTGAACTTGGGCCCGCGGGCGTTGGTGAGTTTTCCGCCGAGCGGAGAGAGCGCCATCATCATCAGCCCGGCCGGGGCCATCCACAGCGCCATGGCCAGCATCGACTGGCCCAGACCGTAGCCGGTGGCCTCGGGCAGTCGCAGCAGCTGCGGAGTGATCAGCGACTGCGCGTACATGCCGAAGCCGACGAGGACGGAGGCGACATTGGTGAGCAGCACGCGTGGGTGGGCGGTGGTCCGCAGGTCGACCAGCGGCTCGCGGGTGCGCAGTTCCCACACGCCCCAGAAGACCAGCAGGGCGACTGCTCCGGCGAACAGACCGAGAGTGGTCGCGGAGCCCCAGCCCCAGTCCGCCCCCTTGGACACCGCGAGCAGCAGGCACACCACACCGCCGCCGAGGGCGAGGGCGCCGACGAAGTCGAAGCGCTGCCCCCGGGCCCCGGCGGGGGTCTCGGGAACCAGGAACCAGATCATGGCGGTGACGGCGACGGCCAGCCCGGCGGCGCCCCAGAACAGCACGCGCCAGCTGGCGTACTGGGCGACCGCGGCGGCGATCGGCAGGCCGAGACCGGCACCGATGCCCAGGGATGCGCTGACCAGGGCGATGGAGCCACTGAGCTTCTCCGGCGCGATGACGTCACGCAACAGGCTGATGCCGAGCGGCACCACGCCCATGCCGATGCCCTGCAACCCCCGGCCCACGACCATCGGCACGACGGTCGAGGACAGCGCGCACACCACGGAGCCGAGGATCAGCGGGGCGCAGCAGACGAGCAGCATGCGGCGCTTGCCGTGAAGGTCGCCGAGGCGTCCGCCGATCGGACCGAAGACGGCTCCCGTCAGCAGAGTCGCGGTGATGACCCAGGAGGCGTTGGCGGCGCTGGTGTCGAGGATCGTGGGCAGGTCGGTGAGGAGCGGGGTCACCAGGGTCTGCATGATCGCGGCGACGATGCCGGCCAGCGCCAGCGTCGCGATGACACCGCCCGGACGGGTGGCGGGCGGGGGGTTGGCCGTCAAGGGATTCCTCCGTGCGATGTACCGACGACGGGGCATACGTCATGCACCTGGCGTGCAGCATACCTGTCACGTGCATGGCACACGTTCTATGCATTGCTCACGTAGCATGCTCGATGCACGCCTCATGCATGATGCACATCGCGAAGCCGACGTCCGTCCGGGCGGGCCCCGCCGCCGGGATGGAAAGATCGCCGTGGCGGTATCCGCAACGAGAAGGTGGGCGACCGTGGAAGAGCCGACGCGCCGGGTCGAGTACGAGAACATGCTGCTCGGGCGTTACCAGCATCTGAGCCAGAGCAAGGGGCGCCGCAAGGACTCCACGCTGGAGCGCAGCGCGTACATCCTGCTCAGCCGCATCCGCGTCGAGGGGCCGATGTCGATCAGCGAGCTGAGCGACGCCTTCGGTCTCGACGCCTCCACCCTGCGCCGGCAGACCGCCGCCGCCCTGCGGGCCGGACTGGTCGAGTACGCCCTCGACCCGGAGGGCGGCGTGGCGCGGAAGTTCCGTATCACCGAGGAGGGCGGGCGCCGGCTGGACGAGGAGCGTGAGGGCAACGTCCGCAGCCTCGCCCTGGTGCTGGAGGGCTGGTCCGAGGAGGACATCGCCGGATTCGCCGACTACCTCCAGCGGTTCAACACCAGCATCGAGCGGCTGCACGGAAAGGCATGGCCGCGCCCGTAGCCGGGGGCCGGGTAGCCTCGGGGGCATGCGGATCTCCGTCTCCTCGGACATGGACGAGCCCGTCGCCCGCCTCCTTCTCACGGAGTTGCGCGACCGGGGCCATGAGGTGCTGACCCACGGCGCGCTGCGCGTGGGGGACGACCCCAGGTGGGCGGCCTGCTCGGAGGCGGCGGCGCGCGATGTCGCCGCCGGGAGGGCGGACCAGGCCGTCGTGTGCTGCTGGACGGGCACCGGCGCGTCCATCGCCGCGAACAAGGTGCCCGGGGTACGGGCCGCCCTGTGCGCGGACGCCTACACGGCCGACGGCGCCCGGCGCTGGAACGACGCCAACGTCCTGGCGATCGGGCTGCGGCTGACCTCCGAGCCGCTGCTGAGGGAGATCCTCGACGCCTGGTTCGCCGCCGAGGCCGGACAGGACGCCGACGACCGGGAGAACGTGGCCCTCGTCGAGCGTCTCGACGTCAGCCGGGGTACCGGCCGGAGCGGATGAAGACGGGCGCGGCCCACGGCGGCGGTCGCGGCGGGGCCTCGGGCGGCCCGGAGGCCTTCGGCGCGACCGACCGGGTCGGCGCGTGCCCCGCCGGGAAGCCGCGTGCGGCGTCGGCGGCCCGGAGCGCGGCCACGAAGGACAGACAGGAGTCGTAGCGGTCGTCCGGGGACTTGGCCAGCGCCGTCGCCAGCACCCCGTCCACGGCCGGCGGCAGATCGGGGCGCTCGGCGGTCAGCGGGGGCGGCTCGTCGTACTGGTGGGCCCACAACAGGGCCATGTCGTCGTCCCGTTGGAACGGCGGCCGGCCACAGAGCGTCTCGTGGACGACGCAGGCGAGGCTGTAGACGTCGCAGCGGCCGTCGACGGGCTTGCCGGAGATCTGCTCCGGGGCCACGTAGTCCAGGGTGCCCACGAACTGGCCGACGCTGGTGAACCCGGTCAGGGACAGGGATTTCTTCGTCAGACCGAAGTCGGTGAGGTAGACGTGCTCGGGATGGTCGCTGTCGGTGCCCTGCGCGACCAGGATGTTGCCGGGCTTCACGTCCCGGTGCACCAGCCCGTGGTCGTGCGCCGCGTCGAGCGCGGAGGCGACCTGGGCGGCGATCCGGGTGGCGGTCGTGACCGGCAAGGGGCCCTCTCGGTCCAGCAGATGCCGCAGATCGCTGCCCGCGACGTACCGCATGGCGATGTAGAGGACCCCGTCCGTCTCGCCCGCCTCGAAGACCGGCACGATGTGCGGGTGGTCGATCGCCGCGGCCACCCGTGACTCGTGCGTGAAACGGCGCCGGAAGGTGTCGTTCCGGGCCAGTTCCGGGGCGAGCAGCTTCAGCGCGACCGTCCGTTCCAGGCGCAGGTCCAGCGCCTGGTAGACGACGGCCATACCGCCCCGGCCGATCTCGCGTTCGATGCGGTAGCCGGCGATCTGCCGTCCGACCAGCTCGGAGGGGCGCCCCGCGTACGGCTGTGTCTCACTCATCGCGGGTCACCGGCGGGACCAGCCGGGTGGGTTCGTGATCGTGCGGCCGGTCGGTCGCGCGGTCGGGCGCAGGCCCGGGACCGGGTTCCGCGACGACGCGCGTCGCCTCGGGGGCGGGAGCGGCGGTGGGCGGGGGGTGCGGGGCGGCCGGCGTCGCCTGCGGGGTGTCGCCCACGGCGAAGGTGCTCAGCCGGGTCCCGTCGCAGTACACCCACCGCTCGTGCGCGGCGTCGAACAGCCACAGCGACTCGCCGTCGACGACCACGCCGATCCGCAGCCCCTTCGTACGGTCGCGGAAGGCCTCCCCGTCGCGATGTCCCGCGGCCAGCGCCTCCGCCTCGGTCCGGTAACGCGACAGGGCCTCCTCGGCCCGGGCCAGCAGCGGACGCGGGTCGGCGGTGCGGGCGACGTCCGCGCCGGCCGCGGGCGGGTCCTGGGGTACGGCGACGAGGAGACGGGCGTCGATCCAGGCGGACCAGCCGTTGGCGCACAGGGCGTGACCCCAGTCGCCGCGCCGCTCCAGCAGTTGGACGGGCAGCAGCGCGTCGAGGGCCGCGGTGGGGCGGGAGGGATCGGGGAGTTCCCAGGCGGGCAGCCCGCCCGGCGGGACGACATGGGTGGGAAGGAAACCGGTGGTCGTCATCGCGGCTACTTCCGCATCACCGCGGGTTCGCGGCGGCGCAGCAGCCGGGCGACGAGCCAGCCGCAGAGCAGCGACAGGACGACGAGCATCCCCACGTCGAGCAGCCACACGCCCGCCGAGTGCGCGAACAGCGGGTCCGTCGTGTCGGGGACGATCCGTTCGAGGTCGATCGTGCCGGCCATCGCGGCGAACGCCCACCGCGACGGCACCAGCCAGGCCAGCTGTTCGAGGACGATCGTGCCGTTGACGTCCAGCAGCGCGCCGCAGAACACGACCTGGACGATCGCGAGGAGCACCAGCAGCGGCATGGTGACCTCCTCCTTGCGCACCAGTGCGGAGACCACCAGGCCGAGCATCATCGCGGTGAAGGAGAGCAGCGCCACGGCGACCGTGATCTCGACCAGGGGCGGCATCAGCACCCCTTCGCCGCCCGGGGCGTTGAGATCGACGCCGAGCAGGGCGACCAGGGTGAGGACGACCGCCTGGAGGACGGTGATCGTGCCGAGGACGACGACCTTGGACATCAGGTACGCGGATCTGGACAGGCCGACGGCCCGTTCTCGCCGGTAGATCACCCGTTCCTTGACCAGTTCCCGCACGGCGTTCGCCGCACCCGTCAGAACCCCGCCCACACACAGGATGAGCAGCGCGTTCATGGCGGTCTCCCGGTCCAGCGTGCTCCCCGCGAGTGCCCTGGCCATCGCGCCCATCACGAACGGCAGCGCGATCATGATGGCGAGGAAGGTGCGGTCGGCGCCGAGCGCGGCCGCGTACCGGCGTACCAGCGTGCCCAGTTGGGCGCCCCAGCTCTGCGGTTTGGGCGGCGGTGCCACGGCGACGGGCTCGGGGTCGTCGGGCAGATACGGCCGGCCCATGGAGGCGGTGACGTACTGGCGCTGGAAGGGCGAGTCCCGGTACTCCCCCGCCCAGTCCCGCTCCTGGTCGCGTTCGAAGGCCTCGAAGGCCTCCGGCCACTGTTCGAACCCGAAGAAGGCGAGGGTGTCGTCCGGCGGGCCGTAGTAGGCGACCTTGCCGCCGGGCGCGAGGACGAGGAGCCGGTCGCAGACGTCGAGGCTGAGGACGCTGTGGGTGACGACGATGACCGTGCGGCCGTCGTCGGCGAGGCCGCGCAGCATGTGCATCACCGAGCGGTCCATGCCCGGGTCGAGACCGGAGGTCGGTTCGTCGAGGAACAGCAGGGAGGGCTTGGTCAGCAGTTCCAGGGCGACGCTGACCCGTTTGCGCTGGCCGCCGGAGAGGCTGTGGATGGGCTGGCCGGCCCGCTGTTCGAGGCCCAGTTCGCGGATCACCTCGTCGACCCGGGCCTGTCGCTCGGCCTTCGCGGTGTCCTGCGGGAAGCGGAGTTCGGCGGCGTAGGACAGGGCCCTGCGGACGGTCAGCTGCGCGTGCAGGATGTCGTCCTGCGGGACCAGGCCGATGCGCTGGCGCAGTTCGGCGTAGTCGCGGTAGAGGTCGCGCCCGTCGTAGAGGACCGTGCCGCTGTCGGCCGGGCGCTGCCCGGTCAGGGCGTTCAGGAGCGTGGACTTGCCGGCGCCGCTGGGGCCGACCACGGCCAAAAGGCATTTCTCGCCGACCGGAAACGACACCTTGTCCAGGAGCGTCTTGCGGCCGCGGTCGACGGCCACGGTGAGTTCCTGGACATCGAGGGAGACCTCGCCGGTGTCTACGTACTCCTGCAGTTGGTCCCCGACCAGGCAGAACGCGGAGTGCCCGATGCCAACGATGTCACCGGGAGTGACCATGGCCTGGTCAACGGGCGTTCCGTTGAGAAAGGTGCCGTTGTGGCTGCCGAGGTCGACGATCTCGTACGTGCCCTCCGGCCGCGCCCGCAGTTCCGCGTGCCGGCGGGAGACGATGAGGTCGTCGATGACCAGGTCGTTGTCGGAGGCGCGGCCGATTCGGACGGTCCGCTCGGGCAGCGGACGGACGCTGGTGGGCCGACGGAACGTGCCGGTGGAGGCGGGTCGGAAGATGCCGGAGGGGCGCTCGGGGGCGAGACCGGTGAGCACCGCTCGGGGGCCGTCGGGCAGGCTCCCGAAGTGGATGACGGTGCCGGGGCCGACGTCCCACTCGCGGACGCGGTGGCCGTCGGCGTACGTGCCGTTGGTGCTGTGCTCGTCCTCGATCGTCCAGTGACCGGCCTCGGCCCGCAGCACCGCGTGGTGCCACGAGACCCGGTCGTCGTCGAGCACGACGTCGCTGAGCGGGTCGCGTCCCACGTGGTACGCGTGGTTCGGGGTCATCACCGTGGAGCCCGACTCGGTTTCCAGAACGAGTTCGGGCGCGGTCGGTGCGATGGACCGCTCTGCCATGCAGGAAATTCTACCGATTCACCCGGATATGCGCCCGGCCGCCGCAGCGGGGCCGGGTGACGGCGGTGAATCTCGACTCCGGGGCGCGATCGCCGGGCGGTCCCGGGGTCAGGCGGCGGGAGCGGCGATGCGCTGGGCGATGCGCTGCATGCGCACGGCGTCGACGGACTCCGCGAGCAGTTCGTACTCCGTGGTGTCGTCGTTGGTCGCGATCCGGACCAGGTTCCCGGCCGCCAACTCGTCGGCCACCAGGCCCTGTTGCGCTTCGTCGGTGGACCAGGCACGCAGCAGGGCCGGTACGTCCGGCACGGTGTCGGCGACCGGAACGACCGCGTTCGGGGGGAAGTTCGGGTTCTCGGGGCGCGGATCGAGGCGTTCGGCGATCCATAACGCGCGGTCGCGCATCCACCACAGCGCCAGCGCCAACGTGGGGGCGCGGTAGGTTCCGAGGGGCACGCCGACACGCCGGCCGCCGCACCACCCGTACGCGGTGACATGGCACAGGAATTCGTCGTGCACGCTTCGCTCCCCCGATCGCATGCCGTTCCGCCCGACCTCGCTCGCCGCGCGGACTTGCTCCCGCCTCACAGATTTGCCGGCCGTACACATCCGGCGATCCGAGAGTCACGCACAGTGACGCGATGTACGCGCACGGGTGCGCGTTCGTTCATGACTCAATCGCCCTGTCAGTCGAGTATCGCCACGGCTGACACTCTGTCACCATGCCAATTCGGCCAGTCTCTTGGCATATGCGAGCGCGCGCGTGGCCGAAACGATGCGCAGGGCCCTCCGACCGGGCCTTCCTCGGGATGACCTCCGAGGTAATCGACGCCTGCGGCACGTCCGGGGCATCGTGTGCGGTGCCGGATCCCGAGGAGGCCGCGGACAGCCGCGGATCCGGTCACCGTTTCCTACGCAGATCCCCGATGGAGGGTTCAATGATCATGCCCGCGAATCAGCAGAGCCCGGACCGCTACGAGGCCGCCGTCGCCCGCTACTTCGAGGCCTGGAACGCGGACGGCGAGGAGGACCGGACACGGGCGGTCACCGCCGCCTGGGCCGCCGACGGCGGCTACACCGATCCGCTGGCCGACGTGCGCGGCCACGAGGATATCGCCGCACTGATCACGGCGGCCCGGAAACAGTTCCCCGGCCTCGCCTTCCGTCCGTCCACGGCCGTGGACGGACACCACGACACCGCCCGCTTCGCCTGGGAACTGGTGGACGAGGCGGGCGGCGGGGCGCCGGTCGCCGGCTTCGACGTGATCACGCTCGACGCGCAGGACCGCATCCGGAGCGTGTACGGCTTCCTGGACCGGGTGCCGGCGGCGTAGCCCCGGCGATCGGTGGCGTAGCCCCCGAACCGCGGGCTGCGCAGGAGCCCCGTCGAAGGCGGCTGGACCTACCTCGTACGGCCCCGGTCCGCCGCCTTCTTCGGTACGCGCGGTCCGGTGAAGGTCCGCGGCACCAGCGAGGTCAGCCCTCGCCCTCGATGATCGCGTCGATACGGGCCAGTTCGTCCGCCTCGAAGTCGAGGTTGGCGATGGCGCCGACGCTGTCCTCGATCTGGCGGGCGCTGCTCGCGCCGACGAGGGCGGAGGTGACCCGGCCGCCGCGCAGCGTCCAGGCGAGGGCGAGCTGCGCCAGTGTCTGGCCGCGGGACTTGGCGACCTCGTCCAGGGCGCGGAGCCTGCCCACCAGGTCCTCGGTGACGGCGTCCGACCGCAGGAACGGGCTGTCGCTCGCGGCGCGCGAGTCCTCCGGGATGCCGTCGAGGTAGCGGGAGGTGAGCAGGCCCTGTTCCAGCGGGGAGAAGACGATGGAACCGACCTGGAGCTCGTCGAGGGCGTCGAGCAGGCCCTCGCTCTCCGGGCGCCGGTCGAGCATCGAGTAGCGGGGCTGGTGGATGAGGAGCGGGGTCCCCAGCTCGCCCAGGATGCGGGCGGCCTCCCGGGTCTGCTCGGCCGAGTAGTTCGAGACGCCGACGTACAGCGCCTTGCCCTGCTGGACCGCCGTGTGCAGCGCACCCATCGTCTCCTCCAGCGGAGTCTGCGGGTCGGGGCGGTGCGAGTAGAAGATGTCGACGTAGTCCAGGCCCATGCGCTTCAGGCTCTGGTCCAGCGAGGAGAGCACGTACTTGCGGGAGCCCCACTCGCCGTACGGGCCGGGCCACATCAGGTAACCCGCCTTGGTGGAGATGACCAGCTCGTCGCGGTACGGCGCGAAGTCGGACCGCAGGGCCTCGCCGAGGGCGGACTCGGCGGAGCCGGGCGGCGGGCCGTAGTTGTTGGCCAGGTCGAAGTGGGTGACGCCCAGGTCGAAGGCGCGGCGCAGGATCGCGCGCTGCGTCTGCACGGAACGGTCGGGGCCGAAGTTGTGCCACAGGCCGAGCGACAGCGCGGGAAGTTTCAGACCGCTGCGTCCGGTGCGCCGGTAGGGCATGTCCGCGTAGCGGTCGGGGTGTGCGGTGTACAACGCGACTCCAGAGGTCGGCACGGTGGGAGCGGAGTCCCTGAGAACCGGGGCCCACTCTTTCGCGACCTGGGGGCATTGGTCCAACAGAAGAATCCGATGGGATTCAGCGTCTACGCTTCTCAGTCATGGAACTGCGTCACCTCCAGCATTTCGTCGCGGTGGCCGAGGAGGAGCACTTCACCCGGGCCGCCGAGCGGCTGCTGGTCTCCCAGTCGGGTCTGTCCGCCTCCGTACGGTCCCTGGAGCGCGAGCTGCAGACGCCGCTGTTCGTCCGGACGACCCGCCGGGTGACGCTCACCCCGGCCGGGCGGGCGCTGCTGACCGAGGCGGAGCGGATCCTGGCGCAGGTGCGGTCGGCCCGGGAGGCGGTGGCCGCCGTGCAGGGCGTCCTGCGGGGCATGCTCGCGCTCGGGTCGGAACAGTGTGTGGCCGGCCTGCATGTGGCGGGACTGCTCGCCTCCTTCCGGCGGCTGCACCCGGATGTGGAGATCTGTCTGCGGCAGGCGGGCTCGGGCGCGCTCGCGGAGGAGGTGGCGAGCGGACGCCTGGATCTGGCGTTCGCCGTGCGGACGGCGCAGGAGGACACCGACCAGCTGCGAGTCGTCCCGCTGTCCAGCGAGCCGATGACCGTCCTGTGCCATCCCGGTCACCGCCTCGCGGCCGTCGGCGCCGCCGTGAGCCCGGAGGACCTTGGCGGCGAGGTCTTCGTCGACTTCCACCCGGACTGGGGCCCGCGCCGCGCCACCGACGCGGTGTTCGCCGCCGCGCGTGTCCGCCGGTCCGTCGCCCTGGAGGTCAACGACGTGCACAGCCTGCTGGACCTCGTCGACGAGAACCTCGGCGTCGCCGTCGTCCCGCGCCACTTCCGCCACAAACGCGACTCGCTCGTCGCCCTCCCCGTCAAGGGCACCGGCGAGAGCGTGTACGAGACGGTGGCCCTGCTGCCGCCCGCGCAGGCCACGAGTCCGGCGGCGCGGGCCCTGCTGGAACTGCTGGACCCGCCGGTCGACTGCGCCCGGATCAGTCCGTGAGGGGCACCCACCGGTGGTTCTCGGTGGCGTACGTGTAGCGCGGCAGTCCCTTGATCGCGGTCGTGCGGAACGGCCGGCCGCCGTCGTCGATCCGGACCGTGCCGGTACGGCCCTCGGAGGACCACTCCAGCTCCAGGTACCACTGGCAGTCACAGGTCTCCGTCTGAGCGCTGACCATCAGGACCTCCGGATCATCGGCGGACACGCTGTACGGAAATCGCACGGCGGGCAGCGGGATGTCCAGGTCGGCGCCGTCGACCGGGCGGGCGATCGGCCGGTTCTTGTCCAGGTCGACGTCGAAGTACCGGGGGCTGACCCGGCCTCCGCAGCCCTGGTCCATCGCGTAGGCGGTGCCCGCGGCGGGAGCGGTGCGTCCGACGACGCGCACCCGCAACGCCGTCAGGACGACGGCCGCGGACTTCCGCCCCTGCACGGTGATGTCCACGATGGTGTTCCGCCCGTGCACGGCCCCCTGCGTCGCGGCCCAGGCGCCCGCGTCCTGCGGCGGCGGGGGCGGGGGAACTTCCTTCGGCGGCTTGGCGATGACGTAGTCGTGCCCGCAGCCGAGGTTCCAGACCTGTGAGTCGGCCGTCCAGGTCAGCGGCACCCCGGTGGCCCGGGGCCGCGCCTTGCCGGTCTCGCCGCCCTTGGTGGGGCTGCTCCGGGGCTCGGTGGGGGTGGGCGAGGCCGTGCCGGAAGGGCTCCTGGTGCCCTGCGGGGAAGGCGACGGGCTCGTGGGCGCGGTCGACGGGCGCTGGGCACCCGATGTCGTACGCCCGGGTGCCGGGCCGCCGCCCGGGGCGGCGCTGTCCGCCGGGGGACGCCCGGACGGCAGGGCGGCGATGCCGCCCAGGGTCACGAGGAGCACCGCGACGACGGCCCCGCTGACGAGCGTACGTCGACGACGGTGCCAGGGGCGGCGGGCCGGATCGGGGGCCGGGGCCGAGAGCACGTCCGGTGGGGTCAGCGAGGCTCCCTCCTGCTCCGGGGGCGTCTGCCCCGCCCCGGCGGGGGTGTCGGACCGTCCCGGGTCCGCCGCCTGCGCGGAATCGGGCGACTCTGCGGCCCCGGACGGTTCGGCGGGTTCGGACGGGTCGGACGGGTCGGACAGGTCGGACGAATCTGATGCCTCGACGGGCTCGGACGCCCCGCCGGCTGCGGACGGCTGGACGGACTCGGACGCCCCGTCGGCTGCGGACGGCCCGGCGCCAGAGCCGGTCCCCCCAGCTCGGGACGGCCCCGCGGCCGCGACCGACCCCCCGGCGGCCTCGGTCAACCCCGCCGCCTCGACCGGCGCGCCTGCTTCCGGCGTCGGCGCGCCGACCCCCGACGCGGCCGTTCCTGACGCGGTCGCTCCGGGCTCAGACACCCCCGGCCGGCCAGCCTCCGGCCCCGCCGCCCCGGCCCCGGCAGCGTCCGACCCGGCCCCCCGCACCCGCTGGCGTGTCACCATCGCCGACAGCCACAGCCGGTGAAGTTCCAGCCGCTCCTCCCCCGTCGCCCCGCACAGGACGGCGAAGCGCTCGACGGGTGCGAAGTCGAGCGGCACGGTGTCGCCCGCGCAGTAGCGGTGCAGCGTGGAGGTGTTCATGTTGAGGCGCCGGGCGAGCTGCCCGTAGCTGCGGTCCGTGCGTTCCTTGAGACGCGTGAGCGACGCCGCGAACGCCTGGACGTCGTCCCGTGCTGCCGACACTGTTCCCCCGTGTTCTCCCCGACCCGGGCGGTATCCCAGGCACTCCCTATACGTGCACGTCAGAAGGGCTGGGATGGTTCCATGGGCGCCGAGGGTTCGTCGGCCGTTGCGCCCGCACCCCGTGACGGCCGATGCTCCTGGTGTCGCACCGACCAGGGCCGGACGGACCATCCGGCGTCGTCGGCGCGACGGCACCACACCCACATCCACGTACCCGTCGAGGTACACGTTCACGGGGGACACCCATGCCCAAGCGCACCCGAGCGAACATGCTCACCGCACTCCTCGTCGCGGGTCTCACCGCGGGCTCCGCACTGGCCGCCGGCGCCTTCCCGGCGGCCGCGGCCCAGGCGAGCGGCGCACCGAAGTACCTGTCGGCGTCCCAGCTCCCGCCGCACCCCTCCTCCTCGTGGACGGCGGGCAAGATCGAGGACGGCGTCCCCGAGGAGCTGCGGTACTGCCTGGGCGACGCGCTCCTGGCCTACGACGTCAACCACCGCTCCTTCCGGACGGACCTGGAGACCAGTGCCCGGCAGCTCGTCGTCGTCGCCGGCAGCGCCGGCAAGGCCAAGGCGCTCGCCGCCCGGCTGGACAAGGACTTCCGGGACTGTGTCAGCGAGTCCTCCGACCCGGACGTCGAGGCCGAGTACCGGGACCTCGGGACGCTGCCCGTCGAGGAGGGCGCCCATGTCCACGGCGTCGCCACCGTCACGTCCTGGGGGGCCATGGACATCCGGCTGCTGTCGGTGGGCCGGGACGGCCGGACCGTCACCGTCGTGGACTGGGGCCAGATGGGCGGCTTCAAGGACGCGCCGGTGAAGGCGTTCAAGAAGACGACCACCACCGCCGTCAACAAGCTCTACTGAGCACGACCGGACACGCGCCGTCCCCGTGCGGTGGAAGGTCACCGACCACGGCACCGTGAACGGCGGGGGCGGTGCGGGCGCGGCCCGGATGCTCGATGGTGGACGTATGGATGTGAAGGACGTTCTCATCGACGCGTTCGGCCGGATCAGGGAGGAGGTCCACGCCGTCGTGGACGGACTGGCCCAGGCCGACCTCCACGCCCGGCCCGCCCCCGACGCCAACTCCGTCGCCTGGCTGGTGTGGCACCTCACCCGGATCCAGGACGACCATGTGGCCGACGCCGCCGGACGGGAGCAGGTCTGGCTGTCCCAGGGCTGGGAGAAGCGTTTCGGGCTGGCCCTGCCGGCCCGGGACACGGGCTACGGGCACAGCCCGGCGCAGGTGGCGCAGGTACGGGTCGGCTCGGGTGACCTGCTCACCGGATACCTCGACGCCGTGCACGAACAGACGGGGGAGTTCGTGCGCGGCGTCGATGCCGACGCCCTCGACCGGATCGTGGACGAGCGGTGGACGCCGGCCGTCACCCTCGGCGTACGCCTGGTCAGTGTCCTGGCCGACGACCTTCAGCATGTCGGCCAGGCGGCGTACGTACGAGGGCTGGTCCGGCGCGAGGGCGGTCAGGAACCCGTCCGGAGACCTCCGAGGACCTCCGGAGGCCTCTAGGAGGCGGAGGCGTAGCCCGGCAGGACGACGTCCTCGATGAGGGCGTTGCGCTCGTCGAACGGGACGAAGGCGCTCTTGAGGGCGTTGACGGTGACCGTGCGCAGGTCGTCGAGGGTCCAGCCGGCCTCGTCGACGAGCAGGGTCATCTCCCGGGTCATGGTGGTGCCCGAGACCAGACGGTTGTCGGTGTTGAGGGTGACGCGGAAGCCGAGGTCCTTCAGCGCCGTGATCGGGTGCCCGGCGATGGAGTCGGCGGCGCCGGTCTGGAGGTTGGAGGTGGGGCACATCTCCAGGGCGATCCGGCGGTCGCGGACCCAGGAGGCGAGGCGGCCGAGCTTGCCGTCGACGATGTCCTCGGTGAGGCGGACGCCGTGGCCGATGCGCTGGGCGCCGCAGACCTGGAGGGCCTGATGGATGCTGGGCAGCCCGTGGGCCTCGCCGGCGTGGATGGTGAAGGGAACGCTCTCGCGGCGCAGGTGCTCGAACGCGGCCAGGTGGTCGGCGGGCGGGAAGCCGTCCTCGGCGCCCGCGATGTCGAAGCCGACGACGCCGGCGTCCCGGAAGACCACCGCCAGGTCGGCGGCCTCGCGGACGCGGTCGAACATGCGCATCCCGCACAGGATCGTGCCGACGCGGACCGGGGTGCCCTGGGCCGCCGCCTTGGCCATACCCGCGGCCAGGCCCTCCTGGACGGTCTCGACGACCTCGCTCATGGTGAGCCCGCCCGTCGTGTTCAGCTCGGGGGCGTAGCGCACCTCGCCGTAGACGACACCGTCGGCGGCCAGGTCGAGCACGTACTCCTCGGCGGCCCGCAGCAGTCCCTCACGGGTCTGCAGCACGGCGAGGGTGTGCTCGAAGGTGGCTATGTAGCGCACCAGGTCACCGGAGTTGGCGGCTTCGTAGAACCAGGCGGCGAGCGCCTGCGGGTCGGTCTCCGGGAGGGTGTGACCGACCTGCGCGGCGAGTTCCACGAGCGTGGCGGGGCGCAGACCGCCGTCGAGGTGGTCGTGCAGGACGACCTTGGGGAGGCGGCGGATGGTGTCGGCGTCGATGCGGGGCACGGTCATGGCGTTCGTTCCTCGGCAGGTGGTGCGGTGGTGGGTCGGGGGCGGGTGACCGAGGGGCTCGGTCGGCGGCGGACAGGTTCGGGCGGCCCGGGTCAGTCGGCGGCGGGCTGGAGGAGGTCCCAGCGGTTGCCGTACAGGTCCTCGAAGACGGCGACGGAGCCGTACGGCTCATGGCGCGGTTCCTCCAGGAACGTGACACCGGCGGCCCGCATCCGGGCGTGGTCGCGGGCGAAGTCGTCGGTGTGCAGGAAGAAGCCCACGCGCCCGCCGGTCTGGTCGCCGATCCGGCCGCGCTGGGCCTCGTCCCTGGCCTTGGCGAGCAGCAGTCCGCCGCCCTGCCCCTCGCTCCCCGGCTCGACGACGACCCAGCGGCTCCCGCCCGGTCTCGGTTCGTCCTCCACGAGCCGGAAGCCGAGCGCCTCGGTGTAGAAGCGGATCGCCTCGTCGTAGTCGTCGACCACGAGGGTGACCAGGGCAATGCGTCTCATCGGGGCCTCTCGGGGTCGCTCGGGGTTCCCGGGAGGTTATACGTAACACGCACCGGACGGCAAATAGCATTTTTCCGGTACGGCCGCAGAGGCGCCGCGCGGCACGACCGAGGCCCCCCGCCGCGCGGGGGGCCTCGGGGCCCGGCGGGCCGTAAGCCCTGATCACCCGGCGGGGCCGGGGCCCGGGATCACTCGCCCGGCGATGCCTTGCGCAGGGCGGCGATGCAGGTGCTGAGGGCCTGCTGGAGGTCCTCCAGGCGCTGGAGCATGTCGTCCTCGTAGATGGCGTCGAGGTCGACGGCGTCGTCGAGGGTCAGCTCCTCGAAGACCTTCGTCGCCTTCTGGAGGCTGCTGTAGAACTTCGTCCGACGCTCCTGGACCCGCAGTTCGGGGTCCGCCTCGACGGTCTGGACGACGAGTTCCTTGACGGTGTCGTACGCCTCCGTCGCCCACTCGCCGGTGTCCTCGTCGTCGTCCAGCTCGTCGATGAGGGACAGGTGCCGCTCGGCCTCGGCGCGCAGCTCGGCGGTGGCGTCGATCACCTGGCCGGCCGGGGTCTTGACCTGTCCGTTCTCCACGATCTGCCGGACGTACCCGATACGGCTGGCCGCCTGGGTCTCGCTGGCGACGGCCTTCTTGAGTTCGTCGGTGCGGGCGATGTCGCGGGCCAGTTCCGTCTGGAGGGAGGGGTCCTCCTTCAGGCGGTCGAGGAGCGCGGTGCGGGCCGCCTGCGCGGTGGAGGGGTCGGCGAGGATCGCGGCGCGCAGCGCGGTGGGGTTCTCGGCGACCTCCAGCGCCTTGGTCGGGCGGATGCCCTCGGCCTCGGCCGCCGCCGTGATGGCGGTGCCGCGGTCGGAGGTCGCGCTGGAACGGGAGCTGTAGTACGACAGCCACACGTCGGAGTCCGGGAGGTCGATCTCCGCGCCGGGGGCGAGCGCCTCGAAGTGCGGGACCATGCCGTCGTCGGCCGCCCGGTCCCACGCCTTGTAGTACCGCATGACCCGCTCCGGCGAGCACTCGGCCAGTTCGGCGAACCGCTTCGCCGACACCTTCGCCGTCTCACCCGCCGTCTCCCCGCCGGGCCGCACGCTGCGCGCCACCTTCAGCGCGAACGCCCAGCCGCCGGTGCGCGCGTACACCCCGAACTCCCGGGCGTCACGGGCGACCCGCTCGTCCACGACGTCGGCGGGGGTGTCCCCCTCGGGCGCCCGCGCCCCGGACGGCTGCGCCGGCACCCCGGCACCGGACGCGTCCTCGGACCCCTCGGCCGCGACGGGCTCGACCCAGAAACCCTCGTCCTGTGCCGGGATCGCCTCGGCGGCCTCCGGCGCGGCGGGGGGCTCGTCGGAGGGCGGTACGGCCGATGCGGAGTGGGCGGTGGCTACGCTCACGGGTGACGCTCCCGGGTGGTGACGAACGGCAGGGACAGAACAGGCAGCCTATATGAACCTGTTGACGCCGCTTTGCCCCGGCGCCTCGCCCCGGCGCACGGAAGCGACAGGGAGTCGCGGGGCCCGGCCGCGACCGGCGGGACCCCGCGGAAAAGCCAGGTACATGACACCCTGGCTCGGTGTGCGGGCCTCAGCAGTACAGGTTGCCGCCCGCCGAGGTGCCGAGGATCTGGACGAACCGCTGGTACGCGCTCACCCGGCTCTGCACCTGCGCCGGGTTCTTGCCGTCGCACTCCAGCGAGCCGTTGATGCTGCGGATCGTGTGCCCGAAGCCCGCACCGGTGACCATCGCGTTGTGGCCGGTCATCGAGCCGGGGCCCCGCTGGGTGTTCCAGTACCACAGGGCGGTCTTCCAGGCGACGGCCGAGTCGTTCTGCACCAGCCAGGGGTTGCCCAGGAGGTTCAGGCCGAGCGCGTCGCCGGCCGCCTTGTAGTTGAAGTTCCAGCTGAGCTGGATGGGACCGCGCCCGTAGTAGGCGGCCTGCCCTGCCGGGCAGCCGTAGGACTGGCTCCAGTCGCAGTAGGTGGGGTAGTTGGCGGTGTTCTGCTCGACGATGTGGACGAGACCGCCGGTCTCGTGGTCGACGTTGGCGAGGAAGGCGGCGGCCTCCTGCCTCTTGACGGTGTCGCTGCCGGTGGTGGCGAAGGCAGGGTAGGCGCTCATGGCCGCCCGCAGCCCGCTGTACGAGTAGAACGAGTTCCGGTTGGGGAACATCTGGTTGAACTGCGCCTCGCTCACCACGAATCCGGAGGGGTTGCCGGGCCCGTTGTCACAGGCGTACGGCTCCCAGTACCAGGTACTGATGGTGGGGTCGTACCCCGGGTTGTCGTGCTCGGCGATGTACGCCTTGCCGTCGGTGTAGCGCACGATGTTGCCGGTGACGTAGGACTTGCCGGCCACCCAGCTCGCGTAGCTGGAACAGGGAGCCGCTGACGCGCTCTGGGCGGGCAGCAACAACGGTGTGGAACCGCCGATGACCAGCGCGGTCAGTACGGCGGAGATACGGCGCCTCGACACGGGACCAACTCCTTCGTGGAGCACGGCCGCACCCGGGCGAGGCATGACGGGACGGGACCTCGCGCGCACGCGCCGGCGGGGCCGGTCACGGCGTGGGGCGGCGGTGGGGGGTGTGGGGCACACTCAACCGCGTTGGTCTGTACCAGTCAAGGGTGTAGACCAGTCAACTCGTATGACGGCAGGTCAGGTGCGCCGCGAGAAGGCCGGCTGGGGAAAAGACGTGATGCTCCGGCCCCGATGATGTGATCTTTGGGGCAGGAGCCGGGGAGAATCACTCCATGACCACGTCACCGCACCCCCTCGTCGTCCAGGCGCGCCGACTCGCCGCCGAGGTGCTCGCGCCTCGGGCGGAGCGCGTCGACCAGGAGGGGGTGCCCGCCGACAGCGTCGAGGCGATCAAACGCTCGGGGCTGCTCGGGGTGAGCGCGCCGGTGGCCTACGGCGGGTCGGGCGCTCCCCCCTCCGTGGCGCGGGAGACCGCCGAGATCCTCGCGGGGGCCTGCTGCTCCACGTGGTTCGTACAGACCCAGCACCACACGCCCGTGCTGACCCTGATGAAGAGCGAACTCCCCGCTCGTGAACGCCTGCTGGCGAAGCTGGCCGGCGGCGAACTGCTGTCCGGCGTCGCGTACGCGCATCTGCGCAGGTATCCGCAGGTACCGGTCCGGGCGGTGCCGAAGCGCGGTGGCTGGCTGTTCCACGGCACGGTGCCCTGGTACACGGGGTGGGGCCTCAACGACGTGATGATGCTGGCCGGGGTGACGGACGCGGACGAGGTGGTGTTCGCCTTCGCCGAGGCCAGGGAGCAGTCCGGGCTGAAGGCCTCCGCGCCCCTGCGGCTCGCGGCGCTCACGGCCGCCCGTACCGTCTCGCTCCACCTCGACGGGCTGTGGATCCCCGACGACGCGGTGGCCCTGCACGCCCCGTACGAGTCCTGGGCCGCCGGCGACCGCCCCAAGCCCACCAACGCCTCACCGGCGGTCTTCGGGGTCGCCGAGTCCGCCCTCGCCCTGCTGGACCAGGACGATCCCCTGACCAAGGGGCTGCGCCTCCGGGTGGACAAGGTGCGGCGACAGGCCTACGCCCTCGCCGACCATCCCGCGCCCCACGAGCACATGGAGGAGCGGCTCGCCCTGAAGACCAAGGCGTTCGACCTGATGCGCACGGCGACCACCGCCGCGGTCGTCGCCGGCGGCGGACGCGCGCTCGACCTGGACAACCGGGCGCAACGCCTGGCCCGCGAGGCCCTGTTCCTGCTCGTGCAGGGCCAGACCGCCGAGGTGCGCCGGGCCCACCTCGGCTCCCTGTCGGCCGCCTACTGACCCCGGGCGCCCCGGGCTCGTGCGAAGTCCGGCCGGTGCCATGTGATGCTGGCGTCATGACCGATCAGCGCGCTGTCTCCGTCGTCCGGTGGCCGGGCCGCACCGCGTCCACCGGGGGCGGCCCGGCCCCGCTGCTGGCCGCCTACCACCTGCGGACGGAAGCCGAGAAGGGCGACCCCGTCACCGATGCGGCGGAGCTGCCGGACCGCTACCGGGCGGAGATCACCGACCCGGGATCCGCGTTCGCCGGCGATGTGGTCCTGCTGGCCCTGGACGGCGACACCCCGGTGGGCTGCGTGGTGGTGACCGCCCCCACCCGCGGACGGTCGGAGATCAAGAGACTCTGGACGGACCCGGCGTTCCGGGGCCGGGGCGCCGCCACCGCCCTCCTCGACGCCGCCCTCGCGCACGCCGCCGACCTCGGCGCGGACACCGTACGGCTGTCGGTGTGGCAGTGGCGGACCGGGGCCATCGCCCTGTACGGGCGACTCGGCTTCCACGTCACCGAGTCGTGGGACGAGCGCGAGCGACTGGTGTGCATGGAACGCGCCATGTGATCGTCTCCGCTCACGCCGACCGGCCGGCGAACGGCACCTGCGCCGAGGCGGCCGGCGGCGGGGAGAAGGGGTGCTGCCACAGGCCCTGGGCGGCGAGGCGCGGGAGGACGCCCTCGCCGAACCAGTACGCCTCCTCCAGGTGGGGGTAACCGGAGAGGACGAACTCGTCGATGCCGAGGGCGTGGTACTCCTTGACGCGGTCGGCGACCTCGTCGTGGCTGCCGACCAGCGCGGTGCCCGCGCCGCCGCGCACCAGGCCGATGCCGGCCCAGAGGTTGGGGTGGATCTCCAGGCCGTCCCGGCTGCCACCGTGCAGGGCGAGCATGCGCCGCTGGCCCTCCGACTCGCTGCGGGCGAGTCCGGCCTGCACGGACCGTACGGTCCCGGCGTCGAAACCGTCGAGCAGCCGGTTCGCCTCCGCCCATGCCTGTTCGGCGGTGTCGCGGGTGATGACGTGCAGCCGGATCCCGAAGCGCAGGGTACGGCCCTCCTTCGCCGCCAGCCCCTTGATCCAGGCGATCTTCTCGGCCACCCTGGCCGGCGGCTCGCCCCAGGTGAGGTAGACGTCGGCGTACCGGGCGGCGATCTCCCCGGCGACGGGCGAGGAGCCGCCGAAGTACACCTCGGGCACCGGGTCGGGCAGCCGGGCCAGCCTCGCGTCCTCGACCCGGAGGTGCTCGCCGTCGAGGTCGACGGTACCGCCCTCCCACAACCCCCTGACGACGTGCAGGAATTCGCCGGTACGACGGTACCGGGCGTCCTTGTCGAGGAAGTCGCCGTAGGCGCGCTGCTCGTGGCTCTCGCCGCCGGTGACGACGTTGAGGAGGAGCCGTCCGCCCGTGTGCCGCTGGAAGGTGGAGGCCATCTGGGCGGCGAGGGTGGGCGAGACGAAGCCGGGGCGGAAGGCGACCAGGAACTTCAGGCGTTCGGTGTGCTGGCTGACCATCGCGGTGGTCAGCCAGGCGTCCTCGCACCAGGCACCGGTGGGGGTGAGCGCGCCGACGAATCCCAGGTCCTCGGCGGCGCGGGCGATCTGCCCCAGGTAGGCGACCGTCGGCGGCCGGTCCCGGCCGGAGGCGGTGGCGGGGGTGCCGTGGCCGCCGCCGACGACATGGCGGCTGTCGCCGTTGGTGGGCAGGAACCAGTGGAAGGTGAGGGACACGTGGGGTCTCCGATCAGGGGTGTCCGCGGCTGCAGGTCGTCCCGGTCGCCGTCCGGCCGGGTCCGGTCCGGCGCCGCGTCACGCGTCAGCTCACGGCGGCCAGTACCGGCGCCGGGCCGAGGGCGGTGAGGAACTGGTCGACGACCTGGTCGAGGGCCTCGGCCGTGGCCGGGGCGACCGTGACCGAGCCGTCCTCCCCCACGGCGATGTCCTTGTCGAGGGTGAACCAGCCGGGGACGATGTGCCGGGCGCCCATGGAGCTGAGCACCGGCCGCAGCGCGTAGTCGATGGCGAGGACATGGGCGGTGGTGCCGCCGGTGGCCAGGGGCAGCACGGTCTTGCCGGTGAGGGCGTACTGCGGGAGCAGGTCGAGCAGGGCCTTGAGGACTCCGGAGTAGGCGGCCTTGTAGACGGGGGTGCCGATGACGATCCCGTCCGCCCGCTCGAAGAGTTCGGTGGCCTCGACGATGGCCGGATGCCTGAAGTCCGCTCCGAGCAGGGCCTCGGCCGGGATCGTGCGGATGTCGAGCGGGACGACCTCGTGCCCCTGGGCGACCAGACGCGCGTCGAGGTGGCGCACGAGCTTCGCGGTACGGGAGGAGACGGAGGGGCTGCCGGAGACGGACAGGACGGTGGCCATGGGCCCTCTTTCTGGGAGCACGGGGAGCCCGAGCGGACGGGCGCCCCGCAAGGAGGTGGTCTGAAGTACCGGCTGGGTCGGGGCGGCCTGCCCGCGCCTGGCCGGACATGAACGGCTCGGACCCGGCCGGGGCATGGCCGAAGCCGTTGCTCCGCTCGGTCCCGGTCGCGGAATGCCGCGGAATGTTTTCGGGCACGCCGAATTCGGAATCAGGGAGTGCGCGGGATGCCTGTTGAGGGGCGCGTTCGCTTCAAGGAGTGCGCGGGCGGGGTGAATTCAGGCGCGGAAAGCGAAAATGCGCGGCGGATCGGGAGAGGTGATCAGGCCGCGGAGCGACAGGAGGCACTGGAGACGCGCGCGAGGTCGACATGGCGTCGCCGCGTGAGGTCCAGTCGCATCTTCATGGAGTCGATCGTGACAGCCGTCGACGACGACCGTCAAGAAGAACCCGACCGGGTCTCGTATCGCGGACCATCGCATTTCACGACGGCCCGTCAGGAAAAAGCTGGAACGGGTCGGAAGGCGGCGCGCATTCGGCAGGCGCGTCGCCGAGGGAACAGCCGGATCGCACAACACACCGGTGCATCAACGACCGTTGGGGTGCCCGGGCTCGATTCGGCCCGGGCACCCCGTCGGTCATCGGTCATTGGTCATCGGTTGCTGGTCATCGGTTGCTGGTCATCGGTCGTTGTTCATCGGTCACCGTGTGCCGCGTCCCGCCGGACCCCACGCTCCCCGGCCACCAGGCGCGCTCGCCGAGGTCCCGTACCAGCGCCGGCACCAGGAGCGAACGCACCACGAGGGTGTCGAGGAGGACACCGAAGGCCACGATGAAGGCGATCTGGGCGAGGAAGGCGAGCGGGATGACGCCCAGCGCGGCGAAGGTCGCGGCGAGCACCACGCCCGCGGAGGTGATGACCCCGCCCGTACTGACCAGCCCGCGCAGCACTCCCTGGCGCGTGCCGTGCAGCAGTGCCTCCTCGCGGACCCGGGACATCAGGAAGATGTTGTAGTCCACGCCCAGCGCGACCAGGAAGACGAACCCGTAGAGCGGCACGGAGGGGTCGGTGCCGGTGAACCCGAGGACGTGCTGGAAGACGAGCGCGCAGACGCCCAGTGTGGCGAGGAAGTTCAGGGCGACCGTGGCGACCAGCAGGACGGGCAGCAGTAGGGAGCGCAGCAGGCCCGTCAGGATGAGCAGGATGAGGGCGAGGACGACGGGGACGATCAGCGTGCGGTCGCGTTCGGCGGTGCGCAGGGTGTCGTACCGCTGTGCGGTGTAGCCGCCGACGAGGGCGTCGGCGCCGGGCACGGCGTGCAGGGCGGTCCGCAGGCGGGCCACCGTCCGCTTCGCGGCGTCGCTGTCCGCGGCGGCGTCCAGGGTGACGTCGACCCGTACCCGCCCGTCGACGACCAGGGGCTCGCCGCCGGGTCGGCCGGTCCGGTCGACGGCGGCCGCCGTCGCGACGCCGTCGGTGTCGCGGGCCGCGGCGAGCACCCGCGCCAGCCGGTCCGCGTCCACGACGACGACGGCGGGGTTGCCCGAGCCGCCGGGGAAGTGGTCACCGAGGGTCTTCTGGGCGGCGACGGAGGGCGCGTCGTTGACGAAGGTCTCGTCCAGGGGGACGCCCTTGGCGGTGAGCGTGGGCGCGAAGGCGGCCCCGGCCAGCAGCGCGGCCAGGGTCAGCGCCCACACCCGGCGCGGCGCCCGGTCGACGAGGCCGGCGACCCGCCGCCACACGCCCTCACCGGCACGCGGGGCGGCCGAAGGACCGCCCGGCGCGGCGGGCCAGTAGGCGGCGCGGCCGAGCGCGACGAGGACGGCGGGCAGGAAGGTGAGCGTGGCGAGGACGGCGCAGCCGATGCCGATGGCGCCGACCGGGCCGAGCGCACGGTTGTTGGTGAGGTCGCTGAGCAGCAGGGCGAGCAGGCCGAGGGCGACGGTCGCGGCGCTGGCCACGATGGCGCCCCAGGACTGCCGCAGGGCGGCCCGCATGGCGGCGAACCGATCGGTGTGCGCGCCGAGTTCCTCCCGGAACCGGGCGGTGAGCAGGAGGGCGTAGTCGGTGGCCGCGCCGATGACGAGGATCGACAGGATGCCCTGGACCTGGCCGTCGACCCGGACCATGCCCCGGTCGGCGAGCGCGTACACGACCGCGCAGGCGAGGCCCAGGGCGAACACCGCGCCCAGGATGATCACCAGCGGGAGCAGCACGCTGCGGTAGACGAGGAGCAGGATCACCAGCACGGTCAGGAGCGCGACGGCGAGCAGCAGGCCGTCGATCCCGGCGAACGCGTCGGAGAGGTCCGCCTGACTGGCGGCGGGGCCCGCCAGCTGGACGGTGGTGCCGGGAACGTGTTCGGCCGCGGTCCGGATCCGCTCCAGGGTGCCGGGCAGGGCGTCGCCGAGGTCGGGCCGCAGCGGGACGACACCGCGCAGTGCCGCCCGGTCCTCGGAGAGCAGGGCGGGTGAGACCTGTCCCGTCACGCCGGGAGTGCCGTCGAGGGAGGACAGTGCCCGGTCGGCCGCGGCGCGCCGCTCGGCCAGGCCCTCGCCGGTCCACACGACGATCGCCACGAGCGTCTCGTCCTGCCGGAAGGCCCGCTGGGCGGCTATGACCTCGGTGGATTCCGCGCTGCGCGGCAGGAACGCGGCCTGGTCGTTGGTGGCGACCTCGCCGAGGCGGCCGGCATAGGGGCCGAGGACTCCTCCGACGACGAGCCAGACGGCGATCAGCAGGAGGGGAACGAGCCGGCGGGCGCGTCGAGGGGTGGTGGACATGGTGCTCCAGGCTCCGGGGCGGACGGGTCGCCAACGGTCGACGGGACAGCTACCTCAATGAAAAACAATCTCAATCATTGAACTTGTCGTCGGCGGCGATCATAGACATCAACCGTTCTTCCGCCCGCACCCGGCCCCTGGATGCACCGTGCCCCGCCCGGTCAGCGGGCGCGGGCGGGTGCGGGGCCGGCGCCCAGCTCCTCGTTCATCGCGGCGAGGAAGCGCAGCACCACGACCAGTTCGTCCTCGGTGAACCGCGAGCGGGCGGCCTCGGTCGCCTCCGCGAGGGGCCGGAAATAGGTACGGGCGGCCGAGCGCGCGTCGGCCGCGTAGTACAGGTGGACCACCCGGCGGTCGGCGCTCTCCCGGACCCGGCGGACGTGTCCGGCGCGCTCCAGCCGGTCCACACAGGCGGTGACGGCACCGGAGGTGAGGCCGAGGTGTTCGCGCAGGCGTTTCGGTGTCATGGGGGTGTCCGCGTCCAGGATCGCCGCGAGGGCCTGGACGTCGGTCGCGTGCAGCCCGTGATCGCCCGCGAACGCGTGCACCAGCCGGTTGATCTCGCCGTTCATCCGGCGCAGCGCGACGGCGAAGGCGTGCAGGTCGGTCGCCGCCGCGGGGCGGCCGGACCCGTCCTCACCCGCCCGGCGCCCGGGGTCGTTCACTGTGGCCACGCGGTCAGCGTAGCCGTCGTACCGATCACCCGATCGCGCGGCGGTACCCCTCCGGCGCATCCACGACCGCTCTCGCGGTGGAAGGGATGACGGGAGGACGCCGACGCGAGGAACCGAGGAACGCATGACGGGAGACGCACACGACAGCGGACCGCTCTGCCTGGTGACCGGCGCGACCGGGTACATCGGCGGGCGGCTCGTCCCCGAGCTGCTGGAGGCGGGCCTGCGGGTGCGCTGTCTGGCCCGCTCACCGGAACGGCTGCGCGACCACCCGTGGGCCGACGACGTCGAGACGGTCCGCGGCGACGTCACCGACGCGGAGTCCCTGGCCCGGGCGATGCGGGGCGTCGACATCGGCTACTACCTGGTCCACGCGCTGGGGACCGGCGAGGACTTCGAGGACACGGACCGGCGGGCGGCTCGGATCTTCGGGGAGAGCGCCCGGACCGCCGGGGTGCGCCGGCTCGTGTACCTGGGCGGCCTCACCCCGTACGACGTACCGGAGCGGGAACTCTCGCCTCATCTGCGCTCACGCGCCGAGGTCGGCCGGATCCTGATGGACTGCGGTGTGCCCACGGCCGTGCTGCGGGCGGCGGTCGTCATCGGCTCGGGGTCGGCCTCCTTCGAGATGCTGCGCTACCTCACCGAGCGGCTGCCGGTGATGGTCACCCCCAGCTGGGTGCACACCCGCATCCAGCCCGTCGCCGTCCGGGACGTGCTGCGCGCGCTCGTCGGCTGTGCCCGGCTGCCGGACGACGTCAGCCGGACCTTCGACATCGGCGGCCCGGACGTCCTGACGTACCTCGAGATGATGCGGCGCTACGCCGTCGTCGCCGGGCTGCCGCACCGGCTCATCCTGCCGGTGCCGGTGCTCTCCCCGGGGCTGTCCAGCCACTGGGTCGGGCTGGTGACACCCGTGCCGGCCTCGATCGCCCGGCCGCTCACCGAGTCGCTGCGGCACGAGGTGGTCTGCCGCGAGCACGACATCGCCCGGTACGTGCCGGATCCGCCCGGCCACCCGGTCGGCTTCGACGAGGCGGTACGGCTCGCCCTGCGGAAGGTGCGCGAGGCCGACGTCGCCACCCGTTGGTCGTCGGCCTCCCTGCCCGGGGCGCCCAGCGACCCGCTGCCCACCGACCCGGACTGGGCCGGCGGCAGCCTCTACACCGACCAGCGCGAGCTGGGCGTGGACGCGCCGCGCGCGTCGCTGTGGCGGGTCATCGAGGGCATCGGCGGTGACAACGGCTGGTACTCCTTCCCTCTCGCCTGGGCCGTACGCGGGTGGCTGGACCGGCTCGCGGGCGGGGTGGGTCTGCGCCGGGGCCGCCGGGACGCCGCCCGCCTGCGGGTGGGCGACTCGCTGGACTTCTGGCGGGTCGAGGAGATCGAGCCGGGGCGGCTGCTGCGGCTGCGGGCGGAGATGCGGCTGCCGGGTCTGGCGTGGCTGGAGATGCACGCGGACACCGACGGCACGGGACGCACCCTGTTCCGTCAGCGGGCCCTGTTCCATCCCCACGGCCTGCTCGGTCACGCGTACTGGTGGAGCGTGGCGCCCTTCCACTCCGTCGTGTTCGGCGGCATGGCCCGCAACATCGCGCGGGCGGCGGTGGCGGACGCGACCGCGCGGGAGCGGGAGGGGGCGCCCCTGCCCTGATGTGCGCCCGGCGCCCGTGCCCGGCTCGTGCATCCGCCGGGTGCCCCGGGCCGGAAGCGGCCGATGCCCCCTCGTCCTCTCTGCGTCGTCCCTCTCCCCGGAGCCCGTCATGAACGTCTCGGTCGTCCTGTTCACCTGCGACTTGCGGTTGCACGACCATCCGCCGCTGCGCGCCGCCCTCGACGGATCCCGGCAGGTGGTCCCGCTGTTCGTGCGCGACCGGGCCGTGGACCGCGCCGGGTTCGCCGCACCCAACCGGCTGGCGTTCCTCGCCGACTGCCTGCGCGACCTGGACGCGGGACTGCGGGAGCGGGGCGGCCGGCTCGTGGTGCGCTCCGGGGACCTGGTGGAGGAGGTGTGCAAGGTGGCCGGCGAGGCGGACGCCGACGAGGTGCACCTCGCGGCCGACGTCAGCGCGTACGCCCACCGTCGCGAGGAGCGGCTGCGGCGCGCGCTGGAGGCCGAGGGCGTACGCCTGCACGTCCACGACACGGTGACGACCGCCGTGGAACCCGGCGCGGTGCTGCCGACCTCCTCGGACCACTTCGCGGTCTTCACGCCGTACTTCGCCCACTGGTCCCGGCGGCGTCTGCGGGACCCGTTGACCGCGCCGCGGACGGTACACGTGCCGGACGGCGTCGGCTCCGAGGAACTCCCGTCCCGCGCAGGGCTGTCCGGCCTCTCGCCCGGCCTGGCGGCGGGCGGCGAGAGGGAGGGCCGCGCCCGGTTCGCGGCCTGGCTGCGGTCGGGCGTCGAGGCGTACGAGGACCGGCACGACGACCTGGCGGGTGACGCGACCTCCCGGCTCTCGCCCCATCTGCACTTCGGCACCCTCTCCCCCGTCGAACTCGTGCACCGCTCCCGCCGGGTGGGCGGTCCGGGCGCCGAGGCGTTCGTACGGCAGGTGGCGTGGCGGGACTTCAACCGCCAGGTGCTGGCGGCGCGGCCGGCGGCCGCGACCGTGGACTACCGCGCCAAGCACGACCGTTGGCGGACCGCGCCGGACGAGGTCGAGGCGTGGCGGGCGGGTCGCACCGGCTACCCGGTGGTCGACGCGGCCATGCGCCAGCTCCGGCACGAGGGCTGGATGCACAACCGGGGCCGGCTCCTGACGGCGAGCTTCCTCACCAAGACCCTTTACGTCGACTGGCGGGTGGGCGCCCGGCACTTCCTGGACCTCCTGGTCGACGGCGACATGGCCAACAACCAGCTCAACTGGCAGTGGATGGCCGGCACCGGCACCGACACCCGTCCCAACAGGGTCCTCAACCCGGTCACCCAGGCGAAGCGGTACGACCCGCACGGGGAGTACGTACGGCGCTGGGTACCGGAGTTGGCGGACCTCGCGGCACCGGCGGTGCACGAGCCCTGGAAGCTGCAGGGGCTGGACCGTGCCGGGCTCGACTATCCAGAGCCGCTCGTCGAGCTGTCGGAGGGGCGGGAGCGGTTCCTGCGGGGGCGCAGTTCCTGATCCGGCCGGGCCGCTCGTCCGAACAGACCGGACAGCGCCTCCACCGCCTCTTCGAGCGAGGACGGCCGGACCGTCCCCGATGTGGGGCGCCCGTGCCAGCCGGGGCCCCCGAGCACGACGAGCGGCCGGCTGCGGGCGCCCTTGACGCCCCAGCGCATGGCTGCGACATGACGGGCCAGGGGCGGGCTCGCCGTGGAGCGGGCCTGTGCCCACAGGACCACGGCCGCCGGGCCGAGCCGCTCGACCGCCGAGGTGAGCGCCTCGGCGGGGACGGCCGCGCCGAACATCCTGGCGGGCAGGCCCAGTTCACCGAGTGCCGCGCCGAGCGCCTCCAGCGGCAGGCTGTGCTGTTCGCCGGGCACGCAGGCCAGGACGACCGGGCCCTGGGTGGTGGCACCGTGCGGGGGCGCGGGCGCCCGGGTGTGGCGGCGCAGGGCGGTGGAGACGTGCCAGGACAGCAGGTGCTCCACCTCGACGTAACGGTCGCCGGACGACGCCCACTTGCGGCCCACGGCGTGCAGCGTCGGCACCATCACGTCCTGCCAGGCGGCCGTGAGCCCGTGCCGCTCGACGGCCCCGGCCAACAGGTCCTCCACCGCCGGGGCGTCGAGGCGTACGGCGGCGCGGGCGAGGCCCCGGCACTCCTCGCGGGTGCCTTCTCCCGGGGACGGCCGGCCGGACGCGGGTGGCCGCCGCATGACATCCCCGTCCGGTACCTGTGCTCCTCCGCGCCCGTCCTCCGCGTCTCTCGCCGTCGGGGTCCCTGCCCCCGCCCGTGCCACGCGTGCCGCCTCGCCGGGTGGCAGCCCGGCGGACGTCAGCCGGCACATCTCCTCCAGCACCGCCACGTCCCGCGGGCTCCAGCGCCGGTGCCGTCCGTCCGCGCGGACCGCCGGCCCGATGCCGTAGCGGCGGTCCCAGGACCGCAGCGTCGTGGGCGACACGCCTAGCCGTCGTGCCAGGGCACCGCTGGTCAGGCCCGGATCGGCGGGGTTCTCCTCCCCGTACGCACCCATGGGGGCGATCATACGATGCACAACCGATGCGAGGTGAAGCGCTGCCTCGCGGGCTCGCACGATGGCGGCATGCGCACCGCCCGGCGGGAGGAGCCGCCCTCATGAGCCCTGCGTGTCCTGTCGGCTCTGTGGCCCCTGTGGGCCCTGTGGGTCCCGCCGTCGTACCCGCGGACGAGGAACTGGCGCGGGGCCTGGCGGCGGGCGACGACGACTGCCTGGCGGCCGCGTACCACCGCTGGTCCGCCCTGGTCCACGCTCTCGCCCGGCGTGTTCCTGGGCGTATGGCGCGGCCGGCACGGCTACCGGCCTGGGCGCGGCGCGGTGGGGGCCTGGATCGTCGGGACCGCCCGGCGCCGGATCACCGACGCCCTGTCCGCGCGGACCCGTCGTGCGGATCTGGTGACCTCGGTCGGCATGGCGCTCACGCTCGCCGACGAGCCCGTCCGCGCGTCGCCCCGAGGCACCCAGAGCGCGGAACGCACGGGTCTGCCGCTCGGCACGGTCTAGAGCCACACCCGGCGGGCGCTGCGCCGGCTGCACAGTCGCCTGAAGGACTCGGGCGGAGCATGAACCCACACAGCCGTGCAGGCATTCGATGCACAAACGTTTCAGGAGACCAAGTGCATCCGGCTGCCGCCCGGCCGAAGAAGAAGCAGGCGCGGGGTCCGAACGACCGGGTCACTCCGGTCGACGGCGCGACCTCCGCCAGGACCCGCCTCCGAGGAGCGGTCGGCGCTTCTCGGGGGCAGGTCCGCCCCCTGCACTCCCTCGACACCGACGACACCGAGGACTCCGACGACTACACATAAAGGTAAAATAAGCGCAGAATGAACGTACGCGGCGCTTACCGCATACCCCACCAGACGCGGTCAGGCCTGCAGAGTTCAAAGGAGTTCGAGTCATGGCCAACGTCTCACACAGGAGTGACATCACCAGCCACCCCGACGCACCCGAAATGCAGGCCCGGTTCGCCAGCATGCTCGGAGGCCGCGATGTGGCGCTCGTGGACGGACCGGTGTTCCTCCTCGGTCTGTACTGCGCCGTGTCCCCGTGGATACTCCACTACACGACGAGCCAGCCGGCGCTCGCGTCCCACAACCTCATCGTGGGCATCGCCATCGGTCTGCTGGCCCTCGGGTTCACCGCCGCACCGGAGAGAATGTACGGCCTGAGCTGGGCCATGTGCGCGCTGGGTGTCTGGATGATCGTCGCGGCGTGGATCGTCGGCGACAGCCCGGACGCCGGTGTCGTGGTCAACAACATCATCATCGGCTGCCTGGCACTGCTGCTGGGGCTGATGTGCGCAGGCGCCGCGGCCAAGGGCACCACGCGTGCGGGCCGCACGTCATAGGTGTAGAACTGGACGCCCGCGAGGGGTGACGGCGGCCGACCCGCTCAGGCGGGCCGGCCGCCGGCCGTCCGCACCGGCCCGCGCACGGTTACCCGCGCACGGTTATTCGCTGGCCCGCCGTCGATCGACGCCCCCAGACTGTCGCCGTGAGTCGAACCTTCAGCGCATGGGTGACCTCGGGTGCGGACTTCCTCGGGGTCACCGGTCCGTTCCCCGTCGACGTTCCGTGGTGGGCCGAGGTCGAGCCCGTCGTGGAGCGACTGGAGCACATCCTCGGGGTCCCGGTGTTCGTGCTGCGCCTGCTGCGGGTGGACGGCGGCGAGAGCGGCCGCGACGGGCATGTGACGTACCACGTGGAGGCGTCGGGACGCCCCCGGGCCGGGTCCCTGTGCCAACACCCGGTGGACCAGACCCTGTTGTGGACGGAGAACGCCCTGCGCTCGCCCTGGGCGCGGGCCGACGGGCTGCGGGAACTGCTGGACTGGGCCGCGCGCGCACTCGCCGCGCGGGGGCGGCCGGTGACGGGGCCTGTCGAGCAGCGGCGGACGTGGAACCTGGCGGGACTCTTCCGGCTGCCCACCGCCCGAGGGCCGGTCTGGCTCAAGGTGACTCCGCCCTTCGCCTCCGACGAGGCCGCGGTCATCGCCGCGTTCGCCGGGGTGGACACCGGCCTCGTGCCGACGGTCCTCGCCGTCGGCGAGCGGCGCGTCCTGCTGGAGCACATCCCGGGCGAGGACTGCTGGACGGCCGACGACGCCACGGTCGCGGCCGGGGTCCGCCGGTTCGTCGCCGCCCAGGCGGCCCTGGCCGGCCGACGCCCTCCAGGACTTCGCGACCGGCGGGACCGGTTCCTCGGCGATCTGGTGCGCGAACTGCTCGACGGGCGAGTGGAGTTGGGCCTCACCGACGAGGAGCGGGACCGGGCGCGGGAGCTGACGCACCGCTGGGACCGGCTCGCCGAATGCGGGCTGCCCGACACGCTCGTCCACGCGGACTTCCATCCGGGCAACTGGCGCAGCGACGGCCGGCCGGCCGTCGTCGTCGACTTCGCCGACTCCCACTGGGGCAATCCCGTACTGGACTGTCTGCGCCTGCACGACTTCCTCCCCGAGGCGGTACGCCCGACGGCCGTCCGTGTCTGGGCAGACGCCTGGCGGAGCCACGTCCCTGACGGCGACCCCGTCCGCGCGCTCGCCCTGGCCGAACCCCTGGCGCACCTCTCGTACGCCCTGCGCTACCAGGAGTTCCTCGACGGCATCGAGCCGTCCGAGCGGCCGTACCACGAGGGGGACCCGACGTCGGTGATCCGGCGGGCGCTGCGGTGCGCGGCACACCCGAGCCCCGACTTCGTCCAGGCGGGCGACCGAAGGGGCCGTGCCGGGGAGCCGTCCGCGTGACGACCGGGGAGCCGACCGCATGACCAACGGCGGGACCGCACGCCGTCATCGCCGCCACGGGCGGCCGGTCCCCCGCGACCGGGGGCTGCCGGACGGGTGGTGGCTGCCGGACGGGTGGTGGCGGGGGCTGCCGGACGGGGTGGTACCAGCGGCGGCGCCGGGCGCGCCCGGAATCGCGTTGCGGGGCCGCCCGCCCGACGGCTAGCGTCGCCGGGCCTCGTCATCCACCCGCCGACCAGCCTCGGAGCCCCCTTGCCCCCGCGCGTCACGCCACTCGTCGACCCCGCCGCCACCCCGTCCGGCCGCCGCCTCGCCTGGCTGGCGTCCGAGGCGGACGGCGTCCCCCGCGGATCCGTCTTCCTGCGGCTGTTCGCCAAGGAGGGGCAGACGCATCTGGCCGAGCTGGACGGCGCCGTACACCCGGCCGAGCGGCGGCAGGGCGTCGGCACCGCGCTCCTCGACGCGGCGGTCGGCTCCGCACGCGCCGACGGCCGGCGCGCTCTCATCGCCCAGGCCCGACAAGGCTCCCCGGGCGACGCGTTTCTGGCGGCACGCGGCTTCCGCCGGGTGCTGACCCTGGTGTACGCCCGGCTCGAACTCGCCGCGATCGACCCCGACCACGTCACGCGGATCCTCGAACAGCCCTGTCCCGGCTACCACTTGACCAGCTGGACGGGCGTCGTACCGGAGGAACTCGCGCGGAGCTACGCCGCGTCACGCCGCGCGATGGACGACATGCCGATGGGCGACACCGACTACGGGACGGTGGTCTGGGACGTGGAGCGCGTGGTCGCAGCCGCCGAGGCGATCGCGCAGCGCGGCGACTCGCTGTACACGGTGGCCGCGGTGCACACGTCGAGCGGCACCGTCGTGGGCTTCTCGGAACTCGTCCTGCCGGGCGACGGCGAGGGCGAGGGCCAGCACTACGGCACCGCCGTGCTGCCCGAGCACCGGGGTCACGCGCTGGGGCTCCGGATGAAGGCGAAGGCCGTCCTCCATGCCCACCGCCTGGCCCCCGCCCTGGCGCTGCTCACCGACACCGCCGAGGAGAACGCCCCGATGCGCCGGGTCAACGACACGCTCGGCTACCGGCCCACGCACACGTCCATCGAGTACCAGCTCGACCTGTGACGCGGTCGGCGCCGACCGCCGCCCGGAGGGTCAGGCGGCTGCCGTGCTCCCGACCGCGTACTCGTACGGCGTGGTGGTCGTGAGCGGCTCGAAGCCCAGGCGGGCCAGGATCGGACGGCTGGTGGCGAGCGCGTCGACCTGCACGTAGCGGTAGCCGCGGTCGGCGGCGACGCGGGCGCGGTGGGCGACCAGGGCCCGGTAGACACCGCGGCCCCGCCATCCCTCGACGGTGCCGCCGCCCCACAGGCCGGCGAAGCGCGTGCCGGGGACCAGTTCCATCCGCGCGGCGCTCACGGGTTCGTCGCCGACGAGGGCCACGACGGCCACGACCGACTCGGGGTCCCCGGTGAGCTGGGCCAGCAGCTGGTGGCGCATCCGGGTGCTGTCCGTGCCGAACGCCCTCTCGTGGACGTCGGCCACCAGATCCACGCCCGCGCTGTCGGTGACCGGGAGCAGCCGTACGCCCTCGGGCGGCTCGATGTCGAGGCTCAGGTCAGCGACCTCCGCGATCATCAGCGTCTCCTCCGGAGCGGCCGTGAATCCGGCGTCGCGCAGGCGCTGCCCCAGGTCGACCGGGAGATCGTGGCCGTACAGCTTCCATTCGAAGTCGCGGCCGAGGCCGGAGAAGTACCGGATCTGTTCGGTGATCGCCGCGTCCGCGCGTGCCTCGTCCAGGTCGGACCAGACGACACCGCTCCAGCCGTTCTCGAAACCGACCTGCCGCACCACCCCGCCCACGCGCTCGATCCGGGCTCCGGGCCCGTCGGGGCGGGCGCCCACCCGCATGTCCCGGTCGAACAGTGCCAGCACAGCAGCGTGATCCATACCGCTCACTCCATCACCAGTCGTTCGCCATGGCAACGGAATTCGCCCGCTTCTTCGCATCGGGAGCGATACGGGCGCCAGCGGCGCCGGAGATCCCTCGGTGGGTGGTCAACCGTGCACAGGCCCGGCAGGTGGCGGCTGAACTGGGCCGCCGACGGCGGTTGCGGTCGGTGGGGGTCACCGCTGTGGCCGGACGGCACGGTGCGGAGAGCTCCGGGAAGACCACGGCGGACGAGGCCCTCGCGGAGATGGTCTGGGCCGAAGAGGACCCCGGCCGTATGACGGCCGGGGTCCTCTGCCTCGTGCAGGTGCTGGCCCAGTCTCAGCCGGGGCGGCAGCCGCGGGCGCCTGCCTCCCCGCCGGCGGCCAGAACCACCGCGGTGGGTGTGTGCGGACCCGGTCCGGAGTTCCGGTCCCACCTCTTCTTCCGCGATGCTCTCCACTCACCTCCAGGCGTCGACCGAGAAGCTGCCGCCCGCGGGGCCCCGGACAACCGTGGCGGTCAGTTCCCTCACACGGTCGCCAGATACCGGAACGCCCGGGGTCTGGAAGATCCATTCCATCGTCTTGTCCAAGCTCACGTCCTTGGGTACTTCCCCGGAGTAGGGCTTGCAGTAGACGGGCGTGCCTGGTTCGCTGCGCCAGCTGTCGGCGAGCCTGCCGATGTCCACCGCGTCGTAGCCGAGGAGGTCGAGCAACTCCACGACCTCTGCCTTGGCGGCGGCGTCGTCGCCGGCGATCGGCATGGCACTGCGGTCCGGCGCACCCGAGGGGCGGGCAAGGCTGAACAGCTGGCTTGAGACGATGCTGTTGGCCGCCTTGACCACACGGGAGTCGGCCAGGTGTCGCTGCACCAGCTCGCTGCTCGTCAGCTCGTTCGCGTCCAGCTCGGCGATGCGGCCGTCGCGCTCCGGGTAGTAGTTCAGCGTGTCGATCACGACCTTGCCCGCCAGCGGCTGCGCGGGGATCTTCTCGTAGGCGCCCAGCGGGATGGACACCACCACCAGGCCCCCGGCCTCGGCGGCCTCGGCGGGAGTGGCCGCCCGGGCGCGGGGGCCGAGTTCGGCGACGAGAGCGGCGAGGGACTCGGGGCCGCGGGAGTTGCTCAGGACGACATCCAGGCCTGCGGCGACAGCAAGGCGGGCCAGGGTGCCGCCGACGTTGCCACAGCCGATGAAGGCGAGTGTCTTGTTCATGGTGCTCTGCTCTCCTATGGGATGAGGAAATGCCGGACCAGCCGCAGCCACGAACCGTAACCGGACCGGCTGGTCACTTTAACTAACGTACCACCTAACCGGACCGCTCGGTCATGTTGCGTAGAGTGGACCCATGAGCACTGAAGAAGAAGCCGTTGCAGCGCCGCCCGCGCGACGGATGAGAGCCGACGCGGTGCGGACGCGCAAGGCGCTGTTGAAGGCTGCCGCGGAGGTGTTCGCCGAGCACGGCGCGGAAGGTTCCATCGCGCAGATCGCGGCACGGGCGGGTATCGGAAAGGGAACCGTCTTCCGGCATTTCCCCACCAAGGAGGACCTGTTCGCCGCGATCATCAGCGAGGCCATCGACGGGCTGGTGACAGTGGGCCGCCGGCAGGCCGAGCAGGCCGACGCCGACACCGCCCTGCTGCAGTTCATGAGCGCCGGCGTCGATCTCTACGCAAACAACCGGGCGCTCGCGGAGGCACTCCGTATGGTGTCGGATGTTCGACACCCGGAGATACAGGCCGGACAGGAGCAGCTGGTCGCGACTGCCGAGACACTGGCGCGGCGGGCGCAACGCGACGGCTCACTCCGTGCGGACCTGAACGGGCAGGACGTGATGCTGCTGATCTGCGGCGTGTACTACACCGCCGCCCCCTTGCTGGCTGCCGATCCGTCGGCCTGGCGGCGCTACCTGCGGCTCACCTTCGACGGCATGTGCGCCACCGGCACCGGACCCCTGCCCCCGGCACTCTTCCACGACTCCCTGCTGCCGACGGTCCGGTAGGCCGACCGACATGCGCCAGAAGGTCACCGACGCACGGGCTGCCGACACAACCGAATCCGGCTCTCTCACCGATAACCGCTGTACCCCACCGTTCCGCCGCCCTCATGGTCGGCTAGCGCAGTGATCGTCCCCGGGGCAGTGGTTCGCTGAAGGCTTTTACCTGGACGACGTGGATCGGGACCTGATCACGTCGCGGCGGAGGAAGCCACCAGCTGGGATTCGCGACGCAGATGTGCACCGTGCGGTATGTCGGCCGGTTCCCGGTGGGCGATCCGCTGGACGTGCCGTGGTCGGTGGTCGAGCACTTGGCCGCGCGGTTGGGGATCGAGGACCTGTCATGCGTGAAGCGGTACACCGAGCGGCTGAAGACGGCGTACGAGAGGGAGATCCGGGACGCCTACGGCCACCACCCCATCGAGGATGCGGAGGGGCCGGAAGTTCCGGACGTTGCTGTTCGGCCGGTCGTGGACAGGCGCCGAGGGGCCGGTGGCGCTGTTCAACCGGGCGGTGGGGTAGCTGCGGCGCAACCGGATGCTGCTGGCGGGTGTCTCGGTGCCGGTCAAGCAGGTCGCCGCGGTGCGGTCGCGGAGAGGCGGCTGTACGCCACGGTCGCGGGTGCCGCGCGGCGGGCGGACGCGTCGTTGTCGGCGGATCTGGTGGCGCTGCTCGGTGTGCCGCAGGGGCGCAGGGTCTCGGCGCTGGAGCGGCTGCGCCGGCCGCCGACGCGCACGACGGGCACGGGCTTGGCCCGCTAGGGTCCGCAGCCCCTTCTTGCGATCTCCATGGTGGCGGGCTGGGGAGGATTGCCGGTCCATGGATATGTGGTCCTCTCCCGCCCCCGCCGATACACCCTCATAGTCGAGACTGCCGGGCGCGCCCGGCCCCTGCGGCGAGCTGATCCAGCAACGTACAAAATGGAGAGCCGAACGTGAAACCCACGAATGAGGACACTGTCGAGATCAGCAGGGCCGTGGCGCTGTGGGCGCACATCATGGACGACCATGAACTGGACCGTCTCGGCGAATGCCTCACCGAAGACGCGGTGTGGGACGGCAGCGTCTTCGGCGGCGACCCGGTCGTCGGGCTGGACGCGATCGCGGCCTTCATGAACGCCCCCGGACACGCGAAAGCGCACCACACGACGAACATCGTCGTGTCGGAAGGCCCGGGCGACGAGGTGCGGGCCCGATCCAAAGGTCTGAGCCTGCTGGAGGGCGGCGGTGTCGCCAGCGTCGTCTACGCCGACGACCTGCGACGCACCGATGACGGCTGGCGCATTTCCCGGCGGGTCATCCATCTCACGTGGCCACATCGCTTCTAGGGGTGCTTTCGAAAAGCCGGGTGCTTGCGGGCGAGTGTCATGCAGAGGGGCGACTTTCGGGCTGCTTCGCCCCCGCTCGGCCTGCCCATGAGAGGCGTCGATGGTGGCGCGGGAGAAGTCGAGACGGTCCGCCGCCCGCAACCCGTCCAGCAGCACCCGCTGGAGCTCCTCCCACACCCCGGCCTCCTGCCCCTCGGCCAGCCGCGATCTCCCGATGGTCCGGCACCTTCACGGCGACCACCACCAGGTCGATCCCGTCGGCCGCCGCCAGCTCTCCGGCCGTCCCGAAGGACTAGGCGACTCCGTACTTCTCCGAAGCCTGTCGCGCGGACTCGGCGCTGCTCGCCGAAAGTGCGCGCAGTTCGAAGCCGTCCAGCTGTTGCAGCGCGGGAAGGTGGGCCTGAGAAGCCCGGCCGCGCCTGGCGGAAAGACCGACGATGCCCACGCCAATGGGCCGACAATGACGGGTCACCGCGTCAGCCCCCGTCCCTCCTCACATGTAGATTGCGCGGTTCAGGCGGACAAGGTATTCCGCGTCTGGTTGCCCGCCGACCGGGAAGCGTTCCTGGAGCACGGCGAGCCCGAGGTCGCGCCGCTTCGGTGATCGCGCCGCGTCGGCCGTCGTCAGTGCGTCCGGCAGCTCCTGACGGGTGAGATCCGTGCAGTAGGCGGGGGTACCGGGCTGTTGCCGCCACGATTGCGCGAGCGGCCCCGTGGTGCGGGTGGGTGATGGCGGCCTTGTCGAACTGAGCGCCGTTCTTCGTGTTCGTCGTGTGCGTTCGCGGCGTGCCGGCGTTGCCGCTCTCGTGTCGTTGCGTGGGCGAGAGCCGCCTCGGTTGTCTCAGCGGTGGGCGGCGCGGTTCATCTCGACGACGTCGTCGACTGTGGGGTTGACGCCGAGGGCGGCGAAGCGTTCCGGGAGGCTGTCGCGGATGGCCGCGTCCTTATCGCGGTCGGCCGCGGCCAGGGCGGCGGGCAACTCGTCGAGGGTGAGTTCGGTGCAGTAGGCGGGGCTGTTCGGCTGCTGGCGCCAGGAGTCGGCCAGGGTGCCGGCGTCGTAGGGATCGAAGCCGGTGTCGTCCACCAGGCTCATGGCCACGCGCCGCGCCTCCTCGGTGTCGCCGGCGACGGGGATGGCGAGGCGGCCGGGTGTTCCCGCCGGGACGCCCTTGGTCCGCTGGGTTTCTGCCAGGGCGGCGTTCCACGCCTTGACCACGGGGCGGCCGAGCGACTCGGCGGTGTACACGCTCTCGACCTGGCCGTTGTCCACCGCCTCGATCGGCTCACTGAGCATGCCGGGGTAGTAGTTCGAGGTGTCGATGACCACCGTCTCGGCGGGGACCGACGCGAACAGGCCCGCCAGCCGGCCCGCCACCCCGAACGGGATCGACAGGACGATGACGTCCCGGTCCTGGACGGCGTCGGCGAGGTCCACCGCGCGGGCCCCGGACTCCAGCACCTCCGCCCGGACGGCCTCGGGGCCGCGGGCGTCGGCCACCTGGACGTCGTGACCCGCCGTGCTGAGCTTGGCGGCGAGGTTCCCTCCGATGGCACCGGTGCCTATGACAGTGATTTTCATGATGTATTCCTTGAGAGGTTGTGCCGTCCCTGAGGGCAGCGCGATGTGACGGCCGGGTGGTGGTGCAGCCTGGCGTTGCGGGGGGCAGGGCGGGGCGGGCAGGGCGGGGCGCCTGGCGGTTTACGCCTGGGTGTCCTGCTCGCGGTAGCCGCTCGCGATGAGCGTGCGGAGCCGGTCGAGCGACTCCTCCTCGGTGCCGGTGCCCTTGATCCAGGCGATGGAACAGGCCGCGAGGAACAGGTCGTGCCCCCGCACCGACGTACGCACGCGCCCCGCGCGCTGCGCGGCTCGCACGTACTGATCGGTGGCGGAGATGAGGATGTCGCAGGGGATCGTGAGCGGGTTGTCCGGCTCCTGCGCCCTGGCCGCGGCCATGAGCGGGTCCGGCAGCCCGCTGAAGGCGCTGAAGTACTCCTCCATCGCCCGCAGCCACTGCTCCAGCGCCTCGGCGGGATCGCCGAGCTGATCGATGTCCGCCTGACGGGCCACGAGTTCCTCGGAGCGCGTCTGGAGCACAGCCGCCAGCAGCGCCTCCCGGGTGGGGAAGTGCCGGTACAGGGTGCCGGGCCCCACCCCCGCCTCCTTGGCCACCGCCTCGAGGGAGGTACCGACCCCCTGCTGCAGGAAGTGACGCTGCGCGGTCTGCAGGAGGGCCGCTCGGTTGCGCTGAACGTCCGCGCGAGGCTTGCGTCCCCGCTGTTCACCGGCGCTCATGCGCCCTCCTGCCTGCCGTGATCTGGCGGCCGCATCAAAACGGATGCTGCCTCCGTACATGTTCGAGCGTAAAGCGGAGGCGGCATCCGGTCAAACCGGCGGCCCGACCACGGGAGCCCTGACCGGGCGGGGGCCGACATGTCTGGCCGCAGAGCGCAGGGCAGAAGCCGTGCCGGCTGCACCATTCCAGGGTGCCCTTGTCCGGCCCCTGCCGCGCGAGCCCGGTCCGGGACGTCAGGGGGTGAGCTGTCGGTGTCCGATGATGGAGAGCAGTTCGAGTCTGCTGTGGCTCTCCGTGCCGGGGCGGGTGGTCGGTACCACCAGGGTCTGGGCTCGGTTCTCGGTGTGCAGGAGCTGGGCGTCGACGTCGATGCGGCCGAGTTCGGGATGGACGATGGTCTTGCAGTCCCAGGCGTCTCACGAAGCGCCTCGGTGGGCAAGCCCCGGCTGCTGACATGCGACAACAATCCCCGCACGCCCGCCCGGCACGCGACGTAAGGTGCACCTCGCGACGGGTGGCCGAGCGGTGCGAGGAGGGCGTGGACGACCATGGTGAAGGAATCCGAACTGGTGCACCTGCGACGCTGTGTGGCGCTCGCGACCGAGGCACTGGAGAGCGGTGACGAACCGTTCGGTTCGGTCCTGGTCGGCGGTGACGGCACCGTGCTGGCCGAGGATCACAACCGGGTGGCCGGTGGCGACCGCACCCGTCACCCGGAGTTCGAGCTGGCCCGCTGGTCGGCGGCACGGCTCACCGCCGAGGAGCGCGCGGCGGCCACCGTGTACACCTCGGGCGAGCACTGCCCGATGTGCGCCGCCGCCCACGCCTGGGTGGGCCTCGGCCGCATCGTGTACGTCGCCTCGTCCGAGCAACTGGGCAGCTGGCTGGACGAGTTGGGAGTGCCCGCGCCGCCGGTGCGGACGCTGCCGGTGCGGGAGATCGCGCCCGGGGTGACGGTCGAGGGGCCGGTGCCGGAGCTGGCCGCGGAGGTGCGGGCCCTGCACCGTCGGTTCCACGCCGGAGCGGGCGACGCGGTCGCCGCCGAGGACGGAGACGGGCGGAACGGGGACTGAGAGGCGGAAGAAGGACTGAGACGGTCGGGACGGGGCAGGCGGTCCGGGTTCCGTCGTCGTCGTCCGGAGACCTTCACCGATGTCCGAAGACGTGGTGCCGCACACCGGCCCGGTCCCGTCGGCCCCGCCCGAGGGGGCGAGGTCACGGCCGCGGCGGACCTCCCGGGACCCGTACTTCGACAACGCGAAGTACCTGACCATCGTCCTGGTGGCCTGTGGGCACGCGTGGGAGCCGCTGACGTACGGCAGCCGGACCGTGACGGCCGCGTATCTGACCGTCTACGCGTTCCACATGCCCGCCTTCGCCCTGATCTCCGGATACTTCTCGCGGAGCTTCGACATGGCGCCGGGCCGGCTGAAGCGGCTGATGACGGGGGTGGTGCTGCCGTACGTCGTGTTCGAGACGGCGTACACCCTGTTCTACCGGTGGGCGCAGGACGACCCGGGCTATCCGCTGAGCCTGCTGGATCCCTGGTACGTCATGTGGTTCCTGGTCGCCCTCTTCATCTGGCGGCTGACCACGCCCTTGTGGCTGATGCTGCGCCATCCGCTGCCCGTCGCGCTGGGTCTGGCGATGCTGGCGGCGGTCTCACCGGATCTCGGCGGTGACGTCTCCATCCAGCGCGTGCTGGGGTTCCTGCCGTTCTTCGTCCTCGGGCTGACGATGCGGGCCGAGCACTTCGAGCGGCTGCGCACCCGCCGGGTGCGGCTGTGTCTGCTCCCGGTGGGCCTCGGGGCGTTCGCGGCCGCGTACCGGGTGGCGCCGTGGTTCGACGCGGGCTGGTTCTATCACCGGGGCAGTGTCACCGGCCAGGGGGTGTCCCGTTGGACGGGCCTGCTGACCACGCCCGCCCTGTTCGCGTTGGCGGTGCTGCTGACAGCCTGCTTCCTGGCCTGGGTGCCGCGCCGGCACCTGTGGTTCACGACGCTGGGCGCGGGCACGATGTACGGCTACCTGCTGCACGGTTTCGTGATCAAGTGGGCGCGTTTCCGGGACTGGTACGCCGTGGAGTGGCCGCACACCCCGGTCGGGCAGCTGACGGTGACGGCCCTCGCGGTCGGCGGCATCACCCTGCTGTGCACCGCGCCCGTACGCGCCGCGCTCCGCTGCGTCGTCGAGCCACGCATGGAGTGGGCGTTCAAGAAGGGCGACGCCGCCCCGCCGGCCAGGGCCGAGGACGCCCCGGTCGGAGGCGGGCCGGAGAACGCCGCCCCGCCGTCCCCCGCGTCGCCTAGCCGAGTTCGAGAGTCGTGACCCCGAAGACGCGCTCCGCCGCGTACGGCCGGATCGGGCCGGTGTACATACGGGCCGTCTCGAAGGACGGTGTCAGCCCGTACTCCTCCACCAGCGCGACGGCGGCCGTGTGCGGCTCCGGCACGTCGATAACCAGTTCACGGCCCGCCGCCTCGGTGGCGAGCCCGGTGAGGAGCGCGCGGGCGTCGGCGGCGGTGTCGGCGAACAGGGGGCCGATCCGCAGGGCGTCCCGGCCCGGGCGGATGACGCCGTAGCCGGCGAGCCGCCCGTCACGATCCGCGCGAGAGCCCGGTGCCCGTCGGCGGTCAGCCACCGCTGAAGGAAGCGGGGACGGTCGGCCGGGTGACAGGCGCTGTCGTACGCGGCGAGCGACGCGGCGTCCCGGACCGGCCGCACTCCGTCGGGCAGGGCGGCCGCCCCGGGGATCACGCCCGCGTACCGGAAGGTGCGGTGGGCGGGCTCGAAGCCGGACAGGCGGTAGTTGTCCTGCTGCGCGACCACTCCGTCGAGGCCGACCGTGCGGTCGCCGGCGTGGGCGAGTGCGGTCTTCCAGGTGGTGAGGCCGTGGCCCCGGCCGCGCAGGTCCGGGCGGACCAGGTAGAAGCCGAGGAAGGCGTGGTGGTCGCCGTAGGTGACCACGGAGACGGACGAGACGGGTTCGCCGTCGATCCGGCCGATGAAGAAGCCCTCGGGGTCCTGCGCGAAGAAGCACGCGGGGTCGCGGAGCCCCGGGTTCCAGCCCTCCTCGCCCGCCCATCGGGCGACCACCGCCCAGTCGTCGAGCGTGGCCCGGGTGACGACGAGGTCCTGATGCCCCGCAGAGGTCATCTCTGCGCTCCTTCGCTGACGCTGACGCGGACGCGCGGCCGCCGGGCGGCCGGGGGTGCGGTGGTCGGCCCGCCCCGCACAGCATCCTCGCCGCAGCCCGATCACGCCCGCGACGCCGGATACGGCCGATCCCGCCGGGCGACGGGCCCGCCGGCCGGCCACCTTCACACGGACGAGCGACCCGCTCCCGGCCGCCGTACGGGGCCGGCGCGGCGCAGGATACGGCGCTCGCGGCCGCCCCGCCCGCTGGGAGGCGTCGCCGCGAGGGGCCGCCTATGGTGATCCGGGGGTTGTCCCCGGCCGCCCCGGCCGGGTGTCCCTGGAGGCACGCATGCGGTCCACGCACAGACGGCGCCCACTCGCCGGAGCCGCGGTCGCGGTGCTGGCCCTGCTGGGGGCCGGGCTGCCGGCCACGGTGGCGAGCGCCGAGAAGAAGCAGGACGACGAGCGGGCCGACCTGACCCGCTTCTACCGCCAGCAGATCACGTGGTCGAAGTGCGAGGGCATGGAGGTGCCCAGGGATCTGCGGTGCGGCAAGATCACCGTGCCGCTCGACTACGCCCGGCCCACGGCCGGCACCCTCGACCTGGCGGTGGCCCGCTACCGGGGCACCGGCGACCCGCGCGGCTCGCTGCTGCTGAACTTCGGCGGCCCCGGCGGCCCGGGTGTTCCCGAACTCGCCTACAGCGGCGCGGACTTCATGGATCTCACCAACGGCTACGACCTCGTCTCCTTCGACCCGCGCGGGGTGGGCCGCTCCTCCCCCGTCAGCTGCGGCGACGGCACCGAGGAGGCGCTGGAGGCCACCGACGACGGGAGCGACGCCGACCACCCGCAGGCCGCGCTCACGCGGCTGCGGCGGGCCGCCGCCGCGTGCCGGAAGAACTCCGGCCCCGTGCTGCCGCACATCGGCACCGTCGACGCCTCCCGCGACCTGGACGTGATGCGCGCCGCCCTCGGCGACAAGAAGCTCAACTACCTCGGCTTCTCCTACGGGACCCGGCTCGGCGCGGTCTACGCGGCGCGGTTCCCCGACAAGGTGGGCCGCATGGTCCTCGACGGGGTGGACACCCTCACCGAGCCGCTGACCGAGCAGGGGCTGGTGGGCGCGGCGGGGCAGCAGACAGCGCTGGAGGACTACCTCGACGCGTGCACCGAGCAGCTGACGTGCCCGTTCGGGCAGGACTCCCGCTCGGCCCGTGAGCAGGTCGAATCACTGGTCGCGTCACTGGACGAATACCCGGTGCCGTCGGACTTCGGGGCGGACTTCACGGGCCAGGACCTGGTGGGCGCCATCGGTCACGCCCTCTACAGCGAACAGCTGTGGCCCCTGCTCACGCAGGCGCTCAACATGCTCGTCCACGACGGCGACACCCGGGGTGTCATCGCCCTCACGGGCGGCGGTTTCGCCCCGCACACCACCCCGTACCGGTCGGCGCCGTCCTCCGCGGTACCGGCCCGCCCGCACGAGCCCACCGAGCCCACCGCGTCCGGCACACCGACTCCGCACGCCGGGCTCGTCGACGCCGAGAAGGTGCCGCTGGACAACTACCCGGCCGCGCTCATGGCGATCAACTGCGCCGACGACCCCGACCGTCCCACCGCCAGGGAGATCACCGACAACCTGGCGGAGCTGCGGGCGGCCTACGAGGACGCCTCTCCCGTCTTCGGGGCGTACCGGCTGACCCAGGTGCTGATGTGCTACGGCCGCCCCGCGGGGACCGACTTCATCCGCGAGAAGGTACGGGACGTCGACACACCGAAGATCCTGCTCGTGGGCACCCGGGGGGACCCGGCGACCCCCTTCCGCTGGACCGTGGAGACGGCGAAGCGGCTCGGCTCCTCGGCCGTCGTGCTCGACAACAAGGGCAAGGGGCACACCGGGTACGGATCGTCGAAGTGCGTGCACGAGAAGGTCGACGACTTCCTGCTGTTCGGGACGCTGCCGGACGACGGAAGTTCATGCGGAGCCGACGATTGAGCATCGGGCGTGTAACACGCACCGGTCCGGTACAACCGAGCGCCCACCCCGGACGTCACACTGGGCAGACGTCACGTTTGCGCGTGCCGTACCCGTACGTGACCAAAACTGGGGGATTCCACCGATGCGTATTCGTTCCTTGCTCACCGTCTCGACCGTGGCGACCGCCGGCGCCGCGCTGCTCATCGCCGCCGCGCCGCAGGGGGTGGCCGCCCAGCCCGCCGCGAAGACCCCGGTCTGCAAGTCGAAGGTCCTCAAGCTGGGTGCCAAGCAGTCGAAGGACGCGCGGATCGTGCACATCAGCGTCAAGAACACCGGCACCCGCACCTGCACCGTCGACCGTCTGCCCGTGGTCACCTTCGGCGACCTCGACGGGGCGGCCCAGCCGGTGCCGTCGGGCGAGAGCGGCCCGTACAAGGTCGGCGCGGGCAAGACGGTCTACGCGGCCGTCCGCACGATCGCCGATCTCAAGGACCCCGAGGCGCGTCGCGTCGACACGATCACGGTGTCGGCCAACCCCAACCTCAACGGCCGCACGTTCACCCTGAAGCAGCTGGGCGCGACCAAGAAGGTCAGGGTCTGGGAGCCGGTGACCACCTGGTGGAAGCCGTCCAAGGCCGCCGCCGACAAGGCGCTGGAGAAGGAAGTCGGCTGACCCACGCGGCTGCCGCACCGCACCACCGAGCCCGTCGGCGCGCACCTGTACGGTGCGCGCCGACGGGCTCGTCCGCTGTCCCGCGCCATGGCTCCGCCGATCGCCGCGGCGACGCGCACCGAGAGCCGGATTACCCCAAATGCCCGACACGCGAATCAGTCCTATCGTGAAGTCATGGAGCATGCCCTCAGTCCCGCGACCCTCACCGAACTGCGCCGCCCGCGGCCCTACCCCGCGGTGTCGGTGCTGACGCCGACCCATCGCAGGGAACCCGAGAACGCCCAGGATCCGGTCCGGCTGCGCAATGTGGTGGCCGAGGCGAAGAAGCGGCTGGAGCACGATCCCGCTGTCACGCGCGAGCGGCGCGCCGACGTGGTCCGGCAACTGGACCAGGCGCTGGCCGAGGTGGACCTGGCACACGCCGAGGACGGCCTGGTGATCTTCGCGGCTCCCGGCGAGCACCAGGTCTGGTCACTGGCCCGGCCGGTGCCGGAGCGCGTGGTGCTCTCGGACACCTTCCTCACCCGGAACCTGGTGGCCGCGCAGGCCGCCGAGCGGTCGTTCTGGGTGCTCTCGGTCTCCGCCGACCGGGTCACCCTGTGGAACGGCGGCCCCGACCGCGTCACCGAGGCACACATCGGCGGCTTCCCGATGACCAGGGAGCGCGACAACTTCGACGCCGAGCGCCAGGAGCGCACCGGCGACCTGCCGTCCACCTTCCGCGACGAGGACACCCGCCGCTTCCTGCGGGACGCCGACACCATGCTGGCCCGGGTCATGCGCGCACAGCACCGGCCTGTGTACGTCACCGGGGCGACGGCAGCGCTGTCCCTGTTCCACGAGATCGGCACGGTCACCAGGGACGCCACTCACATCCCGCACGGCGGTCTCGCGCACGGCACCCCGGACGCGGTGTGGCAGGCGGTCGGGCCCCTGGTCGCGGCCGAGGACCGCAGGAACGCCGACAGCGTGGCCCGGCGGCTGGAGACGGCCCGCGGCCACAAGGCGTTCGCGGCCAGCGTCGACGAGATCTGGCAGAACGCGCAGCAGGGCCGCATCCAGTTCCTGGCCGTCGAGGAGAATTACCGCACGAGCGTGCGAGCCGACGGTGACGGCGCCGGCCCCGGTGGGGCGGGTGGCGGGCACCTGGTGCCGGCCGAGAGCGGCGAGCTCGACGTCCGCGAGGACATCGTGGACGAGATCGTCGAGCGGTGCCTGGACACCGGCGCCGAGGTCTTCTTCGTGCCGGACGGCATGCTCGGCGACGCCCGCGGGATCGCCGGGGTCCTGCGCTACTGAGCCCGGCCCGCGCGCGCCGACCGTAGCCGCGCGGGTGTCACACACCGCCGAGGAGGGACGTCAGGCCCCGGTCGAGCGCCGGGCCCAGCTCCTCCCTTCCGGCGGGGACGACGCCGTAGCTGCGCAGCAGGAAGCGCTGGAGCGCCGCCTTCTCGAACCGGAGCAGGGCGGTGCCGTAGGGGGAGCGCAGTTCCACCACCGTGCGCAGGCGGCCGCAGGGCCAGATGTGCACATCGCCGGTGCCGGCCGGGGCCGCGACCCCTTTCTCCAGCAGATCACGGGAGAAGGTCCAGGTCACCATGGTGCCGTTCAGCGAGATGTCTGCCGGGAAGTCGAGGTGCACGGCCAGCGGATCGTCCGAGGAATAGCGCAGGCTCGCGGGCACCGGCACCTCCCGGTCCTCGGCGGTGACGAGGAGAGCGCGGGCGGGCTGTTCCAGCGTGACGGTCATTGAACGGTCTCCGTTTCGGTGAAGCTCTTTCCGCGACGCGTCCGGCCCGTGCGCCGACGTGCGTCTCGACCTCGTGAAGGGTTTTCGTGACCCGCGGCTTCCTGGATTCATCACTGTGACCCAAGTCACTTGATTTCCCGCCACGAGGCTCGTACATATGCCCCTCGAACACGGGAATGAAAGAAGTGTGCGGGCGGTCGATGATCCGCCAAGTCACGTACCATTCCTACGACTTGATGCCCGTGGACGCATACCGGCGCGCAGTGGACGACCCCGACCGCGAGGACGGTGGCATATGCCGCAAGCACCACCGCATCGTGTCTTGCCAAATCCCTTACAGCGCGTCGAGGGCTGTGCAACAGTCGTAATCGGCCCTTACGTCAGCGTTGGTCGTACCGTCCCCCATCGGAGTACGTGATGCCGTCCCCTCTCTCTGCGGATCGTCCCGGCGCCCAGCCGCCCCGCCGCGGCACGGTCGACGCGCTCATCACGCAGACGCGACGGCTGCGCGGCGAGGTGGACGCCGTACGACGCGACGCGCCCGCCGACGGAGGGGACCCCGAGGTCCGTTGGCAGCGCGCGCTCTACGACCTGGCCCTGCACCAACTCAGCGACCTCGACGACCACTTGGCCCAGCTGAGGGACGGCCCCACCTTGCCGCCGGCCCCCGAGCCCCAGGTCGCGCCGCCCTCGGCGCCCCCGACGCGCACGTCGCTGCTCAGCCGGGTCGGCAGCGCCGAATGGAACCTGCTCACGGACGAGGCGGGCTGGTCCGGGGAGCTGTACCAGATCCTCGGCCGCGACCCCGCCTCGCCACCACTGACCCTCGACGAACTGCCGTCGCTGGTGCTCGACGAGGACCGGCCGACCCTGACCGCGATGGTGACGGACTGTCTGATCGACGCCAAGCGCATCGACGGGGAATTCCGGGTCGTGCTCCCCGACGGCGGGGTGCGCACCGTGCACATGATGGGCGAGCCGGTGCTCGACGACGACGGCGCCACCGCCTCGATGTGGGCCGTCCTGCGGGACGTCAGCGAACTGCGGCGCAGCCAGCGCGCGGAGAGCGAGAGCCGCGACTCGCTGCACCGCCAACGGCACATCGCACAGACCGAGCACCGCCTCGCGGTCGAACTGCAGGAGGCCGTGCTGCCACCGTGGCGCGCCTCCCTGCGCCTCCCCCGGCGGGGCCCCGAGAGGCTGGACCTGGCCGCCCACTACCTGCCCTGCTCGACGAGCGCGCTCATCGGCGGCGACTGGTACGACGCCCTGGAACTGCCCGGCGGCGAGAGCCTGTTGAGCGTCGGCGACCTCACCGGTCACGGCGTGACCGTCACCTCGGGCATGGCGATGCTGATCGGCGCCCTGCGCGGCATGGCGATGGCGGGCACCGAGCCGGGCCGGCTGATGGCCTGTCTCAACCAGTTACTGGACAGCACCGTGCAACCGGCCCTCGGCAGCGCCGTCTGCTGCCGCTACCGGCCGCAGACCCGCACCCTCGTGTGGGCACAGGCGGGACACCCCGCCCCGCTGCTGTTCCGCGACGGGACGGGGCAGGTGCTGACGGCGCCGGACGGCGTCCTGCTCGGAGCGACCTCGGGTGCCGTCTACGGGCAGGCCGAAGTGACGCTCGAACAGGGCGACCTGCTGCTCCTGCACACCGACGGGCTGGTCCCCCGGCGCGATGGAGAGGCCGCCGCGCAGCGGCTGCTGGACCTGGCCCCACGGTTCGGCGGGGCCCGTACGGCCCAGGAATGTGTACGGACTGTGGTGGAGGAGTTCGGCGAGGCCGAGCGTGCGGACGACGCCTGTGTACTCGTCGCCAGGGTCAGCTCCTGAGGAAGTGCCGGCATCGGCTCCGGACGGCCCGGGGACCGTTCGCCGCGCTCACGCCGGCGCGATGTCGCCCCTGTTCTTCGACTGCGGCTTGGGCAGAGCGAGTTTGAGCTCCTCCCGCAGCTCCCGGATCTTCGGATAGCTGGAGTACTGACCGGTGAGCCGGTACATCTGACGCAGCCGGTCCCAGGTGCGGTGGGAGGAGTTGGAACCCATCGACATCAAAGCGAGGCGGGCGTACCGGTCCGCCTGTTCGGGGTCGTCGCCGATGAAGCAGGCCGAGGCCATGGACAGGAAGTCGAAGATCTTGGACCGCTGCCGGCCGTCGACGCGCAGTTCCAGTGCCTTCTGCGCGTAGTACCGGGCCTGCTTGGCCGCGGCCGGGTCGTGCTCCGCGAGGGTGCGGTAGGCCAGGGCCTGCATGCCGTAGAGGTCCTCCTCCTTGAACATCTGCATCCAGCTGGGCGGCGGCACGTCCGACCGGTCGGAGACGAACAGGTCCTCGGCCTGCCCCAGGGTGCGGCGCATGGCCTGGCCCTTGCCCATGGACGCCTGGGCCCAGGCCTCGACGGTGTGGAGCATGGCCTTGGTGCGCGGCAGCACCTGCTCGCCGGAGCCGGACTGGGCGAGCTTCATGAGGTCGAGCGCCTCGTCGGGCTTGCCGAGGTGCACCAGTTGTCGGGCCGCCCGGGACAGGGCCTCGCCCGCGCGGGGCCGGTCACCGCCCTCCCGGGCCGCGTGGGCGGCGATGATGAAGTACTTCTGGGCGGTGGGTTCGAGGCCGATGTCGTGCGACATCCAGCCCGCGAGAACGGCGAGATTGGCGGCGACGCCCCACAGGCGCCGCTGGATGCGTTCGGGGTGGTGGTAGGAGAGCATGCCTCCCACCTCGTTGAGCTGTCCCACGACAGCCTTGCGTTGCAGTCCGCCGCCCCGGGCCGCGTCCCACGCCCGGAACACCTCGACCGAGCGCTCCAGTTCCTCGATCTCCTGCACCCCGATGGGGGCGGCCTCGTAGCGGTCGAACCCGGCGGGGTCGGCGTGCAGGGGGTTGTCGAGGTCGGGGGCGTCGGCCACCAGGGCCGGATCGGTGTGCAGCCAGTCGTGCATGGCGCTGCTGAGAGCAGGTCCCGCGGTGAGCGCGACACCCGCGCCCACCAAGCCGCGTCGGTTGAGCATGAGGTCCATTCCCGTGAATTCGGTGAGGACCGCGGCAGTCCGTTCGGGCGCCCACGGCACGCCGTCGGGATGTTCCACATTCCCGCCGCCCCGCCGTTTCCCCGTACGCCCGTGCCGGACCAGACCGAGGTCCTCTATGGTCACGACACGGCCGAGACGCTCGGTGAACAGGGCCGCCAGCACCCGCGGCACGGGATCGCGCGGGATCTCTCCCGTGTCGATCCACCGCCGTACCCGTGAGGTGTCGGTCGCCAGCTGGGGGTGGCCCATGGCCGCCGCCTGCCGGTTGACCAGCCTCGCGAGCTCTCCCTTGGACCAGCCGGCCAGGCCGAACAGGTCTGCGAGTCGGTTGTTGGGTTGTCCGCTCACGTCAAGCCCCCAGGTTCTCGGCTGAGTTGAATGTAGCCCGCTGTCAGTTGCACGGGGACTATTCGCCAGGCTTCGCCAGGGTGCGCTACATGGTGTGCCAGGGCCCATCCGGTGTCAGGTAGGAAAGCGCCACCCCGACCCGGTCGCCCCGACGGGCACTCCCCAGGGTGTCCCCGGACGACCGGGGCGGGCAGCGCGTGACATTGCCGGCACACGAAGGGATCTGTCTTCCCCCATGTACGCAGCATCGTCCTCCGTGTCCGCTCCCCCCCGGTCGCTGCACCCCCGCCAGCCGGGCGGCGGCGGCCCCTACCTCGACCCCACGCGTACGGCGGCCCCGGTGCTCGGTGCCGGCCGGGCGCGGCGCGTGCCGGGCCTCGGCACCCAGCCGCTCAGCGGCAGACTCGATCTGTCCGGCCCCCAGGGCGCACAGCTGCGCACGGCGATCGCCTCGGTGCACCGCATCTGCCCGGAGTTCACCCCGGTCCAGGTACTGCGCCGCAGCGGCCGCTCGGTGCTGCTCGTCGGGACGACCGGCCGCAGCACTGCCGTCGCCAAGTGCTTACTGGACCATTCCTCCATCTGGGAGGAGCGGCTACGGCACGAAATAGCGGCATACCGCTCGTTCGTCCGACACCGCCCCCCGGTGCGGGCGCCGCGGCTGATCGCAGCGGATCCGGACAACTGCACCCTGGTCATCGAGCGGATGCCGGGCCGGGTGGCGGCCCTGCAGCGGCATCCGGTGGAGGCGCCGCCGCGTGCCGACATCCGGGCGGCGCTCGGCGCGATCTGCCGGCTGAACGCGTGGCGGCCACCGACGGGGACCTTCGACGCCCCGCTGGACTACGCGGAGCGGATCTCCCGCTTCCATGAGCTGGGTCTGCTCACCGACCGGGACATGGGGGACCTGCAGAAACTCCTGCACGGCATCGCGCACGCGTCGGGTCGTCAGGGCATGGGCCAGTTCTGCCACGGCGACGCCCTCCTGTCGAACATCCTGCTCTCACCGGCCGGTCCGGTGCTGGTGGACTGGGAACACGCGGGGTGGTATCTGCCGGGGTACGACCTGGCCACGCTGTGGGCGGTGCTCGGGGACGCGCCGGTGGCGCGGCGGCAGATCAGTCAGCTGGCGCAGTCCGCGGGCCCGGCCTCGCGAGACGCGTTCCTGGTGAACCTGATGCTCGTCCTGACACGGGAGATCCGTACCTACGAAACCGCCGTGCAGCGTTCGATGCACGACGCGACCCCGGCGGCGCCGGGCGCGGCCCACCCGGCCGCCGCGCCGTCCGGCGAGGAACAGCGGTTGCTGCTCAGGCGGCTGCACGACGACTGCCAGTTGGCCCGCAAGGCCGTCCGGGCGGCGGTCGGCACGCGCTGAAGGGTGGGAAGGTCCGCGGTGCGCCCCTGTACAAGGGGTGCACCGCGGACCTTCGTCGTGTCGGCGGACCCCGCCTCCGGGTGCGGGCGAAACCGTCAGCGCGCGCGGCGTTCGTGGTCGCGGGGTCGGCAATCACCGGGGAACGGGCCTTCTGCGGGCATGATTGACGGATCGTCGGCCGATCGGCAGCACCGGTGCCGTTCGGTCCCGCACGCCCCCGCCAACGCCCCACCGTTACAGGAGGCCGCCTTGCGAGGTTCCCCGACCGACCGCAGGCCCATCCCGCACCCCGGACGTATCCGCAGAACAGCCTTCGCCGCAGCCCCCGCCGTCCTGCTGCTTCCCCTGTTGGGCGCGGCCCCGCCCGCCGGCCAGGCGTCCGCCGCCACGGCTCGCCTCCAGGGCGCCTTCGGCGCGGCGGCCGCCGAGTACGGCGTACCGCGCGAGGTCCTGCTCGGTGTCTCCTATCTCCAGTCCCGCTGGGACACGCACGGCGGCGCGCCGAGCGTCACCGGCGGCTACGGCCCCATGCACCTCACCGACGCGCGTACGGCCCTGGCCGAGGCCCCGCACCACAGCGAGGGCACCGAGGACGCGCGCGGTGACGACTCCCGGCGGCCCCTGGTCGCCGAGGCCGGCCTGCCCGACCCCGCCCGACTGCCCGCTCGGCTGGCGACGTTGACGCGGGCCGCCGAACTGACCGGTCTGTCCGCACGGACACTGCGCACCGACCCCGGCGCGAACGTGGCGGGCGGTGCCGCGCTGCTCGCCGCCGCGCAGCGGGAGCTGGGCGCGCGGCCCAGCTCCGATCCGGCGGACTGGTACGGGGCGGTGGCCCGCTTCTCCGGCGCCGACGACCGGGCGACGGCCGCGGCGTACGCGAACGAGGTGTTCGCGGTGATCCGCGACGGCGCCGAGCGCGTCACGGACGCCGGCCAGCGGGTGTCGCTCGACGCCGAGCCGGGCCTGCGCCCCGGCTCCGGGCAGCTGTCCCGGGCGGGGTTGCGCCCCTCGGCCGCGGGCGGCACGGAGTGTCCGACGACGGTGTCCTGCGAGTGGATCCCGGCGCCGTACCAGGAGTTCGGTGACAACGACTACGGCAACCACGACCTGGCCGACCGGCCGAACTCGCAGCGCGTCCGGTACATCGTCGTCCATGACACCGAGGGCTACTGGGACACCACCCTCGAACTGGTCCAGGACCCGACATACGTGTCGTGGCACTACTCGCTGCGCTCCACGGACGGTCACATCGCGCAGCACATCAAGAGCAAGGACGTGGCCTGGCACGCCGGCAACTGGTACGTCAACGCGGCGTCGGTCGGCCTGGAGCACGAAGGGTTCCTCGCCGCGCCCGACGCCTGGTACACGGAGGCGATGTACCGCAGCTCGGCGCGGCTGGTGAGATACCTCGCCGACAAGCACCGCATCCCGCTGGACCGGCAGCACATCCTGGGCCACGACACGGTGCCCGGCCCGACGACGGCGACGGTCCGGGGGATGCACACCGATCCGGGCCCCTACTGGGACTGGCGGCACTACTTCGAGCTGCTGGGCGCGCCCCTCGGCGCGACGTCCGGCAGCGACAGCGCCATGGTCACCATCCGCCCGGACTACGCCGACAACCGGCCCGTGTTCACCGGCTGTACGTCCGGCGGCGGCTCCTGTGCGGTGCACGGCTCCAGCGCCGTACGCCTGTACACCCGGCCCGACACCACCTCGCCCCTGATCAAGGACATCGGACTGCGGCCGGACGGCAGCGCCTCGACGACCGGGGTGAACGACCTCGGCTCACGGGTCTCCACCGGGCAGAGTTACGCGGTGGCCGAGCGGCAGGGCGACTGGACGGCGATCTGGTACCTGGGGCAGAAGGCCTGGTTCAAGAACCCGAAGGACAAGCCGACGGCGGTCGGCGCGGCCGGTCTGCTCGTGACGCCCCGGGCCGGCCTGGCGGACGTCCCGGTGTACGGCCGCGCCTACCCGGAGGAGTCGGCGTACCCGGCGGGCGTGCCCGCGCAGGCGGTGTCCCCGCTGCCGTACAAGCTCCTCAAGGACCAGAGGTACGTGGCCGGCGACCAGGTGCCCGGCGAGTACTACTACGCCGTCTCCTTCGCCACGAGCGGACACCGGGTCGTGGTCGGCAAGGACCTCTACTACGAGATCCAGTTCGGCCACCGGGTGGCGTTCGTGCGGGCGGCGGACGTGCGGGTGCTGCCCGCCGCGTGAGGTGAGAGCGTCCGAGGACGAGGAAACGAGAAGGGCCGGGTGCGCACCCGGCCCTTCTCGTTTCCGTCCTCTGCTGCGCTCAGCCCTGCTGGAACAGCTCCGCCGGGAGCGGCTTGAGCAGTGCGTACAGGTCGTCGGTGATGGGGCGGTCCCAGGCGGCGATGGTCACCAGGACGTTGTCGCTGCGGTCGAACTGGACGCAGGAGATCCGGGACTCGGAGAGCTTGAGGCGGCGGACGATCAGGAGGTTGTCGCCCTGCATCACCGGCATGTCCTCGGAGCCGACGACGGTGATGTCCTCCTCGTTCTCCAGCGCGATCAGCAGCTGGCTCACCTCGAAGGGGATCTCGCCGTCGGAGACCTCGCGCGCCGGGGAGCCCTCCGGAAGGTTGCCGATGATCATCGCGGGGCCGCGACCGCCGTAGAGGTCGTATCGCAGGAAGACGCCCTGGCAGCTGCCGTCGGGGGCGGGCAGCAGGCCGGCACCGAGATTGCCCGGCCAGTCGCCCGGATCCATGGCCAGTACGTCGAATTCGGGACCGGCGGGAGTGGCGCTGCGGCGGCGGAGGAAGGACATGCGGCAATGGTACGGCGTGCTGTGCGGCGGTGGGGCCGAGGGAGCCGTGGGGGCGGGGGCGTATCCAGGGGGCGGTGCCGGCGCACCCTCCCCGTGGTGCCGCCGGGACGGGACGGGGGCGGCAACTCCCGTTCAGTGGCGTCGCGGGCCGTCCGTCACGGCTGCGAGCGTTCCGGCGAGCCGGAGCCGGTGGGGGCGCCGTCGGCGAGGGGCGCCCCGCCGGCGGCGGTGGACCGGCGGGTGGTGTCGACCGCGGGGGCCAGGAACGCCGCGCAGGCGACGCAGGCGAGGACGACGAGCATGGCGGGGCGCAGGCCGATGTGCTCGCCGAGGAAGCCGAGCCCCGGCGGTCCGACGAGGAAGGCGACGTAGCCGATGACGGCGACCAGGCTGACCCGGGCCGTCTCGTCGGGGCCGGACTCCCCGGCGGCGGAGAGCGCCAGCGGGAAGCCGAGCGAGGCGCCGAGGCCCCAGAACAGCACGGCGGCACCGGCCACGGCGGGGTTGTCGGAGACGACGACGAGGAGCAGGCCGAGTGCGCCGGAGGCGGCACTGGCGCGGACCACGGTGACGCGGCCGTACCGGTCGAGGACATGGGTGCCGGTGAAGCGGCCCACCGTCATGGCGGCGGCGAATCCGGCGTAGACGAGGGAGCCCGCGGTGGGGTCCATGCCGTGCCCGTCGACCATGAGCAGGGGCAGCCAGTCGTTGGCCGAGCCCTCGGCCAGGGCCATGGCCAGCACGATCGCGCCGATGAGGAGGAGCCTGCCGTCCTTCCAGACCGCCGGGTGGCGCGCCGCGCGGCCGTCGTCCCGGGGCTCGGCGGGGGCGGTGCGTCCGGTGCCCGCCGGGATGGCGCGCACGGCGTGGAGCAGGAGGGCGGCGGACAGCGCGACGACCGCCGCGAGGTGCCAGTGGACCGGGACTCCGGCCGCCGTCGCCGCCATTCCGGCACCGGCTCCGCACACCGTGCCCAGGCTGAAGAAGCCGTGCAGCGGGGGCAGTGTGGTGCGTCCGCTGATCCGTTCGACGTCGGCGCCGTCGACGTTCACCGCCACGTCCCCGACGCCCATGCCGGCGCCGAACGCGCACAGGCCCGTGGTCACCAGCGGCACCGACGCGGCGAAGCCGCCGAAGCAGACCGTGACCATCCCGGCCAGCAGCAGCCAGGTCCCCCAGACGATCACGGGGCGTGTCCCGTATCGGGACGTCAGCCGCCCCGAACAGCTGATCCCCAGCATCGCGCCGAGCGACAGCCCGAACAGGACCAGTCCCATCTGCGCGGTGGAGACGTCCAGCCGGTCCCGGATCGCGGGCGTGCGGGTCACCCACGACGACATCGAGATGCCGGCGAGCAGGAAGACCAGGAACAACGCCTGCCGGCGTCGGCGCACGGCGTCGTTCATGAGACTGCTTCTCCAAGGGAGCGGAGCCACTGCGGGCCCTCTGCGGCGCCCCCTGACCGAACAAATGTACAGGGCAGGCTCGCTCCCGCCTTCGGATCCTCGGTCCCACCCCCTCCTCGTCGGTGGCCGCCGTCGGGCTCCGAGGGCCCGGCGACACCACGCGTACCACCGCTCAGGTCAGGTCGAACTCGCCTTCGCGGGCACCCGAGACGAAGGCGCCCCATTCGGCGGGGGTGAAGATCAGCGAGGGGCTCTCGGGGCTGCCGCTGTTGCGCATGGCGATGAAGCCCTCGACGAAGGCGATCTGGACATCTCCCCGCCCCTGGCTGCTCGACCGCCAGTCCGCGTTGCTCAGGTCCAGTTCCGCCGGTTTGTGCCAGCCTTCGAGGGATCGCTGCTGCATGGTGGTCTCGGCCACGTCCGTGCTCCTCCCGGTTCGTCGTCCGCCCGCCAGACTAGCGATCGGCCCCCACCGCCGACAGGCCACGTGAGGGGGAGGTTCAGGAGGTGGGCGGCTCGGCGCCCACCAGCCACATCGAGAAGAACTGCGATCCGCCGCCGTAGGCGTGCCCGAGCACCCGGCGGGCGCCCTCCACCTGGTGTTCTCCCGCGAGGCCCCGCACCTGGAGCGCGGCCTCCGCGAAACGGATCATGCCGGAGGCACCGATGGGGTTGGTCGACAGGACTCCGCCGGACATGTCGACCGGGAGATCCCCGTCCAGCTCGGTGACACCGGACTCGGTGAGCTTCCAGCCCTCCCCCTCGGCGGCGAAGCCGAGGTTCTCAAGCCACATCGGCTCGTACCAGGAGAACGGGACGTACATCTCCACCGCGTCGATCTCCCGGCGGGGATCGGCGATGCCCGCCTGCCGGTAGACGTCGGCCGCGCAGTCCCGTCCCGCGCGCGGCGACACGCTGTCCTTGCCCGCGAACAGCGTGGGCTCGCTGCGCATCGCGCCGCCGTGCATCCACGCGGCGGGCCGGGGCGCCCGGGCGGCCCCCGCACGGTCGGTGAGGACCATGGCGACGGCCCCGTCGGAGGACGGGCAGGTCTCGGAGTAGCGGATCGGGTCCCACAGCATGGGCGAGGCCTGGACCTTCTCCAGCGTGATGTCGTGCTCGTGGAGGTGGGCGTAGGGGTTCTTCAGCGCGTTGCGGCGGTTCTTGTACGCGACCAGGGAGCCGACGGTGTCGGGGGCGCCGCTGCGCCGCATGTACGCCCGCACGTGCGGGGCGAAGAAGCCTCCGGCGCCGGCCAGCAGCGGCTGCTGGAACGGGATCGGCAGGGACAGGCCCCACATGGCGTTCGACTCGGACTGTTTCTCGAAGGCGAGGGTCAGCACGGTGCCGTGGACGCGGGCGGCGACCAGGCTCGCGGCGACCAGCGCGGTCGAACCGCCCACCGAGCCGGCCGTGTGCACCCGCATCATGGGCTTGCCGACCGCGCCGAGCGCGTCCGCGAGATACAGCTCGGGCATCATGACGCCCTCGAAGAAGTCGGGCGCCTTGCCGATGACGACGGCCTCGACGTCGGCCCACGTCAACTCGGCGTCGTCCAGGGCCCGTCGGGCGGCCTCGCGGACGAGCCCGGCGATCGACACGTCCCGGCGCGCCGCCACGTGCTTGGTCTGGCCGACGCCTACGACGGCCACGGGCTCCTTGCTCATCGGGGATCCCCTTCGAGGACGGCGACCAGGTTCTGCTGCAGACAGGGGCCGGAGGTGGCGTGTGCCAGCGCCCGGTCGGACTCGCCCCGGTGGATGCGGGCGGCGGCCTCGCCGATCCTGATGAGGCCGGCGGCCATGACCGGGTTGGCGGCCAGGGCCCCGCCCGACGGATTGACGCGCACCCTGTCGTCGAGCCCCAGCACCTCGCGCAGGATCACCTCCTGGGAGCTGAACGGCGCGTGCAGTTCGGCGGTGTCCACCGGGCGGGCGAACGCTCCGGCGCGCTCGGCGGCGAGCCGGGTGGACGGCGAGTCGGTGAGATCGCGTACGCCGATGCCGTGCGCCTCGATGCGGTGGTCGATGCCCCGGATCCAGGCGGGCCGCTCGCACAGGTCACGGGCCCGGTCCCCCGCCGCGAGGATCACGGCGGCGGCGCCGTCGCCGATGGGCGGACAGTCCCCGGTGCGCAGCGGCCGTACGAGATAGTCCCCCTGCGGCACCGAACCCCGCAGCTGGGCGTGGGAGTTGGCGGCGGCGTCGGCGCGGCTGCGGGCCCCGACGGCCGCCAGTGCCGGCTCGTCCGTGGTGCCCGCGTCGATGAGCGCCTGCGCCTGGAGTGCGGCGAGGGCGACGGAGTCGGGCCACAGCGGGGCCACGTAGTAGGGGTCGAGCTGCCGGGTCAGGACGTCCCGTACCGATCCGGGCGAGGACTTGCCGTAGGAGTAGACGAGCGCAGTGTCGGCGTCGCCGGTCCGCAGTTTCACCCAGGCCTCGTACAGCGCCCACGCCCCGTCCATCTCGACGTGCGACTCGGAGATCGGCGGCCAGGCGCCCACGCCGTCGAGGGCCAGGGTGAAGGAGAATGCCCGGCCCGCGAGGTAGTCGCTGGAGCCGGAGCAGGTGAAGCCGATGTCGGCGGTCTTCAGTCCGGTGGCCTCCATGACCTCGTGGAGCACCGGCATGAGCATCTCCACCTCGGAGACGTCGTCGCTGGTGCGCCGGTGGTCGGTCTGGGCGAAGGCGACGACGGCGATGTCACGTGCGCCCGCCTCTCGTGCTGCCTCGCGTGTCACAGCGTCTCCCTGAACGTCTCGTAGTCCGCGTCGGGTTCGCCGGTGGGCCGGTAGTGGTCGGGGTAGCGGGCCCCCTCGGTCCACACCGGCTCGACGCGCAGTCCCATGCGCACCTGGTCGTAGGGGATGCCGGCGATCCGGCCGTGCAGGGCGAGTCCGGCGCCGTCGAGGGCGATGTGGGCGTAGACGTAGGGGACTTCGATGTCCAGGTTCTTCGCCTTGATGTTGACGATGCAGAACGTGGTGACCGTCCCGCCGGGCCCGACCTCCACCTGTTCGGCCGTGGCCACCCCGCAGGTCGGGCAGGCGCCCCTCGGCGGGACGTACACCTTGCGGCAGGAGGGGCAGCGTTCACCGACCGTGCGGCGGCCGCCGAGGGCGTTGATGTAGCCGGTCTGGGCGCGGCCGGGCGAGTAGGTGTAGTCGAGGCGGGCGGGGGCGACGATCCCGGTGACCGCGTCCTCGAACTCGCCGCTGTGGCCCGCCGGTTTTGCCGCCTGCCCGGCGTACGGCTCGAAGCAGGCGATGTCCGTGATGGCGCCGGACCGTTCCTCGGCCCACCGGACGCGGACGCGCATGCCGGTGCGGACGGCGTCGGGGCCGGGCGCGTCGAGGGCGTGGAGCAGGGCCGTGTCGGCGCCGTCGAGCCGCACCAGTACCCAGGCGAAGGGGGTGGCGAGGGGCTGGCCACGACGGGGGTCGTGGTTCCAGGCCCAGGTGGTGACTGTCCCAGTGGGGGCGACCTCGACGAGATCGCGAATCTCCTCGGCGGTGACGGGGTCGTACTCGACGGGCGGCACGAGGACCCGCCCGTCACCGGTGCGCACACCGAGGACGGTCCCCTCACGCAGCCCGGTGAGAAAGGCGCTCTGTACCGGGCCGACGGAGCGGGTGAAGGGAAACTCTACGGTGAGCGGGGCCTTGAGGATCGCGGCCATCAGGGCTTGCCTCCTTCGAAAGAGGGGCGACAGGGGCGCCCCTTCAGGGGCGCGGGGAACTGCGCGACCAGCCACGTCCGGTCCGCAGCCGAGACACGGCACCGGCCGGACGCCTACTCCCGCTTGTAGACGGGGGACCGCTTCTCGGCGAAGGCACGAGCCCCTTCCTTCGCGTCGGCCGTGTCGAAGACGGGCCACCCCCGCTTCAACTCGGCGGCCAGCCCCTCCGCCTCGGTCATCTCGGCCGTCTCGTACACGGACGCCTTCACCGCCTCCACGGCCAGCGGCCCGCACGCGTTGATCCGCTCGGCGATCTCCAGGGCCTTGGCCAGGGCCGTGCCGTCGGGCACGACCTGCCCGATCAGCCCGATCCCGGCGGCCTCGCGCGCGCTGTACGGCCGCCCGGTGAGCAGCATCTCCAGCGCGTGCGTGCGCGGGATCTGCCGCTGGAGACGGACCGTGGAGCCGCCGATCGGGAAGAGCCCGCGCCTGACCTCGAAGAGGCCGAACGTCGCCGACTCGCCCGCGACCCGGATGTCGGTGCCCTGGAGGATCTCCGTGCCGCCGGCGACGCAGTGCCCCTCGACGGCGGCGATCACCGGCTTGCGCGGCCGGTGGTGGCGGAGCATGGCCTTCCAGTGCAGGTCGGGGTCGGCCTTGAGCCGGTCCCGGTACTGCTGTCCCTCCATCCCCTTGCCCGCGAGGGCCTTGAGGTCCATCCCGGCGCAGAAGGCGCCGCCCGCTCCCGTGAGGACGATCGAGCGGACCTCCTCGTCCTCGTCGGCCTGGACCCAGCCGTCGTACAGGCCGACGAGCATCGGCAGCGAGAGCGCGTTCTTGGCTTCGGGCCTGTTGAGCGTGAGCACCAGTGTGCCGCCTTCGCGCCGCACGGTGAGGTGTTCGGTGCCGCCCATCGGGGTTCTCCCTCCACAGGAAACGAGAACAGGTTGCAGGAGACGGGGCGGCACTTCAAGGGGTTTCTGACAGACAGTCAGATTTCTGTGCGGGGACTCTTCACAGTTGTGCCGCCCTTTGCTCTGATGACCGGCAACCGAGGGGCAGCGAGGTCAGGAGGAGCGCGGTGGAGTACAACCTTGCCGACCTGTTCGAGTCGGTGGTCGACGTGGTGCCCGGCCGGGCGGCGCTCGCGTATCTCGACATCCCCGGCACGGGCGCGGAGCACCGGCTCACCTACGCGGAACTGGACGCGGCGGCCAACCGGGTCGGACACCATCTGCTCGACAGCGGGATACGGCCCGGCGAGCACGTGGGGCTGCACCTGTACAACGGCATCGAGTACCTGCAGACCGCGCTCGGGTGCCTGAAGGCCCGGATCGTGCCGGTCAACGTCAACTACCGCTATGTGGAAGAGGAGTTGGTCTACCTCTACCGGGACGCGGATCTGGCCGGTCTGGTCTTCGACACGGAGTTCACGGGGCGGGTGGCGGCCACGCTGCCGCGCACGGAGAAGCTGCGGCACCTGGTGCGGGTGGGGACCCCCGCGCCGGACGCGCCCCCGCTCGACGTGGTCGACTTCACCGACGCGGCGGCTGCCGCGTCCGCCGAGCGGGACTTCCCCGCGCGCTTCGGCGACGACCAGTTCATCATCTACACCGGCGGCACCACGGGCATGCCCAAGGGCGTGATGTGGCGTCAGGAGGACCTGTTCTTCTCGGGGTTGGGCGGGGGCTCCCCCACCGGGGAGCCGGTGAAGTCACCGGAGGAGCTGGCCGAGCGCGTCGCGGCCGGCGGCGAGGGGATCACGTTCTTCCCCACGGCCCCGCTGATGCACGGCACCTCCACGCTCACCGCGTTCATCGGGTTCAACTTCGGCCAACGGGTGGTGATCCACCGCAAGTTCGTGCCCGAGGAGGCCCTGCGGACGATCGAGAAGGAGAAGGTCACCAGTGTGTCGCTGGTCGGCGACGCCATGCTGCGCCCGCTCATCGACGCGCTCGACGGCCCGATGCGGGGCACGGACTGCTCCTCCCTGTTCAGCGTGTCGTCGTCCGGGGCGATCATGTCGGAGACCGTCCGGCGGCAGTTCCAGGCCCTGGTGCCGAACGCGATGCTGCTGAACAACTTCGGGTCGTCGGAGTCCGGTTTCAACGGCACGGCGACGGCGGACTCGGGCGCCGGCGCCGGGTTCCGGATACGGGTCCACTCCCGGACACAGGTCGTGGATCCGGTGACGTACGAACCCGTGCCGGTCGGCGTGCCGGGCCGGGTCGCCCAGCGCGGCCATGTCCCCCTCGGCTACTACAACGACCCGCGGAAGACCGCCGAGACCTTCTTCGAGCGGGACGGCGAACGCTGGGTGCTCCTCGGCGATATGGCGACCGTCGACGAGGAGGGCGTCGTCACGGTCCTCGGCCGGGGCTCCCAGTGCATCAACACCGGTGGCGAGAAGGTGTACCCGGAGGAGGTCGAGCAGGCCCTGAAGGCCCACCCCGACGTGTACGACGCGCTGGTGGCCGGGGTGCCCGACGCCCGCTGGGGCAACCACGTCGCCGCCGTGGTCCAGCTACGCGAGGGCGCGGACCTGCCGTCCCTCCAGGACATCCAGAGCCACTGCCGCGCCCGCCTCGCCGGCTACAAGATCCCCCGCCAGCTGGTCCTCACCGACGCGATCCAGCGCTCCCCCAGCGGCAAGGCGGACTACCGCTGGGCGCGGTCGGTGGCGGTGGCGGCCGAGCACTGACCGCGTGCGGCTCTCGCACGGTCAGCTCCGCCCGGCGGCCAGCCGGTGCCGCAGGGCCGTTGCCGCTGGTGCCGAAGGGCGTCGAAGATCTCCAGGGCCGCGGTCCAGTACGGCGACGGGTCGGCGCCGGAGGTCGTCGCCGCGGCCCACCCGAGGATCTCCAGGGCCTCCGCCTGACCCCTGCGGTAACCGCTCGCCCGTGTGCGGCGAGGGCCCGGGTGCCGTACTCCACGGCGGGGTTTCGCTTCCGCGATGGACTCACCGCCCGTCGAGGAAGGCCGTCACACGGTCGACGAAGAACTCTGGGTCGTCCAGCCACGGGAAGTGGCCGCCGCCCGGCTGGACCACGAACCGCGCGTCCGGGAAGAAGGCGGCCGCGCGGTGGGCGAGTGCGGGCGGGGGGCCGGTGTCGAGTTCGCCCGCGTACACCAGGGCCGGCGCCCGCAGTGCGGTGAGGGCGGCTCGGGTGACGGGCGGGTCGTAGGCGCCCGCGGAGCCGTAGACCGTGGACGCCTCGTCGTTCGTCTGGTCCTCCTCGGCGGCCATGTGGGCGCGGGCGGTGTCGTCCCAACGGCCGTAGAACAGCGGCATCATGGCGTCGGCGAAGGGGCCGTGGCCGGTCCAGGCGGCCTCGAAGGCCGGGTACGCCTCGGCGAACCACGGTTCGCCCTCGCGCAGGCGGGCGGCGGCGAGGCGGTCCTCGACGGTCACCGGCAGGCCCACCGCCCAGGGGGTGGCGGTGATCAGCGCCAGACGGGAGACGCGCTCGGGGTGGCGGGCCGCGTAGAGCGTGGCCAGGTTGCCGCCGGCCGAGTGGGCGAGCAGGTCCACGCGGTCCAGGCCCAGGTGGGCGCGGAGTGCTTCCACGTCGTCGACCTGGCGGTCGCAGCGGTAGGTCGCGGGATCGGCGGGGACGGCCGAGTCGCCCGTTCCGCGCAGGTCGAGCAGGACCAGGCGCCGGTGGGCCGTCAGACCGCCGAGGTCGCCCAGGTAGGCGGAGGCGCGCATCGCTCCGCCGGGGAGGACGATCAACGGGTCGCCCTCGCCTCGCAGGTGGTAGGCGAGTTCGGTTCCGTCGGGTGCGGTGAAGGCCGGCATGGTGTCGATCTTCGAGGACGGGCGGTGTGCGCCGCAACGGGGTTCACGACGCCGCCGGCACTCACGTCCGCGTGAGGCGGTCCCGCAGCTCCCGTTTGAGGATCTTCCCGCTCGCGTTGCGCGGCAGCGCGTCCACGAAGTGGATCGACTTGGGTGCCTTGAAGTGCGGGAGCTTCTCGCGGGCGTGGGCGAGGAGTTCGTCCTCCGTGACCTCTCCCCGCCGTACGACGACCGCCGTGACGGCCTCGATCCAGTGGTCGTCGGGCAGGCCGATCACCGCGACCTCGGCGACCGCCTCATGGGTGTAGAGCGCGTCCTCCACCTGGCGCGAGGCGATGAGCACGCCGCCGGAGTTGATGACGTCCTTCACGCGGTCGACGACGGTGAAGAAGCCGTGGGCGTCGCGCACGGCGAGGTCCCCGGAGTGGAACCAGCCGTCGCGGAACGCCTCGGCGGTCTCCTCCGGCTTCTCCCAGTAGCCCTCGCAGAGCTGCTGCGACTGGTAGACGATCTCGCCGGGAGTGCCGTCGGGCACCTCCTCGCCGTCCTCGTCGACGACCTTCGCCTCGACGAACATGACGGGACGCCCGCAGGAGTCCATGCGCCCCTTGTGCTCGTGCGGTCCGAGGACCATCGCCAGCGGGCCGATCTCGCTCTGCCCGAAGCAGTTGTGGAAGGCCAGCTTGGGCAACCGCTCCCGGAGCCGCTCCAGGACGGGCACCGGCATGATCGACGCCCCGTAGTACGCCTTGCGCAGGCCGCCGAGGTCACGCGTGTCGAAGTCGGGGCGGCCCGCGAGGGCGATCCACACCGTGGGCGGGGCGAAGAAGCTGTCGGCGCGGCCCTCCTCCACGAGGTCGAGGATCCGGTCGCCGTCGGGGGCGTCGAGGATCGTGTTCGTGGCACCGACCGCGAGGTAGGGCACCAGGAAGACGTGCATCTGGGCGGAGTGGTACAGCGGCAGGGAGTGCACGGGCAGGTCGCCCGCCTGGAGGTCGAGGGCGGCGATCGCGCTGAGGTACTCGTGGACCAGCGCGCGGTGCGTCATCATCGCGCCCTTGGGGAGCGCGGTCGTGCCCGAGGTGTACAGGAGCTGGACAAGGTCCTCGGCCCGGGGCTCCTCGCCGTCGTACGGCTCGGTGCCGGCGAGTCGTACGAGGAGCGAGTCGTCCGCGTCGCGCAGGGGCAGGGCGCGGGTGCCCTCGGGGAGGTTGCCGGCCAGGTCGGGATCGGTGAGGACGAGGGTGCTGCCGGACTGGTCGAGGAGGTAGGCGAGGTCGTCGCCGGTGAGGTTCTGGTTGACGGGGACGTGCACCAGGCCGGCGCGGGCGGCGGCCAGGAAGGCGATGAGATAGGCGTCCGAGTTGTGGCCGTAGGCGGCGACCCGGTCGCCGGGCCGCAGTCCGGTGTCGCGCAGGGCGCGGGCCGCGCGGGAGACCGCGTCGTCCAGTTCGGCGTAGGTCCACGACCGCTCGCCGTAGTGGATCGCGACGCGGGCGGGAACCCGCCGGGCGCTGCGGCGCAGCGTCCCGTCGACCGTCACACTGCGGCCTGCCGTCATGTTTCCCGCTCCTTCGTCCACGTTTCCGACGCCCGATCCTCGTTCCGTCCCACGAGCGAGGTCAAGCGCGCCACCCGCGCGGCCGGAATCCGGCACGCATGGCGAGAAGTGGCTCAACTCCGACCGCCGGACGACGAGTCACCTTGAGGGAAGATCCCGCACCCGTATGGACTACGCAGACACGTGTCGACATGCTCAACCATCCTTTTCCACAACGATGTTGGGAGCCCGTATGCGCACCCGCCTCAGACAGTCGGTGGTCTCGGCCGTCGCCCTGCTCACCGCCTTCGCCGTCCTGCCCTCGGCCACCGCCGACGACGCGCGAACCGGTGAGCGCCGGACCTCCCACGGCGGCCTGTCCGCCGTGATCCGCTACACCGAGTACGGCGTACCGCACATCGTCGCGAAGGACTACGCGAACCTCGGCTTCGGGACCGGCTGGGCGCAGGCCGCCGACCAGGTGTGTGTCCTCGCCGACGGGTTCGTGACCGTGAGGGGGGAGCGCTCCCGCCACTTCGGGCCCGACGCGGCACCCGACTTCTCCCTCTCCTCCGCCTCCAAGAACCTCACCAGCGACCTGTACTTCCGGGGCGTCCGGGACGCGGGCACCGTACAGCGGCTGCTGGACCGGCCCGAACCGCTCGGGCCGAGCCGTGCGGTCAAGGACCTGATGCGGGGCTGGGCGGCCGGCTACAACGCGTGGCTGAGGAAGAACCGGATCACCGACCCGGCCTGCGAGGGCGCCGCCTGGGTGCGGCCGGTCTCCACGCTCGACGTCTTCTCCCGCGCGTACGCCCTCGCCGTGCTCGGCGGCGAGGGGCGCCTGGTGGACGCCATCACCACCGCGCAGCCGCCGGTCCCCGGCACCACGGACAGGGCCACCGCCGCGGACCCCGCGGCCGCCGCCCGCGCCGCGCGCGAACTGTTCGACGCCGCCGACGCGGACATGGGGTCGAACGCCGTCGCCTTCCGCGGCGACACCACCGCGAACGGCCGCGGCCTGCTGCTGGGCAACCCGCACTATCCGTGGGCCGGCGGCCGTCGGTTCTGGCAGGCGCAGCAGACCATCCCCGGGGAGCTGAACGTCTCGGGAGGGTCGCTGCTCGGCTCGCCGATCACCCAGATCGGCTTCAACGCGAAGGTCGCGTGGAGCCACACCGTGGCGACCGGCGTCCCCATGAACGTCCACCAGCTGACGCTGGACCCGGCCGACCCGACCACGTACCTGGTGGACGGCGCGGCGGAGCGGATGACGAAGCGGACCGTGACCGTCGGCGTCAAGGACGGCTCCCCGGTCACCCGTACCCAGTGGTGGACCCGCTACGGCCCGGTCGTCACCTCGCTCGGTGCCGATCTCCCGCTCCCCTGGACGGCCGGCACCGCGTACGCGCTGAACGACCCCAACACGGCGAACATCCGCTTCACCGACACCTCGCTGGGCTTCGCCAAGGCCGGCGGCACGGCGGACGTCCTCAGGTCCCTCGCCCGGCACCAGGGCCTGCCCTGGGTGAACACCGTGGCCGCGGACTCCGCCGGACACACCCTGTTCACCCAGTCGCAGACGCTGCCCCGGATCACCGACGACCTGGCGGCCCGCTGCTCGACGCCCCTGGGCAGGGCCACGTATCCCTCGGCGGGCGTCGCGATCCTGGACGGTTCCCGGGCCGACTGCGCGCTCGGCAGTGACGCCGACGCCGTGCAGCCGGGGATCTTCGGGCCCGCGAAGATGCCGACGCTGAAGGACGCGCCGTACGCGGAGAACTCCAACGACAGCGCGTGGCTGGCCAACGCGGACCAGCCGCTGACCGGGTACGAGCGGGTCTTCGGCAACCTCGGCACGCAGCGCTCGATGCGCACACGCGGCGCGATCGAGGACGTGGCGGCGATGGCGGACGAGGGCGGCCTGACCGTACGGGACCTGCAGCGGCAGCAGTTCGCGAACCGGGTGCCCGCGGCCGACCTCGCCGCCCGGGACGCGGCGCGGGCGTGTGCCGCGCTGCCGGGCGGCACGGCGAGCACGGGTGACGGCCAGGCGGTCGACGTCTCCGAGGCGTGCCGGGTGCTGCGCGCCTGGAACCGGACCGCCGACAGCGACAGCCGGGGCGCGCTGCTCTTCGACCGGTTCTGGCGACGGCTGAACGCCGTGGTGCCGCGCGCGCAGCTGTGGAAGGTGCCGTTCTCGGCGGCGGACCCGGTCGGCACCCCGAACACGCTGAACACCGACGTGCCCGGCTTCGGGACGGCCCTCGCGGAGACGGTGACGGAACTGCGGGCGGCCGGCATACCCCTGGACGCGAAGCTCGGCGACCACCAGTTCGTCGTACGCGACGGTCGACGCATCCCCGTGTCCGGCGGCACGGAGTCGCTGGGCGTGTGGAACAAGATCGAGTCGTCCTGGCGTCCGGCCGAGGGCGGCTACCCGGAGGTCTCGTCGGGTTCCAGCCATATTCAGGCGGTCGGCTGGGACGGCGGCCGCTGCCCGGTGGCCCGCACGCTGCTGACGTACTCGCAGTCCTCCAACCCGAACTCGCCGCACCACCTGGACCAGACGCGGCTGTTCGCGGCGGAGAGGTGGGTGACGTCCCGCTTCTGCGAGAAGGACATCCTGTCCTCGCCGAAGCTGAAGGTGGTCCGTGTGAGCCAATGAGCGAAGGGAGGTGGTGCCGCCCCGTCCGGGGCGGCACCATTTTCATGGCGGCACCTTGCCGTTGGCATATCACCGCTTTCCCCGAGGAGGCCGCCCGGTGGCGCAGGACTCGTTACGTCCGTGGACGGATTCGACCGCCAGGATCGACACGACGGTGCCGCACTCGGCCCGCATCTGGAACTACTGGCTGGGCGGCAAGGACAACTATCCCGTCGACCACGCGGCGGGCGACGCCTTCCGCGCGGTGTTCCCCGGCATCACCGACCTGGCCCGCGACTCCCGGGCCTTCCTCGGCCGCGCGGTCACCCATCTCGCCGCCGAGGCGGGCATCCGCCAGTTCCTGGACATCGGCACCGGTCTGCCGACCGCCGACAACACCCACGAGATCGCCCAGCGGGTGGCCCCGGAGGCGCGGATCGTCTACGTGGACAACGACCCGCTGGTCCTGACCCACGCGCGGGCGCTGCTCACCAGCACCCCCGAGGGGGCGACCGACTACGTCGACGCCGATCTGCACGACCCGCGGACGGTCCTGCGGGAGGCGGCCAGGACGCTGGACCTCTCCCAGCCGGTCGGGCTGACGATGATGCAGGTCAGCGGGCACATAGCCGACTATGACGAGGCCCGTTCCATCGTCGGCTCCCTCATGGCCGCCCTGCCGTCCGGGAGCTACCTCGCGTTCAACGACAGCGTGGACACCCACGAGGACAACGCCGAAGCCACCCGCGGCTACAACGAGAGCGGCGCGGCCCCCTACCACCTGCGCGGCCCGGCCGAACTCGCCGGCTTCTTCGACGGTCTGGAACTGCTGCCGCCGGGGGTGGTCCCGCTGAACGACTGGCGGCCGGACCCCACGGCGGCCGGCGGATCCGGCGAGGTGATCGCGGTGGGCGGGGTGGCCCGCAAGCCATGAGGGCCGCGCGCGCATGCCCTGAGAACCGTGCGCGAGCCGTGCGGCCCGCGCACGGCACGCGCGACAGCGGCCCTCAGACGGCCTTCTGCCGTCCCTCCCAGTACGGCTCGCGCAGCCGCCGTTTGTAGAGCTTGCCGTTGGGGTCGCGCGGCATCGCCTCGGTGAAGTCGACGCTCTTCGGCCGCTTGTACCCGGCGAGCCGACGGGCGCAGTGGGCGAGGATCTCCTCGGCGAGCCCCGGCCCCGGTGCGAAGCCGGGGGCGGGCTCCACCACGGCCTTGACCTCCTCGCCCCAGTCGTCGTGCGGGATGCCGAAGGCGGCGGCGTCGGCGACGGCGGGGTGGGTGAGCAGGGCGGACTCGATCTCGGCGGGGTAGATGTTGACGCCGCCGGAGATGATGAGGTCGATCTTGCGGTCACGGAGGAAGAGATAGCCGTCCTCGTCGATGAGTCCGAGGTCGCCCACGGTGAAGAAGTCGCCGATGCGGTTCTTGCGCGTCTTGCCCTCGTCCTTGTGGTAGGAGAAACCGCCGGTGCTCATCTTCATGTAGACGGTGCCGAGTTCACCGGGCGGCAGCCGGTTGCCGTCGTCGTCGAAGACGGCGAGTTCGCTGATGGGCCAGGCCCTGCCGACCGTGCCGGGCTTCTTCAGCCAGTCCTCGGCGGTGGCGAAGGCGCCCCCGCCCTCGCTGGCCGCGTAGTACTCCTCCACACACTCGCCCCACCACTCGATCATGGCCCTCTTCACATGGTCCGGGCAGGGCGCGGCCCCGTGGATGGCGTGCCGCATGGACGACACGTCGTAGCGGGCGCGCACCTCCTCGGGGAGGGCGAGCAGGCGGTGGAACTGGGTGGGCACCATGTGGGTGTGCGTGCAGCGGTGGGCGTCGATGACGCGGAGCATCTCCTCGGGCGTCCACTTGTCCATCAGCACCAGTCGGTGCCCGATGTGCAGGGAGGCGCCGGCGAACTGCAGGACGGCCGTGTGGTAGAGCGGCGAGCAGACCAGGTGGACGTTGTCGTCGAAGGGCCTGATGCCGAAGATGCCGAGGAAGCCGCCGAGGTAGGACTCCTCGGGGAGCTTGCCCGGTAGCGGGCGGCGGATGCCGCGCGGGCGGCCGGTGGTGCCGGAGGTGTAGTTCATGACCCAGCCGAGGGTGCGCTCCCCGGGCGCCGACCCGGGCTGTCCGTCCAGGAGTTCGGCGTACGGGCGGAAGCCCTCGGCCGTACCGACCGTGTAGCGGTGGCTCGCGGGGAGCCTCGCCTCGTCGGCCGCGCCCCGGGCCGCGTCGGCGAACCGCTCGTGCGCGATGAGCACCTTGGCGCCCGAGTCGGAGACGATCCAGGCGATCTCTGGGCCCATCAGATGGTGGTTGACGGGGACGAGGTAGAAGCCGGCCTGGGTGGCGGCGAGGTAGGCGGTGAGGAACTCGACACCGTTGGGCAGGACGACGGCGAAGGCGTCACCGCGCTCCAGCCCGGCTGCCCGCAGTCCGTGCACCAGGCGGTTGGTCTCGGCGTGCAGACGCCCGGCGGTCCATTCCTGCCCGTCGGGGGCGATGAGCACCGCACGGTCGGGGTCGGCGGTGGCCTGGGCCCAGAAGCCTTGGGGAGGCTGGGCGTTCGGGGCTCCGCCCTGCGCGGGCCGGCTTCGAGGGGCACGGCCCTGGGAGGGGTCCTGGGCGGGTCGGTCCTGGGCGGGTCGGTCCTGGGGGGCTCGGCTCACTGTCCCTCGCTCCTTCCGGCGATCCGGTTGATGCGGTCCACGGCCTGCTCGAAACCCCGGGTGAGGTCGTCGAAGACGGCCTGGACGCTGCGTTCGCTGTTCATACGGCCGACGATCTGGCCGACCGGCGTGCCGAGCAGGGGCTCCACCTCGTACTTCTGGATGCGGGAGACCGCCTCGGCGACGAGCAGGCCCTGGAGGGGCATGGGGAGGGTGCCGGGTCCGGTGGGGTCGTCCCAGGCGTCGGTCCACTCGGTACGGAGCTGGCGCGCGGGTTTGCCGGTGAGGGCGCGGGAACGGACGGTGTCGCCGGAGCCGGCGGCGAGCAGCTTCTCGATCAGCCGGGGCGAGGACAGTTCGGCCTCGGTGGTGGTCAGCCACAGCGAACCGAGCCAGACCCCCTGGGCGCCGAGCGCGAGGGCGGCGGCCACCTGCTGTCCGCTGCCGATTCCGCCGGCGGCGAGGACGGGCAACGGGGCCACGGCGTCGACCACTTCGGGGGTGAGGACCATGGAGGCGATCTCGCCGGTGTGGCCGCCGGCCTCGTAGCCCTGGGCCACGACGATGTCGATGCCCGCCTCGGCGTGCTTGCGGGCGTGGCGGGCGCTGCCGGCGAGCGCGGCGACCAGGACGTCCTGTTCGTGGGCGCGGTCGACGACGTCGGCGGGCGGGGAGCCGAGGGCGTTGGCCAGCAGCTTGATCGGGTAGTCGAAGGCGACGTCGAGCTGGCTGCGGGCGACCTGCTCCATCCAGCCGGTGATGCGCCAGCCGGAGGCCTCGCCCTCGGCCAGCTCGGGCACGCCGTACTTGGCGAGGGTCTCCTGGACGAACTGCCGGTGCGAGTCGGGGATCATGGCCTCGACGTCGGCCTCCGTCACCCCTTCGACCTTTTTGGCCGGCATGACGACGTCCAGTCCGTACGGCATGCCGTCGACATGGGCCTCGATCCAGTCGAGGTCGCGCTTGAGATCGTCGGGGGCCGTGTAGCGGACCGCGCCCAGCACCCCGAAGCCGCCTGCCCGGCTGATGGCCGCCGCGACCGCGGGGAACGGCGTGAAGCCGAAGACGGCGTACTGGACTCCGAGTGTGTTGCTCAGCTCCGTCTGCATGGTGCGCAGGATGCCGTAGTCCTCCGGACGAGGGAAGAGTTTTTCTGATGCACCGTCAGATTCTGTCGGTGTCTCGGGCATCGTCGTGGGTGCGGGGGCGCGTCGCTGATCCGCGGGTGGCCGACGGGTGCCTGTTCCGTGGGAGCCGGGCGCGCGGTTCCTCGCGCCCTTGGGGGGTGGATGCTTGACTGGGTTTCATGAGTGCAGCTGTGGGGGGCTCGGGGTCCGGGATGAGTCGGCGGCAGCTCGGCCGGCGGGTGTTGGCGGTCGGTGGAGGGCTCGCCGCGCTGCCCTTCCCCGCCGGGGCGGTCGCCTCCGCCTCCGCCTCCGCCTCCGGGGGTGGTCGTCCGACGCTGCGCCACGGTTCTCCCGAGCGGGCCGGACTCCTCCCCGAACCCCTGGATCGGCTCGTCACCGATGCCGAGACGTTCCTCGAACCCTCGCCCAGGCACCCGTGGTACGCGGGCGCCGTCCTGCTCGCCGGGCGGGGCGGGACCGTCGCCCTGCACCGGGCGATCGGGATGGCGGTGCGGTACTCGGCGTACGACGAGAAGACGGACACGGGGGTGGAGTTCCCGGCGGACCGGCGGATTCCGATGACGCGGGACACCGTCTTCGATCTGGCCTCCGTGTCGAAGCTGTTCACGTCGATCCTCGCGGTGCAGCAGATCGAACGGGGCGCGCTGGAGCTGGAGGGCAGGGTCGCCACGTACCTGCCGGAGTTCGGCGCGGCGGGCAAACAGGACATCACCGTGCGCCAACTGCTCACCCACACCTCCGGTTTCCGGCCCTGGCTCCCGCTCTACAAAGAGCCGACGCACGAGGGGAAGCTCCGGCTCGTCTGGAACGAGGCGCCGCTGAACCCGCCAGGCACGACGTACCTGTATTCGGACCTGAATCTGATCTCGTTGCAGCTCGTCCTGGAGGAGATCACCGGTCTCGGTCTGGATCAGCTGCTCCGAAACGAGATCACCGCTCCACTCGGGATGCACCGCACTCGCTTCAATCCGCCGGCCTCCTGGAAGCCCGGCATCGCGGCGACCGAGGACGCCCGCCTGCCCTGGTCGGGTCTGGACCGGGGGCTGGTGTGGGGCGAGGTGCACGACGAGAACGCCTTCGGTCTCGGCGGGGTCGCGGGCCATGCAGGTGTCTTCTCCAGCGCCTGGGACCTGGCCGTCCTGGGCCGCACCCTGCTGAACGGCGGTGTGTACGGCAGGGCCCGCATTCTCGAACCCCGTTCGGTGGAGCTGATGTTCACCGACTTCAACACGGAGTTCCCCGGCGACGAACACGGGCTGGGCTTCGAGCTCTACCAGCACTGGTACATGGGCGCGATGGCCACCCCGCGCACGGCGGGACACACCGGCTTCACCGGCACCTCCCTCGTCCTGGACCCGACCACCGACTCCTTCCTCGTGGTCCTCGGCAACTCCGTCCACCCGGTGCGCGGCTGGCGGTCCGGCTCCGCGCCCCGGGTCGCCGCCGCGAACAGCCTCGCCCGCGCCGTTCCCGTACGCCCCGCCCGGGGCCGCGCCTCCTGGTTCTCCGGCATGGCGTCCGCCACCACGGCGACCCTCGCGCTCCCGCCGCTCGACACCACCGGAGCCGGGAAAGCCACCGTCACGGACTCCGCCTCTCCCACCGCCTCCGGGCGGCCCCGCCTGCGGTGCGCCCTGTGGTGGGACACCGAACCCCAGGCCGATGCCGTCTTCCTGGAGACCTCCGCCGACGGCGGCGACACCTGGCTGCCGGTGGCCTTCACGACCGTCCGGGACGGGGAGGCGCCGCTGGAGCATCCATCCGGGTCGGTCACCGGCTGGTCGGGCCGGGCGTGGCACCGGGTCACCGCGGAGTTGTCGGGGGCCGCCGGGCTCACGGTGCGCTGGCGCTGCACGACCGACCGGCAGTACGTCGGTCGTGGGGTGTACGTCGACGGGCTGCGGGTCTCGGCGGGAGGCAGCACCCTGTTCGACGAGTCGCGGCCGGCGGACGCGGGGCGGATCACGGCGGTGGGCTGGACGGCCGCCGCCGACTAGCGGGGCGAACGGGGCGGCGCCCTGCAACCGGACCTGCGCGGACGTGCCGCCTACGCCAGGCGCGGGCCGTCCGCCCCGGACCCCTCCAGGACCGCCATGGCCGCGTTGTGGCCCGGGACCCCGCTCACCCCGCCACCGCGTACGGCGCCCGCGCCGCACAGCAGGACGTTGGCGTGGCGGGTCTCCACACCCCAGCGGCCGGTGCCTTCCTGCGTGTGGGGCCAGGCGAGGTCGCGGTGGAAGATGTTGCCGCCCGGGAGGCCGAGGTCGCGTTCCAGGTCGAGGGGGGTCCTCGCCTCGATGCACGGGCGGCCGTCGGCGTCGGTGGCCAGGCAGTCGGCAAGGGGCTCGGCGAGGTGGGCGTCGAGCTGGGCGAGGGTGGCCTTGAGGAGGTCCTCGCGTACGGCGTCGTTGTCGGCTTCGAACAGCCGCGCGGGCGTGTGCAGGCCGAACAGGGTGAGCGTCTGGTAGCCCTGGTCGACCAGGTCCGGGCCGAGGATGGTCGGATCGGTGAGGGAGTGGCAGTAGATCTCGGAGGGCGGGGCCTCAGGGAGCACACCGGAGGCGGCCTGGGCGTGGGCGACGGCCAGTTGGTCGTATCCCTCGGCGATGTGGAAGGTCCCGGAGAACGCCTCACGCGGGTCGACGGACTGGTCACGGAGCTGCGGAAGTCGCGTGAGCAGCATGTTCACCTTGAGCTGGGCGCCCTCGGCGGGGGTGGGTGGTGCGTCGCCGGTCAGCGCGGCCAGCTCCTGGGGCGAGGCGTTCACCAGGACGTGCCGCGCGGCGACGGTGCCCTCCGTGTCGGCCGTCCGGTAGGTGATCTCGGCGGACCGTCCGTCCGTCGCGATCCGCCGCGCCTCGTGACCGGTGGCGATCACGGCACCCGCCGCGCGCGCGGCCGTGGCCAGCGCGTCCGTGAGCGCGCCCATGCCGCCTACCGGCACGTCCCAGGCTCCCGTACCGCCGCCGATCACGTGGTAGAGGAAGCACCGGTTCTGGCGGAGGGAGGGGTCGTGGGCGTCCGCGAAGGTGCCGATGAGCGCGTCCGTGAGGACGACACCGCGCACGAGGTCGTCGGTGAACCTCGCTTCGACGGCCCTGCCGATCGGCTCCTCGAACAAGACCCGCCACGCCTCCTCGTCGTCGATACGCCCGCGCAGGTCGTCGCGGGTGGGCAGGGGCTCGGTGAGCGTCGGGAACACCCGTTCGGCGACGCGGCCCGTCATCGCGTAGAACCGCTGCCACGCCTCGTACTCGCGGCCCGAACCCGTCAGCCGCGCGAACGCCTCGCGGGTACGGCGCTCTCCGCCGCCGACGAGCAGGCCGGTGGGGTGACCGTCGCGCTCGACGGGGGTGTACGACGAGATCGTGCGGCCGCGGACGCGGAAGTCGAGGTCCAGGTCCCGCACGATCTTCCGGGGCAGCAGGCTGACCAGGTAGGAGTACCGCGACAGCCGGGCGTCGACCCCGGCGAAGGGCCGGGTGGACACGGCGGCTCCGCCGGTGTGGTCCAGCCGTTCCAGCACCAGCACGGAACGCCCGGCGCGGGCCAGGTAGGCGGCGGCGACCAGGCCGTTGTGGCCGCCGCCGACGATCACCGCGTCGTACGTGTCGTGGGGCCGGGGTCCGGCCGGACGTCCGGGGCGGTCGGAGTGTGCGGGGGTGGCAGGCATGGCTCTTGGTAACACGCGATGATCGAGGTCGGCCAGGGGGGCGGGCCGGCTGGATCAACGCCGCCGGGGCGGTGGGCCTCGGGCGTACGGGGCGGGGGCCGTCCGTCGGACGGCCTCCGCCGGGCGACTCCGTCGAACGGCCTCCCGGTGCTCGCCTCTCCCCCGGCCCGTCCAGTATGACGGCCTATAACCTGACTTCGTACGGTGCGGGACGGGAACCGGGGCCGAGCCGTGCCATGGCGCGGAGGATGTGCTGGGGCGGGAGTTGCCAGCGCAGACGGGCGGGGACGCGGCGCAGAAGGGTGCCGGTGCGCCGCAGTCGGCGGGTGACCACGGCGGGCGCGGGGGCCTCCCTGCCGTACAGCTCTTGGGCGTACGGAGGCAGGGAGGCGCACGCCTCCGACTTCCGCAAGGACGCCTGGGGCAGGCTGATGTGCACGGCGGACTTCGTCGGCACGTCGACGTACGGCACCACGGAGGCGGCCGAGCGGGCGGGTGCCCGCGTCCGGAAGATCCACCGCCTGCTCGGCGGTCGAACACCGCGTCAGCGCCCGCCTGGTGGTCCGCGACCCCGACGACGTACCGGGCGACCGGGCCGAGCTGGCGGCCTACTTCGAGAAGGTCCGCCCCGAGCTGGCCGCCGGACCCGAGGCGCGCGACCTCGACGACTTCCTGCGCCGGCCGCCCACCCACCCGGGCCCGAACAGGCCGGGGTCGGCCGCAGGCGGACGGCTGCGGGCGTTCACGCGGTCAGGTGGGACCGCGGCGGCCCGGTGCCTGTGGAGCATCACGTCGACCCGCGCCGGTGCCGACCGGCTTCAGCCGCGTGCGGGGTTCTCCGCGGAGCCTTCTTGCCACATCGGTACACGAAGCGCCGCCGATTCACCCTCGTGCGAGCGGACGCGTGCGCCGCCTCCACGGGGCAGCCGCGATCTCCGGGGAACGAACTCTGCGCCCGCTACGCACCACCGTCGCTGTCGCCGTCGCTGTCGCCGTCGCGCAGGGAATGGATCATGCTCCGCAGGATGCGGAACGCCTCCGACTGCTCGGTCTCGGTCATCCCGGCCAGCATCCTGACCTCGACCGACCGGACCGCCACGGTCGCCTTCTCCAGGCTCCGTCGGCCGCGCGGCGTGAGCCGTGCGGGGAGAGCCTTCCCGACGGGCGCCTCCGCGGGCCTGGTCACGTAGCCGTCCCGTTCCAGGGCCTGGAGCAGCACGTTCATCGACTGCCGCGTCACGAACGCGCCCCGCGCGAGTTCGGAGTTCGACAGGCCCGGTCGCTGGGCCAGCAGTTCGAGACAGGAGTAGTGCGTCACGTTCATCCCGAGCGGCCGCAGCACCTCCTCCATGGCCGCGCGCAGGACGCTCGACGCCTCCTTCAACAGGTAGCCCAGCGACGTCTCCAGGTCCACACCGTCTTGATTCATGTCAGTACTTTGACATAGGTTGACCTGTGTCAGAAAGCTGACACGAAGAAGAGGAGCATCCGCATGCCCGTCACCGGTCCCGACTTCATTTCCCTCCAGGCGCGCGACCTCGACGCCTCACGGGCGTTCTACGAGCAGTACCTGGGCCTCGTCCGCTCGCCGGCCGGCCCCCCGCACGCCGTGGTCTTCGAGACGAAGCCGATCGCGTTCGCACTGCGCGAAATCGTTCCCGGCACCGATCTCGCATCCGTCGCCCAGCCCGGCATCGGCGCCGCGATCTGGCTCCACGCCACCGATGTCCAGGCCATTCACGACGCCCTCGTCGCCGACGGTCACACCATCGTCTCCGGGCCGATCGACGGCCCCTTCGGCCGGACCTTCACCTTCGCCGACCCCGACGGCTACCAGATCACTCTGCACGACCGCACCTGACCGGCCGGACGCCGCCGGACGATCACCCGTCCCTCGAAGACATCTCGCTGGCGCACGGCCGGTACGGGCCGGCTGTGACCGGGAGCGATAGGTGGCACAAGGCAGTGTTCGTGACCTGCACTAATGCCAAGTAGCTTCAGCGGCTGGAGGCACGGAATCAGAGAGATAGTTGGCACTTTGGTACAGCGCAGGTCACGAGGGATGCCGATATTGATCCGAAACGGTAGGTGTTCTGGGTCGTTGGTCCCTGCGTGAGCGAACTCGTGGGGATTGCGCGGCAGTTGTCGCCGTCTGCGCAGGAGGCCCTTCGGGCTGCGGGCGGTGGCCGCACTGGTGGCGGGCCGGACTCGCGAGGATGTCGCGGCGGTCTTCCAGGTCTCGCTCAAGGCGATGGACAACTGGTGGGCGAAGTGGCTGACCGGCGGGCTTGAAGCGCTGGTGGCCTAGCCGCGTGGGCGCCGGGCCGGCGAGCATCGGGTTCTCGGTGCGGTCGAGCAGCAGGCGGTTCTGGATCACCGTCCCTGTGACCTGGGGCTGGCGGGGCAGTTGTGGACGCGGGCCGGGCTCGGGGGTCTGATCGCGAAGCTGTACGACACGCCGGCCGTGTGGAAAGTGGAAGGAGCTTGCCCTAAGGACCGATCACGCCGAGCGCGCGTACTCTGCATCGACCAGCCCAGCCGCAGCCTTCACGATGCTGCAGTGCCTGCTCCGGATCCAGTTCCCGGTCGGCCGAAAGGCCGCAGGCTGCGACCAGGCGAGCCTGCAGCTCAGCCGATCCTTCCCGAGGATTGTCTCATCCCGCCGAGTACGGGCCTGTTCGCGAGAGAACACCCCGTACAAGGAGTGGGCAGACGGGCGGGTGTGTTCGGCTTCTCTGCGCCGAGGGGTCGGTGTTCGTGGCGGTACTGACTGGTGCACTACTTGCCATGCCTCAGACTCTCAGGCCGAGGCATGCGGGGATGGCCAAGCCGCCCTCCATCCCACTCACTGGCGCTGCCGGGTCCAAGACTGGCGAATGGGAGTACCCGCGGTCGCCGGCCTACTCGGATTGCACCTCACGAACTCGGCCACGGAACACGCGCCAGCGCCTCTCGTTCTCATGCACAAGAATTGCTGATTCCGCCATCAGGTCGGCAGCCCTGTCGAGCAGCTCAGAAGCCGAATAAAGGTAGGCAGGGGCCTTTCGTTCGCCTCGTAGGTCGGCCCGAAGTGCTGTCGGCGAGAAGTCGACTTGGGCCAGCAGGTCCAAGGCCCGGCGCAGCAGTCGCGCGACCAGAGCCTGCATGCCCGCCGACTGCCAGTCATTGGCGATGATCCGGTGCCGCTCTCCCAGCAGGTCGGCAAGGGCCGGATAGGCAGCCAAGTTTCCAGCCATGTCCCAAGCCTTTTCCATCGCCTGGGCCAGCCAGTCACCGCCCTGCTGGGTCTCATCGGCGAGCAGGGTGACTTGGCGCTTCAGCCTTTGGAGTTCGGTAGGCTCGCCCTCGCCTTCCATGAAGAGGATTCCCGACTCCGCTACGAGCCCTGGCGCGTTCAGGTCCTCCGTGCCGGCGAACGCGATCGGCGACGTCTGTTCACCGGCCTCGACCACGCTCCATCGGTCGGCCAGTGACTTAAGCGCCCGAGACCGCGCCTGGAGCTCGCCCGCCTGTTGCAAAGGCGCTTGCGAGTAGTACTCCTCATGCTCCCGATGGAACCGCGAGAGGTTGTCGATCACCTGTAGCAGCGGCTCCGGTGGGGTGAGCTGCGCCTCGTCATCGGGCATGCCAGTAGCCTGCACCTCGTCTCGCGCCAAGGGCCGCGGGGCACGCCCTCCAAGGCAGACACCATCACTCGTTCGGTGGAAACGACATCACGCGCCTCGCCCACACCCATGCGAAGTTGGAACCGACACCACTCTCGAGGGGGTCAACTTTCACGGTTCAGCCGCCGCCGACACCGATTCCTAATGCCGTTCGTCAAGCCGCGGCGCACGCTTGAGGTAGCGGGCAGGAGGTGTCGGAGGTGCGCGGTACAGTCCGTTCATCCGGCTGGGGAGGGCTCATGGGGACCAAGTGGAGCTTGACGATCGACTGCGCGTACCCGGGGAAGCTGGCCGCGTTCTGGGCGCTGGCGTTGGGCTACGAGGAGAAGCCCGCGCCCGCAGGGTTCGGGAGCTGGGAGGAGTGGTTCTCGCATCATGAGGTTCCGGAGGACGAGTGGGATGACGGGGCGTACCTCTCAGATCCTGACGGCGTGGGCCCTACCTTGTCCTTCCTGAAGGTGCCGGAGCCGAAGGTGGCGAAGAACCGGCTGCATATCGACGTGCAAGTTGGTGGCGGCCGTGAAACCCCGTGGGAGGTGCGCTGGCCGCGCGTGGTCGAGGCGGTGGAGCGGTTGACCGCTGCGGGCGCGACCGTGGTCCGCGAGGACGAGTTGCAGGGCAGGCCGGATCACGTGGTGATGGCAGACCCGGAAGGTAACGAGTTTTGCCTGGTCTGACGGGGTCGGTCAGACCAACTGGCCGCGCGCAGCGTGTCGCGTCCCTTCCTATGCGGCAGCCCTTGCCGGCGGAGCTGGCTCGTAGCGCCGTCCGTCGCGCAAAAGGGCCCAGAGACACCTCACGGCGCTAAGTCGTCAAGCAGCTTCGAGAAGTTGTGTGGGGAAGGCGAGGTTCTGGTCGAACAGGATGTGTTTCTGGAGGCAGTGGTAGAGCTGGCCGATCATCTTGTTGAAAAGGTTTCTCTGAGCGGCGGCGTGCCAGTCCCCGGCCTCGCGGCGTCGGTCGTAGTGCGCCTTGGCCCCGGTAGAAGCGGTCAGGGCTGCGAAGGCCCAGAGGTATCCGGTGTGGTTGAGCCGGTCGTTCTTCACCCAGCGTCTGGTGATGCTGGACTTCTTCCCGGAGGCCCTGGTGATCGGGGATGCGCCGGCGTAGGCCTTCATGCCGCGGGCGGTGGTGAAGCGGGTGTGATCGTCCCCGATCTCAGCGAGGATCCGGGCGCCGAGCTGGGTTCCGAGTCCGGGGAAGCTCAGGATGATCTCGGCGTCCGGGTGCTGAGGGAAAGCCTCTTCCACCGCCTCGGCGAGCTGGTCGGCGGCGATGCAGGCGGCGCTGAGCTGCCGCAGCAGGGCGAGCATCTGCTTGCCGAGCGCGTCCTCGACCAACGGTGGCTGGTGCGCGTATTCGGCCCGCAGGACCTCGCGGATGCGCTCGGCGTCGGCATCGATCCCGCGCTGGCGGCCGGCACGCTTGAGCGCCGAGCGCAGTTGCGCAAGCGACAGCCGGGCAGCCCGCGAGGGGGTGGGGGCGAGCTCCAGCAGGACGCGGGTCTCGGGGCGGCAGAGACCGTTCTGCCAGTGCGGGTAGGCGTCGAGGGCGGCGGGGAAGTACTCGCGCAGGAGCGAGCGGAGCTGGTTGGCGAGCTGCTGCCGGTTCCAGACGGCGTCCTGCTGGGCGCGGGCGAGGACAGCGATGGCGCGGGCGAGATCGCTGTCCTGGGGCAACGGCCGGTGGGCGTGCATATCGGTGCGGAGGATGTTCGCCAGGACGAGGGCGTCGCCAGGGTCGGACTTCTTCCGTGTGACCGCGTGGCGGTCGCGGTAGCGTGCGGCGGCCATCGGGTTGATGGCGTAGACCTGGCGCTTGCCAGTGCGCAGGACCGCGACGAGCAGACCGCGGGAGGTCTCGATGGCGACCGGGATCGGGTTGTCCTCGGTGTCGCCGTGCTCGGCGAGCAAATCCAGAAGGATCTTGTAGCCGGTCGCGTCGTCTGTGATGTGGCGTTTGGCCAGGAGCGTGCCGTCGTCGTCGACCAGGGCGACGTCGTGCGTCCTCTCGGCCCAGTCAATGCCGCAGTAGATCAACTTCCCTCCTCTATGTGCGGGTGTTTGCGCTGGTCACGAGCGCATGCGGGCCACGCAGCGACCTAATTCCAGGCCTCGGTCAAGGAACGGGCCGACACCTCACAAGCCGTTCGTGGCACCAGCTCACCGCACGGGCCCCGGTCTGTTCCCAGAGCTCAGACGACTCGGGGAATGCAAGAGATCACCGTGCGACGGGCTCGCACCACCAACTCCAACGAGTGATCAAGCGAACGGTGTTGACGCCGCTGGTGGCCGTGAAGGCGCCGAACGCCGCCGATCTTGGCGGAGACATCATGGCCGGGCTGAAAGAAGGCGTGCGTCCGGAGCCCACACAACCACCAGCAGCGTCAGCGCTGGGTGGGTGGCGGCCACGAGAGCACCGAATGGCGCCGCTCTCTGGGAAGGCATCTTGGCCGTGACGTTGAGAGGTATCCACCGGAACTCACGAGGCCATCACCCGCCAGCTGGGTTGCGCAGCCGTACTCGTCGCAGACCTACGGCCCGGTGGAGTGCAGGCGTCACAACCTGTTCGAACCAACTCACCGACTGGCGAGAGCCGGTGAGCTCCTAATTCGTGAGCAGGTTGTTCCGAATCAGCCCCCCAGCCGGGCTGGACTCTGGGCAATCCGGTCAACGGGCCCCAGGCCGAGCTGGTGCGGGTTCCCTTCGCCGACCACTCCAGCCACCGGCGGCCGTTGAACGTCCCGCGCGATGAAGCGCTCCTGCTGGCCGAGCTCCTCCCCACGGCTTGCGAGGTCGGGATACGCAACGGCCACGTGAGCCCGGGAGACATCGTGGTCGTGGTCGGTGCGGGTCCCGTCGGTCTCGCCTCGGTGATCATCGCACGGCTGTACTCCCCCGGCGGATCATCGGGTTCCCGCAACTGCCGGGCTCATGTGAGGCCGTGCGCGCCGTTTCACCCGCATCCGGTCCGGACGCCTGAGAGGTTCTGGCGTGGAACAGTGGAAGACAGGAGACGCGGGCCGTGTGGCAGCCACGGAGATGCAGGCCGGGCGAAGGAGGACGTGATGAATCACCCTGTGCTGGTGGGTATCGACGGGTCCGCGCATAGCTCGGCGGCGGCCGACTGGGCCGGGCGGGAGGCCGCGCTGCGCGACGTTCCGCTGCGCCTGTTCCACGCCTCTCCACCGCTTCCGGGAGCGACCGTACCGGGCCCGGCCCTGGACAGGCTAAAGCACATGGGTACGCGGGTGCTCCGGCAGGTGGCCGACGCCCTCGGCGACCTCCACCCGGATGTCGAGGTGCGGGCCGAGCAAACTGATGACGCCCCGCCTGAGGCTCTCCTCGCCGCGGCCCGCGATGCCGAGCTCCTCGTCGTCGGCACACGGGGGACGGGCGGTTTCGACGGTCTCGCGGTCGGCTCGGTGGCCCTGCGGATGGCGGCTGCAGCCCCGTGCCCCGTCGTGTTGATTCCCCACCGGCCCGGCCCCTTCAGAGAAGTGATGCACGCGGCACGCGGTGTTTCCCCGGTCGTGGTGGGGTTCGACGCGCATCACCCGGTGGGTGAGGCGGCGGACTTCGCGTTCTCGGCCGCGGAGGCACGCGGAGCACTCCTCCGGGTGGTGCAGGCATGGGCGTTTCCTGCCGAGGCCGTCTCTCCGCAGACGCTGGTGGTGACCGAGGAGGACCGGGCCACATGGGAGGACCAGGAGGTCTTGCGGCTCTCCGACGCGGTGTGCGCATGGCAGGAGAAGCACCCCCGTGTGACGGCCCGTACCGATGTCGTACTGCTCCATCCCGCGGAAGCGCTCTTGAACGCGTCGCGGAGTGCGGACCTGCTCGTCGTGGGGCGCCGCACCGATCCCCAGGGGGCCGAAGGCCGCCTGGGCCCGGTCACGCACGCCGTACTACACCACGCTCGCTGCCCGGTGGCAGTCGTCCCGCACGCCGGATAGCGGCCGACCCGAGGTCCGGTGACGATCCGGTGAGTACCGGGGCCGGTCAGCCGAAGAACACCTCGAACTCGTCGTACAGGGACGGATCAACCAGCTTGGTCTTCTCTGTGGCATCGGCGAGGGGCAGACGGACGATGCGGGTGCCCTGCAGGGCGACCATGACGCCGAAGTCACCGTCCTTAACCGCGTCGATGGCGTGCAGCCCGAAGCGCGTGGCCAGCCACCGGTCGAAAGAGCTCGGGGTGCCGCCTCGCTGGATGTGACCCAGCACCGTGGTGCGGGCATCCTTGCCGGTGCGTTCCGAGATCTCCTGGGCCAGCCATTCGCCGATGCCGGACAGCCGCACGTGGCCGAACTCGTCCAGCGACCGATCCTTGAGGACCATCTGTCCCTCTCTGGGAACAGCTCCTTCGGCCACGACGATGATCGGCGCATAGTTGATCTTGAACCGGCTCTTCACCTGCTCACAGACCTGATCGATGTCAAACGGGCGCTCCGGTATGAGGATCACGTTGGCTCCGCCCGCGATGCCTGCGTGCAGGGCGATCCACCCAGAGTGCCGCCCCATCACCTCCACCACAAGGGCGCGCATGTGTGACTCGGCAGTGGTGTGGAGCCGGTCGATGGCCTCGGTCGCGATACCGACGGCTGTGTTGAAGCCGAAGGTGTAGTCCGTGCCGGAGACGTCGTTGTCGATGGTCTTCGGTACGCCCACCAGCCGGATCCCCTGCCGGCTCAGCTCTGTGGCCACGCCGAGCGTGTCCTCGCCGCCGATCACTACGAGCGCGTCCACGTCGTGCGCGGCAAGGGTGTCCTGCACGCGTCGCAGCCCGTCCTCGTGCTTGAACGGGTTGGTGCGGGAGGAGCCGAGGATGGTCCCGCCGCGAGGAAGAATTCCCCGCACGTTGGAGATGTCCAGCGGCATGACAGCATCCTGGAGCAAACCGAGCCAGCCGTCCCGCACGCCGACGAAGTCGGCGGCGTATTCCTGGACGCCTTTGCGGACGACACTGCGGATCACGGCGTTGAGGCCCGGGCAGTCACCGCCACCGGTCAGTACTCCGACCTTCATGGGCTTTCTCCCATCCGCTGGTCACCCCGCTCGCCTGGTCGTGGCCTTCTCAGCGATCGAAAACAGCCGTCGGGGCAACATGGACCACCTTCTTCCAGCCTCCCTCCGTTCGATCCACAGTGGCCACTCGACGAGCACCGGGTTCAGGCGGCTCGCTCGTGGGGCTTCTGTCAGGCCTTCGGATCGGCCTCGAACCCGGTGGACACGTAAAACCGGGCGCGGCACGCCCACATCGGTCAGCTCGGTGCCTTCCCTGCTCCGGCCAGCCCGAGGAAGACGCCGGAGGCCACTCACCGGATGGCCTTCACGGCATACGACGATGCCACCTCGGTCACGCCCCCTCAGCTCTCTCTTCGTCAGGCCGTCCCTGCCGGAACGAGCTCCTCGTGTTGTTCCTCGCCGAGCACGACCTTGATCGCACCCGTGTCGGCCGCCTTGGCGAAGACGTCGTATGCCTCCTCCATGTGGGGCAGCGGGAAGGTGTGCGTGACCAGCCGTTCGGTGGGCAGCCGGCCGGCGGCCGCCATCCGCAGCAGATTGGGGGTGGAGTACGTGTCCACCAGGCCAGTGGTGATCGTCACGTTCTTGATCCACAGGTCTTCCAGGTGAAGGGTCGCGGGCCTCCCGTGCACGCCGACGTTGGCCACGTGACCACCAGGTCGCACGATGCGCGTGCACAGCTCGAAGGTCTCCGGAACGCCGACGGCCTCGACGGCCACGTCCGCGCCCAGTCCGTCGGTGAGATCCGCGATCAGCTGCTCGGGGTCCTCCCGAGCGTCCACCACCGCGTCCGCGCCGAGTTCCCTGGCGGCGTCCAGCCGTGCGGCCGCGAGGTCCACGGCGATGATCCGCTCCGGCGCGAACAGCCGAGCCGTGGCGATGGCCGCGAGGCCGATGGGACCGGCGCCCACGACGGCGACGGTGTCCCCGGGCCGTACGTGCCCGTTCAGCACGCCCACCTCGTACGCGGTCGGGAAGATGTCGGCCAACAGCACGGCGTCCTTGCTGTCCAGGGCGCCGGGCAGTGGGTGCACGGACAGGTCGGCGTACGGCACGCGGACGTACTCGGCCTGGGTGCCGTCGATCAGGTGGCCGAGGATCCAGCCTCCGCCGCCCCGGCACTGCCCGTACGCACCCTCCCGGCAGTACTGGCAGCGACCACAAGCGGTTATGCAGGAGACCAGCACCCGGTCCCCAGGCCGCACGGTCCGCACGTCACCGCCGACCTCGACGATCTCGCCGACCGCCTCGTGGCCCAGCACGGTGCCCGGGCGCACCTCGGGGACGTCGCCCTTGAGGATGTGTAGGTCCGTACCGCAGATGGTGACGGCGTCGACACGCACGATCGCGTCGGTCGCTTCCTTGATGCCGGGATCCGGGACATCCTCCCAAGCCGACTGTCCGGGGCCGTGGAAGACATAGCCCTTCATGGCGTTCCCACCTTCCTACTACGACACAGTGACGAAAATGCCTCGTATATCCAGATTGCCGTGCACAGAGGGAAGGCGCTTGAGCCGGTCGGCCCTACCGCACACCCCATTAGCCCGGCTTTGCTGGCGCCATGTCCGACATCCTCATCAGGTCCACCCCGCTTCCCACGGAGCGCACCGCCGGCGGGACCGCCGTCGTGACAGTGCGAGGCGAGATCGACCTGCTCACTACACCAGGACTGGCGGCACGCCTCGACAGGCTGACCGCCGGTCCCTGCCCCGACCTGGTCGTGGACCTGCGTCCGGTGTCCTTCATGGACTGTGCCGGGCTGGGGGTCCTGTGCCGGGCTCGGAACCGGGTCTCAGCACGGCACGGCCGACTCCGCCTGGTCACCGACAGCACCGGTTTCCGGCGGATCCTCCGACATGTCGATCTGGCAGGAGTCTTCGAAGTGCTCCCGTGCCTGCCCGAGGGCGTGGCCGAAACGCCGACCACGGACGCCGACGAAGCCACGGCGGGCCGACCGCACTCGCTCGGTGGAGGATCCGTTGGTCCCCTCCGAGGGCCAGGGCGAACAGCGACCGGCGCTGCTGCTTTGCCTCACGGTCCGTCCATGTCACAGTGCTCCGCCGACTATCAGGTTGATGCTTGACCGGCTGGACCACGGCGAGGGAGTGCGGCCAGGCGAGTGGGGCGCATGCACCAACAAACCGGCGAGCCCCACGGAGGCAGCAGCCGAGGTCCGTCTCGCCCTCCCGCGAGGGCGGCTGTGGCAGCCCTCGTCCTTCACCAGCAGCCTCCGCTCCCCGCGTCAACTCGTGAGCTCCTGGCCTATCCGTGCCGCCCACGTCTCGATCCGGTCGAAGTCGCGGAAGTCCCCGCCCTCATCTGATCGAAGTCGCGAAAGTCCCCGCCCTTCCCGAAGGAGACAATCTTCCGGGCGATGAATCCCTTGGCCCCCTCCCCCAGGCAGCCGCCGAACGTGACATGTTCCTCGACGTCGAGCCGGATCATGGTCCGGCGGACACCTGGAACGGGTGGGATCTCGCGTTCCGAGGCCGAGGCGTCGAGGGGCCCGCTGCTGAAGAGCCACAGCGGACGCTCGGCCAACTCGCGGGCGTATCGCCGGACGAAGCGCCGTGCGTCCTTGTGCCAGCGCCCCGCGTACAGGCCACCGCCGACCACCACGACGTCGAAGGACTCCAGATTTGTGACGGATCGGGCAGGCATCGCCTCGACCGTCAGTCCCTCCCCGCGCAGGACGTCGGCAATGGCCTCCGCGATCTGCGCGGTCGACCCGTTCGTCGTTCCGTAGGCGACCAGCACCTTGTTCAGCATGACGGTCCGCCTCCTCTCACAGCCTTCGTATCGTTCCTCGGTGACACCGTGCGGGGCCGGGTCGTCCGGCCGCCCGTTCCCGGGCTCCACAGGGCTGTCGAGCGTGACCACACGTGTGGTGTCTCATGTGCCTTCCTTCTCAGCGCAGTCGGCGCAGGTAGGGATCCCGGGGCAGGCTTGGCAGCAGGCGCACGCGTGCGTCCAGCACGGTGACCTCGCCGGGTGTCGCGAGCACGGGATTGAAGTCGGCTTCGGCGAGTTGCGGCAGGTCGCTCGCCATCCGGGACAGGCGCAGGAGCAGTTGTTCGAGGCCTTCGAGGTCGACCGGTCTGCCGCCGTGCGTGCCGAACAGCAGCGGGGCACAGCGAGGTGCGGTGATCAGGTCGTGTACGTCGTGATCAGTCAGCGGTGCGAGCCGTGCGGCATGGTCGGCGAGGACCTCGGTCGCGGTGCCGCCGAGCCCGAAGAGGACGAGGGGGCCGAAGACTTGGTCCTGCACCACGCCCGCGAACAGTTCGGTGCCGCGCGCGGCGAGCGGCTGGACCACCGCTCCGGTCATGAGTCCGGCGAACCGGGTCTCGAAGTCGCGGAAGGCGGCACGCACCTGCGCATCACCCTGGAGATCGAGATGAACGGCGCGCTGTTCACTCTTGTGGAGCAGGCCCGGCCAGTGCGCCTTCAGGACCACCCGGCCATCAGCACCGCGCAGCCGCTCGGCGGCCAGGACCGCGTCGTCCTCGGTCTCGGCCCACGCCCAGGGCAGTTGCGGGATGCCGTAGCAGGCGAGCAGTTCGGCGCACGTACGCGGGTCGAGCCAGCCGCCGTCCGCGTGCGCGGTCAGGTACGCCTCGGCGACAGCGTGCGCGCGGGCCGAATCGACCTGGTCCAGTGTCGGGATCGTCCCCTCCGGGCGGTTCAGCCAAGCCGAACGGCGGGCCGCGTGCGCCAACGCCCTTGCCGCCGCCCCGGGCTCGGCGTACGAGGGGATGGTGCCGCCGTCGGCGGCGGGCAGCAGCCTGACGGGCAGGTCCTGTTCGAGACGTACGGCGGCCACCGGACGTCCGCGGTGTCCGAGAGCGTCGGTGAGGGACCGGATCAGGTCGTCACCGGTCGCCTCGGCCACCGCGGTGGGAACGAGGGCCAGCAGTACGGCATCGATGCCCGGATGCCGCATTGTTCGGTCCACGCAGTCCGTGAGCTGCTCCTCCGTAACTGCGGCGGTGGCGTCGACGGGGTTGCCGACGGCCGCGCCGTCCGGGAGGACGGCGAGCAGGTCCTCAATCAGTTCCGGGGTCGGCGCGGGCAGGGACAGCCCGGCCTCGGCGCAGGCGTCGGCGGCGAGGACACCGGCTCCGCCCGCATTGGTGACGATCGCCACGCGCGATCCCGCGGGCAGCGGCTGGGAGTGCATCAGAGCGGCGGTCTCCAGGAGCTCACCGGTCGACCGGGTCGCGGTGATGCCGGCCTGCGTGAACAGGGCCCCGCGGGTCATGGTGCGGGTGGCGGCGGCCGCGGTGTGGGAGGCGGCGGCACGTCGCCCCGCCTCGGTGCGGCCCGCGTCCACGGTGAGCACGGGCATACGACGGGTGACGCGCCGGGCGGTGCGGGAGAAGGCGCGCGGGTTGCCGAACGACTCCAGGTGCAGCAGCGCGAGATCGGTACGGTGGTCGCTCTCCCACCACTGGAGCATGTCGTTGCCGCTGACGTCGTACTTGTCGCCGAGAGAGGCGAAGGAGGAGACGCCGATGCCCAGCCGGGACAGCCCGTCGAGCAGGGCGATGCCGACGCCGCCGGACTGCACGGCGACACCGGCCGTGCCCGGACGCGGATGGCCGGCGGCGAAGGTCGCGTCGAGCCTCAGCTCCGGGTCGGTGTTGCAGATGCCGAGGCAGTTGGGGCCCACCAGCCGCATGCCGTACGAGCGGCAGGCGGCCAACAGGGCCCGGGCCTGATCCGCGTCCAGCCCGGCGGTGACGACGAGCAGGGCGCGTACGCCCGCCTTGCCGCACTCCTCGGCGATCGCGGAGACCACGGCGGCCGGCACGGCGAGCACCGCGAGGTCGGGAACCCTGGGCAGGGCACCCGCCGACGGGTGGGAGGGGACTCCGAGGATCGAACCGGCGGCGGGATTCACGGCATACAGATGCCGGGTGTAACCGCCCGCGTGCAGATGGTGCAGGAGAGCCCGTCCCACCGACCCGGGCCTGCGCCCGGCACCGACCACCGCGATGGCGTCCGGCCGCAGCAGGGGCACCAGGCTGGCGACATCTGCGGCCCGGCCGCGTGTCTCCACCGTGGACAGATACGCCTCAGACTCGGCGAGTTCGATGGTGCAGCGCACCTCTGGGCCCTCGAAGTGGCGGGCTGTACGCAGTCCCAGATCGGCGAAGAGCCGGAGCACTTCGTGATTCTCGCTGAGCGCGTCGGCGGTGAACGTGCTGATGCCTTCCACGCGGGCAGCCGAGACCAGATGTTCGACGAGGAGGGTGCCGACGCCCCGGTGGTGCAGTCCCTCGGCCACGGCGATGGAGATCTCGGCCGATTCCTTGTCCTCGCCGGTCTCGTACTCGGCCAGGCCGATCACCTGGCCATGCGTCTCAGCCAGGAGCGCCCGGTATCCGGGGCGCGGTGGCGCACAGGCCCGGTCGGCTGCCGCCGTGGCGGAGAGTCGGCTCGCGGCGAAGAACCGCATCCGGAGATTCTCCGGGGACATCTCCTCGTACAACCCCTGGATCTGTTGACGGTCTCGCGGCGTCACGGCTCGGATGCACACAGTTGTGCCGTCCGCGAGCAGGGCGTGAACCATGGGGAGGTTGCGCTCGTCGTCCGTCATCGCGGGCCTCCTCGAACTTCCCGACAACTTCGAGCATCCAGCGGCCCATGGCCCCGTCCCAGGGGCCGGTCGGGGTGTCCTGCATGAGCCAAAGGGCCCCACACCCTCGTTTCCTGTGGGTCAGTCCTCCCGCAGCAGCAGCGTGCAGGTCTCTCCCGGTGCGACGGTGACGGCACGGTTGGGCAGGACCAGGCGGATCGGTGACTCCTCCGAGTCGGGCACGCCGATCCGCAACTGTCCGCTGCCAAGCCGTACGCTCACGCCCCAGTGGCCGCGGTAGCGCAGTGAGAATCCGTACTCGGACAGGGCCGGAAGCGGCACCGGGTCCAGCCGGAGGGCGTCCTCGCGGGTCTCCAGGCCGGTCAGGCCGCGCTGCACCAGGTCGAGGGTTCCGGCCATGGCGCCGAGGTGGATTCCCTCGCCGGTCGTGCCGCCCTGGAGGTCGGCGACATCCTGCTCCAGGGCTTCCCGGCAGTATGTCCATGCCTCGGCCCGTCTGGCCCGTGCGAGGACCCAGGCGTGGACGAGGCCGCTGAGGGTGGAGCCGTGGCTGGTGCGCTTGAGGTAGTAGTCAACGGTCCTGCGCCAGATGACGTCGTCCATGTCGTAGCCGAGGCGCCGGAACAGATCCCGCAGCTCGGGGGGAGAGAAGAGGTAGCCGAGCATCAGGACGTCGGCCTGCTTGGAGGCTTGGTAGCGGTTGACGGTGTCGCCCTCCGCCTCGAGGATCCGGTCCAGCCGCCGGACGCTGTCATAGCGGGCCCGGTAGCCGTCCCAGTCCAGTTCGGTGAGGTCACCGTAGCCGTCGAACTGACTGATGACGCCCTGGTGGAACGGCACCCGCAACTGCCGGGAGATCTCCTCCCACTTGGGGAGTTCGCCGCCGTCGAGCTGGATGCGCTCGAAAAGTTCTTCCCGGCGCCAGGCTGGCAGGCGCCGTGTGAGATCCAGGGCGCGGCTGAGGACCCAGGCAGCGGTGACGTTGGTGTACGCGTTGTCGTCCAGTCCGGGCCGGACGGCCTCCGGATAGCTGTCGTGGTATTCGTCGGGGCCGACAACGTCGCGGATGCGGTAGCGGCCATGGCCGGGGTCGAAGTCCGCGGTGTCCGCCCAGAAGCGGGCGATCTGCAGCAGCATCTCCGCGCCCTTGGTGTGCAGATACTCGGTGTCGCCGGTCGCCTCGCAGTACTGCCACACGTTGTAGGCGATCGCCGAGCCGACGTGGTGCTGGAGACGGGAATGGTCGGGCAGCCAGCGGCCCGAACGCGGGTTGAGGTGCAGTTGCTGGGTCTCCTCACGCCCGTCGCTGCCGGACTGCCACGGGTACATGGCCCCGGACCGGCCCGCCGCGGCGGCTGCACGGCACGCGCGCGGCAGGCGCCGGTGACGATAGTTGAGCAGTGCCCGCGAGACTTCGGGGAAGTGCAGGTTCAGATACGGCAGTACGAACAGCTCGTCCCAGAAGACATGCCCTCGGTAAGCCTCGCCGTGCAGCCCGCGCGCCGGCACGCCCACGTCGAGCTCCGTCGTGTGCGGGGAGAGCGTCTGGAGCAGGTGGAAAAGATGCAGGCGCAGGACACGGCCCGCTTCCCCGGGCACCTGGACGTCCGCGCGCCCCCACAACCGCGCCCACGCCGCGACGTGGGAGTCCAGCAGCGCCAGGAACCCGGGAGCCGCAGCAACCCGGTCGGCCGCCGCCCCGTACGGGTCGCTGATCGCCAGGTCGCGTGTGGTGTGCAGGGCCACGGTCTTCTCCACGACGGCGGGTCGGCCCGGAGCGATCGGTATCACCAGCCGGTGCACGGCTCGACGGCGGGACCCACGAAGCTCCGATGCCCTCGGCAACTGCCCGGTGACCACCGTGCGGGCCGCCATGCCGATGCCGACGTCGGAGGTGCTGGTGCGGCATCGCAGCCACGTCGTGTCGGTTCCCGCGGTACCGGTCCGCACCTGAGCGAGATGGCTGTGGTTGAGGGACCGGTAGCGGTGCACGTTGGTGTTGGTCACATCGCCGTCGAGGGCGGACTCGACCTCGATCTCGCCCGACCACTCCTCAGCGCTGAACTCGGTCCGCAGCGCGGCCAGGTGAGGGTCCGCCATGTGTACCAGCCGGGTCTGCTCCACGCTCAGCACGCCGGCCTCGTCGTCCCTGAACCGGAAGGCACGCGTCAGCGTGGCGTGGCGCAGGTCCAAGGTGTGCCGGTGGTCGAACGCCTGCTGTGTATCGGGAGAGAACCACGGGCCCGCCAATCCGTCGGCACGACGCAGACGGAACCGCAGGAGCAGCCAGTTCGGAAGGTTCACCAGGTCCTCGTTCACCACCCGGCGTCCCGCCACGACCGACTCCAGGCGGTTGTAGATCCCGGCCGCGTAAGTGGCCGGGTAGTGCGCCAGTCCGGCTCTGCTCTCGGGCACCGCTCCGCGGGTGGCGAAGTAGCCGTTGCCGAGCGTGCACAGCGATTCACGCAGCCGCTCGGCAGCAGGGTCGTATCCCTCGTACTCCCAGGTCCACTCCGACATCCGCCGTCCTCACCCTCTTGTTCGCCTGCTCTCTCCACGCGATGCGCGGGAGCGCGGCCCTCGGCCGGGGTTCAGGCGCGCTGCGGGACGACCGCCACCGGGCAGTCCGCGTGATGCAGCAGCGTGTGAGCGACCCTGCCGAGCTGCAGACCGAAGCGGCCGTGCCGCCTGAGCGCACCGACAACGATCAGGTCGGCGTCGGCCGATGCCTCCAGCAGAACCTTGTGGGCGGGGCCCTCGACCGACTGACGATGGACATCGACTTGGGGGTGTTCCCGTACGGTGTCGCGCAAGGCGTCGGTGAGGAGAGCGGAGGCCCCTTCCTCGTTCACACGGGCGGCGTCGTCCGCGACCAGAGGGCTGTCCAGGTGCTGGTGGGCGGGACGGCGCCAGGCCCGTACGGCATGCAGGGCGCAGCCGCGTGCCTCGGCTTCGCGGACGGCGAACCTGACGGCGTCCGAGCCCTCGGAGGGGTCGCCGACGCCGACCGCAACCCGGCCGAGGGCGCCCTGCCGGTTCTGCTCCCCGCCACGGACCACGATGACCGGGCAGACCGCCTTGGCGGCCACCGCCAGACTCACCGACCCCAGCAGCAGCCCACCGATTTCGCCGCGGCCACGGGAGCCGGTGATCAGGGCAGAGGACTCCTGACCCGCGTGCAGCAGCGCGGATACGGGGTCGTCGGGCAGCACCTCGCTCGACACCTTCAGCTCCGGGCTACGGAGTTGCGCGCGTTCCGCGCAGGACGCGGCGATGTGCTCCGCCATGAGCTCCCCGGCCGGCCGGCGGGTGCTGAACGAGGGGAGGCTTCCTTCGTAGCGCTCCCACAATGAGGCGTGGACGACCCGCAGCGGCAGCCCGTGGCGCGTCGCCTCGTCCACCGCCCAGTCCACGGCCCGCAGGCTGGAATCCGATCCGTCGACACCCACGACCAACGGGAGCTCCATGATCGCTACCGCCTCTCTGCCCGGCCGGCCACTGCGAGAGCCTCCTGTGAATACCGTCGCACCGCGCCGGGCCCACCGCGACACGCAGATCGGCGCTCTGCGGGCCTGTGCACGGGTTGCGCCCCGCCGGTTTGCGGCGATCGTGGAGTCATACGGCCACCACCGCGCCGCCACGGCCTGCGCATCAGCCGCGTGCTGAAACGCCGGTGACTGGACAGGAGCCCGATCCGCTTCCAGATCACGGAGAAGGGACGGTTGCTGTGGTTGTGAGGACCGGCGTTTTCGGCGCCATGACCGAGGAACATCGCGAGCTGCTCATGTCGGCCGCTCGGGAGGTGTCGTTCGAGACAGGCGAGCGCATCTTCAACGAAGGCGGCAAGGCCGACCGCTTCTGGATCATCCGCTCGGGCACGGTCGCCCTGGACCTTCATGTGCCCGGCCGACGCGCGGCGGTCATCGAGACTCTCGGGGCCGGAAAACTGCTGGGCTGGTCCTGGCTGGTCCCTCCCCATCACTGGCACCTGGGAGCCGAGGCCGCCAGCCCGGTGCGCGCCTATGAATTCGAGGCGGCGACAGTTCGTGAGATGTGCGCGAAGGACCCGGTGCTGGATCACGAGTTGTACTCCTATGTCGTCGGCGTACTCGCTCGCCGACTCAGGTCCGCCAGGGTGCAACTGCTCAACCTGTACGCGCCCCACGGCGCGGGCGAGGTGCCCTGACGAGGCAAGAGGAGGTGGCCGCAGTGTCTGAGACCCCGCACATCGTGAGCGATGTGATGACCCAGACGGTCGTGGCTGTCGGACGCGACGCGCCCTTCAAGCAGATCGTCGAGACCATGGAGCAGTGGAGAGTCAGCGCCATGCCGGTCCTGGAAGGTGAAGGGCGCGTCATCGGCGTCGTATCGGAGGCCGACCTGCTGCCCAAGGAGGAGTTCCGCGACAGCGACCCGAGCCTCTACGAGCAGCGCGGGCGCCTGTCCGCCATCGCGAAAGCGGGGGCAGTGGTGGCCGGGGAACTCATGAGCACCCCTGCGGTCACCGTCCACCCTGACACCACCTTGTCCCAAGCGGCCAGGATCATGGCCGTCCGACGCGTCAAGCGGCTTCCCGTGGTCGACGACGTGGGCATGCTGCAGGGCATCGTCAGCCGTGCCGATCTGCTGAAGGTCTTCCTGCGGTCGGACGACGACATCGAGGAGGAGGTCCGCCGCACTGTGGTGTCCTACCTCTTCCCGGCCGTCAGCCACGCCATCCACGTAAACGTCCACGAGGGAGTCGTCACCCTCCGGGGACACATCCAGGACACCTCGCTCATCTCGGTCGCCGTGCGCCTCGTGCGGGCCATAGAGGGCGTCGTGGACGTCGACCCCCAGCTCACCGGCGGGTCCGCCGCTTCAGCCGGGCCGGAGGACACCGCATGAGTTTTCAGTGCCGCGGGCCCGGCCCGGTCGGTACTCCTCCCTCACTGCTCAGCCGGCGTGATACCCCGCCCGGTGATGCGCGTGGGCCGGATCGACACCCACATGTCGCGTTCGCCCCCTGCCCACGGCGTGGTGTGGGCGTGGTCGACCAGCTTTCGTACCTCGTCGGGCTCGGTGACCACCCGTGCGGGGCCGACGACGAGGACGCTCCAGCCCTGGCTCATGGCCTCGTCCACATGGTCGACCTCGAAAGCGACTTCGGATCCCACGGCAGCCGCCGGGACCGAGTCTCGCGCGGTGCGAAACGCGAGCACGTCGTCGACGACCTCGTAGTTCACCGGGACCACCGCCGGGCCGTCAGGGGTTGTCACCGCGACGCGTCCCACGCCGTGTGTGGACAGCCTGGAACGGCATTCGTCGGCGTCGAGGTCCCGCAGTTGGGGGTGCATGAGCGCCTGCCCCTGGCCGGACGGCAGATCGACTCCGCCCCCGCGCAGGGCGGAGAGGCTGGTGCCCAGCGCGTCGGCCAGGCTGATGAGAGTGGCCGTGGTCGGGTCGGCCGGCTGTTCTTCGAGGTAGGCCAGGTACTCCGGTGCCATTCGGGCGCGGCGGGCCGTCTCTTCCCGGGTCAGTCCTTGGCGCGTGCGTTCGACGGCGACGCGGCGGCCGATGTCCCCGGGATTGGGCGGCCTTTCCCGCGGGGTCCCGCCTGTCCGTTCCGCACGTGGCGGGGAAGGCTCGTGAGCACTCCACTTGTGCTCGATGTGACGAATGTGTGCGTCGGGCCCTGGGTAGACGAGCGTCACCGCGTCCGTGTCCGACCAGCGCACGTCGTAGGGCGGGGTTCCATCCGCGTGGTGGAGTCCGACAATCTCGCCGTCGCGCCTGGTGACACCAGTGGCAGGACTTTCGACAACGAGTTGATCTCCGAGTTGAGCTCGCATGATCGCCGCCGTTTCCTCAGAATGATTCTGTACTCAACGTGCCACGCGCGGCGTGCCGCCGCATGGGATGAGGGCTCCGCCGATTCCCGTGACCAGCGGCCGGTTCGGCACCGCACCTGCAACGCTCTCCGCGTGCATAGCTCCTGACCTGGTCGATACCCGACCATCGCTGCCCATCGGCTGTCTCCACCCGGAACGGAGAGGCGACATGCACCACCGTATGGTCGAAGAACTCATGACCCGAGACGTCGTGCGGGCACGGCGCGACATGCCGTTCAAGGAGATCGTCAAGCTGCTCGCGGAGAACGACGTCACCGCAGTGCCCGTGGTCGACGATCTGGACCACCCCATCGGTGTGGTGTCCGAGGCCGATCTGCTGCGCAAGTCCTCCGCGCAGGACGACCCGTCCGGTCTGACACCGGTTCCGCATCTGGAGGCGTGGGAACGGGCGAAGGCCGAAGGTGCCAGTGCCGAGGAACTGATGTCGGCTCCCGCCGTATGCGCGCGTCCGGAGTGGACTGTGGTCGAGGCGGCCCGGTTTATGTCGGTGCGGAACGTCAAACGGCTGCCTGTGGTGGACGAGGCGGGCCGGCTGCGGGGCATCGTGAGCCGCGGTGACCTGCTGAGAATCTTCCTGCGCCGTGACGACGCCATCCGCGACGAGATCACCCAAGACGTGCTGCGGAGGACGCTGGGCCTCACCGGCTCGGAGGTGACCGTCGAGGTACGCGAGGGGCGGGTCACCCTCGGTGGCTCCGTCGAGGTCAAGGATCTGATCCCGGTGATCGAGCGGCTGTGCCGGAGCGTCGACGGCGTGGTCTCGGTCTCCCCACACATCGCGTACCGGGCGGACGCCCCCTGACTCAATCGGTGATCCACCTCATCACCCTTCTTGTTGTTGCTCCGGCATCGGCCAGCCGGTCTCCGGACGGGCCCGCTGCTCGCTCGCACCGGCGCCCACGCCCTCGATGTCATGCTGCGCGGCACTCACCAGCTGCCGGCCGAGGTCGTGCATGGCCCTGCCCGCCGCCAGCTCGTCACCGATCTCCGGGACATCAGTGTCCGCGGGGTTACGGTGGGCGGCCCCGTGCCCGGTGAGCTCCGTGGTGCCGGTGTTCAGCACGACACGCGCCTTGGTCGTCCCCTCGTCCTCGAAGAGATAGAGACGAACCTTCCATTCCACGGTGTGCGGCATCACTTTCCTCCTCGTCGGCGCGGACCTGTGTAATCCGGACGTGCTGCGCTCATGGCTTCGCGGGTCCTGCGGCTGCGGTCAGGAACTCGTCCTCGATGCGGCGCCGGACCTCGGCGGCGAGAGCGGCCAGTTGTGCGGAGGTCTCCGCCCGTGGCGCGCGGGGCGCCCGAATGCGGCGTGCCGTAGGCGGGAGTCCGGCGAGGTCGGCGGTGAACCTCTCCTTGGTCTCCTGCAGAGTGGGGCGCTCGGCGGTGCGCCTCCCGTCCCGCATCACCGTCTCCAACATCGGTGCGCCGTCTTGCGGTGACGGCTCGTCGCGGAGCCCGATCACGTCGGCGTATCCGGGGCGGCGGAACACCTGCTTCGCCCCGGGGGCAGTCACCTTGGCCGAGGAGAGCTTCATCACCGGCCGGTGGTCGTACTCGACCATTTTGTACGCGGAGTCTAGGTATGCGGCGTCGGCTGAGACTCCGACGCGGGTGCCGACGGCGTAGACGTCGATGGGGGCTCCGGAGCGGACCAGTTCGTCCACGGAGTACTCGTCGAGACCGCCGCTGGCGACGATCCGTACGTCCGGTAGTCCGGCAGCGTCGAGCACGGCGCGTGCCCGCAGCGCCAGAGCTCCCAGGTCGCCGCTGTCCAGCCGGACGGCCGAGCCGGGTCCGCGGTGCAGGTCTCGCAGCACCCGCGCCGCGACGCGGACGCCTTCCTCGGTGTCGTAGGTGTCGACCAGGAGCGTCACCGGGCCGGGGTGGGAGCGGGCGAAGGCGTGGAAGGCCGCCTCCTCCGTCCCGAAGGCCTCGATGTACGAATGGGCCATCGTCCCGACGGCGGGCAACCCTTCGGCGGCGGCTGCGGCGACGTTGCTTGTTCCGGCGAAGCCGACCATCGCGCTCAGCCGGGCGGCTTGGTAACCCGCCTGGGGGCCGTGGGTACGCCGCAGGGAGAAGTCGACGAGGGGGTGTCCCGCCGCTGCCAGAACGCACCGTGCGGCCTTCGAGGCGATCGTCGTCTGGTGGCTGACCTGGTTGAGCACGTAGGTCTCGACCAGTTGCGCCTGCGGAAGCGGAGCAGTCACCTCCAGCAGCGGCTCTCCGGCGAGGACGATCCGCCCCTCCGGTGCCGCCCTCACCTGTCCGGTGAACTCCAGGCCCAGCAGTGGGGCGAGATCGCGCGGAGATCGGTGCAGTACCGAGGCGAAGGCGTCGACGTCCTCGGCGTCGATTCGGAAGTCGGACAGGAAGTCCAGTGACGACTCCAGGCCGGCGGCCACGAGGAAACCGCGGTCGGGAGGCAGGTCCCGGACGAACAGGCTGAACGCCGCCGGGCGGGTCATCCCCTCACGCAGGTACGACATCGCCATCGTGACCTCGTACAGATCAGTGGTCGTCGCCGAGGACATCCGCGTCACCTCCTCCTGGACACCGGTAGGGCGCCACGAGCTCGTTCACCTTCGGAACCGGGCAGACCACAAGGGCTCCACGAGGTCCCATTCGGTGTCCCACCGTGCGTACCGTCTGCGGTCCAGCCCCAGACGCATGCTCTGTCGCGCGGCGACGAAGACGACGTACACGCCGACCCCCGTCATGCCGCCCATCACCCAGCCGGTGGCCTGCGCGTCGCCGGCGGACATCGGCGGGTCCTTGACGGTTCCTTCCCGGTCGACCCAGATCCGCAGGGTGGAACCCTCTGCATCGTCCTGCGACACATAGGCGGTTCCCGTCCGCCGCTCGCCGTCTTCTCCCACCCAGCTGAGCCGCACCTTCTGCTTCTCGTCCGCGGCACTGCCCCGTGCCGCATCGGGGGCCGGGGTGAGCCGGGCGGTGACCTGGTGCCGCTCCGCGGACTGGGCCTGGGCGGTACGCATCGTGGACTCGTATGCCGCCAGCCCCGCGCTCACCGAGGCAGTCGGCAGTCCGAGGGCGAGCGCGAGCAGCAGAAAGCCGGACCACCAGGCTTCGATCCGGTCGGTCGTACGCCGCAGCGGGTTCACGCCCTCGGGCGGATGCTTCCCGTCCGGCCGGCGGGGGCCGGATGCGTGCGGCGAGTCCTGTGCGCTCATGGTCTGGCCTCCAGCTGGTGCCGCTGGTGCGTCCCCCACCAGGGTTGCCTCGCTCACCACGTTCCAACGGCGGCGGCTCGCGGTCACGGGGCCGGAGGTCCTCGGTGGCCGACCACCTCGGCCCACCCCGGCCCGTCACCGGTCAGATCTGCGGAACGACCGCGACAGGGCACGGGGCGTGATGCAGCACGGCGTGGTTGACCAGCCCCAGCTGCAACCCGACGTGCCCGTGGCGCCTGCGGGCGCCGACGACGAGCAGATCAGCGTCGGACGCGGCGTCCAGAAGAGCCTGCCGGGCCGGGCCCTCGACCACCTCGCTGCTCGCCACAACGTCCCTGTACCGCTGCGCGGAGTCGCGCAGCGCGTCGGCGAGCACCTGCGCAGGCGCGCGGTCGAGGGCTCGGAGGGCATATCCGGACAGGCCTGGCGGTCCGGGGTTCCCGACCGGGACGCTCCAGGCGTGCACCGCCACAAGCCGACAGCGCCGCAGATGGGCCTCACGGAACGCGAACTGCACGGCGGTGCCACTGCCCTCACCGTCCTCGACGCCGACGACAACCCTCCCGAACCGGCCGTGCCGGTGCTCCGCCCCGCCGCGTATCACGATGACCGGGCAGTCGGCATGGGCGGCCACAGCCAGGCTGACGGAGCCCAGGAGCAGCCCGGCGAGGTCTCCGAGCCCTCTGGACCCGAGTACCAGCGCGAACGCGTTGCGTCCTGTGCTTACCAGGGCGTGCGCCGCGTCCTGGTGCAGGACCTCGCTCGACAGCCGTACGGCAGGATCATCCTTCCTCGCTCGCTCTGAGGCGGCGGTGACTATGTCGGGCGCCTCGTGGCCCGTGTCGGCCGCGTGCAGGAGATGGAGCGGCAGCTCTTGCCTACGTGCCTCGTCGACGGCCCAGTCCACCGCCTCAAGGCTCGCCTCCGATCCGTCGATGCCGACCACCAAGGGAACCGCCACCGCTCCCACCTCCTTCTCGCACCGGACCTCACGCCCGTGCGTTCACCGGCGTTTCGCGGACCACATGCGCCTCGGGGAGATCTGCGGTACTCCTCGATGGAGAAGCGCCGTGCTCGGCGCGCCAACGCACAGGGACGGCTGCAGTCCGGACGTCGGCAACACTCACCGCCTTTCCAGCTTCTTACGAGATGGAGGCAGTCGCCATGGAACGAGCGCTCACCGTGGGCCTGGACGGCTCGCCCGAGAGCCTCGCCGCCGCGCACTGGGCCGCCGACGAGGCCGAGCGGCGCAATCTCACCCTGCGCCTGCTGCACGCGTGGCCCCTGCTCGTGCCGGAACCGACCCACGTTCCCTCGGAAATGGACCAGAACTACTGGGCGAAACGGCTCGTGCACAACGCTCAGACAGAACTCCAGGCGCACCATCCGGGCCTGACCGTCGTCGGCAACCTGGTCGCCGACGACGCCGAGGACGCCCTACTCAAGGCCGTGTCCGACTCCGAGATGCTCGTACTCGGCTCGCGGGGCCTGACTCCCGTGGAGAGCTACTTCATGGGCGACATCAGCATGATCGTGGTGGCGCGCGCCGAGCGACCCGTCGTCCTGGTTCGTGCGGACATGTCGGCAGAGGGATCCTCGACACCCCAACCAGGTGCGGCAGGAGGTGTTGCGGCAGGGGGTGTCGTCGTGGGATTGAAGCTGCGCGCCGCGTGCGACGAACTGCTCGAATTCGCCTTCACCACCGCCGCGGCTCGAGGCCTGCCCCTCCGCGCGGTCCATGGCCACAGCACGCCGCTCCACGCGTACACGCCGTGGGGCGTGGACCACACCGTGACCCAGGAGATCGTCCACGACGCGCGGAATCAGCTGAGCCAAGCTCTCCGCCCCTGGCGCGAGAAGTTCCCGGGCGTCGACGTGGCCGACACCACCCGGCTCGAAAGCCCCGCCAGGGCCGTCGTAGGAGCCGCAGAGGGCGCTGACCTGCTGGTCGTCGGCCGGCGCAAGCACCATCCCAACCTGGGGCAGCGTCTGGGCCCTGTGGCCCAGGCGGCCGTCCATCACGCACGTTGCCCGGTCGCCGTGGTCCCTCATGACTGAGCCGAACCGACCCGCCGAGACGGTGGGGTCGGTGCGGCGGGCCGACGCCTCCGGACTCCGGCTCGGCGCCACTCGCGGCACGCCGTCGCTGCCGCGTGCGGAGGTGCGTGAGACCCACACCGCGGTGGTCCTTTTCATCGGGGACCGCGCCTACAAGCTGAAGAAGCCGGTCGACCTCACGTTTTTGAACTACACCACGGTGACCGCCCGGCGGGCCGCGTGCGAGCGGGAAGTCGTCCTCAACCGCCGTTTCGCCCCCGACGTCTACCTTGGCGTCGGCGAGTTCCGCAGCCCGGACGCAGACACACCCGAACCCGTCGTGGTGATGCGCCGCATGCCCGACGAGCGCCGCCTCTCACGACTCGTACGGGGAGGTGCGGCCGTCGACGACGCGCTGCGGGCCGTCGCCCGGCTGCTCGCCTCCCACCACGCCGGCGCGGCCCGCAGCCGGGAGGTGGACGAGCAGGGGACGCGCGATGCGCTGGCGTCACGCTGGGAGGCGAGCTTCGCCCAGGTCCGCACGCTCTCCGACGACGGCACCGCGCCCGACGGCGTGGCGGAGACCGAGCGGCTGGTGCGCCGTTATCTCGCCGGCCGCGAACGCCTGTTCAGCTCACGGATCGAGGACGGGCGAGTGGTCGACGGCCACGGGGACCTGCTCGCCGAGGACATCTTCTGCCTCGACGACGGCCCGCGCGTCCTGGACTGCCTGGAGTTCGACGACAGCCTCCGTCACGTCGACGGCCTCGACGACGCCGCCTTCCTGGCCATGGACCTGGAACAGCTCGGCGTACCGGAGGCCGCAGCGTACTTCCTCGCCGAGTACAGCGAGTACTCCGGCGACCCGGCACCGCCCTCCCTGCGTCACCACTACGTCGCCTACCGCGCGTTCGTCCGGGCCAAGGTCTCGCTGATCCAGGCCCACCAGGGTGCCCCGGGTGCGCAGGCGGCATCACACCGACTCATCACGACCGCCCTGCGGCACCTGCGCGCCTCCGCCGTCGGCCTCACCCTCGTCGGCGGCCTCCCCGGCAGCGGGAAGTCGACACTCTCCGGAGCACTCGCCGATCGCCTGGGCGTCACGCTGCTCAGCAGCGACCGCCTCCGCAAGGAACTGGCCGGCATCCCTGCCGAGCAGCCGGCATCCGCCGCTTACGGCGAGGGCCTGTACTCGCCCGAATGGACCAACAAGACATACGCCGCCCTGCTCGACCGCGCATCGGTCCTGCTGTCCCGCGGCGAGTCCGTCGTCCTGGACGCCACCTGGTCCAGCCCGGAGCAGCGCGAAGCCGCGCTGCGTATGGCCGAACGCGCCCACGCCGACCTGGTGGCTCTGCACTGCCAGGTTCCGGGCGAGACCACGGCCGCCCGCCTCGCCACCCGCGCCCCCGGCGCATCCGACGCCGACCTCGAGGTGGCCACCACCATGGCGGCCACGGAACCGCCATGGCCGGAAGCCGTCGCGGTCGACACGAGCGGCTCTCTGGAGGCAGCGGTCGTCCAGGCGCTGGCGGCCATCCGCCCGCACGCCGCTGAGCAGGCCCCGGTCTTCCGTCGTCCCTATATGGAGCCGGACTAGACGCGGGTGCGCTGGGGTCCGACCGCACGATCGGTGGCTGATCACCTGCTCTCAGAGACGCACCGCACCGACCGGTCCGCCTGGCGGTGGGCCGAGCATCGCGCGTCCAGCCCGTCACCGGCGTACTCCCGCTTCGAGCAGCTCTCCGAGGTCGACTATGACGAGGTCGGCGCCGTGCCGAAGGAGTCTTTGACGGGTGTCGGGACCGGCTGTACGGTCCACGCCCACGACGAGCGCGAACCCGCCACGTCGGCCGGCCTCGACGCCCGCCAGAGCGTCCTCCACGACCGCGGAGCGGGTCGGGGGGACGCCGAGCCTGCGAGCCGCCTCCAGGAACAGGTCAGGCTGCGGCTTGCCCGCGAGCCCAAGGCGGGCGGCCTCGCCGCCGTCGACAAGGACGTCGAAAAGGTCCTGCACACCCGCGCCGGCCAGCAGCTCGCCAGCATGGCGCGACGCGGAGGCCGCGGCGAGGGACACCCCGACGTCACGCAGGACCCGCGCCAGCCGTACCGTCCCCGGATACGCGTCGACGCCGTGTGCGCGGAGCCGCTCGGTGAACAGTCGCTCCTTGTGTGCGGCCACGGCGCGCACGGTCGCCGCTGTCGGAGCAATGCCTCGCGACGTCAGGAAGGCGGCGGCGCCGTCGAGCCGGGACTTCCCGTCGACGTAGCGCAGGTAGTCGTCACCGGTGTCGAAGGGCCGCCGCTGTGCGGGATCCTCGGGTGGATGCTCGGCGAAAAGAGCGTCGAAGGCGGTCTTCCAGGCTGCCGCGTGAACGCGCGCCGAGTCGGTGATCACCCCGTCGGTGTCGAACACGACCGCTCTGATGCCATGCAGCGCGGGTATGAGCACGTCACGGATCCGAGCGGCCATGATCACTCCCTTGTCGGCGGGCAGTACCACGGTCACGCCACCTTCGTCATGACCGCCACTCGGCAGTCCGCGCACATTACGACGACCTGGGCACGGCCGTCACGGTGCAGCGCATGGTGTACGGCAACCTGGGCCCCGACTCCGGCAGCGGAGTCGCCTTCACCCGCGACCCGGCCACCGGGCGGCCCGGCCTCTACGGCGACTACCTGTCCAATGCCCAGGGTGAGGACGTCGTCGCCGGCATCCGCAACACTGTTCCCCTGACGGAACTGGAACAGCTGGCCCCGGAGTGGCCCCGGAGTCCTACCGTCAGCTGCGGGATCACATGGGAACCCTGAGAACGCCACTACCGCGATCCGTGCGACATCGAGTTCGCCATCGCCGTCGAACTCGTGAAAGAGGGCCTGATCTCGCCGGAGGAGGCGCTGGGCCGGGTCAGCGGGGAGGGGCTCGCTCGGCTGATGTTCCCCCGTTTCGACACCGCCGCCACCGGCAAGCATCCGCTACGCCGTCCCTGGTCGGTTGTTGGTGCGCCGCGCTGTCTGGACCTGGTCAAAGCGGCCTGACCGAACTGCAGAAGCGCGAGACGCCCTGTGGCTGGACCCCGTGCCTCTTCCTCCTGCCGCCCACTCAGACCGCCGTATGCGCACCCCCAGTGGCCGCGATAGCGCGGCGGGAATCGTACCCGGAGAGTGCGGGGGCGTGCCCGACTCGGAGGAGTCGGCGATCCGCGTGGCGCGCCGACCAGGCCGTGACGGTGGCGCCTGGGGACACCTGCACGCTCATTCTGGAGGCGGATGATCCTTTTGCGAATGAGCGTGGCGTAGCCGCATCCGCGCCGTCACGCGCCGCACACGGCCTACGCTCCAAGGCGGGATTCCGTTTCATGCCAAGGGGCCGGGGAGACGCGGATGAAGTGGTTGGTCTCGCTGGTCGGGGCCGGGCTCGTCATGGTCACCCTGCGGGACCTGTTCCACACGCTCTGGCACCCTACGCGCCACGGTGGCCTGAGCCGCCTCGTGATGACAGCGCTGTGGCGCCTCGCCCGGCGATTCCGTGCGCCCGGCCGCGTGGTCGGGCTCGTCGGGCCGCTGGCCATGGTCACGGTCGTGAGCATGTGGGCCGTCACCGTCGTCCTCGGCTGGGCGATCGTCTACTGGCCCCACATGCCGGGGGCGTTCACCTTCTCCCCCGGCTCCCAGGCAGCACAGGAGCCGGCGCTGCTCGACTCCGTGTATCTGTCACTCGTCACGGTGGCCACCCTGGGGCTGGGTGACATCGCACCCGACGAGGGCTGGCTCCGACTCGTCTCACCGCTCGAAGCCCTCATCGGTTTCGCCCTTCTGACGGCCACCGTCTCCTGGGTGCTGGAGATCTATCCGGCGCTGACCCGCAGGAGGGTCCTGGCTGTCCGACTGGCTCTGCTGCGCGATGCGGATCCGACGACTCAGCAGATCGACTGCACTGCGGGGGCGCTGCTGCTGGACAGCCTGGCCACAGAAGTCGCACGCGTCCGCATCGACTTCACCCAGTACGCCGAGGCGTACTACTTCCATGACGGGGAGGACCACTCGTCGCTGGCCGCCATGGTCTGCTACGCCACCGTGCTCGCCCAGCGCGGGCAGGCGGCGGCACGGCCCGAGGTGCGACTGGCCGGCGCGCTGCTCGCCGGTGCGTTGAAGGACCTCGCCACCATCCTCGACCAGCGTTTCCTCCATACGGGCGGACCGCCGACGGACGTGTTCGCCGCCTACGCAGCCGACCACGGCCGCGACGGCGCTCAGCCGTGAAAGAAGCAAGGCTGGCACCCTTCGGCCGATACGGGCACGGGAGACCGGATGCCCCTGGCAGTCCATGACCTTCTGACGATGTTTATCGGCGTGAGTGGATGAAGGCGGTGACGTCCTCAGACCGTTGGACGATCAACCTCACTTCGCCGTCAAGCCCGGGAACCGGGGTGTGGATCTCAGACCACCATCGCTCCTCAAACCTGCCTGGCTCGTGGAGGTCGGGAAGGTCGTAGCGCTGCAGCACCAAGGTGTCCGGTTCTCCGGTGTCCAGGACCCGGAGCAGCAACGCCTTCACGTTCTCTTGTGCGTCGTCGAGGGTGCCGGGATTCTTCGGCAGGGCGTCGAAGAAGTACTTCCCGATCAGCTGATCCCTGGCACGGCCGGTGGTCAGCAGATATGCAGTGTTGACGTAGCGGATCACCATGTCCGTGTCCAGCATGAGGTACGGGCTTGGGGTGGCGTCGAAGAACGCCGTGAAATCAATGTCCGTCGTCATCACCTGCTCACCCTGGCCTGTGAGGGCGGCGCCTGCGTTTCCAATCTACGAGCGATCCAGCGCCTGAGGCTCGCCAGACAGGTTGGGAATCCTGATCGCCGGCACACCGGCCGCCGATGCCGTCCGTCCGTCTCATCCGGATCCCGGATGGATGAGCGTGTTGCCGCTCGTGCGGTCGGCGAAGTAGTCCTGGATGTTGCTCACTGTGGTCTCGGCGATCTGGCCGACGGCGTCCCGGGTGAAGTACGCCTGGTGTGAGGTGACCAGCACGTTGGGGAGAGTCATCAGCCGGGCCAGGCGTTCGTCGGTCATCACTTCCAGGGACTTGTCGAGGAAGAAGACCCCGGCCTCCTCCTCGTACACGTCCAGGCCCACCCCGCTGAGGCGGCCGACGCGCAGGGTGGCCAACAAGGCGTCGGTGTCGACCAGCCCGCCGCGGCTGGAGTTGACCAGGACCGCGTCGTCCTTCATCAGGGCGAGGGCCTTGGCGTCCACGAGGTGGTGGGTGTCCGGCAGCAGCGGTACGTGCAGGCTGATCAGGTCGGAGTCGGCGAACAGGCGTTCGCGGGGGACGTATTCCATGCCGAGGGCCAGGCAGTCGGCGTTCTCCGCGATGTCCCAGCCGAGCAGTCGCATGCCGAAGCCGTGGGCAATGCGGGCGAACGCCGTACCGATCTTGCCGGTGCCCATCACCCCGGCGGTGCGGCCGTGCAGGTCGCGGCCCATGAGCCCGTCGAGCCGGAAGTCGAACTCGCGGGTTCGGTGCGCGGCCCGTACGATCCGGCGGCCCACGGCCAGGGCGAGTGCCCAGGCGAACTCGGCGACCGAGTAGGGCGAGTAGTACGACACCCGGGCCACCGTCAGTCCCCGTTCCCGGGCTGTGGCCAGGTCGATGTTGTTGTAGCCGGTGGACCGCTGGGCGATCAGTTTGGTGCCGTGCTTGGCCAGGTGGCGCAGCACCTCGGCGTCGAGGGTGTCGTTCACGCTGCTGAGCACGACCTCATGGCCTGCCGCGATCGGGACGGTGTCCCGGTTCAGGAACAGGTCCAGGCAGCGCAGTTCGTGGCGGTCGGCGAACGCCCTGGCGAAGGCGTCCCGCAGAAGTGGCTGTTCATCGGCCAGAACTCCGTACGCGATGATTTCCACAAGGGCCTCCTCCCACGGGGCGGTCACATACACGACCTTAGGCGCCCGCCCGGGCCGGTGCCTGGGTCGGTCGGCCTGCCGTGCGGGACGTTCGGCTGCTCCAGATCGAGGCCACAACCGTCGCGGGCCCCTACGCAACCCTCGTGGCCACGGCGCGAGCGGAAGCCGGCGCTCAGATGAGCCTCGCCTGGCAGCAGCCACCGATCGACACAGACAGCGGAATGAATCTCGGAGTCCCGTACCCCCGGGACCGATCGAACGCGGCCCGAGCCAGGTGCATCGAAGTGATGCGCCTTCACCTCTGAGAAATCTCGGTGATCTTGATGCCAACTATCCCTCTTTTGTGCCAACTGAAAATCCTCGTCACAAGCGGCTAGCGTCGCACCCTGGGCATCCCGAGGCCGATCCACGAGATGATCTCGCGCTGGATCTCGTTGTTGCCGCCGCCGAAGGTGAAGATGACGGCCGAGCGGTAGCCGCGTTCGAGTTCGCCGTGCAGGACGGTGCCCGCGGAGCCCTCCTTGAGCGCGCCGGCGGCGGCGACGATCTCCATGAGCCAGGCGTAGGCGTCTCGGCGGGCCTCGGAGCCGTAGACCTTGACGGCGGAGGCGTCCTGCGGGGTGAGGGTGCCCTCCTGGAGGGCGCTGACCATGCGCCAGTTGAGGAGCTTGAGGGCGTCGAGCCGGGTATGCGTCTGGGCGAGGCGGCGGCGGACCCAGGGCAGGTCGATGACACGGCGGCCGTCGGCGAGCTTGGTCTCCATGGCCCAGCGCTGGACGTTGTGCAGCGAGCGGATGGCCATCGTGCCGTGGGCGGCGAGGGTGACGCGCTCGTGGTTGAGCTGGTTGGTGATCAGCCGCCAGCCCTTGTTCTCCTCTCCCACGCGGCGGGAGACGGGGACGCGGATGTTCTCGTAGTAGCTGGCGGTGGTGTCGTGCGAGGCGAGGGTGTTGATGAGGGTGCAGGAGTAGCCGGGTTCCGAGGTGGGGACGAGGAGCATCGTGATGCCCTTGTGGGGCGGGGCGTCGGGGTCGGTGCGCACCGCGAGCCACACCCAGTCGGCCGTGTCGCCGTTGGTCGTCCAGATCTTCTGTCCGTTGACGACGTAGTGGTCGCCGTCCCGGACCGCGCGGGTCTTCAGCGCGGCCAGGTCGGTGCCCGCGTCGGGCTCGCTGTAGCCGATGGCGAAGTCGAGTTCGCCGGACAGGATCCGCGGCAGGAAGTACGACTTCTGTTCCTCGGTGCCGAACTGCATGATCGTCGGGCCGACCGTGTTGAGCGCCATCAGTGGCAGCGGGACACCCGCCTGGGCGGCCTCGTCGAAGAAGATGAACTGCTCGATCGCGGTCAGGCCGCGTCCGCCGTACTCCTCCGGCCAGCCCGCGCCGAGCCGGCCGTCGGCGCCGAGGCGGCGGATGGTCGCACGGTAGAAGCGCTTCTGCGCCGCCGGGTCGGCGTGCCGGGTGTAGGCGCCCTCCGGGACCAACTCGGCGAAGTAGGCGCGCAGTTCGGTGCGCAACCGCTGCTGCTCGGGCGTGTATTCGAGGTGCACGGCGCCTCCAGGCTCCCCAAGGCCGACCTGACGGCGCACACGCTAGAACGTGTTCCAGTAATGGGGAAGAGCGGAGGCGGGGGCCATTTCCGCCACCCGGGTGCTCAGCGGAGGGTGGTGAGGAAGTCCGTGCAGGCCTGGGCGCACTCCCGGCAGGCCTTGGCGCCGTCGTGGGCTCCGGGAGAATCGTCGAAGACGCGTGCGCACTCCAGGGCGACGGTGCGGCACCACTCCACCTGGAGGCGGATGCCCGCCTCGTCGAGGTTGGCCTCCTCCGAGAGCGCCCGGCACGTGGCGTCGCACACCTCCGCGCACATGATGGCCTTGCGGCGCATCTTCTCCTGAGCCTCGGGCCCGTCGGGATCGGCGAGGCTCGCCCGTAGCGCGCACGCCCGTGCGCATTCGGTGCACGCCTGCGCACAGGCGAAGCGGTCCTCGAGGAATTGGATGAGTTCCTGCTGGGATGTCGTCGTCGTGGTCACCCCGGGCGGGTAGCCGGTGCCCCTCGCACCAAACACGGGCCACCGGGATCCGCCCGGGACGCGGTTCGGGGGGTCCGTTTCCGGGAGTCCGGACAGGGCACCCGGGCACGAGCCGTTCGAAGCGGACCGGTTCACTCGACATATTGGGGGTATTCATCCCTTATGAACATGGAATGGACTGATATAGCCGCAGAACGAAGCGTACTGGCCGGTGCCGCCCCGTTCGTGGCAGGCCTCGTGGTGGTCGCCATGCTCATCGGCGCCCTGTGGCTGGGCGCCCGCGTACGCGCTCGTGAGCCGCGCCGACCGCGCCCCGACGAGCAGCCCCAAATCCCCGAGGGCGGCCCCGTCCGTGAGGAGCAGCTGAACCGCGAGCCAGACGAGATCCCCCAGAGCGACCGCCGGCTGACGCCCTACGAGGTGCACGGCAACCAGGGGACCCGGCCGAGCCCGGACAAGGAGCGGCCCCGCTGGAGCAAGAACAGCAGCGGCGGCTTCGGCAGTGGCGGCCTGGGCGCGCACTGACGACCCCCAGCGAACGCCGAGGGGCGTGGCGTCGAACAGATTCGTTCGACGCCACGCCCCTCGGCGTTCGCGCGGTCGCGCCGGCGATGCCCACCGCCGAGCGCTCGCCACCGCCCGGTCAGGAATCGGCCTCCAGCGACAGCCCCGTGTAGTTCTCCGCCAGTTCGGTCGCCGCGTGGCGCGAGGTGGCGACCCGGTCGAGCTGCGAGAGCTGGAGCCTGGTCTCGAACGGGGACTGGTCCGGGTCCGCGTGCAGGGTCGTGGTCATGAAGTAGGAGAAGTGCTCGGCCCGCCAGACCCGGCGCAGACAGGTGTCCGAGTAGGCGTCGAGCAGCTCGGTCGCCCCGGTCTCCCTGAGCCGGGCGAAGGCGCGGGCCAGCACGATGACGTCGGTGGCGGCCAGGTTCAGCCCCTTGGCGCCGGTGGGCGGCACGATGTGCGCGGCGTCGCCGGCCAGGAACACCCGGCCGTAGCGCATCGGCTCCGTGACGTGGCTGCGCATCGGGAGGACGGCCTTGGAGGTGACGGGCCCGCGCTTGAGCCGCCAGCCGGGGTGGGCGGTGAGCGCGAGGCGGGCGTCCAGCTCGTCCCAGATGCGCTCGTCGGACCAGTCGGCCGGGTCCGTGCCGTTCGGGACCTGGAGGTAGAGGCGGCTCACGGACGGCGACCGCATGCTCGCCAGCGCGAAGCCGCGCTCGGAGTGGGCGTAGATCAGCTCGTCGTAGACGGGCGGGGCGTCGGCGAGGATGCCCAGCCAGGAGTAGGGGTAGGTCCGCTCGTACGTCGTGCGCACGCCGGCCGGGACGGCGTCGCGGGCCACACCGTGGAAGCCGTCGCAGCCGACCACGTAGTCGCAGGTCAGGACCTGCTCGCGGCCCTCGTGGGTGTAACGGATCGACGGGCGGTCGCTGTCGGCGCCCTCCACCGCGTGCACCTCGGCCTCGAACAGCAGGGGGCCGCCGCCGGTGAGCTGGAGGGCGATGAGGTCCTTGACGACCTCGGTCTGGGCGTAGACCCACACCCGGCGCCCGCCGGTCAGTTCGGGGAAGTCGACGCGGTGGGCGCGGCCGTCGAAGCGCAGTTCGATGCCGTCGTGAGGGATGCCCTCGGCGTCCAGCCGGGCCCCCGCGCCGGCCGAGCGCAGCACGTCGACGGTGGCCTGCTCCAGGATTCCGGCGCGCTGGCGCTGCTCGACGTAGGCGCGGTCCTTGCGTTCCAGAACCACACTGTCGATTCCCGCGTTGTGCAGCAGACGGGCCAGCAGCAGCCCTGCCGGGCCGCCGCCGATGATGCCGACAGTGGTGTGCATTGAGTACTCCTCGTCGTTGAGGACGAGCCGCGTCCCGTCCCCGGGTCCCGAGCTTGTTCGTCAGGTGAAATTTGCTTCACTATGTTGTGCGCATGAGTCTGCGCCCGGCCTGCCCGCCTGTCAACGGTCACACTCCACCAGAGGGGCCGGGCGGGCGATCGGGTTGCCTGGCGGGGCGAACGGGAGTCAGGCGACGAAGTGGAAGCCAGGGTGGGGGTGCATCAGGAAGTCGTGGTGCGAGATGTTCCAGGCGTAGGCGCCCGCGAGGGCGAAGGCGACCCGGTCCCCCGCCCGCAGCCCCGGCGCGTGCACCCGGCGCGCGAGGAGGTCCTTCGGGGTGCACAGCTGCCCGGCGAGGCTGACGCGCTCCCCCTGTGCCGCCGGGCGCGGCCACGAGTGCGGCCACCGCGCCACCGGCAGCACCGAGCACGGCTGGTCGTGGCCCTTGGTCGCCGGGGTGCGCAGATGGTGGGTGCCGCCCCTGACCACGGCGAACTCCTCCCCGTGGCTGTGCTTCACGTCGAGCACCTCGGTGGCGTACCAGCCGCAGTAGGCGGTGAGGGCCCGCCCGGGTTCGATGCGCAGTGTCAGTTCCGGGTGCTTGTCGGCGAGCCGGGCGAGGCCTTCGCCGTACTGCTTCCAGTCGAATCGGCTCTCGGGGCTCGTGTAGTCGACGGCCATGCCGCCGCCGACGTTCACCTCGCGCGGCGGTACGTCCAGTGCCGTCGCCCATTCGACGATCGAGCGGGCGAGGAGGAGCAGTTCGGGGGCGTCGAGCCCGCTCGCCAGGTGGGCGTGGACGCCCAGCGGTTCGAGGTGCGGGTAGGTGCCGTCGGTGAGCGGGCGCAGTACGTCCGCCGCCCGGGTCGGGTCCAGGCCGAAGGGGGTGGGCCGGCCGCCCATCGCGAGTGAGCTGCCCGCGAGCGAGCCGTCCGCCACCGCGAGGTTGAAGCGGAGCAGTACCCCGACGGGCCCGGCCGGTGCCACCCGGCGTGCCAGCTCGCCGAGCATCCGCAGCTCGTGCTCGCTCTCGACGTGGAAGCGCGCGACGCCCCGCTCCAGGGCGGTCCGGATCTCGTCCGGGGTCTTGCCGGGGCCGCCGAAAGCCAGCGCTCTGTCCGGTACGGCCCGCGCCACGTGGGCGAGTTCACCGCCGGAGGACACCTCGTAGCCGTCGACGTACGGACCGAGCGCGGCCAGGATCTCCGGCTCGGGGTTGGCCTTGGCCGCGTAGTACAGCTCGACCCGGTCGGGGAGGGCGGCCCGCACCTGCGCGGCGTGGTCGCGCAGCGCCGTCAGGTCGTACACGTAGGCGGGGAGTCGGGTGGACGGCAGGGACAGGACACGGTCGCGTACGGCGGGGGTGGGCAGGGTCATCGACGGCTCCTGGATCATCGGGCGCCCCGGCGCAGGACGTCCTCGGCGAGGGGGGAGGGCAGGCGGACGTAGCCGGCCTCGCGGTCGGCCCTGCGCTCCCAGCGGGTGAGCAGATTGGCCTTGGCGGGGAGCGGGTCCCCGGCGAGGAGGGCGGAGAGAAGGGGCGGGCAGCCCTCCTCGTCGGCGTGGGTCCGCAGGGTCGCGCGAACGGCCGCCCACAGGTCGCGCTCGGTCCCGGGGTGCAGGTCGGCGAGGGCGGCGAGGAGCTCGGCGACGTGGTTGACGAGGAGGCAGTACACGACGCGGTCCCAGCCGCGCCGGGCGTCGTACGACATCGGGCCGGCGACCTCGGGCGGGAGGGCCGCGAGGGCGTCGGTGTGGTGGTCGGGGACGAGCTTGGCGCCCTCCAGGTCGCGGAAGAGGACCTGGGCGGGCATGCCGTCGGTGTCGACGCAGACGAGGACGTTCTGGAGGTGGGGTTCGAGGACGAGCCCGTGGTCGAAATAGGCGGCGAGGACCGGCGGCAGGAGGAGGCGGAGGTAGGACCTCCACCAGGTCAGGGCGGTCTCGGGGCCGGTACCGTCGAGAAGGCGGGAGATGTGGGCGGCGCTGGTCGGGTACTCGTCGGCGACGGCGGCCGCGAGCAGCGGGGTGGTGCCGGGCAGCAGGCGCCGGGACAGGCCTTCGCGGACGATCACACCGAAGCCTTCGAGGAGGGCCCGGTCGGGGGCGCCGTCGGGGCCGGGGACGGCGAGGCTGCGGTAGGCGGGTTCGCGGAGCATCGCGCTGCCGGGGAAGCGGCTCTCCAGGTCGGTGAGGACCGGGGCGAGGAGGCGGGTGAGGGCGACGGCGCCGGAGAGTTCGTAACTGGCGTTCTTGCGAACGCAGTTGGTGATACGGACGTTGAGGCTGAACTTCAGGAAGGCGTCACCGTCGAAGAGGGTGCGGACGGAGGCGGTGGCCGCGTACTCCCGGCCGCCGGGGCCCAGGTCGAGGATGTCGCCGCGGCCCAGCGCCGCACGCAGCAGCCGGTGTCCGCGCAGCATCTCGTACTGCCAGGGGTGGGCGGGCAGCGGGCGGTAGCCCCCGGGGACGTCGCCGGGGTCCCGGTCGAGCACGTCGGTGGCCCCCGCCTCGGCGCTCTCCTCGGCGATGAGGTGGTCGCGGACGGCGAGGCGGCGCAGCGGGAAGGAGGCGCCGGCCTCGGGGGCGTACGACTGCCATGCCTCGGTGTCGCCGGTGCGGGCCTTGGGAGTGGGGTGGAAGCGGTGGCCGAACAGCAGGGACTGCTCGGAGGCGAGATAGTCCGGGCGCCCGTGCGGGAGGTGTGTGCCGGTCTCGCGGGCACTGAGTGTGGTGGCGAGGGTGCGGTGACCGGAGTCGACCTGGTGCAGGAACTCGGGGTTGCGGACGCCGGTGCGCAGGGACAGTTCGTCGTGCGTGTACTCGGCGAGGCGGCGCCAGTCCAGCCGCGTCCAGCCGGTGTCGGACCGCTCGTGGACGGGGCCGGTGAAGCGGTGGGCGCCCAGAAGGGAGGTGCGGCGCAGGGCCACCCGGAGGAGGAGGCCGCGGCGGGGCAGGCGCAGCAGGAGGTGGCCGTCACTGACGGCGGTCTGGTGTTCGGGGCCCGACACCTCGCGCAGCAGACAGTTCAGGAGGGTGTGGGCGACGGCGTCGTCGGCGGTGGGGAGACGGGTGGTACCGAGCGAGTCGGTGAGCGGGGGCATGCGGTGGCTCCAGCGGGTACGCGGACGTGGGGGCGGGGCGGTCACTCCGGCGGCGACGGCGACGGCCTGAGCAGGTAGTTGGGGCCGGTGGTGTAGTGCTTGTTGATGTCGGCGGCGCCCGACCGCTCCTTGCTCAGCAGGGTCCCGGCGGTCACCATCGCCTTCACCGGCAGCTCGGGGGCGTGCAGCACCCGCGCGCGCAGTACGGCCGCCGCGTCACCGCCGAGGCGGTTGACGGCCTCGGCGAGCCGCTCCCGTACGAGGCTCAGCAGTTCCGGCAGCGGGGCGCGGCCGTGCCGGGCGAGGCCGAACGCGTAGGCCCCGGCGCACAGGTGGACCGTGATGGTGGTGAAGACATCGGTCACCGCGCGGTCGTCGGGGGTGAAGGTGCGGGCGTCGTCGAAGCCCCAGGTGCCGCCGCCCTCCCCTTCGCGTGCGCCGAACGCGGCGGCCAGGCGGACGCGGTCGACGCGCGGACCGTCGTTGTCCTTCAGCAGCAACCGCAGCTCGGCGGGGGCGGGGCCGAGGACCAGGGAGACGTTCTGCTGGTGCGACTCCAGCGCGATGCCGTAGCCGAAGAGCGTGGTCTGCCAGTCGAACAGCAGGGTGAGCACGGCGTCCAGCAGCGCGATCGGGTCACCGCCGTGGAAGCGGTCGGCGAGGTGGTCGAGGACCAGTCGCCCGCCGGGTGCCGGGGCGAGGAGGGCGGCCATGGGGACGACGGCCGCGTCGTCGAGGTCCGCCGGGAGGCGGCGGCACAGCACGGCGAGCATCTCGTGACCGGCGTGCGCGTACACCGACTCGTCGGCGTGCAGCACCCGGCCCCGGAAGCGGGGCTCGCGGTCGGTCACCGCCGCCAGCAGCCGCTGTCCGGCGGCGCCGTCGGCGAGCGTGCCGGGCTTGATGGACCGCTTGTTGCGCAGGCCCAGGGTGGCGGTCGCCAGCGGCAGTTTGAGGTGCAGCGCGGGAGCGGCGGCCGGGGCGACCGTACGCATCGACAGGGTGGGGACGACCGAGAGGTACGGCCGGTCGGCGAGTACGGCACGGCCGGCGAGTCCCGCCTCGCGCAGGGCCGCGTCGAGAGGCGCGCCGACGGTCGACGGGTGCACGGGCAGGGTGACATGGGTGGGGTCGAGGCCGGCGAGACCGAGCCCGGAGGGGGTGGGCCAGCCGTCGGGGAGGTCCCCGGTCACGGAGACGGACTCCCGGGGCAGGGCGAGCCACCGAAGCGGGAAGCTCGGGTGGAACTCCGGCGCGTAGAGCCGCAGTTGTTCCTCGTCGAGGCCGGAGCGGCCGCGTGCCGTCGGGTAGACCGGGTGGTCGAGGCGGGCGGCGAGGGTGTCGTAGGCGAGGCCGGCGCGCAGGCCCGTCCAGTCGGCGGGGTCGGCGCCGTACAGGTCGGTGAGGCCGTCCGCGGTCTCCTGCGCCGTCGCCTCGTGCAGCAACATCGTGGCGAGGGTCTGGCGGCACTCCTCGGCGAAGGCGTCGAAGCCGGCGCGGTCGACGGGCTCGGCGAGGTCGCGCAGCGCGGCGAGGACGGAGCCGCAGGTGACGAGGCGCGTGCCGTCCGACTCCCGGACGAGCAGCGGCAGTCGGGCGGCGTGGGTGTGCTGGAAGCCGTCCTCGGCGACAGGCATCAGGAGGGCGTCGGCAGCGGCGGGCAGGCGGAGCCAGGGGCCGTCGGGGTGGTGCACGAGGGTGCTGCGGGAGCGCAGGCCGACGACGTCCTCGCGGAGCAGGGCGCCGAGCACGCGGGTGAGGAGTGCCGCTTCGGCGGTGTGCGCGGGGGCGTCGGAGGTGGGGCGGGCGGCGGGCGCGTGAGCGCTCTCGGGGGGCCCGTGCTCGGTAGCGGCGGGCGCGTGCTCGGTGGCGGCGGGCGTGAGGTGGGTGGCGGTGTTCATGGCTGGATCTCCCAGCGCTGGGCGGCGAGGAAGTCCGCCGCGACCCGGTCGACGGTCTCCTGGGAGGTGCCGGTGGCGTGGAGGACGCCGAGGTAGTCGCGGTTGGTCCGGTACAGGTCGTGGTGTTCGCCGGTCCGGCGCAGCGGACGGTAGGTCAGATGTACGCCGTCGACGTCGAGTTCGGTCGGGCCGGGTGCGGCGACGAGGGTGCCGGCCCGGTCGGCGCAGGGGTAGTCCAGGCGGGCCGCGCCCTCGCGTCCGATGCCCAGGTCGGCGGGCAGTGGCTCGCCGAGGTGGGTGCGGAGGATGTGGTCGAAGAGCGGCAGGTCCAGGAGCCGCGCGAGCAGCAGGTCGCACTGGTCGCCGATGGCACGGTAGTTGACCTCGATGATGCGGGCCCGGCCGTCGTGGACCACGAACTCGGTGTGGCAGGCACCGAACCCGACGCCGAGCGCGTCGAGTTGGGCGAGGATCTGCGCGACGACCGGTTCGGGGTGGGCCGGGACGAAGGTCAGCCGCTCCTCGACGAAGTACGGCAACGGGGACAGTGTGGTGTGGAAGCCGCCGATGACATGACGGATCCGGCCGTCGCCGAGGGTCTCCAGGGTGTACAGCTCGCCGGGCAGGTACTCCTCGACGACGAGGGTGGCGCCCGGACGCCGGGCCAGGATCTCCTTGCCGCGGGCCACGAGGTCCCCCGCGCCGGTCACGAGCACGACGTCCTCGCTGGCGACTCCTTCGCGGGGTTTGACGACACAGGGATAGGGGGCGTCGGCGACGAGCGGGCCGGTGAGGCCGGCCGGGTCACCGACCTCGGCGGACCAGACGGTGTCCGCGCCGGCGGCGGCCAGACGGCGGCGCATCTCGCCCTTGTCCTTCGCGCGCAGGGTGGCCCGCCAGTCCTTGCCGGGGAGTCCGAAGTAGTGGGCGGCGAGGGCGGCCTGAGTCTGCAGGTGGTCGCTGTTGGTGAAGACCGCGTCGGGCCGGTGATGGGTGGAGATCCGGGTGACGACGGCACGGTGGTCCCGTACGTCGCACTCCAGGATCTCGGTCTCGGGGTACGCGGCGCGATGGGCGTCGGGCTGGTCGGTGAGGACGGTGACGTGCAGGCCGAGCCGGGCCGCGGCGGGCAGGAAGCCCTCGGTGACGGAGTCGGTGGGGTTCAGGGCGAGCAGGTACAGACGCATCGGGTGGTGCACAACTTCCGCTGGCGGGTGGGGTGTCGGCGGGACGGGCCCGGCTCGCGGTGGGGGCCGCCCCGGGCACATGGCAGTCACTGCTCGGGCAGCCCTGCGCCGGTGGTCCTCGGAACGGCGGCGGGCCTCTCCCGGCCACCCGGGCCGCCCGGACGTCCGGAAGCCGACTGCCGGGCATCCGGGCATCCGGGTCTCGTGCCGGGAAGGACGGGGTGGGAGGTGATCCGCTTCCGCCGACTCCTGTGCGGTGTGCCGGCGGATGTGTCGAAGATCAGGTCGGCGTCGGCCCGGTCGATCTCCTCGGGGTGAGTCTGGTCATCGCTACGCGATCTTGTGGATAAGGTAAGCCTCACCTACCCCGACCGCCAAACCCCCTTCACGCTCTGGAGTGACCGATGACCGTGGTCCACCTGGAGAACACCCAGGCCGACACCGCCACGCCCGTCCCGGAACTCCTCGCCGCCGCCTACCGCCGTCTGGACGCGGAGTGCGAAGCCCTGGCCGTGCGCGTGGCGGAATCCGGCCGCCCGGCCGACCGGCAACGGCCGCCCTCCGGCCCGCTCTCACCCCGGATCGGCACGCCCACCGTCGGGCTGATGGACGGTCAGCATGCCGTCGAGGCGTTCGTCGACGCGGAGACCGCCCGCATCCAGGACCGCTACGACCACTCCGCGCCCCGGCATGTCGCCGCCTCCCGCGCCCTGCACGACTACGCATGGTCGGTCGGCCTGCTGATGAGCGGAGTCTGGTACCTGGAGCGGCGCGTACCCCGTATCGCCCCCGACGACATACGGGTCGACCTCGCGACGGGCATGTTCGAGGTGCGGCCCGGCGCCGGACTCGTCTGCCTGCCGGACGACCCGGTGGCGGTCCTGCCCGGTGCCCGTGCGGTGCCCCACGAGGAGGCCTTGCGCGCCGGGTTGCGGGCCGCCGTCGCGGACCACATGGGCCCGGTGCTGGACGCGATGGGCCCGTACGTCCGCCGGGGCTCGCGTGCGCTGTGGGGCCTGGTCTCCGACGACCTGGTCTCCGGCCTCTGGTACCTCGGCCGTGCGCGCGGCGACGAAGCCGCCGGCGTCCGCGCCGCCTCCGCGGTGCTTCCCACCGCCCACGCGCCCTTCCCCGGCGGCGCCGACTTCCGTTCCCTCCGTACGAGTGACGGCCGCGACCACCCGACCCGCACCCGCGTGGGCTGCTGTCTCTACTACACGATCCGCCCCGCCGAGGCCTGCTCCACCTGCCCCCGCACCTGCGACGCGGAACGGCTGCGCCGGCTGGAGGGGTGACCACCACCCGGCCGACGCCCCCTACGGCGCGAAGCCGGGAAGCGGTGACGACCGCGTGGGCCGCGCACCGCCGCCGAAACTTTCGGACCGCTCCGGAGGCCCGTTCCGATTGACGCCGCCACCACAGATGGCAACACTCTTCGACGAGTTTCCAACAGGAAGCGTCAAAAGGTCGCAGCACTGGAGGTCGGCTTGCACGAGTACGCCGGATACGTCTTCGTCTACTTCACCGGCGAGGGCAGCCCGGACGGCGAGCGGATCAGGTTCGCGCTCAGCCGGGGGAACGATCCCCTGCGCTGGCGCGAGCTGAACGGCGGTGCGCCGGTGCTCACTTCGGACCTCGGCACGCGCGGGCTGCGCGATCCGTTCGTGGTCCGCGCACCGCAGGGCGACCGGTTCCACCTGATCGCCACCGACCTCCGGATGCACGGCGAGCCCGACGGCGACTGGGACCGGGTGCAGCGCACCGGCAGCACCTCGCTCATGGTCTGGGACAGCACCGACCTGGTGCACTGGACCGATCACCGTCTCGTGCGTGTCGCCCCCGACACCGCCGGCAACGTCTGGGCTCCCGAGGCCTGCCACGACCCCGGCCTCGACGCGTACGTCGTCTTCTGGGCGTCGAAGCTCTACTCCGAGGACGATCCCGGCCATACCGCCGAGACCCACAACAGGATGCTGTACGCGACCACCCGCGACTTCCGCGTCTTCGGCGAGCCCCGCGTCTGGAACGACCCCGGACACTCGGTCATCGACTCGACCGTCGTCCGCCACGACGGCACGTACTACCGCTTCACCAAGGACGAGCGCGGCAACTCCCCCGCCACCCCGGGCGGCAAGTTCATCACCGTCGAGAAGTCGGCCGGGCTGTGCGACACCTCGTACGCGTTCGTGGCCGACCGGATCGGTCAGGGGGCGGTCGAGCAGGGTGAAGGACCGATCGTCTTCCGGTCGAACACCGACGAGAACACGTGGTACCTGTTCGTCGACGAGTTCAGCGGGCGCGGCTACGTCCCCTTCGAGACCTCCGACCTCGATTCCGGCAGGTGGACCCCCTGCGAGGACTTCGCGCTGCCGCCCGGTGCCCGGCACGGTTCGGTGCTGCCGGTCACGCGGGCCGAGTACGAGCGGCTGCTCGCCGCGTACGCGCCGAAGGCGTCCGTCGTCGACGCCACCGTCCCCGGCGGCCTGAAGGCCTACGCGATCGTGGACGACGCCGCCTCGAAGGTCGTCCTGCCCCTGCATCCGGGCGCCGAACTCGACGGTCTGGCACCGGAGTTCGTCGCGTCGGCGGACGCCCGCATCGATCCGCCCTCCGGCACCCCGCGCGACTTCCGCACCCCGCGGCCGTACACCGTCACGACGGCGGACGGAACCGCGCGCACCTGGACCGTCGAGGCCGTGCACATGCGCAGCCCGCTGCTGCCGGGACTGTACGCCGACCCCAACATCCAGGAGTTCGGGGGCCGTTACTACATCTATCCGACGACCGACGGTTTCGAGGGCTGGGGCGGGACACGGTTCGAGGTGTTCTCCTCCGACGACCTGGTCACCTGGCAGGGCCACGGGGTCGTCCTCGACCTGGAGTCCGACGTCGGCTGGGCGGACCGCTGTGCCTGGGCGCCGGCCGCCGGGGAGCGCGACGGGTCGTACTACTTCTACTTCTGCGCCGAACAGCAGATCGGCGTGGCCGTCGCGGACAGCCCGACCGGCCCGTTCCGGGACGCGCTCGACCGGCCGCTCATCGGACGCGACGACTACGAGGGCCAGATGATCGACCCGGCCGTCTTCGTGGACGACGACGGCACGGCCTACCTCTACTGGGGCAACTGCGAGGCCTACGGGGTACCTCTCGCCGAGGACATGGTGTCCTTCGACCCGGCGCGGGTACGGCGGTTCACCCCGGACGGCTTCCGCGAGGGGGCCTTCGTCGTCAAGCGGCGGGGCGTCTACTACTTCATGTGGTCCGAGGACGACACCCGCAGCGAGGACTACCGCGTCGCCTACGCCACCGGGCCCACACCGCTCGGCCCGTGGACGAAGCAGGGTGTCATTCTGCGCAAGCGTCCGGGGTACGGCATCCTCGCCACCGGCCACCACACGGTCGTGAACGTCCCCGGCACCGACGACTGGTTCATCTGCTACCACCGGTTCGCGGTTCCCGGCCCCGGCACCCCGCGCGGCGACGGCGTCCGCCGTGAATCCACCCTGGACCGGATGGTGTTCGCGGCGGACGGCTCGATCGCGGAGGCCGTACCGACGCTGGAGTCCATCGGGCCGGTGACCGGCGCGAGGTGACGTCCTCAGTCGTGCGGCGCCTGCCCGCTGACCCTGTGGTCCGCGTGGCTGAGGGCTTCCATGACCAGGCGGCGCAGATGTCCGTCGCCGAGGCTGTAGTGGATGTGACGGCCCTCCCGGCGGGTGTCCACCAGTCCGGCGAGCCGTAGTTTCGCCAGATGCTGGCTGACCGCCGTGCGGGACGCCTCGCAGCGCTCCGCCAGGGAGCCGACGTCCGACTCGCCCTGGGCGAGCAGCCACAGCAGATGGAGCCGGGTGGCGTCGGAGAGCATCGCGAACACGCCGGTCGCCTCGGCGAGCCGCGCGCTGTCGGGGGCGCGCAGATGCGCGCCGGACGCAGGTGACACGGCGTGGCGTTCTGACATGGCCCCAGCGTAGGCGGTTCGTCGGCGACACGGGGTGTCGCACGCTCGGAGGCCGTCATGTGCGCAGGTGCGCACATGACGGTTACACTGGGCCGTACCGACACCCGACGCCACGCCGAGGGGAGCCGTTCGCATGCTCGCCGTTCTGCGTCATCGCGCCTACCGGCGGCTGTTCGCCGCCCAGGTCGTCGCTCTCGTGGGCACGGGTCTCGCGACCGTCGCCCTCGGACTGCTGGCCTACGACCTTGCGGGCGCCGACGCCGGTTCCGTCCTCGGGACGGCCCTGGCGATCAAGATGGTGGCGTACGTGGTGATCGCCCCGGCCGTCGGCGCGGTCGCCGACCGGCTGCCGCGCCGGGCGCTCATGGTGTCGGCGGATCTGGTGCGCGCCGGGATCGCGCTGTCGCTGCCGTTCGTCGGTGAGGTCTGGCAGGTGTACGTCCTGGTGTTCCTCCTGCAGTCCGCCTCGGCCGCGTTCACCCCCACGTTCCAGGCCGTCGTCCCCGACGTACTGCCCGAGGAGCGCGACTACACACGGGCGCTGTCGATGTCACGGCTTGCGTACGACCTGGAGAGCCTCTTCTCCCCCGCCCTCGCCGCCGCCCTGCTGTCCGTCGTCACCTACGACCGGCTGTTCACCGGCACCGTCCTCGGTTTCCTCGCCTCGGCCGCGCTGGTGGTCTCCACCGCCCTGCCCGAACGGGCCGCCGCCCCCCTCCCCCGCACCGGTGGCGTGTTCGCCAGGGCCACCGCCGGCACCCGCCTCTTCCTCGGTGTCCCCGCGCTGCGGGCCCTGCTCGCCCTGAACCTCGCGGTCGCGGCGGCCGGTGCGACGGTGACGGTCAACTCCGTGGTCTACGTCCGCGATGTGCTCGGCCTGTCGGCGAGTGCCGTCCCGCTGGCGCTCGGGGCGTACGGCGCCGGGTCGATGGCCGTCGCCCTGCTGCTGCCCCGCCTGCTGGACAGGGTGCCGGACCGGGCCGTGATGCTGCCGGGCGCCCTGTCCCTGACCGTCGTCTTCGCCGGGCTCGGGGCCGTCACGGCCGCGCGGGAGGGGAGTTGGCGGCTGCCCGCCCTGCTCGTTCTCTGGGCCGCGTTCGGCGCCGCCTCCTCGGCGGTGCTCACTCCGGCCGGGCGGCTGGTGCGCCGCTCGGTGGCGCCCGGGGACCGTACGGCCGCGTTCGCCGCACAGTTCTCCCTCTCGCACGGCTGCTGGCTGCTGACGTACCCACTGGCCGGGTGGCTGGGCGCGGCGGGGCTCGGCCGGGCCGTGCTCGCGCTGGGGGCGATCGCCCTGGGCGGGGCGCTGCTGGCCGTACGGCTGTGGCCGCCGGCGTCGGCGGCCGCCTCTCGCGCGACCCCCGCGGCCCCCGCGCCGACGGCCCACGTGCACGCGGACCTCCCGCTCGGCCATCCCCACCTGGTGGGCGCCGTGCGCGTGCCCACGGGCTGGCGGCACAGCCACGGACACCTCCCCGACGGGCTGCACGCCCGGTAGCGGCGGCGCGTGGTCCGGCCGCCTCCGGCCGGCGCCGTCACACGCTGAGCGCCGCCCGGACGGTGAGCTCGGCCCCCGTCCCCCCTTCTCCCGAGGAGGTGACCCGGCCCGCCTCCAGGACGTAGTACCGCTGGGCCGCCCGCATGGCGAAGCCCACGTGCTGTTCGACGAGGAGGACGCAGAGGCCGCCCCGGCGGGTCAGGGCGAGGATCGTCTCCTCGATCTCGGCGACGACCGAGGGCTGGATGCCCTCGGTCGGCTCGTCGAGCAGGAGGAGCCTAGGGCGGGTGATCAGCGCGCGGGCGAGGGCGAGTTGCTGGCGCTGACCGCCGGAGAGGAGGCCGGCCCGGCGGCCGGACAGCTCCCGCAGGACCGGGAACAGGTCCAGGGCCTCCGCGACCGCCTCCCTGCCGTCCGGGCGGCCGTCGGCGACCAGTTGCAGGTTCTCGGCGGTGGTGAGGTGCGGGAAGGACTGCTGGCCCTGCGGGACGTACGCCATGCCCCGGGCCACCCGCTGGTGCGGGGCGAGACGGGTGATGTCCTCGCCGTCCAGCAGGACGGTCCCGCCCTTCGGCTTGATCAGACCCATGGCGGCGCGCAGGAGGGTGCTCTTGCCGGCGCCGTTGTGGCCGAGGACGGCCGCGACGCCGTCCCCCGGGACGGAGACGCTCACGCCGTGCAGCACGGTCGTGCGGTCATAGCCGGCCCGGACGGAGTTGATCTCCAGCATGGTCGTCACGCCTCCTCGGCGACGGGGACGGGAGCGGAAACCGGCTCCGTGGCGGTCACCGACACGGGCTCGGGCTCCGACGCGCGGCCGAGGTAGACCTCCTGGACCCGGGCGTCGGCCTGGACCTCGGTGACGGAGCCCTCGCTGAGGACCCGGCCGGCGTGCAGGACGGTGACGCTGCGGGCGAAGGAGCGCACGAAGTCCATGTCGTGCTCGATGACCACCACCGTGCGGTCCTCGCCGATCCGCCGCAACAGCTCGCCCGTGGCCTCGCGTTCGTCGTGGCTCATACCGGCGACCGGTTCGTCGAGCAGGAGCAGCTTCACGTCCTGGACGAGCAGCATGCCGATCTCCAGCCACTGCTTCTGGCCGTGGGCGAGCACACCCGCGGGGCGGTCGGCCAGCTCCGTCAGACCGGTGGTCTCCAGGGCCCGGGTCACCTCCTCCGGTACGCCCCTGCGGCGCCGGAGCATGGTCAGCGGGCCTCGTCCGGCGCCCGCCGCGATGTCGAGGTTCTGCAGGACGGTCAGCTCCTCGAAGACGGTGGCCGTCTGGAACGTACGGCCGATGCCCTTGCGGGCGATCCGGTGCACCGGTCTGCCGATGAGTTCCTCGCCGCCGAAGCGGACCGATCCGGTGGACTTCACCAGACCCGTGACGGCGTCGACCAGCGTGGTCTTGCCGGCGCCGTTCGGGCCGATGAGGAAGCGCAGGTCGCCCGGGTGGATGTCGAGGTCCACGCCGTCGACGGCCTTGAAGCCGTCGAACGTCACCCGCAGATCGCGGACCGTCAGTCCCTCGCCGCTCATGCGGTTCCTCCTGTCGGGGCCGAGGCCGGAGCCGTGATCGTGGTCGTGGCGGCGGGGCCGGCCGTGGGGGTACGGCGGCGGCGCACCACGCTCGCCAGGGAGGCCAGGCCGCCGGGCAGGAAGCCGACGGCCAGCACGAACAGCAGGCCCTGGAGGTAGGTCCACGCGGCGGGGAAGGCGTCGGAGAGGGTGCTCTGCGCCCAGGCCACCGCGATCGCGCCGAGTACGGCGCCCACCAGGGAGGCCCGGCCGCCCACCGCCGCGCCGATGACGAAGCCGATGGACGGGACGACGCCGATGAGCGCCGGGGAGATGATGCCGACCGCCGGGACGAACAGGGCGCCCGCGAGGCCGGCCATGCCCGCCGCCACGACGTACGCGACGAGCTTGACGTTGGCGGGGTCGTAGCCGAGGAAGCGGACGCGCTCCTCGGAGTCCCGTACGGCGACGAGGAGTTCGCCGTAACGGCTGACGAACAGCTGGCGGGCGGCGGCCATCAGCAGCAGCAGAACGGCGGCGATGACGAAGTACACCATCCGCTGGTTCACCGGGTCGTCGAGGTCGTACCCGAAGAAGCCCCGCATGTCGGTGAGGCCGTTGGTGCCGCCGGTGGTGGCCTGCTGGCCGACGAGCCAGATGGCCAGGGCGGCGGCCAGCGCCTGGCTGAGGATCGCGAAGTACGCGCCCTTCACCCGGCGGCGGAAGACGAAGAAGCCGAGCAGCGCGGCGACCGCCATCGGCAGCAGGACGGTCATGGCGAGGGCGAGGAGCGGGTTCGCGAACGGCTGCCACCACCAGGGCAGGGTGTCGCCCGTGCCGTACAGCTGCATGAAGTCGGGCAGGGTCTGGCCGGCGTCGGCGGCGTCGGCGAGCTTCAGGTGCATGGCCATGGCATAGCCGCCGAGGCCGAAGAAGACGCCCTGGCCGAGGACGAGCAGCCCACCGCGGCCCCAGGCGAGGCTCACGCCGACCGCCACGATCGCGTAACACAGGTATTTGGCGAGGAGGTTGAGCCGGAAGTCGGACAGGGCGAGCGGGGCGACGCCGAGCAGCAGGACGGCGCCGAGGAGAAAGGCGCCGGGGACGCGGAAGCGGTCCAGGAGGGACGGCGACGGCTCCGGCACGGGCGCCGTCTTCTCGGGGGAGGGCGTGGTCGTGGTCATGCCAGGCTCCGGGTGCGCAGTGTGTACAGGCCCTGGGGTCGCCACTGCAGGAAGGCGACGATCGCCACGAGCACGATGACCTTGGCGACGCTGACCGTCGTCGAGTACTCCAGCACGGACTGCAGGACGCCGAGCGCGAAGGCGGTGATGACGCTGCCCTTGAGCTGGGCGACGCCGCCGACGACCACGACCAGGAAGGCGTCGACGATGTAGTTGGTGCCCATCGTCGGGCCGATCGGGCCGACCAGGGTGAGCGCCACCCCGGCCACGCCCGCGAGGCCCGAGCCGATGAAGAACGTCGTCCGGTCCACGCGCTCGGTGGCGATGCCGGACACCTCGGCGAGGTCCCTGTTCTGCACGACGGCCCGGATGCGGCGGCCCAGCGGGGTCGTGCGCAGGATCAGGGTGAGACCGAGGACGCAGAACAGCGCGAGACCGAGGATGAACAGTCGGTTGGTGGCGAAGGTGATGCCGCCGACCGCGATGTTGCCGGTGAGCAGGTCCGGGGCGCGGGTCTGGACGTTCGGGGCGCCGAAGATGTCGCGGGCTAGCTGCTGGAGCATCAGGGAGACGCCCCAGGTGACCAGCAGGGTGTCCAGGGGTCTGGTGTAGAGCCGCCGGATGAGCAGCCCTTCGAGCAGCGCGCCCATCGCTCCGGCGACCAGGAAGGCCAGCGGAAGGGCGAGGAGCAGGGAGAGACCCGCGCCGCTGATGGACTTCTGGAGCACGTACGTGGTGTAGGCGCCGGCCATGATGAACTCGCCGTGCGCCATGTTGATCACGCCCATCTGACCGAAGGTCAGGGTGAGGCCGAGGGCGATGAGGAGGAGGACGGCACCGATGCTGATGCCGGTGAAGGACTGGTTGAGGATGACCGTCATGACGCGGCTCCCGGTCGGGGGGTGGGGTGCGTTGGCGGGTGCGGGTCCGGTGGGCGCTTCTCGCGCGGTTCGCCGCGCCCCTGACGGACCAGGCCCTGCGGGCCTGGAAGCCGACGGGACCGCGGGCCGAAAACCATGGGGCGCGGCCCCTGCTTCTCAGGGGCGCGGGGAACCGCGCGAGAACCCCCACCGGGCCCGCGGACTCACGACAGGCCGGCCGCCCAGGCGTACCCCTTCAGATACGGGTCCGGCTTGATCGGTTTGCCGGAGTTCCAGACCTCCTCGATCAGCCCGTCCGAGCCGATCTTCCCGATCCGCGCCGTCTTGTAGACGTGCTGCGTCGCGCCGTCGACCGTGACCTTGCCCTCGGGAGCGTCGAGTTCGATGCCGCCGGAGGCCTTCTTGACCTTGGCCACGTCGAAGGACCCGGCCTTCTCGACCATCTCCTTCCAGAGGTACACGGAGATGTACGCGGCCTCCATCGGGTCGCTGGTCGGCTTGTCCTTGCCGTACGCCGCCTGGTAGGCCGCCACGAACGTGGTGTTGGCGGCGCCCGGCGTGGTCTCGTAGTAGTTCCAGGCGGTCAACTGGCCGTCCAGGTACTGGGTGCCGATGCTCTTGACCTCCTCCTCGGCGATCGACACCGAGAGCACCGGCAGACTCTTCGCGGTCAGTCCGGCGGACTTGTACTCCTTGAAGAAGGCCACGTTGCTGTCGCCGTTGAGAGTGTTGAAGACGGCGTCCGCGCCCGCGTCCTTGACCTTGTTGACGATGGTGCTGAACTCGGTGGAGCCGAGCGGGGCGTAGTCCTCGCCGACCACCGTCATGCCCTGGGCCTCGGCGTACGCCCTGATGATCTTGTTGGCGGTGCGCGGGAAGACGTAGTCGCTGCCCACCAGGTACAGCCGCGTCAGGCCCTGCTTCTTGAGGTAGTCGAGGGCGGGGACGATCTGCTGGTTGGTGGTGGCGCCGATGTAGAAGATGTACGGGGACTGCTCCAGACCCTCGTACTGCACGGGGTAGAACAGCAGCGACCTGTAGCGCTCGAAGACCGGCTTGACGGCCTTGCGGCTGGCGGAGGTCCAGCAGCCGAAGGTGGCGACCACCTTGTCGTCGGTGATCAGGGCCTCCGCCTTCTCCGCGAAGGTCGGCCAGTCGGAGGCGCCGTCCTGGCTGACGGCCTTCAGTTTCTTGCCCAGTACGCCACCGGCGGCGTTGATCTCCTTCACCGCGAGCAGCAGCGCGTTGTGGACGGTGACCTCGCTGATGGCCATGGTGCCCGAGAGCGAGTTCAGCAGACCCACCTTGACGGTGTCTCCGGAGGTGTCCGCCTGCGCTCCCGCGGCCGACGACGTACCGCTGCCCGTCTTGGCCCCGCACGCGCTGAGGGCGGCGGTCGTACCGAGGGCCGACGCACCCGCGAGCAGACCACGTCTGCTGATGCCGATCCGGGACATGCAATACCTCCTAGGTCGCTGAAGTGCGACCACAGCCTGCGAGAGGACTGTTTCCCCGGCGTTTCACGGCAATTGAAGAACAGTTTCCTGAGGAAGTATTTTCCGAGGGCCACGAAATGATTGTTACTTCGCACGGAAAGGATGCACTCCTGGTTTGTCTGTGAGGAGCGGGGTGATCGAAGGTAAGCTCCCGGCACCACCGTCGCGGGGTCGGTGGAGAGCGAGTCGAGGAGTGCGATGGCGAGGCGGCCCGAGGAACTGCTCCATCTGCTGACCCGGGCGGAACGCCTGTCCGTACGCCGAGTCCAGTCCGTCCTCGACGAGTTCGGCTGTTCCGTCGAGGCGTGGCGGGTGCTCGACCTGCTCTCCGACGGGCACGGTCACAACATGACGGCCCTCGCCGAGCACGCCTTCCTGCCGGCTCCGAGCCTGACCAAGCTGATCGACCAACTCGTCGACCAGAACCTGCTGTTCCGCCGCGTCGACCCCGTCGACCGGCGCCGTATCCTGGCCCACCTCACCCCGCGCGGCAGGGAGCGCTGGCAGCTGCTCGCCCGCGAAGTGCGGGCCGACTGGGCGGAGTCGGAGCCACCGCTCACCGAAGAGGACGGCCACCGGCTCGAAATCCTGCTGGACCGGCTGGCCCGGAATCTGGCGGGCGGCGGGAGCGCCGACGGCCGGGGCCGGGTCAGCTCAGGTCGTGCGGAGCGCGCAGCTGGGCGAGGACGTTGAAGTCGTAGCCGTCCGCCCGCGCGAGGTAGATGCGCTGGCGGACATGCCGCCCGTCCAGGCCGAGCAGCCCGCGCGGGCCCTCGTACGAGACGGTGTCGGCGACCGCCCCGATCGCCGACACGTCCGGGGCGCCCGCCCGTTCCACGAGCGCGGCGAGCAGCAGGACACCCTCGTAGCAGGACTCGCCGAGGCTGCCCGGGGTCGGCGCCTCCAGACCGTAGCGGCCGGTGTACTGGCCGTGGAAGTCCAGGGTGTTCTGATCGGCGAGCGAGGCGAAGTAGCCGGCGGCGCTGTACAGGTCGAGGGTGGCGTCGGGGCCGCTGCCCAGCAGCATGTTCTCGTCCATCAGCGTGCTCAGCCGCAAGCACCGCCGGTCCAGCCCGGCGGCGGCGAAGGCCCGGTTGAAGCGGACCGCGTCGCTGCCGACCAGGAGCATCAGGACGCCGTCGGCGTCGGCCAGCTCGATGCGGCGCAGGACGGGCCCGAAGTCCTCGGTGCCCAGTGGCAGGTACGCCTCACCGCTGACCCGGCCCCGGCACGCGCGGGCATACCCCCGGGCCGCCCGCGCGGTGCTGCGGGGCCACACGTAGTCGTTGCCGACGACGAACCAGCGGCGCACCCCGCGGGACTCCGCGAGCAGCCGCATCGCGGGCAGCAGCTGCCAGGACGGCGTCTCGCTCGTCATGAAGACGCCCTCGGTGCGCTCCCCGCCCTCGTACAGGGCCGTGTAGACGTAGGGCACCCGGTGCGCGATCCGTGGGGCCACGGCCTGCCGCACGGAGGAGATGTGCCAGCCGGTGACGCCCTGCACCGCGCCCGAGGCGACCAGGGCCTCGACGTCCTCGGCGACCCGCCACGGCTCGGCCCCGCCGTCGACCTCGACCAGCCGCAGCTCCCTGCCCAGCACTCCCCCGGCCCTGTTGACCTCCTCGGCGGCCAGCCGCGCACACGCCCCGCAGGTGGGGCCGAAGATCCCGGCGGGGCCGCGCATGGGGTAGACGAGCGCGACGTCGAAGGCCGAGCCGTCGGCCGTGTACCACCCGGGGGTGTGGAGGCGCAGCGGTCGCCGATTCATGGGCTCATGATGGCGTGATCGTCAGCGACGCCCCAGGACGTGCCACGGATCGAGACCGATTCGTAGGCCGGGCCGAGGGCCGGTGAGCCGGCCGCCGGGGCGGGTGCGTCACCGAGCCGTCGCGTCCCCTTGCTCCGACAGCGGCGGCTGTCGTCCCGAGCGCGGACGTCAGGCGGTCCCGCCCTTGCGGGACCTGAGCCACCACACGCCGCCGCCGAGGGCGAGGACGACGGCCGCGCCGAGGGCGAGGGGCACGACCGGGAAGCCGTCGTCGTCGGTGCTGTCCGCCGCCGCCTGTGCCGACGGGGCGGAGGTCTTCGCGCTGGGTTCGGGCGAGGGGGCGGCCGTGGTGGGCTCCTCCGACGGGGTGGGGCTGACGACCTCGGCGCCCGGGGCGGCGGCCTTCAGGTCCAGACGGGGGGCCGGGTGACCGTGGCCGTGGCCGTCTCCTTCGGCCTCCTCCTCCAGCTCGATCCAGCGGTCGACGTTGCCGTCGCTGTAGGACTGCAGGGTCTTGAAGGCCAGTGACTTCGCGTCGGGCAACTGCCGTACGGTGACGACGTACTCGACGTCCTCCCCCACGGGTAGCTTGGCGCCGGAGACGGTGTAGCCCCGGGCGGTCGGGGTGAACTTCCAGCCGTCCGGGCCCTTCTTGTAGGTGAGGTCGGCGGGGGCGATGCCCTTCGGGAGGATCACCTCCAGCTCGGTGATGCCGGCGGAGGCGGACTCCGACTCGGCGGAGAAGGTCAGGTCGACGTTCTGGTCGAGGGCCCGGGCGCCCTCCGCCTCGACCTCCGCGTGGGCCGCGGCCGGCCCCGCGGTGGCGACGGCGACCGCGAACGCGGCCGCGGTGAGGACGCCGAGACGGCGCGAACTGCGTACGAAGGCGGGGCGGTGCACTGCGGACTCCCTGGGCCGGCGGCATGAAGGGTGCATTCAAGCGCAGGCCGGGACCCGTGGCCAAGGGCGGTCACCTGTACGAACGGTTCCCGCCGTCCACGGTCGTCGTGGGGTCACTCGTGTGCGTCATGGGGAGGGTGGGGCGCGCGCCGGGGTGTGAGCTGTTCCACGGCGCCCGCGCGCCCCTCGTCGCCGCTTGTCAGCGCCCTTATGTGGGCACTACTGTCACCACGCCTTGGTGAACGGGAAATCCGGTGTGATGCCGGTGCGGCCCTCGCCACTGTGATCGGGAAGTCCGGCTCCAGTCCTCACGGACAGCCACTGGGTTGATATGACCCGGGAAGGCGGAGCACGGGCGGTGGGACCCGTGAGCCAGGAGACCGACCAAGGCGCGTCAACCATCCACGAGGTGCTGGAGAGGGTCTGCTGAGCCATGCACATAGCCGAGGGTTTCCTTCCTCCGGCGCACGCGATCGCCTGGGGCGTCGCGTCCGCGCCATTCGTCGTCCACGGAGTCCGGGCACTCACCCGTGAGGTGAAGGAGCACCCCGAGAGCACGCTGCTGCTCGGTGCCTCGGGAGCCTTCACCTTCGTCCTGTCGGCGCTGAAGCTGCCGTCGGTCACCGGCAGTTGCTCCCACCCCACCGGTACCGGACTGGGCGCCATCCTGTTCCGGCCCCCGATCATGGCGGTCCTGGGCACCATCACCCTGCTCTTCCAGGCGCTGCTGCTCGCGCACGGCGGCCTGACCACGCTCGGCGCCAACGTCTTCTCGATGGCGATCGCCGGCCCCTGGGCGGGCTACTGCATCTACCGGCTGCTGCGGCGGTTCGACGTGCCGCTGATGGTCACCGTGTTCTTCGGCGCCTTCGTCGCCGACCTGGTCACCTACTGCGTCACCAGCGTGCAGCTGGCGCTCGCGTTCCCCGACCCCAGCAGCGGCTTCCTGGGCGCGCTCGGCAAGTTCGGCTCCATCTTCGCCGTCACCCAGATCCCGCTCGCGGTCAGCGAGGGTCTCCTCACCGTGCTGGTGATGCGTCTGCTGGTGCAGTCCAGCAAGGGTGAACTGACCCGGCTCGGCGTGCTCCTGACCGGCCGGCGTGACACCACCGCGACCGAGGCCGGGACAGAGGCGGTGGCCCGGTGAACCGCAACGCGAAGATCAACACCGTGCTGCTGCTCCTCGTGGCCGCGCTCGCCGTCCTGCCACTGGCCCTCGGCCTCGGCGACCACAAGAAAGAGCCCTTCACGGGCTCGGACGCCGAGGCGGAGACCGCGATCACGGAGATGAAGCCGAGCTACGAGCCCTGGTTCTCCCCTCTCTACGAACCACCGTCCGGTGAGATCGAATCGGCCCTCTTCGCCCTTCAGGCCGCGCTCGGCGCCGGCGTCCTCGCCTACTACTTCGGCATCCACCGGGGCCGGCGCCAGGGCGAGGCGCGGGCCCGGGCGCGGCTGGACGGCGCCGACGGCACCGGAACGGTCCCGACGACACCGGTGAGCGCGACGGCCACGGCGGCCTCCACGGCTTCCGCGGCCACGCCGGCGGCGGCGGGCGCGGCGGCGTCGCCGACCGCATTCGGTTCCACGGGCGCGTCGGCCTCCACAGCCGCATCGTCCTCGACGGCCACGTCGGCTGCCCCGACCGCCTCGGCCCCGACCGCATCGGCTTCCCGGGCCACGAAGTCCGCGTCCGGCGGGGAACGCCCGTCCGGCGGTCCCGCCGAGGGCTCTCCCGGCGGGCGGGTCTGACCGTCGTGCTGCCGATCGACGCGGCGGCGCACAGCAGTCGCTGGCGCCGCCGCCATCCCGTGGACAAGGCCGTGCTCGGGCTCGGCCTCACCCTGCTCGCGATCTCCCTGCCCCCCTGGCCCGGCGCCGCCCTGGTCCTGCTGACCGCGCTCGTCGTGCTGCTGGGCCCCGCGGGCGTGCCCGGCCGCCGGCTGTGGCGCGCCTACCGGGTGCCGCTGGGCTTCTGCGTGACCGGCGCGCTGCCCCTGCTCGTCCAGGTGGGCGGACCCGGCGGGTTCGTCACCCTGGCCGACGGCGGCCCGGTCCGCGCCGGTGAACTGCTGCTGCGCACCTCGGCCGCCTCCCTCGGTGTGCTGCTGTTCGCCTTCACCACACCCATGTCGGACCTGTTGCCGCGTCTGGTGAAGGCCGGGGTGCCCGCGCCGGTGGTGGACGTCGCCCTGGTCACGTACCGCATGAGCTTCCTCCTGCTGGACTCCGTGCGCCGGATCCGGGAGGCGCAGGCCGCCCGGCTGGGGCACACCACGCGGGCCGCGACCTGGCGTTCGCTCGCCGGTCTCGGCGCCACCGCGTTCGTCCGGGCCTTCGACCGGGCGGCGCGGCTACAGACCGGGCTCGCCGGGCGGGGGTACGACGGCACCCTTCGCGTGCTGGTGCCCGAGGCCCGGGTCTCCGTGCGCTTCACCGCGGCCAGCGTCGCGCTCCTCGCGGCCATGGTCGCCCTCACCTTCGTTCTGGAAAGGCCGCTGACTTGACTTCCTCCCCCGCCTGAAGGCGGGGGATTCCAGCGGTCGCCCGCTGGGCTTCCTGCTTCACCGACGACCGCCCCGTCCGGGAGGACTCCCGTTGAGGTCTTACACCGTCTCCACAGGCAGACGCCGCCAGCCCGGCGGCCAGGATGTTGCGTGCCGCATTCACGTCGCGGTCGTGCACCGCGCCGCAGTCACACGTCCACTCGCGGACGTTCAGCGGCATCTTCGTCGCGACCGTGCCGCAGGTTCCGCACAGCTTGGAGCTGGGGAACCAGCGGTCGATCACGACGAGTTCGCGCCCGTACCAGGCGCACTTGTACTCCAGCATCATGCGCAGGTCCGTCCAGGCCGCATCCGAGATGGCGCGCGCGAGCCTGCCGTTCTTCAGCAGGTTGCGGACGGTGAGGTCCTCGATCACGACCGTTTGGTTCTCACGGACGAGTCGAGTCGACAGCTTGTGCAGGAAGTCCCGGCGCCGGTCGGCGATCCGCGCGTGCACCCGGGCGACCTTCACGCGGGCCTTGGCCCGGTTGTTGGAGCCCTTCGCCTTCCGCGACAGCTCCCGCTGGGCGCGGGCGAGGCGTGCGCGGTCACGGCGCTCGTGCCGGGGATTGGCGATCTTCTCTCCGGTGGACAGAGTCACCAGAGAGGTGATCCCGGCGTCCAGGCCGACGGCAGCGGTCGTGGCGGGCGCGCGAGTGATGGTGTCCTCGACGAGCAGGGACACGAACCAGCGGCCCGCAGCATCACGGGACACGGTCGCCGTGGTCGGCTCTGCGCCCTGCGGGAGGGGACGGGACCAGCGGATGTCCAGCGGCTCGGCCATCTTGGCCAGAGTCAGCTGCCCGTCGCGCCACGTGAAGGCGCTGCGGGTGTACTCGGCCGACGACCGGGACTTCTTCCGGCTCTTGTACCGGGGGTACTTGGCACGCTTGGCGAAGAAGTGCCCGAACGCCGTCTGGAGATGGCGCAGCGCCTGCTGGAGCGGGACGGAGGACACCTCCGTCAGGAAGGCGAGTTCCTCGGTCTTCTTCCACTGCGTCAGCGCGGCCGACGACTGCACGTAGGAGATCCGGCGCTGCTCGCCGTACCAGGCCCGGGTGCGGTCCTCCAGCGCCTTGTTGTAGACGAGACGAACACAGCCGAACGTGCGCGACAGCTCGGCTACCTGCTCGTCCGTGGGGTGGAAGCGGTACTTGAAAGCCCGCTTGACCTGCCGCGTCACACCTCACACCGTATCAGGTTCCGTGTGAGCGGCGGGTGTCGGCCGGTGACCGGTGCACGCCGGTCCGCCCTGGCGGCGAACCGGCTCTCCCTGCCCCGCTCCGCAGGGGCTTCGTTTCCTCCCCGTCCTGAAGGCCGGGGCATCCACGAAGGAGACCACCGATGAGCAGGCCCGTGCTCGTCGCCCTGCGGGGCGCGTCGTTCGCGTACGAGGACGGTCCGACCGTGCTCAGCGAACTCGACTTCGACGTGCGCGAGGGGCGCGCGCTCGCCCTGCTGGGCCGCAACGGCAGCGGCAAGACGACGCTGATGCGGCTGCTCAGCGGCGGACTGCGGCCCCGTACGGGCGAACTGGCGGTCGGGGGACGGCCGGTGACGTACGACCGGAAGGGTCTGACCCGGCTGCGGACCACGGTCCAGCTGGTCGTCCAGGACCCGGACGACCAGCTGTTCGCGGCCTCCGTCGCCCAGGACGTGTCGTTCGGCCCGCTCAATCTCGGGCTGCCCGACGCGCAGGTGCGGGTTCGGGTCGACGAGGCGCTCGGCGCGCTCGGCATCGCCGCGCTCGCCGACCGGCCCACCCATCTGCTCTCCTACGGCCAGCGCAAGCGGACCGCCATCGCCGGCGCGGTCGCGATGCGGCCCCGGGTCCTGATCCTCGACGAGCCGACGGCCGGGCTCGACCCGGACGGACAGGAACGGCTCCTCGCCACCCTGGACGACCTGCGCCGGTCCGGCACCACCGTCGTGATGGCCACCCACGACGTCGACCTCGCCCTGCGCTGGGCCGACGACGCGGCCCTGCTCACCCCGTCCGGCGCGCGCACGGGCCCGGTGGCCACGATGCTCGCCCGCACCGACCTCCTCCAGCAGGCCGGACTACGCCTCCCCTGGGGTGTCGCGGTCGCTCAACTGCTGCGCGAGCAGGGCCTGTTGGCCGATGAGGCGGCCCGGCCGCGCACCCCCGAGGAGCTGGCGGCCCTGGCTCAGGTCCGCAGGCCGTAGACGCGGACGGCGGTGCCCGCGAAGACCTCCCGGTGTTCTGCCGGGCCGAGGCCGGACAGCAACGCCTCGGCCGTGTCGAGGACTTCGCGGTAGTCGCAGGCGAGCCCGCAGACGGGCCAGTCGGAGCCGAACATCAGCCGGCGGGGGCCGAAGGCGTCGAGCACGGTGTCGGCGTACGGGCGGAGTCCGGCCACGGACCAGGTCGTCCAGTCCGCCTCCGTGACCAGCCCGGAGAGCTTGCAGACGGTGTTGGGGAGGGCGGCCAGCCGCCTGATCTCGCCCGCCCACGGCTCCAGTTCGCCGGTGGCCACGGGCGGCTTCGCCGCGTGATCGAGGACGAAGGTGAGGTGCGGGAGGCGGGCCGCCGCCTCCACCGCGGCCGGCAGCTGATGGGGCTTGACCAGAAGGTCGTAGACGAGTCCCGCGTCGGCGACGGCGGCCAGGCCCCGCAGCACGTCCGGGCGGAGCAGCCAGCGGGGGTCGGGTTCGCCCTGCACCTGATGGCGGATGCCCACCAGGTGCTCGCCGCCGGGACCTTCGCGCAGCCCGTCGAGGACGGCGGCGACCCCGGGAGCGGTGAGGTCGGTCCAGCCGACGACCCCCGCGACCAGGTCGCTGCCGGCGGCCAGCGCCAGGAACTCGGGGGTCTCCTCGGGCACGGTGACCGTCTGCACCAGCACCGTGGCGGTGACCCCGGCGGCGCGGGCCTCCGGTTCCAGGTCGCGGAGGGTGAAGTCGCGGCGCAGCGGGGCGAGTTCGGGGCCGGTGATCCAGTCCTGGTCGCGGACGGAGAGGTCCCAGACATGGTGGTGGGCGTCGACGATCCCGGTCTGCGGGGCGTCCGTACGGGTCGGCGTCACAGCTCCCACACCACGGGCAGTCCCGCGTCGGAGCCCTCCGCCGAGTAGTCGTGGGTGACGGCGAGGAGGTCGGCCATGCGGGCCTGCCAGGCGATGTTGACCGGGAGTTTCTCCAGCTCGGCGATCATGGCCGGGTAGTCCTCGACCTCCAGCAGGTGGAAGAGGTCGGTGCCGCTGCGCCAGATCGTCCAGGCGCTCACCCCGGCGGCGCGGATGGCGGCGGTCAGCTCCTCGGGGACTTCGCGGTGGGCCGCCTCGTACTCCTGGACGCGGTCGGCGCGGACCTTGGTGTGCAGGGCGACCCTCACGAGGGCTCCTTCTCGTCGACAGGCGCCACGGCGGGCACGGGGGCTTCCGGGGCGATGAGGCCCGCCGCGCGCAGCTCGTCCCAGAGGGCGGCCGGTACGGGCAGGCGGGACTGCTCCACGGTGTCGCGGACCTCGTCCGGTGAGCGGGCGCCGGTGAGGACGGCGGCGACGGCCGGGTGGCCGAGGGGAAAGCGGAGGGCGGCGGCGCGCAGCGGCACCCCGTGGCGTTCGGTGACCTCCTTCAGGCGCAGGGCTCGTGCGAGGACGGGTTCCGGGGCGGGCGCGTAGTCGTAGGTGGCGCCCGGCGCGGGGTGGGTGAGCAGGCCGGAGTTGAAGACTCCGCCGATGAGGACGCTCCGGCCGCGGGCGGCGGCCTCGGGGAGCAGTTCGGCGAGGCCCTGCTGTTCCAGGAGGGTGTAGCGGCCGGCGAGGAGGACGACGTCGATGTCGGTCTCGCGCAGGAAGCGGGCCGGGACGGCGGTCTGGTTCATGCCGACGCCGATCGCTCCGACGACCCCTTCGGCGCGCAGCTGTTCGAGGGCCGGGTAGGCCTCGTCGAGGGCCTGGTCGGCGTGGTCGTCGGGGTCGTGGAGGAGGACGATGTCGACCCGGTCCAGGCCCAGGCGGTCCAGGCTGGCTTCGAGCGAGCGGCGGACGCCGTCGGCGCTGAAGTCCCAGACACGGCGCAGGGTCGCGGGGACGGCGAAGCCGTCGGCCAGGTCGTCGGCCTCGCCGTCGCCTTCTGCGGGCACCAGCAGACGTCCGACCTTGGTGGAGACGGTGTAGGTGTCCCGGGGGCGCTCGCGCAGGGCGGCGCCCAGTCGGCGTTCGGAGAGGCCGAGGCCGTAGTGGGGGGCCGTGTCGAAGGTGCGGATCCCGGCGTCCCAGGCTGCGTCGACCGCGGCGGCGGCCTCCTCGTCGGACACCGGGCGGAAGAGATTGCCGATGCCGGCGGCGCCGTACGCCAGCTCGGTGACCCGGACTCCGGTGCGGCCGAGGGTCCTGGTCCTCACGAGCCCACCGGGCGCAGCCGCAGGCCCTGCATGCCGCCGTCGACGGCGAGTGCGGTGCCGGTGACGGAGGCCGCGGCGGGGCTCGCCAGGTACACGATGGCGGCGGCGACCTCGTCGGCGGTGACCAGCCGGCCCAGGGGCTGGCGCGCGTTGAGGGCGGCGCGCTCGGCCTCGGGGTCGTCGGCGGCGTCGAGGAGCCTGCCGACCCAGGGGGTGTCGGCCGTGCCGGGGTTGACGCAGTTGACGCGGACGCCCTCACGGACGTGGTCGGCGGCCATGGCGAGGGTCAGCGACAGCACGGCGCCCTTGCTGGCGCAGTACAGGGCGCGCTGCGGCAGTCCGGCGGTGGCGCCGATGGAGCAGGTGTTGACGATGGCCGGGTGGGACGATTTCCGCAGGTGGGGCAGGGCGGCACGGCTGGTGCGCACGATGCCGAGGACGTTGACGTCCAGGACGCGGTGCCACTGTTCGTCGGGGTTGTCCTCGACGGTGCCGATGGCGCCGATGCCCGCGTTGTTGACGAGGACGTCCAGGCCGCCGAGCCGCTCGACGGCGTCGGCGACGGCGGCCCGTACGGAGGTGTCGTCGGTGACGTCGGCCTTCAGTCCGAGCAGGGGGTCCGAGGCCCCCGCGGGGTCGAGGTCGAGGACGGCCACCGCGGCGCCCCGGGCGGCCAGCAGCCGGGCCGTGGCGAGCCCGATGCCGGACGCGCCTCCGGTGACGATCGCCCTCATTCCCGCGAATTCGCCCCCCGGCCCGGTGGGTCCCTCTGTCGGCCCGGTCGGTGCACCTGTCTGCCCGGTCATGCGACGTCCTCCCGTCCAGCGAGGTCGGCGGCCCAGAACGTGCCGTCGGGGTAACGGTATTCGGCGAGCGAGGCGGGGTGCATGGTGGCGGAGAATCCTGGGGTCCGGGGGGCGACGTAGTGGCCGTCGCGCATCACCACGGGCGCCGTGAAGTGCTCGTGGAGATGGTCGACGTACTCGATGACCCGGTCGTCGGTGGTGCCGGACAGGGCCAGGTAGTCGAACATCGACAGGTGCTGGACCAGTTCGCACAGGCCCACGCCGCCGGCGTGCGGGCAGACCGGGACCCCGAACTTAGCGGCGAGCAGCAGGATCGCCAGGTTCTCGTTGACGCCGCCGACGCGGGCCGCGTCGATCTGCAGGACGTCGAGGGCGTCGGCCTGGAGGAGCTGCTTGAAGACGATGCGGTTCTGGACGTGTTCGCCGGTGGCGACCTTCACGGGGGCGACACCGCGGCGGACGGCGGCGTGGCCGAGGATGTCGTCGGGGCTGGTGGGTTCCTCGATCCAGTACGGGTCGTACGCGGCGAGGGCCCGGGTCCAGTCGACGGCCTCGCCGATGTTCCAGCGCTGGTTGGCGTCGATGGCGATGCGGATGCCGTCGCCGACGGCGGCGCGGGCGGTGCGCATCCGGCGGACGTCGTCGTCGAGGTCGGCGCCGACCTTCAGCTTGATCTGGGTGAAGCCGTCGGCGACGGCCTGCTTGGCCAGCCGGGTCAGCTTCTCGTCGGAGTAGCCGAGCCAGCCCGGTGAGGTGGTGTAGCCGGGGTAGCCGCGCTCCAGCAGCAGGCTCTCGCGGTCGGCGAGCCCCGTACGGCCCCGCCGCAGCAGGTCCAGCGCCTCCTCGGGGGTGAGGGCGTCGGCGATGTAGCGGAAGTCGACCTGGGAGACCAGCCATTCGGGCTCGGCGTGGGCGAGCAGCCGCCACAGGGGTTGTCCGGCGCGCTTGGCGGCCAGGTCCCACACGGCGTTGACGACGGCGCCGATGGCCATGTGCATCACGCCCTTCTCGGGGCCGAGCCAGCGCAGCTGGCTGTCGCCGATCAGGTCGCGGTTGACCGAGCCGGGGTCGGCGCACAGCTCCTCGACGGAGCGGCCCACCAGGTGGGGCCGCAGGGCGCCGATGGCGGCGACCTGGACGTCGTTGCCGCGGCCGATGGTGAAGGTGAAGCCGTGGCCTTCGAGGCCGTCCGCGGCGTCGGTGCGCAGCACGACGTAGGCGGCGGAGTAGTCGGGGTCCGGGTTCATGGCGTCGGAGCCGTCCAGCTCCCGCGAGGTGGGGAACCGGATGTCGTAGGTGTCGACCGCGGTGATCCGGGCGGGGGTTGCAGTCACGGGGGTGCCTTTCACGCTTGGCCGAAGGTCTGGCGCTGGCTCCCGAGCCCGTCGATCTCTAGCTCGACGGTGTCACCGGGGCGGAGGAAGGGGGTGCCGGGCAGGCCGAGGGCGACGCCCGCGGGCGTACCGGTGTTGATCACGTCGCCGGGTTCCAGGACCATGTACCGGCTGAGGTACGCCACGATCTCGTGGACGGGGAAGATCATGTCGCCGGTATGGCCGTCCTGGCGCTTGACGCCGTTGACGCTCAGGCGCAGCCCGAGGTCCTGCGGGTCGCCGGCCTCGTCGGCGGTGACCAGCCAGGGGCCCATCGGGTTGAAGGTCTCGCAGGACTTGCCGAGGTCCCATTGCGAGGAGTGTTCCAGCTGGAACTCGCGTTCGGAGACGTCGTGGCTGACCACGTATCCGGCGATCACGTCGGCCGCCTCCTCGGGGTCCTCCAGGTAGCGGGCCCGGCGTCCGATGACGACACCCAGCTCGACCTCCCAGTCGGTCTTCACCGAGCCACGCGGGACGAGCACCTCGTCGTAGGGGCCGACGACCGTGCCCGGGTCCTTCATGAACACGACGGGGCGGGGCGGGATCGCGGCGCCGGTCTCGGCGGCGTGGTCGCGGTAGTTCAGTCCGACGCAGACGATCTTGCCGGGCCGGGCGAGAGGGGCGCCGATCCGCAGGCCCTCGGTGTCGAGCACAGGGAGTCCGCCCGCCTCGACGGCGGCGCGGGCGCGGTCGACCCCACCGGAGGCGAGGAAGGCGCCGTCGATGTCGCAGGCCACGGAGGACAGATCCAGCAGCCGGCCGTCGTCGGTACGGACGGCGGGCCGCTCCTCTGTCGGGGCGCCGACGCGTAGCAGTTTCACTGGGGCAGCTCCCTTGCCATGGGTTCCACCATTCATCGGAGGAATGGCGCACCGTGACTTTAGGGGCACTTCGTCGCGCTGACAACGTATTCCTCGGATGAATTTGATCGACGGGGACCTGCCGCGCAGGTAACAGATCCGTTATGTACGACATAGGCCCCGTGACACCCGCCACATCACCCCCCGGTCACGCTCAGAAGTCAGAGGGAGAGACCTCTTGTCAACTCCGGCAATGCCGTCGTAACGTCCTCGTCGTCCGAGATACATCGGAGGAATCGCCCCACCACATCGTGGCCGGTCAAACTCCGCTGCTCGTTCACCGGTTGACACCCGACCCTCCCCTCCGACGGTCCACGCATGCCTGCACCGGAGGGCGGCCTCCCCGTCCTGGCTAAGGAGAACCCGGCCATGAAGATCGCTCGCACCCGCTCCACCGCCGCAGCGGCCTGCGCCCTCGCGGCCCTCACCCTCCTGACCGCGTGCAACCGCGACAGCTCCTCCGGCTCGGCCGGCTCGGGCGGCGACAAGCCCGCCATCGGGATCGACCTGCCGCGCTCCGACTCGGACTTCTGGAACTCCTACGCCGAGTACCTGAAGAAGGACGTCAAGTCCGAGGACATCAACGCGCTGCCGCTCAGCAACTCGCAGAACGACATCACCAAGCTGGTCGCCAACGTGCAGGTGTTCCAGAACACCGGCGCCAAGGCCGTCGTCATGGCCCCGCAGGACACCGGCGCCATCGCCTCCACCCTCGACACCCTCGCGTCGAAGAAGATCCCCGTGGTCAGCGTCGACACCCGGCCCGACAAGGGCGACGTCTACATGGTCGTGCGCGCCGACAACCGGGCGTACGGCACCAAGGCCTGCGAGTTCCTCGGCGAGCAGCTCGGCGGCAAGGGCAAGGTCGCCGAACTGCAGGGCGCCCTGGACTCCATCAACGGCCGCGACCGCTCCGAGGCGTTCGCGGAGTGCATGAAGACGAAGTTCCCCAAGATCAAGGTCTTCGAGCTGCCCACCGACTGGAAGGGCGACGTGGCCTCCGCCAAGCTGCAGAGCCTGCTCGCCCAGCACCCCGACCTCAACGGCATCTACATGCAGGCCGGCGGTGTCTTCCTGCAGCCGACCCTGGCGCTGCTGGAGCAGAAGGGCCTGCTGAAGCCGGCCGGGCAGAAGGGCCACATCTCGATCATCTCCAACGACGGCATCCCGCAGGAGTTCGACGCCATCCGCAAGGGCCAGATCGACGCCACCGTCTCCCAGCCCGCCGACCTCTACGCCAAGTACGCGCTGTACTACGCCGAGGCCGCGGCCGAGGGCAAGAAGTTCAAGCCGGGTGCCACCGATCACGACTCCACGATCATCGAGATCCCGAACGGCCTGGAGGACCAGCTGCCGGCGCCGCTGGTGACCAAGGACAACGTGGACGACAAGTCCCTGTGGGGCAACAACGTCGGCTAGCCCCCGCAGGGCCGACGACCAGGCGGAGGGACGCGGCCCGTCCCTCCGCCCGCACCCCCCGCATCCCTCCCACGAAGGACGGTATCCACCATGGCGGACACCGCGACCGCCGCGGCGAACGGCGGCGGGACTCCCGGCGCCGGGAGTCCCGCCCCGGTGGCCGAGGCCACCGGCATCAGCAAGAGGTTCGGAGCCACCGTCGCGCTGCGCGACGCCCGGATCACCATCGCCCCCGGCGAGTCACACGCGCTGGTCGGCCGCAACGGCGCCGGCAAGTCGACGTTGGTGTCCATCCTGACCGGACTGCAGCCCGCCGACACCGGGACCCTGCGCTTCTCCGGCGAGGCCGCCCCCGCGGTCGGCGACATCGACGCCTGGCGCTCCAGGGTCGCCTGCGTGTACCAGAAGTCGACGATCATCCCCGAACTGACCGTCGCCGAGAACCTCTTCCTGAACCGCCAGAGCGACGGCGCGATGCGGCCCATCCGCTGGAAGCACTTGCGTTCGCGGGCCGAGGAGTTGCTCGCCGGATACGGCGTGGACGTGAAGGCCGACGCGCGGGCGAGGGATCTCACCGTCGAACAGCGGCAGTTCGTGGAGATCGCGCGGGCGCTGTCGTTCGGCGCGCGCTTCATCATCCTCGACGAACCGACCGCGAAGCTCGACGCCCGCGGCATCCACCGCCTCTTCGGCAAGCTCCGCGACCTCCAGCGCCAGGGCGTCGCCTTCCTCTTCATCTCGCACCATCTGCAAGAGGTGTACGACCTCTGCACCACCGTCACGGTCTACCGCGACGCGGCCCACATCCTGACCGCGCCCGTCGCCGGACTCGGCCACCAGTCACTGGTGGAGGCCATGACCGGGGAGAGCACCGTGACGGCGGCGGCAGCCGTCGAGAACCGCGCCCCGGTCCGGTCCGACGCCCCCGCACTCCTCACCGTCGAGGGCCTCACCCTGCCCGGCGCCTGCGAGAACCTGTCGCTGACGGTGCGCGCGGGCGAGGTGGTCGGTCTGGCCGGCGCCGCGGCCAGCGGCAACGTACGGGTCGGCGAGAGCGTCGCCGGGCTGCACCGCCCCGAGCAGGGCACGATCTCCGTCGGCGGGCGGCGGGTGCGCGGCGGCAGCGTGCCGTCGGCGCTCGCCGTCGGCGTCGGGCTGGTCCCGGAGGACCGGCATCTGCAGGGCCTGGTCAACAACCGCAGCGTGGCGGAGAACGCCACCCTCACCGTCACCGACCAGCTCGGTCCGTACGGCACGGTGCTGCCCGCCCGGACCAGGACCTTCGCCCAACGCATGATCCGCGACCTCGACATCAAGACGCCGGGCGGGTCCACCCCCGTGTCGGCCCTGTCGGGCGGCAACCAGCAGAAGGTCGTCGTCGCCCGCGCCCTGGCCACCGACCCCCAGGTACTGGTCGCCATCCGCCCCACCAACGGGGTGGACGTCAAGTCCAAGGAGTTCCTGCTGCGCCGGATCCGGCAGGTCGCCGACGGCGGGAAGGCCGCGCTGATCGTCTCCGACGAACTGGACGACCTGAAGGTCTGCGACCGACTCGTGGTGATGTTCCACGGGCGGGCGGTCGCCGAGTTCGACCGCGGCTGGAAGGACGAGCACGTGGTCGCCGCCATGGAAGGCGTGGCCGGACGCGTGGAGCCCTCCGCCGAGGGCGCTGCGGACCGGGCGCAGACGTCCGGCGCCGCTTCCGACGACCGGGCGGACACCGCCTCGGACACCACCGAAGAGCACGGAAGGTAGTCATGTCCGCCACCACTGATGTCACCGACCCCGCCACGAGCACGGCGCGGGAGACCACCGGGGACACCCGCCGCGGGCTCGGCCTCGGTCGCTTCCGTGAGCTGTCCCTGGTCCCGGCGATCCTCGTCCTCGGACTGATCGGGTTCATCGTCTCGCCGGCCTTCCTGACCGCCGACAACCTCATCGGCGTGGCCCAGCAGTCCACCGAGCTGAGCCTGCTGGTGCTGGCCACCGCCCTGATCCTGGTCTGCGGGCGGATGGACCTGTCCCTGGAGTCCACCATCGGCGTGGCGCCCGTCATCGCCGTCTGGCTGGTCCTGCCGACCAGCGGCGCCCGGTTCACCGGGCTCGGGCTGCTGCCCGAGTGGACGGCCGTACCGCTGTGTCTTGTGGTGGGTGTGGTGATCGGGGCCGTCAACGGATTCCTGATCCTGAAGCTGCGCCTCAACGGGTTCATCGTCACCCTCGGCATGCTCACCATGCTGCGCGGTCTCCAGGTCGCCCTGTCCGAGGGCCAGTCCATCGTCGAGCTGCCCTCCTCCTTCACCTACCTGGGCAAGGCGTCCTGGCTCGGTGTGCCGGCCGCGATCTGGATCTGTGTGATGCTGTTCGCCCTCGGCGGCAGTGCGCTGGCCTGGCTGCGGCACGGGCGGGCGCTGTACGCGATCGGCGGCAACGCGGAGGCGGCCCGCACCGCCGGTATCCGGGTGGACCGGATCGTGTGGGCGGTGCTGATCCTCGGCAGTGTGCTGGCCGCGTTCGCCGGCATCCTCTACAGCGGTCACTACGGCTCGATCTCCGCCACCCAGGGCAGCGGCTGGATCTTCCAGGTCTTCGCCGCGACCGTCATCGGCGGGGTCAGCCTCAACGGCGGCAAGGGCTCGGTGTTCGGCGCGCTCACCGGTGTGCTGACGCTCCAGCTCGTCGTCAACGTCATGACGCTGGCCGGTGTCCCGCCGCTGTGGAACCAGTTCCTCAACGGCGCGATCATCATCGTCGCACTGATCATCTCCCGCTTCGCCTCGGGCGAGAAGCAGGAGTAGGCCCGCAACAGGGAGGCCTCTCATGGCACTGACCGACGAGGCGATGGACAAGATCAAGGCGATGATCGTGGCCGGTGAGCTGGCGCCGGGATCGCGCCTGCCCAAGGAGGAGATCCTCGCCGCCCAGCTCGGCCTGTCCCGCAGCTCGCTGCGGGAGGCGGTACGGGCCCTGACCGCGATGCGCATCCTGGTCACCCGGCAGGGCGACGGCACCTACGTGTCCAGCCTGGAGCCGCACCTGCTGCTGGAGACGCTCTCCTTCGCCTCGGACGTCTCCCAGGGGCGGACGGCCCTGCAACTGCTCCAGGTGCGGCGGCTGCTGGAACCCCAGGCCACCGGGACGGCCGCCGCCCTGCTCTGCGCCGACGACCTCCGGGACCTCGGCACCATCCTGGCGAAGTCGCGGGCCGCCGCCACGGTCGAGGAGTTCGTCGGCCACGACATCGCCTTCCATCTGCGGATCGTGGAGGCGGTCGGCAACCCGGTGCTGTCCATGCTGCTGCGGGTGCTCTCCACCCGGACCCAGCGGGCCCGGATCGTCCGGGGCACCCGCACCGAGCGGGCCGTGGAGCACGCGCACCGGGAGCACGAGGAGATCCTGCGCGCCCTGCGGGCCCGTGACGCCGCCCTGGCGGTCTCCGCCGCGACGGTCCATGTCGCGGCCGTGGAGCAGTGGATGGCGGCCGGGCTCGACGAGGACCCCCTCGGCGCGATCGGGGACTGACCGCGCGAAGGGGCCGAGGGGGCGTCAGGAGTCCGGCGCTCACATGCCGGTGGCGTCCACCAGGTCACCGAGGTCGACGAACTTGAACCCGGTGGACGTGCGGGTGCCGCCCTCCCCGTCCGGGACCCCCGGGGTCTCCTGGCCGTCCTGGACGACGAGGAGGCCGCGCGGATAGCGGTGGCCGAGCGGGGCGTTGAGGACGGCGGCGCCGTCGCACTCCTGCACCCCGTCGAGGGTGTCCGACGCGGCCCCGATCCGGAAGCCGCCCTCGTACTCGTTCCCTTCGCCCACCTCGCGGTCGTACAGGGCGAAGGTGTCGTCGCCCTGGCTGGAGGCGAGCAAGTAGCCGTCCCCGTCCGGCTCCTGATAGAGCGTCAGGCCCTCGACGTCGGCCGACAGCCGCTTACCGCCGAAACCGGGGTCGGCGCCCGGCACGCACTCCTCGCTCTCCTCGTCGTAGGTGCCGGGGACGCCGTATTCCCTGGTCCTGTCGACCAGGACCGGCCTGCCGGTGAGGTCGGCGCGCAGCCGCCAGATGCCGATGTCCTCCTGGCCGGCGTACAGGGTGCCGGTGGCGGGATCGACGGCCATGCCCTCCACCTGCGGAAGCTCCCCGGGCTCACCGCAGGGGCTCCACGTCGTGCCGTCGGGCAGCCGGAAGGAGGAGGGCAGGTCGAGGGTGCGGATCCTGCGGTAGCCGACCCTGCCGTCGGCCGTCGGAAGGAGTTCGAGCAGGGCGAGGCGGGTGCGCTCACGGCGGCTGACCAGGGCGTAGGAGCGGCCGGTGGCCTTGTCCGTCCAGGTGGCGAGGCCGTACGCGGTGCGCTGGTCGTTGATCTCGGCCTGGTCGGCGGAGAACACGGGGGCGGCGGCCGGGTCGGTGACGTCGGTCAGCGGCCGCTTCGGCCGGGCGGGGTCGATGCGGTAGATCCGCAGCCGGTCGTTGCCCCGGTCGCTGACCACGGCCACGTCGGTCCGGCCCGCCGGGGTGCGCAGGCCGGTGACGAGGTCGACGTTGTTGTAACGGCCGGGGGCGTCGTCCCGCGTCGGCGGCTTCGGCGCGGGCAGCGACTGCACCGGGCGGGCGTCCAGATCGTAGACGCGCAGCCCGCCCTCCTTCGCGGTGGCGACGACGAGACTGCGGCCGGGGTCGGCCGGGTTCCGCCAGATCGCCGGGTCGTCGGCGTCGGAGCTGCCGCCCACCTCGTCGTCGTACAGCGCGGCCGACTCGCTCGTCGCGGTCACCGTCGGGAGTGCGGACCCACCCGCGCCCGCGGGGGACACCGCGAGCGTGACGGTCAGCGCGGTGACCGTGGCGAGGAGGGCGGCTCTTGCAGCAGTACGGGGCGTTCTCACAGGGGTTCGCTTCCTTACCGTCGTGTATGCCGTCGATGGCCGGGCCACGCAAAGGGTGCGAGGAGAAGCTTGCGCGCAGGCAGACGTGACCTGTCCATGCCGAAGCCGTCGATCGGCCGCGGTTCGGCCGAACTTCGCCCGGTCGTCACCTGAGGTGACGCGCCGGGCGCGTGGCGAGGTGGAGGAGGTGCTCCAGGGGGCCGCGGCGGAAGCAGCTGGTCCAGACGGTGGCGAGCACCATCGCGACCGAGGCGTAGAGGAGGAGGTCGACCAGGGCCGGTCCGGTTTCTTCCTTCATGCCGAACTCCCTGATGGCGAGGATGTGCAGCACGTACGCGGTCAGCGCCGTCATGCCGACCGCGCGTACGGGACCGGCGAGGCGGGTGAGGCGTGGCAGCCGGTCCGCGGCCGTCACGCACGCCACCACCACGAGCAGCGCGACACCGGTGTTGCCGAGAAGGGAGAAGGTCGTCTGGCTGTGCGGCGCGCCCACCAGGAGCCAGGCCGCCGGGGTGCCGTCGACGAGGTCGCCGACGGTGTCGGACCACCAGGCCGAGGCGGCCGGACCCCCGTCGGTGGCGGCGGCGACGGTGGCCCGCGCGTGCGGGACGAGGCGCAGGGCCAGCCAGGAGCCGCCGTGGCCGAGGAGAGCCAGCGCGCCTGCGGTGACGGCCAGTGGGGTGCGTACCGTACGACGGGTGAGGTCGAGGCGGGCTACGGCCATACCGGCGAGCATGTACGACGCCCAGGTGAGCACGGGGTACGCGCCCGTGAACAGCAGCTCCACGAACCCGTCCGTGTCGCTGACCCGGGCCAGCGGGTCGGCGGCGATGATCGCGTCCGCCCGGCTCCCCTGCTCGATCGACTGCCGTACCACGTACAGGACCTGGGGCAGGACGAGCGCGCCGGCGGCGGCGAGGAGTGCGAGGGTCCGGGCGCGCAGCCGGTACAGCGGGAGGATGACGAGGAAGGTCAGCCCGTAGAAGGCGAGGATCACGTCCACGTCGGTGTCAAGGGCGGTCAGGGCGAACCCCAGGACGATCAGGACCACGGACCGGATGACCATCCGCGTCACCGCCTGCCGCCCGGCGCGCCCGGTGCGCGGCTGGGGCCGACCGGTGATCAGTACGAGGGTGAAGCCGGCGAGCAGTGCGAACAGCGCGGAGGATCGGCCCCGCGCCAGCTCCATGACGAGGCCCAGCGGCCCGCCGGCCCCGGGGTCGGGGCCGACATGCGCGGCGAACATGCCAAGGACGGCGAGCCCGCGGGCCAGATCGACGCCGAGCAGCCGTCCGGTCGAGGGGTCCGGGGAGAGCCCGGCGGGACGGTCGGCGGCGCACGGGGTGACGGCGGCCGGCAAGGTCACCGGCCGGGACGACGGTTGCGATGACGTCGGTGATGTCATGGCCTTCAGCGTCGGGGGCGCGAGGGGCGCGAACCCATCCGGCGGGTGGCTGGACGATTCCCGCCGACCGGCCGGGGTCACCCCCGCCAGGTGACCGGAAACCGGGAGAAAAGGGAACCCGGCGGCGGTCCCGGACGTCGTAGGTGTTCGGGACAGCTCCAGAGGTGGTCCGACGGCGAGCGGAGCACGGGTGATCCGGGTACTGGTGGTCGACGACGAAGCCCTCATCCGCACGGGCTTCGAACACATCCTCAACTCCGCGGACGACATCGACGTGGTGGCGGCGGTCCCCGGCGGCCGCGCGGTCCACGCCGTACGGCAACTGCGCCCCGAGGTCGTCCTGCTGGACATCCGGATGCCGGACGTGGACGGGCTCACCGTCCTCGCCGAACTCCGCGGACTCCCCCGCCCTCCCGTGGTGGCCATGCTCACCACCTTCGACATGGACGAGTACGTGGCCGCCGCCCTGCGCTCGGGGGCCGCGGGATTCCTCCTCAAGGACACCGACCCGGAACAACTGCCCTGTCTCGTACGCACCTTGGCGGCGGGCGGGGTCGTGCTGTCGTCGCGGGTGACCCGCACCGTCGTCGACGGCTATCTGGACAACGGCCCCCGGCAGGCCGCCGTCCGGCTCGTCGAGCGGCTCACCGCACGCGAGCGGGCCGTCCTCGTGCTCATCACCGAGGGGCTGTCCAACACCGACATCGGTGACCGGCTGCATCTGAGCACCGGGACGGTCAAGGACCATGTGAGCGCACTCCTCACCAAGCTGGAGGTGAGCAGCCGGGTACAGGCGGCACTGCTGGCCGAGCGCTCCGGTCTGCTCAGGCCGTCGCGTCCCGTCGCCGGCGAGGGGGACGGCGGATGAGGCGCCTCGCCCGCATCCCGCACGGGCCCGCCATGGACGCGGTGCTCGTCGCCGCCTCGCTGCTGGACGTGTGGATCCACGACGTGGGCCCCCATCACCCCCGGGAACTGGCCGCCGCCCTGCTCGCGACCCTGGCGCCGGCCCTGCGCCGCAGGCTGCCACTGCCGACCTTCCTGCTCACCCTGCCGACGGCCCTGTTCACCGACGCGGTGTTCGCCACGCTGGTGGCGCTGTACACCCTCGCCTCGCGCACCCATCACCGGGTGCTGCTGGCCGTGTGCGCGCTGGCGTTCACCGTCTGCGACCTCACCTGGTGGTCGTGGCCGTCACCGGAGTTCACCGACCTCGACGACCGCCAGGCACTCATCCCCCTGTCCTACAGCGTGGCGCAGGCGACCGCGCCCCTCTTCCTCGGGCAGCTCGTCCAGGCCCGCCGGGAGCTGTCCCTGCGGCTCGTCGAGGTCTCCGAGGCGCGTGAGCACGAGCGGCTGCTGATCGCGCAGAGCGTCCTGGCGAAGGAACGCGCCCAGCTCGCCCGCGAGATGCACGACGCGGTCTCCCACCAGGTCAGCCTGATCGCCGTGCGCGCCGGGGCCCTCCAGGTCGGCAGCCGGGATCCGGAGGTGAAGGAGGCCGCGGCCACGATCCGGCGGCTCGGCGTGCAGACCCTGGACGAACTGCGGCACATGGTCGGCGTGCTGCGCGCCTCCGGCAGCCGTCCCACCGATCTGACCCCGCAGCCCTCCCTCGCCGACCTCGACCGGCTCGTCACCGGCAGCGGCATCGACACCCACCTGCGGACGGACCTGCCCGACGGCCTCCCGCCGCCCGTGCAGCGTGCCGTCTACCGCACCGTCCAGGAGGCCCTCACCAACATCCGCAAGCACGCCCCCGGTGCCACGGCCACCGTCAGCCTCGTCCGACGGGACGGCACCCTGCACGCCACCGTCACGAACACCGCCCCCAGCCGCCCGGCCCTCTCCCTGCCGGGCGCCCACCACGGCCTGATCGGCCTGCGCCAGCGAGCCGAACTCCTCGGCGGCACGGTCACGTCCAGGCATCTGCGGGACGGGGGCTACGAACTGCGGCTGGAGCTGCCCATGGACGGAACACGCTGAACCGCCCCGGGGCCGGTCCCCGCCAGGTCCGGCCCCTCGTCGCGTCCGGCCGTTGTCGCGGTCGCAGGACAGGCTGTCGTTCTCCACCGCGTCGGCCATGGCCTGCGCGCCGGTGTCGTCCGGGTGCGGGTGATCGCCGTTGTCCAAGGGCGGCAGGGTCCGCTCGTGGTCGCAGGGGGCCGGGATCTCCGGCGCCGGCCGTAGGCGATCGACCGGCATCAGCCTGCATCGGCCGTCGATCACCGTCGGCAACGGCGATCACCGTCAGCACCCACATGCCCCCGGCTGTCCGTGCCGGCGCGAGGGTGCGCCGGTCGCCCGTGGCCGTGGCCGTGGCCGCAGGAACACTCCTACAGCCGCCACAGCCCTGCGGCCGACCCGCACGGCCACCGGGCCGGAGCTGAGCCCCCCGGCCCTTCGACGGCTACGCGATGCCCACGGGCCGAGCCCGGACTCCGTTCCGCCCCGTCAAGCGGAACGTTTCATCGAGCCGATCGGGGCGTCCCGGGCGCCCTGCGCGATCCGGACGGTCCGCCCGGTCCCCGCGGTCCATCCGGTTCACCCTGTCCAACCTGTCGGACCCTTCCAACCCGTCCGTCCTGGCCCACGGATCCGACCGACCCGTCCGACCCGTCCGATCCGACCAGTCGCCCTTCTCGCCCACGTCGTCCCTCTCACCGCGGTCGGGCTTCTCCGACCGGTCCGTCCCTAGCGCCAGGATTCCCGCACGCAAGGCCGTGACGATGAGATGCGTGCGGTTCTTCGCGCGCAGCTTCTCCCGGATGCTGCGCATATGAGAGGCCACCGTGCGGGGTGAGATCGACAGGCGCCGGGACATGTCCGCGTCCGACATTCCGTGGGCGGCCAGCAGGAGGATCTCCAGTTCCCGGGCGCTGAGTCGGCTGTCGCTGTGCATTGCCATGGGGTGCCTGCCTTACTCGGAGGGGGTCGAGGACCCGTGGGTCGTCCGCCTGGTGCGCTGTGACTCTCCCGTGACATCCGATCCCCGGGCATCGACCGTTCGACCGATACCCGGCAGTAGACATCGGCCGATCGGCCCGTCCTGCCGCCGGAGCACGTCTTTCGCCGGGAATAGTCCAACTGCACTGTTCTGCATGGCAATTGGGTCCGGCGGCTTCTGCGGAAGGCCGGACCGGACACCTGGTCCGTGGCATGCTCGGCCACGTGAGCGACACCCCCACACGCGTGATGATCGCCGACGATCAGGACCTGGTCCGGGCCGGCTTCCGTCTCATCCTGGACGCCCAACAGGGCATCGAGGTGGTCGGGGAGGCCGCCGACGGGCTCGCGTGCGTGGAGCTGGCGCGCGTGCTGCGGCCGGACGTTTGCCTGGTGGACGTCCGGATGCCGAAGCTGGACGGACTGGAGGTGACCCGGCTGCTCGCCGGGCCGGGCGCGACGTACCCGACGCAGGTCGTGGTGGTCACCAGCTTCGACCAGGACGACTACCTCAATGTGGCGCTGCGCAACGGCGCGTGCGGTTTCCTGCTGAAGGACGCCACGCCCGCGCTACTGATCGAGGCGGTACGGGCGGCGGCGCGGGGCGACGCGCTGGTCTCCCCCGGCGTCACGGTCCGGCTGCTGCGACTGCTGGAGGAGCGTACGTCGGCCGACACCGGCGGTGTGCCTCAATCCGTGCTCAGCGCACGGGAGTTGGATGTCGCCCGGCTTGTCGCTGTGGGCCGCACCAACCAGGAGATCAGCGACGAGCTGTGTCTGTCCCTGTCCACGGTGAAGACACATCTGGGGCACATCCATCACAAGCTCGGCGTGCGCAACCGGGTCGAGGTGGCCGCGTGGGCCTGGGCCAACGGGACGGTACGGACGGAGCGTTGAGTGAGATGTCGCGTTCCTCCTGTGGAGAACCTGTGTCCCTCCCCACAGATCGGCGCTCCGCCTGCCGGGCAGGCATGTGCATGCCTAGCCTCCGGTTACATGACAACCTCGTCACTCGCGGCTCTTTCGGCACAGGCGACTCAGCCGCACCTGGGCCCGCCCCGATTACCAGTACGGCAGCTGAAGCACCGAGCCCTGTACCCGACTCTGGGCGTGCTGTGGGTCCTGGACATCGTCGTCATCGGGTCGCATCAGCACGGCCCCGTCGACTGGCTGCCGCTGGTGACCGGCCCCGTCGCCCTGGCCCTGGTGATCGTGCCGGCACCGCGACTGAGCACCGAGTGGCGGGCGGGGATCTCCGCGGCCTCCTCCACGGCGGTGACGCTGGGCACCTACCTGACGGGGTCGGACCTGCCCCATTGGGGACTGCTGGAGACGGCGTGCATGCTGGTCCTGCTGGTTCGCATCTGCCGCAATGTCCGCCGACCCGGCATCGTCCTCGTCCTGGCCACCGCGTTGGGGGCCAGCATCATCGACGAACCCCTGCGCACCGGGGGGACGGGCATCACCCTGACCTATCCCTTCCTGCTGACGTTCACGGTCGGCGGGGCCGTCGGAACCGGCTGCTACCTGCGCACGCTGGACGCCCGCAGGCGCCGTACGATCTCCGCCGTACGGCTCGCCGAGCGCATCCAACTCGCCCGCGAACTGCATGACTTCGTCGCCCACCACGTGACGGGCATCATCGCGCAGGCCCACGCCGCCGATGTGATCCACGAGAGCGCGCCCCATCAGGTCGGCCCCATTCTGACCAACATCGCCGAGGCCGGGCAGCGGACCATGGACTCCATGCGCCGTCTGATCAGTGTGCTGCGCGAGGACGGCGAGCAGGGCGCCGTCGAGTGCCCCGAGGCGCCGTACGCCGCACTGGCCAAACTGGTCTCGGCCTTCGGCGCCCAGGGGGACGGATCGTCCGCCCAGCTGGAGGTCACCGGAGTCGCCCGCAGCACCACGCTGCCGCCCGAGGTGGGCGGCGCGGTCTATCGCGTGGTGCAGGAGGCGCTGACCAACGTACGGCGGCACGCGCCGGGCACCAAGGCGACCGTGCGCGTCCAGCGCACCCGTGGCGACCTGCTCCGGGTCGACGTGTACAACGGCGGGCCCGAGCGGCGGGTCTCCCGTCCCATGGGAGGCCGTGGCGGCTACGGCCTGATCGGGCTGCGGGAGCGGGCCGAGGCCGTCGGCGGCTCCCTGACGGCGGGACCGGCCGACGACGGTGGCTGGTGGCTCATCGCCCATTTCCCGGTCCTCGCGGACGCCCTGCCCCCGGACACGGAGAAGTCCGCCGCGGCGGCGTCCCGGCGACAGGCAGGACGCCATGCCAAGCGACCGCGCACACGGAACCCGGGCCCGACATGCTGGGAGTCGGGATAGACGGTCCGGGACGTGAATTAGGCAATTCTGCGCATCGTGCCGGGACGGCAGACGCATTAATGTCGGAGAGTCAAAGGCGCCGGGACGGCCTTCTTTCGTCCCGCAGAGCGGTGAACCGGCCCGGACCGGGCCCTTTCGAGGGCCCGTTCCATCCTTTTTCCCGCCCGCCGTTTCGCGCATTGGCAGACCGATACCCATCTGTGCGAACACGCAGAAGACGCGGGAGACATATGACTACGGCCGTCGTGGTGGGCAGCGGCCCGAACGGTCTCGCGGCCGCCGTGTTCCTCGCCCGGGAGGGTGTCGAGGTCACCGTCCTGGAGGCCGCCGACACCATCGGCGGCGGCACCCGCACCAGCGAACTGACCCCGGGGCTCCTGCACGACCACTGCTCCGCCACCCACCCCATGGCCGTCGGCTCACCGTTCCTGCGGAGCCTCGACCTCGGCCGCCACGGCCTCACCTGGTGCCTGCCGGACATCGACTGCGTGCATCCGCTGGACTCCGGCGACGCCGGGGTCCTGCACCGGTCGGTGGAGAAGACGGCCGACGGCCTCGGTGAGGTGGACGGCCGCCGGTGGCGGCGGGTGGTCCAGCCGCTCGCGGACGGCTACGACGCGCTCGCCGAGGACCTCATGCGGCCGCTCGCGCATCTGCCGCGCCATCCGCTGCGCCTGGCCGCCTTCGGCCCGCGGGCCCTGCTGCCCACCGCCGTGACGGCCCGGCTGTGGCGGTCGGAGAGCGCCCGCGCTCTCTTCGCCGGGGTGGCCGCCCACGCGTTCCGCCCGTTCGACCGGCCTGCGAGCGCCGCGATCGGCCTGACGATCATCGCCGCCGGTCACCGGCACGGCTGGCCGGTGGCCGCGGGAGGCTCCCGGGCGATCGGCGACGCGCTCGCGGCTCGACTCACGGAGTTCGGCGGCCGGATCGAGACCGGTGTACGAGTCCGCTCCGAGGCCGATCTGCCCCCGGCCGACGTGGTCCTCTTCGACCTCGCCCCACGCGCGGTCGCCGACATCCTGGGCGACCGGCTGCCGAGGCGGGTGGCCCGCGCCTACCGCCGCTACCGGCACGGCCCCGGCGCCTTCAAGGTCGACTTCGCCGTCCAGGACGGTGTGCCCTGGACCAACGAGGCGGCCCGCCGGGCCGGCACCGTCCACCTCGGTGGCAACTACGCTGAGGTCGCCGCCGGCGAGCGGGCGATCCACACCGGACGCATGCCGGAACGGCCGTTCGTCCTCGTCGGGCAGCAATACCTGGCCGACCCGCAACGCTCGAAGGGCGACGTCCACCCGGTGTGGACGTACGCGCATGTCCCGCACGGCTACGACGGCGACGCCACCGAGGCGGTCGTCGCGCAGATCGAACGGTTCGCCCCCGGATTCCGCGAGCGGGTCCTGGACCTGGCCGTCCGCCCACCGGCCGGCTTCGAGGAGTACAACCCGAACTACGTCGGCGGTGACATCGTCGCCGGAGCGAACACCGCCTTCCAGCTTGTCATGCGCCCCCGCGCCGCGCTCGACCCCTACAGCACCGGCGTACCGGGCATGTACATCTGCTCGGCGGCCACACCTCCGGGAGCCGGTGCCCACGGCATGTGCGGCGCCAACGCGGCCGCGTCGGCGCTGCGCGGGCTGCGCTGAATGCCTTCCCGCCTGAAGGGAATATTCGGAACGGATTTACCAGGAAGGCCCGGACCGCACGGTCCGGGCCTTCCTTCGCTCCACCTGTTCACGGAAGAGGATCACGCTCGGAAATAGGTATTTCTGTCGATGCGGAGCTTCTGGATGAAGCCGTACTGTCGTTCCAACGAAGGGCACGAAACAGAGGTTTCCGAAGCCCTCGAAGTCGAAAGGAAAACGCACATGAGCATCGCAAAGGCAGTGGACGGAATGGACCTCCCGCTGGAGGAAATCATCCTCACCTCCGCCCGTCCCACCCTCGGCACCCCGCGCATCGGCCGCGGTGCACGGGCGGTTCAGGCGGCCCAGGTGGCCGGAGGCCTCGGCGAGGCCGCCGGCGGTGCCGCCAACGTGGCCGCGGCGGCCAGCGCCGTGGAGGCCAACCAGGCCGCCGTGGAGGCCAACCAGGCTGTCGAGGCCCAGGCGAACGCGGCGAACGCGCAGGCCGCGGGCGGCGTCTGACCCTCTCCGGCACATGCCGGGGCCGTCAGATCGTAGGAACTGACGAAGGAAGCACACAACACTCTGCCGGGCCAGAGGTGAGTTCTGGCCCGGCAGAGTGTTGCGCCGAAAAGCTTCAAAGAAATTTACCACGAATGGAGGTCACGTGAAAATCTCCGGAAAAATTCCTGCCGTGATTCCCAAAAGGATCACCGCTGCGGTGTTCGGCCCGGTTCCGGTCAGCCGGAATCGTGCCATGGGTCTGTCCGAGCGGTTGGCCGCCGTGTCCAGCCTGACCTCGTCCCTCGAGTACCTGACGCAGCGCAAGGACATAGCCAAGGGAGGCATGAACGACTGGGAGGTCGCAAGGCAGTACATGGCGGGAGCCAGTCCTCTGACGCGCCGCCTGGTGGACAGTGTCGGAGGGGTGCGGACCACGACCGCTCTGCACGTCGCGCGTTCCGCCGTGTCGGTCGGCATGCTGCTGCCCGGCAACTCCCGCTGGCGTGGCGCGGGAAGCCTCTTCCTCGGCGCCACCTCCACGCTGCTCTCTCCCCGTCATCACTACGGCGCTGACGGCTCCGACCAGGTGGCGACGCTCGTGCAGCTCGCCACCGGCGGCGCCCGCCTCGTGCCTTCGCCGGCGGCCAAGGACACCTTGCTGTGGTACGCCGCGCTCCAGGCCAACATGGCCTACGCGATCTCCGGCTGGGTCAAGCTCTTCGGCAAGTCCTGGCGGGACGCCTCCGCACTCAGTGGTGTGATGCGCACCCGCACCTACGGGCACCCCGGTATGTTCCGGTGGACCCAGGAACACCCCCGGGCGACCAAGCTGCTCACCCACAGCGTGCTGGCGCTGGAATGCCTCTTCCCCCTCACCTATCTGCGGGGCGGCAAGCTGACCCGCTCCATGATCACCAGTGCCGCGGCGTTCCATGTGGCCAACGGCTACTTCATGGGCCTGGGCAGGTTCGTGAGTGCCTTCCCCGCGTTCCATCCCCTGGTCGCGTACACCGCCGCTCCCCGTTCCCACCCCGCTGTCGCCGGGCGCGACGACCGTGCCGTCTCCGCCGCCCTCGCGGCGCTCGCCGCAGGTGGGGTCGCAGCGGCCGTCACCGCCGTGCAGCGCCGTCTGCGGGCGACGGAAGGATGGCACACCTCCCGTGTACTGACCTCGCGTCACGGAAACCGGCTCCAGTACGAGGAATACTCACCCGGTGCCGGCGAGCAGCCGGTCGTCGTGCTCGCCAGTGGGCTGTTGTCCACCAGTGAGCACTACGCCTGGATCGCCGAGCGCCTGAGCCTCGAGACCGGGTACGGGGTCATCGCCTACGCCCGTGCCGGATACGCCGGAAGTCGCCGCAGGGCAACCGCTTCCTTCCACCTGTCGGAGTCCGTCCACGACCTGGTGGATCTCGTCAACGGCGCCGTGGCTCCGCACCGCAAGGTGATCCTGGTGGGCCACTCGATCGGCGGGGAGATCGCCCGCCGTGCGGCCCGGCATCTGGGCGACCGCCTCCAGGGCGTCGTCTACCTCGACGCCTCCCACCCCGGCCAGTTCAGCCGGGGTCAGAACACGGACGCCAGGGGCTTGGCCGCCCACTTCACCGCCATGAGCCGGGCACTGCGGATGGGCAGCGGGATCCTCGTCCCCCAGCAAGGATGGATCAGCGAACTGCCCGCCGCCTACCGGAAGAAGGTATTCGCCCACTACAGCGATGCACGTATGTGGGAGGCCGCACGCCGCGAATGGAAGGCGGTGCAGACCGACTTCCGGTCCTTCTCCGGACCGCTGGACAGGATCGAGGGTGTGCCCGCTCTGGTGATCTCGGCGCAGCGGACCGTGGACCGCAACCCCGAACAGCTGCTGCTCCACAAGGAACTCGCCGAGGCCCATGTCGGCGCACGCACCGAGACCGTGGTCATCGAGGGAGCCTCGCACGAGAGCATGCTGGTCACGAGCCGCTACGCCCATCAGGTGACGGACCACGTCATCGCGTTCTTCCGCGATGCCGGCAGTCGCTCCTCAGCCGCCGAACCATCCCGTTACGCCACCAGAAGGCCCGTTTCTGCGAAGGAGGCCCGCCGGTGACCGCCCTGACACGCCTGAGGACGAGGAATCCGTTCGCCGGCGAAGCCGGCCCATGGCGAATCGCCGGAGCCGCCCTGCTGCTCCTGACCCTCGCCGGGCAGCACCCACACCGCGACTTCAGCCGGGTACGGGTCAGGGACTACTTCTCCATGCTTCCGAACTGGCGGTTCTTCGCGCCGCACCCGGCCATGTTCGACTACCACTTCCTGTACCGCACCGTGGACGCCGACGGCACTGCTTCGAACTGGCAGGACGTCAGCGGCATCGTGGACCGCAAGCCCATGCACCTCGTCTGGTTCCCCACCCGCCGGAGTGACAAGTGCGTCTTCGACGCGTGCCAGGAGATCCTCTCGGTCATCGAGCAGGGCTTCAAGGCCACCGCCCGCACACCGGGGTACCGGCTGATCACCGAGCACGTACGCGTCCGTATCGCGTCCCAGGGCGAATCAGCCGGTGCCGTCAGGGGTTTCCAGTTCGCGTTGGCCTCCGCCACCGGGTACGACGAGCGTCGCGCCCCCCAGCTCATGTTCGTCTCGCCCTACGTTCCTCTCGACCCGCACGCCCCGAGCACGCCGCTCACCCCAGCCAGGACCGAGGAAAAGGCAAGGGTCGGATCATGAGTTTCAGCAATCCGGTGTTCCTCCTCGTCTGCGGCTTCGCGCTGCTCCTGCCCGGCCTCATCACGGCGGCCCTCATGTACGCCCAGGCTCGGCGGCAAATGAAAGAGGAGGAGGGGAAGACCACATGACCCCGGTCTGTACAGGGGCCGGGGCAGCTGTCCGTCCGGCCGGAATCCGCCCGGACCGTGCCTGGCCCCCTCACCGCGTCTCCGTCCACGTCAAGGGCACGCGATGAGCGAATGGACTGCGGCCGGAAGGGGCAGGCACCACCGCCCTCGACAACCGCCGACCAGTCTGCAGAAGGGGTCGAGCGAACAGGGCAACGGCGAGGACCGCGGGCCGGAGCCAGGCAAGGACGGCAAGCCGAACCGGCCGCGCGCCCTGCACCGGGCGGTACCCCAACTCCATCTGCACTTGCTCTGGGGCAAGGGCGCAAAGCCGTGGCGGGCGCTGGGAAAGCACCGCCGACTGATCGTCCTGGGGGTCGTACTCGGCCTCATCGGCTCCGCGACGTCCCTGGCCCAGCCCGCGATCATCGGCCAGCTGGTCGCCGCCGTCGAGCAGCGACGATCGGTGACCGTCCCCATCCTGATCGGCGCGACCCTGTTCCTCGCCGACGCAGCCCTCAACGCGCTCCATGCATACGTCATCGGGCTGGCCGGCGAGAACATCATCTACGACATCCGCAGCACCCTGGCGTCCCGGCTTCTGCGCTCCCGTTTGCGGGAGTACAGCAACTGGCATCAGGGCGATGTGTTCGCCCGGATGGTGAGCGACACCTTGCTCGCCCGCTCCACCATGACACACGCGATCGACGACATCATCAACAACGGCTTCCTGGTCATCGGCGGAATCGCGCTGATGGCGTGGATCGACGAGGTGCTGCTCGCCGCCACGCTCGCCTGTCTCGGCGTCACCAGCGCCGTCTCGCTCTGGCTGGCGCGCGGCGTCCGACGGGTCTCGGTGCTCAACCAGGCCGACACCGGCAACTTCGGCTCCGCGTTGCTGCGGGTGCTGGGGGCGATGCCGACCGTGAAGGCCTCCCGTGCCGAGGCACGGGAGGCGGAGGGCATCGCGGTCATCGCCCGGCGGGCCCGGAAGTCCGGGATCAAGGTGACGGTCATGACGTCGATGCTGGACCCGACCATGAGCATCGGCACCCAACTGGCGGTCACGGTCGTCATCGGTCTGGGCGCCGCCCGGACCGCGACCGGGGCGATGGAAGCGAGCGCCCTGACGGCGTTCATCCTGTACCTGTTCTACCTGGTGTCGCCCCTCCTGACGCTGTTCACTGCGGTCGCCCAGTTCCAGGTCGGCAGGGCGTCGGTCGAGCGCCTGGCCGAGCTGGGGAAAATCGAGGTCGAGAGCGGGCCACAGGCCGACCGTCCGGCGCACCGGAGCGGCGGCACCCACCTCCATGCACACGGTCTCGAGACCGGGCTCGTCTTCGACGACGTCGGCTTCTCCTACCCGGGCAGCGACAAGCTCATCCTGGACGGGATCTCGTTCACCGTGCCCGCCGTCGGCCTCACCGCTGTCGTCGGTCCGTCCGGGGCCGGCAAGTCCACCGTCTTCCAACTGATCGAGCGTCTTTTTGACCCGGTGTCCGGGGCGATCCGCATCGACGGCACGGACATCGTGGACATGCCTCTGAACCAACTGCGGTCCGTCGTCGGCTACGTCGACCAGGACCACACCCTGCTGCGCGGCACCGTCCGGGAGAACCTCACCTACAGCGCACCGGACACCGGGGACAAGGACATCGCCGAGGCACTGCGCATGGCCAACCTGACCGAGGTGATCGCCGCGCTGCCGAAGGGCCTCGACACCGAGCTCGGCGACCGCGGCGCCGGCCTGTCCGGCGGTCAGCGGCAACGCCTCGCCATCGCCCGTACGTTGCTGCAGGCGCCCCGGTTCCTGCTGCTGGACGAGGCCACCGCCAACCTCGACACCGAATCGGAGAACGCGCTGCGCGACAGCATCACCATGATCTCCGGCTTCTGTGCGGTCATCGCCATCGCCCACCGCCTGTCCACCGTCACCGAGGCCCAGCAGATCGTCGTGCTCGACCAGGGGCGGGTGCACGCCGTCGGCACCCACGACGAACTCCACCGGCACAGCGACCTCTACCGCCGACTCGCCCGGCTCCAGGAACTCAGCGACGTGGCGTCCTGATCCACCTCCACCGAACAACGGAGCGGCACACCCGCCTTCACCCCGACAGGAGAAGACATCCCGATCATCCCGACAGGAGAGGTTCATGAACGACTTTCTGCTCATCCCGTCCGTGGTAGCCCTCGGCATCGTCGGCTTCCTCATCGCCACCCGGGCCGTCAGCACCCCCGCCGTCATCGGCGTCGCCCTCGTGGTGCTGTGGGGCGCCTGCTCCCAGGCCAGAGCCCATACGCATGCCAGGCACACCCCGTCCAAGAAGCGGAGGCAGCATCCATGAGCACCAGCACGACATCCCCTGCGCCTGGCGCCACGTCGAGCGCCGTCATCGAAGACATCGGCTATGGCCGGCAGTTCGGCGACTGGTACCACCGGCTGTTCCCCGACGACGAGTCCGTCGTCGACGAGGTGGAGCGCCTGGTCTCGCTGCATCCCGATCCGGCCCTGGGCACCGTCGAGTTCGGTGTCGGAACGGGGCGGATAGCGCTCCCGCTGTCGCGCCGAGTCGGGCCGGTCACCGGCGTGGACTCCTCCCCCGAGATGCTCGACGTGCTGCGTCGCGACCTGGCCGACGACACCCCCGTCGAGCCCGTGCACGGCGACATCTGCGTCTACACCGCGGACCACACCGTGGGGCTCGTGTACTGCATCTGCGCGACCCTGTCGATGTTGCTCAGCCCCGAGAAGCAGCAGCTGGCGGTGCGCCGCGCGGCCGAACTGCTGGTCCCCGGCGGCAGGCTGGTGATCGAGACCCACAACAAGCCGGCCATCCTCGCCCTGCACGAGGGCAGCGCCCGCGCCACGTACTTCTCGCCCTACCCGGAGCCGGGCACCGGTCTGCAGAGCCACTCCGTCCTCCTGCCGGAGGGGTCGCTGTGGCATCTCTCGCACGTCTGGTACGAGGCCGACGGCACCACCCGCGTCGGCACGGAGATCTCCCGGCTGACCGCCCCGGAGGAGATGGACACCTACGCCCGCGCCGCGGGGCTCGTCCCCGAGGGCCGCTTCGGCGACTGGCCCGCCGACGCGGCCCCGTACTCCCCGGAATCCCCGCTGGCGATCTGCACCTACGTCAAGCCCTGACGGCCCGCACCGCAGCACGGGTGGGCGTCACCAGGGGGCCGGGACATGTCCCGGCCCCCTGTCACAGTGCGAGCAGACCTGCCGCCGTCTCCTTGAAGCCGCAGGCGTCGATGTAGAACGGCCGCAGGTGCTCCTCGAAGTCGACGTGCAGCCACTGGCACCGCGCGGCACGGGCTTCGTGGGCGGCCGTCGCGATCAGCGCGGCACCGACGCCCGCGCCGCGGTGGTGTTCCGCGACCACCGTGTCCAGGACGAAGGCGTGGACGCCACCGTCCCAGACGACGTTGACGAAGCCGATCAACGTCCCGTCCTCCCACGCGCAGACCCAGCCGAGGCTGTGCCGTTCGAGTCGTCCCCGCCAGTCGGTCGCGGCGACCGGGTGGTCGAAGCCTTCCGCGTGCAGCGCGTCGAGTGCCGTGTTGTCGAAGTGGCCCCGCCACTCGTACGTGATCGTCACGCGTCGATCGTAGGGCGCCGAGGGCTCAAGGCTCCGTCCGGTACGAGGAACCGGACGAGGACTTGATCGGTGGGGCGGTGGCCGGGGGTCTGCCACGATCGCCGTATGGGTGCCTTGGACGCGGTGGCGGACAGTGGCGCCGGCGGGGCGACCGTGACGTTCCGGCCCAGCGGCTCCTCGATGGTCCCGCTGATACGCAGTCGCCGGCAGGTGGCCGTCGCTCCGGTGGACCCGGCGAAGGTGGAGGCCGAGGACATCGTCCTCGCCCGCGTCGCGCCGCCGTCGCGCCAGATCCGGGCGCGCGCACCGGCGTGTCGACGCACGTGACCTTCGCCTCCTCAAGGTCGATACTTTCACCAGACGCGCTTCGACCGACCCGTGCCCGACGACCCCGAGGATCCGATGCCCGTCATCGCAGTCGGCACGACGGCGCAGCCGGAGGCGTGTCTCGACATCTCACCAGGAGGTACCCATGAAGATGCTGATCAACGTCGCGGAGAGCGTCGTCGCGGACGCGTTGCGGGGTATGGCGGCCGCGCATCCGGAGTTGACCGTGGACGTGGAGAACCGGGTGGTGGTGCGGCGGGACGCGCCGGTGGCCGGCAAGGTGGGACTGGTCTCCGGGGGCGGCTCGGGACACGAACCGTTGCACGGTGGATTCGTGGGGCCCGGCATGCTGTCGGCGGCCTGTCCCGGTGAGGTGTTCACCTCGCCCGTGCCCGACCAGATGGTGCGGGCCGCGGCGGCCGTGGACAGCGGGGCCGGGGTGCTGTTCATCGTGAAGAACTACACCGGTGACGTGCTCAACTTCGACATGGCGGCCGAACTCGCCGAGGAGGAGGGCATCCGGATCGCCAAGGTGCTCGTCGACGACGACGTGGCCGTCACCGACAGCCTCTACACCGCCGGCCGGCGCGGCACGGGCGCGACCCTGTTCGTGGAGAAGATCGCGGGAGCCGCTGCCGAGGAGGGACAGCCGCTGGAGCGGGTCGAGGCGCTGGCCCGGCAGGTCAACGAGAACTCCCGCAGTTTCGGCGTGGCCCTCAGCGCCTGCTCCACTCCGGCCAAGGGCAGTCCCACCTTCGATCTCCCCGCCGGAGAGCTGGAGTTGGGCGTGGGCATCCACGGTGAGCCGGGACGCGAGCGGCGCGCGATGATGACCTCGCGGGAGATCGCCGACTTCGCGGTGAACGCCATCCTCGACGACATGAGCCCGCGCAACCCGGTCCTGCTCCTCGTCAACGGCATGGGCGCCACTCCCCTGCTGGAGCTGTACGGCTTCAACGCGGAGGTGCAGCGCGTGCTCACCGAACGCGGGGTGCCGGTGGCCCGCACCCTCGTCGGCAACTACGTCACCTCGCTCGACATGGCCGGCGCGTCGGTGACGGTGTGCCAGGTCGACGAGGAGTTGTTGCGGCTGTACGACGCGCCGGTACGGACGCCGGGACTGCGCTGGGGTGTGTGAGGAGGAAGCGGGTGGTCGCCCCGGCCGGGTGGCGCGGCCCAGTGCCTCACTGTCAGTCAACTCACGTACCACGCAAGGAGATTGCTGTGCTCGACGCGGACTTCTTCCGTCGTTGGATGACGGCCACCGCGGCCTCGGTGGAACACGAGGCGGAACGGCTCACGGCGCTCGACTCGCCGATCGGGGACGCCGACCACGGCAGCAACCTGCGCCGCGGGTTCACCGCCGTGGTGACCGTCCTGGACAAGGACGCGCCGGACACGCCCGGCGCCGTGCTCGTGCTCGCCGGACGGCAGCTGATCTCGACCGTCGGCGGCGCCTCCGGCCCGCTGTACGGCACCCTGCTGCGCCGCACCGGCAAGGCGCTCGGTGAGGCGGGCGAGGTGAGCGAGGCCCAGCTGGCGGACGCGTTGCGCGCCGGGGTCGACGCGGTGAGGGCGCTGGGCGGGGCCGCGCCGGGAGACAAGACCATGATCGACGCGCTGGTCCCGGCGGTCGACGCGCTCGGCGAGTCGTTCGCCGCGGCGCGGGCCGCCGCCGAGGAAGGCGCCCTGGCGACCACGCCCTTGCAGGCACGCAAGGGCCGGGCCAGCTACCTGGGCGAGCGGAGCATCGGACATCAGGACCCCGGTGCCACGTCCGCCGCGCTGCTGATCGCCGCCCTCGCCACCGTCTGCGGGGAACCGGAGGCGACCGATGTCTGACGCTGAGCCGGTCGGCATCGTGCTGGTGTCGCACAGCGCCGCCGTCGCCGCCTCGGTCGCCGAGCTGGCGCAAGGGCTGTCCGGTGCGGGCGCCGCCGTGCCCGTCGCGCCGGCCGGCGGCACCGAGGACGGCGGCCTGGGCACCAGCGCGGAGCTGATCTCCGCGGCGGCCGCCTCCGTCGACCGGGGCTGCGGTGTCGCGATCCTCGTCGATCTCGGGAGCGCGGTCCTCACCGTGAAGGCACTCCTCGCGGAGGGCGACGAACTCCCCGCGGACACCCGCCTGGTCGACGCGCCGTTCGTCGAGGGCGCCGTCGCCGCCGTCGTGACGGCCTCGACGGGCGCGGACCTCGCGGCGGTGGCGGCCGCCGCCTCGGAGGCGTACGCGTACCGGAAGGAATGACCTTCCGAGCATCCCTGCGGACGGTTCGGGGCCTGTCGCCGAGCGGCACCAGGCCCCGAACCTCCCGGGTCAGCCCGGCGCGCCGCCGCGCATCGCCGCGCCCCCGCGCATCGCCGGTCCTCCCACCCATTTCCGCGCCAGCGCCTCCCCCAGCCGCACCGCGGCGGCGTGGTCCTCGATCGGGGTCACCCGGGTGTCCTCGAAGACGATGTAGGTGACACCGGACGCGGTGCCGCCGGTGCGCGGGTCGGGGCGGATGCCGAGGGCCTCGGCCGTGGCGTACGAGGCCTCGCCGATGATGTTCTGGGGGCCGGTGTCGCCGACGACGGCGTATTGGACGCGGTTCTTGTACACGACGGCGGCGACCGAACCGCCCCTGATGCCGTGGACCCGGTGGTCCCAGAGGCGGCTGGCGACGGGGACGACGATGAACGGCAGGCTCTCGGAGCGCAGGTAGCGGCCGTCGGACTGCAGGAACGACGTGGTGGGCTGGAACCACGGGTCGGTGTCGCTGTTGCAGTGCGTGCTGGGCCGGCCGTCGCAGTCGATGTCCATGTCGGCCTTCCAGAGCACCGCGCCGTCGACGCCGCAGACGGGGATGTCGGCGGGGGTGCCCGCGTCGCTCCTGTACAGCCCCTCGGACACCCGGACACAGCCACGCGCCTTGGCCAGCAGGGCGGCGGCGGTCACCCCGCCCTCTCGGTGGTGCACCGGGCGCTGCGGGTGGGCCAGGGCGGGCAGGGCGACCGGGGCCAGCAGGGCGGCGCCGACGGCGGCCAGCGTCAACGAGCGGACACGCACGATGGGGACCCTCTCCTGGGGGACATGACGAACACCCACCCCAAGGTGGTGGGGGTCGGAGAGGACGGCCACCGGGAGGGGGCCGGACGGATCACGGCATGCCGCGCGACGGGTGCGCGGCCGAGGGCCGGGCCCGACTCGGCCCCGGCCGCTCGGCCGCTTTCGTCGGCGCGGGATCGGCGACGACAGCGGCCCGCGCCGTACGCCGCGAACAGGCCCGGAAATCAGGCGAGTTCACGCCGTGTCAGGACACCAGCATACGTATCCGTCCGCCGTGCCGCGCACCGCGTCGCCGTAGGGGCCGAGCACCTGCGCGACGCGGACCGCTCCGCTCCCGACCCTTGATGTGGCCGCGTCAGTCATGCCATACATGGAGTCAGGTACAGACCAATCCGTTCCGGCTCGACGACCGAGGGGGCAGGATCGTGCGACGCGTTCCCGTGCCGGCACTCGCCCTGGTTCCGCTGCTCTGCGGCTCGCTGCTCCTCATGTCCGGCTGCGCGGTCAAGGAGACCCCCGGCCGTCGCCCGCCGCCGCCCCCGCCCGGCGTCACCGCCGAGGCGGGCAGCGCCACCAGCGTGCACATCATGTGGAACCGGGCGTCCGGCGGCCCGCGGATCGCCGGGTACGAGGTGTACCGGGGCCGCACGAAGGTGAAGGACGTGCCGGGCGGCGAGCACATGGCCGACATCACCCGGCTCCGCCCCGCCACCACCTACGTGTTCACGGTCCGGGCCCGCGATGCCGCCGGGGACCTCGGGCCGCCCAGCGCACAGGTCCGGGCCACGACTCCCGCCGCCGGGACGGGGGACCGCCGGGCCCCCACCCGTCCCGGGCGCCTGGACGGCAGGACGGTCGGGAGCAGAGCGGTACAGCTGTCCTGGGGGCCCTCGACGGACGACCGTGACGTGGCGTCGTACGACATCCTCCAGGGCGGTTCGAAGATCCACAGCGTGGGCGGGCAACAGACGGCGGCCGTGGTCACGGGGTTGCGGCCCGGCACCCGCTACTCCTTCACCGTGCGCGCCCGGGACGCGGCGGACAACGTCTCTCCCGTGAGCCCGGCCGTACGCCTCACCACCTCGCCGGGGGCGGACGACGGGCGGGGCACCGCGCCCACCGGGTTCCGCGCCGGCATCCGCCGGGCCGACGGGGCGTACTCCATCGAGCTGTCCTGGCGGCCGCCGCGCGCTGATGGGGTGATCACGGAGTACGAGATCCAGCTCGACGGACGGCCGGCGACCACACTCGTCTGGGGCGGGACCCCGCCCCGCCACCGGGCCACCCACAGCTTCTACGCGGGCCGGGAGGCCGGGGTGTCGTACCGGGTGCGGATCCGCGCGAGGCTTCCGGACGGGACCTGGGGCGGATTCTCACCGGAACGGACGGTGACCACCGGCGGGTGAGCCGGGCGGTCGCGGCGGGGCGCGTGCGCCGGGTCCCCCGCACGGCGCAACGCGTCACCTGCCCGGGGGCCGCCGGCGTGCGGACCGGGCGGACGGCACGTTGGCTCACCCTGAGGCAGCACGGGTCTCCCGATCCTCGGCGGCGCACGGGACGTGCCGCCACCGTGCCGCTGGAGGGCAGACCATGCGTACGTCCCAGCTACTCCTCCGCTTCGGCCCGACCGCGGCCGCCGCCGTGCTGCCGGTCGCCCTGACCACGCCGTCGGCCGCCGCCGCCCCCACGGGCATCTCGGTGAGCACCACGGGTTCCTCGGTCACCGTCACCACCGACGACTGTCCCAACAGCACCAACGGCACGTTCGGCACCGCCTCGCTGCTCTCCAGCGGGCAGGCGAACTTCTCCCAGGGGCGGCAGGCGACCCTCACCGGCACGAGCGCCAACCAGTCCGCCTCCTGGGCGAACGTGGGCCCGGGCACCTACACCGTGATCGGGGTGTGCAAGGACGGGACCACGGCGGGGACCCAGTCCGTCATCGTCACCGCCGCCACCCCCACCATCGCCGCGACCGCCTCGCCCGCGCGGGGCGTCATGGGCGGCGTCGGCGGGGCCACCCGGGAGTACGGCACCGTCACCCTCGTCGGCGGCGGGGCGCTGGTGGCCCTGGGCACGGGCGCTGCCGTCTGGTACCTGCGCCGCCGGGCCAAGCCGCACCGCCTCTGACCGCGGGGGCGGGCTCTCACCCTTCCCGGCCGTCGCCGTCGCCGATGGCTTCCGGCAGGGTCTCGAACTCCTCCAGGGCGTCGGTCAGCCACTGGGTCCAGAAGGTCTGCAGGTCGATGCCCGCCCGCAGGATCAGATGCTGGAGCCGGTCCTGGGTCGTGTCCCGGCCGGCCCCGAAGTCCCGCTTCTCGATCTCCTCGTACTCCGCCAACTGCTGCTGATGCAGGGCGAGATGACGCCGCAGATCGTCCGCGAGACCAGCCGTTCCGACCACGGCCGCCGCGCGCAGCCGGACGAACAGCGCGTCACGCCACGGCTTGGGGTCCTGGGGTGCGGCGGTCCAGCGGGCCAGCTCCTCACGGCCGGCCGGCAGGACCTCGTAGCTCTTCTTCTGCCCTCGGGCGGGCCGCTCGGAGGGCAGGGCCCGGATGTGGCCCACGCCCTCCAGCCGTCCCAGCTCGCGATAGATCTGCTGGTGCGTCGCCGACCAGAAGTAGCCGATCGACCGGTCGAACCGCCGGGTCAGCTCAAGGCCCGACGACGGCTTTTCGAGCAGGGCGGTGAGGATCGCGTGCGGGAGTGACATGGGCTCATCCTAGGAAGGGCCGAAGAGCACGACCGCCGCACGCGTCCCGCGGCCGGGCCGGCTACAGCGCCGCCGCCACCTCCGTCCCCTGCTGGATCGCCCGCTTGGCGTCCAGTTCGGCCGCCACGTCCGCGCCGCCGATGAGGTGTGCGGAGCGCCCGGCCGCCACCAGGTCGTCGTAGAGGTCGCGGCGCGGGTCCTGGCCGGTGCACAGGACGACCGTGTCGACCTCCAGTACCTGGCGGACGCCGCCGACGGTGACGTGCAGACCGGCGTCGTCGATCAGGTCGTACTGGACGCCGGGGACCATGGTGACGCCGCGGTGCTTCAGCTCGGTGCGGTGGATCCAGCCGGTGGTCTTGCCGAGACCGGCGCCGACCTTGGAGGTCTTGCGCTGCAGGAGGTGCACCGAGCGCGGCGGGGCGGGCCGCTCGGGCGCGGCGAGGCCGCCGGGGGCGCTGTAGTCCATGTCGACGCCCCATTGCCGGAAGTAGGCGGCCGGGTCCTCACTGGTCTTCTCCCCGCCGTCGGTCAGGTACTCGGCGACGTCGAAGCCGATGCCGCCGGCGCCGAGGATCGCGACCCGGTCGCCCACGGCGGCGCCGTCGCGCAGGACGTCGAGGTAGCCGACGACCTTGGGGTGGTCGACGCCGGGGAGTTCGGGCGTGCGCGGGGTGACACCGGTGGCGACGACGACCTCGTCGTACGCGGCGGCCGTGAGGTCGTCGGCCGAGACCCGGTTGTCCAGGCGTACGTCGACGCCGTACGCGTCGAGCCGGTTGCGGAAGTAGCGCAGGGTCTCGTCGAACTCCTGCTTGCCGGGGACCTTGCGGGCCACGTTGAGCTGGCCGCCGATCTCGCTCGCGGCGTCGAACAGCGTGACCGTGTGGCCGCGTTCGGCCGCGCTCACGGCGCAGGCGAGGCCGGCCGGGCCCGCCCCGACGACGGCGACCCGCTTGCGCAGCCGGGTCGGGGAGAGGACGAGTTCCGTCTCGTGGCAGGCGCGCGGGTTGACCAGGCAGGAGGTGATCTTCCCGCTGAAGGTGTGGTCGAGGCAGGCCTGGTTGCAGCCGATGCAGGTGTTGATGGCGTCGGAGCGGCCCTCGCGGGCCTTGTTGACGAAGTCGGGGTCGGCGAGCATCGGGCGGGCCATGGACACCATGTCGGCGTGGCCGTCGGCGAGCAACTCCTCGGCCAGTTCCGGGGTGTTGATGCGGTTGGTGGTGACGAGCGGGACGGAGACCTCCCCCATCAGCTTCTTCGTCACCCAGGTGTACGCGCCGCGCGGCACCGAGGTCGCGATGGTGGGGATACGGGCCTCGTGCCAGCCGATGCCGGTGTTGATGATGGTCGCCCCGGCCGCCTCGACGGCCTTGGCCAGCGTGACCACCTCCTCGAAGCTGGATCCGCCGGGGACGAGGTCGAGCATCGACAACCGGTAGACGACGATGAAGTCCTCGCCGACCGCCTCGCGCACCCGGCGCACGATCTCGACGGGGAAGCGCATCCGGTTCTCGTAGGAGCCGCCCCAGCGGTCGTCGCGGTGGTTGGTCCCGGCGGCGATGAACTCGTTGATCAGATAGCCCTCGGAGCCCATGATCTCGACGCCGTCGTACCCAGCCCGGCGGGCGAGGCGGGCCGCCTCGGCGTAGTCGTCGATCGTCTGCTCGACCTCGGCGTCCGTGAGCGCGTGCGGGACGAACGGGCTGATCGGGGCCTGCAGAGCGCTCGGGGCGACCAGGTCGGGGTGGTAGGCGTACCGCCCGAAGTGCAGGATCTGCATCGCGATCCGGCCGCCCTCGCGGTGGACGGCGTCGGTGATCCGGCGGTGCTCGTCCGCCTCGGCCTCGGTGGTGAGCTTGGCGCCTCCCTCGGCCGGTCGGCCGGCCTCGTTGGGTGCGATGCCGCCGGTGACGATGAGGCCCACTCCCCCGCGGGCCCGGGCCGCGTAGAACTCCGCCATGCGCTCGAAGCCGCGCTCGGCCTCCTCCAGACCCACGTGCATGGAGCCCATGAGGACGCGGTTGGGGAGTGTGGTGAAGCCCAGGTCGAGCGGGCTCAGCAGGTGCGGGTAACGGCTCATGGGGACCTCCGTGCGGGGCGTCGTCATCAAGGTTCTAGACGACGCCACCCCGTTTATGCAACTAGTTGCACAACCGTTGAGGGGAAGGCCACATCCGGCGCAGGAGCCCTGGGTCGGCCCTGGGACGACTCAGGGCCCGGTGCCGAGCACCACGTGGGCGTACATCTCCTCCGAGACGGCCGTCCGCGCCGTGAGGCCGGAGCGGCGGAAGGCGTCCAGGGCGGGCGGCACCTGGCGTTCGCTCGTCTCTACGAGCAGACAGCCGCCCGGGGCGAGCCACTCGGGAGCCTCGCCGGCGACCCTGCGCAGGACGTCGAGGCCGTCCCTCCCGCCGTCCAGGGCGACGAGGGGTTCATGGTCGCGGGCCTCGCTCGGCAGGAACGGGACCTCGCCGGTCGGGACGTACGGGACGTTCGCCGCGAGGATGTCGACGCGACCCCGCAGACGGTCGGGCAGTGCCGCGAAGAGATCACCCTCGTGGGCGTGGCCGCCGTGCGGGGCGATGTTGCGGCGGGCGCAGCGGACGGCCGCCGGGTCGATGTCGGCGGCGTGGAGTTCGGTGCCGTCGAGCGCGGCCGCCAGGGCGGCGCCCACCGCGCCGGAGCCGCAGCACAGGTCGACGACGACCGAGGCGCCGGGGACGGCGGCCAGAGCCTGCTCGACGAGGAACTCGGTACGACGGCGGGGGACGAACACGCCGGGTTCCACGGTGATGCGCAGGCCCGCGAACTCGGCCCAGCCGAGAACGAGTTCCAGGGGCAGGCCCGCGACACGCCGGTCCACCATGGTGGTGGCCTCGTCCGGGGTGCGGGCGGTGGTGAGGATCAACTCCGCCTCGTCCTCGGCGAAGACGCAACCGGCGGCGCGAAGTGCCGTGACGACAGAGGAGGTGGCGAGAAGTGGCATGACAGCCGAGAGCCTTTCGGTGGGCCGAAGGGCGCTCCCGCGGTGGCCTATCGGCGAGACACCGCGCCGCGTTGAGGTGAGAGCACCCGACCTGACACAGCGGTAATGGGTCCCACCTCCTCGTTCCACGTGCTGACTGGCGCGGCAACCCTACCTCATGGTCACTCCCGGCCATCAAGGGCTCGGGCGGCCCACCCGAGCGCCGGTCGAGCCCGCCGGTAACGACGGGTTCCGACGCCGCCGAGACGTCCGTGGCCGAGGTGCACGGGGTGCTCGCGGGGTTCGACGGACGTCCTCCCGGCGACGCCGAGCCCCACGAGGGCGCTTGACGTGCGTGCCCGATGTCGCGGCCGGGGCGCCGCGTTCCGGCCGCCGCCGAGGCTCCCGGCGTCGGCCCCGGCCTGAGCCCCAGCCCCAGCCCCAGCCCCAGCCCCAGCCCCAGCCCCAGCCCCAATGCGGGCTACACCCCCACCCGTTCCTCACCCGCGTCGAGCGCCGGCACCCTGGCCGCCATGAAGCGGGTGGTGCGGCGCAGGCGGAAGCCGAGGGATTCGTAGAGGCGGATGGCGGTCGTATTGGTCGCGGCGGTGTGGAGGAAGGGCGTTTCGCCGCGTTCTCGGATGCCGTGGGCGACGGCGAGGACCAGACGGGTGGCGAGACCCGCGCCGCGGAAGGCCGGGTCGGTGCAGACCGCGCTGATCTCGGTCCAGCCCGGCGGGTGCAGCCGCTCGCCGGCCATCGCGACCAGCGCGCCCCCGCGCCGGATGCCCAGGTAGGTGCCCATCTCGACGGTACGGGGCAGGAAGGGGCCCGGCTGGGTGCGCTCGACGAGGTCGAGCATCTCGGGCACGTCGGCGGGGCCGAGGCGTACGGCCTCGTCGTCGGGGGCGGCGGCGATCCCGTCGTCGACGAGCTGCACGCCCTCGAGATCGAAGGTCACCTCCCAGTCGGCCGGGAAGCCCCCGGTGTAGGCCGGGACCGGGACCTCCGCACCGGGGCCGGCCAGCGCCGCGAGGTCGGCCCAGTCGTCCGCGCCCGGGTCGTCGGGGAGGGCCAGCCACGGCGACACGTCGAGCGGATAGCGCAGCACCCGCCCGCGCCGCTCGGCGAAGTGGGCGTGCGGCCCGGTGAGGGAGGCGAGAGCGGGATTGTCGAGGACGTGGGGCACGATGCCCGCACCCTTGCTGCCACTCGCGTACTCGGACATGCGCTCTCCGCTCTGCTTCGGACTGCTCTGATCTGGTGCGACCGGGGCCGCCGACGGCCGAATCCGCCGGCACCCGCCTCTTGGCGGCAAGGAAGATCGTCGAGCCCCTATTCCCGGGCCGCCGGAGAGTTCATACGGCCGCAACGATCGCCGTCCGGCCCTCGGACCGGAGCACGCGCCGCGGACACGTACGGTGGTACGACTCAGCATTCACCGTCGTCACGTGGGACCCCATGAACGTCACCCGAGGCTTCACCGGACGCCCCCGCGTCCACCATCCCGGACTGCCGCCCGGCCAGTACGACGCCGGCGACGACTGGCCCGTCCTGTCCGCCGAGGTCACTCCCGATCTCACGCCCGCCGACTGGACGTTCCGGATCGACGGCCTGGTGGCGCGGCCGCGCACCTGGGACTGGGACGAGGCCCACGCGCTGCCCGCCTCGCTGTACGAGGGCGACATCCACTGTGTGACGAGCTGGTCGAAGTTCGGGGTGCGGTTCGGAGGTGTCTCGCTGGACGCGTTCCTGGACATGGTCGGACCCGACGTGTCCGCCACCCACGCGGTCGCGTACGCGCACAGCGGCTACACGACGAACCTCCCGCTCGCCGACCTCACCGGCGGGCGCGCCTGGATCGCCTGGGAGTACGACGGCAAGCCGCTGCCCGCCGAGCACGGCGGCCCGGCGCGGCTGCTGGTGCCGCACCTGTACTTCTGGAAGAGCGCCAAGTGGATCGCGGGTCTGCGGCTCCTCGACCACGACGAGCCCGGCTTCTGGGAGCAGAACGGCTATCACGCGCGGGGCAACCCGTGGGAGGAGCAGCGGTACTCCGGTGACTGAGACAGCGACGAACACGGCCGTCACCCCACCGCCGGGCCCGGCCTTCACACCGCCCACGCGTTTCGCCGTGCCGGGCCGGATCGCCGTGAGCACCCGGACCGCGTCGCTCTGGCAGCGGGCGACGCTCACGGAGATCCGACGGGAGACACCGTCCGTGGCCACGTTCCGGTTCGCGGTGCCCGCCTGGGCGGGGCATCTGCCGGGACAGCACCTGATGCTGCGGCTGAGGGCAGGGGACGGCTACACGGCGCAGCGCCACTACTCGCTGGCGTCACCACCGGACGACAGCGGGCACATCGAGCTGACCCTGGACCATGTCGAGGGCGGCGAGGTCTCCGGGTGGTTCCACACCGAGGCCCGGCCGGGTGACGAGGTGGAGGTGCGCGGCCCGCTGAGCGGCTTCTTCGCCTGGCCCGGGGACCGGCCCGCGCTGCTGGTCGGCGCGGGCTCCGGTGTGGTGCCGCTGATGTCGATGATCCGCCACCACCGGGCGCGCGGGCTCGACGTCCCGCTGCGGCTGCTGGTCTCCGCGCGCGGGCCGGGGGACCTGATCTACGCGGCGGAGTACGGCGCGGAGACCACAGCCGTGTTCACGCGCCGGGCGCCCGAGGGGATGCCGGTGGGACGGCTGTCGGCGGCCCACGTGGCCCCGCTGCTGGCCGAACGACCGGCGGGCGGCTGGGAGGCCTACGTGTGCGGCTCCAACGCGTTCGCCGAGCACGCCGCACGGCTCCTGGTCGAGGCCGGACAGCCCGTGGACCGCATCCGCATCGAACGGTTCGGCTGAGGGCTGCTTGGCTGGGGGCTGGGGGCTGGGGGCTGGGGGCTGGGAAAGCTTCCGTCGAGGGTTAGGGCTGGGCGGCGCGGTACGGCAGACCGCCGGGGCGGCGCCACGAGTACGCCTCCCCCTCGGGCCGCGCATTGCCTGCGGCCGCTCCCGGCCGGACCGCGCCTCCATGATTTCTGGCGCAAACCATGCCATCACGCCCCCTTTCGGGTAAACCGGAAGTGCGGACCAGTCCAGACCGGGGTTCTCGTACACGAGGACCGGACCGGCGAGGAGGGCGAGATGCGAGGCCAGGTGTTCGGGTGGCGTTGGCGGGCCAATCCACTGCGCCGCCGCTCGGACGTCGTCGAGGCGTGGACGGTGCTGTGCGTCGTGCTGCTGCTCGCCCTCGGCGCCCCGGCCGCCGGGCTGACGGTGGGCCGGTGGGCCCACGCGGACGCGAGAGCCCACGCGACGGCCGAGCGGGTCGCCCTCGACCGCGTGAGTGCCGTGATCGTCGAGAAGGCCCCGGACTCCGTGCCCTCGGCGCATGACGACAAGCAGCCCACGTTCTGGGTGCGGGCCCGCTGGACCGAGCCCGACGGCGGCTCCCGTACCGGTGAGGCCCGGGTACCGGCCGGCGCCGAGCGCGGCGACCGCGCCGACGTCTGGCTGGACGACGCGGGCCGCAGCGTCGAGCCGCCCCCGACGGACACGGCCGTCTGGCAGCACGCGCTGGCCATGGGGACCTGCGCCACCGGTGGTGTCGTCGGAGTCGTCCTGCTCGGGCACGTGCTCGTCCGCAGGGTCGCCACCCGGCACCGACTGGCCGAATGGGAGCGGGAGTGGGCGAGGACGGGCCCCGACTGGGGACACCGCTGGGCCTGACACCGGACGCGATCCCACCTCCCGGCAGCAGAACGCGAACCAGCTCGTCGCGGAACCCCTGCGCAACGCGGGCAGGTCACCCTCGGCGACGCCCAGGACCGGCGGGCGCCCCGCCAGCGGCCCGTACGACTCGGTCGTGATCACCATCGGCACGATCCTGACGATCTACGCGGCGATCGGCGGCACGCCGGGAGCCACCTCATCCAGGCCGTCAAGGCCGTGCTGCTCGTCGCCGGTGTCAGTGTGGCCGCCGTCCTGGTGTTGAACCGCTTCGACTGGAACGCCGACGGACTCCTCGCATCCGCGCCCGAGGGCAGCGGGCAGCGGGCAGCGGGCTGGGCAGCACCTCCCTCCCTCCCTCCCTCCCGGTCTGCGCTCCACGTCTGGGGCACCACCACCGCCACCCTGGCGCTCCTCCCCTTCGCGATCGCCGCGTCCGCCATGCTGCCGAGCCTCCTCCACGGCCTGTTCTGGCGCGGATTCACTGCCCGCGGCCTCCGGCAGAAGGAGAGCGCGTACGAGGACTTCGAGGTCCGGGCCTTGGTCGGAGCGGATCCGAGGTGAGGGGACGTGGGGCCGTCGCGGGCCCGGAAAAAGCCCCTTGGCGGCCCGCGACGCCCCACGTACGGTGTGATCATCCGCACCTCAGAACTCAAAAGGTGGTCCTTCATGGCCCTGTTCGACCTGCCGTTGGACGAGCTCCGTGGTTATCGAAGCGCTTCGACGGAGCCCGAGGACTTCGACGCCTTCTGGGCGAAGACCCTCCAGGAGGCCCGCGAGCACGACCTCGACGCCCGTTTCGAGCCGGTCGAGACCCACCTGAAGACGGTCGACGTGTACGACGTCACCTTCTCCGGGTTCGGCGGCCACCCGGTCAAGGGCTGGCTGGCCCTCCCGACCGGCGCCGACGGCCCCCTGCCCACCGTCGTGGAGTTCATCGGCTACGGCGGTGGCCGCGGCCTGCCCCACACCCACCTCCTGTGGGCCTCGGCGGGCTACGCCCACTTCGTCATGGACACCCGGGGCCAGGGCAGCGCCTGGGGCGGTGGCGGCGACACCCCCGACCCGGTGGCCGGTGCCCCCGCCTTCCCCGGCTTCATGACCCGGGGCATCGACGCTCCCGAGAACTACTACTACCGCCGGGTCTACACCGACGCCGTACGCGCGGTGGAGGCCGCCCGCTCGCATCCGCTGACCGACGCGGCGCGTACGGCCGTCGCCGGTTCCAGCCAGGGCGGCGGCATCTCCATCGCCGTCGGCGGACTCGTCCCCGACCTGGTCGCGGTCGCGCCCGATGTGCCGTTCCTGTGCGACTTCCCGCGCTCCACGACGATCACCGACCGCGATCCGTACCGCGAGATCGGCAAGTACCTCAAGACCCACCGCGGCCGCACCGAACAGGTCGGACACACCCTCGCCTACTTCGACGGCGTGCACTTCGCCGCGCGCGGCCGGGCCGCCGCCCTGTTCTCGGCGGCCCTGGAGGACCAGACCTGCCCGCCGTCGACGGTCTTCGCCGCCTTCAACGCCTGGGCAGAGGCGAACAAGCGCATCGAGGTCTACGACTTCAACGACCACGAGGGCGGCGGCCCCTACCAGGAGGCGGTCAAGCTTCGCTGGCTGGCCGCGCAGCTCTGAGGAGGCGGGACATCATGGACACGGCGGAGGCCGCCGGGCGGTTCGTGGGCGTGTGGCAGCGGGCCTGGGCGGCGCACGACGTCGAGGCGATCCTGGAGTTGTACGCGCCCGACTGCGTGCACCGGTCGATGCCCTTCCGGGAGCCGCACCGGGGCCGCGACGAACTCGCCATGTACCTGCGCTGGTCCTTCACCGGTGAGCGGGTGGACGACGTGCGCTTCTCGGACCCGGTGATCGGCCAGGACGGTGTGGCCGTCGCCGAGTTCCGGGTGCTGTCCGAGGTCGACCAGGAGCCGCAGACCCTCGCGGGCTGCGTCTTCGTACGGTTCGACGCGGCCGGCCTCGCCGTGGAGACCCGGGACTACTGGCACCTGGTCCCGGACCGCACGGAGCCCGCCCGGCCCCTGTTCCTGTCCGGGGATCCCCACCGGTAGGAGCGACTCGGCCGCACGGCTTCCCTGTTGTCCGACCAGTCGGTATGTTCGGGGAGGCCGGGCGGCCCTCGTCCCGGCGCACGACGGCCGGCGATGGAGGGGTTCATGTCCGAGTCTCAGGTTCGGGGTCACTGCGAGGCACGGTTCGCGGCGGTGCGCGACGCGTTCGAGGAGAACTTCGGCGAGCGTGACGAGCTGGGGGCGGCGGTCACGGTGACGCTGGACGGGGAGACCGTCGTGGACCTCTGGGGAGGCTGGGCCGACGCGGCGCGCGGCCGCCCCTGGGAGCGGGACACCGTCGTCAACGTGTGGTCGACGACCAAGGGCGCGACCGCGTTGTGCGCGCACATCCTCGCCGACCGGGGCCTGCTCGACCTGGACGCCCCGGTGGCCGTGTACTGGCCGGAGTTCGCTGCGGCCGGCAAGGAGGGCGTGCTCGTCCGGCATCTGCTGTCCCACCGCTCGGGGCTCGCCGGGCCGCGTGAGCCGCTCACGTTCGAGCAGCTCTGCGACTGGGAGCTGACGGTCAAGCGGCTCGCGGCCCAGGAGCCCTGGTGGGAGCCCGGCACGCGGTCCGGGTACCACGCGATGACGTTCGGCTTCCTCGTCGGCGAGGTGATCCGGCGGGTGTCGGGGCTGCGGCCCGGCGCGTTCCTGGCGCGGGAGGTCACCGGGCCGCTCGGCATCGACTTCACGATCGGGCTGCCGCAGACGCAGGCGGCGCGGGCGGCCGAGCTGGTGCATCCGCCGGCCGCGTCGAGCAGTGAACAGGCCGCCGTCTTCGCCCAGTTGACCCCCACGGCGCTGGCCGCCCTCGCCAACCCGCTGGTCGGCGCCACCGAGGCCAACACCCATGCGTGGCGGGCCGCCGAGATCCCGGCCGCCAATGGCCACGGCTCCGCCCGGGCGGTCGCCGCGCTCTACGGGGTCCTCGCGCTGCGCGGCACCTGGGGCGGCCGACAGGTGCTGTCGCCGGAAGCGGCCGAGCGGGTCCGGGAAGGGCAGGGCGCCTGCCGTGACCTGGTGCTCGGGGCCGGGTTCGGCCGGGACACGGAGATCGGGCTCGGGCTGTGGCTGAGCGGCCCGCACGGCTCGTACGGGCCGAACCCGAGGGCTTTCGGCCACGACGGCTACGGCGGCTCCTGCGGCCTCGCCGACCCGGAGGCCGGCGTCTCCCTCGGCTATGTCATGAACCGCATGGGCCCGCACATCGCCGACGACCCGCGCAAGATGGCGCTCGTCGAGGCGCTGTACACCGCGCTGTGACCCGTCGGAGGCGGCAGGGCTGAGCGGGCGCCTTCGGCTCAGCCGCCCCGGCACCGACGCTCGTGGCGCCCGGGGCCGTACACCTCGGCGATCAAGTCGTCGGCGGGAGAAGCCCGTCGACCCGTGCCACCGGGCCACCCCCTCGGGCCGGTCGGCTGCTGCGCCGGCGGTCGCCCCTGCGGACAGTCACCCCTTACGGGTGGCCACCACCATCCGGCAGCGCGGGCTGCCGTCGGCCCGGCGCCCGAACTCGGGCAGCGCGAACAACTCCACCTCGAAGCCGGTGCGTTGCAGCTCGTCCCGTACGACGCCGAGCCGGAACGGCCGGTAGTACATGACGAACGGCGGTCGCCAGAGCGCGTTGCGCACCCGCATCGCGGTGTCGAAGCCCAGTGCGGCCCAGTACCAGGGGGAGCGGGGTGGAGCGGGCGCCGGCAGCGGGAACGCGAAACGTCCACCGGGGCGCAGCACCGAGTGCACCTCGGCGAACAGCCCCGGCAGTTCCTCCGGCAGGAAGTGCCCGAACGCGCCGAAACTGACGGCCAGGTCGAAGACCGGGCCGAAGGGCAGCGCCAGGGCATCACCGCGCACCCAGGAGACACGGGGCCCACCGGAAGCGGGGCCGGCCGCGGGGCGGGCGGATGCGGAGCCCGTCCGCGCCCGCCCCACCGCCAGCATTCCCGCACTGATGTCGACGCCGGTGACACTCTCCCGGCACAGCTCGCGCAGCACCTCCATACCGGCCCCGGTGCCGCAGCAGAGGTCCAGGCCGTGTGCGAAGGGGCCCAGCGGCGACAGGGCCTGCTCGACCGCTTCCAGGACCGAGTCCGGTGTACGGAACGGAGTCTCGTCGAACTTGGGTGCGAGCAGGTCGTAACCGTGTTCGACCGAGGAGAGCGCCTGAACGGCGAGTTCGCGGAGGCTGGGGCCTTGCGGGGTGAACATCACGTCAGCTTAGGCCCTGGCTCGGGGCAGCGGCGGGTGTGTGCTCTCGCCTAAGGTCCTGACATGACTTCGTTCCGTCCCGCCCCGACCTGGCTGGCCGACGCCGTCTTCTACCAGATCTATCCGCAGTCCTTCGCCGATTCCAATGGGGACGGCATCGGGGACTTCGCGGGGATCACCGCGCACCTCGACCATCTGTCCTGGCTGGGTGTCGACACCCTCTGGCTGAACCCCTGCTTCGTCTCGCCGTTCCACGACGCCGGATACGACGTCGCCGACTATCTGAACGTCGCCCCGCGCTACGGCTCGAACGACGACCTGGCGCAGCTCGTCGGCGAGGCGGGCCGCCGGGGCATCCGGATCCTGCTGGACCTCGTCGCCGGACACACCTCCGTCGACCACCCGTGGTTCCGGGCCTCCGCTGACGATCCGGACGACCACCGCTACATCTGGACGTCCGAGGGGCGTCCCGAAGGCTTCGTGCCCTCCCCCGGCAGTCGCCCGGGTGCCTACCTCCCGAACTTCTTCGACTCCCAGCCCGCCCTCAACTTCGGTTACGCGCGCCCGAACCCGGCCGAGCCGTGGCGGCTGCCGGTCGACGCCGACGGCCCGCGCGCCAACCGCGACGCCCTCCGCACGATCATGGACCACTGGCTGAGCCTCGGCCTGGCCGGCTTCCGGGTCGACATGGCCGCCTCACTCGTCAAGGACGACCCGGACAGGGCCGAGACCTGTCGCCTCTGGACGGAGCTGCGCCACTGGCTGGACGCCGCCCACCCGGACGCCGTGCTGCTCGCGGAGTGGGGCGAGCCGGAGGTGTCGGTCCCGGCCGGCTTCCACGCCGATTTCTTCCTCCACTTCGGCGGCCCCACCGACGGCCTCGCCCTGCGCTCGCTGTGGAACAACGGCGAAGGCACGGTCCACGAGAACTGGGACCCGCTGGACTGCTTCTTCGACGCGAGCGGTCACGGCTCGCCGCGCCCCTTCGTCGAGGCCTGGCAGCAGGCGTCCGCGGCGGTCGGCGGCGCGGGCTCGATCTCCCTGCCGACCGCCAACCACGACTTCTCCCGCCTCAACTGCGGCCCCCGCAAAGCCGAACAGCTCCCCGCCGCCTTCACCTTCCAGCTCACCTGGCCGACGCTCCCGGCGATCTACTACGGCGACGAGATCGGCATGCGCTACGTCCCGGGCCTGCCGGACAAGGAGGGCAGCGTCCTCGGCCCCCGCTACAACCGGGCGGGCTCCCGGACCCCCATGCAGTGGGACGGCACCCCGAACGCGGGGTTCTCCACCGCCCCAGCCGACCGCCTCTACCTCCCCCTCGACCCCTCCCCCGACCGCCCTGACGTCGCCGCCCAGCGCGCCGACGACACCTCGCTCCTCCATCTCGTACGCCGTCTGATCGCCCTGCGCGGGCGCACCCCCGAGCTGGGCTCCGGCGGGTCGGTGGAGGTGCTGCACCCGGGGTACCCGTTCGTGTACGTCCGGGGCGGCCGATACCTGGTGGTCGTCAACCCGCAGCGGTACATGGCGAGTTGCCCGTACGAGCCCGCCGTCCACACCGCCCTGGAGGCGCGGGGCGTGAAGGTCGCGGACGGCACGATCACCGCCCAGGGCTTCGGCTACGGCGTCTTCGACCTTCGCTGACAGCCGCCGGAGCGGCCGCCCGGTCCCCCGTGCCGGGCAGCCGCTCTCGTGGCGCGGACCTCTACGGCGCGGGTGTCCCGGCCGGCTTCGGCTCCTCGCCGTACGCGGTGAGGAAGCGGTCGCGGAAGGAGTCCATGCGCCAGACCGGGGCATCGTCGCCGGGCCGCAGTCCGTCGGACCAGCCCCAGTCGTCGATCCTGTCGAGGACCTTCGGATCGTGGGCGACGATGGTCACCGGGACGTCATGACTCGCGCCGTCGCCGCTGACCCTCGCCATGGGCTGGTGGTCACCGAGGAAGACCAGCACGGAGTTCTTGTCGCCGTACTTCTCGATGTACTGCAGGAGGCTGTGCAGCGAGTACTGCACGGACTTGCCGTACTCCTCCTTCACCTTCACGGGGTCGGCGAACACGTCGGCCGGGTCCTTGCCGGCCTTCTCGATGTCCTTGTAGACGGAGCCGTCGCCGACCTCGTCCCAGCCGACCATCTTCGGCAGCGGTGCCCACGGCTGGTGGCTGGAGGTCAGGATGATCTCCGACATCAGCGGCTTGTCGTCCTTCCTGGCGGCCTCCAGGCGCTCGAACGCGGTGAGCGCGTACTGGTCGGGCATGGTCGACCAGCTGAACTTCGGCCCCTGGTAGCCGACATCACGGGAGTCGTAGACCTTGTCGAAGCCGTAGAAGTCGCCTTCCGGCCAGTTGTACCGGACGCCGGGCACCACCCCGACCGTCCGCCAGGCGCCTGTCCTGCCGAAGGCGCCGGGCAGGGTGAGGCGGTCGCCGGCGGTGACCGTGCGGTAGCGGCTCTGGTTGTCGATCCACAGGCCGGTGAGGAACGTGGAGTGGCCGAGCCAACTGCTGCCGCCGTACGTCGCGGAGGTCAGCCAGCCGCTTCTCGCCGCGAACCCGGCCTTGGCCAGCGCCTCGCCCTCCTCGTCGAGGGCACTGTTGACGCCGGGTGCGATGGCCGGGTCCTGGAGGGCGGCGCGGCCGTAGCTCTCGATGAAGGCGATGGTGACGTCCTTGCCGCGCAGCCCGGTCAGCAGCCGGTCGGCGGGCACGTCGGCGAACTTGTCCTTCTTGACCTCCTTGGCGAACGCGGCCTCGTCCCGCAGGGTCTCCTGGACCCGGCCCCAGCGGTCCTGCACGAACCCGATGGTGCTTCGGGAGGCGACCGCGGTGTTCTCGATGGGTGTCAGGCCGAGCGCGGCGCAGGTGATCCACACGGTGCCGGCGACGATGGTGCCTTTCGTCGCCCGGTCCCGGTCGCGCACCAGCAGGTTCGCGAGCCGCACCACCGCCAGTGCCATGGCGACGAACAGCAACAGCACGAGGGCCGTCAGACCGAGCACGGCGGCCCGCGCGCCCGTGGGGCCGAGGGTGTCCTGTACGTACGACTCGGCGTCGTCGAGCAGACCCCAGTCGAGGACCACGTTGAAGCCGCGTCCGAGGAATTGGTTGAAGCCGATGTCCAGCGCCTTCACGATGACCAGCGCGGCCAGACCCACCCCGATGACGATCGCCCCCACCCGCCTCGGCCGGCGCGGCAGCACCATCAGCAGGGCGGCGGCGAGGATGGGCTCCACCGGTATGCGCAGGAACTGGCGCGCCTGGAAGTACTCGGCCCTGCCCGGCATGAGCAGCGCGAAGAACACCAGGGCGGCGGCCAGCGCGGTGACCGCCGCGGACAGGCCGCGTGCGGCGAGCGGGTACTTCTCCCGGAGCGCCGCGCGGTGCCTGCGCCACCGGCGCACCGGTCCGCCGGTCACCGGAGCGTCGGCTGCGGGAGCGTCCGAGGGCGTCGGACCGACCGTGGGGTCGGCCGTGGGGTCGGCCGTGGGGTCGGCCGTGGGGTCGGCCGTGGGGTCGGCCGTGGGGTCGGCCGTGGGGTCGGCCGTGGGGTCGGCCGTGGGGTCGGCCGTGGGGTCGGCCGTGGGGTCGGCCGTCGACGGCCCGCTCGTCCCGTCCGTCCCGTCCGTGTCGTCGGTGCCGTCCGTGTCGGGTGAGGGGCTGGAGCGCGTGAAGAGGGACACGCGACGTTCCTTCCGTGCGAAGACCGCTGGCGGTGCCCCCATGTGTACGAGGGCTCCGCGAGATCAGTTCACCAACCACGGGTAAGCCATCGGTAAGGAACTCCCCCACACCGCCACCGATGGTGGTACTCTGTCTTCGGCACGCGTGCATCGCCCTCTCTGGGCGCCGGTGCCGCTCTCTCTCAGATCCTGAGATCACTTCCGCTGAACCGCCCGTCGATTCCGACCGGCCGTCAGCCTTCCCGCACCGCCCTGACACACGGTCCGCCTCTTGCGCGCGGCCGTGAACGGCTCAGCCGTACCCCGGGGGTGTGCCCTCCCTCTCTCTCACGCGTCTCCCATGTCCTCGAAAGGACCCCCACTCATGACCAGCACCACACTCGAACGCACTTCCACCGACCCGCGGCCTCCCGCCCGGGTCACCGGCGTCCTGGAGATCGCTCAGGGCGGGCAGGGCCACCTGCGCGTCGACAGCGGCATGCCGAACCCGGCCGACCCGCAGGTCCCCGCCGCGCTGATCCGCCGTCACGGGCTGCGCAAGGGCGACACCGTCGAGGGCGTACGCGACGGCCGGCGCGGCCTCATCGACGTCGAACGGATCAACGGCCGTACACCCGAGGAGCTGCGCCGCCGCCCGCACTTCCACGACCTCACCCCGCTGCATCCGCGCGAGCGGCTGCGGCTCGAACATCCGGCGAGCGGACTGACGGGCCGTCTGATCGACCTCGTGGCCCCCGTCGGCAAGGGGCAGCGGGGGCTGATCGTAGCCCCGCCCAAGACCGGCAAGACGGTGCTGCTCCAGCAGGTGGCCGCCGCGATCGCCGCCAATCATCCGGAGGCCCGGTTGATGGTGGTGCTCCTCGACGAACGGCCCGAGGAGGTGACCGACATGCGGCGCTCCGTGCGGGGCGAGGTGTTCGCGTCGACGTTCGACCGGTCCCCCAAGCAGCACATCGCGCTCGCCGAACTGGTCGTGGAGCGCGCCAAGCGGCTCGTCGAGCAGGGTGAGGACGTCGTGATCCTGCTGGACTCGCTGACCCGGCTGTGCCGGGCGCACAACAACGCGGCCGCCGCCGGTGGCCGCACGCTCAGCGGTGGGGTCGACGCCGCCGCTCTGCACGGCCCCAAGCGGCTGTTCGGCGCCGCTCGGCTGACCGAGGAGGCCGGTTCCCTCACGATCCTGGCCACCGCCCTGGTGGAGACCGGGTCCCGCGCGGACGGCTTCTTCTTCGAGGAGCTCAAGGGCACCGGCAACATGGAACTGCGCCTCGACCGCGCCCTGGCCGACCGGCGTGTCTTCCCCGCCGTCGACATCACCCCCTCCGGCACCCGTCGCGAGGAACTCCTGCTGGCGCCGGGCGAGTTGACGGCCGTACGCGGGCTGCGGCGGGCCCTGGGCTCGCGCGAGGGGCAGGCGAACCTCGAAACCCTCCTGGAGCGGATGCGCGCCACCCCGGACAACGCGACCTTCCTGCGGCAGGTACAGCCCACGCTGCCGGCGGCATGACATGAGGCATCCGGGTGCTCCGTCCGTGCGCTCGGCCCTGGCATCCCGGAGTCGGACACGCCTCTTCCTACGTTTGCGGTATGACCATCGGATCCTCATCCCGTGTCCCCCGTCTTGCCCGTGTCGCCGTCTGCCTCTCGGCCGTCTGTGCGCTCGGGGCCCTGGCCTCCGTGACGAACCCGGAAGAGGCCGGACGTCCGGCGGGGACGGGCCGGCCGGACGCCAAGGCCGCGCAGGACACGCCGTCGTTGTTCCGGCGGGGGACACAGGTGCGGCCACGGGCCGGCGCGCCCCGGGCACCGCAAGACATCTCCGCGGTGTCGTGGCTGGTGGCCGACGCCGGCAGCGGCGACGTGCTCGCCGCGCACGACGCGCACCGCAGACTGCCGCCGGCGAGCACACTGAAGGCCCTGTTCGCCCTGACCGTGCTGCCGGGGCTGCCGGCGGGCCTGAGACACACCGTCAAGAGCGAGGAACTGGCGGGCATCGGCGCCGGGAGCAGCCTGGTCGGTGTCAAGGAGAACCGCACGTACACCGTCGCCGATCTGTGGCGCGGGGTCTTCCTCAGCTCCGGCAACGACGCCGTACACGTCCTGGCGTCCCTCAACGGCGGCTGGAAGGCCACCGCCCGGCAGATGCAGGACAAGGCCCGCTCCCTGGGCGCCCGGGACACCCGCGTCGTCTCGCCCGACGGGTACGACGCCCCTGGCCAGGTGTCCTCCGCCTACGACCTGGCGGTGTTCGGGCGGGCCGGGCTGCGCAACACGGAGTTCGCCGGATACTGCGCCACGGCCACCGCGACGTTCCCGGCGGGCACCTGGTCGTACGGCATCCAGAACACCAACCGGCTGCTCACGGGTGCCGGGGTCGAGCGCTATCCCGGGCTGATCGGCGTCAAGAACGGCTACACCACCAACGCGGGCAACACCCTGATCGCCGCCGCGAAGCGGGGCGGCCGCACCCTCGTGGTGACGGTGATGCGCCCCGAGTCGGGCGGCGGCCACGCCGTCTACGAGGAGGCACGCTCCCTGCTCGACTGGGGTTTCCGGGCGGCCGGGCACGTCGACGCCGTGGGGTCGCTGCTTCCGCCGCGCCCGGCGGCGGCTCCTCAGGCCGGCCCAGGGCCGCTGCCCGTCCGCGAGGAGAAGGACGCGGTCACCGACCCCGGCTGGCCGCTGGCGGGCGCGATCACCGGCGCGGCCGGACTCGGCGCGGCGTCCGTGGCACTGGCACTGCGGTTCAGGAACGGCCGGTTCCCCCGCGGCTGACCGACCGGCAGCCACAGCAGCAGTCCCAGGGTGATCCACACATAGGTGTTGCTGCCGACGAAACCGCCGAGTCCGGACGCGTCGTCGAACCACAGCCACACGACGCTGCTGCACAGCACCGCGTACAGCGCCGCCGTGAGCGGCAGCAGCCGGCGATGCCCCAGCAGGACGGCGAAGGACGGCAGCAGCCAGACCAGATGGTGCACCCAGGTGATCGGGCTGACCAGACACGCGGTCAGCCCGGTGAGGGCGAACGCGGCCGTCCAGTCCTCGGTGCGCGCCGCCGTGCGGACCCGCCACACCCACACGCACAGCACCATCAGCACGAGCACCGCCCAGAGGGCGCGGCTCGGTTCGTGCGGGGCCGCGAGCCGGGCCAGGACGCCCTGCAGCGACTGGTTGGAGACGTAGTCCAGGCGGCCGATGCGGCCGGTGTCCCACAGGGCCTCGGTCCAGTAGAAGCGCGAGGCGGCCGGGGCGATCCAGGCCGCCGCCGCGGTGGCGGCAGCGGCGACGGCGGTCGCGAGCCCGGCGGCCCGCCACCGCCGGGCGAGCAGCAGCAGAACGATGAAGATCGCGGGGGTCAGTTTGACCGCCGCCGCCAGGCCGATGCCGACACCCGCCCATCGGCCCCGGCCGGTGGTCAGCAGCCAGGCGTCCGTGAGCACCAGGGCGAGCATCACGAGGTTCACCTGGCCGAAACTGAAGGTGTCGCGCAGCGGCTCGAACAGGGCGAGCGCGCAGAGGGCCGACGAGATGCCGAACCAGCCGTGGCGGCGCGGCAGCGGCCCGGCCAGTATGTACAGGACGGCCGCGAGCGCCGCCAGATTCGACGCCAGACACAGCGCGATCGCGGTGCGCAGGCCGGTCAGTGCCATCGGGAGCATCGCGACGGCCGCGAACGGCGGATAGGTGAACCCGTAGGTCGTCCCCGGCACCACGTAGTCGTAGAGACGGCCGTCGTGATGGACCCAGTTGTCGATGGCACCGTGGTAGACGCGCAGGTCGAACCAGTCACGCAGCAGCGGCACGGTCGCGGTGAACACGGTGACCGCGGCGGCCGACGCGAGGACGAGGAGGAGGCGGGCGCGGTCGGAGCGCGGCCCGCGGCCCCGGTGTCGCGGTTCGCTCATGCCGTACGCCCCAGGACCGGTGCGCGGGAGCCCAGTTCCGCCTGCCACAGCACGACCAGCGCGAGCACCCCCCCGCACACCGCCAGCACGACCTGCTCGGCGTCCGCCGGGTAGCCGCTCGGCAGGACGACGACCGCGAGCACCCCGCTGACGGCCACGGCCCGGCGCTGCACGGACACGTCCCGGGCGGCCGCGGCGATGAGGAACAGCCCCCACAGGGCGTACCAGGGGCGGACGGCCGGGCCCAGCGCGGCCACCGCCGCCAGGCTGAGGCCGAGCGCGTACACCGGGCCGGGTCTCAGCCGGAGCCAGATGAACAGCACGACGGCGAGGGTCAGCAGGAGTCCGGCCGTGCGCCAGGCCGGGAGGGCGAGGGGGGCCAGGTCGCTGCCGAGGTCGCGCAACAGGGTGCCGGTGGCGCGGCCGAGGACGCTGGTGGGCGACCAGTTCTGCGGGGAGACCGGGGTGCGCAGAGCGGCGATCCAGCCGTATCCGGTGCCGGTCAGGGCGGTGGCGGCGGCCGTGGTGGCCGTCGCGACGGCCAGTACCGCTGCGGTCGTGCGCAGCCGGCCGGTGCGGCCGCGCATCATGACGACCGCCGGCAGGCCGAGCGCGGCGGGTGCCTTGACCAGCGCGGCGAGCGTGACGAGGACGACGCCGAGGAGGAACCAGCGGCCCCGCGCGAGCGCCAGTCCGACGCCGAGCAGGCCCAGCATCAGCGCGTCGTTGTGGGCCCCGGCCACCAGGTGCAGGAGGACGAGCGGGTTGAGCGCGCCCAGCCAGAGGGCGACGGCCGGGTCGGCTCCGCAGTGCCGGGCCAGACGGGGCAGCGCCACGGCCATCAGGGCCACCCCGAGCAGCGCGATCAGACGCATTCCGATGAGTCCGGCCGGTATCCGCCCCTCGGTGAGGCCGGACAGTGCGGAGGCCACGGCGAGGAAGACGGGGCCGTACGGAGTCGCGGTGTGCTGCCACATCGGGGCCACCTCGTCGGCGAGCGGGCCGCCGAGCCGGGCGGGTCCGTGCAGGTGGACGTCCATGTGCGCGTCGACCATGGCGCCCTGGGCGAGGTAGCTGTAGACGTCCCGGCTGAACAGCGGCGGTGCGAGCAGCAGGGGTGCCGCCCAGACGGCCAGCACCAGGAGCAGGGCGCGCGGGGTCGGCGGTTCGGGGCCGCGGATCACCTTCCCCAGCAGTGTCCAGGCGGCGGTCAGCAGGACGACGCCGAAGTAGACGCCGACCAGGCCCAGCGCGCCGCGCCCGGAGGTCGGCGCGAGCAGGTCCCGGACCGGCAGGGCGCCGGCGGTCTCGCCCCCCAGGGCGAGGAAGGCGGTTCCGGCCAGGCCGAGCGCCCGGCAGCGGCGGAGGTCGACGGGGAATGCGAGGGCCAACACGCGTTCAGGGTGCCGACACCGGGTGGCGCGCAGACGACGCGGCGCCTTCCTGACGGATACCGGCACGTGACCATGAGGGCGCCCCGGCCCGTCAGGTCAGGTCAGGTCAGGGGATGCCGGTCGGGGTTCAGAACACGGACAGTCCCGTCAGGGTCGTGAACCGGTCCAGCGCCGCCACTCCCGCCACCGAGTTGCCCCGCTCGTCCAGTCCCGGACTCCACACGCACAGCCCGCAGCGGCCCGGGACGACGGCGATGATCCCGCCGCCCACACCGCTCTTGCCGGGCAGACCGACGCGGTAGGCGAACTCCCCGGCCGCGTCATAGGTCCCGCACGTGAGCATCACGGCGTTGACCTGCTTGGCCTGGCTGCGCGTCAGGAGCCGGGTGCCGTCGGCGCGGACGCCGTGGCGGGCCAGGAAGGTGGTCGCGAGGGCGAGGTCGGCGCAGGAGGCCGTGAGGGAACACTGGCGGAAGTACTGGTCGAGGAGGGCGGGTACGGGGTTGTCGATGTTGCCGTACGACGCCATGAAGTGGGCGAGGGCCGCGTTGCGGTCGCCGTGGGCCGTTTCCGAGGCGGCGATCTCCGTGTCGAAGTCAAGGTCCCCGTCGCCGCTCTCGGACCGCAGGAAGGAGAGCAGCTCACCGGCCGCGTCGCCGGTACGGGTGTGGAGGCGGTCGGTGACGACGAGCGCGCCCGCGTTGATGAACGGGTTGCGCGGGATGCCGCTCTCGTACTCCAACTGGACCAGGGAGTTGAAGGGGTTGCCGGAGGGCTCGCGGCCCACGTGCTCCCAGAGGGCGTCACCCTCGCGGGCCAGGTCGAGGGCGAGGGTGAAGACCTTGGTGATGGACTGCGTGGAGAACGGCTCGCGCCAGTCCCCCACGCCGTACACCGTGCCGTCGAGTTCCGCGACGGCCATGCCGAAGCGGCGCGGATCGCGGGCCGCGAGAGCCGGGATGTAGTCGGCCGGCCGGCCGCGGCCCGGGGTCCGTTCGATCTCCTCGGCGATGCGTTCCAGCACCGCCTGGTAGGTGGGCGCCCCCATCAGGCGAGGGGGGTGCCGCTGCCCGCGAGCACCTCGGGCCGCAGCAGTTCCCGGAGCCGTTCGGCGGGCAGCAGGCCCTTCTCCTGGACGAGTTCGGCCACGCCCCGGCCGGTGGCGAGAGCCTCCTTGGCGATGTCGGTGGCCGCCGAGTAGCCGATGTACGGGTTGAGGGCGGTCACCAGGCCGATGGAGTTCTCCACGCTCGCGCGCAGCGCCTCGGTGTTGGCGGTGATGCCGTCCACGCACCGCTCGGCCAGCGTCAGGCAGGCGGCCCGCAGATGGGTGAGCGACTCCGACAGGGAGTGCAGGATGATCGGTTCGAAGGCGTTGAGCTGGAGCTGCCCGGCCTCGGCGGCCATCGTGATGGCGACGTCGTTGCCGATGACCTCGAAGGCGACCTGGTTGACGACCTCGGGGATCACCGGGTTGACCTTGCCGGGCATGATCGACGAACCGGCCTGCACCGGCGGCAGGTTGATCTCGTTCAGGCCCGCGCGCGGGCCGGAGGACAGCAGCCGCAGGTCGTTGCAGGTCTTGGAGAGCTTCACCGCGACCCGCTTGAGCACACCCGACATCTGCACGAACGCGCCGCAGTCCTGGGTGGCCTCGACCAGGTTCGCGGCCGTCACCAGCGGCAGCCCGGTGATGGCGGCGAGGTGGCGCCGCGCCGACTCGGCGTACCCGGCCGGGGCGTTCAGCCCCGTACCGATGGCCGTCGCACCCAGGTTGATCTCATGGACCAGCTCCACGGCCTCCGCGAGACGGCTGCGGTCCTCGTCCAGCATCACCGCGTACGACGAGAACTCCTGGCCCAGCGTCATGGGCACCGCGTCCTGGAGCTGGGTGCGTCCCATCTTCAGCACGTCACGGAACTCGACCGCCTTGCGGGCGAAGGAGTCCTGGAGCACCGCCATCGCCCGGAGCAGCTCGCGCACGGCGTAGACGGTCGCGATCTTCACGGCGGTCGGGTAGACGTCGTTGGTGGACTGGCCGAGGTTCACGTCCTCGTTGGGGTGCAGACGGCCGTACTCACCCCTGGCGTGGCCCAGCAGTTCCAGCGCCCGGTTGGCGATGACCTCGTTGGCGTTCATGTTGGTGGAGGTGCCGGCGCCGCCCTGGATCACGTCCACGACGAACTGGTCGTGCAGCTTGCCGTCACGGATCTCCCGGCAGGCCTCGACGATGGCGGCGGCCTTCTCGGGGGCGAGCAGACCCAGTTCCTCGTTGGCGCGGGCGGCGGCCTCCTTCACGGCGGCCAGGGCGTCGATCAGGTGCGGGTAGGCGGAGATCGGGGTGCCGGTGATGGGGAAGTTCTCCGTGGCGCGCAGGGTGTGCACGCCCCAGTACGCGTCGGCGGGGACGTCACGGTCGCCGAGGAGATCGTGTTCGCTGCGGGTCGCTGCGGCGTTCATGGCGGGGTGGGCCCTTCTTTGTGAGGTGCGGGTGGCAGGGGTGTGGGTGGGCGTGTGTCGCCGGGTGCGGTCCCGACGACGCCCCCCTCAACCGTCAGGGCAGTCGCGGCAACGGATCCAGCGCCCGCACCGCGCTGACCCGACCGACCGCCCGACCACCCCCGAGCAGCACCTCACCCGCGAACTCGGCGAGGGCATCGCGGGGGACACCCGCCCGTGCGAGCGCGGCGGCGGTCACCGGCACCCGCGCCCGGTTCGCGCCGTCGGCGATCTTCACGGCGACGGCCCGGCCGTCCGGGAGGGCGGCGGCCTGGACTCCCTCGAAGCCGTCCTTGGTGAGCAGTCCGGGCACGGCCCGCATCAGCTCGGCCACGTCGCGTCCGGCGCCGGACGCCATCTCGGGGTGCGCGCGCATGGCGTCGGCGACCGTGCGCTCGGGGGTGCCCTCGGCGGCGGTGGTGATCCGGGAGAGGGCGCGGGCCAGGCCGTGCAGGGAGACGGAGAAGAGAGGGGCGCCACAGCCGTCGACGGTGACCCGGGCGACGGCCTGCCCGGTGAGGTCCTCGACGATCTCCGCGATGGCCTGCTGCAACGGGTGGGCCGGGTCGAGGTAGTCCTCCAGGGACCAGCCGTTGAGGCGGCACGTGTAGAGCATGGCCGCGTGCTTGCCGGAGCAGTTCTGCGCGAGACGGGAGGGCTGCCTCCCCTCGCGTATCCACGTGTCCCGCACGGCCGGGTCGTACGGCATGTCGGTGACGTTGCGCAGGTCGTCCTCGGTCGCCCCGGCCAGCTCCAGGATCTGCCGGGCTCCGGCGAGGTGGCGTTCCTCGCCGGAGTGGCTGGCCGCGGCAAGGGACAGCAGCGCGCCGTCCAGCGGCAGTCCGGCACGCAGCATCGCCACGGCCTGGACCGGCTTGAGCGCCGACCGGGGGTAGAACGCCGCCTCGATGTCGCCGAGTTGGAGTTCCACCTCCCCGTCGGTGCCCAGCACCACGACGGAGCCGTAGTGGATGCCCTCGATGACACCTCCGCGTACGAGGTGGGCCACGGGGGCGTGGAGCGGTTCCCGGATCGCGGGGGCCGCGGCCACCGGAGCCGCAGGGATCGCCGCGGCGCCGGTGGTCGTGGGGTCGTACGTCACTGCCTGAATCACTTCTTCACTCCGGCCGACTGCTGGGCGACCCGGCGACGTACGCCGAACCACCCCGCGATCAGCGCCAACACGATGAGGGGGAGGCACAGCACGGTCGTGCGGCCCGCGCCGCCGTCCGCGTACATCAGGACGAGGACCGAGGCCAGGAAGAACAGGGTCACCAGTTCGGTCCACGGGGAGCCCGGCAGCCGGTAGCTCGGCCGGGTCAGCTCGCCCTTCTCGGTCTTCTGCCAGAACACCAGGTGACAGATCATGATCATGCCCCAGGTGCAGATGATGCCGATCGCGGCGAAGTTGAGCACGATCTCGAACGCGTCGGCCGGGACCACGAAGTTCAGCCCGACGCCGAGCACGCAGATACCGCTGGTGAGCAGGATGCCGCCGTAGGGGACCTGGCTGCGGCTCATCACGCCGGTGAACTTCGGGGCGGAGCCCGCCATCGCCATGGAGCGCAGGATACGGCCGGTGGAGTACAGGCCCGAGTTGAGCGAGGACATGGCCGCGGTCATCACGACCAGGTTCATGATGCCGCCGGCCGCCGGGATGCCGATGTTGGAGAGCACCGTGACGAAGGGGCTCTCGCCGGCCTTGTACGAGGACCAGGGCAGCAGCATCGCCAGCAGCAGGACGGAGCCGACGTAGAACAGACCGACGCGCCACATGATCGAGTTGATCGCCTTCGGCATGATCTTCTCGGGGTTCTCGGTCTCGCCCGCCGCCACGCCTACCAGTTCGACGGAGGCGTAGGCGAAGACGACACCCTGGATGATCAGCAGCATGGGCAGCAGACCGTTGGGGAAGATGCCGCCGTTGTCGGTGATCAGGGACGGGCCGGGGGTGTGGCCGTCGACGGGCTGCTGGGTCACCAGCAGGAAGATGCCGATCAGCATGAAGGTGACGAGTGCGCCGACCTTGATGATCGCGAACCAGAACTCCAGTTCGCCGAACATCTTCACCGAGATCAGGTTCACGGCGAGGACGACCCCGAGGGCGACGAGCGCGATCACCCACTGGGGGATGTCGGAGAACATGCCCCAGTAGTGGGTGTAGAGGGCGACCGCGGTGATGTCGGCGATACCGGTGGTGGCCCAGTTGAGGAAGTACATCCAGCCGGCCGTGTACGCGCCCTTCTCACCGAGGAACTCCCGGGCGTAGGACACGAAGGCGCCGGAGGAGGGCCGGTACAGGACCAGTTCGCCGAGGGCGCGGACGACGAGGAAGGCGAAGACTCCGCAGACCGCGTAGGCGATGAAGAGGGACGGGCCGGCGTCGACGAGACGGCCGCCGGCGCCGAGGAACAGGCCGGTGCCGATCGCTCCGCCGATGGCGATCATGTTGACGTGGCGGGACTTCAGGGACTTGCTGTAGCCGGCGTCTCCGGCGTCGACGTGGGCCGGGGACGTCCTGGTCTGTACGACGTCTTTGTCGAGGGACTGCTCGCTCACGCCTCGGGTCCGCCTTCCGTGGAACTCTCCGTGCGCGGGGAACGCACGATGTCGGTGAGGGTGGTCTCGACGCGGTCGAGGTGGTGGGACATGGCCTCCACCGCGTCGTGTTCGGAACCGTCGATCAGCGCCTCGACGATGGCCCTGTGCTCGCGGTTGGACTGCTCGCGCCGGCCGCCCAGCTCGTTGAGGAAGGCCGACTGGCGGGCCAGCGCGTCCCGGATCTCCTCGATCACCCGGCGGAACACCGGGTTCTGGGCGGCCTCTGCCACGGCCAGGTGGAAGAGGGAGTCCATCGCGACCCAGGCGGTCGTGTCGGTCTCCCGCTCCATCCGGTCCAGCAGATGGGCCAGGTGGTCCAGGTTCTCCGGGGTGCGGCGCACCGCCGCGTACCCGGCGACCGGGATCTCCACGTGCCGACGCACCTCCAGCAGGTCGCTGGCCGTGAAGTCGCCGAAGGTGGGGTCCTCGACGGCGTTCGCGATCACGAAGGTGCCCTTGCCGGTGCGGGACTGGGTCAGGCCCATCACCTGGAGCGCGCGGAGCGCCTCGCGGAGCACCGGACGGCTCACTTCGAGCTGCCGGCACAGCTCCGCCTCCGAGGGGAGCTTGTCCCCGATGGCGTACGTGCCGCGCTCGATGGCGTCGCGGAGGTGGGTGAGCACCGCTTCCATGGCGCTGACGCGCCGGGGTGCCGAGCCACCTGTCTGGCTGTCTGACAGGTTCACGGGGGTGATCCTGCGGGTGACGGAAGGGGGCTGTCAAGAGGTCAGGGATTTGATCTTCGAGCTGGTCAGCTCAGCCCGCCCGCGCCGAGCAGCCCGAAGAGGAGAACCCCGACGACGATCCGGTAGGCGACGAACACGTTGAAGGAGTGCCGGGTCACGAATGTCAGCAGCCACGCGACGGAGGCGTACGCGACCGCGAACGAGACGACGGTTCCGGCGATCAGCGGAGCCGCGCCCACCCCCGCGCCGAGGGCGTCCTTCAGCTCGTAGAGGCCCGCGCCGGTCAGGGCCGGTATGCCGAGGAAGAACGAGAGCCGGGTCGCCGCCACCCGGTCGAGGTCGAGCAGCAGCGCGGTGGACATCGTGGCGCCGGAGCGGGAGAAGCCGGGAAAGAGCAAAGCGAGGATCTGCGAACCGCCGACGAGCATCGCGTCCCGGAACCGGGTGTCCGCCTCCGCGCGTCGGCGCCGGCCCACCTGCTCCGCGACCCACATCACACCGCTGCCGACGATCAGCGAACCGGCCACCACCCACAGCGAGGCGAGCGGCCCCTCGATGAGGGACCGGGCGGCGAGCCCCACGAGCACGATCGGGATCGTCGCCGCGATCACCCACCACGCGAACCGGTAGTCACGGTCCTGCCGCTTCCCCGTGTGGCGGATCCCCCGGAACCAGGCGGAGCCGATCCGCGCGATGTCCCGCCGGAAGTAGACGAGCACCGCCGCGATCGCGCCGACCTGGATCACCGCCGAGAACCCGACGACGGCCTTGTCGTCGACCTGGATCCCCATGAGCCCTTCGGTGATCTTCAGATGCCCGGTGGAGGACACCGGCAGGAACTCCGTCACCCCCTCGACCGCTCCGAGGACGACGGCCTGACCGACGCTGATGGTGCTCATGGGGTCCAGTTCTGCTCGGCGAGGGCATGGCTGACGGGGGCATGGCCCAGGTGGGACCGGGCACGGGTCACGGCGACCGTGATCGCGCCGGGGAGGCAGTCGTACTACAACCGGGTAAGGGCCGCGCTCAGGCCCACAGGGCCCGCGCCACCGCCAGCCCCACGAAGACCGCGCCCAGGCCCGCCGTCACGCTCGCGACCACGTTGGCGACGGCGAGCGGACGGGCGCCGTCCTGGGCCAGCCGCAGGGTCTCGTACGAGAAGGTCGAGTACGTGGTGAGCGCCCCGCACAGTCCGGTGCCGAGCAGAAGCCGCAGGTGGGAGTCGGCGGCGCCGGCCGCGGCGGCGCCGGTGAGGGTGCCGAGGACCAGCGACCCGATGACGTTGACGGCGAACGTCCCCCACGGGAAGGCCGTGGCGTGCCGCGCCTGCACGGCGCGGTCGGTGAGATAGCGCAGGGGCGCGCCGATCATTCCGCCGACGATGACGAGCACCCAGTTCACGACGACCTCTTACCTTTCTCACGGGTTGCGGCGGGCCCGGTCCGGCGGGATGCGGCAGGCGCGGTCCGGCGGGGGGTCGCGGCGGGTCCGGTCCGCGGCAGGCGGCGGGCCGTCGCCGCCGCGAGCCAGACCGCCCCGAGGGCGGCGAGGAGGGTGGCGCCGAGATAGGCGAGGGCGGTGCCGGGACGGCCCTCCTCCATCAGGCGCTGGATGTCGACGGCGTACGTCGAGAAGGTGGTGAAGCCGCCGAGGACTCCCGTGCCGAAGAACGGCCGGACCAGGCGATGGACGGGCCGTCCCTCCGTGATCACGATCATGAAAAGGCCGATCACGAAGCAGCCGACGACGTTCACCCAGAACGTGGTCCAGGGAAAGCCGGCCGGGCCCGTGGGCCACAGGAGGGACGCGCCGTAGCGTGCCGTCGCGCCGATGCCGCCGCCGGCCGCCACGACCGCGACCACGGGAGCCTGCCCGTGCCAGGGGGCCGGGCGGGGCGGATCGGCCACGGGCGCGTCGGGGGACAGCGCGGGCTCGGCCCCGTCCGGCGCAAGGGATCGTGGGGCTTCGGGTCCGTCGGGGTGCGGTACCGACATGGGTGCGCGTCTCTCCTACTCGCCGGGGCCCGGCGTCCGCCGGGCGCGCTCCGTCGCAAGCAGGGACCGTTGGCGGCACGGTGCCGCGGTTCGGGTACGGCGGGCCCCACCGCCGCGCCGCGAGGGTGATCGCGGCCGGTCACCAGCCTAACGCGGCCGTACTTCGCCCCGCACCCGGCCGGTGCCGCGGGCCCCGGTCCGCGTCGGCGCTCCCCCTGGCCGTGGCCCCGCCGTCGCGCTCAGGCCGCCTTCGCCGGCAGCTCGCACACCGCGACGCCCCGCTCCCACAGGCTCCCGAGGATCAGCCGGCCGTCGGCGACGCAGGCGGCGGTGACCATGCGGTAGCGGGACCGGCGGTCGACGAGGGTGTGGACGACGTGTCCCTGGTCGTCGACCGCGACGACCCCGGCGAACCCGAGGGGCCGGTACGGCGCCCGCACCGCGACCCGGCTCGCGGCCCGCCGCACGGCCGGGCCCGCGCGGTGCAGACGGTCGAGGGCGCCGATGCGCGGCCCCGCCAACGCCACCCACATCAGCCCGTCGGGCCCGCGCCACATGTTGTCGGGGGTACCCGGCAGATCGTCGACGAACGGCTCGCTCGTGCCCGCCCGCGCCCCGGTGAGGTGGACGCGCGTCAGCCGGCGGGCGCCCGTCTGCGCGACCACCAGGAAGGACTCGTCGGCGGAGGGCGCGAGGCCGTTGGCGAACTGGAGCCCCTCCAGGACGACTTCGGGAGTGCTCTCGCCCGGCGCGAGGCGCAGCAGCCGCCCGGTTCCGGTGTGTTCGACGATGTCGCCGATCCACTGGTGGAGCGGGTAGCGGCGGCTGGAGACCGTGAAGTACACGGTCCCGTCGGAGAGCGCCACGACATTGCTGCAGAACCGCAGCCGCTCGCCGCCCGCCTCGTCGGCGAGCACCCGGACGGTGCCGTCGCCGGCCGTGACCCGCAGCAGCCCCCGCTCGGCGTCGCACACCAACAGGTCGCCGTCCGGGAGGAGTTCGAGGCCGAGCGGCCTGCCCCCGGTCTCGGCGACCGTCTCGACCCGCGCCCGCCCCGGTTCCGCGAGCCCGTCCACCCGCAGCACGCGACCGTCCTCCACCCCGGTCAGCACCCGTCCGCGCTCGTCGACGATCACGTCCTCGGGTCCGCGCCCGCCGATCCCGACGAACGCCGTCGCCCGGAGTCCGGCACCCCGTGAGTCCGTGCCGCCCGCCACGCCCGTCATGTCCGCCTCCTGGTATCCGCCCGCTGCCCCGCCGGTCCATCCTGGCAGGCGGCCGGGCCGTCCCAGGCGACCTCGGGTTAAGTTGGCCGTCACCGACCAGGGAGAGTGCCGTGCCCGCCCGCCCCCGCCTGCTGTACGTCACCGACCTCGCCTATGCGGCCCGCGGGCGGCGCTACTGCGACGAGGACGTCTTCCTCACCTCCCGGCTGCGCGCGGACTTCGACCTCGCCCTGTGCCATCCGCTGGACGCGGCGGCCCTGCTGGACGGCTTCGACGCGGTCGTGGTCCGCAACAGCGGTCCCGTCCTGCACCACCAGGAGGCGTACGACGCCTTCCGCGCGCGGGCGACGGCACTGGGCACCCCCGTCTACAACCCGCTGACCGGCCGCGCCGACATGGTCGGCAAGCAGTACCTGCTGGAGCTGACCGAGGCCGGGTACCCGGTCATCCCGACCGTCGACAGGGCCGAGGACCGGGGGCGGCTGCCCGAGTCCGACACGTACGCCGTCAAGCCGAGGGCCGGCGCGGACTCGATCGGGCTGCGCTTCGTGACCGGTGCCGAACTGGCGGGCCTGGCCTGGGGCGACGACCTGGTGCAGCCACGCGTCGACTTCCGCTACGAGGTGTCGTTCTACTACGTCGACGACACCTTCCAGTACGCCCTGTACGCGCCCGACCCCGACCGACGCTGGGTCCTGGAGCCCTACGAGGCCTCGGCGGCCGACCTGGCCTTCGCCCGGCGCTTCATCGACTGGAACACCCTCGACCACGGCATCCAGCGGGTGGATGCCTGCCGCACCCAGGAGGGCGGCCTCCTCCTGGTCGAACTGGAGGACCTCAACCCCTACCTCTCGCTGGACCGCGTCCCCGAGCCGGTCCGGGACACCTTCGTCGCCGCCATGACCGCCTCGCTGCATGGCTTCCTGGGCACGGCCGGCGGCTGAACGACCGGAGGGCCGTGAACGACCGAAGGGCCGCACGCCTCGGCGTGCGGCCCTGACTCAGCGGCGGTCCACTACCGGTGACCGAACCAGGCCATCGCCGGAAGGGCCCTGTCGTCGTACCCGAACAGCGCCTGGTTCTCCCATCCGTTCCCGGAGGCGGCGTCCGTCGGGTCCCATCCGTTGCCCGCGACGGCGGTCCACGTCGACTCCCAGTAGAAGACCCCGAGGCCACGGCCGTTGGGGACGGCCTCCACGATGCTCGCGACGTCCTTCATCCACCGGGTCTGGCCGGCGGTCGTGGCCGGGTAGCCGGAGACCAGCTCGCCGGACTGGTCGATGATGTTCTCGTGCGCGTCCTCGCTGTCCAGCCGGAACGGGTAGGCCGTCTCGGCGAGGAACACCGGCTTGCCGTACCGGGAGGCCGCGTCGTCCAGTGTGGTCTGGAAGTCCGCCAGCGTGCCGTGCCAGTACCCGTAGTACGACAGGCCGATGACGTCGAACTTCACGCCGCCTGAGACGGCGTTGTCGAACCACCAGCGGGTGCCCGACAGATCGCCGCCCTTGGCGAGGTGCAATGCCACCTGGGTGGTGGAGTTGACGGCCTTGACCGCGTCGTAACCGGAGTTGAGCAGTCCGGCGAGCTGCGACCAGTTGGAGGTGGAGCCGGCGGACCAGAGCATGCCGCCGTTGATCTCGTTGCCGACCTGGACCATGTCGGCGGTGGTGCCCTGGGACTTGAGGGCGTTGAGCACGTCGTAGGTGTGGTTGTAGACGTCCGTCCTCAACTGGCTGTAGCTGTGCCCGGTCCACGCGGACGGCACGGTCTGGGCGCCGGGGTCGGCCCAGGTGTCCGAGTAGTGGAAGTCGACCAGCAGCTTCATGCCCTGCGCCTTGACGCGCTTGGCGGCGGCCAGCACGCGGGCCTTGTTGTTGTAGCCGTCGGCGGGGTTCACCCAGACCTTGACGCGGGCGTAGTTCTGACCGGCGTTCTTCAGGACGGCGAGCGCGTCGCCGGTGGCCCCGGAGCCGTTCCTGTAGACGCCGCCCTTGGCCTCGCTCTTGACGAGGGAGGACACGTCCGAGCCCTTGATGGCCAGGCCCGTCGATCCGGACGTGAAGGTCAGGTCGTCGACGTTGAGCCAATTGCCCGCGTTGGCGTCGGAGTTGACGCTGATGGTGCACTGGCTGTTCGTCACGGCGACGGAGGTGACGATCCGGATCCAGCCGCTGGAGGAGACCGGGATGTCGGTGCGCTGTTCGGCGCTGCCGCAGTTCTTCAGCGCGAGGTACGCGGAGTTCTGGCCGCCGCCGGAACGCACCCACGCGGTGAGCTTGTAGGTGCCGTTGGTCAGGCCGGACAGGTACTGGAAGGTCTCCACCCTGTAGGCCGAGGCCGACCAGTGGCTGAGGCGGTAACTGCCGCCGTGGCCACCGGACTCGGTGAAGGAGGCGGAGTTCTGCCCGGCCGCCGAGTACGTCGACCAGCCGGCCGGCGTCGCGGTCCCGGTGCCGCCGGACTCGAAGCCCCCGTTGGTGAGGGTGGAGGCCGCGGCTGCCGGGCCGGCGGGCAGGCCGGTCAGCGCCAGACCTGCGAACAGCGGTATGAGCAGGGCCCTGAGGGCGCGTCTCGCGTGGAACATCGTCGTCCCTTCGACGAAGGTGGGGACCTGGTTGCATGGTGCTGAGGCGGCGCCGCACCCGAAGGCCGTGGGCGCGGCGCCGCCGGTACCGGCCGGAAGTCCCCAGAGATCCGGCCGGTGTTCGGGGGTGGTCAGGCGTCGAGGCGTACGACCCTGACGCCACCGGCGGGGACGGCGAGACGGCCCGCCGCGCGTTCGCCGGTGAGGAGTTCGGTGCCGTCGGTGTCGAGCGGCACCTTCGTGTCGGCCGTGGTGTGGTTGATCGCGAAGAGGAAGTCGCCGGACTCACCCGCCCGGCGCACCACTTCGACGTCGCGCGGCAGGTCGCCGCGGGGCGCGAGGCCGGCGTCGTCGGCGGCCCAGCCGAGCAGCGCGTCCAGGCCGTGCGCGTCGAGGCGGGTCGACACGTACCAGGCGGAGCCCTCGCCGAGCCGGTGCCGGGTGACGGCGGGCCGCCCGGCGGTGAGGCCGTCGGCGTACGTCCACACGGGTTCGGCGCCCCGCGGCACCACGAACTCCGTCCACACGTCGCCGGTGAGTTCGGAGCCGTCGGGGCCGGTGATACGGACGCTCTCCCCGCCCAGCAGCGGCGAGAACTCCTCGACGGTCAGGCCGAGCACGTCCCGCAGGGCGCCGGGGTACGGGCCCTCGTGGACGGCGTCGTGCTCGTCGACGATGCCCGAGAAGTAGGAGACGACGAGGGTGCCGCCGTTCTCGACGTACGCCTTCAGGTTGTTCCCGGCCGCTTCGGTCATCAGATACAGCGCGGGAACGACGACAAGGGGATAGGCCGACAAGTCGGCTTCCGGGCGGGCGAAGTCGACCGTGAGATGGCGGTCGTAGAGGGTCTCGTAGAAGGCGTCGGCGCGTTCGCGGGCCTCGTGGTCCTCGCTGGGGCGCCAGGCGAGGTTCTGTGCCCACCAGGAGTTCCAGTCCCACACGACGGCCACGTCGGCGACGGTCCGGCTGCCCCGGATCTGGCTGAGGGAGTCCAGGGAGGCGCCCAGTTCGACGACCTCGCGCCAGACCCTGGTCTCGGTGCCGGCCTGCGGCAGCATCGCCGAGTGGAACTTCTCGGCGCCGCGCCGGGACTGCCGCCACTGGAAGAACATGGCGCCGTCGGAGCCGCGCGCCACATGGGCGAGGGAGTTGCGGGCCATCTGGCCGGGGGCCTTGGCGGGGTTGCGGGCCTGCCAGTTGACGCCCGAGGTGGAGTGCTCCAGGAGCAGCCAGGGGGCGCCGTCGCCGACCGAGCGGGTCAGGTCGGCGGCCATGGCCAGGTTGACGTGGGTGCGGCGGCCGTCGGTGATCAGGTAGTGGTCGTTGGTGACGAGGTCGACCTCGCGGCCCCAGGCCCAGTAGTCGAGGGAGTCGCACTGACTGAGGGCGGTCATGAAGTTGGTGGTGACCGGGATGCCCGGAGCCAGGCGGTGCAGGATGTCCCGCTCGGTCACGAAGTTCTCGCGGATGGTCTCGTCGGCGAACCGCTTGTAGTCGAGGGCCTGGCCCGGGTTGCCCACCGTGGGAGTCACGCGTGGCGGGTTGATCTGCGCGAAGTCGGTGTAGTGCTGGCCCCAGAAGGCCGTCCCCCAGGCCTTGTTGACAGCCTCGACGTCGCCGTACACACGCTCCAGCCAGCGGCGGAAGTGCGCGGCGCAGGAGTCGCAGTAGCAGGCGGAGACGGGGACGCCGTACTCGTTGTGCACGTGCCACAGGGCGAGCGCCGGGTGGTCGGCGTAGCGCTCGGCGAGCTTCGTGGTGATGGTCGCGGCGGCGGCGCGGTAGTCGGCGTTGCTGTGGCAGATGGCGCCCCGGGAGCCGAACTCGTACCGCGTGCCGTCCGCGGCCACGGGCAGCGCCTCGGGGTGCTCGCGGTAGAACCAGACGGGCGGGACGACGGTGGGGGTGCCGAGGTCGGCGCGGATGCCGTTGTCGTGGAGGAGGTCGAGCAGACGGTCCAGCCAGGCGAAGTCGTACACCCCTGGTGCGGTCTCCAGCAGGGCCCAGGAGAAGATCCCGACACTCACCATCGTGACGCCGGCCTCGCGCATCAGCCGGACGTCCTCGTGCCAGACGTCTTCCGGCCACTGCTCGGGGTTGTAGTCCCCACCGAAGGCGAGCCTGGTGAGGCCAGTGGGGGTGGTCTCCGGCATGGATCTCTCCCGTTGGGTTGATCATCTGGGAACGTGCACACACAGTTGCAGCGCTGTGAGCCCAACATAACCGCACAGCAACAACCATTGACAAGTGTCCGGGATGTTTCTCTACTGTGAACGCTCACAGAAGCATGACACGGTCATCGCAGCGGGCGAGGACCCAGGTCAGGGGAGAACGATCCATGCCCAACATCACGAACCACCGGCGTTTTGTGGCCACTGCCGTCGCCGTCACACTCGGCGCCACGACCCTGGCCGCCTGTGGCGGGTCCGACGACGACAGCGAGGCCCAGTCGGGGCCGGCGAAGCTGACGTACTGGACCTGGACGCCGGGCATGGACAAGGTCGTCGACCTGTGGAACAAGGGGCCCGGCAAGGAGCAGCAGATCACCGTCACGGTGAAGAAGCAGGCCTCCGGCGACACCCTGGTCACCAAGATCCTCACCGCGCACAAGGCGGGCAAGGGCCCCGACCTGGTGCAGGCCGAGTACCAGGCACTGCCGACACTGGTCAGCAATGACGCGGTGGCCGACATAGCGGACGAGGCGAAGGACGCCGAGGGCAAGTTCGCCGACGGTGTGTGGCAGCAGACGACGCTGGGCTCGGACGCCGTCTACGCGATCCCGCAGGACATCGGGCCGATGATGTTCTACTACCGCGAGGACCTGTTCAAGAAGTACGGCCTCGAAGTCCCCAAGACCTGGGACGAGTTCGCCGGGACCGCGCGGAAGCTGAAGAAGGCGGACCCGGACGTCGACCTGACCACCTTCTCCGCGAACGACTCCGGCCTCTTCGCCGGTCTCGCCCAGCAGGCGGGCGCCAAGTGGTGGACCACCGAGGGCCAGAAGTGGAAGGTCGGCATCGACGACGCGGCGACGCAGCGGGTCGCCGACTTCTGGGGCGGTCTCGTCGAGGAGGGCGCCGTCGACAACCAGCCGATGTACACCCCGGCCTGGAACAAGGCGCTCAACACCGGCAAGCAGATCGCCTGGGTCAGCGCCGTGTGGGCGCCGGGCACCCTGACCACCGCCGCGCCCGACACCAAGGGCAAGTGGAAGGTGGCGCCGCTGCCGCAGTGGTCCTCGTCCGAGAACGTGACCGGCAGCTGGGGCGGTTCCTCGACCGCCGTCACCACGGACTCGAAGAACCAGGGCGCCGCCGCCAGGTTCGCCACCTGGCTGAACACCGACCCCGAGGCGCTCACCGCGCTGGCGAAGGAGGGCGGCATCTACCCGGCCGCCACCACAGCGCAGACCAGCGACGCGTTCGCCGAGCCGCCGGCCTTCTTCTCCGGCCAGGCCGACTTCTACACGACGGCCTCCGAGATCGCGAAGACCACCGCGCCCTCAGCATGGGGGCCGAACGTGAACGTCGCCTACACCACGTTCAAGGACGCGTTCGGCGCCGCCGCCAAGAACAAGTCGGACTTCGGCACCGCCCTGAAGAAGATGCAGGACGACACGGTCGCCGACATGAAGAAGCAGGGCTTCGAGGTCGCTCAGTGACGACGGCACGCCGGAGGTCGTACGGGGTCGAGGGGGCCCCGTACGCCCACCCGTCCCCCACCACCCGCAGACCGGCGCGCGGCGCCCCCTATGTCTTCCTCCTTCCCGCCACGCTCCTCTTCGCCCTCTTCTTCGCGCTCCCGATCGGCTACGCGGTCTGGCTCAGTCTGCACAAGGTGCAGGTCAAGGGCCTGGGTCTCGGTGCGGGCGCGCGCAGCGAGGTGTGGGCGGGCCTGGAGAACTACACCGACGCGCTGACCGACTCCGAGCTGCTCGACGGCACCCTGCGCGTCCTCGGCTACGGCGCGATCGTGGTCCCCGTCATGCTCGGTCTGGCGCTGGTCCTCGCGCTGATGCTGGACAGCGACAAGGTCCGGCTCGCCCCCTTCACCCGGCTGGCGATCTTCCTCCCCTACGCCGTGCCGGGCGTGGTGGCGGCCCTGCTCTGGGGCTTCCTCTACCTCCCGGACGTCAGCCCCTTCTACTTCGTGCTGGAGAGGCTGGGGCTGCCGCAGCCGGACCTGCTGGACGGCGGCGGGCTGTACGCGGCGCTGTCGAACATCGCGATCTGGGGCGGCACCGGCTTCAACATGATCGTCATCTACACCTCGCTGCGGGCGATCCCCACCGAGGTGTACGAGGCGGCGAAGCTCGACGGCGCGACACCGCTGCAGATCGCCCTGCGGATCAAGATCCCGATGGTGGCGCCCTCGCTGGTGCTGACCTTCTTCTTCTCCATCATCGCCACGCTCCAGGTGTTCAGCGAACCGACCACCCTCAAGCCGCTCACCAACTCCGTGTCCACGACGTGGAGTCCGCTGATGAAGGTGTACCGGGACGCGTTCGGCGAGGGCGACATCCACTCGGCCGCGGCCGGCGCGGTGATCATCGCGGCGGCCACCCTGGTCCTCTCCTTCGGGTTCCTGAGGGCCGCGAACTCCCGGAACAAGCAGGAGGCAGCACGATGAGTTCTCTTGCCGTCCACAAGGCAGCTTCGACGGCGGGCACCACGCCCGGCACCGCCCAGGGCCCGCCGCTGCGCCGCCGGATCGCCCTCGTCCCGACGCTCACCCTGCTGCTGGGTGCGATCTACTGCCTGCTGCCCGTGGCCTGGGTGCTGATCGCGGCCACCAAGTCGGGCAGCGAGCTGTTCTCCACCTTCACGTTCCTGCCGGGCAGCGGCTTCGCCGACAACCTGTCCGACCTGAACGCCTACCGCGACGGCATCTACTGGCAGTGGATGGGCAACTCCGCCCTCTACGCCGGCCTCGGCGCCCTGCTGTCGACGGCCGTCTCCGCGATCAGCGGGTACGCGCTGGCGATCTACCGCTTCAAGGGCCGCGAGACCGTCTTCAACGTGCTGATGGCGGGCGTGCTGATGCCGCCGGTGATCCTCGCGATCCCGCAGTACCTGCTGATGGCGAAGGCGGACCTCGCCGACAGCTACTGGTCGGTGCTGCTGCCGCTGGTCCTCTCCCCGTACGGCGTGTACCTGTCCCGGATCTACGCCGCCGCGGCCGTCCCCTCCGACGTGGTCGAGGCGGGCCGGATGGACGGGGCGGGCGAGTGGCGGATCTTCACCCGGATCGCGCTGCCGATGATGGTGCCGGGTCTGGTGACGGTCTTCCTGTTCCAGTTCGTGGCCGTGTGGAACAACTTCCTGCTGCCCTACATCATGCTCAGCGACGACGAGAAGTTCCCCATCACACTCGGTCTGTTCACGCTCCTCGAACAGGGCGCGAACACTCCGGCGCTCTACACCCTGGTGATCACCGGTGCGCTGCTCGCGGTGATCCCGCTGATCGCGCTCTTCCTGGTCATCCAGCGCTTCTGGAGCCTCGATCTGCTCTCCGGAGCCGTAAAGTCATGACCATGAGCAACACCGGGGGCAGGCGCAGGGCGCCGACCATTCACGATGTGGCGCGCGAGGCGGGAGTCTCCCGGGGGACGGTCTCGCGTGTGCTCAACGGTGGTCACTACGTCAGCCCGGCGGCCGCCGAAGCGGTCAACGCCGCGATCCGGAAGACGGGTTACGTCGTCAACCGGCACGCCCGCTCGCTGATCACGGGCCGCTCCGACTCGATCGGCTTCCTGCTCACGGAACCGCAGGAGAAGCTGTTCGAGGACCCCAACTTCAATGTGCTGCTGCGCGGTTGCACCCAGGCGCTGGCCGCGCACGACATCCCCCTGCTGCTGATGGTCGCCGGCACGGAGGACGAGCGGCGCCGGATCACGCGGTACATCACGGCCGGCCACGTCGACGGGGTGCTGCTGGTGTCCAGCCACTCCGGGAACCCGGTCGCCCAGGAACTGCGCGAGGCGGGGATCCCCCTGGTCCAGTGCGGCAAGCCCATGGCGCCCGGCTCCAAGGTGAGTTACGTGGCCGCCGACGACCGGGACGGCGCCCGTGACATGGTGCGCCATCTGCTGTCGCTGGGCCGCCGCCGCGTCGGCGTCGTGACCGGGCCGCTGGACACCCCCGGTGGCGTCGACCGGCTCGCCGGGTACAGGGAGGTCCTCGGGGAGGCGGGCGTCGAGATCGACGAGCGGCTCATCGTCTCCGGCGACTACAGCAGGTCCAGCGGCGAGGCGGGCACCGAACGGCTGCTGGCCCGTGCACCCGACATGGACGCCGTGTTCGTGGCCTCCGACCTGATGGCACAGGGCGCCCTGGCCGCGCTGCGCCGCGCGGGCCGCCGGGTCCCCGAGGACGTGGCCGTGGGCGGTTTCGACGACTCGGCGGCGGCGACGGAGGCCGTCCCCGCCCTCACCACCATCCGCCAGCCCTACGACCGCATCAGCAACGAGATGGTGCGGGTGCTGCTGGCCCAGATCGGCGGCGAGGATCCGGCGGCGGTGATCCTCCCGACGGAGCTGGTGCGGCGGGAGTCGACCTGAGGCACGGTGGACGTCAGTGGTCGGCGGGCACCCGTCGTGGCTCGGACGCCTCTTCGGTGACCCGGGTCCCGGGGTGCCGCAGGGCGCAAAGGAACCCGATGCCGAGCGCGATGGCCATCCCGTAGAACACCCACTGGTTGGCCTCGGCGAAGTCCATGCGGATGGCGTCCATCGAGTCGCGCATCGCCGTGGCGACGCGGCCGTCGCCGCTGGGCGCCTGGCTGTCCGGGTTGCCGGTGACCGACTCGGCGATGTCGCGGGCGGCTTCCTGTGCCGTGTCGTCCGGCACGCCTCTGGAGGTCAGCGTCCCGACGACGTTGTCGGTGGTGACGTGCGTGAGGATCGTGCCGAACACGGCGAGGCCCACGGCCGCCGCGTAGTTGCGCACGGTCTGGGTGATGCCGGTGACCTCGCCGTAGGAGGCGTCGAGGGAGCGGTTGACGGCGTCGGTGGAGGCGGGCGCGAGCAGGAGGCCGATCCCGGCGCCGGCGAGGGCGGCGTAGGGCCACTGGTTGTGCATCGACAGGTCCGTCAGCTTGCTCGCCCACAGGGCGAAGCCGACCGCGCCGAGAGCCGTGCCCAGTTTCATCGCGGGCCGCGCGCCCCGCCGGTCGAGGATGTGGCCGCCCCACTGGGAGGCGAGCCCGAAGCCGACGAAGAAGTACAGCAGGAACAGCGCGGCCTGGTTGGGCGAGGCGCTGAGCGAGACCTGCGCGTACACCGACGCGAAGAAGAACACCGGGACGAAGGCGATCATCGCGAAGAACAGGACGGCCGCGTCGACGCTGAACGCCTGGTCACGAAAGACGTGGAGCTTGATGAGCGGTTCGTCGACGCGGAGTTCGTAGGCGCAGAACAGCACGAGGACGGCGAGCCCGCCGACGATGCAGGCCCAGGTGGCGGCGCTGCTCCAGCCCCAGGAGGAGGCCTGTTGCAGACCGAACACGCTCAGGCCCATGCCGACGGCGACCAGCACGGCGCCGGGCAGGTCGAGGCGTTCGCGGCGGGCCCGGTGGGGGATGTGGGCCAGTGCGGTCAGGACGAGGGCGACGAGCGCGACGGGCACGTTGACCCAGAAGATCGCCCGCCAGGTCCAGTCGGTGAGCCAGCCGCCGAGGAGCGGTCCGAGCGCGGTGAGGGCGCCGGACAGACCGAAGAACAGGGCGAGGGCCCTGCCGCGCTTGTCCACCGGGAAGACGGCCACGACGACGGCGAGCGCGGCGGGGAACATCAGCGCGGCGCCCAGCCCCTGTGTGGCACGGAACGCGATCAGCCAGGCCAGCGCGAAGCTGTCGTCGGGGACACAGCCGCAGAGCACCGAGGAGATCACGAAGACCAGGGTGCCGATCACCATCATCCGGCGGTGTCCGACGATGTCGGCGAGCCGCCCGCCGAGCGCGAAGAACGCGGCCAGGGCGAGCAGATAGGCGTTGACCACCCACTGCATGCCCGAGGAGGAGAGACCGAGTTCGTCCACGATGCTCGGGGCGGCGATCGCCACGATGGTCTGGTCGATGAAGGTCATCGAGACGGCGAACAGCATCGCCGCCAGAGCCATGCTCTGGTGGGGCGCCGAGGAGCCGGAGGCGACCGGCCCGGGCGCGGAATCTTCCCTTGTGTCGGCCATGAGTGGAATCTTCCTCGCATCCGGCGCGCGGCGCACGCGCGAGGGCCCGCGGTGACCCCACGGAACCCCCGGTCACCACCCGAACGGTCGTCCGAAGATCGCGTCCCCACCGGGATCGGAACGCCGACACGGGGGTACTCGACGCGCACCGGCCCCGGATCCGGTTGGACACTGGAGTGCGGCCGGGGTGTGCCGGCGGACGAGACCAGGACACGACTGCCATGAACAACGACAGCGATTTCGGAGGCGCGGAGAACGTCGTCTCCAGCCATTCCGTCTTCGGGGCCCCCTGCTGGGTCACCCTCACCAGCCGGGACCTGCCGGCCACGGAGAACTTCTACGCGGCCGTGCTGGGCTGGCGATGGCGTACTGCCAAGCTCGGCGACCACTTCCGGATCGCGCTGGCGGACGGTGTGCCGGTCGCCGGGATCGCCGGGGTGGCGTCCCTGTGGCAGATGGCGGTGGCCTGGACCCCGTACTTCGCCGTGTCCGACGCGGACGCGGCGGCGTCCCGGGCCCGGGAGCGCGGCGGCACGGTCGCGGTCGGCCCCCTGTCCTTCCCGCCCGGCCGGGCGGCCCTGCTGGCGGACCGGCACGGTGCCTCCTTCGGGATCTGGGAGGGCGCGCTGTTCACCGACTGGGAGACCTGGCGCAAGGCGGCTCCGGCCTTCATCCGGCTGCACACCCGCGACGCCTTCGACGCCGCGATCTTCTACGGCGAGGTCCTGGAGTGGGCCACCGAGAAGCCCGGCTGCTGCGAGGTCCACTACGAGGGGAACGAGGTCGTCCTGCGCAGCGAGGGCGAGGCCGTGGCCCGGATCACCTCCGGCGCGCTGGAGGCCGCGCCGGACCCCACGATCCGCCCGCACTGGCAGGTGCACTTCTCCGTCTCCGACGTGGCGGCCCGGGTCGAGGCCGCCCAGCACCACGGTGGCACGATCCTGACCCACGACGCGGACGAGGCGGTGCTCCGCGACCCGGACGGCGCCCAGTTCACGATCACGTCACGCACCAGGCGCTGACCGCCGCCGCGTCCCGGCACGGGTCAGCCGCCCCGCGGTGGCCGTGACAGCAGCACCAGGCTCCGGGCCTCGACGGTGATCTCCGTACCCGCCTTGTGCTCGGACTCGTCGGGGACTCCGTCCGGCTCCGCCGCCGTGTCCACGAGGCTCACCCACACCTCGCCGTACGCGGCGCCCGGCAGGCGGAAGTCCTTCGGCTCCCAGTGGCTGTTGAACAGCAGCAGGAAGGAGTCGTCGACGACCGGGCCGCCGTGGGGGTCGGGTTCGGCGATGGCGTCGCCGTTGAGGAAGACGGCCACGGCGTGCGCGTCGGAGCGGTCCCAGTCGGCGTCGGTCATCTCGGTGGCGTCCGGCAGCAGCCACACCAGGTCGGGCAGCGGCCGGCCCGCGCGGGTGGGTGTGTCGCCGCGGAAGAAGCGGCGGCGGCGCAGCACGGGGTGGGCGGCCCGCAGGGCGATGAGGTCGCGGGTGAACGCGAGCAGCGCGCGGCGTTCGGGGTCGGGCCGCCAGTCGACCCACGAGACCTCGTTGTCCTGGCAGTAGGCGTTGTTGTTGCCGCGCTGGGTGCGGCCGGACTCGTCGCCGTGGCAGATCATCGGGATGCCCTGCGAGAGCAGCAGCGTGGCCAGGAGGTTGCGCTGCTGGCGGGCGCGGAGCGCGCGGACGCGCGGATCCTTGGTGGGGCCCTCGACACCGCAGTTCCAGGACCGGTTGACGCTCTCGCCGTCCCGGCCGCCCTCGCCGTTGGCCTCGTTGTGCTTGTCGTTGTACGAGACCAGGTCGCGCAGGGTGAAACCGTCGTGCGCGGTGACGAAGTTGACGCTGGCGCGCGGACGGCGCCGGCTGTGCTCGTACAGGTCGGCGGAGCCGGTCAGGCGGGAGGCGAACTCGCCGAGCGTGTGCGGGCGTCCGCGCCAGAAGTCCCGGACGGCGTCGCGGTACTTGCCGTTCCACTCCGACCACAGGGGCGGGAAGTTGCCGACCTGGTAGCCGCCCTCGCCCACGTCCCACGGCTCGGCGATGAGCTTGACGCGGCTGATCACGGGGTCCTGCTGGATCAGGTCGAAGAACGCGGAGAGGCGGTCGACCTCGTGGAACTGCCGGGCCAGCGTGGCCGCGAGGTCGAAGCGGAAGCCGTCGACATGCATCTCGGTGACCCAGTACCGCAGCGAGTCCATGATCAGCTGGAGGACGTACGGGTGCCGCATCAGCAGGCTGTTGCCGGTGCCGGTGGTGTCGTAGTAGTGGCCCCAGTCGCCGTCCACCAGCCGGTAGTACGAGGAGTTGTCCAGGCCCCGGAAGGAGAGGGTGGGGCCCTTCTCGTTGCCCTCGGCGGTGTGGTTGTAGACGACGTCGAGAATGACTTCGAGGCCGGCCGCGTGCAGGGCCTTGACCATCGACTTGAACTCGGTGACCTGCTGGCCCCGGGTGCCGTGGGCGGCGTAGGCGTTGTGGGGCGCGAAGAAGCCGATGGTGTTGTAGCCCCAGTAGTTGCTGAGGCCCCGGTCCTGGAGGACGCCGTCCTGGGCGAACTGGTGCACCGGCATCAGCTCGATCGCGGTCACCCCCAGCGAGGTGAGGTGCTCGACGACGGCGGGGTGGGCCAATGCGGCGTAGGTGCCGCGCAGTTCGGTGGGGACGTCCGGGTGGGTGCGGGTGAGGCCGCGGACGTGGGCCTCGTAGACGACGGTGTCGGCGTAGGACCGACGGGGCGGCCGGTCGTCCCCCCAGTCGAAGTACGGGTCGGTGACCACGCCGAGCATGGTGTGCCCGGCGCTGTCGGCACCGGGCTCGTACAGGGAGGGGTGGTTGTCCGTCTGCCCGTCCACGGCCCTGGCGTACGGGTCCAGCAGGAGCTTCGCCGGGTCGCAGCGGTGGCCGGCGGCGGGGTCCCAGGGGCCGTGCACCCGGTAGCCGTAGCGCTGCCCGGGTCCGACGCCGGGGAGGTGGCCGTGCCAGACGAACCCGTCGACCTCGGTGAGCGCCACCCGGCGGTGGGCGCCGCCGTCGTCCACGAGGACCAGGTCGACGCGTTCGGCCACCTCGCTGAACAGCGCGAAGTTGGTGCCGGTGCCGTCGTAGGAGGCACCCAACGGGTAGGGGTGCCCGCTCCACACGGGCACCCCTTTCCGGTCCGGTCGCACGGTCACCGCGCGGCCTCGCACGCGTCCGGCGCCTCGCCGACGGGCACGCCGGCGAGCAGGGCCACGTGCGTCGCACGGGGCACCTGGAGCACCTCGCGCAGGGCCGGTTCGGGCACGGTCGGCACCAGGGGCACGTTCTGGTCGACCGGCGCCCGCTGGGTGAACCAGATGACCGTGCTGCCCGTGGCCGTCGAGCAGCAGCCCCAGCCGTCGCTGAGCGCGGCGATACGGGTCAGGCAGGGGCGCAGCTCCCGGTCCGGGCGCATCTCCCGGTCGTTCGCGCCCATCGCCGCGATCAGGTGCTGGCCGTTCCACCACATCTCGACCGAGGCCTTCTTGTCCGCCGCGTGCTCCTCGATGGCGCGCAGCAGCAGTTCGGCACTGTGGCAGACGGTTTCCGCGAGGGGCTCCAGGTCCCAGAACCGGAGGTGGGCGGCCAGGATGCGCCCGACCTGGCCGACCCGTTCCGGACCGACCTCCACGTCGAGGTGGTAGTAGCGAGGCACTGCGGTCTTCATCGTCGTTGGCTCCTCACCGACGAAGCTCCCGCCCCATGAGCACGAAGCGTGAGCACCGGTTACTTCTGAGTCAGCTCCAGAGTGGGAGTGCTACGCCATTCGTGCAACACGAGCGACCCGTGGGGTAGTTGAAGAACCAACAAGACGGCCGGTGGTTACCTGTGCACCATGAGTGAAGGCATCGGCTCCGTCAGGCGCCGGTGCACCTCCATGCACGACCTCCCCCGGGAAGCGTGCTCCGCCGAGAGTGCCGGGAGGGACCAGCACATGCTGCTGCCCGCCAAGAACGAGGTGGCCAGACATCTGCGGCGCTACCGCACCTGGGAACGCGCGATGCTCGCGTCCCCGACCGACCGCGCGGCCCGGGACAATTTCGAGGACTCGGGCTACACGCTGTGCGTGCTGATGGGCAAGCGCTGCGCCCGGGAGGCCGTGACGGCCGCCGAGCGCTACCTCCAGACGAGCCTGCCCGCCTATCTCCAGGAGCAGACGGGCCGTCCCCAGCAGGAACAGAACGGCAAGACCCGTAAGGACCAGTCCGGCAAGACCCGTTCCGCCCGACGCGGTCCGCCGTCCGGGCAGCGTTTCACGGCAGGGCGGTAGGACCCGTTCAGTACCCGTTCGGCCCAGCGCCGACCCCCCGAGCACGGCGGAGGTGAGACCCATGAGCCCGATCCCGGCCCCGGCCGTCGGCCGCGTCCCCGTCAGGGACGTCCGCCCGCTCGTCGAGTGCGGCAGGCGTCCCGCGAAGGCAGTCGTCGGCGAGACCTTCGAGGTCACCGCGACGCTCTTCCGGGAGGGGCACGGCGTGGTCGCCGCCAACGTGGTGCTCAAGGATCCGGAGGGCCGGCCGGCCCCGTGGACCCCGATGCGTGAACTCACCCCCGGCACGGACCGCTGGGGCGCCTGCGTCACCCCGACCGCCGAAGGCCGGTGGACGTACCGCGTCGAGGCCTGGAGCGACCCGATCGCCACCTGGCGTCACACCGCCCGCATCAAGGTCCCGGCCGGCATCGACACCGGACTCGTCCTGGAGGAGGGCGCCGAGCTGTACGCGCGCGCCGCCGCCGGGGTGCCCGAGGCGGACCTGCACGCGACCCTGCTCAACGCCGTGCGGAGACTCCGCGACGACACCCTCCCGGTCGCCGACCGGCTGGCGGCGGCGTTGGCGCCGGAGGTGGACGAGGTCCTGACCCGTCACCCCTTGCGGGAACTGGTCACCTCCTCCGAGCCGCTGCCGCTGCTGGTGGAACGGGAACGGGCCCTGTTCGGCTCCTGGTACGAGTTCTTCCCCCGCTCCGAGGGCACCCCGGCCCAGCCCCACGGAACGTTCCGCACCGCCGCCCGCCGCCTGCCCGCGATCGCCGCGATGGGCTTCGACGTCGTCTACCTCCCCCCGATCCACCCCATCGGCACGACCTACCGCAAGGGCCGCAACAACACCCTCTCCCCCACCCCCGACGACGTCGGCGTGCCCTGGGCGATCGGCTCCCCCGAGGGCGGCCACGACGCCGTCCACCCCGACCTCGGCACCCTGGACGACTTCGACTTCTTCGTCGCCCAGGCCCGCGCCCAGGGCCTGGAGATCGCCCTGGACTTCGCCCTGCAGTGCTCCCCCGACCACCCCTGGGTCGACAAGCACCCCGAATGGTTCCACCACCGCCCCGACGGAACCATCGCCTACGCGGAGAACCCGCCCAAGAAGTACCAGGACATCTACCCCATCGCCTTCGACGCCGACCTGCCCGGCCTCATCGCCGAGACCACCCGCGTCCTGCGGCACTGGATGGACCACGGGGTACGCATCTTCCGCGTCGACAACCCCCACACCAAACCGGTCGTGTTCTGGGAACAGGTCATCGCCGACATCAACGCCACCGACCCCGACGTCATCTTCCTCGCCGAGGCCTTCACCCGCCCCGCGATGATGCACACCCTGGCCGCCACCGGCTTCCAGCAGTCCTACACCTACTTCACCTGGCGCACCACCAAAGCCGAACTCACCGACTACGCCACCGAACTCGCCGGTGAGGCCGCCGCCTACATGCGGCCCAACTTCTTCGTCAACACCCCCGACATCCTCCACGCCTTCCTCCAGGAAGGCGGCCGCCCCGCCTTCGAACTCCGCGCCGTCCTCGCCGCCACCCTCTCCCCCACCTGGGGCATCTACTCCGGCTACGAACTCTGCGAGAACACCCCGCTCAAACCCGGCAGCGAGGAATACCTCGACTCCGAGAAGTACCAGCTCCGCCCCCGCGACTGGGACACAGCCGCACGGGACGGACACACCATCGCCCCCCTGCTCGGCAAGCTCAACGAGATCAGACGGCGCCACCCCGCACTGCACGGGCTCAGGAACCTGCGCTTCCACCACACCGACAACGACGCGGTGATCGCGTACAGCAAGCGCACCGGCCCGGACGCGGTCGTGGTGGTCGTCAACCTCGACCCCCACCACACCCAGGAGGCCACGATCACCCTCGACATGACAGCACTCGGCCTGGGCCCGGGCGAGGACGCGCCCGTGCACGACGAGTTGACCGGTGAGATCTACCGCTGGGGAAGGACGAACTACGTGCGTCTGGAACCCGGCCGGGCACCCGCGCACATCCTCCACGTCCAGCTCCCCGCCGGGAGCGCGTCCTCCTCGCCGCAGATCGGAGTGCCGGGTACACCATGACCTTGAACAAACCCATCCCTGACACCTTCGAGGACACGCCACAGCGGGACCGGGACCCGGACTGGTTCAAACGCGCCGTCTTCTACGAGGTACTCGTCCGCTCCTTCCAGGACAGCAACGGCGACGGCGTCGGCGACCTCAAGGGCCTCACCGCCAAACTCGACTACCTGCAGTGGCTCGGCATCGACTGCATCTGGCTGCCGCCCTTCTTCAAATCCCCCCTGCGAGACGGCGGCTACGACGTCTCCGACTACACCGCCGTCCTCCCCGAATTCGGCGACCTCGCCGACTTCGTGGAATTCGTCGACGCCGCCCACCAACGCGGCATGCGCGTCATCATCGACTTCGTCATGAACCACACCAGCGACCAGCACCCGTGGTTCCAGGAGTCCCGCAAGGACCCCGACGGCCCCTACGGCGACTACTACGTCTGGGCCGACGACGACAAACAGTTCCCCGAAGCCCGCATCATCTTCGTCGACACCGAAGCCTCCAACTGGACCTTCGACCCCGTCCGCAAGCAGTACTACTGGCACCGCTTCTTCTCCCACCAACCGGACCTCAACTACGAGAACCCTGCCGTCCGGGAGGAGATGCTGGCCGCCCTGCGGTTCTGGCTCGACCTGGGCATCGACGGCTTCCGGCTGGACGCCGTGCCCTACCTCTATCAGGAGGAGGGCACCAACTGCGAGAACCTGCCGGCCACTCACGCGTTCCTCAAGCACGTCCGCCGGGAGATCGACGCACTGTATCCGGACACGGTCATCCTGGCCGAGGCGAACCAGTGGCCGGAGGACGTCGTCGACTACTTCGGCGATTTCCCCAGCGGCGGCGACGAATGCCACATGGCGTTCCACTTCCCGGTGATGCCGAGGATCTTCATGGCGGTGCGCAGGGAATCGCGCTACCCGGTCTCGGAAATCCTCGCCAAGACCCCGGCCATTCCCACAAGCTGCCAGTGGGGCATCTTCCTGCGCAACCACGACGAGCTGACCCTGGAGATGGTCACCGACGAAGAACGCGACTACATGTACGCGGAGTACGCCAAGGACCCGCGCATGCGCGCCAACATCGGCATCCGCCGCCGCCTCGCCCCCCTCCTGGACAACGACCGCAACCAGATCGAACTCTTCACCGCCCTGCTGCTCTCCCTGCCCGGCTCGCCGATCCTCTACTACGGCGACGAGATCGGCATGGGCGACAACATCTGGCTCGGCGACCGCGACGCGGTGCGCACCCCCATGCAGTGGACGCCGGACCGCAACGCCGGCTTCTCGACCTGCGACCCCGGCCGTCTCTACCTGCCTACGATCATGGACCCGGTCCACGGCTACCAGGTCACCAACGTCGAGGCGTCGATGTCCTCACCCTCGTCGCTGCTGCACTGGACCCGCCGGATGATCGAGATCCGCAAGCAGAACCCGGCGTTCGGCCTCGGCAGCTACACCGAGCTGTCCTCGTCCAACCCGGCCGTGCTGGCGTATCTCCGCGAGGCCCCCTCGATCGAGGAGGACGGGGACGACCTGGTGCTGTGCGTGCACAACTTCTCCCGCTTCCCGCAGCCCACCGAACTCGATCTGCGCGCCTACGAAGGACGCCACCCCGTCGAACTCATCGGCGGAGTCCGCTTCCCCGCCATCGGTGAACTGCCCTATCTCCTCACCCTCGCGGGCCACGGCTTCTACTGGTTCCGGCTCTCCCGAGTCCTCACCCGCGCCGCCCCCGGGCGTTGAGGCGCGGCCCGGCGAAAGGACGCGTCACCATGTCGAAGACCGCAACCGCACTGCTCCGGCCGAGCAGCGACGGGGTCGCCGCCGACCTCATGACCTCGCTGGCCGGACTGCTGCGCGAGTGGCTGCCGCGGCAGCGCTGGTTCGCCGGCAAGGACCGGCCGGTCACGGACCTCGCCCTGCTGTCGATGACCGAGCTGTATCCGGGCTGTCTGCATCTGCTCGTGCACACCGGCCAGCCGAGCCACACCGGCCACGGCGGGGTGCCCGCGCCCGGTGGCACCCCCTGCGCCGGTGACTGCTACCAGTTGGTGCTCGGCGTGCGCGAACACCGGACGCCGCGCCTCGGCCCGGCGCTCATCGGGCAGGCGCAGGAGGGCCCGCTCGCGGGGCTCACCGTGTACGACGCGCTGTACGACCCCCGGTCGGCCCAGCTGCTGCTCGAACGGCTGCGGCACCCCGGTACGGCGGGCCCGCTGCGGTTCGAGGCGGACCCCGGCGTACGGGTGCCGGCCGGGCTCGCGCCCCGGCTGCTGGACGCCGAGCAGTCCAACTCCTCGCTGGTCTACGGGGACGCGTTCATCCTGAAGGTCTTCCGGCGCATCCAGCCGGGGGTCAACCCCGACCTGGAGGTGCCGGGCGCGCTGGCCGGGCAGGGCTGTGGCCGGGTGCCGGCGCCGGTGGCCTGGTTCCGGACGACCGATCCGTTCCCGGCGACGCTCGGTGTGCTGCAGCCGTTCCTGCCCGACGCGTCGGACGGCTGGACGCTGGCACTCGGCGCACTCGCCGCCGGGCGGGACTTCACGGCGCAGGCCCGCGAGCTGGGCCGGGCCACGGCGGAGGTCCACCTGGCGCTGGCCTCGGCCTTCCCCTCCGGAGCCCATGACGAGAACGGGCGGACGGCCGCCGCGATGACCGAACGGCTGGACGCCGCCGCACGCTCCGTTCCGGCGCTGCGGCCGTTCGTCCCCGGTCTGCGCACCGCCTTCCGGGCCCTGCTCTCCTGCGATGTCGGGCCGCCCGCGCAGCGTGTCCACGGCGATCTGCACCTGGGGCAGGTGCTGCGGGCGGGCCGGGAGTGGTTCGTCATCGACTTCGAGGGTGAGCCGTCCCGTCCGCTGGCCGAGCGGTGCGGCACCCAGTCGCCGGTGCGGGACATCGCCGGGATGCTCCGCTCCTTCGACTACGCCGCCCGGCAGCGCCGCCCCTGGCGCCCGGAATGGGCTCGCGACTGCCGGGAGGCGTACTGCGCGGGTTACGCCGCGCACGCCGGCTGGGACCCGCGCGAGAAGCACGGGCTGCTGCGCGCCTACGAAACGGACCGGGCCGTGTACGAAGTGCTCTACGAGGCCCGGCACCGCCCCGACTGGCTTCCCGTACCGATGGCGGCGATCGAGCGTCTCGCCGTGAGAGGAGACTGAGACCGTGGCCCTGCGCGACACCACTCCCCCGGAGGCGGGGGGCCCGCCTCCGCGCGGGCCCCGACTGACCGTGGCCGCCCCTCCCCTCGCCCCCGACGACCGTGCGCGGCTCCTTTCCGGCGCCCACCACGACCCGCACGCCCTGCTCGGCGCCCACCCGGTGCCGGGCGGGATCGCCGTGCGGGCACTGCGGCCGTACGCCCACGCCGTGAGCGTCGTGATCGACGGTGAGCGCACCTACCTCGCCTCGGAGGGCGACGGTCTCTTCTCCGTCCTGCTGCCGGGTGACGCCGTCCCGGAGTACACGCTGCGCGTCTCGTACGAGGACACCGACCACGAGGTGCACGACCCGTACCGCTTCCTGCCCGCACTGGGCGAGCTGGATCTGCATCTGATCCGTGAAGGGCGGCACGAGCAGCTGTGGAAGGCGCTCGGCGCCGAACCGATGACCCACCAGGGCGTGCCCGGCACCCGCTTCGCCGTGTGGGCGCCGAACGCCCGGGGCGTACGCGTCGCCGGTGACTTCGGCTGCTGGGACGGGACGGGGTTCCCGATGAGGTCCCTCGGATCGTCCGGGGTCTGGGAGCTGTTCCTGCCGGGGGTGGGCGTGGGCGCCCACTACAAGTACGAGATCACCTCCCGCCACGGCCACCGTCTGCTCAAGGCGGACCCGATGGCACGCCGGGCGGAGGTGCCGCCCGCGACGGCGTCCGTCGTCACGGCCTCGCAGTACGAGTGGGGCGACGCGGAATGGATGGCGAGGCGCGGGGACACCCCGGTGCACGAGGCCCCGTTCTCCGTCTACGAGATCCATCTTCCCTCCTGGCGACCTGGGCTGACGTATCGTCAGCTCGCGGACGTCCTGCCCGCGTACGTCGCCGACCTCGGCTTCACCCATGTCGAGCTGATGCCGGTCGCCCAGCACCCGTTCAGCGGGTCCTGGGGCTATCAGGTCACCGGCTTCTACGCGCCCACCGCGCGGCTCGGTACGCCGGACGACTTCCGGTACCTCGTCGACGCGCTGCACCGGGCCGGCGTCGGGGTGATCCTGGACTGGGTGCCCGCGCACTTCCCCAAGGACGACTGGGCGCTCGGCCGGTTCGACGGGGAGCCGCTGTACGAGCCCGGGGACAGCCGCCGGGCCGAGCACCCGGACTGGGGGACGTTCGAGTTCGACCTCGGGCGCACCGAGGTGCGCAACTTCCTGGTGGCGAACGCCGTGTACTGGTGCGAGGAGTTCCATGTCGACGGGCTGCGGGTGGACGCGGTCGCGTCGATGCTCTATCTCGACTACTCGCGCGACTCCGGTCAGTGGACCCCCAATGTGTTCGGCGGGCGCGAGGACCTGGACGCGGTCGCCTTCCTCCAGGAGATGAACGCGACGGTGTACCGGCGCGCGCCGGGCGTGGTGACCATCGCGGAGGAGTCCACCGCCTGGGACGGCGTGACCCGCCCGACCGACAGCGGCGGCCTCGGCTTCGGGCTGAAGTGGAACATGGGCTGGATGCACGACTCGCTCGGCTACATGGAGCACGAGCCGGTGCACCGCAAGTACCACCACGACGAGATGACCTTCTCGATGGTGTACGCGTACAGCGAGAACTACGTCCTGCCGATCTCCCACGACGAGGTCGTGCACGGCAAGCGGGCGCTGGTGTCGAAGATGCCGGGCGACTGGTGGCAGCGGCGGGCGAACCACCGGGCCTACCTGGGCTTCATGTGGGCCCACCCCGGCAAGCAACTCCTCTTCATGGGGCAGGAGTTCGCCCAGGGCGCGGAGTGGTCGGAGGCGCACGGGCCAGAGTGGTGGCTGCTCGATCCGGGGTACGGGGCCGAGGCGGACCACCGTGGCGTGCGTGACCTCGTCCGCGATCTCAACGCGGTGTACCTCCGGACACCGGCGCTCTGGCAGCGGGACACCGATCCCGCCGGGTTCCAGTGGGTGAGCGGGGATGCCGCCGAGGACAACGTCTTCGCGTTCCTGCGGCTCGACGCGGAGGGGGTGCCGCTGTTGTCCGTGTCCAACTTCAGCCCGGTCGTGCGCCAGGAGTACCGGCTGGGTGTCCCCGAGGATGTCCCGGCCTGGCACGAGGTGCTGAACACGGACGCCGTGGCGTACGGGGGGAGCGGGGTCTGCGATCCACGTCCCGTCGAACGCGAGCCGGTGGCGTGGCACGGGCGGTCGGGCAGTGTCCGGCTGACGCTGCCACCCCTGGCCACGGTCTGGCTCCGCCCTGCCTGAGTCCGTCCGCGGGCCCGGCGGGGGCTGGTCGCGCAGCTCCCCGCGCCCCTGAGAGGCAGGGGCTGCGCCCGCCGCCTTTCAGGACCTGCGCCCGAACGTCGAAGGGACACCATCCCTGGATCGATCGATCAGGATCGGAGAAGCCCGCCGAGCCGCCCGCGCCCTAGCGTGGAGCGCAGTTCACAGCGACCAGCGATACGACCGCCGAGGAGCACCCCATGACCGCCGGACTCCAGACCGTCATCTACCCCGTCAAGGACCTCGCCGCGGCGAAGGCCCTGTTCAGCGCCCTGCTGGAGGTCGAGCCGTACGCGGACTCGGCATACTACGTCGGCTTCAAGGACGCGGGGCAGGACGTGGGCCTGGACCCGAACGGGCACGCGAAGGGGATGACCGGACCCGTGCCGTACTGGCACGTCACCGACATCCGGTCGAGCCTCGCGGCACTGCTCGTCACCGGCGCGCAGGTGCTGGAGGACGTCCACGACGTGGGCGGCGGCAGGCTCATCGCCTCGGTGAAGGATCCGGACGGGAACCTGATCGGGCTCCTTCAGGACACCGCGGCGGAGTAGTAGCGGGCAGTCGTTGCACCTGCACTAGTTGCACAGGAAACAATCACCTCGCCCTCTGTTACCGTGCACATATGGCAGCGAACACGGCCGGTGTCCGGCTGGAGGACCAGTGGCGGGACATCCTGTCCGTACACGCCCGCACGATGTGCGAGATCGACCGCGTACTGCATCCGCACGGCCTCGGTGCCAGCGACTTCGAGGTGCTCGACATCCTCGCCTCGGGCCTGGCGACCGCCACGGCGGCCGGAGACCTGTGCCGGGTGCAGAACATCGCGGAGAAGGTCCATCTCAGCCAGAGCGCGCTGTCCCGGCTGATCGGCCGACTGGAGAAGGACGGCCTGGTCGAGCGGTCCGTCTGCGCGGAGGACCGGCGCGGCGTGTGGGTCGCTCTCACCGACCGGGGCCGCGAGCTGCACGCCGAGACGCTGCCGCTGCAGCGTGACGCGCTGGCCCGCATGCTGCGGCAGGGCTGACAGCCCGCCCGCGACCCGGCCGGACCGGGCACGAGGGGCTGCTCTCCCCGATTCTTCGTGTGGCTCCCGGACTCAGATCCCCTGCCCTCCCAGGAGGGTGCCCACGTCGTGGGCGTCGAGGGTGAGGCCGTGCGGGGAACCGGCGTCGATGGTGAGGGACAGGTCGACGTCGGCCGGCCACTGGGAGGCCAGGGCGCCCAGGGGTACCAGGCGGTAGCGCGAGACGTAGGGCAGGAGTTCGGCCATCGCCGGCTCCGAGGTGAAGACCGGCACGATCTGTTCACCGCCCGGCTGCTCCAGCACGGGCAGCGCCACGGCCGTCGGATCGCTCACGGCCGCCTCGTCGGCGTCGTCCGGCACGGGAATCAGCACATCACTGTCGGCGAGCGTGTTCAGCGCGGCCGTGTCGTGGGTGTCGATGGCGAGCGCGGTCAGCGCGCGCTGGGCCGGCGAGGCGGCCTGGGGCGCGTGGTGGCCGTTGGGGGAGATGTCCATGGAAGATCCCAGGTAGTGATGGAAAGGCCGCCCGGTACGGCGTCCGTACCGGGCGCGTCGCCCTGCGCGTACCCGACACGGACGCACGCATTCCTCTACGTCGCTCCGTGTATCGCCGGCCACTCCGGCCAGGGCCCGTCCACCGCGTCCGCCGGAAGGAACGGCAGCCGCTCGGAGCCGAGCGCCGAAGCGCCCGGTGGTGAAAACGGACCAGCAGTGGTGACCGGCGCCCACGCGCGCGCCGGGACCGTCCGCCTAGCGTGGCCGTATGACCATGCAACCCTGGTTTCCCGCCGCCAAGCTGGGCATCTTCATCCACTACGGCATCTACGCCGTGGACGGAGTGCCGGAGTCCTGGTCCTTCTACTGGGGCGAGGTGACACACGAGCAGTACATGAAACAGCTCGACGGCTTCACCGCGTCCGCCTACGACCCCACCGCATGGGCCGAGCTGTTCGCGCGGGCGGGAGCGGGATACGCGGTGCTCACCGCGCGCCACCACGACGGCGTCGCCCTTTGGGACACCGCGCAGGGCGACCTGGACGTCGTCCGGCGCACCCCGGCGGGCCGGGACCTGATCGGCGGATACGTGGACGCGCTGCGCGAGCGGGGCCTGAAGGTGGGCCTCTACTACTCGCACTCCGACTGGAACCACCCGGACTACGCGAGCCTCCGCCACCCCGACATCGACCAGTGGACCAACACCCACCCCGGCGGCAACGACGCCAACCCCTACTCGCACGCCGCACCCGGCGAGGAGGACCCGGCGGCCTGGGACCGCTACCTCGCCTACCGCGACGGACAGGTGAGGGAGCTGGTCGAGCGGTACCGCCCCGACCTGTTGTGGTTCGACGGCGAGTGGGAGCGCACCGAACAGCAGTGGCGGATACCGGAGTTGGCCGAGCTGATTCTCGCAGAGAACCCGGACACCGTCCTGAACGCCCGCATGCTGAGCCGCGGCGACTACGCCACCCCCGAGCAGGGGGTGCCGCTCGAAGCGCCCGACGGACCCTGGGAGTTGTGCCTGACCATCAACGACTCCTGGGGGTTCCAGCACGCGGACCACAACCACAAGTCGGTGCGGCAGCTGGTGCGTTACTTCGCCGAGACGATCGGCATGGGCGGCAATCTGCTGCTCGACGTCGGCCCCAGGGCGGACGGGACGATTCCCGCCGAGCAGGTCGAGCGGCTGGAGGGGCTCGGCGCGTGGATCGGGCGGCACTCCGCCGCCGTCCACGGGACGGTCGCGGGGCTGCCCGCCGGGCACCACTACGGTCCGAGCACCCTGTCCGCCGACCGGCGCACCCTGTATCTGACGTGCTTCGACGTGCCGCGCGAGTCCGTCGCGGTGCGGGGGCTGCGCAATCCCGTCCGCAAGGTCACCGTCCTCGGCACGGGCGCCGAACTGGGCCACCGGGTGATCGGCGGCCTCGACGCCGTGCCCGGAGTGACCTGGATCGACGCCCCCGCCAAGGCCGACCTCGACCCGTACGCGACCGTGCTCGCCCTGGAACTGGACGGGGAGCTGGACCTGTACCGGGGTACGGGCCGCGACTGACCGGGGATCTCGTCGACGGTCACGACCCGGACGAGTGGCCGGTACTGGTCCAGCACGTGCAGGGCCTTGGCGTGCGACGCGTCGTCCGCGCCCGCGCAGGCGTCGGCGGCCTCCAGCACCTCCGCGCCCGCGTCGGCCGCCGCGAGAGCCGTGGACAGCGCACAGGGGCTGTCGGGCTCGGCGAACACGCGTTGCATGTCGATGACGGCGAGCAGGCCCGCCGGGGCGGGCGCGCTCATGCCGCCGTCTCCTGCGCCCGGACCCGACCCCGCGACAGCGTCAGCGTGCCGAGGAAGCCCGCCGCCAGGGCGAGCAGGACGCCCAGGTTGGCGTAGGCCCAGTCACCGGTCCTGCCGCCGAGGCCGAAGGGGCCGAGGAGGTAACCCTGCCAGTCGAGCCAGCCCGCGGCGGAGTTGGTGACCAGGCCCCAGCCGAGGGCGGTGGCGGCGACGGTGAGAAGGAGGGGGCCGGGCGGGATGTCGCCGTAGCGGCCGTCCGGGCGGAACAGGTCGGCCTCGGCGTAGTCGCGGCGGCGCAGCAGAAGGTCGGCGAGCATGACACCGCACCATGCGGCGACGGGGACGCCGAGGGTGGTGAGGAAGCCGATGAACGGGCCGAGGAAGTCGTCGGCGAAGAAGACGATGTGGACGGCGCCCGCGATCATCAGCACGCCGTCCACGAGGGCGGCCAGCGGGCGCGGTACGCGCAGACCGGCCGCGAGCAGGGCGAGGCCGGAGGAGTAGATGTCGAGGACGGCGCCGCCGACCAGGCCGAGCACGGCGACGACGGCGAACGGGATGAGGAACCAGGTGGGCAGGAGCGTGGTCAGCGCGCCGATCGGGTCGGCGGCCACGGCCTCGTCGAGGTCGGCGGAGGAGCCGGCGAGGAGCAGTCCGAAGACCAGCAGGAGCAGCGGGGCGAGCGAGGCGCCGAAGGTGGTCCAGCCGACGACACCCCGGCCGGAGGAGGCACGCGGGAGATAACGGGAGTAGTCGGCGGCCGCGTTGACCCAGCCGAGCCCGAAGCCCGTCATCAGGAAGACGAGGGCGCCGATGAACTCCTGCGCGGATCCGGCCGGTACGGCGCTGACGGCGGACCAGTGGACGTGGTCGGCGACCAGGACGACGTACACGACCGTCAGCACACCGGTGACGACCGTGATCACCGTCTGGAAACGCATGATCAGGTCGAAGCCCATCACACCGACCACCACGACCAGCGCGGCGACCAGGACGAGGGCCATCACCTTGGTCCCGGTGCCACCGCCCGTGCCAAGCCGGCCGAAGACGGTGGCGGTGGCCATGGTGGCGAGCGCGCAGAGCACGGTCTCCCAGCCGACCGTGAGCAGCCAGGAGACAGCCGCGGGCAGCCGGTTGCCGCGGACTCCGTACGCGGCACGGCTGAGCACCATCGTGGGCGCCGAGCCGCGTTTGCCGGCGACCGCGACGCAGCCGCAGAGCAGGAAGGAGAAGACGATGCCGATGACTCCGGCGGCCAGGGCCTGCGCGAAGGAGATGCCGAAGCCGAGCGCGAAGGCGCCGTAACTCATGCCGAGAATGGAGACGTTCGCGCCGAACCAGGGCCAGAAGAGGGTGCGTGGGGTGCCCTTGCGGTCCGCGTCGCCGATCACGTCCAGGCCGTGGGTCTCCACCTGGAGCGGTCGGACGGCGGCCGCGCCGTCGGGGGTGTGGGAGTCCGTCATCGTCGACCTGCCTGTCTGATCGCGGACCTGTCCGTCCGATCATGCTGATCGCGTCGAGGGGAACCTAGGTGCGCCGGTCAGGGCCGTCAAGGTGGCCCTCGTACAGGTGCGGGGACCGGGCCGTCGGCCCACCGGGGGCTACGTACAATCTTCGGGAATCGGCCGGAGGTGCGCGATCAGGGCCCTCCGGCGGGGCTCCGGGACGGCCCGGGGCCGGCTTCGGGGGGAATCGCATTGCCGTGGGACGTGGCTCCGCTGGTGGGCCGGGAGACCGAGCTGGCACGGCTCGCCGGGATACTCGACGGACTGACGGGGACCGGTGACGGACCCTCGGGGACCGGTGACGGACCTGGGGCGACGGGCCACGGACCTGGGGGGACCGGCCACGGCCCGGCGGTCGTCGATGTCACCGGCGCGGCGGGGATCGGCAAGAGCCGACTGGTGTCGGAGTTCTGCGCATCGGCGCGGGCGCGGGGCATGACGGTGCTGCGCGGCCGGGCGACCGAGTACGAGCAGCATCTGCCCTACCAGCCCCTCGCCGACGCCCTCACCGACCTCGACACCGAGACCGGCATCCCCTCCCCGTTCGCCGAGGTCCACTCCATGGACCGCTTCGCGCTGCAGCGCGCGGCGGCGGCCTTCCTCGCCCGGATCGCCCGGACCGGCAAGGGCCTGGTGGTGGCCCTCGACGACGTGCACTGGGCGGACCCGGCGTCCCTGGAACTGCTCGACCATCTCGTACGGCATCCGCCGCGCCGCGCGCCCGTGGTGATCGTGGTGGCGCGCCGCGAACGGCAGACCTCGCCCCGGCTCGTCGCCTCGCTCACCCGGGGAGTGGAGTCCGGAACGGTGCTGCGCCTGGAACTCGGCCCCCTGGACCGCGGTGCCTGCCTCGCGGCGCTCGCCCCCGACCGTCCGCCCGCCCTCGCGGCCGAGCTGTACGCGGCCAGCGAGGGCAACCCGCTGTACTTCCTCGCCCTGCTGCAGGCGGGCAGGCCCGCGGGCCTCAGCTCGCTGCTCCTGGACGAGCTGACCCCCCTCACCGACGGCCAACGGAGCACGGTCCAGGCCGTGGCCGCGCTCGGCGACCACGCCGCACCCGCGCTGGTGGCCGCCGTCACCGGTCGGCGGCAGGACGAACTCGACGCGGACCTCAGGGAGTTGACCGCCCGTGACCTCGCGCGGCCGGGGCCCGACGGCCGCTGGGCCCTGCGGCACCCGGTGCTGCGCTCCCTCGTCCACGACACCACCGACCCCCTGCTGCGCACGCGGATGCACCATCTCGCCGCCGCCGAACTCGCCCGGATCGGGGCACCGGTCACCGAGCGCGCGCATCACGTCGAACGGTCACTGACCGGCTGGGACCCCGACGCCGTGACCGTCCTGACCGAGGCCGCCCGGCAGGCCGCCGCCACCGCGCCCGCGAGCAGCGCCCACTGGCTGGGCGTCGCCCTCACGCATCTGCCGGAGCGGTCGGAGCACGGCGCGCTGCGCCGCGACCTCATGCTGCGGCGGGCCGAGGCGCTCGGCGCCTGCGGCGGGCTGCGGGAGAGCCGGGACCTGCTGCACGAGGTGATCAGCCTGTCACCGCCGGGCACCGACGACGGTGTACGGGCCTGCGCGGTCACCCTGTGCGCGGTCATGGAGCGCCATCTCGGCCGGTACGCGGAGGCGGTGGCCCTGCTGCGCCGCGAACTGGCCCGCAGCGCCGACCTCTCTCCCGCCGAGACCGTCCAACTCGGCCTGGAACTGGGCTCGTCCGCCCCGCACGCCAGCTCCTACCCTGACGTGCGCGAGGACGTGACCCGCACCCTGGAGCTCGCCCGGTCACTGGGCGACGAGGTCGCCGAGGCGGGGGCGCTCGCCGTCACCGCGCTCGGGGAGGCGTACGAGGGGAACACCGCGGCCGCCGCCGAGGCCGCCGACCGGGCCGGCGCGCTCATCGACTCCCTCACCGACCAGGATCTGGCGGGCCTGTGTGAACCGCTGGCCCGGCTCGGCTGGGCGGAGGCATTCCTCGAACGGTACGCCGACGCCGAACGCCATGCCGAGCGCGGTCTGGCCATCGCCCGCCGGGGCGGCCTGCTCTACGTGGTGCCGCATCTGCTGCTGTGCCTGTCCCACATCCAGGTCATGACGCTGCGGCTGGGGCCGGCCCTGGAACTCGCCGAGGAGGCGGAGACCATCGCCCGGGGCATCGGCAGCGACGAGCTGCTCGCCTTCGTGCTGGCGTCCAAGGCCCAGGCCCTGGTCCCCGCCCTCCCGCCGGGCGACGGCGGTGCAGTGGCCGTCGCCGAGGAGGCCGTGGCACGGGCCGGTGCCGGCACCCGCTGGTGGGCGTCCATCGCCTGGTGCATGCTCGCGTACGCGGCGCTCCACGCCGGTGACCCGGCGCGCGCCCGCGCCGCCGTGCTCCGGGCGGGCGGCGAGGATCTCGGCGGCCTGCAGCCGAGCATGCGGCCGCTGTTCATGGAGATCCTCGTCAGTGCCGCCTTCGTCGCCGGGGACCGCGACCAGGCCCGGCAGTGGGCGGAGCGCGCTCGCAAGGAGGCGGAAGGACTGCGTCTCGTGGCGCAGCGGGCGTCCGCACTGCGCAGTTCGGCACATGTGCCGCTGGCCGACGGCGATGTGGCGGCCGCGGCCGACCTGTTCGAGCGCGCCGCGGCGGAGACGGCCCGGGGCGGGAGCCGGCTGTGGGAGGCACAGACCCTGCTGCTGGGGGCGCCCGTGACCGCGTCCGCCGGGCGCCCGGCGCGCGCCCGCGCCATGTGGGAGCGTGCCCTGCGACTGAGTACCGAGGGCGAGGCCCATCTGCTGACCGGGCTCGCGGAGATGATCCGGCCGGCGGTCTTCGGCGCTGCGGGCGCAGGAGGAACGACGGGAGCGGGTGACGGGGAGCCGGGTGCGGGTGACGCCGGCGGTCCGGCAGCGGGTGCGCGTCCGGGGGCGGGTGCGCGTCCGGGGGCGGGTGCGGGGGCAGGGGCGGGCACGGGGGCCGACGGACCGTCGCAGGACGCGCTGTCCGTGGAGCTGACCGTCCTGTCCCCGCGAGAGCGGGAGATAGCCGCTCTCGTGGCGAAGGGGCTGACCAGCCCCGCCATAGCCGAACGTCTGTTCCTCAGCCCGCGCACGGTCGAGACCCATCTCTCCCGCATCTACCGCAAGACGGGCGTGACCTCGCGGGCCGCGCTGGCGGCTCTCCACACGCGCGACGAACTGCGTGACGGACTGCGCGACGGACACCGCGACGGGGACACGTGAGCGCTCCGCCGTGAGCACCCTGCCGTGAGCGACACGGCGCGGTCGAAGCCGTGCCGGATACGTGATCTTCCCGATGCCGGGCCCGCCCGCTGTCCGGAACGATCTGTTCTGGGACCACGAAGCGGGGGACGACCACGTTGTGACGGAACGCGCGCTGTGCGCACCCCTCGTTCGTCTCCTCCGAGCGGGGTGGTTAGCATATGAGCGCCGCCTAGCTCGAAAGATAATTCTGTGACTGTCAACGAGGACTCGTTCACCCAATGGAAGAACCGCGAGGAGATCGCGGAGTCGATGATCCCGATCATCGGGAAGCTGCACCGTGAGCGGGACGTGACGGTCCTGCTGCACAGCCGCTCCTTGGTGAACAAGTCGGTGGTCAGCATTCTGAAGACCCACCGGTTCGCCCGCCAGATCGCCGGTGTGGAGCTCTCGGTCACCGACACCCTGCCGTTCCTGGAGGCGCTCACCACCCTCGACCTCGGCCCCTCACAGATCGACATCGGCCTGCTCGCCGAGGCCCACCGGGTCGACGACCGGGGGCTGTCGGTCGCGGAGTTCACGGCTGATGCCGTCGCCGGCGCGACGGGCGCCAACAAGATCGAGGGCGGCGAGGGACGCGACGTCGTCCTGTACGGCTTCGGCCGCATCGGCCGCCTCGTGGCCCGTCTGCTGATCGAGAAGGCCGGCTCCGGCAACGGTCTGCGGCTGCGCGCCATCGTGGTGCGCGGCGGCGGTGAGCAGGACATCGTCAAGCGGGCGTCCCTGCTGCGCCGGGACTCCATCCACGGCCAGTTCCAGGGCACGATCACCGTCGACGAGTCGACCAGCACGATCAACGCCAACGGCAACGAGATCAAGGTGATCTACGCCGGCGACCCGTCCGAGGTCGACTACACCGAGTACGGCATCAAGAACGCCATCCTCATCGACAACACCGGCAAGTGGCGCGACCGCGCGGGGCTGTCGAACCACCTGCGCCCCGGCATCGACAAGGTCGTGCTGACCGCGCCCGGCAAGGGCGACGTCCCGAACATCGTGCACGGTGTCAACCACGACACGATCAAGCCGGACGAGCAGATCCTGTCCTGCGCGTCCTGCACCACCAACGCGATCGTGCCGCCACTGAAGGCGATGGCGGACGAGTTCGGTGTGCTGCGCGGCCACGTGGAGACCGTCCACTCGTTCACCAACGACCAGAACCTGCTGGACAATTACCACAAGGCGGACCGTCGGGGTCGTTCCGCGCCGCTCAACATGGTCATCACCGAGACGGGCGCCGCCTCGGCCGTCGCCAAGGCGTTGCCCGACCTGAAGGCGCCGATCACCGGCAGCTCGATCCGCGTGCCCGTCCCGGACGTCTCGATCGCGATCCTCAGCCTGCGGCTCGGCCGGGAGACCGACCGCGAGGAGGTCCTCGACTACCTCCGCGGCGTCTCGCTGACCTCGCCGCTCAAGCGCCAGATCGACTTCACCAACGCCCCCGACTCGGTCTCCAGCGACTTCATCGGCTCCCGCCACGCCTCCATCGTCGACGCGGGCGCCACCAAGGTCGACGGCGACAACGCGATCCTCTACCTCTGGTACGACAACGAGTTCGGCTACTCCTGTCAGGTCATCCGGGTCGTCCAGCACGTCTCCGGGGTGGAGTACCCGACGTACCCGTCCGCGGCGGTCTGATCCACCGGGCGGGCCCCGTTCGCACCACGGGCCCTCCCTCGCAGCACGCGCCGGGCGAGCCATCCGCTCGTCCGGCCCGTGGTGCGTCCATGGTGTGATGGCGCCGTGAGCCGAGCTTCCGAAGAGTCCAACCGCCGTCTGCTGCGGGCCCGGGACGCGATGGACCGGGCCTACGCGCAGCCGCTGGACGTGCCCGCGCTGGCCCGGATCGCCCATGTCTCCGAGGCGCACTTCACCCGCATGTTCCGGACCACGTTCGGCGAGACCCCGCACCGCTATCTGCAACGCCGCCGGGTGGAGCGGGCGATGTTCCTCCTGCGGGAGACCGACCGCGCCGTGACCGACATCTGCTTCGAGGTGGGATTCGGCAGCCCGGGCACCTTCAGCCGGACGTTCCGCGACATCGTGGGCAGGTCGCCGCGGGAGTACCGCGAGCAAGCGGTCACGGTGGCCGTACCGACGTGCTTCGCGAAGGCGTGGATGCGCCCGAGCCACTGAGCAGTTTCGGATAAGTTTCCGCCCGCCCGGCTCGCTGACGTGATCCCCATGTTCAACGCCATCACGCACTCGCAGATCTACGTCCTCGACCAGGACGACGCCCTCGACTTCTACGTCGGCAAGCTCGGCCTGGAGTTCCACACCGATGTCGACCTCGGCTTCATGCGCTGGCTGACCGTCCAGGTGCCCGGACACCCGGAACGCCACATCCTCCTGGAGAAGCCCGGCCCCCCGGCGCTGTCCGAGGAGACCGCGGCACAGGTCCGCGTCCTCCTCACCAAGGGCGCCACGGGCGGCCATCTCATCTTCAGCACGGACGACTGCCGCAAGACGTACGAGACGCTGCGGGCCCTCGGTGTCGAGTTCACCGAGGAACCCACCGAACGCCCGTACGGCATCGACTGCGGCCTGCGCGACCCCTTCGGCAACAGCATCCGCTTCACGCAGCCGAAGGGCTGAGCACGGCCCGGCCACGCCCGACGCCGGGGCGTTGTCAGTGGTGGGAGGCAGGATGGCTCCCATGACGACATCAGTTGCAGTGATCGTGGATGCCGCGGCCTACGCCCAGGCCGTCGAGGACGCGGTCCGGGCCTCGGGCGCCTACTACACCGGTGGCACGTCGGCGCTGGACGACGACACCTACGACCGGCTCGTGCGCGGCATCGCGGCGTGGGAGGCGGAGCACCCCGAGCAGGTCCTGCCGGAGTCGCCCACCGGGAAGGTGGCCGGCGGGGCCGTCGAGGGGGACGTGCCCCACACGATCGCGATGCTGAGCCTGGACAACGTGTTCTCCGCCGAGGAGTTCACGGCGCGGACGGCGTCGCTGGCCCGGCGGATCGGGCACGAGGTGGAGCGTTTCTGCGTCGAGCCGAAGCTCGACGGACTGGCGGTCGCCGCCCGGTACACCCGGGGCCGGCTCACGCGGTTGATCACGCGGGGCGACGGGACGGCCGGGGAGGACGTCTCGCACGCCATCGGCACCATCGAGGGACTGCCCGAGGAGCTGGCCGAGCCGGTGACGGTGGAGGTGCGGGGCGAAGTCCTCATGACGACCGCCCAGTTCGAGCACGCCAACGAGGTGCGCACCGGACACGGCGGACAGCCCTTCGCCAATCCGCGCAACGCGGCGGCGGGCACGCTGCGCGCCAGGGAGCGGGCCTACACCGTGCCGATGACGTTCTTCGGATACGGGCTGCTGGCGCTGCCCGGCACCGACGCCGACTCCGCGGCGCGGCCGGCCGAGCCGGCCCACAGCGAGCTGATGGCGCGGGCGGCCGAACTGGGGGTGAACACCACCGCGAGCACTGCCGTGCCGGGTGTCACCGTCGCCACGGTCGAGGAGGTCCTGGACCGCGTCAAGGAGATCGCGGGGCTGCGGGCGGAACTGCCGTTCGGGATCGACGGGATCGTGATCAAGGCCGACCTCGCCGCCGACCAGCGCGCCGCCGGGTCCGGTTCACGCGCCCCGCGCTGGGCGATCGCCTACAAGCTGCCCGCCGTCGAGAAGATCACACGGCTGCTGGAGGTGCAGTGGAACGTGGGCCGCACCGGTATTATCGCGCCGCGCGGAGTGCTGGAGCCCGTCGAGATCGACGGCTCCACCATCACGTACGCCACCCTCCACAACCCGGCCGACATCACCCGCCGCGACCTGCGCCTGGGCGACCATGTCATGGTGCACCGCGCCGGTGACGTCATTCCCCGCGTGGAGGCTCCCGTCGCCCATCTGCGCACCGGCGACGAACAGCCCATCGGCTTCCCCGAGGTCTGCCCGAGATGCGGCTCCGGCATCGACAGGGGCGAACAGCGCTGGCGCTGCGAGAACGGCCGCAACTGCCATCTGGTCGCCTCCCTCTCGTACGCCGTGGGCCGCGATCAGCTCGACGTGGAGGGGCTCGGGCACACCCGGGTCGTCCAGCTCGTCGAGGCGGGCCTGGTCGCCGATCTCGCCGACCTGTTCGCCCTCACCCGGGAGCAGCTGCTGGGCCTGGACCGCATGGGCGAGACCAGCACCGACAACCTCCTCGCCGCGCTCGACACGGCCCGGGGGCGCCCGCTGTCCCGGGTGCTGTGCGCGCTGGGGGTGCGGGGCACCGGACGCTCCATGTCCCGCCGTATCGCCCGGTACTTCGCCACCATGGACAACATCCGCGCCGCGGACGCCGAGGCGATCCAGCGGGTCGAGGGCATCGGCACCGAGAAGGCCCCGGCCATCGTGGCCGAGCTGGTCGAACTCGCCCCGCTCATCGACAAACTGGTGGCGGCCGGGGTGAACATGACGGAGCCGGGCGCGACCCCGCCCGCCCCGGCCGACGACACGGCCGCCCCGCAGGAGGGCGCCGAGTCCGCGGACGGCCCGCTCGCGGGCATGGCCGTGGTGGTCACGGGCGCGATGACCGGCGCACTGGAGAAGCTCAGCCGCAACCAGATGAACGAACTCATCGAGCGTGCCGGAGGGCGCGCCTCCTCCGGTGTCTCCAAGAAGACCTCCCTGGTCGTCGCGGGGGAGAACGCCGGCTCCAAGCGTGCCAAGGCCGAGAGCCTCGGCATCCGGCTGGCCGGCCCGGACGAGTTCGCCGCGCTCGTCGCCGACTTCCTCGACTGACCACCGCGGGCCGACCGCCGCCCGGATCAGAGCTGGATGATGACGAGGGCCGCGTCGTCGGTGGCGCCGTAGGGGAGGAGGTCGAGCAGGAGGGCGTCGGCGAGGGGTTCGGGGCCGGCATCGCGGTGGCGCGTGAGCGCGTCGGCGAGGCGGGCGAGGCTGCGGTCGATGTCCTCGTCACGGCGTTCGACGAGACCGTCCGTGTAGAGGACGAGCAGGTCGCCGTCGGTGAAGGAGACGGTGGCCTCGGGGCGGAGCGTGTGTTCCAGGCGGGCACCGAGCGGTGGATCGGTGGCCCCGTCGAGAAAGACGACCTCGCCGTTACCGCACACCAGCGCGGGCGGCAGATGCCCGGCGCTGCTGTAGGTGATGGTGCGGGTGTCCCAGTCGACGCAGGTCTGCACGGCGGTGGTGTTCTCGGCGCCGTCGACGGAGCGGGCGTACAGACCGAGCGCGTCCAGTGCCTGGGCGGGGCCGTCCGCCACCAGGGAGGCGGCGCTCAGCGCGCTGCGCAGTTTGCCCATGACGCAGGCGGCGGCCAGGCCGTGTCCGACCACGTCACCGACGGCGACACCGACGCGGTCGACGCCGGTCAGGTCGACCAGGTCGTACCAGTCGCCGCACACGTTCAGCGCGTCGGTCGCCGGCTGGTAGCGCACCGCCGCACGGTGGTGGCCGAGCGGTTTCGGCGCGGGCAGCATCGCCGTCTGCAGGGCGAGCGCGACCTCCCGTTCGTGGGCGTGCGCCTCGCGCAGCCGCTCGTTGACCTCCTGCAGCTCCCGGGCGCGGGTGTACAGCTCGGCCTCCAGCACGTTGGCCCGGTCGCTCGGCGAGCGCTCGCGGGCCCGGATCAGCTCGGTGACCTCCTCGACCTTGTGGATCAGGAGCACCACCTTCCCGTCGGGGCCGAGGATCGGCGCGTTCACCGGACTCCAGTAGCGCTCCTCCCACTCCCCCGGCCGCTCCACGGACTCCACGTCGTAGCGCTGCAGCGCCATCGCGTCCCGCTCACCGGTCTCCGCCACCCGGCGGAGGGAGGCGGCCAGATTACGCATCCCGTTCGCGGACGGGTCGGTGGGGTTGTCGGGGAACACGTCGAAGAGGTAGCGGCCGACCACCTGCTCGCGGGTGCGGCCCGACAGCCGCAGGAACTCCTCGTTCGCGTCCGCGTACACCAGCCCGGGTGTCAGCAGCGCCACCATGCCCGGCAGTGCCTGGAACACCGCCGCGTAGTCGTTCGCCGTCTCCGTCATGGTCGCCGCCTCAGCGTCCGTCGCCTTCCCGTGATCTCCACCATAGGAGCCCATGGCTGCCGGAGCGCGGTCCTGTTCCAGGAAAACGGGCAGGTCACGTACGTGTGTGCGATATAGGGACACAGCGTCCGAGGCCGGTCACGGTGCGGCACGGAGCAGGATGTCCCGCGTGGAGCCCATGCCGTGTCCGTTTTTCACGGCTGGACGGCTGCGCCGCTTCGCGCGGGAGCGGACCGATGTCGAGGCCCGCCCGCCGCGTGTGCGCGCAGACCGCGGCCTCCGCCGGGACGCCCGCCTCGTCCATCGCGGCCGGCCGCTGTCCCCTCCCGCGCTCCCCGCCGGGATCGGCGAGGTCCACCGGCGCCTCGGCGAGCGGCCGCAGCCCCGCGTCCACCCGGGCGACCCGCTCCTCGAACCCGGCCGGCCACTCCATGGTGCCCCCCGTCCTCCGTCGCATCGCTGCGGAGGGTGAGCGCGCCCGGCGGCAGGGCACCGACACCGGTGACTGGCCGGTAATACGTACCCCGGTTACGTAGGTCTACGGACGCGGCGGCACACTCGCTTCGGTTGGCTTGCCGGACGCCGGAGGGATCGTCCCGCGTGCCCGCTCGCCGTCGGGGGCTCCCGGCACGTCGTGGGAGGCTCGTCGGGAGGGGCCCCGCGCCGATTGTCAGTGGCTGCCGCTAGCGTTCCGCACATGGTCGCACTCGGGCCGGGATTCCCCGGCTGAACTGTGCTTTCTTCCTGTGCAATTGACGCTAGGGGCTGGGGTTCGTGGGTTGGCTGGCAGCGGGCGACGGATATGAAGTCGCTCTTGTGGAGGGGCGGGTGGCGGCGCGAGCCACCTCGGGCCGGGCGGCGGGACGGCAGTTGAAGTCGCTGCCGAAGGCGCTGAAGGACCACCCGGAGGTGGACCGGCTGCGGCGGTTCGCCGAATGGCTGGATCGGCACGCTGCGGCGTGCGTCACGCAGGTGGACGCCTGGATGGTGTCGTCACTGCCCGTGCCCACCGGTCTGCTGGCCCGGGTGTGGCCGGACGAGGCGTGGCAGGCCGCACTGCGCGACCTCGCGATCGTCGGCGACGACCCGGACGAGGTCGGCTTCCTGCGGGGCGCCACCGACTCCGGCGAACTGCGGGTGGTGAACCTGGACGGTGAGACGGTCCGCCTCTCCCCGCGCACGGTCACCCTGCCGCACCCGGTGCTGCTGCCGGACCTCGACGACATCCGGGAGTTCGCGGCGGAACTGGGCATCGTCCAGCGCGTCGAGCAGATACACCGGGCCATCTGGCGGCGGCCCGACGGTCTCGCCGCCAAGGCCACCCAAGTACGGGACTTCACCGGGGGCCGGTTCCGCTCCCGCTTCGCCCTCGCCGCCCGCGCCACCTCCCTCGGGTACCGCGTCTCCGGTGGTTACGCCACCGCACGCGTCCGGGACGGCGAGCGCACCGTCGAGGCCTCCGTGTGGATCGGGGAGCCCTACTGGGACGACGAGGTGGACACCGGCAACCTGACCTGGCAGGACCAGGACGGCCGCGCACTGCCGCTGGCCGAAGTGGGCCCGGTGGCCTGGTCGGAGGGGATGCGGATGGCCGCGGCGCTGTACGCCGGGCGCGTGATCGAGGAGGGCAAGGACGCATGAGCGGGGGGACAGCGGTGTCGTACGAGGACGTGCTGGCGGCGGGCGGGGTACTGCCGGCGGACACAAAGGGGGCCGGGGAGCGGGCGGTGCCGCTGACGGCGCGGACGTACCGTCATCCGGGTCTGGACGACCGGGTGGTGGTGCGGCTGGTCGCCGGGGAGCTGGGCGCGGCGGAGGACCTGGCCGCCGGGTTCCTCGGTCTGGAGCAGGACGCGGAGCCGGCGGTCGTGGGGCTGGGGCTGCGGCAGTCACTGGGCTTCCCCGAGTGGGTGCTGGTGCACCACCCGGCGGACGGACACCACGCGTTGGGTGTCGTGCCGGACCTGGAGCGGGCGGCCCGGCAGGCGAGGACGAAGCCCAAGGCGGCCATGGACGCCTATGTGGAGCTGGGCGAGCGGCTCGCGGCGTCGGTGCCGCACTTCCTGCCCACGTTCTACGAGCAGGCGGGGCGGGTGTTCCTCGCGGAGGAGAACGCCACGTACGCGGCGCAGTTGTTCACCCGCGCCCGCAAGGCCGAGGCGGAGCACGGGCTGGTCGTCGAGGAGGAGCGGCTCGACGCCGTGTTCCTGGAGTTCGCCCTGGCCGGCGCACTCCCGGTGAAGGTCCTGTCGGCGTACGCGAAGGAGCTGGCCGCACGGGTCCCGGCCGAGGAGGCACTGCGGCGCTTCACCAAGTTGTGCCTGCGCCGCACGGCGGGCGGTCTGCCGCCGTCGGCGCAGATGGCGAACGACCTGCGCAGGCTGGCCCGCGCCGCCGGCCGCGACGCGGACGTGACCGAGCAGGACTACCTGGCCGAGCTGCTGGTCCTGCCGTCCACGCTGCGCGCGGCGGCGGGCTGGTGGAAGGGCCACCGCACGGCGCTCGTGGCGCTGGCGGCGCGCGAGCCGAAGGTGCGCGGCACCCTGCTCGACACGCTCCCCTCGTCCTCCGACGACGACCTGCCCGCGATGTGGCTGGACATCCTGGAGGTCTCCGGCGCCACGGCCGCGCTGTGGGACGGTTCCCTGCCCGCGGAGCAGCGGCCGCACGACGGTACGGCGGGCTGGCTGGAGCGGTTCCTGGTGTTCCGGGAGCGCGCGCGGTCCTGGCGCGGTTCCACGCGGATGCCCGAGCTGTACCCGCTGGTGGAGCGGGCGGCGGACCAGCTGCGGAGGGAACTGACTGCCTCCGCACGGGAGTTGACGGTCACGCACGACATCGACCTGATGGACCTGTTGCTGTCCTTGGACGTGCCCGTGGCGGCCCCGGGGAAGGGCAACGCGCTCCCGCTGGAGCAGTGGGCCCCGGGTGAGGGCCACCGCGAGCTGCTGTCGCTGACCGCGGACTCCCGTTTCCACGACGCCTTCCGGCAGGGCGCGGACCGGTTCAGCGACGACGACTCCGGGCGGCGCGCGATCCGCGTGCTGGCCGCCTCACCCGGCGGCCGCCCGCTGCTGGCGCGGTGGGTGAGCGAGGTCGTCCGGCGGTTCACCGCCGTGGGCCTGCCCCAGCTGCCCGACGCGCTCGCCCGGCTGAAGTGGCTGCCCGCCGAGGCGCTGGCGCTCGCCGAGGAAGAGGTCCGCGCCGCCGTCGCCACCGACCTGGCACCGGTGCTGACGCGCACCCTGCGCGCCGGCCTCTTCGACGAACTGGGCTGGCCCGCCTGGGAGGACGCCACCGCCACCCTCGTCCCGAAGAACGACGTCGAGGACATCATCGTCGCCGACGCCTGGCCGCACCTCGTCGTGGCCGGTACCGCCCAGGCCCGCGTGATCGGCGCGGAAGGCACGCTCCTCACCCACGACCTGCGCATCCCGGCGAACGACAGCTGGGGCGACCCGGGCTTCCACCACGTGGACGGCGAACTGCTCGTCTACTGGCGCTCCCGCAACGACGGCCTGCGCGGCTACTGGCACACCCGCGCCGACAGCCCCCGCACCATGGAGGGCCCGGGCGGCACCCGGGGCACCGAGATGGACTGGTACAAGGGCGACCTGAGGCTCACCCTGCCCCTGCCGGGCGGCGGCCGCACCACCGGCGCGGGCGTCCTGCACACCGGGGACACCACCGTCCCCGAGGAGCGGTGGCTGATCTTCGACGGCGCCTCGTACTGGGTGTGGCACGCGGAGGGCGAGCAGGACGCCCACGGGTTCTACGAGTACGACCCGGCCACGAACACGCGCGGACGCATGAGCATGCCCGCGTTCCTCTCCGACGCGCTGGGTGACGCCCCCGAGGGCAGCACCTACGACAGCGGCTGGCTCGGCCCTTCCCCGACCGTCGGCCGCACGCCCGCCTCCGCTCCCGTGGACGGCGTGGTCGGCATCCGCACGGTCCGGCTGCCCGACGGTTCCCGGCGCACCCAGGACCTCGCCGGACACACCGTCACCCTGGCCGCCGAGCGGGGCCGGCCGTCGGCACTCGTGGTGTTCCCGGGCGACGACCGGGCCCGTGCCGTCGTGCGCAACGGCTGGCAGCTGGAGATCGTCGACACGGACGGCGTCGTCACGTCCATCGCGAAGACGGACCGTACGCCGGGGGTCTTCGGCGAGGGCACACTGCTGCTGCCGCCGGTGCAGTTCTGGGAGTGCATGACCGCCCGCGACCCGGAGGGCTCCGCCGCACTGCGCCGCATCGACCGGGCGACCGCGGCGGCGCTGCTGGCGGCCGCCGCCGAGGAGGACAAGGAGGCGCTGCCCGCCGCGATCCGCTCGCTCCTTCCGGTGACCCACGACGCGCTCGTCGCGGGTGTCGCGGGAGTCGTGCGCCACGCCGCCGGCCAGCAGGCCGTCCTCGACGGCGCGGCGACGCGGCTCACCCGGGCGCTCGACGGAGGCCTGGAGGAGGCGGAGGGACCCGCCGGGCCGGCGGACACCGTGCTCCAGCAGGCCCTGAGCGGTGTCGGCGGGTCGGCCGGCTACTGGTGGAACCGTGACGACCAGGCCGACACCGTCTTCCGTGCCCTGCGCGCCCTGACCAGGGCCGCCGGGCTCGCCGGGACCGCCGTGCCGCGGGAGCGCACCGTACGCCTCCACCTCGACGGGACCGGGCTGCCGGCCGGACGCCCGGAGCTGTCGACGTTGATCGACCGGGTGGGCGCCCTGGCGTTCCGGGCCGCGGCCCTCACCACCACGCGGGAGCACCGCGAGGTGCTGCGGACGCTCCTCGAACGACTCGACACCCTCGGGCTGGGCAACGACGGCGCGTCCACCCGGTGGCGCGAGGTGACCCTCAGGCTGGGGGCCGACCAGCTGCGCACCCCGTCGGGCGCATGGCGCGAGGGTTCGTGGGACGGACTTCTGCCCCTGGGCGGGGGCGCGTTCCTGGCGATCCTGGAGCACGGCTCGCCGAACGGCGACGGCTGCGACTTCCGGGGCTACTTCCACGACCCGGCGGAGCGGTTCGAGACCCCGGAACCGTACACACTGCAGAAGTCCGCCCCGCTGGGCGTCGCGGGCGACGCTCCCTGGATCGACGGGTTCCTGGCGGAGCTCGCCGCGCGGGGACCGGCGCCCTGGTTCCCGGAGGCGGCCGAGGAGTTCGCCCGGCTGACCGGCGTCACCGAGACCGTGGCCCGGCTGGTCGTGGCCGGTCTTCCGGGGGTCGACGTCCACCAGCGCACGTTCCTGACCACGGAGGCCCGCAACGCCCTCGGGGTCAAGGCCGCCCCCGCGGCCGTCGCCAAGGACGAGCTCCAGGGCGTCGACAACGCGGTCCGCGCGGCCGTGGTCGGCGCGCTGCTGCCCGACGACCCCGCCGGACTGTGGACCGACGGGCCGAACGTGGCCGCCGCGGCCGAGCTGTGGAACAGCGAGGTCGGCAGGCGGACGGCCGTGCCCGAGGACGTGCTCGCCGACGCCCTGCGCGCGCTCAGGCACGCACGGTGGAACGTACGCGAGGCCCTGCCCGCCCTGCTGCACCCGGCAGGTGAGCCCCGGCTCACCCAGGACCTGGAATGGGCCGTCAAGGGCGACCGGGTCAGGCCGGTGACGGACGACGCGGTCGGGTTCACGGCGGACACGCTGGTCGGCTCGGTCGGGCCGGCCGCCTGGCTCGCCCACCGCCTGCCCGCCGGCGACCCGCTCCGGGCCGCGCTGCCCGCCGCGCTCACCGCCGTACGGGAGCGGCTCGCCCACCCCGGGCTGGTGCTCGACCTCGGGCAGTACATCAGCATCACCCAGTTCCGGAAGACTGCGGGCACCCCGACCGAGACCGGCCAGGGCTTCGAGCGGTACGGCGCCGTCGTCCTCGCCACCCACGACGACCAGCCGGCGCCGGGCATCCGGGTCGCGCTGCTCGACGAGGCGGGCCAGGACCCGTATCTGCCCGCGCTGCGGGTCGACAACCAGCGGCCCTACGCGGCCGAGGTGGCGCTGCGCCTGGCCCGTTCCGCCCCGTACGCGGCCCTGATGGCCGACCCGGGGGACCCGGAAGCGGGCGAGCGCGCCCAGGACGGCACCTGGTGGCCGCAGGATCCGAGCCGTTCGGTGCCCGAGCTGGTGACCGAGGTGGCGAAGGAGTACGGCATCGGCGAGGACGCGGCCACGCTCTATCTGATGCTGCTGGCCATGCCCGACCCGACCGACCGTACGACGGCCCGCTGGACGGGATGGAAGCCGGCCCGGCTCCGGGCGGCCCGTGCCGAGCTGGCCGGGGGCGAGCTGGTGGTGGTGGCCAGCCGGACCAGGGCCGGGCGTTCGCTCTTCCTGCCCGGCGCCTGGGTCGACCCGAAGGCACCGCGGCTGCCGCTGGAGCGGTGGAAGCTGCCGCTGTTCGGCGAGCTGATGACCGACGAGCACGCGACGTTCGGCGTGATCGTGCCGACCGAACCGGCCGCCGAGCTGTACCGCAGGGCCTGGCAGCGCGTCCAGGACGGCGACGCGCCCCGGTTCGAGGAACTGAAGGTACGGCGGGGCCGCCGCCGCTGACCGACCCGGGGGCGCCCCGCACCGGGCGCCCCCGGCACCCGTCCGTCACCACGACCCACAGACCTGACGAGCAAGGACATTCATGACCCCGACCGACACGGCGACGGCCCTCCCGGCCCGGCAGACCCTGCCCGCCGAGGAACGCCACGCCACCGAACTCGACTTCCTCGCCGCCCACGACCAGGGACCCCGCCCGCCCGGCTGGCGTCTGACGCCGCGTTCCGTGGTGACCTTCGTCTGCGGCAGCGGCGGCGACGCCCTGAAGATGGCCGAGCCGCACGAGACGCTGCCCGACAAGCTGGTGATCGCGCCCAAGTTCGTCGGCGAACGCGCCCTGGTCGAGCGGTGCGTGGTCACCCTCGCCGGTGAGCGGGGCCTGCTGCTGGTCGGCGAGCCCGGTACGGCCAAGTCGATGCTCTCCGAGCTGCTGTCGGCCGCCGTGTGCGGCACCAGCGCGCTCACCGTGCAGGGCACCGCCGGCACCACCGAGGACGCCTTCCGCTACGGCTGGAACTACGCCCTGCTGCTCGCCCAGGGCCCGACCCCGCAGGCGCTGGTCGACTCACCGGTGCTCGGCGCCATGCGCTCGGGCCGGGTGGCGCGGGTCGAGGAGATCACCCGCTGTCTGCCCGAGGTGCAGGACGCCCTGGTGTCGATCCTGTCCGACCGCCGGGTGAGCGTGCCCGAGCTGTCCGGGACGGACGACGCCCAGGTCCCGGCCGCGCCCGGGTTCACCGTCATCGCCACCGCCAACCTGCGTGACCGGGGTGTCTCGGAGATGTCCGCCGCGCTCAAGCGGCGCTTCAACTTCGAGACGGTGCACCCGATCGCGGACGTCGACGCCGAGACCGCCCTCGTCCGGCGGCAGGCGGAGGCGGCCGTCCACCGGGCGGGCGCGGCCTTCGGCGTCGACGACGCCGTGCTCGACGTGCTGGTGACCGTCTTCCGTGATCTGCGCGCGGGGCGCTCCGCCGAGGGCTGGGACGTGGAGCGGCCCGGCACGGTGATGTCCACCGCCGAGGCCGTGCAGGTCGCGGCCTCGCTCGGGGTGGCCACCGCGTACCTGTCCGGCGGGGACGCCCTCGACCTCGTCCCCGGGCACCTGCTCGGTGTGGTCCGCAAGGACGACCCGGCCGACCACGCACGGCTGCTCGGCTACTGGGACGGTCCGGTGCGCCGCCGCGCCGAGGACGGCTCGGCGATGTGGCGCCGCCTCTGGGACCTGCGGGAGAACCTTCGGTGACGAGCACTCAGGACCCGCGGGAGGCCGTCACGGCCCTCGCCGACTCCGCCGCGCCGTACCTGCTGGGGGTACGGCACCACAGCCCGGCCCTCGCCGCGGCCGTACCCGCCCTGCTGGACGCCTCCGGCGCGCAGGTCGTCTGTGTGGAGCTGCCTGCCGACTTCCAGCACTGGCTCCCCCACCTCGCCGCCCCCGGCACTCTGGCCCCGGTCGCCCTGGCCGGGGCGAGCGAGGGCGGACGGCTCGGCTTCTACCCGTTCGCCGACTTCTCCCCCGAACTCGCCGCGCTCCGCTGGGCGCGGGAGCGAGGGGTGGAGGTGGTGTGCTGCGACCTGCCGATGTCGGATCCCGCGTGGAGCGCGGACGGGTTCGGCGTGCGCGCGGGAGAGTCCGCTCCGGATCCGCAGGGCCCGGCACCGGGCACGGACGGCCCGGCGTCGGACACGGGTGGCCCGGCGTCGGACACGGGTGGGGCCAGGCCGGCGGCAGCGGGCCCGAGCCCGGCCACGCCGAGCACGGACACGCGGGACGCGGACACCCGGGACGCGGACATGCGGAGCGCGGTCGCCGAGGCCGCGCCTCTCGCCTCGCCCACCGCCTTCGCGGCCGCGCTCACCGCCGCCGGGACGGGCCGCGACGGCGACGACCTGTGGGACAGGTGCGTGGAGGTGCTCGCCCCCGGCTGCGCCCCCGAGGCGATCCGCCGTGCCGCCCTCGGCGTGGGGTGGGCGCTGCGCCGCGACGCCGAGTCGGCGGGCGGCGTGCCGTCGGTGGACCTGGCCCGCGAGACCCATATGCGGGACACGATCGCCCGCGCGGCGGCGGACGGCCGCCGGGTCGCGGCCGTGATCGGCGCGTTCCACGCCCCGGCGCTCACGGCCGCGTCCGCGACCGGCCCTGCCGAGGCGGAAAGAGAGACGCGGACCCAGGGCACGACCGGAGCCGGGGTCACGGCCGCGTCCCGGGGAGCGGCCCTCGTCGGGGACCACCCCTGCGTCGTCACGTCCCTCGTTCCGTACGCCTTCGACCTGCTGGACTCCCGTTCCGGGTACCCGGCGGGCATCCGGGACCCGCGCTGGCAGCAGGCGGTCTTCACTGCCGCCGGTGATCCCGGGCGGCTGCGGGACGCCGCCGCCCGGGCGATCACCGATGTGTGCCGGGAGCTGCGCGCCGCCGGGCACACGGCGGGCACGGGCGAGGCGGCCGAAACCCTCCGGATGGCGTGCGACCTGGCCAGTATCCGGGGGCTCACGGCCCCCGGCCGGGGCGAGGTCCTGGAGGCGCTGACGACCGTGATGGGCCAGGGCGAGCCGCTCGGCCGGGGCCGGGCCCTCGCCCGGGCCCTCGAAGTGGTCCTGGTCGGCACCGACCGGGGCCGGACCGCGCCGGGCACCCCGCGTTCCGGACTCGGTCCGTCCGTGGAGGCGGAACTGGCCGCGCTGCGGCTGCCCGGCCCGGACGACCCCGCCGCGCGCGAACTCCGGCTCGACCCGCTCCGCTCCGCGCTCGACAACCGCCGCGAGACCCTGCTCCAGCGCCTGGCGGTGTGCGGCGCGGGCTACGGCGAGGCCGTGGAGGTGGCCGGCACGGGCGACGGGACGGCGCTCACGACCCGGTGGCGGCTGTCCTGGACGCCCGCCGTCCCCGTACGGCTCGACCTGGCCGGCATACGGGGCGTGACCTCGGCCCTGGCCGCCGAGGGCACCCTGCGGGAGACCTTCCGCCGGGAGTCGGCGGACGGCGGACCCACCTGCGCGCTGGTGCTCGCCGGGCTCCGCGCGGCGGCCCGCTGCGACCTGCCCGCGCTGGTCGCCGACCGTCTGGCCGACGCCGCCGTCGTACTCCCGTCGTCGGCCACGCTCCCCGAACTCCTCGAAGCGCTCGACCTGTTGGAGGCCCTGCGCCGGGGCCATCTGCCCGGCACCACCGCCGAGGGCAGACTGTCCGCCGCCGAACTGGCCGTCGACCTGTTGGAGGCAGCCGTCCGCGCGCTGCCCGGCCTCGCGGGCAGCGACCAGCCGGAGGACGCGGCCGCGCTCGTCGCACTCGCCTCGCGGGCCGGTGAACACCGCCTCGGCCTGCGCATGGACGACGCGCTGGGCACCCTCGCGCGCACCGGCTCCCCGCTGGTCCAGGGCGCGGCGCTGGCCGCCCGTGTCCTGCTCGACCTCGACTCCGCCGACACCCTCGGGGCACGTGCCGCCGGCTGGATCGACACGGCCACCGGGCCCGACAGCCGGCTGGCGCTGGCCCGCCGCCTCAGCGGCCTGCTCAGCGGCGCGGCCCCGCTGCTGCAGTCCGCGCCGACCGCGCTGGACCCGCTGCTCGACCGTATCGACACGCTCCCCGACCAGGGGTTCCTGGACCGGCTGCCCGCCCTGCGCGGCGGCTTCGACACGCTCGCCCCGGCCGGCCGCGACCGCCTTCTCGACACGGTCACCGAACGCCTCGGCGACCGCCTGGACCTGTCGCTCGGCGCCTCACCGGCGCTCCTCGCCCTGTGGACGGCGGCGGACAGGGCGGGCCGGGCGGCCGTCGACTCGCTGCGGCTGACGGCCGGTACGACCCTGGTGGGCCCGGTCGAGGACGCCGACGGCATCGCCGTCCCCCGCACCGTCGCAGGCCCCGCCGGCCCCGTGGTCACCGGGACCGCCGAAGCCGCGGTACCCACCCCCGCGACGTCCGGCCTCCCGCACCTCAGCCCCACCGACCGCTGGCGGCTGCTCCTGGGCCGGGAGAGCGAGAAGCTGCCGCAGGGGGCCCGCCGTTACGCGCACGCGCTGGACGAGCTGTACGGCACCGGCCGGGGCGAGGGTTCCTCCGATCTCGGGCGGGAGGGCGGCCCGGGCCGGGCCGGCGGTCAGGACTCGTCGTTCCCCACGGCCCGGGAGTGGGCCGAGGAGCTGGACGCCCTCTTCGGCGCGGAGGTCCGCGAGGAGGTGCTGGCGCGGGCCGCCGACCAGGGCCGTACGGACGTCCTGGCCGAGCTGGACCCCAAGGCCGTGCGTCCTTCGGTCGACCTGCTGACCTCCGTGCTGTCCCTCGCCGGAGGGATGCCCGAGCAGCAACTGGCCAGGCTGCGCCCGCTGGTACGGCGTCTGGTCGAGGAACTGGCGAAGGAACTCGCCACCCGCATGCGCCCCGCGCTGACGGGTCTGGCCACGCCGCGCCCGACCCGCCGCCCCGGTGGCCGCCTCGACCTGCCGCGCACCCTGCGGGCCAACCTGGCCCACACGCGCCGGACGGCGGACGGCCGGACCGTGGTGGTGCCGGAGCGGCCGGTGTTCAGCACCCGGTCCCGCAAGGAGGCGGACTGGCGGCTGATCCTCGTCGTCGACGTGTCCGGGTCCATGGAGGCCTCCGTCATCTGGTCGGCGCTGACCGCGGCCGTGCTGGGCGGGGTGCCCACGCTGTCGACGCACTTCCTGGCGTTCTCGACCGACGTGATCGACCTGACCGACCGGGTGGACGACCCGTTGTCGCTGCTGCTGGAGGTGCGGGTCGGCGGCGGCACCCATATCGCCGCGGGGCTGGCCCACGCCCGTTCCCTGGTGACCGTGCCCAGCCGCACCCTGGTGGTGGTCGTGAGCGACTTCGAGGAGGGCTACCCGCTGGGCGGGCTCCTCGGCGAGGTACGGGCCCTCGCGGGTTCCGGGGTGCATCTGATGGGCTGCGCCGCCCTGGACGACACCGGCACCCCGCGCTACTCGGTGCCCGTCGCCCAGCAACTCGTCGCGGCCGGGATGCCGGTCGCCGCCCTCAGCCCCCTCGCCCTCGCCCGCTGGGTGGGCGACCGCCTCCGCGGAGAGAGTCGATGAACGCCGAACTGCCCCCGGCGACGCCCGATGTGGTCGCCGCCGCCGTCGAGAGTCTGACCTCACGGCTGCGCAAGAAGCTGGACGCCGCGATCGAGACGTACGCGGCGGTGCCCGTCACGGCCGACGGCGGCGCCCTGCGCGTCCGCTGCGGCGAGGACGCCGAGGTCACGCTCACGCCCGGACCCTCCGGAGCGGTGACCGACGCCGAGGCAGCGGTGTGCAGCTGCCTGCTCGCACCCCGCTGTCTGCACCGCGCCGCCGTGCTGAGCGCCTGCCCGGTGGCCGACGCCGCCGCCGACGGCACGAGCGGGGAGACGGCCGGCGAAGTCAGCGGAGCCACCGGCTCGGCCGGCCCCGAAGCGACCGGGTCGGTCGGCGTCGCGGCCGTGGGCACCGCGGACCCCGACGGCAATGAGGGCGGAGAGGGCACGGTCCCGTCCCCCACCCCCGAAGCCACGCCCCCCACCCCCGCCCAGGCCGCCGCCGCGGCCGGCCTCTGGGCCGCCGCCGCGGCCGTGCTCGCCGCCGGGGTCCCGGCCGCGGGCGCGGTGCCCCAGGCGGAGTTGCTGCGGGCCGCGCACACCGCTCGGCTCGCGGGGCTGCACCGCGCCGAGGCGGCCGCGCTGCGGGTGGTGCGCGGGCTGCGCGGCGCCCGCGCCCGGCACGAGGGCCACCGGCTGGCCGACCTGGTCGCAGGTGTGCGCGAACTGCTGCTCACCACAAGCCTGTTGGCGGTGGCGGACCCGGATCCGGCCCTCGTCGGCACGGCCCGCCGTGCCTACCGGCCGGGCGGCAGTCTGCGGGTGCACGGGGTGTGCCGGGAGCCGGTGATCTCGGCCACCGGTTACGGCGGAGTCGTCACCCATCTCGTCTCCGACGACGGGCGCTGGTTCTCGGTCGCCGACGTCAAACCGGGCGGCCCGGCGCGCGCCCGGGGCGCCGGTACCGCCACGGTCGCCCTCGGCTCGGGCACCGTCGACCACGCCGGGCTCTCCCGTGGCGGGCTGCTGATCTCCGGGGCCACGCTCTCCCCGGACGGCCGCCTCGGCTCCGGCAAAGGTGTGCGGGCCACTCCACTCAGCGGCCTCGCCTGGACGTCGGGACCGCTCGCCGCCCTCTTCGCCCGCCCCTTGGCGGAGGCGGTCGCCGAACGGCTCACGGTCACCCCCGGCACGGATCCGGAGCAGGCCGAACAGACGGCCCGCAGGCTGGTCGGCTGCGATCTGGTTCTCGTCGGCGCGGTCGGCGACCAGCTGCTCGCCCGCGAGGTGTCCCCCGCCGGGACATCGGCCGGTGACGGCCTGCTCGTCCGGCTGACTCCGGCCAACAGCCATCCGGACCTCGCGCACACCGCCAACTTCCGTCAGCTCGCCGCCCGGCCCGGCCTGCGGCTGCGCGTGCTCGGTCGCCTCGAACCGGACCGCGCCGCCACGCTCCGCCCCCTCGCGATCGGCCCGGCCCCGGACACGGAAGCCACCGTGCGGCTGCCGGACGACTGGCACGGCCACGCCGATCTGGGCTACGACCGCCTCCAGGGCGCGCACTTCCCGCCGCCGGACGCCCTGCCGGCCCCGGACGGCCTCGTCGGCGTCCCGGCCGACCCGCTCGCCGAGGCTCCGTTGTGGCGGCTGCGCCGGCTGGTGGAGGTCGCCGTCTCCGGGGGCCGCCGCGCGGTGGCCGAGCCTGCCCGCGACGGCGACCGGAACGGCGCGGGCGCGGCCCTGCGACGGGGCGGCTTCCACGCGGCCGCGGGCTTGTCGGCCGCGCTCACCGCGGAAGCCGACCGCCGCTCCCGCGATGTCTTCGGCCGCATCACCGATCCCGACCCGGCCCCCTACGCCCGGGCCTGGCTGGCCACCGCGGTCTACCTGGCCGCCACCGAACGCGCCCTGATCCAGGCCACCTGGCAGCCACCGGCCCCCGGCGCCTGATCACTGCCTGTTCCGCTCCCGCCCGACGCGCGCGCCCCGGTCACCCCCGACCGGGGCGCGCGCGTCGCTCCCCGGGCCGACGGCCGTGGCACCGGTTCCTCCGCCTCCCGGTGGGGGGTGGGCGGCCGGTGCCGGTGGATGCTCGATTCGAGGGCGTCGAGGGCCTGCCGGGCGGCCAGGGTGCGCAGGCGGAGTTCGTCCTCGGCGGCGGTGGTGTGTCCCTCGTCGACCGGACCCGGCGTACCGGGCCTGCCTTCCCGCCCGCGCGCCCGTTCCGCCCGCGCAGTAGCCCTCACCTCCTCTTCCCGTTCCCTCTCGCGGGCCTCGTCGAGGGAGCTGATGACGATACCGATGAGGACGTTGACGAGGACGAGCCGTTCTCGCGGGCGAAGGGGAGGAGCGCGGAGGCCACGACGGCCAGGTCGAACAGGTTCCACGGGTCGCGGAGGAAGTCGCGGGGGCGGTCGGCGTGCGCACAGGCACGCAGGAGTATCTCCGCGGTGAAGGCGACCAGGACGGCGTGCTCGGCGAGGCGTGACCGTGAGGCACGCGCGGTATCGGTGCGCGGGCGCTCACCTCCGGCCGGGTGCCCCCGTACGCAGGCCGCGCATGACGAGGTCGAAGAGGCGGGCGGCGCGGGGTTCCCAGTCGCCTTGGGGGTCGAGCTGCCAGACGCCGGCGATGGCGAGGACCAGGTCGTCGGCGGTCACACCCGGGCGGATGGTTCCTGCGTCGTGGTTGGCCTTGAGCAGGAGGTCGATCGCGGCGACCAGGAGCGGGTAGCCGGGTTTCGCCGGGGCGCCGGCCGCGGCGGTGGCCCGGCGCAGCGCGTCGGCCAGGCCGGGCTTGGCCGTGACGTAGCGGGCGAGGAGGTCGAGCCAGGCGCGCAGAGCCCGGCCGGGCTCCAGGGTTCGCAGCAACTCGGCGGCTCCGTCGACCAGTTGCTGCACCTCCTGGCGGTGAACCTCCAGGACGAGCGCCTCCCGGTCGGGGAAGTTCCGGTAGAAGGTGCCCTGTCCCACGCCCGCCTTCTTGGCGATCACGCTCAGCGGCACGTCGGCGGAACGGGACAACTCGGCCAGTGCCACCGCAAGGATGCGCGCGCGATTGCGCTGCGCGTCGGACCGCTGGGGCACCTCGCTCGCCGGCGCCACTCGCCCGCCTCCCTGACGCCCGCCCGGCACGGACGGACGGATGTCGACTTAGGGCGACCTTACCGCGCTTCCCGGCCGGAACGAAGACCTTCTCGGCCACCCGGGGCGACCAGGCGCCCCTCACCCGCCCGGCGGTGCTCGCCGCAGGATCGCGTCCAGGTCGGCGGAGCCGGGGAGCGTGCCGTAGGTGTGCCCCCACTCGCCGCCGAGCCGGGTCGCGCAGAACGCGTCGGCGACCGCGGGCGGGGCGTGCCGGACCAGCAGGGCGGCCTGCAAGGTGAGCGCCATCGCTCGACCAGACGGCGGGCACCGGACGCCGGGCCCCGCTTGGTCACCCAATACTTGCCGACGGCGGTGGCGAGCCGGCGGAACATCCGCTCGCCCTCGTCCCCGCGCACCGACCGGTCGGCGGCGCCCGCCAGTCGCAGGGTGAGCGCCGTGGCCGCCTCGGACTCCAGCGCGAGATCGGCCAGGACGTTGCGCATCAGGGGCTGGTCGAGGAGCCGCGAGCCGAAGGCGGAGCGGTGCCGCGCGTGGTGGCCCGCCTCGACGAGCGTCCTGCGCATCAGCGCCGTCGAGCGCGGCTGCCGTCCGGCAGGACACGCGGCACCAGGAAACAGGTCAGCCCGGCCGGGGCCTGGGCCAGCACCAGGAACAGATCGCACATCGGCGCCGACGTGAACCACTTGTGCCCCCGCAGGGTGTACACCCCGGGCTCGGAACTCGGCGTCGCCGCCGTGGTGTTGGCCCGTACGTCGCTGCCGCCCTGCTTCTCGGCCATCCCCATCCCGGCGAGCAGCCCGCGCCTGCCGGTGGGCACACCCAGGCCCGGGTCGTACTCCCGGCCGGTCAGCAGCGGTTCGTACACGGCGGCCAGCTCCGGCTGCCGGCCCAGCGCGCCCGCGATACGCGCGAGATGGGCGCCGGGCAGGTCGACCGGTCCGGCCCCGCGGCCCCCGCCGTCACGGCGGACGGCGTCTTCGTCTCCCCCGCCCCGGACCGCCTTCGCACCCTGTTCCCGTACCTGGGAGACACGCCGTAGCCTCCCTCTCGGCCCGGGCATCGACGGGCTCGACGGTCGATCGGGGGACGGCACACGGCATATCGGCGTGCGGCGGTACCGGCGTGGCCGGCGGGCTGCTGCTCAGGGCGCTGCTGCCGAGGCCGGTGACCTGGCGTCAGGCCGTGGGATCGAACCAGGTGACCGTGTCGGACATCGTCTGCTTGATGCGGAACAGCGCGAACTCGCTCAGGACCGGCAGGGCGTCCAGCGAGAACCAGCCGACCTCCAGGGACTCGTCGTCGTTGACGCGTGCCTCGCCGCCGACGGCTCGGCAGTGGAAGGTGATGTCCATGTACTGGCAGACGTCCCCGTTGTCGTACCGCACGGGGTCCAGGGCCTGGACGAGGACGACCCGCTCGGCCACGCACCGCACCGCAGTCTCCTCGTAGACCTCCCGCACGGCGCAGGCCGCCGGCTGTTCCCCCGGGTCCGGGATACCGCCGATGAGCGACCACTTGCCGTTGTCGGACCGACGGCCAAGCAGCACTCTGCCCTCGTCGTCGAGGACGAGGGCGGTGACTCCGGGAAGCCAGAGCAGCTGGGTGCCGGCGGATGCACGGAGTGTGCGGATGAAGTCAGGGGTAGCCATGGAGCCGACCCTAACGGGCCGGTTCCCTCATTCCCGCCGTTCCGCCACGCGCACACGAGGCGTACGGCTACACGCCACCGGCGCGCCTCCCGCGCACACCCGCCGCGATCGCCCAGCCGAGCCCACCGGCCGCGACCAGCACCAGAAGCATCTCGGGCGCGATGCCGAAGCGGGTGGCGGGCGTCTGCGAGGAGCGCAGCGGCACCTTCTGGACCAGCGAGTCCGGGACGAACATGCCCGTCTTCTGCGTGATCCGGCCGTCCGGCATGATGATCGCGCTGACGCCGCTGGTGACCGGCACGGTGACGGTGCGGCTGTGCTCGACGGCGCGGACCCGGGACATGGCCAGCTGCTGGTAGGTCATCTCGCTGCGGTCGAAGGTCGCGTTGTTGCTCGGCACCGAGATCAGCTGGGCGCCGTCGGTGACCTCGGAGCGCACGGCCCAGTCGAAGGCCGCCTCGTAGCAGGTGACGAGACCGACCTTGGCACCGTCCATGGTGAACACGCCCGGTTCGGTGCCCCGGCTGAAGTCCTTGCGGACCATGGACGTCCACTCGCCGTTGATGGCGCCGATGAGCGGGCGCAGCGGAAGGTACTCGCCGAACGGCTGGATCTGCCGCTTGTCGTACGTGTCGACGGGGCCCTTCGCCGGGTCCCAGAGGATCTGCTCGTTGTAGAGCTTTCCGTCCCGCTCGACGACACCGCCGACGGAGATGGGGGCGCCGATGGCGGTGGCCGCCTTGTCGATCACCGCGCGGGCGTCGGCGTTGGCGAAGGGGTCGATGTCGGAGGAGTTCTCCGGCCAGAGCACGAAGTCGGGCCGGGCGACCTTGCCCGCCCGGACGTCGGCGGCCAGGCGCTCGGTCTCCTTGGCGTGGTAGTCGAGCACGGCCCGCCGCTGGGCGTTGAAGTCGAGCCCCAGGCGCGGCACGTTGCCCTGGACGACCGCCACGGTCGCGGTGCCGTCCTCCGCCGTGTCGCTCACCAGGGCGCGGGACGCGAGGGCGCCGGCCAGGGGGACGGCCACGGAGAGCGCGGCCACGGCCGCGGTGCCCCGGCGCAGGGCCGCACCGGTCCGGCGGTGGTCGACCACCAGCCGCACCACTTCGTAGAGGCCGAACCCGCACAGGACGACGGCGAAGCCGAGCACGGGGGTGCCGCCGAGCGCGGCCAGCGGCAGGAAGACGCCGTCCGCCTGCCCGAAGGCGACCTTGCCCCAGGGGAAGCCGCTGAACGGGGCACGCGCGCGTGCCGCCTCACCGGCGACCCACACCGCGGCGGCCCACACCGGCCAGCCCGGCAGCTTCGACACGGCGGCGACACCCGCGCCGACGAGCGCCACGAACACCGCCTCGATCACGACGAGCGCGAGCCACGGTCCGGGGCCCACCTCCACACCGGTCCACACCAGCAGGGGGAGCAGGAAGCCGAGACCGAAGAGGTAGCCGAGGCCGAGGCCCGCCTTCCAACCGCGTCCGCGCAGCACCCAGCCGAAGACCGCGAAGGCCGGCAGGGCCAGCCACCACAGGGTCCGGGGCGGGAAGCTGACGTAGAGCAGCACTCCGGAGAGCGCCGCGGCGGCGGCCGGGAGGAGCCGGCCGGCCCATCGGGAGACCCGGGAGACGGGCGCGGCCTGGGGTTCGAGCTGTTCCGGCTCTACGGGAGTGGCGGTGACGGTCACTCCCGGAGTGTACGGCGCGTCACCCCGGCGCCGACAGCGCGGCCCGGGCGCCCGGGGTGAGGCTTTTGTCGCACCCCAGCCGCAACGTTCCTGCGCAACTCGTCCACAACCGGCGCATCACCCGTTACGGTGTGCGCGAGCCTCTGACGTGCGGCCGGACCACATCCGGGCGGTCGAGGCCCGGCACAGGTGCGAGGCGTCGGGGGGCGACGGGTTGGGGTCCACGAGGACGCGGTCCGCTGCCGGAGCGGCGGCCGCGCACGAGAGACGGAACGTCTCCGACGTCACGGGCGCGCTCCTGCTCGGGGCGTGCGCCGCCTGGTCGCTGACCACGGCGACGGCACGAGGCGGCCGTCCGGAGGGCGTGCTACTGGCGGTGCTCGCCGTGGCGGCCGGCTACGCGGCGGGCCGGATCTGCGGGGCGCTGCTGCCGGTGCTGGCACCGTCCGCCGGCGCGCTGGCCGGTTTCGGTCTGGCGGTCACCGCCCCGCACACCGGGGCTGCCTCGCCGCTGATCTCGCCGCTCGGGCACACCGGGGCGACGGCCGCGCTGCTGGCCCTGTCCGCGGGCGCCGCCTGTTGTGCCGCCTGGGCGGCCCGCTCCCCCGGACCGAGGCTGGCCCTGCGGCTGCTGGCCTGCGGCATGGCGGTGACGGCGGCCGTGCTGGGCTCGACCTCCGGCTTCGCCGCGTGCGTCGGGGTGCTGCTCTGCTCGCTCGCGGCGGCCCGGATGCCCCACCGGGGTCTCGGGCTCGCGGGGCTGGCGCTCGCCACGGCTCTGGTGACGGCGACGGTCTGGGCGACCGCCGAGCACGCGCTGCCGGCCGGACTGACCGATTCGCTGGAGGGGCAGCTCACCCCGCACCGGGTCCTGCTGTGGCACGACGCGCTCGGCCTGGCCCACGACGAACCGCTGCTGGGCACGGGACCGGGCCGTTTCGGGGAACTGAGCCCGACGGTCGACCTCTCGCTGCCGTCCGACGACAAACCTCATTCGGCGCCGTTGCAGCTGGCGGCCGAACAGGGGCTCGTCGGGGTCGCGCTGCTCGCCGCGGTGTTCGGCTGGATCCTGTACGTGCTGTGGCGCACCCCGCGCTCCACCCCGGTCGTCCTCACCGCCGGCGCGGCCCTGACCGCGCTGGCCGCGATCGCCTCGGTCGGCAACGCGCTGAGCTTCACGACCGTGACGGCGGGCGCGGGCCTGCTGGCGGGCATGGCGACGGCCCGGCCCCTGACCGACGAGGACGACGGCACCGGCTCGTCCGGCCCCGACGACCGCTAGCGAAGCGAAGCGGAGCGGCGGCCGGGACGAGGGTCGTCAGCGCGCGGTGCCGGACGCCTTCGGGCTCAGCCGGGCGCGAATGACACGCACGGCCGTCTCGGCGTTGTCCACGGTGATCGTGAAGGTGTGGCCGTCCCAGAGGCGCAGCACCACCGCCTCCCCCCGTCGTACGACCACGGCGGTGCCCTTCTCGGGCCGCCAGCGGTAGCCCCAGCCGCCCCACTGGTGGGGGGTGACGCAGGCGGCGAAGTCGGCGTCGGCGACCTGGGACAGGGGAATGCGGCGACGGGGTACGCCGATGTGGCCGCAGCGGACCTCCAGGCACTCGTCGTCGACCTTCACGGAGACGTGCACGAAGGCGAGCGTGCCGAAGAGGACGAGCAGTCCGGCCGCGATGCAGCCGACGACCGCCATGACGAGCGGGGCGGTACCGGACGTCCACGCCGAGTCGACGGCGAGTTCGATACCCAGTGCCATGCAGGCGGCGCCGCCGAGTGCCAGCAGCCATTGACCGCGGTTGGTCGCGCGGCCGGTCCAGACCTCGGGGTGCGGGCCCGCGGGGCCCGTCTCGCCGTGGGGGTGGTCCCTCATGGCTTTGAGACTACTCAGATTCCGCAGCGCGGGCACCTGGTCGCGGAGCGTCACTGCTCCGGGTGGACGGCCGGCACGGGAGCGGTCGTGCGGAGCAGGCTGCCCTCCGCGTAGGCCAGTGCCGGGGCGGGCAGCGAGCCCTCACGGCCGCTGAGGATGACGGTCAGCGTCGCCCCGGTCCAGTCGGCCTCGGGCTTCGGCAGCTCGCCGATGCGGCGCAGCGCCTGCGCGGCGACGGCGTCGGCGGAACCGTGCAGGACCAGCGGCGGCCGGCCGGGCTGCTGGACGGCGGCGCGAATGCGTTCGGCGACCAGTTCGTAATGGGTGCACCCCAGGACGACGGTCGTCACGTCCTCGGGCGTGAGGGCGGCGGCCGCGGCGATCGCGGCGTCGATCGCCGCGTCGTCCGCGTGCTCCACCGCTTCGGCCAGGCCCCAGCAGGGCACTTCGGTGACCGCCACGCCGCCGGCGAACTCCTCGATGAGGCCGCGCTGGTAAGGGCTGCCGGTGGTGGCGGGCGTGGCCCAGATGGTGAAGGGACCGCCGCCGGACGCGGCGGGCTTGATCGCCGGGACGGTGCCGATGACCGGCAGGCCGGGTTCGAGCAGAGCGCGCAGGGCGGGCAGGGCGTGCACGGACGCGGTGTTGCAGCCGACGATCAGGGCGTCGGGCGTGTGCGCGGCGGCGGCCGCCGCGACGGCGAGGGCGCGCTCGGTGAGGTCCTGCGGAGTGCGCGGGCCCCAGGGCATGCCGTCGGGGTCGGAGGAGATCACGAGATCCGCGTCGGGCCGCAGCCGCCGTACCGCGGCGGCGGCGGGGAGCAGACCGATACCGGAGTCCATGAGCGCGATCTTCACCCGGCCACGATAGACGATGGCCTCGGTACGGCCGCCGCCGTGGGGCAGACTGCGGACGTGAGCGCCATCGCGTGGACCGCCGCCGGATCACTCGCCGCCTGGTTGTGGCTGCTGCTCGGCCAGGGCTTCTTCTGGCGCACGGACGTCCGTCTGCCACCCCGCCGGGACCCCGACGACTGGCCTTACGTCTGCGTCGTCGTCCCCGCCCGCGACGAGGCTGCCGTGCTGCCCGAGAGCCTGCCGTCGCTGCTGGCCCAGGACTACCCCGGCCGGGCGGAGATCTTCCTGGTGGACGACGGCAGCTCGGACGGCACCGGTGACCTGGCCCGCGACCTGGCCCGACGCCACGGCGGACCGGCCCTGACGGTGTCCTCGCCCGGGGAGCCGCCCGCCGGCTGGACGGGCAAGCTCTGGGCCGTGCGCCACGGGATGGAGCTGGCACGCGCGCGAGGGCCGGAGTTCCTGCTGCTGACGGACGCGGACATCGCGCATCGGCCGGACAGCCTGCGCGCCCTGGTGGCGGCCGCGCGCACCGGCGGCTTCGACCTCGTCTCCCAGATGGCCCGGCTGCGCGCCGAGAGCCCATGGGAACGGCTCGTCGTGCCGGCCTTCGTCTACTTCTTCGCCCAGCTGTATCCGTTCCGGTGGATCGGCGTACGGGGTTCGCGCACGGCGGCGGCGGCGGGTGGCTGTGTGCTGCTGAGCGCCGAGGCCGCCGAGCGGGCGCGGATCCCGGACGCGATCCGGCAGGCGGTCATCGACGACGTGGCCCTGGCCAGGGCGGTCAAGCGGAGCGGCGGCCGCATCTGGCTGGGGCTGGCGGAGCGGGTCGACAGCGTGCGGCCCTACCCCCGGCTGCACGACCTGTGGCACATGATCGCGCGCAGCGCCTACGCCCAGCTCCTGCACAACCCGCTGCTGCTGGCCGGCACGGTCCTCGGCCTCACCCTCGTGTACCTCGTGCCGCCCGTGGCGCTCCTGACGGGCGTGCTCGCCCGGGACCCGGCCGCGGCGCTCCTCGGCGGGCTCGCCTGGCTGCTGATGACGGCGACGTACCTGCCGATGCTCCGTTATTACGGTCAGCCCCTGCGGCTCGCACCGCTACTGCCGTTCACCGCCTCGCTGTATCTGCTGATGACGGTGGACTCGGCGGTGCGGCACTACCAGGGACGCGGCGCGGCCTGGAAGGGCCGCACCTACGCGCGACCGGACGCGGTGCCGGACGAGGGCTAGCCCCCGGTCCGTGCCCCTCCTCTTATGGGAGGGGCGCGATGGGAGCTATTTCCTGCCCGGGGTCCAGTTCATCCCCCACCCATAGGCGTAGTCGACCGTACGCTGCGGGCTCACCCCGCGTTCGGGGACGAGGTAGCGGGCCTCGCGCTGGACGATGAGGTCGCCGCCCTGGTGGGTGATGAGGGCGAGCGCGCAGACGGTGGAGGGGACCGTGCACTCGTCGAGGGAGAAGTCGATGGGTGCGCCGTGCTGCGGCTGGAGGGTCACCGTCGCGTGCAGGTCGGCGAAGGAGCGGGCGCCCTCGTAGATGGTGACGAAGATGAGGATGCGCCGGAAGTACTGCTTGTGGTCGAGGCTGACGGTGAGGTTCTCGCCGCTGCTGACGGCGCCGGTGCGGTCGTCGCCGTCCAGGTGGATGAAGGGCGGCTGATGCAGCGACCCGAAGGCGTTGCCGAGCGCCTGGACGACGCCCTTGCTGCCGTCGGACAGTTCGAACAGGGCGCACAGGTCGAGGTCGAGGTCCGCGTGCATGGCGACGGCCCGGCCCAGTTTGCTGCCCCACCCCTTGAACTGCTTGCGCACCTCCCAGTTGAGGTTCACGCGCAGGGCGCCGGAGGTGCCGCCCTGCTTGGCCAGGGAGACCGCCGGGGCCTCCTTGGTGAGCGTCACCTTGGTGAGGCGGACCGGGGCGGGCGGCGCAGCGGGAGGGGCGGGCGGCGGGGGCGGGGCGGTCGTCACCGGCGGCGGCACGGTGACGGGAGGAGCGACGGGCGCGGCCACGGGAGCGGGGGCCGCCGCCTGCTGCGGTTCGTCCACGGTGATGCCGAAGTCGGTGGCGAGCCCCTGCAGTCCGCTGCTGTAGCCCTGGCCCACGGCGCGGAACTTCCAGGCGCCCTGTCTGCGGTAGAACTCCCCGAGGACGAAAGCGGTTTCGGCGCCGGCGTCCGCGCTGTCGTAGCGCGCGATCTCGGTGCCCGCCCGCTCGTCGAGCACCCGGATGTGGAGCCCGGGCACCTGTCCGAAGGTGCCACCGTCCGCGGAGGCGGCCACCACTACGGTCTCGACGGCGGGCTCCACGCGCGCGAGGTCGACGACGAGCGACTCGGTCACCTGGCCGCCGACGTCCCGCTTGCCCTCGTGCCGGACCGCGCCTGAGGAGTGCGCGGGCTGGTTGTAGAAGACGAAGTCGGCGTCCGAACGCACCTTTCCGCCGACGAGCAACAGCGCCGAGGCGTCCGTGTCGGGTACACCCGGCCCGGAGCGCCGGCCCAGTTCCACGCGCAGCGCGGTCGTCGGCACCGCGACGTTCGATCCTTTCGGCATTGACATGTCCGCCCCCATCAGAAGGTCATCCAGAAGGTCGTCACCAGGCCGCGTCCCACGCGGACCGTCGGATCCGGCCGGATCCGTTGTGGGGCCCAAACCTATTCCCCCGGGGCCCGGAACCCCCAGAACCCGTACCGAAAGACCGGTGACCAATCGCCGGTAACCCGCGAGGAACTCGCCCTTTACACGATCAGTACGCGCTTTGCTGCCCTTTTTCGCCGAGTTCGCTCGCATTGGGGGGCCAGCGTCACTGCCGACACGGAAAACAACCCTCTTATCGGTCTCCCCAACCAGCACATCGTGGGCTTAACTTATGTGCCATGACCTCCCCCCGCTCCACCTACGGCGGCGGTTACTACTCCGCCTCGTCCTTCGCGGACACCCCGATCTACGACTCTCTCGTCGCCGAGCGGGGAACTCCTCAGATCGCCCCGATCCGGGTACCCGCGCAGTACGACACCCCGGGCAGCAACCTGCCCGCACTGCCGTCGGCGCTGCCCGCGCTGCCGGCGGGTCCCTCCCAGTCCGCCTACGGCTATCCGCAGGCTCAGCAGCCCTCGCCGCTGCAGCAGGCACCGAACGCGTACATCCCGCAGCAGGTCGCGGGTCCGCGCGGCTATCCGGGCGCCCAGCCGCAGCAGCAACAGCAACGGCCCATGGCCGGATACGAGGCCATGCGCCCGGCGGCTCCGCGCCCGGCCCCGTCGGCCCCGTACCAGCAGGATCCCTACAACGGACAGCAGTACCGGGGGTACTGAGGCACTTGGAACGCTTCGCGTGGGGTTGTCACGGTCTGCTGGCAGGATGACCCCATGGGGAATCCGTCGCTGCACTCGATCCACGTCCACCCGCTGAAGGCGGCCCGGGGCTTCGCCCCCGAGGAGGCCGTCGTGGAGCCCTGGGGGCTGGCGGGCGACCGTCGCTGGGTGCTGGTCGACGGCTCGGGCAAGGTCATCACTCAACGTCCGCATCCGCGCATGACGTTGGCCGCCGCCGGGCTGCTGCCCGGCGGCGGTCTCCTGCTGTCCGCGTCCGGCCGCGCGGCGCTCACCGTCCCCGTGCCCGAGCCCACCGGCGGCACGGTGACCGTGGAGATCTGGCGGGACAAGGTGGAGGCGGTGCCCGCCCACGCGGCGGCGCACGCCTGGTTCAGCGACCACCTGGGCGTGCCCGTACGGCTCGTGCACCTCGACGACCCGGCGACCCGCCGCCCGCTCGACCCCGAGTACGCCCGCCCCGGCGAGACCGTCAGCTTCGCCGACGGCTACCCGCTGCTGCTCACCACCCTCGCCTCGCTGGACGCGCTCAACGCGCTGGTCGCACGGGGCGACCACCCCGACGAGGGCCCGCTCCCCATGAGCCGCTTCCGGCCGAACGTGGTCGTCGACGGCTCGGACGCCTGGGCCGAGGACGACTGGCGGCGCGTCGCGATCGGCGAGGTGACCTTCCGGGTCGCCAAGATGTGCGGGCGGTGCGTGGTGACCACCACCGACCAGGACACCGGCGAGCGCGGCCGCGAACCACTGCGGACCCTCGCCCGCCACCGCCGGTTCGGCGACCAGCTGGTCTTCGGGCAGAACCTCGTTCCGGAATCCGGCGGCACCGTACGGATCGGCGATCCGGTACGGGTACTCGAATAGGCAGTTCCCTTCTTGCGGAACGGGCCTTGTCGAACTTCGGCGGCGGTCGACACCCCCTCTCCTCTTGAAAATTCAATCTCCTACGATTCGGTTCACGTGTAGGGAACACCCGCCCCGGGTCCGTCCGTTGGGTGTTTGTGAGAAGTTCATGAGAAGGCCCGGTGGGAGGGTGATGTCGCTCTCTCTTGGCCGGGACCGCGCGTGGACGGCTCGGCCCCGGGTTATCACGGACGCGGAAGGGGGTGTGGCGCGGTGCGGGCAATCGGTGGACTACGGGCGTTCGTCGGGCTGTGGCGCTGGCGGCACAATCCGCTGCGGCGGACGACCGATCTGGTCGAGGCCTGGCTGGCGTTCGCGGCCCTTCTGCTGATCGTCGTCGCCGCTCCCCTCATCGGCGCCGCCGCCGGCACCACCGCGCAGGGGGCTCTGCAGCAGTCCGTGCGCGACCAGCAGCAGAGCCGGCACCGGGTGACGGCCACCGTCGTCAAGAAGGTCGACGGCTCTCCGCTGGACCCCGATCCGGAGACCTCCACGACCCGCGACCGGCTCAGCCGCGTGGTCGCCGACTGGACCGGCCCGGACGGCACCGACCGGCACGGCACGGTCATGGCCAATCTCAGGACCCCCCGGCCCGGCGACCACTTCACGCTGTGGACCGACGGCCGGGGCCGCATCGTCGGCCGCCCCCTGGACACGGCCACCGCGACGACCCACGCGGTGCTGGCCGGCTTCGGCGCCACCGTGCTCGCCGCGGGGCTCTTCGAGGGCGCCAGACGCCTGATCGTCTGGCGCATGGTCCGCCGCCGCTACGCCCGTTGGGACCAGGCATGGGACAAGGCGGGGCCGGACTGGGGCAGGACGGGCACGGGCAGCTGACGGCCTTCCCACTCCGGTCAACTCCCCCTGCCCGCGCACGCTACGGTGGACCGACCAAGCAGCCGAACTGTTCGGCATCGACCCGCGTTCCACGAGGTGGGGGCACAGCAACGCCATGGCACAGGGCACGGTCCAGGTGACGCACACCGGTACATCGCGGTGGCGGCGCCGCACGGGTGAGTACGCATCGCTCGCCGCAGCCCTGGAGGCCGCGAGCGACGGCGACGTGCTCGTCGTCGCTCCCGGCACGTACCGGGAGAACCTCGTCGTGCGGCGCGGGATCACGCTGCGCGGCCCGGAGGGCTCGCCGGGCTCGGTCCGCATCGCGCCCGTGGACGGGGTGCCGCTGACGGTGTCCGCCTCGGCCGTCGTGCAGGACCTGCATGTGGAGGGCCAGGACGCGGCGGCCCCCGCACTCCTCGTCGAGGACGGCACACCCGAGCTTCTGGACCTGCGGATCGTCACCCGCTCCGCGGCCGGCATAGAGGTGCGCGGCGGTGCCCGCCCCACGGTCCGGCGCTGCACGGTCGACAACCCGGCCGGTATCGGCATCGCCGTGGTCGACGGCGGCGGTGGCGTGTTCGAGGAGTGCGAGGTCGTCGCGGCCGGCCAGGCCGGCGTCGCGGTGCGCGGTGGCGGCCACCCGCGTCTGGAGCGCTGCCGGGTGCACCACACCTCGGGCTCCGGTCTGACGGCGACCGGAGAGAACTCCGCGCTGGAGGCCGTCGGTTGCGAGGTCTACGAGGTCCGCGGCAGCGGCGTGCAGATCACCGGCCGGGCCACGGCCCACCTCACCGACTGCGATGTGCACCGTACGACGGCCGACGGGATCACCCTCGACACGGACGCCGTGCTCACCCTCGCGGACTGCCGGATCCACGACATCCCGGAGAACGCGGTGGACCTCCGCTCGCGCTCCGTCCTCACCCTGACGCGCACCTCGGTACGGCAGTTCGGGCGCAACGGACTGTCGGTGTGGGACCCGGGCACCCGCGTGGACGCCAACCAGTGCGAGATCTTCGACAGCACCGGCGACTACCCGGCCGTCTGGGTCAGCGACGGCGCGACGGCGGTACTGGAGTCCTGCCGCGTGCACGACGTGCCGGACGCGCTGTTCGTGCTGGACCGGGGCTCGCGCGCGGACGTCGTCGACAGCGATCTGTCGCAGGTGCGGAACACCGCGGTGTCGGTGAGCGACGGAGCGACCGCGCAGCTCGACGACTGCCGGATCCGGGACGCCGCCACGGGCGCCTGGTTCCGCGACCACGGCAGCGGCGGCACCCTCAACAACTGCACCGTCGACGGCACCCAGACCGGCGTGATCGTCACCAAGGGCGCCGACCCGACCATCGAGCGCTGCACCGTCACCTCACCCGCCGAGGCGGGCTTCTACGTCTCGGCCGGGGGCCGCGGCAGCTTCCTCAACTGCCGGGTGACCGGCAGCGGCGGCTACGGCTTCCACATCATCGACGGCTGCCGGGCCACACTGCGCAAGTGCCGTACGGAGCGCTGCGCGCGCGGCGGCTACGAGTTCGCGGAGGGCGGTCCCGCGACCGCGGGCGGCGGTCCGGTGGTCGAGGACTGCACCAGCGACGAGAGCGCGGGGGTCCGCCCCCCGGCCGCACAGGAGACCGCCACGCAGACCACGGCCCCGTCGGCCGGGCTGCTGGGCTCGATCCCCGGTCAGCGCACCTCCGAGCAGCCGCCGGCCGTCATTCCTGCCGTCATGGAGCCCGAGACACCGGTGCGGGCCTCCAAGGCCGTGCTCGGTGAACTGGACGCGCTGGTCGGCCTGGACAGCGTCAAGCGCGAGGTCCGCGCCCTCACCGACATGATCGAGGTCGGCCGCCGCCGCCAGCAGGCCGGTCTCAAGGCGGCCTCCGTCAAACGGCATCTGGTGTTCACGGGCTCCCCCGGCACCGGCAAGACCACGGTCGCCCGTCTCTACGGCGAGATCCTGGCCTCGCTCGGTGTCCTGGACAAGGGGCATCTCGTCGAGGTGTCCCGCGTGGACCTGGTCGGCGAGCACATCGGCTCCACCGCGATCCGCACCCAGGAGGCCTTCCAACGGGCGCACGGCGGTGTGCTGTTCATCGACGAGGCGTACGCGCTGTCGCCGGAGGACTCGGGGAGGGACTTCGGCAAGGAGGCCATCGACACGCTGGTGAAGCTGATGGAGGACCACCGGGACTCGGTGGTCGTGATCGTCGCGGGCTACACGGCCGAGATGGAGCGCTTCCTCACCGTCAACCCCGGTGTCGCCTCCCGCTTCTCCCGCACCATCACCTTCGACGACTACGTCCCCGACGAGCTGCTGCGCATCGTGGAGCAGCAGGCCGAGGAGCACGAGTACCGGCTGGCGCCGGGCGCGGGCGAGGCCCTGCTCGACTACTTCACCGTGCTCCCCAAGGGCCCGGCCTTCGGCAACGGCCGTACCGCCCGGCAGACCTTCGAGGCGATGGTCGAGCGACACGCGAGCCGGGTGGCCCAGGTCGACGATCCGGACAAGGACGACCTGACCTTGCTCTACGCGGAGGACCTGCCGGAGCTGCCGTAGCGGGTGTCGGGGGGCGTGCCCCCGGGGGAAAGCCCCACCACGGGGATGCTGTCCGCCGGATGGAACCGGACTGATCGGGCGGACAGCATGATCCCCATGAGAACACGCACCCGACGAACCCTGGTCCTGACCCTCTCCGTCGCGGCGACCGCGACCGCGCTGACCGGCGTCACCGGCCCGGCGTCCGCCACCACGGCCCCCTCCTCCCCCGCCCTCACCTGGCGCCCCTGCGAACGGCCCGACGGCCCGGCCGGGCAGGAGTGCGCGCACCTGCCCGTACCGATCGACCACCGGGACCCGGACGGCCCGCACCTCACCCTCGCCGTCTCCCGGTTACGGGCCGAGAACCCCGAGGCACGGCGCGGCACCCTCCTGGTGATCCCGGGCGGGCCGGGCGGCTCGGGTGTCAGGCGGCTCACGCAGAAGGGAGAGGCGCTGCGGCGGGAACTCGGCGACACCTACGACATCGTCGGACTGGACCCGCGCGGCACGGGCGGCAGCACGCGGGCGAGCTGTGGGCTCTCCGCCGACGACCGGCATCTGGTGACCATGCGGTCCTGGCCGGCGGCCGACGGCGGCATCGCCGAGAACGTGGCCCGCTCCCGGCGTATCGCCGAGGCCTGCGCGACGAACGGCGGCGCGGTGCTGCGCAGCCTCAGTACCGCCAACGAGGTACGGGACATCGAGCGCCTCCGGCAGGCGCTGGGCGAGGAGCGGCTGTCGGCGTACGGAGTGTCGTACGGCACCTATGTGGGTGCCGTCTACGCCCAGAAGTACCCGGAGCGGATCGACCGCCTGGTGCTGGACAGCAATGACGACCCCGATCCCCGGCGGGTCGCGCGGGGGTGGCTGGCGAACATGGCGCGGGGCGCGGAGGACCGGTTCCCGGACTTCGCGGCCTTCGCCTCCGACCCGGCCCAGGAGCCGACGGGCCTGCGGCTCGCCGAACGCCCGGGGGACGTACGGCCGTTGTTCCTTTCCCTGGCGGCCGACCTGGACCGTGCGCCCAGGGAGACGACCACCGAGGGCGTCCCCCTGACCGGCAACCGGCTGCGGCAGGTGATGCAGAACGCCCTGTACTCCGACGACTCGTTCGACGACCTGGCCCGGCTCCTCCGGCAGGTGCGGGACCCGAAGGCGACGCCGGTCCTGCCGCCCGACGTGGCCGGACCGCTGAGCGACGAGGAAGCGGCGGTGATCATGGCGGTGATCTGCAACGACGTGCGCTGGCCGAGGTCGGTGGCCGGGCACGCGCGGGCGGTGGCCGACAGCCGCACGCGGTATCCGCTCACGGCCGGGATGCCGGTGAACATCACGGCGTGTTCCTTCTGGAAGGGCCGCCCGACGGAGCGGCCGACCCGGATCACCGACCGAGGACCGTCCAACATCCTGATGGTCCAGAACCGGCGGGACCCGGCCACCCCCTACTCCGGCGCCCTGAAGCTGCGGGCCGCGCTGGGCGAGCGGGCCCGGCTCGTCACGGTGGAGAGCGGCGGGCACGGCTCGTATCTGGGAACGGGCAACGCGTGCGGCGACCGCGCGGTGACCGCCTTCCTCCGCACGGGACAGCGGCCCCGGCGGGATGTCTCCTGTCCGGACGAGTGATCCGGGCCCGGCCCCCGTGGGCCGTGGGTCAGGACTGCCGGGGTCCCGGCAGCTCCGGGCCGATGCGCGCGAGCAGTTCTTGCCGCTCGTGGGCGAAGGCCGGGTCCGCCTGGTAGTCGGAGTGGCCGAGGATCGGGGCGGGCAGCGGATGGGCGCCGGTGCGGCCGTAGGCGAGCGGGTCGGTGAGGGGTTCGGCGTCGACCTGCGGTCCGTTCCGGCTCGTCAGGCGGACGGGGCCGCCGATGGGGTCGGTGAGGCGGTACAGGTTGCGCCAACAGTCGATCTCGCGGTGCAGGGAGGCCAGCGGCTCGGGGCCGAAGTGGGCGGGGAACCAGCGTCCGTACAGGCGCTCCAGCGGGGAGCCGTAGGTGAGGAGCGCGACCCGTCCGCGGACCGCCGCGGTCAGCTGCCAGGCGGCGGCCGCCGCGAGGACGCTGCCCTGGGAGTGGCCGGAGATGACGAGCCGGCCGCCCGTGGCGCGGGTCCAGGTGGCCATGCGCCAGGTCAGGTCGGGCACGGCCCGCTCGGCGTAGCAGGGCGGTGCGAACGGATGCGCGGCGCGCGGCCAGAACGTGCCCACGTCCCAGAGGATGCCGATCGTGCGGCGCGCGGAGGCGTCCTTGTAGGCCCGCCGCCCCCAGGTGACGAACAGCAGGAAGCCCACACCGATCAGCCACGACCCCAGCGCCTGGGCGGCCTGGGCGGCGCCCGCGACGAAGTCGGAGGAGCCGAGCGCCGCCCGCGCCGGTGTCTCGCCCGTCGCCAGGGCACCGGTCAGGGCGCCCGCGCCGAGCAGCAGGGTCACGGTGGAGATGATGCCGACGAGGCGGGGCGCCCGGTCGGTGAGCGCGGCCATGGCCCGGGTGCGGGCGATACGGCGGGTGCGGCCCGCGTCCCGGGACTCGTGCTCCTCGCCGGGCCGCTCCTCGTGCGGCCGCTCCCGCGTCAGGTCGTACTCCCGTTCCACCGCCGCCGTCTCCGTCCTCCGCAGGACCCAGGTGCGGCGGGCCAGCCAGCCGAGGAGGCCGAGGACGACCAGGAGGAAGGGCGGGATGACGGAGGCCTGCCAGGTGAGGAGGACGGGCGGGCCGGGCAGGGCGTCGTCGGTGCCGCCCAGCCAGTCGGCGACCCGCTGGGCGACCCCGGCGGACATCACACCACCGAGCGCGCAGGCGAGCATCGCGACGGCGGGGCCGGCCAGACCGTACATGGCGGTGCGCCGGTCGGGGCGCGAACGGTACAGGAGGTGCGCGACGACGCCGAGCGCGAGGACCAGCAGCCCCTGCACCAGGGTGATCCCGCCGAAGGTCATGTCACCCGGAAGCCGCCCCGCCGACCGCCAGCCGGGGCGTGACCACCCGGCGTACACCATGGCGAGGACGAGCACGGCGATCGAGGCGGCCGGCAGACCGCGTACCAGCCGCTCGTCCAGACGCTTGTCGAGGCGCCGCTCGCTGCGGCCCCGGCGGCACACCACCCACACCACGACGACGGCGAGCACGACGAGTGCCGCGTTCAGCAGCCAGCCGAGCAGTTCCAGGACGGCGGGGCCGCCCGCCCGGCGGTCCTGGCGGGCGGCGGACGTGCCCACGGCCGCCGCCACGGTCAGGAAGCCGGCCGCCACGTGGGCGGCGCGCAGCCTGGCCACGAGACGGCGTCCGTACCAGAAGCCGGGCCGGCCGAGGGCGACGCGTGCCGTCTCCTCCGCCTCGGAGGCGGTGCGCGGCGTCTCGTCCTGCGGGCGGGTCTCGCCGTGCTCCATGGGGCGCTGGGACTCGTACTCGCTCCAGGTGCGGTGGGAGAGGTACCACAGCAGGCCGGTCAGGGCGGTGGGGACCAGGGCCGCCAGCGCGAGCCGGCGGCCGGGCAGACTCCACCAGCCGTCGTCGGAGACGGCCGGGGAGAGAAAACCGAGCCAGGTGTGCGCCCGCGCACAGCCGCGTGCGCCCGCGCACTGCCAGGCGGTCAGGTCGAGCGCTACCTCGCAGGCGGCCGCGACGAGCAGGACGGTCAGCGTCAGGCCGGTCAGCCGGACCAGGAGGCCGTAGAGGCGGACGGTCCGGCGGCGGTCGCGGCCGTCGGGCCGCATCCAGTGGGCGAGGTTGACGACCATGAACGGCAGCAGTAGCAGCCACAGCGCGCGGGAGCCGTCGCCGGAGGTGAGGTTGCACCAGACGTAGGCCTCCGGGACGGGCTCGCCCCGGCGGTCGGCCGGCCGTTCCTCCGCGTCGGCGTCGTCGATGCGCCGGAAGACGGCGGCCGTGTCGTCGCCGGTGATCCGGACCGTGCGCGGATCGTCGAGCATGCGGTCGGGGCTGGTTCCCCCGACGCCGTGGACGAGGAGTTCGAGGGCCGGACCGTCCGGCGTCGACCGGCCCGATGCGGGGCGCTTCTCCGCCTCGGCGGGATCCGGATGTTCCCTGGGTTCCGTATGTGCCGTATGTTCCCTCGCACGATCCACTGTTCCGCTTCCCCCGTGACGCGTCGCAAGTCAGGTGATGTGCAGGCACTGATGATCGCCGCTGAGGGGGCCTCGTACACCTGTGGTCACCGAATCTCCTCGATCCGTGTGATAGTGACGGGCGCGAGAAGCGGTGCGTGACGTGCACGTGACTGTGCAGGTAATGGCGTCGCCCCTGGTGGGGCGTGCGAATATGGGACGTCCTCGGGACCGGGGACGGGGGAATGTCCTCGTCGGAGGGGGTAGGGAAGGCGTGTCGGGCGTGATGGGGCGAGAGGACCGGAGCGGGCGTGAGTGAGAACCAGAACCTCCTCGCGGAGCAGCGCCGAGCCCTGATCCTCGACGAGGTACGACGGCGGGGCGGGGTCCGGGTCAACGAGCTGACCCGCAGACTCGGCGTGTCGGACATGACGGTGCGCCGCGATCTGGACGCACTCGCCCGCCAGGGCGCGGTGGAGAAGGTGCACGGCGGCGCGGTGCCGGTGGCCGAGGCGAGCACGCACGAGCCCGGTTTCGAGGCGAAGTCCGGGCTGGAGCTGAACGCCAAGGAGGACATCGCGCGGTCCGCCGCGGAGCTGGTCGCTCCGGGGTCGGCGATCGCCCTGTCGGGCGGGACGACGACGTACGCGCTGGCGCACCGGCTCGTGGACGTGCCGGATCTGACCGTGGTCACCAATTCGGTGCGGGTCGCCGACGTCTTCCACGCCGCGCAGCGCACGACGGGCCCCCGGCAGGGGGCGGCGACCGTGGTGCTGACGGGCGGGGTGCGGACGCCGTCCGACTCCCTGGTGGGGCCGGTGGCGGATCAGGCGATCGCGGCGCTGCACTTCGATGTGCTGTTCCTCGGGGTGCACGGGATATCGGTCGAGGCGGGTCTGTCCACGCCGAATCTGGCGGAGGCCGAGACGAACCGGCGGCTGGTGCAGTCGGCGCGGCGGGTCGTCGTGGTGGCCGACCACACCAAGTGGGGAACGGTGGGCCTGAGTTCGTTCGCGGCACTGGAGCAGGTCGACACGCTGGTGACCGACGCGGGGCTGGCCGCGCAGGCGCGGGCCGAGATCGCGGAGCATCTGCGACGGCTGGTGGTGGCCGGGGAGGACTCCGACGACGGCGTGGACATCTGAGCGCCGTTTCAGCAGGCGGGGGCCCACTGCGGGGTATCGGCCGGTCGCGTCCGCGCGGGGGGACCATAGATCGACACGGCTCCCGCCTTGAGGGTCTGGCCCCCGCACGGAAGGGTCTGGCCCCCGCACGGAAGAGTCTGGGCTCTGCACGGAAGAGTCTGGGCTCTGCACGGAAGAGTCTGGGTTCCTGCTCGAAGGGTCTAGCGGAGCGCCGACCACACCCCGGTGCGCAGGAGTGACTCGATGGCCGCTGTGTAGGGCGCGATGTCCAGGCCCTGCTCCCGCAGCCACCCGTCCGAGTAGTACTTGTCGAGGTAGCGGTCGCCCGGGTCGCAGAGCAGGGTCACCACGCTGCCCCGGCGACCCTCCGCCACCATCTCGGCGATGATCTTGAGGGCGCTCCACAGGCCCGTCCCCGTGGAGCCGCCGGCCTTGCGGCCGATGGCCTGCTCCAGGGCGCGCACGGCGGCGACGCTGGCGGCGTCGGGGACCTTCATCATGCGGTCGACGGCGCCGGGGACGAAGCTGGGCTCCATGCGGGGGCGACCGATGCCCTCGATGCGGGAGCCGCAGTCGCAGGTGACGTCCGGGTCGCCGGTCGTCCAGCCCTCGAAGAAACAGGAGTTCTCGGGGTCGGCGACACAGATCCGGGTGTCGTACTGCATGTAGTGGACGTACCGGGCGATGGTCGCGGAGGTGCCTCCGGTGCCGGCGGTGGCCACGATCCAGGCGGGCTCGGGGAATCGCTCCAACTGGAGCTGGCGGAAGACGGATTCGGCGATGTTGTTGTTGCCGCGCCAGTCCGTGGCCCGCTCGGCGTAGGTGAACTGGTCCATGTAGTGGCCCCCGGTCTCCCCCGCGAGGCGGGCCGACTCCTCGTACATCTTCCGCGAGTCGTCCACGAAGTGGCAGCGGCCGCCGTGGAATTCGATCAGGCGGATCTTCTCGGCGCTGGTCGTGCGGGGCATGACGGCGATGAAGGGGACGCCGATCAGTTTGGCGAAGTACGCCTCGGAGACGGCGGTGGAGCCGCTGGACGCCTCGATGACGGGACGGCCCGGCCGGACCCAGCCGTTGCACAGTCCGTAGAGGAACAGGGAACGGGCGAGGCGGTGCTTGAGGCTGCCGGTGGGGTGGGTCGACTCGTCCTTGAGGTACAGGTCGATGCCCCAGGTCTCGGGCAGCGGGAAGCGCAGCAGATGGGTGTCGGCGGAGCGGTTGGCGTCGGCCTGGACCTTGCGCACGGCCTCTTTGAGCCAGCCGCGGTACCCGTCGTCGCTGTGATCGACATCGAGGGTGGCGCCCGGACGGGTGGGGTGGGGGGTGCTCACGGCGTGCTCCTCACGCATTGCGCCGACGGCGGATCGCGGCGTCGGACACCCCGATGATAAACATCTTCCGCACGCCCCTCACCTGCATAAACATCCCTTTGAGTACCTCAAAGGCACTCCTGTGGCAGGGATGCGCGGGGCGCATGGGGGGCGCATGCCGCGCATGCGCCGGAACCCCGCCCCCGGTCCACCGTGCGCACTGGTGCTCGACCCGCAGGACGGGCAGACTTCACCGCACGGGCCGAGCCGACGCCACCAGGGCCGTTCGGGGGGAGGCGACCTCGGGCACACTGGATCCGGTCCGCGACGGATCACACGACGACACAGGACAGCCGACGCGCACGAGGGGGCGGGATACATGGCCGAGCCGGAGTTCAGGGCCACGGGCGTCCGGATCGGGAAGAGGCTGCGGCAGCTCACCCGGGCGGGGCAGGTCCGGATCGAGGACGGCCGGCTGCAGTTGCTGACCAGCTACGGCAGCGAGATCGACAGCGCCCCGGTGCAGGCGGTGCGCGCCTCGAAGCCCTGGTTCGCCAACGAGGACCGGGCGTTGGCCGACGTCAACGGCACCCGTTACACGCTCACGCTGAACGAGCACGACCCGGCTCCGGGGAAGCCAGGTCCACCCTCGGCGCGCCGGTTCATAGAGGCGGTACGCAGGGCCGCGGGGCGGGGCTGACGCAACGGGCCGGCGCGGAGGCCTACGCGTAGGGCCTACGCGACAGGCTGTGGACATCGGCCTACACAGCGGGCCTTCGCAGTCGGTCGGCGCATCACGGGTTGCGGGACCGGGTCCCCTGGGCCACTCTGGTCTCACGTCACTCTGGGTTTACCGGCGATCACGCTGCGAAGCAGCCCGTCGGCCATGTCAGCGGGCGGCGGCCGTGCGCAGCCACCCCACGAGCAGGCGGCAGCCCCGGCTGCCGTCACCAGGCGGCAGTCTCAGGCGGCCGCACCACAGCAGGCGGCGTTTTTCGCCCAGCCACCTCGCTGGATCCGTACTCCGATCTTCTTCCGGACTCAACTTCGGGGAGTCGCAGCCGTGATCAGCCAGCAAAGCAGGCACTGCACGGTGGAGCTCCAAGCCCTGCCGTCGCGGATCGGACAGGTCCGCAGAATCGTATCTGCGCAATTGCGCTACTGGCATCTGGATCCGTTGATAGAGCGGGCCGCGCTCGGGGTGACCGAGCTGCTGTCCAACGTCCACCGGCACGCGGAGCCGGACAAGATGTGCACCGTGGAGATGGAGTTGCTCCTCGGCCGGCTCACGGTCTCGGTGCATGACAACGACCCCCGCCTCCCCGTCGTCCAGGACGCGGAACCCTTCGCCACCTGCGGCCGCGGTCTCGCGATGGTCGCCGCGGTGAGCGAGAGCTGGGGTGTGCGGCCGCACGGCGAGTCGGGGAAGGTCGTGTGGTTCACGCTGCCGGCGTCCTCGGCGGCGGTGCCGAAGATCTCGCCGTACGACGCCGGACTGACGGTGGAGGCCGCCCAGCCCCGCGACACCGGGCAGCCGTACGACACCGGACGCAGGCCCGCCGCACGCGGGCGCAGGTCCGAACACGCTCCCGCCCGGTCGGCCGTCGCAGGCTGACCGGGCGGTGACCATTCCGCCGTACGTCGACGAGGTGCTCGCACGCCGACGACCGGTGTTCGAGCGTCGGCTGATCCCGCACCCGGCGCACTCCTCGCGCTCCCGAGGAGTGCGCCGGGCACAGCGCAGCGGGTCGACCGTGTTCGGGACGCGGCGGCCTCGGCGATCGCTGCACCTGAAGCACTCCCCAACGCGACCGCCTGCGGGCCAGGATGGGAACCGACACCGGCACCCCGATCCGAGAAAAGGCACCGCCCATGGCACTGGAGATGCGCGACCGCTGCGAGCGCTGCGAGACAACGGCCCTGCCCACCGACGCCGCGGCCCGCATCTGCTCCTACGAGTGCACGTTCTGCGTGCCCTGCGGCGACGCGATGGGCGAGATCTGCCCCAACTGCGGCGGGGAACTGGTCGCCAGACCTCGCCGCCGGACGGAGGCGTAGGCGGGGACCTGGGGTGTCGCGGGGGCACCGCACCGGTGCCCCAGCCCGGCACGACGAGGCTGCTCCCTTCCACAACCGGCCGCTGCGTGCCGCCCTCCGCCTCGGCCGGGCCCACCGGCGTGCGCCGCACCCGTCGACGCCGTGGAGACGCCGGGCTGTGTCACCATCGTCGGGATGATCGGGGGTGCAGGGGCGCCCGTACTTCCTGGTGAAGGCGACCGATGTGGAGCAGACGGAGGGGCACGCGGCGTGCGGCACGACGAAGGACCTCATACGCTGACGCGGACGGCGACGCGTACGGAGGCACTCCCCGAGTCTCACCCCTTGACGAAGCGCCGCACATCGGGCCAGATCATCACTTTCGCCCTGGTCGGAGTGGTCAACACCGCGGTCTACTACGGCCTTTACCTGCTACTCCTCCAGCGGCTTCCCTATCTGGCCGCGCATGTTCTCGCGTTCGCCCTGAGTATGACGGGCTCGTTCTTCCTGAACGCGAGATTCACCTATCGCACCCGTCCGACCTGGCGTAAGTTCCTGCTGTTCCCGCTGACGAACGCCACCAATTTCCTGCTCACGACGGCAGGGGTCTATCTGATCGTGGACGTTCTGCACGCGGGCCACCGGTTCGCTCCCCTGCTCGCGTCGGGGGCGGCGGTCCCGGTGACGTTCGTGGTCTCCCGCTCGATCATGCTGCGGGGCACGGGCACCGGCTGAGAGACGTCAGCCCAGCGCGCCCAGCGGATCGTCGAGCACCGGCTGCCACGCCAACTCGGCCGCGCCGACCAGGCTGTTGTGGTCCAGGGTGCAGGCGAGGATCGGAGGAACCCCGCTCTGCCGTCCCCACAGGCTGCGGTCGGCGACGACCGCGCGCAGCCGGTCGGGGTCGGCGTCGAGGAGGGAGCGGTGCATGCCGCCGAGAATGATGCGGTCGGGGTTGAGGATGTTGACCAGGCCCGCGAGCCCGAGACCGAGGCGGTCGATGAGGGCCTCGGCGGCCGTGCGGACACCCTGGTCGGCGTACTGCGTGCGGATGAGTTCGTTGGCCTGCTGGAGCAGCGAGCCCTCGGGGCCGGGGTCGCGGCCCACGGCGCTGAGGAAGGCCCGCGGGTCGGCCTCGACGTCGAGGCAGCCCCGGCTGCCGCAGTGGCAGGGGCGGCCCTCGGGGTTGACGGTGAGGTGACCGACTTCGAGGGCCAGGCCCGAACTGCCCGTGTGCAGACGGCCGTCGAGGACCAGCGCACCGCCGACGCCCCGGTGCCCGGTCGCCACGCACAGCAGTTCGCGGGAGCCCCGCCCGGCGCCGTGCCGGTGTTCGGCGAGGGCGGCCAGGTTGACGTCGTTGGCCGCGAACGCCGGCCCCTCGATACCGGCCGCACGGACCCGCTCGGCGAAGATCTCCCGGACGGGCGCCCCGGCCGGCCAGGCCAGGTGCAGCGGGTTCAGCGCCAGCCCCGCCGGTTCGGCGACCGCGGACGGCACGGCGAGGCCCGCGCCCACACACCGCCGGCCGGTCTCGCGCAGGAGTGCGGCGCCCGCGTCGACGACCGAGCCGAGCACCTTCGCAGGATCGGCGTCGACGATCTCGCAGGCGGGCGTGGTGGTGACGATCCGGCCGCCGAGACCGACCAGCGCGGCGCGCCAGCCGTCGGCGTGGATCTGGGCGGCGAGCGCGACGGGCCCCTCCTCGGCGACCTCCAGACGGTGCGAGGGACGGCCCTGCGAACCGGCGGCGGCGCCCGGGTGCGCGTCGACGCGGATCAGGCCGAGCGCCTCCAGTTCGGCGGCGACGGCGCCCGCGGTGGCCCGGGTGACACCCAGTTCGGCGGTGAGCACGGCACGCGTCGGCGCCCGCCCCGTGTGCACCAGCTCCAGCGCCGGACCGAGCGCCCCCCTCCCCCGGTCCAGCCGCGCGCGTGTCGTCGGTGTCCCTTCGCCCGCCGCCTTGGCGGCCGCCTTCCCGTCCATGAGGGGGAGTCTCCCATGATCCGCTCGGCATCGGCCCCCCGCCCGGGCCTCCCGCCCGGCGGGCCTCAGGCGTCGCCGAAGCCGCTGACCCGCGGGGTGACGCTCAGCCGACGCGGTCCGCCCCTGCCCGGCCGACGCGGTCCCGCCGAACACCGGGCGACCACCGCAGGTCGTCGTCCAGGGCGCTGTCGTACGGGACCGTCGCCCCACCGATCCGCGCGTGTCCGCGACCGCGCGCGTCGGCCCGGGCCCGGCCGGCCAGGCCGGGAGGGCCGATTCCGCGGTCACATCTCCGCAGATGCTCCCGCGCAGGAGCCGGCGGGCTCAGAGGTCCGCGCAGATCTTCCGCGACTGTGCGATGTCCTTCTTGACCTGGGCGTCGAACGCGAAGGCCACTTGCTGACGGTGGGAAGCGCGGCGGAGCGCGTCCGCGAGGGGCTTGTACGCCCGGTCGGCGGCGGCTGCCGCCTCGGACAGCACCACGGCCCCGTTCCACCGGTAGAGCGCCACCTTGCCCTCGTCACCCTTGGCCGTGTACTTGGAGGGGGCGAAGCCGGCGAGGGGGGCGCACGCGCCCTGCGCGTCGGCCGCCGGACCCGAGCCGGGGCCCGGGCTCTCGCCGGAGCCGGTCAGCACCCAGGCCGTGCCGACACCGCCGCCGCCCAGCAGCAGACCGACCAGCAGTACGGCCACGAGCGGCCCTCTGCCGCCGGTCCGCGGGGTGGTCGGCGCGGGCGGGGACGGCGAGGCGGGCGGTTGAGTGGGCTGCTGAGGCTGCATGCGCATGACCATATCGGGCCACGCGGGAAGCCCACCGGTTGATCCGGCAACGCCTTGAACCCAGGTGCCGCGAGACGCCGCACGATGTGGGTCCGGCGGTGCGAGGTCGGTCGCGGGGGTGCTCCGCGAGAACCCTGGGCGCCATCGCGAACACGTCGTTGGTGACGCTGCGACCTTACGCAGATCGCCCGCCCCGGCCTGGAAGCAGTTCGTCCCGCTGGATCACCAGCGGGACGAAGCGGCAGTGCCCGGAATACCGACAGCGTCACGGGGAGACGCAGGGCCCCTTCGCGCACCGCGCATGCTCATGCGGAGGCCGCGTGCGCACGCGGCGCCGCCGTCACTACCGGGCGGCCTTCTTCGCGCCGGAGAACGCGGCGAACGCGCCGATGGCGAGGAAGAGGAAGGTCATCGCATCGGCCGCCTCGCTCCAGCCCTCGGTCAGCACGTCGAAGTGCTCGGTGAACAGTGTGGTCGCGGAGACGCCGATTTCGTCGGCGTAGAAGATCGCGATACCGATGAGCTGGCCGAGGTAGACCGCGCCCAGCGACAGCAGGGCGCTGACCACGGGGAGGACCGGGTTGGTGCCACCGATCTTGCCCGCCGCGAAGCCTATGAGGAAGCCGACGCCGACGGCCGCGTAACCGATCTCGTACTCGGTCGCGCCGACGATCGCGCCGTAGACACCAGCGGTGACCAGCGCCGTGACGACAGCCACGATTAGACCCAGGGCGAAGTTGTTGCGCGCCGGCGCCGGCGCGGGTGCGAACGGGGCTTGAGGAGGCAGGGCGGAACCGGGCTGCTGGGCGAACGGATTGCCGCCGTTGGGCTGTTGGGCGTAGGGGTTGCCGTCGGACGGCTGCTGGGCGAAGGGGTTGCCGTCGGACGGCTGCTGAGCGTAAGGGTTGCCGTCGGACGGCGATGGCGCTGACTGGGTCATGACAGGATTCCCCCAATGGAACTGCTGCGACGAGCGGTGTGGTGTGTCGCGCACGCGTGCGCGACAAGACGCCGAAGAGTAACAGGCGTGGCGATCCTGTCCACCAGGGATTTCGCGGGTGATTTCGGGTGGGGCTCACAAGCCCACAGCCACCGTCGGCCGGATGAGGGTCCGAGTGGCGAGGTCACCGTCTCAGGGCGGGGGTCGCCGTCCCGCGCGGCCGCTCGGGGAAGAGGCGCGAGCTGCGGCTCGGTTAGCCTGGGCGCACGATGAGCGACCGTATGACCGCGCCCTGGGGCGAGTACACCCTGACCCGTTTTCCCGAGGACCCCCGGGAGCCGCTGCGCGCCTGGGACGCGTCCGACGCGTATCTGCTGCGCCATCTCGCGGAGAGCGGGACGCCGCTGGACGGGGCGGTCGTGGTCGTCGGGGACCGTTGGGGTGCGCTGACCACGGCGCTGGGCCGGTACGGGCCGACGCAGATCACCGACTCGTACCTGAGCCGGGAGGCGACGCGGGCGAATCTGGAGCGCGCCGGCGTCGGGACGGACGCCGTGCGGCTGCTCACCACCCGGGACACGCCTCCGGACCGCGTCGACGTCCTGCTCGTCCGGGTCCCCAAGAGCCTCGCGCTCCTGGAGGACCAGCTGCACCGGCTGGCGCCCGCCGTGCACGAGGGCACGGTCGTGATCGGCGCCGGGATGGTCAAGGAGATCCACACCTCCACGCTCCGCCTCTTCGAGCGGGTCCTCGGCCCCACCCGCACCTCGCTGGCCCGGCAGAAGGCGCGGCTGATCTTCTGCACCCCGGACACGGGCGTGCTCTCGGCTCGGGGCGGCGATCCGTGGCCGTACACCTATCGACTGCCGGACGACGTAGGTGTGTTGGCCGGGCGTCCGGTCGTCAACCACGCGGGTGTGTTCTGCGCCGACCGGCTCGACATCGGCACCCGGTTCTTCCTGCGCCACCTGCCGAAGGACCCCGGCGGCGGCCGGGTCGTGGACCTGGGGTGCGGCAACGGGGTGGTCGGCACGGCGGTCGCGCTGGCCGAGCCGGGCGCCGAGGTGGTGTTCGTGGACGAGTCGTACCAGGCGGTGGCCTCGGCGGAGGCGACGTACCGTGCGAACCGGCCCGGCGCGGACGACGCGGCCGAGTTCCTGGTCGGCGACGGGCTGGAGGAGTTCCCACCGGGAAGCGTCGATCTCGTTCTCAACAACCCGCCGTTCCACTCCCACCAGGCGACGACCGACGCCACGGCCCGGCGGATGTTCGCCGGGGCGCGGCGGGCGCTGCGGCCGGGCGGTGAGCTGTGGGTGGTCGGCAACCGTCACCTGGGCTACCACGTGACGCTGCGGCGGATCTTCGGCAACAGTGAAGTCGTCGCCGCTGACGCCAAGTTCGTGGTGCTGAAGGCGGTCAGGCGGGGCTAGCGGCCTCTGTCGGCGGAAGGGCTCCTCGCAGGGCGCGCGGTGAGGCGCCCAGCTCCCGGCGGCACGCCTTGTTGAAAGCCTGGAGGTCGGGGATGCCGACGGAGGCGGCCACGGCGGGGATGGAGAGGGTCGTGGCGCGCAGCAGATGGTGGGCGCGTTCGAGTCTGCGGCGGCGGATGTAGGCGACGACCGTGCCGCCGGTCTCGGCGCGGAAGAGGCGGGTCAGGTGGTTGTGGGAGACCCCGGCCGCGCGGGCCACCTCCGGGATGGTGAGCGGCGCGGCCAGGTGGGCCTCGATGTGGGCGATGGCGGCGGTGACCGCCGGGTGCGGGCCGGGGCCCGGCGCGGCGGGCGGGGTCAGTGTGGCGACGCGCCACAGGGCGGTCCAGATCTCGGCCCGGGCACGGTCCGGCTCGCTCGGGGCCGCGGCCACCGCCCGTAGCAACAGGCCGGTGAGCGCCGGGAGTTCGGGTCCGGCGTCCTGCACGACCGACACCGTGCGGGGCGGTCCGGCGGGGGTGATGCGCAGATGGGCGAAGAGGTGCTCGGAGCGGCCCCCGTAGCGGTAGCGGACCGTGGTGCCGGGCGGTACGAGGCTGACCCGGCCGGGGCGGATGGTGTGGACCGTGCCGTCGACGGCCAGTTCCCCCTCGTACTGGTAGAGGTGCAGCTGCCACAGCTCCGGCAGCCGGAACACGTCCGTGCGGCTCGCGACGCCGTGCACGCCGACACCGATGAGGGCGACGACCGGCGGCTCACCGAGGTGGATCTCCGTCTCCCGCATGACCGGAAAATACCAGTGACGGGCGTCACATTCGGGGCCCCGGGCCACCACACTTCGCGGGACGGTCGCATTCCCCTGCGGAACGGACACGTGCGGGCACTCCGGAGGCACCCGTACCGGCGCCGCGGGCTCGCCGCCGGGCGCTTGCGGCACGGCTACGCGGAGGGGACGGCCTCTTCCGTGCGCAGGACGCGGATGAGGCGGGCCACCGTGTCCGCCATCGCCGCCCGGCCCGCGGTGAGGTACGGGCGCGGGTCCACCACCTCGGGGCGGGCGTCGAGGTACTCCCGGATCGCGTCGGTCAGGGCGATGTTGAGCGCGGTGCCGATGTTGACCTTGGCGATGCCTCCCGCGACGGCCCGGCGCAGTTCGTCGTCGGGGACGCCGGAGGAGCCGTGCAGGACGAGGGGGACGTCCAGGGCGCCGGCCAGCCGTCGCAGGAGGACGTGGTCGAGGGCCGCGGTGCGGGTGGTCATCGCGTGCGAGCTGCCGATGGCGACGGCGAGCGCGTCCACCCCCGAGTCGGCCACGAAGGCCCGCGCCTCGTCGGGGTCGGTACGGGCTCCGGGTGCGTGCGCGTCGAGCGGCGCCGCACCGTTCTTGCCGCCCACCTGCCCCAACTCCGCCTCGATCCACAGCCCTTGGCCGTGCGCCCACTGCACGGCGGCGTGGGTCGCGGCCAGGTTGTCGAGGTAGGGCAGGCGCGACGCGTCGTACATCACGGAGCTGAAGCCGGCATCCGCCGCCCTGCGCAGCAGGTCCTCGCTCCGGACGTGGTCGAGGTGGAGCGCGACGGGCACGGCCGCCCGCTCGGCGACGGCGGACGCGGCGCGGGCCAGCGGGAGGAGGTCGCCGTCGTGGAACCCGACCGCGTTCTCGCTGACCTGGAGGACGACGGGCGCGGCGGCGGTCTCGGCTCCCGCGACGACCGCCTCGACGTGCTCCAGGGTGATGACGTTGAACGAGGCCACCGCGACGTGCGTGGCGGCGGCCCCGGTGATCAGTGCACCGGTCGTCGTGAGGGGCACGACTCCTCCTGTTTCAGCGGTCGTTCGGGGCGAGGATCACCGAGCGCGTGAGATGGCGCGGCCGGTCGGGGTCGAGGCCGCGGGCGGCTGCCACGGCGACGGCGAGCCGCTGGACGCGGACCAGTTCGGCGAGCGGGTCCAGCCCGCCCGGCACCCAGGTCCCACCGGTCGCCCGCACCTGTTCGGCGAGCCCCTCGGGCGCCTCGCCGAACATCCAGGTCGCCGTGGACCGCGTGGTGACGCTGATCGGGCCGTGCCGGTACTCCATCGCCGGATACGCCTCGCTCCACGCCAGCGCGGCCTCACGCATCTTCAGCGCGGCCTCGTTCGCGAGGCCCACGGTCCACCCCCGGCCGAGGAAGGTGAACTGGGTGCCGTCGACGAGCCCTTCGGGCAGCGGTGCCGCCAGCGCGTCGGCGACGGCCGCCTCGGGGTGCAGGCCGAGGTGGGCGCGCAGGAGGGTGAGGGCGGTGGTGGCGAAACGGGTCTGGACGACGGACTTCTCGTCGGCGAAGCCGAGGACCACGACGTCGTCCGCGGCCGCCATCACCGGGGTGGCCGGGTCGGCGGTGATCGCCGTCGTACGGGTACGGCCCCGCAGCACGCCCAGCAGGTCCAGCACCTCGGTGGTGGTACCGGAGCGGGTGAGGGCCACGACGCGGTCGTAGGTCCGCCCCCGGGGGAACTCCGAGGCCGGGAAGGCGTCCGTCTCCCCCTGGCCGGCCCGCTCACGCAGGCGGGCGGCGGCCTGGGCCATGAAGTACGACGTCCCGCAGCCGACGATCGCCACCCGCTCGCCGGGCGCCGACAGGACCCCGGCGTGTTCCACCGCCTCGGCGGCGACGCGGGCCCAGCACTCGGGCTGGCTGTTCAGCTCGTCCTCGACGTGGGTCATGCGGTCACCCTCCCCAGAAGGCATCGGCTCATGCGTGTTCCTGCACGATATAATCGACTTCCGAGCATCTTCAAGCAAGACATGGCAACAGGGCCAGCAGGAGGAGACCCATGTCCCGCGACGTCCGCCGGCGGACGCTGCTCGAACTGCTCGTCGAGCGGGGGCGGCTGGACGTCGAGGAGGCCGCCGGCGAGCTGGGCGTGTCCCCCGCGACGATCCGGCGCGACTTCGACGGGCTCGCGGCGCAGCAGATGCTGCTCCGCACCCGGGGCGGAGCGGTCGTGCACGGCGTCTCGGACGAGCTGCCGCTGCGCTACAAGACGGCGCGTCGGGCCACGGAGAAACAGCGGATCGCGGCGGCGGTGGCGGGCCTTGTCGCTTCCGGCGAGGCGGTGGGCCTGACCGGCGGCACGACCACCACCGAGGTCGCTCGGGCCCTGGCCGCACGGGGAGATCTGTCGTCCGGCGCGCCCGCGCTGACCGTCGTCACCAACGCGCTCAACATCGCGGGCGAGCTGGCCGTGCGGCCGCAGTTCAAGATCGTGGTGACGGGCGGGGTGGCCCGCGCCCAGTCGTACGAACTCGTCGGCCCGCTCGCCGACGGTGTGCTCGACCGGATCACCCTGGACGTGACGGTCCTCGGCGTGGTCGCCCTGGACGCCGTCCACGGTGCCGCCGCGCACGACGAGGCGGAGGCCGCCGTCAACCGGCTGCTCTGCGAGCGTGCCGAACGGGTCGTCGTCGCGGCCGACTCCAGCAAGCTGGGGCGCCGGGCCTTCGCCTGGACCTGCGCGACCGCGTCGGTGAACACGCTGGTCACGGACACGGCGGCGGCACCGGAGACGGTCCGGCGGTTCGAGGAGGCCGGGGTGAGGGTCGTCATCGCGTGAGTGCGGGCGCTGAGGCCGAAGGACGAGGCCCTGAGGCTGGGGCCCGCCGGGGGTCGGGCCGGTCGGGTGGCAGGGAGTCGCTGCGCCGTGCTGGGCAGGCGGCCGACACGCTGCGTCAGTCCTGCAGCCAGGGCGCCAGCATTCCGCCCCGCTTCAGGGTCGTGAGGACGAGGGCGATGTCGATCGACGCCACCTCGTGGAGCCATGAGGAGCGGGTGACGAAGTCGTGGAGGGCGGCTTCGTCGGGGAACGCGGTGAGGACGAGGAGCTGGCGTTCGCCGGTGACGAAGCTGGCGTAGCGGACGTGGGCGGACGCGGCGAGGGCTGTCGTCACGGAGTCCACCTCGGCCGGGGGCGTACGGACCCGGAGGACCGCCTCGACCGGCAGTCCGAGCACGGCCGGTTCGATCACGGCACGCACGCGCACCCTCCCCTCCCGCCGCAACGCGCCGACGCGGCGTCGCGCGGTGGCCTCCGACACACCGGCCACGCGCGCGAGCTCGTCGTACGTGCGACGCCCGTCCTCGGCGAGGGCGTGCAGCAACAGCCGGTCTGCGCGCGAGAGTTCGGGCGGGACCCCGTCGGCCGGCAGCGGATCGGCCGCCGGCGACGCGGCGTCCGAGGGGTCCTCGCACCTGAGCGCGGCCATCTCGTCCTCGGTGAGCAGGCCCGCGTGCCACTCCCGGATCGTGCGGACGTGGCGCAGCACCGGAAGGGTGCGGGTCTCCACCACGCCCGGCAGCCCGGCGAGTTCGTCCAGCACCAGGCCGGCCAGCCGTTCGCGGGGCCCGCGCAGCTCCGCGAGGCAGTCCGGGGTGCCGGTGAGAACATGGGCGAAGACACAGTCGGGCCGACGGGCCAGCGCGGTGGCGATGACCCGGGCCCGGCCGGGGGCGCAGCGGATGTCGACGACCACGCTGCGGCCACGCATCGCCATCGCCCCGATCCGCACCAGACCGGTCTCCAGCAGCCGGGTGCCCCGGCGGACGACAGTGCGTTCGGGCTCGCCGAGGGCCGCCGCGATGCGGTGCCAGGCGGCCCTGCCGTCGATCTGCAGCGCGCTGATGATGCGCCGGTCCAGCGAATCCGTCACCGGGCCGGTCTGCGGTGCGTCCATCGGCCCCAGCCTATGGCGGATTCCGTCAACTCCGCAGGGGTTCTTGTTCTGTTCCGTCGCCGTGGCCCAGCCTGCCGTGAAGTGGAATCGCGCGGTCCCGCACGGTCTCCCCGCCGTGCGGGCGCGCCCACCCTGCCCTCGGCCCACCGTCCCCCTCCCCCTCCCCCTCGGCTTCCGCCCCCCTCGGCCCGCACGAGCCCATGACTCCCGACTCCCGTGACTCTCCACTCCCGTGACTCCCGACTCCCGTGACTCCCCGACGTACGGAGATGGTCGACGTGACCGCGACTCCCGGCAGCCCCCCACGTTCCCCGGCCGCCGACCCCACCGCGTCGGCGCCGGTGCCGACGCCGCCCGCCGGCACCGGGCGCGGCCGGTGGACGCTCCTCGGACCCGGCCTGGTGCTGGCGGCCGCCAGTGTGGGCGCGGGCGACATGGTGACCTCGCTCGCCGGCGCCGCCGGGTACGGGATGGCGCTGATGTGGGCCATCGTCATCGGTGTCGTGCTGAAGTACGCGCTCACCGAGGCGGTGGGCCGGCTGTATCTGGCGACCGGGCAGACGGTGATCGGGAGCCTGAGGTCGGCCGCCCGCTGGCTCCCGGCGGCGTTCCTGCTGTTCGTCCTGGTGATCGGCCTGCTCTACGGGGCCGCGCTCAGCTCGGTGGCGTCCCTGGCGCTGTCCACGCTGTTCCCCGTACTGCCGGTCAGGCCCGTCGGCGTGACGATCGCGCTGGCGGCGGCCGCGATCGTGTACGCCGGGCGGTACACGGTGTTCGAACGGGTGATGAGCGTCTTCATGCTCGCCAAGTTCCTCGGCATGGCCGTCCTCGCGGTGGCCACGCTCGCCACCGCCGACGACCTGCCCGGCCTGCTCGGCACCCTGCGCCCGAGGCTGCCGGAGGGTGACGTCGTCACGGTGCTGGCGCTGGTCGGCGGGGTGGGCGGGACGGCCGGGATCGCCTCGTACAGCTACTGGGTGCGCGAGAAGGGCTGGGCGGACCGGAGCCGGTTGCGGCTCGTGCGGGCGGACTCGGCCCTGAGCTACGGCGTGACGCTGCTGTTCGTGCTGTGCACGACGGTGGTGGGCACGGGCCTGCTGTACGGGACGGGCCAGAGCATCACCGGCAGCGACGGTCTCGCCGCGCTCGCCGACCCGCTCGGCGCCGATCTGGGGTCGGTGGCACGGGTGCTGTTCCTGGGGACGTTCTTCCTGGTGACCCTGAGCGCGCTCGTCGGCGGCTTCAACGGCCTGTGCTACCTGCTCGCCGACTCGCTGCGCGCGGTGCGCGGCATCCCGGACGCCGAGGCGGAACCCCACATCGCGCAGAACGGCCGCCCGTTCCGTGCCTTCCTCCTCTACTGCGCCCTCGCCGCGGTCGCCGTCACCTTCCTGGGCCGACCGGTGTCCCTGGTGCTCACCTACGCCGCCGTCGGCTCGCTGATCCTGCCGCTGCTCGCGGGCGCGCTGCTGGTGCTGCTCAACCGCCGCCGCGTGGAGCCGGCGCTGCGCAACCCGATCACCTCGAACGTACTGCTGGGCGGGTCCTTCGTGCTCTTCGGGGTGCTCGCGGCCGTCCAGCTCAAGGACTCCCTGGGAGGGGCGTGAACCACCTCGTGAACCAGCTCGTCGACCACCCCACGCAGTACCCCGTGAACCCCACGGGCGACGCGGACGAGACGGACGACCTGTGCTTCCGGACCGCGTACGAAATCTCCGTCGCGCTGGCACGCCGCGAGCTGTCCGCGCGGGAGGTGATGACGGCACATCTGGAACGGATCGAGACGGTCAATCCGGCGGTGAACGCGATCGTGACGCTGGTGGCGGAGCGGGCGCTGGAGCGGGCGGCCGAGGCGGACGACCGGATGGCCGCCGGGGAGCGGGTCGGCCCGCTGCACGGGCTGCCCGTCGCACACAAGGACCTGCACGACACCGCCGGCATCCGGACGACGTCGGGTTCACCGATCTTCGCCGACCGGGTGCCGGACCGCGACCACTTGGTCGTCGAGCGGCTGCGGAAGGCGGGGGCGATCACGCTCGGCAAGACCAACGTCCCCGAACTGGGCCTGGGTTCGCACACCGTCAACCCCGTGTTCGGGGCCACCCGCAACCCCTACGACCTCTCCCGCAGCGCGGGCGGCAGCAGCGGCGGGGCGGGCGCCGCCCTGGCGTGCGGGATGCAGCCCCTCGCCGACGGCAGCGACACCGGTGGTTCGCTGCGCAACCCCGCCTCCTTCAACAACGTCGTCGGGCTGCGTCCGTCGCCGGGCCGGGTGCCGTCCTGGCCGGACAAGGCACCGTGGGGCCAGTTGTCGGTGAAGGGGCCGATGGCCCGGACCGTGGCGGACGTCGCCCTGGCCCTGTCGGTGCTGGCCGGGCCCGATCCCCGCGACCCGCGCTCCCTGCAGACGCCCGGTTCCACCTTCGCCTGGCAACTCGACGGCGGTCTCAAGGGGTTGCGGGTCGCCTGGTCACCCGATCTCGGCGGGCGGGTGCCCGTCGACCCGGAGGTACGGGAGGCGCTGCGCCCGGCGGCGGAGACGTTCGCCGCCCTGGGCTGCGACGTCGAGGAGGCCTGCCCGGACCTCACCGGCGCCGACGAGGTGTTCCTCGCCCAGCGGGCCTGGCAGGTGGAACTCTCCTACGGGCCGCTGCTGGACGCCCACCGCGACCGGCTGGCCCCGGACGTGATCTGGAACATCGAGCAGGGCCGCAGGCTCGGCGGACCCGACCTCGGGCGGGCACAGGCGCTGCACGGTGCCCTCTTCCACCGGGTCCGCGAGTTCTTCGAGCGGTACGACCTGCTGTTGCTGCCGGTCAGCCAGGTCGCTCCCTTCGCCATCGAGCTGGCCTACCCGACGGTGATCGACGGCACCCCCATGGAGACCTATCTCGACTGGATGCGCTCGGCGTACCTGATCTCGGTCACGGGCTGCCCCGCCCTGTCCGTCCCGGCCGGGTTCACCCCGCGGGGCCTGCCGGTCGGGTTGCAGATCGTGGGCCCGCACCGGCGGGACTGGTCCGTCCTGAAGGCCGGGCACGCCTTCGAGCGGGTGACACGGGTCGGGGAGCGGCGCCCGCCGGTGGTGACGGGCGACGGCGTGTAGGTCCGAGCGGGCGGGGGCCGGTGTCACCGCTGCTCAGTGGGAGTGGCCGGCCGGGCTTTCGGGGCTTTCGGGCGTCTCCCCGGGTGCCTCCTCGGGCGCGTCAGCGGCGCCCGTGCGGACCGTGAACGCGGCCGTGTGGACCTTTCCCTCGTGCTTGAAGTCGAGGAACAGGCGGTAGGCGCCGGCGCTCGGCGCGGTGGCGGTGAAGGACACCTCCGGGCCGGGTGCGGTGGTGCCGTCGCCGGGCTCGCCGCCCGGGTGCACATGCAGGTAGGCGAGGTCGCCGGAGCGCAGGGCGACCAGGTGGCCGTAGGCGCCGAGGTAGGGCTCAAGGTCGGTGACGGGCCTGCCGTCACGGGAGACCTTGAGCCTGAGTTCGCTCGCGGCGCCCGGGCGCAGGCCGCCGTCCAGCTCGACCTCGTAGCCGTTGACCTCGGCGGTGTCGCTCGGCGCGGGCAGCTTGTGCGGCTTGTAGACGCCCGAGACGGCGAGGTCGGCGCCGAGCGTGAGGTTCTCGGCGTCCTTGCCGGCCGGGGTGAAGTCGGCGAACACCCGGTAGCCGCCCGCCTCCGGCAGGTCGACGGGGGTGCTCCAGGTGCCGTCGGCCGCGCGGGTGGGATGCAGATGGCGGTAGGTGACCAGGTCGCGTGAGGCGACGATGAGGTGGAGTTCCTTGTCGTGCTCGCGCTGGTAGGCGGTGACGGCGCGGCCGTCCTCGTCCCGGACGACGAACCGCAGGTCGGTGCGCTGCCCGGCGGTGACGCCGGGCGTCCGCAGGTCGAGGGTGTGGCCCCCCGCGGAGATCTGCAGTCCGCCGGCCGCGGCCGGGGCGTCGCCGCCCCCGCCCTTTCCGGGCCCGGGCGACTGCTCGGTGTGACCGCCGTGGCGGCCGGGCGCGCTCTCATGGCTCCCGGCTTCCTCCGCGGCGTCCGGGACGACACGGTCGACACCCCTGCCCACGCCGTAGGCGGTGCCGAACGTGGCGGCCAGCGCGGCGGCGAACGCGGTGATCCTGAGTCCGGTGTTCATGGACGTCTCCTTCGAGGGCGGGTCTTCTCACAGCTCACGATACCCCTGGGGGGTACCAAGTCAAGCGACGGGAGCAACTTGCCGTTGATACCCTCCCGGGGTATACAGGGATGGTCACAGAATACCCCCACCCCGTATACGATCCACAAGCCGCCCACGCGGTACGAGGAGCAGCCATGACCATCACCAGGACCGGGGCCGCCGCCGCGGTGGAGCTCACCATCGGCGGCATGACCTGCGCCTCCTGCGCGGCCCGGGTCGAGAAGAAGCTGAACCGCATGGACGGCGTCACGGCCACGGTCAACTACGCCACCGAGAAGGCGAAGGTCAGCTACGCGGACGACGTCTCGGTACGGGACCTGATCGCCACCGTCGAGGCGACGGGGTACACGGCACGGGAGCCCGCGCCGGCCGCGCGGGCCGAGCCCGGGAGCGCCGAGGAGGCGGAGGGCGACGCGCTGCTGCCGCTCCGGCAGCGGCTGGTCACGGCGGTGGTCCTCGCCGTCCCCGTCATCGCGATGGCCATGGTTCCCGCGCTGCAGTTCGCGTACTGGCAGTGGCTGTCCCTGACCCTCGCGGCCCCCGTGGTGACGTACGCCGGGTGGCCCTTCCACCGCGCGGCGTGGACCAACGCCCGGCACGGTGCCGCCACCATGGACACCCTGATCTCCATCGGCACCCTGGCCGCGTTCAGCTGGTCGCTGTGGGCGCTGTTCCTCGGGACGGCGGGCACGCCGGGCATGACACACCCCTTCGAGCTGACCATCGTCCGGGGTGACGGCGCCGGGAGCATCTATCTGGAGGCCGCGGCCGGGGTGACCGCCTTCATCCTCGCCGGACGCTACTTCGAGGCCCGCTCCAAGCGGAAGGCCGGCGCGGCCCTGCGGGCCCTGCTGGAGCTGGGCGCGAAGGACGTCACCGTCCTCATGCCCGGCGGGGGCGAACGGACGGTCCCGGTCGCCGAGTTGACCGTGGGCGACCGCTTCCTCGTGCGCCCCGGCGAGAAGATCGCCACCGACGGGACGGTCGTCGAGGGTTCGTCCGCGGTGGACGCGTCCCTGCTGACCGGCGAGTCCGTGCCCGTGGAGGTCGTGGCCGGCGACCCGGTCACCGGTGCCACCGTCAACGCCGGCGGCCGTCTCGTCGTCGAGGCCGGCCGGGTCGGCGCCGACACCCAACTGGCCCGGATGGCGAAGCTGGTGGAGGACGCGCAGAACGGGAAGGCCTCGGCCCAGCGACTCGCGGACCGGATCTCCGCCGTCTTCGTACCGGTCGTGATCGCCCTCGCCCTGGGCACCGCCGGGTTCTGGCTCGGCAACGGAGCCGGGCTCACGGCCGCGTTCACCGCCGCCGTCGCCGTACTGATCATCGCCTGCCCCTGCGCCCTGGGGCTCGCCACGCCGACCGCGCTGCTGGTCGGCACCGGGCGCGGCGCCCAGCTGGGCATCCTGATCAAGGGGCCCGAGGTGCTGGAGTCCACGCGCGCGGTCGACACCGTCGTCCTCGACAAGACCGGCACCGTCACCACCGGCCGCATGACCCTGCTGGCCGTGCACCCCGCCGACGGCACCGAGGAGGCCGAAGTCCTGCGGCTGGCAGGCGCGTTGGAACACGCCTCCGAGCACCCGGTGGCTCGTGCCGTCGCCGAGGCGGCGCTGGACCGGATCGGCCCCCTGCCCACGCCGGAGGACTTCGCGAACGTCCCCGGCCTCGGTGTGCAAGGGATCGTCGACGGCCACGCGGTCCTCGTCGGCCGCGAACGGCTCCTCACCGACTGGGCCGTGCAGCTGCCCGACAGCCTGGCACGGGCGCGGGCACAGGCCGAGGCGTCCGGGCGTACGGCCATCGTGGTCGCCTGGGACGGCCAGGCCCGCGCGGTCCTCGAAGTCGCCGACGCGGTGAAGGAGACCAGCGCGGAGGCGATCACCCGGCTGCGCGCGCTCGGCCTCACGCCGATCCTGCTGACCGGCGACAATCGGGCCGTGGCCGAGTCCGTCGCCCGCGAGGTCGGTATCGCCGACGAGGACGTGATCGCGGAGGTGCTGCCGCAGGACAAGGTCGACGTCGTCAAGCGCCTGCAGGCCCAGGGCCGTTCGGTGGCGATGGTCGGCGACGGCGTCAACGACGCGGCCGCACTCGCCCGGGCCGACCTCGGGCTGGCGATGGGCACGGGCACCGACGCCGCGATCGAGGCCGGCGACCTGACCCTCGTACGAGGCGATCTGCGCGCGGCGGCCGACGCCATCCGCCTCGCCCGCCGCACGCTCGGCACCATCCGGTCCAACCTGTTCTGGGCCTTCGCCTACAACGTGGCCGCCCTGCCGCTCGCGGCGGCCGGCCTGTTGAACCCGATGATCGCCGGGGCCGCCATGGCCTTCTCCTCGGTCTTCGTCGTGGGGAACTCCCTGCGACTGCGGACGTTCCGAGCGGCCGGCTGAGGCAACCTGCCTTATGAATAAGGTCAGTTGTCTCGTGGCTCATGGCGACCGCAAGCGAAAGGGCCATGACCGGCCGAGAAGGATAGCGATTCGACGGGATGTCGCCGCACGTGGCGGAAATGGTGTCGAATTCATGGTTCGGCCGCCCGGCACAGGGCCGGGCGGGGACGAGAGTCCTTTGCCCACGGACTTCTTTGCCCGCGGACCCTCTGCCCACGGACTCCTCTCCCCACGGCTCCTTTCACACGTCCGGGGCCCGGCCCCCCGCATTCCCTCTCCGGACGCGCGCATTCCGTCGTGGCGGCGAATGGCGGCGATGAGGATTCGACGCGGCCGGGCGCCCGGGGCGGATCAGCCCACGCGCCGGCCGGCCGTCGTGGAGCGGTGGGTGAGAGGTTCACGCAGGCCCAGATGGTCACGCAGCGTGGTCCCCGTGTACGCGGTCCGGTAGACGCCGCGCTCCTGCAGTTCGGGGACGAGCAGGTCGACGATGTCGTCGAGGCCGTCGGGGATCAGGTACGGCGTGACGTTGAAACCGTCGACCGCGCCGTGCCGTACCCAGTGGGCGAACCGGTCCGCGAGGCCCGAGGGAGTGCCGACGTGACCGCGCTGCGGGCCGAGGGCGATGACGGTCTCACGCAGCGACCAGCCGCCCGCCTCGGCCTTCTCGCGCCACTCGGCGACCGCCTTGCGCGGGTCGGCGATGCGGCGGGCGCCGAAGGAACCGTCGTTCTCGGCGATGACCGGATCCTCCTTCGGCAGCGGCCCGTCGGCGTCGCGGTCGGACAGGTCGCGGTTCCACAGGAGCCCCGCGATGCCCAACGCGGTGGCGGGGGTGACCTGTTGACGGCGGATCCAGCGCTTCCTCTCCTGTGCCTCCTCCTGCGTGGCCCCGATGATGATCTCCGTACCGGGGAGGATGCGCAGGTCGTCCCCGGGCCGGCCGACGGCCGCCAGACGGCGTCGGACGTCCTCGGCGAAGGCCAGCGCGTCGTCGAGGTCGTCGCCGTGCGCGGAGAAGATGACATCGGCGTTGCGGGCGGCGAAGTCCCGGCCCTCACCCGAGTCGCCGGCCTGGAAGATCACCGGGTGGCCCTGCGGGGAGCGCGGCAGGGTGGGCACGAGGTCCACGTCGAACTGCGGCCCCCGGTGGCGTACGTGCCGGACGGATCCGGGCGCCGCCCAGGCGGAGGCACCGGGCGACCCGGAGACGGCACCGTCCTTCCAGCCGTCCCAGAGGGCGCGGGCCACGGTGAGGAACTCCTCGGCGCGCGTGTACCGGTCGGCGTGGTCGAGGTAGCCGCCGCGGCGGAAGTTCTCCCCGGTCCAGGCGTTGTCGGTGGTCACCACGTTCCAGCCGGCGCGGCCCTCGGAGAGCAGGTCGAGGCCGGACAGCCGACGGGCGAGGTCGGGGGCCTCGTTGAAGGTGGTGTTGGAGGTGGAGACCAGGCCGATCCGGTCGGTGACGGCGGCCAGGGCGGCGAGCTGGGTGATGGCGTCCGGGCGCCCGGCGACATCGAGATCGTGGATCCTCCCGTCGACCTCGCGCAGCCGCAGCCCCTCCCCGAGGAAGAAGGCGTCGAACAGGCCCCGTTCGGCGGTCCGGGCCACCTGCCGGATGCCGGCCGGGTCCATCTGGCTGCCGCTGGCCGGGTCGGACCAGATGGTCCAGTGGTTGACGCCCTGGAAGAAGACCCCGAGGTGCAACTGCGCGTCGGGGCGGGGGGGCGTCGAGCGGATCGGTGCGGGTCATCGGGTCCCCTCCCCGACCTGGGCCGCCGTGGTGGCGTAGCGGTTGGCGGGCCGCTCCAGGCCCAGGTGGGTGCGCAGGGATGCGCCGGACAACGGACGGACCGCGTACCGCCGTTCGAAGAGATGCGGCAGTACCAGCCGGGACAGCTCCGGCAGGTCCTCGTCCAGCACCAGCGGACGCAGCCGTACGCCGTCCACGACGCCCCGCAGCCGCTCCAGCAGCGCGGCGAGTCCGGCGGCGGAGCCGATGTGGCGCAGCCGTCCGCGATCGGCCCAGGGCGCGTGCTGTTCGAGGTCGGCGACGCGTTCCTCGGCCGTGGCGTGCGCGGTGTCGAGGGCGACCTCGATCTCGGCGAAGGTCCGGGGCGTCCCGGCTCGGGCGGCGGCCGCGACGGCGGCGAGGTCACGGCCCGACACGAGGGCCACGTCGAGCTGCTCGGCGGGCACCGTGCCGGGGTGGCCGAGCACGACGACCTGCCCCTGCGGGGGACGCGGCACGATCGCCGGCCCCTTCACCGTGAAGGTGTCGCCGGTGAAGTCGACGTAGTGGAGCCGGTCACGGTCGAGATACCGGCTGGTGGCCACGGAACGGATGACGGCGTCGTCCTCCCACGAGTCCCACAGCGCGCGCACCGCCTCGACTCCGTCACGGGACTCGCGGGCCCGGGCGGCGGCCCCGTCGACGAGGGGGCGGCCCCAGGCACGTGCCGCCTCGGGTCGCGTCTCCTCGCCGACCACCCACCCGGCGCGCCCGACGGAGACGTGGTCGAGGGACGCCAACTGACTGGAGACGTGGAACGGTTCGGCGTACGTGAGGGCCACGACCGGCGCGACACCGACGACGCTCGTCGAGGCGGCGATGAACGCGGCCCGCTCCACCGCGCCGATCCGGCCGACCGTGTCGGGGGCGGCGGAGGGCGGGAGGGCCCCGTCGTCGAGCGTGAGGAGGGTGAACCCGGCGTTCTCCGCTGCGGCGGCGACACGGGCCACCCGGCGCGGGGTCAGCAGATGGTCGGGAGAGTGCGCGGCGCGGCGCCAGGCCGCGGGATGGGCGCCGTCGCCGTCGAGTTCGACGGCGAGGCGCAGGGCAGGGCCGGACATGGGGTGTGTTCCTTCCGAGGGCACGACGAGACGGCCGGCCCGATGGCCGACGGGGGTCGGACGCGTGCGGAAGGACAGACGGCGGAGGCGGTACGGCAGTAGTCGACATGCCGCCGGGTGATCAGCCACGTACCCGCGCCGGCACCGTGCGGTGCCGCGTCACGTACGTGCATCAGGGCCTCCAACCGTCCAGCGGTTACCGCTTCAACCTATGTCGTCGGCCTGGGAAGGTGTCAAGGACATTAGTTGTACGTGCATGTGAAATGAGCGCACACGAAGGCCGGAACGGCGGCCGTGGGCGTCGACCCTCAAGGCAGCGCGGTGGGCCCGCCGCGGCCGGGGTCGTCCGAGCCGACGATCGTCGGGCCCGCGCGGCCGGGCGGATCACGCCGCCCGGGGCGCGCCTCCACTGCTCACCGCGCCGGAGTGCGGGCGCCGGCACTGGCACTGGCACTGGCACTGGCACTGGCACTGGCACTGGCACTGGTGCGCATGTTCGTACGGCGGTGCGGCCTTCCCTCCCGGCGCGCCCCCACTCTCACCGCGCCCCGGTCGGGAGACCGAGACCTCCCCCAGCCCAGGCAGGGCGCCGCGACCCGGCACACCTTGCCCCAGCCCCCGGCCCCCACTTAGCCTCATTTTGTGCCGCGAATAAACAAAACCCGAACGCACAGTGCCGTGCCGGGCCACGACAGCGACCTCGCGCGCCTCCGCGACCTTCGCACCCTCCGCATCGCCATCACCGCCTTCTTCGCCCTCGACGGCTTCGTCTTCGCCGGCTGGGTGGTCAGAATCCCCGCGATCAAGGAGCAGACCGGCGCGTCGCCCGGCGCGCTGGGGCTGGCACTGCTCGGTGTGTCCGCCGGAGCGGTGATCACGATGATGCTCACCGGCCGGCTCTGCCGCCGCTTCGGCAGCCACCCGGTGACGGTCGCCTGTGCCGTCCTGCTGTCCCTCAGCGTGGCCCTGCCCCCGCTCACCCACTCGGCGCTCGCCCTGGGCGCGGTACTGCTGGTCTTCGGCGCGGCCTTCGGCGGGATCAACGTCGCCTTCAACAGCGCCGCCGTGGATCTGGTGGCCGCGCTGGGGCGACCCGTCATGCCCAGTTTCCACGCCGCGTTCAGTCTCGGCGGCATGTTCGGGGCGGGGCTCGGCAGCCTGGTCGCGGGCTCCCTGTCGCCCACCGGCCATCTGCTCGGCATCACCGTGGCCGGTCTGCTGGTCACCGCCGTCGCCGCGCCCACCCTGCTGCGCCACACGCCCCCGGCGCCGCCGGCTCGCACCCCCGGGCAGGAGGTTCGCGCGGCCGAGTCCCGCGACTCACCCGGCGCGGGCCGCCCCGACCGCCGCACGCGCGGCCCGGTCGTCGTCCTCGGCCTGATCGCCGGGTGCACGGCCTACGGCGAGGGGGCGCTGGCCGACTGGGGCGCTCTGCACCTGGAGGCGGACCTGGACGCCTCACCCGGGGTCGCGGCGATCGGTTACTCGTGTTTCGCGCTGGCCATGACGATCGGCCGGCTCACCGGGACGACCCTCCTGGAACGCCTGGGCCGGACCACGGTGCTCGTGGCCGGTGGCGCGACCGCGACGGCCGGCATGCTGCTCGGCTCCCTCGCACCCTCCGTGTGGGCGACCCTGCTCGGCTTCGCCGTCACCGGTCTGGGCCTCGCCAACATCTTCCCCGTCGCCATCGAACGCGCCGGCGCCCTGGCCGGGCCCGGCGGAGTGGCCACGGCCTCCACCCTCGGGTATCTCGGCATGCTCCTCGGCCCGCCCGCGATCGGTTTCATGGCCGAATGGTTCTCCCTGCCCGCCGCGCTCACGAGCGTCGCGGTACTCGCCGCGTTCGCCTCCGCCATCGCGTTCAACACCCGCCACTCGGCCGCGAAATGACCACTCACCGTTGCCTCGTGACACCGCGCGGTGCATGAAGTCAGCCCTTCGAGAACATGAGGCAACCATTCAGTCGTTCGATTCGTATAACTCCCTGGAGGCACTGCGACCCGGCCGAACAGAGAGCGGCCGGAGCGTCACCATCCGCTTTTCCGGATGGTCCCGAACAAGGAGAAACGATGCGACTGTTCGTGCTCAACTATGCTCGCACCGCTGAGCAGTTGGAGTTCAGCGCTCCGTACACCTACGACTCCGGGCTGCAGTTGAACGTGCTCGCCGACGGGCGGATAGCCGCACATGACCAGGGCTTGATGCGGGAATTGGGGGCGACCACCTCCACGGCGGGATCGAAGACCCATTTCGACGACTGAACGCGGATTCGCGACAATGACGGTATTGATCCTCACCTGCGAACAGGATGTGACGGCGGATCTGGTCGTGGCTCGCCTCAACAGGACCGGCGTACCGGTGGTCCGGCTCGACCCCGCCGACCTGCCCGGCGCGGTGGCGCTCTCCGGCGAGTACGTGCACGGCTCGTTCCACGGGCAGCTGTCCGCGGGAGGGCGTCTGGTGAGCATGACCGGGCTGCGGTCCATCTGGCTGCGCCGGCCCGGCCTTCCGGCCGCCGGGGTCGCCGAGCCGTCCCCCTGGCTCACCGAGGAGTCCAGGCAGGCCCTGTACGGCATGCTGCGCGGCACGGGCGCCCGCTGGATGAACGACCCGGACGCGGCCCGCAGGGCCCGTCACAAGCCGTGGCAGCTCCGGCACGCCCAGCGCTGCGGGCTCCCCGTGCCGGCCACGCTGATCACCACGTTCCCGCAGGCCGCCCGCGACTTCGCCGAACGCTTCCCGGACCTGGTGGTGAAGCCCGTCTCCGGCACCCACCCGCAGGCGCCCGCCAGTACGGTCCCCACCAGCCGCGTCGCGCCCGGCACGGACTTCACCGCCGTCGCGTTCGGCCCGACGCTGCTGCAGCGCCGGATCGCCAAGACCGCCGACATCCGGCTCACCGTCGTCGGCGACCGCATGCTGGCCGCCCGCAAGGCGGTCGCCCCGGACGCGCACCCCGACGAGGTGGACGTCCGCTTCGCCCCCTCCGCCGCACCCTGGCAGCCGGTCGAGGTCCCGGCGCGCACCGCCACGGCCGTACACGCCTACCTCCGTGACGCCGAACTCGCCTACGGGGCCTTCGACTTCGCGGAGGACGCGGACGGGATCTGGTGGTTCCTGGAGTGCAACCAGTCCGGCCAGTTCGGGTTCGTGGAGATGGACACCGGCCAGCCGATCGCCCACAGCGTCGCCGAATGGCTGGCGCGGGAGGAACCAGGGGCGGGAGCGCGCCGCGACGACCGGATCCGGGCGACACCCTGACATTCCGGATGCGTCCCGGACGACCTGCCATCCCGGCCGACCCGTAGCTGAACCGAGGCGCCCGCCCCGGCCGGGGCGGGCGCCTCGCACGCGTCGCCGTCCGGCAGACTCGCCCCATGGAGACCGCCGAACACATCAGAGCCCTGGACGAAGAGGGCCGCCGGCTCGCCGTGGCCGCCCGGAAGGCCGGTACGGACGCCGAGGTGCCGACCTGTCCCGAGTGGCGGGTGCGGGACCTGGTCCGCCACACGGGGGCCGTGCACCGCTGGGCCACGGCGTTCCTCGTCGACCGGCACCCGTCGCCCCGGCCCCTCACCGACGGCCCGGAGCTGGACGGCGCCCTACTGCTGACCTGGTTCGAGGAGGGGCACCGTCGCCTCGTCGAGACGCTGCGCACCACGCCCGCCGACGCCGACTGCTGGAGCTTTCTGCCCGCGCCCTCCCCGCGGGCCTTCTGGGCGCGCCGCCAGGCCCACGAGACCGCCGTGCACCGCGCCGACGCCGAGTCCGCGCTCGGCGGCGAACTCGGCCTGCCCGCCGTGGACTTCGCCGTGGACGGCATCGACGAACTGCTGCTCGGCTTCCACGCCGGCGGCAGAAGCCGGGCGCGTACCGCGGCGCCGCGCGTCCTGCGGGTGCGGGCCACCGACACGGACGCCGCCTGGACCGTACGGCTGTCCTCGGAGCCGCCCGTGGCGCGGCGCGCGGAAGCGGCGGGGGCGGGTGACGCCGACTGCGAGATCGCGGGCCCGGCGCCCCGCCTGTACCTGTCCCTGTGGAACCGGCTCGACCTCCCCGCCGTCACCGGAGACCCCGCCCTCGCGCGGCTGTGGCGGGAAACCTCGGGTATCGGCTGATCCCGGCCCGGCGGGTGCGCCCGCCGCCTTGTCCGCCGGGCCCGCCGCCCCCACACTCGGCTCATGGGGAGACGGACGCAGGCCGAACGGGACGCGATGACCACGGAGATGGTCTTCGCGTTCTGCGCGGGGGCGGTGCTGGCGGGCGCGGCCTTCTTCGGCGTGACGGAGTTCCTGCCACATGTCTTCGGCTCCCTGCGCGACCGGTGGAGCCTGCTCGGCCCCCTCGCGCTGACGGTGAGCGTGGTGGTGTTCGTCGCGGTCGTCACGATCGTGCTGACCCGCTTCCGGCACGCCACGCGACGCCGCCGGCAGGCCGCCGGACCCCTCGACGCACGACTTCCCGCTCAGCCCAGCCAGCCCGGCCGCACCAACCCCGACTCGTAGGCCAGGAACGCGAGTTGGGCGCGGTCGGGGGCGCCCAGCTTCACCATCGTCCGGCTCACACGCGTCGTGGCGGTCAGCGGGCTGACGACCAGAGGCCGGGCGATCTCGTCGTCGGTCAGGCCATGCCGACCAGGGCCATCACCTCCCGCTCGGTGAGTCCGGCGAGGGAGGCGGCGGCCGCCGGCCGCTTGGAACGGGCCGCGAACTCGGCGATCAGCCGCCGGGTCACCCCCGGCGACAGCAGCGCGTCCCCCTCCACCACCGTCCGTACCGCGCGCAGGAGTTCGTCGCCGCTCGGTGTCCTTGACGAGGAAACCCGACGCACCGGAACGGATCGCCACGAACACGTACTCGTCGAGCTCGAAGGTGGTCAGCATGACGACCCCGACATGGGCGAGTTCCGGGTCGCCGGTGATGCGCCGGGTCAGTTGCCGCCGCCACCCACGTCGGTGCCGGTCGCGGGCCCGTCGTCGTCGATCCGCGGCCGCAGGTCTCCGCCGCCGTGCTCGACGCGCAGGCGCGCCCGCCGCGATCCCGAGTGCCGGGGCCGGGGCGTCAGCGCGCCGGCGCCTCGGACTGCGGGAACACCAGGCCTACGTGGTGGGCGAGTTGGCCCGCCGCGTGCCGGAAGAACACCTCCCGGTCCTCGACCACCCGGTTGAACTGCCCGAACACCTCGAAGCTGATCAGCCCGAACAGCTGCGCCCACGCCCCGACCAGCACCGTGATCACCTCCGGCGGCAGGTCGGGCGCGAACTCCTCGGCGATCCGCCGCGCCTCGGGCCGCAGCTCGGCGGGCAGCTTCCACTGGGCCACGCCCTTGGACCGAAAGGCGTCCCGCACGATCCGGATCAGCAACTGCCCGAGCCGGGAGGCGGCCGGCAGCGTCGCGTCGGGCGCCTTGTAGCCGGGCACGGGCGAACCGAAGATCAACGCGTACTCGTGCGGCCGTGCCAGCGCCCACTTCCGCACCCCCTCGCACACCGCGACCCACTGCCCCGCCGGGCTCTCGGCGGCGGCCCGCGCGTGCGCGGCCTCGGCGGCCTCGCCCAAGGAGTCGAACGCGTCGATGATCAGCGAGGTGAGCAGCTCGTCGCGGCTCGGGAAGTAGCGGTACAGCGCGGAGGAGACCATGCCGAGTTCCCGCGCCACCGCGCGCAGCGACAGCTTGGCGGCGCCCTCGGCGGCGAGCTGTCTGCGCGCCTCGTCCTTGATGGCGGCAGTGACCTCGATCCGGGCGCGGGCGCGGGCTCCTCGTGCTGTGCTCATGTGAGGCAGTGTGCCACAGGGCAGAGCACTGCACACGTTTTGGAGCACCGCTCTCACAACGGATCACCGCACACGGACTAGAGCGAGCGACACAAACGAGAGCACCGCTCTTGCTTTGGAGCACCGATCTCGTGCACACTGCTCTCAAGCGAGAGCAGTGCTCTCCACAACACGGGAGGACCCCATGCCGCCGTCGACCCACTACATCCGGACCAACCCTTTCGACCGCGCGCTCAACGGCTTCGTCGGCTGGCTCGCCCGCCGCGGCGTCAGCCTCCTCGGCACCGCCGAACTCTCCGTGCGCGGTCGTAAGAGCGGCGAGTGGCGCCGGCTCCCGGTCAACCCGTTGCCGTACGAGGGCGGCCCCTACCTGGTCTCGGCGCGCGGCCACTCCGAATGGGTGCGCAACATGCGGGCGGCCGGCGGCGGACGGCTCCAGGTGGGCCGCCGGACACAGGAGTTCACGGCGGTCGAGCTGCCCGACGAGGAGAAGCCCGTCGTCCTGCGCACCTACCTGAAGAAGTGGGGCTGGGAGGTGGGCCGGTTCTTCGACGGCGTCAGCGCCGACTCCACCGACGAGGAACTGCTGGCCGCCGCGCCGAAGCACCCCGTCTTCCGGATCACCGTCCAGCGGTGACCGGGCGGGGTGCCGGCGGCCCGGCGTGGGCCGCCGCACCGGCCCACGGCCCTACTTGTCGAACGCCGTCAGCGCGCGCTGGGCGATCGGGCGGTTACGGACGATCTCGCCCAGGGAGGTCGACCCGCGGGTGATGTCGACGAAGGCCCGCCAGGCGGGCCGGAACCCGGTCAGCGCGGCGTGGAAGAGACCGGGCCGCCGCTCGAAGGCGACCAGCAGCCGCTTGCCGACGCTCATCTCGACGCCGAGCCCCGCCTTCACGGCGAACGCGTAGTTGAGGGCCTGGCGGCGGGTGTCGACCGCGTCGTGCGCCTCGGCGATCCGTACCGCCCACTCCCCCGCGAGCCGTCCCGAACGCAGCGCGAAGGAGATGCCCTCCCGCGTCCACGGCTCCAGCAGCCCGGCCGCGTCCCCGCAGACCAGCACCCGCCCCCGCGACAGCGGCGAGTCGTCGGCACGGCAGCGCGTCAGGTGCCCGGAGGAGACGCTCGGTTCGAAGCCGGCGAGGCCGAGCCGCCCGATGAAGTCCTCCAGATACCGCTTGGTGGCCGCGCCCTCACCGCGCGCGGAGATCACGCCCACGGTCAGGGTGTCGCCCTTGGGGAAGACCCACCCGTAACTGCCGGGCATCGGGCCCCAGTCGATGAGGACGCGCCCCTTCCAGTCCTCCGCGACGGTCTCCGGAACGGGGATCTCCGCCTCCAGGCCGAGGTCGACCTGTTCGAGCTTGACCCCGACATGCGCCCCTATGCGGCTGGCGCTGCCGTCCGCCCCGACGACGGCCCGCGCGAACAGCGTCTCGCCGCCCTGCAGCACGACGGCGACCGTCCGCCGGTCCGGGACGGTCGAGCCGTGCTGCTCGACCCGGGTGACCGTGACGCCCGTACGCAGTTCGGCGCCCGCCTTCTGGGCGTGCTCGACCAGTTGCTGGTCGAACTCGGGCCGGTTGATCAGGCCGAACAGCATCTGCTTGGACTTGCGCGTCCGGGCGTACCGTCCGTCGAGGGAGAAGGTGACCGCGTGCACCCGGTCTTTCAGGGGAAGCTCGAAACCGGGCGGCAGCGCGTCGCGCGAGGGGCCGATGATGCCGCCGCCGCACGTCTTGTACCGCGGCAGCTCCGCCTTCTCCAGCAACAGGACGCTGCGCCCCGCGACCGCCGCCGCGTAGGCGGCCGAAGCCCCCGCGGGGCCCGCGCCCACCACGACGACGTCCCACACCCGCTGCACGTCGTCCGCCGAAGAGTTCTCGCTGCTCACGATGGTCTACTGCTCCCGATCCAGCCGCCTGCCGCACCTGTCCCACGCATCCTACGGCGGGTGACGCCGTGGACCGCTGTGGGAGGATCGGCAGCGCGTGCGCCCTACACCGACACTCCGGGCAAGCGCGTACGCAGCCACATGCCCACCAGGACAACGTCGCACCCACGAGGAGCGTGCCCATGCCGTCGAACCCGGTCGCCGAGACCGTCGCCTCGCTGATACCCCGGGCGAAGGAGGAGCTCACCGAACTGGTGGCCTTCAAGTCGGTGGCGGACTTCGACCAGTACCCGCGCGGCGAGAGCGAGGGCGCCGCGAACTGGGTCGCCGACGCGCTGCGCGCCGAGGGCTTCCAGGATGTCGCCCTGCTCGACACCCCCGACGGCACCCAGTCCGTGTACGGCTACTTGCCGGGGCCCGAGGGTGCGAAGACCGTGCTGCTCTACGCCCACTACGACGTCCAGCCGCCGCTGGACGAGGCCGCCTGGCAGTCCCCGCCGTTCGAGCTGACCGAGCGCGACGGCCGCTGGTACGGGCGGGGCGCCGCCGACTGCAAGGGCGGTGTGATCATGCACCTGCTCGCGCTGCGGGCCCTGAAGGCCAACGGTGGAGTGCCGGTCCACGTCAAGGTGATCGCCGAGGGCTCCGAGGAGATGGGCACGGGCGGGCTCCAGCAGTACGCCGAGGCCCACCCCGAACTGCTCGCCGCCGACACCGTCGTCATCGGCGACGCGGGCAACTTCCGCGTCGGGCTGCCGACGGTGACCACCTCCCTGCGCGGCATGATCGCGATGCGGGTGCGGATCGACGCCCTCGAAGGCAACCTGCACTCGGGCCAGTTCGGCGGCGCGGCCCCCGACGCACTCGCCGCCCTGATCCGCGTCCTCGACTCGCTGCGCGCCGAGGACGGCACCACGACCGTCGACGGCCTCGCGGGCGAGGGGACGTGGGACGGACTGCGGTACCCCGAGGAGCGGTTCCGCGAGGACGCGCGGGTGCTCGACGGCGTGCGACTGGTCGGCACCGGTTCGGTCGCCGACCGCATCTGGGCGCGCCCGTCCGCCACCGTGCTCGGCATCGACGTACCGCCGGTGGTCGGCGCGACCCCGTCCATCCAGGCGAGCGCCCGCGCCCTGATCGGTCTGCGCGTCCCGCCGGGCGTGGACGTCGGGCAGGCGATCAAGCTGCTCGAAGCACATCTGGTGGCGCACACCCCGTGGGGCGCCCGTGTGACCTGCGAACCGATCGGTCACGGTCAGCCGTTCCGCGCCGACACCACCAGCCCGGCGTACGAGGCGATGGCCTCGGCCATGGCCGAGGCCTATCCGGGCCAGGAGATTCAGTACGCGGGCCACGGCGGCTCCATCCCCCTGTGCAACACCCTCGCCGGCCTCTACCCCGACGCCGAGATCCTCCTCATCGGCCTCAGCGAGCCCGAGGCCCGGATCCACGCGGTCGACGAGAGCGTGTCCCCCGAGGAGCTGGAGCGCATGGCCGTGACGGAGGCGCTGTTCCTGCGCAACTACGCGGCGAACTGAGCGGCGGGATCCGGCGCCGGTGCGGCTCCGCGCCCTTCGGGGGCGCGGAGTCCCCCGCGCGACGACCCGGACAGCGGCGCATCCTCACACGGGTACGCCGGCCTCCAGGTACAGCGCGGCGCCCCGCTCGCGCGCCCGCAGCGCCCAGCGCAGCCGCTCGTACCGGACGGGCGGCAGCAGATCCGCGGCTTCCTCCTCGGTCACGAACCGCCAGCCGCGCAGCTCGGTGCCGGGCAGCACCGGCCGCTGCGCGCCGCCGACGTCGAGGCGGCCCCCGTCGAACAGCAACCGCAGTCCGCCGTATCCGGGCGGCCTGGGCGTCTCCCAGTCCACCACCAGCAGCCGGGGCACCTCCTCCAGCCGTATCCCGGTCTCCTCCAGGACCTCACGCACACCCGCCCGCGCCGGCGCCTCCCCGGACTCCACGACACCGCCGGGGAACTCCCAGCCGGCCTTGTAGGTCGGGTCGACCAGCAGGACCCGGTCGTGCTCGTCGAACAGCAGGACCCCCGCGGCGACCGTCTCGGCGGTCGGCTCGGGGGTCTGCACGATGTCGCACGCGGGTACGTCGTCAGCGGCCACGGCGTCGGCGATGCGCCGCGCGGTCTCGTACGGGGTGAGGGCGCCGGTGTCGACGAGGTGGGCGTCCGCGGTGAGCCAGCCGCCCAGTGCCGCGCGGTAGGGCGCGATGTGGTCGTACGCCCATTGGCGCAGCCGCATCTCGCCGTCGGGGAGGTCGGGCGGTATCTCCCGCCCGGCTATTCGCTCGCGCAGTATCGTTTCGGCCGGGGCCAGGAGCAGATGCCGTACGGCGATGCGGCGGGCGGCGAGACCGCCGAAGATCTCGTCGCGGTACTCCTGGCGTAGCAGGGTCATGGGGACCACGAGGGTGCCGCCCAGCTCGGCGAGGAGGGCGGCGGCGGTGTCGACCACGAGCCGTCGCCAGCTGAGCAGATCCTGGAAGTCGCCGACCTCGGCGAGGCGTTTTGCCGGCAGCATGTGCGTCAGTGCGCCGCCGATGACCTCGGGGTCGAAGAGCGTGCTGTTCGGGATCAGTTCGATCAGTTCCCGTGCGGTGGTGGTCTTCCCCGCACCGAACGCACCGTTGATCCAGACGATCACGGTTCCCCCTCTTCTGTTGACCCCCTGAGGCTTGCCCTCCACCCCGCCACGGAAACCAGCCGCTGACGAGGAGCCGAAATACGACGACGGCGGGTCCCGCCGAACGGGGACCCGCCGCCTGAGACGCGAAGGAGAGACGGGGAGGACGGCCGCCCTCCCTCGTGCTCTACAAGGCCGTCAGCCTTCCTTGCCGCCCGTGCCCTTCTGGTCCGCCAGGCCGCCCAGGGCGTCCTCGTCGACCGCCAGGCTCTCGCTGGAGACCGTCTTGCCGACCTTGCCGAGGGTGCCCTCGACGTCCAGTTTGCTCAGACCGTCCGTCTTCCCGAGGGCGTCGGCGGCTTCGAGACCGTGCGACGGCGTGATGGCCGCGACGACGAAACCGGTGGCGAGGGAGGCGATGGCGAGCATGCTGCGCTTCTTCATGCCCTGCTCAACTGCGGAACGCCCCGTGGGGTCACGGCCGATTTCCCGCGATCCGGCCCCGTCCACGGTCGGCGTGAGGGTCAGGCCACCCCGGCCACCCGGGTGCCCGTCCGGCCGGCCAGCGCCGCCGCGGCGGCCCCGACGAGGCCCGCGTCCGTGCCCATCACGGCGGGGGCGACGGTGAGGTGCTGGACGAAGGACAGGGTGGCGTAGTCCTTCAGGGCGGTGCGGAGGGGGGCGAGGAGGACGTCGCCGGCGTTCGCGACGCCGCCGCCGATGACGGCGATGTCGATCTCCACCAGGGTGGCGGTGGCGGCGATTCCCGCCGCGAGGGCCTGTGCGGCGCGTTCGAACGAGGCCACCGCGACCGGGTCGCCGGCCTGCGCGGCGGCGGCGACCGCCGCGGCCGAGGTGTCCCCGTCGGGACCGGGCCGCCAGCCGTGTTCCACGGCGCGGCGGGCGATGTTGGGCCCGCTCGCGATGCGCTCGACGCAGCCGCGGGCGCCGCACGGGCAGGCGTCGCCGTCGAGGTCGACGCTGATGTGCCCGATGTGGCCGGCGTTGCCGGTGGGGCCCGCGTGCAGTTTCCCGCCGAGGACGAGACCGCCGCCGACGCCCGTCGACACGACCATGCACAGCGCGTTGTCGTGGCCGCGCGCCGCGCCCTGCCAGTGCTCGGCCGCCGTGATGGCCACACCGTCGCCGATCAGCTCGACGGGCAGCCCGCCGGTCGCCGCCCGGACCCGCTCGACGAGGGGGAAGCCGCGCCAGCCGTGGATGTTCACGGGGCTGACCGTGCCGGCCGAGGCGTCCACGGGCCCCGCGCTGCCGATCCCGACGGCCGCCGCCCCGCTCCACTGCGGCGCGGCCGTCAATTCGCCGAGCACGGCCTCGACGGCCCGCATGACGGTGTCCGCGTCCTCTCGCGCGGGCGTCGGGCGCTGGGCGCGGACCACGATCCTGCCGCGGCCGTCCACCAGCGCCCCGGCGATCTTGGTGCCGCCGATGTCGAGCGCGGCCACGAGGTCGGTCTGCATCAGTGTCAGTTCTCCCGCTGCGAGTCTCCTACCGGGTGCCCGACAGAGCGACGCCCGGATCTCCGGCCGGAAATCCGGCAGCACGACGCTCGCCTGGTGGGGGGCGCCGGCCAGAGAATGCGATAGACAGTCTCCCCTGGGCATGACAACGTTGTCCAGGCCCTATGCTCGTCGCCACATCCTCAACAGCCGCACAATTCCGACACGGCACCACCGACCACACCCGTGGACGACAGGACAGGACCGCGCACCGTGCCCGAGACCGCCAACGGCATCGCCCGCCGCCCCGAGAACCGCTACGGCAACCGTCCCACGATGAAGGACGTCGCGGCCCGGGCCGGAGTGGGTCTGAAGACGGTCTCCCGGGTGGTGAACGGCGAGCCGGGCGTCACCCCGGACACCGAGCGCCGCGTCCAGGAGGCGATCGAGGCACTCGGCTTCCGGCGCAACGACAGCGCCCGGGTGCTGCGCAAGGGCCGTACGGCCAGCATCGGCCTGGTGCTGGAGGACCTCGCCGACCCGTTCTACGGTCCCCTCAGCCGGGCGGTGGAGGAGGTCTCCCGCGCCCACGGCTCGCTGCTGATCAACGGGTCGAGCGCCGAGGACCCGGACCGTGAGCAGGAGCTGGCGCTGGCGCTGTGCGCCCGTCGCGTCGATGGGCTCGTGATCATTCCGGCCGGTGACGACCACCGGTATCTGGAGCCCGAGATCAGGGCGGGCGTCGCCACGGTGTTCGTGGACCGTCCGGCCGGGCGGATCGACGCCGACGTCGTGCTGTCGGACAGCTTCGGCGGCGCCCGTGACGGCGTCGCCCACCTGATCGCCCACGGCCACCGCCGGATCGGCTTCATCGGCGACATGCCCCGGATCCACACCGCCGCCGAGCGGCTGCGCGGCTACCGGGCGGCCATGGAGGACGCGGGCATACGGATGGAGCACGGGTGGACGTCGCTGGGCGTCACCGATCCGGAGCGGGTGCGCGGGGCGGCCGAGGAGATGCTGTCCGGCCCGTCGCCCGTCACGGCGGTCTTCGCGGGCAACAACCGGGTGACGGTGACGGTCGTACGGGTTCTCGCCGAGCACGCGCGTCCGGTCGCCCTCGTCGGCTTCGACGACTTCGAGCTGGCCGATCTGCTCCGGCCGGGCATCACGGTCGTCGCCCAGGACCCCGCCCGACTGGGCCGCACCGCCGCCGAGCGCCTTTTCCGGCAGCTGGACGGCTCTCTTCTCGCTCCGGAACGCATCGAGCTGCCGACCAGGCTGATCGCCCGTGGTTCAGGCGAACTCCCGCCCTCGGACTGAGCGTTGACCACTTCCGACGCCCGTGACCTCGAAGCGCTCGGCCTCGCCGTGGCGCCCCGCGAGGACCCGCTGAGCTACCCGGGCGCGTGGCCCGCCACGTCGGGACTGCTGGACGGCAGCCGGATGCTGCCGCTGGACACGCTCGTCTTCGAGGACCGGGTGCCCGTCCTCTCGGTCGGCTCCAACGCCTGCCCCGCGCAGCTGGTCCACAAGATGGCGGAACACGGTGTGCGGTGCCGGATCCCGATGGTCAGGGCCAGGGTCACGGACATCGGGATCGGCGTCTCCGCCCATGTCAGCCTCCTCGGCTATGTCTCCGCGTCGCCGTTCCACTCCCCCGGCTCGACCGCCGACCTGTTCCTCACCTGGCTCGACGAGGCGCAGCTCGCCGTGGTCGACGCGAGCGAGGGCGCCGACTCACCGACCGGCAACTTCCGCCGGGCCCTCCTGCCCGCCTCCGACTTCCGCGTCGAGCTGGAGTCGGGCGAGGCCCTCGACCACGCCTGGATCTACGTCAACCGGTGGGGCGTCCTGCGCGACGGCGGCCCCGGCCCGCGTCCCCACCCGGGCCGGCAGCGTCCGCTCATCGGCGAACTCCTGGCCGCCTCGGCCGAGTTGCGCGCACTGTTCGGCACCACCCCGGACGAGTTCTGCGCCCTGGCGCGCGGCGACCGGGGCCGGTGCGTCCGAGGCAGGGAGCTGTTCGCCGAGCACGGGTGGACGACGGTGTCGGGCCTGGAATCGTACGTACGGCCGCACCCGGGGGCGTAGGAGTGCCGTGCCCGGCCCCGGTCTCAGCAGACCGGAAGGCCGGGCACCGGGGCGTCGTTGTCGCCGCCCTGGACGTAGACCACGCTGACGTAGACGTCCGTGTTGCCGCTGTCGTCGTCGGTCTTGGCCCACCACACGTTGGTCCATTCGCCGGAGGTCTCGCGGCGGCCCAGGTTCTGCTGGCAGAAGAAATAGTTGGTGCCCTGCTTGAGCACGCCGACCTCGGTGCCGGAGGCGGTGTAGGACTTGGCGGTCGTCCAGACGGTGCAGTTGTACTTGCCGCCGCCGATCGAGTGGCAGACCGGTGCCTCCTCGGTCGCCCCTCCGGACGTCCCGCCGGTCGTTCCCCCTCCGGTGGAGCCGCCCGAGGTCTCCGCACCCCCTGAGCCGCCGGTGGTGCCGGCGCTGCCGTTCTTCGACGGGGAGGCGGACGCCTCGGTCTCCTTGTCGTCCGTGTCCTTGGCCTTCTCGCTCGGGCTCGCGGCCGCCTCGTCGTCCTCGCCCTCGCCGTTGCCCTTGGCGCCGGTGTCGTCGGAGAGGTCGACCGTGCCCCGGCTGCGGCCCGGGGAGGGGGTGCCGTCGGCCGGCGCGTCGGCGGAGGTCCGGGCGCCCTTCTTCGCGTCGTCGTCCCCGTTGAGCAGCGCGACGGTGGCGCCGGAGGCGGCGAGGACGACGGTGACGGCCACGGCGGCGAGCAGGGCGCGCCCCTTGCGGGGACCACGGCCACCGGTCGGGGACACGGTGGTGACGGGTCCCGAGGCGGGTGCCGGCGGCCGCGGGGCGCCCGGGGCGGGCACGCCGATCTCCGCCGAGGCGCCCGTGCCGGGCCCCGGGGCGGCGGGCTGCGGCGGGCCGAAGCCGGGGGTCGGGCCCGTCGCACCGGCCCCGCCCCCGCTCCCGGCGCCCGTGCCGGGCCCCGGGGCGGCGGGCTGCGGCGGGCCGAAGCCCGGGGGCACCGACGGCATGCTTCGTTCTGTCTCCGCCCTCGGCCCGGGGGCCGGGCCGCCGCCCGGCCCCGTCGCTGGGGAGTCGGGCGCGCTCCCGGCGGCCACGGCCTCCAGCAGGGCACGGGCCCCGTCGGCGTCCGGGCGCTGCTCCGGGCGCTTGTCCATCAGCTGCCGCAGCACGGGCCCGAGGGGGCCCGCCCGCCGGGGTTCGGGCAGCTCGTCGCTCACGATCGCGGTGAGCGTCGACCAGGTGGACGTACGCCGGAACGGGGACGCGCCCTCGACGGCCGCGTACAGGGTGGCGCCGAGCGCCCAGACGTCGGAGGCGGGGCCGGGGTCGTTGCCCTGGGCGCGTTCGGGGGCCAAATAGTCGAGGGAGCCGACGAGTTCGCCGCTGCGGGTGAGGTGGGTGGCGGAGCCGTCGCCCGGGTCCTCCATGGTGGCGATGCCGAAGTCGGTGAGGACGACGCGGCCCGAGCGGTCCAGGAGGATGTTGCCGGGTTTGACGTCGCGGTGCAGAACTCCGACCCGGTGGGCGGCGGCGAGGGCGTCCATGACCTTGGCGCCGATGGCGGCCGCCTCGCGCGCGTCGAGCAGGCCCCGGTCGCGCAGGACGTCGTCCAGGGACGGCCCGTCGACCAGTTCCATGACGATCAGCGGGCGCCCGTCGACCTCGGCCACGTCGTGGACGGCGACGACTCCGGGGTGCCGGACGCGGGCGGCGGCCCGGGCCTCGCGCTGCATCCGCAGCCCGAGGTCGGCCAGTTCGGGCGCGCCGGCGTCCGTGTAGGTGCGCAGTTCCTTGAGGGCGACCTCACGGTGGAGCACCTCGTCCACGGCCCGCCAGACCACGCCCATGCCGCCGCGCCCGAGCTGCCCCACGATCCGGTACCGTCCGGCGAGAATCCGCCCGATGCCGTCCGTCTGTTCGTTCGCCCCCGAAGACACCCGCGCCTCGCTCCTGTGACACACCGATGAATGGCGTACAGCCTATGCGGTGGACGGGGGCGCTTCGGACCGGCGCCAACGGCTGTCACAGGACCGCTACTTGTCCGCCGTGACCCGCCCCTATCGGCCGGACTAGCGGGTGGGATCGGCCCGTCGCGGCGCCGCGAAGCCCTCCAGGTCGGCGCGGGTCAGACCGGTCGCCCCGGCCACCTCGCCGATGTCGAGGGCGCCGCAGTCCAGGCCCCGCAGCAGATAGCCGCTGAGGGCCTTGGCGGTCGCGGGCTCGTCCATCACGTCGCCGCCGGCCCGGTGGGCGTAGCGGGAGAGGCGGGCGGCGGCCTGCTCGTAGCCCTCGCGGTAGAAGGCGAAGACGGCCGCGTAGCGGGTGGGGATGTGGCCGGGGTGCATGTCCCAGCCCTGGTAGTAGGCACGGGCCAGGGCGCGGCGGGTGAGGCCGTAGTGCAGGCGCCAGGCGTCGTGGACCTGCTCCGTGGCGCCGACCGGCAGGATGTTGGTGGAGCCGTCGCAGACGCGTACGCCGGTGCCGGCCGCCGCGACCTGCATGATCGCCTTGGCGTGGTCGGCGGCGGGGTGGTCGCTGGCCTGGTGGGCGGCGGAGACGCCGAGGCAGGCGCTGTAGTCGAAGGTGCCGTAGTGCAGGCCGGTGGCGCGGCCCTCGGCGGCGCCGATCATGCGGGCGACGGTGGCGGTGCCGTCGGCGGCCAGGATGGACTGGCTGGTCTCGATCTGGATCTCGAAGCCGATCCGGCCGGGCTCCAGGCCGCGCGCCTTCTCGAAGGCTTCGAGGAGCCGGACCATCGCGGTGACCTGCTCGGCGTAGGTCACCTTGGGCAGGGTCAGGACCAGTCCGTCGGGCAGGGGCCCGGCCGCCAGCAGGCCGCTGAGGAAGATGTCGAGGGTGCGGATGCCCCGCTCGCGCACCGGCGCCTCCATGCACTTCATGCGGATGCCCATGTACGGGGCGGCCGTGCCCGTGGCGTAGGCCTCGGCGATCAGCCGGGCGGCGCGGGCGGCGGCCTCGTCCTCCTCGGCGTCCGGGCGCGGCCCGTAGCCGTCCTCGAAGTCGACGCGCAGGTCCTCGATCGGCTCGCGCTCCAGCTTGGCGCGGACGCGGTCGTACACCGGCTGCGCGAGGTCGTCGGCGAGGCCGAGGACGGCGGCGAAGGAGGCGGCGTCGGGGGCGTGCTCGTCGAGGGCGGCGAGGGCCCGGTCGCCCCAGGCGCGGACGGTGTCGGCGGCGAAGGCGTCACCGGGCACGTAGACGGTGTGCACGGGCTGGCGGGTGCCCGGGTCGCCCGGGTAGCGGCGCTCCAGCTCCGCGTCGACGGGGGCGAGGGAGGCGCTGATCTCCTCGCTGACGGCGCCCGAGAGACTCCTCGCCACGTGCTCCTGCCGGCCCTGCCCCATCCCAAAACCTCCACTTTCCGCACTACGGAATCGGAAATCCGTATCCCGAAGCTAGTCGTCGATCTTCACCCCGGTCAACACCGTCTCGACGTGTGATTCCCCATGTCGTCCCCCTGGTCACTGCCGACCCGTCCGCTTCTTACGTTATTCATGGGCAAGGTTCATCCTGACCCCAAGGGGAGGAGATCGCGTTGCCGAAAGAGGTCGGAGTGACGCGCCGCCAAGGACTCAGGTCCGCGGCGGCCGCCGCCATCGCCGTGCCGCTGCTGACCACGGGGGGCTCGTCACAGCCGGCGTCCGCCGGCGAGTACGCGGGCGCCCTGAACGTCATGACGTTCAACGTGCGCTTCGCGACCGTCGTCGACTCCACACCGCGCTGGGCGGTGCGCCGCCCGGTGATGAGGGAGCTGCTGCGCCGCGAGCGACCCCATGTCATCGGCACCCAGGAGGGGCTGTACCAGCAGCTGCGCATGATCGAGAAGGATCTCGGCGGGCACTACGACTGGATCGGCACGGGCCGAGGGGGTGGCAGCAAGGACGAGTTCATGGCGATCTTCTACGACACCCGCAGACTCGACCCGATCGAGTTCGACCACTTCTGGCTGTCCGACACCCCCTACACGATCGCCTCCAACACCTGGGGTGCGGACTGGCTGCGCATGGTGACCTGGGTCAAGTTCGCCGATCTCGCCGATGGGGGGCGGGAGTTCTACGTCCTCAACACCCACCTGGACAGTGTCAGCCAGTACGCCCGGGAGCGTTCCGCGAAGCTGGTCGGCGAGACGCTCGCCGGATGGGACCGCTCGGCGCCGGTCGTCGTCACCGGCGACTTCAACGCGGCCGCCCACGACAACCGGGTGTACGACCTGATGCTCGCGGGCGGACTCGTGGACGCCTGGGACGCGGCCGACTCGCGCAGTCCGGCGTACGGGACGTACCACGGCTACCGGGCGCTCAAGCCCGACGGACGCCGCATCGACTGGATTTTGACCTCGCCCGGGGTGACCACGCACTGGGCCGCGATGAACACCTTCTCCGTCGACGGGCTGTACCCGAGCGACCATCTGCCGGTGCAGGCCTCGCTGACCCTGGGATGAGCCGAGGCCCCCGTGACCGCATCTGCGGTCACGGGGGCCTCGGACGACTTCGGAGGTCAGCCCTTGCGGGCGTTGATCTCCTCGGTGAGCTGGGGGACGACGTCGAAGAGGTCACCGACCACGCCGTAGTCGACGAGGTCGAAGATCGGGGCCTCGGCGTCCTTGTTGACGGCCACGATGGTCTTGGAGGTCTGCATGCCTGCGCGGTGCTGGATGGCGCCGGAGATGCCGTTGGCGATGTACAGCTGCGGCGAGACGGACTTGCCGGTCTGGCCGACCTGGTTGGTGTGCGGGTACCAGCCGGCGTCCACGGCGGCGCGGGAGGCGCCCACGGCCGCGCCGAGGGAGTCGGCGAGGGACTCGATGAGCGCGAAGTTCTCGCTGCCGTTGACGCCGCGGCCGCCGGAGACGACGATCGCGGCCTCGGTCAGCTCCGGGCGCCCGGTCGACTCGCGCGGGGTACGGCCGGTGACCTTGGTGCCGGTGGCCAGCGCGCCGAACGTCACCGCGAGGGCCTCGACCGCGCCCGCGGCCGGGGCGGCCTCGACGGCGGCGGAGTTGGGCTTGACGGTGATGACCGGGGTGCCCTTGGCGACCCGGGACTTGGTGGTGAAGGAGGCCGCGAACACCGACTGGGTGGCCACGGGGCCCTCGTCGGACGCTTCGAGGTCGATGGCGTCGGTGATGATGCCGGAACCGATGCGCAGCGCCAGGCGGGCGGCGATCTCCTTGCCCTCGGCGGAGGAGGGGACGAGAACGGCGGCCGGGGAGACGGCCTCGTACGCGGCCTGCAGCGCGTCGACCTTGGGGACGACGAGGTAGTCGGCGTACTCGGCGGCGTCGTGCGTGAGGACCTTGACCGCACCGTGCTCGGCGAGGGCGGCGGCCGTGTCGGCGGCACCGGAACCGAGGGCGACGGCGACGGGCTCGCCGATGCGGCGGGCCAGGGTCAGCAGCTCCAGGGTGGGCTTGCGGACGGCGCCGTCCACGTGGTCGACGTAGACGAGAACTTCAGCCATGGGATTGCTCTCCTGCGGATTGCGAAGGCTTGAGGGGAGGGGAGGAGGCGGGCCTCAGCCGGGCCGGGAGCCGCGGCGGGCCGCAGGGGCTAGATGAACTTCTGGCCCGCGAGGAACTCGGCGAGCTGCTTGCCGCCCTCGCCCTCGTCCTTGACGATCGTGCCGGCGGTGCGCGCCGGGCGCTGGGCCGCGGAGTCGACAGCCGTCCAGGCGCCCTCCAGGCCGACCTCTTCGGCCTCGATGTCGAGGTCGGACAGGTCCCAGGACTGCACCGGCTTCTTCTTCGCCGCCATGATGCCCTTGAAGGACGGGTAACGCGCCTCACCCGACTGGTCGGTGACCGAGACCACGGCCGGCAGCGAGGCCTGAAGCTGCTCGGAGGCGGCGTCGCCGTCCCGGCGGCCCTTGACCGTGCCGTCCTCGACGGAGATCTCGGAGAGCAGCGTGACCTGCGGGACGCCCAGGCGCTCGGCCAGCAGCGCCGGGACGACGCCCATCGTGCCGTCGGTGGAGGCCATGCCGGAGATCACCAGGTCGTAGCCGGCCTTCTCGATCGCCTTGGCCAGCACCAGCGAGGTACCGAGGGCGTCGGTGCCGTGCAGGTCGTCGTCCTCGACGTGGATCGCCTTGTCCGCACCCATCGACAGCGCCTTGCGCAGCGCGTCCTTGGCGTCCTCCGGGCCCACGGTCAGCACGGTGATCTCGGCGTCGTCGGCCTCGTCGGCGATCTGCAGCGCCTGCTCGACGGCGTACTCGTCCAGCTCGGAGAGCAGGCCGTCCACGTCGTCACGGTCGACGGTCAGGTCATCGGCGAAGTGCCGGTCGCCAGTGGCGTCGGGCACGTACTTCACAGTGACAACGATCCTCAAGCTCACGCCGGCTCTCCTACTGCATCGTCATTTCTGGGCTGCCTTCTTCCAGGCAGCATAGGCGCCTGAAGCGGCCGATCCCGATCGGGGCGACCTGCGCTCCGAGCAGAATATTACTCACCAGTACGACACCTACGCTCCCGCATGTCGTGCCCGCTAAGCAAGCGCTTTGAACTGTGAGTTAGGCAACCCTGCGTAATCGCGCGGGCCTCAGTCTCGCAGACCGCCGAAGCGGCCCTGGTGATACAACAGCGGCCGGCCCGCGCCCGAGGGATCGCCGACGACCACCTCGGCGAGGACGATCCGGTGGTCCCCCGCCGGGACACGCGCCACCACCCGGCAGACCAGCCACGCGAGCACGTCGTCGAGGACGGGAACTCCCTCCGGGCCGCTACGCCATCCGGTGGGCGCCCCGAACCGGTCGGCGCCGCTGCGGGCGAAGGTGGCGGCCAGCTCCCGCTGGTGCTCCCCGAGTATGTGCACGCCCACGTGCTCCGCCTCGGAGATCACCGGCCAGCTGGAGGCTCCGGTGCCGATGCCGAACGAGAGCAGCGGGGGCTCGGCGGAGACCGAGGTGAGCGAGGTGGCGGTGAAACCGACCGGGCCCCCGCCGTCCCGCGCGGTGATCACGGCGACGCCCGCGGCGTGCCGCCGGAACACCGAACGCAGGAGGTCGGGGGAGGCCAGGCGGGGCGAACGGAGGCCGGGGGTGGCCGTCATGGAGGTGTCCTTCTGCTCGGGTCGACGGGCTCGTGCGCGGCTGCTCACGGACCCGGACAGCGCGAACTCGCGGTGCGGACCAGGTCCACGTGCACGCGCGCGAAGAGAAGGAGTTCTCGGGGCATCCGGCCAGGCTGACGACGGGTGCGGCCCGCAGTCAAGTGCGTACCGGTGTGCGGCTTCACACGGCCTCACCGAGCGCGGCGATCACATCCGCCCGGCGCGGCTGGCCCGTAGCCCTGCGCACGATCCGGCCCTCCGCGTCGAGGACGAGCACGGTCGGCGTCTTGAGGATGTCCAGCCGTCGTACGAGGCCGAGGTGTTCCTCCGCGTCGATCTCCACATGGGCGACGCCGGGGACCATTCCGGCCACCTCGGCGAGCACCCTGCGGGTCGCCCGGCAGGGGGCGCAGAAGGCGCTGGAGAACTGCACGAGCGTGGCCCGTTCACCGAGCCCCTCCCCCAACTCCGCCGCGTCGAGCCGCTTGTCACCGTCCCGCCCGCGCACCCTGACCCTCCCGCTCCGCCGCCGATGCAGCACTCCGTAGACGCTCGCCAACCCGAGCACCAGTCCGCACACCACAAGTCCGGTCACAGCGTGCTTCAGCGTTCACGAGACTGCAAAGATTCCCGGCCCCCGGAAGAGATTGGCCTGCGGAATGCTTGACGCATGGACATCGATGTGAGGGGCCCGCGCTTCGGGGCGGCCATGACGACCGTGGTGCTGGCGGTCGTACTGATCACCGGGAGCGCCTGGCTGCTGGCCTGGCAGACGTTCGCGTTCGCGCTGGGCGCGGCGAGCGGGGTGGGGCGTTCGCCGTACGGCTGGGTCTTCCGCACGCTGCTGCGGCCGCGGCTCGGAGCGCCGACGGAGTTCGAGGCGCCGCAGCCACCGCGGTTCGCGCAGGCGGTCGGGCTGGTCTTCGCCGCGGTGGGCCTGGTCGGTCTCACGGCGGGCCCCGCGTGGCTGGGACTGGCGGCGACCGGCGCGGCGCTCGCGGCGGCCTTCCTCAACGCGGCCTTCGGGTACTGCCTGGGGTGCGAGCTGTATCTGATGGTCCGACGGGTGACCGTACGCGCCGGGTAAAGACCGCATGGACGTCCGGTGGTCGATCGTGTGCCCGACGTGACGAGAATCTCGCCTCCGGCGAGCGCCAAGACTGGCTACTCGTGCGTTCTTGGGGCACGATCTGCGGGATGCCGTAAACCTACGGCTGCGTAACTTCCCGCCGGGAGACCCCGTCCCAGGGAGAGAGAAGGGTCCACTCCGCCCATGGCAGAGCTTGTCTACCGCCCCGCGATCGGTCTCGCCCAAACCCTGTTCAAGGTCTGGGACCTGAAGATCGACCTCAAGGGTTCGGAGAACATTCCGCGCTCGGGCGGCGCGGTGCTGGTGAGCAATCACATCGGCTACCTGGACTTCATCTTCGACGGCCTGGCGGCGCTGCCGCAGAAGCGGCTGGTGCGCTTCATGGCCAAGGAGTCGGTGTTCCGGCACAAGGTGTCCGGTCCGCTGATGCGCAACATGCGGCACATCCCGGTGGACCGCAAGCAGGGTGAGGCGGCCTACGCGCACGCGCTGGACTCGCTGCGTTCCGGTGAGATCATCGGTGTCTTCCCCGAGGCCACCATCTCGCAGTCGTTCACGCTCAAGAGCTTCAAGTCGGGCGCCGCCCGGCTGGCCCAGGAGGCGGGCGTCCCGCTGATCCCGATGGCCGTGTGGGGCACCCAGCGGCTGTGGACCAAGGGCCACCCGCGCAACTTCAAGCGCAGCCACATCCCGATCACCATCCGGGTGGGCGAGGCGATAGAGGCCTCCAAGGACAAGTACGCGGGCGCCATCACCCGTCAGCTCCGCGAGCGTGTCCAGGAGTTGCTGGAGGCCGCCCAGCGCGCCTACCCGGTCCGCCCCAAGGGCCCGGACGACACCTGGTGGATGCCGGCCCACCTCGGCGGCACGGCCCCGACCCCGGAGCAGGTCCGCGAGGCCGAGGCGCGCTGACCCGCCGTCACAGCATCGCCGGGAGCGCCCTCCAGAGCTGTGCCCGGTCGCGGGCGGCCCGGAGGGCGCCGAGCACGGCAGGATGCGGGGCGGCGTGGAGCACCGGGAGGTCCGACTCGCCCGCCCCGGGATCCGGGACGAAGGCCAGGCACTCCCCCTCCAGCGAGAACCGGGCGTCCACGCCGGGCTTGTTGCCCCGGGGGTCCTGGCGGTGCCAGGCGCCGTTGAAGCGCACGGCGACCAGGCCGTGGATCACGTGTCCGTCGCCGTCGTCGTGCGCCAGCCGCTGGTAGCAGAGCGCGGTCGGAATGTCCTCGGCACGCAGCAGCGCGGCCAAGGCATGAGCTTTGGCGTAGCAGATCCCGGTGCGGTGTGTGAGGACGTCGGACGCGCACCAGGTGACGCGCGGGTCGCCGGCGTCCTGGGAGTGCGTGATGGTGTCGCGGACGAACTCGAACGCCGCTCTCGCATAGCTATACGAATCTTCCACGCCCTTGGCGAGCTGCGCGGCGGTCCGCCGCACGACCGGACTGTGATGGTCGATGGCGTCGTCGGCCACCGAATAAGCGGACAGGTCCGGGTTCCACTGGATCAGTTCCATGCCCGCAGAGCATAGAAAAACGATCACCCGAGAGTCAATGAATTTTCGGGTGACCGCATATCTATGCAGCGCTCAGCGAGCCATCTCCTCCTTGAGCGCCGCCACGAACCCGTCCACGTCCTCCTCGGTGGTGTCGAAGGAGCACATCCAGCGGACGTCACCGGCGGCCTCGTCCCAGAAGTAGAAGCGGAAGCGCTTCTGAAGGCGTTCGCCGACGTCGTGCGGGAGGCGGGCGAAGACGGCGTTGGCCTGCACCGGATAGAGGATCTCCACCCCGTGGACCGCGCGGACGCCCTCGGCGAGCCGCTGGGCCATCTCGTTGGAGTGCCGGGCGTTGCGCAGCCAGAGGTCCTTCGCCAGCAGGGCCTCCAACTGTGCCGACACGAAGCGCATCTTGGAGGCGAGCTGCATGGACAGCTTGCGCAGGTGCTTCATGTGGCGGACGGCGTCCTGGTTGATGACGACCACGGCCTCACCGAACATGGCGCCGTTCTTGGTGCCGCCCAGCGAGAGCAGGTCGACGCCGACCGCATTGGTGAACGTCCGCATGGGCACGTCCAGGGAGGCGGCGGCGTTGGCTATCCGGGACCCGTCCAGGTGCACCTTCATGCCGTGCGCGTGGGCGTGCTCGCAGACCGCGCGGATCTCCTCGGGCGTGTAGAGCGTGCCGAGTTCGGTGCTCTGGGTGATCGAGACGACCTGCGGCATCGCGCGGTGCTCGTCGTCCCAGCCGTACGCCTGCCGGTCGATCAGCTCGGGGGTGAGCTTGCCGTCGGGTGTGGGCACGGTGAGCAGCTTGAGGCCGCCCATGCGCTCCGGGGCGCCGCCCTCGTCGACGTGGATGTGCGCGCTCTCGGCGCAGATCACCGCGCCCCAGCGGTCGGTGACCGCCTGGAGCGCGACGACGTTGGCGCCGGTGCCGTTGAAGACCGGGAACGCCTCGGCGGTGGCACCGAAGTGGCTGCGGACGATCCGCTGCAGGTTCTCGGTGTACTCGTCCTCGCCGTACGCGACCTGGTGTCCGCCGTTGGCCAGGGCCAGGGCGGCGAACACCTCGGGATGGACGCCCGCGTAGTTGTCGCTGGCGAAGCCGCGGATCTCCGGGTCGTGATGGCGTCGGGCGTCGGTCTTCGGAGGGTTCACGGCGTATCGGTCAGCCACAGACGGTTTCCGTTCACTTCGGCGGCGGACTTCTCCCAGACGTCGGCGATGGCGTCGGCCAGGTCCTTGACGTCCGTGAAGCCCGCGAACTTCGCGTTGGGGCGGTCGGCGCGCATCGCGTCGTGCACCAGCGCCTTCACCACCAGGATCGCAGCCGCGGAGGTCGGCCCGTCCGGCCCGCCCGCCTTGCGGAAGAAGTCGGCGGTGGCGAGCGTCCACGCCTCGGCGGCGGCCTTGGCGGCGGCGTAGGCGGCGTTACCCGCCGTGGGCTTGCTGGCGCCGGCCGCGCTGATCAGGACGTACCGACCGCGCTCACTGCGCTGCAGGGCTTCGTGGAAGGCGAGGGAGGTGTGCTGCACCGTGCGGATCAGCAGCATCTCCAGGAAGTCCCAGTCGTCGAGGCTGGTCCTGGTGAAGGTCTCGCTGCCGCGCCAGCCGCCGACGAGGTGGACCAGGCCGTCGACCCGTCCGAAGTCCTTCTCGATGCGGTTGGCCCAGTCACGGGTCGACCGGAGGTCCAGCAGATCGACCGTGTCGCCGACGACGGTGGCACCGCCGTGTGCGTAGCGGGCCGCGTCCACGGCCTCGGAGAGCCGCTCGGGGTCGTTGTCGGAGCCGACGACGATCGCGCCCGCGTCGGCCAGCCGCAGCAGGGCCGCCCGGCCGGCGGGTCCGCCCGCGCCGGCCACCGCGATCACCGCGCCACTCAGTGCACCGTTGCCGTTCTGCATGGTCCTCGCCTCCTGAGCGGCGTCCGAGACGCCCGCGACTGCGGCGCTCACGCGGCGACCCGCTCGGCGTTCGCCGCGGTGATGCCCTTGGTGGAGGCGATCACGGTCTTCAGCTTCTTGGCGAGCGCCTCATAGAACATGCTGAGCGGAAACTCGTCCGGAAGCACGTCGTCGACGAGTTTCCGCGGCGGCTGCGTCAGATCCAGGGCGTCGGGGCCCTTGGCCCAGCGGGAGCCGGGGTGCGGGGCGAGGTACTCGGCGACCAGCTCGTATCCGGCGAACCAGTGGACGAGCTTCGGGCGGTCGATGCCGTCCCGGTAGAGCTGCTCGATGTCGGCGCAGAGCTGGTTGGTGACCTGCGGGGCCCGCTGCCAGTCGATGTGCAGCTTGTTGTCGGTCCAGCGGACCACGTCGTGCTTGTGCAGGTAGGCGAAGAGGAGCTGCCCGCCGAGGCCGTCGTAGTTGCGGACCCGCTCGCCGGTGACCGGGAAGCGGAACATGCGGTCGAAGAGCACCGCGTACTGCACGTCACGGGCCTGCGGAACGCCGTCGGCCTCCAGCTTCACGGCCTCCTTGAAGGCGGTGAGGTCGCAGCGCAGCTCCTCCAGGCCGTACATCCAGAACGGCTGGCGCTGCTTGATCATGAAGGGGTCGAAGGGCAGGTCGCCGTGGCTGTGGGTGCGGTCGTGGACCATGTCCCACAGGACGAAGGCCTCCTCGCAACGCTTCTGGTCGTGGACCATCGCGGCGACGTCCTCGGGCAGTTCCAGGCCCAGGATGTCGACGGCGGCGTCGGTGACGCGGCGGAAGCGGGCGGCCTCGCGGTCGCAGAAGATGCCGCCCCACGAGAAGCGCGCCGGGGCCTCGCGCACGGCGATGGTCTCCGGGAAGAGAACGGCCGAGTTGGTGTCGTAACCGGCGGTGAAGTCCTCGAAGGTGATGCCGCAGAACAGCGGGTTGTCGTACCGGGTGCGCTCCAGCTCGGCCAGCCAGTCGGGCCAGACCATGCGCAGCACGACCGCTTCGAGGTTGCGGTCGGGGTTGCCGTTCTGGGTGTACATCGGGAACACCACGAGGTGCTGGAGGCCGTCCGCGCGGTCGGCGGCCGGCTGGAAGGCCAGCAGCGAGTCCAGGAAGTCGGGCACCTCGAAGCCGTCCTCGGCCCAGCGCCGCAGGTCCCTGACGAGGGCCTCGTGGTAGGCGGCGTCGTGCGGCAGCAGCGGGGACAGCGCCTCGACGGCCCCGACGACCTCCTCGACGGCCTTCTCGGCCTCTCCCGCGGCGGGGGCGTGCTCGGCGTCGAAGTCGATCGAGCCGTCCTTGGACTGCCAGGGCCGGATCCGCTCCACGGCATCCTTGAGCACGGGCCAGGCCGGGTGCTCCACCACCCTACCGACCGAAGGAACAACGCCCTCCGTAGCCATCTGCACAAGAATTTCCGTCATGACCCATCCTCCACGGGAGAACCTTTCGTAGTGACACCGTACGTAGCGAGGGTTCCTCACCGCAAGACCGATCTTGAGCGATCCAGCCGGAAATCTTCCCGCCACCCCTGGCACCTAACCGCTGAATCTCCTGCCACACGCGTCATGGGTCACACTTCGTGCGTCCCGCTCCCCGTACGGAGGCACCCGGAGTCAACGCCCACCGGACTCGCCCACTCAGGGATGACCCGATCTCCGCGCGACGGTGCGCGACCGGTGCGGAAACGGTCCTGTTCTGCGACGTGACACGGCCCGGCACGGCGTGACACGGCCCGAAAGGGCTCGTGCACATGCGGATGCATCGCACGGCGCAAGGACTACGCTGCGCCCCAGCCGCGTGCCGCCCCTCCCCCGGTCACGCGGGCCGAGCCGCCGTCGACGGAAGCGAGTCAACCTTGAACTTCCTCACCATCGGTCACCGCGGAGTCATGGGTGTCGAACCCGAGAACACCCTCCGTTCCTTCGTAGCCGCCGATCGCGCGGGCCTCGACGTCATCGAACTCGATCTGCATCTGAGCAAGGACGGCGCGCTCGTCGTCATGCACGACGCGGACGTGGACCGGACGACCGACGGCACGGGCCCGATCGCCGACAAGACCCTCGCCGAGCTGCGCGCCCTCGACGCCGGCCGCGGCGAGCGCGTCCCCACCTTCGAGGAGGTCCTGGACGCGGTGCGGGCGCCGCTCCAGGCCGAGATCAAGGACACGGCGGCGGCCCGCTCCCTCGCCGAGGTGATGCACCGGCGCGACCTGGTGGGGCGGGTCGAGGTGCTGTCCTTCCACGACGCGGCGGTCGCCGAGATCGCCCGGCTCGTGCCCGGCGTACGCACCGCGCTGGTCGCCAGCCGCTACGGCCCCGACGTGGTGGACCGGGCGGTGGCGGTGGGCGCCGCCACCCTCGTGCTGAACATCCGGCGGCTGACCCTGGAGGTCACCGAGAAGGCCCGCAGGGCGAACCTGCGCATCATCGGCTGGGTGGTGAACACCCAGGACCACCTGCGCCTGGTCCGCGCCCTCCAGCTGGACGGCGCGACGACCGACTACCCGGACATCAAACGAACCGGCCGCTTCACGGCCTGAGGCTCAGCCGAGCTGCTTGACCAGCAGCTCGAACTGCAGATCCGCGCGCCGCGGCACACCGAACCGCTCGTCGCCGTACGGGAACGGGGTCATCCGGCCCGTACGGCGGTAGCCGCGCCGCTCGTACCAGGCGATGAGGTCGTTCCGTACGGAGATCACGGTCATGTGCATCTCCCGGGCGCCCCAGCTCTCGCGCACGATGCGCTCGGCCTCGGCGATGATCACCTTGCCGAGACCGCCGCCCTGGAGGACCGGGCTCACCGCGAACATCCCGAAGTAGGCGTTGGCGCCGCGGAGTTCGAGCTGGCAGCAGGCGACGACCGCGCCGTCCCGCTCGACGGTGAGCAGCCGGCTGTCGGGCGACTTGATGACCTGCAGCACTCCCTCGGGGTCGGTCCGCTGCCCTTCGAGGATGTCCGCCTCCGTGGTCCACCCGGCCCGGCTGGAGTCCCCGCGGTACGCCGACTCGATCAGCGCGACGAGGGCGTCCACGTCGCCGTCGGTGGCGTCACGGAAGGTCAGGCCGGTGGCGGCGGTGTCCATGGGCTGCTCCTGGCGGATGTCTGACGGCTCGAACACGGAAGAGGGTAACGGCCCTCGCGCCCCGGCAAAGGGGGCGGGGAACCTCGCGGGAAGCCCCACCCGCCCGTACCCGCGCCCCTCGTTCCAGCGCCTACCCTCGACGGCATGATCCACGTACTCAGCAGCCGCACCCTCCTGCGCCCCACCGACCCCGAGCGTTCCCGCGCCTTCTACGGCGAGCAGCTCGGACTCCCCGTGTACCGCGAGTTCGGCACGGGCGACCACCGGGGCGTCGTGTACTTCCTCGGCGGCGGCTTCCTGGAGGTCGCGGGCCGCTCCGAGACCCCGCCCTCGCCCGCGGTGAAGCTGTGGCTGCAGGTGGCGGACGTGGCGGTGGCGCACGAGGAGCTGCTGGCGGCCGGGGTGGAGGTGCGGCGGCCACCGGTGAAGGAGCCCTGGGGACTGATCGAGATGTGGATCGCCGACCCGGACGGCACGGAGATCGTGCTGGTGGAGATCCCGGCGGACCATCCGCTGCGGTACCGCCCGGGCATCTGAGGCTCCGTACCCCGGTGGCCGGGGCCTGGGCTCGGGCATAGCGTGCTGGCAGGGGCCCCGGATCCCTCGCGGGAGGAACACCATGAAGCTCGACGAGCCCGTCATCGGTGGACCTTGCTGGACCGAGCTGGGGACCAGCGACCTGGAGGCGGCCAAGCGGTTCTACGCCGAACTGTTCGACTGGCGTCCACGGACCGATCCGCGCCAGGAGGCCGGCGGCTACAGCATCGCGCACCTCGGTGACGCGGCGGTCGCCGCCCTCGCACCGCTGTACCAGGAGTCGCAGCCGGTGGCCTGGAACGTGTCGTTCGCCGTGCGCGACGCGGACGCGGCGGTCCGGGACGTGCGGGCGGCGGGCGGGACCGTGGTGCTGGAGCCCATGGACGTCTTCGACATCGGGCGGTTCGCGGTGGCTTTCGATCCGGGCGGCGCGGCCTTCCAGCTGTGGCAGGCGCGCTCCTTCCCCGGTGCCGGGCTGTTCAACGCGCCCGGCGCGCTCGGCTGGGTCGAGCTGCTGACCCGTGCGCCGGAGCGGGTCAAGTCCTTCTACACGACCGTGTTCGGCTGGAGCGTGACCGCCGGCGAGCACTACACGCGGTGGGGCCTCGACGGCGCCGACTTCGGGGGCATGATCGCGATGGAGGACACGTTCCCGCCCGAGGTGCCCTCGCACTGGCTGCCGTACTTCGCCGTGGAGGACGTCGACGACTCCGCTCGCGTCGCCGTCGAGTCGGGCGGCACTCTCCTCATGGAGCCCACCACCGTGCCGGAGGGGTCCCGCATCGCGGTGCTGCGGGACCCCCAGGGGGCCGCGTTCGGCGTGTACCCGGCCCGGCGAGGAGGGCTGGGCTAGGCGCGCGGCAGGCCCAGCCGGCCCTCTAGCTGGATCAGCAACTCGCCCAGCAGTACGGAGAGTTCGCGGCGGCCTTCGGTGTCGACGCCGGAGAGCACGGCCTCCTCGTAGGCGAGCTGCTCGGGCATGACGCTGTCCACGAGGTCGCGGCCGGCCTCGGTGAGACGGACGTGGGCGACGCGGCGGTCCCGGGCGTCACCACGGCGCTCGACCAGTTCGCGTTCGGTGAGCAGCTTGAGGCGTTTGGTGACGGCGGCGCCGGAGGCGTAGGTCTCGCGGGCGATCTCGCTGGGGGTCAGCTCGTGGCCGGTGCGGCGCAGGGTGCCGAGGACGTCGAACTCGGGGCGGGTGAGGCCGGCGCCGCGCAGGGGCGCGTCCTCGGCCTGTTGCAGGAGCGCGGCGCAGCGGTTGACACGGCCGATGATCTCCATCGGTGCCGTGTCGAGCCCGGGATGGACCGTCTGCCACTGGCGCACCATCTTGGAGACCGTGTCCCCGAGTGCCGCGCCGCGGCCCGCCGCCGACCGTCCGTCGCCTGCCGTCATGCCCGTGCGCCCTCCGCTGACTGGAACCGGTGCCGTCCTGCCGTCGCCGCGAGCGTACGGTGTCCGGCCTGCTCGGCGGGTGTCACCCGCCCCGTGGGCCGGGCGCGTCGCCCCCATTCGCCGATCGCGGTACCGGTGCGGGCGGCCGACGGCCCGTCCCGGCGCCGCACCCCCGCGCGCTCCCCCGCGTACACCCTTGCGCTCGTATGCGCGCCATCGGGCCCGGGCATGCCCTGACCGACTGTCCGACCTCGCTCCCAGCACGGACCGACGTCGTCGAAGGGGGAGGTGCGTGGTGCACGGACCGGTGTCGTCCGGCTGGCTGCTGGTCGCGCTGTGCGCGGTGACCGGGGGGTACTGCCTGCTGCGGATGCGCAGTGCCGTCGAGGAGCAGCGCCTGGCCGCGGGGGGCGAGGCGCTGATGGGGTTCGGCATGGCCGCGATGGCCGTGCCCGCGGCGGTCGTGGCACCGCCGCGCTGGGCCTGGCTCGCCCATGCGGTCGTGTTCGGCGCGGCGGCGGTGCGCGCGCTGTGGTCGGCCCGCGCGAGCGCGCACCATCTGCATCATCTGGTGGGCGCGCTGGCGATGGTCTACATGGCCGGGGTGATGGTCGCCGCGCCGGGCGCGGGCCACGGCGGTGCGGGCCTGCCCCTGGTGACCGGGGTGCTGCTGGTGTACTTCGCCGGCTACGTGCTGTGGGCGGGCCTGCGGCTCATGCCGGTGCCCGCGGCGGCGGGAGCGCGGGCCGGGGCACCGGGGGCCCTGGGCTGGGGCGACCGGCCGGAGCTGGCGCGGGCCTGCCGACTGTCCATGGGCATCGGGATGTTCGCGATGCTGCTGGCGCTCTGAGCGGCGTCGACGGCCCGGGGGGACAGCGGTTCGTCCGGTCGTGGGCCGTATCCGGCCGTGGGCTGCGTCACTTCGGTGGCGCAGCCCGTGTCGCCGTGCACCGGACCGCTCATAGGCTGCGCCTCATGATGGTCCCCGCGGCGTTGTTGCTGCTCGGCGCCCTGACCGCCGTCGTCGCCCCGCGGCTGCTGGCCCGCGCCGACTGGCCGGACCGTGAACCGGTGGTCGCCCTGTGGGTGTGGCAGTGCGTGGTGGCGGCCGTGCTGCTGTGCTGCGTGCTGGCGATGGCCCTGAGTGCGGCGGCCGCCTGGGCCGCGGTGCGCGGGCGGGTGTTCGCGCCGGCGCCGGACGGGGTCGTGGAGGCCTACGCGCTGGGCGGCGGGGGCCGCTGGGCCGTCGGCACCGCCGTGGCGCTCGCCTGCGGCGGGCTGTGGACCGGGGCGATGCTGGTCCGCGAGATCGTCCGGGCCCGGCGGCAGCGGCACCGGCGTCATGCCGAACTCCGCCTGCGCGCACCCTTGTTGCCCGGTGAGGAGCCGGACGGCGACCGGCTCGTGGTGGTGGAGGGCGAGCGGCCGGACGCCTGGTGGCTGCCCGGTGCCGCGCCCCGACTGGTCATCACCACGGCGGCGTTGCGCCGACTGGAGGAACGGCAGGTGGACGCGGTGGTGGCCCATGAGCAGGGGCATGCGCGGGCGCGGCACCACTGGCTGCTGCACTGTGCGGCGGCGCTCGCGGGCGGCTTCCCGCGGGTGCCGGTGTTCGCCGCGTTCCGGGACGAGATGCACCGGCTGGTCGAACTCGCCGCCGACGACACCGCCTCCCGGCGCCACGGCCGCCTCACCATCGCCCTCGCCCTCGTCGGCCTCAACGAGGACCGGGGCGTGTTCGGGCCCTGTCCGACGCCGCAGGACCATGTGCCGCGGCGGGTCGACCGGTTGCTGGCTCCCCCGCGGCGTCTCACCCCGGCGCGTCGGCTGCGGTTGACCGCGTACGCCGCGCTGGTGCCGGTCGTACCCGTGCTGGTGGCTTTCGTTCCCGCTTTGCGGGCACTCGGTAGGTCGTGACATGGCAAAGAGGGGATAAAGAGCAGCCCAAGGACAACGTGCGACGCGACGGCTTTGCTCCGGACGCGCCGCGTGACAGTGATCTCACGCCCCGGCGTTGGCCTCGGCCCCCGGGAGTCGGTCAGGATCGCTGTATGCACACCCCCACCGTCGACGCGCCGCCCCACCGGCCGCCGGCCACCCGCACCGTCCGCGCCGCCGCGGCCTTCGCGGCCTCCTCCGTCCTGCTGCTCGTCCTGGTCGCGATCTCCTGGGCGCCGCTCATGTCGCTGGACGAGAGCATCGCGAACACCACCCACGGCTGGGCTGTAGCGGACCCCGTCCTCACCCAGGCGTTCCGCATCCTCACGGACTGGGTCTGGGACCCGGTGACGATGCGTCTGCTGGTCGCGGCCGTCGCGGTCTGGCTGGTGTGGCGCCACCGGGAATGGTGGCTCGCCCTCTGGCTGGGCATCACGTGCGCGGTGGGGACGGCGCTGCAGCAGGGGCTGAAGGCGGCCGTGGGCCGGGAGCGGCCCGCGTGGCCCGACCCCGTCGACTCCGCCCACTACGCGGCGTACCCGTCGGGCCACGCCATGACGGCCACGGTCGTCCTCGGACTGCTGGTGTGGCTCCTGCACCGCTACGGCGCCGGCCGCGTCGTCATGCGGACCGCCGTGGCGGTGGCCGTGGTCTGCGTCGTCGGTGTCGGACTGAGCCGGATCTGGCTGGGCGTGCACTGGGCGTCGGACGTGCTGGGCGGCTGGCTCCTGGGCGGCCTGACGATCGCGCTGGCGGTGCTGACGTACGAGAGGTGGAGGGCCCCGAGGCGCACTTGACCGGCTGCGAGCGGGCACGAAGGATCGGCGGCATGACGCTCGAAGGGGTGCTGTTCGACTTCTCCGGAACTCTCTTCCGTGCGGAGTCCACCGAGTCCTGGCTCCGTGCGGTCCTGAGGGACGCCGGAATCGTCCTGCCCGAGTCGGAGTCGCTCCGGGCGGCCGAGGCCCTGGAGCGGGCCGGCGCGCTGCCGGGCGGGGCGTATCCGGCGGAGCCGCCGACGGGCGGGCCGGGTGAGCTGTGGGCGGCGCGGGACCGGAGCGCCGAGCAGCACCGGGCCGCCTACACGGCTCTCTCCCGCCGGGTGGCACTTCCCGACCCGGCGCTCCACGACGCGCTGTACGACCGCCATATGACGCCGTCGGCGTGGAGCCCCTACCCGGACGCCGCCGAGGTCCTCGCCACCCTGCGGGAACGCGGGATCGCCGTCGGGGTGGTGAGCAACATCGGCTGGGATCCGCGGCCGGTCTTCCGGGCGCACGGCCTCCACGCGTACGTCGGCGCGTACGCGCTGTCGTACGAACACGGCGTCCAGAAGCCGGATCCCCGGCTGTTCGCGCTCGCCTGCGAGGCGCTCGGCGTGGACGCGCGGAAGACGTTGATGGTGGGCGACGACCGGCGGGCCGACGGCGGTGCGGCGGCTCTGGGATGCGCGGTGCACTTCGTCGACCATCTGCCCGCCTCCGCACGGCCGGACGGGCTGCGGCCGGTGCTGGATCTGGTGGGCTGAGGGGCCGTCGGGCCCCGTCGCCCGAGCGGGCCGGACGGCCGGGTCCCCTGCACCCACGGGCTGTTCACCGGCCGGCTGGGGCACCACCGCCGGACGTCCGTCCCGGACCGTCCCCCGTGCGGCCCGGGACGAACGACGTCCGGGCGGCGGCACACCGGGTCGCCACCCGGAAGCGCCGAGTATAGTTCGCCGGCCGTGGGCCGACGCGGGAGTCGCGGGAGTCGCGGGATGTCCTCGCACGGCACCCCGGTCGGTCGGGGGCCACACCTGCAACGCGGTGTCCCGCCGGTCCCCGAAGGGCCCGGCGGGACGGATGACGGCAGATCCGTCGCGGTGCTTCTACCGGGCGAAGTAGTCCGGCTGCGTCTGCACGTTGAGCTCGGACATGCCGACCTTCTGGGCAGGGTTCGTCCGCGGGTCGTCGAGCTTCAGGACGTCGAAGCCCTTCACCAGGTCGTTCGAGTAGATGTAACCGTTGTAGTAGTACGCCGACCACGAGCCGCCGCCCACCAGGGTGCTGGTGGAGATGGGGCCACGCTCGAAGTAGGCGATCTCCTCGGGCTTGGCGGAGTCGGTGAAGTCCCAGACGGAGATGCCGCCCTGGTACCACGCCTGGACCATGATGTCCTTGCCCTCGACCGGGATCAGCGAGCCGTTGTGGGCGACGCAGTTCTCGGTGTCCGCCTGGTGGCGGGGGATCTTGTAGTAGCTCTTGAAGACGAGCTTGCGCTCGTCGCCCTTGCCGGTGATCTCGTAGATGCCGTCGGCGCCCCGGTTCGGTCCGATCGCCGCGTTGCAGGTGGCCGCGCCGCCGCCGCCCAGCTCGTCGGTGAAGACGACCTTGTCGGCGTCCTGGTTGAAGGTGGCCGAGTGCCAGAACGCGAAGTTCACGTTGTCCTGGACGCGGTCGATGACCTTCGGCTTCTTCGGGTTCTTGATGGAGAACAGGATGCCGTCACCCATGCACGCGCCGGCCGCCAGGTCCTTCGACGGCAGCACCGTGATGTCGTGACAGCCGGTGGTCTTGGAGACACCGGGGTTCGTGGGCGAACCGGGGTTGCCGCCGCCGTCCGCACCCTCACCGGGGAACAGGACCGGGAAGCCGACCACCTTCGCCCGCTCCGGGTGCTTGCGGGACACCTTGATGACCGAGATGCCGTCGTGCGGAGGCTGGCAGTCGGGGAACGCGGCGCTCGGCGAGTACGAGGAGACGTAGACGTAGACGTTCTTGCCGTCGGGCACCAGCGTGTGGGTGTGCGAGCCGCAGGACGTCTCGACGGCGGCGACGTACTTCGGGTGCGCCTTGTCGCTGATGTCGAAGATCTTCATGCCCTCCCACGACGACTTCTCGGTCGCGGGCTGCGTGGTGCTGTTGCAGGAGTTGTCGCTGCGCGAGGAGTCGGTGGACAGGAACAGCAGGTCGCCGGAGACGGAGATGTCGTTCTGCGAGCCCGGGCACAGCACCTGGGCGACGGTCTTCGGCGCCTTCGGGTCGCTGATGTCGAAGACCCGGAAGCCGTCGTAGTTGCCGGCGAAGGCGTACTTGCCCTGGAAGGCGAGGTCCGAGTTGGTGCCCGGCAGCGCCTCCTTGGGGATGTTGGTCAGGTGCTGCATGTTGGCGGAGTGGACGATCTCGTCCTGGCCGGGTATCTCGCCGGCGGCTATCGCCGCCCGCGCCTCGGCGGCGTCGCTCTTGGAGACCTTCTCCCGCACGGCGGGCGCGTCCCCGGGGTCAGGAGTCGCGGCCGCCGGTCCGGCGGTGAGTAACGCGGCCAGGAGACCGGCCGCCGTCGCGGCGACCCCCAGACGTCTGCGCCGCGTCCGAAGGTTGTTCAACAGGGTCACTGTGTCCTCCCGTGTAGCCGTTCGCAGTCGAACGGTTCAGGCTCCTCCGAAGTATCGTCTTCATCATGCACAGATCAACAGGCGGCAATGTACTTGTAACGAACAAATTTGATCACCGATCAGTGAAAGCGTGTGAGGAAAGTTCGTCAACACTCAAGAGGCGTACACCCGTTGCCGTGCCCCAGGAGGTCACTGTGCTCGTTCGCCGCCCACCCCGCGCGCCGCTGGTCACGGCCTCACTGACGGCCGTTCTCCTGGCGCTCGCGGGCTGCGACTCGGGGTCCGGGGCGGACCCCGACGGCGGTTCCGCCCGGTCGAGCGGACCTGCGGTGATCGCCCCCGGAAAACCGGGTGAGGCGGCTCAAACCCTTTCGCCGGAAGAAGTTGAGAAGCAGCGAGCGGAGGATGACACTCCGAATTCCGCGGACTTCGACTACGCGCGCATGATGATCGTGCACCACACCCAGGCGCTGGAGATGACCGAACTCGCCCCCGACCACGCGAAGTCGACCCAGGTGAAGCGGATCGCCGAACGCATCTCGGCCGCCCAGAAGCCCGAGATCGAGGCCATGGAGGGGTGGCTGAAGGTCAACGACGGTGACGAGCACGAGACTTCGCACGACCACGAGGCCATGCCCGGTATGGCGACCGAGGCCCAGATGAAGGAACTCGGTTCCCTCGACGGGGCGAAGTTCGACCGGCTCTTCCTGAAGCTGATGATCACTCATCACGAGGGGGCGATCACCATGGCCACGGACGTGAAGGCACAGGGCAACAACATCCTGGTCGAGGAGATGGCCGACGACGTCATCGCCCAGCAGGCCACGGAGATCAGCCGCATGCGCGACCTGACGACGTAGCCGGCGGCCTGCTCAGCGCCGGGCGTGGCGGGGGCCGAGCAGGCCCTCGTCGCGCGCCCCGGCGATCAGCCGGAGCGACTTGCGGCGGCTGTGCCCGGTCGCGCACATCACGGCGAGGACCGGGTCGTGGCCGGACCGCTGTGCCGCGAGGTACTCCTCGGCCACCAGCCGCCGCCCCTCCACCCCGCGCGGCCACGCGGGCCTGGCCCGCCGCCCGGATCCGTGCGCCGTCCCCGGCAGCTCCTCCTCGGGGTACTCGGGCGTGGTGCCGCACGCCTCGAACAGCGGGCCCTCGATCCAGTCCGCCAGCTCCGTCAGGTCGTCCAGGGACAGCGGCGGCTGGGCGCGCACGTCCTCCAGGGACAGCCGGCCCTCGCAGACCACGGCGAGCACCTCCACCGCGGCGCCGTCCGGGAAGGCCAGCCGCGCGTTGAACCATGCCGTGGCTCCGTCATGCTCCTGCACCTCCCAGGCGGGCCGCACGCTCATGGCGCCGTCCTGCCAGTGGCGGTCGGAAAGATTGAGAAAGGATGCTTCCAGCACATACGCAACGTAAGCGCATGATCACATTCTCTGCGAATAGGCACGCGTACCGGGGGCGCACGGCACCCCTACGGCGCAGCACCCCTGCCTCACGTCCGCGCCCCTCCCCCGGCGGGCGCCGCGGTGCCATCCTGGAGACACCAGCGATCTCCTCGCGCAAAGGAGTTCCGCCGTGCTACGTGTCGCCGTCGTCGGATCGGGGCCGAGCGGGTGCTACACCGCCCAGAGCCTCGTCCAGCAGGACCCGGACGTGCTCGTCGACGTACTGGACCGGCTGCCGTGCCCGTACGGCCTGGTGCGCTACGGGGTCGCGCCGGACCACGAGAAGATCAAGTCGCTGCAGAACAACCTGCGTGCCGTGCTGGAGCACGAGCGGGTGCGTTTCCTCGGCGGTGTCCGGGTGGGCTCGGACGGAGTGGGTGCCGCCCGGCTGCGGGAGCTGTACCACGCGGTCGTGTACTGCGTGGGCGCCGCCGCCGACCGTCGGCTCGGCATCCCGGGCGAGGAGTTGCGCGGCAGTTGGTCGGCCACCGAGTTCGTCTCCTGGTACAGCGCCCATCCGGACGCGACGGCCTGCGCGTTCGACGGACCCGCCCTCGGCGCGCGGACGGCCGTGGTCATCGGCGTCGGGAACGTCGCGGTGGACGTCACCCGCATGCTGGCGCGCGGCGCGACCGAGCTGAGCCCCACCGACATGCCGCAGGCCGCGCTGGCCTCCCTCGCCGCCAGCGAGGTCACCCGCGTCCACATGGTGGGCCGCCGGGGCCCCTCGCACGCCCGCTTCACCACCAAGGAGCTGCGCGAGCTGAGCACCCTCCCGGACACCCGGGTCGACGTCAACCCGGCCGAGCTGGAGCTGGACCCGGACTACGTCGACCCCTCGTCCCTCCCCGCCGCCCGGCGCCGCAACGTGGAGGTCCTGCGTGGCTGGGCCACCGCGCCGGCCCCCTACGGCCGTCGCCGCATCCGGCTGCGCTTCTTCCTGCGCCCCGTGGAGATCCTCGCCGACGGCGACCGGGTCTGCGGCGTACGCCTGGAGCGCACCGAACCCGACGCTCACGGCGGCCTGACCGGCACCGGCCGCTACGAGGAGGTCGAGGCACAGTTGGTCCTGCGCTCGGTCGGCTACCGGGGCGTCCCCCTCGACGGCCTCCCCTTCGACCCGGCCGGCGGCACGGTCCCGCACAGCGCCGGGCGCGTGCTGCGCGACGGCCGGCCCTCTCCCGGCGAGTACGTGGCCGGCTGGATCAAGCGCGGCCCCACCGGAGTGATCGGCACCAACCGCCCCTGTGCCAAGGAGACGGTGACATCGCTCCTGCTGGACGCGCCGGAGCTGGCGTCCAGGCGCGTGCCGGACGACCCGGTGGCGGCCCTGCGCGCGGAGGGGTGCGAGCCGGTCGAGTGGTGGGGCTGGCAGGCGATCGAGCGTGCCGAGGCGGCGCTCGGGGCCTCGCTGGGCAGAGGTGTGGTCAAGCTCCCCGACTGGGAGTCGCTCATGACGGCGGCCCACACCGGCCGGCGCTGAAGCGGCCCCGGCGCACGCTGCCGTACGGCCTCGCGCCGGTCCGCCCGAGGCCGAGCGGACCGAGCGGGACCGCGTCGGTCCGGCGGCGGGTCGGCCGCTCACCCCCGCTGGAGGAGCCGGGCCGGGACCGTCTCGGCCAGGATCCGGTAGCCCTCCGGGTTGAGGTGCAGCCAGTCGCCGTCGTGGAGGCCGGGCAGGAGCCGGCCGGGGTTCCGCGGGTCGCGGACCGCGCGGTCGAAGTCGATGACGGCGTCGAAGCGTCCGCTGGTGCGGATCCAGGTGTTGACGGCCTGCCGCGCGGCCTCGCGGTGTCCGGCGGTGTCGTCGTAGGGGGTGTTGCCGCCGAAGGGCAGGAGGGTCGCGCCGTAGACACGGATGCCCTGGGCGTGTGCGCGGACGACGATCTGCTCGTAGGCGGCGATCAGGTCGGCGGTGACGCGCTGCTGGGCGGCGGGGGTGGCCTCGGCGGTGCCGAGGTCGTTGACGCCCTCGAAGACGATCAGTTGTTCGACGCCGCTGTGTGCCAGGATGTCGCGGTCCAGGCGGGCGAGGGCGTTGGGGCCGAGACCGTCGTTGAGGACACGGTTGCCGCCGGCCGCCAGGTTCACCACGGCGAGGTGCCGGGTGCCGGGCCGCTGCTGGAGACGGTCGAAGAGCTGGTCGGGCCAGCGGTTGTTGCCGTTGGTGGTGGAGCCCCGGCCGTCGGTGAGCGAGTCGCCGAGGACGGCGACCGAGGACGTGGCGGGCCGGGACAGCACCTCGATGTCGCTGAGCAGGTACCAGTGGTTGGTCGGGGTCGCGCCGGGGAGGTCCGCGTCCTCGGTGCGGTCGCCGTGGTCGAGGTACGAGGTGGTGCGGGAGCCGGGGTGCGAGGTGAGGGCGAGCGACGCCTGCCCCTCGGCCAGGTACGCGGTCACCGTGAGGACCGTGCCCGGCCGTAGCGTGAAGTCCAGCGGGTCGGAGACCACTTGGGCGCCGACCGGTACGGTCGTGGACTCCCGGCCGCTGAACGTCACGGTCCGGGAGGTGCCGGGTTCGATCGCCGCGACCCCGGCCCGCCCCTCCAGCGGCAGGGCAACCGTCACGGCGGTCAGCGGCAGCGCGCTGCCGCCGAAGGCGTTGGAGAAGCGCAGCCGGACACGGTCGCCGCCGGTGGTGACCCGCACGGTCTGCCGCAGGGTGGTGTCGACCAGTACGGCCCGCTCCCCGGTGAACGGCGCCGGGGGCATGTTGCCCGGCTCGGTCAGCTGCGGCATGGCGGACCAGGTGTTCACCCAGTGCCGGGCGGACGACGCCGTCTCGCCCGTGCCGGCCCCCTCCGCCCGCCGCGGGCTCCCGACCAGGGCGACCACGGCGGACGACGCCACCACCAGGGCCAGGGCGAGGACGCAGGTGGCGAGCACGGTCGCGAGCGGCGCCCGGCTCGACGGCTCGGCGGGCTGTGGGCTGCTGAGCGGTCGCAAGTGCGGTGCCTTTCTCGGAGGTCGGGCAGGACGAACCGTCTCCGGGCGCGCGCCGCGTGGGCGCCCGCCCGGAAGGGGCCGGCCGGAGCAGGACACAGGGTCGGATCGGGTCACGTCACATCACGTCAACCGCCCTTGCACACGGCCCCGTTGAGCGAGAACGCCGAGGGTGCGGCACTGTTGCCGGTGTGGTTGGCCTGGTAGCCGATGCTGACGCTCGCGCCGGGGGCGATCGCGGCGTTGTACGAGGCGTTGGTCGCGGTCACGGCGCCGCTCGTCGGGCTGTACGTGGCGCCCCAGCCGCCGGTGACGGTCTGTCCCGAGGGGAGGGTGAAGCCCAGCTTCCAGCCGTCGACCGCCGTCGTACCGGTGTTGGTGACGGTCACCGACGCGGTCAGGCCGGTGCTCCAGGCCTGGGTGGTGACGGTCACCTTGCAGGGGCCGGCCGGAGGCTGGGGCGCGGGGCCGGAGCCGTTCAGGCCGAAGAAGGTGAGGACGCGCTCGGCCATGCCCCAGGCGTACAGATTGTGGCCGGTGCCCTGGAGGCTGATGGCCTCGACGAGGGCGCGGTCACCGGTGCCGCCGTAGCGGGTGCGGGTCCAGCCGGCCTGGGGCGAGTCGGTGGCCGACGGCGTCTGGCCGACGCCGTGCACATTGGTCCACTGCTTGATCTCCTCGCCGAAGTTCGGATAGCGCAGCACGTCGTCGGTGGTGCCGTGCCACAGCTGCATGCGCGGGCGGGGTCCGGTGTAGCCGGGGTGGGCCCCCCGGACGAGATCGCCCCAGGCCTGCGGGGTGCGGATGACGTTGCCGTTCGCGCAGTCGCTGTTCCACTCGGAGCCGTTGGTGGTGGCGAAGCAGGCGAAGGGCACACCCGCGAAGGCGGCGCCGGCGGCGAACACGTCGGGGTAGTCGCCGAGGAGGACGTTGGTCATCATCGCGCCGGAGGAGATACCGGTGGCGAAGATCCTGCTGGTGTCGGCGCCGTAGGTGCGGACGGTCCAGTCGACCATGGACTTGATGCCCACGGGGTCGCTGCCGCCGCCGCGGGTCAGCGCCTGCGGGGAGGCGACGTCGAAGCACTTGCTGCTGCGGGTGACGGACGGGTACACGACGATGAACCCGTACCGGTCGGCCAGCGAGGCGTACTCGGTGCCGTTGTACATCGCCGGTCCCGAGCCGGTGCAGTAGTGCACGGCCACCACGATCGCCGGCTTCGTGGTGACGCTGTCCGGCACGTACAGGTACATCTGCAGGTTGCTGGGGTTCGTGCCGAAGCCAGTGATCTCGGTGAGCGCGGCCCGGGGAGCGGCCTCGGCCCTCGCGTCCGCCGCGGCGGCGGTGGGCGCGGTCAGCAGTGCGGCCGCGAGCAGCGGCACCAGGGCCGCCAGCAGCGTGAGGAGCACCGAGCGCGGCGATGTCCGCGCCCGGTCGTGGGGGGTGGGGGTCACGTCGTCGTGCCTTCCTGTGACGGAGATCGGCAGAAAGGAGGGAGCGGTTCGGATGAGCGGATCAGCATCGTGACATGGGCATGGCAGCCATGGAAGCGCTCCCACACGTCGAAAGAATTCGCTCGCACCACCCCGGCGACCTCGCCCCGCGCCCGCACCCGACGCGGCCCGCAGCCCCCACCAGGCCCGACCCAACCTCTTTTGCGCAAAGCGTTGACTAGAAAGCGCTTGCCCTCTACGTTCCGTTCAGCAGTGTGAACCGGCGACCGTACCCCACCCCAGGGTCCGGGCCCGCCGGAGCCAGTCCGTTCCCGGGAAATCGCTCCACCTGCATCATCGAGATCCACGCGGCACTCCTTCCGCTCGCACACGTGGATCACAATAGTGAATCTCGTTCATATACATAGCCCGACAGCATCTCCCCTGAAGGGACGCACCCGCATGCGTACCGTCCCCCCACGTACACAGGCGCAAAGATCGGTTCTGGTGGCCGCGGCGGCCGCCCTGGTGACGACCGCCGCCCTCGCCCTGCCGCACTCCGCCGCCGCGGCGGAGACCTCCCCGGTCGGCTTCGGCGCCGGGACCACCGGTGGTGGCGGCGCCGCCCCCGTCACGGTCTCGACGCTCGCCGCGTTCAAGGCCGCCGTCACCGGCGACACGGCCAAGGTCGTCCGCGTGAGCGGCCTGATCTCACTGAGCGGCCAGGTGGACCTCGGTTCCCACACCACGGTGCTCGGCGTGGGTTCGTCGTCCGGGTTCACCGGTGGCGGCCTGCGGATCAAGGAGCGGACCAACGTCGTCGTCCGCAACCTGAACATCAGCAGGCCGGTCGCGCCCGCGGACGGGATCACGGTCCAGGAGTCCACGAAGGTGTGGATCGACCACAACTCCTTCTCCGCGGACCGCACGCACGACAAGGACCACTACGACGGCCTGCTGGACATCAACCACGGCTCGGACAACGTGACGGTGTCCTGGAACACCTTCAAGGAGCACTTCAAGGGCTCACTCGTCGGCCACAGCGACAAGAACGCCTCCGAGGACACCGGGCACCTGAAGGTGACGTACCACCACAACCACTTCAGCGACGTGTACTCGCGCATCCCCAGCCTGCGCTTCGGCACCGGGCACTTCTACAACAACTACGTGGACGGCGCCGAGACCGCCTGCCACTCGCGCATGGGCGCCCAGATGCTCGTGGAGAACAACGTCTTCCGCAACACGGGAGTCGCGGTCACCACGAACCGCAGCAGTGACGTGGACGGCTACGCGAACCTGCGCGGCAACGACCTCGGTGGGGCCGCCACCGAGATCTCCCGGGCGGGCAGCTTCACCGCCCCGCCCTACGGCTACACCGCCGAGCCCGTCTCCTCCGTCGTCGCCTCGGTGACGTCGGGCGCGGGCGCCGGGAAACTCTGAGCTCCGCCACCCCCCATCCGCCAGGACAACAGAAGGAATCGGGACATGACTTCTGCAGCACGTCCGCGTGCCCGCACGCGCGCGCTGACCGGCACGCTCGCCGCGTTCAGCCTCTCGTTTGGCATGATCATGACTAGCGGGGCCACTCCGGCGAACGCCGCCACCTGGCCGTCCGCCAACGGCAGTCAGCCGGTGTCCTCCACCATCTCGGTGTCGGGCACCAGGGACGGCGGCATGGTCCGCTACTACGGCAGCGGCGAACTGGCCGGCGACGGCCAGGACGAGGGCCAGGACCCGATCTTCAAGCTCGCGGCCGGCGCGACCCTGAAGAACGTCATCATCGGCGCGCCCGGCGCCGACGGCATCCACTGCGAGGGCAACTGCACTCTGCAGAACGTCTGGTGGGAGGACGTCGGCGAGGACGCGGCGACCTTCCGCGGCGGCTCCACCTACACGGTGACCGGCGGCGGCGCCCGGAAGGCGGCGGACAAGGTCTTCCAGCACAACGGGCCCGGCACCCTGAACATCTCCAACTTCGCGGTCAGCGAGTTCAAGACGCTGTACCGCTCGTGCGGCGACTGCTCCACGCAGTACACCCGCAAGGTGAACCTCAACAACATCGAGGTGACCGGCACGGGCTCCACCGCGCGGCTCGTCGGCATCAACGTCAACCGGGGCGACGTGGCGACCCTGCGGAGGATCACGATCCTCAACGACAGCGGCCGCAAGGTCGTCCCGTGCCAGAAGTACAACAACAACACCGCAGCCGGCACGGGCCCCGACAGCACCAACTGCCTGTACGCCTCCTCGGACATCACCTACCGGTGAGCCCGCTCCTCACCCACCGGTGAGTCCCCCGGCGGCCGGACGGAGCCTCCCCCCACGGGCCTCGTCCGGCCGCCGGCCATGTGCGGAACCCTCCCCCACGGACCCGATACGGCGCCGGGGGGGCCGCGGCGGTCACCGTCACATGTCCGCCCCGACCGCTCTCACCAGATCTTGCGCTCCCAGAGCGGGCCGATCCGCTCCCACTCCTCGTCCCACTGGTCCATCCGCCGCCGCTCCATCCGGCCCCGGACGAGCCGGCCGCCCACGAAGGGCACGGCGGCCACGAACAGACCCGCGAGCGTGCCGACGAGCGTGGCGCGCAGCCGGGCCTGGGCCTCACTGGCGGGCTTGGTGACCAGCAGGCCCTCGGCGTCCGTCCACACGGTGACGGGGGCGCCCATCAGGGTGGCGGGGTCGACCCGTGCCTGTCCCTCGTGGGCGGAACCGTCCGGGGCCGTCCAGCGGACCTTCGCCCAGACCTTCTCCGTGCCCGTGCCGCTCTGGCCGGAGGGCTCCGGCGCGTCCTCGGTGAGGACCGCGCCGACCGGGCGCCACTCGGCGCGCTGGCGGGCGAGACCGGACTCCACCGAGCCGGCGGCCATGAGGCCCGTCGTCACCCCGCCGAACAGCGTCAGGGCGAAGGTGAGCAGGACGACATAGGACTCCAGCCGGTCGCCGCGGCGTCTGAGCGGGTTGCGCCGCCATCGCCACAGCCACACCTTCGGACCACGGAATGCCACCATCGGAGGCACCCTCCCTCGCGCACGCAGGACTGCCGGACCGCTCTCCCATACGGCGGCGGCCCGCCCTCTGCTCATGCGACGTGGGTCACCCCCGCCGGGCCCGGCCGGTCCCCGGCCCGCACACCGCACCCCTCCACGCCCGCTGACCTGGGGCGAAGGCGTGTCAGGGGGTGACTGTCAGTGGCGGGGTGCAGACTGGCCCATGGCTGAGACGACGATGTCCAGGAGGTGGCCGGGATGGCCGAGGTACTGCTCACCGTAGGCACACGCAAGGGGCTGTTCATCGGGCGCCGACGCGGTGACACCTGGCAGTTCGACGAGACCCCGTACTTCAACGCGCAGGCCGTCTACGCGGTCGCCATCGACACCCGTACGGACACCCCGCGGCTCCTCGTCGGCGGCGACAGCGCCCACTGGGGCCCCTCCGTCTTCCACTCCGACGACCTCGGCCGCACCTGGACCGAGCCGGCCCGGCCGGCCGTCAGGTTCCCCCAGGACACCGGTGCCTCGCTGGAGCGCGTGTGGCAGCTGCACCCGGCGGCGGCGGAGCCGGACGTGGTGTACGCGGGCACGGAGCCGGCCGCGCTCTACCGCTCCGAGGACCGGGGGGTGAGCTTCGAGCTGGTGCGGCCGCTGTGGGAGCACCCGACGCGCGACAGGTGGGTGCCGGGCGGCGGTGGCGAGGGGCTGCACACGATCCTCACCGACCGGCGCGACCCGCGCGCGATGACCGTGGCCGTCTCCACCGCGGGGGTCTTCCGCACCGAGGACGGCGGCGCGAGCTGGTCGCCCTCTAACTCCGGCGTCTCGGCGGTGTTCCTTCCGGACCCGAACCCGGAGTTCGGGCAGTGCGTGCACAAGGTCACCCGGGACGCGGTGACCCCCGACCGGCTGTATCTGCAGAACCACTGGGGGGTGTACCGCAGCGACGACGGGGGCGCCCACTGGGAGGACATCGGCGAGGGCCTGCCCTCCACGTTCGGGTTCGCGGCCGTCGCCCACCCGCACCGCGGGGACACCGCCTATGTGTTCCCGATCACCGCCGACGCCGACCGCGTCCCGGCCGACCGCCGCTGCCGGGTCTACCGCACGGCGGACGCGGGCAAGAGCTGGGAGCCGCTGTCGGCGGGCCTGCCGACCGAGGACCACTACGGCACGGTCCTGCGCGACGCGATGTGCACGGACGACGCGGACCCGGCGGGCGTGTACTTCGGCAACCGCAACGGCGAGGTGTACGCGTCGGCAGACGACGGCGACACCTGGCACCAGTTGATGTCGCACCTGCCGGACGTGCTGTGCGTGCGCGCGGCGGTCGTCGGCTGAGCGACGGGGGGACGGAAGGACGGGAAGACGCAGATCCGGCTGGGCGAAGACCCTCGGACCGCCGTGGGGCACGGGACCACTCCGTGTCGTCCGGCGGCAGGCGGGCCGGGCCGGGCCCGGGGGTGGGAAGCGGGCGACGGTGCCGCCCTGCGGCGGCGGTGCGTCAGCGCTGTGCGGTGTCGTCGCCCGTCTGCCCGGCGTCCTCGGCCGTGCCGGCCTTCTCGCGCATCTTGCGCAGCAGCTCCGCCTTCTGGTCGGCGGCGACCTGGCGGTCCTGGTTGCGGTGCGGACCGTTGTTCTGCCGTTCGGCGCGGGACAGCTTCTTGCGCTTGCCGCCGCCCATGCCCACGGGGTTGTTGATGTTCTTGCTCATGGGTTCTCCCGGAATGATGCGAAGTGGTCTACGGATTCATCGGTGGGGGACGGGCGCGGCGACGTCGAAGGACGTCAGCAGGGGCCCATCACGCTCTCACTCGTAAATCGGCGTCTGGAAGAACATGACCATGACGTTACCCGGTTCCGTCGGGGCCGCACACCACGTTTTTCGCCGTCGCTCCTGTGCGACGGGTCGTGGGGGCGTCCTCCGGCCACCGGTACGGGTGCCCGGCTGCCTCGGTCACCGGTCCGGCGCGGGGGTCTGCGGGCCGCCCGCGCCGGGACCGCACCGCTCGTCCCTGAGGGAGGCCCCGGCCGGAAGACCGACATCCTCCGAGCCACGCATGTGAACCGTGCCCTACGGCAGGCGCCAGTCCACGGGCTGGGCGCCCTGGCTCAGCAGCAGGTCGTTGGCCCGGCTGAACGGACGCGAACCGAAGAAACCCCGGTCGGCCGACATCGGGGACGGATGCGCGGACTCGATCGCCGGAAGCTCTCCCAGCAACGGCCGCAGATTGCGCGCGTCGCGGCCCCAGAGAATGGACACCAGCGGCTTCCCCCGTCCGGCCAGCGCCCGTATCGCCTGCTCGGTGACCTCCTCCCAGCCCTTTCCGCGGTGCGCCGCCGGCTTGCGCGGGGCCGTGGTGAGGGCCCTGTTGAGCAGCAGGACGCCCTGCTGTGCCCACGGCGTCAGATCGCCGTTCGACGGCCTGGGCAGCCCGAGGTCGGAGTGCATCTCGCGGTAGATGTTCTCCAGGCTGCCCGGCAGCGAACGCACCTCCGGCGAGACGGCGAAGCTCAACCCGATCGCCATGCCGGGTGTGGGATAGGGATCCTGACCGACGATCAGGACGCGGACGTCGTCGAAGGGCTGCTGGAAGGCCCGCAGGACGTTCGCCCCGGACGGCAGGTACGTCCGGCCCGCCGCTATCTCGGCCCGCAGGAAGTCCCCCATCCCGGCGATACGTTCGGCCACCGGCTCAAGGGCCTTCGCCCAGCCCGCTTCGACAAGTTCATGCAAAGGTCGTGGTGCCACGGCGCGTCACTCTACTGGCACACACAGACACCCCGCATACCCCGGCAGGACGCCCGCACCGCCCGCCCCGCAGGCGCTACCCTTCGTCGTCATCCAGATCTTCGAACCGGTCGAGCAGGTCACGCCGCCGGTCACCGGGAAGGAGGGGACTTGTCGCATCCGGTGCTCGGGCCGCTCCACCGCCTTGGCTCTCACCCTCGGCCCGCCCGGCGTCCTCTCTGCACGGACCTGACGTCATGGACGCGGCAGGGGGTGCTGCTGCTCGGCAGGATGCCGGCCCCCCAGAGCGGCGCTCCCGTGGACCGGCGACCGCCATGAGCGGCGCAGCGCATCCCGTCGTGCTCGCCGTGGACTCCGGCGGCTCCGGACTGCGGGCGGTCCTGGCCCGGGGCACCGAGGTGCTCGGAGAGCCGGTGGCCTCCCGGGAGCCCGTGCGGACCGCGGCACGCGGGATCGACGCCGGGCATCTGCTGGAGCGGTTGCTGCCCATGGCGCGACGGTTGATCGACGAGGCCGGGTGCGGTCGGCCGGTCGCCGTGGCCGTGGGGGCCGCCGGGTTCGCGACGCTCGGCGAGCAGCTGCGCGCGGAGCTGCCGTCGGCGCTGACGCGCGAGTTGGGGGTGCGGCGGATCGCGCTGGTGGCCGACGCGGTCGCCGCGTACACCGGCGCCCTCGGTGTGCGGCCGGGCGCGGTGATCGCGGCCGGCACCGGGATGATCGCGATCGGCACGGACCTGGAGAGCTGGCGCCGGGCGGACGGCTGGGGCCATCTGCTCGGGGACTGCGGCGGCGGGGCGTGGATCGGGCGGGCCGGGCTTGAGGCGGCGCTGCGGGCGTACGACGGGCGCAGCGGTGGTTCGGCGCGGCTGCTGGCGCGCGCCGAAAGGCTGTTCGGCCCGCTGGACGGACTTCCCGGTCTGCTCTACCCGAGGCCCGACCGCCCGGCGGTCCTCGCCTCCTTCGCGCCCGAGGTGGGCGCGGGCGCCGCGGACGATCCTGTGGCGGCGGACGTCCTGCGCGAGGCGGCCCGGCACATGGCCGACGCGGCGGCCGCCGTCTGCCCGGCGTCGGGCGAGCCCCGAGTGGCCCTGACCGGCGGCCTGTTCGAGCTGGGCGATCCGCTGCGCGTCCCACTGGCGGCGGAGTTGGCGAAGCTGCTGCCGCACGCGCCGCTGGTGCCGGCGGAGGGAGATCCGCTGGTCGGAGCCGTGCGCATCGCGGCCGCGCTGGCGGGTGAGGGGCTGGGGTTGCCGTACGACGAGCGGATGTTGTACGTGGTGGCCGAAAAGTAGTCCCCACAAAAGTGAGTAATCCAGCCTATCGGACAAGCACCACCGTTCACACCCAAGTGCGGCTCTTGGTAGATATATGCGGTAGTGATCGACCCTGATCGGCCCGTAACTCATCAGACAAATCAGGACGGATACCGCTCACCTGCACCCTCCCCGAACAGGGGAGCCCAAGAAGCCAGTAACATGCGGCGCCATGAGCTCCCCCACTGGGCCCGCGTCCGGCCTGCCAGTACGAATGCCGCGACCCCGCCAGCCCGGGCGGCACCGCCGCCCGGAGCCCCTGGCGGCTCCCGAGGGCGCGCCCGCGCTCGTCCTCGCGGTGCCCGGCACGCCCAGCGCCGCCACGCGCGGCCTCGCCGAGGAGGTCGTGAGCATCGCGCGCTCCGAGCTGCCCGGCCTCGACGCCCGTATCGGCTATGTCGACGGTGGCGGCGACGAGTTCCCCACGCTGCAGTCGGTGCTCGCCCGCGCCGCCGAGGAGCGCACCGCCCGTTACGAGCAGGCGCGTGCCGCCGGTCTGGACGTCAAGGAGCCGGATGGCCTCGTCGCCGTCGTCGTGCCCCTGCTGGCCGGCCCGGACAGCGCCACCCTGCGCCAGGTCCGCCAGGCCGTCATGGAGAGCCGTATCGCGGCCGAGCTGACCGATGTCCTCGGCCCGCACCCGCTGCTCGCCGAGGCGCTGCACGTGCGCCTGTCCGAGGCCGGTCTGGCGCGTGCCGACCGGGCCCGGCTGTTCACCGTGGCCACCGCCGCGGACGGCATCGTCCTCGCCACCGTGGGCGGCGAGGAGGCCGTGCAGGCCGCCGGGATCACGGGCATGCTGCTGGCCGCGCGCCTCGCCGTGCCGGTGATGGCGGCCGCCCTCGACCAGGAGGGCTCCATCACCTCCGTGGCCGAGCAGCTGCGTTCCTCGGGCTCCCAGCAGCTGGCTCTCGCGCCGTACCTGATAGGGCCGGAGATCGACGCCGGTCTGATCGAGGCCGCCGCGAAGGAGGCGGGCTGCTCCGCCGCCGAGGCGCTCGGCCCCTACCCGGCGATCGGCAAGCTGGCGCTCGGCAAGTACACCACCGCGCTCGGCATCGCGCCGCAGCAGCCGCAGGGCATGCCGGTTCGCTGAGCCGGGTGCTCGGATCCCGGACCGCGACCCGTACTGCCGAGGGCCCGCTCCTCTCGTAGGAGCGGGCCCTCGGCCGTGCCGGTACCGGGTTGCCGTTCAGACGTCCAGGACGACACAGGACGCCGCCGGCACCTCGATCGAGCCGCCGCGCACCGGTGTGCCCGTCTCCGGGTCCACCGTGAACCAGGTGACGTCGCCCGACCGCTCGTTGGCCACGTACAGCGTCCCGGCCGCGTGGGCGAGGGCGCGCGGCCAGTGGCCGCCACAGGGCACGGTCGCGACCAGGCGCGGCCCGGCGTCCTCGACGGCGAGCACCGACAGGACGTCCGCGCCCCGGGTGGCGGTCCACAGGAAACGCCCGTCGGAGGACACGACGATGCCCGAGGGGTACGCGTCGCCCGCGGAGGCTTGCGGGAGCACCGATATCTCTCGCAGCGGCTCCAGCGGGCCGTCAGGGGCCCTCCAACGGCACACGGTGACCGTGGCGGCGAGTTCGTTCAGGACGTACACGGACGCCCCGTCCGGTCCGTCGGGCCCGCCCGGGTGGAGGGCGAGGTGACGTGGTCCCGAGCCCGGCCGCAGCGCCGTCTCGTGGAGCACGACGGGGACGCCGTCGTCGAGCGCGCACACCCGCACCGAGTCCGTGCCGAGGTCGACGCCGAGGAAGTGGCGGCCGTCCGGGGCGGGCACCACCTGGTGGGCGTGCGCTTCCCGCCGGTCAAGCCGGTCCGGCCCCGCTCCGGTGTGCCGGAGCGTTCCTGACGAGGAGGGGGCGAGGGTGCCGTCGGGCAGCAGGGGGACGGCGGTGACGCTGCCGGAGCCGTAGTCGGCGCTCAGCACGTGGCCGGCGTGCAGACACAGGTGCGTGGGACCGACGCCCACCGTCACGGGCGGCCCGGTCAACTCGGGCTTGTCGCCCGTCACCCGGTAGGCGGCCACGGCACCCTCGGTCCGCTCGCTGACGGCGTAGAGGGTGTCGCCGTCCGGTGCGAGGGCGAGGTAGGACGGGTCGGGAACGTCGTCCGCTCCGCCGAGGGCGGTCAGCGCACCGCTCTCGTCGTCCACGACGGCGGCGAGGACGCCGGGGCCGCCCGCCGAGGTGAACGAGCCGATGTAGGCCCGTCGTGGCCGCCGTCCGCCCGTCGCCCGAGGCGCTGTCGTCACTGTCGTCCCCTCCCGCTCGCCCGGTGTGCGGGCGAACAGTAGCAGGAGGTCTAGACCAAAGTCTGTACGAGGGAGGAACCGCGCAGCGGCGGGGCCAGGTCCGCGAGGGCGCGTTCCAGACCGTGGAGATGTGCGAGGGCCTGCTCCGCGCCGGGGTGACGGTCCGGGTGCGGGGCGCCGGCGTGCGCCGGGGCGGGGCGCTCGGGCAGCGCGCCGACCAGGGTCTCGACGGCCGATTCGACGCGGAGGCAGGCGGCGGTGAGGCGGGCTCCGTGGGAGGAGGCGCCCGGGTCGGCCTCGACGGCGAGAGGGTGCGCCCCGGATGCGCTACGGGGTCCGCCGTGGTCGGCGCGGGCCGTGCGGGGAGCGTGGCGGACACCCCGGGTGCCGTGGGGGGCTCGCACGACCTCCCCGAGGCCCCGGGCCTCGCGGGCGCAGTCGTCGAGCAGGGCGAGCACCCGGCGGGCCCGTTCCTTGCGTCGGCGCAACGGGTTGAGGGGGTGGACCAGGGGCGCGAGGGACAGCCGTACGCGCCCGAGGAGCGCCTCCAGCTCCGCCACGTGCGGGGCCGGGTCCGCGTCGGGGTCTCCGGCGAGGCTCCGGGCCGCCGTCGCGGTGCAGGCGTGCACCGCGTGCAGGGCCCGGCGCACCCACCGGTCGGTGACGGCGTGCGTGGTGACCGGGAGGACGAGCGCCACGGCGAGGGCGGCGCCGAGCGCGCCGACCCCGGTCTGCGCCAGGCGCAGGCCGAGGAGCGCGGGGTCCAGGACGCCGAGGAGACCGTAGAGCAGGGCCGCCATCACGGTGACGCAGAGCATCATCCAGGAGTACGACACGGCGGCGGTGTAGAAGATGCCGAACACGCAGACGGCGACCAGTGCGGCGGTGGGGGCCGGGGCGCCGTGCAGGGGGACGGCGACCAGCAGGCCGACGAGGATGCCGGTGACCGTGCCGACCAGGCGCCGGAAGCCGCGGACCAGGGTCTCGCCGCGCGAGGTGGTGTTCACGAAGATCCACCAGGCGGTGCCGACGGCCCAGTACCAGCGTTCCTGCGAGAGGACCTGCCCGACGGCCATCGCGAAGGCGCAGGCGGCGCTCGCCTGGAAGGCCTGCCGGGTGGTGGACCGGGCGAGTCCCCGGCCGTCGCCCGGGGCGGGGGCGGTCGGCGGCGGGAAGCGGCGCTCGATGCACCAGGCGCCGAAGCGCACGGCCGAGGAGGCCGTCAGCGCGAGGGTCATGGCCGTGTACAGCTCCGGCAGCTGGCCGGGGACGGCGTGCAGGAACTGGGTGACGAAGAAGGTCATGAAGGCGAAGATGCCGAGCGCGTGGCCGCGTGGCCCCCAGCGGCGGGCATGGACGCCGCAGAAGATCACCACGAGCCAGACCGCGTCGCGCAGCGTCGGCAGGTCGTGCAGCACCGTCGCGAGGGCCAGGACCGGAAAGCCCGCGGCGGGCAGCAGGGCGGTGGTGACCACCTGACCGCGCACGGTGGGGTCGGCGACCGTGAAGAGGGCGAGGAGCGCCGTGAGCCCGGCCGTGATCGAGGCGGTCAGCGACAGCCCGGCCGCCTCCGCCGCGGTCACCGCGAGACCGATGCCGAGCACCGCCCGCAGCGCGACCCGCAGCCTCAGGCGCCCCGGGTCCGGAGCCATGAACATCCTCTTCACCGCCGGCCGCCCGTCCTCTCCCGTTCGCTGAGGCCCCCGCGGGGCCTTCGAAGTCCGACCACGCCGTCGCGGCATGGAAATGGCGCCGCGGGCACGGACCGGCCTCATTGCCGTCCTGCGCTGCGCGGCGCCATCGATGGTCATCAGGAAACCATCAGAGGCCCGGTGGCTCAACCGGTGCCGTATTCACTGGGCCATTGGTACAGTGCGGCCTCTTCACCCGGTGCCAGAGGGAGGCCAACGGACCATGGCGGTGGACGAGCTCGACACCCGCATCCTGCGGCTGCTCCTGGACCAGCCGCGCACCAGCGTGCGGGAGTGCGCCCGCATCCTCGGCGTCGCCCGCGGCACGCTGCAGGCCCGCCTCGACCGGCTGGAACGCGACGGCGTGATCACGGGCACGAGCCCGTCCCTCTCCCCGGCCGCGCTCGGTCACCCCGTGCTGGCGTTCGTACACATCGAGGTGACGCAGGGGCACCTGGACGACGTCGGGGACGCGCTCGCGGCCGTACCGGAGATCATCGAGGCGTTCTCGATCACCGGTGGCGGCGACCTCCTGACCCGGGTGGTGGCCCGGGACAACGCGCACCTGGAGGACGTCATCCAGGCACTGATCAGCCTGCCGGGCGTCGTGCGCACCCGCACGGAGGTCGCGCTCAGGGAGCGCGTGCCCTACCGGCTGTCGCCGTTGGTGGAGTCGATCGGCGCGGCGGCGGGCCGGCCGGCGAGGAACTGACCGGCCCGGGAGGTCGTGGAGGTGTTCGTCCGCACCCGACCCACGACCGAACCCGCCCCAGGCCGCCCGCCGCCCTCATCCCTCACGTGTCGAAGTCGACCGTCAGCGTCTCCGACACCGCGTACGACTGGCAGGTCAGGACATACCCCGCAGCCACCTCCGCCGGTTCGAGCGCGAAGTTGCGCCGCATGTCGGCCTTGCCGTCGGTGACCAGGGCCCGGCAGGTGCCGCAGACGCCCCCCTTGCACGCGAAGGGCAGATCGGGGCGGGTGCGCTGGGCGCCGTCCAGGATGCTGCGCTCGCGGGAGAGCGCGGCCGTGGTGGAGCGGCCGTCGAGCGTGACGGTGACCTCGCTGACGGGGCCCTCGGCGACGGCCTCCTCGTGCCGGGCCTCCCGCACGGGCTCGTCGTCGGCGTAGAACAGCTCCTGATGGACCCGGTCCTTTGGCACCCCGAGCCCGGCCAGCACCCGCTGGGCGTCGCGGACCATGCCGTGCGGGCCGCACAGCCACCAGTGGTCCGCGGTGCCGACGTCGACCAGGGAGCCGATCAGCGCCGAGAGCCGGTCGGCGTCGAGCCGACCCGACAGCAGCTCGGCCTCGCGGGGTTCGCGGGAGAGGACGTGGGCGAGCTGGAAGCGGGCCGGGTACAGGTCCTTCAGGTCGGCCAGCTCGTCGGCGAACATCACCGTGGCGCTGCGGCGGTTGCCGTAGAAGAGGGTGACGGTCGAGGAGGGATCGGCGGCCAGGACGGACTCGGCGATGGAGACCATGGGCGTGATGCCGGAGCCCGCCGCGATCAGCACATGGTGACCGGGGGTGCCGAGGTCGGGGGTGAAGAACCCGGTGGGGCCCATGACGTCGACGGTGTCACCGGGCCGTACGTCGTCCACGAGCCACGAGGAGAACAGCCCGCCCGGCACGACCCGTACACCGATGCGTGGCGTCGCACCGGCCGGCGAACAGATCGAGTACGAGCGGCGCTCGTCGCGTCCGTCGATCTCGCGCCGCAGGGTCAGCGACTGACCGGGCGCGAAGGCGAACTCCTCCGCCAGCTCCGCCGGGATCGCGAAACCGACGGCGACGGCGTCCTCGCAGAGCGGCTCCACGGAGGCGACCCGCAGGGCGTGGAAGGCCGGACGGCGGCGAGTGCGCGCGTGGACCGCCGGGGTGGCGGAACCCGCCGGCACCGGCGAGGCCACCGCCCCGGCCCGCGGGCCTCCCGTCGGCTCTTCCTTGAGGCCTTCCATCAGATCTCCTTGACGTGCTCGAACGGCTCGCGACAGGCGCGGCAGCGCCACAGTGACTTGCAGGACGTGGCGGCGAAGCGCGAGGTCTCCTCGGTGTCCGCCGAGCCGCAGAGCGGGCAGGCGACCGTCCGCCGGGTGGGTGACAGCAGGAGGGGGACCGGGCCCCGGGGCGCCGCACCTGGTGGGGCGATGCCGTGTTCGGTGAGTTTGCGGCGGCCGGTGTCGGTGATCCAGTCCGTCGTCCACGGGGGGTTCAGGACCGTGCGGATCTCCACCCGCGCGTATCCGGCGGCGCTCAGCCGGGCCGCCACGTCGGCGCGCATCTCGGCCATGGCCGGGCAGCCGGAGTAGGTCGGGGTCAGGCTCGCGACCACCGTGCCGTCCTCCGTCAGCTCGACATCCCTCAGGACGCCGAGGTCGGCGAGGGTCAGCATGGGCAGCTCGGGATCCGGAACCTGCTCGGCGATGTGCCGGGCGCGCCGGGCCTCGGTCGGCGTGATCACCATGTCGCCTCCGGATGCGCACGGGCCACGCTCTGCAACTCGGCCAGCAGCGGCGCCAGATGCTCGGTGTGGTCGCCGTCGCGGCCCGCGCCGGACAGCGGCCGGTACACCGGCATGGGCAGTCCGGCCGCCCCGGTGACCTGGCGGAGCACGTCGGCGACCTCCTCCCGTACGTCGTGCGCGGTGAACAGCTCGCCGAAGTACGGCGCGGCCCGCTCCATCGCCCGGCGCATCCGCCGGTGCGACTCCTCGGTGCCGTCCCCGAGCCGCACGGCCCATTCGGCGGCGTACTGGCGGTGGTAGGTCAGCTCCTTGACGCCCTTCGCCGCGATCGCCGCGAGCACCGGGTCGGGGTGCTCGACCAGTCGCCCGAAGTGCGCGAGGCGCCAGCTGGACAGCACGAGCAGCCGGACGATCGAGAACGCGAAGTCGCCGCACGGGAGTTCGGCGAGGCGGACGTTGCGGAAGTCGTCGGCGTCCCGGAAGTAGGCGTACGCGTCCTCGTCCCGTCCGGTGCCGTCGGCCTGCCCGGCGCGGGAGTACAGCAGACGGGCCTGGCCGAGGAGGTCGAGGCCGATGTTGGCGAGGGCGACCTCCTCCTCCAGTTCGGGCGCGCGGGTGGTCCACTCGGCGAGCCGCTGCGCGCTGACCAGGGCGTCGTCGCCCAACGCGACGCAGACCGCGGCCAGTTCACCGGCGTCCACGCCCTCGGGCACCGTGGTGTCCACGCCGTGCAGCGGGTCCTCGAAGCCGGTGCCGTAGGCCCAGCGCGCGTCGTCCTCGTGTCCCTCGGCGAGGGTCAGGTAGACGTGGTCGTCACTCATGCCCTGCTCCTCAGATGTGCGGGACGTCGTCGGGGATGTCGTAGAACGTGGGATGGCGGTACACCTTGTCGGCGCTGGGCTCGAAGAAGGGGTCCTTCTCGTCGCGGGTGGAGGCGGCGATGTGCTCGGAGCGCACCACCCACAGGGAGACGCCCTCGTTGCGGCGGGTGTAGAGGTCGCGGGCGTGGGTGAGGGCCATCTGGTCGTCGGCGGCGTGCAGCGAGCCGACGTGGACGTGGTTCAGCCCGCGCTTGCCGCGCACGAAGACCTCGTACAGCGGCCAGTCGCCCTTGTCCGCTCGGGCCGTACCCGCGTCGTCGGTGCGGGTCGTACCCGCACCGTTCGTGCGGACCGTGCCACCGTCGCCCGTACGGGCCGCGCCTTCGCCGCTCGTACCGGTCGTGCCGCCGTTCATGCCGCCGTCCCCTTCCGGGCTCGTTCGCTCTGCCTGGCCGCGTGGGCGGTGGCCGCCTCACGGACCCAGGCACCTTCCTCGTGGGCGGTCCGTCGCCGCTCCATCCGCCCCTCGTTGCACGGTCCGTCGCCGGTGATCACGCGCTTCAGCTCGGCCCAGTCGGGGGTGCCGAAGTCGTGACGGCCGCGCTCCTCGTTCCAGCGCAGCTCAGGGTCGGGCAGTGTCACGCCGAGCTTCTCCGCCTGCGGGACGGTCATGTCGACGAAGCGCTGCCGCAGCTCGTCGTTGCTGTGCCGCTTGATCTTCCAGGCCATGGACTGCGCGGAGTTGGGCGAGGCGTCGTCGGGCGGCCCGAACATCATCAGCGAGGGCCACCACCAGCGGTTCACCGCGTCCTGGACCATCTCGCGCTGGGCGTCGGTGCCGCGCATCATCGTCAGCAACAGCTCGTAGCCCTGCCGCTGGTGGAAGGACTCCTCCTTGCAGATCCGCACCATCGCGCGTGCGTACGGGCCGTAGGAACTGCGGCACAGCGGCACCTGGTTGCAGATCGCCGCGCCGTCCACGAACCAGCCGATCACACCCACGTCGGCGAAGCTCGCCGTCGGGTAGTTGAAGATCGACGAGTACTTCTGGCGGCCCTCGATCAGCCGCCGGGTCAGGTCGGCACGGTCCGCGCCCAGGGTCTCGGCGGCCGAGTACAGGTACAGCCCGTGCCCGGCCTCGTCCTGGACCTTGGCGAAGAGGATCGCCTTGCGGCGCAGCGAGGGCGCGCGGGTGATCCACTCGCCCTCCGGCTGCATGCCGATGATCTCCGAGTGCGCGTGCTGGGCGATCTGCCGGACGAGCGTCTTCCGGTAGCCCTCGGGCATCCAGTCGCGCGGCTCGATCCGCTGGTCCCGCGCGATCGTCGCCTCGAAGTGCTCCAGCAACGCGTCCCGGGTGTCCGGGGCCACTTCGGCGCCCTGGGGCGTCGCCCCGGCGGAGTCTGTCGTCGTCATCGATACCAGCTTCCCAACCGACCATTCGTTCGGGAACAGTGTGACGCGATTCGAGCGGGCAGGCAAGACCCGCTCGACCCCTTCCCGCGATCAACGCGTTCTTGACAGGCCGGGACCACGCTGGATTTCATGACGGTGACACACGGCAACCGAATGGTCGGTCGGCTCACGGGGCGGTGGGCACGAAGGAGTCGCGATGAGCAGCAGCCTGGGCGAACCACTCCCCCGCGACCTGCTGGACGAGGGCGAACGGCTCGTCCCCGAGCGGCTGCGGGAGCTGCAGCTCGACCGGCTTCGGGCGACTTTGCGGCACGCGTACGACCACGTCGAGCTGTACCGGAGGAAGTTCGACGCGGCCGGGGTCGGCCCCGACGACTGCCGCTCGCTCGACGACCTCGCCCGCTTCCCCTTCACCACGAAGGCCGATCTGCGGGACACCTACCCCTTCGGCATGTTCGCGGTGCCCATGTCCGAGGTGCGACGCGTGCACGCCTCCAGCGGCACCACCGGGCGCCCCACGGTCGTCGGCTACACGGAGAACGACCTCTCCCGCTGGGCGGACGTGGTCGCCCGCTCGATCCGGGCCGCCGGCGGCCGTCCGGGACACAAGGTGCACGTCTCCTACGGCTACGGCTTGTTCACCGGGGGCCTCGGCGCGCACTACGGGGCCGAGCGCGCCGGCTGCACGGTGATCCCGGCCTCCGGCGGCATGACCGCCCGCCAGGTCCAGCTCATCCAGGACTTCCGCCCCGAGATCATCATGGTGACCCCGTCCTACATGCTCACGCTGCTGGACGAGTTCGAGAAGCAGGGCGTCGAACCGCGCTCCACCTCCCTGGAGGTGGGCATCTTCGGGGCCGAGCCGTGGACGGAGGAGATGCGCCGGGAGATCGAGGAGCGGGCGGGCCTCCACGCGGTCGACATATACGGGCTGTCGGAGGTGATGGGCCCGGGTGTCGCGCAGGAGTGCGTGGAGACCAAGGACGGCCTGCACATCTGGGAGGACCACTTCTACCCCGAGGTGGTCGACCCGCTCACCGACGCCGTCCTGCCCGAGGGTGAGGAGGGCGAGATCGTCTTCACCTCGCTCACGAAGGAGGCCCTGCCGATCATCCGGTACCGCACCCGTGACCTGACCCGGCTGCTGCCCGGCACCGCCCGCCCCGCGTTCCGCCGGATGCGCAAGGTCACCGGCCGCTGCGACGACATGATCATCCTGCGGGGGGTGAACGTGTTCCCGAGCCAGATCGAGGAGATCGTGCTGCGCACGCCCGACGTGGCCCCGCACTTCCAGGTCCTGCTGAGCCGGCGGGGTCGCATGGACCACATGACGGTCCGGGTCGAGGCCCGGCCGGGCACGGGCGCCGACCGCCGGGAGGGGGCGGCCGCGGCGATCGCCCGGGCGGTCAAGGACGGGGTTGGCGTCACGGTGGAGGTGACGATCGTCGACCCGGAGACGCTGGAGCGCTCGGTCGGCAAGCTCAAGCGGGTGAAGGACCTCCGCGAGGCCGGCGACTCGCCGGGCTGACGGCTCCGGGCCGGGGGCGGCCCCGTCCCGCCGGGGTGAGGGGCGGCCCCGTCCCCGCCGGGGTGAGGGGCGGCCGGGTTGTACGTTCGGGTGCGGTCCGGTGGGGCTGGTCGCGCAGGTCCCCGCGCCCCTGAGAAGCAGGGGCTGCGCCCCGTGCCTTTCGGGCCCGAAGGGCCATCGTCCTCGGGCCCGAAGGGCCTGGGCTTTCATGCCCGCAGGCCGGCCTTCAGGCCCGCAGGGCCATTGGCTTGCAGGGCCTTTGGCTTGCAGGGGCGCGGGGAGCTGCGCGAGAAGCCCCACCGGACCCGCACCCGACCGACGACCGAACCCACCCCCGCCCCGCCCGCCCCCCTCGCTCAGAGCCCCCGGTGCACCACATGACCGCCCGTCACAGTCAACCGCACCGGCGCCTCGGCGACCTCGTCGGCCGGTGCTTCGACGGGGTCGACTCCCAGCGCGGTGAGGTCGGCCCGGAAGCCCACCGCGATACGGCCCGAGACCTCCGCCTCCCCCGCGGCCAGCGCCGCGTGACTCGTGCAACCCTCCAACGCCTGTATCCCGGTGAGCCCCGCCCCACAGGACGCCGCGCCCCGCGGCTCGCGGGCCGTGGCCAGTACGGCACGCGCGTCGAAGTGGGCGATGGGCCAGTCCGACCCGAGGGCGACGACCGCGCCGGCGTCCCGCAGATCGCGCAGCCGCCAGGCCCGTACGGCACGCTCCGCGCCGAGCCGCAACGACCACTCGTCGGACAGGTCGGCCCGGGTGTAGTCGGTGTGCGGGGGCTGCATGGAGGCGATGACCCCCACCTCCGCGAACCGCGCCACCAGTTCGTCCGGCACCGACTCGATGTGCTCCACCCGGTGCGCGAGCCGCCCGCCGGGCCCCAGCGAGGCGACGGTGTCGAGGACGTGCCGCACGGCGGCGTCGCCGATCGCGTGGGTCGCCGTACGCACCCCCGCGCGGTGCAGGTGCCGTAGCGCGTCGCTGTAGGCGGCGGGGTCGGGCCAGAACGCGTCGGTGCCCTGGCCGTGGCAGTCGGGGTGGTCCAGCCAGGCGGTGCCGCCCTCCACGGTGCCGTCCATGAAGAACTTCGCGCCGCCGACCCGCCAGTGCCGGCCGCCCCTGCCCTGGAGCGCGACGAGTTCCGCGAGGTCGTCCGCGTCGGCGCCGGGCATGCACCAGGGTGCGAAGCGCAGCCGGAGCGGCAGTACCGACTCCTCGGCGACCGCGCCCACCAGGTCGAGGTCGCCGAGGTCCATCACATGGGCGCCGGTGAGCCCGGTGGCGGCCATCGCGCCGAGCAACTCGGCCAGCCGGGTGCGTCGTTCGGCGTACGAGGGCCGGGGCATGACGAGCTGGACGAGTTCCATCGCGGCGTGCTCGACGAGGTGGCCGGTGAGCCGTCCGTCGGCGTCGACGGCGATGTGCGAGCGCTGCGTGAAGACGCGCGGTCCGGTGATGCCGGCGGCCTTGAGGGCCGCCTCGCTGACGAGGGCCGAGTGGCCGTCGTACAGGCGCAGGAACGCGGGGGCGCCGTCCAGGACGTCCTCGACGAGGGCGCGGTCGACGGTCCGGCCGCCGAAGACGTTGTGGTCCAGGCCGTAGCCGACGACCCAGCCGTCGACGCGGTCCCCCGCGGCGAGCGCGGCGCGCAGTCCGTCGAGGTCGGTCACGGCGGCGAGGTCGATGCCGGTGGCCAGGTCCAGGCCCCACACGGGGTGGCTGTGGCTGTCCACCAGGCCCGGCAGCAGCCGGCCGCCGCCCAGGTCCACGGCCTCGGTTCCCGGTCCGCGCCAGTCCCGCACGTCCGCCTCCTCGCCGACGGCGACGATCAGGCCGTCGCGCACGGCCACCGCCGTGGCGTACGGCCGCCGTGGGTCGAGGGTGCGGACGTGGGCGCCGGTGATGACGAGGTCGGCGGTGGGCATGGAGAGATCTCCTCCGGTGGTGAGGGGCGGCTGCGGTCGGCTGGTGCGGGGTCAGTCGTCGGCTGCTGCCGGGGGTTCGGCGGCGAAGTTCGCGTAGACCTCGGGCCGGGCCCGACGCAGCCACGCGGCAAGGACGAGGCCGATGACGAGGACCGTCGGGACGAGGGCCGCCAGGAAGGTGTTGACCGTGGTGGAGGCGCCGGTGAACTGGTCGAGATGGCTGACGACCAGGGTGATGGCTCCGGCCAGAAGCACCGCCGCGACCACGGGGGCGACGACCGTGCGCAGCACGCCCTCGGTGTGGGTGATCCGCCGGAAGTAGAAGGGCACGGCGAGCGCGGCGAGCAGTTGCAGCAGCATCAGGGCGAGCATGCCGGGGGTGTTCACCCACAGGAGCAGCTGCGTGTACGGGTCGGCGTCGGCCACGGCGAAGGCCAGGACGACGATCGCGCCGAGCACGGTCTGGGCGATGCCCGCGACGTACGGGGAGCGGTGGCGCGGTTGGACGCGGGCCAGGGCCTTGGGGAGGATCCCCTCCTCGGCGAGGGCGAGGCCGTAGCGGTTGATGGCGTTGTGGAAGGCGAGCAGGGAGGCGAGGACGCTGGTGACGATGAGGACGCGCATCAGGTCGGCCGCCCAGGGGCCGACATAGGTCGTGATGGCGGAGAAGAACAGGGCCGTCGGGTTGGCGCCGGCCGCCGCGACGACCTGGGCGTCGCCGAAGGCCTGGACCACGGTCCACACGATGAAGGCGTAGAACAGGCCGAGGAAGCCGATGGCGAGGTAGGTGGCGCGGGGCACCGTGCGGGCCGGGTCGCGGGCCTCGCGGCGGTAGATGACGGTGGACTCGAAGCCGGTGAAGGCGGCGAACGCGAAGGCCAGGACCGCCACCATGCCGGAGACCATGACGTTGTCCGGGGCGAAGGAGGCGACGGAGAGGCCGTCGGCGCCGCCCTTGATCAGCACTCCCCCGGCGAGCAGCACGAGGATGCCCGTCTCGGCGACGAGCAGGACGCCGAGGAGTTTGGCGCCGAAGTCGATGGAGCGGTAACCGGCCCAGCAGATGAGCAGCAGGCCGGCCAGGGAGACGGGGAGCCACGGGATGCGCGTGCCGAGCAGGGCGTCGGCGGTGTCCCGGGTGGCGGTGCCGAGGAGACCGTAGACGCCGATCTCCATGCTGTTGTAGCCGATGAGCGCGAGGAGCGCGGCACCGATGCCGGCCCGGCGGCCGAGACCGCGGGTGATGTACGCGTAGAAGGCGCCGGCGCTGCGGACGTGGCGGCTCATCGTGGTGAACCCGACGGCGAACACGGCGAGCGTGAGACCGGCGAGGAGATAGCCGACGGGAGCGCCGATGCCGCCCATCAGGATGGCGAGCGGGGCGACACCGGCCATCACCGTGAGCGGGGCGGCGGCCGAGACGACGAAGAAGGCGATGTCGGAGGTGCCGAGCGAGCCGGAGCGCAGGGACGGTGCCGCGGAGGCCGCGCTCTTGGCCGGGGAGGCCGCGCTCTTGGCCGGGTCGGCGGCGGTCGCGTCGGGAGTGACAGTCATGAGGGATAGCCCTTCTGCTGCGGGCGGGGACGGGGTGGCGAGCAGTGCGGGATGACCTGGTGCCGCAAACCTAAAGGCTTTCGGTTTCCGCAATGTAGCCTTCACCCGGACTGCTGGGAAGACCCCGGAGGGGACGGACATCATGGGACGGCCGCGCACACCCCTGCTCGACAGGGAGCGCATCACCACCACCGCGCTGGAGCTCCTAGACGCCCAGGGCGAGTTCAGCGTGCCGCAGATCGCACGGCGGCTCGGGGTGCAGACCGGATCGGTGTACCACCACGTGGACGGCCGGGACGGCATCGTGGAGCTGCTGCGCGAGCGGGTCACGGAGGGCATCGACGCCTCCGCCCTCGACCTCCGGCCCTGGGACGAGGCCCTGGAGGCGTGGGCCCGCTCCTACCGCGCCGCCTTCGCGGCCCATCCCCGGGCCATCCCGCTGCTGATGACCTCACCGGTACGCGCCCCCCACGTCCTCGAACAGTACGAGCGCGCCGTCACCCTGCTCCTCGACGCGGGATTCCCCCTCCCGGACGTGATGCCGGTGCTGGTCGCGCTGGAGAACGTCGTCCTGGGCTCGGCGATGGACCTCGCCGCACCCGTGGCCATGTGGGAGATCACCGACGAGTCGACCGCTCCGCGCCTGGCCCGGGCCCTGGACGCGGTGGGCGACGGTCGCGCGGACGCCGCCTTCGAGTTCGCCCTCGACGGGTTCCTCGCACACGCCCGGGACAGGCTGCGGGCGGCCGCCGAGGTGTGACGGGACACGTTCGGGCCGGGCGCCGCACGGCGAAACCCCCGTGCGCCGCCTCGCACACCTCTGCGATCATCCCGCAATGACGCAGAGCCTCGCATCGCTGGTCATCCGGCACACCCACCGCGTTCCCGCCCCCGAGGGGTCAGCCGGCGACGGCGCCGCGGCCGCGCGGCAGTTCGACGCCGTCCTCATGAACGTGGGCTTCAAGCTCTCGGCCGAGCTGCTGGAGCGGCTGTCGGGGCTGTCCGGGGCCGCCGTGCTGCACACCGCCCGGCGGACGCTGCGCACCGTGCGCGAGATGGTGGGCGACCACGTCCGCCACAACTCCTACTTCATCGACTTCCCGGCGAACGTGCCGGACACCGAGGAGTTCTGGACGCGGTGCGTGGTGCGGGCCCTCGGCGACGAGAAGTCCCGCGAGGGTGTGCTGACGCAGCTGGCGAACGGGGTGCTGGACCTGCTGAGCCTGCCCACGTACGGCCGCTACCAGCACACCTACGAGGAGATGCTGGCGGCCCAGGACGAGCTGATCGCCGCCGCCGGCGACCGGGTGACCGTCCTGCACGCCGGTCGCGACCTGGACGCCGAGCTCACCGACCTGTACCTGGCCCTCGCGGGCAGCACCACCCCGCTGGGCGAGGAGCACCTGGGTGACCTCGCGCTGCTCGCCGGGCGGTGCGCGCTCGGCCCCCAGCCGGAGCGGATCCCGGTGCGGGAGAACCGGGCGGTCGTCAACGAGGCACGACTCGGCGTCGGCGCGGACCTCCTCCTGGACACCGTCACCGACGTGCTGCGGCTGGCCTGCGCGTTGTCGGGCGGCGATGTGACGCTGCAGGAGCCGACCCGGTTCCGGGCCCTGGCGCGTCCGGCGCGCCGGGCCCTGCTCGCGGGCCTGGACGCCGTGGTTACGGCGCACCCCGCCAAGCTCGCCGATGTGCACGCGCACCGCGAGCCGTTCAAGCGGCTCGGTGAGCGCCTCCACCCGCACGAGTACCCGCGCTGGCCGCACGCCGCCGACGTGTTCGCCGTCGCGCGGGGCGAGAAGGAGGCGCGGTCCTTCGGCAGCCGCGCCGAGCAGCTGCTCGGCGCGGGTGACGTGCCCGGCGCGGTGAAGCTGCTGGAGTCCGCGCCCGGCAGGCTGTTCCGCGCCCTGGACCTGCTGCTGCGCGCTGCCGCCGACCAGACGGAGCGGGACGCGGTGGTGGCCGCCGCCGTGCGGGGCGCGCCCGCGGTCTCCGGCCGGGTGGTGCTGTCGGTGCGCGAGCACTTCCACAACCGGGAGCGGGAGAGCGAGAAGCCGCGCATCTTCGTCAACCGCCGGGGTCGCGCCTGGGTGACCCCGGACCGGCGGCCCCCCGTACCGGCCGCCGACCGCGACCGGCTCATCGCCGCCCTCGACGCCGAGATACGCCGCCGCCTCCCGGCGCCCGGCCGGCTGCTGGTCGACCCCGACATCCTCGACGTGGCGCTCCCGCTCAGCGGCCGGGCGACCTCCGCCGGGCTCGGGGTGCTGCCCCGGGGGTCGGTCTCGGCGGTCGAGGGCGAGCTGCTGCGGTTCTTCGTGTACTGGAAGGAGACCGAGCGGCGGACCGACTACGACCTGTCGGCGCTGCTTCTCCGGTCCGACTACGACGTGGACGAGTGGCTGTCCTACACCTCCCTCACGGCCGTCGGGGGCGAGCACTCGGGTGATGTCACCGAGGCGCCCGAGGGGGCCTCGGAGTTCATCAACCTGTCCCTGGACCGGGTCCGGGCCGCCTACGTCGTGCCGCAGGTCGACATCTACGCGGGCGAGGGCTTCGAGGAGGTCGAGGAGTCGTTCTTCGGGTTCATGCTGCGGGACGGCGAGCAGAAGGGCCGGCCCTTCGAGCCGCGCACGGTGCGGATGAAGTCGGAGCTGCGCGGAGTCGGCCGGGTGGCGCTGCCGCTGGTGTTCCGGCGCGGGGACGACGGCCGCTGGGGCGCGAAGTGGCTGCACCTGTATCTGAAGGGCATCTCGGAGGCCAACAGGGTCGAGGAGAACCAGGTGTCGGTGTCCAAGGTGGTGCGTGCCGTCGTGGAGCGCGAGCAGCTGACGGTGGGCTACCTGATCGACCTGATGTCCGACGGTGACACGGTGATGGACCTGTGGGACGGCCGGTCGGTCCCGCAGGAGCCCGTGACCTACCTCGGCCTCGAACGGCCCGAGGGACTGCACCCGGACTCCCGGGTCGTCACCCTCGGAAATCTGCGCGACCTGATCCCGGGCTGAGTGCTAGCGTTGGCCGCGGCGAGGCCATGGAGGGGCTTCCTTCTCATTCACTCCAAATGATTCAAGTCCCTTCGCTCTCCTCGCCACCGACCTCGAACCGGGGGGCGCCCGCGCGGCGCCTCCCGGTTTTCGTGTGTCAGCGGCTCGCCCCGTCGAAAATCGGCACGACCCGGTCCCGGTCCCGCTGGTCGGCGGTAGGAGCCCCCACCCTGGCCACGAGGCCCGGAATTGCCGCTCCGGTGGTCCGGGCGCACGCTGGAACGAGGAGGGGGTGGCGGACAGTGGGCGCCGGAAGAAGGGCGCGTGGTCATGCCCTCGCTCAAGCATCTCGTCCGGGAGACCGGTCGCGTCGTGTGGTCGTGGCCACCGACGGGAGCGCGCCGGGGACGGCGCGTCGCACGGCTTCTCAGGGCCGCGCTCAGTGCCAACGCGGCCTTCCTGCCGATCGCCGCCGCACTGGTCGCGCTCGCCGTGACGGGCGTGGTCCACGACCTGTCCGGGAAGTGGTCCCTGGCGGAGTGGGTCACGCTCGTCCTGGCCGTCCTGCTCGTCATGCTGGCGGTCAGCAGGCGGCCGTCGCGCCCCGTGCGGATCCTGTCGTTCAAGAACCTGGTCGCCGGGGACGACGTCGGCGAGCTGGACAAGGTGGCGGCGGGCTTCGCCGAGCTGCTGCACAGCGAGATCGAGCGGATCTCCGAGCTGGTCAGACAGGAACCGTTCATCACACCCGCCGATGTGCTCAACCCGGCCGGTGAGCGGGGCGAGATGGTGCTGCGGTCCTCGACGCGGGTGCCGTTCAAGTCCGGGGTCGCGGCGACCGGACTGCACGGGGACATCAAGGAGACGGAGATCGGCACCGTCGCCCTGGGCCCGCTCCAGCTCCAGGTCGGCACGCTGCTCACGCTCGTGGAGCGCACCTTCGGCCGCACCCTCCAGGGCTCGCTGGTGGAGGCCGACGGGGTCCTGCGGGTCGTCGCCTCGCAGTCCGGGCACGGCGGCCGCACCTGGTCCGCGCAGACGGACATCGCCTCCGGCGACGTACGCCGGGCCAGTGCGTCGCTCGCCCGTGAACTGGCCCACCGCATCGAACTGGAGCGGCCGGGGGCCGGGGAGTCGGGGGCCGACGTCGACAGTTTCCAGCGTCTGGTGGACGGGCTGGAGAGCTATCAGCGGTTCCAGCGGGAGGGGCTGCTGCATCATCTCGACGCGGCGGAGGAACACTTCCGCGCGGCCCTCTCGCACAGCCCCGGCTACGCGGCCGCCTATCACAACCTGGGCCTGGTCTACCGTGAGCAGCGCCGGATCCGCACCGACATCGGGCTCCGGGCGTCCACGGTGGTGCGCAGCGCGGCCACGCTGATGTGGCAGAAGGCGGTCGCCCTCGACCCGGCCCTCGCTCCCGCCCGGGTCCAACTGGCCCGGGCGGCCCTCGAACAGGCGGAGCATCCGGACGTCGACGCGGCCAAGCGCGCCGAACTCCTCGACCAGGCCGCCCAGTCGGCCCGCAGTGCTCTGCGGCAGTCCTGCGGCGGCCATCCCATGGACGGCGCGCTCGCCGCGTACTGGCTCGGCGTGGCGCTGCTGCAGCAGGAGACGGAGCTGGGCCGGGCGGACGCGGCGCGGACGGCGGAGCCGATGGGCATGCCGGAGCCGGGGCGGGAGGACGGGCCGTCGCCGAGCGGGCAGGCGGGACGGACAGCCGCGCGGACCCGGGCCGACTCCAGGGTTCGGGAGGCCCTGCGCCTCTTCCACCGCACCGAGCGGGACCTCGTCGACGAACGGGCCCGCCGACTGGTCCTGGACGGCGACGAGGCGGCGGTGCGGCCGTTGACGGAGCGGATCGCCCATGTGGTCGCCATGCGGTCCGAGTGCTGGTTCCGGCTGGCCCGTGACGCGGACGACCCGCCGGGCCGCCGCGCCCGCGGGAGGGCGGACCGATGCCTGCGCACGGCCATCCGCTGGGCCCCCGACATGGCCGAACTGCACGCGCTGCGGGGCCGCATGCTGCAGAAGCACAACCGCGAGGGCGCGCTCTTCGCCTGTCTGGAGGCCATCCAGCGGGACCCGCAGAACCATCACGTCGCCGTCCGCGACGTCGGTCTGTTCGCGGCCGGCTCACCGGACGCCGGAGACACGCACGAGCTGGCCACCGCCCTGTTCACCGTCGCCGCGCACCAGCATCCCGACGACGCGGAGGCCTGGCTCCTGCTGGCCGTCAACCAGATGTTCTGGCGGGGCGACGGCGCGGCCGCCCGGGCTCTCGCGGGCATGGCGCTGGCCCTTGAGCCCTGCCGGGAGGACGTACGCCGGATCGTGAACGCGTACTGGCCGTCGACCGACGGATCCGGCGGCGCCGACCGCAAGCCGTTGGTCCTGCGCTGGGCGCGGGCCTGGGCCCACGCCCGGGAGGCCCAGCAGCACTTCGACGAGGCCGGCCTGCGGGAGGCGCTGTCGGAGATCGAGTCGCTGCGGGGCGCGCCGGGGTCCTCCGAGCCCGAAGTGTCCCTGGCCGCACGGGAGATCGGGCTGCTGCACTGCGCGCTCGCCGGTCTGATCCGGCCCTCTGACAGGCAGCGCCGTCACTGGGCGGCGGCGGTGGCGGAACTGACCCGGGCGGTCCGTGAAGGGCTGCCCGCCGGGCTGGAGACCCCGCCGCAGTGGAACGTCGAACTGGGCGACGCGCACGCGGCCCTCGGCGACTCCCTGGCCGACGCGGAGCACCGCGCTCCGGCCGCCGGCCCGAGCTACCGGGACGCGGTCGGACAGTACGACCTGGTTCTCGACCGGCCGCCGAAGACGGTCTGTCCCCGGTACCGTTCGGGCCGCCGCGGCCAGGAGAGGCTGACCGTGCTGTCCGCCGAGCCGCCGGACCTGCCCACCCGGGCCCGGGCCCTGGCCGGGCGCGCGGCGGTGTTCGTACGGCAGGGGCGGACGAGCGAGGCGGTGCGGGACTGCCGGGACGCGTTGAAGCTGGCGCCCCTGTACGCCTATCCCCGCTTCACCCTGGCACGGCTGTACCGCGACCACCGGGCGCAGTACGACCTCGCCGAGCAGACTCTGTTGCGGCTGATCGAGCTGCTCCCGGCCGGGGAGCAGCGGGACCAGGCGCGTCTGGAACTGGCCGTCACCCATCGGGGGCAGGCGGAGACCTCGCAGGACGACGAGCGCGTGGAGCTGCTGGAGCGGGCCCGGGAGGAGCTGGTGGACGCGACGCGGGAGGCCTCGCTGAGCGCGGACCTGGAGGCGCGGATGCACGAGGAGCTGGCCAACGTCCTGGATCTGCTGGGCCGTTCGGACGACGCGATCGTCGCCCTGCGCTCGATCGGCGGCTCGATCCGGCAGCCGGGCGCCGGCCGGCACCATGAGTGGATCGCCCATCTGATCGCCGGTCGTGAGCAGCCGTGGGAGGTGGAGCAGGAGCTTCTGGAGGCCCAGGACGCCTGCGCGGCCCGGCTGACCGCGTACCGCGGCACGGACGAGGAGGTTCCGCTGCGGGCCGCGCTGGTCACTCTCACGGCACGGCTCGCCATGTTCTACGCGGAGCAGGGCATCCGGCTCGACGAGGCGCGTCTGCTGGCGGAGGGGGCGCTGAAGAGCGCGCGCCGGGTGCTGGAGCCGAGCCGGATGGCCGTGTGCGAGGACGCCTGCGGCTGGGTCGCGTTCCGGCAGGGACGCCTCGACGAGGCCGTCGACCTTCTGGAGGACGCCGTCGAACACTCCGGCGGCCACGCCCGGCAGTGGGCCCACCTCGCCCAGGCCCTGGAGGCCCGCGACGATCCCGAGGGCACCGAGCACGCCCGCGACATCTGGCAGCAGATCGCCGAGCAGTTCCCCCACAGCGAGACGGCCGAACAGGCCCACCGCCACCTCGACCTGCTCGCCCAGGGCTGAGCGACCTCGCCGCGCAGAAGGTAGGTGTCAGGGTTCCGAGGTCTCGGACTCCAGTGCGGCCCGGGTCGTCTCGCCGTACACCCCCGACTCGTCCTCCAGGAGGACGCGGGTCAGCTGGTAGCCGCGGACCGCGCTCTGGACGTCGCGGTCGTAGTCGCCGTCCGCCTCGCCGTCGTAGAGGCCGAGCTGGCCCAGACGGAGCTGGAGTTCGGTGACCTCCGCTCCCTGGTCGCCGAGGCCGAGGACGGGCGGCTTTCCGGCGGACGCGGTGGGGGCGGGGACGCCGGTGGCGGTGGCGTCGCTGTCGGACGGGGTTCTGCTGGGGGTGCCGGAGCGGGTGGGGGTGGCCGGACTCTCGGTCGGAGTCGCTTCCGGCGAGGTGGACGAACTCGCGGACGGGGACGCCGAGGACACCGTGGGGGACGGGGGCGCCGAGGACGAGGGCACCGCGCCCGCCGCCGCCTCCGGGAGGTCGGCCCTGATGTCTCCGGGGCCCGAGCCGTCCCGTGAGGGGGCCTCGTAGGAGAAGAGGCCGCCGATGGTTCCCGCCGTCACAAGGACGGCGGCCGCCGCGGCGCCCACCACGGCGGCCGGCAGCGCGCGGCGGCGCCGCCGTTCGCCCCGGGCGGGGTCGACCGGAGGCTCCTCCTCGGCGGCCGACGCGTGGTGGGGCTCGGTGGGAGTGGTCGGTGCGTGGGGCGGCTCGGTGGTCCGTGCCGGCGTGTCGTCCGCCGCCGTGGCCCCCTGCCGCGGTTCGTCCTCGCCGACCTTCACGAACGGTCGTATGCGGACCGGGTCGAAATCCTCCGCGGCCTCCGCCTGTGCCGTCCGGATGTCGCGGTGGGCTTCCGACGCGAGCCGGCCGCAGGAGCAGGCCGGGGTGCCGTCCGTCGCGCGGGGCGTACCGCACCGCGGGCAGGCAGGGGCTGTCGGTTCACTCACGCGTGGTCCTCTTCGAGCGGCTTCCAGAGTTTAAGCAGATCTTCTGCACAGAATCCCCAAGACTTGCTTGAATCTCAAACGTTTCTCGGCCAAGTGCCGTTTCATGACCGCGAGTTCGCGTAGGTCTTCCTGTGACAGGGCTGGTGCGGGACCCGGTGCTCGGTGTGTCATGCCTCTGACATCAACCCGGCTTGCCGGAGCGGAAGGAACCCCGTGAGTCTGTCCCGTCCCCAACCCCGTCCTCGTTCGCGCCCCCGCGCGCACGCCCGCACCCTGTGCGCGGCCGCCGCACTCGCCATGGGCGCGCCCATGGCGTTCCCGGGTCCCGCCGCAGCCGCGGTTCCCGCGTACTCGGTCTATCTGCAGAACTCCGTCACCGGTCTCAACGCGGCGGACAGCGGCGGTACGGTCGTCGCGCACAACCCCAAGGGCAACGAGGACCACCAGCAGTGGACACCGGTCGCCGTCGGCGGCGGCCACCAGTTGCGCAACGCCGACGAGTCGGGGATCTGCCTCGGCCGCGACGGCACCTCGGCGGTGACGGCGGCCTGTGGCGCGGACGGCACCACCTGGACGGTCACCGAGGCCGCGAGCGGCACGTACACGATCGGCGTGCCCGGCGCCTCGCAGTACCTGACGGGCGTGTCCTCGGACTCCTCCCTGGTGCGGATCGGGTCGAACGGGGACCAGGCCCGCTGGTACCTCACGCCGGTCGCCCCCGCCACGTCGGCCATGCCGTCGCCCGGCACCCGGACCCTCGACCAGGTCACGTTCCTCACCTCCCACAACGCCTTCGCCAACGGGGCCGACGGCAACTTCGCCTCGTTCCCGGTCAGCCTCTTCCCCAACCAGTCGCGCGGAGTGAGCCGTCAACTCACCGACGGGGTAAGGGGGTTCATGCTGGACGCGTACACCGTGTCGGGACAGGCCGTGCTCTGCCACAACAGCTGTGACGGCGTCGGCAGTCCGGTTCCGCTCGCCACCGACCTCCGGCGCATGGTCGACTTCCTCAAGGCCAACCCGGGCCAGTTCGCCACCGTCTTCCTGGAGGACTACACCTCCTCCGACGTGCTGAAGGCGTCGCTGGCCTCCGTCAGCGGTCTGTCCGACGTGCTGTACCGGCCCGACCAGGAGGGCGTGGCGACCAGCGGCTGGCCGACCATGGCGGATCTCGCCGCACGGGGCAAGCAGCTGCTGGTCTTCAGCGACCGCACCCGCGCGAGCGACGTCTCCGCCGGGTACGCCACCCGCGACACCTTCGGGGTGATGTACCAGCGGGAGTGGACCGTGGAGAACTACTGGTCCATGGGCGGCGGGCTCGGCGGCTCCGACTGGTCCTGCTACAGCCGCTGGGGCACGAGCAGGCCCCTCACCACGGACTCGGCCGCCTTCCACCCGCTGTTCGTCATGAACCACTTCCGCGACTACACCATCAGCGGCACGGCCGAGACGGACAACGCCAAGCTGGGCAACCGCGCGCAGAACTTCTGCACCCCGGCCGCGCGCAAGAAGCCCAACTATCTCGCCGTCGACCGCTACGAGCTGGGCTCGCCGTCACCGCTCACGACGGTCGGGAACCTCAACACGTACGTCCTCGCGGCGGGCCGGTAGCAGTCGCCCCGGCAGACGGCGGTCCATCTGCGGACGGTCCTGCGCCGACCGTCGCCGGGACAGGTGCCGGACCGTCCTGCGGGGCATCGTGCGGATGCCCCGCAGGACGGGCAGATGGCTCGGGGACAGCTTCGCCCGCTCCCCGCCGCCCGCGATCAGGGCGTTGACCGACGCCATCGGGTCACCGCCGGCCGACCGCGCCACCAGCGCGCCGACCACGAGCGGAACGAGCACCACCACGAGGGCCGAACCGGTGGCGGCGGCCGTGGCGGTGACGTTGCGGAGGGGGCGAGGGCGCGAGGGGGACGTGTCCATGAGGACAGTGCACCAGCGGCCGGTGGTCCGGGGCATCGGGCCTCGTACTCAGTCGCCCCGGCCGACGTACTCAGGACCGCGTGTCCTCGGACGTACTCGGGCCCGCGTGTCCTCGGGCGACTCCGACCCGTGCCTCCTCAGGCCGCCGCCACGCCTTCTCAAGCCGCCGCCACGTCACCTGCCTCCGCCGCCTCACGGTGGATCGGCGTCCCCGACCCGGTCAGCGGGACGCCCGTCCCGCCACGCCGGGCCGCGACGATCTCCGCCGCGATGGACAGGGCCGTCTCCTCGGGCGTACGGGCGCCGAGATCGAGCCCGATCGGGGACCTGAGCCGCGCCAGCTCCCGTTCGGTGAGGCCGGCTTCGCGCAGGCGCCGTTCACGGTCGGCGTGTGTGCGGCGGGAGCCCATCGCCCCCACGAACGCGACCGGCATCCGCAGGGCCGCCGTCAGCAGCGGGATGTCGAACTTGGCGTCGTGGGTGAGCACGCACAGGACCGTGCGCCGGTCGGTCGCGGTGCGCCGCAGGTAGCGGTGCGGCCAGTCCACCACGATGTCGTCGGCCTCGGGAAAGCGCGACCGCGTGGCGAAGACGGGGCGGGCGTCGCACACGGTGACGTGGTGGCCGAGGAACTTGCCCGCGCGCACCAGCGCCGCCGCGAAGTCGATCGCCCCGAACACGATCATGCGGGGCGGCGGCACCCGGGTCTCGACGAGGAGGGTGAGGCCGCCGGGGCAGTGCGATCCGTCCGCCGACAGCTCGACGGTGCCCGAGCGTCCGCCGTCCAGCATGGCCCGTGCCTCGGCGGCGGCCGTCCGGTCCAGGTCGGGGTGCCCGCCGAGACCGCCCTCGTGGCCGGCCCCGGCCGCACCGTCGTACGCCCGGTCGCCGGCCCCGTCGGCCCGTACGAGCAGGGCCTGTCCGAGGAGTTCGGCCGGGCCTTGGACGACGCGGGCGAGAGCCGTCCGCTCACCCCGGGCGGCGGCCGAGAGGGCGGCACGCAGCACGGCTCGGACCGGCGACCCGGCGGTGACGGGGGTGACCAGGATGTCGATGACGCCGCCGCAGGTCAGGCCGACGGCGAACGCGTCCTCGTCGCTGTAGCCGAAGCGCCGCAGGACGGTCTCGCCGTCCGCCAGGGCCTGCCGGCACAGCTCGTACACCTCGCCCTCGACGCAGCCGCCGGAGACCGAGCCCACGGCCGTGCCCCGGCTGTCGACGGCGAGGGCCGCGCCGGGGCCGCGCGGGGCGCTGCCGCTCACCGCCACGACGGTGGCGACGGCGAAGTCGCGGCCCTCCTCGGCCCACGCGCTCAGCTCGGTGGCCGCGTCAAGCATCCCGGCCCGCCGTCAGGACGCGATCAGGCCGGATGGGCAGATGGCGGTGGCGTACGCCCGTGGCGTGCCGGACGGCGTTGGCGACGGCGGCGGCCGCGCCCACGATGCCGATCTCGCCGATGCCCTTGATGCCCACGGGATCGTCGGGGTCGAGGTCCTCCACCCAGTCGGCCTCGACGGCGGGTACGTCGGCGTGCGCGGCCACATGGTATCCGGCGAGGTCGGCGCCGTAGTGGCCGCCGGACGCCCGGTCGCGTACCGCCTCCTCGTGCAGGGCCATGGAGATGCCCCAGATCATGCCGCCGACGAGCTGGCCGCGGGCGGTGAGCGGGTTGACGATCCTTCCGGCCGCGAAGATGCCGAGCATGCGGCGCACGCGGACCTCGCCGGTGGCGGGGTCCACGGCCACCTCGGCGAACTGGGCACCGTAGGAGTGGCGTTCCTTCCGGGCGAGGTCGCCGATGGCGGCGGTGGTGTCGGAGCGGACCGTGATGCCCTCCGACGGGATGTCGGCGCCGAGGGCGAGGCGTTCCCTGACGTCACGCGCGGCGAGGGTGACGGCCCAGGCCCAGGAACGGGTTCCCATGGAGCCGCCGGCGATCATGGCGGGTCCGAAGTCGCTGTCGCCGATCCGTACCCGGACCTGCTCCGGCGCGACCTCCAGCGCGTCGGCGGCGACCAGGGTGAGCGCGGTGCGGGCGCCGGTCCCGATGTCCGCCGCGTTGACCCGCACGGTGAAGGTGCCGTCGGCCTCGGCGGTCACGGCCGCCGTGGACGGTGCGGCGCCCGCGCCGAAGGAGGCCGCCGCCATGCCGGTGCCGAGCAGCCAGCGGCCCTCGCGGCGCATCCCGGGACGCGGGTCGCGGTCGGCCCAGCCGAACCGGCGGGCGCCCTCGCGGAAGCAGGCCCGCAGGTTGCGGCCGGCGAACGGCAGCCCGGAGACGGGGCCGCGCTCGGGTTCGTTGCGGATCCGCAGTTCGATCGGGTCGATGCCCAGCTTCTCGGCGAGTTCGTCGATCGCCGACTCCAGCGCGAACGAGCCCGGTGCCTCGCCGGGCGCGCGCATCCAGGTCGGGGTCGGCACGTCGAGCCGTACCACCTTGCTGGCCGTGTGGTGGGCGTCGGCGGCGTACATGACGCGGGCCGGTCCGGCGGCCGGCTCGATGAACTCGTGCACGGTCGAGGTGAGGCTCTGCGAGCGGTGCTCCAGGGCGCGCAGCCGTCCGTCGGCGTCGGCGCCGAGCCGGACCCGCTGGGCGGTGGGACTGCGGTAGCCGGCGAGGGAGAACATCTGCCGCCGGGTCATGACCACCCGGACCGGGCGCTGCAGGACGGTCGCGGCCATGACGGCGGCGACCTGGTGCGCGCGGACGCCCTTGCTGCCGAAGCCGCCGCCGACGTGCTCGGAGCGCACCCGTACCGAGGCCGGGTCGAGGGAGAACAGGTTGGCGAGTTCGCCCGCGACCCACATGGTGCCCTGGTTGGAGTCGAGGACGTCGAGCCGGCCGCCGTCCCAGCGGGCCGTCACCGCGTGCGGCTCCATCGGGTTGTGGTGTTCCTCGGGGGTGGTGTACTCGGCGTCCACGACGACGGCGGAGGCGGCGAGTTCGCCCTCCAGATCGCCCTTCTCGATCACCGCGGGGCCGAAGGCGTCCAGCGCGTAGGCGTCCGGGTGGTCGGCGGCGAACGCGATGTCGTGCGTCTGCCGGTCGTAGTGCACGACCAGCGCCTCGGCGGCCTCCCTGGCCTGCTCGGAGGTCTCGGCGACGACGAGCGCCACCGGCCAGCCCCGGTGCGGCACCCGGTCGTGCTGGAAGACGGCGGTGGTCGGGTCGGGCTTCGTCCCCATGAGACCCGTGTAGTCGGTGTCGAGGCGCGGGGCGTTCTCGTGCGTCAGGACGGCGAGCACGCCGGGCATGCCGAGCGCGTCGGCGGTCTCGATCGAGCGGATCCGGCCGCGGGCCACGGTGGACAGCGCGAGCCAGCCGTGGACGAGTCCGGCGAAGGGGATCTCCCCGGCGTAGCGGGCGGCGCCGGTGACCTTGTCGCGGCCTTCGACGCGGGTGTGCGCGGTGCCGACGGCGCCCTGGTGCGCCGTGGGGGCGGTGGTCATCGGGAGGCCTCCTCGGTGAGTTCGGACAGGACGGCCACGACGAGGTTGCGCATGAGCGTCACCTTGTACCCGTTGTGCGGCAGCGGTGCGGCCGCGGCCAGTTCGGCGTCGGCGGCGGCCGCGAAGGACTCGGCGGTCGCCGGGGCCCCGGTCAGCGCACGCTCGGCCGTGCGGGCCCGCCACGGCCGGGACGCGACCGCCCCGAAAGCCAGCCGTACCTCGTGCACGAGGCCGTCGCGGACGTCGAGCGCGGCGGCGATCGAGCCGATGGCGAAGGCGTACGAGGCGCGTTCGCGGACCTTGCGGTAGCGGGAGTGCGCGGCGACGGGGGCGGGTGGCAGGACGACGCCGGTGATCAGGGCTCCCGGCGGCAGGGCCGTCTCGATGTGCGGGGTGTCGCCCACCGGGAGGTAGAAGTCGGCGAGCGGCGACTCGCCGGGCCCGTCGGCCGTCTCGTACGTCACCACGGCGTCGAAGGCGGCCAGGGCCACCCCCATGTCGGAGGGATGGGTGGCCACGCAGTGCCCGGAGGCGCCGAGGATCGCGTGGTTGTGATGCTCGCCCTCGATCGCGGGGCAGCCGCTGCCGGGCAGGCGCTTGTTGCAGGGCTGGGTCACGTCGGCGAAGTAGCCGCAGCGGGTGCGCTGCAGGAGGTTGCCGCCGACGGTGGCCATGTTGCGCAGCTGCCCGGACGCGCCGGCCAGCACCGCCTGGGCCAACGCCGGGTAGCGGCGCCGGACTTCGGGGTGCGCGGCGAGGTCGCTGTTGGTGACGGTCGCGCCGATGCGCAGTCCGCCGTCCTCGGTGGACTCGACCCCGTCGAGGGGGAGTTCGCGGACGTCGACGAGCCGGGCGGGCCGCTCGACGCCGGTCTTCATCAGGTCGACGAGGTTGGTGCCGCCGCCGAGGAAGCGGGCCTCGGGGTCGGCGCCGAGCAGGGCGACCGCGCCGGAGACGTCGTACGCCCGCTGGTAGTCGAACTCCTTCACGCCACGGTCTCCTTGGTGTTCGCGGTGCTGTCGGCGGCGGCGCGGGCGACGGCCTCGACGATCGACACGTAGGCGCCGCAGCGGCACAGGTTGCCGCTCATCCGCTCGCGGATCTCCGCGGGGGTGAGCGGTGGCGCTCCCGCCTCGGGGCGGACGTCGTCGGTGACGGCACTGGGCCAGCCCGCCGCGTGTTCCTCGATGACCGCGATGGCCGAGCAGATCTGGCCCGGGGTGCAGTAGCCGCACTGGAAGCCGTCGAGATCGAGGAACGCCTGCTGCACGGGGTGCAGCTCGTCCCCGTCGGCGACGCCCTCGATGGTGGTGATCTCGCGGCCCTCGGCCGCGACCGCCAGCTGCAGACAGGACACGCTCCGGCGTCCGTCGACGAGGAGGGTGCAGGCACCGCACTGTCCCTGGTCGCAGCCCTTCTTGGTGCCGGTCATGTCGAGGCGCTCGCGCAGGGCGTCGAGCAGGGTGGTGCGGTGGTCGACGGAGAGCGTGTGCTTCTCGCCGTTGATGTTCAGGGTGATGGCGCTGTACGTCGAGGAGGTGGCTGGGGACATGGTCAGCCTTCTTTCGCGTATCGGAGCATGTCGGAGGGACTCGCTCCGGCAGGCGGTCGAGTCATGGAGAGGGACAGCGGGGTGCCCACGTCGGCCTCGCCGACGCTACGATGACACAAACGGACAACTGTCCTCTCCGGAAAAACCTAATGGACAGCTGTCCGCTTAACAAGAACGGGTTTCGGCCAGGACCCGGGGAGGAGGTGCTGTGGAGCGGAAGAAGGATGCTCCTCTGCGCTCGGACGCCCAGCGCAACCGTGAGCGCATCCTGGCGGTCGCCCTGACCGAACTGACGCGCAGCGCGGACGCGCCGTTGAGCGGGATCGCCAAAAAGGCGTGCGTCGGACAGGGCACGTTCTACCGGCACTTCCCCACCCGGGAGGCCCTGGTCCTGGAGATCTACCGCCACGAGATGCGGCAGGTCGCCGACTCCGCCGTCGAACTCCTCGCCACGCGCGCGCCGGACCGGGCGCTGCGCGAGTGGATGGACCGGTTGGCCCGGTTCGCCATGACCAAGGCCGGCCTCGCCGACGCGATCCGCCAGGCCACCAGCCGCCCCGACGGCCCCGACCGTCCGGCCCCCACGCCGGTGACCGACGCCGCCGAACTCCTGCTCCGCGCGGGCGAGAAGGCCGGGACCGTCCGCCCCGGAGTCACCGCGGACGACTTCTTCCTCGCGATCGCCGGCCTCTGGCAGCTCGACCCCCAGACCGACTGGCAGCCACGCGCCGCCCGCCTCCTCGACCTCGTCATGGACGGGCTGCGCACGGGGGCCGCGAGCCCGGAGCGGGGAGCGCGGCCCGGTTCACCCGGACGACGCACGCGGCCGTGACCCCGACGGGCCTCCGCCGGGGTCACGGGCCCGTGGCTCACGGGTGGGGGACGTCAGAGCGCGGGGACGAGCTGTCCGCTGTACCGGCTACGGCTCCCGGTGACAGCGCATGGGCACGCGAAAGGACCAGGCACGGCTCCCGGCGTCGGCGCACGTGCTCGCGAAGGACCGGGCACCGCCGAGCGGCGCGCCCCGTCAGAGCGGCGCCGCACCGCTCGCGGAGAGCAGGAACACGGGCGCCGCAACCCGGGCACCGGCGCCGGCCCCCTCGCCTGCGACGGCGGGGGGACAGCCAGGCCGGCACTCGCGAAGGACGGGCCCCCCGAAGCACCGTGCTCCGTCGCGGCCCCGCCGCTAGCGGGCCGCAGCAACACGGACGCCGCAGCCCGGCCGCCGGCCATCCCGCCTGCGACGGCGACGGCGACGGCGACGGACAGGTACGTCGGTGCTCGCGGACCGCGGGGCACCGCGCGCCGGAATCCGGCCGTTCACCCGCCGAGCCCGCAGGGCGCGAGACCGCGTGCGCGCTCACGAGCGAAGCCGGCGTCCGCCGACGTACCGGGATCTCTCAGAACCGCGCCCCCACCGCCCCCGGACCGCGGGAACACCGAACCCCCGCAGCAACCCGCCCGCCACCTCCGCCCCGGCGTTCGAGACCGCTTCGGCGCTCACGAACGGACCGGCGCCGCCACCACGCCAACGCCCCCTCAGAACCGCGCCCCCACATCCGCACCACCCGCCGGTCGCAGGAACGGTGACGTCGGGATCGAGCCGTCCGCCGTCCTGGGGCCGGTGATCGTCGTCGCGTCCGTGCTCGTGAAGGACCAGGTGCCGCCGAGGTTCCAGGAGTTGCCGCTGCCGCCGGAGTTCGAGCCCAGCGAGACGTTCGTGCCGTTGGCGACCGCGAGGTTCTTGGTCAGTGTGCCGTCGGCGTCGGCGAAGTCGAACCCGGTGCCCTTGTTGCGCCACGCCGTGCAGCGCTCGGCCAGCAGCGCACCGGGGTTGGCGTTGTCGATGAACCCCCCGGCGGAGTTGTCCCACGCCGCGCTGTTGCGCACGACGTGCCCCGCGGGCAGGTCCTCGTCACCGCCGCCGCCGAGCTTGAAGCCGTTCCCGTCACCGGTGTAGTTCGGCAGGCTCCAGCGGTTGTAGCCGTTGCCGTGGGCGACGCTTGCCTCGACCGTCACCGGCGAGAGGAACTCCCAGAAGTCCAGCCCGTCGTCGGCGTTGTTCCACAGCCGGGCCCCGCGCACGACGTTGCCCGTCCCGGAACCCTCCTTGATCGCCAGGCCGTCGGCGCTCTCACCGTTCTTGCGCGGATCCCGGTTGCCGTAACTGTCCAGGTTGATGATCCGGTTGGCACTCGACGCACCCTGGAGGTGCAGGCCGGACTCGTAGTTGTTGCGCGTGACCAGCCGCTCGAAGACGTTGCCACTGGTGTCCACGCCGAAGATCCCGTACGGCCCGTTGGCGATCTCCAGTCCGCTCAGCCGCCAGTACTCCCCCTCGATGTGGATCGCGCCCCGCTGGGCCCGGGGGATGGTGGAGCCGACCGCGCCGGGGGTGTACGGCATCCCCTCACCGTCGATGACGACCCGCTCGCCGTTGTAGTTGCCGAGCCGGATGGGCTGGCTCGCCGTACCGCTCTTGAGCAGCTGGATGCTCGCCGTCGGCGCGTAGGTTCCGCCCCGGATCAGGATCGAGTCGCCCGCCTGCGCCAGGTCCACCGCCCGCTGGACGGTCCGCAACGGGGCCGCCAGGGTGCCGGCGTTGCTGTCGTTGCCGTTGGTCGCCACGTAGATGCTGCCGGCGGCGTGCGCGGCCGGGGCGGACAGGGCCAGCAGGCCGCCGGCCAGGACGCTCAACAGGCTTGCGCACGCGGTGAATCGCTGTGGACGCATGGGTCGTCTCCCGGGCAACCGAAGGGGAAAGCGCTTTCCGACCCTGGACGCTAGGGCCGTTGCTTCGAGCACGTCAATAACCATGCACATGATCGATGTTCGCATTCTTGAACACGCCGAGGGCCGGGACACCGCATCGCGATCGACGCGAAACCACGGCGGAAGATATGCACGCAGCTGTCTTGACGTGTAAATGACAACGATGGCAAGTTCACCTGGGAGCGCTCCCATCTCACGTCAGGGAAGGGACCATCCATGCGCAGCACCCCTCATTCCCCCTTACGGCACGTACCGCTACTCGGCCTGCTGGCCGCCCTGCTCGCCTCCCTCGCACTGACCCTCGCGCCACCCGCCGCGGCCGGGCCGGCGACCGCCGAGACCCTCGCGGCCCCGGTACGCGTCATGCCGCTCGGCGACTCGATCACGGGTTCACCCGGCTGCTGGCGGGCGGTGCTGTGGAACCGTCTGCGGAACGCCGGCTACACGGACCTCGACTTCGTCGGCACGCTCGGCACGCAGGGCTGCGGGCAGGAGCACGACGGCGACAACGAGGGCCACGGCGGCGAGCTGGTGACCAACGTGGCCGACCAGAACCTACTGCCCGCCCGCCTGTCGGCGACGCGCCCGGACATCGTTGTCATGCACTTCGGCACGAACGACGTGTGGAGCAGCATCGCCCCGGACCGCATCCTCGCCGCGTACACCAAGCTCGTCGGCCAGATGCGGGCCTCCAACCCGCACATGCGGATCCTCGTCGCGCAGCTCATCCCCATGAACCCCGGCAGCTGCCCGGGATGCGCACAGCGTGTCGTGGACTTCGACGCGCGGATCCCCGCCTGGGCCAGGGCGACGAGCACCGTCGACTCACCCGTGACGGTGGTCGACCAGTGGACCGGGTTCAGCACGGCCACCGACACCTACGACGGCGTGCACCCGAACTCCGCCGGCGACGACAAGATCGCCGCCCGCTGGTATCCGGCGCTGAGCGCGGTGCTCGACGCCGGGGTGCCGGGTGATCCGGGCGATCCCGGTGACCCCGGCGATCCGGGCGGCGGCCGGCCCACGTGCGGCGCGGTCTTCCGGGCCACCAACGTCTGGCAGGGCGGCTACCAGGGTGAGGTGACGGTGACGAACACCTCCACGTCCGCCGTGACGGGCTGGTCCGTGACGGTCGTACCGGCCGGCGGGGCCCGTCTCACCCAGGTCTGGAACGGGACCTCGGCCACGGCGGCCGACGGCACGGTCACGGTCACCAACGCCTCGTGGAACGGCTCGCTCGCGCCGGGCGCGAGCGCCACGTTCGGATTCGTCGCCACGACGCCCACGACGGCCGGGACGCCGTCGGCGACGGTCGGCTGCACGGCACGGGGGACGGCCACCTCGTAACCATCGGCCGGCCGGCGACACCACCGGCCGACCGCCCCAGGCCACCGGCCGACCGCTGCCCCACGACCGGCACCGGCACCGGCACCGGCACCGGCACCGGCACCAGCACCAGCACCAGCACCAGCACCAGCACCAGCCGACCCCCCAGGCGCTCTCCCCTGCCCCGCCTCCCCCGCCTCCCCTCCCTGGAGCCGCCATGAGATCCCGTAGGCGCACGACCTCCCCCGCCCGTATCCCCCGTGCGGCCACCCTCGCCGCCGCCCTCCTCGGCCTGCTGCTCCCCCTGTTCGTCCTCGGCACGCCGGCGCACGCGGCGCCGCCCGGATTCCGTATCGAGAACGGCCGGCTGCTGGAGCGCTCCGGCAACGACTTCGTGATGCGTGGCGTGAACCACGCCCACACCTGGTACGCCGACCGGATCGGCTCGCTCGCCCACATCAAGGCCAAGGGCGCCAACACCGTGCGCGTGGTCCTCTCCAGCGGGGACCGGTGGACCCGCAACGACACGGCCGACGTGGCGAACGTCGTGACGCAGTGCAAGCGGAACCGGCTCATCTGCGTCCTGGAGGTGCACGACACCACGGGCTACGGCGAACAGAGCGGGGCGGTCACGCTCTCCCGGGCCGCCGACTACTGGATCGGGGTGCAGAGCGCGCTGACGGGCCAGGAGGACCACGTCATCGTCAACATCGGCAACGAGCCGTACGGCAACAACAACTACGCGGGCTGGACCGCCGACACCAAGGCCGCGATACAGAAACTGCGCGCCGCCGGTTTCGACCACACGATCATGGTCGACGCCCCCAACTGGGGCCAGGACTGGGCGTTCACGATGCGCGACAACGCGGCCTCCGTCTTCGCCGCCGACCCGGACGCCAACACGATCTTCTCCATCCACATGTACGGCGTCTTCGACACGGCGGCGGAGGTGAACGACTACCTCAACCGGTTCGTGGCGGCCGGACTGCCCATCGTGGTGGGTGAGTTCGGGCACGACCACTCGGACGGCAACCCCGACGAGGACGCCATCCTCGCCACCGCCCAGCGGCTCGGCCTCGGTTACCTCGGCTGGTCCTGGAGCGGCAACGGCGGCGGTGTCGAGTACCTGGACATGGTCACCGGCTTCGACCCGAACCGGCTGACCAGCTGGGGTCAGCGCCTCTTCAACGGCGCGAACGGCATCGCCGCCACGTCCAAGGAGGCCGCGATCTACGCCTCCTCCGGCGGCGACACCACTCCCCCGACGGCCCCGGGCACCCCGACCGCCTCCGCGGTGACCTCCTCGTCCGCCGCCCTGACCTGGTCCGCGGCCACCGACGCGAGCGGTGTCACCGGCTACGACGTGGTCCGGGTCAACGGCACCGCCGAGACCGCCGCGACCACCACGACCGGCACCTCCGCCACGCTCACCGGGCTGACCCCCGCCACGTCCTACACCTTCGCCGTGTACGCGCGCGACGCGGCCGGCAACCGCTCGGTGCGCTCGGGAACGGTGAACGTCACGACCACCTCCGGCGGTTCCACGGCGGCCTGTGCCGTCGGCTACCGGGTGACGGGCGAGTGGTCCGGCGGCTTCCAGGGCGAGATCGTCATCCGCAACACCGGCGCCTCGGCCGTCAACGGCTGGACCCTGCGCTGGACCTTCCCCGACAGCCAGCGCGTCTCGAGTCTGTGGGGCGGTACGGCGTCCCAGTCCGGCGCGTCCGTGACCGTCACCGCCGCCTCCTGGACCGCGACCATCCCGGCCGCGGGATCGGTCACCCTCGGCTTCACGGCGAGCCGTGGCAGCACCAACCCGGCGCCCACCGGGTTCACGCTCGACGGGGCCGCCTGCTCGACGACTTGACCCCAGTACCCACTGCCGCGGCCGGGCCCGGCCGCTCAGCCCGGGCCCGGCCCGACCCCGCCCTTCAGCCGCTCCAGGTCGGAGGGCCGGACCTGGATGGCCAGGACGGCGATCAGGGCGGCGACGACGGTGAAGATCGCGGCCATGACGAAGGCGGCCGAGATGCCCGCGGTGAGCACCTCGTCGGACCAGGGCTGCGGGAGCTGCCCGGTCTGTTCGAACCGCAGGCGCTCGGCCGGCGTCGCCTGCGACAGGAAGTCCGGGATCTGCTCGGCCGCCTCGTTGGTGCTGGCCGTGCCGTACATGGTGACGAGGATGGAGAGGCCGAGCGAACCCCCCACCTGCTGGGTGGCGTTGAGGAGTCCGGAGGCCGCGCCGGTCTCGGCGTTCGGGACGTCGGAGAGCGCCATCAGGGTCAGTGAGACGAACTCCATGCCCATGCCGAGACTGAAGACGAGCATCGGCCCGAGGACGCTGCCCGCGTAGGTGGAGTGGACATCGGTCAGGGTCAGCCAGCCGAGACCGGCCGCCGCGAGGATCGCGCCCCCCACCATGAACGGTTTGGGTCCGTACACGGGCAGGAACCGCGAGGCCAGCCCGGCGCCGACCGCGATGACGGCGCTGACCGGCAGGAACGCGAGGCCGGTGGCCAACGGGCTGAAGCCCAGCACGTTCTGGGTGAACAGCGTGAGGAAGAAGAACATGCCGAAGATCGCGGCCGCCAGGCACAGCATGATGCCGTACGTTCCCGCGCGGTTACGGTCGGCGAACATGTGCAGGGGCGTGATCGGCTGCCGGGAGCGCTTCTCCACCAGCACGAACGCCACGAGGAGCACGACGGCGCCGGCGAACGAGGCCAGGGTGAGCGGGTCCCGCCAGCCCTCCTGCGCGGCCCGGATGAAGCCGTACACCAGGCACACCATGCCCAGGGTGGAGGTCAGGGCTCCGGTGATGTCGAACTGCCCGGGGGTGCGCTCGGACTCCTTGATCCAGCGCGGTGTCGCCAGCACGATCAGCAGTCCGATGGGCACGTTGACGAACAACACCCACCGCCAGTTCAGCCACTCCACGAGCACGCCGCCGGCGAGCAGCCCGATCGCGCCGCCGCCCGCCGAGACCGCCGCGAACACCCCGAACGCCCGGTTGCGTTCCGGCCCTTCACGGAAGGTCGTACTGATCAGGGCGAGGGACGTCGGGGACGCGATGGCGCCGCCGACACCCTGGAGGGCGCGGGCGGCGAGGAGTTGGGCCTCGTTCTGGGCGAGGCCGCCGAGGAGCGAGGCCAGCACGAACAGCAGCACACCGAAGATGAAGACCCGGCGCCGGCCGAGGATGTCACCGGCCCGGCCGCCGAGCAGCAACAGTCCGCCGAAGGTCAGCGTGTACGCGTTGACCACCCAGGCGAGGCTCGTCGTCGAGAAGTCCAGCGAACGCTGGATGTCCGGAAGGGCGATGTTCACGATGGTGATGTCCAGCACCACCATCAGCTGACACGAGGCGATGACGAACAGCGCCATCGCACTCCCGCCACCACCCGTTTCCTGGGTGGCGGTGCGGGCTGGGGAAGTCGGCTGAGGATTGCTCATGGCGTTTCGCAAGGGCAGGGTCCGGTGAACGGTTCCGTCCACCGCCGCGTTCACTGTTCGACCGTACGCCGGTGCCCCGGGGGTCACCACTCGGACGTCGGGGGCTGCTCGGACGCGGCGGACCGGGAAAAAACAGGTGCGGGATCGGGCGGGGTGGCGTTACGGTCCCCGCGATGACTACTCACTCCATCGACAGAATGGGGGTCCCGTCCGAGCAAGGTGAGTGCTGATGCTCACTGATGCTTCGCACGGGGATTCCCGCCTTTCCCTCTGGTTGCGCGTGCGCGAGTTCGCCGTGCCACCCTCCATGGTCGAGACCGCGACCGCTCGCCGTGCCGTCGGCGACTGGGCCGGTGCGTGCGCCGCCGCGCGCGTCGACGTCGACCTCGACCTGCGTGCCCTGGCGCGCGGCCACGGCCGGGAGTTGGCCTCCCGAGTACGGGCCGACCTCCGCCACCTGGCTCCGGACCTGCTGCGCTGGCACATGCCGAGGATCGCTCCCGACGGGCTGCTGCGGCCGGGTCTGACCCTGACGCTGGCCCGGTACCACGTGGCCGGGCGTGACGGCCCGTCCTCCGTGCACCTCGTGGCCCGGACCCCGCCCGCCTGGGCGGACGCCGGGCAGCGGATCAGTCTCGCGGTGTGGGACGGATCCCGCTCGGACCCCGGTGCCCGCGTTCATCCGCGTCCGCGCCCCAGTCGCCGGTACCGGCTCGATCTGCACCGCCACCTGTGGGACGCGCGCCGGGTGGCCGAGCTGCGCGCTCGTTCCGGAGCGGATCGGCCGCCGGGGCCGCGCCCGCCGGGGCCGGATGTGGGGGGAACGCCGGCCGCGGAACTCGGCTGCGCCGTCGAACGGTGGGCGGAGGAGGCGGCGATCGTGCTGCGCGCCGAGGGGCGGTCCGCGGGGACCGTTCTCGTACGGTACGGCGCCCGGCGCCGGCTGCTCCTGGACCTTGCCGTGGACCATGCCCTGGACCTGGACCCGGACCTTGCCCTGGGCCGGGGCTCGGGAGCGGGCGAGGGGCCGGACGTGGACGCCCGCGCCGGTCTCGGCGGCGGCGGGTCGCCCTCGCGCTCGCTGCGGATCACGGCCGCGTCCGGCGACGACGGAGCCTTCACCTCGTTGCCGGTCCTGCCCGACGCCGCGACCTGGACGCTGCCCGACCTGGAGCTGCTCGGTGCGGGCGCACTCGACGCCGGGCGGCTGCATCCGCTGGTCGCGTCGGCGCTCGTACCGGATCACGTACGGTCCGGGCCCGGCGAGGCTCCGGACCGTGCGGGCCGGCCGCGCATCGTGGAGTGCCGGGGAGAACGGCACCGGATCGGGCTGGTCGACGGGTCGCTGGTGGCCCTGGACCATGACCCGGCCGAGCTTCGGCGGGAGGAACTGCTGGTCCGGCTGACCGGTAGTCCCCTGCCCTGTCTACGGGCCATCGACGAGGCACACCGTCGCCCGGACTGTCTGTCCGGCGTGCGCGAACGCCTGGATCACGGGGACATCGCCGGGGCGCTGGCCGTCGTCGAGGGGCTCCTCGGTCCCGAGGCGGTACTGCGCGACGGCCCGTTGCGGGACGAGCTGGAGTCGGCCGCGCGACGGCGGATCGTCCACGGCCTGTACCGGTCCGGTCTAGCCGATCCCCTCCCCCGAGGCGCACGCGCCGAGACCGGCCGCCGCCCTCCCCACCACCGCCGCCACCGCACCGCGTCCTTCTTCTGACCGGGACCCGTGGCCCACTCCCGCTCCCGGGCCGCACCCACCGAAGCCTTCGTGCCCCCTACACCCCCAAGGTGACCCCATATGCCCACATGCACGCCGTTCGCCCTGCCCACCACCGTCTCCGAGCCCTCCATCCCCGGTCACCTCACTCAACTCGACGTCGCGGCCGACCTGTTGACCCTGTTGCGGACCACGACCACCGAACCGCGCCCCGACGCCCAGCTGGAGGCACTGACGCTGGCCGTCGCCGCCGACCTGCCCGTACTGCTGTGGGGCGAGCCGGGGATCGGCAAGACCGCGGCGCTGACACAGCTCGCGGCCGCCTGGGACCTTCCGCTGACGACCGTGATCGCCAGCGTGCACGAGCCGTCCGACTTCTCGGGCCTGCCGATCGTGGGGGACGACCCGGCCGAGCAGGGAGTGCCGATGGCCCCGCCGGACTGGGCGGTGCGGCTGGTGCGCGCCGGCCGGGGGCTGCTGTTCCTGGACGAGCTGTCGACGGCGCCGCCCGCCGTCCAGGCCGCGCTGCTGCGCCTGGTGCTGGAGCGGAGGATCGGAGCGCTGCAACTGCCGCCCGGCGTACGGATCGTGGCCGCCGCCAACCCCCGGTCCTCGGCGGCCGACGGGTGGGAGCTGAGCCCGCCGCTGGCCAACCGGTTCGTGCATCTGCAGTGGACGCACGACCACGAGGTCGTCGTCCGGGGTCTCGGGGGGATCTGGCCGCGGGCCACCCTGCCGCGGCTCGCACCGGAGCGGCTGCCGGAGGCGGTGGACTTCGCCCGGCGCGCGGTGTGCGCGCTGCTGGCCGCACGGCCCAAGCTCGTTCATCAGCTGCCCTCCAGCGAGAGCCGCCGGGGCGGGGCGTGGCCGTCGCCCCGGAGCTGGGAGATGACGCTGCATCTGATCGCCTTCGCGACCGCCGCCGATGTGTCGCGCGACGTGCTCTCCCAGCTGGTGCGGGGCACCGTGGGCGACGGTCCGGGTCTGGAACTGCTGGCCTCTTTGGACCGGCTGGACCTGCCGGACCCGGAGACGCTGCTCGCCGACCCGGCGGGGGCGGACCTGCCCGAGCGGGGGGATCTGCGGCAGGCGGTGCTCGACGGCGTGGTGGCGGCGGTCCGGACCCGGCCGGAGAAGGACCGCTGGGACGCGGCGTGGGCCCTGCTGGTGCGGGCGCTGGAGACCGGGGCCCCGGATCTGGTGGTCGTTCCCGCGACCACCCTCGCGTCATTGCGCCGTGAAGACTGGGACGTGCCGTCGGCGATCGAGAACCTGGCCGGCGTGGTCACCCTGTCCCGGCGCGCGGACGAGGCAGCCGCCCGCGCCAAGAAGGCGAACGGGGCCCACCGTTGAGCGCCGACACGGGTGAGGGGGCGACCACGGGCGAGGGTGCGGTGGCCGGCGACACGGGTGCGGGCAGCGGTGGCACGGAGGCGGGGACGAGCACCGGCGCCGATACGACGAACACCGGTACGAGCGTGCGGGCAACGACCGCGACCGGTGCGACGAACACGAGCGTGCGGGCAACCACCGCCACCGGTGCGACGAACACGAGCGTGCGGGCAACGACTCCCACCGGTCCGGCGAGCACGGGCGTCCCCACGCCCCCGCGTTCCGCGCCGAGCCCCCGCGCGGCCGGCCCGCGGGGGCTCGACTTCGACAAGCTCTACGCCGCCCGGCTGCAGGCGGCCCGGGCCCGCCCCTATCTGGCGTCGGCGTTGTTCGCGCTGCACGTCGTCGAGTGCCGGCGGGTGCCCACCATGGGGGTCGACCGGTACTGGCGGTGTTACGTCTCCCCGGGCTTCGTGGACCGCCGGCCGGTCGAGGAGCTGGCCGGGGTGTGGGTGCACGAGGTGTCGCATCTTCTGCGGGACCATCACGGGCGCAGCGACCGGGTCGCCAAGGAGCGGGGGCTGTCCGGCCCCGGGGAGCGGCTGCGGATGAACATCGCCGCCGACTGCGAGATCAACGACGACGCGTTCGGCGACGGACTGGTCAAGCCCGAGGGCGTCGTCGATCCGGCGCTCCTCGGGCTGCCCGAGGGACAGCTGATGGAGGACTACCTGCGCCGGTTCCAGCTGGGCCCGCGCACGGGCGAGTTCGCGTGGCTGGACTGCGGCAGTGGCGCCGACGGTCTGGAACGGGAGTGGGAACTGGGGGCGGACGGGGCGCACGGCCTGAGCGAGCAGGAACGGGACGCGGTCCGGTTCCGGGTGGCGCAGGGCATCACCGGCCGGCCGGGTTCGGCGTCGGCGGGCTGGAAGCGCTGGGCGGAGGAGGCGTTCCATCCGCCCCAGCCGTGGCGGGAGTTGCTGGGCGCGGCGGTCCGGTCTGCGGCGTCCGCGCCCGGTGCGGGCGAGGACTACAGCTACGGCCGGCCGTCGCGGCGCTCGGCCGGCGTGCCCGGCACCGTGCTGCCGAGCCTGCGTCGCCGGCCGCCCCATGTCTCGGTGATCATCGACACCTCGGGGTCGGTGAGCGACGCGGAACTGGGCAGCGCGCTCCTGGAGGTCGCGGCGATCTCCCGTGCGGTGGGCGGCCGACGGGACCTCGTCACCGTCGTCCCGTGCGACGCGGCGGCCCGGATCGCCCATCCGCTGTGCAAGGCGGAGGGCATTCCCCTGCTGGGCGGGGGAGGTACGAACCTGCGTGCGGGGTTCACCAGGGCGCTCCGCAGCCACCCGAGGCCCGACGTCATCGTGGCCCTCACCGACGGGCAGACCCCCTGGCCGGCCTCCCGGCCACCGTGCCGGACCGTGGTCGGCCTGTTCCCCCGGCATTCCCGACGCACCACGTGGAGCGAGGACGACCCCGACTACGTACCGCGCTCGCCCCCGGCCTGGGCCCGCGTGGTCGAGATCGGATGATCCCGGGCCCCGACCGCCGCCCGTCGCACCGCACCGACCTCACACATGACAATGAAAACGATTATCGATAAGGTGAGCATGTCAAGCCGGGCGCCTCCGCTGCCGGAGGTGTCGTCGGGCTGCCCTCACGCCTGAACGCACCGCACGAAAAGGGGAGCCGTGGCTCATCTGTTGGTGGTCGAGAGCTGGGTCGGATCGATGAGCAGGCTGCTGCCACGGGCCATCCGTGAAGGCGGACACGAGTTCACGTTCCTCACCCGCGACCTGCACCACTACCTGCGCGCGGCCCCCGAGGGCACGGCCCATCCGCTGCTCGGCGCGCGGAACGTGGTCACGGCCGACACCAACGACCTCGACACCCTCCTCCCGGAGGCGGCGCGCCTGCACGCGGTGTTCGGCTTCGACGGGGTGATCTCCTCCTGCGACTACTACCTGCCGACGGTCGCCCGGATCGCCGGCCACCTCGGACTCCCGGGGCCGGGGCCGCGGGCCGTCGCGGACGCCTGCCGCAAGGACGCCACCCGCCGCGTCCTCGCCGACGCCGACGTGCCCGGCCCCCGGTTCGCCCTCCACGAGGAGTGGGCCGATCTCGCCCGCGCGGCCCGGGAGATCGGCTATCCGCTGGTCGTGAAGCCGGTCGACCTGTGCGCGGGCATGTACGTGCGGCGCGTGGACGACGAGAGCGAACTGGCCGCCGCGGTGGCCGCGTTGGCGGACTTTCCACTGAACGCGCGCGGGCAGCGCCGGGTGCCCGCCGTCCTCCTCGAAGAGCTGCTGACCGGTCCCGAGGTGAGCGTCGAGACCGTGTCGCACGCGGGGGCCGTGCACGTCGTGGGCGTGACCGACAAGAGCGTCGGCGGCGCGCCCGCGTTCATCGAGACCGGGCACATGTTCCCCGCCGCCCTGACGGGCGCCGACGCCGAGGCCGCCGAGCAGACCGCACTGAACGCCCTCAAGGCACTCGGGCTGACCGACGGCGTCGTGGCACACACCGAGATCAAGCTGACCCCGGCCGGTCCGCGCGTGGTCGAGGTCAACCCCCGGCCCGCCGGGAACCGCATCACCGAACTGATCCGCCATGTCACCGGCATCGACCTCGCCGCGGCCGCCGTGGAGGTCGCCCTCGGCCGTGCGCCCGATCTGCGGCGCCGGGAGACCGGACTGCGCAGCGCCGCCGTCGGCTTCCTCGTACCGGACACGTCGGGCACCCTCGAAGCACTGGACGGCGGCCCGCTCGCCGACCGGGCCGGTGTGCTGGAGGTACGGCTCGCCGAGCCCGGCCGACAGGTCAGATCGGCCGGCAGCAACAACGAGTATCTCGGCCATGTCATGGTGGGCGACCCGGCCGGGCCGGGCGCCCGCGAGCAGGTCGAGGCGCTGTTGGCCGAGCTGCGCGACGGGCTGGTGATCCGGTGACCGCCGTCGCGCCGACGGCCGGTGCCGCCACGACGTACGAGAACCTGCTGGAGCATGCTCTCGCGGGTGAACTCGGCCCGGATCCAAGGACGTTGAGTGTCGCGGTGGCGTTCGTGACGCGGCAGGCGGTGCGGCACGACGGACGGGGCACCGGCTACCGGAACGAGGTGCTCAGCCTGCGGCTCGCCGGCGCCGTGGGGTCCTGCGCGGTCGAACCCGGCGCCCTGCCGGACGCGGCGGTCGACGACTGCGCCGGCGCCGATGTCGCCCGGCTCCTCGCCCATCCGCTCCTTCCGGTGCGGGTCGCCGCACTGGACGCCTATCTGATGCATGTCCGCCCGCACACACCGGAACACGGGGCACACCCCTACCCCCTGCCGGCCGGTACCTCGCTGGAGAGGTCACGGGCGCGGGCGCGGGCCGTCGTCGAGCTGCTCGATCTGCCGGCGGGTGCCGTTGTCCTCGTGGTCGGGGTCGTCAACTCCCTGCTGGAGGCCTTGCGTTCGCGCGGACTTCGCTATGTGCCGTGCGACCTCAAGGGCGGCGTCACGGAGTGGGGGGAGCCGGTCGTCACCGACGCGCTCGCGGCCGCCGGTTCCTGTGACGCGCTGCTGGTCTCCGGGATGACCCTGGGCAACGGGAGCTTCGAGCCGCTGCGGCGGCACGCCCTGTCGCGGGGCACGCAGTTGGTGATGTTCGCGCAGACCGGCAGTGCGGTGCTGCCCCGGTTCCTCGGTCACGGCGTGAGCGCGGTGTGCGCGGAGCCGTACCCCTTCTTCTGGCTGGACGCGGGACCGGGCACCCTGCACCGCTACCGCCCGGACGCGGCGGACCCCGGCCGGGGCACCTGTCCGCAGGCTGGAGACCGCCCATGACGTCGAGAACCGTCCTGCGTACCGTCGCCCGCCCGGAGTTGCTGTCCCTCGTCGGACGGACGCCCCTGGCGCGCATCACCGCCGACCTGCCCGGCCCGCAGCCCGGGTTCTGGGCCAAGCTGGAAGGACTCGCCGCCGGCGGTATGAAGGCGCGGGCCGCCGTGTCCATGCTGCTGGGCGCCCGGGAGCGCGGTGAACTGCGGCCCGGCGCCCCCGTGGTCGAATCGACCTCCGGCACGCTGGGCATCGGGCTGGCCTTCGCCGGACAGGCGCTCGGCCATCCGGTCGTCCTGGTCGGCGACAGCGAACTGGAGCCGTCCATGCGGCAGTTGCTGCGCTCCCACGGCGTCCGGCTGGAGCTGGTGGACCGCCCCGCGGCCGTCGGCGGCTGGCAGGCGGCCCGCCTCGCGCGGCTGCGGGAGCTGCTCGCCGTACTGCCCGAGGCGTACTGGCCCGACCAGTACAACAACCCCGACAACACCGCCGGATACGCCTCGCTCGCCGCCGAGATCGCCGTCCAGCTCGATCACGTGGACGTCCTGGTGTGCAGCGTCGGCACCGGCGGCCACAGCGCGGGCATCATCGGTCCGCTGCGGCGGCACTGGCCCGCGCTGCGCCTCGTCGGCGTCGACTCCACCGGCTCGACGATCTTCGGCCAGCCGGCCCGGCCGAGGCTGATGCGCGGGCTCGGCAGCAGCATCCACCCGCGCAACGTCGCCTACGACGCCTTCGACGAGGTGCACTGGGTCGGCCCGGCCGAGGCCGTCGACAGCTGCCGTCGCCTCGCGCGGGGCAGCTTCGTCAGTGGCGGCTGGAGCACCGGCGCGGTCGCGCTGGTCGCCGCCTGGGCGGCCCGCGTCCACCCGGGCGGCGTCGTCGTCACCGTCTTCCCGGACGGCCCGCACCGCTACCTCGGCAGCGTCTACGACGACGACTTCGCCACCGCCCACGGCATCGACCCGGCCTCCGCCGCCGTCCGCCCCGTCGAGATCCCGCATCCCGGCGCGGCCGAGGCCGTCGGCTGGGTCCGGTGCGGCAGGGTCCGCGACCCCCTTGGGGTCCCCCGTCCGGAAGAGAGACTGTGAAGGTCACCCGGCGCACCGTACGCCTCGCACTCGCCGAGCCGTTGCGCATCTCCCGCTCCACCATGTCCGCGCGCGACGCGGTGTGGCTGACCGTCGAGGACGACGACGGGCGGCACGGCCACGGCGAGGCCGTCACCAGCGTCTACTACGGCCTCGACGCCGGCACCCTGGGACGGCTGTTCGCGGTCGCCGCCGCCGGCCTCGGCCGCTTCCGCGATCCGGAGAGCGCGCTGGAGGCCCTGCGCGCCGGCGAGTGGGCCGCTCCCCCGGAGACCGCGCCGGCCGTGACCGCCGCCGTCGGCGCCGCACTCCTCGATCTGGTCGGCAAGCGGGCGGACAGCCCCGTCCACCGTCTGCTGGGCGCCCCGTCCGCTCCGGTGGCCGCGACCGCCCGGACCATCGGCATCACCTCGCCGTCACGCGCCGGGGCCGAGGCACGCCGACTGGCCGCGAGCGGCTTCGAGATGGTCAAGGTGAAGGCCGGTGCCCCGGACCCGGAGGAGGACATCGAACGCGTCCGGGCCGTCAGGACCGCCGCGCCCCGGGCCCGGCTGCTCCTGGACCCCAACGGCGCCTGGACGTCGGCGCAGGCCGAGGCCCTGCTGCCGCGCTTCGCGGAACTCGGGGTGGAAGCCGTCGAACAGCCCCTCGTGCCCGGCGACCCGGAGGCGCTGGCCACCCTCGCGGAGCGCTCGCCGCTGCCTGTCATCGCCGACGAGGACGCCGTGGGGCTCCAGGACGTGCGGCGGCTGGCGGGACGGGTGCACGGCGTCAACGTCAAGCTCGCCAAGTGCGGCGGCGTCCACGCGGCCCTGCGGATCGCCGAGGCGATCGAGGGCAGTGGCACCGAGCTGATGCTCGGCTGCCTCACCGCCAGCACCCTCGGTCTCGCTCCGGCCGTCCACCTCGCCGACCGGGCCCGCTGGGTGGACCTCGACGGACACCTCCTGCTCGCCGCCGACCCCTGGACCGGGATCGGCGGCACCGACGGGTACGTACGCACGACCGGGCTGCCGGGGCTGGGAGTTCGCCCCCGCGCGGCGGACGGGGTCGGCCAAGGCGGCGAAGACGCGAACGGACGACCCGACGGAACGGGGGAGACACGCCGTGCAGACGTGGCATGAGATACGCCGCTTCCCCTTCGCCGTCCGTCTCCTCCTGGTCAACCAGCTCGGCGTCAACATCGGCTTCTACCTCCTGATTCCCTACCTCGCCACCCACCTCACCGAGAACCTGGGCATGTCGGCGGCCGTCGTCGGGATCGTCCTGGGGGTCCGCAACCTCAGCCAGCAGGGCCTGTTCCTCATCGGCGGCTCCGCCTCGGACCGGCTCGGCGCACGGGGTGTGATCATCGCCGGCTGTGCGCTGCGGACCGTCGGCTTCGCGCTGTTCGCCCTCGGTGACGGACTGCCCGTGCTGCTCGCCGCCTCGGTGCTCAGCGGGCTCGCCGGGGCGCTGTTCAACCCGGCGGTGCGAACGTATCTGTCGCAGGAGTCCGGGGAGCGCAAGGCGGAGGCGTTCGCGCTGTTCAACGTCTTCGCGACGACGGGCGCCCTGATCGGGCCCCTGCTGGGCGGTGCGCTGCTGCTCGTGGACTTCCGCACGTCCGCGCTGACCGCCGCCGGGATCTTCGCGGCCCTGACCGTCGTGCAGGCCCTCGTCCTGCCCGCGCGGAAGGCCGAGCCGAGCGGCGCCGGAGTCCTCGGGGACTGGCGGGAGGTGCTCGGCAACCGTGCCTTCCTGGCGTTCGCGCTCGCCATGGTCGGCATGTTCACCCTGGAGAACCAGCTGTACCTGCTGCTGCCCGCCGGGGCCCGGCAGTCCACCGGCTGGGACGGCGCGGCCGGGCTCGTCCTCCTCGTCGGCACGCTCGCCAACCTCTCGCTCCAGCTGCGCATCACCCGATCGCTCACGTCGCGCGGGGACAGGGCGCGTTGGATCGGTGTGGGGCTCGCCGTGACGGGCCTGGCGTTCCTGCCGCCGGCCGTGGCGACCGGTCTCGGCGCCTCGGGATGGCTCGCCGCCGTGCCCGTCCTGCTCGCAGCGCTGCTCCTCCATCTCGGCCTCATGGTCGCCTCGCCGTTCGTGATGGAGCTGATCCCCCGCTTCGGACGCCCGGAACTGACCGGAACGTACTTCGGGATCTTCTACGTCGTCTCCGGCATCGCCGCGGCCGTCGGCAACGCCGCCGTCGGGTGGGCCATGGACGCCGGCGGACACGACGGCCGCGCCTGGCTGCCCTGGGCGTGCTGCGCCGTGTTCGGTCTCGTCTCGGCGGCCGGCGTCGGCCGGCTGCGCCGGCTGGGGGCCCTGCCCCCGAGCCCGGCGGCGACCGCCCCCGCTCCGGCCGGTGAGAGGAGCAGCGCATGACGGACGGCAACCTCCTCACCGACCATCCCGAGCTGTACGAGGCCCGCTTCCCCGATCCCGGGCGGCTGGCCGGGCGCTGGGCCGAGGACTGTCTGCGGCGCCACGGGGCCGGGCCGCGCGTCCTGGACATGGGCTGCGGCACCGGGCGCGACGCGGCCCACCTGCACCACGCCGGCCGTACGGTGACCGCGGCCGACCTGTCCGAGGCGATGCTCGCGCACGCGCGTGCCCGGCACCCCGGGCCGGCGTACGTGCGGGCCGATCTGCGCGGCTTCGACCTGGGCCGGGCCGCCTTCGACGCGGTGGTGTGCCTGGACAGCTCGCTCCTGTACTGCCACACCGCCGACCAGCTCGACGGCTTCCTCTCCTCCTGCCGCCGGGCGCTGTCGGCCGGTGGGCTGCTGGTCGCGGAGATGCGCAACGGCGCCTACTTCCTGGGCCGCACCGACCTGCTCGACACCCCGGCCGTCCACGCCTTCACCTGGCAGGGCACCGCCTACCGGTCCACCACCACCCTCACCGTGGACCGCACCGCCCAGCTGCTGCGCCGTACCCGCCTCTGGACCTCCGACGACGGCGCTCCGCCGGCCGAACAGCGGTCCGCCTGGCGGCTGTTGTTCCCGCAGGAGCTGCGCCACGTCCTCACCACGCACGGCTTCGAGGTGCTCGAACTGCACGACGGGCCGGGCCCGCGCACCGAACCACCGTGGCGGGACGGCCGGTTGCCCGGCAGCACGGCGGACGCCGACCGGCTGCACGTCGTCGCCCGGCTCTCCGCCACCCGCTGACCCCTCCTCCCCCTCACACCCAAGGAACCCTCATGCACGACGAACCTTTCCCCGGCCTGCGCCGACGCGGCTTCCTCGCCGCCACAGGAGCCGCGACGGGTGCCGTCGCACTCGGCGCGCTCGCCCTGACGGGATGCGGCGCCGACGGCGGTACGGACGCCGGGGCGGGCGGCGGTGACGGCAGGCCGAAGCGCGGCGGGCGGCTGCGCGCCGCGTTCGCGGGCGGCGGCGCCGGTGAGACCCTCGACCCGCATTTGGCCAACCTCTTCGCCGATGTCGCCAGAGCCAAGGCCCTGTTCGACAAGCTCGCCGACTACGGCGCCGACCTGTCGGCGCGGCCGCGCCTCGCGGTGAGGTGGGAGTCGAACAAGGCCCTGGACCGCTGGCGGGTCACCCTGCGCGAGGCCACCTTCCACGACGGGCGGCCGGTCACCGCGAAGGACGTGCTGTTCAGCTACCGCCGTATCGCCGATCCCGAGAAGGCGTTCCGCGCGAAGGCGTCCCTGGAGCCCATCGACCTCGACGCGAGCCGGGCGACCGGTGAACGGGCCGTCGAGTTCGTGCTGAAGCGGCCGACCGCCGAATTCCCCAACGTGCTGGCGGCGTTCGGCGCGTACATCGTCCCCGAGAACACCGCCGACGCCGACTTCGACCGGAAGCCGGTCGGCTCCGGCCCCTTCCGCTTCGTGTCCTTCGCCCCCGGCCGCTCGGCCGTCTTCCGCCGCCACGACGGCTACTGGGAGGGTGCCCCGCACCTCGACGAACTCGAGTTCGTCGTCGCCAACGAGGAGTCGGCCCGGGTCAACGCGCTCCTGGGCGGCCAGGTCGAGTACGCCCACGAACTGAACCCCGCCACCGCCCGCGCCCACGAGGGCAAGGGACAGATCGAGATCGTCCGGCTGCGCAACAGCGCCATGCAGGCGTTCTGCATGAAGACCGACCGGGCACCGTTCGACGACAAGCGGGTGCGGGAGGCGTTCTTCCTGATCGCCGACCGTCAGGAACTCGTCGACGGCGCCCTGTCGGGCGCGGGCGTCGTCGGCAACGACCTGTTCGGCAAGGGCTACGAGTACTACGCCGCCGGCCTCCCGCAGCGCGAGCAGGACCTCGACCGGGCCCGCGCCCTGCTGCAGCGGGCCGGCGCCGAGAACCTGAAGGTCACCCTGGACACCTCGGCCGTGGCCGCCGGATTCACCGAGGCGGCCGGCATCTTCCGCGACCAGGCCGCGAAGGCGGGCGTCACCGTCGACGTCAGGATGGGCAGCAAGGACTCGTACTGGAGCGACATCCTCGACTCCGGCACCCTCTCCTGCTACCGCTCCGGCGCCATGCCCATCGAGGCGCACATCTCGCAGCGGCTGCTCACCGACTCCACCACCAACGCCACCCACTGGCGCCACAAGGACTTCGACGCGCTGTACCGGCAGGCGCAGTCCACCCGGGACAGGACGGAGCGAACGGCGCTCTTCGAGCGGATGCAGCGCCGGCTGTACGCGGAGGGCGGCTTCCTGATCTGGGGGTTCGCCGACTGGATCATCGGAACGGGCAGGACCGTCAAGGGGGTTGAGACCAAGGCCCCCGCCAACACCCTCGACTGGGCACGCTTCGACAGGGTGTGGCTGGCGTGACGACGAGCGCCACGAAGGGGCGCGGGGAACCGCGCGACCGGCCACGACGGCGCGGCACTCGTCCGGCGCCCCCTCTCCCCTTCGTGGCCCGGCGCCTCCTGCTCGGCGCAGCTCAGACCGTGGCCGTCGTGCTGCTGGTCTTCACGCTCACCGAGGCGTTGCCGGGCGACGCCGCGGTCGCCCTGGCCGGCGACCAGCCCGACCCGGAGCGCATCGCGGCCATCCGCGAGGCGATGCACCTGGACCGGCCGGTGCACGAGCGGCTGGCCGACTGGGCGTTCGGCCTGTCGCACGGTGACTTCGGTACCTCCCTCACCTCCGGCCGCCCGGTCGGCCGGTACATCGCCGACGGCTTCGGCCCGACCCTGCTGCTCGCCGCGCTCACCGTGGCCCTGCTCGTGCCGATCGGCTTCGGGCTGGGCGTGCTGGCCGCCCGGCACGAGGGCGGGCCCGTCGACCGGGTGGTCAGCTCCGTGACGCTCGCCGTGTACGCGGTCCCCGAGTTCGCCCTCGGGGTGCTGCTGGTGACGGTCTTCGCCCTGCGGCTGGGCTGGCTGCCGCCGACCGCCGTCGGCTACGGCACCGACCTGCTCGACCACCCGGCCGCGCTCGTCCTGCCCGTCCTCGTGCTGCTCTCCCGGCCGGTCTGCTCCCTCGCCCGCCTGGTCCGCGCCGGCATGGTCGACGCCCTCGCCTCCCCGTTCGTCGCCCACGCCCGCCGCTGCGGCGTCCCGGGCGCCCGCGTCCGCTACGCCCACGCCCTCCCCCACGCCCTCGCCCCCGCGGCCCAGCAACTCGCCCGCACGGTGGACTGGCTGCTGTGCGGTGTCATCGTCGTGGAGGCCCTCTTCGTGATCCCCGGACTCGGCACCGTCCTCCTGAACGCCGTCGCCGAACGCGATGTCCCCGTCGTCCAGGGCCTCGCGGTGGTCTTCGGCGTCCTGACCGTCGTGCTCAACCTGGGCGCGGACGTGGTCGCCCGTCGGCTGGCCCCCCGGGCGGGGGTGGCGGCATGACGCCCGGCACGAACCCCGGCGTGGGCGTCGTCCCCCGCGCCCGGCGGCGTACGGGCCGGTTCGCGCTCGGCGTCGCGGTCATCGCCGTCCCTCTCGTGCTCGCCCTCCTGGGTCCGGTGTTCGCGGGCGAGCCGGGGGCACGGGCCACGTCCTTCACGCTCGGGGGCGGACACTGGCTCGGCACGGACTTCGTGGGCCGGGACGTGTGGCGGCAGGTGCTGCACGGAGGCCGGCCGGTCGTGCTGACCGCGCTCGGCGCCGGAGCGCTCGCCTATCTCGTCGCCCTGCCGGTCGGTCTGCTCGCGGCGCTGACGCACCGCCGCCGGCTGGAGGAGCTGCTCATGCGGCCCCTGGACGTCCTGATCGCCGTCCCGTCGCTGCTGCTGATCCTGCTGGTCGCGTCCGTGCTCACCCCCGGAGCCGTCGGCCTCGCGCTTCTCGTCGCGCTGGTCAACGTGCCGGACGCCGCCCGCCTCGTGCGCGCCGCCGCCACCGAGGCCGCCGCCCGGCCGGTCGTCGAGGCGCTCCGTCTCCAGGGCGAGACCTGGTGGCGTACCGCCGTCGGCTATGTGGGCCGCAGCATCCTGCGCACCCTCGGAGCCGACGCCGGCACCCGGCTCACCGGTGTCCTGTACCTGGTCGCCACGGCCGCGTTCCTCGGTGTCGGGGTGGCCCCGGACGCCGCCGACTGGGCGGTCATGGTCGACCGCAACCGTACGGGTCTGTTCGTGCAGCCGTGGGCCGTGGTCGTCCCCGCCCTGCTGATCGTCGCGCTGACCACGGGCACGAACCTCCTCGTCGACGCGGCGCTGGAGAAGCCGGACGGGCGCGCCGGACGCCGTGAGCGCGCCCGGGTTCCGGCACCGGTTCGCGTACGGAAGGAACGACGGTCGTGACGCGGTACGCCGACGGAACCAGCCGGGTCGCCCCGGGCTCCCTCGCCGAGATCACCGGCCTACGGATCGAGGTGGGCGGCCGGGCCATCGTCGACGGGGTGGATCTGCGGGTGCTGCCCGGCCGGATCACCGCGCTGGTGGGCGCCTCGGGCAGCGGGAAGACGACCACCGGACTGGCGCTGCTCGGCGAGTACCCGGCCGGCGCGCGCGTCACCGGGGAGGTCCGCCTGGCGACCGCCGGCCCGGTCGGATACGTGCCCCAGCATCCGGCGGCCGTGCTCAACCCCGCCCGCCGCATCAGCGCCCTGCTCACCGACATCGCCCGGGCCCAGGTGCGCCGACTTCCCCGGCGCGCCCGTAGGGCAGCCGCCCGGGAGCGCGTCCTGCGCGCCCTGGCGGATGCGCAACTCCCCGACGGGGACGTCCTGTTGCGCCGCTTCCCGCACCAGCTCTCCGGCGGCCAGCAGCAACGCGTCGTCCTCGCCCAGGCCCTCCTGCTCGGGGCCCGGGTCGTCGTCGCCGACGAACCGACCACCGGCCAGGACACGTTGACCAAGCGCCTGGTCGTCGAACAGCTGGCGGCGGTCGCGGCCCGCGGTATCGCGGTCGTCCTGCTGAGCCATGACCTCGACGTCGTACGCGCGCTGGCCGACGAGGTCCACGTCATGCGTGCGGGACGGGTCGTGGAGTCGGGTCCCACCGAGCGGGTGTGGGCGGCGCCCCGGCACGAGTGGACCCGGCAACTGCTGTCCGTGGGAGCGTGGTTCCCGGAAACGGGGCCGGTGCCCCGGGCGGGGGGAAGCACGGCCCCGGGGGCGGGCTCCCGCGCCCCGAACGCCCGGACGGCCGCCGCGCCCGTGCTGCGGGTCCGCGATCTCACCGCCCGCCACCGCGACGGCTCGCGAGGCACGACGGCGACCGTGCACGTCGACGAACTCGCCTTGTACCCAGGTGAGTCGCTGGCCGTCGTGGGCCGGTCGGGCAGCGGCAAGACCACGCTCGCCCGCTGTCTCGCCGGTCTCCACCGGGACCTCGACGGCGAGATCCTCCTCGACGGCACCCCGCTGCCGCGCAGCCTGCGCGATCGCGACCGGGCACAGCTGGCGGCGGTGCAGTACGTCTTCCAGGACGCCCGCGCCGCCTTCGACGAGCACCGGCCGGTACTGCCCCAGATCGCCCGCACGGCGGTCCGGCTGCGCGCGGTGGACGCCGGGGCCGCCGAGACGCGGGCGCTGACGACCACGGCAGGTCTCGGTCTGCCACCGGAGCTGGTGCGCCGTCGCCCCGCCCAGCTCTCGGGCGGCGAACTCCAGCGAGCGGCCCTGGCCCGCGCCCTCCTCGCCCGTCCTCGCGTCCTGATCTGCGACGAGATCACCTCGGGTCTGGACGCCGTCACCCGGCGCGACATCCTCGACGTCCTCATGGGCCTGCTCGGCGACGGTGAGGATGCCGGCCCGGCTCTCGTCCTGATCACCCACGACCTGGACACCGCCGCCGTCGCCCACCGCATCGCGGTCATGGACGCCGGACACATGGTCGAACAGGGCCCCGCCCGACAGCTCCTCACCACCCCGCGACACGCCTTCACGGCCCGACTGGTAACCGCGGCACGATGGTCGGCCGGGGCCGCGCGCTGACACCCGGCACCGGCACGCGGACGCGCGCCGTGCCGAGGGCTCACCCGCGACGCACCGCCGCCCGCCCCCGCAGGATTCAGACGATCTCGACCAGCAGGTCGCCGCCCTCCACCTGCTGGATCTTGTTGATGGCCAGACGGGACACCCGTCCCGCCTTCGGGACGGTGATGGTGGCCTCCATCTTCATCGCCTCGATGGTGGCGACCGTCGCGCCCGCCGCGACCTCGTCGCCCTCGGCGACCGCGAGGGTGACCACGCCGGCGAACGGGGCGGCGACATGGCCGGGGTTCGAACGATCGGCCTTCTCGGTGACGGGGATGTCGGAGGAGGCGGCCCTGTCACGGATCTGGATCGGCCGGAGCTGGCCGTTCAGGGTGGACATCACCGTGCGCATCCCGCGTTCGTCGGCCTCGCCGACGGCCTCCAGGCCGATCAGGAGCCGCACACCGGGCTCCAGGTCGACCGCGTACTCCTTGCCGGGGCCGAGACCGTAGAAGAAGTCCTTGCTGTCGAGGACGCTGGTGTCGCCGTAGGTCTGGCGGTGGGTCTCGAACTCGCGGGTCGGGCCGGGGAACAGCAGTCGGTTGAGGGTGGCGCGGCGGTCCTTCCGCAGCCCGTCACGGTCCTCGGCGTTCAGGTCCTGGACGGGCTTGGCGTCGGCACGGCCCTGGAGGGCCTTGCTGCGGAAGGGCTCGGGCCAGCCTCCGGGCGGGGTGCCCAGCTCGCCGCGGAGGAAGCCGATGACGGAGTCGGGGATGTCGAAGCGGTCCGGCGTGGCCTCGAAGTCGGCCGGGGTCACTCCGGCGCCGACGAGGTGCAGGGCGAGGTCGCCGACCACCTTGGAGGAGGGGGTGACCTTCACCAGGTGGCCGAGGATGCGGTCGGCGGCGGTGTACATCGCCTCGATGTCCTCGAAGCGGTCACCGAGGCCGAGCGCGACGGCCTGGGTGCGCAGGTTGGAGAGCTGGCCGCCGGGGATCTCGTGGTCGTAGACCCGGCCGGTCGGCGAGGCGAGGCCGGCCTCGAAGGGGGCGTAGATACGGCGGACGCTCTCCCAGTAGGGCTCCAGGTCGCCGACGGCCCGGAGGTCGAGGCCGGTGGGGCGGTCGGAGTAGTCGGTCGCCGCGACGATCGCCGACAGCGACGGCTGCGAGGTGGTGCCCGCCATGGACGCCACGGCCCCGTCGACGGCGTCGGCGCCGGCCTGGATCGCGGCGAGGTAGGTGGCGAGCTGGCCGCCCGCGGTGTCGTGGGTGTGGATGTGCACCGGCAGGTCGAACTCGCGGCGCAGGGCGGTCACGAGCTTGGTGGCGGCCGGGGCGCGCAGCAGGCCCGCCATGTCCTTGACGGCCAGGACGTGGGCGCCCGCCTCGGCGATCTGCTCGGCCAGCCGGAGGTAGTAGTCGAGGGTGTAGAGCTGCTCGGCGGGGTTCGATAGGTCGGAGGTGTAGCAGAGGGCGACCTCGGCGACGGCTGTTCCGGTGGCCCGTACGGCGTCGATGGCGGGCCGCATCTGGCCCACGTCGTTGAGCGCGTCGAAGATCCGGAAGATGTCGATGCCGGTCTCGGTGGCCTCCTGGACGAAGGCGTCGGTCACCTCGGTCGGGTACGGCGTGTAGCCGACGGTGTTGCGGCCGCGCAGCAGCATCTGGAGGCAGATGTTGGGGGCGGCGGCGCGGAAGGCGGCCAGGCGCTCCCAGGGGTCCTCGGCGAGGAAGCGCAGGGCGACGTCGTAGGTGGCGCCGCCCCAGCACTCCAGGGAGAGCAACTGCGGGAGGGTCCGGGCCACGACGGGGGCGACGGCGAGCATGTCCTTGGTACGGACCCGGGTGGCGAGCAGCGACTGGTGGGCGTCCCGGAAGGTGGTGTCGGTGACGCCGATGGTCGGCGACTCGCGCAGCCAGCGGGCGAACCCCTCCGGGCCGAGTTCGACGAGCTTCTGCTTCGAGCCGGCCGGGGGCTCGGCCGCGGCGGGCGTGGGCCTCGGCAGCTTGGTCGCCGGGTCGACGAGGTCGGGGCGCGGGCCGTTCGGCTTGTTCACGGTCACATCGGCCAGATAGGTGAGCAGCTTCGTGCCCCGGTCCGCCGAATGGCGGGAGGTGAGCAGGTGCGGGCGCTGCTCGATGAACGACGTGGTGACGTTGCCGGACTGGAAGTCGGGGTCGTCGAGGACGGCCTGGAGGAACGGGATGTTGGTGGAGACGCCCCGGATGCGGAACTCCGCGACCGCGCGGCGGGCCCGGTTGACGGCGGCGGTGAAGTCCCGGCCCCGGCAGGTCAGTTTGACCAGCATGGAGTCGAAGTGGGCGCTGATCTCCGTACCGGCGTGGGTGGTGCCGCCGTCGAGGCGGATGCCGGAGCCGCCGGGCGAGCGGTAGGCGCTGATGCGGCCGGTGTCGGGCCGGAAGCCGTTGGCGGGGTCCTCGGTGGTGATACGGCACTGGAGGGCGGCGCCGCGCAGGGTGACGGTCTCCTGGGACAGCCCGAGGTCGGCCAGGGTGGCCCCGGCGGCGATCCGCAGCTGGGACTGGACGAGGTCGACGTCGGTGACCTCCTCGGTGACCGTGTGCTCGACCTGGATGCGGGGGTTCATCTCGATGAAGACGTGGTTGCCCTCGCGGTCGAGGAGGAACTCGACGGTGCCCGCGTTGCGGTAGCCGATCTCGCGGGCGAAGCGTACGGCGTCGTTGCAGATCCTCTCGCGCAGCTCCGGGGCGAGATTCGGGGCCGGGGCCAGCTCGATGACCTTCTGGTGGCGGCGCTGCACCGAACAGTCGCGTTCGAAGAGGTGGATGACGTCGCCGTGGCCGTCGGCGAGGATCTGCACCTCGATGTGGCGGGGCTCGACGACGGCCTTCTCCAGGAAGACGGTGGGGTCGCCGAACGCGGAGGCGGCCTCACGGGACGCCGCCTCGATGGACTCGCGCAGCGTGGCGGGGTCCTCGACCCGGCGCATGCCGCGTCCGCCGCCGCCGGCGACGGCCTTGACGAAGATGGGGAAGCCGATGCCGTCGGCGGCGCGGACCAGTTCGTCGACGTCGGTGGAGGGCTCGCAGGAGCCGAGGACCGGTACGCCGGCGGCGCGGGCGGCGGCCACCGCGCGCGCCTTGTTGCCCGTCAGCTCCAGGATGTGCGCGCTGGGGCCGACGAACGTGATTCCGGCATCCTCGCACGCCCGGGCCAGTTCGGGGTTCTCGGACAGGAACCCGTAGCCCGGGTAGACGGCGTCGGCGCCGGCCAGGCGGGCGGCGCGCATGATCTCCTCGACGGAGAGATAGGCCCGCACGGGGTGGCCCGGTTCGCCGATCTCGTAGGCCTCGTCGGCCTTGAGCCGGTGCAGCGAGTTGCGATCCTCGTGGGGGAAGACGGCGACCGTCCGCGCGCCCACTTCATAGCCTGCGCGGAACGCGCGGATCGCGATCTCGCCGCGGTTGGCGACCAGTACCTTGCGGAGCATTCCGGATCCCTTCGGCCTGCCTGGTGAGGAACACCATGGTCGCGGCTATGCGGCCGGCGTGCCATGAGAGTCCCGTCACTGACAGGTGATCGGAGGTCTGACCCACGTGACAGGGCCATGGTCAGCCGGCCACCGTGAACTGGCTGCCCGTCTTCTCGCCGTCGTCGGTGACCGCCGCGGCCACACAGCGCAGGACGCGCAGTCCCTCGTCCCACTGCGCGGCCGACGGCGGGATGATGTCGACGTTCCAGTCCTTCGCGACATCACGGCCGCCGGCGGTCATCGTCGCGGCCATGACCTTCTGCGAGCACAGCGCCTTGACGTCCGGGTGCTTGATCAGGTCACGCGCGTTGTTCGTCATGCCGTCCTTCGGCAGCGGGGCGATCGCGAAGGTCTCCCACACGTGCTTGGTCCGGCAGTCGGCGCGGCTGACGGTGACGATGCCGGAGATGTCGACGATGCCGCTGAAGCACTCCGGGCCGGCGACGCACCGGCCGCCCACCCCGCCGACGTCCGTCGCGGGGCAGTTCTCCGCCGTGGTCGCCACGCCGAACCCCGAGGCCCCCTCGCCCTCGGCGGTGGCGTCGGCGGACGGCTGGGCGGTGGCGGAGGAGCCACCCGTCCCGGCGTCGGGCTCGTCGTCGTTCTGGTACGTCACCACGGTGACCGAGACGCTCACGGAGACGGCCACGGCCGCGAGCACGGCGATCACCGCCGGCCGGCGCCGCGCAGCCTTCCGCCCGCCGTTGCCGTCACCGGCGTCGGGGCCGGGTATCACGGTCGTACCGACTCCGCCGCGCGGCACGGCCCCGTACGGCGGCATCGTCGTGGGCGGGGCGCCCCGGTACGGGGGCGCGGTCGTGGGCGGTGCGCCGGGGTGCGACGGCGCCGTCGTCATGCCGGGCGCCGGGCCGAACCCACCACCACCGCCCGGTCTCCCGCCACCGCGCAGGTCCACGGTGTCGAGGTCGACCGCGGCGAGCGCGTCGCGGAAGGCGCCCGCGTCGGACAGACGGCCGGCCGGGTCGGGCGCGAGGGCGTGCCGGAGCGCGGCGTTGAGGGCGGGCGGCAGTCCGGGGAGGTCGGTGTAGGGCCAGGTGTGGCGCACGATCAGTTCGGCGAGGCTGAGCTGGGTACCGTCCTCCGGGTGGTGCGGCGGGCGGCCGCACAGCAGGGCGTGGACGGTCGCGGCCAGGGAGTACACGTCGCCGGCCGGGCTGGGTTCCGCCATGTGGAAGGCCTCGGGCGGCGCGTACGCGGGGGTCAACGCCTCGCGGGTGACGGACAGTTCACGTCCCGGGCGCGGCATGGCGGCGAGGCCGAAGTCGGTGAGGGCGACGCCTCCGTACCGGTTGACCATGACGTTGCCGGGCTTGATGTCGCGGTGCAGCACTCCGGCGGCGTGGGCGGCGGCCACCGCGTCGGCGAGGCCCACGCCGATGTCGCGGGCCTCCTTGAGCGGGAACGCGCCCCGCCGGTGCAGCCGGTCGCCCAGGGAGCCGCCGGGGCACAGTTCCAGCACCATGTAGGGGCGGTTGTCGGGGAGGACCCCGGCGTCGTACACCGGGACCACGTGGGGGTGCCCGGACAGCTGCCCGGCGGCCGTGACCTCGCGCAGGAAGCGCTGTCGGTCGCGTGGTGTGGACAGCACCCTGCTGTCCACCTTCAGCGCGACCTCCCGGCCCACCGCCAGTTGCCTGGCCCGGTACACGGTGGCGAATCCGCCCCGGCCCAGGATGTCCTGGATCTCGTAACCGGGCAGGTCCGTTCGTTCGGGCCCCATGGTGCAGTACCCCCAGCGCACAGCCCCGGTCAGGACGTCCGACCGAGGTGAGCCGAGACTCTAGCCGAGCCCGGTGACACCGGGACGCGGGGTTCGTCCACGGGCGCGGAGAGCCGGTTGAACGACAGTGGCGATAATCGCGTTGAAACCTTTCATGACTCCACCCCTCAGCAACCGGCCCCCGACCGAAGGTATGCACCATGGCGCAGGACTTCTCCCGGCGAAGACTCCTCCGGTTCAGCGGCGTCGCGGCGGCCTCCGTCGTCCTGGCCGGGCCCCGGACCTTCGCCGCCGGCCCGGTGGACATGGCCGTGACGGCGGAGGAGACACTCGCGCCGACCGGGATGCTCACGGATCTGCTGCCGCGGGCGCTCGCCACGGATGCCGGGCGCGACCCCCGCTTCAGCTGGCAGGTGCCGGACTTCGGCGAGGGCACCGTGCAGCGCGCCTACCAGCTCCAGGTGGCGAGCACCCCGGGCGGATTCGAGGACGACGAGCTGCTGCTGTGGGACTCCGGCAAGCGGGACTCCGCCGACTCCACGGCCGTACCGTACGGCGGACCGGCGCTGAAGCCCCGTACGGCCTACTGGTGGCGGGTCAGAAGCTGGTGCAAGAAGCGCTCGGCATGGTCGGAGCCCGTCCTGCTGGCCACGTCGGTCGAGGACGAGTGGGAGGCGAAGCCCGTCTGGGCGCCCGCCGGGCCGGTGATGACCGACGGCACCCTGACGGTCCGCGTGAAGATCACCGCCGCGGCGGCCGGGCTGTGGTTCCGGGCCGCGAACACGTCCAACAACTACCTCTGGCAGCTGCGCGCGGGTACCACCGGGGTGCTGCGCAAGCACGTCTGCGTGAACGCCACCTACACCGTGCTGGGCGAGGTGCGGCTGCCGTTCGCGGTCACCGCCGGGGAGTGGGTGGACCTGAGCGTCACCATGACGGGCGCCACCTTCACCACCACCGTGAACGGCACCGTCGTGGACACCACCACCGACAGCCGGTACGCCTCCGGCAACGTCGGCCTGCGCAACGGCGGCACCGAGTCCCAGACCTACGACCGGGTCACCTTCACGGCAGCCGACGGCACGGTCCTCCTCGACGACGACTTCGCCTCCGACAGGGGCACCTTCGCCACCGGCACGGTCTCCGGCGGTCTCCTCACCTTCCCCACGGGCGCGTCCTCGCTGTCCTCCTACGGCGCCGACGACACCTGGGCACTGCTGCGCCACGAGTACGACACGAAGGCCGGCAAGGAGATAGCCGCCGCGATCCTCTACGTCGCGGCCACCTCCCCCGGCCCGGCCCGGCAGTACGTCGCGAAGGTGTGGAGCAACGGCACGACGGTGGGCTACGCCTCCGTCCGCTCCGGCACCGGCACCGCCTACCAGGCCTTCGACGTGACCTCCACGCTGCGGGCGGACGGGAAGGCCAACGCGCTGGCCGCGCTGTGCTGGACCACGTCGCAGCAGAAGTTCCTGGCCCAGCTGGAGATCACGTACACGGACGGCAGCCGTTCCACCGTCGCCTCCGGCGACCACTGGAAGGCCCGCCGCCAGGCCGGGCTGCTGCCGTCCAGGGGCAGCGCGGGCAGCAGCTACTACACCGTCCCCCAGGAGTACTGGGACCTGCGCCGCGAGCCGGTGGGCTGGACGAAGCCCGGCTTCGACGACGGCGACTGGCTGAGGCCGGCGGTCCGCACCCCGATCGGTGATCTCGTGCCCGCGCTCATCGAGGCGATCCGCCCGCACGAGGTCACCCCCGCCTCGGTCACCCGCGTCGCCGACGGCCGCTGGCTGGTCGACCTCGGCCGGGAGATCGTCGGCGGACTCGCCCTGCGGATCACGGGCAGCGCGGGCGACACCGTCGAGGTGCGGCTCGGCGAGGAGTTGAACACCGACGGCACGGTCAGGCACCAGCTGCGCGCCACCAACACCTACCGCGAGGTGTGGACCCTGCGCGACGGCGAGCAGCGCTTCGAGCACTGGGGCTACCGCGGCTTCCGCTGGGCCGAACTGCGCACCACGCTCGACCTGTCGAAGGCGGTCGTCACCGGTCGCGCCTGGAAACTCGACTGGGACGACTCGCACGCCTCGTTCCGCAGCTCGGACGCCGCTCTGGACCGGGTCTGGGAGCTGTGCCGCTACTCCATCGAGGCCACCCGCGGCGACCTCTACACCGACACACCCACCCGCGAACGCGGCCCCTACGAGGGCGACGCGCTGATCAACCAGCTCTCCGAGTACGGCGTCCAGCGCTCCTACGCCCTCGCCCGCTGGTCGAACGACTACCTGGTCCGCAAGGGCACCTGGCCCACCGAGTACCGGCTGATGTGCGCGATCTCCGCCTGGGAGGACTATCTCGCCACCGGCGACGACCGGCAGCTCGCGAAGGACTACGACCTGCTGACCGCGAAGAACCTCACCTCCTACCTGGACTCCCAGGGGCTGGTCCGCAAGGCCCCCGGCAGCTCCAGCCAGGACCTCGGGGACCTGGTCGACTGGCCCGTCGCCAGCCGGGACGGCTATGTGTTCACCCACGTCAACACGGTCGTCAACGCCTTCCAGTACGCGGCCTTCACGGCTCTCGCGCAGTGCGCGGCGGCCCTCGGCGAGGACGCCGACGCGACCACCCTGCGCGGCCGGGCCGACACCCTCGCCACCGCGATGCGCGCCACCCTCCTCGACCGTGCGGGCGGGCGCTTCCTCGACGGCGTCGGCACCACCCACGGCGCCCAGCACGCGACCGCCTTCCCGGTGGCCCTCGGTGTCGCGGACGCACTGGACGAGGCGGTGCTGGCCAGGCTGGGCGACACCCTCGCGGCCGGCGGCATGAAAATGAGCGTGTACGGGGCGCAGTTCCTGCTCGACGCGCTGTTCCGGCTGGGCCGCTCCGACGCCGCCCTCGCCCTGCTCACCTCCACGGCGACCAACTCGTGGCTGCACATGCTGGACGTGCTCGGGGCCACCGTCGTCACGGAGGCGTGGGACCCCGCGCTGAAGTCCAACATGACGCTCTCCCACGCCTGGGCGACCGCGCCCGCCAATGCCGTGGCCCGCCACATCCTCGGCGTGCAGGTCAGCGAGCCCGGCGCGGCGGGGTTCCGGATCCGCCCGAGGACGGGGTCGCTGACCGAGGTCGACGGCACGGTGCCCTCTCTGCGCGGGCCGGTGTCGGTCCGGGTGCGGCGTTCGGCGGACACGCACACCACGCTGGTGACGCTGCCGCCCAACTCCCGGGCCGTGCTGGAGGTGGAGATCGGGGACGCCTCCCCCGAGGCGTACCGGGTGAAGGCGGCCGCCCCGCGCGGCGAGGGCAGCGCGAAGGTCGAGTCGTTCACCGACCTCACGGGCACGGTGCTGCGGATCGGCCTGATCGGTTCGGGGACGACCGAGGTGCGGCGGAAGACCTCCTGAGCAGGGCTCGTGAGCGTTTTCACCGGGCGGAAGTGACCGATTACCCGGAACGCGAGCCCCCGCTGAGCTAGCCTCAGCACTCTTGAGGGCGAACTGATGTACGCCAAAAGTCATTTCGGGGGTGTTGTGTCAGACCAGCGGTCGGTTCCGCCGTCATCGACGGCGGACAGGGCTCCGGCGCTGCGGCAGGCGGGTGCCCTGCCGCTGCGCCCCGGCGACCCGGACCGTATCGGTCCCTATGTGCCGCTCGGGCTGCTCGGCAGCGGCGGCATGGGGCGCGTCTATCTGGCGCGCCCCGCCGACGCCGGGCCCGACCTCGTCGCGGTGAAGGTGATCAGGCCCGAGTACGCGGAGGACGTCCGGTTCCGCCGCCGCTTCGAACAGGAGGCGGCGGTGCACAGCCGGGTGCGCACGCCGCGCATGCCGCGCCTGGCCGGCACCGGCTTCCGGGACGAACTGCTGTGGATGGCCACGGAGTACCTGCCGGGACTCGATCTGTCGGCCGCCGTGGACGAGGACGGCCCCCTGACGGCCGTCGCCGTGCGGCGGCTGGTGGCGGAGCTGGGGCAGGCTCTCGCCGACCTCTCCGCCGCGGGGATCGTGCACCGGGACCTCAAGCCGTCCAACGTCCTGCTGTCCGCCCAGGGCGCGCACGTCATCGACTTCGGCATCGCGAAGGCCGCCGACGCGAGCGCGATCACCGGCACGGGCAACCGCGTCGGCACACCGGCCTACATGTCGCCGGAGTATCTGCGGACCGGCGAGTGCGACACGGCCTCGGACGTGTTCTCCCTGGCCTGCACCCTGGTCTTCGCGACGACCGGCCGAGCCCCGTTCGGTGACGGCACCGGCGTCGACGTCATGCACCGGGTGGCGTTCGAGGAACCCAATCCGGACGTGCTGGCCGAGATCGCGACCGCCGACCCCTCGCTCGCCTCCCTGCTCGCCGCCTGCCTGGCCAAGGAGCCCGGCCGGCGGCCGACGCCGGTGCAGCTGATCGAGGCGGCCGCCTCCGAGTCCTGGGGCGCCGAAGCGGTCGCGTACGACTTCCCCGACGCCGGGGCGGCCGGTGAGGCCGAGCCGCCCGGGACGTTCGACTGGCCCGAACCGCTCGCCGCCCGCGTGCTCGCCCGGCAGCGGGCGTGCGAGACGCTGCGCCGGGTCCCCCTCGAACAGCCCGGTCCCGGACCGGTGGCGAAACCGTCGGCGGCGGTCGCGGCCGGCGCCTCGCCGGGTCCGCCCTCCGAGGACTCCTCGGCCCAGCCCTTACGGCCCGCGCCGTCCCGCGGCCGGGCCCGCCGCAGGCGGGTGCTGATCGGCGCCGCCGGTCTGGTCGCGTGCCTGGCGGCCGCCGGGATCGTCCTCACCCTGCTGAGCCCCGTCACGACCGAGGCCTCGCCGCGCAGGGGCACGACGACGTCCGCCGACGCCCGGCCGGGCGATTCCGTGTCGCTGCCGCCGTCCAAGGGCTCCGGCCGTACGGGCGCCGCCCCGGACGGCGGATCGGGGGCCTCGGAGGTGTCCGGCAAGTCCGGCGAGGACGAGCGCGCCTCGGCCGACGACGACCCGCGCGCCGACTCGTCCGCCTCCGGTTCCGGGAACGGCTCCGGGACCGGCTCCGACGACGACCCGGGAACCGATGCCTCCGCGCCCGCCCCGAACAGCAGCGCGCCCACCGAGACGTCGCCGTCCCCGAGCGAGGTGGCCGCCGAACCCGGGTCCCCGGCCTGGCTCACGGACTGCACGTACTACTACGGCAACGGACGCACGGAGCTGGGAGACAGCAACAAGCGCGTCCGACAGGCACAGTGCATGCTGTCCAAGCGGGGCTACGGCCTCGGACCCGGCGGCGTCAGCGGCACGTTCGACGACGGGACGAAGGCCGCCGTGGAGAGCTTCCAGCGGGACAAGGGTTTCCTGTCCATCGACGGCGTCGTACGACCGCGGGTCTGGAAGGCGCTGCGCTCGACGGAGTGAGCCGGCGAGTGGAGTGGGCGGGGCCGCGGAACCGGGCCGCTCAGTCGACGAACAGGCCACGTTCAGCGGCCCGCGCGTCGAACTCCTCCAGCCGGGCCTGGGCCTGCGGGAGGGCGTCGCACATCGCTTCCAGGAGCACCTGGCCCAGCAGCATGGGCGCGCCGACGGTGTCGAACACCAGGCCGGTGCCCACGGCGGCGGGGAGCAGTACGTCGCTGTGGGCGGCGACGGGGGCGAAGGTGCCGTCGGCGACGGTCACCACCGTGAGCCCGGCGACCCGGGCGTGGGCGAGGGCGTCGAGGAGTTCGCGCGGATGGCGGGGCAGCGCGAAGCACAGCAGCGCGCTCGCCCCGGCCTGCCGGGCCGCGTCGATGCGGTCCGCGAGCAGGGAGCCTCCCTCGTCGAGCAGCCGTACGTCGGTGTGGACCTTCGCCGCGAAGTAGGCGAAGGTCCGTGCCTGCGCGGCGGAGGCGCGCAGCCCGAGCACCGGCAGCGGCCGGGAGACGGCCAGCAGACGGCCCGCGCGCTGCACGGGTCCGGGGTCCGTGAGCAGGGACGCCAGCTGCCGCAGATTGTCGATCTCGGCCCGCACGGCCCGTTGGTAGGGATTGGCGGGCCCGCCGTCGACGTCGTGCCCGGCGGGTGCGACCGCCCGCAGCCGGTCGCGCAGGGCCGGATAGCCGTCGAAGCCGAGGGCGACCGCGAAGCGGGTCACCGAGGGCTGGCTGACGCCGGCCAGCCGGGCCAGTTCCACGCTCGACAGGTAGGGCGCGTCCGCCGCCTGCCGGACCAGACAGTGCGCGATACGGCGCTGTGTCGGGGTGAGCCGGCGCCCCTCGAACAGCTGTTGCAGCCGCGCCGCCGCGCCGGTTCCGCCGTGTTCGCCGGTGCTGGTTCCGCCGGGTCCCTCGGTGTCGACAGCGTCCGTCATCGGGTCTCCCGGCCGGTCGTCGTGTGCGGAGCCCGCCCCTGCCCGGCGCGGACGTCGATGCGTGGTGCCGGGCAGGGGCGGGGGCGGACGGTGTGGGCGTGGCCGAGGGTCCTCAGCCCGCGAGGCCGGTGGAGGTCAGCCAGTCCTTGGCGACGGTGTCGGCGTCCTCCTTGTCGTTGACGAGCTTCTTCATCATCTCCAGCAGGTCGCCGGTGGTGAGCTTGGCGGAGACCGCGTTGAGCGCGTCCTTGGCCTTGTCGTTCACCGCGTCCTTGTAGACGAGGGGCGTGACGTTCTGCGAGGCGAAGAGGTTCTTCGGGTCCTCCAGCACCACCAGCTTGTCCGCGACGATGGCGGGGTCGGTGGTGTAGAGGTTGGCGGCCTGCACCTTGCCGTCCTTGAGCAGCTTCACCAGGGTGGTCTGGGCGCCCGCGTCGAGCGGCTGGAACTTCCCGAACTCGACGCCGTAGACCTTCTTCAGGCCCACGCCGCCCTGGACGCGGGTCTTGAACTCCGAGCCGGCCCCGAGCGTCATGTCCCCGGCGACCGGCTTGAGGTCGGCGAGGGTCTTGAGCTTGTACTTGGCCGCGGTCTCGGCGGTGACCGTCACCGAGTCCTTGTCCTCGGCCGCCGCGGAGTCGAGGATCTCCACCGACGAGGGGAGCTTCTCCTCCAGTTCGGCGTTGATGTCCTCGGTGCTGGTCGCGGTGCTGTTCTTGTCGACCGCGACCGTCAGGAGGGCGCCGTTGTACTCGGGCAGGACGTTTATGCCGCCCTTGACCACCTGGTCGTAGTAGACCTCGCGGGCACCGATGTCGAACTTCCGGGTCACCTTCAGGCCCTTGTCCTCCAGGGCCTGCGCGTAGATCTCGGCGAGCAGCTGGTTCTCGGGGAAGTTGGCCGAGCCGACGACGATGGCGTTGTCCCCGCCGCCACCGCCGTCGCCCGCCAGCGGGTTGTCGTCGCTGTCACCGCCACCGCCGCAGGCGGTCAGTGTGAGCGCGGTGATGAGGCCGAAGGCGGCGCCTCGGTACATGCCTCGCATGGGTCGTTCCTCTCTCGGAGCCCGGAAGCTCGAAAACTCAAGATCAGGTCGTGTTCAGGTTCTGGATCAGGTTCTGGATCAGGTTCTGGATCAGGGTCGGGATTCGGTGTGCGGTGTCGGGGTTCAGGACTTGCTCGCCGTGGTCCTCAGCCCCGGTGAGACGACCACGCGTCGCAGCGCGGTGAACCCTAGTTGCACGAGTAGCGCGAGGGCGACGACGACCGTGGAGCCGCCGATGACCAACTCGTAGTCGTTGCGGGAGAGTCCGTCGACGATGTAGCGGCCCAGGCCGCCGAGGCCCGGGTAGGCGGCGACGGTCGCGGTGGCCACGACCTGGATCGCGGCGACCCGCAGTCCGAGGAGGATCAGCGGCAGCGCCATCGGCACCTCGACCCGCATCAGGATCTCCCACTCGGTCATGCCGACCCCGCGCGCGGCGTCCCGGGTGGCGGGGTCCACGCCCCGTACCCCTTCGAAGGTGTTGATGAGGATCGGTGGCACCGCGAGGGCGATCAGGGCGACCAGGACGGGTGCGGTGCTCAGCCCGGCGAGGGTGACCACGAGGACGACCAGGCCGAAGGTCGGGATCGCGCGGGCGAGGTTCGCCACGGTGGCCACGGCGAAGGCGCCACGGCCGGTGTGCCCGACGAGCAGACCGAACGTCAGCCCGATGACGGCGGCGAACAGCAACGACAGCCCGCTGTAGGTGAGATGCTCCAGCAGCCGCCGCGGGATGCCGTCGTCGCCGTGCCACTGTGCCGAGGACGTCAGCCAGTCCCCCACGAGCCGCATCTGGTTCAGGAAGTCGTTCATGCCGACGTCACCTTGTTCCGGGACCACGGGGTGAGCAGCCGCTGCGCGAGGACCAGCAACGCGTCGGTGGCGAGTGCGAGCAGCATGATCAGGACGATCGCGGTGACGATCGGGGTGGGGAAGTCGAGTTGGAGGCCGCGGGTGATGTAGTAGCCGAGGCCGCCCTGCCCGATCAGCTGGCCGACGGCGACGAGGCTGATGGAGGAGACGGCGGCGACACGTACGCCGGCGATGACGACGGGTACGGCGATCGGCAGCTCGACCTGGACGACGCGGCGTACGGCGCCGAATCCCATCGCGGTGGCCGCGAGCCGTACCGGTTCGGGGACCGAGGCGAGGCCGTCGACCACGTTGGGGACCAGGACGGACAGGGTGTAGAGCGTCAGCGGGATCATCACCGTCCGTTCGGTCAGCCCGGTGTAGCGGACGAAGACCATGAACAGGGCCAGGGACGGGATCGAGTAAAGGATGTTGGACACGGTCAGCACGGGCGGGTAGAGCCAGCGGAAACGGTGGCACAGGATGCCGAGCGGCACGGAGACGAGCAGCCCGAACAGCACCGGCAGCAGACCGAGTCTGAGGTGGATGCCGGTGTATTCGGCGAGTTCGGCGGTGTGATCGGCGATCCACCCCCACCGGACCAGCGGTTCGCCGTCACTCATCGCTCACCGCCGCGCGGGCCTCGGCGGGGGCCGTCTTGCCGACGGACGCCGTGGACGCGTTCTCGGCCGCCTCCGCGGCGGTCACCGCGCCGGCGGACAGTTCGTAGGCGTCCGCGACGCCGACGACCGCGCCCCGCGCGTCGACGGCCACCGCGAGGCGGGCGGGTGACAGGAGGGCCGAGTCGAGGGCGGCGCGGGCCGAGTCCCCGTCGAGGCCGAAGGTGTGGCCGAGGGGGGCCAGGGACACGTCCGCGAGGGTGCCGGTGGCCGGCAGCGCGTCGGTCGCGGCCCAGCCGAGCGGCCGTCGGGCCTCGTCGACGACGAGCACCCAGGGGGCGTCCGCCCTCCGGGCCTCGGCCACGGACGAGGCGACCGGCACCACCGGACCGTCGCGCAGCGGCAGTTCGGCCGCGTCGACGAAGGAGAGCCTGCGGATGCCCCGGTCCTGTCCCACGAAGTCGGCCACGAACTCGTCGGCGGGACGGGCGAGCAGCCGCTCGGGGCTGTCGAACTGGGCGAGCTTGCCGCCGGTGCGGAACACGGCGATGTTGTCGCCGAGTCTGATCGCCTCGTCGATGTCATGGGTGACGAACACGATGGTCTTGTGCAGCTCCTTCTGCAGTCGGATGAACTCGGCCTGCAGCTCGGCCCGCACGATCGGGTCGACCGCGCTGAACGGTTCGTCCATCAGCAGCACCGGCGGGTCGGCGCCCAGCGCCCTGGCCACCCCGACCCGCTGCTGCTGCCCGCCGGAGAGCTGGTTCGGGTAGCGCTTGGCCATCTCGGCGGGCAGGCCGACCAGTTCGAGCAGTTCCGCCGCCCTGGCCCGCGCCTTCTTGCGGCCCCACCCCAGCAGCAGCGGAACGGTGGCTATGTTGTCCAGGATGGTGCGGTGCGGGAACAGTCCCGCGTGCTGGATCACATAGCCGATGCCCCGGCGAAGCTCGGGCGCGTTGACCGCCCGGATGTCGCGGCCGCGCAGGCTCACCGTGCCGGCGGTCGGCTCCACCATGCGGTTGATCATGCGCAGGGTGGTGGTCTTGCCGCAGCCGGAAGGACCGACCAGGACCGTGATGCCACCTTCGGCCAGCTCCAGGGACAGCTCGTCCACCGCTGTCGTGCCGTTCGGATACTTCTTGCTCACCGCGTCGAATCTGATCAAGACTGCCCCTTACCCGACTGCATATGGTCATGCAGAGTTGTCGGTGACTGAATGACAGTCAATGGAATTCCGTGAACGGCACGTTACGTTCACACCAAGCCATCCCCAAGCCGCCCGAATTATCGCGACATACGAACTTTGGCCCTCTTGATAATGAGGCGGGCGAGTGAGGGGAGACACCCGAGGCGGGGCGGGACGAGGACACGGGACGGCGAGCGGGCGGCCTCCGGCGCGTAGGGTCCGGGAACGAGGTCCCGCGTTCCTGCGGCGCGCGATCAGGGAAGTCCTCTCCCGCCCGGACGACGACCGGCCGTGCGGGATGGACGTGGAGACGGTGTGCCGCGCCATCCTGGACTCCGACGGCGTCCGGAGCGGACCGCGCGCCCTGACGGAGAGGCGTCGGCCATGGCGGAAGGAGCGGCATGACCAACTGCGACGTGCACCAGCACCTGTGGACACCCTCGCTGGTGACGGCCCTGCGGTCCCGCCGCGAACCGCCGTACCTGGACGGCTGGACCCTGTTCCTCGACGGCGAGCCCCCCTACGGCATCCCGCCCGCCGACCACGACATCGCCCTCCGTACGGAACTCGCCGGCACCGACGGCCTCGGCCGGGCCCTGGTCTCGCTCTCCTCGCCGATCGGCGTGGAGTGGCTGCCCGCGACCGAGGCGCGCCCCCTGCTCGACGCCTACCACGAGGGCTCGGCCGCGCTCCCCGAACCGTTCGGCGCGTGGGCCGCCGCCTGCGTGCGGGACATCGACGCCAAGGCGACGGCCCAGGACCTCGACCGGGGCTTCGTCGGCCTCCAGCTCCCGGCGGACGCCCTCGGGGACGCGGCCGGTTACGCGCGCTGCGCCCCGCTCCTGGACCTCCTCGAAGAACGCGGCCTCCCGCTGTTCGTGCACCCCGGGCCCGCGCCCGGCGGCGCCGAGGGTCCCGGCTGGTGGCCCGCCATGGTCCCCTACGTGCAGCAGATGCACTCCGCCTGGTTCGCCTTCCGCGCCTACGGCCGTCCCCGCCACCCCCGGCTGCGGGTGTGCTTCGCCCTGCTGGCCGGGCTCGCCCCGCTGCACGGCGAGCGGTTCGCCGCGCGGAGCGGCGGGGCCGACGCCGGGGCGGACCCGGACGTCTTCGTCGAGACGTCCTCCTACGGTCCGTCGGCCGTCGAGGCCGTGGTCCGCGCCCTGGGCGTGCGGGCCGTCGTCCAGGGCTCCGACCGCCCCTACGCCGAACTCCCGCAGCAGCCCGGCTTCGGGCTGGGCGGGGCCGCGGCGTACGCGTTCCGCATCGCCAATCCCCGGCGGCTGCTCACCGGGGAGGGCGGCTGATCCGGGGGGCGTCCGTCAGCGGCCGGAGCGGATCAGTCCCCTGAGATAGCGCCACAGCGAGGAGCGCTGCCGGGCGGACACGTCCGGCGTCACCGTCACCGCCGTGTCCTCCTCGCCGGCCCCGGCCGCCGCCGGTGTACCCGGCGGCTGCTCCTGCGACGGCACCAGTTCGTAGCGCACGGGCAGCGAGCGCAGGCCCCGCATGAAGGGCGAGGAACGCCAGGGCAGTTGGTCGACGGGCAGCGCGAGGTCCAGGTGGGCGAACCGCTCGAACAGCCGGCCCACCCCGACGGCGGCGACCGTGGAGGCGAGTTCGCGCGCCGGGCACTGGCGCGGGCCCGCGCCCCAGGACAGATGAGCCCGGGTGCTGACGGTGGCGCCGGGTCCGACGTTGCCGGCGAAGAGCGGGTCGGCGTGCGCCGCGGCTGAGGAGACCCAGACCGGGTCGCCCGCGCGGATCGTGTAGTTGCCGAGCCGGGTGTCCGCGGCCGCGAACCTCGGCACGAAGTTCACCAGCGGCGGCTTGCGCATGACCACCCGGTTCATGGCCTCCCGGACCATGCCGGCGGACAGGCTCGCCCGCACGCTGTCCTCGCCCGAGAGGACCTCGACGACCGTGTTGGAGATGAGGATGCCGACGTGGTCGGACGTCATGCCCAGCAGCATGAACAGCTCACGGGCCAACTGGTCGAGCGAGAGGTCGGGGTGGGCGGCCAGCAGGTAGGAGGGGAAGTCCTCGCCCGGCGTCTTCAGCTTCAGCTCCGCCAGCTCCGCCAGCGCGCCCAGCAGCCGGTCCAGGGCGGGCCCCGCGTCGGGTCCGGCGTCCAGGACCCGCCACATGTCCATCAGGGCGTCGTCGCCCTGGGAGCCGGGGAAGCCGAGCAGATGGCTGGCCACCATCAGGGGCAGGGGCCGTGCGAACTGCGCGGACAGGTCCGCCAGTCCCGTGCCGCCTGCCTCACCCATCAGGGTGATCAGCTCGTCGGCGTAGGCGGTCACGGCCGTCTTCAGCCGCTTCGTCTGGGGGTTGCGCGGGTCCTGGAAGGGCTTGAGCGCCTGGTCCCACGCCGTTCGCAGCGACCGGTAGCCGGGGCCGCCCTGGATCAGCACGTGGTTGACCTCCAGGGAGGGTCCGAGCGGCCAGTCGGCCGGAACCCTGCCCTCGGTCCTGGCCCGCCAGTTCTCCAGCCCCTTGGGCCAGCCCGCGTCGTCCTGGAGCACCTGGAGCGACTCCCGGTAGCCGAGCACCAGCCAGGCGGGTACGCCCAGCAGGTCGACCGGCGCGACCGCGCCGTGCCGCTGCCGCAGCCGCTCGTACACCAGGGAGGGGCGCGTCTCGTAGTCCCGGGTCAGCAGCGGTTCGGCGGACATCGCCTCCAGCCCCGCGCCGTCCAGTTCCACGGACACACCCTCGCCCGACCGGATTTCCCTCATCATGCCGCCCGCCCCTCCGACACTCCCCGTACCGGCCCACCTTCAGCCGGTAGCCGGAACGTGGGGACCCTACCCCAGGGTCACTTCCGGGGGAACGCCGGGCATCACCACTCACAGCCTCGCACTGGTGACGCACCGCCCCGCAGCCGGCGGCGCCACGGCCACCCGTCACCTCCCGGCACGGGCCGCCTCGACGAACTCCCTGATCAGAGCGGGGTCCTTGACGCCTCGGCGCTGTTCCACACCACTGGAGACGTCGACGCCGAAGGGGGCGGTCGCGGCGACGGCGTCGCGCACGTTCTCCGGGGTGAGACCGCCGGCGAGGAGCCACCTCTCCCCCGCGGCCGCCTGCGGTCCGCGCGCCCAGTCCCAGGCGATGCCCGAGCCGGGGACGGGCGCGTCGAGGAGGAGCATGTCCTCGCCGAACTCCCCGCAGCGCGGCACCGAGTCCCCGAAAGCGGCGGCGCGGATCAGGGTCCGGCCGTCGGCCGCCAGGGCCTCGTAATAGGCGCGGTCGTCGGGGCCGTGCAGCTGGATCGCCCGGATGCCCGACTCCTCGGCCAGGGCCCGCACGTCGTCGAGGGGTTCCTGGCGGAAGACGCCGACCGTCAGGACGTGCTCCGGCACGCGTCGTCCCAGCCGGGCGGCGGTGGCGGCGTCGATCCGGCGGGGGCTGGCCGAGAAGACGAAGCCGATGGCGTCGGCGCCCGCCGCCACGGCGGTGTCGACGTCCCTCTCGGTCCTCAGGCCGCAGATCTTGACGAAGAGGGGGTCACTGGAGTTGCTCACGTCCCCAGCCTGCCGCATCGGCGACGGCGCGGGCACGGCGGCCACCCCGTGCCGCACCCCGGGCTCGGTCAGCGCCAGGCGCCCGACAGGCGCCGGGTGACGACCGCGCTGAGCGTGCGTACGCCTCGCGTGGAGCCCGGATCGATGCCGGTGAGCTCCCGCACCCGGCGCAACCGGTAGTCCAGGGTGCGGGAGTGGACGTTGAGGGCGGTCGCCGTGGTACCGCGGTGCATGTCGTGGCGGTAGTACGCGTCGAGGGTGATCAGCAGGTCCGGGCCGGAGTCCAGCCGGCGGGCCAGTGCGCGCAGCCACGCGTCGACGAACGGCATGTCCGCGACGGCCAGTTCGACGAAGACGTCGGCCAGGGTGTACGGCCGCGGCCGGGCGGAGGCGGGCCGCAGCGGGGCCGTCCGGCTGATCCGCCGTGCCCTGTCCAGGGCGTCGCCCGGCTCGGCGAACGGGGCGACGGCGGTGCCGACGGCGCAGGGGCGGCCGAGGGCGAGGGCGAAGTCCCGCACGACATCGGGGAGATGGTCGGGGACGAGGTCGGGCAGGAGGCCTGGCACGGTGGGCGGCGGCACGCCCTTTTTCGGCGCCGCGTCCGTGGGCAGGGGCACCAGCGCGATCAGCTCACCGCCGCCGTCGTCGACCCTCGGGCCCCACATGACGGGCGTGCGGTGAGCCTTCACGAGGGTCTCGATCTCGTTTTCCAGGAATCGGTCGGCAAGGGGGGCTTCGGCCAGCCGGAACACCGTCACCGCGCAGTATTCGGGCAGTTCCATGCCGACGGCGACAGCGAGTTCCGTCGCTATCGGATCGCCCTTCAGTAATGACCGGGTCAGCAGGGCGACCTGCTCGGTGTACGGCATTCGGCGGCGCAGTACGCGCACGAATCCCTCGCGGTAGGCGCCGATGCCCCGCTCGCCCTGCGGGGCGAACCAGGTCATCATCCGCATGAGTTCGTCGACGCCGCCGCCGCGCTGGGCCTCGGTCGCCTCGTTGATCTCGCGCAGCATGAGCGCGGTGTGCACCCGCAGCACCTGCTGCCGCGCGTCCAGCGACATCCCGGCGTCCGCCCGCGACTCTCCCATCGACGCGATGCAATCAAGATCATCTTCGGTCAACTCGCTTTTGTGCGGCGAGAGTTCGACCGTGCGCTGCCGCAGCCACAGTGCGTGCTCCAGCGTCTCGTCCCGGGCCCTGGGGTCCCTTTCCAGGAACCCCAGCTCCGGTATCTCGCGCGTGTACGTCTCTACCTCGCGGCGGGCGTTGGTCGACGCCCGGCGGGCCAGTTCGGCGAAGAGGCTCCCCATGCAGGCGAGCATGTCAGGCCGGGCGAACGGGCCGACAGACGACTTCCGGACGGCGTTCGTCACTCCTCATAAAACGGCGGCAAGTATGCCCACAGGGTTTTTGTCACCGTGCGCAAATTTCCCGGATCGGGGCGTTCCCCTCCCGCCTTCCGCTTGTGGAGGAGTCGTAAGGCGGCCTTAATGAGAACCGCGTACGGGCCCGTGGGGGAAGAGCGGGGCAACTATTCCGGGGCGACTCCGGAAGCTCGGCAATCAGTACGGGCCCGTGTACGAAATTCCTCAGCCGGGCGCCCCGCAATGGCGCCCGCTCGAACGGGAGGGCAACCCGATGAAAGCAGGCACGAGAAAGAGAATCACGGCGGCGCTGGCGGTCGTGGTCACGTCGACGGCGCTCATGCTAGGCATGCCGGGCAGCGCTTCGGCCGCCCCCGCCGCCGCCCCCAGCCTGCGTGCCTACGGGATCACCGGTGACGGCACCCTGATGGCCGCGTTCTGGACCGACCGGGCGGACGTGCTCAACTGGGTCAGGGCCGTCACCGGCCTCAGCGGTGACACGGCGCTGGTCGGCATCGACTTCCGGGTGCAGAACGGCACGCTGTACGGCGTGGGCAACAAGGGCGGCATCTACACGATCAAGATCCCGACGGGCACCCAGGACGTCGTGGTCACCAAGGTGTCCCAGCTCCAATACGCGCTGAACGGCACGAACTTCGGCGTCGACTTCAACCCGGCGGCCGACCGGCTGCGCGTGATCAGCGACAACGGCCAGAACCTGCGGCACAACCTCAATGACAACACGACCATCCAGGACCTGAACCTCACCACCCCGCCGATCGAGGGCACGACCAAGGGCGTCTCGGCCGCCGCCTACACCAACAACGACCTCGACGGGACCACGGCGACCACGCTGTTCGACATCAACACGACCAGCGACCAGGTCGTCATCCAGGCCCCGGCCAACAACGGCACGCTCTCCCCGACCGGCAACCTCGGCCTCGACGCCCAGATCAACGCCGGCATGGACATCTACAGCACGCTGAGCGGCGGCAAGACGGTGGACAACACGGCCTTCGCCAGCCTCACCGCCTCCGGCGCGAGCACGCCCTCCCTCTACACCCTCAACCTCTTCACGGGGCAGGCCACCCTTGTGAACGACGCCGCCAAGTCCAAGTTCCCCCTGAACATCACGGACGTGGCCGTCTCCCTCACCGGCAGCTGACCCGCCGCACCTCCACACCCTCGCCGCGGCCCGGAGAGCACCGGACCGCGGCGAGTCCGCGCCCCGGTCTCCCCCTACGTTTCTGGGAGACCCCGGTCACCGAGCCGTACGGCCAGGCCCTCGGCGTCGTGCTCGGCGTGCGTACCGAACTGGCCGTCGCCGGTGCGGGCGGCATGGAGGTCGCCCCGGAGGCCGACGGGCGCGACGGACCGTACTCCGAGGGACACGACGCCCTCACACGTTTCACCGTCCCAGGAGGCGGACGGCTGGCGGAGGGCCGACCGGTCTACCGACCGGTCACCGCATCTTCTCCAGGTCGAGGTCCGACCCGACGACCAGGGTCACCACTCCCGCGGCGGCGTCCGCGGACCGGGTGGCCCTGGTGTCGGGCAGCCGGGAGGCGAGCACCTTCGCCTGCTTGGTGAGACCGTCCGGGTAGGCGACCGTGGTGGCGTCGGTGTTCTCGGGCGCGTTGCCCGTGCCGACGACGGTGAACCCGGCCACGCGCAGCTTCTCGGCGACGGCGGCCGCGCGGCCGGAGACCCCGGTGCCGTTGAGGACGCGCACGCGCACGGTGGACGCGTAGATCAGGTCGTTCCTGGCCTGGGCCTGCAACCGCTTCTTGTCCACCTCCTTGTCGTTGGCGAGGGAGGTGAACAGGTCGGCGGCCTGCGGGTACTGCCAGACGACGTTGGCCCTGTCGGCGGGGACGTCGGCCTCGCGCGGGTAGTTGGGGACGGTCAGGAAGCTCAGCCGGTCGCTCGGGATGCCCTTGAGTTCGGAGGCGAGATCGTAGATGGGGTCGATCCCGTCGAGATCCTCGTCCGTGGTCAGGGACTTGGTGGCGGACTGCAGGAAGTCGTAGAGCGCCGTGGGGCTCGTCAGCTTGGACTTGGCCTTCGCGGCCAGGGTCTCCATGAACTCCTGCTGGCGGCCGATGCGTCCGATGTCTGAGCCGTCGCCCACCGCGTAGCGGGTCCGCACATAGCCGAGCGCCTTCTCGCCCCCGACGGTCTGGCAGCCCGCGTCCATGTCGAGGAGGGCGTCCTCGTCGTGGATGGCCCGCTCGGGACACACCTCTATGCCGTCCAGGGCGTCGACCATCCCCTTGAAGCCCTGGAAGTCGATGGACATGAAGTTGTCGATCCGCAGGCCGGTGTTGTCCTCGACCGTCTTGATCGAGCAGGCGGCGGCGCCGGCCACCTCACCGCCCGAACCACCGATCGCGAACGCCTCGTTGATCTTCGCCAGATGCGGACCGGAGGTGCCGCCGTCACCCTTCTCGCACGCCGATATCTCGACCCATGAGTCACGCGGGAACGACACCACGGTGGCCCATTCGCGGTTCGCGGGCAGGTGCAGCACCATCAGCGTGTCCGACTGCATGGTGGTCAGGTCCTTGCCGTACTTCGCGTTCGCCCCGTCACGGCTGTCCGAGCCGACGACCATGATGTTCTTCGAGCCCGGACTGAGGTTGGCCGGCCGGTCCCCGCCGAGCTTGCCGTCGATGTCGGCGCCCTTGATGTTGTTGTCGAGGTCGTTGTAGACCCAGGCACCGACGCCTCCGGCACCGAGGACGAGCACGGCCGTGGTGCCCGCGAACCAGCTCACCGCCCGGCCCCGCCGCGTCAGCCGCGTCCCCCCGCCACCGGCACCCGCGCGCCGCCTTCCCGTACCGCTCACCGGCCTTCCCCCGCCTCGGCCGCATCCGGCCGGTCGACTGCCCCCTGGACGTCCGGAACGTGTGATCACCGAACCCGCAGGACTCTACATGCATGTAGATATACGGATCGGTGCCACACATGTCTCATCACGCCCCGCGGTCACGAACGTCACAGAGGCGTCGCAGCGTACAGAAGGAGGGCCATCGGCACGGCCGAGTTGGCCGATGACATCGTCGAGAGCGCCGCCCCGACGGCCGCGCCCCACGCGGCCGGCCCCACCGAGGTGAACACCGGCGGCCGGCCGCGGGCCACGGGCGCGGGGCCCGGCAGCGCCGTCACCCTGCGCGGCACCGCGCCCCGACGCCGCGAAGCCGGCGAGCGTCGCCACCGGTGAACCGGCCGCCCCGAGCGCGGCCTTGCCGATCGCGCGCGCCACCACCCGGCGGCTGCCGACCGTGTGCGCCGCGTCCTCGTCCGCCCAGCGCTCCGCCGTGTACGACGCGGCCGTCCGCAGAGGCCGCAGGAACGGGTTGGTGGCGCGCGCGGCCGGACGGCCGGCAGCAACCGGTGGTGTCCTGCGGCGAGATGGGCCCGGTCGTGGGCGAACAGCGCCCGCCGCTCAGCGGGTTCGCGGCAGGCCGGCAGGCCGGCAGGGCCGTGGTCACCACTCCCGGTCGCGCCGGTCCCCCCGGCAGCGCGTACGTGTAGGGCACCGTGTCGGGCAGTACGGCCACCTCGGTGTCCGGCGGCCCGGCCAGGGCCCGGTGGGCGCGGCGGCGTGTCCGCCGGTGCCGCCACAACGTGCGACCGCGGGCCGGGCAGCACGACGAGGAGCGCCGGGACGGCCCGTCACCCGGCGATCCCGTCAGAGTGCACCGCCGCGCGCACCTCGGGATCGGACCAGCCCTCGGGCAGCGGGTTGCCGGGCAGTCGGGCCGTGCCGACGACCATCAGCAGGCCGAGGCAGACGATGCTGCACACCGCCGTGACCACGGCCGCGCCGGTCAGCAGCCGGGGGCGGTGCGCGGACGCAGCCGCTGTTCGGCCAGTCGCGCGATCGGCCACGCGGTCAGCGGCAGGACCAGTGGCAGGAGGACGAAGACCCCCATGCGGCTTCAGTCGTCCCCTTCGACCCCCGCCCGCCCGAGCAGCTCGCGCAGCAGGCGCTCGTCGTCCGGCTCCAGGGAGGTGACGAAGCTGGCCAGTACGGCCTCGCGGTCGCTCTCGCCGTCGAGGACCCTGCGCATCCGGTGCGCGGCCAGACCCGCCTGGTCGGAGGCCGGGGTCCACACGAAGGAGCGGCCGGAACGCTCCCGGGTCACCGCGCCCTTGGCGAGCAGCCGGGTCAGAATCGTGATCACCGTCGTGTAGGCGAGGTCACCGCCGAGGCGCTCCTGTACCCACCCCGCGCTCTCGGGGGCGCGCGCCTCGCGCAGCACGGACAGGACGAGCGCCTCCAGCTCACCCTGCCCCCGCCGCCGGGGACGCTGCTGGTCCGTCACGCCCTGCCTCCTCGCCGCCGGCCGATCGATCCGCGTCGCGTTCTCTACAGAATTGTAGAAGGAGGATTACGGAAACACCTCCACTCTCCTTCTACAGTGCTGTAGATTTCAGGTCGCGGCAGTGCGCCGGGGCATCGGGCGGTGCCGCAGGATCCGCAAGGTCTTCACGACCTCCGAGTTCTCAAGAAGGAGTCCACCGTGGGAGTTTCCCTGTCCAAGGGCGGCAACGTCTCGCTCAGCAAGGCCGCACCGGGCCTGACGGCCGTCCTGGTCGGCCTGGGCTGGGACGTGCGCACGACCACCGGCACCGACTACGACCTCGACGCGTCGGCGCTGCTGCTCGACGCCTCCGGCAAGGTGCTCTCCGACGGGCACTTCGTCTTCTACAACAACCTCACCAGCCCGGACGGTTCGGTCGAGCACACCGGGGACAACCTCACCGGCGAGGGCGAGGGCGACGACGAGTCGGTCAAGGTGAACCTCGCGGCCGTGCCCGCCGAGGTCGACCGGATCGTCTTCCCGGTCTCGATCCACGACGCCGCGAACCGGGGCCAGAGCTTCGGCCAGGTCCGCAACGCCTTCATCCGCGTGGTCAACCAGGCGGGTGGCACCGAGATCGCCCGCTACGACCTGTCCGAGGACGCCTCCACCGAGACGGCGATGGTCTTCGGCGAGCTGTACCGCAACGGCGCCGAGTGGAAGTTCCGTGCCGTCGGCCAGGGGTACGCCTCCGGGCTGGCCGGGATCGCCGCCGACTTCGGCGTCAACGTCTGAGGAGGCCGGGGTGACGGGGCCGTATCCCCCGACCGGCCTCCGCCCCGAGGACCGGGCGGACTTCGAGGCCGTGCTGTGCCGGGCGCTGGACACTCCGGAGATCCGGGACGCGCTGCGCGCCGACCCGAGCGGCCTGGCCGAACGGCGGCTGCGGGTGCGGGCGTCGGCGGACGCGGACGCGATCGTGGCGGCGGCGGGGGGCGAGTACCGCGCGTACCTCACCGCACTCGTGTCCGCCGCCGGCGCGGACGCGAGCGGGGCCGGGCGGTGCGAACAGCGGTCCGCGGACGCCCGGTCGCTGCCGCTGCCGGCGGTGCTCACGCCGTCCCTGGCCGCCTGCTCCGCAGCGGTCGTCCTCGTCCTCGGCTGCCTCCTGCGACTGATCGGAGTGCGGGGCACGCTGCCCGGCTCACTCCTCGCCGCCGGGTGGACGCTCGCGTTCTTCGCGGTCACGAGTGCCCTCGTCGCCCTCGCCGCGCTGCTCCGCACGGCGCTGCGCGGCCCCGGCGGCCCGGCGGAACCCGCCCGGCCGGAACAGACGCGACTGGTGTGGCAGCAGGCCCTGTTGCACCGCGGCATGCTGCCACACCTGCGTCGCTGCCTCCGGGAGGACCCCTCCCTCAGCGAGACGAGTCCTCCTAGTCGTCCCGCTTGACCACGCACAGGGCCCAGATGATGAACGCCGAGAAGGCGATCATCACGATGGACCAGACGGGGTAGTACGGCAGGGACAGGAAGTTGGCGATGATGATGAGCCCGGCGATGGCGACGCCGGCGACGCGGGCCCACAGCGACGCCTGGAACAGGCCCAGGCTGACGAGGACGGCCACGGCACCGAGGGCGAGGTGGACCCAGCCCCAGCCGGTGAGGTCGAACTCGAAGACGTAGTTGCGGGTCGAGACGAAGACCTCGTCCTCGGCGATGGCCATGATGCCCCGGCAGATACCGAGGACACCCGCGATCATCAGCATGATGGCCGCGAAGACCGTCAGCCCCTCCGCGAAGGGATGTGACCGCTTGGTCGCGTGCATGTGCCCGGAGTGTGTGGCGGTCATACCGCTGCCTCCATTCGGTTTCGTGCGGTTGTCTGCGGTGTCGTCGGGGCCTCAGCGCGCGGCGGCGGACGGGCCGACGCCCGGTCCCGCCGAGGCGCCGTGACCGCTGAGAACCAGTTCCTTGGCGCGGCGGAACTCGTCGTCCGAGATGTCGCCGCGCGAGCGGATCTCGGACAGCCTGGCGAGTTCGTCGACACTGCTGGGCTGTCCGCCACCGCCCTTGGCCGTCTCCCGGATGTAGGAGTCGAACGCGGCCTGCTGCGCACGCGCCTGGGCCACCTCACGACTGCCCATGTTCTTCCCGCGGGCGATCACGTAGACGAACACACCCAGGAACGGCAGGAGGATCGTGAGAACCAGCCAGCCCGTCTTGGCCCACCCGCTCATGTCGTCGTCGCGGAAGATGTCCACCACGACCCGGAAGAGCAGGACGAACCACATGATCCACAGGAACAGCAGCAGCATGGACCAGAAGACGCTCAGCAGCGGATAGTCGTACGCGAGGTACGTCTGACCACTCATGTCTCTCCTCCGTTCCGGACGTTCGCCCGGCAGGTCTGCCCCGCCGTCCTCGGCTCGCGCCCACGGCACCGCACTCGGCACCGATCTCAGGGTGCCCGGTGCGCGGGCGGGCGGCCTCACCCCGGGAGGGTGAGACCGGCTTCCTCGGGGGCCGGGTCCGCCGCGGCGGCGACCATCGCCACCAGCGCCAGCACGACCACGACCAGGACGGCGACGAGGACGACCGCGCCGACCGTCGGGTGGTTCCACAGGATGAGGGCCAGGGCGCCGGCCCCGAGGACGATGCCGTTGGTCCACCGGGGATGGGCGGCCAGCAGGCGTCCGGCCCGCCCGGTGCTCAGCCCGGCACTGCGCAGCGCCCGCCCGGCCGCCGTGGTGCCGTGCCCGGCCAGGGCCCGCACCCGGCGGGCGACCCGTCCGGGGCCGTAGAGATAGGCCGCGAGGGCCGTGGCCAGGAAGACCACGAGGAGCGTGCGGGCGCTGTCGCGCAGGAAGCGCAGGAAGGTGTCGAAGATGGCTCCGGCGGCGTCCGGTGGCAGCGTCGCGGACGGTACGGCGTCCAGATAGACGCGCCGGACGACGGCCAGCGCGACGAGCAGGACCGCCATCATCACACTGATGCCGAATGCCGTGACCAGCACCATCACCCGGTGGCCGGGCGCGGTCCACACCGCCAGGGCGGCGAGCGCCACGGTGATGACGGGCAGCCAGGTGCCGAGGATGTTCAGCAGCCGCATGGCGTCCTGCGCCTTGCCCAGTTCGTCCGTGTGGAACAGCGTGACCATCCGGTTGCTGTCGGGGATGGCGGCGGCCTTGTCGAAGCCCGCGTCCACCAGCCGCTGCCGTACCTCGTCCACGACGGCGCCGACGTCGAGCTGGATCGTGTCGCCGGTGGCCCGCAGGGCGCCCTCCCGCTCGCCGGTGAGCATGTGCACCACCGCGGCGTGCGCCCGCCGGTTCGAGGCCTCCCAGGTCCGCCGGAAGATCTCGCTCTCCACGACCCGGGTGACGTTGCGGTCGACGACCGTACGCACCACGGACCGCAGCGGGCCGTCGAGGGACGCGGCCCCCGCCACGACCTGGGCCGGCGCGCCGTTGTCGGAGAGCACCTTGGTGAGGGCGTCCGTCACCGCCTTGACGTCCACCTTCTTGACCACCTCGTCGGTCAGCCGGTCGATCACGACCTGCTGGACGGCCGGGTCGGACGCCAGCGGGGCGACCGTCTCGACATAGCGGTCGGTGTCGGTGACCGTCTCGTTCACCCAGGCCGCGACCACGGCGAGGGGAGCGAGAAGCAGGGTCACCACCAGCAGCACGGCGGCGCCCGCCTTGCGCAGCCGCCGGTGCCGTACGCCCGCGTGCCGGCGCAGCCGCTCGTACTCGGCGCGCTCCTCGGCGCTCAGCACATGACCGGCCCCGTCTCCGCTCCCGCCTCCCGAAGGCACCGGTACGGAATCCTTGCCCATGGTCATGACTCCACCTCCTCCTCGGTCACGCGGGGGGTCCGGCGGTCGCTCCGTGCTCGCCCGTCGGGCCCGCCCGGTGCAGGGCGGCCCGCCATGCGAGGGCGACCGCCGCCTCGGCCAGGCCGAGCAGCACGAGCCACAGGCCGAGCAGCCGGGTCAGCGCCGTGGCCGACTCGGTCGGCAGGGCCAGCACCACGATCCCCGCCACGATGCCGAGCACCGCGGCGACGAGGACGAACCCGCGGTGGGGAAGGTCCTTGGCCGCGAGGGCGGTGTGCAGGGTGAGGATGCCGCTCGCCAGCCAGACGATCCCGACGATCAGGGAGAGCGCGGCGATCGTCTGCAGCGGGTTCCGCAGGCACAGCACCCCGGCCAGGACGCACAGCAGCGCCAGCAGCAGTCCGGAAAGCCGCTCACCGGCTTCGTCCCGGGCGAAGACGCCGACGAACCGGAACACGCCGATCGCCAGCAGGTACAGGCCGATGAGGACCGCGAGGACGTGCAGGGTCTCGTCCGGCCAGACCAGGACGATGACGCCCGGGACCAGCGTGACCAGTGCCGCGCCGAGGATCCAGGTCCAGGACCGGCCGATCCGCCCCAGTGTCTCCGCCGGGTCGCCCGGGGCGCCGGGCGCCGCCCCACGGGGTGGGGCGGCCGTTCCGCCGCGCCGTTCGGCGGTTCCGCCGGGCCCGGAGCCCGTCCCGGTACGCGGTGCCGGGCCAGATGACTCGGTCATGGCTCCTCCTCGCGGCCGAGCGGCCGCTTCGGCACCGTCGGCGCGCGACGGTGTGCGGTGACCTCAGAGGGCCAGCGTCCCCGCGCCCGCACCCTGGCCGGATCACCCTCGGCGGGTGATCCCCGCGAATCGGATGCAGGATGAGGGGGGAACTACGCCCGTCCGGCGGCGCAGGAGGTGTGGGTCATGACCGTATCGAGCGCATTCACGGCATCACTGTCCGTGACCGAGCGGGCGGAGTACGGCCGGAACGCGCGCAAGCGCGCCTCGCGGTCCTGCCACGGCTGGTTCGAGGCGGACGCGGACGCCGGACGGACCGACCCGGTCGAGGTGATCGAGCGTCAGTCGGCCACGCGGGTCCAGGAGCTGGTTCCGATCCGCTACGGCCGCATGCTCGAATCCCCGTTCCGCTTCTACCGGGGCGCGGCCGCCATCATGGCGTCGGACCTCGGGCCCCTGCCGAACAGCGGCCTCACGGTGCAGCTCTGCGGCGACGCCCATCTGCTCAACTTCCGGCTGCTCGCCTCACCCGAACGCCATCTCGTGTTCGACATCAACGACTTCGACGAGACGCTGGCCGGGCCGTTCGAGTGGGACGTGAAACGGCTGGCGGCCAGCTTCGTGATCGCGGGCCGGGCCAACGGATTCTCCACCCACGAGCAGAACAAGGCGGTGCGGACCTGTGTGAAGGCGTACCGGCGGCGGATGCGCGACTTCGCCGGCATGCCCACGCTGGACATCTGGTACGCGCAGGACGACGCCGACCGGCTGCGGGAGCTGGTGGCCTCCTCGATGGACAGACGGAGCCGGCGCCGGACCGCCGAGGCGGCCACGAAGGCGCGGACGCGCACCCACCTCCAGGCCTTCGAGAAGCTCACCCGGATCACGTCCGAGGGACGGCTGATCACCCCCGACCCGCCGCTGATCACCCCCCTGCGGGACCTGCTGACGGACCCTTCCGGGGGCGGGCAGGAGAAGGAGCTGCAGAACGTCCTGGAGCAGTACGTACGGACCCTGTCGTCGGAACGCCGGCATCTGCTGCGCCACTACCGCGTCGTCGACATGGCCCGGAAGGTGGTGGGCGTCGGCAGCGTCGGGACGCGCTGCTGGATCATTCTCCTGCTCGGCCGGGACGACACCGACCCGCTGCTCCTCCAGGCCAAGGAGGCGCAGCCGTCCGTCCTCTCCGCCCAGCTCGGCGGCGACCGCTGGGACAACCAGGGCCGCCGGGTGGTGTCGGGGCAGCGGCTGATCCAGACGACCAGTGACATCTTCCTGGGCTGGACCCACGTCGTCGGTCTCGACGGGCGCGAACGGGACTTCTACGTACGGCAGTTGCGCGACTGGAAGGGCATCGCGCGGCCCGAGACCTGGAATCCCGACATGCTGCGGCTCTTCGCGCGGGTGTGCGGGGCCAGCCTGGCGCGGGCCCACGCCCGCTCCGGTGACCCGGTCGCCATCGCCGCCTACCTGGGCGGCAGCGACCGCTTCGACCGCGCGCTCGCCGAGTTCGCGCAGTCCTACGCCGACCGCAACGAGCGGGACTTCGACGTGCTCCGCGTCGCCGCGCACACGGGCAGGGTCCACGCGGAGAACCTTTGACGGTCACTCCTTGCTCCGGATCGCGTCCCACTCCGGTTCGCTCCGGTTCGCTCCGCCTCACTCCGGCAGCTGGCGCATCTCGAGGACCCGTAGGCCGAGGGACTGGCAGCGGGCCAGCAGGCCGTAGAGATGCGCCTCGTCGACGACGTGCCCGAACAGGACGGTGTGGCCGGACATCTCGACATGGTCCAGCTCGGGGAAGGCGCCGGTCAGCGCCTTCGACAACCTTCCGTCGACGCGTATCTCGTAGCGCATGAGCGGTCGTCCTCATGGCCGGTGGCGGGCGGGCTGCGCCCCTTCTCCTGCGATCGTGCGTCCCGGAGCGTCGGTCGGCCTCACCCCGGGAAGGTGAGAGTCGGTGGGACGGCGAGAGTCAGTGGGTCAGTGAAAGTCAGTGCGTCAGATAGAGCTTGAACCCGATGATCAGAAGACCGAGCACCAGATTGACCGAGGCCGTCACGGCGACCAGCCCCCATGAGGCGTCGGCCCGGCGGGCCGCCGCCGCGGACCAGCACACCTGTCCCGTCACCGCTACCGCGATCGCCAGCCACAGGGCGCCCGGCACATCGAGGCCGAGGACGGGACTGAGGGCCACGGCGGCGGCCGGCGGAACGGCGGCGTTGACGATCGGCCACTCGTCACGGCACACCTCCAGCACGATCCGGTGATCCAGCCCCCGTCGCGACAGCCGGGCCCCGAACAGCTGGGCGTGCACGTGGGCGATCCAGAAGACGAGGCCGGTGAGCAGCAACAGCAGGACGATCTCCAGGCGGGGATAGGACCCCAGGGTGCCGACGCCGATGAGCACGGAGGACGCGAGCATGGATCCGTAGACCCCGCCGGTGTAGTCGGTGCGGGCCCGGCGCGTGGCGCCGCGCTCGTCACGGGTCGTGGCGGATGCGGGCCCGGTCGCGGACATCGTCCCGGTCTCCTCTCGGTGGCGGGTGGTTCGCGCGTGCGAGTCGCCGTCCTCGGTGGCGGTCTCTCAGTCGTCCTGGTGGCGGTCTCTCAGCCGCCCTGGTGGCGATCTCAGTCGCCGTCCCGGCGGGTCGAGCCGGGTGCCGCCGCCGGGGTGGGTCCGGAGCCGCCGTCCGTGCCGGGCGGTGCCGTAGGGTCCTTGCGTCCGGTCGGCAGCCGTGGGGTGACCAGGAACGCGGCGAGGGTGATGCCACCGGTGGCGAGGATGGCCGCCTTGAGGCCGTTCAGCTGGGCCGACGCGTAGGAGTCGGCCAGCGCGTCGACCTCGGACGGCGGCAGCCCGGCACGCTCGGCCGCCGTACGCACCTGCTCGGTGGGGACGAAACTGATCCCGGCCTGGAGCGCGACACTCGTCTGCTGCCGGGCCTCCTGCGACAGCCTCGGATCGTCCTCCACCTGCGCGGTGAAGGCATGGGCGAGGGACCCGATGAGCAGCGATCCGATGAGTGCGGTGCCCAGCGCGGACCCCAGGTTCTGGGCCGTGAACTGCAGCCCGCCGACCTCGCTGCGCTCCTCCTCCCCCGCGCTGGACTGCACGACGTTGCCGAGCTGCGAGGCGAGCAGCCCCATGCCCGGTACGTCGTCACCCAGCCGCCGAGCAGCGGGCCGACGGGCCAGTCCGCCGATGACGCCGTAGGCGACGGCCCGGTCCCGCCCCCGGTAGGACTCGGCGACGAGCGCGGCCATGGCCGGCAGCACCATGGCCGCGCCGAGGCCCTCGATGACCGACCATCCGAGCCCGAGAACCCACAGCGTGGGCGCGACGGCGGTCACGGCCGAGCCGATGCCGTAGACCACGAGGCCGAGGAAGAAGAGCCGTCTGCGGCCGAGGATGTCGCCGAACCTCCCCCCGATGAGCATGAAGGCGGCCATGACCAGCGCGTACAGCGTGATCACGCCCTGGATGGCGGTGACCTCGGTGTCGAAGTCCTCGACGAGTTGGCTGATGGAGACGTTCATGACGGACGTGTCCAGAACCATCAGGAACTGGGCCGTCCCGAGGACGATCAGAGCCCGCCAGTGCGCCACGGTGTCCTCCACGCCGAGTTGTCCCAGAACCCCGGTGGGGGCGGTCCGGGGGCGACAGGCCACCGGCCGGCCACCCCCACCATCCCAGCTCAGAAGCCCTGTCAGCGCCTCACCCGCCACGGGGGAGGCAGCCGCCCCGGCGGGCCGGTGACCACGATCCGCAGAATCGCGAACCGGTAACGTCCGGCGAACCGGCCGCGATCACGGGCAGGACCGGGGGCACGGAGTTACGGTTCACGACCCTCCACGGCGACGTGGCGCTCCAGGGCGACGACGCGTGCCTGGCTCACCGCCGCCGTCGCGGTGTCGCCCGCGCCACCGTCAACGCCATGCGGCAGGTCGGCGGTTCGATCGGAACGGCCCTGCCTGGTCGTCAGCGTCTTCTCGCGGGCCGCCCCCGCACCACCGTGATCTGGCACGGTGGTGGCGCCCCGCCACATCGCGGCGTCAGAGCAGATGGAGTTCGCGGGCGCGGCGTACGGCGTCGTTGCGGCGGTTGACGGCCAGTTTCCGGAAGACGCTCTTGAGGTGGGTCTTGACGGTGTTCACCGACACGCACAGATCGGCGGCGATCTCGTCGGTCGACATCATCCGCTCCAGCCGCCGCAGTACGTCGCGCTCGCGTCCGCTCAGGTCCTCCACCACCGGTGGCCGGTCCTCGGGACCGGGTGCCCCGGTGTGCGGGGCGGGTCCCGGGGTGAGCCAGCCTGCCGCGAGACCCTTCAGCGCAGGGGTGCCGAGGACGGGCCGGAGCCATCCGCCGGCTTCGGCGAAGGGACGGCGCAGCCGTTCGCGCCGGGCCTCGTGGAGGGCCTGGGCGACGAGCCGGCGCACGGCGGCCCGGTCTCCCGCCGCGTGCGCGGCCTCCGCGCGGACCAGCAGGGCCCGTACGGTCACCGCGGGCCCGGTACGGCTCTCGGACAGCACCCCGTCCAGCAGGTCGAGCGCGGCGAGGGGCGTGCCCGCGGCCAGCCGGGCCCGTGCCTCCCCCACGGCGCAGACCGGCTGGCGGCCGGGTACGGCGTGCAGCAGTGCGGCGGCCTCCTCGGGCCGGCCCCGGGCGAGGTGGGCGGCGGAGGCGACCAGGGCGGTGTGTCCCCGCGCCCAGGGCGAGGCCACGTCGGCGGCAACGGCCGGTTCGGCGGCGGCCAGGGCGCCGCGCGTGTCCCCGCGGGCCAGCAGCAGACGGGCGGTGGCGATGGTCCGGCCGGCCTCGGTCACCGGATCCCGCATGGTGGGCGGGGCGTCCGCCACGGCGTCGAGGTGGGCGCGGGCCAGCAGCAGTTCGTCGCGGTCGACGGCGACGGCGGCCAGGACCAGCCGTGCGATGCCGAAGCCGGAGGGCTGCGGCAGGCTGTACCGCTCGGAGAGGGTCAGCGCCGCCGTGGCCTTGCGTTCGGCTCTGCCGAGCCAGCCGTTCAGATAGTCGATGAGGGCCAGCCGCCCGAGACAGTCCTCGCGCGGCAGTGCCGTCGACACGTCCCCGCAGCCGTCGGCGACCAGGGCCAGCGCGGCGCGTGCCTCCTCGAAGCGCCCGGCCCACAGTCGCGTCGAGCCCAGGTGGGCCAGGAGCAGGGCGGTGAGTTCGGGGTGCGCGTCGAGAAGGTGGTCGGGGACCTGTTCGCGCAGTCTCTCGGCCGTCCCGGCCACCAGTTCCGCCCGGCCCGGTGAGCCGGTCAGCCGGGCGGCCAGCGCCTCCAGCAGCAGACAGCTCAGCCGGGCCGCCGCCGGACCGGGCTCGTCCCCGGCCCCGTCCTCCTCCCCCGCCAGAGCCCGCTCCGCGTGCCGCAGGTGGCTCAGGCCCCGGTCGAGTTCGCACCGGGAGAGTTCGCGGGCCGCCCGTACGAGGTGCGCGGCGGGGCTCGTCGCCTCGGGGCCCATGTGGGAGAACAGTTCGGCCAGGTCGTCGGAGCGCAGTCCGGTGAACAGCTGGCCGATGGCGAGGTCGTCGACGAGGGCTCCGGCGGTGAACTCCCAGTCGCCCGCGGCGGCCCCGTGCCCGAGGGCCTCGGCGAGCAGTCCCGAGCGGCGCAGCCAGTCTGCGGCGCGGCGGTGGAGCACGGGTTCCAGGCCGGGCCGGCGCATCCGCAGATGAGCGCGGAGGATCTCCCCGAACAGCGGGTGGAGCCGGTACCAGGCGTGCCCGAGGTCCTCGACGAACGCGTTCCCGCGGTGCAGCTCCGCCAGGATGGCGGCGGCGTCGCCGCGTTCCGTCAGCGCGTCCGCCAGCTCGGGGCGGATCCGCTCCAGGACGCTGACCCGCAGGAGGAGGTCCTGTGTCTCGGGGGTCTGCCGCTGGAGCACCTCCGCGAGCAGGAAGTCGGCGACGGCGGTGCGTTCGACCTCGAACCGCTTCAGATACGTCTCCGGGTCCGGGCTCTCCCGCGCGGCGAGCGCGCTCAGTCGCAGACCGGCCGCCCAGCCTCGGGTGCGTTCCACGAGCGCCCGCGCGAGCGGCACCGTGAGCCGCAGGCCGTGCCGGTCCAGCAGGACGGACGCCTCCTCGGGCGTGAAGGCCAGCTCGGCGTTCCTGATCTCGGTCAGGTCGCCTGCGGACCGGTGGCGGTGCAGGGGCAGCAACGGTTCGGTGCGGGTGACGAGGATCAGACGCAGGCCGCGCGCCGCGTGGTGGAGCACGAACTCCAGCTGGTCCGCGATCTCCGGGTCGGTCACCCGGTCGAACTCGTCGAGCACCATGATCACGGGCCGCTCCCGGCCGCCCAGCTCAGCGGCGAGCCGCGTCAGCAGCGTACGGTCGACGCGGCCGGCGTCGGCCGGGCAGCCGATCTCGGGCGACAGGGGCACACCTGCGGCGCGCAGTGCCTGGAGGACGTAGGCCCAGAACATGCCGGGGCCCTGGTCCCCGGCCTCGGTGGTGAGCCAGGCGACCGGCGGCTCCCGCCGTGCGGCCCAGTCGGCGACGAGCAGGGTCTTGCCGGCGCCGGCGGCGCCGTTGACCACGGTCAGCGGCGTGGTCAGGGCCCGGTCGAGGTGGTCGACCAGGCGGCCCCGCCGGACGAAGGTGGCGGGCCTGGCCGGTACGGCGAACCGGGTGCGCAGGAACGGGTCGCCCCGGGGGTCGGCGCACGGGGGCACCAACCCCGAACCACTCTCCCCGGACCTTGCCATGGTTTCCACCACCACCGGCCGTCGGAACTTGGGCAGCGCTTTTTGTCCAGCAACAGCATCCCAGTGTTCCCTCGCGACCGCGCGCCACGTCGCGTGAGCCGCCTCGCGGCCCCCGCCTCCCACCGAGGACGCCACGGTGGCCGCCCGGAGGCGTACGGCCGCGGACGGTCTCCCGTCAGTGCGACTCCCGGCTCACCTCGGAGCCGCTGGAGCCGATGAGGAAGTCGAGGTCGGCGCCGGTGTCGGCCTGCAGGACATGGTCGACGTAGAGGCGTTCCCAGCCGCGCCGGGGTGCGGCGAAGCCTTCGACCGTGGCCCGGCTCGGCTCGCGGCGGGCGAGTTCTGCGGCGGGTACGTCGACGTCGATGCGGCGTGCCTCGACGTCGAGGGTGATGAGGTCGCCGGTGCGGACGAGGGCGAGAGGGCCACCGGCGGCGGCCTCCGGGGCGACGTGCAGGACGACCGTGCCGTACGCGGTGCCGCTCATCCGGCCGTCGCAGACCCGGACCATGTCCCGGACGCCCTGTTCGAGGAGCTTCTTCGGCAGCGGCATGTTGGAGACCTCGGGCATGCCCGGATAGCCCTTGGGGCCGCAGCCGCGCAGGACGAGGACGGAGTCGGCGTCGACGTCCAGGCCGGGGTCGTCGACGCGGGCGTGGAAGTCCTCGACGGAGTCGAAGACGACGGCCCGGCCCTGGTGCCGGAGCAGGTGCGGGGAGGCGGCGGCCGGTTTGACGAGGGCGCCGTCGGGGGCGAGGTTGCCGCGCAGGACGGCGATGCCGCCCTCGGCGACCAGCGGTTCGGCGCGCGGGCGGATGACCTCGGCGTCCCAGACGGGGGCCTCGTCGAGGAAGTCGACCAGCGGTTCGCCGGTGACGGTCAGCGCCCCGGGGTCGAGCAGGTCACGGACCTCCCGCAGAACGGCGAGCAGCCCGCCGGCGCGGTGGAGGTCCTCCATCAGGAAGCGGCCGGCCGGCTGGAGGTCCACCAGGACCGGCACCCGGGAGCCGATCCGGTCGAAGTCGTCGAGCGACAGCTCGACGCCCAGTCGGCCGGCGATGGCGAGGAGATGGACGACGGCGTTGGTGGAACCCCCGATCGCGGCCAGCGCCACGATGGCGTTGTGGAAGGACGCCCTGGTCAGGAAGGTGCCCGGCCGCCGGTCGGCGCCCACCATGTCCACGGCCAGCCGGCCGGTTCGGTGCGCGGCCGCCAACAGCCTGCTGTCGGGTGCGGGCGTCCCCGCCACGCCGGGGAGCACCGTGCCCAGCGCCTCGGCGACCAGCGCCATCGTCGACGCCGTCCCCATCGTGTTGCAGTGCCCCCGGCTGCGGATCATCGACGACTCGGAGCGGGTGAACTGCTCCTGGGAGAGCGTGCCCGCCCGCACCTCCTCCGACAGCTGCCACACTCCGGTGCCGCAGCCCAGCAGGCCACCGCGGAAGGTGCCGTTGAGCATCGGCCCGCCGGGGACCACGACCGCCGGGAGGTCCACCGACGCGGCGGCCATCAGCAGCGACGGGATCGTCTTGTCGCAGCCGCCGAGCAGCACCACGCCGTCGATGGGGTTCGCGCGCAGCATCTCCTCCGTGGCCATCGCGGCCATGTTCCGCCAGAGCATCGCGGTGGGCCGCACGTTCGTCTCGCCCAGCGACACCACCGGCAGGTCCAGCGGGATGCCTCCCGCCTCGTACACACCGTTGCGCACCGAGGCCGCGACCTCGTCCAGATGAGCGTTGCAGGGCGTCAGATCGGAGGCGGTGTTGGCGATGGCGATCTGCGGCCGGCCGGTGAAGGCGTCGTCCGGCACGCCCCGCCGCATCCACGCCCGGTGGATGTAGGCGTTGCGGTCCTGCCCCCCGTACCACTGCGCACTGCGGAGCGTCACGCCGAGCCCCTTCCGGTAATCGGTACGGCGGTCTACAGTCCGGAACGCGATGAAGCATACGCAGCCGTACGAAGGATCGACAGACCTCGGCGAGGGCGACCCGAAGGGCGCCGTGAGCAGCCGACTCGTGGGGTCGGACCGGGTGCTGGCGGTCCTCAGGGAACTGGCCCGGTACCCCGACGGGGTCGGTCTCGACGAGCTGACACGGGTGATCGGCAGCCCCAAGCCGACCGTGCACCGGGCGCTCGGCGCGCTGCGTCGGGCCGGGCTCGCGGACCAGGACGCGCGCGGCCGCTACGGGCTCGGCGACGAGTTCCTGCGCATGGCCTTCACCCATCACGAGGCGCGGCCCGAGCACATCCGCGTGCGACCGGTGCTCGAAGCGCTGGCGCACCGGTTCGGCGAGACCGCGCACTACGCGGTGCTCGACGGTCACGAGGTCGTGTACCGGGCCAAGGTCGATCCGCCCGCGGGCGCCGTCCGGCTGACGTCGACGATCGGCGGGCGCAACCCCGCCCACAGCACGGCCGTCGGAAAAGTGCTGCTCAGCGGGAGGTTGGGCACCCTGGAGGAGGTCGAGACGTGGATCGGCGGCGCGCCCCCGGAACGTCGTACGCCCTGGGCGCCGTGCGCGGCGGCCGAGCTGCACCGCGCACTGGACACCACCCGTGCACGCGGCTACGGCGTGGACGACCAGGAGACCGATCCCGGGGTCAACTGCCTCGCCCTGCCCGTGTTCCTCACCTCGCCGACGGCCCCGTCCGGAGCGGTGAGCGTCAGCGCGCTGGCCTACCGGACGCCCCTGACGGCGCTGGTCGACGCGCTGGACGAGATCCGCGCGCTCCTCGGTCGCCTCGGCGCGTCGCACCGGTGACCCACGAGCCGCGACAGCGCCCCGCCCCGGTCCTGGAGACAGAGCTGTGAACCTCATGCGCGCGTTCGTCCTCACCGCCCCCGGCGCGTACGAGGTCCAGGAGCTCCCGGCACCGGTGGCAGGGCCCGGCGAGGTCGTGGTCGACGTCGAGCGGGTCGGGGTGTGCGGCACCGACATGGAGTTCTTCACCGGCACGATGGCCTACCTCCACCAGGGGCACGCCGCGTACCCGATGCGGCTCGGCCATGAGTGGGCGGGGCGGGTGTCGGCGGCCGGCGACGGTGTCGACCCGGGCTGGGTCGGCCGGCGCGTCATGGGCGACACGATGCTGGGCTGCGGCGGCTGCCGCCGCTGTCTGCGGGGCGACCAGCATGTGTGCGAGCGGCGCCGGGAGGTCGGCATCCGCGGGGGCCTTGCGGGGGCGCTGGCCGAGCGGCTGGCCGTACCGGCCTCCTCCCTGCACGCCCTGCCCGACTCGGTGGACGCCGTGCTCGGCGCGCTCGTGGAGCCGGGCGGCAACGCCCTGCGCGCCGCTCAGGCCGCCGCGACCCGGCCGGGTGACCGCGCGCTGGTCCTCGGGCCGGGGACGATCGGGCTGCTGGTCGCGCTGTTCCTGCGGGCCGCCGGTACGCAGGTGCACCTCATGGGCCGGACCGAGGACTCGCTCGCCTTCGCCCGGAACCTGGGCTTCCCGCACACCTGGACGGAGGGCTCCGTACCGGACCTGCCCTTCGACGCGGTCCTCGATGCCACCAACGCGGCCCAACTGCCGGAGGCCGCCGTGGAGTTGGTGGAGCCCGGCGGACGGGTCGTGTACATCGGGCTGGCCGCCGAACCCAGCCGGATCGACACCCGGGCGCTCGTCCTCAAGGACGTCACGGCCGTCGGCGTCCTCTCCGCCTCCCCCGGTCTGGACGCGACGATCCGCGCCTACGCCACCGGCACGGTCGACCCCCGCCCGCTCGTCGCCGCCACGGTGGGCCTCGACGAGGCCGGCCCGGTCCTCGCCGGTGAACGCCCGGCCGGGGCGGGCCCCGGCCCGAAGATCCACGTCGACCCCGGGCCACGAGCGCGCTGATCCGGCGGGCCCTGCCTCTGCGGATCGGCGGGGCGCCTGCCGCCCCGGACCGGGCCCGGCTTACCGTACGGGGAGATCACGATCTGCCCGGGAGTCCGCATGGCCGGTAGTCGCCGGAAGAGGTCCGCCGAGGCCGTCGATGCCTTCGAGGCCATCGAGCCGCCCCGCAACGCCGAACTGATCCTCGGCGTGCTGGCGGTGACGGCCCTGGTGGAGGCGCTCGGTGTGCTGTCGCGGTCCGAGGTGTGGCTCCTCGGGCTGCTGGTGTTCCTGCCGGGGACGGCGTCGGCGCTGTGCACGGTCCGGCAGACGGCGTTCGTCGCCGCGTGGACCACGCTCGTCGTCACCACCACGGCCGTGGTGCGCAATGTCGACGCGGACCGCTGGCTCGACCGGCTCCTGCTGGTGCTGCTGACCCTCACCCTGGGCGTCGCCTCGGTGTACGCCTGTCACCGGCGGATCAGGCGCGAGGCGGAGATGTTCCGGCTGCGCTCCACGGCCGCGGCCATGCAGCGGCACATCCTGCACCCCCTCCCCCTGCTCACCGACGACGTCCTGGTCAACGGCGTGTACGAGCCCCTCCAGGAGGACCGCCTCGTCGGCGGCGACATCTACGACGTCGTGGCCTCGTCCTGGGGGACCCGGGTGCTGATCGGCGACGTGCAGGGCAAGGGCCTGGCCGCCGTGGGCGCCGCGTTCGCCGTCATCGGCGCTTTCCGTGAGGCGGCCCACCGCGAGCCCACGCTCACCGCGCTCGCCGACGCCCTGGACGCGGCCGTGGTCCGCCACAACTCCTACGCCGAGAACACCGGCGACGACGAGCGCTTCGTCACCGCCCTCGTGATCGGCGTCGACGCGCTCACCGAGGAGGCGCAGGCCGTCAACTGCGGGCACATCCCCCCGCACGTGCTGCACGAGGGCACGGTCACCGCGACCGAGCTGGACTCCGGCGTCCCGCTCGGTCTGGCCGAGCTGGCGCTCGAACCCACCACCGTGGGCTGGTTCCCGTTCCCGGAGGGCGCCACGCTGGTGCTGAGCACCGACGGCCTCACCGAGACCCGCGCCGCCGACGGCACGTTCTATCCGGTCGACGAACGCCTCGCGGAGCACCTCGACCGCTCCCCCACCGACCTGCCCCGGGCCCTGTACGAGGACGCCCGCGCGTACGCGGGCAGCGGCGGCCCGCACGACGACGTCGCCGTCCTGACCGTCCGCCGGTCACCGCGTCGCTGAACGCGCACCGAAAAGGATTTCCGCGGCAGGGGACGGGCGCGAGTGGCGCCTGCGTGTCCTGAACCGCTCGGTCCCGAAACTCTCCTCTCTTCCTGCTCCCTTGACACTTCAACAGGGCGCTCCTACGTTGCGAAAACGTTTCAGGTCGTTTTCCGCATCCCCCGGTTCACGCACACATGTTGTCAACGGGACAGGGAGCATCCGATGAGAAGACCGCACGTCCTCCTGCCACGACGCCGGCGCACGAGGTGCCTCCTCGTCGCCCTGGCCCTGGCGGCATGTTCCGTCGTCGCCGCTCCCCCGGCCGCCGCGGCCCAGACCATCGGGTTCCCCTCCTTCAGCGGGCCCGCGATCCCTGCACCGCCCGTCGCGCACACGCCCGGCGACATGATGAAGGCCATCTACGACGCGGAGAGTTCGGGCACCGACTTCTGGATGGACCGTCTGCTGGCCCGCTCCGGCAACGACCCCGCCGGGCCCTGGCTGATGAGCCGCGGCCGGGCGTTCTTCATGAAGGAGCACAACCCCGCCCAGCTCGGTTTCGGCGGCAGGGCGGCCTACTGGGAGAGTATCGACGACCGCAGTGCCTACACCGTGGCGGTCACCCCGGGCACCTTCACCGAGCAGGTCGCCCAGCGCCGGCAGACGCCGAGTCACTGGAAGAGCGTGCACACCAGCGGGTCGATCACCATCGACCAGACGAAGTTCGTCACCGACGACAACGTCGCCGTGACCAACCTGGCCATCAGGAACAACGGCTCCGCCTCCACGACGCTCCAGTTACGGGCGACCTCGCCGTACGCCACCTCCGGCACCGGCGGCGAACTGACCGGCCAGGTCAACGCCTACAACAACCTCACGACCCTCCGCCCCCGCCTCACCGGCGACGGTTTCACCGTCGCCGGCGGTGGCCTCGACCGGTCCGTGACGATCGCGGCCGGTGCCACGGTGACGACCAAGGTCGTCATGGGCTTCGTCACCGACGAGATCCCGCAGTCGCTGAGCGAGTACAACGCCTACGCGGGCTACTCGCCCGCGACCGCGTTCGCCACCCACGTCAAGGCCTACAACCTGTGGTGGGCGCAGAACGTGCCGTACATCGACGTGCCCGAGCCGGCCATCAAGAAGAACATCTACTACCGCTGGTGGCTGATGCGCTTCAACAGCCTCGACGCGGACATCCCCGGGCAGACCTTTCAGTTCCCGACCTCCACCGAGGGCGTCCTCGGCTACAACAACGCGATCGCGCTCACCCAGCCGATGCACATCGACGACCTCAAGTACCTGCGCAACCCGGCCTACGCGTACGGGGACTGGCTGAGCGTGGGGCAGACCTCCAAGGGCGGCCGCTTCCTCGACAACCCGGGCGACCCGGAGAACTGGTCCAACAGCTACACGCAGTACATCGCCGAGGCGGCCTGGAAGAGCTACCAGATCCACGGCGGCCAGCCGGGCATCGCGGGGAACCTGGCCCGTTACGCCGAGGGCGACATCAAGGGACAGCTCGCGCACTACGACCACGACGGCAACAAGCTGATCGAGTACGACTGGGGCGCCCTGACCGGCAACGACGCCGACGCGGTCTCCTTCCACTGGAAGCCCGGCAACATGGACCGCGCCGAGTCCGCCTACCAGTACAGCGGCGCCCTCGCCGCCGCCCAGGCCTACGAGGCGACCGGCAACACGGCCAAGGCCGGCGAGATGCGCACGCTCGCGAACCAGATCAAGGACGCGATCGTGAACGTGCTGTGGAACCCGAACCGGCAGTTGTTCGAGCACCGGCTCAAGTCGACGAACGAGTGGGTGCCCTGGAAGGAGATCAACAACTACTACCCCTTCTCCGTCGGAGCCGTCCCGAACACCGCCACGTACCGGCAGGCGCTGCGGCTCTACGACGACCCGGCGCAGTACCCGATCTTCCCCTTCTACACCGCCAACCAGGTCGACAAGAAGGCGGCGGCCGACGCCGGGGAGCCGGGCTCCAACAACTTCTCCACGATCAACTCGACCGTGCAGTTCCGGCTGTACTCGTCGGTGCTGCGCAACTATCCCAACTCCTGGATGAACGCGACCGACTACAAGAAGCTCCTCTACTGGAACACCTGGGCGCAGTACGTCGGCGGCAACACCCAGTGGCCGGACGCCAACGAGTTCTGGGCGGACTGGAACGGCAGCAGCGTCAACTACCGCTCCTGGATCCACCACAACATCCTCGGCAGCAGCAACTGGACCGTCATCGAGGACGTCGCCGGGCTGCGTCCGCGCAACGACGCGAAGGTCGAGCTGTCGCCCATCGACATCGGCTGGAGCCACTTCACCGTCAACAACCTCCGCTACCGGGGCGCCGACCTGTCCGTGGTCTGGGACGACCCGGCCGACGGTGTGGTGCGCTACCCCGGCATTCCCGAGGGCTACTCGATCTACGTCAACGGCGACCGTGTCGCCACCGTCAGCTCGCTGGTGCCCCTGACCTGGGACCCGGCGACCGGTGACGTCGCCACGAGCGGCACGGTCACCCACCATGTGGCCAAGTCCGGCCTGAAGGCGCCGAACCAGGTCGTGCAGGACAGCCCGCAGATGGTCGACATGCTCGCCAAGGCCGGCGTCGACCTCACGGCCGACCTCACCAACCTCGCCGCCGGCGCGACCGCGACCGCCTCCCACACCGGCTCCGGCAGCACGGTGGCCGGCGCGGTCGACGGCTACCCCACGAACGAACCGTTCTGGGGCGCGGGCGGCTCGGCCAACAGCCAGGACTGGTACGAGCTGAACTTCGGCACCGCGCGCACCCTCAACGAGGTCCGGCTGCACTTCAAGGACAGCCGCCCGGCGAACACCACCTACCGGGCGCCTTCGGCGTACACCGTCCAGTACCACAACGGCAGTTCCTGGGTGAACGTCCCCGACCAGACGAAGAGTCCGGCGGCACCACGGGCCAACTACAACCGGGTGCAGTTCCCGGCCGTCAGCGCCCAGCGCATACGCGTGCTGGCCACCAACGCCTCCGGGGCGAAGACGGGCCTGACCGAGGTCAAGGTCTTCCACCGGGGCGGGGTCCAGCCGCCGGGCAACCTGGCGACATCGGCCACGGCGTCGGCGTCGTACACCTCGTCCTGGGAGAGCGTCGCCGCCGTGAACGACGGGGTCGATCCGCCGTCGTCCAACGACACCGTGAACCCGCGCTGGGGGACCTGGCCGGAGACGGGCCAGCAGTGGGCGGAACTGACCTGGCCGTCCGCGAAGACCCTGAACAAGGCCGACGTGTACTTCTTCGACGACGACCAGGGCATCGACATGCCCGCCTCGTGGAAGCTCCAGTACTGGAACGGCAGCGGGTACGTCGACGTACCGGGAGCCGGGTCCTACCCCCTGGCCAGGAACCAGTACAACACCGTCACCTTCAACGCCACGAGCACCACCCGGCTACGGGTGCTGCTCACCGGCAACGGCACGAACTCCGTCGGACTCCTCGAAGCGAAGGTGTACGGACCGTGATCCGACCCAGACTCCTGTCCGCGTTCCTCGCCTCGGTCTCCATGGCGGTCGCCTTCCTTGTGGCCCCGCAGCCCGCTGCCGCCGCCGTCGCCTTCAGCTCGACGGGGGTGAACCAGAGCGGCGGCAACTGCCTGGAGCTGCCGGGCGGTTCGTCGGCGGGCGGCACGCAGCTGCGGGCCTCCGCCTGCGCCGGCGGGGCGAACCAGAGCCTGTCCTTCACCCCGGTGACGGGGACGGCCGACGTCTACACGATCACCACCGGCTCCGGGCAGTGCGTCGATGTGTCCGGCGCCTCCACGGCGGACGACGCCGCCGTCATCCAATGGCCCTGTCACGGCGCGGCGAACCAGCGGTGGCGGCTGGCTCCGGTGTCGGTCGCCGGGACGGACAAGACCTTCCACCTGGTCTCCGTCGGCTCCGGCAAGTGCGTCACGCCGAGCGGCGGTTCGCCGGCCTCGAACACCGACCTGGTGCAGCTGCCGTGCGCCTCCGCCAACGGCAGGGTGTGGCGGCTGCCCGGCTTCACCGGCGGCGGCACGGCTCCGAGGACGTTCGCCAACCCGATCGCCCAGCGCGGCCCCGACCCCTGGATGACCTACCACGACGGCTTCTACTACCTCGCCACCACGACCTGGAACTCCACGGTGACGATGCGTAGGTCGAGCACTCTGGCAGGGCTCGCCACCGCCGACGAGCAGGTGATCTTCAACCTGACCCGGCCCAACGGGGCGGGCACCATGTGGGCCCCGGAGTTCCACCTCCTGGACGGCCCGAACGGCAAGCGCTGGTACTTCTACTACACGGCCGGCCGGGAGCCGTTCGACCTGGGCACCCAGCGCATCCACGTCCTGGAGAGCGCCGGCCAGGACCCGATGGGCCCGTACAGCTTCAAGGCCGACCTGCTCGACCCGACGCAGGACAACACCTGGGAGCTGGACCCCGGCATCCTGCAGCTCGACGGCAGGCTGTACCTGTTGGGCACGTTCTACAACGGCTCGCAGCCCATGTTCATCCGCCCGCTGTCGAACCCGTGGACCGCGAGCGGCACCCGGCGGGTGCTGTCCACGCCGACCTACGGCTGGGAGACGGTGGGCGGCGCGGTCAACGAGGGCGCCGAGGTCCTGCAGCGGGGCGGCAGGACGTTCATCGTCTACTCGGCCAGCCACTGCTCGACGCCCGACTACAAGCTCGGCATGCTCACCTACAACGGGGGCGACCCGCTCAGCTCCTCCTCGTGGGTCAAGTCACCGAACCCGGTGTTCCAGCGGTCCAACGCCAGTGGCGTCTACGGCCCCGGCCACAACGGGTTCTTCAAGTCGCCCGACGGGACGGAGGACTGGATGGTCTACCACGCCAACAGCTCCGCCTCCGGGGGCTGCGACATGAACCGGTCGACCCGGGCACAGAAGTTCACCTGGAACGCCGACGGCACCCCGAACTTCGGCACCCCGGTCTCCCTCGGCGTCACCCTGACCGCACCATCGGGCGAATAATCGTACCGTTTCCCCCCGATCGTCCCAAACCGCTTGCCCGGTGCGGGACCCCTGCCCATCCTTGAGCGGTGATTGATGAGCAGGCGCACACCGGACCCGACCTCCCGACGACACTGGGCAAGCTGGTCGACGAACTGGGCCGGGTCCGGGCGCTCGGGCTGCTGCGGCTGCACGAGGCGGAGCTGGAGACGCTGTCCGCGTGCGTCGCGGACCGGTCCCCCGGCACGGATGTCGCGGCCGCTCCGGGTGACCGCGCGCAGCCGGAGGCGGTCGAGCGCCTGCTGCACGCCGTACTGCTGGGCCTCGACGGGGAGTTGCTGCGCGACGCGGCCCTGCACTCGTTCGGTTTCGCCCCCGGTACCCGCGATCTGTCGGGCAAGGAGCGCCGGGAGCGGGCGGCCCATGTCTACCGGGTGGGGGCGGAGCGGTTCCGCAAGCACCAGGAGAAGCTGATGCTCCAGCAGGTGGCCCGCGCCGTACTGAATCACGGGGGTCGTGAGCCATCACCCGTCCCCCCGGACTCCCGGGAGGGTTCCGGTGACGGTGTCCGGGGGAGCGCCGTCGCCCCCGTCCGCGCGGGACGCCATGTGTTACGGACCGCGTTCTCCCACGGGGACGTCCTGCTCACCCTGCATGTGGCACCCATCGAGCTGGTGACGGGGGTGGACGTCCTGGTCTCCTCGGAGAACATCTACTTCGAGATGTCGAAGACGTTCCGGCGCACGGTCTCCGGGAGCCTGCGGCGGGCGGGGGCCACGAAGGACGCCGTCGGACGGATCACGGACGATGTGATAGCCCGCCAACTCTCGGACTGGGTACGGAATTTCGGGGTTCCCGGACTCCCCGTGGCGGCGGGCACGGTCGCCGTCACCTCACCCGGGGCCCTGGCGGCGCAGGGGGTGCGGCGGATCCTGCACGCGGCGGTCGCCACTCCCTCGGCGACGGGCGACGGGTACGAGACCGCGCCCGCGGCCGTCGCGACGGCCGTGCGGCGCGTCTTCCAGCTGGCGGCGGCCGAACGTCGTTCGGGCCGCGTGCCCCTGCGGTCCGTCGCGCTCCCCCTGCTCGGTGCGGGCCGGGGCGGTCTCGACGCGCGGACCAGTGCCGAGACCGTCGTCGGAACGCTGGAGCAGGTGCTCAGGGACGACCCCGACTGGTCGGTGCACCTGGTGACGCGCAATCCTCTCAGTGCCCGTGCGGTACTCGACGTGCTGAGCGACCGGCGGCCCTGACATTCCGGCGCTGCGCCGGACGACACGGAAGAGCACGGTATTCGAATTCGCTCGCCCCGTGGAATTCGAATACCGTGCTGTGTTCCTGCCGCATTCCCCCGTCTTTCCCCGCGGCCTTTCGAGCATAAGTATGCACGAGCGGCGGCCGGCATCGGAACCCGTCGCGCCGATCCCCGGAGGAAATCCGGAAAGCTACCGGTTCCCGCCCGGAAAACTCCCCGGACGGGTTCCTGCCGGGGTGGGCGAAAGCGGCGTCAGGACCCGATGCCCGGCAGGTGTTCCACCGATCCGATCTCGACGTGGTACTCCCGCAGGGTCTCGGCCAGCCAGCGCAGACCGGCCTCGTCGTCGAGTGCCCTCGGCGGCTCGTCGGTCACCGTGAGCAGGTCGCTCTCGGCGGCGGCGCCGAACAGGACCAGGGACTCGTTGGGGCCGTCCAGGCGGGAGCGCCAGACGAAGCCGTCCGCCCAGTCGGCCTCGGCCCGCAGCCAGTGCCCCCAGCGCCGGGTGAAGGCGTACTCCGTCGGATCGGACTCCACCAGCCACCAGTCGCTCTGCTGCACGGCGTTGAGGTGGAGGATGCTGCACAGGGAGACCAGTTCGACGTCGCGGGTGAGCCGCACCTGGGACAGCAGCCTGCCCTCCAGTTCCTTCCGCGGCAGCACCCGGGAGTTGCCGAGGCCGTCGAAGCGCAGGGTGCGGACGAACTTCTCGATGATCGCGGTCTCGGGCTTGGGGGCGGCGTACAGATACGCGTAGGCGTCGTTCGGGGTGCTGTCGAAGCGCCCGCCGCCGAAGTGGTGGTCCTGCGGCCTCGGGTTGAAGCGGTCCGCCGCGCGGTGCCGCGCGTGCACCCGGTAGAACACCTCGCCCGCCCTGCGGATCACCTTGCGGGCGTCGGCCGTGCCCTTCTCGGGGAGTTTCGCTCCACGGGCCATGTCAGTCGTCCTCCCCCACCACGCTCGCGGCGGCGAGCAGTTGATCGTCCAGCCCCGCGCCGAGCAGCGTCGCCGGCACGGCGTCCAGCCACGGATTGGGGCCCAGCCACCAGTCGGCCACCCCCCAGGGATCGGCCGCCGCGCCCAGCATCGCGTTGATGGCGAGCACCAGGGACCGGGGGCGGCCCTCCCCGTCGAACTGGAACGCGGGCAGCACCTCGGGCCCCCGGGCCGCGCGCAGCCGGATGAGTTCAGGCTGTTCGGGCGCGACGCCGAAGATCTCCGTCAGCTCCGTGTCCGTCAGGGCGGGTTCGGCCAGCAGCCGGTCACGGGCCGAGGCCCACCGCGCCTCGGCCCGCGGCGGGCCGCCCGGGGTCGGCGCGGGTCCGGTCGGGGAGCCCGGGGTGCGGGCCTCGCCGGACGGGATGCCGGCGACGCCTGGGCCGCCTGGGCCGCCTGGCGCGAAGCGTTCCAGCAGGACGTCGTGCGGCGGTCGACGGGTGAGCGACGAGGAGGTGTAGCGCCGGCCCACCGCGGTCCCCTCGTCGTCCGGCAGGGCCGCGCGCAGATGGGCGGCGACGGCGCGCGCGATCCCCCGCGCCCGCTGCTCGCCGCCGCCCTCGGCGACGAGGTCGAGCAGAACGTCGAGCTGTTCTCGGTCGGCCGGGGTGAGCTTTTCCCGGATCGACTGCGGTTCCGACACGAGCGCCGCGATTAGTTGCTGCTCGTACTCGTCCATGTTCCCCTCCTGCGATCCGGAATCCGGATTACGGCCGTACGCTAGTGAGCTACGATCCGATTGGCAATTCAAGGGCCGGGACGGGGACATTCCCGGGCGCGGGCGGGGGGTTTTCGTGTACACCGAGAATCAGGGTTTCGATGATCGCTCCGATGAATCCGGGATGACGGACCGTTTCGCACGGATCGACGCCGTCGTACAACTCCTCGAAGCCGCCGAGGACGCCCTGGACCAGGAGGACGGGGAGCACCTCGTGGATCTCGTCGACGAGGTGGAGCGGTTGCTGGCGGAGCTGTCCGGCAGCCCCACCGGCCCGGCCGAACGGCGTCTGCTGCTGGGCATGTCCGCCGACGCGGCCCGGCTCCGCTACGCCCACGGGCAGGCACCGCAGGACCTCGACGACACGATCGCACGGGTGGAGACCGTCCACTCGCTGACGGTCGAGGCGTTCACTTCCCCGGGGCCGAAGACGCCGCCCGACCCCGACGACCTGGTCCTGGTCCGCCGCGAACTCGCCCTGGACCTCGCGGAACGCTGGCGCGCGAGCGAGGACGGCCCCCGGCGGTCCGCCGACGCCGACCGGGTCGTCGACCTGCTCGGCCCGATCCTCGACGGACCGGACGCCCGGTGTCTGCCGGATCCCGCGCAGTGCCGCGCGGTGCTGGGCCTGATCCTCTCCGACCGTTGCAGGTGCGCCGAACACGACACCCCCGAACGGCTCGCGGACCGCCACGCGGCCGTCGGACATCTGCGGACGGCGCACGACAGCGGCGACCTCGACCCGGACCTGCGCCCCGCCGTGGCCTTCGACCTCGCGTTACTGTCCTACCTCGAACTGAGCGACCGCTACCGGGAGTCCGCCCACCCGGCCGGGTCCCCGGACCCCGCCTCGGAGTTCGGTGCCCTGCTGAACGTCCTGCGGCCGCTCCTGGCCGACCACGGCCCGGCCGGCGCCGACGCGGCCGAGCTGGGCGCGGACGTGTGCGACGCGCTCACGCAGTACGGCACCGGTCGGCGGGGCCTGTCAACGGCCGTGGAGTGGTACCGGACGGCCCTCGCCCATCCCTCACTGCCCGAGGAGGCCGCCCACCGGATCGCGACGAACCTGGGGCTCGCCCTCGCGGAGCGCTCCGAACTCCACCGCGCGACCCCTCATCCCGACGCCCCCGCACCGGCCGTCGACCGCGCCGAGGCGCTGGCCCTGTGGGAGGAGGCACGGACCCGGCTCTCCTCCGCCGCGGACCCCGGCCGTCCCGGGGCGGACCCGGAGGCCCCCGCCGAGGCCCGGGCGGACCTGGTGGCCTGCCTGGCGGGGATCGTCGACCTGCTCTGGATCGATCTGGGGGACGGACTGCTGGACGAGGACGGCATCGGCCGCCTCACCGTCCGGGCCCGTGAACTCGCCGCCCTCATCGGCCCGGACGACACCGACCGGGCCGAGCTGGTACTGAAGACCGGGATCGTCCTGACCCGGCGGGTGATCGACCGCGGCACGCCCAACGCGTACGACCTCAGCAACAACGCCCTCCTCACGGGCGCGGCCGATCCGTCCCTGGCCCTGGACCGTACGGTGCCGCGCATCGTGACGGACCTCCGCGAGGCCATCGGCCTCCTGCGCACCGGCACGGGTCTCTACCACCACCAGGACGAACTCCACCTGGGCGCTCAGTGCCTGCTGGGCGTCGCGCTGCTCCTCGACTTCGCCTGCGCGCTGCCCCAGGTCCGGCACGCGTCCCTGCGCGAGGCCCTGCGCGTTCTGCGCGTGGTGCTGGAACGCGCGCCCTCCGACAGCGAGTTCCGCGACGAGAACCTCAACGGGTCGTTCCTGACCGCCATGCTGTACCGCGTCTGGTACACCGACCCGTTCGCCGTTCCCCAGGGACCGGGCGGGCCGCCCCTTCCGGACGTCAGCGGGTTCCCCACCGTCGAGGACGATCTGCACCTGCTGGCCGGGCTGCTGGACCCGGCCACTCTGGAACGGGAACCGTACTTCGTCTTCGTGTCCGTCATGGTGGACTTCCTGCGGTCACCGGACGGGACGCCCTCGGCTGCCGACTGCCGTTCGTGGACGGGCCAGTTGCTGCGGGCCGCCCCGCTGCTGGAACCCGAGGCGTGGGCGCTCCGGGCGACGATGCTGGCCGTCGCCGGCACGCTGGGACTGGTCCTCGTCACGCGGGGCGAGGCGACCGGCGCGGAGCGGACCGCCGCCCTGGGGGCGCTGCGGCAGGCCCAGGCCGCGCTGCCGCCCGGCTCCGCGATGCGCCGGCACATCGACGAGGCGTTGCGGCAGGGCGCGGTGGCCGATTTCCGGGCCCTGCTGGGCACCCTCTTCCCGGCCGCCGCACACCGACAGCGGCCGGCCGAGCCTCCGGTGCCCCGGCCGCGGGAACCCGCCCCCGCCGACCCGCCGGACGACGAGGGCCCGCTCGCCCCGCCCACGATCGACCCGTCCGCGACGATCCTGCTCGGGGACGGCTCCCCGGACCCCTTCGCCGTGCCCCTCGGCAGGGTCACCGAGATCCTGTCCGGCGACCCCGGGACGGCGAGTCCGGCCGAGGCCGCCGCGCGCTCCCTGGCGCACCACCGCCGCTGGCTGCGGGAACGGGACGGACAGGACCTGACGCGGGCCATCACCCTCGTACGACACGCCCTCGACGTTCTCGGCGATCCGGCGCCGGACGACGCACCGCCGGCGGGCACCGCCTCCCCGGCCCTCGCCGACCGGTGCGCCGAGTTCCTGGCCCGGCTCCTGCTCGACCGGCACGTCCTGCTCGGCGACCACGCCGATCTCGACGCCGCCGTCCACGAGTACGACCTCCTGCTCGACCGCACGCCGGACCACCTCGTCCGGCCGCCGCTGCACATCCTGCTGGCGGAGGCGGGCGATCCGCGGGTTCCGCCGCACCTGTTCCGCGCCGGGGAGCCGGCGGAGTCCGCCCCTTTCCGGGCGGAGCTGCTGGCGGCCGCCGGGTCGGCGTGGCTGCCGCTCGCGCGCTCCCGGCGACGCCACTCCACGACGCTGGCCGGCGACGCCGTGCGTGCCTGGGAGGAGGCCGGGCGCACCTTGCCCCCGGACCATCCGAGGGCGCCGGCCGTCCGTGCCGAACTGGCCGCCCACGCCCTGCGGGAGGCCCGCGAGGCGGGCGACGCGGCCGCCGCCCGGGCCTCGGTCGACGCGCTCGTCGAGGCCGCCACCACCTGCCCGGCCGGGAGTCCGCACCGCCCCGCGCTGTGCCTGCGCGCGGCGGCGGCCCTCGCGCGGCCGGACGGCGCCGAGGCAGAACCGGCCGCCGCCGACGCGCTCGGCCAGGGCATCGCCCTGCTGAGGGACGCGGCGGAGCGGGGCCCGCACGAGTTCCACGGGTCGCGCGGGCGGTGCCTGTACGGGCTGGGCACTCTGCTGCTGGCCCGGCACCTGGCAACGGGGCGGGGTGAGGACCTGACGGAGTCGGTCGCCGTGCTGCGGGAGGCGTGGGTGGTGCTCAACGCGAGCCCCGGCGACCCCTTCGCCATCGCGCTGATCCGGACCATCGCCCTCGCCCACCGCGCCTTCGGCCCGCGGGACGTAAGCCACCGGCGGCGGTCACGGGAGACGGCCCGCTCGGCGCTGACCGCCTACGGCCGCTCCGTCCTGCTGCAGTCGGGCGCGGACCACGGGCTGGAGGCCGCGCGGGCCATCGCGCCCGACATGCTCCGACTGGTCCGCTGGAGTCTCGCCGACGGCCTGCCCGAGTCGGCCTTCGAAGCGCTCGAACTCGGCCGCGGACTGGTGCTGAACGCCGCGACGATGAACGTCACCGTTCCCGATCTGCTCCGGGACGCCGGCCGGCACGCGCTCGCCGACGAGTGGGTCCGGGCCGCCGCCGAGGGCAGCCGGCTCAGTGACGTACCGGACGACCTGCGGGGGCGGGTGCTGGAGGCGCTGGCGGGCAGCGCCGCCGAGAAGCGGCTCCTCTCCGCGCCCGCCCCGGCCGGACTCGGACGGATCCTGCGCCGCCTGGGGACCGATGTGCTGGCCTACCTCGTCCCCGGTGAGGACGGGGCGCCCGGCCACGCGGTCCTCGTCACGGCGACGGGGACGGTCGACTCCCTGCGGCTGCCGAGGCTGACCTCCGTGTCCGCCGGCCCCGTCGGCGCGTACGCGGCCTCCCTGGAGGCGTTCCAGAGGGCGGGCCGGCTGGAGCCGCCGGCCCCGCACCACCCGCTGGTCATGCACGAACTGCACCGCAAGCGGCTGTTGCGCCTGGAGAAGGAGTGGCGGCAGGCGCTGCAGCGGCTGTGCGTGTGGGCGGGTGAGGCCGCGATGGGGCCGCTGCTGGCCGCCGCCGAGTCCAGGTGGCCGGGCCGGCCTCCCCGGATCGTCCTCGCGCCCGTGGGTCCCCTCGGCATCGTCCCCTGGCACGCGGCACACTGCCCGGCACCCGGCGGGGCGGACACGCACAACGGCGGGCACGCGTGCGAGCGGGCCGTCATCTCCTACTGTGCCAGCGCCCGTCAGCTCATCGAGGTGGCCGCCCGCCCCACGGCCGTCCTGGGCCGGGGCGCCGTGGCCGTCGTCGCGGACCCGGACGGTTCGGCGACGATGCACCGGGAGGCGGCGCTCGTGGCGTCCCTCCATCCGGAGGTCACCGTGATCGGCGGCATGGGAGGGGACGAGGACACCCCGACGGGCCCCGGGGGCAGGCGGCCGGCGCCGCTGCCGCCCGAACCCCGGTCGCTGGAACCCTTTCTGCCGGGGCGGGGGCCCGCGCCGACGGCGCTCCTGCACGTCAACTGTCACGCGGACACCGGCCCGACCTCCACCGACTCCGTCCTCAAACTGGACGCCACGCACACGGTGTCGGTGCAGGATCTGCTGACCGGCGCCGCCGGCCGCGATCCCCGGATGCCCGGCGGCACGGTCCTGCTCGCCAACTGCACCAGCGACCTGACCCTCAGCGACCACGACGAGGCGCTCACCCTGGCCACGGCCTTCCTGGGCGCGGGCGCCACGGCGGTGGTCGGTTCCCGCTGGGCCGTCGCCGACGACCCCCGGACCACGGTGCTGGTGCTGCTCGTCCACCACCACATGAAACGGGGTGTGCCGCCACGGGACGCCCTGCGCGCGGCCCAGTTGTGGATGCTGGACCCGGGCCGGGTCCTGCCGGCCGAGCTGGCGCGGTGCGCGCCGCTGCTCGGGGACACCGCGTACGGCCCGCTGGACGAGCTGGAGGTCTGGGCGTCCTTCACCCATCACGGCCAGTGAGCCCGCCGCCGGGCCCCGGCCGGGCGTCCTGCCTCCCGGGGCCCATCATGGGCCGAGGTCGTCGACCCCCAGGTCGCGGCGCATGGTGTGGCGCATGTCCGCGAGCAGCGTCCACGCCGACCGCAACTCCGGTTGGAACGCGTCCAGCGCCGTGCCGTCGACCGACGGGCCGGCCAGTGCCTTCTTGAGTGCGCCGTAGCCGCTGTTGAGCCGGCGGCTGACGGTGCCGGCGGCGGCGAGCACGGCCGCCGGCACGACCATCTGGGCCTCGGCGTAGCTCTCCCGGTGGGCGGAGCGGCGCTCCTCCAGCTCCTGCAGACAGACGTCGACGCCGGCGCCCTCCTGGAGGGCGTGCCAGAGGTTGACCTGGGCGGTCTGGTACTGACGGGCGGCGGTGTTGAGCGCGATGTAGCAGGCGCGGCGCAGGTCGAGCACCTCGCGTCCGCGGGCGGCGGACAGCTCGGCCCGGCGAACGCGCTCGGCGTGCGCGCGTTCCTCGCACTGCTGCCGGGCCAGGGCCTGGAGTTCCAGGCGCTTGGTGCGGTCGGCGCGGCTCTGCGTCAGGAGCGCGGCACCCAGTGTGCCCACGACGCCGACCGAGGCGACCGCCAGAGCCACCCACGCGTCCCCCACCCCGTGCCCCCTCTGCTGTCCGTGACGGTCAGGTGTCCCCGAGGACGACAACCCTGCGGGGCGTGCCCGCGCCGGCCGTGGCGGTCGGGGCGGCGGACCGTCCGGCGGGTACCGCGCGTTCGCGGCCCCAGGCGCGGATCTCCTCGATCTGCTCGGGGTTGCTGCGGCTGAGGGGTGCGGTGTTGGCGAAGGTGTCCTCGACGAACGCGGGGTCCAGACGGTCCGCCCCGCCCCCCAGCAGGACCTCGGCGCCGACGTCGTGGAGGGCCGACTCGATGTCGGAGCCGGCGAAGCCCTCGGAGAGTTCCACCAGGCGGTCGAGCTGGTCCGGGTGGGGCTCGGCCTTGACGTAGCGCCGGTAGTAGAGGGTGATGATCTCCCGGCGGTCATGGTCGTCCGGCAGGTCCACGAAGAACAGCTCGTCGAAGCGCCCCTTGCGCAGCAGTTCGGGCGGCAGGCCGCGTACGTCGTTGGCGGTGGCGACCACGAAGACCCGGGAGTCCGACTCCTGCAACCAGAACAGGAACTGTCCGATGATGCGCTGCTGGACGCCGGAGCTGTCGTGGGCGCCGGCCAGCCCCTTCTCGATCTCGTCGATCCACAGGATGCAGGGCGCGACCCGGTCGGCGGCGTCGAGCGCCTCCCGCATCCGCCCCTCGGACTCGCCCAGGTAGCGGCCGTGGATGCTGGCCATGTCCAGCCGGTAGAGCGGCAGTTGCCACTGCTGGGCGATGGCCTTGGCCGACAGGGACTTGCCGCAGCCGGGCACACCGACGAGCAGGACACCGCGGGGCGGGCGCAGTTGGGTGCCGCGCAGATCGGTGTGGATGAGCCGGTGTTTGCGCTCCAGCCAGCCGCGCAGGTTGGTGAGCCCGCCGACGGAGTAGTCGACGTCCTTGCGGGCGACCCGTTCCAGACCCGCGAGGTTGTTGAAGATGCGGTCCTTGGAACTGGCCAGGGCCAGCACGTCGGCGGCTTCCACCGACCCCTTGGCGATGAGGGTGGCCAGAAGGTTCACCGCCTCGCCCTCGGTCACTCCCTGGAGGAACTCGGCGGCCCGGCGGGCATCGTGCTCGGTCCAGGCGATGGCGACCATGCCCCGGTGGTCGCCGAGGAAGCCGCTGATGGTCGCGTACATCTCGTCGGCGTTCGGCAGGTCCAGCTGCAGGCTCATGCCCAGGCGTTGCAGGCCGCTCCAGATGGGGTTGTCGGTGATGAGGACGACGCATCCGGAGTGGGTGTCGGCGATCCTGGCGAGTTCGGCGACGTTACGGGTGAAGGGGGTGTCGGACTCCAGCTCCCCGGGGTCGACCAGGACGAGCGTGGCGTGCGGGCGGGCGGCGAACTGGGCGGCGGCGAAGTCCATGGCGCCGGTCAGTGAACGGTCGTCGAGGACGGCCGCCCCCGACCGCAGGTCGCGCAGGCCGGTGGCTCTGGTGTGGATCCAGAACTGCTGACCGGAGCGTCTGGGCTGGTTCGCGACCTCCTTGAGCATGCGCAGGGCGCGGGCCTGTTCGATGGTGCGCAGCCCGACGACGGGCACCCGCGCGGTGAGGTAGTTGTCCAGGTCACGCTTGCTGTCCGAGTAGTTCGACATGTGGGCTCTCCGTGGTGCCGTCAGTCGGGGGTGACGATGCGACGTCCGCCGGTCGGCTCGTACCAGCCGACGGGGGGCGGGCCGGATGGCTCGGACAGCACCGCGGTGAGGGGGTTGTCGCGCAGGGTGCGGCGCCGGGTCTCGACGGCGTGAGGGTCCGCGCCCTCCGCGAGCAGTGACCACACGCCCCGTTCGAGTTCCTCCTGAAGGCGGCGGGTGTGCTCGTCCATGAGGCCGGCCATGCGTTGCCGGAAGTCGGCGGGCAGGCTGGTGTGGGTGATGACGGCGCGGACGGAGCGCAGGACGTCGCGGCCCCGGGTGAGGGCACGCCCGACGGAGAACTCGTCGGTGGCGTCGTTCACCTCGCGGACCATCAGGTCCAGTCCGCTCTGCAGTCGCCGGTCGACCGCGGCGGCGATGCGTGTCAGCAGCCGCTGCCAGGTGTCGGCCGGCAGGCTGTCGGCGGACAGCGGCGGCAGGTGCAGGGGGTCGGTCCGGTCGCCGTCGGCCCACCGGTCCAGGGTGCGGGCCCAGATCTGGTAGTCGCTGTCGCCTCCCCACCGGGCGCGGTTCACAGGTCCCTCGACGGTCGGCGTACGAGCTGTTCCCCGGGCGGCAGAGGGTCCCAGGCCGGGAGGTCGCTCACGGTCTGCCGCAGCCGTCGGGTGACGGGGTCGGGCGCGGGCCGCCCCGGCGGATGCGGCGCGGCCGTGGCCCAGGGGGCGGGTGCGGCGGGCGGTGTCGACGGTACGGGCCCCGAGGCACTGTCGGCGTCTCGCTGACCGGGTACGGCGGGGGGCTCCTGCGGTCGGGGATGCGCCGCGAACGGCCGCAGGTGCTCCGGGATCTCGGGCCTGAGCCAGGGGGGCGTCGAGTCCGGGGCGAGGGGGAGGTCGTCGCTCATGGTCGTTGTTTCCTCTCGGCCGTCTCAGTCGCCGGCGCCGACGACGCGGCCCTCGAAGGGGGAGGGCGCGTGGGCGGCGGTGTTCAGGGAGGCGATGAACTGGCGGGCCTCGGCCTCCACGAAGTCGGCCGCCCAGTACTGCTGTTGCCAGTCGGTGAGTTCGGCGTGCGCGCCCCTGAGCCGGTCGAGGGTCTCCCTCATGTGCCGCCCGAGCAGTTCGTGGGCCTGTTCCTGTGCGGTGCGCGCGGCGTCGGCCCGGTTGTACAGGACGACCCCCCAGATCCCTCCGACGGCGACGGCCGCGATGACGGCGAACCCGACGTGCACCCCGAGGAAGATCACGAGGATCGCGGTGACCGCGGCGCCGAGGAGGGCGAGGGAGGATCTGTAGTCGTGGGCGAGGGACTTGACGTACATCTCGACATAGCCGCTCCAGTGCCGTGTCAGGGACGCCTCCAGGTCCGGCAGGTCGTCGGTGAGCGGCTTGGTCCAGGTGGTGAGCTTGAAGCGCTGGGTGCCGTGGCTGATGCCGAAGGTGTTGGCGAGGGAGATCTCGATCTTGGGTGGGACGGCGGCCCGGTAGTCGCGGCTGAACCCGGCGTGCGCCTGCGCGAACCACTCCTGGCACGACGCGACGGCGAGGCGCTGCGCCGCGGGCGAGGCGCCCACGGCCGCGGGGTCGAGGGCCGCGACCGACTGCACACTCAGGTAGTTGCGGGTCTCCTCCAGCGCCTCGGACCGCATGTCCGCTTCCTTGCGCGCGGCCTCCTCGTCCCCCTCGTGACGCACGATGGCCTCGTTGAGCATCAGTGCGCGCTGGAGGGGGAGTTCCTCCTCGTCCGAGTTGCGGACCAGGTTGTCGAGGATGTCGTCGACGGTGTCCTCCAGGTTGTGGGCCGGGAGGATCTCGCCCTCCATGAGGGTGCGGAACCGGTTCAGGAGCGCCTCGTGCGCGCGGGCGCGGGCGAGGACGTCGTCGAGCGCGGGCCACTGGGGGCACACCTCGGCCAGGCGCGGGAAGTCGTCGGTGGCCGACGGGGCGCGCAGGGAGTCGATCTCCTGCCGCCAGCGTCCCGCCTGGGCCGCGCGTACGGTGTCGTCGTCGAGCAGGCGCTGGCGCCACTCCTCCAGGGTCCGGGCGAGGAGCTGACGTCCCGGGGGTCCGAAGGCGCCCTGGGAGACGCACTCCAGGATGACCTGGAACTCGCGGCCGAGCGCGCGGGGGTCCTGCTCCTCCAGATAGTGCCGCAGCCAGCGTACGGAGGCCTCCTGGCGCCCCTGCCGGCGGAGGATCAGCGCGTAGAAGAGGGAGGTCTTCGACGTCGAGCGCCGGAAGGCCTCCTCCACCGCCCGCGCGCACAGCGCCTCGTCGTCACCGGCCCAGGCCGCCAGCCCGACCAGGGCGGGGGCCAGCCAGTAGCGAGGCGTCTGGATCATCAGCTCCTCGCTGACCTGCCGGACCGTCTCCTCCTGCACGAGGCCGGTGTCGAACGCCTGGAGGATGCCGGTCGCGGTACGGCGGACCACCTTGTGGTGCCCGTAACCGTGCTCCAGCTCGTCGTTGATCCGGACGATCCGCACCTCCGCGCGCTGGGCGGCGGCGATGCGCTCGGTTCTCCCGACGAACTCCAGGAACTTGTCGTAGAGGACCTCCAGGCGGTCCTTGGTCTGCGCCTGGACGGCCTTGACGTCGCGGACCTCACCGTCCACCTGCTCGATCTGGCCGCCGAGCGTGCGGACGGAGCGTTGCAGCTGGCGCTCCAGATTGTCGATGCTCCTGACGATGGGGCCGAGGTTGATCTCGCTCACGCGTGTCTCCGTTCCGTGCCGTGCCGTGCGGGGCCCTGTGCCGTGCGCGCCGTGCCGGTCCCGTGGGTCGTCGTCGTGTCAGGGCCTGACCACACTGCCGTCGGGCAGCACGGGCAGGACCAGCCCGTCCGTGTACACCTCGACGAACGCGTACGCGCCCGAGCGGGCCAGCATCCGGGCGGCGTCGAACGGCGGCGGCATCACGTCGTGTGCCGAGCAGTGGCCCAGAATGCGTCCGTCGAGGCCGAGTCGGTGGTCCACGTAGGGGGAGCCGAGCAGGCACTGCGCGACGAAGCCCACCGGGATCGGCGCTCCGCGGGAGGCGTACTGCTCGTGCAGCCAGGAGGCGATGTCCTGGAGTGCGGCGTCGTCCACCGCGGCGTCCAACCGGCGCAGCCGTCCCAGGAGTTCGGGCGTCCGGGAGGCGAACAGCTGTCGTGCGGCGACAGGTCCGGTCGCCTGCGGCGCGACGATCCGTACGGCGTCGGGCGGTACGGAGGTGCCCGGAGGCACGACGATGCGGCGAGGCCGCTCAACGGATCCCATGAATGCCCCCTGCTGACATGGACCGACGTACGCCTCGTCGGTGACACGCTGTATCCGAAGGGTATTGACGCCCCATCAGCAGCGCCCATGTTGAGCGATATCTATCGACAATGACCGTTTACTACCCGGATAAGTACCGGATAACTACCGGTTGCCGCCCCGGCCTTCGTCTCTGGCGCGCCCCGGCAGGTGCCCGGGGTGTCAGTCCTGGACGAGCTGGTCGGCCAGGCGATGGGCCTGGGCCAGCAGCGTTCCGTAGGTCACGAGTGCGTCGGGGTCGTCGGCGACGGCGCCGGGCAGGCGTCGGCGGAACTGGTCGAGCGTGCGATGGAGTTCCCCGACGACCTCGCGCAGCGCCGCCGCGGAGTCGTCGTGCTCGCCCGGGGCGAAGCGGGTCCGGTCGTAGAGCCGGACGGCATGGGCGGTGCGGCGCAGGAAGTCCGCGTAGGGGCGGGCGATCGCCTTGGCGGGCCGGGCCGCCCGCCCGCCGTCCGCGGTCTCCCACACGATCCGGGTCACGCCCGCGGTGTGCACGGCGACGTGGTCGAGCACGACCAGCGCGTCGGTGTACGCCTCGCCGGAGGGAGCGACGCCGTGCCTGCGCCGGCCCCGGGGGTTGACGCGCATGCTCTCCCGGTTCCAGTCGATCGCCGACCTCGCCTGATCGACCAATCGGCCCAGGCGCAGCGCGCGTTCGTGCCACTCCCCCGCCTGAGGCCCGTCCCACTCCCCGGCGGACAGCCCCTGCGCCACGGCGTCCAGGATCTTCTCGGCCTCGCGGGCGGCGTCCCGCAGCGCGGCGCGGGTGTCGCGCAGATACACGGGCGGCCGGATCAGCGCGTTGACCGCGACGCCGACCACCGCGCCGAAGACCGCCTCCGCGATCCGGGCCGCCGAGGCGGCGACCGTGACCTGACCGCCGGTCAGCACGAAGAGCGCGCCGGTGGCGGCGTAGACGCCCTGGCTGCCCAGCCGTTGCCACTGCCCCAGCAGCAGCACGGTCGGCAGGACCAGGGCCATGGTGACCAACGTGGTGTCCAGCACCAGGGCCACCCCCGTGGCCACCACCGTGCCCGCCGCGATCGCCGCGAGCTGCTGCAGCCCGTGCGCGAGCGACCGGAAGACCGTCGACTCCACCAGGACGACCGCCACCCAGGGCGCCACGAACGCCATCGGGGCCGCGAGCCACCAGCCCGCCACCGCCCACGCCACCCAGGCGGCCAGCGCCGCCTTTGCGGCCTGCATGACCAGATCCCGTTCACGGCCCGGCTCCGCCCACGCCCGCCGCAGCGTCTGTACGGCGGCCACAACGCGCCGCCGGGTCTCCCGTACCGCCCCGTCAGTGCACTTCATGGCACACCAAGTGCCACGGCAGCGGCGGGACGCACCTCCCGACCGGGACTTCTCTCCGACCGGACACCGCACGGCCGCCCGCGGCGCCGGACGGCCCGGCACCCGACGTGGCATGTCCGGCGCCCCGTTGGGCACGCGAGACGTGCAAGCACGGCGCGGCAGGCAACCGGTGCCCCGCCGTGACGGCACCGGCGAGAGGCACATTCTGCAGCCGGAGCCCGAACATCCCGCACCGCAGGTCGTCGCCGAACCCGCCCCGCCCTACGACACGGACAAGCAGCGCCGGCCGGGCCTGGAGACCGGCATGCGCACCGCGCCGCGCTACAGGGCGCAGCGGTACCGCGCCGCCGGAAAGCTCCAGGACAAGGTCGCCCTGATCACCGGCGGCGACTCCGGCATCGGACGCGCGGTTGCGCTGCTCTACGCCAGGGAGGGCGCCGACGTCGCCGTGGTCCATCTGCCGGACGAGCAGGTGGACGCCGACCAGGTACGGCGCGACGTGGAGGCGCAGGGCCGACGCTGCCTGCTGCTGCCGGGCGACCTGAAGGACCCGGAGTTCTGCCGCGAGGCGGTCGAGCGGACCGTGGACGTGCTCGGCGGGCTGAACATCCTGGTCAGCAACGCCGCCTACCTCAACAGCAAGCTCGAACTGGAGCAGCTGACGGCCGACGACTTCGACCGGACGTTCAAGACCAACATCTACGCCTACTTCCACCTGGTCATGGCCGCGCAGCCCCACTTCCGGGCCGGGACGCCGTCATCGCCACCGCGACGGAGGAGGCCCTCAAGGGCAGTACCACGATGATCGACTACGCGGCGTCCAAGGCGCCGCTGATCACCCTGTCCAAGTCCATCGCCCCGCATCTGGCCCGCCGCGGCGTCCGCGCCAACGTGGTGGCGCCGGGCCCGACCTGGACTCCCCTCAACGAGGCCGACCAGCACATGCCGCCCGACGGTCTGGCCCACATCGGCAGCGAGGCACCCCTGGGCCGCGCGGCCCAGCCGGAGGAGATCGCGCCGACCTACGTCTATCTGGCCTCCGACGCCGACTCCAGCTACACGGTCGGTGAGGTCATCGCCGTGACCGGCGGCATCGTCGACACCCGATGACCGGCGCCCTCGGCGTGGGCCCCGCGCCGCGAGGGCGCCGGCAGGCATCCGCCCCGGGTCCCGTCGAGTGCGCCGCCGCGGCCCTCCGCGCGGCTCGCGTGCGAGGCGGGACCTGAGGGTGGTCCCGGCTGGGTGACGATCGAGCGCCCGCAGAGGGAGCGGGCCGCCGCCGTCCGCCGTCCGATCGTCGGGGCCATGGGCGTCCTCCGGGTCAGCGAGGAGGAGGCGTTCGACGTCCTGCGCCGCCTCTCCCGGGAGAACACCATCAAGCTCCGTGAGGTGGCCCGGGCATCCGCGAGCGGGGCACGCTCCGAGGCCCGGGCAGGGGGACGGCTCCTCCGGCACGTTGTCTGAACCAGAGAAGCCTGACCGAACCGGCCCCCAGGGGAACGTCGCCGTATCCGGTCTTCCTCCCAAGTCCCCCCGCCCCGCCTCCCCACACCTGCGCGGCGCCACGGGCCCGCCGTGGAACGACCCGGTCAGGCGTTTCCCGGGCCGCGCGACGGAAACCCGGTGACCACGGCGTCCTGCGCCGCCAGGACGCCGGGACCGGCGGTCCGCGGGCGTACGCCGCGGCGTCCCGGACCTGTGCCAAGGTCGGCAGGGCCGGTTCCTGGGCGACCGCAGGGAGGTGAGGGTCATGGCCGACGACGAACTGCTGGGCACCGGAAACGCCGGCCAGGAGACGGACGTCGAACGCGCCCGCATCGCTCACGAACTCATCGCCGCGGTGCGCGGGCTGCCTCCGTCCGACGTGCCCGCCGCGCTCTGCCGCGCCTGTGTCACGCTGCTCCCGGTGGCCTCGGGACTGTCCGTGTCGGTCCTCGGGGACGGTACGGAGATGGGCGTGGTGCTGTGCGCGAGCGACGACGTCGCCGCCCGGCTGGCGGAGGTGCAGTACACCCTCGGCGAGGGCACCTGCATGGAGGCGGTCCGGTTGCGCGCACCCGTGTTCGCGACGGATCTGACCCGGATGCCGGACTCCCGCCGCTGGCCGCTGTTCGCCGCCCAGGCGGCCAGGTCGGGGGCGGAGGCGGCCTTCTCACTGCCACTGACGGGCGCCGGCAGGGCCCTCGGCACCCTCGACCTGTACCGGGGCACGCCGGGCCGGCTGAGCCGGGGCGAGGTCCGCACCGCCCTGCTGGTCGCCGAGGCCGTCACCCTGACCGTGATCGCGCTCGATCATGCTTCTCCTGCCCCCGAAGGAGTCCTGACGTGGCTGGCAGGAGCGGAGTCGGACCGGGAGGAGGTGCACCAGGCCACCGGGATGATCATGGTGTGGCTCGGGGTGAGCGCCGAGGAGGCGCTGCTGCGCGTGCGGGCGCGGGCCTTCGCCGAAGGCCGTACGTCCGTCGAGATCGCCCGAGCGATCATCGACCGCACCATGGACCTCCGCGATGACTGAGCGGCCGGGCCACCACCACGGCGCCGGGGAGGCGCGCATGAACCGCGGGCTGCAACTGGCGCAGGCCTTCGTCGCGCTGTCGGACACCTATGCCGCGGAGTTCGACCCGCTGCGGCTCTGCCACCGTCTGGTCCTCACCTGCCGGGACCTGCTGGACACGGACGCCGCGGCCGTGATGATCGCGGACGCCCGGGGCAGTCTGCGCGCGATGGCCGCGACCGACGAGGACGCCGCCTTCGCCGAACTCGCGCAGACGCGGACCGGGCCCGGCCCCTGCATGGACTGCTTCCGAGCCGAGGAGCCGGTGAGCGTGGCGGACATGGCCGCCGAGCACGCTGGTCCTCGCGGCGATGACGCTCTGCACGCGCGTGATGACGTCGTCACCGCGGGCCGGTTCGGTCGACCAGTGCATCAGAGCGAGCGTCGCCGAGGGCCTGCGCGAGGGGCACGTCCTCCTCGGCCAGGTGTCCCGCCCGCCGGCGCAGCAGGGTGAGGGCCCCCAGGGAACGGTCGTGCAGACGCATCGGGACCGCCTGCAGGGACGCGTACGCGGCCGAGGTCATCGCCTCGGCCGGTTTCGGCCGGCGGGCGAGGCCGCCCGGATGCTCAGCGCCTCCACCGCCCTCCGCCGCGTCCGTCTCACCGAGACCGTCCATGCCCTGGTCACGCGCGGTTCGACCCGGCCGCCGTCGTCGAGGCGAGGACGCCGCACTGAGGCCTCCGCCGCACGGACGGACCCGTGGCCTCAGGCCTCTTCCTCCACGGGGCGGCCGCCGCCGAACGGTCCGGCGCGGTGCGGGTCGACCCGGGCGAGCAGCGCCAGCAGGGAGGCCACCGTGAGGCCGGCCTCCGCGGGGTGGCGCAGCTCCGTGCCCATCTGGATCTGGTAGGTGTTGCCGCGCCCCTCGCGGGTGTGGGAGAGGAAGCCGCTCCGTTCGAGATCGGCGATGATCTTCTGGACGGTGCGCTCCGTGAGCCTGCACCGCGCGGCGATGTCACGGACGCGCATGGTCTGGTCCTCGGCGATGGCGGCCAGCACCCGCGCGTGGTTCGTGACGAACGTCCATCCCGCGTGCGCTTCCGGTGCTCCTGCCATGGTTCTCATCGTACGCCTTTCCATTCACGCTTCTGAATACCTGAATCCAAGTTCCTGTATTGCTTGACGTGTGTTCGCGCGTGGATGACTCTGGTAGCGGGAGAACCCGCAGGAGCGTCTCGAAGGAGAGAGCGCATGTCGGAGCCCGCGCACCCGGTGCGGTCCGCAAGGGCCGGTGGCGCCGGCTGCGCGACGGCGGCCGGACCCGCCGACGGGCGGCGGACTCCGACACTCAGCCTGCACAGCCACCAGGACGGCGACCGGGTGGTCGTCACCATCCGCGGTGATCTGGAACTCGCCACGGACGAGCAGCTGCGGCGCGGCCTGCGTGACTCGCTCGCCCGTTCCGCCCAAGGCATCGACCTGGACCTCGGCGAGGTCGGGTTCTGCGACTTCTCCGGGCTCAACGCCCTGCTCGGCATCCGCCAGGAGGCCCTGGACCACGCGAAGACCGCCACCATCCGCACCATCAGCCGGGCGGCCCAGCGGGTGTTCTCGCTCACCGACACCCTGTCCCTGTTCCTCCCTCCGGCCACCCCGGACCACGTGGACCACCTCGATCACCTGAGCGACGGCCTGCGTACGGAGGCCACGGCACCCCCGGCCGAGCCGAGACGGCCGGACCCCAGGGTGGAGGTCGTGCAGTTGCGGCGGGCGCTGGAGACCCGCGACACCATCGACCTGGCCCGCGGCATCCTCATGGCCGCCTTCGCCCTGAGCCCCGAGGAGGCCTGGAACGCCCTGGTCCGGACCTCCCAGAACACCAACACCAAGCTGCACCGGACCGCCCGGCAACTCGTGGACTCCTGCACGGGCGCTCCCGTGCCCCCGTGCACACGGGAACGGCTGTCCGCCGCCGTCGCACAGATCACCGCCGAACGCGCCGAGCGGGCCCTCCCCCCGGACTGACCCGGGCGCGTCTCCCTCTCTTGCACCCGGCGACTTCGGGTACCCGGACGGCGCAGACAGCGCGCACCCGACGTCCGGAGACACCGTGAAGGCACTGGTCATCAGCGAGATCTCCGTGGGCCGGCCCGCGCCGGCCCGCATCGGTCCGCGCCGGTCGCACGAGCCAGGGCCCCGAGACCGCCCCGGCCAAGGCCCGTTCACGTCGGGGGCGTCCGCCCCGGCCCTCACGGCCCGGCCGCTGCCCCCGCCGGGTCCATGACACCTTCGCGGCCGCCGCCCCGCACCCCGACACGAGCCACGCACACGCGCGCCCACACACCCACGACGCGAAGAAAGGCTGTCCCGATGAGCGACGACGAGCGGCAGAACCCGGTCGAGCGGCACCCCCGGCCCGACTTTCCGCAGCAGGACCAGGGGCACCCCGGATGGACCGGCGCCATGGACCCGCCCCCGGACCACGGGGAGGACTCCTACCGAGGCAGCGGGCTGCTCAAGGACCGCAAGGCGGTCCTGACCGGCGGTGACTCCGGCATCGGCCGCGCGGTGGCTCTGGCGTACGCACGGGAGGGCGCGGACGTCCTGTTCACCCATCTGCCGGAGGAGGCCGAGGACGCCCGGGAGACGTCCCGGCTGGTCGAGGACGCCGGACGGAAGGCGATCGCCGTCCCCTGCGACATTCGCGACGAGGAGCAGTGCCGCGCCCTGGTCGAGCGGGCGGTCGCCGAGTTCGGCCGGATCGACGTGCTGATCAACAACGCCGCCTACCAGATGTCCCAGCCGGACGGCATCGGGGCCATCTCGACGGCGCAGTTCGACCGGGTCGTACGGACGAACCTCTACGGCATGTTCTGGCTGTGCCGGGCGGCCCTGCCGCACATCCCGGCGGGCGGCTCGATCATCAACACCACGTCCGTGCAGGCGTACAAGCCGAGCCCGCACCTCCTCGACTACGCCATGACCAAGGGCGCGATCGTCACGTTCACCCAGGGACTCGCGCAGATGGTCGCGGCGGACGGGGTCCGGGTGAACGCGGTGGCGCCGGGGCCCGTGTGGACGCCACTGATCCCGGCGACGCTCCCCGACACCCAGGAGTTCGGCAAGCAGGCCCCGCTGGGACGGCCCGCCCAGCCCGCCGAGATGGCGCCCGCCTACGTCTTCCTCGCCTCCGAGCGGGCGAGCTTCATCACGGCGGAGATCCTCAACGCCACCGGCGGCACTCCCCTGCCCTGACGCGTCGTGGGGCGGCGCGCCCGGCCCCGCCGTTTGGGCACCCGGGTACCGGGAACCCGGGGACGCGAACAAAGAAGCGAGAGGCAGCGACACGGGTTCGGAAAGAAGATGAGGCGTCGTGAGCACGCACAGCGTCGAGAAGCTTGTCGTCCGCGAGAGCGGCTGGGCCAAGGCCCGGCGTCGGCGCGGGAAGGGCGTGCGGATGTGTCTTCCCGCCCTCCCCGACAAGGACGGCACCCGCGTGCCGGAGGCCGGGGCGGACACACACATCGTCCGGGGTGACGACTGACCGGCGGGCACGACCGAGGGGCCGGTGGGAAACGGCTGGAACTGTTCCCACCGGCCCCTCGCGGTTCCGGTACGCGCCCGCCCCGGGCGGTACGGCCCTCGGTCGGCCTCAGTCGTCCTTGCCGCGGCCGGTGAGCGCATCGCGCAGGCGGTCCACCAGGCCCGTGCCGGGGGCGAGCAGCTTGTTGGCCGGCGGGGTGTCGGGGGCCGACGGGTGGGGGCGGGTCGGCGCCGTCTTCTTGGCCTTGCGGACCTTGTCGCCGAGGCTGTTCAGCGCCTCCTCGGAGCAGGACGCGCGCAGCCGGGGGAAGAGGTTGTTCTCCTCGTCCTGGATGTGCGACCTGATCTCGGTCATCAGCTGGGTGATCAGCAGGTCGAAGTCCGCGTCGTCGGCCTCGCACCCCTCCAGGGCCTTCATGGTGCGCTCGGCCTCGGCGTGCTCCTCCAGTTCCCGGTCGGCGATCGTGTCGCCGTCCGGGACGTGTTCCCGGACGGCTGGGTAGAGGTAGGCCTCCTCGGCGACCGAGTGACGCACCAGTTCGATGGTGACCTTGTCCGCGTACTCCTTGCGCCGGGGGTCCCCGGACGGCAGTGCCTCGATCTCGCCGAACATCTCCTCCACTTCCCCGTGGTCCGTGGTCAGTTCGGCGATGACGTCTCCACCGTGTCCCATGTCCTGTCGCTCCTGTCCTGAGTACGGCGCATCCGCATCCGCATGCGTACCCGTCGGCCCGGTCGGTCTTTCGGTCCGGCGCCGAGTACCCGCGAACGGCCCAGCCACGCGGTGGCGAGCCGAGGATGATCGCGGGGTACGAAAGGCGGACGTGGGCCGCGGGGCCGTCGGGCCGCCTTCGGCACCCCCCGGGCGCCGGCGACGGGTCCGGAGCAGGCACCCGCGAGCGGTCCTGTGAACGGCCGCCGGATCATCCCCGGACCGGTCCTGCTAGCCTCCGGGCGCACCCTGGGCCTCGGCCGGACGACCACCGGCACGGCTTCGCCCGCACTCTGGAAGGGCTTCCTCACCGCGATGCTGCACGGCACCCGTTCGACGACGGCGCCCCTCGGCCGGAACGACCGTCTGCGCCGGTTCGGGTACGCCGGACGCCCCCGGAGCGACACCCGTGACCGCCTGGTCCCGCCCTTCCCGGAACCGGCCGGCGGGCCCTGGGAGCGAGTGGGGCTCGGCCCGGCCCAGGCGCACCGCGTCGCGAAGGCGATGGAGTGGCTGGGGCCGCTGTTCGTCGCCCTGCTGGCCGGAGCGACGCGCTTCTGGCGCCTCGACCGGCCGCACGAACTCGCCTTCGACGAGACCTACTACGCCAAGGACGCCTGGTCCCTGCTGCGGCTGGGCCATGAGGGCACGTGGCCGGACCGCAAGGTCGCCGACCCGCAGATCCTGGCCGACCCCCAGGTGATCACGCTCTCGGACACGGGGAGCTTCGTCGCGCATCCGCCGACGGGCAAGTGGGTCATCGCGGTCGGCGAGTGGATGTTCGGTCTCGACCCGTTCGGCTGGCGTTTCATGACGGCCGTCCTCGGCACGCTGTCGGTCCTGATGCTGTGCCGGATCGGACGCCGCCTGTTCCGCTCGACGTTCCTGGGCTGTCTGGCCGGCGCGCTGATGGCAGTGGACGGTCTGCACTTCGTGATGAGCCGTACCGCCCTGCTGGACCTGGTCGTCATGTTCTTCGTCCTGGCGGCCTTCGGATGCCTGCTGATCGACCGGGACCGCGCCCGCGCCCGGCTCGCCGCGGCGCTGCCGCTCGACGAGGGCGGGCACGCCGGCCCGGACGCGGACACCGGCGACCGCGCCGGGACGGGACGGCGTCCGTGGCGGCTCGCGGCCGGTCTGTGCCTGGGGCTGGCCGCCTCCACCAAGTGGAACGGCCTGTACTTCCTGGCCTTCTTCATGGTCCTGACCCTGCTCTGGGACGTCGGCGCCCGCCGGATCGCGGGGGCCCGCCACCCCTACCGGGCGGTGCTGCGCAGGGATCTCGGCCGGTCGGTGCTGTCCCTCGCCCCGGTCGCCGTGGTCACCTATGTGGCGACGTGGACCGGCTGGTTCCTGTCCGACGGCGGGTACGGGCGGCACTGGGCGGACGGCCGCGGCGGCGTCTGGTCGTGGATACCGGCGCCGCTGCGCAGCCTGTGGCACTACGAGTCGGCTGTGTACCGGTTCAACGTGGATCTGGACGCGTTCCACAAGTACGAGTCCAATCCGTGGAGTTGGCTGGTCCTCGGCCGGCCCGTGCTGTTCTCCTACCAGTCCCCCGAACCCGGGGAGGCGGGCTGCCACGCGCTCACCGGCTGCTCCCAGGCCGTCGTCGCCCTGGGCACGCCGATGCTGTGGTGGTCGGCGGTCTGCGCGCTGGTGTACCTGCTCTTCCGGTGGGCCCTGCGCCGCGACTGGCGCGCGGGCGCCGTCCTGTGTGCCGTGGGCGCGGGCTATCTGCCGTGGTTCCTGTACCAGGACCGCACGACCTTCTCGTTCTACGCGGTGGTGTTCGTGCCCTATCTGTGTCTGGCGGTGGCGATGACGCTGGGCGCAATGCTGGGCCCGCCGGGCGCCGGCGCCGACCGCCGCCACCGGGGCGCGGTGGCGGCGGGCACGCTGGTCCTGCTGATCGTCTGGAACTTCATCTACTTCTTCCCGATCTACACGGGAAGCACGATCCCTTATCCCGACTGGCAGACCCGTATGTGGCTCCCCACGTGGATCTGACCGGGCGTGCGGGGCCCGCTACCGCCTCGGTCCCGCGAAGGCGTACGCCGCCGTGCCGGTGAGCGCGAGGGTCAGGGCCGTCCAGGTGGCCGCCGGGGTGCCGGGCGGGAGGAGCATCCAGCTCGCCACCCGCGTGGGCAGGCCGGTCGGGGGCGGGGCGAGGACCGCGTAGGACAGCCAGGCGAGGGGTGGGGTCCACGCGTAGTGGGCCCCCCACAGCGCCGCGCCGAGGGCGGCCAGGCCCGTCAGACCGGCGCTGTCGCGGACGACGAACGCGGTGGTGACCCAGGAGTCCTCCCCCGTCGTCCGCGCCGTGAGGAGCGCGGCGCCCGCGACCACACCGATGAGCAGGACGTGCGCCGCCCTGCGGAACCGCCAGGGGATCGCGGCCGTGCGGTCCAGCGCGAGGTCCTGGCCGCCGAGCCCGATCGAGGCGGCCACCACCCCGGCGACGAGGACGAACACGGCCACCTTCGGGTCGCCCGGTCCCCCGCCGCCGTCCCGGGCGAAGGTCCACACCAGCACGGTGGCGATCACCACCGCGGCGAGGGAGACCGGCACCTGCCGGGAGCGGGCGTACAGCGTCAGCCACCTCACCGGGACGTACCGCCGTCCAGGAGGTCCAGCGGGTCGCCCGCGCACGAGACGGCGGCGGTGTGCGCCGCCTTGACGCGTGCGACCTGTTCGGACCACGGCAGCGCCTTGAGTTCCCGCAACACCGGGCGGGCCTCCTTGAGTTGGTCGCCGGCCGCGTGCATGGCTCCGTCGAACGGCTTCAGGTCCCCGAGGACCCAGCCCGCCGCGACGCCCTGTGCGACGATCTCGCCGAGCGTGCCGCTCTCGGCGGCGCTGCGGGCGTAGCAGATCGGGATCATGCCCTGACCGAGCAGGGCCCGGGTCAGCTCCTCGCCCTCGGTGTAGGCGAACACGCTGTCGTCGAAATCGACGAGCACGGCCGTGCGGGACCGCTCCGGCGGGTCGAAGAGCGACCGCTGGGCGGTGCTCTCCCGCACGGAGGTCGGTGCCTCGCCACCGAGGGCGCGTCGCAGCAGGGTGAGCGACTTCTTCCCGGGCCCCGCGAGAGCGGCGAGGTGGTCCTCGTGCGCCTTCGCCACACACACCGGGCCGTCGCACACCAAGGCCACGGCGGCCTCGTCGACGACGTACGCCCGGCGCGGGTCCGCGGGAAACAGCAGCAGGGCGATCACCGCGCCCGCGAGGACGGGTGCCAGGGCGAACAGGCGGGTGCGCCGGGTCGCGGCGAGCAGCAGCGCGAAACCCGTCGCGGCCATGCCGAGCAGCCAGATGGACTGGCCCACGTGCACGGGGGCGGAGAGCGTGAGGAAGACGTCACGCACGTCCTCCACCGCCGGTGACAGCAGCGTGGCCCGGTTCGGCGTCGCGGCGCCCGGTTCCGTCGTGTCGGTCGAGATCCGCAGGAGGTTGAGGAACACGAACGCGGCCACGGCCAGGGCGGGCGGGGTCAGCGGGGAGGGAAGGCTGCGCCCGATCCCCATGCCGAGGAAGGCCCCGGCGAGGAGGGAGAGTGCGGCGACGAGCGAGATCGGCAGCCAGCCGAGGTGCGTGTACGAGGTGTCGCCGACCAACTGGACCGCGCCCTGGAGGACGACGAGCGTGAAGGCCGAGGTCAGCGTGATCGCCGTCGCGCCCGCGGTCGTCGCCGCCCGGTGCCGGGCGGGGCGCGGTGTGCTGGTCAGCAGCTCGGCCATCTTCGACCGGTGGTCGCGCAGCCCCTGGAGCGCGCCGAGCGCCAGGGCGAGCGGCCACAGGAGGATCAGCAGGGAGCGGGTCCACAGGGCCATGGAGGTCCACTGGGCCGTCCACATCGCCGTGCCCTTCCACCACGGGCCGCTCAGCAGGTACAGGAACGCCAGGGCGACGATCAGGGTCACGGCGCCGGCCCAGGGGGCGACGGAACGTCTCAACTCGATGCGCAGGACACGGGTGTTCACCAGGTGCCCCTTTCCTGCCGGGGGTCGAGCAGCAGCGCCGCGTAGCCGCGCTCCAGGGGGCTGTCCCCGACGTGCTCGGGTCCGCCGGCCGCCGCCAGTTCGTCGGGGGTGCCCTGGAAGACCAGCCGGCCCTCGGCGAAGAGCACCACGTCGGTGCAGGCGGCGGCGACGTCCTCCACCAGATGGGTCGAGACGACCACACAGGTGTCCGTGCCCAGTTCCTGCAACAGCCGGCGGAAGCGCAGCCGTTGGGCCGGGTCCAGGCCGGCCGTCGGCTCGTCGAGGAGCAGGACCGCCGGCTCGTTGACGATGGCCTGGGCGATTCCGACACGCCGCACCATGCCGCCCGACAGGGCCTTCATCCGCTCGTCGGCGCGGTCCGCGAGGCCGACCCGTTCGATCGCCCGCTGCACCGCCGCGGGGATGTCCGCCTTGGGGACCTCCTTCAGCCAGGCCATGTACTCGACGAACTCGCGTACCGTGAAGCGTTTGTAGTAGCCGAACTCCTGCGGCAGATAGCCGATCCGGCGGCGCAGGGCCCGGTGTTCGCCGAGGCCGCCGACGGACTCGCCGAACAGTTCCAGGGTGCCCCCGGCGGGGCGCAGCACGGTCGCCAGCGCCCGGATGAGGGTGGTCTTGCCGGCCCCGTTGGGTCCGAGCAGGCCGTGCACGCCGGTGCCGAGCGACAGGTCGAGCCCGTCGACGGCCATCCGCTTCCGGCCGGCCCGCACCTTCAGCCCCGTGGCCCGGATCTCCCAGGCGTAGGCGGTCGGTGCGAGATCGGCCGCGCTCACCGCGGACATCATGTGCTGTTCCTTCCGGTCGGTCATCGATGGGCTCCCAGTACGGAGTACGCGCCCCTGCGGGCGATCACGACACCGATACCGAGGGTGAGGACCACTCCCCACACGGGCAGCCCGGCGCTCCGCAGAGCCACGGGTGTACTGCTGGTGGCCAGGGCCGGTGCCACGACCACGGCCGCCCACACCGCGACCAGCGCCACGGCGGCCCGGGTCACGCCGACGACTCCGCCGAGCGCCAGGGTCGTCGAGGTGAACGCCAGTGAGGGCAGCAGCCATTGGGCCGCCGACACCCCCGTCAGGCCGCCGCCCGCCAGCAGCGCGGGGATGACGACGGCGAGCACGGACGTGGTGCGCCGCAGCACCAGCGGGAGCCCGGCCCTGGGCACGGAGGCCGTCAGCTCGTACGCCGGGTCCAGGCCGCGCGACCACGACGCCGCGACGCCCAGCACGGGTAGGACGGGGGCGAGCAGCAGTACCGGCGACACCTGGCCGGGGCCGGAGCCGGTGTCGGCGATGTCGAGCAGCAGCGCGAGCAGGGTCACGGTCATGACCATGGCCAGCCACGGCACCATCGTGGGCGTCAGCCACCTCGACAGCCGCGCCGACCAGCGACGGCGGGCGGGCATGGGTGCCGTCGCGGCCAGCCGGGGTTCGAGGTCGGCCCAGACGGTGCCGACCATCGCCGTCACGGCGGGCGCGGTCCTCGAGACGGCGGCCGACAGCCGGTCACGGCAGTTCCGGCACTTCTCCAGATGGGCCTCCAGGGCCCACACCTCGTCGGCGGCGATGTCCGTGTCGCCGCGCGCGTAACCGTCGATGATCCGCGTCGACGCGTGTTCCACGCTCATGCCAGGGCCCTCCGCATCTCGGTCCGGGCCCGGCGGGCGCGGGTCTTGACCGTGCCCTCGGGCACGCCGAGCAGGACCGAGGTCTCCCGGACGGACAGCCCGTCGAGCACCATGGCCTGCAGTACTTGTCTGAGTTCGGGCGCGAGGCGCCGCAGCGCGTCCCCGACGTCGCCGCCGACGGTCGCCGCGAGCGCCTCCTCCTCGGCGGCGGGCGCCATCGGCTGCCCGGCGGCCGCGGGCGGCGGCTCGGCGTGATGGGCCCGGCGGCGGAACGCGTCGACGAGACGGCGTGCGGCGATGGTCCACAGCCAGCCGACGGCGCTCCCGCCGACCGCGGCCCCGGCGAACGCGCCGGCCGCGCGCCACACCGCCAGGTACGTCTCCTGCATGACCTCGGCGACGATCTGCTCGTCCGCGCAGCGGCGCCGCAGACGCACCGCGAGCCATGGCGCGGTGCGCCGGTACAGCTCCTCGAACGCCGCGCGGTCGCCTCTGGCCACCAGCCGGACGAGGCGCTCCTCGTCCGGCTCACCCGGTGTCTTCCTGACTGATCTCACACCCGCTAGACGCGGGACCCGCGCGGCGGGTTTTCCGTCGGACGTGATCCCCGTCACGGCCCGGCGCCCGCTCGTCCGCCCACCGGTGGCGGGGTGTTCACCTCGTGAAGCGGTATTTCAGGTGCGTGGCGAGGGGCGTGGCGACCACCCCGACCGGTTCGAGGTCGCGCCGCACCGCGCCGAGGTCGTCGAACAGGCGTAGTCCCGCGCCGAGGAGTACGGGCACCACGTGCAGGTGCAGTTCGTCGACGAGTCCCTCCCGGAGGTACTGCCGGACCGTGCTCGCCCCGCCCGCGATGTCGACGTTGCGCTCCCCGGCCGCGGCCCTGGCGCGGTCGAGAGCGCTGTGGACGCCGTCGGTGACGAAGGTGAAGGTGGTGCCGCCCTCCTTCACCAGGGTGGGGCGGGGCCGGTGGGTGAGCACGAAGACCGGGGCGCGGAACGGCGGGTTGTCGCCCCAGAACTTCTCACCCGTGTCGTACATCGTGCGGCCCATGACCACGGCCCCGGTGGCGTCGAACCATGCACGCATCAGCTCGGAGTCGCGGTTCTCCACGCCGCCGGGCATGCCCTGGCGTTCCCGCCAGCTCGCCAGCTCGTGGATCCACTCGAACAGCGGCTCGGCGCCGTCGCCCCCGGGGTTGTCGAGGGTGACGTCGGTGCCGGCGACGTATCCGTCGAGGGAGATGGCCATGTCCACGGTCACGGTCATGAGGGTGCTCCTTGGGTCGTGGGGCGTACCGACTACACCCTCACGTCGAGCGGGAGCCGCCGTATTCGACAGGGCTCCGCACGCGGTCCGGGTTTTCTCGGCCGGACCTTCCCCTCACCCGGTCAGGGCAGCCGGTCGTCCGGGACGACGTGCATCGCCGCCTCCTCCGCGCCGGCCGCGCCACCGTCGATGCCCTCGTCCTCGGCGACGAGTTCCTTGGTGGTGTCCGTCCGCACGCCCTCGTCCGGTGCGACCAGGCGGCCGGCCCGGTCCGCACCGGCCTCCGGGTCCACGGGTTCGCCCTCGCCGCCCGGCAGGTCGCCGATCCCGTCGCCGGGCGGCACCTCCACGTCGGGGACCTCCTGCCGCAGCCGGTCGTCCAGGGACTCTCCCTCGTGCTGCTCGGCCGCCGTGGTGCCGCTCCGGTCGACGCCCAGGGGCTTCTCCTGCGGCGAGTAGCCCTCGTCCAGGATGTCGTCGTAGGTGCGCTCGTCGAGCGCGTCCTGGAGGTCCAGCGGGGAGGCGTCCTCCTGCTCCTCGTTGCCGCCCGTGGGCTGGTAGGCGTCGTCCGCCATGTTCTCGTCAGTCATGATCGCCTCCGGGGTCGACTGCTCCGTACTCCCTGCGGAGTACCGAGTTCCCCCGCTGTGACACCTCCGCGCCGCGATCACCGGGGCCGGCCCGCTCTCCGCGTCTCCGCGCCGGTCCCCACGCGGGCGTGGGCCCGGCGTTAGCCGGGGGAGCCGGGCGGGCACTCGGGTGGGCATGAATCAGAGTCGTCGCACCCCGCTCGTCGACAGTTCGCTCGCGGTCCTCCTCCGGGGCTACACCTGGCTGCCCGACCGCTGGCGCCGTACGACCGGCCCCCTGGTCCGTGCCCGGCTGATGGGACAGCACGCCGTCGCCCTCCAGGGCCCGGAGGCGGTGCGGTTCTTCTACGACGAAGGGCACGTGGAACGCGCCACGGCGCTGCCCGACCCGGTGCTGAGCACACTGTTCGGCCATGGAGCCGTGCACACGCTGGACGGACCGCCCCACCGCGTGCGCAAGCAGATGTTCCTCTCCCTGCTCACCGGTCCCCAGGCGGTCACCGGCCTGGTGGACCATGTCGCCGCGGCCTGGGACACGGCCGAGGCGTCGTGGCCCGGCCGGCCGTCGGTCGTCCTCTTCGACGAGGCGAGCCGGGTGCTCACCCTGGGGGTCTGCCGATGGGCCGGGATCCCCCTGGACGACGACCCCGACGGCGAGGCCACGGCCCGGGACCTGGTCGCCATGGTCGACGGCTTCGCCTCCCCGGGGCCCCGGCACTGGCGGGCCCGCCGCGCCCGGAAGAACGCCGAGGAGTGGCTGGCGGGTCTGGTGTCGGACGTCCGCGAGGGTGCCGCGACCGCGCCGGCCGGGTCGCCGCTGGACGTGGTGGTCCGGCACGAGGACGCCGACGGCCTGCCCCTGGACCCGCACACCGCCGCGGTCGAACTGCTCAACGTCATCCGCCCCACCGTCGCGGTGTGCTGGTTCGTCGCCTACGCCGGGCACGCGCTGCGCCTGCGGCCCGACGTGCGGGAACGGCTGGCCGAGGACGACCCCGAGTACGCGGTGGCGTTCGCCCACGAGCTGCGGCGCTTCTACCCGTTCGCCCCCTTCGTCGGCGGGCGGGCCGTCACCGACCTGGAGTGGCGGGGCGAACCGATCCCGGCGGGCGCCATGGTCCTGCTCGACCTGTACGGACAGAACCACGACCCCGATCTCTGGGACCTCCCCTTCACCTTCGAACCCCAGCGGTTCCTGGAGCGACCGCCCCGCCGCGACGACCTCGTACCGCAGGGCGGCGGCGACCGCGCGACCGGTCATCGCTGCCCCGGCGAGGACGTCACCGTCGCGCTGCTGCGGGCTCTGGGGCCGCGGCTGGCCCGGCTGGAGTACGACGTACCCGCGCAGGACCTGCGGATCCCGCTGACGCGGATGCCGGCGCGGGTGCGCAGCGGGTTCGTCATGGAGTCCGTCCGGGTACCGGCGCGGGCCCGTGCCGCGGGGCGGGCGGCGGGGTGACGGCCCCGGGGACCTCCGACGGCTGACGCCGACGCCGACGGCCGACGCCGACAGCCGACGGCTGACCGCGACTGGCGACTCGGCGACTCGGCGACTCGGCGACTCGGCGGGGTGTACGGGCCTGGTTCGGGCCCGCACACCCCGCCGTCCTCGTACGCCGGTTCGCGCGTCGTCCTCGCACACGCGCTCCGGTGCGCCGCGCGTCGGCGGCCCGGTCAGGCGGCGGACGTCAGGCGGCGGACAGCTCGCGCCCGATCCGGCGCCCGGCGGCCGCCACCCCCGCTCCCACCAGCCCGTAGACGGCCACCCTGCGCAGTGCGGTTCGCCGCCGGCCGCCCCAGCCGCCGTGCACCGCCCCCTCGCCGGGAGCCGGTACGTGCAGCGCTCCGTGCGTGGCCGGGGCGGATTCCTCGTGGGACAGGTGGGTCTTCTCGGTCTGCCGGGCCATCGCCCGCTCCGCGAGGGCCGGGTTCTTCCGCGACCGGCGCACCAGGGCCTTGCCCGCGGGCCCGACCACCACTTCCCGGTGGGGGTGGCGGACGAGGTCGACGACGGTCCGGGCGACCCGCTCGGGGCTGTAGACCGGCGGCATGGCGACCACCTTGCGTCCGGTGTGGTTGGCCGCCTGCTCGAAGTGCGGGGTGTCGATGGTCGCGGGCATCACGGTGCACACCCGGATGCCCTTGACACCCTCCACCCGCAGCTGCTGCCGGAGGCTCGATCCGAGCCCCTGGACGGCGTGCTTGGACATGCTGTACGGGTGGCTGTACGGCTGGGCGACGGCGCCCACGATGGACGAGATGTTGATCAGCGTGCCGCGCCCCTCCTCCCGCATCACCCGCAGTGCCGCGCGCGCCCCGTGCACGTAGCCCATCACGTTGACGTCCAGGACCCTGCGGAAGTCCTCCAGGGGCACGTCCTCGAAGCGGCCGAAGGCGTTGACGGCCGCGTTGTTGACCCACACATCGATCCGGCCGAACTCCTCCACGGCCCGCCTCGCCAGGTCGTCGACCGCCTTGGCGTCCGTCGTGTCGGTCGGCACGACCAGCGTCCGGGCCCCGCGATGCCGCTCGCACTCCCGCGCGGTCGCCTCCAGCGCCTCCTCGCGGCGGGCCGCCAGCACCACGGCGCACCCCTTGCGCGCGAAGGCCTCGGCCGTGGCCCTGCCGATCCCGCTGGACGCTCCCGTCACCACCACCACGTGTTCCCGCAGTCGCATTCCGTACCTCCTCAGGACTGACGCGCCGGACACGGCGTGTCCGATGCTGCGCCGCCCGAGTACCCCGAACCCGGTCGGGCTCGCATCACCCGGGCCGTGGCCTCCACGCGGGAGATGAGCGAGCGCCCGCGCCGGGGGCGTCGCTTGCCCGCTCCGCACGACCGGCGCACCCTGGTCCTATGGCTGTGCACGACGGCCCCGGCCCCACCCTCATCGCGTCCGTTCAGCGCGCCTTCCGGTTGCTGGAGGCGGTGAGCGCGCACGAGAACGGCGCTCCGGCGAAGCAACTGGCCCGCGAGACGGGGCTGCCCCTGGCCACCGCCTACCACCTGCTGCGGACCCTGGTCCACGACGGGTACCTGCGCAAACTGGCCGACGGCGGCTTCGTCCTGGGCGACAAGGTGGGAGCGCTGCACACCACCGGGCGGGGCCAGGCGCTGCTCAGCCGGGTCCGTCCGACGCTCGCCGCGCTGCGGGACGAGCTGGCCGGCGCCGCCTACCTCACCTTCTACGAGGACGGGGAGATCCGGGTCGCCGAGATCGTGGACAGCCCCCGGGCACCCCGGGTCGATCTGTGGGTGGGCTTCGAGGACGCCGGGCACGCCACGGCGCTGGGCAAGTCGGTGCTGCGCGAGCTGGACGCGGAGTCCCGCAGGGACTATCTCTCCCGGCACCACCTGGCCGATCTCACCCCGAGGACCATCACCGACGCCCCGGAGCTGCTCCGGCGGCTGGACTCCTCGCCCGTCGCGCCGGCCGTCACGGACCTGGAGGAGTACTCCCTCGGCACGGTCTGCATCGCGGTGCCCGTGTACAGCGGGGACACGCTCGGCTCGCTCGGCGTCTCGCTGCGCTCGGACCGGCTCTCCCGGCTGCCGGAGGTCCGGGAACGGCTTCTGCCGATCGCGAGCCGCGTGACCAGGGGCCTGTCGCTCACTATCTGAAATCCATGTCCTTGTGGCACTCGGGCCGATCCTCTTTCCTGGATGAAACGGACGATTCCGGAGCGCTGACTCCCCAGACGAGTGAGGATCGCGGGCGACACATGAGCCATACCCGAGAGCTTTGTGGCGACCACAGGCCGACGCCGAACCGGCCGTCCCGGGCGCGGACGTCGGCCCCGGAAAGGCCGGTCCCCAGCCGGGTCGCCGCGCAACTGGCTTCCGGTACCCCCGCACTGCCCGTGCTGATCGTCTCCGTGATCGTGTTCGTCGGCCTCCTCGGTGGCTCCGGGCTGACCTGGCTGCCGCTGCTCGCCGCGGGGCCCGCGCTGGCCGCCACCACCGGCGGGCCGCGCGGCGTCCTCTGGGTGGGTCTCCTCGCCGGGGTACTGGGCACGATGCTCGGCGTCCGGGACGGCGCGCCGGGCCGTGAGCTGGCCGCCGTCCTGTCCGCACTGGTGGCCGTCACCCTGGCGAGCGGCCTGGCCAGCGCCCTGCGCGGGCGCCGCGAGCGGGTGCTCGCGGCCGTGCGCTCGGTCGCCGAGGCCGCCCAGCACGCCCTGCTCCAGCCGGTACCGGCGACCGTCGGCCCGTTCCAGGTGGCCGTCCGCTACAGCGCCGCCGCGGCCGAGGCCCGGATCGGCGGAGATCTCTACGCCCTCATACCCACCCCGTACGGGGTCCGGCTGATCGTCGGCGATGTGCGCGGCAAGGGGCTGCCGGCGGTCGGGATAGCCGCCCTGGTGCTCGGCGTCTTTCGCGAGGCGGCGTTCGAGGAGCCCGATCTCCTCGCCGTCGTCGACCGGATCGAGCGGAGTCTGGCGCGCAATCTCCGCAGCGACGACTTCGTCACCGCGGTCGTCGCCGGGCACCCCGGCCCGGGCCGGCTGGAGCTGGTCAACTGCGGACACGCGCCGCCGCTGCTGGTGCGCGGCTCCGGGGTCGTACCGGTGGAGCCCGCCTGCCCGGCCCCGCCGCTGGGGCTGCGCGCCCTGACGGGCGAGACGCCCGGTCTGCGGATCCTGCCGTTCGGCGACGAGGATCAGCTGCTGCTCTACACCGACGGTGTCACGGAGGCCCGGGACCGCGACCGCGATTTCTACCCCCTCGCCGAGCGCCTGGCCCACCATGTGTCCGACGAGCCGGCCCACACCCTCTCGGCACTCCACGACGAACTGCTCACGCACGTGGGAGGCCGGCTCCACGACGACGCGGCGCTGCTGCTGCTCCGCAAGCCGACCGCAGCGACTGCGGGGCAGTGCAGATAGATCTCGTCGATCTCCAGCACCAGGGCCGGCGTGGTGCGCCGCCCGTCCAGCGCCATCGCGTCGAAGAACGGGGCGTCGGTAAGGATGCGGGCCCTGCCGTTGATCCGCAGGACCTGCGCCTGGAGCAGGTGAGGGAGGCCCGCCCGCGCCCCCGTCGACGAGCGGCGCTCAGAAACGCACCGGCAGGTCGAGCAGCCCACGGGCGCGCATGGACGGCCGTCGACGTACCGCGTCCGGCGCGATGTCGAGGGCCAGGCCGGGGAACCGGTCGAGGAGCGCGGCGAGGGCGATCTCGGTCTCCATGCGGGCCAGCGGCGCGCCGAGACAGTAGTGGATGCCGTGCCCCAGGGCGAGATGACCGGTGGCGTCACGGTCCAGGTCGAGCCGGTCCGGTCCGACGAAGCGGCGTGGGTCCCGGTGTGCGGCGGCCAGGGAGAGCAGGACGGTCTGCCCGGCCGGGACGCGGACGCCGCCGATGATGACGTCCTCGACGGGAAAACGCCGGATGGCCAGCGGCACCGGACCGTCGAAGCGGGCCAACTCCTCGATCGCGCCTGCCAGTTGGCCGGGGTCGGCGCGCAGCACGCTCAGCTGGTCGGGGTTGCTGAGCAGAGCGAGGGTGGAGTTGCCGATCAGGTGCACGGTGTTCTCGTATCCGGCGATCAGGATCAGGAAGGCGAGCGACATCAACTCGTCCTCGCTCAACCGGTCCTCGTCGTCGCGTACGGCGATCAACGCGGAGAGCAGGTCGTCCGCGGGGTCGGCGCGCTTGTCGTCGATGAGCCGGGTGAAGAACGCCAGGATGCTGCGCACGGCTTCCTTCGCCCGGCCCGGCCGGGCGGGGTCCGGCGCGATCAGGGTGTCGGTCCAGGCGCGGAAGTCGTGCCGGTCGTGCGGGGCCACGCCGAGCAGGTCGCAGATCACGGTGATCGGCAGGGGCGCCGCGTACGAGGCGATCAGATCGGCCCGGCCGTACGGTGCGACGGCGTCGAGCAGCGCGTCCGCGGTCCTTCTGATGGGGTCGCGCAGCCGGGCCGTCTGACGTGGGGTGAACGCCCGGGACACCAGGCGCCGGATGCGGGTGTGGTCCGGCGGGTCCATGTTCAGAAGGTTCGCGTCCAGCGCCGGCGGCAGCGCGAGCCCGTGGTAGCCACCGGGTGCCGCGTTGCTCTTGTCGAGAGAGAGCCGGGGGTCGGCAAGGGCCTCGCGCACATCGTCGTAGCGCGTGACCAGCCAGGCGGGCAGCCCGTCCGTTCCGGCGATGCGATGCACGGGCCCCGCCTCGCGAAGCCGCCCGTAGACCGCGTACGGATCCGCGACCAGCTCGGCAGGATCAACGAGGGGCGGCTGAGCCGGAGTTGTGGGGGACATGGCCCCCACCCTAGTCGGGCGGGCCCTCTCGGCCCGGGCACCCACCCTCCGCCGCGCCCCGCCCTCCACGGCACCCTCGCTCCCCGATCAACCCCGGTGCCCACGGGCCCGGTGCCCACGGGACCGCTCCGGTACCCACGAGTCCGCCTCCCCGCGGAGCCCACCTCGGCTCAGGCCAGGCCGAACCTCTCGGCGTGCACCTGCCGTCGGGGGACCTTCAGCGCGCGCAGGCCGCTGAGCACGGCCGAGGTCATCGCGGGCGGACCGCACACGTACACGTCGCGCTCGGCGATGTCGGGGACCAGGGCACCCAGGCTCTCCGGCTCGAACGGCGGCCTGCCCTCCCCGCGGCGGCCGGTGAGCAGGTACAGCCGACCGCCGCGCGCCGCGACCAGTGCGCGTATCTCGCCGAGCAGCACCGCGTCCCTCTCGCTGCGCACCCGGTAGAGCACGACGACATCGCCGGCCGGTTCCTCCTCCAGCAGGGCCCGGACGGGTGTGATCCCCACCCCGCCGGCGATCAGCAGGGCCCCGGGGCGGGTGCGATGCAGCGAGGTGAACGCCCCGTACGGCCCCTCGACGAAGACCCGGCTCCCGACCGGGAGATGCCGAAGTCCGGCACTGGCGCCGCCCGCGGCCTTCGCGGTCAGGCGCAGCGCACGGCCGTCGGGTGCCGTCGACAGTGAGAACGGATTCGCCAGCCACCAGTGGTTGTGCCCGGGGAAGCGCCAGAAGCAGAACTGGCCGGCTCTGGCCGGCAGCCTGTCCAGGTGACGGCCGGAGATGTGGACCGACACGACGTCGTCCGACTCCGGCACCACCGCCACGACCCGGAACCGGTGATAGAGGTTCCGCCACACGGGCACGACGAGGCGCGCGGTCACCAGGGATCCGAACGCGAACAGCCACAGCGCCCACCAGTAGACCTCGGCCGCCGACGACGAGGCGAACGTCGTGGTCTCCTGCAGCTGGTGGACGAACGCCAGCCCCAACGCCAGGTACAGCAGCAGGTGCAGACCGTGCCAGGTCTCGTAGCGCAGCCGCCGCCGCACCCGACGGACGGAGACGGCCGCGACCACGACCACGAACACCGCGGCCCACATGCCGAGCAGGGAAGCGGGCACTCCGGCCAGCGCGGAGAACGTCTTCGGCAACGACGTGTCGCTGAGCCTCGCGTACCCGAGCACCACCAGCGCGGCATGGGTGAGGATCGTCCACAGCAGGGTGAAGCCGACCCACCGGTGCCACACCGTCAGCCGGTCCATGCCGATACGGCGGTCCAGCCACGGCAGCCGGGCCACCAGCAGCAGCTGGAACAACATCAGCACGGCGGCGTGCAGGCCGAAGAACTTGGCGACCGTGAGCACCCCGTTCTTCCCGGTCCCGGCGGTGAGGAACAGAACCTCGACGATCACCAGGTTGACCAGGACGAACGTCCACAGCGCCCACCGCGCCGCCACCACCGGCGCCACACCGCCCCGCCGCACGTCCGGTGAGACCGCAGCCCCCATGACTCCCCCTCCCCCATCGAGGCCGGGACACACGGCTGAGTGCGCACGCGCCGACCGTCGAATAGCGCACCGGCCGACGCCCGACGGCACCGACCGGATCCGCGCGCTGGAAGGGCTACCCGGGGAACCGTCGCTTCACGCTCGGACGGAGCGGGGCAGGCGAGGCACCGACATCGCCGGGTGCGCGCGGCCACGCCCGCCTCCGCTTCCGGCTCCGTGGGGAGGTCGGCGGCGACGGTCGTACCGGCTCGCCCTTACCAGCGGCGGGTTCCGCCCGTCCAGGAGGTCTGCTCCCGCTTTCCGCTCGGGCTGGCGTCATCCCGGAAGCACCTGCCTGCCGGAGTGATCACAGGACGGCCCGTGCCTACCGTCTGACGACATGCCAACCTTCTTACCGAACTCGACGACCGGCAGGCGCGTCGGCCTCGCGGCGCTGATGACGGCGGTCGTCCTGGCCGCCACCGGTCCGACGGCGACCGCACGGACGCCGGGCCCGCGCTCCGCCGTGGACTGCGGCACGCACGACCGGACCCGCCAGGTGCTGCGCGACCTCACCACCCGGCACGGCGTCGCCGGTGCCGCGGTCCTGGTGACCGGCCCCACCGCGGGCAGGTCCTGCGGGCGTTGGGCCGCGTCGGCCGGAACGGCGGATCTGCGCACCGGGCGCCCGATGAACACCACCGACCGGCTGCGCGTCGGCAGCGTGACCAAGACGTTCACCGCGGCGCTCGTCCTGCAACTCGTCGCCGAGCACCGCCTGTCGCTGGACGCCCCCGTCGACCGCTATCTGCCCGGCCTGATCCAGGACGACGGCCAGGACCGCCGTCCGATCACCGTACGCCACCTCCTGCGGCACACCAGCGGGTTGCCCGACTATCTCGACGCCCCCGAATGGGAGCTTCCCCAGCGGCAGCGGTATCGCCACTTCGAACCCCGCGACCTCGTCGCACGCGCTCTCGAACTGCCGCGCCCGCAGGGCGGCTGGCACTACGCCACCACCAACTACCTGATCCTCGGCATGATCGTCCGCGAGGTCACCGGCCGCACTCCCGAGGCGGAGATCACCCGCCGCATCATCGAGCCCCTCGGACTGCGCGACACCTACTGGCCCGGCGACGACACGCACGTGCGCGGAGCGCACTCCCGCAGCTACTTCACCGACGGCGACGGCCGGCACGCCGACGGCACCGCCTGGAACATGACCTTCGGCGGGGTCGGCGGCGCCCTCGTCTCCACACCGGGCGACCTGACACGGTTCGCCACCGCCCTGTTCGACGGGCGCCTGCTGCCCGCCGCCCAGCTCGCGCAGATGCGGCGGACGGTGGAGGCCGACGCCGACCGGCTCTGGCCGGGCGCCCGCTACGGGCTGGGCCTGATCTCGACACCGCTTTCCTGCGGCGGCACGTGGTGGGGGCACGCGGGGACGGTGCCCGGCGGCCACCGGGCGCTGGTCGCCGTCGGTCCAGGCGGCCGGAGCGTCGCCGTCGCCCTCAACGAGGTGCCCGCCTCGCTCCAGGCCGAGTCCGCCTTCCTGGACCTCGTCGACAAGTCCCTCTGCGAGGGCGCGCTTTTCGAAAGGACCACCGCATGACCGGCTCTCCCTCCCCCGCCGCCACGCGTACGGCCGGCCCACGCGACGCACCGACCGGCGGTCCGCGCCGGCTCGTGTCGCGCACCGCGGCAGGGGCTGTCCTGTGCCTGGTCGGGGCCCTCACCGTCCCCGCCACGCCCGCCGCGGCAGACCCCGCCCCCACCGGTCCCCTCACCCGCTACCACGATCAACACCTGGACTGGAAGAGCTGCCTGCTGGGACCCGACGACGAGACCGGCGAGGAACTCCAGCGGGCCGGCGCCCAGTGTGCCGACGTCACCGTCCCGTTGGACTACGCGGATCCGGGCGGCCGTACGATCACCGTCGCGATCTCGCGCATCCGGGCCACCGACACGGCCCGTCGCGTAGGCCCTCTGCTGCTCAACGGGGGCGGCCCCGGCGGGCAGAGCATCGGCGACCCGCCGTGGGTGCGCACGGCGATGAAGCAGGCCGGTGAGCGCTTCGACGTGGTGGGCGTCGACCCCCGTTTCGTCGGCCGCAGCACGCCCCTGGACTGCCGTTGGCCCACCGGCTCCTTCATACGCGGCGCGGGGAAGGACCGGGCGGCGTTCGACCGCTCGGTGGGGTTGGCCAGGGAACTCGCCGACCGCTGCCGGACGTCCCAGGGCGACGTCCTGCCGTACGCCACGACCCGCAACACCGCGCGCGACATGGACGTCGTCCGCGCCGCACTCGGCGAGCGCAGGATCTCCTACCTCGGCTATTCGTACGGCACCTACCTCGGCCAGGTGTACGCCACGATGTTCCCCGGCCGCACCGACCGCGTCGTCCTGGACGGTCTCGTCGCCCCCGACAGTTACAACCCCCGGCTGCTGCGCGGCACGGAGCCGGCCAACCGGCACGCCCTGGCGGGCTGGGCCGCCTGGGCGGCCGCCCGCGACACCACCTACGGTCTGGGCCGGACCGGGAGCGAGGTGCTGGCGGTCGTGAACAGGATCCGGACAGCGGCCGAACGCGCTCCCCTGGCGATCGGCGACCACCGGGTGGACGAGCATCTCGTCCCCGTCGTCGCCCTCACCGGCCTCTCGCAGGACAACGACGCCGCCTACGCCGATCTCGCCCGGGCCGTACGGGACATGCGCCGCGCCGTCGCCGGCCGCACGGTCACCCCGTCACCATGGCTGGCCGAGACCCTCGACTTCCTGCTGACCGGATCCGGCTCCGCGTACGGCAGCGTCCAGACGGCGATCCTGTGCGGGGACGCGTCCGCGCCGCGTTCCCCCGAGACGTACTGGCGCGACGTCCGACGCGCCCGCGCGAAGGACCCGTTGTTCGGTCCCGTCACCCACAACATCAATCCGTGCGCGTTCTGGGCCCCGCCGCGCGAGCACCCGACCACGATCCGCCGCGACCTCCCGGCCCTCCTCGTCAACGCGACCGGCGACCCGCGCACCATCTACCGCAACGCGCGGACGGTACGGCGCATGTGGCCCTCCTCCCGCCTGCTCACCCTCCGGGGCGCGGACCAGCACGCCGTGTACGGCGTGTTCGGCAACTCCTGCGCCGACACGACGGTCAACACCTACCTGTCCACCGGCCACCTCCCCGACACGGACGTCACCTGCGCCCGGTCGGCCGGCTGAGCCGGGCCTCGTCGTCAGCGCGCCTGAGCGGACCGACCGCTGTCAGTGTCGAGTGGCAGCATCGGGCCCATGACGGACACCACGGCATTCGACTGGCGGACGTTCCTGCTCAGGTGGAGCGAGGAGTGGGCGGATTCCCTGCCGGAGGACGAGACCCGGGGCGAGGACGACGAAGCCGCGCACCGGGCGCGATGGCTGGGGCTTCCCCCCGCGTCGCGGGAGCGGATCGCAGCCATGGAGGACCGCCTCGGCCGGCGGATGCCCCCGTCGTACCGGGAGTTCCTCGCGGTCAGCGACGGGTGGCGGCACGCGGGAGAGTTCGTGTGGCTGCTGGCGGGGACCGCGGACGCGCGTTGGCACGACGACGAGTCGGGGCTCGCGGCCATGTACGAGGAGCATCTGGACGAGGACGCCGGGCCCGAGGAGCGGCTGGAGGTGGACATCTGGCGGCGCGGGCTGCAACTCGACGTCGAGTCCGACGTCACCCACGTCCTCATGGATCCCGAGGACGTGGACGACAACGGTGAGTGGGCGGTGTACACCTGGGCGAGCTGGCGGGCCGCGCCACCCGAACGGCACGCCAACTTCCTGGAGTTCATGCGGGCGATGCACCGCGAGTTCCACAGTCTGCGGGCACACGCGGGCGACGGGGAGCCGGTGTTCGCCAACGACACGACGCTCAGGCTGGACGCCGCGATGGACGAGGCCCGGCAGGAGGCGCTGCGCGGCGGCTGGGAACGCGCCGGGGAAGCGCTCGACGAGGCCGCGGCGTACGGCAGACCGCGGGCCGCCGGACTGGGCGACCAGATACGCCGCCTGCTCGGACAGACCTCCATGGTGTATTTCGACGGCGTGGTGACGGACCCGCGGTACGCCCCCGAGCTGCTGCCCTCGCTGGTCGCCGAGCACGCGGCGCACTCGTACCGGGACGACTCCACGCTGACCTACCATCTGCGGGGCGCGAGCGACGACCTGCTGTCACTGGCCTACGCGACCCTGGAGGCGGTGCGGAACGGCACGTACCGGTACACCGCGAGCGGGCCGTTCGGCGAGGCGGTCGGACGGGCACGGGAGTCGGCACGGTGGGGTGACACGGACGGCGCCTGGCGGACACTGATGAACGCGCTGCCCGTGTGGGAGCCGCTGGGGCCGGACCACCTGGCTCCGCTGGGGTGGGTGGCCGATCCCGTGCTCGGGCCGCTGCTGACCCCGGAGCGGGGTCGCGAGTTGCTGTCGACTCCCCGGGGAGGGCACGCGGGTGAGGCTCCGGGGCCGGCGCCCACCGCGCTCGACCCGGGTGACCTGACGTGGCTGGCGGAGCCCGACCCGGGCAACAACCGCACGTCCTACCGGTTCGTTCTGGTGGAGGGGGTGGAGCCGGAAGAGTTGCCCGGACGTCTCGCGGACCGGGAAGGGGGCGGGGACCGGGACCGGGACAACACCGTGCTGAACGCCCCCATGACCCTGTGGGAGGCGCGCCGCAGGTCGCTGCGGAACCGGAATGAGTTCTCGTCCTACGCCGACCGGGCTCTCGTGGCGGTCGGCCGGGCGGGCACCGGCTGGAGCTTCGCCTTCGACCCGGACGCCTCCCAGTTCGACCCACAGCGGTTCGTCTCCCCGGCCGTGGCCGCCGGTGAGGGCACTCGCGCGGTGGTGGTGTGGAGCGGCTTGAGGAGGACGCACGGGGAGCCCTTCTTCCACCTCTCGGTGGCGCGGGACGGTGCCGAGCAGTGCGCGTTCACGTACGCGGGCGGAGAGGTCCGGTCGAGCGGGGAGATACCCCGGGCGCTGGATCCGAGCCTGTTCTTCGGTGACCTGGAGGACCACACCGAGGTGGAACGGGCCCTGCTGGAAGCCGTGACCCGCGAATTCGGTGTCTGTCTGCCCCGTCACGCCATCGTGCACGGGCGGCTGCACACGTTCGTCACCCGTTCCTGGACACGGCCGCCCAGGGACGGTGAGACGTTCTCGGTGATCCGCGTGGGCTAGAGGCCGCGCGGACGGCGGACGGCGGACGGCCGCACCCAGGAGCCGGTGGCGCGGAGATGATGCCGCTCCCGCCGAGATGGTGCCGCATCAAGCCAAAGTGTCCCCAGCCCTGTCTGTCGCCTTCCGGGATCGGTGGGTCGCTCATATCCTCGTGCGCCAACGGTTACCGACGGTAAGGGGTAGCGATGGGCGGCACCACGCGCAGAGGGTTCCTGGGCACGGCCACCGCCGCGGCCGCCGGCGGCGGGGTCACCCTCGCCACCCCCCGGCGGGCCGCCGCCCGGGACGGCGCGACCCCGGGGACCGTGGCCGTGCTGGGCGGGGGCGTCGCCGGGCTCACGGCCGCGCACGAGCTCGCCGAACGCGGCTTCCGGGTGACGGTCTACGAACGCAAGGCGCTGGGCGGCAAGGCCCGCAGCATGGACGTGCCCGACAGCGGCAAGGGCGGCCGCGCCCACCTGCCCGGGGAGCACGGCTTCCGCTTCATCCCCGGGATTTACCACAACCTCCCCGACACCATGCGGCGCATCCCCTTCCCCGGCAACCCCCACGGCGTCCACGACAACCTCGTGGCCCCCAAGGAAATGCTGTTCGCCCGGTCCGGCGGCCGTGAGGACATCCGGATCCCGCTCCCCTGGCCCGGCAACACCCCGGCCGACCTCACCCCCGACGAGATCCGCCGCGCCCTCACCTCGTTCCTGGACACCGCCCTCAGCCTCCCCCTCCACGAGGCCCTCTACTTCGCCGACCGCTTCCTGGTCTTCCTCACCAGCTGCGACGAACGCCGCGACAACACCTGGGAGCAGATGCCTTGGTGGGAGTTCGTGCGTGCCGAACGCATGTCGTACGACTACCAGCGGATCCTCGCCGTCGGCATCACCCGCAACATCGTGGCCACCAAGGCGGAGGAGGCCAGCACCCGCACGGTCGGCACGCTGCTGGAGGCGTTCGCGTTCAACGTCCTCGGGCGGGGCGCGGACGGCCCCCTGGACCGGATCCTCAACGCGCCCACGAACGAGGCCTGGATCGACCCCTGGGTGACGTACCTGAGGTCACTCGGGGTCGAGTTCCGCATCGGCTGGACCGTGCAGGACCTGCCCATGGACGCGGGCCGTGTCGCCGGCGCCGTCGTACAGGGCCCCGATGGCACTCGCCGCACCGTCACCGCCGACCACTACATCTCGGCCATGCCCGTCGAGCACGCCCGCCGCACCTGGAACTCCGCCGTGCGCGCGGCCGACCCCCGACTGGCCGCGTGCGACGGACTGGAGACGGACTGGATGACCGGCATCCAGTTCTATCTGACGGAACGCACGCCGATCCTGCACGGCCATCTCGACCTCATCGACTCCCCCTGGTCGCTGACCGCGATCGCCCAGGCCCAGCACTGGCCGGGCCACGACTTCCCCGCCGACTTCGGCGACGGCACGGTCGCGGACTGTCTGTCCGTGGACGTCTCCGAGTGGGACCGGCCGGGCATCCTGTACGGCAGAACCGCCAAGCAGTGCACGCGCGCCGAAGTCGCCCGCGAGGTGTGGGCCCAGCTGAAGGCGGCCCTCAACGACAGCGGGCGTACGGTCCTGAAGGACTCCGTACTGCACTCCTGGTTCCTCGACCCGGCCGTGGACGGACTCGGCACTCCGACCCCGGTCAACGAGGAGCAGCTGCTCATCCACCCCGTGGGGACCTTCCACCTCCGCCCGCGGTCGGCCACGAGGATCCCCAACCTCTTCCTGTCCGGCGACTACGTGTCCGTGCCCATCGACCTGGCCACCATGGAAGGCGCCAACACCTCGGCCCGCCAGGCCGTCAACGCCCTGCTGGACAGCATCGGTTCGACCGCCGAGAGATGCACGGTCACCCCGCTGTACCGGGCGCCGGAGTTCGAAGCACTCAAACGCCACGACCGCACGCGCTACCGCCTGCGCCTGCCGAACCTCTTCGACATCGGCTGACAGCCACTGACGGGGCTGCCGGGCACCGCGGGGCGGTGGTCGGGGCGGCGCCGGTTGCCGACGCGTCGGCGGCTCGAAACGGACCAGGCGGACGGCAGGGACACCGGCGGGGTGTCACCACCGGGCACGGTGTCGTCGACGCCTGCGGGTCGAACGCCGGGCGGCCCTGCCGAGAGAGCGGCGGCACAAGGGTGGGCAGCGCGAACAGGGACGGGGCGTGCGCCCCGCCCGCCACGGCGGCGGCGACCGACGCCCTCGGCCAGTCCGGCTCGGCGACCGCCACACCGTGCGTGCCCGCCGTACGCCGCCAGGCCGACCTGCCAGGTCCCGGAGCCACCGATGGCGAGGAGGAACAACCACCCCGGAGGATGCCGCGGCCGTAGCGAGACCAGGACGCCCCCGGTCGCGGCCCAGGACACCGGCGCGTGTCCCCGGCAGAACCACCTGGGGACCGCCCCCGTCGCCCCCCGGCACCCCACCGCCGGCCCCGCCATCCACCCCGCGAACGCCACCGCCACGTGGGTTTCGCCGCCCTCTTTCGACCTCGCGCGAGACTTCCCGGCCGGAATCGGTCCGCGCGGCGATGAGTCTGCCGGTTCACACCGGTCTACCTTTTGACCGCGACGACCATCTCATCGGGAGTAAGCCATGGGCCTCATCCACATGGAACTGTTCGCCACCCTCGACCTCGTCGGGCAGGCGCCCGGCGGCCCCGACGAGGACCCGGCCGGGTTCCCGTTCGGCGGCTGGCAGGCACCCCTGCTGGACGAGGTGTCGGGGGCCCAGGTCGGTGCCGCGTACGAGGACACGGACGCCCTCCTGCTCGGTCGGCGGACGTACGACATCTTCGCCGCCTACTGGCCGCACCAGAAGGGCGGCGAGGACGGCGCGATCGCCGACCTCTTCAACCGTGTCCCGAAGTACGTGGCCTCCCGCGGCAAGCCCGACCTCTCGTGGGCCGGCTCCACGCAGCTCGGCCCGGATCTGGCCGCCGCGGTGCGCGAGATCCGTGACCGGCACGAGCACGTGAAGGTCGTCGGGAGCCTGGATCTGGTGCAGAGCCTTCTGCGGGAGAAGCTCTTCGACCGTCTCGACCTCTGGGTGCACCCGATCGTGCTCGGCGTGGGGAAGAAGGTGTTCGACGGTGGCGAGGTGCCCACGAACCTCACGCTCCTCGAACCACCGGCAGCCGGCCCCAAGGGCACCGTGTACCTGCGCTATGGTCTCGCCGACGGCACCCCCGGCACTGGGGACATGAGCGCACCCGATCGCGGCGTCGGGCACGCCGACTGAGACCGGCTCCCAGGCAGCGGCCGGGTCGCGCCGGCGCTCCGGGTACTCGGCCCAGGAAGCTCAGACGGACCTGCCGGTTCGGATTGTCCCGATTGGTGTCCACCAAACCCCGCAAAGACAACCCGCAGCATAGCCAGGGGTCTCCGGACTCAGTCCTGGTGGGCGGCTCAACACAGCAGTACGCGCTGGAGGGGAGATCGGAAACGCTCGGCACAAGCGCCGCACTGAGGATCTGCGGCGGCTTCGTCGACATCAGCTGCCGCTGGTCCAGCAGTGCGAGACGCTTTCCAAGCCGTGCATCGAGTTCGGACAGCCTTGCGGTGCAGGCTCGTGGAGGGCCCCTTGGGCTTCTCGCCCCTCCGTTCCTTCTCGGAGGCCGCCGCAGCGTCGAGGAGCCGCTCGCTCTCCGAGGTCAGGCGCTCGGTCACCCGGTCGGCAGATCTTGACCAACTGTGAGCCATCCGCCGCTCAGTCCTTCCAGGGCACCGATGAAAGACTGCTTCTCGCCGTCGCCGACTGCAAAAGGGATCTCGGGCTCACCGAGTGACGGAATTGACACACTGGCATCCGCGCCATGCCAATCGAGTGGGCGGCCTCCCACTCGACCAACGCGTCCCGTTGCATGCGCTGTACGTGAGGTTCCTGTCGCTTGCCCGTGCGGAAGCTGTGGATGGGCCACGAGTCCAGTCATGTGACTTGTTTTCACAGTGACGCGTGGCACGTTGAACGTTGAAGCTATTGGAGCCGCCACCGCGGTCCGGTGTTGCGGCCCGTACCTCCGCACGATGCTCGACATATCGACGCACGTCAGCGTTCAGTCGCCCGAGGCATCTTCTCCCCACACAGCCAGGAGGTCTGTGAAGCATGCCCCTGAGTCATCTGTCCCTCCAAGACAGGGCCCTGTTCTGGCAGTTCGGCCAAGGTACAGAGATCCCCGTCACCGACCCCCTCGTCCACCACGCCGTCGAACGGCAGGCCGCTGCCGCGCCGGGCGCCGTCGCCGCCGAGCACCAGGGCACGACGATCACGTACGGCGAGCTGAACCGTCGTGCCGACCGGCTCGCGGCCAGACTCGTACGGGAGGGCGTACGGCCCGGCGATCACGTCGGCCTCTTCGTACGCCGCTCCATCCCGATGCTCGTCGGACTGCTCGGCACGCTGAAGGCCGGCGCCGCGTACGTCCCGCAGGACATCGGCCTCGCCCCCGTCGCCCAGCTGCGACACGTCATCCGCACCGCCGGGACCCGGGTCGTCCTCACTCAGTCGGAGCACACGCTGCGGGTGCCCCTGCCTGACACCGGACACCGGCTGATCACGCTCGACGACGACGATCTCGCCAACCTCTCCACGCAAGGGCGGGTCCGTCTCGAGCGGCCCTTACGGCCCGACGACGGGTGCTACGTCCTGTTCACCTCCGGCACCACCGGCAAACCCAACGGGGTGAAGGTCACCCACCGCAACGTCGCGAACATCCTCCTCACCGAGCCCGGTGACCTGGGCATCCGCCCCGGCGACCGGGTCGCCCAGCTCCTCAACATCGCCTTCGACATGGCCGCCTGGGAGATCCTCGGCTGCCTCGCCCACGGTGGCACGCTCCTCGTCCGAGGCAAGGACGTCGCGGCGACGGCCCGTACGGCACACGTGCTGATCGCGACGCCGACGGTACTGTCCGGAATCGACCCGGCGGACTGCCCCCATGTGCGAACGGTGGCGGTCGCGGGCGAGCCGTGCCCGCGCCCGCTCGCGGACGCCTGGGCCCGGCGGTCGGCTTTCCACAACTCCTGCGGGCCCACGGAGACGACGATCGTCAACACGATGCGCCACCACCGCGTGGACGACGCACTGCTCACGATCGGCCGCCCCACCCCCAACAACACGGTGTACGTCCTCGATGAGCACCGGCGTGCGCTGCCCATCGGGGAGGTCGGCGAGATGTGGGCCGGGGGCGACTGCGTATCGGCGGGCTACTTGAACAACGAGGCGCTGAACGCCGAGCGGTACGCCCTCGACCCCTTCCTCGGCGGCGGACACCGCATGTTCCGTACCCGCGACCTCGGCCGCTGGACGCCCGACGGCGAACTCGAGCATCTGGGCCGTACCGACGACCAGGTCAAGGTCCGCGGCTTCCGCGTGGAACTCGACTCCGTCTCCTCGGTGCTGGAGTCGGTGGCGGGCTGCTCCCGCGCCATCACGCTCAAGCGCGACGCCCGGAGCCTGATCTCCTTCGTCTGCCCGGCCGACGTCGACCCGGACAAGGCCCGGCGCGCGGTGGCCGACGTACTGCCGTACTACTGCGTGCCGGCCACGGTCCTCCCGGTGGCCGCGCTGCCGGAGACGGACCGGGGCAAGGTCGACCGGGCGGCACTGCTGCGGCTGGCGGCGGAGCGGGAGAAGGCCACGCACCATGCCGCGCGTCCGGTGACGGCTCATGGCGAGGGAGCACCCCTGCTGCCGGTGTCGGCGGTGCGAGAGGGGGCAGCCTGATGACGTCGTCCGTGGAGACCTCCTCCGTCGAGAGCTCGTCCGTCGAGGCCACGTCTGTCGAGGTGGCAGGCGCCACGCACCCGGCGCCTCCCGCGACTCTCGCCGAACTCCCTCCGCTCACGTCCGCGCCCCGTCGCCTCCTCAAGCACCCCCGCCTGATGCACTACAACCGACTGGCGGCCCTGGTGATGCTGGCCAACATCGGATTCCTGGCGGCGAGTTGGGCGCCGAACACGGAAGCCATCAGCTACGCGTCCCTCGCGAACCTCGCGCTCGCCGTGGTGGTACGGCAGCAGTACGTCGTCAACCTCTTCTTCCGCCTCGCGACGTGGGCTCCGAGGAGCTGGCCGCTGAAGGTGAGGTGGACTCTCGGAAAGGTGTACCACTTCGGCGGACTGCACGTGGGCGGGGCGCTGGCCGGAGCCGTGTGGTTCTTCGCGGGGGCGGTCGTGGTGACCGTCGAAGGCGCCAACCTGCCACTCATCACGGTGAGTTGGGCCCTCGTCGCCCTGCTCGCCGTCATCGTCGTGACCGCCCTGCCGCCCTTCCGCTCCCGCTTCCACGACCACTTCGAGAAGATCCACCGCTTCGGCGGCTGGAGCGCCCTCGCACTGTTCTGGACGCATACGCTGCTGGGCGCGCAGGAGCCGGTCGCCCTCGGGGTGCTGGCCGTGGTCACCTTCAGCGTCGCCCTGCCCTGGTTGCGGCTGCGCAAGGTGGACGTACAGATCGAACGGCCCTCCACGCACGTCGCGTTGGCCCATTTCGACCACGGCGTGACACCCTTCGCGGGGTCCTCCACCGCCATCAGCCGCAGCCCGCTCACCGAGTGGCACTCCTTCGCCAACGTGCCCTCACCCGGCGAACCCGGCTTTCGGCTGACCATCTCCCGCGCGGGCGACTGGACAGGCTCGTTCATCGACGACGCACCCCCGAAGGTCTGGGTCAAGGGCATCACGACGGCAGGGGTCGCCAATATCGAGACCCTGTTCAGCAAGGTGGTCTACGTCGCCACCGGCAGCGGTATCGGCCCCTGCCTGCCGCATCTGCTGGCCGCCGAGGTGCCCTCACGGCTCGTGTGGGCGACGCGCGATCCCCGCAGGACCTATGGCGACGGCCTGGTCGACGAGATCCTCGCCGTCCAGCCGAACGCGCTGGTCTGGGACACCTCGCAGCACGGCAAACCGGACATGGTGCGGCTCGCGTACACCGCGTACCGCGACTTCGGTGCCGAGGCTGTCATCTGTATCTCCAACAAGAAGCTGACCTGGCAGGTCGTTCACGGTCTCGAGCGGCGCGGCATTCCCGCGTACGGCGCGATCTGGGACTCGTGACACACCGTCAGGAGAGAAGGAGAGAGGGAGAGTCGATGAATACCCTCAAGATCGAACGTCATGACCGCGTCGTCACGGTACGACTCCACCGACCGCACGTCCTGAACGCCCTCAACAGCGAGCTGCTGGCCGAACTCCTCGACGTACTACGTCCGTTGGACCGCGACCCGGATGTCGGCTGCTTCGTCGTCACCGGTTCGGAGAAGGTCTTCGCGGCCGGTGCCGACATCAAGGAGATGGCCGGGAAGTCTGCCGTGGACATGGCCGCGGAGGACTACTTCGCGGGCTGGGAGGAGTTCGCCGGATTCCGGACGCCGAAGATCGCGGCGGTCAACGGCTACGCGCTGGGCGGCGGTTGCGAACTCGCGATGATGTGTGACCTGATCATCGCGGGCGAGTCGGCGGTCTTCGGCCAGCCGGAGATCAAGCTCGGCGTGATCCCCGGCATCGGCGGCACCCAGCGGCTCACCCGCCTGGTCGGCCGGGCCAAGGCCATGGACCTGATCCTTACTGGCCGCACGATGAACGCCCGCGAGGCAGAGGCCTCGGGCCTGGTGTCGCGTGTGGTCCCGGACGACCGCGTCCTCACCGAGAGCACGGAAGCCGCCACGACAGTTGCCTCCTACGGCCGCCCGGCCGTCACGGCCGCCCGCGAGTCGGTCGACCGGGCTTTGGAGACCGGTCTGCGCGACGGGCTTCTCTTCGAACGGCGCGTGTTCCATGCGCTGTTCGCGACGGAGGACCAGAGCGAGGGGATGAGCGCGTTCATGAAGAAGAGGGCGCCTGTTTTCAAGGGGCACTGACGGGGTGAGTTGACTCGGTGCGCGGGGCGGTGGACGGGTTTTCGGTCCGCCGCCCCTCGTCATGTGCGGGTTGTGAGCCAGGTCCCGTAAGGGGAAGGACCGGGGTCGGATCAGGGCGGTGCCCGGATGTCCGGGGCGCCTTCGGACCATGATGAAATCAGGACGAGGACGACAGAAGCGGCAGGAACGGTTCCCCTGGGGCTGAAGTAGCCGTGGCGGACCGGGCGTCCGTCGTCGGGTGATCAGCCATGGCATGACCGACGACCTCGCGGGTGGCCAAGTCCAGCAGGCGAGGTAGAGCCAGCACTCGGCAGTGCCAGGTAGGTGATGTCGCCGACCAGCTTGATCCCGGGACGCTCGGCATGGAAGTCCATGCCGATCAAGTCCAGGGCCGGCTTCGCCTTCCTGTCCGGCCGGGTCAGCGACACCTCTTGCGTCGGCCGGCACCGCGGATCTCGTGCTCGCGCATCAGGCGGGCGACGCGCGTGCGGTCCACCCGCCCTCCCAGGCGGCGCAGTTCGGCATGGACACGCGGGACGCCGTAGGTCTCTCGGGAGGCCATGTGCAGCAATCTCGTGCGCGAGCAGGCCGTCGGCGGCCTGGCGGGCGGCCCCGCCCTCGCGCCAGGCGTAGTAGACACCAGGCAGGTGGCTGTCGAGACCCATTCCTACTCGGCGTCCTCCCCTCCCCGGTGGTTCTCGCCGCACGGACAGACGAGAGGCTGTCCGCCGGGGCTCGCCCCGGAGCGGACCATGCGGGCGCCCTGCCTGGCCACGACGAGCGTCTGACGGAGCGCGGTGACCGGGTTGCAGTCGAGTTCGTACCGCATGTACAGCCAGGCCGCCCGGCAGAGCAGTACGAGCGGGGCACCCAGGCGGCGCTGTCGGAGCAGCAGGCGGAGCCGCTTCGCCAGCAGCACGAGTTCGATCCGTGCCCCCTTCTCTTTGCGGCTCTGCTCGATCGCCTGGGACACCGCGTCGTCGGCCTGGTGGAGGTCACCGGTGCGGAGATAGAAGTCGGTCCAAGTGCCGCCGAGCAGGGCCAGGGCGTTGCTGCGCTGCGCGGCTTGGTCAAAGGTTTGCTGACTGCGTGCCAGGTGGTGGGCGGCCTCTTCCACTGTGCCGTGCGCCACCAGGATCTCCGCCAGGCGTTGGTGGTAGAAACCGTGGGACGTCAGTCGCCTGTCGGACAGACTTTCGCCCTCGACGAAGAGTTCGAGGGCCCGGGCATACTCCCCGCCCTCGGCGGCGAACCGCCCCAGGTAGTGCAGCGAGGACGCGACCGCTTGGCTGACACCAGGCCGGCCGAGTACTGGCTGCCCAAACCGTACTGACTTCTCAAAGTGTTCCGCGGCACGTTTTGGATCTGCGTAGTAGTGGGAGAGCCCGAGGCTGTGCTCGTACTCCGCTCGCCAGTGCGCCGCCGACTCCTGGCGGACCAGCCCAGCACATTCGTCCAGCGCCGCCCTCGCGCCCTGGTAGTCACTGATGTCGGTGCGTGAGCGGGACATGGTCAGCAATGCCGCGATGCGCTCGTCGACGGTCCGGCTCGCGTCGACGGCACGTACGATGAGGTCCAGCCGGGACTGGTCACCGTTAGCGAAAAGCGCCTGAAAGCGGGCCGCGGAGAGCAGGAGCCCGGAAACTGGTGTCCCGGTCGCTTCGAGGACGTCGATAAGGGCCTGGACGCTCCGTCCGAATTCCTCGTGCTCGCGGAACCGACTGCTTGCGCCCACCGTCAGCACGGTTTCGAAGGCCAGGCCGAGCAGCGCCTGGGTCAGCTGCGGAGGGAGGGTCTTGCGCACCATGACAGCGCCGCCGAGAAGACGGGCCAGCCTCGGGAACCGCTCCGGGTCCGCGTAGCGCTCAGGATGGGCCACGGCGGCCGCTATCCGCTGTGGATACTCCTCCTCCGCCTCCTCCCGCACCTCTCGTTGCCAGACCGTCATGGCGGACGCTGCGCGGTCTTCCATTCAGACCGACTTCCCGCACCCGATCTGCGGGCAGGTGTGCTCGTAGAGCAGGCTGTGGATCGAGTACCGGCGGTCACGTCCGGACGCTCGCACCAGCCCCAGCCGACAGGCGGACGTGATGAGGGTGTTGAACCGGTTCACGTCGTCGGGACGGACGCTCTCTTCTAACAGCTCCTCATAGCTCATGGCTCCGCCCCGTCCATTGGCGCAGAACGAGAAAAGCAGTCGGCGAGCCTCCTTCCGTGACGAGCGACGGGCCAGTTCCTCCAGTGACTGCTCAAAGAGCCATGCCTTCACCGCCGATCCGAGTTCTCCCGTCACCTGGCGCAGCTCGTCGATGATCCGTGGCAGCGGGAGGCCACTCACGGCGTAGCGACGGGTGATGAGTTTGATCAGGAACGGGTTCCCTTCGGTGATCCCGTAGATGGAATCCAGTTCCTCATCGCGTGCGTCCGCGAGATCAGAGCCGCTGTCGCGTGCCGTCAGCCGGACCAGATTGGACGACTCCCTCTCCCCAAGCGGGTGGATGGCAATGTTCCGCACGCCCATGTCATTGCCGGACGACTTCAGGCGGGTGGTGGCCACGATGCGGTGGGGGCGGCGGAAGCCGAGGGACCGCAGCTGCTCGATGACCTCGTCGGCGGCGTCCACGTACTCCAGATTGTCCACCACCACCAGTACACGGGCGTCGGTGAGCCGACGCTCGATGTGATCGCGAAGCTCACCCTCCCAGAGTGCTTGGGCGGTTGAGAGCTCGCAGTCCACCTGCTGCGCAATGATACGGAGCAGGTCGTGCCAGTACATCGAGTTGACGGATGCCTCACTGGCGTTGGCCGCCGAGAACCGGGCGTTGCGTGCCGAAGCCCAGACGACGTGGGTGAAGCTGTCTCCCTTGGTAACGCGCTGGACGGCTGCATGGGTGATGGCCGTCTTGCCAAGGCCACCCTCGCCGTGCACGGCCACTGCGGACGCGGCCGTGCCGCGCGGGTCCTCGATCGCGGCGGTGACGTCGTCGATCACCTTGTCCACATGGATCAGCTCTTCGGGCTCGATGAGCACATAGCGATCCCAGGAGGTCAGGGACCGATGCCGCGCCGCAGGCGCATGTGGGGCCCCCGGGGCCCAGCGCGGGGGACCGGCCGGTGCCGGAGCGTCGGCGGGAACGGTGTCCGAGGGAGCCTCGCCGCTCCCGTCGCGTACGGCGAGGAGGTTTGCCCGCAGATGCTGGAAGCGACCGTCCTCCTCGCTCTTGGGGCGTATGAGCGTCCGGTGATCACCCGAGACGACCCGTCTGTCCGGGAAGACGGTGTGAGCCGACGCCGGTGGCACCACCCCGTCCTCCTCACCCGCGTACGCGGTGATCGGTATGGGCCAGCAGGCCGGGCCGGCCTCGCCAGCATGCACGACACGGTTGACAACGGTTCGAAGCGCCTCAGTGACAGCTGAGTTCAGAGGCCGCAGTTGCGGCTCCTGCGGAGTCCACCCGAACAGTCCGCTGCGCCGCAGGCTGAGCGCGAGTTGCGAACCGGCGCTGGGGCAGGCGAACATCACGATCTGGCGGATCCGGCGAAGCCTGGGCCCTTCGGCGTCACTGAGCGTCCGATGCAGATACCGCTGGACGATCAGACCGCCCTGGCTGTGCGTGACGAGGACCAGCCTCGGAAATGCGGCGGCCTCCACCTCGATGAAACCCGCCAACTTGTCGGCGATGACCTCGAAGGTCGGAACGGTACGCAACGGGTGTATGCGAAACCGGGGAGAGGAGTAACGGAACAGCAGCGGTGTGACGAAGTCCAGTTGTGTGTCCTGTCGGATGAGTTTCTCCACATCTGACCAAACTCGGGGGCTCGACAGGAACCCGTGCACGAAGACGACTCCCACCTGGCCGTCTGCTGTGGTCATTCGCACCCTCCGCCGATTGCCCCTGTACCGCCCGACCTGAGGTCCGTTCGGCCGAGCGGGTCCGCCACCTTCGGCCTCCTCTCGAGGCCGATTCACATCGCAGCCCAAGTCAAGTCGCCTGGGCTGCGCTTCAGTTGAGTTGGGAGACAGGTGGCTCTTTCATGACCGTCGTCCGCATGCCCACCCCCAGGCCGCCCAGACAACGGACAGCAGGCATGCACAAGATCCTGCTCAGGTGTGCCGAACACGCAGAGGATGGTGGTGCCTTCAGGCATCACCGACGATCCGAGCCCTGGCTGACCCAACTGGCTGCTACATATCGGGAAGCCCCATGAGCCCGGCCATCTGGACGATCACCGTTGTATCCGCGCCGCCGCAGTAGGCGGCTGCGAGTCCGCTGCTCCGCTCGACGTCGAAACGCGCTCCTCTCAGACTTCCCGGTCGCTGCATGGGGCCAAGATGCTGCTGACAGGCTCCTACAGGATTCAGCGGACGCCAAGCCCACGGGGAACAGTTCCCAGCCCCACTCCCTGCCGCATTCGGTGCGGCCGGGACTGCCCCTACAGCCCCACCAGGGGCACCTAACCGAGGAAGCTCAATCGGACCAGACGGTCCGGGTTCTCGGTGTTCGTGTCCACCAGGCACACCGACTGCCATGTCCCCAGTTCCAGCCGCCCGTCGATGACCGGCAGGGTGGCGTGGGGTGGGACGAGGGCGGGGAGGACGTGGTCGCGGCCGTGCCCGGGGGTGCCGTGGCGGTGCTGCCAGCGGTCGTCGGCGGGGAGGAGCGTGCGGAGGGCGGCGAGGAGGTCGTCGTCGCTGCCGGCGCCCGTCTCGATGACGGCGATGCCGGCCGTGGCATGCGGGACGAAGACGTTGAGCAGGCCGTCCCGTCCGGCCGCCGTCTCGCGCAGGAACGCCTCGCAGTCGCGGGTGAGGTCGACGACCCGCTCACGGGATCCGGAGGCGACGTTCAGGACTCGGGTGGTGAAGGCATCGGACATGCCTCCATCCTCGCGCACCCCCTGGACGCGGCGCGGGAGTGACCCCTCGCGCGGCCCGGCCCACCCGGCGCCGATCACACCCTGTGCCCGATCACACCCTCACGCAGGGAAGATCCGCACGCCCTCCCCTGTTGGTAGAAACGTGAACAACGCGCGCGAGATCGAGGTAGTCGTCATAGGCGCCGGCCAGGCAGGTCTGGCGGGCGCCTATCACCTGCGCCGGACCGGCTTCGAGCCGGAGCGCGACTTCGTGGTGCTGGACCACTCGCCCGGCCCGGGCGGCGCCTGGCAGTTCCGGTGGCCGTCGTTGACGTACGGCAAGGTGCACGGGATGCACGCGCTGCCCGGCATGGAGCTGACGGGAGCCGATCCGACGCGGCCGTCCGCCGAGGTCGTCAGCGAGTACTTCGACTCGTACGAACACGCCTTCGACCTGCGGGTACGGCGCCCGGTGGACGTCCACGCGGTGCGGGCGGGCGAGGACGGGCGGCTGCTGGTGGAGACCTCGGACGGTACGTGGTCGACGCGGGCGCTGATCAACGCCACGGGCACCTGGGACCGGCCGTTCTGGCCGCGCTATCCCGGTCAGGAGACCTTCCGGGGGCGACAGTTGCACACCGCCCAGTACCCGGGGCCCGAGGAGTTCGCGGGACTGCGGGTGGTCGTGGTGGGCGGGGGCGCGTCCGGCACGCAGCACCTGCTGGAGATCGCCCCCTACGCCGCCGCGACGACCTGGGTGACGAGGCGCCCGCCCGTCTTCCGCGAGGAGCCGTTCGACGAGGGCGCGGGACGGGCGGCCGTGGCCATGGTGGAGGAGCGGGTGCGGCAGGGGCTGCCGCCGAAGAGCGTGGTCTCGGTGACGGGCCTCCCGCTCAACGACGCCGTCCGGCAGGGCCTCGCGGACGGCGTCCTGGACCGGCTGCCGATGTTCGACCGGATCACGCCCGACGGCGTGGAGTGGGACGACGGCCGCCGCGTGGACGCCGATGTCATCCTCTGGGCGACCGGATTCCGCGCCGCCGTGGACCATCTGGCACCGCTGCGGCTGCGCGAGCCCGGAGGCGGCATCCGCGTCGACGGCACCCGCGCGATCGCCGACCCCCGCGTCCACCTGGTCGGCTACGGCCCCTCGGCGAGCACCATCGGTGCCAACCGCGCCGGCCGGGCGGCGGTACGGGACATCAGGCGGCTGCTGGCGAGCGAACCGGTCGCCACCGTCTGACGCCCCGAGCCGACTCGAGCAGGATCTCAGCCGGCCGCCTGCGAGGGAGACGACGGTACACCCGCCTCGACGGACGGCGACGGCTTCTTCCGGTTCTGGTTGAACTCGGCGACGTTGCGCAGGTGTTCCTGGTAGTCCGCCGTGAAGCGGGTGTCGCCCGGTTTGACCGTGACGAAGTACAGCCAGGCGCCCGACGCCGGATTGACCGCCGCGCGCATCGCCGCCTCACCCGGGTTGGCGATCGGCGTGGGCGGCAGCCCCATGCGCCGGTACGAGTTGTACGGGCTGTCGATCTTCGTGTCGTCGACCCTGGTGTCCAGCGTCGAGCGGTTGAGCGCGTAGTTGATGGTGGAGTCCATCTGCAGCGGCATCCCGCGCTCCAGGCGGTTGAAGACCACCCGGGACACCCGGCCCATGTCCTGCTCGGTGGCCGCCTCGGCCTGGATGATGCTCGCGATCGTGACCGCCTGGTAGACGTTCATCGCGTTGCGCTGGGCCCCGGCCGTGACCTGACCGCCGTTGAACTTCTTGTTCGCGGTCTCGACCATGGACGTCAGCAGGGACTCGGGGGTCGACTTCTCCTTCAAGGGATACGTCGCCGGGAAGAGGTAGCCCTCCGGGTTGCCCTCGGCGTCGGCCGGCAGCATCAGCTTGGCCTTGCGCAGGGACTTCCTGGTCGATCCGGCGGGCAGGGCGAGGGCCTTGTCGACGGCCGCGTAGACCTGGCCGGAGCGCCAGCCCTCGGGGATCACCAGTGACGCCGGGCGCTCGGCCGCGCCGCCACCGCCCTCCACGCTCAGCAGCGGCACCGCCACGGCGGTGGCCGCCACGACGGCTCCGGTCGCGATGAGGGCGACCTGGCCCCGACGCGTCAGTCGAATCGTGCTCCGTGGCGGAGTGTTCATCTGCATGCGGGCACGGTAACCCGCATATCACCCTAAACCCGGCATATCTTCATCTTGTCGGCTCCAATTTCGGCACCTTCGCCGACTCGTGGGCCGGCGTCAGCCGCGCGTCGCGCCGTACGAGCGCCGCGTACCGCCCTCCCCTCTCCATCAACTCCTCGTGCGTACCGCGCTCCACCGCCCGGCCGGAGTCGAGCACCACGATCTGGTCGGCGTCCCGGACGGTGGAGAGGCGGTGGGCGATGGTGACGGTGGTGCGGTTGGCGGAGAGCGCGTCGATGGCCTGCTGCACCGCCTGTTCGGTGCGGGTGTCGAGGGCGCTGGTCGCCTCGTCGAGGATGAGGACCGGCGGGTCGCGCAGGATGGTGCGGGCGATGGCGAGCCGCTGCTTCTCACCGCCGGAGAAGCGGTGCCCGCGTTCGCCGACGACCGTGTCGTAGCCGTCGGGCAGCGCCGCGATGTGGTCGTGGATCTGGGCCGCCCGTGCCGCCGCGTGCAGTTCCTCGTCGGTGGCGTCCGGCTTGGCGAAGCGCAGGTTGTCGGCGACCGAGGCGTGGAAGAGGTACGTCTCCTGGGAGACGACCCCGATGCCACGGGCCAGCGTGTCGAAGTCGAGGTCCCGCACGTCGACCCCGTCGAGGGTGACCCGGCCGCCCGTGACGTCGTACAGCCTCGGCACCAGGCAGCCGAGCGTGGACTTGCCGGCGCCGGTCGGCCCCACCACGGCGAGACTGCCTCCGGCCGGGACGGTGAGGTCGATGCCGTCGAGGATCGGGCGCCGACGGTCCTGGTCGCCCCGCCTGCCGTCCTCGCCGTTCTTGCCGCCGTCGCCGCTCTTGCCGCCGTCGCCGTTCTTGCCGTCCTCGCCGCTCATGCCGTCGTAGCGGAACTCGACGTTCTCGAAGCGGACCTCGCCCTTGACCTGGTCGAGGTGGACGGGGTTCTCGGGCTCGGTGATGTCGATGGGCAGGTCGAGGTACTCGAAGATGCGCTGGAAGAGGGCGAGCGAGGCCTGGATCTGGACGCCTGTGGACAGCAGACTCACGGTCGGCCGGAACAGGTTCTGCTGGAGCGAGACGAAGGCCACGAGCGTGCCGACCGAGACGGACGGGCCGCCCAGTTGCAGCGCGATCCCGGCGCTCCAGTAGATGACGGCGGGCATCGCGGACATGACGACGGTGATGACGGCCATCCGCCACCGTCCGGCCATGTTGGACCTGACCTCCAGGTCGACGAGCCCCTCGGACTCCACGGCGAAGGACTTGGTGAGCGAGTCGGCGCGGCCCATCGTGCGGCCGAGCAGGATGCCGCTGACGGACAGGGACTCGGTTACCGTCGCGGCCATCGCGGCCATCTGGTTCTGGCGCTGGGTGGTGATCTTCTTGCGCTCGTTGCCGACCCGGCGGCTTATCCACACGAACAGCGGCAGCAGGAGCAGGGTGACCACGGTGAGCCGCCAGTCGAGGGCGAGCATCGCGACGACGGTGGCGACCACGCTGGTGGTGTTGGAGACCAGGGAGGTGGCCGTGGAGGTGACGGTCGCCTGCATGCCGCCGATGTCGTTGGCGATGCGGGACTGGACCTCTCCGGTGCGGGTGCGGGTGAAGAAGGCGAGCGACATGCGCTGCAGCCGGCCGTAGACGGCGGTGCGCAGATCATGCATGACGCGCTGGCCGACGGTCGTGGAGATCAGCGTCTGAAGGACACCGAAGATGCTGGTGAGGACCGCGCTCAGGATCATGCCCAGCGCGAGCAGGCTCAGCAGGCCGGTACGGCCCTCGGGGATCGCGGTGTCGAGTATCTCCTTGAGGAGAAAGGGCGTGGCGACCGACGCGAGCGAGGCGGCGCCGACGAGCAGACCGACGATCGCGAGCCGACCGCGATAGGGGCGGAAGAGTTTCAGGATCCGGCGTACCTGGCGAGGCTGTTCCGACGAGTGGCCGGACGGTCCCCAGGCGGGTTCATGGTCGGGATGCATGGGCTCCTACGGGAGGTGAGACGGAGGATGGGCGCGCGTGGAGCGGAGGGCAGAGTGCGCTGCGGGACGGATTTACGGAGCTTAGCTCATTGTTACCTATACTCACAATGAACATGGTCCTGATATTGTTCCCGTATGACCACCCCCGACGCCGACGGGCCGCTCGCCGAGCAGTTGCTGCGGCTCACCCGCCGTGTGCACCGCATCCAGAAGCGCCACCTCCAGCAGAGCGGGTTGGAGATCACACCGGCGCAGTCCCGGCTGCTGCGCACCCTCGCGCACTACGACACGCCCCCGCGCATGGCCGATCTGGCGGAGCGTCTGGAGGTCGTTCCCCGCGCCGTGACGACTCTGGTCGACGCGCTGGAGGAGAGCGGCCGGGTGCGCCGGGTCCCCGATCCGACCAACCGGCGGGTGATCCGGATAGAGGTCACGGACGAGGGCCGCGACGTCCTGCGGGAGCTGCACCACGCACGACGGTCGGCGGCGGAGGAGATCCTGGCGCCGCTGTCGGACGATCAGCGCGGGCTGCTCGGCGGGCTGCTCGACACGCTGATCGACGGGGCGCCGGTGGCGGAGCGGCGCTGCTGAGCCGAGGTCGCAGGAAGGGCCCGGCGCGGGATTCCGCGCCGGGCCCTTCTGTACGGGAGTTCGCAGGACGAGCGGTCAGCTCACCTCGGGGGCCGGTTCCTTCGTCTCGGCCTTGGAGAGCGCGGGAGCCGCCGCAACCGCGAGGGCTTCGACAGGCTTCGCGGGGGTTGCGGCAGGCTTCGCGCCCCCGTCGTCGGCGGGCTCGTCGTCCTCCTCCACGAACTGGATCTCCCCGTCGAGCATCTTCTTCGCCCGCTCGGTGTCCAGCGCGCCCTCCCACTTCGAGACCGCGAAGACGGCGACGCAGTTGCCGAGGAGGTTGGTGACGACACGCATCGAGTCCATGATGCGGTCGACACCGAGCAGCAGGGCGACGGCCCCGGCGGGGATGGCACCGAGCGAGGACGCCGTCGCCGACAGGGCGAGGAAGGCCGAACCGGGGATGCCGGCCATCCCCTTGCTGGTGAGCATCAGGACCAGGATGACGGTGATCTGCTGACTGAGGCTGAGGTCCACACCGACGGCCTGCGCGATGAACAGCGTGCCGATGGAGAGGTAGATGGACGCGCCGTCGAGGTTGAAGGAGTACCCGGTGGGCAGCACCAGACCCACGGCGTCGTCGCGGGCGCCGGCCTGCCGCAGCTTCTGCATCATGCGCGGCATGACGCTCTCGCTGGAGGCGGTGCCCAGCGCCAGCAGCATCTCCGCCCGGGTGTAGCGGACGAACTTCCACAGGCTCAGCCCGGTCACCAGCTTCAGCGCGACGCCGAGCAGCACGAGGAAGACGAGCGCGACGGCGTAGCAGAGGATGATCAGCTTGGCGTAGGTCTTCATGACGCCGAGGCCGTACTCGCCGACCAGATGGACCATCGCGCCGAACACCGCGAGCGGGGCCAGCTTCATGACGAAGCCGACGATCGCGAAGATGACCTCCTGCGCCTGCTCGATGGCGGGCAGGATCTTGGGCACCTTGGTGTGACCGAGGTGCAGCAGCGCCGCGCCGACGAGGCAGGCGAGCACGAGCACCTGGAGCAGCGAGTTCTCGGCGAACGCGCCGATCGCGCTCTGCGGCAGCGCGTTCAGGATGAACTCGCCGGTCGTCGGCAGTTCGCCGCCGGCGGTCTTCGCGTCGACCGCCGAGGTGTCGAGCTTCGAGGGGTCGACGTTCATGCCCGAGCCGGGGCCGACGAGGTTGGCGGCGATCAGACCGATGAGCAGCGCGGCCGTCGAGGCCACCTCGAACCAGATCAGGGCCTTGAGCCCGATCCGTCCGAAGGCCTTGAGGTTGCCGGCCTTGGCGATGCCGACGACGACCACGCAGAACACCAGGGGCGAGATGACCGTCTTGATGAGGCGGATGAAGCCGTCGCCGAGCGGCTGGAAGGTCGTGGCCGTGTCCGGCCACAACCTTCCGACGACGATTCCGAGCACAAGCGCTACTCCGACTTGTGCGAACAGTGAGGTACGCAGCATGCGTGCGACGCGTCGCGTCAGGGACGGTACGGACTGCGGCACGGGGCACTCCTCCGAAGGAACTTTCTGTCATGCGGAAAAGAGCTTCCGCGCCGATCACTATCGGGGAGCTGTCGCTCGTGGAGAAGACCACTGCGTTTCGCCGCTGTAAATCATCGAACAGACGTCACATCGCACGCATTCGGCGTCAACAGCCCATCCGGTCCTCCGTCAGCACTCCCTGTACGGAGACCAGCGAACGGTCGTAGCACCCGTACGAGCCGTACGTCCGGTAGCGCTCGCGCGTCGTCCCGACCGCGTGCCGCTGGTCACGCGGCACGTTCGCCGTGTACGTGGCGTCCCCCGTGTAGGTGTCGTCGAGCCGGGACCACGCCGTGCGCCGCCCGCCCCGCGTCTCGGCGACCGTCGCCCGGTCGCCGAGCGTGAGCACGGTCCGCAGGCGGTCGCCCGCGCCGAGCGTCGTCGTTCCGTCCATCGTGTACGACCGCTGGACACGCGTCGTCCGGGCCGGTACGCGCCCCTCGACGGTGACCGTCTCGTCGTCGCTCCACCTCGCGTCGAGCGCGTCGGGGTTCTCCCCCTCGGCCCAGGTGTGCGTGGAGGTGTTGGCGAGACTCCGACGGACGGTCGTCGTCACCCGGCCGTGCGAGGTGTCGACATACCCGGCGACGGTCAGCCGGTGGCGGCCCTCGGTGTCGAGGCGGTGCTGCGCGCCGGGCGTGTACGTGGACTCGGAGGCGCGATCGCCCGCCTGGGCCTTCGTCAGGGCACCGGTGACGCGTTCGCTCCTCGCGTCCTGCCAGACGAGGACGTTGACCGGAGTGCTCCAGCCGCTCTGCCCCTCGGGCACGCCGACGACGGAGACCTCGATCCGGTGCGGGCGGCCGTCGTTGAGGAGGCCCGCGAAGGGGGTGAGGTCGTAGCGCAGGGGCTGGACGTCGAAGGCACGGGGTCCGGGGACGACGTACCAGAGGAAGGGGTTGGACCAGCCGCCCGTCCAGACGTTCGGGAAGGGTGCGGCGATTCCGGCCAGTTGCCCGTCCACCGTGATCTGCACCTCGCGGTACGGCCCCTCGTCCGCCTTGCAGGAGTACGGCGCCTGCGCGGGGACCGTCAGGTACCAGTACTCCTCGCAGCCGCCGCCGGACCCGGTCGCGTACACCTCGGCGACGACGCGCTCGCTGTTGCGCGGGGTGGTCAGAGTGCTGCCGTCCTGGAGGGTGAGGACGCGGTCGGGGATCGTCGCCGCCGTCCTCGCGTCGGGCCGGCCCGCGTAGAACGTCAGCGTGACCCTGACGTCGAGGACGCCGGTGTAGGTGTCGTCGACGACATTGCCGATGAGCATCTCCACGGGCCGCGTGGTGCGCAGGGTGGGGGCATAGCGGGTGACGTCCTTCTCCAGGGACCACTCGATGCCGTCGGGCGAGGGCTGCGGGGTGGACGTCCGCAGCACCTCGACTCCGCCGATGTGCAGATACCCGAGGCGGTCGAACTGACGGCCCTTCACCTTGCCGTCCAGCCGCAGGACGACCTTGCTCCACCTCGTCCCGCAGTCACCGGGCGGTGTGTAGGTCCCCCGGTAGGGCGTGAAGTCCCTGAACCGGGCCTCGGCGACCGTCACCTCGCACGACGTGCTGTGCGCGGGCCCGGTGACGGGCGGGGCGGCGGTGACCGGGTCGTGCCAGTCGGTACCGAACTCGGCGGGGACGTCGGCGGATCGGGCCGTCCCGGCCCCTAGGAGGGTGCCCACCACAAGGGTCACCCCGGTGAGCATGGACATGATGATCCGGCTTCTCATGGCCGGAGTTCTACGGGCAGTCGGCGCCCCGCCGCAACGCGATCTCCGGCCACAAGCGGGGTGCGCGAGTGAGCGGGGCGAACGGGGGCGAGGCGAGTGGGTGGGCGGGGCGAGTGGGTGGGCAGGGCGGGGGGATCGCGGCGACGCCCGGCGCCTCAGGCCTTCAGTGCCGCCTTGTCCCCCATGACGATCACCGGGTGCTGGGCCGGGTCGAGGGTGCGCAGCAGGTACTCCATCCCCGACTTGGACAGACTGACGCAGGCCGAGGTGCCGCTGCCGTGGTCCATGTGCAGCCAGATGCTGCCGCCCTTCGACTGGCCCTCGGGACGCGTCGGGTCGATCGGCGAGGTGCCCTTGACTCGGTTGTAGTCGATGGCGATCACGTAGTCGAAGTCGTGCCAGTGCGACTTGGCCCAGTAGTGCGGTGCCTGGAACGACGCCGACCGGCTGTACGGGAGCTTGGCTCCCGGATCGGCGAGGACGCCTCCCGCGTCGCTGAGCGTGAACACACCCACGGGGCTGCGCTTGTCGCCTTCCCGATGGTCGGTGGTCCACCCCTTCTTGCCATTGTGGCCCTCCCAGCTTCGGGTCTTCTTCCAGATGGAACCGCTCTTCGTGTAGAGCACGACCGAAGCGTCGGCGTCGTCCTCGCCTTCCCCGTACACCGCCACGACCTGGCGGGACTCGGCGGGGATCTGCTTCTGCAGACGGTCGCCCACGTCCGGGACACGGGTCGGGTCCACGGTCTGAGCCTCGGCGCGGCCGGTCCTGTCGCCGGACTTCATGGCGTCCGTGTCCGGCCCGCCCCCGTCGTTCGTGCCGCCCGAACCGCCGCACGCCGCCAGGGACATCACCAGCGCACCACAGACCACCGCCGCGAGCGGGAGCCGACTCGCGCCCCTCGTCGCACCCTTGTTCTTAGCCCGTCCCGCATCCGCATCGCTCGTCACGCCGGTTCGTCCCCGCCTCGTACCGCCTATTCGCATGCCGTCCATCGTCGCACCGCTCACCGGACGGATGCGTCCGCCGTCCCGCGCGCCGTGCCTCGGCCGGGTGGTCCAGGCCGAAACTTTGCCCGGCCCCGGAAAACCGTTTGCTTCCGACCGCGCCGCGACGCGAACCTTTCACGGCCGGTCGTCGGATTCACGGCCCCTTTCTCCCCACTTCGCCCTACCTCTCCCCCACCCTGACACGAGCCTCTGGGACGTCATGCAGATTCAAGACCTTCCGTACGCAGACCCCGGCGTGCCGGACGCCCGCTCGGGTCCACGTTTCCTGTGGTGGCTCGGCCGGAATCAGCTCGGCGGACAGTTCAAGGCGCTGGCATGGGGGTTGCTGCACTTCACCTCCGTGGCCGGGCTGCCGTTCTGTGTCGGCTTCGCCATCCAGGCCGTGGTCGACCGCTCCGGCGCCCGGCTCGCCCTCGCGGGCGTGGTGCTGGTGCTGTGCGGGTTCACCATCGCGCTGGGCGACACCTTCCTGCACCGCTCCGCGGTCACCAACTGGATCACCGCCGCCGCGCGCGTCCAGCAGCTGCTGGCCCGCAAGACGGCCCAGCTCGGCTCGGCGCTGACGCGGCGGGTGGCGGCCGGTGAGATCGTCGCCGTCTCCACGGGCGACGTCGAGAGGATCGGCTGGTTCGTCGAGGGCGTCTCCCGGTTCACGGCCGCGGCCCTCACCGTGGTGCTCGTCTGTGTCGCCCTGGTCGTCTACCAGCCCGCGCTCGGCATCGTCGTCGCCGTGGGCGTCCCCGTCCTCGCTCTCTCCGTGCTGCCGTTGCTGCCCCGCGCGACCCGGAGGGCCGACTTCCAGCGCGAGAAGGCGGGCCGCGCCACCGAGCTGGCTTCCGACACCGTCGCGGGCCTGCGCGTCCTGCGCGGTATCGGCGGGGAGGAACTCTTCCTCGACCGCTACCGCCGGGCCTCCCAGGAGGTCCGCCACGCCGCCGTCCGCAGCGCCCGTATGTGGGCTCTCATCTCCGGTCTGCAGGTGCTGTTGCCGGGGCTGCTGATGATCGCGGTCGTGTGGCACGGTGTGGGTCTCGCCCGTGAGGGCCGGATCACGGTCGGCGAGCTGGTCACCGTGTACAGCGCGGTCATGCTGCTCACGTATCCGCTCCGGCACTTCGAGGAGATCGCGATGGCGTACTCCTTCTCCCGCCCGTCCGCCAAACGGGCCGCCGGGGTGCTGTCGCTGGAACGGGCCACGGACACCGAAGGAGCCCGCGCGGCCGCCGTGCCCACCGGCGACCTGTACGACCCGGCGACCGGACTGCTCGCACCCGCCGGGTTTCTCACCGCCGTGGTGTGCGGCGACCCCGACGCGGCCGGACGCCTGGCCGAACGGCTCGGCGGCCATGCCACCGAGGAGGGCGCCTCCGCGCTGCTCGGCGGCGTCCCGCTCGACGAGCTGCCCCTCGACTCCGCCCGCACCGCCGTCCTCGTCCAGGACAAGGACCCGGTGCTGCTCTCCGGCACGCTGCGCGAACTCCTCGACGTCCCCGCCTCCGGCGAGGTCACCGCCGAGGAGGCGCTGGCCGCCGCCCAGTGCGGTGACGTGCTGGAGGCCCTGATCCAGGGGTCGCTCGACACCGAGGACCCGCTGGACGCCCGGATCACCGAGCGTGGCCGGTCCCTGTCCGGCGGCCAGCGCCAGCGCCTCGCGCTGGCCCGGTCCCTCGTCACGGACCCCGGCGTCCTGGTCCTGGACGAACCGACCTCCGCCGTCGACTCGCACACCGAGGCCCGGGTCGCCGACGGCATCCGGTCGCTGCGGGCGGGCAGGACCACGGTCGTCTTCACCTCCTCGCCCCTGCTCCTGGACCTCGCCGAACGCGTCGTCCTCGTGCACGAGGGCAAGGTCACGGCGGTGGGCCCGCACCGCGACCTCCTGCACGACGAACCCCTGTACCGGGCGGTCGTCACCCGCGAAACCGACGAGGAGACCGCCCCGGCCGGCGGTTCCGGGGAGAAAACCCTCCGGGCCGCCGGGCCCGGCTTCGCGGATCGGCCGGCGGACCTCGGGACCGCCCTCAGCGACGTGCTGGACGAACTGGAAGAAATCGAGGAGACCGCATGATCGGCGTGGCGCCCCCGGCCTACGACCCGGCCGCCCCGACGACGGCGAACACCCTGCCCGTCGGCGCCCCCGCGACCGTACGCGCCTACGTGGCGGAACTGTTCCGTCGGCACCGCCGGGCCTTCGTCCTGCTCATCACCGTCAACACGGTCGCCGTGGTCGCCTCGATGGCGGGCCCCTACCTGCTCGGGGGCCTCGTCGAACGCGTCTCGGACGGGGCCCGTGAACTCCACATGGAGCTCACGGCGACAGTCTTCGTCGTCGCCCTCCTCGTCCAGGCCGTCTTCGTCCGGGAGGTGCGGCTACGCGGCGCCATGCTCGGGGAGCGGATGCTGGCCGACCTCCGCGAGGACTTCCTCGTCCGGTCGGTCGGGCTGCCGCCGGGTGTCCTGGAACGCGCCGGCACCGGTGACCTGCTCTCCCGCATCACCACGGACATCGACCGGCTCGGCAACGCCATGCGCGAGGCCGTGCCGCAGCTGGCGATCGGCGTGGTGTGGGTGGCCCTCCTCATCGGCGGGCTCGCCGTCACCGCGCCCCCACTGGCTCTGACCGTACTGCTCGCCCTGCCGCTGCTGGTGCTCGGCTGCCGCTGGTACTTCAAGCGGGCTCCCTCCGCCTACCGCTCGGAGTCCGCCGGGTACGCCGCCGTCGCCGCCGTGCTCGCCGAGACCGTCGACGCCGGCCGCACGGTGGAGGCCCACCGCCTCGGCACGCGCCGGATCGACCTGTCGAACCAGCGCATCGAGGAGTGGACCGCCTGGGAGCGGTACACGCTGTGGCTGCGGTCGGTGCTCTTCCCCGTCATCAATTTCACGCACACCACGGTCCTCGGCTCGGTGCTGATCGTCGGCGGGGTGTTCGTCCTGCAGGGCTGGATCGGGCTCGGCCAGCTGACCACGGGCGCGCTCATCGCCCAGATGCTCGTCGACCCGGTCAACCTGATCCTTCGCTGGTACGACGAGCTGCAGGTCGCCGAGGTGTCGCTGGCCCGCCTGGTGGGCGTGCGGGACATCGAGCCCGACGCGGGCGACCCGGCCGTGGCCCCGGACGGACGCCATGTCCACGCCGACCAGGTGCGCTTCGGGTACCGCGAAGGCGTCGACGTCCTGCGCAAGGTGTCCCTGGAGGTCGCGCCGGGCACCCGGCTCGCCCTGGTCGGTCCGTCCGGCGCGGGCAAGTCGACCCTGGGCAGGCTCCTCGCCGGGATCTACGCCCCCCGCGACGGCCGTATCACCCTGGGTGGGGCCGAGCTGTCCCGTATGCCCGCCGAGGACGTCCGCTCCCATGTGGCGCTGGTCAACCAGGAACACCACGTGTTCGTCGGCTCGCTGCGCGACAACCTGCTCCTCGCCCGCACGGGTGCGCGGGACGCCGAGCTGTGGGCGGCGCTGGGCGCGGTCGACGCCGACACCTGGGCGCAGGCCCTGGAGGAGGGGCTGGACACCGAGGTCGGTTCCGGCGGGTTCGCCCTCACTCCCGCGCAGGCCCAGCAGATCGCGCTGGCCCGGCTGGTCCTCGCCGACCCGCACACGCTGGTCCTGGACGAGGCGACCTCGCTCCTCGACCCGCGTGCGGCCCGCCACCTGGAACGCTCCCTGGCCCGTGTCCTCGACGGCCGCACGGTCGTCGCCATCGCCCATCGCCTGCACACCGCCCACGACGCCGACGTCATCGCCGTCGTCGAGAACGGCCGCATCAGCGAGCTGGGCAGCCACGATCAACTGGTCGAGGCGGACGGCGCGTACGCCGCCCTGTGGAGGTCGTGGCACGGCTGACCGTCGGCAGGGCGCGAGCGTCAGGGGTGCGGTGGGCCGGGGCGGGGAGGAGTCCTCGGCCCGGCCCGTCTCCCCGGGTGGTCGCAGGGCTGCGTGAGTCCCCGCGTCCTGCCGCTCGGCCGGGAAGGCACGGGGCCGGGAGGGGCGGCGGCCCGGTGGTCCGGCGGCCTCCGGCCCCCTGCCGTTGCGCGGTGCCGAACGCGAGTGGAAGGCTGGTGGTGGGCACTGATTCGGGGGACGCCCGTGAACCGCCCGGTTCACGGGGTCCGGGCCGTCGCCCAGCGGTCCGCGCGCCCACCGCCGCCGAGCGGTGGCACCGGGCCCGTCCCACCACTGGAGGTATCCGTGGACACAGTCGGCGGCTGGGGAGACGACGTCTACCAGCCAGACGGATCCGAGATCCAGGACGACGCGGGGCTGCTGGACGCCGAGGACACCCTGCTCGCCGACGGTGTGCCCGACCCGCTCGACCGGGGCTGGTCCCCACCGGAGCGGCCCTGGGCGGTGGAGCACACCGGTGTGACGGCGGCGGAGCGGCTGCGCGGCGAGACTCTGGAGCAGCGCCTCGCCGAGGAGCTTCCGGACATCGCCTACCCCGGCGGGGACGGTATCGGCGACTCGCAGGACACCGACGGTGAGCCCCTGGACAACGAGGTGGGTGATGTGCGCTCCGGGCGTCTCGTCGCTCCCGACGAGGGCGCGCACGAGGACGAGGAGAGCGGGCTGGTCGCCAGCGACGTGGGCATCGACGGGGCGGCCGCCTCCGCCGAGGAGGCGGCGATGCACATCGTGGACGAGGACTCCCTGTCCGGCTGACCCGCTTCCCGGGAGCCCGGCCGGGGCCGGGCCGCACCTCAGATGACGTTCAGCGCCGCCGCCGCGCCCACTCCCCCGAGCACCATGAACACCGGCATCAACACCCGCAGCTCCACCCAGCTGCCGGCCCGGAACCGCATGGCCTTCGGCGGGCCCAGCGGGTACCAGCGCTTGCGCCCGATCGGTATGGGCCACAGGACCGGGCAGCCCGACACGGTCAACGCGTCCCCGATGTCGTGCACCAGCGCGCCGAGCACGATCGGCAGCCCGAGCCACAGATACTCCTGGCCCGGCTGTGTGAACAGCCAGTCCGCCCCGTTGCCCGGCTTGTCCAGGACACCCGCGATGATCCAGGCACTGGTCGCGGCCAGCAGCCACACCAGCACATCGCTGCTCGACCCCCGCGCCGCCCGCCACAGCAGACCCTCGATGGCCAGGACCATGTGCACGAACAGGATGGCCAGCACGGCCCAGCGCCCGCCCGTGATGGCGATGCCGGAGGCGCCGGCGCCGAGCAGTACCGCCCACAGCCAGGTGTGCGTGAGCGTGCGGTGCCCGCCCGAGCGCCGCGGGTCGCCCTGCTTCTTCGTCGCCTTGTACACGGCGTACGAGAGCTTGTCGACGATCTCGCACACCCAGCGCGACAGCGGACCGAAGGATCGCGAGATCGTGGCAGCCTTGTGATCCAGGTCCGGGGCGAGCGCGGCGCCCGCGCAGATCAGCGCACCGGTCAGGAGGACCGGCCAGGGCATGGTGTGCCCGGTGGCCGCCGCTGCCGCCCCTACGCCGAGCCAGGCCGCGGCTCCCGACAGTGAGTGTGCTGGTCCCATCATGGCCGTGCCCCGTCCCATTCCGTTCGTGCCGCTGTCCAGGCGCGGTGTGCCGCTGTCCAGTTGTCCAGGTGCGCTGATGTTCCGTCGGCGCCACAGCGTAGCGTTCGCGATCTTCGGTCCGGCATCCGATTCCCCCATCGGCCACGCGGGCAGGCAAGATGGGGGCGTGACCCTCATCGATCAGCTGCCGCGGACCGCCGACCCCGACGCCCTCTACGAAGCCTTCGAGTCGTGGGCCCAGGAACGCGGTCTCACCCTCTACCCGCATCAGGAGGAGGCGCTCATCGAGGTGGTCTCCGGCGCGAACGTGATCGTGTCGACGCCCACCGGCTCCGGCAAGAGCATGATCGCGGCGGGTGCGCACTTCGCGGCCCTCGCCCGCGACGAGGTCACCTTCTACACGGCTCCGATCAAGGCACTCGTCTCGGAGAAGTTCTTCGAGCTGTGCAAGATCTTCGGTACCGAGAACGTCGGCATGCTCACCGGCGACGCCTCCGTGAACGCCGACGCCCCCGTCATCTGCTGTACCGCCGAGGTGCTGGCATCCATCGCCCTGCGCGACGGCAAGCACGCCGACGTGGGCCAGGTCGTGATGGACGAGTTCCACTTCTACGCGGAGGCCGATCGCGGCTGGGCCTGGCAGATTCCGATCCTGGAGCTGCCGCAGGCCCAGTTCATCCTGATGTCGGCGACGCTCGGTGACGTCTCGATGTTCGAGAAGGACCTGACCCGGCGCACCGGCCGTCCCACCTCGGTGGTCCGCTCGGCGACCCGCCCGGTCCCGCTCTCCTACGAGTACGTGCTGACTCCGCTGACGGAGACGATCACCGAACTGCTCACGACCAAGCAGGCTCCCGTCTACATCGTGCACTTCACCCAGGCCCAGGCCGTGGAACGCGCACAGGCGCTGATGAGCATCAACATGTGCACGCGGGAGGAGAAGGACCGGATCGCCGAGCTGATCGGCAACTTCCGCTTCACCACCAAGTTCGGCCGCAACCTCTCCCGTTACGTGCGGCACGGCATCGGTGTGCACCATGCCGGCATGCTGCCCAAGTACCGGCGGCTGGTGGAGAAGCTGGCCCAGGCCGGTCTGCTGAAGGTCATCTGCGGCACGGACACGCTCGGCGTCGGTGTCAACGTCCCCATTCGCACTGTGCTGTTCACCGCTCTGACCAAGTACGACGGCAACCGGGTGCGGACGCTGCGGGCCCGTGAGTTCCACCAGATCGCGGGCCGCGCCGGGCGGGCCGGCTTCGACACGGCGGGTTACGTGGTGGGGCAGGCGCCCGAGCACGTCATCGAGAACGAGAAGGCGCTCGCCAAGGCCGGCGACGACCCGAAGAAGCGCCGCAAGGTCGTCCGCAAGAAGGCGCCCGAGGGCTTCGTCGGCTGGAGCGACGGCACCTTCGAGAAGCTCATCGCCTCCGACCCGGAACCGCTCACCTCCCGTTTCCGCGTCACCCACACGATGTTGCTGTCGGTGATCGCCCGGCCGGGCAACGCCTTCGACGCCATGCGCCATCTGCTGGAGGACAACCACGAACCGCGCAAGCAGCAGCTGCGCCACATCCGCCGCGCGATCGCGATCTACCGCTCGCTCCTGGGCGGCGGCATCGTCGAGAAGCTCGACGAGCCGGACGCCGAGGGCCGCATCGTCCGGCTGACGGTCGATCTCCAGCAGGACTTCGCGCTCAACCAGCCGCTGTCCACCTTCGCGCTGGCCGCCTTCGAACTGCTGGACCCGGAGTCCCCGTCCTACGCCCTCGACATGGTCTCCGTCGTGGAGTCGACGCTGGACGATCCGCGGCAGATCCTCGCCGCCCAGCAGAACAAGGCGCGCGGCGAGGCCGTGGCCGCGATGAAGGCGGACGGCGTCGAGTACGAGGAGCGCATGGAGCGGCTCCAGGACGTCAGCTACCCCAAGCCGCTGGAGGAGCTGCTCTTCCACGCGTACAACGTCTACCGCAAGAGCCACCCCTGGGTGGGCGACCATCCGCTGTCGCCGAAGTCGGTGATCCGGGACATGTACGAACGAGCCATGTCCTTCACGGAGTTGACGTCGCACTACGAGCTGGCCCGCACCGAGGGCATCGTCCTGCGCTACCTCGCCGGCGCCTTCAAGGCGCTCGACCACACGGTCCCGGACGACCTCAAGTCGGACGACCTGGAGGACCTGATCGCCTGGCTCGGTGAGATGGTGCGCCAGGTCGACTCCAGCCTCCTCGACGAGTGGGAGAAGCTCGCCAACCCCGAGGAGATGACGGCCGAAGAGGCCCAGGAGAAGGCCGACCAGGTCAAGCCGGTCACCGCCAACGCGCGCGCCTTCCGTGTCCTCGTCCGCAATGCCCTCTTCCGCCGTGTCGAGCTCGCCGCTCTCGATCAGGTGGGCGAACTGGGCGAGATGGACGCCGAGTCCGGCTGGGACGCCGAGCGGTGGGGCGAGGCGATGGACAAGTACTGGGACGAGTACGAGGAGCTCGGCACGGGCCCCGACGCCCGTGGCCCCCGGCTGTTGATGATCGAGGAGGAGCCGCAGAACGGGCTGTGGCGCGTCCGGCAGACCTTCGCCGACCCGAACGGTGATCATGACTGGGGCATCAGCGCGGAGATCGACCTCGCGGCCTCCGACGCCGAGGGACGCGCCGTCGTCAAGGTCACCGACGTCGGTCAGCTGTGAGCACAGGAGAGGCCAGTACATGACGACCAACCCCGCCGAGCGGCTCGTCGACCTGCTCGACCTGGAGCAGATCGAGGTCAACATCTTCCGTGGGCGCAGCCCGCAGGAGTCCCTGCAACGGGTCTTCGGCGGCCAGGTCGCCGGCCAGGCGCTGGTCGCCGCCGGTCGCACCACGGAGGGCGACCGGCCGGTGCACTCGCTGCACGCGTACTTCCTCCGCCCCGGTCGGCCCGGGGTGCCGATCGTGTACCAGGTCGAGCGGGTCCGCGACGGGCGGTCGTTCACCACACGCCGGGTCACCGCCGTGCAGCAGGGCCGCACGATCTTCAATCTGACCGCCTCCTTTCACAAGCCTGAAGAGGGGAGCTTCGAGCACCAGTTGCCGCCCGCCCGGAAGGTGCCGGACCCCGAGTCGCTGCCGACGGTGTCGCAGGAGATCACCGAGCATCTGGGCGCGCTCCCCGAGCAGTTGGAACGCATGGCCCGGCGTCAGCCCTTCGACATCCGCTATGTCGACCGGCTGCGCTGGACCCCCGAGGAGGTCGAGAACGCCGAGCCGCGCAGCGCCGTGTGGATGCGGGCCGTGGGACCTTTGGGGGACGACCCGCTCGTGCACACCTGCGCGCTGACGTACGCCAGTGACATGACCCTGTTGGACGCGGTCCGTATCCCGGTCGAGCCTCTGTGGGGGCCTCGTGGCTTCGACATGGCGTCGCTGGACCACGCCATGTGGTTCCACCGGCCGTTCCGCGCCGACGAGTGGTTCCTGTACGACCAGGAGTCACCGATCGCGGTGGGCGGCCGCGGACTGGCCCGCGGCCGCATCTACGATCTGGAAGGACGTCTGCTCGTGTCGGTCGTGCAGGAGGGGCTGTTCCGCAAGCTCGGAGCCTGACCGGCGGATCAGTGGGGGTTTGCGTCGGAGCCGGCCCAGCAGGCCACGTCGGCCCTGGGGAGCCGTGCCGGCCGTCGGCTGCGAGTCGGGACGCCGCCCTCCCCGCGGCGCGCTCGATGCCGGTCCCGCCACCGTCGGCGTTCCGCGCTGCGAGGCGACGGTGGGCGAGGGCACGTTCCGGCGGGGCCGTGGCGCGAGGCGATGGGCGCGGGCCTCGGCGAGGGCGTGCTGGAGGTCGGCACGCAGCCACGCGATCTCATCGGGATCGTCCGCCGTCATGATCCGCGCGATGAGCTGCGCGGCGGGCGACTCGGGCGGGGGCTGGTCGGCCCGTGCGGGCCGGTGGCGGTCCAGATGGGCGCGTTCACAGGGGTCCTGGACGATCTCCGCGACCTGGACCGGACCGAGCAGGGCGGCCGGGGCGGCGGCGCGGCGCCAGGGGTCGTCGGACTCGCGCAGCAGGAATCCGAGATGGCGCCCTCGCCAGTTCCGGGGGCGCAGATCCAGCCCCGCTTCCAGCCGGCGCCTCATGTCCTCCGGCATCCGGCCCGTCAGCCATCGGGCGTTGTTCTTGTCGGCTGCGAACTGCCGTAGTTCGGTTGCCAGGTAGAGCCAGACCACGGCTCGGTAGCGGTTCAGATAGAACTTGACAGGCGTGACCAGCCCCAGCCGCGCGAGTCGCGTGAAGCGCGAGGCGGGCACACCCACGATCTGGGCGGCCGGACCGGTACCGACGGCGTCGATCCGTTCCCGCAGCGTCTGCGGGAAGCCCTTCTCGGCACGAAGCCGGTCGATCTCCGTCCGTGCGATCCGACGGACTCCGCCCACGTCGTCGACGATCGTGCGCAGACATCCCAGACGGACGGCGAGGTCGAGTTCGCTTCGTTTCAGGCCCAGCTCACGGGCGGCACGACTCGCTGTGAGGGTGTGGCCGGCCGCCCGGGCCAGTGCCGTGGCGGCGCCCGGTACCACGGGCCTGCCGGACCCGGCGGTCGTGACGGGCATGGCGGTCGTGACGGGCATGGAGGATCGCGTGATCGTGTCGCCGGACATGGTGGTTCTCCCCGTGTGGTGCGGTGCTCGCGCCGGTCTCGCGCTCGCCTCGGGAAAAACCGTAGCCCCTTCGCCGAACATCGTGGCGGGCCTGTGGATAACTTTGCCCGGATCACCGAAAAGGGCAGGTCAGCGGTCTATCGCGGCCGAGCGTTCGGGCTGGCGGGCGTCCACGCGAAGGTGTTCGCCGACACGGTTGACCAGCAGCGTCATCTCGTAGCCGATCTGACCGATGTCGGCCTCCGCGGCACTGAGTACGCACAGACAACTGCCCGGCCCGGCCGCGGTGACCAAGAGCACCGCGTCGTCGAACTCGATCATGGTCTGCCGGACGTCACCGGCGCCGAAGTGGCGGCCCGAGCCCTTGGCGAGGCTCTGCAGTCCCGAGGTGACCGCGGCGAGGTGTTCGGAGTCCTCGCGGCGCAGGCCGGTGCTGGCCGCGGTGACGAGTCCGTCGTTGGACAGCACCAAGGCGTGCCGTATGGGTTCGACGCGCTCGGTCAGGTCGTCCAGCAGCCAACCGAGTCCCGCGTTCCGCACCATCGTCCCTACTCCCCGTTTCGTCGCTCCCCCCTGGCAAGGAGGATCCGACGATTCAGCCTTCCCCACCGCCGCCGTCGGAGCAAGGAGGACGGGGACATGGCAAGGAAGATGACCGACAAGGCATGGCGAGGCTTCCGCCCGACCAGCGACAACGGACGCCTCCCTGCCGAAACAGCGGTGTCAAGGGACAAGAACCGGCCAGGACGGGGCGCGTTGCCGCCGATTCAGCCCACGGAGTCGAGCAGTCGGGCGGTGTGCATCCGTCCGGCGTACTCGACGAGCCGTATCAGCACTTCCTTCCCGGAGTCACGGTCCCGGGCGTCACAGAGGACCACGGGGGTGCCCGGGTCGAGATCGAGGGCGCGCGAGACGTCGGGGGCGGCGTACGAACGGGCTCCGGAGAAACAGTTGACGGCGACGACGAACGGGATGTGGCGGTGCTCGAAGTAGTCGACGGCCGGAAAGCAGTCCTGGAGCCGCCGGGTGTCCGCGAGGACCACGGCGCCCAACGCTCCCTGTGCCAGCTCGTCCCACAGGAACCAGAACCGGTCCTGTCCCGGTGTGCCGAACAGGTAGAGCGAGAGTCCCGATCTGATGGTGATGCGCCCGAAGTCCATGGCGACGGTGGTGGTGGTCTTCTGATCCACCCCTTCGGTGTCGTCCACCGACTGGCCCGCCTCGCTCAGGAGTTCCTCGGTGCGCAGCGGTCTGATCTCGCTGACCGCGCCGACCAGGGTGGTCTTGCCCACGCCGAATCCACCGGCGACGAGGATCTTCAGTGCCAGGGCGCCCGTGTCGCCCTCTGTCTCGTCCACGTGCTCGGAGACCATCGATCACTTCTCTCGGGAGTGTCGGCCGTGGTCGACATCGGTACGGCTGTGAGAAGTCAGCATCATGACAACTGCCGCTCCTTCATGGGGCGTTGGACCGGTTTTTCATGTCACCGACCACTTTCGTGCGTGTTCGGTGACTGGTTCGGTGCACAAGTCGGTCCGGGCTGGACGTATGTGCCTGTGCGTCTACAGCGCCTTGAGCCCTTCGATCACCTCGCGCAGGATCCGCTCGTCCGGAAGCTGCGCGGGGGGTACGGGACGGCTGACGGTGACCCTGCGCAGCTCCAGGAGGTCGCCGAGGAGGACCCGCACCACACCGACGGGCAGGTCGGTGTCCGCGGCGAGTTCGGCGACCGACTGGGTCTCGGTACGGCACAGTTCGACGAGTGCGCGGTGCTCGGGGCCGAGCAGGTCGTCGTCGGCTCCGGGTGCGTCCACGTCGAGCGTGACCAGCGCGATGAGGTCGAAACGGGACCCGCTCGGGCCGGACTTGGTGCGGCCGCCCGTCATGGCGTAGGGGCGGACGAGCGGCCCTGCCTCGTTGTCGAACCACCGGCTGCCCGACAGCTCCCGCGAAGCGTCTGTGCTGCCCTCGGTCATGAGCACGGCCCGTTCCTTGTTCATCCGGCCGCGGGCGGGCGGGCGCCGGCGCGGGTCGGTGTGCGGAGGTGCTCTCCGACGCGTTTCACCAGCCGCGCCATCTCGTAGCCCACCAGCCCGATGTCGGCGGTGACCGAGGTGAGGACGGCGAGACAGGAACCGTCGCCGGCGGCCGCCACGAAGAGGAAGCCGTCGTCCATCTCCACCATGGTCTGGCGTACGCCACCGGCGCCGAAGTGGCGGCCCGTGCCCTTGGCGAGGCTGTGGAAGCCGGAGGCGACGGCGGCGAGGTGTTCAGCGTCCTCGCGGGTGAGGTCGCCGGAGGCGCCGACGGCGAGCCCGTCGTTGGACAGGATCACGGCGTGCCGTACCTCGTGCACGCGCAGAACCAGGTCGTCCAGCAGCCAGTCGAGTTCACCGGACCGCTCGGTGGCCCTGGTGCTCGGGTCGTGGATCATGCGAGGTCTCCTTCGCTGCTGTCGCTGCCCGTCGCGGGGTTGTGGGTGACGCCCCCGCCGGGTGCTCTGCCGCCGCCTCGCGCCCAGCCCTCGCGGTAGGCCGCCATGCGGTCCCGTACGAGCTCCGGCGTGCGTGTGTCGTCCGGCAGGGAGGTCGTCGTCGGAGTGGGTGGCCCGGCGCGCTGTCGACGGAGTTGGGGCGCGAGGTGCGCCTGACGCACACGGCGCGGCAGTTCGCCGGAACTGTCCGGTTCCGGTGCGGGGCGGTGGGGCCGCAGGGCGGTGACGCCGGGCGGCGGCTCGGGCGGGCCGTCCGCACCGCGGTGAGCCGCGGCCGGCCCGGTGGAGGCGACGGGGGCCATGAGGGCGCGCCGGTCCGCGGCCTGTTCGACGGGTTCCTGGTGCGGGGCGGCGGCCACGCGCGCGTGCTCGCGTTCCGCGGGCCGCGGCCGCGCCTCGGCGGCGGCGCGAGGGGAACGTTCCGGCACGCCGTCGTGGAGCAGGGTGGTGGGGAGGAGGACCACCGCGGTGGTGCCGCCGTAGGGCGAGGTGCGCAGGTGGACCTTGATGTCGTGGCGGGCGGAGAGACGGCTCACCACGAAGAGGCCGAGGCGGTCACTGTCGAACAGGTCCAGGGCCTCGGACTGTTCGATGCGGCGGTTGGCCTCGATCAGGGTCTCCTTGCCCATGCCGAGGCCCCGGTCCTCGACCTCGACGGCGTATCCGTTGCCGACCGGTTCGCCGGTGATCCGCACGCGCGTGTGGGGCGGTGAGAACTGGGCGGCGTTCTCCACGAGTTCCGCCAGGAGGTGGGTGAGGTCGGCCACCGCGGCGCCGACGATCTTCGCTTCGGGAAGCTGCCGTACCTCCACGCGCGCGTAGTCCTCGATCTCGGAGACGGCGGCGCGGACCACGTTGGTCAGCGAGACGGGCAGACGCCAGGCGCGCCCCGGAGCGGCTCCGGAGAGAATGATCAAACTTTCCGCGTGGCGTCGCATGCGGGTGGTGAGGTGGTCGAGGCGGAAGAGGTCGCTGAGTTCGTCGGGGTCGTCGGAGCGGCGTTCCATGCTGTCGAGCAGGCTCAGTTGACGGTGGACGAGGATCTGGCTGCGGCGGGCCAGATTGACGAAGACGCCGGAGATGCCGTCGGCGAGTTCGGCGCGCTCGACGGCGGCGTGGAGGGCCGCTCGGTGGACGGTGCCGAGGGCTTCGGCGACCTGACCGGTCTCGTCCTGCGCGGGCGGTCCGGGCGGGGCCTCGGTGTCGACGTCGATCTCCTCCCCGGCGCGCAGTCTCCGCATGGTGTGGGGCAGTTTGCGGCGGGCGATCTCCAGGGCGTCGTTGCGCAGCCTGACCAGCTCGACGACCAGGCCGCGTCCGATGCGTACGGAGATGACGAGCGACGCGGCGACGGCGGCGAGGCCGAGGAGTACGGCGGCTCCCGCCGGGGTGAGCAGGGCGCGGGTGAACGGGCCGGCGGAGTCGGCGGTTTCGCGTCCGGCGTCGGACTCGATGCCGCGCATGCCGTCGCGCACGCGCGCGTGGGCGGACTTCCAGGCCCCTTCGGGAGCGGCGCCGAGCGCCTGGGCTCCGGGGCGTCTCGCCGCCACCTCGTCCTCGACGGCGCGCAGTTCGGCGTAGGCGCGTTCACCGGAGAGTTCCTGCCAGGCGGCCCGTTCGGGGCCGCGCAGGTCGGCACCGGCGGCCTCGGTCAGGGTGCGGCGGGTGTCGACGGCGCCGGTGAACAGGCGCAGCCGCTCACGGTCGAGGGTTCCGGCCAGGCGGGCGCCGGCCAGAACCGTGTCCTCCTGGGCCAGTGCCTCCGCGGCGCGGGAGAACTCCAGCAGCACGCGCGCGTCGGAGCCGACTTCGGCGTCCTGGACTCCGGTGAGCGCGCCGCCCACGCCGAAGGCGGTGGCGATGGTCGTGGTGTAACGCTCGTACGTCTCGATCCAGCCGGTCCGGCGGTCGAGCACCGACGTGCGCAGCGCGCTCAGCCGGTCGGCGCCGGTCACGAACCCGGCGAGCCGTTCGGCGACTCCTGGCGGCAGGTCGGCGCCGTCGGCGACGGTGTGGCGGTCCCCCAGGCGCAGTGCGTCGAGCGCCCGGCCGGTGCGTCTCGCCGTGGTCCGCAGCTCGTTCTCGCTCTGCGCGGTGGGTCTGGTGGCGTGGCGCACGGCGGCCACGCGCTCGGCCTGGAGTGCCGCGACGGCGTCGGCGACGGGGCCGCGTACGGAGGCGTCGACGCGCTGCGACTGTCTGATGCGGGCGATGTCCTGGGCGGTGGTGACAGTGGCGTACGCCCACAGGGCGAGCAGGGAGACGACGGGCACCATCAGCAGGCAGACGATCTTGGCCCGGACGGTGCGGGGGCGTATGTGCCGGCGTCCCGCGCGCGGCGGCGGTCCGGTCGTCGGAGTGCCGGTCCCGTCGGGGTCGAAGCGCTCGTCGGCGGGTGGTCCGGCGTGGGCGCGGCGGCCGCGTACGGTGGGCCGGGGCGGCGGCTCGGCGCCGGCTGTCGGGGTGGTGCGGGGTGTACGCATGGCCTCCTCGATCGGAGTGGTTCGGGGGCGGGAACGGAAGGCCGGCGCACGGCTAGTGGGCGGCGGCGTTCTCGACCGGCCGTTGGGCCGACGCGGACGCCTCCCGCTCCCCTGCCGTGGGCGACAGCGCGACGAACGCCGAGGTGAGGAAGAGGTAGGACCCGAGGCCGACGGCGAGGGGGAAGATGAACTGCATCGCCGTGGCCCCGGGCAGGACCGCCCCGGACGGAGTGACCTCCACCCGCACCGCCCACATGGCGGTGTAGTGCATGCTGCTCACCGCCGCGCCCATGACCAGGGACGCGACGGTGACAGCGAGGGGCGACTCGATGTTGAGCGCCGCCCATAGGGCGGCGGTCGCGGCGACCACGGCGATCCCGACGGAGAGCGCGACCAGTGCCGGGTCGTAGGTCACGTCGCCGTGCAGTCGGACGGCGGCCATGCCCAGGTAGTGCATGCTCGCGACGCCGAGGCCGGTGGCGAGCCCGCCCAGGAGGAGGGCCCGGCCCCGGTCGCGGCTGTGGCCGACGGCGAACACTCCGCCGCAGACCACGATCATGGCGACGAGGAGGCTCAGGATGGTCAGCGGCACGTCGTAACGGATCTCGGTCCCGCTGACGCCGAAGCCGAGCATCGCCACGAAGTGCATGGTCCAGATACCGGTGCCGATCGCCGACGCCGCGGTGACGAGCCAGTTGCGGCGGGACCTGCCGGTGGTGCCGAGTGCGCGGACCGTGCAGCGCAGGCCGAGCGCGGCGCCGATGGAGGCCATGACGTACGACAGCGCGGGGGTAAGCCAGCCGAAGGTGGCGTGGTCCAGGTGTCCCATGGCTCCGGGACGCTAGTGGGGGCACGGGAGCACGGAGGGGGCGCATTTCGAAAGGTGCTGGAATGTGGCGCATATATGCACTGGAACGATCGCCTGCCGCCTGAACGTGTGCGTCGTCTTCTGGGCTGTTCCGGTGCGGGATCATGCGGGGCATGAGTGACGACCACACACATGTCCAGGAGTTCTTCACGGCACGGGCGGCGCACTGGGACACCCGGTTCCCCGACGACGGCCCCGCCTACGCCGCCGCGGTCGCCGACCTCGGCCTGCGCGCGGGCGACCGGGTGCTGGACGCGGGGTGCGGCACGGGCCGGGCCCTGACGCCGTTGCGCGACGCCGTGGGGCCCTCCGGAGTGGTGCTCGGGGCGGATCTGACACCCGCCATGCTGGAGGCCGCCGCACGGGCCGGACGGGGCCGCGACGGGCAGTTGCTGCTCGCCGACGTGGCCGCGCTGCCGCTGCGCACGGAGTCATTGGACGCGGTGTTCGCCGCGGGCCTCGTCGCACACCTTCCGCATCCGGCCGAGAACCTGCGGGAGCTGGCGAGGGTGGTCCGGCCGGGCGGCACGCTCGCGCTCTTCCACCCCATCGGCCGGGCGGCGCTCGCGGCGCGGCAGGGGCGGCGGATCACCCCGGAGGACCTGCGGGCCGAGGAGAGCCTCCAGCCGCTGCTGGCCACCGCGGGCTGGCGCATGACGTCGTACGCCGACGAGGACACCCGATTCCTCGCACTCGCCGCGCGCGTGGACTGAGCCCCGGGGCGGCCCGGGTGGGCCCGATCCGCCCGGCGTCCCGCACGTGCCGGTCGCACGTGCTCCGGTCCGCCCTCCCCCTTCTGCGACCGCGACCGCGTCTCTACGTTGTCGAGGACGGCTGTGACACCGACACAGGGGGTATGTAGCCCATATGTTCGAGAGTGTTCGCAAGTCCTTCGGTAGATTCTTCGACTCGTTGCGCACCGAGAACACCGCGCAGGAGGCGAAACGCACGCACAACCTGTTCGAGGCGGCCGCCGTCTACATCTCCGCGTCCGCCGAGGACGACCAGGACCAGGTCGACGAGGCAGTGACCTGGGTGTCGCCCGAGGCCCTGTCGTTCGGGGTCAGCGAACTGGCGTGCCGGGCGGTCATCGCACTCGCGCGGGAGCGGGACGAGTCCCCGCAGACGGTGGCGCGCTCACTTCTGGGGCTGCCCGCCGCCTGAACGAGTGGGGTCTCGGTCGATTCGCCCCGTCCACCCGGACACCTGCGGCTCCGCACCGGGTACCCGCTCGTGACAAGGGCACGTCGGGCGCATTAGGGTGCGCCGACGGACGAGCGAGAGCAATGGGAGGCCGGCATGGCCGGGACGGACGACGACGCCGTCACCGCCGGGGACGACGACGCACTGTATGTGCTGACGGCGGTACTGCTCACGCCCGCGAACTTTCCCAGCGTGCTGGGCGACGACTATCCGGAGGCCTGCGCGGCCCTCGGTCTCGCCCCGCTCGCCGACGGGTACGGAATCGTCCTCGGGCAGGATGGCGAAGGTGCCCGCTGGACGGTGGCGGTGGACGACGTGTCGCTGGTCGCCGTGGCCATCGCGTCATGGGACTGCGGCATGGAGTACGACCTCTCACCCGATGAGCACTCGGTCGTGGCGGCGTTGCCCGGCTGGCCCCTCGCCGTGGCGGTGGCGGCTCCGGGGGTGCCCGCCCCGCACGATCCCGACCCGGAGGTCTCGGACCTGCCCCCGCTGAGTCCGCCGGACACCGGCACCTGGGGTCCCGCCCAGCGGCGCCTGGGAGCCGACGAGATCGCGCTGCAGTGGTCCACGTGGCGGGAGCAGATCGACGACGCCGCGTTCGCCGGGCAGGACGGCGCGGACCGGGCGGCAACGGGCGACGTGACGGCGTCAGGTGACGCGACGACGGCCGGGGCTGCGACAGACTCCGGCAAGGACCAGGGCATCCCTCGCACGGGCATCCGTCGCGTCCTCGCCGAGGCTCGCGCGTATGTGGAGTCCCCGCCGCCCCTCGGGCGCGTCCGCTCCTCCTTCGCGCCGGGCGACGCCCGGACACTCCGAGCCGACGGCCCCGGCTGGTCGATGGTGGCCAGGACCGACGACATCGCGTTCGTCCTTCTCGACGAGGAGCCCGGCGAAGTCCTGCCGGTGGGACGGGGACCGGAACTGCCCGGCCTCCTGGAATCCCTCGACAAGATCGCCGTACGTCCCAACTGAGCGGGACGTGCCGCCGGCCCGCGTGCGGGCCGGCGGGAACTCAGCGGCCGATCTCCTTGCGGCCCACCCGACGCAGCCTGCGCCGCTGCGAGGGGTCCAGCGCGAGGTACGCGGCCGTGGGGATCCCCAGGACTATCAGGAGATTGGCCCAGAAGGGGAAGGGCAACAGGATCAGCAGGACGATCCCGATGGCCGCACCCCCCGCGACGATCTTCGTACTCTTCGACATCTCGGTCGCCTCCTTCGCGGCCATTGCCGCTCTCTGTCCTGAAAACGGGAGCGGAGTCCCCGCGGTTCCGGACCACGACCCTGACACGCCCCTGAATCGAACCCCCGTACAACCCTGAGATGCCCTCACCACCGACGGGCAAAAGTGACCCACGTCACTTCATTGCGGACCCGTCCAAGGTTTGAAGCGAGGTAACCTCGGCGATCCTGGCTAGGTAGTCAAATTTGAGGAGTCCGATATCCCTGTGCCGACGAACCCCGTGGCATCTCCTTCCGACATCGACGAGCTGACCCGCTGCCACGCCGTCTTCATCGCGGCGGACCCCGCCCGTACCGGCCGCGTGTCCTTCTGGCGGACGGACGGCTCGGCGCCGCCCCCGGTGGCCCACGGCACCACCGGGGAGGTGACCGTCGTCCTGCCCGGCGGTGACGGCGTCCGGCAGGTGACGGTGCCCGCCGTGTCGCTCCCGGTACGTGCCGCGCTGCCGGTGCTCACGCGCGGGCGTGCTGCCACGGAGTCCGACCGGGCGACCGCGTTCTGGGGCGCGGCTGCCGTGCTGGCACTGCAGTTCGCCGCGCGCGGGCTGCTGTTGCCCGGTGTGACCGCGAGCGGCCATGACGCCTGGCGGGCCGGTCCGCTGCGCGCGCAGGACGTGGACCGGGTGAGGGAGCTGGCCGCCGCGATGCCGCCCGAGGCACACGCGGTGCCCGTCGACCTCGGCGAGCCGTTGCGGCTGCCCGATCCGGAGCGGCTGCTGCGCGAGTTCCTCGACGCCGTCATGGACACACTGCCCCGCTCCCCGGCCGCCGGCATCGCGGCGGCCGGCCCCGCCTTCGCCGCACGTGAGCCCCAGTACGTCCCCGAGCAACGTGCCTGGGCCGCGGACGTGGCCTCCGGGCACGACTCGGGGGTCCGCGTCTCGCTGCGCATCGAGGTCCTGGGGCTCACCTCGGTCCGCGCCGACGGGGCGGGCGGGGCCGAGCCGACGTTCCGCGCCGTCCCGCAGGTGCACAGCGTGAGCGACCCGGCGCTCGTCGCGGACGCCTCCGCCGTGTGGGCCGCCACCGGGCCCTTCGGCCCCCGCGCGCGGATGGACGCCCTGTCGGCGCTGCGCCGCGCGGTCCGCGCCTGGCCGCCACTCACCCCGTTGCTGTCGGCAGCCGTGCCGGACGTGGTGGAACTCGCCGACGAGGAGGTCGCCGAGCTGCTCGGTGAGGGCGCCGGGCTGCTGGCAACGGCCGGCGTCGACGTGCACTGGCCGAAGGAACTGACGCGCGGGCTGACAGCCCGCGCGGTCATCGGCCCACCGGACGGCGACGAGCGGGACGGCCCCGCGACCGCGCCGTCGGCCACCCCGTCGTACCTGTCCTCCGACGCACTGCTCACCCTCGACTGGTGGTTCGCCCTGGGCGACCAGCGGCTCACCCGGCAGGAGTTGGACCAGCTGGCGGAGGCGAACCGGCCCCTGGTGCGGCTGCGCGACCAGTGGGTCCTGGTGGACCCGGAAAAGATCCGCCACGCGCGTGCGCGGCGGGACCACAAGGTGTCGCCTCTCGACGCGCTCGGCGCCGCTCTGACGGGCTCCACGGAGGTCGACGGCCGGATGGTCGACGTGCGGCCCACGGGGTGGCTGGCGACACTCCGGGAGCGGCTGTCGGACCCCGAGAGGCAGGTGCCGGTCAGGCAGCCGTCCGGGCTGGCCGGGACACTGCGGGACTATCAGCTGCGTGGCCTCGACTGGCTGGCCCGGATGACGTCCCTCGGCCTCGGCGGCTGTCTCGCCGACGACATGGGCCTGGGCAAGACGATCACCCTGATCGCGCTGCATCTGCACCGGCAGGCGGACCCCGCGTCGGCCGGGCCCACTCTCGTCGTCTGTCCGGCCTCGCTCATGGGCAACTGGCAGCGAGAGATCCAGAAGTTCGCGCCGGGCGTCCCCGTGCGCCGCTTCCACGGATCCGTGCGCGGCCTGGACGGGCTCGGCGACGGTGAGTTCGTCCTCACCACCTACGGCACGATGCGACTCGACGCGTCCCGCCTGGCCGACGTGTCCTGGTGCATGGTCGTGGCGGACGAGGCCCAGCACGTGAAGAACCCCTACTCGGCCACGGCGAAGGAACTGCGCACGATCGGGGCACGCGCGCGCGTGGCGCTCACCGGTACGCCGGTGGAGAACAACCTCTCCGAACTGTGGGCGATCCTCGACTGGACCACTCCGGGCCTCCTCGGCTCGCTCGGCACCTTCCGCACCCGGTACGCGCAGGCCATGGAAGGAAGCCGGGATCCTGTCGCGGCCGAGCGGCTCACCCGCCTCGTACGGCCGTTCCTGTTGCGCCGACGCAAGTCGGACCCGGGCATCGCGCCGGAGCTCCCGCCGAAGACCGAGACCGATCGGACCGTGTCGCTCACCAGGGAACAGGTCGGGCTGTACGAGGCGTTGGTCCGCGAGACGATGGCGGAGATCGCCGACGCCGACGGCATGGCGCGCCGCGGACTGATCGTGAAGCTGCTGACCGGGCTGAAGCAGATCTGCAACCATCCGGCCCAGTACCTCAAGGAGGAACGGCCACGCATCGCGGGCAGATCCGGGAAGACGGAGCTGCTGGACGAACTGCTGGACACGATCCTCGCCGAAGGGACGGGCGTCCTGGTGTTCACACAGTACGTCCGGATGGCACGGCTCCTGGAACGTCATCTGGCGGCACGCGGTGTGCCCACGCTGTTCCTGCACGGCGGGACACCGGTCACCGAGCGCGAGGCGATGGTCGAGCGCTTCCAGAAGGGCGAAGTGCCCGTCTTCCTGCTGTCGTTGAAGGCCGCCGGCACGGGGCTGAACCTGACCCGTGCCGAACATGTCGTGCACTACGACCGCTGGTGGAACCCGGCCGTCGAGGCGCAGGCCACGGACCGGGCGTACCGCATCGGCCAGACCCGTCCGGTGCAGGTGCACCGACTGGTCACGGAAGGGACGATCGAGGACCGCATCGCGGAGATGCTCCTGCGCAAGCGGGAGTTGGCCGACGCGGTGCTGGGCGGCGACACGGCACTGACCGAGTTGTCCGACGTCGAACTGGCCGACCTGGTCGAGCTGCGAGGGGACGCACGATGACGGAACGCACGGGACACGACGACGAGCGCACGTTCACGGTGCCCGCTCCCGCTCCCGGGCGGGGTCCGGCACGGACGTGGTGGGGCCGGGCCTGGTTAAACGCGCTGGAGGAGTCGGCTCTGGACGGGCAACAGGTCAAGGCGGGGCGCAGGCTCGCGCGCGCGGGAGCCGTGGGCGCGGTCTCGGTGCGCCCCGGGCGCGTCACCGCGGTCGTCCAGGACCGCGACGGCACCGCCCACCGCGCCGACGTGCTGCTGCAGGAGCTCTCCGAGGACCACTGGCACCGTTTCGTGGGCATGGCGGTCGAGCGGGCCGGACACATCGCCGCTCTGCTCGACCGTGAGATGCCACCACATCTGGTCGAGGACGCCGCTGCCGCGGGGGTCGAACTGCTGCCCGGCCTCGGTGATCTGGAGGCGCGGTGCGACTGCGGTGCCTGGGACCACTGCGGCCACACCGCGGCCCTCTGCCACCAGGTGGCCCGGCTGCTGGACCAGGACCCGTTCGTCCTGCTGCTGATGCGGGGGCGCGCCGAGCGTGCGCTCCTGGCCGAGTTGCAGGTGCGCAGCATCGCCGCGGTCGCGGACGAACAGCCGGCTCCGGAAGGTCTCCGGGGCAGCCACCAGGACGGGCTGGACGCCGCCGAGGCGTTCGCGGCGGGCGGGATCCTTCCGCCGCTGCCCGAGCCGCCCCCGCTGCCGGCAGAGCCCGGTCTGCCGGCCTCCCTGCACACCGAAACCCCGCCCGCGCCCGGGGTGGACCCTGCCGCGCTGGAGTTCCTGGCGGCGCGGACGGCCCGGGAAGCCCATCGGATGCTGGCCGAGGCCCTCCGTCCCGGCCACGAGCGACAGCCCCCGGACGTGGAGCCGACCGTCCCTCAGGACGCGGTGCGGCTGGCCTCCGGCGATCCGGGGCCGAGCATCATGGCACGGCTTCGTCAGGGCTCCGGGCGCGGCCGGGAAGGGCTGGAGCCGGCCGTGCGGGCCTGGCGTCACGGCGGGGCGGCCGGGCTCGCCGTCCTGGACGAGGAGTGGCACCCACCGGCGGACTCGCTCGCACGCGCGCGTGCCGCTCTGGCGACGGCCTGGGAGGAGGGCGAACGGCCCGAGCTGCGCGCCGCGGGTAACCGTTGGACCGTGGTCGATGGCTCGGCCCAGCTGCGGCTGGGCCGGGACGGCCGGTGGTGGCCCTATCGCAAGGAGCGGGGGCGGTGGGTGCCCGCGGGCCCGGCGGCACGGGATCCGGCGACGGCACTGGCATCCGTCGGCGCGGAGGCCGACGCCTGAGGCCGTTCCGGGTGAGCGGGCCGGGCGGGCCGGCTGGGGCGGGCGGGCGAGGCGGGCGGGCCGAGCCGGGGCGGAACGTCGGCCGCGCGCGTGAGCCGCTGTCGGTCGTCCGTCGTGCATGCTGCGGGCAGCCACCGCTCCGGCGCCGTGCCCGGTGGTTCTCCCTCACTCAACATCCCCGACCGGGTCGGGAACGAACGGATCGAGGTCGCTCGGAATCTCGCTCGGGAACGCGCTGGGCAGGTTGCTCGGGAAGCCCGAGGGCATGGCCGGAAGGTCACTGGGCAGTCCGGAGGGAAGGCTCAACGACGGGGTGGGGGTGGGCGAAGGGTCCGTACTGCCGTGGGTTCCGCCCGACGGCCGGTCGTCCGGCGACGTCTCGTCCCCAAGGAGGACCAGCACCAGGGCGATGACGGCACCCACGGCGATGATCCCGGCCGACACGAGGAGGGGGGCGTTGCGCCGGCGACCGGGAGGAGGTCCGCCGTGCGGATCGGGTGGCTGCCGACCCCCGCCCTGACCCGGGGGCCGGCAGCCACCGCCCTGCCCCGATGGAGGCAGGGCACCACCCTGTGCATACGGCCCGAAGGCCCCGGGTGGTGGTATGTGTCCCCGGGTCGGATCGCCCGGCGGCGGCCCGAAGCCACCTGTCGGCGGCCCGAACCCTCCCCCGTGGAGCGGCGGTGTGCCCTCCGGCGGCCGGGGCGGCTCGGACGGTGTCGGCGGCATGCCCATACCGACCACAGTCGCCGCAGAACGGCCAAGGCGCGAGCCCTGCACGGCAGTTGATACGACTCATGCCAAGAAGCGCATGATCTCGAAGAATTCCGCGCAGGGATCGACCGAGAGAGGCGCGGAAAGACACCGCCACAGACCCCGACCGGGGCGGCGGGAGACCCCTGCCGCGTCAGCGGAAAAGGCCTCCCACGCGCGCGTGATCAGCCGCGCGCGCCCAGCAGGTGGTCCATGGCCAGCTGGTCGAGCTGCTCGAAAGCCATACCGCGCGCGGCGACGGCCTCGGCGTCGAACTCCTCGAAGGCCGTACGGTCCCCGAGCAGGGCCTGCAGACCGTCGGCGGCCGTGGGCTGGGCGAGCTGGTCCAGGCGTGCGGTGCGCAGGGCCTCCTGGACCGCCGGGTCCGCGCGGAAGGCCGCCGCACGCTCCTTGAGGATCAGGTAGTTGCGCATGCAGCCGGCCGCCGACGCCCACACGCCGTCGAAGTCCTCGGTACGCGGCGGCTTGAAGTCGAAGTGCTTGGGGCCCGCGTATCCGGCGCTCTCCAGCAGATCGACCAGCCAGAAGGCGGAGCGCAGGTCGCCCGCGCCGAAGCGGAGGTCCTGGTCGTACTTAATGCCGGACTGGCCGTTGAGGTCGATGTGGAAGAGCTTGCCCGCCCAGAGGGCCTGGGCGATGCCGTGCGGGAAGTTCAGCCCGGCCATCTGCTCGTGACCGACCTCGGGGTTCACGCCGTACAGCTCCGGGCGCTCCAGGCGCTCGATGAACGCGAGGGCGTGGCCGACCGTGGGGAGCAGGATGTCGCCGCGCGGCTCGTTCGGCTTGGGCTCGATCGCGAACTTCAGGTCGTAGCCCTGGGAGACCACGTACTCGCCGAGGAGGTCGAAGGCCTCCTTCATGCGGTCGAGCGCGTCCCGGACGTCCTTGGCGGCGCCGGACTCGGCACCCTCTCGGCCGCCCCAGGCGACGTAGATCTCGGCACCCAGTTCGACCGCCAGGTCGATGTTGCGGATGGTCTTGCGCAGGGCGTACCGGCGGACGTCGCGGTCGTTGGCGGTGAACGCGCCGTCCTTGAAGACCGGGTGCGTGAAGAGGTTGGTGGTCGCCATCGGCACGGTCATGCCGGTGGTGTCCAGGGCCGCGCGGAAGCGCTTGATGTGCTCCTCGCGCTCGGTGTCCGAGGACCCGAAGGGGATCAGGTCGTCGTCATGGAAGGTCACACCGTGGGCGCCGAGCTCGGCCAGGCGCCGCACCGTCTCGACCGGGTCGAGGGCGCGCCGGGTGGCGTCGCCGAACGGGTCCCGTCCCTGCCAGCCGACGGTCCACAGGCCGAAGGTGAACCTGTCGTCGGGGGTGGGCTGGTAGTTCATGCCGCGGCTCCTTGCGCTCCGACTATTTCGTCATGGCGATTTACAAATTAGTATGCGGACACGTCTCCGGGAAGGCAAGATGTCGCCGGACAGAGGCGCCGGCCGCGTCAGCGGCACGTCACGAGCCGTGTGAGAGGGAGAAGCCCGATGTCAGCAGCCGAGGGTCCGCTCGTCGTCGGTGTGGACTCGTCCACACAGTCCACCAAGGCCCTGGTCGTCGACGCGTCGACCGGACGGGTGGTGGCGAGCGGGCAGGCGCCGCACACCGTCTCCTCCGGTGCGGGCCGGGAGAGCGATCCGCGCCAGTGGTGGGACGCGCTGCGCGAGGCACTGCACCAGTGCGGTGAGCCGGCGCGGGAGGCCTCCGCGGTGTCGATCGGCGGCCAGCAGCACGGCCTCGTCACCCTCGACGCCCGGGGCGAACCGGTCCGTCCGGCGCTGCTGTGGAACGACGTGCGCTCGGCGCCCCAGGCCGCCCGTCTGGTGGAGGAACTGGGCGGTGCGAAGGCCTGGGCGGAGCGCGCCGGCAGCGTGCCGGGACCGTCGTTCACCGTCACGAAGTGGGCCTGGCTGGCCGAGAACGAGCCCGAGGCGATCCGCGCGACGACCGCCGTACGTCTGCCGCACGACTACCTCACCGAGCGTCTCACCGGTCAGGGCACGACCGACCGCGGTGACGCCTCCGGCACGGGATGGTGGGCGTCGGCGACGGAGGCGTACGACGCGGAGGTCCTCGACCGGGTGGGGCTGGACCCGGCGCTGCTGCCCCGCGTGGTCCGGCCGGGCGAGGTCGCCGGGACCGTACGGGACGCACACGACCTGCCGTTCGCCAGGGGCACCCTGGTCGCCGCCGGTACGGGCGACAACGCGGCCGCCGCGCTGGGACTCGGGCTGCGCCCGGGCACCCCGGTGCTGAGCCTCGGCACCTCCGGCACGGTGTACGCCGTCTCCCGGCACCGCCCCGCGGACCCGACCGGCACGGTGGCGGGCTTCGCCGACGCGCACGGTGACTGGCTTCCCCTGGCCTGCACCCTGAACTGCACCCAGGCCGTCGACCGGATCGCCGCCCTGCTGCATCTGGACCGCGAGGCCGTGGAGCCGAACACCGGCGCCACTCTCCTGCCCTATCTGGACGGCGAGCGCACCCCGGCCCTGCCGCACGCCTCGGGCCTGCTGCACGGACTGCGCCACGACACGACGGGCGGCCAGCTGCTGCAGGCCGCGTACGACGGTGCCGTCCACTCGCTGCTCGGCGCCCTCGACCTGGTGCTCGACGCCGACGCGGACACCTCCGCGCCGCTGCTCCTGATCGGCGGGGGCGCGCGGGGCACCGCCTGGCAGCAGACCGTGCGCCGCCTGTCGGGGCGCGCCGTGCAGGTCCCCGAGGCCAGGGAACTGGTCGCCCTGGGCGCCGCCGCGCAGGCCGCCGGACTGCTCACCGGCGAGGACCCGGCCGCGGTCGCCCGCCGCTGGGACACGGCACGGGGGCCGGTGCTGGAGGCCGTGGAGCGGGACGAGGAGACGCTGGCCAGGATCTCCGGGGTCCTGTCCGACGCCGCACCGCTGCTGGAGCGCGAGAGGGACGGCAGCTGACCGGACCCGGACGGACGGCAGCTGACCAAACCGGGGTGTCCGACGTGGGAAAATACGACTCCTGCATGATCTACAGGACAGCCATCAGGACATACCGACCGGAGCCGGGGGAGGCATGACCGCACCACTGCACGCATCCCGCGCGGGCGGCTCCGGGCGTCGACTGCCCGACAATCAGCAGGGCATGCGCCGCCGCAACCTCTCCCGGGTCATGCATTCCGTCAACGCCGAGGGGCCGCTGTCCCGGGCCGCCGTCGCCTCCCGCATCGGTCTGACCCGGGCCGCCGTCTCGACCCTGGTCGACGAGCTGATCCGCTCGGGACTCCTGGAAGAGCTGGGCCCAGAGCGTCCCGGCCGGGTCGGGCGGCCCGGCTCGGCGCTCGCCCTCAGCGGACGCGGGCCCGCCGGCATCGGGGCGGAGATCGGGGTCGACCACCTCGCGGTCTGCGCCGTGGACCTGCGCGGGCAGGTGCGCGCACGGGCGGTACGGCACGGCACCAACCGCGGCCGATCGCCCGAACCGGTCATCGACGACCTCACCCGACTGGTCCGGCAGGTCGTCGCCGAAGCGGAGGGCGAGGGCCTGTGGCCGGCGGGACTCGCGGTCGCCGTGCCCGGGCTGGTGGCGAGCGACGCCCGGACGGTGGTCCGCGCGCCCAACCTCGACTGGCACGACACGGACCTGGGCGCCCTGCTGCCCCGCGGCCTGCCGGTGACCGTGGACAACGAGGCGAACTTCGGCGGCCTCGCGGAACTCTGGCTCGGCGAGGGCACCCCGCAGGACTTCCTGCACGTCTCCGCCGAGATCGGCATCGGCGGTGCGGTCGTCGTGGACGGCCGGCTGCTGCGTGGAACGCGCGGTTTCGCGGGTGAGCTGGGGCATGTCCCGGTCCGTCCGGAAGGCCCCGACTGCGCCTGCGGTGGACGCGGCTGCCTGGAGCAGTACGCCGGTGAGGAGGCCGTGCTCCGGGCCGCGGGCCTGGAACCGGGAGAGCGTCGTGTCGAGTTCCTCGCGGAGCGGGCCGCGGCCGGTGACAAGGATGTGCGCCGGGCCCTGCGCGGCGCCGGTACGGCACTCGGTATCGCGCTGACCGGCGCGGTCAATCTGCTGGACCCCGAGACCGTGGTGCTCGGCGGCGCCCTGGCCGCACTCGCTCCCTGGTTGCTGCCGTCGCTGGAGCGGGAGTTGGCCCGCCGGACGGCCGGTCCGGCATGCGCCGTCACCGTGTCCCGGCTGGGCTCCGAAGGGCCTCTGCTGGGCGCGGCCCACTCGGTCGTACGCGCTGTGCTGGACGATCCGGCGACGGCCGGAGTGCGACCGTGACGCGGCCCGGGAACGCCGCGATTCACGGACTCGGGCTGGCGCATCCCCCTTCCGGGTGACGTGGTTATCCACAATCGGCTCTCTGTCCACCGTCTTCCGCCCGCCCGGACGGGCCGACCGGCGATCGCCGTACCGTGATTCACGTGAGGCGCAGCCATTCGACCTGCGGATGCGTCTTCGACTGCGAAGTCCGAGCGCGATCCCCTGAAAGGCGGACCCAGATGGAGCGAGCCAGGCCGTCGCCGAGCAGGCGCCGGCTCCTGCGGGGCACCGCCTTCGGCGCGATCCCCTACGTCCTGCTCCCGAGACCGCGGGCCGGAACCCAGCCCCCGCCCGTCGACCGCACGCCGGCCCTGTGGGAACCGGCGAGCCCCGCCAACTACACCTCGGCGGACCGACCGGCCGACCGGCCCATCGACCTCGTGATCATTCATGTGACGCAGACGACGTACAAGAACACCATGCCCGTCTTCTGGAACCCGGCGAAACAGGTCTCCGCGCACTATGTGCTGCGCTCGGGCGACGGGCGGGTCACCCAGTGCGTCCGTGAGCGCGACATCGCCTGGCACGCGGGCGACTGGGACTACAACGCCCGCAGCATAGGCATCGAGCACGAGGGCTGGGTGGACCGGCCCGAATACTTCACCGCCGCCCTGTACGAGCAGTCGGCGAAGCTCACTTCGGCGATCTGCGACACGTACGGCATACCGAAGGACCGCGCCCACATCATCGGTCACCACGAGGTGCCGGGCACCGACCACACCGATCCGGGGCCGCACTGGGACTGGGACCGCTATATACGCCTGGTCACATCCCACTGACCCCCGTCTGATCACATCCGTCTGAGCTCCGTCTGATCACATCCGTCTGACCTCGTCGGGTCGACCCTGTCCGGCCTCGTCGGGTCGACCCTGTCCGGCCTCGTCGGGTCGACCCTGTCCGGCCTCGTCGGGTCGACCCTGTCCGGCATCGCCGGGACCGGCGCGGTCGGACGTCCGGGAAGCCGCGGTCCGGGCGCGGCGCCGACCAGGTTCCACATCCGCGGTGATCGGGTTCGGTGTCCGAGGCGAGCGGGTTCGGTGTCCGAGGCGAGCGGCGGGGTCGCGTGGCTTGTCGGGCGGGTGTTCGGCGGTGACGATGGTTCCGGCGGTGCATGCTCTCCGGGGAGGCCGAGTTGAGCGATCCATGGGTGGCCCTGGAGCTGGGAGCCGACCCCGTCGAGCGGGTGCGGGTGCTGCGCCACGCACACGAGGTGTTCACGCTGCAGGGAACGGTGGCACGGCCGGTGCGTTCGGTGGTGGCGGACTCATGGCGGCGTTCGGCGAGAGCGGGAGTCGGCCCGGAGGGCACCGCACGGGTGGAACTGACGGACGGCGACCTCGGTTCCTACCGCGCGGAGCATCCGCTGGCCCGGGTCATGCCGTTGATCCGGGAGTTGTTGGGCACGTTCGCGTCGGACGGCGAGCATCTGCTGGCCGTGTGCGACGCGCAGGGCCGGCTGCTGTGGGTGGAGGGGGATGCCGCGACCAGACGGCGGGCGGACCGGATGAACTTCGTGCCGGGCGCGCGCTGGGCGGAGTCCGTGGTCGGGACGAACGCGCCGGGCACCGCGGTCGCCCTGGACCGGCCGGTGCAGGTGTTCGCGGCCGAGCACTTCATACGGCGGGTGCAGCCGTGGACGTGTGCGGCGGCGCCGGTGCACGATCCGCGCACCGGCCGGGTGCTCGGCGCGGTCGACATCACCGGCGGGGACGGCCTGGCACACCCGCACAGCCTCGGCTTCGTCCAGGCGGTGGCCAGGGCAGCCGAGTCCCAGCTCGCGCTGCTCGCCCCTCCCGGGGCGCCGGCCGACGCGCTCGAACTGGCGGCACTGGGGCGAGACGAGGCGCAACTTGTCACAGGCGGACGGAAGATCAGGCTCAGCCGTCGGCACAGCGAGATCCTGGTGCTGCTCGCACGGCACCCGGAGGGTCTGTCCGGAGACGAGCTGCTCTGCGCGCTGTACGAGGACGAGTCGGTGACGCCGGTGACCCTGCGGGCCGAACTGGCCCGGCTGCGGCGACTGCTCGGGCCGGGGTTGCTGGGGTCGCGGCCGTACCGGCTCATGGTGCCGGTCGAGACCGATGTGGCGATCGTGGAACGGAGGTTGGAGACGGGCGCGGTGACGGCTGCGGCGTCGGCGTACGCAGGGCCGGTGCTGCCGGGTTCACAGGCCCCGGCCGTCGTACGGCTGCGGCACCGACTCGCCGACGGGTTGCGCACCGCCCTGATAGCCCGCCGTGATCCCGACCTGCTGGCGGACTGGGCGCACGCCCCCTGGGGCGAGGACGACCTGGAGGTGTGGCGGGCGCTGGCAACCGTACGACCGAACCCGGCGGTCCGGTCCAGGCTGCGCGAGCTGGAGTCGGAGCTGTCGGCACCACCGGGGTGGGGGTACCTTCGGCGTCCCTGAGAGGTGCGCGGAGGGCTGCGGGATGGACTGAGACGACGGCCAGGGCACCCCGTGCGGGGCCACAGCTGTCGACGGGCGGGGGGGCGGGGCGGGGCGGGGCGGGGGGGGGCGGGG